>NZ_MQUQ01000023.1 GCF_001953865.1 Amycolatopsis coloradensis
CCACTGTCTGGGATCAGGGTGTCCGGTCCACAGGGGCAACCTCAGACGACCCGTTTAAGCCGCTTTGCGAGGCAGCTACAACGAACTAGCCAAGGACGAGAAGCAACTTCAGGCGAAGATCACCGCACTGGACGAGGCGGACTCGGCAACACCTCGGGGCCGGACAGCCGATGAACTGCCACTGATCGACGCGCTTCCCTTTGAGGACCACGGCTGCAAGAGCGGCCTGGTCTTCGAAGTCACGTTCCCGGGCCGGATGGCAGGTCGTTCAGCGTCTTGACGCGACTGGTTGAGGTATGGCGGCCTGCCGCCACCACGCCGACGTCCGGTCGGTTCGTGGGCGGCGGATGACGTTGGTGCCGCAGTGGATCGAGCCCAGTCGGATGTGGTAGTACCAGGCATCCACCCACTGGACGGTGAGCCCGAGTGACCTGGCCACTGCATCGGTCCACGCCTCGAACACGTCGACGGTGCCCTCCGGGATGGACAGTTTTCGCCAGCCTGATCGCAGGTTTCCGTTGGGGAAGAACGCGCCGGGGTTCGCCCTGATGATGCGCTTGCGCACCTCTTCCTGCGCAACGCCGGGAAAGCCGTCGGCAAAGGCGTCCGCCAGTGACGCCGCATGGTTGCCGCCGTTGCCGAGGATGAACGCGTCGCGTACCCAGATGTAGGTGCGGTCCAGGCGGCGGGTACGGAGGTCCTTATCGGTGAACGCGCTGGCCTCCACGTCACGGTGGGTCGCCGCGACGTCACGGAGCACCGCCACCGCGTCGGGCACCCGGGCGCGGGGGCCGTACGGGCGCGGCACCAGCAGCCGGTCCCCGACGACTTGCAGGTTCGCCAGGTCCGGAGTGAACGCCTTGGTCGTTCCGGTGGCCTTGTCGAGATTGTCGAAGATCACCGGCAGGCGGAGGATCGGCACGTTGCCGAACGCGTCGGTGAGCCGTTGCTCGATCTCGGTGAGTTGGTTCTCCTCCAGGTCGGCGTTGGTGCCGTCGTCGAAATGCGGCAACTCGAAGATGCTGATGTCCGCCGGGAACGGGCCGAAGCTCTCCCGCTGGGGCGGGTGTGGCAGCGGTATGCGGTGTGCCGAGATCTGGAATGCCGCGTCCGCCTTGGCCAGCTCGGTGTAGATCAACGGCGGCTCGATAGGGTTCATCAGGTCCGGCGAATCGTCGTGCAGCCATTCCTGGCCACGCATGAGCATGGTGACCGGGCTTGTGCCCTTGTCGGTCCGGCGCGGCAGGACCGCCGAGTAGCGGTACGGGTTCGGATACTGCGACCGTTCCAGGATGGACAGCCCGTCCCAGAACCGGTTCGCCAGCGCGTCGATCAGTGCGAACGCCACCGTCGGCGATGCACGCAGCGTGGCGGTGCCGAACCGGTTGCTCTGGGTCGGCACAAACGCCAGCACTTCGTCGACATGACCGACGTCCAACCAGCTGGTGTCGATCTCGACCAGCGGCTGCCCGCCATGCGCCTGGCCGCGCAGGAACGCGAGCAGGTGCGGGTCCATGTCGGTGACCGTCTGCCCCGCCTCGGTGCGGGTCACGTTGCCGACGACGACCTTGCCGAGCGGCGCGTCCCGGGTGGCAGGGCCCACCTCGATGTTGCCGCCGAAGTTGTGCGACGAGTGCAAGGTGCGCAGTCGCTGCGCGAGCCGGTCGGCTTCGGCGGCGGACAGGTCGATGTCGCGTCCCGGGCGATTCGCGGTGACGGGCAGGCGCAGCCGCACGGCAGGTGGCGCCGCCTGGACCACGACCGCCTGGGTGGCCGCGGTGACCTCGGCCTTGGCCAGCGTCTTGACCTGACTCAGCCCGGCCCGGTTGTTCTGCCACAACTGGCTGGTAGCCATCTCGTCGGCGGTTCGCTCCAGCTGGGTCAGCAGGCGTGGCAGGTGGTTGCGTGCGGTGAAGAAGTCCGAGCTGACGCCTGGCAGTTGTTCGTTGCGTGCCGCCGCGGCGGGACCCGTGAGGACGTACCGGATCAGCCTGAGGAGCTTGCGCTCGGCCAGGAAGACCCGCGTCATCACCGTCAATACCCGGTCCGAGTCGGAGAACGCGATCCGGCTCGTCGTGCCGTTCGCGGCGCGCACCTCCAGGTCACGGTGCCAGAACGCGTCGTACACGCCGACGTCGCGGGCCGGGAAGTGGCTGGTGACCAGCGTGCTGAGGTTCTGGTCGCGCAACGCGAGGCTGGTGTCGGCGCGGGTGCGCGGCAGGTGCAGGACCACATACATCCACCCGGCCGGCCCGTGCAGGTAGCCGAGTTGGTACTGGTCCTGGATCCATGCGTCGCCGCCGTGGACGTCGGTGGGCACAGTGACCAGCGGTACTCCGAGCGGGCGCAGGGCAGCGGCGACGTCCCGCACCGCCGGGGTGTTCTCGTGCAGGTGCGGCGCCGCTACCCGAGCGTCGGCGACCTCGCAGATGTACACCCGTCGGGTCTGCCCGCCGTTGTCCATGAACAGCAGCGGCGCGAGCGTGAACTGTCCGGCATCCTGCGGCCCGGCCGCGGAGTCGCAGTCCAGCCGCACCTCGATACCCGGCCCGGGCGGAGCGGCCTGACTCGGGGTGAGCCCGGACAGCGCGGGTGGCGCGCCTGCCAGGTCGGTCGCCTCGAACCGGAGCGCGCCGGGCCCGGTCAGCGGGAACCGGGCCTCACCGCCCGCGCTCGCCGGTGTTACCCGGTGGCTGCCTTCCCACACTGCGAGCCGGGCTGCGTCGGCTGCGTTCATCTTCAGCACGAGCGGACACGGACCACCGGCCGGCGCAGTCTCGACGACCCGAACGTCGCTCGGCTCGTTGTCGGTCGCTGCCTTGCTGGTGCGCGCGGCGTCCACCGTCACCGGTTGCCCAGGGCGCACCACTGTGGGCAGCATCCGGGCATCCACATCCAGGTTGGCCACGAGGATCGCGCCGCGCCCGGTGAGCCGCAGGTCGTGCTCGTCCGGGCGTCCGCTCACCCGCCCGTCACGGTCGTAGTCCGCGTCGAGCCGGTAGGTCACCACTGCACTACTCCTCGGTGGTGGCGTCGGTCGCCGCCAGGTTCACCTGCTTGTTCGACAGCGCGTCCCGCAGCGGCGGCACCTCGTCGACGTTCTGGACCAGCACCAGGTCTGTCGGCATGTTGACCTCCCACGGTTTCGAGCCCGCCGGGTAGGGCACGCCGTTGTCGAGCTTGCCGAGATTCTCGGTGATCTCCTTGACGATCGGCAGGTACAGCGGGTCGTTGACGCTGGGGACGTCGTTGCCGTCCCAGATCACCCCGGTCTGCGCGTAGTAGGCGACGGCCGCCTCGAAGCCCGGCCGGACCGGCACCTGTACCCGTGCGGCGCCGGCCCGCAGGAACGCCGCGAAGTCGGGATCCGGGTCGCTGAGGTTCAACGCGTTGATCCAGCGGGCTCGCCTGCCCCAGAGGTGCGGGTAGCAGATATAGAGGATGTTGTGCCACTCGAAGGCGTTCTCGAAGAACCGGATGAACTTGCCGTTGTCGTAGGCCGCCGGCAGGTTCAGCCTCGGGTCGGTGCCGGGGACCGAGGGCTGGAACGAGTCGAGGTTGAGGTCTGCGTTGCCGGTCAGCATCATGATCAGCCAGCGCTTCAGCTCATCGCGCACGATCCTGACGTTCACCAGCGGGTTGTTGCCGAAAGCCTTGGTGCCCTGTTGCAACTCCGTCTGCGCCTGCCGGTCCTGGTACTCGGCGAGCTGTTGCTGGTAGGCCTGGATGACCGCGTCGTAAACCTGGTGCTGCCACCTCGCGAAGCCCTCGTCGGTCAGCGTGCACTGGACGTCGATACCGATCGCGAACGCCCGGACGTGCAACAGTTTGAAGGCGATCGACAGCTCCTTCTGGTGGGCGTTGAGGGTCTTGCCCTCCGCCCCCCAGAACTCGGTCCGGTCGAAGGAACTGCCACCGACCACGACCCGGAAGGTGTGGCTCTCACCGTCCACCGGGAAGACGTAGTCGGTCTGCACGGTGGCATGGAACGTCTGGTACCCGGCGGGGACGTCCAGCTTGCCTGCCCGGCCGATGTTGACGGTGGCGTCGCTGCCGTCCTGCTTCTCGAAGAAGGCCACGGTCTGGAACTGGGGCGGCGGGGCTGGCACGTTCGCGACCCGGTAGCGGGCCACGTAGTCGTGGTAGTTGGTCCGGGTCAGGTGTGACGGTTTGAGGGCCTGCCCGAAGAAGTCCGGTGGCTGCGGCTTGACCAGGTCGCTGTTCTTCGGCGGGTTCTCCACCAGGGCGTGGAGGAAGTACGCGGCGGGCTCCGGCACGACGAAGTCGAACATCATCCGCTGGCCGTAGTTGAACACCTGGGCGTCGTAGACCTTGTTGAGCCAGCGGTAGATGCCCCGGATGTGCTTGAGCGGGTTGGAGTTGGCGAACGCGTGCCCGTTGGTCTCCTCGAACTCCTCCAGGGTCCGCAGGCGCACCAGACTGCGCACGCTCTCCCTGACCTTCTCCACGGTGCGCTGGGTGACCTCCTGGGAAAACGACGACGCCTTGCGCTGCGCTTCCTCGGTTGAGGACGAGAAGCCGGCCTTCAGGCTGGCAGTGAAGGAGACGGCTGGTCCGTACGACCCGGTCACCTGCAGACCTGCCTCGATCTCGGTTGAGGACTTGACGGTCTTCTGCGCCTCGTTCTGTAGCTCGTTGCGCTGGGTGCTGGAGAGGTCGCGTTCCTTCTCGGTTTCCGACTCCGACTCGGTCTCGGTGACCTGTTCTCTCTGGGAAAGCCGCCTGGTGTTGCGTTCCCGGGTCTCGCCCGACATCACGTTCTCGATGTGCGCGAACTCGCCGAGCTCGTACGCCTTGATCTTCTGCCGCAGGACCAACAGGTCGGCCACCCCGGCCTGGAAGCTGCCGGTGGGTGGGACAGCCTGGACCGCCATTGACTGCTTGAACTCCGCGACGTCCACCATCCCGCCGGTGAAGCTTACGACCGGACCTGTCGTGCGGGTACTTGCGGACTGGATCTCGGCCTCGATCAGTGCGATCGCGCGCACCGGATCCAGTACGTCTCGGGCGAGGCCGAGCCGCTCGGCCACCTCGCGCGTCGACTGGCTCAGTCCGGTCAGTGCATCGGGTGTCAACCGGAGTCCCGGCGTCGACGAGCGGCGTGTCGGCGAGCCAGGGGTGTCGGGTCCGTGGTCCGCCTCGGGTGCGGCGGCCTGATATCGGTCGTCCAGGACGAGTGCCGCGATCTCGCGGTGCGCGGTGTCCAGCGCCGAGAGCCAGTCCCGCTCCGGCTCAGCTCGGACCGTGGGAGGCGACACGGGGATCGGAGCGCGGCGAACCAGGTCGGGCAGCATGACCGGAGTCCGGGCGAGGTACTCCCGCACCGGCTCGCCGGGGGCCTGACCTTCGGTGACGGCCCGCGCCAGCGCGATCGCCTTGAGCGCGCGGGTGTCCGACTCGGCGCCCGGCTCACCGAGCAGCGCGCCGGCCACCAGCGCGTCCGCCGCCCGGGTCTCAGCGGCCCGGAACTCGTCGCTGGTCACCAGGTCGGCCAGCGACCTCCCGTAGACCTCCTGCGCGGTCGCATCGAGGTCGACGTCGGCCACCGTCCGGTCCTCGGCTTCGTCCAGCCTGGCGAGCAGCGGGCTCACGTCCACTTCGTCCGCCGGGTGTTCCGTGCCGTGCTCACGCGCCAACTGTGCCAACGACTCCCGGTCCTGGCCCGCGTCGGCGGCCTCCCTGAGCCGCTGGAACAACGGTGACTCCACGCCCGTCTCGCCGACCACCACACCCGCGGCCGTCGGCGGCGGAAGTTTCGCCGGCCGGACCATCACAAAGCGAAGAACACCCTCAGCAGCCACTTCGTCCTCCCTCAATCAGGGTGGGGCTCCGAACTCACGGTAAATCTGTGGTGATGGCGTGGACATGGCCAAAGGGGCGACCAGATGGGCAGGCTGAGCCGCCCCGAAGCTTCCGGACAGTGGATCGACCGAGGCCCACCCGCACTTCCCTAAGTGGCTGCAAACATCGCGGCCACAACTCTGCGAGACTGACAATCTATGAAAACATTCGATGTCTGGGTGAGAGCGCCATGAGCGCCCTAGTGGCACGTTTCTATAGTGGTGGCGTTTTTTAATTACCACTTCACCAAGGCGCTCAACGGCGAAGCCGACCCGCAGCCGCCACCAGCCTATTGCGGGAGCGCAATGCCTGCTACCGAACTCACATCGAGGCAGAAACGTTTTGCCTAAGAGATCGACGCCGACAAGTCACGCCCCGAATATCAGCGCTTACTCAAACGGCGATCAGGGCGAACTGGGAGCGAGAAGTATTTCGTCGAACTCCTCCCGAGAACGATCAGCGCGGCCGCAAACCCAGTTCGCCCTGCGCTGAATAGGCTCGACACCCACTGTCCGGTGTGGCCTGCGCCTCTTGTCCTCGATCTGACACGGGCAGCCCACATTCCACCTGATCCACTCTGGTGCGGGCGCCGGAGACTGACGCTAACGGCGAGATCCACCGGCGTCGCGACTCGGCTACCACGGCACAGCCGCGCCAAGCGCCTCACCACCACAGCAAGGCCGCTTCAACCTGGGCCCAGACCGGGCTTCCTCTGCGTGGTAGGGGTTCGCGTATGGCGCTGGTGCCCCATCGGTCCAGCGGCCAGTCATACCGCGTCAATTGAGGCGGTGGCCTGCACCACCCTCAACAACCGGCCCATAGCCATCACCGCCAGCTTGGACAGTACCGCCCAGGTGAGGGACCTCGTCACCGGCGAAAACGTCACCACCTTCACCCGCCACAACAATGCCGCAGCCGTTGCTTGCGGCATCCTCAACGACCAACCCATCGCCATCACCAGCGGATTGGATGACAGGGTAAGGTCTGGGACCCTGCCACCGGGCACGACATCGCCACCTTTGACTTCCGCGCAACCCGCGCCGCAGCTGTTGGGCCGTGCGGCGAACTCCTGTGTACAACGGGCTAGGATCTCGTCGTGTTCGACCGCATTGCACGATCCTGGTCGTCATAGTCGCCACAGAGGTACAACAAGTCATAGCTACCACCGCCGCCGAAGCCTGGAAGATTCAAAGTGGAGCCTTCGCTCCAACAGTCAGCCCTGGCCTCCGGTGCTCCGGTAATCGACTGCTTCTAGACAAACCTGCACGAGATCATGATCCGGCTCGGTCTCGGCGAGGTCGTCAGTCGCCAAACGCGCGAGGGCGAGCACCAGATAGCAGAGGACAAGTCGATCTCAGAAGTTCAGGCCATCGTGTCGTCGTGCTCGTCCCCGACCGGGAACGGCTGGGCAGACTCGACCCCAGACTGATCCGGGTACATGACCGCCGACACTGCGGTTTCGTAGGCATCGTTGAGGCTGGCTCCGCTTGTCCCCAGGATGGCTTCCCAGTCGAATCCCATGGCGGCAACTCTATCCGTACTCGTCCAGGATCCGAGCGACACGGGCGTTCACCTCATCCGCCCGGGCGAGGATGGCTGCCTCCTCGTCAGCCGTGATACCGCGTTGTCTGCCGACCGACTCTGACTCGGCGCGGCGATGCGGCGTGTCGCGACTCGCGATCAGAGTCACCATCGCCCGCACCAGGCCTGACAGCGACGACGGGTGCATTGAGCCGTACGGGTCGACGTAGCCCCACTGGTCGATCGCCGGCAGAAGATTCGCCTGTTCAGGCCAGGCCAGGCCAACCAGTCCGGGCTCGGATCGTCGAGCTCGTGACGGTGACGTTCCCCCGCCGGCGTGTCCCGCCGTTGCCCCAGCTCCCGGAGCGCCCCCTGCGACCAGCCGTTGTTCGTACCGATGATGTCCAGCCACGACCACACGGCACACGCCGGGCACGACGCTTCCTCGTCAGCCCGCCCGATATCCGGGCGCAGTTCGCGCAGCCGCTGTGCGGTGAGGTCGCGGACCTGGCCCCGGCTCAGCCCCAGGCCGCCCTGGTCCGGCGGCGCCAGCAGCACCGCGGAGAACAACAACCTGCGCAACCGCAGCCGCGCGATCCAGCCGGTGTCCGGATCGTTGATCCGGCTTGTGCCTCCGTGCACAAGCCGCTCGAGTGCGAACGCGTCGTCCCGCAGGGCGGGCGGCCAGGTCGGCGCGGCCGCCGGGGACCTCAGCGCGCTGAGCAGCTTTTGTGACGGCGCGGCCTGCCGGGCGAACTCCTCAAGTACAGCCTCGTCCCGAATGTCGACTCGGTTGCCGGTGACCACACACCAGTCGAGCCACAGATCAGGCAGCGCCGCGTCGGTCATCGTTCCAGCCTGCCAGCAGCCGGAACCTCGTAGTTCGATCTTGTGAGCGTTCCCGACCAGTCGTCAGGTTCGCCGACGAACAGGCCATTCAGGGCGCCGGATGGCACTCCCAAGCCGAATCCGACCTGGTCGCCGTCCCTGGCCCCGACGCACCGCCCGTATAAGAAGGGTGTCGCCCAGGCCGACGGCGACCCGGAGCTGCTGACATCACCCGACCCTGTGGCCGTTCGTGCTGGTCTTCCACATCGACAGCTCGCCGCGGACCGTCTCCTGCAGGTCGAGTCTATTCGAGATATCGCCTCTGGACTCGCCGACGGGGGTAGATCTGGCTGAGATTTACCCAGACCGAACGAGGAGGCCGGAAGCCCCGGAAGGTCTTCTCACCCAGCGCCCGTGGACTCGACATGGAGCCGGACGCGTCCTATGAACAACCGGTGCTCCTCGGCCAGATAGCGGTCCAGTTGATCGAAGTCGTCACCGGTCCACGGGTCCATCCCGCACGTGACCATGATGAATCCCTGTTCGACGGCCGCAGCTACCCATTCGGAGCCGACTGGGCGGTAGAGGTCACCGGACCCGCCGTAGAGCACATGCGCCACGTCGCCGACGAGTACAAGGCGCGTGAGGTGCTCCGCCACTGCGGGCGGCGAGCCGGGAAGATCAGCAACGGCCACCAGGCCCAGCGCCTCGGCGACTAGCGGTATCGCCTCACTGGTCGCGATGGTGGCGGGCGACAGGAGCAAATGTCCGACGTCGCGGTGATTGGTCGGGTGTGCGGCAACCCAAGGAGTGAGGTTCAGGCCGCGAGGATCTGCCGGAGGAAGGTCAGGGTGAGATCGATGCCCTCGACCTCACCAAGCCACGCTTCGTGCTGCGCGCGGGGGCGGCGAGCCAGCAGGTCATCCTCGATCTCATCCAGCCGAGGCAGCATTTTCGGTTTGATGTTGAGGAGCTCCCACCGCTCGTCTTCGCCCAGCCATGCCGATGAGCGGATAAGAAGCTGCGTAAAGAGGGCCCCGCGCGTAGGTTCATCGGGCTCGGTCGATCCGGTGGCAGGCGGAGCCTCAGCCCGACTGGCAGTTGGAGAAGGGTGACCGTGTGTCGGACGACGACCTATCAGCGCTGTGGCAGCAGCAGTGGCCCGGGTGCCCTCCCTTGTCCCACATGTTGAACCGCGCCTTCCCTGATCGGTGGGTACGTTTCCACAGCCTGCCGGAGTCCAAGCGTTATCCCGACCACGACGCCGAGTACGACGTCGTACTGCATCGCCACAACTCGATCCTCGACGAGCTGTTCCAAGGGCAAGACATACGAATCATCACCACCCACTGGTCCGACGATCCGGAGCCGCAGGCGATGTCGCCACGGCGCGCACGTCAGCTTCCAGGCGCTCGCCACTGGAGATCCCTGCTCGACGACGAAGACGACACCGACCCCCGCTACGCCCATCTGTACGTCGACCGCACGACCTGGCAGCCCGGTTTGCTGGATGACCTGCTCCGCGACGTGGCCGACGAAGTTGTCGCCGATGTGATGATCACCAATCTGTCCGTCGACCGGATACACGCACCCTACGACGGAGGCGCCGACGTCCTGCTGCCCACGACCGCCGAACGTGACATCGTGAAACGCCGACACATCGATTGGCTCTCCGTTCATTCCCACGGCTACTGACGGCCCGACGTCGGGAGTCGCGCTTCCCGCTGCGGTGGGGGTCGTCCTCGGCAGGTGTCCAGGAGGAGCGGCCGTACATCGGGCCTGCGCCGCTGTCATCGGCTGTCGTGTTCCATTTCCGGTATCCGGTCGGATCGTCGCTCATCGGCGTCCGGGCCAACTATTCGGTGCGTTCGTGAGGGGCTCGCCCTGGTTGTGGGTCACGCTGATCCGGTAGATGGTCACCTGCCCGTGGTTGCGGTCCGCGCATGGTGCCGAGTTGGTGCAGTTGGCCTGCGTGTACGCGCCCGCCTTGAAATAGCCGCCGGCGAACGCGGCGGGAAAACTCGCTTGCAGTGTCCCGTTGTAGTAGGCGTTGATCCGGTCGCCACGCACCACGTACTTCGCCTGGAAACGGGTGCCCAGCAGATAGTTCGCGGTGATGAGCCGGTAGTGCGGGTCGTCGCCCCTGGTGAGGTAGAGGTCGGTGCCCTCGAGCCGGAACGCGGAGAGGTCGTCGTCCGCGTCGTGGATCTGCGCGCCGACCACGTGGGGCTTGTCCGCGGGGAGACGGTCGAACGATTCGTCGACGGTCAGCGTATGTGTGCCTGTGGTGGACGACCAAGAGGCGGGCGTGGTGCCGCCGGTCATCTCGCGCAGTTCCGATCGGCCGTATCTGCTGTTGGGCGTGGTCGTCGCGGTGACGGCGCTGCGGAACCGGACGCCGCGGCACGCGGGTGTGGGGACGAACCATTCGTGGAGCCGGTAGGTGTTCAGCGCGGGCTGGGTGACGTCCAGCGGCTGGGTGCCGGGCTGGGCGGGGTCGTCGACCGGGACGGTGATCTTCCAGTTCTCCAGGTCCAGCACTTGGGCCGGATACACACAGCGGCCGGACGGGCTCGCGGCGGCGGTTCCCGGCGCGGCGACCGAGCCTGCCAAAACGACCAGCGCGGCGAGTACGCGGATTCGCCTCATGGCTTCACTCCAAGGGGCTTTGAGGGACGCTCGGCCCCTCGGACCGCGCGGTAGGAAACGGTGATGGTTCACGGCTCATGGGTCACGGTCAAACCGTAGACGATGGCCTCGCCGTAGTTGCCGGGATCGCAAGGCAAAGAGTCGCGGCAGTTCGCGAGTGTCTTGGCACCGGCGCGGAAATGCCCGGCGGTGAACTCCGCCGGGATCGTGTCCCACAGGTTTTCGTTGTAGTGTGCCTTGATCGTTCCGCCGCCGACCACGAACTTCAGCCGGAACCGGGTGCCGAGGCGGTAGTTGTCGGTGACGAGCTTGTACTTGGAATTGTCACCTCTGGTCAGGAAGAGCCTGGTGCCTTTCAACTGGAACGAGGTCAGGTCACCGTTGACGTCGTTGACCTGACCGGTGACCACGGCTTCCTTCGAGTTGGGCAGGTGGGTCACCGCCACGTCCATCGTCAGGGTGTGGGTTCCCGAGCCGGACGACCATGCGGCGGGTGCCTTTCCGTCGGCCGTCATCTCGTAGAGCTGTGACCTCGGGTGCTTGCTGGTGATGGGTTCCGGCACCCCGTCGACCGCGCTGCGGAACCGGAGGCCGTCGCACGCGGCGGTGGGGCCGAACCACCGATCGGTGTAGCCGTCGAGCGCGGGCTGGGTGATCTCGTTCGCCCGCTTGTCGGGGGTGCCGGGATCGGCGGTGGGCAGGACGAGTTTCCAGTTGGCGAGACCCAGCACCTTCCCGGGTGTGCACGGCGTGCTGCCGTGGACGTCGGCCTCGGTGAGGGAGTTCCACTCGTTCTCGTCGTTGCCGTGCCCGACGATGCGGACGTAGCGGGCTTGGACCTGCGAGATGAAGTACGGCAGTTGGCCCGGTTCGAGACGGCTCCGCACCCTGGCGGCCGCGGTGACCCAGCCGGTGCCGTCCATGGAGGTCTGGATGTCGAAGGTCGTGACCCGTGATTCGCCGAGAAGCCAGGCGATGCTCACCGCGGTGACGGTCTGCGGCGAGCCGAGGTCGTAGGTGATCGACTGCTGGTCGCCGGGTGCCGCCCACCTGGTGTCCGGATTGTCGTCGATGCTGTCGCCCGGCTGGTTCGTCCCGTCGCTGGTGGTCGCTCGCACGGCTTTCACCGCGAGGTTCGCCGCCGTCACGGCCGGGGTGGCAGGTGCCTCCGGTGTGTCCGGCGTCGTGGTCAGCGCCGCCACCGTGCCGGCGCCTGCCGCCAGAATCGCCACCGTGCCGAGAGTGGCGAGCTTGACCGCGTGCCGGGGCAGCGCGCGTTTCCCGTTCGCCTCTTTTCGCAGCCAGGCGGCGGTTTCCGAGGCGGACGGCCGGCAGGTCGGATCAAGGGCGGTCAGCTTGGCCAGTATGGCGGCGAATCGGTCGTCACCGCCGCGGACGGTTTCGCGCAGGGTGGCACCCAGTGAGTAGATGTCGGAGGCGGGGGAAACGGGAATCCCGTCCGCCAGTTCCGGTGCGAAGTACGCCGGTGTGCCCGCCACGTTTTCCGATCCGGTCACCGTGAGTCTCGACCACACCGCGACGCCCAGGTCGGCGAGTTTCGCGTTTCCGTCCTCGGTCACCAGGATGTTCCCCGGCTTGATGTCGCGGTGCACGATCGCCTTGGCGTGCATGGCCGCAAGCCCTGTCGCGACCTGCGCGCCGATATGGGCGGCGGCGCGTGGGGACAGCCTGCCGTCTTCGGTGAGGATCCTGGCCAGGCTCCGCGACGGCAGGTATTCCATGACCAGCCAGTGCTCACCGTCTTCGGAGATGACGTCGAAGACGGTCACCACGTTCGGATGCTGAAGGCCTGCCCCGATGCGCGCTTCGCGGCTCATCTGTTCACCGTCGCCCGTACTGGTCTGTTTCAGCGCGACCGTGCGGCGCAGTTCGAGATCGGCAGCGCGCCAGACGATGCCCATGCCGCCCGCGCCCACGTCTTCTTCGAGCCGGTACCTGCCGCCGATCACATCCCCACCCCGCATGACGATAACTCTATCGGTGATTGGGGCAGTGAATCGCAGGATACGACATTCGTGAAAGAACAACGGATTAGGCCAAATGTGTCAGGAAGAGCGACCGGTCGTCGATGGACGCGATCGCCAATGCCGGGGGCAGTCGGAAAGGATCGGTGGGTTCGCTGTGCGAGCACGCCGTTGGTAGCGCTGGTCCAGTGGGAAACTGGGTTGGCCCCGATGGTCTTCGTCTCGCTGGCCGACAGGCGGGTCGTATGTCGATTCCTCATTCTCGCCGCGGCTTCCTTAGAATGAGGTCCGCGGCCACCGCCGGTGCGGCGTCCCTCGGCATCGCGGGCACCGCACAAGCCGCCGAGCCGACGCGGATCAACCGGTGCGGAACCCCGCCCCCGCCGGGACCGCCGCCGGCTACCGGGCGGTGGCCGATTCCCAGGTTCTTTGATCTCTGTCGAGAACATCGCCGACCATGAGCCGAGCCGGTTGCTGATCATGCCGCCCGGACACTATTCCTTGAGCTGTACACGACACACGGACTTCGTCGTATCCCGGTGGTGTCGCCGCGGCCCAGTCGAGTGGGTCCCGATCACGGAGTGGCCGCGCGGCCGTCGGGCAGAGAGGTCGTCACAGTGGTCAAGATGGGCTGGGGCTGGTTGTCGCGCTGGCTGACGACGGCCCTGCAGCGAAGGCAAGCCACACGCCGCAACGACCCCGTTACCTTCTTCGTAGCTCCTGATCAAGGAGTTCGTGGTCGCCAGGCCCGGCATGACTTAAGTCCCCCTGTCGATTCCATGATCCGGGGGGTGGTGTCACCGGGTTTGGTGGCATCGAGGGACCGCTGATAGGGACACGGCCGCCCGTTGGGTAGGTCTCGTCGTAACGTGGCTGCCGGCTTTTGATGCTCGACTGGCGAACCACGCGCGACGATACGGAAGACACTTCACGTGAACTACAGCTACAGCGTGTTCCTCGGGCTCGACGTCGGCAAAGGTGAGTATCACGCCGTCGGCCTGGACCCCGCCGGCAAGCGGCTGCACGACGCGCCGCTGCCCAACACCGAACCCAAACTGCGGGCGATGTTCGACAAACTCGCCGCTCACGGGCCGATCCTGGTCGTCGTCGACCAGCCCGCGACCAACGGCGCCCTGCCAGTCGCGGTCGCCCGCGCCTGCGGCCACGACGTGGCTACCTGCCAGGATTGGCGATGCGCCGCATCGCCGACCTCTACCCTGGCAACGCCAAAACCGACGCCCGCGACGCCTACGTCATCGCCGACGCCGCGCGCACCCTGCCGCACACGCTGCGCCACCTCAACGTCGATGACGACGCACTGGCCGAGCTGGATGTGCTCATCGGCTACGACGATGATCTCGCCGCCGAGGCGACCCGGATCAGCAACCGCATCCGCGGGCTGCTCACCGGCATCCACCCCGCCCTCGAACGCGTCCTCGGCCCGAAAGTCAGCCACCCGGCCGTGCTGGAGATCCTGATCCGCTGCGGCGGGCCGATCGGGATCCGCAAGGCCGGGCGCCGCAAACTGGCCTCCATCGCGACCAAGAACGCCCCGCGCATGGGCGCCACACTGGTCGAGAACATCCTCGCCGCGCTGGACGAGCAGACCGTCACCGTCGCCGGAACCACCGCAGCGGACAAGATCCTCCCGCGTCTGGCTGAAAGCCTCAAAACCGTTCTGACACAACGAAAGAACGTCGCCAGCGAGGTCGAGGAGATCCTCGATGCGCACCCTCTCGCCCAGGTCCTGACCTCGATGCCCGGCATCGGAGTCAGGACCTCCGCCCGCATCCTGCTCGAGATCGGCGACGCCTCCGGCTTCAAATCCTCCGGACACCTCGCCGCCTACGCCGGGATCGCGCCGGTCACTCACCGATCTGGCAGCAGCATCCGCGGCGAACACCCGGCCAGAACAGGCAACCGCAAGCTCAAACGCGCGTTCTTCCTCGCCGCCTTCGCCGCCTTGTCCGACCCCACCAGCCGGGCCTACTACGACCACAAAAGAGCCGAAGGCAAGAAACACAACGCCGCCCTCATCTGCCTCGCCCGACGACGCTGCGACGTGCTATTCGCCATGCTCCACAACAAGACCCACTACCAGCACCCCGAACCCCAAGCGGCTTGACAACTTCCATAGGGACACCCCCCGGACCAGCGGAACGCCGTCCAGATCTGCATCCCGCAGGTCCTCACCAGCCACGTTGGTGAGCAGCGCGCACCCGATCGATCCCAACGACGAACCGCTCACGCTCCTCCGGGCCCGAAGAAGGCACCGGGACTGCCTGCGGCGCCGAAGCCAGCGCGGTACTGAGGGCACGAGAGAACTGGCTGATCACGTTGTTAACAAACGGCATGCCACTGACGGTTTCCAGGAGTCGGGAGACCGCGAACAGGCGTGCGTCGGCCTCCTCGCGAACACGCGTGCCGCGCGCCGCCAGCGCGTCGAGGTCGGCGAGACCAGGCCGAACTTCCAATCCACGACGCAACTCCGCGATCGGGCCCAGGTCAACTCTCATACGGAAGCCCAGCTCAGTTGCACGACGTGGGGCAGCGCGTGCCGCCACCAGGTGCCTGAACGCGGTCCATGCCTCCCGATAGAGACTGCTGGCCAGATCCCGCAGGAAGTCGATACCCTCCCTCGCCCTGATCCAGGTGCCCAGTCACAGCAGCCACTTGGAGCCTCTCATCCAATTCAGCCGCCGTCCGGTACACCGCCGCGGCCGCGTGCAGCGGGTCCAGCACACGGTCAGGCAGGAAACGACGGACTCCTAAGCGCTGCTTGGGCAGAAGACGTCAACTCGATGACCGTTCTCCGTTCCGGGCCGATGAACCGGTTCGTGCCGTTGGGTAACAGCTCTGGCCACGGCCTGGAGTTCGACGTCGAACCTGCGATAATGGTGCGCCTTCAGGGGAGGTGGCAGGTGCTTGCTTCGACGTGGGCCACTGTCGAGCTGCTCAGCCTGCCGCTCGTGACGCCGTCCGGTGCGGGACGGGGCACCGGATTCTTCGTGGCCCCAGGCCTGCTTCTCACCAGTGGAGATGTCATCGCGGAGGGACTCCCCCTGGTCGATGACGACCTCTTCCTGCGGACCGTGCCCCAAGCCACCGACTTCGACCTCATCAGCGATCCCGCTGATGAGGAGTTCGCGCTACTGCGTGCTTCTGACCGGCAGAGCGGACCGTACGCGGCGCTGTCGGACGACGTCGCCGTCGGCGACACTCTTCAGGTCTTCGGCTTCGCCGTCGGCGATCCCAGGAAGCTCCTCACCGCGTCTCTCCGATTGTCCGAGCCTTCCCAGTTCACCGTGGTGGACGGGAGGATCGAAGCAGGCTTCAGCGGCGGACCGGTGGTGAACGGGCGAACAGGTGCCGTATGCGGCGTGGCGCGGTACGAGAGCGGTACCGCCAGGGTGATGCCGATCAGCGATATGCTCCAGCGCTTCCCCGGCTTTTGTCCTGCTCCGCGCTTTTCCCATCGATGGCTGGAACTGCTCGACGACGAACAGCGTGAGGCTCTACGAAGCCGACGCCCCGGCGCGTCTCGGTTGGCTGAGTATCAAACAGCGATCGCGGGGTCTGGCGCGAGACCGTTGCTCGGAGACATGCTCGGGGTGACCGCTCCAGCCATCAAGATCCGGCTGCGCTCCGATGACCGACGGGATCCCGTGGTCACCGAGATCCAGCAGGACCACCTGATTCTCCATCCGGACGCCCAGCTCGTCGGCGGCAAGGGAGCGGGAAAATCCAGCATGCTCCGGCAACTCACAGTCATGCTGGCAGGTCAGCGAATCCGCGGTGAAGGCGAACTCGTGCCCGTTCCGGTAAAGGCCAAGGCACTGGCGACCCACGGCACGGTGCCCGAGCTTCTCGCCAAAGGGGTGGCCGACGGTGCCGATCTCGATCTGAGCCTGGACGCGCTGACCGCCTTGTTCGCGGAACCACCCTTCGACGGCGGCCGATGGTTCGTGCTCGTCGACGGATTCTCGGAGGTGCGCGACCCCCAATGGTCGAAGATGGTGCTGCAGCGGATCCGGCGAGAGCGCGACGACGGCAAGTACGCTTTCCTTCTGGCGGCGGATTCGCTGAGCCGGCACGAGCTGGACGCCATCTCCCGCGACGGGCGAGATCCGACGTACGCGCTCGGCGCTCTCGGCGATGGAGAGCTCTTGTCACTGGCCGAGAAGTGGCTGCGCGAGCTCGACGTACCCCGCGGAGCGGCCTCGGCGACAGGATTCCTCGAACGCGTCGCCGAAGCCAGGGCCAGTGAGCTGGCCGCGCTGCCGTTACCCGCGACCATGTTCGCCGTCCTGTACACGGCGGAGCCGGGCCGAGCCTTGCCACAGAACAAAGCTGCACTCTACGGCGCGTTCATCGGCCTACTCCTCGAACGCCGGCTGCCTGGACGGGAGTACCTGCTCGAGCCCATCGTCGAGGTGCTCAAGGAACTCGCCTGCGCGGGCCCAGAACCGGGTCGTCTGTCCGTTCCGGCCAACGACGATTTCGACCAGAACGCCCTGTCCACGAGACGGTGGCCGCACCTCGTGCACGACCTTCTGACCGGCAGCGGACTTATTGCCGACGTTCAAAACGAGTTCCTGGTCGATCGCCAGGCAGGCAGCGTGGTCTTCACCGACGAGACGGTCCGTGACTACCTGATGGCTTGCCGCCTCGCGGATCAGCACCCGAATCCGAGTCGTCTCAAGGCAAGCCGAGTCCTGGAGCCGTCGGGCGGCCTCGACACGGTCAAGGCGTTCCTTGTCGGCATCTGGGCCGCTGAAGAGAAGAACATTGCCAGACCCCTGCTGCGTCTGCTCAAACGCCGGAACCCGGTCGCGGCCTATCGATTCGTCGCCGATCTCCCCAGCCAGGGAATATCCCTTCCACCCACCGTTCGCAAGACCTTGAGCAAACGGCTTTCCGAGCGAGTCGCCAGTGTGCGCGCGGTGCATACCGAGCGGAGAGAAGCGGGAGCGATACTCCGCCGGTTGGACAAAAGCGCCGCCATCCGAGTGTACGAGACGCTCGCGAGATTGCAGCCAGAGGACGCGCGTGCCTACGAAGCGATCGATATCCTGCTGGAGCACGCCCCTTCCCTGGCTGTCTCGAGCCTGCTCTCCAAGTGCAAAGACCGCAGGATAAACGCCTGGCAGAAGCTGCTTTTCGCCAGGATGCTGTATGACGCGAACGCCGCACAAGGAATGCATTGGCTGACGCTTCTCGTGCGCAATGGCCCGGATGACGTCTGGCCCGAGGCCGTCCAGGTGGTCAGCACCTTCGATCGCGAGCACGGTATTCTTCTTCTGCAGGAGAAGATCGCCACGGCCGTCCGGGACTCGCAACGACTACAGGCAGCCCAGTTACTGATGTCTTTCGATCCTGACCTGGGCACCGCGGAGCTGTCTCAGCTCGCTCGGGGTCAAGGCATCGAGCCACAGGTGCGGTTGGCGGCGGCCGTCGTGGCCATGCCCCGCCTCCCGGACAATGGAGCCGGGCTCTTCGCCCATCTTGCCGGCGAAGACCGGCTGGACCCGGAAATCCGGATCAAAGCGTGCGAGCACTTGGGCGATGACGATCGAGCCGTCCGCGTGCTCGGCATCTTGGCGACGGACAGCACTGTCGAAGCCGCCATCCGCTGCACGGCCGCCGAGCTTCACTTCCGGCTCAGACCGGACAGTGGACTTCCGATGCTGCTGGATCTCATCGCCGATCCGCGACTGGGTCACAGCCGGATCGCGGCGGCACGAGCGGTGGGCCGCCAAGAGCGGGACCACGCAGCCGGTCTACTGGCCGGACTCGCCGCTGATCAGGCGAACGACGTGACACTACGGCGAGGTGCCGGGCTGGCCTTGGTGGAATTCGACAAGGCGGCCGCGGCGGCAGTGCTGACACGCTTGGCCAAGGCCGGGGGCGGAACTCACCGTCTCGCGACGGCGGTCGCGCTGGCCGGGGTCGACCAGCAGGCAGGCATCGACGTGCTCTGGGCGATCATCCGCAGCTTCGCTCAGCTCGAGACAAGGGAAAAGGCGGCCGCGGAACTCACCAAACTCGATCGCGGCGACGGGCAGGCGGCATACGGCTTGCTGGTGGACGACCTGCGGCTCCCCGTCGACACGAGGATTCGGCTTAGCAGGTTATTGGCACGCTACGACAAGGCAGCGGCGATCGCGGCCGTGCGAAGGATCGTGGACTCTCCGATAGCGACACAGAGACAGCGATCGGCCGCCTTGACGCAACTGGGGCAGTTCAGCCCCCGGGAAGCCATTGCGCTTCGGTCCAAGCAGGCGAACGCTTCTGCGGCGCCACCCACGAGCACACGCGAACTGGATAAGCTGGCGAAGCTCAGCAAGCCACGGCAGGTCAAGGCGTACAACGAGCGAATCGGCAACGCCAAACTCGATGCTTCCGACCGGTTGGAGGCCGCGGACCGACTCACCTCGTTGAGCCCCAAGGATGCGCGAGCCGGGTTCGAATTGATCGAGGCG
Source organism: Amycolatopsis coloradensis (assembly GCF_001953865.1). Classification (GTDB taxonomy): domain Bacteria; phylum Actinomycetota; class Actinomycetes; order Mycobacteriales; family Pseudonocardiaceae; genus Amycolatopsis; species Amycolatopsis coloradensis. The sequence goes on from NZ_MQUQ01000023.1 coordinate 19,328, forward strand.
GACCGAAAGGTGCCGAAGAAATTCAGGGACAAAGCGGCCAAGGCCGCGCGCAAGATTCGCTGAACTCAGATCCGCAGTGCGAGAATTCCTTGATTGGTCCCGACGATCAGCTTGTCGGCCGCCGCGAACGCTAGCGCCTTGATCTCGGCATCGAGGTAGACCGTACGAGGTTTGCCGTCCAGGTCCTCGATTTCGACAAAGTATGTACGCGCGATGGCGAAGCCGCGGCGCGCGTGGTAGGCGATCGCGGTTATGCTCTCCTTGCCGGATCTTTCCTCGAGCAGGCTCAACCCGGTACTCACCCGCAGACCGAACATACTCGTTTTCCCGTTCCCCAGCGTCCACAGCCGGAAAACACCGTCCTGACCACCTGCGGCCAGGACGTTCCTGCCGTCTGCCCTGGCGAAGACGGCCACCGCCGATTCCGGTTTCGCTTCGGTGAACGAACCGCGGACAGGGCCCCACAGGACACCGTGTTCACTTTCCGAACCGATGGGGAGACGTTCGACCCGGCCGGTCGCCCGCCCGACCGAGACGGCCAAGATCGGATAGAGATAGCCGACGAGTGGGCTGGTCATCCGAGCACCGGTCTCGAGATTCCACGCGTCGACCGAGCCGTCGCTGCCACCGCTGACCGCCACCAGCTGCTTGTCGGCGATCGTGCAGGCGACCGCCCGTACCGGATGACCGTGGTTCAACTGCCTCCTTCGCGCCTCGCCGGTCTCCAGGTCCCAGATGCGGATGACGCCGTCTTCGCTGCCGCTGAGCAGGATCGCCGTGCCCGCGACGCTGCCCACCGCGATCGCGCGTACTTCGGCCGAATGCCCCTCGAGCGGCTCACCGAGAGGTTTCCCGGTTTCGGCGTCCCACAACCGGATCGTCGCGTCGTCGCTACCGCTCACGACGACCACCCGGTTACGGACCCTGGCGATCGCGATGCACCGGAGGCCCCGGAGATGGCTGCTTTCGAAGGACTTGTCGCCGTTGTGGACGGCCAGGTCGTGTACCCGGACGGTGCGGTCGTCGCCGCCGCTGATCGCCAGAGGCTGGCCGTCGAGCCCGCCGAAACCCACCGCGTGGATACTGCTTTCGTGGCCCGCGAAGGAGTGGGCGAACTCGGAGCCGGTGTTCAGGTCCCAGGTGCGGATCTTCCGGTCGGTGTGGCCACAGACCACGATGAGCCGCCCATCCAGGTATCGTGCGGCGACGGCGCGGGCCGGATTGCTGCGGCTGTCGATGATTCTGCCGACCACCTCACCGGTCATCAGATCGAACGCGCCGATCGAGCCGTCCGAGCTGCTTGTCACGACGATCAGGCGCTCGGCGGTCTCGACGGTGTCCATCGCGACGACCGACGACTTTCCCCGGTTCCACTTGCGAGAACCCGCCTGGCCGCTGAGCAGGTCCCAGACCCGGATCCAGCCGTCGAGTGCGCCGCTGATGGCGAGCGGCCGCAGCCTGGTAGAGATCTTAACCGCCGTGATGCTGTCCTTGTGCCCCTCGAAGCAGGCCTTCGCTTGTCCGGTCGACAAGTCCCACGCCCGGACCGTTCGGTCGAACGAACCCGTGACGAGCGTGGGTACTCCGTCGACCTCGGCAAACGCCATCGCCCGGATCTGGTGTATGTGCCCGGTCAACGGCGCGCCGATGGGCATACCGCTGACATAGTCCCATAGGTGCACCTGCATATCGTCGCCGCCGCTGACCAGGATCGGCTTGCTCTCCAGCTCCCCGAGCACCACCGCGTGGACCGCGCCCCTGTTCGTTTCGATCGCTCGTTTGTCCGGAACCCCGGTGGCCAGATCCCACATCTTGATCGTGCCGTCCTCAGAACCGCTGACGACGACCGGATGACCGTAGGGATCACCTACGGCGATCGACGTCACCCGCGCCTGATGTGCTTTGACAGTCAGGTTTCGGCTGCGCCGTACCCACTGCGCCCACAAGGTACGCCAAGGTGGTTCCGGCCATTCCGCCGCGATGTTCTTCGCCAGAATGGTGGCGCGATGACAGTGTGCGGCCAGTTCGAGGTACGAGGCGTGCTCACCGACCGGTTTGTTCCACAGATGTTTAAGCGTCCTGCTGTAGGCCTGCGCCGCCGGACTTCGCATGGTGTCGTCGTCGGCGGCCAAGGCCGTCAGCAAGGGGGCGCGCTCGGCATTGAGCAGATACACCGGATCGGCCAGCAGGTTTTCGAGTGTCCCTGCCTTCTCCGCGTGGGTCGCGAGATGGCGCAGCGCGTAGGTGTGCGCTCGCCACCAGTCGACCTTCCCGTTCGCTGTCGTCGCACGGTCAATCCAGAACTCGAAGATGGCCTGATGCGAGGCCCGCTCGCCCCGGTCTTCTCGTAGATGCTCAGCCAGCGCTTCGTGGTAGAGCCGGTAAACCGAACGCTCTTTTTCCTCGGCCTCGATGACATAGAAGCCGGCTTTTTCGACAAGCCAATCGATATCCGCCATCGTGTAGCTCCGCCCGGCCAATACCGTGGCCTGCGCGGCCCAGACGTCTTCCCATGGCAAACCGCTACCCCGCGCATAGGCCAGTGGCGCCAGCAGGTCACGTGCCTTCGCCGCTTCGGCTCCGAGTCGCCCGTCGAGGTCCAAGCGCATTGCCTCGGCGGCGTAGCGGGGAAGCGCCGCTCTCCACCGATCGCTGTAGGGATTGGGGATGTCCTTGCGTAGCGCGAGACTTCGTCCGGTGATGAGTGCCACCAGAAAAGACTGTCCGGCTGCCGTTCCCACCGCTGTCGCGACCGCATCGAGCACATGCGGCGGAGCAGCGGAGTACGGCGAATCCGGGACCAGGTCGAGGAGACACCTCTTCACGTAGGTAGTGACACTCTCCGGATCGGCGTAGCGCTCGGAGTCGAGATCGAGCGCTTCGAACGGTCCGCCGAGCTTGCCGAGGAGAGGCGTACGGGTGCCGAGCAGCAACCGCAGCCTGCTGCGAGGCGCACCACGGAGAAGCGGGGAAAGTACCCGCATCACGAGTTCGTCGGCGTCGGTCGCTTCGTCGAGTGCGTCGATCACGGCGACGAACGGGCGTTGCCGATCCGCGAGTTCGGCGAGCAGGTCGCCCGGCGTGGTCGCTTCGATCTCGGCGTCCTGGCAAAGCTTGGCCAGTACCTGAGCGCTGGTCTGGCCACGGGCGTGGATGAAGGTGTCGATTCCCCTGCGCGGCGGAATGGTCTCAGGAGGCAACTGGTCCAACCGGGGTACCTTCTGCCGGTGCTGGGGATGCGCGAGCACGGTCAGCCGGGACAACAGCGCCGATTTCCCGGAGCCGGGTGCGCCATGGACCACTCGGCTGCGACCATCGCGATCGAGATCCCGCAACCAGTCGCAGAGATCCTTGAGTGCCTCGTGGCGACCTGTGAACAACCATTTGTCGGCCTGCGGACGGTCCAGCCCCTGTGCCCTGGGGAGAACATGGTCCTTCAGATCCCGATCACGTTCCTGCCGCCGTTCGTGGTCGAACTGTGTGCGGAGGTCGAGGCCGCGGAGCCAGGTGTTGAACCGCGGGTTGGGGAGGAACTTGCTCTCGCTTTCTCCCGCACCCAGCCGTTGCGCATGTTGCGACGGTGCCTTTTCAGGGTCCGAGTTGATCATCGAGACGACCGTGTCCAGTTTGAGGAACGGCACGTCGTGACCACCGCTGCCGCGATGCCTGATGGCGCGCTCCAGCGCTTGAGTGAAAGTCCCTGCCAGCGCCTCTTCGCTCGGCCGCGTCGCGGTCAAGATCTCGAAACCCGGCTGGTTCGCCAGTCCGCGAAGCCTGCCCAGCGCGGCGGTGCCGAACCTGCTAATCTCCGCGCCCGCCTTGCCTGCGTGGCAGGTGTCGAGAACGATGAGCAGTCGCTGTACTCGGCTGCCGACCCAAAGCCACCTGGCCAGGTCACCGGCCAGCAACCCGGTGCCGACCAGATCTTCTGTGGTGTCGACGAGCGGGAACAGGAACTCGCCGCTGTCATCCACTTGGCCATGCCCGGTGTAGTAGAAGACGACGTGGTCTTCGGACGTCATCGCCTTCGAGGTGACGACCTCCCTGATCCCCGCGCGGAGATCCGCGAAACGCATATCCGCCGTGAAACCGGAGGCCTGCCGGTACCCGAGCCCGGACTCGGGTGCCGTGAACAACCGCACCATCCGGTCGATCTCTCCCGAAAGCTCTGGTCGGTCACCGAGGTCGGGGCAATGCGGGTGCCGGGTGGTTCCGGTCGCGATCAGGATCCGCCGCGGCGGCCGGTCAGACATGACGGAAGGCCGCCGCGATCGCGCGGCCGGTGGCTTCGCTCGTCAGGTACCGCGTTGCGTCATGGGCTCGAGCCCCGCAATGGACGACCGTCGTCGAGACCCGATCACCGAAGAGGGGTCGCAAATCCTTACGCAGTGCCACGATGTCGCCGTCATCGACTATGTTCGACCATCCCGCCGCCGACCCGGGCCATCGACCCAGACCGTGTTCGTCGGCAGGCGGCCGCAATCGGTCGAAGACCAGGTTCCGGATGCCGAGCGGCGATCCCAGTGTGACCAGGGTGTGCACCGGCCATTCAGGGTGGGCACAGAGTGCTTCGTAGGCGACCACGGATCCCAGCGAATGGCCGACCAGAACCCGGGTGTCCGTGCCGACCGCGTCGGCGACTCGCTCGATGGCGGCTTTTCGGACGTGTTCATCGGTGAAATAGTTTCTGACCTGCTTGAGCGAGAAGATCATCGCTCGTTCCGCGATCCCGGCAAAGAATTTCGAATTGCTCAGCGCGTCAAGTGCCCGTTGGACCGACCTGGGCGTACGGGCCAGCGTCCGCTCCTCCGGGCCGACGAGCGCGGTGTCGTGGCATGCCGCGTGTTCCCACCAGGTCTCCAAGAGGCCGAGTTCGATCTCGTCTCGGACGTCATCAGCCTCATACCAAGGTATTTCGCTGGACAAGGTCCGTGAGGCAGGCCGGAACACATCGCCGTAGAAGGCGCAGATCAGATCGGCCGGCTCGAGACCGGCCCCCGCTCGTCGCAAGCCATCGAGCATGGCGGGGAACCAATTCGAATGCATGACCGCTTCCCCACGATATTCGTTGCCGATGCCGTGGACGCCAACCACCAGTGCCAAGATCCCTCATTCCTGACCGCGACGTGCTCCCAGACACCCTAGCGATAACTTCGTTGGCACGTCGACGGTCTCGACGAAGGGCGTCACCCACGACGCCGTCGGCATTCTTCACCTGGATGACGAGGTCGGCGTCGTGGACCATGTCGGGTGGGGGTGGGGTGGATGCCGCGTGAGGAAAACCCGTTGGCCGCCGGGAACGGGCCGTTGGTGGAGTTCGCACGAGATTTGCGGCTATTTCGGGAAAAAGCGGGTAAGCCGACCTATCGGGTGCTCTGTGCGCGAGCGCATTACTCGGAGGCCGCGCTGTCGCAGGCCGCCGCGGGGCGGAAGCTCCCCAGCCTCGACGTGACGCTGGCATACGTGCGTGCGTGCGACGGGGACACCGAAGAGTGGGAGCGTCGGTGGCGCGAGTTGTCGGTCGCTCTTCAGCCGCCCGCGCCGCCGGACCTGGAAGAGTCGCCGTACACGGGGCTCCCGCCGTTCCGGGCCGAGGACGCGGCTCAGTTCTTCGGCAGGGAAGCGCTGGTGGAGGAAGTGCTCGACCGGCTGACCCGGCATCGGGTCGTGGTGGTCGTCGGCGCGTCGGGCACCGGCAAGACCTCGGTGCTGCGAGCGGGGGTGACGCCGTAGCTGGCCGGGCCCACCGTCGTGCTGACGCCGGGGCCGCATCCGCTCGAGGAGTGCCTCATCCGGCTGGCGCGCCTGGCGGACACGCCGGTCGCACGGCCGACGGATGAACCGCGGGGACTACACCACGTCGTCCGGCGGATCGCCCCCGAAGAGCGCGAACTGGTGCTGGTCGTCGACCAGTTCGAAGAGGTGTTTACGCTCTGCGCCGACCGCTGTGTGTCAGCAGCCGCTTGTCGGGGCTGAGCGCCAGGTCGGCGCTGTCGCCCTCGGCGGTGTAGGACAGGAGCACGTTGGTCACGGTGTCGCCCTGGGACGCGGCACGCTGCGTGACGCGGTCAGTGGCATCCCGCACGTAGGCGACATCAGCGGCATCAGGGCCGACAGTGCGGGCTGTGAGGCGGCGTTCGGTGCTGTCCCAGCCGAGGTAGGTGGTGGACCCGCCGGTGGTGAACTCGACGGTGTTGCCGTGGGAGTCGTATTTGATCCCGGTTGTGGCGTTGGCTCCTGTGGTGGAGAGGAGCCGGTCCGCTGCGTCGTAGCAGTACGCGGTTTCAGCCGTGCCCGCGGCGGTCTGGTCGAGCAGGCGGACGCGGTTGGTGTTGAGGCCGGCGTTGGCTTGTGTGCCAGCGGGGCAGGCTGCGGAGGGCGAGGTGAAATCGTAGGTGTAGTGGTGGCCGGGGACGTAGGCTTCCACGAGCCTGCCGGCGCTGTCGTAGCTGTAGTTCGGGCCATCGGGCCGTGCGTCGGTGCGGCCCTGTGATTCGTCGACGATGGTCCCCGCCCGTGTCCGGGTTACTTCGGACGTGATGGTGCGGTTGTCGCTGGTTTTCCAGGTCAGGGAGCTGGTCTTCCCTGCTGGGTCCGCTCCGATCCCTGTCAGGTTGGCGCCGTTGGCTTAGGCCACGGTCGCCGCCTCTCCCGCGTTGTCGTAGGTCGCTGTGGCGAGGGTGGTGGTGCCCAGTTTGACGGTGAGGAGGCGTGTGGGTGCCGAAAATTACGTCCATGCATGTCAAGCGGCATGCATGTACTCATGGAGGACTCCGCCGAGTCGGTCCTGCCGGCGTATCACGAGGCGTTCGATCCGGTCGGGTTGAAGGGCTTGCGGCCGGGCTCGCAGGGGTGCCGCGGCGGCCAGCGATCGGTGGGTTCGATGCTGGTTGCAGTGCTGCTCGTACTCGCGCAACGCGTGCCGGAGGTGGGTCTCGTTCCAGATCAGCGTGCGGTCCAGCAATTCGGCTCGCAGCGTCTTCACCCAGCGCTCCATGATCGCGTTCATGCGAGGCATCCGGACACCGGTCAGCACAGGGGCGATCTTGGCGCCGCTGAGGATCTCATCGATCAACGCACGGTACTTGGCATCGCGGTCGCGGTTGAGGAACCTCGCTTGCGCAACGCGCCCAGCATCCGCTAGGTCCATCAACATATCGCGGACAGCCTGCGCTACCCAGGCATGGGTAGGACGCGCGGTGGTACCGATAACACGGACCTGCCGGCCAGCGTGGTGGACGGCAGCCAGGATGTACTGCCGCTGCCCGGTAAGGGTGACGGTTTCGATGAAATCCATCGCCAGGATCGCCTCCGCCTGGGACCGCAGGAAGTCAGCCCACCTGACGGTCGCCCGTAGCGGGGCCGGATCGACACCGTCGGCCTTGAGGATCTCCCATACAGTGGAGGCTGCGACCTTGACACCGAGCAGGGCGAGTTCGCCGTGGATGCGCCGGTGCCCCACGAGGGGTTCTCGGCCGCCTGACGGAGGACAAGGCGACGGATCGAGGCAAGAGCACGCGGACGCCCAGGCCCACGATTCACGCTCACACGGGCATGACGGTGTTTCACCAGATCGCGATGCCACCGCAGCACCGTGTCCGGGCTGACCACAAGCCGAAGCCGACGCAACACCCCGCGCGACAGCGGCACCAGCAACGCTGAAAGGAACATCCTGTCCTCAGGCCGAAGTCGCGGGCGCTGGTCACCGAGGTGTCGTTGCAAGATGGTCAGTTAGTGGCGCAGGGCAAGGATCTCAACGTCCCTCTCGCGGTCGGTCATCGACAGCAGCCGCAGCACGGCGAACACGTGGACAACGACGAGATAGACGAAGCGAACCAGCACAAGACGCGATCATGCCGGACCGCGAGCAGTCATCCACCGACAGCGCTTGACCTGCACTGACGCATTTGTCGGCACGTACAGTGCTCGGTTCTGGCGGTGAGCACGAACCGCTCGACGGGCAGTTCGCCCGTGGGCAACGCAGACGAATCCTTACCGTATCGATGCCCACGTCGGCCAGGCCGGCATCGCACGAGGCCGCGAACTGGCCGACACGGTCGCGGATCAGCAATCTGAACTCATCGACTCGATCACCGAGATCCATTACGAGGCCGCGGATCTACTGGTTAGTCAACCGCCGTCCGGTTCGTGGCCGTGCCGAGGACTTGGCCATAGCGGCTGCCGACCTCCAGAACGGCGAACTGTCGGACCTAGCTGGCAATCTGGTGAGATGACAACGAATTCGAACGCTTCAGCCGACGGAGCAGGTCAGCGCAAGCAACTACCAGCCGCGACACTCGCCGCGCTTTGGACCGTCAGCAATGGTCAGTGTTATGCGCCGGGATGCTTGATCCCTGTGGTACTTGAGGTCCGCCCCGGAATCTACAGAAAGAACTCCCAGGTAGCCCACGTTTATGGCGTCAAGCCGGGCGCAGCCCGTTACCGGAAGAACATGCCCACACACGAACGAGATGCGTTCAAGAACCTGCTGTTACTCTGCCTAGTGTTCCGTGATCCTCTTTGGTTTACGTGGTGTTGACGGGGCGTGGTGTTGGCTGGCCCGGTGGAGTTGACGATGGGCCAGCGGGACGAGTTGCAGGGTTTGGTGAACAGCCCGGATGTGGCGGCCACGGTGGGCACCAGAGCACGGATTGTGCTCTGGTGGGCCGAAGGGCGACTGAAGAAGGACATCGCCGCCCTGGCGGGGGTGTCGCGGCCAACGGTGGATCTGTGGCTTGCCCGCTATGCCGCAGGCGGGCTTGCCGGGTTGCTGGACCATCGCCGTGGTGCGGGCCGTGAACAGGTGTCCGCGTCAGTCCGCGCGCGGGTACTGGCCCTGTCCCGGACCAGTCCGCCGGCGGAGACCGGGTTGTCGCACTGGTCGTCGCGGGAGCTGGCCGCCTACGTCGCCCGCACTGAGGGCGTGTCCATCTCGCATCACTACGTGGCGAAACTGTGGCGGGACAACAAGCTCACGCCGCACCGGCAAGGCACGTTCAAGATCAGCAAGGATCCCGAGTTCGCGGAGAAAGTCGCCGACATCGTCGGGCTCTACCTGGAGCCACCGGGCGGGGCGGTGGTGCTCAGTGTCGACGAGAAGACCCAGGTGCAAGCCCTGGACCGGACTCAGCCACTGCTGCCGATCACCTTCGCCGCGACCGAGAAACGCACTTATGACTATGTCCGTCACGGCGTGACCAACTTGTTCGCGGCGTTGAACGTCGGCACCGGTGAAGTGTTCGGCGAGTGCTACCCGGTCCGCGACGGCGCGGCCTTCCTGGCTTTTCTGAAGGCCGCCGTGAAACCCCATGCGGGCAAGGAAATTCACGTGGTGCTGGACAACCTCTCCACCCACACCACTCCCGATATCCAGAGCTGGCTGGCCGCGAACCCGGACGTGCGGTTCCACTTCACTCCAAAGGGGGCCTCGTGGATCAACCAGATCGAGACCTGGTTCGGCAACATCACCCGTCAGTCGATCCGGCGTGGCACCTTCACCAGCGTCACAGTGCTGATCAAGCAGATCCGCGACTACATCGCGCACTGGAACACCAATCCCGCGCCGTTCACCTGGACCGCTACCGCCGACGAGATCCTGGCCAAGGTCCGACTCGTCCAAGCCAACATCAAGAAACTGGTCGACAACAACGGGAAGTAAAAGCATCAGGATTACGAGACACTAGCACATCACACCGAGGTCGACGACGACGAGAAACGCTACCCACCCGAAACACTCCATAGGTGGAAGACCATTCACGAAGGTGCCGACAATGCCATTCTTGGAAAACTGACCGTAAATAACCCGGAAGCGCTCCTAAATTACTTGACGGAGATTGCAGAGCCGCCACTCTCTCGCCTAGAAGCCATTACTGACCGACTGGAACAAACTGGCACTGCCAGCAGTGAAACAGTCGAGGAACTTAAGCAGATTGTCGCCACAATGTCCGGCTCGACGGGCGGCATCGACACTGTCGCAGCCCGCAACCTGGCCTTTGCTGCCGAACTCCTCGGCACAAGCGACTTCAGTCGAAGCGCCACACTACTTGCTTCTGCTGCTGAACATCTTCCCGATGTCGCCACTCGGATAATGAACGCCGCAGACCGCCTGAGTTCGCTCCAATAGGGCTACGATGCACTCGCTCGACGAGAGTTAAACCTTCGTCTATCCAGTTCACACCAATCCGACCATCCGGTACACCGATGCGAGAGCAGGCACCGACGGCGCTCCGACGAAGGAACATCCAAGCTCCTCCAACTGAATGAAACGGCAGCTACGGAATGGAGAAACGGCAGCTCTGGACTACCGCACATGCTTCAGCGGACGGCAAACTCGACGAACAGAAGTGGCCGGCCGGTCCACGAGTCGAACCATCGACGTGGCCGTGGCGTTCGCCGGGGCGGCCACCCAGCCGGGAGTGATGGTGCATCTGGGCCAATCGCCTGGCTGACGAACCACTTCGTGTCCTCGATTGATGCGGAGGCCGGGCTTCCGGTGGCTCCCATGAGGCCGCTTGACCATGACCACCGCCTTCTGACAGGCAGATTTGGCGGTATAGCCCCAAGGCCCGGACAAACACTACAACTCCACGGACAGCCGCGGTCGGTACAGCATCCGGATGTACAACGGCTCCTCGTGCAACGGTCAGTCATTCGCGCTCTGCTCGGGCACGCAGGTCGCGAAGACCAAGTTCGTGGTGTACAGCTTCCGTCGCTCCTGATTGCGAGACCGCGCGGTCTGCGGGTCCACGCGGCCTTGTCGGGTCAGCCGGCGCCGGACGACATCAGTTCGCGCCACCTCTCCAGTCTTCTTTCCCGCCATCGGGCAACGGAACCCTCACGGTCTCCGGGTACGCCATGGTGAACCCACAACGTGATGTCACCGACCGTGAAACTGAACTTTCCGGTTCCTGGAGGCTGCTCTTCGGACGGCACGACGGGTCCCCCCTCGTCGCTGACCAAGCTCGCCGCGCGAACCGCGGTACGGATCTCCGCTCGCGTGGGGCGACGTCCCAGTTCTTCGTCCAGCTCGCCGCCGAAGAACATTTCGGTATTGGAGATGTCCTCGAAGTCGTGCGCAAAGTCAGGGCAATCAGTGCTGACTTCCTTTACTGCGTCGTCCAGGTCGACCCCGGCTTCGGCCAGCTCCCTCTGTCGCTGACGACGCCACTTGTCCCCTGCCGCGAACTTCGGGATATCCTCTCGTGCCGCGATCTTGGGCGGCAGGCTGGTGTCATAGATCGCGACGTATCCGCAGAGTCTGCATCGAATCGGTTGCATGCCCTGATATCGGCCGCGTACCCAACCGCGACAGCGCACGTTCAGGTGAAATCAGCGTCGCCGCCGAAGCCCGCCGGTAGCCAGCCAGCGACGTGCTTCACGCAGAGCAGGAGCGGGGAGGTCCTGGCCGGCCACCGCGCTTGTGGGCTTCCAGAGGAAGACCAAGGTGGCCAGCAGCCCGAAGAGACCGCTACCACTCGTGGCCACGACGGCGTTCGCGGCCATGGTCCCGTCGATCATCTCACTGCCCTCCCCCGGCGGTGTGGTCGGCGGACTTTTCTATGCCCGTCGAGCGGCGCAACCCGAGGTCCCGGCGACGTCCTCTCGGCTGAACCGGCTGTGCTTGCCGAACCGGCGATGCGGGAAACGCTGCGGGTACCGAAAACTGTGTCAACTCATGCCACCTGCTGATATTCGTGCACCAGTCCGCCAAGTCGATCACGCCGACGAACCCGTCCGATGCCAGTCGTCTGGTCGGGGACCTGCCCTCAGTCGGGCGATTGTTGGTCCTGGAGCGATGGGGCCGATGGTGGTTGAAGTTGGTCGCACTGAGTGGTGGCTCCACACCCGTGAAGCCACCACCTGAAGTGCACTAGCCGCCCCTCGCGTGGCATATCGCCGAGAAATCGCAAGTCGGAACCCGGGCGTTCAGAATCCGCTGTGCGGATGCCCAACGGGGTTACATCGGGGGCGCCCTGGTACGGATGATCGGGCAGGGTCACCCAGCCGGTCGCGGTGAGCTCCTTGACCTCGACCTGCACCGGACGCCAGGTCGTCGGTGCTGCACCCGGAGCGTGACGGACGACATCATCGAACAGCCAATCAGACGCGATCGCCGACAACACCCCCGGCGAGGCGGCGAGCGCAGCCTTTAACGGCGGAGCGTCGCACAGCCGGAACGCCAGCGTCATCGACGACGTGACACCCGTGCTCGTCGTAATAGATCTCACCTGCGTGCAAAGCGATCCGCAACCGGATCCGCTGTACGTCCGGATGGGTGGCGTTGTGAATCCGCAACCGGGTCACCAACGCGGGCAGCACCGACTCGATGAACGCCGCCTTGTCTACACCTCCTGGCGCGAGCAAAAACAACCCATCCCCGCGATCCTCCCTATAGCAGTTTTTCCACACCGCCCCGGACGCGGCGAACGCCATCTCCATGACCTTGTAGAGCCCCTCGCGGACAGCCCGCTGATCCGGCCCGGTCCGACTCCGATCCCCAAATCCCTCCACATCGACGACCACTATCAAGCCCGCCGAGTCGATCACGTCGACGAACCCCGTCCGTCATCCGGTCGGGAACCTGCCCTCGGTCGGGCGGGTGTTGGTCCAATGAGCAATGGGGTCGATGCTTGTTGAAGTGATCGACATATTCGGCCAGACTTGCCGCCTGGCATCCCGTCGGCGTTGCTCGAACGGCTCTTCCTTACCGGGTTCGGAGCTCCGTCGAACCGAGCGACCAGGTTGCCAATCTCTACCCTCAAAGCCAAAGCGCGACTCTAACCGAGTCACCTAGTCCTGGATGGGCATGGAGGAAGGAAGGTTGGCTGCCAGAATGTCGAAGTGGCGGCACTCCGACCACGCCCGCCGGTCACCGATGACATACAGGCGCCGCTTCGCGCGGCTGACCGCGACATTGAGCAGGTTGGGTTTACTGGAGGCCCAGTTACGGGCGCCGGGACGGTCAGGCGCACTGCCGAGGACGAGAATGACGATGTCGGCCTGCTTACCCTGAGAGGTGTGGACGGTGCCGGCCACCAGGCCATGATGCCGCCGAGCCTTGGAGCCGACCTGACGGGCGATGTCGCGAAACGGGCCGATAACCATCACCTCGGACATGTCGAACTTCAGCGCGCTGAGTGTGTCGAGGATGCGGTCGAGCTGACGACCTTCATCAGGGATCCAGTGACCGCGAGCTTCGTTGGAAAGCACGTCGATCCACTTCGACTCCGGCAACGTCGGGTAGGCCTCGGTGAACCTCTGGCCCGCGGCCCCGGCCGTGCCGTTAATCATAAGTCCGTCATAGGCGACGGCGTTGACGATGTCGAACATCGGCTGGTCACAGCGGCGGTGGACCGTCAAGGGGACACCAACCCAGGTTTCACCTTCGTCGTCGGGGATCGAGGTACCCAACGCGGTGAGGCGGTCGGCCAGACGCTGGACCGAAGTCGTGCTGGTCGACCACCGCTCCTCGACACCGAACTCGAGACGAATGGCTTGCTCGGCGCGGAAGGGCAAGGCGGTGATCGGCTCCAGCTGGAGTGGGTCGCCGACCACCACGGCGCGCTGCGTACGCCACAACGCGCCAACGGCATCTTGCGGTTTCGCCTGCCCAGCCTCATCGATGAGCAGCCAGCCCAGAGCTTCCTTGCCGAGATGCCCGAACAGCCGTGCATACGACGCGAATGTCGTGGAAACCACGGGAACCACGAAGAACAAGCTCTGCCACGCGGCCAGCACGGCCTGGTCAGGTGCGTCGCGGGGCACCTCACCGCTGAGCACATCCATCGCGGCTTGGAGGTTGCGTCGCATGGCCGTGGCGGCATGCCACAGAAACGCTTTGTGTAATGCCAAAGCCGCGAAGAACAGTTCGGTGCGTTCGGTGTTCCACTCAGCGTCTGTCCATAGCGCGGTCAGTTCTCGGCGACGACGGTCGCCCCACCAGGTGCTGTCGGGGTAGTGATCGCCGAGAGCCGAAGAAGCTTCATTCAGGCGGTCGTCGAGAATTGCCAGTTCCCGCTCAGAAGCCAACAATGCACGCTCGGTCTCGGCCTGTACCTGCCCGGCCATGGTGATTTCCTGCTCGGCCAGTGCGACCAAGCGGCGGGCCTGCACAAGTGGCTCGTAGTGGACCTCTCGCAGAGGAATACCGGCTGACACCGCCCGTCGAGCCGACTCCAGTTCCACAAGTGCCGCGTCGACGGCCCGCTGCGCGACCAGAATCTCCTGCTGGGCCGCGTCCCAGCCCCGTTGTGCGGTATTGACCGCATGGCTGGCGTTCTTGACCTCCATCGCCAACCAGTGGTCCTTCAGCGACCATTTCCGCCTCGCGGCACCGAAGGTGCTTATCTGTTCCCACAGCCCCGGCCGAGTCGCCTGGTGCGCGTCGCGCGCCCGCCACCGGCCGTCCAGCTCGCTTTCCCTGGACCTCAGCGCACGCTCGGCGCTGGCCTCACCGCCAGGGCCCAACCGGTCAAGTTCGGCACGCCGCTGCTGGAAGAATGACTCAGCGACTGCCACGCGTTCGTGGGCGGCCTGTTCGGCCGCGGCCTGGTGTTCCCGGGCAACCTGGGCCGCTTCGTGCGCCCGTTCCCGTTCCAAGATGACCGCGGCTTCGCGATTCCTCCGGGCCTTGGCACCTCGTTCGATGGCTGCCCGCACTGAGCTCCGCCGGACTACCAGCTCGCGCTCCACGTCCACTCTGCGTTGGATCGTCTCGTACACCTCGGCCCGTTTGGCCCTGGCGGCTTCCACTCTGAATTCGACGGCCCGGAAATCTGCCACCGCATCCGACCATGATCGGTCCAGCGTGGTCTGTTCGTAGCCCTTCAGCACCGCCAGGAGACCGTGCCATGTGCCGTCCTCTTCCGGCTTCTCTGGAGTGTGGTACCAGAAGGTGTTGACGAATCGGCTGCGGTTGGCTTTCTTCCCCAGCCGGGCCGCCACCAATGCCCACCCCTCGATGCCCGGGTCGTCGGCCTGCCCGCTGTCCTTGTCAGGTGCGAGCAACGCAGTGGCGATCTCGGGAAAGTAGTCGACGCCGGCTGCGACTTCCCGCCAAACCTCATCGATCGCGTCCGCAGCCGGAATCTCATCGGTGACGTTCTGCACGGCACCGTTGTTCGCCGAAGCGACCACCATCTCGAAACCTGTCAGCTCAGGTCGCCAGATACTCAGCACTCGTTTCCGCTGCTGGGTCCGCCAGCTCAATCGCTCGCTGGTAAACGCTTTGCCAGGCTCCGGCAGGTCTGCCAACCTTCGTGCTCGCTCCACCACAAGACCGGCCACGAGGTCACGCAGCATAGTGGTCTTGCCAGTACCGGGCGGACCGTTGACCCCCACGATCCCTGACGTGCCTGTCATCTCAAGCGCCGTGCTCACCGCCAGTTGCTGGTTCAACGCGAGAGCATGCTCAGGCTGACTCGGCCAGCGCCCAGCGGCGACTTTGCCCGGAGCTGTCTCATCCAGCACCACCTCGACCTGTTTACGCACATCGACACGTCGATCGACAGGGAGTTGCGCTTCCGGCCGCAGGTACTCGCGGAGTACGGCTCCGGCGTTCCCCTTAGCCGTTTCCTCCGCGACCATCCCCAGGTCACTCATGATGAAGCTGTTGAGAAACTCGTGGCCTGCAGGATTCTCCGCGTTGCGTTTGGCCACGATCTGGCTACTGATGCGAATCTCCTCCACCGACAGTGCCTTGTCGGTCCCCGCCGCGGTAATCGCCGCCGCCAGGCAGTCGGCGAGGGCAGTCCTGTCGAGGAGGCGAGGGATGTACTGCGGTGGTGCGTCGACATCACCAATGCTGACTTCGTCGGTCACCACGTCTCGCAATAGCTGCGAGAAACCCAACGTCGCGTCCTGGAGTTCCGCCAGCCACTCTTGACCACAACCTTGGTCACGCACCACTTGCCCCGTGGCCCAGGCGCAGCTCGATAGCACCTCCGAGTCCAGCAGAGCGCGTCCGTCCTGACCGACCATGAACGCGGCGACCGCAGTGTCACCAGCCGGGCGCTCGTCATAGCTGTCCTGATCTGGCTCGAAAACTCTCGAGAGCACCTCGAAAACCTCGTCTAGGCGGTAGATACCCAGGTAGACGACGTGTCGCCAGGCTTGGTTCGGACGTAGTTCCCACTGGGCTAGAGCGTGGTCTGGTTCCCAGGGCAACGGCTGCCCTGGCTGGACCGCGAACACCAACCGCTCGCGGTCGACCTTGTCCACCTTCTGCGGGCTGAACATCTCCACTGTCCGCCAGTACTCGACCACCGCCGCACGCCTGGCATCCTCCCCCGGCCCCAACTCAGACTCCGTTCGTCAGACACGTCACTTGCCACCGTCGAAGATCGTAGCGGTCCCGCTCCGGCGAAAGTCGGTTTAACTTCCCGACGTAGCGATCATCTGGGACAGCGAGGAGAACTTGGTGTTCTCGCATCGACAAACCGCTCCGACCTCTACAATCTCACCAGCCCGCCGACGAGCTCGGCGCCGCCCGGGTCCCCGCCGTCGAGTTCTCACCTGAAACCTGAATAAGGCGGCGCCGCGCAGTACAGGAAATGGCCACTGAGCCATTCCAGCACCTCCACCGAAAGCGTCGACGGGCTCGTCACAAGTGCCTCTGTGAGCTGGCAGATGGACTGCACCTGAGGTGGCATCTCGGCGAGAGCTTGCCTCCCCCGGCCGCTTCTTCTCCAGGCAGGATGGTCTGGATTCGAGAGGAGGAGACCGATCCGTCCGACGACAAGAGGCCAAGCAGGCATCCCCTTGTGGTCGGCTCCATACATCACTGCCTTACGCACAAGGTATGGCTGGAGCGGGTCGTCTACGCACGTATGATCACCCAAGCCCATCAACGCGTTTGTCCTGTCCTTGGCATGTCGCGCATATTGCCCCAGGAATCCGTACCCGAGATCCTGTAACGTCCGGCCGGCCGCACCTGCCCACGGCCGCGCACGATCCAGGACATGCTCCTCGAAGTCGATAAGGCCGAAGTTCCGATTCTCGGCGGTCAGCGCAGCGACCGCCACATCGTGGAGCGCAGTCGATTCGGCGAACATTACCGCGTCGCTCGGTCCTCGGCGGCCGGCATGCATGTCCTCGACGGGACCATTCCGCCACACTTCGATCACCAGGCCCACAGCCATCGCACACACAATTGCCTCGCCATCGGTAATGCCTGCTTCTTCGCAGCGTGAAGCATGATCTTCGCCGAGGCGCGCGAGCATCTGACAGTTGTCTCGGTTGCCACGGCAGGAAAGACCTGCGAGCGGATTCTCCACTCTGTCAGACTCGTTGGTCACGTTCCTGGTTCTCCTGCAGGTTTCAACGGATGGGGATGTGGCCTTGGGCTCTGAGGACTGCCTCGCTGAGCAACTCGCGTTCGCGAGGGCTGGCCGCGAACTCGACCAACATGCCGGGGTGGCTGTTGTCGAACTTCGCAACCCATTCCCCGAACCCAGGTTGCTGAAACGATGGTGCCAGCTGCCAAAAGCCATCCTTGATCGGCGCCGCAAGTTTGTCCGGCAGGGTCTCTGCCAGAAACTCCATCAAGTTGTCAAGATCGACGAGCATCGCGGTTGCAACCCTTAGCTCGCCGGGATTCGAGTTCCGGATGGCACTGAGGAGCCGGCTGGTCGCAGCGCTGCCTGCTTCGAAGCTCCGCGTCAGCTCGCTGAACAGCTCGTCGGCATCGAGCTTGCTCAAGTTCCGATGATCCCACCGCAGACGGCGCCACGCAGCGCTGTTACTCCACTGTCGTTTGGAAATGGACACAAAAAAGGCGAACACCGCGACCAGGACCAAGACGCCGTGAATGTTCTCTCTCGCGGCTGCGGGCGCAGGGACGCCGATGGCGACGGTAAGGAGCAAGATGCCGCAGGTAACGCCTGCGATCACACGGCGTGGCCACAACCACCGAGCCACCCATCGCCGCACATCGGCTGCTCGCCGAGCAGCCATCACACCTTCCGTCCACGCCACCTGGAGCAGTCCGATGTGGGGCAACCACATGAGTCTCGAGGTGGCACCGAACGCAGCAATGTAGCCGATAGCCGCTGCCGGCCAGGTCAAGAGCCAGGAAGCCACTGCCGCGGTGAACCCGACCGCGAAGTCGAAGGTGATGATCCCCGCGACCACCTCGCGGAGCCCAGTAATACCGTTTGCCGCAACCAGCACCACGGCGATCAGGAACAACACGACGACCACGCGCGCGAACCGGCCTCGTGACCGATCGGGCCTGAGTCCATACCTCAGGAACACGACCGAAGCGACGATCAATGCGGCAGAGAAGGGCGTCCGCACGGGTTCCCGCACAGAGATCGCGACAGCAAAGACAACAGCGCCGTATGCCGCGATCCGAAATACCTTTGCGAGAGCAGCCGTCGCGTTCACCAGGTCTCTGTCGTATCCAGGCCGAGACGCCCCCAGTAGCACCCCTGGAGTGTGACCATAGAAGACCATGCACACCAGCACAGCCAGCCGCGCCGTAAACGTCAACTGCGAGAAGACGCCCGCACATACCAGTAAACGTTCCACAGCGAGACGAGTGGAGGAGCTGTCACCCGCCAGTACCAGTCGATCGGCCGCTACACGGGCGGTTTCCATGTCCGCAACTTGGAGCACAGATGCCGCAGCCCGCTGCTGCGCCTTACCTCCACTGAAGACGGCCCGCCGGATGAGGCGGCCAGCAGCCGCGCGCAATTCTTCAGAAAGGCGAGCCGCTTCCCTGTCAACGGGAACTCCGCACCGCAATACCTCCAAAGCCCGCAGAGTCTGCTGCGCCCACCGAAAAGTACCGGACACCTCACGCCCGTCATGGTCACTTGCTGCTGGATCTAGGAGAACAACAGTCTCGATCGCCGCCATCAGCGATGCCGAAAATTCGGCCGACTGACGACGCAGCGCCGTCGACAGTACCGCGAGCCATTGCGGAGAATCGAGAATGGATACGACGTCCAATGTCGCATGAGTCTTGACCAGGTATCCCGCTGCGAGATGCTCCTGGATGACACCGGCCCGAAAATCGAACCTTCCACGGAAAACAGTTCCGATACCGACACGCGTCAGCGACTGAGTTATTTCACCCTCGCCGACAACTTCTCCGTTTTGCACACGAAAGGCAATCCACTCGGCCGCTTGACGAATCTCGACTGCATCATCAAGCTCGTCAAAGCTTGCCTGAATGAGCAAATCGATGAAATCGTCGTGCGACGGTGCCGCAATCCTTGAAAGCGCAGAGCGATGACGAGCAACCATCGCTAGGATGGCCGGCAGGTCTGCGATTTGCGCCAGTTCTGGATCACCATCCAGCCTGGCCATCAGTTCGCCATACTCAACCTTTGTCATTCCGTGACGGCGCAACAGACGTTCGCGATGGCGCCGGTTCGGCCGCCCCACCTCGACGATCAGATCCGCCATCTCAAGACTTGACCTGGAGGCAATCACCGCATGGTTGCGCGAGTGCCGTCGCACCAAGCGCATTACTTCGTCCATATAAGACTTCATGGATTCCGAAGGCGACGCCGCTCCGAAATCCAGGACGAATATGCATCGGATCCGTGGATCAGCTCGCTCGAGCAGCCCTGCCACTGCGGCACGGAGGTGGATATCGTTATCAAACGACGACAGAAGGTGATCACGAACGATCTCAGCTGTTACAGGGCCGGCGAAGTCGCCCATTTCCGCGAGATCTACGTACAGCACGACGGTTTCCGGCCTCCGACTGCGCTGTGTGCGTCGCCAATAATCGCGAGCAAGCGCTCGGAGCGCCATGCTCTTACCGGATCCCGCCGGACCGCAGACGACCGTTAGATCGGTCTCGGCCACCATCTGCACGTTGAGCGGCCTTGTCCGCCGAGTTGGTCGAGCAACCGAACGGACCCCAAGGTCTGCATACTGATCGACGGTGAACCCATCACGGCGATCACATTGCTGTACCACCTGGTCAGCCACCCGCGCGATGCGAGCCAGCAGGCGCCGATCGGGACTGGGTACCAGAATCGCCAACGCCAAGCCACCAAGCAGAAGCACAGCGCCTGCCCCGCCGACGATCGCCCACACGCGCCCATGCTCACTCAACGGCGAGATCCGCTTGACCAGCAGCGTCCCGACCGCCGTCGCACACAACACCACCCCAAGGAGCGCGACGGTTAGTCCGACCACCGGCCGGAATGACCTATCAGTGGCCCTCCCGCGCCGCGTGATCTCCAAGGCCAATGCAAGAACCCCGGCTACCGAGGACAGAACTGCGAGTACCTGCGCTGCCGCCTCCCCGACATCCGTCAAACCCAGCAGTCCCCTCTTCCAGTTTGCCGTCGAGCAACCTGACGTTACCTCTTTTCGGTCGATAAATTGTTGATCCTTGTTTCGACGACCTGCCCTGACTACCACTTCTTGTGCATCATCCGGGCGGAAACCACGTCAGGAGATGCGGAAATCGCATGTTCTGTTCTGTGATGCATATGAAAGCGCAACCGGGCTAGCTGCCAGAACATCGGCGTGTCACCCCTGACCAACCAGCGGGCGCCCTTTGAACAACTCGGCTTCGCCGCCAGACGTACGCCCGCTCAGGCCTGCAAACCGCCGCGCGGCTTGTGCGGCCAGCAGACGATTACCGTCGGTACTGGGCCTTGCCGCGCGGTCGATAGACCGCGGGCAGCGCCATCGCCCCGGTGCAGTGCAGGAACCGCGGCCCCCGACCGAGCTCGGGCGGCTGGACGAGTGCACGGCGGACAGGAGGTCATCGGTCTCGGAGACGAGTCGCGTGTGTCCGGCTCGGGCGAGCTTCCTTCAGGTGACCGAAGCGGCCATGTTGCACACACGCTGCCCGACGATCACGCCGCGCTCTCCGGCGTGCGCCTCGGCCGTCTGCCATCACGTCGTGGACGCGGTTCGCCAGCTCGGAGCCGGGCAGCAGGCCTCGGCGGAAGCCGCAGCCCCTGTAGTCGGCGAGCCAGGAGAAGATCCGCATCGAGCCTCCTTGGATGCAAGGGATGCGCGATACTTCGCGGCATGAAGTTCGGAAAGCTCGATGCGCGCATCCTTGGCGCGATACTGGCGCTCGCGTTCGTCTTGTTGATCATCATGAGCGTCGTGCTGAAGCAAGGCGCTGACTGGTGGTCCGCCTGGGGCCAGTGGGTCGGCGGCATCGGCTCGATCGGCGCCGCTGCCGTCGCCGTATGGATCGCAGTCGAGGGATGGCGCAAGTCCGAGCAACACGCTGAGCAGCAGGCGCAAGAACTGAAAGAGCTCCAAGCCCGCGAACTGGCATCGAAGTTTGGCGTCTGGGTCGAGCAGATTGCATTGCCAATAGCTGGCCCACCAGCACGAGCTGTCAAGGTAGAACTGGCCTACACCAGACCACGAGGCTTCGCCGGAGAGACATACGCGTACGCGCTCAGATACATCAACAGCGGGCCGCAGCCGGTCTACAGGGTGCGCGTAGGCATTGTCATTCCTAACGAGAACTACGAAACAACCGTTCCATTTCTAGGGCCATCCTCAGGGCCGATGTACCTGGAAACCAAGCAAGACACCTTCAACAAGTACTTTTTGGATCGCATGCAGAACATCGTGGACGATGTCAACAGCTCGCCGGACATCGGGGAGGAACTAGAGGTCGACGTACTGCGCGAAGCCTTCTTCAAGTTCCTAGCGCTGACTGTCGATTTCACAGATGGCAACGGAATGCGATGGAGAAGGAACTCTTTTGGAGACCTCACCCCGCTGGGGCCAGACGAAGACAACAGCGGCCTGCGCGATATCATTACGGAGCCGGAGCGAATACTCCGCAACGCAGCGGTGCACAAGCAATACGGCACCCGAAATTAGCTGAAGCTGCACGACTAGCCTACGTCGTCTCTGACCTCGGTACGCCGGGCCCGTTGCGCTCTTGCGCCTGCCGTAACAAACTCGGCGACGTCGGCGGGCACTTCGGTCACGACGACGTTGTGGTTGCCTTCGACCTTCTGCGGCGCTGTGCGTGCCGAAAACCACGTCCACGCATGTCAGGCAGCAGCATGTCTGTGCTCATGGAGGACTCCGCCCAGGCGATCCCGTCGACGTATGACAAGTCGTTCGATCTGGTCAGGATCGCGGGCCTGGGGCAGGGCTCGAAGAGGTGCCGCGGCGACAAGCGAACGAGGTAGCACGTACCCGATAAAGCTAATATCGGCACAAATGAGAGCAGTGGTGGTTCAGCAGTACTCGCGTCAATTGTTCACCCCGGATGGCCAAGAGATTCAGCTCGGCCGCCTCCATCGCCTTGAAATTGGTCGGATAGCCCACGACTGCCGCCCGAGGTACGTGGTCAGCGAGCGGGATCGGCAGCTTGTCGTCCGGCATCGCGAGGTAGGCGTGCACGACTCCGCGAAGCTGCCCGGATGCAGCCGCCAAGTTGAGTTGCGCGCGTGTGCCATCCTGCGCTTTGGCGTAGGCGATGTCGAAGCTTCGCT
The DNA here is from genome assembly GCF_001953865.1 of Amycolatopsis coloradensis. GTDB lineage: Bacteria > Actinomycetota > Actinomycetes > Mycobacteriales > Pseudonocardiaceae > Amycolatopsis > Amycolatopsis coloradensis. Next base: position 41,773 of record NZ_MQUQ01000023.1, read on the forward strand.
TCAAGCGACCAGGAAGGTAGAAAGGCTCCATCCTCGGAGTTCGTCCGCGTCCTGCGTCCACGGCGATGAGGTGGTCCAGGTCGTAGACGTGGCTCGTGTGCGTGACTGATCGACCGGGCAGTAGGGGTGATAGCCCGAGGTTGTCGTAGACACCTCCGTCGGTCATGGTCAGTGTGTGCCGCCCGCGCTGCCCCTGACCGTTCTGGAAGTCGTACTTCCTGTTCAGTGCTGGCAACAACGCCGGGAATGCGGCCGAGGCCGCGACTGCGTCCGCCACCGGAACACGGTCGGTGATGCGCCCGTAGGCGGAGCAGGAGCTGACTGTGCTGCCGAACCGCACCGCGTTGGTCGTCGTGAGATCCGTGGCCGAGATGACCGTGGTCAAATCCTGGTGGGTGACTTCGGAGAGGTCTCGCGAGCCGAACAGCCGGTCGCGCAACACCCGGGCAAGGATATCGGTCCGGGTGAAGGCGCGTGGACGCCGCCCGAGCAAACCGGACATCGCACGGACTGCGCCGATGGCACCGCGTGCAAGAGCCGGGGGCGTGAGCGCCCGTTTCACGAGATCGCGTTGCAGTCCGGTTCTGAGCAGTTCCGTGACGGCTTCGTCGAACTCGATGAAGCAGGGCGGGCCGTAGGCCCACATCGCCGCGAGCACGCTGCCACCGCTGATACCCGAGACGACCCGCACGTGGCGCAGCACGTCACAGTCATGGAGCGCTCGCAGGCATCCCAGCCCGAAGGCGACTGCCCGGAATCCACCCCCGGACAGGGCAAGGCCGACTGCGGGTGCCGTGCTCACCGTTTGCCCCACCACAGCCATCGACGACGACGCCGAACAGGGACGCCTGCAGGCGCGGCGGAGAATCCGCCTGGGAAATAGGTGCCGGCGGGTGGGGCTTCTTGCACTCGGGCAGTCGTGCCGGAGGGTGTCGCGGCCGGGTCGCGTGCGACCACCCGTACGTGGACGTCGGGCTGTCCGCCTCCTTCGGTCCACGCTGTCCATACTTGCGACGAGCCGCCGAGGATCACCATCAGCGCCTTGTTGGCGACACCCGCGAAGGTCGTCAACGCCGCCATTCCGGCCAGGTCGGTCGGGCTGGGGGCGGCGACGCCACAGGGGTGCGTGTGCCAGATTCCGAGAAATCCCGTGATACCGCCGGTCCGGCGGGTGTGGTGGTCGACGAGCTCCTGGGTCCCGGCCGTGCCATGGTCGAAGTAGGCGCTGGAGAGTGTGCTGTCGGGCGAGGGCCCGGTAGCGAGGTCGACGCTGACCACCCCGGTTGATTCGTCGATCGCCCCCAGCAGCATGCCACCGGTCTCGACGTCTCGGCCCCGAACCCGGCCACCGCGGCGGACTTCCGCCCGGATCTCGGCCATCGCCTCGGCGGAAATCCGGACGTCGTACCCGATGCCCGGATCGGTCCGAACGACGTCATTGGGCCAGGAAAGAGCCTTGACGGCAGATTGTCGAGCATCCGTCAGGCAAGGTCGACGTACGGCGATCGCGGACATCGTCTCCTCGCCGGTCGGCTCTGCAGCAAGGTCTTGGACCGCCGCAGTGAACAGTGCAGCCGCGAGCGCTGTTACATCGGCAGCCGAGCCGACGAACGTCGGCTCGGAACAGCCGGGTTCGGGGAAGAACATTCCACTGCGGGGCGGGTTGGGGAAGAAGTCGGCGATGACGTCCTGCCACTCGGGCAGATCGGTGCGGCGGGAGCGAAGCAGTACGCGTCGCAGTATGTCGTGACCTGTCCCGGTGGCGCCCGACCGTGCAACGGTGACGAGCCCCAGATCGGCTTGATGCCCGATGATCATTGTCACTGTCGGTGGCCAGGGACCACGGGCGGCTGGGAGGGGGCGGCGGACCCGCTCGATGGCGGCGCGTGTACCGCTGTCCGCGGTCGCGTCCACGATTAGGTCGAACGCGGTGGGATCGAGGTCGTTGAGCACGAACTTGATGGCGTTGTTGACCACGCTGCAGGCTGTCCCTTTGCGGGTGATCGCGTTCAGGCGGCCGGCCAGCACAACGGCCTTGTGATGCCCGATGTCACCGTCGGAGTACGGCTGACGAACCAGGATGCCCGGCGTGACGACCCCGCGATCGAGCACCGTCACAGACCGTGCGCCGGCGCGCACGCAGTATTCGGCAACGGGAGCACCCAACGCGCCACACCCCAGTACGAGCACGCGGGCTCGGCGAAGCGTGGAGGTCGCAGTCTGATCGTCACGGCGTTGCGTGATCTCGGTCCGCTGGTCGAACACCGGCATCCACTGCACGTCGGCAGTACCCAGCCAGCCCCGCGCTGCGGCTTGAAGTTGTTCGTCGGTCTTCTTGGTGAATGTGCCAGGGCGCCTGGCCAGCAGCCCGGTGATGTTCTCACCGAATTGGTCCAGTTTCCACGCGACCAGGTGAGCCAGCCTCGCACTGCCGCTGGTCCGCCGAGAGGGCGTACCGAGCAGCATGACCACCGGATCTTTGTCGGTATTCGCCGCACGGAACCGCAGGACCTGGTTCGCCTGGCTCGTCCATGCCAGATCGCCGAGCAACGCCTCACGAGGGTATCCGGCCTGGGACAGACCTTCGGCGAGTTCAGCCGCTGTGTTCGGGTACTCCCAGCCCAGTTCGTCGGTAAGGAGGACGTTAAGCGCGAAGAAATACGGCTTGCCCTGCGGATTCGTAGGCGAAGCACCTTCGGAATTCGCTCGGTCGACGACCTGGTCTTCGGTGAGCCAGGCCAGCACGTCGACGCGGTCGACGTCCCGAACGCACCAGGCGAACTGACGCACCACTCCGCTGTCTGTTCCCCTCGACCACGGCGCCCGGTCGCCGAGGTTGGGTTCGACGACCGCGCAGCCGGGCGCGGTGGGATAGGCGACCGGCGGGTGCAGCGGTCGACTGTCCGGGTCGAGCGTGCCGGCAGCAGCGTGTTCAAGCCAGGTGAGCAGCCGGTCGAGAAGGCCGCGCATGCCGTCCGCCGGTACCCATTCGACTGAGGGCGCCGCGTAAAGGCAGAGCAGGCTGCTCTGCTGGACGTGCCGCGAGCCCGCCCACCGTCGGTGTTCGGCCAGCACCGACGGTGGTTCGTACGGGAACGTTTCGGGCACCAAGATCCGGAAACGTTCCCGAGCACGCACCCGCACCCCGGCACCGGCGCCGCTGACGCCCGTGTCGATCGAGATCACGAAGCGGCCGCCAGCGCCACCGTTACCGCCAGGTCGGTCCAGGACCTCCAGGGCACCGCCGCTCAGCGCCTCCAGGTCCGTGAGCTGGGCGGCCGCCAGTTCGACCGCCGCCTCCGTCACCGCCCGAACCCGACCGGGCTCGCGGGCGCTGCGCCGCCTCGCCCGACGTCGATCGCCCTGCGCAGCCGATCTGCCCCTGCTCCATCACCGCGAGCCTCGGCCCTCGTCTGGGCGGCCGCGAACGCGGTCGCAACCGCCGCCGCGGCGGCGGCAACAGCAGCTAGGCGGCGGCCCGACCGAGGTGCGGCGGCCTTCGTTGCCGCTTCGTGGGCCAGCTCGACCGTGTCCTCGCGAACGAGGTGGGCCCCCGAGGCGTCCACTGCGAAGACTACGGGGACCGGCGCGTCGACGTCCGGCCACGACATCGTGCATACGAACTCGTCCGCAATCTCGGCGTACCGGTTGGCCGCCTTGCGGTGGGGCGGGTTCTTGCCGGGCTCGTCGCGGGCCGGGATCACCCGGCTGCTCGAAACGATCACCGACTCGTCCGCCGCATAGCGGGAAAACGCGTCCAGCACGTCCTGCTGCAGGACATCCGTGCCGTCGAAGTCGGAGATGTACATGACCTTCTTCGAGCAGTGGTGCGGCGCCAGCAGCAGATCCCACTCCAGGTACTGCTCGTGCTGCTTCGCCTCGCTGGTGTCGAAGATCTTCATGATCGTGTCGTGGGCGAGGTCACCAAAGAGGAGCATCCGTCCCGACTGGCCGCTGCCGTCGGTCAGCGTGATCTGCATGGCCAGAGAGGTCTCGTTCCGGGCCGAGGCGCAGTCGTCGGCGAACGGCGCGTGGATGAAGGCGTGGAACCGGCCTTCGCACGACTGCCCGTCCAGCACGGTGATTGACTTCCCGGGGCCTGACTTGTACTCCTCGGGCAGCTCGTCATAGGCGTGCCTGGTGTGCTCGGTGTCGTAGCCGAACACCATGACGCGATCGCCGCTGTCCGGCTCCCGCCCCTCCGCCACCGCCTTGAGCACGGCGGCGACCCGGCGCTCCGCCTCATTTTGGAACGCCTTCGCGTCGTCGCACAGCTTCTCGTCCGGGTCCTGCTCGTACTCCCGCCACAGCCGTGGCGTGGCCCAGAGCTCCCCGATGGTTACCCGATCGAGCAGCTCCGCGAACCCCAGACAGTGGTCCTGGTCAGCGTGCGTCAGCGCGAACACGGCCAGGTAGGGATCGCCGTCCTCGTTCGTCGGCAGAGCGTCCACCAGCCGGTCGACGACCGGCGTCTCGGGGTTGTCCTCTACATCCGACTTGGCCATGTCCCGCAGGTCCACCTGCATGACCAACTGGTCCGACACGACCACCGTTGTGCTGTCCCCCGACCCGACCGGCCAGAACAGCACCCATCGCGGGCAGCTCCACGTCCATGCGACACCTCTTCCCAGCCGACCCGAAACGGGTGTTCTCGGCCGAAACCTATCTGTTCTTGATCGAGAACCCTACATGATGTGTTCTCGATCGTGAACGGGGTATCCTTCACAGCGAACCCGAGGAGAAGCGCATGGTGTCTGACCTCGAGCGGGCCCGGCTCACCCGGCCGGGAGCAGCCGACGACGAGTTGCTCATCGAGTTGGCGGAGTGCGTGCTCGAGGAACTCGACCTATCCCCCGCCGTTGACCACGCGATCGTCGCGTCGTTCCGGGACGTCGTCCGGATCGAGGAGGCGGACATCGACTGGTCCGGGCACATCTCCTGGACCTCCGACGGCTTGGTGATCACCGTCAACGCAGCCCATCCGCGACCACGGCAGCGCTTCACCGCGTTGCATGAGGTCGTGCACACCTTCTTCCCGGGCTTCAGCATGCAAACGCAGTACCGGTGCCTTCCCAGCATCGCTAACGGCTTGGTTCACCCCGGCGACCCCGCTGTCGAGAAGCTGTGCGACGCCGGCGCCGCCGAACTGCTTTTCCCTCGCCGGCCGTTCCTCAACGACCTGACAGGCAACACGATGACCTCGAGCCTACTGAGGGGCCTGGCAACCCGCTACGAGGCAAGCCTCGAAGCCACCGCGCGCCGCATAGTCACCCTCAATTCCGAACCGACGTTATTCATAGCTTTCGAGGTTTCCCGCAAGCCCAGCCAGCCCAACAATTCGCCCGCACTGCGAATTCAATATCATTACAGCTCCGGCCAATGGCCATTCATCCCCAAGTACAAGGCGGCTCCCGACGACAGCGTCTTTTACCGCGCAATACTCGACGGAGCGTCAGATGAGGTGACATCACTTGCAAGTTTGGGAATGCCGCAAATCGACAATGCCCACGTGAGTGCCATTTATTCGCCATACTACGACAACAACGGAGACCTTCACATGCGCGTCCTCGCCGTGATCACTCGTCCAGTACACACGGGAGAGCGTCGTGGCTGATAACGCAGACAACCTGCCACAAGCCGAGTCAGGCAACTCCAACATGGGAACACGGATACGAAGGTACCGCCAAGAACGAAACCTCAGCCTGAATCAGCTGGCCGAATCCACCGGAGTAAGCAAAGGATATCTATCCGCGCTAGAGAACGAGCAGACATCCACAACGAAGAGCCGACGCCCGTCCGCCGAGACGCTCTACTCCATCGCCAAAGCTCTCGGCGTCACGATGTCCGATCTATTAGGACGCAAACTTCTCGCGACAGCAATAACTAGCCCCCCACCGGAAAGTCTTCAAAAGTTCGCAGAAGCAGACAACTTACCTCAAGCTGATATTGAAATGCTGAATGCAATTCAGTTCCGCGGCGAGCACCCCAAGACGATCGAACGTTGGCGCTACATCTACACCGCGATCAGAGTTAGCGAGTCGATGGACAACCATTGAGCGCAGACCAGAGTTCACCATGAACTCCCGCCTGCGGGGTTCAATAACTCTGCCATACCGTTTAGCTGGGATTAGGCTGCATCGTCATATTCGTTGATCAGACCATCGAAGATCTTCGCTCGGACGATCCGTTGAGCCGGGAACGGGGATGAGGTCCGCGACATCCATCAGCGCTCGTAGATTCAGGCCCTGGGTACGTCCGGCCAGAGTTACGCCCGTAGACGGGAGCAGCAACCAGCGCGCGGGGGTCCTGCGGCGCACTGACAGCGCCGACCGCGGTGAGCAACCTGTACCTCGCTTCGCCCTTTACGACGATCTGACGGGACCGAACCGGGACCTGCGGAGCCGCCGGGTTCGCGAGCTCGTCCTCCTCGCCACCCACGCCATTACCTCGCCGTTCAGCTACTAACAGGCGTCGTGCCTGCTTGACCTGGCGTTACGCGCGACACCGCTAGGCTTCGACGTGCTGGCCCCGACGGGACCGCTTCGACGAATTGGCGCTTGGAGGGCCTGCTCATGGGCGAGCTAGGTGTTATCCGGAGTTACGCGTACTGGTCGGATCGCCGTATCCGGGACATCGCGTCGGCAAACGGCATCGCCCTCGAACGGCGCGTGAGTTGGAAGGCCAAGACGGCGTCGATGCCCTTGATCGGTGGGCTCGAATTTGCGCAGGAGGCCCGCTCGCTGGACCGTGCCGAGGTGGCGCGCCGAATCGAAACGGCGATCGGCGACCTCGCAGTCAAGGACTTCGTCACCCCGCCGCCGGCGGCGTTCGCCAAGGGCGTCGGCCGTGTCGAGTTCGCCCAGTTCACGGGCGGTGTTGAGAAGCGACAGGGCGTCGTGATGCACACCAGCACTCGCAGCAGCTCGGGCGTCCGCGTTGACGTGTGCCTGTTCGGCAGCCTGGAGAACACCGCCGACTACGTCGGCGGCTCGGACCGGCCGCTGGAAGGCTGGTCGTCCTCTGCAGCTCGGGCGATTGCTCTGTACATCCGGAGCCGAGGAACGATCAACAACTCGCAGTGGGACGACCCGGAGTCCCTCGCGGTCGAAGCCCTGAAGATCGCGACCGAGCAGGGCGTGACCGGAACCTGGGACGAACACGAGGACAAGCCCTGGACGCGGGGCTTCACGCTCGGCCACGCGACCGAATCCGAGTGGTTCGCACAGATCTATAGCGACGTCGTGCTCGACAAAGGCCGGTGGACCTTTGACCGCGACGACGGCATCAGCCCAGACGTCGAGCGCATTCTCATCGGCGCTCCACTGTGGGTACGGACTCCGGGCGCACACGCCGTCACCCGCTACCGGGACCTACGCCGAGGGAGCGACGGGCAATATGACGGGCCGCTCCTGCCTGGCCTGGATGGCCAACGCCTACGTCGTCGACGGGACACAATGATCGAGTGAGCGATGACTGGGAGCTGCGCTGGGCATCGGGAGCCCGGCGGTTCTACGTCGCGGAGTTCGTACGGCAGGCGAGTTGTGCCCTGGCCGCGGTGCAACAGGCTCTCAGTCTCAGTCGGGATCCGCAGGGGTGTGCCGAGGCGTGGCCGGCGGTCCAGTCGTTCCTCACCGCGACCGCCATCATCAGCAAGCTGTTGTGGCCCGTCAGAGCCGAGGGAGCCGATCTCAAGTCCCGTTGACGGCGCTTCCGCGCCGATCGACTACGGGCAGAGCTGATGATCAGCGACACCTCGGCCCTCCGGGACAGGAAGGTCCGGGACTCCGCCGATCACTTCGACGAACGCATCGACGGCTCCAGTATTTAGAGCTTGTCTCATGTGGTGAGTTTGCGGAGTTTCTTGTAGC
>NZ_MQUQ01000024.1 GCF_001953865.1 Amycolatopsis coloradensis
CATCGCTCACCAACAACCGATCACCACGTAAGACACGCTCTTAGGTGAGATCTCACCAGTTGCGAGAACCTTCACTCAACTCTACCGAGTGAAGGTTTCTTCTATTTCAGAGGCGGGCGACCCCGGCGGCACGACTCAGGCGAACAGCCCGACAACGGATGCGGTCCGCGGCGACCGGGCATGTGGGCCGGGTCGGACAGCATCGCCAGCCAGGTAACCAGCCCCCGTCGAAGTATCCAGTCAGCCCGAAGCTGATCGACCGAGTAGGTACGCACCCTCGTAAACGATGAACCCGGCACGCCGATCAATGACGGCTGTCGAACTGATGCGTCGGGTCTCGCGAATCCCCGGCGCGAGTGCGTTCGCGCGAGTGGGCCAGATCGCGTTCATCCGGCCCGACGAGTGCGTTCGTGTCTATCGAGCGATCGGGCCCCCGCAGTCGAACGGGTTCAGCCGACTGTCCCACCGCCAGACGGGGCCAGCCTCTTGATCAGGCACAACGGTCTTGACACATCAAATTTTGTGCATAATGCTTCCGATTCGCTCCTCCCTGCCGAGCGAAAGAGGTGTCCATGGCGGCCACCGAGCCCGACGTGACCAACCGGACGATGCGGCGCATCGCGATAGCGAGCGGAACCGGCACCGTTATCGAGTACTACGACTTCTTCATCTTCGCGACGGCCGCGGCCCTCGTGTTCCCCAAGGTGTTCTTCCCCGCACTGGGCTCCGCCGCCGGGGTGGTCGCCTCGTTCGCGACGCTCGGGGTGGCGTTCGTCGCGAGGCCGCTCGGATCGGTGCTGTTCGGGCACTTCGGTGACCGGCTGGGCCGGAAACGGACCCTGGTCACGACGCTGTTGATCATGGGCCTCGCCACCGCACTGGTCGGCTTGATGCCGACGGCGGAACAGATCGGCGTCATCGCACCGATTCTCATCGTCATCCTGCGGTTCATGCAGGGACTCGCGGTCGGCGGCGAATGGACCGGGGCGACGCTGATGGCCGCTGAGAACGCGCCCAAGGCCAAACGCGGCTTCTGGTCGATGTTCGGCGCACTGGGTGGATCGATCGGTTTCGTGCTGGCGAGCGTGACCTTTCTGATCATCGGCGAGACGATGTCCGACGAAACCTTCCACAGCTACGGCTGGCGGATCCCCTTCATCGCGAGCCTCCTGCTGATCGCGATCGGGCTGTTCGTCCGGTTGAAGATCGACGAGACGCCGGTGTTCAAGGGCGAGGTGTCTCAGCGGGGCACCTCGCGGGCGCCGTTCGTGGAGGCGCTCAAGAGCCAGCCGCGCGAGATTGCCTTCGCCTCCGGTGTGCTCGTGATGACCTTCGCCTTCTACTATCTCGCCGTCGGGTACCTGATCAACTACGGCACCGCCGTGCTCAAGCTGCCCCGGACGACCGTGTTGCTGATCGGCATCGCGGCGGGCCTGATGTTCGGGCTGGCGATCGTGCTGGGAGCCGCGTACTCGGATCGCGTGGGACGCAAGAAGGTCATCCTGGCCGGGAACGCGGTGGCGGTGGTGTGGGCGCTGGCGCTGTTCCCGATCCTCGACTCGGCCTCCGCTGTCACCTTCGCGATCGGCTCTTGCGTTACGACACTCATCGCCGGCTTCGCGTACGGGCCGGTCGGCGCATTCATGCCGGAGTTGTTCCAGACGCGCTATCGGTACACCGCCACCGGGTTCAATTACAACGTGGCAGGTGTTGTCGGCGGCGCGGTTCCGCCGCTCGTCGCGGCGGCAATCACCGCAGCGCACGGGGGTTTCACGTTCGGGATCTTCCTCGCCGTGCTCTGCTTGATCAGTCTCGGCTGCACGCTCGCCCTGCGCGAGACCAGGAACGCGGAAATGAGCGAACCCGTGAAAGCTCCGGTCCACTGACGGCGTCCCTTGTGGTGCCGCTCCGGGAGCGGCACCACAAAGGGTCAGCTGTCGAAGACCACGGTCGAGGCGTCGCCTGAGGCCAGGAGCGCGCAGCACGCGGCGATCTCTTCAGGCTCCGCCATCCGACGCAACGGAACGAACGTGGGCCGCGCTCGCCGCAGAGGCCTCGTCGAGTGTGATGCCCTCTTGCTGGGCAAGATGAGCCATGCTCCCCTCCGCGAGCGGCGTCCGTATGAAGCCGGGGCAAACCGCGTTCACCCGTACTCCCTTGGGGCGAAATCACGGGCGAGCCATTTCGTGAGGCCGATGATCGCCGCCTTGTCCGCCGTGTACCCGGCCGCTTCGGGCGGGCCGGCGATCAGTCCTGCGGTCGAGCAAAGGGGACCAGTGACCCGCCGCTCTCGACCAGATGCGACAGCGCCTCACCGGCGAAGTAGAAAAGGGTCCGAAGAGGATCTGCTTGAGCTTGGTGAATTCCTGGATGCCTTCCGGGCCGGATTCCCGGCCCCAGCCGGAACCATTCCGGCCGCCGAACGGGGCCGTGACGGCGGGTCCGACCGCCGCGGCGTCGCGGTCGGTCGTGTAGACCGTCGCCGCGAGGCCGAACCCCGTGTCGTGGGCCAGTGCCAGGGCGTCGTCGAAGTCGCGGTAGGTCAGTACGGCCGTGACCGGGCCGAAGACTTCCTCCTGCGCCCGTTCCGTGCGCCGTGGCACGTCGGTGAGCAACGTCGGCTCATGGAAGAAGTCGGCCTCCCACCCTGGAGGCCGGTGCCCGCCCGTGACAACCCGTGTGCCGTCGGCTTTCGCTCGCTCGATGAACCCCGCGGTCCGCGCCAGGGCCGCGTCGTTCACCAGTGGTCCCACGCACGTCGCCGGGTCGAGGGGGCACCGATCTTCAAGCCAGCTTCAGCGCGGCGGCGAGGAACGGCCACGAGGTGCGCAATTCTCGCTCCCAGTAAGGCCAGCTGTGCGTACCGTCGCCGTAGTAGTCGACGGTCACCGGAATTCCGCGTAGCCGGAGCCTGTCGGTGAAGGTACGGGACGACGCCGACGCGGCGGCTTCGATGGGATCGGTCGACCATGGGTTTCCCGCTTGGCGTCCATTGCCCGAGGAGACGTACAGGGCGGTGCCGCGCAGGTCGTCGACGTGATCGAAGGGGTTGCGCGCGCTCCAGGCGGTGTGATCCCTCCACTGCGAACCCCACAGGTCCTCGGGCCCGTGGCCCTGGCGGACCAGGATCAGCTGGATCAACTGGGCCGCGGTGGGCAGCAGCGTGTTGGGAAGGCCGCTGTAGGACGCGGCCGCTGCGAACATTCCCTTGTGGCGGAAGGCGTACGCCATCGCGCCGTAGCCGCCGGTGGACAGTCCGGCCACCGCGCGGGTCTGGTTGACCCGAAATCTGCTTTCGATCACTTGCCGCACTTCGGTCGTGTGGAACGTTTCCCAGTCCGGTTTCCCGGAGCGCCACGCGGAGTAGAACGCGGCGTACCCGCCGGCGGGCATGATCACCACGACGTCCTTGTCCGCGGTGAACTCTTCGACGTCGGTGTGCGCGGCCCAGCCGAGATAGTCCGGTGTCGGCACGGTGTCCTGATCGGCGCAACAGCCGTTCAGCAACCACAGTTGCGGGAACGAGTGTTCGGGCCGGGCGATGTAGTTCGACGGGACCAGCACCCTGACCATGGCGGTGGTGCCCAGCGAGGGCGAGTCGATCGCGAGATCCGTCGTCCGCTCGTCGATCCGGACCTCGCCGACGACGCGGGCACCTTCGGCCGCCGCGGACAGGATCGTCACGCCCGCGGCGACGACGAGCAGAACGGTCGCGATCCTGAACAGCCGTCTCATCGGGATTCCTCCGGGGAGTCGAGCGCGGCGGACAAGGCGGCCGCGAGCGCCGTGACGTGCGGCGGGTCGATCATCGAGACGTGGTCGCCGGGCACCCGCACCACCCGCAACTCCGGGCACAGCGCGTCTCAGCCGAGAGCCTGGTCGGTCCGCAGATACCGCGGATCCAGCATCGTGGTCAGCGGATGCGGCTGATCCGCCCGGAGCAGCACAACCATTCCGTGCCACGGGCGCGGGGTGTACCGCTCGGCCAGCAGTGCGTCCACAGAGGACAACCGCTGGTGGAGCAGGACGCCCTCGCCGATCCCGGGCACCGCCGCGCGGACCCGGTCGAGCACGAGCCCGATCCGGTCGTCCTCCCCGACGGCGGCGAGTTCGTGGTGGGCGAGTCCGAGCGGGACGCCGTAGGTGCGCTCGATGTGTTCGGCGAAGCGGAGGAACCGGTCGAGCGGTGCGGTGTCCGGTCCGGGCAGCGGGAGGATCGAGTCGATGAGCACCACCGGCCCGACCCGCCTGCCTCGTTCGGTGAGCACCCGGGCGACTTCGTACGCGAGGTAGCCCCCGAAGGACCAGCCCGCCAGCGCGCAGGGGTCGTCCGGTTGTCGGACGCTGATCAGGTCGGCGTAGTGCGCGGCTTTCTCTTCGACGGAGTCGAAGTGGTCGATCCGCTCGTAGCCAAGACACGGACGGCCGAGCCCGGTCACGAGGGGCTGGTACACGCTCGTGGCCCCGCCCGCCGGATGGAACAGGTGCAGCGGCGGGCCGTCCCCGGCTCGCAGGGTGCGGACGGTGCCTTCAGGAGAGGCGTCGAGCAGGTCGCGGACGACGTCGGACATGGCGGCCACGGTGGGGGTGTCGAACAGGCCGGACGGTTCGGCGCCGAGGCGCCGGGTGACGGCCTCGCGCAGCCGCCCAGCGGCGGCGTCCGTGCCGCCCAGGTCGGCGAAATCGTCATGGACACCGACCTCGGGTACCTCCAGGACGTCCCGCCACAGTGACGAGATCCAACGTTCCGCGTGGTCGCGGGCTCCGACGACGACAGGAGCGGCGCCGGCCTCGATGCCAAGGTCCGCGGCGATGGCGGCGGCGATCTCGGACATTCCCGCCCCTCGCAAGAGCAGGGCGGTGGACGGCTGGGTGCCGAACTCCCGCAGCACCGCCGTGCGCAACCGCAAGGCAGTCAATGAGTCCAGGCCCAGTTCGAGCAGCAGTGTCCGTGGATCCGGTGGAGAAATCCCCAAGACGTCGGTGACGCAGGCGAGCAGGCGTTCTTGGACGGTGCCACTTCTCCCTGCCTGCGTGGCGCGGGTGACGAGGCCGGCCAGGAACGGCCGGTCCGCCAACGCCGGGAAGGCGTCGGCGACGGCGTTCGGGTCGCTGTCCAACAGGCCGAACGCCGAACGGCCGTCGGCGAGGACCGCGCCGAGCGCGTCCAGGGCGGAGGCGGGATCGATCGAGGCCAGCCCGGCGTTGAGCCGGTCTTCGGCACCGTCACGGGTCCATGCGGCCCAATTGACGGTGGTCGCGGGCAGACCGGCGGCCCGCCGGAACGCCACCAGCGCGTCCAGCCAGGCGTTGGCGGTCGCGTGCGCGGCCTGACCGGGCGAACCGACCAGCCCGGCCAGCGAGGACTGCGCGAGCCACCAGTCCAGTTCGACGTCCTTCGTGGCTTCGTGCAACCGCAGGCCACCTATGACCTTGGGCCGCCACGCGCGGGCCAGGTCGTCCGCGTCCAACTCGGTCAGGACGCGATCCGCGAGCAGGCCGGCACCGTGCACGACTCCCCGCAGGCGAACGCCGCCCTCCTGCGCACGTTCGACGAGCCGCTCGGCCACCCCGGGTTCAGCCAGGTCACCGAGCACGACGTCGACGTGCGCCCCTCGAGCACGCAGGCCGTCGAGCACGCCGGGAGCCGGTCCGGTCCGCCCGTTGAGGACCAGCCGGGTCGCGCCGTGGTCCGCCAGCCACCGGGCGGTCAGCAGGCCGAGTTCGCCCAGGCCGCCGGTGATCACGTAGGCGCCGGGCTCGACCGGGACCGGGCCTGCCGCCGGGACGGTTCGGGTCAGTTTCGCGGCGAAGCGGCGGCCTTCGCGCCAGGCGACTTCGTCCTCCGGCTGGTCCGCGCGGAGTTCCGCGACCAGCGAATCCATCCGATCCAGGTCCACCTGCGTCGCGCGCAGCGCGGGATGCTCGAAAGCGAGCACCCGGATCACCGCCCGAAGAGAAGCGAGACCGGGCCGACCGGCCTCCCCCGGTAGCACGGCGTGCGCTCCCCTGGTGACGAGCCACAGACGTGGTGGTTCGGGCCGGTCGGCCAGTTCCCGCACCAAAGTGGCCACCCGGAGCACCTGTCGCTGGGCGGCGTCGGGATCGGCGGCCTCTCCGGCGACCAGCACCACCGCGTCGGCCGGGCGGGAGGGGTCGGTGTGCACGCTGTCCCCCGCCTCGGCGAGATCGGCGGCCAGCTCAGATTCGTCCACTTCGGACACCAGCGCCCAGGTTCTCGGGCCGGATGTCGCCGGTGGCAACGGAACAGGCTCCCAACGTGGTTCCAGTGCGGTGACCGGCTTCTTCAATCGCGAAGCACGGACTCGCGCGAATTCGACCAGCACGGTGTCGTCGTCGGCCAGCAACTGGACGGTGCCGGTGATGCCCTCCGGGGTGGATCCGTTGACTTCCGCCGCGCACCAGGTGCCGTGCGAGGGATCGCCGAACAGTCGGACCGAGCCGAGGACGGTGGGCACGTACCGTCCGGGGGCGGTCCCGGAACTCGCCGCGGCCGCGGCGAGGACGTGGAGGCAGGCATCGGCGAGCGCGGGATGCAGCGCGTACGCCGGATGGTGTGCCGCTTCCTCGGGTAGCGTCAGGCGGGCGGACGCGGCTCCGTTCGCCGCCTGCACCCCGTGGAGTGCGCGGAAAGCCGGTCCGTACGCGTGGCCGGCGTCGGCGAAACGGCTGTACAGATCGATCTCCGGCCCCTCGACCCGTGACAGCGGCGGCGGGGCGGCCGTGTCGTCGTCCACGACCGTGGCCCGGGCGTGTGTGACCCATTCGCCCGCCGAACGTGCCAGCACCGTGAACTCGTCACCGGTCAAGCTCGAGGTGACCGTGACCGGGGCCGACAGGTGCAGGAGGGCCTCCAGGGTCAGCTCGCGGACGGCCTTGCCGCCTGCGGCCAAAGCCAGTTCCAGGTAGCCGGTGGCCGGGAAGACAGGGATGTCCTCCAAAGCGTGGTCGGCGAGCCACGGGAGACGTTCGGCCGAGATCTCCGCCTGCCACAAGTGACGGCCGGTTTCCGGTACCTCGACGTGTTCGCCGAGCAGCGGATGCCTGGCCGGAAACGCCGTCGTGGCGCGCCAGTACCGGGTATGCCGCCAGCGTGGCCCGGGTAGGTCCAGGACCGGCGACACCGGATAGTGCCCGCGCAGCGCGCCGGGATGCCCGGCGGCGTGCAGTCCCGCGAGCGCGGGCATGAAACCGTCGGCGTCGCGGCTCGTGCTCGCCAACGCCAGAGTGTCCGGGCCGCAGGTGTCCTCGATGGCGGTCAGGGTCACCGGATGCGGCGCGATCTCCAGGAAGATCGAGTGCCCGCGTTCCCTGGCGGCCTGCAAAGCCTGCGCGAAGCGCACCGGGCGCCGCAGGTTGGCCGTCCAGTGGTCGAGGTCGAATTTCGGCTCCGTCAGCGGGTCTTCGGGCACGCTCGAGAACACCCGGACCGAGGGCGCCGACGACGTCACCGCCCCGACAGCGTCGCGGAATCGCCGTAACCCCGGCTCGACGGCCGCGGTATGCGCGGCCGCACCGATGGGCAGGAGACGGGCGAACCGTCCTTCAGCCGACGCCCAGTCCACGACGCGGTCGACGGCCGGCGCGGGCCCGGCGACGGTGCACTGGCCGGGCGACGCGTACACCGCGACCTCCAGTCCGGGAAACCGAGTGTCCACTTCGGACGCCGACAGTTCGACCACCGCCATCGCACCCGCGTTCGCGATGTCCAGCCCGGCGAGAAGCCGCGCCCGCTCCAGGACCACCAGCAGCCCCTGCCGGACCTCAAGCGCTCCCGCGACGACCGCGGCGGCGACCTCCCCCACTGAATGCCCCACCACGGCTGCCGGGCGTACCCCACGGCTTTCCCAGTACCGCGCGAGAGCGACCTGCACACCGAACAACGCCGGTTGCGCCACCCGGAGGTCGCCGTCGTCACCTTCCAGCGCGTCGCGCAACGAGAAACCGCATACCTCGGCGAACACGGGGTCCAGATCGGCCACGGCGGCGGCGAAATCGGGTTCGGCGGCAGCCAGCCGTGTCCCCACGCCGGTCCAGGACGCCCCGAATCCGGAGAAGACGAACACGGGCGCGGCCGCTTCGGCACGGACGAGATCCGTGGTCACCTCCGGCGCGGCATCACCGCGCGCGATCGCCCGCAGCCCGGCGACGGCGGCGGCACGGTCGGCCGCGCGCACGACGCCACGGACACGGCCGTGGTCACGCCGCCGCACCAAGGCAGCGGCCACCGACGGCAGAGGTGTGTCGGATCGTTCTTCGAGCCAGTCCGCGAGATCGGCGGCCTGGGCGGCGAGCCGGTCGGAATCCGCGCCGGACACGGCGAAAAGTTCGGTCCGGTGCTCGCCGGCAGGCGTGGGAGCAGGTGCCTTGGGCCACTCCTCGACTACGACGTGGGCGTTGGTGCCCCCGAAGCCGAACGCCGAGACACCGGCGCGAGCACGGCCCGAATAGCGCGGCCACGGTGTGGGCGCGCTGACCACACCGAGGCCGTCGAAAGCGATGTGCGGATTGGATCGACAGCAGGCAGTTCTGGCATTTGACGACTTGGAACCAGCCACCCTCGGAAACGACGGGGTAACGGCGGAGTTCGGCGGCCCCGCAGCGAGGGCAGGGGCCGTCCACAGGGGTCCGTTCGAGGACCGGTGTATCGCTCTGTTCACTCATGTCGCACAACTTCACTGGTGTGCTCGGTGCTGCACTGGTGTGGAGAACCTAAGCCCACGTGGCGACCGTCACCATCCCGTGAACGAAGCGCGGGCATCCACTTTTCGCAGGTCCCAGCCTCGGCAATGTAAATATGATATATTCAGAGGATCGCAACGAGGCGCGAGGAGGCTGTCATGCGCCCGCTCAACTTCCGCACCGGCTACCTCGACGTCGCCCACGAGCAGGTCACGAAGACTTTCGCCAGCCATGAGGTGCACGTGGCCGAAAGCCGCGACCTGAAGTTCCGGCTCGACCTCGCCCCTTCCTTGCGGCTGACGATCGCCCGGATGTCCTACGGCGCGGACACCACCATCCTCGGCCCCGCGATGCGGCTCTGCTACCACGTCAACCTGCCGGTCACCGGGCACAGCACGGTGGAACAGAACGGCGTGGGCCGCAGTTTCACGGCGGGCGAGGCCGGTGTCGCCTTCGTCCCCGAGGCCCCGGTCATGGTGCAGTGGAGCGCCGACTCGTGGCAGTACCACGTCAAGCTGCCGAAGGACCTCCTCGAAACGCACGCCGCGAAGCTGATCGGCCGGCCGATGGACGAAGAAATCGCCTTCGACCTTACGTTCCCTTTGGAGTCCAGTTCGGCGCAGGCACTGCTCGCGACCGTGGGCTTCCTCTACACGGAGCTGAGCCGCGAGGGCGGGGTCGCGACGATCCCGGCTGCCTGCCACGAACTGGAATCGGCCCTGATGAGCCAGCTGCTCATGACGGTGCCCAGCCGGCTGAGCGCGGATCTGCACAGCAAACCCGCGCACAGCAGGCACTCGAAGATCCGGGAGATCATCGATCACATCGACCGGTATCCCGAGGAGGAGCTCACGACCGCCGATCTCGCGGCCAAGGCCGGGATCAGCGCCCGTGCCCTCCAAGCTGGGTTCCAGGAGGTGGTCGGCATGTCCCCCACCGCGTACCTGCGCGGCGTCCGCCTCGACCGGGTCCACCTCGAACTGGTGTCGGACACCCGCTGGTCGGTCACCGAGATCGCGGCGCGATGGGGCTTCTTCCATCCTGGACGCTTCGCCCACCAGTACCGCGAGCGCTTCGGGATGCTGCCCTCGGAGACGGCTCGGCTGACCAAGCGCTGAGCAGCTGGTCCACGTCCAGCACGTCCGCCACCGGTGGCCGCGGCTCACGAGCGGGCGTCCGCCCCAGCCGAGGCGCCGGGTTCGGATGCAACACGCCGCCAACGCGGCGGAAGACCTCACGCTCGACGTTGTGCGGATGCTCCGCGGCTTCGTCGAACGTGAGCACCGGCGTGACGCAGGCGTCGGTACCTTCAAAGATTCGAGCCCACTCGTCACGATCCTTCGCCGCGAACGCCTCGGCGATCAGTTTCCGCAGGCGCGGCCATTCCGTGCGGTCGTCCTGTTCGGGCCATTCGGAAAAGTCGACGTCGAGCCGCGAGACGAATTCGCGGTAGAAGTCGGGTTCCAACGCCCCGACCGCGACGTATCGCCCGTCGGCGCATGGGTAGGTGTCGTAGAACGGCGCACCGGAATCGAGGTAGTTGGTGCCGGGCTCGTCGCTGTAGCGACCGGCGGCGCGCAGCCCCTGAAGCTTGGCCGTCAGCAACGCGACGCCGTCGAGCATCGCCGCATCGATCACCTGGCCGCGACCCGAGCACCGGGCTTCCAGTACGGCACAGACGATCCCGTAAGCCGCCGCCAGCGCGCCACCGGCGTAGTCGCCGAGCAGGTTGATCGGTGGCCGCGGGACCTCCCCCGCCCTCGCCATCGCGTGCAGGGCACCGGACTGCGCGACGTAGTTGATGTCATGCCCCGCCTGCTGGGCCAGCGGCCCGGTCTGTCCGTACCCGGTCAAACGGGCATACACGAGCGCGGGATTGCATCGCAGAAGCGTGTCCGGCCCAAGGCCGAGTCGCTCGGCCACCCCGGGCCGATATCCCTCGATGAACACGTCGGCGGCCTCGGCGAGGCGAAGCACCGAATCGACGCCGACGGGACTCTTGAGATCGACCTCGACCGTGCCCACCCCGCGATTGGCGAGGTCGTGCTCGGGTGCCATCCCCTCGGTCTGCCCCAGCGCGCGACCCCGGCGGTTCGCCGGGCGGGCGACCCGCACGACCTCGGCACCCATGTCCGCCAGCAGCATGCTCGCGAACGGCGTCGGCCCCATTCCGGCGAGCGCGATCACCCGCACCCCGGTCAACGGCCCGCTCACCTCGGTCGTCATCGCACTCCCTCCACGAAATATTATGTTTCAACCTGCGTGATGAGCTGTCGATGCCATGCCATAATCGACAGAACGTTGTATATGATGTTCGCAACCGAATTGGGGAGGTGCCGGGTGGCCGACAACTCGATCAGGCTCCGGAGCAGTGAAGGCCGCCAGCAGCTGCCTGAGGAGGTCGCCACCTACGTGCGCGAGCTCATCATGTCCGGCCAAGTCAAACCGGGCGAGTTCCTGCGCACCGAGCCGATCGCGGAAGCCGTGGGCGTCAGCAACACGCCGGTCCGCGAAGGTCTGCTCTCCTTGCGCAGTGAGGGATTCGTCGAGCTGGTCCCCCGTCGCGGTTTCGTCGTCGCACCGGTTTCGCGGCAGGACATCCGAGACCTCTTCTGGGCGCAGGCCCAGTTCTCCTCCGAACTGGCCGCCCGCGCCGCGAAGAAGATCACTCCCGACCAGATCGCCCGGCTCGAAGCGATCAACGAGGACTTCGAGAAGGCCGTCGAAGCCGGCGACCAGGAAACCCTCGCCCGGCTCGGACACGACTTCCACCGGCAGATCAACCTCGCCGCCGACTCCCACCGGCTGACACTGTTGCTCAGCTCCGTGGTCAAGCATCTGCCGAACCGTTTCTACGCCTCGATCGAGGAGCACGTCACCGCCACCCGCAACGATCACGCGGAACTGGTCCAGGCGCTGCGCGGCCGGCACGTCCGCAAGGCGCGGACCATCGCGGAACAGCACATCCTCGAAGGCGCCGACAGCGTCATCAAGGTGCTCGAGGAGCGCGGTCTCTGGGCCGACGAGGAGTAACGCTCGCTGGTCACGAGCGGGGCGACGACCTTTCCGGCCGCCGCCCCGCTCGCCGTCTTCCCCGGTGTTCACGCCGCTTCGCCCACGATTCCGGCGGCCGCCACGCCCGCCGCGGTCAGCCGGGCCCGGACGCGATGCCCGAGTGGCCCCGGCCGCACCTGGACGATCAGGGCGCGATGAGCGAGCGCGTGCACGGTGTACTGGTCGCAGCACGGCAACCCGTCGATGAACAGATCGGGCTCACTGCTGCACGTGATCTCCGCTCGCCCGGAGGCCACCGCGTGAAGGATCGCCAGCTCCCGGTGACTCAGTTCGTGATCCGGGATCATGGCGGCCTCCTGCGTCAACTACTTAATATTTTATTTTATGCTTGTTCCTGCTTTGGGTCAAGGAGAGCATCACCAACGGATCGCGTTCCCCGGACCCCGCGCCCGCAGCCCATGTCGCGAAAGCCACTTTCGCGACACCACATGCCCCGAAAGTGGCTTTCGCGACACGTCACCGCGGCTCAGCGTCGAAGCCTGGGACTTCAGGACACGCCACGTTTGCCTTACCCCAAGAACCTTTAGAGGACTAAACGCGGTCCCAGAACCCTTGCGCTTCCAGCAGCGCGACGGCCCGCTCGGCGCCGTCGGCGAAGTGCCTCTCCACTGCTGTCCGCGCACGGTCGCCAGAGCGAGCCAGCAACGCGTCGACGATCCGCCGGTGGTCTTCGCACGCTTTCGCGGACCAGTCTTCGTGGGCTTCGTAGAACCCGTGCGAGACCGTTTTGCCGAGAGTACGGAGGATCGAAATGAGCCTGCGTGCATCCGAACCATGATTGATCCGCCGGTGGAACTCGAAGTTGAGCCGTTCCTGCTCGGCGGGCTCGACGCACGACTCCGCGCGGTCGGCGAGATCGCCCAGCGCCTGAAGGCTCTCCGAAGACAGGCTCTTCGCGGCACGCTCGGCCGCCAGACCGGAAACCAGCCCGAACACCCGGTATTGGTCCCGGATGTCGTCACGGGTCAACTCGGCGACGTAGGCTCCCCGCCGGGCGATGTGCTCGACGACGCCCTCGTGGTCGAGCGTGATCAGCGCTTCGCGCACCGGAAGCTTGCTGATCCCGAGTTCCTCCGCGACAGCGTCCTGGTCGATTTTGGTTCCAGGCCGTAGTTCTCCCGCGAAGATCCGCCGCCTGATCTCCTGGGCGGCGAGCGTCTTCAGATTGCTTCGGCTCACCGGATGAAGCTAACCCGTGAACTGTGATCCACACCAGAACTTGATAAAATATATTTTGTGCTCGCTGCCGGGATGATGCATAGTGTGGAGCATGTCAGCCGTGACCCCCGAGGACTTCAAGCCGATCCTGACCCTCGTTCGCGACTTCGTCCGCGCGGAGGTGATGCCGCGCGAGCGGGAGATCATGGACACCGACGCGATCCCGGACGATCTGCGCGAGCAGGTGGCCGAGATGGGCCTGTTCGGTTACGCGATCCCCGAGGAGTGGGGCGGTCTCGGCCTCGACCTGACGCAGGATGTCGAACTCGCCATGGAGTTCGGCTACACCGCGTTGGCTCTGCGGTCGATGTTCGGCACCAACAACGGCATCGCCGGGCAGGTGCTGGTGAACTTCGGCACCGACGAGCAGAAGGCCGAATGGCTGGAGCGCATCGCGTCGGGTGAGATCGTGGCGTCGTTCGCACTGACCGAACCGGGCGCGGGATCCAATCCGGCGGGGTTGCGGACCAAGGCGGTCCGCGACGGCGAAGACTGGGTGATCGACGGTGAGAAGTGCTTCATCACCAACGCGCCCATTGCCGGCTTGTTCGTGGTGTTCGCCCGCACCCGTCCCGCCGACGCGTCCGGAACGGGGATCGCCGTCTTCCTGGTCCCGGCGGACACTCCCGGCGTCGAGGTCGCGGCCAAGGACAAGAAGATGGGCCAGGAAGGCGCCTGGACCGCGAACGTCTCGTTCACCGGCGTCCGGGTGCCGAATTCGAGCCTGGTCGGGGGTGACGAGGACGCCGGTTATCGCGCCGCGATGACGTCGCTGGCCCGCGGACGCGTGCACATCGCCGCGCTGGCGGTCGGCACCGCTCAGCGCGCGCTGGACGAATCGGTCGCTCACGCCGCGACGGCCACCCAGGGCGGAACACCGATCGGGGACTTCCAGCTGGTGCAGGCGATGCTCGCCGACCAGCAGACCGGAGTGCTGGCCGGGCGGGCGCTGGTGCGTGAAACGGCGAAGCGGTACGTGTCCGGTGAGGACCGGCGGATCGGGCCGTCCGCGGCGAAGCTGTACTGCACCGAAATGGCCGGGAAGGTCGCCGACCTGGCCATGCAGATCCACGGCGGCAGCGGCTACATGCGCGAGCTCCCGGTCGAGCGGATCTACCGCGATGTCCGGCTTCTGCGGCTCTACGAGGGCACCAGCGAAATCCAGCGGCTGATCATCGGCGGCGGCCTGGTGCGCGGAGCCCGGCGATGACCACGCGTGCCGAGCGTCTGGTGAACCGGGTGCGGGACGCCGCCACGCTGCTGTTCGTTCCCGGTGACCGCCCGGAGCGGTTCGCCAAGGCGGAGCGTGCCGTAGCAGACCTTGTCGTACTGGATCTCGAAGACGCCGTCGCACCTGAGCGCAAGGTGTACGCGCGCGAGCAGGTTGTCGCCTGGCTGGGCGAGCATCCGCACTGCGCGGTGCGGGTCAACGCCGCGGGCACCCCCTGGCACGACGAAGATCTTGCCGCACTGGCCCGGTTTCGGTGCGTCGTCATGTTGCCGAAAGCCGATCCGGTCGGCGCCCGTACCGCGGCGGGCGAGCTGGGTGTGTTGCCTGTCCTGATCGCCTTGATCGAAACCGCACGGGGAGTACTTGACGCGCGGGAGATCGCGTCGGTGCCTAATGTGCACCGGCTGGCGCTGGGCACTTTCGACCTGGCGGCGGAACTCGGGGTCGATCCCGTGGACGTCGACGCGCTCGCTCCGGCGCGCGGAGCGCTCGTTCTCGCGTCGGCGGCGAGCGGCCTTCCGGGTCCGGTGGACGGTGTGACCGGCGACCTGCGCAACACCGAGCGGCTCACCGGTGACGTCCGCTACGCGCGCCAACTGGGGTTCACGGGGAAGTTGTGCGTGCATCCCCTGCAGGTCTCGGCGGCCGCGGCGGCACTTCGCCCGTCCCGGGAGGAAATCCGCTGGGCTCATTCGGTGGTCACCACGGCCGGGGACGGCGCGGTCGCGGTGGAGGGGCAGTTGGTCGACAAGCCGGTGCTGGATCGCGCGCGGCGCGTCCTCCGGCAGGAAAAGGAAGGGTTGCGGCGATGACGCTGTCCGACGACGAAAAACAGATGGTGGCCCTGGTGGCGGAGTTCGTCGACGAACGGGTCCGCCCGCGCGTCCGCGAGTTCGAAGAGGACGACGTCTATCCGGCCGAGTTCATCGACGAGATGAAGAAGCTCGGCTTCTTCGGCCTGCTGGCCCCAGCCGAGTACGGCGGTGTCGATGTCAGCACCGCCTGTTTCGCCCGGGTCACCGAAGAACTCGCCCGCGGCTGGATGAGCCTGGCGGGTGCGATCGGCGGTCATTCCGTCATCACCTACCTGATCAAGACCTTCGGCACGCCTGAACAGCGTGAGAAGTACCTGCCCGCGATGGCCGAGGGCGCGATCCGCGCGACCATGGCGCTCACCGAACCGGCGGGTGGCAGCGACCTGCAGGCGATGCGCACCCACGCCGCCCCCGACGGCGACGGATACTCGATCACCGGAGCCAAGACCTGGATCTCGAACGCCGCCCACTCCGGGCTCATCGGGCTGCTGTGCATCACCGACCGCGACGCCTCCCCCAGTCATCGCGGGATGAGCGTCCTCCTCGTGGAGCCCGGCGACGGTCTGACCATCTCGAAGAAGCTCCCGAAGCTCGGATACCGCGGTGTCGAGGCCTGCGAGATCGTCTTCGACGGCCGCAAGGTCGGCGCGGACGCCGTACTCGGCGGGACACCGAACCAGGGTTGGGCGCAAATGATGCGCGGCCTGGAGGTCGGCCGGATCCAGGTCGCCTCCCGCGCGCTCGGCGTCGGGCAGGCCGCATTGAACGACGCCGTCCGCTACGCGCAGGAACGCGAATCGTTCGGCAAGCCGATCTGGAAACACCAGTCCGTCGGGAATCTGCTCGCCGACATGGCCACCAAGATGCGTGCCGCACGGCTGCTCACCCTCGACGCCGCGGAGAAACTCGACGCGGGCGAACGCGCCGACATGGAAGCCGGGATGGCCAAGCTCTTCGCCTCGGAATCGGCGATGCAGGTCGCCCTCGACGCCATCCGCGTGCACGGCGGTTACGGCTACTCCAAGGAATACGACGTCGAACGCTACTTCCGAGACGCGCCGCTGATGATCGTCGGTGAGGGCACCAACGAGATCCAGCGCAACGTCATCGCCGCCCAGCTCATCGCCCGCCACAAGATCTGAGGAACGACAATGTCCTTGCTGACCGATCGGACCGCGGTCATCACCGGCGGAGCCCAAGGCATCGGGCTCGCCATCGCCGAACTGTTCGCCGCCGAAGGCGCCCACGTGGTGCTCGGCGACCTCGACGGCGACGCGGCCGCACGTGCCGCCGAGAAACTCGGAGGTGTCGGCGTTCGCTGCGACGTCACCAAAGCGTCCGATGTGGACGAACTGCTCGCCGCAGCCGAAGAGACCTTCTCCCCGGTGGACGTCCTGGTCAACAACGCCGGGATCACCAGGGACGCGACTCTGCGGAAGATGACCGAGGACCAGTTCGACCAGGTGATCAACGTGCACCTCAAGGGGAGCTGGAACGGCGTCCGCAAGGCCGCGGCGATCATGCGCGAACGCAGCCGCGGCTCGATCGTCAACATCTCGTCGCTCTCGGGCAAGGTCGGCATGATCGGCCAGACGAACTATTCCGCGGCCAAGGCGGGCATCGTCGGACTGACCAAGGCCGCCGCGAAGGAACTCGCCCACCACGGCGTCCGCGTCAACGCGATCCAGCCCGGTTTGATCCGCACCGCGATGACCGAGGCGATGCCCGCCAAGGTGTGGGACCAGAAGATGGCCGAGATCCCGATGGGCCGGGCCGGTGAGGTCGGGGAGATCGCCTCGGTGGCTCTGTTCCTGGCCTCGGACCTGTCGTCCTACATGACCGGCACGGTGCTGGAAGTGACCGGCGGAAGGTTCATGTGATGGAGCAGCGGGCTCCGCACACCGTCACCACCCGTGAGCTGGTCGATCCGGCGCCGGTCGCGGCGCTGGCGGCCCTGTTCGACGACGGGCTGCCCGCCCCGCTGCCCGGCGACGACCTGCCGCCGCTGTGGCACTGGGTCGCTCTCCCCCGCTGGCCCGTCTCCTCGGTGCTGGGCACCGACGGACATCCGGCTCGTGGCACGTTCCTGCCGCCGGTGGACCTGCCGCGGCGGATGTTCGCCGGCGGCGAGGTCACCTTCCACGCCCCGTTAAAGATCGGCGCCACCGTGCTCCGCGAATCCACAGTGGACTCGGTGACGGAGAAGTCGGGGCGATCCGGTCGTCTGGTGATCGTCGTCGTGCGCACCCGTCTGTCCACAGAGGATGGCGCGTTGTGCGTGGAAGATCGGCAGGACCTGATCTACCGCGACCGCGGCACGCCCGCCGAGCCGAAGCCGGCCGACTTCGACCCCGTCGGCGCGCCGTTCCGCCGCGCCGAGGCGGGCACGTGGGACTTCGCCACTGACCCGACACTGCTGATGCGGTTCTCGGCGGCCACCGCGAACGCGCACCGCATCCACTACGACTGGCCCTACGCCACCCGCACCGAGGGCTATCCCGGCCTGGTCGTGCACGGCCCGCTGATGTCCCTCGCGCTCGCCGAAACCCTGCGCCTGGACCGCCCCGCGGTACGGGTACGCCGCCTGAGGCACCGGAACCAGGCGCCGTTGTTCTGTGGCGAACCCGCCCAGCTCAAGGTCACCGGTTCGGTTCTGGAGCTGATCGGCCCTGGTGGAACGCCGAGGACCAGCCTGGAAGTCGAATCCCACGAGGAAGGCACTCCCCATGCGTGACGCCGTCATCTGCGAGCCCGTCCGGACCCCGATCGGCCGCTTCGGCGGCTCGCTCAAGAGCGTCCCCGCCGCCGACCTCGCCACCATCGCGCTCACCGGCCTCCTGGAGCGCACCGGGATCGACCCCGAAGCGATCGACGATGTCATTCTCGGCCACTGCTACCCCAGCGCCGAAGCCCCCGCGATCGGCCGTGTCGCCGCGCTCGACGCCGGGCTGCCGGTGACCGTGCCGGGCATGCAGGTCGACCGGCGCTGCGGCTCCGGGCTGCAATCCGTGGTCCAAGCCGCCCTCCAGGTACAGGCCGGGGTCAGCGACGTCATCATCGCGGGCGGCGCGGAGAGCATGAGCAACGTCATCTTCTACGCCACCGACCTGCGCTGGGGCGCCAAGGGCGGCGGGGTGATGCTGCACGACGCGCTCAACCGTGGCCGCGCGACCCCCGGCGGCAAGCATTACCCGGTCGCGGGAGGAATGCTGGAAACCGCCGAGAACCTCCGGCGCGACTACGGGATCACCCGCGAAGAACAGGACCAGCTCGCCTTCACGTCGCACCAGCGCGCCGTCGCCGCGCAGAAGTCCGGGGTGTTCGCCGAGGAGATCATTCCGGTCCCGGTCGAGACCAAGAAGGGCACCGTCGTCGTCGACACCGACGAACACCCTCGTGCCGACACCACGCCGGAGTCGCTGGCGGCGTTGCGACCCGTGCTGGGCAAGCAGGATGCAGCAGCGACCGTGACCGCCGGCAACGCCAGCGGCCAGAACGACGCGGCGGCCGTCTGCGTCGTCACCCATCCCGAGCGCGCCGCCGAGCTCGGTCTGCGCCCGTTGGTGCGGCTCGTCTCCTACGGCGTCGCGGGGGTCGCCCCGAAGATCATGGGCATCGGCCCCGTTCCCGCCACCGCGGCCGCGCTCGCGAAGGCCGGCCTGAAGTTCGCGGACCTGGACCTCGTCGAACTGAACGAGGCGTTCGCCGCCCAGGTCCTGGCCTGCACTCGCGAATGGGGCTTCGGTGCGGCCGACTTCGAGCGGCTCAACGTGCACGGCTCCGGTATCTCGCTGGGGCACCCCGTCGGCGCCACGGGTACCCGGATCCTCGCCACGCTGGCCCGCGAACTGCACCGCCGGGACGCACGCTACGCACTGGAGACCATGTGCATCGGCGGCGGTCAGGGGCTGGCCGCGGTGTTCGAGAAGGTGACATTGTGACGCGGGTCTTCACCTCGGCGGACGACGTGCGGGCCGTACTCGGCGAGGAGTTCGGCCCGACCGGCTGGCTCACCGTCGACCAGGCGAGAATCGCCGCGTTCGCCGAAGCCACCGGCGACCATCAGTGGATCCACACCGACCCGGAACGCGCCGCCACCGGCCCGTTCGGCACGACCATCGCGCACGGATTCCTCACCCTGTCGCTGATCCCCCGCTTCGCGAAAGAGCTGTACCGGCTGGATTTCGGCACGGCGCGAATCAACTACGGCCTCGGCAAGGTCCGTTTCCCGGCGCCGGTCCCCGTCGGCTCCCGGCTGCGGGCAAGCGCGACCTTCACCGAGCTCCGGCCCGGAACGGCCGGGGTGACGGTGACGACCCGCTACGTCGTCGAACTCGACGGCGCGGCCAAACCGGCCTGCGTCGCCGAAACCCTCGTCGTCGTCAGCTGAAGGTGAGCAAAGTGGCAGTCACACCCTTTTCCGCACAGTATTGGAGTGCGGTCGAAACCCTCCCGCCCGCCGTCGCCCGGGCGGTCCAGGACGAACGCCTGCGTGAGCAGGCCGCTTATCTGGCCGCGAACAGCGCCTTTTATCAAGCGAAGCTCGGTGCCGACCTGGCGAAGATCCGGTCCGTGGCCGATCTCGCCGGGCTGCCGTTCACCGAGAAGCAGGAACTGCGCGACAGCCTCGCCGCCGCCCCGCCGCTGGGCACGCACGTCGCCGCGGAGATGTCCGAGGTCGTGCAGATCCAGGCATCGTCCGGTACCACGGGCAGCCCGTCCTACGTCGGCCTGACGTCCGGCGACATCGCCACCTGGTGTGAACTCGGCGCGCGAGCGTTGTATGCCAACGGTTTCCGCCCGGGTGACCGGCTGCTGCACGCCTTCGGCATGAGCAAGGGGTTCGTCGGCGGGCTTCCGATCGTGCAGATCCTCCAGTACATGGGGATCGTCGACATCCCGGTCGGGGCGGAGGCCGGCGCGGAACGGCTCCTGCGAGTCCAAGCCGATCAGCGCCCCAACGCACTGATCGGTACCCCGTACTTCCTCTCCCATCTCGCCGAGCAGGCGCCGGCGATCGTCGGCCGTCCGGCGCGGGATCTCGGTGTCCGCGCGATCAGTGTCGGCGGTGAACCCGGCGGTGGTCTTCCCGCGGTCCGCGAGAAGCTCGAATCGCTGTGGGGCGCGACGTCGCGGGAGATGCTGGGCGGCACGGACATCGCCTGCACCTACTGGGGTGAATGCGCAGCCGCCGACGGTATGCACTTCCTCTCCCCCGACCTGATGATCGCCGAACTCGTCGACCCCGACACCGGCGAACAGATCGCCCCGGTCGAAGGCGCGCAAGGCGAACTCGTCTACACCGCGTTGCGGCGCCGGGCGTCCCCGTTGCTGCGGTTCCGCACCCGTGATCACGTCGTCGTCACCGGGACCGGTTGTTCCTGCGGCCGCACCGGCTACAAGGTCCGGTGCATCGGCCGCACCGACGACATGCTCATCGTGCGCGGTATCAACGTCTTCCCTTCGGCGATCAAGCAACTCGTCGCCGAACTGACCATTGGCGAGATGCGGATCCGCGCCGACTTCGAGGGACATTCGACGCAGCGCCCGCTCCCGGTCGTCGTCGAGGACACCGGTCTGACTTCTGAACAGCAGGCAGGACTCCGCGCGACCATCGAACAACGGATCCGTTCCGCCCTCAACGTCAAAACCGTTGTCGGCTTCGTCCCCCAGGGCTCGTTGAAGCGTCCCGACCATGTGAAGGTCAACCTCGTCGAGCGGGTGCCCTCATGACCGACTTCTGCCGCCTGGACGAGGCGATCGCGCGGCACGTCCGCACCGGTGACGCCGTGCACGTGATGATGGGCCACAGCCGCTGGAGCGCGCTGGTCCGTGAACTGGCCCGGCAGCACTGGGGAAAGCCGTCGAAGTTCACGCTGATCATGGCGAGCCTCTCCTCCCTCGGCGCCGTGCTGTTCCGCTCCGGCTGCGTCGAGAAGGTCGTCACCGTCTACTCCGGCGACTCGTTCCCGGTGTTCACCCCGAATCCGATCTTCCAGAAGGCGTACGCCGACGGTTCGGTCGAGGTCGAGAACTGGTCGTTCCTGAGTTACATCCAGCGTTTGCGGGCCGCCGCCACCGGGGTGCCCGCCGTGGTGACCGGATCCGTGCGGGACTCGTCAATGGCCGGGAACGAAGGCTACGAGGAGGTCGACACCCGGTTCGGCCGGGTGGGCCTGGTCTCGCCTCTGGTGCCGGACGTCGCGCTGGTGCACGCCGCGGTCGCCGACCGGCAGGGCAATCTCGCGATCGCTCCCCCGATGTTCGAGGGGTCGATCGGCGCGTTCGCCGCCCGCCGGGGCGTCTTAACCACGGTGGAGAAGGTCGTCGATGATCTCCGTCCCTGGTCGTCGCTGGTCCGTGTTCCGGCGCACCGGGTGCTCGCCGTCGTCGAGGCACCGTTCGGAGCGCATCCAGGTGGGGTCTTCGCCGGGCCCGCGGGCACGCGGCTGCCGGTGGAGGGATATGCCGAGGACGTCGCGTTCTGGATCTCCGCACGGGAAGCGAGCCGATCGCCGGAGTTCGACGACTGGATCCGGGAGTGGATCCTCGAGCCCGCCGACCACGACGCATACCTCGCGAAGCTCGGCGAGGCCAGACTCGGCGCCCTCGTCCGCTCCGCCGGTGAGCCGACGCCACCCACCGGCCGAGGCGAGCACGATGGCCCCGCGACGCCGGCCGAACGCGCGGCCACCTGGCTGGCCGGTCTCGTCCGGGCACGGATAGCGGAGACCGGCGCTGACGCCGTCCTCGCCGGTGCGGGTCTGGCGAATCTCGCGGCCTGGGTGGGTGTCGAGGCGGCGAAGGCGGAGGGTCACCGTGTCGCGCTCGCGGCCGAACTTGGGCTCTGGGACTACACGCCGACACCGGGTGATCCGTTCATCTTCAGCTTCGCGAACTTCCCGACGTCGTCGATGCTGCTCGACACGGAACAGGTACTCGGCACGGTGGTCAACGGGCCGTTCACGCGGTCGATCGCCTGCGTCGGCGCGGCCGAGATCGACCGGCTGGGCAACATCAACACGACCCGGATCACCGGCGGCCCTCACCTCGTCGGCTCGGGTGGCGCGAACGACGTGGTCACCAACGCCGACGAGACCCTGGTCGTCGGAACGATGAGCCCGCGCCGATTCGTCGAGCGCTGCGACTACGTCACGAGCCCCGGTGCGCGCGTACGTGCCGTGGTGACCGACGTCGGGATCCTGACCCGGCGCGACGGCGAACTCGTCCTCACCCACGTCGCGCCGGGTCCCGAACCACTCTCCAAGCGCGTCGAATACGCCCGTTCGCGCTGCGGCTGGGGGCTCGCGGTAGCGGACGATCTGGAGGAACTGCCCGAGGTGGGCGCCGACGACCTGGCCCAGCTCCGCAAGTACGACCGCGAAGGCCTTTTTCTGGGTCAGAGCAAGAAGGGAAGCGCATGAGCCGCTACGCACGTTTCGAGAACCTCCGGGTGGACGGCCCGGACGACGCGGGCGTCGTCGAACTCGTCCTGGACGCGCCGAACCTCAACGCGGTCAGCGAAGCCGCGCACGCGGATCTCGCCGACATCTGGCGGGAGTTCGACCGCGATCCGGACGTGAACGCCGTCCTCCTGCGTGGCGAGGGCAAGGGATTCTCGGCCGGCGGCTCGTTCGACCTGGTCGAGAAGCTGTCGAACGACTACGAAACGCGAACCCGCACCATGCGCGAGGCCCGGGACCTGGTCTACAACGTCATCGACTGCTCGAAGCCGATCGTCTCGGCCATCCACGGCCCCGCTGTCGGCGCCGGCCTCGTCGCGGGGGTACTGGCCGACGTCTCGGTGGTCACGAAGACCGCCAAGATCATCGACGGCCACACCCGCCTCGGCGTCGCGGCCGGTGACCACGCCGCCGTGTGCTGGCCGCTGCTCTGCGGCATGGCGAAGGCGAAGTACTACCTGATGACCTGCCGTCCGCTGACCGGCGAGGAAGCCGAGCGGATCGGCCTGGTCTCCCTCTGCGTCGACGAGGACGCCGATCTGCTGCCGACCGCGCGAGAAGTCGCGCGCGAGTTGGCCCTCGGCGCCCCGAACGCCATCCGCTGGACCAAGCAGAGCCTGAACGCGTGGTACCGGCAGGTCGCGGGCGCGATCTTCGATTCCTCGCTGGCGCTGGAGTTCTACGGCTTCGGCGGGCCGGAGGTCCGCGAAGGTCTCGCCTCCCACCGCGAACGCCGCAAGCCCGACTTCACCCGGCGGGAGGACGACGATGCCTGACCCGAACCCGGCGCTGCTCACAGGTTTGCGGGTGGTCGAGATCTCGAGCTACGTCGCGACCCCGTTGTGCGGCCTCACCTTGGCTCAGCTCGGCGCCGACGTCATCCGGGTCGAACCGCTCGGCGGTGCGGCCGACCGGACCCGATGGCCGCTGGCCGACTCCGGCACCAGTCTCTACTGGTCGGGGCTGAACAAGGGAAAGCGCGCCGTCGCCGTCGACCTGGAGTCTGAAGTGGACCGTAAGCGGGTCGTGGACCTGATCGTCCACGGTGGACCGTGCGTCGTCGTCAGCAACACCGACCGGCATCCGGATCTCGGCTACGCGGAGCTGTCCGCTCGTCGTCCCGACGTGATCCACGTCCTGCTCGAAGGTCGCCCCGGAGGTGGCGCCGCCGTGGACTACACGGTGCAGGCGGGCAGCGGCTTCCCGCTGATCACGGGCTCCGCCGAGGCTCCAGCACCGGTCAATCACGTGCTGCCCGCCTGGGATGTCGCCGCCGGCCTGTACCTGGCGATCGGCCTGCTCGCGGCGGAACGGCACCGCCAGGAGACCGGACGGGGCCGCGCGATCCGCGTCGCCCTCGAAGACGTCGCCCTGGCCACCGCGGGCAATCTCGGCTACCTCGCGGAAGCACAGGTCACCGACCACGACCGGACCAAGTCCGGCAATGACGTCTACGGCACCTACGGCCGCGACTTCCTCACCGCCGACGGAGTTCGCGTCATGCTCGTGGTGCTGACGGAGCGCCATTGGACGAAGTTGCTGACAGCCACCGGCCTCACCGCCGCGTTCACCGCCCTCAGCGAGTCGCTGGGCATCGACTTCTCGCGGGAATCCGCCCGCTACGAACACCGTGACGTGATCTCGACACTGCTGGCCCGCTGGTTCCGGAGCACCACGTTCGACGAGGCAGCTGCCGCGCTGGATCGCCACCGCATCCTGTGGCAGCGCTACCGGACCTTCGAGGAACTCGGCCGCGGTGCCCTGCGCGACCTCGACCTGTTCGACGAAATCGACCAACCCGGTGTCGGCCCCCACCTGGCCCCGAAGTCGCCGATCCTCGTCGACGGCGGCCGCCTCGCGCCCCTCGCGGCGCCGTCGGTCGGCCAGCACAACGCCGAACTTTTGCAGCTGAGGCTTTAGACCTGGTCTCAAAACTCGGCGTGTCGCTAGGTGAACCAACGGCCCACCCCTGGCTCCGCACCGCCCGCCTGTGGACCCGGCCCGACGGACCGGAGGTCTGTCGGGGAGACTGGGGGCCAGTGCCCGCCCTCTCGACCTGGAGCCTTTTATGCCGCAAGGGACCGTCCGTTGGTTCGACGCCGAACGGGGTTTCGGCTTCCTCGCGCCCGAGGACGGCTCGCCGGACGTGTTCGTGCACGCCTCCGAGATCGTCGGGGACGGCGGCGCGAAAATGCTCCGCGAGGGTCAGGCCGTCGTGTTCGAGGTCGGCGAGAACGACCGCGGGCCCCAGGCGCTGCGCATTCGCGTCACCGCCGATGCGGCCACCGGCAGCGCCGTGGGCCTGCTCGGCACCGTCAACTGGTACGAGCCGGGCAAGGGGTACGGCTTCGCGTCGCCGGACGGCGGCGGCGCCGACATCTTCGTGCACAGCTCCGCCATCGTGACCGGCGGCGTGGTCACCGAGGGGCAGCGGGTGGCCTTCCTGATCGTCGACGGCGAGCGCGGCCCGCAGGCCGGGCACGTGATCCCGCTGGGAGCAGGAGCCGGCTCACCCGCTGCGCCTGGTATCACGGACGGTGCCGACGGCACGGTGGCCTGGTACGACGAGGACAAGGGCTTCGGCTTCATCAACCCCGACTCCGGCGCCGGGGACGTCTTCGTTCACGCCC
>NZ_MQUQ01000025.1 GCF_001953865.1 Amycolatopsis coloradensis
CGCGAAAGCCACTTTCGGGACGTCTGATGTCCCGAAAGTGGCTTTCGCGACATGCCGGTGCGTGTGGTGTGGCGAACTTCCGGTGCCGGGCACTAGTTCTTCCGTAGCCGGGTGATCGGCACTATCACGGCGGTGAGCAGTGGCGCCAGGCCCGCCAGGAGCAGACCCGCGTCGGCGCCGAATCGTGTCACGAGCAATCCCGCCACCGGGCTGGCGGCGGCGGTCCCCAGATAGCCGAAAGCAGAGAAGTACCCGAACGCCTCCGCCAGCCGATCCGGCGAGACCTTCTCGGGGACCAGCAACATAGCCGCGGTGTCACCCGGCGCGAAGGCCAGTCCGGCGATCAGCAGGCCGGCGATGGCGAGCACCAGCGAAGGGGTCACGGCGGCGATCACGGTGATGAAGCCGTACACGGAGATCAGCACCCAGGCCACGGTGAGACTGGGGGCTCTGCGCAGCAGGTTCGTGGCGGGTAAGGCCGCATAGACGGAACCACTGAGCGCGCTCGTGGCGAAGATACCTGCTAGCACCAGGCCGCCGTTCGTGGTGCGACTGCCGTGGTCCGCCAGCAACGCGGGAAGGGCGACGTCGAGTGCGCCGAGGTTGATGCCGATGCCCACGTTGAGCAGCAGCGGCACCCAGAGCCGCGCCAGCAGGGTGCGCGCCGACGACGACTGCCGGGGGCCGCTCGCGGGTGCCCGGCTCGGCAACGTCCAGCTGAGCAGCGCACCCGATGCCACGACAGCGGCCACCGCGCCGATACACGCCTGTGGCCCGACCAGAGCGGCCACCACGGCCGCCAGCGCCGGACCGCCGATCCACGCCGACTGCAGCGCGACCGCGTCGATCGCGTACGCCTGCTTGAGCTGGCCGGGCCGCAGGACCAGCGGCAACAGCGACCGGTACGCCCCGCTCACTCCCGCACCGCTGCCCGCCGCCACGACGACCAAAGCCAGCAGCACCACCAAAGGCGCACCCGCGGCGGCCGCGATCGCCGTGGCGACCAGGCCTGCCGTCGACCCCAGCAGCGACCAGCCCAGCGCACGAGGCAGCGTGGCCCGGTCCATTTGCCTGCCCCGCCAAGGCGCGCACGCCGCGTAGGTCAGCGCGCTGGCGCCGCTCAGCAAACCGGCGCCGACGAACGACCCCGTCACGTCGTGGGCGGTGAGGACCAGCGCGACCGGCAGCATCGTCTGGGGCAGCCTGGCGAGCGACGCCGCGGCCAGCCACCGAAACCAGACCGGATTCGACCGCAGCGGCCTGGCCACCTCGTCCTCGACGGACATAGCTTCCTCCTGGCAGGCCTGGCATGGATGTGCGCGTCGCGGTCAGTGGAACCTCGAAGGCTACCGATCGGGGCCGGGCGCGGGATCCCATCGTCCCGCGATCAGGTCGAGGCACAAGTGCGTGGGCGGCCCCATATGCGTGACGGCTTCGGCGTCGTGGGAGATCCGGTTGATCTCGTGTGCCTGGAGGTAGCCGGCGCTGCCGAGGAGACCTCGGACCGTGCCGCAGACGGTCTCACCGGTCTCCGAGGCGAAGACCTTGACGCAGTAGGCGCGCAGCACTCTGTCGTCTGCCGGGCCGGTGGTGAGATCGCGGACGGCGGCGCGGGCCGATCTGACGGCGATCTCCGTCGAGGCGAGCTGCCGCTGGAATCGTGGTTCGCCGAAGAGGCCGCGGTCGCGGGCGTGCCCGAGCGCGGTTTCGTGCGCCGCCTGCGCCAGCCCCACGCTGACCGCGCCGAGGGTGAGCCCCAGCCGGTGGGGCAACTGGATCGCCTCGGTGGTGGCGCTGCCGGAGCAGAGCAGATTGCTTTCCGCGACGGTCACGTCCTGGAACTGCACCATTCCCGTCCCGGAGCCGCGCATGCCGGCCATGTCGAGTGCGCCCGGGGGTACCTGGACCCCGGGGGCGGCCGCTTCGACGAGGAACAGCGCCTGGTCGCTCCCGCCGTAGGTGGGCCCGGTGGCGTGAGCTGTTTCGGTGCCGGCGGGAAGCTGCACGAGCACGATGAAGAAGTCGGCGACGGTGGCGCTGGTGGAGAACGTTTTGCCGCCCTTGATTTCCCATCCTCCGGCGGTGTCCCGCTGGGCGGTCGTGGACAGCGAGCGCTTGTCCGCGGTCGATCCGGGCTCGCTCCAGGCGGACGCCACCAGCTCACCGCCTCGTGCGACGCGTGGCAGCCAGTGTTTCTTCTGGGCCTCGGTGCCGTACTGCTCGATCCGCACCACCACCGCGCAGTGGAGGTACAACATGATGGCGATCGACGGGTTGTCCGCGGCGACGGCCTCGATCACGGTGTTCGCGGTGGCCGGGGGGTAGCCCCAGCCACCGTGGTCTTCGTGGACCATCATGCCCAGCAGCCCCGATCGGCGCAGCGCCTCGAGGCTCGCGGCGTCGACCTCCCCTGTCTCGTGTGCCCGGCGGGCACCGGCGCGGAGGGTCTCACCGAACTCCGGGCCGGGCGTGAAGTGACCGCGGAGGTTCATCTGCCGTCGCCGCCTTTCCATCAGCCCGACCACATGGCGAGCAGTTTCTCGCGCTCACCCGGGAGCAGTATATCGACGGCGCCCAGGCGCGAACCTGGATCGGCGACCGCGGCACGCACCACCTGGACCAGCCGCTGGGTCAGGGATGTGACCGTCTCTTCGTCGAAGATGTCGGTGGCGTACTCGACCAGCGCGTCGATGCCTTGTGGACGGCCGCCGGCGTCACGCCGCTCGGTGAACGCGAACAGCAGATCGAATTTGGCGTTGCGCAGCCCGGCCTGGTGCTCGGTCACTTCCGCGCCGGGAAGTTCCAGCGTGGCCTCGCCCGCGTTCTGCAGGACCAGTGACACTTGGAACAGCGGGTTGTAGCTCAACGATCGCGCCGGATTGAGCACTTCGACCAGTCGCTCGAACGGCACGTCCTGGTTGGCGTAGGCGGCCAAGTCGGTTTCCCGCACTCTCGCCACTAGTTCGGTGAAGGTCGGGTTGCCGCTGGTGTCGGTGCGGAGCACCAGATTGTTGACGAAGAAGCCGACGAGATCACTGAACGCGTCGTCGTTGCGGCCCGCGATCGCCGCGCCGATCGGGATGTCCGTGCCCGCCCCCAGCCGGGTGAGCAAACCGGCCAGCACCACCTGCAAGGTCATGAACAAGCTGGCGCCCCCGGTTCCGGCGAGCCGGGTGAGGCCTTCGTGCAGATCGGCGTCGAGTCCGAAGTAGATGGTCCGGCCACGCCGGCTGCGTACCGCCGGGCGGGGCCGATCCAGCGGAAGCTCCAGTTGTTCGGGCAGACCGGCCAGCTGTCCTGTCCAGTACCGCAGCTGCTCCGCGATACCCGTGCCGTCGGTGCGGAGGTTTTCCCGCTGCCACAGCGTGTAGTCCGCGTACTGGACCGGCAACGGCGCCCAGTCCGGGGCGCCACCCGCCTGCCTTGCGGCGTACGCGGTGGACAGATCCCGCAACAGCGGCCGCATCGACCAGCCGTCGGTGGCGATGTGGTGCAGGCAGATCAGCAGCACGTGCCGGTCGGGGGCGAGCCGGAAGAGCTTGGCGCGCAACGGCGGCTCGTGCTCGAGGTCGAACGGCCGGTCGACTTCGGCCGCCACGGCGGCGGGAACGCCGGGCTCCGGACTGTCCACTGTGGTCAGACGGAACGGTTCGGGGTCGAGCACCCGCTGGTACGGCTCGTCACCGGACAACGGGAACACGGTTCGCAGGCTTTCGTGCCTGGCGATCACGTCACCGATCGCCGCCTGCAACGCGGCCACGTCCACCTCGCCGGTCAGCGAGAACACCGACGGCAGGTGGTACGCCGAACCATCGTCCGCCCGTGCCGCCAGCTGCTCGACGAACCACAACCGGTGCTGCGCGAAGGACAGCGGCACCCGGGCCGGTCTGCGCATCACCCTGACCGGCAGCCTGCTGGACGCCGGCCCGTCGATGGCCTTGGCGATGCCCGCGACCGTCTGCCGGTCGAAGACCACCCGCACCGGCAGGTCGACGCCGAACACCGAACGCACCCGGCCCGCCAGCTTGGCGGCCAGCAGCGAGTGGCCGCCGAGATCGAAGAACCCGTCGTCCACACCGACTTCGGCGAGCCCCAGCACCTCGGCGACCAGACGGCACAGCAGTTCTTCCTGCGGGGTGCGCGGTGCCCGGCCGGTCGCCGTCCACCGTGGAGCGGGCAGCGCGGCGAGGTCCACTTTCCCGTTGGCGTTTTCCGGCAACCGGTCCAGTACGACGAACGAGGCCGGGACCATGAAGGAGGGCAGGGACCCGGACACATGCCGGCGCAACTCGGCGACGTCGAGCCGGACGGCACCGGTGCCCACCACGTACGCCACGAGCCGGAGGTCTCCCGGCGCCACCTCGATCGCGGTCACGGCGGCCTGTGCCACCCCGGCGTGCTCGTGCAGGATCGTTTCGATCTCCCCGGGTTCCACCCGGTAGCCCCGGATCTTCACCTGGTGGTCGGCCCGGCCGGCGAACGTCACCGTGCCGTCACTGTTCCACCTGGCCAGATCACCCGTCCGGTACATCCGCTCGCCGGGTGCGCCGAACGGATCCGGGAGGAACTTCGACGCGGTGAGGCCGGGCTTGGCCAGATAGCCACGGGCCACCCCCGCGCCCGCGATGTACACCTCGCCGAGCACACCGGGCGGGACCGGCCGTGCTGTCTCGTCCAGCACGTAGACCCGGTGATTCCACACTGGACGGCCGAGCGGGACCGTCGTGGTCCGGCCGCTCGCGGCGACCTCGCCGGGCACGGGGAACGAGAGCGCGCAATGCGTCTCCGTCGGCCCGTACTGGTTGATCAGCCGTCGGCCCGGCCGGGCGGCCAGCAGGCAGCGAAGGTCATCGCCCAGTGTCAGCGCCGATCCCGCCTGCACGATGTCGGTCAAGGTCGGCAACTCGGTGCCCTCGGCGACGGCGGCCGAGCAGAGACTGTCGAGCAGCAACGCCGGCGCCATGATCATGCGCACCCGGTGCCGGTCGATCCAGTGCACCAGCCGCGCCGGATCGGTGCGGAGATCCGGCTCCGGGATCGCCACCGTGCCACCGCGGGCGAGCGTCGCGAGCGTCTCCTGCAACGACATGTCGAACCCGACACTCGCCAGATGGGCGGTGACCCCACCCGGGTACCCGGAACCGCCGTCCGCCTGCCAGCAGACCATGTTGAGCAGTCCGGCCGCGGGCATCACGACTCCCTTGGGCACCCCTGTCGAGCCGGAGGTGTAGATCACGTAGGCGGCAGCGGCCGCTCCCCCGCCGCGCCGCTCGTCCCCGGCCAGTTTCGCCGCGGGCCACCGGTCGATCCGCGCCACGTCTTCGGGGTCGTCGAGGACCAGGGCGCCGGGCACCCGGTGTGCGTGCTCGGCGCTCGTCACCACGACCGCGGGCGCGGCGTCGGCGATCATGAAACCGGCCCGGTCGTCGGGAAAGTCCGGATCCACCGGGAGATAGGCCGCGCCGGCCTTGACGGTGGCCAGCATCGCGACCAGGAGTTCCACGGAGCGGTCCAGCACCACCGCGACGACCCGCTCGGGCCCGGCGCCCCGCCTTGTCAGTTCCCTGGCCACTTGGTTGGCCCTGGCGTGCAGTTCGGCGTAAGTGACGCTGACCGTGTCCGTGACGACGGCGACCGCCGCCGGTGTCCGCTCGGCTTGGTTCTCCAGCCACGTGGCGAGGTCGGTGGCAGGCAGGGCCCTGGCCGAGTCGTTCCACTCGGTCAGCACCCGTTGCCTGGCGGGCGCGGACAGCAGTTCGTACCGCGACATCGGCAGCCCGGGGTCACCGGCGGCCTGCTCCAGCACCAGGCACAGCTGCTCGGCCATGGCCTCGACCGTGCCGTGGTCGTACACGTCGGTGGTGTATTCGACCAGGCCGTCGACCCCGTCCGGCTCACCGTCGGCGGACAGCTTCTCCTTGAAGTTGAACGACAATTCGAACCGGGAGGTCCCGATGTCGACCGCCTCGAACCGGGATGTGAGGCCCGGCGCGTCCAGCGCGGGCTCGACGTTCGCGTCCACCAGGAACAGCACCTGGAAAAGCGGGTGCACGCCGAGGGAACGAACCGGGTTGACCGCTTCGACGACGTGTTCGAACGGCACGTCGGCGGCGTCGAACGCGGCGAGGTCGGTCGTGCGGACCCGCTCGATCAGCTCGTGGAAGTCCGGGTCGCCCGCCGTGCCGGTGCGCAGGACGAGCGTGTTGACGAAGAATCCGACGAGGTCGTCCAGCGCCGCGTCGGTGCGGCCGGCGATGGGCGCGCCGATCGGCACGTCGGTGCCCGCGCCCAGCCTGGTCAGCAGGGCGCAGATGCCGGCCTGGATGACCATGAACAGCGTGGCCTGATGCTCCCTGGCGAGGGCGGCGAGCCGGTGGTGCAGTTCGGCTCCGAGATGCAGGCGCACCCGGCCGCCGTCGTAGCCCGCGACGGCCGGGCGGGAGCGGTCGGTCGGCAGGGTGAGCTGCCCTGGCGTGCCCTTGAGCGCCGTCCGCCAGTAGTCCAGCTGGTCGGCCAGCAGGGAATCCTCGTCACGGTCGCTCAGTTCCCGTTGCCACTGGGCGTAATCCGCGTACTGCACCGGCAGTTCCGGCCATGGTGGCGCGCTACCGGTCAGTCTGGCCCGGTAGGCGGTGGACAGGTCGCGCCGCAGCGGTTCGAACGACCAGCCGTCGACCGCGATGTGGTGCAGCGCGAGCAAAAGCACATGCTCGTCGGGACCGAGGACGAACAAATAGGTCCGCAGTGGCGCGTCCTCGGTCAGGTCGAAGCCTTCGGACGCGTACCGCCGGACCGTCTCTTGCGCCTTGTCCGGCTCGACGTCGATCACCACCACCGCCGTGGCCGCGTCCGGGACCTCGAGGACCTCCTGCCTCGGCGTTCCCGCCTCCGCCGGGAAGATCGTCCGGAGCGGCTCGTGCCGGGCGATCACATCGCGCACCGCCTGGCGGATCGCCTCGACGTCCAGCTCACCCGACAGCCACAAGGCCAGCGGGGTGTTGTAACCGGCCCCGCCACCGGCGACCTGGTTGAGGAACCACTGGCGCTGCTGCGCGAACGACAACGGGACCCGCGCGGGCCGGTCCTTCCGCTCGATGGGCGGGCGGCTCGTCCGGTACGTGTCGAGCCTGCTCGCCACCCCGGCGGGCGTCGGCGCGGTGAAGAACTCCCGTGGGGTGATCTGCGCGCCGAAAGCCGCCTGCAACTGGCTCAGCAGGCGGGATGCCAGCATCGACTGGCCACCGAGCTCGAAGAAGTCGTCGTCCGCGGCCACCCACGGTTCGCCGAGCACGTCGGCGAAGATCGACCGGACGAGATCGGTTCGCGGGTCCGTCCCCGACGGCGCACCGGCGAAGTCACCACGCTCGGACATCGGTTTCCCCCATCGGTGCCGTCAGCAAAGGGTCACTCCCAGCTCGCGCATCCACAGGTCGACCTCCAGCAACGGGATCAAGATGTGGGCATGGTTGGCGTGCGTCATCGTCGGCCGGTCCGCGGCGGAGATCATGTCCTCGATCCGTTGCCCGTCGAGCACTCCGGCCAACGGGGAGTCCGGGTCGCCCGCCAGCGCGCGGACACCGGCGATCACTTGTGCGCCGTAGCCAGGAGAGAACGACGCCGGATAGGCGCTCTTGGGCCGGTCGAGGACCGCGGGCGGCAGCCGGTCGCCGAACGCCAGCCGGAGCAGGCTCTTCTCCCTGCCGTCCGCGGTCTTCATCTCCCACGGGACGTTCCAGACATACTCGATCAGCCGATGGTCGCAGTACGGCACCCGAACTTCGAGGCCCACCGCCATGCTCATCCGGTCCTTGCGGTCCAGCAACAAGCCGAGCGGGGCCTGCATGCTCAGGTACAGGACCTCACGCATCCGCGCGTTCAGCTTGGATTCCCCCGGCAGGCCGGGCACCTCGGCCAGCAGCGTCCGGTAGAGGTCCTGTTCCTGTTCCCTCGGTTCGATCCGGGCGCGGACGTCCGGCGCGACGAAGTCGGTCAGCCGGACGCCGTCCCCCATCCAGGGAAACGTGTCCGCCCAGACCGCGTCCGGGTGACGGAACCACGGGTAGCCGCCGAACACCTCGTCCGCCGCCTCACCGGACAACGCGACGGTCGACGTCTCGCGGACCGAACGGAACAGCTCCAGCATCGACGCGTCGAACTGCCCGAGGCTCGGCAGGTCGCGCGCGTGCCTGGCGATCGGGAGGGCGGAGCGCATGCGCTCGTCGTCGACGATCACCTCGTGATGGGCGGCGCCGATATGCGCGGCGGTCAGCTTGGCGTACGGGCTGTCCCGGTCGGGGCGCAGCGCGGTCGGCCGGAAGTCCGACTCGGCACCGGCGAAATCGACCGAGTACGTCGACAACGGCCCGGAGCCGTTCTCCCGCAGTGTCTCCGCGGCCAGTGCGGCCACCACGGACGAGTCAAGACCACCGGAGAGCAACGTGCCGAGCGGCACGTCGGAGATCAGTTGCTCGGCGACGATCCGCTCGACGAGTTCACGCACCGTCGACACCGTCTTGTCGAGGTCGTCGGTGTGCTCCTCGCCGTGCAACGCCCAGTATCTCGACTCGGCGAACTCGCCGGGGGTGAACCTCAGAACGTGCCCCGGCCGTACTTCGGCCAGCCCCAGCAACGGCGTCGCGCCCGACGGCGTGAGCCGGGCGTTGAACAGCATCGGCAGCGACTGTTCACTCATCCTGGCGGTGAACAGCGGGTTGGCGAGGATCGCCTTCGGCTCGGACCCGAACAGCAGGCCGCCCGCGTAACGGTGGTAGTACAACGGTTTCACGCCAAGCCGGTCGCGAACCAGCAGCAGCTGGCGCCGGTCGGTGTCCCAGACGGCGAAGGCGAACATCCCCACCATGCGCTCGACCGCCGCGGCGCCCCACTCCACATAGGAGCGCAGGACCACTTCGGTGTCGGACTGCGTGCGCATCCGGTGCCCGCGCGCGACGAGCTCGGCGCGCAGCTCCCGGAAGTTGTAGATCTCGCCGCTGTAGGTCAGCACGATCTGCCCGCCACCGGGTGACCGGGTGGTGATCATCGGCTGCTTGCCACCGGCGAGGTCGATGACCGCGAGTCTGCGGTGACCGACGGCAGCATGGCGCGACAGCCACACCCCCTCGCCGTCCGGGCCGCGAGGCGCCAGCCCGCCGGTCATCTCACCGAGGCGGGCACCCGCTGCCGACAGATCGCGGGTGAAGTCCACCCAACCGGCGATTCCGCACATCAGTCAGTCCCCCGCCACCATGGGCAGCACATCCGCTGCGACCTGTTCCAGCACACGCAGATCTCCTTCGTACGGCGGTTCGCTTCTCGGGAACGGCACGATCAGGTCGGTCACCCCGATCTCCGCGTACCGGCCTGCCGTGTCGGCGAACGCGGCGGCCGAGGAGAACGCTGCCTGCGCTCGATTGACGTTCATCAGGAACACCTTCAGCGTCGCGGGATCACGGCCCTCCTCGACGCACGTCCGCCGGACGGCGTCGATCTGCTCGCGGGCCAGCTCGGGCGTCACCGCCGGGGGCACCCGCCCCCGGCGCGCGGCGACGCCGTTGGTCACCCAACCGTCCCCGTGGCGGGCGGCCAACCGCATGCCGGTGGGACCGCTTCCGGCGACCACCACCGGAATCCTGTCGCGCGCGCCGCCGTCCGGGTCGATCCACGCGTCGCGCGCGGAGTAGAACCGGCCCGCGTAGTCCGAACACGGCTGCCGCAACAGCTGGTCGACGACCTCGACGAACTCCGTGAAGCGGTCCCGGCGCTCGGCGGGCGACCACGGCACCCCGCCCAGCACCTTCGCGTCGGCACCGGACGCTCCCGCGCCGATTCCGAGCACGAACCGGTCGCCGGAAAGGTCGGACAGGGTGAGCGCTTCCTTCGCGAAGGGCACCGGATGCCGGAAGTTCGGGGACGCGACCAGCGTGCCGAGCCGGATCCGCCGGGTACATTGCGCGGCCGCGGCGAGTGTGGGCATCGCGGAGTACCACCGTCGCCCGGCCAGCTCGCGCCACGCGATGTGGTCGAGGGTCCAGGCGTGCGCGAAACCCAGTTCGTCGACCATTTTCCACGACTGCCGTGCCTCCCGCCAGCGGGCCGTTGGCAGGATCATCACGCCGATGCGAATGGTGTCCCCCTCTCCGCGGTGTCCCGCAGGAACACGTCCAGGTGGGTCAGCCGCGCGGCGCGCAGGCCGGTGCCCTCCCACCGGAGGTCCAGCCGGGCCGGGCGTTGCTCGTCGTGGAAGTACACCGCTTCCAGCGCGCCGTCGGGAGTCTCGGCGACGACCGGGTTGGCCACCAGGAGGTCACGCACCCGAGGGGTGTCCCGGAGCACCCGCAGCAGCAACCGTTTGCCGCCGAAGTGGTCGACCGGCAGGACCACCCGCGGGTGCAGCTTGCGCTTGAACTGGAAGATGCCCTTGCTCAGGAACGGCTCGCATCCGGACAGGTTGACCGCCCGGATGCCGTTGGCGGCCGCCCATTCCAGGATCAGCGCGTACAACGCCGCGAACGCGCCCGTGCCGTAGTGCGAGCGGGCTCCGTGCGTCACGCCTGCCAACCGCAGGGTGAGGGTGCGGGTCCGCCGGTTGACCAGGCACAGCATCCCCGCGATGCGTTCGGGCCCTTCGGTGAGGAAGAACAGGACACCCCGGCGAAAGACGCACTGGAACGCGATCTCACGCTCCAGGCTGCGCGTCGCGGGACCGTGTCGCGCACGCATCGTCGGCAGGTGCACGTGTTCGTAGAACCACTCGAAATCCTCGGTGGCGGTGGCGTGTTCGAGGGTCCAGCCGAGGTCGCGCCGCTGTCGCGCGACTCGCTGACGCTCCTTCCTCGACATCCGGGCCCGCATGGCCCCGGCGTCCGGCACGACCGGCACGACGAGCTCGATGCGGAACGGAAGCAGCAGGTCGCCTGCCGACCTCAGCGACCGGAGCCGTGCGGCCGGTGCGCCGATGGCCAGCAGGTCGACGCCGGACGGCGCCAGTGCCTCGGCCCACCGCACCGTTCGGGTCTCCCGGTGGATCGTGTCACCACCGGCGGCCTGTTCTTCCAGGAACGGCACGACATGGCTGGCGCCCTCGGGCAGACCGGCGTAGCCGAGGGTGAGCGAACCGCCGATGGTGGAACGGACGTACGTCGCCCGGCGCAAACGCGCGTCGTCGAACGCCAATCTGGTCCGCACCAGCGACGGCCGGGTGCCGGTACGCCAGGCGAACACCGGCCGCGCGACGAGCGAGCGCCGGATCACCAAGGCCCGCTCCCGGCGGAAACGTACTTGAAGACCTCCTCCGCCGAGGACACCGGCGTCACCCCGCGCTCGGTCAGCGGCTTCATGTCTTCGTCGGTGTACCAGCCCGAACCGTGCACGACCACGTCGTGCGCGGAATCGACAAGGCCGCGGTCGATGCCGTTGAGGACACCGGTGAGCGCCATCATGAGCGACCACTCGCGCACCGCGGCCGGATCGGCCGGTACCGGGAAACCGGCGTCGGTGAGCAGCGGGCTCAGCTCCGGGTACCGCTGCCGGCATTCCAGCTCGGACACGACGATTCCGTCTCCGCCGTGCCGGTTGATGATGTCGGTCATCCGGTTCGCCGTCGCCGGCCGTCGCGTGTAGAAGGTCGGATCGAGCACCTCGCCGGGATCGCCCGTGTGGTAGGGAAAACGCGGGTCGGACCGCTGCTCGTGCCGCCCGGTCGCCGGATCGAGCCGGTA
The DNA here is from genome assembly GCF_001953865.1 of Amycolatopsis coloradensis. Taxonomy (GTDB): domain Bacteria; phylum Actinomycetota; class Actinomycetes; order Mycobacteriales; family Pseudonocardiaceae; genus Amycolatopsis; species Amycolatopsis coloradensis. The sequence goes on from NZ_MQUQ01000025.1 coordinate 11,718, forward strand.
CCGCGGGACGCGGTCGCGGTCGAAGTCGCCGTGCCGCAGGTGCAACACCATGTCCGGGGTCCCGAGATGCTGGACGAGCAGGCTGTGCGGGCGGCGCATCGGATCGGACTGCCCGTCACGTTCCAGCCGGTCGCGCCCGAGGTGGTAGCCGAGCAGACCGAAAGCACTCGACACCGCGTGGGCGTGGGTGCGCTGCCGGTCGGCCTTGTCGACGGGCGCGACGGCGTGTTCGAACAACGCGCGGCCGACGTCGGCGACCAGGTAATTGTCCAGGTCGAGGGAGTACCAGAGGTGGCGGCCGTGCTGCCGCAGCAACGTTTCGGCGTACTCATCGACGAAGCGGCGGCCGAGCACCTTGACGTTCTCCGCGACGGGATCGTCGTAGGTCAGCAAGGGGTTCAGCTCCGCCAGCCGGGGGTCCGCGGACAACGCGTCGGTACGCAGTTTGGCGATGTTCGCCGCGGGCGCGAGGACGACCACCCGCAGCTGGTCCGGCTGGACCAGCCCGCACGACACCGCTCGCGCCAGCGCGTCCCGCAGCGCGGTTCCCTTGTTCGCCGAAGTCGGCGAGAAGATCACCACGGGTTCGCCGTGCTGCCGGACGAACTCCGCGGCCCGCGCGACGATCAGCAACGAAGCGAAGGTCTTCGTCGTGTTGGTCCCCGGGTTGCGGGCGAGGTTGAGCAGCATCAGCTCGTGGCCGCGGTAGCTGCCCATCTCGTGCCAGGACGCCTCGGCCGCCGCGAAGTACTCGCGGACCGCCGGGGTCAGGTCGGGTAACACACCGCCCACGCCGAACCGCGCCGGATCGTCCCGCGCCGGCGCCGGCCAGGTCGCGGCCGACAGTTCCCGTACCTCGTCGTAGAAGTCGGTGATGAGATTCCCGGTCCGGACGGCATGCGCCGCGCGGACGACTCCGGCATCCGGCTGATCGGTACGAGACAAGACCGCACTCCTTAGATCGTCACAACGCACTGACCCGCTGGGCCGGGGCCGGTGGCGCCCCCGATGGTCATCAACCCGAACGCGGCAATTCCGAACTTGCCCAAGACTTGTACAACGCGGCCAATTCCACCCGCGAATTCACGCCGATCTTGCGAAAGATCTTCCTGAGATGAAAATTGACCGTATGCGTGGTGACGAACACCTGGTTCGCGATCTGGTGGTTCGTCAGGCCGTCGGCCACCAGCCGGACGATGCTTTCCTGTTTGTCCGTCAGATCCCGGAACGTCACCCCGGGAATTCCACTGAAACGCGCATAAGTGTCGTAGACGCCGACCGAACGCAGCCTGCTTCGGACCCTGGCGAAGTCGCGTGCCGCGGCCGCCTCCGAATACAGCGAAAGCGCCTCCTGGAGCGCGTTGGCCGTTCGCGGGCTCGCGTCGGCCGGCGCGATGTCGGCGATGTCTTCGACCACCCTGGCGCGCGACCAGCTGTCCGCGTAGAGCAGCCGCGCCTGGGCCAGAAGGCCGGTGTCCCGCCGCGACAATCCGTGCGCGTGCAGGTCTGCCGCCCGGAAGGCAGGCAGGTCGTCCTCCGCCAGATCGCCGATCAGTCCGCAGACCCACCGCGCGGTGGGGAGGTCGTCGCCGCACCGGGCGACCCGCACGATCAGCGCGGCCACCGACGGCTCGTGCACGAGCAGCTCCCGCAGCCGCCGTCCCGTCCCGTACATCTCCTTCATCAGCGACAACGCGTGCTCGGGGCCGTACTGGGCTTCGGCGAGCTGCAAGACGACCGAGCCGTACTCCGCCGGATCGCCCTCGATAAGCTTGCACCGGCGCACATACCGTGCCGACTTCGCGATGTCGCCATCACGAAGCGCGGCCAGTGCGAGCACCGCCAGCTCGGACGAGGACAACTCCGCGCTGTCTCGGCTGTTCACCACCGCGACGGCGTCGCTCAGCCGCCCGGCCTTCGCCAGCCGGCGGGCCTTCGCCGCCGACCACGGGGCCTCCCATCGGGTCTGCCCGGTCCACCGCATCCGATCACGGACCGCGGCCAGTGTCGCGTCGCACTCCTCGAACCGGGACGCGTCGGCGAGTACGACGGCGGCCGCGATCTCCACCTCGGCGGGCGCCTCGTCGGCGGCGAGCCGCCCGCTCTCCGAAATCGCCTGATGGGCCAGCCGTAAGCCGAGGGACAGGTCCCCCGAATACCAAGCCTTGGCCGCGCGGGCCATCGTCTCCCGCGGCTCACGGACGACACCGGCGGGAACGCCGCCTGCCGGAAGCGCGGACCGGGTGAGCTCGACAAGCGCGTCCCGAGCCAGTTGCTCGCCGCACAACCGCAGGACGCGGTCACGTACCGCGGACAGCACGCCTTCGGGCAGCCCGGGTTTGACCAGTCGCGCGCACCCGTCGCCGACCTCGAGGAAACCCTCGTGCGACAAGCCGTCGACGAGCGCTTCGAGCAGGGCCGGGTTTCCGCCGGCGGTATTGGCCAGGCGGGTCAGCGCGAGATCCGGCGTGGCGTGCAGCCGATCGGTGAGATAACAGGCGGTCTCGTCCTCCGTCCACGGGACGAGTTCCGCCCTCGTGTCGCCGAGCACCCGGCAAAGCCGCTCGACCTCGGGACAGCCCGCGCCGGATTCACGGGCCAGCACCCAGACCGTTCGTGTCCCGGCGGTGACCATGGCCAGCAGCTCTCGCGCGAAGCCGGGCGAGGCACGATGCACGTCGTCTATCGCCACGACGGTCGGTTCCGCGTGCGTGGCCGCGCCGACGGCCGGGTGTTCGTCCGCGCCGAGCCGGATGGTCGCGAATCCGGCGTCCGCCGCGAGCCCGAGGACTTCGCCGAGCACCCAGGTCTTCCCTGTCTGCGGCGCTCCCTCATACAGCAGGACAGCGCCTTTCCCGGATTTCGCGGCGCTCAGCACCGAGCGCACGAACGCGCGATCGAGGTTTCGTGAGGTCTGTTCTTCTCGCATTGTCATCCCTGGACGACATTCAGCCCGACGATTTCCTCGATCAGTTCGAGTTCACCGCGCCGCGCTGTGGCCGACAGCACGGAGGCGGCCAGCCTTCTGTTCTGGTCATCGAGTTCCTGGGACAGCTTGAACCGGCCCACCAATTCATGGATCTCTATTTCGAAACCTACTATGTGCTCGATCATCCGGTCAATGCGCGGATCGTCGAGGTCCAGTCGATAGGAATTCTCACCGGGATCGGCTTTCACGCAGATACCGGAGAGCCCGGCCAGCAGTGCGGCCCGATCGGGAAGCAGGCGGCCACGGCCTCGCACATGCACGTTCATCGAGTTCCAGGTGGGGAGCACGCTGGTTTCGAAGACCTGCGGGGGAAGATAGGCGTTCGGCCCGTGGAACAGCACGGTCAACTGGTGGCCGTCGATGAGCTGCACGTGCGGGTTGGCCCGGTCCAGGTGTCCGAAAAGGACTCCGTGCTCGCCGCGCGCCCGGTCGAGCGTCATCGGCAGGTGCGTCACCACCGGATCCTCCGCGCCCCGGGCGGAGATCAGGGTGGCGAAGGTGAACCGCTCCATCACCGCGTAGATCTTCTCCGGATCGGTTTCGACGTACTGCGGCGGCGGATACGCCGACGCCCTGGACACCTCGACCGGCCGTCGGGTCCGCACCGGCGGCGGGGTCTGCTTGCAGAGGTCGGTGAAGATCTGTTTGGCCCGGAACGGCAACAGGGACAACAAGGTGTCGCCGAGACCGAACGAAGACTCGCCGTAGCCCTGGACGTAGAAGCCGCCTTCCAGTTCCGCGGTGGTGCGCACCCGGTATTCGGGTGACAGCACGAGATCTCCGGATTCTTCCCGCAGGAACGGCGCCAGGTCCGCGAAGATCGCCTCGTCCAGCTCGCGGACGTACCCGGTGGCCAGCACCACCCCGTCACACCGGATCTCCTCGTCCCCGCCGCGCCGATCGGTGACCGCGACCCGCAGGGCGGTGCCGTCCGCACCGACGGCGGTGACCTTGGTGCCCGGGTGGACGATCAGCCTGCGGGTACCGCGGACCTCGTCGTCGTACACCATCCGGTAGAGGTCGTCGAGGAAGCCGGGTTCCACCACTCCGTAGTTGGTGTTGCGCAGCTCCGCCCGCAGCCCCGCCCGGTCCGATTTCGTCCTGGCGTGGAAGGAGTTCGCCTTGCCTTCGAAGAACTGCTCGTTGACGAACGGGTTGCTGTCGGCCGCCCGCAGCGCATAGCCGGAATGCAGGAGGTGCACGCGACTCGCGGGATACCGGCTCAGCAGATACGCGGCGATCTCACCGGCGCTCTGGCCGTCGCCGGCGACACCGAATTCGTAAGGACGCGACCGGTCGGCGAAGTGGTCGGGGAACCGCGGCAGGAAATCACTGGAGTGCACCACGGCCGGGCCGGCGCAGACACCACCGGCGGGCAGCCGGGGCCGTCCACCGGCGGCGTGCACGACGTTGGCCGCGTAACGGATGGTCGTCTGCCCGGTACCGGTGTCACGCGCCTCCACCCGGAACAACCGGTGCGCGTCCTCACCCGCCCGCCGGATCGGCGTCACCCTGGTGACCTCGGAGTTGTAGCGGACCTGATCGGAGAACGATTCCGCCACCCATTCCAGGTAGTCCTGGTACTCCAGCCTGGTCGGCCGGAAGTCGTTCAGGTTCACGAACTGCTCGAGGCGGCCCTTGGCCTTGGTGTACTGCAGGAAGGTGTACCGGCTGGCCAGGTTGCGCAGTGAGACCAGGTCCTTCAGGAACGAGATCTGCATGCGTGAGCCGTCGATCAGCATCCCGGGGTGCCACCGCAGCCGGGAGCTTCGCTCGAAGAAGAGACAACTCCGTTCGCTGTCGAGTTCTTCGGCCGCGATGGCGAGGGCGAGGTTCGACGGCCCGAAACCCACGCCGATGAGGTCGTACGGGTTGCCCTCGGCACCCAGTTCCGCGTTGCGCGTGTTCGGCGGTGAATCATTCCTCACAGCAGTACCTCACAGCATCGAAGTTTCTCCCCGAGACACTCGCGTTCAACTGTCCGGATCCTTCAGTCGAACGCGAGCGGATGACACCACCCGCCGCCGCCGTCAGCACACCTTGTGCACCCAGGAAAAGGGATCGGGTCGATGACCGTGCTGGATGCCCAGCAGCTCCTCGCGCAGCCGCAGGGTCACCGGGCCCGGTCTGCGGTCGCCGATCTGCCATTCCCCCGACACACTCTTGACCATCCCCACCGGCGCTATCACCGCTGCCGTACCGCAAGCGAACACCTCGGTCAGTTCACCGGAGGCACACTGCCGCCGCCATTGGCCGACCGAGATCCGGCTTTGCCCGGTCGCGATGCCGAGCTCGGGCGCCAACGCCAGCAGCGAGTCGCGGGTCACCCCTGGCAGCAGGGTCCCGGTCAGGGGCGGGGTCACGATTCGCGGTCTGCCGTCGCTGTCGGGCGCGTAGACGAAGAACAGGTTCATCCCGCCCATTTCCTCGACCCAGGTGTGCTCGGCCGCGTCCAGCCACACCACCTGATCGCATCCGTTGTCCACCGCCTGCCGCGTGGCCTTGAACGTCCCCCCGTAGTTCCCGCCTGCCTTGGCGGCCCCGGTTCCGCCGGGCGCGGCGCGGGTGTAGTCCTCGGACAACCACACGTTGAGCGGCCTCGGCACGTCCCCGGCACCGAACGCGGCGGTCGCCGGCGAGGCGATCACGCAGAAGAGGTAGCTGTCCGACGGCAGGGTGAACCCCAGGCCCCGCTGCGTGGCGATCATGAACGGGCGCAGGTAGAGACTCGTGCCCACGGCGTCCGGCACCCAGTCGCTGTCCTGACTGACGAGCAGTTCCAGCGCGCGGACGAAGAGCTCCTCCGGCAGCTCGGGCATCGCCATCCGCTCGGCCGATCCGGTGAACCTGGCCGCGTTCGCGTCCGGGCGGAACAACGCGATCATCCCGTTGGCCTGACGGTAGGCCTTCATGCCCTCGAAGCATTCCTGGGCATAGTGGAACACCGAGGTCGCGGGGTCGAGCATGAACGGCCCATAGGGCTCGAGGCGCCCGTCGTGCCAGCCGCGTTCGGCCGACCAGCGCAGCGTGACCATGTGATCGGTGAAGGTCTTGCCGAACCCCGGCGAGGCCAGAATCGCCTTCCGCTTCGCCTCCGGCACGGGCTGCCGGTTCGGGCGTACCTCGAAATCGACCATCAGCAGTTCACCTTCCCGCGCGGCCGGGGACACGGCCAACCTACCGGCGGCCAAGATCGCCGTGGTGTCACAGGAAGGAGGGACAGGGACGCCGCACGCCGCGTCGGTACTGTCACCGTCACGACGTGGTTTCCCCGTACAGCCGCGAATCGATGGCGCTCACCGACGCTGGGTTTCCCGTGTCGTGCACCGGAAGTTCGCGTACCGCATCCGGCGTGACGTGCCCTGCTCGTCGATCGTCCAGGAGAGTGAGGTCGTGAGTGGCGATTCGGGTTCTCCTGAGGGGTAAGGCAGAGGTGCCGCTTCGTGACCACACCACACGCACCGAGCAGGTCGCGAAAGCCACTTTCGGGACATCTGTTGTCCCGAAAGTGGCTTTCGCGACACCCAGATCAGCACCCGAGCGAGCACGTAAGACGCCATCGTTGCCTTACCCCTCACCAACCCGAATCGCCACTCGAGAGCGTGCACATGGGCGTCGATGGGGCATTCCATGGTCATCACCCAGACTTACGGCGCTGATTTTCGACTCGCGACACTAGGCAAGGAGCCGGCGGCATGAACCAGTTCGACGATCCCGACGGGACCTTCTCGGTGCTTGTCAACGATGAGGAGCAGTACTCACTCTGGCCCGCGACGCTGGCCGTGCCGTCCGGCTGGACGATCGCCCACCGTGAGGATTCCCGCCAGGCGTGCCTCGACTACATCGAACAGAACTGGACCGATCTGCGGCCGCGCAGCGCGCGGCGCGACGCCGTCACGGCGTCCAACCAGTGACCGCACCCTTCGCCGTCCGACGTCGCAAGAGTCAGGAACGATGGAATCACCCATGAGCATCGAACAGCCCTCGACCACGCGGCCGTGCGTGCACGAAATGGTGGCGGACCAGGCCGCCAGGACACCGGACGCGATCGCGGTCTCCTACCGCGGGCAAACGCTGACCTACCGCCAGCTCGACACCGCCTCGGACGAACTGGCGCACCGTATCCGCGGCGCCGGGGTCCGAGGCGGGTCAGTGGTCGCGGTCGTACTCGAGCGGTCGCCGGAACTGATCGTCACCCTGACGGCGGTGCTCAAAGCGGGTGGCGCGTACCTGTACCTCGATCCGGCCGAACTGGCCGAGCAACGAGCCCGGCTCGTGCGGGACGCGCGAACGCGATTCGCCGTGATCACGGAAGCCACCCGGGAGCAGGCGCCCGACGTCCCGATCGTGTTGCGGTACGAGGACGTCCGCACCGGGCGAGCGGAGCCGGTCCACGCGCCGGAGGTCGTGCCCGACACGCCCGCCTACGTCTGCTACACCTCGGGATCCACCGGTGAGCCGAAGGGTGTCGTGGTCTCCCACCGCGCGATCCACCGGCTGCTCGACGCCCCGTCCTGGATCGAGGTCCGGGAAGACGACGTGTTCCTGCAGATGACCAGGGTCGGCTTCGACGTCTCGACGTTCGAGATCTGGATGCCGCTGGTCAAGGGCAACCGGCTCGCGCTCGCCCCGCCAGGCTTCGCCGATCTGGCCGAGATCGCCGAGCTGATCCGCGCGGAGAAGATCTCCGTGCTATGGCTGACCTCCGGGCTGTTCCACAAGATCGTCACCCATCAGCTCGACTGCCTCGCCGGGGTGCGGCACCTCCTTTCCGGCGGCGATGTCCTGTCGCCCTCACACGTACAACGCGTACTCGCCGCGTACCCGCATCTCGTCTTCACCAACGGATACGGCCCCACCGAGAACACCACCTTTACCACGTGCTGGACGACCCGGGACAGTGGCGACGCTCCCCGCGTGCCCATCGGGGTGCCGATCGACGGCACCACGGTCGCGGTCCTCGACGACGCGATGCGGCCGGTGGCCCGCGGCGACGTCGGCGAGCTCTGGGTCGGCGGCGACGGGGTCGCCACCGGATACTTGAACAGACCCGGTGCCACGGCGGAGAAGTTCGTGGCGGACCTGGACCCGGCCCGGCCGGGAGGCCGGATGTACCGGACCGGGGACCTCGTGCGCTGGGCCGACGACGGCACGCTCGACTTCCTGGGCCGGGGAGACCGCCAGATCAGGATCCGCGGCTACCGGGTCGAACCCAGCACCGTGGAGATGGAGCTGCTGGGGCAACCCGGCGTCGAGCAGGCCGCCGCGCTCGCGCACATCGACGGGGCGGGCGACTCCCGGCTGATCGCCTATGTCGCGGTCGGGCGGATGCCCCAGGACGACTGGAACGCTTTCGGCATCACCCTTCGTGAGCGGCTCCGGGAAACGCTGCCGCCCCATCTCGTGCCGTGGGCGGTCATCGTGCTGCCCGACATCCCGTTGAACGGCAACGGCAAGGTGAACCGATCGGTCCTGCCGCGCGCGAAGGTCCCGCGCAACGTGCCCGACGACTACGCGGCGCCGGCGGATCCCCTCGAGCAGCGGCTCGCCGAGATCTGGAGTGACGCGCTGATGGTCGAGCCGGTCGGGATCCACGACAACTTCTTCGACCTGGACGGGCATTCACTGCTGGCCGCCGAACTGCTCGCGGGGCTCCAAGAGGAGTTCGAGGTCAGTTTGCCCGCCCGCACCCTGTACCTGCGGCCGACCATCGCGGAACTCGCCGAGGAGCTGCGCAAGCAACTCGGTGACGACGCGACGGATCCTTTGGAGGCGACGGCTGATGCGACAGTTCGATGACCAGACGATGGACCGGCGTCCGGCGACCGGATGCCCGGTGAGCGGGGCCGCGACGGGCGTCGACGATCCCGTGCTCTACAGCGACGGGGACTACCTCTCGGTCTGGGAGGACCTTCGCGGCCTGGACGGGCTCAGCTGGAAACAGGTGGACGAGCGGCGGGGCTTCTGGTCCGTGGTCAAGTTCGAAGACGCGCACCTCGTCCTTCGTGACGCCGGGACGTTCACCTCGGAACGGGGCACGATGCTGTGCATGCTCGGCATCCAGGACCCGGCGGGCGGCAGGCAACTGCCGGCGACCGATCCGCCGCGCCACACGACGATGCGCGCGTCCCTGCAGAAAGCGCTGGCGATCAAACCGATCGAGCGCCAGCACGAGATGATCCGTGAGCTCGTGGTCGAAGCACTCGAACCGCTCGCCGACGGCGGGACCTTCGACTTCGCCGAGGCGATGCTGGCCCTCCCGGTGGCGGTCGGCGGAACGGCGATGGGGCTGCCGCGGCAGGACTGGCCGGAGCTCGTGCGGCTGCTCACCGCGTCGAGCGCCCCCGAGGATCCCGATTACCTGCTCCCCGGCGGAACCCAGGCCACGCTGGACAACGCGCACCGCGAACTGTTCGCCTACTTCCAGGACATCTTCCACGAGCGGCGCAAGAACCTCGGTGACGACCTGATCAGCGTGCTGATCGCCACCGAGATCGACGGGCGCCCCATGTCGCCGGGCGAAGTGATGTCCAACTGCTACAGCGTGTTGCTCGGCGCCGCCGTCACCACCCCGCACTCGCCGACCTACGTCCTCGCCGAGCACATGGAGGACGGCCTGCTCGAGGAGTGGGCGGCCGATCTGAGCGTCACGCCGACCGCGACGGAAGAGGCGATGCGGCTCGCTTCGCCGGTCAGCCACTTCATGCGCTACGCCGTCGAAGACACCGAGATCCGCGGCACGAAGATCAAGGCGGGCGACGCCGTCGCGGTCTGGTTCGGCGCGGTCAACCGGGACGAGGAGGCCTTCCCCGACGCGATGGAGTTCCAGTTGCGGCGCAGGCCCAACCGGCATGTCTCGTTCGGCCTGGGGCCGCATTACTGCGTCGGGCACAACGTCGCCCGCGTCACGCTCCGGATCGTGTTCGACGAGCTGCTCACCCGGTTCACCGGATTCGAGTCCGCGGGCGAACGCGCGCGGCTGCGCTCGAACTTCATCTCCGGCTACAAGCACCTGCCCATCGCCGCCAGGACACGTTGACCTCTGGAGTGCCACCGATGCGCAAACGACGAAACAAGTGGCTGCCACGCGAACCGTCGGCCGAAGCCACCGGCAGGGTGTTCCTGATCCCCTATTCCGGCTGCGGCGCCAGCATGTACCGGAACTGGCCGCGCCAGTACGAGGGTGTCGACCTGCTGCCGGTGGAGCTGCCCGGGCACGAGACCCGGCTGGCCGAGCCCAACTTCGAGACCTACCAGGAGCTGGCGAAGCTGATGGCCGCCGGGCTCGAGCCGTATTTCGATCTGCCTTACGCCTTCTTCGGACATTGCGGTTCGGCGCTCGCCGCCTATGAGGTCTCGTCGGAGATCACCAGGGCGGGGCTCCCCCAGCCCGCCACGGTGTACATCTCGTCCCAGGTGGCACCCCAGGACGGCCCGTTCGGCCGTTTCCTGGAGATGGACGACGACGAACTCGCCGAGGAGCTGACCACGCTGAGCCGGCAGCTCGGGTCCGAGCCGAACCCGGACCTCATCTCGTTCTACGTCGAAGTGCTGCGTGAAGACGTGGAGACCAACAAGCGATACGTGATGCCCGATCCGTTCCGGCTCGATTGCCCGGTCACCACGATCGGCTGGACCGAGGACGTCGAGATCCGCCACGACACCATGGGTGGGTGGACGGCTTGCGGGGAAACGACTTTCGAGCTGCTGCCCGGCAAACACCACCGGTTCATCGACGCGCCACCCGAGCTGCTGAGCGTGTTGTCCGGTGGACTCGGCCGCAGGTACTGAGCGTGGACGAGCGCCGCTGGCTCAAGGGCATGGGCCGGTGCGAGGACGCCAGGATCAGGTTGCTGTGCTTCCACTACGCCGGTGGCAGTGCGTCGATGTTCCGGGACTGGCAGCGGTTGCTGCCGCACTCCGTCGAGCCGGTCGCCGTACAGCTTCCCGGCCGCGCGGACCGGTTCGGGGAGGCGCCCTATACCAGCATGACCGCGCTCGTCGACCGGCTCGTCGAGGTGCTCAAACCGGCGCTCGACCACCCTTTCGCCTGCTACGGCGCCAGTATGGGCGCCCGGGTTTCCTGGGCACTGGCGCACGCACTGCGTGACCGGTGCCTCCCGATGCCACGAAAGCTTTACGTGGCAAGCAGTTCGGGCCCGGTGCTGGAAGAAGTGGTACGTGGCTGGAACGAAACCGACGAGCAGCTTGTCGCGTACATGCGGGAACTGGGGGGCACACCGCCGGAAGTGCTCGACGACAACGATCTGCTCATGGCGTTGCTGCCCGCACTGCGTGCCGATCTGACGGTTCTCGGCACTCACGCGTATGCCCCGTCGGCGAAGCTGGATGTCCCTATTCACGCGTTCGCCGGGCGTGACGACTTCGAGGCGTCACCGGCGCGGATGGCGCCGTGGCGCGCGGAGACGTCCGCGACCTTCGACCTGGACGTCCTCGACACCGGGCATTTCCTCGACGACAACGGTTTACGGCACGTGCTCGACGTGATCGGGAGCGACCTCGCCTGAAGCCCTCAAGGAGAAATGTCCGCTTGCATCCAGTTCGACCGTATCCTCAAGTACATGAAGGCCCCCTTCCTTGCGCCTAGCGCAAGGAAGGGGGCCTTCATGTACTTGGCCGACCGCAGCCCTCGGAACCATTGCGCTTCATCCCGGGGCGGGGACGCTGGGTGCTGTCGCCCCGCGCAGCAGGGCGGCTCTGGTGAGTTCGGCCTTGTTGCCCACGCCGAGCTTCGCCCGGATGCGTTTGACGTAGGTGTCCACGGTATGCGGGCTGATTCCCAGCCTGGTCGCGATCTGGCCGTGGGTCAGGCCTCGCGAGATCTGGAACAGCACCTGTTGTTCCCGCTCCGAGAGGTTGCCCTCCACCGGGTCCGACTGCTCCCGGGCCGCCGGGATCTCGACGTCACGACGATCGGCCACCTCGCGTCCGGAAGTGACCGCCCAGACCACGGACACGAGGTGCCCGATCGAGTCGTGCTTGCTGATCACGCCGGCGGCCCCGGCCTCGAGATACGCCTCGCGATCAGCCTCTGTCGCACTGTCCTCGAGGACGAGTACCGCGGTGACCTGGGCCATTTCGGCGATATGCAACAGATCCCGGTCCGAACGCAGCATGTCCGCGTCGACGAGGACCACGTCGGCGGACCAGAGGATCTCGCTGTCGGACAGGGATTTCGACGGGGCGGCCTTGATTCCGGAATTCGTCAGCTCGTGGACGAGATCAGCGAGATAATTCGATGAACCGACAAGAACATTGACCCGCATCACGGTAGCCCCCTCGATCGAACGGATGCAGTGATCAGGTTCGTTGGCGCGCCTCCGGCATATCTGGCGTGTCTCCGTGCGCTATTCAACTGCCCGGATCCTTCAGTTGAACATCGGCCGACGACGATCGGCTCCCTGGCGAACTCCGGACGACGTGGACGAATCTCACGATATCCTGTCTTCAAGGTACTCAAGAACCTCTTGCCAGGCAACGCTGTTCTGCTGCGCCAGCTTCGCAACGGTTCGCAGGGAATGCGGCGGAAGGTGGTCGATGTGCTGCTTCCACTCCTCCATACCCGCCGTGTGCGCGTCCAGCCATCGCAGCAGCGCACGCCCCCCGTCGGTGAACCGGAGCGACGGATCCTTGCCCAGTTCCAGGAGTGCCGCCCGCCGGTCCAGCCCCGGCAGGGCGTCGGCCTCCTGGTGTTCCCCGGCCCGCGCCGGACGAATCGCTCGTTGCCGCCGGGGAAGCGGGTGTTCGCCGTTGCGGAGCCTGCGGCGAACGTCCAAGGCGGTGGCCGGGGAGACCCCCGCCGCCGCGGCGATCTCGCGGATCGGCGCCTCCGGCCGCCGCTTCATCAGGTCACCCGCCAGCAGCCTGCCTTGGGCGGCGTCGAGTGGACGGGACTTGCCGTCCCGGCCGATCCGGGTCGACGCCTTCGCCTGCCCTGCCCCTCCGGCCGAACGCCGCCGGATGGCGCCGACCGTCGTCGCCGAAAGACCGGTGACCGAAGCGACTTTCCGATCCGACCACTGCGGGCGGGTGTGGATGATCCGTGCCGACGCCGCGGTGCGATCGGCCTGCGACAGCGGCAGTCCGTGCGCGATGTTCGTCTCCACCGCGATGACGAAGGCGTCGTCGTCGTCACCGTCGTAGAACCGGACCAGGATCTCGGTGCGGCCACACAGCCTGGCCGCCCGCAGCCGGTGCATTCCGTCGATCACGCGCCTGGTCGCCAACTGCACGACTATCGGCGGCAACACCGCCTCCGACAAAGCCAGCACCCGGATGTGTTCGGCGCTCTCACCGGCCAGCCTCGGCGAATCCGCGGGAAGCAGTGAATCGACCGGAACCCACTCCTCGGAATAATGGAACCCGCCATCCCCCGTCCGACGGTTCGACATCTCCGCGTCCTTTCCCCAGCACTACTCGAACACAGCGGATCGAACGCGCCGGCCGAGAGCGGGCCTTCGGAGTGGGCGGCCGTCCCGCGGATCCGCCCGGCAATTCCGTACTACAGTTCGAATTCCCCCGGCGCGAGGCTGCGTGCCAGGCAGAACTCGTTTCCTTCCGGGTCGGCCAGTACCACCCAGGACCGGCCTTCTCCCTGTCCCACGTCCGTCTTGGCCGCGCCGAGCGCGAGCAACCGGTCCAGTTCGGTCTGCTGGTCACTGTCGATCGGGCAGACCTCGAGGTGCAGCCGGTTCTTGGCGATGGTCTTGCCCTCGGGAACGCGGACGAAGGCCATACTCGGCACCGCGGGCCCGCCACGCAACGCGGCCAGCCGCTGTTCGTCCGGCTCCTCCGGATCGGGCCCGATCTCGACCACGGCGCCGTTCTTGTCCTCGTAAACGATGTAATCCAGAACTCCGCACCAGAAATGCGCCAGCCGCCGCGGGTCCACGCTGTCGATGGTCAACCATTCGAACCGACTCGTCATGCACAACGCCTTCCCATTCGGATGTCCCGGTTCACCCTATTCCAAGAACCTCGATCCGGCTGGCGCGACCGTGTCGTGCGACGTCGTTACGGCTGTTCGCCCGAAGCGGCGGTCACCCTGGCACGCAGCAGTTCGTCGGTGGCACCGGGGACCAGCGGGGTGCTGTCCCGTTCGGCGAGGAATTCGGGGCGGGTCTGGTCCACCGACTGCGGCACGTTGCGCACCGCGTTGAAGGTGATGATCACCAGGCGGCGGCTGATCGCGGACATGTTGGGCGGCGAGCCGTGCAGCATCTGGCCGTGGAAGAACAATACGGTGCCCGGATCGCCGTGGGGCGCGACCATGCCGTTGCGCAGCATGCACTCGCTGAGCGCGTCGGGCGCTATCCGGTACTTCAGCGAGGCGGCCAGCGTCGACGCCCAGTTCTCCTCCTCGTCGAAGGTGACCGGCAGCAGTTCACGGTGCGAACCGGGCACCAGGTAGAGCGGTCCGTTGAACTCCGTCACCGGGTCGAGGAACAACACCGCGCTCAGCGCTTCCGGGGCAGGCATGCCGTCTTCCCGCTGCCAGAACAGGAAGTCCTGGTGCCACTCCCAGATCCCGCCGCCAAGACCGTGCTTCGCGTTGATTTTGAACTGGTGGATGTAGACGTCGTCGCCGAGCAGTTCACTCGCGGCCCGCATCAGCCGCGGATCCCGGACGAGCCGGTGGAACACGTCGTTCGTCCGGTGCACGCCGTGCACGGCCCGGACCTTCCCGGAGTCGCTTTCCAGGGTGCGATGCGGCCCTGGCCGCCCGAACTCGGCCTGGGCCTCGTCGCGGAGCACAGCGAGTTCTCCCGGGGTGAAGAGGCCTTCGTGGACGAAGTATCCCTCCTCGCGGTACCGCCTGGTCACTTCGTCTGGCAGGTTCACAGATACGCCTCCTTGTCGGTGGTTGCCGGCCGGCCAGGTATCCGCCGGCCCGTAACCGGCCCCAGTCATCTCGTCCCGGTCGGCTCTTCGACCGCCGCGGCGTCCTGCACCGCCAACGCGAACTCGGCCACGGTCGGGAACTCGAACAGCGCTCGCAGCGGGATGTCCACCGCGAACGACGCGCGCACTCTCGCCAGCACCTTGGTCGCCAGCAACGAATGCCCACCGAGATCGAAGAAGTCCTCGTCACAGCCGACCTCCGGCACGCCCAGCGCGGTCGCCCAGATCTCGGCGAGCAGACGCTGGGTGGGGGTCTCCGGCGCGACCCGCCCGGCTCGCTCTTCGTCGGCTCGCCGCGGCTCGGGCAGCGCGCGGCGGTCGACCTTCCCGTTCGCGGTCAGCGGCAGCCTGTCCAGCACCACCACGCTGCTGGGCACCATGTAGTCGGGCACCTTCGACGCGGCGTGCGCCCGCAACTGCTGGGCGAGGTCTTCGGCGCCGTGACCGGGGCAGCACACATAGCCGACCAGCCGGGCGTCGCCCGCCACCTCCCGCACCAGCACGATCGCCTCACTGACCCGCGGATCGCTCTCCAGCGCGGCTTCGACCTCGGCGAGTTCCACCCGGAAGCCGCGGATCTTGACCTGGAAATCGGCGCGGCCGAGGAACTCCAGGTCGCCGCTCGGCAGCCAGCGGCCGAGGTCGCCGGTGCGGTACATCCGGCGTCCGGTGCCCGCCGCGAACGGATCGGGCAGGAACCGTTCGGCCGAGACGCCCGCGCGGCCGAGATACCCGCGGGCCAGCCCTTCGCCACCGATGTGGATCTCGCCGATCACCCCGTCGGGTACGACCTCGCCGCGCTCGTCGAGGAGGTAGACCGACGCGTTGGCGATCGGGCGGCCCACCGGGACCGGCGCCGGCCAGTCCCCGGTCGTCAGCGGCAGGTCGTAACAGGTGACGACATGGGTCTCGGACGGCCCGTACTCGTTGTGCAGCGCCATTCCGGGCGTGCCGGCCAGCCGCCGGACGTCCGGGGTCGCCATGAACTGCTCGGACCCGGAGATGACGGTGCGCAGCGCGGCGGGCAGCACGCCTGCCTCCCGGTAGCCCGCGGCCACCTGCTGCAACGCGGGCGCCGGGATGAACAGCCGCCGGACCTGCCGCGCCTCCAGGACCGTGTGCAGCCTGGCCAGCTCGAACCGCTCGTCCTCGGTGATGAGCACGAGTTCGCCGCCGACCAGCCAGGTCGAAAACATGTCCTGGACGGACACGTCGAAGGCCAGCGAAGCGAACTGCAGTGTGCGCGGCGGGTCGTCCCGGCTCATCCCGTAGTGCGCGGCCTGCCAGCCGAGCAGGTTGACGACGGCCCGATGGGGCATCGCGATGCCCTTGGGGCCGCCGGTGGACCCGGAGGTGTAGGTGACGTACGCCAGGTTTTCCGGGGTGAGGCCGGTAGCCGGGTTGTCCGGCACCCCCGGTTCCCGATGAACGCCGTCCAGCGACCAGATCTCGGCCGTGGTCTCCGGCAGCTTGCCTCGCAGTCCCTTCGTGGTCAGCAGCACCGGTGCGGCCACTTCGGCCAGTACGGCGCCGATCCGGTCCGCCGGGTTGCGCTGGTCGATGGCGACATACGCGCCACCGGCCTTCAGCACGCCGAGGACGGCCACCACCAGCTCCAGGCCGCGTTCCAGGTACAGCGCGACCCGCGTGTCCGGCCCGACCCCCGCCGCGCGCAACCGGGTGGCGAGCAGATTCGCCTTCCCGTTGAGCGCCTCGTAGCTCAGCTCCGCCGAGCCGAGACGGACGGCGATGCGGTCAGGCGAACAGGCCACCTGCTCCTCGAAGACACTCACCAGCGTGCCCGGCGGGGTGGCGGCGACGGCGACGGCGCCCTGGCTACGAGAGGCGAGCAGCGCGTCGCGCTCTTCGGGGCCCAGCAAGGAAATCCGGGACGATCGCGGATCGCCACCCGCCGCGATCCCGGTGAGCAGCCGGGAGAAGTGCCGCCCCAGCGCGGCGATCGTGTCCGCGGCGAACTCGGCGGTCGCGTAGTCGAAGGACAACCGCCAGCCGTCACCGAGGCGGCGTGCCCGCAGTGCGAGCGGGTACCTGGCCTCGGGAGCGGGCACGTCGAGCCAGGTGGCTTCGACGCCGGGCAGGGCGAGGTCGGCCGCGCCCGCTTCGGTGACTTCGAACCACACCTCGAACAGCGAGTCGCCCCGGCCACGGCGGCTCGGGCTGGCCACCCTGACGACGTCGTCGAACCCGATCTCGCGGTGGGCCACGGCGTCGCGCAAGGTGTCGCGCACCCGAGCGGTCAGCTCGCCGAACCCCGGGTCTCCGGTCAGATCGAGGCGCAACGCGAGAATATGTTGCAGGCAGGCGATGTTCTCGCGCGAGTCGCCGTGGTCGGCGAGCACCGACGTACCGATCATGATGTCGGACTGACGGCTGTAGCGGTGCAGCAGCAACGCCCAGGTCGCCAGCAAAACCGTGGAGGCCGGGCAGCCGGTCTGTCCGGCGACGGTGTCCACCGCCGCGTCCGCGAGGTCGAACGACAGGGTGGCGGACGAGGTCGCGCGGCCGTCTCCACCGCCCTTCGTCAATCTCGGGAGTTCGAGGCCCACCGGGAAGCCGTCGAGCCGGCGCTCCCAGTACCGCAGCGCCACCCCGGAGTCTCCTGCCTCATCCCCCGGGACGGCGTGCGCATCGACCGGTGGCAGCGAAGCGGCCCTGTCGCCGGTCTCCGCCGCGTAGAACTCGGACAGGTCCCTGGCCAGCAACCGGACCGACCGCTGGTCGAACGCGATCTGGTGAACCACCACGCCGAGCAGATACTCGCCGGGGCCGTAGCGGACGAGCGTGGCACGGAAGACCGGCCCGGCCGCGAGGTCGATCGGAACGCGGGCGGCGGTCTCCAGCAGGTGCAGCGCCGCGGCCTCGGACCCGGCCTCGTCCGGTACGAAGGACAGGGGACTCGCCGGTTCGTCGACGACCCGCGTCGGCATCCCCGCCGACTCGGCGAACCTGGTGCGCAGGGCCGGGTGGCGCTCGCTGAGCCCGCCGAAGGCCGCTCGCAGGGCGGGAACGTCCACTTCGCCGGACAACCGCCAGGCGAACGCGAGGTTGTAGGCGGCGCCGCCGGGATCGATCTGGGCGAGGAACCAGAGTCCACGGTGGAAAGAGGAGGCCTGGCTGAACGATTCGTACGGTTCCCCGGCCATTACCCACTCCAGTACGGTGTGACGGCGTGCGACCACGAAATCGTCACGGCGTCCCCCCTCGGGCCACAAGTCCGGTAAGCCACTGACAGCGTCAGTTTCGCCTGCTCACAACGTTTCCGGGCGCACCGCCAGCCGCGCCGCGGTCTCGGACTCGGACAGTTCCGCCACCATGGCGAGCACCTCCCGCAGATCGGACGGCGATGCCTGCTGGAGCCGCCGTTCCCGCACCTGTTCGGCGAGCAGCGCCACGGTCAGGTGCGCGGTGAGCAGATCGGCCAGCGGCAGTTCGACGCGCAGCATCGCCCTGATCCGGCTCAGCACCTTGGTGGCGAGCAGCGAATGCCCGCCGAGGTCGAAGAAGCTGTCGTGCACGCCGATCCGTGGCACACCGAGGACCTCGGTCCAGATGTCGGCGAGCCGGGTCTCCAGCTCGTCCCGCGGTGCGACGTGCGGGGTCCCGGTGTCCCGGGTCCGCGTGACGGCGGGCAACGCGGGCCGGTCGACCTTCCCGTTCGCGGAAACCGGAATCGACGGCAGCCAGGTGAACACGGACGGGATCATGTGCGGCGGCAGGCGCTCCCCCAGCGCGGTGTGCAGCCTGCCGGAGTCCGGCGGGGTGCCGGTGTCGGCCACCAGGTATGCCGCCAGGAACCGGTCACCCCGCGCATCGTCGGTGGCGACGACGACGGCGTCGGCGACTCCCGCGATTTCCCGCAGCGCCGCCTCGACCTCACCCAGCTCCACCCGCTGGCCCCGGATCTTGACCTGGAAGTCCTGACGTCCCCAGAACTCCAGCGTCCCGTCGTCGATCCACCGGACCTGGTCTCCGGTCGCGTACAGCCGCTCGCCGTCACCGAACGGGCTCGGCACGAACTTCGCGGCGGTCAGGTTCGGCTGTCCCGCGTAGCCCGAGGCGAGCTGGCGGCCGCCGATGAACAGCTCGCCGACCACACCCACCGGCACCGGGGTCAACCGCCGGTCCAGCACGTACAGCGTCACGCCGGGGGTCGGGCCACCCAGCGACACCCGCGATCCGAGCGGTTCGGCGACCTCGTGCAGGGTTATGTCGACGGCCGTTTCCGCCGGGCCGTAGGTGTTGACGAGCCGCACGCCGGGGTAGGCCCGCAGGAACTCGCCCGCCAGACCGGCGGGCAACTCCTCCCCGCTGGCCATCACCACGCGCAGCGCCGGGTACCGGCCCACCACACCGCAATCGAGGAAAGCACGCAGCATCAACGGCACGAAATGGCAGATCGTCACGCCATGGCGCTCGAGCACGCCGTGCAGGTACACCGGATCGCGGTGACCACCGGGTTCCGCGAGCACCATCCGCGCCCCGGTCAGCAACGGCCACACCAGCTCCGGCACTGACACGTCGAACCCGATCGGCGTCTTGATCAGCGCGACGTCGTCCCCGGTCAGGTCCAGCCGTTCTTCGAACGTCCGCAGCCGATTCGTCAGTCCGCCGTGGGTGTTCACCACGCCCTTCGGCGCACCCGTGGAGCCGGAGGTGAACAGCACGTACGCCGGATCCTCCGCACCGACCACGATGGCCGGTCGTCCGGTGGGCTGCGCGGCGATCTCGCGCACCAGGTCGCCGTCGTCGAGGCGAACGCGGTCGACGCCGGCAGGCAGCAGTTCGTGCAACGACCGTGTCGTCAAGACCTTCACCAGGTCGGCCTCGGCGACCATCCGCGCCAGCCGTCCGGCGGGATTGGCGGGATCCAGCGGGACGTACACGCCGCC
This sequence comes from Amycolatopsis coloradensis, assembly GCF_001953865.1. Taxonomy (GTDB): domain Bacteria; phylum Actinomycetota; class Actinomycetes; order Mycobacteriales; family Pseudonocardiaceae; genus Amycolatopsis; species Amycolatopsis coloradensis. Next base: position 31,539 of record NZ_MQUQ01000025.1, read on the forward strand.
CGCCTTCCAGATCCCCCACAGTGCCACGATGAGGTCGGTGCCGCGCTCCAGGCAGACCCCGACCCGCGACCCGCGTTCCACGCCCCGCCCGCGCAACCACCACGCGAGCCGATTCGCGCGCTCTTCGACCTCCCGCATCGACAGCGCCTCGCCGTTGTCCATGAACAACGCCTGCTCGGCGCCCGCCCGGTCCGCGGCCGCTTCGAACCACGCGACCGTCGTCGGATGCCCCGTGGACGGCTCACCGCCGAAACCGAGCCGGAGGACGTCGGATCCCGCGGCCCGCGGCATGATCGGCAGCCGCCACACCGGGAGCCCTGCGTCGGCGACGCCGGCCCGCAGCACCTCCGCGAAGGCCGACAGCAATCCGGCGGCCGCGGTTGCGGTGAGAACATCCTCGGCGTACTCCAGAAAACCCGTCAGGCCGCCGGCCGCCGCCGGGGAAAGCTCGAGGGAGACATCGAACTTCGCCGTCGCCGTGGGGATCTGCTCGACCTGGGCCGACGCCAGTACCGGCAGCCGGTCACGGAGCACGAGTAGGTTCCGCACGATCGACAGTCCGTGCACGCCACCCTGGTCCTGCCCGGCGGTGCGCACGATCCGTTCGAAGGGCAGTTCCTGATGCGCGTACGCACCCAGGCATGCTTCCCGTACCCGGCCGAGCAGTTCACCGAAGCTCGGTTCGTCGCCGAGATTCACCCGCAACGGCAAGGTGTTCGCGAAAAATCCGACCACTTCGGACAGTTCCGGTCGGGACCGGCCCGCGGTGGCCGTACCGAGTACCACGTCGACCTGCCCGGACCACCGCGACAGCACCACCGACCAAGCCGCGGCCAGCACCATGAACGGCGTCAGCTCATGGGCGGCCGCCAGTTCACGCACCTTCGAGACCAGGTCCGGTGGGACTTCGGTGGCCAGCGTGGCGCCCGCGAACGATCGGGTCGCCTCCGACGGCCCGTCGGCGGGCAGTTCGAGCGGGACCGCGCCGTCCAGCCGTTCCCGCCAGTAGGCCTCGGCCTCGCCGAAGCCTTCGCGAGAGGCCGATTCCCGTTGCCACGCGGCGAAATCCCGGTAGCTCGTCGGCACTTCGGGCAGTACCGGAACGGTGCCGCCCGCCAGCGCTGCGTACACTATGGACAGTTCCGAGGTCAGGATGCCCAGCGAGACGTCGTCGGCCACGATGTGGTGCACGCACAACGCGAGCACCCACCGGCCGGTCGCGGAGACCCGCATCAGGGCCGCACGCAGCAACGGCGGCGAGCCGAGGTCGAACGGTTCCGCGGCGAACCGCGCGCAGGCCTCGCCGAGCGCCGTGTCGTCTGCCACCCGCAGCACCGCGAGGTCGAACCGGGCCGCGGCGTCGGCGGACACGTGCTGTCCGACCTGCCCGTCGGCGTCGAGCCGGAAACCGGTGCGCAACAAGGCATGCCGGTCGATGAGCAGGCGGATCCCGTCGAGAAGGGCCTGGTGGCCGGGTTCACCGGGCCAGTCGACACGACCGGCGATGTGGTACGCGGCCGAGGCGCCGATCTGGTCGAGCAGCCACAACCGCTCCTGCCCGAACGACGCGGGTGCCGTCGTGTCGTCGGCAAGCCGTGGGATCCCGCGAGTGCTTTCCCGTGTGGTCTCGGCGATGGCGCTCTTGGCGATCTCCGCCGCCGTCCCACCGGACAGCAGCCAGTCCAGTGCCACCTCGACGCCGAGCTCGGTCTGCAACGCCGCACGCAGCCGCGTCGCACGCAGGGAGTCGAGACCCTGGCCGACAAGCGGCCGGTCCGGTTCCAGCGCGGAAGGGGTGAGCTGGAGCGCTTCGGCGACCAGCTCCGTTACGGCGTCGGGCGCTTCGACAGCGGGCTTTTCGGGCTGCCGGGTGTCTGGGACCGTCATGGTGGCCAGCACCGGCAGCGTCCCGGCGAGGTAGGCGTCGCGGCAGGCGGACCGGCGGACCTTGCCGCTGGAGGTTCTCGGCACGCTTCCGGGGCGTACCAACGCGATATCGTGCAGATCGAGTCCATGCTCGCCGGTGACGGCTTCGCGCACCGCGCGAATCGCCTCCGCGAGATCGGCGGGTGCGACACCTCTGGCCACTTCGTGCACCAGGACGACCCGCTCGGTTTCCGCGTCTTCGACCGCGAACGCGGCAGCCCGGCCCGCGGCCAGCGCCGTGCTCGCCCGCGCCGCCGTCAGCTCGATGTCGGCCGGGTAGTGGTTCGCGCCGCGGACCACGATCAGCTCCTTGAGCCTGCCGGTCACGAAGAGTTCGCCCGCGCGCCGGAAGCCGAGATCGCCGGTACGCAGCCAGGTCCGGTCCTGGTCGTCGCCGGCCAGCCGGGCACCGAACGCGCGCTCGGTCTCTTCCGGGGCCTGCCAGTAACCCGCGGCCACCGAAGGCCCGCTGACCCAGATTTCGCCGACGCTCCCGTCCGGACACTCGCGAAGGGTCACTGGGTCGGCGAGGGCGAGCGCGGCACCTTGAACCGGCCCGCAGCCGACCAGTGTCACGCCCGATTCGGCCTCGACGGCGGTCCCCGCGGACAGCTCGCCACGATCGACGGTCAGCTCAGCCGGGAGAGCGGGCTTCGACACGCCGGTCACGAACAACGTCGCCTCCGCGAGCCCGTAACAGGGCAGGAACGCTTCGGCGCGGAACCCGGCCGGGCCGAAGCGGTCGGCGAAGGCACGCAAAGTCTGCGAGCGCACCGGCTCCGCGCCGACCAGCGCGTGCCGCCAGCGGCTCAGGTCCAGCTCGGCGATCTCCTCGTCGCTGATACGGCGCACGCATTCGGCGTAGGCGAAGTCGGGAGCCGCGCTGGCCGTCGCGCCGAACTCGCTGATCGCCCGCAGCCAGCGCACCGGACGATGCAGGAAAGCCAAGGGGGGCAACAACATCCCCGGGAACCCACTGTAGAGCGGCTGAAGGATCCCGCCGATCAGGCCCATGTCGTGGTAGGGCGGCAGCCAGCTCACGCTGCGGGTGTCCCGATCCGGGGAGAGCACGCCGGCGATCACCGCCGAGTTCTCCAGCAGGTTGCCGTGGCTGACCAGGACACCCTTCGGCCGCGCGGTGGAACCGGAGGTGTACTGCAGGAACGCGATCGCGGCCGGGTCCGGGGACCCGGCCGTCCAGTCCCCGGCCTCGGCGGTACCGGCGTCCTCGGTGGCCAGCAGCCAACGCACGGATTCGACACCGGGGCCGTCCGGGCCGTCGAACCGCGCGCGGACGGCTGCCAGGCTCGCCGCGTCGGTCATGGCCACCACCGCGCCGGAGTCCGCGGACACCGCGAGCACCCGCTCCAGTCCCAGCCGATTCGCCGGCGGGTACACCGGCACCGCCGTCACGCCGGCGTACAGGCAGCCGAAGAACGCGGTGACGTACTCCGCGCCGGGCGGGTAGAGCAGCAGCGCCCGGTCGCCGGGCCGCACGTCGGCGGCCAGCAGCCGGACCGCCACGACCCGCGCGGCGGTGTCGAGCTCCCGGTAGGTGACCCGGCGCTCGCCGCCCTCGCCGTCGGCGAACACGTACGCGACGTCCGACGGCTGTTCGGCCGACCGGCCGGTGAGCAACCCGATGAGATCGGCTCGCTGGGTGGGCAGTCTCATGGATTCACTCCTGTACGCGGATGTCCGGCCCTGTCCTCGGCGCCGCCTATTCGCCCCAGTCCTCTTCGACCTCCGGCGCCATCGCGACCACCAGCGGATCCTTGGTGACCACTTCGAGTTCGCTGAGACAGTCCGGGCACTCGACTATCTCGTTCTGTCGCGCGGAATCCTGGACCTCGATCGCCCCTTCGCACTCCGGGCACGCTGTCGCCGTCATTACTCCTCCTCAACCAGCACCAGCAGTGACAGCCCAGCATGTGTCCGGAAGCCGTCCCGCGACCAGTCGGGGAAGTCCCCGACTGGAACGCCGTGCGGGCCCCGCCGGAGGCCGTGATTTCGTGAGGTGGAAGGGTTCGCGGTTCACCGGGGCTGGGTTGGGGCCCGGGTCCGTGAAGGGTGGGGTGTGAAGGCCTCCTTAAGGAACTCTGGGTCCCTCAAGGAGGCCTTCACGGACCCGGAACACTCCTTGGTAGCCCCACCTGTCCCATAAGCCGCAAAGGGTGGGGTGTGAAGGTCGTTTTCCTTGCGCTAGGCGCAAGGAAGGGGGCCTTCATTTACTTGCCTGACCGCAGTTTTCGGAACGAACGCGTGCACGCGGAGACCACTCCCGCCGACTTCACGGAAGCGCTCAGGCGAGGCGTGACATGCGGTTCAGGGTCCGGGTGTAGTCGGCAAGGAGGGCCGTCGTGCGGGTGGCGAGGCCGCGGGCCGCGGCCTCGGGATCTTCCCGGCCGGCGGCCACGATGATGCGCACCGCCGACCAGTGGTGCGCGATCCGGTCGACCTCCCGTGCCAGTTCGGCCAGTGCCGGTTCCGCGAAGCGGCGGGCGGCGGCGGCCAGGTGGTCGCCGTGCAGGCCGGACACCGCGAGTGCGGTGCCTCCCACCACGAACACCTCGTCGATCACCGCCGGGTCACCGTCGGCGAGCCGGGAGGCGGCGTCGGTCAAGAACCGGCGCAGGCCGGGAAGTCCGTGGTACTCCCGGCCGCCGTCGCCGTCCCCGGTGTACCCGGCCACGTTCGCGGTGAGCACCGCGCTCAGCCGGTCACGGTCCAGTTTGGGCAGCGGGTGCTCCACGCCGACCTCCAGCCACCGGTTGCCGATGGGACGCGCGGTGAAGAACATGTCGCGGTCGTGGACGACGGGGTTCGCCGAGTCGCGGGCGGCGGTCAGCTCCGGAATCGTGATCTCGCCTCGGAACCGCGGCGGCACCGAGTCGATCACCAGCGCCACACCGCGTTCGTCGTCGAAGCCGTACACCACCAGAAGATGGTTGGTGTGCACGTCCCGATAGGCGGGCCGGAACGGCAGATGGTAGTTGTCCGCGGCGACGGCCACCGGCAGGCCCGCCGCCACCGCGGCCCTGACCTCCTGCCAGCCCTGCTCGGCGTCGGCGGGCTCGTGCCAGGTCGAGGTGATCGGGTGGTGCGGCGCGATGCTGGCGAACAACGAGCCGCGCAGGCAAGGAAAGTAGTACTCCTCGCGGCGGACGTCCCCGGCCCGGTAGCCGAAGCCCCAGCCCGCGCCGAGCACGTCGATCGGGTCGGCCCCGTGGAAGCCCAGCAGCACCCCCGCGGTGGTCTGCAGGCAGTGGCCGAGATCGTGGCGCCAATGCTCGATCCCCGGCAGTTCGACCCTCATACCGCCACCCTTTCCCCCGCCTGCAAGGTGATCGCGAACAGGTGCAGCGCCGGATTGTCCGGCAGTTCCAGCGCCACGACGCCGTCCGGCACCGTCAGCGGGACCCGGTGCGCCCAGATCGCCGGGGCGGTGGTCCGCTGAACGTGCCGCGGGTAGTGCATCGCCGCACACCGGTAGGCGAGCAGTTCGCCGAACCGCGGCTCGGTCTCCGGCCAGAAGTCGGACATCCGCAGCCACTGCGCCCGCACGGCGCCGTCGGCGTACCGCAGCAGCAGCGGGTCCTCGGTGCGGCGCTCGGCGGCGCCGAGCACGTGCACCCAGTCCCACCGCCCCTCGGGCACCGCGATCCGCTGGCCGCGGCAACGGACGTTGTCCCGCCCGTCCGGGGCGCGCTCGGGGAACCGGAACGACACCCCGCCGACGACGGAGGTGGCGCCCGGCGCAGGCAGATCCGCCGCGGGAAAGCTGTTGCCCCAGATGTTGAACCCGGCGGCGGCGAGGTCGTCGACGGCGCTCAGACCGGTGTTGTTGACGTGCTCCAGCAGCGAAAGGCTCCGCATCCCGGCGTCCGGCATCACGCGACCCCCTCGGCCCGTCGAACGTCCACAGAGGACTCCAGCAGGGCGAACGCGACCACGCGGGCATCGGCCAGCGCAGGCAGCGCGAGCGCGGTCAAGTCGTCACGCCTGGCGGCCCCGACCCTGGCGAGCACGGCCCCCGGCGCGTGGGCGGGCTCCCCCGGCAACGGCCGCAGGAACTCGGGGTCCACGCCGCCGCGGTAGTGCAGCCAGACGGTTTCCTCCCATCCGGTTCGAGGAACACCCGTCAGCATCAGGTACACCCAGTCGTACCGGCCGGGCGGGATCTCCCAGTGCTGCCCGGCGAGCGGCAGGTCGCAGTCGGTGAATCCCATGCGCATCTCAGCCGGCGCTCAACGCCGAGGGGAGCCTGCGCAGCACGTAGTCCGCGTAGGCGCCGACCAGGTCGGTGTCGAGCACCTCGACCGCGCCGTGGAACTCCGGGGTGTGGTTGACCTCGTTGACGTAGAACCGGCCGTCACGATCTTCGAGCACGTCGATGCCGAACACCCCTTCGCCGATCACGTCGGCGACCGCCACCAGCAGCTTCACCAGCTCGTCGCTCGGGTCGCAGCGCTCCGCCCGTCCGGTACGCGCGGTGTTCGTGCGCCATTCGTCGGACACCTTGTAGATGACGCCGACCACCTCACCGCCCATCACGTACGCCTTGATGTCGCGGCCCGGCTTGTCGATGTACTCCTGCGCGTAGACCACCTGATACTGCGGGCTCGCCAGCGCGGCGCGGTGCTCCATGAGGGTTTCCGCGGCTTCCCGGTCCTTCGGCCGCGACGCGAGCCGTCCCCACGAGCCGATGACCGGCTTGATCACCATCGGGAAGCCGAACTCGGCCAGGCCGTCGACGGCGTGCTCCGGCGACAGGCTCACCATCGCCCGCGGCACCGGCAGCCGCGCGTCCTGCAACGCGAGCGCGGTGAGCAGTTTGTCCCCGCACAGCGAGATGATGTCGTAGCTGTTGACCACCGTCAGCCCGGCGTGTTCGAGCAGTCTGGTGCCGTAGACGTTGCGAGTGTGCGAGATCTCCCGGCTCAACGCCCCGGCGTAGGGCAGCTCGCGCCCGTCGAGCCGGAACGGCTGACGGCGGGAGTCGATCACTTCGACGACGGCGCCACGCTTTTCGAGTGCCGAGAGGATGAGTTTCTCTTCGAGGCGGATACGGGAAGCCAGTACGGCAAGGGGAGTGGGCATCGGAGACTCCAGCGTCGGGGTGGACCCGGTACCGGACCGGTACCGGGCCGGAAAACGGCTCAGGCCGGGTTGAGGTCCACGAGCAGCATGTCGCGCACGGCCCGGCCGCCGGTGCGGTCGCGTACCGAGATCGGGGATGCCTCGTGCCAGAGGGCGGTGTCGTCGACCAGCACCGAGTCCAGTGGATCGGCAAGGGTGAACCGCACATCGGGGTGCCCGTCGCGATAGATACTGGACTCACCGCCCGCGCTGTTCTCCTTGCGCAGCAGGTGCATCCCGACGAACGAGTGACCGTCACGGTGCCTGCCCTCCGGGGTGGGCAGCCCGCTCTCCCCGGTCCGCGCGACGATGCGGATCAGGTGCAATCCGACCGTCCATTCAGGATTGTCCCGTACCGTGGACGCGAGCGTCACGTCAGTGGACACCAGCGCGTGCAGGCAGCGGTTGGCCAGCGTCGCGGGTGGGATCGGGGCGAACGTCCGCTCGTGTTCGCGCCACATCGGGATACTGTCCTGCCGGAACGGCTGATGCGGCAGCGGGCTGAGCGACAGCCCGGCATCGGTGGACACCGCGCGCAACCTGCCGTAGCGCCGGTAGCGGTAGAAACCGCCGTCGACGAGCTGGTCGTCCTGTTTCAGTTCTTCCCAGCACGCGCGGAATTCGGCGAATTCCGCGTCGAGCACGTCGATCGGGAAGTGCGTTTCGGACAGCCGAACGAAACCGTCGGCCGCCAAGGCCGCGGTGAGATCCGCCGGGTCGGCGAAGGCAGTCCCGCGGCCCGGCGGAGCGGGCCGCTCCGGAGTGCAGACTTCCTCGGTCATCGATCCGCTCCCCTTTCCTGGTTCGTGCGCCCTTCCGCACGACCGGCGAGCACCGCCGAGGCGAGCTCCTCGACACTGTGCTTTCCCAATATGACGGGGATCGGCAGTTCGACCCCGACGTGGCGCGCCCGCTGGAACACGGTCATCGCCCGCAGCGAATCACCGCCGAGCGCGTAGAAATCGTCCTGGACCCCGACTTCCGCGACACCGAGAACCTCCGACCACAGACGCGCGAGCAGCGACTCGGTCGGTGTCCGTGGCGCCACGGCCGCACGCTCGGTCCGGCCGAACTCCGGCTCCGGCAGCGCCGCCCGGTCGACCTTCCCGTTGACCGAGTTCGGCAGTGACTCCATGGCCATGAACACCGCCGGGACCATGGCCGGGGTCAGCCGGTCCGCCAGCAGGACCCGCAGCCGATCGGCCGGTGGCACCTCGCCGTCGCGGCCCACGAGATAGGCCACGAGCTGGACCGCGCCCGTCGGATCGGGACGGGCGACGACCACGGCGTCGGCGACACCCTCGCAGTCGCGCAGTGCCGCCTCGACCTCACCCGGCTCGACCCGCTGGCCGCGCACCTTGAGCTGGAAGTCGGCGCGGCCACGGAACTCGAGCAGGCCGCCGTCGATCCACCGCGCCCGGTCACCGGTCCGGTACAACCGCGAACCCTTGTCGCCGAAGGGATCCGGGACGAATCGCGCCGCGGTGAGCCCGGGCCTGCCCACGTAGCCCAGCCCCACCTGACTGCCGCCGAGGTAGAGCTCCCCCACCACCCCGGGCGGGACCGGGGACAGCCACCGGTCGAGGACGTACGCCGTGGCTCCCGGCGTCGGACCGCCGATCGGCACCCGTGCGCCCAGCGGCCCGGTGACCTCGTGCGCGGTCACGTCCACGGCGACCTCGGCGGGCCCGTAGGCGTTGACGAGCCTGACACCGGGTAGCGCGCGGTGGAAGTCGGCGGCCAGGCTCGGCGTCAGCTCCTCGCCACTGGCCGTCACCACGCGCAGCGCCGGATGCGGGCCGAAATCCTGGTCGAGGAAGACTCGCAGCATCAACGGCACGAAATGGCAGTTGGTCACCTCGTGGCGATCGAGCACTTCGTGCAGGTAGCCAGGGTCGCGGTGGCCACCGGGTTTCGCCAGCACCAGCCGCGATCCGGCCAGCAGCGGCAACACCAGCTCCGGCACCGACACGTCGAATCCGAGCGGCGTCTTGGCCAGCGCGACGTCGTGCTCGGTGAGCTTCAGCCGCTCTTCGAAGGCGCGCAACCGGTTCACCAGACCGCCGTGGGTGTTCACCGCCCCCTTCGGGACGCCTGTCGAACCCGAGGTGAACAGGATGTACGCCGGGTCGCCGCCGCCGAGCACGGTGCCCGGCCTGGCGACAGGCTCCGCGGCGACCTTCTCGGCCGTCGCCGGATCGTCCAGGCAGATCGCGTTCACCGCACCGGGCAGCCGGTCGCGCAAAGCCAGCGAGGTCAGCACCACCGACGGCTCGGCCTCGGCGATCATCACCGCGAGCCTGCCCGGCGGGGCGCCGGGATCCAGCGGGAGATAGACCCCGCCCGCTTTCCACGCTCCCCACAGGGCCACTTGCAGGTCCAGACCGCGATCCAGGCAGAGCCCGACCTTGGCGCCGCGTTCGACGCCGTTGCGCCGCAGCCACCACGCCAGCCGGTTGGCCCGTTCGTCGAGTTCCGTGAACGACAGCGCGTCGCCTTCGTCGGCCACGACCGCGACCCGGTCACCCCAGCGGTCCACCGCCGCGGTGAACCAGTCGACGGTCGAGCCGAACCCGTGCCAGGGCTCGCCGCCGGAAGCCCAGTCCAGCACCAGCGCCGACTCGGGTGACGGCATCACCGGCAGTCTCCACACCGGACTGTCCAGATCGGACACCGCACCCCGCAGCACCTCGGTCAGCCCGGTCACCAGGCCGGTCGCGGTGGTCCGGTCGAACAGCTCGGCGTCGAAGTCCAGGATCACGCTCAGGCCGCCGTCCGGGGCAGGCGCGATGTCCAGGCCGAGATCGAACCGGGCGCCGCGGGGGGCGGGCAGCCGTTCCACGGTGACACCGGGCAGCCGTAACGGCTCGCCGGGGGTGTTGTCCAACGCCAGCATGGTCCGCACCAGCGGCGGCCGGGGGCCCTGGTGGTCCGGGTCGGCCTCCTGGCTGATCCGCTCGAACGGCACGTCCTGGTGCGCGTACGCCGCCAGGCACACTTCCCGCACCCGCACCAGGAGCTGCCGGAAACTCGGGTCGCCGGTGAGATCCACCCGCAACGGCAGCGTGTTCACGAAGAAGCCGACCACGCGGTCGAGTTCGGTGCTGCCGCGCCCGGCGACCGGCGTGCCGACGACGATGTCGTCCTGTCCGGACCAGCGGTGCAGTACCACCGCCCAGGCCGCCGTCAGCGTCATGAACAACGTCGCGCGCTCGGCTTCGGCCACGGTGGCCCACCGCTCGACCAGCCCGGCGTCGAGGTCGACGGACACGCTGTCACCGAGGTAGCGGGAGCGCGCCGGACGAGGGTGGTCGGTGGGGAGTTCCAGTGGCTTGGCCCCGGCGAGTGTCCGGCGCCAGTGGGCGAGCTGCCCTGCGAGCACCTCCCCTTCGAGGAAACCCCGTTGCCACACCGCGAAATCCGCGTACTGCAGGTCCAGCTCCGGCAGCTCGGGGGCACGGCCTTCGAGCAGCGCCGCGTAGACCACGCCGAGTTCGGCGACCAGTACGCCCAGCGACCAGCCGTCGACCACCACGTGGTGCACGCACAGCAGCAGCACGCATTCGCCGGGCTCACCGTCGAGCACCCGCAGCAACGCGGAACGCAGCAAGGGCGGCGCGGCGAGGTCGAACTCGGGCCCGGTCACCGCGCTCATCGCCGCGTCCAGCCCGTCGCGGGTCGTGTCCACCACGCTCAGCGGGGCCACCGCGGCGGCCAGCGCCACCTGGGTCAGCACACCGTCGGCGCCGACCTCGACACCGGTCCGCAGCACCTCGTGACGATCCACCAGGAACTGCAGCGCGGCCCGCAGGACGGGCACGTCGACCGTGCCGGTCATCCGCAACGCGCCGTTGACGTGGTAGGCCGCCCCGGACCCCATCTGGTGCAGCAGCCACAGTCGTTCCTGGCCGAAGGAGGCGGGGAAGACGAACACCTCCGCGCTCGCCTGCTGCTCAGTCATCGGCGTTCTCGCCTTTCGTCACGTCCGGCGTGGTGGACGCCCGGAACCGGGAGCGGTCGAGTCTCGGGATGGCCGCCACCGGCCGGGCGGGCGCCGCCGCGTCGACCAGCTCGGCCACGTTCGCGACGGTGCCCGCCTCGAAGAAGTCGGCCAGTTCCAGCTCCACCTGACAGGCCGCGCGGATCCGGTGCAGGATCCGGACGGCGAGCAGGGAGTGACCGCCGAGTTCGAAGAAGTCCTCGTGCACGTCGAACCCGGCCTCGATACCGAGTAACTCGGCCCAGATCTCCGCGACCCGGCGCTCAGCCTCGGTCCGCGGTCCGACCGCTGTCCCGGCGGCGGGTGCGACGGTGTCCGGCGAGCCGGCTGGGGCGGTTTCGGCGACGGGCTCGGGCGCGTCGACGAGTTCCACCAGCCCTTCGGCGGTCCGTCGCGCCCGATCGCCGGTCGCGTACAGCCTGGCGCCCGTACCGGACGGATCCGGCACGAACCGCGCGGCCGTCACCGCCGGTCGGCCATTGAACCCTTGTCCCGCAACCACTCCGCTGAGGAACAGCGCACCGACGACCCCGATCGGCACCGGCGCCAGCCACCGGTCCAGCACCTGTGCTCCCGTACCGCCGGGTATGGGAGCCGTCGTCTCCGTCAGCGGCAGGTCCCACACCGGGCGGGCAGGCTCGGCGACGCCGGCTCGCGCCACCGCCAGCACCGCGGCCACCAGCCGCCGGGCCGAAGCCGCCGTCAGCACGTCCGTCGAGAACTCCGCGAAACCGGCGAGTCCCCCGTCTTCCGCCGGGGACAGCTCGATCTCGAGTTCGAACTTGGCGGTGCCGGTGTGCACCGGCAGCACGTCCATGCGCACTCCCGGCGGCTCGACCACCCGGCGCGGGGTGTTGTGGAGCACCAGCATGTGCCGCACGATCGGGGACCGGCTGAAGCCGTCCCGGTCCGGCCGGATCTCCCGCACCAGCTGTTCGAAGGGCAGGTCCTGGTTCGCGTAGGCGCCGACGCAGGTCTCCCGCACCCGGCCGAGCAACTCCCGGAAACCCGGCGCGGGCGGCACGTCGACCCGCAACGCCAGTGTGTTGACGAAGAAGCCGACCAGGCCTTCCAGCTCCGTGCGGGTGCGCCCGGCGATGGCCGTCCCCCACACCACGTCCCGGCGTCCCGACCACCGCGCGAGCACGATCGCCCAGGCCGTGGCCAGCACCATGTACAGCGTCGCGCCTTCGTCGTCGCCGATGCGGCGCAGGGTGGCGACCAGGTCCGCGGGGACGGTCACCGGCACTACGTCACCGGAGAACGGGCGGTCCGGGCGAGCCGCGGTGTCGGCGGGCAGCTCCAGCGGCCGCACCCCGGCGAGCCGCTCCCGCCAGTAGGCGAGCTGGCCGGTGAGCGCGCCGCTGGAGACGTGGTCCCGATGCCACGAAGCGAAATCGACATAGCGAGTCGTCAACGGCGGCAGCGCCGCCTTCGTCCCGGCGCGCAGCGCGGCGTAGACGAGGGCGAACTCACCGGCGAGAATGCCGAGCGACCACCCGTCCACGACGATGTGGTGCACGCACAGCACGAGATGCCAGTCGTCCGGCGCGACCTGGAACAGCATCGGCCGCAGCAGGCACGGCCCCGCCAAGTCGAACGGACGGCGGCAGGCGAGCCGGATTTCGTCCCACAGCACGTCTTCACTCACCTGGGCGAAGGGCACGTCGACCGTCACCGCCTCGGGCGGGTGCACGATCTGCACGACCCCGCCCGTGTCGTCGACCCGCAGTCCGGTGCGCAGCGCCTCGTGCCGCTCGACGAGCACGCGGACGGACTCGCGCAGCACGGCCACGTCGAGAGCGCCCCGCATCCTGAGCGTGCCGGCGACGACGTACAGCGCGCTGTCCGGGTTGAGCTGTTCGAAGAAGTACAACCGTTCCTGCGCATGCGAAGCCGGGCTCTGCGCTTCGCCGGCCGGGCGGCGGGAAATCCGCGCGGCGGCCTTGCCGATGCCCGCTTCGTCTAGACGTCGCTGGAGTAGTCGATGCTGGTCCGCGGAGAGCGATCCGGGTGCCATGGTGCCGAAACCTCCTTCGTGAGGCCGGTACAGTCGAGGATGTCCCGCCGCAGTCGCGTGAGCATCGGGGTCGCGTTGTCCCGCGGGAAGAAATGCCCGCCGGGGAACGTGCTGATCCGCGTGGTGCCTTCGACCTCCGCCAGCCAGCCGGCGGCTTCCTCCTCACCGGCCAGCGGGTCGTCGGCGCCGAGGTATACCCGCAGGTCGCAGCGGAGCGCCGGCAGCGGTTGCGGCCGGAAGTCGTTCACCACCATCAGATCCGCGCGCAGGATGGGGAGGATGTACTCCAGGAACAGCGGATCCGGCGGGGCGTCCGCCGGCAGGCCTTCGGCGCGGGTGATCAGCTGGAGCAGGCCCTCGTCGGAGGTGTCGCTGCGCCAATTCGGCGCGTGCAGGCTCGCCGGAGCCGCGGCGGCCGCCACCACGAGTCCCTCGGGCAGCCACCCCCTGGTGGCGCGGAGAGTCCGGCAAAGCTCCCAGGCGACGACGGCGCCCATGCTGTGCCCGAAGACGACCAGCGGCAGCTCGTCGAGCCCGTCCAGTTCCGGCAGCACGCCATCGATGAGTTCCGCCATGTCGGCGATCGGCCGTTCCATGCCACGATCACCGCGGCCGGGCAGTTCCACCGCCACGACGTCGATCTCGGCGCCGAGCGGCTCACCCCAGTTCTGGTAGATCCTGGCCGACCCGCCACCGGGTGGCAGGCACAGCAACCTCGCCCTTGCCCGCCCGGATCGGGAGAAACGCCGCAGCCACTCAGTCACGCGATCAGATTCGCCGGATCGCGTGACGGGAACAAGTCAGTGAGTGTCCCGACAACCCCGGATCGGCAGGCACTTCCGGCCGCGGCGGCGGTCAGCTCAGCCCCGCCGACTCCTCGACCACCCGGAGTACCTCCGCCGGGGAATCGGCGAGATACATGTGTTCTCCCGGCAGCTCCCGCAGGACGAACTCCCGGCTCGTCGCCTTGACCCATTCACCGGCCTGTTCGGCCGAAACCAGGCTGTCGTCCCGGCCGCGGACAGCGGTGATCGGTGCCGCCAAGGGGATATCCGTGCCAGGCCGATAGTTTTCGTGCATCTCGACGTCGGCCCGCAGCGTCGGAAGCACCATCTGGCGCACCTCGGGATCTTCCAGTGCCGGGTCGTGGTGCCCGGCGAGTTCGCCGACCCTGGCGACGAACTCGCTGTCGGGCAACCCGGTCGCCCGGAGCTCCCGCCGCGTCCACGGGCCGGGGGAACCGCTCACCACCAGGCTCACCACGGTGACCGACGGCGTCCCCGCGAGCAGGTGGCCCAGTTCGTAGGCGAGCACGGCACCCAGGCTGTGGCCGAACAGCGCCACCGGCCCGGCACCACCGATCTGCGTCAGCAGCCCGGGCAGCAGGTCTTCCGCCGCCTGGCGCACGTCCCGGTACGGTTGTTCTCGGATCCGCCGCTCGCGGCCGGGCAGCCGGAGCGGGACGATCTCGAGGTCGCTGTGGGCCAGCGCGCGCCACGGCCGGAAGAACGCGGCCCCACTCCCGGCGAACGGCGCACACACCAGCGGGATACGGCTCATGAGCTCTCCGGCCTCTCTTGACTTCGCCAGCGGTCGACGGCTACAACCGGTCGCGGGCCTCTTCGTCGGACATGGCGCTCACCTCGAGGACCAGCTCGGCCACGGCGTCGGCGTCGATTCCCTCGACCGTGCCGAGCTCACGCAGGTACGCCGCGACCGAACGCACCGTGCGCGCCGCGAGGAAGCCGGGGATGTCCAGTTTGATCCGCAGCAGCTCGCGGATCCGGGACACCGCCTGCGTGGCGAGCAGGGAATGGCCGCCCAGCTCGAAGAAGTCGTCCGTAGTGCCGACCCGCGGCACCGCGAGCAGCTCGGACCACAGCTCGGTGAGCAACTGCTCCAGCGCGCCCGCGGGGGCCGTGTAACTGGTTTCCGGCCGGTCGGCACCGGGTGCGGGCAGCGCGGCCCGGTTCAGCTTTCCGCTGGGCAGCAAGGGAAGCTTGTCCAGCACCAGGTAGGCCGACGGCACCATGTGGTCCGGCAGCCGGTCGGAAAGATGGGCACGCAGCTCCGCGGCGGTCGGCCGGTTGTCCCCGTTCGGGGTCACGTACGCGGCCAGCCGGCGTTCGCCGACGGCGTCGGTGTAGGCGACGACCACCGGCTCGGTCACCGCCGGATGCCCGGACAGCACGTTCTCGATCTCGCCGAGTTCGATCCGGAAACCCCGGATCTTGACCTGGAGATCAAGCCTGCCGAGGAAATCCAGGTCCCCGCCGGCCAGGAACCGCGCGTGGTCGCCCGTCGCGTACATCCGGCCACCCGGCTCCGGGCTGTACGGGTCGGGCAGGAACCGCTGCGCGGTCAGGCCGGGCTGGTGCCAGTAGCCGCGGCCCGGTCCCGCGCCGCCGATGAACAGTTCCCCGGCCACTCCTGGCGGAGTCGGCTCGCCATGCTCGTCGAGTACGTAGAGCCGGTGGTTGGGCAGCGACCTGCCCCAGAGCACGCCCGCCGGGCTGCGCTCGGCGACCGGGTGGAAAGTGCTGCAGTAGGACGCCTCGGTCATCCCGGCGAGGTTGAGCAGCCGGACGCCGGGCACCAGCTCGGCGAGCCTGCCGGGCAGCGCCGGGGGCATGCGGTCCCCGCCGAGCCCGACCGCGCGCAGCACGACGCCGTCCATCCCGTCGCGCCGGTAGGCGTGGTTGACCAGCATGTCCAGCAGGGCCGGCGCGGAACTCCACGCGGTCACCCGCTTGGTGCGCAACAGATCGAGCAGCTGCTCCGGGTCGGTGGTCTCGATGTCGCTGGGCACGACGATCGTCGCGCCGGCGGCGAGCGTGCCGAAAACCTCGTACACCGACATGTCGTAGTTCAGCGAGGAGATGGCGAGCATCCGGTCGGCCGGGGTCAGCGCGTAGGCGCCGTTGACGCCGTGCAGGGTGTTGGCCACCCGGCCGTGCTCGTTCGCCGATCCTTTGGGGCGCCCGGTCGAGCCGGAGGTGTAGATGACGTAGGCGAGGTTCGGCTCGGAGACCACCGCGGGCGGTCGCTCGGCCGGATACCCCCCGATGCGTTCCGCCTCCAGGTCGAGGCAGACCAGGCGGGTGTCCTCGACGTCGTCGCGAGTCCGCACGCGGGCAGGGTCGGCCACCGAGGAATGGGTGAGCACCAGCGCCGCACCGGCGTCCTCGGCCATGTAGGCGACGCGGCGGCGGGGATAGTTCGGGTCGAGCGGGACATACCCGGCGCCCGCCTTCAGGATGCCGAGCACCGCGACGATCATCAGTTCCGACCGCGGCAGCGAGATCCCGACCAGCTGCTCCGGCCGGACTCCTTCCGCACGCAGGAACCAGGCGAGCCGGTTCGCGCGCTCGTCCAGTTCGCGGTAGGTCAGCACCTGGTCGCCGAAGGCCACCGCCTCCGCGTCAGGGGCGAGATCCACCTGTCGTTCGAACAAGCCGTGCAGGGTGCCGGCGGTCTTCGCGGGTGCCGCCGAACCGCCACCGCTCGCGACCTCGATCATCTCCGCCAGTTCGCCGGGCCCGGCGATCGGCAGCCGGGAGACGGGCGTCTCCGGATCGGCAAGGCCGGCGGCCAGCAGCAGGTCGAACGCGGCGACCATCCGGCGGACGGTGTCCGCCTCGAACAGGTCCGAGCTGAACTCCGCCCGGCCGTCGAGACCGCCGTCGGCGGTGGGCACCAGATCCAGCGTCAGGTCGAACTTGGTCGACTCGGTGTGCAAGTCGAGCTCGCTCACTCGCAGTCCCGGCAGCCGCAACTGGGCCATCGGCACGTTCCGCAGCGCGAACAGGGTCTGCACGAGCGGGATCGAGCCCGCCGAACGGTCCACTCCGGACTCGGCGACCATCCGCTCGAACGGGACGTCCTGGTGGGCGTACGCCGCCAGGCACACCTCCCGCACCCGGACCAGGAGCTGCCGGAAACTCGGGTCGTCCGAGGTGTCCATCCGCAACGGCAAGGTGTTCACGAAGAAGCCGACCAGCGGCTCGATGTCCACGTGGCCCCGGTTGGCGATCGGCGAACCGATGATCATCTCCTGTTGCCCGCTCCACCGCCGCAACAGCACGGTGTACGCGGCGAGCAGCACCATGAACTGGGTGGCCTGCTCACTTTCGGCGAGTTTCTCGACGGCGCGGACGGTGTCCGCGCCGAGGCGCATCGGGACCGACTCCCCCGCCGACGACCTCGTCGCGGGGCGCAGCTTGTCCGTCGGCAGCTCCAGCACCGGCGCGAAGGCCAGGTGATCACGCCAGTACGACACCTGCTCGTCAAGCTCGCCGCCGTCCAGCCGTCCTCGCTGCCAGACGGCGAAATCGGCGTACTGCACCGGCAACTCCGGCAACGGGGACGCCTCACCCGCCACGTACGCCTGGTACAACGTCGTCAGTTCTTGTTGCAGGACACCGATGGACCAGCCGTCCGAGACGATGTGGTGGGTGCTCAGCAGGAGCACGTGCTCGGTGTCGCTCACCTTGAGCACACAAGCCCGGATCAACGGGCCTGCGGCCAGGTCGAACGGCTGCCGGACCTCCTGCTGGTACCGGTCGCGCACCTCGGCCTCGGCGGCCTCGGCCGACCGGTCGCTCAGGTCCACCAACGGGATGGTGAGCGGCGCGGCCGCGTGCACGAGCTGGCCGGGGACACCGCCGCGATCGGTGAACGTCGTCCGCAGCACCTCGTGCCTGCGCACGATCTCGTCGAGAGACCGCCGCAGCGCGTCCACGCGCAGCACGCCGGTGAACCGCACCGCCGCGGGAACGACGTAGGCGATCGACCCGGGATCGGCCTGTTCGAGGTACCACAGGCGTTCTTGCGCGTAGGAACACGGCAGCGGGTCACCGGTCCGCGCCGTGACGGGAATCGCCGGCGCCACCGCGGCCCGGCGGGCCAGTTCCGCCGCCACCAGACGCCGTTTCTCCGGCGACAGGCCGCGCAGGACCGCTTCGAGGTCGGTGTCTGCATCCGCACCGTGCTGACCGGCACCGGTCATTGGCCACTCCAGGCTCGATGGCTTCGGGTAGATCGCGGGGCGTCGCCAGGATCATCGACGCGGGTGCCTGCCGACAAGTCCGGGATCAGCCCTACAACGCCCGGGGGGTGTCTCCCGGATCGCCACTCACGACCCACCGGCGGAAGCGGGACTCAGACGTTGAGCGCGGCCGCCATCCAGGGGTGTCGCGAAAGCCACTTTCGGGACATCTGATGCCCCGAAAGTGGCTTTCGCGACACGGCCGTTCCGGACTGCGCGGCGAGTCGTCCCGCTGATCACGCGACACCGCCACAGCACACCGGCGGGTACCCGAGACACCATGGCTCCAACGACCCCTAATCACTCACGACACCGATCTGAGAGACACGGCCTAACCCGCTGGCTTCAGCGTCAAGTGGTTCTTCGTGGCGGCCGTGACCGCGTCCCGGCTGAACGCCCACGCGGTGGACTCGCCGCGTTGCCAGAGCGGCATCTGGTCGTCGTAGTGCGCGTCGAACGCGTGCCCGGACGCCCCGGTGAGGTTGATCCAGCGCGAGGAGTCCAGGTTCGCCCAGTCGACCACCACGCGCATGGACGGGACCCAGTTGACGTCGTAGCCCTTCTTGGCGTTCCAGCCGGCGGCGTTGATGGTGGCGGGCCCGCCCCCGAGTTCGTACGGCCCGCGGTTGAGCAGCCATTGCACCGGCGCCGGGCCGGTGCCGAGGGTCTGGTTCTTCAGGGTGAGCTTGTGCAGCTCGCCCCAGCGCCAGGCACCGGGGTCCGCTCCGAGGCGGCCGGTCAGTTCCTTGGCGGCGTCGTCCATCGCCGCGCCCAGCATGGCGTCGCGGCCACGCGGGCCACGCGGGTCGGTGGTGTTGTGCCAGAACTGGTCGTCGGGACGATCCAGCAGGCCGCGGACCACCTCGAACCACTGGCCACCGCCGTCCACGTCGACCTTCGGCGCGCCGTTGGTCAGTTTGTCGGTGAACATCAGGCCGAGCAGGTTCCGCCAGACTGCGTTGAAGTAGGCGGCGGGCGCCGAGTCGGCCGGCTGGGTGAAATCCCAGCCCCGCAACAGGTTCTTTGCCTTCTCGGTGTCCTTGCCGACCTGGGCGGCCAGCAGGCGCGGGGTCAGCGTGGCGGCGTTGACGTTGTAGGTGTCGAGCTGGATCCGCTGCATCGCGGTGACGTCGAGCTTGCCGCCCTGCTTGATCAGGTCGGTGATCCGCTGGCTGCGGTTGCCGTCGCCCCAGGCCTTGGTGATCAGGTACGGGTACGACGGATCGGTGACCGCGTTGTTCGCGTTGACGAAGTACCCGCTCGCCGGGTCCAGCGCGCTGGGCAGCGCGTCGAACGGGATGTAGCCCGTCCATTCGTACTCGTCGGTCCAGCCCGGCACCGGATACCGGCCGTCGCCCTGTTTGCGGATCGGGATCCGGCCGGGGGCCTGATAGCCGATGTGGCCGAACCGGTCGGCGTAGAGCATGTTCTGCGCCGGGGCCGCGAACTGCGACGCGGCCTCGCGGAACGAGCGCCAGTCGTGCGCGGCGTCCAGCGCGAAGACGGCGTCGAGGGTGCGGGCAGGCTGCAACGCGGTCCACTTGATGGCGACCGCGTATCCGCCGCCCGGATCGGCCCCGGGTGACCGGCCGCTCTGCCCGGTGGACTTCAGCCGGTCGACGACGTCGGAGAGGATCGGCCCGTGCTCGGTGGAGCGTACGGTGATCACCCGGTCCTGGCCGCCCGCGACCTTGATCACCTCCTGGCGGGTCCGCAGCGGGACCTGCCTGCCCTGGTATTCGTAGTTCCCGCCGGTCACCCGCTCCAGGTACAGGTCGGTGTCGGCGGGACCGAGGTTGGTGAGCCCCCAGGAGATGTCGGCGTTGTGCCCGATGATGACCCCCGGCATGCCGGAGAAGCTGAACCCGGACACGTCGAACTGGCAGTCCCGGCTGACCGACCGGCAGTGCAGGCCGTTCTGGTACCACAGGCTCGGCATCTGCGGGCCGAGGTGGGGATCGTTGGCCAGCATGGGTTTTCCGCTCGCGGTGAGCTTTCCGGAGACCACCCAGCCGTTGGACCCGATGCCTTCGCCGCGCGGGCCCAGCACGTCGTCGAGCGCCGTCGACGCCTCCGCCGCGTCGCGCAGCGCGCCGGCCATGTCCTCGGTGCCGGTCCCGCCGGAGGCCGCGGTGCCGCCACCGCCGCCGACCGGTTTCGGGTCACGGCTGGTCTCGCCGGGCTGCACGGTGGGCTCCCAGCGCTGGAAGTCGTAGTCCGGGTACAACTGCCGGATCGTCTCCTGGGGCAGGACCGCGGCCAGCATCGCGTGCCGGGCCTGGTCGGTCACCGTGCCGTTGAGATCCCACGCCATGGCCTTCAGCCAGGCGACCGAGTCGACCGGGGTCCAGGGTTCCGGGGTGTAGCCGGGGTTGATCAGGCCGAGCACGGTGTATTCCAGGCTCAGCCCGGTGCCGCTGTGCTCGGCCAGGTAGGCGTTCACGCCGTCCGCGTAGGCCTGTAGGTAGTCCCTGGTGCTCTGGGACAGCAGCGGAAGCTCCTGCTCGGCCACCTGGCGCCAGCCCATGGTCCGCACGGTCGAGTCGGTGACCACCTGGCTCTCGCCGAAGAGTTCCGAGAGCCTGCCGGAGGTGATGTGACGGCGGACGTCCATCTCCCAGAACCGGTCTTGGGCGTGCGTGTAGCCCTGGGCGAGGAACAGGTCGTGCGGATTGTCGGCGTAGATCTGCGGCACGCCGTAGCCGTCGCGCAGCACCTCGGCCGGGCCGGTCAGCCCCGGCACCGCGAGCGTGCCGTCCACGGTGGGGAACGAATGCCGCACCGCCCAGGTCAGGTAGAGACCGGCGCTGGAGAGGATCACGATGAGCACGACGACGAGCGACCAGGCGATGATCCGCAACCGCCGCCAGCCCCGGCGCCGCTTGCGGCCGGAGCCGGACTGTTCGCCCCGGTCTGCTTCGGTTTCGGTGTCCACGGTGTTCAGCGCGTCGCCCACCCACGCAGGATCGTCCGCGGCCACCGGGTGGAGTAGCCGGGGATTCTCCTGACTGCCGTCGGCATCCGCGCGATGCGACCCTTGCCGGGTTCACCGCGCGGGCCGAGCGCTGCCGCGTGACCACGCACCATCCTTGGGGACGAGTGAGATGGCCATCGACGCGGCCGCCAAGGCCGACAGCCCGCGACGGTTGCGGTCCCAGCGGGACTTCCGCCGGTTCTGGACCGGGGACCTGGTGTCCCAGTTCGGTTCCCGCATCACCGAGTTCGTGCTGCCCCTGCTGGTGGTGACCGTGCTCGACGGCTCGGGCGCGCAGGTCGGCCTGTTGCAGGCGTGTTATCTGGCGCCGTTCTTCCTGCTCCCGCTGTTCGCCGGGGTGTGGCTGGAGCGCCGGACCAAACGGCCGGTGATGATCGCCATGGACTTCGGCCGGTTCGTGCTGGTGATGGCGGTCCCGCTGCTGGCGCTGTTCGGGTTGCTGACGCTCCCGCTGCTCTACGTCGTCGCGATCGCGGGCGGGGCGATGACGGTGGTGTACGACATCGCCGCGACCAGCTACGTGCCCCGGCTCGTCAGCGCGCACCACCTGACCTCGGCCAACAGCGCGGTCTCGGTCAACCTGGCGGTCAGCGCCACCGCGGGCCCCGGTCTCGCCGGCTGGCTCAGCGGACTGTTCGGCCCGGCGGGCACGCTCGTGTTCGACGGGTTGTCCTATCTCACCTCGGCCAACGCCCTGCTGCTCATCCGGCACCGTGAGGCCGTCCCGGAGCGGAAGGCGGACCGGGATCCACGCCGCGAACTCGCCGAAGGGCTGCGTGCGGTCCTCCGCAACCCGCCGGTGCGCGCCCTGGTGACCCACGCCGGGATCTACAACGCCGGTTCCGCGATGATCGTGGTGGCGTTCCTGATCTACTTCGTGCGGGTACTCGGCCACGATCCGGCGGTCTACGGCGCGGTCATGGTGGCCAGCGGGATCGGCGGCATCGTGGGCTCACTGGGCATCCCGGTGCTGATCCGGCGACTCGGCTACGGCCACTCGCTGCTGGTCGCGCTGGTGTTCTCCACCAGCTCCTACTTCCTGCTGCCACTGGCCGACGGCGACAGCGGCGACATCCTGATCTGCGGGATCGGCCTGTTCCTCGGCGTGACCGGGTCGTCGAGCGGCAGCGTGATCGCGCTGACCATCCGCCAGCGGTCCACGCCGAGCACGCTGCACGCCCGGATGAACGCCAGCTACCGGTTGATCAGCTTCGGCATGTTGTCGATCGGGGCGGGCACGGCCGGTTTCCTTGTCGACGCGTTCGGCGCCAGGGCGGTGCTGTTCCTCGCGCCGTGCCTGCTGCTGCTGTCGGTCATCCCGGCGGCGAGCCGCCCGATCCGCACCCTGCGCACCCTGCCGGATCTCGGCTGACCTGGACCTTCACGCCTTCTCAAGTACGTGAAGGCCCCCTTGCTTGCGCCTAGCGCAAGAAACTCGCCCTTCACGTACTCGAGAAAAGCGTCAAACGTCAGCAAATCGCACCTAATCGACCGAACAACTGTCCTTTGTGGACGAAACTCGGATGCCATATGTCCGTATCGTCAAGGTCGATGCCAGGAACTCAAGGGCGGCGTGAGCGGCGATCCGTGAAGGCCCCCTTGAGGGACCCAGGGTAAGCAAGGAGGCCTTCACGACCTTGGTTCGCGCGAAAGAGCGGGTCAGCGGTAGGAGCGGAGGAGGTCCCGCAGGCAGGTGGTGCCGAACTCCAGTGCCTCGACCGGGACCCGTTCGTTGGCGGTGTGCAGCATGCCGCGGTAGTCGACCCCGGCGGGCAGCCGCAGCGGAAGCCAGCCGTAGCACCGGATGCCCAGCTGCGCGAACAGCCGGGCGTCGGTGGACGCCGGAGACACCATCGGCAGCGGGGTCGCGCCGGCGTCGGCTTTGGTGAGGATCTCGGCCATGGTGTCGTAGAAGCCGCCGAACTCCGGTTCCGCGATCAGCTCCGGGCGGACCATCGACCCTTCCAGCAGCAACTCGAACTCGGCGTCGTGGCCGATGAGGCCGCGCAGTTCGCCGGTGAAATCCTCGACGGTGAACCCGCCGGGCAGCACCCGGCCGTCCAGGTCGACGGTGATCTCGCTGGGGACCACGTTGATCTTCTCCGTGGTCCGCACGATCGTCGGGTTGGCGGTGTGCCGGAGCACCGAGTCGAGGCGCAGCGCCTCGCTCAGCGGCAGGCCTTCCGGGCGGGGATCGCCCGCCTGGTCCGCCCGGTACCGGGCGACCCCGGCCGCCATCGGCTCCGGCAGCGCGGCGGCCAGCGCGGCGAGCATCCGGTCGGCGGCCTGGGTCTGGTGCCGCGGCATCCTGGTCCCGCTCAGCGTGGTGAGCAGCTTGCCGAGACGCGCCATCGGCGTGTCCGGCGGGGTCAGCCGCGAGCCGTGGCCACCGGGGCCGCGCAGGGTCACCCGCAGCCAGCAGGCCCGCTTCTCGGCCACCACGATCGGATGGAACCGCTGCCCGGCCAGATCGACACCGGCGCCGCCCTCCTCACCGATGGCGTACCGCACGCCGTCGAACAGGCCGGGATGCCGGTCCACCAGATAACGGGCGCCGACGGCGCTGCCCGCCTCCTCGTCGGCCACCACCGCCAGCAGCACGTCACCCGACGGCCGTTCTCCGGTCGCGGCCAGCCGGGACAGCGCGGCGAGCATCATCGCCAGGCCGCCCTTCATGTCGATCGCGCCGCGGCCCCAGACGTGGTCGTCGACGATCCTGGCCTCGAACGGCGGATGGTCCCACTCCTGCCCGTCCACCGGGACCACGTCGGAATGCGCGTGCAGCAGCAGCGGCGGGGCCTCGCCCCGGCCGGGGAACCGGGCGACGAGGTTGGTGCGCAAGGGATCCGGCCCGAGGACCGTCAACTCCGCCCCGCTGTCGGCCAGCAGCCGCCGCAGGTAGGCGACGACTTCACCTTCGCGGCCCGGCGGGTTGGTGGTGTCGATCCTGATCAGGTCCTGCAACAGGGGCAACGGATCGCTGGCGAACTCCGGCGGCATCGGCGCGGGCTCCTTCGGGTCAGTCGAGCAGGGTGCGGATTCTGGCGGCCAGCGTTCGCACGTCGCCGTCGTCGGGGCGCAGGACCAGGTCCGGCCGCCGGGGCGACTCGTACGGTGCGCTGATCCCGGTGAAACCGGGGATCTCACCCTTGCGGGCCCGTTCGTAGAGGCCCTTGGGATCGCGTGACTCGCAGACCTCGATCGGTGTGTCCACGAAGACTTCGAGGAACGGCAGGCCCGCTTCGTCGTGCTTCGCGCGCACCCGGTCCCGGTCGGCCCGGTACGGACTGATCAGCGCGACGATCGCCACCGCGCCCGAGTCGGCGAACAGCCGCGCGACCTCGCCGACGCGCCGGACGTTCTCGGCGCGATCCTCGGCGCTGAAGCCCAGATCGGCGTTGAGCCCGAGCCGGATGTTGTCGCCGTCGAGCAGGTAGGCGGGCCTGCCCGCGTCGATCAGCGACCGTTCGAGCTCGGCGGCGATGGTGGACTTGCCCGACGCCGAAAGGCCGGTGAGCCACACCGTGCCGCCGAGGGTGGCGCGGTGGCTCCTGGTGACCGTCGCGCGGTGCCGCACCACGGTCGGCGCGGCCTCGGCCGGGCGGAGGATCATCCCGGCGGCGACGGTGTCGCCGGTGCTCTCGTCGATGAGGATGAAACTGCCGGTGGTCCGGTTGCGCTCGTAGGTGTCGTAGGCCAGCGGGGTCTGGGTGTGCAGGCTGATCCGGCCGATCTCGTTGAGGGACAGCGATTCCGCCGTTTCGTCACGGTGCAGCGTGGTGACGTCGATCCGGTAGCGCAGGCCGTGCACGGTGGCCCTCGCCTGCTGTGTGCTGTGCTGGACGAGCAGCCGCGAGCCCGCGGTGAGGGTGCCGCGGTCGCTGAGCCAGCAGACCATCGCGTCGAGATCGCGCCCGACCTCCGGCCGGTTGCCCACCTTGCAGATCAGGTCGCCGCGGCGCACGTCGAGTTCGTCGGCCAGCCGCACGGTCACCGCCTGCCGCGCGAACGCGTACGCCGCTTCCCGTCCTCCGGGCGCGTGGATCGCTTCGACGGTCGAGCCGACACCCGACGGCAGCACGACGACGTCGTCGCCCGGGCGGAACACCCCACCGGCGACGGTTCCCGCGTACCCGCGGAACTCGCCGTGCCGCGCCACGTACTGCACGGGCAGCCGGGCGTCGATCAGGTTGCGGCCGGCGGCGATGTGGACCTGTTCGAGATGCCGCAACAGCGGAGGCCCGTCGTACCACGGCATCTGCGCACCGCGGAACACGACGTTGTCCCCGTGCAGGGCCGACATCGGCACGAGGGTCACGTCGGCGACCCGCAGTTTCATCGCGAACCGCTCGAAGTCCTCGCGGATCCGGTCGAAGCGCTCGGCCGACCAGTCCACGAGGTCCATCTTGTTGACGCACACCACGAGATGCCCGATGCCGAGCAGGCTGGCGAGGAAGGCGTGCCGCCTCGACTGCTCCAGCAGCCCCTTGCGCGCGTCCACCAGGATGAGCGCGAGATCGGCCGTCGACGCCCCGGTGACCATGTTGCGGGTGTACTGCAGGTGCCCTGGGGTGTCGGCGATGACGAACCGGCGCCGGGGCGTGGCGAAATAACGGTAGGCGACGTCGATGGTGATGCCCTGTTCCCGTTCGGCACGCAGTCCGTCGGTGAGCAGGGCGAGGTCGAGCTGGTCACCGCCGCGAGCGCGGCCCGCCCGTTCGATCGACGCCAGCTGATCGGTGAAGATGGCTTTGGAGTCGTAGAGCAGCCGTCCGATCAGTGTCGACTTCCCGTCGTCGACGCTCCCCGCCGTGGCCAGGCGCAGCAGCTGTGCTCGAGACCGCACTAGAAGTACCCCTCCCGCTTCCTGTCCTCCATGCCGGTTTCGGAGATCCGGTCGTCCGCGCGGGTCGCCCCGCGTTCGGTGACCCGGCTGGCGGCCACCTCGGCGACCACCTCCTCCGGCGTGCCCGCGGTGGATTCGACGCATCCGGTGCAGGTCGCGTCGCCGACGGTGCGGAATCGCACCGTGGCCGGGTACGGCCGTTCCCCTTCGCCCAGCGTCAGGTACGGGGTGTGCGCCAGCAGCATCCCGTCGCGCTCGACCACCTCGCGCCGGTGGCTGTAGTAGATCGACGGCAGCTCGATCCGCTCGTCGCGGATATAGGACCAGATGTCGAGTTCCGTCCAGTTCGACAGCGGGAACACCCGCAGGTGCTCGCCACGGCGGTGCCTGCCGTTGTACAGGTCCCACAGCTCGGGGCGCTGCGTGCGCGGATCCCACTGGCCGAACTCGTCGCGGAGACTGAACACCCGCTCCTTGGCCCGCGCCTTCTCCTCGTCCCGGCGCGCGCCGCCGAAGACGGCGTCGAAGCCGTGCTCGGCGATCCCGCGGATGAGAGTGGTGGTCTGCAGGCGGTTACGGCCCGCGCCGGGACCGGTCTCCTCCACCACCCGGCCCGCGTCGATGTCGTCCTGCACCGAGCTGACGAGCAGCCGGACGCCCGTCGCCGCCGCCACCCGATCGCGGAACTCGATCACCTCGTCGAAGTTGTGCCCGGTGTCGATGTGCAGCACCGGGAACGGCGGCGGCGCGGGCCAGAACGCCTTGACCGCGACGTGCAGCATCACCATCGAGTCCTTGCCGCCGGAGAACAACAGCACCGGGCGTTCCAGTGTCGCCGCAACCTCGCGGAAGATGTGCACGGTCTCGGCTTCCAGCGTGTCGAGATGCGAAATCTCGTAACTCTCGGTCGTCGTCACCTTCCGGCCGTTCACGACCCCATCGCGCGGCGCAGGCTCAAGGGCCGCATATCCGTCCAGACCGTCTCCACGTGGGCAAGGCACTCGCTCTTGGTGCCCGCCACGCCGACCTCGCGCCAGCCCGCCGGGACCTCACGGTAGGTCGGCCAGATCGAATACTGCTCCTCATGGTTGACGACAACGGTGTAGCGGGTGTCGTCTTCGTCGTCATCGGGCATGGTGAACCTCCACATCGGACTGGTCGATCGGGTCGGTTGCCGCCTCGGCACGGGTGGCCAGGTCGGTCAGCAGGGTGGCCAGGCCGGCGGCGTTGGCGGCGCTGGTCATGGTGAAATGGTCGCCGGGCACGGTGGCCGTCCGCACCGGACCGTCCACCAAGGACTCCCAACCGGCCGCGGTGGTGGTGGACCGCGCCGGCCGGATCAGGGTCAGTTCGCCGCGGCAGGGCCCGGGCTCCCAGCGCGACACCGCGGTGGTCAGCTCGACGAAGACGCGGGCGCGTGCCAGCATCCCGGCGCGTTGCCCAGCCGGGAGCAGTCCCGCCGCGTCCAACCGGTCGAGCGCGACGGCGAACTGCTCGTCGGGCGCCAGCGAACCCAGTTCGCCGATGTCCGAAGCGACGTCGATACCGGCGGCCTCGGCGACGCTGCGCACGAAACCGTCGATCGCGACCGGCAGCGGCACCTCGACGGCGGGCACCGCGGGCGCGGCGGTGTCGAGCAGCGCGAGCAGGCCGACCTGGCGTCCGGCTTCGCGCAATTCGGCCGCCACGGCCACGGCCAGGCTGCCGCCGAGCGACCAGCCGACGAGATGGAGTGGCCCCTCCGGCCATCGCGCGCGGATGGCGTCGGCATAGAGGCCCGCGAGCCGCGCCACGCTCAGTTCGCCGGGCAGCGCCTTGGGCAGTTCGACGGCGTAACAGGGCCGGTCCGGGCCCAGCTCCTGGCTCAGCGGGACGTAAGGCAGTGACGAGCCGGTGCTCGCGTGCAGGCAGAGCAGCGGCGGCGCCGAGCCCGACGGCTGGAGCGCGACGATCGGGTCGGCCGGGTCGTCGGTATCGGCGATCCCGGCGAGTTCCCTGATCGTCTGATGCGCGAACAGCTGCCGCGCGGTGATCGGCACCCCGCGGCGATTCGCCTCTTCCACCACCAACACGACGGAGATCGAGTTGCCGCCCAGGTCGAAGAACCCGGCCCGGACCCCGATCCGCTCGATCCCGAGCACTTCCTGCCAGACCTCGGCCAGGACGCGTTCGGCGTGGGTGACCGGCGGTTCGTACTGCGCCGCCGTCGTGGTGCCGCCAGGATCCGGCAGGTTCTTGCGGTCGATCTTCCCGTTGGGGGTCAACGGCAAACTCTCGAGCCGGCTGAACCTCGCCGGCACCATGTGCTCCGGCAGCGCGTCACGCAGATGGAGGCGGAGCGCGGCGTCGTCGGGCTGCTCGATGCCGTCTTCGGGCACGACGTAACCCACCAGGAATCCCATGCCGGGCTCCCCCCGCATGGCGACGGCGGCCGAGCGCACGCCGGGATGGCTCAGCAGCACGGTTTCGATCTCGCCCAGCTCCACCCGGTGCCCGCGGATCTTGACCTGGTCGTCGCGGCGGCCGAGGAACTCCAGCCTGCCGTCGGCGAGCCTGCGCGCGAGATCGCCGGTGCGGTAGAGCTGTTTTCCCGGCCCGCCGAAGGGATCGGGGACGAACTGCCGCGCGGTCAGCGCCGGGTGCCGGTGGTACCCGGTCGCGACGCCGTCACCGCCGAGGTAGAGCTCGCCCGCGACGCCGACGGGTTGCGGATGCATCCCGTTGTCGAGCACGTAGGCCGTTTCGTTCGCCAGCGGCAGCCCGATCGGCACGAACCCCGCCTCGGCGTCGAGCCCGTCGACGAGTTCCGCGGTGGACCACACGGTGGTCTCGGTGGGGCCGTACATGTTGTGCAGCGCCGCCGGGGTGAGCTCGGCGAGCCGCCGGGCGAGGTCGGCGGGCAGCGCCTCACCACCGACGAGCAGCACACGCAACGCGGCCAGCGCGTCGGCGGAGCCGGGATCGGCGGCGAGGAACCCGGCCAGCGTCGGGGTGCACTGCAGGTGGGTCACGCCGTGCTCGCGGATCAACGCGGCCAAGCTGGTGTCCTCGGTGTCTTCGCGTTGCTGTTCCCGGCGCGTCTGGAACGCGCGCCGCACGATGTCGAGCTGAGGCAGGCTCGCGAGCACCTGCTCGGGGTCGATGCCGAAGTCGATCAGGCAGGCGAGCTCGTCCACGCCGATCCGGGAGAGCCGCCACGCGAACTCCGCGCAGTCGGCCGGGGTGCCGAACAGGCCACCGCTGGTGAGATAGCGGTCCGCGGCGTGGTCGAGCAGCGCGGCGCGGTCGTCCTCGCCCAGTGAGTCGAACTCCATGCCCAGCCCCTTGGCCAGGCCACGCAACAGATCCAGCGAGGTGCCCAGATAACGGGTGAACGGGCCGCGCGCGGTCGCCAGCGCGTGTTCACGGTCCGGGTCGACGAAGGTGTGCACCATGAGCGCCACGTGACCGCCGTCGGTGCCGTGGTGTTCGCGCCAGGTCTCGCGGTAGGCGGCGATCTTCTCGGCGAGCGAGTCGAGATCCTGGCCGAGCAGGTGGGTCAGCACGCCCAGCCCGGCCCGTGCGGCGGCGCGGAAGGTGTCCGGGCTGCCCGCGGAGCTGAGCCACATCGGCAGCTCGGCCTGTACCGGCGCGGGCCGGATGCGGACGTCGACCCCGGCGCCGGTGCCACCGGTCATCGGGACGCTTTCGCCACGCCACAGCGATCGCACGGTCTCGATGCCTTCGAGCATGACTTTCTTGCGCTCGGCGTAGTTTTCCGGTGCGAAGACGAAATCGTCGTGGTGCCAGCCCGACGCCAGCGCCATGCCGACCCTGCCGTTGGACAGGTTGTCGACCACCGACCATTCCTCGGCGACGCGCACGGGGTGGTGCAGCGGGAGCACGACGCTGCCGGCGCGGATCGAGATCCGGTCGGTGACCATGGCCAGCGCCGCCGCGGTGACCGAGGGCGCGGGGTACTGGCCACCGAAGGCGTGGAAGTGCCGTTCGGGGGTCCAGACCGCGGAGAACCCGTTGTGGTCGGCGAATTTCGCGCCTTCCAGCAGCAGCCGGTAACGGTCGCTGCCCGGCTCGGCGGCGTCGTCGTCGCTGGCGAAGTAGAACAGGCCGAAATCCAGGGTCGCGGCCGCGCGGCGGTTACGGCGGGACGTGGCGAGCAACGTCGCCGGGTCGGCTTCGGCCAGCACGACGGTGAACCCCCGGGACAACGTCCACAGCAGTTCGAGCACGGAGATGTCGAACGAAATACTGCTGACCGCGAGCCAGCTCCCCGGCGGCTCCGAGCCGAGGCGCCGGTCCAGTTCGGTGTAGAGGTTGAGCACGTTGCGATGGGCGACGACGACACCCTTGGGCTTACCGGTCGACCCGGAGGTGTAGCTGACGTAGGCGGGCATTTCCGCGGTCACCCGGACCGGCGGCGCCGAGACGGGCTCACTGCCCAGGGTCTCGTCCGAGAGGTCGACGAGGGTCGTCGCGTTGCCCGGCTCCGTGACCACGGTTTCGAGCACGCCACGGCTGACCGCGTCACAGAGGATCGCGACGGGTTCGGCGTCGGCGACGATCGACCCGAGCCTGCCTGCCGGGTACTTCGGGTCCAGCGGCACGTACGCGGCGCCCGCCTTGAGCACCCCGAGCAGCGCCGCGACGACGTCGACCGTGCGGTTGACGCTCACTCCGACGAGGCTTCCCGGCCCGGCGCCCGCCCGCAGCAGCCGGTGGGCGATCTGGTGGGCGCGACGCCGCACGGCGCTGTAGTCGAGCACGGCGCCGCCCTGGTTGACCGCGGCCGTGCCGGGTGTCCTCAGCACCTGCGCGTCGAACGCCGCGCCGATCGAGGTTTCGGCGGTGGTGGCCGGGGTCGCGGTGTCGTTCCATCCCGTCGTGAGCTGGATGCGCTCGGGCTCGGTGAGCAGGTCGAGTTCGGGCAAGGGCGCGTCGGGACGCGAGACCCCGGATTCCAGCAGCCGCTCCAGATGGGCCAGCATCCGGTCCATCCGGGCCCGGTCGAACAGGTCGGTGGCGAACTCGATGCCCATCTCGATACCGCCCGCCGACCGCTCGGCGACGCTGAGGGTGAAGTCGAACCGCGCGGTCCCGCTGTGCAAGGGGACCGTCACGACGTCGACGTCGGCCATCCGTACCGGCTTGAGCAGCTCGTTGGTCTGCAGCAGCGCCACCTGGAACAGCGGGTTGGTGTTGAGGTCGCGGACCGGATGCAGCTCGCTGACGAGCTGGTCGAACGGGACGTTCTGGTGCGTGTGCGCCGAGTAGACCGTGTCGCCCGCCCTGGCCAGCAGTTCCCGGAACCCGGGCCCGCCCGCGGTGGACACCCGCAGCACCACGGTGTTGGCGAAGTAGCCGATCAGCGGTTCGAGCTCGGGCCGGGTGCGCCCGGCGAAGGTGGTGCCCGCGACGATGTCGTTCTGGCCGGTGTAGCGGCTGATCAGCGCGGCGAGACCGGCGAGGGCCAACGGCAGCACCCGGGTCGAGGGGCCGCCGAGGCTGAGCAGCTCACGGTGCAGCTTCGCGGGCAGCAGCCGCTGGACCTGCTCCCCCGCCCAGCTCGGTTCGGCAGGCCGCGGCCGGTCGGCCGGGAAGCGCACGGTGTCCAGGCCGGCGAGGGTGCCGCGCCAGTAGTCGAGTGACGCGGCGCGCTCCGCCTGTGCGACCGGGCCGCGTTCCCAGTGCGCGAAGTCGGCGTACTGGATGGGCAGCACGGGCAGCACCGGGGGCCGTCCGGCCCGGCCCGCGGTGTAGAACTCGATGAGTTCCTTGGTCAGGACCTCGGTGGACCAGGCGTCCGTGGCGATGTGATGCGCGGCAAGCACGAGCAGGTGGTCGTCGGCGGCCATGCGGACCAAGGTGGCTCGGAGCGACGGGTCACGGGCGAGATCGAATACGCGCCGTCCGGCCTTGGTGACGACGTCCGCGGCCCAGCTTTCCCGCTGGGCGGGGTCGATCTCGCTCAGATCGACCATCGTGAACAGGTCGTCGTCGGCCACCGTGCCCGGCCGCTGCCGCGGACCGTCGGGCGTGTTGAAGTAGTGCGTGCGCAGTGCTTCGTGCCTGCCGACCAGCCCGATCACCGCGCGCCGCAGCAGCTCCGGGTCGAGCGGTCCGTGCAGGCGCAGGCCGAGCGAGGTGTTGTAGAGCGGCTTTCCTTCGGCCCACTGGTGCAGCAGCCACAGCCGCTGCTGGGCGAAGGACAACGGGAGTGGTTCGTCACGACCCACCACGGGCACCCGGTCGACCGGCCGCTGAGCGGCCCGGCGCGCCCGCAGCTCGGACACCAGCGCCGCGCGCTGGGCCGGGCTCAGCCGCCCCAATCGCTCCTCAGTGCTCTCCTGCATCGCGCTCCTCGCCCGCCCAGCGGAAATGGTCGTCACGCATCCCCTGGCAGCGTGTCCCGCGCTGGTTCCCCGAACCAGTCGGGGAATTCCCCTACCCATGGGCAGGCAGCCGCCCCGGCAAAGTGCTGTGCCTGCTCCCAAGTACATGAAGGTCCCCTTCCTTGCGCCTAGCGCAATGAAGGGGACCTTCATGTACTTCCGGCGCGGCAAGTAAGCGCTGGGGCAGGAAGCCGCCACCAGGCAAGGAACTCCGGATCACCCAGGCGGGGCTGAGCGTAGGCGGGGATCAGCCCGGCCTGTCCCGGAAAACGGTCCACCGTGTCCGGGCCGGGTGCGGCGCCCGGTGCCCAGTCGACTCCGCGCAGCACGGCCGCACCGGCGATGCCGCGGTGCCGGTCCAGTCCGGCGGAGACGCCGTCGGGAGCCGGGCCGGTCACGCGGACGACACCGGTCGGCCGGTCTTCCCACCACGACCGGACGAGCCCCGGTGGCGACGCGGCGAGGTCGGCGGGGTCGGGATAGGTCAGCGACGGCACCGGCTCGGCGAGCACGCGTTCCATGTGCACCTCGGACAGCGGCTTGTCCGAGGCCGCGAAGTGCCGGACGCTGCGATAGCCGGCGCTGGTGTAGAAAACCGGGTTTCCCCGCTCCACGACCGCGTCGAGCACCACGTGTGACGCGCCTGCCGCCAGAGCGTCGGCCTCGACGGCCCGCAGCAGCCGGCGGCCGACGCCGAGACGGCGGGCCCGCGGGGACACCGCCAGCCTGCGCACCGACCACGCCCGCCCGTCCGGCAGGGCGCGGACCGTGCCCAGCAGGACCGGCCCCGCGGTCGCGGTCCACAGCCGGTGCCCGCCGTCGAGGTCGGCCAGCACCCCGGCCGCGTCCTCCCTCGCGCCGTCGGCGACCGGAAGCCCGGGGACGAGGTCGCCCGCCCGATAGGCGGCACTGGTGAGCGCGGCCACCCGCCGGGCGAGCCCGGCGCTCACCGGCGTCGCGACGGTGATCGTCAAACTGTCCACTGTGGACATCTGCTCCCCGCTTCACTCTTGGTGGTTGCGGACCGAATGTCGCAAAACTCGTCCTCGCGGACCTGTAGGGGTAATGCCGGACTCGTGTCCGCACACCCGAAAAGGACATGGTGAAAGCCGCCTCGCGGGCGAGGAACCCTCCGGCACCGAGGAGCCCCATCACCATGTCCATGCCGAATCCGCCAGCACGACCCGACGCCAGTCCGCACGCAGGCCTCGCCGAAGCGCGCAAAGCGGTACTGGCGCTGCGGGAACGACAGCAGGCCCTCGGCCAGTCCGGGACCGGCCGAATCATGCCCGCCTCGCGGGACCGGAAGCTGCCGTTGTCGTTCGCCCAGCAGCGGCTGTGGTTTCTCGACCGGTGGGCGCAAGGCCGCCCGGTCTACAACTCCCCGCTGGTCCTGCGCCTGCGCGCGGACCTCGATGTCGACGCGCTGCGGCGCGCCCTGACCGACGTCGTCCTCCGGCACGAGGTGCTGCGCACCCGGTACCCCAGCGAGAACGGTGTGGCGTATCAGGAAGTCGACCCGGCGCCGGATCTACTGGCGTTGCCGGTGCACGACTTCTCCGGCGAACCGGATCCGGAAGCCGCGGCCGCCGGCACCGTCGAACGACTGGTTCGCGAACCGTTCGACCTCGGCACCGGACCGGTCTTCCGGCCCGCGCTGGCCAAGCTCGGACCGGCCGAGTACGTACTGGTGCTCGCCATGCACCACATCGCCACGGACGGCTGGTCGACCGCCATCGTCCTGCGCGAGCTGGTCACCGCCTATCAGCGAGCCACCACCGGCGCCGCGGCCCCGCCGCCGCTCCCGGTCCAGTTCGCCGACTACGCCGTGTGGCAACGCGGCTGGCTGGCAGGCGAGGCGCCGAAGGCTCAACTCGAGTATTGGCGTGAGCAGCTCCGAGACCTGCCCACGCTCGACCTGCCCACCGACCGGCCCCGGCCGGCCGAGCGTTCCCAGGCGGGCGCGACCGAGGAGGTGCTGCTGCCGGAGTCGCTGGCCGGACGGCTCACCGAGGTGGCCAGAACCGAACGGGTCACCGAACTGACCGTCGCGCTGGCCACGTTCACCGCGATCATGTCGCGCTACAGCGGTCAGTCCGACGTGGTCGTCGGCTCGATCTTCTCCGGCCGTACCCGGCCCGAGATCGACCCGCTGATCGGCTTCTTCGCGAACACCGTCGTGCTCCGGGTCTCGACCGCGGGCAACCCGACGTTCCGTGAGCTGCTGGCCCGCACCAGCGACACCGTCATCAAGGCGCACCTCAACCAGGACCTGCCCTTCGGCAAACTGGTCGACGAACTCGGCCCCGACCGCGACCCCGGGCGCAACCCGCTGTTCCAGGTTTCGTTCACCCTGCAGCACGCGGGTGTGGAGTCGGCGACCGTCGGCGGGCTCGAGGCCGAGGTCTACCCCTTCCAGGTCGGCACCGCGCGGTTCGACCTCGCCGTCCAGCTCACCCAGGTCCCCGGGCGGGGCCTGCGGCTGTGGGCGGAGTACTCCACGGAACTGTTCGACGTCGCGCGCATCCGGGGGTTGTTCGACCACTACCGGCGAGCGCTGGAGCTGTTCCTCGACGATCCGGGCCTGCGGCTGGGCGGGCTTCCGCTGCTCAGCGAAGCGGAGTACCAGACCATCGTCGTCGACGACAACCGGACCGAACGTGACTACGGCACTTCGGAGCTCTGCCTGCACCAGCTCTTCGAGTCCACAGTGGACCGGGTGCCGGACGCGGTGGCCAGCCGGTTCGAAGGCGCCTCGCTGAGCTATCGCGAACTCGACGAAGCGGCCAACAGGCTCGCCGCGCGGCTGATCGAGACCGGAGTAGGGCCGGAGACGGTCGTCGGGGTGCTGCTCGAACGCGGACCCGGCCTGCCCATCGCGTTCGCCGGCATCCACAAGGCGGGCGGGGCTTACCTGCCGCTCGACCCCGACCATCCGCCCGCGCGCCGGGAACTGCTGCTCACCGAAGC
The DNA here is from genome assembly GCF_001953865.1 of Amycolatopsis coloradensis. GTDB lineage: Bacteria > Actinomycetota > Actinomycetes > Mycobacteriales > Pseudonocardiaceae > Amycolatopsis > Amycolatopsis coloradensis. Next base: position 66,871 of record NZ_MQUQ01000025.1, read on the forward strand.
GCGCGCCGGAATCGTCGTGACGACCGAGGCGCTGGCCGGAACCGTCCCTCCCGGCGTCCGCACGGTCCGCGTCGACGATCCGTCGCTCGCCGGCCTGCCCGCCACCCGGCCGTCGGTCGAGGTCTCACCGGACAATCTGGCCTACGTGATCTTCACGTCCGGCTCGACCGGACGGCCCAAGGGCGTGCAGGTCTCGCACCGGTCCATCGCGAATTTCGCGCCCGCGGTGATCGAACTGTTCGGACTCCGGGAAGGCGACCGCGTCCTGCAGTTCGCCAACCCGGCGTTCGACGTCAGCCTGTTCGACTTCTTCGGCGCGCTGTGCAGCGGGGCCACGCTCGTCCAGGCCCCGCGGTCGGATCTGCTGGATCCCGGGCGGCTGACCGGATTGATGCGGTCGGAGCGGGTCACCGTCACCGACCTGCCACCCGCCGTGCTGCGCCTGCTCTCCCCCGGCGACCTGCCGGACCTGCGTGCGTTGTTCGTCGGTTTGGAAGCCTTCCCCGGCGAGCTGGTCAACGCGTGGAACACCGAGGGCAGGCAGTTCCACAACGGCTACGGGCCCACCGAGGCGACGGTCGCCTGCGTGGACTTCCGGTGCCCGCACGAGCATCACGACGCGATGCCGCCGATCGGCGTGCCGATGGCGAACTACCAGGCCTACGTCGTCGACCGGTTCGGCCAGCCGGTCCCGTCCGGCGTGCCCGGCGAGCTGCTCATCGGCGGCGTCGGAGTGGCCAGGGGCTACATGAACGCGCCGGGACCCACCGCGGAGAAGTTCGTGCCGGACCCGTTCGGCGGCACCGGAGCGCGGCTGTACCGGACCGGGGACCTGGTCCGCCGCCGCGCGGACGGGAACCTGGAGTTCATCGGGCGCATCGACAACCAGGTCAAGATCCGCGGCCTGCGGATCGAGCCGACGGAGATCGAGCACGCCCTGCTGGCGCTCGACGGGGTCGACGACGCGGCCGTCGTGGTCTCCGGGTCGGGTGGCTCGGCCCAGCTGGTGGCCTATGTCGCGGGTGCCGATGTGGATTCCGCGCGGCTGGGTACCGAACTGCGCGGCGCCCTGCCCGTGTACCTCGTGCCCACCCAGTTCGTGACCATGGCGGAACTGCCTCGCGCCGCCAGCGGCAAGCTCGACCGCTCGCGGTTGCCGGGTCTCACCCCCGGCGCCGTGGTCGTGGCCGCCGAGCCGCCGAGCACGGCCACGCAGCTCGCGGTGGCCGCGATCTGGCAGGAGATCCTCGGCGTCGAGAAAATCTCCCTGGGCGACGGGTTTTTCGCCATCGGCGGCAGTTCCCTCAAGATCACCCAGGTCGCCACCCGCGTTCACGAGACCTTCGGCGTCCGGCTGGAGCTTCGGGAGCTGTTCCAGTACGCCACCCTCGGCGAACTGGCCGAGCTCGTCGAGAAACGGGAGTTGGAAAACGTGTCGGCGGACGAACTGGCCGCGCTGCTCGACGAGGTCGATCCGGACGGCGGGCCGACCCGATGAGCGGCGGCGTTCTGACCGACGCGGAGTTCCGCGGACGGCTCCGTGAGTTCTTCGCCGAAAAGCGGGTGCGGCGGGAGGTCGAGCGGATGCGACGGCTGCCGCCATCGGAGGAGACCGGGCGGATCGAGGTCTACCGCTGGCTCGGCGAACGAGGCTGGCTCGCGCCGCACTGGCCGGTGGAGTTCGGCGGCCTCGGCCTCGGGCCCGCCGAGGCGGCCGCGCTGACCGAGGAGATGCTGCTGGCCGGTGTGCCCGACGACCTGCACACCCTCAGCATCGGCATCGTCGGCACGTTCCTGCTGCACAGCGGTTCGGCGGCGCAGAAGCAGACGCATCTGCCCTCGCTGGCCAGTGGCGAGCGGGCGGCCACGGTGCTGTTCACCGAGGCCGAGTGCGGGTCCGACCTCAGCGCGCTGCGCACCTCCGCGAGTCCGGAGGGCGGTGGCTGGCGGCTGCGCGGTTCGAAGATCTACAACCAGAAGTCGCAGTTCGCCGACATGGCGCTGTGTGCCGCGCGCACCCGGGACAGCGGTGTCGGCATGGACGGGATCACCCTGTTCCTCGTGCCGCTGACCTCCGCGGGCGTGCATGTCGAGACCGTGCCGTCGCTGGGCAACGACCGGTTCACCCAGGTGGTGATCGACGGCCTGCTGCTGACCGAGGACGCCGTCGTCGGCGCGCCACACGACGGCTGGACCCTGATGAACGACCTGCTGCTGCTCGAACGCACCGGCATCGACTTCCACGCCAAGGCCCGTAGCCTGTTCGACACGGTCATCCGGCGTGCCGCGCAGAGCGGGAAGCTCGATGATCCGGCCTACGCCCACCCTCTTGCCGAGCTCGACGCCCGGCTGTCGGCGGCGGAGGCACTGGCCTGGCGGCAGGTCCGCAACCTCACGCGGGGTGAGCCGGACCCGGTCGGTTCCGCGATGGCCAAGTGGTACGCCTCGGAGCAGGTCCGGCCGATCCTGCGCGCCGCCGCCGAAGTCGACGGGCTCGACGCGGCCCTGTCCGGATGGGACGAGGACGCCCCCGAAGACGGAGTGCTGGAGGCCGCCTACCGCACCGGCCCCAGCCACCGGCTCGCCTCCGGCACCTCCGAGGTGATGCTCTACCTGATCGCGGCGAGTGGACTGGGACTTCTCTGATGACCATGACGGCTGATCTCACCGCCCTGTTCGACGACGAGACCACGCCGTTGCTGCGACGGCTCGGGCAACGCGCGCGAGGCGCGGGGGCCGACGCCGCGCCCGACCCTGTCGACACCGAAACCCGGCAGCAGGTGTGGTCGGCGCTGACCGGGCTCGGCGCCCTGTCCGGGCTGCGGGCCCCGGCCGAGCCCGAAACCTTCGCCCGGCTGCTGGACGTGGCCGACCTGATGGGCGCGGCGCTGTACCAGAGCCCGTTCCCCGACACGGTCACCGCCGCCGATCTGCTCGGCGTCAGCGGGAAAACCGTGCTGCGGGACGGGATCACCGAGCACGGCCGGACCGTCGCGCTCGCGCCGCGGGCCCACGGCACCGATCATCCGGCGAGCCCGGCGCCGTGGCAGGTCTCCCCCGACGGCACGACCGTCACCGCGGTCCGGAAGTTCGTCGGGTTCGCCGCCGAGGTCGACGATCTGCTGGTACTAGGTACGGCGAACGGCCGGGTGCTCGCCGGGCTGGTCGCGGTCGACCAGCCAGGGGTCCGGGCGCGCCGTCAGGACGACGTGGCGGCCGGCGACCTGTACGCGGTGACGCTGGAGTCGGCCGTGGTCACCGACGGCGTCTTCGACGTCGACTACCCGGGTGTGCTCGCCAGAGCCAGGGTCAGGCACGGGGCCTACCTGATCGGCGCGGCCAGGGCGGCGGTCCGGCTCACCGGCGCGTACCTGCGGTCGAGGAACGCCTTCGGCGCGCCGCTGGCCAAGTCGACGGTGCTCGCGCACCGGCTCGCCGGGCTGGCCGCCGAAGCCGAAGCGGTACGGGCGCTGGCCGACACGGCCGCCGAACAAGGCGCGGACGCCCGGGCCGGCGCGCGGATCGCGTTGCTGGCGGGCGAAGTCGTCCGGCGCAGTGCGGAGGAGGCTGTCCACCTGCACGGCGCGTTCGGCATGACCGACCGCTGCGACGCGCAGCTTTTCTACCGGCGCGCGCTCGTCGACGGCCAGTGGTACGGCACCGCCACCGCCCTCCGCGCCGAACTCGCGGCCGCGCTCGCCCGCCGATAGCCCGCCCGCACACACGTGTTCTCCGCCCGCTCTCGCGAGATCGCCGTCCGAGGAACGAAACCCAGCCTTGGGGTGGCTTCTCAGCCTCGCTAACCGTCCACAGAGGACACTGACCGAGGAGAAATGTCCACTTGCGTCTAGTTTGACCGTATCCTCAAGTACATGATGGCCCCCTTCCTTGCGCCTAGCGCAAGGAAGGGGGCCATCATGTACTTGCCTGACCGCAGCCGCGCTACGCCGCGGGGACGAGGCGGGTGTCTCGCAGCAGGTGATAGAACGGCTCGTGGTGGTCGCTGAACGCCTTGAGTTCGGCGTTGTTCTCCACGGTGTCGGCGTACACCGTGGTCTTGTCGACGAAGCCGGAGCTCTCGCTCACCGCGGTGTGCCAGCGGCCCGACAGCGCCCACTCCGGCCGCGATCCCGGCGCCCAGGTCGTGGCTTCGGCGCGGAACGGGAGACCGGCCCGCTCGCAGTAGCCGCGCAGCATCGCCTCGGGCGCGCTCACCAGGTCGGCGGAATCGAGCACCACCGGCGCGCGGCCACCGGCGGCCAGCACTGCCTGGTGGAGTTCGTAAAGCCGCTCCAAACCGAGATCGGAGCACACCATGTCCGGCTTGACGGCGTAGAAGGAGGCCGCGACCTCCGCCGGGGCGCGGATCAGGAAGGTGTGCTGGACGCCGGCCAGGAACTCCTCGTCCGCGAGGACCTCGTCGTACCGGATGTCGGTGGTGTCCTTGAAGAACACCGTCCGGGTGGCCGAGATGTCCCGGATCCGGGCGATCAGGTCACGGTGCGAGGTGACCTCGTCGCCGAGCACGTCGGTCCGGCCGTAGTCGGCGATGTTGCAGAACGGCTCGTGCAGCGTGACGAGCCCGCCCAATTGGATCATCGAACGGAAGAAGGCCGTGGACCGGGACCGCGGCGCGGCCCACAGCGCGATCACCCGAGGTCGCTCGTTCATACGCCCATCCAAGCCGCCATCGGCGGAGCCGCTAAGTCAGGACAGTGCCCGACTTGTCTCCGCCTCCCGGCGCCGTGACGCTCACAGCGGGCCTGCACGTCCACGGGGAGGAGTGACCGGCATGCCGGGAAACGGGGTGATCGCCCGAGCCGACCGCAGCGAAGGCAGACTGGTCTGTTCACTGCCCCAGGAACGGCTGTGGTTCCTCGACCGGGCCGATCCCGCGACGACGCCACCGGGCATCCTCGCCGCGGTCCGGTTCACCGGCAAGCTCGACATCCCCACGCTGGGCCGCTGCCTCGACGAGATCGTGCGCAGGCACGAGGTGCTCCGGACGAACCTGGTCGAGTCCGGCGGCACGCCATGGCAGGTGGTGCGCCCGCCGGCGCCGGTGCCGCTCCCGGTGCGCGACATCACCCGCGCCCCCGATCCCGAGCGCGCGATCGACGAGTCGTGGGCGCGCGAGGCGGGCACCCCCTTCGACCTCGCCACGGATCCGTTGCTGCGCGCCGGTTTGCTGCGCGCCGGCGACCGCGAACACGTGCTGCTGCTCAACATCCACCCGGTCGCCTGCGACAGCCGGTCGATCGGCGTGCTGCTGGCCGAACTGGCCGCCCTGTACGAGTCCGGCCGCCACGGCACGACCTCCCGGCTACCGCAGCCGCCGGTCCAGTACGGCGATGTCGCGGTGTGGCAACGGGAACGGCTCGGCCACGGCGAACTCGACCACCACCGGCGGTACTGGCGGACCCATCTGGCCGGCGCGACCGCGCTGGTGCTGCCCGCCGACCGGTCCCGTTCCGCGGTGCGGACCGCGCGCGCCGACACGGTCGGCTTCCGGCTGACCCCCGAGGTCACCGCGGCCGTCGAACAGCGGGCCGCCGAAGCGGGCACCACCCCGTTCGCGGTGCTGCTCGCCGCGTTCGGCGTGGTGCTGTGGCGGTGGAGCGGGCAGCCCGAGGTACTCGTCGGCTCGACCGCGACCGGCCGCTCCGCGCCGCAGACCACGTCCTTGGTCGGCTTGTTCGCCACCACCGTGGCACTGCGCCTGGACCTGCGCGCCGACCCCACGTTCGGCTCGCTGATCGACGCCGCCGGCATCGAGTGCGAAGCGGCGGCGGCACATCAGGCGGTGCCGTTCGAACCGACGCCGTCCGAACCGATGGCGGGCGATACCGGGGTGGTCCCGCCGGTGTCGGTGACGCTGACGCTGCGCGACACCCCGCCCGCCCGGCTGCGACTCGACGACCTGGTGATCGAGGAGCTGCCCGCGCGCGCCGTGACGACGAACTTCGAAGTCGCCCTCGAGCTGGCCCCCGCCGACGGCGGCCTCGAAGGCCAGTGGAAGTTCAGCACCGACCTGTTCGACCGGGACACCGCGAGCCGGATGGCCGGCGCGTTCGCCATGGTCCTCGAGCGCGGCACGGCACATCCCGACGAGGCGGTTTCGCTGCTGCCGCTGATCACCGAGGCCGAGAGCACCCGCCTGATCGCCGAGTTGAGCGGGCATGGCACCCCGGTCGCCGAGCTGGGCCCGCGCACCCTGCACGGCCTGTTCGAACGGTCCGTCGACCAGGCCCCCGGCGCCGTCGCCGTCGTCTGCGGGGAACGCACCCTCACCTACCGGGAACTCGACGAGCGCGCCAACCGGCTCGCGCATTTCCTGCGCGCCAACGGCGTCGGCGCCGAACAGCTTGTCGGGATCTGCCTGCCGCGTTCCGAGCTGATGATCATCGCGACCCTCGGTGTGCTCAAGGCAGGCGCGGCCTACGTGCCACTCGATCCCGGCTATCCGCCCGCCAGGCTGAACTACATGGCACGAGACGCCGAAGCCACCGTGGTGCTGACCCATTCCTCGGTCACCGTGGCCGAACAGCTCGACGCGGATATCCGGTTCGTCCGGCTGGACACCGAGTGGGCGACCATCGCGGCATCGCCCGCCGAGCGGCTCGCGGCCGGCGCCGAGGGAACCGGGCTGGCGTACGTGATCCACACCTCCGGCACCAGCGGGCCGCCCAAGGGTTCGGCCAACGAGCACGCCAAAGTGGTCAACACCCTGCACGGGGTGAACGAGGTCTACGAACTCACGCCCGCCGACCGGATGCTGGCGATCTCCTCGCTGAGTTACGACATGTCGGTCTACGAGGTGTTCGGCACGCTCGCGGCGGGTGCGGCGGTGATCGTGCCCAGCGACGCCGAGACGATCGATCCGGGACGACTGCTGGATCTGCTGGTCGGCCAGCAGGTCACCGCGTGGAGCTCCGCGCCCGCCCTGCTCGACGCCCTCGTCACCCATACGCGCGGCGGTATGCCCGGTGTCCGGCTGCGCGTGGTCGGTCTCGGCGGTGACCGGATGCCGCCGGCGCTGCCCGGCAGGTTGTTCGAACTGATCCCCGGCGTGCGCCTGCTGAACCTGGCAGGGATGACCGAGTCGTCCTACTGCAGCCTCGCCTACCGCGTCACCCACCGCTCGTACCCCGGCGGTGTCCCGTGGGGCAGGCCCTATCCCAACCAGCGGGTGTACATCCTCGACCGGCACGGCAGGCCGACACCGATCGGCGTGCCCGGCGAGTTGTTCATCGGGGGCGCGGGACCGGGTCGCGGCTACTGGCGGCGGCCGCGGCTGACCGCGCAACGGTTCCTGCCCGACCCGTTCAGCACCGAGCCCGGCAGCCGGGTCTACGCGACCGGGGACCACGCGCGGTTCCGGGCCAACGGTGACGTCGAATTCCTCGGCAGGCTCGACAAGCAGATCAAGATCCGCGGTTTCCGGATCGAACCCGGTGAGATCGAGGCGGAGCTGTCGACGCACGCTTCGGTCAACGAGCCGGTCGTCATCGCCTTCGACGAAGATCTCGGCGAGCCCAAACTCGCCGCGTACGTGACCCCTCGCGGGGAGAAGCGCCCTACCGCCGCCGAGCTCCGCGCTTATCTCACCGCCCTGCTGCCCGCGCACATGGTGCCGTCGGTGTACCTCGTCCTCGACCGGCTTCCGTTGCTGCCCAGTGGAAAGCTCGACCGGGCGGCATTGCCGTCACCCACCACCGGCCGGACCGCCCTGTCGGGGATGTCCCCGACTGTCCTTCGGGCCGCTGAGCCACAAACTGGGAATGGATTCGCCCCAAGGGAACCAGCCCGGCCGGGGTGGCACCGGGGCGCCGGGACGACAGCCGGAGCATGACCGCCGAAGGGCAGAGCTGATGCGAGAGAGGGCCCTTGCCGCGGCCGTCACCGACGCCGAGGCCGTCGAGCTGCTGCACAGGATGGTGGGCATAGCGTCGGTCTCCGGCAGTGAGGACGACCTCGGCCTGTTCCTCGCCGCACAGCTGGCCGGTCTGGGCTTCGACACCCATCGCGACGAGGTCGGCAACGTGATCGGCGCACTCGGTGACGCCGACGCCCCGACGATCATGCTGCTCGGGCACATGGACACCGTGCCCGGCGGGCCGCCGCTCCGGATCGACGGCGACCGGCTCTACGGCAGAGGCGCGGTCGACGCGAAAGGCCCGCTGGCCGCGATGATCGTCGCCGCGTCGCGCGCCAACCGGCCCGACGGCGTGCGGATCATGGTCGTCGGCGTGGTCGACGAGGAACGCGACTCCGTCGGCGCGCACGAGATCGTCGCGACGCACCACGCGGACGCCGTGGTGATCGGGGAGCCCAGCGGGGCCGGGACGGTCGTCGTCGGATACAAGGGTGTGCTGCGCTTCGCCTGTTCGGTACGGCGGCCGCAGGCGCACACCAGCAGCCCGGAGCCCACCGCGTCCGAGGTGGCCGCGCGGTTCTGGCAGTCGCTGCTGGACTTCACCGGTACCGGCGCGCAGGACGGCCCGGTCTTCGAGCAGCTCTCCCCCACGCTGGTGCGGATGTCCGGCACGCTGATCGACGCCGAACTGGTCGTCTCCTGCCGGACGCCGATGGGCTTCGATTCCACCGCGTTCCTCTCCGACGTCGCCGAACTCGCCCGGACCATCGACGCGGGCACCGAGATCACCCTCCTGGAGGACACTCCGGCGGTACGGACCTCGCGCGCCGACCCGGTGGCCAAGGCGCTGGCCCGCTCCATCCGGGACCGCACCGGCGACGTCGAGTTCAAGGTCAAGCTCGGCACCTCCGACATGAACGTGATCGGCCCCGCCTGGCAGGTGCCCATCGCCACCTACGGGCCGGGCGACCCGCATCAGGACCACACCCCCGACGAGCACATCGTCCTGTCCGAGTACCTGCTCGCCGCGGAGATCCTCACCGACGCGGTCGACCGGCTCGCCACCGGGCTCGCGGCGCTGTCGACCAGCCACCTCGGCCGAATCCCCAGCCAGACCTGACCGAAGGGACCACTGATGGCCAAGCTGGCCATGTTCGGCGGCAGCCGGACAATCGACCGGGGCAGTGTGCCCGCCGAGCAGATCCGGTGGCCGATCGTCACCGAAGCCGAGCACGAGTCCGCCCGGCGGGTCTTCGACAGCGGTTCTTTCACCTCCAACAGCACCGGCGGCGGCGAGGTCGCCGCGCTGGAGCGTGAGTGGGCCGAGTTCGTCGGCGCGCCGTACTGCGCCGCGGTGTCCAACGGCACCGCGGCGATCGAACTGGCACTGGCCGCGGCCGGTATCGAACCGGGGGCGGAGATCCTGGTGCCGGCACTGAGTTTCGTGGCCAGCGCGGTCGGGGCCGTGCAGCGGATGCTGGTCCCGGTGTTCGTCGACATCGACCCGGTCACCTTCGCGATGTCTCCCGCCGCCGCCAAGGAACTCATCACCCCGCGCACCCGCGCGATCCTGGTGGTGCACCTGCACGGCCTGCCCGCGGACATGACCGCGTTCCGGGAACTGGCCGATCAGCACGGCCTGCTGCTGATCGAGGACGCCGCCCAGTCGCACGGGGCGAGCTATCGCGGGCAGCGCACCGGGACACTCGGCGACATCGCCACGTTCAGTCTCAACGTGGTGAAGAACCTGCCGACCTGCGGCGAGGGCGGGCTGATCACCACCGCCGACCCGGAACTGCACCGCAAGGTCGTGCTGCACCGCCAGTTCGGCGAGGACCTGACCCGCCGTGAACGCGACTACGTCTCGCGGGTGCTGGCCGGCAACGCCAAACTCAGCGCCGTCCAGGCGGCCTTCGCCCGCTGCCAGCTCGACAGGCTCGCCGAATACGACGCGGCGCGCCAGGTCAACGTGCGGGCGATGTTCGACAGCCTGGCGGGCCTGCCCGGTCTGCTGCTGCCTGCCGTGCCCGAGGACCGCACCCACGCCTGGCACATCCTGCGGATGCGGTTCGACCCGGTGGCGATGGGCTGTCCCGAGGTCGCGCCGGGGGCGCTGCGCACGATCCTGCACCGGGCACTGCGCGCGGAAGGAGTGCCCTTGCAGCAGTATCAGCTGGTGCCGCTGCCTTGGCAGGAGGCGTTCCGCGAGCGGGCCGGATTCGGCGGCTACCCGTGGAAGTTGAACGACGTGGCACCGGTGGCACACCGGGCCGAGGACTACCCCGTCACCACCGCGGTCATCGAGGATTCCCTGACACTGCAACGCTGGCATCTCAACCCGAACAGCGGCCCGGTGCTGCTGCGCTGCGCCGAGGCCATGCACAAGGTGTGGGAGAACCTGGACACGCTGATCCCGATCGCGAGATCGGTCGAGCACCGCCCGCCGTGGTCGGAGTTCACCGAGGAGAGGGGCGAAGCATGAGCGTGCCCACCGAAACCACCGACGTACCGGCGGAACTGATGGCACGGGCACTGCGGATCCGGGAGCGGATCCTGCACATGGGTTCCGGTCCGTCGGGCACCCATGTCGGCGGGAGCCTGTCGTGTGTCGAGATCCTCACCGTGCTTTACGGCGAGGTGCTCGACGTCCGGCCGGACGACCCGGAGTTCGCCGCGCGCGACCGGTTCATCCTGAGCAAGGGCCACGCGAGCGCGGCGCTGTACGCGGCGCTGACCGAAGCCGGGTTCCTGCCGGAGTCCGAATGCGACGGCTACGCGGTCAGCGGTGGCAGGCTCGCCGGGCACCCGTTGCGCAGGCTGCCGGGCGTCGAGTTCCCGACCGGTTCCCTCGGTCACGGGCTTTCCCTCGGCGCGGGTGTCGCGCTGGCCGCCAAGCGGTCCGGGCTGCCCTCCCGCGCGTTCGTGCTGATGGGTGACGGGGAGTTGCAGGAGGGTTCGGTGTGGGAGGCGGCGCAGTTCGCGCCCACCGCCGGTCTCGGCAACCTCGTCGCGATCGTGGACCGCAACGGCTGGCAGATCACCGGCCGCACCGAGGACCTCGGGCTGGAGCCGCTGGCCGACCGGTGGCGCAGCTTCGGCTGGACGGTGCGGGAGGTCGACGGCCACGACATCCAGGAACTGCGCCGGACCTTCGCGGAGGTGCCGTCACACCAGGACCGGCCGACGGCCGTGCTGGCCACCACGGTCAAGGGCAAGGGCGTTCCGCTGTTCGAGGACAAGAAGAAGAGCCACCACGTCACGCTGACCCCGGCGCTGCTCGCCCGCGCGCTGGGCGGGCTGCGGGCGCGGGCAAGGAGGCAGTCATGACCCTCGCGGCAGGCACCACGCAGACCGAAACCGGCGTCGACCGGCAGGAGCGCTACCGGGTGAGCACCCGGGAGATCTACCGCAGCACACTGGCCGAACTCGCCGAGAAGGATCCGCGCGTGTTCTGCGTCGACTCCGACATGGGCGGGCTGGAAACCGGCTTCGGCGTCCAGTTCCCCGAGCGGTACGTCAACGTCGGGATCGCCGAGGCGAATCTGATGGGCGTCAGCGCGGGCATGGCGTCGATGGGCCTGCGGCCCTACGCCAACACCATCAGCTCGTTCGCCGCCTGCCGGGCGTGCGAGCAGCTCAAGGTCGACATCGCGGGCAACAACCTGCCGGTGCGGGTGGTGGTGACCCACGCGGGGTTCTCCGCCGGTCACTACGGCCCCACCCACCACGCGCTGGAGGACATCGCGATCGCGCGGACCCTGCCGAACATGACGGTCGTGGTCCCCGCCGACGCCGTCGAGACCGAAGCCGCGGTGTGGGCCACCGCCGAGCTGCCCGGCCCGCTTTTCCTGCGCCTTGGCCGGGCCGCGACCCCGCTCGTGCACGACGAGCCAATCGAGTTCGTCCTCGGCAAGGCCGCCCGGCTGCGCGACGGCGACGATCTCACCATCGTCGCCACCGGGCCGTTCCCGGTGGTGATGGCCTTGCGGGCACACGAGGTGCTGGCCGCCGAGGGCATCGGCGCCAGGGTTCTGAACATGCACACCGTCAAGCCGATCGACCGCGAGGCGCTCATCGCCGCCGCCACCGAGACCGGTGCGGTCGTCACCGTCGAGGATCACGTGTCCTCGGGCGGGATGGGCGGCGCGGTCTGTGAGGTGCTCGCCGAGACCGTGCCGTGCCCGGTGCGCCGGATCGGTGTCCCGGACGGGTTCTTCGACATGGTCGGCGGCGAAGAGGAACTGCTGGTCGCGACCGGCGTCAGCACCGACTCGATCGTCGCTGCCGCGCGAGCGCTGTGTCACGGGTCCGGCGAACGGAAAGGGGTCAGGTGATCAACGTCGGCATCATCGGAGCGGCGGGCTATATCGGCGGCGAACTGCTCCGGCTGCTCCTGCCCCACCCACGCGCCGAGGTCACCAAGGTCTATTCGGCCAGCCAGCAGGGCAGGCGGGTGGACAGCGTGCACCCCAACCTGCGCGGGCACACCCCGCTCACCTTCACCGACCCTGCCGATCTCGACAGCCACGACGTCGTGTTCATCGCCGTGGCGCACGGCAAAGCGGCCGAGTACGTCACCTCGCTGGGACCGGACGCGCCCTGCGTGATCGATCTGACCGCCGACTTCCGGCTGCGGGACCCGGTGGCCTACCAGCGCTATTACGGTGACGCGCAGCCCGCCGCAGACCTGACGGCGGACTTCACGCCGGGGCTGCCGGAGCGGTACCGGGACCAGTTGCGCACCGCCGACCGGATCAGCGTGCCCGGCTGCATGGCCACCGCGGCCACCCTGGCGCTGGGGCCGCTCGCCGCCGCGGGCATCGTCCGGCCGGACGTGCTCATCGACGCGAAGATCGGGTCCAGCGGCTCGGGTTCCTCGGCGACGACGACGAATCTGCACGCCGAGCGCAGCGGGGCGATGCGGGTGTTCGCCCCGCACAGCCACCGGCACGAAGCCGAGGTCGCGCAGGAAACCGGGTTGCGGGTCCGGATGGCGGCCACCGGCGTCGAAGCGGTGCGCGGCGCGCAGGTGCTGTGCCACTGCACGACCGAGCCCGGGGTCGGTGAGCAGGATCTGCGCCGCGCCTACCGGGCGGCCTACCAGGACGAGCCGTTCGTGCGGATCGTCGCGCAGCGCCGTGGCCTGTACCGCTTGCCGGAGCCCAAGATCCTGATCGGCAGCAACTACTGCGACGTCGGGTTCTCCCTCGATCCCGACTCCGATCGGCTGGTCGCGATTGGCGCGCTGGACAACCTCGTCAAGGGCGGCGCGGGCAATGCCGTGCAGTGCCTCAACATCCGGATGGACTGGCCGGAGCGGACCGGGCTGGAATTCGTCGGGCTGCACCCGATCTAGTGCCAGCCCCAACCGAGAAGGAGCCTCGATGACGGACGAGCTGCTGGTGGTCAAGATCGGTGGTGCCGCCGGGGTCGACCCCGGCCGGGTATGCGCCGATGTGGCGGCGCGGGTCCACCGGGGACGGCGGATCGTGCTGACCCACGGCGGCTCGGCGTCGGTGGACGAACTCGCGGGCGAACTCGGTGTGCCACAACGGGAACTGCTCTCCGCCAGCGGGGTGCGGACCCGCCATACCGACCCCGCGACCCTGCGGGTCCTGCAACTGGCGTTGCTGGGTGAAGTCCGGCCCGCGGTGCTCACCGAACTCGGCCGGGCCGGGATCCGCGCGGTCGGCCTGTCCGGCCTCGACGCGAACCTGCTGCGCGCCGAACGCCGCGTCGCGATCCGGGCGATCGTCGACGGCCACCGCGTGCTGGTCCGCGACGACCACAGTGGCCGGATCACCTCGGTCGACGGCGGCCTGCTGCGGCTGCTGCTCGACGACGGCGTGACGCCGGTCGTCTCCCCGCCCGCGGTCGCCGAAGACGGTCGTCCGGTCAACGCCAACGCCGACCGGATCGCCGCCGCCGTCGCCGTGGAACTGAAGGCGCGGACCCTGGTGTTCCTCACCGCGGCGCCGGGCCTGCTCGCCGATCCGGCCGACCCCGCCAGCCTGCTCGCCGAACACGCGCTCGGCGACGACACCCCGAAGATGGGCGGCGGGATGGGAGTGAAGCTGATCGCCGCACGAGAGGCCTTGCGCGGCGGCGTCGAGACGGTGATCATCGCGGACGGCCGGGCCGAAGACCCGGTCACCCAGGCCCTCGACGGCGGCGGCACCCGCCTGCGCCTCGCCCCGGCCTGACACGTCCAGGGCGTGTCTCTCGAGTCACCGGCGCCCTGTCGTCTGAAGTACATGAAGGCCCCCTTCCTTGCGCCTAAGTACAGGAAGGGGTCCTTCATGTACTGGGGCCTTCACGGACCGCGATCCCGACCCACCTCACCGAAGGAGCCACAAGGACTGACCCGAAAGTCCTCTAAGCCATTCGCGGCATGATGCCGGTGAACGCGGCGACCTCGGACCGCGACGAGACTTCGAGTTTGTCGAAGATGCGGCGCAGGTAGGTCTCGACGGTCTTGTGGCTGAGCACCAGCGCCCGCGCGATCTGCTGGTTGGTGCGACCGCGCGCGACGAGTTCGGCGACCTGGTTCTCCCTGGTGCTCAGCAGGCCCATCCGGGCGAGAACGACCTTGTCGAAGTCCGGTCCCGAGTCCTCGTCGCTTCGCCGGGCCTCCGCCGCACTGTCCTCTGTGGACTCGCTGGCGACGTGGAACGCCCGCCCGGCCAGTGGCATCAGCACGTTGAACGGGCGCACCCCGAGCACGACCACGGCCGCGCGCAGCGTCCGCCACGCCCGGCCGGGATCGGCGCCCCATTGCAGGCAGGCCGCGGCCAGCAGGGTCAACCCGAACCGGTCGACCAACCCCGGCCGGGAACCCAGTCGTTCGTCGAGCGCGTGCCACAGCCGCGCGTCACCGTGTCTTCCGGCAGCGGCGCTCAACCCGGCCAGCATCGCGCACAACGATCCCGAATCGCCGGGTTCCGGCCCTTCACCGCCGCTGGCGATCACGTGCCCGATCTCCGCGCACAACCGCTTCGTCCGCGCCTGCAGGCCGGTGCTGCCGACGGGCTCCGCGAGCGCGCTGGCGTCTTCGGCGTGTTCGACGGCCGCGCCGAGCGCGCCGTCGGCCAGATACGCGGTGGCCAAGCCGAGGTGGAGCCTGCCGAGGACGTGGATTTGACGGTGCCGCTCCGCCAGCGCGAGTCCGCGGTTGTACTGCGCCAGCGCTTCCGCGGTACGCCCGGACCAGAGATTCGCCCAGCCCAGCCAGTCGAACACCTCGCAGACCACGGCCACGGTCGCGCCGGGGTCGGCGAGCCCGTTCAAGTGCCCGGCCGCCCGGTCCGCGGCCGCCGTCGCTTCGGCGCCGCGGCCCAGGGTGGCCAGCATGGCGCTGTACACGGCCAGCGCCCGCAAACCGGTGTCGTCGATGTCCCCGGGATCCTCGGCACCGGGTACGAGTCGTTCGACGCGCGCCAAGGAACCGGCGACATCTCCGCCGCTGTCCAGCGAGGTCTCCGCGAGCCCCAGCACCACTCGCGCCGCGACTCCCCCGTCGGAGGTGTCGAGTCGCCGAGCCAGTTCGGCCACCTCCTCGAAGCGCCCGAGCAGCCGCAGTACCCGCAGATGCGATTCGGTGAGATCGGCCAGGGTCGAGGCGTCGAGATCGGCGCGGTGCTGCCACGCGGCGTGGTGTCCCGGAAGGCTTTCGGCCAGCAGTCCGGACAACGCCGTCGACCGCGCCAGCCGGGTGGCCAGCCGCCGCCGCTCGGCCGGGCCGTGGCCAGGCAGCCGCAGCAGGGTACGCAGCCAGCCCGACACCGTCGCCGGCATCCGGTCCCCGCTCTGCTCGACCGCCACCACCAGGGTCCGGACGTCGCTTTCGGTGGCCGGTTTCCCGGCCCGTTCGAGATGATGCGCCAGCTCGGCCAGCGGGGCACCGCGCTCCCGCAGCAGCCGGTAGGCCCTGGTGTGCGCGCCGAGTCGCCAGCCGCCACCCGCGTGGTGGTAGCAGATCGAGCGGACGACCGGATCGCGGAAGACCAGACCGTCGTTGCCGATTCCCACGCGCACCAGGTCTTGCGCGATCAGCTCGTCGAGGCCTTCGAGAGTGCGATCGTGGCCGAGTTCGGCCACCTCGGCCACCAGCGCCGAGTCGAAGCGGTCGCCGACGACGGCCGCGGCCTGCGCCACCTGCCGGGCGAGCACGGGCAGTGCCTGAAGGTCGAGCCGGACCGAGGCGAACACCGGATGCGACAAGGGGCCGGGTGGGAGCACACCCGGATCGGCGCACGCCACGTCTTCCGGCGATCCGGCCGCCAGCGCGCCGAGCAGGCCCGGTTTTCCGCCGTACTCGCGGAGCAGCTGCCTGCGGCGACCTGGCCGGATCTCCATCGGGAGCAGGCGCAGCGCGCTCACCGCGTCCAGCGGGCCGAGTTCGAGCGAACGCGCGACACCGGACTCGACCGCGACGCTCAGCGCGCTGAGCAGTTCCGCCGGCGACTGACGGGGGCGGTGCGCGAGCACCAGCAGCAACGGTGCGTTCAGCGGCCGCCTGAGCAGGTGAAGGATCATTTCGATCGAGCCGGGCTGCGCGTTGTGCACGTCGTCGAGGATCAGCACGAGCGGCCGTCCGGCGGCCAGCTTTCCCAAGAGCGAGCGAATTCCTTGGTACGCCCAGTAACGCTGCTGCGGCGATTCGACGGAAGCACATTGGGCCGGATGGAGCACCGGGAAAATCCTTGGCAGGCAAGAGGCCGCGCGCGGGTCCAGCTCGGCCAGCAGCTGATTCCCGTCCGCGGCGAGCAAATCCTCCAGTGCGTCGACGAACAACGCGAAGTCGTTGGTCAGCGGCGAGGCCGTCGCTTGGCCGTGTGCGACACGAGCCCCGGTTCTCCTCGCCCGCTCTTCCAGCGCCGCCAGCAGCCGGGTCTTGCCCATTCCGGGCTCACCCGCGATCTCCAGTACCTTGCAGGTGTTCCCGGTGACCGTGGCGAGTGCGTGGTCGAAGGCCCCGAGTTCGGCCGTCCTCCCCCACATGCGAATTGGTTTGGATAACGCGGCGCGCACGACGGAATAACCCCCAGGCATCCTCGATCGTCCTTCCCCAGTTGCGAAACTCGATCTCCCAGCGTGGTTTAGGCGGCGACCTGAGCCACGGATTGCACCATACGAGTCTCCGCAGCCAGTGTTACACGGATCAAGACGGCCGAACAAGGACCATTGGGGTCTTCGCGCAAGCCGGGGAGAACCTTGACAGGGTGAGATGACGAAGTTACGTTGGCAACAGGTTTTCCAGGACTGGGGCAGTCGTTGAAAGAACCCTGAATAGGGTGAAAATGACCGTGGAATGACCACTGGGGAGCATCAATGAGATCGTGTCACACCAGCATCAGCAACCACAGCACCGGCCGCTAGGCACGGATGCCCCGCAGGTGCGACACCCTCGCAGCCGGATGGAGCAGGGTATCCGGAACCCGGTAGCGGATACGTGGCGCATGTCGTCGGGATTCTGATTCGACATGGCGTTCGACTGAATACGTGCACAAAAATCGAATGTTATCGCCATCGGCGGCGGCGGCGCCGCATATTCTCGCATTATCGCGACGGCAGAAGGTGCATATGATCCAGGACAACAAGACCTCGCATTTGAGCAAGGAAGAGCTCGCTCAGTTCCATCGCGACGGCTACATAGGACCGTTCGATCTTTACGAGCCCGAAGAGATGGCCGCACATCTGGAAGCACTGAGGCCGAAGCTGCTCAATACCAAGAAAGCGATCTATGGTGACGGACGGACCGTCTCCGGCAGCACGAACCTGGCGAACTACGACCGGCATCTCGACATCGACTTCCTGGCCGAGCACATCACCCGGCCGGAGATCGTCGACCGGGTCTCGAGCATCCTCGGCCCGGACACGCTGTGCTGGCGTTCGGAGTTCTTCCCCAAGTATCCCGGCGACGAGGGCACGGACTGGCACCAGGCGGACAACTTCTCCAACGTCGCGGGCTCGAAGCACCCCCAGATCGTCTGGCCGGAGGACGCGGAGTTCGGCGGCACGATCACGGTCTGGACGGCGTTCACCGAGGCGTCGGTGGACATGGGCTGCCTGCAGTTCATCCCCGGTTCCCACAAGTCCATGAACTACGACGAGTCCAAGAGCATGGACTACAACCCCGACCTGATCAACAAGGTCGACAAGGACGGCGTCCGGCGCGGCTTCTTCGGTTACGACTACCGCCAGCTGCAAAAGGACCCGAACTGGGCACCTGACGAGGCCAATGCGGTGTCCCAGGTGATGCGCCAGGGGCAGTTCATTATTTTCTGGTCGACGCTGATGCACGCCTCTCACCCACATCTCGGGCTCACCGACAATATGCGACTGGGTTTCGCCGGGCGCTATCTGCCCACCTCCGTACACGTCTACCCCCACTCCGATTCCTTGGCGGAGTTCGGCGGCAGCGCCAGCCTGGAGAAGTTCGGCAACGTGCTCGTCTCCGGCCAGGACACCTACGGGCACAACCGCTTTGTCGACTCCACCGTGAACGGCTACCGATTCCCGACCAGGGAAGGCAGCCCCGGTGGCTTCGGCCTGAGCGACGTCCAAGCCTGGCTCCTCGGCACGTGCCGGGAACTGGGCCTGCCCGCCCAGGACGTGAGTGCGAACTTCTTCGAGATGGGCGGCACGTCCCTCACCGCGGTGAAGCTGATCGCCAAGGCGGAGCAAAGCTTCGGCGAAGACGCCCTGCTACCGGAGGACCTGTACAGCAGGAGCACGCTGCGCGAGATCGCGGCGAGCATCGAACGCAACAGCGGCGACCCCGTCTCGCCGGACGCCTGACCGGACGAACGAAGTCAGCCTGCCCGGCGTCCTCGACGCCGGGCAGGCACCCGTCCCCACCCCACGGTGAGACCGTGACGACCGCGACCAGAGGATCGACAAAGGCATGAAGCGTCTCGTGCCCAGTGCCGACGCACGATCTGTCCACGCACTGGCCAATGTGGACACCGGGCAGCCCTATCCCGAAGAACTCAGCGCGAAGGACTTGTTCGAACAGCGCGCCGAGGCCGATCCCGACGCGGTCGCGCTCGTGCACCGCGACCGCGAGATGACCTACCGGGAGTTGAACGCCTGCGCCAATCGGCTGGCGGTTTTCCTGATGGGACAAGGACTTCGTGCGGGAGAAGTCGTCGGGGTCTCCGTCGCCCGCTCACCCGAGCTGATCGCGACACTGCTCGCGGTGCTCAAGTGCGGCGCGGCGTACCTGCCGTTCGACGGCTCCTGGCCCGACGATCGGCTGCGGGTCATGTTCGGCATCGCCGAATGCGAATGGCTGGTGACCGACCAGCCCGAACGGTGTGCCGGACGATTCCCGCTGCACCACGTCGTACCGGTGTCCGCGATGACCCCTTCGTCCATAGTGGACTATCACCCGGCGAATCCCGACACCCGTACGGGCGCGGACGATCTCGCCTACATCAACTTCACCTCGGGCTCGACAGGGCTGCCCAAGGGCGTCCCGATCCGACATCGCGGCATCACCCGGCTGGTCAGCGGCGCGCACTACACGCGGCTCGACGAGCACGCCGTCACGCTGCAACTGGCACCGATCAGCTTCGACGCGGCCACCTTCGAGATCTGGGGCGCGCTGCTCAACGGCGGCACCTGCGTGCTCTACCCGAGCGGTTTCGTCCGGCTGTCGGAACTGCGACATGTGGTGCGGGACAACGGGGTGACCACGGTCTTCCTGACCACGGCCCTGTTCAACACCCTGGTCGACAACGACCTCGACGCGCTCAGCAGCGTGGAGACGATCCTCACCGGTGGCGAGGCGCACTCCCTGCGCCATATCGGCCGGGCGCTGGCGCACTACGGCCCCGACAAGCTCGTCAGCGTCTACGGCCCGACCGAGTGCACCACCTTCGCCACCTACTACCCGGTCACCGAACTGCGGCCTGACGAGCTGGCGCTGCCGATCGGCAAGCCGATCCAGAACACCCGCGCGTACCTCGTGCGCGACGGCAGGCTTTGCGCCGCCGGGGAGATCGGCGAGGTGTGCCTGGCGGGCCCCGGCCTGTCGCCCGGCTATCTCGGCATGCCGGACGCGACCAGCGAACGTTTCGTCGACTACGAGATCGACGGTGTCCAGGAACGGCTGTACCACACCGGCGACCTCGCCTACTTCCGCACGGACGGCATGCTGGTGTTCCAAGGCCGCGACGACGACCAGGTGAAGATCAACGGCCACCGCGTCGAACTGGGTGAAGTCCGGCATGTGCTCGGCACCCACCCCGAGGTCAGGCAGGTGTTCGTCACGGTGAACCGGCCGGAAGTCGGTGAAGCGGCCATGCTGGCTTTCGTGGTCGCCGACGCGCCCGGCTGCACCCCGCTCGCCCTGCGTGCCTATCTGCGGCAGCGGCTGCCGTCCTACCTGATCCCCTCGGTCATCGAGATTCGCGAGTCGCTTCCGTTGTCCCTGCACGGAAAGGTCGACCGCCAGGTCCTGCTGTCCTCGCTACTGCCCACCGGAGGCCCCTCGTCGTGACCACGAACCATGGCGGCCACGAGGACTTCCGCACCACTGTGCGGTCCACTTTGGATACTATCGTGACGCCGAACGCACCGAAGTGGGAAGCCCAAGGCCACATCTCCGCGTCGGGATGGCGAGAACTCGGCGACGCCGGCTTGCTCGCGCTACCGCACACCGGCGCGGATTTCCTGCGCAGCGCGGTGTTCCTCGACGAACTGGGCAACACCGGCTACGCCGGGATCCGGGCGTCGATCGGGGTGCACGCGTACATGGCGAGCTCGTATCTGCGGTTGTTCGGCAACGCCGGGCAGAAGGCGCGCTGGCTGCCGCCGGGCGAGCGCGGGGACAGGATCACGGCGCTGGCCATCACCGAACCCGAAGCGGGCACCGATCTACGGCACCTGACGACCATCGCCGACGCCGACGGCACGGGAGGGTACCGGCTGCGCGGGCGGAAGTCCTTTGTCGCCAACGGTTCCCAGGCCGGATACTTCATCGTGCTTGCCAGGACGAAGGCCACCGGCACCGACCGCGGGCTGCCCGGCGCGAGTCTGCTGCTCGTCGACGCCGACGCCCCCGGGATAGCGCGTCGGCCACAGCCGATGCTGGGCTGGCGCGCCGCGGACATCACCGAGATCGAGTTCGACGACGTGCCGGTCGCGGCCGGGCAGCTGATCGGCAAGCCAGAGCGGGCGTTGTTGTACCTCGTGCGCGCGCTGGACTTCGAACGGCTCGTCGCCGGCCTGCTCGCGGTCGGCGGGGTCCGGTACTGCCTGCGGCTGCTGAAGGAGTTCGCGCGGTCGCACCATGTCGGAGACACTCGGCTGGGGTCGTACCAGGCTGTCCGGCACCGGATCGCCGATCTGGACGCTCAGCTGGAACTGGTCCACGGCTACGCCTACCAGGCGGCCACCCGGCAGAGTCTCGGGCAGCTGGACACGAAGTCGGCGTCCGTGCTGAAGCTGACCGCCACCGAACTCGCCGTGACGGCCGCGCAGGTCTGCGTCCAGTACCACGGCGCCCGCGGCTACCTCGACGAGGCGACCGCCGCACGGCTGTACCGCGACGCGATGGCGGGCACGATCGCCGCCGGGGCGAACGAACTGCTGCGGGACCACATCTTCGAATCGGCCTGACGACGTCTGCACCGCGATAGTGCGCGGCCGCCCTCGCACCTGGGTCGGGCACAGACCGCAGGCAGGCATTCTCCTGGTCGGAAACAGTCGCCGGGCCCATTCTCAGTCCGGAACACGAGGACCTCCATCGCCGTTCTCGCGATCGACCGGCGGCTTGAGCTTCACGGGCACTCGTCCCAACCCTCACTCGGCTTCCCATCGGCGGCACCACCATCGCGGTCTTGCCTGGAGATATCGAGGGGTAAGGCGAACGTGGCCGCCGCACCCGCGTCACCGTCCCCGACCGAGCTGGGCCCGGGCGCCAGCACCTTTGCCTTACCTGTCAGCGACAACCCCTACGCCGGATGGCGGGCCGGGGCCGTGGCGCTGCGCAGCGCCACGGTCACGATATGGCCGCGACCGGTAACGCATGATCAGGTTCGCGAGACATACCGGCATTGCCCATCATCACGCTGGAGGGGTTCGTGACCATCCGCCGTACCATGACCGCTGTTTCCCTCGCGCTGGCCGCGCTCTCGTTGGCCGCGTGCGGCGGTGGTTCGCCGTCGGCGATCGGTTCCGCCGGGAGCAACGCGACGAAAACCGCCGATGACGTCACGAAGACGCTTGGCGAGAAGATCGCCTCGGTGAAGCTGATCAAGACGTACACGCCGGAGGACGACCCGAACCACCTGCTCGGCCGCCCGAACGGCTACACCTCGAAGACCGCGTTCAGCGACTCGCGGGTCAAGCAGTCCGACGTGGAGTACCTGGGTTCGGACGCGGTGGAGCGCGGTGGGTCGGTGGAGGTGTTCGGTGACGAGGCCGGCGCGAAGGCACGGATGAAGTTCATCCAGACGGTGTCGAAGAGCCTGCCCTCGGTCGGCGAGTACGACTACGTGAACGGCGCGGTGCTGGTGCGGGTATCGCGGCTGCTGACACCGGACCAAGCGAAAGAGTACGAGACCGCACTGAACGGCTGATCTCGGCTCCGACGCTCGAGGATCACTGGGTGCCCGTGCGGGCCTCAACCGGCGACCAGGTCCCTGATGAACGCCGCGATCGCCACGAACATACTCAGCCCGGCGATGGACATCATCACCCAGTCGTATCCCGGACTGTCCGCCGTCGAAGACATGGCCGCCGCGCCACGGGCGGTGGAACTCGGCTGCTGCTCTGGCAGGGCTCCGCGATCGAAGGTGTCGCGCGGCCACATGAAGGTCGGAAGCCCGAGAAAACCCCTGCCGCGGACAAGCACGGGAATACCGCGCTTGTAGCCGACGTGGAATTCGCACGTACCGACGACGCCCCGGACAAGCCACCGGCATGGCCGATGCTTGTTCGTCTCGACTCTGCACCGGGTCAACCGAATCAAGGCCAAGTAGATCAGCAGGGCCCCGACCGCGAAAAGCAGAGGTTGCCACAGCTGTTCCGCAGAGAAATAGCAAGCCAGGACCGCGAGAACCACTCCCCACGCCCTGAACGGAGTTTTACGACGTCGTCCCTTCGCCACCACTACCTCCCCGCCTCGATCTTCGCCGTCGCTCCCGTTCGGAAACGACCGCTGCACGAGTGAGGCAGGTGACATCATTCGCCCGCCGAAATGACACGGGGCGTGGCCATGCGAAAACCCTGAGACTGATGTTGCCGCATGTGGGTCACAATCCGCGGGTCGCCCGCCAATTCGTTCGGCAAATAGCCCGCGTCGCGCGAAGCACCGCCCCAGTCGCGGTATCTCGGCTTCGAGCAGGGCGACGTCGGCTCCGCGCTCGGCCATCCGGAGTGCCGACGCTCCACGGAAAACAGGTCGACACCTCGAATGATGTTCCGCTCCCGGATGACCTTCATGGACCGGGCAATGGATGGGATGCGGGCCGGAAGAGACCGCCGCGACCCAATTCCTCGTTTCGATGGGCACCGATCCGGCGAAGGTCCCAACTTCTCTTCGCCGGAAGGGGAAACCAGACGCACACCGACATCCCGGCCGCCTCGGCGACAGGCTGCGGCTGAACTCCCCGGTGACGTCGGTGGAATGGACCGAGGACGGCGTCGTCGTGGACTACGAGGACGAGAACGGACCGGCGCGAATACGCGTCCGCCGGGCGGTGTCGCCGTCCCCGGCGACGTGGCCGTGAAGACCATGCCCGGCCTCCACCCGGGTTTCGGACGCGTGGGTCCCGGGCCTGGTGTCGCGTGATCCTGCAAGGCTTACGCGTGACTGGATGGCGATCTCGCGTGATCAGGCGGCGATCGCGTGTGCTTGGAGGGACGACACACCCCGCAGCCGGATTCCGCCGCGTGTCATCCCGTCCCCATCACGCGTGATGTCCGTCTGATCACGCCTGATCGCCGTTTGATGGAAGAAACCACCATCGAGCAGGCAGGATCACGCGACGCCAGTGTCGCGCCGTAAAGCCTCCCGCGACCACGTACTACTGGCGGGCTCGGGGGACTGAGCGCGGATCGGGCGGTCGGCCGGACCCACCGCGGTGCTTCCACGCCACTGCTCGCGGAGTAGTGCAGGATGTGGGGAAATAGCGATCTCCGGATCCGGCGGTCACCGGCCCCAGCGTAGGCCCCCCGGTTCAAGCTCAGGTAGTGCGCTCGCGGCGGTGGTCGACGGCGTCCCGCCGGACCTGATCGGTGTGCGCGCCGATCTCCCCGAGCCGTTCGGCGAAACCGGTGTGTTCGCTGGGAAGGTGGGCGCGCAGGTCGGCGAGTGGCGCCAGGAGGCCGGTCACGTCGTCCTCGCCCAGCGCCGTATTGAGCCTGTCGGCGCTTTTCCTCGCCCGCGCGCCCAGGCCGTCCAGCGCCCCGGCCTGCCCGGCCAGTTGCCGCAGGATCGCCGAGTTGCGCCGGGCCCAGTCCGCCACGGCGCGATCGCCCGCCCGCCGCTCGCGTTCCGCGTCGACCCGCGCCTCCCCCGTGTTCTCCCCGGTGACGGACGGCCGCAACCGCAGGAAGCGCCGCTCCGCTGCCTGACGGCTCGCGACCCCCAGTGCCGGAGCGAGCGAGGTCCAGCTGGTACCGCCTTCCCGGGCCGCCGCGATCAGCTCCGGCTCCCACGCGGCCAGTTCTTCGCGCACGGCCCTCAGCGCGGCCAAGGCCGTCAAGAGCCGGTCCGGTTCCGCGGTGCCGGACCGGGCCTCGGCCACGACGTCATGCACGGTCCGGACCATCCGCGCGGGGTCTGCGTCCCTCATTGTCATCCCATCGACGACTCGGTGGTTGTCATCCTTCCGATGACATGTTAGAACAGTAGGGCGTGTTGACACCAGAGACGACAACCCCAGGAGGTGGAACCCGATGTTGATGCGCACAGACCCGTTCCGCGAGCTGGACCGCGTCACCCAGCGAGTGTTCGGCGCCGCGAACCCGGGAACCTGGTCGCAGCCGGCCACGATGCCGATGGACGCCTACCGCGACGGCGACGAGTTCGTCGTCTGCTTCGACCTTCCCGGCGTCGCCGCCGACGCGATCGAACTGGACATCGAACGCAATGTCCTGACGGTCAAGGCGGAGCGGCGGCCGATCCCCGGCAAAGACGTTCAGATGCAGGTCTCCGAACGCCCGCTGGGTGCCTTCTCCCGTCAGTTGTTCCTCGGCGACGCCCTCGACACCGACCGCATCGCGGCCGGCTACGAAGCCGGGGTGCTGACGCTGCGCATCCCGGTCGCCGAAAAAGCGAAACCACGGCGCATCGAGATCACCGGCACCGAGTCCGACCGCAAGGAGATCCAGGCCTGAGTGTCTCGTCCGGTGCGGGGCCCGCTCGCCCCGCACCGGACGAGACCGGAAGAAGGGGAACCCTCGTTGATCGCGACCCTCGTCATGCCCGCCCGCCGCCCCCAGACCCTCGACGCCGTGTGGGACTATCTCGCCGAAGTCACCGCCGCCCTCGGGGTCGGCCTCGAATCCTGCACCGTCGACCACGACAGCCCGGTCTCGGCCTACGTCGCCCTCGACGAGCGGCTCCCCCGCCACCCCGAGCGTGACGTCGCCCTGTTGTGGGACGAAATCCACGGCTGGGCCGTGGCGATCGAGACCCACTCCGGCGAGGACCTCATCGTCCTCCGTTATCTCGGCGGGAACACCGCCACCCCGCCGCCGGGTCGGGTCGCACGTTTCGTCAAGGCCTTACGTGAAAACGATGACAGCGTCGGGCAGCTCACCCCGCCGGCGCTGCCCGCCGCGCAATCCTGAACGGGTACCTCAGCCGTGTCGCAGCCCTGCGATTGCGACGAACGTTCCGCACCGAGAGGGTCGAACGCGACGACAACGGACTGCTGGCCCTGATCTCCTCCGCCGGACGACGACTTGACCGGGTCGACGAAGTCGTGACGCTGTCAGGGTTCCGCCCCGACCTGGCCTGGCTCTCGGAGATCCGGTTGGAGCTGCACCCGACGCTACAGGCACCGGTCGCGCTCGCCCCGCTGATCGACCCGAACGTGCACTCGTGCGGTCCGCAGCATCGCCGCCGAACTCGCCGGAGACCACGAAGCGGCCGCACGCGTCGAACTCCGGATGGCCGAAGCCGGGGTCTGCGTACCGCCGGTCTCCGTCCCGCTCACTCCACAGGCGCTTGAGCGGTCCAGCGTTTCCTCAGCCAGAGACTGACGTAGACCAGGCCGACCAGCACCGGGACCTCGATCAGCGGGCCGACGACCCCGGCGAGCGCCTGCCCCGAGGTCACCCCGAAGACACCGATGGCGACGGCGATCGCGAGTTCGAAGTTGTTGCCCGCGGCGGTGAACGCCAGCGTCGTCGTGCGCTCGTACGAAAGACCCGAGGCCTTGCCCAGCACATAGCCGCCGACCCACATCACGGCGAAGTACACCAGGAGCGGCAAGGCGATCCGTGCGACGTCGAGCGGACGGGAGGTGATGTTGTCGCCCTGCAAAGCGAACAGGATCACGATGGTGAACAGCAGCCCGCAGAGGGCGACCGGACCGATCTTCGGCAGGAACTTCCCCTCGTACCAATCACGACCCTTGCTCCGCTCACCGATACGCCGCGAAAGGTAACCGGCGGCGAGCGGGATGCCGAGGAAGATGAGCACGCTCAGCGCGATTTCCCACGGCGAGAAGTCCAGCGTGGTCGTGTCCAGGCCCAGCCGGCCGGGAAGCAGGTCGAGATAGAACCAGCCGAGCACGCCGAACATGATCACCTGGAACACCGAGTTCACCGCGACCAGCACTGCGGCGGCCTCACGGTCGCCACAGGCGAGGTCGTTCCAGATGATCACCATCGCGATACACCGGGCGAGGCCGACGATGATCAGCCCGGTCCGGTACTCGGGCAGATCCGGCAGCATCAGCCAGGCGAGCGCGAACATCAGCGCCGGGCCGAGAACCCAGTTCAGCACCAGGGAAAGCGCCATGGTGCGCTTGTCCTTGGTCACGGTGTCGAGCTTGTCGTAGCGGACCTTCGCCAGCACCGGATACATCATCAGCAACAGGCCGAGCGCGATCGGCAGCGACACCTGGCCGATCTTCACCGCGTCCAAGACACCTTGCAGGCCGGGGATCACGCTGCCCAGCAGCAGACCCGCACCCATCGCGACGATGATCCAGACCGGGAGGAAACGGTCCAGAAAGGACAGTTTGGGCAGGACGGCGGTGTCGGCCTGGTCGGCGAGGTGAGTCACGGGCTGGTCTCCAGAACTGCGAGCAGGAAGGGGGCGAGGGTCAGGCGTCGAGGAGTTCGGCGACCAACCCGCGCACGCGGCGGTCGATCTCGTCGCGGATCGGACGGACGGCGTCGAGCCCTCGCCCCGCGGGGTCGTCCAGCTCCCAGTCGAGGTAGCGCTTGCCGGGGAACACCGGGCAGGTGTCCCCGCATCCCATGGTGATCACGACATCGGCGGCTTCGACGTCCTTTGTGGACAGTTTGCTCGGCACTTCGGCGGTGATGTCCAAGCCCCACTCGGCGAGAGCCGCGGCCGCGGCCGGGTTGACCTTCTCCGCGGGCTCCGAACCCGCCGACCGCACGGCGACACGGCCGAGCGAGTAGTGCGCCAGCAGCGCGGCTGCCATCTGCGACCGGCCCGCGTTGTGCACGCAGACGAACAGCACCTCGGGCGCGCGGCTCATCGTCGTTCCTTCCTGGACATGCGTTCGGTCGGTGATCCGGTCCAGCAGCTCATGACCGGGACTGGATCGAAGTCTGTCAATGCAATTGAAGAGCTTGGATCGAGCTTTGTCAATTCAACGGGTAGGGTGAGCCGACCATCGTTCGGAGCCAGGGAGGGAACGTGGCGAGCGAGAACGGCCGAACCCGGAAGCCGGTACCGGTCACCCTTCTGATGGCCGAACCCGCCGCGGTGGTCGACACCACCGACGCCGAGACGGCCGCCAAGCTGTTCAAGGCCCTGTCGGACCCCGTGCGGATTCGCCTGCTGTCGCTCGTGCGGCACTCCCCCGGCGGTGAGGCGTGCTTCTGCGATCTCGCCGATAATTTCGACATGCCCCAGCCGTCGCTGAGCCACCACCTGCGCGTGCTGGTCTCCGCCGGCATCCTCGAACGGGAACGGCGCGGCACCTGGAGCTGGTACACCGTCGTCCCCGAACCCTTGGAAACCCTCGGAACCTTGCTGCGCCCGGGCGGACCGCTCGCGGATCGGCCCGCCCGCCTGCCGGGTGCGGCGCGCGCGACCGCCGTCCGGCTGCGCCTGCCACCGACGCGGTGAGCAGCACGGCCATTCCGCGAGTCCCCTCCCGCCACGCGATCCGCCGCTTTCGCGGTGCCGTAGGCCCAGTCCTGGTAGTCGATCACCGTGAAGAGCGTGCGGTGCAGGTCGTCCATGTCGTCGTCGACACTGATCAGCGTGCGTGCCAGTACGGCGTCCCGGCTCTCCGTCGCCTGCCCTGCCATCACCGCCAGCCAGACGGCGACTCTGCTCATCTCGACGAACCGCGGCATCAGCACCTGCGGCACCACCCGGTCCGGATACCTGCGCCGGACGGCTTCGGCGATCGCCGACAGCGCGACCGGGGACTGCAACGCCAGGATCGCGTGCGCATGCAGCAGATCTTTACGCGCAGGGAATCGATTCCCTGCGCATGACGACTTCTCGTTGACGCCGGACGTCAGCCGACGTGGATCCCGGGCCGGAGCGCCGGGTCACGTTCGCTGGTGCGGATGATCTCGCGGACGACGGGGGCGGTGTCACCGCGGCCGAGGATCAGGTAGCGGAACAGATGCCCGAGCGGATTTCCCTCACTCCACTCGAAATGGCATTGCGGCCGCACCCCGGTGGCGTCACGCAACGCGAGCAGGATGGCCGCGATCGCGTTCGGCGCGGCCGGGCTTTTCACTCGCAGGACACGGAAATCCTCGATCTCGACCCCGCGGACCTTCAGCACGTCACTGAATCCGGACGGGTCGATGACGTCGATTTCGAGGAACAGGACGTCGGCGGCGCCCGGCACCGGGTTCAGGCCGCGCTGCTCGGCTTCCTTCGCCCGGTACTCGTCGGCGTCCCCGGCTTGACGGCGGTTCGCGATGATGGTGAGCGCGCCGTCGTGGGCGATCGAATCGGTGATGAACCGGCGCGCGGGCTCGTCGAACTCGATGTGCTCCACTCGCAGTTCCGTGGTGCGGCTGACTCGCGAGATCAGCGACACGACGATGATGCCGAGAATGAAGAACGCGGAGATGGTGAGGCCGTCCGGTTTCTCGATGACGTTCTCCACCAGCGCGTAGATCAGGATCAGCGTCAGCACGGCGAACGCGATCGCGGCCTTGCGCTGGCGACGGCGGGCGGCGGAGATGGCCACCGCGACGAACGCGGAGACCATCATCGCGAGGATCCCGGTGGCGTACGCGCCGGCCTGGGCGTTGACGTCGGCGTTGAAGATGATCGTGACGAGGACGCAGATCGCGGTGTAGACCAGCACCACCGGGCGCACGGCACGGGCCCAGTCCGGGGCCATCCCGTAAGCGGGCAGGTACCGCGGCACGATGTTGATCAGCCCTGCCATCGCCGAGGCGCCCGCGAACCACAGGATCAGGATGCTGCTGATGTCGTAGGCGGTGCCGACCCAGTCACCCATCAGTTCATGCGCCAGGTACGCCAGTGCGCGGCCGTTCGCCTCGCCGCCCGGTTTGAACTGTTCGGCCGGGATCAGGACGGTGGTGACGAAACTGGTCGCGACCAGGTACACCGACATGATGAGCGCGGCGGCGGTGAGCAGTTTGCGGGTGTTCCGGATCCGGTCGGCAAGTCGTCGCTCGTCGGTCTCGCCCTTGGCCGCGACGAGCGGCATCATGCTCACGCCGGTCTCGAACCCGGACAAACCGAGCACCAGCAACGGGAACGCCAGGATCGCCGGGCCGATGACCCCGCCGAACCCGCCACCTCCGGAGGTCAGCGCGTCCAGCCAGCGGTCGAGCGCGGCGGGCTCGGTGAAGACCTCCCCGATCCCGGCGACCACGACCACCGCGTTCAGGATCAGGAAGATCGCCACCAGCGGGATCGCGACGCCGACCGCCTCGCTGAACCCGAGCAGGAACACCCCGCCAAGGATCAGCAGCAGGATCACCGTGATCAGCACCTCGTGCCCGTGCAGGAACGAGGGGACGTTCGGGTTCTCCAGCGCGTGCACGGTGGCGTCGGCCGAAGACAGGGTGATGGTGATGATCCACGACGTCGCGACGAAGCCGAGCAGCACCAGTACGAAGATCTTGCCGCGCCAGAACGGCAGGAGGTTCTCCAGCATCGCGACCGAACCCTGGCCGTGCGGGCTTTCCTTCGCCACCCGCCGGTACATGGGCAGCATGCCGAGCAGGGTCAGCGCGACGATCAGCAACGTCGCCAGCGGGGACAGCGCACCCGCGGCCAGCGCGGCGATACCGGGCAAATAGGACAGGGTGGAGAAGTAGTCCACACCGGTGAGGCACATGACCTTCCACCACGACTGCGGGGTGGTGTGCTCCTCATGGCTTTCCGGCCCGACCGGCTGGACGCGGTGCTCCATCAGCCAGCGGCCGAACCTGCCTGACGGTCCCGGTTGCCGGTCCGGGCTGTCGACCCGTTCCGGAACAGCGGACTCCGGTACTTCGGTCATGCCGTGCCTCTCCCCCGACGATGCTCTGCGCGCACAGCATGCCCGACCCGTCCGGCGAGACGAATCCGGCACACCGACACCGTGGTGAATCCGCGGTCGGTTCGCGGTGCACGTCCCGCACAGCCGGTCCCGGGTCGCTGCCCACTCACACCTTGGCTGACTTCCTCGTAGCCGTAGACCGGCAGCGCGAATCGAGGAGTCGCCGAACTGATCCTGACGCCCGACCTGCCCTACGATGCCCGGCAACGCTTCGCTTCGAGTTCCCGCAACGCGGACAGTTCGGCCGGTGGCGGACCGGGGTGCACCACGCCCAGCCGCTGGGTGGCTCTGGTCATGGCGACGTACAGATCGTTGTGGCCGCGTGGTGAGGCGCCGAGGATCGCTGCCGGGTCGGCGATCAGGACCGAGTCGAACTCCAGGCCTTTGGCCTGCTCAGGGGTGAGCAGTACGACCTTGCCGGTCAGGTCCGGTGCCGTCTCGAGGGACAACGCGGCGGCCAGGGGCTCGATAAGGGCACTCGGGGCGATGATCCCGAGTTGCCCCTCGGTGTGTGCCGCGGCGAGGTCGGCGATGGTGGAGATCAGGTCGGCGCGGGCGGTGCCGAGACGCCAGGGCGGCACACCGGTCGAGCGGACCGACCGGACCGGAGGCGTTCCGGGATGGTGGGCGGCGAGCAGGTCCGCGGTGGCGGCCATGATTTCCGCGGGTGTGCGGTAGTTGACCGTGAGCCGGGCGAGTCGCCACCGGTCCCGCACCTGTGGCCGCAGTACGCGGTCCCAGGAGGAGGTTCCCGCCGGGCTCCCGGTCTGGGCGAGGTCCCCGACGATGGTCATCGATCTGGTGGGGCACCGCCGCATCAGCATTCGCCAGTCCATTTCGGACAGTTCCTGCGCCTCGTCGACGACCACGTGCCCGAAGGTGGCATGGCCACCGGCCTGGTCGATCAGGATAGTGGCCTCGTCCAGCAACGGGACATCCGCGGTACTCCAGCCGTCGGCCCGCTCGCCGGGAAGATCGGCTACCGCGCGTTCCGGGGTCAGCGGCGGCCACAGCACGTCGAGTGCGGCCTGGACACCGGTGTCCGCGAGTATCGAGTTCCGCAGAGCGATCCGGTCGAGCTCGTCCAGCATGGTCTTCGGCCCGGTGTCGTGGTCGATCACGACCCCCGCGGCGGCGAGCGCGCGCAGGTCGGCTTCGCTGAGCCGTCCGTCCGGACTGCCGCCGTCGAGCGCCTCGCCGGTGTCGGTGAGCACGATCGCCTCCATGTCCTCGATCAGGCGCCGCGCGAGCACCTCCGCGATCTCCCGCTGGAAGACCAGCCTGGCCTGGTTGTGCGGAAGTCCCGTGTGCTCGGCCTGGTGCATGGCGCGGCCGCACTCGCGCGGGTCGAGCCGCAGCACCTGCTGTTCGAACTCGACCTCGACCGCGTGTTCCGGTGCCCGGATCCGGGACCGTATCGCCGTGGCCAGCCGTCGGGCCATGACCGCCTCGCCCTTGCGTTCGACGGTCCCGGGTGGGTCCACCCGGCTGATTTCGACGTCCGGTCTCAGGCCGGCGATGGTCGTGGTCACCACGCTGTTCTCGCCGAGACCCGGCAGTACCTGGCCGATGTAGTCGAGAAAGACGCGGCTGGGACCCACCACCAGGACGCCGCGGGTGCGCAGCCGCGGACGGGTGTAAAGGAGATACGCGACCCGGTGCAACGCGACGGCCGTCTTTCCGGTGCCGGGACCGCCCTGCACCACCAGCACCCCGTCGGTCTCGTGCCGGATGATCCGGTCCTGTTCGGCCTGAAGGGTGGTCACGATGTCGCGCATGCGCCCGGTCCGCTCCGCGGTCACCGCCGCCAGCAACGACGCCTCGCCGACCAGACCCTCGTCAACGGCACCGTCCGGGGTCAGCAGCTCGTCGTTCAGCGCGACGACGGTCCGGCCCCGCGTGGTGATGCGCCGCCGTCGCCGCACGCCGTCCGGAGCGATCGCCGTCGCGGTATAGAACGCCCGGGCCACCGGGACACGCCAATCCACCAACCACGGTTCACCACCCTCGTCCCGGAACAGGCCGAGCCTGCCGATATAAACGCGTTTGCCGTCGTGCATGTCCAGCCGGCCGAAGCACAATCCCTGCTCCACCGCGTCCAGTCGCGCGACCTCCGCCCGCCAGACAGCCGCCGCCTCCCGGCTTCCGGCCGCCGTCAACCGCTCGGCCGCCTCCTCGCGCAAAGCGTCCAGACGGGCGTACAGGGCCGCCACGTACTCCTGCTCCAGATCGATCTCGCCACCGGTCAAAGCCGCCCGCCCCTCCAGGTCGACGATCAGCGCCCTCGAGCGTGCACGGCGACGCCCGGGAAGAACAGTCTTGTTCTTTCCCGCCACCTCAGCCGCTCAGCGAGTCCGGACCTGACGGTCGCGCCCGGCGCCGTAACCGGCGGCGGCCATGACCAGACTCAGCCCGACGAGGAGCAGCAGCGCGGCCGTCCAGCTGCCGGTCGTGTCGTGGAGGACACCCAGGAGAAGGGGCCCGGCCGCGGCGACGAGGTAGCCGACCGACTGAGCCATCCCGGCCAGTGCGGTGGTCTCGCTGGGGCCGGTGGCACGTTGGCTTTGAAAACTCAGGGCCAGCACGAGGCAGACTCCGTTGCCCAACCCGAGAAGCGTGCACGCCACGACGGTGAGAGACGGCAGGAGAAGCAGGGTCGTGAAGCCCGCGGCGACGATCACGGCGGCCGCCGCGGCGATGAAACGCTGGTCGTGGCGGCCTCGGGTGAGCAGAGGCAGCACCATCCCCGCGACCAGCGCGATGACCTGATAGTGGAACAGCATCCAGCCCGCACTCGCCGTGCTCATCCCCTGCTTGCCGAGAATGCTGGGCAGCCAAGCGATAGCGGTGTAGAAAGCCAGGGATTGCAGGCCCATGAAGAAAGCCACCTGCCACGCCAGCCAGGACCTCCACGGGGTCCGGGCGTGGCTCCCCTCGGACTCCCCACCGCCGTCCTGGCGAGCTTCGCGGAACCGGGGCAGCCACACGGCGAGGGCGACGACGGCAACGACCACTCCCCATGCCAGTGCCGAACGCCAGGTTCCGGGCAGGATCTCGGCGAGCGGGACGGAGATGCCGGACGACACGGCGGCGACCACTCCCATGACGGTGACGTAGAGCGCGCTGACGGTGTGTGCCCTCGGGCCGGGGACGTGGGTGCGGATCACCGTGGGCAGCAGGACGTTGCCCACCGCGATCGCGGCCGCGAGGATCACCGTCCCGGCGAACAGGCAGGCGATCGAAGGGAGAGACCGGACCACCGTTCCCGCCGCCAGCGCGACGAGGGCCACCACGAGGAGACGGGTGGTGCCGACCCGGTGTGAAACCCTGCCGACAAAGGGCGAAGTCACCGCGAACATGAGCAGCGGCACGGTGTTCAGCACACCACCCGCGGACGCCGTCAACCCGGTGTCGCGCTCGATGGCGGGCAACAGTGTTCCCACGCCCGTCAAGGTCACGCGGAGGTTGGCCGCCACCAGAAGGATCGCGATCAACAGGCCTGCCGACAGGACCGGCGTGGTGACCGGCCCTCTGGTGGTCGCGACGCCGGGGGGACTCGAGGGGGTCACTTCCGTGGTTCCGTTCCGGTCTCGGTGAGCTTCACGATCTCGGTGGCGCAGTAGCGGGCGCCGACTTCGTCTTGGGCGGCGATCGCGTCGACGAGACGCCGGTGAAGGACGGCGTGCTCCGCGGCGGTCACGGTGGACCAGGGCATGGCGCCGATCTGTTCGGTGACCGCGACACTGAGGACGTCGTACACCTCGGTGAGCAGGCTGTTCCCGCCTGCCGTCACCACCGCCTGGTGGAAACGGGCGTCGATCTCCGCAATGGTGGTCACTTCCTGGGCCTCCGCGGCCGTCTCCGCCTCGTCGAGCAGCTCTTGAAGGCGAGTCAGGTCGTCTTCGGAGCGGCGAGACGCGGCCAAGCCCGAGGCGTATTCCTCCAGCACCGCGCGGAGTTCCAGCACATCGCTCCGCCTTGAGGTGGTGGCCCTTCGCATCAACGCCAGGTGCATTTCGCTCGATGACCGGACGTAGGTCCCGTCGCCCTTCCGAGCCTCCAGCAGCCCCATGTGCACCAGCGCGCCGAGCGCTTCGCGCACCGTCGTGCGCCCGACGCCGAGCTGCTTGACCAGGTCATGCTCGGGCGGGATCCGCATCCCCACGGGCCACTCGCCAGAGGAGATCTGCTCACGAAGGGTGTCCACCAACTGTGCCGACAGACTCGCGACGCGGCGCGGCGCCCGAAGATCGTTCATCAAGCGAACCTAACACCGAATGTCTGACATCTGTACGTGACGGCGGCCATATCGACCTCCGGCGAAACCACGACGACGAACACGAAACGGCCACCGCCACGACGGCCACGGAGCTGCGGGAGCTGGCCGAACGCCTGGCCGAACTGCGCGACGGAAGCGCTCGCCCAGCTGGCGACGGCCGAGCAGCAGGCCCGCATCGGGGACGAGAACGGCGTCACGGCCCACCTCAAGAAGGCGGGCCCGTGGGCCTTGACGATGGCGGAGATACTCGCGATGTCCGCCGCCGAGACGGCGATCAGGACGAGCTTGGGCGGCTGAAGGGAGAGCCGAGGGGAGGGCGGACCTGGAACGGTCTCGCCCTCCACTCGGTACTACAGCCGGTCATCGCACGCCCGCCGTTTCACCTCCGGCGACTTCGTTCGGCTGGGCCTTCGGGGCGCGCAAGGTGGCCATGGCAAGGAAGCCACCGGCGATCGCGATTCCCGCGGCGCCGAGGAACGCGGCCGAGTACCCGCCGGTCAGCGCGACCGGGTCACCGATCCGCCCCGCGCCGAAGGACACACCGAGCGCGGTCATCGCGGCGAGGCCGAGTGCCGACCCGATCTGGTACGAGGTGTTCACGATTCCCGACGCGAGTCCGCCTTCCTCCGGTTTCGCGCTGGAGATGGCGGTGCCGAGCGACGGGATGAACGCGAGCGCCTGACCGAGTGCCGCGACCAGTGAGGCGGGCAGGACGTCGACGACGAAGGTGCCCGTCGGGCTGGCGAACGACAGCCATCCCAGCCCCGCGGCAAGCGCCCACAGCCCGCCGATGATCATCTTCTTCGGACCGAACCGGCCGATGAGCCGGGGTGCGACGGCGACCATCAGCACGACGATCAGCACCGTCATCGGCAGCAGCGCGGCGCCACTGGCGAAGGCCCCGTATCCCAGGACCTGCTGCAAGTACAGGTTGAGGAAGTACCACATCGGGATCCACGCCGCGCCGAGCAGGAACTGCGCGAGGTTCGCGCCGCCGAGGTTCGGCGTCCGGAAGATCCCCAGCCGCACCAACGGCACCTCGCGCCTCCGCTGGATCACCACGAACACCGCGAGCAACGCGAGGCCACCCGCGAGCGCGCCCAGGGTACCCGCCGAGTCCCAGCCCGCTTCCGGCGCTCGGACGACGCCGAAAACGGTCAGGCCGAGGCCCGCGGTCGCCGCGACGGCGCCGGCGAGGTCGACCGAACCACGCCGGGCGGGTGCGGAAGGCATCAGCTTGCCGGTCGCCAGCACCGCGACGAGCGAAATCGGGACGTAGAGCCAGAAGATCCACGGCCACGACAGCCATTCGGTGATCACGCCGCCGAGGAAGACCCCGGCGGTGCCACCGGCGGGAGCGGCCGCGCCATAGAGCGCGAGCGCCTTGGTCAGCTCACGCGGCCGCGCGCCGAACAGCATCATCAGCAAGGTCAGCGCGGACGGCGCGATCAGCGCCGCTCCCGCACCTTGCAGGACCCGGCCGAGCAGTTCCACCCACGCGGTGCCCGCCATCGCGGCGACCACGGAACCGCCGAGGGTGACGACCCATCCGGCGGTGAACATCTTCCGCGCGCCGAACAGGTCCGAGAGGCGTCCGCCGAGCAGCAGCAGACCGGCGAGCGCGATGACGTAGGCGTTGAACACCCACGACAGGTCCCCCGGGGAGAACCCGAGGTCGTGCTGCATCGCGGGGAGAGCGACGCCGATGATCGAGGTGTCCATGATGACCATGAACTGGGCCAACGCGATGAGTCCCAGCGCCCACCACCGGCGTGGGTCCGGGATTGTCTCCGTCATGACGACCGTCCTTTCGAGATCTGTATACCCCCGTGGGGTATCTGACGGAGATGAACGTAGGCTCCCCGGCACGCGCTCACAAGTACCCCCATGGGGTATTTGTGTCGCACTCGTCACAAGACTCGCGGCCGCCAATCCGCAGCTCCCCGCCGGGCCGCGACTCCACGATTCAGTCTTGCTAGTTCTGCTATGTGGAAGCTAACCTCCGCAGAATGAAATTTCCCGGAAACGCTCGCTTCCACGGAGAGGCGGATCCATGGCGAAGAGGACACAGGCCGACGAGGCAGGCAGGCCCGAGGACGAACGCCTCGGGATCGGCAAGAGTTTCACCTACGGCATCCAGCACGTTCTGACGATGTACGGCGGGATCATCGCGCCGCCGCTGATCATCGGTGGCGCCGCGGGCGTCCCGCCGGCCGAAATCGGGCTGCTCGTCGCGTCGTGCCTGTTCATCGGCGGGCTGGCGACCATCCTGCAGTCGTACGGCGTGCCCTTCTTCGGCTCCCGGCTGCCGCTGGTCCAGGGCACTTCCTTCGCCGGCGTGGCGACGATGACGGCGATCGTGGCCGATGGCGGGCTACCCGCGGTGTTCGGGGCGGTGATCGTTTCCACGCTGCTCGGCCTGCTCATCACTCCGGTGTTCTCGCGGCTGGTGAAGTACTTCCCGCCGGTCGTGACCGGAACGGTGATCACGGTGATCGGGCTCAGCCTGATGCCGGTCGCGGCACAGTGGGCGATGGGCAACGACACCAAGGCCGCGGACTTCGGCTCGGTGTCCGACATCGGGCTGGCCGCGCTGACGCTGACGATCGTGCTGATGCTCAGCAAGGTCGCCGTCCCGGCGATCTCCCGGCTCTCGATCCTCCTGTCGATCGTGGTGGGCACCGTTCTGGCCGCCTTGCTCGGCAAGGCCGATTTCTCCGCCGTCGGGGACGGAGCGATCTTCGCGATACCGACACCGTTCGCTTTCGGGGCACCGACCTTCGACGTCGCCGCGATCGTGTCGATGTTCATCGTCGTGCTGGTGACCCTCACCGAGACCACGGCCGACATCCTCGCGGTCGGGGAGATCGTCGGAACGCGGGTCGGCAAACGCCGGATCGGCGACGGCCTGCGCGCCGACATGGCGTCCTCGGCGATCGCACCGGTCTTCAACGGGTTCACCCAGAGCGCGTTCGCCCAGAACGTCGGCCTGGTGGCGATCACCGGGGTCCGGAGCAGGTTCGTGGTGACCGCGGGCGGGGTGATCCTGCTGGTCCTCGGAATGCTCCCGGTACTCGGCAGGGTGGTCGCCACTATCCCGTACCCGGTACTGGGCGGCGCCGGTCTCGTGCTGTTCGGCACGGTCGCGGCGTCCGGCATCAAGACATTGTCCAAAGTGGACTACGACGGGAACATGAACCTGGTGGTCGTCGCGGCTTCCCTCGGATTGGGCATGGTCCCGATCGCGGCGCCGGACTTCTACCACCACTTCCCGGCGTGGGTCGGCACGATCTTCCACTCCGGGATCAGCGCCGCCGCGCTCATGGCCGTCGTGCTGAACCTGGTGTTCAACCATCTGAAGCCCGGCAAGGCGGGCACCGACCCGTCGGTGTTCGCGACGGCGACCCGGGTGATCGACTACTCCGATCTCAAAGCCTTCTCCCAACTGGAGAACGGCGACAAGATCGTCGACGGCCAGATCGTGGACGCCGACGGCAAACCGGTCCCGGTGCGGGACGCGGACGGCCGCCCGGTGCACTACCGCATCGGCAGCGAACCGGACGGGCACTGATCCTCGACCGACAGACCGTATGCGCGCACGAAGGCGCCGACGGCCGACTCCGCTATGCCTTCGAGTTCACGGTGAGGACACTCCGGGTGGTCGTCGCGCCCGCCGCTGTCGCCGCAAGTCCTCCGAATGGCCGCAGGAAAAATACGTAGGGTATTTTCCCCTCGGCTTTGCGAAAACGCGTTTCCGCCTCGATCGAGTGAACTCGACCCACCAGAGCGACCTGGGAAAATGCGGCAAAGCCGCAGGCAGAATCGATCCGATCACCTACCGTGCGCATTGATTAACGCACTGCTTTCCTGTTAAAGATGATCGTTCCCGATTCGTATCCCGTTGCGGATGACTCTGCGCAAGGACAGGCCCCGATGACCAAACTGCAGACCTCTTGCGGTGGCGCACGCCCTCATCCGGTTCGCGCGCTTCTCGTACTGGTGCTGGCGATGCTTCCGCTGTCCGGCTGCGGTACCACCGGGGACGAGGGTGGCGGGGCCGCTGCCCCCGTGGCGCCGCCACCCTCGTCGCCCGAGATGCTCGCCTCGCTGCCCGAGGCGAACACCTTCGGCCAGCTGGACTCCGCGCCCGCGGACCCGTCCCCCACACTTCCCGCCGGCGGGGAAGTCCTGCATCCCAAGGCGGATGCGATGGTCTACCGCGCACCCGGCGCGCAGCCGCTCGCCCGGCTGCCCGAAACCCAGATCGGCTCACCGACCTGGGTCCCGGTGATCGCCCGGCAGGGCGACTGGGCCCAGGTGCTGCTGCCCGCCCGGCCCAACGGCGCGACCGGCTGGCTGCACGCCACCCCGGAAACCGTGGAATCGGCGCACAACGACTTCCGGGTGAACGTGGACCTCGCCGGATTCCGCCTGGAAATCCTGGAAATGGGCAAACCGACCGGCTCGTGGACCATCGGCACCGGCAAGCCCGAGCACCCCACCCCCACCGGACGCGCGTTCATTCTCGCCTCGATCAAGGAGAGCGTGAACACCTACAGCCCGATCGTGCTGCCACTGAGCAGCCATTCCGATTCGCACGAGACCTTCGGCGGCGGGCCCGGCACGGTCGGCCTGCACACCTGGCCGGACGACAGCTTCGTCGGCAAAGCCACCAGCGACGGCTGCATCCGGGTCACCCGCGAGGCATTGGACCGCCTCGTGGAGCTACCGCTCGGCACCGTCGTGAACATCACCTGAACCCCGATCATGGAGGTAATTTCCTTGTCCCCACGCACAACGACCGTGCTCGCCTGCACGACCGCGGCCTGCCTGGCCTTCACCGCCACCCCCGCCGTGGCCGCCCCGGCCGAGTCCGCCTACGCCGTCGCCGCGGCCGGTCTGGTCGCGATTCCCCGTACGCCTTCGGTTTCCGGGGCGCGCAAGGAGTCGCTCGCCTCGGTGACGCTGCCGACGTCCGGTCCGTCCCTGGTCAGCGCGAAGGCACTGAACGCCGACGTGAAATCGGGGCACGCCCAATCCAGCGTCACCGGTCTCACGCTGAACCTCGCCACCCTGCCCGTCGCGGCCACGCTGCCCGGGCTGAGCGCCGATGCGATCAGAGCCGAGTGCCAAAACGGCAAGGGGACGGTGTCGATCGCGAACCTGAAGGTCGGCGGCAAAGCGGTCAAGCTCGACCAGGTCCCGCCCAACACCACCGTCCCGCTGGCGCCGTTGCTCGAACTGGTGGTGAACAAGCAGACCAAGAACACCGGCGGCACGCTCACCGTGACCGCGGTGTCGGCCAAGCTGCTCGGCCAGACCCAGACGCTGGACATCGCGTCGGCGACCTGCGCCAAATCCCCCGGCGCCACCCCGGAACCGCCGACCAAGCCCAGCGGTGACAAGCCTCAGCCCGGCGGTAAGGCCCCCAAGCCCACCCCGGTCCCCGGACACCTGGACGTCACCGGCTGACCACTGACACTCGACGTCCGCGTCGAGGTACCCGGGGCGCGGGAAGGCGGGTCGTGCGGGTTCAGGAGCCGCCCGCGATCGTGGGTGGCGATCCGGGTCCATCGAGAAGCAGGGCAAAGGGTGCCTCGGCTGAGGGGTGTGTGGACACAGGGACGTTGAGTGCCCCTCTGTCCACACACCCCCTTCCGGCTCTGACGGTCACCGGCACTGTGTGGATTTCTGGTCGTCCAACGCCCCAAAATCCGCCCGTGATGATGTTCGCGGTCGCTGGACGCCGGCACCCAGGTGTCTCCGTCCGGCCTGTCCGAAGCCAGGGCCCCCTTCAGGCTTGACCATTCCGGACGGGAGCTGCCGAGCCGAGAGGTGGTCTTAAGGCCACCGTGAACCGCGTGTCGGCCTCGGTCACGGCGACCCGCTGCCGCGGCGCCTCGGCGAGTGCCGTCCCGGTCGGTTTCCTGATCCCCGGTCAGCGAGCAGGGGTCTGACCGGGGCGGAGGATGTCCCCGCAGGACCGCAGATGCGCCACCGAGTTGGCCGCGACGACCTTCTGGGTCTCGGTGGTCACGTACTTCTGCGCCGCGGCGAGCACCGCGGGGTCGCGGACGAGATCCTTGCGCACCCACACCCCGACGTCACCGAACGCGGCCGGGTCGCGGGGGCTGCGGTAGAGCACCTCGTACTCCCGCGCGAACCGTTCGTCCTGGGCGAAGCCGAGTGTGGTGTCCCACGAACCGATGAGCGAGATCAGCTCCGGACGGACCTGGTCGAAGACGTACTGACGCTCACCCGCGAAGTCCGCGGTGCTCAGGTAGTCGGCGATGACGCGGTCGGCGAGACCGGCGAGGTCGATCACCTGGAGCCTGCTGACCAGCGACATCCCGCCGAGGTCGATCACGCCGATCTTCGCGGAGTCGGGCAGCTTCAGGAGGTCCGCGACACCGTTGGTGACCCTGGCGTCGCGCTCGACGACACTGCAGAACGGCGTTTTCGGGACGTCGCGGTACTTCTTGCCCTGAGTGTAGAAGCCGTCGACCGACGACACCGTCGCGACGACGAGGGTGGCCAC
The DNA here is from genome assembly GCF_001953865.1 of Amycolatopsis coloradensis. Lineage (GTDB taxonomy): Bacteria > Actinomycetota > Actinomycetes > Mycobacteriales > Pseudonocardiaceae > Amycolatopsis > Amycolatopsis coloradensis. The sequence continues at coordinate 108,276 of NZ_MQUQ01000025.1, forward strand.
CAGCAGGACCCGGCCGCGGATCCGTGCCTTGCGCACGGTCTCGACGATCACGATCGTGCCGCCGAGGGTGCCGAGCGCCCAGATCGGCGTGGCGAACCGGAACTGTCCCATCCAGTCGGCCTGGAGGACACAGAAGGCGATCACCGACAGGCCGAACGGGACCACGAGCGCGACCATGCCCGCGCGGAGCTTGGACGGCTTCTGCATCACCAGTGCCAGACAGACGATCGCGACCGCGACCAGCAGCCAGCCCGCGTACTGGAGGACCGTCCCGGCCTTGGCGATGTCGGCGATGGCCGGGAGCGGCTGCGCCTTGGCGACCGCGGTGTTGGGCAGCAGGCGCCCGTACTCGATCCAGCGGAACAGCAGGTAACCGCCGAAGGGGACGAGGAACCCGGCGGCGGACAGCAGTACCGCCCGGACAGCCGGGGCGAGGCCGCCGCGGCGGGTGAACAGCGCGACCACGATCGGGAACGCGGCCGCGTAGATGACACCGTCGGGGCGGCTCAGCCCGGCGAGGGCGGCGAGCGCACCGGTCGAAACAGCGACCTTCGCGGTCAGGAGTGTGCCGGAGTTCACACCACACAGGGTGACCACGGCCACGGCGGTGACCGCGAGGGCGTAGACCGAGTTTTCCAGACCGGAGAAGCACCAGATGACGAACGAGGAGTTGGCCGCGAGCGCCGCACCGGCGATCACGGTGACCAGGGCGGGCCGAGGCGTCACGCGCTTCGCGGCGACGTACACCAGCGCCAGGATGGCCGCGCAGCAAAGCAGCGCCAATCCCTTGGGGAACAAGATGTAATCGGGGATGCCGAAAAGCGTGCCGGTGTCGAACAGGCCGACCAGCTTCCCGAGTGCCAGCAGCACCATCCACAGCGGGTTCGAGAAGCCCTCGACGGGTTCCACGCCGGGCTGGAGAACCGGTCCGAAACCGTCGGCGAGGTTACGGGAATAGGCGAACGTGATGGCCGCGTCGTCGATCATCCAGTTGCCGTAGAAGCTCGCGTGGACGGCGATCAGCACCGTGCCGGCGAGGACCGAGGCGAGGGCGCCGAGCAGCGGCGGGAAACCCCGGCGCGAGGAGGCCAGGCTGTGGCCCGACGGTCCGCCTCGGCCGCGGTCCAGCTCCGCCACCTGCGGCGGGCCGGTCAGTTCCACACTGCTCACGAGGTGAATCCCCCATATTCCAAGTTCGAGAATCCGGTGACTGTGCCGCGCGGACGGGCCCTCTGCCGCGGCCGCAGCGCCCTGCTCATCCACTGCACGAATGATCCAACACACAGGTTGAGCTGATAAGCATCACCCAGGCGTGTAATTTTACCGCACAACATGCGGCTCTTTCGCACAGGGTTCACTACCCTGCGGAGTTGCCGGTCCCGCGGGACTCGTTTCCGAGAAATAGCGCTATCGCGGCACGAATTCACTCGTCGGCGCGCTCGACCCCGCCGACCAGGAGACCTAGGAGAGGATCCCGGCGATCGTGATCACGATCACGTAGGCGAAGCCGGGCGCGAAGCTCTCGTCGGTGACGATCACGATCGGAGCGGCGATCGAGGACAGGTCCCCGATGAAGGTGAACAAGCCGATCAGCAGCGAGCGGCGGGGAAGTGCGGTCACCCATCTCGGAGAAGCCCTGCTCCGAGGCGATCTTCACCGGTGGTGACACCAGTGACCGTTGCCGTGTATCCGGCTGTCGACCGGCACCCCGCTCCTACTGGGCGAGATCAAGGAAGGCGTCCAGTTCGGCCCGGGTGGGCGCGGTGGCGGGTCCCCGCCTGGTGACGGCGATCGCGGCGGCGGCGTTCGCCCGGCGAGCTGCCTCGATCAGGTCCGTCCCGGCGATCAGTTCGGCTGCGAGGACGCCACAGTGCGCGTCCCCCGCACCGTTGGTGTCGACGGCCTCCACCGCGAATCCGGGCACGGTCACGACGCGCTCGCCGACGACCACCCGGCATCCGGCGGGGCCGTCCCGGACGACGAGCGTCTCCACCCGACCGCTTTCCCCGTCGAGGGTTTTCACTTCCGTGGCGTTGCAGCTGAGAATGTCCACATGCGACAGAACGGCCGTGAGCACCTGGCCGGGAACGTCACCGGCGAGCGGACCCGGGTCGAACAGGACGGTCGCGTCGCCGATCCGGGGCAACCAGTCCAGCAGGACTTCCGCGTTCGGCGTGTGCAGCAGGCTGTATCCGGTGAGGTAGACGACGTCCTGGCCGGTGGGGACGATGTCGTCGAGCAGGCCTCGTGGCAGCCGCCCTTCGGCGCCGGTGCCGGTGATGAAGCTGCGCTCACCGTCGTCCTCCACGAGTGCGACGACGATCCCGGTGTCGCCTTCGCCCATCGGTTCGTGCGCGAGGGCGATGCCCTCGGCGGCCATCGCCGACCGGGCGAGGCCGGCGAAGTTCGCGGTGCCGTGCGTCCCGGCGTAAAGCACCGGGGCGCCCGCCCTGGCGGCAGCGGCCATCACGTTGAAGCCACCACCAGGCATGAAGTCCACTGTGGAGGCCAGCACGTCCCCGCCCGGCGTCGGCAGGTTCGGCACCCGCATCACGAGGTCCACCACGACCTGCCCGGTATGGATCAGACGTCCGTTCATCGCAGTGGGCCTTTCTGTTCAGTGGGCCGGGGCCGGAAGGTGGAGGTGTCCATCGTGGACTTCGGCGATCTGGTCGGCGGCGGTGAGGTGGGTGCGGTCATGGGTGACCAGGATGGTGGCGGTGGCCCGCCGAGGGGTGAGCCGGGGTGATGAAGTCATGGAGGCGCACACGACCAGCGTCGGCCGGAGTTGTTCCCGTGCCCGGACCGCTCGGCAGGATCGGCCACCGCCCGAGCGGAAGTCCGCCGTCGGCGCGGAACCGCCTAACGGATCAGGCCCGCGGCGCGCAGATCGGCCCAGACCTGCGGGCACCTGCGCCGCGAAGGACTCCACGTTGCGCCGTGCCTCCTCGGCGGACCGCATGCCCACTGGCGAACGGGTAGTCGCCCGTGATGCCTCGCTGGAGGTCACCGATGATCAGCGCGGTGGTCATGCCGGGAAGTTATACAGCCCGCCGCGCGACTGGCCAGCCTCCCGCGAGTGAGGATCAAGAGTGTGCTGCTCGCCACGTTGGGGACCATCGGCATCGTGGTTCCCCTTCCCCCGCTCGCGCGCCGATTTCCAGGCCTCCCGCACGGTCCGGTCGATGGCGGACTGGAATCCGGGCGCGCGCAGACCCTGATTGGGCGTCCGGCTACACCAAGGTGCACTGCCGCCCGATCACGTCGCGGTCGGCCACAGCGTCACCGGCTCGGCGTTCTCCGCTCTCCTGTGCGGCCGGTCCGCCGGCTCGCGGGGACGCACCGGCCGGACGGTCCGGTCCGACCGCGGCGACAACCGGCCATCCGGAACGCCCGGTGGCGACTTCGCCTCGGGCCATCACCAGGGCCAATGCGCGCCGGACGAATCACATTCCGACGCGCTGCTTCGCCGCGGCTGAGGAATCACTGAGCGACGAAGACGCAGAACGGATGCCCTGCCGGATCCGCGTAAACGCGCAGCGGTTCGTCCGGGTGGTCGCTGCGGTCGAGCAGGAGCCGCCCGCCGAATTCGAGGACGCGGTCGTGCTGCGCGTCGAGGTCCTCGACCGTCTCCACGGTGAGGTCCAGGTGCAGTTGCTGAGGTACCGGGGTGGGATCCGGCCAGCTCGCTTCGGGTAGCCGATCGACCTGCTGGAAGGCGAGTTGCACCCCGCCGTCCGGGTTTCTCAGTACCAGCCAGTCTTTGTCGTGCCCGGTTTCGACACCGGGCCGAGGTGGTTCGTCACCCGGACGGTAGTCCCACACCAGCAGACGCCGGTAGAACTCCGCCAGGGCGCGGGCATCGGTGCAGTCCAGCACCACCTGGCGAAACGCCGGGCCCATTTTCCGCTCAACCAAGCCGATCTCCTCCGAAGTCCGCGGCCATACGCTGATCGACAACGCCGAGAACCTGTTCGCACCGGCGGATGTTCTCCGTCTCGAACGCGATTCCCCTGGCAAGTATCAGGTACGGGCCGACACGGGGCGCGACGGCGAGGAACTCCGCCTCGGCCGACTCTCCGAGGAGGCGCTCCGGAGGCATTCGAACCGTTTCGATCTGGTTTCGGCGGTGGCCATCCTCTCGGCGACAACGCTCCGGATCGCGGTCGGTGCTGGGGCGTCGCTGTCCAGAAGCATCGCGAGGATCGCGTTCCGCAGCGCCATGACGCGATCATAGGCACCAGTGGATAGTCGCAAAGTTGATCAGACGACGGCTCGACCATCACTTACGCTCGCCGCAGCTACTCATCTTCACCAGCCCGGTGGCGTTCAAGCCCGATCAGGGTGTGGCGATCACCGCGGCGGTCCTGTGGCGCCTCGTCACCGCGATTCCTGCCGTCGCACCATCTCGGCGATCCACACGGGCGCGAACGGCGAAGTGCAGTTCGGCGGAGTCGGGTAGTCCTTGAGCACCTCCAGGCGCTCGCCGATGCCGATCGCCCGGGCGCGGTGCTCGGCGTGCTCGATCCCGATCAGCGCCAGGCAATGGTTCATCGCCCATTGCAGGCGATCCGGGGCGTCTTTCATCTCTTTTTCCACGTCGTCGAGCAGCCGGGCGAGATCGAGGCCTTCGGGTTTCTTCGCCACGCGTTCGGTGGTCAACGCCCAGCCCGCACTCGCGACCACCGGGTCCGGATCGGCCAGCCACGCCACACGTAGCTCCTCGGCGTGCGGGCTCTTCTTCACCACGTAGTTGACGAGCCAGTCGTGGACCTTCGGAGTGCGCGCCTCGCGCACCATGCGGTCCAGGTCGTCCCGTTCGAAGGCCTTCGGACGGCAGATCACCAGTGCGACCAGTTTCGCCGCGGTGTCATCCGTCTCCCAGAGCTCGACCGCGAGGTCCTGCTGCGTCTTCAGCCGTTTCGCGATGGCGCGGAGCTTGCCGAGATTCACGCCGTGATCGTCACCGTGCTTCTCGTTCACCTCGCGTGCCCTCGGATCTTCGAGGGCCGCCAGCTCGGCCATCACCTCGGCCACCGTCGTCCCGGTCACGTCGCCCTCCCGTCCGTGCGCGTGGGATCCACTCTAAGGCCGGTCCCGACGAGTGGGCCGGACCTCGCTCATCCGGCAGGTCGGGCCGTGGGGCTGCTACGGTTGTCCCGTCGCGGTTCAGACACCAGCCGCCGGGTCCCTTCTTTGGGGTCCGGCATGCCCATCGAGGGCAGCAGCCGGCCCCTCCCGTACCGGCAAGGAGTCATTTTGACCGACTATCGCGCGCCCGCCTCCGATCCACCCCGTTCTCCCCGGAGATTCGTGTCCCCTCTCGACGTCTCGGTCACCGCGTCCGGCACCGACACGGTGGTCACCGTTTGCGGCGAAATCGATCTCGCGGTCTCCGACGGCCTGCGGCAGACGCTGGAGGACGAACTCCGGTTCACTCCCGCGGCGTTGATCGCGGACCTCTCCGCGGTCACGTTCTGTGACTCCACCGGCTTCACGGCCCTCGTCCAGATCAGGGCGAAAGCCGAAGAATCGAGGGTCCCGTTCATCCTGGTCACCCAGGAACGGGCCTTGCTGCGCCCGATGTCGCTCCTCGGCCTCGACGCCGTCTTCAACGTGCATCCGACGCTCGACTCGGCACGGGACGCGCTCAGCCGCTGACCCGGTCGGCTGCCATGATGGGTGGTCGTGACGGGTGACAAGGATCCAGGGTTCCGCATCGGCGGCCGCCCGCTGGCGGGACGGCTGACCGAAGTCCTGCCATCGCTCGCGAAGGCGGTGCTCGCCGAGATCGTGTCCAGGATCCCCGAGTACGGTCACCTGCCCGCCGAAGAACTCAGCGGCGACATCACGCACGTGATCGAACAGAACCTGCGTTCGTTCATCGACACGCTGCGCACCGGGGCGACACCCACCCAGGAGGAACTCGATTTCCTCCGTGAGTCGGCCGCCCGCCGCGCCGAAGAGGGCATCCCGATCGACATCGTGCTCACCGCCTATCACATCGGCATCCAGGTGGTCTGGGCGTCGCTGACTCCGGACGCGCGGCCGGAGGAGGTCTCGGACGTCCTCGCCGTCAACGCGCTGACCTTGCGTTACCTCGAAGTCGTCACTCCCGCCGTCGGCGCGGGGTACCTGGACGAGCGCCGGACGATGTTCGACGACGAGCGGTCGGCGCGCCACGCGGTGCTGTCCGCCCTGCTCGACGGCGAACCCGCCGACGTGGCGGCGGGACAGGCGGGCCTGCGGCTGCCGCCGTGCTACATCGTCCTCGCGGCGACGGTCGGGGCGCATCCGGACGAGGAGGCCAGTGGAGTCGACCCGTTGGTCGCCGGACGCCGGAAACTCCGGCGGCTGCGGGTCGAACTGGAGCGCCAGATCCGCGGCACGGTCCTGACCTCGCTCACGCCCGAGGGCGGCGTCGCCTTGCTGCCGCATGAAACCCCGGTGGGCGAACTGTCCACACGCGACTGGGCACGGCTGGAACGGGTCCTCGCCGACGTCGCCCGCACGGCGGGCGCGGAGGTCATCGCCGGGGTCGCGGCGGCCGGGCCCGCCGGGGTTCCCGCCGCGGCGAAGCTGGCGCAGGACGTGCTCGCGGTCGCCACCGGATCCGGGCGGCCGCCGGGGCTGTACCGGCTCGACGACGTCCTGCTCGAGTACCAGCTGTCCCGGCCCGGTCCGGCTCTCGACCGGCTGGCCACCCGGCTGGAACCGTTGGACGGCAACGAAGAACTCCTCCAGACACTGGAGACCTTCCTTCGCCTTGGCGGGCGGCGGCAGACCGCCGCCGCCCTCCACGTCCATCCCAACACCGTCGACTACCGGCTTCGCCGGATCGCCGACCTCACCGGGCTGGACCCTACCCGGCTCGAACACATCGCCTTGCTGAACGCGGCGCTCGCGGCACGGTCGGTGACCGGCCGGGGATGAACGGGTCAGCGTGCCGCTTTCGCGATCGCGGCACCGAACACCGCCATCCCTGACGCGTTCGGATGCAACGGGGCCGCGGCGTGCGCGGGGATCAGGCCTTCGAGGTAGCGATCACGCGGGGCGGCGCAGATGTCATGCCCGACGGTCAGCGAAGCGAAGTCGACGAACGTCGCGCCGCGGGCCTCGGCCTGCTTCCGGGCGGTGGAGCTCATCAGGTTCATCACGCTCTGCAGGTGGTTCGCGTCCCGCGCCCAGACCGGCTGCACGGGATAGCAGCCGTTGTGCCGGATGTAGGTGCCGTATCCGGTCACGAGGATCTTCGCGTGCGGTGACCTGGCTCGGATCTCGTCGAGGGCGGCACCGAATTTCGGGGCCCACGCCCGGATCGAGTCGCCGAGGGGATCCTTGCCACCCGCGGTGAGCCGGTCCGCGCACGAGAAGCCCGCCGGTTCCGGCAGCGGGTTGATGCAGCCGATCGCCTGCTGGAACAGGCCGGAGTCGTTGGCGCCCATGGTGATCGACACCAGACCCGTCGACGGCTTGAGCGCGTCGAGTTGCGGCGCGAGGACGCCGAACCGCCGGTTCGTGAGATCGGCCGTCACCGCACCCGAACACGAAACGTCGGTCAGCCTCGCGCCGAGCGCCGCCGCGGCGATCGCCGGGTAGTCGCGATCCGAACGCAGGCACAGCAGGCCGGGATCCTGATTCGGGATCAACGGCCCCGCGGCGGCGGAATCGCCGAGCGCGACGTACTCCAGCTGCCCCGCCCGCGCCGGCGTCGCCGCCGACGTCACCGCCACCGTGGCGGCCAGCGCCACCAGTCCTGCCTTGACCCGCCTGCCCAGCGCCATCCCAGCCTCCAACGTCGTTGTTGTTACCGCCCGGTAATGCGTCTTCACATCTTGCGGTCGGGCGACCGGCACGGACGTGGGGAATTTCCCAGAGTTGATCCAGGCGCCGTTGTGACATGTCACCAGAAGAGGAAGGCTTGACGATCAGGGGAAACGGGTATCTCCAGCATGTCGGAGGTGATGAGCGGTGTCCCCTGAACAGACCGGAAGCGGTCCCGTGGTGACCGGATTCGACGGCTCCCCGGAGGCTCGCCGCGCCGTCCGGTGGGCGGCGGCAGAGGCGACGAAGCTCGGGCGTGGTCTGGTGCTTGCGTATTGCACCAGGGATCGGTTGCCGCCACCGGGCGCCGACCCCGTCGCCGCACCGCTGGCCGGAATGGTCCCGGAGGCCGCCGAAGACGCGGACGCGGTGGAACCGGCGCGACGGCAACTGGACACCATGGCCGAAGCGTTGCGGCGCACCGACCCGGATCTCGATGTCCGGACCGTCGTGCAAGGCGGTACGCCGGACGAGGTCCTGACGTCGGTCGCCGACGAGACGGACGCGGTGATGATCGTGCTGGGCGAATCCCACACCGGAGTGTTCACCCGCGCCGTCACCGGATCGACCGAAGCGGAGGTCACCCAGCACGCAGGCCGCCCGGTGGTCGTCGTCCGCGGGGAAGAACCCCCTCAGGGCGGGCCGGTGATCCTCGGGACCGACGGCACGGACCAGAGTGCCAAGGCGGCCGGGTTCGCGTTCGCTTTCGCGGCGAGGCACGGCCTGACCGTCCACGCGGTCCACGCCGCGCGAATACCCGTCTGGGGGCCGGTGAGTGAACCGCTGCTCGGCGGGCCGGTGCTGGATCCGGCGCCGCCGCTCCCGCAGGACGTCGTCGACGAACTCGTCGACCGGCAGCTACAGCCGTGGCGGGAGCGCTATCCGGAGGTGCCTGTCGAGATCGTGCACGGCGTCGGCCCGACTTCGCAGGCCCTGACCGTGCAGTCCAGCGAAGCGGCATTGCTGGTACTCGGCCGGAGTGACCACGGCAGCCTCCGGCGCCTGCTTCTGGGTTCGGTCAGTGACGACGCGCTCCACCACGCGCATTGCCCGGTCGCGGTGGTCAGGTCGTAGCGGCTCAGCCGTCCAGCGGGGCGGCCATCCCGCCGAGCAGGCGCTGCGAAGCCTGGAGTTCTTGTGCCATCAGCAATCCGGCCGCTCGTGCGCCGGCGAGCGCCAGGCCGACCCCCGCCACGGTGTCCCAGGCTTCGGCCGTCGGACCCGTGCGGGGGATCCCGCCGTCCAGCAGGCTTTCCTCGAGCTGCTCCTGGAGGCCCGGCAGAAGGTGGGCGAGATCGTCGGACAAGCGGCGCAAGGCCCCGAGTGTCCGATTGAGATCGGCCATCGAGTCGGGTTCGCCTTCCCGCACCCGGCGGTACAGGAAGCGCACGATGGAGGAGGCCTGCGCGGCCAGCAGGTACGACGGCGGTTCCGCCGAGACAGGGTCCATGCCCGGAAATACCCGGAACCGGTATCGGAAAACAGGTTTGCCGATCCCGCCGCGGGGTACCCCGGCCACGTGAACGATGACGACCGCACTTTCGGCATCGAAGAAGAGTTTTTCGTCGTAGACCGCGAAGGGCATCTCTCCCAGAGCGGCAACACGGTCGTCGACTCCGCCGAAGAGGCCCAAGGTGAACTGCAACACGAACTCACCCGGACACAGGTGGAATCGGCGACCGGGATCTGCCGGACGAGCGACGAAGCGTTGGGGCAGTTGAAGGCCCTCCGCGCCGAACTGTCCGAAGCCGCGGCTCGGCGCGGCTGCCATCTTCTTCCGTGCGGAAGCCCTCTGCTGGTCGAAACCAGTTTCCCGCGCATCACCCCGGACCCCCGCTATCAGCGGATCGCCGAACACTTCGGTGCCACCGCGCGCACCACGAGCACCTGCGGCTGCCACATCCACATCGCGATCCCGGACCGGGAGACGGGGGTCCGGCTGATCACACGGGTCCGGCGCTGGCTGCCCGCTTTGCTGACGCTCACCGCGAATTCCGCGATCTCCGACGGCGCCGACACCGGCTACAGCAGCTGGCGGTACCAGCAATGGACCAGATGGCCGTCGGCGGGACCGCCGCCGGAATTCACATCGCTGGACCACTACGAGAGCATCGTGGACGCCTGGCTGCGCGCGGGTGCGATCCTCGACCGCCAGATGGTCTATTGGGACGTAAGGCTTTCCGAGGGCCAGCCGACGGTCGAGTTCCGGTTTTCCGACGTGGCGGCGACACCGGAGGAGGCGGTGCTGCTCGGTATCCTGATCCGGGGTCTCGTCACCACGATCCTCGACGACGGACCGGCTGCCCCCTTGTCCAACGAAGTGCTGCGCGCCCATCTCTGGCGCGCCTCCCGGGAAGGGCTCTCCGGCCGGTGCCCGCATCCGCGCACCGGCGATCTCACACCCGCGCGCGCGGTGATCGGCGATGTCGTGGATTTCGCCGCGGCCGCGCTGGAGTCGACCGGCGATCTGGACTTCGTCCGCGACGGCTGCGCCCGGCTGTTCGAGAGCGGGAACGGGGCCGACCGGCAACGGGCCAAGTTCTCGGAGCGGAAAAGTCCCGAGGACGTGGTGGAGATGCTCATCCACTGAGCCGAGTGGATTCGGTGACCGACGCGCCGACGTCCTTGCCCCGCCGAGGCTGCCCACGCCGGTCCACCTCGCGACCGGCGGACGCACAGCCCCGCTGCACCGGTCGCTGATCTCCGGTTACCCGCTCACCCGGCGTCAAACCTGATCGCGCGGAACTTTCCGATGGCGATTACGGGAACACCCGTCACTAACCTTTCGCAGCCGTCGAGCCGGGAATGCCCATCGGCGTGCGCGACACCCACCGGCGACGTGGGCATGCTCTGTCCAGTGTGGACTGTCGCCCTAGCCGGTTCCGGCGGCGGCTTGACGAGGAACGGCGGGGACGAACACCGCCGAACCAGCGCTAGCGGACGGGACCGGCCTCGAAGACCTTCACCATGTCCCGCAGCAAGCCGTTGTCCGACGGCAGCGCCCGAAGCGCGGCGACCGCCCGCCCCTGCACCGAAGAACACCAGCGCCACCACGAATCGAGGTTCTCGGCTTGGCCCGACTCCTCGGCCGGGACGAGCGCCGGCCAGCCGAGCGCGTCGGCCTGGGCCGTCAGCGCGCCGCCGCCGTCGACGGGATCCACCGCCAAGACGGGAACACCTGCCCGCAACCCCAGCACCAACCCGTCCAGCCGGGTCGTGACCACCACGTCCAGATGCGACAGGATCGACGTGAACTGGTCCGGCGTCGCACAACGCGCCCAGTCCGTGGACGCCAGGCCCGGGTCGAGTGGCACTCGCCCGCAGTCGATCCCGGTGAGCCACCTCGTCACGCGGGATCGGACGGCGGTGGGTTCCGGCCCGAGGATCAGGCCCGCGACCAGCACCTCGTCCGTCGAGGCGTCTACCGAGAGGTCCGGGGTGGCGATCCCCTGGTGGTCGCGGGCCAGCACCTGGTCGAACCCGGTGACCGCGTCGTCGCCGGGATCGGTCACCGAAACCCCGACGGCGATCCTGTGACAGTGCGCGAAGCGCCGGTGCACCTCGCGCACCTGTCTGCCCCGCGCGGCCCCCGAGACGAACACGACGTGGCTGTACCTCGCCGGATCCACTTCCTCGTAGTTCAATCCCTCCGCCCGGAAGGACGGACCCCACGCGAGATCATGCGGCACCTCCGCCAGCGACAGCGCGGCGTCGACCCGCCGCATCCCGAGCACGTCCACTGAAGTCGCTCCGCCATGGCGGAAGCTCGCCCACCCAATCACCAAAGCACGCATACCCGACGCGTACCCGGCTTCGCCCGATTCACACGGGTTTCCTCAAATGCCGGGCCGGGTAGCCCGTGGGCATGAAGGCTCTCGCTCTCGTGTGTTCTCTCAAACCATCGCCCGCGGCGTCGAGCAGCGCTCTGATCGCCCAGCAGGTGCTCGACAAAATGGCGGAACGCGGTGTCACCGGTGAAGTGGTGCGTGTCGTCGACCACGACGTCAAACCCGGGGTCGAAGCCGACATGGGCGACGGCGACGCCTGGCCGGAGATCCGGCGCAAGATAGCGGACGCGGACATCCTGCTGATTTCGACGCCAACCTGGGTCGGCCATATGTCCAGCGTGGCGCAGCGGGTGCTGGAACGGCTCGACGCGGAACTGTCCGAAACGGACGACGAGGGCAGGCCCGCCATGTTCGGCAAGGTCGGGATCACCGCCGTGGTCGGCAACGAGGACGGCGCGCACAAGATCACCGCCGACCTGTTCCAGGCGCTCAACGACACCGGTTTCACCGTGCCCGCGCAAGGGGGGACCTATTGGAACGGCGAGGCGATGAAGGGCGGCGACTACAACGATCTCGACGAAACACCGGAAGCGGTCGAATCGACCAATTCGACCGTGGCCCGCAATGCCGTCCACCTCGCGAAACTGCTGAAGGAAAAGCAATATCCAGCGTCGTGATCGACGTGTGAACCGGCACCCGCGGGGGTAAACCACCTCCGTGATCATCAAAGCACTGGCGTTCGGCCTGAGTTTGCTCCTCGCCGGTTGTGCGGGTGCGAGCGGGCAAGAGCCGGTGAAGGTGACCGCGGGGCGGTTCCTGAGCGCCCTCGCGTCGGGTGATCATGGCTCGGCGTGCGCGCTGCTCGCGCCCCGGGCACGGGAATCGTGGGCCCCGGCGGACTGCGAGGGTGGGATCGCGGGGGCGAACGTCCCGGACGGCGTGCCCGAGACGGTTTCCGTGTGGAGCGAGGAAGCCCAGGTGAAGACCGCCCGCGACACCCTTTTCCTGCACGAATCCCCCACCGGTTGGCTGATCACCGGAGCCGGCTGTCGGCACCGCAACGAACAGGTCTACGACTGCGTGGTGGGCGGGCCATGAGGTCGCGCGCGGTTTTCGTCGGCTACCTGGTCTTCGTCGTGGCGGGCCTCGGTTACTGCATTCTGCTCGGGCTGCTGCACCGGTGAGGGGCCGATGATGCGACGCTTTCTCCGCGACAACGCGCTCTCGCTGGGCTTCGGACTCCTGTTCCTGCTGAGCCTCGCCGGACAGGCGTTGTCGGGCCTCGCCGCCTACAACGACGGACGGCTCAGCCACGCGGCCGAACCTGTCGGCATGCTCGACTATCTGATCTCCGCCGACTTCGCCGTCGACGTCGCCGAAAACTGGCAATCGGAATACCTCCAGTTCTTCCTTTACGTCTTCGCCACCGTGTGGCTGTTGCAGCGGGGCTCTCCCGAATCGAAACCCGCCGACCGGGCCGGTCTGGAAACAGACGAGGAGCAGCAGATCGGGCGGCACGCGACCGGCGATTCGCCGCGATGGGCCCGGCTCGGCGGATGGCGGACGGGACTCTTCTCGATGTCACTCGGCCTGGTGATGCTGGGGCTCTTTCTGCTGTCTTGGCTGGCCCAGTCCGTGGCCGGGATGAGCGCCTACAACGCCGAGCAGCTCACCGAGTTCGGCGATCCGGTGTCCTGGTTCGGCTATCTGACCTCATCGGACTTCTGGAACCGCACCCTGCAGAACTGGCAGTCGGAATTCCTCGCCATCGGGTCGATGGCGGTGTTCAGCGTGTACCTGCGCCAGCGCGGCTCCCCGGAATCGAAACCGGTCGGCGCCCCGCATCACGCCTCTGACGAATCCGGGTGATCGAGTCGCTGGACGAGACGGCGGGCGGGCAGCGCCATCGCCCCGAGCCCGATCGACGTCGTGACCTCGTCCGTGGGCGTGACGAGCAGGTGGTCGATCTCTTCGACCAGTCCGCGCGAGTGGTCGAGCTTGTCCGGGTCACCCGACCGCGCCACCTCGGCGAGCGCTTCGAGCAGTTCGCCGACCACCCCGCGCGCGTACTCGCCGGGATGCCGGAACGGCTGGTCGCTTTGGGCGGCTTCGCTGACCGCGTCGATCAACTGGGCGAGCGGCGGCCACAGCGAGATGAGATTCACCAGCTGCCCTTCCCCGGTCTCACGCCTGCGGCGGAGATTCAGGTAGCGACCCTCCCTCGTCCACCCGATCGCCTCCTCCGCCTCCGCGACCAGACTGCGGACGTCGCGCAGGCGTTCGTGCAGCAGGTCCGCCGCCTCGGGCGGCTCACTGCCGCGGACCAGCGCGGCGGTCTCCTCGAGGACGTCCCCGATCGCGGAGGCGAGCCGGGATGTCGCCTCCTTCAGCCGCTCCCCGTGCAGAGGCGGGAGGACGACCGCGTTCAGCACCACGCCGATCGCCGCGCCCAGCGCGGTCTCCAGCAGCCGATCGGCGAGCAGGACGGGCTCGGTCGCGTTGCCGTAGGAGATCAGCAGCATTCCGGTGATCCCGACCCAGACCCCCGAATCGCCGAACCCTCGCCACGAGCCGATCAGCAACCCGACGAAGACGACCAGACCGAGCGCCACCGTCACCGACGGGATCAGCTGGCCCGCGCCCGCGGCGAGCAGCACTCCCCCGGTGACCGCGCCGACCTGTTGCGCCCAGCCGCGCACCGACCGGTAGACGGTGGCCTGCACCAGGAACACGGCCGCGTACGGCGCGAGAAAAGGCTGCGGGAGCTGGAGGACCGAGGTCGCGACGATCCACGCGATCACCGCCGCCGCTGCCGCTTTAGCGGTCTGGAGGACGCTTCGCCGTTCCTCCCCCGGAACCCGGAACACCCTGCCTAGCCAGGCGAAAGGCGACGTCCACCGGTTTCGTGCGTTCATCACTCCCCTGCCGCCGCTACCCGGGCGTCGTCTCGCCGCCGAGCGCGGCGATGACCTCACCGCTGTAGTACGACGAGAGCCTGTTGGACGCCAGGAAGACGTACGAAGGCGCGAGGTCATCGGGGTGGGCAGCCCGCTCGAACGGGACCTGGAGGCCGAACTTCTCGACCTTCTCCGGCGGGAACGTCGACGGGATCAACGGTGTCCACACCGGACCCGGCGCGACACAGTTGATCCGGACGCCCCGATCGGCCAGTGCCTGCGCCATCGCGTAGGTCCAGGCGTGCACGGCGCCCTTGGTGGCGGAGTAGTCAATCAGCGACTTGTTGCCCCGCAAGCCGTTCACCGAGCCGGTGTTGATGATCACCGAGCCCTTCTCCAGATGCGGCAGCGCGGCGCCGGTCACCCGGAAGTAGCTGTGGATGTTCACGTCGAAGGTGTGGGTCCACTGCTCGTCGGTGAGATCTTCCGGTGAGTCGACCGGCCATTGCGTGGCGACGTTGTTGACCAGGATGTCCAGACCACCGAGTTCACCCACGGTGCGGTCCACGATCTCGCGGCACTGTGCCGCCTCGGCCAGATCACCCGGTAGGAGGAGGCACTCGCGCCCCTCCGCCCGGACACGCTCCTCGGTGTACTTCGCGTCCTCGTGCTCGTTGAGGTAGGCGATCGCGACATCGGCGCCTTCCTTCGCGAAGGCGATGGCGACCGCGCGGCCGATCCCGGAGTCACCGCCGGTGATCAGAGCGCGTTTGCCCGCCAGCAGGTCACGGCCTTCGTAGTCCTCCATGGAGTCACGAGGAGGCGGGTCCATTTTGGACGTCACGCCCGGCGGGTCCTGCTGCTGCGGCGGCCGTAACCTGTCTGCCATCGGTACTCCTCGGATCGGGTGCTTTCCGCGTCCTTGGTACCCGGATGAACTCGCTCCTGAACATTTCGCTCGCCTTCATTCGTCGACTTGTCCGGTCCACGCGGCCCGCGCCCGGCGCCCCGCCATCGGGACCGCGGCGGCGAGCGGGCCCGGTTCCCGCTGCCGTTCGGCGGCGAACGCGCTCACCAGACGGGAGACCGCGTAGCGCCCGGCGACGTTGGCACGTTGGAGAAGTCCCGCGTCCACGACGGCTTCGAGGAGCTCGTCGGCGGTCTCGATCAGGATGCCCATCGCCGCGGCGACCCCGACCGACGTCGTCCAGCCCGCCCCGCTCTGTCCGAAGTGGTGGATGGCCTCACGCCCGGCGGCCGAAAGACGTTCGTACGCGGAGGTGAACCGGTCCCGGACGTTGACGTCACCTACAGAGAGGCTGTCCATGAGCCGTTCGCGGTCGGCGAGCTGACCCGCCGTGTACGCGATCGCCCATTCCGGACGCGCGGCGATCTTGCGGCCGACGATGTTGATCGCCAGCGGAAGGTCACCGCACAGTTCGGCGATCGTGTCGGCGGCGTCGTGCTCCCCCCGGATCCGGCTCGGACCGGCGATCCGGCCGATCAACGCCAGCGATTCCTTGCGCGTGAACGTATCCAGCTCGACCCGGTTCGTGTCCTCCAGCCCGAGCAGCCGGGCGCGGCTGGTCACCACGACCTGACTGTGCGGGGCCTGGCCGAGCAGCGGCCGCACCTGCCCCTCGTCACCGACCCCCGCGAGGAGAACGAACAACCGGCGTTCCGCCAGCAGGGACCGGTACAGGCCGATGCGCTGCATCGGGTCGTCGGGCACGAGATGCGCCGGCACGCCGAGCGCGCGCAGGAAGCCGCGCACGATCCCGTTGGCCGAGCGACCACCGGTTCCGCTGTCGCTCAAGTCGGCGTAAAGCTGACCGTCCGGGAAGTCGGCGGCGACCTCTTCGGCGAGCCGCAACGCGAAGGCGGTTTTACCTACCCCGATCGGACCACTGACGAGCAGCGGCACTTTGACCGGGCCGGTCGCCCCGATCATCTCGGCGGCGTCGGCGAGATCCCCTTCCCTGCCGACGAAAGTCCTCGATCCCATGGGCAGCTGGGCAGGACGGGCGAGGTGGACGGCCCCGGATGCCGACACGGGGGCACCGTCCATCGGGATCTCGGGCTGCGGTGCTGGTGCGGGTTCTTCCCGCACCTCGACGCCACCGCCCGTCCGCCCGGCGAGACTCCGCCAACGTCGTTCCCACGCCGCGCGATCCCCACCGCACGCGGAAACGAACGCCAGCGTCACGGCGAGCGTGGGCAGCCGGTGGCCACTGGCCGCGCTGGACAGCACGGATGGCGCGAACAGCGCCGTTCTGGCGAGTTCCCGGTAGCTCGGGTTTCCCGCCCGGTTCCGTAACACCCGCAGATCATGAGCGAATGTGGCGATCGGACCAGTGGAGCCGTCCAACGGTCGCTCTGGTCTGCCCATGCCTTCTTCCTCCCTGGATGAGGCAACGCGATCGCGCTGCGTGACCGACATCCTCGCGGTCCTCCTGACCACAACACTAAAGGACCAAAGAAGCTTGCAGCAGATACAAATAGGTGACTCACTGTACAAAGTCCAATAGTTGGACGCGGAAATTCACCCCCTTGGTGGCACCGGATAGGGTTCCCACATGTCTGGCTCTCTCCCCCCTCTCGCCGAACTCCGGCGTGCGGCCGAAGTGTTCAACGGCTTCGCGAATGCCGACACCTCATGGCTTCGACTCAACGAAGAAACGCGTTCCGCGATCGACCTGTCACAGGCCGCACATCGCGCAATTCTTCTTCGGTGGCTGAACTCGTGGGGATGCCGGATTCGGTATCCGCGGGAAGGGGAGCCCGCCCCCTTCGACGACGGGGTCCGGCACTGGTGGGAGACCTGGGGCGCCACTCTGCCGTCCGTGGACCTCGTCCATCTGACGGATGCGGGCATCGACACGGCCGCGAAGGCGTACGCGGACCTCTCGGGCGTCGTCGTCTCAACCGGACGGACAAGACGCACATTGGGCCCGACCGCCGCGGCCAAGGCACTGTATGCGTTGCGGCCCAACACGATCATTCCGTGGGACGCCGCCATCGCGGCCGCCATCCACGGCGAGCGCGACGGCGCCGCGTTCAGCAGGCACCTGCGCCTCGGCCGCACCTGGGCCGCGGCGGTGATCGCGGAGGCGGGGGACGAGATCCCCGCCCTTGTGGGCAGACCCGTGTCACTGGCCAAGGTCCTCGATGAATATCTTTACGTCGTCTTCACCATGGGCGACGCGGGTGACTGGGGAACGAACAGCGGAGGATGGTGGAAAAATGGTAACGGGGGATGACGTCCAGGCAGATCGCTTCGGAGCTGCCCCGCGCCCGCACGGGACCGGGCGAAGTTCCGCGTGGGGCGAATCGTGTTCCTTTCCCTCTCACCTGACGAAACCCTGCTGGGATTCGCATATCCCAAAGAAGAGCGGGAAGCACTCATGGCAGGCGAGCCGGACAAGTTCATGATGCCGATTCCGTCCGATATGCGCCATCAGTGGGTTCTCGCCCGGCTGTCCGCGATCGATTACGAGGAGTTACGAGAGCTGATCGCCGACTCGTGGCGAATGTGCGTGCCGAAGAAGGCGCGGTCGGAATACCTCTAAAATAACCTCCGCTTTTCGGAGTGAGCCGTTCAGCCCTGTCGACTACCCTTTTCGGTCGCGTGAATTCCCTTTCGAGCGGTCGAAAAGGCTCGTTCCGGACAGAAGCCCGTCACCCTGCGCAAGCTGATACGGAAGCCCGGTAGGCACTGCGGCGTGTTCACACTGTGCCCCGCCATCGTTTCGTCCTCGCCGCGCTTCTCCCGCGCGACAAGCAGGCAAGGCGCCCTCACCTGACAACCCTGAGGCCCTGCGGTCGCACTGGCCCCCGCAAGTAGCCGACTACTTGCGGGGGTTCGTCAGAGTGCACCGTCGTAGGCGGCGGCGAGTCGCTCCAGCACGCCGGGCCCGTCCCGGTCCGGCGCCTGCTCGCCGAGGTGGACGACCCGCAGTTCGGCCATGAACTCCGCCCACAGTTCCGGCCCGCCCGCGGCGAGCAGTTCTGCACGCACCCTCAGGCGTTTCGTGGTCGGGCGGTGGGCCAAGCCCCACGAACCGAGCTGGGCGAACACGGGCACCAGCTGGATCGAAGCCTCGGTCAGGCTGTACGCGGCCCGCTTGCCGGGCCCGACGTCCTCGCGGGTCAGCAGACCGGCCTTGACCAGACGTTTCAGCCGGTCGGCCAGGATGTTGGACGCGATCCCCTCTTCGGATCCGGCGAGCAGTTCGCGGAAATAGCGTCGCGTGCCGAACATGATGTCCCGCAGCACGAGCAGGCTCCAGCTGTCGCCGAACGCCTCGATCGCGGCGTTGATCGGACAGCCCGACCGGGCGGGTTCCGCCATCCTTTCACCTCCGGAAGAAGTGATTGCAAACTACCATCACCCACTCTACGGTGGGCAAACCGATTGCACATCGCAAGCAGAAGGAGGCGAGATGCTCGAACCACGGATCGCGAGCGGAAAAGTGCTCTGGCACTTCACGATGTCCCTGGACGGCTTCGTCGCGGGCCCGGGTCACGGCATGGACTGGATGGGCGGGATCACGGCCCGGCCCGACCTCATCGACCAGTACGCGACGACCACCGGCGCCGTCCTCGGCGGCCGCGACGGCTGGGACGCCTGTCCCGACCCCAGCGGCATCTACGGCGGCGCCTGGCAGGGGCCGCTCTTCGTCCTCACCCATCATCCGGAGGACGCGACACCCACCGAAGGCGTCACCTTCCTGAACTGCGGCCCGGCCGAAGCGGTCCGGATCGGACTGGAGGCGGCGGACGGGAAGAACCTCGAAGTGTTCTCGCCGGACATCGGCCGCCAGCTGCTCGAACTCGGGTTGATCGACGAGATCGACCTGCACATCGCACCGGTCCTGCTCGGCGACGGCATCCGGCTGTACGACAACCCGGGCGGCACGCCGATCCGCCTCCACGGACTCGGGCAAACGGACCCGTTCGCGGTCGCCGACGTCCGCTACAAGCCCATCTAGTTCTACGACACGCAGAAATTTTTCGACACTGTGCAGATTTTTCTCTGCATTACGTGCGCTCCACCGACTTCCCGACGGCCACCGGATCGCGTCGGACTGACGTCGGAGTTCAGTTCCGGTTCCCGTACGACTGCTCGCACGGATACCCGTCGCGATCGGCGTCCCAGCTCAGTGGTCGCCCGGCGTTCACCCAGGCGTTGAACGCGTAGGTGAACGAGTACCCCTCGGCGAACAGACGCTGACACGACGTGAGACCGGGCGCCACGGGCACCCGCGTGACGGTCACCGGCGGCTCCACCACGACCACCGAAGTAGGTGGCGGGGCGACGACCGCGGTGGTCGTCGACGGCGGCACGATCTCCCGCACCACGGTGACCGGTGTCCCGGCGGTCGGCGTCCCGCAACCACCCAGTGCCGCAACGGAAACGACGGCACCCGCCGAAACCAGCAGTGCCGTGACCATCCTGTTCATATCCTCGCCCTCCGATGGAACCGCCGAATCCTCACGAGAGGAGAACGGCG
The DNA here is from genome assembly GCF_001953865.1 of Amycolatopsis coloradensis. Lineage (GTDB taxonomy): Bacteria > Actinomycetota > Actinomycetes > Mycobacteriales > Pseudonocardiaceae > Amycolatopsis > Amycolatopsis coloradensis. The sequence continues at coordinate 128,298 of NZ_MQUQ01000025.1, forward strand.
GTTTCACCGGCGGCATAACGGGTTTTCCGCGATCGGAGCCACAAGGCCCCGGAAGTCGGGAGCTTCGGCAGGGATCGGACCGGGCCGGAATCCTCTAGCCCTGGATGACGTTCACCATCCACGAGATGCCGAACTTGTCCGTGCAGGCACCGAATTCGTCACCCCACATCTGCTTTTCGAACGGCACCGAGACGGTACCGTCGGCGGAGAGTTTCTCCCAGTACCCGCGCAATTCCTCACCGTCGTCACCGCTGAGGCTGACCGACAGATTGGTGCCGGGATCGTGTGTCATTCCCGGTGGCGTGTCCGACGCCATGATCGTGTAGCCGCTCGGTGATTCGAGCTGACCGTGCATGATCTGGTTTTCCACCGGCGAACCCGCCATACCGGACTCGCCGAACGTGTTCAGCGTCAGTTCTCCGCCGAACACCGACTTGTAGAATTCCATGGCTTGCCGGGCGTCGCCGGCGAAGCTGATGTAGGGATTGAGACGAGAAGCCACAGGACGCTCCTTCGGGTCGAGTCACGAGCATCCTGGCAGACGCCACCGGACGCGACAACGACCGAACTACGGCCGGGTGAATTCCTTCGCGCGACGAAATTTGATCCCGTTCGCCGAAAGCGGTGAGCGATTTCCCCAACGCGCTCCCCGTGACCACTCACGGCTGCGGTTTGGCCGGGTGGCAAGCCGGGAAAACGGGGGAATGGCGACCAAGGCACCCGGGGCGGAACCGCCCGAGACCGTCGATCTGCGCAGGCTCCGCTCAGCGGCGGCCGAGTGTCGTGGCTGCGATCTCTACCGCGACGCGACCCAGACCGTCTTCGGTGAAGGCCCTCGCGAGGCGGAGGTCATGGTGGTCGGCGAACAGCCCGGCGATCAGGAGGATCAGGCGGGTGCCCCGTTCGTCGGCCCCGCCGGGCGGCTCCTCGACCGCGCCCTCGACGAAGCGGGCTTCGACCGCCGGAAGATCTACGTCACCAACGCGGTCAAGCACTTCAAGTTCACCCGCGACGAACGCGGCAAGCGGCGCATCCACAAGACACCGTCGAAGACCGAGGTCGTCGCGTGCCGGCCATGGCTGCGCGCGGAACTGGCGTCGGTCCGGCCGGACCTGCTGATTTTCCTCGGCGCCACAGCGGCCAAGGCGCTGCTGGGCGACGACTTCCGCATCACCCGCAGCCGCGGCGAGCGGATCGAACTACCCGAGTTCGCCACCACCGCGGTCGCCACCGTTCACCCGTCCGCGGTACTGCGCGCGCCGGACCGCGACGAGGCGTATCAGGCCTTCGTCGCGGACCTCGTGGTGGCGCACGGCATCCGTTGAGTCAAGCCACTTCGGCGCTGCGGCCGCCGTCGTGCAGGCCGAGCATGTCCAGCAGGGTCGCGCAATCGTCGGCGTTCGTCGCCTGTGAAGCCACGACGCGGGCCGCCTTACGACGGATCGCTTCCTGCTCCGGCGAGTCCTGGCCCTCAGGGAGCAGGTCGGGTACCGGGTGGAGCCCGAGTTCATTGCTCATCAGTTCCCCTCGGTGAAAGGCTGGGTCGCCGCTCTGGTACCCACGATCGCCGACTTGCACACAGGTGTCCCCCGCTGGGTGAGGAGAGACAGTGCACCCCTACTTCGTCCGTGTGAATCAGCCGCGCAACGCCGGGAGGAGCGTCTCTTCGGCGAAACGGAGGAAACCTTCCTGCTGGTCTCCCCCGATCTGGATCAGGGCGAGATCGGTGAATCCGGCCGCCTCGAACTCGGCAGCCTGCTTCACGATCTGATCGACGTCCGGGCCGCAGGGGATGGCCGCGGCGACGTCCTCGGGTTTGACGAACTGGGTGGCACCGGCGAATCCCGCGGGCCCTGGCAGTTCGGCGTTGACCTTCCAGCCGCCGGCGAACCAGCGGAACTGCTCGTGCGCCCGCTGGATGGCGGCGTCGCGGTCCTCGCCCCAGGACACCGGCAGCTGGGCGATCTTCCTGGACGGCGGGCCGGGTTTGGTGGCGTCCCACTCACTGCCCAGCGACTCGTTCGGCTCGACGGCGATCATCGCGTCGGCGATCGGCGCGAACCGGGTCACCGACTGCGACCCGGACACCGCGATGGCGATCGGGACACGCCGCTCCGGCAGATCCCACAGCTTCGCCGAGTCCACCCGGAAGTGGTCACCGGCGTAGTTGAAGTACCCGCCGTCGAACAGCCCGCCGATGATCTGGACGGCCTCGGCGAGCATCTCGTGCCGTACGTTCGCCGGCGGCCAGCCCCGGCCGACGACGTGCTCGTTGAGGTTCTCCCCTGCTCCGAGCCCGAGGGTGAACCGGCCGTCGGACAGCGCCTGGATGGTCGCCGCCTTCTGCGCCACCACCGCCGGGTGGTAGCGCATGGTGGGGCAGGTCACGAACGTCATCAACTCGACCCGTTCGGTGCTCTGGGTGACCGCCCCCAGCACGCTCCACGCGTACGGCGAATGGCCCTGCTCGTCCAGCCAGGGGGAGTAATGGTCGCTCATCACCTCGAAGTCGAAGCCCGCCTTCTCCGCTCCGGCGGCGTATCCGACCAGGTCCTTGGGCCCGGTTTGCTCGGTCATGAGCGTGTAGCCGATCCGCATCGGCGCCTCCTTCCGTCTGACCTCCGCATACCCGTCCGTTCCGGGCGTCAACCGGAGGTTTATCCGGCTGAACGATCGGGGTACCTGAGCGGAGGAGAAGGGAGCAGTCATGCCGCAGCAGAGTTGGAGCGACAAACGCGAACGACAGTACAAGCACATCAAGGACTCGGCGAAGGACCGTGGAGCGAGCACGGACCGGGCGGAGGAGATCGCCGCGCGCACGGTGAACAAGAACCGCGCGCAGGCCGGCGAGTCGCGGGAGGCGAGCAAAACCTCCATCCAGGACATGTCCCCGCAGCGGCGAGGCGGCAAGCGGTCCGGCAACCGGCTGGGCCCGAACGGCCCCACCAAGGACCAGCTCTACAACGACGCGAAGAAGCGCAACATCGAGGGCAGGTCGAAGATGTCCAAAAAGGAGCTTCAGCGCGCACTTGGCCGTTGATCGCCTGTCCCGCGGCGGGTCCCCACCGCGGTTGCCCCATGGCCATGGACGGATAGGTCACTCAATGGATTCACACGCACGGGGCAGCCTCACCCCCGAAACCCGCCATGAACAAGACGGGTTTCTCGATCGAGTGGAACTCCGCCTCCCCGCCGAGGCGGAACAGATCCCCCTGGTCCGGACGCTCACCCACGGTGTGGTGGCGCGTGCGGACTTCGGCTTGGACGCCATTTCAGACGCGAAGATGGCCGTCGACGAAGCCTGTTCCCAACTGGTCCAGCCCGCAGAACTGGGAGCGACCCTGTGTTGCGTCTTTCACGAGATCCCGGAAGGGATAGCCGTCTCGATCTCCACGCGGACGGCCGGACCGCATCTCCCGAGCGAAACGACGTTCGGATGGCATGTCCTGACGACCCTGACCCGGTCGGTGGCGGCCCGGTGCGAGCCGATCCCCGGCGAAGCGGGGAGTACGACGACGATCGATCTCGTCCTGACACCGGGAACGAGCGACGGGTGAACGCCGAGCGCAGGTCGACCACCCGCCAGGCGGACGACTACGCCCATTGCCAACCGCTGTTCGACGAGATGTTCGCGCTGCCGGAGGACTCCTCTCGGCGCCAGGACCTGCGCGCCCGGCTGGTCACCGAACTACTGCCGCTCGCCGAGCACATCGCCACCCGGTTCTCCGGGCGAGGCGAACCTCGCGAGGATCTGGTGCAGGTGGCGCGGATCGGGCTGATCAACGCGGTCGACCGTTTCGACCCCGGCCGCGGCCATGACTTCCTCTCCTTCGCCGTGCCCACCATCATGGGCGAGGTCCGGCGGCACTTCCGGGACACCGGCTGGTCGGTCCGGGTACCGAGACGGCTGAAGGAACTCCACGTCTCCCTCAGCCAGGGCACGGCCGCGTTGTCCCAGCGCCTCGGCCGCGCGCCGACGCCGACCGAACTCGCCGAATATCTCGAACTCGAAGTGAACGAAGTGCGCGAAGGACTGCTCGCCGGCCAGGCGTATCAGACGTTGTCGGTCGACAAGCCGGTCCACGATGACGCCACCGAGGCCCTGTCCCTCGCCGACACGATCGGCGAAGAGGACCACGAGATGATCTTGGTGGAGAATCACGAGGCGCTGCAACCACTGCTGCGGGAGCTCCCGAAACGGGAACGCGCGATCCTCGTGATGCGGTTCTTCGGCGGCTACACCCAGACGCAGATCGCGGAGCGGGTCGGCATCTCGCAGATGCACGTTTCGCGGCTTCTTTCGCAGACGCTGGAACAGTTGCGAGGAAAGCTCTCGGAGTAGGGCACCTGTGTTTCGAGGGCACCGGCACGGACCCGCGTGAAGGCCCCCTTTCCTCGGCTGAGCCGAGGAAAGGGGGCCTTCACGCG
>NZ_MQUQ01000026.1 GCF_001953865.1 Amycolatopsis coloradensis
GATCATCGCTCACCAACAACCGATCACCACGTAAGACACGCTCTAAGGTGAAAATTGACTTTCGCGACGTCTGATGTCTCGAAAGTGGCTTTCGCGACATGACCGCTAAGCAGTCGCGTGATCAGACGGCGATCGCTTGTGACTGGACGGCGATCACGCTACCGGGCCGGAGAACTCGACCCGGTAGCGCGTAGGTGTGGTCCCCAGCGCGGTCGCGAAGTGCTCTCGGAGGCGGGCTGGCGTGCCGAAGCCGGTTTGTGCCGCGATGGTGTCGACGGTGAGCGTGGTCGTTTCGAGCAGGTGCCGGGCCCGTGCGAGGCGTTGGGTGACAAGCCAGTTGTGGACGGTGGTCCCGGTGCGGGCGCGGAAGGCGCGGGTGAAGGTGCTCCGGCTCATGTGCGCCTGTGCGGCGAGCCGGTCGATGTTCTGTGGTCTGTCCAAATGGGACTGGGCCCAGGCCATCACCTCGGTGAGAGGGTCCTCGTCCGGGGCGGGCACCGGGAATTCGACGAACTGGGCCTGGCCGCCGGGGCGGTGTGGCGCGGCGACGATCCGGCGGGCGACGCGGTTGGCGACGACCTGGCCTGCCGTGCGGGCGAGCAGGTGAAGGCAGGTGTCGATGCCCGCGGTGGCGCCCGCACCGGTCACGACGTCGCCCTCGTCGACATACAGTTCCTCCGGTCGCAGTATCACCTTGGGGAAGCGCCACCGGAACGTTTCGACCCACTTCCAGTGCGTGGTCGCGGCACGCCCGTCGAGAATGCCCGCGTCGGCGAGAGCGAAGACGCCCAGGCAGAGCCCGACGACGAGCGCACCACGTTCGTGTGCGGCACGCAGTGCGGCCGAGACGGGCGGGGGCGTCGCGCTCTCGGGGTCGGACCACCACGGTACGACGACGATCTCGGCTTCGGCGAGCGCGCCAAGCCCCGCGGGCACGTCGATCGTGTAGCCGGCGCTGGTGGTCAGGCGGCCCGGTTCCGCGGCGGCGACGGTGAGCGGCCACGGCTCCATGTCGCCGGACGGTGATTCCGGTCCCCACACCAACGACGGGACGGCGAGATGGAAGGGACTGATCCCCTCGAACGCGAGGACGGCCACTCTCGGAGCGTTCATCGATTCCTTCTTCGCGGATGTCGGCCGATCCCGACCACGGCTGACCCGATTCGGTATCTCGAAGTCGGATCGGGTCAGCCAGCATGGTAGCCGTACCCACGGAAAGCGAAGGAAACACGATGACCAGCACCACTCTCCGCGAGATCAGCGCGCTCCCGACGACCCCCGCGACACTTTCGGACGCCACGGTGATCCTCGTCGACTACCAGAACACCTACACCCGCGGCGTGATGGAACTCGACGGCTGGGCGGCGGCGCTCGACGAGGCCGCCACGTTGCTGGCGCGCGCACGGGCCGAGGGCTCGGCGATCGTCCACGTCATGCACGACGGCGGCGAGGGCAGCCCGTACGACCTTCAGCAGGAGATCGGCCAGATCCACGAACGCGTCGCCCCGGCGCCCGGTGAGGAGATCGTGGTGAAGACCGCGCCGAATTCGTTCGTCGGCACCCGGCTGGGAGAACTGGTCGACGCCGCCGGGCACCAGAACGTCGTCGTGGCCGGATTCATGACGCACATGTGTGTCACGTTCACGGCGGAGGGCGCTTTCCTGCGCGGGAACACCCCGACCGTCGTGGCCGCCGCCTGCGCCACGCGCGCTCTTCCGTCCGTCGTCGGCCCCGTCGCCGCCGCGGAACAGCATCGCGCCGCCCTCGCCACGATCGGCGATCTCTACGCCGTCGTCGCCGCGTCCACGGCGGAACTCGGCTAGGCGATTGACGGCGCATACTCAACAAGTTATATATGAATGATGTCATACGCCGGACAGGATCGAGCAGTGGTACTCGGGGCGGGGATGGCCGGTCTCGTGGCCGCTCGGGTCCTGTCCGAGCACTACGACGAGGTGGTCGTGGTCGAGCGTGACGAGCTTGCGGACGGGCCGGTGCACCGGCGATTCGTTCCCCAGTCGCACCACGCGCACGGACTGCTGGGATCCGGTCGCCGGGTGCTGGTCGGCCTGTTCCCCGGTCTGTCCGCCGAATTGGCCGCGGCAGGCGCGCTCACCCCGGGCTCCGACGATCCCACGATGGGGGACCGGTCGATCTTCCTGGTCCGCGGCCGCTCCACCATCCGGATCCCCGCGTGGTGGAGTGGCGGCTTCGGGGCAAGCCGGATCCTACTCGAACACGCGATCCGGACTCGCGTGCGCGCCTTGCCGAACGTCGTGGTCCGTGACCGGATACCGGCCGTCGGACTGCTGACCGACCGGACCCGCCGCCGGGTCACCGGCATCCGGACGGCCGACGGCGACCTCGACGCCGATCTCGTGGTCGACACGTCCGGCCGCGGCTCGCGGCTGCCGGAGTGGCTCGAACAGATCGGCTACCGGCCGCCGCCGGTCTCGATCGTCCATTCCGACGTGCGGTACGCCAGCGTGATCACCGAACCCGATCCGTCCTTCGATCCCGAGTGGCTGGTCATCCTCGGAGGCCAGGCGGACGCAGGCTCGTCGGTCGGCGGTGTCGTGCTTCGTGTCGAACATGGCAAGCTGCACATCTCGTTCGGCTCGATCGGCCGGAGTGCGCCGGTGCCCACCGAAACAGCGGAACTGCGCGACTTCGCCGATCGGCTGGCCGCCCCGGTGGTGGCCGAGGCGCTCCGCCGGTCGACGCCGGTCGGCCCGATCCGTACCTTCCGCGTCCGCGACAACACCCGGCACCACTACGGCCGGATGCGCGAGATGCCGGTCGGCGTCGTCGCGCTCGGCGACGCCGCCAGCGCGGCGAACCCGATCTACGGTCAGGGAATGAGTGTCGCGGCCCTCTCCGCGACCGCCCTCGGCCGGGTACTCACCGCCGAAGGCGGCGCGTCACGACCGGGGTTCGAGCGCCGTGCCGCGCGGGCCGTGGCCGCCACCTCTGCCGAGGCCTGGCGCCTTGCCGTCGGGGAAGACCTCCGCTACGGCTGCCGTACCGAAGGAATCCGGTCGCCCTGGACAGCCCGGTTCGGTGCGGGCTACCGTGATCGGCTCGAACGAGCGGCGGCGCTGGACCCCGAAGTGGCGGCGGCGTTCAACGAGGTGCTCAATCTCCACCGCCCGTTGTCGTCGCTCGGCGCGCCACGGATCGCGCGGCGGGTGCTGCGTCCCTTGCGGGACCGTGATCCCGGCCCCCTCTCCGCGACCGTCGCCGCCGTGCTCGGAGTCGCCTGAACCTTCCCCGAACGAGGAGCCCTCATGTTCCAGCCGCGGTTCGTCGACGTCGACGACGTCTTGCTCCACGTCGAGGCCGATGGTCCCGAAGCCGGGCCAGCCGCACTGTTCCTGCACGGCTGGCCCGATCTCTGGTTCACCTTCGAGCCGCAGATGACCGCACTCGCCGATCGGGGGTATCGGGTACTCGCGCCGGATCAGCGCGGCTACGGGCTGTCCTCCAAACCCGCCATGGTCGCCGACTACCGGATGCCCGAACTGGTCAAGGACATCGTGCTGCTCATCGAACGCGAGGAGGTGGCGCCGGTCCATCTGGTCGGGCACGACTGGGGCGGGGCGGTCGCCTGGATGGTGGCGATCGAACGGCCGGACCTGGTCCGGTCCTTGACCATCGTCAACTGTCCGCATCCGGAGGTGTTCGCCGAAGCGCTGAGCCGACGGCCCTCCCAGCTCATGCGGAGCTGGTACATGGTGGCGTTCCAGATCCCCGGTCTCGCCGAGACAATCCTCGGCGCCCGCGGTGGTGCGGTCGTCGCCGCGATGCTCAAGCACGGAGCCGGTCTGACCGACTCCGACGTGGGCCGGCATCGCGCCGTCTGGCGTCATCCGGGCGCGATCCAGCGGCCCTTGTTCTGGTACCGCGCGATGTTCCGGTCGATGCTGTCGTCCCGTCGCGCCACGGGTCCCAGGCCCGACCTGTCGGTGCGCGTTCCGACCCAGGTCATCTGGGGACGCCGTGACGGCGCGCTCGGCAAGCATCTCGCCGAACCCAGCGCCGCCCGGTGTGAGGAGTCCGAGCTGCACTGGCTTGAAACGCGGCATTGGCCGCACCGTGAAGAACCCCGGCAGGTCACCGAGTTGCTCGAAGCGTGGTTCGCGCGGCACGCGGACCGAGCCTGATCCGGTTGATACTCTTCCGGTCGCCGCCGGAAGGAGCCCCATGCTCAGATTCGCCCTGCTGGGTTTCCTTCTGCGGCAACCGATGACGGGCTACGACCTGGCTACCGCGATCCGCGCCAGCATCCATTTCGTGTGGCCCGCCCAGCTCAGCCAGATCTACCGGACACTGGGCCAGCTCGAGGACGGCGGCCTGGTGGTGTCCGAAGTGGAGCCACAGCAGAGCAGGCCAGACCGCCGGGTGTATTCGGCCACCGACGCCGGACGACAGGCCTTCGACACCTGGCTCGGCGAACTCGTCACCGAACGGGACCCGATCCGGGTGCCGTTCCTGGTCCGGTTCTTCTTCTCCGGGTCCCGCTCGACAGAGGACACGGTGACCCAGCTCCGGGTGATGCGCGATCTCCACGTCAAGGAGCGCGACCGGCTCACCGACGAGCTTCCCCGGCAGATCACCGCGGCCGCCGACCTCGCCGACGGCGGCGGACTCGATCCCCTGGTCTGGGACTCGGTCCGCCGCGCCGGCGAGATGATGGCGCAGACCTGGGTCGACTGGATCGACGAAACCATCGAGCGGCTGCAACGCGCCGACGGACGACCTCCGCGGACATGACCAGGTCCCGCGTGCCGCCTGGACGAGGTCATCCGGCAGGCGGGGCCGGGGGACGGGCGCGGAGTTCCGCGGCGGTGCGGTGCGCGTGGGCGAGGCCGTCGAGGATCCAGGGCGGCGGTCGCCCGTCGTTGGTCGCGGGCCGTTCGTAGGCGGCGACCAGCCGTTCCGCGATCTTCCGCGGCCGGTCCGTCGGGCTCGCCCTGTTCGGAGGGCCTTACGATTAGGGCCAGGTGCCCGGTCGACGGGGGCCGTCTCCGGCGTGTGCCCGGGTACGCCGTCGCGCCGGGAGTCCTGCACGGGGAAGGGATCCGTGCGTGACCGTGCCACGATCACGTCGCATTCCCCGAAGGCGGCCATGGCCACCGCCCCGTCTCCCGCCGGACAACCGCGGATCACGGCGTCGCCGACGGATCCGGAGCGCGCATCCGGAAGCCACCCGGTCCGGGGATGACGATCGTCAAGCGGTCAGTCGCGGCAAGTGCCCATTCCGCACCAGAGCAGATCGACGAGACTCGCGACGTCGCGCCGCCACTCGCCGTTCGGGTCGAGGTACAGCAGGCCGCCGAGGCCGCGCAGGACGGTCTCGGGTGCCAGGTCCGGCCGGACGGTGCCGGCGTCGACGTTGGCCTTCAGCAGCGTGGAAACCGCGCCGACCATGGCCTTGTAGGCGCTCGCCGGCAGTGCGCCACGGGAGGCCGTCGCGGTGCGCAGGGCGTCGGCGAGGCCTCGCTTGGTCATCATGTAGTGCGCCAGGTGGTCGGTCGTCCACGTCCGGAAGGCCTGTTCCGGGGTGTTCTTCTCGAGCAGACTCGGTACGACGTCGACGAGCTGGCGCACCTCGCGCTGATAGACCGCCAGAATGAGGGCTTCCGGAGTCGGGAAGTGCCGGTACACCGTGCCGACGCCGACCTCGGCCTGTTTCGCGATGGCGTTGAACGAGACTTCACCTGATCCGGACAGTGATTTCGCCGCGGTGGCGAGGATGCGCTCGTGGTTGCGCCGGGTGTCCGCGCGCCGGGGGTTCACCGATCCCGTCGTCATCGTCCCTCCCGCCCCCCGCTGATCCCGTCCGTCGTGAATGTAGCCGAGGAATCCGCGGAACCTGGAGCGACTCCAGGGGTGATCACGACATTGCCAAGCGGATTGTAATCCGCTAGCGTGAAAAGTGAAGCGGATGAATATCCGGTTCACTTCGCGAACAGTCTCCCACCACCCCAACCTACGCCGTCGGGTCTCGGCCCGGACGATCTGCGGAAAGTGATCCAGTGGATATCTCACTCGAAGTCAATGGCAGTACGGAAAACCTGAGTGTCGAACCCGGGGTGACCCTGCTGGACGCGCTGCGGGAGCGACTCGGCGTCACGGGCCCGAAGAAGGGTTGCGATCGGGGACAGTGCGGCGCCTGCACGGTGCACGTCGACGGACGGCCGGTGCTCTCCTGTCTCACCTTGGCCGCCACCGTGAAGCAGCCGGTGACCACGGTCGAAGCACTGTCCACAGAGGACGGTCTGCATCCGGTACAGCAGGCGTTCCTCGACCAGGACGCCCTGCAGTGCGGATTCTGCACGTCCGGGCAGATCATGTCGGCGGTCGCCGCCGTCGAGCAGGACGTCCAGGACGTCCGCGAGTTCATGTCCGGCAACCTCTGCCGATGCGCGGCGTACCCGAACATCGTCGCGGCGGTCGAACAGGCGAGGCGGGCCGATGCGTCCGTTTGAGCTGATCGCACCCGAGACCGTCGAAGCCGCCGTCGCCGCGCCCGGCACGTTCCTGGCGGGCGGGACCACGCTTGTCGACCTGATGAAACTCAATGTCCTGACACCGCAGCGCGTGCTGGACATCAACGCGGTGCCGCTGCGTGGCATCGACACCGACGACGGACTGCGGATCGGCGCGCTGGAGCGGATGGGTGACATCGCCGCTCACCCCGGCGTGTACCCGGCGATTTCCCGTGCCCTGCTGCTGAGCGCCTCGCAGCAGATCCGGAACATGGCCAGCATCGGCGGAAACCTGATGCAGCGCACGCGCTGCTCGTACTTCCGGGACGTCGCGACGCCGTGCAACCGGCGGGTGCCCGGCAGTGGCTGCCCGGCGATCTCCGGCGCCAACCGGATGCACGCCGTGCTGGGCACAAGCGATTCTTGCGCGGCGACACACGCCAGCGACGTCGCCGTCGCCTTGGTCGCTCTCGACGCGCGGCTCCGGCTGGTCGGGGAGGGCGGGACCCGCACCGTCGAACTGGGCTCTTTCTACCGCCTGCCCGGTGAAACCCCTGAGCTGGAGAACGATCTGCGTCCCGGCGAACTGATCGCCGAGGTCGTGGTCCCCAGGCTGGATTGGGCGTCGAACTCCACCTACGTCAAGGTGCGTGACCGGCAGTCCTACGAGTTCGCGCTGTGTTCGGCCGCGGTCGCGCTGGACATCCAGGACTCACGGATCGTCGACGCCCGGGTCGCGGCCGGTGGCGTGGGGACCGTGCCGTGGCGGCTGCCGGAGGTCGAAGCGGCCTTGCGCGGCGCACCCGCGACCGTCGCCACCTTCGAAGCGGCCGCGGCGCTGGCCGTCGAGGGCGCCCGGCCCTTGTCCGGAAACGAATTCAAGCTGTCGTTGCTGCCGCGGACCATCGTCCGGGCACTGCTCGAACTGACCGAGGGGAGCCGTTGATGACCAGCCGGGTGGATGGACCGCTGAAGGTCACGGGCCGGGCCGGGTACGGAGCGGACCACACCTTCCCGGGCCTGGTACACGGCTACGTCGTGACCAGCACGATCGCCCACGCGGAGATCGAGTCGATGGACGTCACGGAGGCGAAGGGCGCTCCGGGCGTGATCAGCGTTTACACCCCGTTCGACCCGCTGGAACTGCGCACCCCGGTCACCCCGTTCTTCGGCGAGACCTGGGTTCCCTTGCAGGACAAGGAAGTCGCCTACTACGGCCAGCCGATCGGCTTCGTCGTGGCCGAGACCTACGAGCAGGCGCGCGACGCCGCGATGCTCGTCGAGGTCTCCTATCGGCAGCGGCCCGCGCTGACTTCGCTACAGGACGGGCTCGCTTCGGCCGAAGACGCGCCGGCTGCCCGGGGTGGTGAACCATCGTCCTTCGAGGTCCTCGCTCCCGACGTCGAGTCCATTGAGGACGCACTGGCCGCGAGTCCGGTGGTCGTCGAAGCCACGTACACCACCGCGACCCAGAATCACGCCGCGCTGGAACCGCATTCCGCGGTCGCGGTGTGGGGACCCGACGGCTTGACCATCCACAGCGGCAACCAGGGATCCGACTTGCAGGCGGTGGAGCTGGCGGGCGCGCTGGAGACGAAACCGTCCGAGGTGCACGCGGTGAACCCGTTCGTGGGCGGGGCGTTCGGGGGCAAGGGCCGCACCTCCGTGCCGGCGTTCCTCGCCGCGGCGGCGGCCAGGCTCCTCGACCGGCCCGTGAAGGCCGCGCTCAGCCGTGAGCAGGTCTTCACCGCGACCGCGGGCCGCGCCGCGACCGTGCAGAAGATCGCCCTCGGCGCGGAGCACGATGGCACGCTGAACGCGCTGCGGCACGATTCGTGGTGCAGCACGGCGATGGACCGCTCGTTCGTCGAACCGACGTCGCACGGCACCTCGCGCGAGTGGTACGCCACCCGCAACCTGGCCATCAGCCAGAAAATGGTGCCGCTGAACATCCCGCCGACCACCTTCATGCGGGCGCCGGGCGAGGCGCCCGGATCGTTCGCGCTGGAGAGCGCGATCGACGAACTCGCCGTCGCACTGGGCATGGACCCGATCGAGCTGCGTCAGCGGAACAACTCGACCGCGCCGCCTGGCAAGGATTTGCAGTGGTCGAGCAAACACCTCGACGAATGCTTCCGCGTCGGCGCGGCCAGGTTCGGTTGGTCGGACCGCTCGCCCCAGGGGCGGACCGATGGCGACTGGCTCGTGGGTGTCGGCACCGCCACCGCCATGTTCCCCGCCCTGCGGTTCCCGGCCACCGTCGAGATCACCCTCCTGCCCGACGACACGGCCGTCGTCGCGACCAGCGGGGCGGACCCGGGAACCGGTCTGCTGACCGTGATCTCCCTGATCGGCGGGGAGTCACTGGACATCTCGCCGGACCGGATCGTGCCCCGGCTCGGTGACTCGGCCCTGCCACCCGGCGGCCTGTCCGGCGGCTCGACCGCCACCGCGAGCGTGGGGACGGCCATCATGATCGCCGCCGCCACGGCGATCGACGACCTGCTCGCCGCGGCGTCGGCCCCGGGCGCGCCGTTCGACGGCATGGATGTCTCCTACGCGGACGGCCGGGTACTGGCCGGGGACCGGACGATGACCTTCGGCGAGGTGCTGCGGGAACTGAAGCGCCCGTCGATCTCCGTGACCGGCTCGTCGGCACCCGGCGAAGAGCTGACGAAGCACTCGTTCAGCTCGTTCGGCGCCCAATTCTGCGAAGTTCGCGTGCACAAGTGGACGCGCGAGATCCGGGTGTCCCGCATGCTCGGCGTATTCGACACCGGCCGGATCATCAACCCGACGGCGGCTCGAAGCCAGATCGCCGGTGGCATGATCTGGGGTGTTTCGGCCGCGCTGCACGAGGGGCTGGAGATCGAGGACAGCGGACGATTCGCCAACGGCGACTTCGCGAGCTATCTGATCCCGGTGAACGCGGACATCCCCGAGGTCGACGTCCACTTCGTCGAATACCCGGACACCCTGCACAACTCGGTCGGCGCGAAAGGACTGGGCGAGATCGGCACCGTCGGGATGGCGGCGGCCGTCGCGAACGCCGTCCACAACGCGACCGGCATCCGGGTGCGGCACATCCCCATCCTCATCGAGGACCTCCTCGACGGGGGTTCTTGAGGAGAAGGGTGGCGACGTCGTGGCTCCGGCCAGATAGCCCGACTTGCCACTCATGACCCGCTACCGCCGCTGAGCTGTCCTGAAGGCCAGGTTTGAGACGTGATCGTCTCAAACCTGGCCTTCAGGCCACGGGACCGACCCGGGGCGACTGTCCCCGATGCGTGACCGCGACGTCCTCTCGGAGGGCACCTCCGGTTACGTCCGCAAGATCTGCTGACAAAAACCGGCGAAGGATGTCGAGACCGGCGTGGCGGCTCCGTCCCCGGGGCGGATGCGGCCGACGTGGCCGCGCGCAGACCGGAAGGGCAGCCATGCGAAAACTCGTAGTCCAGCAGTGGGTCACCGCCGACAACATCGCCGCGGAGGAGGACGGCGGGCTCGGCTTCGTGTCGGTGGAGCCCTTTTCCGAGAAGTCCGACCCGGCGTTCAAGGCGAGCGTGATGGGGCTCATCGACTCGGTCGACACGCTGATCCTCGGCGCGAACACCTACGCCCAGACCAAGGACTACTGGCCGCACGCCGAAAAGCAGGGCGAATACGGCGAGAAGCTCAACAACCTCACCAAGTTCGTCGCCTCGTCGAAGCTGGACGACGCCCCTTGGGGCGACTTTCCCGCCGCGACCGTGACACGCGATCCGGCCGCCACCGTCCAGGAGCTCAAGGAGCGGGACGGTAAGGACATCTGGCTGTGGGGAAGCTTGAAACTCATGCGATCGCTGCTGAACACCGGCCATGTCGACGAAATCCGGCTGCTGGTCTGCCCGGTGACACGCGGCAAGGGAACGCGCGTTTTCGAGGATCGGCAGGAGCTGAAGCCGGTCGAGGCCACCTTGTTCGAGAACGGCCTGACACTGCTGCGCTACGAGATCAGGAAGTAGCGCCGGTCGAATTGTGGCAACCTCAGGGACGCCTGGACGCCGCGAACAGGAAAGACCGGGGAGCGCATGAAGAGAGATGTTCCGCCATCCTGACCGTGGTGCTGGCCATGGTGTTGACCGCCGCGGCTCCCGCCGGAGCGAAACCCGGCTTCGACAGGGAACTCCAAGCGCGTGTTTCGCGCGCTCAGGCCTATGCCGACAGCAGGCCCGGCGAGACCGGGATCGTCCTCCGGGACCGCTGGACCGGTGCCGTCCACCGGAGTGCGGCCGCCGGGGCCCTGATCTGGGCCTGTTCCACCCCGAAGCTGGCGATGGCCGTCGACCTGTTGCTGCGCGACGACTCCGGGGCCGTCCAGTTGACCGCCGAGGACCGGGACCTGATCCACCGGATGCTCGACACCAGCGACAACGCCGCCGCCCACACGTTGTGGACCCGGTACGGCGGGGAGGCCGAGTTCGCCAAGCGGTTCCCGTCCTACGGGATGACCGACATGCGGTTCACCGATCAGCACCCGCACCACTGGGGCTGGATCCTGACCACCGCGAACGACCTGGACCGGCTGGTCGACTACGTGCTGACGAGGTTGCCGCGGCAGCACCGCGACTACATCGTCCACGAGTTGCGGACCGTCGCCGTCAACCAGCGGTGGGGAGTCTGGGGTGCCGGCTCCGCCGCGCGGCCGGGGAACAAGAACGGCTGGTCCGATGACAACGACGACGGTTCCTGGATCGTGAACTCGGCCGGTTTCGTCGGGCCGCACGAGCGGTACACCCTCGCCATGATGAACAACACGAAGGTCATCCAGAACGGTTTCGAAACCGGCCAGGAGACCACGACCAAGATCAGCGGAATCCTGTTCAAGGGGTACTTCGGGGATTGATCGCTGAATCCTGATCTCCGCGAAAGACCATGGTGGCCCGGAATTTGACAATTCCGGCGCCACCGAACGGAGGTTGTGCCTTGCGGAGCGGTGGCCAGACTGGAGGTCATCACGTCCATTTCGGCAGACCTTTGTTCGGTGCGTGGAGGACGGATGAGACTCGATCGGAAGCTCGCCGTGGCGGCCGTCGTGCTGATGGCGTTGTCACCGACCACTTCGGCGTCCATGGCCAGTGATCTGAAGACGAGACAGCAACCCGCGCCGGCCTGCTCGCCGGGCACCACGGTGGCGACCGACGACGGGCCGGTGTGCGGTGTCGCGGGACCAGAGGTCACGTCGTGGCAAGGGATCCGCTATGCCGCGTCACCAGCCGGGAACCTGCGCTGGAAGCCGCCACGGAGGCCCGTCCCGTGGACCGAGCCGTTCGCCGCGACGACCGAGGGCGAGCAGTGCCCGCAACCGGCCGGTGCCGGGCCGGGCTCGGAGAACGAGGACTGCCTCAACCTCACCGTCCGCGTGCCCGCCAAGGTGGGACCCGGGCCGCTGGCGGTGATGGTGCAGCTCCACGGAGGCGGTTTCCTGCTGTGGAAGCCGCAGGACGCGAGTCGTCTGGTGACAGCGGGCAACGTCATCAGCGTGGAGGTCAACTACCGGCTCGGGATCTTCGGTTTCCTCGCGCACGAGGCGTTCGGCGCGCACGCCGGCAACTACGGGCTCCAGGACCAGCAGGCCGCCCTGCGCTGGGTGCAGCGCAACATCGCCCGGTTCGGCGGTGACCCGCACAACGTCACGATCTACGGCGCTTCCGCGGGCGGCTCCAGCGTCTGCGCCCACACCGCCTCGCCTGCTTCGGCAGGGCTGTTCCAGCGCGGTATCAGCGAAAGCGGGGAGTACAACTCGCTCCTCGGCGTGAACACCGTATGGCAGGCGCAGGACTGCAACGCGAAGCTGCCCACGGAGCAACAGGCCCAGCGTGCCGGGGCGCGGTTCGCCGCCGCTCTCGGCTGCGGCACCGCGCCCGACGCGGGCGCATGCCTTCGCGGGCTACCGGCCGCAGCCCTGCTCAAGCAAGCGGATCACGGGAGGAATCCCGACAACGGGACGATCGCGCCGATCGTGAACGGCACGACACTGCCGATGTCCCCGAGAGAGGCGTTCGCCACCGGGCACGTCAACGACGTGGCGCTGATCCACGGCGTGGCGCGCGACGAGACCCAGCTGCCTTCCGCGTCGACCCCCGCCGACTACGACCGGCTGGTGCGCGAGCAGTACGGCGAGCACGCTCCCGCGGTCCGCCGGACGTATCCACTGAAGCGGTTCCCGGCACCCGCCCCGTTCCTGGCCTTCCGGACCATCGTGGCCGACTCCAACTCGGTCTGCCCCTCCATGCTCAACAACGAACGGCTGGCGCGGCACATCCCGGTCTACGCCTACCAGCTGGATGCCACGGACGTGCCGCCGCAGTTCTTCCTCGACCCCACCAAACCGAACGGCGCCTACCACATCGCCGAATGGCTACTGCTGCTCCCGGGCGGCGTCAAGCTCAACCCCAATCTGCAAGTGCTGTCCGACCAGCTCGTCGCGCAGTGGACAGGGTTCGCCCGCACCGGTGACCCCACCGTGGACGGCACACCCCGCTGGGATCCCTACACCGAAGGCAATCCCGTAGTCATGTCGCTCAACGCCGCGGGAGACAGCCAGCTCACCACCGAGATCTCTCGCCAGCACCATTGTGCTGAACTCTGGCATTCTCTGGCACGCTAGGTAATCGTCCGAACGAGGACGTGCTTGAATCTGAGGTCATGAGCAATCCGTTGGTCGCGCCGGTGAAGGATTCGACGACGGCGGTGTCGGGCGTGCCGTTGTTGGAGGGTGCCCTCGACCTGAAGTCGGCGATCGAGAGCGGCGACTGGGCGTCGGTCGCGTTGGGTGCGGTGGGGACCGCGCTGGACGCGCTGACCGCGGTGATGGACCCGTTCGGGGCGGTTTTCGCCGCCGGGGTCGGCTGGTTGATCGAGCACGTCGGCCCGCTGAAGGAGGCTCTCAACGCGCTCACCGGCAACGCGGACGAGATCGCGGCGCAGGCGGAGACGTGGACGAACGTCGCCAAGGAGATCGGGGACGTCGCGGTCGAGCTGGTGGACCTGGTCCAGAAGGACCTCGGCAGCTGGACGGGGGAAGCGGCCGACGCGTACCGGAATCAGGCGAAGAACACGTCGACGCTGATCGAGAGCGCGCAGAAGGGGACCGAAGGCGCCGCGAGTGGGGTGAAGACGGCGGGAGAGGTCGTCGCCGCGGTCCGGACACTGGTCCGCGACATCATCGCCGAACTCATCGGACACCTGATTTCGTGGGCGTTGCAGGTGGTGTTCACGCTCGGGATCGGGCTGGCGTGGGTCGTGCCGCAGGTGGTGGCCGCGGTGGCGAAGACGGCGTCGAAGATCGCCGGGCTGACGACGAAGCTGGTGAAGGCGCTCAAGGGCCTGATGCCGTTGTTGAAGAAGGCCGGGGATCTGTTCGACGACGCCGGGAAGGCGTTGAAGAACCTGAAGGGCGGAACGGTCAAGCCCTCCGGCAAGCCCAAGGACATCAAGACCGAATCGCCCGGTCCGAAACCCAACCCCAAGGACGACGGCACCAGTCCGTCGGGTGATCACACCAATCCCTCCGGCGACCATTCCGGCCCGTCCGGGGACAAGGGCAACCCCGGTGGCGACAGAGGCGGCTCCGGTGGCGGGGACAAGAACGGCAACACCAGCCCGTCCGGCGATCACGTCACTCCTTCGGGTACCAAAGGTGGTCCCGGCGGCGGAGCGAAGGGAAGCCCGCCCCCGGTCCGCACCGAGCCTCCGCCCAAGCACTCGGCGCCCGACGAGCTGAACCTCTGTGGCGACCCGATCGACATCGCCACCGGTGAGGTCGTGATGGTGCAGGACGACCTGTCATTGGCCGGGCCGCTGCCCATCCGGATCCGCCGCACGCATATGTCGAGCTACCGGGAGGGCACCGGTTTCGGCCGATCCTGGTCGTCGACCACCGACCTGCGGCTCGAGTTCACCGCCGAGCACGCCCGCTTCTTCTCCGACGACGGCACGGTTCTGACCTTCCCGCTGCCGGAACCGGGACGGCCGATGGACTCTCTCGCCGGGCCGTCGCGAGCGCTGATGGTGGACGAGACGGGCGTCTACCGGCTGCTGACCTGGGATTCCGGGATCACGCTGTGCTTCGCGCCGATCGCGGGTGCCCCGGCCAGGGTGCTGCCGCTGACCGCGTTCGAGCTGGGCGAGAACGGACCGCGGATCGAGGTCGACCACGACGTGGAGGGCTCGGGAGTGCGCTGGCGGCACTCCGACGGTCGGGTGCTGGAGATCGACCGTGCGCGCGGCCGGGTGCGTGCGCTGCGGATGACCGATCCACCGCAAGGCCAGAACGTCGTCGTCATGCGGTACGGCTACGACGACGCGGGAAACCTCACCGAGGTGACCAACTCCTCCGGCCGCGCTCTGCGGTTCGACTACGATCCGGAGGGCCGCCTCGCGGGTTGGCAGGATCGCAACGGGATTTGGTACCGCTACGTCTACGACGCCGCCGGGCGCTGCGTGCGCACCGTCGGCGATCGCGGATTCCTCGACTGCACCTTCGACTACGAGCCGAAGCGGACCCGCTATACCGATTCCCTCGGGAACGTCACGGTGTTCGAGCTCGACACCGCGCATCACGTGGTGCGCGAGACGAATCCACTCGGCGCGACCACCGTTTTCACGTGGGACGACCGGGACCGGATGCGGTCGAAGACCGACCCGCTCGGCCGGACCACGAGCTTCACCTACAACGCCGACGGCGAGATTTCGAAGGTCACCCGGCCCGACGGCAGCGTGGTGCTGGTGAACCGGTCCGAGGACGGCGCGGTCGACGGAGTGCTGGCGGACGAGGGCGACCACACCCGCTACCGGGCCTACCCGGACGGTCAGGGGCCGGATCCGCGGCAGGACCCGGTCGGCGTGTCCGCCTCGATCAACCTCGACACCGGCCCGGATCCCGACGACACCGGGTCCGAGGACCACGACCTGTTCGGACGGCCGCGCTCGGTCCCGCACGGCAGGGGACGGGCCCGGATCGGCTGGACCGTGGAGGGGCTGCGCGCCTGGCGGGTCGGCTCGCTGAGCGAACGGCAGAGCTGGCGCTACGACAGTGAGGGCAACGAGGTCGAGCACGTCGACCCGGCGGGTCGCGCGACCCGGCGCGAATACGGCCCGTTCGACATGCTGACCGCGGAGATCGATCCGGCGGGCGGGCGGACCCAGTACACCTACGACACCGAGCTGCGGCCGTCCGTGGTGACCAACCCCAACGGGCTGACCTGGACCTACGAATACGATCCTGCGGGCCGTCTCGTCCGGCAGACCGACTTCGACGGTCGTGCGCACACCTACGCCTACGACGCGGCCGGTCAGCTGATCCGGTCCGTCGACCCCGCCGGCCGGGCCACGGACTACGGCTACGACCTGATCGGCAACCTGGTCCGGATCCGCACCGAAGACACGGAGACCACCTACGTCTACGACGCGGTCGGCGAACTGGTCCGCGCCGACGACGGCGAGTCCATTGTG
The DNA here is from genome assembly GCF_001953865.1 of Amycolatopsis coloradensis. Taxonomy (GTDB): domain Bacteria; phylum Actinomycetota; class Actinomycetes; order Mycobacteriales; family Pseudonocardiaceae; genus Amycolatopsis; species Amycolatopsis coloradensis. The sequence goes on from NZ_MQUQ01000026.1 coordinate 15,987, forward strand.
GAGTTCGAACGGGACGGGAACGGCCGGATGGTGCGCACCGTCACCGATGGACAGGAAGTGCTCTTCGAGTACGACCCGGCGGCCAACACCATCAGCAGGCGCACTCCCTCCGGCACGACCAGCGTGTGGTCCTTCGACAAGGCGGAACGGCCGAGCGCGTTGTCGACCGCGGATCACACGGTCGAGTACGCCTATGACGCCGAGGGCCGCCCGATCGACCGGCGCGTCGACCGAGGTGCGCTGCTTCGGCAGCAGTTCGACGCCGACGACCGGATCGTCGGCCAGACCATCACCGACGCGACCGGAACCGTGCTGCGGCACCGGGAGTTCGCCCGGTCCGCCGACGGTGAGCTGACCGCGATCCGGGACGCGGCCGGGGGCGAGTCGTTCGGACGCGACGCGGCCGGACGGATCACCACCCACCTCGTCGACGGTGTACGTGAGGACATCGCCTACGACAGGGCGGGCAAGGTCGTGAACTGGGCCACCACGAACACCGTGTACCCCGAAACCGGGCCGCGCGTGTACGAGCGCAACACGGTCACCAGCGCGGGAGCCGTCCGCTACGAGCACGACGCGAGCGGCCGGCGTACCGCCCGGCACGAAGGCGACCGGAGCTGGCGCTACGACTGGGACGCGCGCAACCGGCTGACCGGTCTCACCACGCCGGACGGCCGCCGCTGGCGATATCGCTACGATCCACTCGGCAGGCGCACGGCGAAGGAACTGCTCGGCCCCGACGGCCGGGTCCTCGAACAAGTGCGCTTCGTCTGGGACGGCAACTCCCTGATCGAGCAGACGCACACCGGCCCGGCAGGCGTCGTCGTCACCACCTGGGAACGGCGGCCCGACACCGAGGAACCGGTCACCCAGACCGAACACGGCGTCGGACAGCCGCGATTCCGGGCGTTCGTGACCGACTCCATCGGTACGCCGACCGACCTGCTGGACCCGGCGGGCACCCTGAGCTGGTCCGGCCGCTGGACGCTGTGGGGGAGACCGTTGGGCGTCGCTCCGGGCACGCCGCTGCGGTTCCCCGGCCAGTACCTGGACACGGAAAGCGGGCTGCACTACAACCTGCACCGCTATTTCGACCCCGCCACCGCGCGCTACCTCAGTCAGGATCCGCTCGGGCTCCCGGCCGGACCCGATCCAGCCGGTTACCCCCATGATCCGACCGCCGGCTCGGATCCGCTGGGCCTGGTGTGGTGCCCCAAGAAACGCAAGTTCGTCGACGGCCCGGACACCTCCGGAACCGGGCACAACGCGGGTAACACCGGCGGCAGCTCGAAACGTCCGCGTACCGAGAACGACAACGCCAACCGCGGCGGCCGGTCCAAGAACCAGGCGGGCACCACCGAAGAGGTCCGGGCCACCTACGACAAGAACTCCACCCGTGGGAAGGATTTCGTCAACACACCGGACACCAAGCAGGTCACCGACGTCGACGCGCTGAACAAGAACGCGGTCATCAGCAACAAGGTGGACAAGAACGGGGACGTCTACGGCGAGAACAAGCTGAGCGAAAAGCTGGTGGAGACCCTGGAGAACACTCCGAAGAAGAATCCCAAGCCGGGCGAGAGCCAGTTCCTGAGCGCCGACGAGAAGTGGATCCGCGGGCACCTCGAGAACGGCGACATGGGCGGGCCGGGCACCGCCGACAACATGATCCCGCTGACCCATACCGCGAACATGAACTACAAGAAACTCGAATCGAGCCTGCAAACCTACGTCGATCTGAAGAACACCCTCGCGAACCGGGATGCCTCCGACATCGGCATCGACTTCCGGGTCAAGCCCAGTGACGAAGTGAAGTTCCCCAAATCGGAGAACGACTTCGAACGCGGCATCCGCGACCACGTCGAAATCAACACCCAGTACACCGGGATCACCCCCGATATCGCGCAGCGGCTGATGGGCAGCAAGATGGACGTCCCCTTGCCGGACCTGCCCCCGCTGGGCACCAAGTTCGACACCATCAGCGGCAAGTTCACCAAACCCGACGGCACCGAATGGGTCAAGAACCCCAAGGGCCACGACCTCAGTCAGTATCTCTGACATGGGAATTCGAAATTATCTGATCGAAGGCGTTTCCGGCACCGGCAAGACGTCGGTCTGCGACGAGCTGCTGCGGCGCGGCTACCACGCCATTCATGGCGACCGTGTCCTGGCTTACCAGGGCGATCCGGAAACCGGTCGCCCTACGAGTGGTTTCACCCACGAGAACCACATCTGGCGGGTGGACGAAGTGAGAGCCTCGGCCGCCGCCCAGGATGAAGAGGTGACCTTCTTCTGCGGTGGTTCCAGGAACTTCGCGCAGTTCATCGACCTCTTTGACGGCGTTTTCGTCCTCCAGGTCGATCTCGACACGCTGCGGCGGCGCCTCGACGCCAGGCCGGAAGACGAGTGGGGCGGAAGGCCGGAGGAGCGGGAACTCATCGTTCGATTGCATCGAACGCAAGAAGATGTTCCGAAGAATGGGGTCATAATCGACGCGACTGCGCCGATCGAGCGTGTCGTCGACGAGATCGTCCGTCAGTGCTCGCTTCGTCGGGCGAGGCTCTGAGCCTGCCCTTCGTGAATGTCGTTCACCCACTCCCAGCCGGGCTTCGCCGCCGGTCCGATGCGTGGGTCGTCGGGTGTTCGGCCGTCACGCAAGGCGTGGACATACGCGCGATCCTGTTCGATCCGAGCGCGTAGTTGCCCGGCTCCGCCGACGGATCCGTGGCCGGGGATGACGACATCGACGTCGTCCGCCACGGCCTCGAGCAGCCGCAGTCCGGCGAGGTACTCCTCGATCGGGTCATTGGTGTCGTTGAAGTTGTCGAGCATCGGGATGAAGACATCGGACAGCATGTCGCCCGCGACGAGAACTCCGCGTTCCTCGATCACCAGTGCCGCATGGCCAGGCGCATGGGCTGGATGCTCGATGATCCGGACTTCAGGGCCATCCCAGGGGATCCGCGCGGATTCGGCGGGCAGAGCGGTGATGACGCCGAAGAGATCCAAGGACATGTCGTCGGCGATTTCCGGCGGCAGCCCCTCGGTGACGCGGGCTTCCCAGTCCGCGTTCGACAGCAGATCACGCATGAAGGCGGCACAGCGGGCCGTACCGTAGCGGGGCACTTCGCCGAGTTCGGCGTGCCAGAGCACGTGATCCCAATCAGGATGCGTCGAGAAGCCCACCACGACGGCCTGGCCCGACTCGCGAAGGTCGTTCGCGAGGCAGGCCATCTCGGAGTCCTGTATCCCGGCGTCGACGAGCAACACGCCGTCCCGGCCCTGCACGACAACCGTGTTGTTCCGGAGCAACTCACTCTGGTGGACCAGCACACCTTCCGCGACCTGTCTCAACACGGTGACCCCTTCCGCTGTGCAACCGCTCGCCGGGACGGTAGTACCGAGTGGTGGCAGATTGCAAGCACTTTGGCCGAAGCCGGAAATTACCTTCGCGTACACACCCCGGCTGGCGCGACGTCACCGATGATCACCTCAGACATCCTACCTTTGCCCTGTTGGTATCGATGTAGCTGAAATGTGGGTGTCTGATGGATCGCAGGTCGTTCATGCTGGCCACGGGTGGTGCGGTGGCCGCGACCACCGCACTCGGCGTCCCGGCGGAGGCCACTCCCGGCCGGGACCCGTTCGGCCTGGCCGTCCGGTTCAACATCATCAGCGACATCCAGGGCGACCTGGCCGATTTCGGCAAGGCCCTGGACGACATCAACGTCACCAACCCGCGTAGCGCCGGGCTTGGCGTGGCGGGGGACATCACCCCGCGTGGCTACGACTTCGAATACGCCCAGGTGCGGTCGACGCTGGACAAGCACCCGCACCCGAGGAAAGTCGCCTGGGCCATCGGCAACCACGAGTTCTATGTGCCGAAGTGGCGGGACCCGGACACGCTCGCCCAGGAGACCTGGCCCAACGGCACCACCGAGGAATCGCTGTTCCGGAGCTTCTACAAGTTCGCCAGGCGCAACACGGTCTACTCGGAGACCTCGTTCGACGGGGTGCCGGTGCTGTGCCTTGGCACCGAGCGCTACGCCAAGTACCACGACCCCAAACTGTGGGACGAGGTGTGGATCAGCGACCGGCAGTTCACTTGGCTGGAACAGCGGCTGGCGTACTGGGACCGGTGGCGCAAGCCGGTGATGGTGCTGACCCATCACCCGCTGCCGAACACCGTGTCCGGCACCCGCAACAAGCTGTACCTCAACGACTACCTCCAGGCCGACAGGCTGCTCTCGGTGCTCGGCAAGTACCGGGACGTGTTCCTGTTCTCCGGGCACACCCACTGGGACCTCACCCTGTCGGACTGGGTGACCCGCCGGGTCGTTCCGGGCAGCGGCAACCTCGAAGGCTTCACCGTGGTCAACACCGGCGCCGTGCAGACCGGCTGGGTGGACGACGGCAAGGGCGGCGAGGTGTCCCTTGGTGGCAGCTTCAACCAGGGCCTCCAGGTCGAGGTGTCCCACCGCGCCGTGGTGATCAAAGCCCGCGACTTCACCACCGGCACCTGGCTCAAGCAGATCACGGTGCCGCTGCGAGACAGCCTCTGATCATTGCGGTGACGGCTGTCTCGCTTCCTCTCGACGAGACAGCCGGTTCCTGGCGAGCTGGAGATATCGCCATTCACGGTCGATACCGGCGAAATCCTGGCGTGTGCTTATTGAGGGGGTGGGGAAGTAGGGATGTCAAGTGTCCCTACTTCCCCACAGTGAGGGACGCTGGCGTCGCGCCCGAACGCGACACCTTTGCCTTCCCGCTCAATAGTGTCGGTGGTCTGGGCTGGCGTCGGCCGCATGGATCTGCACAGTGCCTTGGCGTCTGACCTGCGGCATTACCTCCAACGATCTCGGGAGCGTGTTCTCGGTTCTCTGGACAGGTTGACCGAGTACGACCTCCGCCGGCCGATGACGCCCACAGGCACCAATCTGCTCGGGCTGGTCAAGCACCTCGCCGGTATCGAGTTCGGCTATCTGGGAGACTGCGTCGCCCGGCCCTCGGCTGTGCGGTTGCCGTGGGTCGAGGACGGGTCGATCGAGGACAGTGCTGACATGTGGGCCACGGCTGAACAAACCCGGGACGAGATGATCGAGCTGTATCGAGCCTCGTGGAAGCACTCCGATCAGTCGATCGATCGGTTGGGGTTGGCTGCCCCGGCGCAGGTCGATTGGTGGCCCGAGGAACGGCGAAACACCACCCTTGGCTCCTTGCTCATCCGCGTCGTCGCCGAAACCGCGCAGCATGCGGGACATGCCGAAATCCTCCGCGAAATGATCGACGGACGAGCAGGAGCTGACCGCGACGATACCGGCGATGCCGCCTGGTGGGATCGTCACATCGAACGAGTCCAGCGGGCCGCGGACAGTCACCGACAGCCTTTTCGAATCGACTAGCCGGCAGCGCGGCGATTCTTCGGATAAGCGAGAAAACGATCATATAAGTACCCATCACCGCTCTTGACCAAGTGAGTGTGACACATTTTCCACTAGCTCCGACGGTCGGTGAATGCCGTGGCGGAATGTTCTGCGCAGATTCGTCTCCGTCTGGCTTACTTCTGGCGAATGAGTGGCGTTGACACCGCTTTGTTGCCGGGCTTCATCCTGCTGGCCGTGTCGTTGCACTACCTCTTTGCGGAAGGGTTGACGCGCGCCCGCAGGGATGCGTGTCGAACGCAGGAGGGGGAGCATGGAGCTGCGTCATTTCCGGTACTTCGCGGCCGTCGCCGAGCAGGGCGGGTTCACCAAGGCCGCGGCCATGCTGTTCGTGTCACAGCCGACCTTGAGCCAGCAGATCCGCGCGCTGGAACGGGAACTCGGCGTGCCCTTGTTCCTGCGTGCCCCGGACGGGGTCCGGCTGACGGCGGCCGGGGAGGTCTTCTACGGGCACGCCGTGGCGGTGCTGCGGATGGTGGACGAGGCCGCCCGCGCGACGCGACGTGCCGGGGCTGAGCCGAGTGTGCTGCGGATCGGGTGGAGCCCGCCGATTCCGCGCGCGCTGCACGTGCCGATCGCGAGCGCGTTCTCGGCGGCCTACCCACACGTGCGGCTGTCGTGGCAGGAGACCAGTCTGCCCGATCCGGAACGACCACTGCTCGATGACGAGGTCGACGTCGCGTTGCTGCGGTGCCGGTGGACACCGAGCGGGTGCTGTGGGAGCCCATCGTCGAGGAGCCCTGCGGCCTGGCGGTTCCGGCGGGACACCGGTTGTGGGAACTCGACGCCGTCGACGTCGCCGATGTGCTCGACGAACCGATGCCGAACGTCGGGGACGCGGTGCCCGAGTCGATGAAACGGTGGTGGCTGCTGCCCGGATCGCGCAACGGCGAGTACCCGGAGGCGGTGGGAGAGCCGGTCGCGACCGTGACGGAGCTGGCACTGTCGGTCGTCCTGAACGGTGTCGTCTGCCCGGCTCCGTACCTGTATGTCAAGACCGCTGCCGTGCACGGGTTCCGTGCCCTGGAGTTGCGCGATGGCCCGTGCTCGTCCACCGGTATCGCCCGACGGCGCGACGACCGGCGCGCGCTGCCGCGGCGGTTCTGTGAGCTGGCGGCCCGCGTCGCGGCCGAACTGCCGTTATAGCCCTGGCCGATCGCCGCATAGGCACCACGACTTCGACGGCTGCCGGTATGCGGCCCGATCCTCGGAACGTCAGTAACGACGTCACGACGGGAGTTCACCGACCATGACCGGAATCCGGCACATCGCGCTGATCGCGGCGATGGTGGCCACGCTCGCCCTGGTCCAGCAGGGGCCCGCGCACGCGGGTACGGAGCTGTCCCAGAGGCTGTGCCAGAACAACCAGATCGGCACCCTCCGGGACACGAACCTGACCATGATCAACGGTCAGCCGGTGAGCTACGGCTACCGGGACTCGACGATCATCGGCCCCGGCGTCCCGCTCCAAGACGGAGATGTCGTGCGGATCCGGGCGGGCGGTTCGATCAAGATCGACTCGTGGCCATGGGGCCCGTCCTACTCGCCGGCGGGCCATCCGACCGAGCGCATGAGGACGTTCTGGGGCGGGATCTCGGCGCCGTCGTTCGGTCTCTACGGATTCTTCAACTCGACGGGGACCGCGTTCCCGATCGGGGGCGACAGCGGGTGCGTGATCTACCGCGGGCCGCAGACCTGGCTTTGGCTGCCGCAGAACGACGACAGGACCGTCGACAACAGCGGGCGGTGGGACATCACCGTCCGGATCTGGACCTTCTGACACCCCATGAAACGCGCTCTGGTGCTGCTGGTCACCGGGCTCGGTGTCTTCCTGAGCCTGGCCGCGGCGCCACCGGCGGCGGTGGACGACCAGTTCGTATACTCCGGCAACCAGGCGGCCGGCGGCTGGTTCACGGTCGACGTCCTGGCCAACGACACCCTCCGGGGCGATCAGGTCCGGACTGTCGAGCTGGTGTCCGGTCCGACGGACGGCGTGGTGGAGCCGACCACGCGCCCGGTCGGCTTCCGCTGGCGCAAGGGGTCTTCGCTGACCGCGCGGTGGAGCTACCGGATCGTCGACACGGCGGGGGCTCGAAGCAACACCGCGGTGGTGTCCGTGGGGGTGCGGCTCGGCCCGCTGCCGCGTGACGACAGCTATCAGGCGACGTCGGGCGTGCTGCTGACTGTCTCCGCGCCCGGCGTGCTGGCAGGAGACACCCACCCCGCGGGAGAGCGACTGACGGCGGAAGTCCAGGCAGGCAGGGGATTCACGGCGCGAGGGGGCCGGGTTGTCCTGAGGCCGGACGGCTCGTTCGACTACGCGCCGCCGCTCGACTTCACCGGAACGGACTCCTTCGGCTATCGGGCGGTGGATCCGCAGGCCGCCGCGGCCGACGCGACCGTGACCATCGTGGTCCGGCCGCGGGAAACCGTGCCCACGCACACGCATCCCCCTTCACCGACCGGCGATCAGTCGTCGGGCAAGCCGGAGGTCACCGTGCATCTGCACGGCTATCCGGCGGCCTGCCGGACCGGTCCCATCCTCATCGGTGGCAGGCGACTGGACACCTGGCTGGACGAAGCGCGGCAGGGGCGCGGCGGAGCGGCGGCATGGGAGTTCATCGATCTGCACGCGTTCATCCCGGACGGGCTGGCCGCGGGCAAGCGCACCGTGGAGTTCCGGTGCGCCGGGACCACCTATCCCGCGGGCACCATGATGCTGCCGACAGGCCCTGGCCTGACGACCTTCGAGCTGACGTGGAAATCGACCACCCCGCCAACCGGCGGGCAGGCCACGGAGACACCTGGTCCTCCGGAACCGCCCCCGGAGCCGCAGGAGCCACAGGAGCCGCGCGGGCCCGGGATCTTCGACATCCCGATCCTGAGCGAAATCCGGACCGATCTGCGGTCACTGGCGGAGAGCTTGGCGACGTCGGCGGCGATCATCGCCCTCGTTTTGCTGCTGGAGGCGGCGTTCCCGGCGGATCTGGTCAACAAGATCATCGAGTTCCTTCGGACCCCGAACATCCGAGAACGGCTGGAAACGGCGACACCTCGCACTCCCGGATGGGTGCGGACGCTCGGCTACGCGGCGCTCGGCGGGACGCTGCTGGTCTGGGCGGACGCGGAGATCAAGGCCGCCACGTGGGATTGGGGCGCCGTCCTGCTGAAAGCGGCGGTAGGGGCGGTTTCCCTGGTGTTGGTCGTTTCCGCCTACGAGAAGCCCAAGGACACCCTGCTCAACGCCGGCCGTGGACGCGGGCACCTGCGCGCGATCTGGCTGGGGTTCCTCGTCGCGGCAACGCTGGCCACCCTGTCCCGTTTCCTCGGCTCGCCCGTGCCCTACGTCTACGGACTGGTCGTTACCTTCATCGCGGTCGGAGCGGCGTCGAAACAGGCGCAAGGACGGGCGACCTTGGGTGGCGGGATCGCCGTCCTCGTGACCTGCGTCGGGCTCTGGGTGGCTTTCGCTCCCCTCGTGGTCGCAGGGCGGGACGCCGGTCCGAAGTCGCCGGCCTATGAGAGTGCCTTCGCGATCTGCGTCGTCCTGGCCGCGGGCATCCAGGTGGTCGTCTTCGGACTGCTCCCGATCAAGCCGCTGGACGGGTACGCGTTGAAGGACTGGAGCAAGGTCGCGTGGTGGGCGCTGTACGCTCCCACGGTTTTCTTCTACGTCCACGTGGTTCTCAGAAGTGTGCACCCGGCCGTCGATCAGGATCCCTCCGACGAGAGGATCTTCGTGGCGTCGTGCTTGTTCGTGCTGGCCGGTGGGGCGAGTTTCCTCCTGCGCCGGATCAAGGCGGTGTCCGATTCATCCTGAAACAGTGATGACATCGAATCATGAAAGGGAACCCCATGCCGATCCGCTATTTCACCGACCGGCCACCGATCGTCCAAGGACTCGAATGGACGCCGTCGACAACGGCGATGGCACCATCGCCACCACCGGTCCCAGCTGCAACGGAGAAAATCTCACCGCCGGTGCGTGGCTGATCCCCACCCTCGTTATGGCCTCGACCTCCGCCGAGGTGCAGAACCGGTACCAGGAACTTCCAGCAGACGGCCCCTTTCAGTACACCCTCACCGAGGAGACGACCATCCCCGTGACCGGCTACGTGCGTAAGCCCACCACGTTCGAGGAACTGCTGCTGAGCACTACGACGACGCCGCAGGACGTCCGAGCGTTCTTCGGCGAAACCCACGACGCGAACCGGTTCTCGCTCAGTTTCGTCGGCCGCGACGAAGCGGCGAACTTCATTCTCGTTCTGAACGGCCGCGATCTCCCCGGCAACGGACAGGAAGTGGTGTATACCAACCCCGGCGGGTTTCTCCGGGCCGAGCGCCGGGGCGATGGAAAGACCGTCGGCATCGCGTGGGCGCCCGAATCACTCTCCGCGGACCCGCAGTTCGAGCAGGCCTGACCACCGGAGCAACGAGGCCCCTCAGGGAAGGGGCTTTTCCACCCAAGGCCGCCAAGGTCTTGCCGGAAGGCACCGACAACAGATCACCTGCCCGCCCGTTCTCGACCTTGTTCAGTCGCGGGCGGCGGACAGCTCAGGTGGCCGCGATCTTCCGCAAGGGCCGCTGACGAGATCGCTGCTCAAGCACGCGAGATCGGCGCTGAATCACGTGTGTCGTCCGTCTTGGTACAGGGCCGCCGCGCGGTGGCTGGGGCATGATCGACTCATGCGCGTCTTGTCGGAGAGTCAGCTCGGTGCCGTCCTGGCGGGCGTTCCCGCGTCGCAGCCCCGGGTAGTGGTGAGTGGGAACTTCGCCACGCCGATGCGGGCGCTGAAGGTGCTGGACACAACACTGGCGGAGTATCGGTTGTTCGCGTTGAACGCGCAGGCCGGGATGCCCGATCGCGAGGGCGTGCTGCTGGAGACGCCGTTCGTGGGTGCGGGGATGCGTGGCCGCGCCGGGCTGCGGTACTTCCCGTCCCGCCTTTCGCTGGTGCCTCAGCTGCTCAAGCACGCGCTGCCGCCGGATGTCGTCCTGTTGCACACCTCGGTGCCGGTGGACGGCGTGGTGTCGCTGGGCACGGAGGTGAACATCCTGCCCGCGGCCGTCGAGGCGGTGCGGGCCCGGGGAGGCCTGGTGATCGCGCAGCTGAACCCCACCATGCCGTTCACCTACGGCGACGGCGTCCTGCCGCTCGGGGAGATCGACTACGCCCTGGAGGCGGAGGAGCCACTCCTGTCGCCGGTCCCGCGACCGGTGGGGGACACGGCACGGACCATCGGTGAGCGGGTGGCCGGACTGGTCGCGGACGGCGCGACCCTGCAACTGGGCATCGGCGGGATCCCGGACGCGACCCTGGCCGCGGTGACCGGACGACGCGGGCTCGCGATCTGGTCGGAGATGTTCAGCGACGGTGTGCTCGCGCTCGACCGCGCCGGGGCACTCGATCCGGCGGAACCGGTGACGGCGTCGTTCGTGTTCGGCAGTGCCGAGCTGTACCGGTGGCTCGACCGTAACCCCCGGATTCGCTTGCTGCGCACGGAAAAGACAAATGATCCCGCCGTGATCGCCCGGCAGCGCGGCTTGGTGTCGGTGAACAGTGCCCTCGAAGTGGACCTGTTCGCGCAGGCCAACGCGAGCCGGGTGCGAGGGGCGATCTACTCGGGATTCGGCGGGCAGACCGACTTCGTGGTCGGGGCGTTGCATTCACCCGGTGGCCGGGCGATCATCGCGCTGCCGTCCTGGCATCCGAAGGCCGACGTCTCGACGGTCGTGCCCCGGCTGGCCGGACCGGTGACGTCGTTCCAGCACAGTTTCCTGGTCAGCGAACACGGCGTCGCGACCATCTGGGGCAACGACGCGAGCGAGCAGGCGCAGCAGATCGTCGACCACGTCGCGCATCCGGCTGTCCGGGAAGAACTCGTGACGCGGGGCAGGGAGCTGGGGTTCACGCTGTCGCGCGGCGAGTAGCGTCAGGGGAGGACGTTTGCGAGTCTGTCCAATCCGTCCCCGTCTTCGACGCGCCGGTCGTGTCGGCGCCCGCCGTCAGTCGATCGCCCGCCGCTTGGAGGAGACCGCCGACGTCCTGACGGCCGAGACGTAGGCCCTAGGGCCATTCACGAACTTCTCTGGGCCACGCGGACGGGTTCCTTCGCGTGGGAGGCGTAGTGGGCGGTGACGATCGCCCCCGACATGGCCAGGATCAGGCCTGTGACGGTGAAGGTGGTGAAGCCGTCACGCACGCGGTCGTCGAGGAAGGCCAGGCCGATGACCGAGGACAACGCCGTGTTCGTGGTGAACATGATCGCGTTGACCGCCGTCGCGCCGCCCTTCTGCAGGGCGAGGGCGAACGCGACCGCCGCGGCGAGGCCGTTGAAAACCATTCCCCACACGGCCGGTTCCACCAGCATCGCCCAGCCCGCGGACGGAAGCTCCAAGGTGCGCGCCGAGACGCCGACCATGCTGAAGCCGACTCCTGTCGCGAAGCCGAGCACCTGCGCGGCCCAGGGGCGATCGAATCGCCTGAACCACCAGGCGATCGCCCCCACGACCAGCGCCATCGCGGGGAGGACCCAGCGCCACGCCGCCGGGAGGACCTTGGCCGGGCCCGGCTGCGCCGACAGACCCAGCAAGATCAGGCCGACCGCTCCGACTCCCAGCGCGGCCCAGCCCTGTGCCGCCAGCCGGGTGCCCATGAAGGCGGAGATCGTGGCCGTCACACCGACGCTGAACGCCAGCACCGACTGGACGAGGAACAGCGGCAGCCGATGCAACGCGGCCGCCGCGCAGGCGAAGCCGATCAGGTCGACGCCGATGCCGAGGAAGTAGATCCACTGGCGCCGCAGGTTCACCAGGTCGAGCGCGCTGCCGCCGAAAGCGCCCGCGCGACGGACGCCGATCGACTCCAGCACCGAGCCGCCACCCGAGGCCAGCGCCGCCAGCAGCGCGAAGACGTATCCGACGATCACCCTCGCAGTCTCTCAGCCACGCTCACCTCTCGATCATCGGAGTCCGGCGGTGTCCTGCCACGATCGGGCGAAGCCGCGCGGCCGGCCCGCTCGGTATCGCGTCACTGGGCCGGACGGCCCTTCACCGTGCCCGTCATGGCGGAGAACGACGTCCTCGCCGGGACCGCGGCGCGGACGCTGAGCCAGTCACAGCTCTTGAGACTTTCGTCGTCCCGAATTGTCCATTGGGGCAGCGGTGAACGGCCGTCGTTGCCTTGAAGGACTGCTGTTCGCTAATTTGGTGTTCGTCGCACGTAAGTATTTTGCGCTGCTGTTCTCCACTTCCGGGGGAAGGAATCCGATGGTGTCTGCCGTGGCGGACCATTCGTCGATCTCGCCGAGGCGAGCACGGTTCGTGCGGAACTGGACCGGCAGGCTGGTCGCGTTCGGCGAGTTCATCGACGGCTACGACCTGCTCGTCATCGGCGCCGCCGTGCTGTTCCTCAAACCGTCGTTCCACCTCACCACACTCCAGGTCGGGCTCGTGACCGCGGCGGCGTTCGTGGGTACGGCGCTCGGCCTGGTGGTGTTCGGCGATCTGACCGACCGGTTCGGCCGCCGGGCGATCTTCATGATCAACCTGGTGTTCTTCGTGGTGGCGTCCCTCGCCGCCGCGTTCGTCCAGGACGTGTGGCAGCTGGTCGCGGCGAGATTCGTGCTCGGTGTCGCCGTGGGCATGGACATCCCGACCTCGCACGCGTTCCTCACCGAGATCGCGCCCAAGTCCCGTCGAGGCCGGGTCGCGGGCAGCCTGCCGAACCTGATGTGGCTCGGTGGCGCCATCACGTCGGTGCTGCTCGCACTGGCGCTCCAGCCGTTGTTCGGCAACGAGACCTGGCGGTGGTTGTTCGGTTTGGCGGCGGTTCCCGCGGCCGCGGTGTTGGTGGCGAGGCAGTTCTTGCCGGAGTCGCCACGGTGGCTGCGTGCGCGCGGCCGCGTGGAAGAGGCGAAGCAGGTTTACGACTCGCTCGGGCTGGAACCGCCCGAACAGGAGGTCCTGGAGAAACGGCGCTACCGGACGCTGGTCTCCGGCGGGGCGTGGCGGCGCTTGGTGACGGTCACGGCGTTCTTCGCCATCCAGGCTTTCGGCGGCGCGGTGGCGACCGTCGCGGGACCGTTGATCATCAGCAGTACCGGCATCGGGGTGTCCAACACACTGCACTTCTCCCTGCTGGGTTTCGTCGTGGGATTGATCGCGGTGGGCGCGGGCGCGCTGGTCATCGACCGGATCAACCGCCGTTGGCTGGGGGTGTGGACGTGCCTCGGGGTGTTCGTCGCCGGGCTGGGCATCGCGTTCACCGGCGACCGGCCCGGTGCCGGCCTGGTGATCTTCTGGATCTTGTACGCCATGCTGACCTGGCTCGGCCCGGGAGTGCTGTCCTGGGTTTGGAGCACCGAGGCGTTCCCCACCGCGTTGCGAGGCCTCGGTTCCGGTATCGCCCAGTGCGTGACCCGGCTCGCGATCGCGCTCAACGTGTTCCTGGCGCCGATGCTGCTGCAAAGCCACGGCATCACGGTTGTAGCGTGGTACGCCTGCGCGTTCCTGGTCAGCGCGTTGATCGTGCTGGCGTCGCCGTGGCTGGCCACCACCGGTGTCGAACTCGAGGAAGTCAACGGCGTCGAGTCCGGGGAGCCAGCGCGAGAGTGAAACAGCCACGCCTCAGCGGAACCCAGCCGCGCCAGGCCCGGCAGGCCAACACGGCCGCCGTGCTCCAGTTGCTCGTCCAGCGCGGTCCGCTGGCGCGCAGCGACATCGCGAAGGAGCTGTCCCTCAACCACGGCAGCGTCAGCAGGATCATCGAGCCGTTGCTGTCCCTCGGGATCGTGCGGGAACTCGGCGAGCGGTCCACCGGGCTCGGCAGGCCGAGGGTGCCTGTCGAGCTGGACCCGTCCAGCCGGTACGCGGTCGGCGTGCACCTCGGCCTCGAGCGGACCACGGTCGGGCTGACCGACCTTGCCGGTCGTTGTGTGCGGACAGTCACCGAAAACCGCGATCCGGCGGACAGCGCGGCCACGGTGCGGCGGGCCGCCGAACTGGCCGCCGAGATGGCGGTCCGCGCTCCCGGCCCGGTGCTGGGCATCGGCCTGGCCGTCGGCGGCGAGGTGGACCGCGCGGCGGGCCGAGTCGCCCGCAACGACGTCCTGGGGTGGGTCGACGTCGAGGTCGCCGAACGGTTGCGCGAGCGGACCGGGCTCGAAGTCGTGGTGGACGCCAACGTGTGTGCGCTGCTGGGCGCCGAACTCACCTTCGGGGCAGGGCTGGGCCAGCACAGCGTGCTGTACCTGTTCGTCGGCAACGTCGCGGAGATGGGGTTCCTCGGCCGACCGGCGACGGGGCCGGACAGCGTCATCCAGGGCGACTTCGGCCGCATCCTCGTCCCAGGCCTCACCGGCGGAGGCCACGCGCGCTTCAGTGAGGCCGGGACCGACGTGGCACTGCTCGCCGCGGCTCGATCCGCCGGACTCGCGGTGACCTCGCTGACCGACCTGATCCGCCTGGCGGACTCGGATCCGGTCGCGATCGGGCTCCTCAAGGCACGCAGCGTCCAGGTGGCTCAGGTGGCCGACACGATGTACGACCTGATGCGGCCGCGCATGATCATCCTCGGGGGCAGCGGCGCGCCGTCGGGCCGATGGCTCGAGGCGGTGCGCGACAGAGTCGAGACGACCCCGCCGCGGTCGCTGGTTCTCCCGCGTTCCGGCGACGACCCACTCGTCACCGCGGCGGCGGGACTCGTCGTGCGTGCCTTCTTCACCACCGGAACCGCCAGGGAAGGGGCGTGGTCATGAGTGATGTGGTGGTACTCGGTGGCGCGGGTGGTATCGGCGCGGCCGTGGTGCGTGCGCTGCTGGCGGAGGGGCGACAGGTGGCGGTGGTGGACATCGCGCCACCGCCACCGGACCAAGCCGGCCTGCGGTGGATCCGGGGCGACGCGACCGACCCGGCCGAGATCGGCGCCGCCTTCGACGCACTCGGCAACGTGACCGGACTGGTGCATTGCCTGCTGAGTGAGCATCGCGCTCCCTTCGCCGAGCAGACGACGGACGCGCTCCGCAGGGTGCTGGACGTCGGCGCGGTGTCCGCGTTGGAACCGTTGCAGCAGCTGGCCGAACGTGCCGGTGGGCGGCCGTGCGCCGCGGTGTTGGTCAGTTCGATCCACGCGGGCCTGGCCTGGGGCGGGCAGGCGCCGTACGCGATGGCCAAGGCCGCGTTGGAGGCACTGGGCCGCGCGGCCGCCGTGGAACTCGGGCCGCGCGGGCTCCGGTGCAACATCGTCCGGCCCGGGTTCGTCATGGTGCCCCGTAACGCGCGTCGCTGGCAGGACACGGCGATCCGCGACGCGCTGACCAAGCTGCAGCCACTCGGCGAACTCGCTCAGCCGGACGACATCGCGCGTGTGGTCACCTTCCTGCTCGGTGCTCAGGCGGGCTTCGTCTCCGGTGAGACCATCACCGTGGACGGCGGGATGACCGCCGTCCTGCCCGAGCCTCGGTGAAGTTCCGAAGAACGGCTCGGTTGTCACCCGCCCGCGCGCAGAATCTGCGAGGTGGGTTCGTCACGTGGATCATGGGGACATTCCCGCCGCCGCAGCATCGAAGGGGTCATGATGGCCAAGCCCGACGTCGCCGAGCAGTTCGTCCAAGTCCTGGTGCAGGCCGGGGTGGAACGGATCTACGGCGTGGTCGGCGACAGCCTGAACCCGATCGTCGACGCCATCCGCCGTACCCCGGGTATCGACTGGGTGCACGTGCGCAACGAGGAGGCCGGCGCGTTCGCCGCGGCCGCCGAGGCCCAGCTGACCGGACGGCTCGCGGTGTGCGCGGGCAGCTGCGGACCCGGCAACACCCATTTGGTACAAGGTCTTTACGACGCGCACCGCACGGGCGCCCCGGTACTCGCGCTCGCCTCGCACATCCCGTCCGGCCAGATCGGTACCGGGTTCTTCCAGGAGACCCACCCGGAACGGCTGTTCGTCGATTGCAGTGGCTATTGCGAGCAGATCAGCCGCCCGGCCCAAATGCCGAGGGTGCTGCGGATCGCCATGCAACACGCGCTGGCCCGCGGTGAGGTTTCGGTGCTGGTGCTGCCGGGCGACGTCGCGCAGCTCGAGGCCGAGGCGCCGACGGGGAGCGGGGCGCCGGTCACCGAGCACGGGACGGTCGTGCCACCCGAGCCTCAGGTGGCACGGCTCGCCGAGCTGATCAACGAAGCCGAAACCGTCACCTTGTTCGCCGGGGCCGGGGTGCGCGGCGCGCACGCCGAGGTGATGGAACTCGCCGAGGCCGTCCAGGCGCCGGTCGGCCACAGCCTGCGCGGCAAGGAGTGGATCCAGTACGACAATCCCTACGACGTCGGCATGAGCGGCCTGCTCGGCTACGGCGCCTGCTACCGGGCCATGCACGACGCGGATCTACTGGTCCTGCTGGGCACCGATTTCCCTTATGACTCCTTCCTTCCCCAGGCAAGGACGGTGCAGATCGACCACGACGCGACCCGGCTGGGCAGGCGCACCCCGCTGGAGCTGGCCGTGCACGGCGACGTGCGGGAAACCTTGCGGGCCGTGTTGCCGCTGCTGCGGCGCAAGACCGACCGGGCGTTCCTGGACCGCATGCTGCGCGACCATTGCAAAGCGCTGGAACACGTCGTCGACGCCTACACCCGCGACGTGGAGAAGCACGTCCCCATCCACCCGGAGTTCGCCGCGGACCTCTTGGACGAACTGGCGGCGGACGACGCGATCTTCACCGTGGACACCGGCATGTGCAATGTGTGGGCCGCCCGTTATCTCACCCCCAACGGGCGCCGCCGGGTCATCGGGTCGTTCCTGCACGGCACCATGGCGAACGCGTTGCCCCACGCGATCGGCGCGCAGTTCGCCTACCCGGGGCGGCAGGTGGTGTCGATGTCCGGTGACGGGGGACTGGGCATGCTGCTCGGCGAACTGCTCACCGTCGTCTTGCACGACCTGCCGGTCAAGATCGTCACGTTCAACAACTCCTCGCTGGGCATGGTCAAACTGGAGATGCTGGTCGACGGTCTGCCCGACTATCAGACCGACCATCGCCCGGTCGACTTCGCCGCGATCGCGCGCGGTGCCGGCCTGCATGCCGAGCGGGTGACCGAGCCGAGCCGGCTGCGTTCGGCGCTGGAAACCGCGCTGAGTCACGACGGCCCCGCGCTGGTGGACGTCGTGACCGACCCCAACGCGCTGTCCGTCCCGCCGCGTATCACCGCCGGGCAGCTGGGCGGATTCGCGCTGGCCGCGAGCAAAGTCGTACTCGAAGGCGGCGTCGGCCGGATGATCGACCTCGCACGGGCCAATCTCCGCAACATCCCCAGGCCATGAACCACCGGACCGATGTCCACAAGGGACAGTAGTCCCCTTTGCGGTCACCGCTGCTTGCGGCCCTGGTTGAGCAGATCGATCACCTCGGCCACACGGCTGTTCCGGGTCTCCTCCTTCTTCGCGCCTTGGATCCACGCGACGTACTCCCGTTGGTAAAAGCCCGACAAGCTGTCGAAGAACGACTTCGCCGCGTCGTCGGCTCGTAGTGCGCCCGCCAGGTCGGCGGGCAATGCGGCGTCCGGACTGTCCCCTGGCTCCAAGACGACATGCACGTCGTCACCGGGGCCGATACCGGACGATGCCCTCAAGGTCTTGTTGACCGGAAAGAACCAGGCGCCACCGCGGCTCCCGAGTGATCCTTCGAAACCCGTCCCATTGAGCGACCCGCGGACGAAGTGCCGTTGCTTCTTCCCCCACACTTCCGACGGGTCGAACGGCAGCCTTATCCGGACATGGCCGCGTTGATCGGCTTCCAGGACGGCGTCGAACTCACGGCGGTCCATCAACCCCTCCTCATGACATCGGTTTCGCGACCAAGCTTGGAGCGTTCACCGAAGACGGTCAACCCGGCCGGACCAAGCGCAGTCTCGAAGAAGGAACGGGCCGCCCATCGGTCGAGAGTTGAATTCCTCGAAACCGACGGGGACTTGGGGAGGAGGCCCGAAGGTCATGCTGCCGAGCACGCAGGTGAAGCGGGTCGCAGAACAGTGGGTGGACGCGATCAATTCCGGAGACGTGGACGCTCTGGACGATATCGTCGCGCCGGACGTGGTCGATCATTCCGGCCTGACCGCCGGACACGGCGACGGTTGTTACGGGTACAAGCAGTTGGTGCAGAAGTTGCTCAGCAGCCTTCCCGGCTACTCGTCGCAGGTCGACTCCATCGAGGTGCAGGGCGATCTGGTGACGATCAAGCAGACCGGTAAGGCACCACCTCCCGCGCATTTCTCGGCCTTGCTGGCACCGGAGGCCGCCGATCTGGATGCCGCGGGAAAGATGGATTTCAAGGTCACCTCCGTCGTCCGGGTCAACGACGACGGCCAGATCACCGAACACTGGGCGGTAGAGGGGCCGTTCGGCCGGAAGAGCACCCCGGACGACTGGAGTCCGGGCCCCTCGCCGACGGGATCACCTGAAGCCAACAAGTCGTTCATGCAGAAGTACGTGAAAAACGTCATCGACGCGATGGCGGCGGAGAATGCCCGCTACTACATGGCGGAAAACTTCTACAACCACGACCCGGCGCCCGGCGAGAAGCACGGTCTCGACGGAGCGATCGAGTTCATCTCCAGTATCTTCACCGCGTTCTCCCAGTTCCGCACCACACTCGAGGAGCAGCTCGCCGAAGCCGACATCGTCGTCGGGCGATGGTCGCAGACCTTCGTGAACACCGGCCCCTATCTCGGTTTTCCGGCAAGCGGGAAACAGATCCACATCGGCGGAATCACCATCACCCGAGTGCGCGACAACCGGATCCTCGAAGAATGGGAAGCCCGGGACGCGTTGAGCCTGCTGAACCAGATGGGCATTCCGTCCCCGTTCGGGGCGCTGGAAGACGACACGCTTCCGGCGACCGAGGACCCGAAAGAACTCGCCCGCCGATTCTTCTACGAGGTGTGGGACACCGGCGACCTGACCGTCGCGGACGCGATCTTCGCCCCGGACTTCGTCAACAGCAGTGTCGTCGCAGGGCAACGGCCCGGGGTGGCCGGAGTGAAGCAGCTCGTGCGGGCGTTCCGGGACGGATTCCCGGACTGTTCGGTGAGCGTGGATCTTCAGACGGTGGAAAACAGCCGGGTGGCGACGCGGTACACGTTCCGCGGGACGCACCGCGGGACGTTCCGGGGGCTGAAGGCCACCGGGAAGCCGGTCGAAGTCAGCGGGATCAGCATCCATTCGGTCGCGGGTGGCGAGATCACCGGCCATTGGGGCTTCTTCGACGACGCGAATCTGCTGTTCCAGCTCGGCCTCGTCCAGTATCCGGGCCAGGACCCGGGTCCGGGACCAGGCCCGAAACCCCCGGGTCCGTGGGACACGGCAGGGACCGCCGGCAAATGACCGGGCACACGTCCGTCAGTACCCCGACCGACGTGGTCCGCAGCCTGATCGACAACGTCTACCGGAGCCGGGACGCCGGTCCGCTCGCCGGACTGGTCGATCCCGCCGCGCGTGACGCGTTGCTCGACTGCGCTCGGGTGCTGGCCTTGCTGGCCGGCTTCCCGGACGGCAGGCTGGAGATCGAGGACTCGGTACAGGAGACCGATTCCGTCGTGCTCAGGCTCACGCTGCGCGGCACCCAGACCGGTCCCACCGCCGGGCGCGGGCCGACCGGTCAGGTGCTGGCGCTGCCGGTGTTCGGCAGTTATCGGGTCGCGAACGCCCGGATCGTCGACGCGTGGCAGGCGTGGGACACCAGTGAGGTCGGTGGCCCGCCGGGATCCCTCGCCGATGAGCCGCTGGTCGACTTGGACGAGATCCAGGGCAACGTGTTCCCTGGATTCAACAAGGCAAGGCTCGCCGTGGTGCAGTTCACGATCACTGACGTCGCGGCCGCCCGTCGAGCGCTCACCACGTTCGCCGACCAGGTCGCGACGGCGGCCGAGGTGCTGACCTTCAACCGGTTGTTTTCCGCGCTGCGTTCCCGGCGAGGCGCCGAGCCGGTGTCGTCGACCTGGTGCAACGTGGCGCTCTCGTACGCCGCCTTGCAGGCGCTCACCACTGGCGCCGAGCAGTTCGCCGACGCGGGTTTCCGGGCAGGCATCCGATCCCGGATGGCGACGGCGGGCGCCGACCTGGCGTCCTGGGGTGACGGCGACAACGCGGACATGCTCCTTCTCGTCGCGTCCGACGATAAGGACAAGCTGCGCGCCCAGGTGGCCGAGGCGGTCAAGCTGCTGGCTCCCGGCTTCCGGCCGATCGCCGAGGAGTACGGAGCGAGGCTCACCGGAGACGCCGCGGACGACGAGCCGTTCGGTTTCCAGGACGGGATCTCGCAACCCGGTCTGCGCGGCCGCAGATCCGACCTTCCGTGGGAGCCGCTGACACCTCGGCAGGACCCCGCGCGGCCGAACGAGGGCAAGCCCGGGCAGGTACTGGTTTGGCCGGGTGAGTTCATCTTCGGCTACCCGGCACAACCCTCCAGCGGCACCGGCCCGCCGATGGCGCGTACTGAGGCACCCGGCTGGGCACGCAACGGGTCCTTCCTGGTGTACGGCCGGTTCCGGCAGGATCCCGTCGAGTTTCGCCGCTTCACCGGCGCCACCGCGCGACGGCTGGCCGCCACCGAGCCGGCACTCGCCGGGCTGACCGAGGAACGGCTCGCCGCACTGCTGGTCGGCAGATGGCGCAGTGGCGCGCCCACGATCCGGGCGCCCGAGGTGGACGACCCGGTGCTGGCCGTCGACCGTCGCGCCAACAACGACTTCGCCTACCGGTCGCCGCGGCAAGCGAGCGACGGCTTCCCACCCGCGGCACCCGACCCCGACGGGCTGGCCTGCCCGTACGCGGCGCACATCCGGAAGAGTTACCCCAGGGACGACCTCGATCCGGCCGAAACGCAGCGGCATCGGATGTTGCGCAGGGGCATCCCCTTCGCGTCCTCTGTGGACGATCGGGACCAGGGGTTGCTTTTCCTGAGCTACCAGACCTCGATCCGGCGACAGTTCGAATTCGTCCTCGAGAATTGGCTGGCGAACCCGGGGTTCCGGGTGCCGGACGCGGGAGAAGACCTGATCGTCGGTCCGGCGTTCACGGGCAAGCACGTGTTCGGCCTCCGAGTGCGCGACGGCGATGGGGTCCGCACGATTCCGCTGGAGCCCGAACGACCATGGACCACGTTGACCGGCGGCGGTTACTTCTTCGCGCCGTCGATCAGCACGTTACGACACCTCGGTGAGGAATAGGCCGACACCGACAACGTGGAAGGTCACCATGACGCAGCCAGCCGACCAGAACACGGCGGCCACCCGGACGGATCCGCTGATCCGGCAAACTTTCCGGACGCTCGTGAACGCGCCCGCCTTCTTCGCCTTGGCGCACTTCGACTACGGCGTCGGTGCGTCGTTCCCGCCGGCGAAGGGCGCCGGTCCCGTCGCCTTCCGGGTGTTGCGAGGGACCCTCGAGTTCAACGCGGAGGGCGTGGTCACCAAGACCTCCGCGGGGAGCCGCACCGCACAGGACATCCCCGCGGGCCAGACGTTCACGGTGACGGTGGACGACCAGTTGGTGGTGCCCGGCGACGTCGTGCACAGCGCCCGCACGGTGGGGAAAGGCCCGGCCCGCATCCTCGGGCTGGCACTGTTCGCCGGTGAGCCAGCCCAGCAGTTCCCGCCGGGTATCACCTTCGAGCCGCTGAGCCTCGGTCCGGTCACCGCGCTGCCCGCCGCGCCTGCCACCGCGTCGGCGCGCAGGTCCACCATCGTCAGCGGGCAGCACTGGACGTCCGGCGGTTCCGACGGCCCGCGCATCGTGCACGTCGAGTCCGGCACGGTGACGGTGACGCTCCAGTCCGGGACGGGAATCGTCACCCGCGCGGCGGACCCACTCGGCCGGTCCGCTCCGCTGATCACCGGACAGCCCGCTCAGCTGTATGCGGGTGACGGCGCGCTGCTGCAACCCGGCGGTGTCCTCGACCTCGCGGGTGACAACGCGAGTGTGCTCGACGCCGACGTCAGCGGTGGTGGCTCCACGCAGGAAGCCGACAGCGTGGCGCTCGTGCTCGGCTACGCGCGGGACATGTCCGACGGCGCGATCGGACAGCTCGCGACCCGCTACTTCGCGGATTCCTACGTTCTGCACGACGCGGTGTGGGGCGAAGCCGTCGGCCTCGCCGGTGTCGCGGGCCTCGTCAAGGCCGGAAACACCGTGTTCTCCGGTTGGTCGGCCCGGATCGAGGACCAAGTCGCCCAGGACGATCTGGTGGCGACGCGGTGGGCGTTGACCTGCGTCCACCAGGGCAAGCAGGTCAGCATCCCGGGGATCACGATCACCAGGGTGCGCGAGGGCAAGATGGCCGAAGGGTGGGAGGCCCCCGACGTGAACGATCTACTACGGCAGACGGGCGCGGCGAGCGCGCCCGGTGAGCTCGACGCCGACGGCGGCGGCAGCGACAACGTCACGGTCGCCGCCGGCCGGTTCATTTACGACCTCTGGAGCGCCGGGGACCTGGCCGCCGTCGACACCTTGTTCGCCCCGGACTACACGAACCACACGCCGCTGGCCGGGCAGCGGCCGGGCAGGGACGGGGTGCGCCAGTTCATCGGCCGGTGGCGCACCGCGTTTCCCGACGTCAACGTCGCCGTCGATCTGCTCGTCGTCGATCGCGACCGGGCCGTGGTCCGCTGGACGTCCCGGGGCACGCAACGCGGGGGCCTGATGGGCATCCCGCCGTCGGGCCGGTACATCACGCTGTCCGGCATCACGATCCTGGTCGTCCGGGCAGGCGTCATCGTCGAGTCCTGGCAGCAGTGGGACATCCAGCCGCTGCTCGCCGCGGGCGATCACTGAACAAAGGGGACGGTTGCCATGACCACTGCGGCGAACACGACAGTGCTCCAGTCCTTCGTCACGACAGTGCTGGACGGCAAGAATCTTCCGGCGGCGGAGAAGTTCCTGAGCCAGAACTTCCTGCACCACGACCGTGCGCCGGGCGAGGAGACCGGGCAGCAGACCGGTCTCGCCGGTACGAAAGCCTTTTTCACCAACACGGTGTTCGCCGCGTTCTCCCGGTTCAATACCACGTTCGAGGACCTGGTGGCCGAAGGGGACTTGATCGCGGGACGGTGGCGCCAGACGAGTGTGAACACCGGAACCTGGCTCGGCAGGCCCGCGACCAACGCCACCGTGGACATCGCGGGCATCTCGATCGTCCGCGTGCGCGACGGGCTGATCGTGGAGGAATGGGAGTCGAGGGACAGTGTCTCCATGCTGCGCCAGCTCGGTGTCTCGCTGCCGAAGCTCACGGTGCTGTCGGCCTCCGACGCGGCGGTACCACCGAAGTTCACCCCGGCGCCTTTCCGCGCCAATGGCTCCCTCGCTCCCGGAGGAGGATCGCTCGGCCTGATAGACCTCAAGGCGTTGGTCGGCAGTCTGTTCGCCGGCGTGTACAACAGCGGCAACCTCGGTCTCCTGCAGTTGTTGCTCGCCCCCGGCTATGTCCTGCACGACCCCACCGGCCTGCTGCCCGCCACCAGGAGCGGGCTCGCCAGTCTTGTCACGACCTTCCGCACCGGGATGCCGGACTTCGCCACCACGGTCGACCTGCAACTGGCCCAGGGAGATCGCGTCGTGAGCAGGTGGACCGGCCGGGGCACGCACAAGGACACCTTGTTCGGGATCCCTCGCACCGGCGTCCCGGTCACGGTGAGCGGCATCAGCGTCATGCGCGTCCGCGGCACCCAGATCCAGGAGGAATGGCTGCTCTGGGACCAGCTGTCACTGCTTCAGCAAATCGCGAAAGCACCGCTCTGACCGGCTTGACAACAGTTCACGTTTACCATAAACATGATGCATGCCGAGGCCGGTGGCAACCGAAGACGTCTTCCGCGCGGTGGCCGATCCCACTCGCCGGGCAGCGCTGGAAGCCCTCATGCGACAACGCGAGCTGCCGGTCGGCGCCCTCGCCGACGAACTGGGGGTGGGGCTGCCGATGCTGTCTCGCCACCTGGCGGTGCTCCGGGCGGCCGGTCTCGTCACGGAGCAACGCTCCGGACGACAGCGGCTGTATCGGCTGCGCCCGGAGCCGCTGCGCGAGCTGTACGACTGGGCGGCGATATTCGACGAGTTCTGGACCGAGCGGATCGGCGGCCTGCGGGCGTACCTCGACCGCCAGGCTGCCGACGAAACAGAGGGAAAATGAGCACATCGCGGGACATCACCGTCGACGTCGAGCTGCCGTACCCGCCGTCGCGGGTATGGATGGCGCTGACCGATGCCGAGGCGATGGCCGACTGGCTGATGCCGGTCGACGGATTCGCGCCGGTGGTGGGACGGCCGTTCACCCTTCGCGCCAAACCGATGCCCGGCTGGGACGGCGTCGTGCACTGCGAGGTCACCGTCGTCGACGAACCGCATGTGCTCGCCTACACCTGGCGCGGCAGCCGGATGCGCACCACCACGACGGTCACCTGGACCCTGGCCGCGGCCGACGGCGGGCACACGCGCCTTCGCCTGGCCCACGACGGTTTCACCGGACTCGGCGGCAGGTTCCTGGCGTTCATGCACCGTGGCGGCTGGAAGAAGTTCACGCACAACCGGCTGGTCGGCCACCTCGCACGCACCACGTCGAAGGACAACACCTGAGCTTGATTTCCGGGTCCTTGCCGGCGGAGAAGCCGTACAGGCACTGGGTTCACCGGACTGACAGCAACTCCGACACCGTGACGAACCGGTAGCCGAGTCCGCGTAGCCGCTCGACCAGCGGGACCACCGCCTGCCTGGTCGTGGTCCGGCTCTGGTACATCCCGTGCAGCAGGACGATCGAGCCCGGCCGGACGTGCTCGATCGTGTGCTCGACGATGCCGGAGACACTGGCGGCCACCTCGGGGTAGGAGTCCGGTTCGACGTCCCACATGATCGTCTGCCGGTGATGGTCGGCGAGGTATCGCGGTAGCGCCAGCAGCTTCTTGCCGTTGGGCGGGCGGAAGGTGATCTCGCCGCGGTAGCCGGCCCGGCGGATCAGCGCGTCGGTCCGCTCGATCTCGGTGGCCACTGTTTCGGCCGACACGAAGACCATCCGCTCGTGGGAGTACGAGTGATTGCCGAGTGCGTGGCCGGCGGCGGCGATCCGCGTGCCGAGGTCCGGGTGCCGCTCGAGTTCCCTGCCGGTCAGGTAGAAGGTGGCGGGCACTCCGGCGGTGGCCAGGCCGTCGAGAAGTTCCGCGGTGCCCGCCGGATCCGGCCCGTCGTCGAAGGTGAGCGCCACGACCTTGTCCGGCACGTCGACCCGGTGGGTGAGGCCGCCGTAGAACTGGAAGGTCCGTGCGTTGACCAGTAGGTCGAGGCCGTATGCCGACGCCGCCAGCACGACCGCGGCGATGAGGGCCGTCACCACGCCCTTGCGGGCACGGGGGGAAGTGGGGAAGACACGCATGAGGGCAGTCTGGCCAAGGGTGAAGGCAGCCCTGACGACGGGCTCGGGTTCACCAGGGGATGACGTCCTCGAGGGAATCCGGGCCGCGGAAGACGCCGGACGGGCCGTCCGCGGGGACCGTCGCGAGCAGGACCGGAACGGCCGCGCCCTCGGCGACGGTGCGGTGCCCGCGCGGGAAGGGGGCTCCGGCGTTCTGGTCGGTCGGCACCATGCCGGGACTGACGGCGTTGACCTTGATGCCGTCGGCTCGGAGGGTTTCGGCGTAGAGCAGGGTCAAGGCGTTGAGCGCGGCCTTGGACGAGCTGTAGGCGAGGAATCCTTCAGTGGGCAGGGAAATTTCCGGATCGCTGAGCAGGGTGAGGGACGCGAGCCCGCTCGAGAGGTTGACCACGCGCGGGTTGGGGGAGCGGCGCAGCAGGGGCAAGCAGGCCGAGATCATCGTGACGACACCGAAAACGTTGACCTCGTACACCTCGCGCAGGTGCGCGGCCGTGAAGTCGGTGGTGCGCAGACCCCATTCGCTGGTGATGCCGGCGTTGTTGACCAGGACGTCCAGTCTGCCGGTCTCGGCCTCGATCGCCTCGACCGCAGCCGCTACGGACGCTTCGTCGGTGACGTCGAGCCGGACGGGCCGGATGTTCGGTCCGGCCGCGCCGCCCTGTTCCGGGTTCCGCGCACCGCGGTAGACGGTGAGTCCGTGCGCGGCCAGTCGCCCGGCGATCTCCTTGCCGATGCCTTTGCCGCCACCGGTGACGAGCGCGACTTCGTGGGGGTGCATGCCACCACCTCAGCCGACCGCACGCCGGAACGGAAGCACCGATCCGGTGTGCGGGCCCTACCCTGGCGGTATGCCGGATCCGGAGATCCGCGAACTGCGCTATTTCCGCGCCGTCGCCGAAGACCTGAACATCACCCGCGCGGCCGGCCGTCTCGGTATCGCGCAACCGCCGCTGTCACGGGCCATCCGCGGGCTCGAACGCCGGATCGGCGTGGCACTGTTCGACCGCACCGGCCGGCGGCTGGCGCTGACTCCCGCCGGGGAGACCCTGTTCGCCGAGTCGGCCAAGGTCCTCGCCGCACTGGACGTAGCCGTTCGCCGGACGCGGCGGGGCGGGAACGCGCTCGTGGTGACCGCCAAACCCGGAGTGGCCACCCGGCTGCTGCACCGCGTCCGCGAACGCTTCCAGGAGGATCCGGCCGCGGCGGAGATCCGTGTGGTGGTGAGCGGGTTCGGTGAACAGGCCGAGCTGGTCCGTGACGGACGCGCCGATCTTGCGATCGCCGCCTGTGTGGACGGCGAAGGCCTCGAAACCGAGCTTCTGACGACCGAACCGCGCGTCGCCGCGCTCGCCGCCGATCACGCGCTCGCCGCGCACGACATGCTCTGCGTCGCCGACCTGATCGCCGAGCCCGCCCCGCGATGGGCGGATTCGCGGATCGTCGAGCGCGGCTACTGGCTGGGCCATCCCGATCGCCGGTCCGACGGGCCGGTCGTGCACGACACCGCCCAACTGCTGGACGTGGTCTCTCTCGGGCAGGCCGTGGCACTGGTGCCCGCCTCGCTGGCCGCCGTGAACGTCCGCCCGGACGTCGTCTACCGGCCGGTCGGCGATGCGACGCCGTACCGGACCCTGGCACTCTGGCGCCCAGGGAGCCGGTCACCTTCGATAGCGAGATTCCTCAGGATCGCCGCCGAGCACGGATCGAACGCGGATCTCAGGTGATCCCCTTGGCGCTCATGACGTTCCCGCGTCACCCGGTCGTGCGGAAAATGGAGACGTCGTCCACGGTGACGGTGAGCGGCGCGTTGGTGGCCGAGCCGGAGAGGGTGGTGAGCAAACCCGCGTTTCCGGCGCCCTGAAGCGCGGCGGTCTGGTCTGTCACGGTTGCCTGCCAGCCGGGTTCGGTCGTCCCGTTCGCCCACACCTTGGCGCGTACGGTGGTCGGCGAGGTGCCGGTGACCTGGAGCCTGATCCGCAGCACGCTGTCGGGTTGGTAGGCGATCCCGGCGATCTGCTGGTCGGTGGTGAGCGGTATCTCCGCGCCCGTCTCGTCGGAGCGGCGGAGTCCGAGCCGGACGCTGCCGTCCGGGCGCAGGACGACCGTCGCCCGATAAGTGCCCGCGTCGTTCATTTTCCGCCCCACCGCCGAAACGTAGGCTCCGTTGCCGGTGGCGATCTTGTCGGTGCTGATCCGGGCGGTGAGATCGGTGTCGGTCGAGCGGATCCGGTTCAGGTACGTGCTGCGTCCCGCGCCGGCCACGGGCATCGTGATCCGGCCGGCGCCGCCGCGTACGGCGTAGTCGGCAGCGGGTCCGCCGACCCACCAATCACCACCGGCCTCCGCCGTGCCGAATCCGGCGGTCACCGTCCGCGCGAACGAGTCCAGACCGAGTGTCGAATCCGTGCCGAGGAAGTTCCGCGTCACCCGATCGGCGATCCTGTCGCCAGTGGTCAACGAGTACTCGCCGTCGAACCGGTAGTGGACTCCCAGCCACACCCGGCTGAGCTGGTTTTCTCTGGCTGCGTCGCTGAACGTGCCGAAAGACCGGGTGACGCCCTTTGCGAGCGGGTCGTCCGTGGTCGCCGTCCAGCCGAAGTTGTCGGTGCCGACGTAGCGCTTCATGACACCGGCCCACGCTCCGGCGAAGGACGCGTGGCCCGAGATGAACGCGGGGAACGGTGGCGAGAAGGTGGTGCCGTCGGTCCGCCGTGACTCGGGCCGCCAGTTCGGGTCGGGGTTGGTCGTGGCCAGCTTGATCGCGCTTTCCGGACGCCAGAGGTCGATGTCCGTCCGGAACTTCGCGTCCCAGGCGGCGATCGCGGCATCGGCGAGGGCGAGTGACATCAGGGCGAACAGCTTGGCATTGCCGAATTGGTCTTGCCCCGGCAGGAGCCGTGCGATGATCGCGGTGTGCTCGAGCAGTTGGCCCGGTGGCTTGTAGGTGCCGTCGAGATCGTTGGCCCAGAAGTGCGCGGCCTGGGTTTTGTCAGCGCTGCGTGAGGGTGAGTTGAGCTTGCCGACGTCGCGGACCTCCGCCACGTGCGCCTGATAGGTCGAGGAGGCGAGCAGCTCGCCGATGTCTTGTGCCCCTTCGGGCTGTGACGGGCGGAAGTGGTTCGGCGTGTCCATGGTGAACGGCCGGACGAGACCCCAGTTCGGGGTGAGCGCGTCGCCGGAGCCGGTCGGCCGCCAGTCGCCCGGCCGGGTGCCCGGGGTGTAGGGGACGGTTTCGTCCGAGCGGTCGTTCGCCCGGGTTACGACCATGACCGCCGCTGTCCGCTCGCCGATCGCGGCGCCTCTGTCCCGTTGCTCCTGGCTGACACTGTCGGGAATCGTCGACTGCGCCATCGCCAGCTTCGCGGTGAAGTCGACCGGGCTGCTGGGGTAGAGGCCGGTGAGGATCTTGTAGGCGGCGCGGTCGATGGCGCTGCTCGGGTCGGGAGCGGCACCGGACGGCGCGGGTACCCGCGTCAGATACGGCTGCCCGAGGCACCCGCTCGCGGTCGCACACCGCGCCGAGTTGGCTCCGTCGTAGACGGCGCCGTGCATCATGGCCGCCGACCTGGCCAGCCGTGTCGGTGCCGCGCTCTCACCGGTCAGACGCCGGAAGACGTCGAGCAGTACCTCGTTCCAGTACAAGACGTGGTCGATGCTCGGCGCCGCCACATCACGCGGAGTCGCGTTCGCCGCGGTGAACGGTGCGGAAACGCTGATGAGCAGGGCAAGACAGAAATACACCGTGACGCGACGCATCGTCGACGAGCCCCCTGAAAGGTCAGCGTGTGTCCCCGACAGCACACGACCCGAAAGAACAAGTACCCACGGTCCCTGACCGCACACTCACCGGCAAGACCCGAACAGGCGACGGTCTTGCGTCCGTCCGGCCGCTGAACTGGCGATCAGGTCGCGGCGGAGACGCTTGAGGACTCGGGCGCCGATTCCGTGCCGCTGGATGTCACCGCCTCGCCGTCATGAGAGTGCCGAGACGGGCTTAGCCAGACCTCGTCGCCGAGGTCGATGCCGCGTCGGAGCAGGGACGCGGGCCAGGGTGCCTTATCCACCCACCTCATTACTGTCCACTCAGGACACCGACTGGGTGACACGCGGAGAAGCGGTACTGCAAATGGAAGTGGCCGATTTCCCCTCGTGCGTGCGCACCAAGGGAAACCGGCCACGTCGGGCCGGCGGCGCTGAAGTGGGAGAGATCGCGGCCACCGACCCTGCAATCCCTTCCGGGACTACTCTGGATTTACCCTCCCCGCGGGGCGGGAAACCACCCGTTCAGGCGGTCGATGTCTTCCGACGGATGGCCCCGCCACGAGAGGTTGTCGAGCGCTGGACGCGAACGAACCCCCATGGTGAGAATCGAAGGTGACCGCGAAGCGCGAGTTGTGGATGCAGTTCCGGCCGCGGTGGCTCTCCCGTTGAGCGCGATCAGGCTTCGCTCAACGGGAGAGCGACGACGGGAACAGATCGACGGCACCGGTGATCATCGGAAGGGGTGCATTGCCGCCGCGGCACTTTGCCCGGGTGCGGTCAGCGTAAGGAGCGGTCGAGGAAGTCCAGGATGAGGGTGGTGATTTCCGGGCCGTTCGTCTCCAGGGCGAAGTGTCCGGCGTCGAGAAGGTGGAGTTCCGCCTCGGGCAGGTCGCGAAGGAAGGCGCGGGCTCCGTCGGCGCTGAAGATCTCGTCGTGTTCGCCCCAGGTGATCAGGGTTGGCGGGCGGTGCTCACGGAAGTACCGCTGGAAAGCCGGGTAAGCATCTAGGTTGAACTGGTAGTCCCAGAACAGCTGTAGCTGTACGTCGTTGTTCCCGGGGCGGTCGAGCAAAGCTTGGTCGAGGGTCCAGGTGTCCGGGCTGAGCCGGTCGGCTCGGCTCGCGGGGACGCCGTGGGTGTACTGCCATCGCGTCGCCGCAGGCTCCAGAAGGCCGCGTACCTCCGCTTCATGTGCCTCGCGATCCTTGGCGTGCGCGAAAAGAAGATCCCAGAACGGCGTGAAGCCCTCCAAGTAGGCGTTTCCGGATTGCACCAGCAGGGCGCTGACTCGTTTCGGATCCCGGCTGGCGATGCGAAGCCCGATGGGAGCGCCGTAGTCCTGGACGTAGAGGGCAAAGCGTTTCAGGCCGAGCTTGTCGAGAAGGCCGAGTGTGGTGGTTGTCAGGTTCTCGAACGAGTAATCGAACTGATCGACGGGCGGGGCGTCGGAGAAGCCGAAGCCGAGGTGGTCGGGGGCGATGACGTGGTGCCGGTCGGCCAGCCCGGGAATCAGCGTACGGAACATGTACGACGACGTCGGAAAGCCGTGCAGTAGAACGATCGCGGGTGCGGCCGGGTCGCCGGCTTCGCGGTAGAACACGCGCCGGCCGTCGATGGTCGCGGTGCGGTGGTGGACGGTGGCCGGAGTGGTGTCAGGCATGGATGTAGAGCTCCTCGAGATCGGCCTGGCCGGTCAATTATAACTGTCTAAAGACTTTGGAACGGTTAGACTAGAGCATGGCGGGGTCTAACCTGTCAAGACGACGACGGGGGTAGAATGAGCGGTGTGCTGCAACGTCCCTTGGTCGGTGAACCGCTCGCGCTGGACCTGGTGAACACCACATGGCCGGAACGTGGTGCCCACCAGGACGTGTTCAATGAGCCCGGAGGCGTTGGCGCATGGCTGACCGAACGGGGTCTCGCCGTCACACCCGGCGCGGAAGAACCGTTACGTCACACCCGGTCCGTGCTGCGCGAGGTGCTCGACAACCACAGTGTGGCGGCCGAATGTGCGCTGAACGCGGTGCTGGAACACGGGCGGCTGCGGCCGGAGTTGTACCAAGGCGAACCCACGGACGTGTTCGAAGTCGAACAGATGGCATGGCGGCCCGCGTGGCTCGCCGCCTACAGTTACTTGACGTTGCTTCGCGCGCGTCCCGAACGCATCAAGCGGTGCTCCGGTCATCCGGCTTGCACGCTGTACTTCGAGGACACGACTCGTAACGGCACCAGGCGTTGGTGTTCGATGGCCGCCTGCGGAAACCGGGCGAAAGCCGCTCGTCATTATCATCGCGGGCGCTCGAACTAGCGCGGTGAGAGGGCGACGATCGCACGCCGGAACGGCGTACTTGCACAGTATACGTCGGGCACGTCCAGCCAGCCGCTGTTTCGCGTGTTCCACGCTCGCTCTCACCTGGATGGACGTGGCCATCCGCCCAGCAGGGTCGTGAGCGATGATCACCGCCGTCACCTGGCACGAACAGCCCGGCGATCTCCGCGGCCGGCTTACCGGTACGAGCGCGACGCCGCCGAACTACGCCACCGCGCTCCGCGCACGAACGCGTGCTGCTTGACTTGTGTGCATGACCAAGAGATGGGGGCGCACGATGGTCGCCGTGGCGGCCGGTGCGATGGTGCTGCTGGTCTCGTCATGCTCGATCACGATGATGAGTGAGGAGCAGAAAGTGGAAGAACTGCGAAGGGCGGGTGAGCGAGGCGCCGAGGCGCACTTGGTGCTGCTCGCCGAGTACAAGCTTCCCACGCCTGAGGAGTGTTTGAATAACTACAGCCGCTTTACCGGGGGCGGCGCGCCGTGGGACGAGCCGTACAGCGCCACGGTGGACTGGATCTCGCTGCATGGGGAGTACTTCGTGGACAGTTGCGTGACCGGGAAACCGCGGGTCCCGACCAAGTGACCCGACTTCCACGTCGACGGCGGTAAAGCGCCCACCGGGCGCCCAGCCGTGACCTTCCCGTGGTCGACTCGTCCGCGGCTGCGAAATCAGTCATTTGGAGCAGTCCGGCTCGTCTGCCGCCCTTCTGTCACGACGGTACCTGTGTCGTGTCTGAAGGTAACCGGCCAGCACTATGATGCCGAGAATTCCGAGACCGATGGGCAGCCCGTACCTGCTGCTGTCGACGATACGGATGGCGATCGCGGCCGCCAGAAGCAGCAATGCGCAGGTGAGGATGATCGGCGACGGCCTGGGTGCCGTGGCGGTTTCACGTTCGGGCCTCTGACTTCGCGGAGGAGTGTCAGACATGCGTTCTCCCTTGGGGGCTCATGTGGGTGTCCGCATCCTCGGGGCGACGCACTCGCTAGGTATTCGACACGTGGTATCGGCCGGATTGCCTCGTTCACCGGATGTTCAAACGTCGGTACCGGGTGACCGACAGAGCCATGAACAATGCGATGAGGCCTATCGCCCAGAGTGCCATGTACAGCGCGGCGTGTCGTGCGGGCCAGGCGTAGGGCTGGGGTTGGCGAACAGGGCGTTGGCCGGCGCGGTGATGGGGTTCCATCCCGCGATGGTCCGGATCGTCGCGGATCAAGCCGTCGGCGCCGAGGCTCTGATTGAGGGAGGGACGGGTGGCGGCCACGGCCCGGTACCTCCGCTCCGGCGACATGACCGACGGAAGGTTATCCCTGTCCCGGTCGAAGATGATCTCGGTGGCCCAGCGGCCGAACCAGCCGAAACCGGCCGCACGCTGGCAATAGCCGGCTGAATGAACGAATCGGACCTGAAGCGTGCAGGTGACAGGCAACTGGTGAGCTCAGGTAGTGGCACGCGGTGGGTGTTTTCCGGGGCAAGGATCCCTCAGTGATCGGCGTTCGCGCTGAGCGGTTAGGCCGGTTCAGTCCGTGGGCCTGGTGAAGCAGGCCCGGATGGTGGTGCCGTGCGGACCGGTATGGACGCGTACGAGGTCGGACAGCAAGTTGACCAGCAGCAGGCCGCGGCCGCGGAGTTCTCCGGCGGAGACGGGACGTCGACCGGCCAGTGGGTCGGTGAGGTGGCCGTTGTCGTGGACTTCGCAGATCAGCAGGCCTTGCTCGGTCCACAACCGGAGCCGTCCCTGACCGCCACCGTGGTCGACGCTGTTCCCGAGCAATTCGGCGACCACGAGTTCGACGTCTTCCATGCGGTGCCGGGAGAGTCCGGCCCGGTGCGCCTGCTCGCGGGTCGCGGTGCGGGCATGGGCCATGGAGGCCGAGTCGCGGGTGACGGCGTCGATGACGACGCAGGTGGCCGGTTCGGGAAGTGGGATGTTGTAGCCGCCGATGATGCTGTGGGGGTCGTAACCGGTGCTGCGGCGCTCGCCGCCGGCGTCGACCAGCACGGGGTGGGTGAT
This sequence comes from Amycolatopsis coloradensis, assembly GCF_001953865.1. GTDB lineage: Bacteria > Actinomycetota > Actinomycetes > Mycobacteriales > Pseudonocardiaceae > Amycolatopsis > Amycolatopsis coloradensis. The sequence continues at coordinate 49,944 of NZ_MQUQ01000026.1, forward strand.
TTCGGCGTCGGCCAGAACGCGCGCGTCGAGACGAGTAATGTCATACGGGCAGAGAATGGTGACGTCGCGGCCGGTGAACGCGAGATTGATCAACGCCTCGTGCTGGGCGCAGGCCGGATATTCCAGTTCGGTACGACCGGCCCAGATCGGTTCGCCGATGATGCGGACCCGCCGGCCGGGGTGGCTGTCGGCGAAGGCACGGAGGACCCCGGGAATGATCCGGCCGGGGTTACGGCCTTCTTCGGTCATGTCGAGCAGCCGGACCTGGTCGGCGTTCCGGCCCAGCGCGGTGCGCAGCAGTTCGAGATTGGGGCCGGGAACCGACACCGCGACCGGTTCGCCTGCCAGCAGGCCTTCGCGGATGAACGGCAGGGTACCCGCCAGGTAGTCCTCCTGGCCTTCGTAGAACAAAGCGGGGTGGACGAACGGGTCCGCGGTCGTGCTGGGCGCGTTCATGTCGACCGACCGTCATCGGTGATGAGCTGAGCCGCTTCTTCCGGCCAGAACAGGCGCAACACCTTCCACACGCTACCCGGCGGGTGCCGGATCGTCAGCGAAGCCGGTGGCCGGACACTGCGGGCCGCGTCGACGAGGGCACTGACCCCGCGTACGTCGGTGAACGACAGGCAAGACAGATCCACTGTCCCACCTCCACCTTTGACCAGCATGTGCAAGCTCGTCTCCCACGATGCGTGAGTCGCCGGGTCGATCGTCCCGATCACCCGTATCCCCCTGGAGGCGGGCAGGTCGAGTACCCGCAACCCAGCCTCGATCCGCTCACCATGGCTTTGGCCGCCGCTGCCGGCAGCGTATTCCACGTCCTTGCCTCCCGGCGCGAGCTCGGCCCTTCCTGTCGGACAGAAGCCTAAATGCAGACTGGATCCTACGCACTCTTGGGTGTAGGCGTGTCCTGGACCGGGCGACATGCCGTCGAGTGACTCACTACGGCCACGTATACCGCGTCCAGCGGCCGTCAGGCCCGGTCCTGCATCTCAGCGACGACCTTGTCGGTAACCCGCGAGATCGTCTCTTTACTGACCGAAGATCCGTAGATCTCGGCAATTTGCCGAAATGCCCTCGTCATTCTCTACAACGACAACACGGTGTCATCCACCTCGGTAAACCGTCGTTACCGCTTCTCGCGATCTGTGACTCGAACGTGCTTTCCCGATCCCGTGGCACGTTGATGCCGATCTCGCCCGCAGCGTCCGAAACCACCATTTTAGGCCGAGTGTCGTTCCGGACATTCGTCGACTCGCGGTCCGGCTCGGCCTGGTTCTTCCCGTGCCCGAGGCACTCGGGCGCCTCCTCGTTCAGTGCGGTTTCCGGCACATTCTTGGTGAACAGCTTCAGCAGGCCGTCCGGACCGGTCAATGCCAACCCTCACGCCTTCGCCTGGGCCACCGTCGCCGCCGCGGCGGCCTGCTCCGGCGACAGCTTGGACTCACTCTTGCGTGGACTCACAAGGTCCGATGTCATCACTCACAGTGCCCACCTCGCCGGACTCTTGCGGCCCCGCATCGTCTGGGTCTTCCCGGTGTCTATCTTGTCGGCGAGGAGTCAGGAGCGGTCGACGAGGAGGTCGACGGTGTGACGGATGTGTTCATCGGCAGCGGGTATCAGCGATACGTTCGCGTTGGGTGTGCTCAACGAGATGCTCGGCGCCGAAGCTCCCATCGTCGCGGCCCCGTGTGTCAAGCCCGTTCTTCGTCGGCATCCTGTGTATGCGGACAGCGTCGCTCGGCTTACGAAGGCTGGCGTGACGATGCTCGACCCGGACACGATCACCACTCGCGCAGAGGACGGTCTAGCCACCTTCGGTTGGTCCTATGTCATCTTCGCCCTTCGCAGCGCGGGCAAGTCCGATGTGGATAGGGTGACTGAGTATCTTGCGGCGGTATCAGTCTGGTGCAACCGCGTTTCTCCGTGACAACCGCCCGCATTCGGTCGAGAAGAGGGTCAGTAGGCGACCATCACCATCGGATCCGATGCCAACGCGCTGTCGCTCGACGCCGATCGCCCACCTGAGCGACCTTTCCCACCACGTCGAGACGCTGCAGGCTGGGCGGCCGAACTGGGATGAGCACCTCGCGCGCTGCTTGCCGACGTCCGCTCATGCCGATGAGCGGACGTCGGCGGTTTGAGCGGAGAACTTTGGTGCAGGAATTCGCCAATCGAATCGACCCTCTGATGGCATTCGACTGAACCCGGGCCGAGCACCGACAGTAGACGTGTAGACACCGTACTTGCCATGACAATGGCGTAGCGATGGCACATCCTCTCATGCCGCATAGGGCGCCGGTAATGTCAGCTACCGCATCGACAGCCGGTGTGATACTGGCGCGTGGCGCATTCGCTTGACGAAACCCGGCTCGATCCGCAGACGTCGTGGAACGTCAAGCTGGAGCGTGCGCGGGAGCACCTTGACGCGTTGCGAACGCAGGTGAGCGAATATCGGGAGTCGGACTGCCTCTATCTGCCGTAGAAAATGCGGGCAGATAGAGACAGTTCAAACGGATTCTTAGGCGTGTGCCTTGGTCAGCCCGACGTTGTTGTCCCAGCCGCCCAGGTAGGCGCCTTCGGCTCCGAAGTCGATATTGAAATCATGTGCCGAGTTCAGTGCGCGGTTGGTGACGTGTGCGTATCCGCAGTTGTTGTCGCCGAGAATCGACGACATGTTCGCCTTCCAGTACGAGTCGGGTTCGACGCGGTAGCCAGCCGAGTCGCACGGTCCCGAGTTCCCGTAGATGGTCGTCATGTTGCCCGCGGCATTGCGGTTGTAGTTCCCGTTCGAGTACCAGTACATCAGAGGAGTGGCCTCGGCGATCGCGGAGATGGCGGGCTCGTTCCCCTGGGACGCCAGTCCGGCCGCGGCCGCGGCCGGTGATACGTCGGAGCACGACTTCGCCAGGACGGGGGACACGTCGTCGTTCTGGGCCGGCCCGACCACCCAGGCGCAGAAGCGCCCCGCTGAGTCATCGCTCACGGTGGCCGCCGAAGCAGAGGTGCCGCTCAGCGACGCGAGCGCAAGCGTCGCCACGCCAACGGTAAGCATCTTCGATACGCGTTTCATTTCAACCCTCTCGACATATATTAATTGGATGCAACCCTCGAAATCGAACGCATAGCGCACCCTGAGGGCCTTCCGTGTTCCACGGCAAACACACTGAACGTGGTGAAAGGGAAGAAGTCAGGGGTTGGCGGCGGGTCAGGGCTAAAGAGAAGACTGCCGCAATAACAGCAGCTCAAACAGGCGCAGCTTTGTTGCTGACAGATGAGCGCGAGCATGAGCCGCGGTGTGCTCAGAGCGCAAATGTACCTTGCATTGAAAGCCCTCCCCAGTAGAACCGCTTCACGCTAATAATTGCGATCAATTAACCCTGCCACTAGATCAACATGTCCGAACACCACCGAACGAGTGTGATCAGGGTCACTGGGAACTATTTGTCATATTCTTATGATTGTCGAGTGTTGTAGCTGATTCGCTACGAATTCCTCTAACTTGGACTCGCTGAACGGAGGTTTCTCGGCGATGCTGAGATTCGAAGTGTCGAATCGCGACAAGAATCCGGGCTTCTCGCGGACCGGGCTGGCGGTCGTCGACGGAGCGTCCGAATGCGGTAGGAGCTAGTGCTCCAGTCTGATCAGGACTTCCTCGATGATGTCCGGTACGGACACGACTATGAAGCCGAGGCCTCCCAGCGGGATTGCGCAGGCTGCAACCTGAATGCCTTGGCGTACCGAGCGAATCCCTCGAAAGCCGGCGAAGCCGATCGCGACTACCGTCGCGAGCAGTAGGACGCCGATGCCTGAGCGGCCGGACTGCCGGACTACGTCGGCGATCAACATCCCGATTACCGCGGCGGTAGCGACAGTGCCGCGGATATCGGTTCGCCCGATCGTATTCAAGAGGAAGCCGGCGAGGAGGCCGCCGGCGGTCGCCAGTGCGCACCACAGCACTGTCGTCGACACGTCGATCTGGTACGGCATGCCCTCGTACTTGATGCCATAGAACAGGGCCTTACCCCAGTAAAAGGCAAGAACAGCAGCGATCAGCGATTCAACTGCCCGGATGACCGCGCGCCGACGAGGTGCGCCGGCGGTCACCGCGACGACCAGCACGATCCAGATGGTGAAGCTGTGCGCCAGCGGCCTCAGCACGTCGCTGTAGTAGGCGTAAGCGCCTACGGCGCCAGAGAGCACACCGGCCAGGATCGCGCCGAGATCGGAGGCGCGAAAATAGTCCGACCGGGGCGCTCGCGTCGCATCATCCTCAGTCTCAATCGGCACCCTTACCCCCAGCTAGTGCATGTAGCGACAACTTGCAGCCTCCTGCAAGGAGCGACAGGTCCGACACCATCCGTAGTCGCTGCCGGGGCAGCATACCGCCATGATCAAAATTTGGATGTGATGCGGGCGGTCGCACGACGTCGCGTCGGCGAGCGCGCGGCAAAGCCAGTGGGGAGGACTCGTGCAGCGTTTCGCCACCTGCTTTGATGAAGGTGGCGAGATGGCGCAGCACGCGTGCATTTCGTTCGTCGGCCGCCAGGTCGTTCGCCGGATATCGGAGGCGGTCCCGGCTACCGGTGAGTCGCACTGGCCGCCGTATCGGGTCGGGGTTTTCCGCCGTCGGTCATGGTGCCGACTTGCGGGGCTATCGGCTGTGTAGGGAATGACGAGACACGGGTCGGCAAGTTCGACTACGCTGGCCGCTCGGCCGGTTACGCTCGTGTGTCGATCACGGAGTAACTCGGCGTGGCCGGTTGGGTGGCCAGCAGGGGAGATGTCGGGGCGACGGGGAGGGCGAGCCGGCGTGTCATTCAATGTGCCCAGATTGCGGCAGCAGGCTGGTGAGCTTGATACCGAGCTGGAGCAGGCCCGGTTTACCGGGCGATCTGCTGACGGTGTCGCGTTGGCTGTAGTGACTGGTCAGGGCAGGCTTGTGGACTTGACGATCGCGGATCACGTGATCCGGAGCTCTCACCCACAGCGGCTGGGTCCCGCGGTGCTGGAGGCGGTCTCGGTGGCCCGGCGTGAGGCCGCGCAGGTCGGTGTCGCCAAGGTGCGCGCGGTGGTGGACAAGGACCAGGAATGGATGCCCGAACCCGCCCCTGGACCTGGGGCAGGTCGACGGAATGTCGTCGGGCCGTCAGCTGCTCCCGGTGCCACGACGGCGGCTGAGCCGCGTGGAGCGCGTCCCGATGCCGGGGAGGTCGAGGAGGAGAGTTTCGATCAGCTCGACTTCCTGGACGCTGATCTCGAGGACGAGGGGCGGGATCGCTGGTGAGTTACCAGGACGAGCTGTATCACCTGGCGCGGGAGATCGACGCGACGGTGGTTACGGTCGAGCAGGCCGCGACGGGTGCGGCGCGGGATCGTGTCACGTGGTCGTTGCCAGGGGAGCTGGGGTCGGTGACGGTGACCGGCGCGGGTGAGCTGGTCGATGTGTCGGTGGACGTGGCCGCGATGAAGGACTACAGCGCGCCGAGTTTGTCGCGTCAGCTGCTGCTGGGGATCCAGCGGGCGGAGGAGACCGCGGCCCGCCGGTTTGAGACGACCATCGCGGCCGTTCAGGATGAGGAGCGGCTGATATGAGCCTTCCAGATCGGTTCGACCCCGGCCCTGGCCAGGGCTATCACGTTTACCCGGAGAAGTTGCGGGCCGCGGCCGACGCGATTGCCGATGCGGCAGGATTGCTGCAGAACTTCGCGGTGGTGGACTTGGCCGATGTCGCGCTCGGACCATTTGATCTGGGTTTGCCGGGGACGGCGACGAACCTGATGCCCGGGCTCAACGGTCTGGGGACGGTGGACCGGTACAACGCGGCCATCGACGTGATTCGGCGGATCACGGCCCAGAATTCGACCCAGCTCGCTGTGCTGAGCGCGGCCTTGGGCAAGGCCGCGAACCATTACGAGCAGCTGGATCAGGAAGCGTATGAGCGGATGAAGAAGCTGGAGGGTGAGATCAAGTGACCACCCCTGACCCGGGCAAGGCCGCCGCGGAACTCGCCACCATGAACTACCCGGAGGCCGCGGACGCGAAGATCCGCGAGTACGCGGACCTGATCGGCGCGAACGGGATCATCGGTTTGCTGGACAAGCTCCGCAAGTTCGTCGCCGGCGACCTGGAAAAGGCGCTGAGGCTGGCCGAGGCCTTCGCCAAGGAGAGCAAGTTGAAGGACGCGGCCGAGATCGTCAATGACACGAAGCTGTCACTGACGGCCGCATGGCGTGGTGACGCGTTCGACCAGTACTCCCTGTATTCCGGGATGGCAGTCGACAGCCTGAACAAGGGCCAGGTCTCCATCACGACCCTGACCAAAACGATGAGCACGGTCGCCACGACGGTGATCGACACGTACAAGAACCTGCTGCTCGCGCTCGGCAACTGTGCGGCGAACCTCGCGCAGCTGAGCGGGAAGTTCGCGATCGTGATGGGATCACTGTTGGTCCCGCCGTTGGCTGCGTTGTCGGCCAAGGACTTCGTGGACGCGATCAACTCGGCGTTCGAGAAGTTCTGGCGTGACTGCAACACGCTCCTGGGCAGCATGATCACCAACATCGGAGCATTGGTCGGGAGCGGTCTCGAGCTTACGGTCATCGAGACCACCTTCCCCAAGATCTCGGATGTCGACACGAGCGTCGAGGTGGTCGGGGAACCCCGCCGCTGGCGGATCAAACCGGGAGCCGATCCTTCGTGACACGATGTCTCGCCCGAGGGCTCGCCCTGCTGATGGCCGGCGGACTGGGGGTGCTGGCCGGCTGCGGCACGAGCCCGCCGCCTCCGCCACCGGAACCGTCGGTGTCGGTCCCGCCGATCCCCGCACAGCTGAATGGCAACAAGTTCATCGCCGATCCGTGTTCGGCGATCACCGTGGAGCAGCTGCGGAGTATTGGTATCGGTGACGGTAGGCACGAACAGACTCGGCAGGGCCAATGCCTGATCGTGCTCGGCCGGTCGGTCGACGTGACCACGTCGTGGTTCCCGCCGCTGCGGGAGAGCATCAGCACGTTGTACAGCGGCCGCGCTCTAGGCCGCGATGTCGGCAATCACTGGGAAGAGCTGACGATCAACGGCTACCCCGCGGTGATCGTGGATGTCGAGGAGAACATTCCGAGCAGGCGTGACGAGGGGCCTCTGGCGTGCAGGCTGGTTCTCGGCGTCGACGACAACACGCTGGTGCACATCAAGACCAACACGCGGGGAAAGCCGGAGGCGGGTCCCTGGCAGAACGATCCCTGCGGCGCGGTCAAGAAGATCGCCGAGTTTGTGATCGACAACCTTCGCAGCTAGGTGCACTGATCTGGCCCAGATCCAGCAGCGGCGGCTGTTCGTGTTCGGGAAGCGATCGTCGGTCGAACACGACACCCGCCGATTTCCGAAATCGCGCTACCGGTGCGGTGCGCGGCGCGTGGGTGGAGCGGGGGGAAGTGTCCCTCGTGCTCGTTGCGAGGCCCGGTACGCCGGGCCCCGCAACGAGTTGAGCCATCCGTGGGGGTGAAGCTGTTCGAGCGCGTGTGTGGTCACGTCGAAGGTGGGATCCTCGCCGTGCTCGGGCCGGGTCAGGGTCAAGGTGGCGACCGGCTGCCAAGGTCCGGTGAGGTCGGCGAGCATGATCCGAAATGTGAGTGGTTCGGTGGCGACCGTGTCGGGCAGCGCGGCGAGGTAGGTGGGGATCCGCCTGGCGGGGTCGACGGGAACGGCCCCGATCACCCGGTGCCGAGCACCGGCCTGGTAGGGCAGCAGCGAGGTGTAGACGCTGGCGAAGTCGCGACGGGGGATGAGGATGTGCCGCAGGCCGGGTCGGCTCCCTGTGGTGGCCAGGGCCAGGTCGACAGGGACGCCTTCGCCGCCGGCATTGTGGATTCGTACCGCCAGACCCAGCACGTCGGCGATGCCGCCCGGCGTCGAGACCGCCTTCGACAACCGCACGATGGCCGCGAACTCGCCGGGATGGTCGAGCAGCGGCACGCCGTGTGTATCCCGGCCGTGCACGGTGAACCGGGCGGCGAACACCACGCCACGAGGGTGAAACAACCGCGCACCACGTAAGGCCGCGCCCACACCGATCACAGCGGCGACAGTGCGCCGGACGAACACGTCATTCATCTCGCCCTCCTCCCCATTGGGTTCCCCTCTTCCGGCCGATCACACACGACCGCCGGATCGGTTTACAGACTGAGTCCGCTGTTCATCACGGGAAGGTCTGCCCCCGGAATCGAGTTGGGCCAGGCGTGCTTCGAGCATCTTGACGATTGCCGGACGATCGGCTTGGTCGCGTTCATTGGCCGGCTTCCGGCGAGAGTCACCGTCGTGCAGCTCGGATGCGATGGGTCGGAGAGTCCGAGGAAGGGTGGTCGTAGTACGGGTATGGACAGAGTATCGTGAGATCGCCTGAGTACGTCAGGGAGGTGCCGATCGTGTCGATCTTGTTTGTTCGCCGTATAGCGGGGTATAGGCAGGCATGGCGCGGAACACGGCGAGCACGATTTGGCAAGTTCGGTTCCTGGGGGGAGTCCGGTACCGGGCGGAGTACTGCTGTCGCGGCTCGGGAGCCGGAAGTTTCGATTTGCTGTTGACGCCTGGGTTGCGCGAGGCGGTGGACTTGCCCGCGGTGGACGACGCCGTAGCTTTGTGCGCGGCCGGGTTGATTCTCGATTCGCTCCTCCCGACCGGTGACCCCGTACCTGACGAGATCGATCTCGAAACTTTGGCATACGCCGACTCCGCGTTCGTCATCGAACTGCGTCGGCGCCTGTGGAACGTAGCCGATCGGGTGAGGGTTCTCGACCCGGCGTGAAGGCGCAGGTCGTGAGGGGGTTCTCGGCTGCGGGAGCGCCTTTTCCGCCGGGAAGCCCTCGTTCACACTGGAACTGCCGGAATCGGGATGGTTGGTTCCCGGTCAAAAGGGCATCCGCTCCCCGTGCCGCCGGTCGACCGACCGGTCGCGACGGAAGGATGTCGATGTTCCGACACACGAGTTTGCTTCAGTTCGAGGCAAAGCCGGAAAAGCCCGATGCCTTGTATGCCAGGAAGCTGCAGGAACTCATCGGTGGCGCCTATGGCGAGATGACCGTGACGATGCAGTACTTGTTTCAGGGTTGGAATTGCCGTGTCGAGGGCAAGTACAAGGATTTGATCATGGACACGGCGACTGAGGAGATCGGGCATGTGGAGATGCTCGCGACCATGGTCGCCCGATTGCTGGAGGGTGCTCCGGCAACGACGATGGCCGAGGCGGTGAAGGATCCCGCGACGGCGGCGATCCTCGGTGGGATGGACCCGCAACAGGCGATCATTTCTGGTGGCGGGGCGACCCCGAGCGACAGCCAGGGTTATCCGTGGAACGGCCGATACGTGATTGCCAGCGGCAATCTGCTGGCTGATTTCCGGGCGAACGTGGCAGCGGAGGCGCAGGGGCGGTTGCAGACGGCGCGGTTGTACAACATGACCGACGACCCGGGCGTGAAGGCGATGCTGCAGTTCAACCTCGCCCGGGACACAGTGCATCAACGCCAGTGGCTGGCCGCGATCGAGGAACTGAAAGCCGATGGTCTGGAGAGCGACATCGCGCCGACGGCGTTGTTCGATGAGGAGAACCAGGAACACAACAACACCATCTGGCACCTGTCCGACGGTCCCGACGGGAACAAGGGCGGCTGGACCACCGGTCCGGAGGGGATCGAGTACCTGATGGATCCGCAAGCTCTCGGCGGTCCCGGTGTCGCGCCCCCGCCCGATCCCGCCTTGTTCGCTACCGCCGAACCGTCCCTTGGCGAGCCCGGCGGCGCGACGAGCGTGACCTCTGAAGCCGGTAAGACGAAGAAGTAGTCCCGCGCACCGGTCCGAGCCGTCGGGTGACCCGCCGTGCGGTCGACATCGTCGATCCCGGCGGGCCACGGGACGGTGACACGCTTTCGCCGGCCATGCGGTGGTCACGCTCGAGCTGATGGACGGACGGGGAGAAGACGGTCGATCTGGCGTTCTCTTAGGTGGCCGCCGAGGACCGCGCCCACGCTGACGACGGTGAGCGCCGCCAACCCGGGCAAGCGGCCTTTGCGGTGCTCCGTGCGGCGTACGACGCGGTGAAGACCGCTGTCGCGATGGTAATCGTCACCGCGCGGACAGGCTGATCGCGACACGTGTGCGGGCCGCGTCACGATCGCCGAACCGAAGTCGAACCCGGCCCGAGCACACCCACGCGCCGAGGGGGCACGGTGACGACCAGAGGATGGAGGGATAGCCGAGCCAGCCGTAGCCGTGGAGATTCATGCGCTGGGGCTACCTGCCGAAGCGGTGACTACACGCGGCGGCTAGGGCCGGAAGACCGCGCGTACGCAGCCGTCGTCTCTGTTCTTGGCCAGCTCGTAACCCCGGGGGCGTCCTGTAGGGGTAGCACGTGGGTCGCTAGTTGGTCGGCGGTGCTCTCCCCTTTTCGCGAGCCGGTCCAGCAACATGGGGATGTAGCGCTGGCCGTGCTCTGCTGTGTACCGCGGCGGGTAAGTCCCTTGTTGCGGTAGCCCCGCATGACCGAGCGCTTCAGGCAGGAGGCCTACCGCAGACGGCCGCTGAACTTTTTAACGGTGGCACCAGCGGAACAGAGCCGAGGTATGCGAGAGGTCGGGACGTGCGGTCAGAGGGCGGTTACGCCGGTCCGCCGGTCGACCTTCACACCAGGCAAAGCACGGATGATGGTGGAGTGGTGCCGCAGGTGCCGTACGCGGAGTTGCAAGCGCATTCGAATTTCAGCTTCCTCGACGACGCAGCACCTCGAAGAGCTGATCGAGGAGGCTGCCCCTGGCAGGGATTTGGCGCTCTCTGACGGATCATGACGGGATGTACGGTGCTGTGCGGTTTGATTTCGGCGGCCCGAGAGCTGGCGTGCGGGTCGGTTTGGTGTGGGCTGTCCCTTGACCTGCTCTCGACGCAGAGTGGGTCGCGGGTCCGGCGGTTGCGCATCTGCTGGTGCTGGCCTACGCCTTAGAAGGAAGAGAATAGGGTCCCGACCTACGACGAGATCGCGCTGGTCGACGACCTCGCGGGGCATGTGCTGGTGTGGACCGGCTGCCGCAAAGGCAATAGCCGTCGGGCCTTGGCAGTGGACGACAAGAACGCCGCCCCTGTCGGTGAGCAGTACGACTCGGCGGATCACCAAGGTCAGCTACGGCGCTTGTGCTGGCCGCCGGACGAACCCGGCCGCGGTGAAAACGGCCGCCGCCGGGTCATCCTGGCAGTCTTACGAGACGGCGGGGCCGGATGCCGAGGTGCCGGATAGTTCCCGCAGGAATTCGTGGCACTGCTTGGCGCGAGCTGAATCCTCTTCCATTACCGCGCGGAAGAAATCGGCGATGTCCTGGCGTCCCGCGTTGTCGGCGTCCCGGACGTATTGCCCGTAATCGTGTCCGGCCTTCAAAGCATGATACTGGACGGAAACAAGGTCATAGCTGACGTCGTCAAAGCCCGTCTCACCGGTGGCCATATGTTCTCCTGAACTCGGTTCGTGTTGATTGACTCTCGGGGGGTACCCCCTGACAGGCGTTCGACACCCGAATCTCCCTGTCCGTCCAGGCACCGACGGCAGCCGCAGAGGTCCAGTGCCGCCCAAGGCCCGCGGGGGAGCGCCAAGGGGCCCCGGGTTTGCCGCGGGCCTGCAGAACGGCAGTCGGCGTCCACGTGGGAGCCGAGGTGTACACCACCGCGCGGACAAGGCCGTCTCTGAGAACGGTGGAGAGCGGAATCGACCGAAAGGCATGAATACTTTTCGTGTGGACGGGCATTCCCGGAGTGCGGCTCTGGTAAGAGGCCGGCTGTCGCATTGAGAGAAGGGCTTGGCTGATGTTCCGACACACGAAGTTGCTGCAGTTCAATGCGAAACCAGAGAAGCCCGACGCGCTTTATGCCCGCAAGCTGCAGGAGCTGATCGGTGGCGCTTATGGCGAGATGACCGTGACGATGCAGTACCTCTTCCAGGGCTGGAACTGCCGGATGGAGGGCAAGTACAAGGACTTGATCATGGACACGGCGACCGAGGAGATCGGACACGTGGAGATGCTCGCCACCATGGTCGCCCGGCTGCTGGAGGGTGCTCCTGCCACGGTGACCGCGGACGCGGTGGAGGATCCGGTGATGGCGGCGATGCTGGGCGGGATGGACGTCCAGCAGGCGATCGTCGGTGGCGGCGGCGCGTTACCTGCGGATTCGAACGGGGTGCCGTGGAATGGCCGTTACGTCGTGGCGTCGGGCAATCTTCTGGCCGATTTCCGGGCGAATGTCGCCGCGGAGGCGCAAGGCCGGTTGCAGACCGCGCGCCTGTACAACATGACCGACGATCCGGGCGTGAAGGCGATGCTGCAATTCAACCTCGCCCGGGACACCGTGCACCAGAAACAGTGGCTGGCTGCGATCGAAGAGCTTCAAGCCGATGGCCTGGAAAGCGACATCGCCCCGACGGCGTTGTTCGACGAGGAGAACCAGGAGCACAACAATACCATCTGGCGCCTTTCCGACGGCCCGGACGGCGCCAAGGGTGGCTGGAGTTCCGGGGACGGCGGCATCGAGTACCTGATGGAACCCGAAGCCCTCGGCGGACCTGGCACCGCGCCGAAACCCGACCCCGCGCTCTTCGGCACCTACACCACCGCCCAAGACGCGGACGACGTCGCCGTTGCAGTCGGTAACGAGCGCGAGACGCCCGTGGCCGACGGTAGCATCGAAACCTCGTTCGAAAACGGGCAGTGGAAGAACAGGGTCGCGGGGAGTTCGCGAGCCGCTAATAGCCACGACACCAAGGCGGACGCCGTCACCAAGGGCCGGGAAATGGCACAGAAGCGCAAGGTCGAGCACATCGTGCGCAACCGGGACGGCAAGATCGGCCAGCGCCGGGGCTACGGCCCCGACCGGCCCGCGTAGCTCGAACGGGCGGGTCTCCCGAGGGTCTTGCCGTTTTGCTCGGAACCTTCGTTTTCGACAAAGATAGATGCCAGAAAACGATCCATAGCATCGTGTACCCCGCCAGTTCGCGATCCGAACCCGGATCGGCGGACGCCGTCCAGGGAGATGCCGCCCCGGTGGCGTCCCACTGCGCCCGCTCGCCGACGTGGTCCGCCGTGAACGCGTTCATTATCGTGGTGACGACGAGAGGAACGCCGAGGAAGAGGTTGTCGACGAACCGGAAGGCGTTCACACCGGTATCGCGAAGCTGGTCCATTTCGTCGAGGATGTTGCGCGGCTCGCGGATGGTGATGCCCGGGTTGGCCGAGACCGCGGCGCCGCAGACGAGCAGTCGTAGGGGCAGCCGCGGGCCGACCATGTTCGCCTCAAGGCATCCGTTGGTTCGGTCCGGGTCTTGCGTGAGGTAGCCGCGGTCGACGAACGGCGACCCGTCGATGTCCGGCGCCAAGTGGTGACCGCTCTTGAAGCCTATTCCGCCTGTGACCGCTCGCGTATGATCGAGTCGAGCCATATCACGCCGGGCAGCTCGGTCCGCCGCTTGTGGCCGTCGAGCAGGGCGAGGACCTGTCTCGTCTTCGCCGATCACCAACGCTTCGCAGTGACTCATCCGCTGGTCGAGCAGGATCTCGGTCGGCATGGCTTTCGCTTGGTGGCCGCCGAGCATGTGCATGATGTCGCTGTCGATCCGCTCGGCAATTCGGGCGCTGACTTCGCTGGGCTCGAACGGTACACGGGCCCTGCGCGGCGGCGTCTCTTACCACGGCGGGCGGCTGCGGATCGCGGCGCATTCAATGGTTCGGCTACGTGGTCGGCGATCTTCGTCCGTTTGAGGGAAAGAAGATGCGGGTATAGGGGCGGTCATCGAGACGATCGAAACCACCGCGTCCTTGTGCGGCGCTGGCGGTGCGGCATGAGGTGGCGGCCCACAGCGTGCGCACCGGCGTGATCCGGACCGGGCAGGTGGAGGATGGCGAATCGGTCACCGGTGGATCTGAAGGTCAGTGAGCACTGGGCTGTGGCAGGGGTGAGCGCGGCGGCGAGAGCGGCGACGACGGTTAGCGCCGGGTCGGCTAACGCGGTCGATACCTCGGTTGGTCTATGCGGTTCGTCGGGCAGGTCGTGAGCGCGGCGCCTTCCGAATAACGGACCATACGAGCGCGGCCATCAGCAGCCAAGGGCCGGCGACGATGAATGGGTCAAGCCATTGGTGCTTCACATCGGCGCGCTTCTTGCCGAATCTCGACGAGATCCCGTGCCGGGTGAATTCGCTGAGCACACCGGTCTCGGTGATCGGGTTGTCCGGGCGCAGGGTGAGGAATGACCGCAGGTGCTGCTCCCAGGCGTCCACGCGGTCGGCGCCCAGCAGCAATAACCAGTGCGCGGCGCGTCCTTCGCTGTACTTCCGGTATGAATACTTTCGCAGCGCGCCGGAAAGGCCACGTGGCGGGCATGAGGTGCCGAACACGGGGGTGAGGAATTTGTGCTCGATCGACCGTTCTCGCGGCCATTTCTCAGGCTGCCGTTCGGGGAATTCACCGGGTGTGCCGGTATCTTCCCTGCGGTGGAGTTTCGGCACAGACGGACGGTCTTCGCGGTTCAGGTCGACACCCCAGCCGGGAATGCGCGCACGCAGTTGTTCGCTCGATTCGGTGAGCGCAGGACGCTCGGGCGTGTAAGGCATGGCGTTCTCTCCTTTTCATCCAGCGTTCGGGACGATGAGCGGCTTGATGCAGCCGTCGAGTTTCGCGGAGAACATGTGGTAGCCCTCGGCAATGTGTTCGAGCGGAATCCGATGCGTGATGATCTCGCTGGGCTTGAGGTAACCGGCGCGGATGTGCTCGAAAAGCCGCGGCCACTGCCGCTTGACGTGACACTGGTTCATCCGCAAAGTAAGTCCCTTGTTCATGGCGTCACCGAACTTGACCGCGCTGAACATCGGGCCGTACGCGCCCATGACGGAGACTGTGCCTCCCTTGCGCACCGAGTCGATCGCCCAGTTGAGCGCTACCGGCGAGCCACCCTGTAACTTCAACTTGGCCGCAGTCACGTGCTGGATGAAGTTGCCGTCGGCTTCGGCGCCGACCGCGTCGATCGCGACGTCCGCGCCGAGGTGATCGGTCACCTTTTTCATGTGCACGACAATGTCGTCGTACTCGGCGAAATTGTAGGTCTCCGCGTGTGCGAAGGTGCGGGCCTTCTCCAGCCGGTACTCGAGGTGGTCGATGACGATTACCCGGCCCGCGCCCATCAGCCAGGCGGATTTGGCGGCGTAGAGGCCCACCGGCCCGGCGCCGAAGACGACCACCACGTCATTTTCGACGATGTCACCGAGTTGCGCGCCGAAGTAGCCGGTGGCGAGCGCATCGGTAAGCATCACCGCGTCCTCGTCGTCCATCCAGTTCGGGATGACGACAGGCCCCACGTCGGCGAAAGGCACCCGTACGAATTCGGCTTGCCCACCGTCGTATCCACCGCAGGTGTGGGAATAGCCGTAGATTCCGCCGACAGCCGTGGCGTTCGGGTTCACGTTATGGCAGTTGGCGTACAGGCCGCGCGCGCAGAACCAGCAGGTGCCGCAGAAGACGTTGAACGGCACCATTACGCGATCTCCGCGCTGGAGATTCCGCACGCTCGGGCCGACCTCCTCCACCACGCCGATGAACTCGTGCCCGAAGGTCATGCCGACCCGCGTGTCCGGCATCATCCCGTGGTACAGGTGCAAATCGGAACCGCAGATCGCCGCTAGTTCCACCCGGACGATCGCGTCGCCGGGGTGCTCGATGACGGGCATGTCTTTCTCTTCGACCCGCACCTTGTACGGCCCCCGATACACCATCGCGCGCACGTGCTCCTCCTTCGGCAGAACTTCCTCACCGGATACCCACCCCGCTGCCGGATAACCGCCGTCACGCGCCGGGATCCGCGTCGAGGACTTCGGTGCCTGGGCCAAGGCCTTGAAGGATCCGGTGACGGATCTGCGCTGGTCGGTTGACGAGCTGGCCGACTTCTTCGCGGCGACCTGGGTCACCGCGGCCGACCTCCCGCCTGGACGGGGACGAGGACGTCAAGTATGTCAAGTGGGTCGCGGCCGCGACTCCTGAGATCGACCTGCCCGGCGAAGCCGAGCGCCTGTGTGGCCGTCGCCGAACCACACGAGGGACGGACCCTGATCGTCGGCGCGATCCGCGGGGACGCGGACGACGTCCTGCCGTTGCGGGCAGGTCTCCTGCTGCCGTACGGGTGCGCGGGAGACCGGATGCACGCGACCGCCCTGCCGCAGCTGCCGGAGCCCCGGCCGGTGCTCCCACGGCTACCCGCATCCTCGACGCACACCACCTCGCCGCACGTGCCCTAAACTGACGTCGACAACCGATTCCGGGCGCGTGACATCAGGAAGCAGGGGCGTGGGCGAAAAAGGGACTCGCAAGCCGACGCTGTCGGATGTCAGCCGCCTCGCGGGAACGTCGACGGCGGTCGTCAGCTACGTGCTCAACAGCGGGCCTCGTCCGGTCGCGGAAAAGACCCGGCTCAAGGTCGAAGAGGCCATCCGGTTGCTCGGCTACCGGCGCAATCCGCTCGCCGGGGCGTTGAGCGGTGGCCGGTCCAACCTCGTGGGTCTGTTGGTGCCCGACACCGCGAACGCGTTCTTCGGTGAGCTTTCGCGTTACGTGGAGGCGGAAGGACGTCGTCGTGGCCTGCTGACGTTGCTGGGCAACACCGGCTATCACCCGTCACGCGCGGACGAGTACGGCGTGGCGTTCTCGGAGCTACGCCCCCGCGGGATCTTCGTGACGACCGGCGAGGAACCACTGCACGACGACGAAACGCCCCGGGTGTACGTGCAATGGGCCGTCCCCGGAGCCGCGTCGCCGAGCGTGGTCTTCAACGACTTCGATGGCGCGAAGCTCGTCGTCGAGCACCTGCTCCAGCACGGCCACCGAGACATCGTCTGCGTCGCGGGCGAGATCGCCGTGGGCCCGGCGCACGGACGTGAGGGCGGCTGGCGCCAGGCCATGAACGACGCGGGCCTGTCCTCCGAGGGCAGGCTCATCCGGACTTCCTTCGACCGCGTCGAAGTGGGCCGTGCGGTGCGACAAATCCTCCAGATCGAGAACCGTCCTGACGCGATCTACGCCACGACCGACGAACAGGCGCTCGTGGTGATTCGCACGGCGATGAGCATGGGACTGCAGGTGCCGGGGGATCTGGCCGTCGTGGGCTTCGACGGGATCCGTGAGGCCCGGTTCGGGAGTTTCCCGCTCACCACGATCGCTCTCCCGCTGGAAGAACTCGCGATCCACGCCTTCGACGCACTTGACGAGCCTGATCCGGGGAAGTCGGTGGTCTTGGACGGCGCCCTCAGCATCGGCGTGACATGCGGGTGCGAGCCCGGTACGGCCGCTGGCACTTCACGGCTGGACGCGGCTTCGGGCGTGTGACCACGGCGGCCCCGCCGTGGTCACGGCGGGGCCGATCACTTACCGCACGGGTTCGTGCTCGTCCGATGCGTAGTTCGTGTTCAACGACAGCGCGCTGAACCGGAACGGGCGGTCGACGCGGGTGAAGCCGAGCGGGCAGTGGCGGATGCCCGCCGGGAGGTAGACCGAACCGCTCGTGGTGATCGTGTGCCGGACACCCTCGATATCCAGGTAGATCTCCGCACCGAGGTCGTCGACGTCGTCCGGGTCGTTGCCGTGCCAGATCAGGACTTCGTCGTAGTCGTGCTCGTGCTCCTTGACCCACTGCACCGGAGTCTCGCACTCGTTGATCCACGTGTAGGTCAGGTGGATCTTGCTTTCCGGGACCTGCTCCGAGCGCATCAGCGCGAGCGCCGGGCCCACGTTGTCCGGTTCGACGACACCGGCGGCGGCTCCTTCGTTCACGAGGTCATCGATGCAGTTCTGCATCTTCCTCACAAACAAGTGCTCGTACGGACTGGTCATGGGCTTGTTCCTCCCGATGGTTCCCGAGGTGGTCGAGAGGAGGCTAACAACGATCTAATCGCTTAGATAGTCTCTTAATTATCTTCCCTGAAGTTGCTCAGCGGCGTACTGTGTGGCGAAACTTGGCCGCGACTCGGCTAGCGGCGATCAATCTAAGCGATTAGAACTAGCCATCCATTCTACCTGGAACCGGAGTTGCCCAGTGTTGCGCAGACCCTTTCGCCCCGACCCCGCCGCGGGGCCACGACGTCGCTTGCTCATGGTGCTCGGCGTCGTGTTCGCCACCGCGGCCCTCGCGGGTTGTGCCCCGCCACCGCAGGCCGCGAGCAGCGCGGGCGGCACGTTGCGCGTCGCCGCCGCGACGGACTCGGGCGAGACCCTCGACCCGTATGCGAGCAACCAGAGTCCTACCCAGGAGCTGCGGAGTGCACTCCTTTACGAGGGCCTCACCCACCTCGACCCCACGGGCAAGGTGGAATGGCGCCTGGCCACGGAAATGACTCCGAACGCCCTCCGCGACGAGTGGACGATCAAGCTCCGCCCCGGGGTCAAGTTCACCGACGGGAGCGAGTTCACCTCCGCCGACGTCGTGGCGAGCATCAAGTACCTGCGCGACCCGGCACACGCCGCACAGGGACTGGCGTTCATCGAACGGGTCGACCCGGATGCCGTCACCGCGGTGGACAAGTCGACCGTCCGGGTAGGCCTGAGCAAACCCTTCGCACCCTTCAAGGAAATCTGGGCGAACGTCCTGCTCCCGATGACCAAAGCGGGCTCGGCACCGGCGAAACCGATCGGCACCGGGCCGTTCGCGGTCGAATCGTTCACCGCCGGTCGACAGTCCACATTGGAACGATTCGATGGTTACTGGGGCGAGAAGCCCAAGCTCGACACCGTGGACATCATCGAGTTCCCGAGCCAGCAGGCGCAAGCCAACGCCTTGCTATCCGACCAAGTCGACGTGGCATCGGGCGCGACCCCGACCATCGCGAAGTCCCTCGCCGGCAAGAACGGCATCCAGGTACTCGACAGCAAGGGCAATTTCACGCTGCGGATCGGCTTCAACACCACGGTCGCGCCCTTCGGCGACGTCCGGGTGCGCCAGGCGCTGCGCCTGCTGATCGACCGCGACCAGGTCGTGGCCAACGCGCTGGGCGGGTACGGCCGTGCGGCCAACGACCACGAAGGAGGCACGCCCCACTGCGGCGACCCGGGCATCGCGCAGCGCAAGCAGGACACCGAGCAGGCCAGGAAGCTGCTCGCCGAAGCGGGCCAGCCGAATCTGTCGTTCGCCATCACGACCGACGGCCTGCTGCCCGGCATGCAGGAACTGGCCCAGGTGTTCGCCGAGAACGCGGCCAAGGCCGGCGTGAAGGTCACCGTGAACGTCCCGACGGTGCCGGAATTCCTGTCCAAGTGGACCCAGTGGCCGGTGTTCATCGACTTCAACCCGATCCCCTATCTGCCGACCGTGATCGGGTCGCTGCTGCCGGGGCGCGTCGGGAACGCCACGCACTGGGACAACGCCGACTTCGTCCGGCTCTCCGAAGAACTTTTCGTGGCACCTGAGCAGCAGCAGTGCTCGATCATGAACCGGATGCACAGGATCGAGCACGAACAGGGCGCGACGATCACCCCCGCCTTCGTCAACGTGCTCCTGCCGCACCGCGGCAATGTTCGCGGGCTCGTGCCGGACGTCAACGGCCGCCCACTCACCTTCCTGACGAACGTGACCGTCACAGCCTGACCGGGGAGTGTTGACATGACCGACCTGACCACACCGTTGTCGACCGGTTCGAGACCTTCGACGATCGCGTGGCTGACGCGACGGGTCCTTCTCGGCGTGTTGATCCTCGTACTGGTCTCACTGCTGCTCTTCCTCGTGACACAGGCGTTGCCGGGAGACGTGGCGCGGATCATCCTCGGCAAGGACGCGACGGCCGAGCAGGTGGCGGACCTCCGTCTCCGGCTCGGCCTCGACCAGCCGCTCATCGCCCAGTACTGGCACTGGCTGACCGGCGTGCTCACCGGAGAGATGGGCACCTCCTTGGAGAACGGCGAGTCCGTGGCGGACATCATCGGCCCCAGGGTGCTCAACTCGTTCACCCTCGGCTTCATCTCGATGGTGCTGATCCTCCCGCTCTCGGTGGTCATCGGCGTCTTCAGCGCGCACAAGCAGGACAGCCCGTTGGACAAGGCGTTCGTCGCGGTGTCGTCGCTTTTCACGGCACTGCCCGCGTTCGTGGTGGGAATGCTGCTGATCGCGTTCTTCGCCACCTCGGTGTTCGGCGTGCTCCCGGGGGTCTCGAACATCCCGCCGGGAAACCCGCCGTGGTGGTATCCGGCACAACTGGTCCTTCCTGTCGCCACGCTCACGCTCATGGGCGTGATGTACCTCGGCCGCCTGGTGCGGGCTTCGTTCATCGACGCGATGAACAGCGAGTACGTCCAAACCGCGGTCCTCAAAGGACTCGGTGACCGCCGTATCTTGTTCCGGCACGCCCTTCCCAACGCCATCGCGGCGAGTCTCCCGGCGACAGGCCTGGTCACCGCGGTGACGATCACGGGCGTCGTGGTGGTCGAGTACGTCTACTCGTATCCAGGACTCGGCACGGCGGTGGTCAGCGCCGTCAATTCCCACGACCTGCCCGTGATGCAGGCGGGCACCCTCATCCTCGCGACCGCGTACTACGTCTTCAACCTGCTCGCGGACCTCCTCTCGGAGAGAGGAAGGCAGCGATGAGAACCCGGGAAGTCACGGTGCTCGGCCGCGCTCTTCGCACCGGGCAGGCCCGGCTCGGCCTCGCGCTGCTCGCGGTGGTCGCGCTCGTGGTCGCGTTCGGACCCTTCTTCGCCCGCTACGCCCAGGACGCCATCGTCGGACCGCCCTTGGAGACACCGAGCGCGAGATTCCCGCTCGGCACCGACATCCTCGGGCGTGACGTCCTGAGCCGCCTGCTGAACGGCGGGCTCACCCTCTCCTGGATGGCGGTTCTCGCCGCGGGCCTCGGCGTGTTCCTCGGCTGCCTCGTCGGTCTCACCGCCGCCTACCGCGGCGGTGCCGTGGACGCGATGCTCATGCGGGCCATGGACGTCCTGATGAGCTTCCCGGAAATCATCTTCGTCCTGTTGTTCGTATCGGTGCTCGGTCGTGGCACCCTGCTGACCGCGGTGCTCGTCGGCGTGGCGTTCGTGCCCGGTGTCTCGCGGGTGATGCGCGGCGCGGCGCGCCCGGTGATCGCCGGTGAGCACGTGCTGTGGGCCAAGGCCAACGGAGTGCCGCCGCGGCGGATCCTGCTCCGGGAGGTGCTGCCCGGCGTGACCTCGCCGCTCATGGTGGAGACCGGGATGCGACTGGTCTGGGCGGTGTCGGCGATCGCGTCGCTGAGTTACCTCGGATTCGGTATCGCGCCGCCCGCGGCCGATTGGGGCCGGATGGTCGGGGAGAACCAGGACGGCCTGCCAGTCGCGCCTCTGCCGGTCCTGACCCCCATCACGCTGATCCTGATGATGGCGCTGGGAAGCAACCTGGTCGCCGAATCCGTCGCCAGAGCGGTCGGCCGTACGGATGGAAAGGGTTGAAGTGCGCAAAGAAGTGGACATCTCCGGCCTCACGGTCACCCTCGACACCACGGGCGCCGACATCGTCAGGCACGTCGGTTTCGAACTCGGCCGCGGTGAGGTGATGGGGGTGGTCGGCGAGTCGGGCTCCGGCAAGAGCACCCTCGCGCTCGCCTTGCTCGGGTTCGCCAGGAAAGGCGCGACGATCACCGGCGGACGGGTGGTCGTCGACGGCGTCGATCTGCTCACCCTGCCGGAACGGGACCTGCGCCGCATGCGAGGAGCCAAGGTCGCCTACGTCCCGCAGGACCCGGCGACAGCACTGAACCCGAGCCTGAGCCTCGCGACCCAGCTGACCGACGGACTGCGGGTGCCCAAACGTGCGGCACTGTCGCGTGTCCGGGTGTTGCTCGACACCGTTCGATTGCCCAGTGACGACGCGTTCCTCCACCGCCGTCCTCGCCAGCTCTCCGGTGGGCAGCAGCAGCGGGTGGCCATCGCCATGGCGATCGCGGCCGGGCCGCGGCTGATCGTGCTGGACGAGCCGACCACCGGCCTCGACGTCTCCACTCAGGCGCGTGTACTGGAACTGGTCCGCGATCTGTGCCGTGACCACGACATGGCGGCGATTTACGTCTCCCACGACCTCGCCGTGGTGGCCGACGTCGCCGACCACGTGACCGTCATGTACGGCGGCGAAGTTGTGGAGAGCGGTAACGACCGCGACGTGCTCACCCGCGCCGCCCATCCGTACACCCGAGCCCTCCTGGCCGCTGTGCCGTCCGCGACCCACCGCCACCACCTCGTCCCGATCCCTGGACGCGCCCCCGGCCCCGACGAAAACCGACACGGCTGCGTCTTCGCACCCCGATGCGGCCACGCCACGACGGAATGCACCACGACCCGGCCTCAGCTCGCGCCTGCGCCGTCCGGCACGCTGGCACGGTGCCTACGGATGGACGAGGTGGTGCGGACACCCCGGCAGCCGACACGCACGAACGACTCGCACGTGGTTTCCGACCACACCGTGTTGTCGGTCGCCGGGCTAAACGCCGGCTACGAAGGCAGGCAGGTCCTCTTCGACGTGTCTTTCGGCTTGGCGTGGGGCGAATGCCTGGCCGTCGTCGGTGAGTCCGGCAGCGGAAAGACCACGATGTCGCGCTGCCTGGTCGGCCTGCACGAAGAGCAACGAGGAACCCTGACGATCGAAGGACGCTCGATCCCAGCCGCAGCGGGTCGGCGAACGAAGGAGACCCGCCGCGAAATCCAGTACATCTTCCAGAACCCCTACGGCTCGCTCAGCCCGTATCTCAGCGTGGAAAACAGTCTCGCCGTGCCACTCCAGCACTACTTCGGCGCGACCAAGCGCGAGGCGAGGCAGCGAGCACGTGCGGCACTCGAACGAGTCGAGATACCGGCGCGGTACGCCGGGCACTACCCGGCCGAGCTTTCCGGCGGGCAACGCCAGCGTGTCGCGATCGCCCGCGCTCTGGTGTGCGAGCCGAAACTCCTCGTCTGCGACGAGGTGACGTCCGCGCTCGACGTGTCAGTACAGGCATCCGTCGTGGAACTGCTGCGTTCCCTGCTGAGCGACGGCCTCTCGATGATCTTCGTGACCCACGACCTGGCAGTGGTCCGAAGCATCGCCGACAGTGTCGTAGTACTGAGCCAGGGTCACGTCGTGGAATCGGGCACGACCGGCTCCGTACTCACGACACCATCGCACCCCTACACCCAGAGCCTGATGGCCGCCACACTCGACATTCCCGTTACGAGGTAAACCGTCCAGCCCCGGGAGCCTGACCTATGGCGCAGGACCACGATCTTGGAAAAGACGCCGCCGGGGTGAAACGCGAACTGCTCGTCCTTCTGGTGATAGACGGTGACGCCACGCTTGCGGGCAGTCCGCACCCAGTCGGCTGATCGAGGTCGCGCATCGCTCGCAATCTGGCAGCGCGATCATCGGCCGGCGGGTGCACCGTGAAGGCGGGTGCACGCGGCGTTCAGGGCTGGGTGCCGGTGGCGCGGGCGACGAACCGGGCGGCCAGGTCGCGGAGTTTGATGTTCTCCCGCTGTGACTGCTCGACCAGCAGCGTGAACGCCTCGTCGGCGGGAATTCGCCGGATCGCCATCAGGATGCCTTTGGCCTGGTCGATCACCGCGCGGGTGGTCAGTGCGGTGCGCAGCTGGCTGGTGGTGTCGTGGGCCCGCTGGTAGCGGCTGTAGGCGCGCAGAGCGGCGTTCACAGCGCTGGTGTAGAGGCCGAGCAGCTTCTCGTCGAGCTCGGCGAACCCGTGCCCGCGGACGCTGTAGCAGTTGACGGCGCCCGAGTGCCGGGCGTCGATGACCAGCGGCGCGGACAGGAAACTGCCGAACCCGGCAGCCTTCGAGTTTCTCGCGAACGCGGGCCACAGGTCGGCGGCCTCGTCCACCGAGACCCGCACCAGCTCGCCGGTGCGGGCGGCCTGCAGACAGGGACCGTCGCCGCTGGCGTACTGGTCATGGTCCAGTTCCGTGACCACCTCGCTGGTGGTCGCCACCGTGGTCGGGTTGCGGCCGTCGGTCAGCAGGGTGACCGTGGCCTCGTCGACTCCCGGCACGGCCTGGGTGACCTGCTCGCACACCTGGTGCAGCAGCACCCTGAAATCGTCCACACTGTCCAGTGCCGAGGTCAGCGTCTCCAGCGCCCCGGTCACCTCATCGAGCACCGTCGGCCACGACTCGTCCCGCTCGTGTTCGGCCATCATTTCTCCTTGCTCGCCTTGCCCCGGGTCGAACAGGCTGAACCATGGTCGGGGACAGGAAGAGCGCGGGCGAGCCGGAACAGGCATCCATTACCGGTGAGATGCAGTTCTTCCGTGCCACGCTGTTGGACAAGGAGGGGAGTCGCGCCGCACCCTGCCCGCACCGAAGTCCTTCGACGATCGCGCAAGGCCGGTCTGCCGCAAAGGCGACGCACCGCTTGACCGGAACGCACAAGAACCTCAGCGTTTGGAACACTACCACCTCTCTCATAAACGGTCGTTCTGAGGCGGGCGCCGAGCTGGTTGTGCTAATAGGAGCGGAACCGGATTTCATCTCAGAACTCGTTCTCCTTCCAGCAGTGGATGTCGACAGTTCTGAGAAATGTTTGTGAGAGGTTCCCGGGCATGGGCAACGGCGAAGAAGGCGGGCAGCGGAGTTCGCGGTGTGGGCACCGCGGCGGGTGCTGCTGATGTCGCAGGCCGCGTCACAACCGGGATTTCGCGCTGGAGGCGCCAGGAGGCGGCGCTGCCGCCGCGTTGGCCGATGATCCGACTTCGTGGAGGCCACGCGCCGGGTGATCTGGTCCGCGATGCGCACGGCAGGTGAGTGGCGACGTCGAACGGGATGGCGGCGATGATCAAGGCCGCGGCAAAGCCGCTGTCGGACGCCGACGAGGTCGAGCGGCACCCGTGCCCGTGCTGTCTCGCCGAGCCGGGCTCGCCCTGCCGGTCCCGCTCCGGCGCGGTCGCCGGGGGACGTACCACACCGGCCGCTTCACCAAGATCCCCCGACTGGCCAAGACCCCGCGGGTGCAGACCCTCGCCGACCGCGGGTCCGGCCAGCCGTGACGGCCGGGCACCCAGCCGCCCGCGGTGATCTGCGAGAACGCGGTGCTGCGCGGGTCTGCGGTCGCTGGCGATCAGCCGGTGCTTATCGGCGACCACGTCTTCGTGAGACCGCATGCCACGCTGCTGGGCTGCGAAGTCGGCAGGTGCGTCTATGTGGCGACCACGGCGACGGTTCTACAGTGCGCACGGTTGGGGCTGTCTCGGTTGTCGCTGTCGGCGCGCTCGTTCATGCGCGCACCGTTCTGCCGGACGAATACTTCGTGCCGCCGCACACCGTGGCGCTTGACGTGCCGGTGCGACTGCTGGCCTCTGGTGATCCAGGCTTGGCCGAGGCCGTCGGTCGGGTCAGCTTCGCACAGGTGGCATTCGGTGTCGACGCGGAGTGGACCGACCGGATCAGCCGGTACGAGCAGATCGCGGAGGTGCGCGTCGCCGAGTTCGGCACGCACGCGGACGATGAGGTTTTGAATCTCGGCTAGCGCCGCACCAGTGACCCTTGTGCTGTGCTGAGGTACCGTCCGGATTTTACTCCGGCGGCGCGGGTCCGGCACGCTGTAGTGGTGGCCGAACGAGTACGTATCCGCGAGAGCGATGACGACGAGGGTCGGCGGCTGCTGCGGATCATCCGCAGGGCACCGGGTCGGTGGTGACCTGGCGGCGGGCCCAGATGGTGTTGCTGTCCGCGCAGGGCATGCCCGTGGCGAAGATCGCCGAGGTGACGTTCACCAGCGCCGGCCGGGTCCGGAACGTGATCCACAACTTCAACGCCGACGGGTTCGACTCCTCTACTAGTGCCGTATCAAGCAACGTTGGGTAGGTAATCCGGTCGG
>NZ_MQUQ01000027.1 GCF_001953865.1 Amycolatopsis coloradensis
CTTTCGGGACATCAGACGTCCCGAAAGTGGCTTTCGCGACACCCAGATCAGCACCCGGCGAGCCCGAATCGCCATTCAGACTTACGACACGAGCTTTCGACTCGCGTCGCCAGCGGGAGCCAGCAGGTCCGCCCGGTCGAGGTGGTCGCGCAGACCGAGGAGTTCCCAGCGTTGCAACGCGATCGGCACGTTGCCTTCGCGCCACAGCCGGTCGTGGAACGCCTTCAGGTCGAAGTCGTCGCCCTGACGCTGTGCGCAGGCCGCCAGCAGGTCGAGGACCTGCAGTTTACCGATCTGGTAACTCAACCCCTGGCCGGGGTTGCCCGCGAAGAACGTGGCCTCCTGCCACGCGGTCGCCCGGTCCATGGGGACCGATTCCGCGAGCACGTCGGCCGCTTCCCGCAAGGACAACTCCCCGAGCGCGAGCGCGACGTCGATCTCCACGCGCAGCGCCCGGAGCCGCATCGCGTTGACGACGAACGCGGCGCCTGCCGGTTCACCGTCGAAGGCTCCCAGGTTCAGCAGCAGTTCTTCGTGGTAGAGCGCGATTCCCTCGTTCGGCGCGGAGTCGTAGTAGCGACGGCGCGCCGGATTGCCGTGCTGCCAGGACATCGCGAGCTGCTGCGCGTGGACGCCTTCGTGCGCGAGCCCGGTGAGCGGGGTGCGGATCTCGGCGAGATCGAAGTAAGGCAGGCTCGGGTCCGGCTGCCGGACATAGCGAATCGCGTCATCGTCCACACGGGACGGTGACCCGGGGTCGTGCGGCACACCCAGCCAGGTCAGCGGTTCGAGATACGCGGGAAGAGGTGCCATCCGGTATCTCCGCGGACCCGCGGGCAGGCTCAGGACACCGTGTTCGAGGTAGAACCGCCGCAGGTCACGCTCGGCGTCGCGTTGCCGGGCGATCAACTCGGCCATGCCGGGCAGATTCCCGTCGGCCACCGTGTGATCGTCACGGCGTGGAAGCGTCTCGGCCCACACTGCCCGATTCCTTTCCTGGAGGGCCATCGTCCGCAGCCGGTCCGCCGGGAACGGCAGCAGCGCCACGCGGTGCAGGAAGAACGCGAACGCGTCCGCGCCGACCGCGACCTCGTCGGTGCCGGACGGAGCTTGCCGGGCAAGCCAATCCCGGTAGCCGGCGACCGACCGTGCGGCGCTTTCGGCCGCGGCGGGCAATCGGCGGTCGGGCAACGACACGGCCAGTGCGGCCATCGCCGTGCGCAGCTGTTCGTCGGCCTGCTGGAGCACGGTGAGCGTTCGCCGGGCGAACGGCCCGACGATCGTCCCGTCGAGGTTCTCGCGTGCTTGTGCCAGAACGACGGGCACGTTGCGCAGACGACGGACGACGGCGTCGGCCCGCTGGGTGCCGAACGGTGGCGGCTCCAACAGGAGGTTGTAGACACAGCCCAGGCTTTGGTCGACGTAGAACGACGGATCACGTTGCCAGGCACGCGCAAGGTCCAGCTCCCACCGGACCCGCGCCAACGCCGATCCGAGCAGCCGCCGGTCCACCAGGCCGCTGGTGTCCACATCGGACACCTCGATCCGGCGGTACCGGTCGGCGAATCCCGCGTGGGCCTCGCGCCGGGCTCGCATCGCCGACGGCGACCAGTCGGCCACCCAGTCCGGAGGCCGCTCCACCCTGGTGATGTCGTCGTAGGAGTCCGGCTGGGTCCGGGTGCGCCAGGCCCAGAAGTCCGCCGCCAGCTCCGGCAACGCCGAGGTCGATGCGCAGTCCATTTCCGCCCTCCGTCATGCCGGGAAACCGCGAGATCGGACTGAAGATCGACGCTAGCCGTTCGCCTGCGGGGTGGCAAGAAACGCGAGTGCGGAGCCCGTGTGCGCCGAGTGGCCTACCCAACCGGGTAGTTCTCCTGTCACCCGGCCGGTCCCTAGAGTCGAGGTGGTTTCCGTTCCGGCGCCGAGAAGAAGGAGCCGTCTTTGACTCGCCTGTTGTCGCACCCCGTGCTGGAGGACCGGCGGTGACCGCGACCCTGGTGGACCTTTTCGAAGCCCAGGTGCGGCAACGGCCGGACGCGGTCGCGGTGGTGTGCGGCGAGATCTCGGTGTCGTATCGCGAACTCGACGACCGGGCGAGCAGGCTGGCCGGGCTGCTGGCCGAACACGGTGCCCGCCCTGGCACGTTCGTCGGCGTGCGGCTGCCGAGGTCCGCGGACTTGCCGATGGTGCTGCTGGCGGTGCTGAAGTCCGGAGCGGCGTATGTGCCGCTGGATCCGTCCTTTCCCGGGGAGCGCGTGGCGTGGATGCTGCGGGACGCGGATCCGGTCGTGGTCGTCAGCACTTCGGACACGCTCGGCCCGGACGCGCCGGGGCAGCTCTACACGCTGCCCAACGGCGTGGAGCTGTTCCACCAGAACAAGAGCGAGACCGACTTCCTCTTCGAGGAGATCTTCACCAAGCTCGAGTACCTGCGAAACGGGATCACCGTGCGGGACGGCGACGTGCTCTTCGACGTCGGCGCGAACATCGGCATGTACACGCTGTTCGCCGGCCTGCGCTGGCCCAGCGCCACCATCTACTCCTTCGAACCGGTCCCTCCGGTGTACGAGTCGTTGCGCCGCAACGTCGAGCTGCACGGCCTCAACGCCAAGGCCCTTCCATACGGCCTCGCCGCGCGGTCAGGCGAGGCGGACTTCACCTTCTACCCGCATGACACGGTCCTCTCCTCCAGCGTCACCACCGCCGAAGCGGCGCACGAGATGGTCCACTCCTACCTGCGCAACCAATTCGACGAGCTTGACGACGCGGCCGCCAGCGACGAGGCCGTCGACGAGCTGGTCGACGCGCGGCTGGCCAGCGAACGGTTCACCTGCCGGCAGCGCACCCTTTCGGAGGTCGTGCGCGAGTACGGCGTCGAGCGGATCGACCTGCTGAAGATCGATGTGGAGAGCGCCGAATACGAGGTGCTCAAGGGCATCGACGCCGAACATTGGCCTCTCATCCGGCAGCTCGTGGTCGAGGTGCACGACGTCGACGGCCGGCTCGAGCAGGTGCTGGCCCTGCTGCGGGGGCTCGGGTACGAGGTGACCTGCGCGCAGGACAACCGGCTGCTGGACAACACCGCGCTCTGCAACGTCTACGCCGTCCGCACGGACGCCGCGCCACCCGGCGAGAAGCCCGCCGCGCTGGAGGAGAGCGCGCCTCGGCGGCGGCCTGCCCGGATCCTGCTGGACGACCCGGCGATCGACGCTCGGCTGGCCGACGGCCCGATCCCCGTTGTTTCCCTTGCGCCCCAAGCAGATGACGCCGCATACCTGATCTACACCTCCGGATCCACCGGCCGTCCGAAAGGAGTGGTCGTCCCGCACCGCACCGTCGTGGCGCTGTTCACCGCGGCCGGTGCTTCGTACGATTTCGGCCCGGAGGATACCTGGACGCTGTTCCATTCGTACGCCTTCGACTTCTCGGTCTGGGAACTGTGGGGCGCCTTGGCCTACGGCGCCGAGCTCGTCGTGGTCCCGGCCGGGATCGCCCAGTCCCCGCCGGATCTCCTGCGCCTGCTCGCCGACCGGAACGTCACCGTGCTTAACCAGATCCCGTCGGCGTTCTACGAACTGATGCGAGCCGACGCCGAGGACCCGTCCACGTCGGGCAGGCTCGCCCTGCGTTACGTGATCTTCGGTGGTGAGGCGCTCGACCTGGCGAAGCTGGACGAGTGGTACGGACGGCACGGGCACCACAGCCCCCGACTGGTCAACATGTACGGCATCACCGAGACCACGGTGCACGTCACGTACGCGGCGCTGGAGCCCGGCCGGCAGGCCGCGGCCGGCCTGATCGGCCGTCCGCTGCCCGGTTACCGGTGCTATGTGCTGGACGACGGGCTGGGGCTGGTACCGCCGGGCGTGCCGGGTGAGCTGTACGTGAGCGGTACGGGCCTGGCCTGGGGATACTGGGGCCGCGCCGGGTTGACGGCTACCCGGTTCGTGGCGGATCCGTTCGGCGGAGGGCGGATGTACCGCACCGGTGACCTGGTGCGGTGGGGCGGCGGCGGGCTGGAGTACTTGGGGCGTACCGACGACCAGGTGAAGATCCGCGGCTTCCGGATCGAGCTGGGTGAAGTCGAATCGGCGCTGGCGCGCTGCCCCGGCGTGGCGGGCGCGGTGGTCGTCGTCGGTACCGACGCCCGCGGCGAGCGATGCCTGGTCGGGCACATCACACCCGATACTTCGGAAACCTCGGTGGATCCGGCGCGGTTGGGCGTGACGGCGAAAGAGTTCATCACCCGGTATCTCCCCGGCTACATGGTGCCCGCGGTCATCATGGTCTCGGCGCGATTCCCGGTGGCGCCCAGCGGGAAGGTCGATCGGCGGGCACTTCCGGCGCCGGTGTTCGGCTCGGCGTCGCGCGCCGCCAGGACCCCGCTGGAAAGCACGTTGTGCGGACTGTTCGGCGAGGTGCTCGGCGTCGAGGATGTCGGCGCCGACGACAGCTTCTTCGATCTGGGCGGGCATTCGCTCGTCGTGACGCGGTTGGTCAGCCGTGTTCGTTCGGTGCTCGGGGTGGAACTCGGTATGCGGGCACCGTTCGACGCGCCCACCCCCGCGCGGCTGGCAGGCCTCGTGTCGCAGGCGCGGGAACGCAGGCTCGTCCTGCGGCCGATGCCCCGGCCCGACCACGTGCCGTTGTCCCCGGCGCAGGCGAGGCTGTGGTTTCTGCACCGGCTCGAAGGACCGTCGGCGACGTACAACATCTCGATGACCCTGCGGATCAAGGGAGATTTGGATGAGGTCGCGCTACGCGCCGCGCTGGATGACGTGGTCGCCCGGCACGAGAGCCTGCGCACGGTGTTCCCGGACACCGACGGCGTGCCACGCCAGCAGGTGCTTCCCGTCGACGCCGCGCGGCCGGTCGTCGAGTCGGTCCAGGTGAACGGACAGACCCTGGACACCGTGCTGGAGTCCCTGGCTCGCAGCACCTTCGACCTGGCTCGCGACCTGCCGATCCGCGCCAGGCTGGTCGAGTGCTCGGCCGATGAGCACGTGTTCATGGTGCTGCTGCATCACATCGCCGGTGACGGCTGGTCTTTGTCGCCGCTCACCAAGGACCTCAGCGCGGCGTACAACGCCCGACACGCGGGCGAAGATCCCGGGTGGACGGAACTCCCCGTGCAGTACGTGGACTACACGTTGTGGCAGAAGGAGTTGCTCGGTGACGCCTCGGATCCCGCGAGTGTCCATGGCACACAGCTGGAGTACTGGCGGCGGACACTGTCGGGGTTGCCCGAGCGGATCACGCTGCCCGCCGATCGGCCGCATCCGGCGATCGGCACCCACCGGGGCGACCTCCACGAGTTCACCTGGGACGCGGAGCTCCATGCCGCGCTGACCACACTCGCCGCCCGGTACGAAGTCAGCCTTTTCATGGTGGTGCACGCGGGTCTGGTCGCGCTGCTGTCGAAGCTCGGCGCGGGCGGCGACATCCCGATCGGGACGCCGGTCGCCGGGCGTACCGACGAGGCGCTGGACAATCTGGTCGGGTTCTTCGTCAACACGGTGGTCCTGCGGACCGATTGTTCGGGTGTCACGACGTTCCGGCAGCTGCTCGAGCGGGTACGAAGCGTCGACCTGGACGCCTACGCCCATCAAGACGTCCCGTTCGAGCAGATCGTCGAGATGCTCAATCCGGCTCGATCCCGGGCGCACCAGTCCCTCTTCCAGGTGTTGCTGGGCATGCAGAACCTGCCGCGGGGCGGGATCGAGATGGACGGGCTGAGCGTGACCGACGGGTACGTACCGACGGGGACGTCGAAGTTCGACATCTTCCTGCAGTTCACCGAAGGCGAAGCGAAGCTGGACGGCACGATCGAGTTCAACACCGATGTCTTCGACCTCGGCACCGCCGTGTCGATCGTGACCCGGCTGCGCCGCCTGTTGACGGCGGTGGCCGCCCAGCCCGAGCGCGCCCTCGACGACATCGAGCTGCTGACCGAGGATGAACGCAGGCAAGTCCTCGTCGAGTGGAACGACACGGCTCGCGACATCCCGTTCGCCGCGTTGCCGGATCTCTTCGACGAACAGGTGGCGCGCGCACCGGACGCGGTCGCCGCTGTCTACGAGGACGCGCAGCTGACCTACGGCGAACTGGCCGAACGGGCCAACCGGCTGGCCCGGCTGCTCATCCACCACGGCGTCGGTCCGGAACGGACGGTAGGCGTGATGATCGGGCGGTCGCTGGACGTCGTGGTCGGGCTGATGGCGATCCTCAAGGCGGGCGGCGCGTACCTGCCGATCGACCCGGACTATCCGGCGGAGCGCATCGAGTTCATGCTAAGCGACGCGAGTCCGGCGTTGCTGCTGACCACCAAGGCGATCGCGAAGTCGCTGCCGGACAACGATTATCCGTGCGTCACCGTCGACGACGTCGACCTGGAAGCCTATCCGGGCCATGCGGTGCGGGACGACGAGCGGACTGCCGGCCTGAACCGGCTGAGCCCCGCGTACGTCATCTACACCTCCGGGTCCACGGGACGGCCGAAGGGGGTGGTGATGACACCGGACGTCATGGTGAACATGTTCGAGTGGCACAACACCGTGCTCGGCAAGGGGCCCGGCATCCGCACGGCCCACTTCGCGTCGGCGAGCTTCGACGTGTCGCTGCAGGAGATGCTGTCGGCGCTCACTTCCGGCCGCACACTGGTGATCGTGCCCGCCGACGTCCGGACCGACCCGCTCCGGCTGGTGCGGTGGCTCGAAAAGCACCGGGTGAACGAGTTGTTCGCGCCGAACCTGCTGATCGACGCGCTCGGCGGCGCGGCGAACGAGCTGGACGCGGATCTGCCGGACCTGCGGGACATCGTCCAGGCGGGGGAGGCGCTGACGGTGAGCCGTCAGGTCAGGAAATTCTGCGGGCGGGTGCCGGAGCGCCGGGTGCACAACAACTACGGCTCGACCGAGGCCCAGGTCGTCACCGCGTACACCATGGACGGTGACCCCGCCGCCTGGCCGTCTCCCGCGCCGATCGGCCGGTTGCTGGACAACCTCCGTGCCTACGTGCTCGACAGCGGACTCCGCCCGGTGCCGGTCGGCATCGCCGGTGACCTGTACACCGCGGGCGCGGGACTGCCGAGGGGATACGGCAACCGTCCCGGGCTGACCGCCGAACGGTTCGTGCCGGATCCCTATGGCGGGCCGGGCGCGCGGATGTACCGCACCGGCGACCTCGCCCGCTGGCATCCGGACGGTCATCTCGAGTTCGCCGGCCGATCGGACGACCAGGTGAAGATCCGCGGGTTCCGGGTCGAGCCGGGCGAAGCGGAAGCGGCGCTCGCCGGCTGCCCGGGAGTCGCGCGGGCGGTGGTCGTCGTCCGGCCGGACAGCCGGGGTGAGCCGTGCCTGGTGGGTTACGTGACACCGGAACCGGGGGCCGCCACCGACCTGGATCTCATGGCGCGTGAGTATGTCGCGGAGCGGCTGCCCGCTTTCCTGGTGCCGGTCGTGGTGCTGGTGCTGGACACGTTTCCGTTGCTGCCCAACGGAAAGCTGAATCGCCGGGGACTGCCGGAACCCACGTTCGCCGGGTCCGCGGACAGTCCCCGTTCGCCGAGGGAAGCGGTGCTGTGCCGGCTGTTCGCCGACGTGCTCGGTATCGGCGAAGTCGGCCCGGACGACGGCTTCTTCGACCTGGGCGGGCATTCGCTGCTGGCGACCGGCTTGGTCAGCCGGGTCCAGGCCGTGCTCGGGGTGGAACTGGGTGTCGGGGCGGTGTTCGAAGCACCCACGCCCGCCGCGCTCGCCCGGCTGATGGCGGGAGACACCACAGGCGGTGCCTTCGACGTACTGCTCGAATTGCGCGGTCACGGCAGCCTGCCACCGGTGTTCTGCGTCCATCCGTCGAGCGGGATGAGCTGGTCGTACGCGGGACTGCTGCACCACCTCGATCCGGAGACCCCGCTCTACGGACTGCAGTCGCCGATCTTCGGCGACGACGGTGCCGTGCCGGACACCGTCGAGGAGATCGCCGCGGACTATCTGCGCCACATCCGGGAAGTGCAACCGAGCGGACCGTACCGGTTGCTGGGCTGGTCGTTCGGCGGGCTGGTCGCCCACGCCCTCGCGGTCCGGCTCGAGCAAGAGGGCGAAAAGGTGACGATGCTGGCGATCCTCGACGTACCGCCCGTGGTGGACCGGGCCGGCGACCCCCTCCCGGACGGAATCGCCGACGAGGTGCTCGCGGACGAAATCGGCCAGGCCGGCCTGCCTGCCGAGTCCATCGGGCGAATCACCGCCAGCATCCGGCACAGCATCCGGCTGCAAGGCGGCTTCCTTCCCGGCCGGTTCGGCGGTGACCTGCTGCTGTGCACGGCCGGACCGACCGGATTGGCCGACGAATGGCGGCCTCACGTCGATGGCCGCATCACGACCCACCAGATCGACACCACACACCACCGCATGATGCGCCCGCACGCCCTGAACCAGCTCGGTCCCATCCTGGCAGCCGCGCTCGACCCGGGATCACCTTGACGCGGTGCGAGACCGCGTCAAGGTGAGCGTGCCGGTGATGACCCGCACCTCGGCCTGCTCCAGCGGGGGAAGGCGCCCGGCGGTGCCGGCACCGCCTTCGGCTCGGACCCGGACGACACCCTGTCCAGGGTGCGGTAACAGAACAGTGGGTTGACGCCAAGGCGACCGCGGACGAGGACGAGCCTGCCAACGCGCTCGTCCCCGGCCGCGGCCCCGCGGGTTTCACCGGCACGGTGATTTTCTCGGCTGTGCTGGCCCTTGCGGCTTGATGGCTGGAGAAGTCCCTGCCCACGCCGCGTACAGGCGCGGTCTGCCTGAGACTCGTTCTTCTCCTGGCCCGTGGATAGGTGTGGAGACACCGACACCGATCAGCGGCGCATATCGGCGATCGAGGAGTCCCTCTTCGGCGTCCGCCCCGCGAGACACCCGCTGCGTCAGTACCGATTCACCGGAAGCCAGCCCTGCGTCGAGTCGTGAAACTGGCGCCGGGGCCCGAATGAGAAATTCCCATCTACCAAAGGACGGCCGCTCAGACAAGCGACGATGGTCGGGTCAACGGCGCCTGTCCAGCCGTTACAGGCAACCG
Organism: Amycolatopsis coloradensis; assembly: GCF_001953865.1. Lineage (GTDB taxonomy): Bacteria > Actinomycetota > Actinomycetes > Mycobacteriales > Pseudonocardiaceae > Amycolatopsis > Amycolatopsis coloradensis. The sequence goes on from NZ_MQUQ01000027.1 coordinate 9,070, forward strand.
GGTGAAATTTGGAATTTCCACTTTTCTGAAGGTTCGAGATGATCGAAAACTCGCCGAAAAAGATCATTTCTCGGCGGCGCACGGGCTGGTGCACGTGCGCATGGCCGTGCTGCCCAAAACGTGAGAATCCCGTTGAACAAGATCACTTTCTTGTTTCCGCAGTTGATGGCGTCGTCGCCGGGAAGAAGATGATCTGCGTCAGCCGCTTCCTGAGTTTTCATGTTTGAGTCATCGATACGGTGGGAACCAGCAGGCGTTGCCGTGGAGCGATATGCAAGGCCAAGCGGCTTGAACTGGAAAAATGCGAAGAGCGGAGGTTGGCGCGATTGTTCTGCCGGGCCTTGTGCCCGGGATGCGACACAGCTGGTGTCATCACCTCTCCAGCGCATCCGGTTACCGCCGGATGTGTCGTCCTCATTTTGTCTTATTCGGGTTCGCTATGTTCCGCCATTCCAAGATATGCGGCGAATTGACAGTCATTCAACGAATCGTTTTGGTGGAAATGCTACCTTGTGTAACGTCGGTTGATTTCCGTTCGGACCCGCCATCCCACTATTGGCGGTACTGACGATCTCCGGTGCCCGGCAGCGTGTTGTTTCCAGCCCGATGTGGACAGAGAAGTCCCACGGGTGGCGGAGTGAGAATCGTGGCGCGGCAGAAGACCGCGGCTGTCCATTTCGTAGTCCCTACTGTTTGGAGGATTTATGCGGTCTGTCCAAGAACGCTACGAAAGCCCGAGCCGGCATCCGGTGCGGGCACAAGATCTTCAGCGTGTGCTGAACCGTCTGGTGACTCGGCACCGCGTGCCCGGAGCTCAGCTCGCCGTGCTGCGGGACGGCCTGAAGACAGTGGTCCAGACCGGTGTCGAACACCAGGACAGACAGAGACCGATGAGAGCGTCCTCCGCTGTACCGACCGGTTCCATCACCAAGCTGGCCACCGCGACGGTCGTGATGGCGCTCGTCGCCGACGACGATCTGGAACTCGATCAGCCCGTCGGTGAACTGCTCGGTGTCTCCGGGCTCTCCGACCGGATCACGCCGTGGAACCTGTTGAGCCACACGAGTGGCCTGCCGTCCGATCCGGCCGATGTCACCAGTGCGTGCCTGCGGGAAGTCCGCGCGGCGGTATCCGTCTGCCCGCCGGGAACGGCGTTCTCCTATTCGAATCTGGGCTACGCGTTGGTCGGTGCGCTGATCGAAGCGGTGACCGGGATGTCCTGGCGTGAAGCCGTCGAGGCGATAGTCCTGCGTCCCTTGGAGATAGAGCCCGCCTACAACGGCGGCGAACGTGTCGTTTCCGGGCACGCGCACGCGACGGGACCGGCCGCCGCCCGCCCGGTCGAGCAGTCGTTGGCGCCGATGCTCGAACCCGCGGGCGCACTGGCGCTCAGTGCCGACGACCTGGTCGAACTGGGCCGGGTCCACCTGGGGAAACCGGGACTGCTCGACGTCGTGACCGCGGCGGACATGCACCGCCGGGTCCCTGATGCGGATCCGTTCGGCCTCGCCGACGGCTGGGGCCTCGGAATCGCGCACTACGAGGGTGACGACGACCTCTGGCTCGGCCACGACGGCACGGCCGACGGCACCTCCTGTCACTTGAGGATCGATCAGTCCGGTGCCTGCGTGGTCGCGTTCACGGCGAACGGCGCCGCGGGCACCGCATTGTGGCAGGACCTGGTTCCCGAACTTCGCACGCTCGGCTTGATGCTCCCTCTCCAGCGTCCCCTCACCGTGACCGGGCCGGTCCCGTTCCCGGCCGGTGACTTCGGCACCTACCGCAACGGTGCCATCGACTACACGATCCGCCCCGACGACCGGGGTGGTGCCGTTCTCGTCGTCGACGGCGAGATCTTCGCGGACTGCACGCTTCACGAGGACGCCACCTTCACGGTCCGCGATCCGGCCACCGGTCGCGTGACGCCCTGCGGCCGGTTGCGCGGCGCGCCCGGCGCGGCGACCGCGATCGAAGTCGGCGGCCGCCGAGCACGGCGTCTCTGAGCGACGTTCCCACCCCCGTTTTCCGCCTGCGGGCGGGACTCCTTGTTGTGCCTGGAAGGTGCGAAAAAACGATGATCGTGCAAGACACGACGGACGGCGCCCCCGACGCCGAGAGAACCGCCGCCCTGCCGGAACTGTTCGCCGCCCAGGTGCGCTCGTCGCCGCGGGCGATCGCCGTCGACGGTGCCGACGGCCGCCTGACCTATGCCGAGCTGGCGGAGCGTGCCGCGCGGCTCGCGGGTCACCTGATCCGGCTGGGCGTGCGTGCCGAAGACCGCGTCGGGCTGCTGCTCGAACGATCGGCCGAACTCGTCGTGGCGGAACTGGCGATCGTGATCGCGGGCGGGGCCTACGTCCCGCTCGACCGGCGGGCTCCAGATGCTCGTTCGCGGTCGACACTGGCTTCGGCAGGGGTCTCGGTGCTGATCGCCGATCAGCCCGACCGGGGGGCCGATATCCACAGTGGACAGCTCGTCGTCGCCGGGCGACCATTCCCGGAACCGGATTCGGCGCCACCGCGCGTGGACGCGGACCAGCTGGCGTACGTCATGCACACGTCGGGGTCGACAGGGACGCCCAAAGGCGTGGCGGTGCGGCACCATGACGTGGCGGCGCTGGCCGCAGACAGCCGGTTCGCGGGTGACGCGCACCGCCGTGTGCTGCTGCATTCCCCGGCGGCGTTCGACGCCTCCACTTACGAACTGTGGGTCCCGCTGCTCAACGGTGGGACGGTGGTGATCGCGCCACCCGGCGACCTGGATGTGGAAACACTGCGGAGAACCCTTGCCCGGCACCGCGTCACCTCACTGTGGCTGACCGCGGGTCTGTTCCGCGTCGTGGCACAGGAGGCACCGGACAGCTTCGACGGTGTTCGCGAGGTCTGGACCGGCGGTGACGTCGTCCCCGCCGGCGCCGTGCGGCGAGTACTGCGCGCCTGCCCCGGTCTGACCGTGGTCGACGGATACGGCCCGACGGAGACGACCACGTTCGCGTCGGTCCATCCGATGTCCTCGGTGGACGATGTCCCCGACGCGGTGCCGATCGGCCGCCCGCTGGACGACGTCCGCGCGCACGTCCTCGACGACGCGCTGAACCCGGTGCCGCCAGGACAGCCGGGAGAGCTGCACATCGCCGGAGCCGGGCTGGCGCGGGGCTATTGGGCCCGGCCGGGCGCGACCGCGGAAAGGTTCGTGGCCGATCCGGACGGCGAGCCCGGCGGCCGGATGTACCGCACCGGAGACCTGGTGCGGCACAACGACGACGGTGAACTGGAGTTCCTCGGCCGCACCGACGAGCAGGTCAAGATCCGCGGCTTCCGCGTGGAACTCGGCGAGATCGAAACGGTGCTCGCCGCCGCCCCCGGGGTGGGGGAGATCGTGATCGCCGCCCGCGAGGAGCGGCCGGGCGTCAAGAGGCTGGTCGCCTACGTGGTCGCCCGGTCCGGAGAGACACTCGGGGACCTGGCGAAGACGGCGGCAGCGGCGTTGCCCGATTACATGGTGCCGTCGGCGTTCGTCGTCCTCGACGAGCTTCCGTTGAGCGCGAACGGAAAGGTCGACCGCCGCGCGCTGCCCGCGCCGCCGGAGGAGGAACGGAAGAGCGTCGCACCGCGGACGGAAACAGAACGCGCCGTGGCCGGAATCCTGGCTGACGTGCTCGGAGTGACCGGGATCGAGGCCGACGACGACTTCTTCGCTCTCGGCGGCGACTCGATCCTCGCCGTGCAAGCGTTGTCGCGGTTGCGCCGGGCTTTCGGCGCGGACCTGTCCGCCCGGACGGTGTTCGACGCCCCGAGCGTCGCGGAGCTGGCGCGGTTGCTCGACGAGGCGCCCCAGCGCGAAGAGGCCGCGATCCCGATTTCGGCGCCTTCGGACGTCCTTCCGCTGTCCCCGGCCCAGCGACGGCTGTGGTTCCTCCACGAGCTCACCGGAGCCAGCGCGGAGTACAACACCGCCGTCGGGCTCCGGTTGTCCGGCCCACTCGCCCTCGAGACCCTGCGCGACGCGCTCAAAGCACTCTGCGCCCGGCACGAGTCGCTGCGGACGACCTTCGATTCCGTCAAGGGCGAGGGAGTCCAGCGGATCGCCGAGACCGGCGAGATCCCGTTGCGCGTCGCGGAAACACGCGCGGACGACGCCACGCTCGCCGCCGAGCTCGGCACGCCGTTCGATCTGCGCACCGGACCGCTGACCCGGGCCGTGCTGTACCCGCAGGCACCCGGTGAGCAGCTGCTCGTCCTGTGCCAGCATCACATCGTCACCGACGGCCGGTCGATCGGGATCCTGACCGCCGAGCTGATGGACTTCTACGCCGGTATCACCCCGCCGCCGTTGTCGCTGGGCTACCGCGACTACACGCTCTGGCGAGAGCGTTCCGACGACGACACCCAGCTCGGGTACTGGCGCGAGGCGCTCGACGGGCTCGAACCGCTGGCGGTCCCGACCGACCGGCCACGCCCGGCGCAGCGCACCACCGAGGGCGCTGTGCACCGCCACGATCTCCCCGCGGACCTGGTCGGGGGCCTCACCGCCGCCGGACGTCCGCACGGTGCGACGCTGTTCATGACGCTGACCGCCGCCGTGCAGCTACTCCTGTCCGCTTACGGCGGCCAGCGCGACATCGCCGTCGGCACCGCCGTCGCCGGTCGTGACCGGGCCGAATGGGAAGCCCTGACCGGCTTCTTCGTCAACACCCTCGTCCTGCGCTCCCAGGTCGACCGGGCGCAGGCGTTCCCGGACTTCCTCGCCGGGCTCCGGGAGACGGTGCTGGAAGCCTTCGCGCACGGCGACGTGCCGTTCGACCGCGTGGTCGAGGAAGTCCAGCCCGAACGCGATCCGTCGAGAACCCCGCTGGTCCAAGCCGTCGTCGTCTTGCAGAGCCCGCTGGTCCGGCCTCGTGAAGCCGGTGGGTTGCGGGTGCGCGAGTACGCACTGCCCCGCCCGTCGGCCCGGTTCGACCTGGTGATCGAGTTCTGGCCGCACGACGACGGCCTGCGGGTCACGGTCGAATACGCCACCGCGCTCTTCGACAGCGCGACGATCGAGCAGTTGACCGCGAGCCTGGAGGCCCTCCTCACCGGGATCGCCGCCGACCCCGCCCGCCGCGTGGGTGACCTGCCGCTGCTCACCTCGGACGAGCTGCTCCCACCGGACGCCGCCCCGGCGGAAACCCTCACCCGGTTGTTCGATCGCCAAGCCGGACTGCGGCCGGACGCGCCCGCCGTGCTCTTCGGTGACCAGCGGCTCGGCTACGGAGAACTGAGCACCAGGGCCGACCGGCTCGCCGGACGGCTGGTCCGCCTCGGCGTGCGCCCGGAAGACCGGGTCGGCCTGCTGATGGACCGCTCGGCCGACCTGGTCGTGGCGGTTCTCGCGATCCTCAAGGCGGGCGCCGCCTACCTGCCCCTGGATCTGCGTGCCCCGGCGGACCGGCTCCGGCTGCTCCTCGACGGCACGTCGGTCCTGCTCACCGACGAGACCTGGCAAGGCACCGCGAGCACCGTCCACAACGGACGGATCCTGGTCCTTCCCGACGCGGGTGAGGAGCCCACGCCCGACGTCGCGATCGATCCGGCGAGCCTGGCCTACGTCGAGTACACCTCGGGATCCACCGGGGAGCCGAAGGGCGTGGCCGTCCGGCACGCGGACGTGGTGGCGCTGGCCACCGACCGGCGGTTCGCCGGCGGCGCCCACGAGCGTGTGCTGCTGCACTCACCGCTGGCCTTCGACGCCTCGACCTACGAACTGTGGGTGCCGCTCCTGAACGGCGGCACCGTGGTCGTCGCGCCACCGGGGGACGTCGACGCCGAGACCGTCCGTGCGCTGACCGCACGGCACGGCGTCACCGCTCTGTGGCTCACCGCCGGGCTGTTCCGGCTCTTCGCCGTCGACACGCCGGAGTGCTTCCAAGGTCTGCGTGAAGTCTGGACCGGCGGTGACGTCGTCCCGCCCGAGGCGGTGCGCCGGGTGCTGGAAAGCTGCCCTGGCGTCGCGGTGGTCGACGGCTACGGCCCGACCGAGACCACGACGTTCGCGACCGCGTTCCGCATGGCCTCGCCTGCCGCGGTCCCCGAGGTGATCCCGATCGGGACGCCGCTGACCGGCATGCGCGTGTACGTGCTCGACGAAGGCTTGCGACCGGTGCCGCGCGGCGCGCTCGGCGAGATCTGCGTCGCCGGACCGGGGCTCGCCCGGGGCTACGTCGGCCGGGCGGGCGCGACCGCCGACCGGTTCGTCGCCTGCCCGTTCGGCGCTCCCGGCGAGCGGATGTACCGCACCGGCGACCGTGGACGGTGGCGCACCGACGGGACCCTCGAGTTCGCCGGCCGCGGTGACGACCAGGTCAAGATCCGCGGCTTCCGGGTCGAACCGGCGGAGGTGGAACGGGCGCTGACCGCCGAACCCGCCGTCGCGCAAGCGGTGGTGACGGCGCGGGCCACCGGCGGGCGCAAGTACCTCGTCGCCTACGTCGTCGCCGCCGAAGACTCCACAGTGGACACTGAAGCTCTCCGTGGCACCCTGGGACGAACCTTGCCGGACTACCTCGTGCCGTCGACGATCCTCGTTCTCGACGCGCTTCCGCTGAGCGCCAACGGAAAGGTCGATCGGCGCGCGTTGCCGGAGCCGCGGTTCGAGTCCGCGAGCAAGCACGGTGCCGCTCCCCGGACCGAGCGGGAAGCCGTGCTCGCGGGGATCTGGGCCGACGTGCTCGGCCTCGACCGCGTCGGCGTCGAGGACAACTTCTTCGCCCTCGGTGGCGACTCGATCCTCAGCATCCAGGTCAGCGCCCGCGCCCGGCGGGCAGGGCTCGCCCTGACCACGGCCGACCTCTTCCGCCACCAGACCATCGCCGCCCTCGCCCCGGCGCTGGCCGAGGCGGTGACCGCCATCGACCACGGCCCCGTGTCCGGCGACGTCGTCCCGACCCCGATCCAGCGCTGGTTCTTCGACACCGTGCGGGCCCCGGACCGGTTCGACCAGGTCATCGCGGTCGACTTGGCGGAGTACGCCGACGAGCACGCGCTCGCCACCGCCATCGCCGCGCTGACCCGGCACCACGACGCGCTGCGGACGACGTTCACCCGTGACGGCGACCGGTGGTGGCTGCACACCAACGGTGTCGAGGACGGCCACTCGCTGCTGCACTGGTCCTTCTCCGGTCCGCCCGAACGCCGGGTGCTGCAGTTGTCCGCCCATCACCTGGTCGTCGACGGGGTGTCGTGGCGGATCCTGCTCGAAGACCTCGACCGGGCCTACCACCAGGTCCTCCAGGGAAAACCGGCCGACCTCGGGCCGCGCACGACTTCCTTCCGCGAATGGGCCGCGCGGCTCTCCGCCCACGCGGAGACCGGAGGATTCGACGACGAACTCGAACACTGGCGCGGACTGGCCGTCGCCCCGATCCCCGTCGACGGAACCGGCACCAACACGGTCGCGCGGTCGCGCGCGGTCACCGTCCGGCTGACCCCGGGGGAGACGCGGTCGCTGTTGCGGGAGGTGCCGGAGGTCTACCGGACGCAGGTCAACGACGTCCTGCTGACCGCACTGGGCCGGACGCTGCGGGACTGGACCGGCCAGGTGCCGGTGATCGATCTGGAGGGCCACGGCCGCGAGGAACTGTTCGACGGCGTCGACCTGTCCCGGACGGTCGGCTGGTTCACCAGCCTGTTCCCGGTCGCGCTGGACGTGCCAGGAGACTGGGGCGCCGCACTCAAAGCCGTGAAGGAGCAGTTGCGGGCGGTTCCGCGGCGGGGGATCGGCTACGGAGCTTTGCGGTACCTCTCCGACACCGCACCGGTCCTCGACCCGCAGATCAGCTTCAACTACCTCGGCCGATTCGACCTGCCCGGTGACCTCTACACCGGCTTGCACGGCGAGCTGACCCTGGACGCCGATCCCGGCGACATCCGCCCGCATCTGCTGGAGGTGGTCGGCCAGGTCAACGGCGACACCCTCGAATTCACCTGGCACTACGCGGAAGGCGTGCATGACGACGGCACCGTCACCCGGCTGGCCGACGACCTGCTGAAGAACCTGCGCGAAATCCTGGGGCACTGCGCCGAACCCGGCGCGGGCGGCCGGACCCCGGCGGACTTCCCCCTCGCCGGTCTCAGTCAGTCCACTCTGGACGAACTGGTCGGCGACGGCCGAGACGTCGAGGACGTCTACCCGCTCACCCCGATGCAGGCGGGCATGGTGTTCCACGGCCTGGCCCAGCCCGGCGACCGGAACTACTTCGAACAGATCTCCTTCACCCTCGACGACGTTCCCGATCCCGAAGCACTCGGCGCGGCCTGGCGCCGGGTCGTGGACCGGACACCGGTGCTGCGCAGCCGGATCGTGTGGGACGGCGTACCCCGGCCGTTGCAGATCGTGCTGCGCGCCGCCGACCTCCCGGTGTCCTACCCGGATTGGTCCACAGTGGACGTCGACGAGGCGATGCGGCGAAAGCTGGCCGACGATCTCGCCGAAGGGATCGATCTGACCCGCGGGCCGCTCATGCGGCTGGTCATCGCCAAGGACTCGGCCACTTCGGTCCGGGTGATCTGGACCTTCCACCACGTCCTGCTCGACGGCTGGAGCGTGTTCGGAATCCTCTCCGACGTCCTCGCCCTACTGCGCGGCGGCGACCTGCCGACCCGGCGTCCGTTCCGTGACTACGCGGCCTGGCTCGCCGACCAGGACGACGCCGCCGCCGAAACCCACTGGCGGGCCGAACTCGCCGGGGTGACGCCGACCGCGCTGCCCGGCGACCGCGGAGCCCGCGCCCACTCGGCCAGTTCGACCGCCCGCGTCCCGGTGGAACTCGACGACGCCGCCACCGCCGAACTGCACGCGTTCGCGCGGCGGCACCGCCTGACCCTCAACACGATCGTCCAAGGTGCATGGGCGGCCCTGCTTTCGCGCTACAGCGGTGAGTCCGAGGTGTGTTTCGGCGCAACGGTGTCCGGTCGCCCGGTCGAACTGCCGGGCGCGGACGACATCCCCGGCCTGTTCATCGACACCCTGCCGGTGCGGGTGAAGCTCGACGCCGAACGCGGTCTCGCCGACTGGCTGCGGGATTTGCAGGCGGCACAGGCGGAATCGCGCCGGTTCGGGCACGTCGGCCTGCCCCGGTTGCAGGCCTGGAGCGAGACCGGCGGAAGCCTCTTCGACAGCATCATCGTCTTCGAGAACTATCCGGTCGCGGATCTCCCGGGGTTGCGCGACGTCCGCGCGGCCGAACGCACCAACTACCCGCTCGGTGTCGTCGCCTACCCCGGACAACGGCTTTCCCTGGTGCTCAACCACGATCCTGAGCTGCTCAGCCCGGAGCTGGCCGAGCGGCTGGCCGCGCACTTCGAAACGCTGCTCCGCGGGTTCGCCGCCGCCCCGCACGAGCCCGTGACGCGGGTGCCGATGCTGGCCGGACCGGAGATCCGGCACCTGCTGCGCGACCGCAACACCACGGCACCCGAGGTACCCGGTGGGACGGTGCCCGAGCTGTTCGAGGCTCACGTGCGCCGGAACCCGGACGCGGTCGCGCTGGTGACCGACGAAGAGACCGTCACTTACGGCGAGCTGGACGCCCAGGCCAACCGCCTGGCCAACCGGCTGCGTGACCTCGGGGTCCGGGCCGAGGACCGGGTCGCGGTGCTGATGGACCGTTCGCCCGCGCTCGTCGTGGCCGAACTCGCGATCGTGAAGGCCGGTGGCGCCTACCTGCCGCTGGACCTGCGCGCCCCGGCGGAACGGCTTCGGTTGCTGCTCGGCGAAGCCGGGGCGGACGTCCTGGTCGCCGACCAGAACTGGCTCGCCACCGCACGGGAAGTGCACGGCGGGGTGATCGTCACCGAGGCCGGCGACTTCCCGGCGACCTCGCCCGCTGTGACCGTCGATCCCGAGCAGCTGGCCTACGTCATCTACACCTCGGGGTCGACCGGAAAGCCGAAGGGGGTCGCCGCGCGGCACCGCGATGTCCTCGCCTTGGCGGCCGACCAGCGGTTCACCGCGCACGACCGCGTGCTGCTGCACTCGCAGCAGGCTTTCGACGCCTCGACCTACGAACTGTGGGTGCCGTTGCTGAACGGCGGGACGGTCGTGCTGGCCCCGCCGGGCGACCTCGACGTCCACACCCTCGGCCGGATCCTCACCACGCACGCGGTGACCGGCGTCTTCATGACGACCGGGCTGTTCCGGCTCGTCGCGCAGGAAGCGCCGGAGATGTTCGGCGGCGTGCGGGAGGTCTGGACCGGCGGCGACGCCGTGCCCGCCGTCGCGCTGCGCCGGGTGCGGGCCGCGTGCCCGCGGACCTTGGTGGCCGACGTCTACGGCCCCACCGAGACCACGACCTTCGCGACCGTGCACCCGCTGCCCGGTGAGATCCCCGACGTCGTGCCGATCGGCGGGCCGCTCGACAACACCCGCGTCTACGTCCTCGACGACGACCTGCGGCTCGCCCCGCCCGGCGCGCCCGGCGAACTGCACATCGCCGGGGCCGGGCTGGCGCGCGGCTATCTGGGACGGCCGGGTCTGAGTGCCGAGCGGTTCGTCGCGGATCCGTTCGGGCCGCCGGGGGAGCGGATGTACCGCACCGGCGACCTTGTGCGCTGGAACGACGAGGACGCCCTCGAATTCGTCGGCAGGGTGGACGAACAGGTCAAGATCCGCGGCTTCCGCGTCGAGCCGAGCGAGATCGAGGCCGCGCTGGGCGAGCATCCCGGCGTCGAACAGGCGGCCGTGCTGGCCCGCGCGGACGGCGGCGTGAAGCGGCTGGTCGCCTACGTCGTCGGCGAAACCGAAGGACTGGCGGACTTCCTGGGCCGGACCCTGCCGGACTACATGGTCCCGGCCGCGTTCGTCCGCCTGGAGAAGTTCCCGGTCAACGTCAACGGCAAGCTCGACCGCACCGCGCTGCCCACGCCCGACTTCGACGTCCGCGACCACGTGCCGCCGCGCACCGACCGCGAACGCCTGCTCACCGAAATCTGGGCCGAGGTGCTGGGCGTCGAACGGGTCGGTGCCACCGACGACTTCTTCGAACTCGGCGGCGACTCGATCCTCAGCATCCAGGTGGTGTCCCGCGCTCGCCGCGCCGGACTCGAACTCCTGCCCGGCGACCTGTTCGACCACCGGACCCCGGCGGCACTCGCCGTCGCGGCGCGGACCGCCACCGAGGCGGTCGCCCGCGGCCCGGTCAGCGGACCGGTGCCGCTCACCCCGATCCAGCGCTGGTTCTTCGCGACCCAGACCGCCGATCCGGAGCACTTCCACCAATTCGTCCACTGGGGACCCGGACGGATCGACCCGGCCGCCGCGCGCAAGGCCGTGGACGCCCTGCTGGAGCACCACGACGCCCTGCGGATGCGCTTCACCCACGACGACGGCGAACAGCGCCAGGAGAACGGGCCCGTCGGCGCCGAGACACCGTTGATCCGCCTCGACATCTCCGACCACGACGTCACACTCGCCGTGCACCACCTCGTGGTCGACGGCGTCTCGTGGCGCGTGCTCGGTGAGGACTTCGACAGCGGCTACGCCCAGGCCCTGAAGGGTGAGCCGATCGACCTCGGACCACGCACCACTTCCTTCAGCGAATGGGCGACCAGGCTCACCGAGCACGCCGACGGCGGCGGGTTCGACGACGAGCTGGACCACTGGCGCGGCCTGCCCGCCGGCACCTCGATCCCGGTCGACGGCGAGGGCGAGACCACGGTCGCCGCCATGCGCGAGGTCACCGTCCGCTTGCCCGCTCACGAGACCGAAGTTCTGCTGCGGGAAGTGCCCGCGGCCTACCGCACGCAGGTCAACGACGTCCTGCTGACCGCGCTCGGCCGGGTGCTGCGGGACTGGACCGGCCGGATCCCCGTCATCGACCTCGAAGGACACGGCCGGGAAGACCTCTTCGCCGACGTCGACCTCTCCCGGACGGTCGGCTGGTTCACCAGCGTCTTCCCGGTGGCGCTGGACGTCCCGGACGACTGGGACGTCGCACTGAAGTCGGTCAAGGAGCAGTTGCGCGCTGTTCCGCGGCGCGGGATCGGCTACGGCGCCCTGCGGTATCTGGCCGGGACCGCGCCGGCGATCGATCCGGAGGTGAGCTTCAACTACCTCGGCCAGTTCGGCTCCGGACGGCTGGAATCCGACGAGAGCGAGCGCTCGGCGCGGGCGCATCTGCTCGACGTCGTCGGCCGGGTCGAGAGCGGTGAACTCGAACTGACCTGGTACTACGCCGAAGGTGTGCACCGGAAGTCCACTGTGGACCGGCTCGCGGCGGACCTGCTGGCGGCGTTGCGCGAGATCATCGGGCACTGTACGCGGCCCGGCGCGGGCGGCCGGACGCCGTCCGACTTCCCGCTGGTGAAACTCGACCAGTCCACCGTGGACGCCCTGGTCGGTGACGGACGGGCCGTCGAAGACGTCTATCCGCTCACGCCGATGCAGGCGGGGATGGTGTTCCACTCCCTGTCCCAGCGGGAAGAACGCCTGTACTTCCAGCAGGTCTCGTTCGTCCTCGACGGCGCGGGCGACGCGGAAGCGCTGGCAAGGGCGTGGCAGCGGGTCGTCGACCGGACTCCTGTGCTGCGTACGCGGATCGCCTGGGAGGGCGTGCCGGAACCGGTGCAGGTCGTGCGGCGGCGGGTGACCGTCCCGGTCACCCAGTACGACTGGCGCGCCCGCACCCCCGCCGAACGGGATCAGGCCTGGCAGGACGTCCTGGCGGAAGACCGTGCCGAGGGTCTCGACCTCTCCGGCAACTCGTTGCTGCGCTTGGTCTTCGCGCGTCTTTCGGATACGGAAACCCGGGTGCTGTGGACGTTCCACCACCTCCTGCTCGACGGCTGGAGCGTCTTCGGTGTGCTGTCCGACGTCTTCGCCGCCTATGCCGGTGACGCACTGCCCGAGCGGCCGCCCTTCCGCGACTACGTGGCGTGGCTCGGCCGCCAGGACGACGCGGGCGCGGAACGGCACTGGCGTGGCGAATTGGGCGATCTCGTCGCTCCCGCCCGGCTTCCGGTGGACCGGGCGCCCGCCCAGGCCCACGGCAGCCGCTCGGCGGAGTGGATCCGGGTGCCGGTCGAGAACTCCGCGCGGCTGAGCGACGCCGCGCGCCGGGCCGGGCTCACGATGAACACCGTCCTGCAGGGCGCGTGGGCACTGGTGCTGTCCCGGCTCTCCGGGGAACGCGACGTCTGCTTCGGCACCACCGTGTCCGGTCGCCCGGTCGAACTGCCCGGCGCCGACGACATCACCGGGATCTTCATCAACACGCTGCCGGTGCGGGTCACCACGGATCGGTCACCCGTCGTGGACTGGCTGGCGGCACTGCAGACCCGGCAGGTGGAATCCCGCCGGTACGGGCACCTGCCGCTGACGAAGCTCCAGGCGTGGAGCGGGGCCGACGGGAGCCTTTTCGACAGCATCGTCGTCTTCGAGAACTATCCGGTCGACGCGGCCGCCGGTGCGGCGAACGGGTTGCGCCTGCGTGACGTGGACGCGGCCGAGACGACGAACTATCCGCTCAGCGTCGTCGCCTCGCCGGGGGAACGGCTGACCCTCGACGTCGGTTACGACCCCGGCCTGTTCGACACCGCGACCGCCGAACGGATCACCCGGCAGCTCACCGGCGTCCTCGACGCCTTCGCGACGGATCTGCACCAGTCGCTGGGCGACATCGACCTGCTCACGGCCGAAGACCACCATCAGCTGCTCGTCACCTGGAACGACACCACCCAGCCGGTACCGGAGGGAAACCTCGCCGAACTCTTCGCCAGGCAGGTGGCACGTACGCCCGGCGCCGTCGCGCTCGCCGGCGACGACGTCCGCCTGACCTACGCGGAGCTGGACGAGCGGGCCGACCGGCTCGGTCGGTACTTGGCCTCCCTCGGCGCCGGACCCGAAACGGTCGTCGGGGTGCTCATGGACCGTTCCCCGGACCTGATCGTGGCCGAACTCGCGATCGTCAAGGCAGGCGCGGCCTATCTGCCGCTCGACACCCGCGCTCCCGCTCCACGGCTGAAGACTCTCCTGGAAGGTGTGCCGATCCTGGTCACCGACAGGACCCGCGCCGGTACTGTGGTCCACAGTGGACAAGTCGTCGTCCCCGACGGCCGGACCGTGGACGCGCCGCTCTCCGTCGCGGCACCGGACAACCTCGCGTACGTGATGTACACGTCGGGTTCGACGGGGAAGCCGAAGGGCGTGGCGGTGCGGCAGCGTGACGTCGTCGCCCTGGCTGCCGACCGCCGGTTCGCCGCGCACGAACGCGTCCTGCTGCACGCCTCACCGGCCTTCGACGCCTCGACGTACGAACTCTGGGTTCCGCTGCTCAACGGCGGCACCGTCGTCGTGGCGCCGCCCGGTGATCTCGACGTGGACACTCTCCGGCGCGTCATCGCCGAACACGACGTCCACGGCGCGTTCTTCACCGCGGGACTGTTCCGGCTTCTCGCGCAGGAGGCGCCGGGGACCTTCCGGGGTATGCGCGAGGTCTGGGCGGGCGGCGACGTCGTCCCGGCCGACTCGGTCCAGCGGGTGCGGGAGGCGTGCCCTGGCATCGTGGTTGTCGACGGCTACGGCCCGACCGAGACGACGACCTTCGCCACCTCACACCGGATCCCCGGCGAAGTGCCCGCTGCCGTGCCGATCGGGAAGCCGCTCGACAACATGCGGGCGTACGTTCTCGACGCGGATCTGCGGCTCGTACCGCCGGGCGCGTCCGGAGAACTGCACCTCGCCGGAGCCGGGCTGGCTCGCGGTTACCACGGAGATCCGGCGCTGACCGCCGATCGATTCCGGCCGGACCCGTTCGGCCCGCCGGGGGAGCGGATGTACCGCACCGGCGACCTCGTCCGCTGGAACGCGCGCGGGGAGCTGGAGTACACCGGCCGCGTGGACGAGCAGGTCAAGATCCGCGGGTTCCGGATCGAACCCGGCGAGATCGAGGCCGCGCTGACCGCGCATCCCCGCGTCGGCCAGGCCGCGGTGCTGACCAGGGAGGACCACGGGATCAACCGGCTCGTCGCCTATCACACCGGTGACGCGGACGACCTCGCCGAATTCCTCGGGCGCACTCTGCCGGACTACCTTGTCCCGGCCGCGTTCGTCCGGCTCGGCCACTTCCCGTTGAACGCCAACGGGAAGATCGATCGGCACGCGCTGCCCGCGCCGGACTTCGGCGGGACGGCCGTCCGGACCGCGCCCGCGACCGAGGCCGAACGGGCACTGGCCGGGATCTGGGCGGACGTGCTCGGCGTCTCCGAGATCGGCGTCGAGGCGAACTTCTTCGAACTCGGCGGCGACTCGATCCTGAGCATCCAGGTCGTGTCGCGCGCTCGCCGTGCCGGGCTGATCCTGTTGCCCCACGACGTCTTCCGGCATCCGACCCTCGCCGCGCTGGCCGCCCATTCAGGCGGGGACGCCGGACCGCGGGCCGAACAGGGGCCGGTCACCGGGACGGCACCGCTGACTCCGATCCAGCACTGGTATTTCGCCACTCAGCCCGAACGGTTCGACCAGCGAGTGCTGCTGGAATTCACCGAGGACATCGACGTAACCGCGCTGCGCCGGGCTTTGCGGACGGTCTGGGCACACCACGACGGCCTGCGGCTGCGGTTCGAGAGCGACGGCGTCCAGCACGGCGAACCGGCCGGGACGGCGGAACTGCTCGCCGACGAGATCGCCTTCGATCTCGAACGAGGCCCGTTGCTGACGGCGGTACTCGACGGACGCCACCTGACACTGGCCGCGCACCACCTCGTCGTCGACGGCGTTTCCTGGCGGATCCTGCTGGAAGACCTGGAAACCGCCTATCGCGGCGGGGAACTCGGGCCGAAGACGACGTCGTACCTCGCGTGGGCCCGGCGGCTCGCCGAGCACGCGGCCGCGGGCGGTTTCGACGGCGAACTGGCGTACTGGCGGGGGATTCCGGCGCCGCCGGTCGCAAACGCCGGTCCGGCCACGATCGCCGACGTCGGTGAGGTGACCGTCCGCCTCACCGCCGACGAGACCCGTGCCCTGCTGCGGGACGTGCCCGAGGTCTATCGCACGCAGGTCAACGACGTCCTGCTCGCCGCACTGGGCCGCGTACTGCGGGACTGGACCGGTCAGGTGCCGGTGATCGATCTGGAGGGCCACGGCCGCGAGGATCTGTTCGACGACGTCGACCTGTCCCGGACGGTCGGCTGGTTCACCAGCCTGTTCCCGGTCGCGCTGGACGTCCCGGACGGCTGGGGCGCGGCACTGAAGTCGGTGAAGGAGCAGGTCCGAGCCGTGCCCCGGCGCGGGATCGGCTACGGCGCCCTGCGCTATCTGACCGGTACCGCCCCGGAGATCGATCCCCAGGTCGGCTTCAACTATCTCGGCCGCTTCGACGACGCCGAGGACGGCGTGTTCCGGACCGGTGCTCTCGACGCCGACGTCGACCCGGCGGCCCCCGTCGGCCACAGCCTCGACATCGTCGGGCGCGTCGTGGCCGGGACGCTGGAACTGACGTGGGCGCACGTCACCACCCGGCATCATCGCGACGTCGTGGAAGACCTGGCCGGGCGGATGCTGACCGCCTTGCGCGAGATCATCGCGCACTGTGCCGGGCCGGGAGCCGGTGGCCGGACGCCTTCGGACTTCCCGCTGACAGCGCTCGATCAGTCCACAGTGGACGCGTTGGCCGGTGACGGCCGCGCGGTCGAGGACATCTACCCGCTCACGCCCATGCAGGGCGGCATGGTGTTCCACGGTCTCTCGCAGACCGCCCAAGGCATGTACGTCGAGCAAGCGACCTTCGTGCTCGACGGCGTCACCGATCCTGATCGGCTCGCCGAGGCGTGGCAGCAGGTCGTGGACCGGACGCCGGTCCTGCGGACGGCGTTCGCCTGGGCCGAAGTGGCGGAGCCGCTGCAGATCGTGAGCCGCGCGGTGCGGCTTCCGGTGCGCCTGCTCGACTGGACCGGACTGGACGATCACGGCAGTGCCCTGCGAAGGCTGCTCGCCGAGGACCGCGCACGGGGCCTCGACCTCGCCGTCGCACCGCTGATGCGGGTGACGCTGGCGAAGATCTCGGCGACCGAAGTCCAGGTGCTGTGGACGTTCCATCACGCGCTGCTCGACGGCTGGAGCGTCTTCCATGTCCTCTCCGACGTCTGCGGGGCCTACGCCGGGCAGCCACTGCCCGCCCGGCCGCCGTTCCGCGACTACCTCGTCCGGCTGGGCGGTCTCGACCGGATGGACGCGGAACGGTTCTGGCGCCGCACCCTCGGCGGAATCGACGGTCCGAGCCCGATCACCGGCGATCGGACGCCGGCGCCCGGGCACATCCCGTGCTCGTCCGACTGGCTGCCCGTCCGGCTGGACGAGGCCGCGACCTCGCGGCTCGACGCGTTCGTCAAACGCCACGGCCTCACCCACAACGCGGTCCTGCAAGGGGCATGGGCGCTGCTGCTGGCGGCCTACAGCGGGCACGACGACGTCGTGTTCGGCTCCACGGTCTCCGGCCGCCCGCCCGAGGTCACGGGGGTCGACGAGATCACCGGCATCTTCATCAACACGCTGCCGGTCCGGGTCGAGGTCGACCGCGGCGCGCGGGTCGCCGCCTGGCTCGCGGACCTGCAGGCGAACCAGGCGGAGGCACGCCGTCACGGGCATCTGCCGCTCGCGGTCGTGCAGGGCTGGGCGGACCTGCCGGGTGGGGTGAACCTCTGCGAAAGCCTGGTGGTGTTCGAGAACTACCCGATCACCGGCGCCGAAGCCGGGCACGGTCTGACCGTGCGTGACCTCTCGGCGCGCGAGACGACCAACTTCCCGCTCACCGTGGTCGCCTCGCCGGGCCGGGAACTGAACGTCGACCTGGGGTACGACCCGGCCTTGTTCGACGCCGCCACGGCTGACCGGCTGGCCGGTCATCTGCTCGCGCTGCTTCGTGAACTGGCCGAGGACGGCGACCGGGCACTGACCGCGGTGTCGATGCTGACCCCGGAAGACGAGCGGCAGCTGGCCGGGTGGGCGGCGACAGGTGGGGAACCACCGGCCCGGTCGCTGCCGGAGATGTTCGGCGAGCAGGTCCGGGCACGGCCGGACGCGGTCGCCGCCGTCCTCGACGGCGAGGAAGTCACCTACGCCGAGCTGAACCGGCGCGCGAACCGGCTGGCCAACCGGCTGATCGGGCTCGGGTTGCGGCCGGAGGAACCGGTCGGCCTCGCCACCGGCCGGGCAGGCACCGTGGTGGCCGAGCTGGCCGTGGTCAAGGCGGGCGGGGCCTACCTCCCGCTCGACACCCGCGCCCCGGCCGAACGGCGGCGATCACTGCTCGACGGCGTCCGGTTCGTCGTCGCCGACACGGACTACCCGCATCCGCACACCATCCTGCTGTCCTCTGTGGACGGCGAGCCGGACGGTGATCCTTCCGTCGTCGTCGATCCCGACCAGCTGGCGTACGTCATGTACACCTCCGGGTCCACCGGGACGCCGAAGGGCGTGGCGGTGCGGCATCGCGACGTCGCCGCCCTGGCCATGGACAGCCGGTTCCGCGGCGGGGCACACGAACGGGTCCTGCTGCACTCCCCGGCGGCCTTCGACGCCACCACTTACGAGGTGTGGACGCCACTGCTCACCGGCGGCCGCGTCGTCACCGCACCGGCAGGCGACCTCGACGCGCACGGGCTGACGGCGCTCGTCCGCGACCACGGCCTGACCGCCATGTGGGTCACGGCGGGCCTGTTCCGGGTGCTGGCACAGGAAACCCCGGATTGCTTCGCCGGGCTGAGGGAAGTGTGGACCGGTGGGGACGTCGTGCCCGCCGACGCGGTGCGGCGAGTCCTGGGCGCCTGTCCCGGGCTGCGGGTGGTCGATGGCTACGGGCCGACGGAAACGACCACGTTCGCCACCGCCCATCCGATGGACGAGACGGTCCCGGACCGGATCCCCATCGGCGAACCGCTGGACGGAATCCGCGCCTGCGTCCTGGGTCCGGGCTTGAGCCCGGTCCCTCCGGGTGTGCCGGGAGAGCTGTACCTCGCCGGTGCCGGCCTCGCCCGGGGTTACCGGGGTCGTCCCGGGCTGACCGCCGACCGATTCGTCGCCGCCCCGGCCGGGCAGCGGATGTACCGCACCGGCGACGTCGTCCGCTGGACCGGCGAGGGGGCTCTCGAGTTCCTCGGCCGGGCGGACGACCAGGTGAAGCTTCGCGGATTCCGCGTCGAACCCGGCGAGGTCGAGGCCGTACTGGCCCGGCATCCCGCCGTGACCCAGGCCGCGGTCGTGGTCCGCGAGGATCAGCCAGGTCTGAAACAGCTCGTCGCCTACGTCGTCACCGATGCCGACGAGGACACCCTTCGCGTTTCCTTGGCCGGAGCGCTGCCCGACTACCTCGTTCCCTCGGCGTTCGTCGCGCTGGACCGGATCCCGGTCAGCGCCAACGGAAAACTCGACCGGAAGGCGCTGCCCGCGCCGTCCGCGCCGGAATCCGAGCACGTCGAACCGGAGACCGAAACCGAGCAGGCACTCGCCGGGATCTGGGCCGACGTCCTCGGCCTGGAGCGGATCGGCGCCGATGACAACTTCTTCGCCCTCGGCGGGGATTCGCTGCGCAGCCTGCACATCGCGGCCAAGGCCAGTGCCTTGTTCGCCGTACGACTCACCCCCGCCGACGTCCTGACCGCGCGCACCGTCGCCGGGCTGGCCGGAACGGTCGAGGAACTCATCTTGGGCGAGCTCGAAAACCTCGCCTCCGGAACGGAAGCGTGAGGACATCACCATGACCTCGTCCCGACAGGACCGCATCGCGGCACTGCCCGCCCACCTGCGGGAGGTGCTGCGAGCGCGGATGGCGGGAACGGCCACACCGGCGCCGGAGATCCCGGCCGCCGCCGACCGTTCCCGCCCGATCCCGCTCTCGCCCGCCCAGCGCCGGCTGTGGTTCCTCAGCAGGCTGCGCCCGGACGACTCCGAGTACAACAGCGCGTTCGCCTTGCGCCTGACCGGATCGCTCGACCGTGCCGCGCTGGCCACCGCGCTTCGCCTGCTGGTCGCCCGGCACGAACCGTTGCGCACCACCTTCGACGAGGTCGACGGCGAGGGCGTCCAACTCGTCCAGGCTCCGTATGACGTCGCCTTGCCCGTCGTGGACGTCTCACCCGAGGATCTCGAAGACGTCCTGCGAGCCGAGTACACGCGGCCGTTCGACCTGCGCCGTGGTCCGCTGCTGCGCGCGGCCCTGGTCCGGCTCACCGAGACCGAGCACGTGCTGCTGGTGTGCGTGCACCACATCGCCACCGACGGCGCGTCGATGGGCGTGCTGACCGAGGAACTCGGCCTCCTGTATCGCGACGGGGAGGGCGCGGACCTGCCCGCGCAGCCGGTGCAGTACGCGGATTACGCCGTCTGGCAAGGAAACCGGCCGCTCCGCGGTGCCGGGCTGGACTTCTGGAAGGAGCAGCTCGCCGACGTCTCTCCGCTGGAGTTGCCGACCGATCGGCCGCGGCCCGCGGTCCGGAGCACCGCGGGAGCGGTGCGGGAGTTCGCCGTCCCCGCGGAGGTGTCGGAGCGGCTGGCGGAGCTGGCCCGGTCTTCGGAGACCACGGTGTTCACCGTGCTGCTCAGCGCCTGCCAGGCGCTGTTCGCCCGCTACACCGGGCAGGAGGACATCGCGCTCGGCACCGTCGTGCGGGGCCGCGAACGGCCGGAACTCGAACGCGTCGTCGGCTTCTTCGTCAACACGGTCGTCCTGCGCACGGCCGTGGACCGGTCGGCGTCGTTCACCGAACACCTGACCAGCACGAAGCAGACCGTTCTGGACGCGTTCGGCCATGACGACGTCCCGTTCGACGCGGTGGTCGACGCCGTGCGGGCAGGCCGTGATCCCGGCCGCAACCCGCTGTTCGACGTCATGGTGCTGCTGCATTCCGCCACCGGTGGCGGGCCGGAGTTCCCGGGACTGGCCGTGGAACCGGCGGACGTCGCGCGAGACTCGGCGAACTTCGACCTCTCCGTGGAGTTCGAGGAGTCCGGCGGCAAGCTCGCGGGACTCTTCGAATACAGCACCGAACTGTTCGACGCCGCCACCGTCGACAGCCTCATCGGACACCTGCTGCGGCTGCTCGCCGGGATCGCCGCCGACCCCGGCCGCCGGATCGCCGACCTGCCGCTGACCGGCGACGCCGAAGATCGGCGTCTGCTGGACTGGGGGAGAAGCGGGCTGGAAGTGCCCGCTGCGACCATCGTGGATCTCCTCGACCACCAGACGCGGACCCGGCCGGACGCGACCGCGCTGGTCTGTGGCGACGTCCGGCTGACCTTCGCCGAACTCGCCGTCCGCAGCGACGCGCTCGCCGGGGAACTGGCCGCCCGCGGTGCCGGTCCGGACCGGGTCGTCGCGGTGCTGCTGCCGCGTTCGGCGGACGCGATCGTCGCGTTGTTCGCCGTGCTCAAGGCGGGCGCCGTCCATCTGTCGATCGACCCGGGGCTGCCACCGGAGCGGATCCGGGTGCTGCTGGACGACACCCGCCCGGTGGTCGTGCTCGAGGAAATCTCCGACGGCACCACCGGCCACCCGAGACCGGCCGCGCCCCGGCTTTCCGACGCCGCGTACGTCATCCACACGTCGGGCTCGACGGGCACGCCGAAGGGCGTCGTCGTCGAGCACGCGGCCCTGGTCAACCTGCTGGCCAATCACCGCGCCGTGTTCGGCAGCGATCCCTTGCGGGTCGCGCTGACCGCCACGCTGTCGTTCGACACGTCGTGGGAAGGCCCGGTGCTGCTGGCGGACGGCCACGAGCTGCACGTCATCACCGAGGACACCCGTCTCGACCCGGCCGAGCTGACCCGCTACGTCCGGGAGGAGCGCGTCGATTTCCTCGACGTGACGCCGTCCTACCTACGGCAGTTGCTGCCGGCCGGGCTGCTGGACGGCGACCACCGGCCGCGGTTCCTGATGGTCGGCGGCGAGGCCCTCGACGAGGATCTCTGGCGTGAACTCACCGCGTCCGACACGGCCGTCCACAACTACTACGGGCCCACCGAGTCCACTGTGGACGCCACGAGCGCACTGGTGGCGGGCGAGCGGCCCCTGATCGGCAGGCCGCTCGGGAACGTCACCGCCTACGTCCTCGACGAGTGGTCGCGGCTCGTTCCGGCCGGGGTCCCGGGTGAGCTGTGCCTTTCCGGTGCGCAGCTCGCCCGCGGGTACCTCGGCAGACCCGGCCTGACCGCGGACCGCTTCACCGCGGATCCGTTCGGCCCGCCCGGAACCCGGCTCTACCGCACCGGCGACCGCGTCCGCTGGATGGCCGACGGACAGCTGGAACACCTCGGCCGCGTCGACGAACAGGTCAAGGTACGCGGCTTCCGGATCGAACCGGGCGAGGTCGAAGCCGCCCTGCGTGCGCAGCCGGACGTCACCGACGCCGCGGTGGAAGCGCGCGACGGCCGTCTGGTCGCCTACGTCGTCGGCGACGCCGATCCTGCCCGGTTGCGGACCGCGTTGACCGGGGTCCTGCCCGGCCACCTCGTGCCCGCGGCGTTCGTCGCCCTCGACCGGCTCCCGCTGACCCGGCACGGCAAGCTGGACCGGCGCGCCCTGCCCGATCCGGAGCAGACGTCCTCCACGCCGTACGTCGCTCCCCGGGACGAGCGCGAGCGGCTGGTGACCGATATCTGGTCCGAGGTTCTCGGCGTCGAGCAGGTCGGCGCCGACGACGACTTCTTCGACCTCGGCGGGGATTCCCTGCGCGGGATCCGGGTCGTCGCGCGGCTGCGGGACGCGCTGGGCGCCGACGTGCCCGCCCGGCTGGTGTTCACCGCGCCCACCCCGGCCAAGCTCGCCGCGCGACTTCCGTCCGCCACGGCGTCCCGGGCGGTGATCCCGCTGCTGCCCCGTGACGGCGGCCGCTTCGAGGCACCGCTGTCCTTCGCCCAGCAACGTCTGTGGTTCCTCGACGAGTTCGAACCGGGCAGCACCGAATACGTGTCGCCGACCGCGTTGCGGCTGCGGGGCGAGCTGGACGCCGGCGCGCTGAACCGGGCACTGACCGCGCTGGTCGCCCGGCACGAATCCCTGCGCACCACCTTCGCGACCGTCGACGGCCGCGGTGTCCAGGTGATCCATCCGCCGTACGCCGTCGAGGTCCCCGTGTCCGACGGCGACCTCGACACCGCGTTCGCCGCCGCGACCGGTCCCGTCGACCTGCACGACGGCCCGTTGCTGCGGGCCGCGCTCACCAGGCTGGCCCCCGGCGATCACGTGCTCACCCTCGTGCTGCACCACATCGTCACCGACGGCTGGTCCTCGGGCGTACTGCTGGGCGAACTCGCCGCTTGCTACACCGCGTTCGTCCGCGGCGAGGACCCGCTCCTCCCGCCGCTGTCCGCGCAGTACGCCGACTACGCCGTCTGGCAACGGGAACGCCTACAGGGCACCGAGTTCGACGCCCAGCTCAGCTATTGGCGTCACCGTCTCGACGGGATCCCGGCGCTGGAACTGCCCACCGACCGGCCTCGTCCGGCCGTCCGGACCAAGAACGGCGCCCTGCACGAATTCAGCGTTCCCGCCGGCACCACGGCGCGGCTCAAGGAGCTGTCCCGCCGCCAGGGCGGCACGCTGTTCATGACCCTGCTCGCCGCTTCCAAGCTGGTGTTCGCGCGGTGGTCGGGGCAGGACGACATCGCGGTCGGCACCGTCGTTTCCGGCCGTGAGCGCACCGATCTCGAAGGGCTGATCGGCTTCTTCGTCAACACGCTCGTCCTACGGTCCACAGTGGACTTGAACCGGGGGTTCGACAGTTTCCTTGGCGAAGTGCGAGACACCGTCCTGGACGCCTTCGCTCACCAGGACGTGCCCTTCGACCGCGTCGTCGACGACCTCCAGCCCGAACGCGACACCAGCCGGACCCCGCTGTGCCAGGTGCTGGTCGTCGTGCACAACACGCCGGACTCCCGTCCGTCGATGTCCGGCGTGGACGTCGAGGAACTGGCGCCCCCGGTCGTGACCGCCGGCTTCGACCTCACGATCCACTTCCAGGAGACCGCCGGACACCTCGACGCGCTGGTCAACTACAACACCGATCTCTTCGACGTCGCCACGATCGAACGGCTGACCGGCTGGCTCCGGCTGCTGCTCGACGGCATCGCGACCGCACCGGAGCAGCCGCTCGGGAAGCTGCCGTGGATCAGCCCCGCCGACCACGACCGCGTCCTGCTGGAGTGGAACGGCAAGGCGGCCGCGCGACCGGCGCCCGCCCTGCACGAACTCTTCGCCGCACAAGCGGCCCGCACCCCCGGCGCCGTCGCGGTGACGAGCGGGACCACCGAGCTGACCTATGACGAACTGGACCGCCACGCCAATCGCCTCGCCCACCGGCTGATCGCCGAAGGAGCCGGTCCGGAGCGGCTGGTGGCGCTCCGGCTGCCGCGCTCGGCCGACCTCGTCGTCGCGGTGCTCGCGGTGCTGAAGACGGGCGCGGCGTACCTCCCGATCGACCCCGCCTACCCGCGGGCGCGGATCGAGGCGACGCTGGCGGACGCGCGCCCGGTCGGCGTCGTCGACTCCGTCGAGGCGGCCGAATGGCCGGAGACGGCTCCGGAAGTGCAGGTCGCGGCGGAGAACGCCGCCTACGTCATCTACACCTCCGGTTCCACCGGCGTGCCCAAGGGTGTGCTGGTCCCGCACGCGAACGTGACCCGGCTGTTCTCCTCGACCGAACACTGGTTCGGCTTCGGCGACCAGGACGTCTGGACGCTGTTCCACTCCTATGCGTTCGACTTCTCGGTCTGGGAACTGTGGGGCGCGCTCCTGCACGGCGGCAGGCTCGTCGTCGTCCCGCAGGACGCGGTCCGTGAACCGGAGGACTTCCTGGCGCTGCTTGCCGAGCAACGGGTGACGGTCCTCAACCAGACGCCGTCGGCGTTCTACCGGCTGAGTGCCCTGTCCTCGCCACCGCTGAGCCTGCGGTACGTGATCTTCGGCGGCGAGGCGCTGGACCCCGCGCGGCTGGCGGAGTGGTACCGGCGGCATCCGGACGGGCCGCGGCTGGTCAACATGTACGGCATCACCGAGACCACGGTGCACGTGACCTATCGGTCGCTGGAAGCCGGAGGATCCGGCGCGGTCGGTGTCCCGATCCCGGATCTGCGGACCTACGTGCTCGACGCCGGCCTCACGCCGGTGCCGCCCGGTGTCACCGGTGAGCTGTATGTCGCGGGCGCGGGACTGGCTCGCGGCTACCTCAACCGACCCGGCCTGACCGCGTCACGCTTCCTCGCGGATCCCTTCGGCGCGCCCGGAACCCGGATGTACCGCACCGGCGACCTGCTGCGCTGGACCGCCGACGGTGAGCTGGACTATCGCGGCCGGGCCGACCACCAGGTCAAGATCCGCGGGTTCCGGATCGAACCCGGCGAGATCGAAGCCGCTTTGATCGCGCATCCCGACGTCGACGCGGCCGCCGTCGTCGTCCACGGCACGGGAGACGCCCGGCGTCTCGTCGCCTATCTGACCGGGGCCGTGCCGGGAACCACCGCACTGCGCGAGTTCCTCGGCCGCACGCTGCCCGCGCACATGGTGCCCGCGGTGTTCGTCGCGCTGGAACGGCTGCCGCTCAACGCCAACGGGAAGCTCGATCACCGGTCGCTGCCGGAGCCGGGCGTACGGACCGAGAACCGTCACGTGGCCCCGCGCGACGAAGTCGAGGCCGTGCTGGCACAGGTGTGGTCGGGGGTACTGGGTGTCGACAGGGTCGGCGTCGAGGACAACTTCTTCGGCCTCGGCGGGGATTCGATCCTCAGCATCCAGGTCGTCGCCGCGGCCCGGCAGGCGGGGCTGGCCTTGACGTCCAAGGACCTCTTCCGCAACCAGACCATCGCCGAACTCGCCACCGTCGCCCAGCCCGACGCGCCTGTCGCGCCGGTCGAGGACAAGGGCGGGCCCGCCCCGCTCGGCCCGATCCAGTCCTGGCTGTTCGAGCAGCTGGACGAGCCGTGGCGGCTCACCATGTCCGTGCACGTCGTCCTGTCCACAGTGGACGTTCCGAAACTGATCACCGCGCTGAGCAGGGTCGCCGAGCGGCACGACGCGCTGCGCCTGCGCTTCTCCCGCAAGGACGACGGCTGGGAGCAGGAAGCCGTGCCGGTCGAGTCCGCCGACCTTCTCCGTCAGGTCGATCTGTCCGAAGTGGACGACGTGACCGAGGCGATGCACGCCGAAGCGGTACGGGCACAGACCTCGCTTGACATCGTCACCGGGCCGCTCTGGCGTGCGGTGCTGTTCACCTTCCGGGACCGGGCGCCGCGGTTGTTCCTCACCGCCCACCACCTCGTCATGGACGGGGTGTCGTGGCGGATCCTGCTGGCCGACCTCGAACGCGCTTATCTCGGCGAAGCGCTGGAACCAGTGCGAACCTCTTTCACATATTGGGCGCGTGCACTGGACGAGCACGTGAAAATGGGACACCTCGACAAGGAAACCTCGTACTGGGAAACTTCCTCTCGCGGAGCGCGAACGGATATTCCGGTTGACCGTTCGGGCCGTAACGCCGCGAAGTCGGAGCGCGGCGTCTCGGTGTCACTTGGCCGGGCCGAGACCGCCGCGCTCCTTCGCGACGTTCCCGACGCGTACCGGACCGAGGTCAACGACGTCCTGGTGAGCGCGCTGGGCCGAGTGCTGTCCGAGTGGACCGGCAGGCCGCGGATCGTGCTGGCCATGGAAGGTCACGGCCGCGAAGAGATCGCCGGGCCACTCGACCTTTCGCGGACGATCGGCTGGTTCACCGCGCAGTACCCGCTCACGCTGACCTTGCCCGAGGGTGACTGGGGTGACGTGCTCAAAAGCGTCAAGGAACAACTGCGCGCGGTTCCGAACAAAGGCGCCGGATTCGAGGCCTTGCGTTACCTGAGCCATCCTGACGCACCAGGTTCCGCCTTGCGCGCGGCTGGCGTGCCGCGGATTTCCTTCAATTACCACGGCCGCTGGGATATGGGAAGCACCGCCGAAGGATGGTTCCAAGGGCGAGGTGAAAGCATCGGGCAGGACACCGACCCGGAAAGCGTCCGCCCGTATCTGCTCGACGTCATCGGTGTCGTCGAAGGCGGGGAACTGCATCTCACCTGGCAGTACTCGGACGAGGTGCACGAGGAAGACACCGTTCGAGCGCTCGCCGAAGCCATGCTCGACGCCTTGCGCGGCATCGTCGCGCACTGCGCCGGCGCCGGTGGTCGCACGCCGTCGGACTTCCCGCTGGCCCGGCTCGGCCAGGCCGACGTCGACCGGCTCGCCGGGGACGGCCGCGACGTCGAGGACATCTATCCGCTCACGCCGTTGCAGACGGGCATGTTGTTCCACAGCCTGGTCGACACCGGTTCGAACGCCTACTTCGACCAGTTCCGGCTGCGCCTGACGGGAGTGAGCCATCCGGAGGCACTCGCCGAAGCATGGCAACGCGTCGTCGACCGGACGCCGATCCTGCGCAGCAGTACCGCGTGGGAAGGCATGGACACACCGGTCCAGCGCGTCCACCGCGAGGTCCGGGTCCCGGTCGGGCAGCACGACTGGCGTGGGCTCACCCCGGGCGAGCAGCAGCGGGAACTGACGAAACTGCTGGCGGACGACGTCGCGGCAGGGATGGATCTGACCGCGCCGCCGTTGATGCGCCTGGCGATCGCCCGGGTCGCCGACAGCGAGGTCCAGCTGGTGTGGACCTCGCACCACGTGCTGCTCGACGGCTGGAGCACGGCGCAGGTCTTCGGTGAGGTGTGCGAGCAGTACGCGGCCATCGTCGAAGGCCGGGCGGCGCGGCTGGTTCCCCGCCGTCCGTTCCGCGACTACCTGGCCTGGCTCGACGTCCAAGACCACACCGAGGCGCTGGACCAGTGGCGTGCGGTGCTGGACGGCTTCACGACACCGACGCCGCTGCCTTACGACCGGCAGCCCCGAGAGGTCCACCGCGCCGAATCCGCGGAAGCCGTCCTGGTCGAACTGTCCCCGGAGGAGTCCTCCCGGCTGCACGAGATGGCGAAGGGCGCCGCGCTGACGGTCAACTCCATCGTGCAAGGCGCCTGGGCGTTGCTGCTTTCGCGCTACAGCGGGGAAACCGACGTGCTGTTCGGCGCCACCGTCTCCGGCCGCCCGGAGAGGATGCCGGGTGTCGAAGCGATGATCGGCATGTTCATCAACACCGTCCCCGCCAGGGTGGAGATCCGCGGGCGGGAATCCGCCGTCGACTGGCTGCGGGAACTGCAGGCGGCACAGGCCGACGCCCGCCGGTACGACTTCCTCGCCCTGTCCGAACTCCAGGCGCTGACGGCGGTGCCCGCCGGGACCGCCCTGTTCGACACCGTCGTGGTGTTCGAGAACTACCCGATCGAGGACAGCGGGCAGGCCGACGTGCACGTGCTCGACGTCGATTCGCTGGACACGACGAACCTCCCGTTGAACCTCACCGCGTACCTGCACGACAAACTCGGCCTCGAGTTGTCGTACGACCCGCGGTTGTTCGACACGGCCACGGTCCGTCGGCTGGGGGACCAGCTCGCCGGCTTCGTCCGCGCCATCACCGCGGACCCGGAGTGCCGGCTCGACGCGCTTTCCCCGCTCACCTCGGGCGAACTGCGTGGCCTGGTGGCCTCGGGCAGCGGCCCGGTGATCGACGTGCCGCCGGGCACGGTCCTGGACGTCTTCGAGGCGACGGTCGCCCGCGTGCCGCACGAGACCGCGCTGGTGTTCCGCGACACGGCCCTCGACTTCGCCGAACTCGACGCCCGCGCGACGCGGCTGGCGCGGGAACTGACCGCCCGCGGTGCGGGTCCGGAAGAGGTGGTGGCCGTCGCACTGCCGCGCTCGGCCGAAGCCGTCATCGCGATCCTCGCGATCTTCAAAGCGGGCGCGGTGTACCTCCCGATCGATCCCGACCTGCCGGAGGAACGGAAACGGTTCCTGCTGGACGACGCGCGACCGGCGGTGGTGCTGGGCGAATCGGAGCACGTTCACGGGACCGCGGACGGGACGCGGGCGAGTGTCGACACCGCCGCCTATGTTATCTACACCTCGGGCTCGACGGGCACGCCGAAGGGCGTCGTCATCGAGCACCGCGGCCTGATGAACCTGCTCGCCGCGCACCGTCGCGTCTTCCTCACCGAGGAACGACAGCGGGTCGCGCTCACCGCCTCGTTGTCCTTCGACACCTCGTGGGAAGGGCTGCTGGCGCTGATCGACGGCCACGAACTCCACGTGATGGACGACGAGACCCGGCTCGATCCCCGTGCCGCCGTCGACTACGTCCGCGACCACCGGATCGACCTGCTCGACCTGACCCCGACCTACCTCCAGCAGTTGATGGACGCCGGTCTGCTGACCGGCGGACACCGGCCCGGCACCATGCTGGTCGGCGGCGAGGCGACCGGTGAGCGGCTGTGGCGTGAGCTGGTGGAATCCGGCGTCACCTCGTACAACTACTACGGGCCCACCGAAGTGACCGTCGACTCCGTCCACACCCCGGTGACGGGGGAACGGCCGCTGATCGGCCGTCCGCTGGCCAACTTGCGGGCGTACGTCCTCGACGCGTCCGGCTCGCCGGTACCGGCCGGGATGCCGGGCGAGCTGTTCCTCGCCGGTGTCCAGCTGGCCCGCGGTTACCTCGGCCGTCCCGGGCTGACCGCGGACCGGTTCGTCGCCGATCCCTTCGGCCGGCCGGGCACCCGCATGTACCGCACCGGCGACCGCGTGCGCTGGACCGCCGACGGGCAGATCGACTATCTCGGCCGCGTCGACGACCAGGTGAAAATCCGCGGTTTCCGGGTCGAACCCGGGGAAGTGGAGGCCGTGCTGCGGCGGCATCCCGCGGTCACCGACACCACGGTCGCCGCGCGCGACGGGCGGCTCGTCGCCTACGTCGTCGGCGGCACCCAGGGCCTGCGGGACTGGCTGCGGGACCGCCTGCCGGACCATCTCGTCCCGACGGCGTTCGTCGCCCTCGACGCGCTTCCCTTGACCCGCAACGGAAAGGTCGACCGCCGGGCCTTGCCCGCGCCCGGCAGGGACACCACCGTCGAGTACGTGGCACCGCGGACCCGGACCGAACACCGCCTCGCCGGGATCTGGGCCGAGGTGCTCAAGGTCGACCAGGTCGGCGTCACGGACAGCTTCTTCGAACTCGGCGGGGACTCGATCCTCAGCATGCGGATCACGTCACGGGTGCGTGCCGAACTGGGTGTCGACATCTCGCCACGCGCGCTGTTCACCACGCCGACACTCGGCCGGTTCGCCGCCGCGTTGCCGGACCATCGGGCCGAGACGCCGCAGATCCCGGCCGTGGCCCGGGATGGTGCTCTTCCGCTGTCGTTCGCCCAGCAGCGGCTGTGGTTCCTGGACGAGTTCGAGCCGGGCGGTGCTGAATACCTTTCGCCAACGGCGTTGCGGTTGCACGGCGAACTCGACCTCGGCGCTCTCAACCAGGCACTCGACGCTCTCGTCGCCCGGCATGAATCGCTGCGCACGACCTTCGACGCCGTCGACGGCCGCGGCGTCCAGTACGTCCACGAGCCCTATCACGTCGACCTTCCGGTCGAGCACTTCGACGAGGACACGCTGGCGCGAGAGGCGTCGCGGCCATTCGACCTGCGCACCGGCCCGCTCCTGCGCGCCAGGCTGTTCCGCCGGTCGTCCGACGAGCACGTCCTGCTGCTGGCGCTGCACCACATCATCACCGACGGCTGGTCGTCGGGCGTGCTGGCCGCCGAACTCGACGACTGCTACACCGCCTTCGCCCGCGGTGAGGAACCGCGGCTGCCCGCCCTTCCCGTGCAGTACGCGGACTTCGCGACCTGGCAGCGCGAACAGCTCGACGGCCCTGAACTCACCGGGCAGCTGGACCACTGGCGCGAGCGGCTCACCGGACTCGAACCGCTCGAACTGCCCACCGACCGGCCCCGCCCCGCGGTGCGCACGGTGGAAGGCGACTGGCTCGGCTTCGACGTCCCCGCCGACGTCACCTCGAAGCTCCGGGAACTGGCCAAGGGACAGGACGGCACGCTGTTCATGGCACTGGTGGCGGCCTGCCAGGTGCTGCTGGCCGGCTGGACAGGCCAGGAGGATGTCGCCGTCGGCACCGTCACGGCCGGACGGGACCGCGCCGAACTGCAGCGCCTCATCGGGTTCTTCGTCAACACCCTGACCCTGCGGTCCACAGTGGACAAACAACGGTCGTTCCGGGAACTCCTCGCCCAGGTGAGGGAAGTGGTGCTCGACGCGTTCGCCGACCAGGACGTCCCGTTCGAACGCGTGGTGGACGCCGTGCAGCCGGTCCGCGACCCGAGCCGGACGCCGCTGTTCCAGGCCATGGTGGTCCTGCAGAACACCGGCGACCGGCCCGGCACCGGCGCGCTGGTCGCGGGGGAGGAGCCGCTGCCCGCCGGATCGGCGAGCTTCGACCTGCTCGTGCAGTTCGAACAGGACGGCGACGGGCTGAACGGGGCGATCAACTACAGCACCGGGCTGTTCGACGCTGAGACGATCGAGCGCCTGATCGCGCGGCTGCGGACGCTGTTGAGCACGCTCGCCGCCGAGCCGGACCGCGCGATGGCCACCCTGCCGATGCTGCCTTCGGGCGAACTCGAGCAACTGCGGGACTGGAACGACACCACACGACACGTCCCGGCCGCTTCACTGGCCGAACTGGTCGAGGCACAGGCCTGTCGGACTCCCACGGCGTCCGCGCTGCTGTCCGACGACGGCTCGCTGACGTTCGCGGAGCTGAACGCCCGGGCGAACCGGCTGGCACGACTGCTCGCCGAGCGAGGTGCCCGCCCCGAGAAGATCGTCGCGGTCCGCCTGCCGCGTTCGGTGCCGCTCGTGGTCACCGAACTGGCCGTGGCGAAGACCGGGGCCGCGTTCCTGCCCGTGGATCCCGGTTATCCGGCCGAGCGCGTGGAGTTCATGCTGCGGGACGCCGACCCGGTCCTGGTGGTGGACACGGAACTCGACGCTTCGGGTTTCGCGGACACCGATCTGGGCGTGCCGGTCGATCCGGCGCAACCCGCGTACGTGATCTACACGTCCGGATCGACCGGGCGGCCCAAGGGCGTCGTCGTCTCCCATACCGGACTGGCCTCGTTCTCCGCCGCCGAAATCGAGCACTGCGAGGTGCGCGCCGGGGATCGCGTCCTGGCGTTCAGCTCGCCCAGCTTCGACGCGTCGATCCTGGAACTGTGCCTGTCGCTGCCCGCCGGCGCCACGCTCGTCGTACCGCCCGAGGGACCGTTGCTCGGTGCCCCGCTCGCCGACGTCCTGCGGCGGCACCGGGTCACCCACGCGCTGATCCCGCCGGTCGCGCTGGCCACCGTGCCGGAGGCACAGCTGCCGGACTTCCGGACCGTGATCGTCGGCGGCGACACCTGCCCCGCCGCGGTGGTGGAACGGTGGGCGCCCGGCAGGCGGATGATCAACGCGTACGGGCCGACGGAAGCCACCGTCGTCACCTCGTGGAGTGAACCGCTGAGCCCCGGCGGCACCCCGCCGATCGGCACGCCGATCCCGAACACCGAGGTGCACGTCCTGGACACCGCGCTGCGGCCGGTGCCGATCGGGACGACCGGCGAACTGTTCGTCGCGGGCGCCGGGCTGGCCCGCGGTTACCTGAAACGGCCGGGCCTCACCGCCGACCGGTTCGTCGTGAATCCCTTCGGCGCGGCGGGAACCCGGATGTACCGGACCGGTGACCTGGTCCGGTGGACGGCCTCGGGCGCGCTGGAGTTCGTCGGACGCGTGGACGAGCAGGTCAAGGTCCGCGGCTTCCGGGTGGAACTCGGCGAGATCGAAACCGCGCTGCGGAAGCATCCGTCGGTGCGCGACGCCGTCGTGATCGCCCGGGAGATCGGCGGGCACAAACGGCTCGTCGCCTACGTCGTCGGCGAAGCGGCGGACCTGCGCGCCTACCTTGGCGAGACCCTGCCGGACTACCTCGTGCCGTCGATCTTCGTACCGCTGGCCTCGGTGCCGACGACCCCCAACGGCAAGGTGAACCGCGCGGCGCTCCCGGCACCGGATCCGTCCTTGACCCAGGGCGCGGGCTACGTGGAACCGCGCACCGAAACGGAATCGTCACTGGCGAAGCTCTGGGCCGAGGTCCTCGGCGTGGACCGCGTCGGGGCCACGGACAACTTCTTCGACCTCGGCGGCGACTCGATCCTGAGCATCCAGGTCGTCCACCGTGCCCGTCAGGCCGGGCTCGCGATGCGATCGAAGGATCTGTTCACCCACCAGACGGTCGCCGAACTCGCGACGGTGGTGAAGGAGGCCGACACGGCGATCGAGGACCGCGAGGTCGTCGTCGGTGACGTGCCGCTGACGCCGATCCAGCACTGGTTCCTCGCCTCGGAGCCCGCCAATCCGGCGCATTTCAACCAATCCGTGCTCGTCGAACTCGGCGGACCGGTCGACGAGGAGTCGCTGCGGCAGGCACTCGACGCCGTCGTCGCCCAGCACGACGCGCTGCGCCTGCGATTCGAGCGGACCGCGGACGGCTGGACGCAGTACAACGAGCCGGTCGAGCCGAGGTCCGTGCTGAGGGCAGTGCCCGCGGCGGACCTGGACGCCGAAGCCGAAAACGCGCAGGCGGACTTCGACCTCGCCCGGCCACCGCATCTGCGCGCCCTGCTGACGGATCCGGCGGAAGGGGAGAATCCGCGGTTGTTCCTCGCCGCGCACCACCTGGTCGTCGACGCGGTGTCATGGAGCATCCTGCTCGAAGACCTCGAAAACGCGTATCGGCAGATCGAGGCGGGGGAGAAGGCGGACCTCGGGACCAAGACGACGTCCTTCCGCGACTGGGCACACCGGCTGCGTGAATTCGTCGAAGCCGGTGAGCTGGACGGCGAACACGAGCACTGGGCACGTGAACTGCCCGGTCGCACGATCCCGCGCGACCGGACCGACACGCCGCCCGCCCCGCCCGAAGTGGTCAGCGTCGAAATCGACGAACGGGACACCGACGCCCTGCTGCACCTGGCACCCGGCGCCTATCGCACCCGGATCAACGACGTCCTGCTGACCGCGCTCGCCAAAGCACTCACCCGGTGGACCGGGCAGCGATCCGTCGCCGTCGAACTGGAAGGCCATGGGCGCGAAGAGATCCTCGACGACGTCGACCTTTCCCGGACCGTCGGCTGGTTCACCACCCTGTTCCCGGTCGGGCTCACGGTCGATCCGGCCGTCGGCTGGCGTGACCTCGTCAAGGGGGTCCGGAAACAGCTGCGAGCCTTACCCGGCAACGGTTTCGGTTACGGTGCCCTGCGCCACTTCCGGTTCCCTGACCTCCGCGATGCGGCACCGGAGGTCGCGTTCAACTACCTCGGCCAAGGCGATCACGCCGGTGAGGGCAGCGGGCTCTACCGGCGTGCCCTCGCGCCGATCGGCCGGGAGCAGGATCCCGCGAACCGCCCGCCGCACGTGCTCGAAGTGGTCGGTGGCGTGCGGGACGGCAGGCTGGAATTCTCCTGGTACTACCAGCCGCACCTGAACACGGAAGCCACGGTCGCGGCGGTGGCCGCGGACTTCGCCGGCGCCTTGCGGGCCATCGCGGCCGACTGCCGGGGAGACGACGCGTGAGCAGGCTGGGAAAGAACCGTGACTACCGGCTCCTGTGGACCGGGCAGGTCGTCTCCGAGGCCGGGTTCAGTACCGCCATGATCGCCTTTCCCCTGGTGGTACTGGCGATCACCGGATCCGCCGCGCAGTCGGGCCTCGTGGTCGGTGCCGTCGCGATCGCCCAGCTGGTCACCGGTCTGCCTGCCGGAGCGCTCGTGGACCGGTGGCCGCGTAAGCGGATCATGCTCGGCTGTGAGGCCGTGCAGGCGATCGCGGCCGCCGGGCTCGTCCTCGCGCTGTGGTGGGGGAAGGCCGGAGTCGGGCTCCTGGTCGCCGTCGCCGTGGTGATGGGGGTGTGCCGGGCGCTGTTCGAACCGGCGGAGGAGGCGAGCCTGCCTCGGCTGGTGCCGAGCGAACAGGTGCCGGCGGCCGTCGCGCTGAACGCCGCGAGGACCAGCGCCGGGCAGTTGTCCGGGACCGCGCTCGGTGGCTTCCTGTTCGCGCTCGGCCGGTTCGTCCCGTTCGTGTTCGACGTGTTCACCCACCTCTTCGCGTTCGTGGCGCTGCTGTTCGTCCGGCTCCCGGACCGGACCACCGCGGCCGCCCGGCCTCCGGCGCATCTGGGCCGGGAGATCGTCGAAGGACTGCGGTGGGTGTGGGGGCAGCCCCGGTTGCGCGTCACGACGTTCTGCGTGGTCAGCCTGAACCTGTTCTTCTCGGCCTACTACCTGGTGATCATCGTGCTGGCCAACGACCGCGGCATGCCGTCCGGCGAGATCGGTGTGATGGCGGCGATGCTCGGCGCGGGCGGGATTCTCGGTGCCTTGGCCGCACCGTACCTGCATCGCAGGATCAGCCCTTATCTGCTGATAACCGGGGTGTTCTGGGCGCTGACCGTGCTGACGCCGCTCGCGATCTTCGTGCACAACGGCTACCTGATGGGGCTGCTGTTCGCCGCGATCGCGTTCCTCCCGCCTGCGGCGAACACGGCCATCGGCACCTACCAGTTGCTGAACACCCCCGACGAACTACGCGGCAGGCTGGGGGGAGTGCTGGGCGTGACCGGCGGGCTGGCAGCCGCGCTCGGCCCGGCGTTCGGCGGCTGGCTCGTCGACGCGTTCCCCGGCCCGCCCGCGGTGCTCGTCTGTGCGGGCGCCATCGCGGTCGTCACCGTGGTGACCGCCGTCAATCCCACCCTGCGCGGCTTTCCCGCCGCGTCCGAACCGGTCGAAGTGACCGCCGCGACCAAACCCGAATAACCGAGAAAGGAAACCCGATGGACGACAACGCCACTTTTCAGGTCCTGGTCAACGACGAGGACCAGCACTCGCTCTGGCCGGCGGACAAGGAGATCCCGGACGGCTGGCGCCCGGAAGGCAAGACAGGTACCCGACAGGAATGCATGGACCACGTGGACGAGGTCTGGACCGACATGCGTCCCCGCAGCCTGCGTGAGCGTATGGCGGCCGAGTAGCGGCTACCGGGCTTTTGCCCGGGCGATGAGAAGGTTCGACGCTCGACACGGGCACGCCTCAGTCCGCGAGTTCCCTAGCTGCTGATCGTGCCCGGGGGGCAGCGGCGCCGGCTGTTGGTGCGCCACATCGTGATCGTGTACTGCTCGGTCAGGGCGGTACACGATCACGCAGGCCCCACCTCCACCATGCATCCGGCCATCGACCGGCTGATCGCTTGAGGACCGGCGCCGTCTCGCGCGTGAATCGTTCGTGGACGGGCCGCACGGATCCAGCCTGGATTCCCGAACGATGTTCCCCAGCTCGGCTGACAGGGGTTTCATCGCCTGGGTTCGGGTACCCGCACGGTGAGACCGACTGAAGGAGCACCGGCGATGACAGCCAAGCCGCCCGACCCGGAACCCGAGAAAACCCACCGCGAACCAGGAGGTGGAGTCTCGCCAGGTGAGACGCCACCCGACTCGGCTCAGACGTCCGGGCTCTCGCACCCGCAACCGATGCCCTCCAAGGCGATGCCGGTCGCCTGGCTGATCCTCATCGGTGTTCTCGTCGTCCTGGCGAGCGGGTTCGTCGTCGCGCTGGCGCTGGGGTGGCTCAAGCTGGGCTGACCAGGGGCAGGCATTCGCCGAGCAGGCCGACGACGTCGCGCCACGCCCGTTCCGCGTGCCGCGCGTGGTAGGCGACACCCGGGAGCACGGTGTGGTCGACCGTGGGGTGGTGGAAGGCGTGCTGGGCGCCGCCGTAGACCACGAGCCGCCAGTCGACGCCCGCGTCCTGCATTTCGGCGGTGAACGCCTCCCGCTGCGCGGGCGGCATGATCGGGTCTTCGGATCCGACTCCGGCCCAGACCGGGCAGCGGATACGCGCCGCTTCGCCCGGACGGCCCGTGGTCAGCGCGTTGATCGTCCCGATCACGCGCAGGTCGACGCCGTCCCGGCCGAGTTCCAGCGCGATCGCGCCGCCGGTGCCGTAGCCGATGGCGCCGATCCGGCCGGGGTCGGTCCGTGGCTCCGACCGCAGCACGTCGAGGGCCGCGTGGCCGATCTCCCGCATCCGGTCCGGGTCGGCGAGCAGGGGCATCGCGTACGCCAGCATTTCGTCGGGGTCCGAGAACCAGCGTCCGCCGTTGATGTCGAAGGCCAGCGCCACGTACCCCGACTCGGCGAGCGCGTCGGCCCGGCGTCGCTGGAAATCGTTCAGTCCCGGCCCTTCCGGTCCGATCAGGACCGCGGGACGGCGGTCGGTTCCTTCCGGGAGCGCGAGGTGCCCGACCATCGTCAGTCCGTCGGCGGGGTACTCGACCGTGCGTGTGGTGACCGGCATGAACCGGACTCTAATGATCGTCGGGCCCGGCCGGGCGGGTGTTCACGGACAGCGGAACCGCATCGCGCGGTCCGTCCACTGTGGATTCCGCGACCCGGGAAGGGATCAGCCGGAACAGTGCCATCGCGCTGATCATGCTGACGCCGCAGATCGCGGCCAGGTACCAGGTGATGCCGGTGGTCGAGCCGGTGGTGTTGAGCACCGCGGTGGCGATCATCGGAGCGAGACTTCGGGTCGCCACCGGCTGGGTTACGTGCAACTCGGCGACGGCCCCGACCACGGTGCCCTGCCTGGCCAGCGCGTCGAGCAGGACGAGGTGGCGGAATTTCAGTCGGCCGTCCAGCAGGCGAGGCAAACCACCGCGTTCCCGGGCGCCGCCGGAACCGACGAGATCTACATCCGACCGCTGGCCGCTTTCGGTGACCGCTTGCGCTCGGCCGGAGCGGATGTCCGCTCGTATCGTCTGGACTGGCGGCCCGAAGGGTCCGAGTTCGGCGCCACCCACTGCCTGGACCCTGCCGCTGCTGCTCGGCACCGAGCGGGCGTGGCAGGACAGCCCGATGCTCGGCAAGATCCCGTGGTCCGAGGTCGACACCTTCGGCGCCGCCCTCCGCGCCGTCTGGGCGGCCTTCGCCCGCACCGGCACCCTCGACCCCGCTCCCGTCGCCGGCCACCCCATCCGGTTCGACCGCCGCGTGTCATCCGGCTCCAGGCACGCGTGATCCGATGACGATCCCGGCGCGTCCATGAGATTCCGCCGGACTTGGTGGACAGACCCTCCGAGCACACGACGGCCGAGTCGCGGATCTGGTTCGCCGTGGATGGTGACGACGCCGCACACGAGTCATCCCTTCCTGGCGGTGGAGCCGCGTCGGCTGGTCTTCTCCCACGTACCGCAGGCACTCATGCTGCACCACCGGCGGGACCCGTTCTTGCTGGTGTCGTAGAACAACCAGCCGCAGCTGCCGCCATGTCCGAGGCACTCCTTGATCCGGGTGAAGTCGGCGTTGATCGCCGCTTCCACGGCGGAGCGGGCGACCGGCCAGAGAACGCAGTCGAGTTCACCGCGAGGTGACCAGCTCCAGTTCAGGCCCGTGGGGGTCGAGACAAGGTCGGCGCGGCGCATGGCCTCGGCGTATGCCTGCTGGAGATGGGTGAGCGACGGACGTGGGGGCTCATCACCCTGGGCGATGGCGGCGAAGACCGCGTAGACGGCTTCGCGTAGTTGTTTGGCGCGCGAAAGAGTGTCCTTGGCGGCTTCGGGGTCACGTTGGACGCGTTTGCGTAGCAGACCCGCGCGGTTCGCCCCGATGGTCCCGGCGTCCGCGGACCACTCGACGAGGCTCGCGAAGTCCGTGAGATGGTCGTGGCTGGCCTTGTCGGCACGGGTCCGTCGGGGGCCGACGGTGTTCGCGAAATCGAGGCACACCAGGCCACCGATGTGCTCCAGTGGTTCAGGCATCACGATCCTTCCCGGCAAGCGCGGCGGTGGTGCGCAGTGAGGGCAGTCGCCGGAACCGTACGTCGCTGACGTAGTGGCCGAGCCAGGCGAAGTCCGGGCTTTCGGTGGTCAGGTGACTCAGCCGCCGACCGTCGATGTGTGGTTCTGTGCAGAACACTTGTCTGAAGGTCCGGTTTTCGGCCCCAGCGAGTTCGCTCAGCCGATCCAGTCTCGCCCGGTCGTACATCAGTGGTGCCTCAGGGCATGGGCCTTCGCGAAAAGGGTGTCGAGCAGTCATTGCGTCTCTTCCGATCGGTTGCGGGAGTGTCGTGGCAGAGCCGCCAGTGTGGCGAGGGCGAGCAGGGTGGCGATGGCGAAGGCGCTGGAAAGCCCGGCGCTGTCGACGACGAGTCCGAGCGCGGAGGGGCCCGCCACGGCACCGAGGGTGATGAAGACGACCACCACGCTGAAGCCGCGGGTGGGATGGTCTGGGAACACCATCGAACTCCACACCGACAGCAGCGTGCCGCCGACCATGAAGCCGCATCCGTAGAGCACAGCGGAGGTCAGTGCGAATCCCCAGCCCGCGGGCGCGAGCCACAGAACGGCGGTGGAGAGGGACAGGACGAGCTGAGTGGTCACGAAGGTCGCACGGAGGCCGTGAAGTTGCACGAAGCGGCCCGTGAGCACCCCGACCGTTCCCGCGACCCCGATGACTGTCCACAGTACTGGGGCGACGCGTTCGTCTCCGTCATTGGCCGTCGCGACCGCGACTCCGGCGAACGACCAGTAAACCGCACCGATGAGCCCGGATGACGTGGCTGCCACGAACAAGGGCCACGCGCCCCGCCTGCCGACCAGGGCGCGCCACTGAACCGGCTCCCGTGGTCGTGCGCGGTTCACCGGCGCGGACGGCAGCGCGCGGATGTTCCACGCCATCACGAGGAAAGCGACCGCCGCGGCACCGAGCCAGACCAGCCTCCATCGGGAGTCTGTGGCGAAGAAGGCGGCTGGGCCGGCGAGCACGACCCCGAAGGTCGTGCCGGTGCTGATCATCGACAACGCGTGCGTCCGCCCGCTGGGTTTCACGGTGTCTTGGACGAGGTCGGAATACGGCGTCCAGACCCAGCCCGGAGCCATTCCGGAGACCGCGACTCCCACGGCAAGGACCCAGGTGCCGGGAGCCACGGCGATGAGCAGCATCCCGGCACCGGCGCAAGCCAGCCCGATCGCGATCGGCAGCCGCGGTGACCTCCGGCCCGCCCACCGGCCCACGACGCCGAGAGCGAGCAACTCGCCCAGATAGCCGATGCTGGTCACGGCTCCGAGCGCGCCGGCGGACCCGCCGAATTCGGCTTGGAAGCGCGGGAGGAAGAGGCCATACCCGTAGCGGCCGAAGCCGTAGGTGACCGCGAGTGTCGCCAACCCGGACAAACCGAGAAGCCACGGGCCCGCACGACCGCCATCCACGTCTCGTGCCGGGGTGACTGCTGATCCAGTGCGCATACTGTCCGTCTACCCAGCGAAGGCTCACTCACGCACCGCCTATCAAGCTTTCACCGGATTGGAGTAACGATCGTCAAAAGAGGAGCACAACATGGTGCGAAGTAACCAGATCTACTGGTTCTGACCGGGCCATTACTCTCCGGACAGGCATTCTGCACCGGCAATCGCTTTTACAGCGGTGAACGACCGTGTGCATCTCTGGATCGGTGTGGTCCCGCGCAGAGCGGATTTCGCACTGTGTCGAGCGGTGCACGCGCGGTCGGCTACCTGCACGGGGCGGACGCGGTCCTCGCCGCTGCTCTGGAAATACAGGCCGCGGACGTCCCTGTGTGCGAGGCGATCGCCGAGCGGGGCGCGCGTCATGTCCTGGGACGCCGCGCCAGCGGCTCTGCGGATCCGTCATCGTGGGGGGGAGAGAGACGCGTCCGCTGCTGCAGGGTGTCCGGTCGACCACCTGGGAGCCACGTCGCGACGAGATCCCTCACCAGCCGTGCGTCGCCCGCGATGATCGCGAACGGGCAGATCGACTTCGTCCTCTTGGGAGCAAGGATCGATCTGGGCGGGGATCTCGGCGATCAAGCGCCTACCGGCCCGGCAGAGTCGAGACCTTGTGGAACTTGCCCGCTTCGACGGCGATCACCCCGCCGATCGCCGCTCCGGGTGGTGCGACCGCCTGCCAAGCCGCCCCTTCGGGTGCCGGGGTGTTCGTCTTGGCCATTGACGCCGGGAGTCCGACGATGCCGCCGCCGAGGACGACGTCGTTCTGGTCGACGACGAGGACGCAGTCGGCTCGGGTACCGCCGATGATGGCCCATCCGCTGAGAAGGGTGTCCCCGGTCAGCGCGGTGCCCACTTCGCCGCGTGTGTCGCCGGTCTCCGTGGCGAGAGGGAGAGGCGCCGCTGTGGGCAGACGGCTGCCGAGTTCGGCGCCTCCGCAGCCGAGGGTGAAGGTGTCGTTGAAGGGATAGGCGCCGAGCGAGCGGGCCGCGGGGGCGGCGGCGCGCTGGATGTGCAGGGCGTCGAGGACGTTGGGCGCGTCGACGCGCAGGGCGATGGCGGCGAGGTTGAGAGGACCGTAGTCGTGCCGGACGCGTTCTGCTTTGGCGCCGCCGATGGCGTGCGTGACCAGTGCGACGGTCACGGTGACGATCAGCAGTTGCCGTAGAGGCCATTGTGGACGGTTGATGGCCACCAAGGCCAGTAGCGCACAGGTGGCGAGCGCGCCGATGACGACGTACCGGCTGATCAGTCCGACGTTGCCGCCGGGCACCTGGTCGGTCGTCCGGCCCATGGCCAGCATGCCCGCGAGCAGGGCGGCATAGGTGGCGAGCGCGATCCAGCCGGCGACTCGAGGACTCGCTTCACGGACAAAGTAGGCCAGTGCGGCGATGGTGAGCCCGCCGGCGATCACCGCGACGGCGGCGGCGTCGGCCGACCACAGCCCGCCGAGTGCCGCGGCGAGGACGGACAGCCTGCCGTCGGGGTCGAACGCCGACGTGGCCAGCGAATGCTGGCCGGACGGCTTGGCCAGAAACCAGGCCACGACAACGAGAATGCCGATCACGCCGGGGATCAGGACGCGCGGCCGGGAGTCTTTGCGCAGCCAGGCGATCAGCGCCAGGACGAACCAGATCGGCAGTGCCACACCGAAACTGAGACAGCCCAGTGCCGCCGCGGCCCCGGCCGCCCAGCCGAGTCCACGGTGGGCACAGGCGATCGCGAGCACGCAGAAGAAGACCGCGGGAACCCAGCTGATCCCGTTGGTGCCCTGCAACCACAGTTCCGCGGCGTGGGAGCTGAAAAGTAACCACGAGAAGCCCGTCAGGACGACGGCTTTCGTTATGGTGGAAAGAGAATTCGGAATCATCGAGTGGAGCAGGGCCACGATCCCCGCCACCAGCAGCACCGTGAGCACGGTCAAGATCCGGTTGTCCCCGCCGAACCACGCCGCGTCCGCCCAGAACAGCAGCGACGGCAGGACGAAAGGCTGGTCGAGGTGATAAGTGAATACCTGACCGAACAGCAGATCGCCCTTGTCGTCGGTGATTTTGGCCAATACGTGCCAGTAATCGAGCAATACGTGCATTCTCGGCGCTCGTGCGGCGGTGAACAGGGCCAGCCCGAAGGGGATGAACGCGAAAATCCACAGCAAAACCGGCCCGGAGCGTCGCCATGGACGACGGTGCGCGGAATGTGGAAGCTCGTCCGAGGCCGCGGGACGAGCGAGGACGTGCTGGTTCACGGATCTCCTGCCGGGAATGGGGGAATACGCAGTCCGGAGAGGTTGTACCGGGTTGAGTGGTTTGCCCGATTCAACCTCCGAATATGCTGTGACCACTGTCTTTACGGGACCTGTCGGCGCTTGGCAAGAGTGAGGTTCACCTCAAGCGGTGATGTAACGACGACGTATGGTCGCGACGATCAAACGGCTCGGTCGGGCGGGTCATCCGCTCGATCACGCCCGATTCCCGACAGGCCGAGGGCGAGTTTGCTTCGACGGCGTTCGCTGTCGTGATGAATGGGGTGCGGTTCGTGTTCCTGTTGCGCCGTGACTGGCGCAACACCACGCCCGCGTGGCGCACGGGAGTCATCCGCAACCCCGCACCGGGCGCCGCCCGGCGAATCCGGATCGACTACTACGAATTCGATCTCACCGCCCAGCTCGAACTGCACTGGACCACACCTGTGCCGCGCACCTTCCGAAGGGCCCTGCACCGGACTGCTGCACCGATGCGGAGTGGCGGACCCTGATCTCACGGGCTACTGATCGCGGCGCCGCCTTTGACTACGAGGCCGCGGGCTGGGCATCCTGCGCGGGCGCGCCCATCTACTCGCCGGGTGGGGAGCTGGTCGCCGCCCTCGGTGTCGCAGTGATCGACGCCGGACGGCTCGCCCCCTTGGGCAGCGCC
The DNA here is from genome assembly GCF_001953865.1 of Amycolatopsis coloradensis. Taxonomy (GTDB): domain Bacteria; phylum Actinomycetota; class Actinomycetes; order Mycobacteriales; family Pseudonocardiaceae; genus Amycolatopsis; species Amycolatopsis coloradensis. Next base: position 52,259 of record NZ_MQUQ01000027.1, read on the forward strand.
GTGCACCGTGCCACGAACATGATCACCGCCAACTTGGCGCGACCTCACCTACGGCTATGCCCCTGACGGAGCTGTGGGCCGAACCCGAAGGCGGGGTCGAACACCACTGCATCGCGTTCACCGGCAGGCCTCAACAGCGCTCCTGCGGTCCAATCTCTACCGCTACGACAACGCGACCAAGGCCGGCACCGATACCCTCCGCTGCGACTCCATCCGCCGACACGTACTCACCACCACGTCCGAGCCACCGGTCACTTGCAGCCGTGACGTCACCAACCGCATCACGACCCGGACGGCCCAGGAGAACGGCGAACCCCCGAAGATCACCCGCTACGGCTCCGCCGCCGCTGCCGGTGGGCCTGACTTCATCCTCGACGGGGCAGGAGACCTGCGGCAACGGGCCCTGAAACCGCCGGTCGGAGTAACCGCGAGCGGGGTCCGTCGAGCGGCGATGGGGCGTGGAACCGTCTGCGGGCGCGCTGGGCTCGTCGGCCGTGACCTGGTTCATCAGGCCGGTGAGCGTTCTCCCCGGTATGGGTAGCGCGCCCGCAGTAGTGGTGGACTCGGACAGCAACGTGGCGTCATTGACGAGGGGGACGTCTTCGAAAGATCTCCGAAAACGCCGGCTTCTGTCAGTTGTTCGGCTTCGTTCCCGTCATGTGCCCGTTCTCGAGGGGTACGGACGATGTCGGGGGCGCATCGGCTGTCTTTATCGCGTCCGGTTCCTCCTGGAGCTCCAATGCGAGCGGCTTCTTTTTCATCCGAAGAAGGTAGGCTGTACCTACGGCCGCTGCTCCGAACGCCACGATCCATGGCCAGCGGGGACGGGACCTCGGCAGCCCTTCGCCTCGCGCCACACTCTTGGCCTCGGCCAGCGCTTCGCTCAGGTTCGCCTTCGCGGCGGCTCGTCGCCTCTGACCTCGCCGTCCAGGCTCGCGGGAAGATTTCGCGGCGAGCACTACCGCATTCCTCGCCCTGCGCCCAGGCTCGTGCAGCCCGGCAATTCTCGTGAGTGTCTCTTCACGTACAGCGGCCGAGTTGTCCCGGATTTCCCTGCGGGTATTCCGGGTGTGTTTGGCAAACTTTTTACGAGCCCGGCGGGTAGTCGAAGTGACTTCGTCAACTCCTTCGGAAAGCTTCCGCTCGGCGATACCCGCAACCTCGGCGGCGGCTAATGCCCCAGCCTTTCCCGCCTCTGCCGCGAGTTCGCGTACGCCACTCACGCTGGTGCTCACCGATTGCCCCATCGAATTCGGGCTTCGCGCCATCACCTTCTCCTCACTTGCCGTGCTACAAGATCTCTCTGCTTGAGTAACCGTGCCCCGGGTCTACCCCCTGACCGCGCCGCTGAAACCGCTGGTTGGGAGCGCCTATCGGGAGATAGGGAGCGGCTCGGCCCGGGGCGTGCTCCGGACGACATCGACAACGCGGTGGCCGGTGAGATGGTCGCCACTTTGTGGGGCCAGTGGCCTTGGATGCCCGCGACCGGCACGCCGATCTGCCCGGAAACCGAGGTCGGGCGGGATCAGCGCGTCGAGTGCGGCCAAGTGCTCGGCCCGGCCGGTGAAGTCCCGCACCGACCCCGGACGCTGCCGGGGCACCAACTCGCCGGAATCCGCCCGCGGACGCCCGGCCGACGATGCCCGGGTGTCCGATCGCGTCGGATCTGCGTCGGCTGGGCAGGGGTGACCCATCCGGTCGTGGCGGTTTCTTTGACCTCGACCGGTACCTGCCGTCAGGTCGCGGGGGTGTGGAAGGGGTTGCCTATTGGCCCTGGAGCCAGGCTGCGGTGTCTGGTGACAGTAAGCTGCCGTCGCATGGGCCGCTGGACAGCAGGATGCGGTGCTGAGCAGGCAGAAGTGCTGGCTCATTGCCGAGATTCACGATGCGGGTGAAGTCCGGGTCGCGGTCGAATGCCAGCGTGTCCGGCGCCATCTCCCGCCAGCTAAAGGCGCCGCCGCCGTGCGCGGAAGCCACGCACCACAGATCACCATAGGTGGCTGAACGCACCTGTATCGCGTGCAGGCCGGCTCTCGATGAAGTCCTCGTGCGCGAGACCTCTGATCCTGGCCGTCACCGTGGCACCGTCGGCAGGCATGAGCGTGACGGATCCGTAGCTCGGTATGATGATGTACCGGCCATCGAAGCTGTCCACAAGGGACAGGGGGCGGCTGACTGTTCGTTCTTTCCCGGTGACTCCCGATCGCGCCGCATTCGCCTGTCCGGTCGCTGTCGCTCTCGACAGAACACGCAGGAACCACTCCGCGCTGTTGGCGTCCACCCCGTGCTCCATCAACGATCGCTTCCCGTCGCTGAGCAGCCCCGATCGCCGCCACTCCCGGCCAGACCGGATCAGGGCGAGCTCGCCAACGCGGAGGGGGCGCCCGCAGCCCGGCTGGGTGGCGGGCAGCACCTCCAGCATGCCTTCCGCCATCCTCGTCGCGTTCATCCAGCCCAGTTCCACAGTGTCGTCCCGCATGATCACGCGCAGTGCCCGGCCGGTGGGCTGAGGAAAACAGCCGATCGCCACCCGTCCGGCGGAGTCGCTATAGCGCAACGACAGCATGAGGTCGCGGGCGTCCATCGCCTGCAACGCTTGGTGCAGGTCGTCGTCGATGATGTCCGCGTCTCCGAGACTGTGGGATGCCAGCCATCGGTGTGCACGAGCACGAGACTCCCGTCGTTCCTCGTCATCGCGGCCGTGGCGACGCACCACGAGAGGCGACGGCATAGGTCCGAGGCCGAGCCGTTCCCACACCACTTCGTAGACGAGCGCAGGAAGGGTGGGCAACGTCATCGTCACAGAACTGCGGATCATCTCGACGCTACCGCCTGCCTGTTCGCCGGAGCGGGCCGGAGCCCGATTCGTAGTACATTGTCCGGCCACGGTCGCCGGCGATGGTTCGAGTCGAGCAGAATTTCGGCCTCACGGATCGAAACGCCACCATGCCTCGTCGGCCTGTTCCGGTTCGCCTGCCGTGCACGAGGCATCTCCACGTCGGCGAGAATACGGTGAAGTCGCACGTGCCGGCATCCTGCGCAGCTGAACCGGGGAGACCTCACCCACGCCCACCTGACCGGGTCCGCCGATCCATGACCCTGACGAGCCGAGCGTCGCGGGCTGTGGCGTTCGGGCGGTACTGGTCAAAGCTGTCGAGGTGATCGAGTCGAGTAAGCCGCCTGGGGACCAGCAAGGACTGGTTCCCCAGGAGCGTGCGCGCCACCAGATGCGCAGATGTCGTTCCTACGCACGCCGACGAACGGCGGACGGACCGCTCACCATGCACTCCTCATCCCGCCGGAACTCCACACCCTGCCCCTGCGGTTCGGGACCGAGCGTGGCTACCTAGCTGGATTTCGCACCGTCAGGGGGCACGAACCGGCGGTACATGTCCGAACTATTCGAACCGACGTGCAACCTTGTGGTCGGCTGGCGCATTAGGGGGTGGGAGTTGCCGAGGACAGGAGAGGCCGTGCGCGAGCGAGAGCGTGACTACGTCGACTACGCGACGACACGGCTGCCCTGGCTGCGCCAAACGGCCTACCTGCTGACACAGGACTGGCACCGGGTCGACGACGTGGTGCAGACGGCGTTCACACAGCTGTACCGGCACTGGAAACGAGTGTCGCAGATGGAGAACCTGGACGGCTACACGCGCACGATCCTGGTGCGCTCGTTCCTCGGCGAGCGGCGCCGATGGGGGTCGAGGGTCCGGCTGATGGCCGAGCCGCCGGAATCTCCCGGCGGGGAGCCGGATCACGCCGGGCGAGTCGCGGTGCGGACTGCTCTGGCCACTGTGCCGCCGCGGCAGCGGGCCACCCTCGTGTTGCGGTTCTACTGCGACCTGAGCGTGGAGCAGGTCGCCGACGTTCTGGGCTGCGCTCCGGGAACCGTGAAAAGCCAAACCGCACGAGGCCTGGACGCGCTGCGGCGCGTGCTGGCCGACACCCCGTCACCGGTCTCGCCGGCCGCGGAGGAGCAAGTGATGAACGAGCAGGATGTGCGCACCCTTCTGGACGATCTGGCCCACGCCCCCGCCCCGCCGTCCCGAGTCGACGTCGTGGGCGCGGTGGCCACGGCTCGGCGCGGGCGTCGGGTCCGCACGGTGACCTCGGTCGCGGCGTCGGTCCTCGTCGTGGGGCTGGCCACCGGCCTCACCCACGCCGTCATCGACCGCTCGCCGCCGCCCGCCGGTTCTGCCCCCGCGGCCGCCCTGCGCCCAGCGCGCCCCCGCGGTTCGATCCGCTGGTGCGGTACGCCTCGTTCGGTTGGTTACCCGAGCAGGACACGCTGGACTGGCACACCACGTCGATCAACGGCGAGCGGCTGACGGTGAAAGCGTCGAAGTTCGTTCCGGACCCGGCCAACGGTGCGGGCGCCGCCCTCCCCGCGGCGCACGTCGAGGTGCGCCTTTACGCCGCAGGCGTCGTCCCCATGACCGACCGGCCGATCGAGACGCGGCTTCCCGGAGAGTACACGCGAATGGTGCCCTACGGGCCGGTGACCGGCGCCCCAGCCGTCAACGGCGCCCCGGCGTATTGGGTGGAGATACCCGGCGACTCCGAGACGCTCATCCTGAAGTGGCGCTACGCCCGCGGCGGCTGGGCCGAGCTAGCCACCTCCCGGCTCAGTGGCGATCCGCGCGAGACCGCCCACCGCATCGCCGGGGCACTGCGTATCGACGGCACCGAACGACTGCGCTTCCCGTTCCAGCTCACCGGCCTGCCCGCCGAATTCCGACCGGTGGCAGGCGAGGTCGAGGAAGGCGGCCCCGGTGGGCCGTGGCACGCCACCCTCGACCTGAGTTTTCGCCCCGCCCAGCACGGACCGACCCTGAGCGTGTCCGTCCACCCCGGCACCGACGTCCGCGCGCCCAACACCACCGTCGACGGCCATCCGGCCCGCCATGACACCCTCAGCAAAAACCACCTCGGGGCGCCGCAGTATTCCGACCGGCTGTCCGTCTCGGACCTCGACGGCTTGCAGGCCGATCTCTTCATCGACGCCACGTCGGCCTCCGGCGCCGCCCCGCTGGGACCGGACGGCGTACTCGGCGTCTACCGCGGCCTCACCGTCCACGCGGACCGCGCCCGCTGGACCGGCCAACCCGTCGTGCGTTGACCCCTCGCTCAAGCTGGGCCTGTGTTGGTGTTCACTACACGTATTTCGCAGGTGACGCCCGGAGTGAAGACGGCTACTTCTTCGTCGACAGCGCGACAGTGATCGCTACGGCGCCACCAGCAATGCGGCAAGGGCGACACCAAATTGACGACGATGCCGAGGATCATCGATCTTCTGCTTTCGAAATCTTCTCTTGAACCTGGAAAGAGTATGGCATGCGATCGCGCACTCCTCTTGCCCACAGCGCCCACGACGACACGTTGAATACGGCAGTGACGCCCGCCCGGCCAGGCGCAATGACCGACCGCTGTGAACCGCGTCGCGAGAACAAGCCATGCCCGACGCTTCACGAGGACGTGAAGCCGTCGATACACACCTGGTTTCGGCCGAGGTGCTTCGCCCGGTACACGGCCTTGTCCGCCGCCCCGAGCACTTGGTCCAGCGCACTGCCGGCAATGGGATAGACCGCGACGCCGAGGGACACCGACACCCCCTTGATCGTCGTTTCGCCGTCATTTGTCAACGTCACCACGGCGAGCTTCATGACAGCTTCCCGGATCCGTTCCGCGATGGCGATCGAGTGCCCTTGCCCTATACCAGGCAGCAAAACGACGAATTCCTCGCCGCCGAAGCGGCCGACCGAGTCGTAGATGCGCACCTCGTGCTGGACGGCGTCCGCAACCGCGCGCAGCACGGCGTCGCCGGCCAGATGGCCGTAGGTGTCGTTGACTCGTTTGAAGTGATCGATATCGATCATCAGGATGCCGCACGGGTCGTTCGTCCGTCGTGCCCTGCTCAGCTCGGCGTCTGCCCGCTTGCTCCATTCGGCGATGGTGAGCAAGCCGGTCTTGTGGTCCCGGTCGGCCAGTATCTCCAGTTGGCGCCCGAGTTCGCCTCGAGGCAACAGCACTGCCGGCAACAGCGTGAGGGAGACCAGGCTGGGGTGCACGACCAGCAACACAGCCGTGGTTCCGCCGAGGCACAGCGTGACGATGTCGAGCACGTTGTCGGCCCATGAGCCGATGAAGGACACAAATCCGCGTCGAGAGTCATGCAGCTTGAAGCCGATCATGACCAGCAGTGTGTTGACAACGAAGTAGGTCAGTCCGCCGAGCACAATCGCGACCAAGCCTGGTGGTTCATCGCGGAAACCGAGTAAGTCCGGCGCGGCCCAAGCGGCAAGGACGGTGATAACCGCGGTGGCCGCCGAACATATCACCCGATAAAGACGCACGCCTGGCACCATGCGCAAGACCCGCAGCCACAGGTGTGCGTAGATCGGAATGACCAGCAGGCAGGCAAGGATGGGTGATATCGTCAGCGCCGCCGCCAGGGTCCATATCGAGACCATGTTGATATGCGGATTGGTGGCGAAGAACCGTCGCATCCGCTCTACCTGCGCTGACATCTCCGCTTGAAGCACGGCGGCCAGCAGCAGCACACCGAACCACGCCCAGTCCTTTCCGGTCGTCGCCCGTCCCGGCAGCACCAGCGGTAGCACGAGTGCCATGAGCTCTAGCGTCAGGTAGTACGGCATAACCCCACGGGGAGCTGTGAATAACTGAGCACCCTGAGACTGCCGACCTGTCACATTATCCGCCGCACGACGGCGTGTTTCCCCCCGCCAATCCACTGGCCCTCCCCTGCGCGTGGATCACGTCCGGAGTTCCACCCCGGTGAACCAACCTTAGCGGGCAGCCACGCCGCGACCAGGGTGGTACAACTCTTCTCGGTCATTTGGCCCATACCGACAGCTTCGGGCGCAGCAGGGTCGGACACCGCACGCGCTCACCGGCCCGCGCGCAGTGTCCTGCCTCGATGCAAGCGTCTGTGCCGAGCTGAACGTCGACTCTCGAGGTGTCAGGCTCCTGAATACGAACATCAGTCGAAGAAAGGCCGCAAGCAGGGATTGACCTTGAATGACCGGGACAACGGCAAGGCCGAACACCCGCTTGGTGATCAATGATCCGAGTCCGATGACGGGCGCACCGGCGGGCCCCATGGGCGGCCGGTGATGGCCACTATCTCGATGTGGTGGTGCGGTGCGGCGTCGAAGCTGAGGAGGACCCCGCCGACGGATGTCGCGAAGTCGGGAGCCGACGTACCTCGCGAGAAGGCTTGGTGCCTGAGCGGGCCGGGCTTTGCCTTCGCCGTACTCGCCCATGTCACAGGAGCTATCGGGCACTGATTCTTCCAGGTGAAGCAGGTCGTCCGTGCCGTGCAGCCGCAGAACAGGTGCGTAGCGGAAATGCAACCGACTCCGGCGCCAAGCCCAGCCGGGCTCGGAGCAGTGCCGTGGTCCGAGCCCGGCCTCCGGCGCGAACATCGCCGCAAGATACGGTGCTGGAGAGGGTGCCGCGAACGAGATTCAAGGCATGATGTCACTGACCTGGCCTCGGTGGTACTGCCGCTCGGCACGAGCTGTCTGGATCTGGGACCGGGTGACCGACTTCGGTGGTCCGGACCCACGAGCAGCCTGCCGGAACTTCGGTTATCGGGCCCAGTCGCCGCTCTGCGGCGTCCGAGCGAGTGCCACGTCAAGGGGCGGGCTTGAAACGCGCGGGTTGTGGTCGCTTCGCCTTCTTTCCCACCAGGAACGACCCGCACAGCAGGGCCGCGACCGAACACGCCGTCATGGCCAGGTAGAGGGGAATCGCGGTGTGCTGGCCGCCGAGTCCGACCAGGGGCGCGGCGAGTGCGCCGAGTCCACTTTGGAGTGTTCCTAGCAGTGCCGACGCGGTCCCGGCGGATTCGGGGACCGCTTCGATCGCCAGTGCGGTGGCGTTGCCGAATACCAGGCCGAGGCCGGCACCGGTGATCGCCAGCAGCGACAACGCGCTGACCGGGGTCAATTTCCCGATGGTCGCGATCAGCAAGGACACCGCCGTGGAGCCCGACATGGCCACCAATCCGATCCGCAGGAGCACCGACGGAGGGACACGGCCGACCAGTTTGGCGCTGGCAGCGCTGGACAGGGTGGCGATCAGCGCTCCCGCGGCGAAGATGACGGAGTACTCCTGGACACTCATGCCGAGCATCTTCTGATAAAGGAAGGGCGAGGCGGAGATATAGGAGAACAGCGCTCCGGACGCGAAGACGAAGACAAGGGTGTGACCGAGGTAGACCCGGTTGCCCAGCACTCCGGCCGCCGCGCGCACCGTAGTCGTGAATCCTTTGGCGTGGCGTCGTTCTCGCGGCAGGGTTTCCGGTATCAGGAAGAATGCCGCGGCGAACATCGACAGCACCACCGCGGCCAGCAGCCAGAAGACGGCGCGCCAGCCGAATCCCTCGAAAACCGCTCCGCCTGCCAGTGGCGCGACGATCGGCGCGATGCCGCCGAGGGCCATCAGGATGCCGAACAGGCGGGCCGCGGCGGCGCCGGTGGCGATGTCGGAGATAACGGCGCGACCGAGCACCACCCCCGCCGCGCCGGCGAAACCGGTGACGAAACGCAGTGCCACCAACCACTCCAGCGTCGGAGCGAGAGCGCAAAGGGCCGTGCTCGCCGCGCACAGGGCGGTTCCGGCGAGCAGGAGACCTCGGCGTCCGTACCGGTCGGACAACGGGCCGAGGACGAGTTGCCCGGCCGCCAGTCCGATCAAGAACGCGGTGAGTGTGAGCTGCACGCCAGAGGCATCGGTGCCGAGGTCCTCGGCCATCCGCGGGAACGCCGACAGGTACAGGTCGGTGGCCATCGGCAGCACGAAGGACAACAAGGCCAGCACCGCGATGAGCGCGCCGGCGGGTTTGACAGAGGGCATCCAGGGTCTCCCAGTTAGCTATATTTATATAACTATAACTAACGGTACACTGGTGCCGTGACCGATGACAACGCCGCGCGACTCAAGCAGGCGAGAGGCCTGGTACCCGGCCTGTACGGGTTGTCCCGTGCACTACGGCTGCGAGGAGTCACCGAGGCGGGGCTGTACCAGCTCCCGCCATCGGAACTGGAAGTGCTGCGCTACGTGCTGGACACACCGGGCACTCCTCTGAGCACGATGGCGCGTGAGCTGGGATTGCAGACGAGCAACGCCAGCGTCGTGGTGCGGAACCTGGTCGCCCGCGAGCTCGTGGAACGCGAGCCCGATCCGGACGACCGAAGGTCGGTACGACTGCTTCCGACGATGAACGCACAGCACGGCATGGCACGGATCGAGAGCTCCTGGGCCGAGCTACTCGCCGTCGCGCTGGAGAATCTTTCTCCGGACGAACGAGACAAGCTGGCCGCCGCGGGACCAGCGCTGGCCTCGCTCGGGAAAGCGCTCAAAACCCGCTGACGCCCGAATCGCCCCGTTGAGCACCGAGCGACGACGGAGGCAGCCTCCTCCACCGGTGACACGTTCATCGAAGGAGTCCTCCATGTCAGCCCCTCTGCCCATCGCGATCACCGTGCGAACCCTCGCCGTCCTCTTCACCCCGGTCACCGCCTGCCGTGAAGCCGCTTACCGGCGACCGCGGACAACCGCATGAGCAACAGTTCCGTCTTCCCGTAGCTCACGTCGAGGCTGGACAGCCCTCTTGCCGCCGACGTTCAGAGTTGGCCTATCTGCCGCCGTAGCGATGGGCGACGGCGTGGAACGCCGCTTTCGGCCGCCATTGCGCCGAGTGGTCGGCTTTCGCTGTGACGATGCCGAATCCGGCTCGGTCCAAGTCGAGCGCCGGATCGTCGTGATAAGCGAAATCGGGCATGCTGAAAGTGAAGACGAAGGCGCCGTGCACGTCTGTCTGGTCATAAAGGTCGATCAGCTCGGCGAGATAGCGGGCCTGGATGTCCTCGTCGCGCGGATGTGCGTCCATGATCCGCGGCGGGCTGGCGTACCAGTTGACGATGTGGAAGGAGCCGGGCCCGCGGACGTCCGCCCCGGTGAAGGCGCCGCAGCCGAATTCGGTGATCACCACCGGTTTGGCCGATTCGCTGACCAGCGCGCGGACCCGCCGTTCGTAGCTCGTGTGGTCGGTCCCGGACCGGTAGAGGCTGACCCCGGCCAGGTCGAATCGGGACCAGTCCACCGTTTCCCAGCCGGCCGCGGCGTAGGTGAGCGGCCCGTGGAATACGTCGCGGGCGGCTTCCGCCGCTTTCGCGAGTAGGGCGTCGAGCCGGCGGTTGATGCGGCGCCGGAGCAGAGTGTGTGCTCGCAGAATGAGCCGCAAGCGCAGATAGGAGCGGGGGCCGGGAACGATGCCCCGGGAGGTGTGCGAGAACTCGCTGCCGACCAGCAGGGTTACTTTTCCCGGATGGCGGAGCCGCAGCTGTTCCGCGGACGCCGCGGTCCTTGTCAGATGCGCGAGTAGCTCAGGAGGCCGCAGCTCCGTCGCGTTGGGCCGGATGTACACGTCCAGGCCGAGCTCGAGCGCTTGGCCGGCGACCGCGATCAGCTGGTCGACGTCGGCGCCGATGGACATCACCGCGGTGCAGTGCAGGTCGTCCCGGATCGCGGTCAGGTCGCGACGGACCAGGTCCACTGGAGTTTCGCCGACGAGATAGGAAATGCCGCGCACGGTCAGCATCCGGTCGTTCCTTTCCGCGAACAGTTCTCTGGAGCGATGCCATGCCGACGCGGGCAGGTCGAGCACTCCGGCGTTCACCACATGACCCACCCCCGGCGACACCTCACCCAGCGGGTCGACCGCGAACGCCAGCCCGGTTCGAGCCGGCAGCGCTGTGCTCGCTCGACCCCAGACAAGCGATCACACCTGCCATCACGACCTTCAGACGATGTTCACCCTGCCACCGGTCGATGCACGGACAGATCAGACTTTGTCAGCTTTGCCGAAGTTTGGCGAACGTCTCGGGCAGCCGCGTCGCCAGCCTTCGTGTCGCGATGGCGCCACCCAGGCAGGCGCCGGCGATGGCGTTGACGAGTGCCACCGCGAAGGTCGCCGCGGGGAACCAGCCGGGGAGCGAGTCCCCGGCGAACGTCAGTGCCGCGGCCATCGCCGATGTCGGCGCCGTTGCCCACAGCTGGATCTGGAACGCCGCGAAGATCCCGGCGGTGTTCTCCCCGGCGTCGGTGGCGTTGACCCGCTTGTGCGGATCGACCCCGGGCGTCGCGCCGAGCACCGACATCGCCACGGCGGTGCCGCAGCCGACACCGAGCAGGGCGATCAGCACCGCGAGGATCGGGACGGCGTAGTCGAAGATCCCGGTCACGGTCATCATCGCCAGTGACAGGATGATCCCGGAGAGTCCGAACAGGACGGTGATGGCGAGCTGGCGGCCACGAATGTCGGCGCGTACCGCGTCCCGGCTCTCGGCCACCACGAGTTGCCAGAGCGCGGTGCCGTCCTGGCCGTAGAGGTTCGCGCCGCTGAGCGCGACCGTCAACGCGACGGCGACACCGGCCAGCCCGGCGATCTCGGGCAGACCCGCGATCGCGCCGTACACCGCGATGAACACACCGAACCACATTGCCGACCGGATCTCCAGGCTCCGCCACGGATCCCGCCACCAGGTGCGAAGTTCCTTGCCGACGACGGCGCCGAGCGGGCTCGTCGGCAGCAGTCTGGCCCGGGTCAGCGCCCGGCTGCCCCAGGGGCGGCGGCGACGGCGCACGGTGCGATCGCCGACGTGCGGTGTCAGCAGTGCGATCGCGGCGAGGGTCACGGCCGCGGTGACGGCGGCGAGCAGGAGGATCGAGCCCAGCGCGGGCAGCGGCTGCCCGGCCGCCATCGCGTCGATGGCCCGCACGGGCAAGCCGATCGGCGTCCACTCCAGTGCCCCGCGCGCCGGGACGGAACCGAAGCCTTCGCGCAGGAACACCGGGACCGAGTTCAGCGCCGGGCGCACCACGACCCATCCCGCCACCATCGACGACAGCAGCAGACCGTATTGGACGGCCGCGAGTTCCACGCCGAGATGGGTCCGCATCGCCGCGCCGAGCAACGCGTAGACCGTCCGGGAGAGCGCGACCACGAACACGACCAGGAGTACCGCGCCGACGAGGGCCGTGACGGCCGAAGCGATCGCGGTGGCATCGGTCGCCGTGGCAAGGGCGTACGGGATCAACGCCAGCGCCGCGATCGCCGTCACCGCACCACCGACTCCGACGAACGCCGACGCGAGCAGTCCCGCCCCGAGCCGTCGCCGGGGCAACGGCAGCAGGGTGAAGTACTCCGGACGGAGCATCGCGGCCCCGGAGGTGAGAACCGGGCCTACCATCCATCCCGCGACCCAGAACGCGAGGGCGAGCAGCAGGACATCGGCGCGGGCCACGGGCGCGGCGACGAACCCGATCACGAAGGTGCCGGCGGCCGCCGCGATCCCGGCGACCAGCCCGAGCAGCCGTTTCCAGCTGGGGGTGTGCCGCTGGATCGTGAGCTTCAGCCGGATCAGGTCGCCAACCACAGCAGCTCCTCCTCCCCGACACCGCGCTCGCCGACGAGCCGGACGAAGGCGTCCTCGAGCGTCGCCTCCCCACGCACCTCGGAAAGCGGGCCGCTCGCCACGACGCGGCCGTCCGCGATGACGGCCACCCGGTCGCACAGGTTCTCGACCAGCGACATCACATGCGACGAGATGACCACCGAACCGCCCGCCGCGACGAACCGCAGCAGCATCGCCCGCAGGACCCGCGCCGAAACCGGGTCGACGGCCTCGAAGGGTTCGTCGAGTACGAGCACTTTGGGCGCGTGCAGCAACGCCGTGGCCAGGCCGATCTTCTTGCGCATCCCGGTCGAATACTCGATCACGAGCAGCCCGCGTTCCTCGGCGTCGTCCAGTTCGAGGATCCGCATCAGTTCGGTCGCCCGTGACCGCACGACCGCCGCGTCCATCCCTCGCAGCAGTGCCCAGTACGTGAGCAGTTCGCCACCGGTCAACCGCTCAGGCAGGGCGAGCCCGTCCGGCAGTACCCCGAGCATGGTCTTGGCCTCGGCCGGTGCGGACCAGACGTCGACGCCGTGGACGACGGCGGTCCCGGAGTCCGGCCGAAGCAGCCCGACGGTCATCGCGAGCGAGGTGGTCTTGCCCGCGCCGTTCGGACCGACGAGCCCGGTGAGAGAGCCCGCCGGCACGGTGAGGCTCACGTGGTCGGCGGCGGCTTTCCCGGAGTACGTCTTCGTCAGCCCGTCGAGCCGCAGCGCGGGCGCCGTTTCGGTCAGCATGGACTCACGATGGCCGGTGCCCCCCACGCGGCGCTTCGGTCTCGGGGACAGGTCCTCTGGCCGGGTGGCCGCGAAGATCATGGCCACTTGTCCTGTCCGTCCTCCCTACACTGCGAGGATGGCCGTGACGGTGGACCGGTGGATGCTGCCCCGCGAGCTCGCCCGCGCGGACGAGCCGGGTGAGCCCTCCGGCGCGCGCACGCCCCGGGACTGGGCCTCGGACATCACGATGTTCGCGATCGCGGCGCTCGCCTGGTGCCTCGAGTTCGAGTACTTCGTGCTCCCCGACGTTCTCGGCCTGCCCACCTGGGCGCGGGTCGCCGACGCGGTCGCGGGGGCCGCCGTCTGCCTGGCGATCTGGTGGCGACGACGGTTCCCGGTGGCGATCGGACTGCTCGCGGCGACGGCCGGGGCGGTGGCGAACACGGCGGCCGCGGCGATGATCCTCCTGCTCTTCTCGCTCGCGTTGCACCGTGGCTGGAAACCGGCGATCCCGATCACGGCGCTGGCGGTGCTGATCAGCGTCCCCTACATCCATGCGTTCTTCCCCGGGGCGGCAGATCAGCCGTTGCCCTGGCTGATCAGCCTGGGGCTGGGGGCCGCGCTCGTGGTGACGGCCGGGATCGGGGTCCGCGCCCGCCGTCAGGTCGTGCACGCGCTGCGGATGCGCGCGGAGGCCGAGCGGCGCGGGCACATCCGCGAACTCGAGGACAGTCGTCGCGCCGAACGCCAGCGCATCGCGCGCGAGATGCACGACGTCCTCGCGCATCGGATCTCGCTGCTCGCGGTGCACGCGGGTGCCCTCGAGTACCGCACGGCGCAGGCGGAGTCCGGCGCTGCGCCGGAACCTTCGGCGGCGGAGGTCCGGGACGTGGTGGCGGTCGTGCGGTCCAACGCCCATCAGGCGCTGGACGAGTTGCGGGAAGTCCTCGACCTGCTCCGTCAGCAACCCGACGGCGAGGACGGACGTGACGCGCCACAGCCGACGGTCGACCGGTTGCCGATGCTCGTCAACGAAGCCCGCCTCAGCGGGCAACAGGTGCGTGCCAATCTCGCCGACGGGCTCGGAAACCTGCGGCCACAGGTGCAGCGCACGATCTACCGGATCGTCCAAGAAGGACTGACGAACGCCCGCAAACACGCTCCCGGCGCCACCGTCGACGTGCTGGTGAGCGGCCGCGTGGCGGGCGAGGTGCTGGTCGAGGTGGCCAACGCCGCACCGATCGGCGTCACTACGAGCGAGATCCCCGGCGCGGGAGCGGGCCTGATCGGCCTCGCCGAACGGGTCGCGCTGCACGGCGGGGAACTGACCAGAGAGATCGACGAAGGGGAGTTCCGCATGCGAGCCCGGATACCGTGCGCGTCGTGATCAAGGTGCTCGTGGTCGACGACGACCCTCTCGTGCGCAGCGGCCTGAAACTCATGCTCGGCGGTGCGGCGGATGTCGAAGTCACCGGCGAGGCGGCGGACGGCGCCGACGTGGCGGACACCGTCACCCGGCTGCGCCCGGACGTCGTCCTGATGGACGTGCGGATGCCGGTGCTCGACGGGATCGCCGCCACCGCGGCGCTCGGCCGCCGCACGGGGGAGCCCGCACCCGCCGTGGTCATGCTGACGACGTTCGACGCCGACGAGACCGTGCTCGCCGCGCTGCGTGCCGGCGCGGCGGGATTTCTGCTCAAACACACGCCACCGGAGCAGATCGTCGACGCGGTCCGGCGTGCGGCGGCGGGCGAACCGGTGCTGTCGCCGGACGTCACGCGGAGCGTGATCGCGATGGCGGCGCGGAAAGGACCGGACGCCGGTTCCGCGCGGGCCCGAATGGACCTGTTGTCCGAACGGGAACGGGAAGTCGCGCGCGCCGTCGCCGAGGGCTTGAGCAATGTGGAGATCGCCGAGCGACTCCATCTTTCCCGGTCCAGCATCAAGGCGACGATCTCCAGCGCGCTGACCCGGCTCGGCCTCGCCAACCGGATCCAGCTGGCGATCATCGCCCACGAGGCAGGCCACTCTTGATCTCACCATGATGGAGGTGGATACCGAACGCCTGTTTCGAGGAGTGAACAGTGTCTTTGCTGTGAGCACAGGTGAAATGGTCACTGAGCAGTGGTCGCGCGGCCACGGTCGTTCCGTCGGTCCGGATCGTGTTCGCCACGGCGCACGCCCGCTGGCCGGTCTCGACGGTCAAGGCTTTCTCGAGCTCAGCCCCGCGGGTGGCGGGACTTCCGGGCGAGCTGGAGGAACCAGGCGGCTACCAAAGCAGTGATCAGTCCGAGCGCCAGGAAGAACCACCCGATTCCCTGGCCACTGGAGGCGAGGATGCTGATGCCCGCTACCACCATCATGACAGCCATCAACGACGTTGTCGCCGCCCTCCACGTGAAGGGCGACCGGTTGTCGACGTCCTTGGACGTGTCGGCTTTCATGGCCCTCTACTACCCGGGAAGGGCTTCCGATAATCCTGGGATGCGTTCACTCCACTTCGCCGAACCGCGGCCGACCCAGATCCGAATTCGCGCGGACTCGTCTCGCCCGGCAAAGCAATCCGGACCTCTGCTCCGCCCCTGACGTCGATCTTGTCAGGCGCGATCTGTTTTCCGCCTGTGGTGGCCAGTGCCGCCACCGCTATGGCGGTGGTGCCGCGCGAGCAGATTTCCCAGGCGCTGCTGGACATCGTGGCGCTGACGGGCACCGCGGATGAGGGCGCCGATGCGGCGTGGCGGGCGGAGCTGGTCAAGCGCTATCCGACTGTGCGGCCGTTGCTGTGCACGGTGATCCAGCCGATAAAAGGCCCTGTGACCCACTGGGGTGGGACTCACCGTCCTTGTGCACACGGGAGGGGCGGACAGGCATCCGTGAACAAGTTCGTCTCCAGCGCGTGCCAGCCATCGTCGGTGAGGTGGACGGCGCGTTGGCCTGGAATTTTCGTGAGCCAGCCGCGGTCCAGCATCGCGGTCAGCAGGCTCGCGCCGAGCGAACCCGCCAGGTGTTGGCGGCGCGCGCTCCAGTCGTAACAGGTGCGTACCGGCACGCTGCCGGCCGCGTGGGCGTCGGTGAGGCAGGCTCGAATGCCCACCTTGTTCAGGACCTGTGGCGCGTTGGGACCCCATATCCAGGTCTCCTCGACATCCCGCTCGTCGGGTGTGGGGACCTTGATGATGGCTTCCTGCCTGATGAGCGCGTCGCCGATCGCGATGGCGAGTTGGCCGGCCAGATGGTTGTAACAGATCCTGGCGAATCGCAGGGCACGGCCATGCCTGCTTTGCCGTAACGAGCGCACGGGATGGGACGGCGCCAAGCGGGCCAAGCTTTCCAACGCGCTCGCCACTTCCGCTCGGGCGATGCGGTAACACCGGTAGCGGCTGCGTCGGATGACCATGATCAGCCCGGCGTCGAGGAGTTTGCGCAGGTGCGCGCTGGTGGCCTGCGCCGACAGCCCGGCTTCCGCGGCGAGCGCTGAGGCGATCATCTCCTGGCCGGACGCGAGTGCCAGCAGGATGCGGGCACGGGCCGGATCACCGAACAGTGCCGCGATGGCGGCGATGTCGACGTCACCCGTCGACTCATGGCTACCGATGGTGTCCATCACTTCATCATAACGTCATACTTCCACCGGGCTGGAAGCTTCACCGGGCCACTATGGGCCCGTGACCTTCGCCTGGGAAGAGAGCCCAACCGGCAACGTGTCGGCTCACGCCGCGCCGGGTTCGGCATCGCCCAACACGGCGAGGCGGGGATGGGGCCTTGCCGGAATCTGCGTTGGTTTCGCCTTGGTGATCCTGGACGCCAATGTGCTCAACGTGGCCGTTCCGACGCTGCGTGCACAACTGGGGGCAAGCACCAGCGAGCTGTTGTGGGTCGTGGACGCCTACACGCTCGCCTTCGCCGCACTGCTGCTCTCTACCGGGGTTCTCGGTGACCGCTGGGGCGCGCGACGCGGTTTTCAGGCGGGTCTTGTGGTGTTCACGATCGCGTCGATCGGGTGCGGGTTCGCTCCCGACATCGGCTGGCTGATCGCCGCTCGGGTCGGCCAGGGTGTCGGCGCCGCCCTGCTGGCCCCCACCTCGCTGGCGCTCATCCACAGCTTTTACCCGGACACCAGGGCCAGGGTGCGAGCGCTGGGCATGTGGGCGGCGATCTCGGGGGTCGCCTTCGCCGCCGGTCCCGTGGTCGGCGGCGGGCTGGTGCAGACCATCGGCTGGCGGAGCATATTCCTGGTCAACATTCCGTTCGGCATCCTCGCCCTGCTCCTGGTTTCGGTGTACCGGCGACCGGTGTCCGGGCGTCGGGTCGCGCTGGACCCGCTCGGCCAGGCGCTGGCTGTGCTCGCCCTGACCACGATCACGGCGGGCCTGATCGAAGCGGGCAGGATCGGTTGGGGGGCGGCGCCGGTGCTGGCCGCGTTCGGCGCCGGTGTCGTCTTCGCCGGGCTCTTCCTGCTTTGGGAACGCGGTCGACCGAAGCCCTTGATTCCCAGAGCCGTGCTCACCTCGCCACCCCTGCGTTCCGGTCTGCTCGCCGGCGCCGCGTTCAACTTCTCCATGTACGGCTCGCTTTTCGTCTACACGCTGGCCCTGCAAGGCGACCGGGGTTACGGACCGTTGCTGACCGGGCTCGCGTTCCTGCCGCTGACCCTGATGCACGCACCGGTGGCCACCTGGATCGCCGGTCCCTGGACGGCGAACCGAGGTGGCTGGCGGCCGCTGTTCGTTGGTCAACTGTGCACCATGGTCGGCTGCGTGGGGTTCGTGATCGCGGGCGCGCTGCCCTATCCGGTCCTCGCGCTGGCCTTGCTGGTGTTCGGCGTCGGATCCGGCCTGATCACCACCTCCATGACCGCGCTCGTGTTGTCCAGTGCTCCGGACGGGAGTGTGGGGATCTCCTCGGGTCTGCTCAACGCCAGCAGGCAACTCGGCGGGGTACTTGGCATCGCGGCGCTGGGCTCGCTCACCGCGAACGACCTGCCCGGCAATATCCCTGTCGCCGAGATGGTCGCCACGCTGGTGATCGTGATCTCCGCCGCGGTGACCGCGCGCAGCGTCTTCTCTTAACGCCCCGACGGCACGGAGCACGACGACACAAGGAGATACCAGTGCGTCAAAAGAAGGTCCCGGTGGCCATCATCGGCGCGGGACCGTATGGCCTCGCCCTGTCCCTCCAATGTCAACACCTCGGTATCGAGCACATTCTGTTCGGCCGCCTCATGTCGTTCTGGCGAGAGCACATGCCGGCCGGCATGTTTCTTCGTTCCCGGCCCGACTGGCACCTGGACCCTCAGGAGACCGACACACTGCAACGCTACGCGCAGGTCAACGGACTCAGTGCCGCCGAGCTGGATCCGATACCACTGAGATGCTATCTCGACTACGCGGAATGGATCGCGCGACGCCGCCGGGTATCGGCCGACGAACGCGAGGTGACACGTCTGGACGCGGCGGGCGGACATTTCGCGTTGACCCTGTCCGACGGCGAGGTCGTCAACGTCGACCGGGTCGTGGTGACCACCGGGTTCGGTGCCGGCGCGCATGTTCCCCCGGAGTGGGCGGGGATGCTGCCTGACGGGCGGTTCGCCCACAGCCAGGACTTCACCGACCTGGCCGTCATCGACGGCCGTTCCTGCCTGATCGTGGGTGGTCGGCAGAGCGCGTTCGAGTCGGCGGCGCTCGCGGCCGAGCACGGCGCGACTGAAGTACACGTCGTACACCGCCACCCCACGCCGCGTTTCGCCACGGCGGACTGGTCCTGGGTCAACCCGCTGCTGGACCGGTTCATCGACGACCCGTGCTGGTACCGCGACCTCGCCACCGACGAACAGGAGGAGATCACCCAACGCATGTGGCGCATCGGCCGAAGCCAATTGGAGCCCTGGCTCGCGCCGAGGATCGACCGGCCCGAGGTCAAGCTGTGGCCGAACAGCCAGATCACTTCCTGTCGGGAACGTCAGGACGGCAGATTGCTGGCCGAGCTCGACACCGGCCGGTCGCTGGTGGTCGATCAGGTGGTGCTGGCCACCGGCTATCGGCCGGATCTGCGCAGACTCGAATTCCTCAACCAGGGCACCGCTCTGGCGGGCGTCCGCCGGGGCGACGGACTCCCGACACTCGACGGACACTTCCAGTCCACCGTGCCAGGCCTCTATTTCACCAGCAAGTTCGCGGTCGCGGACTTCGGACACTTCTTCGACTTCACCGCAGCAGCGCGAGTGTCGGCCCTCATCATTGCCGGGCACATTCTCCTGGGGTATCCGGCGAGAAAAGACTCCGATTCTCACCAGGTTCCATAAACAGATAAGGAGCACTGCCGTTGTCTACGTCAAGCTACACGGTAAAGCGATCCTGCCTGCACAACATCCGGGTCACTTCTTCGGTCCGGGATTCCACAGCCGACATTCCCGAAGGAATCATTCTCCCTCCCGCGATGATGGCGATGATGGACTTCGCGCCGTATGAGCAGGTCGTCCTCACCAAGGTCGGCGGTGACAACTGGATGAACCGTATGTCCACCTTCATCCTGCCCGGCGACAACGAAGAGGTGGAGGTGCGCGGCTCGGTGGCGCACCTGCTCGAGGTCGGCGACGTCTGCTGTCTGATCGCACGGACCACGTTGAACCAGGAGCAGTACGAATCGCACATCGCGGGGCGATTCGAGCCCGCGCTGATCGACGCCCGTTTCTATCCGGAGACGGAAGTGCTCAACGACTACAGCAAGGCGAAGATCGTGCTGGAAAACCGCCACCAGCACCGCCAGGTCGACTCCGTGTCTGATGATGTACTCGCCCGTCGCCTCGAACTGCCCCGCATACTGCTGTCGAACCTGCTGGCCGGACTGGAGATCCAGGAAGTCGAGCGGCGTGGTTGTATCGAGATGAGCGCCGAGCTACCCATTGACTACATGCGCCGTGCGGGCTTCTGTTCCAACCAGAGCATCCTCGTGTACAACGCCAGCCGAGGGGCCGCCTCAGCGGAAAGCTATGTCGTGCCGAGCTTGACCAAGAAGACGGTCGGCATATCCGGCGCGCTCTCCGCCGTCGCCGATGTGGGTGACCGCGTTTCCGAAGCCGCCTTCATCGGTACCACTGACCAACGAAAGCCGACCATCTGCAACCTCCTCAAGGAGCCGATCCTCTGAACCCCTCGCCTCGGCTTTGGCGGAGATCCTCACCTTGTTTGGCGGAGTCGGGCTGCTGGAGTTCAGGCTATTGGAGTGATCCTGGGGTGTCGGGGGTTCGTACTCGATCGGTGTGGGCAGTCGAGTGCGGTGTGGCGTCGGCGGCGGTCGGGCCACTCGGTCCGCACTCGTCCCCGGAACGATTCGATCATGGCGGTCGCCGATCGAACCCGTCGACGGCAGAAGACCGGATTCCTTGGCGCGCCTGGTGAAGGTCCATGACGTGGGGTTGCCACACTGTTGAGGGCGGCATGAACATGCCCTGCGATCTGCCCTTGAAGGTGTGGGCCGGATGACCGCCGCGGTGCCGGCGCCTGGGGCGTCAGGCATCGGGGGAGTCGTTCCTCTGACCGCCGTTCGCCGCATTGGAGAGGCTGATGTGACCAGCGGCCGACGATCCGCCACACACGATTCCAGCCAGGGTCGCCGAACGACCCTGGCTGGAATCGGGTCAGCCTGGCCAATGATCCGGCCGAGAGCTTGATCGGCCCAGGCCAGTACCGTCCCGCCGGAAACCTCGGCCGGTCGGGTCATGTCCGCGTGGTAGGCCCGCGCACCCGTGGTTCGGGCCTGCCGCGCCGAAAACCGTGCTGGTAACTCTCACGAGTCGACAGTGGTGGATTCGTCGTCTGGCCGTGGTTGCCGTGCGGCGCGTGAAACGCGGAGCATAGTGGTGATCAGGATGGCTCCGCCTGCTGTCACGAGGACGCTGACGAATGCGGCGATCCGCATCTCATGGGTGAAGGCGTCGAAGGCCACGCTTCGCAGTGCTTCCGCGGTCCGGGGCTGAAGGGCCTGGGCGGTGTCGACGGCTCCGCCCAGGGTTTCCGTGGCCGCGGCCAGTTCTGCGGGGTCGAGGCCGGCCGGGGCCCGGGACGTCATTTGCGAGCGGTAGACGGCGGTGCCGATGCTGCCCAGTACCGCGATGCCCAGCGCGCCGCCGAACTCCGCGGAAGTCTCCGCCAGTGCGGAGGCGGCGCCGGCCCGCTCCGGCGGCGCGGCGGACAAGATCACCTCGGTGACGACGGCGGCGACGCCGCCGATGCCCAGGGAGACCACCGTCAGGGCACCGACAAGGTAGCCGATGCCCGAGCCGGTCCGGATCAGGGACAGTGCGAGATATCCGGCGGTCGCCACCAGAAGTCCGGCGATCATCACGTTGGGTTTGCCGATACGGTGTGACATCGCGGTGGCCAGTGCGATACCGGCGGGCATCACGAGGAACGTGGGCAGTGACCACAAGGCGGACTCGAAGGGGCTCATGCCGAGGACGAGCTGCATGAACTGCCAGTTGAACAGTGAGAAGCCGATCATGGCGAAGGTGTTCAGGGCGTTGATCAGCAGTGGCACGGTGAACCGGCGGGTGCGGAAGAGCGCGAGGTCGATCATCGGACTGACGGTTGTGCGCTGGCGACGGAGGAACAGCGCGCCCACGGTGAGGCCGGCGAAGATGGTGATGGCTGGGATCCAGCCGAAACCGTGCTCTGCCGTCACTTTGATGCCGTAGATCACGGCGAGGATGGCGACCAGGGACAACAGCGCTCCGAGCAGGTCGAAGCGGCCCGGCTCAGGGGCACGGTACTCGGGCAGCAGCAACGGCCCCAGCACCAGCAGCAGGATCATCACGGGGACGTTGATCAGGAAGACCGAGCCCCACCAGAAGTGCTCCAGCAGCAGTCCGCCGACGATGGGCCCGACGACGGCGCCACCCGCGAAGCCTGCCGTCCAGACGCCGACGGCGGTGGCCCGTTGCCGGTCGTCGTGGAACATGTTCCGGATCAGGGCGAGGGTCGAGGGAGCCAGTGTGGCTCCGGCTATTCCCATGAGGGCGCGGGCCGCGATCAGGACCTCGGGGCTGGACGTGTAAGCGGACAGGAACGAGGCGAGGCCGAAGGCCGCGGCGCCGGTCAGGAGCACTCGCCGTCGTCCGATGCGGTCCCCGAGGGTGCCCATCGTGATCATCAGGCCGGCCAGCAGGAAGCCGTAGACATCCATGATCCACAGCAGTTCGGAGCTGCTCGGCTGGAGGTCGGCGGTCAGGGAGGGGAGCGTGACGAACATGACGGACAGGTCCATGGACGCCAGCACGCAGGGCAGAACCAGGACGGCCAGCCCGATCCACTGCCGGGTTCCGGCTCTCTTGCTTTCTTCGATCATTCCGTCGCTCCCGAACTACTTTCGTCACACCGTGCGTACTTAATACGCATGAACGCGTACAAGATACACATGCGGACAAGGATGGCCGCAAGCAAATTATTCGCGCGAAAGTCCCCTGCTCAGGGTGAGGCGATGGATGTGGGATAGAATTTCGTCACAAACTCCGAGGTGTGACGATAAGGGAGCGTGATGTCAGTGTCGTCGGCCTGTGCGTCCTGCGGAAGGGCACTGGAGTCCACGGAACGGGGGCGTCCGCGGCGCTACTGTTCCCGCGCCTGCCAGGCACGGGCCTATCGGGCGCGGAGGACGGAAGAGCCGGTCGGCGTACCGGAGGAGGGCGGCACCGCACCACACCTCACGATCGAGCGCATCGTACGGTCGGGGATCGAGGTTGCGGACGCTGAAGGGCTGGACGCGCTGTCGATGCGCCGGGTCGCCACTGGTCTCGGAGCGAGCACCATGGCCCTGTACCGGCACGTGGCCTCCAAGGACGAACTGGTGGCTTTGATGGTGGAGGCCGCGTTGACCGACATCCCACTGCCCGATGCGCCGCCGCGTGACTGGCGGCACGGCCTCGAACGAGCCGCCTATCGCGATTGGGAGCTCTATCACCGCCACCCCTGGATCCTGTCGAAAATCCTCGTGACGACCCGCACGCACTCCAGCCCGGCACTCGCGGCCGACAGTGAGAGTGCCTTTTCCGCCTTCGACGGACTCGGTCTCGAACCCGCCGACGCCTTCCGGTACATGTTCACGTTCGCCTCCTACGTGCAAGGTGTGGCCTTGACCTACGTCAGCGACGTGGAGGCGGGACGCGTCAGGCCGCAGACGGGGCACGGCCGCGACGATGAACACCGCCGGGTCTTCGATCCCGGCGCGTACCCGCGGCTTGCCCCCGCGATGCGCGCGGGCGCCGACCCCTGGGATCTCGACACCCTGTTCGCGGCCGGCCTTGCGGGTGTCCTGGACGGCATCGCGGCCGATCTCGAACGGCAGGGCATCGAAGCGTGAAGCCGGTGAGTCCCTCGTGCCGGGGAGCCGAGTGTCCCGACCGGGGCGCGGCGGGCGAGATAGCCACGGCCGCGCTGAGGAAGTCCACCCCGACCTCCTCAACGGCAGGGGTCTCGTCGCTGCGGTGGCTGGTGGGCACGCCCCCGGTCGACGGGCCACCGTATACCCGCGAGATCCAGTCCTCGGCCACCGTTCCGGGCCCGGCTGTCGCGAATAACGCGTCCGTACCGGGCGGTAACTCTCTGTACGCTAGTCTCCTTCGGAGGGAGCGGGCAGCGGTATCGCCACGCCGACGTCCCGTCGTGGGGTGCGGGCCAGGTCTCACGGCGCTGCTGCCGTTCCACCGTGAGCGCGGAGGGAGATCCGGTGACGACGGTCTTGATCTGTGACGACCGGCGCAGTGTCCGCGAAGGGCTGACAAGGTTGATGGCAGCCGTCCCGGGCATCAGCCGCATCGATAACGTCGCACGGAGTGAGGAGTTGCGGGCCAGGTATGCCCGTGAGCCGGTCGACCTGGTTTTGATCGGTACTCAGCGAGCCGTACCCGGTGGTGTCGAGGCGGCCCGGAGGCTCATCGCGGTCAACCCGCGGGCGAACGTGATCGTGTTCGGCGCGCCGGACGACACGCCGACGATCGCTATCGCGATCGCCAGTGGCGCTCGTGGCTATCTGCGCTGGAACGCCTCCCGTCCGGAAGTCATCGCGGCGCTTGCCACCACCCTGGCCGACGTCACCGTGCCTATCCCGCGTCAGCCGTCCGCGGCGCGTGTCGAGCTGACCGAACGTGAGCTGCAGGTCCTGCACGGGATGAGTCAGGGAAAGAGCAACGGCGCGATCGGCCGCGAGCTGTATCTGGCCGAGGACACCGTCAAGACCCACGCCCGCCGTTTGTTCGGCAAGCTCGGCGTTCACGACCGCGCCCAAGCTGTCGCCCACGGCTTCCGCCGCGGCCTCGTGACCTGACTCCGGGGCATGGCAACCCCGTCGGGTTCTGTCGTCGGAAGGTCCGCCCGATTCTCCGGCAGACGAGGTGTTCGCGGTGAATCACTGGTCGGGTGTGGCGAGCGGCGCCGCGCTCGATCTGCGCCGTGTCCTCGCTGACATGCAGTTTTTGCTCTCCTGCCTCGCGGATCGAGATTTTCTTTGTCGTTGCTTGAGTTGTCCGTCCTGCGGCCAACCGGGTCGTGCCCGTCATAGCCCAGATGATCGGTGATCTCGCCGTCCAGTGCGGACTCCGGCAACCGCTTGGTCAGCTGCCGCAACAATCAGCCCGGGCACGGCTCAGCAGCTGCTCGACGAGCTGGTCGTCCAGGCCGTCCAAACCGGTCTTGGGCTTCGAGTCCTCAGCGTTCTCCACGCCGGACATCATGTCGGTCATCAGGTGCACTTCCATAACCGGGAGTCGCACCGAACGTCCTGCAGTTCCTCGGGGAAGCCTAAGCAGCGGTGGCCGCGCTTCGCGGCGATAGCACCCTGTCGATTACCTCTGGGGTAAGGGCGGGGCCGCCGAGTCGGAGCCGACACCGAGGCAGGCCGGACGGTCCCGCGCGCGTGCATCGATGGCGGCCGAACGGGGTATGCGTCGGATGATCGGATTTCGTCGGTCACCAGGGCTGTTTGGGCCCTCGGACGAGAGGACAGGGATGGCCCGGATCGAGAAGGCTGAATCGACGTCACCCGGGGTTGCCGAGCTGGCTCGGATGCGGGCGTACCGATTGAAGCGCGTTCAGCAGTCGCTGAGTGAGGCGGGCTACGCGGGGGCCGTGCTCAACGACCCGGTCAACATCCGATACGCCACTGACGCGCG
Source organism: Amycolatopsis coloradensis (assembly GCF_001953865.1). Taxonomy (GTDB): domain Bacteria; phylum Actinomycetota; class Actinomycetes; order Mycobacteriales; family Pseudonocardiaceae; genus Amycolatopsis; species Amycolatopsis coloradensis. The sequence continues at coordinate 77,626 of NZ_MQUQ01000027.1, forward strand.
AAACATGCAGCTGTGGACCATGCACTTCCCGAGCCGATATCTCTATGTGCCCGCCAGCGGGTCCACGATCCTGTTCGAATACCGCGATGCCGGCCACCTCAGCGAGGCGTTGGACACCATCGGAGAGGTGCGGGAGGCGGTCGCGGTCAACCACATATCAGGTGGTCCTGAGGTGGTCGAACGGGCCAGAGACTGGGCCGCCGAGATCGCCGACCTGGTGGACGGACAAGGCCCGCTGGCGATCGACCGGACCAGTGTGCCGGAGCTGTCCGCGTTGCAGGAGGCCGGCGTCGAGGTGCGGTACGGCCAGAGTGTGCTGGAGCGCGCTCGGATGATCAAGTCCAGCGAAGAGGTCGCGTGCATGCGCAAATCGTTGGAGGTGGCAGAAAATGCCCTCGCTGAAGTGGCTGAGGCAAGTTCACGTCCTGGTAGGAGCGAGAACGAACTCTGGGCCATCCTCAACCGCGTGAACGCCGAACAAGGTGGGGAATGGATCGAGACGCGGTTGCTGAACTCGGGGCCGAGGACCAGGCCGTGGTATCAGGAAGCCGGTCCTCGTGAGGTCGAAACAGGAGATCTGGTGTGCTTGGACACCGACATGATCGGCCCGTTCGGCTACAACGCCGACGTGTCCCGGACCTTTCTCGCCGGTGGCGGACGGCGAAGTGGAACGCAACGAACCCTCTACGCTCTCGCTCGCGAACAATTGGAGCACAACGCCGCTCTGTTGCGCGCCGGGCTGACTTTCCGGGAATTCCGTGATCGGGCCTGGCTGCCACCCGAAGGCTATCGCGAGCACAGTTTCGGCTATGTGCACGGTGTGGGGATGTCGGTCGAGTATCCACAGGTTCCGCCTGCATATGAAGCGCGGACACCGTCCTACGACGGCACACTCGAAACCGGAATGATCATTTGTGTGGAAAGCTATGTGACCGCTGACGACGGTACAGAAGGTGTCAAACTGGAAAACCCGTACCTGATCCAACCCGGCGGAGGAGAGCAGCTGACGACCTTCCCGTTCGAAGACGCACTGTCAGCCTGAACCTCGTCGGCACCCGCGGACGAGGAGCTACAGTCCGAGGGCAACACCCTCGGCATCGCTAACTAAGGCGGCATCCGGCGCGCGAGCCTTGAGGAGCGGGAGCGCTGCGGCGGCGAAAGTATGCGGGTTTCCAACAATGAGGGGGATGACATGGCGTCAACGACCTGGAGATTCGGCGAGACGAGGATCCCGCTGAAGGCAGCGATGGGGCTCGCCCTGCTTTGGGACGTCATCGGGATCTTCTGGATCGTCCTGGGCGTCACTGATGAGGGGCCGATGCGCTGGAACAACTGGTTCAATGTAGGACTCGGCGCTTGGCTTCTCCTGAGCAGCAGTCACTACTGGATTTCGGTGATACGTCGGTACCGAAGGCAACGATGAGAGGCATGACGTGGTGATCGCACGGTGCGAAACCTGGCGTCGAGGTGGGATCGGAGCGGTCACCTGGGCAGGTCCGGGCACAGCGCAATGGTGGCGTTCGCGGCTGCCGTCTTGATTCCTCCCGGTCGTGCCGACGATCGCGAAGGGCACCCGAGCGTCGAGGTATCGATGTGCGCTTGCTCGAAGTGCAGGCTCAGCCGGTTCGCTCGCCAGACGTTCAACAACTCCAGGTCGGCGGCCTGCTCGCCCCCGGGGAATCGCCCTTGCGGCCTCTGGCCGGCAGGCACGGTTTCTTCGTCGGGTGAACATGGTCGGTCACCGCCGGGGGTGCGGTTTTACGGTCGTGCGATGGTCTGCAACCTCGCCCACCCCGTCGACACCCTCAGCCGATGGTCGCCTGGGACGGCTGGACCACCGGCCGCGGCGTTCGGCCCGGCCAGCCGCGTAGCAGCATGAACAACCCATGACTTCGGTTGCGAGTTGGGGCCGCGACCGGTACGACGTCGCCTGACACCCGCGGGAAGGGCCGGCCGAACAGTCACCGGTGATCGGCCGGCCTCTCCACGGTTTTCTCCCCGGTGTTGCGGGGTATGCCGGAGTAGTCCCCACCAGGAGGTCAACTTGGCTACCTCGAAGCATTCCACCGAGCCCGACGGCCCGACCGACCTGCCGCGGCGATCGTGGTGGGCGGTCCTCAAGCGGACGGTCGTCCAGTTCAACCGCGACAACCAGTTGGACTGGGCGGCCGCGCTCACCTACTACGGTGTGCTGTCGCTGTTCCCCGGTCTGCTGGTGCTGACCGCCATCCTCGGCCTGCTCGGGCCGTCGGCCACCCAGGCCCTGATCGACAACGCGGGTCGGATCGTGCCGGGTCAGGGCCGTGAGATCCTGATCGGCGCGATCGAGGAACTGTCCCGGTCGAGCGGACTGGCCGGTGCCGCGGCGATTTTCGGTGTACTAACCGCGTTGTGGTCGTCTTCGGGCTACATCGGCGCGTTCATGCGCGCTTCCAACGTCATCTACTCCATGCCCGAAGGCCGTCCGATCTGGAAGACCTGGCCGTTGCGGCTCGGTCTCACCCTCGCTCTGCTCGTCATCCTCGCCCTTTGCGCGATCGGGATCGTCGCGACAGGCGATGTCGCCCGGTCGCTCGGCGATCTCGTCGGACTGGGTGCGACCGGTGTTCTGGTCTGGGACATCGCGAAATGGCCCGTGATCGCGGCGCTGGCGGTCCTGGCGTTCGCGGTGCTCTACTGGGCGAGTCCGAATGTGCGGCAACCCCGGTTCCGCTGGATGACACCGGGCGGTCTGGTCGCCGTGACGTTGTGGATCGCCGCGACCGCCGGATTCGCCGTCTACGTGAGCAACTTCGCTTCGTACAACAAGATCTATGGCTCCCTCGCCGGGGTGATCGTGTTCCTGGTCTGGCTGTGGATCTCGAACATCGCGGTCCTGCTCGGTGCCGAACTCGACGCGGAACTCGCGCGGGGCAAGGAACAGGCGGCCGGACGACCGGCCGAGGACGAACCGTTCCTCCCGCCGCGCGACACCCGCGCGATGGACGACGAACAGGCCGCGGAAGTCGCCGAAGCCGAGACCGGAACGCGTGGCGACACCGCCAAGTGAGATCTCCGCCAACCGCGCGGCGTGGCCGCCCTCGAGAGTAGGCGCCCGAGGTCCACGCAGGACTTCTCCACTTCGAGCACTTCTTGGCACCGGATTCCTGTGACGACAGGCGTTAGTTGGCATCGCGATCTGTTCTGACGTGGTGGTTCTTGACTGGGTACAGGCGTATCTCCCGGGGGGCGTCGATCAGCTGGTCGAGCAGCCACACTGGCCCTCTCGTGTCCTCGTCCGCGTTCACTCGCACGACCTCTCCGTAGCCGGTTCTTTACCATAAGGAACCAGTCTGGCACGTAACCAGGGATCAGAGCCCTGCCCGAGCGCGCAGGCTATTCGTCGGTGACGAGGGCGGTCTCGACGCGATGCTCGACCTGGCGACGACCGTCAACACCGGCGCCTTTCGGCAAGATCTTCCGCTGACAACCAGTAGGTAGCCGCTATCCACCCTGAACTGCGAGTCTGACGCTAAACGCTGTCCTACTGCTACTCCATTCCAGCTAGCGGAGCTGACACGCAACCTGCGTTCACGCAGGCCCGACATTGGCCCGAGCCTCGATTCACGACGACGATGCCGGGTCGCAATACAGACCAAAGCAATCAGGAAAATGACTGTGCGGGAGGGGATTGTGGCGGCGTGAGCCGGCGCGCCAGGCAAGGGGGCTCGCACAGTACCTGTATCGCCAGGGTCTCCCAGACGTCCAGGACGCCTGTCAATCTGTTTGAAGTCTGCTCCAGTTACCCGGAGGAGAAGTAAGGGATCCCGCAGGAGGCGCGCAAGGCGGACGCCCGAGAATCCCCTGAACGAAAGCGCCGACAACGCTCCATGGACACGCGGCTTTACCTCCCATCAGTTCAATTCAGTTGCACTGGACGCGTGACCGTGTCAGCACCTGCTTCCACGACAGAACGGACGAGGACCAATGGCGGACAACCATTTCACCACTCACTCAGCACTTTTCGACCTGAGTGGGAAGTACGCACTTGTCACGGGCGGCACCAGGGGCATTGGGATGATGATCGCGCGCGGTCTTCTGCAGGCGGGCGCCCGCGTCGTCGTCAGCTCACGCAAGGCGGACGCGTGCGCGGAGGCACAGCGTCTACTGTCCGAATTCGGCGACGTTCAAGCAATCCCCGCGGACCTGTCCAGGTACGACGAGTGTCAGCGCCTCGCTGATCTTGTCAAGGCCGACTCGGAACGCCTGGACATCCTCGTCAACAACGCGGGAGCGATGTGGCGCGAGCCGCTGGAGACGTTCCCGGCCGAGGCCTGGGACGCAGTGATCGACCTCAACCTCAAGTCGCCGTTCTGGCTGGTGCAGGCGCTGCTGCCCGCACTGCGCAGGGCGGGCACCACCGATGATCCCGCGCGGATCATCAACATCGGCAGTATCGCCGCCATCCACGTCGCCGAAGCGCCCAACTACTCGTACGCCAGCAGCAAAGCGGCACTCCATCAACTCACCAGGGTGCTTGCGAGGGAACTGGGCCCCCAGCACGTCACGGTGAACGCGGTGGCCCCAGGAGTGTTCCCGTCGCAGATGATGGCGGCAACGATCGACGCCATCGGCGACACGATCGCGGCGAAGGCCCCTTTGCGCCGGCTCGGCCGCGACGACGACATGGCAGGCATCGCCGTGTTCCTCGCTAGCCGGGCCGGGTCTTACCTGACGGGCACCATCGTCCCGGTCGACGGCGGCACCGCCACGACCGCATCGGGTACCTAGTGCCGTATCAAGCAACGTTGGGTAGGTAATCCGGTCGGCG
>NZ_MQUQ01000028.1 GCF_001953865.1 Amycolatopsis coloradensis
GTCGCGAAAGCCACTTTCGGGACATCAGATGTCCCGAAAGTGGCTTTCGCGACACCCGGATCAGCACCCGGGCGAGCACGTGAGGCACCGCCGGTGCTTTCCCCTCCACCTGGACAGGAGTCCCATGCCCACCGCGTCCGAAGTCATCGAAACGATCAACGACCGCGCCGAAGAGGTAGGAGTCCGTGTCCGGCTGCACGCGGCCGAGATCGACGGCATCCGGCGGATCGGCGTCGACGAACACGCCCCTGTCGTGACGGCGTCGGTCTTCAAGGTCCCGATCGCGCTGGAACTGGCGCGGCAGGCCGCCGACGGCGTGCTCGATCTCGGCGAGCGGATCACCATCCCGCCGGGGCACCCCACACCGAGCCCGTACGGCCTGGCCACCTTCCGGCACGGGATCACGATGTCCTGGTATGACCTCGCGATCCTGATGATCGGGATCAGCGACAACGTCGCCACCGATCTCATCCTCGCCCGCGTCGGCAAGGAGTCGACGGAGAAGACGTTGCGGCGTCTCGGTTTCGAGCACACCACCGTTCCGCAGGACTGCGGTGAGGTACTCGGCAGCATCGGGGAAGACCTCGGAATCTCCTACGAGGACGACGAAAAGGCGCTGTCCGAGTTGTCGATTGAGCAGATTAGGGCGTTGCGCGCGCTGCGACCGGCGCATACCTGCGCCACGACCGCCGAGGAGATCACCCGGCTGCTCGGGTTGCTCTGGCGTGACGAGGCCGCTTCGCCGACCGCGTGCGCGGACGTCCGGCGCTGGATGGAGCTTCAGGTGTGGCCGCATCGGCTGCGGTCCGGCTTCCCGGACGACGGGGTCCGCGTCAGCGGCAAGACCGGGACGCTGCCGTCGGTGCGCAACGAGGTCGGCGTGGTCGAGTATCCGGATGGGGGCCGTTACGCGGTAGGGATTTTCACCGACGCCGTCGACGCGCGGTCGCGGGTGCCGGAGCGGGACGCGTTCATCGGCTTCGCCGCCGCGCAGGCGGTGGAATGGCTCAGGCTTCCCGAGGCCGGGAGCGAATGATTCGTCCGCCCGGATGAATTTTCCCGCCGCTCTCGTCGTTCCGCACGAACCGGTGACGCCCGTCACCGTCCTAGCATTCCGGGAACTGCCGGTCCACCCTTTCCACGGACGAGGATGCCCATGTCGAAACTCTCCGAAATCGATACCTGGCTCGAACAGAACCTCCCCGCCCTGCTGGCCGAACACCAGGTGCCCGGCGCGGCCGTCGCGGTCTTCGCGAACGGCGAGGTGATCGACCACGCGGCAGGCGTGGTGAACAAGGCGACCGGCGTCGAGTCCACTGTGGATTCCGTCTTCCAGATCGGTTCGATCACCAAGGTGTGGACGACCACTCTCGCGATGCAGCTGGTCGACGAGGGCAGGCTGGACCTCGACAAGCCGGTCCGCGACTACCTTCCCGAGTTCGTCCTCTCCGACGACGACGCCGCGTCGCGGATCACCGTGCGGCAGCTGACCTGTCACACGTCCGGTTTCGAGGGCGACATCTTCACCGACACCGGGCAGGGCGACGACTGTGTGGCGAAGCTCGTGGCGACGCTGTCCGACGTTCCCCAGCTGTTCCCGCCGGGAGAGATGTTCTCCTACAACAACGCCGGTTACTGCGTGCTCGGAAGGATCGTCGAAGTCCTGCGCGGCAAGTCCTACGACGATTGCCTGCGCGAGCACCTCTTCGCGCCGCTCGGGCTGACCCACGCCGCCGCCGGACCGTACGACGCCATCCGGTACCGCGCGGCGATCGGCCACGTGCGACCGACGCCGGACGACGAGCCGGTCGCCGCGCCTGTCTGGGCGTTGACCCGCTCGAACGTCCCCGCCGGTTCGCATCTCGCGATGCGCCCGCGCGACCTGCTCACCTTCGTGCGCATGCATCTGAACGAAGGCCGCGCGGACGACGGCACCCAGGTGCTCGAGCCCGAAACCGCGCGCGCCATGTGGGAGCGGCAGGTCGAACTGCCCTACCTCGGCCTGATGGGCGGGGCATGGGGACTCGGCTGGATGATCTTCGACTGGGAGGGCGGCCCGGTGATCGGCCACGACGGCGGCACCATCGGCCAGTCGGCGTTCCTGCGGGTGGTGCCGGGCAGCAACGTCGCGGTGGCGCTGCTGACCAACGGCGGCAAGCCGATGCACCTCTACCTGGACATCTTCCGGAAGGTGCTGGGCGAGCTGGCGGGCGTCGAGGTCCCGCCGCTGCCGGAGCCCAACGCCGCGGAGGTCCCGGCCGACCCTGCTCGCTACGTGGGCGAGTACTCGTCGCAGGTGGCGGACATCGTCGTCAGCCAGGACGACGAAGGCGCTCTGTGGCTGGAACGCACACCGAAGGGCGTCTTCGCCGATCTGGGAACGGGCCCGGAGAAGAGCAGGCTCCTCGGCTACAAGGGCGACACCCTGGTCGTCGAACACGACGGGCTGGGCCTGCACATGCCGCACGCCTTCGTCGGTGACGACGGCGACGGGCGCGCGCTGTACGTCCACACCGGACGCGCCGACCGGCGGGTGAGCCGGTGACGGCGATCGCCGACGAGATCGAGGCGGTCTTCGCCGGGGCGGGCGCGCGCGGGTTCGTGCACGCCCGCGAGGTCGGCGTCTCCGATGGTCCCGAAGTCGGCGTCGGCGCGGACGACCAGGTCGTGCTGGCGTCGGTGTTCAAGATCCCGGTGGCGGTCGCCTTCGCCAGGGAGGTGGCCGCGGGCAGGCTCGACGAGACCGACCGGACCCGCGTCACCGCCCGGTACCGCATCGGCGGGATCGGCACCGCCGGCTGCGCCGACGACGTCGAGATGAGCTGGCGCGATCTCGCGCATTTCATGCTGACGATGAGCGACAACGCCGCCACCGACCTGATCTACCACCGGGTCGGGCAAGCGGCCGTCGATCAGGTGCTTGCCGATCTCGGACTCGCCAGGACACGGCTGGTCGGCTGCTGCGAGGACCTGTTCGCCTCGGTGCTCTCCGACCTCGGCGCGAAACCGGACGACGACCTGGAAGCCGTGCTCGCCGGAGCCAGTGAGGAACAGCTGTGGAAGCTCTCCGTGGTCGATCCGGAACGCACCACGTCGTTGACCCCGCGTGAGATCACCACCTTGCTCGACGCGATCTGGACCGACCGCGCGGGTGATCCAGCCGCCTGTGAACGCGTCCGGACGATCATGGCCCAGCAGATCTGGCCGCATCGGATGTCGTCCGGTTTCCCGGCCGGGGTGACGATCGCGGCGAAGACCGGGACGCTGCCCGCCGTCCGCAACGAAGCGGGTGTGGTGACCGATGTGGACGGTCGCCGGTACGCCGTCGCGGTGTTCACCCGCGCCGAATCCCTCGCCGACCGCCAGCCCGCGGTCGATTCCGCCATCGGTGAGGCCGCCCGCCTCGCCGTTGCCCACCTCCGCGCGTAGAGCGCGACCCAGTAGGAGAACCGCATGAAGAAAGCCCGGCTCACCGCCGCGATCACGAGCGTGGTGGCCTTGACCGTGAGCGCGTGCGGGGGGACGACGCCATCCGGACAGGACCGGACCGCGAACCAGAAACCGGTCGAAGGCAAGACCTTCACCATGGCGATCGGCACCGACCCGGGAGCGCTGGACCCGGCGATGACCGTGCTCGCGGTCGCGCTGGACATCGGCCGCTACCTCTACGACAGCCTGATCAACCTCGACGACACCGGGAAACCGATCGCGGGGCTTGCCGAGAAATGGGAGGCCACCACGACCACGGCCTCCTTCACCCTGCGGAACGGGGTCACCTGTGACGACGGCACGCCGCTGACCGCGAGCGGCGTGGCGGCGAACATCGGCTTCATCGGCGATCCCGCGAACAAGTCCCCGATGGCCGGGCTCGCGATCGCGCCGGGTACCAAGGCGGCCGCGGACGACACGGCCAGGACGATCACCGTGACCAGCGGGGCGCCGGACGCGTTCCTGCTGCGCAACGTGGGCGGCCTGCCGATCGTCTGCGGCAAGGGCGTCACCGACCGGCAGGCGCTGGCCAAGGGGAAGTACGGCACCGGCATGTACACCATGACCGAAATCGTGCCGAACGACCACTACACCCTCACCCGGCGGAAGGATTACGCGTGGGGACCGGGGGAGTGGCAACGTGAGCAGCCCGGCCTGCCGGAGAAGGTGACCTTCCGGATCATCCAGAACACCACGACCGCCGCGAACCTGCTGCTGTCCGGTGAACTCAACGGCGCCAGGATCACCGGTCAGGACCAGCAGCGCCTGCGCGCCCAGAAGCTGTATCACGGCGAACAGGTCGTGCCGATCGGCGAAATGTTCTTCCACCAGGGGCCCGGTCGACCGGGTGCCGATCTCGCCGTTCGCCGCGCGCTGGTGCAGGCCCTCGACCTGCCCCAGATCGGCAAGGTGCTCACCGGCGGTTCCGGCGCGCCCAGCCAGGGAATGGTCACCACCGAGCCCAGGGCGTGCTCCGGTGACGCGGTGAGCGGGAAACTTCCCACGTTCGACGTCGCCGCCGCGAAGGCCGGTCTCGACGCGGCTGGCTGGAAGCCGGGCGCGGACGGCGTGCGGGTCAAGGACGGCAAGCGGCTCGCGCTGACCGCCATCTACGGCACTCAGGTGGGGCCGACGATGGCGCCCTCCGCCGAACTGATGCAGCAGTCATGGAAGGCCGCCGGCGCGGAGGTCACGCTCAAGGGCCTCGACAGCCCGGGGACCAGCCAGGTGCTCTTCGACACCGGTGAGTGGGACATCTCGCTCGCGCCGGTGACCCTGTTGTTGCCGAGCCAGGCCGTCCCGTTCGTCTCGGGACCGAAACCGCCCGCCGGAACGAACTTCGCGCATATCGAGAACCAGCGGTACGTGTCGCAGGCCGTCGAGGCGGCGAAGCTGCCGGGTGACTCCGGTTGCGCGACCTGGCTGGCCGCGGAAACGGCGCTCATCGAGCGGCTGGACGTCGTGCCCTACGTCAACTCGGTCATCCCGACCTTCGGCAGCAACGCGCGATTCAAGGTCAGTTTCGGCTCGGTCGAGCCGTCGTCGATCCGGATGTACGGCTGATGGCGGTCGCGGTCGCCCCGGCGGGGTTGCGCGAAAGTCCGTGGCTCTCGTTCGCCGTGCGTCGCCTCGGCCGGTTCGCGGTTTCGCTGTGGGTCTTGATCACCACGGCGTTCCTGATGATCCAGCTGATCCCCGGCGACCCGGTCCGGGCCGCGCTCGGCCTGACCGCGCCGGTGGAACTGGTGAACGCGCGACGGGAGGCCCTCGGCCTCGACGATCCGCTGTGGCTGCAGTACGTCCACTACCTCGGCGGGCTGTTCACCGGTGACTTCGGGACGTCGATGACGAGCGGGCAGCCGGTCTCCGAGGTGATCGGCGACCGGCTGCCCGCCACCCTGCAACTGGCGTTGCCCGCCTTCGCGGTGGTCATCGTGATCGCGATCCCGCTGGGCGTCCTGTTCGCCGTGCTGACCCGCGGTGGCAGGCGGCGGGGCGGTGAACTGGCGTTCACCTCGACGAGTGTGCTGCTCGCGGCCATTCCCGAGTTCCTGGTGGCGGTCGCGCTGGTCGCGTTCTTCGCGGTCCGGCTCGGCTGGTTCCCGGTCGCCGGGAACGCCGACGCGAGTTCGTTCGTGCTCCCGGTGATCGCGCTGGCGCTCGGCCCGGCCTCGGTACTCGCCCGCATCGTCCGGGTGGAGACGCTTTCCGTGCTGGGTAACGACTTCATCCGCACCGCGCGGGCGAAACGGTTGCCCGCGCGGCTGGTCTACCTCCGGCACGCGCTGCCGAACGCGCTGACCGCGACGCTGACCATGGGTGGGCTGATGCTGACCGGGATGGTCGCCGGGACGGTGCTGGTGGAGAACGTGTTCGCCTGGCCCGGTCTCGGTTCGACCATCGCGCAGTCGATCCTCCAGAAGGACTATCCGCTGGTGCAGGGGATTGTGCTCGTCTACGGCACCGGGGTACTGCTGGTGAATCTGACGGTGGACGTGCTGCTGGCCGTCCTCGATCCGCGCTCGACGATCCGGGAGAGCTGAGATGGTGAATCGGCACGCGAAATGGTTCGCGGCCCTGCGCGCCCCGGTCGGCGCGTTCTCGGCGACGCTGCTCGTCGTGGTGCTCGGACTCGCGGTGCTGGCTCCGATCCTGTGGCACGACAACGCTTTCGCGATCGACACCGACGCGATCGGCCAAGGCCCGTCCGCGGCGCATTGGCTGGGGACCGACGACCTCGGTCGCGACATCCTCTTCCGTGTCCTGGTGGCGACCCGGCTTTCGGTGCTGTTGGCGTTGCTCGCGACGGTGATCGGTGTGGTGACGGGGCTCGTCCTCGGCACTCTGCCGTCCTTGCTGCCGCGGCCCGCCGCCCGGTTGGTCACGTCGGCGGTGAACATCGCGGTCGCGTTCCCCGGGCTGTTGCTGGTCCTGTTCTTCTCGGTCATCTTCGGAGTCGGTACCCACGGCGCGGTGCTGGCGGTCGGTTTCGCGCTGGCCCCGGCGTTCGCGCGGCTGGCTCAGACGCTGTCGGCCTCCGTGGCGGGCCAGGACTTCGTGTCCGCCGCGCGGATCTCCGGCGTCGGCCGGATCCGGTTGCTGGTCCGGCACATTCTCCCCAACATCGGTGAACCGCTGGTGGTGAACGCGACCATCGGCGCGGGCGCCTGCCTGCTGGCGTTCTCCGGGTTGTCGTTCCTCGGAATCGGTGTGCAGGCACCGGAATACGACTGGGGACGGCTGCTCGGCGAAGGACTCAACGGGATCTACGTCAATCCGGCGGCCGCGCTGGCGCCGGGTGTCGCGGTGGTCGTCGCGGGACTCGCGTTCAACCTGGTGGGGGAGACGGTGGCCGGGGTGATCGGGGTCCGCACCGGCTCGCGGAGGCTCGCGCCGCGACCGGTGACTCCGGCACGGGAGGACGTCGTCGAGGATCGTGACGACGCCGTCCTGGTGGTGGAGAACCTCCAAGTGGCGTTCCCGCGTCCGGCGGGCTGGACGGTCCCGGTGCGCGGGGTGAGTTTCACCGTCCGCGCGGGCGAGGCGATCGGTGTCGTCGGCGAGTCGGGCTCGGGGAAGAGCCTGACCGGGCTGGCGGTGTCACGGCTGGTCGAGGCGCCGGCCGTGGTCACCGCGGACCGGCTCGAATTCGCCGGGAAACCCTTGCTGACCACCTCGGAACGGGACCTGCGCGGTTTGCTGGGCACGTCGCTGGCGATGGTGTTCCAGGATCCGATGACCTCGTTCAACCCGACCAGGCGAATCGGCCGTCAGCTGGCCGAGGTGGCCGAACAACACCAGGGCCTTCCGCGCGCCAAGGCGTTCGAGCGGGCCGTGGACCGGTTGCGTGCCGTGCGGATCCCCGCCGCCGAACGACGGGCGAAGCAGTACCCGCACGAGTTCTCCGGTGGGATGCGGCAGCGCGCGATGATCGGCATGGGCCTGATGGGCGACCCGCGGCTGATCATCGCCGACGAACCGACCACGGCGCTGGACGTCACCGTGCAGCGGCAGCTGCTGCGCCTGCTGGCGCAGACCAGGTCGGAGCGGAACACGGCGATCATCCTGATCAGCCATGACATCGCGGTCGTTTCGCAGACGTGTGAGCGGATGCTGGTCATGTACGCGGGCCGGGTGGTCGAGGATCTGCCGTCGGCGGGGAGGCCGCGGCATCCCTACACGCGGGCGCTGCTGGCCGCGACGCTCGACCTGGACACCGATCGGGACGCGCCGCTCGCGGTGATCCCCGGTCGTCCGCCGGAGCCGGATCGCGTGCCTTCCGGCTGCGCCTTCGCCGACCGGTGTCCCGCCGTGACCGACCGATGCCGTCTCGAAGACCCGGTGCTGGAACGCGTCGAACCCGGACATCGCGTCGCGTGCTGGCACCCGGCGCCGCTTTCCCTGCCCGCCAAGGAAACCGTGACCGCCGGAGGTGCGGAATGAGCGATCTCGTCTTCGACGCGGTGAGCGTGCGGTACGGCGGGCGGCGTGGTCTCACCGCGGTCGACCACGTCGCGCTGACCGTCCCTTCCGGACAGGTCGTCGGGCTCGTCGGTGAGTCGGGCTCGGGGAAATCGACTTTGGCCCGCGCCGCCGTCGGGCTGTCACCGGTCAGTTCCGGCCGGGTCCTGCTGGGCGGAGTGGACGTCTCGAAGCTGCCCCGGCGCCGTCCGTTGCAGATGGTGTTCCAGGACCCGTATTCCTCTTTGGACCCCCGGATGAGTATCGGGGAGTCGATCACGGAAGCGATCCCACGCGGTGTCCTTTCCGGTCGCGACGCGCGGCGGGACGAGGTCGCCCGGCTCCTGGAGCTGGTCAACCTCGATCCCGAGCGCGCCGGTCATCTGCCAGGGCAGTTGTCCGGCGGCCAGCGGCAACGGGTGGCGCTCGCCCGTGCGCTGGCCGGGCGGCCGGAGGTGCTGATCGCGGACGAGATCACCTCCGCGCTCGACGTCTCGGTGCAGGGCGCGGTGCTCAACCTCGTCCGGTCCGTGCAACGGCGGCTCGGCCTGTCGATGCTGTTCATCTCGCACAACCTCGCCGTCGTCCGCTATCTCAGCGACATCGTCGCCGTGCTGTACCTCGGCCGGATCGTCGAGGTCGGCCCGGCGGAGCAGGTGCTCACCGATCCCCAGCATCCCTACACCCGGGACCTGCTCGCCGCGGCACCTTCTGCCCACACGTCGCTGTTCGACACCGGCGCGGACGAGGTGACCGCCGACACCGAACCCGCCGATCCGCACCACCCGCCGTCCGGATGCCGGTATCACACCCGCTGCCCGGTCGGCCCGCTCGTCCGCGCCGACCGCGAGCTCTGCCTCCAGGCTGATCCAGCCGAAGGCGCGGCACACCGACGTCACGCGGCGGCCTGCCATTTCAGCGAAAACGAGAGCCGCCGGCTCACGATCCCCCGAGGAGCGACCGCATCATGACCCGACGTCTCGGTCTCGACGACCTGTACGGAATCGCCGTCCCCAGCCAGCCCGCGCTGTCACCGGACGGCGACCGGATCGTCTACGTCCTGCGTACCGCGAACCGCGACGAAGACCGGAACGAGTACACGCTCTGGGAGGTCGGCGCGACCGGCGGTGAAGCGCGGCAGCTCACCCGCGGAATCTCTGACATGGCACCGAACTGGGCGCCGGACGGCACCCGGATCGCGTTCCTGCGGGCACAAGACGGCCCGCCGCAGGTGTGGTTCCTGCCGTCGTCGGGCGGTGAGGCCGAACGGATCACCGAGCTTCCGCTCGGGGCGGGCGCTCCGGTGTGGAGCCCGGACGGCGGCAAAATCGCGTTCTCGGCGGCTGTCGACCTGGCGGGTGGTGAACCCGCGTCGAACGCTTCCGTGGTGGCGGACCGGCTGGACTTCAAGGCCGACGGGGCCGGGCTGATCAAGACCATCCGCAAGCATCTGCACGTCCTCGACGTCGCTACGCGGGAAGTCCGGCAGGTCACCTTCGGCGACTGGCACGCCGGTGATCCAGCCTGGTCGCCCGATGGCACGCACCTGGCCTTCTCGGCCGGACTGGACGCCGACGCGGACCTGACCTTCCGTTCCGGCGCCTACGTTCTCGACGTGACCACGAAGGCTTCCGAGCCGCGACTGATCGGCTCAGGCAACGGCATGGTGGGTACGGTCGCCTGGACCGCCGACGGGCGCGAACTCCTGGTGACCGGCCGGGCTGACACCGAAGTCGGCCACATCGGGCTGCTGCGGGTCCCGCTCGACGGTGGCGTTGCCGTCGATCTGACGTCCACTTTGGACCGGAACGTGATGTCCGGCGGTGCCGGTTATCCCGGCGCGCTGCCGAAGCTGACCGCGGACGGTGCTTCCGTGCTGTTCGGCGTCCGTGACCGCGGCTGCACCCATCTGTACACAGTGGACACCGACGGCAGAAGTCCGCGCGCGGTGCTGGCAGGCGCGGACCGCGTCGTGTCCGGAATGGACACCGCGGACGGGAGGATCGTGGTCGCCATGACCACGGCCACCTCGTTCGGCGAGATCGCCGTCGTCGATCAGGACACCGGCGCCGTCGACGTGCGGACGAAGCACGGCGCCTCGGTCGCCGAGGTGGACTTGTTCCGCCACGAAGAGCGGGAATTCGCCATCGCGGACGGCACGGTCGTCCATGGCTGGCTGCTGCGTAATCCCGCCAAGCCGGAGGCCTCGCCGCTGTTGCTCGACATCCACGGCGGCCCGCACAACGCCTGGAACGGCGCGGCCGACTCGATCCACCTGTACCACCAGGCACTCGTCGCGCGAGGCTGGGCGGTGCTGCTGCTCAACCCGCGAGGCAGCGACGGCTACGGCGAGGACTTCTTCACGGGCGCCGTCGGCGGATGGGGTGTCGCCGACGCCGCCGACTTCCTCGAACCGCTGGACCACCTGGTCACCGAAGGGATCGCCGACGCGGACCGGCTCGCTGTGGCGGGCTACAGCTACGGCGGGTTCATGACCTGCTACCTGACCAGCCGCGACAACCGCTTCGCCGCCGCCGTCTCCGGTGGCGTGGTCAGCGACCTGACCAGCATGGAGGGCACCTCCGACGCCGGGTACTACCTGGCCGTCCGCGAGATCGGCGACCCGTCCCGGGACTACGCGAAGTTCTCGCCGTTCGCCAGGGTCGACCAGGTCCGGACGCCGACCCTGGTCATCCAGGGCGCGGAAGACGAGCGCTGCCCGGTCGGCCAGGCCGAGCAGTGGTTCGGCGCCCTGCGTGCGCGTGGCGTCCCGACCCGGCTGGTGCTGTATCCGGGCGCCTCGCATCTGTTCATCCTCGACGGCCCGCCCTCGCACCGCCTCGACTTCAACCGGCGCGTCCTCGACTGGGTCGAGCAGTACGCGGCCCCGGCCGACGGGGTGTCCCGAGTGCCGATCGAGGCGGCGCACTGGCGGCGGCGCCTGGCCGAACTGGCGCGCAAGTACCGCGTCCCCGGTGCGGCGCTGGGCATCACGCGGATCGTGGACGGTGCGGAGGCGCACGTTTCGTTCGGTGTACTCAACACCGCGACCGGGGTCGAGGTCACCGAGGACTCGGTGTTCCAGATCGGCTCGGTCTCCAAGGTGTGGACCGCGACCGTGGTGATGCAACTGGTCGACGAAGGGCTCCTCGACCTGGACGCGCCGATCTCCGACGTCGTCCCCGAACTGCGGCTGGCCGATCCGGACGTCGCCAAACAGGTGACCATGCGGCATCTGCTGACGCACACCAGCGGGATCGACGGCGACGTCTTCACCGACACCGGGCGCGGCGACGACTGTCTCGAGCGCTACGTCGAAATCCTCGACCAGGCCGCGCAGAACCATCCGCTCGGCGAGACCTTCTCCTACTGCAACTCGGGTTTCGTGCTCATGGGCCGGGTGATCGAAAAGCTCACCGGGCAGACCTGGGACTCGGCGATGCGGGAGAAACTGTTCACTCCGCTCGGCCTCACCCACACCGTGACGCTGCCCGAGGAAGCGCTGATGTTCCGCGCCGCCGTCGGTCACGTCGCCGGTGAGGACGAGGAGCCGCGGCCCGCACCGATTTGGGGCCTGCCGAGGAACATGGGTCCGGCGGGCTTGATCACCGCGACCACCAAGGACGTGCTCGGATTCGCGCGCCTGCACCTGACCGGCGGACTGACGCCGTCCGGTGTGCGGATCCTGACCACGGCGTCCGTCGCCGCGATGGCCGAGAAACAGGCCGACCTCCCCGAGAAGCACTCCCTCGGGGACTCCTGGGGTCTCGGCTGGATCCGCGACGACTGGAGCGGACGGCGCGTCATCGGCCACGACGGCAACACGATCGGCCAGTCCGCGTTCCTGCGGCTGCTGCCCGATCAAGGGCTCGCCGTCACCCTGCTCACCAACGGCGGCAACACCCGCGACCTGTTCCAGGAGTTGTACCGCGAGATCTTCGCCGAACTCGCCGACGTGGCGATGCCGCGGCCGCTGGAGCCGCCCGCGACACCGGTCACCGTCGACGGTTCGAGGCACGTCGGTGTTTACGAACGGGCCGGAGTGACGATGGAGGTGCTGTCCGAAGGGGACGGACTCCGGCTCCGGCAGAGCGCCACGGGACCGCTGGCCGAACTCGTGCCGGAGAAGACACAGGAGTTCGACCTGGTCCCGGTGACCGACTCGCTCTACGTCTGCCGTGAACCGGGCGCGCGGACCTGGATGCCGGTCACCTTCTACACGTTGCCGACCGGAGAGCCGTACCTGCACCACGGAGTGCGTGCGACACCGAAGGTCTAGCTTCGGCGCCGTGCCACGTAACGGATCACCAGAAGCACGATGCAGACGACCGAGACACCTCCCGCGATCATGCGGAGGGTCCAGTCCATCCCCGCGAACTGTCCGATCGCGTTGGCGGCGGCGCTGACGAGGAAGACGAGCCAGAGAGAGGCGGTGACCATCGTGCCGCCGGCGTTTTTGGTGTCGTTCATGGGAAAGACGCTATGGAACGGCGGGGAGGCGGAACAGGGGAGTGACCTCCGTCGCGGGGTGGTGCTGGCGCTACCGTTCTGGTGTCCGAAACCCTTGAGCGCCACTTACGGTCCGTGGGGCGAACAGCCGCCTCAGCCCCAGCGGACGTGTCGCGAGTGATGGGGCGGTGAGGGCCAAGAGGCGGATCCGGAACGCCACCTTGAGCCTCAGTGGCACCACCAGTCACCGCGACAGTGCGTGCGGAGGGCCCCGGCGAAGTCGAGGTCTTGCAGGTCAGGCAGCTCTTTGTCGCCGTGTGAGGCTGACGATCGAGGATGGGGGACATACCGGTTGCGGAGACCCCGAGCGGGGAGGATTTCGGACGTTCACCGTCCGAAATCCTTCCCGTTCGACCCTTGCGGGCGCCAGCGGTGTCACATCCGGGTACCCGGAACAGCGCTGACCAGCAGCTCTGCGACTTTGCCGGGCCCCTCGGCTCAGCCGAGGAAACGCGACCTTCGCGCCTTCGCGAGTACATGAGGGGTCCTTCATGTACCTGAGAGAGGACTCGCGCTCAGCCCTTTCCGCCCAAGTAGGCCAGCACCGCCAGCACCCGCCGATGCCCGCTGTCCTCCGGCAACCCGAGTTTCGCGAAGATGTTCCGGATGTGCTTGTGCACCGCGCCGTCACTCACCACCAGCAGTTCGGCGATGGTCGTGTTGTTGTAGCCCTCCGCCATCAGCCCGAGCACCTCGCGCTCCCGCGCGGTCAGCCCTTCGAGCGGATCGGTCGCCCGGCGGTGCGCCATGAGCTGGGTGATCACCTCGGGATCCATCGCCGTCCCGCCCTTGACGACCCGGTCCAGCGCGTCGAGGAACTTCTCGACCTTCCCGACGCGTTCCTTGAGCAGGTACCCGACAGCACCCTTGCCGTCGGCCAGGAGTTCCGCCGCGTAGCCGGTTTCGACGTGTGCGGACAGCACGAGCACGGGCAGCCCGGGATGCATCTTCCGCGCCTTGACGGCGGCACGGAGTCCTTCGTCGGTGTGGGTCGGCGGCAGCCGGACGTCGGTGATCACCGCGTCAGGTCGGTCTTCGGTGACCAGTTCGAGAAACTCGTCCACATCGTCCACCGCCGCGGCGACGTCGATGCCGGACGTGTTCAGCAGCATCACCAGGCCTTCGCGCAGCAGCGCGTCGTCCTCGACGATCACGACCCGCATGGCAACTCCACTTTCAGTACGGTCGGCCCACCGGCGGGGCTGGACAACTGCAAGGTCCCGTCGAACGCTTCCGCACGTTTGCGGATCCCGGACAGGCCGGACCCACCCGATTCGTCGGCGCCGCCGTGACCGTCGTCGCGGATTTCGATGAGCAGGGTGTCGGCGTTGCCGTTGAGCGTGATCCAGGCGTGTTCGGCGCCGGAGTGTTTGGTGATGTTGGCCAGCATCTCCGCGACGACGAAGTAGGCGGCCGCCTCGACCGCGGCGGGACGGCGGCTGTCGCTCAGAACGGCCACTGTGCACGGAACGGGGCAGCGATCGGCCAGCGCCGTGACAGCGCCGTCGAGGCCGCGATCGGTCAGCAGCGGCGGGTAGATGCTCCGCACGACGCTGCGCAGCTCGGCCAGCGCGCCGGTCGCGGTGTCCTGCGCCTTGCCCAGCAACTCCCTGGCCCGCTGAGGATCCTTGTCGAACAGCGAATCGGCGATCCCCAGTTGCAATACCACCGCGGCGATCCGCGCCTGCGTACCGTCGTGCAGATCCCGTTCCAGCCGCCGGAGTTCGGCGCCGTGCGCCTCCAGCGCGGCGGCACGCGACGCAGCCAGTTCGACGACGCGGTCGGTCAGCACGACACCGGGGGCGGGAGCGAGCAGCTTGCGCGCGACGGACGCCTGCCACCGGGCCAGCCGGGGGTAGAGGAATATCAGGGCGATCATGCCGACACCGGTGATCAGGCTGAGTGCGGCCAGCGGCCACGAGGTGACGAGGAATCCGAGTGAACTTTCCACCCCGCCGGGAATCATCGGCCAGATGAACGCGGTGGCCACCTGCCGGAGCCCGCCGAGCGGAAAGGCGATGGCGAAGATGCCGATGACGAAACCGGTGGCGGCGTGGAAAACGAGCCACCCCAGGTCCCGTCGCGAGGCCGGGTCGGTCACCGGGTTCCCGGACCGGTACGGCTCGGGGATCGGCTCGTCGAGCAGGCGCGCGGCGCGACGGCGTTCGAAGTTGACCGGGTACCTGATCAGCTTGAGCGCGTACGGCACCGCCGGGATCCCGACACCGAACGGGCACATCAGCAGCACGAACAGCATGCCGACGAGAACGAACCAATCGACGACCGAAGAAGCCGCGCCGACCGCCAGGTACCGGATCGCGGACCAACAGGACCGGAGCCGGGTGATCACCCGGACAGTCTCCCACCCGGTCCCGGGAGCCGGAACGCGGCGTGCCCCGGAGTACGGACCGGTCGCCGCTCCGGACGAGACGCGCGGGACGCTGTCGATCTCCTTCTTCCTGCTCGGCCTGGTCGCGCTGCCCAGCCTCGGCTGCGTGGAGGTGCCGGTGAGCGTGCTCATCGCGGTCAAGGGCCCGCGGCGAGCGCTCGCAAGTCGACTGGCGGCGGGGCACGGGTTGCTTGGGTCCGTAGTGGGCTGCGAGCCCGAGTCAAGCCAGAGCCCGAGGTACCCGCGGTACTCGAACGCAGTAAGCGCCTTGCGATGGATCATCGACGACCTAGCCACGGAGAACCGAGCCTGAACTCATCCGGTACGCCCGGCTCGGTCACATCGCGGCATGAGAGGACGAAAACGAGCCGGACCACGATGCGCGGGTCGAGTCAGGCTCCGTCGTTCACGGTCCGAAGTGGACGTATGAGGCCCAGATGGCCGGGTTGCGGGGAGCCGAGTCGCGCAAGGCACGCACGGTGCGGTGGAGCAGCTGGGCGGTGCCGTCGAGACGCAGGCCCGAAGGCCCGAGCAGCCCGGTGTACATCATCTCGGTCACCTCGACCGCGGTCCGGTCCGTGATGGTCCACAGGGTGGCGATCACCTGGCGGTAACCCGCGAGCTGGAGTGCCGCGGCGAGGTGGATGGCCTCGTCGGGCAGGGTCGTGCCTCCGATCGCCGTGCTGCAGGCCGACAGGTAGGCGAGTTCGGCGTGCTCGAGATCCAGTTCCGCGACCTCGAGCACGGTCAGTGGTTTGTCCCACAGGTAGAGACTGCCCGTTGCCGGCTGTCGCAGGTTTTGTCCGCCATGGCAGGCGAAATGTGCGACGGCGTGAGTGCGCAGGTCGGCGATGACCGCGGCGTGGGTGGCGGTGTCGGCGACCCGCGACGTGCGACCGAGGGGGAGCGCGCGAGAAAGGAACTCGGCTTCCGCGCGGGCGCAAGGCAGCGGGCACATGTCCGGCGTGCCTGGAACTGGTGGGGTCTCCGGCATGCCGACCACGAGGACACGTCGGTCGGCGGGCTCGACAGCGTCGGCGATGTTCGCCTTCGCCAGCGCACGCAGTGTCGGCGTGTAGGACGACACCGCGCGATCGATCACCGTGCGTCCGGTGGGGGTGTCGGCCGGGTCGTGGTAACCGGCGGCGTGCAGCGGGAGCAGGGTCAGTGATCCGGTGGGGCACCACCACAGTCGTGGCAACGGCTCGTCGTGGCCGGTGTAGCCCAACCGGGTCAGCACCGGATCGGCGACGGTGTCCCACAACCATTCCAGGGTCGCGTGCACCGTTTGCCTGGCGCCGGTGGTGGCGAAATCGCCTGGCCCGCCTGGATTTTCCAGCAGCTTCAACGCCCGCAGGTACCCCTCTGCCCGTCGCCCAGCCTCCACATACGACAGATCGGGCAACGGAACTTGCTCGACGTCGCGGTCCCGGTGCACGATCAAGGCGTCACATCGGGCTTCGTCGACGTTGAGCAGGACGATGGGGCCGTCAGGCAGACCCTCACGCAAGGTGGTCAGCGGCGGGATCCGCAGTAGGTATTCCAGTCCGGGCAAGGCGCGTGCTTCGGTGAGCAACCGGTCCCAGTCCTCGGCCAGCTTGATCCGGTCGGATTGCGTGCGCTGGCTCGGGTCGCTCCACGGATCGGTCGTGACGGCGGCCTCCGGGATGTCGGGCAAGGCCGTGGCCGCCAGCTTCGTCGCCACGGCGCGCAGCCGATCGTGCAACGCGAGGTCACGTTCCCGCAGCATCGACAGGTCGTCCCTGGTCTGCAACGCCTGAGACCACAACACGGAGCGGCCTTGCTCGAGCAGTTCCACGGCCCGGCCGGGGTCACCGGCCTCCAGCGCCGCGGCGGCGGCCGCCCTCGCCAGGCCTTCCCACACCGTCAGCCTGCGCTCGCGTGCGTCGCGTTCGACGCCGTGCCAGGCCACCTGGGGCATCAGCGCGACAGCGACGCCGAACGCCTCCGTCGCGGAGGCCCAGTCGCGGTGCCGGACAGCCGACTCGGCCCACAATCTGGCCGCGGCCGCCCGATACGTCGGTGCCGTGGCGGGAGATTCGACCGCTGTTCGGTAGGCGGCGACCGCGGCGTCGAAGCCGTCCCCGCCTTCGACACGCCTGCGCTCGTGCAGCCTTCCCAGCGTCACCCAGGCCACCGCTATCCGAGGGTCACCGGCGGCCATGCTGTCGATGGCCTGTTGGGCCGACTCGATCGACTCGGCCGCGTCCGCGTCGTCACCACCGCTGTCGTACCTGGTGTGCAGCACGGTCGAAAGGCTGAGGACGCACAGCGGGTACATCGAGTGCGTCACGTCGGTGATCGCGATCGCCTCCCGGACGAGTGCGACGGCCCGGTCCAGTGCGTCCCGGTCCGGGCGCCGGTCACGGCGGGTGCGCAGCAGCCCCGCCAGGTTCATCAGGATCTCTCTCCGGTTCGAGCTCTGGGGTGTGCTGCGGTCCATCGCCTCGTTCAGGGCGGCGACCGCGGCGTCGAGGTCCGCGGTGTCGCGCCTTTCCAGGTACCGGATGTGCAGCGCGGTCCCGAGGTTCATCAGGCATATCGACACCGCCGGGTGGTCCGCCGGCGCGGCGGCGGCGGCCGATCGTCCGGCGTCCACGGCGGCGTCGAGGTCGGCGGCCGAGCCGAGCAGACCCGCCCGCGTGCGTAGCGCGTTGGACAGGTTGGTCAGCATGATGGGCCGCATCGTGTGCCCGGGGTGGGCGCCCTCCGCCGCCTCGAACAACGCGTCGATGGCGGCATTGAGGTCGGAAACCGTTCCGGTCCGATCGAACCGGGACCACAGTGCCAGCCCCAGCGTCATCAGGTTGACCGCCGAGGCGACGTACCAGTTGGGCGCGCTCGCGGCCTCGCGGCCCAAGTCGACGGCGGCGTCGAGGTCGTCGAGATCGCCGGTGGCCAGCGATCTGGTCAGCAGGCCAAGGGCCAGTGCGGTGACATGAACACTCCGTTCGGTCGGTGTCGTGCCCGGCAGGGTCGCGGCGCGCTCGGCGGCCGCGATGGCCTCGTTCAGATCGGCGCGCTCCGCCAGGACGCTGTACCGGCCACGCAGTGCGTACGCCAGCTCGGACAAGGCGTTCGCCGTTGTCGCGTTGTTCGTGCCCGCGGCGGCCACCCCGCGGCGCAGCACCTCGATCGACTCTGCCAGCACCTCGAGGTCGCCGGTCCGATCGAACCGCAGGGTCAGCAGGGTGCCCAGCATGATCAGCGTGTACGCCCGGTTAACCTCCTCGTCCTGGGTGTGGGCGAGGGCCTCTCTGCCGATTTCGATCGCTTCGGTGAGCAGAGGCTCTTCTCCCGAGTTGAGAAAACGCAGGCGGAGCGTGTTCGCCAAGAAGACCTCGGCCGTGATCCGGCCAGGGTTCGCCACTGGTAGCCCATCACCCGCGACTTCCAGCAGTTCGCTCGCCTCGGCGAGCGCGGCCGGGTCGTTCGACCACTGTCCGTGAAGTGACAGTGCGGTTCCGAGCAGCAGGCTGAAGTGGACCGTCTGGTCGCGCGATCTGGACGAAGCGAGACCGGACCGCAGCACCGCGATCGCCTCGTCCAGATCGGCGGTGGAGGCCATGGCCTGGAAGCGGACTCGCAGGGCGTGGCCGAGATAGAACCGGAGCGTCGGCAGGTCCGGATTGTCCGCCCTGGCCCGGCCGAGCACCGACCGCAGCGCGTCGACGGCCTCGGTGAGATCGGCGGGGTCGCGGGCCCACTCGTATCGGTCGGTCTGTGCGGCCGCGACATTTCCCGCCAGCAGCACCACATCGGGGCTGGTCCGAAGTGCCGCTTTACCGGTGTCGATCGCCTCGGTCAGTGCGTTTTTGTCGCCATGGCGGTAATAACGGATGCGAAGCACCTGGATGAGGTTGTTCACGAGCACGGCCCGGTTCATTCCGGTGGCATGCGCCAACGCGGCCCGCAGTGTCGTGGCGGCCGCCTCCAGGTCCGCTTGGGCACCGGTGTTCTCGTAGCGGGACGTAAGCGCGTTGCTCAGGGTGAGGGTGACAGCCACCGTCGGGACCGCGCCGGGTGGCGTTGCCGCGTAGCAGGTTTCGATGGCTTCGGTCAGCTTCTCGGGGTCGCGTTCCGAGGTGGCCGTCGAGTTTGATATCGCGGCCAGAATGCCGAGCATCCGATAACGACTCGAGTCGTCCGCGCCGGTAGCGGCGAGCGCTGAACGGATCAGCCGGGTCGCCGTCTCCCTGTCGGCGGGCTCGCCCCTGGCTTCGAAGCGTTGCAGGTGCGCCAACGCGGTGTCCGCCTGCAGGCCGGGCAGTTCGGGGCCGTCCGCGGGCAGGGTCTCGACGACCCGGCACAACGCGGCGACGGACTCGTCGAGGTCGGCTGGGTCCGGATTCCGGGCGTACCGGACGCTGAGCGCGCCCGAGAGGGCGGACAAACACTGCGTCGACGCGGGGGCGCCGGGAGCCAGTGGCACCGTCGCCCGCAGCGTCTCGATCCGCTCGTCAAGGTCCGTCGCCTGGCCTGTGCGCGAGAAGCGCCACCGCAGCAGTTCCGCCAGCTGCCAGAGCTGCTGGCCACGGATCACCGTGTCACCGGGCATGCCCTGCGCTGCCGCTCTCGTTGTCTCGATGGCCTCATCGAGCTCACTTTCATCGATCGCACCGTCGGTGCCCGCCAGCTTGATCGCCTCATACAGCACCATCGACAGGGCCGTGAGCATCGGTGCCCGGCCGAGTGGACCGCCCGCGCCGGCCGTCTTCGCCTCACGAAGGACGTCCACGGCTTCCCGGAGGACCTCCTGGTCATCGGTTGCCTGGTATTGGCGGCGAAGTGACTCACCGAGCGACAGCAGCGCGGTCCCGCGAAGCGGACTGTCCGCGGGCAGTCCCGCCAAGGTCGCTCTCGCCGCCCTTATCGCCTCGGCAGGGTCCGTGTTGCCGGCTCGCAGCACAGTCGCCAGCGTGGCCTCGACCGCCCACCTCAGCGGGTGGCCTTCTCCGATGGCCGCGTCGGCCTCCCTGGCCAGTGCGATGGCTTCGGCCAGGTCGGCTTCGTCGCCACCGCCAGGTGTGGTGAAGGCCGAGGCATACGCGAACCGGGTCTGGAGGGAGCCTGCGAGGTTGAGCAGCGCGGGGACATGCGACTCGCTGCCCTCGGGGAGGCTCCTCAGCGTCTCCCGCAGGTATCGGACACTATCGGCGATGTCGGCGGGATTCCCCGTACGGACGAACCTGACCCGCAGGGCGCTGCCTCGCAAGAGGAGCGCTTCACCGAATGCCGGGTCATCCGAAGCGCAGCTCGCGAGAATTTCCCTGGTCACCTCGATGTACTCCTCGACCACGGCGAGCGGACCGCCGATATCGCACCGGGTCTCCAAGGCCACGGCGAACTGCGACAGGTAGGCGACGCGATTCGGGTCGCCGGGCGGCAGAGACGACGCAGCTTCGCGCAGGAGCACCGTGCTGTCGGTGAGGTCCCGTTCCTGCCCGCGGATGCCGAACCGGGTAAGCAGAGCGACCCCGAGGGGAAACCGGACCGCCGCGGCTAGGGGGTGCCCGGCCGGCTCGAGTGCCGCGCGGCCTGCCGCGATGGCGTCGTCCAGATCCGCCTCGGCGGTCGTCCATGCGAAGCGCTGATGCAACAGCACCATCAGGTTGAGCCGGTGCGCCGGACGGTCGACCTCGCTGCCGACGTCGACGGCGGCGCGACATGCGGCTGCCCCCAGGTCGGTCAGGACGGGATCAGCGGCCGCCAAAGCGGCATCGGTGATCACCGACGCGTAGAAAGGCCCAAGTTCCACGGGCGTGAGTCCCGGATAGTGGTTCTCCTGAAGCCAGCTGAGCACCGGCGGTGGCACTACGCCCGGAAAGGATTCGGCGAGCGGGGCGAACAGTTCCGTGCAGATCTGGATATCAGGCCCGACGCTGCCCGGCGGCAGGGCGCAATGCCGCAGCCAGTGCAGCATTCCGAGTTCTCGAAGCATCTCGGGAGGCAGACCGGTACCGATGGCAGGCAGGACCAGGCGAGCGGCGTCCGCCACGGCGGCGGGTGTGGTGACCTCGTCGGCCTCGCCTGTTTCCAGACAACGGCGGATGCGTTCCCAGAGCGAGATGTCCACTCCTCCTTCGCCACCCACTACGGTGCGGTAGACGATCCAGGATGGCACAAGGGAGGGGCGACGTGGCGGTATTCGACGAGGGACAAGCACTCGTTCTGTGGTGCACCGTCATGCCGGATCTGCGCCGGGCCGCCATCGCCGGCCGATGGACCGACAGGCTCGAACGCGCCGCCTCCCGAGTGCGAGAGGGCGGTTCGGCCTTGGACGCGTGCAGGCAGTTCGACCTGCTGGACGCCGAGTCGGCGGAGCCGACCAGGAGCGCGGGCACTCCCGACAGCATGCCTGTGTACCCCACCCCACGAAGCGCTCGCGTGCCACGGACCGGGCGTGGCGACTACGGCTGCCCGCGCAAGGTGTGCTCACGCCACGACCATCGGGACGACGACGGGCACCCGCCCGTGTGCGCCCTGTTCGACGACGAGCCGATGCTGCCGACGGGCGCGATGCCGTGAACCCCTTCTTGTCGTCGCTGAGCGGCAAACTCGCCGAGCGATGGGTCGCGACTCTCGTGCTGCCGGGGGCGTTGTTCGTCGCCGCGGCGGTGTGCGCGGTCCGGCTGGGCCACCGCTCCGCGTTCGACCTTGCCTCGGTTGCCGGCTGGATCGTGCGGGAGGCGCCGCGCCTGCCGGTCGCGGCGGTGGCCGTCTTCCTGCTGGTCGGTGCCACGGCGGCGGCCATGGCCGCGCAGGCGGTCGGCAGCCTGGCCGAGGCGGTCTGGACCAGACCGTGGCGCGGACCGGCGAGCCGGCTCGCGCGGGGGCTGGTGGCCTTGCGCGGCAGGCTGTTCGACCGGGCGGCGGTCAGGGCGGGGGTGGAGCCGGTATCCGCCTACCGTCCACAACACCCGTCCTGGATCGGTGAGCGGTTCCGGCTGCTGAACGCCCGGATCGCCGGGCAGTACCACGGACTCGATCTGGGCTTGGTGTGGCCGCGCTTGTGGTTGCTGGTCCCGGAAACGGTCCGTACTCCGGTGCAGGCGGCCGAAGCACAGTTCAGGTCGGCCACCAGGCTCGTCGGCTGGGGCGTGCTGTACCTCGGCCTCGGGATCTCTTGGTACCCCGCGGTGTTGGTCGGAATAGGCACCGCCGCGCTGGGGTGGAGCCGGGCCCGATCCACCACCGCGACACTCACCACGTTGATCGAAGCCATGGTGGACACCCATCTCGACGTGATCCTCGCCGCTCTCGGTCACACCGTGCCTGCCGTGGGCTTCACCGCCGATCTGGCCCGCCGGATCAACGACCGGTTGGCCAAGGGCGACTGACCACCCGATAGTCGAGGCGGCGCGAATCCGACCCGCCGCCTGACCTTCGCGTGTGACAGTGCGTTGTCCGCCGGGGTGAACGAGAGGCTTCACGGCAGCTGGGTCTTCGCGGGGGCGAGGAAGAACAGCTCGGGATCTCCGTCGTCGAGGCCGTAGACGATTCCCGCGGACTGCCAGCCAAGGCGGGTGAGGAGCCGCTGCATGGGCTGGTTGGACAGGTTCGTGGAGGTGAACAGTTTGGGGGTGGCCCGGCGCTGTTGCGCGTCCAGCAGCAGGCGGGCGCCGACTCCGAGGCCGCGGGTGTTCTCGGCGACCATGAGCATCGTGACGAAGGCCTGACCGAAGAAAGCGCGTTCGGTGACGCAGTAGCCGATTATCCGCCCGCGGGTGTGCGCGATCCGGGTGTCGGCGGTGGTCACCCAGTGCCGGATCTCGGCGTGCCTGCCGGAGTGCCCGGCCGCGGCCAGTGAGTCCGCCTGAGCCAGCAGGGGCACGTCCGCGGTGAGTGCGTCCCGGATCGCGATGGCCGGGGCGGAGACCTGATCGCTTTCCAAGGCTGCCTTTCGTCAAGGATGGTGTCTTCGCGTGACGACGTATCGGTCCACTGTGGTCGGAGCGCATTCCTCACGAATGCGTTCAAGGAACGCGGGTATGGCCTCGATCATGCTTGAGGATGCGGTCAGGGGCTTGCCAGTAGTGATAAGAGGCACAATGGACCCGACTTTGGGCTGGGCGATTGCTTCACCGGCCATGGCTCGTGGTGGTGCCAGCGCTACCACGAGTCTTCCCTCACGCGGGATCGTTTCCATCCCTTGACGGCCGTAGGTTCAGACAGGAGAGATCACCACCGTTAAGGGGAACCAATGAATGCAGGGGGCGCGTGCGCCTTGAAACTGGAATCCGTGAGCAAGGTCTACGGATCCGGTGACGGCGCGGTCACGGCGTTGAACGGGGTGACCGTCGAGGTG
Organism: Amycolatopsis coloradensis; assembly: GCF_001953865.1. Lineage (GTDB taxonomy): Bacteria > Actinomycetota > Actinomycetes > Mycobacteriales > Pseudonocardiaceae > Amycolatopsis > Amycolatopsis coloradensis. The sequence goes on from NZ_MQUQ01000028.1 coordinate 23,178, forward strand.
CGCAGAGGCACGTTCACCGCGGTGATGGGGCCGTCGGGTTCGGGCAAGAGCACCTTCCTGCACTGTGCGGCCGGGCTGGACCGGGCGAGTTCGGGACGGGTGCTGCTGGGGGACACGGAACTGGGCAGGCTGAAGGAGAAAGCGCTCACTGAGCTGCGGAGGACCCGCATCGGGTTCATCTTCCAGGCCTACAACCTGTTGCCTTCGCTGAACGTTTTGCAGAACATCACCCTGCCGATGCGGCTGGCCGGGAAGAAGCCCGACCCGCAGTGGATGCGCGAGATCGTCGAAGGCGTCGGGATCGCGAAGCGGCTCGAACACCGCCCGTCGGAACTGTCCGGCGGCCAGCAGCAGCGCGTCGCGATCGCCCGCGCGCTGATCACGCGACCGGAAGTCGTCCTCGCCGACGAGCCGACCGGAGCGCTGGACACCCGCACTGCGCGGCAGGTTCTCGACCTCCTTCGCTCCATTGTGGACGACATGGGGCAGACCGTGCTGATGGTCACCCATGACCCGGTCGCGGCGTCGGCCGCGCACGGCGTGCTGTTCCTGGCCGACGGCAAGCTCGCGGGTCACCTCTCGCAGCCGACGCCGGAACGCGTCGCCGAGCGCATGACCCACCTCGGGGAGTGGTGACGTCATGTGGGATTTGGCATGGCAGACGACGAAGACCCGCCTGAGCGGCTTCATCGGCGCGTTCATCGCGATCCTCTGCGGGACGGCGCTGGTCGCCGGCTGCGGCATCCTGATGGAATCCGGGCTGCGGGCGGGGGTTCCGACGCAGCGGTACGCCGACGCGGCGGTCGTCGTCGGCGGACAGCAGACTGTCGACCCGCCCGGGGCGGGCCCGATGGAAAGCCAGCAGGTCGGGGAGCAGGCCTCGGTGCCGGTGACGCTCGCCGGGAAGATCTCCGCGGTGCCGGGGGTCCGCGGCGTGGTGGCGGAGAAGAGCTTCCCCGCCAATGTCGTGACGGCCGACGGCCGTCCGCTCACCGGGCCGGAGGGTGGCCAGTCGCTGGGGCACAACTGGGACGCCGCCGCGCTGGCGCCTTTCTCACTGCGTGACGGCGAGGCGCCCACGCGTCCCGACGAGGTGGTCCTCGACGCCGACTTGGCCGCCCGGAGCGGTGTGGCCGTCGGGCAGCGCGTGAAGATCGCCGTCCGTTCGACCCCGGTGGACTTCCGGGTCTCCGGGATCGCCGCGCCGAAATCGGGTGACGGCCTCTCCCGGCAGTCCTCGGTGTTCTTCTCGCCGGAGAAGGCCACCGAACTCGCCGGGACCCCCGGCCAGGTGCACGCGATCGGCGTGCTGGCGGATCCGGGTGTCACGCCGGGCGACCTCGCCGACCGGATCAGCGACGCGGTCGGCACCGACAAGGTGACGGTGACGACCGGGGTCGAGCGCAGCACGGTCGAATTCCTCGACGTCAGCCAGACCCGGATGCTGCTGATGGCGCTCGCGGGCTCCTTCGGCGGCTTCGCACTCCTGATCGCGGTGTTCGTCGTGGCCAGCACACTGGCACTGGTCATCAACCAGCGCCGCCGGGAGTTCGCGTTGCTGCGGGCGATCGCGGCGACGCCCCAGCAGATCCGCAAGCTCATCGGTGCCGAGACGATGCTGGTCGCGTCGGTCGCCGGAGTGCTGGGCAGCGGCCTCGGCGTGGCGGTGGGCTTCGGCCTGAGGAACGCCTTCGGTGCCATCGGCGTGATCCCGCCGGACTTCGAACTGGCGCTCAGCCCGATCCCGCTCGTCGTCGCGCTGGTACTCGGCCTGGGCACGGCTCGTCTGGCCGCGTGGTCGGCTTCGCGGCGTCCGTCGTCGATCCGCCCGGTGGAGGCGCTCGGCGAGGCCGCGGTGGAGCGGCGTGAACTCGGCCGCGTGCGGCTCATCGTCGGCTGCGCGCTGGTGGTGGCCGGTCTCGGCGGCTCGCTGGTCCCGATCTTCCTCCGCGGGGACGCCGGGCTCGCGGCCTCGGGGAGTTCGTCGTTGATCATCGTGATCGGGCTGGCCGTGGTCAGCCCGAAGGTGGTCGCGTTCATGACGAAGCTGATCGCGCCGGTGCTCAACCGGATTTCGCGGATCAGCGGCTACCTGGCCGCCGCGAACAGCCAGGCCAATTCGCGACGCCTCGCCGCCGCGGTGACGCCGGTGATGCTCGCGGTCTCGTTCGCGCTGACGATGTTCTACAGCCAGACCTCCGCGGCCGCCGCGCGGCAGGAGGAGACCGTCGAGTCGACCACCGCGGACCACGTGCTCGCCAGTGCCACCGGCGGCCTGTCCCCGGAGGTCGCCGAGGCCGCGCGGCGCGTCCCCGGTGTCGCCGCCGCGACTCCGGTCGTGCGCACCGAGGTGATGAACACGGTGCGAGAGCAGGAAAGCCTGCGCGTCGAGCGGTACCCGGCGCAGGGACTGGACGGCGCGCAGGTCCGCGGGAACGTGGAACTGGGCGTCGTGTCGGGCAAGATCACCGACCTGACCGGGAACACCGTGGCGATGAGCGAATCGGAAGCCGGCTGGTACGAGAAGAAGATCGGCGACGAGGTCGAGTTCTACTTCGCTGACGGCGCTCCGGCGAAGCTGCGCCTGGTCGCCACCTACACCCGTGATCAGGCGTTCGGCCGCTACGTGCTGCCGATCGACGTGGCGAGGGCGCATACCGGTGACCGGATGGACGACTCGGTGCTCGTGCGGCAGGAACCCACCGCCGACGCCGCGACGGTGACCGCCGCGCTGCGCGACCTCGCCGTCCGCTATCCGGGGCTGGCCGTGACGCCGGGATCGGCGGTGGCCGCGCCCGCCGGCGGCCAGCAGCAGGCCCAGTTCTACGTGAACCTGGTCGCGGTCGGCGTGATCCTCGGCTACGTCGTGATCTCGGTGGCCAACACACTGGTGATGAGCACGGCGCAGCGGTCGCGGGAGTTCGCGTTGCTGCGGCTGATCGGCACCACGAAGCGCCAGGTGATCCGGATGATGCGGTTCGAAGCGCTGGCGACGGTGGGGGTCGCGGCCCTGCTCGGCACGGTGGTGGCCGGGATTCCCCTGGTACTGCTGAATCTCGGACTGCGAGGGACGCCGCTGCCGTCCGGCCCGATCGCCGTGTTCGGCGGGGTCGTCGCCGGGGCGATCCTGCTCGGCCTGGTCTCCCTCGGCCTGTCCACGAGGGTGGCGCTGTTGGCGAAGCCGATCGAGGCGATCGGCCTCCGCGAGTGACGCGCTCCCCGTCGTCCGGTCAGCTCTCCGCGGCAGGCCGGACTGCGGGGATCTTCCCGCCGCGGAAGGCGTCCACGAACAACCGGTGGTCCTCCCGTGACTGCTCGGCGTAAGCCATCCCGAATTCGGTCAGTGTGCGGACGAACTCGTTCTCGCGGTCACCGATCACCCCGGCGATGGCCGCTTCGCTCTGGAAACCGACCAGTGTCTGCTCGGAGTCCGAATCGGACACGCAGTGCATTTTCGCGGTGGCCCGGCCGAGGTAGTCGAGCACCGGCCGCATCTCCGACGGCTCGGTCAGATCCGACCAGTCCAGGTCGTCGACGTAGGGCGACAGCTCCGAGACGACGAACCCGGTCCCTTCGATCTCCGTGTACCCGAGCCAAGGATCCGCGTGCGCCTGCAAGGCACGCTGCGAAACGGCGGTGCGGTGGCCCTCGTTGGTGAAGTAGTCGCGGATGCTTTGATCGGCCACGATCCGGCTGGGCGCCGCGACATTCCCTTGTTTCATCGACAGGACGACGTCGTTTTCCAAAGCCTGGGTGCGTCCTTCGACGAGGATGTTGTACGCGGGCAGCCCGGCCGAGCCGATGCCGAACCCGGTCCGGCCGACGATGTCCTTGACCCGGTAGGTGATGCTGCCGAACCGTTTGTTCTCCGGGATGGTGTCCAAATAGGACTCGAAAGCGGTGACAGCGGTCTCGCGCTCCGCCTTCTCCAGGACCCGGACGCCGGGCCCGTGCCGGAACCTGCGGTCGTAATCCTCCACTGTGGTCACTTCGTCGAGCAGATCGATCCGGGTCTTCAGCCGGGCCCGGAGCAGCACGTTGTGCAGGATGCCTTCGGTGCTGTCGAGCTGGAGCCTGACGAGTTCGTCGCCGGGCCGGTCGGCGTACTCGCGGACTTGCTTCACGTAGGCGCGAAGATAGGTGCCGATCAGCGTCTCGATGTCGTCGTCCGAGATCGCCTTGCTCCACGCCAGCAGCGCGACACTGGCCGCCAGCCGCTTGAGATCCCAGGTGAAGCAGCCGAGGTAGGCCTCGTCGAAGTCGTTGACGTCGAACACCAGGGTCCCGGACGAATCCATGTAACTGCCGAAGTTCTCGGCGTGCAGGTCGCCCTGGATCCACACCCGGCTGGTCTCGTCGTTCGCCCACGGGTCGGCCTCATGCGCCATGTCCGCGTAGAACAGGCACGCCGAACCGCGGTAGAAGGCGAACGGCGCGGCGGCCATCTTCCGGAACTTGCGGCGGAACGCGTCGGCGTCCGCGCGTATGAGGTCTTCGAAGGCCTCCACCAGCACCTCGACGATCCGCGTCTGCCGACCGTCCTCGCCCTGCTCGCGGATCCGTTCGACCACACCTGCCATCACGACCTCCAGACGGCCCTCACCGTGCCACAGGTCGGCGTGCCGGGCAGATCAGATCTTACGGAATCGGGCGTCCAGCAGCGCGAAGGCACCGAAAGCGGCGATCCCGGCCGCGAGCGCGAGCAGCATCGGACCGCCGTAGGGCTGCGCGACCAGTGTCTTCAGCGCGGCGTCCAGTCCGCTCGCCTTGGCGGGGTCGAAGGTGACCGCGGCGATGACCGTGAGGACGCCGATGGTTCCGTACGCGGCGGAGAGCGCGACCCAGCCGACCTGGCCCAACCGGATCGTCGTGGTGCGGGTCGGTGCGGAGGCGCTGCCGAAGTCGAGTTCCCGCACGAACGTCTTCCGGAACCCACGCTGGGCGAGGAACACCGCCACCGCGACGACGGCGATCCCGGCGACGGTCACCAGAACCTGACCGTAGGACTGCGCGAGGATGTCGGCGACCATCGAGCCTTGTCCGTCGTCAGCGCCCGCGATGGCGATCTTCACCGCGCTGTAGGAGACGAGCCCGTACAGCACGACTTCGATCCCGCTGACGATCCTGCGGACCGTCCGCCGCCGCGCCTTCACGTGCCGGTGCCCGGTGAGCGCCTCGCTGAGCTGCCACAACGCCAGTACGGCGAGGCCGGCCGCGATCAGCCACAGCAGCCACGCGCCGCCTTCCGCGACCACCACCTGCAAGGCGCCCGCCTTGTCCGCCTTGGCCTTGTCACCGAGGGCGACCTGCGTCGCGAGCCACGCGACGAGCAGGTGCACGACGGCGTAACAGATGAGCCCGCCCCGGGCGATCAGGTCGAACGTCTTGCTGTCGCGCATCGGGTGATCCTTGTCGACCGGCTGCCCGTTGGCCAGGGCCGGCCGGAGCAATGTGCCCACGCCGGGTCGCTCTTGATCTCCACTTAAGTCGAGGGTGCAGGCTGGGGACATCGACTTCAAGGAGTGAACATGAGTGAGGACCAGGGTTTCTACTCGATCATCGAGTACGCGGTGGACGGGCCCGAGACCCAGGCGGCCTTGGTGGACGCCTTCGCCGAAATCCAGGACCGCTGGGTCCGGTTCTACCCGGGCTACGTCTCGGCACGGTTCCACGCGAGTATCGACGGGACGCGGGTCTTCAACCTCGTGAGCTGGGCGAGCGAGGCGGACTACCGGCATTTCGAGGAGACGTCGGACACCGCGGGCCGTCTCGAAGCCATCCAGGCGGCGCTCGATGGCCTGCCCGGCGAGGTGGAGTCCCGGGTGAGCGCGAATCCACGTTATCGCGTCGTCCGCGAGACGGGTCCCGGCCCGCGAGCAGAGGGCTGATCGCGCCACCGGGAGCGGATCCCGAAGGCCACGAGCAGACCGAGGACGGCGACGGCCGGAGCGTGACACAACCAAGACCGCCTGACTCCCGCGTTTCGTCCTCTGGTTGCGGTAGTTCGTCCCGCCAACTACCGCAACCAGAGGACGACTTGCGACTATTGTGGGTCCGTGAACCGGGCCCTGGCCGTGCTGACCCTCGTCGCGTACGTGACGTTGCCCCTCGGCTCGGCCGATTACGAGACGCTCGTGCTGCCGACGCTCGTCGTCGGGCTGGTCTACGCGGCGATCGCGATCGTCGGCTTCCCCTGGGTCCAGAAGCGCGGACGTGCCCTCGCGATCGCGTATGTCTGCGTTCAGTTACCGCTCGGCTTCACCTTGTTCTCGCTTTCGGGTGCCGCTGTCGGGGCGATCCTGCTTCTCGTGGTCCTCGTCTGCCACACCGTTTTGCTGCTGCCGCTGCCCGTGGCGTTCGGCGTCGCGGTGCTGATCCCGTTGATCCACTTGCCGATGTCGCCGTTGGACGGACTCCGCGAAGGGCTCGGGACGCTGGCGGTCATGGTGTTCGCCGCCGTCGTGGCCGAGTTGGTCGTCCGGGAGAAGCGAGCGCGGGCGGAACTGGCCGAGGCGCATGAACGGCTTCGCGATTACGCCGCCCAGGCCGAACAACTCGCGACGACCCAGGAGCGCAACCGGCTCGCACGCGACATCCACGACGGCCTCGGCCATCATCTGACGGTCGTGCAGATGATGCTTCAGGCCGCCCGCGCGGTGATCGGCACCGGAGACACGGAACGGGCCGACGGGATGCTCGCCAAGGCGCAGGACCAGTCTCGGGAGGCGCTGGCGGAGGTCCGCCGGTCGGTGTCGGCGTTGCGGGAGCCCCGCTCCGAGCCGCTCGCGGACGTGTTGCGGGCGCTGGCGGACGAGGCGTCCGCGGCGGGTGTGCCGACCGGGTTCGAGGTCAAGGGGACGGCGAGGGGCACCCGCGCCGAGGTGGAAGAGTCGCTGTTCCGAGCGGCTCAGGAAGGACTGACCAACGTGCGCAAGCACGCGCGGGCCAAGGCGGCGACCGTGGTGCTCGACTACGCCGTCACCGATCGGGTCCGGCTCGAAGTCCGCGACGACGGTCTCGGGCTCGCTGCGGATTCCCCGCCGGGCAAGGGGTTCGGGCTCGTCGGGTTACGAGAGCGAGTAGCAGGGCTCGGCGGGCAGGTCTGCGTCGACTCCGACGAGGGGAACGGCCTGACGCTCTCCGTGGAGGTGCCGGGATGAGCGTTCGCGTTCTGATCGTCGACGACCAGGCTTTGTTCCGCGAAGCACTGGCGACCTTGCTGGAAGTCCAGCCGGAGATCGAGGTCGTCGGCGAAGCGGGCGACGGCGACCAGGCCGTCCGGCTCTGTGCCGAACTGCGTCCCGACGTCGCGTTGATGGATCTGCGGATGCCGGTGCTGGACGGGATCGCGGCGACCACCCGGTTACGGACCGAGCAACCCGGCGTGCGCGTGCTGGCGCTGACCACGTTCGACGACGACGCGGACGTGTTCGCCGCGCTGAGGGCGGGCGCCGTCGGCTACCTGCTCAAGGACGTCTCGTCCACGCGGCTGGTGGAGGCGCTGGTCGCGGCCAAGCGCGGTGAGTCGGTCCTGCAACCGTCGGTGGCGGCGAAACTCGTCGCCAGGGTGGCGCAGTTGCCTGCCGAGACGATACGCGCCCAACCGCTGACGACACCGCTTTCCGATCGCGAACTGGAAGTGGTCCGGCTCTTGGCCAAGGGCCACAGCAACCGGGAGATAGCCAAAACGCTGTTCCTCGCCGAGGGCACGGTGAAGAATCTCGTGACGAGCGTGCTGGCCAAACTCCAGGTGCGGGACCGGACCCAGGCGGCCTTGCGGGCGAGGGAACTCGGCCTGTTCTGACAGGTCACATGACCCCGACCGTGACTTCCGGCACCTGCCGATATGCCTTGTCGCGCCCGAATATTGCTCCCGTCGAACCGATCGAGGGAGCCGGGAATGAAGCACACGACCGAACCGAAGACCCGTAATAGGGCCGTCCTGCACTTCGTCCGTCACGCCGTGGAAATGCTCCTCGCGATGGTGGCCGGGATGCTCGTCCTCGAACCGGTCTGGTCGTTCTTGTGGCCGGGCCTGGCGGAGAACGTGACCGCGAGCGCACTGGTGATGGCGACGAACATGTCGCTCGGCATGGCGTCGTGGATGCGGATCCGGCGCCACGGCTGGGCTTCGATCGCGGAGATGTCGGCCGCGATGTACCTGCCCTACTTGCTCTTCCTGCCGTTCTTCTGGACCGGCCTGGTGTCCGGGTCGACGGTGATGACGGCCGGGCACGTGCTGATGGTGCCCGCGATGCTCGCCGCCATGTTCCGCCGACGCGCCGAGTACGGAGCCTGATCGTGCGCACCTTTCTCCGCCCGACACTGACGGTGCTGGCGTTCACGTCGCCGCGCTGGCCCTGCCGCTCACCCTCGGCGCGAGCTTCGAGAACGGTTCAACTCCGCCTTCCGGTGGACAAACCGCCGCTGGAAGTCCTGCTGACAACCGGGATCCGGGAATGGGAACTCGCCGCCGTGTTCGACACCTACGGCCAGTCGCTCGCGGTCGAGACGAGAGCCGTCGGCTTGGACGGCACACCGATCCAGTCCCCGGTACGGGCTGACTTTCGCCCCGCGGGGCACGCCCACCGAGGGCGACCGGCTGGTCGTGCCCGGCGCCGACGCGGCCGCGAGGCACGCCGCCGACCGATACTCACCCGTGTACCCGTCCCGTTCGACGCCGTGCTCCAGGACCTCGTGCGCACCACGGACACCACGACTTGGCCGTCGACGGGAGAGGCGGTCGGTCGTGGCGCCGGCCTTCCGCAAGTCGTCCTCTAGTTGCGGTAGTTGGTGGGACGAACTACCGCAACCAGAGGACGAAACGCGGAGTCAGGCGATCGTGCTGTTCCGGATCTCCAGCGAGAAAGGCGTCTGGACGTCTTCGGGGGCGAGGTCGCTCCCGCCCGCGATGCGGCGCCGCAGCAGATCGACCGCCGCTTGCGCGATCGCCGCCTTGTCCGGGGCGATCGTCGTCAGTGAGGGCAGGCTGTACGCGCTCTCCTCGTTGTTGTCGAAGCCCACGATCGCCATGTCCGACGGCACCTGGACGCCCCGCTCGGCGGCGGCTCGCAGCGCACCGATGGCGAGCAGGTCGTTGAAGCAGAAGACGGCGTCGGGCGGCTCCGGCAGCGCGAGCAGATGCGCCATCGCCTCGGCCCCGTTGGCGCGGTGGTAGCGCAGCGCGGGCAGGACCAGTTCCGGCGTGGGCGCGACGCCTGCCTCTTCGAGCGCGAAGTGGTAACCCTCCAGCCGTTGCGCGGCGGTGTGGCGCTGCGGATGCGCGCCGATCGCGGCGATCCGGCGGCGGCCGAGGGAGATCAGGTGCCGAACCGCGATCCGGGCGGCCTGGACGTTGTCGATGCCGACGTGATCTATCGGGACGTCGACGACGTGCTCGCCGAGCATCACCAGCGGCACGCCCGGCGCCAGATCGCCGAAATCGTCCGTATGCAAGGCTTCCGGGCTGATGATCGCCCCGTCGATCAGATGCGGGCCCAGCGCGGACAACGCGTTGCGCTCGCGCTCCCTGGTGCCGAGGGTCTGTTCGATGAGGACGTTCCATTCGTGCTCCTGCGCCGCCTGCAACACCAGGCCCGCGAGTTCGCCGAAATACGGGATGCTCAATTCGGGCAGCATCAGCCCGAGGAACCCGGTGCGGCCGCGGCGGAGGTTGCGGGCACCGAGATTGGGCCGGTAGCCGGTCGACGCCAGTGCCTCCTCGACCCGCTTGCGGTTCTCCGGCTTCACGAAGTCGTAGCCGTTGACCACGTTCGACACGGTTTTGACCGAGACGCCCGCAAGCTTGGCGACGTCCTTGAGCGTGGCCACCCTCGCTCCTTTCTGAGAGATCCGGCACAGATCCGGCACAGCCTAGCGGCGCGAACGGCGGATTTACAACGTTGTACCAACGATGTAAATCTGGCATCGTCCTTACGAGTGACACGGGTCACCGTCGACCCGTGTGCTCGACTTCCCCGAGGAGCGGTCTCGGCGGCCTGGACTCCGTAGCCGGGCAGCTGAAGGGCGCTTTCCTCGCATCGCATGCGGGAAAAGTCCCCTTCAGCTCCCACGGATCACGCCCGGTAACCTTGGCCCCATGACCGGCCCGGACGTACCTCTCTCCTTCAAGCTCGCGTACGTCCCCGGCGTGACGCCCTCGAAGTGGGTCCGGATCTGGAACGAGCGGTCGCCCGGTGTCCCGCTCGAACTCGTCCAGACGACCGCGGCCGAAGCCGCCGCGCTGGTCCGCGAGCGCGAGGTGGACGCCGTCCTGCTGAGGCTCCCGATCGATCGCGAGGGGCTGCACGCGATCCCGCTCTACACCGAGACGACCGTCGTGGTCGCCCCCAAGGACCATTTGGTCGCCGCCGGGGACGAGGTCTCCGTCGACGACATCGCCGACGACGTCGTGCTGCACCCGCTCGACGACACGCTGGACTGGGAGCGGCCGCCGGGGAAGCCCGCGCTGGAGCGCCCCCCCACCACGGCGGACGCCATCGAGTTGGTCGCCGCAGGCGTCGGGCTCCTGGTCGTCCCGCAGTCGCTCGCGCGGCTGCACCACCGGCGTGACCTGACCTACCGCCCGATCTCCGGCACGCCCGAATCCGGCGTCGCGCTGTCCTGGCCGGACGAAGAGACCTCCGACCTGATGGAACAGTTCATCGGAATCGTTCGCGGCCGGACCGTCAACAGCACCCGGGGACGGCAGCAGCCCCAGGAGAAACCGGCGAAGAGCAAGCGCCCCCAGACCGGCGGCCGGAAGCCGCCGTCCGGGAAGGCGGCCGGGCAGCGCGGCGCCCCCAACCGCGGGAAGCCCCGCCGCAGGGGCTAGCTCTCGCTACGGGCGGCCTTGACTCGCGCCTCTTCCTTGCGGACCTCGGCATGGGTCTCGCGCTCCCGCTGGAGCCAATCCGGGGCGGCGGTCTTGATCTCTTCGATCTGCTCGGTGGTGAGGGCGTCGGTGATCCCGCCACGCGCCAGGCCGCTGATGGAGATGCCCAGCTTCGCCGCGATGACCGGACGCGGGTGCGGCCCGTTGCGGCGAAGGTCCCGCAGCCACTCGGGCGGTTCGGCCTGTAGCGCGTTCAGCTCGTCGCGGGAGACGACACCCTCCTGGAACTCCGCCGGGGTGGCCTCGAGGTACACACCCAGCTTCTTCGCCGCTGTCGCGGGCTTCATGGTTTGAGGGGTTTTCTGCGACGTCATCCACTCAGGGTATCGAGCGCCCCGGACGACTCCGATCACGCCCTGTGATCGGCTTCCCCGGTGTCTTCGAGGAGGTCCGGCAGCGGCCGCCGCGGCTCGCGGACGCCGGCGGGGTCGCCGCCGCCCGCGATCCAGACGGTCACCACACTCCACCGCGGCAGGCATGTCCCCGCCGCCGGTGCTTGCGCGACGACTGGCCGTTCAGGAGGGGACACGGGCTGTCCGGATCGGGGCCTTGCAGCGTCAAGCCCGCGTCGTGCCCCGACAGCCAGGCGTCGAGCGCCTGCTTTCCCACGAAGTCCGGCACCACGGCCACGATTCCTCACCCACGACCAGGATATCGTCGGACGCCTTTCTCCGGGAGGGGCACGACACCGAATCCTGTCGGCACTCCGACGACGGCGACCGCGGTGAGGACCAGCCAGCCGAGGTTGAGCGTCCAGTACGTGCCGACTCGCCGGTGCGCGGCTCCCGTTCGACGAGGCGCTCGTCAGCGCGCCGAACGCGGCGGAACTCGCCGGCGTGCTCGCGCCGAGCAATGCTTAGAGGTAGTCGAAGAACCGGTCCCACCACGACGGCGGCCGATCCGGGGGATAGAGGGCGTCGAATCCGCTGATCCCGGTGTACTTGGTCCACAACGGGTGTTCGGAGACGGGCAGGTAGCCGAGCGCTTCCAGTTCGTCTTCGACCTGTTTTCGCACCGGTGCCGGGAAGAACTCTCGTTCCTCTTCTTCGTCGTAGCTGCCCGGATTCCCCAAAGTCACCGCGACGAGGCCACCGAAATTGCTGATCGTGACGGTCACCTGGTCCCGTGCGGGGGTCGCGCTCGCCGGGATCACGATCCTGCCGAGGTGGCTGGCGTCCCGGACATGGCGGTCGACTTCGCAGGTGCAGCCGAATCGGCGGCCGAGCCGTTCGGCCATTCGCTCGAACCGGGCACGTTCGGCCGGTCCGTCGAAGTCGTGCGGCACCTCCCAGTGGCCGGGTTCATCCAGCTCTCGCAGCATTGCCCAGGTCTGCTGTTCGTCGAGGGGCATCGTCGCCTCCCGGCCTCGGGTGGTCTAGTCCACTTACCGAACTGACCTTAGCCAGCCGTATCCCGTGCGGACAATGGTGGGACGAATTCTGGTCCGAAAAATATTCGCGGGAGCGAATGGGTAGCGCAGGCGCTACCCGTGATTCGGCAGCCAGCACTCCTGATCTTCGTGCCCGATCCGACCAGGATCGTAGGCATCGATCCGTTCGAGCAAGGAGTGCGAATGACGGTACGCAAGGGTGTCGTGGTCCTGACGGTGGCGGGGCTGATGGGCGCCGCGTCGACCACGGCGGCGGACGCGGCCCCGGCCAGGGGCACCGAGCTGCAGAAGGGCCTCGACTCGTTGGTGCGCCAAGAGAAGTTCCCGGCCGCGCTCGCCTACGTGACCGATGGAAGGCGTACGGCGTCGCTGGTCGCGGGGTCCTCACGGATCGACCGCCAGGTCCCGGTTCCCCGGGACGGCACGGTCCGGGCGGGAAGCAACACCAAGACGTTCACGGCGGTCGCGGTCCTGCAACTGGTGGCCGAAGGAAAGGTGGAACTGGACGCGCCGATCGAGAAGTACCTTCCCGGGATCGTGCGCGGCGAAGGCATCGACGCCACCAAGATCACCGTCCGGCATCTGCTGCAGCACACCAGCGGGCTGCCGAACTACACCGAGTACCTCGGGCTGGAGAACTTCGAGCAGGTGCAGCACCGGTATGTCCCGAACCACGAACTGCTCGCCGCGGCCTTGAGTCACCCGGCGAAGTTCGCGCCCGGCACGAAGTGGGAGTACAGCAACACCGGCTATCTACTGGCGGGCATGCTGATCGAGAAGGTGACCGGACGCCCGGTCCAGGAGCAGATCACCGAACGTGTGATCAAGAAGGCGGGCCTGAAGCACACCTACTGGCCGCAGGTCGGCGACCAGACGATCCAGGGACGGCATCCGCGGGGTTACGCCATCGGCAACGCCGCCACCGGCAAGGTGATCGACGCGACCGAACTGGACCCGTCCTGGGGCGGTGCCGCCGGGCAGCTGATCTCGACGCCCAGCGACCTCGGCGAGTTCTTCCGCGTACTGCTCGAAGGCAGGCTTCTGCCCGCCGCGCAGCTGGCCGAAATGCGGAAGACGGTCGACGCGCCCCTGTTCCCGGGAACGAAATACGGCCTCGGCCTGATGAGCAACCCGCTCAGCTGCGGTGGCGTGTACTGGGGACACGGCGGGGACATCCACGGATTCGAAACCCGTGGTGGGGCCACGGAAGACGGCCGCACCGTCGGGCTCGCGGTGACCGCGATGCCAGGCACCTTCGGTGACGTCGAGAAGGGTGGCAAGGCCGTCATGGCCACTGTGGACACCGCGTTCTGCAAGTGACGGCTGTGGTGATTCGTGTGCTAGCCCGAATCGCGACTCACGGCCACCCGGACACTCCCGGTCCCGGCGCCGTGGTCGCTTGAAGTACAGGAAGGACCCCCTTGCCTGCGCCTAGGTACAGGAAGGGGTCCTTCCTGGACTGGGGAAGGTGTGAAGGTCGCGTTTCTTCGGCTCAGCCGAGGGAAGGGGGCCTTCACGCGCCCTCATCGTGACCGGTGGGGCTAATGAGGCTCCCCGCGAGTGCTCCAAGTCGCCTGCCGCAGGTACCTAGAACACTCTTGGCCCTAACCCGAATCGCGACTATCCCGGCCTGGGCGTTCGCAGCTACAGCTTCCCGATGGCCGCCCGGAAACCCTCCAGCGCCGCGCGGTAGAAGCGCGGACCGTACGACACCCGTGCCACGCCGAGTGCCCGGAGCGCGGCCACATCCAGTTCCTCGCCGACGTTCCCGTTCACCGGACACGCGAGTTCGGTGACCAGTGCGGCGACGTCGTCCCGGCGTCGCATCCCGATCGGGTACACGCAGTCGGCTCCGGCTTCCCGGTAGAGCCTGCCCCGCCGGATGGCCTCGGCAAGCCTTTCCGGCTCCGGGATCCTGCGGTCACCGAGGAACGCGTCGACCCGGGCGTTGACGACGATCGCGACGCCCGCCCCGGTCGCGGCCGAGCGGATGTCCGCGAGCCGCTGCGCATGCGCGCCGGCATCGATCAGCTCGCCGGTCCGGTGATCGGTGTCCTCCAGGTTGCAGCCGACGGCGCCGGTCTCCAGCAGCCGGTCCACGAATTCCCGCGGTGCCAGGCCGTAGCCCGCTTCCGCGTCCACGGTGACCGGCAACGAGACCGCGCGGGCGACCCGGCTCGCCGCCGCGAACATCTCCCGCCATGGCGCGCCTTCGCCGTCGGGATAGCCGAGCATCGCGGACACGGCGGCACTGGCGGTGGCGATCGCGGGGAAACCCGCTTGCGCCACGACTTCCGCGCTCGCCGCGTCCCAGACGTTCGGCAGGACGAGCATTTCCCCGCTGTGCAGGGCACGGAGCGTTTCGGCTCGGGTGTTCAGGTCGGTCATCGGTTCCTCCTCGATCGGTACGGGACAGGGCGGGGATCAGCCGCGCAGCGAGCGGGGAAGCCCGAAAGCGGCGAGCAGTGAGTTGTCGAGGAACCGGGTCATCGCGGTGATCCGGTCACCTGCCAGTTCCAGCACGAGCACCCCGTGCGCGTGCCCGATCGGCGTCCTCGGATCACGGAGGTAGCAGCCGAAGGCGGGTTGACCGTTCGCGCGGGTCGGGATCAGCGAGTACCGGCGGCCGTCACAGAGCGCGACGGTGGCCAGGAAGTGCCCGACGGCGTCGGGGCCCTGGTATTCCAAGGGAAGCGGGGGCATGGTCAGCCACGCGTCGTCGGTCAGCAGCGCCACGATGGCCGCGACGTCGCCGGTCTCGAAGGCGCGGGTGAATTCGTCGACGATCCGGCGTTCCCGCGGCGAATCGGGCAGGGGAGCGGTCTCACGTCCGCCGTCGGGCATCTCCTTGGCCAGCGCCGAACGCGCACGGTTCAGTGCGCTGGTCACGGCGTTCTCGGTGGTGTCGAGGATCCCCGCCACCTCGGCGGCACGGAACCCGAGGACATCCCGCAGCACCAGTACGGCCCGCTGCCTCGGCGGAAGTTGCTGAAGTGCCGCCAGGAACGCGAGCGAGATCGACTCCCTTGCCTCGTGGCGCGCCTCCGGGCCGGGCACCTGATCGGCGATCCCGTCGAGGAGGACGTCGGGGTAGGGCTCCAGCCAGCTGGGTTCCGGGCGGCGGCGCGACGGCTCGGGCAACGGGACCTCCGGTCGGTGGGCCGCGTGGTCGTGCGGGCGGCGCCCGCCCGCCCGCAGCGCGTTGAGGCAGCGGTTGGTCGCGATCCGGTACAGCCAGGTCCGCACGGACGCGCGTTCCTCGTACGTGCCGATCCCGCGCCACGCGGCCAGCAACGTCTCCTGCACCAGATCCTCGGCGTCCTGCACGGAGCCCAGGAAGCGGTAGCAGTGCACCTGCAGCTCACGGTGGTACGGCGCGACGAGGTCGCGGAAAGCCTCGCCGTCCCCGGTCTTGGCCAAGCTCAGCAGCTCGTCCGCCCCCATGTCCGGTTCCTTCCTCGTGTCGTGTCCCTCGGAAGAATGGACACCGCCGTCGCCGGAAACTGGTCGGTCTCGGCCCAGCTTCCTCCGATTCCACGGAAAACCGGGAGAACGACGATGGCCCGCCCACGACACTGTGGGCGGGCCATCGCTCGATCCGCTGTCACCCGGCGATCGGGCGCCGGGTGAGCAGCGGTCTTCACCGGGTCACGGCGCGGGATGCGGCGGACGGCAGTTCTGTCGCGGCAGCGCGTGTGAACCGTTGGTGTACACACCGTCCGCGATCGTGTCCTCCATGATCGAGCGGTGATCGGCGGGACGGGCCCACTGGTAACAAAGGTGCTGCGCGAAGTACCCGCCAGGCGCTTCGAAGGTGTCGAAGTGGCAGACACCGTCGGTCTCGATGCAGTAGCGGATGAACGGGATACCGCCGAAATCGGTGCGGCCGGGACCGAACGACACGTAGCCGCCGAACGGCGACGGGGCCCCGGTGCCAGGAGGGAGTACCGCGCTGATCCCGCGCCCCGGCGGACCGACGGGCTGCATCGGGTCGGCGAAGATCTTCGCCCTGAACCGCGACTTGTCCACCGCGAGCCTGCCGTCGGCGATGTCGTTCAGCACCAGGTTCGCGACCAGCGCGCCCTGCGAGTATCCGACGACGGTGAACTCCGCGCCGGGGTTCTCGTCGAAGGAGCTCTGGACGACGCGGCGGGCTTCTTCGTGCCCGCGGGCGACGCTCTGGTCCATCGGCGTCTGGTCGCAGTTGGATGCGCCGGCGGCCCCCGCCGGGTAGTGGACCACCTTCCGGATCCCGCCCCGCAACCAGGCGTCGTTGTACACGGTCGCGGCACCGTCACAGGTGCCGCCGACGAGGATGTAGTAGCGCGCCTGGTCGGCTTGGGCCGACGGCGCGATGGCGCCGATCAGCCCGGTGGCCAGCGCGACCGCCGCCAGGACCCCCCTGAGTTTCTTCACCTTCATCATTCCCTTCCGCTCGACTACGGTGCGTGTCGGAACGTTAGGGATGCGTCATGAAATTTCGATGAAACCCGCCGTCAGGGTCAACGAACTGGGCCGAACGCCTCACCGATGGGACAGCACGTTGACCACGTGGCCGCCGGGATCGCGGACGAAGAACCGCCGGACACCCCACTCCTCGTCGGTCAGTTCGTGCACGATCTCCGCGCCGGAGGCCTTGGCCGCCGCGTACCGCGCGTCGACGTCGTCCACCTCGATCGAGGCGACCGGGACGACGGGCGCGGTCTCGTCATGGGTCATCAGGCTCAGCTGCACCTCCGGCCGATCCGGGTCCGCCAGGGTGACTATCCAGCCCTGGTCCATCACGACCTCGAAGCCGAGCACCTGGACATAGAAGGCTTTCGCCTGCTCAATTGACTGAGTCTCGAGGTCGGGAACCACTCTCTTGATCGTCATGCGCCGATACTGGCACAGGGGTCCGACGCTTTCGGGGGAGCAGCAGCGGCGTCGCGAGCATGAGAACGCCGGCGACGCCGGCGGCGGCACGCGGGCCGGTGAACGCGGCGAGCAGACCCCACAGCGCGGTCAGGGCCGCGGTGGACAGCTTGCCCGCGATCGACCAGGCCGACAGCGTGCGCGCCGCGCGGTCGGCGGGCACCAGTTCGAGTCTGGTGGTGGCGAGCACCGGGTTGAACACCCCGATACAGGTGATCAGCGCGAATTCGACCACGATGACCAGGATCAGCCCCGAAACACCGGGATGGATGAAGACCAGCCCCACCGGCCAGCAGACACGCAGCCACCCGGAGACGAAGAGGACGCTGTCCCGGCCGAACCGGGGCACCACCCGCCGGGAAAGTCTCGCCCCGATCAGTCCACCGAGACAGGGCACGGCGAAGGCGATCGCGTACTCCAACGGCGTGAAGCCGAGCTGTCCGAGCATCAGGACGGCGAGCAGCGGAGCGGTCGCCATGATCAGGCCGTTGACCACGATCGTGTTGACGAACAGGGGCCGCAACGTCGGGTGGGTGAGGATGAACCGCCAGCCTTCCCGCAGATCGCGGCCACTCAGCCGAGGCCCGTCCGGTTTCGCGGGTGCCGGTTCCGAGCCGCCGACGGCACGGATCCCGGCAGCCGAAAGCAGGTAGCTGACCGCGTCGGCGGCGACCGTGATCACCGGTCCGAACAGGCCGACGGCGAAACCGCCGAGCGGCGGGCCGAGCACCGTCGCGGTCCAGGTGGTGGACTCGAACCTGGCGTTCGCGACGAGAAGATCCTCCCGGGGCACCAGCGATTTCAGGAACGCGCCGCCGGCGGCCAGGAAGGTGATGTCGGCCGCGGCGACGATCACCGACACGGCGAGAAGCTGGCCGAAACCGAGCAGTCCCAGCGCGTACGCCAAGGGGACGGTCAGCAGCGCCCCGCAACGGACGAGGTCCATCGCGATCATCACCGGCCGCTTGCGGCGGAACTCGACCCAAGGACCGAGGGGCAGCGCGACCACCGCCCCCACGACGAGACCGGCGGCGACCAGCAGCGAGACCTCGGTCGTGCCCGCCCCCAGCGTCACGATGGCGATGAGGCTGAACGCGTCGAACGCGAACCTGGTGCCGAAAGCACTGGCCGCGTACGCCGCCCAAAGCCAGCCGAACCGTCGCCCCAGCGATCTCCCACTCACTCGTGAGATCAAAGCAAGCCGGGTCCCCGAAGTCGAACAACGGAACGTTGGCGGATCACAACCGGGAGTTGTACGAGTCGCTCAGAGGTCCCCGAGCGCGGTGACCGGCGACTCGACGCAGTCGGCGACGAACCGCAGGAAACCGCCTGCGGTCCCGCCGTCGCAGACCCGGTGGTCGAACGCCAGCGTCAGCTCACAGACCTTTCGCGCCACCAGCGCGCCGTCGACGACCCAGGCTCGGTCGATGATCCGGCCGATGCCGAGGATGGCCGCCTCCGGATGGTTGATGATCGCGGCGGAGCCGTCCACCCCGAACACGCCGTAGTTGTTCACCGTGAAGGTCCCGCCGGTGAGCCCCGCCGGTCCGAGCTTTCCTTCCCGGGCCTGGGCGGTCCGCTCGCCGATCGCGGCCGAAAGCTCCCTTGTGGACAGTGAACCCGCGTCGCGGACGACCGGCACGACGAGACCGCGGTCGGTCTGTGCCGCGAAACCGAGGTTGACGTCCCGAAGCTGGACGATTTCGTCGCCTTCGACCCGCGAGTTCAACTCGGGGTACTTCCGCAGCCCCGCCACGGCGAACCGGGCGACAAGGCCGAGAAGGCTCACCGAACGATCGGGTGCCGAGGCGTTGAGCGACTTCCGCGCGGCCACGAGTCCGGTCGCGTCGACGTCGACCCAGACCGTCGCCTCGGGGATCTGACGCCGCGACGTCGTCAGCTTGTCGGCGACGGCCTTGCGGACCCCGGTCAGCGGGATTCGCTTCTCACCTTCCCGTGGTCCGGGGACGGCGGTGGTGAGCACGGCCTCGACGTCCGCGCGCCGGATGATGCCGCCCGGGCCGCTGCCGGTGACGCGCGACAGGTCGATCCCGTTGTCCGAGGCCATTTTCCGGACGAACGGCGAGATGACGCCGGGCGCCTTCGGGGGCAGTTCGACGGCGGTGCGGGTCCGGCGGCGCCGTGTCGTGGTCATGGTCCCGTAGCCGATGAGGACGTTGCCGCTGCCCTCGCTCGCGGTCGTCACGCCGGGTTCGGTGAAGCCGGGGCCGATGGTGAGCAGGGGAGCGCCGACCGGCAGCGACTGACCGGGCTCGCCGTGGAGGCGGGTGACGACGCCGGCGAACGGCACCGGTACCTCGACCGCGGCCTTCGCGGTCTCCACCTCGACGACGGGCTGGTCGACTCCGACGGTGTCGCCTTCCTTGACGAGCCAGTTCACGATCGACGCCTCGGTCAGCCCCTCGCCGAGGTCCGGGAGCAGGAAGTCAGGCACCGGCCACCGCCGGTTCGTCGTGCCACTGCAACCGGGCGACGGTGTCCAGGATCCGGTCGACGTCCGGAAGCTGATGACGTTCCAGTTTCGGTGGCGGATAAGGAATGTCGAGTCCGGTGACCCGCAGGACGGGTGCGTGCAGCCGGTGGAAGCACTGCTCGGTGACCCGGGCGACCACCTCGGCGCCGTAGCCGCCGAACCCGGCGGCCTCGTGGACGACGACCGCGCGACCGGTGCGGCGCACCGAAGCGGTGACGGTCTCGTCGTCGAACGGGTTCAGCGACCGGAGGTCGACCACCTCGACGTCCCAGCCCTCGGCGGTCGCGGCCTCCGCGGTCTCCAGCGCGGTGGCGACCATGGGGCCGTACGCGATCAGCGTGACGTCCTTGCCCTCGCGGCGCACGACCGCGCTGTCCATCGGCGCGTTGTCGCGGGTGAAGGAGACGGCTTCCTTGGACCAGTAGCGGCCCTTGGGTTCGAGGAAGATCACCGGATCCGGTGAGTCGATCGCGTCGCGCAGGAGGTCGTAAGCGTCCTGAGGGGTGCCGGGCGTGACGACGCGCAGGCCGGGGGTGTGGGTGTAGTAGGCCTCGCTCGAATCGCAGTGGTGCTCGACGCCGCCGATCCCGCCCGCGTAGGGGATCCGGATGACCATCGGCAGCGACAGCGCACCGCGGGTGCGGTTGCGCAGTTTCGCGACGTGTGACGTGATCTGCTCGAACGCGGGGTACGCGAAGGCGTCGAACTGCATTTCGACCACCGGGCGGAACCCGCCCATCGCCATCCCGACCGCGAAACCGACGATGCCGGATTCCGCCAGCGGGGTGTCGAAACAGCGGTCCTCGCCGAAGTCGGCGGTGATGCCGTCGGTCACCCGGAACACGCCGCCGAGCGGGCCGACGTCCTCGCCGAAGATCAGCACGCGGTCGTCATCCTTGACGGCGTCGCGCAGGGCGGCGTTGAGCGCCTGGGCCATCGAGATCTCGGTCATCAGCCCTCCACGGCTTCCAGTTCGGCCGCCACCAGCGCCCGCTGAGCGGCGAGCTGACGGGTCGGAACGGCGTACACGTGCTCGAACAACGACATCGGATCCGGCTCCACGTCCGCGTTCAGCGTGTCGCGTACTCCGGCCGCGAACGTCTCCGCCTCGGCACGGAATCGCTCGATGTCGTTGCCGGTCACCAGGTTCGCGGCGGTCAGGTAGGTCTCCAGACGGCGGACCGGGTCGGCCGCGCGCCACTTCTCGACCTCGGCCTGGTCGCGGTAGCGGGTGGCGTCGTCGGCGTTGGTGTGCGCGTCGATCCGGTAGGTGTGCGCCTCGACCAGCACCGGCCCGAGCCCGGCACGCGCGTGCGAGACGGCGTCATCCAGCACCGAAAGGACCGCGACGGCGTCGTTGCCGTCGACCTGTTCGGAGCGGACGCCGTAACCGACGCCCTTGTAGGCCAGCGCGGGCGCGGCGCTCTGCTTCTCGAACGGCACCGAGATCGCGAACCCGTTGTTCTGCACGAAGAACACCACAGGCGTTTTAAACACGGCCGCGAAGTTGAGCGCCTCGTGGAAGTCGCCCTCGCTGGTGGCGCCGTCCCCGATGAGCGCGAACGCGACGGCCTCCTCGCCCCGGCGCCGCATCGCGTGCGCGAGCCCGGCCGCGTGGAGGGTCTGGGTGGCCAGCGGGGTGCACTGGGGAGCGACACGGGTCTCGGCGGGGTCGTAGCCACAGTGCGCGTCACCGCGAAGCAGCGTCAGGATTTCGCCCGGCTCGAGCCCGCGGGCGACCAGCGCGACCGAGTCGCGGTAGGTGGGGAAGAGCCAGTCGGCCTCGGTGAGGGCGAGCGCGCTTGCGACCTGGCAGGCCTCCTGGCCGGCACTCGACGGGTAGACCGCGAGGCGGCCTTGCTTGGTCAACGCCGTCGCCTGCACGTCGAACCGGCGGCCGAGCACCATCAGCCGGTAGGCCTCGACGAGCCGGTCGGCGGGCGGCTCGGCGTAGTCGCCGTGCTCGTGGACGCGCGTGCCGTCCTCGGCGAGGAACCGCACCGGGACCGGTGACGGCAGCAACGCGGCGGCTGAGGTCTCCCGCGACATGCGCAGCACCCACCTTTCGCAGACATATGATGCTGAGATCGTGGTTTCCGGCGTCCTGGTGTTCAAGAGGTAGGCGAAATGAGCGACAAACTGTCCGAAGAATCGGTTCAGCCGCGCCAACCGTCCACAAGTGGCGTGGCTCACGGATCCGATTTGGGACGAACGGTCCTTGCCCTTGACGACATCGACCGCGCGATCCTCGCCGCACTGTCCGCCGACGGCAGGCTCGCCGTCCGCGCGCTGGCCGAGCGGCTGCACATCTCGCGCACCAACGCCTACGCTCGCCTGGACCGCCTGATATCCGAAGGCGTCATCACTGGCTTCGGTGCCCAAATCGACCCTCGGCGGGCCGGACTCGGGACGAGCGCGTACATCCTCATCACCGTCGAGCAGACGTCGTGGCGCACGATGTCGGCCGAGTTACGGGAGATCCCGTACGTCGAGCACGTGTCGCTGGTCGGTGGCGACTTCGACATCCTGCTGCTGGTGCGGACGCCGGACAACGCGTCGCTGCGGGACGTCGTCCTGGAACGGCTGCAAGCACTGGACGGAGTGCGGTCGACCCGGACCTGGCTGATCTTCGAGGAACAGGCGGGCGCCGCTCCCCGCGTTTAGTCCTCTGTTGCGGGGCAGCGCGTCGGCCCTTCCGGGTGTCGCGAAAGCCACTTTCGCGACACCTGATGTCCCCAAAGTGGCTTTCGCGACCCGTCTCCCGGGCGGGTGCCCAATGAGGCATGGGGCCGCTGTAACGCCTTCAGTCTCCGCGCCGAGTACAGGCGGGTTCGAGGGTGGGAGCGGTGGCACCCTGCCGACCGGAGGCACCACCGGCAAGCCCATTCGGGTGATAACGGTTCGGCATTCGATGTATCCGACGTACCTCCCCTTGACACTTCCCTACGATTCACGGCGACTGGGCGGAGGACTGCGGTGACTGTGGAGAGCGCGGGTCAGGACTACCTGACGCGGCAGGTCGGGGCACTGCTCGAAGCGATTCGCGAGGAGGGGCCGGTCGGCGAGGGCAGACGCAGTTTCCGGCTCGCCGGGCATCTCGCCGCGGAGGGCGGGTTCCACCTCGGCGACATCCTCGCCGCGACGGCGCAGTTGCTGGCCGTCCACGCTTGGAACAACGGTTACCTCGGCGCGGCGGAGCTGCTGACGCGGCGCATGCGGGATTTCGGCGCCGAGTCGGTCGAGCTGGTGCGGTATCTCGTGCGGCTGGAGACCGGCTGCGAGCAGGGCTGGCTCCCGCACGCGGATCGCGACGAACTGATCGCCTACGCCCGTCGTGTCCGGCGTGCGGACATCGAGGAGCGCGCGCAGGCCATCGAGCCCTCGTTGCCAGGGGTCACCGACCCCGAGCGTCCTGATCGGATGGCCAGTGAGTCGTGAGATGGTGCTCGGGATCCGCGAGGATGCCGCGGACCACCGAGCAGGCGGCGCCGCGGACGGCGGCCCCCGTGCCGAGCGCCGAGGGCACGACGCGCACCGGCGACCACGTCGTGCTGGGTACTCGGCGTTCCAGCTCGGCGAGGAGTGGCTCACGCAGCCACGGTTCCAGCCGCGCGTAGGTTCCGCCTAGCACCACGGCGGGGACGTCCATCAGATTGACCACAGTGGACAGTCCGAGACCGAGATGACGCGCGGCGGTGGAGACGGCGGTGAGCGCCGCGGCGCTTCCCGATTCCAGCGCGGAGAACAGGTCGTCGACCGTCTCCGCGCCCGCCAGCCGGAGGATCTCGTCCTGTCCGGCCATTCTTTCCAGGCAGCCGTTCGCGCCGCAGGAACACGGCGGGCCGTCGGGCGCCACGGGCAGGTGGCCGATCTCGCCGCCGGCGCCACGCACGCCCTCGAACAGGGCGCGGTCCAGCACGATTCCCGCGCCGATCCCGATTTCGCCGGACACGTGGACGAAATCGGGCAACGCGGTGCCGTGCCAAAGTTCGGCGAGCGCGGCGAAGTTGGCTTCGTTGGCGACGGTGAAGGTCTCGCCGAGCCGGTCCGCGAGGTCGACGTCGCGCCAGCCAAGGTTGGGGGCGAGGCGCACGAGACCGGATTCGACCAGGCCCGGAACCGCGATGCCCACACCGCCGACGGATATGCCGAGTGCCTCCGCCTGCTTGCGCGCCTTGTGCAGGAACGCCGACACGCGCTGGAAAACACGCGGTGTCCGATTGTCCGCGTACCGGACCTCCTCGAATCGGACGGCACCGGTCAGATCGACGAGGCACGAAGCCAGGTAGTCGACACCGATCTCGATGCCGAGCCCGTGCGGCCCGGTGGGGGAGAGCGACACGACGGTGCCGCGCCGTCCCGGTCCGGCGCGCCGCTCCGGCTCGCCTTCGGCCACGAGATCCGCCGCGATCAACCGGTCGACCACGCTCGACACGGTCGCCTTCGTGAGTCCGGTGGCGGTGGAGAGTCCCGCCCGTGAAGTTCCCGGCCCGTCCGCGATCGCGCCGAGGACGAGGGCGGCGTTGTGCCGCCGCACGGTGTGCTGTCCCGCCGGACGCGTGCCGATCATCGCGCGATTGTATTCGTTCGATGCCTGAACGAAAGCCTTGACCCGCCAGGGTGCGCGTCGATAAGTTCAGGCATCGAACTAATTGGTGGAGGCGTGATGACTCAGGCACCGACGCGTGAGGACAAGTTCAGCTTCGGGCTGTGGACCGTGGGCTGGCAGGCGAACGACATGTTCGGTCCGGCCAGCCGGGGCCCGCTCGATCCGGTCGAAGCCGTGCACCGCCTCTCGGACCTCGGCGCCTGGGGCATCACCTTCCACGACGACGACCTCGTCCCCTTCGGGGCGGCCGACGCCGAACGTGCGCGGCATCTGAAGCGGTTTCAGGCCGCGCTCGCCGAAACCGGCCTCGTCGTCCCGATGGTGACGACGAACCTGTTCAGTCACCCCGTCTTCAAGGACGGTGGCCTGACCAGCAACGACCGCGACGTCCGCCGCTACGCGCTGCGGAAGGTGCTGCGGAACCTCGACCTCGCGGCCGAACTGGGCGCGCCGACGTTCGTGCTCTGGGGCGGCCGCGAAGGCAGCGAGACCGACGCCGCGAAGGACGTCCGCGCGGCGATGGACCGCTACCGCGAGGGCATCGACTTCCTCGCCCAGTACGTCATCGACCAGGGCTACGGTCTCCGGCTCGCCCTCGAACCGAAGCCGAACGAACCGCGCGGCGACATCCTGCTGCCGACCGTCGGGCACGCGCTCGCGTTCATCTCCACGCTGGACAACCACGAGATCGTCGGCGTGAACCCCGAGGTGGGGCACGAGCAGATGGCCGGGCTCAACATCGTCCACGGCATCGGGCAGGCGCTGTGGCAGGGCAAACTGTTCCACATCGATCTGAACGGCCAGCGCGGCCCGCGCTTCGACCAGGACCTGGTGTTCGGCCACGGCGACGTGCTGTCGTCGTTCTTCCTGGTCGACCTGCTGGAACACGGCGGTTACGACGGGCCGCGGCACTTCGACTACAAACCGCCGCGCACGGAGAACATGGACGGCGTTTGGGCCAGCGCGGAGGCCAACATGGCCAGCTACCTGCTGTTCGCCGAACGCGCCCGCGCGTTCCGTGTCGACCCCGAGGTGCGCGCCGCCCTCGACGCGGCCCTCGTCCCGGAGCTGGCGACACCGACGCTCAACGAGGGCGAGACGGCAACGGACCTGCTGGCCGACCGTTCGACGTTCGAGGACTTCGACCCGGACAAGGCGGCCGAACGCGGATACGGGTTCATCCGCCTGTCCCAGCTGGCGCTCGAACACCTCACCGGGGCGCGCTGAGCCTGTCGTACGACCCGCCACGGTGACCGCCGGATGACGTCACCGGCGTGCCACCTGGCTAAGCGACTTCCGGCTCGACGCCGAGGAAGGCGGCCTCCAGACGGCGGATCCGGGCCCAGAACTCCCCCTCCCGGCCGGTTTCGAGAACGCCGAGATGCCCGCCGGGGACGACGCGTCCCACGAACGGACCGGACGTCCACATCCGCCATCCGCCGGTGGCGTCGTCGCCCGAAGCGAACGCGGGATCGTCGGTGCCGCGTATCGCCGCGATCGGGCACGCGAGCCGCGTCCTGGCGGGTCCGCGATAGGCGTTCAGCAGCTGGAGGTCGCCGAGTAGCAGGTCCAGCGCGTACTCCCAGCTCTCGGGCGAGTCGCGGTAGCCCGCGACCGGGGTAAGCCCGGTGCGGCCGAACACCCGGCCCATGGCCGACGCTCCCGCCTTGGCGTTCTTGCCGGGGGAGCGCCGCTGCGGGGCGCACGCGTCCACGACGACCAACGCGCCCGGTGCGGCGTCCAGCCGTCGAGCCGTTTCCATCGCGACGAAGGCGCCCATCCCGAAGCCGATCACCACGGCGCGGGAGAACCACTCCGTCGTCGTCTCGTCGGCCAGCCGCGCGGCCAGTTCTTCGACGGACGCCGCCGGAGTCTCCGCGAGTCGTTCCCCGTGCCCGGGATATTCGACGCCCCAGACGTCCGCGTCGCTCGCGGCGGCGAGCGGGCCGAGGGTGCCGAGGAGACCTCCGGCAGGTGGAAGCAGCAGGTAGTCGCCCCCATGACCGTCCGAAGTGGACAGTGGAACGAGGGTGGTCGTCATGATCGGAAAGATACGCGTCGTTGACCCGGTTTGGCCTCGACCAAGATCAATTCACCCGCCAGGGTGAGGCCGGGAAAGATCTTCGAAAGAAAGTCGCCCGGCTGTGTCGTATCTGGCGTTCTCCATTCGACGTCCTGATAAGAGCCGGAAGGAGAAAGCGATGAACACCACGACACTGGCCTCGACCACGCGGCTGAACCCGGTGAGCCGCCCCCTGCCGGTTCTGCTGGCGATGGAGGACGACGCGGAAGACGTCGGCCGCCTGTCCCCGGACGACCGCCTGACCTGCCACGTGCACGGCCGCTGGATCCACCAGTGCGTCGCGTCCCCGCTGCACGTCAACCCGATCACCCGGCACCGCTGGTGCCGTTCGTGCGCGACCGCGCTGACCGTATCCGTCGACGAGTTGTCCGGTGCCGTCACGATGTCCTGTCCCCGGTGCGGCCACGGCGCAAGCGCCGCCTCGGCCCGCCTGATCGTCGCGTGCCGGGCCAGCCTGGTCGCCGCGCGCCGCGGTTCCGGTGCGCGGGCTGCCTAGGCCGCCCACTTGAGGAGACGGTCGATGATCAGGTCGCGATCCTCCGGCCGGAGATAGAGGTAGTGCCCGGCGCCGGGCAGGATCTCGACGTCGGCGTGGGGGAGCAGACTCGCGAATCGGGCGGCGGCGGCGGCCGGATCGTGCACGGCGCTGCGTCCGCCGAACAGGGCCAGCGTGGGCAGTTCGATGGACCGCAGTGCCTCCTCGCTCGGGCGAACCTGGAACGGTATCCGCGCGCGGTACGACCGGATTCCGGCGAGCACCAGCTGCGCGGCGGGCTGGTCGAAGATGTCCTCCCCGGCGGACCAGATGAGGAAACGCCGCCACCGGCGTTCGCTGTCGAGCACGGCCGCGGCCGCGCCGTACCAGAACACTTCGCGGGCGAACGGCGCCGAAACGGTGGTCGCGTCCAGCAACGCGAGGGACGCGAGTCTGCCGGGTGCGTGGATCGCCTGGTTGACCGCGTGCCAGCCACCGGTCGAACCACCCACGAGGTGCACCGCGGTCAGCCCCAGGCTCTCGAAGACGTCGTCGAGAACGGCCGCACGGTCGCGAACATCCTCGAACGGCGCCGTTTGCACGCTGCCGCCCGCCTCGCCGAGGGTGTCGATCGCGTACACCGCGTGCCGCTCGGCCAAAGCGGGAAGCAAGGCCGCGTAGCAGGCGGAAGTCGCCATGAGCCCGGGTAACAGTGCCATCGGCGGGCCGTCGCCGCCGTAACGGTAGACCCGGGTGACGCCATGACGCGTCGCGACGTTGAAGACCCCGTCCGGCACCGGGCACTCGGCCATGGCACGGTCATAGGCGGCGAAATAGCGCTTCTCGGCCGCCGGATTTCTGAATCCCCCTGTTTTCTTCATGAGGAGAACGCTAGGCAGAGCCACGTTTCCGGTCTTGAACGAAAGTAAGATGGCGGCATGGGCGGATGGAGTCTCGTGGTGCCGCGGCGGGAGATCGTCCGCGCGCCGGGTGAGCGAGTTCTTGGAGCACCCCACCCCGGCCTCGCCGCTCATGTCCTGAGCTATGTCGCGCACGATCTCCCCGACATCGAGCCGGTTTCCTGGCAGGTCACGCCGTTGTCCGTGCTCACCTGGGCGATCGACCTCGAAGCGCCGGTCCGCCGCGGACCGGACGGCATGGTCTCGGATTCACCGGTGCTCGGTTTGCGGGACCGGCCACTGGTCGTGGAACAGGCCGGGAGTTCGCGCGGCATCGCCGTCGCCTTGACACCGCTCGGCGCGTACGGCTTGTTCGGAATTCCGTTGCGGGCGCTGGCGAATTCGACGGTCGGCGCGGCCGATCTGCTGCCGCCCGGGTCACTGACCGAGCAACTCGCGGAGGCCGCGGGCTGGCCGGAACGCTTCCGGCTGCTCGACGAGTACCTCGTGTCGCGGCTGGTTCGCGGCCTCGAACTCGCCGCACCCGTCCGCTACGCCTGGGACAGGTTGTCGGCGGGCCCTGTCCGCGTCGGCACGCTCGCGGACGAGATCGGCTGGAGCCGACAGCATCTCAACGCCCGGTTCCGCGAGCAGATCGGACTGGGCCCCAAGACGATCGGGCGGATCACCCGGCTCAACCGCGCGATGGCGCTGCTGAACCGGGCGTCTTCCCTCTCGTGGTCGGAGGTCGCGTACCGGGGTGGGTACAGCGACCAGGCGCATCTCGTCCGCGAATTCCGGGCATTGACCGGATGTAGCCCGACCGAGGTCGGCAAGCCCGCCGGGCTATTTGTTGCGCCAGGTCACGGCTCGTGAATCGGCGCTTTCGTAGGGCTGCGAGGTGTACGCCAGCGACGTGATCGGGTCCGACGCGACCCCGAAGTGCAGGCGGCAGGACTCGAAGACCGCCCCCTTGACCGAAAAGTCCTTCGGCGCGAAGTTCTGGTCTTCGCAGCCGGCGACGTCGGAGTTCCCCATCCCCAGGAGGGAACCCGGCCAGCCGCCGCTCTTGGTCCTGGCGCTGAGGTTCGGCGCGTACACCTCGGCCAGGTTGGTGCCGTCGACGTTCGTCAGCTTTTCGCGGACGAAGAAGAAGTGTTTGCCGCGCAGTTTGGCCTTGTCCTCGTCCTTGAGCGGCAGGCCGTCGATGTCGGCGTCGGGCGCTTTGACCGATTCCACCGTGACCGTCAGCCCGACGACGCCCTTCGCGTAGTGGCTGTAGAACGGGATGATCGCCTGCTCGCCGAACTTCAGCTTCGTGCCGGGCTTGACCGCTTCCCCGGTGATCTCCAGCGTGGGCGTGGTGGTCAGGTACGGCTTCGGCGTCGTCGTCGGGGGCTCGCTGGCGGGAGCCTCCCCGGACGTCACGGTGCCGGAACTCTTGGCCTGGCCGATGTTCGCCGGCGGCGTGCAGCCGACCAGCGCGGCGCCGAGCATCACGGCGATGACGGCATGACGAACTCTCGGACGTGTGGGCACGACCGATCTCCCCTCGAAAGTGAAAGCGCGTGGATTTCCCCCGCTGATCACTCTAGACAACGAGCGTTCACCCGATCAGCGGCGGTAGGTTGCGGGCATGACCCAGGTTTCGACGCCTGCCGAGGCGGCCACGAGGATCACCGGACGGGCCGTCGTCGAACAGCGGCGCCTCAAGGGCGCGGTGACCGAAGTGGTCCTGGACAGCGGCGACACCGTGATCGTCAAGCGGGGGCACGCGCGGAACGCGACGGCCGCGGAGGCGGCGGGACTGCGGTGGCTCGGTGCGGCCGATGCCGTGCGGGTGCCCGAGGTCCGCGGGGACG
This sequence comes from Amycolatopsis coloradensis, assembly GCF_001953865.1. Classification (GTDB taxonomy): domain Bacteria; phylum Actinomycetota; class Actinomycetes; order Mycobacteriales; family Pseudonocardiaceae; genus Amycolatopsis; species Amycolatopsis coloradensis. The sequence goes on from NZ_MQUQ01000028.1 coordinate 52,798, forward strand.
ACGACGAGTGGCTGGTCACCGAACTGGTCGGTGACGGGCGTCCGACGCACCACGCGGCGGAGCGGCTGGGGCGGGGACTGGCGGCGTTGCACGCGGCCGGAGCGCCCGCGTTCGGCGCGGCGCCGCCCGGCGGGCCCGCCGACGCGTGGATCGGCCTGGCCCCGATGCGGAACGCGGCGGGGGAGGACTGGCCGCGGTGGTACGCCGAACACCGGGTCCTGCCTTACGTGCGCAGCGCTGTCGACGATGGAACTTTGACCGGCGGCGAAGCCGAGGTCATCGAGCGAGCCTGTGCGCGGCTGCCGGAAGTGGCCGGGCCGGCCGAGCCTCCGGCGCGCCTGCACGGCGATCTGTGGAACGGCAATGTCCTGTGGGGCGCCGTCGAGGTCTCGCTCATCGATCCCGCCGCGCACGGCGGTCATCGCGAGAGCGACCTGGCGATGCTGCAACTGTTCGGCTGCCCGCTGCTCGACCGTGTACTGGCCGCCTATCAGGAGGTCTCACCGCTCGCCGACGGCTGGGCCGAGCGAATCGGGGCACACCAGCTGTTCCCGCTCCTCGTCCACACTGTCCTTTTCGGACGGTCTTACGCCGGGCAAGCGGTTTCGGCCGCGAAGTCGGTTGGTTAGGCCGGGTTTCTCGAAGCGCGCTTTCGCTTTCCGCGGGCCGGGCCGCGGCAGTGGCTGTTCACTCTCGCGGCCATGTCAGCGGCCCACCTCCGCAAATCCGAGGCCTCCGGCCGAAAAGAAAGCGCGGTCGCGACATCACCCTGAACGCGGTCGCGCCCGGCCCGACCGCCACGGCGTTGCTCCTCGACGGCCCGGCCCGCTGGGTCACCGGCCAGGTCCTGCGCGCCAACGGTGGCATCGTCTGAGTCAGACGACGTCCAGCCGCGGTGCCGCGGCCGCCGACTGAGCCGCGTAGGCGATGGAGTTCGCGTCATCGAGGTTGTTGACCCGAACGGTGAACGCCGGAACGGCCCGCTTAATGAACTTGGTGGTGTAGACCGAAAAGGTCTTGGTGGACCGCGAGTAGAAAATGTGCTTCGTCTGGTTCCAGTCGACCTCGAGGAACTGACGGCGCACGACCCCGACGAAGAGAAAGAGCAACCGGCGGTTCGTGCACGCGAGCACACCCTGGCCTTCGCCTTGCGCACTGGTCAGCGCGAGTACCTGTTCTTCGGGCCGGAGATAGCCGGGGAGGAGATTGACCTCCTTCATCGAACCCACGAGCACTCCGCGCACGTTCCGCAGTGCCGCCGCGATGTCGGGGCGTGCTGCCGGAGCGGGAGAGGGCTGAGGCGCCTGTCGCGGAGGTGCCGAAGGCGCGGGTACGGGACGATCGGCGGTGTAGAAGGTCCAGCGATGTCCGTCCCAGTACCGCAGCAGGGACTCGTCTAGAGGATCAGGGAACCACGACGGGGGACGGGGAGGCGCTTGCGACGGGTTGGGGTGACTCATGTCAGGTCGCCGTCCGAAGAGAGGTCGCCGTCGTCGCCCGCGTCGGTGTTCGACGCGACCGCCGACAAGGCGAGCGAGCGTTCGTCGTCGCGGCGGGACGCGCGCCATTCGACGGCGTCCGCGGCGTCCTTGTATTCGAGGATGTGGTCGTCGCCGAGCTTGGTGAGGAGTTCCTTCACCCGCGCGGGCGTGGCGTAGAAGAACTCGCGCCGCGGATTCACCATGTTGACGCGATCGGCCGCCAGTTCCCGGTGCAGGGCCGTTTCGAGGGCGACCGCGTCTTCGGAGAAGAAGAGCCCGTGCACGTCGAACCGGAACGGCACGGACGCGTCGCCGAGTTCCCGGACCCGGTCCATCGGTTCGAGGCGACGGGTCATCCCGATCTTCACCATGTCGGGTCCGAACGCGCCCAGGTTCGAGATGACGTAGACATAGCCGGCGCGGACGTTCGCCGCTCGTTGCTCGACACCGGCGATGGCGTCATCGACGGCGGCCAGCTGTTCCTTCGCCTTGGCCCAGCCTTCGGTGTCACCCTTCGCCTCGAGCCGGGCGAGGACCGAGGTGTAGTGGGCGCGCTCTTTGGCGAGACGTGCCCGCTCCCGCTCAACCTCCTTCATGACCTTGGCCTCTTCGCGGAGCCTGGCGCGTTCTTCCCGCACCACTTCGCGTTCGACCTCGACCTTCATCAGGTGGTCCGCGGTCAGGTCGATCTCCTTGAGCCTGAGCCGGTGGTAGTCGCTTGAGATGGTGATGCGCATCAGCGTGCCGAGCTTGCTGATCGTGTCTCGCGTGGTCGTCAGCCGGTTCTTGACGGATTCCACCGTATGCGGTTTGACCACGCGGACCGCGTTGTCGGCTTCGGCGTTGTAAGCCCGGAGCATCAACTTGGCCATGTCGCGGCCGAGTTTCTGCCCCTCTTTGACCGATCCGTTGACCGCCCAGTCGACCTGGCAAGTGACGGCGTCGGTCTTGGCAGCCGCCTTGATGTTCAGCCGCAGTTCGCTGAGCGCGTCCTTGTAAGCCAGCGCGTCCTCGAGCGGATGCGAGTACTCGTAGATGCCGACCTGCTGGAGCAAGGCGAGTTCACGAGTCTCGACGAGCTGGGAGCGCCAAGACTCCAGCTCGGCCGCCAGTTGCTGCCGGGAGGCGGACTGCGCGGCATGTTCCGCCTTGGCTTGCTCGACCGCTGCCTTCAACCGGCGGAGGTCGGTTTCGAGTGCGGCGGTTTCGGCTCCGCGAAGGTGTCCGACCCAGCCCCTCAACTCCCCGATCGTCGCGTGCGCCGCCGCCAGTTGCTGCTGAAGGGCGACGACTTCCGCGCTCTGATTGTTGCCGAACAACGCCACGCTGTTTCCTCCCCGTGAGGCACCGGCCAAGATCAGGTTTCGGTGCTCTTTCGAAGATCTTGGTGAGGGCACGCGGCGTTACGTCGTTTTCCGCGGGAGCGGTCGTTTCACTGAACCGGACTAACGGCTCGGGTTGCCGTGCCTCGCGCTCACGAGGCTCGTGGCTCCGTGTCGTCCACTCCGATCTCACGCAGATCGGCAGCCGTGAACACCGCGTCCGCCCGGTCGCCGAGCAGGATGCCGAGCAACAGCTCCATCGTGTCGACGTACGACTCCCACAACCGCTCTCGCAGGTCGATGCTTCGTTCCATCGACTTGAACACCGGTTCTCCCTGTCCGGACCGCTCCAGCACCTTGATGAGCAATCCGCCTTCGAGGAAACCCGATGCCTTGACCGCCAGATGGTTCCGGGCCGTACTGCGGAACAGCATGAAAAGGACCGAGCCGTCGGTCCTGTCGGAGACGCCCGCATCGGTCAGCTCGAGGCCGTAGAGTGATTCCAGCCCCTTGAGCAGCTGCTCCCGGTGAGCGAACAGGGCGTTGTATTCGGCTTCGTCGTCGATGAACGGATGCGAGTAGTCCGGCTGAGCTTCGAGGTAGGCGACGGCGAACGCGCGGCGGTCGTAGGTCTTGGTCACCGGGGGAACAGTAGAGAAGGCGATAGCGGGCTCGCCACGGAAATACGAGCCCGCCCTGGCAGGTCCTGTGTGGACGGAAGATCAGACGACGGTGCCTTCGGAGTCGTCGTCGGAGTCGGCTTCCTCGATCTTCCACTTCAGCTGGAACTCGACCTCTTCCTCGCCGTCGCCCCGCTCGTGCTCGATCGAGAACTGCGCGCGGGCGGGGACGCGGAACCGTTCCCCGGCAATCTGGATGCGGAACGAGGTCTCGGACTCGAGAGCGTCGGCGAGACGGCGCAGTTTCGCGACGACGTCGGCGGTGGAATAGACGCGTTCGACGTCTCGGGGAGCGGTTCCGGTCACGGTGTCCTCCAGGGTCCGACACCCGGTCGGGTGTCCGTGGCGCCATTCAATCGTGTGATCGTCGTGGGCCGCGGGCGGGGTCACAGTGACCGGGCGAGGCGGAAGCCGACGTCGTCGACGCGGAAGGTCGGGTGGCTGCGGCGCCGCACCGAGGCCCGGCAGCTCCAGTGTTCGTCGAACCATCCGCCGCCCCGCAGGACCCGGTACTCGCCGTAGACCTCGGCGTCGTAGACGTCCCAGCACCACTCCCAGACATTGCCCAGCATGTCGTGCAGGCCCCACGCGTTGGGCGCCTTCCCGCCGACGTCGTGCACCGATTCCGCCGAGTTCTCCCGGTACCAGGCGATGTCCTCGAGCGGCCCGTAGCGAGGGCCGGTCGTTCCGGCGCGGCAGGCGTGCTCCCATTCCGCCTCGGACGGCAGGCGGTAGCCGTTCGCGGACCGGTCCCACGCCAAGGAATCCAGCCGGTACGCCGGGGCCAGCCCCTCGCGTTCGGACAGCGTGTTGCAGAACCGAAGGGCATCGAGCCACGAGACCTCGATGAGGGGAAGCCTGCCGGTCTCGCCGATGACCGGGACAGGCGCGAGCAAGAAGGACGCGACGTCCACGGTCCAGCTTTGTCGCGTCCGCCGGTCCGAAAGCGTTACCTCGCCCGCCGGGACAGTGATCATCTCCATGGTCCGGCCGATGTTACCCAGGTCGGCGGCGCGGATGCGCCATGATGGGCCGGTACCTCTGCTCATCGAGCCCGGTACCTTCCGGGCCGTCAAGCAGCCGTGCCTGATCGTGGACGACAGGCTGGTGTTGCGACCCTGGTCCGTTGACGCGGTGGGCGTTCGAAACCGTCCGGTTGAACCGGCTGTCCCTCCTGCATTCCATCGCGAACGCCGCTTCCTGCTTCACGCGCGGTTCAGGAGCGACTCGGCACCCGCGTGAGCGCCACGACGGCGATCGCCGCGCTGGTCCAGATGGCGTACCGGTAGTCGCCGGTCGACTCCGTGACCAGACCGGCGAGTACCGGGCCGAGGAACGCGCCCACGTTGAGCGCGACGGTCGCGAACGAACCACTCAGCGTCGGCGCGCCGGGTGCCACGTGCATGATCCTGGCCACGAGCGCCGAGCCGCACCCGAACGACAGTCCACCTTGGATGGTGGTCACGACGAACAAGGCGACCGGGTGCGCGCTGGCCGCCGCCAGCACCACCCAGCCGACGGGCAATGAGCACAACGCCACGATCAGGCCGCGCCGGAGCCCACCGTCGCCCGCGCGGCCCGCCACGGTGACCCCGATGAACGCGCCGGCCCCGAACGCCGCCAGCAATCCGGAAACCGCCGCGGTGGGAAGACCGGCGACGTCCGTCGCGATGACCGCGAGGAACGCGAACGTCGCGAAGGTCGCGCCGTTGACCAAGGCCGCCAGGATCATCGCGTGCCGTACCGGACGTGTTTTCAGTTCGCCCGCTTCGCGTTTGACCGAGATTTCGTGCGGATGCGGGGTGTCGGCGGGCGCCGAACGGAACACGAGAACCAGTGCGGGCAGGCACAACGCGGCGACCGCCCAGAACGCCGAGCGCCAGCCCGCGAGATCACCCAGTACGGCTCCTGCGGGCACACCGGCGACACACGAAAGCGTGATGCCCGCCAGCAGGATCGCGGTCGCGCGTGCCCGCTTTCCCCGTGGTGCCAAGGCGGCCGCGACGGGCATGGCGACGGCGAGGAATCCGGCGTTGACGACGGCCGCGACGATCCGGGTGCCGAACAGCACCGGAAAACTCGTCGTCAGCGCGCCGACCACGTGCACCACGACGAAGGCGGCCAGGAACCCGGCCAGCGCCCGGCGGCGAGGCCAGCGTGCGCTGAGCACGGCCATGGCAGGAGCGCCGACGATCATCCCGACGGCGTACGCCGACGTCAGCGTGGCGGCGGCGCCCACCGGGACCGACAGGTCACCGGCGATCCCGGGCACGAGCCCGGAGGCCATGAATTCGGAGGTGCCTTGCGCGAAGACGGCAAGGCCGAGGACATAGACGAACAGGGGCAACGGACGACTCCCAAGCAGAAGGTGAGCAGGAGAAGCCGTACGCGGGGCAGGAGGAAACCCGGCCGGGCGCACGGAACAGCGCTCCGGTCACCGGGAAGCGAGAGAGAGCCGGCCCTTACCGGCCGGACACGACGACTCGCCGCCGGATGACCGGCGGCGAAGTTCTGTCCGACTCGGGGCTCGTCACGAGAGCGCACACTACACAACGGTCGGCGAACGGCCGAACCGGTATTGCCGTTCAGCGAAGGGAACGGTGTCCGTTCCGCGTACCGGAACGCTTTCGTTGCCCACTGGAATGAAGCCGAGTAAGGCGTTCTGACCTGCGGCTTTCGTGATTGTTTCGGTACTGGGAACCGGTCCGGTATTCGGTTAACCTCGACTTCATGATTCCCACCGTTGTCTGGGGTACAGGCAACATCGGCCGCGCCTCCATCCGGGCCGTCGACGCGCATCCGGCGCTGGAACTCACCGGTGTGCTCGTGCACGATCCCGCGAAAGTGGGCCGCGACGCGGCCGTGCTCGCCGGTGGCGACGGTGAACTGGGTGTGGCGGCGACCGATGACATCGAAGCGGTTTTGGCGGCGGGTCCGCGGGCGGTGGTGTACGCGGCGTCCGGTGACATCCGTCCCGCCGAAGCGCTGGCCGACATCGTCCGCGCGATCCGGGCCGGGGCGGTGGTGGTGACACCCGCGCTCTACGCGCTGTACGACCAGCGCAACGCGCCCGAAGAACTGCGGGAACCCGTGCTCGCCGCGATCGCCGATGGCGGTGGTTCCCTGTTCGTTTCCGGCGTCGATCCCGGCTGGGGCAACGACGTCCTGCCGTTGCTGATCAGCGGGCTCGGCACCACCGTGGACGCGGTCCGCTGCCAGGAGATCTTCGACTACTCCACTTACGACCAGCCGGATTCCGTCCGCTACCTGGTCGGAATGGGGCAGCCGATGGACTGTCAGCCGCCGATGCTGGCCCCGTCGGTCCCGACGATGGTGTGGGGCGGGCAGGTGCGGCTGATCGCCCGCGGTCTCGGCGTCGACCTCGACGAGATCCGCGAGACGCTCGACCGCCGTCCGCTCGAGGAAACCGTGACCACGCGGGCGATGGGCGAGTTCGAGGCGGGCACGCAGGGCGCCGTCCGCTTCGAAGTGCAGGGGATCGTGGACGGCGAGCCGCGCATCGTCATCGAGCACGTCACTCGCATCCACGCCTCGTGCGCCCCGGACTGGCCGAAACCGCCCAGCGGCGACGGCGCGCACCGGGTGATCATCGAAGGCCGCCCCAGGATCGAGGTCTCGATCGAGGCCATCGACGAGGGTGAGAACCGGTCCGCCGGCGGCAACGCGACCGCGGTCGGCAGGCTGGTCGGCGCCATCGACTGGCTCGTGGACGCCGAACCCGGTCTCTACGACGCACTCGACGTCCCGTTGCGACCGGCCACCGGCAAGCTCGGAAGGAGCGCGCGATGAACATCGACATCCCCGAGGGCAAGGACCCGATCGGCTACGTATGGGGTGAGATGGTGCCCGGCATCGGCGTCGCGGCGTCGAAACTTTCGCTCGCGGTCTACTCGCACACGACGCTCGGGCTCCGTGAGTTCGAGGCGGCCCGGTTGCGGATCGCGCAGATCAACGGCTGCGTCTTCTGCCTGGACTGGCGGACCGATCGCGACGGCGAGAAGGTCGAGGAGGGGTTCGCCGACGCCGTCACCGAGTGGCGCACCACCGACGTGTTCGACGAGCGTACTCGGCTGGCCGCCGAGTACGCCGAACGCTACGCGCTCGACCACCACGGGATCGACGACGAATTCTGGAAGCGGATGGGCGAGCACTACAGCCAGAAGGAAATCGTGGAACTGAGCATGAGCATCGGTTCCTGGCTCGCTTTCGGGCGGCTGAACCACGTTCTGGGAATCGACACGGTCTGCGTGCTGCCGAAGATATGAGAAAGGGCCGGGGCAGCCACCCCGGCCCTCGAAAGATCGTCGTCACAAATCGGTGGCGACGATCTTTTCGATGTTCCTTTCCGCCAGCGCGGTAATGGTGACGAACGGGTTGACCGAAGTATTACCCGGAATCAGCGAGCCGTCGATCACGTAAAGCCCCGGGTGGCCGTGGAGCCTGCCGTAGTTGTCGGTCGCCTTGCCCAGCACCGCGCCACCGAGCGGGTGGTAGGTGAGATGGTCGCCCCAGATCTTGTACACGCCGAAGAGGTCGGTCCGGTAGATCGTCCCCTCCTTGGCGTTGATCTTGTCGAAGATCGTCTTCGCCATGTCGATCGACGGCTGTTTCCAGGCGGTCTGCCAGTTGAGGTCGACCTTGTTCGCGGCCGCGTTCCAGGAGAACGCCGCCCGGTTGGGGTTCTTGGTGATGGACAGGTAGAACGAGGCGTAGGTTTCGATACCGGTCGGCAGCGGCGCGACCTCGGCGAACGCGCCGCCCGCCGCCCAGTTGTCGATGCCGGCGGTGGGAATGGACGATTGCAGTGCGCCGGTGGCGTCCCACATGTGGTTGGCCCGGCCGCACATGACGTTTCCGTTGTCGCCCCAGCCCCTTCCGACCTCGTTACTGAGGTTCGGCAGCGCTCCGGTGGCCTTGAGCTTGACCAGCAGCTTGCTCGTGCCGACACTGCCCGCGGCGAAGAAGACCTTGTCCGCGGTCACGGATTTGATCGCGGTGACCGCGCCGCTGGTGTCGAGCTGTTCCAGGACCACGGTGTAGCCGCCGCCGGAGGCGGGGGTGACCGTGGTGACGCGGTGCAGGGGCGAGATGGTCACGCGTCCCGTCGCCTTGATCCGCGGAAGATAGGTCTGCTGCAACGACTTCTTGCCCGCGTTGTTCCCGTAGAGTATCTCGCCCGCCAGCGCGGACCTCGGAACCGTGCCCGCCTGCTCCTTCTTCATGTAGTCCCAGTCGTACACGTCCGGGACGAACAGGAAGGGGAAACCCGATCGCTGCGCGTGTTTCCGGCCGACCCGCGCGTACTGGTAGCAGTCGGCCGTCTCGAACCAGTCCGGGTCGATGGTGGCGACGCCGAGGCCCGCGTTGGCGCGCGGGTAGTAGACGCCGTACATCTCGTCGGCGTCGACCGTCGGCAGCACCGAGCCGAAGTTCTCACGCTTCGGGGTGACGGCCATCCCGCCGTTGACCAGCGAGCCACCGCCGACGCCGCGGCCCTGGTAGACGGTGATGCCGCTGAACTCCTCGGCGTCGAGGATCCCGGTGTGACGCGGGACCTCCTTGTCCAGTGGGAAGCCGAGGAAGTTGCTCAGCGGCTGTTTGGTCCTCGTCCGCAGCCAGAAGGACCGGTAGTCGGGGGTGGTGGTGTTGGCGAAGATCTTGCCGTCCGTGCCCGGGGTGTCCCAGGCCATGCCGAGTTCGACGAGGTGGACGTCGACACCCGCTTCAGCGAGCCGGAGCGCGGCGACGCAGCCGCCGTAACCGGAACCGACGACGAGCGCCGGGACTCGTGCGGCGTCGGCGATCGAGGTGCTCCCGGACGGCTTGTTCCCTGAAGAGGCGAATGCGGTCCCGCCCAGCGCCGCGGCGCCCAAGATAGAACCAGTTCCTGCGATGAAAACGCGGCGGGATAATCGTCTTGATGTACTGTTCTGCATGGTTTCTTCGCTCATGTGGTCGTCCTCACCGTTGAGTGATTTAGAACAAGTTATACCTATCGCCCGGACGGGTGGCAATAATGGCGTGGATTCTTTTCCGCGAGCTCGGGCCAGGTGGGTGGGCATCGCGAGCGTGGATGGGCCACTATGTACGGCTGTGGAGTCCACTCGAGTTGATCGCTGGCTGTGGGCCGTCCGGCTGACCAAAACGCGGCCGGACGCCGCCGCGGCGTGCCGTGGCGGCCATGTCCGCGTGAACGGCAAACCCGCCAAACCCGCGACCACGGTCGTGGCGGGCGACGAGGTGCGGGCCAGGGTCAACGACACCACGCGGATCTTGGAAGTGACGCGGGTGATCCAGAAACGCGTCGGCGCCGTCGATGCCGCGACCTGCTTCATCGACAGGACGCCCGCGCCGCCGCCCGAGTCCGCCGTGCCGGTCGCGCGACGGGAACGCGGCGCGGGACGCCCGACCAAGCGGGAGCGGCGGGTGCTCGACCGCTTCCGCACCGGGGACGGCTGAGTCGGTTCGGCCTTAGCTGCGGCTGAGGCAGGGAAGAGTGCACCCAATGTCGCATCGGAGGCGCTCAAGGCCCCCAATGCCGCATTGGGTGCACTGTCGTGCGCCGCGGTAAGGCGCCCTTCACGTCCCACCCTTTGCGACTGGTGGGAGAGGGTGTTCCGGGTCCGTGAAGGACTTGGCCGCGCCGGGCGATAGCAGTTCACATACATGGACATGGTTCACATCCGTTGACGGGTGACAGGGGCGTGAACTATAAAGACGGGGTCCGGGTGTACACGCCGCAACACCTTCCGTCAGTCCGTCACGGAGGTTTCGGGTGTCCCGAAAAAGTCCTCTTCGCCGTGCCGTCCTATCGGTGGTCGCCGCCGTGGTCGCCACCGCCGCACTCTTTCAGGTACCGTCCGAGCCGGCGGGCGCGGCACCGGGTCCCGGTGCGCTGACCGGCCTCGACGTCGGCGCGGCCAATCGCCGCGCGCCGGTCGCGGGGCTCTACGACTGGTCCAAGGCCGGGTACCGGGGTGGCTCCGCGCTGCCTGGTTCCGGTGAAGTGAATCCGAACGCCACCTGCCAGGTCACCGCGGCGGAACTGGCGAGCCAGTACGACGTCAAGCCCGACGACGGTGCCGATGACACGAACGGGATCCAGGCGGCGATCGACGGGATCAAGAGCGCCTGCTCGCCCTCCGGGAGTTACCCGAAGCTGAGCACGATCACCTTCCCCGCCGGGCGGTTCGACGTCACCCACGAGATCCACGTCGACGCCGACTACCTGATCCTGCGCGGCGCGGGTAAGGACGCGACGAAGTTCGTCTACAAGCCCGACGCGAACACGCTGTACGACACCCTCACCCAGGACGGCTCCGACTGGGACGAGGACGGGATGACCTCGGGGGCGGGCAAGGGCGGCTGGCTGTGGCCGGGACGCGGGCTGTTCAACACCGCCGGTCAGGGACTCCCTGTCGCATGCTCGATCGCCGGAACGCAATGCGGAGGCACGGAATGACGAGGAAACGACTGCTCGCCGCGATCGCGGCCACGGCGTCGGCGGCGGGCCTGTTCGGCGCCGTCGTCACCGCGGAGGCGGCCGCGCCCAGCCTGTCCGCCACGTTCGTCCGGGGTTCGGTCTGGGACAGCGGGTACGGCGGCAAGTACACGCTGGCCAACTCCGGGGACGCGAACAGCACACAGTGGACGATCGAGTTCGACCTGCCTCCCGGAACCACGATCACGACGTCGTGGAGTTCGGTGCTCACCAGGACCGGGCAGCACTACAAGGTCACCAACGCCGGTTTCAACGGCACGATCAAACCCGGCGGGTCGGCGACTTTCGGCTTCAACACCACCGGACTGGGCGTGCCGACGGGATGCACGGTCAACGGCAACCCGTGCGGGGGAACGGCGCCGCCCACCACGACGTCTCCGCCGACCAGCACGACCACGAGCCGGCCACCGACGACCACAAGCGTCCCCTCGGGAGACGTGGTCGACGTGGCCACCGCGGCGCAACTACAGGCGGCGTTGGCCGCGGCGAGCCCAGGCCAGACCATCCGCCTGGCCGCCGGGACCTACCGGGGTTCTTTCGTGGCCACGAAACCCGGGACGGCCGGCGCGCCGATCACGATGACCGGGCCGTCGACGGCGGTCCTGATCAACGACGGCCCGTCGGGTGAGGCGCCTTCTTGCCCGGCGCCCACGGCGGGCTGGGATTCCGGGTACGGACTCTGGCTCTACGGTGCGCCTTATTGGCACCTCAGGGGTTTCACCGTGCAGGAGTCGAAGAAGGGGATCGTGGCCGACAACTCGCACCACACCGTGATCGACGGCGTGCGGGTGCACCGGATCGACGAGGAGGCCGTGCACTTCCGGCGTTCGTCGGCCGACAGCGTCATCCGCGACTCGACGATCAGCCACACCGGACTCGTGCAGGCGGGTTACGGTGAGGGCGTCTACCTCGGTTCGGCGAACTCGAACTGGGCTTGTCACGGGAACTCCGGCGGGGTCGACCGCAGTGACCGGATCCAGGTGATCGGCAACCACATCGGACCGTACGTCGCCGCGGAAGGCGTCGACGTCAAGGAAGGCACCGAGGGCGGCGTCATCCGGGGCAACACCTTCGACGGCCAAGGGCTTTCCGGGGAGAACTCGGCCGATTCCTGGGTCGACGTCAAGGGATTCGGGTATGTCATCGAGGACAACACCGGCACCTTCGCCTCGCCAGGGACGTTCGTGAACGGCTACGAGACGCACAATCCCGGCACCACCCCGGCGTTCCCGAACGGCTGCGGCAACGTCTGGCGGGGCAACAAGTCCGATCTCGGTGGCGTCGGTCAGTACGCCATCAAGATCACGTCGACGTCGAAGTGCTCGGAACGACCCAACGTCGTCTACGCGTCCAACACCGTGTCGAGGGCGGTGAACGGGCTGACCAACATCCCCGTCACTCCCTGACGGACGCCGGTGGCGAGAGCGGCGCGGCTCCCGCCACCGGCCGTCAGTCCCGGACCGCGGTGATCGCGACGGTGGCGTAACGGCTGGTGAACCGGCCGCCCATCCCGTCGATCGCCGCGCCGACCTCGGCGAGGATTTTCTTCCGCGGAGCGAGTTCGACCCAGGTGAGCGAGCCGAACGTCGGAAGCTGGTCCAGCCATTCGTCGCGGGTGTAAACCCGTTCCCAGTCGTGGCGGCTTCGCTCGGGCGCGCCGAATCCGCCTGCCTCGCGCAGACCGTCGGCGGCCGCCGTGAGGATCGGGCCGTACGGGTCCGTGGGTTGTTTCGGCACACTTTGGAGGTCGATCGGGGCGTCCGGCACGAGCCGCCGGTACGCGTCCGTCAAGGCGTCCGTGACCTCCTTCGGCGGTTCGGGCACATGCCAGAACGCGGCGAAAAGTCCGCCGGACCGCAGTACTTCGGCGGCTTTGGCGGCGCCCGCGACCGGGTCGACCCAGTGCCATGCCTGGCCGGAGACGAGCAGATCGAACCGGCGGCCGGCCGGAGCCCAGGTTTCGAACGTCGCGACCTCGACGTCGATCCCGCTCCGGCGGGCGAACTCGGCCATCCGCGGGTCCGGTTCGACGCCGAGGACCTGACAGCCCACCGCCTGGAACTGGCGCGCTTCGATCCCGGTACCGATACCGACGTCGAGGACTTCGCGGCCCGGTGCGGCGGTGATGAGGTGGTCGATGAGTTCCGGGGGATAGGCGGGCCGGGTGCGGTCGTAGCGTTCGACGTCCACACCGAAGGATTCCGCGGCCTGCCGATACCGGTGAGGCTCCCGCCCCGAAGGTAGAGTGGGCATGCGCCCACCTTAAGTGGGCACTTGCCCACTCGTCAACGCAAGGGAGCCGTATGCCGACCGGGGTAGCTCTTCGCGCCGTGCGCGCGCAGTTGTTCGACGCCGCTGAACGGGTCCTGCTGCGGGACGGGCCGAGCGGGCTCACCAGCCGTGCCGTGACCACGGAGGCAGACTGCGCGAAAGGCGTGCTGCACCGGCATTTCGACGATTTCGACGCGTTCCTCGCCGAGTTCGTGCTGGACCGCATCGAGAAGCTGGACGAAGAGAGCCTTCGCAAGGCCGTCGGTACCGGAACGGTCGTGGATAACCTGGCGGAGGCGCTCACGGCGGTGTTCGAGTCGGTCGCGGTCGCGATCGTCCCGCTCGTGATCTTCCGCGACGAACTGCGCGCCCGGTTGCGCCGCGAGTGGCCTGCCGGGGTCCCGGTGCTAACGCAGGCCGCCGTGATGATCGCCGGCTACCTCACAGCGGAACGCGAAAAGGGCAGGATCGCCGAAGACGCCGACGTCGACACGCTCGCGGCGACGCTCATCGGCGCGACGCATCTGCTGTTTGCCGATCGCACCGGCGCCGCCCCGGAGGCGGAGCAGGTGCGGAAGACGGTGGCCGCCGTCGTCGGCGCCGGGATCAGGCCTGCGCGGCGGTGACGGTGTGCCGCAGCAGCAGCGACGTCGTGACCGGGCCGACGCCACCGGGGACCGGCGTGATCGAGCCCGCGATCTCCTCGACCGCGGCCTGGTCGACGTCGCCGACGAGCCCGCCTTCGGCCGTCGGGTTGGTGCCGACGTCGATCACCACGGCGCCGGGTTTGACGTGGTCCGCGCCGACGAAGTGCGCGCGGCCGACCGCCACGACCAGGACGTCCGCGGTCTTGGTGACCGCGGCGAGGTCCTTGGTGCGGGAGTGGCAGACGGTCACTGTCGCGTTCTCGCCGAGCAGCAGCAGCGCGGCGGGCTTCCCGACCACGGTCGAGCGGCCCACGACGGCGACCTGGGCGCCGGACAGGGCGACCTGCTCGCGCTTCAGGATCTCCAGCACCGCGGCGGCGGTGGCGGGCGCGTAGGTCGGGAGGCCCGCGGTGAGGCGGCCGAGGCTGACCGGGTTCGCGCCATCGACGTCCTTGTGCGGGTCGATGTGCGCGCCGACATCGTCCAGCGTCACGCCTTCGGGCAGCGGGGTCTGGCAGATGATGCCGTGGACCGACTGGTCCGCGGACAGCTTGTCGAGTTCGCGGGTGACGTCCTCGCCGGTCGGCTTCTCCAGCTGGACCACCCGGCAGTCGACGCCGACCTTCTTCGCGGCACGCTCGATCGAGCGTACGTACCAGGCGATGGCGTCGTCGTCGGTCGGCACGAGCACGGCCAGTGTCGGGGCGGTGCCCGATTCACGCAGCTTGGCGGCGGTCTCGGTGACTTCGGCGGTGATGGCGGCGGCGATCGCGCGCCCGTCGATCAGCGTCATCGGGCGATCCTCTCGCGAACCTCGGCGACGAGCGCGTCGGCGCGCCCGGCGGCGGGGGTGTGCTCGGCGAGGCGGGCCTCGGTGTCCTTGCGCAGCTGCTCGTCGGACATCGACGCGAGGTTGACCTCGACATTGACCACGGCCGATTCGAGCGCGGACTTGGCGGAGGAGGCGGCGACCGCGATGTCGGAGATGACGTTGGTGTTGGCGCCTTCGAGGATCGAGGCGGCCACGTCGATGACTTCGGCGGCGAGGGCGGCCGTACGCAGCGGGACGTCGGCGGCACCGACCAGCGCGGCCTGGATCGCGGCGCTGCGGGCCTGTTTCTCCTCGTCGGTGGCCTTCGGGAGCTTGTACGCGGAGACCACCGCGTCGAACGCGGCGGCGTCGTCGGCGGCGAGACCGAGCGCGCGACCGCGGAGGTCTTCGGCCTTGGCCAGTGCTTCGGTCATCGTCGCTTCGTGTTCGGCGTATTTTGGCTTGCCGATGGTCAGGTTGCACACCATGGAGACCAGTGCGGCACCCACGGCGGCGTTCATCGCGGCCGCCGCGCCACCACCGGGCGTCGAGGCCTTCGAAGCCAGCTCGTCGAGCCACTGACCGACCGGTTGAGCCTCCACGCGATGTTCCCTTCCCGCTGGTTTTGCCGTCGCGCCGAAGCCTACCCGGGGCTTCCCGGACAGCCCGAAGGCCACCTTCCGCCGATGATCGATTTCGGCGGAAGGTGGCCTCCGGGAAGCGGGTCACGCGCGCTGGTACTCCTCCCAGGTGAGCTTCGGCGAGACGGCGGGGCCGTCGTCGGAACCCCGGCCGGCGAGGCCGTTGTAGCCGAGGTAGTAGTCACCGGCCTGGTGCTGCGCGCCGGACGACAGGTCCGGATCGGACAGTGCGATCGCGTGGATGTGGTAGGCGAAACCCTGGGCCGGAGTCCGGATCCAAGCCGCGAAGCCCACCTGACGCAGCTTCCTCGCGACGTCGGTCCGCGTGGCCGAGGACATCCCCTCGACGCCGATGTCGAGTGCGCCGCCACCGTCGTGCGTCCCGGCCGAAGCGCCGACGCCGCCGGGGTTGTACGAGCCCTGCGTGATGGTGAGCTGCCTGCCGAGCAGCCCTTCCGCCTTCACCAGCATCGCCTTGGTGCGGGTGTTCATCGTCTTGCCGTGGTAGGTCAGGCGGCTACCCGCCGAGACCGTCGCGGTGACGGTGTACCGGCCGTCGCCCAGCTTCTCGAGTGACGTCTTGCCCGGCAGGCCGGAGGCGTCGAGCCCGGTGTACCCCAACGACTTCTGATAGCTGGAGTACGCCGTGATCGTCGACGTGCCGAAGTGGCCGTCGACGTATTGCTGGTCGAGCAGTCCCTTGGCGGCCAGCGCCTGCTCGACCAGCTGCACGCTGTCCTTCGCGCCCGGCGTCAAGGCGCTGTCAGCCCGGCGCGGGTCGATCTGCGCGGCCTTGAGCACCGCTTCCATGCTGGCCGCGGGCAACGCGGCCGCGGTCACCTCGGCGCTGGCCGGTGCGGCCACGCCGAAAGAGAGCGCGGTCGCTGTCGCGAGCACGGCTACCTTGGTCAACAATTCCTGCCTCCTGAACGAACTCGCCCGTTTTCCGGCCAGCATGAGCAGCGTGAATACAAGGTCCGTACAAACGCGGTCTCCCGGGTCTCCTTGTCGCCCGGTCGGGTGTCACTCCGGCGAAAACCGGCGTGACCTGATATGACTTCCCGTGGACGCCGAAAGGTCGAGACCCATGGTGCTACGTACTTCGCCACCCTCCCGGGCTCATCTCAGACTGCTCGCCCCGGCGGACTCCGCACCTCCACCACGAAGGCGGGACCGGTACGGCGAGATCGTCGATCGACGGCTGGCCGCGATCCTCGCCGCCGAAGACGTGGCGGAGGAGCACGGACTGAGCGCGCACGTCCGGACCACCTGCTACGTGCACCGCTGCTGGGTGCATCAGTGCATCTCCGATCCGATGCACATCGTGATCGTGACCGGGCACCGCTGGTGCCGCCGGTGCGATCGCACGGTCGTCGTCGAGGTCGACGAGACCGCCCCGGGATCGGTTGAACTCTCCTGTGACGGCTGCGGCGTCCCGCCGGACACGGCCGCGAACCGCGAAGTGCTGCTGGCGTGCCGGACCAGTTTGAGTGCGATGCACGGTGGGGAAGCTTCGACGCTGTACGTCGTCCCGGACGCCTGAAGAGGCCGAACGGGGGTATCCGGGCGGCAGGACGGTCGTATCCGGTGGATCCGTCCGGGTCAGTCAGTGGTTTGGACCATCACTGTTACCGAAGCGTGATCTGGACATATCGCACGGACGGTTACTTTGTTGTGGCGCGCAACGAATTGCTTCGCCCGTGGATTTCCAACGCCGGAGGTGTCACGACGTGAACCGAATCCTTGTGCAGCCCCAACGACGGAAAGGGGTCCGGGGCGTACTCGCCCTCGGTCTTTCCGCGCTTCTGATCGCCGCCGGTCTCGTCGGTGCCACCGCCGCCGCGGCCGCCGACTACAGCCAGACCGCCGCGTCCTTGAACGCGAGCCAGGCGCAGTTCTCCTTCACACCGGCGACAACCGCGCGGTACGTCGACCTCCACTACACCGGCGTTCCGGGCGTGGGGCAGCAGAACGTCCGCATGGCCGACAGCGGCGGCACATGGCGGCACACCGTCGGTTCGCTCGCCACCGGCACGGTGCTCGACTACTGGTTCACCTACGAGAAGAGCGGGCCGCAGTACGACACCCCGCACTTCGGTTACACGCACGGTGGTAGCGGCACGACCGTCGCCGCGCCGACGTTCGACCCGCCCGGCGGTAGCTACCCGAGTGCCCGCTCGGTCGTGTTGTCGACCGCGACCGCGGGCGCGACCATCCGGTACACGGTGGACGGTTTCACGCCGACCGCGTCGTCCACTGTGTACACCGGGCCGATCACGGTCTCGGCCTCCGCCACGGTTTCCGCGATCGCGCTGAAGTCGGGCTCGGCCAGTTCCCCGGTGGCATCGGCGAGCTACACCATCGGAACGACACAGGCGACCTGTCCGGTACAGGCCGACGTCCCGAACTTCGGCCCCAACGTGCGGATCTTCGACCCCGGCATGTCGGCGCAGTCGATCCAGACCCGGCTGGACGCGGACTTCAACCAGCAGAAGGACACCCTGACCGCGCAGTTCACCGAACGCAGGTACGCGCATCTGTTCAAACCCGGTGTCTACAGCGGGATCCACGACGACGTCGGCTACTACACCTCCGTCGCCGGTCTCGGGCAGAACCCGGGCGACGTCGTGATCAACGGTGATGTGACCGTCGACGCCTTCAACGAGTCCGACAAGGGGGTGGCGCTGCAGAATTTCTGGCGCTCGGCGGAAAACCTCGCCGTCGTCCCGAGCAGCGGCGCGACCCGGTGGGCCGTCGCGCAGGCCGCTCCGTTCCGGCGGATGGACATCCGCGGTGGCCTGAACCTCTTCCCGGCCAGCTATGGCTTCGCCAGTGGCGGATACACGGCCGACAGCAAGGTTTCCGGTAAGACCGCGTCGATCTCGCAGCAGCAGTGGTACACCCGCGACAGCGGCTACGGCAGCTGGGAAGGCGGCGTCTGGAACATGGTGTTCTCCGGCACGAACGGTGCCCCGGCCAACACGTTCCCGAACCCGCCGGAAACGACGCTCGGCACCACACCGGTGTCCCGCGACGTCCCATATCTCTACCTCGACGGCTCCGGCAAGTACCGGGTTTTTCTGCCTTCCTTGCGCACCAACGCTTCCGGGCCGAGCTGGGCCAGTGGCAGCACCCCGGGCAGTTCGCTGCCGATGAGCCAGTTCCACGTCGTGAAGGCGGGGGACACGGCGTCGTCGATCAACACCGCGCTCTCCCAGGGCTGCAACCTGTTCTTCACGCCCGGCGTCTACCACCTGAACCAGACGCTGAACGTGAGCAAGGCCAACACCGTCGTCCTCGGCATCGGCTACCCGACACTGGTGCCCGACAACGGCGTCGACGCGATGCGGGTCGCCGATGTGGACGGTGTGCGGCTCAAGGGCCTGCTGTTCGACGCCGGCACGACCAACTCGCAGTCGCTGCTCACTGTCGGCCAGGCGGGCTCGACGGCGAACCACTCGGCCAACCCGACCACGTTGCAGGACGTGTTCTTCCGGATCGGCGGTCAGCTCGCGGGAAAGGCGACGAACAGCCTGATCGTCAACAGCCGTGACACGATCATCGATCACATCTGGGCCTGGCGAGCCGACCACGGCAACGCGGGCACGTACGGCTGGACGATCAACACCGGTGACACCGGCGTGGTCGTCAACGGCGACAACGTGCTGGCGACCGGTCTGTTCGTCGAGCACTACCAGAAGTACCAGGTGATCTGGAACGGCCAGAACGGCAGGACGATCTTCTTCCAGAACGAGATCCCGTACGACGTCCCCGATCAGGCCGGATGGAAGAGTCCCAACGGGCTCAACGGCTACGCCGCCTACAAGGTGGGGGACAACGTGACCACACACGAGGCGTGGGGACTTGGCAGCTACTGCTTCTTCAACGACAACCCGGCGGTGAACCTGTACCACGCGTTCGAGGTGCCGAACCGTTCCGGCGTCCGGTTCCACAACCTGGTGACGGTGTCGCTGAACTACAAGGGAACCATCACCCACGTGATCAACGACGCGGGAGCGGTGACCCCGCCGCGGACGACGCCGAGCAATCTGGTCAGTTACCCGTAGCTGGAGACTGCCTATTGAAGCGCGTGAAGGCCCCCTTCCCTCGGCTCAGCCGCGTGAAGGGGGCCTTCACGCGGGTTGCGCGGCGGGTCGCGGGGATTGCGGCAGGGTGTGGAGTGAACCCAATGTGGCATTGGGGGCGTTGAGTGTCCCCAATGCCACATTGGCTCCACGCCCCGCCGCTACCCGACCGCAAGTAGAGGACTACTTGCGGTCGGGTAGGCAGGCGTGAGTGAGCGGGCGAGAAGGTGTCTGGGGTGTCCTGAAGGAGGTCTTTCAAGACGCCTACGGCTCCACAAGGTCGTATAACGCCCTATACGTAGCCGCGTCAGACGATCGCCTCGGTGAGCGGTTAGGCTCCGTTTCATGATCAGCAACGACGCGTCAGTCATAGTCGATGACCTGCGCGAACTCTTCCGTTCCGGTGTCACCAAACCGGTGGCCTGGCGGCGGACGCAGCTCATCGGGTTGCGCACGCTCCTGTCCGAACAGGAGGACGTGTTCCTCAAGGCGCTGTACGCCGACCTGCGTAAGAACGCCGTCGAGGCCAAGCGCGCGGAGATCGCGCTCGTGCGCAACGAGATCGACCACACGCTGGAGAACCTGGACTCCTGGCTGACCCCGGAGCCCGCCGACATCCCCCAGCCCCTGCGGCCGGGGAGTGGCCGCGTCGTGCGCGAACCGCTCGGCGTGGCGTTGATCATCGGGCCCTGGAACTACCCGCTGCAACTGGTGCTCGCACCGCTGGTCGGGGCGCTGGCGGCGGGCAACTGCGCGGTCGTGAAGCCGAGTGAGCTGTCTCCGCACACCTCGGCCGCGATCACCGAGCACCTGCCGAAGTACGTCGAAGGCGTCCGCGTCGTCGAGGGGGCGATCCCCGAGACGACGGCGTTGCTGGAGCAGAAGTTCGACACCATCTTCTACACCGGGAACGGGACCGTCGGCCGGATCGTCATGACCGCGGCGGCGAAGCACCTCACGCCGGTCACGCTCGAACTGGGCGGGAAGAGCCCGGCGATCGTCGAGCCGGGCGCGGATCTCGCCGTGACCGCGCAGCGGCTCGCCTACGGCAAGTTCGCCAACGCGGGCCAGACCTGCGTCGCGCCCGACTACGTCCTCGCGGTCGGTGGCACCGGTCCGAAGCTGGCGGAGCACCTGGCCGAGGCGGTCGAAGGGATGTTCGGCGAGGACCCGGCCACCAGCGACTCCTACGGCCGGATCATTTCGACCCGGCACTACGACCGGCTCGCCGCCTTGCTGGACAACGGAATCGCGGTCGTCGGCGGCGAGGGGGACCGCGACGAGAAATACATCGCGCCCACCGTGCTCACCGGTGTCTCCCCGGACGCCCCGGTGATGCGGGACGAGATCTTCGGTCCGATCCTGCCGATCGTCGAGGTCCCCGACGTCGACGCGGCACTGGCGTTCGTCAACGAACGCGACAAACCGCTGGCGTTGTACGCCTTCACCGAGTCGGAGGAGACGAAGCGCCGGATCGAGGCGGAGACGTCGTCGGGCGGACTGGTGTTCGGCACGGCGATCATCCACCTCGCGGCGCCCGACCTGCCGTTCGGCGGGGTGGGGGAGAGCGGGATGGGCCGGTATCACGGCCGCTACTCGATCGACAACTTCAGCCATGTGAAGGCCGTGCTGGACAAACCGCTCAGCTGACCCGCTCGTGAGTGGCGGGTTCGCGTGATCAGCGGGACGACACGTGTGACGGGACGGACGACACGCGTGACGGGATGGACGACTCGCTATATGGAGGAGGCAGGGCGCCGCGCCGGCGGAGGCGGAACCGTCTTCGCCAGCACGATGTCCGCCAGCCGGATCGTCGCGAGACCACGTTTGGTCTCCACGGTGCATTCCGCGTCGTCGCGGGAGCGCAGGTAGCCGAGCGCGTCGGTGAACCCGCCTTCGATCCGGTAGCGCACGACGACCCTCGTGCCGACCGGGACGTCCGGCAAGGTCATCGGTTCAGGTGCGCGGTTAGTTCGTCGTCGCTCGGTTCGACCAAGTGGGTGCCGTCCGGCCAGACGATGGTCGGGATCCGCCGCTCACCGTTCTGCAGTGCTCGCACGGTCTCTTCGGCGCCGGAGTCCGCTTCGACGTCGATGTAGTCGTACTCGACACCCTTGGCGTCCAGCAGGGCACGGCTGCGTTTCACGTCGGGGCACCAGCCGGCGCCGTACACGGTGAGGTCGCTCATGGCTCACAGCATGCCAGGTCGCGGTCCGGCGGCGTGTTCGGCGAGGGCCGAACGGTCGGCGAGGCCGGTCTTGGCGAGCAGGCTGGCGACGTGCTTTTCGACCGTCCTGGGGGAGATGTGCAGCCGGGCGCCGATGTCCTTGTTGCCCATCCGCTCGGCGAGCAGCACCAGCACCTCGTACTCGCGCACGGTGACGCCGGACGCGCGCAGGTCGCCGGGGACGCGGTCGACACCGGCCCGGCGTTGCCGGACGGGCGCGCCGAGTTTGCGGAGCAGGCTCCGGCAGGAGGCAGCGACCGCCTGGATGTCCCGGCCGTGGAAGTACTCTTCGGCCCGCTTGAGCCAGCCCGCCGGATCGCCCCACCCGTCGGCGGCGGCCGGTTCGGCGATCAGCCGGAGGCCGAGGTGCCGGGCCAAGGGATAGGGCGCCGACGTCTCCAGAGCGGCGGCCACCGCTCGCTCGGCTTCGGTCGCGTCGCCGCGCCTGCCGTGCTCGACGGCGTGCGCGAATTCGACGAACTGCCGGTTCCAGCGCATCCCGCTCACGGCGGCACCGTCTTCGGGGCACGCGGCGCCACCGAGGGTGTCGACGAGCGTCTTGAGCCCGTGTTGCCCGGCGAGGTGGAACCGGCTCGGCCGCCGGTCCTCCAGTTCGGTCACCTGCGCGAGTTCCCGGCGTGCCCGGTCGGAGTCCTCCTCGAGCAGTGAGCAGAAGACCCGCGCCAGCCCGATGCTCAGCACCATCTCCTGCGCGTTCTCGCCGCCGCTCTCCCGGAAGTCCTCGAGCGCCTGTTCCATCGCCGGGCGGTCCGCCCGGTGCCCGGCCGACATCGCCCTGGTCATATGCGCGTAGTGCAGCAGCGCGGTCAGCCGGAGCCTGCCGAGTACGGCGAGGTTCTCCTCCAGCAGCGCGTGCGCGGTCTCGAACTCGCAGCGCAGGATCGCGTGCATGGTGCGCACCGAATCGACCGCGCAATGCAGTGTGATCGATCCGGTCCGTTGCGCGTCGGCGCGGGCGAGCAGCAGGGTTTGCTCGTCGCCGGTCATGAGCACGCGATGCCCGCCGAGCCGGACCAGCGCCTGGGTGCGGAGGTGGTGCAGGTGGTTGTCCTCGGCGGTGCGCCGCGCGAGTTGCATGTAGTGCTCGGATTCGGTGAGGTCCCTCGACAGCGCGAGCATGCCGAGCACCTGGAGGGCCTGGCAGACGACGAACGGTTGCGCGGTCTCCTCGGCCACCTTCCACGCCTGGCGCGCGAGCCGTTCCGCCGTGCCGGCCCGGCCGGGGACGTCGAGCCAGAGGTTCGCTTCGACGGCGTCGAGCGCGGCTTGCTGGGCTGGCGAGATCGCCGAACCGAGGGGAGCGCGGGCACGTTCTATCTGGCCGAGGCATTCGTCGTGCCGTCCGGCGATGTAGGCGGCCCACGCGAGCTGGGTGTGCAGTTTGGCGGCTCGTTCGAGTGTCCCGATCTCGCCGAACCCGGCGGAAAGCTCGACAGCGCGGTCGAACTGGCCGGTTTGTCCCAGTGCGTACAGCAGCGTCTCCAGCACCTCGGCACGATCTCCCGCGTCGGCCCCGGCGAGCAGGTCGACGGCCTTGGTGAGCATCGTGACCGCGGAGTCGGCGGCACCGGCGTCGAGGGCGCGACGACCGGTTTCGGCGAACAGCCGTCCCGCCGCTCGCTCGTCCGACGCGGTCAACCGGAGCGACGCGACGAGCGCGCACAGATCACCCGGCAGTCCCGGATACAGCTTCTCGACCGCGTCGGCGGCCTGACGGGCTAGCGCCGCCTTCCGCGCCGGGGACTGACGCTCCAGGAGCGCTTCCGCGGTCAGCGGATGACGGAAGGCGTACCAGCCGGGCGTCGTCTCGTCGGTGGTCACGAGGTTCGCCGAGACCGCGGCGGTGAGGTGGTTGTGCAGGGTCCGGTCGTTGGTGCCGGTGACCGTCTGCACCACCGACAGCGGGAAACGGCGGCCGATGATGGCGGCGACCGACAGCAGGTCGCCCGCCTGCTCGCCGAGTTGCTCCATCCGCACGCCGATACTGGTGACCAGCGCGGCGGGCACGCGGGCACGGAGTTCGCCGATGACACGCCAGCCGTCCCGGCTCTCGACCAGCAGGCCGTCGTTCACCATGTCGTGGAGCAGCTCCTCGACGATGAACGGCAGACCGGCGCTGTTGCGCCACAACAGTTCGGCCGCCGGCGCAGGCAGATATCCCGGCTCGGTCTCCAGACAGGCCGCGGCGAGCTTGCGGGTGTCGGCGAGGCCGAGCCTGCCGAGTTCGAGGATCGCGCAGGTCATCCGCTGGGCACCGGAGGTCGCGAGGTGGAGGGCGTCGGAGGGTTCGTTGCGAAGCGTGCCGACGAACAGGGTTTGCGCCGCGGACAGGTTGTCGACGAGGTATTCGAGGATGAACAGCGTTTCGGCGTCGGCGTCCTGGAGGTCATCGAGGACCAGGAGCGCGCCGCGGTCGCGGCTGGTGACGGCCAGCAGCCGGAACACGGCTTCGGCGAGGACCATCAGGGAGCCCGATTCCCGCGGCCGGTCGCCTTGGCTCCAGTCGGGGACGAGCTGGGCGAGCACCGGGATGAACGGGTCGAGTTCCGCCACCTCGGGCGGGCCGCCGCCGCGGAAGTGCGAGAGCAGCGCCTGGGTCAGCGGCCGGAACGGGACGAGCGGGCCGATCGAACTGGCCCTGCCCTGGAGGACCGGGATATTCGCGGCGACCGCTCGCGAAGCCGCTTCGATGGCGAGCCGGGACTTGCCGATCCCGCCTTCGCCCACCAGAAAGATCGCGCCGCCACGGCCGGCGATGGCGCGATCGAGAGCTCCGGAGAGCTCGGCCAGTTCGGCCTCACGGCCGATCACCCGCGACGAACGGATCCCCACCATCGTGACTATAGCGAGCGGATTCCCGTGCTACGGCGAAGAGTTGATCACGAAGGCGGGCGGCGCGTGCCCGCCTTCGTGACACCTTCTCAGATCCAGCCGCCGGAGAGGAGGCTGACGACGGACGGCGAGCCGGGGTCGCCCGACAGAGTGGCGAGCGGGTTGGCGCTCAGCCGCGGTTTGCTGCCCGCCAGTGCGTGGTTGCGCGAGCCGACCTCGAGGGCGCGCGGCAGGTTCACGGCGCCGAGGGCGTCTTCGGTGGCGGGCAGATCTCGTTCGTACATTCGGGTTTTCTCCTCATACTCGGTTTGCCGTCGGAACGATGGTGGCCGCCGGATGCGGCCGGTCGGGGCGGAGCAACAGCGCGGACGGGACCCGGTCGCCGAATCCCAGCCGCAGCAGCCCGTAGCCGATGCCCGCCAGACCACTCAGCAGCCCTGGCGAGGGGATCGCGCCGGGGGTCCCACAGCGCGCACCGCGCTGGTCGACGGCGGCGAACAGATGTCCGGTCCGCCGCCGTACCGCTGCGGCTGCGCCAGTGTGCCCGTTCTCCGCCAGCACGCACAACACTTCCAAGACTCCGGATTCGCCGTGGCACAGGCTGAGATCCCGCAAGGGTGCCCCGTCGGACAATCTTTTGACGGTCCGGTCCAGTTCCAGGGCACTGGCGGGATCGGGCAGGTGAGCGGCAAGACCGAGAGTGGCGCCCGCGAGGCCCTCGCACCAGCCGCCGGTGCTTTCCGCCCGGTCGCCCGCCCTTCCGGGCGGTTCTTCGCCGGTCCGGTCGTGTGCCCGCAGGACCCAGTCGATCCCGGCGGAACCGTGCGCGAAACCCGTCCCTTGTGGACGTTCGCGGTCGAGTAGCCGCTCGGTGTAACGGTCCGCTCGCGCCAGCGCCGTCTCCAGTCCTGTTTGGACATACACCGAGCGCATCGAGGCGACACCGCCCGCGAGCCCCGTCGTGAAGCCGGACGGCGTCTCGGCGGTGGCGTCGGGCATCAGTTCGACAGCCTGCTCGATGAGGTCGCCGGCGGGAAGGCCGACCAGGGTGCTGAGCCGGGCGATCGTGTACGCGACGCCGCCCAGCCCCAGCAGTCCTCCGCAGCCGGCGGTGGCGGCCAGCTCGCGGTCGGCCCGGAGCGTGGCGAAGAGGCCGGGAAGCGGCGTGATCGCGTACGTGGCCAGGTCGCGGTAGCGCGCGATCCCGGTCAGCTCGGCGAGCTGGGCGAGGAACAAGGCGACCCCGCAGTAACCCTCGCCGAGACCCGCGCCCATCGGCAGCACGGTCCAGTAGCGGTCGTCGACGAGTTCGATCCCGAGCCAGTTGGAGCGGCGTTCGTCGGAGAAGGCGTTGGCGACGAGGTGATCGGCGATCCCGCACGCGGCGACCAGCAGCCGTTCCGCGTCGGGCGCCTGGTTCGGCACCGCCGTTTCGACGGTTTCACCGCCGCTGTGCTGCCCGGCGGTCGCCGTGCTGATGGCGAGGGTGGCCGAGATCAGCCATTCCTGGTCGCGCTGGTCGAGCGGGTCCATGTCCGCGACCTTCGCGAGCACGGTGTCCAGCGACGGCCGGTCTACCACGCCCTCCACGCTGTCGCCGCGTGAATCCAGCAGCGATGTCGAGCCGGGGTTCGAGGTGAACATCGGGACGTCGCCCGCCCAGAGGTCGGCCCGCTCGTGCGGCACGAGCCGGAGGAGTTTCTCTTCGCCTGCCGAGTCTTCTTCCAGCAGGTCGAACGCGTGGTCACGGTCGGCGGCGTCGCGCAGGAGGTCGGGGTGGGTGGTCTCGTCCAGCAGGCGGAAATAGAAGTTCGTTGGCCGGATGAGCACCCGGATGGGGTCCTCGGCGCAGCGCCGGAGATGTTCGGCGAGCCCGTCCCGCCCGCTGGAGATCGCGTCGTAGCCGAGCCGGAATCCGGCCAGCAACGCCGCGCTGTGCTCGGCCGGGGCGATGTCGCGCCCGTCGAGGCGCGGGAGGTTGTTCCCGCCCGCGAGTTCGCCGGGCACGCGGACCAGCCGCATGTGGTCGGTGCCGGGATCGGCCCACTCGACCTGGTCGGTGGGCAGCCTGCCGCCGCGGCCTGCCAGCCCGGAGATGTCGACGGCGCCGTGTTCCCCGGCGAAGAGCTGGGGGAGCAGCAACGTGCGCTGGACCGACCGCGCCAGCATCTCCGCCGCGGGGTCGCCGTCCGGCGGAACGGTGGGCGAGGGCTGGAAGAGCGTCTCGATGTCGATCAGCACCGGCTGGTCGCCGCTCGCGATGATGTTTTCGTAATGCACATCGGTGGCGTCGAGCGCGTGCAGGAGCGCCAGCAGGATGCCCTGGCGGCGGTAGAACCGGTCGACGTCGGCGAGGTCGGCGCACGGCCGGTGCTCGACGAACCGAAGCCAGCCGTAGCCCTCGCGCGGTAAGGCGTCGGCGGTCCGCAATTCGAGGCCGGGGAGTCGTTTGTTGAGCTGTTCGACGACCTCGGTGAAGCGTTCGTGCAGGATCAACGGGCGGGGTTTGTAGATCACCTTGGAGCCGCTGGAGAAGCGGAGCAGTTTGACCGAACGTCCTCGCGCGTGCGAGTCGCCGATCCCGCCCGCGACTTCGATGAGCGTGCCGAGTTCGCCGCCCGCGACCGAGCAGGGCAGTTCGGCGGCGTCGGCGGAGAAGCGGGTCAGCGTCTCGGCATGGGCTTCGGCGGCGTGGAGGCAGGCCTGCGCGATCAGCCTGGCCAGAACCGGGTATTCACCGAACAACCGGACGAGCCCGGCCGGAGTGGATTGCTGCCGTACGAAGTCCGCGAAGCGCTCCTCAGGTGTCTCGCCCCGGAGGGTCCCGGCCTTGCGGGCGCGGTGGAGTTCGAGGACCAGGGTGCGGACAGAGAGCTTGAACAGATGCTGGTCGAGCTGAGCCGCGAAGCCCCGGCGGAGTGCGTCGACGTCCGCGTCGGCGAGGCCGTGGGGAACCGCTTCACGGCAGGCGGTCTCGACGAACGACCTGAAGACCCCGGCGAACGCGAGACGCCAGTCACCCACTGGGGGGCGCTCCGGCGGAAGCGTGGTGACGGCGCGTTCGGTGAAGTCGGCCCATGCGGGCTTGTCCGTTTTCCGTTCGCGCGGGGTCTGGCCGTGCACCCACCACTTCAGCGGCAGGGACGTCGCCGATGGCTGGGGCGTCACGGCGGTGATGCTTTCAGTTCGGGCGGTGCTCGCGCATGGGGGTGCGTCACCCACATTCAGCGCACGCACGAAGATGCCCGGAGAGTGACGACCCCTCGTCACCGGAATATGGGGTCCCGGTACCCATGCGCCGGGACCGGTCCCGGGCACACCATGGTCTGGTGGCGAGGGTTCGCGGCGATCGCAGGGGATCGCCGCGATGCCGGGCGCGGGCCGGGTCACTGGGGGTACGGCCCGCGCCGCCTGCCTCCCGCAGCACCATCCGGCGCGGGTGCGGGACCCATCTCGACACCGCTCGCTCGGGCGAGGTCAGCCGATTCGGTAGCCGGCTTTGGGCACAGTGGTGATCAGTGGAGGATTCAGCAGTTTCCGTCGCAGGCTGGACAGCACTACGTCCAGGACGTTCGAGGCCGGGTCCGCATGCACGTCCCAGCCCGCGCTGACGAGGTCGGCGCGCGACACCGGCTCCCCGGCGTTTTCCAGCAGGCGTCGCACCACGGCGAACTCGGTGCGCGTCAGGCTCAGGAGCACTCCGCCACGCCGGACCTCGTGGCGTCCGGTGTCGAGTTCGAGGTCGCCCGCTCGCAGCACCGGTGGTGGCGCCACCCGGCCGCGTCGGCAGAGACTGCGCACGCGTGCCACCATTTCGGCGATGACGAACGGTTTCTCGAGGTAGTCGTCGCCGCCGCGGCGCAGACCGGCGACCCGCTGGTCGGGATCACCGAGAGCGGTGAGGAAAAGCACGGGCACCGCCCAGCTTTCGGCACGCTTCCGTTCGACGTAGTCCAGCCCGTCGCCGCCGGGCAGCAGCCGATCGAAGACGACGCAGTCGTAGCTGTTGACGAACAGCGCCTCGTCGGCCGGGCCGAGATCGCCGACGGAGTCGACGGCGAATCCGGCGGTGCGCAGGGAGGAGTGCACCGACGATCGCAGCGTTTCGTCGTCTTCGATGACCAAGATCCGCACGCCACCACGGTAACCAGTTCGGTGGCGCGTGTCCTGTTCCTGCCGGATCGGGCGATCGGCTGCCATGCCGCGGTACGAACGCTAACCTCCATGAAATGAACGCGAGGGTGCTTCTCGTCGAGGACGACGCGGACATCCGGCTGGCCGTGTCCGCCGAACTGCGGACCGCGTCGTTCACGGTGGACGTCGTGGGCTCGATCGCCGCGGCGGCCGATGTGCTCGCTTCGGTCACGGAGCCACCCGCCTGCGCGGTGTTCGACCGGATGCTGCCCGACGGTGACGCCGTCCGGTTCGTCGACGCACGCAGGCGCGCGGGGTGGACCGTGCCGGTTCTGTTCCTGACGGCGCTGGATTCGGGTAGCGCCCGCGTCGAGGGATTCGAGCACGGCGGGGATGACTATCTGGTCAAGCCGTTCGTGATGGCGGAGCTGCTCGCGCGGGTCGGGAACCTGTGCCGTCGCGGTGCGGGCAGGCCGCCGGTGCTGCGCCACGCCGACCTCGAGGTCGATTTCGCGCGCTGCGAGGTGCGGCGGGGCGGCGTCCTGCTTTCGCTGAGCAACCGGGAATTCGCCATTCTCGAATATCTCGCGACCCGGCCGGGAATGGCGATTTCCCGCTCGGACCTCGTCGAACACTGCTGGGACCTGGAAAGCGAGCCGATGGCGAACGTCGTCGACGCGGTGGTCAAACGACTGCGCCGCAAGCTGGGGGACCCGGACCCGGTGGAGACGGTGCGCGGGGTCGGGTACCGGCTCTCGTGACGGACTCATCGACCGGCCGGTTGCGCCGGCTCCGTCGCCTGTTGACGGTGCTGTTCACCGCGATGAACGCGCTGGGACTGGTGGTGCTGGCGTGGCTGGTGATCGAGGCGGACGCCGATCAAGGCCGTCAACGGCTCGACAGCGAGGTACGCCAGGTCGCCGCGACGTTGGCCAGGATCGTCGCCGCGGACGGCGGTGCCATCGTCTTCGCCTATGTCGGCACCGACAGCGTCAACGAACAGTGTCCGCAGTTCGCCGTCCTTCCGGGCGGCGCTCCGGAATTCGTGCCCTATCGCAGCAAACGCGAATGCGTGGCCGTGGACGACGCCCTGCTGAACCGGCTGGCGACCGAGGCGACCGGTGCGAACAAGTCGAAGACCGGCTACGAAACCACGGCCGAAGGACGGCCGGTGTACGTCTCGGCTGATCCGGTCGAGGACCAGGGCGGGCAGGTCGCGGGTGCGTTCGTGGTGGTGGCCGACGCCGAGGGGGTTCTGCGGGAGCACGACCGATGGGTGCTGCTGGTGATCGGCGGGTGTGCGCTCCTCGTACTCGGCCTCGGCGCCGCCGGTTACGTCATCGCCGGCCGGGCCATCCGGCCGGCGGCCGCCGCGCTCGAGCAGCAGAAGTCTTTGCTGGACGGCGTTTCTCAACTGCTGGACGGGGTCGTGCACGATCTCAAGACGCCGGTCGCGGGGTTGCGCGCGCTGGCTGAAACGGCGATGCGGAATCCCGCCGAACAGGCCGAGATGCTGCCGAGGACGATTCGCTTGGCTTCCATGATGGGCGACATCATCGATCTGTGGCCGAAGCGTGCGCGGGTCACCGCCGGGGTCGACGAGTTGTCGATCGAGCCGCTGATGCTCGATCAACTGGTCGAAATGGTCGTCGAGGACATGCCTGCCGGTGGTGCGCGGATTTCGATCACTTCGGTGCCGAGTCGTGTCGACGGTGACGCGACGCTGCTGAGGCGCGCGGTCGCGAACCTGATCGGCAACGCGCTGAGCCACGGTCGTGCGCCGGACGAACAGGCCGATATCCAGATCACCGTGCTCGACGGCAGGGTGCTCATCGCCGACCGTGGCCCGGGAATCGATCCGGACGAAGCCGCGGCGTTGTTCGAACGATTCGTCAGCGGTGGGGGATCGACCGGGATCGGCTTGGCCGTCGTCAAATGGGTGGCCGACGTCCACGGCGGAACGCTGCGGGTCTACAACCGGGACGAGGGCGGGGCGATCTTCGAGCTCGCGTTGCCTCCCGGTAAGGGATAAGGACGCGATGAAGTACACCGACACCGCCCGTTCGGAGCAGCCGGACGCGCGTGGTGAACGCGCTACTCTGCGTCGAACCCACCGAATCACTGCACGATCGGAAAACGACCGATACGGGACCGGTCCCCGGCGGTACGCGGGATCATCCTGGCCGCGACACAGGTGCGAGGGGGACACGATGAACCAGCCGGTAGCGACCGGGGTCTACCGGGCGATCGCCGAAAACGTGCAGCGGGTACTGCGCGGGAAACCGGACGTCGTGCGGCTCGCCATCGCCGCACTGCTGTCCGAGGGGCATTTGCTGATCGAGGACGTCCCCGGGCTGGGGAAGACGACACTGGCCCGTTGCCTGGCGCGCAGCATCGGCGGGAGCTGGCACCGGATCCAGTTCACCCCCGACCTGCTGCCCGGCGACGTCACCGGCGTGATGGTCTATCACCAGAACAACGAGAAGTTCGAGTTCCACCCCGGTGGCATCTTCGCCAACATCGTGCTCGCCGACGAAATCAACCGCGGCACCCCCAAGACGCAGTCGGCACTGCTCGAGGTGATGTCCGAGCGGCGCGCGACGGTCGATTCGGTACCGCACGACGTCCCGCATCCGTTCCTGGTGATCGCGACCCAGAACCCGATCGAGATGGAGGGCACCTACCGGCTGCCCGAGGCCCAGCTCGACCGGTTCATGATGCGGATCTCCGTCGGCTACCCCGATCACGACGCCGAAGTGCGGGTGATCATGAGCGACTGCGCGCGGGTCAACCCGGACGAACTTTCCCCGGTGGTGGCTCTGGAAACCCTGCGCCGCGCCATCGACCAGGTGCGCGAGGCCTATCTGGACCCGGCCATCTGCTCTTACGCCGTCCGGCTGGCCGCGGCGACCAGGGAGCACGCGTCGGTCCGCTACGGCGCCAGCCCGCGCGGCAGTATCGCGCTGGTACGCGCCGCGCAGGGGATCGCGGCCACCGACGGCCGCAACTACGTCACCCCGGACGACATCAAGGCCATCGCCAAACCGGTGCTCGCCCACCGCCTGGTGCTGACCGCCGAGGCCGAACTGAACCAGAGATCGGCCACCGACATCGTCGACGAGGCGCTGGCGGCGACGCCCGCTCCCGCCATCAACGCGGTCTGAGTCATGGGCCTCCCGGGAGGGTTACGCGCACGGGCACCGATCGCCGCGATCGTGGCCGGATGTGTCGCGCTGGTGGGCGTCGCGATCACCGGCGGGGCGAAGCCACTGCCCGGTCTGGATCTGGCGCAGACCGGGCATTGGCTCTACAGCTCCGTGCTGGGCTCGGCCTTCCACATCGACGGCTCCGGCAAGCAGGCCGATGCCCAGGTGCCGGTGCCGGGCCTCGAGCCCGGCAGCCGGGTCGCGCAGGGCCCCACGCACGGCTACGTGCTTCCGCCGTCGAGCGTCGTCGAATTCGGGAAGTCGACGCTCTCGGTGGAGAAGACCACGCCGTCGCCCGCGAACGAATGGCCGGTGGCGGTGGAGACCAAGGGCGGCCCCTACGGCGTGTACCGCCAGGCGGGTGTCGTGATCCGGCTCGGAGACGCCGCGGTGAGGATCGCGGTCGGGGGCAGGCTCGGCGACCCGGTCGCGACCGCCGACGGGCGATTGTGGCTGCATCGAATCGACGACGGGCTGTTGTGCGAACTCGCGCCCGGCGCCGTCCGCGTCTCGTGCCCGATCGCGATTCCGGGCAGGCACAAGGGTTCCCTGGCGCTCACCGCGGACGGACCGGTCTTCGTGGACAGCGCCGACGACACGGTGCGGAAGGTTTCGAACGCCGGGCTCGGCGATCCGGCCCGGCTCGGGGTGGATCTGCCGGACAACGCCGTCGTGGCGGCCAACGACGTGGAAGGAAAGCTGGCGATCCTGGACCGTCCCGGCGCGAAGCTGCACCTCGTCGGGCCGGCCGTGGCGCCGGTGAGTGTCCCGCTGCCACCCGGTGACTACGTGGGGCTGGCCTCCTCCGGCTCCGTGGTCGCCTTGGTGGACAAGGGAAATCGCGCGCTGACCACCTACGACGGCGCCGGCCGCAAACGGGACAGCAGGCCGATTCCCGGCGGTGCGGATCATCCGCCGGTCCGGGGCCAGGATTCCCGGGTGTACGTCGACGGCGCGGACGGCGCGCACGTTCTCGTGGTCGATCCCGGCGGTGAGGTGAACGACGTCGCGGTGACCGGGGACCGGAAACCGGCCGAGACTCCGGTACCGGTGAATCCTCCGACGCCGGAAACGCCCGCGGACCGGACGGCGACAGGTGCACCTCCACCGTCCTCCGCGTCGAATGAGCCTGCCGGCAGGCCGGTCGTACCGGTCAAGCCGAAACCCCAGCCCCAACCCCAACCCCAGCCGCAGGTGGCCGTCCCCGCGAGTCCGCCGGGCGCGCCGCGTTCGGTCGGCGCGACGCCGGGAGACGCCTCGGCGTCGGTGAAGTGGGCCGCGGCCGCGACCAACGGCGCCGCGCTCACCGGATACCGGATCACCTGGGCGGGTGGGGAGAAGACGGTCGGCGGGGGAGTTCTGACCACGTCGATCACCGGTCTGGCCAACGGGATGGCCTACACGTTCACGGTGTCGGCGCTCAACCGCGCGGGAGCAGGCCCCGCCGCCGCCTCGAACCCGGTGACCCCGCAGGCGAGCATCAAGGTCCCTGGCGCGCCGGTGGGCCTCAACGTCCGGATCAAGACCGGCGACACCGACGCGAACGTCACCTGGCGGCCCGCGGCGGCGAACGGCTCACCGATCACCGCCTATCACGTGTCGTGGCGGCGGGCCGACGGCTCGGGTGCCGGTTCCCGGCGGGTCGCGGGATCGGCCAGGGCGCATCTCATCGAAGACATCGGGATCACGCAGCCGCTCACTGTCACCGTGCTCGCCGAGAACTCCGCGGGCCGGGGCGCGGCCGTGACGGTCACGAAACAGCGGGGCGACGAACCCTCGGACCGGAGCATCACCATCTCCCGGGGTGCCGATACGACGGCCACCGGCTGTTCTCCGCCCGCTTGCGCCTTCGTGCACATCGTGATGTCCGGCTTCACCCCTGGCAAGACACTGACGATCTCTTGCCACACCGAAGAAGGCGTCCACGACAGCGTGTCGAGGCAGGTCGGTCCGGACGGGAAACTGTCCTTCGACGAATTCCCGCAGGGCACCGTCGGGCGCGCTGTCTGGATCAGCGCCGAAAGTGTCCAATCGAAGAAGCTGGTCTGGAAGTAGCGGATGCGACTCACTGGACGCGGCGCCGGACTGCTGGCCGTCGCCGTGCTGCTGTACGGCGTGGGCGAGCTGGCCGGGTATCCGCTGCTGCGGGCCGTGGCAGGCGCCGCGGCGGGCGCGTTGCTCGCCGGAGTGGCACTGGCCATCCGGCGACCGCAGGTAGAGGTACGGCGTGAGGTGTTCCCGGACCGGGTGGAAAGGGGACGGCCGGCGCTGGCCAGGCTGCTGGTCGGTAATCCGGGAACACGGCGACAGCCCGGGTTCACCGCGCGGGAACACGGGGAACACGGAGCCGAACTGGCCGTGTCGGTGCGGCCGCTGGCACCGGGCGGCGAGGCGATCCACCACTACGAGCTGCCGACGCGGCGGCGCGGCCGGTTCATCGTGGGGCCGTTGATCCTCGAACGCGCGGACCCGTTCGGTCTCGTGCGGCGGCCACTCCCGGCCGGGGACACCGCGACACTGTGGGTCTACCCGAAACTGCATCCGATGCGCGCGCCGGCCACCGGACATCCCCGTCACCATCACGAAGGGCCGACCACCGACGATTCGCTGCACGGTTCGGCGGATCTGCGTGACGTGCGCGAGTACGTCGTCGGTGACGAGGTCCGGCACCTGCACTGGAAAGCGACCGCCAGGACCGGGCAGCTGATGGTGCGGGACTACGTCGACCCCGATCATCCGCGGTTCACGCTGCTGCTGGACACCCGTTCGAAGGTCTTGTCCGGGGACGATTTCGAAGAAGCCGCCGAGCTGGCGGCCTCGCTGGTGAACGCCGCGGCGGCGGCGGGCCATCGGTGTCGCCTGATCACCTCGACGGGCGAGGACCTGACCACTTTCGGCGGAGTGCAGGCCGCGCGGCGACTGCTGGACGTGCTGTCCGAAGTCGGCCAGGACCCGGCCGCGGACCGGCCGATGATCCCCGTGGCGTTGTCGCGCAAGGGAGTCCGTGGTGGCTGCCTGGTGGTCGTCACCGGCAGGGCAGGCCCGGAACTGCGCGGGCTCGCGCTCGTCCGGCCGCATTTCTCCTCGATGTTCGTGCTCGGCGTGGGCACCCACGGGCTGGGCATGGACGGCCTCGGGGTGCACGGTGTCGAAGGAGTGCCGCGAGCGCGCCGGATCAGTGCGGCCGACGCGGCCGAGGCGGTGAGCCGGTGGAACGACCTGGTGACCTGACCGCGCGGAGCGGCGACGTCGCCGTGTTCACCGCGGCGTCGCTCGGCGGACTGCTGTTCGCGCCGGTCTTCGGTCTCCTGCCGTTGCTGGTGCCGATCGGGGCCATGGTCCTGGTGACCTATGGGGTCACCGAGCTCGGCAGGCGGATACCACGGCTGATCCCGTGGCGGCCGGTGATCGCCGTGGTGGCGGGTCTGCTCGCGGTCGTCGAGACGGCGCTGCCCGGGACCACGGTCGCCGGGATCCCGACGGGGGAGTCGGTGGCGGTGCTCGCCGAAGGGGCGGTCCACGGCTGGCAGCTGACCCTCCAGTCGACTTGGCCTGCCCGGCCGGAACCGCGGCTGCTCGCGTTCGTGCCGCTGGCCGTCCTGGTCGCCGCCGTGCTCGGGATCGAGATACTGCACCGGCTCCGGCGTCCACTGCTCGCGCTCGTGCCGGGACTGCTCGTTCTGGTACTGAGCCAGGCCTATGTCGCGGTGACCGGTGTCGCCGCGGTCGCGACCGGTCTCGGATACGCGGCGATCGCCGGTCTGGCGCTGGCAGGCGGCGGAAGCATCGCGTGGCCGCGCCTGCTCAAACTGATCATGCCCGCCGTCGTGCTGGGCACCGTCGGCGCGCTCGCGCTCACCGTCACCGATCCACTGGCGAACCCGGCGTACTCGTTGAAGGACGACCAACCCGTGCCGCTGACGGAGGATTCGGTCGTCAGCCCGCTCTCCGAAGTCGCGTATCGGAGCAAGAACCCGGCGCCGCAGGTCTTCCGCTACACCGGGGACACCCCGGCGGCACGCCGCTGGCCGCTGGCCGTGCTGGACGGTTTCGACGGCTCGAACTGGTTCCCCGGCGGCGGTTTCCGGCGCATGGGGGCGGAGATCACGCCGGGCCCGGGCATCGAAGTCCCGGTGACCCGGCGGCAGGCGGCCATCGAGCTGACCGGTACGTCCGGGCCCTGGCTTCCCGGCCAGCCGTCACCCGCCTCCGTCACCGGGATCGACGCGCTCGTGGACGAGGCACGAGGGACCCTGGTCGCCGGTCGGCCCATGCCGTCGATCCACTACACCCTGGCCTGGTGGGAGCCCGAAGTCGGTGCGGATGTGCTGAGGGGCGCGGGAATGGCTGCCGGGCTCCAGGGTGGGCTGGGCGGCCTCGCGACCGTCCCCCCGGCGATCGACGAACTCGCCGACCGGGTGCTGCCGGAGCTGCGGCCGTCGTTCCAGACCGCCGTCGCGCTCGAACGCCACCTCGCCGAGAATTACCGGCAGGCCACCGGCGACGACCTGCCGACCGGGCACGGCTGGCCGCAACTGAGCCGTTTCCTGCTCGCCGACAAACGAGGCACGAGCGAGCAGTTCGCCGCCGCGTATGTGGTTCTGGCGCGGCTCAAGGGAATCCCTGCCCGGCTCGTCGTCGGCTACCGCGCGCCGGAACGCGCCGAGGCGGAGGGTGCGCGGGTGGTCCGCAACGCCGACATCCTCGCGTGGCCGGAGGTCGCGGTGGACAAGGTCGGCTGGGTGCCGCTGGATCCGGCCGGTGCCGCGAAGCAGAGTGGATCCGGCTCCGCGAGCGGGATCACCGCCGCCGTGGCGGAGGTACGAACGCAGCTTCCACCAGAGCGGAACCTGCGGAATCCAGAACTTCCTCCGGGTGAGTCCGAGGAGGACGAACCGGTGGACGGCACCGATTGGGCGGCGATCGCCATCGTGACCGGGATCGGGCTCGGCGGCTTCCTGGTGCTCTGGGGCGCGGGTGTGCCCGCCGTGACCGGTTTCCGCGCTTGGCGACGGCGGCGCCGGAACGGCAAGGCCGGGGTGATCGCCGCCTGGGCGGAAGCGAGGGACCGCTTGCGGGCACACGGTGTCCCGGTGACCGCCGGCATGACCGTGCGCGATCTGGCCGCGTCCGCCGCCGCCTTCGGGCAGAAGTCCATAGTGGACGGTTTGGACGCGTTGGCGCGATCGGTGGACGCCGCACTGTGGTCCGGGGCCGCGCCGGACGTCGCCGATGAGGCGTGGGCCTCGGTCTCGACCGTCCGAAAAGGACTCGGGAGGCGGCCGTGGCGCGCGCGGCTGCGTGCCGCGGTGCACGCCGGAATCCTGTTCCCGCCGCGCGGCGACTGAGTCACGGAGCGCAAACGGCACCGCGGATCGGCTGTGGCCTGCTTTCGTAGGTGCCTTGGGGATTCATGCCCTGGACCAGGAAGCAGTACCGCAGGCCCGGCCGCACCTCGACCCGCCGCTGGTTGCTCCGTTGCACCATGATCACCTGCGGTTCCCGGCGACCTTCCTCGGCGAGCACGATCGCGTAGTCCAGCACGGCGTTGGACGTCCACGACAGCTCGACGTGGGTTTCGCGGTCGACGGGCGGGGAGAGGGTGATCGCGACCGGTGTCGCCGTCGGAACCTGGGGCCGCGGCGCCGCGTCGTCGTCGTTCGTGGTGGTGAGAAACCACAGCACGGCGACAGCCGCGCAGACCCCTGCGAGGACGACGGCCACCACGCCGTACGTCCGTTTCCTGCTCGCCGTCTCCCGTGGCGGCGCCTCCGCCCGGGACGGCTCCAGCACGAGGATCGGTTCGGCGGGCAGGTCGAGCGGGATAGCGGGCGGAGCCGCGTCCAGCAGTCGGCCCAGCTTGACTTCGGCGTCAGCCGGGCGTTGTTCCGGGTCCTTG
This sequence comes from Amycolatopsis coloradensis, assembly GCF_001953865.1. Taxonomy (GTDB): domain Bacteria; phylum Actinomycetota; class Actinomycetes; order Mycobacteriales; family Pseudonocardiaceae; genus Amycolatopsis; species Amycolatopsis coloradensis. Next base: position 90,577 of record NZ_MQUQ01000028.1, read on the forward strand.
TTCAGCAGTTCGGCGACGAGCGCCGCGAGGTCGCCCGGGACGTCGGGCCGGGTGATCCGCGGGACCGGTTCGGTGAGCACCCGGTGCAGCCGCTCGGCGGGTTGTTCGCCGACGACCGCGCGGTGCGGAGACTCCCCGGTCAGGGCCAGGTGCAGGACGGCGCCGAGGCCGTAGCGGTCGGTGCGCTCGTCCATCGTCTGGTCACGCACGGTCTCCGGGGCGACGAACTCCAGATCGTGGAGCGGGTCGCGGGGGAATCTTCTCCGTAGCGTCACCCCGAAGTCGGCTAAGACCGGTTCCCCCGTGTGCCGGAGCAGAACGTTCCCGGGAGTCACCGAGCCGTGCACGACGCCGGCCGCGTGCGCGGCGGCGAGGGCTCGTGCGACGGCTTCGCCGACGAGGAGCGCGTCACGGACGGGCAGGGGCTCGGTCAGTCCGGCGAGGGATCGTTCGCAGCGCGGCATCAGCAAGGTGGTCCGGCCGTCGGGGAGTGCGCCGACCTCCTCCACTCGCAGGATCGCCCGAACGTGGGCGGCGGCCGAGAGAGCGGCCTGCTCCCGGTCCACTGCCGCTCTGGTCCGGCGGTCCAGCGAACCCGGGTACACCTTGAGGACCGTGTCGTCGGGGCCCGCCACGATGATGGCGGCCGGGCCGTGGCAGGAGGCACTGCTCATGGGTCGGCCCCATCCCCTCTTCACCGCGCGGCTGGAGACGGCGTTCACGCTACAACAGGCCGCGGGTCACTTCCGGCAGACAGCGCCCCGGATGGGGTACGCGGCGCTTTCCTCGATCCCGCGTGCGTCGGTCACCTGAATCCGAATGCAGTACTTCCGTCCCGGTTCGACGGGGACGGATACCGTCCGCAGTCGCCGGACGAGCGTGGTTCTCGCCTCACCGGTCTCGCTCGTGACGACCACGGCGGAGTCCATTCCTTGCGGCGCACGCCAGGACAGCTCCACGGCTGAGCCGCGATCGATCGGCGGGGCCTGCTCGATGCGCGGCGGGGATTCGCCGATCGGCTCCGGGAGCGCAGAAGTGGGCTGAGCGAGCGCCTGAGGCGCCTGGTCGGATGAACCCGGCAGGAGGATCCACGCGGCGGCGGCGAGCACGGACGCGGCGCCGGCGGCGAGCATCGGCCAGCCGGGCTTCCGTGACCGCGCGCTCCTTCGGACCGGGCCGGTCATGGCGAGCGGTGCACCCATCGGCGGGGGCGTGCCCCCGGTGGGCGGCTCCGGTGCGCTGTGTTCGTCCGCCAGCCCGGCCAGAACGTCCGCCACCACTGCCGCGCCGGGCGGACGCGACGCCGGACTGTCCGCGAGCAGGTTCTCGATGAGCGCGAGGAGGTCGATCGGCGCGTCCTCCCGGTGCAGCGGCGGCCGGTCCGGCCGCGGCAGCACCCCGGTCAACGCCAGGTACAGCACGACACCGAGCCCGTACAGATCCGCGCCTTCGCTCACCGCTCGTTCCGGTGCGAGCAGGTGGCTTCCGTGGTCCGGATCGCGGACGAAGACCAGCCGCGGGGTGTGTTCGAAGTCGTTGACCACGGGCTCACCCGACGCGCGGAACAGCACGTTGGCCGGGGTCAGCCTGCCGTGGACGACACCGGCCCCGTGCGCAGTGGCCAGTGTCGAAGCGAGCGCGGAACCGAGCACGAGGGTATCCGAAACCGGCAGGCGTCCGGCGGATCCCACGAGCTGCGGCAGTGACCCTGTGCAGAGTTCGCTCCGCAGTGCGCACCGGCCGTCGGGCAGCTCCTCGACGGCCTCCGGTACGAGAATTTGCCCGTCCAAGGACGAAAGCCGCTCGAGTTCCTGTTCGAGGAGCAGCCGGGTTCGTTCGTCCAGCCGGCCGGGGAACACTTTGCGGGCGGCGGTTTCGAACGCGAACACGTCACCGGTCGAACCCCCGCCGAGCGCTTCCCCGTTCTCCGGTCGCATCGCCCCAGGGTATGCGCGGGAAACGCGAGGGCGAGGTGTTGACAGCTTCCTGCCACCGATGAACCACCGATGAACCACCGATGTACCGCCGCTGAACCGGCGCATCACACGCTGCACCTTGACAGCGCACCGGAGCAACGAGGTGGGACGGATGAAACAGAGGAACAATCTCCGCCGGGCCGCCGTGTACGGCATCGCCGGACTCGCCACCGCGGCCATCGGCGCCTCCACCGCGAACGCGCTCGTGGACGACCGTTCCGAGGACAAGGCGGTGCAGGACACCGCTCAGGGCGCGAACCCGCAGGTCGCGCCGATACCGGAGAAAAGGGAAACGCCGGCGCCGCAAACCCGGTCGGCCACACCGTGGACGGCACCCGTCGCGCCGCAACAGGTGACTCCGGCGCCGCTCGTGAAACCGGTGCTGCCGGTCCGGGCACCGGTCGCTTCCGTCGGCGAGCGGACGGCGCCGGTGCAGCGGCCGGTGAAAGCCGTTCCGGCGGTCAAGAAGCTTTCCACGTCGGTGCCGATGGTCAAGAAGGCAGCGACGGTCAAGCCGCGCTCGGTGAAGGCGGTCACGTCGGAAGCGCTCGCGCGCAGCCCGTTCCCGCGCACCGCCTTTGTCGTCCCGCCACCCGCGCCGGCGCCGAAACCGATCCAGCAGCGGGTGCGCGACGCGGCCAAGGCGGTCGATACCGCGGAGGAAGCGGTCGAGCGGGCGGCGAAGGCGCTGGAGAAGACCAAGGTCGACCTCAAGAAGGCCAAGGGAGAACTCGAGAAGCTGCGCAAGAGCGTCGAAAAGCGCAGAGACGGCGAGAAGCGAGACGACGACGGGAAGCGCGAGGACCGCGACAGGCCGGTCAAGATCATGCACGGTGATCGGGACTGAGTGGCCATGACCATCAGTCTCGCTGAACGCCCGAAACTGTCGGCCCGTACCGCCTTCCGCAAGTTCGCCACGCCGCGGCGGCCTGCCATCCCGCAGCCCCGGTATCTCGTCGTCCCGGAGACGGTGTGGCTCGGCCAGGCTCCGTCCTTTCCCGACAGCGGCCCCGTCGAGCGTGTCGAGTACGACTACTACTTGCGGCACGAAGACAAACCGCTCGCGAGGAGCGCGGTCACCGGACTCGGCGGCGGAACCGCGTCGCTCGTCTTCGGGGTGACCACCGGCCTGGTGATCGCGAGCCCGCTCGGAATCGCCGTCGGCGTGGCCACGGGGATCTTGGGCGGACTGATGGGGCACTCACTGGCCGAAGAGTTCTACGAGCGCCGCCACGAGGACGAAACGCAGCCGTGACGGTCACGGCGCCAACACAAAACCGAGGAACTTCATGAACATCAAGCGAGCAGGTGTGATCGGCGTGGCCGGTCTGACGACCGCGGCCGTCGGCGCGTGGACCTTCGGCGCCTTCGGGGGCGCCGACGAACCGGCCGTCGCCGCGCCCAGCGGGCAGGTCGCGGCCGCTGCGCAGAAACCCGCCGGGGCACCGAAATCGACGGTCGCGCCGGTCGTCCAGAACGTGGTGCCACCCGCCGTGGTTCCCGTCGTGCCCGCGGCGCAAGCGGCCCCTGTCAAGAAGGTCGCCAAAGTCGTTCCCGCCAGCACGCCGAAGAAGAAGGTGTCTCGCCCGGCGGCGCGGCCACTCGTGGTCAAGACCGCCGTCGCCAAACCGGCCACCACAACGGACAGCCGCGAACTCCGCATCCTCCGGCTCTCACCGCGCGTCAACGTCGTCTCCGGGCCTGCCGCGGCGGTACCGAAGAACCTCGAGAAGATCACCGAGTCCGTCGACAAGGCCACCGGCTCGCTCGACAAGGCGGAGAAACTGATCGATCAGGCGAACGCCGAGGTGAAGAAGGCCAAGGGAGAAGTCGGCAAGGCCAAGGGCGAGCTGAAGAAGCTCAAGTCCGGTAAGCACAGGCATCATCCGGAGAAGGCCGGGAAGAAGGACGACGGCAAGCGCCCCCATGTCGGCCACGTATCGGTGAGCAGCAAGGGGATGAAGCCAGGTCAGACCCGTACCGTCAGCACGTCGAGCCCGGACGGCTCGTCCTGGTCGAGTGCGACGGTCACGGTGAAATGACAGAGTGGCCGCCCGGCGAGTACGCCGGGCGGCCACCCGTTTCCGGATCCGATTTTCAGCAGAACTGCGGAACGCCGTCGAGCGTCGACTCACCCCGGAGAACAGCGCGGTGAGCGCCGGAAAGGACCGCGCCCGGTTCGACACCGAGTTCGCGGACGATGATTCCGCGCGCCCGGCGATAGGCGGCCAGCGCTTCGCCTCGCTGGCCGGTTTCGTTCAGTACCAGCAGCAAGCGAGCCCAGATGTGTTCGCGCAGGGGGTCTTCGTCGAGCAGGCCGTACAGCTGGGCCAGCGCGTCGAGGTGTCTGCCGAGCACGCGCCAGCTCTCGGCCAGGTCTTCCCGCATCCGCGTCCGGAGACGCTCCAAACGGGTGATCTCGGTGTGGGCAGCGGAGCTGCGCATGCCCTCGAAGGGGGTACCTCGCCACAGGTTCAGCCCGTGCGTCAGCAGCTCGGACGCCCGTTGCGGCGCACCGGAACGCAAGGCCGCGCGGGCCTGGGCGGAATCTTGTTCCACCACGTCGACGTCTACCTCCCCTCGGTCGACGACGATCCGGTAGGCCCCTTGCCTGCTGGTGATCCGCACGCGGTTCTCCACGGGCGACAGGGCGGTACGCAAGCCGCAGATGTAGGACTTCAAGTTCCCCCAAGCCGACGCCGGCGGAGGCCCGCCGTCCCAGGTCACATCGATCAACTTGTCCACGCTGACCCACTTTCCGCGATCGAGCAGCAGCGCGGTCATCACGGTGGTCGGCTTGCCCGGCCTGATCGCGAGCTCCGAACCCGCCGGTGTCCTGGCTTCGAGCGGTCCGAGGACCTGGAACAACATCTGGTCGCCCCCTTCTGACTTCTTCGCGACGTTCGGACCAAGGATGCGAGGAGCGCTATGAGGATCCGATGACAGTCACGGTTGTATCCGCGATGAACCGCGGCTGAACCGGTCGGGCGCACCGTCGTCCATACCCGAGACAAGGGAGAGCAGCATGCCGTCGGACAAGGGCGTCGATATTCCCCGTGTGGTCGGCCAGGTGACCGGTGGAGCGGCCTTGGCGGTGTTCTTCGGCCTGGCCGGGGCAGGGACCGCGCACGCCGACCCGCCTTGCGTGGTGCAAGGGGACGGCTGCGCGCCAAGCAGTCGTGGCGACGGCCCGGACAAGGGGAGCGGAAAGGCTTCGACCCAGTTCAAAGCGAGCGCCAAAGGCAAGGTCGGGGCGAAAGCCGAGGTGAAGGTTCAGAAGAAAAAGGCCCCGCCGCCGACCAAGAAGACCACGAAGAAGGACGACAGCGGTGGTGCGTCGAAGAAGTCCTCGCAGGACCATGACGACGGCGACAAGGGACGAAAGGACGAAGACGACAACGACCGCGACGACGAGCGGGGAAACGACGACGGGGAGCGCCGAGACCGCGACTCCGACTCCGACAAGAAGCCTGACGACGAGAAGAAGCGAGACGACGACAGCGAGAAAGACAAGAAAGACGACAAAGAGAAGCCGGATGACAACGATCGCCGGTCCGCGAGCGCCGATGATGACGACGACGACGAGAAGGCCGAGCCTGCGCGGGACAAACCCCGAAAACGCGCCGGCCGGCCGAGGACCGCACAAGCGATTCCCGCCGCTTCCGTTCCGCGATCCGTCACTTCCGGGAAGGCGCCGACCGCGAAGACGGTGTTGGCCGGGGCACCACAGAACGACGGTGGTGTCGATCAAGCTCTGGCGGACGCCGCCGCTTCGCTGGCGAACTCGATCGCCCACAACCCGGAAGCCATGGCCGCGATCGGCGCTGGTGGCGCTCTCATGAGCGCGGGTGGCGCGGCGGTGGCGACCGGTGGTGGCGTGTCCTTGACCGGCGCGGGAGCCATCGTCGGCGCACCACTCGCGCTCGGCGGGGCTGTGGTCGCGGCCGGTGGGGCACTCCTCACCACCATCGGTGGACTGCAGATCATGATCGACGCCTTGGGGCAGTACCACGTCACTGCCGCGCCTCCCGCTCCCGCGGCGCCGTTCGTGCCCACGGCACTAGCTCAACCCGCGCCTCCGGCACTGGTGACGCCTTCCCCGCCGACCGAGATACCGACCCTCCGGCCACCAACCGGCGGCCAGTCGCCACAAGGCCCCGGTCGTCCGATCCCGCCGGTCTTACCCGGCCTTCCGGACAACACGCCGGACCAGCGGACGCCGCCTGAAGGCGATCCTGAGACCCCACGGATTCCGGAAGACGAAAGTGATCGGAACCGGCCCGACCCGGGAACCGAGACCTCGGCGCCGCCTCGCACCACCGGACCCACGCCACCTGACCAGCCGGACCGTCCGGACCAGCCGGAAATCACCGAACAGCCAGGCACCCCGGAGCGACCCAGGCTGCCAGGCGGCCCGGATCGGGGGGACGATCCCTTCATTCCAGGACGACGACCGATGGATCCGGATGAGCCGACGGCACAACCCGCCGATCCGTCGACGCCGCTCGACGCCCCGGCACCCCCGGCCGTTCCCGAGCCGCCCACGACACCCGAACAACCGGACCGCCCGCCCGCGAACACGCCACTGGCACCCGTCGTGCCGCTTCGGCCGTCAGACGACCCGCAACGGCTCCCCGAACGGGAAACACAGGGGGAGCAGTCGTCTGTGGAGACGGAAGAGCCGGAGGCCGGACCCGAACCCGGTGACGAACCGGCATCCACGCCCGAACGTCAGCGAGAGGAGTCTCCATCCGAGCCCGCATCCGAGCCCGCAGCCGATTCCCGGACCAGGGCCGGGCTTCCGGTGGACGCCCGTGTCTGGAAGGAACGGGACATCCCGCGAGCCCACGAGGCCAACCGAGTACGCGAACACATTCGAGACGGAATCCAGCGAGCCGTCGATGACGCCGACGCTGAATTCCGCGCCCGGCCTGAGGACCGGCGATACACCGGTGAAAGGGCCGCGCAGCTCGACGAAGCCACGAAAAACGCCGAAGCGGCGACCAGGCGCCGCCAGGACATGGCGGAGGAAGTAGCCGCAGGGCGCGCCGACGAAGAAGAGCTGAAAGCCCTGCGCGAGGAGGAATCCGCTGCGCACAAATTCCTGAACGGCCTGACGGCTCGACTGGACGGATCGGAGATCCACGCGATCTTCGAACGCATCATCACCGCCAGGCAGGCAGAAATCCTCGGCCCGTACGCCGGCACCTACCGGTTGCGCGCCGAAGCCCCGTTCAACCTGAACGGAAGCGCGAGCTACCCCGGTCGCAGCCGCCCCGACCTGGTACTCGAACGCCTTCACGACCAGGGAGAGATGGCAGGTAAACCCAGGTATGTGGCGCACGTGTACGACCTCAAGACCGGCAAAAAGGGCATCGAAGACGATTGGGTCTTCAAGACCTTGAGCTACACACGCGGCCTGTTCGAACCAGAGGAACTCCGCCCCAAGCGTGGGCGCTGATCACCTCCATCAGGACGCGCCTGCCGAATCCGCCTGAGGGTTCGGCAGGCGCTTCCCGGTCGTGGGACCCAGGTCCTTTCCCGTCGTGATCGGCATGCTCGCGAATCCGACCGGCGATCTCAGCCGGTCTGAACAACTTGCGGGTCAACTAGCCTCGAACCGGGCAACATAGTTTCTATTTACAAATACCCTCGAGCGGGATTTCTCCGCCAACACTGATTCCATCGGTGCGGTTGTCGATATTCGTCGGCAGGTTACCCCAGTTTCCGTCGGTCGAGTACCACAGGAAGATCCAGCAGCGTTCGTGCAAGTTCCAGTCGTACAGCACGACGGGCTTGCCGAAGCGATTCCAGATGGATGACGTCTGGTCGCCGTATCCTTGTGCGCCGATGTTGTAGAATCCTGTGGACGTGAAGCCTCGCCCCCAGCCTCCGTTATCGTGATTGGCGTCGTAATGTTTGAAATAACAGAACTCGGGAACATTGCCGCAGCCCCAAGTCCAGTAGGCCGACCCCGCCGGAGGAACAATCTCCGCCGGTCGTGCGGCAGCCACGTCACCACTCAGTAAAACAATGGCTGCGGCAAGGCATGCGATTGCGCTACGAAGTTTCACCGCCACAATGCGCCCCATTCTCATCATGTGCGTTCTCGATGGCGTACACCGCTGATAGTAGTGATCATAGCGCACGCACCAGAACGCGGAATTGGGAGAATGTCAAGCCAGCGCCGCTGGTCGGTCGACAGGAAGACGCCTTGAAAGACTTCGGCACGGAGGTTGCGATGAACGGCGCATCACGCGGCTGCGAGTGTCCGAAGGGCCAATGGGCCGAGTGCGCCTGTGGCGTGCCGACGTGGCCAACCCTGGATGTGTTCGACGGCGTGTGCCTGGGCCTGACCGGGGGCGGCGGCCGAGAGGCTGCTGCCCGATCAGGACCTCGATCAGGTTCTCGCCGCGAAGAGGGTCCGCGCGGCCGGTCGAGGCCGGGCAGGTGGTGGTCGACGTCATTTCGCAACACCGATCGACCTGGTCGGTGTATCACGTGCGGTCCGAGGCGATCTGGCCGCTCGGAACCGCACGCCTTCGCGTCTGTCGCCGATCGTGAGCGGGTTACCGACGAGGTCGTCGCCACGACGCTGGGCACTGAATACATCGAGCTGTCGGTCGCGGTCACGCCGCCACCGTCGCTGCTCCAGCGCGCCAGCGGCTAATCGATCTACCAGCGGCACGGACCAACGGGAGCACGCTCGTCGGCGTGTCGAGTCGGCTGGATGGGCGCATTCCGGCGAGCCGGACCCATGACGCCCCACCCGGTCGAGGGAAGCCACGTTTCGGGCGCTCACCGGCGGGATAAGCCAGGCTGGGACACCACAAGAAAGGCGCAAGCCATGGACGGAACCACCCAGCCCCTCAGCCCCGACCAGCCGATCTCGCCGGGCACACCGGAAATTCCGGACCTCGACATCGACCCCCAACAGTTCAACGACGAAGACACCCGGCGGCGCCCCAACGCCTCGCCGCGCGAAGAACCGCCGGACTGACGCGCCTGGCCAGCCCGGCTGATCCGGTGTTCCGCAGAAGCGCGCCAGCCCTGCCGCTCTCGTCCTCAGGTCAGGGGCACCCCGCCGGTGACGCCGAGTATTTCGCCGCTGACATAGCTGGATTCCTGCGAAGCGAAGAACACGTAGGCGGGTGCGAGTTCGGCGGGCTGGCCGGCCCGGCCCATCGGCACCTGCTCGCCGAAGGAGTCGACCTTGTCCTCCGGCATGGTAGCCGGGATCAGCGGTGTCCAAATAGGACCTGGCGCGACCGAGTTCACCCGGATTCCCTTGTCGGCCAAGTCCTGCGCGAGCCCCTTGGTGAAGTTCGCGATCCCCGCTTTGGTCGTGGCGTAGTCCAGCAACTCCGGCGACGGCTGCGAGGCCTGGATGGACGACGTGTTGATGATGACCGACCCTCGCGGCATATGCGGCACCGCGGCCTTGCACAGCCAGAACATCGCGTAAAGATTGGTCTTCAGTACACGGTCGAACTGCTCGGTGGAGATCCCGAGCAGGCCTTCTTGGCTGCTCATCTGATAAGCGGCGTTGTTCACCAGCACGTCGATGCCACCGAGGCTGGACACCGCCGTGTCGATGATGTGCCCACAGTGACGCTCGTCGCGAATATCGCCAGGCACGAGTTCGACCCGCCTACCGGCTTCGCGCACCAGTTCGGCGGTGCGTTCGGCGTCCTCCTGTTCTTCCTCCAGATAGGACAGTACGAGGTCGGCACCCTCTCTCGCGAACGCGATCGCCACCGCCCGGCCGATGCCGGAGTCGCCACCGGTGATCACGGCCCTGCGGTCCAGCAATCGTCCGCTGCCGCGGTAGGACTCCTCGCCGTGATCCGGTGGAGGATCCATGGCTTTGCCCGAACCAGGGTGTTGCTGCTGTTGTCCTGATTGCTCTTCCGGGCTCGGATGCCGCTCCGCGGTCTCCTGGCTGTGCTGGTCTTCGGTCATGTTCGCCTCCTGCGGGCCCCATCGTCAGCGTGGACGAGTGAACGTTCGTCCCGTACGGTCCGATCGGGGCGGTGTCGAGCTGTAGGTGAATTCGTGATCCCGGTGCCATGGACGAAGCAACGAGGTCACAGACCTGGTACCACCCGCCCGCCACGATAAACCCGGCAGGGCTTGCCACTGCTCACCCACCAGTGGCTTGCCGGGAGAGATCCGGCAGTGTACTGGCAAAGCGGGTTCCTGGTCGTCGGTGTACTGGTGGTGCTGACCATCGTGGTGCGCCAGGCGGGCTCCTCGCAGTCCAAACCGGTCGCCGCACCTCACCGCGATACCGGTTCCTGACTCGCCGCCAATGGTCTGAAGTGCCGCAGCGGATCACGCGCAACTGTAGATTTCCAACCCTTGGTGTTCTTCCCGTACCTCGACGTCCGGGCCGAACAGGGTTGCCACCGAGCGCGCCAAGGTGGGCGCATAGAAGCTCTCGATTTCTACTACGGTGCCGTCCTTGCGTGTCACTCGTAACGATGTTCGATCGTGACTGGCGTCGGGTGGCAATTAGACTGTGTGGTGCAACAGCGTTATCACGAATCCGCTCACCGGCACGGAACAGCCGACCCCGACAATACAGCCGAAGACAGGAGGTTGCTCAACGTCCCAGCTCACGGTGTTTCCTCGACCATTGTCCTGAGGATCGCTTCGGCAGGATGGATACGGGACGTCCTGACGTCACCATCGCTCCGCTGGTGGTGCTCTTGCGTCGGCGATATCGGCCAGAACCCGCGTTGCACCGCCAGTCGCAGCGGGGGACCAGGCGGGCGAGCAGCATCGCACTGCAGGCGGCGGTGATCCCGCCGAGCGTACGAACCAGAGCGGGCATGGCTGGAAAGCCTCCTCAGACGTGGGCGGCACAGAACCTTCCAGTCATACCCAGCGCATTGTTCGGAATCTTCGTGCGGATCGACGGCGTGCCCGACGCTATCGGCCTGTCGGAAGTCACGACCATGCCGCGTGACGCTCCCTCCCTTCGCTAGGGACACGATCGACGCCGCTCGACCCCAGACGATTGCTCAGGGCTGGGTCGCGAGGCGGTGGACGCCTGGCTGGACGCTCAGCTGCCGCTGGATTAGTGCCACGACAGGTTGGCGCCGAGTGCTGCGGTGAGGCGGGTGATCGTCTGCCGACTGGTCTGGTCATTGACGTGCTCGGGGAGCCAGGCGCAGGCGATGTAGGCGGCGGTGATGTCGGCGGTGGTGCAGGCGGCGGCGAGGCATTCCTCGATCTGGGCGAGGGAGGGGCCGGGGCCGGAGGGAAAGCGTGCACCGGGCAGTTGGGCGCCGTCGATGACGTCGATGTCGAGGTGGAGGTAGACGGGAATGGGGCCGAACTGATCGAGGGCGGAGCTGATCGCGGCGGGGTCGGCGGGCACGCGGCGGACGTGGCTGGTGGTGAGGGCTTCGTGCTCGGCTGGGTCGAGGTCGCGGGCGTCGGCGAGCACGACGCTGGTATCGGGGACGGGCCGCAGGCCGAGCGTGTCGTCGAACAGGTCAGGCGTGCGGCCGGTCAGCATCGCCAGTGCCATGCCGCCGAGGTAACCGCTGGTCGATATCGCGGGGGTGTTGAAATCACCGTGGGCGTCCAGCCAAAGCACGGCCAGGTCGCGATGGTGGCGCTGCAGTCCGGCTACCACCGCGCGGGTGGTGGGACAGTCGCCGGAAAGAACCAGGGGCCTGGCAGCCTGGGTCACCGCTTCGAGTGCGGCCCGGTGCAGCAGGCTCATCCGGGCGGGGGTGGGGCCGGCGGGGAGGGCTGGGCGGATGACTTGGGTCGCGGTGGCGGGGATCGGGAAGGCCGGGATGTGCTCGTCAAGGTGCCAGGGCGTGACGATCAGATCCCAGGCACCGCCGGTGCGGTGGTCAGTCACGAGGTGTCTCTCTCTCGTTCCGGTGGGCTAGCAGGTCGAGCAGCCGTTGCAGTTCGGCAGCGCCGGCTTGCAGGTGCGCCGTGAGTTCCGCCCGGGCTTGTTCCGGACCGCGGTGCAGCGCGTTCAGCAGCTGACGGTGGTCGTCTACGGTGCGGCCGAGTTCAAGGCGGGACCGCTCGGCCAACGCCAGGGCGAGGCGCTGTTCCTGGTGGAGCCGCGCGTGAAAGCGGCGTAGCCGGGGGCTGCCCGCGGCCGCGACCAGGGTCGCGTGGAAAAGCCGGTCACCGTCGAGCGCGGCGGTGACGTCTCCGTGAGCGAAGGCGTGTTCGATCTGGTCGACCAGATCGGTGAGGCTCGCGTAGACCTCCGGGTCCCGGGTCCTGGTCAGGACGTCGGCCGCGGCCAGTTCCACGGCGGTGCGGGCAGCGTAGATGTCGGCGATATCCGGCGCGGTGATCTCCGCGACGACGATGCCGCGGTTCATCTGGTATCGGACCAGGCTTTCGCTTTCGAGGGTGCGGGCGGCCTCGCGGAGGGTGCTGCGGGACACGCCGAGTTCGGCGGCGAGGGTGGCCTCGCGCAGTGGCGTGCCCGGCGGCAGTCGGCCGGACAAGATGGCATGCCGGACGGCTTCGGCGGCCTGTTCGGTGGTGCTCTGCCGCTGGATGCTCGCACCCAAGCCGGTGATCGGGTCTCTCACGCCTACTAGATTGCCATATTGTCCGACAATCTGTCGCGTAGAGTCTCGTGAATGTTTGAGGAGTATCTTGTCGTCGGCCCGCGGAGCCGCCAGTTGCGGCCAGAGGCCCGCGGCCGCTACACAGCCAGTGCCAACCACTTCGGGCGTTGGACGACGAGCAAGTGGTGTGTGCCTGCCGCATCCGCATCGGAGCGGCCGACCGGGTGTTGGCACCGCGGTTCGGCAACCATCTGCGGCCTTGGCTTCCGGCAGTCGGACGCCGTCGACGCCAGGGTTGCCGACGCCGCCGTGGCTGGCATGGGCACCACGGCCGCGGCACGCACGCGCCGGTCGATTCGGAATGGTTTTTCATCGACAAGAACTGCTCTTGTCTTGTTGAAAGATCAGCGCAAGAATGGAAGCAACCACAAAAGCGGGCGTTCGAGTGAATTCGCGGCGATGAGATGACGGTATTTATCCCGTGGTGGAATCGCTGCCAGTGTCCCTAAGCGCATCTGACGAGTGCTTTCCCCGAAAGTGGGTTCCCTTGACGAAATAAGTGCTGCACGTGCATGCGAACATTGGTCCGAATGTAGCAATTTTCGAGGCCGTTCACGGGGTTCCGTGGCGAATGGTGAAAAGTGCGGTAAAGCTTCGGGCATGAGTCCATCACGTAAACGAATCTTCACTGCTCTCGCCGTCGCCGCGTTGTCGCTGGGATCCATCGCCCCCGCCCAGGCGGACCCCATCCAACTGCCGGGCATCAGCGAACCGAACCCTGAGGAACCCGGCACCGGCGGCGGCTCCGGCGGCAGCACGACGGCCGCCTACATCCTGCAAGGCGTAATCCAGAACGAAGGTCTCCAAAGCGACGGGACCGGCAAACGGGTCAAGATCCGCGGCTACTCGCGCTTCGCCACCCCGGGCAACGACCGGCGCGACGCCGATTACATCAACGTCCGGTGCACCGCCACCGGCCCGGGCGGCTCCACCACGGGCGACTACGACTCGGAGAACGACGGCGCACTCATCGACGTTCACTTCGAGACGCCCTGGATTCCCAACGGTGCCGTGTTGCGCACTGTCCATGTCGCCTGCAGCCACTACGCCACCAAAAACGGCGTGGTCTACGAGACCGCCAGCGCCACCGACATCGCCGTCCCGTACTGACAACTCCCAACGGCGTCGCGCTCGATACGACCTACTCAGTGCCGCGCATGCGTGCATCCGCTACCGGATGCACGCATGTCCAATCAACACGGTGCCGGCATTCCGAAGGGCAGTTTCGCGGCGGGTGTTCGATGACGCGCACCTGCCCTCGGCGTGGAGCAGATGGACGACAAGCTGTATCTGCAAGACGGTCCGGCAACGTCAGAATTACCGCACCGGGCCTGCGCAGCTTCGTGGCTGCCGCGCTATGGCACGCGTGCGTGAGGTGACGAGCATACTTCCGCGACGTTCAGGCCGAACTCGGTCAATCGCGGTGGCAGGGGCTCGGCCTCAAGTTGGAAGAAGGACGTACTCATCCCTTCCATGGTCAACTTATAGCGTGTCCGGGGGCTTGCGGCAAGCCCCCGGTGCTGCCGCAGAATCACCGGCCGAAGCTGAAATCTGCGGAAATAGGAGTTACTGAAGTGCGTGTGCTGTTGTCGACGTATGGATCGCGCGGGGATGTCGAGCCGATCATGGGACTCGCGACGCGGGTGCGGGAACTCGGCTCCGAGGTGCGGGTGTGCGCGCCGCCCGACTTCGCGGAACTGCTGGCCGGAATCGGGGTGCCGATGGTTCCGGTCGGTCCGTCGGCGAGTGCGCTGACGGCAGCGGCGCCCCCGCCGTCGTCCATGTCGGAGTACGCGGCCACCCTGATCGCCGACCAGTTCGAGGCGGTCACCAAGGCCGCCGAAGGCTGCGACGTGATGGTGGTGACCGGCATGCTCCCCGCCGCGGCGGGGGCGCTGTCGGTCGCGGAGAAGCTGGGCATCAAGGCGGTGTCGGTGACCTTCCAACAACTCACTTTGCCTTCGCCGCATCACGAACCGCTGGCATACCCGGGCAAATCGTTTCCGCCGGGACCGATCGGCAACCGGGAGTTGTGGGACTTGGACGCGCGGACCATCGAGGAGTTGTTCGGGGCCGCACTGAATACGAGCCGGGTGGTCAACGGCCTGCCACCGGTGGACGGCGTCCGTGACTACGTCATCGGTGACCTGCCGTGGCTGGCGACGGATCCCGTTCTGGACCCCTGGCGGGAGCCGTCGTATTTCGACGTCGTCCAGACCGGCGCGTGGATCATGCCGGACGAGCGCCCGTTGTCCGCCGGTCTGACGGCGTTTCTGGACGACGGCCCGCCGCCGGTCTACGTGGGCTTCGGCAGCATGCCGATGCGCGCCGCGGCCGATGTCGCCCAGGTGGCCATCGAAGTGGTCCGCGCGCAAGGCCGCCGCATAGTCCTGGGCCGCGGCTGGGCGGACCTCGCCCTGATCGATGAACGGGACGACTGCTTCGTCGTCGGCGAGGTCAACCAGTTCGCGTTGTTCTCCCGGGCCGCCGCCGTGGTCCACCACGGCGGGGCGGGTACCACCTTGACGGCCACCCGATCCGGTGCGCCGCAGGTGGTCGTCCCGCAGGCGACGGACCAGCCGTACTGGGCGGGCCGGGTGGCGAAATTGGGAATCGGCGTGGCCCATGACGGTCCGGTGCCGACCACCGAATCCCTGTCCGCCGCGCTCGAGAAGGCCCTGGCCGCCGAGACCGGCGAGCGGGCGCGGGCCGTGGCGGGCATGATCCGGACCGATGGAACGACCGTGGCCGCGCAACTGCTGCTCAAGTGAGCATTTCCGGTAGAGATGAGCAAGACGGAGAACCCGAGCATGGTCTCGATGCCCTCGGCGTCAGGGCGACAGAAATTCCGGCGCCGACTGTGCTCCACGCGGGCACGACTGGGCGATCGGGGCCTTGGCCGCGAACAGCTCCGGGTCGGCGCGTTCCTTCCGCCACGGCCGCCACCGATTTCCTCATCAATACCACCGACGGCACGCCCGTCCAAGTCGAACAAGCCGGTCCGCGAGGAGCGGGAAGGTTGCGGATCACCGACGGTACGCCTGCCGACGTCGCACTCTCGGTCGTTACCGGCGAGCCCACGAAGCCACAGGTGATGGTCTACGTGCCAGGTTTACCTCAAACCGGTTCCGGCTGGAGCGACACCGATAGACGGTAACGCGTGAACGGAACCCGTTCCCCGAACCAGGAGCGACGTACGCCGATCGCAGGTAGGGCTGTGATGCAGGTGGAGCCGGCGCGGGACCGGGCCTTGGTGGAAGGTGTTGTGATCATCCGGTGGGGGACCGGAGGGGAATGACGACATCCAGTCCCAGCAGCGCGAGCTTGCGCCGTACGGGCCCGGAGGCGATGACACACAGGTAAACGGCGTTGTCGGCAGCGTGACGTACGAGGTCCACGAGCGGCGGAAGGGCTTCGAAGGAAAGATAGGTGACCGCCGACAGGTCGACGGTGACGGCCGTGCCGGGCGGGGCGGACGTCGCCGTACCGAGTGCCCTCGTCATCGCTGGGATGTCGCCGAGTTCCCCGACAGCTCTCACGGTGAGAACGGGCTCGGACGCCGAGGATCCGGACGTCAGGGAGTCGTCGAACGAGTCCGTGACCGTGGACATCCCTACTCCTCGTGTTTCACGCTGACGACCCCCGCCGGTCCGGCATGGACCGTGGATCACTGTTTACGGACGTCGGCTACCTACCTAAGTCGCTGGTTATTCGTTGCTCGTTACCCCTCGGCTTGGTCACTGATCAGCCGAAACCTTCACGCATGCCCTCTCAGAGCTTGCAACGGTCGTGGATCGGTTTGAGTCAGGTGAGAAAGTGGTATCTGGTCCGCGGCACCGCAGCTCATGCTGAGGGCCGGTCTCCTGCCCGGAGCTGTTTCGTGGCGCACGCCGTGTGACGGCTCTGGGCAGGGCGCACGGTGACTGCCGTGGCCGCCCCAGGGCAGGCCGGTCCCCGGAGCAGGAGTATGCCCGGTGAGAACCGGCCGATCACGGCGACGGCGTGCGCGGAGTTGTAGTAGTTGCTGCGGAGGTGAGCGGACGTGACGGCGCAGGAAAACATGCGGAAGAACGGTCAGGACCCCGTCGTTGAGCGGGACCAGCTCCGGGAAGCGCTGGCGACGATGCCGGTGATCGAGCAAGCGAAGGGCATGATCAGGTTGCTCTGTAGCTGCACCTCCGAGGAAGCGTTCACCGCGCTGAGGACGGTCTCCCAGAACTCCAACGTCAAACTGCACGACGTCGCCAACGTCATCGTCGCCGCGGGCAGTAATACCAGCCACGCACTCGATGACGAGACCGTCAGCGCGGTGCTGGCCGAAACCCGTCGATCGGTTCTCGGCCACGGGTTCGCCTTGAAACCCGGATGACGCCCTGCCGGCACGCTGCTGAACCGGCAGGGTCCGGGACCACGCTCTGTTCTGAACGTGCCACTCACCTGAGTGTCCTCTCCCTAAGCGCGTAAACCCTGGGTCGTTACGTCTGAAGGAAGCACGGGTCTGACTGCGGGTGTGGTGGTGTTGTGGTGGCCGGCCGCAAGGACTTCGAGCGGATCGGCCCTGTCGGATTGCCTCGCGTGCCATGGCGACAGATCGGTCAGCGTGGTTTCGATCGACGCCCGAGCTTCATGTTCCGAACGGCCGACGCTCTCGTGGACATAACTTGGCCGTTTTCCCCGCCATGGCTCCGAACCGGGGTAGACACGCAGTGACTTCGAGCTTGCAAGTGTCACACCTCAAGGCCGCTCCGAAAACACCTACTTATGCGTTTTCTTTCCGAGAAATTCGTTGATCGAAGGTCGTTCGTTCGCGACTCCGGCAATCAATTCGTTCCGTGGCGGCGCACGGTACTCCAGGTGTGTCTTCATGGGCGCTGTCTTATCGGCCTGCTGAGCCGCGGCTCAAGCGTCAAGGTGGTTTGAGTGGCGGCGTCGGCGGGTATGCGGGGCTGGCTGATCGGCGATGGGGCGGAGGTGGCGTATGCCCGGCGGATACGCACGACTGCGGGCGGGACTGCTGGTGATCGCGCTGGCGGTGAGTGGCTGCGGCGGAGTCAGTTCGACAGTCGAAACCGGCGAAACCACACTCGTCACGATGGGATTCGGGGCAGGGGACGAGATCGCCAAGACCCGGACCGAGCTGGCGGACAAGGTGATCGCCCCGGCTACCGTCAAGATCGGCGGCAGCGCCTTCGACGCACAGCAGTTCCTGGCCGCGGTGGCCGCGGGGAGTCCCCCGGACATCGTCTACCTCGATCGCCAGCTGCTCGGCACCTATGCGGCGCGGGGCACTTTGGCGCCGTTGGGCGAATGCGTCCGGGACAGCCAGGTGCAGATGGGGGAGTTCCGGGAGGCCGCGGTGGCCGAGGTGACCCTGCGCGGTCAACTTTACGGGCTGCCGGAGTCCTACAACAACCGCCTGATCTTGGTCAATGACGCGGTGGTGCGCCAAGCCGGTGCCGACCCGGCGGAGATCGGCACCGCGGACCGGGCGAAACTGGCGACACTCACCCGGGTCCTCACCGGTCGCGACGGAGGCGGAGCGCTCACCCGGATCGGTTTCGACCCGAAGCTCCCTGAGTACCTTCCGTTGTGGGCCAAGGCAAACGGGATCATGATGCTCAGCGAGGACGGACTCAAGGCCAATCTCGACGACCCGCGGCTGATCGAGATACTGGAGTACACGGCCGGTCTGATCGAGGCGCAGGGTGGCTGGGGCAAGCTGAAAGCGTTCCGCGACACCTTTGACTTCTTCGGCGCGAAGAACCCGTTCGCCACCGGTCAGCTCGCCGCCGGGCCAATGGACGACTGGTACCTCAACGTGCTGGCCAACCACTCGCCGCAGATCGACCTTTCCGTCCGGCCGTTCACGGACCGGAACGGCGCGCCGATCGACTGGGTCACCGGTTCCGCATGGGCGATTCCGGCGGCGAGCAAGCACAAGAAGGAAGCGTGCGCCTGGATCGCGACGATGACCAAGTCGGATTCCTGGATCGCCGCCGCACGGGCACGGGCCGACGCGCGCAAGGCCGCCGGAAAACCGTTCACCGGTGTCTACACCGGGAACCGGGTCGCCGACGAGAAGATCTTCGGCGACTTGGTCGAGCTCAAGGACAAGCCGGTTTTCGGCAACGCTGTCAAGGCGGTTCTCGACGCGCAGAAAACGGCTTTCTCGATGCCGTCCTCACCCGCTGGTGCGGAATTCAAAGCGGCCTGGCAGGACGCGGTGAACCGGGTGCTCTCCGGTGCCCAGAGCCCCGCCGCCGCGCTGCGCCAGGCACAGGCGGAGGCCCAGCGGGCACTCGACCTCGCAGCGCAACCCCGATGAGCACGGCCCTGCCCACTCGCGGGGCGAGGACACGGAAGTGGGCGCGGGGCTTCCGGCGCCGGGAAACCTTGGCCGCGTACGCGTTCCTGTCGCCGTGGATGATCGGCTTCCTGATCTTCATGCTGATCCCGATGGTGGCCAGCTTCGTGCTCTCACTGACCGACTACGACGCCCTGCGGGCACCGACCGCGGTCGGTCTCGCGAACTATCGCCAGTTGATGGAGGACCCCGACGTCCGCAAAAGCCTGACCAACACCCTGGTCTACGCGCTCATGTCGGTACCGTCGACGATGGCCGTCTCACTCGGGCTCGCCGCGCTGCTGGCCAGGACGGGACGCCGGTCGGCCGGGATCTTCCGTACCCTGTTCTACCTGCCGGAGATCACCCCGAAAGTGGCCGTCGGCGTGCTGTTCCTGTTCCTGTTCAACGGGCAGGCCGGCCTGGTCAACGAGCTGCTCGGGCTGTTCGGTGTGCAGGGGCCGCAGTGGAGCACCGACGGTGCGTGGGTCAAACCGGGGCTGGTGCTGATGCATCTGTGGTCGGTCGGCAGCACGGTGGTGATCTACCTCGCCGCGTTGAAGAGTGTGCCACCGGAGCTGTACGAAGCCGCGGAACTCGACGGGGCGTCACGGTGGCGCCGGTTCCGGCACATCACTGTCCCGATGATCAGCGGTGCGCTGTTCTTCACACTCATCGTGCAGTCCATCGCGGCGTTGCAGACGTTCGACGAGGCGTACACGGCGTTCTACGGGAATGCGTCCTCAGCCGGGTACAGCAGCGATGCCGCCCTCTTCTATCTGATCTATCTGTTCCAGCAGGGATTCCAGTTCCTGCACATGGGTTACGCCTCGGCCATGGCTTGGCTGCTGTTCGCGATCATCATGGTGATCACCCTGATCCAGGTGCGGCTGAGCAAGCGTTTCGTCTACTACGAGGGCCGGTGAAGCATGGTCGTCACGAGCAACTTGCCGCCGGCCGCCGAGCCGCTTCCCGGATCGGCGCGGGAGGTGCGCCGGCGCGGCCGTCGACGGCCACTGGTGTGGGTGGCGCTGGTGGCCGCGTCGGTGGTGTTCCTGTACCCGTTCGCCTGGTTGCTGAGCGCGTCGGTGAAACCGGGCGAACAGGTCTTCGACAACGCGCTGTTTCCCCAGCAGGTGGTGTTGGGCAACTACGCCGAGATCTGGCGCGCGGCACCGGTGGCGGCCTGGCTGTTCAACAGCGTGGCGGTGAGCCTCGCCGCCGCGCTCACCGCGACGGTGGCCAGCTCGCTGGTCGCGTTCGGCTTCGCCTATTTCCGGTTTCCCGGGCGCAACGCGCTTTTCGGACTGGTGCTCGCCACCATGATGCTGCCGGGCGCGGTCACCATGATCCCGGTTTACCTGATCTGGAACGAAGCCGGGCTGGCCAGCACCCAGGTGCCGTTGTGGGCGGGCAACCTGTTCGGCAGCGCGTTCTACATCTTCCTGCTGCGGCAGTTCTTCCTCGGGTTGCCGAGAGAACTCTTCGAGGCCGCGCGCATCGACGGTGCGAGCTACTGGACGCTGTTCTGGCGGATCGCTGTACCGCTGTGCAAACCGGCGATGGTGGTGACCTTCGTCTTCGAACTCAAGGCCAGCTGGTCGGATCTGCTGAAGCCGTTGATCTACCTGCGGGACCCGGCGTTGTACACGCTACCGCGCGGACTTAAGGCCCTCTCGGACCAGTTCGGCCAGGTAGGAGAACAGCGGTGGGAGATAGTGCTGGCCGGTAGCGTGCTCACCACGTTGCCGATGATCATCGTGTTCTTCCTCGCCCAACGGCATTTCGTGGACGGCATCTCGACGCACCGCCGGACCGGTTGATGGTGACCCGGCCGATGACCGTCGCCTTCCACAAGGACATGCAGGACCTGCGGTCCCGAGCCTGGTTCTCTACGGCACCAACCTGGTGCGCTTACCACCCGAGATCGGCGCGATGACCGACCTGGAGCCCCGACATCGTCCAGCCCGTCGGTAGGAAGCATGAGCGCGTGTCACCCTCTCTGGTCAGCGCAATTCAAGACCGATGCCGTCTCCGTCGAGTCCGTGATCGCGAATGATCCCGACGATTTCATCGAACAGCGTTCGGACGGTTCGACGGGTGGCAGGTGAGGAGAAGCTGCTCTCGTTGCCGGAGGGTCGCCTCGTAGTCGAGCGCGGACCGGGACAGTCCGGAGTTGAGCCACCTCAAAACCCAGCCGTCGTCAGGTGTTCCGAAGCCTCCGCCGAGGATGTCGTTGAAGGCGTCGAGGTTTTCTCGCCACGTGTGGTCGCGGAGCAGCCGTGAGAACTCGCGAGTGAACCCGTCGAAGTCGGAAAAGCGGGCTCCGTCGATGGTCAGTACGGGCAGGCGTTGA
Source organism: Amycolatopsis coloradensis (assembly GCF_001953865.1). Taxonomy (GTDB): domain Bacteria; phylum Actinomycetota; class Actinomycetes; order Mycobacteriales; family Pseudonocardiaceae; genus Amycolatopsis; species Amycolatopsis coloradensis. Next base: position 111,871 of record NZ_MQUQ01000028.1, read on the forward strand.
CACAGGTCCGAAGGGGGACTGGTGGTCGAGGCAGGTGGGTGGCAGCGTGAGAGCTGCCAGGATGACATGATGCTGCCCTTGCTCTCGGCTGCCGAGGTGTTCGTTCGCCTGATGGGTGTCAAAAGCACAACAAAATCCGTAGCGCGGTCAGGCCGGTGAACGGTGGCAGGGTCGTGGTGATGAGAGGATCACATGGAGTCTCTGTGGACGACACTGGGCGTCGTCGCCGTGGTCGTGGTCGTCGCCCTCGTTCTGGTCGCGCTGTTCCTCGTGGTCAAGCTGGTGCGGAAGCACCGTCGGGTCCATCAGCCTGGCACGCCGGTGCCGACCAAGGTCGCCTACTGGGTTTCCCTGGCGTACACGGTGTTCCCGTTCGACCTGTTGCCTGACCCGGTGTACTTCGACGACATCGTGGTGCTGACCGGCGGGCTGGTCTACGTCAGCAGGTCGCTTGCCAAGAAGGCGCGCGACGACCGCCGGGCGGACTGAAGTACGGCCGGGCCTTGGGTCCGCCGACGGGCTGAAGTGACTCGGCGTCGACAGGCAGCAAAGGCGGGTGGAGGGTCAATATCACAGCTCGGTGTGGACGGTTCCGATGAGTCCGCTGATGGTGAGGACGGGGTGCACAGCGCGTTGATGGCGCCGCAGTCGAGGTATTCGACCTTGCGCAGATGACGGTGGTCACGCCGCTCCGCGCGGCTTCGGTGAGGGCACGGGCGAAGGTACTGACATTGCTCAGGTCGATCTCACCGGCCACGGTGATCAAGGCGGTGCCGTCGTCGCGGCGATTCTTGCCGAGGTGAGAGGCGTGCTCATCGGACGATCCTCGCGTTCAACTGGACGGTGGTACCGGAGACGTCGTGCTCGACGGGGACCTCGTCGATGAGCGCACGCATGGGAGACTGGGACCGGGGTGGCTGCGGGAACATCGATCTCGACGGGTTCGTGGAGAACGTGGCGGTTTGACACCAGGTCCTGCATGCCGAAGCCAAAGGACCTACCTTCAGCTCAGCCACAGCGTGGTCGTCGTTGTTCTTTCCGTCTGCTGCATCAGAACCTCACATTCCCTTCAGGACGCGCTAGCCGAATCTGCGATCGGGCTGTACAAGACGAAATTGATTGAGCAGAACGGTCCGCGGTCACCGTGGGCGGGCGCTCACAGGTCGGGAAGATCCAGGTCGACGTTGAGCGCGTGCAATCCGCCGTCAACCTCGATCACCTTCCCGGTCAAGTACGCGCTCGCGTCTGTAGCGAGGTAGAGGACCGCGGCCGCGACGTCCTGGGGATCGCCGATACGCCGCAGCGGCGTCGACGCCTCGGTACGCTCGCGCATCGGTCCCTCGCCGACCAGCTTCCGCAACGCCGACGTGAGCACGGTTCCCGGGGCCACGGCGTTGACCCGGATTCGGGGCGACAGATCTGCGGCGGAAAGCCGGGTGTAGTGCGTCAACGCCGCCTTGGCCGTCCCGTAGGCGAGGAACCCGCGACCGGCGACGCGTCCGATCACGGACGAGATGTTGACAATCGCGCCGCCGTCGCCGCGCAGCATCACTTCAGCCGCGGCACGCGTCAGCGCGTCCGTGGTGGACACGTTGAAGCGGAATGCCCTTTCGAGGGATTCCGTCGAACTGCGCCCCAGCGGACCGGGCCGACCCCCGCCGATGTTGTTGACCACCACGTCGAGCCGGCCGAATTCGTCCATGGCGTTACCGGCCAACGCCGCTGCGGCATCCGGGTCGGACAGGTCGCTTTGCACCACGTGCGCTCGGCGCCCCCTCCTCCGTACTTCCTTTGCCACCGCGAGCAGTTGTGACTGCGTGCGCGCGGCGAGTACGACATCCGCTCCCACTTCGGCGAGCGCGATGGCACTCGCCGCGCCGATGCCGCGACCGGCGCCGGTCACCACCGCGACCTTGTCGTCCAGACGAAACCGGTCAAGAATCATGAATCGACTCCTTGATGTCGTTGTGCCCGACGACCCGGAGAGTGGCGGACGGGGCTCTCTGCTTGCGTGCCTTCCGCCGCACGGCGAGGGCAGGTCGGGCCGACCCTCGCCGGCTACGTGTGATCGGCCAGCCCGCGCGCCTGATCCTCGGCCGCGGCGGTGATGCGCCGGCGGGCGGTCCGGTCGGCGGCCTCGCCAGGCAGAATGCCCGCCGACTCCGCGTGTTCCAGGACTTGCAGCGTCGTATCGAAGATCTGTTCCACTTTGTCCGCGCTCTCGCGCAGGGAGTACCCGAGCGTTTCACCGGCCGCGCGGATCGCGCCACCGGCGTTGACCACGTAGTCAGGAAGGTAGAGCATCCCGCGGCTCGCGAACCGGCGCTCCACATCCGGGTGAGCGAGTTGGTTGTTGGCGGCTCCGCAGATCACTTCCGCGGTGAGGGCCGACGCGACGGCTGTGTCCAGCACGCCTCCCACGGCGCAAGGAGCGTAGACGTCCATGCCGTCGAACCGGATCAGGGCCTCGGGGTCCTCAACGGCGATGGCTTGGGGGAACTCCTTCACGACGCGACGTACCGGCTCCGCCCGCACGTCGGCGACGATCACTTTCGCGCCTTCTTGGACGAGGAGTCGCACCAGCCGGCGGCCGACCTTACCCAGTCCCGCGACGCCGACCACGCGCCCTTGCAGCGAAGTGGAGCCCCAGCGGTACCTGGCCGCCGCACGCATGGCGTGGATCAGCCCTTGCGCCGTGAAGCCCGACGTGTCGCCCGCGTCGCCTCCCTCGCGGGATAGGGCCACCGTCCACCGGCAGACGCGGGCAGCGACCTCCATGTCCGGTATATCGGTGCCCAGGTCGGGCCCGGTGATGAACCGGCCCCCCAACGCGGCCACGCACCGGCCGAAGGCCAGCAGCAACTCCTCGGACTTTCCCCGGACCGGATCTCCGACGATGACAGCCTTGCCGCCACCGAAGGCGAGCCCAGCCATCGCGTTTTTGTACGACATGCCGCGCGACAGGTCGAGCGCGTCCTTGACGGCCTCCTCGTCACTGGGGTAGGCGCGGAAGCGAGTGCCACCCAGCGCCGGTCCCAGCGCGGTGGAGTGGATGGCGATGATGACTTTCAAATTTGAGGCTGGATCCTGGCACAGCACGACCTGTTCGTGCTCGAAAGTGTCCGGGCCGATCGCGGCAAGTGGTGCGCTCCGGGTGAAGGTGCTCACGTTTCCTCCTCGGTTGATGACCTGTCTGCTGTCTTGACGAGCACCGGTCAGCGCGATCGCACGTGCTGACCTGGCGCGGGGTCGCCCGCGGGATGCCGGGCGCTCCCCGCGGCACGTGCGGGCACCTGCGGTCCCGAACGGGGCGCGAGCCATCGGGTCCATGCCTGCCACCAAGACTCCTGCCGTGACACTGAGCAGGCCCACCACGCCGAGGGGTCGTCCGGCAGAGGGCTTGGTCCCGTCCGGTAGGCGGCTTTGGGGCGCGGCGGATTGATGATGCTGCCCACGTGCCCGGAGGGCACCAAGTGGAACGCGACGTCCCCGCCGAGCGACCGCGCGCCCCGGTACACCGTCTGCCAAGGGACGATGTGGTCCCGGGCACCGGCGACCACGAAGGCGTCCTGAGTGGCGGTGGCGAGGTCGACCGGCCGACCCACGAGCCGCAGCCGGCCGCGTGCCAGCGTGTTGTCGATCGACAACCGCAGCGTCTGCTCGAAGAGGACGCGGGGTACGTCCACTCCGTCCTCACTCCACGCCCAGATGTCGAAGGGCTCCGGCCGTTCCCCCAGCAGCCAACCGGAGATCGACGGTTGCCACAGCGTGTCCCGGGAGCGCAGCAGGTCGAACAGCAGGCTCACGCGGCCGGCGTCGACCAGGCCCGTGCGGTTGGACAGGACACGGGTCAGCAGCTTGATCTCGAGTTCGGACCACTGGTTTTCGCCGTCGTCAGGCGAGGGGTGATCAAGGGCGGACATCAGCAACGTCAGCGACGCCACACCCGAATCGCCGGCCGCACTGAGCCAGGCGGGGAGAGAGGCGGCGAGTATCCCGCCCGCGCACACCCCGGCCAAGTGGGCTTCCGGGGATCCGGTGATTTCCCGCACCACATCCAAGGCGCGTAGCGGAACCCGCCGGAAGTACTCGTCCAACCCCATTTCCTTGTGGTGGGGCAGTGGGTTGCGCTGGCTGACGGCGAACACCGTGAACCCTTCCCGGACCGCCCACTCGACGAGGCTGCGACCCGGGGCCAGGTCGAAGATGTAGAACTTGTTCACCCAAGCGGGGATGAGCAGCAGGGGAACCTGATGGACCTCGCTGGTCTGCGGCTCGTACTGGAGCACTTCCATCAAGTCGTCGCGGTGCACGACCCGACCGGGTGTGGCGGCAAGGTTCGCGCCAAGGCGGTAAGCGCCTGGGACCATTTTGGCCGGGCGGCCCCGGCGGCGCACCACATCGTCGAGGAAGTTGCTGGTTCCGCGGGCCAGGCTCGCGCCGCGGGTCGCCGTGACGCGGCGGAGCGCCGCGGGGTTGCCGATGAGGGTGTTCGCGGGCGCCGAGGCCTCGGCGACGACTTCCGCCAGAACCCGCGCCTGCGGCCGTCGTCGCGCCGGCACGAACGGAGTCTCGGCGCTCGCCAGCACCAGTCGGCGCCACAACAGGTATCCCCGGAGCAAGAACCGGTAACCGGGGGAGTTCCAGGCGGGGTCGCGGAACCGTCCGTCGCCGGGATCCGGCCCGGCCTCGATCGCTGTGAGCAGGTCGCGATACCACCGCCCCACTCCGGCGTTCGATTGTCGCCCAAGAGGTTTCGACCCATCCCGGGTGTGTGTCCCGCGGTTGTGCGATTCCACTGGTCGTGCTCCTCACCGGACCGGCGGTCCAACCGAACCTTGCCGTCGGCGGGCGGGATCGCGAGCCTTTGGCATCCACTTCTCGGTTAAGAAAGTAGAACTGCGCGGGGCACGTCGACAGGCGCATCGGCGGGGTCGCGGCTTCGCCGGGGGTGCGAAAGCGCAGCGGGGTGGCTTGCGGTCGGGTCCGTGCTCCGATCACGACGCCGCGTGCGCCAACAGGGTTCTGTCTCACGTGGATGGTGGCGGACGCGGTGAAATCCCTAGCAGGCCGTCATTCTCTCCTTCGCCGCAGGGGTCCGACGGCGCGGGCCGAATGGCAGGTGTCCGGATATGGCGGTGGTGAACAAGCCTGTGACGTGGGGGATCTGCTGCCACGCGAGACAGGCACGACAGGCGACGCGCGTGGTGTCGCCGCATACGGTCGGTGGCACGGACCGGAAATCTGGAACTTGAATCCCTGGAAGCGACATCGGCCTGGAGGATCTCTATGTACAGCACCATGCCCGCCGAGCCGCTCACCATCGCACGCATCGTGAGGCACGGCTCCACAGTCCAAGGCGCCTCGACCGCGGCCACCTGGAATGGTTCCGGCTTCGACCGCGCTACGTATGCGGAAGTGGGCGCACGTGCCGCTCGCCTGGCACATGCGCTGCGCAGTCGGTTGGGAGTGCGTGGTGGCGCCCGACCACAAGACCATCAGGCCGTCGTCGGCATTTTCATGTGGAACAACAACCGCCACCTGGAGCTGTCCCTCGCGGTCCCCGCGATGGGAGCCGTCGTGCACAGCCTCAACACGCGCATGACGGCTGCACAGCTCGCCTACACCGTCCAGCACGCCGGAGACGAGGTGATCGTGGTGGATGCCGGTTTGGTCGACGCGTTCGCCCCGTTGCTGCCCCTGCTACCTCCCACCGTGCGGCATATCGTCGTCGCCGGTCCCGGAGATCGGGGGGCACTGGACGGGTTCGCGGGCGAGGTGCACGACTACGAGGAGCTGCTCGCCGCTTCGCCGGCCGACTATCCGTGGGAAGAGGAACTGGACGAGCACACCGCCGCGGCGATCTGCTACACATCGGGTACCACCGGCAGCCCCAAGGGGGTCGTCTACAGCCACCGGTCGATCTACCTGCACTGCCTCCAGGTTGTGGCACCCAACCGCTACGACCTCACCCACCGCGAGACCATCTTCCTCGTCGCACCGATGTACCACGTCAACGGCTGGAGCATCCCCCACGCCGCGTTCTTCACCGGTGCCGACATCCTCCTGGCCGATCGGCACCTCAAGCCTGCCTCGCTCGCCCGCGTCATCGAAGCGGGGCGCCCGGACTTCGCGGCAGCGGTCCCGACCGTCTGGACAGGGCTGCTGGACGAATTGGACACTCGCCGCCGCGACACGTCGAGCCTGCGCCGCGGGTTCGTGGGAGGGGCCGCCTGCTCGCCCGCGCTCATGGCCGCCTACCGAGATCGCCACTCCATCGAGCTGCTGCACATGTGGGGGATGGCCGAGACCTCGTCGCTGGCGACCACGGCCCTGCCACCGCTGGGCGTCGGCGCCGAACGCGATCAGGCTTACCGCGCCAGTCAGGGCCAGTTCCCGGTCACGATCCGGTTCCGTGTGGTGGATCCGGACGGGGCCGTCGTGCCCAACGACGGGGTGAGCACCGGCGAGTTGCAAGTACGCGGTCCCTGCGTCACCGACGCCTACCACGGCGGGGTCGACGCACCGCCGCAACGGCCGGCGGAGGGCTTCACCGCGGACGGCTGGTTGCGGACCGGTGACGTCGGCAGCGTGTCCGCCGACGGGTTCTTGACGCTCACCGACCGGACGAAGGACGTCATCAAGTCGGGCGGTGAGTTCATCTCCAGCGTGGCGCTGGAGAACGCTTTGGCGGAGCATCCCGCGGTGGCCGAGGCGGCCGTGGTCGCTGTGTCCGACGACCGCTGGGGCGAGCGGCCCTTGGCCACGGTGGCGCTGCGCGCGGGCAGTGTGGTCGGCTTCGAGGATCTGCGCGACTTCCTGCACCAGCACGTCGAACCCTGGATGGTGCCCGAGCGGTGGGCGGTCGTGGCACGGGTACCCACGACCTCGGTGGGCAAGTACGACAAGCGGCTGATTCGGGATCAGTACGTGCAAGGCCAACTGGACGTGGTCCACTTGGGAAAGTGACGGCGAGGAGCGCGTACGACGAGCGGCCGCCGACGGGCACGATGATGCGGCTCATCCGCGGCACGCCGCCCGGGTGAGGGCGGTGTCGGCGATCGCCACCGCCCACTCCCGGTCGTCGCCGAGATCGGGACACTCCTTCAGCGTCCGTCGCATCCGCTCCCACACCCCGGCCTCGGTCCAGGCGACGAAGCGGCGGTGCGCCGTCGCGGGTGAGACGGGGAACGCGTCCGGCAACCGACGCCAGGGGCACCCGCTCACGAGCACGAACACGATCGCCGTGAAGACGTCTCGGCCGTCCAGCGGGGCGGAGCCACCCCCCTGCGGTCGTGGACCGAATTGCGGCACCAGCGGCCCGACCACCGCCCACAGCCGGTCGGGCACCAAGCGTCGGGATAGGTCCTCTCCCATGTCGGAAAGCATGGGCAGCGGAAGCGGTTCCTACAAGGCGCGGCCGGGGCGCGCCCGCTCGACCACCGCGCCCCGGCGCGCGGTCCGCACAAGCCGACGAGCCGGGCGCACCGCGTCCCGGCGGAACACCGGCGCGACGCCGGCTTCCCACGGCAAGAGAGGAAAGCACATGAGAACCAGGCGACCGGAAACGAGCGCCACGGTGATCGACCACATCCTGGACCGCCTGAGTGCCTTGGGGGTACGGCACCTGTTCGGTATGCCGGGAGACTACAACCTGAAGGTACTCGATCGCGTGGTCGCCCACCCACGCGTGGACTGGGTCGGGACGACGAACGAGCTGGGAGCCGCGTACGCCGCTGACGGCTACGGGCGGGTCAACGGCTTCGGTGCGTTGCTGACCACCTTCGGTGTGGGCGAGCTGAACGCGATCAACGGCGTGGCGGGCAGCTACGCCGAGCGCGTCCCGGTGCTCCACATCGCGATCGGACCGACCACGACCACCGAGCTGGCGGGCAGCGCGGTCCACCACACGATGGGGGACGGTGATTTCGACCGGTTCGCCCGAGCGCACCGGCAGGTGGTGTGCGCCGACGCGGTGCTGCGACCCGAGGACGCCCTGTTCGAGGTCGACCGCGTAGTGACTGCCTGCCTGCGGGAGAGCCGGCCCGGGTACCTGCGGCTACCGCGCGACGTGGCCCTCGGTCCCGCGCCGCCGCTTCCGGCGCTGAAGCCGCCGGACCTGACGGTGACCCACCCTGGCAGCCTGGACAACTTCCGCGCGGCGGCCCGGGCGAGGCTCGCCGAGTCGGACGAGGTCGCGGTGCTGGCGGACTTCCTGGTGGACCGGTTCGAGGCCCGCTCGGAGCTGGCCGCGCTGCTGGCGGCCGGTCCGCTCCCGCATGCGACGACGTTGGCGGGCAAGACGGTGGTGGACGAGCAGGCCCCCGGCTTCCTCGGGCTGTACGCGGGTGCCATGAGCAAGGCGGACGTCCGCGCCACCATCGACCGTGCGGACCCGCTGATCATGGCGGGTGTGCTGCTCACCGATCAGGCCACCGGCAAGTTCACGCACGAATTCGATCCTGGCAAGGCCATCGACCTCGGACCGACGGCCGCTCGGGTGAATGGCGTCGACTTCCCCGGCGTGCCGCTGGCCGCCGCCCTGACGACGCTGACGTCGCTGATCAAGGAGCGCCCACCGGCCCCCACGCCGCGTCCGGGGGGCTCATCGACGGCGAACCTGTCGACGGCGGTGACGAAATCCGCCGCAGCCCTTCGCCGGAGGATATGCGGACGCTGGACTCCGCTGACCCAGGCCTACCTTTGGAAAGCCGTGGGCGAGGCAGTGCGGTCCGATCACACCGTCTACGCCGACAGTGGCACGGCGCTCCTCGGCGTGGCGGAGCAGCGTTTCCCCGATGGCGCCCGCTTCATTTCCCAGCCGCTGTGGTCATCCATCGGTTACTGCGTCCCCGCGTTGCTCGGCGCGCAGCTCGCTGAGCCATCCCGGCGCGGACTGCTGCTCATCGGCGACGGCGCGGCTCAACTCACCGCACCGGAGCTGGGCGTGATCGGCTGTCACCGGCTCAACCCCATCGTGGTTCTGGTGAACAACGACGGCTACACGGTGGAGCGGATCACCCACGGTATTCGCGCCGTCTACAACGACGTGGTCAGCTGGGACTGGCCCAAGGTGCCGTCCGCGCTCGGCGTACCGCATCCGCTCGTGCTGTCCGCCCGCCGGCCCGCCGAGTTGGACAAGGCGCTGGCCCGAGCCGTCACCACCACCGACCGGCTCGTCCTCATCGAAGTGTTCCTCCCCAAGGATGACGTGCCACCGGCATTCCACCGCATGACCGCCAACCGTCCCGACAGGGCGAAGTGGGTCCCGTGAGCAACGCTGAACACGAGCCGGTCCGGCGGTGTCCCATCGCCGGACCGGCTCGCGCGCCCCGAGCGGATCAGCTCGCGTCCGGCTCGGCTGCGAACTCGCGCGCTTCCTCCGGGTGACCTAGAGCCCCCAGCCGCCCGATGAAGGCCACCAGATCGACGGCGCACTGCTCGGAGTGCACACCTTTGAGCACCTCCACAGCCTGCTTGGCGGTGTGGCAGGCATGCTCGACGTCGCCCACCTGCAACTCCGCCGTGGCCAGGAGTATCAGCCTGAGCGCACGGCGCCGTGACCAACCGGGGGGACATCCCCGAACGGCTTCCCGAGACCAACGCACAACGGTCGCGAGCTGGTCGAGGTCTCGGGCGCACCGGGCCAGCTCCTCGGCCAGGTATGCCTGGTCGACGTGCGCCACCCAGGTCGGCTCCGGGCCCGGGCCGCCGCGCTCCAACGCTCTGATCGCTCTGCCCGCGGCTCGCCCGGAGGCCTGTGCGTCGCTCAGCATGGCGTGGCCGCGGGCCTCGGCGATATGACAGACCGCTTCGACGCCGGGTGTGACCCGGCCTCGCATACCTTCCAGTGCCACACGGGCGAGCTGGACGGCCTCGTGGGGACTGCCGAGCGCGAGGGCCATTCGGCTCATACCCGATGCCAGCAGGTACGCGCCCATTCCCCGATCGTCCGCGGCTTGGGTGAGGCGCAGGGCTTGAATGTAATAACGCTGCGCGAGGCCTGTCTGACCGGTGTCGACCGCCATGTACCCGGCCAGTTCGGTGAGGCGGGCGGCGGTGCCGAGCAGCTGCCGCCTGATCGAATCGCTGGGGGAGTTCACGAGCGGCCGGGCGACGACGCAGTCGAGGTAGTGGACGACGACGGGCCGGATGCCGGCGCTGCCGAAGCGGTGGTCGAGGTCGGCGAACGCGGCGGTCGTCGCGCGCAACGCCTCGACGTCGGTCGCGGCCGACCCGTCGTCGGTGGCGACCACATCCGGGACGCCGATCAGCCAGTCGCGGCTGGGCTGCACGAGCACGGAGGTCGGCAGCACCTCCCCCGTCAGCGTGCCGCTGCAGTGGGCGTCGCTGTGCCAGAGTGCGCACGCGTGCCGGAGTGCGTCTGCCAGGACCGGCTCGAACCGCAGCCCCGCGATGGGTGCCGCGCTCGTGCCCGGCGTCATGCCGATCTCGTCGACGGTGACCGTGCGGCCCAGCTTGTCCGCGAGCGCCTCGGCGATGACCGCGGGCGCCGGGCCACGCGGCTGTTGTCCCCGTAGCCAGCGGGCGACTGATGTCTTGTCGTAGCGCAAATCCAGGCCTCGCTCGGCACCGCACATGTTGACCCGCCGGGCGAGTCCGGTGTTGGAGCATCTCGCCTCCTCCATCACGGCTCGTAGTCGCTCGTTCGCCTTCCGGCTCGCTGGCGGTCGGCTACTCATGACCTGTCATCTCCTTCGTGTCCTGGATGGTTGATTCCGTGAAGTTCGTGTCAGCGGCCGCGGGCGATGAGGGATCGTTTGTGGGTCAAGCAGGTTTCCCTCGCCACCGAGGTCGCCGTTGCGACAGGTCTCGTCCTTGCGGACGCAGCCCTTGTCCGCCAACAAAACCTGACTGTCGGAGGAAGGGATGGTTATGCCTCGAGCAGGCGGCAAGCCTCTCGCGTTCGCCGAGTTCCGGGTCGGCCGGGCGCCACCTGACCGGCACGCCGTCACCGGCGCAGACAAGGTAGAGCTTCACGTCCCAGTACCGCCGTGAATGTGACGCGCGGTAGCCGTGGCCGACGTGGCCTGACAGGTCGGAACGCTGCACCGTCTCCCGTGGCATTCCGGCAGACCTCGGGATGGCGTCGGTGATCCACAGGTCGTCGAACGCCAAGGGGTGGCGCGCGGCCAGTGCGATGATTGCTTTGCGCAGCAACGATTGCGTGGTCTTCAGTCGCTTGTGGTAGCTGCCCTCGGTCAGCATGGCGGGATACATCGCACGCCACCCGGCCTCGGCATGGATGTGCGGCTCATTCGTCATAGTTTGATCTTGGAGACCTTCCTCCCATGCCCACACAGCACTCCTCCACGCGAGCGCACCGTCTCGGAGCGATGCCGTGCGCTCGAATCCCTCTTACGACAGGGGATTCGACCCTCGCAGTCGGATCGCTCGCCACATTCGACGTCCGCCGTCCAGCGAAGACCGATCCGCCACCGTGCCAACCCGGAGTGACCTCTCCACCCGACGGCCGCAGCGAAATCAGGTGGCCCGGCGGTCACCGGGTGACTTCAGCGCGGAATCGGGCAGCCGACCGGGAGCCGGTCGGTGTGGAATTCTTTCTCGACTACGTTACGGAGGTCGTAGGAGAAAGTCGCCATGCGGCCGAACAACGCAATCGAACATCGCGGACACACCTGATTGGGGCGTGTACTCGGGGGCTGATCTTCCGTACTTCGCAAGCCGAAGAACTGCACGATGAATTGAACTGAGACCAACGTCACAGTTGTCATCGCGCATCGTGCCAAGGGCGGTTTCGGGACACTTCATCTTCATTCACCCTAACTCTGCAAGTGACTTTCCCAGTCCCGTAGGCGTAGGTCGTAAGTGTGAGAAGTTATGTTAGGCGCAGGCCCAAGCAGCTTGGATATAAGCCGTTGGGGTGAAGGTCTCCATTTGTATCCGGCAACACTGAAAGCAACCCATTCGGACTCATGTTCGACACGAATGCGACTTATGTGGCTACGATCGACGCACTTTGGCGAGAAACCTGCCCCGTTCACCGATGGCGGGGGACGATCCTTATGTGAACGGGCGCGCGGTCACGCGCTATGTGCGCCCTGAGCGCCTCAAGTGCGCCTGCCCGTGCCGCGCGGTGCGTATTACGGTCTGATCATCGGCGTTCTCGGATAATCGCAGGAGAGCCCGTGCAGGTGTCGAGTCTCCGCGCCGCGCGGTTCGGAGCGTCCACACTTCGACGCAAGGAGAACCCCATGACTACTTTCGCCGCCGAGCGAACGCGAGAGATCGAGGAACACTGGATCGACGTGAACGGCACGGCCACCCGCTACCTGGAAGCCGGCACCGGCCCTGCCATCCTGCTGATCCCGGGAGAGGGCTCCGTGGCCGAGGAGTGGTACGACGTCATCCAAGGCCTCGCGAGTCACTACCGGACTATCGCAGTCGATCTGCCGGGCTACGGCTACACCGAGCCGATCACCGACGCCTCCGTTGCGGCGTTCGCGGCGTTCGTGTGGCGATTCGCCCGTGTCATTGGCTTGCAGCGGCCCGTGCTCATCGGGCACTCGCTGGGAGGAGCGGTGGCGGTTCAGGCGGCTCTGGAACAGCCGAGTCGGGTGCCGGCCCTGATTCTGGTCGACTCCGCCGGTCTGGGACGCGCCGTCAACCCGATCGCGATCCTGCAGTCCGTCACCCCGTTGGGAGATCTGATAGCGCGGCTGGTCCCGGTGCTGCCGCTGGGTCCCCGACTGCACGTCGCGGTCGTAGCGCTGTTTGGAGCGTGCCGACCCTGGCGCATTCACGCGGCCTGGTGGTCGAGTCAGAGGCGGGTGGTCTCCACACCGGTGGCTCTGGAGACGAGCCTGCGCTCGCAACGCGCTACGGTCGGGATCTTCGGGCAGCGCAACCCGCTTTTGCGCCGGTTGCGCGAGTTGCCGATGCCGACCTTGGTCGCCTGGGGGCTTCAGGACCGGCAGGTGCCCTTCTGGCAGGGCATCGCGGCCCGCCGGAGACTGCGCCACGGACGGCTGGCGCTGGTCGCGTGTGCCAGCCACCTTCTGCCCTTGGAGGCTCCGGAGGAGCTGGTCCGGGCTGTCCGCGAGTTCCTCGCCGATGTCGACGGCGACCAGGCCCAGGGGGAGCAGCTGTCATGAGCGATGCAGCGGACGTCATCGTCGTCGGTGCCGGACTGGCCGGGCTCGTCGCGACCTACGAGCTGTCGAGGGCCGGGCGGCGGGTGCTCGTGGTCGAGCAGGAGAACGAAGCCAACCTCGGCGGACAGGCGCACTGGGCACAGGGCGGCCTGCTGCTGGTGAACAGCCCGGAGCAGCGGCGGCTGTGCATCAAAGACTCGCTGGAATTGGCGCTGTCCGACTGGCTGGGCTCAGCGGGGTTCGACCGCGACCGGGAAGACCGCTGGACTCGCGCCTGGGCCGAGTCGTACTTGGGCTTCGCCGCGGGCGGCAAGCGCGACTACCTACGCGGGCTCGGGTTGACCCTGATGCCCAACGTCGGCTGGCCCGAGCGCGGGGCGGGCACCGCGACCGGGCCAGGCAACTCCGTGCCCCGGTTTCACGTCACCTGGGGCTCCGGACCCGAAGTCGTGCGGGTTTTCCGCGACCCGGTGCTCGACGCCGCCGCACGTGGGTTGGTGAGCTTCAAGCACCGGCACCGGGTCGATGAGATCGTCGTCGAAGGCGGAGCCGCGGTCGGTGTGCGCGGCGCGCTGCTGGCACCTTCGGACGCGCCGCGCGGCGCGTCCTCCACGCGGCGAGAGGTCGGCACGTTCGACCTGCGGGCGCAAGCGGTGGTCGTCACCTCAGGCGGTATCGGCGGCAACCTCGATCTGGTGCGCGAGAACTGGCCGACCGGCCGCCTCGGTTCCTTTCCGGAGTCGATCCTCGTCGGCGTGCCGGCGCACGTCGACGGGCGGATGCTGGGAATCACCGCGCGTGCCGGCGGCTCGGTGGTCAACCTGGACCGCATGTGGCACTACCCCGAGGGTCTCAAGCATCACAGCCCGACCTGGCCGCGCCACGCGGTGCACTTCCTGCCCGGCCCGTCGGCCCTGTGGCTGGATCCTGCGGGGCGGCGACTGCCGCCGCCGCTGTTCCCGGGCCAGACCTCCGGAAACGCGCTGCGACACCTGGCGTCGAGGGGCCACACCCACTCGTGGCTCATCATGACCCAGACGATGGTGGACAAGGAATTCGACTTGTCGGGCTCAGCCGAAAACCCCGATATAACCGGCAAGAACTGCGCACTGTTGTTGTTGCGGGCGAAGAAAAGCCTGATGAAGTCGGTGCGCGACTTCCTCGAACGCGGCGAGGACATCGTGGCCCACCGGACGCTGCCCGCCCTCGTGGAGGCGATGAACGCGCTCACTCCCGAAACACCGCTGGACCTCGCGCGCGTGGAGCACGAGGCCGCGACGCGCGACCTGCAGGTACGGAACGACTATTCCAAGGACCTGCAGCTGATGTCATTGCACAACGTGCGCGAGTACAAGGCTGAGCGGTTGTTGCATACCGCCCGCCCACACCGGCTGCTCGACCCCGAGCACGGGCCGCTGTACGCGATCCGGCTGAACCTGTTCACCCGCAAGTCCCTGGGTGGAGTACAGACCACCCTCGACTCGCAGGTGGTGCGTCCGGACGGGTCCGTCATCGACGGCTTGTACGCGGCCGGTGAGGCGGCCGGGTTCGGCGGCGGAGGGATGCATGGCTACCACGCTTTGGAAGGCTCATTCCTCGGCGGTTGCATCTTTTCCGGCAGGGTTGCCGGGCGCGCACTCGACAGGGAGCTGTCATGAGTCACCCCCTGATCTCCGCATGCTGAAGCAAGGCGTCGCCGGGCGGGACCTTGGGGTATCGAAATTCCTTATCAGGCCGGGCTTTCTTGAGATGGCGCGGCGGACCCCGCTGCGCGGAGCCTCGAGGACGTCGGGCCACCGCCGCTTCCAGCGCCACGATCCTGAACGGCTGGTACGCGGTTTTCGCCCGACGACCGGGCGAACGAGGAAAGGACGGAAACATGAAACGCTCGGAATCGCGAGGAAAAACGCGGTGGGCCCGGTTCGCCGGGATCTTCGGATTGGCGCTGGCCGGAGCGGCACTGCTGCTCACGGGACTGTCGCAGGGAGCGCTCGCGGCATCGTTCGCGGTGTCCGGTAGCGCGTTCAAAATCAGCGCGGACAAGCTGGTGGGCGAAGGTTTCGTCCAATACGGTGACGTCGACCAGGGTAGCGGTGAAGCCCACGTCGTCGCGGTGGGCGCTTTTCGCAAGGCCACGCTGGACAACTTCTGCCAGTCGGTGTTCTTGCCGAAGGTGCCCATGGTCGGGGACGTCACCCTGGTGCTCGTTTCGGGTGGGCCCGGCGGGATGGAGTCCACGGACATCATCATCGGCATCGCCTCGCTCACCGGTGATCTCCTCCTGACCGACACCCAGATCGGCATCGACGCCGCTCAGTTGTCCAAGGGGCCGGAAGCGGCGAAGGGCAGGGCGGGAGCGTTCGGGTTGCAGGCCAGCGGCGCGACGATCGGCCAACTCCGGCAAATAGCCTGGAGCACCAATGCGCAGACCCTGCGGCTGAAGAACCTCGCGTTGTCGCTGAGGAGTGGGAAGAATGAATGCTTCTGAGTTCGCCAACGGCTGCGGGCCGGTCCGATGATCAGCGGCCCGCTCGGGCGAATCAAGGCCGGATGGCGGACATTCCGGGGCTGGCGACGGCAACGGCCTTTCGGTGCCGGAATGTTCCTGTTGCCCGCCTCCGTCGTGATAGGACTTCCGCCGTACGCCTCCTTCCGGCTGGGTGACCTGGTGCTCTCGATCAGGACCATCGGCGGGGCGTCGGCACTGCTGATCGCCGCTCTGCTCCTGATCTGCGCGGTATCGCTGTGGAGCAGGCCGCAGTACCGGGTGGCCGCCGGCGTCACCGCGCTCCTCGTGTCGCTGATCGCGCTGGTCAGCAGCAACCTCGGAGGATTCCTGGTGGGCACCGTGCTGGGCCTCATAGGCGGGGCACTGGCTCTTTCATGGACGCCTCCCGCCGCCGGCGAGCGCGATCGCGACCAGGAAGACGGGCCGGGCTCGTCACGGACCCGGGCCATAGGAATAACGGCCCTCTTTGTCGGCGCACTGGTCGTCGTCCCGGCGGCTTCCCCCTCGGCCTCAACCACCGCTGCTCCGTCCGGCCGGGTGTGGGTGCTGACGGCCTCCGTCCTGCGGTTGACCGGCCTGCAGTACCACGGCGTGGGCACCACCAGGGTGGGTGGCGCGACCGTCGAGGTGCTCAAGTTCACCGCCAGCCGCATCGACATCACCAGCCTGGTCCAGGTGAGCGAGTTGATCGACGGCCACCTGGGTAAAATCACCGCGCCACCCGGAAGCGTTTCGACCGCTACCGGTCACCCGATCGAGCTGCTCACCTTGCGGTTGAAGGGCACCCTGAGCTTGCTCGGCCTCATCGGCCTCCCGGTTGATTTCACCCCGGCCCGTCCTCCGCCGCTGGTCTTGCCCAGCCTTACCTTCACTGACGTGACCGTGGTCAACACCGATCTCAAACACGCCCGCCTGGCCATTCCCGACGCGAAGATCACCGTGACCTGACCGACTGCTTCCCGACACCAACGCCGTGCCGGATCAGACTGGCAGGCCGACTCCCGTCGCGGTGCCGGATCTATGACCACCGCGACTCGCGATTCGTTGTGCTGCAGGTACTTCACCCGTACACGCGCCGGTTATAGCTCGTGGTGACCGCACACTGGCGCCGCCGCGGTTGAATGGCGGGCAGGGCACAGGGTAAGGCCCGCAGCGGACACGGTGAGGCCTTCGCGAACGGCGTGACTGACGCCCTCACCACCCCCGCCAACCCAACCGGATACCCGCCACTCGACACCGGATCCGGCTACATGGCCACGCTGAAATCTATTCTCAGCAACTAATACGCCCGGCGGAGCGTGTGCCGGGACATCAGCAAAGGTGGAACGGATCCTTGACGTCGCTGGATACGTCCAGCCCGAGAATCGCTCGACGCTCCTATCACGAACCACTCTTTCGACGTCGACTGCATTGTGCCTCATCGGTGACGCCGAGACGGCCGTCGACTTCGTCGTCCGGCTCACTTCCGCGGAACGCGCGCTCGCTCTGTAGTCCAGTCGCATGGCCGTGATGACGTGTCGAGCACGCAGGCCTACCTGGCTAGCGTTTCTCGATATGCCACCGCACCGAGTAGCTGTTCGTTGATGTACCGTTGTCGTAGCTGAAGACAGCCTTGTAGCTATCGCTATCGTTTTGCTCATCGTGCACATTGGATCCGTTGGCCACACAGTTCGCCCGGAAGTACACTTGATTCTTGCTGTTGAGGTTGTTGTAGTAGACGACCGAGAGTCCGGAACCCATCCAGCCGCTGTCATATCCGGTTGCGAATGTGACCTCCTCGCCGGGCTCGATCCGGCTCGGAGGAGCTTCGAGCCACTCGGTTCCATTGGGGTAGGTGGCGCTCGCACCGAGACCCCAGGTGATATCGGTGTAGTTGACGATGGTTCCCCTGGCGGTCCGCCAGGTGTCCACTCCGTCGGGTCTGTGCCGCGAGTCGGAGGCCGAAGCCGTACCGGCGGGAGCGGCGAGCGTGAGAACGGTCATCGTGGCCATAAGGAGCGCCCATAACCGTTTTGTGCGGAAGTTGAAGTTGGACCGAGACATGAGGTCAATCCCTTCGAAGCACCATTGAGTCCGGGTTTTTACGCGTCCGCCTTCGCGGTTCACCTCTTACAGTCCAATAGGCTCTCCTCCACTGCAAGCCCTGTCAGTCTGACAGGGCACACTTTGCCCGCCAAACGAGCGATGCCGCAGTCGCGCCCCCGCCAACTGTCACGGTTGCGTCAGGATTACCTCCCC
This sequence comes from Amycolatopsis coloradensis, assembly GCF_001953865.1. GTDB lineage: Bacteria > Actinomycetota > Actinomycetes > Mycobacteriales > Pseudonocardiaceae > Amycolatopsis > Amycolatopsis coloradensis. Next base: position 129,754 of record NZ_MQUQ01000028.1, read on the forward strand.
GAAAGGGGCTTCAGATGGGTGATCGTGTGACATATGCCGCTGATTGTTCAGGACCGACAAGTACAAGATAGCCACCGACGCAACGTCGGCAGCACGGAACAGAGGGCGCCATCGACGTAGTACACGATGGGCAGTAACGGACTACCGCATTGTCGGGCGGCTCTCCGTTGTTTATTCAACGACGTGGGAGGGTCTTGAAAATCCGTGGACCACGCAGCACGTCCGACCGCCATGGTGAACGGAGTGGACCACTGCTACTCGATTGCTTTCCCGGTGGCGGCTCTACGCGGTCGCGTCGGGTGTGTCCCTCACACGGTGATCTTGGTGCTGGTTGACGGATCGGTGCGTTCACACGTTGGGATTGTGGGCGCGTCGTTCGTTGAGGCGCGGGTATTTCTGTGTGGTCAAGCAAGTACACGCTGATTGTCATGGAGGTGCTTTGCGGTGAACGAGGAACTGGGCGTGCAGACGCTGCAGGTGTACGAACCCCCGGTGCTGGCCGAGGCCGGTGGTTTCGCCGAGGAGACACAGGGTTCCAGCTCTGTCGGCTTGCCGGAGGGCGACGGTTCGTATAACCGTCCCATCTGGTGGTGACACCTTCGTCGTGTGGCGGGCGCTGGTTCGTTGTCCTTCCGGACTGCGAACCAGCGCCCGCCGTTACCCGCCGCCTCGCCGAGTATGCCTGCCGGACATTGCCGCACGTTTCGGGCAGGCCGTGGCTGGTGGGGTGTTGGGACGACGAGGAGGCGGCGACGGTCCAGGTCGGTAGTACCAGGGTGGCAGTGCTGGGGTGCTGTTCGCTGACGTCCCGCGAGGTGGCGTCGCGGTCTAGGTCGGTCCGCGGCCTGGCGGACGTGGAGTCGGTGGTGGCGGGTGCGGCGGGCAGTTTTCATCTGCTGGCCTCGGTGGACGGGGAGGTGTACGCCCGGGGAACCCAGTGCGGGGACCGGCGGCTGTACTGGGCGGAGGTCGACGGGGTGACAGTGGCCGCGGACCGGGCCCGCACTCTGGCGTGGCTGCTCGGTGCGCGGCCGGATCCGGGAAGGCTGGCCGCCGGGCTGGCGCTGCCGGTGCTGCCGTATCCGCTGGACCGCGAGGCGATGTGGCCGGAGGTCACCGCGGTCGCGCCCGGCGCTGCCGTGTGCCTGGGACGCGGTGGTTCGCGGCGGACGCGGCGGTGGTGGCGGCCACCGCCGTCGGATCTGCCGCTGGCCCAGGCGGCCCCGGGGGTCCGTGAGGCGCTGCGGGCCGCGGTCGCGGCACGGGTGCGACCGGGTCAGGTGTGGGGCGCGGATTTGTCCGGGGGCATGGATTCCACCTCGCTGTGTTTCCTGGCCGCCGAAGCGGGAGCCCGCCTGGTGGCGGTCACTCTGGAGTGGTCGGCGCCGGGCAACCAGGACGGCCATTTCGCCCGGGTGGCCGCCGAACACCTGCCAGGCCTCACGCATCTGACGTTCCCCTCCACCGCGCTGCCGGGGCATTTCACCGGTATCGACGAGCGGCGTGAGGCGGGGGACCGGCCCAGCGCGCTGCTGCGCGACCGAGCCCAGCGCGAGGAGCTCGCGCGGGTGCTGGCCGAGCACGGCACGCGCCGACGGCTGTCCGGGCACGGTGGGGATCACGTCGTCACCCCGCCGGCGGCCTATCTGCACCCGTTGCTGCGCCGCCACCCGCGGACCGCGTTGCGGCACACCGCCGCCTACCGTGCGGGGGGCCGGTGGCCGCTGGTGGCCACCGGCCGCCAGCTGCTGTCGGGTCGTCCGCTGCGGGGCTGGCTGGCCGCGCAGGCCGACGCTCTGTCGACGACCGGCCAGGACACTCTGCCCGAGTGTGATTGGGGTTTTTCCCTGTCGATGCCGTCGTGGGCCACCGGCGGAGCCCGGGAGATGCTGGCCGGGTTGCTGCGTCAGGCCGCCGCGTCCGGGACGGCACCGCTGGCGCCCGACCGGGGTCGTCACGCCTGGATCGGCTCCACCCACGTGGCGGGCACCAGCGCGGCCGCGATCGCCGACAGGGGCGGCGCGGGAATGCCGGTGCAGATGCCGTTCTGCGACGACGCGGTCATCGACGCCTGCCTGCGTGCACGCCCGGAGGAGGCCGGTCACCCGGGTGTCTACAAACCACTGCTGACGACCGCGATGGACGGCATCGTCCCGGATGCCATCCGGTCCCGTACGACCAAGGACCACTGCGGGCAGGAGTGGCACGCCGGACTGGCCGCGCAACGGCGCACGCTCGCCGCGTGGGCCGAGGAGTCCTTGCTGGCCGCCGCCGGTGTGCTCGACCCGGACCTGCTGCGCCGTGCCGTACTCGCCCCGGGGCTGCTCCGTGAAGGCACAGCCGGGCTGGAAAGCACTCTCGGGACCGAGGCATGGCTACGCGACCTGCACGCCCACCCCCGTCCCGGCTACCTCAAGGAGCATCCTCGTGAATCCACCCGACCCGTACCTGCGGCTGCGCAGTGACGTCACCGCCTGCGACACCGACGACGGCATGGTCCTGCTCGACGAACGCACCGGCCGCTACTTCCAGCTCAACAGCACCGGCGCGCTCATCATGCGGTCCCTGCTCGACGGCGCCACACCGCGGCAGGTCGCCGACACCCTCACCGCCACCTGCGACGTCGCCGCCGAGCGGGTGGCGGCCGATGTGGAGGCGCTGCTGACCCGGCTGGCTGAGGCCGGGCTGTCCGCGTCGGCGGTCGCGCGATGAGCCTGATTCCCGGCACCGGTGCCCGTCCGCCGCTGCGCCGCCGGGTCTTCGTCCGCGCGGCCGTCGGGACAGCCCACTTGCTGGCCCGGCTACCTCCGCGACGGCTGCGTATCGTCCTGGAACTCCTGCGCCGCGGCGCGGTCCCCGCCGGTTACGAGCAGGTGCTGTCCGCGCGCCGCGACGTCACCGCCACCAGCACCCGCTGCGCCGGCCGCTACTGCCTGCCTCGTTCGCTGGCCACGACGCTGCTGTGCCGGATGCGCGGGGTGTGGCCCACCTGGTGCACCGGCGTGCGCACCCCGCCCTTCGCCGCCCACGCCTGGGTCGAAGCCGACGGCCGCCCCGTCTGCGAACCCGACGAGACCGCCACCTACCGCGTCATGATCAGCGTCCCCCCGCTCGCGACGCCGACGAGGACCGCATGAGCAGCGCGGCGGCCCCGGCCCGCGTCCGTGACTTGCTTGGCCTGCTCCGGGACCACCGGCGCGTCGTACTGCTGGCGGTGCTGCTGACCCTGGCCGGATCCGGACTGGGGCTGGTCCAGCCGTTGCTGGCCGCCCGCGCGGTCACCGACGCCGGTGCCGGGGCGATCCCGTGGGCGATCGCCGGTGCCCTGGCCGCGGTGTTCCTCGCGCAGGCGCTCATCACCGCGGTCGGCAAGTTCCTGCTGGAACGCACCGGTGAACGCGTCGTACTCGGTCTGCGGCGCTCGCTGATCGCCCGGCTGCTGCGGCTGCCCATGCCCTTCTACGACCAGGGCCGCACCGGAGACTTGATTTCCCGTACCGGAGCCGACACCACCACGTTGCGCTTCGCGGTCGCCCAAGCCGCGGTCGACCTGCTCACCGGTGCCCTCACCGCCATCGCGATCACCGTGGTCATGCTGTGGCTGGACCCGCTGCTGTTCGCCCTGGTCGCCGCGACCGTCGCGACCGGGCTGCTGCTGGTGTTCAGTGCCCTGCGCCGGATGCGCGCCGCCAGCCAGGAAACCCAAGCCAGCCTCGGGACGATGGCCGCCGACCTCGACCGGGCACTCGGCGCGATCCGCACCGTGCGCGCCAGCCGCGCCGAACACCGCGAATCCGACCGCATCGGCGCTCACGCCGACGCTGCTTACCACTCGGGTGTCCGCGCCGCCCGGCTCGCCGGCATCGTCGATCCGGCGGTCGAACTGACCGCCCGCGGCACCGTGCTGCTGGTCCTGCTCGTCGGCGGCGTCCGCGTCGCCCACAACCCCGCCGCGCTGGGCGAACTGGTCGCGTTCCTGCTCTACGCCACCTATCTGGTGGCCCCGCTGGCCTCGATGTTCCAGGCCGTGGCCACCCTCAACCGTGGCATGGGCGCCTTGCAACGCGTCTGGGACGTCCTGACCCTTCCCGACGAGGACCACGACCAGCCCGACATCGGCGACCAGCCCACCGGCAGGCACGAACACACCCCGCCCGCCACCACGACACCGGTACTGGAGTTCCGCGACGTCAGGTTCCGCTACCAAGACCGCGACGTGCTCCACGGCGTGTCCTTCACCGTGCCGGCCCGCGGCATCGTCGTGCTGGCAGGCCGATCCGGAGCCGGCAAATCCACCATCTTCGCTCTCACCGAACGCTTCTACACCCCCGACAGCGGCGCCATCCTGCTCGACGGCCTCGACACAGCGACCCTCAGCCCGCAGCAATGCCGGGCCCGTCTGGCGCTGGTCGAGCAGAACACGCCCGTACTGCACGGCACCCTGCGTGACAACATCACCTATGCCGCACCTGAGGCCGGCCCTGCCGACATCGACCGGGCCGTGCGGCTGGCCAACCTCCACGACCTGCTGCAGCGGCTGCCGCATGGCCTGGACAGCCCGGTCGGCGACCGCGGCTGCACCCTCTCCGGTGGAGAACAGCAACGCATCGCACTGGCCCGCGCCTTGATCACCCGGCCCGCCCTGCTGCTGCTCGACGAACCCACCGCCCACCTCGACACAGTCACCGAAGCCACCCTCACCCGCGCCCTGGCCACCATCAGCCAAGAATGCGCCCTCCTGATCATCGCCCACCGCCTCACCACCATCCGCAACGCCGACCACGTCCTGCTCCTCGACGCGGGCCGGATCACCGCCAACGGCACACCCGACGAACTACTCGACACCAACACCGCCGACCAGCATCTCGACGACACACCCCTGACCACCCTCAGCGGCTAAACACGCCGCCGAACGTTCGATCAATAGATTCCAGCGGTTAGCGATAACGGAATGTATAGAGACGGCAGTGATCACAGGCTTCCCGCACCGTCGCCCATCGAGCGCAGTCGGTCCCAGGCTACTGGGCCCACGTCACAGGCACGTGAGAGCAGTCTGCTCGGTCGGGAAAAGTCCTCGCGCCCCGCACTCGCCTGTCCGTACCGGACATTCAGCGATTCGACAAGTTCCGCCAAGTGCCGTCGCGTCATGATCACGAGGTCTCGGCGTGAGGAACGGAGCCGGTAATCAACTTCTTTCGTCATCGGTAAACTTCGCGACAGGCACCGTGCGTTCCCGGCCGATGGGTCATGACAATGAGAAATGCGTGGTCCAATTCCCAGCCGGCTCTCGTCTGATGGGGGAGCGTCACCACGCGTGCTTCGCCGCGGGCCATGGCGGCGCTGAGCCCGATGTACGCTGGGTCGAGTGCGAAGTCCCGTTTGAATAAGACGCGCCACCGAGCGATGGGATTGTGCGCGTAGCGCGTAAGAACGGCGAGGACGGGTGAGAAGGCACCTCAGTGGAGTGAAGGACGGGGTGGCCGGTGGTGGGCTGGTATTGGCGCAGGTACGCATGAAGGGCGGGGCATTGCCGCCGCGCGACCTATTGTCGTTATGAGGAAAAGATGATGTCTGCGCCCACACTGAACCACCAGACCACCGGATACGACGCCCGCCAGGCCTATTGCATGGCCAAGGCCGCCGAGCTTGCCTACCAGGACCGTGGACGGATCGAGGCCGCAGCAGCCGACTGGGAATTCGACCAGGTCCGTCACCACCACTCGACGTTCTCCCCGCCGTTCGCGCTCAGCGACACCCAGGCGTACACCATGGCCAGCCCGACGATGATCGTGACCGCGTTCCGTGGCACTGAGCCGGTTCAGTTGCGCGACTGGTTGTCGGACACGACCACGCCGCCGTGGGCCGGTCCGGCGAACACCGGCCTGGTCCACTACGGATTCGCCGAGGCGCTGCGGGCGGTGTTCCCGTCCGTGCTCGCAGCCATCGAGGAACTGCGTGATGCCGAACAGACGGTGTGGTTCACCGGGCACAGTCTCGGTGGGGCGCTGGCGATGCTGGCCGCGGCGTGGCTGCATTTCGAAGACCCCCGGCTTTCCGCGCAGGGCGTCTACACCTTCGGTCAGCCCCGTACCTGTGACCGCACCCTGGCCAGCGCCTACGACAAGGCTTTGGCAGGACGCACGTTCCGGGTGGTCAACAACAACGACCTGGTCGCCCAGGTCCCGCCCGAGCCGGTCTTCCACCATGTCGCGTCCCTGCGCTACATCGACTCCTCGGGCAGGGTCCGCGAATCCATGCCCATGGTGTCGAACTTGCTCGACCGCGGCAAGGGCATGCTCGCCGATCCGTTCGCCCCCGCCTCTGACGGGATGAGGGATCACTTCATGAAGGCGTACATCACCGCTCTGGAGAAGAACCTGCCCTGACCGGCTGCTGTTCGACCGAGCCCTCGACGTGGTCGCGCACGACATCACTGAAGCGTGCCGGTTGGACATCGTAAATTGTGTTCACCTTTCTCGCTGCTCGGTTACCGTTCATTCGGAAGGAGCTGTCGATGTCTTCGAGGCGGCACGATCGGATGGACTGCCGGGAAAGACCAATACTGTGCAATATCGAGGCAGTGGAAGATTCATCCGAAGGCGGTCGTTGTCTCGTGCGGCACGGGTGCGCTGTGCGAAGATTATTACTGCATTGTTGGACCGTATCTCACGTGTGAGGTGTCATCCGATGTCCTGGTCGAATGTATGGACCGTAGTGAAATCAGTCTTCAGCGCAGGTGCGTCGTCGTACGTCGCTACGACGTCACCGCAGCTGAGCAATGAGGATGCGAAGGGATTCCTGAACTCGATGGGTAACTTCGTCGCGACCAAAGCCCCGGGCGGGCAAGGCGGCAACGCGGCGGCGGTCACCAACATGGTGGGAGGCAACTGATGTCCGAGAACCCTGTGCAGGAACAAGTGGCCTCCATGGCCATGATGCTGGCCAACAACGGACTGCGCGACGAAGTACGTTCGTGGATCAAGAAGGGCGACAACAAGCCGGTCGGCGCGAAACAGCTGGCCGACGCCCTTCCCGACGAATTGCTCGCGGAACTGAAGGGCGACAAGTCCAGCGCGGAGATGGACAAGTACCTCGCAGGTTGTGCCGACTTTCTGCCGTACTTCTTCGACAAACTGACGCCTGACGGTGTCCTTCCCGACGATGACGGGCTACGTTCTCTCGCCGAGACGCTGGATCCCGCCAAGGTCGCGGGTAAGGCCACGGCAGGCGTCAAACAGGCCGCCTCGTCCTTGGGGCTGTGATGCCCCCACGATGAGCCATGAGGCTTACGTTGAGCTAGTCGCCTGGGCAGCTGATGGCTGCTCAGGCGACTGCTCACGCACACCCGGTTCTCCGGCCCCACAGTCTGCGGAACAGATGATTCCCGCTGTCGTGGCGGGCGGGACCGCGCCATCGGGAGCGTTCGCTGCCAGATCCGGATCCCGAAGGCCGGCGTGGATGGAGCCCGCGCGTTCACTCGAACAGCGCGTACCGGGGCCGCGCGATCACCAGGCAGGATCTTTTCCATGACACGGAGCGGAGAATCAACCGTCGGGGTGGAGGAGGAGTACCTCGTCGTCGACCCGCGAAGCCGGCAGGTTCGGCCGGCGGCCGCTGTGGTGATAGACGGTGCCGCGGGCCGGCTCGGCGAGCGCGTCGGTACGGAGCTGACCAGGTTCCAGCTGGAGGTCAGGACCGAGCCGCATACACGTGTCGATGACCTCGGCGAGCAGCTTCGGGAGATGCGTGCGGTCATCGCGGACGCCGCGGCCGATCACGGATTGTGCGTGGTCTCATCCGGCAGCCCGGTACTGGGCGACGCGGTCCCGCCACCGATCACCGACGGCCACCGCTACGCGGCCAGTGCCGCTCATTTCCGGGCGTTGGACGATGAGCAGGTGGTCTGCGCCTGCCACGTCCACATCGGGCTGGCCGACCGGGCGCTGGCACTGCGGGTCAGTAACCATCTGCGGCCCTGGCTGCCGGTGCTGGTCGCGCTTTCGGCCAACTCGCCCTACTGGGCCGGGCGCGATACCGGCTACGCGAGCTGGCGCACCATGACCTGGGCCCGGTGGCCCGCCGCAGGACCACCTCCCTATTTCCGCTCGTCCGCGCACTTCGACGTTCTGGTCGACCGGCTGCTGGAGACGGGCGTGATCATGGACAGAGCCGGCGTCTACTGGGACGTGCGCCCCTCCAGCCACCTGCCGACCTTGGAAGTCCGGGTCACCGACGCGGCCACCACGGTGGCCGAGACCCAGCTGTTCACCGCGCTCATCCGCGCCTTGGCGGACACAGCACTGGCCGACATAGCCGCCGGAGCACCGGATCCCGATCCCGACCCGCACACCCTGCGTGCCGCCCACTGGCGCGCCGCCCGCGACGGTCTCAGTGGCCACGCCGTGCACCCCCGCACCGGGTGCCTCCTGCCCGCGACGACGCTGACCGCCGAACTGCTGGCCCACGTCAAGGCGGCCGTCCACCGCAACGGAGATCACCAGCTCGTCGACACCCAATGGCGGCGGCTACATCACAGTGGCACCGGGGCCGACCGTCAACGCGCCGCCTGCGGCGGCCACGGCCGTCTCAGCGACGTTGTCGACCACCTCGCCCATTCCTACCGCGGGTAGTGGGATGGGGTGCGACTGTGTGAGTCGGCTTGGAGAGGGGAGGGAGTGGCGGTGACTGCTCGGGTCGTGGCGAAGCGACCGGCGCCGACACCAACGGCTCGGCCACCGACCGACCAGTCCTGGTCGCCGCCGAGGAGCATCACCGCAGTGCGATGCGGCTCCCGGGCGATGACCTTCAGATCCCGCTGCATGTCGTCGGCGCTTGCCTCAGCGACCAGGTAGGAGATGTCGCGGACGGTCAGCATGCGCTCGACTCCCCTCTGCGTAGGCGGTGGATGGCCACCACCTGCCATGTGTGCCGCTTTCTTCCCATTGCTACCGGAGCCCCGGGTGCCGGACGGATTGCGCGTAGAGGACTAAGAGCGTGTCTTACGTGGTGATCGGTTGTTGGTGAGCG
>NZ_MQUQ01000029.1 GCF_001953865.1 Amycolatopsis coloradensis
ACCAGCTACACTCACCAACAAGCCGCGTGAAAACCCCGTGTCCGCCATCCGGGGGCAACTCCACGTGCCGTCCGCCCCATCACGCGTGTCGTCCAGCCAATCACGCGAAACCACCGGCTCGGGTCGGGTTGGTCGTGAGTGACGTTTCGGGTTGAAACACGAATCGCCACTCACGACCACCCTCTCCGCTTACGCGCCGATGGTCGCCGCGTCGATGACGAACCGGTAGCGCACGTCGCTGTTCTCGACCCGGTCGTAGGCCACGTTCACCTGGTCGGCCGAGATCGTCTCGATCTCCGCGCCGATCCCGTGCTCGGCGCAGAAGTCGAGCATCTCCTGGGTCTCGGCGATGCCGCCGATCATCGAACCGGCGAGCACCTTGTTCCCGCCGAGCAGCGAGAAGGCGTTGTAGGACAGCGGTTCGCCGGGCGCGCCGACGTTCACCATCGCCCCGCCGACGCGCAGCATGCCGAGGTAGGAGTCGACGGGCAGCGTCGCCGAAACGGTGTTGAGGATCAGGTCGAAGCGGCCGCGCAGCGTCTGGAACGTCGACGCGTCACCGGTCGCGTAGTAGTCCTTCGCGCCCAGCTTCAGGCCGTCCTCCTGCTTCTTCAAGCTCTGGCTGAGCACAGTGACCTCCGCACCCATCGCGGCCGCGATCTTGACCGCCATGTGCCCGAGCCCGCCGAGGCCGACGACGGCGACCTTCTTACCCGGTCCGGCGCCCCAGCGGTTCAGCGGCGAGTAGGTGGTGATGCCCGCGCACAGCAGCGGGGCGGCGACGTCGAGGCCGATCCCCTCCGGGATCCGGCAGACGAAAGCGTCCTTCACGACGACCTGACGGCTGTAGCCGCCATAGGTGTTCTCGCCGTCGAAGCCGACGCCGTTGTAGGTCTGGACGTTGCCCTTGACGCAGAACTGCTCGGTGCCCGCGAGACAGTACTCGCACTCGCCACAGGAATCGACCATGCAGCCGACCCCGACGCGGTCGCCGACCTGGTACTTCGTGACACCGGACCCGACCGCGGCGACGACGCCGGCGATCTCGTGCCCTGGCACCATCGGGAAGATCGCGCCGCCCCAGTCCTCCTTGACCTGATGGATGTCGCTGTGGCAGATCCCCGCGAACGCGATGTCGATCAGCACGTCGTCCGAACGCAGGTCGCGGCGCTCGATCGTCGTCGGCGACAGGGCGGCGCCCGGGGACGGCGCGGCGATGGCGTGCGTGGTCGTCGTCATGAAACCCTCCGAGAAACAGTGAGACCATGTAAGAGTCCACTTACAACCAGCGTAAGAGGGCTCTTACCTATTCCGCGACCGGGACGGTGTGATCCACGACATGGGCGGCAAGTACCACCACGGCGACCTTCGCGCCGAACTCGTGCGCGTCTCGCTCGACTTGATCGCAGAACGAGGACTCGCCGCGTTCTCCGTCGCCGAGGTCGCCCGCCGGGCGAAGGTCAGCCCTGGCGCGCCCTACCGGCACTTCGCGGACAAAGAGAGCCTGATGGCGGCCATCGCCGCCACCGTGGCCTGCCAGCTGGCGGACCGGGTGCACGACGCCGTCGAAGCGGAGAGCGACCCGGTCTCGGCGCTCGCCGCGGCCGCCGGCGCGTACACGAAGTACCTGATCGAACGCCGTGCCGGGATGAACATCATCTACGCCGACGGCCTCCAGGGCCCGGAACACGCGGCCCTGCACGAACAGACCCGCCGGCTGACCGCCCAGTTCGTCATGCTCTGCCTGACCGTCGCCGACCGGCCACAGGACGGGCTCGAACTGATGGAGCAGCTGTTCACCCAGGCACACGGCTACGGCACGTTCCATCTCGACGGCGTCTTCACGAAACAGGGCTATTCCGAGGAAGTCGTCGTCCGGAAGTCGACGGAGGCCGCCCGCGCCGCCATTGAGGGCCGCGGAAGAATGTGACGTGATTCACGTCTGATTTGTCCGATTACCGGGGCTCCCCGCGCCGACAGGATGCGAAGCGCAATCCTTTTTCGACAGCGAGGAGAAACGCGTGAGCGTCGAGCAAGACATCGGAACGTGGCGGGAACTGGGCCGCCATACGAGTACCGCGGCGGTGCTGGCGGGTGGCGTACTCGTCGGCGCGATCACCATCTACGTGGCGGCGAGCCTGCTGCCGACAGCGGTACAGGAGATCGGCGGGAGGGCCCTGTACGCCTGGGCCATGACGGCGTTCCTGGTCGCACAGGTGGTCGCGACCATGCTCGTGGGCAGGGCCCTTTCCCGTTGCGGCGGCAAGGTTTCCTACCTGATCGGCTTCGGCGTCTTCGCGGCGGGCTCGGTCGTGTGCGCGGCGAGCCCGTCGATGCCGGTCCTCCTGCTCGGCCGCGGGATCCAGGGACTCGGTGCCGGTCTGCTGACCGGCCTCGGTTTCGCCCTGATCCATTCGGCGCTGCCGCCCCGGCTGTGGAGCCGAGGGAGCGCTTTGATCTCCGCTATGTTCGGGGTCGGCAACTTCGCGGGCCCGGCGCTCGGCGGATTCTCGGCGCAGTTCGGCTCGTGGCGGTCCGCGTTCGCCGTACTGGCCGTGGCGGCCGCCGTGCTGGCGGTCATCGCCGGGAGGGCGCTCTCCGGCGATGACCGTCCGGCGCAGGCGGCGCCGGTCCCGGTCGTCTCACTGGCCTTGGTGGTCGGCGCGGCGGGCGCGGTGAGCGTCGCCGGGATCCTGACCGGGATCGCCGCGATGGCGGCGTTCATCGCGCTGGGTCTCGCGCTCGTGGCCGCGTTCCTCCTGGCTGAGAAGCGCGCGACGGCGAGTGTGCTCCCCCGCTCGGTGTACCAGCCTGGTTCGCGGTTGCGGTGGATCTACCTGAGCATCATGGTCCTGGCGTCCGGCGTCGCCGTCGAGACGTTCCTGCCGTTGTTCGGCCAGCGACTGGGCGGCCTCCCGCCCGCGGCGGCCGGATTCCTCGCCGCCGCCCTGTCCTTGGGCTGGTCGGTGAGCCAACTGTTCAGTGCCTCGGTCCACCGGCCGGAGACGGTCCGGCGGCTGCTGATCGCCGGGCCCGTCTGCCTCGCCACCGGATTCGCCCTGCTGGGCGCGCTGCAAAGCGAACATCCGCCGCTGCTCGTCGTTCTCCTTTGGCTGCCCGTGCTTTTCTTCGGTGGCACGGGAATCGGCATCGCGATGCCGCATCTGTCCGTGGCGGCGATGACCTCCGCCCCGGGCGGTGAGGGCGGGAAGGCCGCCGCCGCGATCGCGACGATCCTGACGATGTCGACCGCTTTCGGCGCGGCAATCGCCGGGCTCCTGGTCAACTTGGGCGCTCCGTCGGTGGTCACTTCGGCGAGGTGGCTGTTGTTCGGCTTCGCGACCATCGCCGCCCTCGGTGTCTTTACGGCGCGACAACGGTGAACTCGAACTCGCCGGGGGTCACCGATCCTCGGCGAGTTCGCGGGCGTTCAGTGCCGCCGCCGGTCACGCGGGGCGCGGACGGCGATCGGGCAGCCGCCGTCGCAGCGAATGTGCGCCCAGACGATCTTTTCGCCGCGCACCGGCTCACGCCGGACACCCCACTGCACCGCGACCCCGTCGACGACGAGCAGTCCGCGTCCGCGTGGATCCTCGATCTGGGAAAGACGAGCCCGGGGTTGTCCGACGCTGACGTCCGCGACCTCGATGCGGACCGCGCAAGGGGTGACGCCGCGCCACAGCTGGATGTGGCGTGCGCCACCTCCGTGCACGTAAGCGTTGGCGACGAGTTCCGTCGCCGCCAGCAGGACGTCGTCACGATGACCTTCCCCGAGATCGGGAAGGCATCTGACCACCCAGGCACGCATGTCCGGCAACGCTCGTGGCGTCGTGGCTCGCAGGTCGAGCACCCAGGTTCCCGGCACCGGATGCTCCGCGATACTGATCATGGAGCCACCCTCCCGTTACGCGGCCTCGCTGCTGAAGTCGCACAAGCGGGTTACCCAGAACGTCCATCGATCAACCCGTGGCGAACACGACACCGCTTCAGCGGGCCGTGATGCCCTCCAGCAACGCTGTGACCACGGCATTCGCGTCCGGCGAGGTGACCACTCGCGGACCGTGCGGAAACAGGCCGGAGAGCACGGTTTCGTGGCAGACGCCGACCAGTATCGCCGCCGCCGCCTCGACATCGCCGTCCAGCCTGCCGAGATCCCTTTCCGCACGAAGGTATCCGGCGAGTCGATCCCGCCAGGTCTCGCCGTCCTCGGCCAGCTCCCCGAACCGCGCGAGCACGGCGGGGCGGGCGAGCAGCCCGGCGAACGCGGGCAAGATTTCCTTGTGCAGAGCCAAACCGTAGGCCAGCTGCGCGAGAAGGTTGTCCCGGACCGTACCCGAACCGGCCACGGGCAGCTCACCGAGCTTGGCTTCGACTCGCCGCACGTGCGCCGCCAAGGCGTTGGCCAGCAACTCTTCCTTGTCGGCGAAATGGTTGTACAGCACGCCGTCGGCGACCCCGGCCGCGCGCGCGATGGCCCGCACCGTGAGTTCCGCGGTGCCGCCGGCGGAAATCAGGTTCACGGCCGTCGCGATCAGATGCTCGCGCAGGCTGCGGCCGTCTTCGGTGTGGCGCAGGACCGCCGCTTTTCTCGGTGACATCCGGGCTCAGCGTAGTGCGGACGCTGTGACCAGCCACGCAACGCCACGCAGCCGGACGCCGTCAGGCTTCTCGAACGGCTGGAGGGCGGTCGAAAGCGCTTCCCGCGCCTCGTTCGCGGTTCCCGCGTCGACCTGGCCGAGGTGGTACTTGACCGGCCCCCAGTCCGCGATGAATCCGGCCGCGTCGGGCACGTCACTCCCCCAGACCTGATCGGCCTCGACGCGTGTGCAGGTGACGTCGCGGAATCCTGCGTCCGTCAGCACCGAGTGAACCCTGTCCGGGTCGGCGAACGAGGTCGGCCCCGTTCCGTCCGCACCGGTTGGCGTCGGCAGAAACGGTGCCAGCGCGCCGAAAACGGCACCGAGATCGGTTCCGGCGAGTTCGGTCATGCACAGGAACGCGAGCCTGCCGCCCGGACGCAGCGCGCGGTGCACGTTGGCGAAGGCGGCGACCGGATCGGCGAAGAACATCACCGCGAACCGGCTGAGCGCGACGTCGAAAGCGCTTTCCGCGAACGGGAAGACCTGGACGTCACCCTGCTCGAACGCCACGTTCGCGACGCCCTCGGCCTCCGCGCGGACCCGCGCCGTGGCGAGCATCGGCGCGGACAGGTCGATTCCGGTCGATCCCCCGAGCGGGGCACGGCCCGCGGCGAGGCGGGTGACCTGGCCGTTCCCGCAGCCGATATCCAGCACCCGGTCACGTTCGCCGATTCCCGCCGCCTCGAACAGGACTTCGTTGAATCCGCCGTTCACGGCGTCGTAGCGCTCGTCGTGCGCCGCCCAGTGCCACCCCTCGTAGCCGTTCCACGCTTCCGCCTGAGCGGTGTTGACGATGCCGGGCACGCCGGACCTCCTCCATTATGAACGCATGTTCATAATGGAGGAGGTCCGATCCGGTCGTCAAGCCGTGATGCTCCGGAACCCGCGCAGGCGCAGGCTGTTGAACACCACGAAGACCGAGCTGAAGGCCATCGCGGCACCGGCGATCATCGGGTTGAGCAGACCGGCCGCCGCCAGCGGAAGTGCGCCGACGTTGTAGGCGAAGGCCCAGAACAGGTTGCCCTTGATCGTGCGCAGGGTCCGCCGGGACAGCCTGATCGCGTCCACCGCCGCCCGCAGGTCACCGCGGACCAGGGTCAGGTCCCCCGCCTCGATGGCGACGTCGGTACCGGTGCCCATCGACAGGCCGAGGTCGGCCTGTGCCAGCGCGGCCGCGTCGTTGACGCCGTCGCCGACCATCGCCACGACCTTGCCCTCGCCTTGGAGCCGCTTGACGACGTCGACCTTGTCCTTCGGCAGCACCTCGGCGATCACGGTGTCGATCCCGACCTCGGCGGCCACCGCGCGGGCCACGGGCTCGTTGTCCCCGGTGAGCAGCACCGGCGTCAGCCCCAGCTCGCGCAGCCGCTGGATCGCCTCGGCGGACGACGGCTTCACGGTGTCCGCGACGACCAGGACCGCCCTTGCCTCGCCATCCCAGCCGGCCACGACCGCCGTACGGCCGATCTTTTCCTCCGCTGCCTTGGCTTCCGCCAGCTCGGCGGGCAGATTATGGCTCCACTGCTCCAGCAACGCGCTCCGGCCGACCAGCACCGCCGCACCATCCACGATTCCTTGCACCCCAAGGCCTTCGAGGCTGATGAACTCCTCGACGGCCGGGAGTTCCCCGGTGCGTTCCCTGGCCGCGCGGGCGATGGCCTGCGCGATCGGGTGCTCCGACGCGTTCTCCAGCGCCCCGGCCAGCCGCAGCGTCACCGCCTCGTCGACACCGTCGGCGACGTGGACCGCCACCAGCGACATCTGGCCCGTGGTCACGGTGCCGGTCTTGTCGAGGACGACCGTGTCGACCGCGCGGGTCGATTCCAGCACTTCCGGGCCCTTGATCAGGATCCCGAGCTGCGCGCCCCGTCCGGTGCCCACGAGCAGCGCGGTCGGGGTCGCCAGGCCCAGCGCGCACGGGCAGGCGATGATCAGCACGGCGACCGCCGCGGTGAACGCCGCCGCCACCGAACCGCCGGTGCCGAGCCAGAACATCAGCGTGCCGGCGGCGAGCGCGATCACGATCGGCACGAAGACCGCCGAAACCCGGTCCGCCAGCCGCTGGACCTGGGCCTTTCCGGTCTGGGCCGCCTCGACGAGCTTCGCCATCTGCGCCAGCTGCGTGTCGGCGCCGACCCGGGTCGCCCGGACGACGAGCCTGCCTCCCGCGTTGACCGTCGCGCCCGCCACCGTGTCACCGGGGACGACCTCCACCGGAACGCTCTCACCGGTGAGCATGCTCGCGTCGACCGCCGACGCGCCCTCGGTGATCACGCCGTCGGTCGCGATCTTCTCCCCCGGCCGCACCACGAACTCCTCGCCCACCGCGAGTTCGCTGATCGGGACCCGAATTTCCTTGTCGTCACGGAGAACCGCGACGTCCTTCGCGCCGAGTTCGAGCAGGGCCCGCAGTGCCGCACCGGCCCGCCGCTTGGACCGCGCTTCGAAATACCGTCCGGCGAGGATGAACGTCGTGACGCCGGCGGCGACCTCGAGGTAGATGTTGCCGTCACCGGCCATCCGCTGGACGGTGAGTTCGAAGGGATGCGTCATCCCCGGCGTTCCCGCGGTCCCGAACAGCAAGGCGTACAACGACCACAGGAACGCGGCGAGCGTGCCCATCGAGATCAGAGTGTCCATTGTGGCCGCACCGTGGCGCAGATTCGCCCACGCCGCCTTGTGGAACGGCAACGCCGCCCACACCAGCACCGGCGCGGCCAGCGTCAGTGAGATCCACTGCCAGTAGGTGAACTGCGCCGCGGGCACCATCGCGAGCAGGATCACCGGCACCGACAACACGGCGGACCCGATCAGCCGCTGCCGCAACGGCGCGGTGGGATCGGCGGCTTCTTCGAAAGGTTCCTCCTCTTCCCCGGCAGGCAAGGCGGCCGAATACCCGGCCGCCTCGACCTGCTCGATCAGCAGTCCCGGTTCGACGTCCGCGGGATAGCTGACCTTCGCCTTTTCCGTCGCGTAGTTGACCGTGGCGGTGACCCCGTCGAGTTTGTTCAGCTTCCGCTCGATGCGCATGGCGCACGAAGCGCAGGTCATCCCCGTGATCGCGAGTTCCACTTCGGCGGTGGGAGTCTCGGTCCGCGTGCTCATCGGTGACTCCCTTCCCCTGTGGTGACGGTGAATTCGGCGGTACGGACCTTGTCCTCGTGCCGGAAGTCCAGGAACAGCCGGTAAGTACCGTGCGTGGGGACCTCGGCGTGGAAGGTGACGGCGGGCCCGGGCGCGGTCCGGCCGTCACCGGGTTCGCCGTCCGGATGGACGTGCAGGTACGCGAGGTCGCCGCCGCGCAACGCGACCAAGTGCCCGTATGCGCCGAGATACGGCTGCAAGTCCGTGACGTCGCGGCCGTCCTTGGTCACGGTGAGCGTCACCTTCGACGCCGTGCCCGGTGCGAGTTCGCCATCGAGCCGGACCTGGTAGCCGTCGACCTCCGCGCTGTGCGAGGGCCGGTACTCGGCGGGGTGGAAGTCGCCACTGGCGAAGACGTCGGCCCCCAAGGTCGTCGCCTCACCGCCACTGGGCTTGAAGTCGGCGAAGACGCGGTAGACACCCGCTTCGCCCACGGCCAGCGGCACGGTCCACGTGCCGTCTTCGCCGAGTTCGGGGTGGATGTGCCGGAAGCCCGCGGTGTCGCGGCGGACGACGATGAGGTGCATCCGCTTTTCGTGTTCGACGTCGTAGGCGGTCACCGGCGCACCGTCGGCGCCGAGGATCCGGAAGGTGAAGGGGCGGGTCGTGCCCGGGGTGAGCGTCGTGGTGGTGGGCGTGAGGGTGTAGCCGCCCCTGGACGACGCGAGCCCGGCGGGCTCGTGGTCCTGCTTGACCTGCGCTGCTTCCGCGACAGTGCCGCTGTGAGAGTCACCGCTGTGATCGTTTCGGTGCCCGGCGTCCTCGCCGGCGGCGCCGGCGGCGCCGGCGAACGGACCGACAGCGGTTCCGGCCGCCCAGGCGCCACCGGCGACCAGGGCGAGCACCACACCGTAGGCGGAGAGCTTCGCTGCTGTGTTCATCGTGCAGTCCTTCGTGCGGGTGCCACCCGCGATCATGGAGCTCAGGCGGTCAAGGTGTATCCGGCTTCTTCGACAGCGGCGCGGACGTCCGCGGCCGCGGGTTCACGGGAGCCGGTGACGGTCACGGCGCCGGTCGGCAGATCGACCCGGACGCCGGTGACGCCGTCGATCTTGGCGACTTCTTCGGTGACCGAACGGACGCAGTGGTCGCAGGTCATCCCGGTGACGGTGTAGGTCGTCTCGCTCATCGTGGCTCTCCTCGCTGTCCAGGCGACTTCGGTGCCGCTCTTGCAGCTACCGTACATACCCCAGGGGGGTACTGCAACGGCCTGAGCCTACCCCCGTGGGGTATCGCTCATCACATACCCCGGCGCGGTAGTTGCGGAGGCATGGCTGTGAAGGCCTCCTTGACTGCCCTGCAAGTTGTGAGAGCGTCCTTCACTACGCCACGGCGGCCATCGAGTGTGCCCGATCCTCCGTTGCCCAAGCCCAAACCACACCCAGCACAGCCGAGCGGGGAAGATTCAGGACGTTGAACGTCCTGAATCTTCCCCGCTCGACCTCCCCAGCCGCAGTTCCCGTCCCGGCAAGGAGCGGCGCCGGTCCGTCACCATGATCATCGCCAGTCCGCGGTACCGCGAATCCAGCAGCGGTAAGGGCAGGTGGCGTGTCGGTCGGGTACCGGCACCCAGGTCACCTGAAGCACCGCAAGCGTTTCATCCGGATTTCATGGCGCCGCCCTACGGTTCCGGGCACGGATCCGCATCGGCGGACCGGTGGTCCACGAGGAGACGCGCATGAGCCCGGCGAGCCGGACCCCGTACAACATGGTGCTGCCCCGGGACGACCGGCCGAGTCCGGGGGAACGGGACGGGCTTGTCGGCCCGGGCTGGAGCTGGGCTGCGTTCTTCACCCCGTGGGCCGACGGCCGCCCGTCGCCCCGGTATCGGTGGACGCTGTTCGAGACCGCCGCCCACGCCGTCGACGACCTGCGGCGCTGCCTGGACGACGGCAATGTCAGCAGGCGCGGTGCCCTGTGCTCGTCCGTGCTCCGGAAGCGCGGGGCACCGCGGGAACTGGTGCTGTGCGACGCCGCGGACTGGGCGTGCGTCGTGCACGAGGTGCGTGCCGGGATTCACCTGACCGACGCCGGTGACGCCTATTTCGCGCGCTGGCGGGCGACTATGGAAGGACAACGCTTCACGATCATCAACGCCGGTGTACCCACTGTCTGGTGAGGTCCAGACCTTCCAGCGCGAGGGCACGCTGCTGGGGATCTCCGTCGGGTCCGATGGTGGTGAGCACCCATTCGAAGTGTTCCCTGGCGGCCACCGGGTCGCCCGCGGCGAGATGGGTGCGGCCGAGCCGGTTGCGGATCTCGGACTCCATCCCGACGATGGTCTCCTCGGTGACCGCCGTCAGCGCCCGGCGCTGGAGTTCGAACGCCTCGCCGAGGTTCCCGAGTTCCAGTTCCGCCGCGCCGAGCCGGGCGAGGCTGGTCGCGACCAGCAGGCCGTCCGTGGTCTCCTCCGCGAGCTGGACGGAACGCCGGAGGTCCAACGCGGCTTCGGCGAACGCGCCGATTTCGAGCCGCACGGTGCCGCTGTGGCACAGCACCCTCGCCAGCATCCCGGGGCTGCCGATCTCCTCGCTCAGGTCACGGGCGCGGCCGAGGTGGACGAGCGCCTCCTCGTGCTCGCCGTTCAGATAGGCGAGAAAGGCGAGCGCGGACAACGCCCGTTCGGCGAGCCAGCTGTCCCCCGCCTCGTCGGCCATGCTCATCACCTGCCGCATCCCGAGGCCGGCGAGGTCGTGGCGCCCGGCGATCAGATCCACCATGGTCAGCCCGCCAAGAGCCCGCGCCTCCACGCCGCGGTCACCGGAGGCCTGGCCCGCCCGCAGCGCGTCGTCGAACCAGCCGCGCGCCCGGTCCAGCCGGCCCTGTGTGGCGTAGGCGTAGCCGAGGCAGAACCGCAGCGACGAGACCAAACGCTCGTCTTCGGCCCGTTCGGCCAGTGGCAACGCGATTTGCAGCGCCGTCCGGGATTCGTGGTAGCGCTGCTGGCGCGCGAGGTAGTCGACCAGCCCCTCGGCGATCGAGCAGGCGATGTCGTCCAGCCCCGCCTCCGCCGCTTGGCTGACCACTTCCGGCAGGTCGCCGACGGCGTCCAGCCAGGCGGAAGCGTCCCGTTGCCCGGTGAACGGTCCGCCGGACTCCAGCGGGAACCGCGCGACGCCCCATTCGCTCGCCCGGCGAGCGGCGCCGAGGTACAGCCCGTACACCCGTTTCCGCGCCGCTTCGACGACGTCGTCGGGCATCTCCACGGCCAGCCGCCGCGCGTAGACCGCCACCAGGTCGTGCATCCGATAGCGGCCGCTCGCCGGTTCCTGCACGAGGCTCGCGTCGACGAGGCTTTCCAGCTGGCGCTCGGCCTCGGCGGATGAGCAGTCCAGCAGCGCGGCGACCGAAAGCCGGTCGAATTCGGGCGTCGGTGACAGGCCGAGCGCGGCGAACGCGCGTTGCCCTGCGGGCCGCAGCTGTTCGTACGACAGGCGCAACGCCACCTCGACGCTGCGGTCCTCAGCGGTCAGTTCGCCGAGCCGCCGCTCGTCGTCCGACATCCGGTCCACCAGGTCCTTGAACGTCCACATCGGACGGTTCTGCAACCGGGCGCCCGCGATCCGCAGCGCGAGCGGCAGTCGTCCGCACAACCCGGCCAGCGCGCGGACGGCGAACCGCTCACCCTCGGCCCTCGGCACCCCCACGATCCGGCCGAGCAGCCGTTCCGCGGCTTCGAGGCCCAGCGCGCCAAGGGAAACGCGGCGGTCGGCGTCCAAACCGGACAGACGACGACGGCTGGTCACCAGCACGCGGCTGCCCGGCCCGGACGGCAGCAGCGGCCGCACCTGCCCGGCGGACTCGGCGTTGTCGAGTACCAGCAGCACCTTCAGGTGCGCTGTCGCCGCCCGCCACGACGCGGCCAGTTCGTCGAGATCGTCCGGCATGGCGCCGTCTTCGACGCCGACCGCGCGCAGCAGCCGCCGCAACGCGCGTTCCGGTGTCACCGGCTCGCGGCCTTCGGTGTACCCGTGCAGATCCACGAACAGCGCACCGTCCGGACAGGACTCACGGAGCCGGTGGGCCGCGCGCACCGCGAGGGTGGTCTTCCCGGCGCCGGGAACGCCGTCGACGGCGTCGACCGTCACCGCCTCCGGATCGCCGTCCTCGACGAGCAGCGCGAATTCGCGGTCCCGGCCGACGAGTTCACCGTTCGTGGCAGGCAGTTCGTTGCGGACCCGGCGCGACGCCTCCCGGCGCTGGGTGACGCCGAGCAGCGCGTCGTCCCCGCGCAACACCGCTTCCTGCACCTGCCGCAGTTCCTCGCCCGGCTCGACACCGAGTTGCTCCACCAGCCGCTCGCGGACGTCGGTGAACACTTCCAGCGCCTCCGCCTGTCGCCCACCGCCGTAGAGCGCACGCATCAGCAGCGCGGCCAGCGGCTCGCTCGGCGGATCGGCGGACACCAGCGCCGACAGCTCGCCGATCACCTCGTCGAACCGGCCGAGTTTCAGCTGTGCCCGCAGTTTCCGGCGCAGCAGCAGGAGTTTCCGTTCCTCCAGCCGTCGCCGCTCGCCCTGGACGAACGCGCCGGGCAGGCCCGTCAGCGGCTCACCGTGGAACAGCCGGAGCGCGTCGGCGAAGGTGTCCACCGCGGTGATGAGGTCCCCCGCCTCCTCGGCGGCGGCCGCGACGACCGCGACCTCCTCCAACCGCGCCACGTCCAGCCGCACCCCGCCGCCGGCGAACCGGTAACCGCCCCGGTCGGACACGATCACCGAATCCTTCGGCTTCTGCCCGGCGGTGTCCAGGCACTGCCTCAGCCGGCGGACATACACCGGCAGCACATTCGACTCCGGTGGCCGTTCCCAGAGGCCGTCGGTGAGTTCATAGTGGCTGACGGTCACGTCCGGGCGCAGCAGCAGCGCGGCCAGCACGGCCTGCTGCCGGACCGGACCGAGGTCCAGTCGTGTCTCCCCTCGCCAGGCTCTCAGCGGGCCGAGCACCTCGAAGCGAAGCCGCGAGTCCGGCATGATCCCCCCTTCGTTTCCCATGACTAGCCCGGCACCACGATCCCGTGGTCGAACGCGTAGACGATCGCCGCCGCCCGGTCGCGCAGCTGGAGCTTCGTGAAGATCCGGCCGATGTGGCTTTTCACGGTCACCTCCGAGATCACGAGCGCGGCCGCGATCTCCGCGTTGGTCAGCCCGCGGCCGATCGCCCGGAGGACGTCTTGTTCCCGCGGTGTCAGCAGGTCGGGTGAACGCCCGCCGCTGCCGTTTCCGGCGGCCTGCCGGTACGCGGCGAGCACGCGGCCGGTGACCCCGGGGTCGAGCCAGGCGTCGCCCGCGGCGACCGCGCGTACGGCGCGGATAAGGTCTTCGGCGGGGGAATCCTTGAGGACGTAGCCCGCGGCGCCCGCCCGCAACGCGTCGGCCAGCAGGCTGTCGTCGTCGAAGGTGGTCAGCGCGAGCACCGCCGGATGCCCATCGGACCGCCGCAGCCGCCTGGTCGCCTCGACCCCGCCGACGTTCTTCATCCGCAGATCCATCACGATGACGTCGACCTCGTGCGCGGCCAGCGCGGCGGGCACTTCCGCGCCGTCGCCGCATTCCCCCGCGATGACGAACCCGTCGCGACGCCGCAGGATGCGCCGCAGCCCGGACCTGGCCAGCTCCTGGTCGTCGACCAGCAGCACCCGGATCTCCTCGGCGGCGGTCACGATGGGGCTCCCGGCACGGTGACTTCCACGATCCACTGCTTTCCACTGGGCCCGGCGTTGAGGTCGGCGCCGAGCTGGGCCGCGCGGACGGCCATTCCCGCCAGCCCCGATCCGTCCTCGGACGAGCGCCGGACGGAGGCGGGGAGGGTGTTGCTGACGATGAGCTTCGCGCCCGACCGGCCGGCGTTCAGCCGGACCTCCGCGGTCGCGCCGGGAGCGTGCTTGACGACGTTGACAAGTGATTCCTGCACGATCCGGTAGAGACCCAATCCTTCCGAGGCGCCTACCCTGCCGAGGTCACCTTCCTGTGTATAGCGCACCGCCAGTCCGGCGACCCTGGTGCGTTCCACCAGCGTCGCGATGTCCTCCACGCCCGGCAGCGGGGTGCTCCCCGACGGGGTGTCGGCGAGCAGGCCGACCGTGCGGCGGATGTCGGCCATCGCGGCACGCCCCACCTGTTCGGCTTCGGTGAGTGCTTCGATCGCCTCGTCGACGTCGCGGTCCTGCTGCAAGGCGCGCCGGGCGCCGGTCAGATGCAGCAGCGTGATGCTGAGCGAATGACCGACGACGTCGTGCACCTCACGCGCGATCCGCTGGCGTTCGGCCAGCAACGCCTTATCGCGGGACGCGTCACGGTTGACGCGTTCGGCGTCCAGCACGCGGGTGTACCAGCGGACCATGAGCCCGCCGCTGAGGCCGAGCAGGATCGCGACCATGTACACCGGCCCGCCGATCAGCCCGCCCCAGATCCCGGCCACCACCAGGACCGCCTCGCCCGCGACGGTGACGATGGCGATTCCCCAGGTCGTCCGCAGCACACTGCCCGCTTCGGTGGCCGCGACCAGCAGCAGCAACGGCGCGAAATCCGGGAGCACGGGCTCGAGGAGCAGGATCGAGGCCGCGACGATCAGCGCGGTCATCCGCACCCACGGCATGATCCAGTTCGTGATCGTCCAGATCACCGACGGCGCGATCACGAGCAGCCCGGCGAGCGCGATCGGCTCCGGTGGCAGCAAGGCGTCCCGCTGCACCAGCGCCACGGCGGTGAACACGAAGCTCACCGCGCTGGCGCACAGCGCCCCCCACCACGGCAGGGTCAGCCCGGCACGGGTGAGGCTGACCTGCACCCGTGCCCGGAACCGGTCCCGCAAGATCCTCAGCACGGCATCAGCCTAGGAAGTGCCGGGAGGCGCGTCATCGTGCGGCGGGCGGCACCCGTCTCCGCCCACGGTAGGAGGCGGGGTGTGCACGGTCCGATGAAATCCGGATGAAACGCGGGACGCTCACTCCTGGCTGAGCCCGACCCACTTCAGCTTCTCCCGCTCCCGTTTCGGCAGGCCCGCGACGACGAGGTCATAGGAGTCCTCGATCATCTCCCGGACGAAGTCGCCGGTCAGCGAACCGTCCAGCTCGACGGTGTTCCAGTGCTGCTTGTTCAGGTGGTACCCGGGGATGATCGCCGGATGCTCGGCACGCAACCGGACCGCCAGGTCGGGCTCGCATTTGAGGCTGATCCGCAGCGGCTTCGCCTTGAGCGGGCCGAGCGCGAAGACCTTGCCCGCGACCTTGAACACGCTGGTGTCCGCGCCGAAAGGGAACTCCTCGCGGGCACCGGGGAAGGCGAGGCAGATCTTCCGGAGAGCGGCAGGTGTCATGGCGTTCAGGCTAACCGCACCCTCCGACAGAAACCTGTCCTGTCCAGGGCGTTGACCGGTTGTCGGTGATTCATTGACGATGGGTGGAGCCGACTGGGTGGAGGCAGAACCGACATGCGCGTGAAGCAGCTCGCCATCGCGGGAATCCTGGTGCTGGGCGTTGTTCCGGGAGCCGCCGCGGCTCCGGCGGAGACCGCCGCCACGAGCGATTGGGTGGGCACCTGGGCGGCGGCGCCCGCGGCCGGGGTCGCCGGGACCGACAGCGGCTACCCGAACTTCTCGATCCGCAACATCGTGCACACCAGCGCGGGCGGGCACGAGGTACGCGTGCGGCTGTCCAACGCGTTCGGCCGGACGCCGGTGCTGTTCGGCCGGGTGACCGTCGCGGTCGCCGCCGGTCCGGACACCGCGCGGGCGGTCCCCGGCACGATGCGCACGCTGACCTTCGGCGGCGACCGCGAGATCACCGTGCCGCCGGGGGCCGACGTCCTCAGCGACGGCGCGGCGCTGAGGGTGCCGAGGGACGGCGACCTCCTGGTGACCACGTACACCCCGACGCCGTCCGGGCCGGTCACCTACCACCCGCTGACGATGCAGAACTCGTACTTCACCCGTGACGGCGACAAAGCCGCCGACGAGTCCGCGGCGGCGTTCCCCGAGAAGACCACGGTGTGGCACTACGTGTCCGGAGTGGACGTCCGGGGCCCCGGGCTGCGGGGCAGCGTCGTCGCGATCGGCGACTCGATCACCGACGGCGCCGTCTCGACCTGGGGCGCCAACCTGCGCTGGCCCGACCAGCTCGCCGACAAGATCAGTGCACGCCTGGGCGTGCTCAACGCCGGGATCAGCGGGAACCGGCTCCTGCTCGACGGCGGCGACTACGGCGTCAACGCGCTGGCCCGGCTGGACCGGGACGTGCTCGCCCAGTCCGGCGCGCGGACGGCGATCGTGTTCGAAGGCATCAACGACATCCAGCAGACACCGCACCAGGCCGACCCGGACAAGATCATCTCGGCGCTGAAGCAGATCGCGACGAGGGCGCACGACCGCGGCCTGCGGGTGCTCGGCGCGACGATCACGCCGTGGAAGGGCTGGGGTTCGTACACGCCCCAGCTCGAGGAGACCCGGCAGGCGGTCAACCGGTTCATCCGTACCAGCAGGCTGTTCGACGGCTACATCGACTTCGACGCGGTGATCCGGGATCCCGCCGACCCGCAGCGGATCAAACCCGAGTACGACTCCGGTGATCACCTCCATCCCGGCGACAAGGGCTTCACCGCCATGGCGAACGCCGTCCCGCTGCCCGGACTCCGGTAGGAATAAGGGCTGCGCCAGGCGGTTCCGTGGGGCACGATGAACTGATGGCGATCAGGAATGATTAACGGCGACGGCGGAACCCGGGCGACAGCGCGACTTGTCCGATTCGCCGAGCACGAAGCGCGGGCGGAAGCGCTCCGGGCTCAGCTGGCTGGCCTCCACGGCACGATCCGGCTCGCGAAACGGACGTCGAACCTCTTCCGGGCGCGGACGGCGACCAGCACGCCGGGGCTGGACGTCTCGGGGTTCACGCACGTGCTCGACGTCGATCCGCTGGCGCGCACGGCCGACGTCGAAGGCATGGTCACCTACGAGCAGCTGGTGGACGCGACCCTGCCCCACGGGCTGATGCCGCTGGTCGTGCCGCAGCTCAAGACGATCACGCTCGGCGGCGCGGTCACCGGCCTCGGCATCGAGTCTTCGTCGTTCCGCAACGGCCTGGTGCACGAGTCGGTGCTGGAGATGGAGTTGCTCACCGGCGACGGACGGATCGTCCTCGCCCGGCCGGACAACGAGCACAGCGACCTGTTCCACGGTTTTCCGAACTCGTACGGGACGCTCGGCTACGCGCTGCGGCTGAAGATCGAACTGGAGCCGGTGAAGCCGTACGTACGGCTAGACCACGTCCGGTACGACGACACCGAGGAGTACTTCGCGGCGCTCGGCGAAGCCTGCCGCGACGGGTCGGCCGACTTCGTGGACGGAACGGTCTTCGGTCCGGGCGAGCAGTACCTGACACTGGGCACGTTCACCACGTCCGCGCCCGCGACCAGCGACTACACCTGGCTCGACATCTACTACAAGTCGATCCGCGAACGCGGGACCGACCATTTGACGGTCCGGGACTACCTGTGGCGCTGGGACACGGACTGGTTCTGGTGCTCGCGCGCGTTCGGCGTCCAAAGCAGGCTCCCCCGGCTGCTGCTGGGCAGGAAACTGCTGCGGTCGTCGGTCTACTGGAAGCTGGTGGCGCTCGACCGCCGGTTCGGGGTCGCCGCGAAACTCCTCAAATTGCGCGGGCTTCCCCCGGAAGAGACCGTCGTCCAGGACATCGAGGTGCCGCTTTCGCGGGCCGCGGAGTTCCTGGACTTCTTCCGCCGTGAGATCCCGATCAACCCGGTGTGGGTCTGCCCGCTCAAGCAGCGGCCGGGTGGCGTGAACTCGCCACTGTACGAAATGGACCCCGAAACGCTGTACGTCAACTTCGGGTTCTGGTCCGCGGTCCCACTGGACCCCGGCGAGGAACCGGATACGCACAATCGGCTGATCGAGGCCGAAGTGACCCGACTCGGCGGGCGGAAATCGCTGTACTCCGACAGTTTCTATACCGAAGACGAGTTCTGGCGCCTGTACAACGGTGACGCCTACCGAAAACTGAAGACGGCTTACGACCCGGACAGCCGCCTACTCGACCTGTACGCGAAATGCGTGCGGCGGCGGTGACCCGGGCTGGGAAGAAGAGAGACGAACATGGCTGAGACGACGACGGTTGGGAAGATCTTCGAGCGGTTGCTCGGCCCGAGCGCCGAAGTGTCCATCACCGCCTACGACGGCAGCACGAGCGGACCCGCTGACGCGCCGGTGTCGATCCAGGTGCGGTCGCCACTGGCGCTGACGTACCTGATGTCGTCCCCGGGAGACCTCGGGCTCGCGCGTGCCTACGTCGCCGGCGCGCTCGATGTGGACGGTGACCTCTACTCGGCGCTGCGGGCGCTGGTGGCGCAGGTCGATCAGCTCAGCTCCGCGGATCGCCTGTGGCTGCTGCGCAAACTCGGCCCCACCCACCTGCGCCGCGTCGCACCGCCCGCCGAAGAACTGCCGAGCCGCCTGAAGCGCGGCCTCGAGGGGTTACGGCATTCCAAGGCGCGGGACAGCAACGCGATCGCGAACCACTACGACGTCTCGAACCGGTTCTACGAACTGGTGCTGGGTCCGTCGATGGCCTACACCTGCGCCGCGTATCCGTCCGCCGATTCCTCACTGGAAGAGGCGCAGGCGCACAAGTTCGACCTGGTGTGCCGGAAACTCGACCTCAAACCGGGGATGCGGCTGCTGGACGTCGGCTGTGGCTGGGGCGGGATGGTCGAGCACGCCGTCGCGCACTACGGGGTCGAGGCGCTGGGCGTCACCCTTTCCCGTGAACAGGCGCAATGGGCGCAGAAGGACATCGTGACCAAGGGGCTCGCGGACCGCGCGGAGGTGCGGCACCTCGACTATCGCGACGTCACCGAAACGGACTTCGACGCGGTGTCGTCGATCGGGCTCACCGAGCACATCGGCGCACGGAACCTGCCGTCGTACTTCCGTTTCCTCGCCGGGAAACTGAAGCCGCACGGACGCCTGCTGAACCACTGCATCACCAACCCGGACACCTCCGTCGCGCACCGTTCGCGCGGGTTCATCGACCGGTATGTGTTCCCCGACGGCGAACTGGAATCCGTCGGGGAGATCGCCACCGCGATGCACGACAGCGGGCTCGAAGTGCGGCATTCGGAGAACCTCCGCGAGCACTACGCCACCACCCTCGGCGCGTGGTGCGCCAACCTCGACGCGAACTGGGACGAGGCCGTCGCCGAAGCGGGCGCCGGACGGAGCCGGGTCTGGGCGCTGTACATGGCCGCGTGCCGCCTCGCGTTCGAACGGCGGGAGATCGAACTGCACCAGGTGCTCGGGGTGAAGGTCGGTCCGGACGGGGACTCGGGGATGCCGTTGCGGCCGGACTGGGGTGTCTGAGGCTTAGTGGCGGAAGGCTTCGGCGAGCCACCACGAGCCGCCGTCGTCGGCGATCTTGGCGTCGATGACGAGCGGCGCGTCCCGTGGTCCGCCGAGCCATTCCGTGACGGCGCCCAGGTCCTCGACCGACCGCACGGTGACGCCGTCGCAGCCGAAGCCGCGTCCGATCGCCGCGATGTCGGTGTCGGGGAACCGGACCGTGGTCATGTCCGCGTCGCCGAAGTGGTGGATCTCCGCGCCGTACGCGGCGTCGTCGTAGACGATGACGACGAGCGGGATCTTCAGGCGTACAGCCGTTTCCAGTTCGGAAATGGCCATGTGGAACCCGCCGTCGCCGACGCCGAGCACCGGTAGCCTGTCCGATCTGGCCAACGCCGCGCCGATCGCCGTCCCCAGGCCGAGCCCGACGCATTGGAACGCCTGCGTGAAACAGAAACCGTTCTCGTCGGGGACGGACAGGTACGCGCTCGGGTAGCCCATGAAGTTGCCGGAGTCGATCGAGACCACGCGTTCGGCGGGCAGGATCTCGTCGAGGCGACGGCTGAGTGTGCGCGGATCGATCCTCCCGCCGCCGGATAGGTCGTTATACGGGACGTCGTTCCACCGCGTTCCCTCGGGGACGCGCTGTCTCCCGGCGCTGTGGCCGCGCCTGTCGAGTTCCGCGTGGACGTCGGCGGCGGTGCTGGTGACGTCACCGACGACACCGAGGTCGATCGGCCGGTGGGCGCCGAGCGCGGCCTGGTCGACGTCGACCTGGACCAGCCGGGCGTCCGGGCCGAGCAGCATGCCGTGCCGGGTGGTCCACATGTTCAGCGCGCAACCCCAGCCGATCACGAGGTCGGCGTCGCCGATGAGATCCGCCGCCGACGGTGACGAAAACCCGCCGGCGATCCCGACCGAAAAGGGATCGTCGTGGAAAAGGCCGTGCGCCACCGCCGAAGTCGCCAGGAGCGCGCCGGAAATTTCCGCGAGTTCCCGCAGAGGTGCCGCGCTGGCCCGCGCACCACGACCGGCGATGAACACCGGCCGCCGCGCCCCGGCGAGGAGATCGGCCAGCTTCGCGACCGCCTCGGCGTCCGGCCGGATCGGCGCCGGACCGGTGATTTCCGGTATCGGGACCGCTTCGGGCGCTTCCTGGGTCTGGACGTCGAGCGGAAGGCTGAGCAGGATGGTCCGGCGCTGCTGCCAAGCCGTCCGGTACGCGCGGACGGTGTCGGCGACCGCGGTCGCCGCACTGTGGACACGTTCCGGCACGGCGCCGACGGCGGTTCCGAGCGCGTCCTGGTCGATCCGGAAGTTCGACAGCACCGACGACGCCGCGGTGTCGGCGGTCAGGACGATCATCGGTGTCCGGCTCTTGGCCGCCTCGGTGATCCCGGTGAGCGCGTTGGTCAGCCCGACACCCTGGTGGAGACTCAGCACCGACACCCGGCCGCTCATCCGCGCGTAGGCGTCGGCCATACTCGCCGCGCCGCCCTCGTGCCGCGCGGCGACGAACCGCACTCCGCCCGCCCGCAACCCGTTGGTGGCCACGAAGTTGCCGCTGCCCACAACCCCGAACGCTGCTCCCACCCCGAGTTCCGCGAGGGTCCGGCCGACCAGCTCCGCGACCTTCATCCCCGCTCCACCAGCGCGTAGACCCTGGCGGGACTGCCGGAGCCGCCGACGATCGGGAGCGGGCTGACGACCAGCAGGGAGCCGGTCGGCGGCAGGCTCGCCAGGTTCCGCAGCTGCGTCAAGCCGTGTTTTCCGGCGCCCAGAAGGAGTTCGTGGCAGGGAAACGCCGGTTCGATGGCAAGCGCCTGTCCCGCGTCGGTGCCCACCGTCTCCACCCCGAACCCGGTGATCGGCGCCTCCTCCGCGAGCCAGCGGGCACACTCCGCCGAGACGCCCGGCGAATGCGGACCGTTCTCGTCGTTGTTGAGAAAGGCCTCCTGATCGTGCGACCGGGCGTCCCACCCCGTGCGGTAAAGCAGCCAGCCGCCATCGGGAAGCGGCCCGTTCTCGCGCTCCCACGCACGGATGTCGTCGACCGACAACAGGAAGTCCGGATCTTCGGCAGCGCGGGCCGACGCGTCGAGCACCACCGCCGGCGCGACCAGCGTCCGCAACGGCACCTCGGAGACGTCGTGGCCGTCCTTTCCCGACAGCCAATGCACCGGGACGTCGAGATGGGTCCCGGTGTGCTCGCCGGTGTGGATGTTGTTCCAGTACCAGCGCGGCCCGCGTTCGTCGTACCGGCTGATCTCCTCCAGGCCGAACGGGATCGTGTTCGCGAACGGCTCCGGCAACTGGAGGATGGGCGTGCTCGCGCTCAACGGGGCGGTGAGGTCCACGACCTCGACCGCGCCCTGGGTGATCGCGGTGCTCAACTGGGCCAACAACGACATGCGTGCCTCCCGGGTGACTGCGGCGTCCGGATCACCTTAGGCCGATTCGGGTGCTGGGGTGGTGGTGATTTTGGGCGGTTCTCTGGTGGGGTTGAGTGGCAGGGACAGTCAGAGCGGACCGGCATTGATGGCACCTGAGGCTGCCCGACCCCGATTTCAAGTACATGAAGGCCCCCTTCCTTGCGCTAGGCGCAAGGAAGGGGGCCTTCATGTACTTCCAGGAACCTCGGCGGCAGACTTGGAGTTTCCTCATCTTGCCACCAATTCGCCGACGGCATCGCGAAGTGTCCCATTCCTTCATGGCCGCGAGGTCACCCAAGCGAGAAAGGAGGCCTTCGCCTACCATCGGCCCAAATAAATCTTGCAAACCTTCGAAAACGTGATTCCATGATCGAATATATGTTCGACTGATGGTATTCTGATGTGGTGTCCAGCAGACGAACCCTCGAACCGCCACAGGAGCTGTGGCGTGCCGGTGCGCGAGAACTCGCGCACGGTGTGGTCGAGCGAATGTCGTTGGCACGGCAGGCTTTGGCGGAGGTCGGGCAGTTCCTGGTGGAGATCGAGTCGCGGGGCCCGATGGAGTTGTTCGGACACGGCTCGACGGCGGGCTGGTTCGCCGAAACGGCCCGCATCACACCCGAGGAAGCGGGTAAGACAGTAGCGCGGGCGCTGGCGGTGAACGACGGCCGCAACCTCGACGGCACTCCCGCATCGGCTTCGGCGCCGATCGCGGGTGCCGCCGCGGCCGAGGGCGACCTCGGCCACCAGCAACTCGACCCGCTTCTGGCAGTACTGAAAAAGATTCCCGCCGAGATCTCGGCCGAGGGTCGCACCGGCGCGGAACAGATCCTGGTCGACCTCGCCCGCCGGGCCGGACCTCAGGAGATCGCCAAGGCCGGTGCGGATCTCTTGGCCCACCTCGACCCTGACGGAAGCAAACCCGAAGACGAAGACCTCAAACCACCCTCGCGTGAGGTGTTCCTCCGCAAACGTGACGACGGGTGGTGGCGACTCAACGGCCTGCTCGACCCCGAATTCGGGGCACGGGCGAACGCGTTGTTCGAGACCTGGGGACAGCGAAGACCCGTCGATGACGACGGCAACCGCGACCCGCGTACTCCCGCCGAACGCCACGGCGACGCCCTCTTCGACGCCATCCACTACGCCATGACCAACGACAAGGCCCCGACCTTGTCCGGGGACCGCACCACCGTGGTCGTCACGATCCCCCTGGACTCATTGCGAACCGGGCTCGGAGCCGCCTGCGTGGACGGGGTCTCCCAGATCACCGCCCGCCACGCCCGCATGCTCGCCTGCGACGCCAGAATCATCCCCGCCGTGCTCGGCACCGAAAGCGAGCCTTTGGACATCGGCCGAGCTGCCCGCACTGTCACTCCAGGCCAACGCCGTGCACTGAACCTCCGGGATCACGGCTGCGCCTTCCCCGGCTGTCGGCGGCGGCCGAAACAGTGCGAAGCCCACCACATTTTGCCGTGGGGCGAACTCGGCGACACCGACCTGCACAACCTGTGCCTGCTCTGCCGCTACCACCACATGGTCATCCATGGACTTTCCGGCTGGGAAGTCCGAATGTCGGCCGATTGCCGACCGGAATTCATTCCGCCGCAATACCTGGACCCGCTACAGAAGCCCAGGCGCAACGCGATCCACAGCTGACCCCGACGAGCCCGCCACCACACCGGCGACGGGCCCTTCGGCATGCCCGGAAGGGCCGAGCAGGCTGTCCGCGCGGCGTTGAGTCAGCCACTGGCGTTCTGCCGCCTGGACGCCGTGACAAGTCGACGCCCTCGAGGTTGTACCGGACTGGGCCCGTGCTGAAGAGGAAGTCGGCCGCGTCGGCGGCGTCCCTGCCGAGCAGGATGGGCGCCTCGACCGAGCCGACGCTGACCTCGGTGAAGCCTGCTTCGTTGAGCAGCGTATGGATACGCGTTACGTCGTTGAGGGAGTTGACACCGCACTGTGCTGGCGACAACCGTTGCATAAAGGGTGCAGCGGAGCGGTCGCCCGAGAGTAGTCACTGTCGGGGTCCGGTCCCTGCAGAGCATGAGTGCGGATCGGCTGATCGCCACGTCGAAACCGGCTTCCGGGAATGGATGCACCTGGGCGTCCGCATGTAGGAATTCGATGTTGGCCAGCTTCCGTTCGGCCGCGTCCACGCGTGCCATGGCCAGCATCGAATCCGACAGATCGACGCCTGTGACTTGACCGCGGACCGCTTGCTCGGCCGCGAGCAGGGTGGTCTGCCCGGTACCGCAACCGATGTCGAGAACCCGATCACCTGCGGCGATCGATGCCGCGGTGAACAAAGCCTGGTTGAAGCCTTCCGCCATCGCGTCGTACCGATCGGCGTGGTGAGCCCGGATTTCGCCTTCCCAGCTGTTCCACGAACATACAGCTCCATCAGTCCAAGATCACCAAGTCCAGTCCCTGCAACCGTTCCCGGTCGGCGATGACGTCGATCTCGGCGATCTTCCCGTCCACGAACGAGAACGCGAGCACCACCGAAGGACGTCCCTCGTCGGCCATCACGAGACCGACACCACCGTTCACCAGCGCGAGTCGCGTGATCCGCGCCCGCACCGAGGCGGCCGCGGCGCCGCGGGCCACGACGGAAGCCCCTTGCAGGAAGACCGGCGTGCGCGAGGGGCCTGCCGCCTTGTCGGCACGGAGGACGACGTCGGGGTGGAGCAGTTCGAGGAGCGCTTCGAAGTCCCCGCCCCGGGCGGCGGCCAGGTAGGCGTCGACGACTTGGCGCCGTCGCGCGAGGTCTGGTTCCGCGGCGGCGGAGCGGCCCTGGACGCGGCGGCGGGCGCGGCTCGCGAGTTGCCGGGCGGCGGCCGGGGTGCGGTCGATCAGCGGGGCGATCTCGTCGAACGGTACCGCGAACATGTCGTGCAGCACGAACGCGAGCCGTTCGGCCGGGGCCAGGGTGTCCAGGACCACCAGCATCGCCAGCCCGATCGAGTCGGCGAGCACAGCGTCCGCGGCGGGGTCGACCGTGATGTCGACAGGCTCGGACGACGCGGCGTCGAGCGGCTCTTCCCGCCGATGGTCGCGTGAGCGCAACACGTTCAGGCACACCCGGGCCACCACCGTGGTCAGCCAGCCGCCGAGGTTCTCGATCTCCGCGGCGTCGGTCCGATTGAGCCGAAGCCACGTGTCCTGGACGGCGTCTTCGGCCTCGGTGGCCGAGCCCAGCATCCGGTACGCCACCGCCCGCAGCCTCGTCCGGTGCTCCTCGAACCGTTCCGTCAGCCGATCCCGCTCGTCCACCGCACTCCTCGTTCCCGCAGAACCCCGTTCACATCTAACAACCCCCGAGATCGTCGGTGAACCGCACACCCGAAGACCGGTACGAAGCGGCCCGTTCGACGGCCACCGCCGGGGTCAGGACCTCGTTCTTCGCGTAGTAGACCCAGTCAACCTGTTCGAGGTACGTGCTCGTGCCGCCGCTGTGCCGGGTGAGGTCGATGAACCATTGGTTGACGTTCAAGGACATGTCCTGCCGCGGGTACACGTCGAACGGCCCGCCGCGATCGTGGTCGGCGACCAGCTCGCCGTCGATGTAGTACCGGACATGGCCGTCGGACACGGTCGCGGCCACGGAATGCCAGCCATCGATGCCGCGGCGCTGAGAGCTGCTCTTGTTCTCGGCGTACCAAGGGTCCGGCGTGTAGGTGTGCCAGCTGGTCTGGAAGTTGACCGGTCCCGCCTCGCCCCAGCCGCCGTTCGGCAGGTACTCCGAGAAGTCCAGCTCGCTGTAGATCGGGTCGTTGTCGTAGCGCAACGGGCTGATCGTGAAGAACGTCTGGTTGATCCGGTCGCCGTCGGGGCCGGACGCCGGCGCGTCGGAGAACCGGATCCGCGCGGCGTAGGTCCCTTCGAAGAACCGCCGGTCGGACTGCATGATCTCGGTCTGCGTCGTACCGGCGGGCGTGCCGTCGGTGGCCGAGGCCAGCTGCAGCACCTTGTCCCCATCGGACGTCGGGAAAGTGATGCCTTCCGGAGCCCATCGCGCGCCCGCGACGCCGGGCCCGCCGCCACCGGAGCGCACCTGCCAGCCGTGCCGCGAGAGGAGCCCGTCGGTGTGCGACGCATAGTGGAAGTCGTCGAACAACGCCCCGCACGCGGCCGCTCCGGTCGCGGTACCCGGTGCCAGCCCGAGCGCGGCGACCGACAGCGCGGCGACGGCGGCGAACCGGAACTTCCCTGAGGTCGACAAAGCAGTGTTCGACATCGCACTCTCCTTTACCAGTGGTCAGCTTCTTTCAAGGTCCCGCCGGGAAGTGGTGAAGTCAATAGGTCTAGACAAGTCGTCCACCAGCCAATTCGTGACGACCACTGGGTAGGCTGTGGTCATGCGGCGGACAGAGGTCAAGGAGCGGCTGCGCAAGCTCATCGAGCGGCGGCAACCGGGCGAGGTCCTGCCTTCGGAACGCGCGCTGAGCACCCAGATCGGTGTCTCGCGCCCTACCTTGCGAGCCGCGATCGACGAACTCGCGAGGGACGGTCTCGTCGTCCGCGAGCACGGCCGCGGCACATTCACCGCGCCACGCAAGATCTCCCAGGACCTTCTGCCCGCCACTGGCGGCGATCAGTTCGCCCCGCCCGCCGATGGCCACTGGACGAGCAAGGTCGTCGACTTCCAGATCACGCCGGCGGGGGCGAGGCTCGGCAAACGGCTCGAGGTCTCCCCCAGCCGCCCGCTGGTGGCCGTCACGCGCCTGCGGATCGTCGAAGAAGCGCCGATGGCGATCGAACGGATCCTCGTCCCACGCGAGATCGTGCCGGACATCACGTGCGCCGACTTCGAGTCGGGCTCGTTCTACGAACTGCTCCGCACGCGGTACGAGGTCCGGCCGTCGACGGCCGTGCAGATCACCGAACCGACCGTCACCGACGTGGGCGAATCCAGCCTGCTCGGCGTCCCGCAGCACTCCCCCGCGCTGCTGTTCGAACGCACCACCCGCGACCCCGGTGGCCGCGTGATCGAGTACACCCGCTCGATCTACCGGGGCGACCGCTACCGGATCACCACGCACCTGAAGTTCGACCACACCTCCGGCTGACTCCGGCGTGCCGGGGCCGCCCGGGCGGGAGTCCATGTCAGACTCCCGGGCGATGTACACCCCGTCCGATCTCGCCGACTTGCTCGAATGCGAGCACCGCAGCGTCCTGAACCAGGCGCTGGCCGCCGATCTCCCCGGGGCGCCGCGGCCGGGCTCCGGGCCGGATCAGCTGGCGGTCACCCATGGGCGCGCGCACGAGGCCGCGACTTTGGACAAGCTGCGCGGCGAGAAGAGCGCGGTCGTCGAGATCGACGAACGAGACCCGGTCGTCGCCGCGAAGGCCACCGAAGAAGCGCTACGGGCCGGGGCTCCGGTGATCTACCAGGCTGTCTTCCACGACGGCGAGTTCTCCGGCCGGGCCGACTTCCTGATGCGGGACGACGAAGGCCGCTACGAGGTGTACGACACGAAGCTGGCCAGGCACGCGAAGCCCGCCGCGGTGGTCCAGTTGACCGCTTACGCCGACGCCCTGCGCCGGGCGGGCTGGCCCGCCGGTCCGCGGATGCACCTGCTGCTCGGCGATCACAGCACCCGTTCGTTCCGCGTCGACGACTTCCTCCCGCTGGTGGACCGGCTCCGCGCCCGCCTGCGGAACCGGCCGCCCACCCTGCCGGTCCCGCTGTGGGCCGACGAACGGCCCGCCTGCGGCGGCTGCTCCTACGCCGCGCACTGCGCGAGCGCTCGCGAGGCCGATCGCGATCTTTCGCTGGTGGCGGGGATGCGCGGTGACCAGCGGCGCAAACTCGTCGCCGCCGGACTGGACACCATCGACACCCTCGCGAAGGCGACGCCGGAAGACCGGCCGCGCGACATCTCGGTGACGTCGTTCACCACCTTGCGCGCGCAGGCCGCGATCCAGGTCCGCCAGGACGCCACCGGTGAGATCGCCTACGAGATCATCGATCCCGGCGCGCTGGCGGAACTTCCGCCGCCCGCGCCCGGTGACGTCTTCTTCGACATGGAAGGCGACCCCTACGCGCTGGCAGGTGAGGGGCTCGAATACCTCTTCGGCGCGGTGACCGCCGAAGAGACCACTAAGTTCACGCCGTTCTGGGCGCACAACCGGTCGCAGGAGAAGCGGGCCTTCGAGGAGTTCGTCGACTTCGCCACCGCGCGGCTCACGGAACATCCCGGTTCGCACGTCTACCACTACGCGCCGTACGAGGTCACCGCGATCAAGCGGCTCGCCGCGGTGCACGGGACCCGTGAGGACGCCGTCGACCACCTGCTGCGCAGTGGCGGACTCGTCGATCTGTATGCCGTGGTTCGCAAGGCACTCCGGGTCTCGCAACGGTCGTATTCCATCAAGTACCTCGAACCGCTCTACATGCCCGAGGCCCGCGACGGCGACGTGAAGACGGCGGTTTCGAGCATCGAGGCCTACGAGGAGTACCTGACGCTCACCGCCTCCGGCGAGACCGAGCACGCGGACGAAGTGCTGCGCGGGATCAGCGACTACAACGAATACGACTGCGTCTCCACGCTGCGGCTGTTCGAATTCCTCCACAAGATCCGCGCGGAGGAAGGGATCCCGCTCGCGGAGCCGCCGGAAGAGTCCGATGTGGACGCTCTGCTCCGCGATACCGAAGAGGACATCGCGGCACAGAAACGCGCGGAACGCGCCGCGCAGCTGGCCGCGCTGGTCGATCCGCTGCTGGACGGGCTGCCCGACGACCCGGCGGAGTTCACCGGCGAGGACCGCGCCCGCGCGCTGCTGGCCGCGTCCGTCGGTTACCACCGCCGCGAGACGAATCCGGCGTGGTGGGAGTACTTCCGCCAGCTCGCCGCCCCGCTCGGCGATCTGGAGACCGACAACGCGTGCACCGTCCCGGTGGCCATGGAAGCCGGGGAATGGGTGCCGCCTTCGGGCCGGGTCCGCAAGGCGAAGCGGTCGCTGATGCTCCGCTGCGACCCGGACCGGCCGCATCCCTTCGCTCCCGGCGACGACGTCCGCCTGCGCTACGGGGCCGCAGCGCGGGACGCCAAGGTCGTCTCGGCCACCGCCGTCGAACTGACCCTCGAGGAAAGCTGCCCGCCCGACGAGACCACCGCCGACCGGCCGGTCGCGGTGCTGCCCGGCAGCCCGGTCCGGCCCTCCCCCAAGGACGACGCGGTCGCGGACCTCGCCCGCCTGGTCGTCGACGCGC
Organism: Amycolatopsis coloradensis; assembly: GCF_001953865.1. Classification (GTDB taxonomy): domain Bacteria; phylum Actinomycetota; class Actinomycetes; order Mycobacteriales; family Pseudonocardiaceae; genus Amycolatopsis; species Amycolatopsis coloradensis. Next base: position 28,782 of record NZ_MQUQ01000029.1, read on the forward strand.
TGCCGACCCTGCCCGCCCATCCCGGTGTCGACCTGCTCCGGCGCACGACGCCCCGGCTGCGTGACGACCAGCCCCTGCCCGAACCGGGCGCCGACCTGGTGAACACCGTGATCGACGCGGTCGGGAAACTGGACGGCTCCGCCTTGGCCGTCCAGGGTCCGCCCGGCGCGGGCAAGACCTACCTGGCCGGCAGGCTGATCGCGAAACTCGTGCGCGCGGGAAAGACGATCGCCGTCACTTCGACCAGTCACAAGGCCGTCGAGAACGTGCTGTCCGCCGCGCTGAAGAACGCGCCGGACCTGCCGTGCGCCAAACGCGCCAAGCGTACCCCGGATCCGGCCGCGCCGTGGGAGCAGCCGAAGACCAATCCCGCGCTGGTGAAATGGCGCGAGGAGCACGACACCGGCCATCTGGTCGGCGGGACCGCGTGGACGTTCGCGAACACCGCGATCCGCGAGGAGCCGTTCGACCTGCTGATCATCGACGAGGCGGGCCAGTTCGCCCTCGCGGACGCGCTCGCGGTGTCGATGTGCGCCAAAAACCTCCTGCTGCTGGGCGATCCGCAGCAGTTGCCGCAGGTCGTGCAGGGGACGCATCCCGCGGGCGCCGAGGCGTCCGCGCTGGGGCATCTGATCGGCGAGGCCGACATCATCCCGGCCGAACTCGGCTACTTCCTCGACGAGACCCGCCGGATGCACCCAACCGTCTGCGCGCCGGTCTCGCGGCTGTCCTACGCGGGCCGCCTGCACTCGCATCCCTCGGCGGCCGAGCGGGCGATCGACGGCGTCGAAGCGGGCCTGTACCTGGCCGAAGTCGACCATCACGGCAACACGACGCGTTCGGTCGAGGAAGCCGAAGCGGTCACCGCGCTCGTGGCCGATCTCCACGGCCGGGCCTGGACCGACCACGGTGAGCCCCGGCCGCTCGGCGACGAGGACATCCTGGTCGTGGCGCCGTACAACCTGCAGGCCCGCGTCGTGGCCCGTGCCCTGGACCAGGCCGGGTATCCCGGCGTGCGGGTGGGCACCGTGGACCGGTTCCAGGGACAGGAGGCGCCGGTGGTGATCACGACGATGACCTCGTCGTCGGCGGTCGATCTGCCGCGTGGCCTGGACTTCCTGCTCTCCCGCAACCGGCTCAACGTGGCCCTGTCGCGGGCGCAGGCGCTCGCCATCGTGGTTTGTTCGCCAAGGCTGGTCGAGGCCGACATCCGCACGGTCGAGCAGATGCGCCTGCTCTCGGGCATGCTCGGTTTGATGACCGAAGCCGTGCCCTGGCACCAAGAACGGAGTGACCATGAGTGAGAACAGTCCGGAGAAGAAGCCGGAAATCCTCGACGCCGAGATCGTCGAAGAGGCCCCGACCCCTCCTGTCGAGGTTCCGGACCCGGATTACAGCGAGTCCGGGGTGCCCTCGTTCGACCACGTGCGCCACCGGATCGAGCAGCGGTACACGACCTCGCTGGGCTCGACCGAACTCGCCGGTCTCGGCGGCAAGGAGGACGTGGCCTCGCTTGACAAGAAGATCGCCGACCGCGACAAGGCGGCCAAGGACAAGCTGGCCGAGATCCGCCGTGCGATGCGGGAACAGTGAGCCGGTGAGGGTCCCGGAGTGTCGCGAAAGCCACTTTCGCGACGTCTGATGCCTCGGAAGTGGCTTTCGCGACACAACCGCGCCTGAGCTAGCCCCAGTGTGGCGAACCGGCCTTGACCGCGATGGCGTGCGCCCGCCGGTAATGCGCGGCGGCCGCTTCGTCACGACCTAGAGCGGCGGCGAGGTCACCGAGGTACTGGGCGACCGGGCGGAGGGTGACCATCCCGCTCCCCGCCCCGGCGATCTCGCCCTCGGCGGGCAGGAGTGCGGCGTGGAGGCGTTCCATCACCGGCCGGTCGCCGCGTTCGATCGCGACGACGGCGTGCAGGCAGGTGCGGGCCTCGTACAGCAGATCCCGGGGCGACTCCGGTATCGGGAGTACCGGTCGGCACCAGCTTTCGTAAGCGCCATAACGCGTTTCGCCCGCGTCCGGCGGCAAGCCCCGCTGGATCCGGTCGCAGTGCAAGGCGAGAGCCAGGATTCCCTTGTCCACTCCGGACATGGCCGTTCCGGCGAGCCCCGCCGCCGCGGCGCGATAGGCGGCTTCCCCGCCGGAACCGGTCATCGCGGTCCGCGTCGCGCGATACCACCGGGTGAAGACGCCGACGAGCGGAGAGCCGTACTTCTCCCCGAGTTCGTCCGCCGACGCGGCATGCCGGTCCGCCGACGCGAAATCCGCGAGCGCGCTCTTCGCCTGCATGAGCACCAGGTGCCCGAGGATCTCGAACGTCACCAGCCGGTGCCGCGATGCGAGGTCGACCAGTTCCGTGCCGATCTCCGCCCTCCGGGGTGCCAACCCCGCCCGGTCGAAGGAGTGCAGGAACCGGGCGTTGAGCGCGAACGCCAGCAACGCGGGGTCGTCGAGCCGTCGTGCGAGCGCCTCGGCTTCCCGTGCCGCGTCGCGCGCCCGTCGCCCGCCCGCGTTCCGCAGTTCGACGGCGAGCGTGGCCAGCAGGCGGCATCGCTCGGCCGTCCGTTCGGCGGGCAGCGCGGCAAGGGTCCGTTCGACGGCGTCCGCGATCCGGGAAGCCAGTTCCGGATCGTCGCTCTCGGTCCAGACGGCGGGGACGTCGAAGGCGCCGATCACTCGCGCGGTCAGGAGCGGGTCGTCCAGTTTTTCCGCCAGTTCCAGCGCTTCGGCCCGGTGTCGCCGGGCCTGGCCGAGACTGCCGGACACGGCCGACGCGCGGGCCTTGCCCATGATCAGCTCCAGCCGCTTTTCAGCGTCCGAAGCGCCGTATCGGTCGTACGCGATGAGCGCGGCGTCCCAGAGCTTCGCCGCTTCTGCTGGGGCGAAACGGCTTTCCGCCTTTTCCGCGGCCGCTCGCGCGTAGTGCGCGGCTCGGTCGGCGTGTTCCTCGGACAGCACGAAATGGTGCGCCAGCGCGTCGACGTCGTCCGGGCGCAGGCTTTCCAGCGTTTCGGCGATCTTTCCGTGCTCGCGGGCCCGCCGCGAACGGGAAAGATCGTGGTAGAGCGTGTCCCGCACGAGAGCGTGCGCGAACCGGAACCGGTGCGGTGCCCGCTCAGTCAGAAATCCTTGCCGAACGGCGATTTCGACCGCGTCGAGGGCGGTTTCCCCGGCCAGGGCTTCGAGCAGGGCCAGGTCGAAGTCCGTGCCGATCACCGCGGCCCGGCGCACGACGCCGCGAGCCTCGTCCGGGAGCGCCTCCACCCGATGCCGGACGACGTCGCGGACGCCCGGCGGCACCGTGTCCAGCGCGGACGGCCCCTCGGCGGCCAGCAGCCGGGCGAGTTCACGGACGAAGAAGGCGTTCCCACCGCTGCGCCGATGGATCATCCCGGCGGTTTCCGCGTCGACTTCCTGCCCGGTCGTGACGCGGACCAGGTCGGCGATCGCGGTCTCGGGCAGGCCGCCGAGGTAGACGCGCACCGGATCGGCGCGGGCGGCCCGGCCGAGGAAGTCCGTCAGGCGCGGGGACGGGTCGGTGCCGCGATGGGTCGCGACGATCAGCACTGGCTCGGCGAGCACGGAAATCAGCAACGCCAGCGTCTCCTCACCCGCCCAGTGCAGGTCGTCGAGGACGAGCAGGAGAGGTGCGGCACCGGCCAGATAGGACGCGACCGCCCGATGCCATCGCCAGCGCGCGGCCATCGGGTCTTCGGTGCCCGGATCCGCCGTCGGCGGCGCCCCGTATCCGGCTTCGGCGAGCGAGGCCAAAATCCGGCTCCACGCGTAGGCGGGCGGCAAGCCCTCGTCGTCGGGATCGCTCCCCCAGGCCGTGGTCCAGCCCTGCGCGGCGAGCCGGGCGGAGAACGCCTCGGCGAGCGCGGTCTTCCCCACCCCGGCGTCACCCGAGACGAGCACCAGCCGCGACCGTCCGCTGGACACGGCCTCCATCAGCCGGTCCAGCTCCGCGTCGCGGCCGACCAGTGGCCGCTCGGCGGTCTTGGGTAAGGACGGCTCCAGCCGGGGTGCCTGCGCCAGGATGTCGGCTTCCAGGTCACGCAGTCCCGCGCCGGGATCGACGCCGAGTTCGTCGGCGAGCAGCTTGCGCGTGGTCCGCAACACCGCCAGCGCGTCACCCTGCCGTCCGGAGCGGTAGAGCGACAGCGCGAGCAGCCGGGAACCGTTCTCCCGCAACGGATGTTCACGCACCTGCGGTTCCAGGTCGGGGATCGCCTCGGCCGCTCGCCCGAGCGCGAGGAGGGCTTCGGCGCGGAGTTCCCTCGCCAGCAACCGGAGTTCGGTCAGCCGGGAGACCTCGCCACGCGCCCAGCCCTCCTCGGCGAACTCGGCGTAGGCGGGCCCGCGCCACAGCGCGAGCGCGGTGTCCACTTGCGACAGTGCGGCGTCCGCCCGTCGGGCGTCGATCAGTTCGCGGGCAGCGGCGACGGCGGCCTCGAAGTCCCAGGCGTCGACGGAGTCCGCGCGCAGGGCGTAGCCGCGGGCGACCGTGACGAGCAGCCGCGCGGGCTCACGGGGCGCGCGGTCCGGCTCCAGTGCGCGGCGCAAGGCACCGACGAACGTCTGGACGGCGCCGATCGCGCCCGCCGGCGGACGCTCCCACAGGTCGTCGACCAGGATTTCCACCGGTACGACCCGGCCGCGCGCGATCAGCAGCCTTGCCAGCACCGCTCGGTGCCGCGGGCCCTTGAGCCCGACCTCGCCCCGCGCGTCCCCGGCCACGAGCGGGCCGAGCACCCCGAACCGCATCGCCACCTCCTGGCTCACCGACAGTGATCATCGTGCCCCGGCCACTCGGTCGTCGCTGACCGGGTGCTGATTCGGGACGGGGACGCTGGCCGTGACAGCGAACGACCAGGAAGGTACCCATGCGCATCACCGGATTCGACTATCAGCGTGTGCCCGTGGCCGACGGCGTGGCACTCGACGTCGCCGTCGCCGGGAGCGGCAGCCCGATCGTGCTGCTGCACGGTTTCCCCGAGACCCACCTCATGTGGCGGCACGTGGCGGCGGATCTGGCGGCGAACCACACCGTCCTCTGCCCTGACCTGCGAGGATACGGCGCGAGCGACAAACCCGCCGACACCGGCGAGACCTACTCGAAGCGCACGATGGCGGCCGACGTCGTCGCCGTCGCGAAGGCGTTCGGCCACGACCGGTTCGCCCTCGCCGGACACGACCGGGGCGCGCTGGTGGCCCTGCGGGCCGGGCTCGACCATCCGGACAAGGTGAGTCACCTCGCGATCCTCGACGTGCTGCCGACCCTCGACATGTGGGACGTGCTGCACGGCACCACCGCCGCGGTCGGCTTCCACCTCTACCTGATGGCCCAGCCGCCCGGACTGCCCGAACAACTGATCGGCGCCGCGCCGGACGCGTTCTTCGGGCACTTTCTCGACGCGTGGACGCAGCGTGACGACGCGATCCCCACGGACGTCCGGGCCGCGTACCTGGAGGCGTCACGGAACGCGGTGACCTCGATCGTCGCCGACTATCGCGCGTCGGCGGGCATCGACGTCGAACACGACACGGCGGACCGCGAAGCGGGTAACCGGCTCGCGATGCCGCTCACCGTGCTCCAGCAGGACTGGGGAGCCGCACTCGGCTACGACGCCGTCGCGCTCTGGCAGGCGTGGGCGAAGGACCTGGACCACCGGACGGTCACCTCAGGCCACTTCATGGCCGAGGAGTCACCGTCGGAGGTGGTGAAAGCGTTACGGGAGCTACTGGTGCGCTAGGACCCTCCGGATCGGGGCGAATGGCACAATCCGCACGGCCATTCGCCCCATCCGCCACCCATTCGGGTTTAACCTTCCCCTTACGGGGTATCGGTTGTCCGCACGACCAAGCGAGGGGCCCGACATGAAACCCAGTCCCAGACGCGCGCACACCGTCGCCCGCGATCTCCTTTCCCTCACCAGATCGGGCGAGGCGGACCAGCTCGCCACCGCACTGGTGTCCATCGCCTCGTCCGGACGGCAGGGACCGGCTCTCGACGACGTCGTCGGACGGCTGGTCGACACCTTCTCGTTGGCCGCCAAGGATCGTCGTCGTTCGCTGCGGATCCGTGAACCGTTCACACTGCGCCTGCGGGACCCCGCCGGCGTGACGGTCCGGCCCGACAAACTCGACCCGGGAGTGGCCGCGATCGTCCGCGCCATCGCCGCCAGCGTCCGCGACGACCGGGTCACCTGCGCCGACCAGATCGGCGCGGCCTGCGGGAACGCCGACCTCGACCAGCGGATCCGGGTGCTCGCGCACTGCCTGGTCTGGACGTCGGATTTCCTCAGCACCGACACCACCGCCTATCCCCCGGTGCTGTCCTGCCTCAAGGGGTCGCTGCCCTATCGTCCACAGTAGACATTGAGCGGTTCGGATGACTTCCCGCCGCACGTGTGGACATCCCTTGCGTGGCAGGGCAAGCTGGACAACCGCGCACGAAGTCCCAGTCCCCGATGACGGGCGCACCTTGGCGGAAGATTTCCCCGAACCAGGAGTGCTGACTTGGACGAGGTAGCGCCATCGACGGTACCCGCGGACTCCCGTGCCGCCGCGACGGCGGGGCGGCTGCCCAACCCCGACAGCAGGCTGGTCCGGGCGGCCGTGGCCGGTGATCCGGACGCGGTGCGGGAACTGGCCCGTTTCCTTTCCCCGCACGTGTTCCGTTACTGCGCGGGCAGGCTCGGGAGCGCCGGAACGGGTGCCTGCGACGCACAGGACTGCGCGCAGGAGGTGTTGCAGGCGGTCTTGATCGCCTTGCCCCGCTACCGGTACCGCCCGGACCGGTTCCTCGCGTTCGTCCTCGGGATCGCCGGGCACAAGGTGGCCGACCTCTACCGCCGCCGAGCCTGTGAACCGGTCGCCTGCGTCCCGGAGATCGGCGACGGCCTGACCTTCTGGACCCGCCGCGACCCGGACGACCTGGAACGGCTGGAGCACCGGATGCAGGCCGGGATCCTGCTGGCCAGGTTGCCGATGCCGCACCGGCAGGTGCTCGCCCTCCGGTTCGTGTTCGGCCTTTCGGCCGAAGAGACAGCCGAACGGCTCGGCCTGCCGAGCGCCGGAGCGGTCCGCGCGGCCCAGCTCCGCGCACTGGCGCGGTTGCGCGCCCTGCTCACCGAGCGCGACGCCCGTCACACGACCGATGTCCCGGCCATCGACAAGGTCGCCGAACCCGAGCTCGTGCCGGTATAGAACCGTCCACTTCGGACGATCGTTTCTTGTACGCCGCTTGTACGGACGCCGTGCATCCTGTCCCTCTATCTGGGGAAACCACTGGAGGACAGAGATGAAGATCCGATCGAGGATCGCCAGAGGCGCCATGGCGACGATCGCGCTGGCCGGGGCGATCATGCTCGGCGGCGCGGGTGAGGCGCTGGCGGCGACGGGCACGGTGAACACCGACTCCGGCGTCGCCGTGACCGTCCGGTCGACCCCGAGCGCCGGCGGGAACGCGGTCGGCACGGTCGCGAGCGGCACCGCCGTCACGATCGACTGCCAGACGAACGGGTCGACGGTGACCGGGAAGTACGGCACCACCGACATCTGGGACTACGTGCCGTCGAAGGGCGGCTACATCAGCGACGCCTACGTCTACACCGGTTCCGACGGCCGGGTCGCCCCCGACTGCGCCGGCAGCACCCTCTCCTGCTCCACCGCCGGCACCGGCAACCCGAGGACCTGCGCCGAGGCCGTCGCGTGGGCGAAGGCGCACGTCCACACCAACAACGACCCGGACTACTACCGCTGGTGCGACCGGATCAACTCGTGGGCCTACGGCTGGACCGCGAGCGGCTCGGAAACGGCCTACGTGCACTGGACCCAGCTCCCGGGCTCGTTCAAGCACCCCGGTGACACGCAGGTCCCCGCGGGCGGACTCGCCTTCTTCAGCAACGGCGGCACCGGACACACCATGATCTCCATCGGCGGCGGCAAGTTCCTGTCGAACGACATCAACGGTCCCGGCAGCTTCACCGAGACCACCATCGCGCAGATCAAGAGCAAGTGGAACTACACCTATCTCGGCTGGTCGCAGCCGTGGTTCAAGATCAACCACTGATTCGGACCACGGGGAACGCCGCCGGACGCTCGCGTCCTCGTCCGGCGGCGTTTCCTTCTTGCCAGACGCGCTCAGCACCGAGTTCAGCGACCGCCTCGCCCGGCTGCTCAGGGACGAGGCCGAGTTCTATCACCAGGTCGACAGCACCGCGCCGGACGAGTTGCGCCAGGTCTGCCGGACAAATCTCGACCGGGCGCTGACCGCGCTGGCCGAGGGGCGGGGCCGGTCGCCCCACCGGGTTTCGGCCGCACCACCTGCAGTGTCCGACTCCGCAAGAGGGCTTCTGCTAGGTAGGCACGCGCTGTGAAAGAAGCGGCCTAACCGAAGTACCGGCCCGCCCCGATGTGGGCACCGGCGCTCTGCCACCATCCGGCGTCGCCGGTCGAGTCGATCCCGTCCGCGATCACCGTCGTGCCCGCGATGGTCGCGGTCTCGATGAGGTTCCGCAGTGAGCGTTCGGCCAACGGTTCCGTCCGCCGCTCGGCCAGCCGCGGAGCGATCCGGACCGTCCGCACGGGCACGTCCACGAGACAGACGACGTCGCCGGCCGCGCCGAAGTCCTGCAGTTCCGCGTCCACCCCGATCTCGGCGAGCAGATGCAGGTTGTCGACGGTCTCCCCGAGTTCGGCGAGCACGGCACCGGCCGGGAAACCCAGGCGCAGTCGTGACGGCCCGAGACCGGTCATGGTGAGTACCTGCCGCACCGACCCGACGAGATCCGGATCCGCGACCTGGTGCGGGGTCAGTCCCACGACCATCGGGAGCCTGTCGTCCGCTTCCTCGCACGCGGTGCGGATGAGCCACTCGCCGAGCGGCACGACGAGACCCGTCTCGTCGGCGAAGCGGACGCAGGTGTCGTGACCGATCCGGCCGTGGCGGGGATGGTTCCACGCGAGTCTCGCCTCGATGCCCGCGGGTGTGCTGTCCGAGAGCCAGGTCAGCGGCCGGAAATGGACCTCGATCTCGCCGATCTCCCACGCACCGGCCATGGAGACGGCCAGGCCGAACTCGTGCCGTTCCCTGGTGTCGAGGGTGGAGTCGGACAGCGCCCACTGCCGGTAGCCGTTGGACTGTGCCCGGCGCAGTGTCATGTCGGAGACGCGCAGCAGTTCGTTCGGCGCGATGTCCCTCGGCGGCCGGTGCACGACGCCGACACAGGCCGAGACCGCGACCCCGCTCCCGCCTTCGAGGTAGACCGGTTCGGCCAGTTCCTGGTTGATCATGCCGATGACGGTGGCGACGTCCGGGCTGGTGGCGGTGTTCTGGATGAGGATGCCGAACTCGTCTCCGCCGATCCTGGCGACGAGCGCGTCCTCGCCGCCGACGACGGCCCGCAGCTTCGCGGCGACGTTCTTCAGCAGGTCGTCGCTCTGTTTCTGGCCGAGCCCGCCCGCGATCAGGGAGAATCCGTCGACGTCGAGGTGGTAGACCGTGACGCCGAAGGCCGGGTCGGCGTGCCGCAGCGCCCGCTCGAGGCGGGTGCCGAAGAACTGCCGGTTCGGCAGGCCGGTCAGCGGATCGTGCAGGGCCTGGCGGCTCAACTGCCGGTGGAGCAGCGAGACGTCGGTATCACTTTCGACGAGGGTGATCAGCTGCTGGGCCTCGCCCGCCGGATCACGGATCACCGCACCGGTGAATCCGGCCCAGGTCGGTTCCTCGTCCTCGGTCACGAGTCTTCGCGACAGCTCGAGCCGCTGACTCTTGCCTTCCAGCAGCTTCCGGTAGCCCTCACGCAGGCCGTCGGCGTCCTCCCGGTGGACCAGGTCGTGGAGATTGAGCCCGATCAGGTCCGAGACGGGCCGGTTCAGCATTTCGGCGAACGCCGGGTTCACCCGCTGTACGCGGCCGTCCACCCTGGTGACGGCCACCCCGGTCTTCGAACCGGTGAACAGCTGCTCGAAGCGCGCCTGCGTGAGCACCAGTTCACGCCGCGTCTCGCGTTCGAGGGTGACCAGCGTGCGCGTCAGATCCTCTTGCTGCGTCTGGATACTCTCGCGCAAGGCCTCGCCGTAGCCGGACGCGAGCGCGCCGAGCACTTGCAGCACTCGTTCGGGGAGCGACTTCACGCTCCGCAGCTCCGGTTCGTGCAGGAGCCCCTTGCCCAGTACCTCCATCGTGCGACGCAGGCTGTCGGGCCCGACGCATCTGAGCGCGACGAGCCGCGCGCCTGCCTCGGTGGCCTGCGCGGGCTCGGCGTCGTCACTCAGCACCGCCGCGAACACCTCGTCCAGCAGTGCGGCGAAATGCTCTTCGATCTGGGCATGGGTATACGGAAGATACGCCGTACCGGTGACCAGGTAGGCCCACTTGCGGGCGAGCGTTGCCCGCGTCGGCGCGGCACTCTTCCTCTTCGGCGAGGCGGAGGACGCAGTTCTCTTCGGGGCGTCCGGCGATGCGGGGTGCTCGTCGCCGTCCGGAAATGGGGCAGTCACGTCTGCCGGTCCTGGGGTCGTTTTCGCGTTCCGTGGTGGAGAAACATCCTCCACGATTCTCGTTCGGCACTCACGGTTTACCGGACACCCAATCGGGTGGTAACCCTACGGTACTGCAACACCGACCTTATCCCTCAGCCAAACGCGGGTGGCGTCCCGATACTGGGACGCGGTGCGATGCAGCGCCAGCGAATGTCCGGCACCGGGCAGAACATAGGTGGAAAGTTCCGCCTCGGGCCGGTAATACGGCGCTTCCGCCGGCCGCAGCGTCGCCCCGTCGGAACAGTTCCGCAGCGCGAACAGACCGCAGAAGAGGACGTCCTTCTCCCCGACCGCCTGGAAGACCGGCACCCGGATGGCCTTCGTCGCCGGCAGTACGATGCCGAACACGGCGACGGTTCCCATTCCCGGGACCGACACCTGATCCTTGGTCGCTTCATCGGCCTCGATGACGCCCGGGTCGGTATTTTCCGTCGCGTAGAACAGTCCGGCGCGCGCTCCCGGTTTCGTCGTGAAATAGAGCGGATCACTGCCGAGCGAACCGAGCCGGTCGTCCGCGAAAGCGGGTTGCAGGCCGAACAGCACGCCGAGCGTCAAGGCGGGAACCGACGGCAGATGCGTGATTCCGCTCAGGATCACGCCGTCGACGTCCTGGTATGTCGACGCTTCCGCCGCGACGATGCCCGAACCGACCGAATGCCCGACGATCACGACCTTCTCGAACGACGTGCCGCCGACCCGTCCGGCGCGCAGGTGGCCGACCACTTCGTGCATCGATCGCGCCAGTACCGGCAGCAGGAGCGGAAGGCTGAGCGGTTTGCTGCTCCCACCCGAACCGAGCTGGTCCGCGGCGAACGTCGCGTAGCCGTGTTTGGCCATGTCGCGCTGATAGGAGTAGCGGTCCGGATCGTAGGGCAGGTCCCAGTAGGCGCTGTTGTAGGTGCCACCGTGCACCAGCAGCTGGACCGCCTCGGGCGTGGGACCGTCGGGCAGGCAGAACCGGCCGTGCACCGTCGCGGGTTCGCCGAGTGGGCCGGTCACCGGCACGTCCAGGTCGGAACAATGGATTTCGACGGCCGCGGCCGGAGCGGCGACCAGGAAACCACCGAGGAGCACGCAGCAGGCAGCCACCGCCGTGGCCAGTTTGAGCGGCATTCTCACAGAACCCTCTCCGGAATCGGAACGCTCGGAAGGAGCACGAACCCTACACCTGGTAGCCGGACGCTCACCGTCAGCCCGATGTTCGCGGCAGCGCGGTCATCGGCAACCGGTTCGGCTGCATCGTCGCTTTGATCTTGGGAAAGACCTTCACCCCTGGTACCGGCACCAGCCGCCACCGCGCCCCGATCGTCGCCGCGACCAACGCGATCTCCGTGGGCGCGAACTGATGGCCAGGGCACAGCCGGGGCCCGGCGCCGAACGGGATGAACGCGCCTTTCGGTATCGCGGCGGCCCGCTCCGGCTCCCAGCGGTCCGGGTCGAACCGGCCGGGTTCGGGGAACCAGCGCGGATCGCGGTGCAGCGTGTGCTGGCTGACCGCGACCTCGGTACCGGCGGGGACGCGCGCACCGCCGAGTTCGACGTCCTCACGCGCGCGGCGCATCAGGATCACCGGCGGGGTCCGGCGGACGACCTCGTTGATGATCCGCTGTGTGTACACCAGGCGTGGCAGGTGTTCGAACAGCGCGGGCCCGCCGTTCAGCACCTCGTCGACCTCGGCGTGGAACCGGCGCTCGATGTCCGGCCGCTGCCCGATCTCGTGGAAGAACCACGCCAGCGCGACGGCGGTGGTCTCGGCCCCGGTGGTGAGGATCGTGATGACCTCGTCCTCCACCTGCCGGTCGGTCATCTTCTCGCCGGTCTCGTCGTCCTTGGCCAGCAACAACATCGACAGCAGGTCGCCCTGATCACCGCCCTTCTCGCGGGCCTTGAGGACGGCGTCGCCGATGACCCGCCTCAGGCGCGCGGCCGCGGCGTCGAACTCACGGTTCGCCGGGATCGGCAGCCGTTCCACGAATTTCGGCGAGAAGGCGCGGACCATGACGTACTTCAGCATGATCGGGATCGACCGCTGGATTTCGGCGAGCGCGTCGTCGCCGAGTTCCGTGGAGAACAGCGTGCGCCCGGAGATGGTCAGCGCGAGATCCTGCATCCGGCGGTCGAAGTCCACCACCTCGCCCGGTTTCCACGAGTCGGCAAGCTCTACAGCGAGCTTCGTCATCGTCGTCTCGGCGTAGAGCGCGATGCGGCTTCGCTGGAAGGCGGGCAGCATCATCCGCCGTTGCCGCTGATTGAAGGCGCCGTTGGAAGTCGCGAGCCCGTCGCCGAACAACGGCCGCATTTTGTCGAACACAATGCCTTTGTCGAACTTCCCGGCGTCGGCGGCGAGCAGCCGCCAGGCCAGTTCCGGCGTGGTGACCAGGTAAACCGGCATCGGGCCGAAATCGAGGCGGACGACGTCACCGTGCGATCGCAGCTCCGACAACAGTTTCAGCGGATCACGGAGCATCGGCACGGTGTGGCCGAGCAGCGGCCACCGGCCTGGTGCGACGGGGACGTCCGGAGGTGGTGCCATCGTGCTGGTCTCCCGGTGCCTGGACGCTGAACCCGGCCACCTTAGGACCGCCGGGCGGCGGAATGGGTTCCGCCGCCGCATGTCCACACGATCGGACGATGGCGAGCCCGGCACCGACGCCCGCTAGACTCCTGTGCCCCAACGCCAATCCCAACGGAAACGGTGGCGACGACGGTGACTTCCAACCTGAGCTGGGTGCCCCCCGAGGTCGACACGAGCGTGCCGAATCCCGCCAGGGTCTACGACTACTGGCTCAACGGTGACCACAACTTCCAGGCCGACCGCGACCTGGGTGATCAGGTACTGAAGATCATGCCCGGCGTCCGCGACGCGGCCCGGCTCAACCGCGCCTTCCTCCGCCGTGCCGCCCTGTACATGGTCGAAGCCGGCGTGCGGCAGTTCCTCGACATCGGCTCCGGCATCCCGACCGTCGGCAACCTGCACGAGATCGTCCAGCAGGTCGACCCGTCCTGCCGGGTCGTCTACGTCGATCGTGAATCGGTGGCGGTGGCGCACGCGAAGCTCCTGCTGCGCGGCAACGACCGGTGCGCGGCGATCCAGGCCGACCTCCGCGACGCCAACGACATCCTCAACGCGCCCGAAGCTCAGGAACTGCTGGATCTCGACCAGCCGGTCGGCGTGTTCATGTTGCTGCTGTTGCATTTCGTGCCGGATTCGTGGGAACCGCACGCGATCCTGTCCCGCTACCGGGAACGGATCGCCCCCGGCAGCTTCCTCGCCCTCTCGCACGTCGCCGCCGACGCGGACTCGAGCGGGCTCGACGAGGCGATCGAGGCCTACAAGGGCACGCGGAACGACCCCATCCCCCGGACCCACGACCAGGTCCTGTCGTTCTTCGACGGTTTCGACGTCGTCGAGCCCGGCGTCGTCGGCTGCGCGATGTGGAAGCCGCAGGGCGCCGGGGACATGTCCGAGGACCCGGCGATCAACGCGCTCCCGTACGCCGGGGTCGGCCGCAAACCGTAGGGGCACCTCGCCCACCGACCGCAAGTAGTCCTCTAGTTGCGGTCCTTGCAGACGCAACTACCGCAACTAGAGGACTACTTGCGCAGCGGTTGCAGGATCGTCCTGCTCGTCCACCGCGCGCCGCCGAGGCACGCGAGCACGCCCAACGCGCGTGCGCGATCCTCACCCGGCTCAACCAACCGCCGCTGCTGGCCATGGCGGCCAACAGCCTGGGCACCGCCTGTCTCGCGCTCGGCGAGCCGTCGGCGGGGCACCGGCAGCATCGGCTCGCGCTCGAAACGGCGAGGCGGATCGGCTACCGCCTCCAGGAGGCCCGCGCGCTGGCCGGGCTCGGGCAAGCCCGCGCCGCACGGGATCACCACGTCGCGATGGGCCTGCCCGCCGAGCCGCTGAGGGTCGTCACCTGAGGAACTCGGTGAGCAGCCCGCGCAGAACATCCGGCTCACGAAGGACTCCGTGGTCCTGGCCCTCGACAGTGACGTACCGGGCACCGGGGATCGTGCCGGCGACGGCGCGGGCACCGGCACGCATCCAGGCGTCACTCTCCCCGCCGTCCATGACCAACGTGGGTACGGAGATCTTGGCCAGCCTGTCGGCGGGAAGGACGTTGCCGGGGCCACACAGGGCGAGGTCGTAGGGCAGGGTGTCGGCGAGTCCGGTGAACCAGCCCCAGACCGGGGCGTCCCGCATCCCCTTGATGATCTCGGCCGGGGTGGCCGTGCCCTCGACCAGGAAGAGTTCCACCGCGGCGTCGCGATCGCCGTCGGCGATCAACGTCCGGACGCGGTCGAAGAGGTCGACTGCGGGCTTCGGACGGCTGTCGTCGACGACGTACGGCGGTTCGTACACGGCGAGGCTGGTCATGGCGACACCCCGGGCCGCGGCCTCCAGTCCCAGCACGGCTCCCGAAGAATGCCCGAACACCGCCGCCGGACCACCCACGTGGTCGATCACCGCGGCGAGATCCTCGACCTCGTGTTCCACCGAATAGACCGCGCCCGCGCCGCTGTCGCCCCGCCCGCGCCGGTCGTAGGCGAACACGGTGAAGTCCGTGGCCAGCGTCGCCGCGAGGGCGGCGACGGTCGTCCGGTCGTTGAACGCGCCGCCGACCAGGACCACCGGCGCGCCTTCCCCGGAGCGCTCGAACGCGATCGGGGTGCCGTCGGCCGAGGTCACGGTCTCGAACGAGGTGGTCATCAGGTCCTCCACAGGGTCACGTCGACTTTAGCGTCGCCCCTGAGTCGGAGCCGATGACCACCCCTCGACATCGCCGCCGGAGAAATTCCCGGACGCTACAGACCCTCGTCGTCGACGTCATCGACTTCGATGTCGAACACCTCCTCGCCGCCGAAGCTGGCGGCCACCTCGATCAGAAGCTTCAAGGACCGGCATGCCCGCTTGAGCTCGCGCTCACGAGTCACCAGCTCCACCACGCTCGGCCACTGCATCGTCTTACCGGCCAGCGCCTCGGCGACGGACGCGATGGGGATCTCCGCGCCCTGAGCGAACCACCAGCCGAGCGGATGGTCCTCGAACTTGTAGCGGTGCACCAGGTTCAATTCCTCGGGCGACAAGACCAGCTTGAAGAACAACGAGAAGTCGACTCCCTTGTGCCCGCCGAAAACCCCACGCCGGTCAGCTTGATCACGCTTCACGATCAGTTGCATCGAATCCCGTTCCCCGGATCGTCACGATGTCGGCACGCGGGACCAGTCGCTCAGGCTCCCCAGACCGTTACCGGGCTTCCACGGGCCGCGTGAGATTTCCGAAGAATTCCCGGAGCTCGGTCACCACGTCGTCCGGGACGGCCATCGCGACCATATGACTGGGACTCTCGTGATCCGCCCAGCGCACGATGTCGTTCTTGCGCGACGCGATCTTGCGCAGGACGGGCGGCCCGCCGTGCGAGACGCCGGTCGGCACCACGGTCTGGTCGATCGGCATCGCGGCCGCGCCCTCGTAGTACGGCCACAGCGCGGTGCCGCCGGTCGCGGTCAGCCAGTACAGGGTCGCGTTGGTGAGCAGGAGATCGCGGTCGATCGGCTCGGCGGGTGCGCCACCGTCGGGCCAGCCGTCGAATTCCTTGAACCGTTCGACCAGGTAGGCCAGTTGCGCGACCGGCGAATCGAGGAAACCGAAGCTCAGCGTCTGCGGCCTGTTCGTCAGATATGGCGCGTACCCGCTGCCGCCCGCGAAGCGTGCCGCGAGTTCTCGCAGGCTCGCCTGCTCTTCGTCGTCGAGGCCCTCGAAGTCGGCCGGATCGCCCATCGGAATCCCGAGCCCGGACGTGATGTGCGAGCCGATGACGTGCTCGGGCGCGTGCACCGCCAAGCACGGCGTCACCAACGCGCCGGCGTCGTTCCCGTGTGCGCCATAACGTTCGTAGCCGAGGCGGCTCATCAGCTCCGCCAAGGTCCGCGCCACCCGCGCGATGTCCCACGGCCGCTCGTCGGCCGGTTCCGGGAACGTCGAGAACCCGAAGCCGGGCAGCGAAGGCGCGACGACATGGAACGCTCGCGAAGGATCGAGACCGTGGGCCCGCGGGTCGGTCAGGGGGCCGAGGACGTTCAGGAACTCGGCGATCGAGTTCGGCCAGCTGTGCGTCATGATCAGCGGGATCGCGTCCGGTTCGGGTGAGCGGACGTGCAGGAAGTGGACGCGCTGACCGTCGATTTCGGTGGTGTACTGCGGAAACTCGTTGAGCTGCTTCTCGAACGCGCGCCAGTCGTAGCCGTCTCGCCAGTATTCGGCCAGGTCCTTGAGGTAGGGGACGGGGACGCCTCGGCTCCACTCGGCACCGGGCAGCGCCGACGGCCAGCGGGTGCGGGCCAGCCTGTCGGCCAGGTCGTCCAGATCGGACTGCGGGATGTCGATGCGGAACTGCTCGATGTCGGTCATGGGGTGACCGTATGGGCGCTTTAGGTCAGATCTTGTCCTGAATGGTCCCGATCCCGGCGTCGGCAGGGTCAGCGGCCCAGCGAGACTACCTGCGTAGCACCGAAGGTGCCCCTCACCGGCACCTCGACAGTCTTGCGCCGCACCGTCACCTTGATGACGTCCTGCCGCTGCGTCGGGTCCGAGACGGCCAGCCGCCAGCCGTTGCTCCCCCGCCCCAGCGCCACCGACGCCGGACCGGACACCGACACCTCGTCGACCGAGCCGGCGGCGAAGAAGTTCGCCAGCAGCGTCGCGTCCCACAGCCGGATGGCCTGCGCCGTCGCGGTGTTGGACCGCACGCGCCATGTCCAGGCCGAGGCGATCGTCTCCAGCACCGACGCGGCGGGCAAGACGGCGTAGGCGTAGTTCGCCCCGGAAGGGTTGGCCCCGTGCTCGATCACCAGCTTCTGGTAACGCCGGGTGTAGGGCACCGTGGTGCCCTTGGTGTTGGCGCCCTTGTCGACGTCGCGCCAGGTCCCTGTCCGGTCCTCGCGCAGCGCGGTCACCTCGGAGGCGTCGAGCAGGACGTACCCGCCGACCTTCTCCAGGTGCAGCCACCGCTTGCGCCGCAACGACTCCGAGCCGCCGACCAGACGGCCGTCGGCCAGCAGGACACCTGAGCCGTTCTCGCCGAGGTTGCGGTTTTCGATCGTGGTGCGGATCCGCTCGCCAGAGGTGTCGGTGATCCCGGCGCCGAGGCAGACGACACCCGACGGCGTGAAGAACCACGACTTCTTCGCGGTCAGCGTGCCGTCCTGGGAGACGAAGTCGAGGCCGTGCGCGCCGTGTCGCGCGTCCCAGCGGACGCCGCCGCAGTGGTCCTTGCCGGTGAGCGGCACTTGCTCCAGCTTCGGGGTCGGCCCGGCCTTGGCGGTCGTGCCCGGCAGCAGCAGCGGGTCCACGGTCGGCCAGTAGGCATCGGTGAAGTGCCCCTTGGCCTTGGGCAGGAACAGGTACAGCGAACCGTCGCCGGTGTACCAGCCGTGCAGATTCATGGAGTTGACCGACTCGTACCGCGAGATCCGCGACGAGGCGACGCCGAGCGAGGCCGACCAGCCTTCGGTGACGTGCACCATCCGGTCCTGCTGGGCGAATACGCGGTGCGCCGCGATCGTGGGCGCCGGCCGGATCTTGGTCGCCAGCAACTCCTGCGCGAACTCGATGCCGGGGATGCCGACGAGGTCCGGGCCCGGCGCGAACCGCTCGGGGTCGGGAATCTTCAGGTACGGCGCGAAAGTGTCCTCGGTGATCCACTTCGCGGCGAGCCCGCCGAGTTCCTCCTTGCGTTTCCCGCTCGCCGACCGCGCCAGCAGCACGACCGCCCCGGTGAGCTGATGTCCGATGTCGTGCGCGGATTCCCCTTGCCGGGAAAGGAACCGGCCGCGGACCGACTCCATCAGCGCACCCGCGTAGACGAAGGGCGCGAACGTGTCCGGGACCAGCGCGTACGCCGCCTCGCGGACGTCGGCGGCCAGTTCGAACTCCGTGCCCTTGGTGACGTGGATGGCGGACGCGACGGCGGTGAGCAGGACGATCCCGTAGTGCCCGGGATAGGGCACCGAATCGTGCTGGATGAACGAGCCGTCGGTGTGGAATCCGTCGCCCGCCGCGCGATGCAGTTTGGCGATGACGCTCGCCGCTCCCCCGCCTTCGACGTCGGTGAACGCCCCGACGCCGCGCTTGATCCGTTCGGTGTCACCGAGTATCGCGCCGGAGACGATGGAAATCGTTGACTTGTCCGCGCGGTTTGCGCCGGTCTCGACGACGCTCGGGTTGTTCGTACGGAGGTTCGGGTTGCCGGAGAACTTCAGCACCGGCTTCAGGTACTTGGCGAGTTCGTCCCCGGTCAGCTCATTGGCCACTGTGGACAGAATGTGCAGCAGGTAGAGCGGGATGCCGATCTCGTAGGTGTACCAGTTGCCGATCTCGGCGGTCTTCTCGCTGTACTGATCGCCGGCGTACAACAGTTCCAGCGCCGCCTTGAGCCGGCCGAGCACAGCCGGATCACCCGCCAGCGCGCCGCCGGGGGTGCCCCAATTGACCGCGATCGCGCGAAGCCGGGCGTACATCGACGTCGTGAACTCGCTGCCGGGGCCGAGCGGAAGGTCATTCCACAGTGGACCGCCGCCGACCGTCATGCTGTCGTAGTAAGCCCTCGCGACCCTGTCCAGGTTCGCCAGTGCGGCGGCCCGTTCCGCCGACGGCCGGTTGATCCCGGTCTGCAGCTCGCGATAGCCGGTGACGATCGAGGCCGTGCCCGCCGGAACCGAGGACGCGGGCCGCGCCGACGAAGGGCTCCCGATCGCCGTCGTGAGCGCCACCGAAGCGGCCGCTGCCGCTCCGGAGCGCAGGGCGGTTCTCCTGCCGACATAACCGAATCCGGACATGACATGCCTCCCAAGGGGTCAAAAGACGGCAACTAGGGGCGGCGGCGTGAGGTGGGGCGTCGTGAGTGGCAAGAACGGTCAGGGGCAAGGGCCTACCGAGGTGTGCAGGTGGCGGTTTCGCGTGTTCAGATGGACGACACGTGTGACGGGATGGACGACACGCGTGTCCAGAGGGACGACACGCCGCGTAGCCCACCGCGCGGCGTGTCGTCCATCCCATCACGCGAAACGGTCGGCCCGGGGCAGGGCCTCACGAGCTTTCTAGCGTTTCCCGTCGGTCCTGCGGGGCAGGCCCCACGGGTTGTTCTCCTGCAACGGTTCCGGCAGCAGCGCGTCGGGGAAGCCCTGCCACGCGATCGGCCGCAGGAACCGCTCGATCGCGGCGGTGCCGACCGAGGTGCTGGTCGGCGCGGTGGTCGCCGGGTAGGGGCCACCGTGTTCCTGTGCCCAGGTGACGGTGACGCCGGTCGGCCAGTCGTTCCACAGCAGACGACCCGCGACCCGGGTCAGCGACGGAAGGACAGGGCGGATCCAGTCCACATCGGACTCTTCACCCTGGATGGTCGCGGTGAGCCCGGGTTCCATCACCTCGAGCAGGCTGATCAGCTCGGCCTGGTCGGCGTAGGTGACGATCAGCGACGCCGGGCCGAAGCACTCCTCGCGGACCGTGTCGGCGTCGGCAAGGAAGCCCTTGGCGGTGGTGGCGAGCAGGGTCGCGCCGTGAGAGATCCCTTCCGTGCCACCGGATTCGGACAGCACCTCGACACCCGCCACGTCACGCAGCTTCGCCAGCCCGTCGGCGAAACCGGCCGCGATGCGCTCGTTGAGCATCGGCTGCGCAGGGATCGCCGAGACGGCTTCGCGCAGCACGTCCTCGAGACCGTGCCCCTCGGGGAGGAACAGCAGACCCGGCTTCGTGCAGAACTGCCCGGCACCGAGGCTGAACGAGCCCGCGTAGCCCTTGGCGATGGCCTCGCCGCGCGCCTCGATCGCCGTCCGGGTGACGACGACGGGGTTCACGCTGCCGAGTTCGCCGTAGAACGGGATCGGCGACGGCCGCGAGGTCGCGATGTCGAACAGCGCGCGCCCGCCCGGCACCGAACCGGTGAACGACGCCGCCTGGATCCGCGGGTCCTTCAACGCGGTCACACCGTTCTGCTGGCCGTAGACGACCGCGAAGATCCCTTCCGGCGCACCGGCCTTGACCAGCGCCGCCCGCAGGACCTCGCCGGTGCGGGCGGACAGCTCCGGATGCCCGGAGTGCGCCTTGAGCACGACCGGGCACCCGGCGGCCAGCGCCGACGCGGTGTCACCGCCCGCGACGCTGAAGGCGAACGGGAAGTTGCTGGCGGCGAACACCAGCACCGGCCCGATCGGGGTGAGCAGCCGCCGGATGTCCGGCCGCGGCCCCATCGGCCACGCGGCGTCCGCGTGGTCGACGGTGGCGCCGAGGAACGCACCGTCGGCGAGCACCTCGCCGAACAGCCGCAACTGGAACGTCGTGCGCTTCAGTTCACCCTGCAATCGCGGGGAGGCCGGGAGATGTGTCTCCTGGTTGGCCAGCGCGATCAGCTCGTCGGCGGACGCGTCGAGGGCGTCCGCTGCCGCGTTCAGCCATTCGGCCCGCTGGGCTGGGGTCGCGGCCGCCGNNGCCGCCGCCGTGCCTGCCGCTGCGGCGGCGGCCGCGAGGATCTGTTCGAGCGTGGCGGGATCTGTTGCCTGGCTCATGATTTCTTGCTTCTCCTAGAGTTCTTGTGCGGCGCTGACGGCGGCGATGAGATCCGCCCAGCGCCCCGGGCCTGCCAGTCCGAGGTGGTACAGGTGCAGTTCGGTGGCGCCTGCCTTGCCGAGTTCGGTGGTGTAGGCCTCGATGTCGGGCACCGGGCTCGCCGCCACCGCGGTGATGTAACTGCCGACGGCGACCTTGCGCGGCAGTTTTGCCCGCGCTGTCGCCACGGACTCCCGGCTGGCGTGCCCAGGTACCCAGTTCTGGAGCACCACCGCGTCGACGTCCTCCGGGACCGACGGCGTCAGCCCGGGCAACGCGCCAGTGACCCACGGGTCCATCGCGCCGTGGAGCACGATCCTGGGCCCGGACGGGATCTTCGCGAGCACTTCACGCCGGAGCGCGTCCGTCGCCTTCTGCCGCGTGTCGAGCAGGACCTGCCGCAAGGTGGGCAGGATCTTGTCCTCGGTCGCGCGGAGGTCACCGCCGTCGATCAGCCGCCGGACCTCGGCGCGCAGCTTGTCCAGCGCCTTCGCCGGGTCCTTGCCCGCGGCGGCCCAGGACTCCAGGCAGGCGTCGCAGCAGCAGACCGACAGCAACCGCGCCACGGCGGGCGACCAGACGCCGTCGGTCTTCTCGTGCTGATGCTGGTGGACGGCGCCGAGCGGGCCGCACGCCTCCAGGATGACCGTGGCGAAGTCGAGCCCCGCGAGGCTCTCGGCGACCACGTTCGCCGCGTACTCGCGGACCTCCGGCTGCCCGGGGCACAACGCCCACGGATACCGCTCGCCGAAGCAGTTGCGCACGGTGAAATCAGGGAATTCCGTGCCCAGCCGCGAGTTGTGCGTCAACACGAGCCACGCCGCGGCCGGGATCCCCGCCTCGTTCAGCAGCCGGACGGCGTCGCCCGCGCTGTCGCGGCTCTCGACCCAGTCCGGTTCGGCGGGCCGCAGCTCGCCCCAGGCCTCCTCGCGCACCGGCCGGTACAGCGCCGCGTGGCGCGCGACGACCGAGGTGCGGTCGGGCGACCATGGCGTCGCCGCGCGGGCGCTGTGGTACGACACGGCGACGGCGACCTCGTCGACGCCGAGTTCCCGTACGCGCTCGACGAACCCCGGGTCGTCGACGACGTCCCAGGGGTAGGCGTATCCGGTGACCTTCACCCTGTCACCACCGCGCCGTGTTCGGTTCGAAGTCTCCGACGAACTTCCGCATATAGGTCACGTCATCCCGTTTGGTCTGTCCACTTCGGACATAGTCTTCATGGGCCCGCGCCAGCGCGTCGGGGTCGAGTTCGACCCCGAGCCCCGGCTTGTCGGGCACCGCGACCGCACCGTCGACGAACTCCAGCGCACCCGGGGCGATGACGTCGGCCGTCTTCCACGGCCAGTGGGTGTCGCAGGCGTAGGTCAGGTGCGGCGTCGCCGCGGCCACGTGCACCATAGCGGCCAGACTGATCCCGAGATGACTGTTCGAATGCATGGACAGCCCCACGTCGAAGCATTCCGCCGTGACGGAGAGGGCTTGGGTGTCCCGCAGGCCACCCCAGTAATGATGGTCCGAAAGTATTACGCCGACCGCTCGCTGCCGGAAGGCGGGCTCGATGTCGGCGAAGCGCACGACGCACATGTTCGTGGCCAGCGGCATACTCGCGCGCTCGGCGACCCGCGCCATGCCCTCGATGCCCGGCGTCGGGTCTTCGAGGTATTCCAGGACGCCGTCGAGTTCTTCGGCGACCCGGATCCCGGTTTCCGGGGTCCAAGCCGCGTTCGGGTCGATGCGGAGCGGGTGGTCCGGGAACGCCTCGGCCAGCGCGCGGATGCCGTCCATCTCCTGATCCGGGTCGAAGGCACCGCCCTTGAGCTTGATGGAGGAGAAGCCGTACTCCTCGACCATGCGCCGCGCCTCGCCGACGAGCGCCTCAGGCGTGGTCACCTCGCCCCACGAGTCCTCTTCGGCGCCGATGTGGGCGCCGAACTTGTAGAACAGGTAGGCGGAGAAGTCGACGGCATCGCGTGCCTTGCCGCCGAGCAGGTCCACGACCGGCCTGCCGAGGTAGTGGCCCTGCGCGTCGAGCGCGGCCACCTCGAACAGCGAGTACACGCTGGCGACCGTCTTGCTGACGGAGAAACCGCCGGTGAGCCCGTGTGCGTCGGCGAAGACGACCTCGCCGAGTGTGGTGGCGACCTTCCGGCGCAGGCCGGGCAGGTCGAACACGTCCTGTCCCTTGAGTTCTGGCAGCACCTTCCGGACCTGTTCGAGGAACGCGAGGTCACCGTAGGACTCGCCGAGGCCGACCACACCGTCTTCACAGATCAGCTGGACGACACCGCGCAGCGCGAAGGGCTCGTGCACGCCCATCACGTTGAGCAGCGGCGGGTCGGCGAAGGCGACCGGGGTCAGGACGACGTCGAGAACCTTCATCTTTCAGGCACCGGTCCCGACGGACTCGAGGACGGCGAATCCGTCGTCGACGATCTTCTCCAGCCGCGCGATCTGGTCCGCGGTGGGCTCGACCAGCGGCGGCCGGATCGAGCCGACCTTGTCACCGCGCGACCGCGCGGCGGCCTTGACCAGCGACACGGCGAAGCCCTGTCCCTCGTCCCGCAGCGCCACCAACGGCAGGTAGAACCCGGCGAGCAACGCCTCCATGACGGCGTCGTCGTTCTCCGCGAGCGCGCGGTGGAAGCGCGCCGCGATCTCGGGGGCGAAGCAGTGCACGGCCGAGGAGTACCGCGCCACCCCGATGGCGGCGTACGCGCGCGCGGAGACCTCGGCGGTGGGAAGACCGTTGAAGAACAGGAAATCCCGGGCGCGGTCGCTGTCAACGGAGCGGATCGTGGTGATGATCCGGCTCATCAGTTCGACGTCGCCGAAACCGTCCTTGAGCCCGACCACCGACGGGATGTCGAGGAGGTCCACCGCGGAGTCCGGGGTGAACACCCCGGTGGACCGGTGGTAGACGATCACCGGGATCGAGGAATCCCCGACGGCGTACCGGACGTGGTCGACCAGCCCGGACGGCGGGCCGGTGACCAGGTAGGGCGGCAGGAGGAGGACGCCGTCCGCGCCGCCCGCCTCCGCCGCCGCGATCCCGGCACGGGCCGACGCCGCGCCACCACCGGCCCCGACCCACACGGGCACGCGCCCGGCGACGACCTCACGAGCCCTACGCAGGATCGCCGCGTGCTCGTCCGGGGACAGCGAGCTGAATTCGCCCGTACCGCAGGCGACGAACAGCGCGCCGGCTCCGGCGGCCACGTGGCTCTCGACGTTTTCCGCGAACGCGTCAAGGTTCAGTTCCAGCCCTTCGGTGAAGGGGGTCAAGGGGAACGCCAGTAGGCCGTCGAGTTCGATCTTGGGCTGTGCCATGGATTTCTCTTTCGTTCTCTGTGGTTGATCCCGGGTTCGGGGCCCGGTCAGGCAGGCACGGTGGTGCCGTCCCGCGACTTGCTGGACGTGAGGTCGTCGTCACGGTCGATCGTGTCGATGATCTCGTCGGTGGTGGTCTTGCGCTCGGGCATGAGGTAGCCGAGCCCGATGAACAGCGCCAGCGAGACCAGGATCGGGGTGGACACGGTGACCGCGAGGGTGGCGTTGTAGCCGTAGTAGGCGATCGCGTAGGCGATGAGACCACCCGCCCACGAGATCAGCGCCGCGCGGGAGCCGGAGCGGCGGAACGCCGGGAGCATGCCCAGCAGCAACGGTACCGAGATCGGGCCCATCAGCGCCGCGACCCACAGCACCACGATACCGAGCACACCGCCCAGTTTCTCGGCCTGCGTGGCGACCGCCATGGTGAGCACGACGAAGACCACCGTCGAAACGCGCGCGGCGAGCAGCCCCTGTGATTCGGTGAAGCTACGGGCCTTCTTCCACAGCACCGGCATCATGTCACGGGTGATGACCGCGGAGATCGCGTTGGCGTCCGAGGAGACCATCGCCATCGTGTGCGAGAAGATCCCGGCCAGTACCAGCCCGACCAGCCCCGGCGGGAGGAACGTCGTGGTCATGATCGCGTAGGCGTTGTTGGGGTTCGAGATGTCCGGGATCAGCAGCGGCGCGGCGAACATCGGGAACATCATCACCAGCGGCCACACCAGGTACAGGATCGAAGACAGCCGTGCGCTGCGCCGGGCTTCGAAGGTGTTCGGCGCGGCCATGTAGCGCTGCGCCAGGTTCCACATACCGCCGTTGTACTCCAGCGTCTTCACCAGGACGTAGACGAGCAACACGACCGTGGTGAACTTCGACGTGGTCGGGTTCAGGTGGGCGGGCGGGAGGTCTCCCCACACGGTCCACAGGCCGGAGACTCCGCCGAGCCTGTCCAGTACGACCCACAGCATCACGATCGCCGCGATGGCCTGGATGACGAACTGGCCGAAGTCGGTGAGCGCGTCGGCCCAGAGACCGCCGACGGTGCAGTAGATCAGCGTGATCGAACCGGTGATGATGATGCCCCAGGTGTAGGGCACGCCCGCGAAGACGTTGAGGATCGTCGCGACCGCGAACCACTTGGCCGCGATATCGAAGATCTTCAGGAGGCTGCCGCTCCAGGCCAGTGCCTGCTGGGTGGGCACGTTGAAGCGCTTCGCCAGGTACTCCAGCGGTGAGGAGACGCCCAGCTTCGAACGCAGGCGGTTCCATCGGGCGGCGAACAGCCAGCTGCCGATCCCGACGCCGATACCGATGCTGGCCATGCCCCAGAAGTAGACCGTGATGCCGTCGGTGTAGGCGACGCCCGCGTACGCGACGAAGAGCACCGCGCTGTAGCCGGACATGTGGTGGGAGATCCCGGCCAGCCACCACGGCATCTTCCCGCCGGCGGTGAAGAAGTCACTGACCGTGTTGACCCGGCTGTGCGACCACAGGCCGATCACCACCATCAGCACGAAATACGCGGACACCATGATCCAGTCCAGCAAATGCACCGCTGACTCCTTTCCGCGTCCACGGCGATGCGGCCCACCCGACCTGTTCACATCCATGAACGGAGTCTGTTATAGTGATTATGTTCATCTATAAGAACGTTGTTCGGGACGCTAATATGGCCGAGGTCACAAGTCAACGGCCGGATGGAGGAGTGCGGATGCCCCAGCAGGAAGCCGCTGTCACGGTGGCGAACGGCGCGTCCGCCACACCCGAGCCCGCCGGGGTCAAGTCGGCCAGGCGGGCGATCGATCTCATCGAGACCTTCGCCGCGAACGACGTCTGGCTTTCGCTGTCGGATCTCCACGCGCGGACCGGTTTTCCCAGGTCGAGCCTGCACGGCCTGCTCCGCACCCTGCTCGAAGCGGGCTGGCTGGAAGTGGACACCAACACCGCCCGCTACCGCCTCGGCGTCCGCGCGCTGATCTGCGGCACGGCCTACCTCGACCGCGACCCGGTCGTCCCGTTCGCGACCGAGGCACTGGAGCGGATCCGGGAGAAGACCGGTTTCACCGCGCATTTCGCGCGCCGTGAGGGCACCGACGTCGTCTACCTGGAGACCCGCGAATCACGGCACTCGACGCATCTCGTCTCCCGCGTCGGCCGCACCCTGCCCACCCACGCGACCGCGCTGGGGAAGGCTTTACTGGCCGAACTGACGCACGACGAGATCGACGGACTCCTGACCGGGGAGTTGTCGGCGCTGACCCCGAACACCATCACCTCGGCCGAGTCGCTGCACGCCGAATGCGCGAAGACCCGCGAGCGCGGCTACGCGTCGGAGATCGAGGAAGGCAGCCTCGGTGTCCGGTGTGTCGCGGCTGTGATCCCGTACCGCATCCCCGGCACGGACGCGATCAGTTGCTCCATGCCGGTCACCGAAGTCACCGACGCGGACGCCGCACGCGTCGGCGAACTCCTCGCCGAAATCACCGCGGAACTCGGCCAGCAACTGCGCCGCGCCGGTATCCGCTGATCATTCCCGTTCTTCCACTGACAAGGGGTACTCATGGCAGACCAGCACGTCCTGATCACCGGCTCGGCGGGCATCGTCGGCACCCTGATGCGGCCGAGGCTGCGCCGCTCCGGCCGGGTGCTGCGGCTGCTCGACCTTGCCGCGCAGCCCGAAGCCGCGGGCGGCGAGGACGTCGAGCTGATCATCGGGTCGGTGACCGACCCGGAGGCGATGGCCAAGGCGTGCGCCGGTGTCGACGCGGTGATCCACCTCGGCGGGCACAGCCGCGAGAACACGTGGGAAGCCACACTCGACGTCAACATCAACGGCACCCACACCGTCCTCGAAGCCGCGCGGGCGGCCGGGGTACCGCGGGTGATCCTGGCTTCCAGCAACCATTCCGTCGGCTTCCGTCGCAACGACCAGGCAGGCGAGAACGGCCTTCCCGCCGACTCGACGCCCCGCCCCGACACTTACTACGGCGTCAGCAAAGCGGCCATCGAAGCACTCGGCAGCCTGTACCACTCGCGGTTCGGCATGGACGTGATCGTCATCCGGATCGGCTCGTGCTTCGAAGACCCGCTCGTCCTCGGCCCGCGCGGCCTGACGACCTGGCTCTCCCCCGACGACGGCGCCCGCCTGTTCGAGGCGTGCCTGAGCTACCCCTCCCCCGGCTACCGGCTGATCTGGGGCGTCTCCGACAACACGCGCCGGATCTACTCGCTCGCCGAAGCCGAGGAACTGGGCTACAAGTCGCTCGACAACGCGGAGGCCTACGCCGACCAGTTGGCGGACAAGCCCGCGCCGACCGGCGCCGCGGCGGAGTACGTCGGCGGGCCGTTCTGTACCGCTCCGCTGGGGGCCTACAACCCGCTCTGAGTCCCGGCGAGTTTCGGTGACGCTCGCGGTGTTTCCCGCGCCGTCACCCCACGGTGGCAGCAACGTCGTCCCATCGGGGTGGGTGGCGCACAACGCGATCAAGTACAACCGGCCGGGCGGCTGGGTCGAGGTGACCGTCGGCGACGAACCCGCGCTGAGCGTGCGCAACTTCGGCGAACGGGTGCCGTCCGAGTCGGCCGGCACGCTGTTCCAGCCGTTCCGCCGTACCACCGCGACGGCGCCGGTCTCGGACTGTCCATTGTGCACTCGATAGCCACCGCACACCACGGCCGGGTCTCGGCCGTTCCCGGCGAGGACGGCGGCCTGCGGGTCGACGTGCTCCTGCCCTGAACCCCTCGCTCGCCGGGTCCCCGGATGCCGGGAAAGGCCCTTCACTCGGAGATTTTTGCCAGCACCGCCTCAGCCCACCGTGATCGACTGGAACTTCACCGGGATCTTCGGCGGCCCCGTCCCGTCACCGGCGCCCCGGGAGTCGTCCGCTCCGCCACGCGCGACCTTGTCCAGCACCTGAAGTCCCGCGTCCGAGATGCTCCCGAACACGGTGTACTCCGGCGGCAGTTCCGCTTCACCGAAGACCATGAAGAACTGGCTGCCGCCCGAGTCCGGCGCCTGCGTCTTCGCCATGGCGAGGATCCCGCGGCCGTATTCGAGTTCCGGGAAGACCTCGTCCGGGATGGTGTACCCCGGTCCGCCCATACCGTTGGCCGCCGGGTCGCCGCACTGGAGCATCTGGAGCCCCGAAGTGCCGAGCCGGTGACACGAGGTGCCGTCGTAGTAACCCTGTTGCGCCAGCGAAAGGAAGTTCGCCACGGTGCACGGCGCGAGCCCGCGGTCCAGCGTCAGCCCGATGTCACCCGCGGTCGTCTTGACCGTGACCGCCGTCGTGCCGGACGCCGGCGTCGGGCCCGCCGCGGGCGGGGTGGCCTTCTTCGGCACCTCGCCGCTGGCACTCGCCGGATACGCGCAGTCGGCCGGATCCGCCAACGGCGTGGTGCGCTTCGGCAGCGGGAGCCGGTCCGCGGGGATCTGAACCGGGCTCTGCGTCGCTGTGTCCTCTGCGCTCGACGTCGGAGCCTGCGATGAGGACGCGACCGCGTTCTCACCCTTCGAGTCCGGCAGGAAGAACCCCGGTGCCACGAATCCGGTGATCGCCACGACGGCCACCACCACGACGAGGCCCAGCACACCGAGCCCGACCCAGAGCGCCGTCTTGTTCGACGACGGCGGCGGCTGTTGCGGTGCGCCGTACCAACCCTGTTGCTGGTACGGCTGCTGCGGATATGGCTGCCCCTGCGGAGACCCGGGGCCGGGCACCTGGCCTTCGGGCTCGCCCGATTGCGGTGGCTCGGACATCTGTGCTCCTGTCATCCGGTGGCTGAAGTACAGAAACACTCTCACGAATCATCGATGCGGCGTCACGGCATTCCCCATGCCGGGGTTTCCCGGTCGCCGGGCACATCGCGGGGCTCCAAGACCCGGACGTGCGCCGCGTCGAGTGACGATGGCCGTCCCACCACGGCCGAGCCGGATCGTTCCCGGACCTTCGGCCCGCCAAGGGAGTTGCCGTCCGCGTGCGTCGCGGACCTCGATGGGGCCGGCGATCACGTGCTGGAGTGTGAGCGGCTCTCCTGCCTCGCTGTGAACGCGGATCCATTCGGTCGCGCCGTGCCGCCGAGAGGCGTCGACCAGGAACGCGCCCTCCGCGCGCAGGCTCTCGAATGACGCGTCCCGCCAGGTCGACGACACCGACGGGAAGACCTTCAGCACGCCGTGGTCACCTTGCAGAAGTATGTCCACAATGGACTGCGCGGCGGTGATGGGGCTCTCGATCGCGAGGTTCGCGCCCTCGCGGTACATCGTGTCGGGCGTCCGCCGGGTGTCGGCCGCGACCGTGCCGTCGAGGAAGATCTTCAAGTAGCGCAAGGCTTCCTCGGGCGCGTCCATCACCGAACTCATCGAGGACGCGGCCGCGAAGCTGTAGCCGTGCCATTTGTTCTGGATACTCGACCAGTGCGCGAAGGTGCGGCGCATGATGTCCCGGTCGCCGGGACGATCCCCAAGTTTCTCGCGCAGCGGATAGAGCCAGAGCAGGCCGCTCACCTATGCAGCCATACATCCGACCTATCGATAATACGAGTGCGGAGCGGGTGGCGCCGCGCGTAGCGTCCGGGGACATGATCGAGCGTGGAGACGATCCAGCGGACGGCTGGTTCCCCGAGAGCGTGGCCGCGGACTACGACGACCCGGGCGGCGCGAACGCCCCCGAAGCGGTGACGCCCGCCGTGGCTGTCTTGGCCGAACTGGCCGACGGCCCGGTACTCGAATTCGCCGTCGGCACCGGCCGGATCGGCGTGCCGCTGGCCGCGCGCGGCGTACAGGTGAGCGGCATCGAGCTGAGCCGGGCCATGGCAGCGCGGATCGCGACCAAGCCGGGCGGCGACACACTCGACGTCACGATCGGCGATATGACGTCGACCCGGGTGCCAGGCGAGTTTTCGCTGGTCTACCTGGTGTTCAACACGATCAGCAACGTGACCACGCAAGACGCGCAGGTCGAGGTCTTCCGGAACGCGGCCGCACATCTGCGACCGGGCGGGCTGTTCCTCGTCGAAGTGGGCCTGCCGGATCTGCGCCGCCTGCCGCCCGGACAGGACACCGTCCCTTTCACGGTGACACCCGGGTATGTCGGGTTCGATCAGTACGACGTCGTGACGCAGGAATTCACGTCGAACCACGTCACCGTGTCACCGGACGGGACCGGGCGTTTCCGGCGCATCCCCTTCCGGTACGCCTGGCCCGCCGAGATGGACCTCATGGCGCGTATCGCCGGGATGCGCCTGAAGCACCGCTGGGCTGACTGGGACCGTTCGGCGTTCACCGCCGACAGCGCCAAGCATGTGTCAGTCTGGGAAAAAGGACGAGCTTTGGCGTGACCCGGCCGCGTCGTACGCGGCCACGAGTTCGGCGGCGACCTTGCCTGGCTCGGATCGCAAGCGACTCGGAAGCGTCTGCAACACAAGAATTCCCTCGGCGGTGTACCGACTGTTCCTCTCGAGCGTGCCGGCGTACCGCGTCCGCGCGAAGTGGAAGTCGTACGAGTCGATCTCCCATGCGAGACGGACCTTCCTGAAGTATCCATCGGGAGTCCCGATGTAGCGTCCGCCGGCATCTCTCAGTTCGTGATTCCACTGCGGCTCCGGGAGACCGGTCCGGCGCCAGACCGCCATCGCGTCGATCTCCGCGACCGACCGCGCCCCTCCAAGGACGTCACTCAGGACCTCGCGGGGCAACGCGCTGCCTCGATCGCTGCCTGCTTCGAGTTCCCGGATGAGGGCCTCGGGGCCCAGGCCGCCGCGTTGGACGGCCTCGGTCAGCAACGCCCGGACCGGTTCGTAGACGGTGAACCTACGGCACTCGTCGAGAGCCGCCCGAACAAGTGGCGCCATCGCCACTCCGTTCACGACGACCGGCCGAGGCATCCGTGTGGTGCGCTCTACCGTCACGTAGCCGACACTGCTGACCTTGCAGGAAGCGGGCACCAGCAGACGGACCCCGTCCGACGCGAGTCTGGGGCCCTTCAACCCCTGTCGTCGGCAAGCTTCGAGACCGGTGACGATCGCTCCCGGCCCGCCGTAGAGCAGAGCCGCGTCGACCAGTTGCCGTCGCGTCGGCCTTCCGGAACCCAGCAGGAGAACTCCGGGAAGCAAGCGCTGCCATGGCCGCCCAGGTCGGCAACGCCGAAAGCACGTGCTCTTGGGGACACCGAATTCGACCAGCCGCGCGACAGTGATCACGCCGTCACGGCTCAGCTTGTAAAGGGCCTCGTGATCGCGAGCCCATTCCCCAGATCGCACCCCAAGATCATCGACGGCAGCCCCCACTCCCACCAGCACCAATCTCACCGACTGTGGACAACTCGCCCCACCAGCCCCACTGTGGACAACTCAACGCATGCGCCCAATGTGGCATTGGGGGCGTTGAGTGCACCCAATGTGGCATTGGGTGCATCCGCCTCAGAGCGGAGCGGGAGGGAGCGGCGAGGGAGGAGGGAGCGGCGGCAGCGCCGCAGCGTCCAACCAAGCCTCGAAGAAAGCGTCCAGCGAGCGACCAGCGAAGCGTTCAGCCAGTGCGACGAAAGCGGCAGTGGTCACCAAACCGTGCCGGTTCTCCACCGCCCAAGCCTTCACCAGCGGGAAGAACACCGCATCGCCGACGACGCAACGCAAAGCGTGCAGCAACAGGCCGCCGCGTTTGTACACTCGCTCGTCGAACATCCGCGAAACGCCGGGATCGGCGAGACGCAGGTCCGCGGGCTTCGCCTGCATCCGCGCGTGCCACGTCCTCGCCAAGGTGTGGGCGCTCTGCCCGCCGGATTCCTCGGACCAAAGCCATTCCGCGTACGTCGCGAAACCCTCGTTCAGCCAGATGTGCCGCCAGTCGGCGACGGTCAGGCTGTTGCCGAACCATTGGTGCGCCAGTTCGTGCACGACGAGCCGTTCGTGGGTGCGCCTGCCGTCGACGTGGTTGGCGCCGAAGATCGACATGCCCTGTGCTTCGATCGGGTCGTCGAGGTCGTCGTCGGTGACCACGATGACGTACTCGTCGAAGGGGTACGGCCCGAACAGCCGTTGCAGCGAGTCCATGATCCGGCCCTGCCGCCCGAAATCGCGCTCGAAAGGACGGCGCAGTCGCGGCGGCACGGCGGCCCGTTGCGGGACCGAAGCGAGCACGGAGTCACCGTCGAGGCTGATCCGGTACGCCGAAACCGACGGCAGCGAGAGCCAGCCGGGCTGCGGGCCGGAGACCAGTTCGACGTCGTCGTACCGTCCTATCTGGACGCTCATCAGGTAGGTCGCCGTCGGCTCGGGTCGTTCGAAGACCCACTTCGTGGTGCTCGCGCGCTCGTGCCGCGACACCAGGTTCCCGGTGATGGCCACGAGATACGGCGACGACGTCG
This sequence comes from Amycolatopsis coloradensis, assembly GCF_001953865.1. GTDB lineage: Bacteria > Actinomycetota > Actinomycetes > Mycobacteriales > Pseudonocardiaceae > Amycolatopsis > Amycolatopsis coloradensis. Next base: position 61,648 of record NZ_MQUQ01000029.1, read on the forward strand.
TCAGCGCGACGCGGTAGGTCGCCTTGTCCGCCGGATGGTCGTTGCACGGGTACCACGACGGAGCACCGACCGGCTGGCTCGCGACGAGCGAGCCGTCGGTCAGTTCGTCCCAGCCGATGTCGCCCCACAGCCCGGAAAGCGGGCGCGGGTTGCCGACGTAGTAGATCTCCGCCAGGAACTTGCTACCGAGTGGCAGCGACTTCGCCGGCTTCACGTGCAGTTTGTGCCCACGTCGCGTGTACTTCGCGGGTTTGCCGTTCACCAGCACCCGGTTGATCCGGAAATCGCCGAAGTCGAGTGTGAACCGTGACAGTGCCTGCGTCGCCTCCGCCGTGATGGCGGCGAAGGCCGACAGCCGGTTGGGACCGATCTTGTAGTCCAGCTCCAGATCGTAGTGCCGGACCCGGTAACCGCCGTTACCGTGATGGGGCAGATAGGAGTCGCCGGAGGTGTCCGCGCCGGGCGAGGGCTGCGCGGAGGCCTTCGAAATCACCCGCGAAGAACCCCGCTTCCCATCTTGTCTGGTGATGAACCCGGCAGGGTCACCATTCCGAACACACCTCAGCTCCGCCGACAGTCCCTACTTCGTCCAAGCCGAGATGGGGTTTCCCAGCCAGCGTGAGTCGGCGGGAACCGCGTCGCCCCGGGTCACCAGTGATCCCGGTCCGACGGTCGTCCGCGCGCCGATGCTCGCGCCAGGCAGCACGATACCGTGCGGCCCGAGCGTCGCTCCTTCGTCCAGGGTCACCGGCGACATCGTCATGATCCGGTCGTGGAAAAGGTGCGTCTGCACGACACAACCGCGGTTGATCGTCGCGCCGTCGCCCAGGCTCACGAGGTCCGACTCGGGCAACCAGTATGTCTCCAGCCACACGCCGCGGCCGATCTTGACGCCCATGGTGCGCAGCCACGCGGGTAGCAGCGGCGTGCCGCCGAGCGACCCGATCAGCCACGGCACGGCGAGTGCCTCGACGAAGGTGTCGGCGAGTTCGTTGCGCCAGACGAACGAACTCCACAGCGGATGGTCGACCGCCCGGAACCGGCCGACCAGCAGCCACTTCATCGCGGTGGCGGTCAGCGCGGCGACGGCACCGGCGGCGAGCAGCAGCGGACCGCCGAGCAGCACCGCGACCAGGAAGCCGTATGACGAAGCGAGCGCGAAGATCCCGGCGGCGACCAGCACGGTCAGCGCGACGCCGCACATGACCGGCACGATGCGGCACAGTTCGACGAGCGCGCGGGCCGCCTTCAGCCGCAGCGGCGGCGTGTAGGTGCGGCTCGTGTCGGATTCGCCGACCGACCGCCGGACAGGCAGCGGCGGCATCCCGAGGTACGACGAGCCCTTCTTCGCCTTCAGCGGAGCCGACGACAGCACGCCGACCAGACCGCGTTTGGGCACCGAACGACCGGGCGCGGCCATCCCCGAGTTGCCGAGGAACGCCTGCTTGCCGATCCTGGCGGGCGCGACGTGCAGCCAGCCATGGCCGAGTTCGTAGGTGGCGACCATGGTGTCGTCCGCCAGGAACGCGCCACTGTCGACCTGGGTCATCTTCGGCAGCGCGAGGACGGTGGACGCCTCGACGTTACGGCCGACCTTCGCCCCGAGCATCCGGAGCCACACCGGGGTGAACAGGCTGGCGTACAAGGGGAACAGCCCCTCACGCGCCATGCCCATCAGCCGTTCGGTCGCCCACACCTGCCACGCGACGCGGCCGTGCACGGGATGGTAACCCTCGACCATGCCGATGCTCAGCGAGCGGACGCCGACGAGCACGAGCAGGGCGTAGGTCAGGAAGTACGCGATGGTCGCGAGCGGCGTGAACAGCAGCGCCTGGCCGAGCGCGGCGCCCAGCGAAGCCGTCCCCGTGATCGCGTAGCCGAGCACCGCGACCGCCGGAAGGGCGGCGACAGCGGGAAGAAGACCGAGAGCGACCGAGGTCGCGCCGTAGACCGAAGACCAGAACCGCGAACGCGGCGGGCGGCTCGACGGCCACTTCAGCGAATCCTTGGTGGCACGCGCCGCCGGCGCACCGGCCCAGCGCTGTCCGGCGGGCACGTTGCCGCGAACGGTCGACCCGGCCGCGATCTCCGCGCCCTTGCCGATCCGCGCGCCGGGGAACAGCGAGCTGCGCGCGCCGATCCGCGCGTCGGCGCCGATCCGGATCTTGCCGATGTGCACGAGGTCGCCGTCCACCCAGTGCCCGGTCAGGTCGACCTCGGGCTCGATGGCGGCACCGCGGCCGAGCTTCAGCATGCCGGTGACCGGCGGCGGCGAGTGCAGGTCGACCTCCTTGGCGATCCGCGCGCCGAGAGCCTTGGCGTACGTCGTCATCCAGGAAGCGCCCGCGACGCTGTCCGCGCCACTGAACTCGGCGAGTTTCTCGGCCGTCCACAGTCGCAAGTGGACACTCCCGCCCCGCGGGTAGCTGCCGGGACGGACTCCGCGCAGCAGCAACCGCGCGCCGGTCGCCGAGATCGCGATCCGGCCGGCGGGGCTGAACACCGCGACCCAGGCGACGGCGATCCACGCCCAGTTCAGCGTCGGCGCCCAGGCGAAACCGGCCAGCGACAGGATGTTCGACAGCGTGGCGGCGATCGTCGTCCAGCGCAGGCCGACCAGGCCCATCAGCGGGACCATCAGCAGCGACTGGACGATCCCGGCCCTGCGCGGGGTCGGCGCGATGTCGCGGCGTTCGGTCTTCTCGCCGCTCAGCGCGTCCAGCAGCGTGGCGAGTGCGCCGAGCTTCGGGTTGGCGTAGATGTCGTTCACCGACACCTGCGGATGCCGGGTGCGGATCCGCGCGATCAGCTGCGCGGCGGTCAGGCTGCCGCCGCCGTTGGTGAAGAAGTCGGCCTTCGGGTTGTCCACCGAGACACCGAGGATCTCCGCCCAGCCCTCGGCGAGCCAGCTCTCCATCGGCGACAGACCCGATTTGGCTGCGTCCACAGTGGACAGCGGCCAGGGCAGCGCGTTGCGGTCGACCTTGCCGGAGGTCCGCGTCGGCAGGTCATCGACCAGCGCCAGCAGCGGGACGAGTGCCGCGGGCAGCTGCTCGCGCAGCCGGGTCGCGGCCTCGTCGTGATCGAACTTCGTCCCTTCGGCGGGCACGACGTACCCGACGAGCACCTGGTTGCCCGCCTTGGTGCGGCGGATCGCGGCGGCGGCGCCCTGCACTCCGGGCAGTGCCTGGAGCGCGGCGTCGACCTCGCCGAGTTCGATGCGGCGGCCGCCGAGCTTGACCTGCTCGTCGAGGCGTCCGAGGAACAGCAACCCTTCGGCTTCGGCGCGGACCATGTCACCGCTGCGGTAGGCACGGCGCCAGCCCAGCGACGGCAGCGGCGCGAACTTCTCGGCGTCCTTCTCCGGGTCGAGGTAGCGGGCCAGGCCGACACCGCCGATGACCAGCTCGCCGGTCTCCCCCATCGCGACCGGCTCACCCGCCTCGTTGACGACGGCGAGCTGCCAGCCCGCCAGCGGCAGGCCGATCCGGACGGGTCCTTCTCCGGTCATCTGCGCGGCGCAGGCGACGACGGTGGCCTCGGTCGGGCCGTAGGTGTTCCAGACTTCGCGGCCCTCGACGGCGACGCGCTCGGCCAGTTCGGGCGGGCACGCTTCGCCGCCGAAGATCAGCAGGCGGACGTCTTCGAGTGCGTCGGCGGGCCACAGCGCGGCCAGCGTCGGCACGGTCGAGACGACGGTGATGCCCTGCGCGACCAGCCACGGGCCGAGGTCGACACCGGTCCGCACCAGCGAACGCGGCGCCGGGACCAGGCAGGCGCCGTGACGCCAGGCGAGCCACATCTCTTCACAGGACGCGTCGAAGGCGACGGACAGGCCCGCGAGGACACGGTCGCCGGGGCCGATCGGCTCCTCGGTGAGGAAGAGCCGCGCTTCGGCGTCGACGAACGCCGCGGCGGACGCGTGTGAAACGGCGACGCCCTTCGGCTTACCGGTCGAGCCCGACGTGAAGATGATCCACGCGTCGTCGGTCGGCGCGGGCGAGCCCTCGACGCCGCTGGGCGTGCCGAGGACGGTGATCACACCGCCATCGGAGACCACGGCGGCGACGTCCGCCTCACCGAAGACCAGGTCGGCGCGCTCGTCCGGGTCGTCGGCGTCGACCGGCACGTAGGCGGCGCCGATGGACAGGACGGCGAGGATGGCGATGTACAGCTCGGCGGTACCTGAAGAGATCCGGATGCCGACGCGGTCACCGACGCCGACGCCGTTGGCGGTCAGCTCGCGGCCGTAGGCGTCGATCTCCTCGACGAGCTTGCGGTAGGGCAGCGTGGTCTCGCCATCGTCGATCGCACCCGCGTTGGGGTGGCGGGCGGCGGTCTCGGCGAGGATGTCGATCAGGGTGCGCTCGCCGGCACCGAGACCGGACCAGAAGAGGGCGCGGTCGGCGATGGGGGCGGGCGACGGAGCGACGGTGACGTCGGCGACACAGGCGATCGGCCGGGAATCGGCGGTCAGCGTCATCAGGTGGTCACCACGGGCAAGAAGGAACCATGGGCGCTCAAGCCCATCACACACCTTTCGCGAAGTGCGTCATTCGGGCTCGCTCTCCGAATGAGGCGCCCGCTAACAGACTGACCACTTTAGCGCAGGTGAACGACATATCTCGGCAGGATCTCGACAGAGTGTCGAACCTCACCGGCGGACACGCCGAAACCCGAGGTCATCGGCGTGTCCACCCAGTGAACTATTCACCTACATCGTGGGAAATCAACGAGTCTTCGGTTTACCCGCCGCTTTTCCGCCGACCTTCGGCCTTTGCTTCTTTTCCCGCACCCGGACATTCACCCGGACGGGGCTGCCTTCGAAGCCGAAACGCTCACGGAACTTGCGTTCGATGAATCGCCGGTAGCCCGCCTCGAGGAAGCCGGTGGTGAACAGGACCAGGGTCGGCGGCCGAATGCCCGCCTGGGTCGCGAAGAGCACCTTCGGCTGCTTGCCGCCCCGCACCGGCGGCGGGGTCGCGGCGATGAGGTCGGCGAGCCAGCCGTTCAGCTGACCAGTGGGAACCCGCTGGTCCCAGGACTTGAGCGCGGTCCGCAGGGCGGGCGCGAGTTTGCGCACGGAACGCCCGGTGAGCGCCGAGATGTTGACCTTGTCCGCCCACGGCACCCGGACCAGGCCGCGGTCCAGTTCCCGCACCATGGCGTGGCGGCGGTCCTCGTCGACCAGATCCCACTTGTTGAAGGCGAGGACGCAGGCGCGGCCCGCCTCGACGACCATGGTCAGCACCCGCAGGTCCTGCTCCGAAAGCGGTTCGGCGGCGTCCAGCAGCACGATCGCGACCTCGGCCGCGTCGATCGCGGTCTTGGTCCGCAACGACGCGTAGTACTCCGCGCCATTGGCCGAGTTGACGCGCTTGCGCAGCCCCGCGGTGTCGACGAACCGCCAGATGTCGCCGTCCAGCTCGACCAGCGAGTCGACCGGGTCGACCGTGGTACCGGCCACCGAGTCCACCACGGACCGCTCTTCGCCGGAGATCTTGTTCAGCAGGCTGGACTTGCCCACGTTCGGCTTGCCGACCAGGGCGACCCGGCGCGGGCCGGCGGTGGCGCGGTCGCCGTCACGCGGCATCGTCGGCAGCGCCTTGACGATGGCGTCGAGCAGGTCACCCGAACTACGGCCGTGCAACGCGCTGACCGGATGTGGTTCGCCGAGGCCGAGTGACCACAGCGATGCGGTGTCGGCGAGCAGGCGGTCGTCGTCGACCTTGTTGGCGACGAGCAGCACCGGCTTCTTCGAGCGGCGCAGCACCTTCGAGGCGGCCTCGTCTGTCGCGGTCGCGCCGACACTGGCGTCGATGACCAGCAGCACCGCGTCGGCGGTGGCCATCGCGATCTCGGCCTGCGCGGCGACGGAGGCCTGCAGCCCCGTCGCGTCCGGCTCCCAGCCGCCCGTGTCGACAAGGGTGAACCTGCGGCCCGCCCAGAAGGCGTCGTAGGCGACGCGGTCCCTGGTCACGCCGGGGACGTCCTGCACGACCGCCTCACGGCGGCCGAGGATGCGGTTGACCAGGGTCGACTTGCCGACGTTCGGCCTGCCGACCACGGCGAGGACCGGCTGCGCGAGTTGCGCCTCCTCCTCGGCCTCGCCTGCGGCGATCTGCGCGTCGAGCGCGGTGAATTCGGACTCGTCGGACCAGGAGCCGTCGATCTCGCCGACTCCGTCAAGCTCAGACATTCGTTACTTCACATTCTGTCGCGTGTCTTGGAGCCCGTGCTCCAAGCGCCATTCGTCCAGTGCCTTCACGAGGTCCGCGAGCGCGATGCGAAGCCGCTCGGTTCCCTCCTCCAGCCCTGTCCTTCCCTTCCCGATCGCGGGAGTGAAAGGTTCGCCGACCATGATGTCGACGCGGGGCCGCCAGCGCCTCTTGGCACCGGCGGGTTTGTACGTCCCCCGAGTGGCGACCGGAACCACGGTCGCGTTCCCGGCGCGGACCAGGAAGGCCGCGCCGCGCTCGAAGTTTTCGGCGTCACCGAGGCCGCGGGTGCCTTCGGGGAAGATCCCGACCGCACCGCCGTCCTCGAGCACCTTGACCGCCATCATCAGCGGTTTGCGGTCCACCGCACCCCGCTTCACCGGGATCTGGCCCAGTTTCGGAAAGAACCAGCCGACGAAACCCTTGAACAGTTCCGCCTTGACCAGGAACGCGGTGCGCCGCGAGAACATTCCGAACAGCAGCGCCGGTTCCGTCATCGAGCTGTGGTTGGCCATGAACACCACCGGACCGGACGCCGGTACCCGCTCGGCACCGTGGACCCGGACCCGGAACACAGGCCGGACGATGAACCTGGAGATCCCCCGGCCGAAGGTGTGAAACGGGTCGCTCGCGCCCTCGGGAAGTCCTTTCGCGCTCACCGCGCGGCCTCGGCGGGGCAGCCTTCGAGCAGACCGCGGTGCAGCGCCAGCTCCGCGAGCGCGACGATCACCTGGTCGATGTCGAGCTGCGAGGTGTCGACCTCGACGGCGTCTTCGGCCGCGCGCAGCGGTGACGCCGCCCGCGTGGAGTCCAAGCGGTCGCGACGTTCCACCGCCGCCTTCGCGACAGCATGAGTGGACTCACGACCGGCGGCCGAGTCCTGCGCGCTGCGGCGCGCGGCACGGACCTCCGCCGAGGCGGTGAGGAAGATCTTCAGCGGGGCGTCCGGCGAGACGACGGTGCCGATGTCGCGGCCTTCGACCACGATGCCGCCGACGCGGCCGAGCACCTCGTCGATGATCTCGCGCTGCCGGGCGACCAGCAGCTCGCGGACGGCGGGGACGGCGGAGACCGGCGACACCGCGGTGGTGACGTCCGCGCCGCGGATCTCGGCGGCGACGTCCTCGCCCGCCAGGGTCACGGCCGCTTCGTCAGGGCTGGTCCCGATGCCGAGTTCGGTCTTCCGGGCGACGTCGGCGATCGCGACCGCGTCGGCAAGGTCGACCCCGGCGCGCAGGACGGCGAGGGTGACCATGCGGTACATCGCGCCCGTGTCGAGGTAACCGGCGCCGAGCTTCGTCGCGAGCTTCCGCGAAACCGTGGACTTCCCGGTCCCGGACGGGCCGTCCATCGCGACCACACCACGCAGGGCTCCCGCCACCGGAACACTCCTCTAGCTCATCGTCGTCGCTCACCTGATCGATGACCATTCTGCCTGGTGGCGCACGACACGCCTCAGCCACCCACGGCGAAGTGGCGATATCTCCGTTCTAGCGTCGCTAGACAAGCTAGCGAGACTCGGCTAGCTTATGCAGAGTTACTAGCGCTGCTAGATTTCGGAGTCGGAGACCATGACCAGAATCAAGATCGCTTATGCCCTGTCCGCCGCCCTCGTGCTTTTCGTCCTCTACTTCGGCACCGGGTACGTGTTCTTCCCGCAGACCCAGACGAGCGGCTTCGGACTGCCCGTGATGCCTTCCGAAGGCGACCCGATCCTCGCGGTCAAGGGCGTCCGCGACATCGGCACGGCACTCGTGCTGCTCGCGCTGCTCCTGTTCCGGAACGTCCGCGCGCTGGGCTGGGCGCTCCTCGCGCTGGCGTTCATCCCGTTGGGTGACATGCTCATCGTGTTGACCCACAACGGGTCCGTCGGCGCCGCGCTCGGCATCCACGCCGCGACGTCCGCCTTGATGCTCGTGCTCTCGGCGTTGTTCCTCATCAGGCCGAAGCAAAACGGACAGTGAGTTACTGTTGACAGTGTGAACGTCGAAGTGACCCCGCTCCCCGGAATAGGCGTCCGCAAGGACTTCGCCACTCGCAACGGTCGCCGCGTAGGCGTCGTGACCCACCGCGATGGGCATGTCGAGCTGATCGTGTCCAAAACGGACGATCCCGACGCCTGCCTGGCCTCACTTCCGCTGAGCACCGACGAGGCGGGCGCGCTGGCGAACCTGCTCGGCGCGCCCCAGCTCGTAGCCCAGCTCACCGAGGAGCACCGGGATCTTCCTGGCATCAACACCAAACAGCTCCCGATCAAGTCCTCGTCGCCGTTCGACGGCCGGACGCTCGGTGACACCGCCATGCGGACGCGGACGAGTGTCTCGGTGGTCGCGGTGATGCGGGCCGGACAGGTCCACCCCTCCCCCAACCCGGATTTCAACCTCACCGCCGGCGACGTGCTCGTCGCGGTCGGGACCTCCGAAGGACTCGAAGCCGCCGTCAAGATCCTGAAGTACGGCTGATCGCGGATGGATCACACCGCACTGTCCTTGATCGAACTCGGGGCGGTCTTCTTCGGGCTGGGCGTGTTGGGGCGCCTCGCCGGGAAGATCGGGATGTCCCCGATCCCGCTGTACCTGATCGGTGGCCTGTGTTTCGGGCAGGGCGGGCTCATCCCGCTCGGCGACATCGGTGACTTCACCCACCTCGCCAGCGAGATCGGCGTCGTCCTCCTGCTCCTGCTGCTGGGCCTGGAGTACTCCGCGGCCGAACTGTTCACCGGGCTGAAACGCTCGTGGATGGCGGGGCTCGTCGACATCGTGCTCAACGCCGCGCCCGGCGCGATCGTCGCGCTGATCCTCGGCTGGGGGCCGATCGGCGCGATCGTGCTGGCGGGCGTCACCTACATCTCGTCGTCCGGGATCATCGCGAAGGTACTCGGCGACCTCGGACGGCTCGGTAACCGCGAAACGCCGGTGGTGCTGTCGATCCTGGTGTTCGAAGACCTGGTGATGGCGCTGTACCTGCCGATCCTCACCGCCGTACTCGGCGGCGTGAGCTTCCTCGGCGGGATGAAGGCGGTCGGAATCTCGCTGATGGTGATCACGGTCGTGCTGGTGATCGCGCTGAAGTTCGGCCGGTACGTCTCCGCGGCGGTGGACAGCCCGGACCGCGAGGTGTTCCTGCTCAAGGTCCTCGGCGCGGCGCTGCTGGTCGCGGGACTCGCGTCGGCGATGCAGGTGTCGGCCGCGGTCGGCGCGTTCCTGCTCGGTATCGCGATCTCCGGTTCCACGGCAGAGAACGCGACGCATATGCTGGAACCGCTGCGGGATCTCTTCGCGGCCGTGTTCTTCGTCGTGTTCGGGCTCAACACCAACCCCGCGTCGATCCCGCCCGTGCTGGGCTGGGCGGTCGTGCTGGCGGTGGCGACCACGCTCACGAAGGTGGGCACCGGCTGGTGGGCGGCGCGCAAGCAAGGCATCGGGAAGATGGGCCGGGCTCGCGCCGGAGCCGCGTTGGTCGCGCGAGGCGAGTTCTCGATCGTCATCGCCGGACTGGCGGTGGCGGCGGGAGCGGTGACCGGCGAACTGGCGGCCCTCGCCACGGCGTACGTGCTCCTGATGGCGATCCTCGGCCCGACGGCCGCGCGGATCGTCGAGCCGGTGGCCCGGGCACTACAGCGGCGTCCCTTCGGCTCAAGAAGCGCCGCCTCCCAGTCTGGCTGACACCTCACCCCCTCCACGCTCGTCGGCACCTGATTGCGATCTGTGCGCGCATGGATCGCAATCAGGTGCCGAATCGCGTTGTCTACCCGCGCTCGAGCCCCGAAACGGTCGCCGGAGCGATCTGGGCCGGAGCCGCCGGAAGCGGAGCCGGAACCGCCACCGGCCCCGCGCCGGCGACCGGCAGAGCCAGCGAAGTCTTACCGAGGTCCACCGTGATCTTCGGGTACTGCGACGGCCCGCCGATGAACGAGCCGTCCGTCCCGCCGATGATCAGCGCGAGCTGATGTCCTTGCGGGACAACGTGATCGGTACTCGCCAGCCGGAACGTCATGGTGTACGGCTGCCCCGGCGTCAACGGCGATTCCTGGCTCAGCGAACGATGGTTGGCCAGATCCGCCCAACCGCGGCTGATGATGTTCAACCCGACCGAAACCGCGTCGGTGCTCGTGTTCAGGTAGCAGGCGTCATTGCCGGAAGCGCTCGATCCCCAGCACGACTGGGTCAGCTCGTTCTTGATGCCTTCCTTCGGCCCGGTGTAGTTCCGGATCGTCGCCGGGCCGTAGTCCACCAGGATCGCCGAGAGCCGCGCGGTGGACGTCGACGGCGTCGCGGTCACCGTCACCGTCGACGTCCCGGAGACGTGCAGGTCCTTCGCGAGCGCACCGGTGCTGAACAGCACGCGCCCACTCGCGGTCTCCGTCGGCCGCGCCGCCCAGCTGTTCGAGGACTGACCGGACGAGTCCGTGAACGACGCCGTACCCGTCCCGGCGGTCGTGCCCAGCGTGCCGACGCCAGGAGTCCCACCGGCCGCGGGCCGCAGGGTCACCGCGCTCCCCGCCGGCCAAGCCGCCTGGTCCACCCAGACGTCCGGAGCGCGTTCCACACTCGCGCCCGGTGTCTTCTCGATGCCGTTGTCCACGCCGAGCAGATAGTGGTCGAACCACTTGTGCAGGGTGTCGACCCACGCCGAGCGCCGGTAGTCGAACGGATCGACGTGCCCGGCCTGCGTCAGCCACAGCTTGCGCTCGACTTTCAGCGCTTCCCACCACTGCCCGAAGTTGATCGTCTTGACGTTGAGATCGCCCAAACCGTGCGAAGCGAGCACGCTCGCCTTCACCTTCGAAGCGCTCTGCACGTGGTCGCGGTCGAGCCAGAACGAGTTGTAGTCACCGTTCGCCGTCGCGCCCGCAGTGAGCTTTCGGTTCGCCGCGCCGCAGTTCTGCCCGCCGTTGCGCTGGGAAACCGTCTGCGCCAAGCCCGCCGGACTGCCCTGACGCAGGTTCGCGCCGTCGGAGCGGTAGTAGTCATACCAGGAGCTGATCGCGCCGATCGGCACGATCGTCTTGAGCCCGTCGACGCCGGTCGCGGCGACGCCGTTGGCGATCGTGCCGTCGTAGGACTTCCCGATCATGCCGACGGCGCCTGTCGACCACGTCGCGTTCGTCCTGGCGGATCCGGTCGCCGTCGTGTAGCCGTTGGCGCGGCCGTTCAGCCAGTCGACGACCTTGCGCGCCGAGTTGACGTCCGAAGGCCCGCCGACGTCGGTGCAACCGCGGGATTTGTTCGTACCGGCCAGATCCACCAAGACCACGGCATACCCGCGGGGCACGAAGAAGTTGTCGTAGTAGAGCGGGAACCCGACCGGCCTGCCCGCCGAGTCGTAGGTCTTCAGTTCGCTCTCGTTGCCCCGCCCGCAGCACGAGTAGTACGGGCTCGCGTCCATGATGACCGGGACCTTCTTGCCCTGCGCCGCCGGTTCCTTCGGGCGGATGATGTCGGCGGCCACCCGGTCCGAACGGCCGTCGCCGTCCCCGTCGAGTCCGATGTCCACCCAGGCCGTCTCGCGGACGGCCTGGGCGAAGTCGTAGACCGGTTCGCTGCCCCGCGGTTTCGCCGCGGCCTGCGGCGCCACGACCACGGCCGCGGCGACTGCCAGCATCCCTGCCAGCGCAACTGTTTTCACGGTTGAGCCCTTCCCCGTCGGCTGAAAGCCCGTCAGGAAGAGCTAAACGCGATGATCGCCCGCGCAGTAGAGCGGAAAGTCTTACAGTCGGGCGCGGCCTGTCCGTTGAGGGCGGTGGCGGGGCGGGGTCCGGGCTTACAGATCGACGGCGCGGTAGAGCGAACCGACCTCGCCGCGGTTCAGCCGCCGGATCGAGCCCGACCGCTGGGCACCGAGCTGGACGTCGCCGAGCGCGGTTCGGACCAGTTTGCGCACCGGGTGCCCGGTGGCCGCCATCAACCGCCGCACGATGTGCTTGCGGCCCTCGTGGATGACCAGTTCGATCTGGGTCCGCCCGGCCAGCATGTCCTTGACCCGGAACTGGTCGACCTTGACGATGCCGTCCGGCAGCTCGAAGCCCGCCCGCAGTTCCTTGCCGAGCCCGCGGGGGACGATGCCCTCGACCTCGGCGAAGTAGGTCTTCAGCACCTGGAACGACGGGTGCATCAGCCGGTGGCCGAGGTCTCCGTCGTTGGTGAGCAGCAGGAGACCTTCGGTGTTCTCGTCGAGCCTGCCGACGTGCACGATGCCGGGCGTCTCCTCGTACCGGCCGCGCAGGTAGTCGCCGACGCACGGGCGGCCGCGATCGTCGCTCATCGTGCTGTGCACGCCCTTGGGCTTGTTCAGCACGAGGTAGACGAGGTCCTCGCGGACCTGGACGCGAGTGCCGTCGACGTGGATCACGGAGTTGTCCGGATCGACCCGGCGGCCGAGTTCGGTGACCACCTTGCCGTCCACGCTCACGCGACCGCGCACGATCAGGTCCTCGGCCGCGCGCCGCGAGGCGACGCCTGCCTGCGAAAGGACCTTTTGCAGCCGAATGCCGTCGGGATGCGGGTCAGATGTCATCGATGGTGTCCACTTCGGGTAGCAAGGGAGCGATCGGGGGAAGGTCGGCCAGGGACGACAGTCCCAGTCGCTCCAGGAACAGCTCGGTCGTCACGTACAGCGTGCCAGTGGTTTCGGGGTCGGTCCCCATCTCCTCGATCAGGCCGCGTGCCAGCAGCGTCCTGATCACCCCGTCCACGTTCACGCCTCGGACGGCGGCGACCCTGGCCCTGGTCACCGGCTGCCGGTAGGCGATCACGGCGAGGCTCTCCAGTGCGGCTCGCGTCAGCTTGGAACGCTGGCCGTCGAGCAGAAGCTTCTCCACGAACGGGGCATAGACGTCCCTAGTGTAGAACCGCCACCCTTCGCCCACTCGGCGCAGGTCGATTCCGCTGGCCCGGTCGGTGAACTTCTGCGCCATCGTGCGCAGCGCGACGGTCACCCGCGACTCCGGCTGCCCGACGGTGTCCGCGAGCGATTCCTCGTTGATCGGCGAGTCCACGACCAGCAACAGCGCCTCAAGGGCGGCTTCGAGCGTCTCGTCGGAGGTGACGTCGGGATAATCCCCGTCACCTGCCGCTACGAGCCCCGCGTCGGCAGGCGGCTCCGGCTCGGCCACGGTTTCCGGCTCAGCGGTGTCCGGCTCGGCGACAGTCTCGTGCTCGGCCGCGCTCACTTCGGTCTTCTCGGTCTCTTCGGTGTTCTCGGGGCTCACCCGTACTCCTCGTCCTCGACGACGGCCAGGTCGTGTTCGGCCACCACCGACGCCTCCGCCACGGACCCGCCGGTCCAGCGGACGTGCAGTTCGGCGAGTGCCTCCAACTGCTCGAACTGGACCGTCGCCTCGCGGTACAGCTCCAGCAGCGCGAGGAACCGCGCCACGATCTCGACGGTGTGCTCGCAATCCTCGACCAGCTCGCTGAAGGTCGCTTCGCCCAGTTCCGCGAGCTTGAGCCGTAGCTGCGCGGCGTGTTCTCGCACCGAGACCCGGCCCATGTGGATGTGCGCGATCGACACCGTCGGCGGCGGCTTCGGTTTGAAGACCGCGACAGCGATCTCGGCGAACTTCGCCGTGTCGACGCCGAGCATCACCTCGGGCAGCAGACCCATGAACCGGTCTTCGAGCGCGACCGATCGTGGATACCGCCGCAGCGCGCCGGCCTCCAGCTCACCGAACAGCGCCGCGACCTGCTTGTACGCCCGGTACTGCAACACGCGCGCGAACAGCAGGTCTCGTGCTTCGAGCAGGGCGAGGTCGTCTTCGCTCTCCACCTCGGCGGCGGGCAGCAGTCGCGCGGCCTTGAGGTCGAGCAGGGTGGCCGCGATGACCAGGAACTCGGTCGTCTCGTCGAGGTTCCATTCCGTGCCGAGCGCGCGGGTGTAGGCGATGAAATCGTCCGTGACCCGGTGCAACGCGACTTCGGTGACGTCGAGCTGGTGCTGCGAGATCAGCTGGAGCAACAGGTCGAAGGGGCCCTGAAAGTTCGCCAGGTTCACCTTGAACTTGGACGTGCTCAGCTCTTCGTTGGCCAGTCCTTCGGGGACCATCCCGCCGTGCACGGTCTCGTGCACGGCGGGGGTCTCGTCTGCTTCTGTCCGCTCGACCGGCTCTGGGCCGCTGGGAGCAGCCTCGGCCGGGTCGTCCATCAGTTCTCGGTCTCTTTCCCGTCCTCGGTGCCCGCCCGCAATCGCTGGACGAGTACCGACTCCTCGCCGCCCGCGTCGAAATCGGCGAGGAGGACGGCCACCGCCTCGCGGACCAGCCTGCCGCGGTCGAGCACGAGCCCGTGCTTCGCCCGGAGGTTCAGCCTGGCCTGCTCCATCGCCAGCAGTTCGTCGCCGGAGACGTAGACGGTGATCTTCGCGTCGTGCTTGGTCCGCCCGGAACCACTGCGCGCCGCACGGGTCAGCTGTTCCTTGTGCGCCTGTCCCGCCCCGTTCTCCGTGTCGTGCCCGTCGCCGTTCCCCGTCGAGGGGGCGGGCTGTTCGGGTGCGGGCGGGAGATCCAGAGCCGGGCTGGAGGTGATCCTGAACAGTTCGGATGCTCCGGGCAGGGAAGCTCGCCTGCTCACCGGGCGATCACCTCGCGGGCCAGCGCGCGGTAGGCCGCCGCGCCGGCTGATTTGGGGGCCCAGGTCGTGATCGGCTCGCCCGCGACAGTCGTCTCGGGGAACCGCACGGTGCGGTTGATCACCGTGTCGAACACGATGTCGCCGAATGCCTCCACCACTCTCGCCATGACCTCCTTCGAGTGCAGGGTTCTCGGGTCGTACATGGTGGCGAGAATCCCGGTGATGTCCAGTTTGGGGTTGAGGCGTTCCTGCACCTTCTCGATGGTGTCGATCAGGAGCGCTACGCCTCGCAGACTGAAGAACTCGCACTCCAGCGGGATGATCACACCGTCCGCGGCGGTCAGTGCGTTCACCGTCAGCAGGCCTAGCGAGGGCTGGCAGTCGACAAGAACATAGTCGTAGTCGTTCATGACCGGACGAAGGACCCGTAACAAAGTGTGTTCGCGCCCTACCTCTGCGACCAACTGGACCTCGGCCGCGGACAGGTCGATGTTGCTCGGCAGCAGGTCGACGCCGTCCACCCGGGTCTTCCGGATGACGTCGGCGATGCTGACCGAGCGCTCCATGATGACGTTGTAGACCGTCTGGTCCAGCTCGTGCGGCTGGATGCCGAGGCCCACCGACAGCGCGCCCTGTGGATCGAAGTCGACCAGCAGTACCCGGCGGCCGCATTCGGCGAGCGCCGCACCGAGGTTGATGGTCGAGGTGGTCTTGCCGACGCCGCCCTTCTGGTTGCACATGGCCATCACCAGTGCGGGGCCGTGCCGCTCCAGCGGCGGCGGTTCGGGGATCTCGCGGTACGGACGGCCGGTCGGCCCGATGCCGTCGTTCTCGCGTTCCTGCTGTTTGGTTTCTTTGGCGCGCTTGGCCTTGCGGCCGCGGGAAGAGATCGTGTCCTCCGCCGGTTCGTCGCCGTCGTGTTCGGCGGGGGTTGCGATGGTCACCTGGCTGAGGCTCGCCGCGGCCGAACCGGCGGACGCGGACGGCTTCGCCGGCTCGTTCGGTGTCGACATAACGCGAAAGCTCCTCTTCGGCAGGATCCTCGGCAGCCTATGCGCGATTCGCGAATCGAGCCAAAGAGGCTCGCCGTGACCGACAGGGTCGATTAGCCGAGCGCGCGGGGGTGTGCTGTCGCGTAGACCTCGCGGAGTGTGTTGACCGTGACCAGCGTGTACACCTGGGTGGTGGTCACCGAAGCGTGGCCCAGCAGTTCTTGCACGACGCGGACGTCGGCGCCGCCTTCGAGCAGATGCGTGGCGAAGGAATGGCGCAGGGTGTGCGGGGAGACGCCCGCCGTGATGCCCGCGGATTCCGCCGTGTCCTTGAGAACCTGCCACGCGCTCTGCCGGGAAAGCCTGGAGCCGCGGGCGTTCAGGAACATCGCCGGTGTCCCCCTGCCGTGCGTGGCCAGCACCGGCCGCGCGCGGACGAGGTAGGCGTGCACCGCTTCGAGCGCGGGACGGCCGATCGGCACGATGCGCTGCTTGCCGCCCTTCCCGTCGAGCAGCACGGTCCGTTCGGCGTCGTCGATGTCGTCGACGTCGAGCCCGACGGCTTCGGAAATCCGGGCGCCGGTGGAGTACAGCAGCTCCAGCAGGGCCCGGTCCCGCAGCGGCCGCTCCCCTTCCGGTGACGGCGTTTCCAAGAGTCGCAGCACGTCGTGCACCGGCAACGCCTTGGGCAGCCGCTTCGCCGCGGCGGGCGGCCGGACCTCGCGGGCCGGATCGTCTTCGGTGATGCCGTCGGCATGCGCGAACTTGTGCAGCCCCCGCACCGCGACAAGCGCGCGAGCCGCCGAGGACGCGGCCAGCGGCCGATGTTCTTCGTCGCCTTCACGCAGCGCGGCACCGAACGAGGTGACGTGCGCGGGGGTGACGTCGGTGAATCGCTCGACGTCGGCGCCGCCGAGGTACGCGGTGTACCGGCGCAGATCGCGGGAGTAGCTGTCGAGGGTGTTCCTCGCGGTTCCGCGCTCGACCACCAGGTGGTCGAGGTAAGCGGCGACCACCTGGGCGACTCCGGCAGCCCGTGACACACGGACACTCTAGGACGATCGTGACCTGTTCGGGGGTTCGCCGCGCGTACCGCGTCGCAGGTGTGAACGGGATACCTTGAGACCATCTCTTCGGAGGAGATGCGCGTCGGCACCGCCGAGCGCGAGGAGGCGGCGCGGCTGCTCGCCGACCACTACAGCCAGGGAAGGCTGACGCCGGACGAGTACGAGGCCGTGACGCTCGGCGAACTCCGGCCGCTCTTCCAGGACCTGCCCGCGCCGCTAAGGTCGCCGCCGGGGTGCTGCAAATCGTGCTGCCGTTCGTGACCGGGCGGTTCTACACCGGCCACGCCGGGCTCGCGCTCGCCCAGCCGGCGGTCGTGGTGGTCACGTGCGGCACCGACTCGCGGGGCCGCCTGCGCCACGACTGAGCCCTGGCGTGTCCTGAAGGGGTCCGGCGTCTGTGAAGGACTCCTTGTCAAGGAGTCCTTCACGGACTTGGAACGATCTAGAGAGAGCGCGAAGCGAACTTCGTCGGCCGGTCCTCCCAAGGCGCGTCCGACGGCCGCGTCGAAGCGGCGCCCGTGAGCACCGCGTGCGCGGCCAGCACACCGCCGACGGTCGCCCCGTTCACCAGCTCACCGGCCAGCGCCATCCGGACGGCCTCGGCGAGCGGGAACTTCGCCGTGACGAGATCGGCCTCCTCCTCGCCGAGGACCTCCCTGTCCACTTCGGACAGTTCCCTGGCGAGGTAGACGCGCACGACCTCGTCGGTGAACCCGGGCGACGCCGCGACGTCGACGAGGGTCTCCCAGCGCTCGGCGCTGAGCCCGGCCTCCTCGACCAGCTCGCGTTTCGCCGCGCCGACGGGGTCCTCCCCCGCCTTGTCGATCAGACCGGCGGGCAGTTCCCACAGCCGCCGCCCGACCGGGTGGCGGTACTGGTGGATGAGCGTGACCGCGCCGTCCGCGTCCAGCGCGACGACGGCGACCGCGCCGAGGTGTTCGACGACCTCACGCCGCGCGGTGCCACCGCCGGGCATCACGACCTCGTCGACCCGCAGCCCGACGACCCGTCCGATGTGGACGTCCCTTGTGGACGCCACGGTGAACTCGTGCTTGCCGGGTTCGGTCACCGGGCCACCGTCTGAGGGGCCTCGGGCAGCTCGACCGGCAGCCGCTCGGCGACCTTGCGGTCCACGACGGCCTTGACGAACGCGCTGAACAGCGGGTGCGGGCGGGTCGGGCGGCTCTTGAGCTCCGGGTGCGCCTGGGTGCCGACGAAGAACGGGTGCTTGTCGGCGGGCAGCTCCACGAACTCGACAAGGTGGTCGTCGGGCGACGTGCCCGAGAACACCAGACCGGCCTCGGAAAGGCGCTTGCGGTAGGCGTTGTTGACCTCGTAGCGGTGACGGTGCCGCTCGGAGACCTCGGTGCTGCCGTACGCCTTCGCGACCTGCGAGCCCGGCTTGAGCTTGGCGATGTAGGCGCCGAGCCGCATCGTGCCGCCCATGTCGCGTTCGCCCGCGACGACGTCGCGCTGGTCGGCCATCGTGGAGATGACCGGGTTCGCGCTCGCGTCGTCGAACTCGGCCGAGTTCGCGTCCTCGATCCCGGCCAGGTTCCTGGCCGCGTCGATCACCATGCACTGCAGGCCGAGACACAGACCCAGCAGCGGCAGCCCGTGGGTGCGGGCGTAGGCGATGGCGCCCACCTTGCCCTCGATCCCGCGCACGCCGAACCCGCCCGGCACCAGCACACCGTCCACATCGGACAGCGCGGCCGCGGCACCGGCCGGGGTCTCGCAGGAGTCCGAGGGGACCCAGGAGATCTGGACCTTGGCGCGGTGGGCGA
The DNA here is from genome assembly GCF_001953865.1 of Amycolatopsis coloradensis. GTDB lineage: Bacteria > Actinomycetota > Actinomycetes > Mycobacteriales > Pseudonocardiaceae > Amycolatopsis > Amycolatopsis coloradensis. Next base: position 80,279 of record NZ_MQUQ01000029.1, read on the forward strand.
AGCCGCCCGCACGCAGCGCCTCGGTCACCGACAGGTAGGCGTCCGGCAGATCGATGTACTTGCCGACGAGCGCGACCCGCACCGTCTCCGACGGGTTGTGGACGCGGTCGAGCAGGTCACCCCACACCGTCCAGTCGACGTCGCGGAACGGCAGCCCGAGACGGCGCACCACGTAGGCGTCGAGCGCCTCACGGTGCAGCACCTTCGGGATGTCGTAGATCGACGGAGCGTCGGGGCAGGCGATGACGGCCTCGGTGTCGACGTCGCACATCAGGCCGATCTTGCGTTTGAGGTCCTCCGGCAGCTCCCGGTCGGCGCGGCAGACGAGCGCGTCGGGCTGGATGCCGATGTTGCGCAGCGCGGCGACCGAGTGCTGGGTCGGCTTGGTCTTCAACTCCCCCGACGGCGCGAGGTACGGCACCAGCGAGACGTGGAGGAAGAAGCACTGATCACGGCCGACGTCGTGGCGGACCTGACGGCAGGCCTCCAGGAACGGCAGCGACTCGATGTCGCCGACGGTGCCGCCGACCTCGGTGATCACGACGTCCGGGCTGTTCCCGTCCTCGTCCGCGCCCGCCGCGGCGGTGATCCTGGACTTGATCTCGTCGGTGATGTGCGGGATGACCTGCACGGTGTCGCCGAGGTACTCACCACGGCGCTCCTTGGCGATGACTTCGGAGTAGACCTGCCCGGTGGTGACGTTGGCCTTGCCGTCGAGAGCCCGGTCGAGAAAACGCTCGTAGTGCCCGATGTCCAGATCGGTTTCGGCGCCGTCGTCGGTGACGAACACCTCACCGTGCTGGAACGGGTTCATCGTGCCTGGATCGACGTTGAGGTACGGATCCAGCTTCTGCATCGTGACCCGGAGCCCACGTGCGGTAAGGAGCTGACCCAGGCTGGAAGCCGTGAGTCCCTTACCCAGAGAGGAGGCGACGCCTCCGGTGACAAAGACATACTTGGTAGCCCGCGACTGAAGTCCCACGGGCTTCCACCTTATCCCACGCCCGCCGAGGCGCTCACCGGCCACGCCGCAAGCGTCCGATGGAGTGGAAAACCGCTACCCTCGCGGCGTGACAGACGCGCACGACACCTGGACCGCACCGGTCGCGGAAGGCCCGCTCGACGCGGACATCCGCGTCCCCGGCTCGAAGTCGATCACCAACCGGGCCTATGTCCTCGCCGCGCTCGCCAGCGCGCCGACGCGGGTGCGGGCCCCGCTCGACTCGCGGGACGCGCGGCTGATGCTCGGCGCGATCTACGCGCTGGGCGCCCACTCGCAGGGCAGCATCGGCGGCTATCTCGTGCACCCGCTCGGCCCCGGCCGCGTCCATCCCGACGAGACCGTCCGGGTGGAACTCGGCAACGCGGGCACGGTCGCCCGGTTCACCCCCGCGCTCGCCGCGCTGGGCACCGGCCCGGCACTGTTCGACGGGGACGAGGCTCTCCGGCGCCGTCCCATCGGTCCGCTGTTGAAGGCGCTGCGCGGCCTCGGCGCGCGCATCGACGACGACCGCCGTGACGCGGTGCCGTTCACCGTCCACGGCGAAGGCGGTTTGCGGGGCGGCAAGGTCGATCTGGACGCCTCGGCGTCGAGCCAGTTCCTGTCCGCGCTGCTGCTCGCGGGACCGTCGTTCCAGCAGGGTGTCACCGTGCGCCTGGTCGGCGGCCCGGTGCCCAGCGAACCGCATATCGCGATGACCGTGGAGATGCTGCGCCGCTTCGGCGCCACTGTGGACCGTGAGGGCGCCGAATTCCACGTCGCCCCGACACGGCTTTCCTGCCCCGAGTACGTCGTCGAGCCGGATCTCTCGACGGCCGCCCCGTTCGTCGCCGCGGCGCTCGCGACCGGCGGCACGGTGCGGATCGCGGGCTGGCCGCACCAGACGACTCAGCCGGGCGACTGGCTCCGCAGCCTGGTGCCCGTCCTCGGCGGGACCGCCGAACTCGACGCGGGCGGCCTGACGGTCACCGGCGGCGGCACGATCCCCGGCGTCGAACTGGACCTGCACGAGGTCGGCGAACTCACCCCGGTGATCGCCGCGCTGCTGTGCCTCGCCGAGGGCCCGTCGGTCGTCTCCGGGGTGGCGCATCTGCGCGGCCACGAGACCGACCGGCTGACCGCGCTCGCCACCGAACTGTCGTCGCTCGGCGCGGACGTCCGCGAGACCGAAGACGGGCTGCGTATCACGCCGGCGCCGCTGCACGGCGGGAAGTTCCGCACCTACGACGACCACCGGCTCGTGATGGCGGCCGCGGTGCTGGGGCTGAAGGTCGAAGGCGTCGAGGTGGAGAATCCGGGGACGGTCGGGAAGACCTACCCCGGATTCGCCGAAGCCTGGACCGCGATGCTCGGCTAGCCGGTGTCTCTCGAGGTGCGCTTTCGGATTTCCGCAGCCAGCCATGTCAGCGGCCCGCCTCCGCGATTCCGAGGCCTCCGGCCGAAAAGAAACGCGCGCGCGGCCCTAGCCGGGGAAGGGTGTTTCCCGCCACTGGTCGATCATCGGCTTGAGGCCGTCGACGAGCATCGGCAGCTCGGGCGCCATCGACAGACACGCGACCACCTGCAGCAGGCCCACCGCTTCGAAGGTCCGCAGCACGCGTTCGTCGACCTCGCGCAGACCGAGTTCCCCGGCGGCGGCGTTGTACGCCTCGATGCCCTCGGGGCCGGTGAAGGCGAGGTCGCGCTCGATCGGGCCGCGGTGGACGAGTTCGAAGTCGGCGTAAAGGTCGCCTTCGGTGGTGACGATCAGGTTGTAGCCCGGCGAATCGCCGTGGACCGGCTGGACGGTGACACCGGGAAAGGCCTTGGCGAACGCCTCCTCCGATTCGAGCATCGGCCGGAACACCTCCCATTCGCGACGGGCGCGGACGAGGTCGGCGGGGTCGAGCAGATCCGGCCGGTCTTCGAGCCGGGCGAGACCGTCGGGGATGAACGGATCGAGTCCGTTCAGGAACTCCAGCTCACCCGGGTATTCGCGCAGCGCCGCGTGCAGCTTCGCGATGAGCTTGGCCGAGTACTCCGCACTGAGGTTCGCGTCCTCGATGAACTCGATATACTCCCAGAACGTCATCGCGAAACCGTCGCGCCGCACGGGTTCCACCGGCACCAGCGGGCTCGGCTTGACGACCCGGAGCCCCTGCTCCCCGAGCCAGGCGGCGACGGCGAGTTCGCGTCGCTGGTCGGCCAGTTGCGTCTCCAGGGTGGTCGTGCGCGGCAGCACGGTCGGCACGCGGACGACCACGGGCGAAGGCGCCAGTCGCACGATGACGGAGAAAACGTCGTACAGGACCTCGGGTTCGATGACGGTGAGGCCGAGGTCGCGGCCCGCGGCGACCGCGGCGGCCACCGCCCGCGCGGTGCGGGCGGCCCGTTGTTCGTCGGTGATCATCCCCGGAGTCTGACATGTCCGGTTCAGCCCGCGGAGCGTTTTCCGCCGTCCTCGGGGAACAACGTCCGCAAGGCGACTTCGCGGTTCACCCGGACATGTTCGACGGCGTGGGTCCGCGCGTGGTCCGCGTCGCCCGAAGCGATCGCGTCGTAGAGGCAGCGGTGTTCGCCGAGCAGTTCGCCCCAGTGCTCGTTCTGGCTGGTGAGCCAGCGCAGCCTGCCTTCCAGGGGGCGCAGGATCTCGCGCAGCAGGCCGTTGCCCGACAACGCGACGATCTCGTCGTGGAAGCGGGTGTTGAGCGAGGTGATCCGCGCCGGGTCGCCGCTTTCGGTGGCATGCGCGGCTTCCGTGAGCAGGCGTTCGAGCGCGCGGAGTCCCGGTTTGCCCGCCCGCTCGGCGGCCAGCCCCGCGGCGAGTCCTTCGAGGGCTTCGCGGACGTCGAACAGCTCCTCGACGTCGGCCCTCGCCAGCTGGCGTACGACGATGCGCCGAGGCGACTGGACGGTGAGGAAGCCTTCGGCCTCCAGGCTCCGGATGGCCTCACGCACCGGGACCCGCGAGACACCGAGGTCCTCGGCGAGCTCACGTTCGACGAGCCGGTCCCCCGGCTTCAGCCGCCCGGTGAGGATCCGTTCACGCAGCTCGTCCCGGACCCGTTGCCGAGTCGCGGCCAGCGGCTGGCGCGGTCCTTCCTCGGCCACTCGTCCCCCTCGCTCAACCAGCCGTGACAGCTCGTGACCCGAGTTTATCGGCAGAAACATTGACGACGAGCCACCGCGAGGTGATATCCGGTCCGCCTCGTCCACCGCGGCCGAACCCGATCCCCGGCTCTGGAACACAAAACACCGCGTTTCGTCCTCTAGTTGCGGTAGTTGCACGTGCAACTACCGCAACTAGAGGACGAAACGCGTGGGGGTCAGTTGCCTTCGGCGGCGATACCGGGAGCGGGAGCCTGGGCGTTGCCCGCGATGCCGTAGCGGCCGGCGCCGCCTTCGAGCTGCTCGCGCAGCGCCATGATCGTGGTGACCCGGCCCGCCGCGGTCTCCGCGTTGTCCACAGTGGACAAGATCGAGGTCGCCGAGGTGTCGGCGCGGACGACGCCGATCGCGCCGGTGCCGTCGGCGGACCCCGCGTCGCCTGCCAGAACCGTGCCCGCGCCGGAGCGGTCGAGCTGCGCGGCGAAACGCGCGACGGTCGAAGCGCGGTCACCGGCGCCGTCGCCGGTGTACTTGGAGCCGGTGAGCACGATCGCGAGCTGTGCGGGCTTGACGTCCTGGCCCGCCTTGAGGAAACCGCCGTCGGTGAGCCCGCCGAGCGCGGCCGCCAGTTCCACCGGCGTGGACTGCGGCTGCGCGTTGTCCTTGTTCAGCAACGCCACGGAGCCGAGCAGGGCACCGGCGAGGGTGCCGGGGTCACCCGCGGTCGGGAACTGGACACCGGCGGGCTGCAAGCGGGTCACGACGTCACGTAGCTGATCGGACCGCATCGGGTCGGAGAACGCCGCGGTCAGCTGGATCTCGCCGGTGACGGCGGCACCGGCCTGCCCGACGAGCTGCTTGAGCGCGTCGCGGTCCGCGGGCTTCGCGTCCTCTGTGGTCACCAGCACCACCGAACGCTTGTCCAGCTGACCGGCGACGACCTTCGGCCCCATCGCCCCGGCGAACGCGTCCGCGTCACCGAGCCGGGCGTTCAGCGCATTGCGCTGTGCCTCGAGATCCGCCACCTGGGAGCCCAGATCTTCCTTCTGCCCGGCGAGTCCGGACAGCAGCGAACCGTTCAGCGCCGTGGAGCCGAGCACGACCCCGACGGCGAGCGCCAGGAAGCAGGCGGCGATGGAAACGATGTGGTACCGCAGTGAAATCACGTGAAAAGTCCCTTGCCCCAAGCGATGAACGAGTTCCAGGTGTCGCGGATCCAGTCGAGGTAGACCGAACCCACGTCGGAGACGAGCAGCGCGGCCGCGACGGCCACCAAGGTCGCCAGCACCAGCAGGACGATGGCGCCGATCGACACCCGGCTGCGGTGCAGGGTCGCGACCGCCTTGCCGTCGACCAGTTTCGTGCCGAGCTTGAGCCTGGTGAGGAACGTCGACGGATTCGACCCGGACCGGCCGTGGTCGAGGAATTCCCGCAGCGTCGCCTGGAAACCGACGGTGACCACGAGACTGGCTTCGTGCGCGTCGGCCAGCAGCAGCGCCAGGTCCTCGGCGTTGCCCGTGGCGGGGAAGGTGACCGCGCCGATCCCGAGGTCCTGGATCCGTTCGACGCCCGGCGCGTGGCCGTCCGGCTGCGCCGGGACCACGACCTCGCCGCCACTGCGCAGCGTTTCCGCCCCGATCCCGTGCGGGTCACCGACGATGACGTCCGGCTGGTAGCCCTGCGCACGCAGGGTGTCGGCCCCGGCGTCGACACCGATCAGCACCGGTCGGTGCTCGGAAATGTACTTCTTCAGCTTCTTGAGGTCTTCGGCGTGCCCGTTTCCGCCCGCGACCACGAGGGCGTGCCGATCCTTCAACGGAACCCGGATCTCCGGGACACCGACGCCGTCGAGAATGAGGCTGCGTTCCCGGCGGAGGAACTCGATCGTGTTCGCGGAGAAGGCCTCCAGCTGGGTGGACATTCCGGCCTTGGCCTCGATCATCTGGTCCGCGACGCTCTCACGCGTCTGCTGGACCCCCGATCCGAGCTGCCGCTCACCGATGTAGACGACGCCCTCGTGCAGGCGGAGTTTGGTGCCGTCCTTCACCTTGCGCAGCAGTTCACCGCCGACCGAATCGACCAGCGGGATCCCGGCCTCGAGCAGGATTTCCGGGCCGAGGTTGGGGAACCGGCCGGAGATCGACGGCGAAGCGTTCACCACCGCCGCGACTTCGGCCTCCACCAAGGCATCGGCCGTCGACCGGTCAAGATCGAGCTGGTCGAGGACCACGATGTCGCCAGGGCTCAGCCGGCGGAGAAGCTCACGCGTGCGCCTGTCGACCCTGGCGACGCCGGTGATCCCGGGGAGGGTCTCTTGGTTACGCGTGAGCAAGCCGGTGAGCTTCATGCGACCGATAGTGACAAATTCGCCCGGCCTTCCGCGTCCGCCACGCCGAAGAAAACACGCCGATTAACCCACACCCGGTCGCGCTACGCCGCTTGTCCCACGAAGGGTCGACCCGGCTTCGGAGCGTGATTTCCCCTGCGCTCGCAGACGGCGATGAGCGGACCGGTGCAGGGGCCTTTGGACCTGTCCGGCTGCTAATGAAGAAGCCTTTCATCGCGAATTTCGCTATGAAAGGCCCCTGCATTGCACGCCTGAGATGCCCAGGTCACGCCGCGAGTCGTCGGTGGGCGGACTCAGACCCGCCGCTATTTCGCCTTCTTGCGCTTTCCGCCGCGACGGGCCTTGGGCTTGTCCGGCGCGCTCTTGTCGGCCTCGGCGACGGCGAGCAATTCTTCCGCGTGCGCCCGGCCGGTCTCGGTGCTTTCCATCCCGGCGAGCATCCGCGCGAGTTCGACGACGCGCTCGGATTGTTCGAGCACGCGCACGCCACTGCGGGTCACCCCGCCGCTGGTGCCCTTGTCCACCACCAGATGCTGATCGGCGAACGCGGCCACCTGCGGCAGGTGCGTGACCACCAGGACCTGGTGACTGCGCGCCAGCCGCGCCAGCCGCCTGCCGATCTCGACCGCCGCTCGCCCGCCGACCCCGGCGTCGACCTCGTCGAACACCAGCGTCTGCACGGTGTCGGCGTGCGCGAGGACGACCTCGATCGCCAGCATCACGCGGGAAAGCTCACCGCCGGAAGCGGCCTTGTGCACCGGAAGCGGGGGTGCGCCGTTGTGCGCGCGCAGCAGCAGTTCGACATCGTCGACGCCGTCGGGCCCGGCGTGCACGAGCCTGCCCTCGACCCGCACCGCGTGCGCGTCGCTCTCGTCCACGGTGCGCCGCTCGACGGTGATCTCGATCTCCGCCTGCCCCATGGCGAGTCCGGACATCTCCGAGGTGATCGCCTCGGCCAGCTCGGCGGCGGCTTCGACCCGCGCCTGCGACAGGCGGAGCGCGTGTTCGGCGAGCGTCACCGCGAGTTTGTCCCGACGGGAGGCCAGTTCGGCCAGTGCCTCTTCGGAAGTGTCCATCGTGGACATCCGGCGGCGTGCGTCGTCGGCCCAGGCCAGTACACCGTCCACATCGGCCGCGTACTTGCGGGTGAGCCGCTTCAAGTCGGCCTGGCGCGCGAGCACCTTCTCCAGCAACGCGGGGTCGGCGTCGAGCGTTTCGAGGTAGCTGCCCAGTTCGGCGCTCACTTCGGACAACAGCATCGAAGCTTCGTCCAGCCGTGGCCCGAGGTCGCGCAGCACGGCGTCCTCGGATCCGGTCAGGTGGCGTGTCGCCTCCCCGATCAGCCCCAGCGCGCCCGGCGCGTCCGGGTCACCGTCGGCCGAACCGGCGACGGCGGCGTGCGCCGCACTCGACGCGGCGCGCAGTTCGTCGACGGCGGCGAGCCGCTTGATCTGCTCGGTGAGATCGGTGTCCTCGCCGGGTTCCGGCGCGACGGCGTCGATCTCGGCGAGACCGTGCCGCAGCAGGTCGGCCTGCTGGGCCATCTCACGAGAGCGGGTGGACCGCTCGGTCAGCTCGGCGACGACGGCGAGCCACTCGTCCCGGACCGCGCGGTACCGCTCCAGCGGTTCGGTGACGGCCTCACCGGCGAACCGGTCGATCACCGCGCGCTGCTCGGCGGGCCGCAGCAGGCGGAGCTGATCGTTCTGCCCGTGCACCGCGATCAGCTGCTCGGACAGGTCGGCCAGCACGCCGACAGGCACCGAACGGCCACCGAGGTGGGCCCGCGACCGGCCGTCGACCGAGACCGCGCGCAGCGCGATGACGCTGCCGTCCTCGTCGACCTCCGCCCCGGCGTCGGTGACGATCCGGGTGGCGCCCTCGGCGCCGCCCAGTTCGAATCGGCCTTCCACGAAGGCCTTCAGCATTCCCGTTCGCACCTTGGACACTTCGGCTCGGCCGCCGGAGAGCAGGTGCAACCCGCTGACGACCATCGTCTTGCCCGCACCCGTCTCACCGGTGACAACGGTGAAGCCCGCGTGCAGTTCCAGCAGGGCGTCCTCGATGACTCCGAGGCCCTGGATGCGCATCTCGGCCAGCACGACGCCCACCGTAGCGGCCCACCCCGACGGTTACTGCACCCGCCACGTTATGAACGGTCCGTTCATAACAAATTCTGTTATAAACGGTCCGTTCATAACACCGGTCAGCGGGCGTGTCGCTCCCGCCAGCCCTTGATCGGCAACGAGAACTTGTGCACCAGCCGGTCGGTGAACGGGCCCTCCCACAGCCGGATCAGGCGCACCGGCACCTTGCCGCAGGTGACCCGCACGGCCGCACCGGCGGGAAGATCGAAGGTCCGCGATCCGTCGCAGGTCAGGACGGCCGGAGAGCCGTCCGGATCGATGGCGACGGTGATCTCCGAGTCACGCGAGACGACCAGCGGCCGGGAGAACATCGCGTGCGCGTTGCTCGGCACCACCAGCAGCGCCTGCACGTCCGGCCAGATGATCGGCCCGCCCGCGGAGAACGCGTACGCCGTCGAGCCGGTCGGAGTGGCGCACAAGACACCGTCGCAGCCGAAGGATGACACGGGCCTGCCATCGACCTCGATGAGCGCGTCCAGCACCCGCTCCCGTGAACTCTTCTCGACACTGGCCTCGTTGAGCGCCCAGGTGTGGACGGTCTCCTCACCGTCGACGGTGACCACCACGTCGACGGTCATCCGCTCTTCGACCTGGTAATCGCCGTCCACGGCGCGCTGGACGGTGTCGGCCAGCTTGTCGGAATCAGCCTCGGCGAGGAATCCGACGCGGCCGAGGTTCACGCCGAGCACCGGGACGCCGTTCGGCCTGGCCAGTTCGGCGGCCCGCAACAGCGTGCCGTCGCCGCCGAGCACGAACACCAGCTCGGTCCCGGCGGCCGGGTCCTGCTCCGGCGCCATGACCGTGCAGGGCGCGCCGATCCCGCCGTCCGCCTCCAGCATTTCCCGGACGTCCTCGTCGAGTACCCGCAGCCGCACACCGGCCTTGGCGAAACGGGCCGAAACCTCGCGTGCCGCGTCCCGGGTCGCGTCCCGGTCCGGGTGCACGACGAGCAGCACCTCGCGATCGCTCATTGGGGTCCCTCCAGGACTGCGGTCCGGACGAGCCGTTCGGCATCGGTGCCGACGGTCTCCCCCGCACCGCGGGTAAGCCAGACGAAATATTCGACGTTCCCGGAAGGCCCGGGAAGCGGGCTCGCCACGACGCCGCGCAGGTTCAGGTCCAGTTTCCCGGCCTCGGCGAGCACGCCGAGCACCGATTCGACCCGCAGCTCCGGGTCACGGACGACGCCACCGCTGCCGAGCCGGTCTTTGCCGACTTCGAACTGTGGTTTCACCATCGGCACCAGGTCGGCGCCTTCCCGCGCACAGGCGGCCAGCGCGGGCAGGACGAGTTTGAGCGAGATGAACGAGAGGTCCCCGACCACGAGGTCGACCTGACCGTCGAGATCTTCCGGCGTCAGGTTGCGGACGTTCGTCTTGTCGAGGACGACCACGCGGCCGTCGGTGCGCAGGCGCCAGTCCAGCAGGCCGCGGCCGACGTCGGCGGCGATCACCGTGGCGGCGCCGTTGCGCAGCAGGACGTCCGTGAAGCCACCGGTCGAGGCGCCCGCGTCGAGGCAACGCTTTCCTTCGGTGGAAAGACCTTGCGGAGTGAAGGCTTCGAGCGCGCCGAGCAACTTGTGCGCGCCGCGCGAAGCCCAGCCCGGGTCGTCTTCGTCGCGCACCACGATCGGCGCACCGGACTCGACGCCGGTCGCGGGTTTGGTGGCCACCATCCCGCGCACGCTGACCTTGCCCTCGGCGATCAGCGCGGACGCCTGCTCGCGGGAGCGGGCCAGACCCCGCCGGACGAGCTCCGCGTCCAGGCGGGCGCGTTTGGGCACGCGGTCAGACCTTGTCGATGGTGGACAGCGCCACCGTCAGCTCGGTGTGCACGGCTTCGAAGCGTTCGACGTGCTCCGAGAGCGGAAGCGAAGCGAGGTCGTCGAGACCGGCGACGGCCTCGTCGACCCCGGCGCGGGGGTCCGTGTCCTGCGGAGAAAACTGGTCGACCTGGACCGGCGGCGGGCCGGGTACCGGAGGCCGCGGAACGGGGTGGAAGTGGTCTTGCACCCCACCAAGTTAGCAGCGCTGGTCAGGCGAGGCGCAGCTCGCCGAGCGCGGCGCGGGCGGTGTCGCCCACACCACGGACCTCGGTGATCCCCGACTCCCAGGCCACCGCGCACAACGCGCGCAACAGGTCCAAGGAGTCGCCTTCACCCTCGGCCTCGAGCACGTCACCCTGTGCGGTGACGCGCCAGCCGTCCTTCGGTCCGACCTCGAGCAGATCCGCACGGTCGCTCAGACCGGTCAGGTCGTGTGCGAGGTAACGCGGACGCTCCTCGGGCCTCGCCTCGAGCAGGGACGCCGCGTCGGCGACACCGGTGAGGACGCAGAGCGCGTCGATCCCGGCCGCGACCGCGCCTTCGATGTCGGTGTCCAGCCGGTCGCCGACGACCAGGGCACGTTCCGCGCCGGCGTCCTTCGCCGCCGTCGTGAACAGCAGCGGTGCCGGTTTGCCGGCCACCAGCGGTTCGGCGCCGGTGGCGTGGCGCAGAGCGGCGACCATCGACCCGTTGCCCGGCAGCAGACCGCGTTCGGTCGGCAGGGTCGCGTCGACGTTGGTCGCCACCCACAGCGCGCCCGCGCGGATGGCGAGACACGCCTCCGCGAGAGCGGCCCAGGTGTTCTCCGGAGAATGCCCCTGCACCACGGCCGCCACGTCCGGACCGGCTTCCCGAACCGTCCGCAGCCCCACCGACTCGATCTGAGCGGCCAGGGACGCCGTACCCACGACGAGTACGACGGCGCCCTGAGGCAGCCGCTCGCCCAGCAGGGCGGCGGCGGCCTGAGAGCTCGTGTGGACTTCGTCGGGGGTGGCGGGGAGTCCGAGCGCCTCCAGGTGCGCCGAAACCTCCGCGGGTGCCTTGGAGGCGTTGTTCGTGACCCACCGGACGACGGTGCCGTGGTCCCGAAGCGCCCGGAGAGCTTCCGGAGCACCCGGGACCACCTTGCTGCCGTGATAGACCGTGCCGTCGAGGTCGAACAGGACCGCGTCGTACCCGGCCGACAGGGCGTCAGCCATTCGTGAGCTCCGCGGCGCGCTCGGCGGCGTCGGTCTCGTCCTCCTCGTCGGCCTCTGCCGCGTTCAGGAACCAGCGGATCGCGTCGTCCTTGCGGTCCGCGGCGGCGAGGTTGTCCGCGTAGGCGTAGAACAGCCGTGCGCTCCACGGGTCGCGCTTCTCCGCCTTGAGGTCGTCGCCCTGCAGGGAGACGACGGCGGCGTCCAGCTGGCCGAGGTCACGGCGCGCGCCGGCGGCGACGATCGCGAGTTCGATCTGGGTCGCCTTCGCGAGACGCTCCTTGTCGACCTCCTTCGCGAGGTCGAGCGCCCGCTCCGGGCGGCCGATGGCGCGCTCGGCGTCCGCGATGATCGCGATGTGCTCGTCCGACCGGGTCATCCGGCGGACGGCCCGCAGCTCGGACAGCGCTTCGGACCAGAGCCCCGAGTGGTAGGCGACCAGGCCGAGCGCCTCACGGACGATCGGGACCCGCGACGCCTTGGCCTTCGCGTACTTGGCGTGCTCCATCGCGGCTTCGGGGTCTTCGTCGATCAGACCGCCCGCGGCGACGAGGTGCTTGCCGACGGTTTCCGCGAGCGCCTTGGGCAGCGTGCGGAGTTCGCGGCGGACCTCTTCGTCGAGGTCGGAGAACTCGATGCCCTCGGGCAGTTCCGGAGCCGACAGCAGCTCGCGCGCCAAGGTCTCGTCGTCGACCGGCCGGTCGTCGGTGCGAGGCGTGGCGCGGAAGTCCTTGCGGCCCTCGGAACGGTCACGCTGGGGACGGTCTTCGCGCTTGCGCTCGAACCGGCCTTCGCCGCCACGGGAGTCGCCACGCTTGTCGTCGTAGCGCTTCTCCGGGCGATCGGAGGAAGGCCTCCGGTCGGGACGGTTGTCGCGGTCTCCGTAGGACTTGCGCTCGTAGCCACCACTGCTGGGACGACGGTCTCCCGAGGAGGGGCGCTTGTCGTCACGGCGGTCGCTGTTGTAGCCACCGGTACGGGAACCGCCGCGGTCGTCACGATCGCGGTAGGACGGATGACGGTCGTCACTGCCGCCCCGGCTGTCCCGGTCGCCGTACGACTTGCCCTGGGGGCGTCCTTCGTAGCGGTTGCCGGACGGGCGGTCGTCGGACCGGCCGCGGTTGTCCGAGCTGTAGCCGGAACGGGCCGGGCGGCTGTCGGAACGCTTCTCGTACCGGCCTTCGGACCGGTTGTCCGAGCGGCTGTCCGAACGCTTGTCGTACCGACCTTCGGAACGGCTGTCCGAACGATTGTCGGAGCGGTTGTCGTAGCGACGCTCGGGACGGCTGTCGGAGGAGCGGTATCCGCCGCGGTCGCCACCACGACTGTCACTCCCGCGGTTGTCGCCACCGCGGTAGCCCCCACGGTCACTGCCGCTGCGGTTGTCGGCGCCGCGGTTGTCGGACCGGAAACCACCACGGTCACCGCCACGATTGTCGCTACGGTTGTCACCGCCGCGGTAACCCCCACGGTCACCGCCACGGCTGTCGCCACCGCGGTTGTCCGAGCGGTAACCACCACGGTCGCCGCGGTTGTCCCGGCTGTCGCGCCGGTCGTCGGAGCGGTAGCCGCCACGACGATCGTTGTCGCGAGCGCCGGACCGGTCGTCACGACGGTCGCCGGCACCAGGGCCGCGACGGTCGTCGTTGTTGTAGCGCGGACGGTTGTCGTCGCGCCCCTGGCCGGCGAACCTGCTGCCGCCGGAGCGCTGGTCGCGGGGACCGTCGCCACTGCGCGCGGGCTTGCCGGGGTAGCTGCTCGTACCGCGGGCACCGCGGTCGTCACGGCGCGGACGGCCCTGATAGCCGCCGTCGCGACCACCCCGGTCCTGCCTGCCGCCGGCGGAACCACGCCGGTCACCTCGCTGCGCGTCAGACCGGCCTCCGCGGGGACTCTCGTCCCGGCGGCCCGACCGGCCGGACGCGCCATCATCTGAGTCACGTCGACCGAACTCGGACACCTGGCCTCCTGCCACTATTGAAAAGTTTTCGATACCGGCGACACCCACTGGGCGCGCCAACGGACCACTGTAGTCCGTCCTTGGACATGAAAAGAGACAGGGCCCTGACCGGGGAGAACCTGTCAGAGGTTCTCAACCCTGGTCAGGACCCTGTCCTGAAGTTAGTCCGGCGGTGTCCTACTCTCCCACAACCCTTCGGTTGCA
>NZ_MQUQ01000003.1 GCF_001953865.1 Amycolatopsis coloradensis
GCTCGCTGACCAAGCAGGACACGGCCGTCGCACCAGCACCGGATCTGATCGGCCGGGACTTCACCGCCGACGCGCCCGGCGAGCGGTTCGTCGGCGACATCACCTACCTGCCCACCCAGGAAGGCTGGCTGTATCGTCAAGACCTCGCCCTCGTGGCATAAACCCCGGTGTCCGATTCCCGGGGGCAACCTCACTGCCACGTCGTCCAGCCGTCTGTCACCTTGCCACGGCGTCCGCATGGTCGACCTCCGTCGCGCCCTCACCACACCCGCCGACCGCCCCGGCGACGCCTCCGGCAAGCTTCTTTGACTGGTTGCCGCTGCCACGTGACACGTCACCGGTAGTCAACAAGCGGCGCTGTCCACATGAGACACATGTCTTGTTTGACGGATCGCTTGACAATGGCGCGGTGACGAAGCGTCCATAGACGTGTAGCTCGAACAACCGGATGCGCACCGGCGGGCCAAACGCCCCGGCCGGGGCATGACCATCCCCATTCCATACCTAACGCATGGAGTCCGTCATGTCCCGCAAGAACCACACCACCCCGATCCCTGACGCCACCGACAGCGACCGCCACCTGCATGCCGTGTCCGATGCGCCCGGCACGCAGAACGCGCCCACCACAAAAGACAAAGTGCGGGCGGCGCTGACCGCCAATCCCGCCTCCACGACCGCCGCACTGGCGATAACCGCCGGAGTCGGCCGTTCGACCGCCGCGAAGATCCTGGCCCGCTGGGGGCGCGACGGCACCGCGATCCGGACCGCCGGAGACGGCCCGCGCAATCCCGACACGTGGGCGCTCGCCCCGTCGGACCGTGATGCCACACCCGGCACCGAGGACACGCGACCGGACACCACAGCGAGCGACGCCACCGACGGCACCGAGGCGGCAGAGGAGACCACCTCCGACACCGACGGCGCGACCATCACGAACACCACGGCAGCGCAGGACACCACCACCGGTTCGGACGCCGATGACGACGCGGAGTCCCCCGCCACGGACACCACCGACGACAAGGTCGGTCCGGTAACTGCCGCCGACGTCGAGAACGACACCAGCCCGGTGCCCGACACCGCACCGGGGGATCCGGCCGACAGCACGACCGGGACCGAGCCGTCTGCGGCGGAACCGCCTGCGGTCGCCGACACCACCGACACCGCCCGACCGGACAAGGACCGACTGCCCAAGGGCGGACTGCNNGCGCGCAAGACATGCGAGGCACCGAAAAGGTTCGCCATCAACCCGGACAAGACCGACGTACCGAACACGAACACCGACGCCGCCGAGCCCGCGCTGAAAGCCTGACGGCTCGCCCGCCTGGACAAGTCTACTTCGGCTCGGCTTGTGTCACTTGGTCGGCGAGATGTCATGGATTCCACGTGAGATGTCAGGTGGTCTTGAGCCGGAGATGAGCGGTGTCGTTGAAACGGACCAGGCGCCAGATATTGGTCGTGTCGTCGTGTTCCCATTCGGTGACGGACGTGAAGTCTGGATCGATGCGTGTTCCGGTTCCGGGGCGGGGAATCGCGAACAGGATCATGAACGCGACCACGATGAAGCCAGCGTGGGTAACGGCTACCACCGTCTTGCCTTGGTAGGTCGCGGCCAGTGTGTTGAGCATGTTGTGAACGCGGTTGCGGAAGTCGTTCCAGCTCTCGCCGTCGGGACAGATTGGTTGGTTCGGTGCGGCGACGAGGTCGAACGAGCCAAACCTCGCCTTGAACTTCGCCCTGGGCAACCCGTCGCCTTGACCGAGCCGCAACTCGCACAAGTCGCGGTCGGCCACGATGGTGTCAGTGCCGAATGCTGGGTGCAGGAGTTCTGCAGTCTGGCGAGCCCGGTCAGCGGTGCTAGACAGCAGAGTGTCGACCCGTCGCTGTTCACCGGCAAACCGCGTTCGCAGGGCGTCAACTTGCCCGCGCCCATGGTCGGTCAGACCGAGACACCCGCGTTCGCTCGAAGCGATGCCGCGGACGGTGTGGTGCGATTCGCCGTGGCGGATCAGGATCAGATGCATGACAGAGCAGGCTATCGGGCCTTGGTCGGCGATGGTATGGCGCTGACACCAGTTGAACATGCGGTGGCTTGCTGCGGGGATTTCTGCCGTCGGATCAGGCTATTCGACAGTGCCGACACCCGAGGGTTCGCGATTTCTGAAGCCATGTACGGCTGGAACTCACGGGTGCGGGCCGTGTGCTGACCGTAGCCGACCACTGGAGTTCGTGAACCGGACGGTACGGCGGCCAGTTGATCGTTGCCGTGCAACGAAGTCTCGTTGAGCTTTCTTCATTGAACTAGGGAGTTTGATCACAATGACTGGAGAGACCACGACTACGTTGGTCGGAAACTTGACTGCAGACCCAGAGTTGACTTTCGCCCCGTCAGGTTCGTGCGGTAGTACACGGCCGTCAGCAGTACCCGATCCGCCAACGACAGGCCCCGCCGCCGGCCGGCCCCGGTCTGCTCGCCACCCCGACCGGCCACGATCCGCACCAGCTTCCGAAACTGCTTGACCGACAGACCCGTGAACACCGGCACCTACTCCGGCCGGTCCGCGCTGATCACCTGCTCCACGCCAAGATCATCGACCCAGGCACGACATCGTTACGGGACAACCTTTAGACGACCTATTCCAAGGGGGCTACCTGCTCCCCACCGCAAGACATACGCCCTGACAGCGCCACCCGGGATTCGATGTCAGGGCATGGACAGTGGCCGCCGGAGCGCTTTCCGCTGTCCGACGGCCACTGTGACCTTGTCCTCTAACGAGTCCGATGTGGACTTACGCCCGGGAATAGGCACTGGTCCACACTGATCCTGGCCCGTGACGGCAGCCTGCTCGGCACCTTCGCCATGTACCACCGCCTCCCGTGCAACCCACAGGACACCGACTTCACCCTCGCCCGGCTTTTCGCCGGCACCGCCGCCGCGAAACTGGCCTCCCGCCGAACAACCGAGCACGCCGACAGCCCGACCTGGCCGTAGCCGTCGTGCCGCACCGCAACTGGATCATCGCGAACTCGACCACCGACAACTCCTCGGACGAGAAATTTGTGCGAGGCGATGGTTACGTCGAGCCGCACCAGAGGCCCAGTCGGGCCCTGACCATTCACCGCTCCTTCGAAGACCCGATCTCGGCGAGCAGACCGTCGATGTCGAAACTCCCGAGCGACTCCCCACTGATCCCGTCCTCAGCGATCCGCCGGGCAAGCACAGCACGCACCGTCTCGCGTGTCGGCTCGCGCATCAGCACTTTCGTCAGGTCCTCGGCCCAATCGTCGTACTCGGTCGGAGCGAACTGGCGATCCTCGCCCACCCCGTAGATATCCCATCTCCACAAGTAGTCCGCGGCGAGGCGCCGGAGCAGCTTCCACCGTTCGAGTTGTTCGTTCATCGGCGAGGCATCCGCCTTCCTGCTTTTCCCTTCGGCCAGGCCGAAACGACCTTGCCCCGTTGGTTGACCACCACGACCGCGTGCTTCCCGTGATAGGCCGATGTTCTCCGCTTAATGTTCGTGACGGCCTTCCGGGGGTTCCGCACGGCATCGAGCATCGCCCTGGGGTGGACGCCACCGTCACCCCGCGAGCCCATCACCCGCTGCAAGCCGTGTCTGGTGTAACCCGTGATCACACCGCCGACACGTACCTTACGCGCTTGTGGTACGTGCCTTACCGCGCGGACGGAGCGCGCGACCTTCACCGCCGCACCGATATAGCGGGAAGCGCCTCCGGTCAGGGCGCCCATAGCGTACTGCGCAGCGGCACCCCAGTTGCCCTGGACAGCGTTGCCGACCGCGGCCACGCCGCTCGCGATAGCACCGATCGGACCGGGAATCCACGAAGCGACCTCGGCGACCTTGGTCACGACGTTGACGGTGGCCTTGAGCCAACCCCACATGGTTCCGTCGAGATCTGTCGCGTTGATCGGGTCGCCGACCACGTAGTCGTAGTCGTTCGCCGAACCGCCCTCGACAGGGTCAACCGAGAGGAACCGGCCCAGCAGCGGGCTATACGGCCGAGCCCCCATCTGCACGAGGGACAGCGCACCGGTGTGCTCATAGGGCCGCTGGTACTGACCGAGCCACCCGTAGTCCATCGAGCCTAGGGAGTTGTCCGGCACGTTCTGGGTGTCGACCACGCCCGAAGTGGCCAGCGGCTGACCGTACGGATCGAAGGTGCGCAGGTTCCCGACCTGGCGACCGGCTGCATCGGTGGACAGCACCAAGTCCCCACGCACCGACGGGTGGTCGAACGACGGTGTGAACGCCCCATCGGAACCGACCTTCGACGTGTAGAGCACCCCGCCCGGCAGCGTCAACGACAACGTGGTGAGCCGCCCGGCTCCGTTCAAAGTGAGGTCCGCACTGTCCCCGTCGCCGGTGTAGCCGTAGCGCACGACGGAGTTGTTGTCGCAATCGCGCGGGTCACGCCGGACGATCCGGTTGGTCGCGTCTCGGACGTAGGCGATATCCGCCGGGGTCGCCCCCGTAGTCCTCACGCCGATGTTGCGGTCGGACCCGTCCCACGCCAGCGTCGTCGTGCTGCCATCGGCCGCGGTCCAGGCCGTGGTGTTGCCGTCCGCGTCGTAGCCGAACCCGGACAGGGCAGTCGCACCTTCGGTGGCCAGCAGCCGATCCGCCGCGTCGTAGCAGTACCGGGTTTCGGCCGTGCCGCCGGCGGTCTCGTCGAGCAGCCGCATCCGGTTGGTGTTCAGCCCCGCGTTCGGCTGGGTGCCCACCGGGCAGGTAACCGAAGCGCTCGAGGTGAAGTCGTAGGTGTAGTGGTGACCGGTGACATATGCCTCGGTCAGCCGGCCGAGCCCGTCGTAGACGTAGTTCGGGGCGTTCGGGCGAGCGTCGGCCCCCGCCAGGGACTCGTCGACGATCGTGCCCGCCGATGTGCGACCGACCTTCGAGACAACGTCCTTGCCGTCACTCGTCTTCCACCCGAGCGACAGCAGCCGGGAGCCGTTGTCCTTGGCAATGGAAGCCAGCGACGACCCGTTGCCATAGGTGACCGACGCGAGCTCTCCCGCGCCGTCATAGCCAACCGTCGCGAGAACCTGGTCGCCCAGCTTCTCCGTCACGACCCGCCCAGCGTCGTCGTAGGTGAACGACACTCTGCGCGGTGCGTCCGCGGAGTCCGGCGGTGTCACCGTGGACGACGCAACCCGGCCTACCTGGTCATAGCTGGTGTTGGTGCGAACGCCGTGGACATCGGTGTAGGCGACGACCCGTCCGAGCAGGTCGACAACCGTGGTGACCGTGCCCTTGTCGTCGCTGACCGACGAGGTGAGCGGGTCACCCCCGACCGCGTAATCGTGCGTCACGGTCCGGGCCGACGCGTCCTTGCTCGCCGGAACCCTTTCCTGCACCGGCCGGTCCCGGCTGTCGTAGCTGGTACAGGTCCAGTCACCGCCGGTCGCCTCGGCGACCACCCGCCCAGAGGAGTCGTAAACCTGCTCGTCGACCCGAGCCGTTCCGGCCGCGGGCGTCGTGGACGTGGCCAGCTTCGGCATCCCACCCTGGTTGACCGCCGCGCTGCCCTGGTCACACGGGTTGACGCGGCTTTCCGCATCGCCGTAGTACACGTAACCGGTCTTCGCCCCGGTCGGCATGGTCTTGCCGGTTTTGCGCAGGTACCCCGCTCCTGGGGTTTCGTACGACACCGCCCCCGCGACTTTGAGCCCGGCCGGGTTGGCCGCACCGGACGTCGCCAGCCCGTAGGTCGGGTCGAGGCCGTTCTCATCGAACTTGGTCGTGCCCACCTTGTCCGGTACCCCGTCGGACTCCGTCGCCGTGGTCGAGGTCTTCAGGCCGTATCGCGGCCGCAATTGGGTGCCCGGTATGAGTTCCTGCACTCCTGCCGGAGTGGTCCAGTTCAGGTCGAGTTTGGCGTAACCGCCGTTGTCGTAGTAGTCGATGCGGATCTTCTTGGCCTGGCCTGCGGCGTCACTGTGGACGGTCGCTTCGCGCCAGGCCGGGTTGCTGATCTGCCAGTAGTCCATGACCAGCTGATCGTCGATCCACATCCGGATGCCGTCGTCGACGTTGGCCCGCAGCTTGTAGTCACCCGACGCCGGGAAGACGAGGTCGCCGGTCAAGCGAAGCGAGAACGAGTCGGAATTGATGCCGGGAACGACGTCCGGGCTGTACTCCCAACGGCTTTTGACCGTGCCGTCCGCCTGCCCGACCCCCGTCTGGTACACCTTCGGCGCACCAGTGAGAGTCATGTTGTCGTAGAAGGCGGCGCTGAGCCCGTTGATGCCTTCGTCATAGCCGTTGTGGCCGTGCGACATGCCGCCCGGGCAGGTGCCGCTGGGCAGCTGGCCGGAGAAACAGGACACGGGCGCGGGGCCATAGGAGTCGATGGGACGGTCCGCGTAGTCGTAGACCGTGGTCGCCTTCCGGCCGGCGGCGTCCGTGGTGGCCAGTGGCTGGTCCTTGGCGTTCCACTCCTGCCGGGACACCTTGCCCGCCGAGTCGGTGGTCGAGGTGGCGCGGTCAGCGTCGTCGTAGGTGACCTTGCCGGCGAATCCGATTGCCGGGGTCAGCCCTGCGGTGTCGGTGAAGGTCTGTTTGTTCGCCGGGTCGTATCGGTAGGAGGTCGCCGGGCGGGGCTGTCCCGGCATCGGCGCGGGCTCGACCACCTTGGTGGCCTTGGGCTTGCCCGAGGTGGTGTCGTAGGTGATCTCGGACCGGACATCGGTAGCGCCCGCACGGGCCGCCGGGTCGGCTGCGATCCAGTCGTTGACCAGCGGTGACCGCAGCGTGGTCAGCAGCCTGGAGGCGTTGTACCCGTAGTCGGTGACCTCCGCGCCCGGGTCCTCGATCCTGGACAACCGGCCGCCGGTGTACCAAAGACGGGTTTCGGTGCCGTCCCAGTAGCTGATCCGGCACAGCATCTGCGCCGGTGCGGTGGCATCGGCGCCCGTGGGCGGTGTGACACCTCCGTAGCAGTCATCACCCGCACGGTTGTAGCGGAGAATCTGCGACCGCTGCGACACCGGGTCTTTGATCTCCCGCAGGCGCGACGGCGCACCGTCGTAGACGTATTGCAACGTCGCGGGTTTGCGGCTGTCGCTGACGCCGGTCTGGCTCTCCAGCTTGCCGTCCGCGCGGAAGACGAAGACGTCTCCCCCGTCGGTCAGCGTGATCTTTCCCGCGGTGTCGAGGGCGAGGGTGCCGTCCTCGTTCGCGGGCGGCGTGTATCCGCCGGTGCTTTTCTTGGTCCAGGTGTGCTTGGCGCCGCTGGCGTCAGTGAGCACGATGGTCTGGTCGGCGACCTTCGCCTCGGTGTAGCTCGAGCCATCACCGTCGAGGTCGGCCGACAAGGTCCATCCCTGCGGGAGGGTGGGCAAGTCCGAGCTGTAGAGCCAGTCCGCCGGGACGATCTGCGGGGCGACGGTGGTGTTGTCGGTGGTGCGCACGAACAGGCGCATCTTCGCCGCGCCGGTGGCCTCGGCGTTCTCCACCTTGATCGGCACGCGCTGCCCAGCGGCCAGGGTGACGTTGGTGGACTGGGTCCAGTTCACATCACTGGGAACACCGACGTCGTAAACCTTCGCACCGTTGATCCAGACCACGGCCCCGTCGTCGTGCACACCGGCGAACTGGTAGGTCCCCGCGACCGGGGCTTGGAAGAAGCCCTCCCAACGGGTGACGAACCAGTCCGCGGCCAGAGCCGGGGAGAACGGCGAGTCCGTTCCCCAGTCGACGTTCACCTGCGGCTCGGTCCGCACCAGCACAGGCTGTTGGGCGTCGCTGATGAGCCCGTTATGAGACAGGTCGGAGAAATAGGACGCCTTGAGGCCCTTGTCCTCGTTCTGCTGGGAGTTGTAGGTCATCGTCACACCGGCCGTGCCCGCCACGGTGGTGAACGTCGGCGAGTCCTGCGAGGTTGTGACGTTGCCGTTGGCCAGATTGACGCTGACCGGGCCGGCGTCGTCGCTCGGGGAGGGGCCGCGGTCACCGATGCGCTGATCGACCTTGAGGTGGCCGATCCACGTCGGCGTTGTGGTGGTGGCCCCGCTGTAGGTCAGGGCCTGCCACGTGTAGGCGACACCGTCCTGCAGAATCCCGGCGGGCACCGTCCAGGTTGGGGTGCTCAGGCAGCCGGATTCGACCACGACGCCGGATTTCGCGTCGGCGCCGGTCGCGACGCGGTAGCAGTACTTGACCGGATCGCCGTCCGGGTCGGTCGCCGGGTTCACCGCAAGCGTCGGGGTGAGCGACGTGGACACGGTGCCGTCCGCCGGTCCGGCCAAGACCGCGGCAGGAGGCGGGGTGCCGGTGTCGACAGTGAGGGTGGCGTTGAGGTTCTTGTAGGTCCAGGTGCCGGGGTTCTCGGCGCCGATGAGCATGAACGACACATTGACGTCGCGGGCGTTGACCCGGTCTCGCAGGAAATTCGTGAACGCCGTGCTGGAGAAGGAGCCCACGTCACCGACCAGCGCGGAAGCCAGGTAAGGGCCGACGCCGTTGAAGTTGTTGTCCGACGCGTGGTGCAGGTTCGCGTTCCAGGTCTTGACCGACCCGACAACACTGGTGTTGCGGGTGAGGTTCAGGGTGGCGCCGACGACAGTCTTGCCCCACAGAGGTGAGTAATCCAGGTGCGCGACCGACCGGTTGTAGGTGTCCCCCTTGGCCTGACTGTTCCCGATCCGCAGACCACAATCAGTGCACTTCGAGCCGTCGGAACGGAACGCGAAGGAATACTGCACGCCATAGGTGAAGGTGGGATCGATCGACACCGGGTAGACCCGCTTCGGATCCTTCAGCCAATTCGCGTCGACCGCGACCGTGAGCCACCACTCCGCGCCGGTCCGCTCGAGGGTGTAGGTGCCGCCGGTCATCGCCGGTGCGGTCTCCCCGTTGCCCGCGGAATCCCAGGTCTCCACCGGCGGGAGCACGAACGTCGCCGCCCCAGTCTTGTCCAGCAGCGAGATCGAACCTGTCGTGGCGTCCAGCTTCGGTGTCAGGTCCCCGGTGTTGAGCTTGAACCGCCACGACGACCGACCATCGGCCGGTGGGCGTTTCAGCTTGATGGTCTCCTTGACCGCACCCGGGGTGATCTCATAGTCCAGGTCGGTGCCCGGCGCGACCTCGGGATAGGTGACGGAGTCACCGTTCACCGCGGCGACCGAGGGCGCGGCCTGGTCCAGTGCGAGGCCGGCGGTGTGCCCGGCGGTCTCGACTTGAAGCACTGCGGGGTCGTTGGCCTTGCCGGCCAGCGAGGGGTTCAGCGGGTGGTTGTCGACGGCAGACCGCTTGGTCGCCGCGTCGATGTCCAACGTCGTATCCACCGCCTGCCACTTCCCGGCGGCGTCCTGGACGTTCAGCGGCTGGGTCGACTCCCGCACCGAGTGCGTACCGTCAGGGTTGAGGTACTCGGTCCTGAACATCGCCTGCGCAACCGGCTTCGACCGCTGCGGGTCGAAATGACTTCCCGCCCCACCGTCACGCCGCGACGAAGCCGCGAAATCCCCAGCCTGCGGCGACGCCGGTGCCGCGCCGGCAGGCGGCGGAGACGGCAGAACAGGAACGTCACGCGGGTTGATCGGCTCGGCGGCCGCCGCGCGAGGCGGAGCCGAGACCGCCTCGGCTGTCGTGATACCCAGCACAGCGATTAACAGAAAAACAGCGGCTCTGAACCAGATCGATCTCAGCGCGAACCGCGACAACCTCAACACGAATAAATCCCCTCGTTAATCTGATCACATCGCGGTAAGTGCACCTGCCTCAGATGCACTTACCGCGAGTGGGCACTACAAAACGGGCGCCATAAGACGACGCCGTCAGGAGTGCGGGCCAGCGGCGAGAACCCCGCTTCCCGCCACGCGATCTTGCATCGCTGATCCGCGCAGGGCGTTACATCACCAGAAACGCGAACATGCAACGTTACTTATTCGTTAAAAACTTAAAGGCGGGACGGGCCCTGATAGCCAGCCCCACGACTGAAAGCCGTAGGCAGAGGACACCCTTTTCGGGCAAACACTGCTGCTGCCATGACGACGCGGACGCAAACCCCTCTCGATAG
Organism: Amycolatopsis coloradensis; assembly: GCF_001953865.1. Taxonomy (GTDB): domain Bacteria; phylum Actinomycetota; class Actinomycetes; order Mycobacteriales; family Pseudonocardiaceae; genus Amycolatopsis; species Amycolatopsis coloradensis. The sequence continues at coordinate 10,042 of NZ_MQUQ01000003.1, forward strand.
TCCCAATGTCCACAAAATTCACCCAGTGAGGCTGATCACCCGCACTGTGCTACACGACACAGCTGGTAGATAGCGTCCAGATGAGCCGATGGCTGACATCACTGCGGCCGCCCGGCTCTCTGAGACAGCACTCACGGCAAGCACTCAGTACTGACCAGTAATCGCAATCCGCAGTCAGCGTGACAAGAATCCCTATTGTCGATCCCACTATCGACGAGATGACGTGGACCTTTCGATTTTTTCCACTTGAAAACCTCCGTTTCGGCGAATAGTTGACAATCTGATTGAACATAAGCGCCAAGTCTTTACCAGAGTTGCTTTCTGGGGTCGGAGTCGCTTGTTGTCGACCCCATCTCGACACGCACGACTACAGAGGTAAAAATTCGCGAAATAGTCGCCGAAATATACTTAGCCCAAAAGATACCTCGGCGCGGACGAGGCAAAACGTACACCTGGCTTGACATTCCGGCATGTATGGAGCGTCCCTGGACATGTCATAGCGCGGATCGCGCATCGCATACACAAAGGGATGGGTCTCTTATGGACGGAACACCCGCAACCGTTCCCGGCTGTGCCGCGGCGCTTCCGGTGTTGCCGGAGGGCGAGGCGTGGGTGGCGATGCCGTACAAACCGGCATTCCCCGGCATCATCCCCGGCGACGAGACACCACCGGGCGTCATACAAGACCAGACCCGGTTCCCCACCCTGCCCAACCCAAACAATGACGTCGAGATCGGGTTGCGGTGCCGCCCCGCTGTGGCGCGCTGGATCGGGATCCATCTGGGATCGTTCTACAGCAACTCCGAATACCGCTTCACCTGGCGGGGGGACGCCTTGGAAATCCACGACGGCGGCCCCTGGGGCGACGTCGACGGTTCACCGCCGCGCGTGATCCGTCCCGGGGACGACGGCCGTTACGAGATCCGTGACCTGTGGTACCCCGTCGCCCCGGCGGCGGTCGGCGGATTGTATCGGCGGCATCCTGACGCGCTGGCCGCGCTGGCACGCGACGACTTCCCATCTCCCGTCCCGCACATGGTGGCGTACCTGACCGATCACCCCGGTGCGCCGTCGTCGTTACGGCGGACCATCGAGACCGCGCTGGCGACACCCACCGCCGAACCGGATCGGTGACTCGCGATGACAACGGTGGTCACGGCCTACGACGTCCCCGAGATCCGGAAACGAATGACCGAATGGACCCGCGACCCGGAAACGGACGGAGCGGGCCACTGGTACCGGTTCTTCGTCGGCCCCCGGCCCGAGGACTCGGCGGGCGAACCCGCGTTCCCGCCGCTGGACGACGTCGGCGCCACGATCGCGGACACACTCCGCGCCCAGATCCCCGCCGCTGAGCTGTTCTACGTGTCCGCCGACCTGACCGACCTCGCCTGCCACGCCGCCACCACCCTGGCCGACTACCGCCTCCACCCCGAAGACCTGCCCGCCCCTATGGGACTCATGATCTACGAACACCCACCCGTCACTCGAACCGCCAACGCATTGCACAACGACGTCTCCCTGGTCTCGTGGGGTCCAGGACGTGGCGGCTTGTGGGTGCAGACCTGGGGCACCGTCCCCGATCCCCTGCCGACAGCGGTCGACGTGGGACGCAGGCTCGCCCGTTTACCGCGCGAGCAGGCCCTGTCGCAGATGCGGAAAGCCGCCGCGTTCAACCCGCAACCCCTCACCCCCGGCACCAGACCCGCCAGCCACGACGACGCCGTCGACCAAGCCGCCCAACACCTCCTGGCCACATTCCTGAGCAACACCGAACGCGCACCGATTCCGCCGAGCTTCTCCCCGCCACACGGCTACCAATGGTGCGGCCTCACACCCATGACGTTCACCGACATGACGGGCTGGCCCAGCGCACTGACCGAAGGCATCTCCGCCGCTACTATCGACGCGCAGCTCGCCCTGCAGCGCACCATCCTCACCACCTGGCTCCTGTTGGGCCAGACCCTCGTACGTTCCGAGCGGATAGTTGCGCCCCGAGCTGCCCGCCGTCGCATCGAACGGTACGACCCCACTCTCAATCAAGATGTCCGGCTCGTTGACCTCCGGCGTGCCCGCACCACACCCGCCGAACGCCACAGCGACGCCTTCGGCAAAGGCACACGCGAATACCACCACAGCTGGATCGTTCGCGGCCACTGGCGCAACCAGTACTACCGCACCCGAGACGACCACCGTCCCATCTGGATCGCCGACCACCTCGCCGGACCAGAAGACAAACCCCTCATCGGCGGCGAACGCGTCAACGTCCTACGCCGCTAGCCCGGACACGGCCGCCCGCCGTAACGAGAGCTGGCCTCGACTGTCCGCAACAGACGCCCTGCACCCGCAGGCGATTGCAAACACAGGGAAAGGTACCCGGACCATGAGCACCACAGAAAGCATCGGCACTCCGACGGCCCAGCCAGCACCCGCCCGCGCGGCCATCATCGGCGACCTCTACGACCGCACCGCCGAACTGCCGCTTCGGGACATCGCCGCCCGCGTCCTCGAGGACCTCGTCGCCGTCCAGGACGACGACATGATCCACGCCGACGCCGAGTTCGCCGTCGCGGCGGACGAATCCGGCCCGCAGAACCAGATCCGCATCACGATCACCGGGCTACCCCACAGCGATCACGGCACCGCCGACACGCCGAGTATGGACGTGACGAGGGACGTGTTCCGGTCGGCGTTCGCGCTCGCCAGCCACTACAACCGGTTCGTCAGCAGCCCCTACCAGCTGCGGTACCTCGTGGTCATCCAAGCCGTCCACGACAGCGGCACCGTCTACGCCGAAGGCGCCGGCGCCATCGGACTCTGGGACACGCCACCCCTGCCCGCCCCCGCCGAAGAGGTTCTCCACCAGGGATAGGGAAACTCTGGGACGACACAAAGACCGCTCCGGGACACGGCGCTCACGAATCGCGCCCCGGAGCGGTCTTTGCCGGCTACGGCACCGTCTCCCACACCGGTACGCCCCGCTACGTGACACCCCAGAGCGGATCGCGAAACACCGGACCACCCGGCGGCGGGACCCACACGTGACCCGTTCGTATAGGGCAAACAAGGAAATCCACGACGTGTCCACATGAGACACATGTCTTGTTTGACGGATCGCTTGACAATGGCGCGGTGATGAAGCGTCCATAGACGTGTAGCCCGAACAACCGGATGCGCACCGGCGGGCCAAACGCCCCGGCCGGGGCATGACCATCCCATCCCATAGCTAACGCATGGAGTCCGTCATGTCCCGCAAGAACCGCACCACCCGCACCGCCCCGATCGCCGACGCCACCGACGGCGACCGCCACCTGCACGCCGTGTCCGATGCGCCCGGCACGCAGAACACGCCCACCACGGAAGACAAAGTGCTGACCGCGCTGACAGCCAATCCCGCCTCCACGACCGCCGCACTGGCGAAGGCCGCCGGAGTCGGCCGTTCGACCGCCGCAAAAATTCTGGCCCGCTGGGGGCGCGACGGCACCGCGATCCGGACTGCCGGAGACGGCCCGCGCAATCCCGACACCTGGGCACTCGCCCCGACGGGCCGTGACACCACCGCATCCGACACTCACGACGCACAGTCGGACACTGCGGCGGGCAACACCACCGAAACCAGCGAAGCGACGAAGAAGACCATCTCCGACACCGACGACGCCCCGGAATCCACCGCCACGGACACCGCCCAGGACGACGCCGATCCGGTCACGGCCGCCGACGACGCCGGGACCAACCCGTTGCCCAACACTGCGCCGCAGGATCCGACGGACGGTGCGGCCAAGCCCGAGCCGTCTGCGACGGGGTCGCCTGCGGTCACCGACGCCACTAGCACCGCCCGACCGGACAAGGACCGACTGCCCAAGGGCGGACTGCNNGCGCGCAAGACATGCGAGGCACCGAAAAGGTTCGCCATCAACCCAGATAAGACCGACATCCCGAACACAGTCAAAGACGCCATCGAGCCCGCGCTGAAACCCTGACGCCTGCCACCTGATCCGCGCGCGGGGCCGTCACCCCTCCCCTGGGGTAACCGGTCCCGCGCGTGGATCCTTCATACCTTCCGGGGCGCGGGGGTCGCCCCCGGTAGCCGCTGTGGACCGTCGGTAACTCCGGTTGAGCGGGGGATGCCAGCGATGACCTCCGCCGCGCCATCCGGCACGGTGGTGGCACCTATGCCCGCCGCCGTAGGCCGCATCGTGCCCGCCTCGGGGCGGGAAGGCGTTTGGCCCATTCCTTGCCTCACAACAGTGATGGGCCGTGTTCCATGGACCGGTAACTGGCGGGGCCTGTCGGCTACGCGTCGATGACGGCGTGCAGCAGGGCGCGGGTTTCTGTGTCGGTGGAGTAGAGGACGGTGCCTGCCCTGGCCCGGGTGAGCAGCACGCGGTAGGTGCGGCGCACCCACAGGTCGACGTCGGCCGCTGCCGCGCCGTCGAGGGCGTCGTCGTGGGTGGCGGCGGGATCGGTGACCCATCGGTCGTCTCGCCAGCGCAGGTCGGGCCCGAGGATGACGCCGCCGTAGTCGTACTCGAATCCTTGCGCGCTGTAGACGCTGCCGATCTGGCCGGCGCCCGCGGGGTCGATCGCCCACAACGGCGAGGGCGGCTGCCCGTTGACCGTGCGCTTGCCCTTCACACTCCACGGGCGGCGCCAGTCGCCGATCACGATGTCGCCGACCAGCGGATTTCCTGGTCTCGCCTCGCTCCACGGCCAGCACAACCCGGCCGTGATCCGGGCGCTCGCGCCGAGGTCGGTCTTCGCGCGCAGCAGCTGCTCCAGCTCGCCTGAGCTGTCGGCCACTCGCAGCTCGAACCGCGGCGCGGGTTCTTCGCCTGGGTTCCATGAGGTCGGCAGGCAGGGTGCGTCGTCGAGGCCGAGAAGCCGACGGACCCAGCTGTCGTAGCGGACGCTGCGGTGGCGGTGCTGGCTCGTCAGCTCGGTGGCGTGCACAGTGGCGCCGCCGGCCTGGGCGGCGGACGCGAGGTAGTCGCGGGTGCCGAGCTGGCCGGGGCGGATCGCCTGGTCCTCATCGAGGAGGAACACCACGACGCGGGCGGCCTCGAGCAACTGTGCGGCCTGCGTCCGGTCGCTGCGGCGTGAGGCGGGCGTGTAGCGGGTGTTCGAGGTGGTCCGGAGCTGGTGCGCGTCGTCGCACACCAGCAGATCCAGGCTGTCCGGTTCGGCGGCGGTGCCGAAGTATTGGAACAGCTTCTGGGTGACGCGGGAGCCGTATCCGGCGGTCTTGCGCAGCGCCGTGGTGAACGACTGCGAGCCGGTGGCGTGCCGGGCCCGGTAGCCGGCGCGCACAGCCTCGCCGAGCAGAGTCAACGCGAGGGCGCTCTTGCCCGTGCCCGCGGCGCCGGCCACCACCACCACCACCGCCCTCACCCCGTCCTCGCCGGCGAGGCACCGCCGCACGTGGTCGAGGACGGTTCGCTGATCGTCGGACAGGGCGAAGGCGTCGGCGTGGGTGAGCGAGCGGGCCGCGAGGTCGAACAGGGTGGGCGCCGCGGAGCGTGAGGGGGATCCGGCGGTCGGCATGACGAGTAGGTCCTCCTCGTTGCGGCGTTAAACGTGTGCCAGGGTCTCAGGACTCCGCCAGGCCTGTGTGGAGGTGTCCCTCGGGCGAGCGGCGCCGGGACGGAAGCACGATGCCGCGACGCATCCCAGGACACGCTGTGGTGATCAAGATTGCAGCCGAAGGAGGCGACCTCCCAGTCCCGCGGGCCAGTGGCGCTCGTCGTTGGTGGCGTCCCGCTCGGTGGCTGGAAACCGATCACGCCGGGTTCCTCAATCAGGTCGGGTGGCGCGGCCGGGTGCACGTCAACCCTCGGATTTCTCGAGACCGTCGATGCCCGCAGGCGAGCCCAGGCTGCTGGTGAAGTGTGGTCATCGCGGCTCTCCTTCGACAGTCGTGTCCTAGTCGGTCGAAGTCCGGTGGCCGGGGCGGATCCAGCGGTGCGCGACCGGATCCCAGGTGGCGGTCGACATCAGGCGATTAAGGTCGGGGAGACCGTCCCCGTAGGTCCAGCCGTACTCGAAGCACTCGGCCGCGCCAGGCCATCGCCCAGACCAGGTGTCTTTCGCGCACAGGCACGTTTCGTCGTGGCCTGTGCGCTGCAGCCCGGTGGCCAGGCAGCGAGCCACGGGACACCACTTGCGGTGGACGCGGCCGATCTTGGCGTGGCAGCGGGGACAGGACGGTTCCAGCGGTGGCATATCTGACCCGATGGCGGGCGGTGTGGTCATGCCGACCTCCCGGCAGGATTGTGCTGGTTTTTGAGGTACTCGTTCCAGGGCCGGGTCTCGGCACTGATGTAGGTGTCGTGCAGGGGCACGTCAGGGTTTGCGCGCAGTTGGCGGTGGGCGAGGACCAGTCCGGCTCCGGCGGTGATGGCCTCGGCGAGGCGCAGGTGCATGCGCGCCCAGTCGAGGCAGCGCCGGTATTCATCTTGGTCGTGCGCGCGGCTGCTGAGCGTTGGGTAGATCTCGCGGGCGTGGGCGAAGAGGGCCTCGGCGGCGGCGCAGTGCTCGGCGGCGCTACGCGGCTCTGTCGCGGTGCACGGGTCGGCAGGTGCGGTGTTCGATGACATTGGCGTCTTCTCCTTCGGGGTGGCTGGAACGTGGGGGGTCAGAACGCGGCGACTACCGCGCGGGTGCGCGGATCCGCAAGCATCGGGTGCGTGGTGTGGCGGCCGTCGTCGGCGATGAGCACGCGTACACCGAAGCGGGGCGGCCCGCCGAGGGGATCGGTCCATCCGTAGAGGGCGGGCAGCGTCGATAAGGCGTGCGCGGTGGCGTCGGCGGCGGGATCGCTGTCGCGGTAGCCGGAGATCTCGATTTCCAGCTCCACCGCCGTCTCGTCGGTGGTGACGGCGTAGCGCAAGTGCGGTGGCAGCTGTGCCCGGAGCTCGGTGAGGGCGCTGGGTGCACCGGGTACAGGTGGCCCGGTGAGGTCTGTCAGGATCCGCAGCCCGAGCTGGGGCAGGTCGTGGAGGCAGGTGTCGCCCAGCAGCGGGCCGTAGCGGCGGGTGGTGGTGTCGGCGGCGTCGATCCCGGTGTATCCGCAGCTGTCGCGCATAGGCGGGAACACCAACGGTGTCTCATCCGGTCCGGGCGGGATGTACTCGTCGGCGCGCAGCGACCACCGGTCACCCCGTCTCGCGGTCCACACCGCGCCGGTGTCGAACGCGTGGACATAGTCGGTGCCGTGGCTGGTGGGCCAAGGCCACGCATGGTTGCCGAGGGTCACCTCGCCGGCCTCGTGGATCTCGGCGGTGCGCAGGAAAAGAGCGACGAGGGTGATGAACCCGCCCGCGGACCGGGCGCGCGTGATCTCGTGGAGCCAGCGGCCGTCCCAGCTGGCCAGACGGACCGAGCCGAGCCAGTCGGCGTCCGCGCCGCGCCCGAGGTAGAAGTCGTGCGTCGTGCTGCTCATCGGGTGTCACCGCCGATGATGGGCATCTCGGCGGGTTTCTTCCGCATCAGCGGCAGCGGCACCGACGGCGGCGCGGCCGGATCACGCAGCCACGCGTACAGGTCCGGCGGGCCGAGCGGGTCGTCCCCGCCTTCGGGAAACCAGGGGTCGTGCGGGTCGATGCGGTGCCAGCGGACACCACCGCCCACCGTGACGAACACTGCCTCGTCGAAGGTGATGATCCAGGTGCTGTTGTGGCTGGAGTACCACGGCCACGGCCAGCCGAGCCCGCGCCGGTACGCGTGACCGAGCCGTTCGTCCTCCCAGATATCGAAGGTGTCGGCCAGCGCCGCGCGGAACGTCGCCTCGTCGGTCGCGGTCACCGCCAGCCGCAAAGGTGGGACTGCGAGGAAGTTCTCGGGATAGCACTCCCCGTGCAGGGAGCCGATCCACTCGGCGGCCTCGCCGCGTCCGAGGTAGAAGTCGGTGGTGCTCGACATCGCCAGGTCCTCCTTAACGTGACGGCGCAGTGCGGTTCCGGCTCACTGGCACCGGGACGCAGGCGTACGGATCGGGCGGCGGGTACGGAGGCTCCTCGTCGTGGTGCCGGGCGTCCCGGTCACGGGCGGCGGCGCGGTCCAGGACATAGGCGAGCACGACCACCGGGGTCCACGGTCCCGGCAGGACCACGGCCAACACTGTCCACAAGAGACGGTTCTTCCTGTCTTGCATCAGTTCTCCTCGCATTCGTTAGTTGGCGCGGGAAATGGAGGCTTTCTGTCACGGGCAGGCACTCAGGACAGCTGTCAGCGCGGCCGTGGACGGAAGGTCGGGAGCCGAAGCGTGGGCGGCGCGCCCGGGTCGCACAGCCATCTAGCGAAGTCCTGCGGGCCGCACCGCAACGGCGGGCGCGGATCGTCGGGATCCAGGCGGTGCCAGCGGTAACCGCCGCCCGCCGTCATGTGCGCGGCACCGTCGTAGTGGGTGATGATCCAGTCGTTGCGGTGGCTGGTATCCCAGTCCCAGGGCCACCCGTTGCGGGGCTCGTGTGCCGCGCCGAGTCCCTTGACGGCCCACATCAGCAGCAGGTCTCGCACCGCCGTCCGGTAGGCAGTGGGCTGTCTCGCGGTCAGCACGGCTCGGCCGTGGGGGTCTTTGAGGAGGTTGTCGGGGTGGCAGGCGAACTGCAGGGAACCGAGCCACGTCGCCGATGGTCCGGTGCCGAGGTAGAAGTCGGTGCGCGTGACCATCACGATGCCCTCTCCCTGGTCGCGGTTGGCTTCGTGAACTGTCCGGTCTGGCGCGGGCATGCCGACGTGTGGCCGACGCCGTACCTCGATTCGGGTGGGCAGGCAACGAGGTGGCCATCGGTCCGCGCACCGAGGACACGGCCGAGGGACACCAGATCGATGACGTCCGCCAGTGGCACCTCGCGACCGCAGTCCGGGCACGGCCCCAGGACACGCAGGGCGTCCCCTCTGCCACTGAATGAGGTGAATCGATAGTCGGTGCCGTCGTCGGTGATGGTCACGCGAAACCAGCGCCACCCACCGTGTATCCGGTCGGGATCGTCGGTGACCGTCACCGCCGATTGCACGACCCCGAACGTCTCGGCCACGTCGCGGACCAGCTCGCGCCGACAGGTATCGCGCTCGAAGTCATGAGGGCGGAGATCGAATTCGGGATCCTGGCGGCGGGCCCGGTCGACCGCGTCGCACGCGCGTCCCGCGAGAGTGCTGGCCCCGCCCGCCCTGGCAGCGGACGGCACGCGGCCGAGGGTGATGTTCTGCCAGTCGTTCTCGGCGTCGTCGATGCTGGGGCGGCCCTCGGGAAGGTACAGGACCCGGCCGCCGTCGAAGGTGTACGAGCTGCCAACAAGTAGGTCCGAACGCCACCACTTATCCAGCGTTCCGAGTTCGTCGTCGCAGCCGGATACCGCCAGTCCGAATCCACTCAGCGTCCACGCCTCGGCCAGGTTGTCCAGCGCGATCAGGAAATCGGGCTCGGTGGTAGCGGTCAGGAACTCGCGTCCGACGGGAAGTGCCGCGACGGTCGCGGGGTCGGCCACCCTGTCCGGCCACGCGGATCCGAGATAGCCGCACAACACGGCTTCCGGGCCCGTACCGATGAAGACCTCGGCCCGGGAAGAGTCGTAGAAATCGCCGGGGCGCAAACGTGAGACGACAGTGGTCATCGAGGTCATTTCGTCTCCTGGGTTTCCGTTGGCGTGGACAGTGCGGTGGTGGCGTCATCGGCACGGAGTGCCTGTGCGAGCGCGGGAATGCGGGCGAGCGCGTCGTCGACCGGCATGGTCAAACTGATGCTCATGCGGTCATCGCCCCTGTAATAGACGGCGACGGACCCGCACGCCAGTAAGAACTGGCCTTCCAGTTGCGCAGTGATCCGGTCGCGGGCCTCGCGTGCCCGCTCACGGGCTTTGTCTCGTTCACGCCGGGTGGCGCGGGCGTGGTCGATCCACTGGCGGAAAGCCGGGAGAAGCCTTTGCTGGATGCGGGTCGCGACCTCGGTGGCAGGGGTGCCGACGGTGAACGTGGCGGTGGGATACTCGTCATCGTTCCGCCACGTGAAGGCTTCCCGAAGGTCTGCCGGAACAGGCCCGGGTACGAGTGTGTAGCGCCACGACCCCGGCTCCTGCACCGCGAGGAAGCCGAGATGGATACCGGTGGCCAAGCACAGGATGTCGGCGACTTCGTCGAAGTCACGGCCGCGCCCGACCGTCCAGTGCCCCGGTAGCGCGGTCGCGACCTCGATCGCGGCGAGAGCTACCCGATCTTTCTTGAAGACGCGTGCCGGTTCGTCGATCGGCGAGGTCGTAGCCGTGGTCATGACTGAGATTCCTTTTCGTTGTCCCGTGCGGTGTGTGGCGCGGTGGCGGCGTAGAGGCAGTGGGTGCGGTGGGCGGGGTCGCCGTGGAATTCGATGGTTGCGGTGTCGAAGAAGTGGTGCTCGGGCTCGGGGTCGAGGTGCGCGCCGAGGCTGGCGAGGCCGGCGACTCGCGTGACCGGGACCCGCGGTGCCTCGCAGGCTAGGCACGGGCCGAGTAACAGCCAGGTCCACATGACGAATCCGGTCACGTCGGGAATGAAGTACCAGGGGCGGCCGTCGCTGGTGACCTCGATGAGGTCACCGGGGCTGGTACTGGCTGCGATGCCGTAGCGGCGGTCGGGGTCGTCCCGCACGATCACGGACTCGACACTGACGTCGAGCGCGACCGCGAGATGGGTAGTGGTGATCGCGCGGCGATTCCACGAGGACGGGATGGTGTCGCGGTGGGCGAAGGCGCGCGGGTCGATGGCGCGCTGACGGCGGGCGACGGTGATCGCGCGTTCTGCCAGCGAAGCGGATGTGTCGTCGTGTGTTTCGTTGGTGGCCATTACGACCACCTCAACGCGTCGGCGGCGGGCGCGGGCACATACCCGACCTGTTCGCCCGCACCGAGCCACACCACGGGCTGGTCGCTATTGGCGGGACTATCGCCGTCGGCATTGCCCGGGGTGCACGCAACCCGCGCGAGAAGGTTCTCCAGGGGATAGTCGGGTTGTGTCGCGAGCCGTACCGGGGCGGCGGGGTCGTATCGGTCGAGGGCGGCGATCAGCTCGCCCACGGTGGCGATGGTGGTGTCGGCCATCGGTAAGTCATCTCCAAGTCTCGGTGTGGGCCCGGGCGGGGCGGAGGTGAGGGGGAGGGTGTCCGCCCCGCCCGGGGTCTGGGGGTGGTTAGCGTGTGGCGCGTAGCGCGGCGGTGGCGGCTTGTCCGATGGCGCGGGCGGTGGCGGTGGGGTCGGTGAGGGTGTGATTCGTGACGCCGTCCATCGGCCGAAGCCACGGGCTACCGCCGGGAAGCAGCCACAGGACCGCGCATCCGGTGGCGCGTAAGCGATCGAGGAGCCGCTGGCCCGGTTCGCGGGTCTCGTCTTCGAAGTCACCGTCGGAGATGACCACCAGGAGCCGGGCGGCGTTCGGATGGGAGAGGTCGAGGGCGCCGTCGAGGGCTTCGATGGCGTCGTCGATGACGTGTCCGGCGTAGCCTGTGCCGAATTCGGTGGTCCGGGCGGGGGTGGCTCCGGGGTGTGTGATCGGGGTGACCAGGCCCGAGCCGAAGGTCACTGTGGCGGTGGTGGCGGGCACGTCGGTGTGGTGTGCGGCGTGGGCGAGAATCCACGCGGCCGAGGCGACGGGTGCCGTGTACTCCTTCATGGAATCGGTGACGTCGCAGGCGATGCCGAGCCGTAGTGGTGGCGCGGGCACGGTTTTGCGGGTGGTGCGGGTGAATGGTTCGGCGGTGGGGATGGCGCCCGCCGCGCGTTGTGCGGCGGCGGTCATGGCGCCGCGCACCCGTAGCCGCCCTGGTGGGATGGCCGAGGTGGTCGTGGTGGTGGTGCGGTCGCGGACTCCGGCGGTGGTCAGCGTGCGGGCCAGGTGCCGCGCGGCGGCACGTTCGGCCGTGGTGGGCAAGCGGGTGCCCGTGATGTGGGTGGCGTACGGGCTGGTCCCGGTCCCGAAGGTCTTGTTCGCCATGCTGACGGCCCTGGCTCGGGCGGCGTCCTCGGCGGCACGTGCCTCCATGGCTTCGGTGACGGGGTCGGTCGGCGCGGGGTCGTCGGCGGCCGCGTGGGTGATGGCGGCGGCGGTGGCGGTGATCGCTTGCGCCAACGGTGACGGCGTCCCGTTGCCGGGCTGGGCGCCCGGATCGGCGGCACCGTGATCGGGCGGCGGCTGGTCGGGGTCGTCGCCGAGGACCTCACACCAGCGGCGCCCGAGTTCGATCATGGCGGCGGCGGCGTCATCGGCGACCCGGTGCGCCGCACGCCAGATGGCGCGCAGTTCGGCGAGAGTGTCGTCGCTGAGGATGCCGCGCACGACGCGCTCGACCCGGGCGACTTCGCGATGGTTGAGCACGCCGCCGTCCACGCGTGCCAGCAAGAGCGCAGCGGTCTGCGCGGCGTCCTGTTTCGTCATGGTCGGCGCGGCGGCGGGGTCGTTGGCGCGGGTGTCGGCGAGGATGAGATGGGTGGCACTGCCGCGCAGCCAGTACCGGTCCTGCGGGCGGCGGCGTAGCTGTGCCGCTTCGATGCGGGACTCTTCCAGCAGGGTCGCGGCGGCCGCCGCTCCCGGTGGCGCGCCCGGGGGTTCACGCCATACCGAGTGTTGCGCGTGGGCGCATTCGTGGGTGAGCAGACCCCATGCGGTGCGGTAGCGCTTGCGGTCCCCGACCCGGTGCGGTTCGACGGTGGCGGGGTCGACCCCGCTGGGGAGGTGGATTCCGTCGACTTCGATGGCGGCGAGGTCGGGGAAGAAACACGCGGGGGCGTCGTGGCCCGCCCCGGGGGCGACGGTGACCACGAGGTCGTCTCGGTCGGCGATGGCGGGGACCTCGTCACCGAACCGGGCCGACAGGGTCAGCCATCCCGGTTTGGCAGGGAACACGGCGGTCGGTGTGGCGGCGGGTGCGGCGATGTGCGTGGTCATCGTGTGTCCTTTCCGGACGGTCACGGGCGGCGGTAACCGGTGGGGCCGGGGGTTAGAACTGTTCGCCGACGGCGAGCGGTGTGACGTGGGCGCCGAAGATGTTGCGGACCACGTCGGCGACGATGTCCTGGTCTTCTTCCGGTGCGGCGGCGATCAGGTTTCCGGCGGCGGTGATGGTGTCCAGCGCGGCGGCGGTGTCTTTGAACGCCAGGAGTTCGCGCATCTGGGGCGCCCACCCGATCTCGCCCTTCGTCTGCCGTGCGGCGAGGTTTTTCGCTACTCGTACCGCTTTCGGGTCGACCCCGATCCGGGCGGCGAGGTCATAGTCGGTGGTCACTTGGATCTTGACCCGGAACCGGGACGCCAACGCGGGGCTGAGAACCGCGCCGTGTACCCCGGGGTTGTGCCCGCCCACGACGTAGAAGCCCGGTGCGGCGTCGACACGTTCCCAGTTGTTGGTCTTGATGGTGATGTGCCCGCGCCCGTCCATGACGGGGTACACCACGGCGAGCACGGGCGCGGGAATCAGGGTGAAGTCGTCGATGAAGAACGCGCGCCCCTCACGCATCGCGGTCACCAGTGGCCCGTGCGCGAATTCGTAGGTTCCGCCCGGGGTGGGTACATACCCGCCCACGATGTCGTCCACCGTGGTGTCACTGTCGCCTGGAAGGGTCACCGCATCGCCGAACGCGGCTTCGACCAGCGACGTCTTGCCCGTTCCCGGGGGCCCGTACAGCAGCGAGGGAATCTGGTTCTGCCGCAACCGCCGCAACACCGTCACGTCCGAACTTCCCGCCAGTTTGCGCGGGTGGTACATCTGACCGCCCGGGCGTCGAACCGGTGCGGTCACCAGTGCGGGCGCGGTCGGTTTTTTCGGTCCGGGGGCGCGTTTCGGTGTGACGGGCGCGGGCGGTGTGGCGGCGGTTGCTGTGGCGGGTTCGGTGGTGCGCGTGCCGATCACGGCGGCAGCGGCGGCGGTGGGAGTGCTGGCGTTCGCACGGTAGGCCCGGGACGGTTGCCCCATGTAGGCGGCTTCCCCCCTTGCTACAAGGGTTTTTAAAGCGTTGAGCACGGCGCCGGATGATCGGTTCAGGAGGCGGGCGGCGGCGCCCGCCGTCAGTCCGGCGTTGCGGGGTTGCTGGGTGAGCAGTTCGGCCACCATGCGGCGGAGTTCGCCGCCGCGCAACCGGTTGGCCGCGCCCGGGGCGGCGGGCGCGGTGCCCGTGGCCGGAGTCGTGGCGTTCGTGGTCATCGTGCTGGTTTCCCTTCACAGCAATGGGTTTCGGCGGTTGTGTGCGGCGGGGACCGGGGGCGAGTAGGGCGAGCTTTTACGCGCGGCGCAATGTGGTGGTGAGCGCGAGCACGGCGTGCCCTTCGCTGGGGGCGGGGTATTCGGCGCCGTCGGCGGTCACCACCCGCCATTCCGATTGCCACACGATGTCGGCGGGAAAGTAGCTACCGACGAAACGCCCGTCGGGCCCGGTTACCGTGCCGTACAACAGTTGTTGGCGGTCGGCGGGGTCGATCACCACACCCGTGACGGTGCACTCGTTTTCGGTATTGGTGCGGGTCACCACTTCGGGTTGCACGTCGCGGCCCATGGTCGGGTCGACCACGTACACCACGCGTTCCGGCGCGTCGTCGTGGTTCATGGTGTTGCCCCTTTCGTTGCGGTGTCGCGGTTTCGCGGTCGGGTGATCAGTGGGCGCGGCGGGGAAGTCGGCCGACGACGGCGACGGTGTGGGTGGTGTCGTCGTAGGTCGCGGCGTCGATCACGTGCCCGCATCCGTCGCACTTGTACAAGGGTTCGACCCACCGTTTGGGGGCGTGGGCGGTGTCGTCGCCGTTCCTGTCGATCATGCAGAAACCGCTACTGTGCGGCGTGTTCCCGCATACACACACCCAGCGTTCGCAGTCGTGGGCGGTGATCGTGGCGACGGTGGCGGCCCGCATGGTCGGCACTTCCGGGTGCGGCGTGGCGGCGTTGTGGTTCATGTGTTCGGCCCCCTTTCGCGGTGGCACGATGGGCGGGGTCAGTGGGTGGCGGCGAATTCGGCTTCCGCCGCTTCGGCGTCCCGGGTGTGGGATTCGGCGGCCGCTTCGGCGGTGTCGTGGTCGGGGTAGGTGTTGCACCAACCGCAATAGCAATGCGCGGCCGTGGTGCCGTCCGGGTTGTCGGTGGTATCGGCGTAGCACATAGCAATCCCCAATCACGTGTTTTCCGGTTTCCGCTTTCCGGGGAACCATTCGCGCCCGGTGCGGTGATTTGTTGCGATTTCCGGTTTCCCGGTGACGCAACAAACGTAACTCGACCCCGGGGCGCCGCGCAATAGTTTTCCGGGTTAATTTCGGGGAATTTCGTCTATCTTTTCGCGTGAATGAGCACGCTTTTACGGAAATGTTTGCGCAGGTCAGGATGGTTCGGTTCGCTTGAGCAGGGGACAGCCGACCACAGGTGAAACCGCGGATAATTGCAGCCTCTTTCAATAAAAAAAGAGAACGAAGGAACAGGAGGAGGCGAGTAGGGCACGGGGGTGAGTACTGGTGTGAAACGATGACGGAGCCGCGTGACATCGCCGCCGGGCCTGATGTGTTCACCTGCTTGGTGTCAAGCGAGTCTGGGATACCGGTGGATCCCCCTGGAGGGGGTATGACCTGCGAGAACGACTGACACGGGGGGATCCGCCTTAGGCGGATACCGGAGAACGAGGCTGATGGGCCGGGTCGGCGGCCCCACGGGTGGCAGTCACGCTCCGGGGCGACGAACGCTGCTGCGGTGGCACCACGCGATCGCGACGGCGGAGGCGGCTCGGCGTTCGGCGCGCTATCCGCGCGCGGGGCGCTCCGATGGCATCGGAATGTCTTGTCGGCGCGCGAACGTCGCCGCCGACTCTCGACGAGAAGGGATGCCAGCGTTTTCAGGGAATGCGTTTGTGCGCCCACAGAGTTCTTTTTCTTCGCCTTCGACGGTTGTGTTGCCACAGTCGACGCTAGCATCGGCACGGGCGTAACCAAGGCGGGAAATCGAGGTATTTCGCTGTTCCGCGCAAATACCTTTACCGCCCGGTAGTCGCACCTCGGTTCCCGCTGTGGCGAGGTGTGTTCGAGAATCGGCGGCGTGTCATTCATGGTGCCGTGGATGGGGAGAGATTCTCGACCGGTATCCCGGTGGAGCGGGCACGCAACCGTTCGGCGAGGTCGACAGTGCCCGCGGTGGGCGTGGTGTCGATTTCGGCGAGGCGGGTCCGCAGGAGGTGAAGGGTGCGGGAGATGGCGTCGTGCAGGCCGAGCGTGTGCTGCAGGCGCATGATGTCGCGGTACAGCAACTCGTTGTGCGGATCGAACGCCCGCGCGGTTTCCAGCAGATCCAAGGTGTAGTCGGGGTCGGTCCCTACCCGGACGCGGGCGAGCGCGGCCACGGCGTCGAGCGCGTCGCGCCGCGTCGCCTCCCGGGCGGCGGCGAGCCAGCCGGCATCCAGGCCCTCGGCCAGGTCACCGCCGTAGTGCGCCACGATCGCCTCGTAGGCGTCGACGCGCCGCTCGTCGGTGACGGCCGCACGGCGGCGGGTCACCGCCTCGGCAAAGGACCAGAAGTCCACCTCCACCACAGCCCAGTCGAGCCGGTACCGGCCATGGTCGGCCACAACCAGCTCGCCGACAGTGCCGCTGGTCGCGCTACCGAGAGCGCGGCGGATTCGGGACAGGATCGTGCGCAGCACGCTGGCGGGATTGTGGGGCGGTTCGTTCGGCCACAGGGCGTCGACGATCAGGTCCCGCGACACTCCGCCGGGATGCACCGCGAGGAAGACCAGCAGTTCGAGCGGGCGGCTGCTCAGCTCGCCCGTCAGGTCGCGCGGCTCCACCGCGGCCTGGCCGGAGTCGAGTCGCCAGTGCAGTGCCGGGGCACCGAAGACCGTCAGCGCCAGCGGCGCGGGTGGCCTCGGATCCGTGCCAGCCTCGTGCGGGCGGGGTTCCTCGCCGGGGTAGCTGGCCGGGGATGGTTCCGGCGCGGGTGGTCCCGCGGTGATCTCCAGTCGTCGCGGGTCGCCTACGGCGTTCCGCGGCGGGCCCGGGGAAGTCGTGTCCGGCGGTGTCGCTGCCTGCCGGGGCTCGAGGACGTCGCGGGACGGGTCGGCGTCGGTGATGCCGCTGCCGGTGCTGTCGTGGGGCGCGGCGGTGCGGAGGAAGGCCAGGAGGTCGCGGGTCGCGGGCTCGGGCAGGGTGAAGGCACGGGTCCCGCGCAGGGGTTCACCGAGGCCGGGATCGGTCGCGGAGATGATCCCGCCGCCGGTGACGTAGGCGGTCACCCCGGCGCGCCATTGGCCCAGCAGCAGCGCGGTGAGCCCGTGCTGGCCGTGGTTGTCGAGCACGTGCTGCAGCCTCGCCTGCTGACTGGGGTTACCGGGTGGGGAGGCGATCAGGACGGCGGGCCGCGGCGGTGCGGGGGCGTCGAGGGCGGCCAGGGCGGTGTCCAGGTCGGCCACCACGGTGATCGACGTCGGCAGGTCGGTGGTCGCTGTCGGCACGCCGAGCAGGCGGGCCACATCGGCGCTGGGCACGTAGCCCCTGAGCGTGGGCGCGTTCTCGGACGCGGTGGCCAGGAGCGTGAGCAGCAGGGCGCGGGCCGCGGCGTAGCCGCCCGGCCCGACCAGACCGAGACCGTGAACCCGGGCCAGGTCGAGAGCGACCTGGGTCCCCTCGCCTGCGGTGGCGACGTCGCCACCGGCGGGAGACGACGTGGTGTCGAGGGCGATGTCGACCACGGATGGCAGCGTCGCCGGTCCGGCGACGCTGCCGGCGGGTGTGGCGGCGCCGATCACACGGCGGACACGAGGTACGAACACCGTCGGCCGGGCCTCGTTGCCCGTCCCTTTCGGTGCGGTGCCCGAGCGCGGTACCGGGTCTTCGCCGCCGGGTTCACGGTGCTCGCGCGTGGCCGGGTCGCCGGTCGCGATATCGGTCTCAGCGTCCAGTTCGAGGTCCTCGTCGTGGTGCTGGGCGCGCAGATGCGCCAGGCGCAGCTGGTACACGACCGGGGCGACGGGCGGGTCGTCGTCACGTCGGCCGCTGCCCGGCCGGTACCGCGCGTGGCGCCGCCGTCGCGTGAGCACGAGCAGGGCACTGACCGCGGCGGCCAGGCCCAGGCTGACGAACACCTCACCACTCCCCCAGCTCGCCGCGCCACCGACGGGCCTGTCTACCTCCGGGTCGGCGGCAGGTGTGGCACTGGGCGTCGCGGCCGGGGCAAGCTCGGAGGGAGCTGGCGTGACCGTGCTCGGCGTCGGGGGCGCTGATTCGGGGGCGGGCGTAGAAGGCGTGGATTCCGGCGGAGGCGGCGCAGGCGGGGCGGGCGTCGGGCTGGTGGTGGGGAGGTGGAGAGTGTCGCCGGGGTGGATCTGGTTCGGGTTGGTCAGCGTCCGGCCGCTGGGCTGGGCGCTGCCGTGGTTGAGGGCCCAGATTTCCGGCCAGCGAGCGCCCTCGCCCAGGCAGCGTTGGGCGATTCTCCACAGCGAGTCGTGCACCCCGTTCTCCGGCGGGCGGACCCGCTCGGTCCCGGGCTCGGCCGGCAGCCGGGGTTGTTCCTGGGCGACCGGTGCCGTGGACGCGGGAGCGGTGACGGCCACCTGGGCATGGCCGGCGCGGTGGGCGGCGTCGGCGGTGGTGAGGGGTGCGGCGGTGGCGGTGCGGCCCAGCATGGCCACGAGCAGGGAGCCGACGAGCACAGCCGCGACGCGCCGTACCGGGCCTGTCTGCTGTTGCAGGTCCGGTAGTCGCGCTCCGCGGGCGACGTCGGCCGCGCACGCGGCGAGGTCGAGGACGAACACCAGCCACAGCAGCCAGGCCAGGCAGGCGAGGGTGTTGAGCAGGAACCGTGCGGACATGGGGGTCATCAGCTGCGAGCCGATCTCGTCCAGGCCCGGCAGGTGATCCGGCAGCGGCCAGCCCACGCCGTGGATCAGCGCCCACGGCAGCCCGGCCACCAGCGCTGTCAGCACGACGGCGGCGAACAGCCCACGCATCACCCGGCCCAGCAGCCGCGCGGTGCGCGGGAGCGGCGCACGGGAGGGCATCAGCTGTTCGCCACGGTCAGGGCTACCCCGCCGTTGATGCCAGCGGCCGGTGCGGGCGCGGTGGGCCGGGTGGCGCGCGGTGCGGTGGCCTCAGGGGTGTCCTTGCCGGAGGTGCCGTTGTTCTTCGCGGTGCTGGGGCGTTGACGTTTGCCGCCGCGGGCGGCCTTGGTCATCTGGTCGCGCCAGCGGGTGAGGTCGCCGGCGGGGACGTCGGTGACTACGGCGAGCTCGGGCACATCGATGACGTCGCCGGCCGCGGTGAGGACCTCGCCGAGCTCGCGTTCGAGGTCGGCGAGCTGTCCGGCCAGTTCGGTGTGCCGGCGGGCCAGCTCCCCGACGGTGGCCGCCGCTCGCTGGCGACGGGCGCTGCGCGCGGAGTCGGTTTCCTCTATGCGGCGGGCGATCTCGTCGTCCGTGGTGACCATCCCGGTGTTCTCCCTTCCCGAAGTGGTGCAGCGGGTGGTCAGGGCTCGATGCCGGTGACCCCGCGCTGCGGATGTGCTGCGCCCCGTCCGTGGGTGTGGATGTCGTCGATCCCGGCCAGCGACAACAGCTGGGTCCGGTAGACGGCGGTGACCTCGACGGTCACCGTGTCCCTGGCCACCACGACGGTGCCGGTCGCGCCGACGCTGGCCAGGTATCGCTGCGCAAGGTCACGCGCTCGCGCCGGATCGACGCGAACGGTGCCGTTGGCGCGATACGCGGCGAGGTCGAGCGCCTGGGCGCCGGCACGGGCGGCGGACTCGGCCTGCCCGCCGGCGCGGACCTTGCTCGCCAAGGCGAGGCCGCCGTCGAGGCTCAGCCCGGTCAGAGCGAGCAGCCCGATCAGGAGAGCGAGCACGAACGCGGTTACCCGGCCCTCCTCCACCCGCCACCACAACCGCAGTCGGTACCCGGGGATGCCTGGCACGCGGGTGCGCTGCGGGCCAGAGGGGTGACCAGAATGAGCGATGTGACCGCGCTCGCGGAATCGCCCGAGATGACCGAGGACCGCGTGACCGCATGGCACGAGGCCGGGCACGCGATCGTCTACCTGCAAGGCCGATCGCTGCGCTACGTCACGCTCCGGCCCCGCGCGGCCGGGCGCGCTGGCTTCACCGCGGTCCGGCCCCGCTGTGTCGACCTGGGAACGCAAGCGGTTGTCGCGCACGCCGGGCCGCTCGCCCAGGCTCGCCATGTCCTCGAGGCGACCAGCGCTGCCGAACGCCTCCACGAGGGCGTGACCGCCGAGGACGTCCGTCTCGGCGCCTACCTGCACAGCGGGCACGACGACCTCGCCCTGATCGCCCACACCCGCCAGGCCTACGGATTCTCCGGCCGGCAGCCCGAGCCGCGGGCCGAGGTCGCGCAGGACCTCGTCGACCGGCACTGGACGGACATCTGCCGTATCGCGACGAGATTGCTCAAGCACCGGACGCTGACCGACGCCCAGCTCCGCGTCTGCGTTCCCGCCATTCCGCTTGCGAGCTGACAACGCCATCAGGCACCACCCCGCCGGGGCTGGGACCGGTAGGTGTCGACGACTTCACTGGCGGACGAGACCAAGGTCTTCCCGCTGGGAACACCGAGCAGGACGGCTTGTCCGAAGTCCACGGTGCAGTGCACGTGCACGGTCACCGCACCGGCGGGAGCCAATGTGCCGGACAGCGTGGTGGTCACCTCGCGGCACACCACACCCGCCTGGGCCAGCGCGGCGCCGGCGGTGTCGCGGGCGGCGGCGGTGGCGGCCGTGGTGGTGCGGTGCAGGGTGGCGGCGCGGGCGGCCTGGTGGGCGGCGTCGTCGAGCCGCAGCCGCGCAGCAACGCCGCGGTGCACCACCACAGCGGTGAGAACCAACACCATCACCAGGACCGGTGTCAGCAGGACAGCTTCGGCGGTCACCGAGCCGCGCTCGGCACACCACCAGGCCCGTGCCCCTGCGACCTGTCGGTTTCCTCGCCGCGTCACGACTGCCCCTCCCCTGCCGGACCGCCGGCACCGGGCGAACTGGTCGTCGCACGGTGAGGTGGCAGAAGCGTGAGCCGGGGCCACTCCACAGGTGGACGCTCCCAGGGGAATTCCCCGGCCTGGGCGAGGTCACGGGCGGCGGTGACGTGAGCGAACACGTTCTGCGGCAACGCTTCCGCGGCGCCGGCCAGGCGGCTCAGCTCGTCGCGGCCGGGCAGCGCGGTCAGGGCACGATCGGTGCGGTGAGTCAGGTCGGTGCGCCGCAGTTTCGCTTCCCACGCGCGGGTCAGCACCAGGCAGCCGCGCAGATGACGGGCGACCTCGTCCAGGTCGTGGTCGATTGTGCAGACCGCTTGACGTGCCGCGGCCACCAGGTCCTCGCCGGCGTCGGGATCAGTGGCGAGTTCCTCGGCCAGGGCTCGCGCGTCGCGGCTACGGTCCAGACAGCACAAGGTCTCCCACACCACCCGGTGCGCCTCACCGGGCAGTGCGGGGTCGAGCCAGGCTCGGGCCGAGGTGCGGTGCAGCTCGTCGACGCCGGCCAGCAACTCCCGCACCAGCCTCGCGGTATCGGGCCCGAGGTCGGTAAATTCCCGGCTGCGCCAACCCTCGCCGCGGCGCAACCGGGTACGGGGAGTGTCAACGTGCAGCCCTCGCTCTTCGCGGGCCGCGCAGGCGGCGCGCCATCCGGCGAGCACGACGATCAGGACCGCGGCGGTGAAAATGAACTTTCCGGCGAATCCGTTTCCCGCCACCAGCGCGAATCCCACGGCAGTCGCCCCGGCCAGACCTTTCAGGACAGTGCCCGATCGCGCTGCGGCGAGGACCTGTCGGCGCCGCCAGTGGCGCGGGGTGAGGGCGGGATGGAGCAGCACGGTGTCCGGCCCGTCCGGGAACACGCCATCGAGCACCGGCGACACCATGCCTGCATGAATGGGGTTGCCCATCAGGGGACTCCTGTCGTTCTCGCACCAGAAGCTGGCTCTGAATAAGGAAAAGTCAGGGGGTGGTGCCCGTGTCGGGCACGAAGCGCTCGACCTCGCCGACGGTTTCGGCGTGCACGTGCAGCTGCACACCGGGCAGTACCGTCGTGGCCTCGCCACGGACACTCACCGACACCGAGGTCGCGTCCCGGACCACGGTGAGCCGGGGCTCGCGCAGCGGGCCTGCGGCGAGGTCGTCGAGCAGCCGCTGTCCCGCGGCGTGTCCGGTGCCGGCGGTGCCGTGCTGGACGCGGGCCGCGGCGAGGGCTTGCGAGGCGGCGGTCTGGGCGACGTGGGTCGCGTGGGACCACACGGCGAACTGGATGATCGCCAGCAACGCCAGCAGCAGCAACGGTGTCGCGATGACCAGCTCGACGGTGACCTCGCCCCGGTCCCCGGACAGCGCGTGCCGGACACGGTGAGCCAGCGGGCCGCGCGAACGCCGCGGTGAGCGGCTTCGGGCCGGCATGGTCAGCCGAGCCCGAGGTTGATCGAGTTCGCCTTTTCGGTCAGTTTCGCCACGATGATCGCGATGATGGCGATCGCGGCGATGGCCATCAGAGCGGTGACGATGACGGTGGTGGTGATCTCACCGCGCTCGGGTTCGGCTCGCAGCACGGCGATCCTCGCCGCGATCACTGTCCATATCGTACGGACGTAGTGCTTCATGGCTCCTTCTTTCGTTTCCGTGCAAGGCTTCTCGTTGCGAATCCACGCGGGCTAAAGCCCGTTGAGGACCTGAATGACAGCGGGATAGGCGATGAATCCCAAGAAGCCGAGGAACAGCAACGTCACCGGCAGTGCCATGCGTTCGGTGGCGGCTTGGGCGTCGGTTTCGGCGTCGGTGACCTGATGGGTCCGCAGTGCTTGGGCTTTCGCCGCCAGGGACGCGCGGACGCGGGCACCTTCGGTGCCGGCCAGGGAGATCGACGCGGCGAGTTCGGCGAGTTCGGTGATGTCGAGTTCCTCGCCGAGGCGGCGCAAGGTGTTCCAGGGGGTGGTGCGGGTCAGCTGGGCGGCGTGCAGTGCGCGGCGGATCTTGTCGAACGCCGGCCCTGTCCCGACGGCCGCGGCGTCGCCGAGAGCGGCCTCGACCCCGGCTCCCCCGGCGAGGGTGATCCAGACGAGGTCGAGGAAGGCCGAGAGCGCGTCGCGGAACTCGCGCCGCGACCGGGTGGCTTTGGCGCGGACCTCGAGGTCTGGAGCCAGGAAGCCGAGCGCGGCGAGCACGAGCCCGGCCAGCAGCGGCACCTCGATACCCAGCGGCAGCCCGCCCAGGGCCAGCAACGCTTGCAAGAGCCACGGCGCCAGCAGCCCTGCAACGGCGAGCACGGCTTTCGACGCCAGATGGGTATCGACGCTGCGGCCGGTAACCCGCAGATCGGCCTCGATGTTCGCGCCGGGCAGACCGAGCATCCGCAGACCAGGGACGAAGACCCTGCCCCAGGCGCTTACCCGGGCGGCATCCGCGGCCAGCACGATCGGCGTTGCCGGCCGTCGGGCGTTGACCCGGGACAGCTGGTCACGCAGGGCCGGGGCCGGTGGCACAGCCCAGGTCAGCAACAGCCACAGACCGGCACCAGCACCAGCACCAGCACCGAACACCAGCGTGGGAATCATGAGCGCTTACCTCCACCAACGATCGCGTCACCGCGGTCTCGCGCTCCGGTGGATTGCGGCGTGTCCAGGGCGAGCACCCGCGGTTGCCGTCCGCCGGTCGCGATCCGGGCGAGCCAGGCGAACCCGGCCGCGAACAGGCCCCCGATGAGCAGCAGGACGAGCTGGCCGGTGGCGGTGTTGTAGACGTCGAGGTAGTTCCGGTTGAACAGCACGACCCCGGCGGCGAAGGTAAGGGTGGTGGCGACGATGACCCGCACCGAGGTTCGGGTCCGAGCGCGTCCGGTCTCCACGCGCATCCGCATCGCGGCCTGCTCGCGGGCGGTGGTGGCCAGGGAGCCGAGCAAGTCGCCGAGCTGGCGGGCCTGGTGCTCGGCCGCGAGCACGAGAGCGGCGAGGACGAGGTCCGCGGTCGGGTCGTCCAGCTCCCGCGCGAGAGCACGCAAGGCCGGCGCCAGGCGCTGCCCGCTTTCCAGCCTCGCGGTGAGGGTGACGACCTCGCCGCGGATGGCCGCGGGCGCGAGCGGGGCGGTGGCGAGGATGGCTTGCTCGAGCCCTGCCGCGGCGGACAGGACGTCGCGCAGCATCTCCGTCCACGACGCGATCGCCTCGATCCGCGCGACCCGACGGGCGTGGGCGCGGTCCGGGCCCACCAGGCGGGGCAGGAACCACGCTCCAGCGGCGGCCAGCACCGCGCCGACCACCCACCCGGTCGCGGCACCGGTCAGCACGCCCACGCCGACCGCCACGGCCAGGCGCAACAGCGCCCGCCGGTCGCCGGCCCGATCGCGCGCGGAGCGCAGCACCGTGTGAGAACGCGAGGGTGGCGGGACTGCCGCGGGCCGGCGCCAGGCGGCCACGAGCAGCAGCACACCGACGGCGCCACCCAAGCCGAGCGCGGCAGCGATCATGGTGGTGGTGTCGATGCTCATGGCGTCCACCACCCCTCCGGCCGGGCCAGCAGGTCCGGGTCGAATCCGGCGGCGACGAGGTCGTCGAGGGTGTCGGCACGCAGCGCGCCCGCCACCGGGACGGCGCGGTGGTCCGGGCCGCGGCGGTAGACCTCGTTGGAGATCACCGCCCCGTCCTCGGCGTCGATCACCTCCCGGATCGAGGCGATCACCCGCGTCGTCCGGTCGGCGGCCCGGTCCAGGTGCACCACGAAATGCACCGCGCTCGCCACGAGCAGCGCAGTCGCCTCCAACGGGAGCCGCTCCGGTCCCTGGGCGGCGTAAGAGGCGAGGCGGGTAAACGCGATCTTCGAACTACTGGCGTGGAGGGTCGCCATGGAACCGTCATTGCCCTGCGACATCGCGTTGCACATCGGGATGACCTCAGAGCCGCGGATCTCGCCGACGATGATCCGGTCCGGGGACATCCGCAGGCCACAGCGGACCAGCTCCGCCTGGTCGATGGCGCCCTCGCCCTCGACGTTGGCCTCGCGAGCTTGCAGGGCGGTGACATCGGCGTGCCGCTCGGGATCGCGGTCGAGACCGAGTTCGAAGGCGTCCTCGACCGTGACGATCCGCTCCAGTGGGTCCATCTCCGCAGCCAGGCCCCGCAGGAGCGTGGTCTTCCCGGCGCCGGTGCCGCCGGTGATCAGCACGTTCTTCCGCGCCCGGACCATCGCGCGCAAGAACCTTTCCAGACCGATGTCTAGGGTGCCGCGGCGACGTAACTGCAGGAGGGTGGCGGTGAGGTAGCCGTGCCGGCGAATCGTGCACGCCGTCACCCCACCCGCCGTCAGCCCAAGGACCGCGAAGAGCCGCTCGCCGCCGGGCAGCTGGAGGTTCAGCGCCGGACTGCCGCGATCGAACCTGCGCTCCTCCGATGAAGCACGGGCGGCGAGGGTGCGGATCAGGTCGGTGAGTTCGAGGTTCGACGCCGCCACCGGCGCTACCTGGGCACGGCGGCCGTCGTTGTACTGGACGAACACCCGGTCGAAACGGTTGACCGCGATCGTCTCCACCGATCGATCCGCCAGCAGCGGCTGCAGCCCGCCTAAGCCGAACACCTCGTCCAGCACCTGGTCGACGACCCGCTGCTCCGTCGCGGAATCCACCAGGGCACACCCGGCCAGGAGTTCGGCCTCGCTGTGCGCGGCGACCGCGGTGTCGAGGACCTCGCGGCCGATCTCACGACGCCGCGCTACGCTCAGCCCGCCGCCGCTCGTACGGGACATGGTCTCGACCCGGCCGGGCAGGTCCGTGGTCAGCGCCTGACGGAGCCGGGCGCGCAACCGCTGCTCGGCATCCTCCGGGCCGGTCGCGGCGGGAGGCGCTGCGGGGTGATCGGTCTGAGTCATGCGAATGGTTCCTTCCCGGCAGCGCTGGGCTGATGGCCGTTGCGCCGTGGATCACTCACCTGCGGCGGCGTGGACGCCGGGAACGACGAATGAGGTCCGTGTCCGGGCGCGATGATGACGCCGCCGGGCTGGCGCAACTGCTGGGCAGGCACCCCTGGCACACCCGCTGCGGTGCTCACAAACGGCGGCCCGGCTGGGGCGGCAGGTTCGGCCAGGGTGCGGGCAAGAGCAGCCGCGTGGCGGGCAAGGCCACCGTTGTTGCCGCGGCGGCGGGCCAGCGACTGCCGATGACCGGCCAGCGTGGCGGCAGCGACCGGGTCGTGCGGGAGACGCCCGATCGCGGGCACCCCCAGCTCACGCTCGACATCCACGGTCGGATAGCCCTCGCCGGTCAGCAGCAAGCCGGGACGCGGCGTCCAGCGCGCCAGCTCCCCTAACCGCGCCGCAGCGTGGGCGAGGTCGTCCCCCTGGGCCCCGGTCACCAGGACCAGCGCACCGGCGCAGCGCGCGATCGCCTCGGCCGGTGATCCGGGATCCACCCGCCCGCAATCGGCAAACACCACCACACCCGTGTCGCGGGCCACGGCGGGCAGCAGCGGCCCGTCCGGGGCCGTGGCCAGGGTCGACAGCGCGGCACTCGCGTGCGTGCCACCCGGCGGGGCCACCAGAGCGCGGGCGCCACCGGGCAGGGCCTGGGTGTGGTCCCACACCACCGCGGGGTCGCGGGTGCGGCGTGCCGCGGCGGCGAGGCTCACCAGCCCTGGCGTAGTTGCCAGGCCGAACCGCATCGCCAGATCACCCCCGGACGGGTCGACCTCGGCGACCAGCCGGCGCGTGCTCTCGGCGTGCGGCCACGTCATGGCCAGCGCGACGGTCAGAGTGGTCACGCCCGGCGAACCTTTCACCGAGCACAAGGCGATCAGCATCACCGCTCACCGCCCGCCGGTTGCATCACCAGCGCCAGCTGCCCGGCCGGGACCTGAGCCAGCTGCGGCGCCTCGGTGGTGTCGAGATCCAGTGACACCACGGTCGTCTGATCCGTTTCCACAGGGGCGACCCCGACGACCGTGGCACGCCAGGATGTTCCCGGCGCTTGTCCGGCGGCCGAGCTTCCTGCCGCGGTGGCGGCGGTCACGACGACGGTCACCGGTGCCCCGGCGGCCAGCTCGGGCGGGGCCTGCCCCGGCTTCACGACGACCGCGACCACAGCCCGGCCCACCGCCGGGATCGCGGCAGCGCCCACCGCGTCCGGCGTCAGCAACACTCCCGCGCCAAGGCTGGTCGCCATCGGCCGCCCCAGCACGCTCGCCGCCCGATCCGCCGGGATTAGCGCCACACCTGGCGCGGCGGACACGTCGATGCTGCGCAGGTCGGCTGGGGACAGCACATGCCCGAGCGGGACTGGCTTCGCCAGCGCCAGCACCGGAACCCGATCCTGGGTGCTGGTCGTCCACCACACCGCGCCACCGACGCACAGCACCACCAGCAACACCCCAGCCACCAGATGTGGCAACCGGCGACGCGGACCCCGGCGCGCAGCCGACCCCGATGGCAAACCCGAGGAATCCAGCCACGACACCGGCCGTGCTTCACCGGCCGCGTTGTCGCCGCGCGCTGGACTGTTGGTACTGGTCACGAGAAGCCCCTCCAGGCATAGC
Organism: Amycolatopsis coloradensis; assembly: GCF_001953865.1. Lineage (GTDB taxonomy): Bacteria > Actinomycetota > Actinomycetes > Mycobacteriales > Pseudonocardiaceae > Amycolatopsis > Amycolatopsis coloradensis. The sequence goes on from NZ_MQUQ01000003.1 coordinate 37,529, forward strand.
TCACCCGCACCACGTATTCACCCGGCCAGCAAATGCCACCGCGAATACACGGTCAGGAAAGGAAAGAGAAAACTGCTGATTCAGTTGGGGACGTCGTCCGGGTTATCCGGTGCCCAAGGCTTGAGTTTCGGCGACCCGGAAGGACGCCGCTGCACTGGTGATCATGTCCGGGAACGTGCCCGACGCCCCGGCACCCGACCACGTGATCCGCCACGACACCGTCGCCACGGCAGGAAACCGCTCGCCCGGCGCACCGGCCGACGAACACTGGTAGGTGTGACCGCAATCGGGGGACGCCGCCCGCGGATCCCCGTGGGCGGGGAACGGCGTGCCCGGCCCAGCGCAGGACACGGTGCCGCCATCGCCCATCGCCCAGGACAACGAGGCCGGGGTCGCGGTCGCGGTGACCGACACCCCGGGCACCGAAGCCGTCGCCGACTGCGGCCGCCACATCGCCCGGTCCAACCACAGCCACGTCGGCAACTGCACCAACTGGATTCCGGCCGGGCTTGAGCCAATCACCGGACTCGGCAACCGCAGCTGCGACCGCGCCTGTTCAGCTAACTCCTCTGGCGAGGGCAGCGGCGCGGCACCCAGTGCCTGACCATCGGGAATCCACACCGGTGCCCGGTAAAGCGCGTCCCGCTGCCCCTGACCGGAACACTGATAGACGTACCACGCGCCGCCCGGACCCGGGCCTTGCGCCGGCACCACATCTTGGGGCCGCGGACCGGCCAGCGACACGAACTGCACCCCACCAGAACCCCAGCGGTGTCGGTGGAAGCGGACCGTCTGCACACCGTTCCCCGGCGGCTGGTAGTTGCTGCGAACGTATGAGCAATCGGCTTGGTTGCTGTTGCCACCGACGATTCGATCGCCTGGCGGTGGTGGGGCCGTTCCCTTGCCCCCCGCCTGCGATTCCGACGCACCAGTTTTCGGGCCGGGCATTGGGCCTGGGATAGGAGCGGAGTGGCTGCCGCGACCAGCGCCGAGATCACAGGACGGGTTTCCGGCTTCACCGCACTTGACGTTGCCCCAACCATCGGCCAGAGCCGGGCTTGCCGCAGCAAGAGACAGGGCGATCGCCGCGCCCGCTGTCAGCGCGGTCTTGCTTACCCGGTGCATGATCCGACCTCGTGTACCGCGAAGGTCGTCACTTTCCAAGAGCCATCGACGGCTTTCTTCACCAAGGCCTCGATCTGTCGACGTCCGCTTGGCCCGTCGTTGGCTGGTTGACCATTGTCAGCCCGGTACTTGAGCCAGTTCGTCGAGTCGCCGCAATCGGTGAGTGTGACCGAAGTCGGGTTGTCCAGTGGCTCTACCGAAGCTGGCTTCGGGTGATTGACGGGCTGCCCTTTGGTGACCAGGCCATTGTAGTGATCGGCGTACAAACTTCGGGAGATGGTCTGCAGCGCTTCGCCTGTCGCGTTCTGAGCCAGTTTTGGTGTTTGCCAGTCCGAGGTTGTCGCGGCTTCGGCCATGTCGCTCCACATGCCCAGGTAGGCGGCAGTGGCCTTCTGCTTGGCGATGTCAGCGGGTGAGGTGGCCGTGGTACTCGGAGCAAGTGACGGTGCTGGCGTCGTGGAAGTCGGGGTTGCGCTGTTGTCCTGGCTGCAGGCGCTCAAGCCGAGTCCGGCGGCGGCGAGGACGGTCAGGGCGAGGCGGGTGCTGCGGTAGTGGGTCATTATGGTCCCCCGTTTCGTCGACGATCGCAGATCAACGTGGGCGAGCCACGCCACCGTGACGCTCCGCTGCAGCGGGTTCACCTCAAGACCGACTTTCGCGGTGATGGCGCTCCGGGCAGCTGTTCTCGCATGAAGTTCACCCGTTGGTTTGAGAGCCGGCCAGTTGGAAGATCGGCCGGGCAGGATGGCGTACAAGGTGATTCTCAGAGGGGCGGAGGAGTCGTGCAGCTGACGACGAGCAGCTGGTGGTGGTGGAGTGGCAGCGCTGCCGCCGGCCTCGTGCTCGGTGCGGCGGCGAGCGGGCTCACGCGCCAGTTCCTGCGACATGAGCGGACATTGGCCGGGACGTGGTGGTTCGGCGCGATCCTCACGGCCGCCGTCCTGGGGTTGCTGAGCTGGCGTGTGGGAGCACGCGGCGAGCTCGCCGTCTACGGGTTCGTGGCCGTCCTGGCGGTTCCCTTGGCCATAATCGACTGGTGCGAACACCGGCTTCCCCGGGCATTGATGTGGCCGCAGCTTGCCGGTGCCGTACTGGGGTTCGTGGTGCTGTGCTTGGTCAGTCACGACCCCGCGCCGGGTGTTCGAGCGCTTGCCGCACTCGTCGCGGCGGGCGGGCTGTTCCTTATCCTCGCCGTCGCCACCGGCGGGGGTGTCGGCGCGGGCGACGTCAGCGTCGCCGCCGTGGTCGGCCTGGCGACCGGTTGGATCGGTTGGGCCCAGGTCGTCGGGGCGCTGCTGACGGCCTCGCTGCTCGCGTTGGTCATGGTCACTGCGCCCGGCGTCCGACGCCGTGATGACGACGGAGCCCTGGTGGTGCCGTTCGGGCCGTGCCTTCTGGCGGGCGCGCTGATTACGGCGCTGGCGAACGGTTAGAACGCCTGTCGCCGTGTGGTGTGACTCCACGGGTGCCTGGCTCGTCATCGTTCTTCCCTGCTTCCTGACAACGCTCGTAACGGGACTGTCCTACCTGCTGGCTTTATGCGCCTGCGGGATTACCGGGGTGGCGCTTGAGGGGAGGGGCGCCACCCCGGCTGCTTCCGTCGATCCCCCGATGACACCGACGGAGCGCTTGTTACTGAACCGCTAGTTGGGGTGCGGCGTGACGGGCCAAACTGGGGCGGAGAGCTTGGATTCCCGCCACGCCGCGTCCGGGGCGCTGACCTCCCCGGAGCGCCAGAGCGACCGCCGGATCAGCAAGTCCCGGGCCGGCGGATAATCGCTCTGGCGAGTCTCGATCACGCGGGGCCATAATAGCCTGGGATGCAGCGGGTTCCTCCGTTCCACCAGGCACCGATCACCCGCCATTTGATGACTGGTTGGAGATTGGTCGTGCCGGGCCCGACGCAGTAGTGGAAGAGATTGCCCCAAATATCCTCGACGTCCAGCATCACAGTGGACCCGGTACCGCCGTCGCAGTGCCGGTACTTTCCCCAGCCGAGATAGCCGCATCCCTCGTTGACGGTGACGGGACCGCGAGCCGCTGTTTCCCTTGCCGTGTCGGCGTTTGCCGTCATACCAGACGCCGCTACCGCGAGCGCGGCGACCGCTCCGGCCAGACCGTATCGAACAGCACGAGTCCGCGAAATTCCAATCATATTCTCAGCCCTTAACCGTAGTGGAAGTGAATAGCGGAACAACGAGCCGCCGATAATCCACAGGTCCACAGAGATCGACCTGCGGCGAGTTGCGTTGTTCTGCTATTCACTATCCGCCGTCGCAAGAGGATCGGGAACCCGTCAGGCGAGCACAACGTTGTGCTGATTCTGTGTTGATCTTGTCATGACCTTGTCAAGACAGCAATGGTTTTCATTAACCATGAGGCCTTATAGCATCTAGGAAGACAACGTGACGCCTGGCGCCGAACCAGTTGAGCCCAGCCAGATCTACCCTGACCGGGCTCACGCTGAATGCCAGATTAAAGAACTAGAGAGCGCGTGCCAGCTTGACCGCACGACCTGACCGAACCATCGAATTCAACCGTGGCTACGAATACTTTGCCGTGCCTACGAAGGAAGGTGCAGCACTGTATCAGCTGGCTCGTTCTTCGCTGCCCACTCAGGTTTTCCGCCCAACGCGGCGCGCGCGCGAATTTCGTGTGCCCGGGAATCGCGGAGGCTTTCCAGTATGTCGGCAGCTTTTTCGTAGGCGGCTGCGGCCTGCGGACGAAAACCCAGGGCTAGCAGGGAGTCTGCTCGGGCGATCAGTGTGTCAGCGAGGTTCCATCGTTGCCACGGACGCTGCCGAAGGGAGGACGCAGCATCGAAGTGTATAAGAGCCGCCCTATGTTCGCCTCTGCGCTGCAGCAGGATGCCGAGGCTGTGGTGCGCGACGCTGTGGATGCTGTCAGAGTTGCGCCTTTGAGCGAGGCTCAGTGCCTCGCGCGCGGTGTCGACAGCCCTCTCGCGATCACCGGCTTCGTGGAAGGCAAGGGCGAGCGCTGCCCGGTTCATGACGACGCCGATGCCGTGGCGCAGTGCCTGGAACCGGTCGTCCGCCGCCAGGAAGTGGGTGATCGCTTCACCGTGCCGTTGGCTATCGGCGAGAGCGAGCGCCAAGCCGTATGCGGTCCATGCCGCGGGCAGCTCGTCGCCGAGTTCGACGAATAGATTGTGGGCTTGCGTGAGATGCGAGATGGCTTCAGATGTCCGGCCGAGGTCACGCTCGGCCCAGCCGAGGACTTGCAGGCTACGAGCAGTGCCCGCCGTGCTCTCCGCCGCGGTCGCGGCTTCGAGCCCGTCGCCGGCGGCAATGAGCCAGTCCGTCCAGCTTCGAGTGATAGCGAAGTACGGGAGGAACGCAGTCGGCAGGACCCACAGGAGGTCCTTTGCGAGGTGGCTGCGGGTGTTCTTCGCGATCTGCAGGGCCGTCGCGACCTCGGCCTGGCACCACGACATCGCCTCATCGAAGCCAGGGCTGCCTTGGTCGAAGTCCGCGAGCAAGCTATCGATCATCGAGTCACGCCAGTTCGGTATAAGCGAGTTGTTAGCCTGAAGCGCCCGCGCCGTGTACCACCCGAGAACCCGGTCTTGGGCCTTCTCGACGTCCCGGAGGTGTTCCTCGACCAGCGCGCGCTGATGTGCGTACGCCCGGAGAAGGTAGTCGATGCAGTAGCGGCCGTCCGGCATGGGCGTTACCAGATGAGCCTGCCGAAGCACGGTAAGAAGTGACTCCGCGAGGTCAGGTTCGATGTCGGCGAGCACGGCAGCGGAGTCCGCACTGACGGTGTACGCGGGACTGATTCCCAACAGACGGAACAGCCGTGCCGCGGCCGGTGGCAGAGCGAGGTAGGACAGGTCGATCACGCCATGGATGTTGACCGTGGGGTCCGGCGAAGTGAAGAGGTCCAGCCGGTGGCGGTCGGTCGCCAGCTGGGCGGCGATCTTGCCTAGCGTGCTGTCTGGACGCTGTTGGAGGTGTTCCGCGACGATCAAGACTGCCATGGGAAGCCGACCGCAGCGCCGTACGACCGCTTCCGCGGCCACGGGGTCCGCAGCTAGCCGATGACGGCCGGCGCGGCTGGCGAGCAAGGTCAGCGCGTCGGCGACCGGCAAGGCGGGTAAGTCGATCGACATGCCACCGGTCCGCAGCAGCAGACTGGCTTGGTGCTCGCGGCTGGTAGCGACGACGACACTGCCGCCGCCGGGCAGCAGATGCCGCACCTGGCTGTAGTCAGCGATGTTGTCGAGGACCATCACGGCGGGGCGTTCGGCGAGGATCGATCGGAATCGTGCGGCCCGGACCTCGAGTGCGCCGTTCAGGTCTGCCTGACCGGCACCCAATGCCTGCAAGAAGCCATCGAGTACCTCCTCCGGCGTCCTGGGCGTGCCGGGGCCGAGCCCGCGCATGTCGGTGAAGAGGCAGCCGCCGGGAAACCGATCCAGGTTTCGGGTAACCCAGTGCACGGCCAGGGCCGTTTTCCCGACCCAGAAGCCTCCTTCGATCACGATCGTGTGGGCGCCCCCCTCTGCCCGGCTCGCGAGTGCGTCGTCCATCGTCCGCAGGACGTCTGCTCGTCCGACGAAGCCTGGGACGTCAGCGGGCAGTTGCATCGGTTTGTCCCCACCCGCCGAGCCTCCGGAGCGTTGTTGTTCGGCGAGGCGTTCGAGTTGCCCCTTCGCGTCGAGGACCGTGTCGATCTGCCGCACGACCTCCGGCAGAAGGCGCCGGTGGCCGTGGAGCAACTTGGATAAGTAGCTCGGGCTGTAGCGGGCCTTTGCGGCCACGTCACCCAGGCTCATTCCACGCTCACGGCGCAGCCGGTGCACCGCCTCGGCAAAACTGTTGATTTGTCGCATCTGCGTCTCCCCATCCGCAGAGCAATCGACCGCGCTAGACGCGAGCCACTCTTGCCCCGCTGTGCCGGGGCGAGCCCGGACCTGCCTCCTGCACTGGCACCATTGCGGTCACCACCAACTTCCTCCGACCTTGAGGCTCCAAGCCCGCTAGCCCACCTGGGTGGCGAACTTTCTCCTCAGTTGAGGCTTCGTGGACTCGAGACTATTCTCAGGAGAAAGCTCATTTCAACTGACAAGAAAGTGATCACCCGATTGGGTGTCTCATCAGTGAAGACACAGCGGCTGTCATGGAGGCCTGGGGTGACAGGGCAAGCGACGCGAACGCTCGCCGCGAAACTGAACGACCTCTTCGCGACGAAGAAGCGATCAGACGGCAAGGAGTACAGCAACGAGCAGGTCGCCGAATTCATTGTTGCTAGCGGATACGCCAGGACGGCATCTCAGAGCTACATCTGGGGACTCCGTAACGGCACGAAGACCAATCCGACGAAGAGCTACCTGGAAGGGCTAGCCGCCTTCTTCGAGATCCCGGTCGCGTACTTCTTCGATGACGACGACGAGCTGGTGCGGCAAGTCGACCAGCAGCTGGAAGCGCTGAAGGCGGAGCGCGCAAGGATGGCCAGCCTTTCCGGCGACGAGGAGATACAGCTGCTGGCGATGCGCGCCGGCCAGCTGTCACCCGAACGACTGAAGCTGGTGAAGGACATGCTCGAACTCGTCTACCAGCAAGAACAAGCCGAGAGGCCTGCGCCACCCGATGGAGGGCTTCCAGGCATCTAGAACACACCGGCCATAGCGATTTCTGCGATGCTGCCCGAAGTCGCTGCCGCGAAGGGAGGGTACGGGTGTCAGAACGGCGCATACGCCGACAATGCCGTGAGATGCTGAGCAAGCTCGATATTCGCCCACCCCTGGACGTCACCGAGCTATGCCGTCAGATGGGCGAGATCCGCGGCAGACCGATCCGCCTGATCGCCTACCCCATCCCAGTCCCTGGCCCCTTCGGCATGTGGATCTCCACACAAGAAGCGGACTACATCCTCTTCCAGAAGGAAACGTCCAAACTGCACCAGGACCACATCGTCCTGCACGAACTCGGCCACATCCTCGGCGGCCATCAGGGTGCTCTCGACAGCGACGTCCTTCCCGACGGGCTCACAACGCCAGGCACACGATCGCTGAGCGAGCAGTACCCGGATATCGGCGATGACGCGGTGAAACGGGCGCTCCGGAGAACTGCCTACGACACCGACCACGAACGAGAGGCCGAAGCAGTCGCGACGATCATCCTCGAATGGGCGTCCATCCTGAACATCGCGGCCCCGCGACCCTCTGACGGCGCCGCGCGCGGCATGGACACCGCTCTCGGCGCCCGGATCGGCTGGCTATGAGCTGGCTCATCAGCGCCGCACTGATCAGCTGCCTCCTCGGCGGCCTGATCTGGAAGGGCTACCAGCTCAGCCGGCAACCCTGGAACCTCCCCCTACAAGGCATCGTCGGCTTCCTCGCTTTCGCGCTCATCGGCCGCATCCTGCGTGACGTCGTCGGCGACGCGTCGCTCGTGCGTGGGGGTCCGGTGTGGTCCGCCGTCGCATGGCACGCCCCCACGTCGGCCGCCGTTTTCTCCCTGCTGTTCTTCTTCGATGCGGCGACGCTGCCTCGACACGTCGCCAAACGCCGCACTCACCGCAACCTGGCGGTGCTCGTCACCGCCGAACTCGTCATGATCGGTGCCGCGGCTTCGGCGCCGGCGCCGCGGTCCGTTCCGCACATGTCGGTCATCTACTTCGCCGCCAACCTCTTCATGGGCTGCGCGCTCGCAGCATGCGCGGTCTCGGCACTGCGCTACGCCCGCCAAGCCGAACGGCGGCTAAGTATGGGACTTCGCGTCGCGGCCGTCGGCTTCGTCCTGGTCGCGGTGACCAGCGGAATATTCGCCGCGATCGACGTTGAGTACTGGTTTACCGGAACCCTGTTCATGGACATCATCGGCATGAACGGGACGCTGTCGTTCATCGGCATCGTCGCGATCGTCGTTGGCCTCCTCTATCCGGCGGCACGCATGCGGCTGACCGCCATACGCATCTGGTGGCGTCAACGTCGCGCCTACCAAGCACTCGGGCCGTTGTGGACGGCCCTCCACCACGCGTTCCCTGAAGACGAATTTCTCCGCGCCTCCACCACGCCGTGGGACTCTCTCCGCGTATGGGAGGTACACCGGCGCTACTACCGTCGGATGATCGAATGCCGAGACGGACTCGTCCGAATCAGCCCACGCGTGGCGAAACTCCGCGAAGATCACCCAGCCAACACACCGCTGTCAGACCTCATCGCCGAAGCGCTCCAGGACTCCCCTGACGACCACGGTCAGCAACAGCGGGCCATCCCTCTCGCCATCCCGGACACCAACTCAGCGCACGACGAGGTCGACGAACTCGTAGCGCTCTCACGTGCCTTTGCTGCCAGACACTCAGCCATATCAGGGAGGGCCGCGTGACCCATCACGCGATCATCGTCGGCGGTGGCATCGCAGGATCCGCAGCTGCCATAGCTCTGCGCAAAGCCGGCATCACAGCGGAAGTCTATGAAGCTCGCCACGACGGAGGCGACTACAGCGGAGCCGCACTACGCCTTCCGCGCAACGGCCTCAACGCCCTGCGCGCCATCGACGCACACGACATCGTCGCCGACATCTCCTATCCCGTCGCCAACACCGAGCTCAGCTCAGGCACCGGCCGCCACCTCGGCACAGTCTCCTTCACCGGCAACGGACACAACGATGCCCCCCGCACGATGCCCCGCGCTCGCCTCGCCCGCGTCTTGCGCTCCGCAGCCGCCGACCACGGAGCTGCGGTCACCACGAACAAGCGCCTGATAACCGCGACTAGCCGCTCCAGCAGCGTCATAGCGACCTTCGACGACGGATCCACCGCCGAAGGCACCGTGCTCATCGGTGCGGATGGACTCAACTCCACAACCCGTCGGCTGGTCTGCCCTTCCGCGCCAGAACCCCGCTATGCCGGAACCCACCTCGTCTACGGCTACGCCCCCGCGAACACCACCGCTCCTCCGTCACCGGACGCCTTTCACATCTACTGGGGGCGAAAGGCAACGTTTGGCTATACGACCGCCGGCGGCGACATCTACTGGTACGCCAATATCGCCTCGCCAGAGCCACTATCAACCGAGGAAGCACGCGACACCGAAACCTGGCGCAAACGCCTCGTGACGCTCTTTCGACGCGACCGTACGCCAGCCGTGAACATCATCCGAGCCGCGACCGTCATCCTGCCCTCCAACACACGCACCCTCGACACCATGCCGACATGGCACACAGACCAGGTCATCCTCATCGGCGACGCAGCCCACGCCGTCCCACCAGCTACAGAGCAAGGCGCCGCGTTAGCCCTCGAAGACGCAGTTGTTCTAGCCCAACAACTTCGCAGCAACGAAGAGGCAGCGACGGCACTCGAAGCCTTCGAAGCCATGCGACGCGAAAGAGTCATTCGAGCTGGGGCAAGCCGCCGCAGCCGCACGACACACCGACGCGGCACGCCGCGGTGGATCGAACAGCGAAGCCGCGATCGCCGAATCGCCCAAGCAGCTCAAAGCGGCGCCATGGATCCACCAGCGTGGCTACACGAGCACCAAATCTTTTGGCACTAAGCAGCTTTCAGTCACCACTATCTGTTCTATTTCCGTTGCGACTGCAACCTACAAGGCTGTTCAAAATGCCGACCATGTCCACGGACGATCAACTTCACCCTTTAAGCAGGACACCCGATAACGCGCTTGCTCGGCAGCCTTCGCGCTGACATCAGACTTCCCCAAAACAAAGGCAGTCCAGCGCAATTCTCTAATTGTAGCAAGGGTGCGATACCCGGGCCAGACTGTCATGTCATATCCACCGTAAGCAACGACGAAAGCGCGGTAGTCAGCTTCGACGATCCGTGCGAAGTCGGTGTAGTCGACCGCCAGAGAGACAAGATCCCATTCGCGAGGCCCGAGTCCTAGTTGGTCGAGATCCAGCAACACTGGATCTCCGCCTGCCATAGGGACAACGACGTTGCCCTGCCAGGCGTCCCCATGTATGACCGTGAGAGGAACGCTCGGCGCCAGCTCTCGATAATCCACGCCTAGTTGTTTGACCAGGCTTTTAAGCCACGCTCGATCTTCGTCCAGCAAAATGAATCCGCGGCCGATAGACGCGTCCAGCCCCTCGAGCGGATCCACGATGGGAAGAGGTAGCGCTTCAGAAGCGACCAACCCGTGGAGCTGCCTCAGCGTTGAGCCGAGTTCGGCTGGGGTTGCGTGGCGGTGCTCCGGTAGTTCGACCCACCACGTGACAGGTTGATCTCCGACAACCGTGGGCTGTTCGATGTTATCGATGGTGCGGACAACAGTAACGCCGGCTTCCGCAAGCCAGCGCGAAGCTCGGATCTGACGTTCCGCGACAAGCTGGGAGCCAGCTGGCCCGATCCGGGCGACGACACCGCCCGTCAACCGGTAGAGGACGTTCGTTCCGTCACGAATCAAGGTTGCGCCGACCGTCGACACGCCTGCTTGCTCACCGGCCACCTCCAGAATCGTCCGTGAGTTTCGCATTGACAGAAGCCGGTGGATGGGTACATCAGACATCGGAAGAACCGGACGCTATGAGCTCTGAAAGGTCGACCACGTCGGGTATCGCATAATGCCGTTTGCATGCCCGGGCCAGTTTGGCGAGTTCCTCGTTCATCCGCCGTGAATGCAACATCGTAGCGTCGTCAACAGCTTGTCGACCGACGAGGACAGCTTCGCGCGGATCTCCGATGGCCATGTGCAAAGTAGCCAGGCGCGCCCTGGAGAACGCGCGCGATCGCGGATAGGCGTCGCTGTGCAGCCGAATCGCGGAGGCAAGTCGTTCGGCGGCATCCCCTGGCTGCTCTTCCGCAATGGCGAGCGGGGTAAGTGCTCGCGCGACACTACCCGCATGTTCAGCTTCGTCGTAGTAGACCAGCCAAGGCGGATCGGACTCCGGCTGTCGTTGAGCAAGGAACGAGTCCGCGCGATCCACGTCAGCTCGCGCTTCGAGGTGGCGGCCCAGCATCGCCAACAACCGGGCCCGGACTATGCCGATCATGGCCCGCGCTGTAGCGGTCAACCGATCAGTTCGCACTTGAGCGAACTCGATCAGAGACAACGCTTCCTCGAGGTTGTCGAGATAGATGGCTTGGCGTGCCATGTCGGCGAGAGTCGTGGCGCGCAATTCCCACGAGCCACCCTGTTCGGCGCACCAAAGGCCAAAGCGAAAGCATCGAGCCGCTGCGTCATGGTCTCCGATATCGAAAGCCGAAAACGCCACCACACCCGCAAGGTTCCCGACGGCCTCGAACATGCCCGCTTCGACGGCTGAGCTGGCTCGTGCGCTCAACAAGTTGCCAGCCCATCGCAGATGAGCGGTCCCAGCTTCACCGGCCATGCCTCCGCCATAGAGATTCTCACTGGCGGCCAGGGCGCTGGTCATTAACTTGACCTGTTCGACCTCGGTCCATCCGATCTGCCGCGGCGGCTTCACTGTCAGGGTGAGCGACTTAAGGAACTCTGTTGGCGCCAAACCTAAGTCAGGGTGTCCAACGTGGTCATGCGCGCCTGAGGTCGCAACCGAATCCGAACTCGCCATTGGCGAAGACTGTTGAGTCTGCCCCTGTTCGCCTGCGCCCCGGCCTAATGTGACAAGGTCCTGAGGACCGCGAACTGGGACTCGCCTAAGGAGTGCGTTCAGCTCGTCAAGGGAGACAGCCAGCGCTTTCGCAATTCGAGGACGCCTCCACGGCTGGGGCGTCATCGCGCCCCGTTCCCACCGCCCAACGGTGGAGAACTCTACCCCGACCGCCTCACCGAAGCTCTCCTGAGTAAAGCCCAGCGCCTCACGCCGCGCTGCGAACGCCTCCCGGTTGTCGCCCATATCGCCTACCTCGCTGCCTGATCCAGCCACCAGGCTGGTTGGCGAGTAAAGCCATGCCGGATGTCTGTCGATCCCGTCAACTGTTCAAGCGTCTTGTTCGATGCGTTCGAAGATCTGGATGTCCGTGGCTTTCTGCCAGTCGGGCAGGTCGCCCCAGTCTGCTACGTAGGACGGCTTCGGGTTGGGGAAGTGCTTGTAAACCTGGCCGATCCAGCACAGCGCGACGAAGCGGCCTTTCTGGTTCGGGGTGAGTTTGGCGGTGGCGCCGCCGGTGGCCTCGATGAAGGCGAGGACCTGGTCGTACACGGCGGTCGCGGCGTCGCGTTCCCAGTCCGGGGTCTCGGCCCACGGAGTGATGTAGCCGGGCTTGGGTTCGCCGGGGTAGTGCTTGGTGACTCCGGCGATCCAGGCCTCACGGAACACGCGGCCACGGTCATTCTGCTGCATCCTGTTGTCCTCCATCATGTGGCGCGATTGCCAACGAGTTCGGTGATCTCGACGTCGAGTTGCTGGATCTGCTGGTGGGTGAGCAAGGGAGCCAGATTCAGCTGAAGGCCGCGTAGCTTGCGGGCAATGACTCCGGAGCCGGTGTGGCGGGCGGTAGCCAGGGCGGCGTTGACGTAGGTAGCGACCCGGTCAGGATCGCGCCGGTGTACTCCGATCATCGCCAGGTCGGTGAGAACGCCGGCTTTGCGGCGGGCGGTCAGGTCACCGGCCAGCGCATCGGTCAGGGCGGCCTCGGCTAGGTCGTAGCGGCCCAAGGTGACGTAGCAGGTGCCCCGTTCCTCGGCCAGGCGGGAGCCGTCGAATCGGAGCCAACCACCGTTGTGGACCGGGCCCTTCATGTGCTGGACCTCGGCGGCCGTATCGAGTGCACGTTGGCAGGCATCGAGGTCACCGAGACCGGCCAAAGTCTCTGCTTGCACTGCGGCGATCCATTGTCGGGTCGAGAGGGTAGGGTCGCCGCGGCGGGCCAGGTTGGAGGCCAGCTCGAGCAGTGGTATAGCCTCGGCGAACCGTCGCTCGTATACCGCGATAAAGGCGTGTCTGGTTAACGCGCAGGCCCAGAGGTCGGAAGTGGTGGCTTCCCTGCCCGCTGTCGCCGCCAGGGTGTAGCAGTGGGCGGCTTCGGTGTACCTGTCGCCGTCAAAGGAGATCTCTCCAGCCAGTTGGTACAAGTCCGCGGTCAGTTCGCACAGCTGCCGTCGAACTCCTGGTGTTTGTGGTCGACGTAGAGAGTCGGTAAGCACGTCAAGCTGGGTTCGAACCAAGGGCAGTACCTGCGCCTTGGTCGGTGACAGCGCGAACACACGCCACAGGTAAGAGTTCAATTGGGCGAACTCCGCGGCACTGGCGGCGTCCACCCTGCCGGTGTATGCCGCTGCGGTAAGTCGGTCGACATCGCCGGCAACTGCCTCGTCAGCAGGCAGCGCGAGCAACGCGCCCGTCACGCTGAACAAACGCAGCAGGTCTCGACGCTTCATGTCGTCGGCCTCCGCAGGGTGGGGGTGGACGGCATCCGCGGTAGGAGCCTGCCGGGGCGGCGTGAGCAAGGCCCCCAACTCGGCGAGGCTCACGTTAAGCGCCTTGGCGATACGTGAGCGGCGGTACGGATGTGGGGTCAGGTCGCCCCGTTCCCAGCGTCCGACGGTGGAGAACTCCACTCCCACCGCCAACCCGAAGCTTTCCTGGGTGTAGCCCATCTGCTCGCGCCGGTCGGCGAAGGCATCTCGCCGGTCACCCATGAACATCACCTCGCCCGTTGGTCACCTGCCACGATAGCCAGCTATCGGTCAAGGCTGATCACCCTCTCGATAAGCTGCACCCGTTCGGACTACGAACCCGAAGAGGCGTTTGCGCAGGTCAGACCCAGTGACGCCTCATGGGCGCCTCATAGCCGCCTCATGATCGCCTCGTTGACGCTCTGGCTGGTTGTTGATCACCGAGCGTTGACTGGCTTCGCTCCGATCCGGACGAGCGCCCGCCGCACAGGGTGGACACAACACAGCCGTTGGTCTGCGGATGAGGACTTTGCGCGCCGAGCAGCCCAAGCAGGGACACCCCACGGTGGCCTGCGTGTTCGACGAGTCGGAATCGGTAAGCACCAGCACCCACCCAACCTGTGCAGAGGAGTAGATTCCATGCCCGACCCGCTCGATGCCGTCACGACGGCTCAGCTTCACACCGTCAGCGGCGTCGACTATGCCGACGTGTTCACCGCCGCTGCCGCGTGGTTCGCCGCGCCGGCCCAAACCGATGTGGCGATTTGGAGCCTTGAGCTCGACCAGCAAGGTCGGCTATATATCGAGTCCGACGAACGTCTCTATCTCGAAATCTATTATCAGCGCTTTGACAAACCACACCTCCTGCGGGGGGAGAGTTGAGCTGGGCGACAAGCGCGCTGGCGTTGGTTTCCTGTCCGCCAAGCACAGCAGCGCTTCGGAATTTGGGCAGGTCAGCGTTGGCAACGATCTATGAACGCCGCATCGACGCCACATAACCGCTCTGGACCGGGACCTGTTACAGACGTTTAGCTAATTTACGCCTACGGGCCGCTGCTACGCCGGACCAGGACCGGCTGGACACCGTGAGGCTTACGAGAACGCTTTGACAACCTGCGTGGACGACAATCCGACGCAATAAATCAAATAGGGACTCGCTGACTATTGGAGTAATTATGCTCTTCCAGCGATTCGTGGCGCCACGCGCGTCACGATACCCAAAGACTCAGCTCGCTGTGCCGTGTTTGTTCGTGCAGCCGGTGTGTCGACGGGAATGGAGTAGGGACACCGCGCGAGGTGGTGGCGCATGACGAACACCGGACCCTGGTCCATCGCGTGCCGTGACGTGACCGGCCGTGAACGGGCGCTGCGTGTTGCCGTGCGCGACTCGGAGGTCGTGGGCGTGGCTCCCCCAGGGGAGAGCGCGGTCCTCGACTACGGGGCCGCCGCGCAGTTCCGCTCTGCCGTCATGAATGCCACTGAGGTGGCGGCCACCCCCGCGCCAGCCATATCTGGCGCCGTCACGACGACGGACACGACGAGCACGGCGGAGCAGAACCTTGGCTGTCTTCCCCCAACTGCCGAGGGGCGCCCTGCTCTGTCGCCATGTCGCGGCGGGACCACGACCCCGATATTTGGTCCCGCCGCGATCCCCGCCGCCAGGGGTGAGGGCGCATGATCCCCTTGAGTATCACGGCCAGTGCCGCGCTGACGTTTATCTGTTGCCTGCTGCGGATGGCGTGGCGGCGACGGCAGCAAGCCGAGTCCGCCTATGCAGGTTCGCACCGCCGCGCGCCGCGCCAGCCCCCCAACCGAGTCCTGCGGTACGCGATCGCGACCGCCGGGACCCACGGCCTCGGCTTGATCAGGAAGGCCGAGGGCCCATGAGGCGGCCATGTCACACCGTGCCCGCCGCCGCCTTGCTTCGTCGGCTGGGTTGGCAGCACCGCAGGGTCGACTGCCGCGACGACGACGGCCATCGGTCCGCGCTGCACCTACGGCGGCGTACTTCCGCGGACGTCGAGATCGAGCTGCCGGGCGGGCGACTCGCCCGGTTGACCAACGTCGAGGCAGGGCAGCTCCGTGCGGCACTGCGCGATGTCCTGCTCGCGGATCAACCGTCGCACCGAGCGGGGGCCGTCTAACCAGACCTCGCGGGCCAGGCCGGCTTTCCCGTGGTGCCTTAGCGGCTGAGCACGTCCGCGACACCGACTGCGGCCGGGCGGGAGTGGTTACTCGACGCCTCCCGTTCGGCCGCGCCCAACGCCCAACTCTCTCAAGGAGAAACGAATCATGACCGCCGTCATCGACGCCGCACCTGCCCAGCCCGAGCAACAACCAGGCCAACGGGCGCAGAATTACCGCGACGTATTCGCGTGGCCAACCACGATCGACAGCGTCTCCGGCGACGTCTACCTCCAGCTCGGTACCACGGTCGACGCGCTCATTATGCGGGCCGGGTCCGGCGCGGAGGTCAACAACTTCCTTGCGCGGCACATGTTGCGTGTGTCCATCATCGTGGTTCCAGGTGATCCCAATGACTGGATTTTTCTTACCCAGCCGCGCACGACGATGCGCATGTCGTCGTGGGGTGATCTGGTGCGCACGCAGATCGGCTGGAAACGGCGCGGTGACGCTGTTTTGCTTCCCTCGTCGGACAACGTGACGGAGGGCGTCCGGTGGCTTGAGCGGCCACAGCCGCACATGACCCTTCCGCCGTGGACCACAGTGGCCGACGCTGCCCGCTGGGCGTCCTCACCGTGCGGGACGTGGTGATCGTGCCGATCGGCTCGCCTGCTCCGCGGCACCCGCGGCACGCCATTGTGATCGCCTCCGGAGGTCTGGACTCCACTGTGCTGGCGTACTGGCTAGCCCAGCGCGGAGCAGAGCTGACGCTCTTGTCCTTCGATTATGGTCAACGGCACCGGGTCGAACTAGAGCACGCGGCTGAGATCGCGCGACTGCTTGACTGTCCACACGAGATCGTTGACCTGGCGATGCTTGGCCGGCTGCTGGCTGGTTCCGCGCTGACCGACGCCGACGTGCCGGTGCCTGACGGCCACTACTCCGACGAGTCGATGCGGGCGACGATCGTCCCGAACCGCAACGCGATCATGCTCGACATCGCGGTCTCGCTAGCCGTTGTCCGCAAGGCCGACGTGGTCGCGTTCGGCGCCCACGCGGGTGACCACGCCGTCTACCCGGACTGCCGACCGGAGTTCGTCAAGCGGTACGCCTGGTCTGCCCGCGTCGCCAACGACGGACTTCTGGACGACGATTTCGAGATCCTCGCCCCGTTTATCACCCAAAGCAAGACCGACATCGTCCGTCTCGGCGCGGCATTCCGCGTGCCGTTCGAGAAAACGTGGTCGTGCTACCGGGGCGGGACGACGCACTGCGGCACATGCGGGACCTGTATCGAACGCAAGGAAGCGTTCCAGCAGAACGGCATCCCAGACCCCACCAGCTACGGCAGTGCGTGAGGAGATGACGACGATGGCGGACGCGGAGTTCGGATCACCGGCAGGGCCTGGGCGGGGCCGTCGTTCCCAGCGCCACAGCTCGCGCGTGTCGGGTAGCGAGCCGGTACAGCGTGGCGAGGGGATCGTTCCTGCCGCCCAAGCACCCAGCACGGTAACGCACCCAGGCGCAACCGCGCCAGCGTCCCCGGCCTCCGGACCGCAATCGCACTCACTGATGCCGCTGCTGTCCGAGCCGCGTCTGCGCCGCGCGTTGCGCCAGTGCGGCCGGCGGGCCTCCGCCCCCGGCTCCGACGGCATGACCTGGGGGCGGCTACGCAGCGAGGCCCACGTGATGCTGCCGCAACTGGCCCTCGAACTCGCCGAGGGCACCTGGCAGCCCGGACCGGTTCGGGAGGTACAGCTCCCCACCTACACAGGCAAACAGATGTACACCTTCATCCCCACCGTCCGGGACCGCCTGGTGCACCGTGCGCTGCGCAACGCGCTGGAGCCAGTGCTGGAAGCGAGCGCCTTCCACGACTGGGTCTCGGGATTCCGCCCACGCCGAAATCGCATAACCTCGTTGCGGCAGGCTGCCGTGCATCACCAGGCAGGCTTTCGGTGGATCGCCGATCTCGACATCGCGTCGGTGTCCGAAGGCGCGACGATCGACGAAGTCATCGACTGGCACGCCGAGCACATCCACGACGGCACCTTCCTGGCCCGCCTGCGTACGGCGCTCGCCGCGATGCCGAGCCCGATCGCGGCGGGCTCAGGCCTGGCGCCTCTGCTGATCAACCTTCGGTTGTCTCAAGTGGACAAACACCTCGCACAGCTTCGAGTCGTCCGTTTCGCCGACAACTATGCCGCCTTCTCGCCCAGCCGTGCGGAAGCACACGCGGCCTTCTACACCATCAGCGACGCGCTCCTGCGGCTTCGGTTACGTCCCAACGAGCGCAAGAGCCGCATACGGAACGACGCCAATGTCGAAGACCTGTTCCTGATCGGCGGCTGAGGCATGCACCTGGAATGGATCAAGGTCACCGGCGGGATCTGCGCATACGGGGACGCTGGGCGTCCCGTCAAGGTCCCGACCCTGTTGTGGACACGCACCCCGCTCGCCTACGGACACCTGCCGAGCGACCACTCTGGTCTCGGGCCGCAGTACCCCGTCACAGAGATCAGCCACGCCGAGGCGACCCAGATCGCCAGTCGTCTGGGCGGCCGGTTGCCACGCTCGGCGGAGTGGGAATGGATGGCCGCAGGCCCCAGCCGCCGTCGCTGGCCGTGGGGCGCCCGCCCTTGGCAGCCGGCGTTCGCAAACCTCCGTGATTCCCTGCACGACACGGTCACCCCGGTCGACACACATCCAACCGGAGCCACACCCGAAGGCATGCTCGATGTCGCGGGCAACGTGTGGGAGTGGACCGCCAGCACCGCGATGAGCGACGGCGTCATCGTCCGAGGTGGTTCCTATGCCTCGCCACCGTTGTACGCGCAATGCACGTTCCTCAACGCCGCTCCCGCTGAATTGCGCTCGCGTGGCATCGGTATGCGGGTGGTGCGCGAGCTATGACTCTCCGGCCGCCCACCACGCGCGTCCTCGCACCCGACCAAGGGCTGATCATCCTCAACTGCTCACGGAGGAAGCTCGTCACCGCCGCGCCGGTCAAGGCGCTCGACCTCTACCAGGGCGGATGCGTCCCGAGCGCGCGAGTACATTTCGCCGCGGATCCCGCTCGCCGAGCTCGGATCCGGATCCTTTCCGGCGCCTACGGCCTGCTGCGACCTGAGACGCTGATCAGCACTTACGACCACCGGCTCACGACGCGGGCCGCGGCCGCGCGCCTGCACGAGCGGACGGTCGCCGCGCAACTGGACACCGAACTCGCCGACGCACCGTCGCTGCGGCACGTGCTGATCCTGGTCGAGCCGCTGTACCTGCACGCTCTACAACGAGTGTTCGACCATCCCGCCCGATTCGGGCAGATCACGATCATCCCTGATCCGAGGGCATGGCCCGACGCACTGCCACACCTTCGGGACTGGGGGTGGACGTGACCACGCTGCACGAGAAATTACTGTACCGCAACAACTTTCACACCAGCAGCACCCGAAGCTGGGAAGCCGTTGCCGGGATCGGCTGGCACGAGCCCACGCCCTCGGACCTTCCGCTGGCCGCCATACGCACCCTCTCGGTCGTCATCCCGGCCCACAACGTCGGCTATTGCCTTTCGGCCGTCCTTGACGCCTTGGAAGCCCAGCACCACCGGTACAGGTTCGAGGTCATCGTCGTCGACGACGCCAGTACCGACACCACAGCCGCCATCGCCGCCGTGCATCCGATCGTCACCACCGTCCTGCGGATCCCTGAACGCGCGGGCGCGGCCACCGCGCGCAACCTCGGAACCGCGCTCGCACGCGGGCAAACCGTCCTCTATCTCGACGGCGACATGGTCCTGCCCCCGCACGTGATCACCGACATCACCGCCCGCGCGACCGACACCACGGTGCTCGTCGGATTCCGCCACAACCTCCCCTACGACCTGCACCAGGGCGGGCGCGGAGTTTTGGCCGGTCACCCGGACCTCGCGGCCGACCACCGAGTCGTCTGGCGGCCACCGGTCGGCCGACCGCTGCTCTACACCGGCATCACCCTGGACAAGCCCCTCGACGGCCGCCCGCTAGACCACACCCGAGACTTCCTCGACCTCGGCTACGGCCGGCGCTATGTCGACTGGGACCTACCCCGCATGGTCGTCACCGCCCTTGTCGCCGTTCCCCGCACCGCCGCCCTCAACGTCGGAGGGTTCGACCCCGAATTCGGACGAATCGGCTGGGGCATGGAAGACACCTACCTCGGCGCGTGCCTGATCGCGGCCGGACTGCTGATCATCCCGCTCCGGCAGGCCGTCGGGTTCCACCTCGATCCCCCAGACGCCGACCAGCAATGGCAACGCAAACTCGCCAGCTGGCCCGACACCCTCGCCCGCTACTGGGACCTCATGCGGCTGCCCGCCCCCACCAGCCGCTCCCAAGCATTCATGGCCGACATGACCGAGCTGCTGCACTCCTGCGAGGTACTGCGATGACCCCATCAAGCCCAGCGACGACCACCACGATGCGTACCTTTGCCGCGCGCAAGCACGGCAACGCGAGCGTCGTCCACGATCCGCTCACCGGACTAACCCACCGCACCGGTCTCACACTCGGCTCCGGGCGTGTCCGGTTGTCCGGCACCGACGTCGCTTCCTGGCCGGAAATCCACCCAGCGGCCGTGCAGACGAAGGTGCCGATCAGCGTGTGCTGGTCGCCGCTGGTGCGCTGCAACCTCGCCTGTCCGTACTGCCTGGACGACAAGGCCGTCCTCGAACTGGGCCGGGCCGAGCGCTACCGCATCGCGAACCTGCTCGCCGACTCCCAGGTCCTGGGCGTGGACATCTCCGGCGGCGAACCACTGCTGCTGCGCGACTTACCCGACTTGATCGACGTGCTCGTCGCGGGCGGCCGCGCGGTCAGCGTGACGACCAACGGAACACACCTAGCCCGCCGCGCCGAAGCCCTGGCCACCCGCGTGGACGCCATACGGATAAGCCTGGACGGCCCGGACGCCGAACGCCACGACCGGTGGCGCGGCGCAGGCAGCTTCGACCACGCCATCGCCGGAATCCGCGAGGCGATCGCCCAGGACATCCCCACACAGATTCAGGCCGTGCTCCTGCGCTCCACAGACCAAGCGAGCATCCGAGCGATGGCCGACCTGGCCGCCACCCTGGGAGTGAGCGGGGTGACCTTCCTGCAGATGCTTCCCATCGGAGACGGCGCCGCCCTGGCCGACGACGAGCAGCTGACCGATAACGAGGCCCTCGCTCTCCTCGCCGAACTGAGCACCACCGCAGCCGTACCCGTACGTCTGCGTATCCGGGAGGCGGCCGGAGGCTTCACGGTGATCCGCGCCGACGGCCAGATCTGGCGCAACCAGCCCGGCGCACACGCCATCAGCTCCCTCCACCCCCTGCTCACGGCCAGCGATCTCGCACTGACAACACGGGACGGATCGGCGTGAACGGCTCCGCGGACGTCGGAATCGGCCCAGCTCGTAAGCACGCGCCGCATTACGGAGGACAGACCATGAACACGCCGACGAGCGAACAGCTCGACCAGTTCGCGCACATCCTGGGCGAAACCCTGCGGTCCGCGCGGAGAGAACGCGGCTGGACCCGCAAACAGCTGCGCGCTGCGATGTGCACCAACGACGATGACCTCTCCTTGCAAACACTCGCCAGCTATGAACTCGGCAAGCGCCGGATATCCGTCGAGCGGCTGATCGAACTGTGCGCCGCGCTGAACAAGCAACCAGACGAACTACTTCGCCGCGCGACCACCCTCGCGTTCAGCGGCCACTACGGCACTCGCATCACGGTCGACCTCCTCGGCCTCGCACACACCACCGATCCCAGGCTGCGGCCTCTACGACGCTGGGCACAGGTCCGTGCCCAGCAATCCCCGGCAGAACGAATCCTGGTCGACGAGCTCGACGCCACCGCACTGTCCGCGATGGCCGGCATCACCGGAACCACCGTCTACGACCTCGTGCAAGCCCTGCGTGAACTCCGTACCGCCCACGACCCAAGCACCCAACTCGCCGACGCGATATCCCCCGCTCTGTAAGGAATAGACCCGCGAATGACCACAGCACACCGCGACTTCGATCACCACCGGATCTGGCGCGTGACACCGGAGACTCTCCACGACGCCACCACGCTTCTGACCGACGCGATCCTGCGTGATCACCCGTCGGTCGAGCGCGTCATCGGCATCGCCAACGGCGGTGTCTCGCCCGCCCACCTCATCGCCACCACGGCGGGGCTGAACGCTCGCATCGTCCGCGCCCGCCACAACACCAGCGACGACACCTACCAGCAAGCCACGGGCAACGTGTCCCTCGATCTCACCCCGCTGACCCGCAGCCTCAACGGCCAACGGCTCAAGGGCCGTGTGCTGGTGGTGGACGACATCTGCGGCAGCGGCGCCACCCTCCGCCGCGTCCGCGACGACCTCACGCCCTTGCTCGGCCCGGACGCCCAGATCCTGACCGCGGTCCTCTGCCTCAACACCGGGGCCACCACGCTGCCGGACTACTCGATCTGGACCGTCTCCGACTGGGTCGTCTTCCCCTGGGAACAGCCATCCACCGACCAGGACACCACACCGCTGCCACCGCCGAAAAAGGTCTTCCGCCATGCCTAACCCGCCCCCGCTGACCGTCGCGTTCGTCCTCGCCTCCTACACCCCGAACGCGCCGGCCGGGATCGAACGCGCCACCGCCGCCCTCGCCCACGGCCTGCGCCAACTCGGCCACCGCGCCCTCATCCTGACCGCCGCCCCGATCGACACCCCGGACGACACCGTGACGCCGCTGTGCTCGGTGGGCGTCACCTTCCCCTGCGACGACGACGAACTGCGCGACGCGATCAGCACCCACGGCCAAGACGCCCTGCTCGCCGCCGAACTCTGCGAGATCTACCGCGAGCACCGGGTCGACGTCGCCGTCTACACCGACGGCCTCTGGGGCCTCGGCAGAGCCGCACCGATCAGCCGGGCCCGCACGGTCCTGGCCATGCACGTCGTCGGGCACGACCAGGACCTCGAGCCCGCCCTGGACCGCGCAGACCTGGTCATCGCACCGTCCCCGACGGTGCTCGACCAAGCGCACGATCGCGGCTACAACACCGGCGACTGGCACCTCGTGCCCAACGGCCTGCTGCACGACCCGGCACCACCACCCGACTCGCGACGGGAAGCGCTGCGACGGCACGGCCCGATCCGGATCCTGGCCCGGCTCGGGCCGGAGAAGAACGTCCGGGCCTTGCTGGACGCCGGACGCCTGGTCTGCCGCACGATCGAGGTGATCGTCGGCGAGGCCGGGTTCGAGGCCACCGTCGGCGGCCAGGCCGCCGAACTGGACCAGTGCCGCTACTCAGCGGCCCACCTCACACTCGCCACCGTCCACAGCGGCGTCGACTGGGACCGGGTGCCGTCCTGGCTCGCGCAGGCCGCGGTGGTGATCGTGCCCTCGCTACAGGAGACCTTCGGGCTGGTCGCGCTGGAGGCCATGAGCGTCGGGACACCGGTCGTCGCCTTCGACGTCGGTAACCTGCCCACCCTGCTCGGCGTCGGCGACGGCGCGGGCGGAGTGATCGTCCCCCGATCGTGGGGCGAACACGGTCTCTGGCGCGCCGCCGAACAGCTACTCGCAGATCCAGTACGCTACGCACACCTATCCAGGGCTGCGTACTACCGCTCGCGGGACTATCTGCCCACCACAGTCGCCGAGACATTCGTAAAGGCGGTGCGGTGATGCCTGCTGGCGTCCCTTTGCTCCTCGTAGACGGTCACAACCTGCTCTGGCGCGCGGCGTTCGGGTTCCCCGCCGCGATCCTCTCCCGCGACAAAACCCGCGATCTCACCGCCGAGTTCGGGTTCTTCGCCCTGCTCCGCGTCGCGATCCGCGAGGAGATACCGGAACCACCGGAGGTCCTCGTCGTGTTCGACGGCGAGCACGGCGCCGCCGACCGCAAGGACAGCGACGCCGACTACAAGGCCAACCGCGTCCTCGACGAGGCCGCCCTCAGACCCTTGCGCGCGATCCCGCATGTCCAGCAGGCTCTCACCGGCTACGGCATCGCCTGGATCGAGATCGACACCGCCGAAGCCGACGACGTTATCGCCACCCTCGTCGCCAATAGCCGCGAACACGAACCCGGCCGCCGGGTCTGGATCATGTCCGGAGACCGCGACTTCTACCAGCTCGTCGACGAGCACGTCCGCGCGCTCAACACCGTCATGAAACGCGGCCGACGGCACATCGGCCCCGCCGAGGTCACCGAACGCTACAACGTCGCCCCCGAGCAGTGGCCCGACTTCTGCGCCCTCAAAGGCGACCCTGCGGACAACATCCCTGGCGTGAAAGGGATCGGCGAAGGCACAGCGGCCAAACTCCTGACAGGCGGGCTGCACCTCGACCAGCTCCCGGACTCCGGACGGCTAACCGGCGCGAGGAAGGCCAAGGTCGCGGAGACCTGGGAACAAGTACTCGCCTGGCGCGAACTCATCCGGATGCGCACCGACCTCACGCTCCCACACCAACCGACCGGTGATCCCACGCGAGAATTGCCTAAGCCCGCCGACGTTATCGAGAAACTCGGACTCTGGTGAGCGGCGTGCCGTTCACCGCTCCAGCGTCCGTGCTGACCGTGATGGCCCACCCCGACGACGCCGAACTCTGGGCCGGCGGAACCCTCGCACGCTGCTCCGCCTCCGGCACCGCCGTCACCATCGCCGTCCCGCACCACCCCGAACCAGCACGGGACACCGAAGCCGCGGCAAGCGCGGCGATCCTAGGGGCCACGCTGTACCAGTACGACCACCCCACCGTGGCGACACTGCGCGAACTACTGCTCGCCGTCCGGCCCGAGGTCGTTATTACCCACCCGCTTCGCGACGTCCACCCCGAGCATCGCGCGCTCGCCGAAACCCTTGTGGCTGTCCTTCCCGACGTCGTCATCGCCACAGGGCACCCGTACCGGGTCTACACCGCCGACTCCTACAACAGCCTCACCCTCGACGGCCCTATTCCCGCCCACACGGTCATCGACATAACCGATACCTACGAACAAAAACAGCGTGCCCTCGCAGCGCACGCCTCCCAGCCGATCACCGACCACTTCGGGCCGATGGCCGAGACACTCGCACGCTTGTGGGGAAGCCGGATCGGTGTGCGCCATGCGGAGAATTTCGTACCGCTGCCCATACTCGGACGTCTCCCAGCCGCGCTCACCATATGATCAGACCGCACCTCATCGTGACACCCACGCAGTTGCCATACGGACACTCGACGCTCGGGCCAGTTGGGCCCGATCAGGTCTTCCTGACGTCACGAACTCCCAGCTACGGCGAAGTTCCAGCACGATGGAGCGCCATTGCGTCCGTGGTTGGTGGAAGTACTGACCCGCGGAGGCCGCACCGCTGCTGTGGACGACGACGAGGTCCGCCGCACGCGAAGTGTGGGCCTGGACAGCGCCCCAGAGTGGCGCAAGGTCACTTCAGGAACCTGCGGGGTGGTACCACCGGATCCCTTAATCGCGGTCGCGACATCCGCCTTCTCGACCTGTCGACATTCGGCGTACCTCCGGGCCACCACCACCGTGATCCCGTAGCGTGCCAGCTCGTTGTCATAGCAGTCTCAACTGTCACCTCCGAAGTCCTCGAGCGACTGTCTGACCCCGAGACCCGGGTACTCCCGCAAGGACCCGCATCGTGTTAGCCACCGCATGAAAGACTATGAAATATCCGTTGATCAGCGGGGCGAACCCTGCGGAATCCATCAACATCTCGACTGCAGCTACCCGCCCTCCACTACTTCCTTGACAACGACTTCCGCACCTCGGTAGACAGGCATTGTTAGTCCTCAACCAAGGGGAAGCTGGGGCAAGACCTACATACACTAGCTATACTTTGCCGCGCCCGGAACTCTGGGCTGCGGACGCTTGTTCCACGGACAATATAGTCACAGCACGTCACATTGTTCACGTGCCGACGAGTCGTCGAACCGACATTCGACACCGCTAGCGTGCACCATAGTGCGACTCCTTGCTATCGGCCAGTGCTCAAACTTGCTCCCAGCAAGCCTTTGTTCTTTTATTTCGGTCAACTTGCGAAACAGAGGGGCTTGTTTTGCCTAGACTTATTCGACATGTCGTCTTACTAAGCGCTGTTGTCGTAGCGTCTCTTAGCTCCACGGTGGCGCTAAGCACGCCAGCTTCCGCCGACACACTGCCCGTCGAGGCGAATCGGTCCACAATGTCGGTGCAGCAACAGGAACAGCTGTGCGCGCAGCGCGCGGCCAACCTCGGGACACCCGACAATTACGAGTGCGCCGTCGTGACGAGCAGCGGCGGGCTACGGACAAGCGCCGTCCCCGTGGGTGAGGATCCAGCGTCCGCGCCACTGACGGCGCGCCGTTCCGGCGGCGACGCGTCACCGCAGGCGATCTCCCCCGCATGCTTGCTCGGTGTCTCGAACCCGACACGGGCGATCTCCTGCTCCGACCGGAACTGGACCGTGACCCACTCCCGAGAAGTCAACGGCGTGAAGATTCCCATTGGAACCGTGGACCTGAACATCAAATCGTCGGCCGACTTCGAGGAAGGACAGGGGTCCACACCAGCGTGGGACCTGGACGTCGAAATCACGGTCACCAACACCTGGGGAACCCTCCAAGGAGGGACTGCCGGGAACTCGTGGACCGGGTGCTTCGGCCACCAAGACAAGTGCACGACATCGCACCTGTCAGGCTCCAATGACGAGAACGAGCCGGTGGCGTTGCCTCCGAAGGCGAAGGTGACCAAGTGGTACACCCAGTACTCAGCGTCCATGACCAATAACCAGGTGCTTCCCATCACCGGGAACCTCGGCTCGGCTCTCGAATTGACCACGCCGGCGAACCCGGTGACGATCGCCGACCACTACGGCAACACTCTCTGGGGCCGATGTGACAACGCCGAAACGAACCGCTATGGCGCCGGTTGCGTCGACGACAAAGGCCTCGCGTTCGTCATGTACAGCGCCATCGACAACGAAAAGGTCGGACCTGTCGCCGACCACGTCTACGACGCGATCCGCACCC
The DNA here is from genome assembly GCF_001953865.1 of Amycolatopsis coloradensis. Classification (GTDB taxonomy): domain Bacteria; phylum Actinomycetota; class Actinomycetes; order Mycobacteriales; family Pseudonocardiaceae; genus Amycolatopsis; species Amycolatopsis coloradensis. Next base: position 64,107 of record NZ_MQUQ01000003.1, read on the forward strand.
TCCCCAGCCACTGGGGACGCCCTTACGCAGGAAAGCCCCTGACCAGGCTGACCGACTTGACCAAGATCGAGGCCAACCGTCGCGTCGCCTGCGGGGGCAGCCCAGCCCCATCCTGCGACGAGTACCCCCTGGCCTCGTCCTACCAAGGCGGCAACGGCGCCGCCCCCGGCGATCGTTCCACTCGCACTGTTCCCGCCGAGGCGAACAGCTCACAGGGAGGTCTGACCGCTGGCTACTTCGACTACTATCGCGTTCTTGACACAGATGAGTTCTACGTCCAGGCTATCAAGAAAGACGGATCACGAGCCTGGTAGGAACTTGAGGAGCTAGCCAGAAATGGCTGACGCGAACGAGAGTGTGGTACTGGAATTCCCCGTCCAGGACGGCCAGTACCACATTCGCGCTTCCCCTGGAATCGACAACGAGTGGCCTGACTCCCAATTCGGATTGTTCGTCGGCGAAGATAACTGGATCGCCGTTCTCTGCGGCACCCAGTACGGTAAGGTCCGACTGACCATCCAAGCTCTCGAGCAAGCGCCCGCAGAAATCGACCAGAGCTGGGATATGGCAGCAGAAAAGACGCTTGACTGCCCCGCTGGGCACCTCACCGTGCAAGACCTCTACAGCAGCAGTGGACCGCAGCGCTTCGAGGTCGCCCCCGGCTGGATCAGACTACGCATCTCGGCCCGACATAGGGCTTCTGCCTTAGCGCGCCCGGAATTCGACCCGTCCCCTGTCGAGCATCATCTCATCCAAGCATGGCCTACTGCGTCCCAGCTGGAACCTGAGCTCGTCTACGGCCCAGATGAATTCGCGCGACACTACGAATAAACGCCACCAGCCAACCAAAGGCTGACACCCTCACCTGCACAGTGAGGCCACTTTCACCGCTGGCTACCACAAGGCACACGGCGACACGAGCAGCGCCGCGCCCAAAGCAGAATGTCACACCCCGCGGAACCAGCCTCGTCGATACCACTCACCCCATGCCCGGACCCCAATCACCACGACAACCGCCCTCCCTGCCCATCCCAGGTCTGCAGGATGGGCGCTACCTGCAGGACTCACCTCAGTGCCACTGCGTCGCTCAACTTTTGACATCTTGCGAGAATCTGCGCAGCGCCGCCTGAGCGAGTTCAGGGTTCCGGGATCGTCTACCACGCGGGTGCGGTGTCAGCATCGCTTCCCAAGCAAGACACATGAGTCTGCAGGCCTTCGGGTTGGCCGATGCCTGCATGGCCCCGCGTGCCGACGTGTCGAGGGCGATTCGCACTAGATGGGGATGCCTTCTCTACGACAAGTCAAGCTCGCCGGCGTCAGCCACAGCCACGGCGGCTTTGGCAATGAGCGCGCCAAACACGTTCGGTCGCCGCATATGGCCGTCGTTGGTGGCCAGTTTGAACTCCCCGCTGGCGGCCAGTTAGCGGGGAGCTATCTGGCCGCACCCGGTTACGTAGCGTGGCTATCGACAGACGTGGCCGTAGCCCGTGGAAACCTGCCCGCTCATCGGCTTGACTGCTTCGATCTGTCGTTTACTAAGGCCGAGGGACCACCATGTCGCCAGTCGTGGAACCACCGACACCAGTGCAGAAGTGGAACGGGTTATTACACGGTTCATTGGGCCGCCGAGCGGTCCTGAACGACCGCTCGGCGGCATGAGCGGACGTTCGGCGACTACTGCTGTGGTACCTCGTACTCCATAACTACGGTGCGCCTGGCCGGGTAACCGGGGAGGATCGTCGGGTGAAACCGACGGATGAGGTTGACGATCTGCGCACGCGTTTCGAGGCAAGGCTGAGCGGCCTCCGGGGCCGCCAGCTCTTGGCGGTGGACTACTGGGATGTCCACAACTTCGCCTCCGAACCCGCGCGATGGGACTACGGCAACTGGCACCACGCTGTCATGGGCGTCGGACTCAGCACCGACGCGGGGCCAGCAACCATCACCTGGACCAGCACCTTCTACAGCTACGGGGTCGAAGTCCTCGGCCGCATCGAAGACCACCTCATCTTGGGTGAAGAGGGTCCCGAGCGCATCGGACCGGATGCCGGTTCCAAGAGCCCGTGGGACCGATACCTGCGGACACCGATTCGCGAGACCATCGCTCATTGGGAGCGACTGGAGATCGGGCCAGCCATGCGAGCCGATGGCACTATCGTCGAGCCCGCGCGCACCGTGGACGTCCCGGTGGCTGTGCGTCTCGACTTCGCCGCAGGAGCAGTGTGGTTCGTCGCCGCCATGCCGGAGCCGCCGGACTGGCAGCGCGTGTTCGTCGGAGGTGACGAGATCATGGTTGTCTTCTCGCCCGAGAAGATGCGCGACATGGGCTTCAAGGACACCCCAATCCTTTCGATAGCTCAGTGACACGCTCGTCGGCAGGACAGTGCATGAGGTGTCAGGTTGCGGATGCCATGTATGCCGCCAGGATGTAGTTCGGGTGTCGATCGAGGTTCTTGCGGGCTCGGTCGTAGCGCATGGTCGTGCGTGGGTCGGCGTGCCGGGCCGCGATCTGAACATCTCGGAGGTCGACGCCCGCGTCGAGCATCGTGGTCACGAACGTATGGCGCAGCATGTGTGGATGCATCTGCGGCAGCCGTACCACCGACGCATCGGACAGGGCTCGCAGCCGTCGTGTTGCGCAGTGCCGGTCCATGCGCACACCCCGCCGGTTGAGGAGTATCGGGCCGTGGTCGCGTTCACCGATGGCACGGTCGATAGCCCGCCCGACCGCCGGCGACAACGGCACCAGTACGACCTTGCTGCCCTTGCCGACTACGCGCAGAACCCGGTGTCCGTGTTCCTCACCGACGTCGTTGACATCTGCGGCGCAGGCTTCGAACACCCGTAGTCCCAGCAGGCCGAGCATGGCCACCAGCGCGAAGTCGAACCGGTTGGCCGATTCCCGCGCGGCGGCCAGCAACGCCTCGAACTGCAGATGCGACAGGCCGAGCGTCGGTGATTCGGCAGGGACGATGGGGCGCCGCACGTACTCCGCCGGTGAGTGCTCGAGCACGGTGTCGATGACACAGGTGCGGTAGAAGCCGGTGACGATCGACATTCTGCGCGACACCGTGGATGGCTTGAACCGCCGGACTTCCTGCATCCACCGCACATACAACTCAATTTGGGCGCGCCCCGCTTCCAGCGGCAAGAGCTCGCGCTCCTGACACCAGGCGAAGAAGATCTGCAGGTCTGACGTCGCGTGTTCCCGTGAGACGCCGGCGTAACGACCGAGGTAGGCAAGGGGCCGCCAGTCGTAACACCGTGTCGTTGAGGTCTGAAAGCTCCATGCCCATCCAGGCTGAGCACGAACGCGCCGAACACCAAACCAGATGAACCACGGCGTTGTGCCTGTGCCCGCCAACCGGACAGGCTTACTGGCATGACGGACACGGACCGGCTACAGGCGATGATCGACGAACTCCGGCGAATGCGGGAGCACTGTGAACCCAAGTCAAACCAGAACCCGAGATACCTGCGGTACTCGAACGCCGTAAGCGCCCTGCGATGGATCATCGACGACCTAGCCACAGAGAACCAAGCCTGAACCCAGCAGGCACGCGCTGTTCAGCCACATCGCGGCATGACAGGACGTTCGTGGGCACACGACGGTGTCGATCGGGGTCGTGCGAGCGCGGAAACGCAGTCAGATCGAGGCTACGGCGTTGTCACCCCAGGGATTTGCTGTTATCTGGTCGCTGTCGATGTGGTGGCCCGGCTAACGTGACCGAATCGATCATCCGCGCTTCCGAAGGACGGCCCAGCCGATCATGAGCACGTCGTATGTCTACCGGATCACCAAGTACGACCCAGCCGATCGCGACGACCGGGGCACCTACCGAGGGACCGAGGACGTGGCGAGCGACCACGGTCCGGTGGAGGCCGCCTACCTTGACGCAGTGACGGCCTTCGCCGAAGACACCGGCGTCACTCTGATGTCCATCCGCGACCCCGAGATCAGCGGATTCGTCCACTTCGGACTAGAGCCACCCGTCGACGGCCACGGACTGCACGGACTGTTCCCCTCCGACCTCACCGGCTATCACGACGGCGCGCAGATCACCCTGGACGTCGGACGTGAACTGGTGCGCGCCATGCTGCGCGACAACGGTGCGTGGTGCCGACTCGAGGCCGAGGACCGCTTCTTCGTCCACGTCGGCTACGACCAGTACATGTTCATCGGAAGCGACCAGCCCTGCGAACATGCGATCGCGCTGACAACCGCGAGCGGATTGTTCGTCGAACCGCTGGACGGCTCGCCCTACGAGCCGGACGACGAACCGTGCGAATCACGTCCGGCGGACGCGGCGTTCTGGGCCGAGGTGACGGCACTCGTGGCACAGCACGGAAGGCTCCTGCTGGAAGAACAGGTCGTCGGCAACCACTCCCGGTGGCATCTGCTCACCGGTGAAACTGTTCCCGACCTCGGTCCGCGCGCCCTGCTGAACGTGTGGCCGGACCTGTCCACCGATGTTCCGGCAGTGCTGCGCACAATGTCGCCGGGCTTCACCGGCTTGGCCGTCCTGGAGCGCGCGGGCGGCAGCATCCACAGCTGCTACTTCGACAGCGATGACCGAGCGGACCTGGCCGAAACGTTCGCGGGCGCACACGCGGCCATCCTCCTGCCGCTCACCGCCGCAGACCACAACCCGCTACTCGTGGCCGTCCGACCGGACGACGACGGAATCGTCCGCGCCCGCTGGCCCATCTGAACCACGGCAGAGGAGCCGGAGGCCTGCCCGCCCGGCACTCGCCACAACCTCTGCGGTCACCAGTACCCGGGTGTCCTGACGTCGGCCTGAGTGCGCTTGCTCGTCCGTCGACCACCCAGCGGCATGAGCGTGCGTCTGCTTGATGTCGGTTGGGGCGCGATCGAATGATCGGATCGGTTCGAAGGCGATCATGCGTTCTGCGGTGCCCGGTGCGTGTGAGATTGAAACATCCGCCTCACTACTCTCGACTGTCTGTTCAGGTGCTGAGGAAGGCGGTTGAGTGGACTACGTGGTGGCCAACAGGCCTCGTCAGCTGGTGTTTGTGCACGGTATTGGCGGGCTCCGTGATGCGATGGCTGAGCGCGAAAGATGGCTGGCCGCGCTTGTACGTGGTACGGCTGACCTGCCCTCGGTTGAAACACGCTTTGTCGACTACAGCTCCGAGTTCACTGTGAGTGAAGCGCAGGGGTACGCGGAGGCTGAGGCCGACCTGTTGCCGGAGCTTGTCGACGAACTGGTCGCCGAGCTATCGGAGGAGGCGGCCCTCTCTACTTCCCGGGTGCTCGCGGACGCGCGGATGCAGCTTTCCGGGGTCGCCGAGCAGGGGCCTGGGCAGGTGGTGCGGACGCTGGCCAACGTGCTGACGACCGTGCTCGCTTTGCCCGGGTTGCGCGAGGCTGGGCAGTGGGCCAGCGGCCGTGCGCTGCTAGGGCACCTAGCGCAGGTGGCCCGTTATCTGCAACGTGACGGTCTGGACATACGAATCCGGACCAGGCTGTACGAAGCGCTGGCGGACGGTCCCTCGGTCGTTGTTGCACACTCGCTCGGTTCGGTCGTCGCGTTCGAGGCGCTGCATGAAAACGCCGGAATCGTGCCATTACTGGTGACGCTCGGGTCTCCGCTTGCGATGAGCGCGGTCGTATGGCACCGGCTGGCGCCGAGGCCGCCGAATACGCCGGCGTGCGTGGCGCGCTGGCTGAACTACTGGGACCGCGACGACGTCGTGGTAGCCCGGCCCCGGCTCGAACGACGTGTCCTCCCCAATGAGCGGGGCGTAACCGCGGAGACGACACGTGTTGACTCGACGGGGGTGTGGACACATACGGCCACGAAGTACCTCGCGCAGCCGCTCGTAGCCAACGCGATTGCGGCTGCGCTGCGATGACCCGAGTCTGCCTGGTGGTGGCCGCGCAGAACGAGACTGCCGGCCATCTGTCGTCTCTCGACTCGGCCGCCGACGACCTGCGCACGCGACTCGCCAACCCGGCAATCGGTGCCTGCGCCCCGAACGACGCGCGTCCTGGCACGAAAGCGGAGATCGAACAGGCGGTGCGCACCGCGATCGAGACGGCCGGGAAGCGCAGGGCGGTGCTCGTGCTCGCGTTCCTCGGCCACGGGTTCACCACCGACCAGGACAGCCACCTCTACTACATGGCCGCCGACAGCCGCGTCGCTAGCCCGGCCAGTGGAGTGGACGTTGCCAGGCTGGTCACCGAAGCCGCAGGCGAACCGGGGGTCGCCGGAATCATTCTGTTGATCGACACTTGCCACGCTGCGGGCGGTGTGCCGGACGTGCATCGCATCACGGGTGGCGCAGGTGGTGGCCGTACCCAGGTGGCTGTGCTGTTCGCATCGACAGCGGACCAGCCCGCGTACGGCATGCAGCTAACTACCTCGCTCAACGTCGTGCTCCGCGACGGAATCGCGGGCGTAGGACCCCGGCTGCACCTAGATCACGACCTGGTCACACGGCTGCGCGACAGGATCGTCGGCCAGGCCGTCGGCAGCCTTAACTACGACGCCAACCCATACGCGATGGGTGAATTGTGGCTCGCGCGCAACACCGCCCACCAAGCCGAGACAGTGACCGACGTCGTCGGTCCGACCGGACAGGAGCAGCTGCGAACGACCGTGTCTGTGTGGCGGCCGGACTACGCATTCCCCGAACGCTGGAGCGAGTCAGCGCTCAACGAGCTCGCCGAGTATCTGGCAGGCGCCTCTACACCCGCCGAGCAGATGGTCTTGCGGCAGGTTAGGACGATTCTCGACTGCGTGCACACCGCGGCTGTGTTAACCGACATCTCGGGGTCGAGTCTAACGACCGAGAGCCTGCGCACCGCCGCACGCCTCTCGAAAATCGAGCCGAACCGCACTCTGTCCGGCACAGCATTGCTACGTGACCTCTTAGAGCGCGCCGCATTGCGGCAAACCAGGATCCGGGGCCACAGGCTGGAAGCAGTCGTCCGGTTCGTCGCTGCGCTTGCGATTGTCACCAGCAATGGGGAGGCCGATCCCGGGCTACGCGCTTGGGCTGCAGACCGGCAGATGACAACCGAACTCAACGACGCGTTCGCCGTGCTAGCCGCAGCCCGCCAAGTCGCAAACACGCGGCTGGTCGTGAGCCTTGCCAACGCGCTCACCGGCTGGCCAGAGCAGGTCGAAGCATGGCTACGGCAGGGGCAGCAGCTGCCGGACTACCACCGGGAGACGTGCGAGCGACCCGACCGCCCCGGGGTTGAAGCGGCGATCGGCGCGGTGATCCGATGGGCACACGGCAGGCTGACCGGCGTGGAGACGCTCGAACACATCGACGTGGTAGCACCAGCGCACTTGCTCGCGTCTTGGTACCCGGAGGAGGCTGACATCGGCGCTTATCTACTCGGGGTGCACCATCTGGTGACGCCGAGGTGGAGCGGGCGGCTGGGGCCGTCTCCTGCGTACGGCGACATCAACCATGCCGCCCGCACGATCCTCGTGCGGATGGCGGCCGCCGAGCGCACCCCGGTCGACTGGATTACCGCCGCCGAACTCGCCGATCCGGGCACGCTGAAACGGCGGCTGAAGACCGGCGGGTTCGGCGGCGCGATCGGTGTCAACCATGTGCCGGATGACCTGCCCGACGTGCTCGACCTGCTGTTGCCGCACTCTCCGGTGCTCCTCTGGCCTCGACAGGACAGTCGGGGCGCCCCACTTTCCGCCACGGCCGACCAGCACTGGCACACCTGGCCAGACGGCCTGCTCCTCGCCTACCGACACCGGCTGAGCGACGGCACCACCGACCCTGAGTCGTGTCTGCGCACGGTATGGCACGACGAGCAGTGGCTGGAGTTCTGCCACTGGTTCGAGACCCGCAACTTCGGCCCACTCGAGGAGAAACCGTGACCTGGACGCCGTACTACCGTGGCGACGGTGTGGCACGTGACGTGACCATCGCCGAGCCACCGCCATGGCGCATGTTCCCGCGGAAGCCGCAACATGCGCAGTTCCAGCCGCCAGCCGGCCTCATCGAGGCTGTGAACGCCGCACTGCACTTACGTCGGCCCATGCTAATCACCGGCCCCGCGGGATTCGGCAAGTCGACCGTGGTCGACCAAGTCGCGCAGGAGCTGAAGCTGGGTGGCGTGCTGCGCTGGCATGTCACCTCCCGCAGCACCATGCGCGACGCGCTCTACCGTTACGACGCTCTGGCCCGCATCCACGCGCAGAACACTGGCGACGCCGCCGACGATATAGGCTCGTTCCTGCAACTCGGGCCGCTCGGCACAGCCCTGCTACCGACGGACCGGCCGCGTGCACTGCTCATCGATGAGATCGACAAGAGCGAACTGGATCTGCCGAGCGACCTGCTGGACGTGCTGGAGCGCGGTGAGTTCGAGATACCCGAACTCACCCGCTACCACGCCAGTCTGATCGCGGTGCGGGGCTGGGAGAGCAGAGACACCCACGACATCTCTGATGGCGTCGTCCGGTGTAGCGACTTCCCGTTCATTGTGATGACGAGCAACGGCGAACGCGACTTTCCCCCTGCCTTTCTGCGCCGCTGTGTCCGCTTCACTATGCCTGCACCGACCCCCGCCGAGCTGACTCGCATCGTGCGAGCCCACCTCGGCGACTCAGCCGACGGCGCAGCGGACCTGATCGAGACCTTCGCCTCGCGGGTATCGGGCGGCGAACTGCTCGCGATCGATCAGCTCCTCAATGCGGTTCTGGTCCTCAGCGGGGATCACGCTCCCGATCTCGGGGAGCGGAAGCGCCTTGCCGATCTCCTGCTGCGGCAGCTCTCGCGTGCCTGACAACCTCGAGCGGATCGCCAGCGCTGTCGCTGCGGCGGTGAACGTAGACGCTCGGACACTTGCGGACGCCCTGTGGCTGGCTGCGGCCACCTCATCGCCGGCCCAGGACACGCCCGAACCGGTCAATGAGCCGGAGCCACAGCGGAAGGGCCAAGATCTCCCATCGCGTCAACCGCGCGATCGCAGCAGCACGACGCAGCCGCAGTTGCAGTCGACGGCCACTGGGACGGAGACGGCCGCGACGCCTCTTTCCGAACGGCGTGTATCCGGCACACCGGTGCGTGGCACGCCAGTGCGAGCGCCAGTGCCGCCGCCGCTGCCGCAGGCCGACGCGATCGCACGAGCGCTGCGCCCATTCACCCGCCCGTGGCGGCAGAGCACCGCGACCCTGCTCGACATCGACGCGACCGTTGACCGATTCGCCGAGCACCGCGTGCTCGTCCCGGTCCTGCGCACGGCGCCCGAGCGTTGGTTCGACGTTGTGGTGGTCGTCGACGACGCCCCGACGATGGCCGTTTGGCACGATACGATCACTGATTTCGTTCGCGTGCTCTCTCTCACGGGGTTCTTCCGCGCTGTGCACCGCTGGTCCCTGACCGACGCTGCCGTGAAAGATCACCTTGGCCGTTCCGCTGTGCTCGCAGACGCTGTCGCCATGGCTCGAGTTCCGCAAGCCCGCCGCCTCATCCTGGTGGTTTCGGATTTCGCGAGTACTGCCTGGCGCGGACCGGCACTCTGGGAGTTGGTCGCGGCGTGGGCCCGTGCCACCCCGGCTGCCCTCATTAATCCGCTGCCCGTCCGTTTCTGGGCGCACTCGGGAATCAACCTGCCGACCGTTCGCGCCATGGCCGTTGGTCCTCCCGGTCCTACGTCGTCGTTGCGTTTCAAGGTGCCGCTTCGCGCTCGTCTGACTGACGACTCCTGGCTGCCGGTGCCCGCGCTCACACTGACCCCCGCTGCACTGGATCGTTGGGCCCGGAGCATCGTCCGCACCGACCCCGAGGGCTGTGACGCCGTGCTCGTGCCCGCCCACCGGGTCGCACCGCCCCTGGCGCCCACTACCCCCGGTCCCGCCGCAGAGGCATTCTTGCGCACGGCGGCCGCGCCGGCCGCCCGTCTCGCCTTAATGTCCGCTCCGTTCGAACGTTTCAGTCTCGCCCTGCTGCGGCTGCTGCAGGCCAAAGCTGTTCCCGAGGCAGAACCTGCCGATCTGGCCGAACTATTGACCAGCGGTCTCGCCACCATCGACGATCCCCTCGCTGCCAACCCGGTGTTGACGTACCGCTCAGCCGCGCGCAACTATTCCCTCGACCACGTCACCGCTAACGACGTGTGGACTGCCAATCAAGCGCTGAGTTCGTTTATCGCCACCCACCCCGACGTGACTCCATCGATGCTGGCGTTGGCCCATACACCGGACGGCCAGGAAGCACTCCCCGCAGAACTGCGGCCCTTCGCTGCAGCGACCACGGAGACGCTCCGCCTGCTGGGCATGATCCCGAAGGAGTCCCTTGCCCCGACAGGCAACAAGGCGTTGAGCAACCTCGGCACACAATACGGCGCGGGACGTCGTGCCTTTGAAGAAGCAGTCACCCAGGACCGGGTCGAGACGGCTGAGTACCCGGCCTACTCGCCCAGCGACCAGCCGGGGCGTGAGGCTGAAGCCGAGCAGGCCTATCGTGATGCCGCCGCCGCGGGCAACACCCACGCCCTATACAACTTAGGTGTGTTGTTGGCTAGTCAGCCGGGGCGTGAGGCTGAAGCCGAGCAGGCCTATCGTGATGCCGCCGCAGGCAACACCCACGCCTTATTCAACTTGGGGAACTTGTTGGCTAATCAGCTGGGGCGTGAGGCTGAAGCCGAGCAGGCCTATCGTGACGCCGCCGCCGCAGGTGACGCCAAGGCGCTGAAAAATCTGGGGGCGCTGCTGAGCAGGCAACCTGGGCGTGAGGCTGAAGCCAAGCAGGCCTATCGTGACGCCGCCGCAGGCAATACCAAGGCCTTGTTCAACTTGGGAAACTTGTTGGCTAAACCGCCCGGGCGTGAAACTGAAGCCGCGCAGGCCTACCGTGACGCCGCCGCAGGCAATACCAAGGCCTTGTTCAACTTGGGAAACTTGTTGGCTAATCAGCCGGGGCGTGAGGCTGAAGCCGAGCAGGCCCTCCGTGCTGTTGCCGCCGGAGGCGATGCCAAGGCGCTGAAAAATCTTGGGGCGTTGCTGAGCAGGCAGCCTGGGCGGGAGGCTGAAGCCGAGCAGGCCTTCCGTGACGCCGCCGCCGCGGGCAGCCACAGGGCTCTGAACAACTTGGGGAATTTGTTGGCTAAGCAGCCTGGGCGGGAGGCTGAAGCCGAACAGATCTTCCGTGACGCCGCCGCCGCAGGCGATGCCAGGGCCCAGAAAAATCTAACGGCGCTGTTGGCCAACCAGCCTGGGCGGGACGCTGAAGCCGAACAGGCCTACCGTGACGCCGCCGGGAACACCGAAGCCTCGGTTGATCCTGGGCACACTCTCGCCGACAGCGAGCGGGTGCTGGGACCCGACCACCCGAACACGCTGACTTCGCGGAACAACCTGGCGGGCGCCTACCAGGCGGCGGGTGATGTGGGACGAGCGATCCCGCTGTATGAGGCCGCTCTCGCCGACAGCGAGCGGGTGCTGGGACCCGACCACCCCACAACCAGGGCCATCCGCTCGAACCTCGACGGGGCGCAATCGACCTAAAACCGCCATCGTGCGGTCGTTACGGAATCGGCCGACGGTGGCGCCGGATGTCCGCCCATCGGCATGACAGAACGTTCGTGAGCACACGAAGGTGCCGATAGGAGCGTGACGCACTGCTGGCTGGCGAATCCGGCGACGGTGCTCACTCACGGCGTCGGATATGTCTGCCTTGTGCTCACGGTCAAGGTCATGACATAGCGATGGCGGGTCAACTGCTCGGTGATCAGGGCATGTTGGTTCGGGCCGCTGGCGTGGGCGAAAAGATCGGACGACGGCTCAGGGTGGTCCAGTACCGGCTGTCCCGCTTCGGTCCAGGACTCGGCGAGTCCCATGTCGGTGGTGCCGCCCATCTGCCGGGAGTAGCCGACGCCGGGAAGGTTGCTCGCGTCGTAGACCCGGTTCGGGCCATCCGGGCGACCGCGGAACTGGCGGTAGTAGTCGATGGGCTGCGCGATTGAGCCTGCACCTCCGGCCCACTCGTGTGCCCTGACGATCTGGTCGAAGGCCCGGATCCGGTCGGACAGCTCGCCGTCGAAGCCCGCCTGCCGCACCCAGCTCGAAACACAACTCACAGTGCGTGGATCGGCCTGACCGAAGAACGAAGCGCGATCGACCTCGCAGGTTATGCGAGTCGCCGCCGGGCCCCATTCTGCCCAAGAGGTGGCTCTTGCCAGTTCGACGAATCGATCCGCGACCCAGCGATCGTGCAGATCGCGGTCAGCCATAGCAGCGGCGCTCGTCGCTGCGGCCTTGTAGTCCTCCCGAGTCGGACCACCACACGCCACCGAAGCCAGCGCGAGCAGCACCACCACCCACATCCGCTTCCCCCACATCCCGTGATTGTCGCGGCACGTGAAGGATCAGACAATCCCTTCGTCGCGCAGATCGTCCGCTCATCGGCAATAGCGGACGTTCGGCTGCCATTGCCGTGATCGGTCCGCACGGCGAATCTGGAACGCGTTCTCGGTGGATCACCTGCCGTTGCTGGTTCTACCGGCCGGCGACGTGGTGCTACTGCAACAGCTGGTAAACGGGGCCTGCAGCCATCTTCGAGCCGACAACGAACGAGGACGAACGGCCGACGATCACCGTCGCCGGAGACTACGTCGCGCTCTATGTCGACCCGGCCAGTCGGCAGGTCCGAGCTTGATCGATCTCGACGACTCCGAGTCGTGGGTGACCTGTACGCGGCAGGGGAACCCATAGCTTCGACCCGACCAATGGAGTACGGACTCACAGTTTGTCCCACTGTTTGGCCGTGTCGTTGTAGATGTAACTGTCCTGCAGCCCGGCCGATCCGGAGGTGTGGAACGGCTTTCCCTTGTAGTCAATGACGCTTACCCCGGCCGTCTCACCGTTGGACCACCGCAGGCGCGCTTTCCAGCGGCATTCGCAGGCATCGGTCTTGGCGATCAGCAGCAGCGACTCGGTTTCTTTGTCGGACACGGTGTAGGGGAACCGGAGTGGGCTCGTCCGCCAGTTCTCGTCTCCCCACATCATTTCCTTCGACGTGGACTCGGTGATCTGCGGCGGATTCTGGTCCAGATCGACGACCGCGAAGCGAGCCGTGGTCTCACTTCCGCAGCCAAGCCCAAGCGTGACCCCTTTGATCGCCGGTTTCCGTTCGCTGACAAGGAAGTCGATGCCCGTGATCGAAACGGGTTTCTCGGAGGTGCTCTTGACCGTGACGAGCACCTTGCTCCAGTCGATTTCGGCCACGTCATTGTCCTGCGCCCATGCGGCGTAGTCCGCGTTCATGTCATCCTGCCGTGGTGGAGCACCAACCTGGGCGACTGGTTTCGTAGTGCCGTACCAGGTGCACTGGGTCGCCACGGATTGGACCGTCAGCGAAACCGCGTCCTTCGGTGCCGGTTTCACGCTGTCCGATGTGGGTGGTGTCGTTGGTACGGCGCTCCCAGTGTTTGTCACCAGCGGAACAACGACCAGCGCCGCGATGGTCAAGCAGACAACCGTGAGGCTCAACGAAAGCCACATGGTCGTTCGGGAATCGGAGTTGACGTGAAGCGAGTCGATGCTGGACCCGGAGTTCTGAATGATCGTTCCACGGTTGTCCTGGCTGCTCAGGCTGGTGCTGCCGGGGCCACCACTTGGTGACTTCCCGCTTCCGGCTCGCTTGCGCTGCACTTTTTTGTCCGCCGTATACCCAATGGCGGCGCTGGTGGCCGTCAGGATTGCTACGGCAACCCAGGCTAGAGCGTTTCCTTTCAACTCCGTGGCGAGATTGATCGCAACGCCGAGACCGGCGCCTGTCAATGCCGCTCCAAGCGCGACGAAAAGGCGTCGACGTTCCATGGTTCGCCCTCTTTCTGTCCTTTTCGAGCATCGCCGCAAACCCGCAGTCCTCTCATCGCGGGCGCCTGCGGGAGAGTTACCCAGCCTTGCCGATTGATGTCAGTTCGATGCCGGAACGCGAGCCACTGACGCGATGGGTGCCCGCCGCCCCTGGGACTCGTCACAGTCGTTCACCGCGATCCGCGATACGACGACCTAGTATTGCGGTTACTCTGCGGCCTGAGGTTCGTAGGTCAGCTTCACTTTTCAACGTCGCATCCACCGACCTGCCCGCGACAATCACTTTGCCCTTGGCCGAAACCCCGGCCCGAACTCGACCTCCAGCTTGGCCTGGCGCGCCGCCTCATCACCCAGCTTGCCCCACAAACTCAACGGTCGACGCCGCCGTTCCCACGATCACCTCGTGCGCTCGACCAAACGCATCCAAAGCCTTCGCGCCGCCATCGCCCAGCCTCGACGTCGGCTCCGTCCCCGGCACCGTAGCCACCAGTACCTCAACCCCACCGAAACGTATTGGCACGACCTGACCAGCCACCACGACCCCTCCCTCATCTGCTAACGCACACAGTCGCATCCACCACCCGCACCGTTACGCACCGCGCGAACCAACCCAGGCCGCCAGGACCGACTCACATCCGCTCATCGACATGTCCGGACGTTCGATTGTCGTCGCCACGCTCGGTCCACAAGAAGGATTGGAACATGTTCTCGCGGTAAACACCTGCTGCTGGTGGCCCACCGATTGGTAACGAAGCCACCTGGCCCCAGCCAAGGGATGGCAATGATCGCGGAAAGGCAGGAATGTGCCCACCGCACGAGCCAGAAATCGGGTGCGGTCGGTTGTCACCGACAAACGCGGTCGCACCAGACGAACAAACCCAATCAGACACACCACATCGTTGACACACGGGCCATTGCCGCTCGCAGTCAAGAATGGGTTCTCGACGATGGCGGCCCATCGGTACACGATGGGCGGCGAGCAACGTTGTGCACTGTGAAAAGGGCGTCCTATGTCGCTACGAGATACCCAGTCATCTATCCACATCGGACTTGAAGGTGCTGCGAAGGGCGGAGATGACGTACGACCAGTCGAAGGTGGCCAGGCCGTCCTCGGCGTGGGTGGTGATCGTGTCCGGGTCGAGCAGCTTCACACCGGCCTTCGTGAGTCGAGCGACGCTGTCCGCGTACGCGGGATGCCGGCGAAGGACGTGCTTGACACACGGAGCGGCGACGATGGGGGCTTCGGCGCCGAGCATCTCGTTGAGCACACCCAACGCGAACGTATCGCTGATACCCGCTGCCCATTTGTTCATCGAGTTGAAGGTCAGTGGCGCGACTAGAACAGCGTCGGCTCGCGGAAGTGACTTTTCCCGCTGACGGGGCTACCCGCGTCACGCATCCCGTGGCCGCCGCCAGATCGTCGAGGTCGATCCAGGAGGCGGCTGTCGGTGTCGCGATCACGCACACGGTCCAGCCGTCGGTGGACAGCCGGGAGATGAATTGCTCGAGCCGAAGCACTGGCGGCGCAGCCGAGGTCACCAGGTAAAGACAACGCGGTTCTGGGCTCACACCGCGACCCCGGCTCGCAATGCGAGACCACGTAGAGCTGGCACCTGTTGGCGGCGCTCACGGGCCAGCAGATCCGCGATCAGCGATCGTGCGTTTGGGTTGGTTCGGACCAGTTCGGGAGCCACCCGCTCGGTCTCTAGCATGTGGATCACTGCCTGTGGGTCCTCTGCGAGCTGCGTGTGCGCCCACGCGCTGTCCAAGTGGAACTGAGCCTGGCGGCCGTTCAGACCAGCCGGTAGTGCGGTGATGTCCAGTTGCTCTGCCGTCGCGAGCGCGCGACGTGGGTCGTTCAGGGTGACCGCCACTGACGTGCGATGGATCAGCACGTTCGACGGACCGAACGCGGTCCACCCGATGTTGCCGTTAACGCCGAGCAATTGCGCGAGTTCATCAGCGTGTTCGAGCCGTTCACTCGCTTCGGCATCGTCGGCGCGGCGCGCGGCAATGACTGAACCAATTAGGGCCAATGCGCCTCGCCAAGTCACGCTCTGTGGGTCCTGACCTCGCAGGGCGGTGGCGGCTGAGACCGCTAACTCTTCGGCGTCCTTTATCTTCTCAGAATCTTTCATGCTGCTCGTGCGCAGCAGAGCACAAGCTCGTTGATACGCCGCCGCGGCGAGACCGAAAGTGTCCTCAGCCTTCTCTGCCGCCACACGCGCCAGCTCAGCTGCGGCTAAGCCCGTCTCACCGTCGCCTCTTTTCGTAGCCAGCTTGGCGGACAGGATCGCCACGCTGCACTGGAGGCCGAGTGCTTCCCGCCGTCTCGGCGCCGGTCCGTTGACTACCAGAGTGTCGGCAGCCTCACTGACCGATGGCAATCGCTGGGCGACATCGGTATAACGGGCGGCCTGATATTTCCGATGGAGATCTGCAACTCGTGCCGACACCCTCGTGTGGTCCATCCGATGCCGCAGCGGTTCCTCGCTACGGGCGCCGAGCACATGGTCGACGGTGATCCCGCTGGTAATCAGGGCCGCGTCCGCTATGACCTCGCGCCGCGTCGCCGAGGGCTGCCTGGCGACAGGCTTGCCTGTGCCGGGTTGAGGAGGACATCTAGTTCGTTGAGAGATACCTGAAGCAACTTCGCTATGCGAGTACGCCTCCAGGGATGCGGCGTCAGTGTTCCGCGCTCCCAGCGCCCGACCGTCGAGAGTTCCACCTTGAGCTGCCGGGCGAAGGTTTCCTGGGTGAATCCAAGGGCCTCGCGCCGAGCCGCAAGGGCCGTTCGCTGGATACCCATGATCGTCACCTTGCCTTGTCGGTCGCCTGCAACGATAACCGGCTGCGGGTCAGGCCGATCACCTGCTCGACAAGCTACATCCATTCGGACCACCACCTTCGAGAAGCATCCGCGCAGGTCAGGGAGGTGGCACCGCATCGCCGCCGCGTATATGCACCAGTTCCACCGCACCGGATGTCGTGGTGGGAGCGCAGTGGCCGGCTGTTCCCGCTGCTACAGCTGACCGATTTCACCCACTGGACCGCCTTTCGCGCCCGCCCCGGTGAACCCCGTGCCCTTGGCTGGCCCTATGGCGTCACGCCCATTCCCTGGCCAGGGCGGACGACGTCTCGTGCACGCCTCATCAACGATGTACTCACGCTCTGGATCATGCTGATCACCCGGCGTTGACTGAGCCGTGGTGTGCGGCGGAAGGCATCTCCTGCCCCTCGGCCTTCCGCCGCAGACCACACCCATTTCCCGTCTGGAGAGACGCGCGCGGCCCGCGTTCACGGTGAAAGGATTTCGGCATTCGCGATGTACGACACGGAGATAATCGGACAGACCACCACCCACCCGGCGAACCCTGCAGTGGCCGATTCCGCGCCGGCTAGTCACCAGATCTGTATCGAGCACACCTTCGAAACCGCGCACCGTTTACCGCACTTGGAAGGCAAGTGCGCCAGCCTGCATGGGCATTCCTGGCGGGTCACGGTGTCGGTGTTCGCTCCTGCCTTGAGTGGCGACGGAACTGTCGTGGAGTTCGGCGTCCTCAAAACCGGAGTCCGGCAGTGGATCGACACCCACCTCGATCATGGCACCATGCTCGGCGTCCGAGATCCGCTCGCTGTGCACCTTTACACCGCGGGGTCCAAGGTCTTCCGCTTCGGCGCACATAGCTGTGAGACGGTCGACGATGCGGAACTGCTGGCCGCTGATTTGCCTTGGCCGACCGTCGAAGCGGTCGCGGTGTTGCTGCGACGAGTGAGCCAGTCCGTGCTCATCGCGCTGCCGTGCGCTCCCGAAGCCCGTGTCGGCCGGGTGTTCGTCCGTGAAACGCATCTCAACACCGCGACCTACGGCCCGGCGGACGCGCCGTGAAGCCACCCGTTGTGTCCGATGTGGACCGCGATCTCGTGGTCAACGAAGCCTTCGGCCCGACCTTTCAAGGTGAGGGGCCAAGTACCGGTCGTTACGCGCACTTCATCCGCCTGTTCGGCTGTCACCTGTCGTGTACCTGGTGCGATACCCCGCAAACCCATGACCCAGCCCGGCATGACCTCGCCGCCGAGCAGCGGATTCTCTCGATCGAGGACATCCTGTCCTGGCTTGCCTCCACTCCGGCCGATCTTCTGGTGATCACGGGCGGCGAACCGCTGCTGCAGCCGCGTGCCCTGGAGCGGCTGCTGTGCGCGATCCGGGAGCGCGAGCTCGCCACCGATGTCGAGATCGAGACTTCCGGCACCATCGCGCCTACGGACGTGCTCATCTCGGCGGTGACACGGTTCAACGTCTCGCCGAAGCTGGCCCATTCGGGGCTGCGTCGCCGTCAACGCATCCGCCCCGCGGTGCTGCGCGACCTCGCCGGCTCGGGGAAGGCCGTGTGGAAGTTCGTCGTCCAGCAGGTCGACGACTTGGACGAGGTCCAGGAGCTGGTCGGCACCTACGGCCTTCATCCGGTCTGGATCATGCCGGAGGGCACGGACAGTTCCACGGTCCTGGCGCGGATGCGGCTGCTGGCCGATCCGGTGCTGGCGCGCCGGTGGCACCTGTCTACCCGGCTTCACACTCTGTTGTGGGAGAACAGTCGTGGCCGCTGATATCACCACGTCCGGGCTCAGTGGTCGGGACTTCGAGTGCGACACCGCGCGTCACCCCCTGCCTTCGCCCGACGCCGGGTGGCTGCGGTGAGCCAACCCAGCAGTCTGTCTGCCGGCCCGCAGCGACCTGACCGTACTTCCGCACTCGCCGCGGCCCACGCCGCGATGGATCTCGCGGTGGAGTATGTCCTTCGCCATCCGCCACGCCAGATCCGCTACAAGGGCGACCGCGACCCTGTGTCCGATGTCGACGACACCGTCGAACAACTCATACGTCAACGCTTGACCAGCGGAGACGCTACCGAGGTCGGGTTTCTCGGCGAGGAGACAGGCGCGATCGGAAACCGAGACACCTACTGGGTCCTCGATCCCATCGACGGCACGATCAACCACCAGCACGGCAACCCACTCTGCGCGATCGCACTCGGCCTCGTCCACCACGAGCAACCAGTGCTCGGAGTCACCGCCCTGCCGTTCCTCGGGCACCGATACTCCGCGACCGAAGGCCAGGGAGCCTTCCGTGACGACGAACCGATCACCGCCTCTAGCGCCGACCGGCTCGACAAAGCCCTGATCGGGTTCAGTGACTATGGCAGCGGCAATGACACGGGCTTGCGTGACGTCCTGTGCGCCTCCCTGGACCACGCCATCACCGCACGCGCACAGGGACTTCGCCGGTTTGGCTCCTCCGTGCTCGACTTGGTCTGGGTGGCCGACGGAACCCTCGACGCCTGCGTCCTGCTCGGCAACCGCACCTGGGACACCGCAGCCGGAGCCGTGATCGCCTGTGAGGCCGGAGCCCTCGTTCTCGACTCCGACACCAGCCCCCATTCCGCGGGTTCCCGTTGCACCATCGCAACCAGCCCAGGACTACGCGATGACCTCATGCCCCTCCTGCAACTCCTGTGGGTCACCCGGTTCTGGCCCAGCCGCGACCAAACCAGCCGCGGCAGTGTCGCCGACGCGCCGCCGGACGGCAGCGGCCCCACCTCCAGCGGCGACACGCCAAATTCCAGCCCTGCCATCACGTAGAGACGCCCACAACGGAACACAACACGAGGCAGTGGTCCTCCCGGCCCATTGTCGAGAACACCGAGGTAATCCTTTTGTTACAAGCCACGTCACTACCCTCCGCGCTACTCGCGGAGCTGCGCATCTTCCGGCGGCACAGTCCGAGCATGCTGGACGACGACCTGCCAGGCCTCCGGCTTCGCCGATTGGCCGGAGGCCACAAGAACCGGACCTTCGCCTGGGACGGCCCCGACGGTGAGATCTGCCTCAAGCTGTACGCCTCCGGCAACCGTGATCGCGCCATCCGTGAGTATCGGGCTCTGCTCCATCTCGCTGACTCAGGGATCACGGCGGCACCACAGCCGCTGTGGCATGACCCCAACCCGGAACTCCCGGCGGTCGCCACGACGATGCTGCCCGGTCAGGCGGTTCCCGAACTCGACGAACCGGTCAGCGCGCTGCGCTCCATAGTTAGCGTTCTCTCCGAGGTGCGCAGAGTCCCGGTCGGGCCGTTCGCAGACACCCCACGAGTCGGTGCGGCGAAGGACATCGTGCATCGGCTCATGGGCACGTGGTCCGGCCAACTCGACGATCACGCCGACGATCCGCACACCTACGACATGCGCCTGCTCCTGGACGCATGGAGTGAGTGCGGTGCCGCCGCGACACTCCTCGATCCGGCACCAAGGACTTTCTCCCGAGGCGACTCCAACTTGTCGAATTGGCTCTGGGACGGAACCACAGTCCGAGTAGTCGGCTGGGAGTTCGCCGGCTACAGCGAAGCCGCCTACGACGCCGCGGACATCATCGAGCATCCCAGCGCCCGTGCCATCGACGACGCCCGGTGGATCTCCTTGCTGCCAGACCTGCGCGTCCATGACGAGGACAGCCGCCGGCGGTTCCTCGCCGCCCAGCGCACCGTCGCACTCCGCTGGCTCAGCGTGCTGTGGCAGCGCCGCATCGCCCGAGCCGACGAGTTCGAGGCCCAACGCACACGGGTGCGGGACCTTCTGAACCACGACTTCCTGTGAGGAAGAACGTTGCCTCAAGACCCTCGTCTCTTACTGGAAGCCCACGGGGGCAACGCCGCGAATACCGGGTGGATCGCCGAACACTTTGGCCCTGGCACCTCGCAGACCGCCCCGGGAAGGGTCTCGAACAGCACGTACCCGACAACCGGACGAGCTGATGACCCATAGCAGCCGGACTGGCGATGAATCCGATCCTGCCCGTCGGCCTCGGGACCGTCCTGCTGCTGGCTGGCGCGATGCTCGCCGTGCGAGCCCGCGCTCGCCAACGGCGTCGGCGTTGGCGGGCCCGCCCGGACTCGGTTGCGAGTATCACCGCCCGCGTGACGACCGAGCGCCAGCAACCCTGCCCGGCCTGGCCCGTGCACGACCGCGACGTCCAACCCGCTACCACGAATCGCGACCAGCCGACGCTGCGGCTGCCCCGCGTTCTCACGCCGCATGCGCGACAAAGACCAAGCCCTCGGTCTCGACCGGACCGGCGCCGAGCCGCCGCTCCTGGTACGTCGGACGACACGGATACCACTACCTCCGATTCAGGCCCGCACGCACTCAGGTAGGCGACCAAACCCAGCACCTGTCGCCGACTTGGCGAGTCAGCCGCCGAGCCTCCCCTGCAGGGAAAGGACCTTAGCGACATGTTCCAGCTCTGTGCGGCTGTCCGCACTCACTTCCGACGCATCGGCAGGAGCGGCCGACACGAACAACCGGAGTCCGACGACGGGACCGTGGATCCGTTGCTTACCTTCTTCCGTTGGCGCGACTGGACGATCCTCGACCGCAGCTCGGACACCAGCGCCAACCTCTACTACTCCGCGAGTCTCCAAGGCGCGCTCGACACCGACAACCGGCGCCTCACCCCACTGGATGCCAACCTGAGCGAGCTCGAATGCGAGCTCGCCCACGACGGCACGTACTGGATCGCCAGCTTTTTCTCGTGTGGCACGGTGATCGGCTGCGGCCAGCATCGCAGTACACAGGTCGTGATCGGCGTGCACAGCGGTGTCTTTCCCTCTGTGCTTGATCAGCTGGAGCACCAGGCACGCATCCTCGACCCGGAAGAGATCGCCACCTGTGTGGTCTTCGGCCCGTGCGGCAGCGACAGCAATCCGACGTCCAATACCGGCGGGCCCCGATGGCACCGTCTGCGTCTTCCACGCTGCGTTGTGTCTCCATGCGCGGCAAGGCGGACGGCTAGGTGAGCCTTCCGCCAGCACTAGTCGCTCACCCCGGACGCGGGCCGCCCGCGCTCCGTAGTTGGTGACTCCTTTGTAGACAGTTCAACCCACTTTTCTCAGACGGGAAAGACAACTCCGTGAACAGAAAGACCTTGTCGTTCGCAGCAGCCGTGACAGTGAGCATCGCCGCCGCGCTGACCGCCCCCGCGGCGACGGCCGTCGCCGACCCGCCACCGCCGCCGGTCGACACGATGATCATCGGCGGTCACCCAGCCGCGACCGCGCTGCCGGGGATCACCTCGCTGCAGTACGACGCACCCGCACATGGCGAGCAGTACATCGACTACCACACCTGTGGCGCCGCCCTGGTGTTCCGCGGCTGGGTGGTCACCGCCGCCCACTGCGTCACCGATCCGCCTGCGGGTCCGGCAGCCAGGTCGTCGATGCTCGGACGATTCAACGCTGACCCGGCGCCGATCCCAACCGCGGACAAGGCGTTCCAAGTCCGAACCGGCAGCCTCGACCGGCTCTCCGGCGGAGAGACCGCGACCGTGACCAAGATCGTGGTTCACCCCGGCTGGAAATGGGGAGACGGCGCGCCGAAGAGCAAGGTGTACGACGTCGCCATGCTCAAGCTCGACCACTTGGTTCAGGAGCCGACCGTGCAGATCGCGCGCATCGCCGCCCAGCCCGGCACTGACGCCAAGATCTTCGGCTGGGGCGTGACCGAGCCCGACAGCACTCGCACCGGCCTGCCCAGGCGCCTGCAGCAACTCGAGACCCGGGTCATCGCACCGTCGCGCTGCGCCGAGGCGTTCATCGCCGCCGGCGAAGTCTGCACCAACAACCCCAGCGGAACCGACGGCAGCTGTTACGGAGATTCCGGCACGCCCGCCCTGGCCACCATCGACGGCGTTCCTCAGCTCGTCGGGATCGCCAGCCGATCCGCCGACCCCAAGTTCTGCGGCGTCGAGCCCGACGTCTTCACCAGCGCTCCGGACCTCCGGAACTGGATCTACCACGTCGCTCGCACCGGCAACGCCACCTAACCCTAAGCCTGAGGGTGCCGCGCCCTTCCACCCGTCGGCGCGGTACCACCAGGGCCCGGCGCGACATTCACCTTCCGGGACACCAAAACCCATGAACGACACCCCCAGAACACCACCAGCCACCGGCCTACGGTGGCCGACACCGGACTTCCCTCACATCGAGGTACCCAGCGCGGCTAAGAGGCTCGTCCGGCGCAGCTGGGCAACGAACTCCGACGCTGTCCCGGGCCGCCCGCACGATCCCTTCGTTCATGTCGCCGCCGCGCGTGTCCCTACCACCCACGATCGGTAATGGGCAGCCGGACCGCCAGCGCCGCCACCACACGACAACCGCGCAAGCGACTTCCCCCACTGGGGCTAACCGTCCGCTACCAGGCGGGCGCCTCCCTGCGAGACCTCGCGGGCAGCTATCGGCTGACCGTCCGGACTGTCCGTGCCCTCTTGGTCGCCGATGGAGTGCAGATCCGTCCCCCCCGGGCGCAGAAAGCAAACAGGATCCGGCACCGCAGTGGCCGCGAGCCGCCATCCGGCGCGAGCTGGAACACCCCGGCTGGCGACCGTGCACCCGCTGCGCCCACCGCCTGCCAGGCCACGTGAATCCGTTCTTGATGTGGCTCCGGCGACCTGGCCACCGTTCAACCAAGACATGCCACCCGTACCAGGTGGCATGCCACATCTAGCGGAAGCCGTACCAGGCCAGCCATGCGCCGGCCTCACGTCGCCGCATCTCGTGCACAAAATCGATGAGAAGCCCCTGCCGACCTGGTCCGGCGAGTACACCGCCGTCATGACCCGATGCGTACGCGTCGGCCTCGTCGACGCACCCATCCCGTCGCACGCTCAGCTCTGCCCCGAATGCCATCACCATGCCTAGACCTCCACCAGAGACCTGACCGCGAGGTTGGCGCCCCGGCCACGGCCGAGGACGGGTCGACACTCCGCACCACGCCAAACCTGCCGCGTCCCGCGGAAACCCACCTCATCCGAGTACTTGAACCCGCTACTCCTGAGAGCTCCCATGTCGAAACCTCTGCCCTACGGCCCGACCGATGACGAAGCCGCCCTGAGCTACGTCCGCGAAGCGTTAAGCCTGTCCCAACGAGGCAATTGGGAAGCCTTGCTGGCCGACGACCGCGTCTTGCAGACCTATCGCGCACTCAAGACCTTCGACGCCAAGGCGGGCGAGAGGTCCGTCCGGGAACGCGACGCGATCAAGCTCGCTGAACACCAGCGCTACGCCGGGCTCATCACCGCTGCCGAGTACGCCGATCACTATCGCCAGTTCACGACCTGGCGTAAACGCGCGAGCCGGTTCAACACCGTCTTGCACCAATACCTTGACCTGACCGCCGACCGCGTCCGCCAAGTCCACCACGACAGCGTCGCGGAATCGTTGCGGGCCGCGCTGCTGGCCCTGGCGATCGCCGTCGACGACCACCGCCAAGCGCACGCCGGAGAGGAGTCCCTGGTCGACACCGCCCTCTGGGCTCGCTTGCGGCTGCTCCCCTGGCCCACCGCCGACGACGCCGGCTACCGGCTCGTAGACGCGGTGGCCGCCGAGCGAGGCCGCCGAACAGCCGCCCGGCACCTCAAGAACAGCTTCATCCAGTACCAAGGCTCACACGTCACCGGCGAAAACGTCGACGTCGCCGACCTGCTCCTCGAAATCACCGACAACGCCCAACCGACCTGCGACCGCAGCCAGCTCGTCGAACTGTGGAACCAACGAACCCCGGACCTACTGGAATCAGACGCCGCGAAGGCCGCAGCGAGCAGGCAGAAGGGCTCCTACGCCACCTATCGACTCCGCAGATCGCTCACCTTCCTGGAATCACAAGGGATGATCGACCGGAATTCAGAAGACGGCACCGCCAAAGTCACGGTCATCAATCGGAGCGCCCTGCTCTCACTACGCCGACAATGGGACACAGCACAATTCCCACTCGACGACGCCGAGCTGTGAAGCGGACTCGTTCGCTCCGATCCGAACGAACCCGTTTGACGCTGTAGCGGCGCTGGTGCCCCGTTAGGTCCCCGTGGCAGCCCGTCTTGAGCGGATCTATCTCAGCCCCGCAAGCTGTAGCGATTGGTGGGTGTCCGGGCGACTATAAGGCGTGGAGCGGAAATGGCTGGATGGCTCGAGGACCTCGTTGTCGCGGCGGTGGCAGCACCGTGGAGGTACGTGGTGGTGGGCGGTCTTCGTCATCGTCGTCCCGGTCGCGCTGAGCGCGGCCGTAGCCATGACCGCCCTGTTGATGTTCGTCAACGTTGGGGGCGATCCGAAGAGCCAGCTCGAGTTGATCAAGACTGGCCTCACCGTCGGCGCCGGGACCGGTGGCGTAGTCGCACTGGTGCTCGCTGGGCGCCGGCAGTGGTCCACCGAGCACGACGCCGCCGAGCGGCGGCTCACTGAGCTTTACGTCAAGGCCGTGGAGCAGCTCGGCTCCGACAAACCCGTGGTCCGCCACGGCGGGTTGTACGCGCTCGAGCGCGTCGCCCAGGATAACCCTGACCACCGCCAGGTCGTGGTCGACGTGATCTGCGCTTACCTGCGTGCTCCTTTCCAGCTTCCTGGCGCGCCCCGTCCCCGGAACCGATCCGGTATATACCGGCCCTTGGCGTCCAGCAGAAGGCCTGCTCACGACCGCGCCTCGAGTGGGGAACAGGTCGAGTCACCGACGGTGGCCGAACTCGACGAGGACGCTCGGCAGGAGAGGGAAATCCGCCTCACGGCCCAGCGCATCCTCACCAGGAATCTAAAGCCGGGGAACAACCCAAATCATCCCGCGAAGACCTTCTGGAAAGATATCAACCTCGACCTCACCGGTGCCACACTCATCAACTTCAACCTGTTGCATTGCCAGATCAACAAGGCCAGCTTTATCAAGGCGACCTTCACCGATCACACCTGGTTCCAAAAGACGACCTTCACCGACCACGCAATGTTCGAGGAGGCGACCTTCATCAACCACGCCTGGTTCCTCGATGCGACCTTCACTCGCGCCGCCTCGTTCTACGGGACGACCTTCACCCGTGCCGCTTTGTTCGACGACGCGACCTTCACCGGCCACGCCACATTCGACAAGGCGATCTTCACCAGCGCCACCTCATTCGACAAGGCGACCTTCACCAGCAATACCTCGTGCCCCGGGGCACCCTTCGCTGCAGTACCTGGCGCTCAAGGAGCACGGATCCGGGCAGATTCCAGTAAGCCAGATTTTAAGGGCTCATCATGGCCGCTCGGGTGGACCGCCGAGTTGCCGGAAAGGGCGGAGCAGGCGTGGGTGCGGCTAGTTCCTGTGCCGATCGTCCTCGTCGCGCCAGGTGAAGTTTCGGGTGGACGAGGCATAGCACTCGACGCCGTCAGGTGACGAACCACACTGTGGAAGCTACGAACTCCGGACCTGCTGGAGTCCCCGCCGCAGCGGTTGTGACGAGGAAGCAGAAAGGCTGCTACGCCACCATCCGGCTCTGCAGATCGCTCCTCTTTCTGGAAACATCGTACGGACATCAGATCACGTAAAAAACCAAATTACGGTACTCAACCCTGTCGCTCTGATAACGCTACGCCAAAATGGGACCACCAGTACTTCCCCCTCGGCGACGTCGACCTCTAAAAACCGGACTGCCGATCGCCCGCGCGCCGGGTCATGCTACGGGAGCTATGTTGCCTCACTGCCAGCTTCCGTCGGGATACTGGGCGGTGAAGGCTGTCGGCCCAGCACTTCATCCGATGTTTCTCCAGAGTCGGACCACACCAGCACCGTCTCCGGTCGCAAGGACCTCGCCACCAAGGGCGAAGGCAAGTGCAGTGACTCCGTCGTCGTCGGCGTCGTGCCCTGGAAGGTTGGCTATTTCCTTTCTAGTGACCAGATCCCACACCCGGGCGGTCCCGTCCTTGCTTCCGGTGACGAGGGCGTTCCCGTCAGGGCGAAACGCGACAGTGTTGACGATGTCTGAGTGGCCTCTGAGGGTGAACATCACTTGGCCCGTGCGAGGATCCCACAGGCTCGCGTTTTTACCGTTAGCGGTGACCAGGAACTGGCCGGTCGGGCTGAACGCCATGCCGTGAACATAGTCCTCCGCCACGGCGCTCACGGCGCTTCGACCGCTTGCCCGGTCCCATATCTTCACAGCGCCACGTTCGTAGGTCGCGAAGAGAGTACTGCCAGGATCGAACGCCATACCTTCCCAGAAGCCCACACCCAGGTCGAGTCTCGCCTTCGGAGCACCGGAAGGCGAGTCCCAGAATTGCATTGCGCACGAGTTTTTTCCGGTGATCATCGTGGCGACCTCGGCAACTTTGGGGACGAATGCAGAGGGAACGAAGCCTCCCGCTGTGGAATCGTTCAGCAGTTGCACGGCTGGGACATCTTGCTTTCCGGTGGCCGCCCAAAGTCCAGCCTGTCCGGAGCTTCCGCTGACAGCCAGGGTCGCGCCGTCCGGACTGAACGACAGAAAGGATCCGCTGGTGGTGTTCATCGTCCCGACGATCTCACCGGACCGCCAGTTGCGGACCGTTACCGCCTGCGCGTTTGCCACACCTGACGTGGAGCCAGCCACTGCGAGGGTGTCACCGGCTGGACTGAACGCCAGCGCTGACGCATAGTCCCCAACCGAGAAGGTCGACTCGACTCGCGGGTTCTTGGACGCGGCGCCCTCTGCCGCTTGAGGGCGCCCAGGAATCGTCCGGTCCGTGTTCTGTCCCACCACACCGCCTAGCAGCTGGACACCGCCGTAGCTCGCGGAACTCAGGATGAGCACTGCGGCCACTGCGATAGCGGTAAACCGTGCAGGGTGTCGGCCTGCGTAGTTCACAACTCGTTGCTTGATGTTGACCGGTCCGGTGGCGACTATGTCGCCCACGGAGTTCCCGCGGATGACGTCGATGTTTGAAGGCTGGCTTTTTTTGCGGGCGCTCAGTGTCATGGCGGCCTGGACGGCGGCCTGCAGTTCGCGTGCGAACACGTGATCCTGCGCCTCGGCCTGCGTGAGTGCTTCCACGGCCTCGGCTCCAACATCCGGGGGCACGTGGCCAGCCCGCAGTGCAGCATCTCGGAATCGGACGATTGCCGGGTGTGTGCCGAGTTTGTTGCCGATCAGCGTCCACATGCGCTCTACGGTCGCATCCAAGGCCTGATCAGCCATTCCGGTTATCCGCCTAGTCGCCCAATCCACAATGAGAGCGACAACTGTCTCCATGCCCATGTGCTTGTCCCATTTCGCCGTTCGTCGCCAGCTACGATCTGTTGCGGTTGAACAGGTTCAGCACACAGACCAGGAGCCGGTCGGCTCGAGGCGCAGTCCGGTACCCCAGTCGTCGGGCTTGCTCAACTTCCTCTTGACCTCGGGGTCGAGGGTCTCGGGAATGTTGCCGTGGACCCACGCCATACGCGCGTCATACGTAGCGCCGTTTTCGCGCGGCCTTTGGGCTGGCACGACCTTGACGACCACGACGGACAAGGTCACGGCCGCCAGGCTCACATCGCCCACCGCGACGTTGCCTGGGCTGTACTTCTCCACGACCTTGTACCGCCGGGCGAACCAGTCACGCTGCTCAACGCACACCATGCTCTCGGCCAGCTGCCGGTCGCGGGCTGTGAGAGCGTCCACGAAGCTCTTCGCCGTGGCTTCGGGTGTGCTCCGATCCGGGGTCGGCGGCAGCGGGCTCGAGCTGATGGTCGTTGACGCGGCGGGCTGGCCGAGGACCAGGTACGTGCCCCAACCGGCCAGTGCGAGCACCGCGACGAGAAGGATCGCCATGAGGGTGACCAGGAGCGGATGGCGGCGCGCGTAGGTCGTGACCTTTTGGTCGACCGTGACCGGCCCGGTCGATGCGATGTCGCCGACGGCGTTTCCTTTTGAAACTGACGTGGTGCGTCCACCGGGGGTGCCAGGGACCGGTTGGTTCGGTGTAGGCGTGTGACCTTCTTCGGGGTTCGTGGGTCGGCCGAGGGTTTGATCGATCGCCTGGGCCAAGCCGACAGCGAAGGCGGCGGCATTGTGCACCGCGGTGTCCTGCCAGCCGCTCGAGTCAACGCGGTGCTTGTTGCCGTCGGCCAGGTCGCTGATGCCCCGGATGGCGATGGTGGGGGTGGCCTCGTGCAGATGACCGGCGAGGGCGACCCCTGAGCTCTCCATCTCGACGGCGGCCGCGTCGTTGTAGTGGGACCGCAGGCGATCTCGCTCAGGTGCGCTGGTCGAGTTGAGCACGATCTCACCTGCCGCGACGGGCTCGAAGTGCACCGCGGCACGTGTCTCGGACGCGCCGGGCCAGGCCTGCGCGCGGTTGACGTGCTTGGCGAGCTGGACGAGTCGGTGCGAGGTGTCCCACGCCTGTGGCCGCGCCAGGAACTCGTCCCCATCGACCCGTCCGCCCTGGTAGGCGTAGACCCGGGTGGCCACCACGACGTCGCCGAGGGCGATCCACTCCCGGAGCCCACCCGCGATACCCACGAACAGGACGGCCGACGGGCGGAACTCCGTGATCGCGCGTTCGGTGATCGCCGCCGCGTTGACCGTTCCCATGCCGATCACGGCGAGCGCGATCTCACAACTCGGCCGGGAGGCGAGGGCCCCTACTTCGAAGACCGTGCCGGCCCCGTGGTGATGCGTGCGCAGGTTCGTCAAGTGCTTCCGGATGGCCGCACCTTCGAGGTCGAGCGCGGTGAGGATCACGAGCATGACCACTCCGTTCCGTTCGTCAGGCGGCACGACCGTAGAGTCAACCGAACCTTCTCGTCAAGTTGACATATCTTTCCGATCGTCTAGAACTAGTAGTCGCTGCAGGTTGAGATGCTGTTTCACCGCGACGTCGCTTGTTGTCCAACTGACATACGACGGTAGGCTGGTCCAGTGAACGAGGGTTGGCAGATCCCGACGATCGCGGTGGCGGTCGATCTCGTCGTGCTCACCGTGCGATCGGAAATGTTGCAAGTCCTGCTCGTGGAGCGAGGGGTCGAGCCGTATCAGGGCAGACTCGCGCTACCCGGCGGGTTCCTGTCATCCGAGCACGAGGACATCGATAGTGCCGCCTCACGTGAGCTGAGTGAGGAGACGGGGCTCGACGCTGGCAGGCTGCACTTGGAACAGCTGGGGGCATACGGCGCCCCGGATCGGGATCCCCGCCAACGTGTGCTCACGGTCGCGTACCTCGCGATCGTGCCAAACCTTCCCGAACCAATTGCAGGTGGAGACGCACGCTCGGCGCAGTGGACACCAGTCACGAAGCTCGGTCGGCGTCGCAACGCCCTAGCCTTCGACCACTCCCGGATCCTGGCAGACGGCGTCGAACGAGCCCGTCATCGTATGGAGTACACGACGCTGGCCACCGCATTCTGCCCCGCCCACTTCACCATCGCGGACCTACGACGGGTCTACGAGATCGTGTGGGGCGAAACCCTCGACCCCCGAAACTTCCACCGCAAAGTCAAGGGCGTGGCCGATTTCCTGGTACCTACCGGGGAGATGACGAGCAAGCACGGCGGACGGCCGGCGGCGCTCTTCCGACGCGGGACCGCCGAGATACTGCACCCGGCGATCCTGCGTGGCGGCGCCAACTGACCCGACGGAGCCCAAGTTTCTGCGAGACTGACTAGGTGGCTGTTGCAGACGATTTCGCGACATTACGCGACGTTCTCCGCTTCGTCCCTGGGGACGTAAGCCACTTCGGGACACATAAAACGCTTGCCCCAACCTGTGAATCTCTCGGGCTCCCGACGCCTCCGGACGAAGGCACCAAGTACGAGCGAGCGTTAGCGAGCTTCGAAGCCGTGCCCGACACGGAGCTCCCGCGGGTCGCTGAGAGGGTGCTGGCCACCATGGAACTCGACGCACGACAGTGCAACGACGTCCAGGACACTCTCTGGGCCACCACGGAGCAACCCTCGATCCCGAAACGGATCCGTCGAGAACTCGCCAAGGACATCGACACCTACGATCTCATCCGCAACGAGGACCACTTCACCAAACTCCTCGACACCCTCTGGGTGCTTGACGACAACCCGCTCAGCGCGTTCATCACCGGCCAGCGAACCCTCCGCGACCACATCCAGCAACACGTGTACCGCAATATGGACTGGGACGCGATGGAACTCTTCGAGCATCTCGGTGCCTTCGAGGCATCGGGACGGCGCTTCGCGCTCTTCCTCGAAGGTCTGGCATCGGCCGATGTCGTGCCAGACGTCGAGGCACAGCGAAGGTTCGTCGCAGCCACGAATCTACATCTCGATCGCTCAGGCTACGAACTGCGAGAAACCGGCGATGACGACGGATACCCCGTGTTCAGCTTGGTCTCTACGCGTTCCGTCCGCAGGCGGCCAAAGTACCTGATCTTCGCCTCGACCGAGAAGCCCGACATCAGGTTCGTCGACGCCCTCGACGGTGACATCGAGATCCTCGGCAACGCCGACGCCGTTCTCTCCTACGACCGGCACATCGGGGCCGACGGTCTCCTCTGGAGTGACCTGCAGGCGTGGTGGCGGGACCGACACAACCTGCCGACCGACGAGGAGGCGAAGCGGACACTCTACAGCCGACTGCTGGAGTGCCTCCCCTGCAACTCGCCACAGCAACGCAACCTGTTCCTCGGGTACAACAGCGTGTTCGGATCCCGCATCCCACGACTGCCAGCGCTCGTACCCGAAGTTTGGCTCCACTGGGATCCCAAACGGTCCGAGCCCGCGGGAGAGACGCTCTCCTCCGGTTCCGGATGGACTTTCTTCTCCTGCTGCCAGGCGGCCGTCGAGTTGTGCTGGAAGTCGACGGCCAACGCCACTACGCGACGAACGGCCGACCAGACCCGGCCCTGTATGCCACCAACATGCGAGCCGATCGCGAGCTCAAGCTAAGCGGCTACGAAGTGTTCCGCTTCGGCACCGACGAACTGCAAACCGAGGAACAGGCCCGGACGGTCGCAGGCACCTTCTTCCCCGAATTTTTCCGCTCCTTCGGGGTTCCCGCGGACTGAAACCTACGGTGCCCGCTTTAGTTGGCAAAGGCACCTCTCTGGAGCGGCATCAACCTAACGGACTCGTCTCATCACTACTGTTGAAGACAGCAGCAGGAGAGAAGGGATTTCCGTCCATCGTCGTCCCATGGAACGAGACTTTTCCCTTGAAGGTAGTTTCTCTGAAATCAGGGCTCTCGACAAAGCTAGCTTTGCTAAACATGGCATCGCCGTTGAAGGCCGCCCCGGCGAACACGACGGCGCCGACAAAGGCGGTTTCGTCAAACATAGCATCGCCAGCGAATGACACCCCACCAAACAGCGCGTGGGTGAATGTCGCCCCGCCGAACGCGGCAGCACGAGCGAACGTCGCACCACCGAAATTGGCGTCGCCGATAAAAGCCGCCTCACCAAAATCGGTCGCGCACTTGAAAGAGGCCTGCCTGAAATCAGCACGTGCGAAGGACGCTCCGCCGAACGTAGTGTGGGCGAAAGTTGCCCCGCTGAACACGGCCCGTGCGAAGGTAGTTTTGTCGAACAGGGCATCGCCAGCGAAGGTTGCCCCACCAAAATCGGCGTCACGCTTGAAGGACGCCGCGCAGAAGGTGGCGTCTCGAGTGAAGGTGGCCTCACCAAATCGGGCGTTTCGGGCGAAGGTCGACTTGTCGAACAGGGCGTCCTGAGCGAAGAACGCTGTGTTGAACTCGGCGAGGGCGGCAAAGGTCACGCTACCGAACTCGGCATCGCCAGTGAAGGCCACTCTGTAGAATAGAGCATCGCCGGTGAAGGTAGCCAAGCTGAACTGCGCGCTGCGGCTAAAGGTCGCTCCGCTGAACTCAGCTTCGCCGCCGAAGGTCACCCCGTCGAACTCGGCACCGCGGGAGAAGGTCGCCTTGCTGAACTTGGCAACGCCGGTGAAACTCGCCCCGCCAAACTCGGCGACGCTGGCGAATGTCGTCTCGTTGAAATCGGCGAGGTCTGTGAAGACCGTCCAGTTGAACTTGCCGTTACCCTTGAAGAATGTCCCGACGAACGTGGACTCGGTGAATGTGGCCCCGTCGAACGTGGCGTCGCCGATGAAGGTGGCTCTGCTAAAGTCGGCGATGCCAGTGAAATTGGCATCGCGGAAGCTGGTGGTTCTGATCCGGGCGCCGGTCATGGTGAAGTCGATGAGCTGGGCGCCGGTGAGGTCGAGGGCGAGTTCGCCCCAGTATGCGGTGCCGCGGTGGGGGTTGAGGTGGTCGCTAAGAAGGCGCTGGGCTGTGAGCCGGACTTCGCGTTCCTGGGCACGCTCGCGAATGTTGCCGTCTTGTTCGATGCCGATGTCATCTTCCTCGTCCTTCTCGATCGGCGGTTCGTAGGGCATACGGAGATAGGCGCAGAGGACGTTGACGATGGTCTGACGCTGGGTCTCGTTGTCCTGAGCGAGGCGTTCAAGGACATAAAGGCCGCTGAGTCGGACCGGGGCCTTGTCGGACCCGAGCAGCTCGGCGGCCTTGAGGTACAGCTCAGTGATCCGGCGGGCGGTGGCATCGGCGTGGGCGTCGTCAGCGACGCGTTCCTGGTGCGCCTGGGTAGTGGCAGCGACGGCCTGTTGGTGGGCGAGGACTTCGTATTGCTGAGCGAGGGCGCGTTCGCGGTTGTCGAGGTCGGCTTCGGTGGAGTGCTGGCGGCGCCAAGCGAGGTAGAGCGCGACCACGCCCCCGCTGCCGACTCCGATGCTCAGCCCGATCTTCAGCGCGTCCAGTCGCGCCTTTACCAGGTCCGCACCGGTGAGCCCGGCGGTAGCAGGCCACCACAGCAGGGTCACCGCACCTGCAGTCAGGACCGCGATCACGATCGCGGTCGTCCACATCGCGGCTCGGGTCAGCTCAGGCAGCCGCTTCAACGCGGCCGACCGTGATCTCGGTGCTGAGGAGGTGCTCGCGGCCCCCGGCCGCGCGTGGTCGGTCATGACCATCAACGTCGCAAAAATCGGCAAGGATGTTGCAGAGCCAGGCGCGCCGCGGCGCCCACCCGGTGGCAAGAGCATCAGCGCGCCGTGGACCCGCTGCAACTAGCTTGGGCACCGCACTTCGGCACACCAGAGCAAACGGAGACGAACCGGAGCCCAATCGCCGTCCGCGCCAAGGTGGGCATGGCACAGAAAAAGCAATACCCCCGCAGGTCAGGGGGATGTTAATGTTGTGGGCCGCCTGGGGCTCGAACCCAGAACCTGCGGATTAAAGCCAGCTGTTTCGACTGCGGCCATCCTTGAAATAGTTCCCACAGCAGGGGCTTCTACCTGCGGTTTCACCAACCAACGATCATGTTTGCGACTGCTAACACGCGTTTCTGGGCTCCGCTATGCCTCCGTTCTTCCTGCTGTGCTCAGCGGAGTAGTGAACTGCACCTCGACCTGGGGTTTCATCCCGGACGGAGAGCCAAGACGATGGTTTACGCCGGGGTCAGCGGCCAGACCATCCGACGCCGCAGGAAGCCTTCCCATCCCCGAGCATCCCTGCCCTCCTTGACGGATCATCCCGCGCCTGCAGGGAGCACACGCCTTGTCGTTGATCTGCCAAAGGCCGTAGTTCGGATCATTCCCCCGCGTGCTGCCGACCGAGTAGGAGCTTCCGAGAGGTGACGGACCCGCACACGTGAAGGCTACGACGCTCTGTCGGTGCCCACCGCTAGGGTGAGAGATCGAGGCCCGCATGAACCACGTGCACGCCAAAGGCATGAAGGAGATTTGCCCGATCATGAACCAGTTGACGACAGCCTTCAGCACCGGCCTCAGCGCGATGGTGTTGGCGCAGTAGTGGCTCCGACAACCAAAGAGGCCCAGCGCGCCGAGCTCCACAAGACGATCTGGCGCATGGCCAACGACCTACGGGGCAGCGTCGACGGGTGGGACTTCAAAACCTACGTCCTGGGCATCCTGTTTTACCGCTTCATCTCCGAGAACCTCACCGCTTACATCAACGAAGGCGAGCGATCGGCCGGAGACGCGGACTTCAACTACGCCACACTAACCGACAAGCAAGCCGAGCCCGCTCGCAAAGAAACGGTCGCCGAGAAGGGCTTCTACATCCTGCCCAGCGAGCTCTTTGCCAATGTTTGTAAGCGCGCGGCTAGTGACCCCAACCTCAACGAGACGCTGGAAAGAGTTTTCGGCAACATTGAGGGATCAGCGGTCGGCACCGACTCCGAAGACGACCTCAAGGGTCTGTTCGACGACCTCGACGTCAACAGCGGCAAACTCGGCAACACCGTCGCCAGGCGCAACGAGAAGCTGGCGAAGCTGCTCAACACGGTCGGGAACCTCAACCTGGGCGACTTCAACGACCACGCGATCGATGCATTCGGCGACGCGTACGAGTACCTCATGTCCATGTATGCCTCCAGCGCTGGCAAGTCCGGCGGCGAGTTCTTCACGCCCCAGGAGATCAGCGAGCTCCTGGCCCGTATCACGGTCGCCGGCAAGAAGTCGGTCAACAAGGTCTACGATCCGGCCTGCGGCTCAGGTTCGCTGCTGCTCAAGTTCGCCAAGGTGCTTGGTAAGGAAAAAGTCCGTCAGGGCTTCTTCGGTCAGGAGGTGAACCTGACCACTTACAACCTGGCTCGGATCAACATGTTCCTGCACGACATCAACTACCAGCAGTTCAGCATCGCCCACGGTGACACCCTGCTCGATCCAGCCCACTGGGACGATGAGCCGTTCGAGGCGATCGTCTCCAACCCGCCGTACTCGACCAGATGGCCAGGCGACAGCAACCCGCTCCTCATCAACGACCCTCGCTTCGCCCCAGCCGGAGTGCTCGCACCCAAGAGCAAGGCCGACCTCGCTTTCACCATGCACATGCTCAGTTGGCTTGCGGTCAACGGCACTGCCGCCATCGTTGAGTTCCCTGGAGTGCTCTATCGGAGCGGGGCTGAGCAGAAGATACGCAAGTACCTGATCGACAACAACTACGTCGACACCGTGATCCAACTGCCGCCGGACCTCTTCTTTGGCGTCACCATTGCCACCTGCATCATCGTGCTCAAGAAGTCGAAGAAGGACAACAGTGTTCTGTTCATCGACGCCTCAGCTGAGTTCAAACGCGTCGGCAACAAGAATAAACTCCTGCCCGAGCATCAGCAGAAGATCCTCGACACCTTCATTACCCGCGTCGACGCCGACCACTTCGCTCGGCTCGTGCGCAACAACGAGATCGCTGCCAACAGCCACAACCTCGCCGTCTCCTCCTACGTTGAGGCCGAGGACACCCGCGAAACCGTCAACATCTCCGCGCTCAATGCCCAGATCACAGAACTCGTCGCCCGCCAGTCCGAGCTCCGTCAGCAGGTCGACGACATCCTCGCAGACCTAGAGAGCCGAGACGATCTGTTCTCCTCCCCCGACACGGACGGGGTCAAGCTCGCATCGATGGGCGACGTCGGTGTGTTCATTCGTGGCCGAAGGTTCACGAAGAACGATGTCGTGGACGAAGGTATCCCGAGCATCCATTACGGCGAGATTTACACGACGTACGGTGTGTCGGCATCCGAGGCCGTGTCGCATGTGCGCGAAAGCCTGCGAAGCCAGCTGCGCTTCGCCAAACCGGACGACGTCGTTATCGCCGCAGTGGGCGAGACCGTCGAGGATGTCGGATTGGGCGTCGCGTGGCTTGGCGAAACCGAGGTCGCAATTCACGACGACTGCTTCCTCTATCGCTCGGACGTCCTGGTTCCAAAGTTTGTCTCCTACTACTTGAGGACTAGCTCGTACACTCGCGAGAAGGCTAAGTACGTCGCGAGAGCGAAGGTCAAGCGCATGTCCGCAAAGGGGCTGGCAAAGCTGCTCATCCCTGTACCCTCGATTGATAGGCAGCGCGAGATAGTGTCCATTCTGGACAATTTCCACGCACTCGTTAACGACCTCAGCGTCTGTCTGCCCGCCGAACTCAACGCTCGCCGCAAACAGTATGAGCACTACCGTGACCGTCTACTATCCTTTGAGGACTCATCGACATGAACGAGGGGTCAGTCACCAAGTTCGAGCCCATCGCCGTCGGCGGGGACAGCACGGTCGTCGCCGAGTACTTACCCGACGCCCGTGGCTCCACGGCCTATCAGTCCGAGGCAGACCTTGAGCGTGAGTTCATCAGACTGCTGCAGTCTCAGGCCTACGAATACCTGCTCATCCACACTGAGACCGACCTGATCACGAACCTGCGCGCGCAGCTCGAGGCGCTAAACAGCCTCAAGTTCAGCGATACAGAGTGGGAGCGGTTCTTCAGTGAGAACATCGCTGGCCAGAACGATGGAGTCGCTGAGAAGACGATCCACGTTCAGGAGAACTATGTCCAGCTCCTAAAACGAGACGACGGCACGACCAAGAACATCTGGCTACTGGACAAGACCAACATCCACAACAATCGGCTGCAGGTCATCAATCAGTACGAGATCAACGCGGGTTCGGGTGGCGCGAAGCGCGCCACCCGCTACGACGTGACGGTCCTCGTCAACGGCCTACCGATAGTTCACATCGAGCTGAAGCGGCGTGGCGTTGACATCCGCGAGGCGTTCAACCAGATCGACCGCTACCAGCGGGACAGTTTCTGGGCGGGCTCCGGCCTCTTCCAATACGTCCAGCTGTTCGTGATCAGTAACGGCACGCTGACAAAGTACTACAGCAACACGACTCGCACACAGCACATCAACGCATTCAGAGGTAAGAAGCGCACCAAGAAGACGAGTAACTCGTTTGAGTTCACTTCGTGGTGGGCCGACGCGAACAACACGCCGATCCAGGACCTGACCGCGTTCGCCAAAACCTTCTTCGCCCGCCACACGCTGCTCAACATCGTGACCCGCTACTGTGTACTAACCGCGGGTGGCAGCGCTTCCGATCGCCTGCTGCTAGCCATGCGGCCCTACCAGATCGCCGCAACCGAGCGGATACTGAATCGCATCGAGATAGCCGTCAACTACAAGCGGCTTGGCATGGTCTCGGCCGGCGGCTACGTGTGGCACACGACCGGATCAGGAAAGACTCTGACCAGCTTCAAGACAGCCCAGCTCGCCAGCCGGTTGCCCACGGTTGACAAGGTGTTGTTCGTCGTTGACCGCAAGGACCTCGACTATCAGACGATGCGCGAGTACGACCGTTTCGAGAGAGGCGCAGCCAACTCGAACACGTCGACAGCGGTGCTCAAACGTCAACTCGAAGACCCGAACGCCAAGATCATCATCACCACGATCCAGAAGCTGTCGACGTTCATCGCAGGCAACACGGGGCACACGATCTACGAAGGTCACGTCGTTCTGATCTTCGACGAGTGTCACCGTTCGCAGTTCGGCGACATGCACACGGCGATCGCCAAGGCATTCAAGCGGTACAACATCTTCGGGTTCACCGGGACTCCGATCTTCTCGAGCAACGCCGGCAACGGCGGCAACCCCCACCTCAAGACCACTGAACAGGCCTTCGGCGAGAGGCTGCACACGTACACGATCGTTGATGCGATCCGGGACAAGAACGTCCTGCCGTTTCGCATCGACTACGTCAACACCATCAAGGTCGCCCCCGGTGTTGACGGCAGGAAGCAAGTCTCGGCGATCGACACCGAAAAGGCTTTGCTCGCACCGGAACGGTTGCGTCAGGTAGTCGACTACATCCTGGAGCACTACGACCAGAAGACCCGGCGGACCAACGGCTACATCCACTCGGTGGTCGCGAACGTGGATGAGGTCGCATCCGGCAGGAACCGGATCAGTGAAGTCAAGGCCGCTGCCCGAGTCCACGGCTTCAACGCACTGTTCGCCATAGCCTCGATCGATGCCGCCAAGCGCTACTACACCCGCTTCAAGGATCAGCAGGAGCACCTGCCGCCGGACCAACGGCTCAAGGTCGGCATCATCTACTCCTACGCAGTCAACGAGGCCCTTGATGACTACCTCGACGAAGAAGGCTTCGACACAGGCGCCCTCGACCAGTCTTCACGCGATTTTCTAGAAGCGGCCATCGCCGACTACAACACGATGTTCGGCACCAGCTACGACGCCTCTTCGAGCAAGTTCGAGAACTACTATAAGGACCTGTCGCTGCGGCTCAAGAACCGGCAGATCGACCTAGTTATCGTCGTCAACATGTTCTTGACCGGCTTCGATGCAACCACCCTCAACACCCTGTTCGTAGACAAGAACCTGCGCAGCCATGGCCTAATCCAGGCCTACTCACGGACCAACCGGATCCTTAACTCCGTCAAGACCTACGGCAACATCGTCAGCTTCCGCGACCTTGAGCAACAGACCAATGACGCCATCGCACTGTTCGGGAATAAGGATGCTCGGGGCGTCGTGCTGCTCAAGCCATACGCCGACTACTACGACGAATACACAGAGAAGATCACTGAACTGCTTGAGCGGTACCCGCTCGGCGAGATCATCCTGGGCGAGGCGGCACAGAAGGCGTTCATCGCCCTGTTCGGGCAGATCCTGCGCCTGCAGAATATTCTGGTGTCTTTCGACGATTTCGCTGGCAACGAGATCCTGACCGAGCGCGAGAGTCAGGATTACCGCAGTGTCTACCTCGACCTCTACGCCGAGTTTCGCAAGGACCGAGACGGTGACAAGGAATCGATCGTTGACGACATTGTCTTCGAGATCGAACTCATCAAGCAGGTCGAGATCAACATCGACTACATACTGCTACTCGTCCAGAAGTACCGCGACGCCCACGGCGACGGCGTGGACAGGGAAATCCGTTCCAACATCACCCACGCCATCGACGCCAGTCCGAGCCTTCGCAACAAGAAAGACCTCGTCGAGGCCTTCGTCGACTCTGTCTCGACTACAGGCGACCTGGACGAGGAGTGGGCCGTCTACATCGTCATGCGCCGCACCGAGGAGCTCAATGCAATCATCAAGGACGAGAACCTGAAGCCTGACGAGACGCAGGCATTCATTGAGTCTGCGTTCCGCGATGGAGCGATTCAGACCGGCGGCACGGCAATCATCAAGGTGCTGCCTCCGGTGTCGCGCTTCGCTACCGATGGCGGGCACGCCGAGAAGAAACAACGCGTGCTGGCCAAGCTCCACACCCACTTCGAGCGGTTCTTTGGACTCGCCTCCAACCGAAGCGAGGAATAGACAATTCAGACTACCAGCGCCTGGTGCATGATACATAACGGTGCTGGACGAGTGGGTCATGCGGTTTCGTCCCTGACGAGTCCGGAAGGGGTTAGTCTTCGCGGCTGGAGAAGCGGATGACGACGTCGTTGTCGGTTGCTGGGGTGTTTTGCACAACGATGACTTGCGCACCCCGGTAGGTACCGCCATCGCTTCAGTAGCTCCCCAGTCGGTGGCCGCTGTCCTCACGTCCTGCGGCGGCCACCTGGGCAATAGACGGCCGACACCTCACCGCCAGGGCGGCCAGATTCTGCCCACCGCAGCGAGCGGAGCCAGCCGTCGTCGTCTGCCTTAAACCGCCACGGCCGCCGCACCGCCGAAGGCAGACGCGGCGGTCGTGAACCAGCTGTGTAAAGGACTGTTCGTAGCGCACCGGATTGAGCATCCCGACAGCTGAGTGGTGCTGGCCTCGATAGGCATAAGCAGCGCAAGCCCGGGGCACTCGGCGATAGAGGGCGGCGAGCAGGTCTCAGCCGGGCATTGCTCGCGCACGAGTGTGTGGCTGATCGCCTGAGCAGCAAAGCCGATACCGGCGTTGCGGAGAATCGACTCGAGCCTGTGCCACGGCCAAGAGCGATTGTCGTCGATCTGGACACGGTCATATTCCTGAGCGTGGCCGGGGTCCGCGCGTTGCACCTCGCCACCGAAACTGCCGCAGCAGCGGGCGTCACGGTACGGATCGCCTACGGCCGCAACCGAATCGTGTACCGCGCCTTGACCGCGACCGACGTCGCCGCCATCCTGGCCCCTACCCCGACCGGCGCGCCGCCCTCGCCACCGCGCCATCTGCAGCGAGTTCGACAACCTCATCCGCCACTCCTGACCGGCGGCCATCCCCTCTCGCCACCGCGTTGGCGACTCGGTGTGCCCGTCAGCAGGACGGGCTCGGCGGAAAGGCGCAAAGCCCGACTTTGTCATGGGCGGCGTGTTTGAAGCGGCTCACCAGAGGTAGTCCGGAGGTGGTCGCTCGCATGGGGTGAGCGCAGGCCGTCACGTAGGACAGTCTCCCGCAGTAGGAAAAGTCCCGTGCTACGAGTCTTCAAAGGTGAAACCCAGAAGCATCCGGTGCGGCGTACGCCAAACATCCCAACGACGTTGTGCTCCGGCCGGCCGGGCACGACGTCCGGCATGGGTCAGGACCAGATGTCGTTTCGCACGGGAGATGGCGACGAAGAACTCGGACATCACGGTGGTGGGGTTCTTGCCCCAGAAGAGCTGCTCCTCGACGCCGAGTACCACGACCTTCTCGAACTCCAGGCCTTTGCACTTGTGGACGGTCAGGAAACGGATAGCGTCCGACTCCGAAAGCCGCCTGAGGGCCTCGATGGCGTCGTCATCCATGTCGAGCTCTCGGCCGAAGGTTTCGAGAGCTTGGGCGATCAGGTCCGCGAGCCGTGTCCCCTGCTGGTAGCCGGGCGACAACGCGGTGAGCACCGGTCGCGAGACCAGCCGCAGGAACTCGTCGACATGAGGGCGCCACGCTTCGAGGTCACCCGTCTTGAACGCGGGGGCGCGGACCGCTGCCCGGGTGTCGCGAAGGAACCGTTTCATCCGGCTGTCGAAACGGGCTCCTTCATCCCCGGAAGCATGCGCGCGGGCGGTCACCCGCATCAGTGACGCGTACGCCTCGGGCTGGCCTTCGCCGGCGATCACTCGGATGAAGTCGAAGATCAGCGCGGCCACCGGCTCCGCGGCGAGGTCTTGGCTCGCTTGCTCGTTACGGAAAGGGATGCCCCGTCTCCCGAGCTCTTCACCGAGTGCGGCCGTGACCAGGTCCGGGCGCGACCGCACGACGACGGCGATCTCGCTCGGCGGCACGCCCTCGGCGAGCCAGTCTTCGATGAGGCCGGCGATCGTCTCCGCCTCGTCGCGTTCGGTGCCGAAGTCGAGCACGTCGATCACGCCGTCGTCCCCGGCGAGGTCTTCAGCCGGGCTGACCGCCTCGGGATCCATCTCCGCGATCATCCGATTCTGCATCCGTCGCAGCCGCGGGGCGGAGCGGCGGTTCTGGTAGAGCGGAAGGGGCCGGGCCTCGAAGTCGTCGGCGAAGGTCCGCATCACCCCGTCCAGCGCTCCCGCCCACACCATGATCCGCTGCTTGGTGTCGCCGACTGCCGTCAGCACCGCCCCTGACCGTCCGAACGCGGCCTGGATCAGCTGATACTGCTCGCCGGTGCAGTCCTGGAACTCGTCGAGGAAGACATGGCTGTAGGTCTGCCGGATACCGCCGCGGGCATGGGCGTTGTTCTCGATGATCGACAAGGCGAGCGGCACCAGGTCCTCGAACCTGACCTGCTCTCCCTCGATCCGGATGTCGGGGTCGAGCCTGTAGTCCGGTCCAAGGGCGTCGTGCCCGGTGAGGGCGGGGCGGAAGCTGTCGATCAGGCGTTTGGCGAAGGCGTGGAAGGTGGAGCTGTCGAACCTGGCGGCGAGCCGCGGGCCGGTGCGAAGGCGGACTCGTTCCCGCAGGTTGCGTGTGGCGTCGACCTTGAACGAGATCGCCAGAATTCGGCGAGGGTAAGTACACCGTCCGGTGCGCAGCAGAAAATCCGCGCGTTGGGCCAGCAGCTCGGTCTTCCCCGCGCCGGGACCGGCCGCGACGACCACGTTCTCCCCTGTGGCCGTCGCCGCGGTTCGCGCGTTCGGTTCGAGGACAAGACCGCCGACCGGGTGCCACTGCTCGGGCCGGATCATTCCGGCAGCCCGGCCAGCATCGCGCGCACATGGTCGACCAGCCGGGCCAGCACCTCGGGCAGATCGTCGAGCAGCTGCTCGTCACTCAATCCGGAGAGAGCCGCCAGATGAGCCGCCGGCTTGCTGCGGCCCGGGCCGAACTTTCCGTGGTAGTCGCCGAAGAGCGCCAGGATGTCCTCGGGCAGACGCTCTTCGTTCGAGTGTTTCTCACCCAGCACCGCGGCAATCGTCTTCTCGTCCGGTTCGGACGGTTCGACGCCGTAGGCGCCGGGGTAGGCCGCCAGCATCATCAGGTCGAGATCGACCGGTTGAGAGAAGAAGACCCCCTTCCGCTCAAGCACCGCGACCGACCCGTTCCCAGCGTCAAACGAGGGGAAGCTGCGCCCTGCGTTCCACTTCGGAAGCCGTTCGATTTTTTCGGTCTCGAAGGTGCCCGGCCGGACCTTGTTGATCTGGTTCAGTGCGTTGCGGATCCGTCCCCAGCCACCTTGGAATCGGCCGCTGTCGAGGTCGAGCAGGGTCGCGTGCGGAATCCGCAGTTCGTTCAGGAGCCGCCAGAAATGGTTGACGTGACGGCCGCCGAGCGGGACCACCGCCACGGACGCGTCGTCCTCGGCGATGCCCGCCGCGGCCAGGATCCGGGGCAGGACCACCTGCTCGCTGTCCCCCTCGCCGAGCACGACGAAGCGGGAGAAGTACAGCTCGGGGTAGGCCTGGACACCTTCCCGCACGTACTTGGCGGCCCCCGCGTCGTTCTCGGGAAGAACGATCCGGTGGACGGTCGTCTCCCGGCTCGCGTTCAACCGCAAGAAGCAGATCGAGAGAGGGTCGACGCGGCGCAGCAGGGTGGGCGCGTGCGTGGCGACGAGTGCCTGCATGTCACCGTGCCCGCACGCGTCGCGCAGCTGCCGGATGATCCTGCCGAGGTAGTGCGGCGCGAGGCTGTTCTCGGGCTCCTCCAGGGCGATCACCGTATGCACCGGCGCGCGCAGCCGGTCCCCGTCGACGGTCGGCTCGTCACCGGCGAGGACCCGCCGGGAGAAAGCCTGCCACGCGAGGACGAGTGAGATGTAGAGCAGGGACTTCTGCCCGTCGCTCAGCCGCTCGAAGGGGAGCGGTACGTCGTCGAACGACGGGAGGAAGCTGACGGTCAGCTGGCGCAGCACTCCTTCCAGCTCGCCACGGCCGAAGGCGATCGCCGGGTCCTTGAAGTACTCGCCCCGGTGCAGTCCGCTCCACTCGGTGGTCAGGCGGTCCCCGAGACTCGAGACCGTCGCGTTGGCGACGAGCGTTTCGGTGATCTGGGCGCTGAGCTCGCTCAGCGTCTCGCGCTCTTCCGTCCAGTCGACCGCCCGCAGACCGCGGGCGATGAGCGACTTCGTCGTGTAAGAGACCTGGTCGGCTGGGTCACGGCGAGCGGGGAGGTAGTGCACCTCGATCTGGCCGCGGTCGAAGCGGGACATGTCCTCGCACTTACCCGGCTCGCCGTCCGCGCCGGTGTCCAGCACGTACTGGATCCGCTCCTCGATGACGCCGTCCAGGGCCACCGTCGCCGTCAGGCGGATACGAGATCGAGGGACCCCGTCCGCCGTCGGGATCGTCATATGGGCGAAGTTCACTGGAACGGAGGCGTGCTGTCCCTCGGCCCCGGTCTCCGGGAATTCGAGGTCGACCTCCAGCCACAGCTCGGGTTCGCCCTGCCGTACCTCGCTCGCCCGGTGGCCGGCCGGGACGTGGAAGTCGTCCAAGCGGATCGCGCGCTGGGCAGCCAACGGGCTGAAAAGGCGCGACAGGGCTTCGAGGACCGTGGTCTTGCCTGCTCCGTTGGGCCCGAGGATATACGTGAGGTCGCCGAGTTCGATCGCCG
Organism: Amycolatopsis coloradensis; assembly: GCF_001953865.1. GTDB lineage: Bacteria > Actinomycetota > Actinomycetes > Mycobacteriales > Pseudonocardiaceae > Amycolatopsis > Amycolatopsis coloradensis. The sequence continues at coordinate 108,466 of NZ_MQUQ01000003.1, forward strand.
TCGGTTCCGGCCCGAAGGACTGGAAGTTGGACAGCCGCAAGGTCGTGATCTTCACCGCGCACACCGCGATCCGGTGGAGTACCTCAGGATCCCTTTCGGACACCGTCGCCACCGCCACGGCTGGGGAAGAAGTCACGCGCGCAGTCACTCCTGGACCCTAGCGGCGACCGCCGCCACACCTCCTGCGAGGCCGGTTCTGTCTGTGGTGGCGGGCATACGGTCTTGGGACAGGGCGCATCGCCTTGATGAGGCCAACCTCGCCCTGAAGCCCGCCATCGTCAGACACGTAGGCCTCCGAGCCTGATTCCGCCAGCCACAGCGTTCAGCACGGCTGTGAAAACGGAGACGAAATGGAGCCCAATGGCGCCAACAAGAATGTGAACAAAACTCGCATAAAACGTCGTATTGGCAGGTCAAACACCATGTTGATCTTGAGCCGCCAAGGGGGCTCGAACCCCTGACCTTCTGTTTACAAGACAGATGCTCTACCAGCTGAGCTATAGCGGCCTCGCCCGAAGTCGCCCCCAGGCGAGCCCAGTATATCGGCGCCCGTTCAGTCGTTCGCAGGGCGCACCCACGGTTCCCCTGCCACGGTCCGGAAGGCGTGCGCGAACGCCACGGCGGTCGCCGGGTCTCGGCGGTCGGCGACGTAGTACCGGTTCATCCGGATGGCGTCCGGGGGCACTTCGAGGACGCAGGGGCGTGCGAGTCGAGTTCCACGAAGCGCACGTGCGGGTTCAGCGCGCGGATGGCGGCCTCAACCTCGAGCGAGCCGGTCCGTGGTGGGACGCCGAGCTGCTCGTCGATGTTGTCGGAGGGGACCGACGGGCAGACGAACTCGACCGCGACGCTCGTCCCGTCGCGGGGCCCGTCGTTCGCCCACGACGAGGGGACGTCGCCGGTCAGGAAGACCGTGTTGCCCCGCCCCTGTGGGGCGATGGCGTCCAGCACCCGGCGGCGGTCGGCGGTGCAGCCGTCCCACTGGTCGGTGTTCGCGGTGGTCGGCTGCCCGTCGAGCAGATCGGCCAACGCGAGCTTTTCGCGCGTCGGCAACGCGGGCACCTTGATCGGTGTGACCATCACCGAGTTCCCGACGACGTTCCACGACGCCGTGCCCCGCGCGAGGCCGTCGAGAAACCACTGCCGCTGGTCGGCGCCGAGGATCGTGCCCGCCGGATCCGCCACGGGACCGGGCTGCCGGGTCCGGTACGACCGCACCTCGGTCCCCGGATCGTGTGACGGCGATGCGTTGTCGGCCGCCTCGTGGTCGTCCCAGGTCGCGACGACCGGGTGACGGGCGTGCAGTCGCCGGGGGTGCTCGTCGGTCTTGTACATCGCGTGGCGCCGCCGGTAGTCCGACAGGGTGATCAACTCGTGAGACGGCACCGAAGGCCGAAGATCACCAGCGGGGTTCGGATTACCTTCGTCGAGGTAGTCACCCAGGTGAATGAAGGCGTCGAGATCGTCGCGACCGGCCAGCTAGCGGTAGGGGGCGAAGTGACCGACAGCCCAGTTCGCACACGACACCACGCCGAACCGCAGCCGGGCGACGTCGTCCGCGGGCGCGGTGCGCGTCCGGCCGGTCTGCGTGACCTTGCCGCTCGCCGTGAACCGGTAGTGGTACGCGGTCGAGGCGCACAGCCCGCCCGCCGTCACCTTCACCGTGTGGTCGCGTTCGGGCTCGGTCCGGAGGTGACCACGAGCGACGACGTCGGCGAATCCGGCGTCGGCGGCCACCTCCCACCGGACTTCCACCGGCGCCCCTTTTCCGGATCCCGGAACGGCTTCGGCGGAGGGCGTGACCTAGGTCCGGAGAAGCACCGAATCGGGCATCGGGTCACCCGAGGCGACCCCGTGCGCAAAAACCGGGGCCTCCGCCCCGCTAGATGCCCCCGAAAGGGTGAATGCCGCCGCGCTTCCGGCGGCGGTGACACCGGCCGCGCGAAGGACGGAACGCCTGCTCACAGCGGACGTCATGGCATGCAGTGTGCCGCACACCGGCGAAGCCGCGATGATCTTCCTCGGACGTGGCGGACACCACTTCGGATTACCTGCAACGGTCGGGGCATCGGCCCCGATGGTCCTCGGGAAAGTCCCTCGAACGAGAGTGAGGAGGTGGATCGATCATGAAGATCAACGAGCACACCAAGGGAACCCGGAGCGGTGAACGCGGTGTCGAAAGGAAACAGGACGAAACACCCGAACGTGGCGAATGGCTGCTGGAAGCCCCGCGCCAGCGTGACGGTGAGCGATCGATCCCCCAGGCTCGCTCGCACCGGCCGAACCTGCTGCGCCGCCGCGCCTGGCAGATCCTCGAAGCCCCGACGGCCGAGCAGCCCGCCGTCGAGAGCGACGAGGCGATGGGCCCGAAGCCGCCCGACGACTCGACGGTCAACTTCGTCCTGGACCTCGCCCTGCGCATCGGCGAGGTCCAGATGTCGAGTGGCGCCGGTGCCTCCGACGTCACGGCGACGATCATCGCGCTGACCTCGGCGCTCGGCCTCCCGCACTGCGAGGTCGACGTGATCTTCACGTCGATCACGGTCACCTGCCACCGCGGCACCGACATGGCGCCCGTGACGGCGCTGCGGGTGGTCCGCTCGCGCAGTCTCGACTACACGCGGCTCACCCAGACGGAGACCCTGGTCCGCCGGATCGTCCGCGGCAACATCGGCGCCGAAGAGGCCCAGCAGGAGCTCCAGCGGATCACGACCGCGCCGCACCCGTACCCCCGTTGGGTGGCCACGGCCGCCTGGGGCGGGCTGGCCGCGTTCATCACCCTGATCCTCGGCGGAAGCATCGACGTCGCGCTGGTGGCGCTCGTGATCAGCGCGGTCATCGACCGGCTCGGCCGCTTCCTGAACCGCTTCGCGCTGCCGTTCTTCTTCCAGCAGGTGATCGGCGGCCTGGTCGCGACCCTGTCCGCGATGGCGATAGTCAGCAGCGACCTGCTCACCACGAACAAACCCACGCTGGTCGTCGCGGCGGCGGTCACCGTGCTGTTGTCCGGGCTTTCCACGGTTTCCGCCGTGCAGGACGCCATCACCGGCTATTACGTCACGGCGGCCGGGCGCACGATGGAAACCGCGCTGATGAGTGCCGGGCTGATCGCGGGCGTGGTGCTCGCCCTGAAGATCGCGCTGCTCCTCGGCCTGCCGCTCACGCCGCTGCCCGAGGTCGTCTCCTCGACGCCGCAACAACTCCCGATCATCGTCATCGGCAGCATCGGCGCGTCCGCCTGCTTCGCGCTCGCGTCGTACTCGACGATGCGCGCAATGATCGTCGCGGGGGCGGCGGGCGCGATCGGCGGCGCGGTGTACGGCGCGCTGATGCTGACCGACTTCGAGGCCGTCAGCTCGTCCGCGGCCGCCGCCACCTTGGTCGGTTTCTGCGGTGGCGTACTCGCCAGGCGGCTCAAGGTGACGCCGCTGGTGGTGGCTGTGTCCGGCATCACGCCCCTCCTCCCCGGCCTCTCCACCTATCGTGGTCTATACCAATTGGGCGTCGAACAGGGCGGCAACATCTCCACGCTGATGACCGCGGTCGCGATCGGGCTTGCCCTGGCAGCGGGCGTGGTTCTCGGCGAATACCTGGCGCAGCCGGTGCGCACGGGGCTCGGCAGGCTCGAACGCAAGTTCGCCGGGCCGAGGATGGCGGGCCCGATGGAACCCGCCGAACGACGCTTGGAGTGATCGTGCGACGACCGGCCGTCGCGCGGGCCCGCGATAGGGTTTCCCCTTAGGGCAGCGACCCGCGATTTTTCAGGGAGCGGCTGGTGGACGAAGTGATGGCAGAGACGGGCAGAACGGCTTCCGCGGACTTCGTCGTGGTGGCGAACCGCCTTCCGGTGGACCTCGAACGGACCGCCGACGGGAGCAGGCGCTGGACGGCGAGCCCCGGCGGGCTGGTGTCGGCGCTCGAACCGTTCCTGAGGTCCCGCAAGGGCGCCTGGGTCGGCTGGCCGGGTGTACCCGACGTCGAGGTCGAGGAGTTCGACGACGACGGCCTGGTCCTGCACCCGGTCTCCCTGACCTCGGACGACGTCCGCGACTACTACGAGGGCTTCTCGAACGCGACGCTCTGGCCGCTCTACCACGATGTGGTGGCGCGGCCGGTGTTCGAACGGAGCTGGTGGGAGTCCTACGTCCGGGTGAACCGGCGCTTCGCCGAGGCGAGCGCGAAGGTGGCCGCCGAGGGCGCGACCGTGTGGATCCAGGACTACCAGCTCCAGCTGGTCCCGGCGATGCTGCGCGAACTGCGCCCCGACCTCCGGATCGGGTTCTTTTTGCACATCCCGTTTCCCCCGGTCGAGTTGTTCATGCAGATGCCGTGGCGGACCGAGATCGTCCGCGGCCTGGTCGGCGCCGACCTCGTCGGATTCCACCGGCCGGGTGGCGCGCAGAACTTCCTCTGGCTGGCCAGGCAGCTGGCCGGTCTCGAATCCAGCCGCGGCGCGGTCGGCATCCGCACCCGCCCCGGTCTGATGCAGGTCGGCGACCGGACGGTGCGGGTCGGCGCGTTCCCGATCTCCATCGACGCCATCGGCCTCGACAAGCTCTCCAAGACCAAGGGCGTGGCCGAACGCGCCGCCCAGCTGCGGCGTGATCTCGGCAACCCGAAGAAGGTCCTGCTCGGCGTCGACAGGCTCGACTACACCAAGGGCATCGACCTGCGGCTACAGGCGCTGCACGAGCTGCTGCACGAAGGCCGCGTCCGCCCGGAAGACGTCACGTTCGTCCAGCTGGCCACGCCGAGCCGGGAGCGCGTCGAGCACTACCAGCGGATGCGCGGTGACATCGAGCAGATGGTCGGGCGAATCAACGGTGAATTCGCCCGCGTGGGTCGCCCGGTCGTGCATTATCTGCATCAGTCCGTGAACCGGACCGAACTGGCCGCGTTCTTCTCGGCGGCCGACGTCATGGTGGTCACACCTTTGCGTGACGGGATGAACCTCGTCTGCAAGGAGTACGTCGCCTGCCGCCACGACCTCGGCGGTGCGCTCGTGCTGTCCGAGTTCGCCGGCGCCGCGGCGGAGCTGACCAGCGCGCTCCTGGTCAACCCCCATGACCTGGACGGGGTGAAGAACGCGTTGGAGACTGCCATTACGCTCGACCCCGCAGAGGGACGCCGACGTATGCGCGCCATGCGACGACAGGTCCTCACGCATGACGTCGACCGCTGGGCGCGCTCGTTCCTCCAAGCGCTCGGTGCCGAATTGGCCGACTGACCGTGTCCCCATACCCCGCTTAGTTCCCGAGGAGAAATCGTTGACCGCCGAGGCACTGCCCGCCGAGTTGCGGCGCGCGATTGTCCAGGTCGCGCGGACCCCGCGACTGCTGGTCGCCTGCGACTACGACGGCACGCTGGCCCCGATCACGGCCAACCCGGACGAAGCCCGGCCACTGCCCGAATCGGTGGGCGCTCTCAGGTCGCTGGCCGGGCTGCACGAGACGACCACCGCGGTCATCTCCGGCCGCGCGTTGCGCGATCTCGCGACCCTGTCCCGTCTCCCGGCCGAGGTGAACCTGGTCGGCAGCCACGGATCCGAGTTCGACATCGGCTTCATCCACGCGCTCGACGACAAGGCCCGCGAACTGCACAGACGGCTCGAAGCCGAGTTGGAGAACCTGGTGCTCGACGTGCCGGGTGTCTCGCTCGAGGTCAAGCCCGCGAGCATCGCGGTGCACGTCCGCCGGGCCGAGCACGAGGCGGGCCGCCGCGTCCTCCGTGATGTCCACAATGGACCTTCGCGGTGGGAGGGCGTGTCCACCACCGACGGCAAGGAGGTCGTCGAACTCGCGGTCGTCCAGACGGACAAGGGCCGCGCGCTGGACACCCTGCGCCACCAGGTCGGCGCGACGGCGGCGATCTTCCTCGGCGACGACGTCACCGACGAGAAGGCGTTCGCTCGGATCTCCGGCCCGGACATCGGCGTGAAGGTCGGCGAGGGCGAAAGCCTCGCGCAGTACCGGGTCCCGGACACCGTCGACGTCGCGATGGTGCTCGCCTTCCTGCTCGAAGAGCGCCGCAACTGGCTCTACGGCGAGCAGGCGCCGCCGATCGAGCGGCTTTCCATGCTGGCCAACGAGCGTTCGGTCGCGCTCGTCACACCGGACGCCCGGCTGACCTGGCTGTGCCACCCCGGCCCCGACGCGCCCGCGATCTTCGCGGATCTGCTCGGCGGCCTCGGCGCCGGGCACTTCTCGATCAAACCGCACCGCAACGGCCTGCCGCTCGGGCAGCGCTACCTGCCGAACACGATGACGGTCGAGACCCGCTGGTCCCGGCTGCTCGTCACCGACTACATCGAGCCGGAGAGCCCCGCGCACCGCACGGATCTCGTCCGGGTGATCTCGGGTGAGACGGCGGCGGAGATCGTGTTCGCGCCGCGGCCCGAATTCGGTGGTGTGCCGGTGAAACTGGTCGCCAATGGCGACGGGATCCTGGTGCAGGGCACCTCGGAGCCGTTCGCACTGCGTTCGCCCGGTGTGGAGTGGGAGATCACCTCCGACGGCATGAACGACACCGCGACCGCGCTCGTCACCCCGTCACCGGAGAACCCGGTGGTACTCGAACTCCGTTGCGGCACCTCGGAGCTCGCCGCGCACGAACTGTCCGAAGTGGAGCGGCGGTCCCGCGCGGGCGACTACTGGAGCACCTGGGCGCAGACGCTCAAGCTGCCCAGCGTCCAGACCGACCTCGTCGGCCGCTCGGCGCTGACGCTGCGCGGGCTGGTCAACACCGACACCGGTGGCGTGCTCGCGGCCGCGACGTCGTCGCTGCCGGAGGAGATCGGCGGCGTCCGCAACTGGGACTACCGGTACTGCTGGATCCGCGACGCGGCCATGACCGTGCGCGAACTGGTCCACCTCGGCTCGACCGAGGAGGCCGAAGGCTACCTTCGCTGGCTGCACGGCGTACTGTCCACTTTGGCCGGTCCGGAACGGCTGCATCCGCTCTACACCTTGGCTGGCAGCGTGATCGGCGCCGAGGCGGTCATCGAGTCGCTGCCCGGATACGCCGGTTCGCGGCCGGTCCGCGTCGGCAACCTGGCGAACCACCAGGTGCAGCTGGACGTCTTCGGCCCGGTCGTCGAACTCGTGCAGACACTGGCGGAAGCGCGCGGCGAGCTGCGCGACGAGGACTGGCAGATGGTGCGCGCGATGGCCGAGGCCGTCACGCGGCGCTGGAACGAGCCGGACCACGGCATCTGGGAAGAGCGGCACGTGCCGCGCCACCGGGTGTACTCGCGAGTGATGTGCTGGGTGACCATCGATAGGGCGGTCAAGCTGGGCGAGGTCTACGGCCGTCAGGTACCGGGCGCGTGGCCCTCGCTGCGCGACGAGATCGCCGCGGACGTGCTGGAGAAGGGCTGGAACGAAGAGGTCCAGGCCTTCACCACCGCCTACGACGGAACGGACCTCGACGCCGCGTCGCTGTTCGTCGGGCTGACCGGGCTGATCGACCCGGCCGACCCGCGGTTCCAGTCGACGGTGACCGCGATCGAGGCGGAGCTGCGCAGTGGGTCCACTGTGTACCGTTACCGCCGCGACGACGGCCTTCCCGGCGGCGAAGGCGGTTTCCACATCTGTGCGGCTTGGCTCATCGAGGCGTACCTGCTCACCGGGCGCCGCACCGAGGCCGAGGAACTATTCACGCAGATCGTCGACGCCGCGGGACCGACCGGTCTCCTGCCCGAGCAGTTCGACCCGATCGCGGAGCGCTCGCTGGGCAACCACCCGCAGGCGTACTCGCACATCGGGCTGATCCGCTGCGCGAACCTGCTCGCCCGCTAGGACACGCGTGAAGTCCCTCGGGTCGCCCGAAGGACTTCACGAGTCGGGCGCTCCGGACTTGCACGAGGCTGCCTCACCGCTCTCCGACCGCGTGTCGCGAAAGCCACTTCGGGGACGTCTGATGTCCCGAAAGTGGCTTTCGCGACACGCCTCGGCATCACGGGAGCCGCCCCGCCTCAGACGCCACGAAGGGGCCCTTCACCGCATTGCACGCGGTGAAGGGCCCCTTCGGTTACTTGGAGGCGTCGCGCCGGCTGCTGTCCAAGGGGTCGTGGCCTTCGCCTTCTCGGGAGAACGAAAGTCACAGACGAACAGCCGGCGCGACGGGTTTCGGGTGGGTCAGGTGCCGCTGATCAGGCGCAGGGCCAGGTCGGGGCTGAACTGACCGGCTTCGACGTTCGGTGCGATCCCGCATTTGCCGTCGGAGTCACCGGGCACCTTGACCCAGAGCAGCATCTCGGCGCCGCCGCCGGTCTGCGAGGGCGTCCCGAGCTTGCGCCCGGCCGGGTTGCACCACTCGGATCCCTTGGGGCCGTTGCCGTTGCGGCTCGTGTCGATCACGAAAGGCTTGGTGTAGCCGTACTTGCTCGACAGCGCAGCACTGACACTTCGGCCGTAGTTCGCCGAGTCGGTGGTGGTCTTGTAGTTCGACACGTTGATCGCGAGACCGCGGATCGACTTCACCCCGACGGCGTTGAGCCGGTCGGCCATGGTCGCGGCGGGGATCCAGGTCGCGTTGCCGCCGTCCATGTAGGCCCAGGTGTTCGGGGCCTTCGCGGCGAACTGCTCGGCGGCGTACTTGAGCAGGTCGAGGCGGGTCTGGCGCTCACCGGTCGGCAGGCAGTCGACCTGCGCGAGGGCGTCCGGCTCGATGACGACGACCGCGGGCTTGCCGCCGATGCCGTCGGCGAAGTTCGAGATCCAGGTCCGGTAGGCCTCCGGGCTGCCCGCGCCGCCACCGGAGTGGCCGCCGCAGTCGCGGCCGGGGATGTTGTAGGCGACCAGGATCGGCAGCTTGTCGGCCACGTCGGCGGCGTAGGTGTAGCCGTCGACGGCCTTCTTGACGTCGCCGCTCCAGTTGCCGAACCAGCGCGCACCCGCCTTGGTGGAGATGGCGGCCTTGATCTTGTCGGCGGTGCTGCCAGGGTGGTCTTTCACCCAGACCGCGGGGTTGGAGTTCGGGTCCGTGTAGAAGCCGTTGGTCTTCTCAAGGGGGTTGCCGTCGGCGGCCTGGGCCGGCGCGGCGATGAGGGCCAGCATTGAGGCGGCCAGCAGACCGAGCGTCTTGATGCGCATATCCCGATCTTCGAACCCGCCCGTACAAGATTCGTACAACTCTCCGCGAGTCGTCCTCTGGTTGCGGTAGTTGGTAGCGCGAACTACCGCAACTAGAGGACGAAACGCGGGAGGGGGTCAGGCCGAGTAGCCCTTCGGCGGGATCAGGGTCGCGAGCTGGTTGAAGGTGAGCCAGTAGATCTGGTTGCCGCCGAAGTTGGCCGGGTCGGCGATCTTCACCGTCATGTTGTCGCTGTTGTAGCCGATGATCGTGAAGTAGTGGTAGATCGTGTAGTTCGGGTAGCCCGGCGGGTGGTTGTTCGCCGGGGCGACGATGTTCGCCACGATCGCGTAGCCCTTGTCGACGTCGAGGACGATGTCGCGCCACAGGAGGTCGCGCTGCGCCTGGGTCGGCGGGTCGTTCGGCATCTCCTTGGTCTCGTACCAGCCGCCCCCGACGTGGGCGTTGAGGACACGGGTGACCTGGCCGATCCAGTCGGTGCCGTTGGTGCTGGTCGGGAGCTCGTTCGCGAGCTGCTGCTGGCTCGGCGGATTGCCGTTCTTGGCCGAGATGGCGATCCGGGTGGCGGCCGGGCCACACCAGTAGCCGGTCTCCTGGATCTGGTACTGGATGGTGAGCTCCGCGGCCGCCTTGACGCCCTCGACCTTGGCGGGCGGCGCCATCGACTTCACGAAGTCGGGAGCGGGTACGACGTGCCCCGCTTGAGCGACGGCCACCGCCGGCACGGTGATCAGTGCGGACACCGCGAGCGCGGCGACGAGCGCGGTCCTGAGTCGGCGCATGGTAATCCTTCCCCAGTTTCAAGTTTCAATGGTGAATAGTGCACAGAATTGCCCGTTCGACCATGTTTGTCTTGATCTCCACCTGCGTCCTCCCTGATCGGCCCACGACGAAAGTAGGGTCGGATGAACGCCCGGGAGGCCATCGGGCAAGAGTGAGCGTGCAGGTGATGAAAAACGATCACGAGCAGGCGGGCTCGCGGGGGCAGGACAGACCGGATCTCGGTGGCCCCGACCCCGCGCCCGTCTTCGGCGCGCTCTTCGACGCCCACGCGGCCCCGTTGCAGCGCTACCTCGCGCGCCGCGTCGGCACCGAGACCGCGCACGACCTCGTCGCCGAGACGTTCCTCGTGGCGTTCCGGCGGCGGGAGACGTACCGCCCGGAGGCCGGGACGGCCCGGGCGTGGCTCTACGGCATCGCGACCAACCTGCTCCGGCACCACGTCCGCACCGAGACCCGCGCGCTCAACGCGACGGCCCGGCTGGCGGCCACCTCCCAGATGATCTCGGCCGGACACGACGGCCGCGTCGCCGAGCGGGTCGACGCGCAGTCCCGCGCGGCCCAGCTGGCCGGCGCGCTGGCCGAGTTGAGCGTGGCGGACCGCGACACCCTGCTGCTGGTCTCCTGGGCGGGTCTGGACCCCGGCGAGGTCGCCGAGGCGCTCGGCATCCCCGCCGGCACCGTCAGATCCCGGCTGCACCGGATCCGAAGATGGTTGCGCGCCAACGCACCGGAGATCAACTCGCAGTCCACAAAGGACGAATTAACTCGCGAAGGAGAGGGTGAAAGTGCCGGGCGGTAGCATCAGGAAGGTGTGGTCCGACGCCGAACTCGATCAGGCGCTGGCCGACCTCCGTTCCGGGCCGGAAGTCCGGCAGGACGAACTGTCCCGCGCCAAGGCGGCGCTGCTGCGCGCCGCGGGTGAGGTCGAGGACGAAGCCCTCCCCATGGCAGCGCCCCCGGCGCGGAAACGGCCGGGCTCGTGGCGGTGGATCGCGGCCGCGGCCGCCGCGGCGCTGGTGTCCGGCGGGGCCATCGTGGTGACGAACGTCTTCGTCGGCGACGACGGCCAGGACACCGCGGCCCACCACACGGCAGCCGCCCCGGACATGGACCCCCTGAAAGACCTGCGCGGCGCTGATCTCCCCCTGACCGGTCAGCAGTACTGGCTCTCCACCGAGTCGACCTGGAAGACGTGGATCGGCAAGAAGAGCGGGGTGATCTACCAAACGCGCGAGACCACCGAGCGATGGCTGCCGTCGGACTGGGCCCTCAAGCATATGACGCGGGTCACCAGGACCGGTGAGATCCGCTGGTTCAAGGGCGACTACGAGACGGCGAGGGCGAAAGGCGAGGCGATCCCCGGCGCGACGGTCACCTCCGGCTGGGAAGGCCCGGGGCGGATGCCGACGGGTGGACCGGCTGCCGGTCCGACCACGACGAGTTCACCGCCGGGCGCACCCGTCTCGACCCAGCGGGACGAACCGCCGCGAAGCAACTGGCTACTTCCGAGCAAGGAATTCCTCGAAGGGCTGCCCACCGACCCGGCGAAGCTGCTCGAACGGCTGCGCGAGGCCAACAAGGACGGCAAGGTGAACGCGGCACCCGAGATGTACGACATGGCCCTCAGCGTCATGCGTTCGTCGCACGGCTACAGCGACCTTCGGGTGGCATTGTGCAAGGCGCTCGCGAAGGCGCCGGGTATCACGCTCGAGACGAACGTGACCACTCCCGACAAGCGTCCGGCCATCTCGTTCACCGTCCGGGAGACCGACCAGATCAGGACGTTCGTCGTGGACCTGGCGACGGCACACCTCGCGGGCCACAACGCCGAACGGAACCGGTCCGACCCCGGCTTTCCCGGATTGTCGATCCACGACACGACGGTGACGACGCAGATCACCGACCGGGCGGGTCCCTAGCGGGCGTGCTTGGCGGCGTTGAGCGCGCTCGCGACGTCCGCGACCTCCAGCACCCGGATCCCCGGCGGGATCTTGCCGGAATCCGGCGGCACCAGCGCGTAGGTGAAGCCGAGCCGGGCGGCCTCCGCGAGCCGCCGCCCGATGCCCGGTACCCGCCGGACCTCGCCCGAAAGGCCGACCTCACCCATCGCGACGAGCTTGGGTGAGAGCGGGGTGTCCCTCGCCGACGACATCAGCGCCAGCACCACCGCGAGGTCGATCCCGGGCTCGGTGATCTTCATGCCGCCGACCGTCGCCACGTAGACGTCCTTGTCGCCGACCTTGATGTTCGCCCGTTTCTCGACCACGGCCAGCACCATCGCGACGCGCGCCGAATCGAGCCCGCTCACCGCGCGCCGGGGCTGCGGCGACTGGGTCGCCGAGACCAGGGCCTGGACCTCGCCCAGCAGCGGGCGCTTGCCCTCCATGGTCACCGTGACCGCGGTGCCCGCGACCGGCTCGGCGGTGTGGCTCAGGAACAGGCCCGAGGGGTCGGGGACGCCGACGATGCCCTCCTCCACCAGTTCGAAGCAGCCGATCTCGTCCGCGGCGCCGAAGCGGTTCTTGATGCCACGCAACATCCGCAGCGTCGAATGCTTGTCGCCCTCGAAGTGCAGGACGACGTCGACCAGGTGCTCCAGCACGCGTGGACCGGCGACCGAGCCGTCCTTCGTGACGTGGCCGACCAGCACGATCGGCAGCCCGCGTTCCTTGGCCAGCGCGACCAGCCCGGAGGTGACCGCGCGGACCTGCGTGACCCCGCCCGGCGAGCCCTCCACCTGAGGTGAGGCCATGGTCTGGATCGAATCGACGATCAGCACACCCGGTTTGACCGCGTCGACGTGGCCGAGGATCGCGGCGAGATCGCTTTCGGCGGCGAGGAACATCTCGTCGTGGACGTTGCCGGTGCGCTCGGCGCGCAGGCGCACCTGCCCGGCCGACTCCTCGCCGGTGACGTACAGCGCGCGGCCCGCGGTGGCCGCCCACTGATAGGTGACCTCCAGCAGGAGGGTCGACTTGCCGACACCGGGCTCACCGGCGAGCAGGATGACCGCGCCCGGCACGAACCCGCCGCCGAGGACGCGGTCCAGTTCGGAGACGCCGGTGGGCTTGGCACGCGCCGTCTCGACGTCGACCTCGCCGATCGGACGTGCCGGGGCGCTGGGCGCGCCCGCGGCGACCCTGGCTATCGCGGGGCGGGCGTCGCCGCGCTCCTCGAGCGTTCCCCATGCTTGGCATTCAGGGCAGCGCCCGACCCACTTCGGCGCCTCGTACCCGCATTCACCGCAGCGGTAGGTGCTGCCTTTCTTGACCACCCCGCGAGGCTAGCGGCCACCACCGACAATCCACGGCAGCGACGGACCTCGTAAGTACATGAAGGCCCCCTTCCTTGCGCTAGGCGCAATGAAGGGGGCCTTCATGTACTTCTGGGAGATCTAGTGGCCGCCGCCCTTGGCTTCCTTCTCCGGGGCGGGCGCCCGGCTGCCCGGGTGCGACGGCGCCGCGACCGGCAGGTCCAGCGTGATCGAACCGGAGTTCTTGAAGACGAAGGTGACCTTGATCGTCTGGCCCGCCCACACCGGCTGCTTCAGGCCCTGCAACACGACGGTGGCCTTGCCCACCTCGGCGGACTGCTCCGGGCCCGCGGACGGCGTGACCGTCCCGGCGACGCTCGACGACGGGGCGCCGGACTCGCTGCTCGACGGGGCAACCGAAGACGACGGGGCCCCGGAGGAGGACGGCGCGGAGGAAGCGGCGCTCGTCGGAGCGACCTCCTTGGTCGATTCGACCGCGTCGGAGGGACCGATCACGAGCGCGTGGGTCGAGACGATGACCTTGGCGCCGGAGATCTTGGCGTCACCGGTGGCGGCCTCGGAGGAGACCGAGACGAGCTCGTCGTCCTGCTTGCCCTGGTTCACGATGGTCAGCGACAGCGGCACGGCGGCGCCGGCCGGGTACGCCTGGCCCTCTTCCGGGAACTGGAGCGCGGCGTTCCGCAGCACCAGGTCCTTCGCCTGCGCGTACGTCCCGTTGACCGCGGGCTGCTGCGAGTCGGTCTGGGTGATCTGACCAGCACCGCAGCCAGCGAGCACGAGCGCGGCGCCGAGCGCCAGCACACTTGCGCCGAACACGCGACGATTCTGCAGCCTCACGTCGGAGTCCTTCCATCTCACGGCCTCTTCACCGCGAAGACTAGCCGGGCGGCTTCGCGGACGAAGAACCCGGTGCGTGTTGACACGCCACCAATGCGGTGACGTGCCCAAGATCAACCGTCCACAAAGGAATTGGAAAACGTTCGCTTCTCACCTGCATGAGCATGGGCGAATTGAGTTTGTCAACCCCCGGGCGGAGCACCATCAGGCCGCTGACCTGCGACGACGATCGCGGGCCGCTAGGTGGGCCTCGTCGGCACGTGCTAAGATGAATTCAGCGAAAGGGGCAGAGGACACATGGTTTTCAAGGTCGGAGAGACCGTCGTCTACCCGCACCACGGTGCCGCACTCATCGAAGCCATCGAGACCCGCGTGATCAAGGGCGAGGAGAAGAAGTACCTCGTCCTCAAAGTCGCGCAAGGGGATCTTACGGTTCGCGTGCCCGCTGACAACGCCGAGATCGTCGGTGTTCGTGATGTCGTCGGGCAAGAAGGACTGGACAAGGTTTTCGACGTTCTGCGTGCTCCGCACACCGAGGAGCCCACGAACTGGTCTCGTCGGTACAAGGCCAACCTCGAGAAGCTCGCCTCCGGCGATGTGAACAAGGTGGCCGAAGTGGTGCGCGACCTCTGGCGACGAGAGAAGGACCGCGGACTTTCAGCCGGCGAGAAGCGCATGCTGGCGAAGGCGCGGCAAATTCTGGTCAGCGAGCTGGCGCTCGCGGAGGGAACCGACGAGGACAAGGCTGAAGTCCTCCTCGACGAAGTTCTGGAAACCGCGGCAGTCTGAACCGGCGGGTGTCCCACGCCAGGTGAGGCTGCGCGGGATACCTCTACGATCGTGCGCATATGAGCACCGTTCCCCTGAGCACGATCGTGTTCGTCACTGCCGTTCCACACCATGCCTCCGACGCGGAGCTCGCTCTCGCGCCGGTCAATGGTGAAGCTCTACTCACGCACACTGTGCGGGGGCTGCTCGCCCTACCGGATCTCGATCTGGTGGTCGTGGCGGCCCCCGAGCGGTGTGCGCTGTCGTTTTCGGCCGCTCTGCGCGACTTCCCGCAGCGTTGCCGGATAGTACCCGGCTCGTCGCTCAAAGAAGCTTTCGACACCGTCGAAAAAGAGATCGCCGGGGATCCCGTCTTCCTCGTGCACGACGCTTTGCGTGCCTTCACTCCCGCGGACACGATCCGTACCGTCGCGGACGCTGTCCGTGCGGGATCGCCTTTCGTGGTTCCCGTACTACCGATGGCTGACACGGTGAAAATGACCGACGCGGCGAAGGTCATCACGGGCACCGAAGACCGCTCGTACCTGCGTACGGCGCAAACCCCGTTCGGCTTCACGCGTGAGACTTTTCTCTCGTATGTCGACAAACCGTCCCTCGACGGCGCGCACACCGTCGCCGGGCACCCCGATGCGATGCGGGTCACGAATTCGTTCGAACTGAAACTGGCCGAGGCGATCGCGCTGGCCGGGAAAGAGGAAACGCTGTGAGGATCGGCAACGGCGTCGACGTCCACCCCGTCGAGGAGGGCCGCGAATGCTGGATCGCCGGTCTCCGCTGGCCCGGCGTCGACGGTTGCGCGGGGCATTCCGACGGCGACGTCGCGGCGCACGCGTTGTGCGACGCCCTGCTGTCCGCGGCCGGGCTCGGTGATCTCGGTGCGGTGTTCGGCACCGGGGATCCGCGGTGGGCGGGCAAGCACGGCGTCGAGTTCCTCGCCGAGGCGCGGCGGCTGGTCGAGGCGGACGGCTGGACCGTCGGGAACGCGACCGTCCAGATCGTGGGCAACGCGCCGCGCGTCGGGAAGCGCCGCGAAGAGGCGCAAAAAGTGCTGAGCAAGGCTGTCGGCGGGCCGGTGAGCGTCTCCGGGACGACGACCGACGGGCTCGGCCTGACCGGACGCGGCGAAGGCATCGCGGCGTTCGCGACGGCGTTGCTCCTGCCCTCGCAGGAATAGGGCACGCCGGGGATCGGTTCTCCCCCGTCATGGCAGTCACACTTCCCGAACCGGTCCGAGAACTGGTGGACGGCAAGAACTTCGCGACCGTGGCCACGCTGGACGCCGACGGCGGTCCGCAGACCTCGGTCATCTGGGTGGGCCTCGACGACGGCGATCTGGTCTTCAGCGCCACCGAAGACAGGCTGAAGGTCCGGAACCTCCGCCGCGATCCGCGCGCGAGCGTGTCGATCACCGACGCGGAGAACCCGTACCGGCACACGCAACTGCGCGGCACGGTCACGATCACTCCCGACCCCGAGAAGACCTTGCCGAAGCGGCTGAGCCACAAGTACCTCGGCCAGGACCCGCCGCCGGAAGGCCCGGAAGCCGAGCGGGTGATCGTCCGGCTGCGGGTGGACAGGATCGCCGGGAACGTTCGTTGATTAGGCTCATCCCATGGGTGTGACCTTCAACGATGAGACCAAGAAACTCCTCGACGGCAACAACTTCCCCGTCCTCGCCACCATCAACGCCGACGGCTCCGCGCAGACGTCCGTGCTGTGGGCGAAGCGGGACGGCGACACGGTGATCTTCGCGACCGTCCGCGGCCGTCTCAAAGAGCGGAACATGGCCAGGGACCCGCGGGTGTCCGTGTCGGTGTTCGATCAGGAGAACCCGTACAACTACGTCGAGATCCGCGGGACCGTGGAGATGACCGACGAGGGCGGGCGCGAGCTGATCAACGAACTCTCGCACAAATACCTCGGCAAGGACTACCCGGACGAGCCGGCGGAGGTCGTCCGCGTACTGGTCCGGATCACGCCCACCAGGATCACCGGCAACGCCGCCTGACGCTGTTATGAACGGACCGTTTATAACAAGATTTGTTATGAACGGTCCGTTCATAACACAAGCGGGAGGAGGCCAAAGCCCCCCGATCGTGGCTAATGTGGGGTCGTGACCTATCGCGCTGTGTTGTTCGACTTCTCCGGCACGGTCTTCCGGCTCGAGCAGGACGAGACCTGGCTCGCCGACCTCACCGATCACGAGGGGGAAAACCTCGACCTCGAGGCCCAGACCGAACTGATGCGCCGGATGACCGCGCCCGTCGGCCAGGTCGTCGACCTCGACGAGGAGCACCTGTACGCCTGGCACAACCGCGACCGCGACCCGGTGCTGCACCGCAAGGTGTACCTCGAGGTCCTCAAGCGGTCCGGGGTCCCGCACGCCGACCAGGCCGTCGCGCTCTACACCCGGCTGATCGATCCCACCCAGTGGACGCCGTACCCGGACACCGAGGCCGTCCTCAAGGGCGTCGCAGGCAAGGGCGTCAAGGTCGGGGTGCTGAGCAACATCGCCTTCGACATCCGGCCCGCCTTCAGCCGCCGCGGCTGGGACGCCTTCGTCGACGAGTTCGTCCTGTCCTTCGAGGTCGGAGCGGTGAAGCCGGAGCCGGAGATCTTCCGGACGGCCATCGAGCGGCTCGGCGTCGACCCGGCGGAGACGCTCATGGTCGGCGACAGCGAGGAGGCCGACGGCGCCGCACGCGCGGTCGGCTGCGCGTTCGCGCTGGTAGAGCCGCTGCCGACGACCGAGCGGCCCGACGCCCTTCTCGGCGCCCTGCGGACCCATAACGTGCTGTAATACGGTCACTGCGACGCCGCTCACGCGGACCCCGTACCCTTTTAGGGTGGCACTACACCTCTATGACACCGCGACCCGGAGCGTGCGGGAATTCCACCCCGCCCGTAGCGGAACGGCGTCCATGTACGTGTGTGGTGCCACCGTGCAGGGCATTCCCCATATCGGCCACATCCGCGGCGCGCTGAACTACGACGTCCTGCGTCGCTGGCTCGTCCACAGTGGACTCGACGTGCTGATGGTCCGCAACGTCACCGACATCGACGACAAGATCCTCACCAAGGCCGCCGAAGCGGGCCGTCCCTGGTGGGAGTGGGCCGCCACGCACGAGCGCGCCTTCGAATCGGCGTACGAGTCGCTGGGCTGCCTGCCCGCTTCGATCTCCCCACGGGCGACCGGGCACGTCACGCAGATGGTCGAGTTGATGCGGCGGCTGATCGACGGCGGGCACGCGTACGCCTCCGGCGGCGACGTGTACTTCTCGGTCAAGGCGTTCGACGGCTATGGCGACCTGTCCGGGCAGAAGCTCGACGAGGTCCAGCAGGGCGAGACCCTCGCCGAGGGCAAACGCGACCCGCGCGACTTCACCCTGTGGAAGAGCGCGAAGCCGGGTGAGCCGTCGTGGCCGACGCCGTGGGGTGAAGGCCGCCCCGGCTGGCACCTCGAGTGCTCGGCGATGGCGACGGCCTATCTCGGCCCCGAGTTCGACATCCACGGCGGCGGTATCGACCTGGTCTTCCCGCACCACGAGAACGAACGCGCCCAGTCCAACGCGGCGGGCGACCCGTTCGCGCGGTTCTGGCTGCACAACGCCTGGGTGACCATGGCGGGCGAGAAGATGGCCAAATCGCTGGGCAACACGGTGTCGATTCCGGAGATGCTCAAGAACTACCGGGCCCCCGAACTGCGGTACTACCTGGTCCAGCCGCACTACCGGTCGACGGTCGAGTACTCCGACGGAGCCGTCGCCGAAGCCGCGCAGGGCTACCGGCGGATCGAGCAGTTCCTCCGGCGTACCGCGGGCATCGCCGGTGAGGTCCACCTCGGCGAGGTGCCGAAGGACTTCGCCGCCGCGCTCGACGACGACCTGGCCACCCCCCAGGCGTTCGCAGTGCTGCACAACACGGTCCGCGACGGTAACGCGGCCCTCGACGCAGCCGACAAGTCCAAGGCACTCGAATTCGCCGCCTCCGTGCGCGCGATGACCGACGTGCTCGGCCTCGACCCGCTCTCCGCGCGCTGGTCCGAGGCGGGCGGCAACGAAACGCCCACCCGGCAGGCACTGTCCGATCTCGTGGAAGGGCTGCTCACCGAACGGCAGCAGGCCCGCGCCGAGAAGGACTTCGCCCGTGCGGACGCCGCGCGTGACCGCCTCCAGCAGGCGGGCATCGTGGTGGAAGACACCCCGAACGGTCCACAGTGGACCGTAAAGGACGTCTGACACTTACTCGCTTTTCTAGCTCAAGGATTCTCACTGATGGCAGGCAACTCCCGGCGCCAGGGCGCTATTCGCAAGCCCGGCACCAAGAAGGGTCAGGTCGTCGGTTCCGGCGGCCAGCGCCGGAAGGGCCTGGAAGGCAAGGGCCCGACCCCCAAGGCCGAAGACCGGCCAGGGCACAAGGCGTACCGCATTTCCAACGCGCGGGACCGCAAGGAACAGGCACGGCAGAAGAAGGCCGACAAGCCGGAACTGATCGCCGGCCGCAACCCGGTGGTCGAGGCGCTGCGCGCCGACGTACCGGCCACCGCGCTGTACGTCGCGGTCAACATCGAGATCGACGACCGCGTCAACGAGGCCGTCCGGCTCGCCGGCGACAAGGGCATCTCGATCCTGGAGATCCCGCGCGAGGAACTCGACCGCAAGACCAACCGGGCCATGCACCAGGGCCTCGGCCTCCAGGTTCCGCCGTTCGAGTACGCGCACCCCGGCGACCTGATGGCCGCGGCGAAGGACTCGGGCAACACTCCGCTGTTCGTCGCGCTCGACGGCGTCACCGACCCGCGCAACCTCGGTGCCGTGATCCGCTCGGCCGCCGCGTTCGGCGCGCACGGTGTCCTGCTGCCGGAGCGGCGCAGCGCCGGGATGACGGCGGTCGCGTGGCGGACCTCCGCCGGCACCGCCGCCAAGCTGCCGATCGCCGTCGCGACCAACCTGACCCGCCAGCTGAAGGCGTGGAAGGACGACGGCCTGATGGTCGTCGGCCTCGACGCGGACGGCTCGGTCGACATCGACGAACTCGACCTCGCGGCGGACCCGCTGGTCATCGTGCTCGGCTCGGAGGGCCGCGGCCTTTCCCGGCTGGTCAAGGAGACCTGCGACGCGACCGTGTCGATCCCGATGGCGGCCGGTGTCGAGTCGCTCAACGCGTCGGTCGCGGCCGGGGTGCTGCTGGCCGAGGTGGCGCGCCGCCGCCGTCTCACGGGACGTGTCTGACCCCGCACTTCGCCGACACGTAGTTCATCGACATCGGGCGGGGCCCTCAGGCTAAGGTCACCAGCGGATAACGCGTAACCGCTCTGGGAGACCCCGCACCCATGTCGTTCATTTCGCCGCTGTTCCTGTGGTACTTCATGCCGGCGGTACTGCTCGCCGTGCTGGTGTGCCCGCGCAGCTGGCGGAACGGCATCGTCGCCGCGGGCAGCCTGATCTTCTACGCCACCGGCGCCGGGCCGTACACGCTGGTGCTGATCGGCTGCATGGTGGTCAACTTCCTGGCCGGGCCCGCGCTGGAGCCGAACGCGTGGGACCTGCAGAACAAGCGGCGCAAGCGGCTGCTGCTCGGGGTCATCGGCCTCAACGTCGGCATGCTGCTGATCTGGAAGTACGCGGGTTTCGCGACCCAGCAGATCGCGGCCGTGACGCACTGGTTCGGCGGCGGTTTCCCGGTGGCCGACCTGGTCATCCCGATCGGCATCTCGTTCTACACGTTCCACCACATCTCGTACGTGGTGGACATCTACCGCGGTGAACGCCGCGCGCTGCGCAACCCGGTGTCGTTCGCCGCGTACATCGCGATGTTCCCGCAGCTGGTGGCCGGGCCGATCGTGCGCTACCGCGAGATCGCCGACCAGCTGCCGCAGCAGCGCTCGCACCGCCTCGATGACATCGCCGCCGGTTTCCCGCGCTTCGCGCTCGGGCTGTGCAAGAAGACGATCATCGCGGACTCGCTCAGCCCGATGGTGGACGCGTGCTTCACCACTCCCCCGGATCAGATGACCTTCGCGATCGCCTGGCTCGGCGCGATCGGCTACACGCTTCAGCTGTTCTTCGACTTCTCCGGATACTCCGACATGGCGATCGGGCTCGGCCGCATGCTCGGCTTCCGGCTCCCGGAGAACTTCGCGAGGCCGTACTCGTCGGTGACCATCACCGAGTTCTGGCGGCGCTGGCACATGTCCCTGTCACGCTGGTTCCGCGACTACGTCTACATCCCGCTGGGCGGCAACCGCACCGGCGCCGGGCACACGTACCGGAACCTGTGCGTCGTCTTCGTGCTGACCGGGTTCTGGCACGGCGCGCAATGGACGTTCCTGATCTGGGGCGTCTACCACGGCGCGCTGCTGATCGTGGAACGCGCTTTCGGCTACGACGTCACCCCGAAGACCCCGGCCGCCCGCATCGGCCGCCGCGCGCTGACGCTCGTGCTCGTGGTCTTCGGCTGGGTGTTCTTCCGCGCCAAGGATTTGCCGCACGCGCTCGGCATGATCGGGCACATGGTGCTGCCGGACTTCACCGGCCTCACCGACGTCGTCGAAAGCGCCGTGACCAACCAGCGGCTCATCATCCTGCTGTGCGCGCTGGCGATCATCTTCCTGCCCGCGCATCCGGTGACCGGCCCGCTGCTGGAGTCTTCGCGGAGCCGCCCGGCGACGGCGCTGCGGATCGGCGTGATGACCGTGGGGCTGATCTACGCGGCGATCCTGATCGCGACCGGGACGTTCAGCCCGTTTCTCTACTACCAGTTCTGATGGAGCACCGAGAATGACCGACCTGGCCAGCCAGCCCGGCGTGATCCCCTACGTCGACAACCACGACGGTCCTCGTCGGCTGCTCGTCGTCGACATACCTCCCTTCAGTGCCAACGCGGTGCGCCACTACGCGCCTTTCGCGAGCATCGACGGCAGGCAGTACGTGGTCTCGTGGGGCTCGGTCACGTTCGAGATCCCCGCCGACCGGAACGTGCATGTCAGCGTGCATCTCCACACCAACTACGCGACCGGGGTGACCTCGACCCCGTTCGCGTCGATCGTCCTGGCCCCGCACCCCGGGCCGGTCCGGCTGGCGACCCAGTTCACGACCAACGCCGAAGGCTCGCTCATGCCGGTCGGCTAGCTTGACTCATGACCGATGACTGGAAACGGGATCGGATCGGCTCGGCGCTGCGCGGCGAGAACCCGACGGTGCTTCGACGACTGGGCGCGGGATTCGCGGTGATCGGCGATACCCAGTTCCTGCCTGGCTACTGCGTCCTGCTGACCGACACCCCCGGCGTCGGCAGGCTGACCGACCTGCCGAAGACGCGGCGGCTGGAGTTCCTGGCAGACATGGAGATGCTCGGCGAAGCGGTCGAGAAAGTCTGTGCACGGCGGGACCCCGGCTTCCGTCGGGTCAACCTGGAGATCCTCGGTAACACTGACCCGTTCCTGCACGCGCATATCTGGCCACGCTACGACTGGGAGCCGGCGGACCTCGTCGGACGGCCGGTCTGGCTCCACCCGGCGGATCGTTGGCGGATCGCGGAATATCTCTTGAGCACTCGGCACGACTCACTGCGTGAGGCGCTGAAACAGGAAATCACCAGTCTCGGGGCCACGGCCTGACGTAGCCCTGGCGCAACCGGCGACGGGTGCGCCAGGGCACCGGCTCAGACGAGTCCGGTCAACAGGTCGGCGAAGACCCGTGGCCTGCTGAAGTAGCCGACGTGCGACGAGGCAGGCCGCGGGCCGCGTCCAGCACCAGCCGGGAGAACTCCTCGCCGCGCGCCATCGGCAGGTAGTGCCCCGCCTTCGGGACGATGATCAGCCTGCCGTCGGCGCAGGCGTCGAGGAAGCGGCGCTCGTGGCGGCGGAAGTGGTCGCGGGAGCCGTTGATCAGCCAGGTCGGTCCCGGGTAGGTGCCGAGTTCGGCGAGCACGTCGAAGTCGGCGAAGGCCTTGGCGACGTCCGGGATCACCTCGGTCGCGATGCCGCCGCCGATCACGGCCTCGGCGAGCTTCGGTGGCAGCACACTCCGGAACTGCCGTCGGCCGAGTCCTTCTCCTCGATCCGGGAGCCGCATGAGCAGGCGGTGCGCGATGCGGAAGGGCGCCTCCAGTGTCCTGCCGGGCAGGTAGGTCGAATCCGCGATGACGAGACCGGCGACCCGGTCCGGATGCCTCGCGGCCGCGGCGATCGCGACATAGCCACCCAGCGAGTGCCCGACGACCAGCGCGGGCTCCTCGATGCCTTCGACCACGGCGTCCACCGCGCCGGTCAGGGTGAAGCGCTCACCTCGGCGAGTGCCGTGCCCGGGCAGATCGACTGCTCGCGCGGAAGGGCCCGAGTGTTCGAGCGGCCCGGCCCAGGCGGCACCGCTGAGCCGGATGCCGTGGACGAAGACGATGGGGACCATGGACTACCTCCTGAATGCAACGCACCGTTGCGTTGCAAAGTACTGGCGTTCGACGCACAACGCAACGGTGCGTTGTATTGTCGTCCGATGAGCACGCAGAACGGTCCCCGCAAGGTCGAGGCGATCTTCGCCGCGACTCTCGACCTGCTGGCCGAACACGGCTACGAGAAGCTCGCCATCGAGGCCGTCGCCGCCCGGTCCGGCGTCAACAAGACGACGCTGTACCGGTGGTGGCCGTCCAAGGACGCGCTGTTGGCCGCGGCACTGCGCGAATCGGGTCTGTTCGCGCTCGACGTCCCGGACACCGGCGGCCTCCGCGGCGACCTTCTCGCCGTGGCGACCCAGATCCACCGGTTGCTGACCTCGGAACACACCGCGCCGGTCGTCACGGCGACGTTGACGGCGGGCCCTCGCCGTCCGGAACTCGGTGAGGTGTCGCGGAGTTTCTTCGCCGACCGTCTGGCACGCGAAGAGCCGATCTTCGACCGTGCCGTGACGAGGGGCGAACTGCGATCCGGCGTCGACCCGGTCGTGGTGATGGATCTGCTCGCGGGGGCGATCTGGTTCCGGCTGCTCCTGCGCGGCGGCGAGGGTGGCCCGAAATTCCTTGAAGAAGCCGTCGACACCGTACTGAACGGAGCCGCGTGAAAATCACCTTGGAGGTCGAATCCGAGCGGCTCGACGATTACCTGACCGCCGACGCGGTCATCGATCACGATCATCCACTGATCCGCGAAACGGCTGACGCACTGGCACCGACCGGCGGCACCGAAGTCGACGTGATTCGTTCGATGTTTCACTTCGTGCGCGACGACATCGCCCATACGGTGGTTGCCGCCGATTCCCGCGTCACTCTTATGGCCTCCGAGGTTCTGCGCGAGCGGGTCGGCCTCTGCTACGCGAAGGCCCACCTGCTGGCCGCTTTGCTTCGCAGCCAAGGCATCCCGGCCGGGTTCTGTTATCAGCGGATCGGCGTCCTGCACGGGCTCAACGGCGTGTATCTCGCCGGCCTGGACCGGTGGATCCGGCTCGACCCGAGGGGGAACAAAAATGGCGCGAACGCCCACTTTCCCTTCCTGCGACAGAGTTCACCGGAAGATGAGCGGCTCGCGTGGACACTGGACCCCGCCAGAGGCGAGATCGACTTCCCCACGGTGTACACCGCGCCGTCTTCGGCCGTTGTCGAAACACTGTCGTCCGCGAAGCCCGGCCCCGCCTGGTACGAAGGGATCCTTCCGCACGCTCCGTGAGCGGTTTTTCCGCGTTTCGGCGAAACCTCGGCCGCGAATAAGGTATAGCCGTGCGTTACGTTCGCTGTTGGTATCTTTCCCCCGAATTTCTTATTTCGGCATGGTCACGAGGCGCGTAGAGTAACTCCCCGCACTCGAACAGATACGCAATGCGTTCGTCCGTTCGGGTGCGGATCAAGGAGGTGACCCCGTGCCCGCGGACGCCGACCGGCTCCGCCGTACCCCACTGCAAGAGATCTTCTGGACCAGGACGAGCTTGTTGCTCACCGTACTGGTCGTCGTCGCGGGCCTCAGCCTGTGGATCTCCAGCATGATGGATCCCGGCGCCGGTAAAACCCTGCTCACTTCACTGGGCACCGGCACCCTGATCTCCGCGGTGGTCGGCTTCGGCCAGACCCTGATCACCGCCGCCGCGTCACAGCGCGCGCTGGTGACCCCGGTGATCGAAGAAAGCCGCCGCGCCCTGGAAGCGCTCAGCGCCGAATATCGTTCACTCAACAGGGAATTCTTTCCCACCCACGTGTTCGAGGCGACCGCCGATCCGGATCCGTTGTTCAACCGGGTCATGACCGAAGACCTCGACGTGGCCCGGCACTACTTCTTCCGCGGGTTCTCCGGCAGGCACGCCGCGGCCCGGTTGCTGTTGTCCCGCACCGAAAGGGAGCTTCGCGTGGTCATCGCCGACCCGCGCGACGAGGGGGCCATCAGTGGCAGGGCCCGCTATCTCCTGCGGAGCGAAGAGGCGGGCATGGACTACGAGACGATCCAAACGCGGCTCAACGACGAGATCAGCATCGGCCTGGTCGGGCTGTTCCTGGCCCGCAGCCGGTGCTCGCTGGTGGACATCACCGTCGTCGCCGACCCGCCGCTGGACCGGCTCGAGGTGTTCGACGAGAGCGTGTGGGTGACCCTGTACAGCGACATCCGCGGCGCGACCACGCTGTATCCGCGGACCTTGCGGTTCAGCGAAGGTTCCTTCCTGTACAACAAGGAACGCTCCGAGTTCCTGCGCGTGTCCCAATCCCGTTCCGGACGGCACTTCCGCATCTCCACCACGACGACGAGGGCGGATTTCCTCGCTCTGTACGAAAAGATCACGGGCGCTCCCCTGTCCGAAGAGAACTTCCTCGAACTGGAAGGGAAATTCCACTCCTTCCGGAAGGAGTTCACCACACTCGCCGAGTTGAACCCCTGACCTCTCGGCGTCGCAAAGTACTAGCACTGAGGAGCTGAAGTTGCTCACTCGCTTGTCCCCCCTCACCCGGTTGTCCGCGTTGCTCCGCACGACGGACCTGCCGCTGGCCCAGCATTGGCAAGTCGTCGACGAGATCTTCCGGGACTGGACGTCGAGACCCGATCTGCGCGCGGACCTTCGGCAGCACCTGGATTCGCTGAGCCCGGACGAGGCGAGCGCGGTACTCGGCCGATCCCGCGAGACGACCACCCATTTCGCCTGGTGCCTGCTCGACTCCCCGACGGATCCCTTTTCGATCTGGCTCCACGAGTACAAGGCGCCGGAGGACTGGCGTGCGGGCTACGCCGATTCCGTGCACAACCACAGGTATCACTTCTGCACCACGATCCTCCGTGGTCACTACGTCCACGAGCGTTATTCGACTCTGCGCGATCAGCTCTCCGGATTGATCACATCGGTTCGGTTACGACGTAGCGCGCTGTGCCAGGCCGGGTCGGTAGGCGTCATGTACGCGGACGAGTTCCATCGGATTCCCGAAGCCACCGAAGGGACTATGACGTTTTTGGTGAAATCACGCCCGGTAAGCGAGTTCAGTCTTTCCTATGACCCGAAGACCGGAATCGGGCATCGTCACGTTCCGGTGGAGGTCCGATTGGGGGACCTGGCCGGCCGCATCTAACTACACACCGCCGTCGAAGGCGCATACCCTTACTCCACCCGTCCGTAAACGGGATCGGAGAGGTGTATGCGCGCGCGAAAGAACACGATTCCTGCCAAGGCCATCGACGCCGTCGAGCATCGCGTCCGGCAACTGTGCTGGCGCTATGCGGACAAACTACAGTTCCACGGCTGGCATCACGTCAGTTTCGTCCGGGCCAAGGCCGCGGGATTCGCCGAGCACAACGGTGCGGATCGCACCGTCGTGGAGGTGGCGGCACTGGTGCACGACGTGAACTACATCGTGCTCCGGAACTCCCCCGCGGCCGCCGGTCGAGACCTCCGCCTGGGCATCCTGCGGGAGTGCGGGGTCGGGGAAACCGTGGCCCGGCGGATCGACGAGATCATCGACGAGGCCGAGATGGCCACCCGCGGCAGGCACATCTCGCTGGAGGCCCAAGCGCTGAGCGACGCCGACACGTTGTTCAAAGCGCTGCCGGTGACACCCGTCGTACTCGCCCATCGCTATTTGCGGGAGAACGGGCTGAGCCTCCGCGAGCTGGCACACAAGATCGTCGGCGAGCAACGCGATGTCCACGACAGCGGCTACTACTTCTACAACCCGAAGGCCGCCGAGACCTACTCGCGGTGGGCTCTGGCGAATCTTCAGCTGTGGCAGTGCATCAAGGAAGCCGTCGACGACCCCAACGTCGTCGAACTCCTCGACGCGGTGCACGCGGTGGATCTCGAAGCGGAGCCCGCGGCCTCCTAACGCTGTCCGTAGCCGCGGAGCTTTTCCACGACGTGCTCGATTTCGGCGGGCGGGAGCAGGTTCGGCGTTCCCGCCGCCCGCGCCGTCAGCCAGACCTGGCAGACCCATTCGAGCTGCTGCGCCCGGCTGTACGCGGAGCCGAGACCGTCACCGAAGGTGATCGTGCCGTGGTTGGCCAGCAGGCAGCCCCGGCGGCCTTCCAGGGCCTCCAGCATGGCTTCGGCGAGTTCCTCGGTGCCATACGTCGCGTAGGACGCGACGCGGACCGTCGGGCCGATCGCGGCGAGCATGTAGTGGATCGGCGGCACCTCGGTGACGAGCGTGGAGACGGCCGTGGCGTGCACGGAATGCGTGTGCACCACGGCGGAGACCGCCTTGCCGTCCGGATCCGCCGCCTCCCGGTAGACAGTGAGATGCATCGGGAGTTCGCTGGTCGGTTCGAGCGAACCATCGACGATCTCGCCGTCGAGGTCCACCACGGGCACGTCTTCCGGCCGCAGCCCGGCGTAGTCGACCCCGGTCGGGGTCACCGCGACCAGCTCGCCCTGCCTCGCGGAGACGTTGCCGGACGTGCCGATCACCAATCCGTCGGTGGTCATCCGGCGCGCGAAGGCACAGACCGCCAGACGCTCTTTGGCCAGGATCACCGTCACGACCTCCACAGTCCACGACCCACTCGAGCGAGCGGACCCCGCCGCCGCGGGCGCACAACGTGCCAATGAGCTTCCCTGCGGTTCTGTACCGAACTGCACACCAGAGGCTGGACGACGACGAACTGTTCGCCGTCGTCCAGCGTCGAGAGGTCAGGAAGGGCGTGGGCCGTTGGTCTTGGCAGGAGCCGGCTTGTCGGATGCTTCGGCCGCCTTGGGTGCGGCAGCGACTGCGGGGGTCTCGGGGGCGGGAGCCAGCAGCTTGATGGCCTCCTGGACGGCGACGTCCGTGGCGGAAAGCCGCTCGGCGACCTTGGACCGGAGTTCCAGTGCGAGCTTCCGGGCCTGCTGAGCTTCGGCCTGCTGGGTCTTCGCGTCGGTGAGAGCCTCCGCGGCCTGCTCCTGCTTCGCGGCGATGTCCTCCGCCGAAGACTTCTCCGACTTGGCGATCTTCTCCGCCGAAAGCCGCTCGGCTTCGGAGCGCTTGGCCGCCGAGATCCGGTCGGCTTCCGCGATCTTGTCCGCGGATGCCTTCTTCGCCTCCGCACGACGAGCCGCCGAAGCCTCCTCGGCCTTCTTGTCCGCGGCAGCGCGAGTCCGGACGCTCTCCATGTCCAGTTCCTTGCGCTTCTGCGCCGCCTCGGAGTTCAGCCGCTCGATCTCGGCCTTGGCGTCCGCGGCCAGTTTCTCGCGTTCGGCCTGCGCGTCCTTGGCCGCCTTGTCGCTCGCGCGCTGCGTCTCGTGGGCGTACCTGTCCGCTTCGGCGCGGGTCGACTTGGCGTCGGCTTCCGCGGCCGCCTTGAGGTCGGCGATCTCCTCCTCGGCGAGCTGCATCATCATGCGGACGCGTTCGGCCATCGCGCCCGCGCCGGACGGGCTCGCGCTCATCCGCACGAGGGCGGCCTTGGTCTCGTCCAGTTCCTTCTGGGCGTGGCCGAGCGCCTTGGTGAGTTCACCGGCGGTCGCCACGGCCTCGTCGCGGTTGCGCGAGGTCTGCTTGAGTTCGGTCGACAGTTCGGCGAGCCGCTCGTCGACCTGGCGCTTGTCGTATCCGCGGACGGCGCCCGCGAACTGGGGCGATTTCGCTGAGGGCGCCTGAGGCGCCGTCTTCTCAGGAGCGACCATGGCGGACACCTTAATGAGCTTGGGCCCGTCGGGTAGTACCGCCAAACGGCTGCACTCGGCGTGTGACCGGCCGATCACATGGCATCCTGCATTGTTGACAGGCCGTAAGCAGGGGAGGCCCGGTTGGACATCTCGGCGATCCTGGACGACATCAGGGAGCACTGGCACGTCTACGCCACGATGCCCTTCATCGCCGCGCTCATCGGCTACCTCACGAAACGCGTCGCCATCGAGATGATGTTCCGGCCACTGGAGTTCGTCGGGATCAAACCCTTCCTCGGCTGGCAGGGGGTCATCCCCGCCAACTCGCGGCGGATGGCGACCACCGCCGTCGACCTGCTGACCAAGAACCTCGTCGATCCGCAGGAGATCTTCTCCCGGCTCGATCCCGACGAGGTCGTCAAGGAACTGGAGGAGCCGCTCCTCAAGGCCGTCGAGGACGTCACCCGCGAGGTGATGGAGCAGTACCAGCCCAAACTCTGGGAACTGCTCCCGACGCGGGCGCAGCGGATGCTGGTCGACCAGGTCCGGGCGCAGGCGCCGAAGGTCGTCGCACGGCTGATGCGCGAGGTGTCGACGAACATCGACGAGGTCCTCGACGTCAACGAGATGCTGATCAACGCGATGGTCCGGGACAAATCGCTGACCTGCCGCCTGATCAAGGAGGTCGCGACCCCGGAACTCCGCTTCATCGCCCGATCCGGGATCTGGTTCGGCTTCGTCATCGGCCTGGTCCAGTTCGTCGCGTGGGCACTGACGAAGCAGCCGCTGATCATGCCGATCTTCGGTTTCGTCACCGGGTTCGTCACGGACTGGCTGGCCCTGAAGATGATCTTCTATCCGCGTGAGCCCCGCCGGTTCCTGTTCTTCGGCTGGCAGGGCATGTTCCAGAAACGCCGCCAAGCGGTCGCCCGCGACTACGGCGCGTTGATCGCGGACGAGGTCCTCACCGTGCGGAACGTGATGGAGGCCGTGCTCACCGGGCCGAAGTCGGACAAGCTGTTCTCGATGATCAGCCGTGAGGTCCGGCGGACCATCGACGCCCAGGCGAGTATCGCGAAACCGTTGGTGGCGCTGACCATCGGCGGCAAGCAGTACCAGGAGATGAAGGTGGCCGCGGCGGAGAAGGCGATCGCGTATCTCCCCGAAACGGTGAAACACGTGGAGAGCTACGCCACGGACGCGCTCGACGTCCGCAACACGATCGTCGTCAAGATGCAGCAACTGACCCCTCTCGAGTTCGAAGGGATCTTGCGACCCGCCTTCCAGCAGGACGAAGGGAAGCTGATCGCGGTCGGCGCGGTGATCGGCGGACTCGTGGGTGAACTTCAGGTCCTGCTACTCCTCCATTGAGGACAGGCGGCTAGGTTCCCTCTAGCAAGACGCGGGAGGGGCTTCGAGTGGACGCCGTCGTCGCCGATCTCGGCGAGCACTGGCCGGTGTACGTCAGCATGCCGTTCATCGCGGCGCTGATCGGCTACGTCACCAAACGCGTCGCCATCGAGATGATGTTCAAGCCGGTGGACTTCGTCGGCGTCAAACCGTTCTTCGGCTGGCAGGGCGTGCTGCCGGCGAACGCCGAACGGATGGCGGCCACCGCCACCGAGATGCTGACGAACAACCTCGTCGACCCGAAGGAGATCTTCGCCAGGCTCGACCCGGCGCAGGTGGCGAAGGAGATCGAGCAACCGCTGCTGCGGGTCATCGAGGACGTCACCCGCGAGGTGATGGAGCAGTACCAGCCGCGGCTGTGGGAGGTGCTGCCGAACACCGCGCAGCAGATGCTGCTCAACCGCGTGCAGGCCGAGGCGCCGCGCGCGATCACGAAGATCATGGGCGAGATCGCGGAGAACATCGAGGACGTCCTCGACCTCAAGCACATGGTCGTGACGAACCTGGTGCGCGACAAGGCCTTGCTGAACCGGCTGATCCGCGACATCTCGCGACCGGAGATGCGGTTCATCGCGCGGTCGGGGATCGTGTTCGGCTTCTCACTCGGTTGCGTGCAGTTGCTCGTGTGGGCACTGACGAAGTCGCCGATCGTGCTGCCGCTGTTCGGTATCGGCATCGGCTGGTTCACCGACTGGATCGCGTTGAAGATGATCTTCCTGCCGCGTGAGCCGAAGCGGTTCTTCGGCTTCTACACCTGGCAAGGCGTGTTCCAGAAACGCAAGGACCAGGTGGCCGCGGACTACGGCGACATGATCGCGCGCGAGATCATCACCATCCCGAACCTGCTCGAAGCCGTGTTGAGCGGGCCGAAGTCGGACAAGCTGTTCACGATGATCACCCGCGAGGTGCAGCGGACCATCGACGCACAGGCCAGCGTCGTGAAGCCGTTCGTCGCGATGGCCGTCGGGAGCAGGAAGTTCCAGGAGATGAAGCGGACGGCGGCGGCGAAAGCGGCGGCACGGATCCCCGAGACGATCCGGCACGCCGAGGCTTACGCGGTCAACGCGCTCGACGTCCGGAACACCATTGTGGACAGAATGCGGCAGCTCAACCCGCTGGAATTCGAGCAGTTGCTGCGTCCGGCGTTCCGGCAGGACGAGTGGAAGCTGATCGCGGTCGGCGCGGTGATCGGCGGCCTTGTCGGTGAACTTCAGGTGCTTCTGCTGCTTCACTGACGTGCACCGGATACCGTTTCCCATCCCACGAGCGAGGAGGTCGGAGTGGACGCCGTCCTGGACGACCTCGCCCGGCACTGGTGGCTGTACGCCGCGATCCCGTTCGTCGCCGCGCTGATCGGCTACGTCACCAAACGCGTCGCCATCGAGATGATGTTCAAACCGCTGGACTTCGTCGGGATCAAGCCGTTCCTCGGCTGGCAGGGCGTGGTGCCCAAGCACGGTGGGCGGATGGCCGCCGTCGCGACCGAGTTGCTGACGTCGAACCTGTTGGACGTCAAGGAGGTCTTCCGCCGGATCGACCCGGCGATCATCACGCGCGAGATCGAGCAGCCGCTGCTGCGGGCTGTGGACGAGGTCGCCCGCGAAGTGCTGGAGCAGCACCATCCCAGGCTCTGGGAGGTCATGCCGACGATGGCGCAGGAACTGCTGATCAAGCAGGTCCAGGCGTCGACGCCGCGGCTGGTGCGCGGGTTCATGGCGGAGATGACCGAGAACCTCGACGAGGTGCTCGACTTCCAGCATATGACCGTGCAGCGGCTGACCAGGGACAAGAAGCTGCTCGTCCGGCTGATCCGCGAGACGTCACGGCCGGAGATGGCGTTCATCGCGCGCACAGGGATCTATTTCGGTTTCGGGCTCGGCGTCGTGCAGGCGTTCGTCTGGGCGGTGACGAAGGAACCCTGGGTGCTGCCGATTTTCGGCGGGTGCATCGGGCTGTTCACCGACTGGCTGGCGATCAAGCTGATCTTCGTGCCGCGCGAGCCGGTGCGGGTCGGCCGGGTGATCCTGCAAGGCAAGTTCCAGCGGCGGCGGGCCGAGGTCGCGCACCAGTACGGCGAGATGATCGCGAACGAGATCCTCACCGTGCCGAACCTGCTCGACGCCGTCCTGCGCGGGCCGCGGTCGGACCGGCTGTACGCGCTGGTCGAACGGCTGGTGGCGCAGGCCGTCGACGAGCAGGCGAGCATCGCGAAACCCATGGTCGCGATGGCCGTCGGCGGGCCGCGGCTGCGCGAGATCAAGCAGGCGGCCGCGCGGAAGGCGCTGGAGCGCCTGCCGCCGACGATCCGCCATGCCGAGGGATACCTGACCGAAGCGATGGACGTCGCGAAGATCGTCGAGCGGCGGATGCTCGGGCTGACGCCGCTGGAGTTCGAGGGGCTGCTGCGGCCGGCGTTCCGGCAGGACGAGTGGAAGCTCATCGCCGTCGGCGGGGCCATCGGCTTCCTGGTCGGTGAGCTGCAGGTCCTCCTCATGCTCCACTGACGCCGGGTCGCGTTTAGCCCGCTAAACGCGATGCGGGCCGACCTGCGTTTAGCGGGCTAATCGCGATCCGGGCGCGGGGCTGGGGCGGTTGGCCGGATCGCATTTAGCCCGCTAAACGCGCTTTGGGGGCCGACCTGCGTTTAGCGGGCTAATCGCGATCCGGGGCGCGGGGCTGGGGTCGGGGGTGTCCGCTGGCGGGCATCCCCCCGTGTCCTGAGGCATCGCGTTTAGCCCGCTAAACGCGACCCGCGGCCGACCCGCGTTTAGCGGGCTAATCGCGATCCGGGGCACCAGCCTGGGGCGGGTGGCCGGATCGCGTTTAGCCCGCTAAACGCGCTTTGGGGCGGTTCTCACGTGCGGGTGACACGGGGTGATTACGGTGGAGGGGTGGCGTCCGAATCCCAGCAACTGCCAGCCGTCCACGAGGCGTGGCTTCCGCGTGAGCACGCGCTGCACCGTCCCCGCCACGGCGGCAGACAGCTGACCGCGCTGATCAGCGCGCTTCTGTTCTTCACCACCCCCGCCCTGCTGTGGGTCTTCGGCGTGCGGCCGGGGGAGATCGAGAACCACAAGCTCGCGAGCTTCCCGGGCCTGGACAAGGGCTGGGGTTTCTTCACCGACCTGCCGACCTGGGCCATCGACCAGCTGTCGTTCCGGCCTGGCGCGATCGCCGCCGCCGACGCGATCAGCCGCGGCGTCTTCGGCGAGGGTGCCCCGCTCGACCAGCCGCCACCGCAGCAGCAGGCCGGCCCGATTCCCGCTCCGCCCGCGCCGACGCAGTCCAAGACCGCACCCACCCAGGGCCCGACGCCGAACGCCGCGTCCGGTTATCGCCGCGTCGTCCAGGGCCGCGACGGCTGGCTGTACTACGGCTACGACGCCGACGCGAAATGTGATCCGTCCCGGCCGCTGCCCGAAACCATCGCCAAGATCAACGAGCTGCGGCGCGCTGTCGAGCAGTCCGGAAGGCGGTTCGAGTTCGTCGTCGCGCCGGACAAGTCGACGATGGTCCCGCAGTTCCTGCCCGACACCTATCCCGGCAAGGACTGCTCGCGTTCGGCCGAGGCGACCACCTGGCACCGGATGCTCAAGGACGCCCGCGCGATCGATCTGCGGCCCGAGCTGCGCGCGTCCGAAGGCCGGGTGCAGCGGCCGATCTACCCGCCCAACGACACCCACTGGGCCGACGAGGGCGCGCTGGTGATGACGCGCGCCATCGCGAACGCGATCAAACCGGGCGTCACGCAGACCTGGGTGAGCGTGCCCATGGGCCAGTACGACGCGGCCGCCGACCTGCCGCCGCTGATCAGCAAACAGGGCACGAAGACGAACACGCTCTACAGCCTCCGCCCGGACGGCCTGGTCGAGCGCGCGGGCGAGACCAACGGCGACATCGACCGGCCGGTGTACCGCACCGCGAGCCCGCTGATCGGGACCGTCGACGAGAAGGTCCTGATCTACGGCGACTCGTTCACGAAGGCGTCTTCGCGGTATCTCTCGGGCGCGTTCACGAACCTCACGATGCTGGCGCATTTCACTCCGAAGACGTCGCAGGCCGAAGCAGTCGACGCTTTCGTGAACGCCAACGCCGTGGTCCTCGAAGCCGTGGAGCGCAGTGTGGCCGGAGGACAGCTGGCGTTCATCGACCCCGGTTTCCTCGAAGCGGTCAAGAAGGCGCTCGCCGAGCACCCGATCCGCTAGCGCGACGCCGGCTGCGGTGTCGCCGTCGGTTCGACGCGGACCCGCGAGGAGCGGCCGCGCAGCCAGGCGATGAGGCGGCAGACCAGGTAGATCACGAACGAGATCGTCGTGACGAACGCGCTCACCGGTTTCCCCGGCGCGAGCGAGAGGATGATCCCGCCGAGCGCCGCGATCTCCGCGAACACGATCGACAGCACGGTCGCCTTCCACGGGCTCGCGGTGACCCGCGCGGCCGCGGCGGCCGGGGTCACCATCAGGGAGACCACGAGCAGCGCGCCGACGATCTGCACGCCGAGCGCGCTCGAAATCCCGACCAGCACGGCGAAGATCAGCGACAGCAGCCGCACCGGCACACCACGCGCCGTCGCGACCGCGGGATCGACCGTGGCGAACAGCAGCGGCCGGTAGATCACCGCGAGCACCACCAGCACGACGACCGACGCGCCGACGAGCAGGTTCAGGTTGGTGGAGTCGATGGTGATGATCTGCCCGACGAGGATGCCGAACTTGTTGGCGCTGCGGCCTTCGTAGAACGAGAGCAGCAGGACGCCCATGCCGAGCCCGAAGGCGAGGATCACGCCGATCACCGAGTCGCGTTCGGACTCGCGGCCGCCGAGGATCCCGATCAGCAGGGCGGCGATGACCGCGCCCGCGAGGCCGCCGAGTTCGACGCCGATACCGAGCAGCAGCGCGCCCGCCGCGCCGGTGAAGGCCAGTTCGGCGGTGCCGTGCACGGCGAACGACATCCGCCGCATGACGACCAGCGGGCCGAGCACCCCGGCCACCAGCCCGAGCACGGCGGCCGCGAGCAGCGCCGTCTGCACGAAGTCGAGACCGAGGAGTTCGCCGGTGAGGGCGAAGTCGAACATCTTGTCCACGGCGCTACGAAACCTGTTCGTCGATACGGTGGGGTTCGTCCTCGCACAGCGCGCTCTGCGCCCCGGCGACGTGGATCTGCCCGCCGACCTTGAGCACCTCGATCCGCGTGCCGTACAGCTCGGACAACGTCTCCGAGTTCATCACCTCGTCCGGCTTGCCGACCCGGAACTGGCCGTTCACCAGATAGAGCACCCTGTCCACAGAGGACAGGATCGGGTTGATCTCGTGGGTGACGAACAGGACGGCGGTGTCCGCCGAACGCCGCCGCTCGTCGATCAGCTCGGACACCGCACGCTGATGCGCGAGGTCGAGGGAAAGCAGCGGCTCGTCGCACAGCAGGACTTCGGGGTCGCCGACGAGCGACTGCGCGACGCGGAGCCGCTGCTGCTCACCGCCGGAAAGCCGGCCCACCGGTTGTTTCGCGTACGCCTGGGCTCCGACGGACTCGATCGCCCGCGACACCAGCTGACGTCGTTTCGAAATCCCGAAGAGCCCGGTCCCCCACCGGTGCCCGTCCAGGCCGAGGCCGACCAGGTCCACCCCGCGCATCGTCAGGCCCTCGTCCAGGGCGCGTTGCTGCGGGATGTAACCGATCCGCCGGTTCTGCCCACCGGGGCGCCGCCCCGCGATCTCGACCGTGCCCTCCGGCAGTCCCTGCTGACCGAGCAGCACCTTGAGCAGGCTGCTCTTCCCTGAGCCGTTCGGCCCGAGGATCGCGAGGAACTCGCCGGGCTCGACGTCGAGGTCGAGCCCGGACCAGAGGGTCCTGGTGCCGAACGCGAGGCTCGCCCCGCGGACACGGACCGCGGGACGCGCCTCGGGAGGTACGGAGGTCACTACTTCAGTGCTCCCGCCAGCGCGTCCACCGACTTGGTCATCCATGCAATGTAGTCGGTCACACCCTGGGGAAGTGTTTCGGTGACGTCGACGACCGCGATCCCGGCGCTCTTGGCGTCGCCGACGACCTGCTGGGTGACCGGGGTGGTGGTCTGCGCGTTGTTGATCAGCGCCTTGACCTGCTTGCCGGAGATGAGCTGCTTGACCTGGTTGAGCGCGGCGGCGGGCACGTCCTGTTCCGCTTCCACGGCCTCGGCGAAGGCCGGCGGAGTCGCGTCAGTGACCTTCGCGCTGTCGAGCAGGTAGTGCGCGACGGGCTCGGTCGCGACGACCTTGCCGCCCGAGGCCCCCAGCCCGGTGACCTTCTTCAGCAGTTCCTGCGTCTTGCCCTTGAACGCGGTCGCGTTGGCGGTGAAGGCGTCCTTCGACGCGGGCTGGATCTCGCCGAGCTTCGCGGCGACCTGGTCGGCGATCTTCTCGACGCCGGGCAGGCTGTACCAGACGTGCTCGTTCTCGTTGCCGGTCGCGGCGATGTCCACGGCGACCAGCTTCTGCGCGTCGGTGGCCTGGTCCGCGAGCTTCGAGAAGAACTCGTCGTAGCCGCCGCCGTTGGACAGCGTCAGCTTCGCGTTCTTCGCGGCGATGGCGTCGCTCGCGGTGGTCTCGTAGGAGTGCGGGTCGCCCGAGGGGTCGTGGATGATCGAGGTGACCTCGACCTTGTCGCCGCCGACCGCGGTCACGACGCTGCCCCAGACGTCGGTCGAGGCGACGACCTTGATCTTCTCGCCGCCGCCCGGGTTCGCGGCGGACGCGTTCTGCGGGCCGGAAGCCGTCGACGCCTTGTCACCGGACGCGCAAGCCGTCGCGCCGAGCGCGAGGACGGCCAAGGCCGACACGGCCGCGAAAACACTCTTAGTACGGCGGGAATTCATTTACTGCACTCCTGCGGATGCCCAGGCCAGGTGTCCCAGCTGCCGGGTAATGGAAACCGTTGTCAGATTCAACTGTACCCCATCCGGCTGAAGGCGCCCGCCATCCAGGTGAGAGCTGTACCCAGGGTCACTCTGAATCGAGACCTGCCACACGTCGGGTGATGCTTCTGCAAAACGTTCTGAACCGTTACGGTTTGCGGATGGGCCGTCCTATCCGCACCAGGAGGCAGGCGACACTGGCGTCGTTGGCCGCAGAGCTCGGTGTGTCGAGGACCACCGTCTCCAACGCCTACAACCGACCGGACCAGCTGTCTCCTGAGCTGCGCCGACGCGTCCTCGAGACCGCGCGCCGCCTCGGCTACCCGGGTCCGGACCCGGTGGCCCGTTCACTGCGGACGCGCAAGGCGGGCGCTGTCGGTCTTTTACTCACCGAAAACCTCTCCTACGCCTTCCGCGATCCCGCCGCCATCGGCGTGCTCGAAGGGCTCGCGCTGGCCTGCGAGGACGCGGGCGTCGGCCTGCACCTGGTCCCGGCGAGCCCGGGCCGGGAGGACGTCGCGGCCGTGCATCGCGCCGGCGTCGACGGTTTCGTCGTCTATTCGGTGCCCGACGACGACCCGCATCTGGGTGCCGTGCTGGAGCGCCCGGTGCCGACGGTGATCGTCGACCAGCCGCGGGTGGACGGCGTCGACCGGGTCGGCCCGGACGACGCGGCCGCGGTCACCGCGATGGCCGGACACCTCATCTCGCTGGGTCACCGGCAGATCGGCGTGCTGTGCATGCGGCTGGCCCGCGAGCGCAACGACGACTTCGTCTCCATCCAGCGGCAGAGCGCCGCGCACTTCCACGTCCAGCGGATCCGGCTGGAAGCGCTGGCGGCCGCGTTCTCGGCGGCGGGCGTCGACTGGGCGACCGTGCCGGTGGTCGAACGCTTCGACCACACCGTGGACGACGGCGCGTCGGCCGCGCGCCAGCTGCTCGACGCGTATCCGCAGGTCACCGCCGTGATCTGCACTTCGGACATCCTCGCGCTCGGTGCGCTGGCCGAAGCGGAACGCCGGGGACTGCGGGTGCCGCAGGATCTGACGGTCACCGGTTTCGACGGCATCACCGAGGCCGAGCGCTCCGGGCTCACCACGGTCCACCAGCCGGTGCTCGAGAAGGGCAAGGCGGCGGGCAAACTACTGCTCAGCGCGGCCGACCGGGTCGGGCCGAAGGTGATCACCCTGCAGACGGAATTGCGGGTCGGCCGCACGTCGGCGCCACCGCGAACGGCCGAAGAACGCTGGTTCGGGCCGTGACATGAGCCCTGAAATGTTGCCCTCCCCCGGCCTGTCCGGTTCCAATGGTCCGGTGACCTCCATCGACGTACTGCTCAAACGAAATCAGGAGCTGGGCGATGTCACTCCTGGTGACCGCTCCTCCCCGAGGCCATCGCTCCACGTGGCGATCCTGACCTGCATGGACGCCCGTATCCGGGCATTCGAGCTCTTCGGCCTGATCCAAGGCGAGTCACACATCCTGCGCAACGCGGGCGGGGTCGTCACCGACGACACGATCCGCTCGCTCGCGCTGAGCCAGCGGAAGCTGGGGACCCGCGAGGTGCTGATCGTCCAGCACACCGAATGCGGTCTGTCCATGGTCACCGAAGACGACTTCAAGGACGAACTCGAAGCCGCCAGCGGGCTGCGCCCGACCTGGTCGGTCGAGGCGTTCCGCGAGGTCGAGGACAGCGTGCGCCGGTCGGTGCAGCGCGTCCGGCGCAGCGACTTCCTGCCGCACACCGACAACGTGCGCGGCTTCGTCTACGACGTGAAGACGGGGCAGTTGTCCGAGGTCGCCGACGCGCGCTGACAGAAGTACATGAAGGCCCCCTTCCTTGCGCCTAGGTACATGAAGGGGGCCTTCACGTACTTCTTTAAGCTGGCCGGGTGGGCGTCGACGCGGATGTGCTGATCGAGTGGTTCGGCGAAGTGGGGCGCGACCTGCCCTGGCGTGAGCCGGAGTGCACCGCGTGGGGCGTGCTCGTCAGCGAGATCATGTTGCAGCAGACGCCGGTCGCGCGCGTCCAGCCGATCTGGCTCGAATGGATGGCGCGCTGGCCGGTGCCGTCGGCGCTGGCGGCGTCCTCGCCGGGGGAGGTCGTGCGCGCCTGGGGCAAGCTCGGCTACCCGCGGCGCGCGTTGCGGCTGCACGCCGCTGCGACCGTCATCGCCGCCGAGCACGGCGACGTCGTTCCGTCCGATGTGGACGTTCTGCTCTCGTTGCCGGGGATCGGCGCGTACACCGCACGCGCGGTCGCGGCCTTCGCCTACGGCAAGCGGGCGCCGGTGGTGGACACCAACGTCCGGCGCGTGGTGGCCAGGGCGGTGCACGGCGCGGGTGACGCCGGACCGCCGTCGAACACCCGCGACATGGCCGACGTCGAGGCGCTGCTGCCGAAGGAGGACGCGCCCGCCGCGAAGCTCTCGGCGGCGCTGATGGAACTCGGCGCGCTCGTCTGCACCGCCCGGTCGCCGCGCTGCGCGGACTGCCCCATCTACGACGACTGCGCCTGGCAGCACGCGGGCAAACCCGCCTACGCCGGGCCCCCGAAGCAGGTCCAGAAGTTCGCCGGTACCGATCGCCAGGTGCGCGGGCTGCTGCTCGACGTCCTGCGCGGCACCGAAGGACCGGTCGAAAAGGCACGGCTGGATCTCGTCTGGGACGAATCCGGGCAACGTGATCGCTGCCTCGACTCCCTGCTGGTCGACGGCCTGCTCGAACAGACCGGGGACGGCCTGTTCGCACTCCCTGGCGAACACTGACGTATTACGACAAAAGTTGGTCAATGGTTGTCTTCGGCGTGCCGGCGGGTTAGCTTTCCGGCCAACGCGCATGATGGGAGTTACGCCCGTGGCCGACTTCGACCGACGTACCGCGCTCAAGGGCGGCCTGACGGCGAGCGCCGTCGGGCTACTGGGGACAGCGACGACTTCCGCCGCCGCCGCGGCGCCCGGGGCAGTACGAGAACCGACGATCCACGCCACGGCGGCCTGGGGTGCCCGGCCGCCGAACGGGGTGATCGAGGTGCAGAACCACAAGCCGACGTACATCGTCGTGCACCACACCGTCGAACCCGGCAACGTCACCGACTACACGCTCGAACACGCCTACTGGGCCTCGCGTTCGATCCAGAACTTCCACATGGACACGCGGGGCTGGGTGGACAGCGGCCAGCAGTTCACGAACAGCCGCGGCGGGCACATCACCGAGGGCAGGCACCGCAGCCTGGAGATCCTGCGTGGCGGGACCCGGCACGTGCTCGGCGCGAATGTCGGCAACAACAACAGCACCTGTATCGGGATCGAGAACGAGGGCCTCTACAGCAAGGAAGACGTCACTCCGGCGCTCTGGGACTCGCTGGTGAAGATGGTCGCGTACATCGCTTCGCAGTACGGGATCTCGCCGGAGTTCATCAAGGGGCACCGGGACTTCAACTCGACCGAATGCCCGGGGACCGTGCTGTACGACCGGCTTCCGGAACTGCGCGCCGAGGTCGGGAAACTGCTCGGCTCCGCGTCACCGAAGGTCGACCTGCCCCAGTGGCCGCTGCTCAAGCCCGGCGACACCGGACCGCGAGTGCGGATGGCTCAGGAACTCCTGCGGGCACGCGGGTTCGCCGTCCCGGCCGACGGCGTGTTCGGAGAGTCCACAAAGGACGCCGTCGCCGAGGTCGCGGCCAGGAACGGACTGGAGCGCGACGCCTGCGGCGCGACCGTGGCGACCGACGAGACCGGGTTCCTCGGCTCCGACATCTGGCCGCTCATCGTCGGGTCGGGCACTGATCCGCGGGCGCTGAAAGCACGACTCGCCGGCTGAACAGCAGTGGCAGGAGCACCACGAAGGCGGCGCACCAAGGAAGCAGGGACGTTCCCAGCGGCAGCAGCACGCCGCCGACGAGCGCTCCTCCCGCGACGGCGCCGTTCCAGGCCGCGATCGTGAGCGACTGGGCGGCGTCGGCCGTGGGGCCCGCGATCAGCGCGGTGACGGCCTGGAAAGCGGTGGGCGCGCCACCGAACGCCAGCCCCCACAACGCGGCGGCGAGCAGCACCAGGCCGTGGACGCCGTCGCTGAGTCCCATGAGGACGATGGCGGCGCCCGTCAGCCCCGTGCAGACCATCAGAACGACGCGCGGGCGGTGGTCGAGCGCGGCACCGACGGCGACCAGCCCGCCGACCGTGGCGCAGCCGAACACCAGCAACGCCGCGCCCAGCATCCCCGCCACGTCCATCCCGGCGAGGACCGGGCCGATGTAGGTGTAGGCCACGTTGTGCCCCAACGAGAACAACGCCACCGTCGCCAGCACGGGACGCATACCCGGCAGCCGTGACGCGGCCAACGGGCGAGTGGGGCCCGCCGGTTCCCCGGGTAGGGCGGGCACCGCGACGAGCACCCACACCAGCAGCGGCACGGTGATCAGCGCCATCGCGGCGAACGCCCAGCGCCAATCGGCCAGTTCACCGAGCGCGGTACCGGCGGGCACGCCGAGGGCGAACCCGATCGGGGTGCCCGACATGGCGACGGCCAGTGCGCGCCCGATGAGCGCCGGTGGGGCGAGGCGCATCGCGTAGCCGGCCACGAGCGACCACATCACCCCGGTCAGCGCGCCGGAAACGACCCGCGCGGCCAGGATCAGCGGGTACGACGAGGACACCGCGATCAGCAGGTTGGTCACCAGGAAACCCACGATCAACGCCAGGAGCAAGCGTTTGCGCGACACCCGGAGGGTCATCGTGGTGAGCGGGATGGCGGTGAGCGCGGCGGTGATCGCGTAGACCGTCACCAGCTGCCCGGTCGCCGACGGGGAGACGCCCAGATCCGCGGACATGCCCAGCAGCAGCCCGGCGGGCAGCACTTCGGTGAGGCAGCCGAGGAAGACCGTCGTCGTCAGCGCGAGCAGTGCCGGGAGGGGCAGCATTCCTCGACGATCTCTTGCCTGGCGCGGCGCGGGTAGTCCCGGGCGGGTATGCCGTGGGGTTATCGGCGACAGGCCAGGGATAACCCGGCGGCATGACGG
The DNA here is from genome assembly GCF_001953865.1 of Amycolatopsis coloradensis. Taxonomy (GTDB): domain Bacteria; phylum Actinomycetota; class Actinomycetes; order Mycobacteriales; family Pseudonocardiaceae; genus Amycolatopsis; species Amycolatopsis coloradensis. The sequence continues at coordinate 150,603 of NZ_MQUQ01000003.1, forward strand.
GCTGGCAGTGCCGCGCGCGGCGCGGGCGCCCGCACGATGACCGGGCACCCTCCCCCGTAGAGAGAAGGCCCGTTCATGACCGTGCGGATTCGGTGGCAGGAGCCACTGTGCACCGCGTTGCTCGCCACCACGATGATCGGCACCTGCCAGGCCCAGGCGGCGGCGCGACCGGCACCCGGCAGTGACGGGTACGTGCACGTCTCACCCGACGGCACCGTCCTCGGCGCCGATCCTTACTACCCGAAGGACGGCAACGGCGGTTACGACGTCGACAGATACTCGCTCGCGCTGGACTACTCGCCGTACTCGACACAGTTGAGCGGCAAGGCGACGATCACCGCGACGGCCACCCAGGACCTCAGCCGGTTCGACCTCGACCTGCGCGGTCTCACCGTGCGCTCGGTCAGCGTCGACGGGGTCGCCGCGACGTTCCGGCGGGCGGGCGAACACGAGCTGGTGATCACCCCGCGGACCCCGCTGGCCGAAGGTACGCGGTTCACCGTGGTGGTCGGCTACGACGGGCGGCCGGAGCCGATCGGCACGGCGCGGGGACGCGTCGGCTGGCTGGCCACCCCCGGCGATTCCGCCGTGGCCACCGGCCTGCCGCGTTCGGCGATGACCTGGTTCCCGGTCAACAACACCGAAGCCGACAAGGCCACCCTGCACGTCTCCGTCACCGTCCTGGACGAATTCTCCGTGCTGGGTAACGGTTCTCAGATCTCGGACGTTCCCGCGGGCGCCGGACGGCACACCGTCACCTTCTCGGAGGACACCGCCCTCGCGCCGAGCACGACGATGCTCGGCATCGGACGCTGGGAGGTCGAGAGGATCACACTTCCCGGTGGCCGGACGGCGATCAACGCCTACCACCCGTGCGCCGTCGACAAGCGGAAGATCGGCGGCAAGCTGCCCGAGGTACTGGAGTTCCTCACCGGGAAGTTCGGCGACTACCCGCAATCCACGGCGGGCGGGCTGTTCCTCGACCGCGCCCTCGGCTATACGCACGGCGCCCAGACCCGGCCGGTGTACGGCCGCACGGCCACCGTCGCCGATCTGGTGTACGCCACCGCGTACCAATGGTGGGGAGCCGGCGTGAGCGGCAAGATGTGGCGCGACGCGCTGATGCCCGAATCCATCGCGCGGTACGCGGTGTGGTTGTGGGACGAGGCCAAGACCGGCGCCGACCTCGACCGGCGCTACCGCGACCTGGTGGCAAAAGTGAGCGGGGACGCCGGATTCTGGGCGCCGAAGCTCACCGATCCTGGCAAGGGGACCGAATTCGCGCCGACCACCAAGGCGGTGCTGATGGTGCACGCGCTGCGCCGTCTGATCGGCGACGACGCGTTCTTCCAGATCATGGCGGGCTTCCCGATGATCAACCCGCAGGGCAACCAGAACTGGCACGACTTCGAACTCTACGTCTCCGCGATGACCCAGCTCGACCTCGGCGAGTTCAACCACGCGTGGCTCTACGGCACGGTACGGCCACCGGACGAGCACCTCTACCCCGGGCCGTTGCGCCCGTCCCGATGAGGACTCCCGCCCGGGCGACGTGACCCGATCATCCGTCGTCCGGGCGGGGCCCTCGAGAGTCCAGATATCGGGCGTAGACCGGTGCCGTCCTCGCTTCGGCCCAATACGCTTCGACCACGGCCGCGAGCAGTTCCGCCTGCCGCCCCGCCACGAAGGTCTCCCGGTTCCAGGCGAGAATATGCCTGCGCGGCAACACATCCCCGCGCAGCGGCCGGGTCACCAGGCCGAGGTTCCGCGGATCGCAGATCGGCTGCGAAAGCCCGATCGCGCCCGCCCGGACCACCAGCAGCGCCACCTGCTGCGAAGTCACCTGATGGCTGACCGACGGGCTGAAGCCGTGCCGCGCGCAGGTTTCCGTGAAGTACCTGGTGAACGTGGTCGCCGACGAGTCGGACACCATCACCCACGATTCGTCCCGCAGCTCGCTCAAGTCGATGATCTCCTTGTGCGCCAACGGGTGGAACTCCGGCAGCAGGACGAAGGTCGGCTCGGTCACCACCACCGCGGTGTCCACACTCGCGGGGATTTCGAGCTCGTGTCCCGGATAGTCCTTGACCAGCCCCAATTCCGCGCGTCGCTGTGCCAGCAGCGGCAGCAGCCGCTCGGGGTGGTCGTCGTGCACGACCTGCACCTCGGAGACCTCCGGCCACAACCGGGTCACCAGTGACGGCAGGCGCGCGACCAGCGCGCTGGCCACCGCGACCACCCGGACGACGTCGGGCGGGCCGCTGGGGCAGACGCGCTGCTCGATGTCTTCGAGCAGGTTGTCCAGCTGTGGCAGCAAAGCGGCAATCCGGCGCAACAGCAACTCGCCCATCGGCGTCGGTGTCACGCCACCCTCGCCCCGATCGAACAGTTGGTAGCCCAGCATGTTCTCCAGCCGTTTGAGCTGCGCGGACACCGCGGGCTGGGTGACGCCGAGAGCGATCGCGGCACGGGAAAGGCTGCCCGTGTCCGCGATCGCCCGCATCACCCGCAGGTGGTGAACATCCAGCTGTACGACGTCGAACTCCCTTGTCACATACGGGTTTTCGCCCCGTCGGAAGAAGTCATCGCCACGGAAACCGATCCGGCCGTGGTCCGTCTGCCGAGAATAATATACAGGAGAAAGGCGCCGAGAACGGAATTCACCGTGGGAATTCCCCACGGCAGCCAAATTCCCACCGCGGCCCCGGCGACCCAGCAGATCAGCGCGACGGGAACCCACGCCGGGCAATCCGGCGGCAACTCCCCGGACGCGCGCGTGGCCTCAAGATCCGGTTTCCAGCGCCGGACCACGTAGTACTCGGCGATAACCACCCCCGCCACCGGTGGCGTGAGCACGCCCACCCAGGTCAGGAAGGTGGTGAAGTGATCGAGGATGCCGACCGCGGAGAGCACCGTGCCGAGACCGCCGAGCAGCAGGGTCGCGGCGGTGCGGCCGAGGCGCCGGGACAGCAGCACCTGCACGGTGTTCACGAGGCCGAGTGAGGAGGAATAGAGGTTCCAGTCGTTGATCTTCAGGATCGCGGTGACCAGGATCAGCGTGCCGAGCACCCCGGACGACGAGGTGATGATCCCGACCACGTCCGCGCTTTTCGCCGCGTGCGCGAGCAGCACCCCGATCAGGCCGATCAGGTACTGGCCGAGGGTGATGCTGACCAGGGTCTGCTTCACGACGTCGGCCGCGGTCCGGTTGAACCGGGTCATGTCCGGGGTCATGATCGCGCCCATGATGAACGCGCCCGCCACCAGCGTGGTGCCCTGTGCCAGCGACATCGACGGTCCCGGCGGCGGTTCCGCCATCAGCGCGGGCAGCGAATGGCCGCCGAGCGCGGCGATGATCGAATACCCGGCCAGCGCGAGGAAAGCGGGCACCGTCAGATACGCCGTCCAGGCCATCGCGTGGAAGCCGAACACGACGATGGCGGTGACCAGCGCGCCGCCCGCGAGCGCCCACACCCACACCGGCGGACCACCCATCAACGCGTGGAGACCGTGCGCGAACACGTCGTTCTGCACGCCGAACCAGCCTGCCAGACTCAGCGTCATGAGCAGCCCGACCAGCGATGATCCACCGGTACCGAACCCGGTCCAGCGCGCGAGCACCGAGGTGGACAGCCCTTCCCGGGTGCCGGCGATGCCCATCAGGATGGTGATGATCTCCAGCAGCACCGAGCCGATCGTGATGGCCAGTACCGCGTCCCAGAAGGTCATGCCGAAGCCGAGGACGGCGCCGAGCAGGAACTGGTGAAACGAGGACACCTGCCCGAAGCGTTGCAGCGCGACGGAAACCCAGGAGTAGCGGCGTTCGGCGGGTACCCTGCGCAGCGAGAAGTCGTCGTGTGCCACGCCTCACTCCACCCGTTCCGGGACAGCCTGTTCGAGAACGACGAAGCCCTGTCCCCGCAGTGGCCGCCAGGAGAGTTCGCCGCGGTAGAGCCGTTCGAGGAACCCGACCCGCTGGTGATAGGCGAACACGGAACTGCCGACACCGGCCACGGCCACGGTGCCGACGAACATCGGCAACTCGGCGAGGAAGTAGCGGACCGCGCTGCGCAACTGGTCACGCGTGGGGTGTTCGCCTTCGGGCAGCCGCCGGTCCAGCACCCAGCCCGTCGCGCCGAGACACTGCTCGGCGAACTCCGGGTCGGTGGCGAACCGTTGGTGTGCCTCGGAAAGCAGGCCGAGGTAGACACGGTCGGTTTCGAGCACCGCGGCGTCCAGGATCAGCGTGTGCGGATCCGACGGACACACCTGCCGCAACGCGCGGACGATCTTGTTGCGCGTGTAGTTGCCTTGCCGCTGTGCCTTCTGCGCGGCGCGGACCGGGTCGTAGCCGAGCGCCTCCATGGTGAACGCCGACGGCCCGTCCGGGACGAAGAAATGAAAACCTCGAAAGGCCGACATGGCCCAGCGGGCGAGATCGGCGATACGGTCCACCGTGAAATAGCTGTTGAACGGGCTGATGCCGACGCAAACGTGCTCGGCTCGCGCCAGCGGATCGGCGCAATGCTCGGTGAGCGGCAGTGGTCGCAGCAAGACGGCTCCTGGTTCGCGGGATATGCGGGAGAAGAGGCGTCGATCGAACGTAGCCACGCCCCGGCGGTCCGGGTATTGCCGGTAAATGTTGTCACCGGGTTATAGGAAATTACGGATCTCGACTTTCGGAGGTGCCGGACACGGACGGAAGCGCGGTATACGGAGGCATGGAGATTCAGGTTCGGCATCTTCGCGTGATCTGTGAGATCGCTTCCTCCGGCAGTCTCAACCGTGCCGCGGCCGGCCTGGGGCTCGGGCAGCCCGCGCTCAGCCACCAGTTGCGCCGGATCGAGCGGATGGTCGGCGGCCCGCTGTTCCACCGCGACCAGCACGGGGTGCGGCCCACCGAACTCGGCTCCCTCATCCTGCGGCGGGCGAGGGCGATCGTGCTCACCTTCGACGAGCTGGAGCACGACTTCCACCGCCAGGAACCCGTGACGGGCGAATCGCTCCGAATCGGCTGGAACGACAGCGCCATCACGAGTTCGCTGCTCGACGGACTGCGCGACCTGCGGCCGAGCGAACCGTTCCGCACGCGGGCGGACACCTCGCGCACCCGGCTGCTGGCGCAGGTCGCGAACCGCGGCATCGACCTCGCGCTGATCATGATCTGCGGCGGACGCGGCCTGCCGGTGCCGCCGGAGGTGCGGACCGTGACCTTGGCCAGTGAGCCGTCGTTCGTCGCGATCCCCGCCGGGCACCCGCTCGCCGGTGAGGAGGAGATCGAACTCGCCGAACTGGCCGGGGAGGACTGGATCGTGTCGAACGGGGGCGACGGCTGCCGGGTGGTGTTCCGCGAAATGTGTCTCGCGCACGGTTTCGACCCCCGGATCACGCACGACGTCGACTTCGACACCGCGCGGGAAGACCTTGTCAGCGGCGGGTACGGCGTCGGGCTGGTCCAGCCGACCCGGCCACCGTCGGACGGCCTGGTGATCCGGCCGCTGGCGGGTGCGCCGATGTGCGTGCGGCACGTGCTCGCCTGGCGCGAGGACGGCCCGTGCGCGACCGGCGTCCCGGAACTCGCCCATGAGGCGAAGGCGGGATATTGGCGGCTGGCCGACCGGACGGCGCCGTACCGGACCTGGCTGCATCGCCACGGCAGGCTGACGCCTCGATAACCCTTCGGCATCCCGAGACGGCACTAGAGCGCACTCCGGAAGACGGCCGACGATGGGAATCGTCAATCACGGTCATCCGGGAAGGGGCACCATGCTGCCGTTGATCACTCGTACGGAACTGCTCTCCCTGATGGAGGCCGGAACGGTGGTCGTGGTCGACACGATGCCGGTCGCCTATTTCGACAAGGAGCATCTTCCGGAAGCACGGAACATTCCGGGTTTCCCGTATGAACAGGCCGCCGAATTCACCGACCGCCTGGCGGCGTCGGTGCTTCCGGACAAGGCCGCCGCGATCGTCGTCTATTGCGCGAACACGCCGTGCCGCAACAGTGAGTTCGTCGGACGGCGCCTGCTGGAACTCGGGTACACGAACGTCCGCAAGTACCGCGAAGGCATCGAAGACTGGGTTTCGGGCGGCTTGCCGACCCACTGTTCGTCCTAAGTGGACTTACCTGATTCGAAGGAGTACGTCTTGTCCAAGTACCAACGGTTCGTCTGCGTGCTGGCCGGTGTGCTGGCGCTCGTCACCGGTGTCGGCGCCGGTGTGGCATCGGCCGCGCCGTCGCCGTCGGCCGAGAACGTGGTCACGGTGACGTCGGCCAACTACGCCGAAGTCATGAACATCTCGAAGCAGAAGCTGGTCATCATGGACTTCGGCGCGACGTGGTGCCCGCCGTGCCGTCAGATGAAGCCGGTGATCGAACGGCTCGCCGCGGAATACGGCGGCCGGTTCCTGCTCGGCGAGGTCGACGTCGACCAGAGCCGGGACCTGTCGAGCCGATACAACATCCGCTACCTGCCGACGCTGGTCGGTGTCCGCAACGCCGCCGAGCTGCCGTCCTCGCGGAACGTCGGCTACCCGGGTGAGGCGCGGCTGCGCGCATGGATCGACGCCCAGCTGGCCAAGGGCTGAGCGAGCGGCTCCGGGACCTACCCGATGACGTCGGAGAGAAAGGCTTCGACGGCACCGAGGTAGGTCTCCGGGGCCTCTTCGTGCACGACGTGCCCGGCTCCCTCTACGACGATGTGGCGGCCGAGGCCGCCGGGCACGCGGGCCGCGAGTTCGGCCTGCTGCCCAAGCGGCATCGCCGTCCGCTCGCCTTCGATGGCCAGCAGCGGGCATTGGACGCGTTCGACGTACTCCCAGAAATCCCGGCGCCCCCATTCCGCCGCGATTTCGTACAGATCGGGGAGTGCGGCGATCAGGTGATAGCCGTCTTTCCGTTCTTCGACGCATTCGATGAAATAGTCGCCGGTTTCGCCGAAGAACTCGCGCACGTGGGCCAGCGACCGGAACGGGACCGGCCAGGATTCGAAATAGCCGCGCCAGTCGTCCACGGACCGTCCGCGCTGGTCGGGCGCGAAATCCTCGCAGACCACCGCGCGGACGAGGCCGGGATGCGTGGCCGCGGTGACCCAGGCGTGCAGGCCGCCCATCGAATGTCCGATCAGGACCGCGGGTTCGCCGAAGGTCCGCAGCACCGCGGCGACGTCTTCGGCGAACCGTTCGGTGTGCCATGGCCCGCCACGCGGACCGCGTCCGTGGCCGCGCGCGTCGAGACCGTGGACACGCCCGTACGGTTCGAGTCTTCCGGCGACCCGCCACCACGTCGTCGCCCTGCCCATCAGCCCGTGCAGGAGGACGATCGGCGGTCCTTCGCCGCCGAAAGTGATCAACCCGTCGCGGTGAAGCACCACTAAGCTCCCCTCCATGCGCAGCCGAGTCCCCGCCGCCGGCCTGATTCTGGGCGTCGTCGGCGCCCTGATTATCGGTTGCAGCGTCGATGACCCCCCGGCCGCTCCCCCTCCGCCGCCGCCGATGAACCCGGCGCCGGGCGCTTCGGGCGCGGGCGACCCGTATTACCCGATGGACGGCAACGGCGGTTACGACGCGATCGAATACCAGGTCGGGATCACTTACGACCCCGCGAAGGGGCGGCTCGACGGCGACACCACGGTGATCGCGAAAGCGACCCAGGACCTCAATCGGTACAACCTGGACTTACGCGGCTTGACGGTCCAATCCGTCGAAGTGGCGGGAAAACCGGCGAAGTTCGCTCGTGAGGGCGAATTCGAGCTGGTGGTGACCCCCGCCGAGCCGATCCGGAACGGGACCACCTTCCCCACGAAGGTCGTCTACGGCGGCGACCCGTCGGCGACCCCGAAAGCGGGCGGCAGCGAGAACGGCTGGCAGAAGTCGAAGGACGGCGGCGCGTTCATCGTCGGCGAGCCGCATTCGGCGTCGTTCTGGTATCCCGTCAACGAAACCCCGCGTGACAAGGCGATGTTCACCCTCACCGCCCGGGTGCCGGACGGCTGGATCGTCATCTCGAACGGCCGCGAGATCCAGAAGACCTCGGCGAACGGCTGGTCCACGACGTCCTGGCAGGAACGCACGCCGGTGGCGGCCTATCTGACCACGGTGGCGATCGACAAGTTCACCGTCGACCGGATGGCCCTCCCGGACGGGACGCCGCTGGTCAACGCGTACGCGCCCGGCGCGGAAGACCGGCGCGACACCGGCAGGCGGCTGCCCGAGATCATCGGTTTCCTGACCTCGAAGTTCGGGCCGTACCCGGTGGACGCGGCGGGCGGGATCTACCTGGACGAGGACATCCACTTCTCGCTGGAGACCCAGACCAGGCCCACCTACGCGAAATGGGCCGACTTGATCACCGTCGTGCACGAAACCGCACACCAGTGGTTCGGCGATTCGGTGACCCTGAATTCGTGGTCCGACATCTGCCTCAACGAATGTCTGGCGTCGTACGCGCAATGGCTGTGGCAGGAATCGCGGGACGGCCAGAACCTCGACGACCGTTACCGCGCCGCCCTCGAGATCATGCGGGGAAGCACGGACTTCTGGGCGCCGAAACTGGTCGGGATGGGGGCCGGGCAGGAATTCCACAGTGTCTACGACAAGGGGATCCTGGCCATCCACGCGCTGCGGCGGAAGATCGGCGAAGGGGCGTTCGCGCGGCTGCTGAAGGAGTGGCCGGCGGCCCATCGGAACGCCAACGCTTCCTGGGCGGATTTCGAGGCGTTCACGATCAAGCTCGCCGAGCAGGACCTGCGGCCGTTCTTCGACGCCTGGTTCCACAGCACGGTGCTCCCTCCGGACGCCGAACTGCTCCCGGGCACCCTGCGAGGCTGACCTCCGCGATTCGTCCTCTGGTTACGGTAGTTCGTGTCACGAACTACCGCAACCAGAGGACGAATCGCGGAGGAGAGTGCGTGGGTGCCGTCGGACGGTGCCCCCAAAGTGGCATTGGGAGCGTTGGGTGCTCCCAAAGTGGCATCGGGAGCACTGGGCGCCCCCAAAGAGGCATCGGGAACACTGGACGCCCCCAAAGAGGCACTGGGGGCATCGGCCTGAGCGGCTCACGAGGATCGCCACTCACGACCGGCCGACCCGGCACCCTCGTGCACCCTCGCCTGACCCCCGCAAGTAGTCCTCTAGTGGCGGGGAGCGGGGTAGTCCGGCAGGTCGATCCCGTTCACCACGTCCCGCATCCTCCGCGACGCCAGCGCGGCGATCGGTTTGAGCCGCATCGCCCGCATCGTCAGGTACCGCATCCGCAGGGCCGTCCGCGACTTCGCGAAGATCGTCTCCGCGTTGGCCCGCCCCATCGCCTGCGTGTTCTCGACGAACTCGCGCATCACCGTCTCGTACCGCTTGAGCCCGGTGCCGAGGTCGGCGGCGAGTTCCCCGGCGAGGACGTACGCGCCGACGAACGCCAGGCTCGTGCCCTGCCCGGAGAGCGGCGAAGGGCAGAAGGCGGCGTCACCCAGCAATCCGATCCGGCCGCGCGACCAGGATTCCATGATCACCTGGGCGCACGAGTCGAAGTAGAAGTCGGGGGCCTCGTCCATCCGTTCCAGCAGCCAGGGCGCCTCCCACGCCATCCCGGCGGCGAACCCGCGGACCAGCGCTTTCTGCGCCTGGACGTCGCGATAGTCGTAGTCGACGTGCTCCGAGGCGAACCCGAAGTAGGCCATCGCCTCGTCGCCGTCACGAAGGGCGCGGATCCCGGCGGACCGGCCGACGTCGTCGAAACCGACCGCCCAGTCCCGCAGGCCGAGCCGGTTCGGCACGCGGAAGAACGCCAGGTACGCGCCGAGGTGCCGCACGTACTCCGACTCCTCGCCGAACGCCAGCGCCCGCACTCCCGAATGCAGCCCGTCCGCCCCGATGACCACGTCGAACGTCCGTCGCGCACCACTGGCGAAGGTGACGTCGACGCCGTCTGCCAGTTCGTCCAGCGCGGTGATCCGGTCGCCGAAGACGTACTCCGTCTGCTCCCTGGTCGCCTCGTACAGCACGTCGGTCAGGTCGCCGCGCAGGATCTCGATCTCGGCGATGACACCGTCACCGCCGAAGTCGTCGGCACGGATGGTGGCCTTCGTGCGGTTTCTCCGGTCGACGAGCGTCTCGCCCTTGGTGTCGGTGCACGCCGCGCGGATGCGTTCGTCCAGGCCCATGCGGCGGGCGACCTCCTTGGCCGTTCCGCGCAGGTCGACAGCCTGACCGCCGGGGCGCAACGACGGCGCGCGCTCCACGACGGTCACGCGGAAGCCGTATCTGGTCAGCCAGAACGCCAGCGCGGGACCGGCGACACTCGCACCGGAGATGAGGATCTTCTTGTCGGCCATTCTCCGGAAGGTCCCACGCATCACATCGCGGCGCAAAAGAGTTTCGCCGTAGGGTGGCGGCATGGCAGTCGTGAAGATCAACGCGATCGAGGTCCCCGAAGGCGCAGGCCCCGAGCTGGAAAAGAGGTTCGCCGCACGGTTGCACGCCGTCGACAACCAGCCCGGCTTCCTCGGCTTCGAACTGCTCCGCCCGGTCTCCGGCGAGACGCGCTACTTCGTCTACACGAAGTGGGAGTCCGAAGAGGCGTACCAGGCTTGGGCGTCCGGCCCGGCGCGCGAGGCGCACGCGGGCGAGCGCGCGAAGCCGGTCTCCAGCGGCGCGAACCTGTTGGAATTCGAGGTCGTCCAGGCTTCGAAGCCGGGTGAGTGAGCTCGAGCGAGCCGCGGAACTGATCGACGGCGCCGGCGCGCTGCTCGTCTGCGCCGGCGCCGGGATGGGCGTCGACTCCGGCCTGCCCGATTTCCGGGGTGACGAGGGTTTCTGGACGGCGTATCCGCCGTACGAGCGGCTGGGCATCAGCTTCGTGGAACTCGCCGACCCGCGGCATTTCGCCGAAGACCCCGAACTGGCCTGGGGTTTCTACGGGCACCGGCTCGCGCTGTACCGGGACACCGTCCCGCACGAGGGCTTCCGGATCCTGCTGTCCTGGGGAGCGCGGACACCCGGCGGCACCCGCGTCTTCACGTCCAATGTGGACGGACAGTTCCAGAAGGCCGGCTACCCGCACGTCGCCGAAGCGCACGGGTCCATCCATCATCTTCAGTGCTTTGCCCGGTGCACCGGCGAGATCTGGGCCGCGGACGACATCGAGGTCCCTTTCGACAAGGACACGATGCGCGCGCTGAAACCGCTGCCGTCGTGCCCGCGCTGCGGCGGTCTCGCGCGGCCCAACATCCTGATGTTCGGCGACTATGACTGGCTGGAACGGCGTAGCCAGGCCCAGCTGGACGAGCTGACCGCGTGGCGCCGCGCGCATCGCGACCTCGTGGTGGTGGAACTCGGCGCGGGACAGGCCGTGCCGACCGTGCGGCGCTATGCGGAACTGGCCAGCGCCGCGACCGGTTCACTCGTCCGCGTCAACCCGCGCGAGCCGCGGATCCGGCACGGCCGGGGCGTCTCGCTGGCGAGCAACGGGCTCGACACCCTCAAAGCGCTGGACGCCCTGCTCTCTTGAGGCCGGATCCACCCGCCCGTCCCGGAGGGTCGCCGCGGTGGTGATCCGCTCCGCCGGGCAGCCCGGCGGCGGCTGCCCCGGCACACAGGCCGCGAGCAGCGACAGCGCGAGATCTCCTCATGAGCGGGGAGACTGCCAGCGGAAGGTCACCTTCCGGGCAGGACGACCTCCGCGTAGACGGCATCGTGATCGCTGCCGGGCATCTCCAGCACCTTGAAGTCCGCGATGGCCGTCCGCTTGTCCGCCAGCACGTGGTCGATCGGCACCGGCGGCACCATCCCGTTCGTCCAGGTCCCGTGCAGTGCCTTCCCCAGCTGATCGGCCGCGTCGACGTATCCCCTGGTCAGCAGCTCACGGAAGAGTGCGTGGTCGAAGCCGGCGTTGAAGTCGCCCGCCAGGATCCGGATGTCGTGCTCGGCGTCGGCGTAGGGCAGGTCCTTGGCCTCGTCGACCCAGGCGTGCCTGTCCCACATCGGCGCCGCCGGATGGACCGCGACGACCTCGACCCGGACCCCGTCGCCGAGGTCGACGCTCGCGCTCGGCTGCTTGCGGTTCGAATCACCGCTCAGCTTCAACGGCGTGAGCGGGTGCTTCGACACCAGCCCGGAGCCGGACGCCCATTCCGCCGGGTTCAGCAGGTGGAACGGCAGGAGCTGGAACAGCCCGGCGCGCTCCAGCCCGGAGACCGCCTCGGGCGTCATCTCGGTGAGGCTCAGGACGTCGACCTGGTGGTCCTTCACGTAGCCGACGATCGTGGCCGGATCCGCCCGCCCGCCGAGCATGTTCGACGCCAGCACCCGGACGTGTTTCCCGCCGAGCGCCTTCTGCTCGTTCGCGAACGCGCGGGGCAGCACCAGCGTGGCGATCGTGAAGGTCAGCACCAGCGCGACCGCCCCCGTCCACCAGCGCCGCGAGCCCAGCGCGAGGACGGCGAGCACCAGTGTCGCGATCCCCGCGTACGGCGTCAGCGCGAGCGCCGCGATCGTGTACGTGGTGCCGTCGAACCCCACCAACCGCATCGCCGTCAGCACCGCGAACGGCACCAGCGCGCCGATGAGCAGACCGCTGACCAGCTTCCCCCGCGGGCTCACACGCACCCGGTCTTCGATCACCATGACGTCGAGTATGCCGATCAGGGGCGGCGTGGCGGCGGTCTCCACAACACCTTCACAACCTCCTCACCTCGCGCCTACCAGCGCTTATCAGCCGGTGTCAGCGCGCTGTGCGCGGTCTGCCAGCCGGGAGGGGCACCTTTGTCCGCGGGGCGAGATCCACGGGAGGAAACATGACTCACGCGATCAGGGCCGAGGGCCTGGTCAAACACTATGGGGAGACGAAGGCGCTCGACGGGGTCGATCTGGAGGTCCCGGCGGGCAAGGTGGTCGGGGTGCTGGGGCCGAACGGCGCGGGGAAGACGACCGCCGTCCGGATCCTGGCCACCTTGATCCGGCCGGACCGCGGCCACGCGAGCGTCTTCGGTTACGACGTCGTCAAGAACCCGATGGCGGTCCGGAGCGTGATCGGGCTGACCGGGCAGTACGCGTCGGTCGACGAGGACCTCTCCGGCACGGAGAACCTCGTGCTGATCGGCAGGCTGCTGGAGTTCTCCAGGGCCGACGCGAAGAAGCGGGCGGCCGATCTGCTGGAGCGGTTCGAGCTGACCGAAGCCGCCGGGCGCGCGATCAAGACCTACTCGGGCGGGATGCGGCGGCGGCTCGACCTCGCCGCGAGCCTGGTGGGCCGTCCCAAGGTGCTCTACCTGGACGAGCCGACCACCGGACTCGACCCGCACGCCCGCAACGAGGTCTGGGCCGTGGTCCGGACGCTGGTCGCGGACGGGACGACGGTGCTGCTCACCACGCAGTACCTGGAGGAGGCCGACCAGCTGGCCGACACGATCACCGTGTTCGACCGCGGACTGGTCGTGGCGAACGGCAGGGCCGACGAGCTCAAGCGGCGGACCGGCGGCCAGACGTTGCAGGTCCGGCCGACCGCGCTCGCCGATCTCGACGCCGTCGAACGCATCCTGGCCGGGCTCACCGGCGTCCAGCCGAACCGGGACGACGACACGGGGCTGCTCACCGCGCCCGTCGCCGACCCCGTCCTGCTGTCCACCCTGGTCCGCAAACTGGACGAAGCCGGGATCACCGCGGACGAGCTGGCGCTGCGGCTGCCCAGCCTCGACGAGGTTTTCCTCGCGCTCACCGGCAAGCGACCCGACGAGTCCACAAAGGACATCAAGCCGGAAGGGAGCCTGGTATGACGACCATCGCGGCGCCCGCGCCGAAGCGCGTTTCCCTGTCCAGCAGCGTCCACCACGGGCTTTCCCTCGCCTGGCGCGGCATCCTGAAGATCCGCAAGAACCCGGAACAGCTGGCCGACGTCACCATCGCGCCGATCATCTTCCTGGTCATGTTCGTGTACCTGTTCGGTGGCGCGCTCGCCCCGAGCATTGACGACTACCTGCAGATGATCGTGCCCGGCATCATGGTGTTCAACATCCTGCAGGCCAGCATGACCGTCGGGGTCCAGCTCAACACCGACGTCACCAAGGGCGTGTTCGACCGGTTCCGCGCGATGCCGATCGCCAGGTCCGCCCCGCTGATCGGCGCTGTGCTGGCCGACATCGTGCGCTACCTGGTGTGCATCACCGTGCTGATGATCGTCGCGACGATCATGGGCTACCGGATCCAGACCGGCCCGGCGGAGTTCGCGCTGGCCGTGGTGCTGGTCATCGCGTTCGCGCTGGCGTTCTGCTGGGCGTCGGTGTTCGTCGGGATGCTGGTGAAGAGCCCCGGCGCGGTGCAGGGCCTGATGTTCGTGGTGCTGATGCCGCTGACCTTCGGCAGCAACGTGTTCGTGCAGACCGGCACCATGCCCGGCTGGCTGAAGGCGTGGGCGGACATCAGCCCGGTGACACAGATGTCCGACGTGCTGCGCGGGCTGATGAACGGCGGGCCGGTCGCCGGGCCGCTGACCGGCGCGCTGATCTGGATGGCGGCCGCGGTCGCGGTCTTCTTCCCGCTCGCCACCTGGGCCTATCGGAAGCGCGTCTGACGGGGGTCAGGGGGAACGCGCATGAAGTACATGATGGCCCCCTTCCTTGCGCCTGGCGCAAGGAAGGGGGCCATCATGTACCTACTTCGGCGCTCAGCGCGGAGAGCAGTTCGGACCGCGGCAGGGCGGCGTCCTGGGCGAGCAGGGCCTCGTACCGCTCCTCCCCGAAGTGCTCGCGGAGGTCGTCGATCAGCTCCCGGATCGACGGTTCGCCGAGGTCAAGCCTGCCGCGCAGGAGATTCGCCGTGCCGAGCAGCCGGACGGCGCCGCCGGGCCGCCCTTGCCGGAACCGGATCAGGGCGACGACCTCGACGATCCGGGCGAGGTCGGGCATGTCGCCCCGCTCTTTGGTGGACTTCACGACGACGGCGGCCGCGCGTTCGGCCTCGTCCAGCTCTCCGGCGGCCAGCGCCACCTCCGTGTCGATGAACCCGCCGAACTCCTCGCCGAACATGCCCGGCAGTGGCACCTTGGCCATCAGCTCCCGGAACCGCGCGGCGACCTCGCGGGCCTCGTCCACCCGGCCGGCGCGGCTGAGCAGGTCGGCCTTGCCCACCAGCACCATCACCGCGAGCTGGTCGTTGCCCGTGTCGATCGCGTAGCGTTCCGCCTCCCGGATCTCGCGCATCGCCGTGTCGAGGTCACCGGCCCGCGCGTACTCCGTCGCGAGCCGCCAGCGCTGCTGGATCACGTCGTCCTGCGAACCCAGTTCGAGGGCGAGGGCGATCCCTTGCCGGTACAGCGAAAGCGCGGCTTCGTGGTCACCGGACATCGAGATGTCGGACGCCTTCATGCCCACCGCCATCGCGGTGCCCCACCGGTCGCCAACGGCCGAAAACCCTTCGAAGGCCCGGTCCCTCGCCCGTCCCGCCCCCTCGGAGTCCCCTTCGTCGCCGAGGATGAAACTCTGCGCCCACGAAGCGGCGGCACGCGCCCACGGATCCGGGCTCAGCAGTGCCCGTGCCACCTCGCGGTGCGCGAGTTCCTT
Organism: Amycolatopsis coloradensis; assembly: GCF_001953865.1. GTDB lineage: Bacteria > Actinomycetota > Actinomycetes > Mycobacteriales > Pseudonocardiaceae > Amycolatopsis > Amycolatopsis coloradensis. Next base: position 166,151 of record NZ_MQUQ01000003.1, read on the forward strand.
GTCCTGGCAGAAGAACGCGAGCATCGGCAGCCCGAGAGCCAGCCCCGCGAAGCGTTCCTGCGCGTTCGTCCGCACACACTGATCGATGAGTGCGAGACCCTCTTTCGCGTCGCCGATACCGGGCACCATCGCCATCATCGCGCGGATCGCCTGGAAAGCGGCGGCGAAGTCCTCCTCCAGCCGGTCACCGAAGGCGAGCACCTCGGCGACGAACCCCTCCAACCGGTCACTGTCGCCCTTGATCAGCCAGTACCAGAAGGAGTTGCCGAACAGGCGCGTCGCCATCTCCACGTCGTCCGCGTCGATCGCCTGCCGGAGCGCGGTCACGAGGTTGCCGTTCTCGGCGTCGTATCGCGAGATGGCGATGAGCTGATTCCTCGTCCGCAGCGACGGCTCCAGCCGCTCGGCGAGTTCTGCGTAGTAGCGATGGTACGCCTTCGTCAGCAGCGCACGCTCTCCCGCCTCGTCGAGACGCTCCGCCGCGTAAGCCCGGATGGTCTCGAGCATGCGGTAACGAGGCTCGCCCTGATCACCGGCCATGGCGTCCACAATGGACTTCTCGACCAGGGAACCAAGGACGTACAGCACGTCTTCGGCGGGCAGTCCTTCACCGGCGCAGACGCTCTCGACCGCTTCGACCTCGGCACCCGCCCCGAAGACCGACAGCCGCCTGGCGAGGACGCGTTCGGCGTCGTCAAGCAGATCCCAGCTCCACTCGACCACGGCGCGCAGCGTGCGCTGCCTCGGCAACGCCGTCCGGCTGCCCGAGGTCAGCAGCCGGAACCGGTCATCGAGACGCTGCGAGATCTGCGCGACGGTCATCGACCGCAGTCGCGCGGCGGCCAGTTCCAGTGCCAGCGGCATCCCGTCCAGCCGACGGCAGATCTGCGCGACGTCGTCCACGGTGGAATCGTCGAGGACGAAGTCCGGGCGCACCGCCATGGCCCTGTCGACGAACAGCCGGATCGCCCCCGCTTCGGCCGCCTCCGGCACGGTCGGCGTGCCGTCCGGTACGGAGAGCGGGCCGAGCGGGCACAGTGTCTCGCCGTCGATGGCCAGCGCCTCGCGGCTCGTCGCGAGGATCCGCAAGGTCGGCACGCGGCGCAGCAGGGTGTTCGCCAGCTCGGCGGCCGAATCGACCAGATGCTCGCAGTTGTCCAGCACCAGCAGCGCTTCGCCGACGCCGAGCGTCTCCACGGCCCTGGCCAGCGCGTCCACCGGACGCCGCATCGGATCGCCGTGCGAGAGGCCGAGGTCCCACAGTTCCAGCGCCGCGAAGACCGCGCCGGGCAGATCGCCGGGATCGCGAACCCCGGCGAGCGGCACGAACCAGACGCGCCCGCGCGCGTGCGCCGGGTGCCGCGTCGCGACCTCGGTGGCCAGCCGCGTCTTCCCGGCGCCGCCGGGCCCGACCAGCGTCACCAGCCGTGCGCCCGCGAGGAGTTCGGCGACCAGTTTGAGTTCGTCGTCACGGCCGACGAAGCTGGTCAGCCGGACCGGGAGATGGTCTGCGGCCGCCGGCGGGGGGCCGAGTTCGCCGCGCAGCGCGGCGAGGTGAATCTCCTGGAGTTCGGCCGAAGGGTCGACGCCCAGCTGATCGGCCAGCGCCGCCCGGACCTCCTCGTAGACGGCGAGGGCGTCGGACTGCCGGTCCGCCGCGCACAACGCCCGGATCCACAGCCCGGCGAGACGTTCGCGAAGCGGATTCCCAGCGGCCGCTTCCTTGAGATCCGCCAAGACCCGGTCTTGCCCCCCGAGCCGGATCTCGGCCTCGAAGCGATCTTCGGCGGCTTGGAGGCGCAGATCCTCCAGCCGGGTCGCCGGTGCCCGCGCGAAGGGAGCGTCGAGCACGTCGGACAGCGCTTGGCCCTGCCAGAGGCCGAGCGCTTCGGCGAGGATCGCGGCCGCACCGGCGTCCCGGCCCGCCGCCAGCTCGGCCCGCCCCTCCGCGGCCAGCCGTTCGAAACGGCACACATCGACGTCCTCGCGGGCGACGTCCAGCCGGTAGCCGCCAGGGCCCGAGTCGAGCGTGACGCCGTCGGCCCGCAGGACCTTGCGCAACCGCGAGACCAGGGATTGCAGCGCGTTCACCGCGTCGGCCGGCGGTTCCGCGCCCCAGAGACCGTCGATGAGGACCGTCGCCGGGACAACTCGGCCGGGGTCCAGCGCGAGCCTGGCCAAGAGCATGCGGAGGCGGACACCGCCGATGTCGACCGGGGTGCCGTCACCGGCCTCCGCTCCGACCGGGCCCAGCAGCGTCACACGCACGACCCCAGCTTTCCAGAACCCGCGACCCGTTAGCCCGGCCAGGCTGTGTATCTCAGAGCGCGCGGTCGGCTTCCGGACTCCGATCAGGCGACGGAAGTGGGGATTATCCGGGCACGAAGGAGCTTTCCGGGCGGGTAACCGAGGTCAGCGGGCTACGTTCGGGGCCGAAGCGACAGCCGATCGACTGGGAGCGTGAATGAGGTACCGGAGTGCGGCCGTCATCGCCGCCGTTCTGGCCGCGAGTGTCCTCGGCGGCGGGACAGCCCTCGCCGACACCGGAAAACCCGGCGCCGACGGCGCCGGCGACAGCTACTACCCGCAGGACGGCAACGGCGGCTACGACGTCGGTGACTACAACCTGAAAATCGGCTACGAACCGGCCACCAGGCAGCTCACCGGCCTGCAGACGATCACCGGCCGGACAACGCAGTCCCTGAGCTCGTTCAACCTCGACCTGCACGGGCTGACCGTCGACTCGGTCAAGGTCAACGGGCGGACGGCGGCCTTCACCCGCACCGGTGACCACGAACTCGTGATCACCCCGGCTCGTACGCTGCGCGACCACGAGCGGTTCACCGCCGAAATCGCCTACCACGGTGTCCCGCAGCCGATCCAAGATCCGATGCTGGGCGAAAACGGCTGGCAGTACGCGAAATCCGGCGGTGCGTTCGCCGCGGGCGAGCCGAAGTCCGCGACGACCTGGTACCCGGTCAACGACACCCCGCGCGACAAGGCGACCTTTCACCTCACGATCACCGTGCCCTCGGAATGGGGCGTCATCTCCAACGGGCGCGAGCGCGGGAAGTTCGAGAACGGCAAGAACACCACGTACTTCTGGGGTGAAGAAACCCCGGCGGTGCCGTACATGACGACGGTCGCGATCGACAAATGGGACTTCGAGCGGACGAAGCTGTCCGACGGCACCCCGGTCGTCAACGCCTACGCCCCCGGCACCCCAGCCGCGACCAAGCAGGCCGAGGCACGGCTGCCGGAGATCATCGACTTCCTGGCGTCGAAGTTCGGGCGGTATCCGGTGGACGCGGCGGGCGGCATCTTCCTCGCCGAGCCGATCGGCTTCTCGCTGGAGACGCTGAGCAGGCCGATCTACTCGGGCGCGGCGGGCAACGTCGGAACGATCGTGCACGAGAACGCCCACCAGTGGTGGGGTGACTCGGTCGCCGTCGACAAGTGGAAGGACGTCTGCCTCAACGAATGCTTCGCCTCCTACGCGGAGTGGATGTGGTCCGAGGCGAAGTCGGGCCAGGACCTCAAGGCGCGCTACCTGACCGCCGTGCAGAAGGCGACGGACCGGTTCTGGGCCGGAAAGCTGTACGACATGGGACCCGGCAACGAGTTCACTTCCGTGTACTCGAAGGGCCCGATGGCGCTGCACGCGCTGAAGAACTACATCGGCGCGGCCCCGTTCGACCGCATCCTGAAGACGTGGCCCGCGCTGCACCGCGACGGCAACGCGAGCCTGCCGGAGTTCGAGAAGTTCGCCGAACGCGTCGCGCACAAGAACCTCCACGGCTTCTTCGACGCATGGTTCCACGGCGACACCAAACCGGCGCCCGAGTTTCTCTACCCCGGGGACCTCAAGCCGGCCGCCTGACGTCGGTCACACGTTAGGGTGAGGGGCATGACGTCAGTGCTCCTCACCGGTTTCGAACCGTTCGGCGGTGAGCGGGTGAACCCGTCGTGGCAGGCGGTTTCCCTGCTCACCGGCCGACGGCACGACGCCGTCGCCGTCGAACTGCCGTGTGTGTTCTCGCGCTCGCTGGTCACCTTGCGCGACGCGATCGACGAGTACCGGCCGGAACTGGTGATCTGCGCCGGGCAGGCGGGCGGCCGTGCCGGTGTCACCCCGGAACGGGTCGCGATCAACCTGATCGACGCGCGCATCCCGGACAACGCGGGTTCACGGCCCGTCGACGTCCCGGTGATCCCCGGCGGGCCCAACGCGTACTTCACGACCCTGCCGGTGAAGGCGTGCGTCGCGGGAATCGAGGCCGCGGGGCTCCCGGCGTCGGTCTCGCATACCGCCGGGACGTACGTGTGCAATCAGGTCTTCTACGGGCTGATGCACTTGCTGGACAACGATTTCCCCGGCGTGCGGGGCGGTTTCGTGCACGTTCCCTACACGCCCGAACAGGCCGCGCGGACGACCGCGCCGAGCCTCGCCGTGCATCGGGCGGCGGAAGCACTGGGGATCATCGTCGACACGGCGCTTGCGGTGACCGAGGATCTTTCGACGCCCGCGGGCACCCTGCACTGACTCAGTACAGGTCCTGCCGGTGGTCCACGGAGATCGCGGCGCGCATCATCGTTCGCTCACCGCCTTCCGCAGGAGCTTCGCGGCGATGCCCGTGGTCTCGTTGAGCTTGTCGTGGCCGGTCCAGATCGCCCCCTGATCAGGGCTTCAGCTGGGCGGTGAAGAAATCGACCATTTCCTGGGTCGTCCGCGCCGACCCGTCGCGACGGGTCGAAACGAGCATCGCGCTCACTGGCGCGTCTTCGGTCCCGAAGAGCACGATGCCGCTTCGCTTGCCGACGCCCGCCAGGTAACGCCCGCGCAGGCCGTCGGTCGCCCAGGTGCCCTCCACGGGCTTGCCCTTGGTCATCTGACGCCGGGCGTCGTCCTCCAGATTGGTCATCGCGACCCCCTGGTAGTAGTTGATCGCGTTCGACGCCTCGTCGTCCTTGTACACGCACGTGACCGCCGACGCCGCCCCCATCGCGGCGGCCGCGTCCGGCGCGTCCCGGCAGTCGTCTCGCCGCGGGATGACGGCGGCGATCCGGCGGAGGCAGTCAGTGAACCCCTGCGCGTCCTTCTGGCCCGGCTGGTCGCAGGCCGGTCGCGTTTCCGGGGCGGCGGCGACCGGTTCTTCCTTGCCGCCGAGCAGGACGATCGTCGTCACGATGGCCGCGAGAGCGAGCCCGACGACGCCGTACGCCGTGGGCTTGCGCCAATCCCGGCCCGGCGGGGGCTGCGGCGGCGTCCAGCGCGGAGGTTGCGGACGCCGAGGCGGCGGCGGCTGGACCGGCGGCGGCTGACTTCGCACCGGCGGCGCGACAGGCGCGAAGGCGGGCACGGTCAGCTGGGAGTCTTCGCCGCCCGCCGGCACGTGGTGCAACCCGAACGCGACCGCCGTCTCCGGCTGGTCCTGCGTCGTCGGCGTGATCCTGAGCTGGTTCGCCAGCAGACTCGCCAGCAACGGCATCCGGCTCGGCCCGCCGACGAGGTAGACGCCGCCGAGCTGGGCCGGGGCGAGCCCGGCGCGGCGGATGGTGGCGGCCAGGAGTTCGGCGCTGCGCAGGAAACTCGGCCGGACGAGCGCCTCGAGCTCCATCCGGCTGACCCGCACGTCCCCGAACGGCTCCGGCATCGGGATTTCGGTCTGCCGGTGCCGGGACAGGCTTTCCTTGGCGTCACGGACGTCTTGCAGCAACGACCGGCGCGTCCGGCGGTCGCTGACCGACTGCGGGCGCAGGATCCGTTGCCACCGCGCGGGTTCGGAATGCGACACCTCGCGGCCGATGTGCACCAGCAGGGCCTGGTCGATGTCGAGACTGCCGAGATCGGGCAAGCCGTCCTCGGCGAGCACGGCGAACCCCTGTGCGCTGACACCGACGACCGCGCAATCGAAGGTGCCCGCCCCGAGGTCGTACACCGCGATCGGACCGGGCGGGCGGTGGCCGTGGTTAAGGGAGGCGTAATGCGCGGCGGCCGCGACCGGCTCGGGGATGAGCAGTGTGGTGCCGAATCCGGCCTTGAGCGCGGCGTCGCGGAGGATCTGCTTGCGCTCCGGGCCCCAGCCCGCGGGATGGGAGACGCGCACCTGCGCGGGCGGACGCTGGAGGAGCAGCTCGGCCTCCTCCCCGACACGGCGGAGGACGGCGGCGAAGGCGTCCGCGATGGGGAGCGTGACGTCACCGAGCTGGAGCGCGCCCTCGTCGATACGCCGCTTCGGGTTCGCTTCGAACCGGCTCGGATCCAGGCGGGCGCGGCGTTCGGCGTCGCGGCCGACGAAGACGGTGCCGTCCTTGTCGGCGTAGATCGCGGACGACATCGTCACCGACCCGTCGATCTCGACGACCTGTGTCCCCCTGCCGTGGATCGAGAGCACCCCGACCGTGCTGGAGGTACCGAAATCGATCGCCAGAACGTCCACCTGACCCCCTCCCGGACCCGATGGCATCGTCTCATCCCCCCGATCACGCGTGTCGTCCACCTGATCACACGCGTCGTCCGTCTGATCACACGCGTCGTCCATCCACGCACGCAGACCCTTCGCGCGGGAAAGGCGAACTCACGTGGTCGAACGCGGGACTCGCGTGATCGGGAGTCCAGAACGGGTCACACGGCAGTCGAAATGGTGACGTCGTGATCGTCGAAATCGGCGACCACCCGCATCCGGCCACCCAAGGCGACGATGTACCTGTGAAGCGTGTCCAGTTCCATCTGGCTCGGATCACCCTGCTCGAGCTGGCTGATCCGCGGCTGGCTCACGCCCATTCGCTTGGCGACTTCGGCCTGACTCATCCCCACGTCCTCGCGAAGTTTCGACAGTCGAAAGCCGAGAACGTACGCCTGCGCGGCTTCTCGCGCCTCAGCCCGCGCGGCTTCGACGTCGCGGCCCGCCTCACGATCCGCGGCGAGCTTCTCGGCCTTGACCTCTTTCCAGGACCGACCCATTTCAGCATTCCTCCATCGCGTCCAGATGCCGCCGGTATCGCTCCTCCGCGGCCCTGCGCACCGGATCGAAGACGAACAAGATCCTGATCTCGGTGTGCCCCGCCGACGCCGGGCGCGACTCTTTCAAGTTGTGCCTGCGCGAGCCACTGATCCTGTCGACCAGTGGCCGTCCGAGCCATGGTCCTTCACGAGCCAGCATGTCGATCGCCTCTTCGATCCGGTCGGCCGTACGCGGTTCTTCCCGGCACAACGCCGTGAACCAGCGATCCACTTCGTCGTGAAGCTCGATCTCCCACTTGCATCAAGCGGCCATAATGCAGACCTTATATCGGCCAGGGCGCCAAAGCCAGAGTTCCCACCAAGGTGCGCTTCCACCACCGGATGTTCCGCAGACGCAAGGCCTCACCACTCACGAACCTCGCGCCTGATCACACGCGTCGTCCATCCACGCACGCAGGCCCTTCGCGCGGGAAAGGCGTAACTCGCGTGATGGGACGGACGACACGGCGACTCATCGGCCTTGACGTCTTCCGAGAGCGGGTCATATCGGTCTCCGGGGGTACGCGGTCCGGCCTCAGGACCGGAACCAGCCAGCCCCGCGCCCGACCCACTCCCCACCACCAATCCAGGTCAACGGAAATGCCCGCCGCGGTCAACCCGCGACGGGCATTCCCTTCAGAACCGAGACCTACTCCGCCTCGGCTTCACCGTTCTCTTCGCTCGTGCCGGCACCGATGCTGACCGGCGGGGCGTCCGGGACCGACGAGGGCCGGGCTTCGCCGCGGAAGACGAAGTGCGCCTTGTCGTCCTTCTCGCCCTCTTCGTCGTTCCAGCCTTCGACGTCGACCAGGATGATCTGGCCGGCCTGGATCTCGCCGAACAGGATCTTCTCCGACAGCTGGTCCTCGATCTCGCGCTGGATCGTGCGGCGCAGCGGCCGCGCGCCCAGCACCGGGTCGAAGCCGCGCTTGGCGAGCAGCGCCTTGGCCTTGGGCGTCAGCTCGAGCTCCATGTCCTTGGCCTTGAGCTGCTTCTCGACCCGGGCGGCCATCAGATCGACCATCTGGATGATCTGGTCCTTGGTCAGCTGGTGGAAGACGATGATGTCGTCGATCCGGTTCAGGAACTCAGGCCGGAAATGCTTCTTCATTTCCTCGTTGACCTTTTGCTTCATCTTCTCGTACCGGTTGGCGGTGTCGCCTCCCTGCGAGAACCCGAGCGAGACGGACTTGGAGATGTCCGAGGTACCCAGGTTCGAGGTGAAGATGAGCACGGTGTTCTTGAAGTCGACCGTACGACCCTGGCCGTCGGTGAGACGACCGTCTTCGAGGACCTGCAGGAGCGTGTTGTAGATCTCCTGATGGGCCTTCTCGATCTCGTCGAACAGCACCACCGAGAACGGCTTGCGCCGCACCTTCTCGGTCAGCTGGCCGCCCTCTTCGTAGCCGACGTAGCCCGGAGGGGCACCGAAGAGCCGCGAAGCGGTGTAGCGGTCGTGGAACTCGCCCATGTCGATCTGGATGAGCGCGTCGTCCTCGCCGAACAGGAACGCCGCGAGCGCCTTGGACAGCTCGGTCTTACCGACACCGGACGGACCGGCGAAGATGAACGAGCCCGAGGGGCGCTTCGGGTCCTTCAGGCCGGCGCGGGTGCGGCGGATCGCCTGGGAGACGGCCTTGACGGCGTCCTCCTGGCCGATGATCCGCTTGTGCAGCTCGTCCTCCATGCGGAGCAGACGGGTGGTCTCCTCCTCGGTGAGCTTGAACACCGGGATGCCGGTCCAGTTGGCGAGGACCTCGGCGATCTGCTCCTCGTCGACCTCGGCGACGACGTCGAGGTCGCCGTCCTTCCACTGCTTCTCCCGCTCGCCCTTCTGGCCAAGGAGGGTCTTCTCCTCGTCACGGAGGCGCGCGGCGCGCTCGAAGTCCTGCGCGTCTATCGCGGACTCCTTGTCCCTGCGCACGTCGGCGATCTTCTCGTCGAATTCGCGCAGGTCCGGCGGCGCGGTCATCCGGCGGATGCGCATCCGCGCGCCCGCCTCGTCGATCAGGTCGATCGCCTTGTCCGGCAGGAACCGGTCGTTGATGTAGCGGTCCGCCAGGGTGGCCGCCTGCACCAGCGCGCCGTCGGTGATCGAGACGCGGTGGTGCGCCTCGTACCGGTCGCGAAGACCCTTCAGGATCTCGATCGTGTGCTCGAGCGACGGCTCGCCGACCTGGATCGGCTGGAAGCGGCGCTCCAGCGCGGCGTCCTTCTCGATGTACTTGCGGTACTCCTCGAGCGTGGTCGCGCCGATCGTCTGCAGCTCACCACGGGCCAGCATCGGCTTCAGGATCGACGCGGCGTCGATCGCGCCCTCGGCGGCACCCGCGCCGACGAGCGTGTGCAGCTCGTCGATGAACAGGATGATGTCGCCGCGGGTCTTGATCTCCTTGAGCACCTTCTTGAGGCGCTCTTCGAAGTCACCGCGGTACCGGGAACCGGCGACCAGGGAGCCGAGGTCGAGGGTGTAGAGCTGCTTGTCCTTCAGCGTCTCCGGGACCTCGCCCTTGACGATGTTCTGCGCGAGCCCTTCGACGACGGCGGTCTTGCCGACGCCGGGCTCACCGATCAGGACCGGGTTGTTCTTGGTGCGCCGCGACAGCACCTGCATGACCCGCTCGATCTCTTTACCGCGGCCGATGACCGGGTCGAGCTTGCCTTCGCGGGCCTGCACGGTCAGGTTGCGGCCGAACTGGTCGAGCACCAGCGACGACGACGGGGTGCCTTCACCTCGTCCGGAGCCGGTCTCGGTCGACTCCTTGCCACCCTGGTAGCCCGACAGCAGCTGCAGGACCTGCTGACGCACCCGGTTGAGGTCCGCGCCGAGCTTGACGAGCACCTGTGCGGCGACGCCTTCTCCTTCGCGGATCAGCCCGAGCAGGATGTGCTCGGTGCCGATGTAGTTGTGGCCGAGCTGGAGCGCTTCGCGCAGCGACAGCTCAAGCACCTTCTTGGCCCGCGGGGTGAAGGGGATGTGCCCGCTCGGGGCCTGCTGCCCCTGGCCGATGATCTCCTCGACCTGCTGGCGGACTCCCTCCAGCGCGATGCCCAGCGATTCCAGCGCCTTGGCGGCGACACCTTCACCCTCGTGGATCAGACCCAGGAGGATGTGCTCGGTGCCGATGTAGTTGTGGTTGAGCATCCTGGCTTCTTCTTGGGCCAGGACGACCACCCGCCTCGCGCGGTCGGTGAACCTCTCAAACATGTGCACTCCCTCGACTGCTGCGACGGCGGCCCGTTTCCATCGTGCTTTCACCGCGATGGATTCAGCACCGTGAGACCACTCTAGTAGCCAAGCGGTCGCGCTGGCGTACCACTACGGCTGATTGCGGCCCGTTCGCGCCCGGCCCGTTCTCCGGCCGTGCGCTCTTTCATCTTCCGGTTGCCCTGCACCTTTACGTCAAGCCCAACGTGCGAACACGCACTCGGATTCCGCCGAAGGTGCCTTGTCCGCTGAGCGCGAACACGGCAGGCGGCAAGGACTGCCCAGTGGATGGACACCCGTCCGGAGTAGTCACGGAGCGATTGTAAGGTTAGGCTAACTAATGAAGGGAGGCTGGTGTGTCGTATCTCCCCGCGCTCGTGTCACCCGAAGACGGGCTCGGAGCCTCCCTGTCGAGGATGCCGGAAGCAACCGGGATCCGCGGATCCGTGCCGGAGGCCGAGCCGGGCTGGGTCCACTGTGACGACCTTCTCGACGAACCGGACCGTCTCGTGCGATGGCGAGACCGTCTCGGCGGCTGGCTGGCTGAGCGGTATCCTGCGGCGCCCGCGATTCCCGAGCGGACCCCGGCGACCTGGATCCTGTCCTGGTACCTGCACGTTCCGGCGTTCGCCGGCGCGATGCTGCTGCACCACGAACGCCGTGTCCCGTCGCTGGCGCCGCCCGCGCTGGCCTTCCGGATCGGCGGCGACCGGCCGCACCCCGACTCGATCGCCATCCTCGGCGACGGGTTCCACTGCCTGCCGACCGACCCGGGTTCGGCGCATCCGGGAGCCGTCGTCGTCCGGGACGAGCGCACGCTGGCGGCGATCCTCCGCGGCCGCTTCATCGCGCACGCGAACAGGTTCATCGACGTCTACGGGCCGTTGACGCGGCTCGGTCGGCGACAGCTCTGGGCGGCCGCCACGGACGCGCTCGACAACGCGCTGTGGTCGGCGGGACAGCTGGGCGGGACCCCGGACGCAGAGGGTGCGGGGGTCGCGGACGCCGCGCTGGTCCTCGGGTCGCGATTCCCTCCGTTGACATCGGCGTCGAAGCTGCGACTGGCCACGGGAGCCGACGGACGCCGCGAGTGGACGAGAAACCGCGAAAGCTGCTGTTACTCCTATCTGTTACCCGCGGAATCGGAATGCGGCGGCTGTCCGCGAATCCGTTAAGAAGTCCAGCCTGGATTCCGCCCGGTGGCGCCCAAGGCGCGTTCAAAGGTGGTCGCGCCTTCCGCGACGACGACTTCTTCGCCGTACACCTTCATCGCCCGCGCCTGCTCTCCGATCTCCAGTGCGATGGCGTGGACGGCATCGGCGACTTCAGGGAGCACGGCGAACTCCGCGCCGGTCGCCTTGGCGAGGTCCCAGCCGTGGAAGACGAACTCGTCCAGGACCATGTATCCCGCCATCGACGCGGGCATCTGACTGCCGCCGAAGGCGGTCTGCCCCTCCCACGCCTGAGGCGTGCCGAAGACCTCGGCGAGCCGCGCTGTCTGCTTCTCCAGCGCGTCGAGCCAGTCGTCTCCGACGAGCCCCGCCTCCGCCTCGCCCGTCGCCGACTCGGGCGGCGACGCCTTGCGTCCGGCGGCTTCGAGCCAGGGACCCCAGTAGAGAAGGTGGTTCAGCAACGCACGGACGTCGTAGTCGGCGCACGGGGTGCGGGCGGTGAACTCGGACTCGCCGATCCCGCGCAGGATTCCGGCGAATTCCGCGGCGGCGGGGGTAATCAGGGCAGCGTATTCGGGCATACGGGCATGAGTTCACGGGAAGGGTCGCGCTGTCTTGAAGAAACGCGACACGATTAGGTTGAGCGGGTGAGCGGGCACCGGATCCCGGCGGGGATCGTCGACGCGCGAGGGGCGAACGCGGCGTTCAGCCTCGTCAGGAGGCCGCCGACGCCGGAACTGCGGCCGTTCGTCGACCATCACTGGATCCTGCGCTGGGATCTGGGCGACCGTCCGCCCCACGAACAGGTGGTCCTGCCCAATCTCGCGGTGAACGTCACGTTCTTCAGCGACGCCACAGGGGCGTCCGGACCGGGGAAACGGCCTTTTCGCTATGTCGTAGCGGGTACGGACCACGGTATCGGCGTGCGATTCCGGCCAGGGGCTTTCCGGGCATTCCTCACCGGTCCGGTAACGATGATCTCCGGCCGTTCCGTTCCGCTCACCGATCTCTTCACCGGCGCCGTACCGGTGACGGAATCGGTACGCAATGCGACGAACGACTTCGAAATGGTCCGCCGGTGCGAGCAACTACTCCTCACGAAACAGCCGGTGCTCACCGCGGCGGCCAGGACGGCCATCGAGGCGGTGGAAACAATCGCGGCCGAACCGGCCATTACCAGAGTCGGCGAGCTGTCAAGCCGAACGGGCTTGTCTCACCGAAGTCTGCAACGCTTGTTCGCCGAACATGTCGGCGCCGCCCCCAAATGGGCGATTCAGGTATACCGGTTGAACGAAGCGGCGGCACGGATCGCAGCCGAGGAACGGCCCGACTACGCGGAACTGGCGACGGTGCTGGGCTATAGCGACCAAGCACACTTCAGCCGGGATTTCCGCTCCGTGACCGGATGGGCGCCCACCGAGTACGCCCGCTTGAACCGTGTACAAGAACAAGAAAGCCGCCGGGAATAGTTCCCGGCGGCTCGAGGGTCGAAAGACCTCAGTTCTTCTTGTGGTAGGCCTCCACGACCTCGGACGGGATACGTCCACGGTCGGAAACCTGGAAGCCGTTCTTGCGGGCCCAGGCGCGAATGGCCTGGTTCTGCTCGCGGTCGACGGTCGCGGGGCGGGCGGCGGCCTTCACGCCGGCGACCGGACGAATGGCGGTGCGCTTACGGCCACCCGCGCGGCGAGCGTGCTCCACATACTGGGCCAGCGCGTCACGAAGCTCTTCCGCGTTTTCCGCGGAAAGGTCGATCTGGTAGCTCACACCGTCCAAACCGAACTCGACGGTCTCTTCCGCCTCTGTGCCGTCGAGGTCGTCAACGAGCGAGACGAGCACCTTCTGTGCCATCTGTTTCCTCCTGCTGGGGGCTTACACGAATGATCTGGTACGGGGCATGCCCCGGACAGAAGACTTTGTCTAGCGACATTAATACCCGCTACCGAGACATAACGCAAATCTTGTTTACCAGAACGATCGAGGTATCTGTCACGCGGACGGGTTATTCAGGCCGTACGAGCGGGAACAGGATGGTCTCCCGGATACCAAGGCCGGTCAGCGCCATCAGCAACCGGTCGATCCCCATTCCGACACCACCGCTCGGCGGCATTCCGTACTCCAGCGCACGGAGGAAATCCTCATCCAGGTTCATGGCCTCACTATCGCCCTGCGCACCCAGCCGAGCCTGTTCCACCAGACGCTGGCGTTCCACCACGGGATCGACCAGCTCCGAGTATCCGGTGGCGAGTTCGAATCCGCGCACGTACAGATCCCACTTCTCCGCAACCCCCGGCTTGCTGCGATGTTGCCTGGTCAGCGGGGATGTCTCGACCGGAAAATCACGGACAAAAGTAGGTTCGTGAAGATGATCGCCGACGAGGTGTTCCCAAAGTTCTTCGATGAGTTTGCCGTGCCCTAACTTCGGGTCGAGCTCCAGCTCACGCCCTTCGGCATAGGAACGCAGCTTGTCCACCGATGTCTCGGGAGTGATCTCTTCCGACAACGCCTCGGACAACGACTCGTACATTCCGAGTGTGGTCCACTCGCCGGACAGGTCGTACTCCGAACCGTCGACAAGAGTGACCACCTGAGTGCCGAGAACGTTCTGCGCCGCCTCCTGGATGAGCTGGCGCGTCATCACCGCGTTGGAGTCATAGGTCGCATACGCTTCGTAGTACTCGAGCATGGCGAACTCGGGCGAGTGTGACGAGTCGCTGCCCTCGTTCCGGAAGTTCCGGTTGATCTCGAAGACCTTCTCGATACCGCCGACCACGCAACGCTTGAGGTACAGCTCCGGCGCGATCCTCAAGTAGAGGTCGAGGTCGAAGGCATTCGAATGCGTGACGAATGGCCGTGCCGCCGCGCCCCCGTGCAGTGTCTGGAGCATCGGGGTCTCGACCTCGAGGAATCCCCGGCCGTGAAACGAGTCACGCAGGGAACGCAGCACACCGGCGCGGGTACGGACCACGTCCCGGGCCTTGGGACGCACGATCAGATCGACATAACGCTGCCGGATCCGCGTTTCCTCGGCCAGCTCTTTGTGCGCCACGGGCAACGGGCGCAATGCCTTCGACGTGATCCGCCAAGAGTCGGCCATCACGGAAAGTTCGCCGCGCTTGGAGGTGATGACCTCGCCGTCGACGAATACGTGATCACCGAGATCGACATCGGACTTCCACGCCGCGAGCGCGTCTTCACCGACCTTGGCCAGGCTGATCATCGCCTGCAACTCGGTGCCGTCGCCTTCACGGAGGCTCGCGAAACACAGTTTGCCGGTATTGCGCAGGAACATGACCCGGCCGGTGATGCCGACGGTCTCGCCGGTGGCCGTGTCGACTCCAAGGCCGGAATGCTTCGCCCGTACTTCGGCCAGTGAGTGCGTCCGGGGCACCTCGACCGGATACGGATCGATACCCTCCGCGATTATCCGGTCGCGCTTGTCCCGGCGCACCCGCATCTGTTCCGGCAGGTCTTCGTCGGGGCTCACGCCCTCGGATGCGGGGATTTCAGTCATGCGCACAGCGTACGAACCCGTCGCTTCCCTACGCCAACCGGATTACCTTTTCCGGCTCCGGCCCAGCCGGTTTTCTCTCCATTAACCTGGCTCCCGTGAACTCATCCACGCCCGGCGTCGAAGCCGCACTGCACGCACGACGCGCCGCCTCGTTCGGCGCGAAGGCCGCCGCCTATGCCGCACATCGGCCCGACTATCCGGAAAAGGCACTGGCCTGGGGGCTGGGCGGCGAGAGAAACACCCCGGAACACGTCCTCGACCTCGGCGCGGGGACCGGCAAGCTCACCGGAGGGCTGCTCGCCCTCGGCCTCGTGGTCACCGCGGTCGAACCGGACGCGAAGATGCTCGAAGAGCTCACCAAGACATTCCCGGCGGCGACCCCGCTCATCGGGACGGCCGAGAACATCCCCTTGCCGGACGAATCCGTGGACGCCGTGGTCGTGGGCCAGGCCTTCCACTGGTTCGACCTCGACCGCGCCTATCCGGAGATGGCCAGGGTGCTGAAACCGGGCGGAGTCGTTGTCGCGCTGTGGAACCACGACGACGAATCCGTCGGCTGGCTGGCGGAATTCAACGCGCTGATCAAGACCTCGGCGAGCAGGCGCTGGCTGAGCGACTACGAATCGCTGCCGGAACACGAGGCCTTCGAACCGTTCGAGAAGAAGACTTTCGGTCACAAGCAACCCAGGACGGCGGAAACCCTGGTGGAGACTCTCGCCACCCATTCGCACATGGTGGTGGTTCCGGCGGAGGAACGCGAAGCCAAGCTTCGTACAGCGCGGGAATTCCTCGACCGGAACCCGGAAACCGCCTCGGGGGAATTCGACCTGCCGCTCACCACGACCGTCTTCCGGGCGCGTAAGCGATGACCGACTGGAAGGCCGCGTTCACCACGATGTTCGGCGCGCCCGCGTCCGCGGTGTCGGCCGGGATCTGGGCCGAGGTCTACGGCGACGAGTACCCCGCCGAACTCGACACCTACAGCTTCGTGACCCGCACCGACCTGCACCGCATCGCCGCCGAAGCGCGGCTGGAGCCGGGTGGACGGCTGGCCGACATCGGCTGCGGGCGTGGTGGGCCAGGGCTGTGGGTCGCCGCGCGCACCTACGCGACGCTCACCGGGGTCGACATCGCGGAGACGGCGCTGGCTTCGGCACGGCGTCGCGCGGAGGCACTGCCCTTCTCGGACGTCGAGGCGACCGATTTCCAGATCGGCAGTTTCTCGGAAACCGGTCTGGACGACGCGTCGTTCGATGCGGTGATGAGCGTCGACGCGCTGCTGTTCGCGCCCGACAAGCCCCGCGCCTGCGAGGAGTTCGCGCGGATCCTCGTGCCAGGCGGCCGGTTGCTCGTCACCACCTGGGACTTCGACGGGCAGCCTCAGAACCGGCCGCCTCAGGTACCCGACCACCGGCCACTGCTGGAATCGGCCGGGTTCGACGTCCTCACCTACGAGGAGACGCCGGACTGGCGGACGCGGCAGCGGCGGACCATGGAGTTGTCGCTTTCGCGGGTGGCGGACCTGGCCGCGGAGTCGGGCGAGGATCCGTCGAAGCTGCGGGCGAGCCTCGAGCAGACCCTCCGCAACCAGGACCTGATGACCCGGCGGGTCCTCCTGATCGCCTCCCGCCGGTGACGGAAGGCGAAACTCGCGTGATTGAGCACGTAACTCGCGTGATCAGAAGCGCAACTCGCGAGTTACGCCTCCAGTCACGCGAGTTACGCCTCCAGTCACGCGAGTTACGGGTCTGAGCACGCGAGATCGATGTTCAGTCACGGCGGGCGGAAGTGTGGTGGCGCTCGTAGACGAGGCGCAGGCCCAGGAGGGTCAGGTCCGGGACGTGTTCGGTGATCGTCTCCGATTCCTCCAGCACCAGCGGCGCAAGGCCACCGGTCGCGATCACCGCGACCGGATCCGTCCCGGACGGCGAAAGCTCGCGCTTGATTCGCTTCACCAGGCCGTCAACCTGGCCTGCGAAGCCGTAGAGAATGCCGGATTGCAGGCATTCCACGGTGTTCTTCCCGATCACCGACCGCGGCGGCACCAGTTCCACCTTGCGCAGCGCCGCGGCGCGGGCGGCCAGCGCGTCGACCGAGATCTCGATACCGGGCGCGAACGCGCCGCCGAGGAACTCGCCCTTGGCGGAGATGGCGTCCACATTGGTCGAAGTCCCGAAATCCACCACCACACAGGCGGTCGTGGGGTGCAGATGGTGCGCGGCCAGGGTGTTCACCAGCCTGTCCGCGCCCACCTCCTTGGGGTTGTCGACCAAAAGCGGCACCCCCGTGCGCACCCCCGGCTCGATGACGATCTTCGGCAACCCGCCGTAGTACCGCGAAAGCATGACCCGCAGTTCCCGCAGCACGGCGGGAACCGTGGACAGCGCGCTGATCCCGGTCACCGCGTCCGCGTGCGCGCCGAGGAGCCCGCGCATGGTGAGCGCGAGTTCGTCGGCGGTGATCCGCGCGTCGGTGCGCATGCGCCAGTCACCGGCGAGCACCGGTCCCTGATAGAGACCGAGCACGATGTTGGTGTTGCCGACGTCGACCGTGAGCAGCAAGGGCTCAGCTTTCGGCGTGCAGCAGCGCGTCGAGACGGCGGGCGTCGGCGGTTTCGGCGACCGGGAAGGTCATCGTGTCGTCGTCGGCCAGTGTCACGGTGCCGCTGAGCAGTCCGGATCCCTCCGGCGCGTGCCCTGGGTTGGCGCCCTTCTCGACGATGCGGTTGTCCGCGTCGACGAAGATGACCCGCGGCCGGAACGCGGCCGCCTCGGCGTTCTCCATCTGCGCGTACGAAATCAGGATCACCAGATCCCCGGGGTGCACCAGATGCGCCGCGGCGCCGTTGATGCCGAGCACCCCGCTGCCGCGTTCGCCCGCGATCACGTAGGTCTCGAGCCGTGCGCCGTTGGTGACGTCCACAATGGACACCTGCTCGCCCGGCAGCAGATCCGCCGCGTCCATCAGGTCTTCGTCGACGGTCACCGATCCGACGTAGTGGAGATCGGCCTGGGTGACCGTCGCCCGATGGATCTTCGATTTCAGCATGGTTCGGTACATCGTGGACTCTCCCTATTCCCCTGCGTCCAGCGCGTGTTCCGGATGGTCCGCGGCGGCGCCGAGCACCACGCCGACGTTGTCGATCAGCCGGGTACTCCCCACCCTGGCCGCGATCAGCAACCGCGCTTCACCGTCGACGGGCGCGGGCCCGAGGTCGGTTCCCCTCAACTCCAGATAATCGATCTCGACCGCGGGCCGCGCGGCGAGGGTCTGCCTGGCGGTCGCCAGCACGGCGTCCGCGCCGTCGCGCCCGACGAAGGCACCCGCGGTGAGCGCCGCCGACAACACGATCGCGTCCTCGCGCTGTTCAGGAGTCAGGTAGACGTTGCGCGAGGACAACGCCAGCCCGTCACGTTCCCTGACCGTCGGCACCCCGATGACCCGGGTGTCGAAGTTCAGGTCCCGCACCATTTTCTTGATCAGCACCAGCTGCTGATAGTCCTTCTCCCCGAAGAAGGCGTAGTCCGGCCGCACGATGTTGAACAGTTTCGCCACCACGGTCAGCACGCCGGCGAAATGCCCCGGCCGCACCGCCCCTTCGAGCTCGTCGCCGAGCGGGCCGGGGCGCACCGTGACGGCGGCCCCTTCGGGGTACAGGTCCGACGCCTTGGGCAGGAAGCCCAGTTCGACGCCGTCCTCCTTCAGCACCTCGAGATCCTTGTCCAGCGGACGCGGGTACGCCTCGAAGTCCTCGCCTTCCCCGAATTGCAGGGGGTTCACGAAGATCGACGTCGCGACGACGGTGTTCGGCAGCCGCCTCGCCCGGCGGATCAGCTCACGATGCCCCGCGTGCAGGGCGCCCATGGTGGGCACCAGCGCGACCTTGCGGCCGACCCCGTGCAGGGCACGCGTCACCTGGCTCACCTGCTCCGGCGGCTGGAAGGTGTGCAGCGTGCCTCGGGCGAATTTGGGTGTGGTCACTGGTTTTGCTGCCCTTCGGCGGGGTCTGCTGGATCTGCGGGTTCACTGAGGAGTTCGGTGAGCTCGGCGGCGGCCGAGGCGTCCAGGAGCCCGGCGGCGTCGCCGCGCGCCAGCGTGCGCTTGGCCAGCGCGCGATAGCTCGGGGCGATGTCGGGGCCACGTTCGGCCAGCACCGCGAGATGCTTACGCACGGTGCCGAGATCACCACGGGCCACCGGCCCGGTCAGCGCCCGGTCCCCGTGTCGCAGAACATTATCCAACGCCGCCGACAACAACGGAGCCACCAGGCGTTCGGGCTGGGCGATTCCCGCTTCCCGCAACAGTTCCGCGCAGTCGGCGACCAGTGTCATCAGGTGGTTCGCGCCATGCGCCAACGCCGCGTGATAAAGCGCTCGCGCTTCGTCAGGGACCCGGACGGGCTCCGCGCCCATCTCCACGGTCAGCGCCTCGCCGACGTTCCACGCCGCTTCGTCACCCTCTGCGGCGGTGACGCCGACGCTGCACGTGGCCAGCCTGTCGAGGTCCTCCTCGCGGCCGGTGAAGGTCATCACGGGGTGCAGGGCCAGCGGCAGGGCCCCGGCCTCGGCGGCGGGCGCGAGGACGTCGATACCGTGCGACCCGGAGGTGTGCACCACGATCTGGCCCGGCCTCAGTGACCCTGTCGCGACGAAACCACGCACCATCCCGGCGAGCGCGTCGTCGGGCAGCGCCAGCAGGACGAGGTCGGCGCGGCGGGCGACCTCGTCGGGCGGCAGGAGGGGCACGTCGGGGAGCAGGAGCTCCGCCCGGCGTACCGAAGCGTTGGAAAGGCCGGAAGCCCCTACGACGGTGTGACCGGCCCTCGCCAACGCGGCGCCGACGACACTGCCGACCCGGCCCGCGGAGACGACTCCCACGGCCAGGCGAGCGGGCCTCATCATGGCGTGCGCCAGTGGACGCTCATGGTCGAAAACTCCTCAACTCGTTCCAGTCCCGCTCTGCGGTCGCGGGTACCGGACGACGGCGCGAGGGTAACCCTCCGGCCCGCGTCCGAACCGGCCCTCGTGACCAGCTTCACCTGATACGGGTCACCCGCGTGGAGCACCGTCCGCCAGCCTCACCGCGTCGGCCCGCGACGTCTTGAGCACTCGCAGCAGTTCACGCTGCCGCTGTTTGCCCTCGTCGGTGAGCTTCGGACCACGCCGCAGGAACGCCAGCTCGGTCACGCTGGCCTGGTAGCGGCCGACGGCCTTCGCCGCGTCGCGGCCCGACTGCTTCCGCGCCTGTTTCCGCCACGACCGCCGTCCGGACAGGCTGGCCAGCAGCGGCACCTCGGACGGGGCGATCCAGCGTGCGTCGACCATCATCGGCAGCGCGGCCGCGACGATCCGCTGCTCGCGGCGCCGCTGCATGACCACCACCGAGAACACCCCGATGAACAGCGGCACCATGATCAGGAAGTAGACGTTCAGGAAGGTCTTGGCGCCACCGAGCAGCGCGGCGCCGTTCCACAGCGCGTGCAGCAGCACGGCGACGACGTAACCGCCGATCGGCGCCAGGATCCTCAGCGCGCGGATCTTGCTGCTCGCGGCGACGCCGAGCCCGATCCCGGTCATCACGGCGAACAGCGGATGCGTGAACGGCGAGAGCACACCGCGCAGGAAGAACGCGGCGAGGACGCCGGCGCTCGTGCCGTCGCCGAACCCGTTCTCGGCGAACGCGCGGCCGAAGTAGTAGATGTTCTCGGTGAACGCGAACCCGGCCGCGGTGAACCCGGCGTAGACGATGCCGTCCACGACGCCGTCGAACTCGATCGGACGGCGCCACCACAGCAACAGGATGAAGGCGGCCTTCGCGGCTTCTTCGACCAGCGGCGCGGAGACCAGGCCACTGATCTTGCCGCCGCCCCCACTGCCGAGCAGCAGGTCACCGACGGCCTCGGCGCCACTGTTGAGCAGCAGGGCGATGATCGTCGCGACGCACGCGCCCCAGACGAACGACAGCAGGAGGAGCTTCGGCGGTTCCGGTTCCCAGCGGTCGACCCACAGGAACGCGGTGACCACCACGCCGACCGGGACGAGCGCCGCGAGCACACCGATCGTCACCGCGGGCAGGCCGACCTTCTCGGTCACCGTGCCGAAGACGAACAACCCGCACAGCGCGACGGCGATCAGTCCGAGCACCGGCAGCAGCACGGTGATCGACCGGGACCGGCGGGCCCGGCCGAGGCCGGGCTCCGGGGAGGAAGGCTCGCTCACAGCGGGTCACCCTACCGTCGGTATGCGCTCAGTCCTCCGCACGCCGCCTACGCCGCGGAGTGGACTCGTTCGCGCCGTTGGCGGCGAGCAGGTCCATCACCGAACGGCCGGAAGCGTGGGAACCGGCGTCAGGGGTCTCCGGACGGCTGTGCGACGACCCGTTGCGGGACGGCGCCTCGTCCTCCGGCTTCGCTCTCTTGCCGCCGTGACGGCCACCCGAGGATTCGGTGCTCTGCCAGGCCGGGGGCTCGCCGTCCGGACGGCGGCGACGGCCACCACCGGTGGGCTCCGGGACCTGGGGAACGGGGGTGAGCGAGACCGAGGAGTCGTCCGACGCCCGGCGACGACGGCCGCCGGACCGGTTCTGCGTCACGCGAAGTTCCTCGGGCAGCGTCGGGTTGACCGCGGGCGGCTCCTCGGCGCCGCCACTGTGCCGCGACGGCGTCTCGGCGGCCGGACGGCGCACCGGTTCGGGCTCCGGCGGCCGCACGGGCTCGGCCACGACCGGGATCGACAGCGGCGTCGGGGGCTCCGGGTCACGACGAGGCGGCGAACCGGCGGGCTGGGGACGCTGCTGGGAGCCGGCGGGCTGGGGGCTGGCGGGCTGGGGCTTCGAAGGCGGCGCGGGCCGCAGCCGGTCCTGGAAGTCGTCCTTCCTGGGGAACGCGGCGCTCAGATCGGAGACCGGGCGCTCCTGCGTCCACGACGGCTTCCACTCGCCGGTGGCCTCCATCGGCTCCGGGGTGGGCTTGTTCGCGGGCGGCGGCGTGCCACCGGCCGGACGAGGCCGGTCGACCGGCTTCATTCCGGGCCGGGTCAGGCCGAGTTCGCGGTTCGGCCGGGGACGGTCGGGCTCGACCTTCTTCACCGGCTTCGCCTGCGCGGCGGGCTTCACCGGCGGCGCCTGTTTGCGGGTCTGCTCCTCCGGCCGCGGGGCGGAAGGACGCTGCGCGGTGCCGGCGTCGAGACGCTGCTGCAACGACGGCTGCTGCTGCGGACGGCGCTGGGGTTCTTGACGCTGGGGTTCCTGACGCTGGGCCTCGGAACGCTGGGCCTCGGGACGCTGGGGGTCCGGGCGCTGGGGCTGCCGGGCGACGGTGGGCATCGACGGCTGCGAGACCTCGGCGCGCGAGACACCCGGCATGGACGGGCGGGACACCTCGGCCGGGGTCACCGGCGGCGGGGTCTTGCGTTTGGCGTCGACCTTCGGCATCGGCCGGGAGACCTCGGCGGGCGACATGCCGGGGTTGGACAACTCGAGCCGCTCGCGACGGGCGGCTTCGGCGGCGAGTGCCTCGGCCGCCTTCGACGCGCGGGCGTCCGCCTTGCGCATGCTGCGGCGAGTCGATTCGTCGACCGGCTTCGGCCGGGGCACCTGATTGTTCTGGCCGTAACCGTTGGTGCCATTGACCTGACCGTTCGACGGCTTGCGACGCGCGGCGGCCGGGGCGCCGTTCCGCGCGGACGCGGGTTCGAGGACGCGGTCGATCAACTCGGTCGGGCGTTCCCGGCCGTGGTCGCGCTCGTCGACGTCGATCGTGGTGCTCTTGGCGGCCATCAGCTGGGGTTTGCCGTTGCCGTTCTCGGACCCCGCGCTCATCAGCTGCTTGTTGTCGAGGGACCGCATCCGGGTGGCCTGCGCGGTGAGCGCGACGCGTTCGAGGAGAACCTCGCCGCCACCGAAGAGCGATTGGAGGCTCTCGCGCAGAGCGCTCACCT
Source organism: Amycolatopsis coloradensis (assembly GCF_001953865.1). GTDB lineage: Bacteria > Actinomycetota > Actinomycetes > Mycobacteriales > Pseudonocardiaceae > Amycolatopsis > Amycolatopsis coloradensis. The sequence continues at coordinate 188,985 of NZ_MQUQ01000003.1, forward strand.
CGGCTCTGAGCGCTTCGAGTTCGTCCTGCGAGCGGGTCTCGGCGGCCTGCCGGGTCTCCGCTTCCATCTCCAGCTCGAACTCGCGGCGGGCGGCGATCTCGCGTTCCAGCTCCAGCTCGTAGACGGCCTGCGCCTCGGCGACGGCGTCCTCGCTCTGTGACACGTTTTTGCGGTAGCGGACCGCCAGGAACGCACCGATCAAAGCGGCCCACAGCGCCGCGACGATCCCCAGCCGCAAGTAGCGGAGGTCGTCGGAAAGCACCAATGCGAGAGTCGCGCCGACGGCGAGAACCAAGCCGACGACAAGCCACGGCCTACCCGCAAGGCGGCCGCGCGAGTCGTCACCCACCCCGGTCATGCCCAACACCGTACCTTCTAGTAATCCGAACGAGACCTAGTCGGTACTTCGAGCGGTGGCTCCCGAGCGTTAACCGGTCGGCTCCGGATCGCGCTCCCGATCGCCGCCTTCGGGGGTCCGGCAGCAGTGTTCGAGCCACAAAGCCGCAGCTACCAGCGCCACCGAGCTGACGATCCCGACCATCGCCGAACGGAGATCGCCGCTCGCCGCGAGGAGTTCGTCACGTCGCGGGAAAAGATACGCGAAAGCCGCCAGCCAGACCCCCGTCATGACGGATCCGGCCAGTGACGAGGCCTTCGCGAGGGCCACCGATCGGGCGACGGAAATCGCGGCGAGCACCCGGCCCTCCCGGATCCGCGAACGGATGATGAAGGCGAGCACGGTCTGGCAGAGCGCGAGGACGAACAGGGTGATTCCGGCGAAGAGCGGAAGCGCGGGCATGGATCCGTACGCGACCTGGAAGAGCAGGTAGGCCAGGACCAAACCCAGGAGGCCGGCCACCGCCAGCTCGCGTGGCCGGGTGAAGCGCATGGCCCAACGCTACCTGGCAGGCTTGACTCTCCACCAACTGGAGAGTCGAACATGAAGCATATGGGCACCGCCGCGGTATTCACCATCGGGGAGCTGGCCAGACGGACCGGCCTGCCGGTGAAGACCATCCGCTTCTACTCCGACGAAGGGCTCCTGCCGCCGACGGACCGCACCGATTCCGGCTACCGCCTCTACGACGCCACCGCGATGGCGCGTCTGGAGCTGGTCCGGACGTTGCGGGAGCTCGGGCTGGGTCTCGCGGACGTGGAGCGGGCGCTGACCAGGGAAGCGACCATCGGGGACCTCGCGGTCCGGCACGTCGCGGCCCTGGACGAGCAGATCCGGCGGCTTGAGCTGCGCCGGGCGGTCCTGCGCGCGGTGGCCAAACGGGACTCACCACTGGAGGAGGTCGAACTGATGAACAAACTCGCGTCGATGTCGGACGAAGACCGCAAACGTTTGCTCGACGAGTTCTGGGCGGACATGGTCGAAGGGCTGGAACTGGATCCGCAGTTCTACGAGCGGATGCGCTCCGCGAAGCCGGAACTGCCCGACGACCCGACACCGGAACAGCTGGAGGCCTGGATCGAGTTCGCCGAACTCGTGCAGGACGACGAGTTCCGCGCGTCCATCCGCCGGATGAGCGAGTGGCACTCGCAGCTCCGCAAGGAGGACGGCGCAGACTTCGGCGAGCAGCAGCAGCAACTGTGGATGGCTTGGAGCGAGAGGGCGTCGGAGGCGCTCGAAGCTGGCCTCGCACCGGACTCGCCTACGGGCCGGGAACTCGCCGAGACGATCTTCTCGGAGTCTTCGCGGAACGGCCGCGACGCCGGAGACCCGGTCTGGCGGAAGAAGCTGGCCGACGGGATGGCGATCAGCATGGATCCGCGGGCGGAGCGGTATTGGTTCCTGCTGGGGAAGATGAACGGCTGGCCGTCGTTCCCCTCGCAGATGCCGCAGGCCGAGTGGGTCGTCGCCGCCCTGCGCGCCTCCCTGAGGTAGCAAGGGACCTTTGCTCTCGCCCGCCCCCTCTCCCGCAATTCGTCCTCTAGTTGCGATGGTTCGCGTCGCCAACTACCGCAACCAGAGGACGAAACGCGAGGGGCGGCGAGGGCTCGCGAGGCTGCCCCGGCCCGGCCCGGCCCGGGGCGGGGCGGGGCGGGGCGGGGCGGCCGGTCGTGAGTGGCGATCTCGTGAGCCACTCAAGCCGATGCCCCCAATGCCCCATTGGGGGCACCCAGCGCCCCCAAAGCCCCATTGGGGGCACCAGCCGACGACACCCACTCCGCGTTTCGTCCTCTAGTTGCGGTCGTTCGTGACACGAACTACCGCAACTAGAGGACGAAACGCGGGGGGTCAGGTGAGGGGGAGGGTGAGGGTGAGTGAGGTCCGGCGCACGGAGGTGACGTCGGAAGCGGGCCGGGCGGCGAGGAGGCCGGCGACGGGGCCGTGGCCGGGGAGCACCGCGGCGGGCTCGATCTCCAGCCAGGGGATCAGCACGCTCGCGCGCTCCGGCGTGCCGGGATGAGGGAGCAGCAACTGGGGGTCGTCGGAGCGCACCCCGTCCACGGTCACGATGTCGACATCCAGCGTGCGCGGTCCCCAGCGGACCTCGCGCACGCGTTCCGCCGCCTGTTCGGCGGCCTGCCCCGCCCGCAGCCAGTCCCAGTGGTCACGCGCCGGGTCGTCGACGAGGACGACGGCGTTGAGGAAGTCCGGCTGGTCCTCGACACCCCACGCCTTCGTCTCGTAGACCGACGACACCGCGACGACCGACGGCCGGAAGGCGTCGACGGCCGACTGGAGGAACGCGAGCCGGTCCCCCAGGTTGGAACCGAGCGACAGCAGCGCGCGGCTCATCGCTCCCGCCGCACCGTCACCGCGACGTCGTCGAAGTTCAGCGGGATCGGCGCGGACGGCTTGTGCACGGTCACCTCGACGGCGGTCGGCCGCTCGTCGCGCAGGACCTCGTCGGCGATCTTCCCGGCGACGCTCTCGATGAGGTCGTACGGTTCACCCGCCACGATCCCGGCGGCGAGTTCCGCGAGTTCGCCGTAGTGCAGCGTCTTGGCCAGGTCGTCGGACGCGGCGGCCGGGCCGAGGTCCAGCCATACGACGATGTCGACGGCGAACTCCTGCCCGTCGCGCTTCTCGTGGTCGAAGACCCCGTGCCTGCCGAAGACCCTCAAGCCGGTCAACGTGATCCGGTCAGACAACGGGACTCCCCTTTCGCCAAGCGGCCGCGACGGTCACGGCGTCGATACTCGCGCCGACCTCGTGCACCCGCACACCCCACGCACCCGCCGCGGCGGCGAGCGCGGAAACGGCCGCGGTCGCGTTCTCCCGGCCGTCCGGCGGGGCGGGCTTTCCGTCCTTTCCGGACAAAAGACGCCCGAGGAACCGTTTGCGCGAAGCACCGACGAGGATCGGGAAACCCAAGGACAGAAAGAAATCCAGGCCGTTCAACAGCGCCCAGTCGTGCTCCGCGTTCTTCGCGAAACCGAGACCGGGGTCGAGCACGATCGCACTCTGGTCGACGCCGGCGGAGACCGCTTCGTCCACTCGGGACAGCAACTCGGAGCGGACATCCGCGACGACGTCCTCATAGGACGCCAGCGCGTTCATGTCCTTGCTGTGCCCGCGCCAGTGCATCAGCACATACGGGACACCGGTCTCGGCGGCGACCTTCGCCATGTTCGGATCGGCCAGCCCACCGGAGACATCGTTGATGACCGACGCGCCCGCCTCGACGGCGGCGAGGGCGACCTCGGCGCGGGTGGTGTCCACGGACATCGCGACACCGTCGGCCGCCAGCGACCGGATCACCGGCATGATCCGGGAAATCTCGGTGTCGGCGTCCACTCGGGACGCACCAGGCCGTGTCGACTCCCCGCCGACGTCGATCAGATCCGCGCCGCGGGACCACATCGCGTGCGCGTGCTCCAGCGCCTGCTCGATCCCGAGGTAGCGGCCACCGTCCGAAAAGGAATCGGGGGTGACGTTGAGGATGCCCATCACCGCGCAGCGGCCGGGCTGGGGCAGGACGGTCATCGACGGCCCATGATCAGGTCCAGCGCCTCCGCCCGCGAGGACGCCGAAGACTGCAACAGACCGCGCACCGCCGACGTCGTCGTCCTGGCGCCGGGTTTGCGGATGCCGCGCATGGCCATGCAGAGGTGCTCGGCCTCGATCACGACGATCACGCCGCGGGGCTTGAGCTTGCGCATGAGCGCGTCGGCGACCTGTGAAGTGATGCGTTCCTGGACCTGGGGGCGCTTGGCGTAGAGATCGACGAGGCGGGCCAGTTTGGACAGACCGGTGACCTTGCCGTGCTCATTGGGGATGTAGCCGACGTGGGCGACACCGTGGAAGGACAGGAGATGGTGTTCACAGGTCGAAAACATCGGGATGTCCGTCACCAGGACGAGTTCTTCGTGCGCCTCGTCGAACGTGCGGTCCAGCACGTGGTCCGGCTCGGTGTAGAGCCCGGCGAACATCTCCCGGTAAGCGCGAGCGACCCGGGCGGGGGTCTCAAGGAGACCGTCCCGGTCCGGGTCCTCACCACAGGCGAGCAGGAGTTCGCGTATGGCTTTCTCGGCCCGTTCTTGGTCGAAGACCGGGCCTGGGCCGTTATCGCTTGCTGTCGTCCTGTCCGTCGTCACGCCGTTGCTGTCCTTCGTCCTGCTGACCGCCGGGCTGGCCGGGCTCGCCACCGAACCAGTTGTCACGCGGACGGTCTTCGGCGGGACGCCAGGGCTGGCTCGGCTGGCCGCCCGGCTGGGTCGCCGGGGTCCATCCGGGAGGTGCCCCGTAGTTCGGCGGACCGCCAACGGGCCCACCCTGATAACCGCCTGCCGGACCGCCCGGCTGCTGCCCACCATATGCCTGGGGCCAGTGGCCGGTGCCGTTCGGCCCACCGTTCGGGCGGCCACCGTTGGGGTAGGCGCCCGGCTGCGGCGGAGCGTAGGGGTTCGCGTTCGGGTCGGCGGGCGGGACCGGGGCCGCGTACGGCGGGCCACCGGGAAGGTCGCCGCCGCCCTGCACGGTGCCGACCGGGGTCGGCGCCGGCTGGAGCACCGGCTGTTCCTTCTTCTCCTCCGGCGGGGGCCACGGCTCGCCGCGCTCCATCGCCAGCTCGCCGGGGGTCTTGATCGGCGGCTTGTCCGACGGCTTCCGCTCGCCGAACTCGTTGAAGATGGTGATGTGCGGGCGCTTCTCGACGGTCGCGAAGATCCGCGCGAGATCCTTGCGGGTCAGTGTCTCCTTTTCGAGGAGCTCGATGACCAGCTCGTCCAGCACGTCGCGGTAGGTGCTCAGCACGTGCCACGCCTCGGTGTGCGCGGTCTCGATGAGCTTGCGCACCTCCTCGTCGATCTCGTGCGCAACCTCCAGCGAGTAGTCCGCCTGGCGGCCCGCCGAGCGGCCGAGGAACGGGTCGCCCTGCTCCTGGCCGTACTTGACCGCGCCGAGCCGGGCGCTCATGCCGTATTCGGTGACCATCGCGCGGGCGATCTTGGTCGCCTGCTCGATGTCGGAGGAGGCACCGGTGGTGGGCTCGTGGAAGACGAGCTCCTCCGCCGTCCGGCCGCCCATCGCGAAGACCAGGCGCCCGATCATCTCCGAACGGGTCATCAACTCCTTGTCGTCCTCCGGGACGAGCAGGGCGTGACCGCCGGTGCGCCCGCGCGGCAGGATCGTCAGCTTGTAGACCGGTTCGATGTCCGGCATCGCCCACGCGGCGAGCGCGTGCCCGCCCTCGTGGTAGGCCGTGATCTTCTTCTCCTTCTCGGAGATGATCCGGCTCTTGCGGGCGGGGCCGCCGACGACGCGGTCGACGGACTCCTCCAGTGCGGCGTCGGTGATCACGTGCCCGTTCTGGCGGGCGGTGAGCAGCGCGGCCTCGTTGAGCACGTTCGCCAGGTCGGCGCCGGACATGCCGACGGTTCGCTTGGCGAGGCTGCTCAGGTCGGTGCCCTGCGCGATCGGCTTGCCCTTGGCGTGCACCTCGAGGATCGCCCTGCGGCCGCGCATGTCCGGTGCGGACACCGGGATCTGGCGGTCGAACCGGCCGGGACGCAGGAGCGCCGGGTCAAGGATGTCGGGGCGGTTGGTCGCGGCGATCAGGATGATGCCGCCGCGCGCGTCGAAACCGTCCATCTCGACGAGGAGCTGGTTCAGCGTCTGCTCACGTTCGTCGTGGCCGCCGCCGAGGCCGGCGCCGCGCTGGCGGCCGACCGCGTCGATCTCGTCGACGAAGATGATGCAGGGCGCGTTCTGTTTGGCCTGCTCGAACAGGTCGCGGACTCGCGAGGCGCCGACACCGACGAACATCTCCACGAAGTCGGAACCGGAGATCGTGTAGAACGGCACGCCCGCCTCGCCCGCGACGGCTCGCGCGAGCAGCGTCTTACCGGTACCGGGCGGCCCGTAGAGCAGGACGCCCTTGGGGATCTTCGCTCCGAGTGCCTGGTAGCGCGCCGGATTCTGCAGGAAGTCCTTGATCTCGTACAGCTCTTCGACGGCCTCGTCGGCACCCGCGACATCCCCGAAGGTCGTCTTGGGCATGTCCTTGTTGAGCTGCTTGGCCTTCGACTTGCCGAAGTTGAGGACGCGGTTCCCGCCGCCCTGCGCGTTGTTCATCATCCACATCAGCAGGCCCAGCACCAGCGCCAGCGGAATGGCGAAGATCAGGATCTGGGTGAGGATGTTCTGCTGGGTGACCTTGGTGGTGAACTTGACCGGGTTGTCACCGTTCTTGAGGCCGATGAGCTGGCCGTAGACGGTGCCCGCGACGTTCGCCGGGTACTGGGCCATGATCTGGTCGACCTGCTGGCCCTCGACCTCGATCTTCTTGTTCAGCAGCAGCTTGATCTGCTGCTCCTTGTCCTCTTGCGAGGCTTCCTTGACGTTGTTCGCGGTGATCTGCTGGTTCGCGATCGAGATCGGCACCTGGGTGTAGCCACGATCACTGTCGAAGATCGTGTTGTAGGCGAGAAACGCCAGTACCGCCGCGAGAATCCAGAGCACTGGGTTCTTGAGCACGCTCTTCCGGTTCATACGACTCGGCCCTGGTGGCCTCGACCCTTCCTGGTTGGGCGGCTCCTGCTGTTTCCCGCCATCACGATCTTGACGACCCATGGTGCTCCGACACCCGCCCCTCAGGATACCGCCCGCCTGGACGGACGAGGGTGGTGAGCCTCTCGCACGTCAACGGCGGACGTCGCATGAGGGTTCCCGGAGCGCGACCCTAGCGTGTGTCGACCGCCACACCGGCGGCCATTTCGCCCAGCCTCATCCGCAGTGTCTTGACGTCGGCCGGGGAGACGGTGACCCATTCGCGGCCGTCCGGACCTGCCTGTGACGTGCTGAGATACCGTCCGCTGACGGTGTCGAACCAGCCGAGGACACGGGACCGCTGCTTGGCGCCGACGTGGGACCGGCTGTTCGCTGCCAGCTGACCGCCACGCAGCCGCGGCTGGCCGGTGAGCTTGCCGAACGCCTCGCGCGGGTCCGCGGTGACGCGTTCGCTGAGTGAGACGCGGGGCTTCTCTTTACGACGGGTTTTCGCCGCTTCGGGCTCTTCGCCCTGCTTCGTCGGGTTGACGGCGGCGCGGATCGGCTCGGTCCGGCGGGCGTCGTCGATCGGCAGCGTGACGGACGCCTCGGAGCCGCGCTGTCCCGGTGGGAGCAGGTCGACGACGGCGGTGGGGAGTCCGTCGGCCGGTGCTCCGCGCAGCCAGATGCCGGACTGGTCCTGGATCGCGATCACCGCGTCGCGGCCGTCGGTGGCGCCGAGGACGGCGATCGTCGGGGCCTGGAACTCGGGGATGTGCAGCGCGTCGATGGTCAGCGAGCCGCGGGCGAGGAGATACAGCCAGTCCTCGATCTTCCGGTCCAGCCTCCCCCGGCTGTCGCGGAGGCCGCGGGCCTTGAGTTCGACGTCGGTGCGGTCGCGCAGCACCCGCCGCTCGGCCTCGGTCGCGCCGTGCGAGCGCACGCGCAGCGGATACGGCAGGTCGCCGAGTTCGGCGGACTCCCAGAGGAAGTCGAACGCCATCGGTGTGAAGTGTTCCTGGTGCATTGCTCCGTGCCCTCCCGGCACCTCGGCTGCGGGGCCTGTGCGTGGCTAATCGCTGTGCGTCAGAACGCCCGGGGGTTCACGATAGCGAAGGGGTACGACAGGCGGTGGCCGGATGGCCGAAAGGACCTCTTGCTGAAGTCTCGCCCCAGCCGCCACATGCCCGCGTGACGGGAGGTCAGCGCGAGACGGAAGCGTCGGCCGCGATCTTGCCCAGCATCTCCGTCAGCCGGTGCCGCAGCGTCGCCGGGTCCGCGGGCGCGATGGTGATCCAGTCCCGTCCGTCGGAACCGCGGGTCGCCTGGGTGAAGTACCGGCCCGACTGCGTGTCGAACCAGCTCAGCACCGAAGACCGGCTCCGTGTGCCGTGCCTGCTGCGCGCGTTGGCGCCGAACTGGCCACCGCGCAGCCGCGGCTGCGCCTGGAGCCGGGACAGGGCCTTGCGGTCCTCGTCGGACGTCGCCGTGCCGTCGACCTGCGGCTGGCGGCGCTGGAGGAAGTCCGCGCCGGAAGCGCCGACGAGTCCGTCCAGCGGGAGGGTGATCGACTTCTCGGTGCCGCGCGAGCCCGGCGGCAGGAGGGAGACGATCGCGCTCGCGAGGCCGTCCGCGGCGATCGGGTGGAAGTGGAAACCGCGCTGATCCTGCACCGTCAGGAGGCCCTGTCCGCCGAGCAGCGACGCGACCGCGAGGAGCGGTTCGGTGTTGGGATTGTTGAGCTGGACGCAGTCCAGGCTCAGGTCCGGCCGCGCGAGGACGCCGAAGTAGTCCTCGATGTGGGGCTCGGGACGTCCGCGTTCGTCGGCGAGACGACGCTGGTTCAGTGACCGGAACGTCTGCTTCCGCAGGGCGTCACGCTCGTCGACGGTCGCCCCGTGCGAGCGGAGCCGCAGCGGGTACGGCAGCTCCCCGGCGTTCGCGGCCTCCCACAGGAAGTCCAGCTCGACCGCGGTGAGCAGGTCACCGTTCGCCATCGTCCGCCCCTAGTGTCTTTGGTGAACCCGCGTCCGCGATCGGCGTCGGCAGGACACTGCCTGGTCATCTGTCTCACGACCGCGGGCAGGGCGTCCTGCCACCGCGATAGCGGGGCCTTCGGCCGGCGCGGATTCACGCGCTTCGCCGACAGGCTCGCACAAGTCAGCGGGCGCGCGGCCGGATCGGCCGCGCGCCCGGTGAAAACCGCTCTAGCGATCGTCGTCTTCGGTCCAGGCGCCGATGACCGGCGGCGGGGTCGCCTCGTTGGCACCGAAGGCGTCGTCCGGGTCGGGCTCGATGAGGAACGACGCGTGCGTGTGCTCCTCTTCCTGCTCCGCCTGCGCGCCGTGGGCACCCATGCCCATACCGCCGCCCATGCCCTGCATCGGCGGGGTGGGGCCGCCACCGATGGTGCCGCTGGAGGACACGAGGCCCTGCTGCGGCACGGCCTGGGACGCGGCGCTCTGCGCGGGCGCGTTGTCGGTCGCCGCGGCGCCGGTGCCGTCGGTGTCCTTGGCGCCGGACTTGTTGCCCTGTCCGAGCGCCTTGGCACCGGCGTAGCCGAGACCGCCGCCGAGGGCGGCCGCGGTGAGTGCCTGGCCGAGCCCGTTGCCGCCGCTCGCCGGGGCATGCGGGGCGGTGATCGGCGCGCCCGCACCGGACGCGACACCGGCGCCGGGTGCGACACCCGCGGCAGGCAGGTTCCCGGTGGCGGGGTTGTAGCCCGCCTGCGAGAACACACCCGAGTCCGGACCGGCGTGGATCGGGACGCCGGCGCTGCCCTGCGCGCCGCCGTAGCCGTGCGTGCCCGCGAGGACCGGGGCACCGGAGACGGCGCCGGAGTTGAGACCCCCGCCGCCGACGTTGCCGACACCGCTGAACGAGGCGCTGTTGTGCGTGGCCGTCGGCTTCATGCCGAGGGATTCGGGGCCGAAGCTCGGGGTCGAGCTGTCGACCTCGCTCATCTCCTTGGTGTAGGCCTCGAGGAACCTGGCCTGCTCCGCCCGCACTTCCTTGTCCTGGTCGGCGAGGGGTTTCTGGTCGGTGATCATGCCGACCGGGCCCGCCGCGAGAGCCTGGCCCATCGCACCCTCGGGGGTGTAGTTGGTCGGCTTCGGCATGAGCTTGACCTTGGTGGCGGCGTCGGCCTGCTTCTGCAGCCTGTCCGACATCGTGGTCGCGGCTTCGGAGGCCTGCGAGCCCGAGTTCGCGATGGCGACCAGCGAACCCTGTGCGCTCGCCGCGCCCTGGCCGATCCAGGCGGCGCCCAGTTCGGAGATCGCGGTGTAGAGGTCGTTCGAGGCCTGGCTCAGCTGGGTCCCGTGCGAGCTCCACGACTGGCTGATCGAGGTCGCGGTGCTGGGGTCGTTGCCGAGGTTGGCCTGGTTCCACAGGTCCTGGCTGGTCGCGGCACTCTCCCAGTTCGGCGGGTTCGTGATGGCGCGGTCGGCGCCGATGTCGAACCCGTCCGAGCGGCCGCGGGCGGACGAGACGATGCCCTCGGCGTGCGAGTTGTCGCCGAGCTGGACCGGGGTGCTGCTGGTGCTCTCGCCGAAAGAGTCGGCGCTGTGCTTCGGTGGCATGGCTTTCTGACTCCCCCTCAGACGTTCCGGAACGGCTCTGCCGCGGCCTGGTCGATCTCGTGGTACCTGGCCATCGCGATCACGATGCCGGACTCGGCGGCCTCGTACTGCTGGTAAAGGTTCTGAAGCGCGGCCGCGTACGAGTCACCGCCGCCGTCGGCCCGGTTCGCCACCTTCGCGGCGATCGCGTTCCCGACCGGGTTGTTGCCCAGCTTCGGAGGCTGGCCGAGGTCACCGGCCCGGTGCAGCAGGGCTTCGACGGCGTCCTTGCCGGTGCGGATCTTGTTCAGGACGGTCTGGGCCGCGTCCGGGTCGATCCCGACCTGGCCCTGGGCCGCGGCGTTCTTGAACGCGTTCGCGTCCGCCAAGCTGCTGTTCCCCATCTGAGCTCTCTCCGTTTCCCCCGGGCCAGGCCACGACGGCATCGTGGCGAAGGTCTTCGCATAGGTTAACGCACTTGATCGCAGCCTATGACGCGTTCACCGTGCTCAGGGTTCCGTATTCCCGCATCCGCGGGCAAGCGGTTCTCAGGACGTGTAAACGTGCGGATCCAGGGTGCCGATGTAGGGCAGGTCCCGGTAACGCTCCGCGTAGTCGAGGCCGTATCCGACTACGAATTCGTTCGGAATGTCGAACCCGATGTACTTGACCGGTACATCGACCTTGACCGCCTCGGGCTTGCGCAGGAGCGAGACGACCTCCAGCGAGGCCGGGTTGCGGCTGGCGAGGTTCTTCAGGAGCCAGGACAGCGTGAGCCCGGAGTCGACGATGTCCTCGACGATGAGGACGTCGCGGCCGGCGATGTCGCGATCGAGGTCCTTGAGGATCCGCACCACGCCGGACGACGAGGTCGCCGAACCGTAGGAGGAGACCGCCATGAACTCGAGCTGCGAAGGAAGAGGGAGTGCCCTGGCGAAGTCCGTCATGAACATCACCGCGCCCTTGAGCACGCCGACGAGCAGGAGGTCTCCCTGTCCGGAGCCGGGGCCGTCGACCGGGTAGTCCGCGGCTACCTTCGCGGCCAGCTCGGCGATCTTGTCGTTGATCTGCTGCTCGGTGACGAGCACGGAGGCGATCTCGCCTTCGTACACAGGACGATCCCCTCTAGGTGGTGGATTGGGGTGCTTCGACCGAGAGCCTGCCATGCGCCCGTTCGGCCACCAAGTCGCCGGGTAGCCAGACCCCGCCTTGACCCCGCCAGTTCCCCACCAGCGCGTCGACCGAACGCAGGTGGGCGTCGGTGAGTTCGCGCACTCCGGAGTCCAGCAGCCACCTGCGCAGGACTCGTCGTCGCAGGGCGGGTGGCTCGGTGGCGAGCACCGCGACGTCGAGTCCTTCGTCGGTGAAGGCACGCAGGTAGACGTCGCCCGCGAGTGTGTCCAACGCCTCGGTGTCCTCGCGCAGTTGCGCCGCCGTGCGGGCGAGCGAGGCCGCGACACCGCCGGACAGCACATCCTCCAGAAGGGGCAGTACTTCCGTCCGCAACCGGACACGGGTGAACCGCGGGTCCTCGTTGTGCGGGTCCTGCCACGGTTCGACGCCGAGCGCCCGGCACGCCTGCCGGGTGGTGGCGCGGGTGACGCCGAGCAGCGGCCGTCCCCACGGCGGGTCGTGCGGCCGCATCCCGGCCAGCGAGCGCGGTCCCGATCCCCGGCCGAGGCCGAGCAGGACGGTTTCGGCCTGGTCGTCGAGGGTGTGGCCGAGGAGGACGAGACCGTGGCTTTCCGGCAGCGCCGAACGCAAGGCGCGATACCGGGCCCGGCGGGCCGCGGCTTCCGGCCCGCCCGCGCCTCCGACGCTCACCCGTAGGACTTCGGCGGTGTCGACACCCAGCTCACGGGCCGTGTCGGCCGCCTTCGCCGCGGTTTCGGCGGAACCGTCCTGGAGGCCGTGGTCGACGACGAGCGCCCGCACCCTCAGCCCCGCGCGAGTGCCGACGAACGCCGCCGCCGCGGCCAGCGCGAGCGAATCCGCGCCGCCGGAAACCGCGACACACACCTCGTCGCGAGGATCCGCCGACGTCAGGAGGTCCCGCACGGCCGTCCGCACGGCCGCGATCGCCGGATCCGGCCCGCTCACCCGTGCAGGCGCCGCACCCAGGCCGCCGGATCGGTGATCTCGGCCCGGGTCGGCAGCGTGTTCGGCGACGTCCAGACGGCGTTGAAGCCCTCCATGCCGACAGCGTCGACGACGTGCTTGGTGAACTTCGCGCCCTGCTCGTACTGCCGCATCTTCGCGTCCACCCCGAGCAGGCTGCGCAGCACGCGGTCGACCAGCCCGCCGCCCTTGCGCCGCGCGGTGAACCGCGAGCGGATCAGCTCGACACTCGGCACGACCCGCGGCCCGACGGCGTCCATGACGAAGTCGGCGTGCCCCTCCAGCAGGGTGGAGAGCGCGAGGAGCCGGTCGAACACCGCGCGCTCGCTCGGCGACTGCAGGAGTTCGGCGAGACCGGCGCCGCCGGCCTTGCCCTTGCCGATCTGCTTGATGGTGTCCGGGAGACGGCCGACCAGATCGCTCAGCCCGTCGGCGTCGCGGCCGGCGAGCCCGCCGATCAGGCGCTCGACCTCGTCGGCGAAGTAGTCGCGCAGCCAGGTGACCGCGGTGAACTGGAGCCGGTGGGTGCCTTCGTGCAGGCAGACCCACAGCCGGAAATCGTGGCCGGGGACGTCCATCGCGCGCTGGGCGGCGACCACGTTCGGCGCGACGAGCACCAGCTGGCCACGGCGTTCCGGCCCGCCGAACGGGTCGTACTGGCCGAGCACGCGGGAGGCCAGGAACGCGAGCACCAGCCCGGTCTGGACGCCGGCGCCACCGGCCAGCACGGGGCCGAGCGGACCGCCCTGCGCCTGCGGCAGCGCGCGGCCGGTGAGCGCGTCGAGCCCGGCGGCGGCCGAGCGGACCCAGCCGGGCCGGTCGACGACCTCGGCGGGCAGCAGCGGCAGTTCGAGCCCGAGCCCGGTCAGCTCGCGGACGTGCCCCTCCGCCTCGCTGGTCAGCTCCCGCAGATCGGCGACGGCTTCTTCGGCCTCTTCGCGGTCGACCGCCGGGCCACCGCGCACCAGGAGGGCGCCCGTCGAGGCGGCCAGGGACCAGTCGACCATCGAACGTGTCTTGGTCGGCGTTTCCTCAGTCACTCTTATGACGCTACCCGCTGAAAGCCCGGATTCCGCCGCGACTTCCTCACGCTCCGATTCCGGTCGTTCACGCCGAACTCAGCGGCAGCCGCACTGGTGCAGGGTCGCCGCGACGACGTCGAGCGCGGCCCTGCCCTTGTTCTGGTCCGAACCGGACGACATCAGCGCGAACACCAGCATCCGGCCGTCGGTGTCCAGCACCACACCCGCCAAGGTGTTCACCCCGGACAGCGTCCCGGTCTTGCCTCGCACCCAGCCCCGGCCCGCCGCGGACGCCGGATCGGCGTAGCGCTTCTCCAGCGTCCCGCTGCCACCCGCGACGGGGAGGCCAGCCAGCAGCGGCCGCAGTTTGGCCGTCCTCGGATCCTTGCCGTCCGGCGCCGCCGCGACCGCGAGGATCTCGCTGAGCACCTTCGCCGGGATCTTGTTCTGGTCGGACAGGCCGCTGCCGTCGTTGATCTGGACGCCGGTGAGGTCGAAGCCCGCCTGCTTGAGCACGTCCATCGTCGCGGCCGCGCCGCCGGTGAAGGACGCTTCACCGCCCTTGGCGATCGCGATCTGGCGAGCGAGGACGTCGGCGAGCATGTTGTCCGAAAGCTGCAACAGCGAGTTGGCGAACTCGACCAGCGGCTGCGACTTGACCTCGCCGAGCACCTTCGCGTCCTTCGGCGCCGTCGTCGTACCGCCGGCTTGGGCTTCGAGCTTCCCCGCGATCTTCTGGGTCAGCGCGGCCGCCGGATTCGCGATCCGGGGCGCGTGGTCGCTCTTCGGGTCGTTGCGTCCGCCGTCGGCCATCACCGGGACGACCGCCGCCATGTAGGTGTTCCCGGCGGCGGTGTCCTCCGGGTCCCAGCCCTTCGCGGCCGTCGGCCCCTTGAACAGGCTGACGTCCAGCTGGACCTTGGTGATCTTGCCGCCGGTGGCCTTCTTGACCTGGGCGACGAGGTCGTCGACGTGGGCGGCGCCCGGGTACAGCGGCGAGTCGGTGCCCAGCGGAAGCGAGGTCAGCGACGGGTCGCCGCCCGCGACCAGGATGGCCGTGCCCGGATCGGCGCCCTGGACGATCTTCGTCGGGATCTGCATCCCGTGGTCCAGTGACAGCAACGCGGCCGCCACGACGAGGATCTTCGTGGTCGACGCCGGGGTCAGCGGGGTGCCGGAGTTCTTGTCCCAGAGGACGTCGCCGGTCGCCGCGTCCACGACGGTGCCGGTGAGCGTGCCGAGGTCGGCGGAACCGGCGGGACCCGCCAGCGCGGACGCGAGACCGTCCTTCGTCGGCCCGGCGCCGTTGATGTCCGGCCCGTGCAGGACGCGGGAAATGCCCGCGGGCTTGGGGATGTCGGCCTTCGGCGCGTTCGGCGCCCAGGGCAGGCCGAGCCGGTTCGACACCTTCGGCATCGCGGAGGCGCCACCCACCCCGGCGAGCAGCAGGACGACGACCACGGCCGTGATCACCAGGACCTTGCGCTTGCGCTTCTTCGGCTTCGGCGCGGCCGCGGCGGCCGGAGGCTCCTCGGAGGGCGGTTCCGGCTTCTGGATCCCGACGGTGGCTTCGGCGTCGAAGCGCTTTTCGGCCGGCTCGATGCGGACCGGACGCGCGTGCATCGTCGCGGACGGGACCGGCGCGGGACGCGGCGGCTCGACCCGGTTCTGCTCGGGACGGCGCGGTATGTCTTGGACCGCTTTCTCCTGGACCGGCGGCTCCTGCCGCGGCTCGGGGTCACGCGACGGAGTGGCGGCGCCCCGGTCGAACTGGTCCCAGTCCGGTTCGTCCCCGCGCTGAGACTGGGCGGGTTTCACGAAGACCGTCTTCGGCTCGGCGGGCCGCTCCGGCTTCTCCGGCTCGACCGGCGTCACCGGGGCGAAGGCGGACCACTGCGGCGTGGGGGTCACCGGGACGTCCGGTTCGTCCTCGACCTCGACGACCGGCTCGAACCAGGAGCCGCTTTCGGGTGTGACCTTCGGCACTGACAGCTCTTCGGTCTTGCCGTTCGCCAGACCCGACATGGGCAGCCAGACGGTGCTCTGACCTTCCCCCTTGGTGCCCTTGGGCTCGGTGGAAGAGGTGTCCTTGTCGTCCGACGGCCACCTCGGGTCATCGTTTTCCGGCACGTAACGCTCCTTCATCCGCCGTCCGGGAAGGGGCCAAGCTCACATACGACCACATCGATGCGACCGCCCGAGCCCCCGTGGTCCACACTAGTGAAGACAAGACGATGATTTCGGTGAGCCGTCCGCGACGCCCGCGCGGACCCATGACGAGAGCAGCGAGGCCGGCGTGGAATTCGACGTCACTATCGAAATCCCCAAGGGGGAGCGCAACAAGTACGAGGTGGACCACAAGACCGGTCGGATCAAGCTCGACCGGACGCTGTTCACCGCCACTCAGTACCCCGCCGACTACGGCTTCATCGACGACACCCTCGGCCAGGACGGCGACCCGCTCGACGTGCTGGTGCTCGTCCAGGAGCCGACCTTCCCGGGCTGCCTGATCCGCTGCCGCGCGATCGGCATGTTCCGGATGACCGACGAGAAAGGCCCGGACGACAAGGTCCTCGCGGTTCCGACGAACGACCCGCGCCTGGAGCACCTGCGCGACATCCACCACCTGAACGAGTTCCACAAGCTCGAGATCCAGCACTTCTTCGAGGTGTACAAGGACCTGGAGCCGGGCAAGAGCGTCGAGGGTTCCTCTTGGGTCGGGCGTTCCGACGCCGAGGCCGAGATCAAGCGTTCGTACGAGCGTGAGACCGACCGGCTGGCCAAGGAGGCCGTCGACGGTCCCGCGGCTCACTAGTCGCTTCGCAAGGCCGAAGGGGCCCTTCACCGCACGCGATGCGGTGAAGGGCCCCTTCGTCATACCCCGCAAGTAGTCGACTAATTGCGGCCAGTCCTAAGTCGATCCCATGCCGATGACTCAGGCCGAGTAGCCCGGGATCGGGAACGGCGCCAGGAACTCGCGGATCTCGGCGGCGACGGTGTCCAAAGCGGACTGTTCCCCGGCCGCCGCGGCGGTGATCGTGCGGTCGATCCACTCCGCCACCTTGACCTGATGCTCCGGCTCGAGCCCGCGCGTGGTGATCGCGGAGGTGCCGAGCCGGATGCCGGACGGGTCGAACGGCTTGCGCGGGTCGAACGGCACGGTGTTGTAGTTCAGTTCGATCCCGGCCCGGTCCAGCGCCTGCGCGGCGGGTTTGCCCGGCACGTTCTTGTTCGTCAGGTCGATCAGCAGCAGGTGGTTGTCGGTACCGCCGGACACGAGGTCGTATCCGCGCTCCACCAAAGCCTCCGCCAGCGCCTTGGCGTTCGCCACGATCGCGTGCGCGTAGTCGCGGAACTCCGGCTTCTGCGCCTCGCCCAGCGCCACCGCGATCGCCGCGGTCGTGTGGTTGTGCGGCCCGCCCTGAAGACCGGGGAACACCGCCTTGTCGACGGCCTTCGCGTGGTCGGCGTCGGAAAGGATCATCGCGCCACGCGGGCCGCGCAGGGTCTTGTGCGTGGTCGTGGTGATGACCTGCGCGTGCCCGACCGGCGACGGATGCGCACCACCGGCGACGAGACCGGCGATATGCGCGATGTCGGCGACCAGGACGGCGTCGACCTCGCGGGCGATCTCCGCGAACGCCGGGAAGTCGATGGTGCGCGGGATCGCGGTGCCGCCCGCGAAGATCAGCTTCGGCCGGTGCCGCAACGCGAGTTCACGCACCTGGTCGAGGTCGACGCGGCCGGTCTCCTCGCGGACGCCGTAGCGGACCGGCGTGAACCACTTGCCGGTCGCGGAGACACTCCAGCCGTGCGTCAGGTGGCCGCCGTCGGGCAGCGCCATGCCGAGCACGGTGTCGCCCGGCTTCGCGAAGGCGAGGTACACGGCCAGGTTCGCCGGCGAACCGGAGTACGGCTGGACGTTGGCGTGGTCGGCGCCGAAGACGGCCTTCGCCCGCTCGATGGCAAGGTTCTCGATCTGGTCGACGAGCTGCTGGCCCTCGTAGTACCGCTTGCCGGCGTAGCCCTCGGAGTACTTGTTGGTGAGGACGGTGCCGGTCGCTTCGAGCACCGCCTGGGAGACGTAGTTCTCGGAGGCGATCAGGCGGATCTTGTCGTGCTGGCGCTTCGCCTCGTCCTCGACGAGCCCGGCAATCCGCGGGTCGGCGGCGGCGAGCGCGGACAGTTCTGGCTGGTGTGTCATGGCGTGCTCCGGCTCAGGAGTGGCCTTCACCCAGGCGCGCGGTGCCGGCCTGAATTCGCTTCCCGGTGGTGCTCCACCTCAAATGCGCCAGTCGCTGGTGCCCCCGGAGCCTAGTGCACTCCGCCCGGGCCGGAGTCGGCATGCGGACGATGTTCGCCGCACCATCGGCGGCCGCCTGCTCGCCGGGCAACGCCTCGACCACCCCGGCGAGCCACGGGTTCCCTTGCGAGAGCGGCCTTTTCGCGACCTCATGGTGCTTCGATCGCGACGCCCATCGAGCGGGCCGTGCCCGCGATCGTGCGCATGGCCGCGCCGAGGTCGCCGGTGTTGAGATCCGGCAGCTTCCGTTCGGCGATCCCGCGTAACTGGTCCTGGGTGAGCTTTCCCGCGACCTCGTGACCGGGACGGCCGGAACCCTTGCCGCCCAAGGCCTTCTTGATGAGGAACGACGTCGGCGGGGTCTTCAGCCGGAGTTCGAAGGAGCGATCCTCGAACACCGACACGACCACCGGGACGATTTCGCCGCGCTGCGCCGCCGTCGCCGTGTCGTAGGCCTTCTTGACCTCTACGAGATTCACGCCGGTCTGGCCGAGTGTCTTGCCGAGGTCGACCACCGGCGCGTTGCCGGCGGTCAGCTCGAGCGTCGCCTGATGCGTTTTCTTCTTCGACTTCGGTGCCATACGCCCGAAGCTAAGGTCTCCAGTTACCGGAGAGTCAATCGATCGGCTTGCTGCCTTCCGCGTGCCTGCGCGCCAGTTCCCGGTAGATCGCCGCGTTGTGCTCGACCCACAGCTTCGCGTTGCCGTCGAGCGGGACGTGCTTCTTCGCTGGGCTGCCCATCGCGACGGTCTCGGGCGGGACGACCATCCCCGGCGTCACCGTGGCACCGGCGGCGACCAGGGCCTTCGCCCCGATCTGCGCCTTGTCGAGCACGGTCGAGCCGTTCCCGATCAGCGCCTGCTCGCCGATCGTGCAGTCGTGCACGAGGCACTGGTGCCCGACGGTGACGTTCTTGCCGACCTCGGTGACCCCGTCGTTGACGTGGATGACCGAGTTGTCCTGGATGTTGGCGCCTTCGCGGATCACGATCTTCCCGAAGTCGGCGCGCAGGACCGCGCCGTACCAGACGGAAGCGCCCTTCTCCACGATCACGTCACCGATCAGGGTGGCGGTGGGGGCGATCCACGCTTCGGGATCCACCTGGGGACGGTGCCCCTCGAATTCGAACAGCGGCATGCCCCGCACCCTATGCCGCCCGAGCGCGTGAAGGCCCCCTTCCCTCGGCTGAGCCGAGGGAAGGGGGCCTTCACGCGCCAATACGGTCAGCCGATGGCGGTGTTCAGCAGGAGGTCCACGGCGCGGTCGTTACGCGTGGTCTCCCGCACGATCACCTCGTCGGGCGGGTAGAAACCGGGGTTCGAACCCCGCGGGTACATCTCGAAGGTGAAGCTCAGGATCTTGTGGGTGCCCCACATCCAGTCGTCGATCGTCCCGTCCGTGATGTACAGGTCGCTCGACTGCTGCGGCGTGTAGCCGTTGGTCGCCGCCAGCTGACGGCCCACCGTCTGGAACCGCTGCGCTTCCGCGGCGGTCATGCCGGGGGCGGTGTCGTTGTAGGTGAAGCCGAACGGCCACAGGACGAGCTCCGAGTAGGTGTGGAAGTCGATGCTCGCCTTGATCTGCTGGACGCCGCCGATCTTGCGTGAGTTCACGAAGTTGGACACCGCCCTGGTCTCCGGGGCGGAGAACGCCGAGGGGCCGCGGTAGGTCTCGCTGGTGGTCGAGCCCGACGAACCGCCGCAGCAGCCCCAGTTGTAGGCCCAGTTGCGGTTGGGGTCGGTGCCGTTGCCCTGGCGGTTCTTGCGCCAGTACTTGTAGCTGCCGCCGGAGATGTCGTACTCCGAGCCGTCCGGGTTGACGTTCGGGATCACGTAGATCTCGGTGCTGTCGACGAATCGCTTGATCGCCGGGTCGGACGCGTAGCCCTGGGTGAACCGGTTCACGATCCGCAGGCACATCTCGGTGGTGAGGTGTTCGCGGGCGTGCTGGTTGCAGGTGAAGAGGACTTCGGGCTCGTTCTCGTCGGTCGCGACGTTGTCGCTGATCTTGAGCATGTTCAGCGCGCGGTTCTGGTACGAGTTGCCGACGCTGCTCAGCCTCGCGATGGAGCCGAAGTTCGTCTGGGCGTTGCGCAGTTCCGTCGTGACCTCGGCGTAGTTGTGGTAGCCGGAGTCGGACGGCGGGAAGTCGTTGATCGCGTTCGCGCCCGGCTTCTCCGACCGGTCGACGACGCCGCGCTGTTCGACACGGAAGCCGAGCGAGCGGATCTTCGCCGCGTCGCGCGCTTCGCCGATCACCGTGGTCGTGGAGCCGGAGGTGCCGAGGACATCGACGCCCAGCCGGGAGATCTGGGTGCGCTGCTGTGACGTGCCGGTGCCGAAGACCTCGTAGATCTGGACCTGCGCGTCTTCGGTCTGCTGGTCGGCGGTCGCCGGACTCGCGGCGACCGGGATGGTGAACGCCGCGACGGCCGCGATCGCCACGGCCATGCACCGTCTTATGCGCATCGTCGTCTCCTAGCTCTCAGGCAAGGGAAGGGAACCTCACCATGGCCGGAGCGGGCAGACCGAACAATCCGTAACGGTACGGATCTAATGCGTATTTCTACCCGTAGTTCGCGAAGCAGAGCGCTTCGATGTCGCCGCGCAGTGCGGCGAACGGCCGCCGCCGGACGCGCTGCTGGACGATCGCGCCGAGCAGATAGGACAGCAGCGCCCGCGCCCGCGCGCGGGGGTCTTCCACGTCGAGCGGTGCGAGCAGTTCCGCGAGCAGTTCGGTGATCGACGTCAGCATGACGTCGATGGCCTGCGGATGCTGCGCGCGGCCCGCCGCGATCCAGTATTCGAACCAGAGGAAGGCCGCGTCCGGGCGGCCGGAGAACTCGGCGAGGAACGCCTCCAGCGCCGCGAACAGCCGCTCGTCCGGGTGATCGTGTTTCTCCGAAATTTTGCGCAAATCGGCGGTGAACGTTGTGATGTGCGCCGCCATCGCGCGGTCGATCAGGACGTCGATGTCCGCGAAGTAGTAATGAATCGCACTCTTCGTGAGGGGTCCGGCCTCCGCGATCGCGCGGACGGTGCAGCCGGCGAGCCCGTCCCTGGCGAGCACGGCACGTGCCGCTTCGACGATCTGCTCCTGTTTCTGCAGCTGATTGGGGGAGAGCCGCGCGCTGCGGCCGGGAACGGCGGTCACGAAGTTCCTTACACCAAGTAGTCAGGACGGTAGCCCTGAAGCTTAGGGCAACCGTCCTGCCCGATCACAGCGGGTGAAAAATCGAGGTGGCTAGCGGCCGATCTGTGGCGGACAATGCGCGGCATGGTGACCACAGGGGACAACGGGTTCAGCCCGGCGGCACGCCGGCAGCTGGAAAAGGAACTCGCCGATCTGCGTGCGCAGCGCGACGCGATGGCGCCGCTCGTCGGCGAACAGGAACGAACCGGCGACGCGGCCGATCAAGCGGAGGTGCTGGACCGCGCGGAGGCCGCCGCCTACCTCGACCGGCGCATCGCCGACGTGGCCGCGAAACTCGAGCACGGCGGCCGCAACAGCAAGGGCCTGCTTCCCGACGGCACCACCGTCACCCTCAGATTCTCCGACGGCGACGAAGACGAACTCCACATCGTCACGATCCCGGGCGAGGACGCCGACGCCTCCACGGTCACCTCGGACAGCCCGCTCGGCCTGGCGCTCGTGGGCGCCAAGGAGGGCGACGAGATCAAGTACCGGACACCGCGCGGCGAGACCAGCGCCACCGTCGTCACCCTGAAGCCGCCTGCCTGACCGATTCGTTCCGTGAAGGGCCCCTTCACGTCCTTGGCACGCCGTCGCCGCATGTCGCGAAAGCCACGTTCGGGACATCAGACGTCTCGAACGTGGCTTTCGCGACACAGCGGTGGTGGCGGGGCGAGAAGCCCGCTGAAGTACATGAAGGGGGCCTTCACGTACCCGGACGGCAGAGGACCGGATTCGCCAGTTCGGCGCACGGCCGGTGCCCGTGTGACCGGACGATGTCCTTGCCGACCTGGTTGGTCAGATACCGCAGGAAGCTCGCGACGAGCGAGTCGGCCTTCGGCTCGCCGAAGGTGTAGGCGTACTCCGTCTCCCAGAACGGGTACGCGGCGTGGATCGCGCCCTCCAGGGTCGCCTGGTGGCCGTCGATCCGGACCGGCAGCACGTCCTCGCGTTTCGTCGCCGCGCCCAGTTCGCTGTAACCGAGCGCGCCCGGCACCCGCGCGATCGCGTCGAGGACGTCGTTCGTGGACGGCTTCGCGCAGCGCACCACGCCCGGCTGGGTTCCCGGAGCCTGCTTGAGGCAGTCGTCGGAGTTGTCGCCCGGCTCCCGCTTGCCGTCCAGGATCCGGACCTCGAACGTCCGCCGCGTGCCGGAGTCGGAATGCCGGTCGACGAGCCGGACGGGCCGGTCCTTGCCGCCGATCTCCTTCCAGTTCGCGATCTTGCCGTCGTAGACGTCGCGGATCTGCGCGAGCGAAAGATCCTGGACGCCGGCTTCGGCGTTGATCACGAGGGTGAACAGCGAGAACGCGACCGGACGCGGCAGCAGTTGCGGGAAGCCCTCGCCCTTGGCGCCGTCGGAGAACGCCAGCATCCCGTCGTTCGCGGCTTGGTTCAGGCTGCCGAGCCCTTCCGCGCTTCCCCGGCTGTCGAACGAAAAGGACGCTCCTGGGCACGTCTTCGCATACGATGCCGTCGCTTCCTTCAGCACCGGCGCGAACGCCGTCGATCCGGTGATCACCAGCTTCCCGGACGCGCAGTCCAGCGGCGGCGGCTTCTCGTCGAAGACCAGCGAACGGGTCAGCTGGAAGATGCTGACCACCACGAGGAAGAGGATCAGCGCCATCACCGAACCGGTCGGTCCGGTCCGGCTCTTGGTCTCGCGGAGCGTGCCGCCCTTGATCTCGCCGACGACCTGGGGATCGTCGAAATCGTCGGTCGAACCGTTCGGGATCCGGTCGAGGACGGCGAGGATCTTGTAGTGCGCGCCGCGGTTCAGCGGCACCCTCGGCAGGTCGATCACCCCGACGGGCCGTTCGGGATTCTCGTCGCGCGCGCCGAAACCGGAGTCGTCGCCGAAACATTCGTGCAGATGCGGCGAGCTGAGTTCGGTGACCACCATCCCGGCCACGGTGCGGCCAGGGAACTTCACGCGGACGCCGACGCGGTCGTTCTCGTTGACCGCGTAGTCGTCGGTGTCGATGTCGGTGGTGCCGCTGTTCTCGATGCGCAGCAACACGAACGACGGGTCGACGAGCCGCTCGCCGTTCTCGTGCTGCAACTGCGCCAGCGCGTCGGCCGTCGGCGCGAAGCCTCGCTCGGACGCCGTCGGGGTGTCCATCTGCACGCGGTAGCCGAGCCGTTTGCGGCCGACGAGCACGAACTCCCACAGGAACGCGACGGCCGGGACGGCGATCCCGACCACCGCGAGCAGGACGTCCCAGGGAAAGCCTTCCAAGACCAGCCTCCAGGTTCGGGAAATCGAACCTAAGGCTCATCCCGGCCGGGGACGGCGGACTTCAGCCAGTGTTCACCGGCCGTCCGCGAAGGCGTAGTCGGCGAGGTCGAAGAACCGGCTCGTCACCATCGTTTCCAGCGTCGGCGACGCACGGAAGGGCACGTCCCCGTTCGCGTCGAAGTAGTAGCTGTTGGCCAGCGAACAGCTGTCCTGGAAGAACACCTGGTGCTTGCGGCGGTCCAGCATGCTCCGGAAGTACCGGTCGTTGGCCTCGTTCGTGACCTCCACCCGGGTCGCGCCGGTCTTTCGCGCGTTGCGCAGGCACCGCACGATATGCGCGGTCTGGGTCTCGATCAGGTTGAAGTACGAGGAGCCGTTGTAACCGTAGGGGCCGAGAATGGTGAACAGGTTCGGGAAACCGGGAACGCTGACCCCTTGATAGGCCTGGAACCGGTTCTCCTCCCAGAACTTCTCCAGATCGGTTCCGCCAGCCCCGCGCACGGTGAACGCGGGCATGTTGCCCTTCTCGAAGACCTTGAACCCGGTCGCCAGCACCAGGACGTCGACCGGATGCCCGGTGCCGTCGACGGTGCGCACGCCGGACTCGGTGATCGCGTCGATGCTCGTGGTCTCCAGCGTGACGTTGTCCCGGTTGAACGTCTGGAGGTAGTCGTTGGAGAAGCTCGGCCGCTTGCAGCCCAAGGCATAGCGTGGAGTGAGCTTCTCGCGGGTCTCCGGATCCTTGACCGCGCGGCGCAGGTGCGCGAGCCCGATCCGCTCGCCCGCGCCCGCGGTCGGCAGGAGTTTGTGGAAATGCGCGGCCAGCGGGAAGGTCAGCTCGACCAGTGCCTGACTGGCCAGCCGGGACAGCCGTTTCGCGCCGGGCAGCCGTCGCATCGCGAGCCGCACCGGCCCCGGCAGCGCGGCGTCCGGTTTCGGCAGGCACCAGATCGGCGTCCGCTGGAACACCGTCAGCTGCCCGGCCTCCGGCGCGATGGACGGGATGACCTGGACGGCCGAGGCCCCGGTCCCGACGACCGCGACGCGTTTCCCGCGCAGGTCGACGGTGTGGTCCCAGCGGGCGGTGTGCATGACCGTGCCGCGGAAGTCGGCGAGCCCGTCGATGTCCGGCGGTTTCGGCTGGGTGAGCACGCCGGTGGCGCCCACGACGAACCGCGCGGTCGTCGACCAGCCGTCGGCGGTTTCGAGGCGCCACAAGTGCGTTTCGTCGTCGAAGGTCGCGGCGACGACCTTCGAGCCGAGGCGGGTGCGGCGGCGGATGTCGTACTTGTCGACGCAGTATTCGGCGTAGGCCTTCAGTTCCCGGCCCGGCGCGTAGACCCGCGACCAACCGGAGATCTGCTCGAACGAGAACTGGTAGCTGAACGAGGGGATGTCGACGGCGACACCGGGATAGGTGTTCCAGTGCCACGCGCCGCCGACGCCGTCGCCCTCTTCCAGCATCAGGAAGTCTTCGAAACCCGCTTTTCGAAGCAGGATCGCGGCGCCGATGCCGGAGAAGCCGCCGCCGATGATCGCGATCTCGTGGTCCGGGGTCATCCGGGACGTCCTTTCAGGGCGAAAAACGAACTGGCGCCGAGCACGACGACGTCGGCCTGGTGCTCGACGCCTTCCGCGGTACGGATTCCGTAGGGCGCGAAGGCGTAGACGGGCCAGGTGACGAGCTTGCAGCCGGGTCGCCGCAGCGCCCCGTAGTAGCCGAGGCCCGGCGCCGTCCGCCGCGAGCCGAACCGCCGGTCCGGCGTCAGCAGTCTGCGGATCCAGGGGTCTTTCACCTGCCAGCGCAGGAAAACGCGGGCGACGGCGATGCCGAGGACGTTCGGCCCGGGTACCGGCATCGGCACCACCCAGTCCGGTTCCTCCTGGAACACCTTCACCGACCGCGCGGTGGCCGCCACCTCGGGCACGATCTGCGCCGCCTCGCGGCCGGGCGCGACGACGGCGACGCGCTGCCCGGCGAAGTCGTGCCCGAACCATTCGGTGCCGCGCAGCACCTCGCCGCGGAATTCGCCCAAGGTCATGACGCGACCGGTTCGTGGGTGATCTCCTCGGTCCACGACTGCGGTTTGCCGAGCAGCCGGGCGGGGATCAGGCGGGTCACCTTCACCATCGGGTCGGCGAGCAGCCGGTGGTAGACGTGCGAGCGGTCGACGATCATCGCCGCCTGCGCCTTGAGCACGTGGTATGCCGGGATGCGTTTGGTGAACTCGCCGCGGCCGCCGATGGTGGAGAACCGCTTCACGGCGTTGTACAGCTTCTTCTCCGGCAGGCCCATCGCGACGATGTTGTCCCGCATCTTGTTGATCAGCGGGACGAACACCACGATCAGCCCCAGTACGACCTGCGGCCTGAGCGAGCCGATCGATTCGGTGAGCAGCTTGTGCGTCGAACCGGCGCCGATCAGTTCGAGCACCTCGAAATCGGCGGTGATGTGCCGCGACTCGTCGGAGTTGATATGCCGGAACACCTGATGGCACACCGGATCGGAGACCTCGTCCAGCAGGAACTTCACCAGCGCGCCGTCCAGCGCGCATTCCAGCAGCGGGATGAGCGTGGCCAGCGCGGTCAGCGGCATCGAGTCGCCGTGATCGTCGAGGACCTTGATGGCCAGCTTGACGTTGATGTTCGGCTCGGGCATCGAGCTGTCTTCGTCGAGCATGCCCCACCGCTTCATCAACGCCAGTTCCGCGTTGGCGTGCTTCTGTTCCTCGGCGTGGAAGTACCGGTAGATCTCCTGGATCACCGGCGTCGGCGCCTTCTTGGCCAGCGAGGCGAACCCGCGGGCGCCGACGTGCTCGATCCACACGAGGTCGGCCATGAACGGCCGCATCTTGGCGCGCAGTTCGCCGGTCATCGTCTCCGCGCCGGGCGCGTCCCAGTCGATGTCGGCCAGCGACCACTGCTTGTCCTTGACGGTCTGGAGCAGCGCCTCGAAGTCGTAGGCCATCACTTCTCCTTTGCGGCGGGGAGGAACCGGCCGAGGAGGCCGGCGATCCGCGTGTACGGGACGGGCACGAAACGCTTGGCGTGCCAGAGAAGCTGAGCGTCGGGCTGCGGTACCACGTAAAGCCGTCCACGGTCGTGGGCGTCGAGTGTCATCCGCGCGACGCGTTCCGGCGAGAACCCGACCAGATCGGAGACCCGCTGCGCGAAGCCGCGCGCTTCGGCGTCGATGAGTTCGCCGCCGAAGATGTCGGTACGGACGAAGGTCGGGCACAGCACGGTCACCGCGACGCCGGTGCCGGACAGCTCGGCGGCCAGTGTTTCCGAGAGGCTGACGACCCCGGCCTTGCTCACGTTGTAGGCCGCCATTCTCGGCGCGGCGGTGAACCCCGCGGCCGAGGCGACGTTGATGACTCCACCCGCCTTCGCCGCCCGCATGGCGGGAACGAAGGTGTGGCAGCCGTGGATCACGCCCCAGAGGTTCACGCCGAGGGTCCGCTGCCAATCGGAGAGCGGGGTCTCCCCCACGAGCTTGCCGCCCGCGCCGATCCCGGCGTTGTTGACGACGAGGTCCGGATCGCGGCCGAGCCAGGACCGGGCCTGGCTCGCGAGTTCGGCGAATTCGTCCACAGTGGACACGTCACAGGCGACGGCGACCGCCTCGCCTCCGTTCTTGAGTTCCGCCACGGTTTCCTCGGCGGACGCGAGGTCGATGTCGGCGCAGACGACACGGCTTCCACGCCGGACGAGTTCCGCCGCGATCGCCTTCCCGATCCCGCTGCCCGCCCCGGTGACGACGGCGTGCGCTCCGTGAGTCCGTTTCGTCACGATGCCTTCCTCAGTGCCGCTGGAAGATGCCCGGTCAGGAACCGGCAGGCCCGCTCCATCGCCGGTGCCGCCTCCGGGATGAACCGGGTCAGCGCCTGGAAGACGTGCATCTGGCCGGGGACAACGTCCAGTTCGCAGTCGGCCCCCGCGCGGCGCAGGGCTCTGGCCAGCTCGATGGCGTCGGCGGCGAGCATTTCGAGGCCGCCTGCCTGGATGATCGTCGGCGGGAACCCCTTGACGTCGTCGAAGGCGAACCGCAGCCGCGCCGACGCGAGGTCGGCGTCCACCGTGTACAGACCGACCAGCTTGGCCGCCGCCGCGGCGGAGATCATCGGGTCGCGGCGCATGCGTTCCCGTTGGGCGGCCAAGGAGAACGTCACGTCGAACAGCGGCGAGAAAAGCGCCATCGCCGCGGGCGGGTCTTTGCGTTCGGAGATCAGCTGCGTGGCGAGATCGACCGCGAGATGCCCGCCCGCGGAGTCGCCCGCGACGAGGATCCGCCGGTATCCCTGATCGAGGAGCCGGTCGTACGCCGCGCGGACGTCGTCGGCGGCGCTCGGGAAGCGATGCCGGGGCGCGAGCCGGTATTCGCAGGCGAACACCGGCAGCCCGGTGCCCGCGGAAACCCGCGTGGTCAGCCCGCGATGCGTGCGGGCCGAGCAGAGCGCGTACCCGCTGCCGTGGATGTAGAGGACCACACTGTCGGCACTGTCGGCGCCGGGCCCGCGGACCCACTCGCCGTGGACACCGGGTTCGACGCGGCTTCCCTTCAGCGGTGGCGACGCCAGCCACAAACTCGTGGCGATGAAGGCACGGGAGAACCTGATCCCGGCCCGGTTGGCCGGAATCGCGTTGGCGATCGGCCGCACGAAAGCGGTCGTCAGCGCGGCGGCCAACGCGGGTCGCAGGCCATTCTGCGGTCGCATGCCCTCAGAATGAATCCGGGGGCGTCTGCTGTCAAGATGGAGCGGTGACCTCGTCCCGCCGCTACAGCGGCAAAACCGCCGTGGAGCGCCGCGCCGAACGACGGCTGGCCCTGCTCCGCGCCGCACTGGACATCTGGCAGGAACAGGGCTGGGCGGCGGTCACCATGCGAGGCGTCTGCGCGCGGGCGAACCTGACCGACCGGTACTTCTATGAGAGCTTCGCCAACCGCGACGCGCTGCTCGCCACCGCCTGGGAACAGGTCCGCGACGAGACGCTGCGAATGGTCCTCGACGCTGTCGCGTCCCGGATCGAGCAACCCGCCCTGGACCAGCTTCGCGCCGCGCTGGACGTCGTCGTCCACCATGTGCGGGAGGAGCCGGCGCGGGCGCAGATCCTGTTCGGCGACCACGCGGGCAGCGCGGTGCTGGAGCAACTTCGACGGCAGACCGTCCAGGAGACCACCGGTCTGCTGATCGAACTCGCCCGGCCGCATCTGAAGCCCGACGTGGACGGGCTGGAGTTCCGCGTCAACGTCCTGCTGGGCATCGGGGGCTTCGTGGAGATCATGCTCGCGTGGCGCTCCGGCGCCCTCGACGCCGACGCGGACACGCTCGTCGATCACCTCACCGGAGTGGGTACTTCGCTGTCGCGGATGTTTCTCAAAAGCTCCACCGACAGGGAATTTCCGGTGGATTGAGCGCTGATCTCGTTCACGGTTCAGCGGCTGGAGTCACAACGGATCACCCGCGTGAGCAGGACGCACCGACTGCAGGAGACCTGGCAATCCACGGAAAGCCTGGTCCACCGCGTCAAGGCGGTCCACGTCCCACGCGACAACATGGCCTCGACTAATCCGCTGGGATTCATGTCGCTGATGAGCGACGGCGACGATTCAGTTCTTCGAAGAATGCGGCGCGCTTCTCGAAGTCGACGCCATCGATTTGAGACTCGGATCGGGTGAACTTGACCAAGCGTATGCCGCTCCGGCCCGACGGCTGGGCCAGTCACTCGACCCCAAGGTCAGGGCCCCATCCGGAGTGTCCGGATGGGGCCCTGACCTGCGGAGCCGCCTAGGGGAATCGAACCCCTGACCTATTCATTACGAGTGAATCGCTCTGGCCGACTGAGCTAAGGCGGCAGACATCGGGCTCGCGTCCGATGACGGTGACCAGTGTAGCGGAGGGCTTGAACGTCACCTTCCGGGGCCACCGTCGTTAGGGTCCTATGACGCCGGTCTCAGTCCCCCAAGATCGGCCATCCCCACTGGAGGACCTGTTCATGCGGCGACGACTGCCCCGTGTGCTGGCGCTTCCGGCCGCCGCGGCTCTGCTTCTGCTGACCGCGGCTCCGGCGATCGCCCAGGACATCCCGACCACGCCGATCCCGGATCCGGCCAATCCGGGACAGCCGCCGATGTCGGCGCCGATCGGCCCGCAGCCGCTCGGGAAGGCGGTGGGTGACGCGGGGGCGGCGCTCGGCGTGCTCCGGCTGCTGCCCAACGCGGTGCCGACGAGCGCGATCCTGCCCGGCGCGGACAAGCTGCTGCCGAAGCAGTCCGCGCTCGAAGCCGGGATGGGGCTCTCCAGCGCGCAGGCCAACTCCGAGGCCTACCTGAATTACGAGAAGTCGATCGCGCAGTCGTCGCCGTTCGGGCTGTCGGCCGCGGGCAACGCGCCGCAGACGCCGGGCAGCCTCGTTCAGACGGCGCTACCGGACAACCCGAAGCCGATCAACGGCGGCCTCAACGCGCCGAAGAACCCGCTGTTCAACCTCGGCCTGTTGAACGGCGAGGCGCACGCGCGCTGGAGCCCGACGCTCGGGCCGTGCGTCGGCACGATCGCCGACTCGAGCACGTCGATCGCGAACCTCGCGCTGCTGCCGACCATCCCGAACATCCCGGGCGCCGACCAGCTGACCCAGGCTTCAGAGCAGCTCAGAGCCGGTCTTGAAGCACTTCCTGGCCCACTGGCGAGCCTGGGCGGACTGCTTTCGGGCACCGGCACCAGTGCCGATGGCAAGGGCGCGGTGCTGAGCCTGCCGAACACGCTGTCGTCGCGCTCGACCGTGCGGCTGGTCGACATGCCCGGCACGAAGAACAAGGCCGTCGAATCGACCTCGACCCTGCAAGCGGCCAGCATCGAACTGTTGAAGGGCACGCCGCTCGGCCTGACGATCAAGGTCGCCAGCCAGCCGACGCTGCGGGTCACCTCGACCGGCGACAAGAAGACGTCGAAGGTCGAGTACAGCGCGCCGGTGCTGCAGATCGTGCGCGGCGACAAGGTGCTGTTCACCCTCGACGCGAACAACCCGACCAAGGACATCCCGATCGGCATCCCGCTGCCGTCGCTCAAGCAGGTGCCGGGCTTCGAACAGCTGAAGAACGTGCCGGTCATCGGCGGTCTCGCCGAAATGCTGAACGGGGCCACGAAACAGCTTCCCGGCGGTGAGGCCGGGAACGGGCTCACCCTCGACCTCGGGGTGCTGAAGCTGTCGATCGCCGGGCTGAACCAGAAGTCGAGCGACACGAACTCGCCGTTCAAGGGTTTCCAGCTGGGTGCCTCGGCGCGGCTGCTGGACCTGCAGATCCTGCCGACCACCGCGCTGCAGAAGGCCCTGCCACCGGACGCGGCGAAGAACCTGCCGTCGTCGCTGGCGCAGATCTCGCTCGGCGAGCAGATCGCCCGTGCGCACGCACCGGCCGGCGGTGTCGAATGCGGCACCGTGACCCCGCCGCCCGCGGGCAACAACGGTGGCGCGGCGCCGAAGGGACCGGTCAAGAACCTGGCCTACACCAGCGGCGCGTACGACACGGTGCCGATGTTCTGGTCGGGTACCGCGATGCTGCTGCTCGGTGTCGTCATCGTCGCGGCCATGCCGGGACGGCGCCGGCTTTCGGTGGTCCCGGTTCGGCTGTCTTCGCCTTCGCCTTCGCCGAAGGATGATCCGGACTTTAAGCCTTCGCCGCGACCGCGCACCTAGCCGGGGCGAGGAGGTGATGAACGGTCCTTTCGCGCCTTGCTCCCGCGTGGGAGGCCCGTTCGTACCGCCCCTCGATCGCCGGTGAGTGGTTGCCGACGTGATCGTGAGTTGCGATTCGGGTCAGGGCGGGACGCTCCCCAGCGACCCACCGGTCCAACGATGGCGGGTGAAGGCCCCCTTCCCGCGGCTCAGCCGAGGGAACGCGACCTTCACCCCTCCCTCCCCAAGTACATGAAGGCCCCCTTCACTGCGCCAGGCGCAGTGAAGGGGGCCTTCATGTACTTCAAGCGAGCAAGGGTGCGCCCCCCAGGCCCGACCCGAATCCTCGTCACTTACCCACAGCACTTGTCCACAACCACCTCAACCTGTGGACAACTCCCGCCACCAGCACCTTTCCACCCCCAACCCCGGTAAACTGGACTCGGGGTCGCCCCCCTTGGGACGGGCGGGGGGTGGGGTACGGCGGTTCAGCCTTGGCGCAGCGTGGTGACCATGGCTTCGACGGCGATCCGCGGTTTCACGTTCAGGTCGATGGCCTCGCGGCATTCCAGTACGGCTTCGAGGCGGCGCAGGATCGAGTCCGGTGCCCAGGCGGAGGCGGCCTGCGAGATCTCCGACGCGTGGTCGGGGTGGTTCAGCGTCGCGTTCGCGCCGCTCGCGGTCACGAGCACGTCCCGGTAGAACGCGGCGAGGTCCACCAGCGCGAGATCGAGGGTGTCCCGCTGGGTCCGGGTCGCACGTGACTTCTGGCGCTTCTCGAGTTGCTTCACCGCGGCTTCGGCGGCGCGTTTCGCGCCCGAGACACCCTTTCCGATGCCGTCACCGCCCATCGCGGTGCGGAGTTCGGACCGTTCGGCCTCGTCGCGGACCTTGCTCTCCTCACCCGCGTCGGCCTCGGCCGCGCTGATCAGCTGATCGGAGCAAGTGAACACATCGGACGGACGACGCAGGCCGAGCGGGATCCGCAGCACCGTAGCCCGCCGCTGCCGGGCCGCCTCGTCGGTGGCGAGCCGCCGCGCACGGCCGACATGTCCACTCGAGACGGACGCCGCCCATCGCGCGCGTTCGGGATCGATACCGTCCCGTTCCACGAGCACCTGCGCGATCGCCTCGGCGGGCGGGGTCCGCAGGGTGACCAGACGGCACCGCGAGCGGATCGTCACCGACACGTCGTCCGGGTGGTCGGACGGCGCGCACAGCAGGAAAACCGTGCGGTCCGGCGGCTCCTCGACGGCCTTCAGCAACGCGTTCGACGCGCCCTCGGTCAACCTGTCGGCGTCTTCGATGACCACCACCTGCCACCGCCCGGTGGTCGGACGGCGAGCGGCTGACTGGACCAGCGCGCGCATTTCGGCGACCGAGATCGAAAGGCCTTCCGGCGCGACGAGCTTGACGTCGGCGTGCGTGCCGGCGAGCACGGTGCGACAGCCGGGGCATTCCCCGCAACCGAGACCGGTGCCGCACTGCAACGCCGCCGCGAACACCCTCGCGGCGGTCGAGCGGCCCGAACCCGGCGGCCCGGTCACCAGCCACGCGTGGGTCATCGCCCCCGGTGCGACAGGCTGGTTCTCGACGATCCGCGCGGCCGCCGTCGACGCCGAAGAAAGGAGGCGCGCGGCGGGCTCCTGGCCGACGAGCTGCTTCCAGACACCGATCAGCACCGGGGCTTCCGTCATCTCGCCTCGACCTTTTCCTCCGCCGGAGCGAGCCCGGCGAGCCGTCCGACCAGCACCGCGCGGACCGCGGTCCGCACCCTGTCGCTCACTTCGCCCTCGGTACCGTCCGCGTCGACCACCACGTACCGGTCCGGGTCGGCGGCGGCCATCTCCGTGAGCAGATGCTGCACCCGCCACTGCGCGTCCAGCGACTCCGACTTCCGCATCACCGTGCCGGGATCGGCGTCCAGCAGGACGGTGATGTCCGGCCGCAGCCGGTTGGTCGCCCAGTCGGCGAGCCCTTCGAGTTCCTGGCTGTCCAGCCCGGCGACCGCCGACAGATGCGCCAGCGGCGAGTCCACGAACCGTTCCATCACCACGACGGAACCGGCGTCGAGCGCGGGCTGGATGTCCCGTTCCACGATGTCCGCCCGCACCGCGGCGGCGGCGAGCGCCTGCGCCCGCGCACCGGTCAGCGAAGCACCGGCTAGCAACTTCGCGAGCCGTTGGTCGTCCAGTGCCGGGTCCGCGGCCAGCACGACGGGACGCGTCCCCGCGCGCAGCCACTCGGCCAGCCGCGCGGCCTGGGTCTCGGTGTTGATGGCGCGCGTGCCTTCGAGCGCGATCAGCAACCCGTTGACGCGGCGCGGGCTCCGGCGCAACGCGTTGCGGAGATCGGCGAGGATCGGCTCGGCACGCCTGTCGTCCATCTGCCGATAGGCGACGAGGCCGGCGATCAGCGCCAGCACCCCGCCGCCGATCATCACCGGCCTGCTGCCGTCGATCGTGATCGTGCCGCCCCACAAGGTGATCTCGGTCTGCTGGACCGCGCTGATCAGCACCGGCACCAGGATCGTCGAGCCGAACAACACGATCTTCATCAGCGACTGGTAGATCGCGTTGATCCGGCCGCGGATGGAGTCCTCGATCCGCGAACCGATGATCGTGACGCCGGTCAGGAACGCCGTCCCGGCCCACACCCCGACGGCGGCGACCGCGACCAGCGAAACGGCGAGGTGCGGCGACAGCGCGACGACGATGAGACACAGGCCCGCGGCGACGATCGAGATCCCGAACAGCCGGTCGTGCGCGAGCCGCCGGGCGAGTTTCGGAGCCAAGGCCATCCCGGTGGCGAGACCGAGGAAAACGGCGAGAACGAGGAGGTTGAACGCCGCGTCACCGCCGAGCAGGCTGGACGAGTACGGCTTGGCCGAACCGATCACCGCGCCACCGGCGGCGAACGCGCCGAACGCGCCGATCATCAACCCGCGCACCAACGGCGTCGTCCGGACGAACCGGGCGCCGTCGGAGATCATCTGGCGGAAGCCGAACTTCTCCTCGTCGGCCGCCTTGACCTTGGGTTTTTCGACCGCGTGGACGTTGCGCAGCGAAAGCTCGGGGATGCGGGTGGCGATCACGATCGCGCTGGTCAGGTACAGCAGGCCGGTGATGACGACGGCGACCTTCGCGATACCGAGCTGGGCATCGCCCTGGAAGAAATGGAACGTGGTGTTACTGCCGGTGAGCACGGCGTTCGCCCCGGCCGCGGTGATCACCGCGAGGCCGTAGGTCATCACCATGCCGAGCTGGTTGGCCGTCTCGACCTGGTCCGGGCGGCGCAGCAGGTTCGGCACCGCCGCGTCCTTCGACGGGATCCACATCATCGAGCAGCAGCCGACCAGGAAGTTCCCGACGAACACCCACCACGGTGTGCCGACGAACGCGATCGACAGCAGGAACCCGCATCGGCCGAGATCGCAGAGCACCATCACCTTGCGCCGGTCGAACCGGTCGGCGAGCAGCCCGCCGAGCGGGGCGAACAGCAGGCCCGGCAGCAGCGACGTCAGCACGACACCGACGAACGCGAAGTTCTGCGCGGCGTAGCTGTCGGTCAGCTTGGTGACCAGACCGGTCAGCGTGAGCAGGTTCAGCCAGTCCGCGACACTGCACAGATAGCTGACACCCCAGAGCCGGCGGAACGGTTTGATCGCCAGCACCCGCCGCGCACGGTGGATGGTGGAGGCATCACGGCCCGAAGATCCGCCCGTGCCCGCTTCGGGCACTGACTGCACGCCCTCGCTGATACGCCCACCCCACTAGTCACGCGGCGCCGGGCGACCCGGGTGTACGCCGAATCCCCCGACCGTATGGCCAGGGTATCCCGATGGGTGACGTGGGGACGGACGGCCCCGTCCGGCGCTACCGCCGGACGGGTTACCCGAAGATCCCCGCGATGCTGTTGAACAGGCTGGCCAGCAGCTGAATGGCGAGCACCGCGAAGACGATCATGAGCGCGATCGCGATCATCACACCGGTGGTGTTCGACGACGGCTTGCCGAGCCTCGGAAACTGCACCGGACGCTTGGCACGCCGTACTTCGAACTCGTCCTCTTCGTCGACCTCGACCGGCTCTTCCTGCTTGAACCGGCGAGGCTGGCGAAGCAGTTGCGGCGGCCTCGACGGCCACGTGCGCTGCTGGGGCAGGATCCCGATCGGCGTAGCGCCTTGCTCACCGACCGTGCTGACGATCTTCCCGGGCGGGAGGATCGCGGACTGCTCCGCGCCCGGCGTCCGGGTGGGCTGCTCGTCCGCCAGCAGAGCGGCGTTGACCATCCGGCTCACGTATTCCGGGTCGGGCTGGACCGGGCCGGGCACCTCCACACGGACTTCGTCGTCCCCTGCCAGGGAAGTCGATTGCGCGGGCGCGTCGGTCGTGACCAGCCCGGACATCGGGTCGGTGAATGTGTCGCCGGGAGGATCTGCCTGAGTGCCGTCGCCTTTCACGAATTCGGGAGCATCGAAGAAGGGGGCTTCGCCCTTCCCGTTCATGGTGACCACCTCACTGGGGAATGTCCTCTGCTTCCAGGGTAACCACCTCGGCCCGGCGCACATCCGCCCAATGGGCAAGGTAAATGTCACGCGCGGCAAGGCTGATCTTCACATCCTCCAGCAAAGGTTCGAAGAAAGAACGCCGGTACCGGGCATCTGTCGCGGTTGAAGCGGCGAAGTACAAACCGGAGAAAACCGCAAGGAAAAGGGAGACATTGACGAGTGCGGAACTCACCGGTAGAGGGACACCCAGCAGTGTTCCTGGCGCCGATTCACGGCCGGCGAACACCGTCACGACCTCCGGCCGGAGGATCAGCGCCCCGAACACGATGAAGAAGGCGAACACCAGTACTCCGAACGCCACGATCTGCACCGCCTGGGCGAGGAACAGCACCAGGCCGATGTTCAGTCGCTCTGTCTTCGCAAGAGTGGTCATCGCAGGCGCACGCCGACCCGGCGGCGGAGTGTCGTCGTCGAACGGCGTGCCGCGCAGGACGGCCGCCCCGGGTTCCAGGGTCCAGGACTTCAGCTCCTTCATCTCGTCGGACAGCATCGACGCCAGGAACACCGCCCCGATCACCACGAGGAAGCCGGCCACCAGCCACAACCGCCCCGGGCTCAGGCGTTCCACGGCCTGCCACAGCTCGGCGGTGAAGAAGCTGAACATCACCACCAGCAGGAGCAACGGCAACGCCCGCGACGCGAGCATGCCGATGGCCCTGACCTGCGCGACCGCGCTCCGCGCCGCCCAGGTCAGGATCGAGCCGACGCCGACCCGCACCAGCAGCATCAGCACGGCCAGCGCCGCCAGGTTGGTGAGCACGGCCAGCCACAGCGGGTCGTCCCACGGCACCAGTCCGGTGAGCCGCTCGCCGAGCGGCAGCACCAGCACCCAGAAGCCGATCGTCACGGCCATGACGGCCAGCCGGACCCGGATGCGGTGCACTGCCCGGAGCAGCTTTGCCATCAGGCGGCCGCCGACCACCGGCACCACGACCACGGCGACCGTCAGCGCCAGCACGCCGAGGACATAGGCGAGGCCGCTCTCGCGCATCCTGGCTTCGAGCACTGCCTCGGAGACGTCGAGCAGCTTCAGCAACCCGGTTAGCAGCAGGTCGAGCAGGCACAGGAACACCAGCCCCGGCGTCGACCGGCGCACCATGCCCGCGCCGCGCCTTCGCCGGTGGATGACCATCGGCAGCCCTCGCCGCCGGAACCACGCGTCCGCCGCGCGCCGGTCCAGGTCCATCTGCCCGCCCTCCCCCTCATCGCGTGAAGCGGCTACGTCCGGCTCAAGTCCACCGCCTCGTGCAGCCAGCCCGCCAACGCCAGGCGGTCCATTCCACCGAACATCAGCCACCCTTCGGAAGGGGCGGCGTACACCACGAACCTCCCCAGATCGTTGTCGACGATCACGAATCCGTAGTCCGGGTACTCGGCGTTGAGCCCGCCGAAGGCGACCAGGTCGAGAATCGCCGTCCCGGTCCGCGGCCTGGTCAGCGTGTCGCCGACCAGGCCGACCTCTTCGTCCTGACCGGGCAGCGGCACGCCGTGCTCGTCGATCCGGATGCGCATCGGCGCCACTTCGCCCGCCGGGACGTGCGGGAGCCCGCCGAACACGCGGGCGCCCAGTTCGCCGAAGTCGCTCAGGCTGAACGTGGTCCGCCGCCCCGACCGCATCCGCCAGACGACCGCCTGGTGCCCGTCGCCGTAGCAATCGACCCGCACCGCGCGGGGCGCGGACGCGAAGACGCCGGTGAGGACGCCTCGCACCGAACCCCGCAGCATCACGCCGTGCATCTGCATCGCGGCGGGGTGGATCTCGCCGTTCTCCATCAGCCCGGCCTCTTCGAGCATCGCCGCCTTGGCCGCGTACCGCTCGGCCTGGGTGACGAGATCCGCCGGCTCGTCGTAGGACGGGCACAGGCGGCGGATCTCGTCGTCGGTGATCTCCGGGTCGTAGCCTAGGTACACGCTCCGGCGCTCGGGCACCGCGCGCAGCACCGGCTCGGCGGCGCGCTTCATCAGTTCCTTCACCGTCTTCGGCTCACGCATGGTTCTGCACCGCCTTCACGATCCACTCTTCGGCCATCGACCGGCTGGCCGGACCCCAGGTGAGCGTCCAGCCGCCGTCGGCGTCCATCGCCGCGCTGAACTGGTACCGGCCGAGGTCGTTGTCCACCAGGCCGAACGCGCCGTGCGGATACTCGGCGAGGATGGAGTTCCGCACCGCGAGATCGACCAGGACGGTGCCGTGACGCGGCCGCGAAGCACCCTCACGGATCACCTCGACGGCCTCTCGAGCCCTCAGCGGGATCAGGCCACCCGCGTCCGTCCGGATACGCACGGTCTCGCCGGGGCCGGTCGGGTGGTCGGGCAGCCCGTCGAACACCCAGCCCGGCAGCGCGCTGAGGAAACCGGACCGCAGCCGCGCTCGCCTGCCGAGCTTGTTCAGCACCGTGGTGTAGTCCTCGTCGCCGAAGAACCGGACCTCCCACGGCTCCGGGCGGGCCGGGAAGACCCCGGTCACCACGCCGCGGATGAACCCGCCGCGCAGCGCGCGGTAAAGCCCGACGGCCTCGGGGGTGACCTCGCCGCCGGGGGCCAGTCCGATCGCCGCCATCCCGCTGACGAACCGGGTGTACTGCTCCACCTCCTCGGCAAGGGTGAGCCCCGGAACCGGCTCCTCGTCGGCCAGCACGGGTGGCACGGCGAGTTCCGGATCGTAGAACTCCATCACCGAGGGACGCTCCGGAACCTCGGCGGCCAGCGGGGCGATGACCTCGTCGATGACGTCGAAGACAGCGGTCGTTGAAGTGCTCACCTGACCATTGAACACCCTGGTACCGACAATTTTTAGAACTTTTGTTCGAACGGGTGGGGTCGGTCGGCGAGCGGTCGGTGAGCGGTATCCGGTCGACGGATTTGCTCGACTGAGCTATCTTTTGCTCATGCAAGCAAAAGCGAAGACGTTCACCGAGAGTGCCCGGCGCGCACAGATCGTGGCCGCGGCCATCGAGACGATCGCGGGTCTCGGCTACGCCCGCGCGTCGTTCGCTCAGATCGCGAAGGAGGCGAAGTTGTCGAGCACTGGGCTGATCTCGTACCACTTCGCGAACAAGGAGGAACTGGTCCGCACGGTCCTCGAAGACGTCTTCGGCGAGATCAGCGCGTTCATGGCGGAACGGATGAGCACGCCGTCGTCCGCGAGCGCGGCGCTGCGGACCTACCTCGAGGCCAATCTCGAGTTCGCCGCCGCACAGCCGACCCGGATGCGGGCGCTGCTGAACATCTTCCTCGGCGGCGCGCTCGGCTACGACCCGGCGACCGAGCAGGCCGCGCTCGAACCGGTGGAACGCATCCTGCGCTGGGGCCAGGAGAGCGGCGAGTTCCGCGACTTCGACGTCCGGGTGATGGCGACGACCATCCGGCGATCGGTGGAGGGCCCGGTCTTCCTGCTCGCCGGGGCGCCGGAAACGGACCTCACCGCCTACGCGGAGGAACTGGTGACCCTCTTCGACCTGGCGACCCGCCGTCCGACATGACCTCCGCGATCCGCCAGTGGAGCATGGTGCTGCTCGAAATCGTGGTGCCCGTCGCGGGCTATTACGTGTTGCGGGGCCTGGGCACGGACGTCCTGCCCGCACTCGCCCTCGGCGCGCTGCCGACCGTGCTTTTCTTGCTGTACCGGGCGATCCGGCTGCGCGAGATCGACACCTTGGCGATCTTCGTGCTGGTCGTCTTCGCGGTCAGCGTCGGCGTCTCGTTCATCACCGGCAGTCCCCGGTTCATGCTGGCGAAGGCCGGCTGGTTCACCGGGGCGATCGGTGCCGCGTTCCTGGTCTCGCTGCTGTTCACCCGGCCGCTCGCGTTCACCCTGGCCCGCTCGATGCTCGCCAAGAGCCCCTGGGCGGAAGCCTTGCGCGCCGCCGACTGGAACGACCTGTGGCCGCGGCACCGGTGGTTCCGGCGTGCCTGGCGCGTCGCGACCGTCCTGTGGGGTGTCGCCCTGCTCGCCGATGCCGCCGGGCGGGTCCTGATGGCGTACGCCCTCCCGAT
This sequence comes from Amycolatopsis coloradensis, assembly GCF_001953865.1. GTDB lineage: Bacteria > Actinomycetota > Actinomycetes > Mycobacteriales > Pseudonocardiaceae > Amycolatopsis > Amycolatopsis coloradensis. The sequence goes on from NZ_MQUQ01000003.1 coordinate 228,603, forward strand.
GGACGCCGTTCCCGCTCTCGGCACCGCGCTGTACGGCGTCACGTTCGTCGCCGTCCAAGTGCTTCAACACCTCTACTTCCGCCATGCCGGACTGTGGCGCCGTCTCGCGGAGGAACCCGTCCACCCCTGAAGGGACATCCGATGCATCTACTACTGGCAGTCGTCACCGGCCTTCTCACGATCATCGCGGCCGCCGACCCGCTCGTCGTGCGCACCGACGCGGGACCGGTCCACGGCAAGGAGTCCGGGCCGGCCCGGACGTACAGCGGGATCAGGTTCGCCGCCCCGCCCGTCGGCGAGGACCGCTGGAAGCCGCCGCGGCCACCGGAACCGTGGGAGGACGTCGCCGACGCGACGAAACCGGGGAACATCTGCCCCCAGCGCACCGGCGGCGGCACGGAAGACTGTCTCTTCCTCAACGTCACGGTGCCGCGCGACGCGGGAAGCCGTCGGCTGCCGGTGCTGGTCTGGTTGCACGGCGGCGGCTACACCCTCGACGCGGGAAGCTTCTACGACGCGCGACGCCTGGCGGATCAAGGCGACGTCGTCGTGGTGACGACGAACTACCGGCTCGGCGTGTTCGGCTACTTCGGGCTTCCGGGGCTCGCGGGCTCCGGCGATTTCGGCCTGGCGGATCAGCTCGCCGCGTTGAACTGGACGCAGCGCAACATCGCGGCGTTCGGCGGCGACCCACGCGACGTGACACTGGCGGGGCAGTCCGCCGGTGGGATGAGCACCTGCGCGCTGCTCACGTCGCCCGCCGCGACCGGTCTCTTCCACAAGGCCGCGATCATGTCCGGCTCCTGCATGCTGGACTGGCCGACCGGTGGCCTGATCCCGAACACGGACGCCCAGACCCAGTACTCGCCGCTGGCCGAAACCGAAGCCGACGGCGTGGCGGCCGCCGCGCGCCACGGCTGCACGGGCCCGGACACGATCGGCTGTCTTCGCCGCCTCCCGGCCACGGATCTGGTGAAGGACCACCAGACCTTCGCCAACCACCTGACCTATCACACCTCGCTGCTGCCGTCCGATCCCGCGAAAGCGTTGCGGCGAGGCACTTTCCACCGGGTCCCGATCATCTCCGGCGGCACCCGCGACGAGATGCGGGCGTTCATCGCGGGCGTCCACCTGGTCAAACCGATCACCGAAGAGCGCTACCAGGAATTCCTTCGCGCGTCCTTCGGCTCGCGCGCCGCCGAAGTCGCCGCGAAGTATCCGTCGCGGGACTACGAATCACCTGCCATGGCGTGGGCGACGGTCACCACCGACCGCTCCTGGGCGTGCCCGACGGCCGAGGGGAACCGGCTGCTTTCACGGCGGACTCCGGTGCACGCCTACGAGTTCGACGACAAGAACGCGCCCAACGTCAACGTCATCGAGGCGCCGGGCCTGCCGCATGGCGCGGCGCACGCGCTCGAACTCGGCTACCTCTTCGAACTCCACGGCAAGGAACTGCCGCTACAGCCGGAGCAGAAACGCCTGTCGGAGCAGATGATCGCGTACTGGACCGCCTTCATCCGCACGGGTGATCCGAACGCGGCCGGTTCGCCTCGGTGGGACTCTTTCGCTCACGGAGGTCCGGTGCTCTCACTGGCGCCGGACGCGATCCGGCCGATCGACCACGTCGCCGATCACCGGTGCGACTTCTGGGCGGGCCTTCGCCCCTGACTGCAATGAAGGGGCCTTTCATAGCGAATTCGCCATGAAAGGCCCCTTCATTGCGCTTGAGACAGTGCGCTACTTCGTCTTCGTGGCCGTCGAGCGCGAAGCGGGCTTCTTGGCCGCAGTCGTCTTCGCGGCTGCCGACTTGGTCGCGGTGGTCTTCTTGGCCGCGGTCGTCTTGGCGGCCGCGGGCTTCCGCGCCGGAGCCTTGCGCTTGGGCGCGGGGCCCTTCGCGCGCTTCTCCGCCAGCAGTTCGGCACCGCGCTCGGCGGTCAGCTCCTCGATGCTGTCCGACTTCCGCAGCGTCGCGTTGTACTCGCCATCGGTCACGTACGGACCGAAGCGGCCGTCCTTGACCACCATCGGCTTACCCGACACCGGGTCGTCGCCGAGTTCCTTGAGCGGCGGCTTCGCGGTCGCGGACCGGCCACGCTGCTTCGGCTCCGAATAAATCTTCAGCGCCTCTTCGAGCGTGATCGAGAAAAGCTGGTCCTCGGTCGTGAGCGAACGCGAGTCCGTGCCCTTCTTCAGGTACGGCCCGTAGCGCCCGTTCTGCGCGGTGATCTCGTCGCCGGATTCCGGGTCCTTGCCGACCACACGCGGCAGCGAAAGCAGCTTCAGCGCGTCTTCGAGGTTCATCGTCTCGATCGACATGGACTTGAACAGCGAACCCGTACGCGGCTTCGGCTGCTTCGCCTTCGCGGCCTTCTTCTGCGCGGCTGTCGCGCCTTCGGGCAGCGGCTCCGGCTCCGGCAAAAGCTCGGTGACGTACGGGCCGAAGCGGCCTTCCTTCGCCACGATCTCGTGCCCGCTGACCGGGTCCTTGCCGAGTACGCGGCCTTCCTGCGGCGTCGCGAACAGCTTCTCCGCGATCTCCTGGGTCAGCTCGTCCGGCGGGAGGTCCTCGGGCAGGTTCGCCCGCTGCGACGTCCCGTCGACCTCACGCTCGAGGTATGGGCCGTAGCGGCCGACGCGCACGACGACGGTGTGGCCGTCGGCGTCGCTGAACAGCGGGATCGAGTTGATCTCGCGGGCGTCGATGTCCTCGACACCCGAGCCGACCAATTTCTTCAAACCACCCAGCCGGCCGACGGAGCCGTCGACGCCCATGTCGCCACCGAAGTAGAACTTCGACAGCCACTGCGTCCGGTGCTCGTCACCGGCGGCGATGCGGTCGAGCTCGTCCTCCATACCGGCGGTGAAGTCGTAGTCGACCAGCCGCTCGAAGTGCCGCTCCATCAGGCCGATCACGGCGAACGCGACCCAGGAGGGCACCAGCGCGGAACCCTTCTTCCACACGTAGCCGCGGTCCTGGATGGTCTTGATGATCGACGCGTACGTCGACGGGCGGCCGATGCCCAGCTCTTCGAGCTTGCTGACCAGGCTCGGCTCCGAGTAGCGCGCCGGGGGCGACGTGGTGTGCCCGTCCGGGCTCAGGTCGGTCGCGGTCAGCGCCTGGTCCTTGACCAGCTGAGGCAGACGGCTCTGCTTGTCGTCCGCCTCGCCACCGCTCTCGGTGTCGACGGCCTCGACGTACGCCTTGAGGAACCCGGCGAAGGTGATCGTGCGGCCCGAGGAGGCGAAGGTGACCTCTTCGCCGCTGGTGGCGGTGCCGACGATGCGCACCGACATCGTGGTGCCCTTCGCGTCCGCCATCTGCGACGCGATCGTGCGCTGCCAGATCATCTCGTACAGGCGGTACTCGTCGGTGTCCAGATCCTTCGCGACCTGGCCCGGCGTGCGGAAGACCTCGCCGGAGGGACGGATCGCCTCGTGGGCTTCCTGCGCGTTCTTCACCTTGCGGGTGTACTGGCGCGGCGACGGCGAGACGTATTCCTTGCCGTACAGCTGCGTGGCCTGGCTGCGCGCCGCCGAGATCGCCGACTCCGACAGTGTCGTGGAGTCGGTACGCATATAAGTGATGTAACCGTTTTCGTACAGCTTCTGCGCGATCCGCATGGTGCGCTCGGAGGTGAACCGCAGCTTGCGGCCCGCCTCCTGCTGAAGGGTCGAGGTCATGAAGGGCGCGTACGGCTTCCGCGTGTACGGCTTCTCTTCGACGCTCGCGACCTTGAAATCACGGTTCTTCAGCGCCTCGGCCAGCCGGACCGCGTCGGCCTCGGCCAGCACGCGGATCTCGTGGTTCGAGGCCTTCAGCTGCCCGTCCGAGCCGAAGTCACGGCCGGTGGCCAGCCGTGCTCCGTCGACGGCGATCATCCTGGCCGGGAAGTTCCGCGGCTCGCCGTTCTCGGCGCCGGCGGCTGTGTTCTCCATCGTCGCCGAGATGTCCCAGTACGACGCCGAGGTGAAGCGCATGCGCTCGCGCTCCCGCTCGACCACGATCCGGGTCGCCACGGACTGTACGCGGCCCGCCGAAAGCTTCGGCATGACCTTCTTCCACAGCACGGGTGAGACCTCGTAGCCGTAGAGCCGGTCGAGGATGCGGCGGGTCTCCTGCGCGTCGACCAGGTCGCCGTCGAGTTCACGGGTGCTGTCGGCCGCGGCGCGGATCGCCTGCTCGGTGACCTCGTGGAAGACCATCCGGCGGACCGGGATCTTCGGCTTGAGGGTTTCCAGCAGATGCCACGCGATGGCCTCGCCTTCGCGGTCGGGGTCCGTCGCGAGGTAGAGCTCGTCGACGTCCTTCAGCAGGCTCTTCAGCTCGGTGACCTTGGACTTCTTGTCCGGCGTGACGACGTACAGCGCCTTGAAGTCGTTGTCGACGTCGACACCCAGCCGCGCCCACGACTCGCCCTTGTACTGGGCCGGCACGTCGGCCGCGCCACGGGGAAGGTCGCGGATGTGTCCGACGGAGGACTCCACGACGTAGTTGACGCCGAGGTACGGGGCGATCTTGCGGGCCTTGGTCGGCGACTCGACGATCACCAGCCGACGACGGCCCGCGCCGTCGTCCGACGCCGCGGTCTTCTTCGTCCGTGCTCCTGCCACGCTGTCCTGCTCTCCGCTCATCTTCGGCGCCTTCGCGCCGCCTCTCGACCCGTCAGTGTGCACGCTCGCACCACCCGGACCACGTCTAGGTGGTGCAACACGCCGCCGATCGTGTGTCCAGCGCATCGCCGCTGACCTCGCCGATGTTTCCTTTCAAGACCTAGCACGTGATGTCGGACACGTCCCCCCGGGGTACCGCGTGACGAGGTGAACACCCTCCGTTCGACGGTGGTGGCTCCCTTCCGCCAACGCTTCACTTGATATCCACGCCGAACCGAAAGGACTCCACGTGACCCGACGACTCCTCGGCACACTTTTCGCCATGCTGACCGCATCCGCCCTGGTCGGAGCCGCCCCGGCGGAAGCGGCGACGACCACTTTCGCCGGAACCGTGGCGCTGTCGAATTGCTCCGGGTCGGTGGTCAAGCCACCAGAGGCGAGCCTCGACGACCCCGCCCTCGTCCTTTCCAACGGCCATTGCCTCCAAGAAGGTTTCCCTGACCCTGGAGAAGTAATCGTCAATCAGCCTTCGTCACGGACCTTCAGCCTCCTGTCCAAGGACGGCCGTTCGTCGCTGGGCACGCTCAAGGCGAAGAAGCTGCTCTACGCGACGATGACCGACACGGACGTCTCGCTCTACCAGCTCAACACCAGCTACGCCAAGATCAAGGCGACCTACGGCATCGCCCCGCTGACGCTCTCGCCGACCCGTCCGTCGGCGGGCGTCGCGATGGACGTGGTCTCCGGCTACTGGAAGAAGATCTACTCCTGCAACATCGACGGCTTCGTCCACGAGCTGCACGAGGCGGACTGGGTCTGGAAGGACTCGATCAGGTACACCCCGGCGTGCAAGACGATCGGCGGGACCTCGGGGTCGCCGATCATCGAAACCTCGACCGGCAAGGTCGTCGGCGTCAACAACACCGGCAACGAAAGCGGTCAACGGTGCACGATGAACAACCCGTGCGAGGTCGACGCGGCCGGGAAGGTGACCGTGCGGAAGGGCATCAACTACGGGGAGCAGACCTATCAGCTGACCTCCTGCCTTTCGCGTAGTGAGCTGGACCTGGCGAACCCGAACTGCAAGGCGCCGAAGCCCTGACCGTCCGCCCCTCCCGGATGTTATGAACGGACCTTTCATAACAAATTTTGTTATGAAAGGTCCGTTCATAACACACTCGAAGCTTCACCCGGCGCGGACGACGGGCACCAGGCTCGGCCAGGCGGGTTCCGCCCCGGCGGGCGCGTCCCCGATCAGCTCCAGCACGTGCGCCAGCCGCCGGCGGCCGGTGACGCGCAGTAAGGACTCTTCACCTTTCAGTACTTTCGCCGGCACACCGAGCTGCGCCAGTGCCGCGATCAGCCGCTCATGGGTCTCCGGCGCCTCCGGATCGAGCGCGAGCAGGTAGCCGTTGCCCTGGGGGCTCCCACCTGCCAGCGCCCACATCCTCAGCATCGCCCCGTCGAGCCGGAACCCGTCCGGCAGGACCTTTTCTTCACCCTGACTCCAGCGCCGCTCCAGCGGCAGCAAATCGACCCGGAACGGCGTTCTCACGAGCGGCCGCCCGCATTCGGCGGCCGAAACCTGCGCCTCGGCACCACGCCGACGGCATTCACGGGCGAGGGCGCGGGCCCGCCACGGCTCGTCGACCAGGGCTGACAGCCGCGCGGCCGTCCGCCCGAAGCCCGTCATCCGCCCGGGCCCGCACAGCACACCGGCGAGGTCGGCGAGCCCCGGCCCGCTCGCCTCCGCCGAGAAGAGCGAGATCGTCCCGTCCACCCCGACACAATAGAACACAAGTTCGACTCATGGCCAGTGACAGTCCGGTGACTCAGCGCGGTTGCTTGACCAATTCCTGGCAGATTTGGATCCGGCTGCTCGCGGAAGCGAGCTGAGGCACGTCATTAAGGCCCCTGAGAAGGTCGAGACGGTCGAGTTCGTCGAGCGACGTCCTCGCGTCGCGAAGGGCCGTCTTCGTCGCTTCGGCGTCGGTTGAGGAGTCAAGGCGGTGGCGGACGTCGTCGGCGCGGACGCGGATGTCATCGAGTTGGGCGACGGCGGCCGCTCGCGAGGCGTCGCCGCCCGCGACCGGAGACGGACCGAGGTTCTTGAGCGCGGCCGAGGTGCGGTTCAGTCCTTCGACCACCGAGCCCATCAGTTCACCGGAGGTCCGGGATGCCTGCTGGGGCGTGCTCGGATCGACACTGGGCAGCGTCGCCAGCGTCCGTACGAGCCCGCCGGCCGCGCCGCAGTACCCCTCCGCCCAGGCGGAGGCGGGGTCGGCCTGCGACGCGCTGACCGTCGCGAGACCTTCTTGTCTGGCATGGGAAGTCACCGCGGGCTGCTGCCCGCACCCGGCGAGGCCGAGTCCGATACCTGTTGCTAGCGCGGCAAGGACGGTGAACCGCGGCCGCACGAATACACCTCCCGACCTGACGACTTCCCAGCTGGCCCTCGACGGTACCGATACCGCGGGGCATTGCAAATCAACGTGGCGGAAAGAAGTCAAGAGGGCAGCTTCTCGCAGTTGGGCGCCTGCCCGGCCAGCGCCTTCAGCGACGCGTTCGTTTCCAGCTGCTGGAACGGGTCGGGCATGTCGTTGATGTCCGACCCGATCTGGCGGAACGCGAGCCCGGCCTCCGCCGTTGCCGCTTTGTCGTTCTTCGGGGCGGCGTCCAGTTTGGTCTTCGCGGCGATGACCTTGTCGCGGATCGGCGTCAGCGCATCGACGATGCTCTTGCGCGCGGCCTCGGCTTCCGCGCTCGGCGCCTGGCCGAGTCCGTTCAGTCCGGTCACGGCGTTGTCGAAACCCGGGGCGAACACACCGAAGGCCGCGTCCATCGCGTTCCGGGCGTTCGCGGGGTCGTCCTGTTCGAAGTCGGGCATCCTGAATTCGCCGATCTTGGCGAAGTCGATCAGCGAACCGCAGAAGCCGTCCATCCACGAGCCTCCGGCGGCGGGGGTGGGAGAAGGCGGCGCGGCGGCCGTCGGCTCGGTGCCGCCGCAACCCGCCAGCAGGAAAGCGGCGGCGAACAAGGCCAGCGAACGCCTCATGGCAGGGACTCCCCGGATCGGGATTCAGTGTGACGCGCAGAGATTAGCCTGCCCCGGACGGCCGCCGGGCCCGCCACGGAAAATCCGTGACGGGCCCGGCGGGCGGTACTTTCCGGCGTTACGCCTTCGCTTCCGCGGGAGTGTCGGAGAGAACCGACTCGCGGCGCTTGGAGACGACGATCGCGGCCACGATGATCGCGACGGCGACCAGCGAGATCCCGATCCGGACGCCGACGTTGGCGTCCGGGCCGATCGAGAACTGCACGACCGCCGGGGCGATCAGCACCGACACCAGGTTCATCACCTTGATCAGCGGGTTGATCGCCGGGCCGGCGGTGTCCTTGAACGGGTCACCCACGGTGTCACCGATGATGGTGGCCTCGTGCGCGTCCGAACCCTTGCCGCCGTGGCTTCCGTCCTCCACGAGCTTCTTCGCGTTGTCCCAGGCGCCACCGGAGTTGGCGAGGAAGATCGCCATCAGGGTCCCGGTCGCGATCGCACCACCCAGGTATCCGGCGAGCGCGCCGGTGCCGAGGCCGAAGCCGACCGCGATCGGGGCGAAGACCGCGAGCAGACCGGGCGTGGTCAGCTCCCGCAGCGAGTCACGCGTGACGATGTCGACGACCCGTCCGTACTCGGGACGGGTGGTGCCCTCCATGATCCCCGGGATGTCACGGAACTGGCGGCGCACTTCGTAGACGACCGCGCCGGCGGCCCGGGACACCGCGTTGACCGCGAGACCGGAGAACAGGAACACGACCGCCGCACCGATGATCACACCGACGAGCGTCTCCGGGCCGACGATGTTCGCGATGAACTCCTTGCCATCGCCGACCGCCTTGGTGATCGCGTCCTGATAGGACCCGAACAGCGCCGTCGCCGCGAGGACCGCCGTGGCGATGGCGATGCCCTTGGTGATGGCCTTGGTGGTGTTGCCGACCGCGTCGAGCTCGGTGAGGATCTGCGCCGCGTCCTCGTCGACGTCACCCGACATCTCCGCGATACCCTGCGCGTTGTCCGAAATCGGGCCGAAGGTGTCCATCGCGACGATGACGCCGACGGTGGTCAGCAGCCCGGTACCGGCCAGCGCCACGGCGAACAGCGCGACGCCGCCACCGACCAGGAAAGCGCCGAATACGGCCGCGGCGATGACCAGCGCGGTGTACACAGCGGACTCGAACCCGACCGAAATACCGGCCAGGATCACCGTCGCCGCACCGGTTTCCGAGGACTTGCCGACCTCCTTGACCGGCTTGTACTCGGTGCCGGTGTAGTAGCCGGTGACCTTGAGGATGATCGCGGCGAGCACGATGCCGATGATCACCGAAAGGGTCGCGATCAGCGCCGGGTTACCCGACTTGCCGGCGAAGGCCTCGCCGAACTCGGAGAACGAACCGGGCAGGTAGACGAACGCCGCGATCGTCGACAGCACCGCGGAAATGGCCGCGGAGATGTAGAACGAGCGGTTGATCGTGACCAGACCGCCTTCGCCCGCCTTGGCCTTGGTGATGTAGACACCGATGACCGCGGTGATCACGCCGATGGCGGGGACGATGAGCGGGAAGATCAGGCCGTGCACGCCGAAGGCGGTGCTACCCAGGATCAGCGCCGCCACGAGCATGACCGCGTACGACTCGAAGAGGTCGGCGGCCATCCCGGCGCAGTCGCCCACGTTGTCACCGACGTTGTCGGCGATGGTGGCCGCGTTGCGCGGATCGTCCTCGGGGATGCCCTGCTCGACCTTGCCGACCAGGTCGGCGCCGACGTCGGCGGCCTTCGTGAAGATACCGCCGCCGACACGCATGAACATCGCGATCAGCGCGGCACCGAAACCGAAGCCCTCCAACACCTTCGGGGCCTGTCCGGTGTAGACGAGGACGACCACCGCGGCACCGAAGAGGCCGAGGCCGACGGTGATCATGCCGACGACGCCACCGGTGCGGAACGCCAGGCGCATCGCCTTCTCGCGACCGCCGGGCTCCCGCGACGCGGCCGCGACGCGCAGGTTCGCCTGCGTCGCCAGCCACATGCCGAGGTAGCCGATCGCGAAGGAGAATCCCGCGCCGACCAGGAAGAAGATCGACCTGCCGATCTTCTCGTTCCAGTCGTCGGCCGGCAAAGCGAAGAGCAGCACGAATACGATTCCCCCGAAGATCACGAGGGTGTTGCGCTGCCGTTTGAGATAGGCAGCCGCGCCTTCCTGCACTGCCTTCGCGATGTCCTGCATCTTGGAGGTGCCCTGGCCCGCGGCCAAGACCTCCTTGAGCAGAACGTAGCCGATGACCAGTGCGGCAAGGGCGACCACGGCGATTACACCGACAATGGTGTAACCACCTCCGGTGAGCGTGAGATCGCCCGCCGCGAGGAACTGCCGGGACATTCGTCCTCCTGGAGACGTCGCCGTTGGCCAGCGAGCGACCCGCCGATGGGACCGGCGGCTCCCGCGCTGGCATGGGGATCTGAACCGAATGTCACGCTAGTCGCACTGCAAGGTACGTCTCACATGACGCTCGCCACAGACGGTGTGGATTGCGGGAGTGTATTGGTAGTGGGATGGAGGACGGCAAGGCGTCCCCGCCACCACACGTTCCGTTACCTTGTGAGGCTGATCACTGTATCGATCATCCCGCGCCCTTTCCGGCGGCCGGCCCGTCCGGCGACGGCCGATTTCTGTCGGGGTGCTGTGCGAAGCTTCCGAAGGTGGACGGCACAGCGGAATCCGGTAAGGGGCGGCGGCTTCTCGACCGCGCGACGGCGGGAATCCCGGCTTCGCTGTACCCGGTCACCCATGTGGCCGAACTGCCCGCACGTTCGGCGGATTCGGTGGACTGGCCGGAGTGGGCGGCGGCTCCGGTCGTCGAGGCGCTGACGGCGAGCGGCGTCAGGACGCCTTGGCGGCATCAGGCCGAAGCCGCGTCCCTGGTCCACGACGGCAAGCACGTGGTGATCTCCACCGGCACCGCGTCCGGCAAGTCGCTCGCGTACCAGTTGCCCGTGCTCTCGGCGCTGGTCGAGGACGAGCGGGCCTCGGCGCTGTACCTCTCACCGACCAAAGCGCTCGGCGCCGACCAGTTACGCGCCGTGTCCTCTTTGAACATCAAGAAGGCGCGTGCCGCGTCGTTCGACGGTGACACCCCGCTGGAGGAGCGGGACTGGGTCCGCGCGCACGCGAATTGGGTGTTCACGAACCCGGACATGCTGCACCGCGGGATCCTCTCTTCGCACGCGCGCTGGTCGCGGTTCTTCCGGCGGCTCTCGTTCGTCGTCGTCGACGAATGCCACAGCTATCGTGGCGTCTTCGGTTCCCATGTGGCGCTGCTGCTACGCAGGCTGCGGCGGGTCGCGGCGTACTACGGCGCTTCGCCGGTCTTCGTTCTCGCGTCCGCGACGACGGCCGACCCGGCGGCGTTCGCCGCGAAACTGTCCGGGCAGGACTGCGTCCCGGTCACCGAGGACGGCTCGCCACGTGGCGCCCGCACGGTCGCGTTGTGGGAACCCCCGCTGCTGTCGGAGAACTCCGGCGAGAACGGGGCACCGGTACGGCGCTCGGCGGGCGCGGAGGCTTCGCGGATCCTCGCCGAGCTGGTCATCGAGGGCGCCCGCTCGCTGGCGTTCGTCCGGTCGCGGCGAGGCGCGGAACTGACGGCGCTCGGCGCACGGCGGATCCTGTCCGAAGTGGACGGTTCCTTGGCGGAGTCCGTTGCCGCGTACCGGTCCGGGTACCTGCCCGAGGAGCGGCGCGCCCTCGAAGCGGCGTTGCTCTCCGGGCGGTTGCTCGGCGTGGCGACGACGAACGCGCTCGAACTCGGCGTCGACATCGCCGGGCTGGACGCGGTGGTGCTGGCCGGTTATCCGGGCACGCTCGCGTCGTTCTGGCAGCAGGCGGGCAGGGCTGGGCGCGCGGGCGACGCGGCACTGGTCGTCTTCGTGGCCCGTGACGATCCGCTGGACACCTATCTCGTGCACCATCCGGCCGCGATCCTGGACCGGCCGGTGGAGGCCGCCGTCCTCGACCCGTCGAACCCGTATGTGCTGGCGCCGCAACTGGCCTGCGCCATCGCCGAACTCCCGCTGACCGAACCGGAGGTCGCGGCCTTCGGCGGCGACGCGGCGCGTGCCGTGCTCGCCGACCTGGTCGCGGAGAAGATCATCCGGCGCCGCACGAGCGGGTGGTACTGGACTTCACGCGACCGGCCACACGCCGACGTCGGCATCCGCGGTTCCGGCGGCGAGCAGATCGCCGTGGTGGAAGCCGATTCCGGGCGGATGCTCGGCACGGTCGATCCGGGTTCCGCCTGCTACGCGGTGCATCCCGGCGCGGTGTACCTGCACCAGGGTTCGTCCTATGTGGTCGACGAACTGGATCTGGAGACCGGGCTCGCCATGGTGCACGCGGAGGATCCGGACTGGACGACCTCACCGCGCGAGATCGTCGACATCAGCGTGCTGCGCACCGAGGAAACCCGGGTGCACGGCGGGATCACGGTGAACCTCGGCGAAGTGTCGGTGAGCTCGCAAGTGGTCGGCTACTTGCGACGACGACTGTCGGGTGAGGTGCTGGACCAGACTCCGCTGGACCTGCCGGAGCAGAGCCTGCACACCCGCGCCGTCTGGTACACGATCTCGGCGGAGCTGCTCGTCGGTTCCGATGGAACCGGCGTTGCCGATGGCGTGGCGGGGACCGGGGGCCATCGGCCGGGGGCCGGGGTTCTGGAGCCGGTGGGGACCGGAGGCTCCAAGGTGGGGACCGAGGAACTTGGCGGGACACCGGGGACGGGCGCCGTGTTGGATCCGGCGCGCGTCCCCGGTGCCCTGCATGCCGCCGAGCACGCGGCGATCGGCCTGCTACCGCTGTTCGCCACTTGCGACCGCTGGGACATTGGCGGGGTGTCTACCGCGTGGCACGAGGACACCGGGGAGGCGACGGTGTTCGTGCACGATGGCCATCCCGGGGGTGCGGGATTCGCCGATCGCGGGTTCGCCGCAATTGTCCCTTGGCTGGCAGCGACGCGGGAGGCGATCGTTTCCTGCGAGTGCCCGGCCGGCTGCCCGTCCTGCGTCCAGTCGCCGAAGTGCGGGAACGGCAACGATCCGCTGGACAAGGCGGGGGCAGTGGCCGTTCTGGACACCGTGCTCGGGGCGTTGCGTCAGCACGGGCCGCAGTCTGGCCACTTGGTGGTTCGAAAATGATGTGGCTTGAAATCGTGGGTTGATCAGGCGGCGGTGGTCAGGGTCACCACGGGGGTGGCGGCCTTGTCACCGGTCAGCGCGCGAACGAGCACGTCATGCACGTCTGCGGCCTCGGGCAACTGCCAGCCCCAGACCTCGGGCTTGACCCGCCAGTGCACGACACCGTGCTGGAACGGCGACGGGGGCAGCGGGATGTAGTCGTCCGCCCCGTGCCACTGGATCGACGCGTGGTCGGCCAGCTCCCTCGGGATGCTCGCGGCGACGGTGGTGAGGAACAGCCAGCGGCCGTTCGGCATCGCGACGATCGGGGCCGGGTGGCCGGTGGCACGCAGCAGGCGGGCGGCCGCTTTGCCGAGTTCGTCGTCGACCTCGATGGCATCCAGCACGGTGCCGGTGGCCACGAGGAGGCTGTGCGTGTCGTCGCCGAACCAGGTGGCGACCTCGTGCGGGTGGGTCGCGATCAGTTCACGCCAGTTGTCCTGTGCCGGGACGGGACGCCGCCAGGTGAGGTCGCCGCCGTCCGCGGTGATCGCGGCGGGCTCGGCACCCGGGAGCACCGGCCAGCCACGCCATGCGAGGCCGATCGCCTCCGCCCGCATCTCGATGCGGAAGGCGCCCCGCCAGCTGTCCGGCCAATTCGCGTCCAACATTACTGTCCCTGCCTCAGGTCAACTCTGTCCTGTGTGGCCACCCGGCGACCTTCTCGAAGTGGCGTACGTCTCAATAAACGGCAAGTTGCACATCGGGAGAAGACCTCACGCGACAACCGGCGGTTACTTAGCGATGAACGCGCGGTAGTCCGACTCGACGGACCGAACGCCGCACGTCCGGTTAACGGGCCGCGACGACCGGTACGACGCCGTTCGTCGCGGCTGAGCAGGGCATCCCGCCCCGGTGGCCCCGCATCCGGCGAGCGGTGCGGGACCGTTCGGCGGACCGCTGATCATGGCTTCGACCGCTCGCCGCACGCCAACGACCGCTGCTCGCGCCCAGCGGTTACTCGCACGTACTACCGGCCGGTCACCGACGAGACGACCGCTCACCGTGCGTCGCCCCTCACGGTGGCCGGTCGACCGGCCCCGCCCTGGCCCGTGCCTCCGCCCGGCCGACGGCCGCGAGGTGCCCGGACTCCGCTGACCGGACCTCGACCAGGGCGTCACCTCGCTCCCATCGGCAGGTCAGCAGCGTGACCGACATCCGGACGGCGACCTGTCGTGCCCGCTCGCAGGCGGCACCGGGACCGTCCGTCGCGTGTGAGGCCGCGGCGAGCGCCGCCAGATCGGCCGCGGCCTCGGTGTGGTGCCGGGTGGTGACGGCGGCGCCGATCCAGAAGGTGAACGCCGCCGCGCAGACCAGGACGGCGACGATCGAGGCGGTCCATACGGTCGCGACGCCGCGATCGTCCCCGCTCACGGCCCTCCTCCCGGCTCGGCGATCGCGAAGGCGCGAGAACGCAGGCGGATGCCCGGCAGCAGTCCGGCCACCGGTTCGGCCTCGACGCCGGCGGTGATGGCGTCGCCTTCGCGGACGACGTCCAGCCGGGCGCCGGACGGCGCGATCTCCCGCACCGCCTGTTCGGCGCGGGCGGGCTGGCCGCGGGCGAGGAGCCGGGCGGCCTCGCGGGCCGCGTCGGTGCAGCGGAGCTGATCGGCGGCGACCCCGATCCCGGCGAGCAGCAAGGCCGAGACGAAGGTCAGCGCGACGATGCCGAGCGCGGCCTCCACCGTGACGGATCCGCGGTCACCGCCGGGCATCAGAACTTCACCGACAAGGCCCGCTCGATGAGCGCGGTGAGCCCGGCGACGACGTCCTCGCTGGTGACGACCAGGTAGAGGACGGCTGCCAGCGCGGCGGCGGCCAAGGTGGCGATGGCGTACTCGACCGTCGCCATTCCGTCGTCGCCGCGGAAGGAGGGGAACTTGCTCATGGGATCGCCTTTCGATCAGAGGACGCCGTCGAGCCGGCCGGCAAGGCCGAGCACGACGGGCAGGACGCCGAGGCAGAGGAACGCGGGGAGGAAGCAGAGGCCGATCGGCGCGGCCAGCAGCACTCCGGCCCGTTCGGCACGTTCCTCGGCTTCGGCGGAGAGCGACTCACGCAGCCGTCGCGCGAGATCCTTCGCGTGAGCCGCGAGTGTGGTGCCCGCCCTCGCCGTGCGGACGGCGGCGACGGACAGTTCGGTCAGACCGGGCCGCTCGCGGACCGGTGCCCAGGCTTCGGCGGGCTCGACGCCCAGTGCGAGATGTGACGCCACCGAACGCAGAGCCTCCGCGGTCTTCGGTGACGCGGACGGCACGACGGCCTCGAGTGCGACGGGCACCGGCAGCCCGCTGGCCAGACACGCGGCGAGGAGGTCGAGAGTGGCCGCGGACCGGAGGAGTTCGGAGACACCGGAGACACTGGAGACACTGCTGTCCCGGGCCGCCCGTTCTCGAAGCCACGTGAGGAGTCGTCCCGGCCGCGCGGCGACCCCGGGACCGACGCGTGGCCAGCAGAAGACGGCACCGCCCAGCAGGATGAGCGCCGCTCCGGTCAGCACGGCGCCACCCGCCCGGTGAGTGCCCGGCACCAGGCCGTTCCCGCCCAGATCAGCCCGCTGCCCACGACGAGAAGCGACTGACCGGCGCCCGTCCCGGTGAGGACACCGAGCGGGCCCGCCCCCATCACCTCGCCGAGCAGCAGGCACACCAGCGGGAGGGCGGCGAGTACGGCGGCACTCGCCCGGGGGCCGGCCATCTTGGCGTTGAGACGACGCCGGAAGCCGATCTCCGCCTCGGCGTCCCGTCGCGCGGCGTCGAGCACGTCGGCCATCGGCAGTCCGAACCTGCTCGCGAGCGCCCAAGCGTTCACGAGTGCCGGTGGCGCGTCCGGATCGGCCGGCGTACTACCGAGCCGGGCGGCCGCGATCAGCCCCCGCAGCCGTCCGGACGCCGCGGGCAACGCGTCCGCCGCGGCTTCGGCCGCCGCGACAGGATGGGCGCCCGCCCGGAGTTCGCCGATCATCGTCCGCAGGACGGACACGGTGAGTTCTGCTTCGGCCAAGGCCGCTTTCGCCCGTGCCCGCCGCCGGTGCTCCTGGCGGACGGTCAAGGTGAGCACCAGCGTCGCCAGTCCCCACCCGATCCCGAGGACCGGCACGACGAGCAACGCGGGCAGCGGCCACCAACCCGCGCGAGCGGCCCGAGGAAGGCGCCAGATGTATGGAGTGCCCGTCACCGATCTCGGCCAGCAGGCCAGCCCGGCACCGCAGGAGAGGAGGATCCAAGGGCTCATGCCGCCAGCTCCTCGAACGGTGTCCCGTCGCCGATCCAGTGGCCCTTGCTCCAGACCGGGACGACTTCGGCCTCGCCGCGCAGTGACCGCAGCACGCCGACCTCGTCCAGCCGCCGGATCCCGCTCGGCAGGCGGCGCATGTGCAGGACCACCCGCACCGCCGCCGTCAGCTGGCTGTGCAACGCGTCCCGTTTCAGTCCGCCGAGCGCGGCCAGCGCCTCCATCCGCGCCGGGACCTCGGACGGCGAATTGGCGTGCAGGGTGCAGGCTCCGCCCTCGTGCCCGGTGTTCATCGCGTTGAGCAACGCGCACACCTCGGCTCCGCGCACTTCGCCGACGACCAGGCGGTCCGGACGCATGCGCAACGCCTGTCGCACCAAGTCGCCGAGCCCGATCTCACCCGCGCCCTCGACATTGGCCGGGCGGGCGATCAGGCTGACGAACTGGGGATGGTCCGGTTGCAGCTCGCCCGCGTCCTCGACGCAGACGATGCGTTCGGCCGGGGGCACCGCGCCGAGCAGCGCGGAAAGCAGGGTCGTCTTACCCGCTCCGGTCCCACCGGACACCAGGAACGCGAGCCGTCGCCTGATGACCGAATCGAGCAGGTCCGCGCCGCTGGCGCCGAACGCCCCGCGCAAACGCAACGCGGCGAGGTCGTGGGTGGCGGGCCTCAGCACGCGGAGCGAAAGGGAGGTCCCGGCGGGCGCGATCGGCGGGAGGACCGCGTGCAGCCGGATCCGGCCGTGCGGCCCCACGCCGGGAAGCCAGCAGTCGGCGAACGGCTGCGAGTCGTCCAGCCGCCGTCCGCCCGCGAGGGCGAGCCGCTGGGCCAGCCTGCGGACGGCCTCCTCGTCCGCGAAACGGACGTCTGTCTTTTCGAGGCCTTCGCCGGTGTCGGTCCAGACCTTGTCCGGAGCGGTGACGAGAACGTCGGTGACGCCGGGCTTCTCGAGCAGCCTCGCGAGCGGACCGGCACCGACGAACTCGTCGCGGGCCAGCCGGACCGCGCCGAGGACGGCGTCCTGACCGAGCGCGCCGCCCGCTTCGGCGCGGACGGCCCGCGCCACGCTCACCGGATCCGCCGGGACCGCCGATCCGGCCAGCCGCCGCCGGACCCGCTCGACCAGCTCGTCGGTCATCGCGAGGCACCGGCCAGATTCCCGCGCGCGGCCGCGAGGACCTCGGCGGCGGCCGTGGCCAGATGCCCACGATGTTTCAGGACGAACTCGCCGCGGTCGAGAGCCGCCGACAGGGACCGCTCGCGACCCATCGACGTGATGAGCGGGGCGCCGACGGCGTCGGCGATCTCCTGCGGGATCAGCCCGGCGGGCGACGGCCCCCGGACGGCGACGCCGATCCGGGTCGTGTGGGGTTCGAGCCTGGAGAGGACCTGTTTGGCCGCCGAGCAAGCACGAAGTTCCGCCGGAACGACGACCACGACCAGATCGGCCAGTCCGACGACTGCGGACGTTTCGGCGCCGAAATACCTCGGCAGATCACAGACGACCGTCCGCCCCGCCCGCCGCCCGGCGCCCAGCACGCCCTCGATCGCGTCCGGCCCGGGGCCACGCCCTTCCCTGCCGTAGGACACAAAGGACAGTGAGCCGGTGGCGCACCGTTTCCGTGGCAGGGCTTCGCTCAACGCCGTCATCGACACCCGGCCGCCGAGGTCGAGTTCCGGCCAGCGCGGTCCGCGATCGCGTTCGGCGGCGAGGAGGACGTCGACGCCGCCGCCGAGTGGATCGCAGTCGACGAGCAGGCCACCGCTCCCGGACTTCTCCGCCTGGTACGCGACGGCGGCCGCCAGCACGGAGGCCCCGGCGCCGCCCCGCCCGCCGATGATCCCGATGACGACACCGTCGTCACGCGCCGGCCCGTCCACGACGTCGGCGAAGGCGCCGATGAGGTCACCTTCCTCGTCCGGCAGCGAAAGGACCTTTTCCGAACCGGTGTTGAAAGCGCGTTCCCACGTCACCGGCGACGGCGCGCCCTTGCAGACGAGGAGGACCTTGTTCCGCCGCAGCAAACGGTTCGGCGCGCTCGCGGCCTCTTCGTCGAGCACCACGAGCGGCGCGCGAGCCCATCTCCCGCGAGCGGCGTCCAGATCGGGCGCGCGTTCGACCTCGCAGCCCGCGGCCGCGGCCACGCGCAGGATCTCATCGAGCAGGATGTCGTCTCCGGCGACGACGAGAGGGTGTTCCTCGGTCATGTCTCCCCCAGTGATTCGGTCGGACTCGGGTCTGTGACTCCACGGTCGCGCCGGATCCCGTCCGCGCACAACGCCATTCCGTCCCGCCTGTGGACAACCGGGGTGTTGTGGACAACTCCGCCGCCGGGAACCGGTTTCCCGCCGTTTCCGTCGGACCCCTCTGGCACACTTCCCGGCTTTCCCCAAACGAAAGAACCCTCTCCGTTCCGGCCGATCCTGGAACGAAAAGGGCTGAGAAACAAGAAAATTCGCCAATACCGGCCGGATCGGCGTTGTCCTGTCGAAGTTTCCGCAGCCGACAAGGTCTGAACCATTGGCGGGACGGGAAGTTTGAGGGCGGCCCCCGCCAGGGGGGAGGGACGGGGACCGCCTGGGGTTCAGCCCCGGGGGGTCGGACTGAACCTGGCCCGGTGCGACACCGGGCAATCTCACTGTAACTCCGATACCGGCCCGGCGCGGTCGGCGCCGGTACCCACAATTCGATAACGGCATGACGCGCCGAAACCGGTGTGCGGTCGTGAATTTTCCACCGTCGTATCCCGATCGTGGTCGACCAACGGGCGAGCCGCCGTCCGGCTCTCCTATCCTTGGCGGGTGGCCCAACCCAGCACGACACCGAGCCCGGTCGCGGCGTTCTTCGATCTCGACAAGACGATCATCGCGTCCTCGAGCGCGCTGGCCTTCAGCAAGCCTCTTTTGCGCGAAGGCCTCATTAATCGCCGAGCCGCGCTTCGCAGCGCGTACGCCCAGCTCGTCTTCTCACTCGCGGGTGCGGACGCGGCGAAAACGGAGCGGATGCGGGCCGAGGTTTCCGCACTGTGCACCGGATGGGACGTCGCACAGGTGTCCGCGATCGTCCGCGAAACGCTGCACGACGTGGTCGACCCACTCGTCTACGCGGAGGCCGCGGAACTGATCTCCGCGCACCGCGCGGACGGTCACGACGTCGTGGTGCTGTCGGCGACCGGCGAGGAAGTCGTCGCCCCGGTCGCCGAAATGCTCGGCGCGACGCGCAGCGTGGCCACGCGGATGCAGATCGTGGAAGGCCGGTACTCCGGCGAAGTCGATTTCTATTGCTACGGCGAGAACAAGGCCGTCGCCGCGAAGCAACTCGCGGCCACGTACGGCTACGACCTCACCCAGTGCCACGCCTACACCGACTCGAGCACCGACATCCCGCTCCTCGAGGTCGTCGGAAGGCCGCACGCGGTCAACCCCGACCGCGTCCTGCGCAAGCACGCGACCGAACAGGGCTGGGAGATCCTCACCTTCGAGCACCCGATGTCCCTGCGGACCCGGATCCCGACGAGGTCGGCCGGGCTGGTCGCGCTCAGCGCTGTCGCGGCGGGGGCGACCTGGTACGGCTACAGCCGACGCAAACGCACCCGCTGAGTACGCACCCGCACGGCGGTACCGAACCGGTTTTCGCAGGCAGGGTGGCGAATTGTCCGTCGCGGAGGGTGCCCGTGTCACTAGATCGAGCCTCTGTACCGGTGCACCCGTCTGCGTACTTGAAGTGACCCGGCTCACGGCGTAGAAAGTAGGTGCGGACGTTCGGTCGGCCAGGGAACAGGTAGAAGAGAAGCCTGTTCCACCCCGGCGAATCTCCGTGTGCGGACACCGGGTACCCACGCGCAGCGCGCCGCGGGAGGCTCGTCGTCTAGGGACTGCGTACCGGGACGCCGGACGCCGAGTCCATGAAGGTACGACCAGAGTTGCACGCTTGGTCGCCCGAGTCGCCCGCACCGACTGGCGGCGCCCGCCGGCTTCGGCCGACGGGCGCCGCCAGTGTTTTACCCTCTTTTTCCGGCGTGACCGGCCCGTTCGCGTCCCTTTGTGTATGAACGGACCGTTCGCGGGGGTGGCCGATGGACAAGCAAAGTGCTCGTGGGTAGCTTCCGGATATCAGTGCTTCCAGGTGGACTTCTTTCCACCTGAGAGTCAGGCACGAATCTGGGAGGCTTGAGGTGACGACCCGAACCGCGCACGCCCGTCATCGGAGGATCCATGCGCTCGCCCTGCCCCTCGCGGGCCTGCTCACCCTCGCCGTCACGGGCGTTCCGGCCGCAGCGCAGCCGGTGACCGCGGACGCTGAGGCACAGAAGGCGCTGCGTGGACTGAGCCTGGAGGAGAAGGTCGGTCAGCTGTTCGTCACGTGGGTGAACGGCAAGTCCGCCGACGAGGTCAACGTCAAGAACAAGGCCGACTTCGGAGTGGACACTCCCGCGCAGGTGATCGAGAAGTACCACCTGGGCGGCGTCATCTACTTCAACAACGACAGCCGCGACAACTTCGACGACCCGGTGCAGGTCGCCAAGCTGTCGAACGGGCTCCAGCGGGCGGCCGTCCGCAGCGGGGCCCGCATCCCGTTGCAGATCGCGACCGATCAGGAGGGCGGCACGGTCACCCGCATGGGTTCCCCCGCCACCGAACTGCCGAACGCGATGGCGATCTCGGCGGGCCGCGACACGAAGGCCGCGCGGGAGGCCGCCCGGATCCTGGGGCACGAACTGCGCGCCGTCGGCATCAACCAGGACTTCGCCCCCGACGCCGACGTGAACTCCAACCCGGCGAACCCGGTGATCGGCGTCCGGTCCTTCTCCGGCCGCCCGGATCTGGCGAGCCAGTTCGTCGAGGCCCAGGTCAAGGGCTTCCAGGACTCCGGAAGGCGTTCCGAGACGGTGTCCGCCGCCGCGAAGCACTTCCCCGGTCACGGCGACGCGGCCACCGACAGTCACCACGAACTGCCCAGGATCGACCGGAGCGAAGCCAGCTGGCGTGAGACCGACGTGCCGCCGTTCAAGGCCGCCATCAAGGCGGGTATCGACTCGATCATGAGCGCGCACATCCAGTTCCCCAGCCTCGACCCGTCGGGCGAGCCCGCGACGCTGTCCAAGCCGATCCTCACCGGCAAGCTGCGCGACGAACTGGGTTACCGGGGTGTCGTCGTCACCGACTCGCTTTCGATGGACGCCGTGCGCGAGCTGCACACCGACGCGGAGATCCCGGTACTGGCGCTCAAGGCGGGCATCGACCAGCTGCTCATGCCGGTGAACCTCGACCTCGCGATCAAGTCGGTGCTCGACGCGGTCCGCAAGGGCGAACTGACCGAGCGGCGCATCGACGAGAGTGTCCTGCGCGTGCTCAAGCTGAAGCTGAACCGGGGCATCCTGACCTCGCCGTTCGTCGACCCGGCCAAGGTCGCTTCGAAGGTCGGCACCCCGGCCAACCTCGCCACCGCGCAGGGCATCGCCGACCGGTCGGTCACCGCGATCCGCAACGACGACGGTCTCCTGCCGCTCAAGCAGCAGCCCGCGAAGACCCTCGTGACCGGCTGGGGCGTGAGCACGACGACGTCACTGGCCGCGAAGCTCACCGCGCACGGCACGCAGGCGACCGCGCTTCAGACCGGCCAGACCCCGACCGACGCGCAGATCGCGCAGGCCGTCGCGGCGGCGAAGAACGTCGACCTCGTCGTGGTGCTGACCAACAACGTCGGCACATATCCGTTGCAGGGCAAGCTGTTGCAGGCGCTGTCGGACACCGGGAAGCCCGTCGTCGCGGTCGCCGCGCAGATCCCCTACGACGCCGGATACGAAAACCCGGTCAAGACCTGGCTCGCGACCTACGGTTACATCACGCCGTCGGTCGAGGCGCTGGCGAAGGTGATCCTCGGCAAGGTGAAGCCGCAGGGCAAGCTGCCGGTGGACGTCCCCGCGGGCAAGGACGTGGGCACGGTGAAGTACCCCTTCGGCCACGGGCTGACCTGGTGAGCCTCAACCGCCGCCACTTCCTCGCCGCCGGCGCGCTCGCGGTCCCCGCGCTGACGGCCGGATCCTCGGTCGCGGGGGCGCAGCCGGAAAGCGAGAGCAAAGGTCCCTTGCTCACCCGCACCGGAGCGGACGTGCTCGCCGCCCGCGGCTGGGCGCCGTTGTCCGGGCGCAAACTCGGCGTGCTGTCGAATCCGACCGGTGTCGTGGCGAACGGCGACCACGTCGTCGATTCGATGGTCGCCGCCGGAGTCCGCCCGCTCGCCGTTTTCGGCCCGGAACACGGCTTCCGCGGCAGCGCGCAGGCCGGGGGCTCCGAAGGCGACTACACCGATCCGCGCACCGGCGTACCGGTGTACGACGCGTACGGCGCCGACGCGGCGAAGCTCGCGGGGATGTTCACGAAGGCGGGCGTCGACACGATCGTCTTCGACATCGCCGACGTGGGCGCGCGCTTCTACACTTACATCTGGTCGCTGTACACGGCGATGGTCGCGGCGGCGAAGGTCGGCGCGGCGGTGGTCGTGCTGGACCGGCCGAACCCGCTGGGCGGCAAGGCGGCCGGGCCGATGTTGAACCCGGCGTACGCGTCGGGTGTCGGCCGGAAGCCGATCGTGCAGCAGCACGGCATGACCGTCGGGGAACTCGCGCGGTACTTCGCCGCCGAGTTCCTGCCCGCCGAAGGGGTCACTCCTGGCAGGCTCGAGATCATCGAGGTCCGTGACTGGCGGCGTGACCAGATCTTCGACCGCACCGGGCTGACCTGGGTGCCGCCGAGCCCGAACATGCCGACGCCGGACACCGCGCTCGTCTATCCCGGCACCGGGATGTTCGAGGGCACCGTGTTTTCCGAAGGCCGTGGCACGACAAGGCCGTTCGAGATCATCGGCGCGCCGGGCCTCGACTGGCGCTGGCGCGAGAAGCTCGGCGAACTGCGGCTTCCCGGGGTGAAGTTCCGTGAGGCGTACTTCGTGCCGACGTTCGGCAAATTCGTCAACGAGCCTTGCGGCGGCGTGCAGGTGACGATCACGGACCCACGGGCGTTCGACGCCATCCGCACCGCGGTCACCATGTTCGTCACCGCGAAACAGGTGAATCCGGACGAGTTCCGGTGGCGGCCCGACAACTTCCTCGACAAACTCTCGGGTTCCGACAGGCTGCGCACGATGATCGACAAGGGCGCCGGACCGGACGAGATCGTCGGGTCCTGGCAGGCCGAACTGGCCGAGTTCGACCGGAAACGCCGTCGCCATCTCATCTATCGCTGAGGGGAACGACCTTGCGTGTTAGGAAGATCCTGATCGCGGCTGTTTCCGTCCTGGTCGCGGCGACCACGCTGTCGACGGCGGGAGCACAGGCGATTCCGGGTACCGAAAACCAGCGAGATCGCGCGGCCGGCCGGTTCGACAAGCCGCGGGAAGGCTTCGCGCCCGCGTCCACCGTCCTGCGAGACGGAACGCCCGCCGACGTCGGTCTCGACCCGGCGCCGATCAAGGCGGCCGAGCGGTTCATCGAGAGCTGGACGAAACCGGACGCCACCGGGCATCCGCACTTCTCCGGAGCGGTCGGCCTGCTGGCGCACGACGGGGTGGTCGTCGAGCGCCAGGCCGTCGGCGGCGCCGTCCGGTACGCCGACGCGAAGGGCACCGAACTGCCGCCGGAGCAGCAGGTGCCGATGCGCGCGGACACGATCTTCGACATGGCCTCGATCTCGAAGCTGTTCACCTCCATCGCGGTGATGCAACTGGCCGAGGCCGGGAAGCTGGACATCTCGGCGCCGGTGGCGCGGTACCTGCCGGAGTTCGGGGTGAACGGCAAGGAGGCCGTCACCGTCCAGCAACTGCTCACGCACGTCTCGGGTTTCGCCGCGACGCCGCTCCCGTCGCTGTGGGAGGGCTACCCGGACATCCCGTCGCGCCGGAAGGCAATCCTCGACAGCCCGCTGAAAAACCCGCCGGGCAGTACGTACCTCTACTCCGACATCAACCTGTTGACGCTCGGCTTCCTGGTCGAGAAGCTGGCCGGGGCCCCGCTGGACAAGGTGGTCCAGGACCGCATCGCGGCTCCGCTGGGCCTGGCCGACACCGGATACAACCCGCCGGTGTCGAAGCTCGCCAGGGTCGCGGCGACCGAATACGCCGCGAAGCCGCCGCGAGGGCTCGTCCGCGGGGAGGTCCACGACGAGAACGCGTGGTCGCTGGGCGGCGTCGCCGGGCACGCTGGCGTGTTCTCCACGACCCCCGACATGGCCGTGCTGGCGCAGACGATCCTCAACGGCGGCGCGTACCGCGGTCAGCGGATCCTGCGGCCGGAGACCGTGCGGGCGATGCTGACGAACTACAACCACAAGTTCCCCGACAACTCCCACGGACTCGGCTTCGAACTCGACCAGCCCTGGTACATGGGCGCGCTGTCGGCGCCCTCGACCGCCGGGCACACCGGGTTCACCGGGACCTCGCTGGTGATCGACCCGCTGTCGAGGTCGTTCGCGATCCTGCTCACCAACCGCGTGCACCCGACGCGGAGCTGGGGCTCGATCAACCTCGCCAGGGAGACGTGGGCGCGCTCGCTCGCGAAGGCGATGGCCGTCCGCCCGGCGCACGGCCGTGAAGCGTGGTTCAGCGGCGCCGGGGACGTCTCCACGGCGACGCTCACGACTCCGCCGTTACAGCCGCGCGGTGGGCCGCTGAAGGTCTCTTTCGACACCTTCGTGGACACCGAAGGCCCCTCGGATTCGCTGTTCCTGGAAATAAGTACCGACGGCGGAACAACGTGGAAAACGATTACTGTGCGTGCAAAAGGACCAGGCGCTCCCGCCGGGGACCACCCCGGTCTCAGCGGGCACGGCCATCGGGCTTGGTGGCGGGTCGCCGCCGAGGTGTCACAAAGCTCACAAATCGCCCTTCGCTGGCGTTACACGACCGATGCCCGCTACACGGGGCGCGGAATTTTCTTGGACGGTGTGAAAGTCACTGAACGCGGCCGCACACTGCTGGACAGTGAGCATAATCCCCCTACTTTCGTCGCTACCGGCTGGAAGTTGAGCACTAGGTAACCGGCCGGTTCCGATGCGCTGACCATACTGCCCCGTTGACCGGGACACAGCCGCTTGCGGCGCGACACTAAGTTGCCAAGTCGTTAGCTCGACCTCGTTAACGGCCTCGACCTGGTTAGCGACTTTCTGGTCAACGATTAATCGCAAATCGAATCCGCAGACACGGATAGGTTGCGATCTTCCCGAAGGGTGTGGGTAGCCTTGTCGCAGATGCCAACGGTTAGTAACTTTCCCACGGTGAGCGATGCCGAATCCGTGATCGCGGTCGCACCGTCCGAGGCCGTGCCGGCGCAGCCGACACGGGACGCTGACGCGAGCCCGCTGGTCCGGATCCGCTCACTGCTGCCCGGGCTCGCCCGGGCCGAACAGCGAGTCGCGAAGGTCGTCCTCGACGACCCCGCGACGGTCGCACGGCGCAGCATCACCGAGGTCGCGCTCGCGGCGAACACCAGCGAAACCACCGTCACGCGGTTCTGCAAGGCGGTCGGTGTCGGCGGATATCCGCAGCTCAGGATCGCTTTGGCGGCCGACACCGCCCGGTCCGAGGCGCGGTCGAGCCGCAATCTCGGCGGCGAGATCGGGCCGGAGGACGACCTGGCCGCGGTCATCGGCAAGGTCAGCTTCGCGGACGCTCGTGCCGTGGAGGAGACCGCCGACCAGCTCGACGTCCCGTCGCTACAGCGCGTGATCGATGTCCTGGCAGGCGCGGGCCGCGTGGACGTCTACGGCGTGGGCGCGAGCGCGTTCGTGGCCGCGGACCTGCAGCAGAAACTGCACCGCATCGGGCGAGTCAGCTTCGCCTGGTCCGACACGCACATCATGCTGACGTCGGCGGCCGTGCTGAGCCCTGGCGACGTCGCCATCGGCATCTCCCACACGGGCGCGACCACGGACACCGTGGAGGCGTTGCGGGTGGCCCGTGAGCACGGCGCGATCACCGTCGCCGTGACGAACTTCCCGCGTTCGCCGATCACCGAGGTCTCCGACCACGTGCTGACCACGGCGGCACGGGAGACGACGTTCCGCTCCGGTGCGACGGCGAGCCGCATCGCGCAGCTGACCGTCATCGACTGCCTGTTCATCGGTGTCGCCCAGCGGCACATGGACGCGTCGGTCAACGCACTCGACGCGACCAGGGACGCGGTTGGTTCGCACCGGCTGGGCGTACGGCCCGATGGCAGGCGACGGCCGCGGGAAACCGGCAAATGAGCGAAAAAGTGAGGCGCATGATGACCGTCCCACGCCAGGTGGTGCACGTCGATTCGCCAACCGAACAGCGCAATCCACGGACGACCGACATCGATCTGATGTCGACCATGGGCATCCTCGGCGCCATCAACGCCGAGGACCGCCGGGTCCCCGAAGCCGTCGCCGCGGTCCTGCCGCAGGTGGCGCGGGCGGTCGACTTCGCCGTGGAAGCGCTGCGGTCGGGGCACCGCGTGCACTATTTCGGGGCCGGTACGTCCGGCAGGCTGGCGACGTTGGACGCGGCGGAGCTCGTGCCGACGTTCAACGTGCCCTCCGACTGGTTCATCGCGCATCACGCGGGCGGCGCGCGCGCTCTGCGCCAAGCCGTCGAAGACGCCGAGGACGACGCGAAGGCCGGAGCCGCCGAAGTGGCCGAGGCCGTCGCACCCGGCGACTTCGTGCTCGGACTGACGGCTTCCGGCCGGACGCCCTACGTTCTCGGCGCGCTGGCCGCGGCGAGCCGTCGCGGTGCCCGGACCGCTTTGGTCTCGGGCAATCCGGCCACGGTGACGCCGTCAGGAGTCGATGTCCTCATCGCGGTGGACACCGGCCCCGAGGCGATCGCCGGGTCGACGCGGATGAAGGCGGGGACGGCGCAGAAGATCATCCTCACCGCGTTCTCCACGGCGACGATGATCAAACTGGGCCGGACGTACTCGAACCTGATGGTCAGCATGCGCGCGACCAACGCGAAGCTGCGCGGGCGGACCATCAGGATCCTGCGCGAGGCCACCGGGATGAGCATGGCGGACTGTTCCGACGCGCTCACCGAGGCCGAAGGCGACCTCAAGGTCGCGCTGGTCCATCTGCTGTCCGGAGAAGACGTCGCGAACGCGGCGAAGGCGCTGGCGGCCAGTGACGGCCACGTCCGCAAGGCTCTCGACTCCCTGCGGGTGCGCGCGAGCTGAATAGCATCGATTGCCCATCACCTGCTCATCTGCTGAGGCTCTCAGGTATTCGCGACTAAGAGTTCGGGTGGCCATGAGCACCGGCGGACAGCCCCGTTCATCCCGACGCCTCGCCCTCACGCGACGCGAACGGGCGTCCGTCGCCGGGATGGCGGGATGCTGCTCAACGTCGTGGGCTGGGTGGTCCTGACGCTTTTCGTGGCGCCGCGGCACTATGAGCTCGGCGCCACGGGCGTTTTCGGGTTTCGACTCCGCCGACGGCCGCTTCATGAACTACGCGTACGGCTGGGCCTTCGCGAAGCCGGTGCGGAAGATCTACCACAACCTCACCGTGACGGCGCTTTCCGTCGCGGTCGCGCTGCTCATCGGGACGATCGAGATCATGACCGCGATCGGGAAGCTGAGCCTGGACTACGTCGGCTACGCGGTCGTAGCGCTCTTCGTGCTTACGTGGGCTCTCGCGCTTCTCGTATGGCGCTTCGCGCGCATCGAGGAGCGCTGGTCGGCCCGGATCCCGATCGAGTAACCCTCTGACCTGCGGAAAGAGAGCAAGGGACCTTTGCTGTCACTTACTTAGCGTACCCACGCTAACGATAGCAAGGGTCCCTTGCTCTCACTTTTGATCAGGCAGGCTGGGGCACCGGAGTGCGCGAAGGCACCGAAAGCGCGAAGGCGAGCAGAGCGACGAAGGCGGCAACGGGACCGATCCACCAGACTCCCGCCGACGACAGGACGATGCCACCCAGCGCGGCACCGAGGGCACCACCGCCGTAGATCGCCGAACCGTTGAGTCCCAAAGCGACCGTCGGCGCGTCGGGCGCCAGCGAGAACAGCCGGTGCTGTTGCGGCACCATCAGCATCCCGCCGAATGCCCCCGAAACCAGCGCGAGGACCAGGGCACCGGGCAGGCTCAGCACGGCGACGTCCAGCAGTGCCAGCGTCGCGACCGTGCCGATGAGCGAGATCGAGCGGACACGTGTGGAGCCGAGGGTGTCGGTGGCCCTGCCCGCGAAGGCGTTGCCCGCGATCTGCCCGATCCCGAAACCGACGAGCAGCCAGGAAATCATCGCGCCCGCGGCGACCGGAGCGACCAGAACGGGCAGGTACACGAACGCCGCGAAGCCCGCCGCGGTACCGAGAACGCTCACGCCCAGCACGCGCGCGATCGGCGGCCGCACGACGATGGCGAGCCTGTCGCGCAAGGTCGCCGTCGGCATCCGGACCGCGGGCAGCAGCGGCACGAGCAACGCCACGATCACCGCCACCGCACCGATCCCCCACATCACCGCGCGCCAACCGAACCAGTTCCCGGCGAGCACGCCGATCGGCACGCCGAGCACCATCGACACGCTCATCCCGGCGGAGACCGTGGCCAGCGCCCGGCCGCGCCGTTCGTCCGACGCCAGGGCGCCGGCGAGGACGTAGGCGTTGGACTGGAACGCGGCGGCGCCCAGCGCGGCCAGCACGCGCGCGACGGCGACCACGGCGAAGGACTCGCCGATCGCCTGACCGGCCATGCCGATCGTGAAGAGCACCATCCCCGCGCCGAGCACCCAGCGGCGGTCGAGCCGTCCGGTGAAAGCCGCGATGAGTGGCGACGAGACCGCGTAGGTCACCGCGAAAACGGTGGTCAGCTGGCCCGCGACGGCCTCGGAAACGCGCAGGTCGGCGGCGATGGTGGGCAGCAGCCCGTTCAGGACGAACGCGTCGGTGCCGACGGTGAACGTCCCGACGGCGAGTACCAGCAGAGCCCCCAGAGCGAGCCGATCATTAGATGATCGTCGAATCGTCATGGGAGGTAT
The DNA here is from genome assembly GCF_001953865.1 of Amycolatopsis coloradensis. Lineage (GTDB taxonomy): Bacteria > Actinomycetota > Actinomycetes > Mycobacteriales > Pseudonocardiaceae > Amycolatopsis > Amycolatopsis coloradensis. Next base: position 257,727 of record NZ_MQUQ01000003.1, read on the forward strand.
AGTGGCCGGACTATTCGATGACTGTCAAACAGTTGGAGCGAAGTGAGCACCACGCTGCCGCAACCGGCGACCGGTGAAATCGAGATCGTGCCGGTGCTCCAGGCGCTCGCGGACCCCGTACGCCTGGAGCTGATTCGCGCCCTGCGAAGCAACCCTTCACCGCGAAGCTGCGCCGTAACCGAGTACGACGTCGAGATCAGCGCGCCGACGCTCTCCCACCACTGGAAGGTCCTGCGCGAAGCCGGCCTGACGACGACGTTCGTCGAAGGCCGGACCCGCTGGGTCGAGCTACGGACCGAGGACATCCACGAGCGGTTCCCGGGGCTACTGGACGCCGTGCTCGCCTAGCCGCCACTTCGCCGCGAGTTCCGCCGCGGCGCAGACGCCGACGTCGAGCAGGTACGGCCCGGCCTGACCGCAACCAGCACCCGGCGCTATCGGCTGGCCATGCCCCATCCCGGTGACGGCATGCGTGTCGACGGCGGCGCCGACGTCGGTCCACTGCTCGGAAAGCTCACGCGTGTTCATCGAAGCGACCGTGTGATCCGCGGTCCCGTGCCAGACGCTGACCGGCGAACGCGGACCGGTACTCGCGGCCCGGACCTTGTCACCCCACTGCTTCGGGGTCAGGTCCTTGCCGGGATTCATGCACGAGTACGCGTCGACCATCGAGGCCGCGCACCCGTAGGGAAGGCCCGCCACGACGCCGCCGCCCGCGAACAGGTCCGGATAGGCCGCCAGCATCACCGAGGTCATCGCCCCACCGGCCGACAGACCGGTCACGTAGGTCCGGCTTCCGGCCGCGTGGCGTGCCATCTGCGCGATCGATTCCGCTTCCCCCGCCCCGCGCTTGATGTCGCCCGCCTGGAACCAAGTGAAGCATTTGCTGAAGTTGTTCGCCGGAACCTGTTGTGGCAGAACGAGTTTGAACTTCAGCTAGTCCGCGAGCCCGATCCAGCCGGAGCCACGCGCGTATCCGGCGGCGTCTTGGGTGCAGCCGTGCAGCACGACGACCGCCGGACGTCCGGACGGTAGCCCGTCGGGAACGTATTCGAACATCTGCAGCGCACCGGGATTGCTCCCGAATCCGGCCACCGGGCGGATCGCCGCCGCCTGCGCCGGAGCCGGAGAGAGAAGGACCATTGCCGAAACCACCGCGCCGATGAGGAGTTTTCGCATCACCTCAGGCTAGAACCGCCGCGACCGGGTTCCCACGTGGACGACCACCACAGCGGACACGCGTTTTGTGTGGTCACCCCGGATACCGATCCTCGCCGGAGGCGCTTACCGTCGGCCGATGCGGCTCACTCTGGTCCTCGCGATGATGCTGGCCCTGATCACACCCGCCGAAGCGGCGGCGAGCGGATGCGCGAATGTGCGCGTGCCCGGGGCCGCGAAGCAACAACTGTCCTGTTTGGACGACCTGACCACCACCGGCACCCTCGCCACCGGGCACACCGTCCAGGCCGACTGGGCCGGGCTGACCTCGTCCGGTTTCCCTGTCACCGATGGCGTTCCCGGCATCCAGATCGACGGCTGTTTCCCGGACACGTCGACGGCCAACACCACGCACGGCTGGAATCACGACGCGCAGTTCGTGCTGCGGCTGCCCGATCGCTGGAACGGCGGCCTCGTGGTCGCGGGATCGCCCGGTGTGCGGCGCCAGTACGCGAACGACCGAGCCATCGGCGACCAGGTCCTCGCCGAGGGCTACGCGTTCGCCGCGACCGACAAGGGCAACACCGGTGCCGGCTTCCACACCGACGGACGGCGCCCCGGCGACGCGCTCGCGGAGTGGAATTCGCGGGTCACGCAGCTGACCATCGCCGCGAAAATCGCCGTGGCCCACCGTTACGGTCGCCTGCCGAGCCGCACGCTCGCGGCCGGGATGTCGAACGGCGGGTACCTCGTCCGCTGGCAACTCGAGAACCGGCCGTGGCTCTACGACGGCGGAATCGACTGGGAAGGCACGCTCTGGCGCGAGGACGGCCCGAACCTGTTCACCTTCCTACCGCCGGCGATCCGCGAATACCCCGCCTATGTCGCCGGTTCCGCACAAGCACATCAGCGGATTCTCGACGCGGGTTTCGCGCCGGGCTCGGAGTTCCTGTGGCCGTACCACAACAACGTCTACTGGGGGCTGACCCAGCGCATCCACCAGGCCGAGTTCGACCCGGCGTTCCCCGGGACCGACTATGACTACGCCACTCGGCCCCGGGCCGTGCACCGCGCGGTCGAACGGATCTCGCTGACCGGCCGGATCGGCAAACCGCTGATCACCCTGCACGGAACCCTCGACACACTCCTGCCGATCAGCCACGATTCCGACGTCTACCAGCGGATGATCGCCGAGCGCGGCCGCGCCGGGCTCCAGCGCTACTACCGGATCGTGGACGGCAACCACGTCGACGGGCTGTACGACGTCCATCCGGACGAACTGCGGCCCATCGGGCCTTGTTTCCGTACTGCCTTCACCGCACTCGAAGGCTGGCTGGACGGCGTCTCCCCTCCCGTGTCGGCGACGATTCCCCGCGCGAACGGCGACCTCGCGACCACTTGCGCACTAAGCTGATCGTATGGAATTCCAGGACGTCGTACGACGCCGTCGCATGGTCCGGAAGTTCACCGACGAGCCCGTCGCCGACGAGAGCCTGCGGCGCGTCCTGCGCAACGCGCTGCGCGGGCCGTCAGCCGGTTTCTCGCAGGGGCAAGGATTCCTTGTCCTCACCGGTGAAGAACTCGAGCGATTCTGGGAGTTCGGGGCCAGCTGGGCACCCGCGTCGGTGACGACGGCACCGGTCGCGATCGTGCCGCTGTCGGTCAAGAACGCCTATCTCGACCGGTATGCCAAGCCGGACAAGGGTTTCGCCGCGGGTGACGACTCGTGGTGGCGGGTTCCCTACTGGGACGTCGACACCGGGATGGCGGCGATGCTGATCCTCCAGACCGCGGTGGACGAAGGACTCGGCGCGGTCTTCTTCGGTCTGGCACCGGAAAGCGTGGAGCGCGTCCACAGCGAGTTCGGGGTACCGGAGGATCATGACCCGATTGGCGTGATCGCGCTCGGCCACGGTGACGAACCCGGCCCGACACCCGGCTCGTCGGCGACGACGATCCGGCGCCGCGACTTCTCCGAGGTCATCCGCTTCGGTCACTGGTGAGACGGTGCAGCCTGAGCGCGAGCTGGAGTTCCAGCGCGCGCTCGGGTGCCTGCCACTCCTCGCCCAGCAGCGACGCGATGCGGTCCAGCCGCTGCACGACGGTGTTGACGTGTACGTGCAGCAGGTCCTTGGCCCGCGTCAAGTTGCCGCCACAGGCGAAATACGCCCGAAGGGTGCCGATCAGATCCGTGCCACGCCGTTCATCGTAATCGAGTACCGGGCCGATCGTGGCCGTCACGTACGCGTCGAGATCGGCGTGTTCGCCGAGGAGCAGCCCGACGAATCCGAGGTCGGCCATGCTCGCGCCTTCGCCTGCCCGGCCGAGGGCCAGCAAAGACGCGACACATCGCGCCGCTTCGGCGTGTGCCTCGGCCAGCGCCCACGGGGAAGTCGCCGGTCCTGCCGCGCCCACCGTCACCGGACAGTCCATTGTGGACGTCAGCTCGGCGGCCACGGACCTGGCCAGCGCCCCGGGATCCTCGCCCGGGACCAGCAGGACGACCTCGTCGGCGTGGACTCCGACCAGAGCCGCGTGCCGAGCGGCGGCCATCGCCAGCCGCCGCCGGGAGACGTCGTCGGAATGCGCGATCAGCACCGCGTGCGATATCGACAAATCGACTCCCAGGCGCCGACCTCGTGCCAGCAACGCGGCGGGATTGCGGCCGGGCGCGGTGAGCAGGTCCGACAGCAGCTCACCGCGCACCTCGTCCTCGGCCCGCGCGACGGAACGCCGTTGCATCAGCAGCACCGCGGTGACCACTCCCGCCCGCTCGAACAGCCGCCGGTCGGCCTCACCGAGCGAACGCCCGCCGCCGAGCACCAGGCTGCCGAGGAACTCTTGCCCCGCTTGGACGGCGCACACCCAACCGTCCTCAGTGGACACAGCTCGCCCGCTGACCCGCGACGCCGAAACCGCGGACCGTGAGAGACGCAGTTCTCCGGCTGTCGAGGCCAGCGCCGCGCCGTCGGCGTCGAAAACGGCGATCCCGCCGCCCAGCACGCCCGCGACCGCGGCGGCGACCTCGGCCAGATCACCGCCGCGCAGCACGAGATCCATCAGCCGGTCGTGCGCTTCCTCGGCGCGGCGCATCGCGTCGTTGTGCGCGCTGATCGTCGCGTTGGCGGCGTTCAGTTCGGCGACCGCGCGGCGCGTCTCGTCAAGCAGATGCGCGTTGTCCAGCGCGATCGCCGCGTGGTCCGCCAGCGACGACAGCAGGGCGACCTCTTCCGGGCTGAACTCCCGCGTCGTCCGGTCCGAGGCGAACAGCACCCCGATCACCTTGCTGCCGATCGCCAGCGGCACACCGAGGATCGCGGTCAGTCCCTCGTCGAGCACCCCGGTGTCGATCGACGAAGTGTGGCGGAACCGCTTGTCGTCGAAGTAATCCGCCGTCGCGTACGGCCGCGCGGTCTGTGCGACCAGCCCGCCGAGCCCCTCACCCATCCCCAGCACGATGTCCTGGAACAACGCGGAAACCGAGCCGTCGGTCACGCGGACGTAAGTCTTGCCTTCGGGTTCGTCGTTGAGGCTGAGATAGGAGACGTCCACACCGAGCAACGCCCGCGCCCGCCGCACGATCGACCGCAGGACGGCGTCCGGATCGTCCAGCCGCGCGAGGTCGCTGGCCGTGTCGAACAGCGCGGCCAGCTCCGCCTCGCGCCGCCGGTGCTCGGCGACGGTGTCCCGGATCCGCAGCGCCAGCTCGGTGGCCTTCGGATCGACCGGGACGTGCGCCAGCTGCTCGCTGCCCGCCCCGGAGGCGAGCAGTTCGAGCAGCCGGCGCAACTGGGCGGCACTGTCCACAACGGTCATGCTGACACGTGACTGCGCTCCGTGAGAACTTCGGAGTGCAGGGATTCCCCCTTCGTCTCCCGGGCGACGAGCAGCGCGATCACGGTCAGCGCGCACATCGCGACGACATAGAGCGAGACCGGGACCGTGCTGCCGAACTCCTTGAACAGCGCGACCGCGATGAGCGGCGCCACCGCGCCCGCCGCGATCGACGACAGCTGCCCGCCGACCGAAAGGCCGGTGTAGCGGACCCGCGTCGGGAACTGCTCGGAGAAGAACGCGGCCTGCGGGCCGTACATCGCACCGTGCAACACGAGTCCGATGGTCGCGGCGAGAATGATGACACCGGAATTCCTGGTGTCGAGCATCGCGAAGAACGCGAAACTCCACGCGGCCATGCCGATCGCGCCGAACAGATAGACCGGTCGGCGTCCGATCCGGTCGGAAAGAATGCCCCACAAGGGAATGGTCACGAAATGCACGGCCGAACCGATGAGCACCGCGTTGAGTCCCGCCGATTTCGGCAGCCCAAGGCCGGTGGTGACGTAAACGAGAATGAACGCGGTGATCACGTAATACGAAACGTTCTCCGCCATGCGCGAACCGATCGTGATCAGCACCGCACGCCAGTTCTTCCGGAACACCTCGACGACCGGCGCGTGCTCGGGCTCGCTCTTCTCCCGCGCCGCGAGGAAGACCGGCGATTCGCTGACCGCGAGCCGGATCCACAGCCCGATCACCACGAGGACACCGGAAAGCAGGAACGGGATCCGCCAGCCCCAGCCGAGGAACGCCTCGTCGGATTGCGTCGCCGCGAGGATGGCGAGAACGGCCGTCGCGAGCAGGTTCCCGCCGGGCGCGCCGCACTGCGGCCACGACGCCCAGAACCCGCGGCGCCTGTCGTCACCGTGTTCGGAGACGATCAGCACCGCGCCGCCCCATTCGCCGCCGAGCGCGAAACCCTGCACCAGCCGCAGCAGCGTGAGCAGGATCGGTGCCAGGACACCGACGGTCGCGTACGTCGGGAGGATGCCCATCGCGCAGGTCGACCCGCCCATCAGCACCAGGCTCAGCACCAGCAACTTCTTACGGCCGACGCGGTCCCCGAAATGCCCGAACACCAGCCCGCCGATCGGCCGCGCGAGGAAACCGACGGCGTAGGTCAGGAACGCGAGCAGCGTGCCGGTCAGCGGATCGTTGGTGGGGAAGAACAATTTGCCGAACACCAGCGCCGCGGCGGAGGTGTAGAGGAAGAAGTCATACCACTCGATCGTCGTACCGATGAGGCTGGCGCTGACGACCTTCGCGATCGAGCCACGGTTCTGCGTGGTCACCGGGCGTTCCTTTCCTTGGGGTTTCACGCGGCGGTCCAGCCGCCGTCGAGGGGGATGGAGGTACCGGTGACATGCGCGGCGTGCTCGCCGGTGAGCCAGAGCACACACGCGGCGACGTCGGCGGGTTCGATGAGCCGCTTGATCGCCGAACGGCGCAGCAGGACCTGCTCGATGACGGCGTCGCGCTCGAGTCCGTGTTCTTCGGCCTGCGCCTGGAGCTGGCCGGTGACCAGCGGGGTCCGGACGTAACCGGGGCTGACGCAGTTGCTGGTCACGCCGTGTTCCGCGCCTTCGAGCGCGGTGACCTTGGAGAGTCCTTCGAGTGCGTGCTTCGCGGTGACGTACGCGGATTTGAACGGGCTCGCGCGCAGGCCGTGGACGCTGGACATGTTGACGACGCGCCCCCAGCCGCGGTCGTACATATGCGGCAGCACGCGGCGGACGAGCAGGAACGGCGCGGTGACCATGAGCGACTGGAGCCGGGTGAACGTCTCCGGCGGGAACTCGTGGATCGGCGCGATGTGCTGGAATCCGGCGTTGTTGACGAGGATGTCGATCTCGGCCGGAAGGGTCTCGATGGCCTGGCCGTCGGTGAGGTCCACGACGTGGGCGATGCCGCTGACCTCGGCCGCCGCCTTCTCGACGGCGTCGTCGATGTCGACGAGGTGGACCTTCGCCCCGGCCTCGGCGAGCGCTTCGGCGCAGGCCAGGCCGATGCCGCTCGCCGCCCCGGTGACCAGGGCGGACTTGCCGACCAGATCGCTGTGATAAGCACCACTCATGCCGGACGACGTTAGGTCGCTCCGCGCCCTTAGGCCATGTGGTTACGCACCACACCTACTCAAGATCCCGTATGTGCCCCCCACACCCCTCGCGTTTCGTCCTCTAGTTGCGGTAGTTGGCGCCGCGAACTACCGCAACTAGAGGACGAAACGCGACGGGGAGGGGATCAGCCGGCGGCGTCCGAGATGGATTTGGCCTCGCGGGCGCCGGATTCGAAGGCTTCGCAGGAGAAGAGCAGCCAGGACCGGACGCCTTCGGAAGTCCCGGAACTGAAGGCCGAAGCGGCTTCGAGGTACTTCGGCACACGCCGGAAGTACGCGACCTCAGGCACCGTCAGCGCCTTCGGGTCCAGGCCCGTCGCCACCGCCGAAAGCCGGGCCGCCGCCCGCGCGACGACCCCGTCCGCGGAGCCGAAAGGCCGCAGTGCCAACAGTTCCCCGTGCACGACGGCGGTCAGCACCGGCCCCGGGACCGACGTCGCGCCGGTGACCAGTTGCGCCAGCATCTCCAGCCGCGGGCCGACATCGTCCGACGACCGCGGCCGCCCCAGCGTGTCGTGATCCGTCACCAGGTCCGACGCGGCGAGGAGGTGCAAGCGCGCCAACGCTTGCAGTGGCGCACGCCGCCACGTCGGGAGCAGGCCCTCCAGCGCTTCCGCGGCACGCAGCGCGCCTGCCAGCACCGGATCGGACACCTCGCCGGATTCCGGCAGTTCGGGCGCGGCGCCTTCGATCCCGGCCGACGCCCGCGCCGACCGCACGGACGCTTCGGCGGCCGTCGCGGCGCCGCCGCGCAGGTTCGCGGGCAGCCGGTGGACGGCGAACACCGCGTCCTGCGCCGATTTCGCGGCCGCCGCGACGCCTTCGAGGTCCAGCAGCGGCTTCAGCGGGTCGGTCATGCGTCCAGCACCTGGCCCGCGCGCCGCACCACGGGTGCCTGCACCGACCACGGGAAGTTGATCCACCGATCCGTGTGCTTCCAGACGTACTCGCAGTTGACCTCGGAGCGCGGCTTCTCGTAGACGACCGCGCAGCGCACCTCGGCGACGTGGTCGGCGCAGAAGTCGCGGACCAGCTTCAGGGTCGCGCCGGTGTCCGCGACGTCGTCGGCGACGAGCACTTTCTTCTTCGTCAGGTCGACGACGTTCGGCACCGGCGGCAGCATCACCGGCAGGTCGAGACGCTGGTCGACGCCGGTGTAGAACTCGACGTTCATCACGTGCAGGTTCTTCACGTCCAGCGCGTAGCCGAGCGCGCCCGCGACGAACAGCCCGCCGCGCGCGATCGACAGGATCAGGTCCGGCTCGAAGCCGTCGTCGGCCACGGTCCGCGCCAGATCCCTGCTGGCCGTCCCGAACAACTCCCAGGTGAGCTCTTCCCGCTCCTCGGCCATGCTGCCTCGCCTTCTCGATCGTTCCCGCGAGCATAGGCAACGCCTCAGTGGCCTTCTCGAATGCTTCGAAACTGGCTATCCAGCAAGGCCAATGTCAGGACGTAGCGTCCAGATCATGATCGACTGGAACGACCACGCGACACTGGACGGCGAACGCGTCCGCCTCGAACCGCTCACCCGCGACCACGCCAAAGGACTTTTCGAGGCCGGATCCGACCCGGCGATCTGGACCTGGCTCAGCCTCCGGCGGCCGCGGGACCTCGCCGCGGCCGAAGCGATGGTGGACGACATCCTCGCCGACACCGACCGCCGCGCCTGGGCGCAGATCGACGCGCGCACCGGCGAGGTCGCGGGCACGACGTCGTTCTACGCGATGAACGCGCGCCACAAGATCCTTTCGCTCGGTTACACCTGGATCGGTTCCGCGTGGCAGCGGACCGGCCTCAACCGCGAGTCGAAACTCCTGTTGCTGCGCCACGCTTTCGACGACCTCGGCGCGCATCGTGTCGCGTGGGAGACCGACATCCGCAACCTGAAGTCACAGAAGGCGATCGAACGCCTCGGCGCGCACCGCGAAGGCGTACTGCGTGCCCATCGCGTCCGGCCCGACGGAACCGTCCGTGACACCGTTGTCTACTCCCTCACCGGACCAGAATGGCCGGCGGTCCGTACCGCTTTGTCCTCAAGCGGATGAATGCCGCGCACAACCACGATGCAACCTTTTACTTCGCGTCGTAACGTCGATAGCGTGCCAACGGGCGTGAAGACACGCGAATCACAGGAGGCATCGCACCATGACCGAGCAGTCGCCGGCGCTGGACAATTTGCTCACGGAGAGCAGGACCTTCCCCCCGAGTGAGGCTTTCAGCGCGCAAGCGAATGCCACCGCCGACTTCTACGCCGAAGCCGACGCGGACCGGGAAGCTTTCTGGGCCAAGCAGGCCGAGCGCCTCCACTGGGACACGAAGTGGTCGCAGGTACTGGACTGGACCACTGCGCCGGTCGCGAAGTGGTTCGTGGGCGGGAAGCTCAACGTCGCCTACAACTGTGTCGACCGCCACGTCGACGGCGGACACGGCGACCAGGTCGCCATCCACTGGGTCGGCGAGCCCGGCGACAGCCGTGACATCACTTACGCGCAACTGAAGGACGAGGTCTCCCGGGCGGCGAACGCCTTCGAGTCCCTCGGCCTCACCGCGGGCGACCGCGTCGCCATTCAGATGCCGATGGTGCCCGAAGCGATCTTCGCGATGCTCGCGTGCGCCCGCATCGGTGTTTTGCACAGTGTCGTCTTCGGTGGTTTTTCCCCGACAGCACTGCGATCCCGGGTGGACGACCAGGCGGCGAAGATCGTCATCACCACCGACGGCCAGTACCGCCGCGGCAAGGCCGCGCCGATGAAGGTCAACGTCGACGAAGCACTCGAAGGCGCCGAATCGGTCGAGAAGGTCATTGTCGTCCGCCGCACCGGCGACGAGGTGCCCATCACCGAAGGCCGCGACCTCTGGTGGCACGAACTGGTCGACAGCCAGTCCGCGGAGCACGCGCCGCAGGCGTTCGACTCCGAGCACCCGCTCTTCATCCTCTACACCTCCGGCACCACCGGTAAGCCGAAGGGCATCCTGCACACCTCCGGCGGATACCTGACCCAGGCGGCGTACACGCACCACAACGTCTTCGATCACAAGGCGGGCGAAGACGTCTACTGGTGCACCGCCGACATCGGCTGGATCACCGGGCACACCTACATCGTGTACGGGCCGCTGGCGAACCGGACGACGCAGGTCGTCTACGAAGGCACGCCGAACACGCCGCACGAGGGCCGCCACTGGGAGATCGTCCAGCAGCACAAGGTCTCCATCTACTACACCGCGCCCACGCTGATCCGCACGTTCATGAAGTGGGGCAACGAGATCCCGGAGAAGTACGACCTCTCCTCGCTGCGCGTGCTTGGCAGCGTCGGCGAACCGATCAACCCCGAGGCGTGGATCTGGTACCGCGAGAACGTCGGCGCGAACTCCGCGCCGATCGTCGACACCTGGTGGCAGACCGAGACCGGCGGGATCATGATCTCGCCGCTGCCGGGCGTCACCGCCACGAAACCGGGCTCCGCGCAGAAGGCGCTGCCGGGTATCTCGGCGAAGGTCGTCGACGACCAGGGCGCCGAGGTCGGCAAGGGTGGCGGCGGCTACCTGGTGCTCGACAAGCCCTGGCCGGGGATGCTGCGGGGCATCTGGGGCGACGAGCAGCGTTTCCGTGAGACGTACTGGTCGCGCTTCGCCGACCAGGGCTACTACTTCGCCGGTGACGGCGCGAAGTACGACGCCGACGGCGACATCTGGCTGCTGGGCCGGGTCGACGACGTGATGAACGTGTCCGGGCACCGCATCTCGACCACCGAGGTCGAGTCCGCGCTGGTCTCGCACCCGACGGTCGCCGAGGCCGCCGTCGTCGGCGCGGCCGACCCGACCACCGGACAGGGCATCGTCGCGTTCGTCATCCTGCGCGGCAACGCGGTCGACGGCGGCGAGCAGGCCGTGCAGGAACTGCGTAACCACGTCGCCAAGGAGATCGGGCCGATCGCGAAGCCGCGGCAGATCCTGGTCGTGCAGGAACTGCCGAAGACGCGCTCCGGCAAGATCATGCGCCGCCTGCTGCGCGACGTGGCCGAGAACCGCCAGGTCGGCGACGTCACCACGCTGGCCGACTCGTCGGTGATGGACCTGATCTCTTCGGGTCTGAAGTCGGGCAAGTCCGAGGAGTAGCCAAGCGCAGAGAAGGGGCCTTTCGTCGCGAATTTCGCGATGAAAGGCCCCTTCATCGCATCGGTCAGACGGGTTCGACGGGCAGCCAAAGCTCACAGGTGGCGGTTCCGAAATCGTCCGAGTGCTTCAGGATCGTGACGATCGACGGTCCCGGCCGCAGCCGCCACGGGTTGGACGGGAACCACTCGGTCGCCGTCGCCGCCCACACCTTCTGCAACGCCTCCGGATGAGGACCTTCGGTACGGAAGACCGCCCACCGCCCGGACGGCACTTCGATGACGTCGAGATCGGCGGGCGGTTCACCGGCGACGGCGACCCCGTGCAGATAGGTCAGCTCGGCGCCGTCCGGATCGAGGGCGTCGCTGACCTGCAGCAGGCCCGGCGGCTCGGTGTCGCTGAGCGCTTTCAGCCGGGCGTGCGCCTCCGGCGGCAACGCGGTGATGTGCCGCCGGATGTGCGGATTGACGCCCTCGTGGACGAGCGGGACGCGGGTCGCGTGCCCGACGAGGCGGAACGCGGGGCGGTCGGCGATTCGGGTTTCCATGGGGATGCTCCCTTCGACGCTCAGGCGGAACCTGAGCCGCGGTTGTGTGCGAAGGGGGCCTCCGTCGCGGCGGACGTCACCGGGACCAGCGCCGTGGACCGCGCGGAACGCCCTGCCGAACGCCTCGGTCGAGCCGTAGCCGTAGCGGACGGCGATGCTCAGCAGATCGTCCTCGCCCCGGACGACGTCGGCGACGGCGGCGGTCATACGGCGACGGCGGACGTACTCCGACAGCGGCATTCCCGCCAGCGACGAGAACATCCGGCGCAGGTGGTACTCGGTCGTGCCGAGCGCCCTGGCGTGCCCCGCGAGGTCGAGCTCGTCGGCGAGGTGCTCCTCCACCAGGTCGGCGAGCCGGTTCAGTGCCGAGATCACGAGGCCTCCCTTCCCCGCCGACTCTGACGGAACGCACCCGGACCACGCCCGATCACCGCGAACCGATCCGATCATGCGACACGCTTAGCACACCCTGCCGCGCGACAGTCGAACGCCTGTTCTAGGATGTGCCGGGTACCACCCCACACCCGGGCAAGGAGACGACACCGACGATGACCGTGGATGCCTTGACACGCACTGACGCCGTGTCCGAAGAAGCGGCTACTGAAGCGCCCGTCGACTCGAAGCCGCAGGCAGAGTCCACCGAGACGGCCGAGAACGCGACGGCCACCGAGGCCGGGGACGCCCCGGCCGAGGACAAGACGGAAAGCCCCGCCGAAGCCACGGCGGAGTCTCCCAAGCCCAAGCGTGGCCGCCCGAAGGTCGCCACGACGGCGAAGAAGACCCGCACCGTCGAGCTGATCCTCACGGTCACCGGCACCGCCGACGGCGAGTGGCAGGCCGAACTCAAGAACGGCAGCAAGTGGGTGGCGAAGGGTCTCGAGATCCCGGCCGCCGCCGTGTCCCGTGCCGCCAAGGAGCTGCACTCGGACCTGTCGGGTCCGATCGACGAGGTCATCAACGCGGCCCGCGAGCTTCAGGCCGCGAAGGTCGCCCAGCTCGAAGCCGAGCTGGAGAAGGCGAAGCTGGCTCTGGCCGAGCTGGACGCGTAAGACTTTCCTCCCGACCGGGGCGGACGCTGGAACTTCAGTGTCCGCCCCGGTTTCTTTCACCCGCCGATCGGCGGCCGTCCCGGCAGTGGTGTCTTGAACTCGACCCACTGACTGTCCACAAGGGCCTCAACGCTGTGCGGGACACCGCGTGGATGGACGATCGTCTCGCCTGCTTCCAGCGTCACGTCCCGTCCGTCGAGTGTGCCGCGCAGCGAACCCGAGACCAGGTACACGATGCTGTCGTGATCGTGGCTGTGCACAGGGGACGCGACACCGGCCGGATAGAAGATCTCGTACGCCAGACCACCTTCGGCCGTGGCGAGCGTCCGGAACCGGCCCTGTCCGCCGATCAGCGACTGACCCTCCACTGTGGACATCGGCTGCCAGCTCATCGCACGGGCTCCAGCGCCGCTTCCTCCTCGCGATCCGGGTCACGGGCGAGGACGACGCCGACGATGCTGACGACCGCCGTCGCGAGCAGGTACACGCCGATCGCGACCCAGGTGTCATAACCGGCGAGCAACGCGGTGAACAGCAGCGGCGCCGGCGCCCCGCCGATGACCCCGGCGAGGGTGTAGGCGAGTGAGCTGCCGGTGTAGCGCAGGCGCGGCGAGAACTGCTCGGTGACGAGCGCGGCCTGCGGCCCGTACAACGCGGCGTGGATGACCAGCGCGAGCACGATACCGGTCACCAGCATGAAGAACGAACCGCCGCTGACCATCGGGAAGAACACGAACGGCCAGATCCCGGCGGCGATGGTCGCGACCAGGTACATCTTGCGCCGCGAGACCCGGTCCGAGAGCGCGCCGAACAGCGGCATCAAGAACAGCTGGAACGCCGAACCGATCATCACCGCGGCCAGCCCGGCGCCGCGCGAGAGGTCGGTGTGCGTGGTGACGTAGGTGAGGACGAAGACGGTGAACAGCGCGTACAGCACGTCCGGGCAGACGCGGATCAGCACGGCCGCGACCAGTGCGCGGCGTTCCGTCCGGAAGACCTCGGAGATCGGCGCCGACGAACGTTCGCCGCGCTCCTGGATCTGTTTGAAGACCGGCGTTTCCTCCAGTTTGAGCCGGATCCACAGGCCAAAACCGACCAGCGCGCCCGACAGCAGGAACGCGATCCGCCAGCCCCAGCTGTTGAACTGGTCTTCGGTGAGCAGCGCGGCGAGGACGGCGAGAACACCGTTGGCGAGCAGGTTTCCCGCGGGCGGGCCGATCTGCGCGGCCGACGCCCAGAACCCGCGTTTACCCGGATCCCCGAACTCACTCGACAGCAGGACGGCGCCACCCCATTCGCCGCCGATGCCGACACCCTGCGCGAACCGCAGCAACACGAGCAGGACGGCCGCGAAGCCGCCGATGGTCTCGTACGTCGGCAGGACACCGATGAGGAACGTCGCGACGCCGGTGAGCACGAGCGTCATGACCAGGATCCGTTTGCGGCCGAGCACGTCGCCGAGGCGGCCGAAGAGGAACCCGCCGAGCGGCCGCGCGAGGTAGCCGACGGCGTAGGTGGAGAACGCCGCCATCGTGCTCGCGAGCTGGTCTTCCGAGGGGAAGAAGAGGTGCCCGAAGATCGTCGCGGCCGCCACCGAGTAAGCCGCGAAGTCGTACCACTCGAGCGCTGTTCCCGAGAGGCTGGCCGCGAAGGCCTTGTGCAGCGAGCGCCGGTCACCGGCTGGTGAGGTCATGTCCACATCCCGTCAGTTCGAGGTCCTCAACCCCGCCGGGAGGGGTTGAATTGCGGATATACTCCTTGTATACAAGCTGTATGCGCAACCCCCAATCTCGGAGGAAAGATGCCTGAGCTGCGTTTCACCCTTCCCGACGGCCAGGAGCGGCGGACCGAGGTCCACACGCTGCTGAACGCCGGATACGCCGGTCGCAGCCAGGAAGACGTCGCCGCCCACGTGGCCGAACTGGCCGAACTCGGCGTCCCCGCGCCTTCGGTGATCCCGGCGCTCTACCCGGTCGCGCCATACCTGGCGAGCCAGACGGGCGAGGTCCCCGTGCAGCACGGGCGGACCTCCGGCGAGGCCGAATGGGCCATCGTCATCACCGGCCCCGCGCCCGAGGACGTCCTCCTGACCGCCGCCTGCGACCACACCGACCGGGCGCTGGAAGCGCACGGCGTCGCGTGGAGCAAGAACGCCGGCCCCGACGTCCTCGCCGCCAAAGCCTGGCGTCTCGTCGACGTCCAAGACCGGCTCGACGACCTCACGCTGTCCGCTTGGGCCGGGGAAACCCTTATTCAGCAAGGAAAACTGGTCGAACTGCTGCCGCCGTCATACTGGCTGGACGTACTGCGCGAGCGCGGCCTGCACGCTCCGGGCACCGTGCTGATCTCGGGGACCATCCCGATGGTGCACGGCGTCGACCAGTTCGCCGACTCCTGGCGCGTGGAACTGGGCGACCCGGCGACCGGCGAGACCATCGACCTCGCCTACAGCGTGCGGCGACTGCCCGAACCGATCGGCTGAGGTGCAGCGAAAGGGCCCTTCACCGCGTCCTATGCGGTGAAGGGCCCTTTCGCTGCACCTCCGAGGGTCGCTCCTCAGCGTCAGTGAACACCCTTCATCAGCTTGCGGATCAAGGGCGTGCCGAAGAACAACAGGACGCCGATGGCGATCGCGACCCCGCCGATGACCCCGAAATACGGCACCTCGTCCTGCGTGTCGTAGTACTCCGCGAGTTTGCCGGACATCGCCGTACCGAACGAGATGGACAGGAAGTTCAGGGCGACCATCTGCGTGCGGAAGGCCGTCGGCGCCAGCTTCGTGGACAGCGAAAGCCCCACCGGGGAAAGGAACAGCTCGGCGGCGGTGAACACGAAGAGAATGCCGACCAGCGCGATCAGCGGGCTGCCGTTCGCCCCTGTCCCCGCCATCGGCAGGAACAGCAGGAACGCCGCGCCCATCAGCACCGTGCCGAAGACGAACTTCATCGGCGAGGACGGCTGGCGGGGGCCGAGTTTCGTCCAGATCGCGGCGAAGATCGGGGCGAAGACGATGACGAACACCGCGACGATGGAGTTGACCCAGGCCACCGGCATCTGCCAGCCGAACAGGTCCCGGTCGAGCCGCTGGTCGGTGTAGGCCTGCACGACGGTGAACTGCTGCTGGTACAGCGAAAAGAACGCCGCGCTGGCGATGAACATCGGGATGAACGAGTACACCCGGCTGCGTTCGTCCGCGGTGATCTTCTTGCTGCTCAGGATCACGACGAAGTAGATCACCGAAATGAGGCCGACCAGCCACACCACGATGTTCGCGAGGTTTTCCGCCCGGATCACACCGGTGAGCACCAGCACGACGACCAGCACGGCCGCCACGAGCACCGCGCCGCCGACGAGCACGCGCTGCGAGGCGGGCAGCGGATTGGGGATCTCCCGCGCCTTCTCGCCGAGGTTCCTACGGCCGATCGTGTACTGGATCAGGCCCAGCGCCATCCCGATCGCCGCCAGGCCGAAGCCGATGTGGAAACCGAATTCCTTCTGGGCGAGCCCGGTCAGCAACGGCCCGACGAAAGCACCGATGTTGATGCCCATGTAGAAGAGGGTGAACCCGCCGTCACGTCGCTCGTCGTCGGCGGCGTAGAGCGTCCCGACGATCGCCGTGGCGTTGGACTTCAGCCCGCCACTGCCGATGGCCACGCAAGCGAGACCGACGCCGATCCCGACGAAGCCCGGCAACAACGCCAGACTGATATGCCCGATCATGATCAGGACCGCGCTGTAGAACAGCGTCCGTTCCGAACCGAACAACCGGTCGGCCACCCAAGCACCGACGACCGCCGACAGGTAGACGAGACCGCCGTAGGCACCCACGATGCCCAGCGCGGTTTCCTGCGCCATGCCGAGACCGCCACGGGAGGCCTCGTAATACAGGTAGATCGCGAGGATCCCCTGCATACCGTAGAAGGAGAAGCGTTCCCACATCTCCACGCCGAACAGGTTCGCGAGCCCTCGTGGGTGCCCGAAGAACCTGGTGTCACGCTGGACCTCGGTAGAGGTACTCACCACACTCGTCCTTGTCTAGACAGCGTTGTCAAATGGCATGGTAGAAGGCCGATGCGTGATCACTCCACCGGCCTCGGAACGCCATCCGCCGGAAGACCGGATCAGGCCTTTTCGCCGTCTTCGCAGGCCCCGGCCCCCGCAGTGGCCAATTCGGCTTCCGGTGCGCTTCGATCGCCGCGGCGGGGTCGCAATTCGGCGAGCGCGCTGGCCACGGTCAGCAGCAGTGTCAGCACCGCCGCGCCGATCATGGCGGTGACCGGCGTGAACGAGGCGAGCACCAGCGCCGTGAGCGTCGCGGTGAGCGTGTATCCGATGCCCTGGACCGCGTACATGACCGAGTAACCGGCGGTCTGTGCCGACTCGGGCAGGCTTTCACGCAGGGTGAGGTTGCGGGTCACGGCCACCGCCGCCTGGCACAGGCCACCGACGACCAGCACGACCGCGATCCCGGCCAGTCCCGGCATGACGGCGATCAGCGCCACGCAGCCGGACATGGCGACCAACAGCACCAGGCTCTGCGCGCGCAAGCTGCCCGGCCACTTCCGGAGGCCGTAGACGAACGCGCCGACGGCGCTGGCCACCGAGAAGACCGTCAGCAGCACACCCGCCCAGCCTGCCTGGAACTGCCGGAACTCCAGCAACGGCGTCAGGATCAGCTCCGCCGACGACAGCAACGCCATGGACGCCGCACTGGTCAGGTAGATCGGCCAGGCTGCGAACAGTTCCCTGGCGTGTCCGGAAACCCGCGCCGACGGCTTGGCCGCCGTCGCGGGCGCCGTGCCGTCGCCGCGGAGCAGCAGGAGGGTCAAGGCGGCGATCGCCATGCACACCGCCGCCACCGCCATCGGGGCGCTCGCGCCGGTCCACAACGCCAGCGACACCGCCAGCCCCGGCGCGACCGCCCAGATCGCCTGGGTCAACGTCGATTCGGCGCTCAACGCGCTCGCCACCGCCGCTTCGTCGACAAGGCGGGTCAGCATCGTCCGCATCCCGCCCGGGCTGGCCGCGGGCGCCGCGCCGGCGAGTCCCGCCAGCACGACCAAGAGCGGATTGGGCGCCGAGGGCGCCAGCGCGAGCATCCCGAAGGACACCGCCCCCACGCCCAGCCCGAGTGAGATCGCGCCGCGGCGGCGGCTGAACGGACGCGTTCCGATGACCAGCGCGCCGACGACCTCGCCGACCACATAGGCGGCGGCGAGTGTCGCGCCGAGCGAATAGCCGCCCGGGCGATCCCGCACCAGGAAGACCAACCCGAGCGGTGCCATCGCGATGGGCAGCCGCGCCACTATCGCGACGAGCGCCCAAGCGACAATCGACTTCTTCGCGAGCCCCCGATACCCCATTGCCGTCCGCTCCTCCCCGCCGAAGCAATACCTCAGCGACCCTAGCTTCCAGTAGTCGGTTGTCAACCGAACGTGAGTCGGTTGATCCGTTCCTCGATTTCCGTCGCGTGCTCGAAACTCTCACCGATCAGGCAGTATTCGACCGTTCCGCCGGTCACGTCGTCGGAGGTGATGACGACGCCGGTGCGCCGGTCACGATCGAAGGCGAGATCGTGCTCCCGCAACGCCGCCAGCGCGTGGTCGAACGAGGGAACCGGCCAGAAATGCCGTTGCATCACCACACGTTCGGTGAGGAAGCGGGGCCCCACCAGGTGCTGGGTCAGCCGCGTGACGTGGGTCGAGCCGCCGACCCTGCCGTTCACCTCGTTGAGCAGGATCTCCCCGCCGGGGGAGACGATCCCGTCGATACTGATCAGCCCGCGGTACCCCATGCCGTGAATGGCCTGGCACAGATTCTCGGCGGCTCCGAGGAATCCCGGCCACGCCGGATGGGAAGCGGACTGCGCGGGAATGACGAGGCCGTTGAAAATCGGCTTGGTCAGCATTTCGCCGTGCCCGAACTGCGCCACTCCTTCGTCGGTGATGCTCATTTCGACGTAAACCGGCGTGCAGTCCGGGAGATAGTGCTCGATCACGACCCGGCGCCGGTCCTCGCCCGAGTACCACGGCCAGCGACGGGTGACCAGTTCGTGCAGTGCCTCCCGGTCGGCGGCGATCAGCACCTGCGGCGCGCCGATCGGGTCGACCCCCTCACGCGGGCTGATGATCTCGTTGCCGAAGCCGCCGACGTGCTGGTCCTGTTTGACGATGGCGCAGCGCCCGTCCGAGAGCAGCTCCCACAGATACTCCTCGGCCGCCTCGCGATCCCGCACCACCCTGCCTTCGGCGATCGGGCAGCCTGTTCCGCCCGCCAGCGCCCGGAACACCGACTTGCTGTTCAGCAGATCGCTGCCACCCTGTCCGACGAAACCGAATCCGGGCGTGCACCGCTGAAGCCCCAGTCTCCGGGTGAGCCGGGTCATGACCTCGTCGAAGATGATCGGGACCACCCGGACGGCCCCCGTCTTCTCGACGTGCGCGGCCAGATCGCGGTGGAACTCGGCGTTCTCGAGCCGGTCCGAGGAGAGGACGTCGACCCCGTACCGCCCGGGTGGCGGGGCGAGGATGTGCACGGTGGCGAGATCGACGTCCATCAGCTCGGTGAGATACCGGCTGAACGGCTCGCTGGGCGCGTGCGGGACGACGAGGATGTCTCCTTCGCCGACGTACCAGAGCATGCGCTGAGCCGTGTAGCCGGCGAACCGCCGTTGCTCGGGGGTCATCGCCCCGAGATCACCGACCATCTGCTCGGTGCGGTTGTTGGCGACGAATACGGTGGACATGTCGATTTCACTCCTTTGTCGGTAGAGGGGCGGCCGCGCGCTGCGTCAGCCCGGCCACGCGGTCGCCACCAGCCGCGCCTGGTCGGTGTTGAGCCGCGGGTCGCACAGTGGCTCGGTGCCGTCGGGCAGTTCGGCCAGTTCCGTCTCGTCGAGCACGCATTCGACGACGTCTTCGGGGGTGGCCTCCAGATGCAGCCCGCCCGCCACCCCCTGCTCCCCCCGGACCGCCGCGTGGAACCCGAGCACCTCACGGATCAGCGAACCGACCAATCGGCTCTTCCGTCCTCGCGCACCGCGAAAGGTGTTGCCGTGCATGGGATCGCACAACCAGATGACCGGATGTCCGGCACGCCGGACCGCGGTGACCAGTTCGGGGAGCCGGGTGCTGACCAGGCTCGCTCCCAGCCGGATGATCAGGGTGAGCCTGCCGGGCTCCCGTCGCGGGTCGAGCCGTTCGCACAGCGCGACCAGCTCGTTCGCGGTCATGGCGGGCCCGACCTTGCACGCCACCGGATTCCTGATGCGGGACAGCAGGTGGACATGGGCGCCGTCGAGCCGCCGGGTCCGTTCACCGACCCACGGCCAGTGCGTCGAGGTCAGGATCAGATCGTCGTCCTGCCGCCGCAGCAGCGGCAGTTCGTAGTCGAGGACGAGCGCTTCGTGGCTGGTCCAGACCCGCGGTGAGTTCAACTCCCCGGCCGCGGGACGGCCACGGCGGAGTGCCTCGACGACGTCGGCCGCCGCGCGGTAGCCGGCCAGCAGGCGGCGTGGGTCCGGGACCCGCGTGCGCGCGTCGAACTCGGGACCGTTCACCAGATGGCCGCGAAAGGCCGGGAGTTCACATCCGTCCCGTACCTCGGTGGGCTGTGACCGGGGCTTGGCGAACTGCCCTCCGAGCCGGCCGGCCAGCACGACGGGGCGGCCCGAACGTTCGCTCATGACGTCACCGAGCGAGGCCAGCATCTCAGCCCGGCGAGCCACGTGCTCGGCGGTGGCGTGCGCGGGATCCTCGGCGCAATCGCCGGCCTGCAGCACCCGCAGCCTGCCCTCGGCGACACCCGCGAGCATGCCTCGCAGTTCGTCGATCTCCGCACCGGTGACCAGGTCGGGGGCGGCGCCTAGCTCCTCCCGCACCGCCGCGAGCGCCGTGTGGTCGGGCCAGGACGGTTGTTGCTCGGCCGGACGGGCTCGCAATGCCCGGAGCTCGGTGTCGGGCGCGGGGGCCGAGTGCCCGACGCCGAGGAGGCTGGTGGGTACGACAGACATCACTCATTCCTTCGCACTGGAGACTCGGTTGATCCGGTCGGCGATGCGCACGCCCGGCCACAGAACGGTGGTGACGAGATTGCGGAGCAGCGTGGGGCCGTGTTCGGTGAGCAGTGACTCCGGGTGGAACTGCACCGAGGTGAATCCGGGACCGCTCAGCGCGTGCACCTCGCCGGTGGGCTCGTCCCGGCAGATCCGCACCGGCTCCGCGCATCGAGCGCTGAGCAGGTGCGAGGTGTCCGCGTGCGCGGCGAAGGTGTTGTAGAACCCGGCGTCGACCGGTTCGCCGAACAGGTCGATGTGGTGCCGAACGCCTTGATTCGGTTCCGGCCTGCGGTGGATCTCGAGGCCGAGCAGCCTGCTCAGCACCTGATGCGAAAGGCAGACCGCCACGAACGGCTTGCGCGCGTCGAGCAGATCCTCTATCAAGGCGTGCAGGCGGGCGATCTTCGGCTCATCGACGTCGCCCGGGTCACCCGGCCCCGGTCCGGGTATCACGACATGGAACCCGTGGCGGGCGGGGACGTCACGCCAATGTGCGACGGTCACGCCCAGCCCGAGCGCGCGCAGCTGGCAAGCCAGCATCGCGGTGAACGTGTCCTCGTTGTCCACCACCAATGCGCGGAGCCCGGCGAGTTCCGGCGCCAGCCAGTCCTGCTCCCTGTCCCGGTGCAGCCAGAACCGCGCCAGCCCGGCGTTGCGGGCGGTCAGCAGACGGCGTACCTCGGGATGCTCGGTCGATCCGGCGGGCGCGGCGGCCGTGGCTCGCTTCTCCCCGCGCAGCGCCGACAGGAAACCCGCGGCCTTCGCGCGGGTCTCGGCGACTTCGCTCACCGGATCGGAGTGACGGACCAGTGTCGCGCCGACACCGAGGCTCAGTTCGCCGGCCGCGGACAGCTCGGCCGTGCGGATCAGGATCGCCGAGTCCACTGTGGACCGACCGGAGGCGTCGCGTTCGAGTAGCGCCGCCACCCCGCTGTAATAGCCGCGCCCGGTGCGTTCGTGTCTGCGCACCACCGCGCAGGCGTTCTCGACCGGGCTGCCGGTCACCGTGGGCGCCAGCAGGGTCTGCCGCAGGATCTCACCCGGCGGCTGTCGAGTGCGCCCGCGGACGAAGTACTCGGTATGCGTCAAATGCCTCATCTGGCGCAAATATGGGCCGTCCACCTCGACACCGTCGGGACAAAGGCCCGCCATCATCTTCAGCTCCTCGTCGACGACCATGTAGAGCTCCTCGACCTCTTTGCGGTCGGCGAGGAACTCGAGCACACCGTCGAGGGTCGGCCCGGTGCCGGAGTGCCGGAGTGTGCCGCTGATCGGGTTCATGGTGGCCACGCCGTCTTCGAGGCTCACGTGCCGTTCGGGGCTGGCGCCGACGAACGTTCGCTGTCCGGTGTGGATGAGGAACGTCCAGTGGGCCCCCTCCTCTCCGAGCAGGAGACGCCGGAAGAGCGCCAGCTCGGTCGCCACCGAGAAATCGCGCAGCCGTGCCGAGTACGACCGTTTAATCACGAAGTTCGCCCCGGCACCGGTGCCGATCTCCTCGGCCAGCACGTTCCGGACCAGCTCGGCGTAGGTATCGTCGTCGAGGTCGAACCCGGCCGCCTCGAAGCGCACGTCTTGATCCGGGGTGGTCGCGACGAAGTCCTCGACGGACAGCGAAACACGGTTCTCGACGCGCATCGCCAGCAGCGGTGTGCCGTCGTCGTGGCACGCGTACCCGCGTTCGGCGACCTGCCGGAACGGGATGAGGGCCAGTGTCGGCCGCCCGTCGGTGTCCTCCAGCCCGGCGAGTTCCGCCACCTCGGCCACCGGCCCCCGGAACACTTCGAGGATTCCCGCCCCGGTGACCGAGGGCCGGTACAGCAGCGCGAACGGCTCGCCGTCGTTCAGGTCGTCCATGTCTTCCCCCCGATCGGTTCTCCACCATTCGCGAACACCTGCCGCAGGAAGTCCTCGACGTGCCCGGCAGTCGCCGGCAGCCGGGCCGGTCCGAGAACCTCGAAATGGCCCCCCTCGATCACCCGGGTGGTCAGCCGCGCCGACAACCGCGTCCAGTCGGCACGCTGCCGGGACTCCGGGCCGTCGGCGCAGGCGAGCAACAGCGCGGGTCCGTCGTAGTGGACGGTCACCGCGTGCTTCGCCGCGGCGTGGACGTGCGCCTCCGCGGTTCGACGGAACCGAGCTCGTTCCGCTTCCGACGCCGTCCTCGGCAGCGTGTCCTCGATCGCCTCGGTGAAGGCCTCGAGACCGGAGCCGGACGGCAGTGCCACGAAACTGTCGATCAGGACGACCGCGGCGGCGTGCCCGCTCCGCTCGGCCAGCCGCGCGGCGACCTCCCAGGCCAGCACGCCGCCGAGGGACCAGCCGACGAGCGCGTCGGGCGGCGACGGCAAGGCGAGGATCGCGTCCAGGCAGCGTGCGACCATGGCCGGGACGTCGGTGTCCGGTTCCTCGCCGTCGGCCAGACCGGCCGCGCGCAGGGCGTGGACGTCGCCATGGCGGACCAGTGACCCGGCCAGGCCGAGGTAGGGCAGGATGCCGCCGCCCGCGGGCGGGAGCGCCACCAGTCCGCGTCCGGTTCCCCCGGAGCCGAGCTTGTGCACGAGGGGCGGGCGGACGCCTGCCGCGGTCACGGCCTGCCCCGTTCCACCTCGACATGGGCCGCCAGCGCGCGAACGGTCGGCTCGCGGAAGAAGTCGAGTACCGGCACGGAAACGCCGTACTCGTCCGCCACCTGGCTCAGCACGGTGACGACGTTCAGCGAGTGCGCCCCGGCTTCGACGAGCGAGCCGCCGAGCGGGACCGGCACGCGCAGCACGTCTTCCCACAGCGCGCGAAGTTCGGCTTCGAGCGGCGTGGGCGGCGCCTCCGTGCCGTCCACCACCGGTTCACCGGCGGCCGCGTCGCCCGCCTTGCGCACCAGGGCGGCGCGATCGAGTTTCCCGGTGAATCCAGTCGGTACCGAATCGATCGGGAAGACCTTCGCGGGCACCATGTACCCCGGCAGCCGCCTGGCCAGCGCGGCCCGCACTTCCCCGGGCTCGGCCGGGTCCTCCGCCGGGACGAAGAACAGCAGCAGGCGCCTGCCCGGTTCCGGTCCGACGGCGGCGACGGCACGCCGCACGCCGTCGAGGGCGTTCGCGGCCGCCTCGATCTCGCCGAGCTCCACCCGGTACCCGCGGATCTTCACCTGGCCGTCCTCGCGGCCGAGGTAGACGAGCGTCCCGGAGTCGTCGACGAGCGCCTGGTCGCCGGTCCGGTACTCGCCGTCGACGAACCGCTCCGCGGTGCGTTCCGGGTCGTTCACGTAACCCAGCGCCGGTGCGACACCGCCGAGCATCAGCTCACCGGCGACGCCGCACGGCGCCAGGTGCCCGGTCACGTCGACGACCCTCGCCGACACCGCGGGCAGCGGGCGGCCGATCGGCGCGTGCACCGGCCACGGCTGGGCGGAGGCCTCGAAGATCGCGGCGGTGGTTACGTGTGTTTCGGTCGGCCCGTACATGTTCACCAGCGCGATATGCGGCCGTTCGGCGAAGAACCGCTGCACCCCTTCGTCCGCCACCACCTGTTCGCCCGCGACGCACAGGAAACGCAGGTCCGGCAGCCTGTCCCCGGCCGTCCGCACGGACCGGGTGAACGCCCCGAGCGCGGCGGACGGCAGATAGACGTGGGTCACGCCGGTCACCGCCACCCGGCGGGCCAGCGCCGGGAGGTCCTGTCGGTCGACAGGACGCCGCGACACGAGCGTCCCCCCGGCCAGCAACGTCGGCATGATCTCCTGGAACGAGACGTCGAAACCGAGCGGCGCGTACTGCAGGAACCGGGTGTCCGCGTCCATCCGCAGCGCGCCGATCTGCCAGGTCGTGAGGTTCGCCAGCGGCGCGTTGGCCATGAGCACGCCCTTGGGCCGTCCGGTGGACCCGGAGGTGAACATCGCGTATACGCCGTACTCGCGATGGTCGGCCTCGCTCGGTTCCGTCGGGGTGCCCAGGAGTTCCCCGACGCCGAACACACGCGCGCCGGGCACCTCGCCTGTCCCGACGACCGTCCGGCAGCGAGCCCGCCCGACCATCTCCGCCACCCGTCCGGCGGGGAGCTCGAGGTCGAGCGGGAGATAGCCGGCGCGGCGCGCGAGCACGGCGAGTACCGCGATCACGCTGTCGGGCAGGTTGTCGGCCGTGACGCCGACGATGTCGCCGGGGCCGACACCCCGCTCGGCGAGCCCGCCGGTGACGGCGCGGACCCGCGCGGCGAGTTCGCCGTAGCTGACCCGGGTCCGGCCTTCCTCGATGGCGAGAGCGGCCGGGTCGGCGTCCGCGACTTCGAGCACACGCCGGGCGAAGTCGCAGTCGAATCGAGGGGTCCCTTCGAGCGCGGGGACCACCGGGCCGTCGGAAAACAACTCGCGCAGGGTGACGCCGCGGCCGGTGTACGCCGTCCCGGCGATCGCCGACCGCAACGAATCGACGTAACCGGAGACGACGGGGCCGGGCAGCAGCCGGAGATCGTGTTCGACCTCCAGTATCCAGCCTTCGCGGCTCGGCCTGACCCACAGCAACAGATCGAACTTCGCGGTCCCGTTGCCGTGCTGGCGCATCGACCGGACCGGCGCGTCCGCCGCGGTGGTAACTGGTTCCTGCATGGTGACGAGCGTGGTGAAGATCGGATTGCGGTTGCCCGCGCGTTCCGGCATCACGTGCCGCGCCACCTTGCTCAGCGGGACGACCGAATCCATGAGAACCCGTTCCACCTCCGGAAGCACCACATCACAGGCGAAATCGGCGAACGACTGTCCCCAGTGGACATTCACGGCCAGCGGCACGGTGTTGACGAAGTACCCGCACAGGTCGTATGCCCGCGGGGTCCGCCGGGTCATCACGGTGGCCCCGAATACGACGGACTCGACGTCGGCGTGCCGCGCCAGCGTCACCGAGTGCAACGCGGAGAAGTAGGTGAAGGGACTGATCTCCAGCTCCCGGCACACCCGGTCGACCACGCCGGACTCCTCGGCGGTGAGCCGGATCTCCCGGCGTTCACCGGTGAACCCGGTCTCCACCGGACGGGCCGGTACCGGGTACAGCACGGTCGCCGGTGCCCGGCGGAGACGTTCGGCCAGCGCGGCCGCCGCCGTGTCGGCCCGCTCGGTCCCGGCCTCGGACAACTGTCTTCCGAGTTCCTCGTCGAGCGCCGCTTCCCGCTCGGCGATCAGGGTTTCCCTGTCGAGCCCTCCCCGCAGCGCGGTGTTCAGCTCGCTCAGCAGGACGCCGACCGAATACCCGTCGAACACCGAATGGTGCACCGCCAGCACCAGCACGGCCCGGGTGCCGTCGTCGGCGCGGACGTGCACGGCGCGGACGAGCGGCGGCCGGTCGACCTGGAACACCGTGGCACCCAGCTCGGCGAGCGTGGCGGCGCGGCAGGCGTCGAACTCCGCCGCCGGGACGGCCCACTCGCCGAACGCCCCGGCGGTTTCCCGGCCCGCCGCGACGAGCAAGCCCCCGCCGTCCTGGCCGTCGACGAGCCCCATCCGCAACGCGGGCTGCACGTCGAGGACCGCGGCGAACGCGGCGGCGAGCGTGTCCGGCGGCAGAGCCGGGTCCAGTTCCGCCTCGACGACGATGTTGTACAGATGCGGGACCGCGACGATGCGGTCGAGAGCGAGCAGCTCTCGCTGTGCGTCGGTGAGCGGCAGGACGATCGGTCCCGCGCTCCTCAGTTCGCTTGACATCGCGATTTCTCCCCTCGATTCGGGTTCAGCGCCGGGTGAGCTGCGGAACCCAGTCGCGCACCGGCACGGAGACGGTCGACGGGGCGTCTTTCGCACCGGGCAGCGCCCCGGTCAGCTGCTCGACGAACATGCGCGCGGGCGCGTTGCGCGCGGTGGGGCGCAACGGAAGCAGCAGTGTCCTGGCGCCCAGCCGATCCGCGTGACCGGCGACGAAGCGGAGCACCTCGTCCTCGACCCGCCGGTTCAACACGCGGCAGCTCATTAAGAAGACCGGCAGCTCGACGACGTCGCCCCGCTGCCCGGCGACGACCAGCCCGACCGTCCCGTAGTCGCCGAAGCGGTCACGGACCCGGACCGTCCAGCCCTGGCCGTCCCCGGTCAGCAGCGCACGCAACCGGGGTACCGAGTAGACCTCGCCCGCGAGATTGAACTGGGTGGTCCGCGCGGTGAGCTGTGCCGCGCGGTCGAGCCCGTCGTCGGTGAGCTCGGTGAAGGACACCTCGATCGCGCAGCGGTCGAGGAAGTCCTGGTAGTCGGTGCTCGTCTCGCGGAGCGCGACCCGCTCGCGGCGGGTCGAGTACCAATCGGCCCGCAACCGGTCCTCTTCGGTCACCGACAGCTGGTCGAAGGCCCAGGTGTGCTCGATCTGCCCGCGGATCCGTTCCTCCGCACGGGAAAGCTCCACGACCGTGACCTCGGGCAGCTGGGCGCGGACGGACGCGCATTCGACCGGGTCGTCGTCGACGAAGACGAACGAACTGAGCGCGAGGTCCAGTTCGACCGCCAGTTCGGCGAGGGACAGGGCCTTCGGGTTCCAGCCGATCCGGTGCGCGGTGACATCGCCCCACGCCAGAACCATGCCGGAGTTGCGCGCGAAGACCTCTTCGACGTCTTCCTGATTGTTCCGGCTGCAAAGGCACAACAGTTTCCCGTCGGCACGCTGCGCCAGCATGAACTCCTGCAACCAGCGGCGCGCTTCGCCGACCTTCACGCCTGTCGGGCCGTCCTCGCCGCAGATCCCGGTCCACAGCGTGTTGTCGCAGTCGAGCACGATGACCTTCTTCGGCTTCCCCCAGCTGCTCACGGCCTGACGGACGAGCCAGGTGGCCACCGCTTCGCAGTATTCGTCGCTGTAGGGCAGATGCCCGATCCGGTCGGCGTACTCGTCGTGGATCTCGGCCACCTCGTACCGCTCCGCCACCCCGTCGAGGGCGATCGGGTACATCCCCGGTGTCGCCTCGGCCGTCGCGGTGATCCGCTCGGCCGCCCGCCGCGTCCACCGGGCGAGCTCGGCGTCTTCCGCGGTGGCGGGCGAACTCGGCGTGACGGCGACGAACCAGGTGGCGGCCGAACGATCGGGAACGCCGCCGAGCGCGGCGACGAGTTCGTCGACCATCGCGTCGGCACGGTCGCCGAGCCCTTCGCCGCGAGCGAAGTCCTCCGGCCGCAGCAGCAGGACGTTCACTCCGGTGCCGGCAAGCAGCACGCCGCCGGGATCGTGGAGGGCTTCGAGGACCTGGCCGTAGGGAGCGACGGTCACCGACCGGCCGGGCGCTGCCTCGCCGAGGACGGTCACCATCGAGGCGGCGACCACGTCGAGGGTGAACGTCCCCGCCGCCGCGATCCCGGGCTTCGCCGCCGTGTTCATGCGCGCGCCGCCTCGACGTGCTCGCGGACCACATCGGTGAAGTCCGCAACGGTCGTGTGCGGAGAAAGCGCGTGCACGGGGATTTCGACACCGAGTTCGCGCCACAGCCGGGAGAGGACGCGGACGGCGCGCACCGAATCGCCGCCGAGCACCCCGAATCGGCTTTCCGAAGGCACTTCGGACGCGCCCAGCACCGTCTGCAGGGCCGTCAGTACAGCTTTCCCTACGAGGTCCGGACCACCGTCGGAGTCCACGACCACACCGGAATTCCGGCTCTGTTCCATGGGGCCACACTCCATTAAGTCCTCTGAGGACATTGATTGATCCGTGCCGTCTTCGCGGCGGCGGAAATCGCTCGGCCGCGCTTCAGGCAACGGCAAAATTGCGAACGAGGACGAGGCTACGACAGGATTCCCCTGCGCCGCAAGCACGTTCATCGGGTAAGCGGCGATGCCATCGACCGACTTTCCCTGTCAATAGAAAGTGACATTCCCGCCCCTCCGGGCGGCCTTTCGAGACGGAGCTTCGATGCTATTGACCACAGCGGATCTCGCCCTGTTCGCCGAGGCCAGCGGTGACCGAAATCCATTGCACACCTCGGCGGAATACGCCCGGCGGACCCCTTTCGGCGGTCCGGTCGCCCACGGCGTGCTCGCCGCCGTGGCCGCACTCGACGAGATCGCGACCACGGTCACCGTCGGCGGGATTCACGGCGTCGAGGTCGAATTCCGGCAGGCGACGCAGCCCGGCATCACCTACGAAACGGCATTTTCCCGGGAAGCGGGCGATCGAACACGGGTCACCGTCTCCGATGGCGGGGCATTATGCCTGACCATCACCATCTCGCATGGTGCCGCGGAAGATGTTCCATACCGTCCGCGGGCAACTCGCCGGGAGCCGCGTGTGGTGACCGCCGATGAACTGATCCCCGGATTCTCGGTCACCGGCGCCTACGGGCCGGGAAGCGCGCTCGACGCATTGTGCGAGCGCTGGCCCGCCGCGGCCCGATCACTCGGCCGGTTTCCCCTGACCTGCCTGCTCTGGTGCAGTTTCCTCGCGGGCATGGAACTTCCCGGCCGCGACTGCCTGCTGAACGGTTTCTCACTGCGCCTCCGCCCGGCCGCGACCATGGGACCACTGGAACTGGGCTACACGGCGGAGGTGGCCGAGTTCGATCCCCGGTTCGGGTTGCTGACCGTCGAGGGACGCTTGCACGGCGACGCCGCGGCAGGCCCGACGGTGGCCGAAACCACGATCGAGACCCTGGTCCGGCGTCCGATGCCGGGACCTTCGACCGAACGGCTCCTCGAATTCCTGCCGCGTTCCGAGCGGCTTCGGGGGCACACCTCCGCCGTCGTCGGCGGCAGCCGCGGCCTCGGCGCGGCACTGGTGCTCGCGCTCGCGAGTCAGGGCGGCAGGGTGCTGGTCGGCCACCGCGGTACCCACGCCGACCTCGCCGACCTCGCCGACCTCGGCTCGTCACTGGGCGGTGAGGTCGTGTCCTGCGCCGGCGACGCGACCGGCGCGCGGTGGTCACGGGAGATCGCGCACGCCGCGGACCACGCGCTCGATCTCCTGATCTGCAGCGCCGCGCCGCCCATCCGGCCGCTCCGGCTCGACCCGGCGGGGCTCGACCGCGTCCAGGAATTCGTGGCCACCGCGTTCGCCTTGGTCAGCGCGCCGATGGCGGGCTTGCTCGGCGCGGTGAGCAAGGCGAGCGGGCGCTGCCTCGTCGTCTCCTCGTCCGCGATCACCGCGCCGCCGTCGGACTGGCCGCATTACGTCGCCGCGAAACACGCCGTCGAAGGCCTGACCGGCTGGGCCGCGGCGCACCACCCGGACACGGAGTTCTTCGTGGCACGGCCGGGAATGCTGCTCACCGAGCAGATGAACACCCCGGCCGGACGGGACAGCGCGGCGGAAGTCGAACCGGTCGCCGCCGCCATGGTGCGCAGGGTCACCGACGCCACGCCCGCGACCGGACGACCCGAGTTGCTGACCTGGTAGACGTCCCGCTCGCCGTGTCCCGCCGCGCGGGACGCGGCGAGCCGGCGCGACAAGACACCTGCCCCCTTAAGCCGACGAAAGGGGCGAAGGAACTAGCCCATTGGCGTGAAGTTCCGGACCTTACCCCGTAGTCGATGGCGAAGAAATATAGCTATTCGGTAACTTTGCCATGATCACTGCCGAAGCAATTGCCCGAAGCTCGACCGAGCATTGACGGGCACGAGGGGGCTTGGGGGCGTGTCAAGGAATGTCCGACTGCATGGGCGCGCGAAAGAATGCCGCGAAGTCGAGCGACTTCTCTCCGGTGTCGACGAGGTTACCGGCCAGATAATACTCATCGAAGGATCGCCGGGTCTCGGCAAGTCAAGCTTCCTGCAGAAAATCCGTATCATGGGAATCGAAATGGGATTCCGGCTCGCCCCGCGTACGCTGAATCTCTTCGGTTCCGCGCAGGGGCACTGCGCGGCGCGCTCCTGGTTCGACGAGCAGCCGAAGAAACAGCCGCTCCTGTTGCTCGTCGACGACGCGCAGCTCGCGGCACCGGACACCATCCGGCAGCTGAACTGGCTGAATTCGGAACTCGTCACCCGTCCGCTGGTGATCGCGCTCGCCCGTATTCCCGGGATGGGCGGGCCGGAAATGAACCGTCTGCTCGCCAGGAACAGTCCGCACGTGGAACGGCTGGCACTCGGACCGCTCGACCGGGCGGCGGTGCGGTCGCTGCTGGACGATCTGCTCGACGCCGCTCCCGACGCGCGGCTCCTGGCCTTGGCCGACGACCTCGGTGGCAACCCGCGCCTGATCGTCGACCTGGTCACCGGGCTGCGGGCGGAGCGCCGACTGGAAGTCTCCGGCGGCTGCGCGCGGCTGTCGTCGAACGCGGTTCCCCGACGGCTCCGGACCACGCTCATCCACATGGTGCGCAGCCTCACCCCGGCCACGCGCCAGCTCGTCCAGGTCGGTGCCGCGCTCGGGCCGAGTTTCCGGCTCGCCGACGCGGCGAAGCTGCTGCGTGCGACCCCCGGCGACCTCTTGCTGGGCGTCGACGAAGCCGTCGCGGGCGGGCTTCTCGTGGAAGACGGCGGACGGCTCGCCTTCCCCGGCAGGCTCCTCTGGCACGGCGCCACGGAATCCGTGCCCAACAGCGTGCTCACGGCCATCAAAGCGGAACTGCCGTCGCTGCCCGCGACCGGCGCGGGCACCGTGCCCGGCCAGGACGAAGCGGGTGAAGCGGAAGAACCGGCACGCACCGCGGCCACCGAGATGCCGGGGTGGGCGGACCTGACCGACACCGAACGGCAGGTCGCCAGGCTGGTCGGCGCCGGGATGACCAACCGCCAGGTGGCACGCGACGCACGGATGTCCAGCCATACCGTGAACTACCACCTTCGCGGCATCTACCGAAAGCTCCAGATCCGCTCCCGCGTCGACCTTGCCAGGCTCATCTACCAGAACGGGCCGTGATCGCGGATTCGTCCACTTCGGACAGAACCCGCGCCGTCGTCGGGGTCGCGGCGCACCGCTCCGCCGCGTACCGCAAGGCGAGCCGGTGGTAGTCGAGGGAGAAGTCCGCGACGGCGTCGGCGACCAGGAAGGGCTGGACGTCGTGGGAAAACGCCTCGCACGCCGTCATGAGACAGCCGACGTGGGCGTAGACCCCGCAGATGATGAGCTGGTCGCGGTCCTCATCACGCAGGAACTCCAGTAGTCCCGTGCGGTGGAAGGCGCTGTACCGCCACTTGGTGAACACCACGTCGTTCAACCCTGGCGTCAGTTCGTCGACGATTCTGCGCTCTTCCGGGGCCACCGTCATCCCGGCACCCCAGAAATCCTTGAGCAGTCCGCGTTCGCCGTCGCTCATGCCACCGGGCTGCGCCGTGTACGTCACCGGGATTCCCAGTTTCGCGCACGCGGTGCGCAAAGCCGCGCAATTGCGCACCAGGTCGTCCCTCGGCCCGGCTCCTCCTTCGGGGAACGCGGAGACGAAATAACGCTGCATGTCGTGCACCAGCAGCACGGCGCGACGCGGATCGATCCGCCAGGTGACGGTGTTGTCCGGAACGTCGCTTTCGCTGGGCATCGCGTACGCGGCGATGGCTGGCAATCCCACGGGTTCACCCTTCCGGTAAGCCGAAAATGCTTCCTTCACGGTAGTGCGGGGATTCGACGACCACAGCTACTCATTTGTGCGGCGCGGTTACCTACAAGAGTAATTGCCCGCGACGCCGTGGTTGCCGGAGTCTTGGCTCGTCACGCCGAAGGAAGTGGAGGACATCATGGTGCGGGAGACGCCCGTGCGCAGCCCGAACGCGGGTGGGGTCGTCACCAGGTCGAAAGTATTCCCCGGAGTGTCACTGCCCGGCCTCGGCATTTCCGCGAGCCCTGTCGGTCTCAGCTTCGGGACGGAGATCGAACTGCCCGCCTGGTGCCGGCTCGGTACCCACGTGTCGATGCTGGGCATGGCCTCGGCGTGGTGGATCGGCGACTGGCTCGTCTACGGACAGGACCGGCACAAGGATCGCTACCGGCGCGGCATGTCCGAGCATTCCCTCGACTACCAGACGTTGCGCAATTACGCCTGGGTCGCCCGCAGGGTGGAACACCGCCGCAGGCGTCGTTCGCTGAGTTTCCAGCACCACGCCGAGGTCGCCCGGCTGCCCGGTGAACAGCAGACCCGGTGGCTGGCCATGGCGGAGGAACGCGCGTGGTCCCGGAACACCCTGCGCCATCAGCTGCGTGGGCTGCCCGAGACGAAAGGGCGTACGGCGAGCCCCCTTCGCCTCGACGTCCCGGCCGAGCACCGGGGCCGCTGGCAACAGGCCGCGGACGAGGCCGGGATGAGCCTCACCGCCTGGGCGATCAACCGCCTCGACGACGCCGCGCACGGGTGAACCACGCACGCTGCTTCGTCCATTGTAGACAGTGCGCGACAGTGAGGGGACAGGCGTGAGCACGCTGCTGATCAACAATCTCGGCCGGCTCATCACCGGTACCCGCGGCGCGAGCGCGCTACTGGGGCACGCCAACATGCTGGATCCACCGTATGACAGGTATCTGCGGGCGCAGTCCCACCGGACGGTGTGGCTGGCGGACCCCGGTGACGTCGTGGTCGTCCCCACCCCGATCGACCCGCAGTTCCTCGAGTACGCCACCGGCATCCGTGGATTCGGACCTCAGGACCTCACCGTGCTGGACCCGGCGGCCGTCCGCGCGACCGGTTTCACCGAAACCATCCTGCGGGCGATCACCGACAGGCGGGCCGAGCGGGCGTGGCCCTATTACTTCGACCGCACGGCGGCCGCGCTGGTCCGTTCCCTGGACCTGCCGGTACCCGGCTTCACCGGCCAGGGCGGCGCGGAACTGCTCAACAGCAAGGTGCTGTTCCGGGCGCTCGCGGCGGGGATCGGGGTGCCGATCGCGGAGGGCGTGGTGCCCGCGTCGGCCACCGAAGCCGAGGAATACCTATGGGCGGCCCTTTCGCTCGGCCGGTGCGTGATCGTCAAACAGGATTTCCATGTGGGCGGGCTCGGCAACGAGATCGCGAGCCCCGGCGTGCGGATCCGGCCGATCGGCGCCCGTCAGGTGCACCACTGCACCGACCGGGAAGGGGTCGCGCGGTTCGTCGCACGGCACTGGCGAGCCGAGCACGAACACCGCGTCGTCGTGGAGCACTACACGCCGGATTCGCGATCCATCTACGTGGGCTACCACCTGACCGACGACGGCGTCGAGGCGTACGGCCACGGCGAAATGCGGATGACACCCATCATCAACGGCCTGATCACCCCCAGCCCGGCCGTGTCGTCCCCCGCGTTCGCCGAGTTCCTCGGCCACGCCGGGCGGCTGGCGGGCGCGGTCAGGGAGATGGGCTACCGCGGCCAGTTGAGCGTCGACGGCGTGCTGACGCCCGATAACGGCGTATTCCTCACGGAGTTCAACGCTCGTTCGGGCGGCGCCACACACAATCACTGCATTATGAGCCGGCTCGCGCAACCGCGCGGCGAAGCCGACCGGATCATGCTGGACCGGCGCCGCTGCACCCTGCCCCCGTTGAAATCGCTGCTCACCGCGCTGGAGCGCGCAGGGCTCGGCTTCGACGCCGCGAGCCGGTCCGGCGTGATCGTCACGGTGCACGACGGCGACACCTGCCGCGAGACCGGCGAGTTCTGCACCATCGCGGAGAACCTCGAAGCCGCCGATCAGCTGGAAAACAGGGCTGTCGCGGCCATCCGAGGCTTGGGTGGCGCGGTGGCCGAAGCGGAGACCGAGACGAGGGAGCAGGTATGAAGATCGGGGTGTCCACTTTCGTCACCGACGAAGGAATCGGCCCGATCGACCTCGGGCGCGCGTTGGAGGAACGCGGTTTCGAGTCGTTGTTCGTGGCCGAGCACACCCATATCCCGGTGAAGCGGGAAACGCCGTACATCCCGAACCGGGAGATGTACTGGCCCGCCTACGGCGAACTGCCGAGGATCTACTACCGGACGATCGACCCGTTCGTCACGCTCACCGCCGTCGCGGCGGTGACAAGGCGGCTGCTGCTCGCCACCGGCGTGGCACTGGTGGTGGAACGGGAGCCGATCAACCTCGCGAAGCAGTTCGCCTCGCTCGACCTGCTTTCCGGCGGGCGCGTGCTGGCAGGCGTCGGCGCCGGTTGGAACCGGGAGGAGATGCGCAATCTCGGCACCGACCCCACGACACGGATGGCGCTGGTACGCGAGCGGGTGCTGGCGATGAAGGAGATCTGGAGCAAGGAGTCCTCGGAATTCCACGGGAAGTTCGTGGACTTCGACCCCATCCGCTCCTGGCCCAAACCCGTGCAACGGCCGCATCCGCCCGTCCTGGTCGGCGGCGACGGTCCCGGAGTGCTCGACCGGGTACTGGAGTACGGCGACGGCTGGGCGCCGATCCTCGCCAAGTCGGTGCCGGTGCTGGCCGGTCGCATCACCGAACTCCAGGACCGGGCGGCCGCTGCGGGCCGCGGGCGCCTTCCCGTGACGGTCTACGGCGTGCCACCGGACGCCGAGGTCATCGGCGAACTGGAAGCGGCGGGAGCGGATCGTGCGCTGCTGCAGCTTCCGACGACACCGCGGGACGAGTCGCTCGCCGAACTCGACCGGTTCGTCCCGCTGTTGGAGAAGTACGGCGATTAGGCCACCGAGCCGGAACGGAGACGGACCGATGCTTCCCCCTGTCGACTACGACGACCGCCTGCACGAGGGTTATGCCGGAGGGCGTGCCTTGACCGCGGCGACGGCCGAGGTCTGGCGCTCGGCCTTCGACCGCAACGCGCGACCGCAGCGCCCGCTCACCGTTCTCGACCTCGGGTGCGGGGTCGGCCGGTTCAGCCCGGTGCTGGCCGACCTGTTCGACGGACCCGTGTACGGCGTCGAGCCCGCCGGACAGATGCGCGCGGTCGCGGAAACCGAGAACGGCCACCCGGCGGTGAGCTACCTGGCGGGCGACGCCGCGCACATCCCGCTCGACGACGAAAGCTGCGACCTCGCGTTGCTGTTCCTCATGTTCCACCACGTGCCCGACCGGGCCGCCGCGACGGCGGAACTGGCCAGAGTGCTCCGGCCCGGCGGCCGGGTGCTGCTCCAGAGCAGTTTCTCCGGCGAACTCGAGGACCGTCACTGGTTCCGCTACTTCCCGAGGGCGCGCCGGATCGAGGACCGGATGTTCCCTTCGTTCGACGAGGTCGTCACCGCTTTCGGCGAGGCGGGCCTCGTCCACCTCGGCACTGATCACGTCGAGTGCGAGGTCGCGCCATCGCCGTCGGCCTACGCGGCCAAGCTGCGCCACCGAGCGATCCCGACCTTCGAATACCTGGAGGAGGACGAGATAGCGGCCGGGTTCGCGGCGCTCGACGCCGCGGTGGCTGCCGACGAGAGCCCGGCCCCGATCATCGAACCCGCACGCCTGCTCCGGTTCGGCGCCGCTTCGACAACGTGAACGGGCGCCCGGGTGTGGTGACAGTCATGAACGGGCTGTGACCAGGCGCCCCGGACGTTAAAATCCCGTCAAGGTGCGCCGGGAAGTCTGGTCGGCAACAGTATTCGTCGTTGCCGAAAACCGGAGGATGCCTTGTCCGGCCACAACCGCCCCGCGAAAGCCGTCGCGGATTTCGCCCGCTACCTGCGCACGGAGACGACCGGTGGGTTGATCCTGCTCGGCGCCACCGCGATCGCCCTGCTTTGGGCCAATTCGCCCATCGACGACGTTTACCGCGCGATCCGCGATTTCCGGCTCGGCCCCGAATTACTCCACCTGAATCTCACTATCGGCGACTGGGCGAAGGACGGCCTGCTCGCGCTGTTCTTCTTCGTCGCGGGACTCGAACTCAAACGCGAACTCGTGGTCGGCGAACTGTCCCGGTTCAAACAGGCCGTGCTGCCGGTGGTGGCCGCGATCGGCGGCATGATCGTCCCCGCCGTGGTCGCGCTCGCCGTCGGCTGGGGGACGCCGGGGATCGACCGCGCGTGGGCCATCCCGGTCGCCACGGACATCGCCTTCGCGCTGGGCGTGCTCGCCATCACGGCGTCCAACCTGCCGAGCAGCGCGCGGGTCTTCCTGCTCTCCCTGGCGGTGGTCGACGACCTCGGCGCGATCCTCATCATCGCGATCCTGTTCACCGCGAAGTTCGACCTCGTCGCCGCGGGCGTCGCCGTCGCCGCTCTCGCGCTGTACGCCTACCTGCAGAAACGCCGCGTCCGCAGTGCCTGGATCTACGTGCCGCTGGCCCTGATCACCTGGGTCGCGGTGCATTCGGCGGGTATCCACGCCACCATCGCCGGCGTCGCGCTCGGGCTGCTCACCCGCGTCCGCGCCGACGAGGGCGAGGAGCACGCGCCGGCGATCCGGCTCGAACACCGGTTGCAGCCGTGGTCGGCCGCGGTCGCGGTGCCGCTGTTCGCGCTGTTCGCGGCCGGGATCAAGGTGACCGGTGAATCGCTCGGCGCGGTGTTCACCACGGCGTTGCCGCTGGCCGTGCTGATCGGACTGGTCGGCGGGAAGCTGATCGGGATCTTCGGCGCCAGCCTGCTCGCGGTGAAGTTCAAGCTCGCGGAGAAACCCAGGGGGATGGGCTGGCGGGACATCGGCGCGCTGTCGATGCTCGGCGGTGTCGGGTTCACCGTGAGCCTGCTGATCGCGGACCTCGCGCTCGACGGGGAATCCGTCGAACTGGCCAAGGCGGCGGTGCTGATCGCGTCGGCCATCGCCTCGCTTTCGGCCGCCGCGATGCTCGTGCACCGCAGCCGCGTGCACGCACGGGAAGATTGAGAAGGCGACACTCGCCGGTCCGCCGCGCCCGGGATGAGGGCACGTGGCACGATGACCGGTGTGAGCAGCCCCAAGCACGAACGCACCGGCCCCGACGGCGTGGGGGCCGTGCCCTACCTCCCCCTGTCGAGCGATGACGACGTGGTAGCGAGCGAGCAGTCCCTCGGGAAGCTCGTCGGCGACGCCACACAACACGTTTCGACGCTGATCCGCGCCGAGGTCGAACTGGCGAAGTCCGAGGTCGTCGCGGAGGCGAAGAAGGGCGTCAAGGGCGCCATCTTCTTCCTTGTCGCGCTGGTCATCGGGCTGTACAGCTCGTTCTTCTTCTTTTTCTTCCTCGGCGAACTGCTGTCGGAGTTCCTGCAGCGCTGGGCGGCGTTCCTGATCGTGTTCGGGCTGATGCTCGTCTCGACCGCGGTCGCGGGCTTCCTCGGCTACCTCAAGGTGAAGAAGATCCGGGCGCCGGAGCGCACGATCAACAGCTTCAAGGACACCGCGGCCGCGTTCAAGCGGCACGACGCCGAAGACCAAGACTGAGTTTTCGAGCGGTGCAGGCGACACCGGACCCGTCGATCGTCCGGATCGACGGCCCGTGGACCCATCGTGACGTCTCGGCGAACGGCATCCGGCTGCACGTCGCCGAACTCGGCGAAGGGCCGACGGTGCTGCTGCTGCACGGGTTCGCCGAGTTCTGGTGGACCTGGCACCATCAGCTGACCGCGCTCGCCGACGCCGGTTTCCGCGCGGTCGCGGTGGACCTGCGCGGATACGGCGATTCGGACAAACCCCCGCGCGGCTACGACGCCTGGACACTCGCGGGCGACGTCGGCGGGCTGATCAAGTCGCTCGGCGTCCGCAGGGCCCACCTCGTCGGACACGCTTGGGGCGGCATGCTCGCGTGGACGGTGGGCGCGCTGCACCCCCGGCTGGTCTCCTCGGTGAGCGTGCTGGGCGGCGCGCATCCGCTGGCGTTGCGCCGGGCCGTCCGGGGGCCGGGACAGCTGCGGGCTTCCGGACATCTGTTCCGCTTCCAGGTGCCGATGGCGCCGGAGAAATGGCTGGTCAAGGACGACGCGCTCGCCGTCGAGGAGCTGTTCCGCGCCTGGTCCGGTCCACAATGGACGGATACGCCGGGCTTCGCCGAAACCGTGCGGACGTTCCGGCAGGCGATGCTCGTGCCGGGGGTTCCGCACAGCGCGCTCGAGTACTACCGATGGGCCTTCCGCGCACAGTTCCGCGGCGAAGGCCGCCGGTTCGGCGAAGCACTGCGAGGCCGCTACGCCGCCCGAGTGCTGCAACTGCACGGCGAGGACGATCGGTGCGTCCTGCCGGACACCGCGGCCGCGTCACGCCGCTGGGCCCCGGACGCGCGACTCCAGCGCTGGCCCGGCATCGGGCACTTCCCGCAGCTGGAGGCCCCGGAGCGCACTTCGGCCGCGCTGGTGGACTTCCTCCGTATCTTGGAAGCATGACCGAGCGCAAACCGACGGGCGTCTCGTTCGAGTCCTGGGTGGACCGGCAGATCAGGGCCGCGCAGGCGAAGGGCGACTTCGACGACCTTCCCGGCGCGGGGAAACCGCTGCCGAAGACCGACGGCAAGGACACGGCGCTGGCCTGGGTGGTGAACAAGGTCCGCGACGAAGGGCACGACGTTTCCGCGCTGCTGCCGCCGTCCTTGGCGATCGCCAAGGAACTCGACGACCTGCCGGACACGCTCGCCCGCGTGCGCCGGGAGGCGCGGGTGCGGGAGATCGTCGAGGACCTGAACGAACGGATCCGCACCGAGCACCGGCGGCCGGCGGGCGGGCCGGTGCTGCGGGCGCGGCCTTTGGACGTCGAGGAGACCGTGGCTTCCTGGCGGAAAGGCCTCTCACCGGACCGGTGATCCCCCCTTGCGTGCTATGAAGGACGCTTTCCTTGCGATTTTCGCTGTGAAAGGCCCCTTCATTGCCGCGACGCGGCAGGGAAAGGGCTAGTTGGCGCAGGGTCCGGTCGACGTGTTCGCGCTCAGCGACGAAGCCGTGTCCACCACCGGCCGCACCTGCTCCGAGGTCAGCGTGAAGCCCGTCTCGGGATCCTCGACGGCCGCGCCGAACACGACCCCGATGACCTCGCCGTCGGGGTTGATCATCGGCCCGCCCGAGTTCCCGCTGCGGACCTGCCCGCGCACGGTGAACACGTCCCGCTGCACGGTGTTGGACTCGTAGATGTCCGGTCCCCGCAGGTTGATCCGGCCGCGCACTCTGGCGGACGTCGCGGTGTACGGGCCGTCGAGCGGGTAGCCGAGCACGATCGCGTCGTCACCCGCCCGCGCGACCTGCTGTTTGAAGGGGAGCACCGGCGCCTGCAACCGCGGCACCGCGAGCACGGCGACGTCGGCCTCCGGGTCGAAGTAGACGACGCGTGCCGCGAACTTGCCCGAAGTCGACTCGATGGCGACCTCGTCGGTGCCCGCGACGACGTGCGCGTTCGTCATCACCCGCTGCGGCGCGATGACGAAACCGCTGCCCTCCAGCGCCCGCGAGCACGAGGTCGCGTTGCCGCGGATCTTCACCACACTGCCGTGCACCTGCTTGACGATCTGCGTCGCCTGCAACGCGGTGTCCGGCGGGCCGGTGTCCTGGACGTTCGGCTTCTGGAACGGGTCCACAATGGACGGGAAGCCGGACGCGTCGAGCAGTTTCCGCAGTTCGCTCGGGAAGCCTTGGGCCGCCTCCGGCATGACGTCGTTGACGCCGCCGAGCACGACCGAGCTGTTGATCGACTTCGCCAGTCCCGGCACTCCGGAGACCGCCGTGAGCGGCGTCGCGATCAGCCACGCGACCACGAACACGACGGCGGCCTGCACCACCGCGCCGAGGGTCTTGTCGACACCGGAAAGCTTGTCCGGGTTGATTTTCTGCCGCAGTCTCCGCCCGGTCCAGACGCCGAAGGTCTCGCCGAGCGCGACCAGGAACACCACGGTCGCCACCGCGAAGGCGACCTTCGCCGCCGGGTGTTCGAAGAGTTCGACGACCAGCGGCGCGATCTTGATCCCCGCGAGCGCGCCCAGCACCACCCCGACCAGCGAAGGCAGGGCGATGATCACCCCCTGGAACGCGCCGGACACGCCCGCCAGCAGCGCGAGCAGGAGCACCAGTACGTCAACCCAGTTCACCGGCGCCTACTCCTTCTCCGGCACTTGCCGCCCGTCGACCCGCGCCTGATGTTCGGCCAACGCTACGTCAAGCTCCCGGACGTCGCCGTGGTCCCAGTCGCGTTCCCAGCCGCCGAGCGACAGCGTCATCGCCAGGAGACCGGCCGTGAAGCCCCAGACGAACAGCCCGCCGACGTCGAACGCGGGCCCCTTCCAGTCGAAACCCTCGCGCCTGACCTGGAACCGGTTGGCCGGGTCGGTCAGTTCGGCGACCGGCACCCGCGCCACCGCCGCCGTCTCGCCGGGGTCGACCGCGTGCACCGGGGACGGCGTCCGCCAGTAGGCGAGCACCGGCGTCACGGCGAAGGCGGAAACCGGCACGAACAGTTCGGGAAAGACGGCGACCGGCAGCACGCCGGAAGGCTCGACGCCGGTCTCCTCCTCTGCCTCGCGCAGCGCGGTGCCGACCGGCCCGTCGTCACCGGGCTCGGCGCCGCCGCCGGGGAAGGAGACCTGGCCCGCGTGCGAGCCGAGCGTGTCGGCGCGGCGCTGGAGCAGGACGTCCGGCCCCTGCGGGCCCTCGCCGAAGAGCATCAGGACGGACGCGGACCGGTAGCTCGCGTCCGGTGGCACGCTGAACCGGCTGAAGGCGGCCGCGTCGACGTCCCCGCTGATCTTGACGAGCGGTTGCAGCCAGGCGGGCACGGCCTCCGGGTCCACGAGAGGGCCGGTCATGGTGTCCCTTCCACTGCGGCGCGCACCTGTTCAGTGTTCAGGAAGACGCGTGGGTTCTCGATGAGCCGGACGTCTCCCCCCTTCGTGACCAGGTACGTCGCCGGAAGAGAGGGAGGGACCTTTAGTGCCGTCCGCGCAGGCCCCGACTGTCCGTCTCCGTCGAACACGGACGGCAGCCGGACACCCAGTCCGGCCAGCATCGCCAGCCCGTCGGCGCCGGAGCTCGCGACCTGGACGAGGAGCACGCGCGCGGCACCGGGCTGCGCGGCGTACTCCTGGAGCAGTGGCAGTTCGGCGCGGCACGGCTGGCACCACGACGCCCACAGGTTGACCAGCACGGGGCCGCCGGAAAGCACCTTGGCGAGGTCGACCCGGGAGCCGTCGCCGAGGCATTCGACGTCGACCCCGCGCAGCTTCGCTACCTCACCCGGTCCGGGCGGCGGACACGCGCTGAGAGCGGCCTTCGCACGGGCGGCCGTGAGATCCCCGGAAGTCTTGACCGGCCCGTCGCCGTCACGGGTCGTGAGCAACGCGACGATCAAGGCCACCACCAGCACGGCGGCACCGAGAGCCAGCTTGGTGACTCTGGTCACCGGCGCGCCGCCAGGTCCAGGATGTGCTCGCGTTCCTCGCCCTTGACCAGTTTCGCGGCCTCTTCGAACCCTGTCGGGCCGATTCCGTACGAGGGGCACATCTTGGCCAGCGGACAGGCGCCGCAGGCGGGTTTGCGGGCGTGGCAGACGCGGCGGCCGTGGAAGATCGTCCGGTGCGAGAGAAGCGTCCACTCCTTGCGCGGGATCAGCTCGCCGACGGCGTGCTCGACCTTGACCGGATCCTCATCCTCGGTCCAGCCCCAGCGGCGGACCAGGCGGCCGAAATGGGTGTCGACGGTGATCCCGGGGACCCCGAAGGCGTCACCGAGCACGACGTTGGCCGTCTTCCGGCCGACACCGGGCAGCGTGACGAGGTCCTTCAGCTTGCCGGGCACCTCGCCGCCGTAGCGCTCCACCAGCGCGGCACCGAGGCCCATCACCGAGTTCGCCTTGGCACGGAAGAATCCCGTCGACCGGAGGTACTCCTCGAGTTCGGCACGATCGGCACCGGCGTAGTCGGCGGCGGTTCGATAGCGCGCGAAAAGCGCGGGCGTGACCTGATTCACGCGGACGTCGGTGGTCTGCGCCGAAAGCACGACCGCGACCAGCAGTTCGAGCGGAGTGGTGAAGTCAAGCTCGCAGTGCGCGTCCGGGAACTCGTCGTCGAGGCAACGCTTCATCCGCCTGGCGCGTCTCACCAATGCGAGCCGGCTTTCACCCTTGCCCCCCGCTTGGGGGGCATTGGTGAGGGCAGGAGGCACCCCGATAGCCTACGGGCGCCATCGGACGAGCCAGTGGGGAGCACCCGCCGGTCGACGGCCGACACGCCAGAGCACCACCTCGGCGCTTCGATCGAGGACGCCATGAGCGAGGATCTGGAGTAATGCACAATTTTTCGGAATTCCCGGGGCAGGGCGCATGACCGTCTGGTTCGTCATCCTCGTTCCCTTGGTGATCATGTTCTTCGCGCTGTTCATGGAACGCGTGGAGACCAGGCTCAAGCACGTCGCGGTGCAGGAGAACGAAGTCGAGGAGTTCCTCGAGCAGGCGCAGCCCAACGAGGTCCGGGCCCTGTACGGGCACGGAATCGGGCGCGCGCTCGAACTGTTCCGGCTGCGCAGGCTGGGCGGGAAGGCAGCCAGGCTACGCGCGCGACGCGTGCGGAGTTAGGCTCCACGTTCGAGCGAGATCGTTCCCGGCACGGACGCGCCTGCGGCGTGCCGACGAGCGATCTCGCGCGCACGACCTAGACTGACGCAAAAGTGAGCGGCGACACGGTCCCCGGCAGTGGGGGGTCGACGTCGTATCTCGATGAGGAGGCACCCGAGGTGGACGAAACCCTGGCCCGAGCGGGCATTTTCCAGGGTGTTGAGCCGGCAGCCGCCGAGGCGCTGGCACAGACCTTGGAATCCGTGGAGTTCCCTCGCGGGCATGTCATCTTCAACGAGGGTGAACCCGGCGACAAGCTTTACATCATCCAGTCCGGCAAGGTGAAGATCGGCCGCAAGTCACCGGACGGCCGCGAGAACCTGCTGGGCATCTTCGGCCCGTCCGACATGTTCGGTGAACTGTCCATTTTCGACCCCGGCCCGCGGACGTCCAGCGCGACGACCGTGACCGAGGTCCGCGCGGTGACGATGGACCGCCCGGCGCTGCGGCAGTGGATCTCCACCCGCCCGGAGATCGCCGAGCAGTTACTGCGCGTGGTCGCCCGCAGGTTGCGCCGGACGAACAACATGGTCGCCGAGCTGATCTTCACCGACGTCCCCGGCCGTGTGGCGCGCGCGCTGCTGCAGCTCGCGCAGCGGTTCGGCAGCCAGGAGGCCGGTCTGCTGCGGGTCACCCACGACCTGACGCAGGAAGAGATCGCCCAGTACGTCGGCGCTTCGCGCGAGACCGTCAACAAGGCTCTCGCCGACTTCGCGCACCGTGGTTGGCTGCGGCTCGAGGGCAAGAGCGTCCTGATCCTGGACCCGGAGCGCCTGGCCCGCCGCGCCCGGTAGGTA
This sequence comes from Amycolatopsis coloradensis, assembly GCF_001953865.1. GTDB lineage: Bacteria > Actinomycetota > Actinomycetes > Mycobacteriales > Pseudonocardiaceae > Amycolatopsis > Amycolatopsis coloradensis. The sequence continues at coordinate 301,701 of NZ_MQUQ01000003.1, forward strand.
ACCGACAGCGCACCTCAGCTGCCGCGAGTAGTCCTCTACTTGCGGTAGTTGTGCGTTCAAGTACCGCAACTAGAGGACTACTCGCGGAGAGACAACGAAGAGCCGGGCGCCACCCCCGACGTGGCGCACCGGCTCTTCGCTGTGCGCGGACCATCCCCCGACGATCCGCGCTCCCCGCCCTCCGGATTCAGGCCCCGACCGTATGCCGGAGGGAGTTGGAGATTGCGTGCTGTCGTACAACCATCCACGGCCGTCGGCCGTGAACTCAAGTTCTTTCACTCTCAAGGACGCCATCTGCGTCGATTTGTTGCCCCGAATGACTCAGATTTGACCGACTGTTACCCAATCGAGACGAACGAGGGGACTCCAGGGCTCGTGGTGCCCGAATTCGGTGGTGACCAAACTTACCGGCCAAGATCTGGTACTCGCGTACCAAAGTAGTTCATACTGGTACGCGTGTCCCAGTCTGTGTCCGCTTCCGCCGAGAACCACCGCACCTCCCTCGCCGACTACCGGGCCGCGCTGACCGCGCCCGGCTCCCGCGGGGCGGTCATCGCGTCCCTGCTCGCGCGCCTGCCGATCGCCATGATCGGCATTTCCGCGCTGCTCTACGTCCAGCGCGAGACGGGCTCGTTCGCCTCGGCCGGACTGGTGTCGGCCGGGTCGCTGGTCGGCGTCTCCGTCGGCGCGGTCGTGCAAGGGCGGCTCATCGACCGCTTCGGGCCGACGCGACCACTGTTGACGACGACGGTGCTCTTCGCGCTGGCGATGACCGCGCTGGTGTTCGCGATCGAGGCGCACGCGCCGACACTCGTGCTGGTCCCGCTCGCCTTCGGCACCGGGATCACCGAGCCGATGGTCGGCTCGGCGTCGCGGGCGCTGTGGACACGGCTCCTGCCGGCCGGGCCGACGCGGAACGCCGCGTTCTCGTACGAAGCCATCAGCATGGAGGTCTTCTTCATCCTCGGCCCGGGGTTCGCCGGGCTGCTGATCGCCGCGCCGTGGGCGGGCACCGGCATCGTGGCCGGCGCGGTGACCATGGTCGCGGGCGCGGTCCTGTTCGCGCTGAACCCGACCGTGCGGGCCTGGGGACCGGCGCCGTCGTCGGGCGGCAAACTGCTCGGCGCGCTGGCCAGCCCCGGGATGCGCACCCTCGCGATCGCCGCGCTGGGCTTCGGCGCCGTGATCGGGTTCGTCGAGGTCGCGGTCCCGGCGGCCGCCGCGGAGGCCGGGAACACCTCGATCGGCGGGCTGCTGCTTTCGGCGTGGTCGGTCAGTTCGGTCGCGTTCGGCGTCGCGTACAGCCTGCGCCCGTGGCCGCGGCAGATGGGCCTGCGGCTGCCGGTGCTGCTGGCCGGATTCGGCGCGCTGGTGGCGCTGCTCGCGCTGCCGGGGTCGCTTTGGGGCCTCGCGCTCGCCATGCTCGCCGCGGGCGCGCTCATCACACCGCAGTCGACGACGCACTCGGCGGCCATCGAGATCGCCGCGCCGAAGGGCACGGCGGCCGAGGCGTTCGGCTGGGTCCTCACCTCGGTGACCCTCGGCCTCGCGTTCGGCCAGTCGATCAGCGGCTACCTCGTCGAGCACGCCGGGTACGAAGCGGCGTTCCTCGCCGCCGGCGCCGTCGGGTTCGCGCTCGCCGGGGTGGTCTGGCTGCTGCGCGGCACCTTCCGCCCTCGGCCGTCCGGAGCCGTCACCGAAGCCCCCGAACTTGTCGGTGCCGCCCGCTAGCTTGCGGGCATGGACCTGACTGCCGCCACCCGCTCCCTCTCGTCCGCCGTTTCCGCCGCCGCACGGCTGCTCTCGCCCCGCTCCGGCCTGCTCCTGCGCGCCGGGCGGGACGGCCTGACCGTCGGCGGCAACGACAGCGAACGAGCGGTCCGCCTGACCAGTGACGCCGTCGTCCACACCGACGGTGAGGTCCTGGTCCCGGCGGGGCCGCTCGCGGAAACGCTGCGCATGCTCGACGACGATCTGGTGCGCCTGGTCGTCGAAGGTTCGAGGCTGGCCGTACGGGTTGAAGGCGGCCGGTTCGCGCTGCCGTTGCTGAGCCGTGAACTCCAGCTCTCGGAGATGCCACCCAAGGTGTCCGAAGTGGACGGTGCCGCGCTGGTGACGGCGTTGCGCACCGTCGCGGGCACGGCGGCCAAGGACGACGCGCTGCCGATGTTCACCGGTGTCCGCGTGCAGAGCTTCAGCCGCGAGCTGCGGCTGACCGCGTCCGACCGGTACCGGATGGCCGTGGCCACCTTGCCGCTGCGCTCCGAAGGCGAGCCGATCGACGCGCTGGTCCCGGCGGGCCTGCTGGCCGAGACGGCGAAGCAGGCGCGCGGCATCGTCGGCCTGCACGGCGATCGCACCCGGTTCGGGCTGAGCTGGGCAGGCGTCACCGTCACCACGGCCGTACTCGACGCGGGGTTCCTGTCGGAGAAGCTGATCGAATCGTCCACTGTGGACACAACGGTCGAGGTCTCCGCCGACGCGCTGGCCGCCGCCGTGCGCCGGGTCGGCGTCTACGCGGACGAGCGCCGGGTGCTGACGCTGGAGGTCGGCGACTCGCACCTGCGGCTGGCCAGCTCCAAGCAGGACACCGGCGAAGCCGAGGAGACGTTGAAGGCCGAGGTTTCCGGCGGCCGGACGTCACCCTCGTTCCAGGCGCGGTATCTCTTGGACGCGCTGCAAGGGTTCCCCGGGGAGCGGGTGCGGCTCGGCGTCCAGCCCGGGATGCGGGCCTGCGTCATCCGCGCGGTCGAGCCCGGGGATGTGGACCTGACCTACTACGTGATGCCGATGCTGCCCCGCTGACCCGTGTTATGAACGGACCGTTCATAACAAAATTCGTTATGAACGGTCCGTTCATAACACGCAGGCAGGCCTAAGCCGAGGCGGCCTTCACCGCGGCCTCGATCTCACCGAACGAAGGGTTCACCATCGCCTTCGAGCCCACGAAGACCGTCGGCACGACCTCGTTCCCGTTCGCCACCGAGCGCACCCGCGCGGCCGCGTCCGGGTCCTCCCAGATGTTGACCCGCTTCACCTTGAAGCCGCTCTTCGACAGCGGCCGCTCCAGCGCGGCACAGAACCCGCATCCGGGGCGCCAGTAGAACTCGACCTCGACGTCACTCATTCGCCGTCCTCCGACCTCAGGTAGTCCAACTGCGCCCGCACACTCCACTCGGCGGGCGCCCACAAAGCCTTGTCGACGTCGGCGTAGACGACCTCGACCACTTGGCGCGGAGTGGCGTCCGCGCCGAGCACCTTCAGTGCCGAACGTACCTGGTCCAGCCGTTCTTCCCGGTGCGCCAGGTATTCGCGCGCCGTGGTGGCCAGATCGGGCAGTTCGGGGCCGTGTCCCGGCAGACCGATGGTGCCGCCGGGCAGCTCGATGAGTTTCCGCAACGAGCGCAGATAGTCGCCGAGGTCGTGCAGCACGGTCGTCCCGCGGCCGAGGATGGTGTCACCGGTCAGGAGCTGCCCGTCGGACACCAGGCAGATCGAGTCGCCGGTGTGCCCGGGCGTGTGCAGCACCGACAGCCGAACGCCGCCGGCCTCGATCACCTCACCGTCCACAAGGGACTTACCGCCGATGCACAGCGACTCGTCGAAGGCCCGCACAGGAGCGCCGACGCGCTCGGCGAACCAGGGTGCGCCCTCGGCGTGGTCGGGGTGGTGGTGGGTCAGGACGATCAGCTCGACGGCGCCGGTTTTCGCCAGCAGCGTCAGGTGTTCGACGTCCTCGTGGCCGGGGTCGACGACCACGGAACCGGCCGCGCCGGATCCGCGCAGCACCCAGGAATTGGTGCCCTCCAACGTCATCGACGACGGATTGCGCTCCAGCAGCACCGAAGCCGTCGGCGTGACCCGGCGCAGCACGCCGTACGCGGGGCCGCTCACGCCGGGTCCAGCACGACGCGGACCTTGTCACCGTCGCGCACCAGCGTCGGCATGATCTTCACGATCTCGCGTTCGACGGCCTTGGCCGCGGCCGCCGTGTCGAAATCGCCCAGTTCCGCGAGCGTGATCCAGGTCGGTGGCATGAGCATGCGGCGCCCTTCCTTGGCGTCGGCGATGGCTTCCTCCGGCCGCTGCCAGCCGGAACTGACGGCCTCGGAGGTGGCACTGTCCGCCTGTTGCCCCTCCGGCAGCACGGCGACGAAGAAGCAAGTGTCGTAGCGGCGCGGTTCCTGGGGCGGGGTCACCCAGTTCGCCCACGGGCGCAGGAGATCCGCGCGCAGGGTCAGGCCGTTCACTTGGAGGAACGCGGCGAGCGAGAGTTCGCGGGAGACCAGCTTTTCGCGGGCGTCGTGGTACGGCGTCGTATCGGTGACGACGGTGTCCCCGAGGCTCGCGAGCAACACGCCCGACTCCTCGAAAGTCTCCCGCACGGCCGCGCACACCAGGGCGCGGGCCAGCGATTGGTCACATCCGAAGCGTTCCGCCCACCAAGCGGGCTCCGGGCCCGCCCAGCTGACCGAGGCGTCGACATCCCGGGAATCCACGCCACCACCGGGAAAGACGGTCATGCCGCCCGCGAACGGCATGCCCTTCACCCGATGTTGCAGGAAGACCTCGACCCCGTGGGAGCCGTCGCGGAGGAGGATCACGGTCGCCGCGTCCTTGGGCGTCACCGGCTCGCCGTCGGCGTTGGCGCGGGTGCCCACCCCGGCCCCCACCGGGATGTCGAATGTCAGTTCTTCAGCCACCCACGCAACCTAACATCGCGTTTCGCCTTCTGGGGGCATCGCGTTTCGTCCTCTGGTTGCGATAGTTGCGCGTGCAACCACCGCAACCAGAGGACGAAACGCGTAGGGCTTACGAAGACCAGCTTGAGCCGCTGCTGCGCGAAGCACCGTTCAGCCGGATCTTCGCCGCTTCGGCGCGCTCCCGTTCCGCGAGCTCGGCGTGCAGCTCGCGCAGGAGCGCGCGGTCACGCTCGCTCAGGCTGGGATCGTCGAGGTCGAGAGCGGGCAGCTCGACGACCTCGTGCATGCTCGGCTTGCCCGAGGCGATCTCGCGGCCCTTTTCGGGGTCCTCTTTGAGCGCCTGGCGCAGCTGCGCCACCTCCGCCGGGGTCAGGTCCGCCGTGCGCTCGGCGCGGGTCTCCGCCCGCGACTTGCGCGGCGGCGCCTGCTCCGGGGCAGACGGCGGTGCCGGTGCGGGTGCCTGCTGCACGATCGGCACCACCGGTGCGATCGGCTCGATCGGTTCGTGGCCGCCGCTGCCGACCGGCCGGAGGCCGTGCCTGCTCGGCTGCTCCTTGACCGGCTCGGGAGCCGGGACCGGAACGGGCGGCGGAGTCACCGGATCGGACCGAAAGTCACTGGAATGGGTACTCCCGGTGACCCAGACAGGACTCGCGGCCGACGACGCGGCCTGGTGGTACGCGGACCGCGCGACGCCGGGTCCCGCGACCTCGACGACCGAGCGGATACCCGCGCGGCGAAGCGCGGTATCCACGCGGAACGCGACCGCGGGCGGGTTGCCCTCCGGCCCGATCTCGACCAGGACGACCCGCTGCGGCAGCGCGCCGGGCACGCTGCCGGCGGGCGTGTTCCGCCACACCGCGTGCACCGAACGGACGTCCGGCAGCACTTGGAGGGTGCGGTCGAGCGCCTCGGCGAGGCCGAATTCGGGCTGGTTCTCCCCGGTGAACCGGTGGGTGAGCACCGACTCGTCCTCTTCCACGAGCAGGTCGTTCGCCAGGGTGGCGTCGGACCGGCTCATCTCGAGGACGAGCGCGAGTTCACGCTGTTCGGACGAGCTCACCGGGATCTTCCCCGCGATCAGGGTGCCGGTGGTGAGCTCCACCGCTTCATCGATGTGCGCACGCGCGATCAGCTCACGCGCTTCGGTCAAAGCACTGTCGTCGATTCGGCCGGCCAAGGCCAGTAACAGGTTGTGCAGGCGCAGGGGCACCGAGAACCCGTCCATGGGCGGGCCGTCGTGGACCTCCACCATTGCTCTGCTCCCTCCCGGCTCGCCTGGTGGTGCGAGCGTTAAGCGGCGACCAGCCGACTTCCGGTGTCCACCGCGCCCACACAGACCAGCTCGGAGTTGGCGAGTGCGGCGCGGTGATAGCCGGTGAGGTCGATGCTCGGCGGGAGAACCTCGACGCCGGGCTCCTCGTCACCCAGCACGCGCAGGACGCGTTGCAGTTCGCCGGTCAGCCTCGGCAGTCCGTTGAGCGCCGTGACCAGGAGGACTCGTTTCGCCCCACCCTCGCCGACCACACCGAGGTGTCGCCAGCTTTGCCGCACTTCACCCACATCCGGCCGTCCCCGCAGCGTTGCGTGGATCAATACGGACACTGAGTCGACGGAGTTCACCCATTCGGGCGCACTCTGCGTGAATGTGTACCTGGTCTCGGTGACGTCGTCTACCCCCAGGGTGGAACTCACCTGATGCCAGTCGGCCCCGTGAGGAATGAGCCCGGCGACTAGCAGGCGATACTCGGTTTGGTCCAGGTCGATCCTGTGCTTAAGCAAAGACCTGGGCAGGGTCCGCGCGAGCGTGCCCATCGCGCCTTCGCCCAGCCAGTCGCGGAACCGCCACAGGAGCTGGTCCGGCAGCCGTCCGGCCAGCCGGAGCAGCAGCTCGTGCGAGGACTTCTCGATGTCCGGGTCCATCACTTCACCTCCACGATCAGTTCGATCTCGACCGGCGCCCCGATCGGCAGCTCGGCGACCCCGACGGCCGAGCGGGCGTGGATGCCCGCCTCGCCGAAGATCTCGCCGAGCAGCTCGGACGCCCCGTTGATCACCGCGGGCTGACCGGTGAAGCCCTCCGCGGACGCCACGAACCCGACGACCTTGACCACGCGCGCGACGTTGTCGATCCCGACGATCGAGTCGACCGCGGCGAGCGCGTTGAGGATCGAAGTCCTGGCGTACTGCTTCGCCTCCTCGGGGCTGACCTCGGCGCCGACCTTGCCGGTCGCTTCGAGCTCACCCTCGACGAAGGGCAGTTGCCCGGACGTGTAGACGTACGAGCCGGTGCGGACGGCGGGCACGTATGCCGCCAGCGGGGCGGCGACGCCGGGCAGTTCGATACCGAGCTCGGCGAGCCGATCGCTCCAGGTCATGGCTTCAATCCCCTAGTTCTTGGCTCGTTTGAGGTAGGCGACGTGCTGCTCGCCGGTCGGGTTCGGGAGCACGGTGACGAGCTCCCAGCCGTCCTCGCCCCACTGGTCGAGGATCTGCTTGGTGGCGTGGATCAACAGGGGGACGGTCGCGTACTCCCACTTGGTGGCGCTCATGTCCGGGAGCGTAGCCAAACCGGCAACCCCGCCCGACACACCTGCGGCGAAACCCTCTCGCGACCGGTTCGCCGATTTCCCGCCGATGTGGTTCACTTCACACCTACTTGTGAGTAGATAGGACGTTGACATGCGGACAACGAAGTCCCTCGCCGCCGCCTGCCTGGCCGCGGTCCTGGTCCTGACAGGTACCTCCCCGGCGAGCGCGGACGAAAAGCTTCCCGTTCCGTGGACACTCGCGGCGGCCCTGCCCGCGCAGGCGGCGAATCCCGCGGCCCGCCCCCGGGCTCGAACGACTTCGGCTGCCGCCCGAGCGCGTCCCATCCGAATCCGGTCGTGCTCGCCCACGGCCTCGGCGCCAACCAGACGGTGAACTGGCAGACGTTCGGCCCGCTGCTCAAGAACAACGGGTACTGCGTCTTCTCCCTGACGTACGGCCTACCCGGGAAACCGCTGCCGGTCTACCAACCCGGCGGACTGCTGCCGATGGAACAGAGCGCGAAGGAACTGTCGGCGTTCGTCGACAAGGTGCTCGGCGCGACCGGAGCGTCCAAGGTGGACATCCTCGGGCACTCCGAGGGAACGCTGATGCCTTCTCATTACGTGAAGTTCCTCGGCGGGGCGTCCAAAGTGGACAAATACGTCAGCCTGACCCCGCTGTGGGACGGCACGACGCTGGTGGGCGCCTCGCATCTGTACGCGCTCGCCGTCGCACTGGGCCTCAGCCCGGGCTTCAACGGCATCCTCGACCCGGTGTGCGGATCGTGCCGCCAGTTCCTGCGCGGCTCGGAGTTCCTCACGAACCTGCGCGCGGGCAACGGCGTCTTCCAGCCGGGTGTGACGTACACGAACATCCTGACCCGCTACGACGAAGCCGTCATCCCGTACACGAGCGGGCTGGGGAAGGGAAAGAACGTGAAGAACATCGTTCTTCAGGACGGCTGCCTGCTGGACCTGGCCGAGCACGCCGGGGTCGCCGCCGACCGCAACGCCGCGGGGCACGTCCTCAACGCCCTCGACCCGGCGCACGCGAAGCCGGTCCCGTGCGTGCCCGCGACCCCCATCGGGAGCTGATGGCGATCACGCGTGATCGCCGTCTGAATCACACCGGACAGTTACGGTGGGCCGGTGGAGACCTGGCGCATCGTCGCGACCGTCCTGCTCGCCGTGGCCGGGCTGCCGCTGGTGCTGGTCGTGATGGCGAAGGCACGGGACCGCACGGACAGCTCGGGGACGGTCGCCGTCACCGGCGCGGTGGCCTTCGCGGCGCTCCTGCTGCTCGGTGTGGTGATGCTCACGGTCCTGCCCGGGGCTTTGACCTGGACTCTTCTGGGATTGGTCGTGGCCGCGCTCGGCGTCATGATGCTGGCGAGCTGAGGGCTCAATTAGGGTGGGACCGGTGAGCACTCCCCTTGCCGGCTGGACCGACGAACTCGCGAGAGCACGGCTGCATTTCGTCACCGGCAAGGGCGGGACGGGCAAGACCACGCTCGCCGCCTCGCTGGGCCTCGCGCTCGCCAAGGGCGGGCGCCGCGTGCTGCTGATCGAGGTCGAAGGCCGCCAGGGCATCGCCCAGCTCTTCGACACCGAGCCGCTGCCGTACGCCGAGCAGCGCATCGCGGCCGTTCCCGGCGGCGGTGAGCTGCGCGCGCTGCACATCGACGTCGAAGCCGCGCTCCTCGAATACTTCGAGATGTTCTACAACCTCGGTTTCGCCGGGCGGACGCTGCGGCGGATGGGCGCGATCGAGTTCGCGACCACGCTCGCGCCGGGACTGCGCGATGTCCTGCTCACCGGGAAGATCAAGGAATGCGTCGGCCGGACCGAATCCGACGGCCGCCACACCTATGACGCCGTCGTCGTCGACTCGCCGCCCACCGGCCGGGTCGTGAAGTTCCTCGACGTCACCAAGGCACTCACCGACCTCGCCAAGACCGGCCCGATCCGCGGCCAGGCCGACGGCGTCGTCCGGCTGCTGCATTCCGGCGAGACCGCCATCCACCTGGTGACGCTGCTCGAAGAGATGCCGGTGCGGGAAACCGTCGAAGCGGTCGCCGAACTCGACGGCGCGGATCTGCGCCCCGGCGCCGTGCTGGTCAACCGGGTCCGGCCACCGCGGCTGCCCGCGCGCTCGGTGACCGCCGCCGCCGACGGCCGTGTCGACGCCTCGCGCGTCCGCGCCGGGCTCGCGTCGGCCGGGCTGAACCTGCCCGAGGGCACCCTCGACGCGCTGGTCGAAGAGACCGTCGAGCACGCCGTCCGGGTCGCCGCCGAGCAACGCGCCCGCGAGCAGCTGGCCGAAGCGGACCTGCCTGGACTGGAGCTGCCGGACCTGACCGACGGTGTCGACGTCGCGGCGCTCTACGACCTCGCCGAAGCGCTGACCGAGCAGGGGGTGCGCTGATGTCGGACATCCTGGAGATCGACAAGCTGATCGACGATCCGGAGAGCCGGGTCATCGTCTGCTGCGGGTCCGGCGGGGTCGGCAAGACGACCACCGCGGCGGCGCTGGCGTTGCGCGCGGCCGAACGCGGACGGCAGACGGTGGTGCTCACCATCGACCCGGCGCGGCGGCTGGCGCAGGCGCTCGGCCTGCGCGAGCTGGGCAATCACCCGAAACAGGTGCGGGTCGAAGGCTTCGAGCCCAAGGGCGAACTCTGGGCGATGATGCTCGACATGCGCCGCACGTTCGACGACATGGTGCGGGTGCACGCCGGCCCGGAACGCGCCGAACAGCTGTTGCAGAACCCCTTCTACCAGACCATTTCCACGTCGTTCTCCGGTACGCAGGAGTACATGGCGATGGAGAAGCTCGGGCAGCTCGCCGCCACCGACGAGTGGGACCTGATCATCGTCGACACGCCGCCGAGCCGGTCGGCGCTGGACTTCCTCGACGCGCCGACGCGGCTCTCCAGCGCGCTCGACGGCCGGATGATCCGGCTGCTCACCGGGCCCGCGAAGGCGAGCGGATGGGGCCTGCGCAAGGTCGTCAACGCCGGGTTCTCGATGTTCGCGAAGGCTGTCTCGACGATCATCGGCGGCCAGCTGCTGACCGACGCTTCGGCGTTCATGCAGGCCTTCGACAGCATGTTCGGCGGTTTCCGCGAACGCGCGCGCAAGACTTCCGAGCTGCTGCGGTCCGGCGGCACCTCTTTTCTCGTGGTGGCCGCGCCGGAGCCGGACGCGCTGCGCGAGGCATCCTACTTCGTGGAGCGGCTTTCGGCGGAGAGCATGCCGCTGGCCGGGCTGGTCGCGAACCGGACGCATCCGGTGCTCGCGGCGTTGACCGGCGCGGAGGCCGTCGCGGCCGCCGAGCAGCTGGCGAAGGGCGAGACCAGCGCACCGCTGGCCGAAGCCGTCCTCCGCCTGCACGCGGACCGGGTCGCGCTGGCCGAACGAGAGACGCGGCTGCTCGCCAGGTTCACGCGGGCTCATCCCGAGGTCCCGCTGGTGCGGGTGCCCGCGCTCCCCAGTGACGTGCACGATCTCGGAGGCCTGCGCGACATCGGAACCAGGTTGGCCACCCAGTCCTGAAAGTCCGTGAAGGACTCCTTCCCTACCTTGGACTCAGGGAAGGGGTCCTCCACGGATTCCTGATCACGAGACTCGGACGCGTACGTCTTCTTCTTCGTCGATCCCGGTGAAACTGCGCTTCGCCGCTTCAAGCAGGTCTGCCCAGCTGGTCACGTCCGGCCGCCGCCTCAGCAGCGCCCGCCGTTCCCGTTCGGTCATACCTCCCCAGATGCCGAAGTTGATCCGGCCATCGAGCGCTTCGGCGAGACATTCCGTCCTGACCGGGCAGCCAAGACAGACCGCCTTGGCCCGATTCTGCTCGGCCCCCCGGACGAACAAACCGTCCGGATCGGTGTCGCGGCACGACGCGTTGACCCGCCAGCTCGACTGGTTGGTTTCCATACCCCCAGCTCCCTACCCTGGTGTTCGACACACCACGGGGGGACGAAAAGCCTGCGCTCCTGCCCCCATGAGCGTGTCTCCCTTGTGCTCACGTCGGTTCGGCCGGCACCTCCCCGGTGCCGGTGCCTCCGTTCGGTCGAATGCGACTGCCGCTCGCACTCACCCGTCTGTCGGCTTTTTCATACGTGAGACGTTGACGGACTGTAGGGGCCCTCGGTTCCCCCCGCCAAGCCCTAGAATGCCTCCCATTACCATCCGTCACCGAATGGGGTCGATTTCGTGATCGATCCGCACTGTCAGCCAGGTGACGTCACGGTGGGCTAACGGGTTCCGCGTACCCTGGTCCGCGTGCGCAAAACGGACGGTCTGCTGAAGCTCATTGGCCTGTGTGTACTCGCGGGGGTGCTGGTCGCGGGGATGTTGTTCCCGGTGGCGGGTGCCGCGGGTGTGATCTCCAACCAGGCGAGCGAGACCGTCGACAAGACATCTTCGGACCTCGCGGACATTCCGCCGCCCCTGGTGACGACGATCACCGACAACACCGGCAAACAGATCGCGACGCTGTACAAGCAGTTCCGCATCCCCACCGCCGAGACGCAGATCAACGACGCCATGAAGTGGGCACTGATCTCGGTCGAGGACAAGCGCTTCTACGAGCACAACGGGGTGGACTGGAAGGGCACGCTGCGCGCCGCGGTCAGCAACACCACCGGCGGGGACACCCAAGGCGCGTCGACGCTGACCCAGCAGTACGTCAAGAACTACCTGATCAACGTCGTCTACCGGGACGACAAGCCGGGACAGAAGCGCGCACAGGAACAGTCGATCGCCCGGAAGCTGAAGGAAGCCCGGATCGCGATCCAGCTGGAAACCAAGCTGAACAAGATGCAGATCCTGACCGGCTACCTGAACGTCGTGGAGTTCTCGCGCGAGATCTACGGCGTCGGCGCGGCCGCGAACGCGTACTTCAACACGCCCGTCGAGAAGCTCACGGTGCCGCAAGCGGCGTTGCTGGCCGGTCTGGTGAACAACCCGAGCTTCAATGACCCTTGGAAGAACGCGGCGAGGGCGACCGAACGCCGCAACCTGGTGCTGGACCGCATGGTCGACAACCAGAAGCTCGCGAAGGCGGACGCGGAACGGTTCAAGGCCGAGCCACTCGGCGTCGTCGAAGGCGGCCCGCAGAAACCGGCGCCGAACTGCACCGGCGCCGGAACGGAAAACGGTTTCTTCTGTCAGTACGTCGAGGACTATCTCCTCAGGAACGGCATGACGAAGGACGACCTCTACACCGGCGGCTACCAGATCAAGACCACTTTGGACGAACGGGCGAACCACGAGGCCAAGGTGTCGGCCGAGGCACAGGTCAAGAAGACGCAGGACAACGTCGCGAACACGCTGTCGCTGGTGAAGCCCGGCAAGCAGCGGCACGAAGTCGTGGCGCTGGCGGCGAACCGTGACTACGGGCTGCACGAAGACCAAGGCCAGACGACTTTCGCGTTGCCTTCCGGTGTCTACAACACCGCCGGCGCGGGCTCGTCGTACAAGGTCTTCACCGCCGCCGCGGCTTTGGAAACGGGCGCGGCAGGGATCAACAGTTCCCTTCCCGTGCCTGACTTCTACACCTCCCACGTGTTCGCCGGGGGTGGCAACAAATGCGCCCAGACCGGGCCGCCGCTGCGCTCCCGCTGGTACTGCCTCGGCAACGCGACCGACTACAACCCGGCGGGCGGGGCGATGTCCCTGCAGCAGGCCCTGGCGACCTCACCGAACACCGCGTTCGTGATCCTCGAGGAGAAGATCGGGAACACCGGGCCGGTCGTGGAGATGGCACGCAAGCTGGGTATGCGCGACACCATGGCCAGCAACCTCGGCGGGGGCACCGTCGACCCGAAATCCGACAATCCCGGGGTCAACGCCAGTCAGCTCCAGGCCTACGGCCCGAAGCCCGGCTGGGCGGGCACGGGTGCGTTCACCCTCGGCGTGAGCCCGCTCAGCGGCCTCGAACTGGCGAACGTCGGCGCCACGATCATGAGCGGCGGTGTCTGGTGCCCGCCGACACCGCTGGCAGGCGTCACCGATCGAGACGGGAAACCAGTGCCCATCAAGGAAGCCGCCTGCGAGCAGGCGGTGCCCGAAGGTCTCGCCAACACCCTCGCGGTCGGCATGAGCCGGGACAGCCAGCCCGGGGGCACCTCCTTCAACGCGGCGAACGGCGTCAGGTGGAACCGGCCGGTGATAGGCAAGACCGGGACCTCGCAGAACAACGGCGCGGGGACATACCTCGGGGCCACGCCGCAGCTCTCGGGCGCGGCGATGGTGTTCCGTCCGAAGGGTGGCAGCGGCGGTCTTTGCTACCTCGGCCCGGGTAACGTGAGCGCTCGCGGCTGCGAAAACATGTTCGGCGGGAAGACACCGGCGCAGACCTGGTTCGGGGCGATGTCGAAGATCCTCGAAGGCCAGGAATCGTTGCCGTTGCCGCAAGCGGACCCGAAGTACATGGGCGGCGGACGCTGACCTTCGCGGGCCATGTTCACCAGCGCAAATCACGATGAGTCACACGAATCTAACTTTGAGTGAGCAGTCGGCGGCCTTAGAGGGAACAGCGGTCGACGGAATCGTGTCGATTGATCACCACGCCCGTCCCCGCCCACGGAAAGTGAAGAAAAGAGGCCATTCCAGCGATTTTTCACCGTCGCCGGAATGGGGGCGGACGATCACCCCGGATGAGCACGTAAACTGAACATTGTGAACACGCTCAGTAACAGCAGCAGTTCGGGGGCGAGGGTACGGCGCTTGGCCGTGGGAACCGTCGCCCTGGGAGCCGCGACCCTCGGTTACGCGGTCGGCATCGAAAGGCGCCGGTGGACGCTTCGCACCGCGGAGCTCCCGGTGCTCGCGGCAGGGGCGAAGCCCTTCACGATCCTCCACATCTCGGACCTGCACATGCTCCCCGGTCACGTGAGCAAGCAACGCTGGGTAGCCGCGCTCGACGAGCTGGAACCGGACCTCGTCGTCAACACCGGTGACAACCTGTCACATCAGCAGGCCGTCCCGTCGGTGCTGCGCGCGCTCGGCCCCCTGCTCGACCGGCCGGGGGTGTTCATCTTCGGCAGCAACGACTATTACGCGCCGAAACCGAAGAACCCCGCGCGCTACCTCATGCCGAAGGGCAAGAAGAAGCGGATCCACGGCGAGCACCTGCCTTGGCGCGACCTCCGCGCGGCCTTCGTCGAACACGGCTGGGACGATCTCACCCACGTCCGGCGCACCATCGAGGTCGCCGACCAGTACGTCTTCACCGCCGGCGTCGACGACGCCCACCTCCGCCGCGACCGCTACGCCGACATCGCCGGCCCGGCCGACACCGGCGCGGCGGTCCGCATCGGCGTCACCCACTCCCCGGAACCCCGCGTCCTCGACGAGTTCGCCGGCGACGGCTACGACCTCGTCCTCGCGGGCCACACGCACGGCGGGCAACTCCGTGTCCCCGGCTACGGCGCGCTCGTCACCAACTGCGAACTCGACCGCACCCGCGCCCGCGGCGCGTCCCGCTGGGGCGCCCAGATGTGGTTGCACGTCTCGGCCGGTTTGGGCACCTCGCCGTACGCCCCGGCCCGCTTTGCGTGCCCGCCGGAGGCGAGCCTGCTGACGCTGGTCCCACGGGGTACGACCAGCGCCGATCACCGGAAAGCATCCCCCCGCAAGGCCCGAAACCCCGTCCGCTAAACTTCTCCTCGACCCGCTAAGAAGTATCCGGGGTGTGGCGCAGCTTGGTAGCGTGCCTCGTTCGGGTCGAGGAGGTCGTGGGTTCGAATCCCGCCACCCCGACGTTGGATCGAAAGAGCCTTGCTCGCTTTGGCGAGCGAGGCTCTTTCGCGTTGCGAGGCTCAGCGCGGGCGCTCGCCGACCACAAAGCTGATGCCCCCAATGCGGCATCGGGTGCGCTCAACGCAACCAATGTGACATTGGGGGCATCAGCCCTGGGGCCGCGTGAGGCATTGGGGACGCCGAGGCCCGGCGTGCTCTCCCCCGCGCTTCGGCGCCTGTTGTCCACAGCCACCCGCCGTTGTGGACAACCAGCCCCGTCGCCGCCTCTTTCGCCCGGTCCCGACGCCCCTCGCCGATACGCTGGGTCTGGGGTCGCCCCCCGGGAGCGGTGGGGGCTGCCCGCGCGCGTTCGGTGAGGCGGGCTGCGTGTCTTGAAGGTGGCCTTCAAGACACGCAGACCTTGTGAGGCATTGGGGGCACTCCGGCGGCGCAAGCGAGCCTCACCGGGTCGCGAGGAGTTCGGTCCAGCACTGGGCGAAGTCACCATCGCCGGATCTCGCCCACGACCAGGCCGAACGGGCGGCCGAGGCGAGCTGGTCGCGGTCCGGGGTCGTCGCGGTTTCCAGCGCCGTCACCAGCCGCGCCTCCACGTAGGTCGCCAGCGCCCGGTACGTCGCGTCCGTGCGGTAGCGGGTTTTCGTTCGCACGTCGGTGAAACCGGCGGCGGTGACCGCGGCGGGGATCCCGCGCCCGGCGAACGGGTCGCCACCCGCGCGGCGGCACAGCAGATAGTGCCCGCGGAGGGCGGCGTCGACGTTCGCCGTCTTCGGCCGGAGCCGCGCCCGGCTCCAGTCCGAAGTGGACAGTGCGAGCGAGCCGCCCGGTTTGAGAATCCGGCGGATCTCCGCCAGGGCGGCGCCCGGCTCCCTCAGGTGCTCGAAGACGGCGTGTGCGAAGACCACGTCCACCGAAGCCTCGGAGAACGGCAACGCGCACACGTCCGCGACAAGAAAGTCCACTGTGGACTTTCTGTGCCCGTCACCGATACCGAGGGTGATCGAACCCGGTCCGCAGCCGACGTCGACGACCCCCATCCCCGGCCCGAACAGCGGTTGCGCGAACACGGCCCGTTCGACCGCCTGGCGCGCTGACCGCGCGGACACCGCGGCGCGCGGCGCGTTTCCCTCCAGCACCCCGCACACAGTACGGCTCCGGAGTGGCAGGATCGAGGGGTGAGCACGCAGCCAGGCAACAAATATCCGTCCGCGGCGGTCCCGGACCGCCTGTTCGACGACGCCGAAGCCGAGGCCAGGTGGCGGGCCCGCTTCCACGCGCCGCGTATCTCGGTCCCCGAGTGGGCCATCGACGCCCCGGACATGAACGTATACGTCTCGAACGCCAGCGGTGTCTGGGAGGTGTACTCCTGGAACCGCGCGACCGGCGAGCACCGCCGCGTCACCGACCGGCCCGCCGGCACCATGCACGCGACACCGTCCCCCGACGGCCGCTGGATCTGGTGGTTCAACGACACCGACGGCGACGAATTCGGTTCTTGGGTCCGCGAACCGTTCGCCCCGGGGGCCGCCGCCGAACGCGCGGTGCCGGACATCCACGACGGCTACCCCGCCGGACTCGAGATCGGCACCCGCGTGATCGCCGTCGGTGTCTCGACCGACGACGGCAGCGAACTCTTCGCGCATATCGACGGCGAAACCACGAGCTTCTACCGGCACGATGACGACGCCGGGATCGCGTCACTCTCCCGCGACGAATCGCTGCTCGCGATCTCCCATTCCGAGCACGGTGATTCGCGACACCCCGCGCTGCGCGTCCTGTCCACCGACGGCTTCACCGCGGTTGCCGACAAATGGGACGGCGAGGGCAAGGGCCTCGGCGCGCTGGAGTTCTCGCCGGTCGCGGGCGACCAGCGGTTGCTGGTGCTGCACGAGCGGCGCGGGCGCGAGGAGATCCTGATCTGGGACGTCGCCGCCGACACCGAGCGGGAGATCGAACTCGGCCTGCCCGGCGAAGTGGTCGCGGGCTGGTACCCGGACGCGCAAGCGCTGCTGGTCGTCCACTTCCACCAAGGCCGCAGTTCCCTGCTCCGGTACGACCTCTCGAGCGGGGAGTTGTCCTCTTTGGACACTCCGCCGGGCCGGATCGGCGGCGCCGGGGTGCGGCCCGACGGTACCGTCGAGTACTCGTGGTCCAGTGCCGCGCAGCCGACGGCGGTGCGCGCGCGGACCGCCGACGGCGCCGACTCGGTGCTCCTCGAACCGCCGGGTGAACGAGCGCCGGAATCCGCGCCGGTCACCGACTCCTTCGTCGAAGGGATCGGCGGGCAGATCCACGCACTGGTCTCCCGTCCGGCCGACGCGCCGGAAGGCCCGCTCCCGACGGTCTTCTCCTTGCACGGCGGGCCGCATTCCGCCGACGAGGACCGGTTCTCCGCGTACCGTGCCGTCTGGCTCGACGCCGGTTTCGCCGTCGTCGAGGTCAACTACCGCGGCTCGACCGGCTACGGCTCGGCCTGGCGTGACGCCATCGAGGGCCGTCCCGGCCTGACCGAACTCGAAGACGTCGCCGCGGTGCACGACTGGGCCGTCCAAAGTGGACTCGCGGATCCGGAGAAGTGCGTGGTGAACGGTGCTTCCTGGGGCGGCTACCTGACCCTGCTGGCGCTGGGCACCCAGCCTGCTCGCTGGGCGGCCGGGGTCGCCGGAGTGCCTGTCGCGGACTACGTCGCCGCGTATGAAGACGAGATGGAGCAGCTTCGCTCGTTCGACAGGGCGCTGTTCGGCGGTTCGCCGGAGACGGTGCCGGCGGTGTACCGGGAATGCTCGCCGATCACCTACGTCGAGGCCGTGGCGGCACCGGTGCTGGTACTCGCCGGGGACAACGACCCGCGCTGCCCGATCCGGCAGGTCGAGAACTACCTCGACAGGCTCGCGAAACGGGAGCTCCCGTTCGAGTTCTACCGGTTCGACGCGGGCCACGGGTCGCTGGTGATCGCCGAGACGATCAAGCAGACGGCGATCGAGGTGTTCTTCGCGTTGCGGGCCGTCGGGCTTCGCTGACGTGTTATGAACGGACCTTTCATAACAAATCTTGTTATGAAAGGTCCGTTCATAACATCGGCGAGCGGGTCAGCGCTCGGAGAAGAGAGTCCCGCCGGCCGCCCAGTGTTCGGCGGGGATCTCGTTGATCGT
The DNA here is from genome assembly GCF_001953865.1 of Amycolatopsis coloradensis. Taxonomy (GTDB): domain Bacteria; phylum Actinomycetota; class Actinomycetes; order Mycobacteriales; family Pseudonocardiaceae; genus Amycolatopsis; species Amycolatopsis coloradensis. The sequence goes on from NZ_MQUQ01000003.1 coordinate 319,851, forward strand.
CACCCAGACACCTTCGGCCTTGCCGCCGCAGGTGCGGACGAAGGCATCGGTCACCTCGCGCACGAGGGCCTGCTTCTGCTCGGCCGTGCGGCCGGGGAACATCGAAACACTGATCATCGGCATGACCGAACTCTAAAGCCCCCGGTCGTGCTTCCTGAGCCTGTCCACCGCGTACGCGTCACCCTCGAAGGTGAGCCGGGCGGCGTCGCGGCCGAAGACGAACAGCAGCAGCTCGATCGGCGCGCCGATCACGGTCACCGTGTCCGGGCCTTCCTTCACCCGCGCCTCGCGGCCTTCGGGGGTCTTCAGGCTCACGCCGACCGGTGATTTCCGCAGGTTCAGCCTGGACGCCTGCTTCGCCGATTTCCACGCCGCCGCGTCCCGCGAGGACTCCGCCGGACGCGGCTCCCAGCCGGGCTGCCCTCGGCGGACGTCCTCGTGGTGCACCAGGAACTCAGCGCTGTTCGTCAGCTCGTCGAGCGTGCCGATCGACGTCGGCCAGAACCAGGCGGGGCCGGACCGCACCTTGCCGACGACGTCGGCCCACGGCCGCGCGGCGTAGGAGTCTTGCACCCGCTGCGTGTACGACGCCAGCGCGGGCACCAGGATCCCGGGCATCGCGTCCGGTCGCCGCTCACGCACCAGCAGGTGCGCCGCGAGATCCCGCGTCTTCCAGCCCGCGCACAGGGTCGGCGCGTCCGGGCCGACCTCTTCGAAAAGCTCGCTCAACGCACGACGTTCGTCTCCGGCGACTCCCATACCCCCCGACGTTACGCGCCGGTAGGGCGCCGGGAAATCCGGCGTGACGCAGGGCACCCGGCTCAGTGATGGAACGCGGTCCGCGGTCGCGGGCGGTGATCGAGCTCGGGCAGCAGCCGCCGGAGGTCGGCGAGCAGCAGATCCGCGAGGTCGTGCGTGAAACCGTTGCGCACCACGATCCTCAGCACCGCGAGATCCGTCCGGTTCGCCGGGAACGTGTATGCCGGGACCAGCCAGCCACGCTCGCGAAGCCGCCGTGACACGTCGAAGACGTCGAAGCCCTCGACGTCCGCCTTCGTCGTGAAGGCGAACACGGGCAGCTGATCGCCGCGCGTCAGCAGTTCGAACGGGCCCAGCTCCGCGATCCCGTCGGCCAACTGCGTCGCCACGTCACGCGAAGCCTGTTGCACGGCGCGGAAACCTTCGCGCCCGAGCCGGACGAACGTGTAGTACTGCGCGGCCACCTCGGCGCCGGGACGCGAGAAGTTCAACGCGAAAGTCGGCATGTCGCCACCGAGGTAGTTGACGTTGAAGACGAGTTCCTCCGGCAACGCCGCCTTGTCGCGCCACACCACCCAGCCGACACCGGGGTAGACCAGGCCGTACTTGTGCCCGGAGGTGTTGATCGACGCCACCCTCGGCAGGCGGAAGTCCCACGCGAGATCCGGATCGAGGAACGGCGCGATCATCGCGCCCGAAGCGCCGTCGACGTGCACCGGGATGTCCCAGCCGGACCGCTCCTGGAGCCCGTCGAGCGCGGCGGTGATCTCGGCGACCGGCTCGTAACTGCCGTCGAAAGTGGACCCGAGGATCGCGACGACGCCGATGGTGTTCTCGTCGCATCGGGCGATCGCCTCGTCCGCGGTGAGGTGGAAGCGGTCGCCGTCCATCGGCACCTGCCGCGGCTCGACCTCCCAGTACTCGCAGAACTTCTCCCAGCAGACCTGGACGTTCGCGCCCATCACCAGGTTCGGCTTCCCGGCGCGGCCGAGCTTCGACCAGCGGCGCTTCAACGCCATCCCGGCGAGCATGCAGGCTTCCGACGAACCGGTGGTGGAGCAGCCCATGATCGCGCTCGGATCGGGCGCGTGCCACAGATCGGCGAGGATGTTCACGCAGCGGCGCTCGAGTTCCGCGGTCTGCGGGTACTCGTCCTTGTCGATCATGTTCTTGTCGACACATTCGGCCATCAGCTCGCGGGCCTGCGGCTCCATCCACGTCGTGACGAACGTGGCGAGGTTGAGCCGGGCGTTACCGTCGAGCATCAGCTCGTCGCGCACCAGCTGGAGCGCGGTGTCGGGCGGGAGCGGCTCTTCGCGGAGGGTGTCGTGCGGCAGGCGGATACTCGCGGCGAGCGCCGGGTACACGCCGGCGTGCAGCGGGTTGGCCCCGCCCTTTCGGTCCGGATCGGTCGGCTTCCCCTTGTGCAGCACCATGGACCGAACGTAGCCCAGCAGCGTGAAACCGGCACGTGGACTCACCCCCCGGCTGGTGCGATGAAGGACGCTTTCCTGGCGAAATTCGCCAGGAAAGCGTCCTTCATCGCACGCGAGGTGGTGTGAGAGGGAGGGTCAGGCCTGCTGCGCCTGCCACATCCAGTGCGCCTTCTCGAGTTCCTGGGTGATCTCGATGAGCAGATCCTGGGTGACCAGGTCGCTCTTGTCGGTCTCGTCGATGCGCTTGCGCAGCCGTTCGGTCAGCGCCGCGAGGATGTCGACGATCGCGGCGACGGTGGACTCGACGGACTGCCAGTTGTCGGGGTAGTCCGGCAGGCCGGAACTCTCGACGACGACCTTGGCCTGGCCGTTCGGGGAGATGCCGATGGCGTTGGCGCGCTCGGCGACCTCGTCGACGTACTGGCGCGCGGTGGCGACCAGCTCGTCGAGCTGAAGGTGCGCGCTACGGAAGTTCGCGCCGACGACGTTCCAGTGGGCCTGCTTCGCGATCAGCGACAGGTCCACGAGGTCGACCAGCGTGGCCTGCAAGGCGTTACCGGTGATCTCCTTGTCGGCTTCGCTCAGCGGACTCTGGATCGGGGACTTGCCCATTTTTCGGTCTTCCTTTCAGAAATCAACCGGTTCGGGAAGGGACCTGCCGCGTACGGGATCAGACCGACGCGGACAGCGCGACCTCGATGTTGCCCCGGGTCGCGTTCGAGTAGGGGCACACCTGGTGCGCCTGCTCGACGAGTTGATCGGCCTGCGCCTGCTCCAGACCGGGCAGCGAAACGTTGAGTGCGACGCCGAGACCGAAGCCCTCGCCCTGCTTGAGCACGCTGACCTCGGCGGTGACGGTCGAGCCGTCCAGCTTCACCTTGGCCTGGCGTGCGACGAGCTGGAGCGCGGAGTGGAAGCAGGCCGAATAGCCCGCGGCGAAGAGTTGCTCAGGGTTGGTCTTGTCGCCGCCCGGTCCGCCCATCTCCTTCGGGATCGCCAGCGACTCGTCGATGACGCCGTCGGAGGACGTGACCTCACCGTTGCGGCCGTCGCCGCGAGCGGTGGCCACCGCGGTGTACAGAGCCTCAGCCATTCTTCGCCTACCTCCTGGTCTCAAGACACGCCCGTTGAGCGTCTCTTCAGTGCCAACGTCCCGCAACCGCGAAACCTTGCCACCCCATGGCAGGCATCACTTCCGCGAATTACCCGGAAGTCGGCCGGAACAAACGACTAGTGACCGGCGCGACTCAGCGCGAACTCGGCGACCTGGGTCCCCATCAGGCGAAGTGTGCGGACGCTCTTCTCGTCCGAGGCGCCGCCGGCTTCGTCGAACTTCGTCTCCGCGGTGTTGATCGAACCACCCAATGGGGTGGCCCAGCCGCGCAGCGCGTGCGTGATCGTGCGCAGCTGCTCCAGTGTGGTGACCGCGGCCTGCCAGCCGAACGCGACGGCGGCGAGGCCGACCGCACGGCCGTCGAGGTACGGCCTGGCATCGTCACGCAGGTCCTCGACGTAGTCCAGGGCGTTCTTGACCAGCCCGGACAACGCGCCGTGGTAGCCGGGCGAGACCACGATGATCCCGTCGGCGCGGCGGATCGCCTCGACCAGCCGGACGGCGCGCTCGTGCCGCTCCTCCAGCGAGGTGTCGTAGAACGGCAGCACCAGCTCGGGACCGGCGATCAGCTCGGTGGTGACCCCGGCCCCGGCCGCGCCGTCCAGTGCGATGCGCAGCGCGCGCTCGGATTGGGAGCCCGCCCGCAGGGAGCCGCCGATACCGAGGACATGAACCGCGTTCGTCGAAGTCACGCCTTCGAGGCTAACCCCTCTACTTAAGTGGAGGACCAGGATCTGGAACGGAGGCTTGCGTCACACCCGTTCGCCGCAAAGGCGAGGTTCCCGCTGGACGGCATACCTACTCGTAAGTAACCTGTCGGGAAGCCCTCAGGAGGAAGCATGGCGATACCGCTCCAGATCCGTGCCGAGGCCGCGATTTCGCAGCTGGCGTTCTGGCTTCCGAGGCCGGTCAGGAGAGCTGTCGCCGGACCGCCGCTCCGCCTGGACGGACAGGAACTCGCCCTCGACGCCCAGCTTCTGCTTCGCCTGCAGAAGCTGGCGAAGGCATCGCTGGTGCGGGGAAGCGTCGAAGAGTCACGCAGCCTGCTCATGGCGAGCAGGCATTTGGTCAGCGGGCCGACCATCGAACCGGTCGCCACCAGGGAGCTGCTCATACCGACGGGTGACGGCGACGTACCCGCCACGCTCTACACCCCGGCCGGGCTGCCGGATCCGTCCGGACTGCTGGTGTTCTTCCACGGTGGCGGCTGGGTGGTCGGCAGCCGCGTCTCGCACGACAACACGGTCCGCTACCTGGCGAAACAGGCAGGCGTACGGGTTCTTTCAGTGGAGTACCGGCTCGCGCCGGAGACGCAGTTCCCCGGCGCCACCGAAGACGCGATCGCGGCCTTCGAGTACGCCTTCGCGAAGGCGCGGGACCTGGGCGCGGACCCGGCCCGCATCGCCGTCGGCGGCGACAGCGCGGGCGGGAACCTCGCGGCGGTGACCGCGCAGCAGACGATGAAACGCGGCGGCGGTGTCCCGGCGTTCCAGTTGCTGTTCTACCCGGCGACCGATTTCACCGTGCGCCGCCGGTCCCGGGAATTGTTCGCGGAGGACCTGTTCCTCACCGATTCCGACATGACCTGGTTCGAAGGACATTACGTGCCGAAGGGCACCGATCTGTACAACCCGAAACTTTCCCCACTGCACGGCGACGTTTCCGGATTGCCGCCCGCGTATATCGCGACGGCCGGTTTCGATCCGCTGCGCGACGAGGGTGAGGCTTACGCGGAGAAATTGCGGAAAGCCGGGGTTCCGGTGGCGCTCAGCCGCCAGCCGGACCTGATCCACGGGTACATCAACTTCCTCGGCGTCGGTCAGCGGTTCCGCGAGGCGACGGCTGAAGCGGCGGGAGCCCTGCGGCTCGGTCTCGCACCGAAGTGACGGCCAAAGCCCCCATATCGTGGCCCGCCGCCTGCACGGCGAATCAGACGATTCTCCAACTCCCCACGACTGTCTCTCGGAAGCGCGTCAGCGCGACTTCATCCCGCGCATCTCTTTCGGCCGAAGGCCACGGGGCAATAGCACGGCATGGGAAGCGGACCAGACGGGAGCGGCAGCGGCGGGTCCCGCCACCTTCTGGTTCAACCCGCTTGTGGGGACAGGGAAACGCACCCGGGGCGCGGGGGATGACGCGCGCCGGGTGCGTTCCGGTGGGGGAAGCAGCCTCTCGGCAGAGAGGTCGTTCTACTCGCGGAAGGCGTCCGCGACCTTGTCGCCGAGATCCTTGTCGACGTTCCGCCAGTACTCGAAGACGCGCTCCAGCACCGGCTGCGAGACGTCGTTCGAAGCGTGTCCGATGATGTTGTTCGCGAGCCGCTCGCGCTGCTCGTCGTCCATCACCTCGCGCACGAGGGTGCCCGGCTGGCCGAAATCGTCGTCCTCGGCGTGGAGCTTGTACGCCGACCGGATGACCTCGTCCTCGACGCCGTAGCTCGACGCGGTCTCGGCGGCGTTCTGCGCGCCGGCGTGCGGGCCGCCGTAGGAGTTCGGCGCGTACACCGGGTCGCCCGGGTTGTTGTAGCGCATCGCGCCGTCACGCGAGTAGCTGTTCACCGGGGACTTCGGCGCGTTGACCGGCAGCTGCGTGTAATTCGCGCCGATCCGGTAGCGGTGCGCGTCCGGATACGCGAACAGGCGGCCTTGCAGCATCTTGTCCGGCGACGGGCCGATACCCGGCACCAGGTTGGACGGCTCGAACGCGGCCTGCTCGATCTGTGCGAAGTAGTTCTCCGGGTTGCGGTCGAGCACCCAGCGGCCGACCTTGATCAGCGGGTAGTCGCCCTTCGGCCACACCTTGGTCAGGTCGAACGGGTTGAAGCGGTAGTCCGCGGCGTCGATGTACGGCATCACCTGGACGTACACCGTCCAGCTCGGGTGATTGCCTTGCTTGATGTTCTTGAACAGGTCGCGGATGTAGTAGTCCGAGTCCTCGCCCGCGATGCGGTCCGCGTCGGCCTGCGGCAGGTAGCCGATGCCCTGGTCGGTCTTGAAGTGGTACTTGACCCAGAACTTCTCGCCGCCGGCGTTCTCCCACAGGTAGGTGTGCGAGCCGAAGCCGTCCATCTCGCGCCAGTTCGACGGGATGCCGCGGTCGCCCATCAGCCAGGTGACCTGATGCGCCGACTCGGTCCGGAGCGTCCAGAAGTCCCACTGGATGTCGTGGTCGCGCAGGTGGTTGTCGGCGCGGCGCTTCTGCGAGTGGATGAAGTCCGGGAACTTGATCGGGTCGCGGATGAAGAACACCGGCGTGTTGTTGCCGACGAGGTCGTAGTTGCCCTCGGAGGTGTAGAACTTCAGCGCGAAACCCCGCGGATCGCGCCAGGTGTCGGGCGAGCCGTTCTCCCCCGCGACCGACGAGAACCGGGCGACGCTCTCGGTGCGCACTCCCGGCTGGAACAGCGCGGCCTTCGTGAACTGGCTGACGTCCTCGGTGACCTCGAGGAAGCCGAAGGCGCCACCGCCCTTGGCGTGCACGACGCGCTCGGGGACCCGCTCGCGGTTGAACTGGGCGCTCTTCTCGATCAGATAGTGGTCCTGGAGCAGGATCGGGCCGTTGGCGCCCAGCGTCAGCGAGTCGTTGTCGCTCGCGACGGGGATGCCCACATTGTTCGTGGTCGGCAAGGTCACGCCGGTGCCTCCTGGTTCTTGGTGGTGTGCGGCCGGTCGGGGCGTTGAGTCCACCCTCTCGCTTAATCTGGAGTCAGTCAAGAAAACACTGGGGCCGAGTGACGACCGCGACGTCCGCCCTGCTCGAAATAAACTTGCACGCGCGTACCAAGTTACGTTCTCATCGACCGTATGGCCCTCGCTCCGTACCGTCGCGTGTTAGCCGTGCCCGGAGTTCCCAGCTCGATGCTGTTGATGTTCCTGGCCCGGCTCCCGATGACGGCCATGGGCGTGACGATGACGCTGTACGTGGTCAACGACCTCGGCCGCGGCTACGGCGCGGCCGGGCTGATCGGCGCGGCCACCACGCTCGGCAGCGCGATCGGGGCGCCGCTCGTCGGCCGGTACGTCGACCGCTACGGGCTGCGGCCGGTGGTCGCGATCTGCGGGCTGGCCTCGACGACGTTCTGGATCAGCGCGCCGCATCTGCCGTATCAGGTGCTGCTGGCGGTCGCGCTCCCCGCCGGCGTGCTGTCGGTGCCCGCCGGGACGCTCGCGCGGCTGGTGCTCACCGCGCTCGTGCCGCTGGAGCAGCGGCGGGCGGCCTACTCGCTGGACACGATCTTCGTCGAAGCGTCGTTCATGATCGGACCGTCGGCCGGGATCATGGCGATCACACAGCTGCCCGCGTTCTACGCGCTCACCGGCATCGGCATCTGCTTCGCGCTTTCGGCGACGCTGATCTACCGGATGAACCCGCCGATCCGCGCCGAGGCCGACGCCGAGGTGTTCACCGGCGAACGGCCGACCGTGCGGAGCTGGCTCACCGGACGGCTCGTGATGGCGATGTTCATCGCCGCCGGCGCGCTGTTCTGCCTGGTCGGCATGGAGCTGGCCGCGCTGGCGACGGTACGCGCGAGTGGCGACATCGCCTGGTCCGGGCTGCTGATCACGGTGATGTGCGTCGCTTCCGTCCTCGGCGGGGCGATACACGGGGCGGTCCGGCGGTCGCTTTCACAGGGCACGCTGATGGTGCTGCTCGCGGTGCTCACGCTGCCGGTCGGGCTGATCACCGAGCCGTGGTGGCTGCTGGCGATCGTGCTTTTCCCGAGCAACGTGCTGTGCGCGCCGACGCTGGCGGCGAGCACGGAGACGGTCAGCGCCGCGGCGCCGCCCCGGGTGCGCGGCGAGGCGATGGGCCTGCTCGACGCGGCCAGCCGGATCGGGCTGGCGATCGGGAGCCCGATCATCGGGTTCGTGATCGACCACTCCAGCCCTGGCTGGGGGTTCGCGGCGTCGGCGGTGGGCGCGCTGGCGATCGCGTCGCTCGGCCTCTTCTGGCGACGCTCCCGCACCCCGGCCGCCCCGGTGCCCGCGCTCACTTCCCCCTGACGCGATTCGTCCTCTGGTTGCGGTAGTTCGCTCTCGAACCACCGCGACCAGAGGACGAAACGCGGGTTTTGTCAGGCGCAGACCTTGCGGAGGGCGTCGAGCCGGTCGATGTTGCGCTTGGTCCAGTCCGCGATCTTGCCCGCGTCGGTGATGTTCTCCTTCTGGACCTGCAAGTACGAGTCGGCCATGCCGGTGAGCGCGCCCGCCACGTCCTGCTCGCCGACGCTGGCCGCCAGCTCACGCAGGCGCTTCTCCTTGTCCGCGGCCCGCTCCTTGATCGTCGCCGGGTCCGGATTGAGGTCGGCGAGGCTCAGCGCCTCGGCACAGGCACTGACCTTCGTCGCGGCCTTGTTCGTCTGATCGACCGCGTTCGTGACCTCGCTACAGCCCGCCAGCGCGAGTCCGGCGGCCGCCATGAGCGCCGCGATTCCCAACCTCTTCATGAAATCCAGCGTAGCGATTTCGTGGGTGGTATGTCGGGTTCCCTGACCACCACCCACGAACCGCCCGGTGATTCAGCCCTTCACGCAGACGACCTGCTTCAGGTGCGCGACCACCTCGACGAGGTCGGTCTGCGCCTTGATGACCGTTTCGATGTCCTTGTACGCGGCCGGGATCTCGTCCACCACACCGGAGTCCTTGCGGCATTCCACCCCGGCGGTCTGCGCGGCGAGGTCTTCGGCGGTGTACAGCTTCTTGGCCTTGTTCCGCGACATCCGGCGGCCGGCCCCGTGCGACGCGGACTGGAAGGACGACGCGTTCCCGAGGCCGCGCACGATGTACGAACCGGTGCCCATGCTGCCCGGGATGATCCCGAGGTCGCCCGAACCCGCGCGGATCGCGCCCTTGCGGGTCACCAGCAGTTCGACGCCGTCGTAGGTCTCTTCGGCGACGTAATTGTGGTGGCACGAGATCGCGTCGTCGAACGTCGTCCGCGGGACGACGTCCTTCAGCGCCTGCTTGACGAGGGCGACCATGGTGGCGCGGTTGCGTGCCGCGTAGTCCTGCGCCCAGAACAGGTCGCGCCGGTACGCCCGCATCTCCGGCGTGCCCGCGACGAACACCGCGAGGTCCGGATCCGGCAGGTCCGCGTTGTGCGGCAGCTTCCGCGCGACGGCCATATGGCGTTCCGCGAGTTCCTTGCCGATGTTGCGCGAACCCGAGTGCAGCATCAGCCACACGCGGCCTTCGTCGTCGCCCTGTTCGAGGCAGACCTCGATGAAGTGGTTGCCGCCGCCGAGGCTCCCGATCTGGCGGGCCGCGCGGTCGTGCAGGTCCTGGACGCCGCCGTGCAGGTCACCGAAGGACTTCCAGAACGCGTCCCAGCCACCGACACCGTGCACCTTCGCCGGGTTCACCGGGGTCTTGTGCAGGCCGAAGCCGACCGGGACGGCGGATTCGATCCGGCGGCGCAGCTTCAGCAGGTCGTCGGGCAGATCCGCGGCGGTGAGCGAGGTCCGCACCGCGCTCATCCCGCAGCCGATGTCCACGCCGACGGCGGCCGGGGACACGGCGTCGCGCATCGCGATCACGCTGCCGACGGTCGCCCCCTTGCCGTAGTGGACGTCGGGCATGACCGCGACGCCGTGCACCCACGGCAGGTTGGCGACGTTGTGCAGCTGTCGCATGGCTTGGTCCTCGACCGACGTGGGGTCTGCCCACATCCGGATCGGAACCCGCGAGCCTTCGACCGCCGTGTACATGACTTTCCCTTCGTGGAAAACGTTTTGTCGCCTTCGAGGATGCACGGGCCGGGCGAACCGGACAAGGCAATTACCGTGCTCCACAGTGGACTGTCCACACGCGACTACCATCGAAGAGGTGATGTTCATCGCGAAGTCTTCGATCGTATTCGAAAAGTGATCGGCCGCGGGTGGCGCTTCGGGCACAATGAGCGCTCGGTGTCGGGGGTACACCAACTCTGGGGAAGGTCCGTTTCACAGTGAAGTCTTTTCGTGGGCTGCTCGCTGCCGTCCTGCTGGCGGGATTCCCGCTGCTCGTGCTGGCGTTCGTCGGCGGGATCGTGACGCTGGAAGCAGTCGCGCTGCGACACAACGTTTTCACGGCGGTGAAGCTCGGCATCATCACCGTCCCGGTCGGCTGGATCCTGCTCAAGACGCTGCTCACGGTCGAGCGGGCTACCGGCGACGACATACCCGGCGTCGAGGTGACGCCGGAGTCCCAGCCCGCCCTCTGGGCGCTGGTCCGGGAGCTGGCGGCGGAGGCGGGCACCCGGCCGCCGGACGAGATCTATCTCGATCCCGAGGTCAACGCCGCGGTCACCGAGCGCACGTCGTGGCTGGGGCTGCGGGTGCTGCGCCGCCGGATGATCATCGGTGTCCCGCTGATCATGGGCCTGCGCCAGGACCAGTTCCGCGCGGTGCTCGCGCACGAATTGGGGCACTACAGCAACAAGGACACCCGGTTCTCCGCGCTGACCTATCGTGGGCGCAAGTCCATCGCGCGGGTGGTCAACGGTCTCGGCCGCGAAGGCTACTTCGAACGCTTCGTCGGCTGGCTGTTCAAGCAGTACGCGAAGCTGTACTTCGTCGTCTCGATGAGTGTCTGCCGGGCTCAGGAACTCGCGGCCGACGCCGTCTCAGCGCGGCTCGCCGGTACCGAAGCGGCCGCCTCGGCCCTACGCGAGATCGAAGCGCTGGCTGTCACATGGCGGTTCTTCATGAACAACTACGCGGCGATCGGCTGGGACGCGGGCTATCTTCCCGACCGGTTCGGCGAGGGCTACCGCGCGCTGCTCACCGACCCGACACGGGCGGAGCAGCTGGAGGAGATGCGGCAGAACCCGTCGGAGGACGAAACCTCGCGGTGGGACACGCATCCGGCGACCCGGGAACGCGTCGCGAAACTCGAAGCCGGCGCGCGGATCCCGGTCCGGCCCGGTGGCGAACGTCCGGCGAGCGACCTGGTGACCGGCGCCGAAAAGATGCTCGACGAGGCGCTGTTCACGGTCTTCTCCGACGAGGCGCTCGCGATGCGGCGGACGGACTGGCCGTCGCTGGTCGCCATCGGCCGCCGTCACGCCGCCGCCGAGGCGGCCGCCGAGATCCTGGGCGAACGGACCCTGGACATGGCGCTGGACCTGCTCGACGCGGGCAGGCACGAGGAACTCGCCGACCCGGACGAGAAGCCGCCCGCCGGCGCCGGAGCCCGTGCCCGCCGGGAGTTCGCCGCCGTCTCCGTCCGCAGGCGGCTGGGTGTCGTGGTCTCCGCGGCGTTGACCGACGTCGGCGTGGCGCGATGGTCGCTGTCGTGGTCCGGCCCGGCTCCGTTCACCTTGGACGAGCCGCTAGAGGAGCTGCTGCCGTCCGCGCTCGACAAGGCCACCGCGGCCGAATCCGACACCGCGCCGCTGCGCGCGCTGCTGACGGCCGCCGGTGTGTCCGCCGGCTACCGGCCGTCCGTCACCCTTGTTCGTTCTTGAGGAGATTCCATGCTGTGGCTGCTCAAATCCCGTGAACGCAAGGCCGTCTTCGCGATGATGAAGGAGGCGAAACGACGCGGCGTCGAGATAGACGAACTCAAGAACGTGCTGACGCCGGAAGAGTTCGCCGCGCTTTTGCCGCCGGAGAAGCCCAAGTTCAAGGGCAAGATCCCGGACGTCACCCGCTGGGGTCTTCCGGCTGACACCGAGGTGTCGGCCAAGGAGTACTGGACCGACGAAGAGATCCTCGCCGTCCAGGCGTCGACCGCGCGTGGCGAATGGGAAGGCGCGGCGGCGCTGCTGGCGTCGACCTGGGGGAACTGGGATCGCCGGAACCTGGTGAACGGCGCGCTCGGCGAGGCCGCCGCGGCGGACGACGGGTGGCTACGGGCGTGGCGCGAGGCCCGCCCCGGTGACCCGGGCGCGGCGCTCGTCGACGCGGAGTCGCTGGTGCACGTGGCTTGGGAGGTGCGCAGCGGATTGCAGGCGAAGCACGTCACCGAGGACCAGTTCGCCGCGTTCTTCCGGGTACTGGAGCAGGCGGAAGAGGCCGTGCACGAGGCGGCCGCGCTCGCTCCCGACGACCCGACGCCGTGGGTGACCGCGCTCGCGATCGCGATGGGGCGGCAATACGAGAACGACCAGTACCGCGCGGTCTGGGCGGAACTCGTCGCGCGCGACCCGCACCATCGCGGGGCACACTCGCGGGCACTGCAGTACTGGTGCCCGAAGTGGTTCGGCTCGGACGAACTGATGTGGGAGTTCGCCATGACCGCCGCGGCGAAGTCGCCGAAGCTGGCCCCGCTGCTGCTGGTCGCCGCGCATGAATCCGAGTTCCGGGACGTGCCCGCGTGGCGTGACCCGCGGGTCTCCGGCGCGCTCGACGGCATCGTGGCGTGGATCGACGGCGAAGGCCGCGATCACCCGGCGACGCGGGGAGACCGGGCGTACGCGGCGAAGGCGCTCGTGGAGAACGGGCGCTTCGACGAGGCCGTCGAGCAGTTCCGGCAGCTGGGGACGCGGGCCGACGGCGGGATGTGGGCCTACAGCGGAGACGCGCGAGGCGAGTTCCTCGCTACGCGGTACGCGGCCTGCTTCGGTGCCACGAGGCCCTGACTTGGCGCGATTCGTCCTCTAGTTGCGGTGGGCCTTGGCTCGTGACTCGTGAGATGAAGGACGCTTTGATAGCAATTTCGCTATCAAAGCGTCCTTCATCGCGCCCTTCTCATCTTGGGTGGGGGCCCTCACGGGAACCTCGACGCAAGTAGTCCTCTAGTTGCGGTGGGCCCGCGTGAGCCGATCGGGGCCGTCAGGCGTTCGCGGCGACCAGTTCGGCGATCTGGACGGCGTTCAGCGCCGCGCCCTTCCGCAGGTTGTCGTTCGACAGGAACAACGCCAGACCGCGACCGCCGTCGACGCCCGGGTCCGTCCGCAGCCGCCCGACGTACGACGGGTCCTGGCCCGCGGCCTGCAGCGGGGTCGGGATCTCCGACAGTTCGACGCCGGGAGCACCGGTCAGCAGCTCGGTCGCGCGGGCGACCGAAAGCGCCTGCGAGAACTCTGCGTTGATCGAGATCGAGTGCCCCGAGAACACCGGCACCCGCACGCAGGTGCAAGACACCCGCAATTGCGGGATGCTCAGGATCTTGCGGCTCTCGTTGCGGAACTTCTTCTCCTCGTCCGTCTCGAACTCGCCATCGTCCACAATGGACCCGGCGAGCGGGAGGACGTTGTGCGCGATGGCCCGCGCGTACTTCTTCGGCTCGGGGAAGGTCACCGCCGCACCGTCGTGGGTCAGCGCGCCCGCGTTCGGGGCCGCCGCGGCGAGCTGGCCTTCCAGCTCCTCGACGCCGGCGAGCCCGCTGCCCGACACCGCCTGGTAGGTGCTGGCGACGAGCCGCACCAGGCCCGCTTCGGCGTGCAGTGGCTTGAGCACCGGCATCGCGGCCATCGTGGTGCAGTTGGGGTTCGCGATGATCCCCTTGCGCGCTTCCTTGATCGCCTCCGGGTTGACCTCGCTGACGACCAGCGGGACGTCCGGGTCCATCCGCCAGGCGGACGAGTTGTCGATCACCGTGGCGCCTGCCGCGGCGAACCGCTCGGCCTGCGCCTTGGAGGTCGAGCCACCGGCGGAGAACAGCGCGATGTCCAAACCGGACGGATCCGCGGTCGTCGCGTCCTCGATGACGATTTCCTCGTCCTGCCAGGAAAGCTTCGAACCCGCGGACCGCGCCGAAGCGAAGTACCGCATTTCGGCGACCGGGAAACCCCGTTCGGCCAGCAGACGGCGCATCACGCCGCCGACCTGACCTGTCGCCCCGACGACTCCTACCCGCAACCCCGCCATCAGCGACCACTCCCCGCGTAGACGACGGCTTCTTCGTCGCCGCCCAGTTCGAACGCCTCGTGGATCGCGCGCACCGCGTCGTCGAGCTGCGCGTCCCGGATCAGCACCGAGATCCGGATCTCCGAGGTGTTGATGATTTCGATGTTGACGCCCGACCGCGCCAGCGCCTCGCAGAACGTCGCCGTGACACCGGGGTGCGAACGCATCCCCGCGCCGACGAGCGACACCTTGCCGACGTGGTCGTCGTAGAGGACCGACTCGAAGCCGATCTCGTCCTTGATCTTCTCCAGCGACTGCACGGCCTTGGCGCCGTTGGCCTTCGACAGCGTGAAGGTGATGTCGGTGCGGCCGGACGACGTGCTGGACACGTTCTGCAGCACCATGTCGATGTCGATCTCGTAGTCGGCGATCACGCGGAAGATCCTGGCCGCGGCACCGGCCGTGTCGGGCACGCCAGTCACCGTGATCTTGGCTTCGGAGCGGTCGTGCGCCACACCGGTGATCAACGCTTGTTCCACGGGGATCTCCTCGATAGAACCGGTCACCGTGGTGCCCGGCTTGTCACTGTAGGAAGAACGGACTCGGATCGGGACGCCGTACCGGCGCGCGTACTCCACCGAGCGCAGGTGCAGGATCTTCGAACCGCTCGCGGCGAGTTCGAGCATCTCCTCGTAGGCGATGGTGTCGAGTTTGCGGGCGTCGGGCACGACCCGCGGATCCGCGGTGTACACACCGTCCACATCGGAATAGATCTCGCAGACGTCGGCGTTCAGCGCCGCGGCCAGCGCGACGGCGGTGGTGTCCGAACCACCGCGGCCGAGGGTGGTGATGTCCTTGGTGTCCTGCGACACGCCCTGGAACCCCGCCACCAGCGCGATGTAGCCCTGGTCGAGGGCTTCCGTCACCCGGCTGGGGCTGACGTCGATGATCCGCGCGTTGCCGTGCACCGACGTCGTCACCACACCGGCCTGCGAACCGGTGAACGACCACGCCTCCGCGCCCTGCGCCGAAATCGCCATGGCGACGAGCGAGTTCGAGATCCGCTCACCCGCGGTGAGCAGCATGTCCATCTCACGTTCCGGCGGCGCCGGGTTGACCCGCTGAGCCAGATCGAGCAGCTCGTCCGTCGTGTCCCCCATGGCGGAGCAGACGACGACCACGTCGTTGCCCGCCTTCTTGGTGGCGACGATGCGTTCCGCGACGCGTTTGATCCGGTCGGCACTTTCCAGCGACGAACCGCCGTACTTCTGGACCACGAGGGCCACGCCCGAACCTCCTCGACGGGCCGGGCGTGCTCCTGGTGGGCACCGAGGAGCCCCCGCGTCCCTTATTTGGGCGAAAGCCTACCGGGGTCACGCGCGCCCGCCACCCTCGTAAGTGGTCCTGACCACTACTTCGAGGACTACTGGAAGTAAATCTTCCTTAACACCAGCGAAATGCTGGGAGGGCTTTCACTTTAGTGACGGAGAGCACCCCCTTGTTAGGGTCCGCGAATGCGCAAACCCGCCGACACGAGTACCCCGATCGCGTCGATCCTGGCCCATCGCTGGAGTCCTCGCGCCTACGACGAGGCCGCCGTCGTCACCGAAGACCAGCTCCGCGCGCTGCTCGAGGCGGCCCGCTGGGCACCGTCCTTCGGCAACACCCAGCCCGCCCGCTACCTGGTCGGCCCGAGGGGCACGCCGTCGTTCGACCGCATCCTGTCGACGCTCAACTCCGGCAACCGCGCTTGGGCGCATCGCGCCGGTCTGCTGCTGATCGGCGTGATGGTGACCACGAACGAGAAGGGCGAGGTCCCGTACGCCGAGTACGGGCTGGGGCTGGCGAGTGAGAACCTCGTGCTCCAGGCCGTCGAACTCGGGCTGATCGCGCACCAGATGGCGGGCTTCTCCGCCGAAGCGGCGAAGGACTTCTTCGGTCTTCCGGACGACGTCGTCCCGAAGGTCGCCATCGCCGTCGGTTCGCCGGCCGACCCGTCGGTGCTCGAAGAGGACTGGCGGATCGAGCGCGAGAAGGCGCCACGGGAGCGCCTCTCGCTGGCGGAGTTCGCCTACTCGGACGCCTGGGGCACGAGCGCCTTCGCCGAGTGAGGGAGCCAGCGCAGAGCCAGCACCCCCAGAGCGACGTGCAGCAGGCTCAGCACCACGACGGCCGTGTGCAGGCCGGCGACGAAGGCTGACTTCGCGTCAGCGGTGGCAGCGGGCGCGATTCCGGATAGCTGGAGGGTTTCGTCGAGCGTCGGCGCGAGATCCGGTCCGGCCAGGCGGAACACCAGCGCGGCGAGCGAGCCCATGAGCGCGATCCCCAGCGCGTTGCCGATCTCGTTGCTCGTCTCGGCGATCGCGCCCGCCGCCCCCGCCCGCTCGGCGGGCACCGCGGCGACGGCGGTGTCGGCCACCACGCTGAACGAGATCCCGTAGCCGACGCCGGCGACCACCGTCGAGGCGACGTACCAGCCGACGCCGCCCGAAACGCCGGTCATGAGCAACAGCGACAGCCCGATGGCGATGGCGAAGTGGCAGCCGATCAGCGCCGCCCGCTTCCCGACGCGTTCGACCAGTGCCGAGGTGACGACGCACATGATCGTCAGCACGGCCGCCCCCGGCAGCGCCAGCAGCGCCGCGTGCAGGACGGGCAGCCCCAGCACGGACTGAAGGTGGATCCCCGCCAGATACGCGGCCGCCGACCAGGCGGCGAGGGGCAGCAACCCGGTGACGATCGCGATCGTGAAGACTCGGTCGCGGAACAGGGCGAAGTCGATCAGCGGCTGGTCGAGCGTCCGCTGGCGGCGGGCGAACCACCCCAGCAGGGCGGCCCCGGCGATCCCCGCCGAGACCGCGGCGAAGGACAGGCCGTCCGCGGCCACGTGCTTGATGCCGTAGATCGCCAGGAGCAGCCCCGCGGCGGAGAGCACCACGCTCACCGTGTCGACGCGACCCGGCCTCGTGGCCCGCACCTCGCGCAGCAGAACCGGTGCGAGCAGCAGGAACACCGCGATCACCGGCAGGTTGACCAGGAAGACCGAACCCCACTCGAACCGCTCCAGCAGGACACCGCCGACAACCGGGCCGATCGCGAAACCGGCGGCGAACGCGGCCGCGAAGACGCCGATGGCCCGCGCGCGTCGTCGCGGATCGGTGAAGAGTTCGCTCAGCACCGCCAGCGCCGACGGCAGCAGCGTCGCGCCGGCCAGCCCCATGAGCGCCCGGAACGTGATGAGCAGTTCCGGTGTCGGGGCGAACGCCGCACCCGCCGACCCCAGGCCGAACACGGTGGCGCCGATCATCAGCAGCTTCAGCCGTCCGTACCGGTCGCCGAGGTTGCCGAACGCGATCAGCAGCGATCCGACCGCGAAGCCGTAGACGTCGAGGATCCACAGGGCCTGGTCAGCGCTCGGGGACAGTGCCTGGCTGATGCGCGGCATCGCGAGGAACAGGATCGACCCGTCCATCGAGACCAGCAGTACCGGGCAAAGGATCACGAGAAGGCCGAACCAGGCTCGCGTGCTCTGTCGTGTCATGACGTCGACGCTGTACCGGCTTCGGGAGAGCAACCATCCCCGTGCCGTGGGTACACCCAGCGGGTACACCCACGGCGTCGCGCGGGAACTTAAGCTCGGAGTCATGGAAAGCCTCGGCGTGTACCTCAAAAGCCGTCGTGACCGGGTGACCCCCGCCGAGATCGGCCTGCGCACCTACGGCACTTCCCGCCGCGTGCCCGGCCTGCGCCGCGAAGAACTCGCCCAGCTCGCCGGGGTGAGCGCCGGGTACTACACGCGGCTCGAACAGGGACTGGCCGAGACCGCTTCACGGCAGGTGCTCGACGCGCTCGCCCGCGCGCTCCGGCTCGATGACGTCGAAACCGGCCACCTGCACAACCTCGCCCAGCGGTCCGCGCTTCCCCGGCTGGCCGACCCCGGCCCCGAAAACCCGCACCCCCGGGTCCTCGCGCTGCTGGAGAACCTCGGCGAGGCCGTGCCCGCCCTGGTCTTCGGCCGTCGCGGCGACGTCCTCGCGTGGAACCACGCCGGGAACGCGCTCATGGCCGAACACGTGGCGTTCGACGCGCCGCGGGATCCGGAGCGGCGCCCGTCCCTGCCCCGGATGTTCTTCCTCGACCCGCTCACCCGCGACCTGTACCGGAACCGGGCCGAACTCGCCCGCGTCCACGTCGCCTACCTGCGGTTGACGGCGGGCCGCTATCCCACCGACGCGCGCCTCGCCGGGCTCATCGGCGAACTGACCATGCGCAGCGACGATTTCGCGGCGCTCTGGGCGACCGGCGACGTCGCCGACTGCACCGTCGGCGCCCTGCGTCTCCAGCACCCCACGGTCGGTGAGGTGGACGTCGACTACCAGGTGTGGGTCCAGCCCGACAGCCCCGATCACCGGCTGGAGATCTACACCCCGCGGGACGCCGCTTCGGCCGACGCTGTGCGCCTTCTGCTCCAGTTCGTTCGCTAACCTGGGGATATGGGGGCTGTACGCAGTCATTTCCGAAACGAAGCACGCACCATGGCGGGCCTCTGGCTGTATTTGAGACGCCGCGTGGACGGCGTCGCCGATGACGCCGTGGCCGTGCCCTACGGCTCGAACGGCAAGACGATCTTCATCGTCTTCGCCGTGGTGAGCCTCGTCGAGGCGGGCCTGCTCTGGCTGATCGACTTCGGCCTGGTCGCCGATCTCCTGCTGCTCGTACTCGGCGTGTACTCGGTGTTGCTGATCTTCGGGATCTACGCGGGCACCGTTGTCCGGCCGCACGTGATCTCTTCGCGAGAGCTGCGGGTGCGCTACAGCTCGTTCTACGACGTGCGGATCCCGCGGGAGAACGTCGTCAGCCTGCGAAATCTGAAGGAGAGCCACGAGCCCGCCAAGACGCGGGCCTTCCGTGACGGGACTTGGCTCAGCCACGACAACTACTACGAGACGAACCTGGTCGCCGAACTGCGTGAACCGATCACGGTGACCAGGCCACTGGGCAGGACCGAGTCCGTCCGCGTCGTGAAGTTCACCGCCGACGACCCGGAAGCCGCCGTCGAGGCGTACGAACGTCTCGCGGTCAGCTGAGCCGATAGGTCCTGGCCACGATGGCACGCGCGAGGTCGGTGACGCTCTCGTTCCGCGCGAAGGCGTGGGCGCGGATGAGCGCCAGCGCGTCCGAGGCCGTGCAGTCGCGGCCGGCCATCACCACTCCTGTGGCCTGGTGCACCAGGACGCGGCGGTCGATGTCGCCGAACAGCGGATGCACGGGCAGGCCGTCGTCACCGTCGAGGCGCACTTCCGGGTTCAGGGCGGTGGTGGTCAGCACTTCGGCGAGCACCCCCACCGCCCGGGCCACCTCGGCGTCCGGCGTGGGCTCGGACCGGTACGCGGTGAGGCTGCCCATCGGCGCTCCGTCCAGGCCCAGCCGAGCCGAAACCACCGCCCGGACCCCGATTTCCCGCACCGCGGGCCCGAACTGGGGCCACCGGCTCACGAGTTCCGGCTCGCCGCACACCCCCGGTCGCAGAGGCGTGCTCTGGGAAGGCCCCTCACCGAGGACGTATTCGAGGTCGTGCGCCCTTGCCGCGATGGGATCGGACACCGCGACCGAAGCCTCGCGCCCGTCCGTGGTGAACAAGGCCACCGCCAGACTCCGGATGCCGGACGATTCGGCGGCCGCCGTCATGAACGCCGGGGCCACGCCTGCCTGCTCCTCCGGCCGGTCCGCCCAGCGCCCCACGGCGTCGAGGTAGCCGGCGTGCAGGTCCGCCGCGGCCCGGTGTTTGCGCTCGGTGGCGCGATGCAGTTGCGCCATCCGCCGGTGGAAGGACCGCATCGACGCGGACGCCGTCTCCATCAGTCCTTCGTGCCGCAGGGCCACGCTCTCCGCGCGTTCTGCCCGCCCGCGCTCGGTTTCGACCAGCCTGCGCAGGGCCGGCGGGTCGTAACGACCACCGGTACCGTCCCACATGGGGGTGAGCCTACGCCCGCGAGGGGCACGCAGAAGTGACCCGAACGGCTGAGCCCCCGCGGGTTCCCCGTCCCCGGATGGAGGACTAGCGTTGAATTCCCAGCGCCCTCGAACTGCACTCCGCGGGAAGGCCGGATTCTGATGCGGAATCGCGAAAGATGGGTCGCCGACACGTTGGTGGAACTGTCCGACACTTTGGCACCCGCGCTCGACCCGAAGAATTATTGGCTCCGCGTGGCGAATCGCTACGCGCAACTGGTCACCTCGTCCTCGGTCCGGCTGACCGCGGTCGGCGACCGCGCCGACCGGCCGATCGTGGTGCACACCGACGAACGGCTCGAATATCCGCCACTCGGCGACGTCCTCGCCGAGGAAGGCCCCGGTATCGACTGCCATGACGACGACGCGCCGGTCGTCAACGTGGCCCTCGACGAGGCGGAAACGCGGTGGGAACGACTGGTCCCGGCCGCCCTCGCGCTCGGCTTCCGGACAGCGCACGCGTTCCCGTTCAGCCGCCGCGAAGACGTCATCGGCGAAGTCACGATCCTGACCACGGAAGCCGCGCCTTTGCCGGTGGCCGATCTACGGATGGCGATCGCCTTCGCCGACGCGGCCACGATCGGCATGCTCAACCACCGCGCGATCGCCGGACTGACCAGGACCTCCGAGCAACTGCAAGGGGCGCTGGACAGCCGGGTGATCATCGAGCAGGCGAAGGGCCTGGTCTCCGCCCGGCTGGAGATCGACCCGGCCGATGCGTTCCTCGTACTGCGCCACTTCGCGCGCAGTCACAACCGGCGGCTCAGCGAGGTTTGCGACCTGCTGGTCAGCCGCCGGATGACGGCGTCCGATCTCGTGGGGTCACTCCCTCACCGTGCGACGCGACCGGATCGGCGGCGCTGACTCAGGTACTCGGCCGCTTCTCCGTCATCAAGACGACTCCGCCGCCCGGTCCGCTCAACGGCGAGCAGCTGACCGAGGCGACCAGAGGCCTGCCTTTGCGGTCCACCGCGTCGACCTCGACCTGGCCGGCCCGCTGCCCGGTCTCGTTGCAGAGTTCGACGATGTCGCGGAACCCGGTGGTCGGCAGGCCGAAGTCGAGGATGAAGAACTCCTCCAGGTAGACCTCTCCGGCCCGCATGCCCCAGAGTTCCTCCGCACCGCGGTTCCAGCTGCGCACCCGGAGATCGCCGTCCAGTACGACCACCCCGGCTTCGACGCTGGACAGCACTCCTTCGAAGAACATGCGCGTCTCGTCGAGTTCCGCGGTGCGGATGCGCATCTCCTCGTTCATCGTCTCGAGCTCTTCGTTGCCGGACTGGAGTTCCTCGTTCGTGGTCTCGAGCTCCTCGTTCGTGGACTGGAGTTCCTCGTTCGTCGTTTCGAGTTCCTCGATGCTCGACTGGAGTTCCTCGTTGACCGTCTCCAGTTCGGCGTTGGTCGACTGGAGTTCGGCGTAAGCCGTGGCCAGGTCTTCCTGCACGCGTTTCACCTCATGCTGGAGCCTGGTCGCCTCGGTGGTGTCGATGAACGTGATCGCGGCACCGATGTCCTCGCCGTCGATGGTGAGCAGGGGCCGGACGACGATGTCGAGGTACTGCGTCTCTTCGGTGGTCTTCTGCCGTCGCACGGAATCGACCCGGATGCTGCGGCGCTCGCTGTGCGCCTGGTCGACGACGGAGCGCAGTTCGATCGGCCGGTAGGAGATCTCCAGGTCGTGGAACGGCCTGCCCACGTCGTGCGACGACAGCCCGAAATGCAACCTCGCCGAGCCGTTGATCAGGGCGACCGTGCCGTCACGATCGATGCCCAGCACCGAATCGGGTGAGGACGCCAAGGCGAGTTCGCTCACGTGACGCCTTCGGTTGGCGTCCCGCACCCCCGCGCCCGCCCGGACGTCGAAACGCGCGGGCCGCACGCTGGTACCGCCCCTCCGCAGTTTGAACACCCGGTTCCGGATGTTCGCGACGTCGAACCGGACGCTGTCGGAAAGCAGCATCTCGGCCTTTCCGAGGAACAGGTGGCCGCCTTCGCCGAGCGCGAAATGGAAGCGTTCGATGATCTTCTCCTGCGCTTCGACGTTGAAATACATCAAGGTGTTACGGCAGGCGAGCAGGTCGACCCGGGAAATGGGGGCGTCACGCGTGATGTCGTGCCTGCCGAAGATCACCCGGCGGCGGAGGTCGCGGCGGAAAGCGAACAGGTTCCCGCTCGGCTCGAAATACTTCTTCCTCATCTCTTCGGGCAGCCGCTCCAGCGACTTCGGGGAATACAGGCCCGTCCTCGCTTCGCGCAAGGCTTCTTCGTCGACGTCGGTCCCGTAGATCTTGACCCGCCGGGTGGTCTCTTCGATGCCGAGGTGTTCGGCGAAGATCATCGCGAGGGAATAGGCCTCCTCGCCACTCGAACAACCGGCACTCCAGATCCGGATCTCCTCGGCCGGGGACACCTTCGCGACCAGTTCGGGCACGACGGTCTTCTGCAGGAAGGTCCAGGCTTCGGGATCCCGGAAGAAGCTGGTCACGTTGATCAGAATGGTGTTGAAGAGTTCCAGGAACTCCTCGGCGTTGATCTCCAGGAAATCCCGGTACTCGGCGTATCCGTCGATCTTCACGGTCTGCATCCGCTTTCGGATCCGGCGGGCGAGCGAAGTCCGTTTGTAGCCGGTGAAATCGAATCCGCGGGAATCCTTGATGAAGGTCAGCAGGGATTCGAGTTCCTCGCCGTGGTCGATTTCGCCGTCCGGCGTGCTCATAACGTCCTCGTTCCCTCGACCAGACCGACGAGCGCATCGGCGATGTCGTCCAGGGGAAGCACCAGATCGACCGACACGGCTTTCGCCACGGCCTGGGGCATGCCCTTGAATTCGGCGGTCTCCGGATCTTCGGCGACAACGGTACCGCCCCGCGACTTCACCACTCCGGCGCCCGTCGCGCCATCGGAACCCGTCCCGGTCAGCACACAGGCAAGCGCGGACGGGCCATATACGACGGCGACGGATTCGAAGAGCAGGTCGGCCGACGGCCGGACGAATTTCACCCTGTCCACCGTCGACAGGCTGAGCTTTCCCCCGGGGTTCGCCAGCAGATGGTGATCCGGCGGCGCGAGGTAGACACCGCCGGGCGCGATGACGTCGCCGGCTTCGGCCAGCTTGATCCGGAGCCTGGACCGCCGATCGAGGATGTCCGCGAGGATGGTGTCGTGCCGGGGGTCGAGGTGCTGGACGACGACCAAGGGCACGGGAAAGTCGGCCGGCAGAGCGCCAAGCACCGCGAGCAGTGCCTTGACTCCGCCCGCCGAGGAGCCGATGGCGACGATCTCGTATGCCGCCGCCTGGAAGCGGCTGGGGCCGAGCATCTTCCGAGCGTAGTGCTCAGAAGCTAGGCGGAACCGCCCAGACGCCGGATGATCTTGGTGAGAATGCCGGTGACCACCATCCAGAAGATCGCCGCGATGCCGTAGTTGATCAGCACGCGAAGTTTGGCGTCGGCGGGCATGAAGAGGTCCTTGAAGCCCAGCAGCAGCCCGTCGGCCCAGCCGCGGGCGAACGACACGATGCCGTTGTCCGGGTTCGCCTCGCCGATCACGAAGACGACATGCAGCACCAGGATCGCGGCGAAGATCAGGCCCGCCCAGCGGACGACACTCGCCAGCACCCCGGCCGCGCGGCCACCGCCCGCGCGCCAGTCGACCTTGCGCCTGGTCGCCTGATCAGCGGTTTCCTTCTCTTCAGCGTGCTCGCCCATGCCGGGCAGTGTGGCACGCTCCCTGGTCCGATTGCTACCCACGAGTAACCCGAATGGGCGCCACTCTGATCACGGTTCGATCGCGGCCCGGGTTTCCTTTCGAGAGATCTCGCGGTTAAGGTGGCGTCGTGGCTCGAGCTCTCCTGCTTCGCTGCCGCGACGGGGCCTGATCTGACCGGCTCCCCGTCGCGGGGCTTCGTGGTGCCGGTCGTCGCACCCGATTCTTCAGGAGAACCGTCCCCTCATGAGCATTCGCAAGCCCACGCGCCAGGCTCCGTCCGAGCAGGCCGCTTGGAACGCCCAGCGCGGCACTTCGATGCCCGTCCATCGCTATCGCCCCTGGTACGACCTGGTCGAGAACATCGAGCTGCCCGACCGCACCTGGCCGGACAAGCGCATCGACACCGCCCCGCTGTGGTGCGCGGTCGACCTGCGTGACGGCAACCAGGCCCTGATCGACCCGATGTCGCCCGCGCGCAAGCGCAAGTTCTTCGACCTGCTGGTACGCATGGGGTACAAGGAGATCGAGGTCGGCTTCCCGGCGGCGTCGCAGACCGATTTCGACTTCGTCCGCGAGATCATCGACGAAGGCGCCATCCCGGAGGACGTCAGCATCCAGGTGCTGACCCAGTGCCGTCCCGAGCTGATCGAGCGCACCTTCAAAGCCCTCGAAGGGGCGCCGCGCGCGATCGTCCACATCTACAACTCGACGTCGATCCTGCAGCGTCGCGTGGTGTTCCGCGAAGAGCGCATCGGCATCACGAAGATCGCTTCGCAGGCGGCCGAGCTGGTCGTCGAGTACGCGGCGAAGCAGCCGGACACCGACTTCCGCTTCCAGTACTCGCCGGAGTCCTACACCGGCACCGAGCTGTCCTACGCGCTCGAGGTCTGCAACACGGTCACCGAGATCTGGCAGCCGACGCCCGAGAAGCCTGCCATCCTGAACCTGCCGGCCACCGTCGAGATGGCGTCGCCGAACATCTACGCCGACTCGATCGAGTGGATGCACCGCAACCTGGAGCGCCGCGACTCGGTGATCCTGTCGCTGCACCCGCACAACGACCGCGGCACCGGCATCGCCGCCGCCGAACTCGGCTACCAGGCCGGCGCGGACCGCATCGAAGGCTGCCTGTTCGGCAACGGCGAGCGCACCGGCAACGTCGACCTGGTCGCACTGGGCATGAACCTCTACAGCCAGGGCGTCGACCCGCAGATCGACTTCTCCGACATGGACGAGATCAAGCGGACCGTCGAATACTGCAACCAGCTGCCGGTGCACGAACGCAGCCCGTGGGCAGGCGACCTGGTGTTCACCGCGTTCTCCGGCAGCCACCAGGACGCGATCAACAAGGGCCTCGACGCGCTGAAGGCCGCCGCCGACAAGGCGGGGACCCCGGTCGACGAGCACCCGTGGGAGGTTCCGTACCTGCCGATCGACCCGAAGGACATCGGCCGCAACTACGAGGCCGTGATCCGGGTGAACTCGCAGTCCGGCAAGGGCGGCGTCGCCTACATCATGAAGGCCGAGCACCAGCTCGACCTGCCACGGCGCTTGCAGATCGAGTTCTCGAAGGTCGTCCAGCGCCACACCGACACCGAGGGCGGCGAAGTCGACCCGGCCACGATGTGGAACGCGTTCTCGGCCGAGTACCTGGAGCTGAAGACGCCGCTGGAACTGGTCCGCCAGCACGTCAGGGACAACGGGGACGGCGAGTACGACATCACCGCCACCGTGCGGGTCGAGGGTGACGAACACGAGGTCACCGGTCGCGGGAACGGGCCGATCGCGGCGTTCTTCGACGCGCTGTCGACAGTCGGCTTCGACCTGCGGCTGCTGGACTACAGCGAGCACACCCTCTCGCCGGGCGACGACGCCCGGGCGGCCTCGTACATCGAGTGCGCGATCTCCGACCGGGTCTACTGGGGCATCGGGATCGACCCGTCGATCGTGACCGCTTCGCTGCGGGCCGTCGTCTCGGCCGTGAACCGGGCGAACCGCTAAGTCCCCCAGGGGCCTTTCATGGCAACTTTGCCATGAAAGGCCCCTTCCGCCGGGTGATGTCCGCCCAGTCACGCGTGATGTCCGGCTGATCACGCGTGATCGCCGTCTGCGGAACGAAACCCACCGTCAAGCGAGCGGGATCACGCGCAACCAGAGGACTACTTGCGCCGGCTACAGGGCCTTCACCGCGGCCAGGACGTCGGCCGGGTCGGTGCGGGTGGTGTAGTCCGGGTGCACGTCGATGTAGCGGATGACGCCGTCGCGGTCCACGACCAGGACGGTGGGGTACGGCAGTTCCCATTCCGGCTCGCCGTTGATCTTCTCGACGTCGCCGATGAGCGTGTCGAACGCCGGCTTCGTCTCCGGGGCCAGCCGGAACGTGATGCCGAGCGCGCGTCCGAGTTCGTTGCCGACGTCGGACAGCACGGTGAACTCCAGCTCCTTTGTGGACAGTGAGCCGTCCGGGAGCTGCGGACTGACCGCGATCAGCTTCACTCCCAGATTCTCCAGCTCCGGCAACACATCCCGCTGATACGCCCGTAGCGCGAGGTTGCAGTACGGGCACCACGCGCCGCGGTAGAACACCACGACGGCGGGCCCGGTGGCGACCGGGACCTTGGCTCCGTTCGCGTCCGGCAGTGCGAGGTCCGGCATCGCCGTGCCCGGCTTCGCGGCCGTCTCGGCGACCATTCCGACGAACTTCTCGCGATCGGCTTTGAGCACCTCGGCGATCTCCGCCGGAACATGGCTCGCGACGGATCCCCGCAGCTCGGCGAGGTCGGTGTGCAGATCCCCCATCATCAGCTCCCTGATTGTACTGATTGGTACAGTGCGGCCGACTGTACTATTCGGTACATGGATGGTCAACCGGCGAAGACACCTCGCGGACGGCTGACGCGGGACGCGATCGTCGACGCGGCGGCGGAACTGATGTACGTCAACGGCGTCGCCGGGACGAGCGTCGACAAGGTCCTCGCGGCGAGCGGGGCCGGGAAATCGCAGATGTACCACTACTTCAAGAACAAGGATCAGCTCGTCGAGGCGGTGATCGCGCGTTTCCTGGAGAACATCCTCGGCAACCAGCCGACCATCTTCGAACTGCGCGACTGGGCCGATTTCGACCAGTGGGCCCAGGAGATCCTGGCCATCCAGACCACGCCGAAGGGCCCGATCGCCTGCCCCCTCGGCAACCTCGCCGGCGAACTCGGGGACGACCCGAAGATCGCGCCACTGCTCGACAACGCCTATCGCGAGTGGGAGTCGCATCTCGAACGCGGACTGAAGTCGTTGCGGGATCAGGGAAAGCTCGCCGAAGACGCCGACCCGGCCAGGCTCGCGCAGGCCGCGATGGCCTGCGTGCAGGGCGGTCTGCTGATGGCGCATCTGCGGCACGACCTCACGCCGATCGCCGACGCGCTCAAGATCGCGCTGGGCCACCTGAAGAGTCACGCTCGCCCGTGAGCGCGGCGACTTCGTCGGCGAGCGCGTCGAGCACCTTCGCCACCGCGGGCCGCGAGGACGCGCCGAGCCGGCAGACCGCTTCCACGTGCCGCGCCGCCTTGATCCCGGCGAGCGGACGGCAGACCAGGCCGCTGCCCCGCCGAGTGTCCATGGTGTACCGGGGGAGCAGCGCGATCCCGTGCCCGGCGGCGACAAGCCGTTCGGTGATGCGGAAATCGTTGATGCGCTGGACGACCTGCGGGCGCACGCCGGTGCGGATGATCAGCGACTGGAGGATGTCGTCGACCGGGAACCCGGCGTTGACGCTGATCCAGCGTTCGTCGGCCAGTTCGGCGAGTTCGATCCGGCGTCGCTTCGCGAGCCGATGCCTCGCGGGGAGTGCGACGTCGAGCGGTTCACGCAGTAGATGCCGCGTCTCCAGGCGCTCCGAACCGAGTGACGGCGCGTGCTCGTCCCGGTGCGCGACCACGATGTCGTAATCCGCGACGAGCCCGGGAACCTCCGGCGGGGTCATGTCGACATCGCGGACGATCACGTCCAGTCCCTCGAATTCCGCCGTCCGGCGCAGCAGTCCCGGCAGCAGCATCAGCCCGGCCGACTGGAAGATCGCCACCCGGACCCGCCCGCGCGGGGCGCTGCGGTAAGTGTCCAATTCGGACTCCGCGCGGTCGAGCGCGGCGAGCACGTCGTCCGCGCGGGCGACCAGCGCGCGGCCCGCGTCGGTCAGCCGGAGGCCCCGGCCCGCCGGTTCCGTCAGCGCGAGCCCGACGTCGCCCTGCAAGGCGCGGAGTTGCTGGGAAACCGCGGACGGGGTGCAGTGCAGTGCCTTGGCGGCCGCCGTCACGCTGCCGCGATCGGCGAACTCCCGCAGGGTCCGCAACCGGCCGATGTCCATGCCGCCACCATATGTGAAGCAGAACTGAACGGTCACTGAAAATATTGTCGCTTGTCCTTCACGATATGCACCCGTAAGAGTGACGGTATGCCCGCCCGCGACCGTTTGCTCGCCCTGCTCGTCGCCGTCCTCTGGGGCTGCAACTTCCTCGCCATCCACGCCACCCTCGGCCAGTTCCCTCCCGTTTTCGCCGGTGGGCTGCGTTTCGCGGTCATCGCGATCCCGACGATCCTGTTCGTACCGTGGCCGAAGGTGAAGATCCGCCACCTGCTCGGCTACGGCCTGGGCTTCGGCACCGGGCAGTTCGCGTTCCTCTTCATCGCGATGGACACCGGCATGCCGACCGGCCTCGCGTCGCTGGTGCTCCAGGCCTCGGCCCCGTTCACCGTCCTGCTCGGCGCCGTCTTCCTGCGGGAACGCGTCTCCGGGCGACAGCTGGCCGGGATCCTGCTCGCCGTCGCCGGGATGGCGACGATCGCCTGGCAGCAGGCGGGCAACGCCGCCCTGCTGCCGGTGATCCTGACCTTGCTCGGCGCGCTGAGCTGGGCTTTCGGCAACTTGAGCACGCGAAAGGCGGCACCGGACAACCCGCTGAACTTCGTCCTCTGGATGTCCGTGGTGCCGCCGCTGCCGATGTTCGCGCTGTCACTGGCCATGGAGGGCCCGGCGGAGATCGGCCACTCGCTGACCACGCTGGGTACTCCGACCGGCTTGATCGGCCTCGGCGGACTGGCCTACGTCGTGTTGTTCGGCACGATCGTCGGCTCCGGGATCTGGACGTCGCTGATGCGCCGCAATCCGGCGGGCGTGGTCGCGCCGTTCTCCCTGCTGGTGCCGGTGGTCGGGCTGTCGATGGCGTTCCTCGTGCTCGACGAGCGGCCGTCGCCGCTCGAAGTCGTCGCGGCGGCCGTCGTCATCGGCGGGGTGCTGTTCGGTTCGGCGAAACGCCGCGTGCGCGAGCCGGATTTCCTCGCTGAAGCCGAAACACCTCAGCCCACTGGCGTGCGGTGAGGCTTTTGGGCAGGGCGGTGGGCGCGACGCCCTCCGCTTTGAGCCATTGCCGCGTCTCGCGAGACGCGGCCAGGATCTCGGCGATGCCCCTGCCGCGGCCGGTGAACACTCGCTGGACGAAGTCCTGGTAGCGCTCGCGGTCCGCGTGCGCGACGAGCGGACGCCGACGGCGGGTCATCATCAGCAGCCCGCCGTCGACGCCGGGCTTGGGGCGGAACGCCGCCGCCGAGACCCTCGTGACCAGCCGGAAGTCGAACCAAGGCCACCACTGCGCGGTCATCATGGTCGCGCCGCCGACACCCGCGCGGCGGCGCGCCACCTCCCATTGGACGAGCAGCACGGCCTCGGTCCAGCCAGGAGCGCGCAGGACGCGGCGCAGCATCGCGGTCGTCAGATGGAACGGCAGATTGCCGACCAGCACGTGCGGCGTCGCCGGGAGAGGATGCCGCAGGAAGTCCGCGGTGACGATCTCCGTCGGCGGCTGGACCCGGGCCGCGAGCCGGGCGGCGCGCCGGTCGTCGAGTTCGATGGCGGTCAGGCGCCTGCCGAGCCGCTGCAACGGGACGGTCAGCGCGCCGTCGCCCGCGCCGATCTCGATGACGGGCCCGTCCGTGGCGGCGACGAGTTTCACGACGGTTTCGATGGTGTTCCGGTCGATGAGGAAGTTCTGGCCGAGTTCATGGCGGCCAGGACGCTGTGTGCGCAAGGGATCTCCGCGGCTTCGAGGTGGGCCGGGCAGCCTGAAGCGGGCCCGGCGATGACTCGCTCGGGCGGCGGTTCCTTGCTGGATACGGGAATCCGCCGCTAGACGCGGCGGGTCCTGGTGAAGGCGGGAGCACACATGGCGGCGAAACTACCTGGGCCGGGCCGCTCTCGCCAACGCTTTTTCCTCAGCGCCGATCCGGCTGGTGCCGAGGTGTTCGACCGGACCGGACAGCGCGGCCTTGACCCGGCGGGTGACGTCGTCGGTGAGCACCTCCGTCTCACCTTTCTCCAGCCCGTCGACGACCTGGCGGGCGACGTCCCGCGGGTCGTTCTTGGGGATGTCGAGGCCCTGGGTCATGTCGGTGTCGGTGTAGCCGAGGTGGACGCCGACGACCTGGGTGCCCTGCTCGGCGAACTCGATCCGGAGCGAGTTGGTGAGCGACCAGAAGGCCGCTTTCGACGCGCCGTAGGAGCCCGAGCCCGCCGCCCACGACAGGACGGAATGCACGTTGACCAGCGCTCCGCCATCCTTGAGCCGCGGCGCAAACGCTTGCGCGATGCGCAGCGCCCCGAAGACGTTCGTCTCGAAGACCGGACGGTGCGCGTCGACGTCGAGGCCGCCGCTGCCGAGCAGCGAACCGAGACCGAGGATCCCGGCGTTGTTGAAGACGATCGTCGCGTCGCTCGCCTTCTCAGCCAGCGCACGGACGGACTCCGGGTCGGTGACGTCGAGCGGGAGCGGGACGATCCGCGGGTCGGTCTCCTCGCGCGGCGTCCTCGCCGTCGCGTAGACCTTGGCGGCGCCGCGGTCCAGCAGTTCGGCGACGAACGCCTTGCCGAGCCCGCGCTGCCCACCGGTGACCAGGACGACGGCGCCCTCGATGGAGGTCATGGCTTGCTCCTTTGACAGAAGTGTATGGCTTTTGCTTCTGTCATCAGCATGGAGCCGCACGCCGACAGAGTCAAGTACGCTTGATCTATGTCATGGACCGCGACGGACCGGTACCGGTTGCGCACCGCCCCCTCGGGGCTGGCGCTCGTTCAGGACTTCCTCAACACGAAGGCGATCAAGACGCACGGCCTCGACCTGCTGAGCGAAGCCGACCTCGCGCGGCCTTGGGCGGCCGAGGCACTGGCCGAGTGGTCGCGGACGCGAGACTCCGACGTGCCTGAGATCATGCTGGCCGACAGCGACCTTCGCGCGCTTCGAGACCTTCGGGAGTCGTTCGTAGCGCTCGTCGACGACGGCGACGCTTCGGCCGTGAAACCGGCGAAGGCGGATCTGGTCCTGCGGGACGGCGTCGTCCGGCTGTTCCCGTCCGGCACCGGGCGGCAGTGGCTCACCTCGGCGCTGTGGACGGAGACGCTGCTCGCGCAGCAGTCCGGGATCTGGCCGCGGCTGAAACTGTGCCGTCTCGGCGGCTGCCGTTCCGCGTTCTACGACGTCTCGCGCAACAACAGCGGCGTCTGGCATGACGTGAAGACCTGCGGGAACGTCGCGAACCTGCGTGCGTCGCGGGAGCGGAAGAAGGCGCTCAGCTGAACGAGGCCAGCGCCGACGGGATCGGGATGTCGCCGCCGATGACGTCGAAACCCTGGTTCTCGGTCAAGGGTTCTTCGAGGGTCGCGACCATGACTGCGGCGACGTCGGCGCGGGAGACGCGACCCGGTTCGAGGTGACCGGCGATCTTGACGTGGCCGCTCGGCTGGTCGTCGGTGAGCGTGCCGGGACGGACGATCGTCCAGTTCAGGCTCGAGCGGCGGAGGATGCTGTCGGAGATCTGCTTCGCCATCAGGATCGACCGCACCAGGCGATCGCCCTGATCCGGCGAATCGGCGAACTGCGCGGACAACAGCACGAACCGCGAGACACCCGCCTTCTCCGCGGCGCGGATCGCGGTGATCACACCGTCGCGATCGACGAGGTCCACCGACGCCTGATCCGGATCGGGTGCGCCGATCGCGCTGATCACCACCTCGGAACCGGCGAGGGCCTCGACGAGGTCCTCCGCGTCGGCGGTGACGTCCGCGACCACGGTTTCGACACCGAGACCGGCGACCTCCTCGGCCCGGCGGCGGCTGCGCAACCCCGCCCGCACCTGATGTCCCCGCCCCCGCAGAAGCCGGACCACGTGAATCCCCGTCCGCCCCGAAGCACCCAGCACTGTGACCCGCATGACACCGAGTCTGCCCGAAAGCGGCGGACCGTGCCTGGTCACGCGGGTCGTGAGTGGCGATTCGGGTTGCAACCCGAATCGCCACTCACGACCACCCGGACCCGCTTGAAGCACAGGAAGGTGTGAAGGTCGCGTTTCTTCGGCTCAGCCGAGGGAGGGGGGCCTTCACGCGCCCCACTCCTGGCCCTAACCCGAGACGGCACTCACGACCAGCTGTACCGGGCGGCCAGGTGAGCTACAGGATCTCGGCCGCCGAGCCGACGTCCGGCAGGCCGCCGATGTCGGGGTTCAGCTCCCCGGCCTCGACGAGTTCCGCCTTGACCTCGTGCCGCTGGATCCGCCCGTCGCGGATGTCCTCCGCGTAGTGGCAGGCGACCCGGTGCCCCGCGCCGATCTCCCGCAGCTGCGGGCGGTCGGTGTCACACAGGCTCTGCTGCTTCCACGGGCACCGCGTGTGGAAGCGGCAGCCGGACGGCGGCCGCGCCGGCGAGGGAAGGTCACCGGCGAGCAGGATCTGCTCGCGGGTGTCCTCCACCGTCGGATCCGGCACGGGGATCGCCGAAAGCAGCGCCCGCGTGTACGGGTGCAGCGGGTTCTCGTACAGCGCGTCCGCGTCGGCTTCCTCGACCAGCGAGCCGAGGTACATCACGCCGATACGGTCGGAGATGTGCCGCACCACCGCGAGGTCGTGCGCGATCACCAGGTACGTGAGGCCGAGTTTCTCCTGGAGGTCTTCCAGCAGGTTGACCACCTGCGCCTGCACCGACACGTCCAGCGCGGACACCGGTTCGTCGGCGACGATCAGGTCCGGCTCGACGGCCAGCGCCCGCGCGATGCCGATGCGCTGACGCTGACCGCCGGAGAACTCGTGCGGGTACTTCCGCAGCGAGGACTCCGGAAGACCGACGGCGGACAGGAGTTCACGCAGCCGCGCGGCGGTCGCTTCCTTGTCCTTGTCGAGACCGTGTGCCTTCATCCCTTCCAGCAGAATGGATTCCACCGACTGCCGAGGGTCCAAAGAGGACATCGGGTCCTGGAAGACCATCTGCATCCGGCGGCGCGCCTTGCGCAGGGCCTCGCCCTTGAGCTCGGCGACGTCCGTGCCGTCGAAGACGACGTTGCCGCTCGTCAGCTCGGTCAGCCGGAGGATCGCCCTGCCCAAAGTGGACTTCCCGCAGCCGGATTCCCCGACAAGGCCGTAGGTCTCGCCCTTGCGGATGGCCAGGTCGACGCCGTCGACGGCGTACACGTGCCCGACCGTGCGGTCGACGACGATGCCGCGTTTGATCGGGAAGTGCACCTTGAGGTCGTTGACCTCGAGCAGCACTTCCTGGGTCGGTACCACTGAGGTCATCGTGCCCCTCCTCGTGCGGCCACGGCCGGGATCACCGGGTTGTGGCAGCGCAGCAGCCCACCGCGATCGGGGGTCAGCTGCGGTGAAACCTCCCGGCACACGCCGAGAGCGTTCGGGCAGCGGGGCGCGAAGGCGCAACCGCCGTCCCACGGGATGTTGTCGGCGACGGATCCCTTGATGGGGATCAGTTTTTCGCCGCGGCCCGCGTCGAGACGCGGGATCGAGGCGAGCAGGCCGTGCGTGTACGGGTGCCGCGGCTCGGCGAACAGCGCGTGCCGTTCGGCGCGCTCGACGATCTTGCCGCCGTAGAGCACGTTGACCTCGTCGCAGAGACCGGCGACGACCCCGAGGTCGTGCGTGATCATGATCAGCGCGGTCCCGGTGTCCTGCACCAGTTCCCGCAGCAGCGCGAGGATCTGCGCCTGGATCGTCACGTCGAGCGCGGTGGTCGGCTCGTCGGCGATGAGCAGCCGCGGACGGCAGGCCAGCGCGATCGCGATCAGCGCACGCTGCCGCATCCCGCCGGAAAGCTGGTGCGGGTACTCGGAAAGCCGCCGCGACGGGTCGGGGATGCCGACCTTGTCCAGCAGTTCCACAGCCTCCACCGACGCCGCCTTGCGCGACATCCCACGATGCCGCTCCAGCACCTCGGTGATCTGGAGGCCGATCGGGATGACCGGGTTCAGCGACGACAGCGGGTCCTGGAAGACCATGCCGAGGTCGCGTCCCCGGCGATCCCGCATTTCCTTGTCCGACAGGCGAAGCAGGTCAGTGCCTTCGAACGACACCGAACCACTGACCTGGTTGCCGCGCTTCGCGAGCAACCGCATGATCGCCAGTGACGTCACGGATTTGCCGCAGCCGGACTCGCCGACGAGGCCGACCGTCTGGCCGGGTTCGACGTCGAAACTGATCTCGTTCACCGCGGTGAACGGCTTCTCGCCGCGTCGCTGGAACACGACCTTGAGGTCGCGTACTTCGAGGAGGGCCATCGTGTTACAGCACCGCCTGTTCTTCGGATCGAGGGCCACCAGCGACGATCCGCCGCGCAGACAGGTCAAGTTCTTCAAGGAGAGCCATGAAAGATCACCGCCTGTTCTTCGGATCGAGGGCTTCCCGCAATGACTCGCCGAGCAGCGTGAACCCGAGCGCGACGATGATGATCGCGATGGCCGGGTAGTACGCCAGCTCGGGGCGGATGTCGAGGAACTGCCGAGCGCTGCGGCTCAGCATGATGCCCCATTCCGCCCGGTTCGGGTCCGGGTCGCCGAGACCGAGGAACGACAGTGCCGCCGCCTCGAGGATCGCGGTCGCCAGCGTCAGCGTGGCCTGCACGATGAGCGGGCCGAGTGAGTTGGGCAGCATGTGCCGCAACACGATCGCCCCGCGTTTGACGCCGAGCGACGTCGCCGCGAGCACGTGGTCACTGTTTCTTTGCGCGAGCATCGAACCGCGCAGCAAGCGCGCGAAGATCGGCACGCCGACCATCGACACGGCCACGATCACGGTCCACTGGCTCGGCTTCTGGAACAGCGCGGCGACCGAGATCGCGAGCAGCAGCGACGGCACCGACAGCATGACGTCGACGAGGCGCATCAGCACCGTGTCGACCCAGCCGCCGAACGCGCCGGCGAGCCCGCCGATGATCATGCCGACCACGACGCCGATGATCGTCGCGAGCACACCGACCAGCAGCGTGTTCTGCGCGCCGACCAGCAGCCGCGAAAGGTAGTCGCGGCCGAAGTCGTCGACACCGAGCGGGAAACCGGCCTGTGCGCCGGGGATGATGCCCTGGCCGAGGATGACCTCGCTCTGCAGGTACCGCTCGTAGGGATCCTTCGGCGCGATGAACGGCGCCAGAATCGCCAGCAGCAGGAACAGGATGGTGATCACGCCGCCGGTGATCGCCACCGGGCTCCGCAGCATCCGGCGGATCGCCTCGCCACCGAGGCTGTGCCCCTTCGCCGACGTCGCGGCGAGCTTGTCGATCGGCTCTTTCTTCTTGTTCAGCAAAGTGTTCATCGGACACGCACCCTCGGGTCGATGAGCCCGTACGAGACGTCGACCAGCATGTTCACCAGCACGTAGACCAGCGCGCCGAACAGCAGCAGCGCCTGCAGCCGCGGGTAATCACGCCGTTCGATGCCTTCGGCGAGCAGGAAGCCGAGGCCGCGGAAGTTGAACACCCGCTCGGTCAGCACGGCGCCACCGAGCAGCGCGCCGGTCTGCAGGCCGATGACGGTGACCACCGGCAGCAGGCCGTTGCGAAGCACATGGCGTCGCCGGACGACCGGCTGGGTGAGGCCCTTCGAGTTGGCGGTGCGGATGAAGTCCTCGTTCATCACGTCCAGCACCGACGCACGGGTGATCCGGACGATCACCGCGAGCGGGATGGTGGCGAGCGCGAACGCGGGCAGGATCAAGTGGGTGATCGCGTCCCAGGCGGCGTCCCATTCCTGGGTGATGATGCCGTCGAAGACCGCGAAACCGGTGACGGTGGTGGCGTCGAGCCCGGCCATCTGACGGCCCTGCGACGGAAGTCCCAGCGGCGCGGCCAGGGCGTCCTGCATCATGTAGCCGAGGAAGAACACCGGCACGGCGACGCCGATCAGCGAGAACACGATGATGACGTTGTCGACCGCCCCGCCGTGGAAGCGGGCGGACAGGTAGCCGAACGGGATGCCGAGTCCCACCGCGATGAGCATCGCGCAGAAGCCGAGCTCGAGGGTGGCGGGGAGGAAGTTCCCGATCTCCGACATGACCGGCTGGGCGGAGACCAGCGAGTTGCCGAAGTCGCCGGTGATGGCCCGGCCGAGGAACTTGAAGTACTGGACGAAAATCGGATCGTCGAGGCCGAGGAGCTTGTTCAGGTCGGCGATCTTCTCCGGGGTCGCCTTGTCGCCCAAGAGAGCGCCGGCGGGGCCACCGGGCAGTGACCGGAGCCAGGCGAAGATCAAAATGGACAGGATCAAGAGCGTCGGTATCGCTTGTAGCAGCCGACGCACGAGAAAACGGAGCACGTGCGTTCCTTTGTTGCCAGCCCGGGAATGGACCACAGGGGGCGGGCGCGGTAGCGCCCACCCCCTGGCGGCTCAATATTCAGCCTCGGGAGCGAAGCGACTCCGTTGAGGGCGGTGGTGGGGGCATGGATGGAGGTGGATCAGTTGACCGTGACGGTGTAGAAGCGCTCGTCGGTCAGCGGGCTGGCCACCAGACCCTTCACCTTCGGGCCGACGACGATCGCCGGGGGGCCGTAGGAGATCGGGATGGCGGGCAGGTACTCCATGATCTTCTGGTTCACTTCCTGGTACGCCTTGGTGTGCGTCTCACCGGCGGGCGCGGCGTCCGCGGCCGAGATGGCCGAGAACAGCTCCGGGTTGCTGAAGCCGAACTCCGGCTTCTCGCGGCCGAAGAAGGTACCCACGAAGTTACCGGCGTCGTTGTAGTCACCGGTCCAGCCGAGCAGGTGCACGTCCTGCTTGCCCGCCTTCTGGACGTCGTCCTTGTAGCCACCGTTCCACGGCTTGGCGATCGGCTCGACCTTGATGCCCATGGCCTTCATGTCCTCGGACAGCGAGGTGAAGATGTCGGCCGGGTTCGGCATGTACGGCCGGGTGACCTCGGTCGGGTAGTAGAACTTCAGCGTCATACCCTCGGCACCGGCTGCCTTCAGCAGGTCTTTCGCCTTCTGAAGGTCGTAGTCGTACTTGGTGACGTTCTCGTTGTAGCCGTCGATCGCCTTCGGCACGAACTGCGTCGCGGTCTCGGCGCCCTCGGGGAGCTTCGACTTCACGAACTGGGCACGGTTGAGGCCGTAGGCCAGCGCCTTGCGGACGTTGGGGTCCTTCAGCTTCGGGTTGTTCTTCTGGTTGATGCCCAGATACAGGATGTTGAACGACGGGCGGATGAGCACCTGCTCGCCGTCGTTGCGCAGCAGGCCGTAGTCCGCGGGCGACGGGTAGTCGTAGCCCTGGATGTCGCCGGCCTTCAGCGCCTGCTTGCGGGCGTTCTCATCCGGGATGACCTTGAAGACCAGCTTGTCGAGCTTGGCCGTCTGGGTCGGCGAGTCGGTCGCCTTGGACAGCGTGATCTCACCCTTGGCCTGGTCCCAGCTGTCGAACTTGAACGGGCCGGTACCGGTCGGGTGCTTCAGCGCGTACTCCGGGTACGAGAACGAGTCACCGCTCTGGGTGACGTTGTCGGCGTTGTACTTCTTCAGCGCGTCCGGGCTCTGGATGGACAGCGACGGAAGGGTGAAGGCCGCGGGGAAGGCGCCCTTGGCCTTGTTCAGGTTCAGGATCGCGGTCGACTCGTCCTTGGCCTGGCAGTCCTTGAACACCGGGGAGCCGGAAGCGTCACCCTCGTTCTTGGCGAAACCCTCGAAGACGTCGCCGTAGTAGATCATCTGGCTCTGGGCGGCGGCGCCCTTCATGTTGAACATGCGGTTGAAGTTGAAGCAGACCGCTTCGGCGTTGAACGGGGTGCCGTCGTGGAACTTCACGCCCTTCTTCAGGGTGAAAGTCCACGTCTTGCCTTCGTTGCTGCCTTCCCACTTCTCCGCCAGGCCGGGCTCGAGATCCGCGGTACCCGGCTTGTTCATGATCAGGGTGTCCATCATCTGGCGGATGATGCGGAAGGTCTCACCGTCGTCGTTGAAAAGCGGGTCGAACGTCTTCGGGTTACCGGCGGCGCCGAAGACCATGGTGCCTCCTGAGCCACCCCCTGCGCCTTCTTCACGCTTCGAATCGGCACAGGCGGAAATGGAGACCGCGAGTGCGCCGGCAAGCCCGATCAGGGCCACACGGCGTGCTCGGGTCACCCGCAGTTGCTGCATCTGGCACCCCTTGAGGAGAATTTCGGTGTTTAGGCACCGCCGGCGTCGGTCGGTCGGGAACTCGAACTCCGCGGACGATCGGTGTGCTCGCCGACACTAGCGGGAACTCGGCCCGCACTTAAGCACGCGAGGTTACGATCGCGCTACACGAAGGTCAATACGACCGCAAGGTGTCGGCAATTCCGGACGGAGCGTAATCAATTCGGGACCACTAACGCGTAGAGTGCCGGGCCACTGACGCAAATGGGTGTCCCCCACTCCGTCGAATGGGTGGCTGACAAAAGTGGACAAACACCGGAAGGACGGTTAGCGCGGACCGGTCTTCACCTACCCACGGCTGACCCGGTGTCTCCGCGAGTTCGCTGGCGATCCCGGGCCCTGGCCTGTTCAGGACAGCCGAGCGGCCGCTCGCGCCTGCCTGCCCACCGCACTTAGGGGACTACTTACGGCGTCCACGCCTGAGTCACGACCCGACCACTCGATCCGCCGCCGCCTTGGTCCCGTCGACGGTGAACCACCCTCGCTCGAACAGCTGCCAGCGCCGCAGGTCCGCCCGCGATTCCTCACCGTCCCGGCCCGCGGCGCGGTCGAGGCGGTCGGCCTCGCTCCCGCCGTCCAGCCAGGTCAGCAGGGACAACGACGGCCGGATCCGCGCCCTGCCGCTGGAAACGCCTTCCAGCACGAGGACGTCGGGGACGTCGATCTCGATTTCTTCACCCGGCCGCGGGGCGCCGCCGGCCCAGTCCACGCGCCGGTAGCCGCCCGGCCTGCCCGCGCGCAGCGGTGCCAGGACGCCGGTTTCCAGCCTCGGCCACCACGAAACGGGCTCGTCCCAGGTGGCGAATTCGTCGGTGCTGACCAGGGCGACCCGGACGCCACGGCTGCCGAGTTCCGCGACGACCTGCCCGGCGAGGGTGGACTTGCCCGATCCGGACGGCCCGTCGATGGCGAACAGGCGAACGGCGCCGAGCCGGGGCGGGGCCGCCAGGACCTCGTCGATCAGCGTGCGCGTGCGGGGCTCACTTCGGGAAGCCCTTTGACGTTGTCGGGAGCGGCCGTCCTCGCTTCGAGCGCGGCGACGCGTTCTTCCAGGTCACGCTGGGCGTCGGCGAGTTCACAGCGGAGCAGCGCGATCTCCTCGACGGAGGTCCGGACCTCTTCTTCGAGATGCCCGACCTCGGTCGACAGGTGCAACGCGACCAGTGCCAGCACCACGCCCGCCAGCAGGAATACGAAGTTCGACGGCGTTTGGACGCCGGTCACGCGAGCCAGGAAATCAGCGGCCTGCGGAACGAGCGCGAGAACCACGACGCCGAGAGAGAGGACGAGCCAAACACCCGCGTACTTCTCGCGCAGTTTCCGCCGTCGCATCATCTCGAGAACGGCGAACAGCACCAGACAGGCGACGACGATGCTGAGAATGCGCCAGCCGTCCATGATCAGCTCCTTTTACGCCGAATCCGACGAGTCGACGGCGGGGCGGCGGCGCACCAGCGCCAGCAGCAGGGCAAGTCCGGCGCGGCCGAGGTAGACGGCCGATTTCACCGGTGAATGGCTCGGCGTCCCGCCGACCCGTTCCCGCATGATCACCGGGATTTCCTTGATCTTCAGTTCGGCACGGATCGCCATCACCAGCGACTCGACCGTGTCGCCGAGATATTCGGCCGGGTAGTACCCCGCGAAAAGTTTGATCGCCTTCGGGCCCATCGCTTTGAACCCGGAGGTCACGTCGGTGAGCCTGGTCTTCCCGAGCCGGGAGAAAACGAACGAGAGGACGACCATCGCGTATTTCCGGGGGCCGCTCGCCTTGTACGAACCCTTGCCCGCGAACCGCGAACCGATCGCGATGTCCGCGTCGTCGAGCGCGTCGAGCAGGGCGGCGACCTCGTCGGGGTCGTGCTGGCCGTCGGCGTCCACCTGGACGACGACGTCGTAGCCGCGGGCGGCCGCGTACCGGAAGCCGGTGCGCATCGCCCCGCCGACGCCGAGGTTGACCGACAGGCGAGCCACCTCCGCGCCCGCGGCACGGGCGAGCGTGGCCGTGTCGTCGGACGAACCGTCGTCCACCACCAGCACGTCCATCCCCGGCAAGGACTGCTTGACCTGGGAAATGACCGCACCGACAGTGGCCTGCTCG
The DNA here is from genome assembly GCF_001953865.1 of Amycolatopsis coloradensis. Lineage (GTDB taxonomy): Bacteria > Actinomycetota > Actinomycetes > Mycobacteriales > Pseudonocardiaceae > Amycolatopsis > Amycolatopsis coloradensis. The sequence goes on from NZ_MQUQ01000003.1 coordinate 360,226, forward strand.
TTCAAGGCAGGCATCACGATGAGTACGCGACGCGTGGTCACGGACGTACTGGACACTGGATCACTCTATCTTCTTACTGGCCGTGAGCGGTGTCGGACCCGGTCGTGGCGCCGGCGGCGACCACACCTTGCTGACCTTCGATTTCGTAAACCGACGCGTCGGGGTTGTGATAGACGCGCTTGAAACCCGGAGTGATGTCGAGGCGCTGGAGACCCACCGCGGACTGCGCGTTCGGGGCCACCTTGCCCTTGCCGACGAGCACGTAGCGCACCTTGAGGTCGGTGAGCGCCTCGCGCACGCGCGGCTCGCGGTTGAGGTCGTTGAGGAACACGCTGAGCCAGCCCGCCTTGGTGGTGAACTCGGCGCCGTAGTTGGTCCACTCGACCGGCTGGACCCCCGAAAGGGCGTACATCCACACCGAGCCGTCGGCCTTGTCGTTCATGACGCGCTCGCCGGGAACGACGTGCTCGCCGAGCCAGGCGTAGGCCTCTTCCTCACCCTTGCTGACCGAAGGGCCGTCCGCGCCGTAGTTCATCGCCAGCCGGGCGGAGTTGCGGCCGATGTAGCCGCCCCGGCTCAGCACCGCGAGCACCAGCCCGACCACCAGTGCCCCGGCGATGACCGCGGTGTACGGGTTCAGGTCCGGTTTGCGCTCGCCGAGCTTTTCGGCGACCTTGCCCGACGCGGTGTGCACGAACTCGCCGAACGCGACGGCGCCCGCCAGCGGGACGAGCGCGCCGATGCGCCAGTGGTCGTTGTAGAACACGCCGGTCAGGGTGTGGATGAGCGGGGTCTCCAGCGAGATCGTCGCGGCGAACAGGCCACCGAGCACGACGTACGCGCCGACCATCCAGAGCATCCGACGGTGCTTGACCAGGAAGAACACGCCGATGATCGCCGGGATGCCGATCCACCACTGCGGGAACGACGCCATCGGCGAGAACGTGATGGTCTGCCCGAGCGCGCCGGACACGCTGGTCTCCGACGCCCAGAACGCGCTGGTCACGCCGCCCGCGTTGTAGAGCGCGGGCAGGACCTGCGGCACGCCGAACACGACCGCCAGCACGATCGTGGCCACCAGTGAGACCGCGCTGCGGCGCCAGCTGATCTTCTCGAAGCGGAAGAGGACCGCGAGCAGGATCAGCAGGAAGTAGACCAAGATGACGAAGATCAGGCTGGTGTGCAGGCCCGCCAGCCCGGCGACACCGACGCCGATCGCGACCGGTCCGGCGATGCCGCGCGGTTTGAGCAGCAGGTGGGCCAGCGCGAGCATCGCGGGCACGAGCGCCACACCGGCGACGTACGGCCACAGCGGGCCGCGCCACAGCGAGTCGTACGGGAAGGCGGTGAACCAGGTGGACACGGCCGCCGCCGCGGCGGTCGCGAGGACCGGCATCCGCCAGGCGCGGCACATCGCGGCGACGCCGACCGGGACGGTCAGCACGACCATGAGCGCCGCCAGGTTCAGCGTCGGCATCATCGTCAGGCCGCCCTTGCCGAAGATCAGGGCGAGCAGCGCGTGATAGGTGTCCGGATAGAAGTAGTCGGTCTGGTTCGGCAGGTTGGCGATGGTGCCGACCGTCGACGCGCGCGCGTCGCCGTGCTCGGCGATCCAGCGCACCAGGTTGCCGTGGAACGGCGCGTCCCAGCCCTGCTGGACGTTCTCCAAGGAGTGCGAACCACGCAGGAAGGTCACCGCGCCGACACCGAGGCCGACCACGACACCCGCGCCGATCAGCAGGTGATCACGCGGGGAGCGCTTCGGCGTGTCCTCTTCGTCTTCGTCCCAGCCGGGGTGACGTTTCGCGGTGAAGCGGAGCACGAGGAAAGAAAGGGCGAAACCGACGACGGACAGCAACAGGACCCACAGGCCGACGTTCGGCAGGGTCCAGCGGATACCGAAACGGCCGAGGATCGGGATGCCGATGGCGACGAGGCCGAAGGTCAGCAGCGGGGCGGCGGCGGCGAGGGTCCAGCCGCGCAGCCTGATCGCGGCACCGAAGACGAGCCCCGGCAGCCAGAACGCCAGCAACACCAAAAGAACGTTCATCGAATTCGCTGTCCAACCCTATTCGGCGTTAAGAACGCCACCGGCCAGTTCCGGCCCGTGATGGCGCGGCCACACTATCGAGACGTTTCGGACGGCTTCGCGTTGCCCGGCTCTGGGGTGCCTCTCACCACGAACGCCATGACGACCAGGAGCCCGGCCGTCGGACCGGCGGCGAGGCCGACGACGGCGCGCACGACGGTGTCACCGGGGAAGAACAGCAGCACCAGCGCGGTCGCGACGACGACGACGGCCCAGGTGATCAGCACCTTCGTGGCCTTGGCCTGCGCGACAAGGACGGCGGCGAGGAGCTGCATCGCGGCCAGCAGCACCGAAGACCAGACCAGCCCGGCCATCCACCAGGCCTCGGGGTCGTTCTTGGCACCGTAGACGAGACGGACCACCCACGGGCCGATCAGCCAGCCGACCAGCGCGCCGAGGGCCGCGAGGGCCAGCGCGCCCGCCGAACCCAGCGCGAGCAGCCTGCGCAGCCGGTGCTTTCCCTCTTCGGTGCTGGACAGGCGCACCACGGTCGGGACCGCGAGTGCCTGGACCGGCGCCATCAGCGTCAGCGGCGTCCTGGCCACGAACAGGGCGAGGAAGAGCACCCCGAGCTTGTCCTTGTCGCCGCCGGGCGCGAGCAGGCTGACCAGCGCCGGATAGCCGGTGATGACGCTCGCGGTGAGCCCGGCGCCGGCGAGCAGCATCAGCATGTTCGTGACGACCGGCTTCGCGGGCTCGTCGGCGTCCAGCTTCGGGTCGACCAGGCGGGCGGCGCCGCGGGCGAACAGCAGCCAGGCGAACGAGCCGGTCGCGGCGGCGATGGCGAACCAGTACAGCTGCGTGAGCCCGGCGACCACCAGCGCGGCGACCACGAGGATCCGCACGGCCGCTTCGACCAGGATCAGCCAGGAGTAGGACCGGACGTGGTCATGGCCGATCAGCAGGCCGCGCGCGGCGAACTGGAAGGCGAACGAAAGCCCGCCTGCCAGCACGATCACGGCGAGCGCGAACTGGCCGCCGTAGATCTTGCCGGTCACCGGCGGGATGAGCGTGACCAGTGCCACGACGGCGACCGCGACCAGGCTGGTGACGAAGGCGATCACCGCGGGGCGGCCTGCCTTGCGGCCTTCGAGCGCGGCGTGCGCGGACTGGCGCGAGATCTCCTGTTCCAGCGGGGACAGGGCGGCGCCCAGCCCCATCAACATGCCCCAGAAGGAGAGCAGGACGGCGTTGTCCGCTGTGGACAGTGTCCGGCCCCAGACGACGGTGAGCGCGTAGCCGAGGGCGATCGCGATCAGCAGGTAGACACCGATCCGCCCGGCGGATTTGCCGGTGTTCTTGGCCAGTTTCTCGCTGGTCACCGCGGTGCTCATCGACGCAGCCGGGCTCGCAGCGCCAGGAAGAGGCCGCGCAGCGCGCCCGCCCCGAATCCGGCGGCGAACACGGGCGTGAGCCGGGCGACCGCCTTGGCCTCGGCCTTGGTCGCGCCGAACTTCGTCACCGCGAACCCGGCGGCCGTCGAACCCGCGGCGGCCAGCGCGACGGCGGTCTTCGGGCGCTTCGCGGCGACACCGAGTCCGAGCACTCCGACGGCCATCGCGGCGAACAGGCCGTTACGCGCGGGGCCGGGCGACGCGAGATACGAATCGACGAATGTGGTGCCGCGGAAATACGACTGCCCGACGAACTTCTTGAACGAATCGCGGCCGTGGTAGGTCGCGGAGAACTCCGGGGCCAGGAAGATTCGGTGCCGTTCGGCGATCCAGCGCAGAACGCCGGTGTCGTCACTGGCGAAACGGACGTCTTCGAAGAGCGACTCGAACGCGTTGGACGAATCCTCGAGAACTTCCTTCGGGGCGGAAAAGAATCCGGTGCCTTTCGGGAAGACGTCGAACTCTTCGATACCGAACGACATCAATCGCGGGTTCGCGCAATAACGGCGCCACGGGATCTTGACCAGTCCCGCCATGAATCCCGCGTACGGATTGTGTTCGGACGCGACGTTGATGTGGCCGTTCCACACCGAGCGCTCAGGGTGGTCGACGAGCTGGTCCCGGAGGAAGGTGAGCGAGCCGGAGTCCACGATCACGCGGCTGTCGAGCAGCAGGATCTGCGTCCCGGATGCCTTCGCGATCCCCGCCCGGCGAGCCTCGAACCGGCCGCTGTTCGGCTGGGTGAGGACGGTGATGCCGTACAGCTCCTGCAGCCTGGCCAGCTTGTCGCCGGTGCCGTCGGTGCTGCCGTCGTCCACGACGACGACCTCGACCGGCCAGTTCGCCGCCTGCGCCGACGCGATCAGCGCGCCGACACTGCGGTCGATCCAGTCCTGCTCGTTGTAGACCGGGATCACGACGGACAGGGCAGGGAGGAGCGAATTCGCACTCACCCCGGCGAGGCTACCTTGCGCGGCCCACCAGTATCCTTCGGGCACCGCAGACCCCGACAGAATGGCCATCCCGGTGATTTCCTTCATTCTCGGCACCACGGCGGAACTGATCAAAATCGCGCCGGTCTACCACGGCATCCTCGAACGCGGGGTCCGGCCGAAGATCTGGTTCACCGCCCAGCACGTCGACGAGGTCTCGGACGTGCTCGCCGACCTGAACCTCCCGGAGCCCGACGTCTGGCTGGTGCCGAAGGAGAAGGCGCACAACCTGGAATCGCCCGCGCAGGTGCCGGGCTGGGCCGCGCAGGTGCTGCGCACCGCGTGGAGCCGCCGCGCCGAGCTGAAGGCCGCGCTGGTCGAGGACGGCCGTCCGCCGCTGGTGCTGGTGCACGGGGACACCTTCACCACGCCGTACGGCTCGCTCATCGGGAAGCGGATCCTCAAGTCGCGGGTCGGGCACGTCGAGGCGGGCGCGCGGTCGGGCAGCATCATGTCGCCGCTGCCGGAGGAGCTGAACCGGAAGATCGCCGCGAAGATCGTCGACATGCACTTCGCGCCGAGCGCGCGTGAAGTGAACAACCTCCGCAACGCCCGCGGCGTCGTCGTCGACACCGAGGCGAACACCGCGATCGACGCGATGCGGCTCGCGATCAACGGACCGCTCGACCTCGAGGGGCTGCCGGAGAAGTTCGGCCTCGCCACCCTGCACCGCTTCGAACTGGTCTCGCGCGCGGACAAGTACCGCGAGGCGCTGGAGATCCTGCGCGAGCAGAGCAAGCAGATGCCGATCCTCTACATGGCGGGCGCGCCCGAGCGCGAGAAGATCCGCGCGCTGGGCCTGGCGAACCTCTTCGACGAGAAGAACTTCATCATCCAGCCGAAGATGCGGTACCTGAAGTTCCTGCCGCTGGTCGCGCGCGCCGAATACGTCGTCACCGACTCCGGTGGCCTGTCGGCCGAGTGCTACTACCTCGGCCTGCCGTGCGCCGTGCACCGCGAGCGCACCGAGACGCCGCAGCACCTCGGCGAGACCGTGGTGCTGACCGAGATGCGCGGGGACAAGCTGCAGAACTTCCTCGACACCTACCAGAACCGTCGCGGCGAGTCGTGGGTCGAGAAGTTCCACCCGTCGGAGATCATCGTCGACACGCTGGCGCGCCTCGGCTACTGCTGACGCGCTCCAGGCCGTGTTATGAACGGACCTTTCATAACAAAATTTGTTATGAAAGGTCCGTTCATAACATCCGGAGACTAGAGAGCCCGCCGTCCTGAGAGGGCCCGGCCCAACGTCAGCTCGTCCGCGAACTCCAGGTCCCCGCCCATCGGCAGCCCCGAAGCGAGCCGGGTCACCGACAGGCCGGGGAAGTCGCGAAGCATCCGCACGAGGTACGTCGCGGTCGCCTCGCCTTCGGTGTTCGGGTCGGTCGCGATGATGATCTCGCTGATCTCCGCGCCGCCGATCCGCGCCAGCAGCTCACGCATCCGCAGCTGCTCCGGCCCGATGCCGGACAACGGGTCCAGCGCACCGCCGAGCACGTGGTAGCGGCCCTTGAACTCCCGCGTCCGCTCGACGGCGAGGACGTCCTTCGGCTCCTCGACCACGCAGATGACCGTGAGGTCGCGGCGGGTGTCGCGGCAGATCCGGCAGGTCTCCTGCTCCGAGACGTTGCCGCAGACCTCGCAGAACTGCACGCCTTCCTTGACCTTGCCGAGCACTTCCTGCAAGCGCGCGATATCCGCGGGATCGGCCGCCAGCAGGTGGAAGGCGATCCGCTGCGCGCTTTTGGGACCGACGCCGGGCAGTCGCCCGAGCTCGTCGATCAGATCCTGGACGACACCCTCGTACAAGCTAGCCGCCGAGCCCGGGGAAGCCGCCGAGATCCGGCATCCCGCCACCGAGGCCGCCGGCGAGCGGGCCGAGCTTCTGTTCGGTGAGCTTCTGCGCGTTGGCCGAGGCGTCCCGCACGGCCGCGACGACCAGGTCGGACAGGGTCTCGACGTCGTCGGGGTCGACCACCTTGGGGTCGATGGCCAGCGACTTGAGCTGGCTGTCACCGGACACGGTCGCGGTGACGAGACCGCCACCGGAAGTGCCGGTCACCTCCGTGTTGGCCAGCTCTTCCTGGGCCTCGACCAGCTTCTGCTGCATCTGCTGGGCCTGCTGCATGATCTGCGACAGGTCGAAGCCGCCACCGGGTTGCACCATGATCCGATCGGTCCTCTCCTGGAAAATCCTGTGCCGCCTCCCAGCCTAGCCGTCACGCGTATGGCACCGTTGGCGCCGTGCGACGACGGCTGAGCCTGGTGATGGCGATCGGATTGGTGCTGTTCACGGCGTGCGGCGTGGAAACCCCGGCCGCGCCGCCGTCGGCCCCTGCTCCACCGGGGACCACCACCGTCCTCACCACCCTTCCGCAGCCGAGTTCCGCGCCGAGCGCGCCACCTTCGAGCGCGCCGCCTTCGAGCACGCAGCAGCCGAAGACCGGCAAGGTCGTCGTGCTCGATCCCGGGCACAACGGCGGCAACGCCGGCAAGCCCGGCGAGATCAACAAACAGGTCCCGGCGGGGCGCGGGAAGAAGAAACCGTGCAACACCACCGGAACCGCGACGAATTCCGGATATCCCGAGCACGCGTTCACCTGGGACGTCTCGCAGCGGATCGCGCAAGCCTTGACCGCGAAGGGAGTCCGGGTCGTCCTCACCCGGCAGAACGACACCGGCGTCGGACCGTGCGTCGACGAACGCGCCGCGATCGGGAACGACGCGCAGGCGGACGCGGTCGTGTCGATCCACGCCGACGGCTCGAATTCCGACGGCGCGCACGGCTTCCACGTCGCCTATTCGGCCCCGCCCCTGAACGCCCAGCAAGGCGAGCCCTCGACGAGACTGGCGACGGCGCTGCGGGACGGCATCCGCGCGGGCGGCTTCCCGACGTCGACCTACCTCGGCACGAACGGGCTCGCGCCGCGCGCCGACCTCGGCGGGCTCAACCTCTCGACCCGGCCTGCCGCGCTCGTCGAATGCGGGAACATGCGCAACGCCGCCGAAGCCGCGGCGATGTCGAGCGAAGAAGGACGTCAGCAGTACGCCGCCGTCATCGCGAAGGCCATCGCCGACTACCTCAAAGGCTGATCATCCCTCGCAATTAGTCCTCTAGTTGCGGTCCTTGCACGCGCAACTACCGCCACTAGAGGACTAATTGCGGTCGTCGAGGGGGCGCGCGTTGAGGTGGTCGGCGAGCAGCTTCCGCGCGATCTCCTCAGGGTCCTTCTCGGGCGGGAGTGGCGGAGGCGGCGGTGCGGGGCTCGCGTCCTCGTTGTAGAGATCCTCGTCTTCCTCGACCGGCTCGGGCGGGAGCGGGATGTCCGGCTCGGTGGTCGCCACCTTCGGCCGCTGAGGCTCCGGCTTCGGCTCGGGAGGCGGGGGCGGCTGCGTGGGAGCGGCGGCGCCGGGTGCCTCGGCGGACCGGCGGGTGAAGGACCGCTCGGGTGCGGACGGCGCGGGCGCGGCCTTGGGCGCGGCGGCCTGCCGGGTCTGCGCGGCGCCATGGACGCACCGTACTTGCCAGTCTCCTTCGAAGACCGCCTTGAACGCGGCCGCGATGCGCTCCAGGTGCTGCGGCTCGGAAAGCCTGCGTGCCACGGGTTCCGCGTTGTGCGTGAGGGTGACGGCGGTGCCATCGACACTCACCACGCTCGCCTGCGTGAGCATCGCCCCGGTGACGGCGCCGCCCGGGACCTTGCGGATCGCGGCCTGCACGTGCGGCCAGCGGCCGCGGATGCCGTCCACGTCCGTCCCGCCCGTCGAGGCCGCGGCGGCCGCCGCCGGAGCGGGCGCGGGCGCGGCTGGCCGTTCGGCGACCGGTTCGGGTCGCGCGACGGGCTGCTGGGCCGGGGCCGGTTGCTGGGCGGGAGCGGGGGCGGCGGCCCGTCGCGACGGCCGCTGGAACTCGCGCACGAGCTCACCAGCGGGAGCGGGCGCGGCCTGAACCGCCGGTGCGGACTGGGCAGCGGGAGCGACCGGAGCGGCTTGGGCGACCGGAGCGGACGCCGGTGCCGAAGCCGCGCGGCGCTCGAGTCGTTCGAGACGGGCGAGCAGCGCGTCGGCGCCCTCGGCGACCGACGGCAGCAGCATCCGAGCCGTCAGCAGTTCCAGCACCAGCCGCGGCGAGGTCGCGCCCCGCATCTCCAAAAGTCCATTGTGGACGATGTCGGCGTAGCGCGAGAGCGTGGCGGGCTCCAGTTTGCCCGCCTGCTCCTTCATCTTCTTGAGTTCGTCGTCGGGTGCGGCGACCAGTCCGCGCTCGCCCGCGTCCGGCACCGAACGCAGCATCACCAGGTCGCGCAGGCGGTCGAGCAGGTCGGTGGCGAACCGGCGCGGGTCGTGCCCGGCCTCGGCGAGGCTCTCGACGGTGCCGAACACGGCCGACGCGTCATCGGCGGCCAGCGCGTCGACCATGCCGTCGATGAGCGCGACGTCCGTGACGCCCAGCAGGGACACCGCGCGCGAGTAGTCGACGCCGTCCGGCCCGGCGCCCGCCAGTAGCTGGTCGAGCACCGACTGCGTGTCCCGCGCCGAACCGCCGCCCGCGCGGATGACCAGCGGGTACACCGCGGGTTCGACCTGCGCGCCCTCGGCGGCGACGTTGCTTTCGAGCAGTTCCCGCATCGACTTGGGCGGGATCAGCCGGAAGGGGTAGTGGTGCGTCCGCGACCGGATGGTGGGCAGCACCTTGTCCGGTTCGGTGGTCGCGAAGATGAAGATCAGGTGCTCCGGCGGCTCTTCCACGATCTTCAGCAGGGCGTTGAAGCCCTGCGTGGTGACCATGTGCGCCTCGTCGATGATGAAGACGCGGTAGCGCGAGTCCGCCGGGGCGTAGAAAGCCCTGTCCCGCAGCTCACGGGCGTCGTCGACGCCACCGTGGCTGGCGGCGTCGAGTTCGGTGACGTCGACACTGCCGGGGCCCTCGGGCGCCAGGTTGCGGCACGAGTTGCACTCGCCACACGGATCCGGCGTCGGACCCTTCGCGCAGTTCAGCGACCGCGCCATGATGCGCGCGCTCGACGTCTTGCCGCAGCCGCGCGGGCCGGAGAAGAGGTAGGCGTGGTTGATCCGGCCCGCGGCCAGCGCGGTGCGCAGCGGATCGGTCACGTGCTCCTGCCCGACGACCTCGGCGAAGGTAGCCGGACGGTACTTTCGGTACAGCGCTAATGCCACGCGGCGAGAGTACCGGGAGGGGCCGACAAGGTGAGACCAGCACCGACCCCGGGCACGTATCCGGTCCGCTTCGGCACCGCCGAACTGCTCCGCGACGCCGACCGTGCCAACGCCTGGATGATCTCCGTCGACGGCGTGGCCCAATCGCACGTCAACCTCGACGATCCCACGGATCTCGAGTTCGACTACATCCGCCGGATCGCCGACGTCGTCGACTGCCTCGGCGAAGGCCCACTCGACGCGCTGCACGTCGGCGGCGCGGCCTGCACGCTCCCCCGCTACGTCGCCGCGACGCGACCCCGCTCGCGACAGCTGGTCTTCGACGCCGACGGCGAACTCGTCGCGCTCATCCGCGAGCACCTCGGCCTGAAGGGACTGAAGGTGCGTGTCGGCGACGGCCGCGAAGGCGTCTCCGGCAGGTACGACGCTTCGGCCGACCTGGTCATCGTGGACGCCTTCGAACGCGGGGTGTTCGCCGACGGGCTCGCGACCGTGGAGTTCACGAACGAGGTCGCGCGGGTCCTTCGCCCGGCCGGTACCTACGTCACCAACGTCAGTGACGGCCCGAACCTGCCGTTCCTTCGCCGGTTCCTGGCGACCCTGGCGACGTCGTTCCCGCATCTCGCCCTGCTCGCGGAACCAGGCGTCCTCCGAGGTCGCCGGTTCGGCAACATCGTGGTCGCCGCGTCTCGCGTCGAGCTTCCGGTCGCGGACCTGACCCGCCGGGCCGCGTCGTCCGCGTACCCGGCCCGCTGCGTCGCGGGCGAAGACCTCCGCGAACTGCAAGGCAAGGCGCGGCCGGTCACCGACGCGGACGCCCTGCCGTCCCCGGTGCCGCCGAAGGACGTCTTCGGCATCTTCTGAAGGCGGCGTGGGGGGCCACATGAAAGGGGACCCCGCGCACCCGTCAGAGCTTGCTTATCCTTGCTGCCTTCCGGCCCTGGGGAGGTTCACAAGATGGACGCCGCGCGGGGTCCGAGGACCAGTGTAGTCACTCCGGTCCGGACATGGAGGACAGTGGGGGGTATGAGCACTCCGACCTGGGCCGATGTCCGCGAAGCCGCCGAAGCCGTCCACCCGTTCGTACGACGCACGCCGGTGTTGCGTGCCGAGGTCGACGGACGGCCGTTGGTCCTCAAGCTGGAGCATCTGCAGCGGAGCGGGTCGTTCAAACTGCGGGGCGCGGTGAACGCGCTGGTGAGCGAGCCGTTGCCGGAGCGGGTGCTGACGGCGTCCGGCGGCAACCACGGGTTGGGCGTGGCGACGGCGGCTGCGCTGCTGGGTGTGCCCGCGACGGTGTACGTGCCGGAGTCGGCTCCGAAGGCGAAGACGGCCCGGATCGAGGCCGCGGGCGCGAAGCTCATCCGCCACGGCGCGACGTACGCCGAGGCGGCCACGAAGGCGCTCGAAGCCGCTTCTGAGCCGGGTACGCGGTACCTGCACGCGTACGACGATCCCGCCGTCGTCGCAGGTCAGGGCACCGTGGCGGCCGAAGTGGTCCAGGACGTCCCGGACGTCGACGCGTTCCTGGTCGCGGTCGGCGGTGGTGGCCTGGTCGCCGGGACGTCCCTGTCCGGGGTGCCGACGTTCGCCGTCGAGCCGGAGCGGTGCCGCGCGCTCGGCGCGGCACTGAAGGCGGGTGAGCCGGTGGACGTGGAGATCGACTCGGTGGCGGCGTCCGCGCTGGGCGCGACCAGGATCGGCGCCGTCCCGCTCGGGGTGCTCCAGGATCGGGTGACGTCCGTGCTGGTCAGCGAAGTGGAGCTGCTCGCCGCGCGGGACCGGCTCTGGGAGGAGTTCCGGCTCGCCGTCGAACCGGCCGCCGCGGTCCCGTTCGCCGCCTGGCTGGCCGGGCGGACCGACGGCGAACTGCCCTGCGTCATCCTGTGCGGCGCGAACAGCGAATGGACGCCCTGAGTCAGGCGGCCCGGAACCGGACCTGGAACTCCGTCCGCCCCGGCAGGCTGGCGACCCTCACCTGACCGTCGTGCGCGGCGACCACGGCCGCGACGATGGCCAGTCCGAGTCCGGTGCTGCCCGCCGCCCGCGACCGCGAATCGTCGCCGCGGGCGAACCGTTCGAAGACGTCCGGGAGGATCTCCGGCGGGATCCCCGGCCCACCGTCGACAATGGACAGTGTCACCACGGAATCCACAATGGACAGAGAGGTGGCGACCTCGGTACCGGCCGGGGTGTGCGTACGGGCGTTGCCAAGCAGGTTGATCACCACCTGGTGCAGCTGATCCGCGTCGCCGAGGACGGTGATCGGTTCCGGCGGAACCTCCAGCAGCCACTTGTGCCCCGGTCCGGCGACATGCGCGTCGGCGACGGCGTCCGCGACCAGCCGGGACAGATCGACCGGCCCGCGCACCACCGGACGGCCGGAGTCCAGCCGCGCGAGCAGCAGCAGATCCTCGACCAGGCCGGTCATCCGCGTCGATTCCGACTCCACCCTGCCCATCGCGAACGCGATGTCCGGCGGCACTTCGGAGCCGGAGCGCCGGGTGAGTTCCGCGTAGCCGCGGATGGCCGCGAGCGGGGTCCGCAGTTCGTGGCTGGCGTCCGCGACGAACCGGCGCACCCGGCTCTCACTGGCCTGGCGGGCGGACAGCGCGTGGGAGATGTGGCCGAGCATGCGGTTGAGCGCGAAGCCGACCTTGCCGACCTCGGTCCGCGGATCTGTGTCCACCTCGGACACTCGTTCGGACAACGCCACTTCGCCGCGGTCCAAGGGAAGTTCGGCGACCCTGGACGCGGTCGCGGCCAGCCGGTCGAGTGGTTTCATGGTGCGCCGCACCGTGACGGCGCCGAGCGCGCCCGCCAGCAGGATGCCGCCGATGGCCACCCCGCCGAAGATGAAACCCAGGTTCCACAAGGTGTCCGTGACGTCCTTGGTGGGCAGTCCGGTGATCGCGATGCCACCGTTGGAAGTCTGCTTCGCCACCACGCGGTACTCCCCGAGCGACCCGAGGTCCACGTCGGTCGGCTCGTTTCCCGGCTTCGACCGCACAAGCGTGTCGACCTGGGCCCGGGTGATCTCGTCGTGCGGGAACGGATCGGTGACCTTCGCGTCGTAGCTGGACCGCAGCACGGCGGCGAGCACACGACCGTCCGGGAACACGTTCACGAACAGGGAACCGGTGCTCTGCCCGTAGGCCCGCAAGCCCTCGGGAACCCTTTCCCCGCCAGGACGGCCCGGTGGCGGCGGACGGCTGGCGCGTTGACTGGTTTCGTCGAGCCGGGAGTCGAGCTGGTCGATCAGGAAGTCCCGCAACGCCAGTTCGGTCGCCACGCCCACCACCAGGCAGACGAGCGCGAGCAGCCCCGCGACCTGCGCGATCAGCCGCCGCCGCAGGGACCAAGGCCGCTCAGCCCGCGGGCTTGAGGACATACCCGGCGCCGCGCATCGTGTGGATCATCGGTTCCCTGTCGGCGTCGATCTTCTTGCGAAGGTAGGAAATGTACAGCTCGACGATGTTGGCCTGCCCGCCGAAGTCGTAGCTCCACACCCGGTCCAGGATCTGCGCCTTGGAAAGCACGCGTTTCGGATTGCGCATGAGGTAGCGCAGCAGTTCGAACTCGGTGGCGGTCAGCGGCACCGGATCGCCGCCGCGGTACACCTCGCGACTGTCCTCGTCCAGGGTCAGGTCGCCGACGACCAGCGTCGAACCGCTCGGCCCGGCGACCCCGCCCGCGCGCCGGAGCAGCGCCCGCAACCGCAGCGCGACCTCCTCCAGGCTGAACGGTTTGGTGACGTAGTCGTCGCCGCCCGCGGTGAGGCCGGCGATCCTGTCCTCCACCGCGTCCTTCGCGGTGAGGAACAGCACCGGCAGGTTCGGCGACTCGGATCGCAGGCGGCGCAGCACTTCCAGGCCGTTCATATCCGGCAGCATGACGTCCAGTACCACCGCGTCCGGCCGGAATTCCCTGGCGACGCGGACCGCCTCGATGCCGTCGGCGGCGGTGCGGATGTCCCAGCCCTCCATGCGCAGGGCCATCGACACGAGTTCGGACAAGGTCGCCTCGTCGTCGACGACCAGCACCCGCACGGGGCTGCCGTCGGCACGGCGCAGGCCTGCCTTCGCGGAACCGGACGAAGGGACGTTCACACTGGTCATGGTGCCATCCTGGGTGGTGCCGTTGAGGCTTCCCTGTGTCCCGGCTGTGCGTTTCCTGTGAACGATCACCCGGCCGTGGCGAACGGGCGGAGGCGCTCGGCGAGGGCGGCCGGATCCGGTTTCGGCAGCACGTACGTCGGAATCTGCTCGGAGCGCCGGTTCATCCATTCCGGGCAGGTGTACGCGGTACCGGGCAGGTCGAAGCGGCCAAGGGGTTTCGCGGTCGCCGCCTCGTAGACCCGGTAGGTGAAGGTCGCGGCGAGCACCGGGGCGGTGGTGAAGAGGGCGTTGCGGCACCGGCCGATTTCCTCGCCATCGCCGACCCCGTGGCGGTACTGGCAGACGATCAGCTGGATCCCGGGTTCGGTCGCGCCCGTCGCCCGCCAGTCCGGCGGCAGGCCGGTTTCGCCGGTGACGTCCTCCATGTCGCCGTCCAGCCGGAGGCCTGCCGAATCCCTCGGCTCGATTTGACGAACATCGAAGACCAGCAAGGGATGCGGCGCCCCACCCCTGTACGGGGCGGCCCGGCCCGGCAGCTCGTAGGTCTCCGCGGTGGCGTCGCTGTCCTGGGCCGTCGGGCAGAACGCCGGCGGCGTGCCTTGGAAGGCACCGGTGCGCCAGGCGATCAGGAGGGCGATGAGGCACAACGGCACGAGCACGATCGCCAGGACACCGACTCGCCGACCCACACCGGAAAGCATGCCGGAATCGGCCTCGGATCGGAATCACAGCGCGTGCCCACCGGCGGCACAGCTTCCGCACAGCGACGGCGGCGAGCATGGCCGCAACCGAGGACACGGAGGCGACCTGATGACCGAACCGACCAAACCCGCCGAGCCCCCGGCGGGTGAGACCGCCGCCTGGGGCGCGCCCGCGCCGGCAGGTGAACCCAAGAAGGCCTGGTCGGGCCGCAAGACCGCGATCGCGGCCGGGGTGGCGGTGGTGATCGCCGCCGGTGGCGGGGCCGCCATCTGGGCCGGGACCGTCGCGAACGGCGCCGAACAGGGGCAGGGCGGGATGATGGGCGGCCCCGGCGGCGGCCGGATGCTCATCGGCCCCGGCGGGGGCGTGCCACGTGACACGCTGCACGGCGACTTCGTCGTCTCCGACGGCAAGGGCGGCTACACCACCGAACGGCTGCAGACCGGGGAAATCACCGAAATCAGCGCGACATCCGTCAGCTTGACCAGCAAGGACGGCTACAAACAGGCGTACACGATCGATACGTCGACCCGGAAGACCGGCGATCCCAAGACCGGCGAGACGGTGACGGTGACCGCCAAGGTCGCCGGGAACACCGCGACGGCGACGACCATCGGGCAGGCCGGGCAGACCCAGCGCGGCCAGAACGGCGGCCAGCCGGGCCAGGACGGCCCCCGGCGCGGCTACTGACGGACGACGTCGAGCAGTGCGGCGGCGGTCTCGCCGGGCTTCTGCCCGGAGGTGTCGAGGACGACGCGAGGGCCAGGGTCGCGCCGCATCCGGGCCGCCTCGGCGATCGCGCGGGCGGCCACCCGGTCCCGCACACCGGGTGGCGCGCCGCGTAACTCGTCACCCGCCAGCAACGCGGATTCGCCCTCGGCCCGGCGCCCGACGCGTTCGGTGAGGGTCGCGGCGTCCGCGTCGAGATGGACGACGGTGACCTCCTCGAAGACCTGCCGGTGCTCCGGACCGAATTCCCTGGCCACCACGAGCAGTCGCCGCGCTCCGGCCTCGCGGTAGCCGCGCCAGACGGCCGCGAGGTTCGCCGCCTCCACGGCCGGATCCGGGCCCGGGTGGACGAACCCGAACTGCGCGAGATCGACGTAGGCGACCGGCGTCTCCCGCTGCCAGAAGTCCCGCAGCACGCTCCACGCGGCTGTCGACTTGCCGACCGCCGTCGGGCCGGTCACCACGGTCACCGGTCCGGGATGCGGCTCCACGGGATCCGGCGGGCGGACCGGCCCGTCGGCCACGAGACAGCGCCGGAACAGGGCTTCCACGGTTTCACCGGGTCGCTGCCCGGTCGTGTCCATCTCCTCGCCGAAACCGGTGCGGTCGTAGGCATCCGCCACCGCGAAGAGGTCGGGCAGCGCCTCGGAGGGCGAACCGCGCTCGAGGAACCGGCGCCGGAGTTCATCGCGATCGCACGTCAACCGGACGAGCGTGAGAGCGAAGTCGCTGCCCTCGAAGGACCGCTCGACACCGTTTTCCGGATCCACCACCCCGGACACGACGAGCTGCCTGGCACCCCGGCGGCGCAGGATCTCCAGGACCCGCAGCAAGTTGGCCGCTTTGATGGCGTGCGAGGCGTCGCCTCCGCCCGGCGGCGGGCCGATGAGCCCGAGCTGATCGATGTCGACGTACGCGACGTTGCCGCCCGATTCGAGGACGCGGGTGTACAAACCCCAGGCGGTGGTGGATTTCCCCGCGCCCGGCGCCCCGGTCGTCCAGAGCACGGGCGTCTTCGTCGTCCCCATGGCTTTCGATCTTAGGAACCCCTGTCCACCGAAATAGGGCAGAGTTGGGCGCGTGCGGGACATCAGTGGTTCGCTGGCGAGACAGGCCTGCGCGGTCGCGGCCGTCTGCCTGGTCGCCGACGCCGGGCGGTTCCTCATCGCCGGACCACCGCTTTCGCTCGGCTGGCAGGTGTGGGTGATCCTGCTCGGCGGAATCCTCGCGAACAGCGCGCTGGCCGGGCCGTCACGGTATTCCGGCTGGGTTTCGGCCGCCCACGGCGTACTGCTCGCCGCCGCGCCGCTCCTGCTCTTCCCGTACGACCACTACTTGCAGGCCACCAACGCGGGCGTGCTGATCGCGGGTTACCGCGCGGGCGCCTGGCTGTCGGCCAAACCGGCGCTGGCGGCTCTGGCGGCGATGCTCGCCGGGCTCGTCGCCGGCAACCTCATCCCGGTCGACCGGGGGGATCGCGACTGGCGGCTGTTGCTCATCGACGTCGGGGTGAGCGGACTGCTGCCGTGGATGGTCGGCCGTTACACGACCGCGCGGCGCGCATACATCGCCGATCTCCAGCGCGCGGAGGAACAACGTCAGCAGCACGAAGCCGAGGCTGTGCGCCGAGCCGTCACCGAAGAGCGCACGACGATCGCCCGGGACCTGCACGACGTGATCTCCCATCACGTCAGCGCGATCGGTGTGCACGCCGGCGCCGCACGGCTCGGACTGCCGGAGGGTGAACCCGCCGTCCGGCGTTCGCTCTCCGCCGTCGAATCTTCGAGCCGCGCCGCGATGGCCGACCTCCGGCGCCTGCTGGATCTGTTGCACGGCAGGGAGAACGGGGACGCGCAGCGGCAGCCTGGGCTGGACAATCTCGACGAGCTGCTCGACAACCTCCGCACCGCCGGGCTGCCCGCGCGGTTGACCAGTCACGGCGGGCCGCGGGAACTGCCGGGCTCGGTGGACGTCGCGCTGTACCGCATCGCGCAGGAGGCGCTGACGAACGCGCTCCGGCACGGCTCCGGCGGAACCCTGGAAATAGACCTCGCCTACCGGCAGACCGAAGTCGTCCTCACGATCACGAACGAATTCGGCCGGCCGCCCCGGCGTACCTCGGCCGAGTCGACGAAACGTGGTCTCGCCGGGATCAGGCAACGGGTCGCGCTGTTCGGCGGGCAGGTGGCATGCGGACCGCTCGACGACGGGCGGCGCTGGCGGGTTCGAGTCGGTTTTCCTTTGGAGGCGGAATGATCCGGGTTCTGCTGGCGGACGACCACGCGATGTTCCGGTCCGGGATGCGCGCGGTGCTGGACACCCAGGCGGACTTCGACTGCGTCGGTGAGGCGGCCGACGGACGGGAGGCCATCGCGCAGGCGGCCGCGCTGCGCCCGGACGTCGCGGTGCTCGACGTCCGGATGCCCAAATTGGACGGTCTCGCCGCGACCGAGGCGATCATGTCCGCGCCTGGCAACGACACGCGGGTCCTCGTGCTGACGACCTACGACTCCGACGAGTACGTGTACCGCGCGCTGCGGGCCGGTGCGAGCGGTTTCCTGTTGAAGAGCCTCGCGCCCGAAGAACTCGTTTCGGCGATGCGAGTGGCCGCGCGCGGCGACGCGCTGATCGACCCGACGGTGACCCGGCGGCTGGTGTCGGCCTTCGCCACCAGCATCGAGCCCGTCGCCGCCGAACCGGCTGAGCTGGAACGGCTCACCTCACGCGAACGCGAAGTCCTCCTGCTGGTCGCCGACGCCTCCAGCAACGCGGAGATCGCCGCGCATCTGCACGTGGGCGAGGAGACGGTGAAGACCCACGTTTCCCGTATCCTCGCCAAATTGGGGCTGCGCGACCGGGTACACGCCGTCGTCTACGCCTACCGGAACGGTCTCGTCGGCGGCCGGTGATCGGTTTCGCCGGACGGGGCTCCCGGTGCCAGAATCCGGAGGACACGTCGAGGCAGGGAGCTTGCGGATGAAGCGCTGGGTCACGCTCACGATCGGACTGGTCTTCCTGCTGGTGGGCGGCGTCTGGGTGCTTCAGGGTGCCGGGGTGCTGACCGGCAGTTTCATGACCGGGCAGAAGCTGTGGTTCCTGATCGGGCTGGTCGCGTTCCTGATCGGGGTGGTGCTGGTGGCTGCCACCGCCCGCGGTTCGAAGCGGGCGCCCACCGACGAGTAGGTGCCTGACTTCGGGCCCAGATCGCCGACTCACGTGACCAGATGGCCGACTCACGTGCCCAGATGGCCGACTCACGTGATCGAAGGCGGAACTCGCGTGCTTGGGCACGGAACTCACGTGCTTGGAGGCGTAACTCGCGTGTCACGGCTTCAAGCACGGGAGTTACGGGTCCAATCACGCGAGTTACGGGTCTGATCACGCGTGATCAGGTGGACGACACGCTAGGTGAGCTTGAAGATCGGGTAGCCGGGCGCGATCTCCAGCAGCTTTTCGTCGGACGCCTTCGCGTCGACCCCGTCGAAGAACACGCCGACCTCGAACTTCCAGCGCTTGAGGTAGGCACGCAGGATCTCGGGCTTCTCGTCGTCGGTGAGTTCGGTGTAGGTGAAGGTCTCGGTGCGGCGCCCGACGCTGAGCTGTCCTTCACCCGCCACGCGCAGGTTGCGCACCCACTGCGTCACGCCGCGGGGGGCCACCAGGTAGCGCTCGCCGTCCAGTTCGAGCAGGTTGACCGGGACCGAGCGCGGCTCACCGCTCTTGCGGCCGCGGATCGTGAGCACCCGGCTCCCCAGGAAGCTCACCCCGAGTTTCGTCAGCTTGAGCACGCCCTCGTTGAACGCGCTGGTCGCCTTGGCCGGCTTGACGTAGCGGGTGACGGTGGTCATTTCATTTCCTCCAGTTTTCGAGAGCGGCGCTCTCTATTGAGAGCAGTGAACATCAGAGCATTGCGTTATGTCAAGAGCACTGCTCTCGTTTAGGTGCGATGCTCTATGGTGGGCGCATGGCCGCCACCCAGACCGCGCGCGAACGCGCCCGCGCCGAGCTCACCCGCGAGATCAAGGACGAAGCCCGCCGCCAGCTCGCCGAAGTCGGCGCGCTCGGTCTTTCCCTCCGTGCCGTCGCACGGGAGCTGGGCATGGTCTCGTCGGCGCTCTACCGGTACTTTTCCAGCCGCGAGCAGCTGCTGACAGCCCTGATCGTCGACGCCTACAACGCCGTCGGCGAGGCCGCGGAGGCCGCCGATGACGCCGGGAAGCCCTCCTTGGCACGGTGGGAGTCGATCTGGCACGCGGTCCGCGCCTGGGCGAAGGCGCACCCGCACGAGTACGCGCTGATCTACGGTTCGCCGATCCCCGGCTACCAGGCGCCGCAGGACACCGTCACGCCCGCGGGCCGGGTCGCGTTCGCGCTGGTCGCGATCCTGCGCGACGCCGACCTGCGGGTCGAGACCGAAGTCGGCGAGATGCCCGTCGAACTACGGCGCCAGCTCGGCTCCGTCACCGAGATCCTCAAGGTCAACCTGGGCCCCGAGACGGCTTCCCGCCTGATCATGGCCTGGACCCAGCTGTTCGGGATGATCAACTTCGAGCTGTTCGGACAGTACGTCGGCAGCGTCGACCCGCCGGACGCCTTCTTCGCGCACGGGATCCGTCAGATGGCCGAGTTCACCGGGATCAGGATGACCGGCTGAGCGCGGTCCACGACCGCATCAGCAACTGGACCGCGTCCACCACGTCCTCGTCGCCGGTCCCTTCCGGACTGAGAAAGCGTTGCAGCAGGAGCCCGTCCTCGAGCGCGTGCAGGATCAGCGCGAGGAAGGCCGGGTCGGCGGGCGGTACCACGCCCCGCGCGGCGAGTTCGGTCTTGACCGATGTCTCCAGCAGTGCCCTTGTCGACTTCTCGCCTTCGCCGACCAGCGGGCGCGCCTCGGGATTCCGCAGCGCGTAAAGGGCCAGCTCGGTGCGCAGGGTCAGCCAGCCGCCGAGATGTTCGGCGCGCTCGACGTTCCACGCGCGCAGGCGGTCCATCATTTCGGAGAAGGAGCCGACGCCGTCGCGCAACGCGGTGACCTCCTCGGCCTCGCGCTGGGTCCGGCGGCGCAGCAGTTCGACGACCAGCTCGTGCTTGCCGTCGAAGTTGCCGTAGAAGGCCCCGCGGGTGAATCCGGCCCGTTCGGCGATCTGCTCGACGGACGTGCCGTTGACCCCGCGTTGGGCGAACAGCTCGGCGGCCGCCGTGAGCAACCGCTGTCTGGTCTGCTCGCGGCTTTCCTCCCGCGTCAAGCGTTTCGCCGTCACACGGCGATCTTAGAGTTCGCGACTCCCCTTACGACCGGCCAGCCACACCCCACCGGCGAGGACGGCGACGGCGACCAGGACGGCCAGCGCGGTGAGCGGCCACAGCGCCTGGCTCGCGAAGAAGGCGGAAACCGCGCCGAAGAAGACGGCGACGAGGAGCAACGGCGTGGTCCGGACGGCTGCGGCGGCGGGGACGGTGACCATGGGAGGTTTCCCTTCGGGGTGGTACGCGGAACACTCGGTATTCGCGGAGGGGACCGCGCCGGCCCGGCGGCCTTACGCCGGTCGGGCACGGATCACCCGTCCGGGCGAGAAACCCGCGTGGCGGCTAACGTCACGCCGGGACGGCATCGAGGGAAAGGCGGCTCGCGGTGGAGAAGTGGGCGGAGCAGGTCGGCAGGATCCGGGTCATCGGAACCGGGGTGATGGGCCGGGGCATCGTCCAGCTCGCCGTGACGGCGGGGCTCGAAGTCGAGCTCGCCGACGCCCGGCCCGACGCCGTCGGCGAGGCCATCGACCACATCGGCGCAATGCTGGGCAAACTCGCCTCGAAGGGCAAGATCACCGAGGACGCCGCCGCGTCCGCGAAAGAACGGTTGATCGCGGTCGACGGCCCGCTGGCCCCCGCCGACGGTGTCGACCTCGTCGTCGAAGCGGTCCGCGAGGACCTGGAGATCAAACGAGCGCTGTTCGCCGAACTGGAACGCGTCTGCGGCCCGGACACCGTGTTCGCCACCAACACCAGTTCGCTTTCGGTCACCGAGATCGCCGCCGCGCTGACCGATCCCGGCAGGCTGCTCGGCCTCCACTTCTTCAACCCGGTCCCGCTGATGCGGCTGGTCGAGATCGTGCCCGGCGCGCGGACCGCGGACTGGCTGCCGCCCGCGATGACCGAACTCGTCCGCGGCTGGGGGCATGAACCGGTGCTCGCGCGTGACGCGCCGGGCTTCCTCGTCAATCACGTCGGCCGTGGACTGGGCACCGAGGCACTCCAGATCCTCGCCGAAGGGATCGCGAGCCCGGCTGAGGTGGACCGCGTCGCACGTGACGTGCTGGGAGTGAAACTCGGTCCGTTTGAACTGCTGGACCTCACCGGTCTCGATGTCTCGCACTCCGTGCTCGAAAGCATTTGGAGCGGCTTCCACGGGGAACCGCGGCTGCGGCCGTCTTGGCTGACTCGCCCGCGCGTCGCCGCCGGGCTGTTCGGGCGCAAGAGCGGCGAGGGCTTCTACCGCTACGTCGACGGCGTCCAGCAGGTCGACCCGGAGCCGTCCGCCCCGGAAGCGCCGACGACGCCGGTGTGGGTCGAAGACGAACGTCTCGGCACACTGCTCTCGTCGGTGGGGATCCAGGTCGTGCACACGGCCTACCCGGACACCGTCCTGATCGTGAGCCCGATCGGTTCGTCCACTGTGGACGCCGCGCTGGCCGCGGGTCTCCCGGCGGACCGGGTCGTCGGGGTCGATCCCCTCGGCGGCTACGGGAAACGCCTGACGCTTACGGTCCACCCGGCGCTCGACCCGGCCGCGGGCCGCACCGCCTGGGGCGCGCTCGCCGCGACCGGGCTGCCGGTCACCGTGGTCCGCGACGGCCCCGCCCCGATCGCGCAGCGGCTGCTGGCGTCGATCGTCAACACGGCCTGTTTCATCGCCGGACAACGGCTCGCGACACCGGAGGACATCGACACCGCCGTCCGGCTCGGCCTCGGCTACCCACGCGGACCGCTGACCTGGGGCCAGGAGGCGGGCCCGGAACTCGTACTGCGGGTACTGCGCGGACTCGTCGCGAGCACCGGCGACCAGCGCTACCGGCCGAGCGGCTGGCTCACCGAACGGGTCGCGCTCGGCCTGCCGCTCACTTCCGCCGGAACCTCGCCAGCGGACCTGCTCCCGTAAGTACATGAAGGCCCCCTTCCTTGCGCCTGGCGCAGGGAAGGGGGCCTTCAGGTACTTGGGCTACCTACCAGCGACGGTCGGTCACCGCACCGTTGGAAGCGTTCCAGAACACGTAACCGCCCTGGAAGTTGTTCTGCCGCCCGCCGGAGACGGACATCTCGTCACTCGTCGGGTACCTCAGGTACGAGGCCTCCCAGCCGAGCGCCTCCCAGCGCTGCCGGATGGCGCCGTAGACCGCGTGCGCGTCGGTCGCCATCGTCCAGTAGACCGACCCGCCCTTGGTGAAGTGGTTGTACCGGCCGACCCCGTCCGGGGTCGTCGACTCGTCGGTCGACGGGTACCCGAGGGGACCGCCTTCCCAGCCGAGCTGCTCCCACTTCGCACGGATCCGGCCCCAGATCGCCCTGGCGTCGGTCTGCACCGTGTAGTAGATCGAGGCGTTCTTGCTGAAGTGGTTGTACCGGCCGACCCCGTCGGGCGTGACGTTCTCGTCCGTGGTCGGGTAGCCGAGCTCACCGGCCTCGGCGCCCAGCGCCTTCCACTTCGCCCGGATCCGGCCGAACACCGGATGCGCGCCCGTCTTCACCGTGTAGTAGATCGACGACTGCATCTTGCCGGGCCACACCGGGAAGTCGTTGTAGCGACCGGTGGTGTCCGGCGTGATCATCTCGTCGGTCGCGGGCGGGCCGAACTCCGCGTGCCCACCCGCGGCGAGGTACTTCTTGAGGATCTCGCCCTCGATCTGCTTGACGCCGGTGTCCTTCGACCAGTACAGCCGCCCGCGCTCGTAGGTGCGGAAGCGGACCGTGCCGTCGACGGCCTCGGGTGCCGTCGGCGCGCCGAGTCGTTGCGCCAGCGCGGGTTCGTCGCGGTAGCGCTTGTCGATCGGCGTGATGTAGTTCGCCGTGATCGTCAGGTCGGTGGTGCCCATGGTGACGTTGGTCAGCCGCCCGGTGGCTCCGTTGGACCAACCGGTGAAGGTCGACGAACCGTCCGAAGCGACCTCGGCCGCCTGGATCTCCACCGTCGCGCCTTCGACCACCATCGCCGAAGCAGCCCCGCCTTCCGGCGTGATGCCGAGCGCGGCGGCGACGTTGCTGGTCAGGGTGAGCCGGTGTTCCTTCGGCTTCGCGACGTAGGTCTTCGAAACCGTGACACCGGCGCTGTCGGTCGCCGACGCGGTGAACTCCAGGTTGGAGTCCGTGTGGTCGGTGAACGGCATGGCGAACTCGGGGCCGGTGCCGCCGCGGTCCGGATGGGCGTGGCAGACCGCGTTCTCCGGGCAGTGCCGGACCAGCGTGGTCCAGGTGACCGGGAGGGCGCCGTCCTCGGTGTCGGTGACGGTCGCGCCGACCTTGACCTCCTCGCCGACCGCGAACAGGCGGTCGCCGGGGTCGGTCATGGTGAGCTTCGGCGAGTTGTTTCCGGGAGCCACGGTGATATCCGTGCTGCCGGACGCCTGGAGGCCGTCCTTCACCGTCAGCTTGGCGGTGAACTTCTCGGTGCCGGCCGGGTAGGTGTGGTTGACCTTCACCCCGGTACCGGTGGTGCCGTCACCGAAGTTCCACTCGTAGGTCAGCGGGTCGTTGTCGAAGTCGTAGGAACCGCTGCCGTCGAACGAAACCGTGCGGGTTTCGGGGTTCGTCGCGGACGTGGCCACCGCGACCGGCGCCTTGTTCCCGGTGGTGTAGCTCAGCCGGCGCAGCTTGCCGCTGTAGATGTCGGCGTAGACGATGTCACCGTTGGCCGCGGCCAGGAACTTGACCGGACCGCCGATGCCGGTGAACTTCGGCGGCGTCTCCTGCTGGCGGACGACCCGGCCCTGCGTGTCGTACTTGGCCGTCCACAGCTTCTGCGTGGCGTAGTCACCGAAGAAGTACGCGCCCCGGTATTCCTCCGGGTACGACTCTCCATTGTAGACAATGCCGCCGGTGACGCTGTTGCCGTTGTCGACGCCCTGGCCATGACGGATCGCCAGCATCGGCGGGGTGTTCACGGCCGAGGCGCACTGCGGCATCGCGGAGAAACCGTCGGCGGGCTGGTTGCCTTCGAAGCACGGCCAGCCGTGGTTGGCGCCCTTCTGGACGAAGTTGATCTCTTCCCAGGTGCCCCAGCCGACGTCACCGACCACCGGAAGCCCGGTGCTGGCGTCGAGGCTGAACCGGAACGGGCTACGGAAGCCGCTCGCGAACACCTTGGAGCGCAACGAGTTCGGGTTCGCGGCGGTGTAGTACGGGTTGTCCGGCACGCCTGCCCCGTCGGCGGTGACGTGGAAGATCTTGCCGAAGATCTTGTCGAGGTCGCGCACGTTCAGCGCGAACGGGTCGGCCTGCCCCTGGAACCGGGAGCTGTCGCCGGTCGAGACCCATACCGTGCCGTCGGGGGCGGCCACCACACCGGTGATGCCGTGGATGTCGGTGTTGGCGGCGCCCTCGATGAGCACCTTCTCCGCGGTCAGCCCGGTCGGCTGGGCGGTGCCGGACACCGTCCAGCGCGAGGCGCGCATAGCGATACCGCCACCGGCGACGTCGACCGCGCGGGCGGTGTAGATCGTGCGAGAGGTGGCGTAGTCGGGCGCGATCGCGATCCCGACCAGCCCGAGGTCTCCGGTGCTGCGGACGGGTAGGTTGGCGATGGTCTGGACCTGGCCGGTGGTGGACACCCAGGCGACGTTGCCGCCCTTTCCGGTGCTCAGGATCGAACCGTCGGGCAGGTAGGCGAAGTCGGTCAGGTCGTAGGCGGCCTGCCCGCTCGGCTGGTCACGAAGGACGAAGCCGGGTGGTAGCACGGGCGCCGCCGACGCAGGAGTGGACGTCAACGGCACGAGCAAGGTCACCATCAGGAGTGTCACGAGGGCGTGACAGAGCGCACGGAATCTCGAAGGCATGCAGAAGCCCCTTTCCCCAGTCGAACGTCTCATCGACGGGGCCAAGGTGGGCATTTCACACTTTCGAGTGGCTTTATCAAACTGTGATCAACAGCGTCGGTCGACCACCTGCCCCGTGCTCCGGTTCAAGGTGAGGTAGCCCGCCTGGAAGCTGTTCCGGCGTCCGATGGGGATGGTGAACTCGTCCGTCGCCGGGTAGCGCGGATACGACCGCTCCCAGCCGAGCGAGGCCCAGCGCCTCGCAGGCCCGTTGGACGTGGTGAAGGCCCCCTTCCCGCACCTAGGCGCAAGGACGGAGGCCTTCACGGACTTGAGAGGTCAGGCCACGACCTGCACCACGTCGCCGTTCTGCAGGGTCGTGAAGTACTTCTGCGAGGCCGCCGCGGACAGGTGGATGCAGCCGTGCGAGTACACCGAGAGGCTGCCGGTGTGGAACGCGATACCCGGCAGGAAGAACACTGAGTTCGGCATCGGCGCGTCGAACTGCTTCGAGTGGTAGTTCTTGACCTTGGCCGAAACGTGGAAGACACCGGTCGGCGTCGCGTGGCCCTTCTTGCCGGGCAACTGCTTGACCGGGCCGTAGATGACCTTGCCGTCCTGGAGCAGCCACGTCTTCAGCGCGGAGAGATCCACGCAGGCGCTCACGCCCGGCGAGGCCAGCGCGGCCTTGCACGGAACGTCGGCGACGTTCGCGGCCGGTTTGGCCGCCGGTTTCGGCGTGGGCTTCGGCTTGGGCTTCGAAGACGAAGACGGTGTCAGCTTCGGCTTCGGCTGGGAACTGCTGCTGCTCGGCGGCCGGGACGACGTGGTCGACGCGGCGGACGAGGAAGACGGCGCCGACGTGGTCGTGGTTCCGCCCGCCGGATCGCCTTGCGCGACGGCGCCGCCACCGGGCGCGCCGCCGCCGGCGTTGCCGGAACAGGCGGTCAGCATTAGCGCCGTGGCCAATGCGGTCACCCCCACCAGGAACTTCTTCACGACCCTTACCCCCGATCGTCCGTAGTGCGTCTGACATGGGTAAAGACGGAACTCACCCATCCGGGGTTGTTGATCGGAAGGTCACGATCGCGTCTCAGGGCACGCGGCCGACGACCCGCGCGTACATCCTGCCCGGATTGGCGCCTTCGTCAAGATAGCCGGGCAGCGGCGGCAGGTCCCGCGCGAACACGGCCAGCCGCCCGAAGAGTTCGTTCGCGTCGGCGGGACGCCGTTCCGGTTCCTTCTCCAGCAGTTCCGCGAGCAGGCCGTTCAGTCCACCCGGGACACCGTCCACTTCGGCCGGACTCTCCTTGACCTGCTTCTCGAACACCGTGTACGCCGTCGGGCCGGTGAACAGCTGCCTGCCGGTCAGCATTTCGTGCAGGACACAACCCAGCGCGTACAGATCACTGCGCGGCCCGGCGACCCCGCGCTGGATCTGTTCGGGCGCCATGTACGCGGGCGTGCCCAGGATCTGCCCCGCGCGGGTGAACTGGGCGACGTCGGTCTCGCGCAGCATCGCGAGCCCGAAGTCGAGCACCTTCACACTGCCGTCGGGACACAGCATCAGGTTGGTGGGCTTGAGATCGCGGTGACAGATGGACAGCGCGTGCGCGGCGGACAGCACGGCGCAGGCCTGCGCCGCGATCGCGGCCGCCCACGGCACCGGCAGCGGCCCGTGCTCGGCGGCGAGATCGGCGACGGTCACCCCCTCGATGAACTGCATGACCTGGAACAACCGCTCGTCGTAGGTGCCGAAGTCGTACAATGTCGGCGCGCCCGCGTGTTCCAGCGTGGCGAGGATCCGGGCCTCCCGGATGAAACGCTGTTCGAGTTCGGCGTCCGGACCGCCGGGAAGTCCGAGGAACTTGACCGCCACGCGGCGGCCGAGATGCCGGTCGTGGCCCGCGTAGACCGCGCCCATCCCACCCCGGCCGAGCGGCAGCTCGTCGAGTTCGTAGCGATCGGCGATCAGCAACCTAATTCTCCGGCCTCAGTTGACCTTCCATCAGTCCGGCCAAGCCTAGCCTCACCAGCTCCATGCCCGATTTCGCCGCCTCACGCAGGGCGTCCTCAAAGGCGGCGAGCCGGGTGAACGCCTCCCCGTGGACCCGCTGTGTCTCGATCGGCAGGCGCGGGATCTGGGTGCGTTTGAGGTCGATCCTGGTCGACGAGGTCGGCGCGATCTGTCCGGCCGCGCGCAGGCAGCCGGCGAGGAACGCGGCGTCGAGCCGTTCCGGATCGGTACGGTACTTCGACATCGGCGGCTCCACCGTTGCCGACGCTCCACTGTGGACATACGCGGGCACGGCCGGCGACGCGACGACGTCACCCTCTTCCACCGACTCCGGCACCGTGAGCACCCCGGCTTTCAGCAACTCGCCGATCGTGGTGAACGCGGGCTTCTCGCCGGACACCGCCAGCGACGGCGGCTCCGGCCGGATCCCCTCGAAATGCCGCCGGACTTCGAGGAAGGCCTCGCCCACGTGTTCGTCCCGTTCCTGATGACGGGCGGGGGAAAGGTCGATCTCGTCGTCCAGGAGGTCGATGATCCGGACCGCGCCCGGCACTTCGGCGCCCCGCAGGTGTTCCCGCCACTGTTCCTCCACAGTGGACGGATCGGCCAGCAGGAGCAACCGGGACGGCGGCCGCTTGCCGGGTTCCGGGCGCCGCAGCAGCCAGAGATCCGCGCCGCCGACCGTCACGATCGCGCGCAAAGCCCCGGCCCGCAACAGGTTCCCGCGGATCCGGCGCCCGGTCCGGCGCGCCGCGGCGGCGGGCGGCATGCGGATCACGACCAGCCCGCCGGGCTTCACGTGCGCGAGACAGTGCTGCACCCACGCCAGTTCCGGTTCGCCGCGTGGCGGCTGGCCGTACTCCCAGCGCGGATCGCCGACGAGTTCGTCGTAACCCCATTCCCGATCGTTGAACGGCGGGTCGCAGACGACGGCGTCGGCGAGAACTCCCGCGTAGGAGTCCATCGGCAGCGCGTCCGCGCCGTACATCTCCATGTCCGCGCCCGCGAGCAGCAGCCGATGCGCGGCGATGCACGAGAGCGCCGGGTCGTCGGTCTGGCCGAGCAGCCGGGTGCCACCGGAGGCGAGCAACAGCGTCCCCAGCCCGCACGCGGGGTCGAGTACGACACCGGGATCGGGACCGATGAGCCGGGACATCAACGCGGCCACCGGTTCCGCCGTGACCGACAGCTGACGGGAATGCGCCTCGACGTAGCGTTCGCACAGGAACTCGAAGGCCTCGCGCGCACCCACCTCGTCGGCGAAGCGGTCCAAGAGTTCGAGCAGCTCGGGATCGTCGTAGCGGGGCGAGAAGTCCCACTCCTCCCCGGAACCCCGGCGCGACAGGTACGTGCCCACCCTGCCGACCCGTTCGCCGAGCCACAGGTCGTCGCCGAGGTTGCGCAGCCGCTGCCAGATCCGGTCCCCGAGCGAGATCTCGAACGGTTTCCCGCGCTCGCGCAGCCAGTTTTCGATGTCGAACAGCGAAAAGAGGGGGCTCGAAGCCGTGCCGGCGACGGGCGGCGGAAAATCTCCGTAACGTCGACGCCAGTTGCTCACCGCGGCGCGGCCGACGCCGGCGATATGCGCGATGTCCGCCGCGCTGACGGTGGCTTGCTCCTCCATCGGCGCATCGTAACCGACAGCCGACCATTCCAGCCCTAAGTTTGTGAACTCAGTACACAGCTGCTTTACTGGGGTCCATGACGTACACCCTTCGGTACGCGGCCGGCTCGGACGTCGGGCGGCGCCGTCAGGTCAACCAGGACTCGGTTTACGCCAGTGCGAGACTGCTCGCGGTCGCCGACGGCATCGGCGGCCAGCCGCACGGCGAGGTGGCGAGCGCCGAAGCGGTCGGCGTCCTCTCCAGACTCGATACGGACCTTCGCGGCTTCGACCTCGCGGAGGTCGACCTGGTCGAGGTGCTCACCGGAGGCCTCCGCACCATCGACGGCCGGCTGGCCGCGACCGCCGAGCGCGAACCGGAGACACGCGGCATGGGCACCACCCTGACCGCACTGCTGTTCGACGGCGCGCACTTCACGGCCGTCCACATCGGCGACTCCAAGGGTTACCTCCTCCGCGACGGCACGCTTCGGCGCTTCACGCGCGACCACACCCTCGCGCAGGCGCTCGCGGACGACGGCCGCATCGACCCTTCAGAGGTCGAGGGACACCCTCGCGGCTCGCTGCTCATGAAGGCGCTCCTGAGCACCGGTAGCGGCGAAGCCGACATCTGGGCGTTCGACGCGGCCCCCGGCGACCGTCTTCTCCTGTGCTCAGATGGGTTAACGGCAACGGTTGTCGAAACCGTTATCAAGGACGTCCTCGGCGCCTTCCAAGATCCCTCCGACACCGTCCCGAGGCTCATCGACCTGGCCAACGAAGGCGGCGGACCGGACAACATCACCTGCGTCGTCGCCGACGTCCTCACCCCCGCGGCCACGTGAGCCCGGAAAGCCGCAAACGCAGGTCAGACCCGCCTTCTCGGCGTATGAACCCCATACGCTAAAGTTCCCCACGGAGGATTGGCCGAGCGGCCTAAGGCGCACGCTTGGAAAGCGTGTTGGGTTCACGCCCTCGCAGGTTCGAATCCTGTATCCTCCGCCATCGGCAAGGCCCCGGACGTTCCGACGTCCGGGGCCTTGTTGATTAGTTAGCAAGACCTTCACTTAACAGAGTCAGTTGATCACGCTAAGTTTAACAGTGGTCGTTCCAGCCCCCGACGTCCCAAGGAGTCCGCCAAAATGGCCGGAGTCGAAGAGATCCGCGCTGGTATCGCGCTCGCGAACGAGAAGTCGTCCGCGAGCATCGCCGCACTTCAGCAGGCAGCGCAATCTCTCGAAGAAGCCCAGCTTTCGCTTTCCCAAGCCACCCAGGGCAGCAGTCAGCACGAGGTGAGCCAGGCACACGGGCTTCTCGCCGAGGCGCTGCAGGGCATCAACGGTTTGGTGAGCACCATCCAGGCGGGCATTTCGTCGGCCGAGTCGTACTCGACCCGCCTCTGAGCATGTACCTCGAGGAACTGCACCAGCTGCTGGCGGCCGTCCAAACCGGCCTCGCCGACGGACGTGCTCATGCCGAGCGGGCCAGAAGCCTGCTCGAAGAGTCCAGGCGTGCCATCGTGGAACCACAGGCCCAGGCCGTGCCATGGGTGCCGTCGCAGCTGGCGCAGGCCGACGAGGGAATCGAAAACCTCCTGACGCGCCTTTCCGCCGCTGACGACCTGGTCAGCGGTTACCAATCCCGCCTCTGAGATCGGCGAGCCGGCATGGGCAGCAAAGCGAGCGAACAGCGCAATCGGGTCGTCACGGCGCTGGAACGGGTCCGGCACCAGATCGGACTCGTCCTCGGGTCCGCCGCCGGTGCCCGTCAAGCCGCCGAGGCGGAACTGGCCAAGCTGGAACTGGAACAGCACATCGTCCGGGTGGGGATGAACAACTCCACCTCGGAGCAGCACGCGGAATGGTCGCGCCATCCCGCCGCCACCGAGGTCTTCACCCTGCTCGGCAACGTGCGGGGCCAGTTCTACTCGGGCTGGGAAGCCGGGCCGAACGCCTTGCGCGACCTGGTCACGAACAACGCGCCGGGACCGGCGGGGCAGCAGCCGGGCAACTGGCTCGGCCGCGTCGGCGGAAATCCCGGCATCACCGCGCCGGGGCTGTGGCGCGTCGGCTCGGCGACCGTGCCGGGCAAGGACGTTCCGCGCAGCTTCGACGTCGCGATACCCCTGCTCGACGAGTCGCACCTGTCCATCACGTCGGCACCGAAGACCCGGGCCGCGGTGGACGGCATCGTGCAGAACCTGCTGATGCGGGTGCTGAGCACCTTCGAACCCGGCGCGGTGCGCGTCCACCTGTGGGACGTCGGTCAGCTGACCGCGATTCTGCCCGACCTCTACCCGCTGAGCCGCACGAGCGCGCTCAAGCTGTACGACCCAGGGCGGCTCGAAGACCTCCTCGACGAACTGGCCGGGCACATCCGCCGCATCCACGCGACCGGGATGCAGGCGGGGCACACGTCGCTGCGGGAGATCCGGCAGGCGAGCGGCCAGCGCGTCGAACCGTTCCGGGTCGCGGTGCTCTACGGTAACGGGGAAACCCTCGAACCGGAGCGCGCCCGCGAGCTGAAACGCGTCGCCACCGGGGCTCTTGCCGCCGGGATCTGCCTGATCATGATCGACGTGCCGACCACGCTGTCGACGTCGGTGGAAACCTTGAGCCTGCTCGACGACCGCCGCGCGATCAGCAGCATGACCGGTACGGACCTGGTCGTCGACCTCGATCCGCCGATGCCGTCCGGACAGGTCATCCGGGCCGCCGGGCGGATCGCCGAGGCGCTGATCGCCAAACAGGGCGGGCCCCGCTCGTTCGCCGACCTCCTGCCCACCGAACTGGGCAAGGAGAGTTCGGCGCGCGAACTGCGGGCGCCGGTCGGGTTCTTCGAGGGTGAGGCGGTGGAGGTCGTCATCGGCGACGCCAGCCCGCACGTGCTCATCGGCGGGCCGAGCGGTTCGGGGAAGACGAACTTCCTGTACTCGCTGCTCGGCAGCTTCGCGGCGCGGTACTCGCCGGACGAGCTCGCGCTGTACCTGCTGGACTTCAAGGAAGGCGTGTCGTTCGCCGGGCTCGCGCCGGGGCGGCGGGACGCCAGCTGGCTGCCGCACGCCAAACTCATCGGGGTCAACGTCAACACCGACCGCGAGTTCGGCCTGGCGCTGCTGCGGTACCTCGCCGACGAGCTGCGCCGCCGGTCCGCCGCGGCGAAACAGCACGAGGTCACCAACCTCGCGGACCTGCGCGAACAGGACCCCGGCGGGCACTGGCCGCGGATCGTCGCGGTGATCGACGAGTTCCAGTACCTGTTCGCCGGCCGCGACGGCGTGACGGCGACCGCGACCCAGCTGCTGGAGGACATCGCGCGGCGAGGGCGGTCGCAGGGCATCCACCTGGTACTGGCGAGCCAGGACGTCGCCGGGATCGAGGCCTTCTGGGGCAAACCGGCGGTGTTCGAGCAGTGCACGCTGCGGATCGCGATGCCGAAGGCGCGGCGCGTGCTGTCCGAGACCAACAACGCGGCGGTCTCGGCGCCGAAGTGGCATGCGGTGATCAACCACGATTCCGGTGTGGCGCACGGGAACCAGCTCGCCCACGTACCGGACGCGAGCAGCAAGGACGTCTTCGTCAAGCTGCAGCACCGGCTTTGGGAGCGGTACTCGGATTCGTTCAAGCGGCCCCGGCTGTTCGACGGGGCGCATTCCCCGGTGCTGGAACAGTTCCCGGCGTTCAACGATTTGAAGCCGACGAAGAAACCGCGGGCGCTGCTGGGTCAGTCCATCGACGTCGACGAGGCCGCGTGCGGGGTCGAGCTGCCGAAGGCCCCGGGACGGAATGTCGCCGTACTCGGCGCGGCCACGGCGGAGGCACTGTCCATCATGGACTCCGCCGCACGCTCACTGGCTCGCCAGCATCACGACGATTCGGTCGAGTTCGTGCTCTCGTGTCCCATCGAAGCGTGCCTCTCCGCGGTGACCGACTTGGCCGAGCGGCTGCGCACGGAGGGACACCGCGTCTCGCTGGAAGACGATTTGCCCGCCCGGGTAATCGATATCGCGGAGAAACTGTCCTCTTTGGACACTCCGAAAATCCTGCTGCTGTACGGCGTCGACGCCTCGATTCCCGCGCTGGAGGTCAAGGCGCCCGGGCAGGTGAAGAGCGGCTTGGACCAGTTGCGGGTACTGCTGAAGCAGGGTCCGGCACACGGCGTCCACACCATCGGCTGGTGGCGCAGCATCGCCCGGTTGAAGGACACGCTCGGTTTCGCGGGCACCGACGACATCGGCTCCTGGGCGGCACTGGACGTCCAGGGCAACGAACTGTCGCCGTTCGCCGCCGGCCAGGTCGTGCACTGGTCGCCGCGGCCGGGTCGCGCGCTGTTCTTCGACCGCACCACCCACGGCGCCCCCGAGGTGATCATCCCGTTCCAGCGTCCGGAAGGGCTTCTCGATGGATGACGGCATGACCGCGGCCATGCGGTACAAGGAGATCGTCGGCCTCGCGCGGGCTTCGGCGGAAAACCTGCGCAACTGGGAGATCGGCCGCGCGGACGAACTGGAGGCCCGGCTCGCCGAGGCCCACCAGGCCGTCGCGAACGCCGCCGAACGCGAGCAGCGCGCCGTCGACCGGGCCTCCCGCTGGTGGAAGATGGCTCAGCACAACGTCGAAGGCCTCGCCTGGCTGCCGGACGACGAAGCCCCGCAACCGGTCCCGACCGCGCGGCCCGGGTATCTGGAGCGGTACCTGGAAGAGGTCAAGCCGAGCTACCAGGAACTCGTGCAGGCCGTCCTCTCCCTGGGCTGGCGCGCGAAACGCTCCTAGACGGCGTCTCCCAGGTCAGTGCTGGTACAGGTGGTCGGGGCGCCGCGTTTCGTCCTCTAGTTGCGGTCCTTGCGCAGGGCAACTACCGCAACTAGAGGACGAATTGCGTGGGTTACGGCTTCGGGAAGTACGGGCCGAGGACCTTCTCCAGGTAGTCCGCCAGGTCGTAGAACGCGTCCTGGACCGGGTTGCCCGCGCTCGGCCGGAACCGCAGCACCTGCGGGTCGTGGTCGCTCGCCTGCTGCGCGAACTCGGCGTTCAGGTGGACGACGTCGTAGTCGAGCCCGCGCGGCGCCTTCGACGTCAGGATGTGGTCCAGCACTTGCGACTGGCCTTCGAAAACGTAGCTGTACCGCTCGTTTTCCGGCAGCGAAGCGATGAGGTCCTTCAGCGCTCCGCCCGCGGTGAGCGTTTGCACGGCAGGCGAGAACGGGTAGTCGTTGATGTCACCGGCGACCACGATGTTCGCGTTCTTGTCCGCCGCGAGCACCTTGTCGACGAACCCGCGCAGCACGGTCGCCTGCTTGACCCGCTGCACCTCGGAACTCCGGACCGGCGGCTGGTTGCGGCCGTGGGTCGGCTGGTCGCCGCCCTTGGAGTTGAAGTGGTTCGCGATGACGAACACGGTACGGCCCTGGAAGACGAACTCGCCGACCAGCGGCTTGCGGCTGGCCCCCCACGCCTCGTTCGCCGGGTCGACCCGGCCGGGCGAGACGGTCAGATGGGTCTTGCCGCGTTCCTTGACCACGTCGACGGGAGTGGTCGCGGTGCCGCCCGGCCGATCCACAAAGGACACCCGAGCCGGGTTGAACAGGAAGCCGACGCGGATGTTGCCACCCGGCTGGCCGCCGTCCTTGCCGTTCTCCGGGTCGATCTGGCGCCACTCGTAACGCGGGCCACCGGCGGCGACGATCGCGTCGACGAACTTCCGGAGCGTCTGCTCCGCGGCGACGGTGCCGTCGTTGATCGGCCCGTTGTTGTCCTGGATCTCTTCCAGGTTCAGGATGTCCGGCTTCGCCAGGTTGACGGCGATGGCCTTGGCCAGCTCGCCGAACTTCTCCGCACTGTCCGAAGCGGACAGGTTCTCGACGTTGTAGGTCGCCACCGAAAGCTCGCCGCCGCGCTGAGCACGGGTGCTCTCGCGCTTCAGCCCGTTGTCCTTGGTCGCGCCCAGCTTTGTCGCGAACAGCGTGTAGCCGCCGAAGTTGCTGTACTCGACCGGGCCGGAGGTCACGCCGGTGAGCACGTCACCGGTGTTGACCTTCGGGAACGGCACCTCGGCGAACGGGATCAGCGAAGCGACCTTGAGCACGCCGGTGTTGAGCCGGTCGTAGTCCAGGTACACCGCGCCGCCGCGCACGCTCGGGTTCTGCTTCGGTTTGGTGGTCACGTAAAGCTCGTTGAACGACGACGTCGGGCCGACGACGCGTGCGTCGGAGACGCTGACGATCTCGCTTTCGTGCGTCTCCCAGAAGTCCAGCGAGTACTTCGCGGGCTCCAGCGGCAGCGGTTCGATGCTGCCGCCCGGTGCGGGCGCGACGGTGTCCGGGACCGACTCCGGCGTGACAACGGTCGCGGCGGGCAGCGCGTTCCCGCTCGAATCGACCGTCCACTGTGCACTCGTCAGCTCGGTCAGCGATTGGTACGGCGAAGTCGCGGGCGCGTCCGGGTAGAACTCGCGGACGGTGCCGGAGGCGGTCACCGCGTCGCCGACGGTCACGGCGGGCGTGGTCAAGCCGGTGAAGACGAACAGGCCCTCGCTGGTGCGCGGGTCGGCGTCGGGAGCGGTGTCGGTGATCCAGAACCCGCGCGCCGAACCGAAGCCGCGGATCGCGGTCACGACGCCGGTGACCCCGGCGACCTTCCGGTCCTTGACCGGCGAGATCCGCGTGCTGCCCTGGATGTCGTGGATCTTCGCGGTCACCGGCGGCGGGCCGGTCTCGCCCGGCGTCTCACCCTTGCCGTTGGTCGGCGTTGGCGCGCCCGAGGTGAAGTCGGCCGCGTTGTCGTCGGTGTCCGACAGCGCCGTCCCCCTGGCGACGGAGGCGGTGTTGGACGGCGCGGCGGCAGCGGCCCCCTCGCGGATGGTGGCGCCACCGAAGCCGACCAGGTCCTTGATCCGCGCGTCGGCCGCGCAGTCGGCGGCGGTCCTGCAAGTCAGCGCCGAGGTGCCCTGGACAAGCGCGATGGTGCCCGCCGTCGCGGACAGCGGGATCGCGCCGGTGGCGTCCGGCGTCGGCAGGGCGACGGTGCCGCCGGCGCCCTTCGCCTGCGCGACGAGGTAGCGCGCGCCCGGCGCGACACTGCCGGTCAGCGGCGTGACCTGCCAGCTGTTCCCCGACGCGGGCGCGTACTGGACGCTGAACCCGTCGAGGCTCACGGCGGCCGCGCCGCGGTTGGCGAGTTCGACGAAGTCACTGGTCAGCGTGGCGCCCGAGTTGCCGCCACCGCCGTAGACCTCGGCGATCACGGCGTCGGCGCTGGGCGCGGCGAGCGCGGCCGGAGCGGCTGCGATGGCAGCACCGCTCACGACCAGGCCGGAGGTGACGGCCACGGTCAGGGCCCGTCTCCTGGCAGCACGGCGGGATGTGGTCACGCTGAGTCCCCTCTTCGCAAGATCGGTCGAGGAATACTCCCCCGAACAAGTGAAATGAGGAAGACGACCAGACAACGATTCGTGACGCCCGTAGTCCCCGTGAGAGGATCGAGATCCGCCGCCTGCACACCCAGGAGGCGTCTTCATGCGCGGACTTCTTTACGCGCTCATCCCCCTCGTCACGGCGAGTCTCGTGACCCCGGCGGCGGCCAAGCCGCCGGACAAGGCCGCGTTCGAGGTGATGACCCCGGCGAGCACGGTCGCGTCCCGCACCGACCGGCGGCCGAACGCGGGCGGCACCTACGACCCGGTCGCGCGCAAGACCTTCATCTCGTGGTCCGGCAAGGCCGCGGACACCTATGTCCAGGCCTACGACCATCGCACCGGCGACTGGACCGCGCCGAAGAAGATCGCCGACGGCGAGTCCGATCCGCACAACTACCCGACGATGCTGCTCGCCGGCGACGGCCACCTGCTGATCTTCCGCGGCATGCACAACACGCGCACCGTGATCAGCCGCGCGCCGCTCGCTCATTCGCTGGAGGGAACCTGGACCGACACCGAGGTCACCGCGGGTGACTCGGCGAGTTACCCGATGCCCGTCAAGACCATCGACGGCACGTTGTTCATGTTCTACCGGGAGACGACCAACGAGCTCGATCCGAACGCGAACCCCGACTTCCGCCCGATGAAGTACATCGTGTCCCGCGACAACGGGAGGACGTGGAAGAACTCCGTGCGGCTGACCGGGAAGCAGTGGGCGTTCGGCTCACTGGGCCGGGCCGACCACATGGACGAGATCTACGTCGGCCAGCCGCGGTACCTGCCGTCGTCCGGGCGGATCCAGTTCGTCTACACGCTCGCGGGCGGCGGGCCTTCGCAGCACGAACACGACGTCTACCACCGGAACGTCTACTACCTGTCGTTCGACGTCCGTACCCTGCGTTTCTTCTCCGCGGCGGGCCACGACCTCGGCACCCAGGTCGACGACGCCGAGCAGGAGCGGTACCTCAAGGTCGTCGAAACCCCGCTCGAACTCCCCGGCGGGCTCAAGTCGCCGGACTACATCCTCCAGGTCGGCACGCAACGCGACGGAAAGCCGGTCGTCACCTGGTTCCAGTTCGACGCCGCGGGCTCGCCGCGCGATTTCGCGGGCGCGTGGAACGGCTGGAACTGGGAAGTGCGCGAAGTCGCGAATGGACTCCGATTGCGTGAGATCGAACCACTCAATGGCGGCACGTGGCGCGTTTACGGAACCCGGGATGGACGACCGGACATCGAAACGTTCTTGCTCGAGAACGGACGCGTCTGGAAGCCGGAAACCTTGATCACCACACCGAAACCGGTCCAGCGCGTCGAAGTGATCACCGGTTTCCGGGACCCTGCCCGCATTCTGGCGACCGGCGCGTCCAGTGCGCGTGACGTCTCCGTGGCCGACGGTGACATTTACGTCGCGGGGACGCCGCGCAAATAGACCATTCGAGTTTCCCTGCCTTAAATGAACCTCAAGTCCGGGTACAACCCGGCATTCCCGGAGTTACCTTTGGCGACGTGAGCGAGGACACAAAATCCTCCCTCACGTCGCCGGAGGAGGTGTCCCGATGGGCTGGCTCATCGCAGGTACGGCACTGGTCCTGCTGCTGGGGATCGCACTGGCCGTCGAGCTGCGCGACCGGAAACGCGGCGGCCGCCCGATGGCTCACTTCAGCGGAGCACGGCTCGACACCGTGCTGCGGGAGGCCGACCTCGGCGATCGGCACATGACCTTCTGACGCTCACCGGGGAGGGTGAGCGGGGGGAACTGGGGGCGCACCGCCGGTGCACGGGACCCGTCGGGGGAGGACGGAGCCCGTACACCGGCGGTGTGTCATTTCCGGGGTCCGTGCCGCAAGTAGCCCTCTACTCGCGGCCGGACGCGGGTGTCGCGAAAGCCACTTTCGCGACGTCTGATGTCCCGAAAGTGGCTTTCGTGACACGGCCACTGGGCAGCCGCGGTAGGTACCTGAGACGCTCTTGCCCTCAGCGCTCCAGCTCCTGCCGTGCCCGGTACTTGCCGACGAGCGACTTCGCCCCGGCGACGGCCGCCTTTCCGGCGCCCTTCGCACTCGCGGCCAGGAACGTCGTCCAGTCGAAGTAGTCGCGCCACAACACGATCCGGCCGTCGCGTACTTCGAACGTGCCGCACACCCAGAACTCGGCCTCCCACGAACCGCGCCGCAGGACGTCGGTGCGTTCGGTGAGCACGATCGGCCCGTCGGCGGCGATGTGGTGCGTGCGCGCCTCGAACCCACTGCCGTAGCGGGCCAGGGTGCGCAGCTGCTTCTCCACCGCCGAGAGGCCGCGAGCCGGGGGAAGCGGGACGTTCTGGTAGACGATGTCGATCGCCGCGAAGCTCAGCGCGCGGTCGATGTCGAGCTCTTCGAGAGCCTGAAGGAAACCGGTCACCACGGTCTTCGGATCCGTCATGCCCACCGAGGCTAATCCGTTTTTGAACCGGCGGGAGGTCACAGCCGTATCACAAAGCGGAGGGGCCGGATCCCCACGACTACGGAGGTATCGATGCGACGGCGACTGCCGATGGCACTGCTCGGGCTGCTCGCCTGGGTGCTCGCGGGCTGCTCGGCGGCCACGAGCGCCGCGCCGGCGGCCCAGGGCGCCAGCCAGGCCGACATCACGTTCTCCCAGCAGATGGTCCCGCATCACCAGCAGTCGATCCAGGTCGCGAACCTGGCTTCGGAGCGGTCGGCGTCCGAATTCGTGAAGGCCACCGCGGCCAAGATCATCAAGACCGAGTCGGCCGAGGTCCAGACGATGACCGGCTGGCTCCAGTCGTGGAACGCGGCCGTGCTCCCCGCGGCAGGCCACGCCGGGCACTCGATGCCGGGGATGATCACCTCGGGGCAGGTCGCCTCGCTGCGGAACCTGACCGGCGGCGAGTTCGACAGGACGTGGCTCCCGCTGATGGCCGAACACCTGCGCAACGGCGTCGCGATGGCCAAGACCGTGCTGTCGTCGGGCGAGCACGCCGAGACGAAGGCGTTGGCACAGGAGATCGTCGAGAACCAGACGGCGGCGATCGACGAGATCACCGCGCGGCTTCCTTGACCCCCTGAAGGCCTACCGACGCCCTCCGGTATTGTTCTCGGCGGTGGCGTGTCCGAGCGGCCGAAGGAGCACGACTCGAAATCGTGTGACGGCTAATAACCGTCCGTGGGTTCAAATCCCACCGCCACCGCAGCGAAGAGCCGGTCTCCACGGAGACCGGCTCTTCTGCGTCAGGCTTACTTGTTGAACTTGTCCTTGAGGCCCTGCACGGCACCCTCGGCGCGGTCGCGCAGGTCGTGTCCGGCCTCCTTGGCCTCGCCCTCGGTCTGGTCGGCCCGGCCCGAGTTCGCCATGTCCTGGTTGCCGGTCTTCTCGCCGAGCTTCTCCTTGGCGGTGCCGATGGCCTGCTCGGCCTTGTCCTTCGCCTTGTCGAAAACGCTCATGGCGGACGTTCCTCCTTAGCCTGGCGGCCACCGTCTGCGGCCACCTGCCCTGGGAATACCCGGGGAGCACGGCGTGACACATTTGTCACCCGGTGCGGTTACCCCGTTGCCCGTGGAAGAAGTCTTCGAGCAGGGCCGCGCACTCGGCCTCCAGCACACCGCCGACGACCTCCGCGCGGTGACTGAGCCGCCGGTCGCGGACGACGTCCCACAGCGACCCCACGGCGCCGGTCTTGGGCTCCCAGGCGCCGAAGACGAGCTTCGCGACCCTGGCCATCACCAGCGCCCCCGCGCACATCGTGCACGGCTCCAGCGTCACGGCGAGCGTGCAGCCTTCGAGCCGCCAGCCGTCGCCGTAGATCTTGGACGCGGCTCGCAGCGCGAGGATCTCCGCGTGCGCCGTCGGGTCCCCGAGTTCTTCGCGGGCGTTGCGCGCGGAAGCGAGCGGGGTCCCGTCCGGTGCCAGGACGACGGCGCCGATCGGCACGTCGTCGCCCGCGCCCCGCGCCGCGTCGATCGCCGCCTGGACGGCGGCGATGTCGGCGGCGGCGGCGGAGGGGCTCAGATCTCGTCCAGGATCTTGGCGAACTCGGCGGCGAATCCGCACCGCTGCGCGACCATCTGGAGTTGTTCGTCCGGATAGAGGTCGACCTCGCCGACGATCACCTCGAGTTCGGCCCCCGGGAGGCCGAGATCGGTGAGGATCTCCAGGTCGCCTTCGGGCCAGACGGCGTCGTCGTCCTCGTCCGGCGGGTCGACTCTCAGCACGTCGAGGACGTCGGCGGCGATGTCGTAGTCGAGCGCCGCCGCGGCGTCGGACAGCAGCAGCGAGGGGCCCCGGGGACTCGGCCGGACGATCACGAAGAACTCGTCGTCGATCGCCAGCAGCCCGAAAGCGGCACCCGTCGAACGCAGTTTGCCGAGCTCGGTGATCGCAGCGTCGAGTTCGGCGAGCGCCCCTGGATCAAGAGAGCTGCACCGCCACCGACCGTCCTCCCGCACCACGGCCACCGCGAACCCCGTGATCGGCTCTTGCACCGCCATGCGCACACCGTATTCCGCCCGCATTCGGAACGCACGCACGGTGCGCCCGAAGCGCCGCATGCGCCACTATCGAGACATGACCGGACCCACCGACCTGCCCACCCTCCCCGATGCGCGCTTCGCCGGTTTGCTGGCCGAAGCCCGCGCCCTCCAGACGAAAACCGTAGAACTCCGGCGAGAGATCCATCGGAATCCGGAGATCGGCCTCCACCTGCCGAAAACCCAGGCCTCGATCAAAGCGGCCCTCAAAGGCCTCCCACTGGAGATCACCGAGGGCAAATCGACCACATCGCTGACCGCCGTCCTCAGGGGCGGGAAGCAGGGCCCGGCGATCTTGCTCCGCGGCGACATGGACGCGCTGCCGCTCCACGAGGACACCGGCCTCGACTTCTCCTCCGACGACGACGGCGCGATGCACGCCTGCGGGCACGACACCCACGTCGCGATGCTGGCGTCGGCGGCGCGGCTGCTCAGCGGGCACGCCGACGAGCTGGCCGGGTCGATCGTGTTCATGTTCCAGCCCGGCGAGGAAGGCGAGCACGGCGCGCGCCACATGATCCACGAGGGCGTGCTCGACGCCGCGGGCGAACGCGTCGAAAAGGCGTTCGGCCTGCACATCTTCACCCAGGTGGCGTCCGGCATCGTGCAGACGCGGCCGGGGCCGATCATGGCGTCGGCGAACAGCTTCCACGTGAAGGTCACCGGCCGGGGCGGCCACGGCTCGGCACCGCATCAGGCCATCGACCCGGTGCCCGCCGCCGCGGCGATGGTCGGCGCGCTGCAGACGATGGTGACCCGCAAGGTGAGCGTGTTCGAGCCCGCGGTGGTCTCGGTCACCCGCATCGAGACGGGGACGACGACGAACATCATCCCGGAGACGGCGTTCCTGGAGGGCACGATCCGCACGCTGTCCGAGCGGACACTGGCGTTCGTGCGCGAGGAACTGCCGAAGGTGTGCGAGGCGATCGGCGCCGCGCACGGCGTCCGGGTGAGCGCCGAAGTCGTCTCCGGCTATCCGGTCACGGTCAACGATCCGCGGATCGCGGCCCGGGTGCTGGAGCTGGCGGCCGAGGTGCTCGGTGCCGGGAAAGCCGAGCCGATGGAGAACCCGGTGATGGGCGCGGAGGACTTCTCCTATGTCCTGCAACGCGTTCCGGGTGCTTTCGCGTTCCTCGGCGCCTGCCCGCCCGACGCCGACCTGGCCACGGTGGAGGCGAACCACTCGAACCGGGTGGTCTTCGACGAGGACGCGATGGCGAACGGCG
Source organism: Amycolatopsis coloradensis (assembly GCF_001953865.1). Taxonomy (GTDB): domain Bacteria; phylum Actinomycetota; class Actinomycetes; order Mycobacteriales; family Pseudonocardiaceae; genus Amycolatopsis; species Amycolatopsis coloradensis. The sequence continues at coordinate 402,235 of NZ_MQUQ01000003.1, forward strand.
TCGCGATGTACGCCGCCTTCGCCTTGGACGCACTGCGGTAGCCATTACACAACAGTGTTGATTTAATGGCGGCCATGAGCGATGACATCCTGGCCGTCCTGGCCGCGCAGGAGGAGCGCCTGATCTTCCGCCGGTTCGACAACGAGACCGCGCTGGAGCTGGGCGCCCACATGCTCGCGGCGGCACGGGACCGCGCCCTTCCGGTGACGGTCTCCGTGCGCCGCGGCGGACAGCGGCTGTTCCACGCGGCGCTGCCGGGCACTTCGGCCGACAACGACGCGTGGATCGACCGCAAGAGCCGCGTCGTCGACCGCTACGGGCACAGCTCGTTCCTCGTCGGCGAGCAGTTCCGCGCCAAGGGCACGACGTTCGAGGACGACTCCCGCCTCGACCCGGACCTGTACGCCGCACACGGCGGCGTGTTCCCGGTGATCGTCGACGGCGTGGGTCCCGTGGGCACGGTGGGCGTCTCGGGACTGCCCCAGGCCGATGACCACGCGTTCGTCGTGGAACAACTCGAAGTCTTCCTCGCCGCGCTGTCCTAAGTAGACGTCGCGCTTCGATTGAGGCGCAAGGTGAGGAAGGCGGCATTGGGCGAAAGGGTCACGTAGTCGACCTCGTACTCGCCGAGCGTCTTCGGCCGTGGGTCGACCGCGTCCATCGTGAACGACACCCTCGGGCCGGTCGACGGTTTGGCGTAGGAAACCGTCACGATCGCGCGCCCGGCGGACACGCACAGGGCATCCGGCGCACACCGTTCGTCCCGCACCGCGAGGTAGCCGAGGTAGAGGTCTTCGTCCGGGAGCACGGCCCAGGCGCCGAGGCGGACCGTGAACGAGTCACCCAGCGCCGGCGGGCCGCACGAAGCGTTCAGGAACACGACCACCAAGCCGAACAGGACCAGTTTTGCCGGGGTGCCCCAGAGCCATCGTCTTCGCATGCGGAGAAGACGTGCGGAACATGCCTGCCGGTTGCACCCGCGACCTACCCCAAGTACTGGGCACGCGTGTCGTCCCGGTCGCAAACAACCGGACCGGGGCGTCCCAACCTTCAGGACGCACGACCCATCAGCCGCATCATGTTACCGAGGGGACGTCACATCATATATCAGATCGGACATGCCAACCGACGTCGTGACACCGAACGGGAACACCGGCGAGTTCTACGCACTGGACGGGGCCGAGGCGCCACAGTGCTTCGAAGTGACGGTCGAGACCGTGGCCGGGCGGGCGAGGGTGATCGATCTCGCTGAAGCTGTTCCGTTCGTTGCGGGAAGGAGACTTCCGTGCGGCGATGGCCGTCTGGAAACACGTCCGGCCCTTCGAAGAGGCGCGGGCGGCAACGCCGACAACGTGAGCGTGGTGAAGGAAGCGTTGGCACGGCTGGGTTTGTGCCGTAAATGGGGCCTGCGCCAAGAATTTTCTGGCCGTATGCGCGCCCGCCGGGGGTGGGCGCGCATACGGCGACAGGTCAGAGGTCGTGGCCATCGACGATCGCGGCTTGGCCCTTATGGGCGCCTCGGGGCGCGCCGTGCGGCGCGGCGGGCGGCTGCTCACCGGTCAAAGCCGGCGGGACCATGAACGCGAGGGAAACGATGTCTGGCCGGTGCTCCTGTCCCCGGTCGAACCTCGCGACCGGACGGAACCGGGGGAAGTTTCCCTCGATGTCCTCGACTGTACGCCATCTCGTGCTGTTCAGGTGAATTGCTTCCGCCCGGCGGACGTGGGACGCTGGAAGAAGACCACGGAGCGTCCGTGGCGTGTTGTGGTACCAGTGCCCTCTCTTGGCCGAACCGGACCTCTTCGGTGTTTCGAACCCGTTGCTGGATTGCCCACTTTCACGAGACCAGAACGGTGTGATCTTTCATGACCTCCACACAGACGAGGCAGGGCAGCGACTTCGCTGAACTGTCCAAATTGGTCATTGACGCGGGGCTGCTCAAACGCAGGCGTGCGTACTACGCGGCGAAGATCTCTCTGAACCTGCTCGCCTTCGCGGGCGGCTGGGTGGCGTTCGCCCACCTCGGGGACTCCTGGTGGCAGCTGTTCCTCGCCGCCTTCTTCGCGATGATGTTCACCCAGCTCTCCTTCATCGGCCACGACGCCGGGCACAAGCAGATCTTCCGCGGCCGCAAGGCGAACGACGTCACCGGATTCGTCCACGGTGGACTGACCGGGCTCAGCTACGGCTGGTGGATCGGGACGCACACCCGCCATCACGCCAACCCCAACCACGAGGACGAAGACCCGGACGTCAACCTCGCCGCCCTGATCTTCACCAAGGCCCAGGGCACCGAACGGCGCGGCTTCCTGCGCTGGATGGCGAAGTACCAGGCGTTCCTGTTCTTCCCTCTGCTGTTGCTGGAAGGCCTGAATCTGCACGTGTCCAGCGTGACGGCGATCTTCCAGCGCGGCTTCAAGCGGCGGAAACTCGAATCCGTGCTGATGCTCGCCCACATCGCCGCGTACCTGACCGCGGTGTTCGTGGTGCTCTCGCCCGGTGTCGGCTTCGTCTTCATCGCCGTGCACCAGTGCCTTTGGGGCGTGTACATGGGTTGCTCGTTCGCCCCGAACCACAAGGGCATGCCCACGTTGTCGGCCGGGCACAAGCTCGACTTCCTGCGCAAGCAAGTCCTCACCTCGCGTAACGTGCGCGGCGGGCCGGTCGTGGACTTCGCCCTCGGCGGGCTCAACTACCAGATCGAGCATCACCTGTTCCCGAGCATGGCGCGGCCGAACCTCAAGCACGCGCAGGTGATCGTGCGGGAGTTCTGCGCGAAGCACGGCATCGACTACGCGCAGTGCGGCTGGGCGGCGTCCTACGGCTACGTCCTCAGACATCTGCACGAAGTCGGGGCCCCGCTGCGTGCTCAAGCGACGGTGGGTGCGCGATGACCGCCCCCCGCTCCCTCGGCGACGTCGCCGAACCAGCCGCCGACGACCGCTGCCCGAACTGCCCGCATCCGCTGTCGGCGCACGACGCGATCGCCCGGCGGTTCTGCACCGCGACCGCGGCCGGCGGGTTCAGCCGCGGTTGCACCTGCGCCACGAAACCCGAAACAACCGAATAGAGGATCGCCATGAACGCCGATACCGTCCCCGTCTCCCGCTACGAGATGCGGGTCGACACCGTGAAGAAGATCGTCAACGAACACACCGACCTCACCAACGAGGCGGCGTTCTCCCTCGCCGTGCACATGGTGCGGGCGCTCGACACCGTCCCGGAGCCCGTCCGCTAGGAGCGTGACCGCGGTTACCCGTGCGTTAACAACACGTCAGCGAGACCGCTGAAGGCGTCAGGGAGATGTTGGCGGGGCGGCCGGGCCGGGCCGATCGGAGTTGTGCTGGCGGAGCACTGACCGATCGACGCGGAGGTAACCGTGACGCTCAGCGAGCTCTTGCCCAGCCTCGGCTGCGAGGCCGCCGACCACCTCGAGCCGGGGGTTTGGCCGCGGAGCACCCGGCTCGGTCCTGGCGGAGAACTGCTGTTCGCCGGTGCGCCGGTGTCCCACCTCGCCGCGAGGTTCGGGACACCGGCGTATCTGCTCGACGAGGACGAAGTCCGGCAGAACGCCCGCGCCTACCGCCGGGCCATGCCCGACGCCGAAGTGGCGTACGCGAGCAAGGCGCTGTGCACCCGCGCGGTCCTGCGCTGGGTCGCCGAGGAAGGGCTTTCCCTCGACACCTGCTCGGCGGGCGAGATCGCCGTGGCACGGTCGGTCGGCTTCCCCGCCGAGCGGATCCTGCTGCACGGCAACGCGAAGACCCCCGAAGACCTCAAAGCCGCGTTGTCCTACGGCGTCCGCCGGATCGTGGTCGACTCGCTCGACGAGATCGAGCAGCTCGGCGCGCTCGCCACCGGCGCGCAGCAGGTGCTGATCCGGGTGACGCCGGATGTCGCCGCCGGAACGCACGCGGCCATCACCACCGGCACCGAAGGCCAGAAGTTCGGGTTCTCGCTGCGTGAAGAGGTCCGTGACAACCTCGACCGGGCAGTCTCCGCCGTGCTCGCGCAACCGGGGCTCCGCCTCGCCGGGCTGCATTGCCACATCGGCTCGCAAGTGTCCCGTGTGGACTTCTACGAACTGGCCGCCCGCAAGATGGTCGGCGTACTCGTCCGGCTCCGCGAGACCCACGGCATCACCCTGCGGGAACTGGACCTCGGCGGCGGGCACGCCGTCCGTTACCTGCCGGGTGACACCGGTTTCGACATCGACGGCTATGTGCGCCGCCTGCGGGTCGCCCTCGCCTACGAATGCACGTCGCACGGCTTCCCGTCGCCGAAACTGACGATCGAGCCGGGCCGCGCGATCGTCGGACCGGCCGGGATCACCGTGTACCGGGTCTGCGCGGTGAAACGCGGCTCGCGCACCTTCGTCGCCGTCGACGGCGGGATGAGCGACAACGCGCGGCCCGCGCTCTACGGGGCGGCGTACACCGCGCGCCTGATCGGCAGGCGCAGCCGCGCGGCCCGGCGGCCGATGACGGTGGTCGGACGGCACTGCGAATCGGGCGACGTCCTCGCCGACGGGCCGGCGCTCCCCGACGACGTCCACCCCGGCGATCTGCTCGCCGTCCCCTGCACCGGCGCCTATCACCACTCGCTCGCCTCGAATTACAACCTCGTCGGCAGGCCGCCGATCGTCGGCGTCTCAGGTGGTACCGCGACCTTGCTCGTCCGGCGGGAAACCGAGGAAGACCTGCTGAAACGCGACCTCGGCTGACCCGCTGTCCGAAAAACCCGGCAGTCCGCCTGTCGTACGACAGAATCCTGCGCACGTGGCCGCCGGGAAAGAGAATCGCGACAAACAACTTAACGGCGGTAGCATTCTGGACATTGATCGATACGCTGCGCGACAAGAATCGCATGCCGAAACAAAGGGAGGGACGGCATGGGTGACGAACCACGCGCGCAGATGGAGCAGCGCACACCTAGAGGTCTGGACAACACCGATCGCACTTTGATCGCCCTGCTACAAGTCGACGGGCGGGCTTCGTTCACGGCGCTGGCCAAGGCCGTCGGCCTGTCGGAAGGGGCCGTGCGGCAACGCGTCCAGCGGCTGCTGCGGGACGAGACGATGCAGATCGTCGCGGTCACGGATCCGACCAACGTCGGCCTCGGCCGTCAGGCGATGGTCGGAATCAAGGTCCAGGGCGATCCGCGTTCGGTCTCGGATCAGCTGTCAGGGCTGCCGGACGTCCATTACGTCGTACTCACCGCGGGCACCTACGACCTTCTGGCCGAGGTCGCCTGCCGGGACGACGAACACCTCTTGAGTGTGCTGAACGATGACATCCGGCCCATACCGGGGGTCATCAGCACAGAAACCTTGGTGTATCTGAAACTCGCAAAACAGACATACGCCTGGGGCAACCTGACGCGGTGAACCCGCGGCTTGAGTGCAATGAAGGGGCCTTTCATCGCGAATTTCGCGATGAAAGGCCCCTTCATTGCACCGGCGGAAGGCTAGACGCAGCGCAGATACGCGTCCGGAGTCCGCCGCCGGGTGTCGAGCCCGCGAAGGACCTTCGGCAGTGGCTCGCTGTACAAAACCCCGAGCCGCTGCGTCGCCCTTGTCAGCGCGACATACAGTTCCGCCTCACCACTCGGGCCCTCCGCCAGGATTCGCTGCGGTTCCACCACCAGGACGGCGTCGTACTCCAGCCCTTTGGCCGCGGACGGCGCGATCGCGCCCGGCACCCCCGGCGGCCCGATGACGACCGACGTCCCCTCACGTGACGATTCCTCGCGGACGAACTCCGCGACGGCGTCCTCCATGTCCACTTCGGACAGTCGGCGGGCCCACGGCCGTACACCGCAGGACCGCACCGACTCCGGCGCCACGACGTCCGGCGCGAAACTCGCCAGCAGCGAAGCCGCCACCGCCATGATCTCCGACGGCGTCCGGTAGTTGACGGTCAGTTTCCGGTACACCCACCGGTCGGCGACGTACCGGGAGAGCATCGCGTCCCACGACCGCGCACCGGACGGCGAACGGCGCTGCGCGAGATCCCCGACCACGGTGAAGGATCGGCTGGGGCACCGCCGCATCAGCACCCTCCAGTCCATTTCGGACAGTTCTTGCGCCTCGTCGACCACGACGTGGCCATAGGTCCATTCCCGGTCGGCGGCCGCGCGTTCGGCCAGGTCCCGGTCGTCGCGTTTCGCGAACCGCTCCGCCAGGTCCTCCGCCTTCAGCACGTCCGTCGGCCGGAGCGCGAACTCGTAGTCGTCGTGGTCTTCTTCGACCTCGATGAGTTCCAGCACGCGCTCGGCGTATTCCTGCTGTTCCAGCCGCCGCCGTTCCTCCGCCCGCCGCTCGGCGGTGTCGTCCCAGCCGAGCAGTTCGACGGCTTCGTCCAGCAACGGCACGTCGGACACCGTCCACGCGGCCGCGTCCTCGCGGTGCAGCGCCGGATCGGCCCCGGCCGCCCGCAGCCGCTCCGGCGAGGCGTAGAGGTCGGCGAGCAGCCGCTGCGGCGTCAAGACCGGCCACAGGCGGTCCAGCACCGCACCGAGCCCCACGCTGCCTTCCAGGTCACGCCGGATGTTCTTCAGCATCTCCGGACGGGTGTGCTTGTCGTCCTTCGGCAGCCAGCCGTCGCCGATCCGGTCGACCGCGCGCTCGGTGAGGGCGGTGATCACCTCACGTTCGAAGACGGCCTTCGCCTCGTTGTGCAGCAGGCCGCTGTCACGGGCCACCTCGCGCGCGGCCGCCGCGACCTCGGCGTCGAACGGCACGGTGACGTCGTCGAGTTCGATCGGCTCCGGCTCGGACGGCAGTTCCTGCCGGTCCGTCACCGCCGCCGCGAGCACGTCCAGGATCCCCAGCGAGCCCTTGAGCCGCTGGACCCGCGGCGGATCCTCGCGTTCGGCGCGCAGGCCCGCGACGAGGCTCCCCGGCGTCGCGAAGACGGCACTGGTCTCCCCGAGCGACGGCAGGACGCGGCCGATGTGGTCGAGGAAGCCGCTGCTCGGCCCGACCACGAGTACGCCACGGCGTTCCATCCGCTCCCGTTTCGTGTACAGCAGGTACGCCACCCGGTGCAGCGCCACCGCCGTCTTGCCGGTGCCGGGTCCGCCCTCCACGACCACGACACCGGCGTGGTCCAGCCGGATGATCTCGTCCTGCTCGGCCTGGATCGTCGCGACGATGTCCCGCATCCCCTCGCCGCGCGGCGCGTTGACCGCGGCCAGCAGCGCGACGTCGCCTCGTTCCCCCGCCGTTTTCGGACGGCCGAAGACCTCGTCGGTGAAGTCGAGGACCCGGCGGCCGAGAGTGCGGAACTGACGGCGCCGCGACATTCCCTCCGGCGACGCGCCCGTCGCGCAGTAAAACGCGCGTGACGCCGGCGCCCGCCAATCCAGCAGCAAGGGTTCGTAGTCGTTCTCGTCGTCGAAAAGGCCGACCCTGCCGACGTACACCCGCTCTCCCGAAAGGGCGTCCAAACGGCCGAAACAAAGGCCCTCGTCGGCGATCTTCAGCCGCGCCATCTCGCGGGCTTTCGTGCCGACGGAGACTTCGCGATCCGAAAGCACGAACCCTTCTCCCCGCAGCGCACCGGCGTACGCCTTGCCCACCCGCGTGCGTTCGTCGTCCAGCCGCCCGTAGAGCGACGCGATGTAGTCCCGTTCGGTTCGCAATTCCTCGTCGTACCCCTGATTTGACAAGTGTCCCTCACAGCGTTTAGACTACTGACAAGTTCGGCGTGCGAATCAGTGAATCTAATTCGAGCGCCGATTTTTTATTGTCCACCCGTTGTCAAGAGGAACCCCGGTTTTCGCCGGGAACGACGGTGCGCGATAATGGGGACGAACATCCACCATTACCGCGCACTGCCTGAAACTCAGCCGAGCATGAACTCGCGGGGTTCCAGCGCCCTTCCCACCACCCGGACGTCGCCGAGCCAGCCGTGGAACGCCTGCTCGACGATCGAGTCGTAGGCGTAGGCGCCGATCAGCCAAGACCCACCGGGATTCGCGATCCCCGCGGCCGCCGTCTTCGGATTACGCAATACCGGGCAGCCGTCGACGTAGAGCGTCGTCCGCCTGCCGTCGTTGACCGCGGCGACGTGGATCCACTCCCGCAACGCCAGTTCGTGCCCCCAGCAGGTGGAGATCCCGTTCTGGTTCACCGGGAACACCGCCCACTGGAACGCCGCACCGTCCGAAAGGGACAGTGTCGCGGCGGGCTCATCGGGATCGTCGCCGGTCTTGCCTGCCTTGCCGCCGGAGCCCTGCCTGCCGAAAAGCGCGGCCCAGGAATGCTTGCCGTCCTTGAAATCCTCGGGCAGCTTCACAAACGCCTCGACGGTGTAACCGCGTGAGAACGTCTCCGCGTTCATCGGCGCGGAGTCCGCCGTGCGCAGATACGCCCCGCGAGCCGGTTTCTTACCGCCGTCGAACCGGAGGCTCGACCTCGACGGCTGCCGCCCGGAGAACTCCCCGGAGTAGCGCAGCGCTTCGGCCGGGCTGCCGGGCAGGGTCACCCGGACCAGGTCGTTCCCCCGGCCGGACAGGTCTCGGACGCCGGAGACCGGTGCGCCGTCCCGCCCTTCGAACCGCCAATACGCGACGGTCCCGCGGATCAGCTGCCGTTCGGCCGGCCGCGCGGGCGGGACCGGGACCGGCGCGAAGCCGGCGAACCGGCGCTCGAAGTCGATCTCCATGCTGAAGTAGTCCACCGGGCCGGTGCGTTCGATCTCCTGGCGTTGCAACTCGTTCAGCCGCGGCGCCTGATCGGCCAGCCACGGCGAGACCGTGCGGACGTCGATCACGTTCCGCGCCAGGTCGAACCGGTAGAGCCGGATCATCGCGCTGCCGCCGTAGTAGCGGTCCTGGTAGTTGGTGATGTGCAGGTGGACGTCGTTGCCCGCCTTGTTCCGCTTCACCGCGCGGCCCGGCGGCCAGTAGTGCCCGTTGAGGGTCAGGAAGATCTGATCGTTCCCGGCGATCAGCTCGTCCCACACCTTCTGCCCGAACTCCGAGAGCTGCGCCTGCCCGGCCTCGTCGGACCAGACCAGTTCGTGGATGGTCAGGATCGCCGGGAGCCGCGGGTTCCGCGCGAGTATCGACCGCGCCCACTCCAGCCCGCCCGCCGACGGCCGCCAGTCGAGCGCCAGCAGCAGCCACTCGCGGCCGCCCGCGCGGAACACGTGGTGGCTGTTGTAGCCGTCCGCGCTCGCACCGCGGAAGGTCCGTGAACCCCGTTGCCGCCGCGGGCCGAACGCGTCGAGGTACGGCGTGCGGCCGCGCTGGTCGTCGGTCGAGGACTCGATGTCGTGGTTGCCTGCCAGCGTGCTGTACGGGAACCGGCGCCGGTCGAGGTGCTGGAACGACCGGCTGATCTGGTCGAACTCGCCCGGCTGCCCGTTCTCGGTGAGGTCGCCGAGATGGGCCAGGAAGACGATGTTCTCGTCGCCACCGGTGACGTACCGCAGCGTGGCGTCCAGTGGCGCCGGGTCGCCGCGGTCGGCGTCGAAGAGGTACTGGGTGTCGGGCAGGACCGCGAGGGTGAAGCGGCCGTCTTCGGCGTCCGGGCCGTGGTGGCCGAAGGTCGCCGACGCGGCCGGGGCGCCGAGCGTCGGCAATGCGGAGACCGCCGCACCGGCGCCGAGCAGCCCGGCACCGCGCAGGAAGGTCCGTCTGGAGGAGTCGTTCACGGCCGCAACCTACGGTCGCGGAGGCAACGCGTCCCGAACCGCGGATGAACACTTGCCCCGCTCGGTAGCTTCGTCAGGTCGCGAAAGAAGGCGGCGGGCTCGTCACCGGCAGCGGCTTCCGGCGGCAGCCGATGGTCTATCGCGTGGAACGCACGCCGGACGGATACCGCGTGCCCGACCGGGAACTCGCGAAGGACGGCTCCGGCTACTCGCCTTCGGTCAAGGCGATGTTCTCGTGGGCCGGCGCCCGCCGGGTGATCCACGGCGCGAGCCCGGACGGCCCGGAAACCGGGTCACCCGCCGCGTTCGGCCTGCCGCGAGGCACACCCGGCCGCACCTGGCGCTAGTCGCCGTCCTCGCGGCCGATCCGCCGCGGCACGACGAACCACATGACCACGAACAGCACCGCGGTCACCACGCCGAGTAATGCCATCGAAACCGGGCCGAAGACGACCTTGGCGATGAGCGCGACCGTCGTGGTGATCGCGGCCGCGAGGCAGCCGAGTCCGATGAGGACGGACCGGTTGCCGACGGTGAGGATCCGCTCACGGTTTCCGGTGCGGAACAACAACCTGTGCCACGCGGCGGGCGCCGTCAGCAGCACCGTCGAGCACACCGTGAGCAGAACCGCCGTCAGGTGCACGGCTTTCTCGAATCCGCTCGCCTCGTGGAACTCGTCGGTGAACACCACCGTCAGCAGGAATCCGAAGAGGATCTGGACACCGGCCTGCGCGACCCGCAGCTCCTGGAGGAGCTCACTGACGTTGCGGGTCAGGCGTTCGTTCTTCGTCTCTCCGGTGTGCTCGACCATGCGGCGGCTCCAAGACCATCGGTTGACGCCTGACCTTTTCATGCCAGCCGAGCGAGGTCACCGCGACGACCACGACGGCGAGGCCCAGCCACTGCGTTCCGGACAAATGCGCGTTCAGGAACGATACGCCGATAACGGCGGCGGTGACCGGAAAAGCCAGCTCCGCCAGCGTCGCCCTGGCGGCCGGGGTCGACCGGAGGCCAAGGTAGTACAGGCTCAACGCCAGCAAACCCGGTACCAGCGCGAGAAGTCCGAGTCCGAGCGCGTTGTCCCAGCCGACCGCGAATCCGCCGCCCTGTACCGCCACGATGCCCGCCGCGACCGGGAGCCCGACCGTGAAACGCAGTGTGGTGACCTCTTTCGGCGCCAGTTCGGTGGAGAGCAACCGGCCGAGCACGGTGCCCGCCGCCCACAACGCGGCCGCGCCGATCGCCAGCAGCGCCGCCTTCGCCGCGGCGAGCTGGATGTTCAGCGGATCCTTGAACGCCAGCAGCCAGGCACCCAGCAGGGCGGGGATCGCGAAGAACGCGTATCCCGGGCGGACTCGTTCCTTGAGAACGAAGTACGCCGCGAGGACGGCGAACACCGGCTGAAGCTTCTGGAGCACCAACGGTGTCACCGGATCGCCCAGTTTGAAGGCGGCGGTGAACATCGCCGTCGCCAGCGCGGACGAGCCACCGCCGATGGCGAGCACCGCCAGCCATTCCCGCGGACCGCACCGCCGCAGCGCGCGGAAGGCGCCGGGAACGAGAGGGCTCAGCACGAGCACCACGAGCAGGTGCTCCCAGAAGACGACGGTGGCCGCCGGGAGTGCCTCGGCGAGCGGGAGCCGCAGAAGGCCGTCGGTGCCCCAGAGCGCCGCGGCGACCGCGACGAGCCAGGTGCGATCCGGAGGGGTGGTGTTCACTTGACCTGCCATCCATGCCCCGCCAGCGCCCTCATGGACGTTATGGCCGGCGCTTATAGTTCCATTGGTTTGAAATTGCTACACCCGTTCGAGTGGTGGTGCTGGCGGGTCCGACTTGGATCAGGCTAGGCAGAGGACATGCGCCCCGTCCCCGTACTCGCCCTCGTCCTGTCCACCGCCGCCTTGGCCCTCACTTCCGGCGCCGGGCCGGCCACCGCCTCGCCCGAGTCCCGGGTCCACGTCATCACCGCCAAGAGCGGTCTCACGAGCTACAAACCCGAGCTGGCCCCGCCCGGTTCCCGCGCGCACGTCTTCGGGCTGACCTCGAAGGCCTTCGGCACCTCGACCGCGGTCCTCGTGACCGGCCTGTTGCCCAACCGTGGATACGGCGCCCACGCGCACACGAAACCGTGCGGTGCCACCGGAGATCTCGCCGGTCCGCACTACCAGAACATCGAAGACCCGGTGAAGCCGTCGGTGGATCCGGCCTACGCCAACCCCCGCAACGAGATCTGGCTGGACCTCACCACCGACGCCACCGGCCGCGGCGCCGCCGTGTCCAAAGTGGACTGGACGTTCACCACGCGGCGGGCGGGTTCGATCGTGATCCACGAACACCACACCCACACCGACCCCGGCCACGCCGGGACCGCGGGTGCCAGGATCGCCTGTGTGACCGTCGATTTCTAGAAGCCCCAGGTGCGTTCCGGCCGGATCCTGATCCGGACGTTGTACTCCTTGTCGAACTTCGGGACGTCGTAGTCGATCGCCGGGTAATGCTCTTCGTACTTGGCGAGGAAACCCGGCTGCTCCGAGGCGAGACCGTCCGGCAGGATCTCGGCCTTGCCGCCGATCACCAGGACCGAGCCGCCGTACTCGTCACTGTTGAAGTGAACGCTGACTTCGGGGTTCGCTTCGAGGTGCCGGGTCTTGGCGGTGTCCGGACGGCTGAAGACGATGAGGTCTTCACCGTCGAGCACGAACCACACCGGGCGGGGAGAAGGCCTGCCCTTCGGGCTGATCGTGGTCAGCCAGGCGACCTTGTCCTTCGCGCGTACGGCAAGCCGCGGGTCGGGTTGATAGCTCATGAACCGAGCAACCACGACCCGCGGCCTTTTCTTCCGGTCTTGGTCAGCGAGACGCGACGAGCTTGGCGTAGCGCGTCCCCGCGCCGAGCAGGACCAGCCCGGCGAGGAGGAAGGCGGCGACCCTGGCCAGGCCGTCGAGCGCGGCGAGGTCGAACAGGACCAGCTTCAGCACCGCCGCGCCGACCAGCACCAGGCCGATCACCCGCAGGCCGACCACCGAGATGCCGCGGATGAGCAGCACGAGGGCGGCGACCGTCCAGGACACCGTGATCACCACGTGGCCGACCAGGAAGCCCGAGCGGCCGGGGACGGCCAGCAGCGACGCGCACAGCACCAGCGCGCCCGCGCCGTAGAGCGCGCAGACGCCGGCGAAGAGCCACGGCACCACGTTCTCCGACGCCGCCTTGAACAGCCCGAGCCGGTGCGCGACCCACGGAAGCGTGATCGAGACGGCCAGGATCGCGACGGCCACCAGCAGGGCGGCGGCGAGGTCGGCGTCCGGGCGGTTCCTGATCAGGAAGAAGAGCGTCGGCGGAACGTCGAAGGCCAGCGCGATGATCCCGCCGATGACGGCGAAGCCCAGCCCGCCGAAGAGCGCCACGTGCTTCTTCGTCCACAACGCGACCAGCGCCAGCAGGACTCCTTCGCCGATCAGGATCGCCGAGCGAGCGGAGCCGTCGAAGAGGGTCATCGTCGTCTGAAGGGCCGCGAGAAGACCGGCGGCACCCGCGAGGTCACCCGTCCAGCCGTTGAGCCACTGACCGGCCGCCCACACCCCGAGCAGCACCAGCGCGACCGCCGCGGTGACGAGCACGGCCTGCGTCTTCGGCAGGAACAACGCGGCGAGCAACGACGGCGCCGGTGCGACGGCGAGCAAGGCGAGCGCGGCGGCGTCACCGGGCCGTTTGATGGTGACGATCAGGGCGAGCGTGACTCCGACGGCGCCCGCGGCCAGCGCGGCGGCGGTGTTGGCGGTGCTGCCGCCGAGGCCGGTGAACGCCGTGCTGAAGACCGACGCGACCAGCGGCGGAATCCCCGCGGCGACCGCGACCGACGGCCACGACTGGCGCAACTGCACCGGCGTCGACGCCACCTGGACCACCAGCAGGAACGCGACCAGCTCGGGGGTGAACCCCTGCGTGATCAGCGGCGCGCAGACCACACAGCCGAGCACGACGGCCGTCGCGAGCAGCGACGACTTCCATCGCACGGCCAGCAGCAACCCGCCGACCGCGATCAGGAGTCCGATCGCGAGGCCGGCGTAGGCCGGGAGGTACTCGTACATCGTCGTCGCGGCGATGGCGTCGAGGTACAGCGTCCCGATCCCCGTCGCGGCGAGCGCGAACGCGCCCGTGCGGCCGGCCGGGGTGCGGTGCAGGCGCAGGCCGAGCCCGGCCAGCGTCAGGCCGAGGACGGCGCCGCCGATCACCCGCGGCAACGGGCCGAACCAGCCGCGCTGGATGGCGAGCACGAGGAACAGCACGATGCCGAGGAGCGTGACCGCGCCGCCGACCCAGGCCAGCAGCCTGCTGCCCGCGCCTTCCTTGCTCAGCTTCTCGGCCAGCGTCACCTTCGGGACGGGCTGGTACGGGCGGTAGGGCTGCTGCGGCGGGTGGGGGTGCTGGTGCGGCTGCTGGTAGTGCTGGCGGTATTGCTGCTGGTACTGCTGCCATTGCTGCTGGGCCTGGGCCCGCGCTTGGGCTTGGGCGTACGTGGCTTGCTGGTAGTGGGCGTGCTGCGGGTACGGCTGCTGCGGAACCTGCGGCTGGGGCTGTTGCTGCTGGGGCTGCGGCTGCTCGGGCCGCGGCTGTTGCGGTGCGGCAGGTTGCTCTTGAGGTGCCTGCTCAGACGCCTCTTCGCGCGTCGGCTCCGCTCCGGACTGGACGGTCCGAAGCTCCGTACCGACCCGCGCGAGGCGGGCCCCAAGGTCGTCGATCTCCCCGGCGAGCCTGAGGAGCACATCCCCATCGGTGGTCATGGCGAACAGCATGGATCCTGGAGGCCGCTCCCGGATCCGTAGCACTACTCAATCGTGATGACGATGTGGTCGCGACCTGCGAAATCATCGGTCGCCGACGGCCGCGGTTTCTCACGGGCGTGGCCGTCGCCAGCCGTTTGACCTACATCGACGGGACCCGTCTCAAGGGGACGATGTCTCGGACCGTGATCGCTCCTCGTGGTGAATCGGTCTGACCATCCTGTAGATCGGCGTTACGAGGCCGGGCTCTTGGCCGCGTAGACGCGGAGCGCCCGCAGAAGATCCAGATACCGGAAGCCCGGCCAGTTGACGTCGCAGAAGTACAGCTGCGCCCCCTTCGCCTGCCAGAGGAGGAATCCGGAAAGGCGGACTTCGCCGCTGGTCCGGATGATCAGGTCCGGCTCCGGACTGCCCGCCGTGTAGAGATGGGCGGAAAGTGATTCCGCGGAAACGGTTTCCGCGATCTCCACAAGGGACTTGCCGTCCGCCGCTCCTTCGAGCACGAGGTCTCGGACGGCATCGACGATCTCCTCGCGGCTTCCATACCCGATGGCGAGGGTCAGCTCAGGCCCCGTCGCGCCGCGAGTGTCCTCTTCGGCCTGCTTCAACACTTCGGCTGTGGACGACGGCAGCATGTCCAAGCGCCCCACGGGAGCGATCCGCCAATTCGCGCCCGGAGCGGTCAGCCGCTCGCGGACGACGTCCTCGATCACCTGCATCAAGAAGGTCATCTCCGGCGACGCCCGCTTTGTCAGGTTGTCGACCGAGGCGAGGTACACCGTCACGTGTCCGATACCGAGGCCTTCGCACCACGTCATCAGCCGGGCGATGTGCTGGGCACCGTGCCGATGGCCTTCGCGGACGTCCTCGAAGCCCATCTGGCGAGCCCAGCGGCGGTTGCCGTCGATGATCACGCCGACATGCCGGGGCAGCGGGCCGCGGAGGAGGCGGGCGCGGAGTCTCCGCGTGTAGAGGTCGTTGATCCTGGCGCGGACGCTCATGGCACCGAAGCTACCGAAATCGCAGCCTTTCCGTTGCGCGCCAGCAAGAGTCGGGAGATCTTCACGGTCACCCAGTCCGCACCCGGAGCTGTCCCGGCAACCGTGAGCAAGTCGGTCCAGCCCTCGTCGGCGGGCAACGACGCCGGGGTCTATTTTCGTCCGAAGAATTCGAGTGGGGAAATTCAACCTCCACTTCGCGAGCAAGTACATCTACCCGCTCGGCCGGGCTCTGACGGTCGAAGGCCGGGCAGCCAAGCTCGCCGAATGGCAAACCGACTCGCTTCCAGCCATGTTCGCGGGCAAACAGCGGAAGGACGGGTCTTCCGGGTCGACGTGATCGACGCCGGTGCCACGATTCGCGGCAAGGTCATCGTCTGGAACAAGGAGGCGACCCACCGACGAGTGACAGACACCACAGGCGACAATGGAGGACGTGACAGCCACCCTGAGCAAGCCCAGCCTGAAGATCGGCCCCTACGAGGTCGATCCCCCGGTCGTGCTCGCTCCCATGGCGGGCATCACCAACGTCGCCTTCCGGCAGCTGTGCCAGGAGTACGGCGCGGGCATCTACGTCTGCGAAATGATCACGGCCCGCGCGGTGGTCGAACGCCATCCCGGCACCCTGCACATGATGACCTTCGGCGAGAACGAAAAGCCCAGGTCCATGCAGCTTTACGGCGTCGACCCCAAGACGATGGCCGAAGCCGTCCGCATCATCACCGGTGAGGGGCTCGCCGACCATATCGACAGCAACTTCGGCTGCCCCGTGGCGAAGGTGACGCGTAAGGGTGGCGGCGCGGCGTTGCCGTTCAAGCGCAAGTTGTTCGCCGACATCGTGCGTGAGTCGGCGAAGGCGGCGGCCGAGGCGGGGGTGCCGTTCACGGTCAAGTTCCGCGTGGGCATCGACGACGACCACCTGACCTACCTCGACGCCGGGCGCATCGCCGAGGCCGAGGGCGCGGCGGCGGTCAGCCTGCACGCGCGCACGGCCGCGCAGCGTTACTCCGGCCAGGCCGACTGGACGAAGATCGCGGCGCTCAAAGAAGCCGTCACCAGCATCCCGGTTCTCGGCAACGGCGACATCTTCTCCGCCGAGGACGCGCTCCGCATGGTCGACCAGACCGGCTGCGACGGCGTCGTGGTCGGACGCGGCTGCTTGGGCAGGCCGTGGCTGTTCGGCGAGCTGGAAGCCGCCTTCGCCGGGCGTCCCCAGCCCACTCCGCCGAATCTCGGCGAGGTCGCGAAGGTGTTGCGCCGTCACACGGAACTGCTTGTCGAACACGACGGTCACGACAAGGCCATGCGCGACATCCGCAAGCACATGGCCTGGTATTTCCTGGGTTTCCCGGTCGGCTCCGAGCTGCGGCGCGGCTTCGCGATGCTTTCCAGCATGGATCAGCTCGACGACCTCATCGCCCGGCTCGACCACGAAGCCCCGTTCCCCAGCGCGGCCACCGGTCCACGCGGGCGGCAAGGTTCGCCGGGCAAGGTCACGTTGCCGCACGGCTGGCTCGACGACCCGGACGACGACTGCGTCCCCGAGGGCGAGGACATGCACTCCGGGGGCTAGCGGCTCGCGACCGGTCGGCTGGGTGCGGTGGCGCCTGGCCTTCCGGTGTCACCGTGTGCTGCCCCGGGCGTGAGCGAACCCCGCTC
Organism: Amycolatopsis coloradensis; assembly: GCF_001953865.1. Classification (GTDB taxonomy): domain Bacteria; phylum Actinomycetota; class Actinomycetes; order Mycobacteriales; family Pseudonocardiaceae; genus Amycolatopsis; species Amycolatopsis coloradensis. Next base: position 419,338 of record NZ_MQUQ01000003.1, read on the forward strand.
ACCTGCTCACGACACGAACTCCCGACTCCGAGGCTGAGCGCGCCCGGTCCCCGTAAAGTCTGCGGCGTGATCGAGCAGCTGACCATCCCCACCGACGCCGGTACCTTCGACGCCATCGCGGCCGGCCCCGAAGACGGCCGCCCCGTCCTGCTGCTGCACGGGTTTCCCGAGGCCGCGGTGGAATGGGAGCACCAGGTCGCGACACTCGGTGTGCTCGGCTATCGCGCGGTGGCACCGGATCAGCGTGGCTATTCGCCGGGCGTCCGGCCGGAACAGGCGTACGAGTACAGCGCCGACTATCTCGTCGGCGACGTCATCGCGATCGCGGATCGCCTGGGGTGGAACGAATTCGACCTCGTCGGGCATGACTGGGGCGGCGCGGTGGCGTGGTGGGCCGCCGACACGCATCCCGGCAGGCTCCGCAGCCTCGCCGTGGTTTCGACGCCGCATCCGGCGGCGCTCGCGGAGGCCATGAAGAACGACGAGGACCAGCATCTCCGGTCGGGGTACATGACCGAATGGCGGCAGACCCGCGTCACCGAACGGCGGATGCTCGAGAACAACGCCGACGCGCTGCGCCGCATCTTCGACTGGAAGGTGCCGCCGAGCAAGGTCGACGAATACGTCCGGCGGCTGTCCGAACCGGGCGCGCTGACGGCGGCGCTCAACTGGTACCGCGCCGGCCGCACCGGCGGGAAGATCGGGCCGATCGAGGTTCCGACGCTCTACATCTGGAGCACCGAGGACGCCGCCTTCGGGTCGACGGCCGCGCTCGACACCGCGAACCGGGTCACCGGCCCGTACCGCTTCGAGATGATCGAGGACGCCTCCCACTGGGTGGTGGAAGAGGCGCCCGAGGCCGTCACTTCTTTGCTAGTGGAGCACCTTTCGTCCCACTAACAGGGGTAACTCTGGTCGCGGTACCGGTTACCGTGAGCCTGCTGGTTCAGTGGGTCCGGTGAACAACACGACCGAGCTGGACACCGAACGCATCGTCTACGTGACCGAGGACGGCGTGCCGACCGGCGAAACCGCGCCCAAACTGGCCGCCCACCACGAGAACACCCGGCTGCACCTGGCGTTCTCCTGCTATCTGTTGCGCCGCGGCGATCAGGCCCTGCTGATCAGCAGCCGCGCCGCGACGAAGAAGGTGTGGCCCCGGGTCTGGACCAACAGTGTCTGCGGGCACCCCGCACCGGGTGAACCGATCGAGGAGGCCGTCCGGCGCCGCGCCGCCTTCGAGCTCGGACTGCCCCGGCTGGACGGACTCCGGTGCGTCCTGCCGGCGTACCGCTACCGGACGCCACCGTTCGAGGGCGTGGTCGAGAACGAGTTCTGCCCGGTCTTCGTCGCCTGGGTCGACGATGATCCGAAACCGCATCCGGACGAGGTCGGCGACTGGCGCTGGGTGAGCTGGAATGATTACGCACGGTTGCTGAACGACGATGTGGCCAACGTGAGTTACTGGGCTAAAGATCAGTTTTCGCAGCTCAAAGACTTAGAGCCGTTTTCGGCCTTACAAAACGGCACTTCGGTGCGTGACAATGGCGTCTAGCCGTCGTCCACTTGAGCGATATTCGCTTCGGACCGTACCGATACCTCAAGACCTGCCTCCTATCCGACGAAAACCAATTCGTGGCGGAGGTGAGCGTGGCAGCCGACGACGAGGCCGCGCTCCCACCGGGCGTGCCGGGTACCGATCTGCTCAGCCTGCACGAATCGATTGCCGGAGTGCTCGCCACCCAGGGTGACTGGCGACGTGCCTACCACCACCTCAAATCCGCCTTCGACCTCGCCCGCGCCGGCAGCCTGCGGGACACCCTGACGTCGAGCTACAACCGCCGCTACCTCGACCAGTGGCTGCACGGCCCCGCCGTCGAACACCGCGGCCCGCCCGGGATCGCGATCGCGCTGGTCGACCTCGACCTGTTCAAGAAGGTCAACGACACTTTCGGGCATCTGGTCGGCGATCGGGTGCTGCGCGAAGTCGCCGATCTGCTCCAGCAAGGACTTCCGCCCGAGGCGTTCTGCGCCCGCTACGGCGGCGAGGAGTTCGCGCTCGTCATCCCGGACGTCGACGCCGCCCGCGCGGTGCGCATCGCCGACACCGCCCGCATCCGGGTGGCCCGCCATCCGTGGCGGCGGATCCGGCAGGGACTCTCGGTGACGATCAGCGTGGGACTCGCGCACGAGAGCCGCGCGGAACCGGATCACGCGGCGGAACCGGAACGGCAGTTGCGCCGTGCCGACGCTTTGTTGTATATGGCGAAACGGGCGGGCCGGAACAAAGTGGCCTATCGGGATAAGGAATCGTCGCGGACGATTCCCCGTTCGATGAACTCCGCGGACGCCACGGACGCCTAGCCACTCACTCGGTTAAGGCTCGCACTCTGCGTAACAGATTCCCCCTGTTTTAACGCAGCTTTAACCAGAACCGCTCACCCGATCGCATGGACCGTTCGGCGCTGATCGGTACCTTGGGTGAAGAAAATTCGGGGATGGTTGTCGTCACGAACCCGAGGTGTCCGTACGATAACGAAAGAGCTTCGAGCCAGTCGTGAAAGGAGACCGAGTGCCCGACGAGCACCACAACCCGGGGACCGGTCGCCACAGCCACGCGGACAGGAGCGCCGGCGAGCGCGGCCGCGGGAGCCGACGCCGTTCGATGGACACCCACGGCGGGATCAGTGTTTCCGACGTCGTCGCACGTCACACAGGTGAACGCCCGATCTTCGACCCCGCCGACGAGGCACCCGCGCCGCGCCGCCTACGGCAGGAAGAGCCGACGCCGGAGCCTTCAAGACCCGAGCCTTCGAGACCCGAGCCTTCAAAGCCCGAGCCTCCGAGACCCGGGTCGCACGCGGCACGGGCGGAACCGCCCGCACCTCGTCGTCCCCGTCCGGCCGCCCCGGCCGGAAACCCGCCGCCCGCGTCTCGCGCGGCCCTACCTGCCACGCCGCAGGCGCCGACGCGGCAGCCGCAGCCCACCGAACCCCCGCGTCCGCCTCGTACGCGTCAGCCGCGCCGTGCCGCGCCGAGCCCTGAAGCGCCGACGCAGCGCCGCCCGCCGGTGGTGAACCCGGGCGCGCAGCAGCAGCCGGCGGTCCCGGCCCCGCCGCGGCGTCCTCGTCGCCCCGTGCAGCGACCGGCACCGCAGGCGCCGGCGCAGTCGGCCTCCCCGCAGCTGTCACCAGGTGTCCCGCCGAGGTCCGAGATGGACCGGCTCACGATGACCGACGAGCTCGAGGCGATCGACGACGCGACGATCATCAAGCGCAGGATCGACCACACGCTCGCCCGGTTCTCCGCCGCGCACGACGAACTCGAAGCCGAAGAGGCCAAGAAGCGCGAGCGCCGCGAACGGCTCGCCTCCCGTCCCGCCGCGCTGCTGGAGCAGACCCGCACGGCCCTGCAACGGGTGGTCACGACCAACGACGCCGAGCCTGCCGAAGCGGCGGCCGCCGAGCAGTCGTCGCCGCAGACCCGGCTGCAGGAGAAGAAGGAACGCAAGACCAGGCAGACGGCCAAGGCGGGCCGGATCACGGCCGCCGTGGTCGCCGCGCTCGTGTTCCTCTCCCTCGGCTCCGCGTGGGGCGCGCAGACCTGGTTCGACGCGAAGTTCAACAACGTCGCCTCGCTCGACGAAGACTCGGCCGACATCCAGGACGCCGCCGGCCAGACCGGCGACGAGAACTTCCTGATGGTCGGTTCCGACAGCCGTGACGGCGCTGCCGCCGAGGACGGCGTCGGCGACACGGAGGGCACTCCGGGTGCCCGCTCGGACACGGTCATGATCGCGCACGTCCCGGCCGACCGGCAGCGCGTCGTGATGGTGTCGTTCCCGCGCGACCTCGAGATCAACCGCCCCGAATGCAAGCGCTGGGACCCGGCCACGTCGTCGTACACGGAAGAGACCTCGCCCGCGAAGAAGATCACGAAACTGAACACCGCCTACGCGGTCGGTGGCCCGCAGTGCGTCACGAAGGTGATCCAGCAGATCACCGGCATGAAGATGAACCACTTCGTCGGCATCGACTTCAACGGCTTCAAGTCCATGGTCGACGCCGTGCAAGGCGTCACCGTGTACAACGAGAAGCCCGTCGACGACACCACGCTCGGCATGATCATCCCGCAGGCGGGCGAGGTCCGGATCTCCGGCGACCAGGCGCTCAACTACGTCCGGGCGCGGCACGTCAAGGGCGACCCGACGTCGGACTACGGCCGGATCAAACGACAGCAGGCGTTTCTCGGCGCGCTGCTGAAGACGGTGATGTCCAAGGAAGTCATCCTGGACACCGGCAAGCTGAGCGGCTTCATCGACGCGTTCGCCAAGGCCACTTTCGGCGAGAACCTCGGCATCAAGCAGATGATGACGCTGGCGAAATCGATGCGCGGGATGGACTCGAGCAAGGTCAAGTTCCTCACCGTGCCCACCACCGAAGAGGCGAACAACCGCGGCAACGAGGTGCTGTTGCAGAGCAAGTCGAAGGCCGTCTTCGACGCGCTGATCAACAACACTCCACTGGAGGAGAAGGCCCCGGTACCCCCTCCGAACAGCGAGGGGCCCGCTCCGACGAGTGCCGCCAAGTCCGGCGGCGCCAAGAAGAGCAGCAGCTCAGGCTGAAGATCCGCAGAAGGATCATTCGTTAGTCCGGGTTCACGTCAGGTTCACTCTGGGATGCGGCTTTTGGTCCCTCTTGCCCGTAGGGTTGGGCCATGCGTGAGGCTTACCATGTCGAACTCGAACAGCTCGCCGAGAACCTAGCGAGCATGTCGCTCCAGGTCGCCGACGCGATGGAGCGGGCGACCCGGGCGTTGCTCGAGGTCGATCTCGGACTCGCCGAGCAGGTGATCAGCGACGACGCGAAGGTCGACGACGCGCGCGCCGAATGCGAGGAGCAGGCGTACGCGCTGCTGGCTTTGCAGGCACCCGTCGCGACCGACCTTCGGACCGTCCTCGCCGCGATCCACGCGGCGGAGAGTCTGGAGCGGATGGGCGATCTGGCCCTGCACGTGGCGAAGGCCGCGCGGCGCCGTCACCCCGAACCGGTTCTCCCCGACGCCGTGCGGGGCGACTTCGCCAAGATGGGCGAGGTGGCCGTCAAGCTGGCCCGGCAGGCCGAGCAGGTCATCAAGTCCAAGGACGTCCAGGCCGCCCGCACGATCGAGTCGGACGACGACGAGGTCGACGAGATCCACAAGCACCTGTTCACGGTCATCATGGACCGGAACTGGGACCACGGCGTCGCCGCGGCCGTGGACGTCACCCTGCTGGGCCGCTTCTACGAGCGCTTCGCCGACCACGCCGTCTCGGTCGCGCGCCGGATGATCTTCGTGGTGACCGGCAAGATGCCCGGCTACGGCCCGGACGAACTTTCCTAGTCCGAAGGGGACATTCCCCGCACAAGACGCAGCGAAGGGGCCCTTCACCGCATGTCACGCGGTGAAGGGCCCCTTCCGCTCTCCGGACGCGGACGACCGCGAGCCCTGGGTCGCGCTGCCGACTACACCCCCCCTGACCTCGACCGCGTTTCGTCCTCTAGTTGCGGTAGTTCGCACCACGAACCACCGCAACTAGAGGACGAAACGCGGGCCGTAGCCAACCCCGTTCAGGACCACCCGCAAGTACGTGAAGGCCCCCTTCATTGCGCTAGACGCAATGAAGGGGGCCTTCACGTACTTTGCCGAAGACTCAGCCGAAGCGGCCCGAGATGTAGTCCTCGGTCGCCTTCTCGTCCGGGTTCGAGAAGATCTTCTCAGTGTCGTTCAGCTCCACCAGGCGACCCGGCTGGCCGACGCCCGCCAGGTTGAAGAACGCGGTCTGGTCCGAGACCCGCGCCGCCTGCTGCATGTTGTGCGTCACGATGACGATCGTGTACTCCTTCTTGAGCTCACCGATCAGGTCCTCGATGGCCAGCGTCGAGATCGGGTCGAGCGCGGAGCAGGGTTCGTCCATCAGCAGCACGTCCGGCCGCACGGCGATCGCCCGCGCGATGCAGAGCCGCTGCTGTTGACCACCGGAGAGGCCGCCGCCCGGCCTGTTCAGCCGGTCCTTGACCTCGTTCCACAGGTTGGCACCGCGCAGCGCGCGCTCGGCGATCTCGTCGAGCTGCTTCTTGCCCTTGGTGCCGCCCAGGCGCAGCCCTGCCACGACGTTGTCGCGGATGGACATCGTCGGGAACGGGTTCGGCCGCTGGAAGACCATGCCGATCGTGCGGCGGACCTGCACCGGGTCGACTCCGGTGCCGTAGATGTCCTCGCCGTCGAGCAGCACCTCACCCTCGACGCGGGCGCCGGGGATGACCTCGTGCATGCGGTTCAGCGTGCGCAGCACCGTCGACTTGCCGCAGCCCGACGGGCCGATGAACGCGGTGACGTTCCGCGGCGGCACCGAGAGGGTGACGCCGTCCACGGCGTGGAATTTGCCGTAGTAGATGTCCACGTCTTTGACGTCGATTCGTTTGGCCATCTCAAACAGCTCACTTCTTCTTCGGGGCGACAAGACGGGCAAAGAGCATGGCGAGGAGGTTCACGACCGCGATGATCAGCACCAGGGTGAGCGCGGCACCCCAGATCCGGTCGAACGCGACGGTGCCCTCGTCGAACGGGTTGCTGACCCGTTCGTTGTTCATCAGAAGCGGCAAGGCGGCCTGCTCGCCACCGAAGATGTCCCAGTTCACGTAAGCGGAGTACCCGACGAGGACCAGCAGCGGCGCGGTCTCGCCCATGACCCGGGCGAGCGCCATCATGATGCCGCCGATGATGCCGGACAGCGCGGTCGGCAGGACGATCTTCATGATCGTCTTCCACTTCGGCACGCCGAGCGCGTAGGAGGCCTCACGCAGGTCGTCCGGGACGATCCGCAGCATCTCCTCCGAAGACCGCACGACCACCGGGATCATCAGCAGCACCAGGGCGAGCGACACGGCGAAACCGCTGCGCGGCAGGCCGAACGTCGTGATCCACAGCGCGTAGATGAACAGCGCCGCGACGATCGAAGGGACACCGGAGAGGATGTCCACCATGAACGTCGTGATCTTCGCGAGTTTGCCGCGGCCGTACTCGACAAGGTAGATCGCGACGAGCATGCCGATCGGGACCGCGATGATCGCGCAGACCAGGCCCTGCAGCACCGAACCGATGACCGCGTGCAGCACGCCGCCGCCGACCTCGTCCGACAGCACCGAGCCGAAGTCCTCGGTCCACCAGTTGCTGTACGGGATTCGCTTGACGCCGTTGATGACGACCGTGGCGAGCAGCCACACCAGCGGCACGACGGCGATCAGGAACGACAGCCAGATCAGGACCGTCGCGAGGCCGTTCTTGGTCTTCCTCGCGAGACTGACCTGCTGGAAGGCGGGGGTGGTGGCGGGGGTCTTCTCGAGCGTGGTGGACATGCTCAGTCCCCCTTCTTGGCGATGATGGTCCGCGCGGCGAAGTTGACGATGAACGTCAGCAGGAACAGCACCAGGCCCGCCGCGATGTACGCGCCCGCCGAGATCTCGTTGTTGAGCTCCGCGTAGTCCGCCGCGATCTTCGAGGCGAACGTGGCGCCGCCGTCGAAGAGACTGAAGGTGAACTCGCGGCCCACAGCGCCGGTCAGGATGATCGCGAGCGCGATCGTCTCGCCGAGCGCGCGGCCGAGGCCGAGCATCGAAGCGCCGATGTAGCCCGCCTTGCCGAACGGCAGGACCGTGGTGCGAATGACCTCCCAGCGGGTGGCGCCCAGCGCCAGCGCGCCTTCGATATGCGGGGTCGGGGTCCGCTCGAAAACCTCACGCGACAGCGAGGTGATGATCGGCAGGATCATCACGGCGAGCACGATGCCCGCGGTGAAGATCGTGCCGCGCATGTCCGGCGAGACGTTGCCCGCCGCGAAGATCGGGATCCACGAGAAGGTGTCGTTGACCCACTGGGAGAAGGGCTCGATCGTCGGCGCGAAGACCATCAGGCCCCAGAGGCCATAGATGATCGACGGGACGGCGGCGAGCAGGTCGATCACGTAGGCGAAGGGCCGCGCGAGCCGCTTCGGCGCGTATTGCGTCAGGAAGAGGGCGATGCCGAGCGAGATCGGCATCGCGATGATCAGCGCCAGCAACGCGCTGTAGACCGTGACCAGCAGCAGGCCCATGATGCCGAACTTCATGTCGTTCGGTTCGGTCTGCCAGGTCTGGCTGGTCAGGAAGTTCACGTTGTCGGCCCGGAGCGCCGGAATGGCCTGCACCAGCAGGAACAGCCCGATCAGGCCGATCAGCGAGACGACGAAGACGCCGGCTCCGGTGGTCAGGAACTGGAAGATGCGGTCACCGGGTCGCACCGTCCTGGAATTGGGGCTCGCGAGTTGCACCGAGGACTTCTCGGGCGGTGACGCGGCAGGTTGCTCCGAAATCGGGTCCTCCGTGAAGGTCTCGCGGACGCCAGAACGCCCACCGGGGTCGCCGGTGGGCGTTCTGGGCGAAGATGAATCGCTCATCGACTACTTCTGTCCAGCCTGTCTTTACTGATCAACCTGAGGTTGGCAACAGGGTCAGGCGATGGCCTTGACAGCGGTCAGGACCTTGTCCTGGAGGCTCTGCGGGATCGGCACGTAGCCCTTGTCCGAAAGCGGCTTCTGACCGTCGGTGGCGGCGACGTTCAGGAAGGCCTTGACGGCCTTGGCGACCTCAGCGTCGGCGTACTTGGAGCAGACGATCTCGTAGGTGGCGAGGATGACCGGGTAGGCGCCCGCGACGTTGCTGGAGTAGATCGACTCCAGGTCCAGCGCGAGGTCGTTGGAGCCTTCCTTCTTGAACTTCGCCGCGTCGAGGGACTTGGCGACGTTCGCCGCGGTGAGTTCGACACCGCCGGAGCCGCTGTCGATCAGGGCGGCGTTGAGGCCGTCCTTCGCGAAGGAGGACTCGACGTAGGTGATGGCGCCGTCGGTGGCCTTGACCGCGCTGGCCACACCGTTGGACTTCTCGGCACCGTTACCGACGCCACCGTTGAACTTCTTGCCGTCGCCCTGGGTCCAAGCGCCCTTCGAGGCCGCCTTCAGGTACTTCTGGAAGTTGTCGGTGGTGCCCGACTCGTCGGTGCGGGAGATGACCTGGATCGGCTTGTCCGGCAGGTTGACGCTCTCGTTGCCCTTGAGCGCCTTGATGGCCGGGTCGTTCCACTTGGTGATGCCGCCGTTAAAGATCTTGGCGGTGACCTCGGGGGTCAGGGTCAGCTTGTCGACACCGGAGACCTTGTAGGCGATGGCGACCGGGCCGATGACGAGCGGCAGGTTCCACGCGTCGGAGGCGCAGCGGGCCTTGGCCTTGTCTGCCTCTTCGCCGCTCTTGAGGGGCGAGTCCGAACCGGCGAAGTCGACCTGGTTCGCGTTGAACTGCTTGATGCCGGCGCCGGAACCGCTGGGGTTGTAGTTCACCTTCTGACCGGCGCACTTGGCGGCGTACTGCTGCACGAAGATGTCGATCGCGGTCTTCTGCGCGGACGACCCCTCTGCCGAAAGCGGGTTCTTGCCGCCGCAAACGACGTCGGCCGCGCCACTGGGAGCGGCGGCGGCACCCGTGCTGGCGGGCTTGGACGCCGGGTCGGATCCACAGGCGCCGAGCACGAGGGCGGCGCTAGCCACGATGCCGATCGCGCCCGCGGGCCGCATGATCTTCACTGCATTTCCTCCACTGGGAGACATTCGCCGGATCGGCGGAACGGGAACGTTCCTACCGGACCCGGACACTAGGCACTGACAGTGGACAGGTGGCCGTCAAAGGGTGAACGAAAGGTGAACAAGGCGGCCGATGTGAGCAGTGCGACTACTCCAAAAGTGGTCCGTGTCTCGCCTGTGACCTGCGCGTTTGCTCTCCGTGACCGGTCAAGTGCCAGCCGTGGGAACACGATTACCGTGCGTATTGAACATCGACCTCGTATCGGGTGAAGCCGAGCTTCGCATAAACCGCGAGTGCCGGGGCGTTGTCGCCCTCGACGTACAAGATCACCTGGCCGAGTCCGCGGTCGCGGAGATACCGCAGCCCGGCGAGCGTGAGCGCCTTCCCGAGGCCGCCGCCCTGCGCGTCCGGATCGATGCCGATGACGTAGACCTCGCCCGCCGGCTCGCCGCCGAACCGGCCGGGAACCGCCTCGTGGACCTTCGTCCAGTGGAAGCCGACGACCTCGCCATCCTGTTCGGCGAGGAAGAAGCCTTCGGGGTCGAACCAGGCTTCCTTCTCGGTCGCGCGGACCTCGTCGGCGGTCAGGGCGCCCTGCTCTGGGTGCCAGTCGAAGGCACGCGCGTTGACGCGGACCATCGCTTCCTCGTCCTGGCCGGGAACGAAGGTGCGCAGCGTGATCCCTTCGCGCGTCACGGGTTCCGGCCAGTCCGCCGTCTCCACGTCGGCGTGGAGGATCAGCAGTTCGCGAGCGCGCTCGAAGCCTTCGGTCCCGGCGATGTGGACGGCGGCGGGGTGATCGCCGTGCGCCCAGACCCGCAGCGGTTTCCCGGCGACGTGGTCGACCAGCGCCTTGGTGAGCGCCCTGCCGTGACCGGCACGGCGGTGCGCGGGGTGGACGAACAGTTCGGCGACCTGGTTGCCGTGCGAGTCGCCCTCGGTGTCCAGGTGCGCGTACGCGACCAACTCGCCGTCGGCGTGCCCCAGGAGGTGTTGCCCACCGGGGAAACCGGTGTCCAGGGGATCGCCGTCGGCCTCGCGCACGGCGAGCAGGAAGTCGCGGATCTCTTCCGTTTCCGGTTCATCGGTCCACCGCAGATCGAGCATGAAACCGACAGTACTAGGGAACCCTGTTCCCGCCCGGACGTCTTGTCAGGCAGGAGAGGAAGGGATTCAGTGCGCGGAAAGCTCGCTCGGCTCGTAGACGCTCGCGTCCAGGGCGATGGCCTGCTGTTGTTTCGCCGCGGCACCCTTGGCAGGCCGCTCGAACTTGTAGCCGACGTTGCGCACGGTCCCGATCATCTGCTCGTGCTCCGGCCCCAGCTTCGCGCGCAGCCGCCGCACGTGGACGTCGACCGTGCGCGTGCCACCGAAGAAGTCGTAACCCCAGACCTCCTGCAGCAGCTGGGCGCGGGTGAACACCCGGCCGGCGTGCTGCGCGAGGTACTTGAGGAGTTCGAACTCCTTGTAGGTGAGTTCGAGAGTGCGCTTGCGGAGCTTCGCGGTGTACGTCGCTTCGTCGATCACCAGCTCGCCGACGCGGAGTTCGGCGTCCACCTGCGAGGTGGCGCCGTCGCGGGTGGTGACCAGCCGCAGCCGGGCGTCGACCTCGGCGGGACCGGCCGTCGGGAGCAGGATGTCGTCGGTGCGCCATTCCGCGCTGACCGCGACCAGCCCGCCTTCGCCGACGACGGCGATGATCGGCGTGGAGGCTTCGTCCTCACCGGCGCCCTTGAGCAGGCGGCAAAGGCTCTTCGCGGAGGCGAGATCGCTGCGGGCGTCGAGGACGATGACATCGCGGTGGCCGGCGTCGAGGAGCGCGGTCACTTCCGGAGCACGGACGCGTACGGTGTGGGGCAGCAGATCCAGGGCGGGCAACACCGTGGTGGCGTCTGCTTCCGCGGTCAGTACCAGAAGGTCCAGGCTCATCGCCGCACCGCCTTCACTCGTAGTGGCTACAGCCGGTGCTTAGTGAGAATAGCGGGTGAACAGCCGGACACCTACCCCGTGCTGGATCGATCACACCTGGCCAAAGAGGGATACGAAGGAGATTCGACGCGATGGTGAGCAGGCCCGTGGCGCACGACGGACGACCGTCCCCCGGCCGGTCCGTCAAGCGAGGAAAGCGGCGTGGCCGAGGCTGGCTCATCGCCCTCGCGGTACTGCTGGTGCTCCTGGTCGGAGCCGACTTCGGGGCGGCGGCGTACGCAGAGCACACGATCTCCCAGAAGGCCCGCGAACAGCTGGCGCTGAAGAACGATCCGGCGGTCACAGTGCACGGTTTCCCGTTCCTGACCCAGGCTCTGTCCGGTGACTACAGTCACATCACCGTCAACGCCCAGGGCGTCGCCGTCCCGCCGCGGTTGAGCGATGTGGACTTCAACGCGGACATGAGCGACGTCACGGCGCCGCTTTCGGACCTGATGAACGGCAACACGAAGGCGATCACCATCGCGACACTCAAGGGCGAGGTGACCATCAAGGCCTCCGACATCGCGAAGCAGGCGCCGCTGGACAAGATCGAGAACCTGAAGATCGAACCGGTCACCGAGGACTACGTCCGCAACGGCGAAAATGGCCAGGGCGAGACGACACCGCCGACCACCAACGCGCAGGGCGAGCCGATCGACAGCTCCAGCGCGGGAATCCGGCTGTCCGGCAACGTGCAGATCGCCGGTCAGAAGGTGGAGATCTTCTGTTTCGCGATGATCGAACTGAACGGCCAGAAGATCAGCATCGAGCCGAAGCGCCTCCAGTTCGGGAATGACAAGGAGACCACCATCGTTCCCCAGGCGGTGCAGGACGCGTTGCTGCCGAACTTCAACGCGACCATCGACACCGGCGCGATGCCGTTTTCGGTGACCCCGACGTCGGTGCGCGTGAGCAGTGGCTCGGTGACCATCAAGGGCGAAGGCAAGAACGTCGCCTTCAGCGGAGCGAAGCCGCAGGGCTGATTCGACGCGGGGTGATCTCGGATGACCGGGGTGTGGGTGCTGCTGGGCGTTCTGGCGCTCGGCGGGGTGGCGGGCGCGCTTTTGCGGGCGCGTGACGGCCGAGTGCGTGCGGCGAAGTCCGGCACATCCACCCTCCCCGGCCGCGTCTCGGACGCGCTCGCCCCCGACGGCGTCACCCTGGTCCAGATCTCCACCACGTTCTGCGCGCCGTGCCGCCACACGCGCGCCATCCTGTCTGCTCTCGCGGAGAAGACCGACGGGCTCACCCACGTCGACCTGGACGTCACCGAGACCCCGGAAGTCGCCCAGGCACTTTCCGTCTTGCGGACTCCGACGACGCTGGCCTTGACACCGGACGGCCGGGAGGTTTTCCGCGTCGGCGGCGTTCCCCGAGGTCAGGAGCTCCTCGACGCCCTGAAACCCCACCTGGCGAACGCCTGATCCCGAGTTTTGGGAAGCGTCCCAAGGTGTGAACACGGTTCCCAACCTGAGGGAGCTCTGCGTACCCTCGTGCCCGTGAACAGGCTGCCCCGAACCTTGCTGACCCAGCGCCGCGCAGTGGATCTGTGCCGCGTTCGCAGCAGCCTGTGTCCGGCTCGCTGATCGCGCCTCAGCCGCCCGCGCGCCCGTCGGGCACGCACCTCTTTCCCTCTCGTTCGCAGGAGGACCCATGTCCGCAGGACCGGCCGTCGACCCCCGCGGTCCGCGGTTCGCCGCCATCCTGACGACGATCGTGCTCGCGGTCGTGCTCATCACCCAGTGGTGGCCACTGCTCGCGGCGCAGGCGGTGGTGTTCGCGATCGGCGCCTTCATCGGCTTGAAGCCGGCGCCGTACTCCCTGGTCTACCGCTACCTGGTCGCGCCGCGCCTCGGCCCGACGACCGAACGGGAAGACGCCGCGCCACTGCGGTTCGCGCAGGCCGTCGGCTTCGTGTTCGCCGTCGCAGGCACCGTCGGCTTCGCCGCCGGTCTGACCGCGCTCGGCTTCGTCGCGACGGCGTTCGCGCTGTTCGCGGCCTTCCTCAACGCGGCGTTCAACTTCTGTCTCGGTTGCGAGATGTACCTGCTCATCAAGCGTTTCAGTCCCAGCCCGCGCGCGTCCTAACCACCAGAAAGAGAGTCAGCTCCATGAGCCGTGAAGACGTCCTGGTCACCACCCAGTGGGCCGAGGAGAACCTGGACACCCCGGGTGTCGTGTTCATCGAGGTCGACGAGGACACGACCGCGTACGACAACGGACACATCCGCGGTGCGGTGAAGTTCGACTGGCGCAAGGACCTCCAGGACGGGGTCCGCCGCGACTTCGTCGACAAGGCGGGCTTCGAGAAGCTCCTGTCGGAGAAGGGGATCTCGAACGACGACCGCGTCGTTCTCTACGGCGGCAACAACAACTGGTTCGCCGCGTACGCGTACTGGTACTTCAAGCTCTACGGCCACGAGAACGTGCAGCTGCTCGACGGCGGCCGCAAGAAGTGGGAACTCGACGGGCGCGAGCTGAACTCGGACGAGGTCAAGCGCGAGACCACCACGTACCAGGCCAAGGAGCAGGACCTCTCGATCCGCGCGTTCCGCGACGAGGTCGTGCAGGCCATCGGCGGCAGCAACTTCGTCGACGTGCGCTCGCCCGACGAGTTCTCCGGCAAGCTGCTCGCCCCGGCGCACCTTCCGCAGGAGCAGTCGCAGGTCCCCGGCCACATCCCCGGCGCGCTGAACGTCCCGTGGGCGAAGGTCGCCAACGAGGACGGCACTTTCAAGACCGAGGAAGAGATCAAGGAGCTGTACTCCGACGAGGGCCTCGACGAGTCGAAGTCCACGATCGCGTACTGCCGGATCGGTGAGCGCTCGTCCATCGCGTGGTTCGCGCTGCACGAGCTCCTCGGCTACGACGCGGTGAAGAACTACGACGGTTCATGGACGGAATACGGCTCGCTCGTCGGCGTGCCGGTCGAGTTGGGAGCCAAGTGATGGCGGTGGACGACAGCTGCGGCGCGCCGGTCCAGGAGGCCACGCCCGCCGATTACGACACTCGCGGCCAGGTCGTGCTGGCGGGCAAGGTGACCGGCGCGGACGGGCCCGTCGGCGGCGCCTTCGTGCGGTTGCTGGACGGCGGCGGCGACTTCACCGGCGAGGTCGTCTCGTCGGCCGACGGCGACTTCCGCTTCTACGCGGCTCCCGGCGACTGGACGGTGCGCGCGCTGCACAAGAGCGGTAACGGTGAAGCCTCCGTCACCGCTCAGGGTCCCGGCGTACACCAGCTCCAGGTCTCCGTCGCCTGACGTTTCGCGCGTGAAGGCCCCCTTCCCTCGGCTGAGCCGAGGGAAGGGGGCCTTCACGCGCATGGGGGCACCTGTGGGCACGGCCACGCACCCTGTGCGAGGCCGTCCGGGCAGGTAGCGACTAAAGTGCGTGGCGTGGAGATCCTGTTTACGACCCTGCTGGTGCTCGCCGGCGTCGCGATCACCTGGTTCGCCGTGTATGTCGTCTACCGGCTTTACGCGGACCAGCGCTGACCCATGACGGCGAGTGGCGACGAGGCCATCCAGGCCGCGGAGAAGCGCGCGGAAAGCACGCGCGAACGTAACCTCCCCCAGTTCGACGACATGCCCGTCCCGGGCGACACGGCGAACCTGCGCGAGGGCCCGAATCTCAATGACGCCTGCCTGGCGCTCTTGCCGCTGGTCGGGGTCTGGCGTGGCGAAGGCGAGGTCGATTACCCGACCATCGAGGGCCCGCGCCGGTTCGGCATGCAGCTGACCATTGCGCACGACGGCCGTCCCTTCCTCACGCACGAGGCCCGCGCCTGGCTGCTCGACGAGGACGGCAACGTCATCCGTCCGGCGGCACGCGAGTCCGGGTTCTGGCGCCCGCAGGCCGACGACACGATCGAACTGCTGCTGGCCCACAACACCGGCATCATCGAGCTTTTCTACGGCAAGCCGCGCGGGAAGGCCTCGGTCCCGGCCTGGGAACTGGGCACCGACGCCGTCGTCCGCTCTTCGACCGCGAAGGACGTCACGGCGTCCCAGCGGCTTTACGGCATCGTCAACGGCGAACTCGGTTACGTCGAGGAGCGCGCCATGATGGGCCAGGAACTCCAGCCGCACACGTCGGCGCTGCTGCGTCGCGTGGTGGGCTGACCTTTCCGGTGCGGTGGCGTGCCTACGGCGAGCACGCCGCCCTGCTCGACTGTGCTTCCCTGACCCAGGCGATCGCGGCGCATGCCGCGGTTTCGTCCGCGCGACCGTCCGGGATCGCCGAACTCGTCCCCGGCGCCAGGAGCCTGCTCGTGGTGGAAACCCCCGGCTCGGGCGCTCTCGCCGCCGTCCGTGACCTCCTGTCCGGCGCCGATCTCGAACATCCGCCCGACGGCGAACCCCGCGAGATCACCCTGGACGTCACCTACGACGGCGAAGATCTCGAACTCGTCGCCCAGGACGCCGGAGTGTCCCTTGAGGACGTCGTGCGGCTGCACACCGATGCCGTCTACACCGTGGCGTTCACCGGGTTCGCGCCCGGTTTCGGCTATCTGACAGGACTTCCCGGGCCACTCCGGCAGCCGCGGTTGCCGAGCCCGCGTACTCGCGTGCCGCCGGGTTCGGTCGGGATCGCGGGCGAGTTCACCGGGGTGTACCCGCGGGTCTCTCCCGGTGGCTGGCGGCTGATCGGCCACACCCGGGCCGTCCTGTTCGATCCGCGTGCCGACCCGCCCGCGTTGCTGGCGCCCGGCGACCGGGTGCGGTTCCGGAGCGCCGGATGAGGGCTCTCGAAGTGGTGGAGACCGGCCCGCTCGCACTGGTCCAGGACCTCGGCAGGCCGGGGTACGCGCATCTCGGCGTCCCGCCATCCGGCGCGCTGGACGTCCCGGCGCTGACACTGGCCAACCGGCTCGCCGGCAACGACGAAGCCGCCGCGGGCATCGAGTGCCTGTTCGGTGGACTGCGGTTGCGCGCGAAGACGTCCTGCACGATCGCGGTGACCGGCCCCGCGGTCGCCGTCGAGGTCGACGGGCACGCCGTCGGCTCGCACGCGCCGGTGTGGCTGGCTGAGGGCCAGGTCGTGGCGATCGGCGCGCCCATCAACGGATTGCGGTGCTACCTGGCGGTTTCCGGCGGAATCGCGGCCGACGCCGAACTCGGCAGCCGGTCGCGGGACGTCCTCTCGGAGATCGGGCCCGCGCCACTGCGCGCGGGCGACGTCCTCCCACTCGGCACGCCGCCCGGCGTGGCCCGCGGCGCCGATGTCGTGCTGCCCACCGTGGCGCCGTCGGAGCTGGTCGTGCCGGTCGGGCCCGGGCCGCGGGCGCACTGGTTCGAGGGCCTGGAAGCCGGGCTCGCGAAGACGTGGACGGTGACGGCGGAATCCAACCGCGTCGGCCTCCGGCTCGACGGAACTCCTTTGGCGCGCGAAGGCGACTACGCCGAAAAGGAACTCCCGAGCGAAGGCCTGCTGATCGGTGCCATCCAAGTCCCGCCGAACGGGCTGCCGGTCGTGTTCTTGGCGGATCATCCAACTACCGGTGGTTATCCGGTAGCGGCCGTGGTGAGACAGGCGTCACTCCCGGCGCTCGCACAGGCCCGTCCCGGAACCCTTCTCCGCTTTCACTCGTCCACGAGGGTGTGGAAAAGGTAACGGTCGACGGTGGCACAGGTGTCATCGACACGAATTCGGTCCCCACCCAGCCAGAACTGCCCCAGTCGCTGCGGATCGCGCTCGCCACGGGGCAGATGCGACGGCCGCTCGGCGACACGCTGCGCCCGCTCCTCGATCTCTTCGCCGACGGCAGATACCAGGTCACCGGCCCGGAACGGCTGACGGAAGACCGCTATCTGACCCCGAGCGCCGACTGGCCGCCCGCCGACGTATCCCGGGTCGGCTACTACCGGACGGCGATCAAGAGCGGGCACCGGCCGGTCGCGGTGGTGCTGGAAACCGCCGACGCGGCGGTGATCCTCGACGGGCACCACAAGATCGCGGCCTACCGCGAAGAGGCGATCCTGCCGCACCTGCTGATCATCAGCCCGCTCAGCTGATCGCGTATTCGCTCTCGTAGGCGGCGGCCAGTTCGGCGTGGATCGCGCTGGAGTCGCTCAGCGCGACGCCGTCGAGCGTGTGCACCCTGGTCAGCTTGCGGACCGACGACGCGAGGAACAGTCCCTCGCCCTCGCCGAGATCCTTGACCTGGAGCGGCTCGACCTTGATCGACCAGCCCGCCCGCTCGGCGCCGCGGAACAGCGCCGCCTGCGTCGTCCCCGGCAGGATGCCGATGCTCGCCGGCGGCGTGTAGAGCGTCTTGTCCTTCGCGAGGACGACGGTCGAAGTCGGCCCTTCGAAGACCGAACCGTTGGCGGCGGTGAAAATCACATCGCTCGCGCCGCGGCGGCCCGCTTCCCGCAGCGCGGCCATGTTGACGCCGTACGAAATCGACTTCGCGCCCAGCAGCAGCCACGGGGCGCGCTCGGCGAGTTCGGGCTCGATCCCCCGTTCGAGGGTGATCGCCGCGACGCCTTCGACACGGGCGCGGAGGACCTTCTCGTCGATCTCCACGCCGAGTGCGAACCCGAACGGTTTCGCTTCCGGATCGCCGTCGATTCCCCTGGTGTACACCAGTTTCAGGGCGATCTCGGAGCTGGCGGTCCAGTTGTCGATGACGGTCCGCGCGGCGCGCTCCCAAGCCGCGAGGTCCGGCGCCGGCAGGTCGAGCATGGCGGCGGAACGGGCCAGCCGCTCGAGGTGCGGGCGAAGCTCGCGAGGTCGCCCGTCGACGACGAGGATCGTCTCGAACACGCCGTCGCCGCGAAGCAGTCCCAGATCGTCTACTCGCAGGTGGGCGGCTTCGGGGTCGGCCAGGGTCCCGTCGAGGAAGGCAAGCACGCGCATACGGACACGGTACTCACTACCATGGGTTTCATGCCCTACCGCTCCCCCCTGCTCGACCTTCCCGGACCGATCGCGGCACCCGACGGGCATCCTGAAGAGGGTGTCCCGTGGCATTGGGGAGACCCCTTCGCCGAGCAACGGACGGCGACGCGCGGCGCGGTCGTGATCGACCGTTCGCACCGCGAGATCCTGGCCGTGACCGGGGAAGAACGGTTGTCCTGGCTGCATTTGGTGATCTCGCAGCACGTCACCGGGCTCGCCGAAGGCACCGGCACCGAGGCGCTCGTCCTGGACACCCACGGCCGCGTGGACACCCACATGGTCGTCGCGCACGCGGACGGAACGGTGTGGCTGGACAGCGACCGGGGCGCGGTGGCGACCAGCGCGTTTCCGTCCGGCGGCAAACAGACGCTGCGCGAGTACCTCGAAGCGATGAAGTTCTGGTCCAAAGTGGACATCCGAGATGTCTCCGGCGAACTGGCGCTGCTGACCGTCCTCGGCCCCGACGCGGATCGCGTACTGGCCGCTGTCGACGTCTCCTTGAGTTCGGACCCGTATTCGGTCGTGTCACTCCCCGGTGGCGGTTTCGCGCGGCGGATGCCGTGGCCGGGACGGAACAGCGTCGATCTCGCCGTGCCCCGCGCCGAACTCGCCGACTGGTGGCGCCGCCTGACCGACGCCGGTGCCCGGCCGGCGGGCAGCTGGGCGTTCGACGCGCTGCGCGTCGAGTCGCTGCGGCCGCGGCTGGGCCTCGACACCGACGAGCGCACGATCCCGCACGAGGTGAACTGGGTCGACTCCGCCGCTCACGTGGCGAAGGGCTGCTACCGCGGGCAAGAGACCGTCGCGAAGGTCCACAACGTCGGGCGGCCGCCGCGGTACATGGCGCTGCTGCACCTGGACGGTTCGCCGGAGATCACGCCGGAAACCGGCGATCCGGTGGTCCTCGGGGAGCGGACCGTCGGACGCGTCGGCAGTGTCGTGCAGCACCACGAACTGGGACCGATCGCACTGGCGCTGGTCAAACGCTCGACGCAACCGGGTGCCGAACTGCTGGTGGGGGCGGAGGATCGCGTCGTGCAGGCGGCCATCGACCCGGACTCCGTTCCGGCTGAGGCTCCGGCTCCCGGCCGGGAGGCCGCTCAGCGACTGCGGGGCTGACAGCTTCTGGGCTTTCGTGCTTCTGGGCTTGGTGGTGCGTGCCGTGAAGGCCTTGTTGCGGGACTCTGGGTCCCCAAAGTTCCCCTCCTCCGGCCCTGGACCACCACTTTCGTCCCAGCAGCACCACCGGCCCCAACGAGAGCGCGTGAAGGCCCCCTTACCTCGGCTCAGCGAAGGAAACTCGACCTTCGCGCACGTTCCAGGTACATGAAGGTCCCCTTCACTGCGCCTAGCGCAGTGAAGGGGGCCTTCATGTACCTGAGACCTTCAGCCCCAGGGGCTGAAGGGGGAGCGCCCTTCGCCTCACCCCAGTTATCCACAACTCTGCCCACCTGTGGACAACTCCGCCGACCAGCACTTTTCCACCCCCACCCCCGGTAAACTGGACCAGGGGCCGCCCCCGGGACGGGTGGGGGGCGCTCTGGAGGTGACCGAAAGAGCAAGGGAGGTAGTCGCGAGGGGCGAGGATCCTTGTGGTATCGCGCCCCGCGGAACATTTCGCCCGGCGCGCGTTAAGCTAGCCCGGTGATCGAAGTCCGGCCCGGTGGTCGCCGTCGTATCGACCGCGTGCTCGGCCCTGGGTATCTCAGCGACCTCGGCGAGCTGCCCCTTTCCGTGCTGCGCGAGCGCCGTGACGAGGCGGCGCAGGAGGAGACCGACCTGTCGTATCTGCGGCGGTTGCTGCACGCGCGGATCGACATCGTCCGGGCCGAGCAGGAGCGCCGGAGTTCGGGCGGCGAGAGCAGTGTGGTCGAGCGGCTGGCCGCGATACTGGCGGACAACGCGATCGGCCCGGCCACGGGTTCGGGCAGGCATCAGCGGCTGGAGCCGTCCCGTGCGGGCGAGCACCGGCGGTTCGCCGAAGCGCTCATCGGCGACACGGACCTTTCCGACGTCAGCACCCTCTCGGACGAGAAGCTCGTCAACGCCCTCGACAGGTACGCCGACGAAGAGGTCTCCGTCTCCTCATACCGCCGTGAGGTGCAGGGCGTGATGGACACGATCAACGCCGAGATCGCGACCCGCTACCGCAAGGGCACAGCCTCGGTCGACGATCTTCTCGACACCGAACGTGGCGGCTCCGAGTGACGAATCCCGTCTTGGTCGAGGTCGTCCGGTCCGGTTTCGTGGAGAGCACGCACCGGGGCGCGCTGGTGATCACCGCCCCGGACGGTTCGGTGCGGTTCTCCGCGGGGGACGTCGAGCGGCCGGTCTATCCGCGCTCGTCCAACAAGCCACTCCAGGCCGTCGGGATGCTGCGCGCCGGCCTGACGATCGGCGACGAGGACCTCGCGCTGGGCTGCGGGTCGCACAACGGCGAGGCCGGTCACGTCGAGGGCGCTTTGGCGCTGCTCTCCCGCGTGGGGCTGACCGAGGACGCGCTGGCCTGCCCGCCCGCGTTCCCGCTGCACGAGCCGAGCATGCTCGCCGTGGCCGCGGCGGGGAAACGCCGCGCCGCCATGAACTGCTCCGGCAAGCACGCCGCGATGCTCACGACCTGCGTCCAGCTCGGCTGGCCGACCGAGGACTACGCGGCCGTGACCCATCCGCTGCAGAAGATCGTCCAGGCGACCGTCGCCGACCTCACCAGCGAGCCGATCGAAACGGTCGGCGTCGACGGCTGCGGTGCCCCGCTGTTCGCGTTCTCCCTCACCGGGCTCGCCCGGTCCTTCGGCAGGCTGGTCACCGCGATGGGCGGGCCGGAACGCCGGGTCGCGGACGCCGTCCGCGCGCATCCGTGGCAGGTCGCGGGCACCGGCCGTGAGGACACCGTCCTGATGAAGGGCGTCGAGGGCCTGCTCTCGAAGGGCGGCGCCGAGGGAGTGCACGCGTTCGCCCTCCCCGACGGCACCGCGCTGGCACTGAAGATCGACGACGGCGCCGCGCGGGCACGGCTCCCACTGCTGCTCGCGACCCTGCGCCACCTCGGCATCGACCCGGACGGCGAGGCGGAGCGGCTGACCGAATCGGCCGTTCTGGGTGGTGGGAAACCGGTCGGCGAACTGCGTGTCGCCGCCGGTCTCTTCGGCTAGAGGCCTCGGATTTGCGGAGGCGGGCCGCTGACCTGGCTGGGTGAGTGAACAGCGGATGCCGCGGCCCGGCTGCGGAAATCCGAAAGCGCGCTTCGAGAGACATCGGCTAGTTCGCGCGTTCCCGAGCGGCCAGGTCGCCCCAGAAGTCCCGCAGGTCGGCGAACAGTTCGGCCAGTTCGTCGACGTTGCCGGTGCGGAGCGCGTCAAGGATGTCGTGCACCTCTTCGGCGGTCGTGTCGGCTTGAAGGATCGAGTCGGCGAAGAGCTGCACGAGGCCGCCGTAGTCGAGCTCGACCGCCGAGCCGGGGTGGAAGCTGTCGAGCCAGCGTCGCGTCTCGAGCAGGACTCGGCCGGGCGCTGAGTCACCGAAGGTCGCTTCGAGCAGGTCGCCGACCTCGCGGGCGCGATGCCGCGCATCGGCGATGGAGACCCGCCACGACACTTCACGCTCGGGGTCGTCGCGGCCCTTGCCCAGTTTGACCCGGCGCATCCCGGGATCGAACAGCACGAACCACGGGAGCGGGACGGTCCACGTCGTCGAGAGCGTGTGCGACGCCGACGCGGTCAGATCGCCGATGGCGGACTTCGCCCGCGCGCGGATCATGTCGAGTGAAGCGCCGCCCGCGCCGAGCACCGCGTTCTTCAGCGCCGGATGCGCGTCGCCGAGGAAGGTCACCAGCGCCGCGGCCGAGCGGGCGCGGATCTCCATCGGGCAGAGCAGCGGCCCCGGACCGGCGTCACCGTGCTCACCCTCCGGCACGTCTTCGGGGTCGAGGACGAGGACATCGGTGACGAGGCTGGGCGCGGCCCGGCCGTCCGCGAGTTCGGCGGGCAACAGCCGCCCGGCATGCTGTGACTTGAGCCACAGTGACTGCTCGCGCTCGCCCGCGGCCGAACGATCGAGCCGGGCGGCTTCGACGGCCTCCAGCAGGCGTTCGTCCGGTGGATCGCCCAGCGCGAGCAAGGGCTCATAGACGCGGAGATAGGCCGCGAACGGACGGGGCACACGAGCATCGTGACACGCCGACCTGCGACTATCGCCACCGACCGGCCGGTAACCGGCGTCCGGTGAACACTGTCGCCACCGGCACACCGTGCCACGTCGCATCCAACCCCCCGGACACGGTACGGTGTCAGCAGGAAATAATTGTCGAGACGATGCGGGGCCGCCGATTCCCCCGGCCGCCCCGCCCCTGTGCGAGGGGGTCGAGCCATGGGGCGCGGCCGGGCTAAGGCCAAGCAGACGAAGGTGGCGCGCGAGCTCAAGTACAGCTCGCACGAAACCGACTTCGATGCTTTGCAGCGCGAGCTGTCCAGTAGTTCTTCGGATTACGGGCACGAGGACGACAAGCGGGAAGACGACGACCCGTACGACGGGTACGACGAATACCGCCGCTGAGCGACGCGTGACACGCGAGGGTGGCTCGGGGCTTTGCCCCGGGTACCACCCTCGCGTGTCGCGTGCTGCCCAAAATAGGGAAGAGGTGCCATGTCCGACATAACGCGGGTCGGTGTCATCGGAGCCGGGCTCATGGGCTCCGGCATCGCCGAGGTGCACGCACGTGCCGGACTCGACGTGATCATCACCGAGGTGAACCAGCCCGCGCTGGACTCGGGGCGGGCACGGATCGAGAAGTCGCTGCAACGCGGCGTCAAGAGCGGGAAGCTCTCGCAGGAAGACGCCGACGCGGCACTCGGACGGCTCCGCTTCACCACCGAGATCGGCGAGTTCGCCGACCGCGACCTCGTCATCGAGGCCATTTTGGAACAGGAGCAGGCCAAGATCGAGGTGTTCCGGTCGCTGGACAAGATCGTCGAGCGCGAGGACGCGGTGTTCGCGTCCAACACCTCGTCCATCCCGATCATGAAGCTCGGGATGGCGACCGACCGCCCGCAGCAGGTGGTCGGCATCCACTTCTTCAACCCGGTCCCGGTGCTGCCGCTCGTCGAGCTGGTGCCTTCGCTGCTGACCAGCGACGACACCGCCCGCCGCGCGGAGGAGCACGCGACGACCGCGTTGCACAAGACGGTGATCCGGTCGCAGGACCGCGCCGGGTTCATCGTGAACTCGCTGCTCGTGCCGTATCTGCTTTCGGCGATCCGGATGATCGAGTCGGGCTTCGCGTCGGCGGAGGACATCGACCGCGGCATGGAGCTGGGCACCGCGCATCCGATGGGCCCGCTGCGGCTGTCGGACCTGATCGGCCTGGACACCATCAAGGCTATCGCGGACTCGATGTACGCCGAGTTCAAGGAACCGTTGTACTCCTCGCCGCCGCTGCTGCTGCGCATGGTCGACGCCGGCCTGCTCGGCAAGAAGACCGGCCGCGGGTTCTACAGCTACTCCTGAGCCGCAACTTTCGCAGCGGCGGGCGACCACTTCTTCGGCTGTCCGTGCAACCGGTGTCCCCGGTTGCATGGACGGCATGACCAAGCACACGCGTCGCAAGGCAATCACTGTCGCCGGGTTGACCGGCCTCACCGGAATCGCCGCCGCGGGTCCGGCGGCCGCGGGTGAACGCCGCGGCGTGCCGACGTTCGTGTTCGCCGCGGGCGCGAACGGCGTCTCCGGCGTCCCGAACGAACTGGTCCTGCGCGGATACCGCTGCGTCGGCGTCGACCTGCCGGGCCAGCGGCCGGCAGACGCCCAGTTCAGGCGTTCGTATCAGGCGCCGCAGGACCTCGCGGCTTTCGCGACCGAACCGTCGCCGCTGGCGGGGGTGACCGTGGCCGACCACATCGCCGCGACCGTGGAAACCGTCCGCCGGGCGGCCGCGCTCGGCCCGGTCGTGCTCGTCGGTGCCAGCATCGGCGGCGCGGCGATCAGCCTGGTCGCGAACCAGGTGCCGCGGTTGATCGACCTGCTGGTCTACGACACCGCGTTCTGCTGCGGCACACTGCCCACTCCTGGTCACTACTTGCGGACCGACGAGGGTAAGACGACGCAGGTCATGGCGTTGCTGGAGTTCATGGTGGCCGACCCGGCGGTGGTCGGGGCGTTCCGCTCGAACTGGCGTATCGCCGACCCGGTGCGCCTGGCGAAGGCGAAAGAGGCCTTCATGAGCGACAGCACCGATGCCGAGTTCCACGCCTTCCTGAACTCGATGATGCCGGACGAGCTACCCGGGAAGAGCGACGTCGATTCCCGCGGTGACCTGCGCACTTGGGGGTGCGTCCCGCGTGTGTACGTGCGGCACCTGCGGGACAACATCATCCCGCCCGCGTTGCAGGACCGGATGATCCGGGAGGCCGACGAGCGCACCCCGCGCAACCGGTTCCGGGTCTTCGACCTCGACACCGCGCACGTGCCGACCTCAGCCAAGCTGGGCGAACTTCTGGACATCTACGACCGGGTCGCCCGGTCGCTGTGAACGCAACTCCGCGACGGACTTGCACACCTTGAACGCAACTCGATGGTGCGTACAGCTTGCGTGGTGGCACACCTAGACTCGGGGCCGTGGGACAAGGACAACTGCGTGCGGGTCTGGTCGGTGCCGGTCCGTGGGCGAAGACGGTGCACGCGCCGGGCCTCGCCGATCACCCGGGTACGACGTTGAGCGCGGTCTGGGCCAGGCGTCCCGAAGCCGCCGCGGAGCTGGCCGAAGCGCATGGCGCCGAGGCTGTCGGCAGCTTCGAAGAGTTGCTCGACCAGGTGGACGCGGTCGCGTTCGCCGTGCCGCCCGCCGTGCAGGCGGAGCTGGCGGTCAAGGCGGCGGAGGCGGGCAAGCACGTCATCCTGGAGAAGCCGATCGCCGCGGATCTCGACGGCGCGCGAAGGCTCGCGGACGCGGTCGGCGCCGCCGGCGTGGTCAGCCTCGTGGTCCTGATCCTGCGGTACTCGCCGATGACCCGGGACTGGCTCGACGGAATCAAGGAAGCGGGTGGCTGGCGCGGCGGCGGCGCGCGCTGGCTTTCCGGCGCGCTGCTCGGCGGGCAGTACCAGGATTCGGCGTGGCGGCACGACTCCGGCGCGCTCGCCGACATCGGCCCGCACGCCTTCGATCTGCTGGACGCGGCGCTCGGTGAGATCACCGACGTGCTCGCCGCGCACCGGAGCGATGACGATCTGTGGCAGTGCCTGTTCGCCCACGCGGGTGGCGCGACCAGTACGGCGACCCTGTCGCTGCGGCTGCCGATCCAGCCGACGGTCGTCGAAGTGGCCGTTTACGGCGAGCACGGCTATCGCACGTTAGGGCGGAAACCGGGTTCCGCCGGTGAGTCGTACACCGCGCTTCTGGACGATTTCGCCGCGATGGCCGCGAGCGGGACGACCTCGCACCCGTGTGACGTGGGTCGCGGACTGCACCTGCAGAAACTGATCGAACGCGCACGGGAGCTCGCCGGACACGGCAAGTAGTACACAGGTCAATCATCAGGCTTTTCCTTGTGGGATAACGCCTTCTTCCTGCGACTTCGCAACCATCCACAGGTTTGTCCACAGGCTCCACTGTGGACGGCCGCTCCTCCAAGCCAAGCACGGGGAAGCCCTTTCCGCTACCGGAAAGATCACCTCTTGGCGCTACTCGAGCATCGCGCACTCGCCGGTAAATCGCTTGACCGCCGTGCGAAGGTGATCGCGAAAGCACCACTTTGCCTGGAAAGAGGGATGCCTCATGCCTGACGCCTTCAGCGCCGTCGGCACGAGCTAGCCGGCGCACACGCCAACTCCACCACGCACGCGGGTCCTCCCGTGCGTCTCTCTTTCCTGCCCGAAAGGCATGACAACCAGTGCTTTCCGACACGATCAGGGCGCTACAGTCCTACATCCGCGTCACCGCGGCGAAATTCCGTGAAACCGAGCGGATCGGGCCCTTCCTGGCCACGTACTACCTCGAGGCCGACAGCCCCTTTCTCAACTACGCGATCCCCGACGACGGCGCCGTCCCCACTTCGGACGACGTCACCCGGCTCACCGAGGCGTTCCGCATGCGCGGACTCGTGCCGCGCCTGGAGTTCCTGACGGAAGCGGTTCCGGCCGCCGAGGCCGTGCTCGTCAAGGGCGGGTACACGCTGGAGCGGCGGGTCCCGCTGATGATCTGCACTCCGGAGCAGCTCGTCAAGCAGCCGAAACCGGCCGGGATCACGCTGGTGGATCCGAAAACGGCCGATGAGCTGCGGAAGATGATCCGGGCGCAGAACCTCGCCTTCGGGGAGGCCGATCCCGATCAGCACCTCGAACCGTCGCCGGATCAGTTGAGCGGCGAGACCCTGTCGGTGATGGCCGTCGCCGAAACCGGTGAGGTCGTCGGCGGCGGGGTCGCGACCGCGATCCTGGACGGCGCGACCGAGATCGCGGGCATCGGGGTGATCGAGGGGTACCGGAGCCGCGGGATCGCGGCGGCGATGACGGCGCACTTGACCCGAGTTGCCCATTCACGGGGCGGGTATTCGGTGTTCCTGACGCCGGGCGCCGGACAGGCGGAGCGCGTCTACGGCCGGGTCGGTTTCAGGACCTCGGCCGAGTGCGTGCACCTGTCAGTCCCGGTCAGCGGAGCAGGGATCCACATCGACGGATGACCACTCGCGTGAACCCGTCCGTCCGGCGTTGATCGCGGGAACTCAGTCGTCCGAGTAGCCGCCGCGGCGGGTTCGTTTGACCTCGCCGCGGCGTTTCTTCGAGGCCAGGCGGCGTTCCTTCGAACCCCGTGAGGGTTTGGTGGGACGCCGCTTGGCGGCCGGGGGCGCCGACGCGTCCACCAGCAGCATGACCAGCCGCGCCCGCGCGGCTTCCCGGTTCATCAGCTGGGAGCGGTGTTCGGACGCGGTGATCGTGACGACGCCGTCGACGAGGCGCGACGAAAGCCGGTCCAGCATGCGGGCCCGGAGGTGTTCCGGGATCGCAGCCGAACCGGCCACGTCGAAGGAGAGTTCGACTCGCGAGTCCGTGGTGTTCACGCCCTGCCCACCCGGACCCGACGACCGGGAGAACCGTTCGCTCAATTCGGCACCCGGGATCACGAACCGGGTGCCGACCACCACGTCATCAGCCACGAGCCCAGTGTTCCACCTGAGCCAAGAGATTTATCAGAAGCGCGGGTGGTCACCGGAAAGCACGGCGCGCGGGCCGTCCGGGTCTTCCGCGGGCTGCACGTCGCCGAGGATCCACGCCGGCACGTGCCGCGCGGTCAGCATCGCCAGCGCCCGGTCGACGTCGTCGGCGCCGACGATCGCGACCATGCCGACGCCCATGTTGAACGTCTTCTCCAGTTCGGCGCGCTCGACCTTGCCGCGGTGCCCGATCAGGGCGAACACCGGCGCGGGCGTCCAGGTGCCGCGTTCGAGCTTCGCGACCAGGCCGCGCGGCATGACCCGGGCGAGGTTCTGCTCCAGCCCGCCACCCGTGACGTGCGCGAACGTGCGGACATCGGCTTCGGCCACCAGCGCGAGGCAGTCCTTCGCGTAGATCCTGGTCGGCTCCAGCATCTCCTCGCCCAGCGAGCGGCCGAACTCCTCGACGTGCCCGTCGAGCGGCATGCGCGCGATCTCCAGCAGTACGTGCCTGGCGAGCGAGTAACCGTTGGAGTGCAGGCCGGACGAGCCGAGCGCGAGGACGACGTCACCGGGGCGGACCCGCTCCGGGCCGAGCACCTTCGAAGCTTCGACGACGCCGATACCGGTACCCGAAAGGTCGTAGTCGTGCTCGCCCATCAGACCGGGGTGCTCCGCGGTCTCGCCGCCGAGCAGCGCGCAGCCCGCCTGGACACATCCCTCGGCGATGCCGCCGACCAGCGCCGCGATCTTCTCCGGCACGACCTTGCCGACGGCGATGTAGTCCTGCATGAACAGCGGCTCGGCACCGGTGACGACCAGGTCGTCGACGACCATCGCGACCAGGTCGATGCCGACGGTGTCGTGCTTGTCGAGTGCCTGGGCGACGGCGATCTTGGTGCCGACCCCGTCGGTCGACGAGGCCAGTACCGGCTCTTTCCACTTGTCCAGCTTCAGGGAGAACAGCCCGGCGAAACCGCCGACCCCGCCCATCACCTCGGGCCTGGTGGCCCTCTCGGCGTGCGGTTTGAGCAGCTCAACGGCTTTGTCACCGGCGTCGATACTGACCCCGGCGGCGGCGTACGTGGCGCTCGTGGACTCGCTCACGGAAGCGGACTCCAACTCTGGAAGAAAGGACTAGGGACGCCGGATGGCGTCTTCAGCACCGTACCCGGCAGGGCTGACGGGCTTCGCCGCGCCATTGACCGAGTCCAGGCTCTCCAGCAGGTGCTTCCCGATCAGCGCGTCCTCGGGCAACGCGATCGGGTACTCGCCGGAGAAGCACGCGGTGCACAGTCGCGACTTCGGCTGCTCCGAGGCCGCGACCAGCCCGTCGAGGGAGATGTAGCCCAAAGTGTCCGCGCCGATGGAGCGGCGGATGCCGTCGAGGTCGACGCCGTTGGCCACCAGTTCGGCGCGGGAAGCGAAGTCGATCCCGTAGAAACACGGCCAGCGGACGGGCGGTGAGGCGATCCGGACGTGCACCTCGAGCGCGCCGGCTTCCCGCAGCATGCGGACCAGCGCGCGCTGGGTGTTGCCGCGGACGATGGAGTCGTCGACCACGACGAGCCGCTTGCCGCGGATGACGTCGCGCAGCGGGTTCAGCTTCAGCCGGATGCCCAGCTGGCGGATGGTCTGCGACGGCTGGATGAAGGTGCGGCCGACGTAGGCGTTCTTCACCAGGCCGGTGCCGTAGGGAATGCCGGAGCCCTGCGCGTAGCCGATGGCGGCCGGGGTGCCGGATTCGGGCACCGGCATGACCAGGTCGGCGTCGGCCGGATGCTCGCCTGCAAGCTTGCGGCCGATCTCGACGCGGGTGGCGTGCACGCTGCGGCCGGCGATCGAGGTGTCGGGGCGCGCGAGGTACACGTACTCGAAGACACAGCCCTTGGGCTCGGGTGTCGCGAACCGCGAGGAGCGCAGGCCTTCGGCGTCGATGGCGATCAGCTCACCGGGCTCGACCTCGCGGACGAACGACGCGCCGCAGATGTCCAGCGCGGCCGTCTCGCTCGCGACCACCCAGCCGCGTTCGAGCCTGCCCAGCACCAGCGGGCGCACGCCGTGCGCGTCGCGGGCGGCGTACAGGGTGGACTCGTCGGCGAAGACCAGGCAGAAAGCGCCCTTGAGGGTGGGCAGCAGTTCCATCGCGGCGGCTTCGATGCCCTTGTCGGCGGCGTTGGCCGCGAGCAGCCCGCACACCAGGTCGGAGTCGCTGGACGAACCGGTCAGGCCCGCGTGCGGTTTGAGCCCGGCTTCGACCGTGCGATCCCGCAGTTCCGCGGTGTTGACCAGGTTTCCGTTGTGCGCGAAGGACAGGCCACTGCCGGTGGCGGTGGTGCGGAAGATCGGCTGCGCGTTCTCCCAGATGGTCGCGCCGGTGGTCGAGTAGCGGCAGTGCCCGACGGCGATATGTCCCTGCAGCGACTGCAGGACCTGCTCGTCGAAAACCTGACTGACCAGGCCGAGATCCTTGAAGACGACGATCTGCGAACCGTCGGAGACCGAGATGCCGGCCGCTTCCTGGCCGCGGTGCTGAAGTGCGTAGAGCCCGTAGTAGGTCAGCTTCGCGACCTCTTCTCCGGGCGCCCAGACACCGAAGACGCCGCATTCTTCGCGGGGTTCCGGATCGGGCTGGTCGGTCACGGGCTGTCCGGCGACGGACGGGTCGGAAACCACCGAGGTGCTCCCAGGGGAGAAGAGGGCAGGCCACCACCAGTGTAAACGGTGAGCCAGAGATCAACGCGCCGCGCGACGTGGTACTGGACACGCTTTGTGCGGTGACGGTGAGTGAACCCGCGTCCACGATCGACGTCGGCGAGTCCACACAAGACGGAGAGGGCGGCCGGGGTGGCTTCACGCCTGCGCAGAACGGTCGTTCAATGACCGTGAGTGACGGGCGGGTGTCAAGGCCCATCACTCACGACCCCCGACCAGCCGACCGCTCCCCCTCGACAGAGGCGGTCGACTGTGCATGGGATGTCGGACTCAGCCGGCCGCTGTCAACCGGCGGCCAGCCACTTGGACGTGCCGCCGCGGCCAGGGACCCAGCAGCCGTTGGCCGCGGTCTCCGGAAGGAACAGTGTGCCGGGCGTTCGTTCGTCCGGGAGCGCGAGCAAGTCCGTCAGTACTGTCGCGGCGTCGCCGGTGGTCCGCCACAGCCACACCTCGGGCTCGAGGATGTCTTCCTCGGTACCGGGCATGCGGGTCGCCACGACGTCGTCCTCGGCGTTGAGCCGGACCACGTCGACCACGTTGTCGTGGACTCGCACGCCGACCACGGCTGTGACCTCGCCGTTCGCGTCGCACGGGTGCACGAACTGGTACCCGCGGTGGATCAGCTCTTGCAGGCCGCTTTCGATGCCGGTGATTTCCGCGGTGATGGTGTCACCCGAGAACGTCATCGAATTCGCCGTCCTTGGCACCCGCGAGGAACGCGGCCATTTCGGCCTGGGTGTAGATCAGGGCGGGACCGGTCGGGAAGCGCGAGTTGCGCATCGCGATCTCGCCGGACGCGAGCGGCGCCACTTCAACGCAGTTGCCGATCGCGTTGCTGTAGCTCGCTTTGCGCCAGTGCGCCCCGGTAAGACGATCGGCCGGGATGCCGTTGTCGAACTGTTCAGCCATGGTCCCCACCTTCCCCGACTCAAGACTTCGGGCGATGCATCTGCATGTGCATTTGCCTGTGATCCCAAAGTTAGCACGTGTGACTGCAACGGTAAATGCACGTGCAGAAGTTTTTGCAGAATTCGCGTGCGGTGAGGACTTAAGTCCCCAACCATCCCGCCAACGTGTGAGGACCGGCTCCCCCAAAAGGAGGGCCAGCTACCGGTCGTGAACGGGTTTTCGCGCGCACGCAAGAAAACCCAGGCCGTCACCGGGACGGCGGAGAACACCACAACGGTGAGTGGCTCAGATTTCCGCGCGGCGCTTCAGGAGCATCTGACGGCTGCGGTCCGGCGTCTCCGCGTCGACCGCGAGCATGTCCAGCGCCCGGCTGTACCGCTCGATCTCGTCGCGCTTGTCGATGTAGTGCGCGCCGGTCAAGTATTCGGTGTAGGCGATGTTCGGCAATTCCTCTTCCGCGAACCTGAGCAGCGAGAACGCGCTGTCGGCCGAGTACCCGCTCCGGTCGAACGGGAGGATCTGGACCGAGATGTTCGGCTGCAGGATCATCTCCAGCAGGTAGTCGATCTGGCCTTTCAGGATCTCGCGGTCGCCGATCGGACGGTGGAGCACCGACTCGTCGAGCACCAGCCACAACCGCGGCGCGTCCGGCCTGGACAGCATCTTCTGCCGCCGCATCCGCAGCGCGACCCGGCGATCGACCTGCTCATTGACCATGTCCTTGCGGCCGTGGCTCATGATGGCCCGCGCGTAGGCCTCGGTCTGCAACAGGCCCGTGACGTACAGCGGCTCCCAGACCTGGATCCGGGCCGCGGCCTCTTCGAGTCCGACGAGGTCGTTGAACCAGCTCGGCATCAGGTCGCCGTAGCGGCGCCACCAACCCGGCTCGTTCGACTCCTTGACCATGTCGAGGAACTGCTGCCGCTCGCCCGGGTCGGTCATCCCGTACATGGTCAGCAGATCGGCGACGTCACGTTCCTTGAAGCCGACGCGGCCGAGTTCGAGACGGCTGATCTTCGACTCGGAACCGCGGATGCTGTAGCCGGCCTCCTGGCGCGTGATCCCCGCGTCTTCGCGCATCCGCCGGAGCTGTGAGCCGAGGATCATCCGTCGCGCGGTGGGACCCAGGGACTGCTCACCGCCAGGCGGGGTGACCGCGTTCATCGACCGGGGACCTTTCGTACGACGACACTCACAGGGGAACAAGCCGATTACTGAAAGTACACGTTTGGGCCTCGACACGACAGGGACGGCTCGGTTTACCGGTCGCGTACGTGGTTCTACTCTACGTAGAGCCCGAGACTTCCGACACAGTTTTGTGAGGTTCAAGATGCCCGATGCCCCGCCCCGGACGGAACGAGTGCCCGTGGGTGTCGACCCGACGCGGGCCAGCATCGCCCGGGTGTACGACGCCTTCCTTCTCGGCAAGGACAACTACGAGATCGACAGGGAGGTGCTGCGCAAGGTCCAGCAGGCGGCCCCCGAGGCGCAGGACCTGGCGACCGAGAACCGCGGCTTCCTGATCCGCGCGTGCCGGTTCCTCGCCAGTCAGACGGGCATCACCCAGTTCCTCGACCTCGGCTCCGGCCTCCCGACGGCCGAGAACACGCACCAGGTCGTGCAGCGGATCAACCCGGAGATCAAGGTCGTCTACGTCGACAACGACCCGGTCGTGCTCGCGCACGGGCGGGCCCTGCTCGAAGAGAACGAGAACACGCACTTCGTCTCGGACGACATCTTCGAGCCGGAGCGGATCATCGGGAACCCGGACATCCGGCGGCACATCGACTTCACCCAGCCGATCGCGTTGCTGCAGCTCGGGACGCTGCACCACTACAACGGGCCGCACGAAGCGCCGGCCCAGATCATGAAGAAGTACATCGACGCGCTGCCTCCGGGTTCGTACGTGGCGATCTCGCACTTCTCCGACCCGCAGGACGAGCTGTCCGAGATCGCCCGCAAGATGGAGGACTTCTTCATCCACAGCCCGATGGGCTCGGGCACCTTCCGCACGAAGGCCGAGATCGAGGAGCTGTTCCACGACCTCGAACTGGTCGAGCCCGGCGTCCGGCTGTGCGCCGACTGGTGGCCGGACGGCCCGCGCATCAAGGAGCTGAACACGGCTCAGCGGACGATCTCCGGCGGGATCGGCCGAAAGAAGTAAGCCTCAGCGCCGCCATGAAAGGCCCCTTCATCGCAAAATCCGCGATGAAGGGGCCTTTCATGGCACCCGCGGGCCCAGGGTTCAGAGGCGCACCAGTGGCAGCCAGCGGGCCAGATCGGCCCTGCTCCCGGAGGCGGTGACCCGCCCCGACTCGACGGCGTCGGCCCAGCCGAGCTGCCCGGTCGCCAGTTCCAGCCACGTGCGCGGATCCGTTTCGACGACGTTCGGCGGCGTCCCGCGCGTGTGCCGCAATCCTTCGACGCACTGCACCGCCGCGAACGGCGGCACCCGCACTTCCACACTCTTCCCCGGGGCGTCCGCGGCCAGTGTCCGCAGGCTCAGCCGCACCGCCGCGGCCAGCTCCGGGCGGGCCGGATCCGGTCCGGATCCGCTCAACCAGGGGGAGATCGCCGTGATCGCGGCACGTAACTCAGCGGGGTCGACCGAACGCGAAGAGGCCATGGGAGAACAGTAGAGTGAGCGCGAACAAACCTTCAGGCACCCGGAACGTGGGGATGGCGATGGCGCAGCGGGACGAGGCGGATCGGTTGGCGTCGAGCCCGGCGGGCAAGCTGAAACCGGGGAAGCCGAAGATCACCGAAGAGATGCGCGCCAACGCCAGGGCCAACCCGAACAGCTGGTTGTACGTCATCGACGAGGCCTTCGATCCCGACGGCCCGGTGCCGTCCTGGGCGGTCGTCGGCGCGTACCCGGTGAACGGCGCGGGTGAGATCGTCGAGGACTTCCACCCCAACGACCGGTATCGCCCCTCGCCCAAGGCGCTCGGCTTCCCGGAACCGCGCAACGAACTCGAGCAGCTGCTCCAGCTGGTGCGGACGAACCACCGCCCGGCCGCCGACCTGCCGCGGGTCTTCCTCGACTCGACACTGTTCATCTACGCCCTTTCGCCCTTTCAGCGCACGGTCATCGGTTTCCACAACACCGACGGCCGGGTGCTCGTGCCCGCCTACACGGCCAAGGCGCTGGTCCCGCGCGAATGGCCGCACGCCCGTGCGGTGGCAGGCCGGGACATGGTCCCGTTGCTCGCGGGGCATCCGGTGACCATCAATCCGCACGACCGGCTCACCGCCATCGTCGGATCGGAGCACCTCGACAAAGCCCTTTCGGACGAGCGTCGTTAGGGCGCGGTTAACCCACTCGGTCCATTTTATTCAGGAAAAAAGCAACTCTTTCGGGTGATGTTCGAGTCGCTGATTCCCTTTTTCCAGGGGATCGTGGCGATGTGATGAGTCGCAGAGTGTGTTCGAAAGGCTGGGGGGCCGTCCTCGCGGCGGGGGTCTTGCTGCTCACGCAGACCCCCGCCGTGACACAAGAAGCCAGACCCCGATACGACGGGGCCGAGGAGCATTACGCGGGCTCGCAGATCGCGTTGCACGAAGGTGTCGTGGAGGCCCTCGGGCCGCTGTACGGCGGCGAGGCGCAGACCCTTGGCCACGATGTCAGCGGACATCAGGGCGATGTCGACTGGCCGGGCGCGGCCAGGACCGGTGCGAAGTTCGTCTACGTGAAGGCGACCGAGGGCACCGGTTTCGTCAATCCGCGGTTTCCCCAGCAGTACAACGGTTCCCACGGCGTCGGCCTGATCCGCGGTGCGTACCACTTCGCGCGCCCCGACATCTCGGACGGCGCCGCCCAGGCCCACTACTTCGTCGACCACGGGGGCGGCTGGTCCGGTGACGGCAAGACGCTGCCGGGCGCGCTCGACGTCGAGTACAACCCGTACGGGGAAACCTGTTACGGCAAGACGACCGGGCAGATGATCGCATGGATGGCGTCGTTCGCCGAGACCTATCTGCGGCGGACCGGGCGGCATCCGGCGATTTACACGTCGACGAGCTGGTGGAAGCGCTGCACCGGTAACAGCGACGCGTTCTGGCAGAACCCGTTGTGGGTCGCGCGCTACAACACGGAGATCGGCGAGCTGCCCGCGAGCTGGAAGGCCCAGACCATCTGGCAGTTCTCGAACAAGGGCAGCCTGCCCGGCGACCAGAACTGGTTCGACGGCACGTTCGATCGGGTGCGCGCGCTGGCCGCCGGCTGAGCGCCACCCGAGTGGACGTTACAAGATCACATAACCACGCCTATTTGGAAATGAAAATCACCCACGAGTAGTACCAATTTCACGGAAGTTAG
The DNA here is from genome assembly GCF_001953865.1 of Amycolatopsis coloradensis. Classification (GTDB taxonomy): domain Bacteria; phylum Actinomycetota; class Actinomycetes; order Mycobacteriales; family Pseudonocardiaceae; genus Amycolatopsis; species Amycolatopsis coloradensis. Next base: position 454,943 of record NZ_MQUQ01000003.1, read on the forward strand.
TGACAAACCCGGCACCCGTCGTCAACAATCGTGCCCGGACGGCTACCACCTGCAAGGTTCCCGTCCTCAGCGAGGGTTATCCGTGAAGGGATTGTCGTGATGCGCACTTCCCGAAGAATCGCCATCGCCGTCGGCTCCGCGCTGCTCCTGCTCGGCAGCGCGGTCCAGGCGTCGGCCGCCCCGTCCCCCGAGATCATGTCCATCGAACAGGATCTCCAGCAGAACGACCACACGATCGGATCGCAGATCCGGCGCGTGGAAGGCGACACCTCCACGCATGAGTCGAAGGCCAAGGCCGCGCGGCCGCAGCCCGAGGCCGGGGTGCTCGCGACCGTCGCGGGCATGGACGTGGCCAGCTACCAGAAGAACGTCGACTGGGCCTACTGGTGGGGTCAGGGCAAGCGCTTCGTGTGGGCGAAGGCCACCGAAGGCACGAGCTACAAGAACCCGTACTTCGCCCAGCAGTACAACGGTTCCTACAGCCAGGGCTTCATCCGCGGCGCGTACCACTTCGCCCTGCCGAACGTTTCCGGCGGCGCGGCGCAGGCGGACTTCTTCATCAACAACGGCGGCGGCTGGTCCAAGGACGGCAAGACCCTGCCGGGCGCGCTGGACATGGAGTACAACCCGTACGGCGCCACCTGCTACGGCCTGAGTCAGTCGGCGATGGGTGCCTGGATCCGGGCGTTCCACGACCGCTACCAAGCACGCACCGGCCGCTGGCCCGTCATCTACACCTCGACGAGCTGGTGGAGCACCTGCGTCGGCACGTCGCAGAACTTCGGTGGCACCGTCCCGCTGTGGATCGCGCGCTACGCGTCGACGGTGGGGGCGCTTCCGTACGGCTGGGGCTTCTACACCGTGTGGCAGTACACCTCCAGCCCGCTCGACCAGAACACCTTCAACGGCGCATACGACCGCTTGCAGGCACTGGCCAACGGCTGAGCTGCGCATTTCGTGAACAAGCGGCTCCCGGCCTCGCCGGGAGCCGCTTTCACGCGCCGCCTTCAACGCACGGTACCTTCCCCCTGAAACCCCTGGCACGGGCGGATCCGGAACCAGCGCCGACCGTCGGCCGTCTGATCTCCAGCCTCAGGCCCCAGCACGGAAGGCGAGACCGATGACCTACCCACCCCAGCCAGGCCAGCCCTATGGCCAAGATCCCCAGGGGCAGCAGCCCGGCGGCTATCCGCAGCAGGGTGGCTGGGACCAGACCCAGCAGTACGGTCAGCCTCAGCAGCCGCAGGGCTGGGACCAGACCCAGCAGTATCAGCAGCAGCCCCAGCAGGGCTGGGACCAGACGCAGCAGTACCCGCAGCAGCAAGGGGCCTGGGATCCGAACGCGCAACAGCAGGGCTGGGACCCGAACAACCCGGGCTACCCGCAGGGGTACGGCGGCCCGCCCGCGCCGCCGCCGAAGAGCAAGACCGGCCTGATCATCGGGATCGTGATCGGCGTGGTCGTGCTGATCGCGTTCGGTGTCACCGGTTTCGTCGCGCCGGGCTTCCTGCTCAGCAAGGACGAAGGCGGCAACACGGCCGCGCCGCCGGCGTCGTCGTCCAGCGAGGCCCCGACTTCCGCGCCGAAGAGCAGCCCGAAGTCGAGCGCGCCCAAGAGCAGCCCCAAGAGCACCGAAAGCGGTGGCACGGGCTCCGAAGGCAACCCGAAGGGCGTTCAAAACCTCAAGGACTTCCTGGCCAAGGTGAGCGCCGGTGACAAGGCGGGCGCGCTATCGCTGGTCTGCGCGGACATGAAGGCGACCATGGGCGACTCGATCGACATCATGGCCCCGGCGCCTTCGCAGCTGCAGGTCACCTCGACCGCCGGTATCGGTGACGGGTTCATCACCGGTGACATCGAGGGCACGGTCAAGGGCAAGAAGGTGAGCGGATCGGGGATCTCCTCGGACGACAACCCGGACAAGTCCTTCTGCGTCCGCAACTTCTTCGTATTCTGAGCAGATGAAGCGGTTGCTCCGCTCTCCACTGCTCTGGACGTTCATCGTCTCGCTCCTGCTGCTGGTCGCCGTCGGCGGCTGGTTGCTGACCGATCCGGCGACCAGCCGCAGCGAGGCACTGAAGACCGGCGGCATCGCCGGTGGCGCCATCGTCGCGCTCTACGCGTTGTGGCTCAACGACCGGCGGCGCCAGGTCGAGGAGCGGCGGCAGGAAACCGAACGGCAGCGGCAGGAACTCGAACTGCGGCGGGCCGACCAGGACCGGGACCGGATCTCGGACGAGCGGTTCGCGAAGGCCGTCGAGCTGCTCGGGCACGACGCCGACCAGGTGCGGGTCGGCGCCCTGCACGCGCTGGCCGGGCTGGCCCGCGGCCGGGCGGTCTACACGCAGACCGTGCTGGACATCCTGTGCTCGTACCTGCGGCGGCCGTTCGACCATCCGCGGTACGAAGGCGAGGCGAAACGTCCGGAGAACAAGCTGCCCAAACCCGGTGACGCGGAGCAGGAGCGGGAACTCCAGGTGCGGCAGACCGCACAGCGGCTCATCGGGGAACTGCTCCCGGCCGCGGATTCCGAGGGCACGCCGGGCTACGACCTCGACCTGACCGGGGCGGTGCTCGAGTACTTCGACCTTTCGGAACGGAAGATCGGCAAGCTCCTGCTGCGCTACGGGGGTTTGTACAGCAGCACCAACCTGTCGGGCTGCGTGTTCCTCGGGCCGGTGTACCTGACCGGCGCGGGAACGGCGGACAAGAAGAAGATCGGCTTCTTCCGGTGCGATGAAGCCAAGTTCGAGCACCGGGCGTGGTTCAGCGGGGTGCAGTTCAGTGAAGACGCCGAGTTCCGCGGCACGGTGTTCGCGGGAGAGACGTCCTTCAAGGACAGCGTCTTCGCGAAGACAGCGGAATTCGGCGATGCCGAGTTCCGGAAGACGCTGGATCTGCGCCGTGCCCGGTTCGAGGGCTTCAGTGACCTGAGGTTCCGCACGACACCGGACTCGGTGTCGCTCTACAACACGACGGTGGAACCGGCCAAGGATCACGAACTCCCGGCGGGCTGGGTCGTCGAGACCTTGTCCGACGGCCGTGCCCGGCTCACGGTGACGGACGGATGAGGCGCCTGCTCAGGTCGCCGCTGCTGTGGACGTTGCTGTCCTCGATCGCGGTGCTGGTCGGGGTCACCGCCTGGCTGCTCACGGATCGCGCGACGAGCCGCGGTGACGCGCTCAAGACCGGTGCCCTCGCCGGCGGGGCGATCGCCGCGCTCTACGGGCTCTGGCTCAACGACCGGCGGAGACGGACCGAGGAGGACCGGCACGAGATCGAGCGCAGCCGGATCTCGGACGAGCGCTTCGCCAAGTCGATCGAACTGCTGGGCAACGAGGCCGACCAGGTGCGGGTCGGGGCGATGCATTCGCTCGCGGGGCTGGCCAGGACGCGGCCGGAGTACCGGCAGACGGTGCTCGACGTGCTGTGCGCCTACCTGCGGCGGCCGTTCGCCCATCCCGCGTTCACCCCGGGCAACCCTTGGAACGACACCGAACGCGAGGCCGAGGCCGAACGGGAACGGCTGGTCCGGCGCGCGGCCGAACGGCTGATCCGCGACATCCTTCCCCACGCCGGGACCACCGGTCCGACCTTCGGGCTCAACCTCAGCGACGCGCGGATCGACAAGCTGGAACTGACGGCGAGGCGGGTCGGCTGGTTCGGCGCGGATCGCAGTGAGGTGCTGCATCACCTCGTCTTCGAGAACGCCGAACTCTCCGGGAAGTTCTCGCTCAACCATGCGACGATCCACGGCGAGCTCAGGCTCACCGGAGCGGCCTTCAAACGACGGGTGCAGATGGACGGCCTGACCGTCGAGAAGCCGGTCGACTTCAGCGTGGCCACCTTCGCGGAGCCACCGTTGCTGGAGGGCGCCAAGCTCGCGCCCGGTACGACTCTGCCGAGCTGAAGGACGGTTGAACCGCCCTGAGGGCGACTGGCCGGTGGCCGTGTCGCGAAAGCCACTTTCAGGACATCAGACGTCCCGAAAGTGGCTTTCGCGACACCCGGGATGGCTCTGGCCCTCGTGCGCTCGCTCATGTCTGCCTGCCCCACCGCAAGTAGAGGACTACTTGCGGTGGGGCACGACATCTTCAGTCGAACAGCGCCGGAAGCGTGCGCTCCCAAGGCTCCCGAAGCTCGTCCAAGGTGAACTCGGTGATGTCCTGGAGTTCGAGCGAGCCCGATTCCGGGTCCACCACACCGGTCTTGCGCCACGGCAGGCCGCGCGCGGTGAGCATCTCGGTGAACCGCAGTTCCTCGGTACGCGGCACGGCGACCAGCACCCGGCCCGCGGATTCGGAGAACAACTGCACGAACGGGTCCTGCTCCGCGTCGAGGAAGACACGGGCACCGCACTGTCCGATGAGGACAGTCTCGACGAGGGTCTGGATCAGGCCGCCGTCGGAGATGTCGTGCGCGGCGGAGATCATGCCGTCGCGGGAACCGGCGATGAGGATGTCGGCGAGCAGCTTCTCGCGCGCCAGATCCACACGCGGCGGACGGCCGCCGAGGTGGCCGTGCAGTTCGCGCGCCCACGCGGAACCGTCCAGCTCGTCGTGGGTCTCGCCCAGCAGCAGCAGGGTTTCCCCGGCCTCCGCGCCGATGCCTGTCGGGATGCGGCGGGTGACGTCGTCGATCACGCCGAGCACGCCGACCACCGGGGTCGGCAGGATGGCGACGTCACCGGTCTGGTTGAAGAAGCTGACGTTGCCGCCGGTGACCGGGATGCCTAGTTCGACACAGCCATCGGCGAGACCGTGCACGGCCTGCTCGAACTGCCACATCACGCCGGGGTCGGTCGGCGCGCCGAAGTTCAGGCAGTCCGAAACCGCGACCGGCTTCGCGCCACTGGTGGCGACGTTGCGGTACGCCTCGGCCAGCGCGAGCTTCGCGCCCTCGTACGGGTCGAGGAAGACGAACTTGCTGTTGCAGTCGGTGGAAACGGCGACGCCGCGGCCGGTCGACTCGTCGATCCGGATGACACCGGAGTCCGACGGCTGCGCGAGCACGGTGTTGCCGCGCACGTAGCGGTCGTACTGGGAGGTCACCCATTCCTTCGACGCCTGGTTCGGCGACGAGATCAGCTTGAGGATGTCGGCACGCAGTTCGTCCGAAGTGGACGGTCGCGGCAGCTTCGCCGAGGTGTCGGCCTGCAAAGCGTCCTGTGGGGACGGACGCTGAATGGGACGGTCGTACACCGGGCCCTGGTGCGCCACGGTGTGCGCCGGGACGTCGACGACGACCTCGTCGTTCCAGGTGATGACCAGGTGCTCGCCGTCGGTGACCTCGCCGATGTCGGTGGCGATGACGTCCCACTTCTCGCAGACCTTCATGAACGCCTCGACGTTCTCCGGCGAGACGACCGCGCACATGCGCTCCTGCGACTCGCTGGACAGCACCTCCGCCGGGGTCATCCCGGTGGCGCGCAAGGGAACCCGGTCGAGGTAGATGTGCATACCGCCGTCACCGGCCGCCGCCAGCTCCGACGTCGCGCAGGAAAGCCCGGCGCCGCCGAGGTCCTGGATGCCGACGACGAGCTTCTGGGCGAACAGTTCGAGACAGCACTCGATGAGCACTTTCTCGGTGAAGGGGTCGCCGACCTGGACACTGGGCAACTTCTTGCGGCCGCCCGAGGATTCGTCGCCGGAGAAGGTGTCACTCGCGAGCACGGACACGCCACCGATGCCGTCGAGGCCGGTGCGCGCGCCGAACAGGATGATCTTGTTGCCCTTGCCGGAGGCGAAGGCAAGGTGGAGGTCCTCGACGCGCATCGCGCCGACACACAGCGCGTTGACCAGCGGGTTGCCCGAGTAGCTCGGGTCGAACACCAGCTCGCCGCCGATGTTCGGCAGGCCGAGGCAGTTGCCGTAGCCGCCGACGCCGGCGACCACACCGGGCAGTACGCGGCGGGTGTCGGGGGCGTCGGCCGGGCCGAACCGCAGCGCGTCGGCCACGGCCAGCGGGCGCGCGCCCATCGCCATGATGTCGCGCACGATGCCGCCGACGCCGGTCGCGGCGCCCTGGTACGGCTCCACGTAGGACGGGTGGTTGTGGCTCTCGACCTTGAAAGTGACCGCCCAGCCCTCGCCGATGTCGACGACGCCGGCGTTCTCGCCGATGCCGGCGAGCATCTTCTCCTTCATCTCGGGAGTGGCGGTCTCACCGAAGTAGCGCAGGTGCTTCTTCGAGGACTTGTACGAGCAGTGCTCGCTCCACATCACCGAGTACATCGCCAGTTCGGCGTCGGTCGGACGGCGGCCGAGGATCTCCCGGATCCGGGCGTACTCGTCGTCGGCGAGGCCGAGTTCGACGTACGGCTGGGTCTGTCCGGGGGTCGCTTCGGCAAGTGCGGTGGTGTCGACTGGGATGTCAACGGTGCTGGTCACGGTGTCCACATCAGGGTTCGCCACGGCCCTAAGAGTAGGTGAGCGCCGAGGGCGGCTCGCGGTCGCCCACGGATAAATCGGTCGCGCCGAGGGCGGTGATCCGCTTACCGTCGGCAATCGTGCTTTCCGCCACATATCCCCTTCCGCGACTGAGGCTGCCCGCCAAGCCGACCGCCTGGCGCTACCTGGTCGCGATGATGCTCGCGCGGCCGGGACTGCTCGCCGTCTCGGCGATCAGCGGTGCGCTCTGGTCGCTGCCGATCGCCTTGCTGCCGGTCGCGATCGGCCGGGGCATCGACGCGATCGGCAGCGGTGACGGCGACTCGGTCTGGCTGTGGGGTCTCGCGGCGGCCGGGCTCGGCATCGCGCAGACGCTGGCGGGCACGGTGCAGCACTTCGCGTCCTACGGCTGCTGGATCCACGGCGCCGGGGTGACGCAGCGCCTGACCACCGAGCACGCCGCGAAGCTGGGCGCGAACCTGCGGGACACGACCACCACCGGTGACGTGGTCTCGATCACCACCAGCGACATCAACCCGATCGGTGACTCCTTCGAGGTACTCGGCCGGGCCTTCGGTTCACTGATCGCGTTCATCGTGTGCGCGACGGCGCTGCTGACGACGTCCCCACTGCTCGGCGTGGTCGCGCTGGTGGGCGTGCCGTTGGCGGTGGTGGGCATCGGCCCGCTGCTGAAGCCGCTGGAGAAGCGCCAGACGAAGCAGCGCGAGGAGAAGACCGACGTCAACGCGCTGGCCGCGGACATCGTGTCCGGCCTGCGGATCCTTCGCGGTGTCGGCGGCGAGAAGCAGTTCCTCGACCGTTTCCGCCGATCCAGCCAGCGAGTGCGGGCGGCCGGTGTGCAGGTCGGGCGCAGCGAGGCGTGGCTTGCCGCGGCGGAGGTCGCGCTGCCGGGCCTGGTCACGGTGGTCATCACCTGGCTGGGGGCGCAACTGGCGCTCAACGGCGCCATCGGCGTCGGCGAGCTGATCACGTTCTACGGCGTCTCGGTGTTCCTGGTGATCCCGGTGACGACGGCGACCGAGTTCGCGGGCGTGCTGAGCGCCGCGCTGGTTTCGGCGCGGAAGGTGTGCAAACTGCTGTCCACCGAACGCACGCTCGCCGAACCGGAGACCCCGCTGCCGCTGCCGGAAGGCCCGCTGGACCTGTACGACGAGACGTCCGGGATCAGGGCCGAGGCCGGGAAGCTGACCGTGATCGACGTCGGAGCCGATGCCGAGGCGGTGGCTTCACGGATGGCGCGGTTCACCGATCCGAGTGAACCTGCCCTCGTCGGCGGGGTCCCGGTGGACCAGGTCGCCCTCGGCGAACTGCGGCGACGGGTGGTTTTCGCGCACAACCAGGACATCTGGTTCTCCGGGGTGCTGCGCGAGCAGGTCGCCCCCGCGGAGCCTGGCGACGTCGAGATCACCGAAGCGCTGTACGCGGCGGACGCCGAAGACATCGTGGACGCGCTGCCCAACGGCGTCGACGAAGTGATCGGCGAACGCGGACGTGAGGTTTCCGGCGGTCAGCGGCAGCGGCTGAACCTGGCCCGCGCGCTGGCGACCGACGCCGACGTCCTGCTGCTCGACGAGCCGACCTCGGCCGTCGACGCGCACACCGAAGCTCGCATAACCGAACGCGTCGCGAAGCTGCGGCGCGGCAAGACCACCGTCGTGTTCAGCCAGAGTCCACTGTGGACTCACGTGGCCGACGAGGTCGTGAGTACGAAAGTGCCCGCATGAAGAAGCTGCCGCTGGCAGACAAACGAGACGTCCGACGATGGATCAAGGAGACCGCGCGGGACAACAAACGCGAGTTCTCCGTGATGCTCGGCCTGTTCTGCGTCGCGACCGCGATCGGGCTGGCCGGGCCGCAACTGCTGGGCGCGCTGGTGGACGAGGTGTCCGGAGGCACGACCACCACCACGATCACCTGGCTCGCGATCGCGTTCGTGGTCGTGCTGGGCGCGCAGGCGTGGTTCAAGGGACTGGCGCGGCTGCGCGCGCGGGTGTTCGGCGAGCGGATCCTGGCGCATAACCGCGAGGAGTTCGTCAGCAACGCGCTGGACCTGCCGCTCGGCACGGTCGAGGCGGCGGGCACCGGTGACCTGCTCAGCCGCGCGACCACCGACGTCAGCCGGATCGACCACGCGGTGCGGCACGGCGCGCCGGAGATCCTGATCGCCGCGGTCACCGTGGTGTTCACCGTGGTGGCGATGGTGATCACGTCGCCGTTCCTGGCGCTCGGCCTGCTGGTCGCGCTGCCGCTGCTGGTGCCGGTGAACATCTGGTACCAGCGGCGGGTGCCGGACGTGATGCGGCGGATGCTGGACCGGTGGTCCGAACTCCAGTCGGCCACGCACGAGACCGCGGAGGGCGCGCGGACCGCCGAGGCGCTGAACCTGACCGGCCGCCGCGTGCGTGCCGGGCACGACGGCCTCGACGAGGCGATGCTGGGCGAACGCAAGATCCGGGCGTTGCAGATGTGGTGGATCCCGTCGCTGGAGATCAGCTACGTGCTGCCGGTGCCGGTGATGCTCGGGCTGGGCCTGCTCGCCTACTCGAACGGCTGGGAAGGGCTCGGCACGATCACCGCGATGCTGCTGTACTCGCAGGTCATGACCGGTCCGCTGAACGAGGCACTGTTCTGGCTCGCGGACATGCAGGTCGCCGGGGCTTCGCTGCGGCGGCTGCTGGGTGTCCGGCCCTCCGACTCCGAGGCTTCGGTTTCGGATGCTCCGCGCGGTCAGGACATCGAGGTCCGCGACGTGCGCTTCGGCTACAACGCGGACCGCGAGGTACTGCACGGGATCGACCTGCTCGTGCCGCGCGGCGAGCGGCTGGCGATCGTCGGGCCGTCGGGCGCCGGCAAGTCGACCCTGGGCAGGCTGCTGGCCGGGATGTCGGCGCCGACCTCGGGTTCGGTGCGGATCGGCGGGGCCGAGGTGTCGTCGCTGCCGGACGACGTCCTGCGCGGTGAGGTCCTGCTGCTGACCCAGGAGCACCACGTGTTCGCGGGAACGCTGCGGGACAACCTGACGCTGCCCGCCGGGGACTGGTCCGACGACCGGCTGCTGGCCGCGCTGGCCTCGGTCGGCGCTTCGGAGTGGGTGGCCGCGCTGCCGGACGGGCTCGACACCAAGGTCGGCGCGGGCGCGACGGCGGTCCCGGCGGCGATGGCGCAGCAGCTGGCGCTGGCCCGAGTGGTGCTGGCCGACCCGCACACGCTGGTGCTGGACGAAGCGACGTCACTGCTGGACACGGGTTCGGCGCGGGAACTGGAGCGGTCTTTGAGCGCGGTGCTCGAAGGGCGCACGGTGATCGCGATCGCCCACCGGCTGCACACCGCGGCCGCGGCGGACCGGGTCGCCGTCATCGAGGGCGGCCGGGTGACCGAACTGGGCTCGCACTCGGAGCTTCTTGCGGCGGGTGGGCCTTATGCGGCTCTGGTGGCGGCGGCGTCCTGAAGTGTTATGAACGGTCCGTTCATAACAGGATTTGTTATGAACGGACCGTTTATAACACGCGCTCAAGCGGAAACGAGGGCGTCCACGGCGCTGTAGAACATGCCGAGACCGTCATCGGAAGGCCCGGTGAGGGCGTCGATGGCGTGCTCCGGATGCGGCATGAGCCCGACCACGCGGCCGTTCTCGCTGCGGATTCCGGCGATGTCGTTGCGCGAGCCGTTCGGGTTGCCGCCGACATAGCGGAACACCACGCGACCCTCACCCTCCAGCTCGTCGAGGGTGGCCTGTTCGGCGACGAAGCAGCCGTCGATGTTCTTCATCGGGATGAGGATCTCGGCGTCTTTCTCGTACCGGGTGGTCCACGCGGTGTCGTTGTTCTCGACGCGCAGCCACTGGTCACGGCAGATGAAGTGCAGGCCCGCGTTGCGGATCATCGCGCCCGGCAGCAGCCCGGCCTCGCACAGGATCTGGAAGCCGTTGCAGATGCCCAGCACCGGCATGCCCTTGTGGGCGGCCTCGATCACCGACGACATCACCGGCGCGAAGCGGGCGATGACGCCGGCGCGCAGGTAGTCGCCGTAGGAGAAGCCACCGGGGACGACGACGGCGTCGACGCCCTTGAGGTCCTCGTCGGCGTGCCACAGCGGCACGGCTTCGGCGTCGGCGTAGCGGGCCGCGCGGGCCGCGTCGCCGTCGTCCAGTGTGCCGGGGAAGGTGATGACCCCGATCCGGGCGCTCACGCGTCGACCCGCTTGATGGTCCACTGCTCGATCACCGGGTTCGCGAGGAAGCCCTCGGCGATCTTCTCGAGCGTCGCATCGTCGACGGAGTCGTCGACCTCGATCTCGAAGTGCTTGCCCTGGCGGATCTCACCGATCCCGGTGAAGCCGAGACGACCGGCCGCGCCGAGCGCGGCCTGCCCCTGCGGGTCGAGGATTTCGGGCTTGGGCATGACGTCGACAACGACTCGGGCCACGGCAGGCTGCTCCTTATTCACGCAGGTCGTGGGTACCGCCCGAGCCTACTTCACTACGGTTGACGCATGACCTACGGGCAGTACGCGCCGCCGAGGAAGCCGAAGACCTGGCTCTGGATCATGCTGACGCTGGTCTTCGTCCTGATCGCGGGCGGTGTCGCGTTCACCGGCTTCGTGACGCCGGGGTTCTTCAAGACGGAACCCGACACGACCTCCCGTGCGACACCGGAGCAGCTGAGCCAGTCGTTCGTGAACGGCGTCGTTGAAAACCGCGTGAGTCAGCTCTGGTGCGACATCCGGTCGAAGCGGTCGTACAGCTTCGAGCAGACCATGGGCGTCTCCGCGGGCGCACAGCTCAGCACGCCCGCGCACCAGCGTGCGGAACAGGAGTACTCGGCCGCGTTCACCGCCGCGGGAGTGACCGTCGGGATCGCGATGATCCCCGGCGAGGGCGGCTGGTGCGTGCGCGACGCCAAGGTCGGCGGCGAGCCCGAGCCACTGCCGGGCATCGACACGAAGCCCGCGCCCCGGCCCGCCGTGAAGACCGGCGAGGAGGCGGGGACCAGGTTCGTCGACGCGATCAACGCGCGCGACATCCCGGCCGCGTTGTCCGTGCTGTGCGGGGAAGTGCCCGCCACGACCCGCGACGGCGTGCAACAGATCATCCACGACGAGGCGAGGTACACCGTCGAGAAGACCGACGTGCTGACCACCGCCGAGCAGACGATCCTGCATCTCTCCGGTCTCGTGGACGGCGTGCGGAACCCAGGGCGGGTCGAGACCGAGGACGGCGCCGAAGGCGGCCCCTGCGTGGCCTCTTTTTCACCCGACTCCGACTGAGCTCGCCCCGGTCCTTCGACTGGGGGATGCTCGGAGCGCCGCGCTGGGCCAAGATGGGCCCATTGGCGGAGCGTCAACACCGGGTGAGCAGCAGCAGGAGGCACCGTGGCCGATCAGGACTCCTTCGACTACGTCATCGTCGGCGCGGGCAGCGCGGGATGCGTGCTGGCGAACCGGCTGAGCGAGGATCCGTCAGCACGGGTCCTCCTGCTCGAAGCGGGCGGCGAGGACGACGCCGACGAGATCCACATCCCGGCCGCGTTCCCCGGGCTGTTCAAGACGAAGTTCGACTGGAACTACGAGACGGTCGAGCAGAAGCACACCGGCCAGTCCCTGTACTGGCCGCGCGGGAAGACGCTCGGCGGGTGTTCGTCGATCAACGCGATGATCTACATCCGCGGCAACCGCGCGGACTACGACGGCTGGCGTGACGGGCACGGTGCCGAGGGCTGGGGTTTCGACGACGTCCTGCCGTATTTCAAACGGGCGGAAGGAAACCAGCGGCTCGGCGGGCCACTGCACGGCATCGACGGGCCGCTGAACGTCGAGGACCGCCGTTTCACCCACGAGCTTTCCGAGGCCTGGGTGGATTCCGCGGTCGCATGGGGCCTCAAGCGCACCGACGACTTCAACGGCGAGTCACAGGACGGCGCCGGCGTCTACCAGGTGACGTGCAAGAAGGGGCGCCGCTGGTCGACCGCCGACGCGTACCTGCGGCCCGCGCTGACGCGCCCGAACCTCACCGTGCGGACGAACGCCCAGGCGAAACGCGTCGTCTTCGAAGGCACCCGCGCGGTCGGCGTGTCCTATTTGGACAAAGGCGCCGAGACGACGGTTCGTGCGTCCACCGAGGTCCTGCTCAGCGGTGGCGCGGTGAACTCACCGCAGCTGTTGATGCTTTCCGGTGTCGGCCCGGCGGAACACCTGCGAGAGCACGGGATCGACGTCGTGGCCGGTCTTCCCGGCGTCGGCGACAACCTGCACGACCACCCGGCCTGCGGGATCATCTGGTCGACCCGCGGCACCACCGACCTGGTGGACGCCGCGACGCCGGGCGGCCTGGTGCGCTACCAGCTCACCAAACGCGGCCCGCTGGCCTCGAACATCGGCGAGGCGGGCGCGTTCTTCCCCGCCGCGGACGGTGTTTCCCCGCCGGACATGCAGATCCACGTCGCACCGACGTTGTTCTACGACAACGGGATGCGCGAGCCGACGGTGCCTGGCTTCACGTCGGCGGCGACGCTCGTGGATGTCGCGAGCCGGGGCCGTCTGCGGCTGAAGTCGGGGAATCCCTTGTGGAAGCCCGAGATCGACCCGGCCTACTACGCCGAGCCCGTGGACATGGAGAAGATGCTTGCGGGCCTGCGTGCCCTGGTCGAGATCGGGAAGTCCGGGCCGCTGGCACGCTATCTGGACAAGCCGTTCCTGCCGGAGCGCCACGACCTGACCGACACCGAACTGGCCGATTACGTGCGCGAGAAGACGCAGACGCTGTACCACCCCGTGGGGACCTGTTCGATGGGGACGGGCGAGAACGCCGTCGTCGACCCGTCGCTGAAGGTGCGCGGAGTGGAGGGGCTGCGGGTGGTGGACGCGTCGGTGATGCCGGTGGTGCCGCGCGGGAACACGAACGCGCCGACGATCATGGTCGCGGAGAAGGCCGCGGACCTCATCCGGGGCGCGTGACGTTCCCTTTCACGCCCTCGCGCGTGTTATGAACGGACCGTTCATAACAGATTTTGTTATAAACGGTCCGTTCATAACACGCCGGGTTGACCGATCAGCGTTTTCCGTGCAGGACGGTGATCAGCTTCGCCACCAGGGCGTCGGTCTTTTCCTTGCGAGAGAACGAGGTCAGCACGATCGGCGCGGTGAAACGCTGGCGCGCGACGGCCTTCGGCCTGGCGAACTCGCGCAGGCCCTCCGGGCCGTGGATCCGGCCGAAGCCCGAGTCGCCGACGCCGCCGAAGGGCAGCGAAGCGATACCGGCGAAGGAGAGCGGCGCGTTGATCGACGTCATGCCGGTGCGCAGGCGGGCGGCGAGTTCGAGGCCACGCGACTTCGAGAACACCGTCGAGCCGAGGCCGTACTTGGTGTCGTTGGCCTTGTCGACGGCCTCGTCCATGTCGCGGACCTTGGCGATCGTGACGGTCGGGCCGAACGTCTCCTCCTTGACCGCCGAGGAGTCCTCCGGCACGTCGACGAGCACCGTCGGCTGCACGTAGCGGTCGCCGACCGCGTCGACACCGCCGACCAGCGCCTTGCCGCCGCGTTCGAGGGCGTCCGCGATGTGCCGCTTGATCACCGCGAGCTGTGAAGGCATGGTCACCGGGCCGTACTGGGCCTCAGCGTCCGAGCCGGCCCGCACGTCCTTCGCCTTTGCGACGACCTTCGCGACGAACTCGTCGTGCACGCGCTCGTGGACGTACACGCGCTCGACGCCGATGCAGGTCTGGCCCGAGTTGGAGAACGCTCCCCACACGGTCGCGTCGGCGGCGGCCTCGAGGTCGGCGTCCGCGTCGACCAGGACCGCGTCCTTGCCGCCCGCCTCGATGATCACCGGCGTCAGCGTTTCGGCGGCCGCGGCCATGATCTTCTTGCCCGTTCCGGTCGACCCGGTGAAGGCGATCTTGTCCACGTTGGCGCCGACGAGCGACGCGCCGGTCTCACCGAAACCGGTGATCAACTGGAGCACGGGCCACTCCGGGACGACCTCGTCGAAGGCGTCGACCAGCCATTTCCCCACGCCCGGCGTGTACTCGCTCGGCTTGAAGACGACGGTGTTGCCCGCGGCGAGCGCGTAGGCGATGGAGCCGAGCGGGGTGAACACGGGGTAGTTCCACGGGCCGATCACGCCGACGACGCCGAGCGGCTGGTACTCGACCGTGGCCGCCTGGTTCGACATCATCAGCCCGGCCGCGCGACGCTGCTTGCCGAGGATCTTGCGCGCGTTCTTGCCTGCCCACGCGATGTGCTCGATGGCGAGAACGCTCTCCAGCTGCGCGTCGGCGATCGGCTTGCCGGTCTCGTCGCGCACCACCTGGCACAGCTGCGGCAGCCGCCGGGTGATGACGCCCTTCCAGCGGCGCAGGCGCTCCGCGCGACCGTCGAAGCCGAGCGCGGCCCACCATTCGGCGGCGTCCCTCGCGCGGGCGACAGCGGCGCGGACGTCGTCGGTGGTGTGCACCGGGTAGGTACCGACGACCTCGTCGGTCGCCGGGCTGAGGGAATCGAAGGTCTCCCCCACGCTGTGGGCGGTCGGCTTCGGCTGGACTGCGGTCATCGACTTCTCCCGTGTCTCGGCTCAAAGCCCAGGCTACGACGTTACTGACGGCGTGCCAATAGCTCGCCTGGGGTGTCGTACCAGCATTACACAGGAGACAAGGGCGGCAAGGACACCGAGGAGCGGGCACAGCCACACCGGCAGCGCCCCGATCGCCAGCGAGCCCAGTCCGAACCCCGACGCCTGCACGGTGAAAGCCAGCGAGAACCCCTCGGCCCGGCGGCGTTCCGGGAGCAGTTTCTGCAGGTTGACCGACGAAACGGCCATCAGCGGACCGGTGCAGAGCCCGATCAGCGCGACCCCGCCGAGCAGCCCGGCCCAGCCGAGACCCAGCGACACCACGATCCCGCCGAGCACGAAACCGGCCAGGAACAGCCGCGGATCACCGACCTTCCCCCGCGCCGCGTACAGGGCGCTCCCGGTGATGCTGGCGGCGCACAGCGCGACGATGACGATCGCCGTCGCCGAATCGGGGGCCCCGAGGCGCTGCACGAGCGGCAGCAGTCCGACCTCGATGGTCGACAGCAGCAGACCGACGGTGAACAACCCCATCAGCCAGGGGACGCAAGCGGCGACCGGGATGGACTGGCGCTCGCCAGTCCTTTGTGGACCGGGAGCGGCGGCACGCTTCGGAACCAGCAGGGCCGCGAGCAGGGCGACGGTGGCCATCGCGAGGACGGGGACGGCCGGGCCGGACGTCGCCAGGAGCGCCACCAGCAGCGGTCCGCCGACGATGACGCCTTCGAGGATCATCGCGTCGACCGAAACGGCACGGGGCAGTTCCTCCTCGGTCACCGTTCCGGCGAGCAGCGTCCGGAAGCCGCCGTTCAGGCCGCCCGCGACCAGGCCGGGCGGGATCGCCAGCGCGAGCAGGACCAGGTCCGGAGCACCGGCGGAAGCGACCGCGGCCAGCACGAACAAGCCGAGAGCGACCAGCAGGAGCATCCCGACGAGGCCGCGTGCTGGGCCGACGCGGTCGAGCAGCCGTCCGGTCGGCACGGCGCCGACCATTTCGGCGCCGACGAACACGGCCATCATGACGCCGCCGAGCCGGTACGAACCGGTCGTCGCGGTGGTCAGCACGGTGAAGGCCAGCGGCGCCATCGTGGCGGGCAGCCGGTTCAGCTGTACCCCCACCGACCAGCGCCAATACCCGGAATTGCGGAGCAAGGTCATGCCAGGAGACCCTGCCGAACACATCCTCGCGAGGACCATTGATTAGCGTATAGCCTAATCTGATGATCGAGCTGGTCCTGACCGCCGAGAGCGCCAACCGCGTTCGCTTCGGCATCTCCCCGCTCGACGAGACCATGGGCGCGATGCAGACCCTGCTCGGCCGCCGTGGGCATCCGAGCCATCTGCCGTGGCTGCGCGAGGCCGCCGCGAAGCTGCCGCACCTGCCCATCACGGACTTCGCCAAGGTGATGAGCGCGCGGCACTACATCACCGACTTCCTCAGCCCGCCGCCGAGCGGACCGGAGACCACCGCGGCCGCCCAGCTCGCCGAAATCCGCCGGACACCACCGGGCCAGGTCGCTCATGAACTGTCCAAAGTAGACGCTGACCTGAGCGGACTTCCCGAAGACCCCGCCGAGGCAAGGGATCTGCTCGCCGACCAGATGGGCATCGCCTGGACCGAACTGGTCGAGCCGCATTGGCCGCGGATGCGCCGCTTCCTCGTCGCCGACATCGAGGAGCGCTCGCGACGCCTTGCCGACGGCGGCATCGCGTTGGTACTGGAGGACATTCACCCACGAGTGCGGCTCGTCGGCGACGTCCTGGTGATCGAGATGAAGGAACGCGGCCGGGTCCACCTCGATCGCCGCGGTCTGCTGCTGATCCCCGGCGTCTTCGCGTGGCCTTCGGTCGGGGTGATCACGATGGAACCTTGGCAACCGTCGCTGCTCTACCCGGCCCGCGGTGTCGCCGAGCTCTGGTCGGATCCCGCACGCCCGTCCGGCGCGCTCGCCGGGGTGCTCGGACGCACGAAGGCGACCCTGCTCACGACGCTCAACGAACCCGCGAGCACCACCGAACTGGCGCGCAGGCTGGGCTTCTCGGCGCCGACGATCTCCGCGCATTTGACCGCGATGCGCGCGGCGGGCCTGCTCGAAACCCGGCGACGCGGCCGCGAAGTGCGCTATCTGCGCACCGAACTTGGCGACGCTCTGCTCCGGGCATAGGCTGGAAATGACCTACCGCGAAGGAGAACCCCGATGCGTATCGTCCACTTTGGACACGCTTGCACCCTTCTGGAGACCGAGGGCGCGCGAATCCTGATCGACCCCGGCGCCTTCTCGGTGGGTTTCGAAGGTGAGCGGGAGCTGGACGCCATCTTGATCACCCACCAGCATTTCGACCACCTCGACGCGGACAGGCTGCCCGCGCTGCTGGAGGCGAACCCCGGCGCGCGGCTGATCGTCGACCCGGGCTCCGCCGAGGCCGTGCGGAACATCGGCGCCGAGTTCCGGATCGCGAATCCCGGCGACGCCTTCGACGTCGGCTCCAGCGGCGTCAACGTCGTCGGCGGCGAGCACGCGATCATCCACGAGGAGATCCCCGCGATCCCCAACGTCGGCTACATCGTCGACCACGGCGCGTTCTACCACCCTGGCGACTCGTTCTTCGTGCCGGAGCAGAAGATCGACGTCCTCGGCCTGCCCACCGGCGCTCCGTGGCTCAAGGCCGGCGAAGCCGTCGACTACCTGCGTGCGGTCTCGCCGCGCCTCGCCGTCCCGATCCACGAAGCCGTCCTCGCGCGGCCGCAGATGCACTACGGCCTGTTCGCCAACCTCGCCCCGGAAGGCACCGAGGTCAAGGTCTTGAACGTCGGCGAACCCGTTGAATTGTGATCAGCCAGGCGAAGCCTGTCAGTTGAGGGCGGCGGTGGGGCGGGGTCCGGGTTTGATGGGAGTCCGCAGCGAGCCGTAGGTGGTCCCGAAGGCGCGGTTCTCCAGCGAGACGTCGACAGCGTCGAGGAACGCCTGCCGCAGCCCCGGCCGGGCGAGGTCCGCGGCGTCGATGCCGAGCCGCACGAGCCCGCCGCGGCGCGCGGCCCTGGCGGCGGCCAGCACCAGCGCGAAGCACCGGACGGTCTCCGTCCGCTGCGACGGCCCGCTGAACTCCTGGACCCGCGCACGCCGGACCTGGCCGGTCACCAGGTCCCGCACCGAGACCAGGTCCGCGCACAGGGTGAACCCGTGCTCGCGCAGGGCCTGCACGGTGCCCTCCGACGCGATCCAGCGCGGTGGCGCGAAGCCGTCGACGGCCATGCCGGTGGTGTCGAGCGCCGCCTTCGCCGCGATCAGCCGCAGCCGCGCCTCGTGCGCGGGCAGCGTCGCGAATTCGGCGCGTTTGCCCAGGTAGACGGCGCGGTGGGTGGGGGTGATCCGATGGTCGTATCCGTGGAGGAGGACGGAATCGCCGCGAGCGCGGCGTGTCCGTACCCACTCGGTCACCGGGCCCTCGCCGGTGCGAGCGGCGTAGAGCACGGACAACGGGACCTTGCGCCGGTCCAGCTCGGCCGCGAGGTCGGCACAGCGGTGCAACGTCCGGGTGGTCACGCCGGACAGGGAAACCAGCAAACGTGCGTCCACACCGCCCAGTGGGCCAGACCGGCCTTGCGCCGGACTGACGACGGAGTGAACGCCGCTGGTCAGGCGGGCCAATCCTCCAGCGAACAGCCGGTGATGCGTTCGTACGCGTCGATGTACCTCGCCCTGGTGGCGGCGACGATCTCGTCGGGCAGCGGTGGCGGCTCCGGTCTCTCGAGCCGGTGCCAGCCCGACAACGGACCGGTGAGCCAGTCTCGCAGCGGCTGCTTGTCGAACGACGGCCGCGGGCTGCCTGCCGGGTAACCGCTCGCCGGCCAGTAGCGGGACGAATCCGGGGTGAGGACCTCGTCGGCGAGGACGAGGTTCCCGCCGGAGTCGACGCCGAATTCGAGTTTGGTGTCCGCGAGCAGCAGACCGCGTTCGGCGGCGAGCTCCGCGCCGCGGCGATACACCGCCAGCGTCGCCTCGCGGACCTCCTCGGCCCGCTTCCGCCCGAGCTGCCCGACGACGTCGGAGAAGTCGATGTTCTCGTCGTGCGAACCGCGATCGGCCTTGGTGGCGGGGGTGAAGATGGGTTCGGGGAGCCGGGAGGACTCGGTCAGGCCGGGAGGAAGTTCGACCCCGCAGACCGTGCCGCGAGCGCGATAATCGGCTAGGCCGGTGCCGGTGAGATAACCGCGGGCGACGGCTTCGAGCGGCAGCATCGCCAGCCGCCGCACCAGCAGCGCCCGGCCGCGGACCTCGGCGGGGATGCGTTCGTCGTCGTAGGAGACCAGATGGTTGGGGAGGACATCGGAGAGCCGGGAGAACCAGAACACGCTCATCGCGGTGAGCACCCGCCCCTTGTCGGGGATGGGCGTGGTGAAGATGACGTCGTAGGCGGAGATCCGGTCCGAAGTGACGAGCAGCAGATGCTCGTCATCGACGGCGTAAAGCTCACGGACCTTGCCGGCGGCGATCTTCGGGTATTCGAGCGTCGTCACGGCTGCACCCTAGCGATCAAGGATGATGGCTGATCATGCCGATCCACTGCGTCTCGTTCACGACCGACTACGGACTGTGCGACGGTTTCGTGGCCGCTTGCCACGGGGTGATCGCCCGGATCGCGCCGTCCGTCCGGCTGATCGACGTGAGCCACGGGATCCCTCCGCAGCAGGTCAGGACCGGCGCCGAGGTCTTGGCGCAGACCGTGCCGTACCTGCCGGAGGGCGTCCATCTCGCCGTCGTGGACCCTGGCGTCGGCACGTCGCGGCGGGGCGTCGTGGTGGTCACCGAACGCGGAATCCTCGTCGGCCCGGACAACGGACTCCTCATTCCAGCCGCCGAAACACTCAGCGGGGTGATAGCCGCGTACGAACTCGTGGCCCCGGAATACCGCCTTCCGGTGACGTCTTCGACGTTCCACGGTCGCGACGTGTTCGCCCCGGCGGCGGCGCATCTCGCGCTCGGCGTCCCACCGGAGAGTTTCGGACCGCGCGTCGAAAACCTCGTGCGGCTGCCGGAGCCGTTCGTCGCGGTGTTCCCCGGCAAGCTGGTGGCCGAGGTGCTCACGGTCGACCATTTCGGCAACGTCCAGCTCGCCGCGAGCCCGGCCGACCTCGAACTGGCCGGACTGTCCGGCACGGTCTCGGTCAGCAGTGAGCACGTGCTGGTGAAGGCTTTGGTCGGCGACACCTTCGGCACCGTGCCGCCGGGGAAGAACGTGCTCTACACCGATTCCGCGGGGCGGCTCGCCGTCGCGGTGAACGGCGGCTCCGCCGCGTCGGTGCTCGGGCTCGGACCCGCCATGGAGTGCACGATCACCTCGTCGCCGACGGCCAGCTGACCCGGCCCGGTCACCGCCATCTTGATCCCGAACGAGACACCGCCCTCGGGCTCGCGGCGGTAGTCCGCGAGCGACCGGATCGGCTCCGGACCGGCCTTCTCGCCGGTCTCCTGATCGACCATCGGCACCGTGCAGCGGACGCAGACCTTGGCGTAACCCAGCCCCACGCCGCCGACGGTGAGCGAACGGACGTCGTCCTCCCGGTGCGCCTGGAGCCAGCCCGCGACGACGACGTTGGGCCGGAACCGGTCCATCGGCACGGCCTCGGCGCCCCGCGACGCGATGCGCTCGTTCAGACCATCCAAAGAGGACTCGGACGTCAGCAGGATCGCGTGCGCGTCGGCGAAGGCGGCGGTGCCGGGGATCTCGCCGTCGGTGACGCGCTCGTGCTCCGGCGCGAGCCCGATAAACACCGAGGGCAGTCCGAGGACATCGGAGAACCACTCGGCGGCCTCGGCACCCTGGTGGACGCCCTTGCCCTGCCAGGTGAACGTCGACGCCGGATGCCGCGGCCCGTCCGGGACCGTCTCGACCAGCAGGTCTTCGACGCCGGGAGCGGAGAGCCGCAGGCGGGCGCCCTCGTCGAGCACCTCGGACCGGATCGAGGCCATCACCGGATGCTTCCGCTGGCTGCGGAACCCGCCGTCGGCCGACACGACCATCCAGGCACGGTCGAACCTGAGGCCGGCCGGGGTGACGTCGGCCGTTTCGACCGACGTCCCCGCGCAGCCCTTGACCGGGTAATAGACCAGCTTCGCGACTCTCGCCATAGCCGCAGATTAGCGAGTTGAGGAGCAAGTAGAGGTGGCGTGTCGCGAAAGCCACTTTCGCGACGCCTGGTGTCCCGAAAGTGGCTTTCGCGACACGTTTGCCCCATCCCTCTCTAACCCGAATCGCCACTCACGACCCCAACGCACACCGCCCGGCTCAGAGCACTTGGGAGAGGAACCGCTGCAACCGCTCGCTCTGCGGAGCGTCGAAGATCGCCTCCGGAGCGTCATGTTCGACGATCTTCCCGTCGTCCATGAACGCGACCTCGTCCGCGACGCCGCGCGCGAAGCCCATCTCGTGCGTGACCACGAGCAGCGTCAGCCCGCGTTCGGCGAGGCCCGCCATCAGGGTGAGGACCCCCTTGACCAGTTCCGGGTCGAGCGCGCTGGTGGCCTCGTCGAACAGCATGACCTCGGGTTCCATCGCGAGTGCCCGCGCGATCGCCACCCGCTGCTGCTGCCCGCCCGAGAGCGCGCTCGGCCGGTACGGCGCCTTGTCGGCGAGGCCGACCTCGGCGAGGCGGGCGTGCGCGATTTCGGCCGCCTCCTCCTTGCGGAGCTTCCGCACGCTGCGCAGCGGCAGCGTGATGTTGTCCAGCACACTGCGGTGGCCGAACAGGTTGAAGTGCTGGAACACCATCCCGACCCGCTGGCGCAGCGCGTCCGGGTCGGCGGAGATGACGCTCTCGCCACCCAGCAGCAGGTCGCCCGAGTCGGGCTCCTGCAAGCGGTTCACACAACGCAGCAGCGTCGACTTGCCGGAGCCGGACGGCCCGATGATGCAGGTCGTACGGCCCTTCTCGACCTTGAGGTCGACGCCCTTGAGCACTTCGAGGGTGCCGAAGGAGACATGGATGTCGCGGAGTTCGACACTCGACGAACGCACGGCTGCGGTCATGACATCGGCACCTTTCCGGCGTTCAGGAGTTCCAGGTCGCCACCGTCCTCGTCAGCGCGGACCTTCCTGCCGGTGCGCAGCTTCTTGTCGATGTAGTTGACCAGGTGGGTCAGCGGCACGGTGATCACGAGATAGACGAACCCGGCCGCGACCAGCGGTGACAGGTTCCCGGTGTTGGCCGCGAGGTCCTGCCCGATGCGGAACAGGTCGCGCTGCTCGGCGAGGAAACCGAGGAAGTACACCAGGCTGGAGTCCTTGATCAGCGCGATGAACTGGTTCACCAGCGCGGGCAGTACGCGCCGCACGCCCTGCGGGATGACGACGAGCGCCATCGCCTTGGGGTAGCTCATGCCCAGCGCGCGGCTGGCCTCCATCTGTCCTTTTTCGACACTCTGGATGCCGGCGCGGAAGATCTCGCCGATATAGGCGGCCGCGATCAGGCTGAGCGCCAGAATGCCCAGCGGGTAGGTGTTCCTCGCCATCGACGGGATGAGGATCCCGCCGCCCTGCCCGATCACCAGGATGGTCAGGATCGCGGGCAGCCCGCGGAAGATGTCGGTGTACACCCTGGCGGGCCAGCGCAGCCACGCCTTGGTGGACAGGCCCATCGTGGCCAGCAGCATGCCGAGCACGGTGCCGATCAGCGCCGAGAACACCGACATGATCAGCGTGTTCAGCAGCCCGGTCTCGAGCAGGTCCGGGAATACTTCCCAGATGTAGTCCCAGTTCAGGAAGGTGGTGAAGAAGTCGTTCACGTTATCGCTGCCCGGCCTTGAAGTCGGCGGGCACCGGCGCGTTCGGTTCGAACCGCTGGTGCACCTTTTCCCAGGTCCCGTCGGCGATGACCGCCTTGAGCCCCTCGTTGATCTTACCCGCGAGTTCGGTGTTGCCCTTCTTCACCGCGAACCCGTGCGGGATGGTCGTGGCGATCGCCTTGACCACCTTCAGTTTCGCGTCCGGGTTCTTCGCCGCGTAGTCCTCGGCGGTCGCCTGGTCGAAGATCGCGCCGTCGATGGCGCCGGACTTCAGCGCGGCCAGGGTGGCGGCGTCCTGCGGGAACTTCACGGCCTGCGCGGCAGGCGCGTTCGACGCCAGCCAGCTGTCCGACACGGTCCCCTGGACGACGCCGATCCGCTTGCCCGCCAGGGAGTTCTCGTCGGTGATGCCGACGCCTTCGCGGGTCTCGATGCCGAGCGACTGGTAGTTGTACGGCGCCGAGAAGTCGACGGTCTTCCGGCGTTCGTCGGTCTGGGAGATCCCCGAGCTGCCGATGTCGAACTTGCCGGTGGCGACCTGGCCGAGCAGTGCCGAGAACTCCGTGGAGACGAACTCGAGTTTCAGGTTCTGGTGTGCGGCGATGGCCTTCAGCAACTCGTTGTCGAACCCGGTGAACACGCCGTTTTCCTGATAGGCGTTGGGTTTCGAGTCGCTGAGGGTACCGACGCGCAAGGTGCGCGCCCCGGCGTCCTCACCGCCGCCGCACGCCGCCAGCACCGCCAGGAGAGCAGCGCTGACGGCGGCGGCGAATGACTTCTTCATCGTGATCCTCACGCCTTGAACTGGTCCGGCACCGGAGCCGTCGGCAGGAACTTCTCGTGCAGCTTGACCCAGGTGCCGTCGGCGATGACCTGCTTCAGGCCGTCGTTGATCTTGGTGAGCAGCTCGGCGTTGCCCTTCTTCACCGCGAAACCGTGGGGCACGTCGGTGGTGAAGGACTTCACGACCTTGAGCTTCGTGTCGGTGCTGTCCTTGACGTTCGTCTCCGCGATCGCCTGGTCGAGGACGTAGGCGTCGACGGCGCCACTCTTGAGCGCGGCCAGCGCCGGGGCGTAACCCGGGAACCGCACGGCCTGCGCGTCGGGAACGGTCGAGGTGAGCCACTTGTCGCCGACGGTCGCCTGGATGACCGCGACCCGCTTGCCCGACAACGCCTTCTCCTCGGTGATCGGCGAGCCGTCCTTGGTCTGGATGCTCATCACTTCGAAGTTGTACGGGCTGGAGAAGTCGACGTTCTTCTTGCGCTCGTCGGTCTGCGCGATGGCCGACGAGCCGATGTCGAACTGGTTGTTCGCGACCTGGCCCAGCAGCGACGAGAAGTCGGTCGAGGCGAACTCGAGCTTCAGATTCTGGTGCGCGGCGATGGCCTTCAGCAGTTCGTTGTCGAAGCCGGTGTAGTTGCCGTTCTCGACGTAGATGTTCGGCGGCGCGTCGCTCAGGGTGCCGACGCGGAGGGTCTTGTCGGCGGCGGCGTCCCCGCCACCGCAGGCGGCGAGGACGGCGACGAGACCCGCGGCGATCGTCGCGATCAGGGTTTTCTTCATGGTTTTCAGACCCCCGGGTTCTGGACGGGCAGGCCGGGGCCGCCCTGCTCGAGTTCCTTCGGCAGCGGCTCGTTCTTGAAGAACTGAGCGTGCAGGCGGGCGACGGTGCCGTCCGCCACGGCCTTCGCGAGGCCGTCGTTGAGCTTCTTCAGCAGGTCCTTGTTGTCCTTGCGGACGGCGAACGCGGACGGCGTGTCCTTGGTCTCGACGGTGTAGCCGAAATCCAGCGGCACGTCCGGGTTCTGATCGAGGTACTTGTGCCCGATGTCCTTCGGCACGACCCAGCCGTCGAGACCGCCGGCCTTCAGCTGGGCGAAACCGGCGTTGTAGTCGGGGAAGCGGACGACGTTGGCGCCGGGGACCTTGCCGGTGGCGAAATCGTCCTGCACCGACGCCTGCACGACACCGAGCCGCTTGCCGCTGAAGGAGGCGACGTCCTTGAGGCTCGCGCCCTTCTTGGTGACGATCGTGGTGAACCCGGTGGAGTAGCCGTTGCTGAACGCGACGGTCTTCTTGCGGGCCTCGGTGGTGGAGATCGTGGAGCTGCCGATGTCGAACTTGGTGGTGGCGACGGCGGCCAGCAGACCGGCGAACTCGGTGCCGACGAACTCGACCTCGAAGCCCTCGCGCTTCGCGATGTCGCGGAGCAGCTCGTTGTCGTAACCGGTGAAGTTGCCGTTCTCCAGGTAGATGGACGGCGGCGCGTCGGTCAGGGTGCCGACGCGCAGCTTCTGGCCGGTCGCGGCGGTGTCACCGGACCCGCAGGCCGCGAGGGCGAGGGTGGCCGCTCCCGCCGTGACGAGGGCGACGATTTTAGACAGCGTGGATCTCATCGCTTCTTCCGTGGGTTTCGGCGCCAAGGCGCGATACAAGCACGCCAGGCCGCCTCATGGGCGGCCTGGCGCTCCGGGTTCAGCGATCGAGATTAGGCATTTCACCCGATCGAGTAACTTCGTCTCAGTATTTGATATCGCGCGACCGGGAGCACCCTGCCAGGGCGCCCCTCGTGGACCTGCAGGTCACGGAGGCTTAAGGGCGCCCTGCCATCGTGATCCCGGGGCCTGGCGGCCCAAACGCGCGACTTCAAGGGATCGAGAGACCTTGGTCACCGGAGACCGTGGTCACCGAGGCTCTGGTCACCACGGGGCGGACCCGCTGGTCAGAGAATCGGAGCGGGCGAATACGCCGCGGCCTCCGGGAAGCGCTCCAGAACCGCCTCGACGCGCGACGCGATCGCGGCCACCTGACGCGGTGCCACACCGGTGAACGAGATCCGGTCGGCGAGGAGTTTGTCCAGCTCACCGCGGTCGAGCGGGATGCGCTCGTCGGCGGCGAGCCGGTCGAGGAGGTCGTTCTCCGCCAGCCCCTGCTCCCGCATCGCGAGCGCGACGCCGACGGCGTTCTCCTTGATCGCCTCGTGAGCGGTTTCACGCCCGACCCCCGCGCGGACCGAGGCCATGAGCACCTTGGTGGTCGCGAGGAACGGCAAATAGCGATCGAGCTCACGCGAAATGACCGCCGGGAAGGCCCCGAACTCGGCCAGCACCGTGAGGAAGGTCTCCAGCAGGCCGTCGAGTGCGAAGAACGCGTCGGGCAGCGCGACACGGCGGACGACCGAGTCGGAGACGTCGCCTTCGTTCCACTGGTCGCCGGCGAGTTCGCCGATCATCGACAGGTAGCCGCGCAGCACAACGGCGAGCCCGTTGACCCGCTCGCACGAACGCGTGTTCATCTTGTGCGGCATGGCCGACGAGCCGACCTGGCCGGGTTTGAAGCCCTCGGTGACCAGCTCGTGGCCCGCCATCAGGCGGATCGTCTTCGCCAGACTCGACGGCGCCGCGGCCAGCTGGACCACGGCGGACAGCACGTCGAAGTCGAGCGACCGCGGGTACACCTGGCCGACGCTGGTGAACACCCGCTCGAAGCCGAGGTGGGCCGCGACCCGCGACTCCAGTTCGTCCAAAGTGGACTCGTCGCCGAGCAGGTCGAGCATGTCCTGCGCGGTGCCGACCGGGCCCTTGATGCCGCGCAGCGGATAGCGGCCGATCAGCTCATCGAGCCGTTCGAAGGCGACGAGCAGTTCGTCGGCGGCGGTGGCGAACCGCTTGCCCAGCGTCGTCGCCTGCGCGGCGACGTTGTGCGAGCGGCCCGCCATCACCGTGTCGGAGTGTTCGACCGCGATCGCGGCGAGCCGGGCCAGCACCGCGCCGACGCGGCCGCGGACCAGTTCCAGCGAGCGCCGCACCTGCAGCTGCTCGACGTTCTCGGTGAGGTCGCGGGACGTCATGCCCTTGTGCACGTGCTCGTGCCCGGCGAGCGCGTTGAACTCCTCGATTCGGGCCTTCACGTCATGACGGGTGACCCGCTCGCGGGCGGCGATCGAGTCGAGATCGACCTGCTCCAGCACCCGCTCGTAGTCCGCGACGACCCCTTCGGGAACCGCGACGCCGAGGTCGGCCTGCGCCCGGAGCACGGCGAGCCAGAGCTCGCGCTCCAGCACTACCTTGCGTTCCGGGGACCACAGTTCGACCAGCTCAGGCGAGGCGTAGCGGCCGGCGAGCACGTTGGGGATGCGGGGCTTGTCCGTCACGCGGCCAGCCTAACCGGCCGGGATCGCCCTCCCCGCAAGTCGTCCTCTAGTTGCGGTAGTTGGCGACACGAACTACCGCAACTAGAGGACGAATTGCGGGAGGGGCCTCAGGTGAGGGCGGCCTGAAGCATCCGGGCGGCGGCGGCCCGGGGCTCCGGGTCGACCTCGATCAGCGCGTTGACCACCGCGCCGTCGACCAGGGCGACCAGTCGCTCCAGTTCGGTGGCGTCCACCGGGGTGCCGGAGCGCGCGAAGATCTCGTGGAGCAGTTCGTACAGCTGCGCGGACAGCGTCCGCATCAGGGGCCGAAGATACGGACGGCGGCCTGTCCCCACGAGACGTTCGTAGCGCAGGAGGACCGCTTCGGCGTCAGCCTCGCGATCGGGGCGAAGCGAGCCGAGGAGCATGTCCAGCACCAGGTCGACGGTGGCCTCGACACCACGGTTACGGGTCGCCAGCTCGTCGAGACGGCGCCGCCCGGTCTCCAGCTCCAGTTTCGCGTGATGTTCCACGGCGGCGGTGACGAGCTCTTCGAGCGAGTCGAAGTAATACGTCGTCGAGGCCAGCGGCAATCCCGCGCGTTCGGCCACCGCACGATGACGCACGGCGTCGAAACCGCCCTCGGCCAGCAGCGACGCGGCGGCCTCGATGAGCTCGGCGCGCCGTCGCTCACCCTTCGGCGTTGTCGCTGCGGCTGTCATGACGGGTCATTTTGCCAGGCGCGCTCAGTAGCGGGCCGCGAGCACACCGGCGAACCGGTCGACGTCGGAATCGGGGAACGCGGGCCTGCCCGAGCCGTCACCGAGACTGACCACGACCACCAGCGATCCCTTGGCCGTGGTCCGCCGCGCGCTGGCCGCGCCGGTGGGCGTCACCGGGACGGACGAACCCACCGGGAAGACCGCGGCGGAAACCGTGCCGCCCGGCACCTGGAACCCCGCGGACCTGGCTCCCGTCGTACAGATGTCGCCGGGCGTCGACTTGGCGACATCCACGGGGACCGGGAGCTCGCCAGCGAGGGCGGTGGCGAGCTCCCGATCCACCTGGTCGCACCCGAAGGTGCCTTCGGCCGTCATCTGGCCGGTCTTCTCTGGACCGCCGCCCCCCTGCTGAGGCGGCGGGTTCGAGAAGTTCGAGGACTCCCCGCTGTCCAGAGGACGTGCGGAGGCCGCCCCGGGTTGCCCCGCGGAAGCGGCCTCGTTGTCGGATTTGGCCGAGCCGCCCATGTCGGTTCCGCCGAGCACGCCGAACATGCCCACTCCGGCGAGGACCAAAACCAGTGCACTACAGGCCACGGCGATACCGTTGCGACGCCGTGCGGTGGCGCGGTGGGAGGCGCGGACGACGTCGGCGGTGTCGAAGCTCGGCGACGGCGTGTCACCGGGGGCGTCACGGAACAACGCCTTCAGGTCATTCTCGTCCATCCCGTGCCACCTCCTCCTTCTCCATGACCTGCCTGAGGTTCGTCAGCCCGCGCGCTGTCTGGCTTTTCACGTTTCCTTCGCTACAGCCGAGCGCCTTCGCCGCCGCGCCGACGTCCAGCCCCTCGAAGAACCGCAGCACCAGCACAGCCCGCTGTTTCGGGGGCACTTCGCGCAACGCGGTCAGCAGGTCTTCCCTGGTGACGACCTGTTCGCCGAGGTCGAAGCCGTCCTGCGGCGGTTCGGGCAGCTCTTCGGTCTGCCACTCCCGCCGCCACGGCCGCCTCGACTCGTCGATGGCCGCCCTGACCAGCGTCTTCCGCAGGTAGGCGTCGGTCGCCGCCCGTTCCCTGATCTTCTTCCACCTCCGGTGCAGCGCGACGAACGCCGTCTGCGCGAGGTCGTCCGCGCGATGCCAGTCACCGCAAAGCATGTACGCGGTCCTGCGCACGGAGTCCCGCTTCGCGGCGAAGTACTCCGCGAACTCTTGTTCGTCGCGCTGGTTCACGCGGTTGTTGTCTCCGCTCTTGCCTCGTCGGTGGGTAGGACGGAACCGGGGGCGTCCACGGTTGCATGAGCGGGCGCGGCGGACCAGCCGGGGAGGAGGTTCGTGGCGGGCCGGACGATGTGATGTGATCGTACCGTGACCTCGACGATCGATTTCCGCTCCGACACCGTGACCCGGCCGGACGACGTCATGCGCCAGGCCATGGCGAAAGCCGAGGTCGGCGACAACGTCCTCGACGGCGATCCCACCGTCGGCGCACTGGAACAGCGCGCCGCGAAACTTCTCGGCATGCCCGCCGCGCTCTGGACGCCGACCGGGACCATGGCGAACCTGATCGCGCTGAGCCTCCACCTCCAGCGCGGCGACCGGTTCCTCGCGCCGCGCGGCGCGCACGTGATCACCGACGAACTCGGTTCCGCCGCCTGGCTCGCCGGCGGCATGCCGGAACCGCTGGAGCACGACGCCGGACCCGGACGCCCGAAACCGGAAACCCTTTCGGCCGCGATCGGCCTCCCGCGCGGGCCGTACTACGCGCTGCGCACCCCGCTGCTGTGCCTGGAGAACACGCACAACACGGCAGGCGGCGCGATCACCCCGCCCGAAGAACACGCCCAGCTGGTCGCGGTGGCGAAAGAGGCGGGACTGACCGTGCACCTCGACGGCGCCCGGATCTGGCACGCGGCGGTCGCGCTGGGCATCCCGCCCGCGGCCCTCACCGTCGGCGTCGACACCGTTTCGGCCTGCTTCTCCAAGGGCCTCGGCGCGCCCGTCGGCTCGGTCGTGGCGGGCAGCCCGGAGTTCGTCGAGGAGGCACGGCGGATGCGCCAGATGCTCGGCGGCGGTGTCCGCCAGGCAGGCGTGCTGGCCGCGGCCTGCCTGGTCGCGCTGGACCGCGTCGGCGATCTGGCCGAGACCCACGAGAACGCGACCCGGCTCGCGGCCGGGTTCGCCGAGCACGGCTGGGAGGTCAACACCCCCGAGACCAACATCGTGCAGGTCACCGCGCCCGACCTCGTCGGCAGGCTGGCGTGGCTGGCGCGGCTGGGGATCCGGACGCTGCCCAGCTCGGGCCGGATCCGGTTCGTGGTGCACCGCGACCTGTCGGCGGCCGACATCGAAGAAACCCTTCACCGCGTCAAGACCGGGGGCTGAACATGAACTGGATCGTCTTCGACTACGGCGACGTCATCAGCGAGCACACCGACGCGCTGCCGGCCCTCGCCAAGGCCTTCGACCTCGAACTCGCCGACTTCGAGCCGCACTACTGGGCCGAGCGGGTCCGCTACGACTCGGGCGGCTCGGACCTCGAGTACTGGCAGAGCATCGGCCGCGCGCTGGACGTTCCCGTCGACAAGGCGTTCGCCGAGGAACTGACCCGCGTCGACGTCACCGGCTGGACGCATCTGGAACCGGCGGTGATCGAGCTGCTGGAGGGCCTGCACGAGGCGGGCGCCGCGCTCGCGCTGCTTTCCAACGCGTCGTCGACCTTCGGACGCTGGGTCCGCGAGCAGGAATGGGCGCGCCTGTTCCGCGTGAAGCTCTTTTCCGGCGATCTCGGCTGCCTGAAACCCGACGCGAAGATCTACCGGATCCTGCTCGGCGAACTCGGCGCCGAACCGGCCGACTGCCTGTTCTTCGATGACCGTCAGTCCAATGTGGACGGTGCACGGGCGGTGGGGATGAAGGCGGAACGCTGGCTCGGCGTGGAAACCGCGACAGCGGCACTCGGCTGAACGGGCGGAGAAAGTCACCCTTGTCGTTCGTCCGCTTACGCGCGGTGAATCGGATGTCCTAAGCTGGATTCGTCCCGAAGCGAGTTGTCCACGGTAGGTGCCCATGCCAGGTCAAGACGACCGGCGTCCGTTCGTGCCCGTCGATTTCGACCGGCCGAGTATGGCGCGGGTCTTCGACGCGCTCATGGGCGGCCAGGACAACTACGCGGCCGACAGGGTGGTGCTGCGCCAGATCCTGGACCTCGCGCCGGAAGCACAGGTCATGGCCAAGGAAGTCCGGCACTGGCTGGTCCGGACGGTGCGTTACCTGACCGACCGGGAGCGCATCGACCAGTTCCTCGACCTCGGCTCCGGCTTCCCGACCGTGGACAACACCCACCAGGTCGCGCAGCGGTACAACCCCGAGGCTCGGGTCGTCTACGTCGACCATGATCCGGTGGTGCAGGCGCACGGCCGCGCACTGCTCGCGGCGAACGACTTCGCGCATATGGCGGGTGCCGACCTGACCGAACCGGCCGAGGTCGTCGAGGAACTCGCGCGCACCCACCGGCTGGACTTCGACCGGCCCGTCGGGCTGATCCTGTGCGCGATCATCCACCACGTCCAGGACCTCGACGAGGCGCGGGAAATCGTCCGCACCTATGTCGACGCGCTGGCCCCCGGCTCGTTCGTCGCGCTGCTGCACCAGCACAATCCGGCCGACGGGTCCGAAGCGGCCGACGTCGCGACGTCACTCGAGAAACGTTTCAACGGCACTGGGCTCGACACCCTGTACCGCACACGCGAGGAGATCGAGTCACTCATCAAGGGACTCGACCTCCTCGAACCCGGCCTGACCTATCCGCATCTTTGGTGGCCGGACGGCCCGCGCTTCGCCCCGCTTTCGCCCGTGAACTTCACGTCACTCGGTGGGGTGGCGCGTAAGCCTTAGCCCTCAGCGAAGCTGCTTCGGGGCGCGCTTGCCCTTGATGGCGCCATACGCGGCCGTGCCGAGGAAGACGGCACCGCCGATGACGGCGATCCAAAAGACGGCCTTCACGAGGAAGCCGAGCACGGACCCGAGCACCATGAAGGCCACCCAAGCCAGGATCAGCCCGCCGACGATCTTCCAGAACATGGCATCCTCCGATTGCCTCACCGGGCCCGAGCGGGCCTGGTGAGTCCAGGTTGTCAGGCTGAGCTCGTAATTGCCTTCGTTCTGCCTAACGTTCAGGGTGAATTCCGGGTTCCCCCTGAGCTGTCAGCCAGTCGCCCAGCCGCCGGACCCCCTCGTCGATGTCCTCACGCGAACCGGCGAAGGAGAACCGCACGAACTTGCCGCCGTCGACCGGGTCGAAGTCGATACCGGGCGCGATCGCGACACCGGTGTCGGCCAGGAGGCGCTGGCACCAGCTAAGGCTGTCGTTCGTGTACGCGGAGACGTCGGCGTAGGCATAGAAGGCGCCTTCGGCCGGCGCGAGCTTGTCGATGCCGATGCCGTTGAGACCGGCGAAGAGCGCGTCGCGGTTGGCGCGGTAGCGCTCGACGTGGCTGTCGGCCTCCGCGTACGACTCCTGGGTGAACGCGGCGATCGCGGCGTACTGGGAGACCGCGGGCGGGCAGATGGTGAAGTTACCGGTCAGGACGTCGATCGCGCGGTGCAGCCGCTGGGGCGCGAGCATCCAGCCGAGCCGCCAGCCGGTCATGGCGAAGTACTTGGAGAACGAGCCGAGCACGAGTGCCTCGCTCCCGTACTGCCAGGCGCAGTCGAGTCCGGCGCCGTAGGAGATCCCGTGGTAGATCTCGTCGCTGATCAACTGCACGCCGCGTGACGCGCACCAGCCGCTGATCGCGGCGAGTTCACCCGGTGGCAGGACGGTGCCGGTGGGATTGCCAGGGCTCGCCACGATGAGTCCCTTGACCGGCCCCAGTTCGTCGAGCAGTGCGACGGTCGGCTGAAAGTTCGTCTCGGGTCCGGTGGCGAACTCGACGACCTCGCAGCCGAGCACCTTCAACAGGTTGCGGTAGGCCGGATAGCCCGGTCGTGCCATCGCGACGCGGTCGCCGGCTTCGAAGGCGCTGAGGAAGGACAGCAGGAAGCCTCCGGATGAACCGGTCGTCATGATGACGTCCTGCGGGCTCACGTCGACGGAGTACGTACGTTCGTAGTGGGCCGCCACGGCTTCGCGCAGTTCGGGGATGCCGAGTTGCACGGTGTAGCCGAGGTACTGCTCCTTCAGCGCCCGTTGCGCCGCTTCGAGCACCGGCTGGGGCGCCGGCGCGGACGGCTGACCGGCGACCAGCGCGATCAGGTCGCCGTGGCTGCGCTGCCGTGCCTGCGCGGCCGAAAGGACGTCCATGACGTGGAACGGCGGGACGTCGGAACGTGCGGCGGGGCCAGGGAAGGACATGGGGTGAGGCTAACTCGCCTTCGCCAGCAGAACCGCGTAGCCGTCGAGGAGACGTTGAAGGCCGAATTCGAAGAGCGTGTCGAGGTCGTAGTCGAACGGGGCACGCGAGACGACGCCGGCGAAGTTCGGAAAACGGCCTTCGGAGACCAGGTCCCAGAGGATCGGCTCGTTCTCGGCGAGCCAGGCGTCGGCCGTGACCGCCGTGCCGGATTCGTTCTCCGCCTCGGCCTCGAAGTTGAGGGCGATACCGCGGACGTGGTTGAAGATCGTGATGTGCGCGTACATGATCGTCGACGCCGGGAGGCCGTGGCCGTCAAGGGCGCGGGTGGCCCAGTCGGCATGGCGCAGCAGGTTCGGCAGCGGCTGCGGGCGAGTGATCGAGAGCGCCTGCGCGAGCCAGGGGTGCCGCCGGAACAAGGCCCACTGGGCTCTGGCCATCAGCTCCAGCTGTGCCCGCCAGCCGGATGGCGGTTCGGGCGGGAAGCGGATTTCGCCGAGCGCGACGTCCGCCATCTCGAGAATGAGCTCTTCTTTCGCGGTGACATGGCGATAAAGCGCCATCGTCGCCACGCCGAGACCGGACGCGACGCGGCGCATGGACAGCGCGCGGATGCCCTCGGCGTCGGCGATCCGGATCGCGGCCTTCACCACCCGCTCGCGTGACAGCTCCGCCTCGGTCCTCGGCGCGACTTTCCGGGCGCGGCCCGCGACGACCGTTCCGGCGCCGGGTTTGGCGACGACCAGGCCCTCCCGTTTGAGGGTGGCGAGCACCTTCGTCGCGGTCGCCATCGCGACCCCCCATTCCGCGATGATCCGGCGCGTCGACGGGACCTTGTCCCCTTCGCGCAGCTCACCGGCGACGATCCGGCGGCGGATCTCGGCGGCGATCCGCAGATAGGGCGGATCGGTCATGGTCGACTCCCTGCCCTAGTGCGCTTTGCCGTCGTTTCCGGCCTGATACGGCTGACCGCACTAGTACGCCTCGAATTTTCTGCCGCTTTTCCTGGGGTTCCCGTGGATCGGTCATACGTTGTACGCAGTGCTTCAAAACAGCGTACACAGGGGAGTTCACATGCAGAAGGTGCTGGTCTCGGGCGCGGGGATCGCCGGGACGACGCTGGCCTACTGGCTGCGGCGGCACGGGTTCGCGCCGACCGTCGTCGAGCGGGCGACGACACCACGCGTCGGCGGGCACGCCGTCGACATCCGCGGCACGGCGCTCGGCGTCGTCGAGCGGATGGGGGTACTCGGGCGCCTTCGGGATCTCCGGACGGACATGCGAGGGATGTCGTTCGTGAACGGGGCCGGGAAGACCCTGGTGAAGGTCACCGACCACACGCTGACCGGAGGGCTCACCGAGAGCGAAGACGTCGAAATCCTGCGGGACGACCTCACGGACACGCTGGCGTCGGTGGCTCAGGAGGGCGTCGAGTACGTCTACGGCGACTGGATCACCGGGATCACGCAGCGGGCCGACGGTGTCCGGGTCACCTTCGCCAACGGCGAAGCACGGGACTTCGCCCTCGTGATCGGCGCGGACGGGCAGCACTCGGCCGTGCGCTCGCTGGTTTTCGGGGCCGAGAAACAGTTTTCGCATCACCTGGACACCTACCTGGCGGTGTTCACCGTGCCGAACTTCCTCGGCCTGGACCGCTGGCAGACCTTCCACCTGACGCCGGGGAAACTGGCCGGTCTCTACAGCGCGCGGCAGAACACGGAGGCCAGGGCGATGCTCGGCTTCCAGTCACCGGAACTCGATTTCGACCGCCATGACCTCGAGCAGCAACGGAAAGTCATCGCCGACCGATTCCTCGGCCAGGGCTGGGAAGTGCCGCGGCTAATCCGGGAAATGGAGACGAGCGAGCTGTACTTCGACTCGATGACCCAGATTCGGATGGACCGGTTCACCGATGGCCGGGTCGCGCTCGTCGGAGACGCCGGATACGGCCCTTCACCACTTTCGGGACAGGGCACCAGCTTGGCGCTCGTCGGGGCTTACGTGCTGGCCGGTTCGCTCGCCGTCCATCAGGATCACCGCGCGGCTTTTTCCTCTTACGAAGGGGAAATCCGGTCTTTCGTGCTTCAGAACCAGAAGCTGGCTTCGCTGAATCAGCGGAAGCAGACCCGGTTCGCGCAGTGGAAGCAGATCCAGTCGATGCGGGTGCTGCCTTGTCTGCCGTTCCGCTCGCGGGTGATGAAGGCGGCGATGCGGCCGTTGACCGACGCTTCGAACGCGTTGGTGCTGAAGGATTACTGACGGACGCCGCGAGGCTACTTCTTCGGCCGAGCATGTTCCAGGTTCGTGAAGACATCCTTGAGGGACCAGGTCCCTCAAGGAGGCCTTCACGAACTTCGGCGCTAGTAGCCCTGGTACCCGCCACCACCGGCCATGGACTTCAGGCCAGGGTGCCCCTCGAACCCGCCGTACCGCGAGAACGTGTACCGCACGCCCGCGATGATGTTGTCGATCGGGTTGTAGATGTCGTCGTGCCCAGGAAGCTTGTGCGCGTTGAAGGTCGGGTCGATGCACTGCATCAGCCCCTTGGACGGGGTGCCCTTCGCCGCGTTGGAATCCCAGTTGTTGATGGCGTTGGGATTCCCGCCGGACTCCTTCTCGATGATCGTCCAGATCTTGTTGATGTCCGCCTCGGTCACCGGGATACCGGCCGCTTGCAGGATCTTGATGGCTTCCTGGATCCACTGCTGGACGTTGCCCGGCGGCGTCGTCGACGGCGGACCACCACTCGGCCCGAGGCCGCCGCCCCCACCGCCACCGCCGCCTCCTCCACCGCCGCCACCACCGCCGGTGTGGAGACCGCCGGTGCGCTTGGGGACGGAGCCGTCCTTGCCGGGCATCGGGACCTTGGAGTAACCGCCGCCCTCCACGTCCTTCTTCATCAAGTCTTGGGACTTTTTGATCAGTCCATCCGCCTGGGTCAGCAGTCCGCCGATGGATTCGACGGCTCCGCTCGCCGTCTTCAGGTTGGCGGCGTTGGCCGCCGTGATGATCTGGTCGGCGCTCGGATTCGGCGGCTGCACCTTTTTGTCCGGATTCGCGGCGTCAGCGGCCTGCTGACGAGCGGCCGCGACCTTCGGGGTCTCCGTGTCGATGCACTTCTGGATCGTGTCGTGCGCCGTCTTGTTGGCGTCCTCGATCTTGCCCTTGATATCGCTCAGCTGGACCTGGAGTTCGCCCAGGTCCTTGCTGATCTCTTCCAGATGTCCTTTGACGCGATCCCCGGCAGAGGTGATCTGCTTCACGTAGTCGAAAAAGGCGTCAGCCGCGGGCCCTTTCCAGACGCCACCGTTCAACGCGTCGGTCGATGATTTCAGCGAAGCGCTGTGGTCACCGGCCTGTGTCGCGGCCGCGTGGAATTGATCCGCGGCCTTCTGAATGGCTTCCGGCTTGATGCCTTCGACCTGCTTCGCTTTCTCGGTGACCTGCGGCCAGTTCGGCGGGAAATCAATATCGCCCATAACGCCCCCAAGGAATCAGGCCCCCCAGGGCCGTCTTACGCGTGCTCACTGCTTGCCGTGCTCGTGCAGCTTGAGATTGTCGACGTGCACGGCTTCGGTCTCCTGGATCAGCCCGGCGGCCTTGCGCAGCACGAAGGCGGTCGCCTCCATCAGCTTCCCCGCGGAATCGAACTCGTTGTGCACGCCGTCCTTGAACGAGCCGACGGCGCCGTGGACGTCACCCGAACCGCCCATCGTGCCGAACGGGCTTTCCTTCTCGTCGTCGACGCCGGTGACCTGCTTCTTGGACTTCTCGAACTCGTCCTTGAGCTTCTCCACCTGACCGGCGGCGATCCCCATCGACTCCGGGTCGTACACAGGCACGGTTCGTCATCCCCTTCAGCGCAACACGGAAAACTTGTGTCCGTCCGATCAGACGCTCCGACGATCAGGACGGTTCCCGCGCATACTGTAAGACCTCGACAGCGGGCCGTGTGCGCTTCCACGCCGACTTCCACCCCGCCGATGTCGACTTCGCGAAAAGGCCGAATCGGGGCGAACCTCATCAAGCCGGGCGTGCCTCAGAAGTCGGAGACTTCCCGGATCCGCGTCGCCAGCAGCTGGTTGTCCGCCGGGGTGATGGTCGCCCAGTCCCGCCCGTCCCGGTTCCGCGCCACCTGGAACAGGTACCGCCCCGCGTCCGTGTCGTAGAAGGCGACCACGCTGTCCGCGCGGCGAGGGCGGCCGTCGCGGCCCGCGCGTTCGACGCCGAACTGGCCGCGGGCCTCCTGGCCGAGCAGCATGCCCGCCACTTCCTGGGCCTGCCAAAGGGGAACGTCCAGGTCTTCCAGCGCGGTGACCATCGCTTTCGCGTCGCCGCGGGCGGCGGCGTCGGCGTCGCGGAGGAGGTCGTGCGGGATGCTGATCGACTGGCCGACGCCGGGGCCGAGATCGCCCGCGACCGAGACGGCGGCCTCGGCGAGGGAGCTTTCGCGGGCGGGGATCAGCCACAGCTGGCCTGAGTCGATGACGCCGAGCAACGCCTGGTTGCCGACGCTGACGGCCTGGCCCTTGATCTCGCGGTCGGTCCACACCCAGACGTCGATCGCGACCCGGGGATGCGCGAACAGGTTCAGCATGTCGACCAGCTCGCCCGACGCCTGATGCCCCCGCGCGAGGCCTCGCTCGCGCAGGGACTCCCAGGCCTCTTCGATCAGTGCCGCCCGCTCCGTATGGGTCGTTCCGGGGCTCGGCACATCGAGTGCGGCATGGCGGCGGGGCAGCCGTTCGGCTTCCCACAGCATTTCGAACTCGAGTGCGGACAGCACCAGGCTGCCGTTGTCGTTCGGCACAGGTTCAGCGCGTTTCGGAATTGCCGTGGTCACCGATGACGTCGGGCGACACCATGCGCTCGTCGGTGAACAAATCCTTGTCGTCGACGCCGTAGCG
Organism: Amycolatopsis coloradensis; assembly: GCF_001953865.1. Lineage (GTDB taxonomy): Bacteria > Actinomycetota > Actinomycetes > Mycobacteriales > Pseudonocardiaceae > Amycolatopsis > Amycolatopsis coloradensis. The sequence continues at coordinate 492,815 of NZ_MQUQ01000003.1, forward strand.
GCGGATGTGCTCCGCGTCCTCTTCGACGTCCTGGGTGGCCGCGCGCTCCATGAACTTCGACTCGGCCTTCGGCTGCTTCGCGCCGATCTTCTCCGAGCGCCGCATGACCTCCTCTTCGGGAAGTTCGCCGATCGGCAGCTGACGGGTCGGCTTCACGCCACCGCCTTCCTGACGGGGACGGCGGTCACGTTCCTTGTCACCGCTCAGCGCACCGCCCGCGACACCGGCGCCGAGTGCGGCGGCACCGGCTCCAAGATCGCCGGCGGCCGGGCCGGTGATCTTCGGGACGGCCGGGAAGCCGCGGCCGGACTCGTTTCCGGCGGCCAGCGGCGCCTGCGGCCCGGTGCCGACCGTGCGCCCCTTGCCGAGAGCTTGGTCGCCTCCAGCCTGTCCACCGCCGACGCCACTGAAGACGCCGGGGCCCGAGCTGGAGCCGGGGCCCTTGCCCAGAGCGCCGTCGACACCCGGGCCGGTGCCGAACGACTTGCCGACCGGCTGCGCCGACGTGGTGCTGTTGCTCGGCGGCAGGCTCCCGGTGGACTGGCCGGGCGGGACGTTCGCGGAGCCCGGCGGCAGGTTCGGCGCACCCGGCGGGACGAACGGCGGGGAGCCGGGCGAGCCGGTGATCGGGTACGACGGCCTGCCCTGTTCGGGCCGCGGAGCGGGCCGGTTCGGCGTCACCCAGCCGCTGCCTGGTGCGGGCACCGGCCGCGAGGTGCCGGACGGCGTGGTCTGGGCGGAAGCCGCGGGAACCGTGGCACCGCCGTGAGGCGCCGAGGAGCTGGTCTTCCGGGCCGGAGCGCCACCGCCGAGGGCGACACCGTAAGCGGGAGTGGGCGCGTCGTAGGACGGCGACTTCGGGTTGCTGACGGGCTGCACGACCGGCGGCACGTACTTCGACTCGACGGCGGCCGACGCGGGGCGCACGCTGCCGTCCGGGGTCAGGTCGGTGGCCGTGCCCGCGAGGTCGAGCGTGCCGGAACCGCCGCCTGTACCGGCCGCGGTCGTGTTCTGGGTCAGGTTCATCGCCTGCGGGTCGGCGAGCGTGTCGGTCGTCAGCAGGTTCTCGCCGCTCGTCTTGGCGTAGTCGTTCAACGCCTCCTGCGCCTGCGCCCGCGCGTTGTTCGCGGCGCCGACGCTCTTGGCGTGGTCGGTCTCGAACCCGATGAGGCTCAGCACGACGTCGCCGAGGGTCAACCCGCCCGCGCCTTTCCTGACCACTTCCGGGTCGGGGAGCTTGTGCAGCGTCCGGTTGAAGGCCTCACCCTGCGCGAAGATCATCTCCGCGGAGTGCGAGACCTTCGAGTTCGCGTCCTGGGAGAAGCCCGCCTGCTCGGTGAACACCTCGCCGGCGGCGCCACCCGCCTCGCTCTGCCATTCCACGCCGAGCCTGCCCAGCTCGTCACGCAGCGTCTTGTCGGTGTCGGCGAGCGCGGACGCGACGGACTTCAGCGCGTCGACGGCGGTGCCGATGCTGCCGGTGCCGTCGCCGCTGCGGAAGCGTTCGATTTCGGTCGCGATCCCGGTGTCGGTGTAGCCCTCGAACCGAAGATCGCGGAGCCTGCCCGCGAGGTCGGAAACGTTCACGGCGCCCTCCCTAATTGCGTGCTTTCAAGGTCTGCAAAGCCAGATCGGCCGTCTGCGCGGACATCTCGCACAGCTGCGGCCTGGTGAACGCGCCGGCGGTGACGGTGATGGCCCGCACCGCCAGTGTCTGCCCTCGTGCGACACCGACGAGCGTTTCGCAATCACTCGGCGTCCCGGCGTCGCGGTAGTTGGTGACGGCGGGAAACCCGCCGACCGCTTTCGGTTCGGTCGTCATGCTGTTCTTGCGGCGCTTACCGGTGAGCCACTCGTCCACGTCCGCGGTGATCGTGCGGACGTGGAAGGTGTGGAAGGGCTCCACGGCGTCCGCGTCCAGGACACAGGTCGGGCCGTCGATCGGTTCCGCGGCCGCGCGCGGTTTGCTGTTGATCTTGAGCTGGTCGAGCTGCGGAGTGGTGACCAGGGCACACGGATCGACACCCTGAAGACTCAGTTCGGCGGGCCTGGCAGGCAGCGCGGACGCCTTGGCGCCCTGCGTGGCCGAAGCCAGCGCCGGTTCGTCGGGAAACGCCTGTCCGCCCGTGTCCGTGGCACATCCGGCCAGCGCGAGGGTGAGCACTCCGCCGGATACCAGCACACGCGGCCTACGCCCGGTGTACACCACGGTCCCCGAACGCGGCCGCCTTGTCGGCGTCGCTGGTCTTGTACTCCTTGGCCGCCGTGCGGAGTTGCCCGACCAGTCCCCGCAGCCCGGCGATGTACGCCTTGACCTGCGCGGCATACGACGTGTCGCCGTCGGCCACCAGCTCGTTCCAGACGCTGGTCGCGTGCACGCTCACGGTGTCGTTGGCCGGAGTGTCGATCCGCAGCTGGTCGAGCCGCGTCAGGAGCTTGTCCTGCAGCGCGTCGACCTGCTGCTCGACGATCTTCGCCACTTCGAGCAGCTTCGACGGATCGACCCGGATATCGGCCACCGACGGCGGAAACGGGACCGCCGACGCGAGGTCCCCGACCTTGCTCGATGCTGACATTCCCCACCCCTTAGAAGTACGCACGGTGACCGTTCGCCCTGCCGAGGCTACCAACGCCGATGTATCGGTTGCCTGAGTTTGCAGGAAATACCGGGTTTGACGCACTGGGCACCGGGACGGTTCCGTCCGGATTCACGGGACAGGGGTGGCGATCTCTCCCTTGGCGGCGAGCAGGGCGATGTCGGTGCGGTGGTGCGAGCCGGCCAGATGGACCTTCTCGACCGTCGCGTAGGCGTCCTTGCGGGCGGCCTTCAGGTTCTTGCCGGTGCCGACGACCGACAGCACGCGGCCGCCGGAGGAGACCACGGCGCCGTCGTCACGGCGGCGGGTCCCGGCGTGGAGCACGCCTTCGATCTCGCCACCGGTGATGACGTCACCGGTCCTCGGCTTGCCGGGGTAGCCGTCCGCGGCGAGCACGACGGTGACCGCCGCGCCCGAATCCCAGTCCAGCGGCGGCAGGTCGGCGAGCTTGCCGGTCGCCGTCGCGTGCAGGACCTGGCCCAGCGGGCTGCGCAGCAGCGCCAGGACGACCTGGGTCTCCGGGTCACCGAAGCGGCAGTTGAACTCGATGACCTGCGGGCCTTCGGAGGTCAGCGCGAGACCTGCGTAGAGCAGGCCGGAGAAGGTGGCGCCGCGGTTGTCGAGTTCGTCGACAACGGGCTGGACGATGCGGGCGACGACGTCGTCGACCAGGTTTTTCGGTGCCCACGGCAGCGGCGCGTACGCACCCATGCCGCCGGTGTTCGGGCCCGCGTCGCCGTCGCCGACCCGCTTGAAGTCCTGCGCGGGCAGCATCGGGACGACCGTGCGGCCGTCGACGAAGCAGAAGAGAGAGGCCTCCGGTCCGTCCAAAAAGGACTCCAGGAGCACCGGGTGGCCGCCGTCGAGCAGCATCAGGGCGTGCTTGCGCGCGACGTCGACGTCCGTGGTGACCACGACGCCCTTGCCCGCGGCGAGGCCGTCGTCCTTGACCACCCAGGTGGGGCCGAAGCGGCCGAGCGCGGCGTCGAGGCGGGCCGGGTTGTCGACCACCTCGCAGTGCGCCGTCGGCACCTTCGCGGCCGCCATGACGTCCTTCGCGAACGCCTTCGAACCCTCGATCCGGGCCGCGGACGCGGATGGGCCGAAGCAGGCGATGCCCACCTTGCGGACCGCGTCGGCGACACCTGCCACCAGCGGGACCTCGGGACCGACCACCACCAGGTCCGCCTGCCACTGCTTGGCCAGGGCGGAGACCGATTCGGGGTCGGCCGCGTCGACGCCGAGCTGCTCGGCCACCGAGGAGGTGCCGGCGTTGCCCGGGGCACAGGCCAGCGCGGTGACGGAAGGGTCTTCCGCGACCGCGAGGACAAGTGCATGCTCACGGGCGCCGGACCCGATTACCAGTACGCGCACGACGCACAGGGTAACCGGGCCGGAGACGCCCTGTCGGCGGAGCCACGTGAAACCCGCCCCGGCCGGAGGCCCCGCTATCGTGGCGATGCGGCACCATAGCTTCTGACCTGCGAAAACACAACTTGTCCCCGCGACGCGATCGCGGTCGCGGGGCACGATCACCACAGCCACGAAGACGTCGCCGTCCTCGTGCGGGTGGTTCCATCCGGCGTTCACCCGGCGGTCAGCACCCAGCCGGTCCGTCTTCGCCGGCCGGACGCCTCCTGCGTCAAGGGTGGCGCGGTACCCGCGTTCGAGTCGAAAGAGGTTACCCACCATGCGAAAGCGCCTGGGCGTGCTCGCCCTGTCCGGTCTCGCCGTCCTCAGTGTCACAGGACTGGCCGGCGCCGCCGAGACGGGTGCCCAAGAGGTGTCGGCACAGGCCAGGGGTCACGATGGGCCGGTGATCGTCGGACACCGCGGTGCCCCCGGCTACCGCCCGGAGCACACGCTCGCGTCGTATGAGCTCGCCTACCGTCAGGGCGTCGACTGGGTCGACGTCGACCTGGTGCCCACGAAGGACGGCCAGCTGGTCGCCCGGCACGAGAACGAGATCGGCGGGACCACCGACGTCGCGAAGCACCCCGAGTTCGCGAACCGGAAGACGACCAAGGTCATCGACGGCGCGTCGTTCACCGGGTGGTTCACCGAGGACTTCACGCTCGCCGAGCTGAAGACCCTGCGCGCGACCGAGCGGATCCCGCAGCTGCGGCCGAACAACAGGCTCTACGACGGCCGCTACCCGATCGCCACCTACCAGGAGGTGCTCGACCTGACGCGCCGGCTGGGCCGCGAACTGCGCCGTGAGCTGGGGACCTACCCGGAGATCAAGCACTCGACCTACTTCTCCTCGATCAAGAACCCGACCGAGCCGAAGCTGGTCGAGGTGCTCAAGCGCAACGGGCTCAACCACCCAAAGGCGCCGGTGATCATCCAGTCGTTCGAGGTGTCGAACCTGATCGCGCTTTCGCGGCAGGTGCGGGTGCCGCTGTTGCAGCTGACCTCGGCGACCGGCGCTCCGGCCGACTTCGTCGCGAAGGGCGACCCGCGGACGTACGCCGACCTCGTCACGCCGGTGGGCCTGAAGGAGATCTCGAAGTACGCGGACTACCTGGGTCCGGAGAAGGCACAGGTCATCCCGGTGGTGAACGGTGCGCTGGGGCAGCCGACGAAGCTGGTCGCCGACGCGCACAAGGCCGGGCTGAAGGTCGGGCCGTACACGTTCCGCAACGAGAACAACTTCCTCCCGCAGAACCTGCGCTCGTCGGCGAACCTCGCCGAGTGGGGCAACGCGTTCGCCGAGCAGGAGGCGTTCCTCAAAGCGGGTGTCGACGGGTACTTCGCCGACCACCCGGACACCGCGCTGGAGGCCGTGAAGGCGTTCCGGGGGCGCTGAGTCTCGCTTCGCGCGTGTTATGAACGGACCTTTCATAACAGATTTTGTTATGAAAGGTCCGTTCATAACATCGGGTAGTTCTTGACGGAACCTTGACATGCGCAGGTCGGCGGGCCTAATTTCGGCGGATCTCAATGGTCTGTCCGCATACCTTTTAAGTGGGTGCCCGATGGATGTCTCGGCCAAGCAGGCCGCCGAACCCGCCGACGAAGACAGTGCCCGGCTCCACCAACTCGGTTACGCGCAGGAACTCCGGCGCACGATGTCGACCTTCTCCAACTTCGCCGTCTCCTTCACGATCATCTCGATCCTCTCCGGCTGCCTGACCCTCTACGGGTTCGGCATGAAGACCGGCGGTCCCGCCGCGATGATCTGGGGCTGGCCGCTGGTGGGCCTGTTCGTCATCCTCGTCGGGCTGGGCATGGCCGAGGTCTGCTCCAGTTATCCGACCGCGGGCGGGCTCTACTACTGGGCGGCGAAGCTCGCCCCGCGCAACGGCGCGGCCTGGGCGTGGTTCACCGGCTGGTTCAACCTCATCGGGCAGATCGCGGTCACCGCGGGCATCGACTTCGGCGCGGCCCTGTTCCTCAACGCCTTCCTCGACCTGCAATTCGGCTTCGAGGCGACGCCGGGCCACACGATCCTGCTGCTGGCGATCATCCTGGTGGTCCACGGCTTGCTGAACACCTTCGGCGTGAAGATCGTGGCGCTGCTGAACACCGTCAGCGTGTGGTGGCATCTCGCGGGTGTGCTGGTCATCGTCGGGGTGCTGATCATCGTGCCCGAGAAGCATCAGGACGCGTCCTTCGTCTTCAGCGAGTTCGTGAACAACACCGGCTGGGCTTCACCGGTCTACGTCTTCTTACTGGGCCTGCTGCTCGCGCAGTACACACTCACCGGATACGACGCCTCGGCCCATATGACCGAGGAGACCAAGAACGCGGCGAAGGCCGGGCCGCGCGGGATCATCAACTCCATCCTGGTGTCCCTGGTCGCCGGGTGGGTCCTGCTGATCGGCCTCACCTTCGCCATCCAGGACTACGAGGGTGCCGCCGGCTCCGAGACCGGGGTGCCGCCCGCGCAGATCTTCATCGACGCGACCGGCGCGACGACCGGCAAGTTCCTGCTGCTGATCTGCATCGGCGCGCAGCTGTTCTGCGGCATGGCTTCGGTGACGGCGAACTCGCGGATGATCTACGCGTTCGCCCGTGACGGCGCGATCCCGGGGTCGAAGTTCTGGCACCGCATCAACAAGCGCACCCAGACGCCGACCAACGCGGTGTGGCTGGCCGCGGGTGGCGCGCTCCTGCTCGCTCTGCCGTACCTGTGGAGCGTGACCGCCTACGCGGCGGTGACCTCGATCGCCACCGTCGGGCTCTATGTCGCTTACGTGATCCCGGTGTTCCTGCGGGTACGCAAGGGCGACGACTTCGAGCCCGGACCGTGGACCCTCGGCAAGTGGGCCAAGCCGATCGGCATCGTCGCGACGGTGTGGGTGTGCTTCATCTTCGTGCTGTTCATGCTCCCGCAGGGCTCGCCGATCACCATCGACAGTTTCAACTACACGCCGATCGCCTTCCTCGTCGTACTCGGTGGTGCGGCGGTGTGGTGGTTCGTATCGGCCCGCAAGTGGTTCACCGGCCCGAAGGTGCAGGGTTCGGAAGAGGAACTCGCCGCCGTGGAAAAGGAACTCAAGGAGCTGGGGTAGCGGCGGCCTCCCGGGCGCGGCCGACACGGACTCCGGTCACGGCGGCCGCGCCCAGCGCACCGACCGCGGCGAAGGCGTAGAAGCCCCACGGGTACGCGATCCCGGCGGTCAGCAGCGCGCCGCCGAGGATCGGGCCGCAGATCGCGCCGACCCGGCCGATCCCCGCCGCCCAACCGATTCCGGTGGCGCGTTGCCAATCCGGGTACGTCTTGCCGATGTAGGCGTACACGAGGACCTGCGCGCTGAAGACGAATCCGCCGGTGAGGAACACGGCCACGTACAGCCCGGCCGCGGGCAGTTTCACGCTCAGCAGGGCCAGGAACACCGCCGCCCCGAGGAACCAGAAGATCACCGCCGGCCGCACGCCGACCTTGTCCGCCACCCGGCCCGCGACGAGCAGGCCGACGACACCGCCGAGGTTCAGCGTGAGCAGCAGTCCGAGCGCCGCGCCGAGCGGATACCCGGCCTGGCGCATGATCTCCGGCAGCCAGGTGTTGAGCCCGTAGACCAGCAGCAGTCCCATGAACGACGTCACCCAGAACGCGATGGTGGCACGCAGGAGGCCGCCGCGGAACAGCCCGCCGACGACGTCCGCCGCCGACTTGTCCTGTGTCTCCCGCACCCGCTCGAAGGACTCGGATTCGGGCAGGTACTTGATCATCAACGGGATCAGGACGAGCGCGGGCAGCGCGCCCGCGACGAACATCGCGCGCCAGCCGAGCGGCTGGATCAGCCAGATGCCCAACAGCGCCGTGAGCACCGCGCCGACGTGGTAGCCGGTCATCACCGTGGTGGTCGCGCTGCCACCCTTTCCCTTGCGGGCGTACTCGGTGACCAGCGCGATCGCGGTCGGGAGACAGCCGCCAAGGCCGAGCCCGGCGAGGAAACGGAACAACCCGAAGAAGAACGCCGAGGGCGCGATCGCGCACAACGCGGTGCACACCGAGAAGGCGGCGACCGCGATGATCAGCGCCTTCCGGCGGCCGATGACGTCGGTGATCGTGCCGATCGCCATCGCGCCGATCATCATGCCGATCAGGCCGAACGTCGAGATCACCGACGCGGTGCCGGGTGTCAGCCCCCAGACGTGGTCACGGAGCAGCGCGGGCAGCACCGTGCCCAGGACGACCAGGTCGAATCCGTCGAGCAGCACCGCCGCCCAGGCGAGCGGTACCACCCACGAACGGGCCGTGGCAGGGGACATGGGAACCTCCAGCTATGTTCGCTATGCGCACGAGTATGCACAATCCGAACGCTGTGAGCAAGGCCACGGGTCCCCGGACTGGCTAGCGCTTCACGAGATCTCCCAAGACGCGCCAGGTGCGGAGCCGCTCTTCGGAGTTCCGGATGCCGCTCTGGGTCGCCACGACCTCGGTCGCCCCCGCGTCGAAGTACCGGCGGATTTCGGCGGCGACGGTCTCTTCGTCCCCGGCGATCACCAGCTCCCCGGCGGAATCCACGCCCTGGGCGTCGAAGATCGCGCGGTAGGAGGGGATGTCGCGGAAGAACGCGTACTGCCGGTCGACGAGGGCGCGGACGGCGTCCGGCTCGTCGGTCACGACCACCGGCACCATCGCGATGATCCGCAGCGCCGGGCGACCGGTGGCGGCCTTGGAGATCTCCGGGACGATCAGGTTCGACAGCGCCGTCGGCCCGGCGAGGAACGGGATCGTGCCGTCGGCGAGTTCACCGGTGACGCGCAGTGCCTGCCGTCCCATCGCGGCGACGATCAGCGGGATGTCCGAGGATCCGGCGACCTTCACCGAGGCCGCGAAACCCTTGGCGTGCGCGCTGACCGTCTCGCCATCGAAGTCGATTTCGCCGCCGTCGAACACCTGCCGGAGGATCGTCAGGTGCTCGCGCAGGTGCTTGACCGGCGGCGGGTATTCGATGCCGTACGCCGGTTCGAGCCAGTTCTTCGCGCCGGTTCCGAGGCCGAGGACGAACCGGCCCCCGGTGGCGGCCTGCGCCGTCTGCGCGAGACCGGTGATCAGCAGCGGATGCCGCGGGTAGATCGGGACGACGCCGGTCCCGACGGTGATCCCCGGTACGGCGCGGCCCGCGAGGGCGGCGACGGTGATGGCGTCGTGCTCCATCTGCTGGGAGAACCAGGCCGACGTCAGTCCCGCTTCGGCGGCCTGACCGGTCTGCGTGATGAGTTCGTCGACGATGTTGACGGTGTTCGCGGTGTCCCCGGACGGGAGTGCCACTCCGATGGTCATGTCCAACGCCAACCACGGTGCCGAAAGGATATTTCACCGTTCACGGACTGGGATCACGCGCGCGGTTTCCCGCGGGTGCCGCGTCGCGAAAGCCACTTTCGGGACATCTGATGTCCTGAAAGTGGCTTTCGCGACACCCGGGACCCGTCAGACGAACTCGTGTCGCACGATCGTCTGTTCCCGTCCCGGGCCGACACCGATCGCCGAGATCCGGGCGCCCGAAAGCTCCTCGAGCCGCTCGACGTACGCCCGCGCGTTCGCCGGAAGCTCCTGGAAGGTGCGGCAGCCGGAGATGTCCTCGAACCAGCCCGGCAGCTCTTCGTAGATCGGCAGCGCGTGGTGCACGTCGGTCTGCGTCATCGGCATGTCGTAGGTGCGGAAGCCGTCGACCTCGTAGCCGACGCACACCGGCACCTTCTCCAGCCCGGACAGCACGTCCAGTTTGGTGAGGAAGTAGTCGGTGATGCCGTTGACCCGCACCGCGTAGCGCGCGATGACCGCGTCGAACCAGCCGGTGCGCCGCGAGCGGCCGGTGGTGACGCCGAACTCGCCGCCCTGTTTGCGCAGGTACTCGCCGGACTCGTCGTCCAGCTCGGTCGGGAACGGACCGGAGCCGACGCGGGTCGTGTAGGCCTTGAGGATGCCCAGCACGGTGGTGATCTTGCCGGGGCCGATACCCGAACCCGCGCTCGCGCCGCCGGACGTCGGGTTCGACGACGTCACGAACGGATAGGTGCCGTGGTCGACGTCGAGCAGGGTGCCCTGCGAGCCTTCAAGCAGCACGGTCTCGCCGCGTTCGAGGGCCTGGTTGAGCTGGAGGCGGGTGTCGGCGATGCGGTGCGCGAACTTCTCGCCCGCGGCCAGCACCTCGTCGGCGACCTGGTCGGCGTCGAGGGCCTTGCGGTTGTAGACCTTGACCAGCACCTGGTTCTTGAACTCCAGTGCCGACTCGACCTTCTGCCGGAAGATCTTCTCGTCGAGCAGGTCCTGCACGCGGACGCCGACGCGGGCGATCTTGTCCTGGTAGCAGGGGCCGATGCCGCGGCCGGTGGTGCCGATCTTGCGGCTGCCGAGGTAACGCTCGGTGACCTTATCGATCTCCACGTGGTACGGCATGATCAAATGCGCGTCGGCGGAGATCAGCAATTTGCTGGTGTCGACGTCGCGTTCCTCCAGCCCGGCGAGCTCTTCGAGCAGCACGCCCGGGTCGATCACGACGCCGTTGCCGATGACGTTGGTGACGCCCGGCGTGAGGATCCCGGACGGGATCAGGTGGAGGGCGAAGTTCTGCCCGTCGGGAAGGACTACGGTGTGGCCCGCGTTGTTACCGCCTTGGTAACGCACGATCCACTGGACGCGGTCGCCGAGCAGGTCGGTGGCCTTGCCCTTGCCCTCGTCCCCCCATTGGGCCCCGATCAGCACGATGGCCGGCATGTGACACTCCAGGTGTTCGGCGACTGGTGGTTTGGCGCTGGTAAATGCCGGTGCATGAGCGTAACGGAGGGCCTTCGGGTGCGCGGAATAGTGGTGGTCTGTCCGGAGGGCGAGCCCACTCTCCCGGAGATCGACGACGTCGAAATGGTGCGCGTCCCGAGCCGTCCCGGCAAGGCGGATATCGACCCCTTGCTGGGGGAACACGATCATCTGGTGGTCGCGGGCACCGACGCGGATCTGGCGGCCGTCGCGCTTCGACTGTTGCGAAAAGAACAGCTCACCGGCGTGTCGCTCGGGTTCGTGCCGTCTTCGCCGGACTCCGACGTCGCCCGTATCTGGAGCCTGCCGACCCAGCCGCTGCGTGCGCTCGCGCTCGCGCTGCGTGGCGAGGTGGACCCGGTGCCGCTGATCCGCGACGACACCGGCGGCGTGCTCGTCGGCCGCGGCGTGGTCGGCATGGTGCGCGGGGTGGCCTACTGCGACGAGCACACCGTCCTGCGCGGGCCCGCGCGCTCGATCGAGGTCGAACCGGACGCGAGCGGGCCGGGACTGATGGTCCGGGTGACCAAGGGGACGCTGTTCAAGCGGCCTTCGACGCAGTACGCGCGGGCGTTCCAGCTCGGCTGCATCCCGACCCGGCCGAGCAGCGACGGCGTCGTTCATCCGCGCGCGATGAGCCGGTGGACCTGGTACCGGCACACCGAGGACCTCCGACTGGTCCGGGGGCTGGTGTAACCCGTTCGGCCCAGAACCATCCGCTGGACTTTCCGGATCTTTTCGGCGGACGTACCCCCGGATCCCGCCTGCTCGTGACACCCTCTGTTCACGAATGGCCTCCCACGGCGTCACCCGATGGTGTTGCCTGACTCATATCCGTGTCGCAAGGTGACTTGGTCCCCACACCTGACACGGAGGCAGCAATATGCCAACTGCGCTTGCCGTTCGTCGCTCATTCACTGTTCTCGCCGTCTCGGCGATCGTCTCGGCGGGCGTCGTCGGCGTCGCCGAAGCGACACCCCCGGGCATTCCGTCGACCGCGACCGCCAAGTCGCAGCTCGCCTCGCTGACCGTCCAGCCGGACGGTTCGTCGACCGGGTACAGCCGCGACAAGTTCCCGCACTGGTCCGACCAGGGCAACAGCTGCAACACACGCGAGGTCGTGCTGAAGCGGGACGGCACGAACGTGCGGCAGGACAGCAGTTGCGCCGCCGTCTCCGGCAGCTGGTTCAGCCCGTACGACGGCGCCACCTGGACCGCGGCGTCCGATGTGGACATCGACCACGTCGTCCCGCTGGCCGCCGCGTGGCGCACCGGGGCGTCTTCGTGGACCACCTCGCAGCGGCAGGCTTTCGCGAACGACCTCAGCGTGCCGCAGCTGATCGCCGTCACCGACAACGTCAACCAGGAGAAGGGTGACAAGTCGCCGGACGCCTGGAAGCCGCCGACCGTCGGCTACTGGTGCACCTACGCGAAGATGTGGACCACGGTGAAGGCCAAGTACAAGCTCACCGTCAAGTCGGCCGAGAAGACCGCGCTGTCGGACATGCTCAACCGCTGCTGACCTGATCCCGCGTGAAGGCCCCCTTCCCTCGGCCATGGTTTTGAGTGACCAGCCGAGGGAAGGGGGCCTTCACGCGCATCCAGGGCTGTCAAGCGGAATCGTGCGGGGTTTCGTTGGGTGGGAGCCGGGCTCAGTATGTGGGCGGGCCTCAAGGTCGTGATTAGCGTGAATCGGGTCAGCGTAAGCAAAAGCGCGTCCGTTCCCCGCTGGAGGCCACCCGGTGCCCCGTACCGCCGCCACATCCCTTCTGGCCTTGTCCGTCCTCGTGCTCACCGCCTGTTCCTCCGCGGGCGGCACGACGGACGCCGACGCCGGACCGCCCAAACCCGGGGGCACCCTGCGCCTCGGGATCTCGTCGGGCCCCGACTGCGTCGACCCGCAACAGGTCGGCACCAACGCCTCGCTCAACGTCGGCCGTCAACTGGTCGACTCGCTGACCGATCAGGACCCGTTCACCGGTGAGATCAAGCCGTGGCTGGCCGAGAAATGGGAGAGCAACGCGGATTCGACCGCGTTCACCTTTCACTTGCGCGGCGGCGCGACCTTCTCCGACGGCAGCCCCGTCGACGCCGCCGCGGTCAAGACGAGCTTCGACGGGATCAAGGCGCTCGGCGCGAAAGCCCAGCTCGGTTCCGGCTATCTGGCCGTCTACAAAGCGACGACGGTCATCGATCCGAAGACGGTGAAGGTCGAGTTCTCCGTTCCCAGCGCCCAGTTCCTGCAAGCCAGCTCGACGATGTCGCTCGGTGTCCTCGCGCCTGCCGCGTACCGGAAGACGGCGGACCAGCGGTGCCAGGGTGACGGCCTGATCGGTTCGGGCCCGTTCGTCTTCGAAAGCCTGAAGCAGAACCAGGAAATCGTCCTCGCCAAGCGCAAGGGCTACAATTGGGGCTCGTCGCTGTTCAAGCACCAGGGCGAGGCGTACCTCGACAAGATCGCGTACAAGATCGTGCCGGAGCCCGGCGTCCGCACCGGCAGTCTCGCTTCCGGGCAGCTCGACGCCATCACCGATGTCCAGCCCGTCGACGAGCCGCAGTTCACCGGCAACGGTTTCACCGAACCCGTCCGCCCGAACCCCGGCATCGTGTTCAACCTGCACGCCAACGTCACCAAGGGCGTGCTCACCGACGAGAAGGTCCGCCAGGCGGTGGTCAAAGGCATCGACCGGCCCGAGGTCACGAACACCGTGCTGACCCCGAACTACAAGCCCGCCACCAGCGTCCTCGGCTCGGCGACGCCGTTCTACACCGACCTTTCCCCGCTCCTCGCCTACGATCCGGCCGGGGCGACGGCGCTGCTGCAAAGCGCGGGCTGGACGCCCGGTCCCGATGGGATCCGCGTCAAGAACGGCCAGCGACTGACCGCGAAGGTCGTCTTCTCCCTGGTGTTCAACCAGAACAAGAGCGTCCTCGAACTCGTACAGCAGCAGCTGCGCAAGATCGGTTTCGATCTCCGGATCGAGCAGCGCACCATCGCCGACACCGTGCAGGTCACCCAGAGCGGCGACTACGAGTACCTCTGGTACAACACCACGCGCGCGGATCCCGACATCCTGCGGAACCTGTTCTCCACCAAGGCGAACAACCGCAGCAAGCTCTCCGCCGTAAACCCGGTGGACGGACCGCTGGACGCGCAGTCGTCCACTGTGGACCCGGCGAAGCGGAGGCCCGCGGCCGAGCAGGCACAGCGCGCGATCATCGAAAACGGGTACTCGGCACCGGTGTTCGAGCTGACCCAGGTGCTGGCGCACGGGCCGAACGCGCACGGCGTCGGCTTCGAGGCGTCGTCCCGGTTGCAGCTGTTCGACGCCTGGGTCTCCGGCTCGTGACGCGGTATCTGCTCCGGCGGGTCCTCCAGGCCGTCTTCGTCCTGTGGGCCGCGTTCACCCTGTCCTTCGTGATCCTCTACCTCCTGCCGGGTGACGCGGTCAGCGCGAAGCTCGGCGGGGGTGAGGCCGGGATTTCGTTGACGCCGGAGCAGCTGGCCGCGGCGAAGGCGGAGTACGGCCTCGACGATTCGTTGCCGGTGCAGTACGGGAAACGGCTGGTCGCCGCGCTTCAAGGCGACTTCGGCCGCTCGGTCGCCACCGGGGACGACGCGACGAACATGGTGGTCTCGGCGCTGCCACCGACGCTCGCGGTCACCGGATTCGCGCTGGTGCTCGCGATCCTGTTCGGCGGCGGCGTCGCGATCGCCGGGACCTGCACCCGGCATCGCTGGCTGGGCAACGCCTTGCTCGCGCTGCCGCCGCTGGGGATCTCACTGCCGCCGTTCTGGGTTGGGCTGCTGCTCATCCAATTCTTCTCGTTCCAGTTCAGGTTGCTGCCCGCGCTGGGGTCGAACGGCTTCGAGTCGCTGATCCTGCCCGCGATCACCCTCGCCATCCCGACCGGCGCGATCATCGGGCAGGTGCTGGCGAAGAGCCTCCGCACCCAACTGGCCGAGCCGTACGCCGAGATCGCGTTGGCGAAGGGAGCGAGCCGGTCGAGAGTCCACTTCGGACATCTCCTGCGCAACGCGGCGGTCCCCACGCTGACCATCGCCGGGGTGGTCGCGGGAAACCTGATCGCGGGTTCGGTGATCACCGAGACGGTGTTCTCCCGCGACGGCCTCGGGCGCGTGACGTCTTCGGCGGTCACCGCGCAGGACATCCCGGTGGTACAGGCGGTGATCGTGCTGGCGGCGCTGGTGTTCGTCGTCATCAACCTCGCCGTCGACCTCGTCTATCCGCTGCTGGACCCGCGGATCCGACACCGGGAGACGGCCGATGCCTGACGTTCTCACCCGCACCCGGCGGCGGCCAGGGCTGGTGGTCGCGGTCGCGATCCTCGCCTTCGCCCTGCTCGCCGCGCTCGTCCCGGACCTGTTCACCGGACAGGACCCGCTCGCCGGCGTCCCCGCCGAGAAGATGCGGGGCCCGTCGCTCGCGCACCTCTTCGGCACCGACGAGACCGGACGCGACATCTTCGCGCGGGTGGTGCACGGCGCCGCGCTTTCGTTGCAGGCGACCGTGCTCGCCGTCCTCGTCGCGCTCGTGACCGGTTCCGCGCTCGGCCTGCTCGCCGGCTTCCGGGGCGGTGCCCTCGATTCGGCGATCATGCGCTGCGTCGACGTCCTGCTGGCCATCCCGTCCATCCTGCTTTCCCTCGCGCTGGTCACCGCGCTCGGCTTCGGCACGACCAACATCGCGATCGCGGTCGGCGTCGCGAATCTCGCGCAGTTCGCCAGGCTGATGCGCGCCGAAGTGCTGCGTGTCCGCAGCGGCGTGTTCGTCGAGGCGGCCCGCGCGGGCGGTGTGCGGTGGACCGGGGTGCTCGGACGGCACGTGCTGCCCAACGCGCTGGGGCCGGTCCTCGCGCTGGCGACGCTCACTCTCGGCACGGCGGTGCTGGAGGTGTCCGCGCTGAGCTTCCTCGGCTACGGCGCCACTCCGCCGACACCGGAGTGGGGCTCGCTCGTGGCGGGCGGGCGCGGCTTCCTGGCCACCGCGTGGTGGATGACGACCTTCCCCGGGCTGACCGTGGCGGCCGTGGTGCTGTCCGCGAACCGGCTGTCCAGAGCGATCGAAGGAGACGTGCGGTGAGCGAACTGCTGACCATCCGTGATCTCGCGGTTTCCTATCGGGACATACCCGCTGTCGACGGCGTGCACCTGAAAGTCCACAAAGGACAGATTGTCGCGGTGGTCGGCGAGTCCGGTTCCGGCAAGAGCACGACGGCGCACGCGGCGATCGGCCTGCTGCCGCGGGGCGGCCGGATCGAACGCGGCGAGATCACCTTCGACGGCCGGGACCTCACGAAGCTCTCCGACCGCGCTTGGCGATCCGTGCGCGGCCGCGAGATCGCCCTGGTCCCCCAGGATCCGACGGTCTCGCTCAACCCGGTGCACCGGATCGGTGATCAGGTCGCCGAAGTCCTGCTCATCCACGGTCTGGCGGACAGGCGCGGCGCGGGCGCCGAGGCGGTGAAACTGTTGCGCAAGGCCGG
Organism: Amycolatopsis coloradensis; assembly: GCF_001953865.1. Lineage (GTDB taxonomy): Bacteria > Actinomycetota > Actinomycetes > Mycobacteriales > Pseudonocardiaceae > Amycolatopsis > Amycolatopsis coloradensis. The sequence goes on from NZ_MQUQ01000003.1 coordinate 509,132, forward strand.
GATCAGCGATCCGGAGGCACGTGCGCGGCAGTATCCGCACGAGCTTTCCGGTGGACTCCGCCAGCGAGCGCTGATCGCCGCCGCGCTGGCCGGACGGCCGAAACTCATCATCGCCGACGAGCCGACCAGCGCGCTCGACGTCACCGTGCAGCGGCAGATCCTCGACCACCTCGAAGAACTCGCCGCGGAAGCGGGCACCGCCATCCTGCTGATCACCCACGATCTCGGGGTCGCCTCCGATCGGGCGTCAAGGATCATCGTGCTGTCGCGGGGAAAGGTGGTCGAGGAAGGCACGACCGGGGAGATCCTTTCGGCCCCGGCGCAGAAGTACACCCGTGACCTGCTCGCCGCCGCGCCCAGCCTGTCCGGCGCTCCCTCGCGGGAGCCGAAGCAGCCGTCGTCCGACGTCCTGGTTTCGGTCCGCGACCTTGGCAAGACCTTCGGCGCGGTCCGGGCCGTCGACGGTGTTTCGTTCGACATCGCCCGCGGGCGGACGCTCGCGCTGGTCGGCGAATCCGGCTCGGGCAAATCGACGACGGCACGGATGATCCTGCGCCTGGAAACCCCGACCGACGGTGCCGTCGAGTTCGACGGGCAGGACATAACATCCCTACGCGGTGAGGAACTGCGTCTGCTGCGGCGCCGGTTCCAGCTGGTGTACCAGAACCCGTACGCGTCGCTGAACCCGAAGTTCAGCATCGAGGACGTCATCTCCGAGCCACTGCGGGCTTTCGGTGTCGGCACCAAGGCGGAACGTCGGGCGCGGGCGGCGGAACTGGTCGATCAGGTCGCGCTGCCGTCCTCGGTGCTGAAACGCAAACCCGCCGAACTGTCGGGCGGGCAGCGGCAACGGGCGGCCATCGCGCGGGCGTTGGCCCTGCGCCCGGAGCTGATCGTCGCCGACGAACCCGTGTCCGCGCTGGACGTTTCGGTGCAGGCGCAGATCCTGCGGCTGCTCGCCGACCTCCAGGACGAACTCGGGCTGACCTACCTGTTCATCTCGCACGACCTCGCCGTGGTCCGCCAGATCGCGGACAACGTCGGCGTGCTGCGGGGCGGCGAACTGGTCGAACTCGGCCCCGCCCAAGACGTCCTGGAACGGCCGAGCGCGGAATACACCAGGGAACTGCTCGCCGCCATCCCCGGCCGGAAACCCTTGGAGACACGGTGAAATTCGGACTCTTCTCACTCATCGCGAACCATCCCGACCCGGTGACCGGGGTGTCGCCGAGCCAGTACGAACGTCTCCGCCGAGTGGTCGACGAGGCGATTTTCGCCGAAGAACTCGGATTCGACGCGTACGGTGTCGGCGAACGGCACGGCGAGCCGTTTCTCTCTTCGGCGCCGCCGGTGATCCTGGCCGCGATCGCCGAACGCACCGAACGCGTCCGGCTGCTGACCACGCTGACCGTGATCAGCGTGCTGGACCCGGTCCGGGTCGCCGAGGACTACGCGACGCTGGACCAGCTTTCCGGCGGGCGGCTGGAACTCATGATCGGGAAGGGCAACGATCCCCGGCATTTCCCGCTGTTCGGGCTCGAAGAGGAACGGCAATGGGAGTACCAGGCCGAGAAGTTCGCCCTGCTGCGTCGCCTCTTCCTGGAGGAGGGCGTGACCTGGGAGGGTGAATTCCGCGCGCCGCTGACGGACGTCACGACGCAGCCTCGGCCGTTCCACCCGCGGCCGAGGATCTGGCACGGGAGCGCGTCGAGCACCGAATCGACCGAGCTGGCGGCGAAGTTCGGTGATCCGCTGTTCACCGCGAACGGCTTCCATCCCCAGCAGAAGTACGCCGACCTGATCGACCACTACCGGCGGCGATGGGTGGACCACGGCCACGACCCGGCGGACGCGCTCGTCGGCTCGGGCGCGGGCGGACTGTATGTCGCCAAGACGTCGCAGGCGGCGCTGGACGGCTACCGGCCGTACTTCGAGGCGCTGATGAAGACACCCGCGTACCAGCACAACAAGTCGGAGTTCACCACACTGGAGGACAAGGTCGCCAACGGTTCCGCGCTGGTCGGGAGCCCGGAACAGGTGATCGACAAGATCGGCGACTACCACGCGTCCTTCGGGCACGAGGTCCAGGCTGTCTCGGTCGACGGGCTGACCTCCGGGGAGGCGCGGGATGTCCTGGAACTCTTCGCCGCCGACGTCATCCCGATCGTGCGGAAAGAGCTGCCCTCCCGGGTGTGGGATTTCAGGTGACACTGGGACGGAGGTGACCGCCCCCGCCGGCTCGTGAAGCCGGGCACCGGGTGACGTGTCGAACCACCGCTCAAGAGGCTTGACCTCTCACCTCGTCAGCCTCAAGATCTCACGCGCGACGATGTCGTTCTGCCGGAAGGAAATCGCGTTGGTCCGCGGCCGGGTGAACGCTCCGGCGGATCGCGCGGAGGTGTGCGGGCCGAGCGCGAACCGGCGCGGATGCGGGCGGCCGTCGCCGTCGAGCATCCGGCCGTCGGAGACGCGGGTGTGGATACGGCCGGCGAGCAGTCTGTCACCGGTGACCGTGTCGAGTACCGCTTCCTCACCGAGCGCGCCGCTGTCGCGCAACTGTCGCAAAAGGACATCGGAAGCGCGGGCGATACTCGGCTCGGGCAACCGCGCCTCGACGAGCGTTCGCGCCTCGGTCTCACCGGGGAAGCTGGCGCCGGACGCGACGAACACCCGGCGTTCCTCGTCTGCCGAAACGCGCATTTCGGCGCCGAGGAAGGAAACGAGTCCGGCTTCCTGGAGCGCGAGGAGTTCTTCGAGCCGTCGCGGAGGCGGCCCACTGGCGAAGTACGAGAAGAAGCCGAGGAACCATCCGTCCAAATCAGACAGTTGAGACGCCGCGTCGAGCCGCCCCGTCTGCACCAGCGCGGGAAGCTGGCCCATCACGGACAGCAGCGCCATGAACGCGCCCAGATCCGCGCTGTACTCGGCGTCCGCACGGCGGCCCAAGTCCGCTTCGACGTACTCGCGCAGTTCCTTGCCGTACTCCTCGGCGGTGCCGAACACCGCGCCCGCCATCGGCCGGTCGAGCCGGTCCAGGTCGAGCCGATCGTCCGGGGCCGGTACCGCCCGCGCCACCAGTGCGCCGAGTTCACCGGGCGCGGCGTCCGCGAAGGCATCGGCGAAGACGGCGAAGTCCATGCGCACGCGTTCGGGATGGGCGGTGAACAGTTCGCTGTAGTAGGCCCAGGCGAGTTCCTTCGAGATCAGCGGCCAGACGTCGCGACGGAAGTCGATCCGGCCCGGCACGGCACAGAGCTTTTCGATGGCGTACGCGTCGAAGAACCTGGGCAGTCGCAATGGCTTCCCGCGCAACCGGTAGCCGATCTTCGCGTGATACGGCACTCCGCGACGCGAACCGATGTGCAACACGGGCTCGGCGCCGCTGGGGTGGTATTTCAGCCCGCCGCACGCTTGTTCTTCGAAGCGGCCGCCGCGGCCTTCGGTCAGCAGCAGCATCAGATCGACGAACGCGAGGCCGAATCCCCGCACCAGCACGGTTTCCCCGGGCTCGATCGCCGAATAGTCGACGTCGGCGGTGTACCCGGCCGGGTAGTAGGCGAGGTCGTGGCGGGCGGCGAAGTCCGCGAGGCTAGCTTCCCGCTCGTCCGGTTCCGCGTCGAGATGGCCGACGGTGAACAGGACCGCGTCCACTTTCAGCGGTTCCGCGCGGTCCTCCAGCCAGAGTGACTGCGGCTCGCCGTCTTCGAGCCGGACCGCGCGGGTCCGGTGTTCGACGACCTCGATCCCGGCCGGGAGCCCGGCCAGCACTTCGCGGTGGAACCACGCGAGGTACGCGCTCTGCAACCGTCGCGTGGGGAAGTGATCGCTTTGCAGTGCCTCGAGTTCGGCACGCAGACTGTCATCGATCTCGGCGTCGAGCGTGCCCGCGCGGACCTGCCGCGCCCACTCGATCAGCGAAGGCCCTTGGCGGATCGGACCGTCGATCTTCACCGTGTCGTCGGTGAAAACCGTGACGTCCTCCGGCATGGAATTCATCCGCAGAAGCGGTGATTGCCCGTATCGCCAGACGCGTCCCGCCCCGGCGGGAAAGGGATCGACGAGGTGCACGACGAGCCGCCGCTCGCCGAGCAGTTCGGCGGCGTTCGCACCGAGTCGTTCGAGCACGCCCACCCCACGCGGGCCGGCGCCCACCACCGCCAGCACGTAGGGAAGGTCCGCGGTACTCACGAAACCGAAGCTACGCCGCGATTCCGGGCCGCGTGCGGGTTCTCACGGAGCGGAACTCGTTGCCACGCCGGGGAACCGCGCGTAGTCGTCGGGTGGGGGAACACGGACGAGAGGGACGGACGATGCCGGTCGAATTCCTGGGTATCGGAGGCACCAACGACGGCTCGGAGACGCGAACGAGGTCCAGCGGCGTCTTCGACAAGGACTACACGCTGCGTCTCGCGCGGGCACACGAGGAGTTCGGCTGGGATCGGGTGCTGTTCGCGTACGGTTCCAGCGGGCCGGACCCGGCGCAAGCGGCGGCCTACGTCGCGGCGAAGCTCGACAGGCTCCAAATCCTGCTGGCGCACCGGCCGAACGTTTCGTATCCGACCTTCGCGGCGAAGACGTTCGCCACACTGGACCAGCTTTCGGACGGGAAGCTCACCGTTCACTTCATCACCGGCGGCAGCGACCACGAGCAACAGCGCGAAGGCGACTATCTCACCAAGGACGAGCGCTACTCACGCACCCGCGAGTACATCCAGATCGTGAAGCAGGCATGGACGTCCGAGGAGCCCTTCGACCACGAAGGCGAGCACTACCGCTTCGCTGACTTCGTCCTCGACGTCCGTCCTGTGCAGCAGCCACGTCCTGGCGTCTCCTTCGGTGGCTCGTCTCCGGCGGCATACGCGGCGGGTGGGGCCGAAGCGGACATCTTCTGCCTGTGGGGTGAGCCTCTCGCGCAGACCGCCGAGCAGATCGAGTCCGTCAAGGCCGCGGCGAAGGCCGCCGGGCGGACCGACGTCCCGAGGATCCAGGTCGCGTTCCGCCCGATCATCGCGCCGACCGAGGAACTCGCCTGGGAGAAGGCGTATCGCACGGTCGACGCGATCAAGACGCGCACCACCGGAGGCCGGCGGCTGACCCGGCGGCATTCGCTCACGAACCCGGAGAACACCGGCTCGCAGCGGCTCCTCGCGGTCGCCGCCGAGGGCGAGCGGTTCGACCGGGCACTGTGGACGCCCACCGCGACCGCGACCGGCGGCGCCGGGAACTCCACCGCGCTGGTCGGCACGCCCGAAACCGTCGCGCAGGCTCTCCTCGACTACTACGACCTCGGCGTGGACATCCTCTCGGCGCGCGGGTACGACATGCTCGGCGACACGATCGACTTCGGCCGTCACGTCATCCCGATCGTGCGCGAAGAGGTCGCCAAGCGCGACGCGGCGAAGGCGACTTCGGCCCGGGAGGTACTCGCGGTCGACGGCTGATCATCCATTCGGCCTAGGGCGTCAGCGCGCTACGGCGGTCGCTCAGCGGAGTCGAAACGCGTTCGGCCACGCCTCCGCACACCGGCAGCGCGGGGCCCTCGCGGCTCGTCGTCGCGCGGCCGGAATCCGAAGCCGAGCACGGCGGCCACAGTGAATTCTCCCGGGAACGAGGCCGAGAAAGCCTGTAATCGCTGGTCTGGACCTTGATACCGGTCACTGGGATATCGACGGCTTCCGGCTGCTCTTCCGGGAAAAAGATCTCTGCCCCAGAAACCCGGCGAAAGAACCTAGCCAATCACCAACAGTCAGGAGACACTTACGTGAACGAATGACGCTTCGTGACGAGCTCGTGACCGCGTTACTCTCGGTCACGAGTTTGTCGCGTAATAAGGACCCTATTGGGGGCAACATGGCTTCGGCCGGACGGGTCACCTACCGCGAGGTGTTCGGCGTAGCCGAGTTCCGTTCTCTCTGGTTCGCCGAGCTGTTCTCGATCTTCGGTGACCAGCTCGCCAGAGTCGCTCTCTCGGTCCTCGTCTTCTCCGAAACCCGCTCCGCGACCCTGACCGGTCTCACGTACGCGCTGACCTTCGCTCCTTCGCTGCTCGGCGGCATCTTCCTCACCGGCTTCGCGGATCGCTTCCCCCGCCGGGCCGTGATGGTGACCGTGGACCTGCTGCGGGCCGCGCTGATCGCGCTGGTCGCCGTCCCGGTACTGCCGTTTTGGGTCCTGTGTGTCCTCGTCGGCGCCGTCTCGCTGCTGAACCCGCCGTTCAAGGCCGCCCAGCTGGCCCTGCTGCCGCAGATCCTCGAAGGCGACCGGTTCGTCGTCGGCATGGCGATCCGCAGCATGACCGTCCAATCGGCGCAGCTGGCCGGATTCGCCGGTGGCGGGCTCCTGCTGACCGCGCTCGAACCCCATATCGCCCTCGCGCTGGACGCGGTCACCTTCCTGATCTCGGCGCTGTTCGTCCGCTTGGGACTGGCCGCCCGCCCGGCCGCGGCGACGGGCGAGAAGCGCAAATCGTTCTTCGAGTCGATCGGCTCGGGCGGGAAGATCGTCTTCGCCAGCTCGGGGCTGCGCGCGTTGCTGCTGTTCACCTGGCTGATGGGCCTGCTGCCGGTGTACGAGGGCATCGCGGCGCCCTACGTCGCCTCGTCGGGCGGCGGCCCCGAAGTCATCGGCCTGTTGCTGGCCGCCGACCCGATCGGCAGTGTGATCGGCGCGTTCATCTACTCGCGCTGGGTGCCTGCGCACGCCAGACCGAAACTGATCGGACCGCTTTCGGCCCTGACGGCGGTTCCGCTGCTGTTCTGCTTCCTGCAACCCGGTCCGCTGTCGTCGATCGTGTTGTTCGTCTTCTGCGGCGCCTTCGGCACGGCGGCGCTCATGCAGGCGACGGCGTCACTGACGCTGGCCGTGCCGGACGAGAGCCGGGCGCAGGTGATGGGACTGTCGAACACCGGCCTGACCACGACGATGGGCGTGAGCCCGCTGATCGGCGGCATCCTGGCGGATCAGGTGGGTCCTCAGTCGACGGTCGGCATCTTCGGGCTCGCGGGCTTGGTGCTGACGATCCCGCTCGCGCTGAGCTGGTGGCGGAACCTCAACGATGATCCGGAACGGTGGCAGGAAAAAGATGCCGCACGCGTAGAACATTGAGGTGTTCCACGCGTCGGCCCGATCGCGCTGTATGGCACGCGCCCCAGTTCACTGATCCCTACTGGCCATCGCCGGCACCTTTCCCTCGACCTCTCAGAGAAAAATACACACCTAGGGAGCTTGTCGACAGCCCGCAACTCGGTGGAAGCTGTCGGTAAGTAGGGGGTTTCGGAGAATCACGCAATAGTCAGGGGGAAAGATGATCACATCGGAGGAACGCGCTGGACATCGTTCGGCTCTCACGGTAAAGACATGGGAGCTGTGGAAGAGGCCGAAACACTGGATCGTTTACACCGGACTGTCCGTGGTGACGATGCTGGCACTGACGGGGGTCTTCGCCGCATCCATCGCCATCACGTCTTCGCAGGTCCTGCTCTGTTCTCTGCTCGCCGGACTCGCCATCACGCACTCCGAGGCGACCCGCCGGATCGAGCGGCAGCGGCGCAGTATGAGCGTCACCCCGCACATCAACATGACTTCCGTCTGGGTCCTCCCAGGAGCGATCCTCCTGCCGCCACAACTGACCACGCTTCTCGTTGTCGTGATCTATTTCCACCTTGGATACCGCAGTTGGGCAGGCCTTCGCATGGTCAACCCTCACCGGACTGTGGCGAACGCCACATCGTTGGTGTTGACCGCGTTCGCCGCCTGGGGCGCCGTCCAGCTGGTCGGGGCCGACCCGCTGTCGGTGACTTCCCTCTGCGTGGCGAGCGTGGTCCTTTTCCTGATGGACGCCGTATTCACCGGGACCGGCCTCTATTTCGCGGCCCCGAAGAAGGCCTCGATCCGGACGCTGCTCGGCTCGTGGGACGACAACATCCTCGAAGCGTCGACGGTCTGCATCGGCGCGCTGGTGCTCGCCGTGCTGCCCCACCAGCCGGTGCTCGTGCTGCTCGTCTTCCTGCCGCTGTACCTGTTGCAGCGTTCGGTGCTGATCAAGCAGCTCGAAGAACTCGCCACCACCGACCAGAAGACCCAGTTGCTCAACGCCACCACCTGGCAGCTGGGCGCCGTCCGTGAGGTCGCCCGCGCCGAACGCGACAACGGCCAGTTCGGCGCGCTGATGATCGACCTCGACCACTTCAAGACCATCAACGACACCTACGGCCACCTGGCGGGCGACGACGTGCTCAAGGGTGTCGCGGCGCTGGTCAAGGCCGAAACCCGGGCGCAGGACCTCGCGGGCCGCTTCGGCGGTGAGGAGTTCGTCGTACTCCTGACCTCGTCTTCGAAGCAGGAATCCGTCGCGGTCGCCGAGCGCATCCGGCAGCGGATCAGCGAGATGGTCATCAAGACCCAGGACAACGCGGGCAACCACGTCGTCATCGAGCAGCGGACGGCGTCGGTCGGCGTCGCGACGTTCCCGCTCGACGGCCGGACGATCGACGAGGTCATGGCCTCGGCCGACGCGTCCGTCTACGCGGCGAAACGCAACGGGCGCAACCGCGTCGTGTCCTCACCGGACCTGGCGGCGGTCGCCGAAGAGGCCGGAAAGTCGCTGGAGGCCGTCGCGGCTTAACGCAACCGTTCCATCACGTCGGCGGCCACGGTCCGAAGCCGGACCACGCCGCCGACGGTGAATTCGGTGAGCAGGTCGATGAGCGCGTCCGCGTCGGGCGGCTCGCCGTCCCAGCTCGCCTGGACGAGTGCTTCGGTCATCGCGAAGAACAACGTGACCAGCGCCTTGTCCGCCCGACCCGAGTCGACACCGTGGCGTGCCCAGCGCTGACGGCTCGCCTCGGTGTAGACCTCCGCGAGCCGCTCCCGCAGCCGCGTGAGGGCCGGATCTCCCCTGCGCTCCGCCTCCCGCAGCACCGGGAACGCGTCCGGGTTCGCCGCGACAAAGGCGAACATGTTGGCGTAGTTGCCGCGGGCCCAAGACCGGAGTTCGGGCTGCGAAAGGTCCAGGGCGGGCGCGCCGATCGCCTCGAAGGCCCGTTCCTCGATATCCGCCACGACCTGCGCGAACAGTATCGTGCGGTCGCCGAATTGTTCATAGACGGCTTGGCGGGACACCCCCGCGCGCCGGGCGATCTGCTCGATCGTCGCGGCCTGCGCGCCATGCGCGGCGAAGACACCGGCCGCCGAAGCCAGCACCCGGGCGCGTTGCTCATCGAGCGGGAGCTTGCGCGGTCTCCCTCTCGGCGCCGGACTTGACATTGTGCGCCACCTCACCGACTCTTTTCCGACATCCCTGTCGGAAAATGTTTGTGCTCAACGAGGAGCAAGCATGCGTCCAGGATCCCGGCGCGGTGTGTCCGCTGCCGTCTCAGCGGCCATCATCGCGGCCCTGCTGACCTTCGGGGCACAGCAGGCCATCGCCGCCCCGTCCTTCTACGACCCACCGTCGCCACTGCCCGCGGGTGCTCCCGGCGACATCATCCGGCACGAACCGTCCACGTTCTACGTCGATCCCGTGAAACTCATCAAGGCCGACGCGGACGTCCAGCGGATCATGTACCGCAGCACCGACACCCACGGCAGGCCCAACGCCGTGACCGGCACCGTCCTCACGCCGAAGAAGGCGTGGAACGGGCCCGGCGAGCGGCCGGTCATCGGCTACGCGGCCGGGACGCAGGGCGTCGGCGACCAGTGCGCGCCGTCGAAGGCGCTCTCCGCGGGCATGGAGTACGAAGGGCCCTTCATCGCCGGGTTACTGCTTCGCGGCTACGGCATCGTCGTCACCGACTACGAAGGCCTCGGCACTCCCGGCGTCCACACGTACGTCAACCGCGTCGCCGAGGGCAACGCCGTCCTCGACTCGATCCGCGCGGCGCAGCGCCTGCCCGAAGCGAACCTGCCGGACAGCGGCCCGGTCGCGACCGCGGGCTACTCGCAGGGCGGTGGGGCGTCGGCGTCGGCCGCCGAACTCCAGCCGTCGTACGCGCCCGAACTCGAACTGAAGGGCTCGTACGCGGGCGCGGTCCCGGCGAACCTGGCCGAGGTCGGCAAGAACATCGACGGGCACTACGCCTTCGGTTTCCTCGGCTTCACGCTGGTCAGCATGGACGCGGCGTATCCGGAACTGAAGATCCCGGCCCTGCTCAACGCGAAGGGCGTCGAGGCGTTCGAGAAGGTCAAGCAGGAGTGCACAGTGGACGCGATCTTCGCGCACGCGTTCACCCAGTCGAAGAACCTGACCAAGGACGGCAGGCCACTGACCGCGTACCTCGGCGAGGAGCCGTTCAAGACGCGGGTCGACCAACAGCTCATCGGGGCGCGGAAACCGGGCGCGCCGACGCTGGTCGTCCACAGTGCACTCGACGACATCGTGCCCTACGCGCAAGGCCGGACCATGGCGCGCTCGTGGTGCGCGAAGGGCGCGAAGGTGCAGTTCTCGACTTCGGTGGTCCCGACGCACGTCGGCGGGGCGATCCGGGCTTTCCCGGAGGCTTTCGCGTGGCTTGAAGGTCGCTTCGCGGGGCTGCCCGCCTTCGGCAACTGCGGCCTGTTCTAGGGCGCAGTTGTTATAAACGGTCCGTTCATAACAGATCTTGTTATGAACGGACCGTTCATAACACCTGGCTCACTTGAGACCGGTCGCCTCCGCGGCGGCGGGGTCCGAGTCGCTGAGGAAGGTCCGGCAGCGGTCGTACTCCTCGGTCTCGCCGATCTTGCCGGCGGCCTTGCCGAGGACGGCGAGGGAACGCAGGAAGCCCTGGTTGGGACGGTGTGCCCACGGCACCGGCCCGTGTCCCTTCCAGCCCGCGCGGCGGAGCTGGTCGAGGCCGCGGTGGTAACCGGTGCGGGCGTACGCGTAGGCGGCGACGGTCTCGCCCGCGTCGAACGCCTTCTCGGCGAGCGAAGCCCAGGCCTCGCTGTAGTCGGGGTGCTCGGCGGCGACGGCGGCCGGGTCGCTCCCGGCGTCCAGCGCCGCCTGCGCGGCGGTGTGCTCGGGAAGGTGCGTCGGCTGGGGGCCGAGGAGGTTCGTCATGCGCCCATTGTGCCGACACGTCTCCCCAAGGGCGCTCTGCGCCCGACTTCACATCACACGACCAGCGACACTGTGACTAGAAGAACAGGCTCCCGAGAACGCCCGCCCCGGCCAGCACCAGAGCGGTGACGAGGATCGCCGCGACAAGTCGTTTCGGCATCATGGCGGCACACTTTGCCCTGTTTCGCACGCCGTCCGCAAATCCGCCACCCCTACGGGTGAACCCCGATTTTCGACCCCAAATGCCCGTCCCGTGATCTGGAGCAGGGAAGATGTCGGGCATGACAAAGGCGACAGAAGTGACCGGGGACCTCTCGCCGGGTGTCATTCCCCGCAGTCCGATCGCGAAGACGAAGCTGTTCTTCAAGCTGCACTGGCATCGCGGCGCGCCAGGACAGGCGACGCCGGACTGGGTACTGAACTTCTGCTACGGCATGTGGCTCGCCGCGTTCGCCTTCAAACTGGTGGGCTCGTCCTGGGACATGTCGTGGCATTTCATGTGGCTCCGGGACGATCTGGCCCCGCCGCACCTGATCAACACCGTCGGCACGGTGATCATCATGGTGCTCGTCGCGATCCACAGCTACACCGGGATGGGCGCCGATCGACGCTCGCTGCGGCTGATGCAGATCGGGCTCGTGGTGTTCCTGATCGCGGCGCCGCTGGACGTCATCAACCACCGCGTCAACGGTCTCGACCTGACCGCGTGGAGCCCGTCGCACATGATGCTCTACATCGGCACGGGCATCATGCAGGCAGGCGTGATCATGGGCTGGCTGAAGTACGCCAAGCCCGGCCGGACGCGCACCGGTGTCCTGATCGGACTGTGGACGTTCTTCCTGGAGAACACCTTCTTCCCGAACGGTCAGCAGGAGTACGGCATCCTCGGCCTGCGCGCCTGGGAGCGCGGCACGCCCGAGGCGGAGCCCGAACTGCTGAACTTCGCCGCGAACCAGATCGGGCATCCGGTCGACCGGGTGGCGGTCGAGTACTTCACGATGCCGATCGACGACTGGGTCTACCCGCTTTGGGGCATCGGCGTGATGGCGCTGATCTTCGCGCTGGCGCGGCACACGACCGGCTTCCGCTGGGCGGGCACCACGGTCGCGGCCGCCTATCTCGGCTACCGACTGGTGATGTGGCCGCTGCTGCTGGGGATGGGCTTCCCGATCTCGGTCGTGCCGTTCTACCTGCTCGCCGTCGGGCTCGCGGTCGACCTGGCGTTCCGCATCGGCCGGGGGCATCCGCTGCTGACCGCGGGTGTCGGCGCGCTGCTGGTGACGGCGTTCGGCTACGGGATGCTGTGGGTGCAGTCGCAGTTCCGACCGTGGATCCTCGGCGACGCGCATACGGAGTCGGCGCCGCCGGTGGCCTACTGGACGGCCGCGGTCTGCCTGGTCGGGGTCGGCGTGCTGTGGACCGCCGCCGGGCCGGGGACGCGGGCGGTGAACTCGTGGCTGGAGAAGCGCCGCGAGAAGACGGCGCTCCCGGCCGCCTGAGGCTCCAAGTACGTGAAGGCCCCCTTCACTGCGTCTAGCGCAGTGAAGGGGGCCTTCACGTACTTCCGCATTCAGAGGACTAAACGCGTACGGTCAGGAGAGCTTGTTGCCCGCCGAACCCAGCGACTGGGCGGCCTCGACGATGCGAGCGGCCATGCCCGCCTCGGCGGCCTTGAGGTAGCTACGCGGGTCGTAGACCTTCTTGTTGCCGACCTCGCCGTCGATCTTCAGGACGCCGTCGTAGTTCTTGAAGAAGTGCTCCGCGATCGGACGGGTGAAGGCGTACTGCGTGTCCGTGTCGACGTTCATCTTCACGACGCCGTAGGACACCGCCTCGCGGATCTCCTCCGGCAGCGAGCCGGAACCGCCGTGGAAGACCAGCTCGAACGGCTTCGAACCGGCGGGGAGGCCGAGCTTCTTCGACGCCGCCTCCTGGCCGCCCTTGAGCACGTCCGGGCGCAGCTTCACGTTGCCGGGCTTGTAGACGCCGTGCACGTTGCCGAAGGTCGCGGCCAGCAGGTAGCGGCCGTTCTCGCCGGAGCCGAGCGCGTCGATCGTCTTCAGGAAGTCGCCCTCGGCGGTGTACAGCTTCTCGTTGATCTCGGCTTCGACGCCGTCTTCCTCGCCACCGACGACGCCGATCTCGACCTCGAGGATGATGTTCGCGGCCGCGGCCTTGGCGAGCAGTTCCTGCGCGATCTCGAGGTTCTCGTCGAGATCGATCGCGGAGCCGTCCCACATGTGGCTCTGGAACAGCGGGTTCTGGCCGTTCTTGACCCGCTCGGCCGAGATCTCGATCAGCGGGCGGACGAAGCCGTCGAGCTTGTCCTTCGGGCAGTGGTCGGTGTGCAGCGCGACGTTGACGTCGTACTTGGCGGCGACGACCTGGGCGAACTCGGCCAGCGCGACCGAACCGGTCACCATGTCCTTGACCTTCTGGCCGGACGCGAACTCCGCGCCGCCGGTGGAGAACTGGATGATCCCGTCGCTCTCCGCCTCGGCGAACCCGCGGATCGCGGCGTTCAGGGTCTCCGACGAGGTCACGTTGATGGCCGGGTAGGCGAATTCGTTCGCCTTCGCCCGGTCGAGCATCTCCGCGTAGACCTCGGGGGTGGCGATGGGCATCGTTTACTCCTCCTCGAAGCAGGCTGGTGCACCTCTCGGCCGCATCGTACGAGGTCGGCCGGGAGGTGCCTACAGCCGTCGTATCAGAGAAGGACGCCGGCGAGCGCCCGGTAGACCGGAAGCGGGTCGGAGTTCAGTACCTGGATGTTCACGTGGTCCGCCCCGGCTTCGAGATGCGCGGTGACGCCGCGAGCGACGGTCTCGGCGTCCCCGTGGACGGCCAGCGCGTCGACCAGCTTGTCGCTTCCCTCACCTGCCAGGTCCTCGTCGGTGAAACCGAGGTTGCGCAGGGAGTTCGTGTAGTTGACCAGGCCGAGGTAGAACGACACGGACTTCCGCCCGATCTCACGGGCCTTCGCCGGATCGGTCTCGAGGACGACCTTCTGCTCGGGCGCGAGCAGCGGCCCCTCGCCGAGGATCTCGCGCGCCTGACGTGTGTGCTCGGGCGTCATCAGGTACGGGTGGGCGCCCGCGGTGCGGTCTCCTGCGAGTTTGATCACCTTCGGGCCGAGAGCGGCCAGCACGCGGTCATCGACGGGCACTCCGGCGGCATCGAGGGCGTCGAGGTACTCGACCAGCGCGGCATACGGCTTCTTGAACTCCGCGGTGTGCTCGCGGTGCCCGGCGCCGACGCCGAGCAGGAAGCGATCCGGGTGCTTCGCGGCGATGCGCTGGTAGGACTGGGCGACCGTGGCCGCGTCGTCCTTCCAGATGTTGACGATGCCGGTGGCCACCTTGATCGACTTCGTCGCGTCGAGCAGTTCCTCCGCCTTCGCGAGGTCACCCGACGGTGAACCGCCGATCCAGATGGTGCCGTAGCCGAGTTCTTCCACTTCGCGTGCGAGCTCAGGGGTGAGCACGCCTTCGAGCTGCCAGATGCCGATCCTGCCGAGTTCGAGTCCCATGATCCGAGCTAACACCAACCTCCGCCGATGTCTTCCCTTAAGTTCGAGGCATGGCGAAACTCGGCGACACCGACCTCGACGTCCGGGGGATCAACCTCGGGGGGAACGTCTTCGGCTGGACCGCGGACGAGCAGCAGTCCTTCGCCGTCCTCGACGCCTACACGGCGGCGGGCGGCAACTTCATCGACAGCGCCGACCTGTACTCCAAGGGCGGTTCCGAGACGATCATCGGCAACTGGCTGACCAAGCGGGGCAGCCGCGACGATGTCGTCATCGCGACCAAGACCGGTATGTGGGACGAGCGGAAAGGCCTGTCGGCGGCCAACATCGCGGCGGCCGCCGAAGACTCGCTGCGTCGGCTCCAGACCGACCACATCGACCTCTACTACGCGCACATCGACGATCCGGAGACGCCGATCGAAGAGACGCTGCGGGCCTTCGACGCACTCGTGCGCGCGGGCAAGGTCCGCTACATCGCGGCATCGAACTACACCGCGGACCGGCTCTCCGAGGCACTGTCCATTTCGGACCGCGAGGGGTTGGCTAAGTACGCCGTCCTGCAACCGCACTACAACCTCGTCGAGCGCGACTACGAAACCGAACTGGCGCCGACGGTCGAGCGCGAAGGACTGACCATCCTGCCGTATTTCGCGCTGGCCAAGGGTTTCCTTGCCGGGAAGTACCGCTCGAAGGACACCATCGGCGACAGTCCGCGCGCCGCCCGCGCTTTGTCCTATTTGGACGAACGTGGCCGGCGTGTCCTCGCCGCGCTGGACGCGATCGCGGCCGACCGTGGCGTCGCGGTCGCGGCGGTCTCACTGGCGTGGCTGTTCGCGCAGCCGACCGTCACCGCGCCCATCGCGAGTGCCCGCTCGGTCGAGCAGCTGAACGACCTCCTGCCCGCGGCCGACCTCGCTCTCACCGCCGAGGAGATCGACACCCTCACCTCCGCGTCGCGCTGAACACCCCCGCGTTTCGTCCTCTAGTTGCGGTAGTTCGCACCGCCAACTACCGCAACTAGAGGACGAAACGCGGACTTACTTGCGGGTAGCTTACTTCGGGTAGGTTGGGGTACCGTCCGAAAAGCCGAAGGGCTCGGACGAGGAGGCAACGTGGCCAAGAACAGCGTGAACGGCAAGGTCGTCCTGATCACCGGCGCCGCGAGGGGCATCGGCGCGGGACTCGCCGAACGCCTGGCCGCGCAGGGCGCGAAGGTCGCCTTGGTCGGCATCGAAGCCAAGGAACAGCAGGCGGTCGCCGACAAGATCGGCGCGACCGCCCACGCCTGGGAAGCCGACGTCACCAGCTGGGACGACCTGGAGCGGGCCACCGCGGGCGTCGTCGAGCACTTCGGCGGGATCGACATCGTCATCGCGAACGCCGGCATCGCGACCTCCGGTTTCGTCCGGTCGGTGGATCCGGCCGCCTTCGAAAAGGTCATCGAGGTCGACCTCCTCGGCGTCTGGCGCACCTTCCGCGTCACGATCCCGCACGTCATCGAGCGCAAGGGCTACCTGCTCGCGATCTCCTCGCTGGCCGCGATCACCCACGCGCCCGGCATGGCCAACTACGCCGCCGCGAAGGCAGGCGTCGAGGCGTTCTCCAACAGCCTTCGCGCCGAAGTCGGCCACCTCGGCGTGAAGGTCGGCGTCGCGCACCCCACCTGGATCCGCACCGACCTCGTCGAGAGCGCCGACAAGCATCCGGTCTTCGGCAAGCTCCGCACCGGGATGCCCGGCCTGCTCGGCAAGACCTACCCGCTGTCCGTCGCCCTCGACCTCCTCCAGGCCGGGGTCAACAAACGAGCCCGCACCATCCATGTCCCGCGCTGGGTCGGCGGACTCAAGCTGATCCGCGCGTTCCTGCCGCCGATCATCGAGATCGGCGCGAAGAGCCGGATCAAGAAGGCGGACGCGGCCGCCCTCGTGGACATCGAGCAGCGTGGCGCGTACGAATCTTCGATAACCGGTCAGGCAGGCCGGGCCGCCACACGGAAGGGCTGACCGTATGTCCCGTCGCGACCAGATCCGCATGTCACCTGACGAACTCGCCGCGTACCTCGACGAGCAGAAGGTCATCAACGTCGCGACGATCGGCCCGAACGGCCGCCCGCATCTGGCGCCCCTCTGGTACTACCCGCACGAGTCCGGCGTCGCGACTTGGACGTATGGCACGTCCCAGAAGGCGAAGAACCTGGAGCGCGACCCGCGCGCCACCGTGCTCATCGAGGACGGCGAAAGCTACGACAAGCTCCGTGGGGTCTCGCTCGAAGCCGACGTCGAGGTCATCACCGACACGGCCGTGGTCACCCAAATGGGTATCCAGCTCATGCAGCGCTACGCGGGCGCGAAGCCCGGAGACCCGGTGCCCGACGAGCTCTCCGGGTTCATCGGCAAGCAGGCCCCGAAGCGGATCGGGCTGATCTTCCGGCCGACCAAGATCGTGAGCTGGGATCACTCGAAGCTCGGCGGGACATACTGACGGGTAAGTCGTACTAGAAAGTAACTGTTACTTCCGGTAACGTCATCTGCGCAAGAAAGCCTCGACGTGGAGGGCACAGATGACCGAGCGATTCAAGGTCGTGATCGTCGGCACCGGATTCGCCGGGCTCGGCCAGGCCATCCAGCTCGAAAAAGCCGGGATCCGGGACTACGTGATCCTGGAGAAAGCGGACGAAGTCGGCGGTACGTGGCGTGACAACTCGTACCCCGGCTGCGCCTGCGACGTGCAGTCTCACATGTACTCGTTCTCCTACGAGCAGAACCCGGACTGGTCGCGGTCGTTCTCGCCCGCCCCGGAGATCTTCCAGTACCTCAAGGACGTCACCGACAAGTACCGGCTGCGGGACAAGATCCGGTTCGGCGTCGAACTCACCGGCGCCGACTGGGACGAGACCACGCGCCGCTGGCACGTCCACACCAAGGCGGGCCGGACGATCGAGACCCAGTTCGTCGTCTCCGGCGTCGGCGGCCTGCACATCCCGCAGGTCCCCAAGCTCCCCGGGATCGAGAACTTCAAGGGCCAGACCTGGCATTCCGCGCAGTGGAACCACGAATACGAGCTGCGTGGCAAGAAGGTCGCCGTGGTCGGCACCGGCGCCAGCGCGATCCAGTTCGTGCCGGAGATCGCCCCCGAGGTCGCCGGACTGACGCTGTTCCAGCGCACGCCGCCGTGGATCATGCCGAAGCCGGACCACGCCATGCCCGGCTGGGCCAAGACCGCGTTCCGCCGGATCCCCGGCGTGCAACGGCTCTACCGCAACGCGCTCTACTGGTTCCTCGAAGCGCGGGCGATCGGCTTCAACGGCCACCCCGCGATGATGAAGGCCGGCCAGGTGATCGCGAAGCGCCACATCGGCAAGGGCGTCAAAGATCCCGCGCTGCGCGAGAAGGTCACCCCGGACTACACCATGGGCTGCAAACGGGTGCTGATCTCCAACGACTATTACCCGGCGATCGCCCGGTCCAATGTGGACGTCAACACCGACGGCGTGCGCGAGGTCAAGGCGCACAGCGTCGTCGACGGGAACGGCGTCGAGCACGAGGTCGACGCGATCATCTACGGCACCGGTTTCAAGGTCACGGATGCCTTGGAATACCTGGACATCACCGGGATCGACGGCCGCGACCTCGCCAAGGAATGGGCCACCGAGGGGATGCGCACGCACAAGGGGATCAGCGTCTCCGGTTTCCCCAACCTGTTCTTCCTCCTCGGCCCGAACACCGCGCTGGGCCACAACTCCGTGGTCTTCATGATCGAATCGCAGTCGCGCTACGTCGTCGACGCGATCAAGCTCGCCGACTCCCGCGGCGCCGCGGCGCTCGACGTCCGCGCCGGTGTGCAGGAGAAGTTCCAGCGCGAGATCCAGGACAAACTCGTCAAGGGTGTGTGGACCCAGGGCGGCTGCAAGAGCTGGTATCTCGACGCGAAGGGCGTCAACCGGACGATCTGGCCGGGCTTCACCTGGCGTTATTGGCTCGAAACCCGCAAAGTCGACCCGAGCGACTACGAACTCAGCGGAAGGTCGTCGTGACGGACCACGAGCAGATCGTCCTGCACGCTCGCGACGTCGAGTTCGACTGGGCGTCGCTGCCGACGCACTGGATCCCCGGCGAACCGCAGGCGACGCACACGATCAACGTGCTGCATCTGGCCTTGCCGGAGGGTGAGCGCTGGTTCGTCGAGGTGTTCAAGCAGGCCGTGCCGCTGATCCGTGACGAACGGCTCAAGGAGGACGTCCTCGGCTTCATCGGCCAGGAGGCCATGCACGCCGAGGCGCACGACGGCGCGGCCGAACACCTCGAAGCGGCGGGCGTCCACGTGCGGCCGTACATCGCGCAGATGGAGTGGATGTTCCGCCGCTTGCTCGGCGATCGTCCGCTGTCCGCCGAACGGCGGGAAGAATGGCTGATCGAACGGCTCGCCGTCATCGCCGCGATCGAGCACTACACCGCGTTCCTCGGGCAGTGGATCCTCGACGCCAAGGAACTCGACGCCGCGAACGCGGACCCGACGATGCTGGATCTCCTGCGCTGGCACGGCGCCGAAGAGGTCGAGCACCGCTCTGTCGCTTTCGACCTGTTCATGCATCTCGACGGCCGATACGGGCGTCGCGTGCGCAGCATGCTCGTGGTGACGCCGGTGCTCGCGTGGGTCTTCTTGCGCGGCACCAGGTTCCTCATGAAGAACGATCCGACCCGGCCGGGCAGGACAAGTTTCAAGACATATCTGCGAGTGGCGAAGCTCGGGCTTCTGCCGTCCGGCCAGCAGTTGCTGCGCGAGATCCGGCCGTACTTCCGGAAGTCCTATCACCCCACCGAAACCGGGAATACCGACCAAGCCGTCGCCTACCTCGCGAGTTCCCCGGCCGCGCTGGCGGCCGACGAACCACGATGACGCGTCCGCTGCGGCTCGACGGCAGCGGGCGGACCGACCGCGTGATGGCGTCGCTGACCGGTGTCGTCGCGGTGTATCGCAGGCTCAGCGGGGTGAGCGGACGCCGCCGTCCCCCGGTGCGCGCCGTCGACCGTGATCTCCCGCTGATCGTCGACGACGTCCGCGTCGAGGCCGAAGGCGTGGTCAGCCTGCGCCTGGTACGCGAAAACGGTGAACCGTTGCCACGATGGCGGCCCGGCGCGCACGTCGACCTCTCACCGCGGCCGGGGCTGGTCCGGCAGTACTCCCTGTGCGGCGACCCGGACGACCGCTCGGCCTATCGCGTCGGCGTCCGGCTGCTCGGCGAGGGATCGACGGCGGTGCACGCCTTGAAGAAGAACGCGCGGATCACGGTGCGCGGCCCGCGCAACGCGTTCCCGTTCGTCGCGAGCCAGGCTTACCTGTTCGTCGCGGGCGGTATCGGAATCACGCCGATCCTGCCGATGGTGCGGCAAGCGGCCGCGTCCGGCGCGGACTGGCGGCTGGTCTACACCGGTCGCGACCGGGCTTCGATGCCGTTCCTGGAGGAATTGTCCGAATTCGAGGACCGCGTCTGGGTGCGCCCGGACACTGAGTACGGCATCCCCGCATCGGGCGCGGAACTGCTCGAAGGGGCAGAAAAGAGTGCCCCGATTTACTGCTGCGGCCCGATTCCGATGATCGTCGGGGTCCGGACGGACGCGGCGCTGCGGACTTCCGGGCCGGTGTTCTTCGAGCGGTTCTCGACGCCGCCGATCGTCGGCGAACAGCCGTTCCGGGTCACTTTGGCCCGCAGCGGCCGGACGTTGGACGTGCCCGCCGACCGGACGGCGCTCGACGTCCTGCGCGAAACCGTGCCCGGTATCGCCTATTCGTGCCGCCAAGGGTTCTGCGGAACCTGCGAACTGCCGACGGTGACCGGCGACCGCGTCCGGATCTGCGTCGAACGCGAGCCGGTCACCCTCGATCTCTGAGCTGTCAGGATTCCTTCGGCAGCCAGGCGCCGATCACCGGCTTGAACTCGCGGACGGTGCGCTCCGCGACGACGCCTTCCAGGTGGTACGGGTCCTGGTCGATGATCTCGGTCAGCGCCGTCTCGTCGGCCGCCTGGTAGAGCGAGATGCCGCCGGAACCGTCGCCCAGCGGACCGCCGAGCGCGACAACGCCCTGGTCGGCGAGGTCGGAGAGGAATTTCCGGTGCCGCGGCCGCACCTCCTCCAGCTTCTCCCGCACGTACGTGATCTCCACCAGGAACCAGGCCATCGACATCTCCAAGGTCGGTACAACAGGGCTGCGGCAGACGCTACCCAGCTTCTCAGGAACCGATCAGGCAGAGGTCTCGCCCAACCCGATACGCTGATCGCGCCACGCACAGGTTGTGCTTCAAAGGGGTAAATGAACAGGTAGGGGTACATGCTCGAGGGCAACGCGGAACGCAGTGTCGAGGTGACCCTCGGCCGGCTGCGCACCATGGACGGACCGGTCACGCCACCGCCGCCTGCGGCGCCGCTGACCCTTGAGGATCTCTATCGCCAGCATCGGATGCGGCTGGTCCGGTTGGCCATCCTGCTCGTGGACGAACCGGCGACGGCCGAGGACGTCGTCCAGGAGGCGTTCACCGGGCTCCACCGCAACTGGGGGAAACTGCGGGACGCCGCCGCGGCCGTCGGCTACCTGCGCACCGCGGTGGTCAACGGATCACGCAGTGTGCTGCGCCGCCGCAAGACCGCTCGTGAGTACGTCGCGCCGCACGCCGTCAACGCGCGTTCGGCCGAAAGTCTCGCCATGCTGTCGAGTGAACATCAGGCCGTGGTGAGCGCTTTGTCCAAACTGCCGCCCCGTCAGCGCGAAGTTCTGGTCCTCCGTTACTACGGTGGGCTGAGTGAGGCCGAGATTTCCGAGGCCGCCGGTATTTCGAAAGGTACCGTGAAGTCAACCGCCAGCCGGGCGCTGGAGGCACTGCAGAAAGCGATGCAGTCGCCGAACTGACACCCGGCTTTAATCTCGACCGCTGGGTTGTGCCGCCATGCTTGGTCCAGACCAATATATGCTGGGGGGCGTGAGAGGCGCCGGAGATTTCGTGATCGTGGGCGGCCGGGTCGTCGCCCCGGACCGTGTACTAGACGACGGCTGGCTGGCTATCGCCGGCGGCAAGATCGTCCAAGTCGGTTCCGGGACACCCCCGGACATCGACCGCGTCCCTGTGGACGGGTGCCTGGTGGTGCCCGGCTTCATCGACACCCACTGCCATGGCGGTGGGGGCGGGTCGTTCTCCAGCGGGAATCCCGAGGAGCTGCTTCGCGCGGTGCGCGCGCATCGGCGACACGGGACCACGACCATGCTCGGCAGCCTCGTCTCGGACCCCATTCCGGTGCTCAGGGACCAGATCGCGGCCCTGCGAGAGCTGGTCCAAGAGGGTGAACTTGCCGGAATTCACCTTGAAGGACCCTTCATCTCGAAGGCGCGCTGCGGGGCGCACGACCCGGCGACCCTGATCGAGCCGGACACGGCGACCGTCAACGCGTTGCTCGGCGCGGGTCGCGGCGACATCCGGATGGTCACTCTCGCCCCCGAACTGCACGGCGGGATCAAAGCGGTGCGGCAACTGGCCGAATCGGGCGCCATCGCCGCGATCGGGCACACCGACGGCGTCGAGGACCAGATCATCCCCGCCATCGACGCGGGCGCCTCCGTCGCGACGCACCTCTTCAACGCCATGCGGCCCCTTCACCACCGCGAGCCGGGCCCGATCGGCGCCCTCCTCGACGACGAGCGCGTCACCGTCGAACTGATCTGCGACCTCGTCCACGTGCACCCGACGGTGCTGCGGCTGGCCGCGCACCACGCCGGCAAGGGCCGGACGGTGCTCATCACCGACGCCATGTCGGCCACCGACGCCGCCGACGGCAGCTACATCCTCGGCCGCCTCGAGGTCGACGTCCGCGACGGTGTCGCCACGCTGGCCGGGAACGGCTCGCTGGCCGGCAGCACGCTGACCATGGACGCGGCCTTCCGCAACCTGGTGCGTGGCGCGGGTATCGACCTGCTCGACGCCGTCCGCGCGACCTCCGGCCGACCGGCCGAACTGCTCGGCATCGCCGACCGGACCGGGTCGCTGCGCGCCGGGCTCGCGGCCGACGTCGTCGTGCTCGACCGCGACCTGCGACCGGCCAAGGTGCTGCGCCAGGGCGAGTGGGTCAAGGACGAGGCTGCGGCTACATTGAGCGCCACGGCCCCACTGAGCGGTGCGGTCGAAGGCGGTGTGTCGGTCAGCGACGGGTAAACGGCGAAGGGAGTCGGATGAGCGAGCCCAAGGACCCGGAGAAGCTCTTAGCCGACGCCTTGCGCGCTCAAGCCGTCTTCGCCCCTTCGACGGAACGGATCACCGAGGCTTCCGCCGAGAACCCGGTCAAACCGGACACCGAGAGTGATCCTGAGCCGTCCACGGGAGAACACGAGCTGCCGCTGCAGTACGGGCTGCTTTCCGGTGCCGGGGCCGACTCGCTCGAACGGGAACGCGTCGCACTGGAGGACGCGGAAACGGCCAGGCTGGCGGAGCGTCCGACGCCCCCTCCGCTGCCTTCGCCCGCCAGCGCGCCGCTACCCGCGTATTGGGTGTTGCTGCTGGCTGCGCTGCTGGGGCTGGCCGCCGGTTCGGTGGTCGGGCTGCTCACCCTGATCTGAGCCGCGCCTCTCCGCCGGAACAGGACAGCGCCCAAGGCACTCAGCGTCACCCTGTACCGTTTTGGTGTGATCCTGGCGCAGAACAACGTGACGACGATGAGCCTCCTGCCGGAGTGGCTGGACCCGATGCACCTGCTGAGCGGGCTGACCGTCCCGGTCATCACCGTGCTCTGCCTGATCATCTTCATCGAAAGCAGCGTCTTCCCGGTGCTGCCCGGTGACTCGCTGCTGTTCACCGCGGGCCTGCTCATCGCGAGCGGCTCGATCGAAGCGCCGCTGTGGCTGGTGTGCGTCCTGGTCACCGTCGCGGCGCTGCTCGGCAACCTGCTCGGCTACGGCCTCGGCTGGAAGATCGGGCCCTGGCTGTTCCGCAAACCCGACTCGAAGTTCTTCAACAAGAAGTACGTCGACCAGACACACGCCTTCCTGGAGAAGCACGGGCCGAAGGCGGTCGTGCTGGCGCGGTTCGTGCCGTTCGTGCGGACGTTCATCACCTGGATCGCGGGCATCGGCAAGATGGACCCGAAGAAGTACTTCACCTACACCGTCATCGGCGGCATCCTGTGGGCCGCCGGGATCACCGCGCTCGGCCACCTGCTCGGCGACATCCCGTTCATCCGCGACAACATCGACGCGATCTTCATCCTGATCGTGCTGATCTCCGTGGTGCCGATCGTGCTCGAGTACCTGAAGTCCCGCCGCGAGAAGAAGCACGCGGCCGTGGACATGGACGCGACGCAGCAGATCCCGCGCGTGCGCGACTGATCCTCTTCCCGTGAGATGAACGGGGCTTTCCTGGCGAATTTCGCCAGGAAAGCCCCGTTATCCCATTCAGAGGGAGAACATCGAGCCCGGGTTGAACAGGTTCCCCGGGTCGAGGGCCTGTTTGATCTGGCGGTGGACGCGAAGGCCGACATCACCGATCTCCCTGGCGAGCCACTCGCGCTTGATCCGGCCGATACCGTGCTCGCCGGTGACCGTCCCGCCCAGCGACAGGCTGACCTCCAGAATCGCGTCGAAAGCCTTCTTCGCGCGGGCGAACTCCTCTTCGGAGTCCGGCGAGTAGACGATCGTCGGGTGCATGTTGCCGTCACCGGCGTGGCCGACCACGGCGATCCGCAGCCCCACCTCTTCACTGATCCGCTCGCAGCCCGCGATCAGTTCGGCGATGCGGGTGCGCGGCACGCAGACGTCGTCGGTCAACCAGACGCCGTACAGTTCGAGCGCGGTGAGCACGACCCGCCGCGCCTGCAGCAACATCTTGCCCTCTTCGAGATCCTCGGTGGCGTAGGCCAGATCCGCGCCACAGTCGACGCAGATCTGTTCCAGTGCCGCGAGTTCCCGCCGCGCGACCTCGCCTCCGGCGTCGGATTGCCCGAGCAGCAAGGCTTTGCAGTCCGCGCTGGTGCCGAGGTCGGTCTTGAGATAGGCCTCGGCGGCCTTGATGGACGTCGCGTCCATGATCTCCAGCAGCGACGGCACCAGTCCTTCGCGCACGACTCGCGCGACGGCCTCGCCGGCGGCCTCCGTGCTGTTGAAGGCGGCGACGAGGGTGGAAGGCAGCTGGGGCAACGGTTTCAGCGCGACGGTCGCTTGGGTGATCACGCCGAGCGTGCCCTCACTGCCGACGAAGAGCCGCGCGAGGTCGTAGCCCGCGACGCCCTTCACCGTGCGGCGCCCGGTCTTCAGGAGTGATCCGTCGGCGAGCACGACTTCCAGCCCCAGCACGGAATCCGTGGTGACGCCGTACTTCACGCAGCACAGTCCACCGGCGTTGGTGGACAGGTTGCCGCCGAGGGTGCACCAGTCGTAGCTGGAGGGGTCCGGCGGATAGAACAGGCCGTGTTTCTCCACCTCGTCGCGGAAATCGAGGTTCACCACGCCAGGCTGCACGACGGCGAGGCGGTTGCCCTCGTCGATCTCGACGATCTGGTCGAGTTTGGTCAGCACCAGCACGACACAACCGTCGATCGCGTTCGCGGCGCCGGACAGACCACTGCCGGCGCCGCGGGGCACGATCGGCACTTCGAACTCCGCGCAGGCCTTGACCACGGCCTGCACACCCTCCACGTCGGACGGAAGCACCACCGCGAGGGGTTTGCCCGCCGCGGCGAGCGGCATCATGTCGCGCGAGTAGGCGTCCGTGACATCGGCGTCGGTGAGCACCGCGGCCTTGCCGAGATGCTCGCGGAGACGGGTGACCAAGGCGTCGTTGCTCATGCCTTCATCGTAGGCTCGATTAGATCCGCACTGCGGAACTTTTCTTCCGATTAAGCAGAATGTAGGCCTGAACACCTGTATAGACGAGCACGACCACGCCCGCCCATGCGGTGACATGCACACCCTGCGTGAAAGCCTCGCGAGCCGACTCCAGCAGCGCCTGCCCCTCGGCGGGGGCGAGCTGCTGCGCGGTGGCGACGGCGCCGCCGAGCGTGTCCCGCGCGGCCTCGGCCGTGCCCTCCGGCAGGCCGGACCGGTAGACCGCGGTCGCGACACTGCCCAGGATGGCGGTGCCTAGGGCGCCGCCCAGCTCGAACCCGGTCTCGGAGATCGCCGACGCGGCCCCCGCCCGCTCGGCCGGAGCGGCCGAGACGACCAGGTCGTTCGTGAGCGTCTCCGACAGGGCGACACCGCCCCCGAGCAGAGTGAACGACACCACGACGAAGGCGAGCCCGCCGCCGGACGAGACCTGCGTCAACGCCAGGAACCCGACAGCCGCGACCAGGAGACCGGCACTGACCAGCACGGAAACCCGGATCCGCTTCGCGAGCCATGCCGCGAGCAGCGCGCCGGCGATACCGGCGGCCGTCGCCGGGAGCATCCACAGCGCGGCGACGACCGGGGTCAGCCCGAGCACCAGCTGCAGGTACTGCGGCACCAGGAACAGCAGGCCGACCATGGCGAACACGCCGAGCATGTTCGTCACGACGGAGCCGCTGAAGGCGCGGTTCGAAAACAGCTTCAGGTCGAGCATCGGCTCGTCGAGGCGGTTCTGCCTGCGGACGAACAACACCCCGAGCGCGAGACCGATCAGGATGCTGATCGCGGCCTCCCACGTGAACCCGTGTTCGGCGATCAGCTTGATGCCGTAGACCACCGGCAGCATCGCGGCCAGTGACAGCAGCGCCGACAACGGGTCGAAGCGGCCCGGCTTCGGGTCACGCGCCTCCGGCAGCAGGAACGGCCCGACGACGAGCAGGATCAGCATCACCGGGACGTTGATGAGGAACACCGAACCCCACCAGAAGTGCTCCAGCAGCCAGCCGCCGAGCACCGGCCCGAGTGCCATCCCGCCGGAGAACCCGGCGCTCCACATCGCGATCGCGGTCCGGCGCTGCTTGGGGTCGAGGAAGATGCTGCGGATCAGCGACAGCGTCGACGGCATGAGTGTCGCGCCGCCGACGCCGAGCAGGGCCCTGGCGATGATCAGCATGAACGCGCTGGTCGAGAAGGCCGCGAGCACCGACGCCGCACCGAACGCCGCGGCACCCATGAGCAGCAGCTTGCGGCGTCCGATGCGGTCGCCGAGCGTGCCCATCAGGACCAGCAGGCCCGCCAGCATGAACGAGTAGATGTCGACGATCCACAACTGCTCCGCACCGGTCGGCGCCAGGTCCTCGGACAGGAACGGCAGCGCGAACCCGAGCACCGTCATGTCCACGCTGATCAGCAGCACCGGAAGCACCAGTACCGCCAACGCCCACCACTGCTTGCGCCCCGCCATGGCGCACTCTCCTCACTTAGGTAAACCGTCTGGACGGTACAGTTACCGCCCTGGTCGAAGGTAAACCGTCCAGACGGTATAGTCAACTGATATGGCGAAGCCCTCAGCGAAGGAACGGATCCTCGACTCGTACGAGGAGATCCTCATCGAACAGGGGCCCGGCGGCATCACGCTGGAAGCCGTCGCCGCGCACGCAGGAGTGTCGAAGGGCGGGCTGCTCTACCACTTCGGCTCGAAGGAAGCCCTGGTCGACGGCCTGGTGGAGCGTCTCGCCACCTTGTCGGACGAGGACATCGAGCACGCCCGAAAGGCACCCGAAGGTGTCGTTTCCTGGTACCTGCGCACCGCGATCACCGACGTCACCCAGCGCAAGCCACTGCATCGCACGACCATGGCGACGATCCGGATCATGCTCAGTGAGCCGCGGGTCTCCGAGGCCGTGCGGAGCTACAACCAGCGGGTCCACGACCTGATCAGCGAGCACGTCGGCGACCCGCTGACCGCCGAACTGGTCATCCTGGTGGGCGACGGCCTCTACCTGCGGGCGGCACTCGGCCGGGACGATCCGAGCCCCCTCCTCGACCGGATCGACGAAATCAAGGCCCGCATCCAGCGCTGACCCCCGCCGCGTTTCGTCCTCTAGTTGCGGTCCTTGCGCGCGCAAGGACCGCAACTAGAGGACGAAACGCGGCGGTCTACATCTGGATGCCGTACACGCGCTCGATCGGGATGGTCAGCAGCACGCGCTGGTCGGCGACCATGGCGTCCCGGAACTCGTCCCAGTCCGGATGCTCGCCCCGCGCCCGGCGGTAGTGGTCCACCAGCGCGTCGACCGTGGCGTCGTCCCGCGAGACCGCCGTCGGGGTCAGGACGGCCAGGCCTTCGACGACGACATAGCCGTTGCCGCTTTCGGTCGACACGTGGAAGGTCGCCCGCGGGTCGCGCCGGAGGTTCTTCGTCTTGGCGCGCGGCGCGGTGATCGAGATCAGGATCGCGCCGGCGTCGGCGTCGTAGAGGTAGTTGACGGTCGACATCTGGGGCCTGCCGTCACGCTTGATGGTGGCGAGGGTGCCGAAGTTGCGGTCGGCGAGGATCGCGTAGAGCGCGGAGTCGGTCATGACCCCATCAAAGCGCGAGCGGCCCAGGCGCGCTAAAAGCGCAGCTCAGCGCCCCAAGACGGGCGAACCGGACAAACATGCACGAATAAATGTGCTTGCATGCGGCAACTAAAGTGTTGTCCGACACACCAGATCACTTTCTCCTTGCGAGACTCCTCGGAGAGGAACATCCTTGCTCTAGGCAACTAGTTGCAGTGACCAAGCAACCGGCGAGAGAGACCCTCATGACACCCACGACACCCGGCACCAGGTCGAAGTCCGACCTCGATCTGGCCGACACCCTCGGGCACGAGCTC
This sequence comes from Amycolatopsis coloradensis, assembly GCF_001953865.1. Classification (GTDB taxonomy): domain Bacteria; phylum Actinomycetota; class Actinomycetes; order Mycobacteriales; family Pseudonocardiaceae; genus Amycolatopsis; species Amycolatopsis coloradensis. The sequence goes on from NZ_MQUQ01000003.1 coordinate 537,435, forward strand.
GTGCGGCTCGTCCGCCTGGTCAACCGGGCGAAGTCCCAGGTGTCCAAGCAGGGGCCGGACGGCATCGAGCGGGCCGCGTACGCGATCCTCTTCTGCCTCATCCACGTCGGGCCCCAGCGGACCAGCAAACTCGCCGAGTTCCTGCACTCCGAGATCTCGACCATCAGCAGGCAGTCGAGTTCTCTCGTCCAGCACGGGCTGGTCGAGCGCCTGGCCGACCCCGAAGACGGCCGCGCCTGCCTGCTCGCACCGACCGCCGAAGGACATCGGGTGTTCGAGGAGAACCGGAAGCAGCGGAATCAGTGGCTCGCCGAGGTTCTCGGCGATTGGTCCGACGAGGACCGGGAAACCCTCAACTCGCTGTTCCACCGGCTGAACGACGACATCGAAAAAACATCTCCACAGTTCGCCGACCCCGCGTCGGCGTCGAAGGCCAAGGGGGCCTGAAGTGAGTACCACCGTAGAAAGTCCACCAGCCGTCCATGAAGACGGTCCCCGGCTCAGTCACCGTCAGATCGTCACGATCCTGATCGGCCTGATGTCGGGCATGTTCCTGGCGGCGCTCGACCAGACGATCGTGGGTACCTCGATCGTCCGGATCGCGAACGACCTCAACGGGTTCGACCTCCAGGCCTGGATCACCACGGCCTACCTGATCACCTCGACGATCGTCACGCCGATCTACGGCAAGCTGTCCGACATCTACGGGCGCAAACCGTTCTACATCGCGGCGATTTCGATCTTCCTGATCGGTTCGATCGCCTCGGCGTTCGCGACCTCGATGTACGAGCTGGCCGCGTTCCGCGCGATCCAGGGCCTCGGCGCCGGCGGTCTGATGTCGCTGGCGATGACGATCATGGGCGACATCGTGCCGCCGCGGGAACGTGCCCGCTACCAGGGCTACTTCCTCGCCGTGTTCGGTATCTCCACCGTGCTCGGCCCGGTGCTCGGCGGGTTCTTCGCCGACTTCGACAAGCTCGGCAGCGTCTTCGGCTACGACATCGCGGGCTGGCGCTGGGTGTTCCTGATCAACGTGCCGATCGCGATCGTCGCGCTGTTCGTCGTCGCCCGCGTGCTCAACGTGCCGCACCAGCGCCACGACCACAAGATCGACTGGTGGGGCGGGCTCGCGCTCGTCGTCGCCGTGGTGCCGTTCCTGATCGTCGCCGAGCAGGGCAACAAGTGGGGCTGGGGCTCGCAGAACGCGATCATCTGCTACGTCATCGGCACCATCGGCGTGGTGGCCTTCATCTTCATCGAGAAGCTGATGAAGGACGCGGCACTGATCCCGCTGCGGCTCTTCAAGAACTCGACCTTCACGGTCGCGATCGTCGGCGGCGTCATCGTCGGCGTGGCGATGTTCGGCGCGATCATGATGATCCCGCAGTACATGCAGGTGGTGCTGGAGTTCTCGCCGACGGAGTCGGGTCTGCTGATGATCCCGCTGATGGCGGGCATCATGAGCGGTTCGATCATCTCGGGCCAGATCACCAGCAAGACCGGTCGCTACAAGGTGTTCCCGGTGGTCGGCACGCTGCTGATCGCGGCGGGCTCGTTCTTCTTCGCGCAGGTCGAGTACAACAGCGCGCTGTGGCATCCGCTGGTCGCGGCCGCGATCATCGGTCTCGGCCTCGGTGCCTGCATGCAGACGCTGATCATCGCGGTGCAGAACGCGGGCCCGCGCAGCGACATGGGCGTCTCGACCGCTTCGGCGACGTTCTTCCGGCAGATCGGTGGTACCGCGGGGGTCGCGGTGTTCCTGACGATCCTGTTCAACGTTCTGCCGGGCAACATCACCAAGGCGTTCGGCGGCAACGCGCCCACCGGAGAAGGTGCGGCGGCGCTGGGCGACATCCAGTCGAACACGAGCGGTATCGCGAGCCTGCCCGAGGCCATCAAGACCCCGGTGCTGATCGGCTTCACCGAGTCGATCACGACGGTGTTCTACGTGGCGGGCGCGGTCGCGCTGCTGGCGACGCTGGTGCTGATGTTCATGAAGGAGATCCCGCTGCTCGGCGGCTCCGCTCCTTCGGCCGCTTCGGCTCTCGAAGGCGGCGAGGCTCTCCTCGAAGAAGAGGAGCCCGCGCCTGTCGAAACGGCCTCCGAGAAGACGGTCGTGACAGCGCCCGTCGAGCCCGGCAAGCACGCGCTGACCAACGGCAACGGGGTCTACCGGGCGGGATCCGCGCAGATCAGCGGGCACGTCCGCCGGGACGACGCGACGAACGTCGCGGGTGCGGCGCTGACCCTGATCGACCACAACGGCAATCAGGTGGCCAGGACGCACACGAGCGAGAACGGCGTCTACTCGTTCGCCGGCATCGTGGGCGGCCGCTACACGATCGTCGCCAGCGGTCGCTGGTTCCGGCCGGTCGCGGCGACGCTGACCGCCACCGGCGCCGGGGTGCTGCGCCACGACGTCGAACTGGTCAGCACGATCCTGCTGAGCGGGGTCGCCCGCACCGACGGCGACCGGGTGGTGCCGGACGCGCGGATCACCGTGCTCGACTCTTCGGGCGGCGTCGCCGCCGTGGCGAGGACCGACGCGGAGGGCAACTACACGGTCAGCGACCTGCCCGCCGGGACGTACACGGTGATCGCCAGCGGCTACCCGCCCGCCACCAGCCGGGTGGAGCTCCTGGGCGGTGACCAGGCCGAACACGACGTCCGGCTGAGCTACGACCAGGCACTCGACGAACTCGTCGAACACTAGGGGTGAGTGTTATGAACGGACCTTTCATAACAAATCCTGTTATGAAAGGTCCGTTCATAACAGCTGTGGGGGGCGTGACCGGGACTTTCGGACACCCCGATCCCCTGGTTCGGCCGCGTGCGGTTCTCCGAGGACACGTAGGCTCGCGTCGTGAGTGAGGTGTACACCGAGGCCGCGGGCATCGGCGTGAGCTGGCTCGACACCGCCGGACCGGTGCTCGTCTGGGTGATCGTGCTCAGCTTCATCTTCGTGGAGTGCGCGCTGATCATCGGGCTGTTCCTGCCCGGCGACTCCCTGCTGTTCGCGGCCGGAGTCGTCCTCGCGCAGCACGGTTCCGACCTGAACGCCTGGCTGCTCTCGGCCGCCGCACTGCTCGTCGCGATCCTCGGCAACCAGGTGGGCTATTACATCGGCCGGTCGACGGGCACGAAACTGATCGCCCGGCGCGGCGGCAAGGTTCTGAACAAGCACAATCTCGAACGCGCCAGGGCGTTCCTGGACCGGCGGGGTTTCTTCGCCATCGTCGCCGCGCGCTGGATCCCGTGGATCCGCACGCTGGCGCCGCTCATCGCGGGAACCGCGCGGATGGATCCGCGCCGGTTCGCCCTCGCGACCGCGCTCGGCGGGCTGCTCTGGGTGCCGACGCTGGTGCTGCTCGGCTACTACGGCGCCGGTCTGCTGGACCAGCTTCCGTGGGTGAAGACGGCGGCCCTGTGGATCAGCATCGCGTTCTTCGTGGTGGGCACGGCCTACGGCGTGATCCGCTACCGCCAGGAGATGCGGCGCCCCGCCGACGAGGTCGAAGACCGCGCGACCACTTAGGCCGCGTCCGCCTGTGCCGTCAGGGGCCGCCCGGGCGCGAAGACCGCGAACATGACTTGCCGGACACGGCCTACGCGTCCGCCCAGATCTCCAGCTGGATGCCGTCCGGGTCACGGAACACGATGACCGAGGAGCCCGCCAGCGTGCGCGATCCCGTCGAAGGCGTGTAAACGACGCCGTACTCCGAGAGCCGCGCTTCCCATTCGGCCAGCTCAGACCGCGAAGAGACCTTGAACGCCACGTGGTCCAGACCGGTCCGCCGTTCGTCGAACCGCGGTCGTTCGGTGTCCTGATGTTCGACGAGCACCACCGCGAAACCCTCGCTCGGCGAGCGCAACACGACCTTCCGCAGCCCCGTTTCGGGGTCTTCGCGACGCGTGAACTCCTCGAGTTCGAGCACTCGGGCGTACCAGGGCACGCTCCGGTCCACGTCGGTCACGGTGAGTGCCAGGTGGTGCACAGACATGAGCTTGGACATCGGGGATGACCGTCCTGATCAAGAGCTTGGGGGCGCCCCCAGGGTGACACAGGGGTCTCCGGCGGCGAGGTGATCCGCCGACTTCCCACATGAATTGTGATATCCGCCGGGAAACAGTGTTAAAAAGTGGCTGAACCGCACGCGGACCCGATATCCGCTCGTGACCGGTCCGTGGCCCCGGCTGTCAACGCCCTCCGCCGACGGTCAGCACCGTCCCGGTGATGTACGACGCGGCCGGGGAAAGCAGCCACAGCACGGCTTCCGCGACTTCGCCGGGTTCTCCCGCCCGTCCCATCGGGATGGCCGGGGCGATCCGGTCGAGGCGATCGGGCATTCCCGCCGCCGCGTGCAGTCCGGTGTGGATCATGCCGGGCGCGACCGCGTTGACCCGGATGGATTCTTTCGCTACTTCTTGCGCGACACCGTAAGTCATCGTTTCGACCGCGGCCTTGGTTCCCGCGTAATGCACCCATTCGCCGGGTGATCCGGTGCGCGCGGCAGTGGAGGAAACCGTCACGATCGCGCCGCCCGCGCCGCCGTACCGGGTGGACATCCGGCGGATGCCCTCGCGGACGCACAGGAAGACACCCGTGATGTTGACGTCCACCACGCGCCGGACGACGTCCACCTCGTACTCGTCCAAGCGGCCGGGGGTGTTGCCGGTGATGGCCGCGTTCGCGACCACCCCGGCGAGCGGGCCGAGTTCGACGGCCGCGTCGAACAGCGCCACCACGTCGTCTTCGGACGCGACATCCCCGCGATGGGTGATCGCCTGGACGCCGTGTTTCCGGACGCGCGAAGCGACGGCTTCGGCCGCTTCGGCGTCGCCCGCGAAGTTGACGACGACGTCGTGACCGCGCGCGGCGGCGAGTTCGCAGACCGCCGCGCCGATGCCCTTGCTGCCGCCCGTGACGATGAGAACACCTGTCATATGGCGAAGTTAACCAGCGGGAGGTTCTCCAGGACCAGATCCGCCCGGCCGCTGGTGGACGCGATCAGATCGGCGTTGCGCTGGTCGGAGCCGAGCGCGCGACGGCGGGCGTCGACCAGCGAACGGCCGTAGCGGCGGTGCCTCGACACGAGCCGCTCGATGCGCTCGGGTTCGTCCGGCGCGAGGAACCACGACTCGGCGAGGATCGGCTTCACGCCGCTCCACGGGTCGTCCTGCATGAGCAGGTAGTTGCCTTCGGTGATGACCAGCGGGACGTCCGGGGTGACCGCGACGGCACCGGCGATCGGCTCCTCGATCTCCCGGCGAAACTCGGGCGCGTAGACCGTCTCGCGGCCTTCGGCGAGCCTTCGCAGCAGGTGCACGTACCCGGCGGCGTCGAAGGTGTCCGGCGCGCCCTTGCGCTCCGCGCGGCCGAGGCGCTGCAACTCCACTTGCGCGAGGTGGAAGCCGTCCATCCCGACCACGGCCGCCCTCGTGCCCAGCGCCTTCGCCAACCCCCAGGCCAGCGTCGTCTTGCCGGACGCGGGGGCGCCGACGATGCCGAGCACGCTGCGCTGTCCCGGCTTCGCCAGCGTCTGAGCCCTGCTCAACAGGTCCTCGAACACCGGAGGCATGGCTGTCATGACAGTCCTTTCTTCGCGACCGCGGCCGTCCACGACCTCGGTCCTTCATGCCGCACCCGTTCGGCGGCCACCTCGTTGGCGAACTCGATCCAGCCGGGGACGTCCCCCGCGCCCCTGGCGACCGCGTACGCGAAGGCTCCGTGCCAGACGTCGCCCGCCCCTAGCGTGTCACGCGCCCGGGTGACGGGAACGGGGATCTCACCGGAGCCGTCCGCCGCCGACCAGCGGACCGGCTCGGGGCCCGCCGTCGTGATCACGACCGGGACGCCGTATTCGCGCGGGTCGTCCCCGCGGTACAGCGACGAGCACGCGGCGATGTCGACCAGCGGCAGGAGTTCTTCGAAGACCGGCTTCCAGCTCCCCGCGTCCAGCACCACCGGCACCTTCCGCTCCCTTGCCCAGCGCGCGACCTCCAGTGCGACCTCCGGATGGTGCCCGTCGAGGAGCACACACCCCGGCAATTCGTCCTCTAGTTGCGGTAGTTGCGTGTGCAAGGACCGCAACGAGAGGACGAATCGCGGAGAGGCGTGAGCGTTGCGCGAGACGACGGTGCGCTCGCCGTCGGACTCGCGCACGACGATGGCGCTGATCGCGGGCGGATCGGGCAGTTCGGGATCGAGATCGACGAGGTCGACGCCGTGCGCCTCCAGGTCGGCGCGGGCGAGTGCCGCCAGCGGATGCGCACCGGCGACCGTCAGGAGCGTCGCCCCGGCACCGAGCGAGGCCACGGTCACCGCCGCGTTCGTCGCCGGCCCACCGGCGGCGACGTCCATCGACAGCGAACGCACCTTCTCACCCGGCGCCGGGAACTCGGCGACGCGCTGGACCTGGTCGACGGTGCACAGTCCCGCCAGCAGCACCCTCACTACAAGCCCGTGTGGACGGCTGAAGCGACCTCTTCGACTTCGCCGTTCTCGCCGAGCTTCAGCGCACCCGTGAGCAGGCCGACGACCTGGTTCATCGTGTGTGTCTTCGGCGAGACGACCGCGACGCGTTTGCCGAGGCGGTGCACGTGGATGCGGTCGGCGATGTCGAACACATGCGGCATGTTGTGGCTGATCAGCACCACCGGCAGGCCGCGTTCGCGGATCCGGTTGATCAGGTCGAGGACCTTGCCGGATTCGGCGACGCCGAGCGCGGCGGTGGGCTCGTCCATGATCACCGCCTTGGTGCCGAACGCGGCCGCCCGCGCGACCGCGACCCCTTGGCGCTGCCCGCCGGAGAGTGTCTCCACCGGCTGGGTGATGGACTTGATGTTGATGCCGAGTTCGTCCAGGATCCGCTGCGCGTCGGCTCGCATGGTCGCGGTGTCCAGCTTCCTGAACAGCTGTCCGAAGAGGTCCTTCCGCCGCTTTTCCCGGCCGAGGAACATGTTCGACGCGATGTCGAGCGCGGGCGCGACGGCGAGATCCTGATACACCGTCTCGATTCCGTAGTGGCGAGCGTCCAAAGGGGACTTGAAGTGGACAGTCTCACCGTCCACTTTGATCTCCCCGGCGTCCGGGATCACCGCTCCGGAAAGGGCTTTGATGAGGCTCGACTTACCGGCGCCGTTGTCGCCGACCACGGCGAGGACCTCACCGGGGAACAGTTCGAAGTCGGCGCCGTCGATGGCGGTCACCCGGCCGTAGCGTTTGACGAGTCCCTGAGCGGACAACGTCGGCGTCTTCATGACTGCTGCCTCCTCGCGAAACGGTCGACGCAGACGGCGCCGATCAGCAGGGCACCGGTGGCGACGTCCTGGTAGAGCGCGTCCACCCCGAGCTGGGTCAATCCGGACCGCAGGACCGCGACGACCAGCGCGCCCATCATCGTGCCGAGCACCGAACCCCGGCCGCCGAACAGGCTCGCGCCGCCGAGCACCACCGCGGTGATGGAGTCGAGGTTGCCGAGCTGGAAGGCGTTCGGATCGGCGTTCGGCACGCGGCCGAGCGCCTGCCAGGCCGCGATCCCGACGATCACCCCGGCGACGATGTACACCGAAAGGATCGTGCGGTTGACCTTGATCCCCGACAGCCGGGCGGATTCCGGTGCGTTGCCGACCGCGTAGACGTGCTTGCCCCACGGAGTTCGCGTGAGCGCGTACCAAAGTCCCAGGTACATCAGCAAAGCCAGCGTCATGCCGTAGGTGATCGGGATGCCGCCGAACAGGTAGCGGCGAGTGCCGAGCCATTTGAGGAGTGCGTCGGCGACCGGGACGGCCTGGCCGCTCGCGAACAGTTTCGCGGCCGCGGTGAGCACCGTCAGCAGGCCGAGCGTGACGATGAACGGCGGCAGTTTGATCCGGGTGACCAGTGAACCGGTGACCATCCCGATCACCACCGTCGCCACGATTCCCAGCAGCAGCGCCCAGATCCCGGACACGCCGCCGACCACGAGCTTCGCCATGATCAGCGTCGCGAGCACCATCGCGGCCGCGTTGGCCAGGTCGATCCCCGCGGTCAGGATGATCAGCGTCTGCCCGAGGGCGAGCGTGCCGACCACCAGTGACTGTTGCACCACGAGGGAAAGGTTGTCGAGATCGAGGAAGGTGTCCGTCGAGAGGGAGAACACCACGATCGCGACGAGCAGGGCCAGCGTCGGCCCGACGGCCGGTGCGCGCAGGAAGAACTCACCGATCGTCGGCCGCTCGTTGCCCTTGAGGGTCGAGGTGGTCATTTCGTCCCCCAGCAGTTCTCGAGGCCCCACTTGGTGTCCTGGCTTTCCACGCCGGGGATCGGCTTGTCCGTGATCACCGCGGAACCGGTGTTGACGAACCCGCTCGGTTTCTCGCCGGTCTTGGCGTACTCGACGGCGGCGAGGACGCCCTGCTCGGCCATCTTCTTGGGGAACTGCATGACCGTGGCGGCGTACTGGCCGTCGCGCACGTTCTTGACGCCTTCGCAGCCGCCGTCGATCGAGCCCATCACGATCTGGTTCACCAGGCCGCGGGCCTGGAGCGCGGCGTAGGTGCCGCGGCCCATCGGCTCGTTCATCGTGTAGACGGCGTTGATGTCAGTGGTGCGCTGCAACAGGTTCTCCACGCCCTGCTGAGCCAGGCTCTGGTCGCCGTTGGCAGGCGTCTTGCCCTTGATCTCCGGCGAGGCGTCGGTCAGCCCGATGCCCTTCAGGAAACCGGTGTGCCGCTGAGTGTCCACAGTGGATCCGGCGGTGCCGTCCACCATGAACAGCTTCGGCTGCTTGCCGGCGAGCACGGCCTTGACGTACGCGCCCTGCTGACGTCCGGCCTCGAAGTTGTCCGTGGCGAAGGTGGCGTCGACGGCGGTGTCGGGCTCGGTCGCGGTGTCGAGCGCGATGACCAGCACCCCGGCCTTGCGGGCGCGGTCGATGGCGTCGAGCACGCCGGTCGAGGAACTCGGCGTGATCAGGATGGTGTTCGCACCCTGCTGCATGAGGTTCTCGATGGCCCGGACCTGGCCGTCGTTGTCCCCGTCGAACTGGCCGGCGAGCGCGCTGAACTCGGCGCCGTTCGCTTCGGCGGCGGCCTTGGCCGCCGCTCTCAGTTCGACGAAGTAGGGATTGGTGTCGGTCTTGGTGACCAGGCCGACCTTGGCCTTGCCACCGCCGCCCGCGTCCGAACCGCCACCCCAGTGGCGTTCGACGGTGCACCCGGCCGAGGTCACCGCGAGCGCGGCGGCCATGGCGAGCGCTGAGAGACTGCGCTGTCTCATGGGGGATGCCCTCCGATTCAAGGCTGTCCGTGATGGACCGGAAGGTAGACAGGGTTATGCTCACTCGCAAGCGTTTGCGCAAACGCTTGCCCCAGACTCTCTCGACAGAGCACTCACGAGGATTGGTAATGCCGCCGTCTCGCTCGTCCCGGCCCACCCAACGCGACATCGCCGAGCTGGCGGGAGTCTCGATCACCACGGTTTCCCACGTGGTCAACGGGACGCGAGCGGTGGCGGAGGAGACCAAACTGGCCGTCCTCCGCGCGATCGAGCAGACCGGCTACACCGGCGACGCCATCGCCCGCTCGCTGGTCACCGGCGGGACGAGGTCGATCGGCGTCGCGATCTCCCTGATCGCGAACCCGTACTTCGCCGTCTTGATCCAGGCGATCGAACGCGAGGCCGCGCTGGCGGGATACACGGTCTTGCTCGCGGACACGCACGACACCGTCGACACCGAACGTGAGACCGTGCGGACCCTGCGCTCCCGCCGGGTCGACGGACTGCTGATCACGCCGTCGCCGGGCGACGGTTCGGTGATCGGCGAACTCGTCTCCCTGGACGTCCCGACCGTGCTCATCGACCGGCTCTCCACCCGCATCGACGTCGATCAGGTCGGCGCCGAGAACATCCAGTCGACGTCCGCGCTGACGGCGCATCTGGCGTCGCTCGGGCATCAGCGGATCGGCATGATCAGCGGCACGGCCGGGCTGAGCACCAGCGAAGAGCGGATCCTCGGTTATCGCTTGGGACTCGGCCGTTCGGGTTTGACCTGGTCAGAGGACCTGGTCGCCTGCGGGCAGTCCTCACAGGCGGGCGGGGCCCTCGCGTTGAGCACGCTGCTCGCGCTGCCCCAGCCGCCGACGGCGCTGGTGGTCGCCAACGACACCATGATGGTCGGAGTGCTGCACGAGCTGCGGCGCCGGGGCCTGCGCGCCGGGATCGACCTGCCGGTGGTGGTCTACGACGACGTCGAGTGGGCCGATCTGGTCGAGCCGCCGCTGACCACGATGGCGCAGCCGATCGAGGAGATAGGCACACAGGCGGTACGCCTCCTGCTGGCCAGGATCAACGATCCCGCGCGCAAGGCCCAGACGATGCGGATTCCGCCTACGCTCCGCCATCGGGCGTCCTGCGGATGCGCGCTCGTTCACTCACATTGATGATTGTTGGCAGACTTTCCGCTCTCGCGGCCGAGCCAAGCGCCGTCAGCCGTTACCTTCATTCAAGCTCGGATGAAGGCGTGGACCGATGACCGCATTGTCCCCGGCGTTGCCCCTGTGGGAGGACACCCCTGTCACCCACCGGTTCGGGGTGGCCATGGCGATGCACGCGAACCCGTATTCGGGTGAACTCATCCGCGCCATCCGCCGCGCCGGGCGCCGTCACGGTTGCGAAATCACCCTCGCCGACACCGGGGACAGCGTCGCCGAAGAGGCCGCGGTCATCCGCGCGCTGCGGGCGGACCGCGTCGATGGCGTCCTGCTCGTGCCGGCGGCGGGCGACGACGCGGTGATCAACGGACTGGTCCGGATGGGCGTGCCGACCGTGCTCGTCGACCGGATGGCCGGCCGCAACGACGTCGACCAGGTCGGCTCCGAGAACATCCAGGCCGTGTGCGCGCTCGTGCGGCACCTCGCCGGGCTGCGGCACCGCAAGATCGGCTTCATCGCCGGCGAAGAGGACATGACCATCTACGAGGAGCGGGCGCTGGGTTACCGGCTCGGCCTCGGGCGGAGCGGCATCCGGTGGACGTCGCAGCTGGTCGCGGGCGGGCAGTCGACCCCGGGTGGAGCGGCCGCCGCGACGGCGAAGCTGCTCGACAGCTGGCCTTCGCCGACCGCGCTCGTGGTGGCGAGCGAGGCGATGATGATCGGCGTCCAGTACGAGGCGCACCGTCTCGGCATCCGGGTCGGGCGCGACCTCGCGATCGTCGGTTACGGCGACATGGAGTGGGCGGGGCGGGTGAACCCGGCGGTGACCACGATGGCGCAGCCGATCGAGGAGATCGGGCGCAAGGCCGTCGAACTCCTGCTGGCCCGGATCACCGACCCGGAGCGACGACCCGAATCCGTACGGCTCGCGCCGCGCTTCATACACCGTCAGTCGTGCGGCTGCTGAGTCACAACTCGCTGGTCAGAACGCCGCCGCCGGGTGAAGATGGCGGAATGACCGAGCTGTGGACCGTGCACACCGCCGACCTCGACGCCGCCGTGCTGGAAGCGGCACGCGCCCTGCTCGACGACGCCTTCGACGGCGACTTCAGCGAAGACGACTGGGAAAACGCCCTCGGCGGGATGCATACGCTGATCTGGGAGGGCGGCGAACTGATCGGGCACGCGTCACTGGTCCAGCGGCGGCTCGTGCACGACGGGCGGGCCCTGCGGACGGGTTACGTCGAAGCGGTCGCCGTCCGGTCGGACCACCGGCGGCGTGGTCACGGCGCCGCGATGATGGACGCGCTGGAGCGGGTCCTGCGGAAGGCGTACGCCCTCGGGGCCCTTTCGGCGTCCGACGAGGCCCTGGAGTTCTACGCCTCGCGCGGCTGGCTGCTGTGGCGTGGGTCTTCGTCGGCCATGACACCTTCGGGTATCGAGGCGACGAAGGAGGACGACGGGTCGATCCACGTGCTGCCGGTTGGGGTGACCCTCGACCTGGACGGGGAGATCACCGCCGATTGGCGCTCCGGCGACGTCTGGTGACCCGCAAGTAGTCCTCTACTTGCGGCTTGCCCCCACTTGCGCTCGGTCACCCCACACGAGCGCACGCAACTAGAGGACTACTTGCGTGCGGTCAGGTCAGGGTGGCGGCGGCCTCCAGGAGCATCCACGCGCTGATCTGTACGGACAGGTCACGCTCAGGCGCGTCGGGAGCCAGGGGCAGCGAAGGCGCCGGAGTCGCCCAGTCGGCGCTGAAGAGCGGCCCGTGTGGCGTCTCGGTGGCGCCTGCCCAGCAGGCGTCAGCCGACCGGATGACCAGATCGCGCGCCACCCCGCTCGGCAACAGCGGCGCCGCGAGCGCCAGATACCGCGCCAGGATCCCGGCGAACAGGCCGCCGTCACCGTCGCCTTGCCCCCGGATCACGCCGTCCGGCGCGACGTGTTCCGCGACCGCGTGGATCGTGTGCTCCACTCTGTCCACTTCGGACAGTTCGAGGCAGGCGCCGAGATAGACCCCTTGGCAGTACGTGAAAACATGCTTGACCAGCTCGCCTGAGTCGACGCGCAGGCCGTCCCACACCAGTCCGGTCTCCGGATCGACGAGCCGTTCGGTCATCCACTCGGCCAGGCCTTCCGCGTGCTGCGTCGAGCCTTCGCGGGCGTGGAAGATCGCGGCCGGGCCGTTCGCGGGCGCGTTCTTGAACTTGTCGCCGACGCGCCACCAGATCCCGCCGCCCGCGTCGTCGGTCCAGCCTTCGCGCAGCCGTGAACTGATCGCTTCGAGGCCGCCGCGCACGTCCAGCCCGAGGTGCCCCACGCGTTGCAGCGCGAGGCCGAGCCAGGCGATGTCGTCGTAGTAGTCGTTGATCCACTTGCCGAAGTTGCGCAACCGCACGGACAGCACGAACCTGTCGATCAGCTTCAGCCGATCCGGTGAGGGATCCCGCAGTTGCGCGTCGACGAGGGTGTCCAGCAGATGCGCCTGCCACCAGTAGTTCCAGTGCCAGTGGACCCGCTGCCCCGCCGAGGGCGGCCAGCCGCTGCGGCCGAGCACGGTCCCGGGCAGTCCCCATACCCGGCGCAGATGCCGGTCGCGGACCGCGTGCTCGGCGGCCGCGGCCCGGTCGGCGAGAGCGGTCATCGCGTCATCATCCCTTGCCCGGTGACATACCGCTCAGTATGTTGAGGAGGTCCCCGAACCCGCGAGGTGCTTCATGACCACGGCGCACGTGACCTGCCCGCTCTGCGAAGCGACCTGCGGCCTGGAGGTGACGATCGACGAGAAGAACCTGATCACCCGGGTGCGGGGTGACCGCGAGGACGTCTTCTCGCAGGGGTACATCTGCCCGAAGGGCGCCTCGCTCGGCGCACTGCACCACGACCCGGACAGGCTCACCGCACCGCTGGTGAAACGCGACGGCGAGTTCGTCGAGGTCACCTGGGACGAGGCGTTCACGGAGATCGACAACCGGCTGCGGCCGATCATCGACGAGTACGGCAAGGACGCCGTCGCGGTGTACTCGGGCAACCCGACGGTGCACAACGCGGCGCTGGTGCTCTACGGCCGCGTGTTCTTCAAAGCCTTGGGCACCAAGAACTTCTACACCGCGACCACGGTCGACCAGATGCCGAAACACTTCTCGTCCGGCTACCTGTTCGGCGACCCGCAGACCATCCCCGTCGCCGATCTCGACCGTACTGAGCACCTGCTCATCCTTGGCGCCAATCCGTTGGTGTCCAACGGAAGCCTGATGACCGCGGCCGACGTCCGCGGCAGGCTGCGCGGGATCCAGAAGCGCGGCGGCAGGATCGTCGTCCTCGATCCGCGCCGCACGCGGACCGCGCAGCTCGCCGATGAGCACCACGCGATCCGGCCCGGCACCGACGCGTTGTTCCTGTTCGCGCTGGTCAACGTCCTGTTCGCGGAGCACCGCGTCAATCCCGGTGAGCACGTGAACGGTGTCGAGGAGGTCCGTGCGCTCGCGGAGCCGTTCACTCCGGAGGCGGTCGCGCCCGCGACCGGGATCGACGCGGCCGAGATCCGCCGCATCGCGCTCGACCTGGCGGACGCCGGACGCGCCGCGGTGTACGGCCGGATGGGGACCACGACCCAGTCATACGGCACCATCGCCAGCTGGCTGGTCGACGTCGCCAACACGCTCACCGGCAACCTCGACCGCGAGGGCGGCGTGATGTTCCCGCTGCCCGCCGCGTGGAAGCCGCGACGGTCGTCACCGTTCACCAGCGGCCGCTGGACGAGCCGGGTGCGCGGGTATCCCGAGGTGCTCGGCGAACTGCCGGTGGCCACGCTCGCGGACGAGATCGAGACGCCCGGCAAGGGCCAGATCCGGGCACTGGTGACCATCAGCGGCAACCCGGCGCTGAGCACGCCCAACTCCGCGCGGCTCACGGAAGCGTTGCGGCAGCTGGACTTCATGGTCTCGCTCGACGTCTATCTCAACGAGACCACCCGGCACGCCGACGTCATCCTGCCCGGACCGTCACCGCTGGAGCGGCCGCACTACGACGTCGCGCTGTACACGCTCGCCGTGCGCAACGTCGCGAACTGGACGCCTGCGACCCTCGACACGGACCTGCCGCAGGAGTGGGTGACCCTGCTGCGGATGGCCGGGATCGCCGCAGGCCAGGGCCCGGACGTCGACGTCGCCGCCTTCGACACGATGGTCGCGGGCGAGACCGCGCGGCGCACCGGCGTCGAACTGTCACTCGCCGAAGGCCGCACGGGACCGGCGCGGATGATCGACCTGATGCTGCGCGGCGGACCGTACGGGCTGAAACTCGCCGACCTCGAAGCCGCGCCGCACGGCATCGACCTCGGCGCGCTGAAGCCACGGCTGCCGGAGGTGCTCACCACCGCGAGCGGGAAGGTCGAACTGGCGCCGGACGCGATCACGAAGGACGTCCCGCGGCTGCGCGCGGAACTGGACAAGGCGCCAGACGGCGGTCTGCTGCTGATCGGACGGCGGCATCTGAGCTCGAACAACTCCTGGATGCACAACCTGACGCCGCTGGTCCGCGGCGGGAACCGGTGCACCGTCCAGGTTCACCCGGACGACGCGTCCCGGCTCGGGCTGACCGACGGCGGGCTCGCGTCGGTGACGTCGCGGGCGGGGAAGCTCGAAGCGCCGGTCGAGGTCACGGACGACGTCCGGCCCGGCGTGGTGAGCATGCCGCACGGCTGGGGGCACGACGTCGACGGCATGCGCACGAAGGTCGCGACGGCGCACGCCGGGGTCAACTCGAATCTGGTCGCCGACGAGACCCTGCTCGACGTCCCCTCCGGGAACGCCGTCCTGAACGGGATCCCGGTGGAGGTCGCCCCGGTCTAGCCCGCGTTTCGTCCTCTAGTTGCGGTAGTTGCGCGTGCAAGGACCGCAACTGGAGGACGAAACGCGGGGGTCACCAGGCGGTGGTGAGGTCGGCGTGTTGCCGGACCCAGGCGTGCATGACGATCCCGGCGGCGACGCCGGCGTTGATCGAGCGCGTGGTGCCGAACTGGGCGATCGAGACGACCAGCGACGCGGTCTTCTGCGCCTCGGACGAAAGACCGGGGCCTTCCTGCCCGAACAGCAGGACGCACTCGCGGGGCAGTTCCGCGGTCTCGACGGGCTGTGAACCGGGGGTGTTGTCGACGGCGACCACGGCGAGCCCCTCCGCGGCGGCGAAGGTCAGCAACCCGTCGACGTCCTCGTGGTGGAGAAGGTGCTGGTAGCGGTCGGTCACCATGGCGCCGCGCCGGTTCCAGCGCCGCCGCCCGACGATGTGCACGGCGGCCGCGGCGAACGCGTTCGCCGTCCGGACGACGGTGCCGATGTTGTGATCGTGCTGGAAGTTCTCGATCGCCACGTGGAACGGGTGCCGACGGGCGTCCACATCGGACACGATGGCCTCGCGCCGCCAGTAGCGGTACGGGTCCACGACGTTGCGGCGGTCACCTCCCGCCAGCAGCTCGGGGTCGTACCGCTCGTCCGCGGGCCACTCGCCCTCCCACGGACCGACGCCGACCTCTTCCCGCGCCACCCATTCGGTGGGGCCGGCTTCTTCCTCAGTCACTCGGTGATTGTCACTCAGCCCATGCTGACGCGGTGCGCCGGTGCGTCCCCGTCGTGGTGGCGGTGCCGCCAGCGCTGGACCGTGCCGACGTAGGAGACGATCACCGTCGCCATCGCGATCACGACGACGAGCGGCAGCATCGAGCGCGGGAACACCGTGTCGTAGAGGTAGTAGGCGTTGAAGCCGCCGGGCAGGTCGCCGAGGCCCTGCTGATGGCGGAAGTAGTTCTCGGCCGCTGTCAGCGGGCAGGGCCAGGGAAAGACGTTGACGAGAACACCCCATGCGGCGAAGAACACATGCGCGAAGATCACCTTCGGCCACCGCCACGCGAGAAAACCACCGAATCCGATGAACAGCAGCGCCAAAATATGTACCGCGACCGTCATGTTCGCCAGGAAACCCGCCACGTCAAGCCCCCTTCCACACCCCTACCAGCGACGCTACCCCTTTCGCCTTGAGAAACACTCACGAAAAAACGGGGCATCCTCCGTTCGTACGGAGGATGCCCCGTTCGGGACGCTTTACTCAGGACAGACCGAGATCGTCCTTGTTCAGAATGTAACGGTATTCGAGGCCTTCCTTCTCGATGGCCTCGCGCGCTCCGGTGTCCCTGTCGACGACGGTCGCGACGCCGACCACGTTCGCCCCCGCGTCGCGCAGCGCCTTGACGGCGGTGAGCACGCTGCCCCCGGTGGTCGAGGTGTCCTCCACGGCGAGCACCCGCTGCCCCAGCACCTCGACGCCTTCGATCTGGCGCTGCATGCCGTGCGCCTTGGCGCCCTTGCGGACGACGAACGCGTCGAGCACGACACCGTCGGTGGCCGCGGAGTGCAGCATGGACAGCGCCACCGGGTCCGCGCCGAGGGTCAGGCCGCCCGCGGCGACGTAGTCCCAGTCGTGCGTGAGCTGCCGGAGCAGCTTCCCGATGAGCGGTGCGGCCGCGTGATGCAGCGTCGCCCGCCGGAGATCGATGTAGTAGTCGGCTTCCTTGCCCGAAGACAAGGTCACCTTGCCGTGCACGACGGCCAGTTCGCCGACCAACCTGGCCAGTTCGAGTTTTGCCGCTTGATCAACCCCGGGGTACGCCACGGCCGAGAGTCTTACACACGGCTCGTGGCGCACGACCGGGGTGTTTCCCGCACCGCGCTCAGTCACTGCCCGACGTCACGGCGTCCACGGCCTGGCCGCGGGTCGCCGCCCAGGCCGGGACCAGGGTCGCCGCCAGCGCGAGCGCCGCGGCGATCCCGACGATGGTGAGGTAGATCAGCGGAGAGCCCATCGGCAGCAGCGAATCGGTCGCCACCAGGCAGAACGGGACGATCGCGCCCGCCGAGACGACGGTGCCGAGCACGATCCCGATCAGCGCGACGAGCCCGCCTTCGAAACCCGCCATCCGCAGCACCTGCGCCCGGGTGGAGCCGGTGAGCCGCTGGAGACCGAACTCACGGCGCCGCCGCACGGTGGCCATCACCAGCGTGTTGGCCACCGAGATCACCGTGTAGGCGATGATCATCCCGACCAGCAGGTAGTTCACCCAAGCGCCGACGGCCTGGTCCGCGGCGTGCGCCGCCACGAGCGCGTCCCGGTCGCCGACGGACACCGGTTGCCCGGCCGTCGCCTCGCGGAGCCGTTCGGTCAGCGCGGCTGGATCGACGTCCGGAGTGGCGCGGACGAGGATCTGCCCGGCGAGCCCGGCGGTGGTGTGCGGCGCCAGGAGGTCGGCCGGGAGCAGCAGGCTTTCGAAACCGGGGCGCTGGCTGGTCACCGCGACGACCTTGACGTCGACAGCGGCGCCGTCGCCGAGCCTCAGGCTCAGCGTGTCGCCGATGCCGCGAGAGAAGTCCTTCGCGAAGACGTCGGGCAGTGCGACACTCCGGCCGGTCAGTGCCTTGAGGTCGCCCTGGGTCACCGCGGTGTCAGTGGTCGCTCCGGCACCCGACGCGGTGAGGCCGATCGCCGGCCGTCCCTCGTCGGAGTCGTCGTACGGCGTCTCGAGGAACACGGTGCTGGTGACGTACTCGGACGCTCCCGCGACCCCGGGCACGTTCTGGATCCGCTGGACCAGCTCCGGGGACAGCCCACCGGCGGCCGAGCCGATCACGGCGTCGGCGCGGACGTCCTCGGTGAACGCCTGGTTCGCCAGTTCCTGCTGGGTGGTCTGGAGGTAGATGTTCGCGGTCGCGATCCCGACGGCGAGCATGATCGGGGTGACCGCACCGGCGGCCCGGACGATCCCGGCGCGGGTGTTGAGCACCGCGAGGCGGCCGTCGATCCCGCCGAGCAGGCGCATCGGCCACTGCAGGACCGCCGTCATCACCTTCGCGACACCGGGTGTGATCATCGCGACGCCGAGCGCCCAGAGGATCACCGCGGGCCCGGCGGTGCTGGCCGCGATCGGGCCGGTCATCACCGCGACGGTCACGATGGCGAGCGCGGTGCCACCACCGAAGCAGAGCACGGCGAACACGACCCTCGTCGGCGTCAGCCAGCGGCGGGTGACCGCGGCCTCGGCGAGTGCCTCGGTCGGCCGGATCTTCCCGGCACGACGCCCGGCGAAGAAGGCGGCGATGAACACCGCGAGCATCGCGGCGCCCGCGCCGACCACGGCGGGCAGCCAGCCCTGGTAGAACCGCAGAACCCCGGGCACCACACCGTTTTCGACCAGTTGCCCGAAGAGCCATTCACCGAGGAACGGGCCGAGGACGGCGGCGAGCGCGGTGGCGAGCAGGCCGACGGCCAGCGCTTCGCCGAGCACCATGCGCCGGAGCTGGCGCGGGGTCGTGCCGATCGCCCGCATCAACGCGAGTTCCCGCGACCGCTGCTGGGTGGACAGGCTCAGCGTGCTGGCGACGACGAACATCGCGACCATCACCGAAAGCCCGCCGGACACCGCGGCGATGACGATCAGGTTGGCCCCGCTCGAATCGGCCTCGGGAAACTCCGCGACACCGCGATCGATGCCACTCAGGACGGTCGTCCCGGCCGCGGCTTCGGCGACGCTCGCCCGCACCGCTTCGACGTCGGCGCCAGGTTCGGTGAAGACGCCGATGACGTCGGCTTTGCCCGGATAGCCGGAGAGCCTGGCGGCGTCGGCGGCGAAGAAGAACACGGCGGCCCGCGTGATCGAACGCGGAGCACCGGCCACCCCCGAAACACGGAAGCTTTCGGTCTTGCCGCGCGCGGCGATCTCGACGCTGTCGCCGGGCTTCATCCCCGACGTCGACTCGACGACGATCTCGCCCGCGGCGGGCGCGGCACCCGCGGCCAGCGTGTACGGGGTCAGCGCGGCGGAATCCCAAGCGTGGCCCAGTGCGGGTTTCCCACTCGACGCGAGCGGGAAGCTCACTTCACCGACGACGTCCGAGACACCGGGCACGGAACGGATCCGGGAGATCAGGCCGTCGTCGAGCCGGACCCGCTCGGGGAGCCGTGCGCTCTCGGACTTTTGCTTGTCGTCGGGGTCGAGGGAGGCCGGGTCCGTTTTGGGCATCTCGAAGATCTGCGCACCGGTGACGAGGATCGGCGCGGCCGCGAGGCGCTGGGGTTCGGCGTTGCCGCGGATACCGGTCTCCATGAGGCCACCGCAGGAGGCGACGATCAGCGCGCCGAAGAAGACGGCGATGAAGGTGCCGATGAAGCCGCCCTTGCGCAGGCGCAGGGTTCGGAAGGCGAGTCGCAGCATCACGCACCCGCCCGCGCCGGGCTGCCCCAGGCACCCAGGTGGATCATGCGCTCGGCGACGACGTCCGCGGTCGGCGCGTGCAGTTCGTCCGCGATGCGGCCGTCGGCGAGAAAGATGACGCGGTCGGCGTACGAGGCGGCCATCGGGTCGTGGGTCACCATGATCACCGTCTGGCCGGTGCTGCGGACCGAATCACGCAGCAGCCCCAGGACTTCGGCGGCGGTGCGGGTGTCGAGCGCGCCGGTCGGCTCATCGGCGAAGACCACCGCCGGCCGGGTGACCAGTGCCCGCGCGATCGCGACGCGCTGCGCCTGCCCGCCGGAGAGTTCGCCGGGAAGATGCTTACGGCGCCCCGAAAGCCCGACGCGGGTGAGCATCTCCTCGACGACGCGGCGGTCCGGTTTGGCACCGGCGAGCTGCTGCGGCAGCGTGACGTTCTGCTCGACGGTCAGCGCCGGAAGCAGGTTGAAGGCCTGGAAGATGAAGCCGACCCGGTCGCGGCGCAGCTTCGTCAGCTTCGTCTCGCTCATCCCGGCCAGCTCCTGCCCGTCGAGCACGACGGACCCCGACGTCGGCCGGTCCAGCCCGGCCGCGCAGTGCAGGAAAGTACTCTTGCCCGAGCCCGAAGGGCCCATCACGGCGGTGAAGCCGCCGCGCGGGAACGCCAGCGTCACCCCGTCCAGGGCGATGACGCCCTTGCCGTACTCCTTGCGGACGCCGTCGAGCCGGACCGCGTCACCGTTCCACCCAGTGTTCATGGGGAAAACCCTAGGAATCCCAGGTCGGAAGCACCCTGGGGCGAACGTGCGTTTCCGGGGTAGGGCGCGCCCTACCTCACCTGCTCAGCGAGCCGCCCCGGTCTTGGCGTCCACGTTGACTTCGTGCTCGATCCCCTTGCCGTCACGCAGCGCGACCTCCCAGACGAGGGCGCCGTCGGTGGCGCGGTCGATCTCCATCTCGTCGAGTTCACCCGGCTGACGCTGCTGCGCGGTTTGCAAGGCCTTGACCGCGTTGACACCGGCCTGTTCGACCTTCGCCAAGTCGTCACTCGGTTTGGCCGCCGGCTGGTCGCCGAGGATCTGCCCGCCGTCCCGGCTCACGCGTACTTTGTGTTCCTGCCCGCGTGACGCGACCTTGATCTCCCACCCGTCGTTCGAGGGCTCCACGTCGAAGACCCGCCCGTCGGGCACGGCGCGCGCGGCCGCTTCGATCGCCTTCACCGGCTGCGCGCTTTCCGTGCCCGGGACCGGTGCCGTCGGGCCCGCCGGCTGCTCGGTGGAACACGCGGCCAAGGCCAGCGACAGCACCCCGGCCGCGACAAGACGTGATGACCTCATGATCGACGGATACCCGCCCGGCACGGGCCCGAATCGTCAACCGGCCGGACGGCACCGTGGGGTGATGGTCTCGCCCGGTATCCGCCCCCGATGCCTGACCGCGTCCCCACTGTGGACTTCGGTGCGTTGGACGATCCGAAATCCACCCGGTCCCTCAGGTGCGGCCCTTGCCGCCGAACCCGCCGCCGAGCTTGCGCAGCACCGCCCTCGGCAGCAGGCCGCCGACCGCCACGATCGCCTTGTACCGCAGGCTCGGCACCGAGATCACCTTGCCACGGCGCAGATCCGCGAGCGCCTCGTCCACCACCTGCTCGACGCGGAGCCAGAACGCCTTGGGGCCGGGCTTGTCCAGGCCCGCCCGTTCGTGGAACTCCGTGAGGGTGAAACCGGGGCACAGCGCCATCATGCGGACGTTCTCCGGGAGCGAGGCCGCGATGCCCTCGGTGAACGACGTGACCCAGTTCTTGCCGGCCGTGTACGTGGAACCGCGTCCGCTGAAGAAACCGGCGACCGAGCTGACGTTGATGATCGCGCCTTCGCCGCGTTCGATCATGCCCGGCAGCGCGGCGCGGGTCAGCCGGAGGACCGCGGTGACGTTGACGTCGAGCTGACGCTGCAACGCGTCCGGCGGAATGGTCCAGAAGTCGCCGTTGAGCCCGAAACCCGCGTTGTTCACCAGGAGATCCACCGGTTCGTCGGCCAGCCGGGCCTCGACCGGCCCTCGTCCGTCCACTTCGGACAGATCGGCCGGCAGGACGACGACGTCGACGCCGTGCGCCTCGACCAGCTCCGCGGCGAAGCCCTCCAGCCTGTCGACGTCACGGGCGACGAGCACGAGGTCGTACGCCTCGGCGGCGAGCCTGCGCGCGAACTGCGCGCCGATGCCGGCGGTGGCGCCGGTGATCAGGGCGGTTTGAGTCATATCGGAAACCTACTCGCCGGTCGGGCCCGGAGAGGCTCCTTCCGCGGCATCGACCTCGAACTCACGTCTCCGAAGGAAGAACCGGAGCCGGACAAACGGGCGTAAATGTCACCCACCGCGGGGACTTGACGTGCATTCGGCAAAGCCGGGAAGTATCGTCCCGGCCCATGGGGAAGCACAGCAGGCGCAAGCCGAGCTATCTGCCCAAGGTCGCGGCCGGTGCCGCGCCACTGGCGTTGCTGTTCGCCGGCCCGGCCACCTCACTCGCCGCGCCGACCGACCCGGCGATCCCGCTGCCGCTCGACCACAAGCGCGAAGGCACCCTTGACCGCGGAGTCGGTGCCACCAGCGAAGGAGACAACACCGTCCTTAGCGGCTTCCTGAACAGCACCGGACAAAACGTCTACAGCAAGGACCTCGGCGGCCCGAAGGTCGTCGCGGACGTCCGCCGGTCGGCGAGCGAGACCGTCGAGACGCGCGACGGCGTCACGGTCCGCGGGGACAAGGTCGGTGCGCTCGCCGCGTCGAAGACCACCGAGGCTCTCACGCAGGGCCAGCGGAACACGGTGCGGCTCGACCCCTACGGCGCTGCCGTCGCCGGGAACGAGACCGAACTCGAGCGGAGCGGAACGCGGCTGACCGAGGCCGCCCTCGACCCGCGCACCGGCACACCCATCCTCGTCACCGAGGACGGACGTGGGATCGGCGCGTCCGAGGGGACCTATCACGCCATCCGCCCGCTACCCGGGGTAGGCGTGATCAACGAGACCGATCAGCACGCCGGCGGTGAACTCGGCCGGGCCCTGCGGCTCGACGGTGACTTTTCCGGTGATCTCGGCGGAGCACTGGAGGCAGGCCGGTCTTCCGGGCACGCTCTCGATCTCGGCGACTTCGCCGCCGTCGGGACGACGTCCGCGCAGCACGGTGACGGCCGCTTCAGAGGTGTTTTGCCCTCGGACGTCGATTCCGGTACCGGCTTCGGCCAGGAACACGTCCTCGGCGGCACTGCCGGTCCGGCGACCGGGTTGGCCGCCACCGAGCAGGACGCGAGTCTGGCGCAGCACGGCCCCGCGCTCACCGGGTCCGGTGCGAACAAGATCAGCGGCGACCTCGGCGTCGGTCACGTGGCGTCCGCGCACGGCACCACGACGACGTCACCGCGTGGGGTCCTGCCCACCGGCGATCCCGCACAGGCCGGGCAGCTCACGCAATCCGGCACGCTCGATCTGACGGTGCTCGGTCAGCCGGCGCACACCGGCGTCATCGCCGGCGCGCTCCCACTGGAACTCAAGCAGTTCTGACCACTAAGCCTGCGGCTCGACGTCATCGGCGGCTTCGGCCTCCCAGTGCCGACCGGGGGTCGGCGCGTTGTTGTACTCCTCGTCGAACGGGTCCACGATGTCGGCGATCTCGCCGAGGTCGCGCAGCAGCCGCTCTAGCCGCGACGGCCCGGCGTTCGGGGCGACACTCGCGAGCACCCACTCGTTCTCCAGCCACGCCACGCCGACGTCGCCGCCGAGCGAGTCGGCCGCGTCGACGAGTTCCTGCGTGATCACCTTGCGGGCGCCCTCGGAGTCGTCCGCGAAGGCGTAGCGCTGGCCGATCGGGCCGAGCATCTCGGGCATGCCCTGGCGCTGGAACGGCACGCTGGACAGCCACATCTCCAGCGGTGTCTCGTGCACGCGGTTGCAGCGCACGGCGACGACGACCGCCGGGATCTGGCCCTCGGTCTCGATGTCGAAGATGAAGACGGGACGCCGCCCGTCGGAGGTGAAGGTGGATCCGGCCACGACGTTGACCGCCACCTGCGCGCCGAAGTACCCGATGGCGCCGCCGGACCATTGCCGCGGCAACCGCTCGTCCTCCTCGGCGAACTGCCAGCCGCGCAGCTCGGCCCAGCGCATTCGCTCGCGATTGCGCGAGCCTTCCTTCGCCCGGTCGGCCGCGAGCAGCCCCAGCCCCGCCACCAAGGCGACGGCGGCGATGACGAACCAGATCCACGCCGGAATACCCACGACGGTCAGGGTATCCCCCCGCGCTCACCGGACGTGATCGCCGGGCGCCGTGTCGCGCCACCCCTTTCGGTGCCGTACCCCTGAATACGTGCCGAAACGTCGACAAATCGCTGTATCGCCAACGGTTCGCGCAAGTCCGTGAAGGCCTCCTTGAGGGACTTGAATCCACACAGTGGCGCGCAGCGTCTCCGTTGAGGGTGGCGGCGGGGGCATGGATGGACCCTCAAGGAGGCCTTCACGGACCGCTGGGCTCAGTCCACCCGGGTGACCGTCAGGGCGTCCGACGCCTCCTGGGCGGGGATGTCCACCCGCACCGTGTCACCGTCCCGGATCTCACCGGCCAGCAACTGTTTCGCCAGCTTGTCGCCGATCGCCGACTGCACCAGCCGCCGCAGCGGCCGCGCGCCGTAGATCGGGTCGAAGCCGTTCAGCGCGAGCCACTCGCGCGCCCCGGCGGTGACCTCCAGCGTCAGGCGACGCCGAGAGAGCCGCGAGGCGAGCCGCTCGATCTGGATGTCCACAATGGACGTCAGCTCGTCGGTGCCGAGCGCGTGGAAGACCACGATGTCGTCCAGCCGGTTCAGGAACTCCGGTTTGAACTGCCGCTGCACCACCGCCATCACCGCGTCGTTGCGCTGGCGCTCGTCGAGCGCCGGGTCGGCGATGGCCTGCGAGCCGAGGTTCGAGGTCAGCACCAGGATCGTGTTGCGGAAGTCCACCGTGCGGCCCTGGCCGTCGGTGAGCCGTCCGTCGTCGAGCACCTGCAAGAGCACGTCGAACACGTCCGGGTGCGCCTTCTCGACCTCGTCCAGCAGCACCACCGAATACGGCCGCCTGCGCACGGACTCGGTCAGCTGCCCGCCCTGGTCGTAGCCGACGTATCCCGGCGGCGCCCCGACCAGGCGCGCCACCGAATGCTTCTCGGCGTACTCGCTCATGTCGATCCGCAGCATCGCGCGCTCGTCGTCGAACAGGAACTCGGCCAGCGCCTTCGCCAGCTCGGTCTTGCCGACGCCGGTCGGGCCGAGGAAAAGGAACGAACCGGTCGGCCGGTCGGGGTCCGCGACGCCCGCCCTGGTGCGGCGCACCGCGTCCGCGACGACCTGCACGGCCTCCTTCTGCCCGACGACCCGCTTGCCGAGCTCGTCCTCCATCCGGAGGAGCTTGCCCGTCTCGCCCTCCAGCAGCCGTCCAGCCGGGATGCCGGTCCACGCGCTGACCACGTCGGCGACGTCGTCCGCGCCGACCTCTTCCTTGAGCATGACGTTCTGCTGGCTGACCTCGCTCTCCGCGGTCGCGGCCTCGAACTCCTTCTCCAGCGCGGGAATCCGGCCGTAGCGGAGTTCGGCGGCCTTGCCGAGGTCGCCGTCGCGTTCGGCGCGTTCGGACTCGCCGCGCAGCTGCTCCAGCCGCCCCTTGAGGTCGCGGACGCGTTCGATCGAGCCCTTCTCGTTCTGCCAGCGCGCGGTCAGCGCCGTCAGCGTCTCCCGCTTCTCGGCCAGCTCGGAGCGCAGCACGGCGAGCCGGTCCTTCGAGGCAGCGTCGTCCTCTTTGGACAGCGCCATCTCTTCGATCTCCATCCGCCGCACGGCGCGCTCGACCTCGTCGATCTCGACCGGCCGCGAGTCGATCTCCATGCGGAGCTTCGAAGCGGCCTCGTCGACCAGGTCGATCGCCTTGTCCGGCAGGAACCGGGCGGTGATGTAGCGGTCGGACAGCGTCGCGGCGGCGACCAGGGCGGCGTCGGTGATGCGCACCCCGTGGTGCACCTCGTACCGCTCCTTGAGCCCGCGCAGGATACCGATCGTGTCCTCTGTGGACGGTTCGCCGACCAGCACCTGCTGGAAGCGCCGTTCCAGCGCGGCGTCCTTCTCGATGTGCTGGCGGTACTCGTCGAGCGTGGTCGCGCCGACCATCCGCAGCTCGCCGCGGGCGAGCATCGGCTTGATCATGTTGCCCGCGTCCATCGCGCCCTCGCCGGTCGCGCCGGCGCCGACGATGGTGTGCAGCTCGTCGATGAAGGTGACGACCTCGCCCGCGGAGTCGGTGATCTCCTTGAGCACGGCCTTGAGCCGCTCCTCGAACTCGCCGCGGAACTTGGCGCCCGCGACCATCGAACCGAGGTCCAGCGCCACGACGCGCTTGCCGCGCAGCGACTCCGGCACGTCACCGGCGATGATGCGCTGGGCGAGCCCCTCGACGATGGCGGTCTTGCCGACGCCGGGTTCACCGATCAGCACGGGATTGTTCTTGGTGCGGCGCGAGAGCACCTGCACCACGCGGCGGATCTCGGTGTCCCGGCCGATCACCGGGTCCAGCTCGCCGGCGCGGGCCCGTTCGGTCAGGTCGACGCCGTATTTCTCCAGCGCCTTGAACGTGCTCTCGGGGTCGGCGCTGGTGATCCGCGCGGAGCCGCGCACCTTGGCGAACGCTTCGCGCAGCGCGTCCGGGGTGGCGCCGTGCCGCTTGAGCAGGTCGGCCACCGGGCCGCCTTCGGTGGCGAGGCCGACGAGAAGGTGCTCCGTCGAGACGTACTCGTCGCCGAGTTCGGTCGCGAGCTTCTGGGCGTGCGTCAGCGCCTTGACCGCGTTCGCGTCGAACTGGGGGCTCGACACGGTGGCGCCGGTCGCCGACGGCAGCGCCGCGATCAGCGGCTCCAGCTCCTTGTGCACCTGCGCTGGGTCGGCCCCGACCGCGGTCAGCAGCGGTGCGGTGAGCCCCTCACCCTGCGCCAGCAGGGCGCCAAGCAGATGCGCGGCCGCGACGTGCGGATTGCCCGCCATCGTGGCCGCCTGTGCCGCCGACGAAATCGCCTGCTGGGTCTTCGTGGTCGGGTTGAAAGCGTCCATCCCTCACCTCGTACTAGGTCCTGCGGTGCTCTTGTCGACAGGTACAACGTCAGGAAAGTTGAGTCTGTTCCGCTCAACTCTGAATTCCTCCGCCACCACCCGGCGAGACCGCCTCCGCGGGCAGGCGAGGGCCCACCCGGCCGAGGCCGACGACGGCGGCGCAGGCGCACGCGGCCACGAGCACCCACGGGATCCAGACTGCCACGGAGAACAGTCCGACGACGGCCGGAGCGATCATCGCGGCGAGGGTGAACGCGTATTGGAAGGCCGCCAGATAGCGGCCGCGTGCCTCCGGCGGCGCCGCCGCTTCGGCGAGCGCCCCGGATCGCGGGCCGAACGCGAGATCGCCCGCGGCCAGCACGAGGGTCGCTCCGAGCAGGTAGATCGGCTGAAGGACCTTCGGTATGAACACCACCGCGAGGCACGCCAGGCACCACACGACGAACAACGCCGAGCCCGCCCGCATCGCGGCGATCCGGGTCAGCTTCCGGGTGAGCCGCAGCCCGACGACACCACCCAGACTGGTGACGACGGTGAGCAGCGCGATGATCGCGCCAGGAAGCCAGCCAGGGCCCTGCAGCGCGTTGAAGACGTACACCGGCATCCCGATGAGGAAGAAGTCCATCGTGAGCGCGAAAAGCCCGCTGAACACGATCAGCGCGAGGTACGGGCGGTTTCGCCAGACCCGCGCGGGCCCCGAGAGCCGTCGCGCGTGCCGCGGGAGCGGCGGCATCAGCGTCGCGAGGACGGCCGCGGCGACGACGAACGTGAAGACGTCGACGATGACGGCGACGTAGAGGCCCTCGCGTCCGATCCACACCAGCAGACCGGCCGCCGCCAGCGCGCCGAGACCGAAGCCCGCGGAGCGGACCATCGCGGCCTCGGCGAAAGGCCGGTCCTTCGGGCCTTTGCCCGCGACGTCGGCGATAAGCGAGAACTGCGAACTGTAGAACAGCTGCTGTCCGGCCGCGAGCATCACCGACGCGCCGACGACGCCGGCGAAACCGCCTGCCAGCAGGAACGCGCCCGCCCCGGTGGCCTGGAGGAGGTGGGAGCAGATCATCACCGTCCGCGGGCCGAACAGATCGACGAGACGCCCGGCGAACGCGGGAACGAGCAGACCGGCGAACGCACCGAGAGTGACCGCCAGCCCCGCCTGGGCGAGGGGGAGACCCACCACACGGATGACGAAGACCAGGCCCAACGGGAGGAAGAGTCCCGAGCCGAAGTTGTCGACACCCAAGGCGACCAGCAACGCGACCCGGCTCCGCACCACTTCGACGCTACCGGCGTGACAGCGCCGCGAAAGGTCCGTTCAGTCAAGACCGGCGGGTAGGAACGGCCAACGTCAAACGTCGCACGTGCGCACGGACAGGACCGCGCGGACGTCGTCGTTCATCTCGGCGAGGCGCTTGGTCAACTCGAGGACCTTCTCTTCGTCCCAGTCACCGAGCGCACGCTCCATGAACGCCAGATAGCCCGCCCGGCGGCGGCTCAGTTCCCCGTGTCCTTGCTCGGAGATGCTGATGATCGACGCGCGGCCGTCCTCGGGCGCGGGGCGGCGGTCGACCATCCCCGCCGCGGACAGCTGGGAGATTTGACGGCTCACGACCGAAAGGTCCACAAAGCGTCGCTTGGCCAGTTCGGAGGGACGCGCTTCGCCGTGCTTCGCCAGGTCGGACAACAGCATCGCGGCGGCCGGATGCAGACCGCGGTCGTCCTGCCAGGCCTGCATGATCCACGCGTGCTGCAACTGGGAAGCGGCCTTCAACTCACGCATCAATTCGACCCTGGCGTCGTCGGCGGAGCTCATCGTTGCCTCCCAGCTACTTGTACAATACAACTTTATTCGGCGACACTTGCGTAAGGCAACTATTTACCTCGTGAGATCGCCCACTGCCACCCGGCGTCGAGTACACCCGTCCGGAGCAACGATGCGGGCAAAAGGGCTCTCGGCCGCTAGTCTCGCGGGCGAGCCGGAACCAGCCGACCGGCCGACAGCCACTGACCGGAGAGGTGAATGATCCGTGAATTCTTCTCCAGTGGTCCCCCGTACGTGAACCGCCGGAATCCCCTTCCGGCATGCACTTCCCGATCAGTGAATCCGCGCCCGTGACAGCCGACGCGGTCAGCCCCCTCCCGCGGTCCTCCGCGCCACGGGAAGCCCCGCCCGCGGTCACCGCGATGGTGCGGCTCATCCGCGGCACCTGGGCGAAGTCGGAACCCTTCATCCCGGAGATCTCCCAGTTCTTCTACGGGATGCTGTTCACCCTCGCGCCTGCCACCCGGGACTTCTTCCCGATCAACATGGAGGTCCAGCGCGGCAGGCTGGTGCGCGCGCTGGTCCACATCGTGCAGATGGTCGACCGGCCGGACGACCTCGTGCCGTTCCTGACCCAGCTCGGCCGCGACCACCGCAAGTTCGGCGTCATCCCCCGGCACTACGAGGCCGTCGGCACCGCACTGCTCGCCTCGCTCAAGAACCACCTCGGTCCCGACTGGACACCGGAGGTCGAACGGGCGTGGGCGGAGGCGTTCACCATCGTCGCCCGCGCGATGCAGGAGGCCGCCGCGGCCGACGTCAACCCGGCGTCGTGGTCGGCGACCGTGCTCGAACACCGGCGGCTCACCTGGGATCTCGCCCTTGTCCGCGTCCAGCCCGAATTCCCGGTGCCGTACCAGCCAGGTCAGTACATGAGCGTCGAGGTTCCGCAGCGGCCGAGGCTCTGGCGCTACCTGTCCCCGGCGAACGCCCCGCGCGAGGACGGCGGCATCGAGTTCCACGTGCGCGCCGTCGACGGCGGCTGGGTGTCCCGGGCCATCGTGAGCCACACGCAGGCGGGCGACGTCTGGCGGCTGGGGCCGCCGCTCGGCAGGCTTTCGGTCGACCGGGCCGACGCCCGGCCGGTCCTGATGATCGCCGGCGGAACCGGCATCGCGCCGCTGCGCGCCATTCTGGACGACCTCGCGCAGTGGGGCGAGAACCCCGAGGTCCAGCTGTTCTACGGTGGACCGTCGCGTGAGGACCTGTACGACCTCGACGAGTTGCGCGCACTCGCCGCCACGAACCCCTGGCTCATCGTGACCCCGGTGGTCGAGCGCGGCGAAGAGGCCCCCGGCTGCGTACAGGGCACGCTCGCGGAAGCCGTTACCCAGTACGGATCCTGGCCGGGACACCGCGTCCTCGTATCCGGCTCGCCCACGATGATCCGGGCGACGGTGTCCAGGATGCTGGTCGCGGGCAGCGCCCTCGACCAGATCGCGTACGACCCCTTCACCATCGACTAGACCGCGCGAACGCGACTCCACAATGGAGATCAGCAAAAGGGCGCATACCGTTACGTAACCGGCTGATCGCGGAAAGAACGCCACCCGATCGGCGGATCATGTTTCGCCGCGGACTGGCGAAAAACCTCTGTTGGGCAACGGAAAACGTCCACGCATGATCACCTTCACTTAGTGCCAGGCGGGGTTGACGGCGTGTATATCGTTTGGTCCGTTCGAGCGGGAAACATCCATTCACGGATCCTTTTCCGGCGTTCGGGCATACAGTCGAGAATCCTCAGGGGAACAGGAGCACCATCACGACGTCGGGTCTGGAGAATATGCCCGATCAAACAGGAGAACATCATTCACCCATGACTGCCGAAACAGTGAAATACGAACCTCGACCGAGTTCGTCTAGATCTTCACCGGTTCTCATCCCACCGCTGGTCGAAGCACCCGAGGCGGACAAGACAGTCCAGATGGCGAAACTCATCCGGGAGAGTTTCGCCGCCGTCGAAACGAAGGCCGAGGAGCTGTCCCGGTACTTCTACGGGGTGCTCTTCTCCATTTCACCGGACGCCAGGGAATTGTTCCCGATCACCATGGCCACCCAGCGAAATCGTTTGCTGCGCGCACTCGTCTATGTCGTGCAGATGGTGGACAGGTCCGATGAACTGACCACCTTCCTCGGCCAACTCGGCCGGGACCACCGGAAGTTCGACGTCCTCGGCCGTCATTACGACGCGGTCGGCGTCGCGTTGATCGCCGCGCTGAAACGTTTCTTGAAGGATGACTGGACACCCGAGGCGGAAGACGCCTGGATCACCGCGTACGGCGTCATTTCGAAGTGCATGCGCGAGGCCGCGGGCAAGGAGATCGGTCCCGCGTGGTGGAAGGCGACCGTGGTCGAACACCGTCGCGCGTCCCGGGACGTCGCCGTCATCAGGGTGCGCACCGAACAGCCGCTCCCGTACCGGGCAGGTGGCTACGTCAGCGTCGAAGTCCCGCAACGGCCCCGGATGTGGCGGTACTTCTCCCCGGCGACCGCGCCGCACGACGACGGGACGATGGAGTTCCACGTGCGCGCCGTGCGCGGCGGCTGGGTCTCGCGTGCGATCGTGCACCACACCCGGGTCGGCGACGTCTGGCGCCTCGGCCCCTCACTCGGCGCGCTTTCGGTGCACCACACGGAAAGCCGTCCGCTGCTGATGGTCGGCGGGGGCACCGGGATCGCGCCGCTGCTCGCCCTGCTCGACGACATGTCGCGCTGGAAGCGCAACCCGCCGGTGCACCTGTTCTTCGGCGGCCGCGAACCGGAAGACCTCTACGCACTCGACGATCTTCGCGGGCTGACCGTCACCTGCCCTTGGCTGACGGTGACCCCGGTGACCGAGGAAGGCACCATCACCGGCGGCGACCGCGGCACGCTGGCCATGGCGGTCACGCAGCGCGGCGGCTGGAAGGATCGCGACGTGTACGTCGCCGGGTCTCCGGCGATGATCCGCGCGACGATCGCGAAACTGCTCGCCGCGGGCACGGACCTGGCGAGGATCAAGTACGACCCCTTCACCCTGGATTGACCGGGTGATGCGTTCGTATTAGGCCATTCGGCTGTTCTACCTGGGCTCTCCGCAGCAGTAGGTCGGTGAATCATTGACCGCGGTCACCGTCGGATTTATGGTCTAGACCACATTGCTCCCCCTCGCGGGAACACCGTCGTTCCACCCCAGGAGCCGGCATGACCGTCAAACGCAAACTCGTGGCAGCCGCCGCCGGTGCGATCCTCGCCCCGATCGCCATCGTGGCCATCCCGCAGGTGGCCAGCGCGCACGGCTACGTGCTGACCCCGCCCAGCCGCCAGGCGAACTGCGCCCAGGGCAAGGTTTCCGGCTGCGGCAGCATCGTTTACGAACCGCAGAGTGTCGAGGGCTCCAAGGGGCTCCGCAGCTGCAACGGCGGCCTCCCCGGGTTCGCGCAGCTCAACGACGAATCGAAGCCGTGGCCCGCCGCCTCGGTCGGCAACAGCGTGACCTTCAACTGGAAGTTCACCGCCTACCACCGGACCACGAACTACGAGTACTACATCGGCGGCACCAAGATCGCCGACATCAGCGGGAACAACTCCGCGCCGAAGGACCCGACGTCCCACACGGTGAGCTTGAACGGCTTCAGCGGCCGCCAGAAGGTGCTCGCCATCTGGAACATCGCGGACACGCCGATGGCCTTCTACAGCTGCGTCGACCTGCAGATCGGTGGCGGCAATCCGCCCACCACCAGCAACCCGCCGACCACGAGCAACCCGCCGACGACGTCGAACCCCCCGACCAGCACCAGCAACCCGCCCGCGGGTGGCACCTGGGCGGCCGGGACGGCGTACACGGTCGGCAGCACGGTCACCTACGGCGGTGCGAGCTACCGGTGCCAGCTGGCGCATACGGCGACCCAGGGCTGGGAGCCGCCGAACACACCGGCTCTGTGGTCCCGGCAGTGAAAGGGACTCGCCAGTGAAGCTCGGCCTGATACTCGTCGCCGGTCTCGTGGCCCTCGCGGGCTGCGGGGCCGGTGATGGCTCACCCACCACCGCCGGCGCCCCGATCTCCCCGGTCCCCCAGTCTGCGACGGGCGCCCCGGCGTCCGCGGAGTACAACGACGCCGACGTGATGTTCCTGCAGATGATGATCGCCCACAACAGTCAGGGCCTGGAGATCGTCAAGCTGGTGCACGCCAAGCAGGCACAGAAACAGGAGCTCAAGGACCTCGCGGCCGCCATCGAGGCCACCCAGCAGACCGAGAGTGCCGACATGCGGAACTGGCTGAAGTCCTGGGGCAAACCCGAGACGGGCTCGATGGATCCGCACGCGCACCATCACCACGGTGGCGACGGGCTCACGGACAAGGGCCTGCTCGAAGCGCTGTCCAAAAAGGACGGCAAGGACTTCACCCTCGACTTCGCCGACATCTTCGTCGCGCACCAGCACAACGGGGTCGCGCTGGCGAGGACCGAACTAAAGGACGGCAAGAACCCGGAGTCGAAGGCGCTGGCCCAGCGGGTCATGGACTCGCGCACCGGC
Organism: Amycolatopsis coloradensis; assembly: GCF_001953865.1. Taxonomy (GTDB): domain Bacteria; phylum Actinomycetota; class Actinomycetes; order Mycobacteriales; family Pseudonocardiaceae; genus Amycolatopsis; species Amycolatopsis coloradensis. Next base: position 570,571 of record NZ_MQUQ01000003.1, read on the forward strand.
GAGGTCCATCAGATCCGGACCCTGGTCCCCGCCTGACGACCGCGTTTAGTCCTCTGGTTGCGATCTTCGCATCTAGAGGACTAAACGCGTCCCGCCCGCCCGCCTGACGTTGTGGGTTCGCTGTCACCGGCGATGACGCGTTCCCAGAGCCGGAACTCGCGTGCTTGAACGGCGATCACGCATGACTGGGCGGCGATCACGCGTGACTGAAGCCGGAACACGTGTGTTCCGGGGTCGAGCACGCGAGTTACGAACGCAACTAGAGGACTACTTGCGTTTTTTGGGTTTCCAGACGACCAGCGCGGTCTGCTGCCGCAGGGGCACGAGGTCCTTGCGGTAGGAGGCGTGCACGGCCGCGGCAGTCTGTTCGGCGGAGACGTACGCGGCCGTGAGCTCCTCGGTCAGTTCGGCGATCCGCGCGCGGAGGGCGTCGACCTGGTTCTCCAGCTCGATGATCCGCTTGATGCCGGCGAGGTTGACACCGTCCTCTTGGGACAGTCGCTGCACTTCGCGCAGCAACGCGATGTCCCGCATGGAGTAACGGCGTCCACCACCGGAGGTCCGGCCCGGCGACACGAGACCCTGGCGGTCGTAGGATCGCAGGGTCTGCGCGTGCAGGCCGGAGAGCTGCGCCGCCACCGAAATGACGAACACCGGGGTGTCCTCGTCCGCACCGTCGTGCGGCAGCCCGCCGAACATGGTGCTCACCTGCCTTCGAGAAGTTCGGTGATCTCCGGTCGCGGGTCGTGCTCGGACATGGCCTCCGCGTAGGCCTCCAAGGCCTCGCGGGCCTTGTCGTCCAATTTGGACGGAATGGCGGCCTGCAGGGTGACCAGCAGATCACCCTGAGCGCCATCCCTCTTCGCGATTCCCTTGCCGCGCACGCGAAGCACGCGACCACCGGCCGTGCCCTGCGGCACCTTCAGCGAGACCTTGCCCTCCAGCGTCGGCACGGTGATCGTGCCGCCGAGGGCCAGTTCCGCGAAGGACACCGGCACGGTGATCGTCAGGTCGAGGTTCTGGCGCCCGAACACCGGATGCGGCGCGACGTGCACGCGGACGAACAGATCGCCCGGTTGCGCGCCGCCGCGGCCCGGTTCGCCCTGGCCCGCCAACCGGATCCGCTGGTCGTCGGCCACGCCCGGCGGGATCCGCACGGTCAGCGTGCGGGTGCGGGTGCTGACGCCCTCGCCCGCGCATTCCGGGCAGGGGTCGTCGATGATCGTGCCGCGGCCGCGGCAATCGCGGCACGGCTCGGAGAACGCGAACGCGCCCTGGCTCCGGCTGACCAGCCCGCTGCCCTGACAGGTGGAACACGTCCTCGGGGAAGTCCCCGGCTTCGCGCCGTTCCCGCCGCAGGTGGAACAGGTCGCCGGGCTCGACAGCCGCAGCGGCAGCGTCGCGCCCTTGACCGCCTCGGTGAAGTCGATCCGGACGTCGGTCTCCACGTCCGCGCCGCGCTGCGGCCGGTTCGCGGTGGCACCGGCGGCGCCGCCACGACGGCCGAAGAGGCCGCCGAGGATGTCACCGAGCCCGCCGAAACCGGCCTGCTGCTGACCACCCGCCTGACCGAAGATGTCGCCGACGTCGAACCCGCCGCCACCGGCGCCGCCGCCCGGGAAGCCGAAGCCACCAGGGCCGCCGGAGCCGAAGAGGCGCCGGGCCTCGTCGTACTCCTTGCGCTTGGACGAGTCGGAGAGGACGCCATACGCCTCCGAGACCGCCTTGAACTTCTTCTCCGCCTCCGCGTTGCCCGCGTTGGCGTCGGGGTGGTTCTCCTTGGCCAGCTTGCGATAGGCCTTCTTGATCTCGTCCGCGGTGGCGTCGGAGGAGACGCCCAGCTCACGGTAGAAGTCCTTACCGATCCATTCCCGTGCACTCACCGAACGTCTCCTCCTTTCACGCCGAATCGCCGATCAGCGGTCGTTCTCATCGAAGAGCTCGCCCTCGATGGGCAGCTCGCCGCCCACGGGCGGGTCCACCGGGGCGTTCCGCGGCTCCGGTGCGGGAGCCGCGCCCGGCTCGTGGTCGGTGACCCCGACCAGCGCCGCGCGCAGCACACGGTCACCGAAGCGGTAACCGCGGCGCATGACCGTGGTGACCGTCGGGCCCGCGACGTCCGGCGAGGTGCTGTGCTGGACGGCCTCGTGCACGCTGGGGTCGAAGGCTTCGCCCTCGGCGCCGAACGGCTCGAGACCCGACCGCTGCAAACTCCCGACCAGCTTCTCACCGACCGCCTTGAAGGCACCGGTCAGATCGCCGTGCTGCTCCGCTCGCTCGAGGTCGTCGAGCAGCGGGAGCAGGTCACCGACGACCGCCGCTTTCGCGCCGGAGACGACCTGTTCGCGGTCGCGGTCCACACGCTTGCGGTAGTTGGCGTACTCCGCCTGGAGACGCTGGAGGTCCGCCGTGCGTTCCGCCAGCTCCTTCTCCAGACCGGTGGCCACCGACACCGAATCGCCCACAATGGTCTCCCCGAGGCCGGGGCCCGCGTGTGCCGCGGGCTCCGGCGCTTCGGTTACTACGGGCTCTTCGACAGGCGCGGCGTGCTTCGGGCCGTCCTGGGGTTCGGCTGCCGGGCCGGCAGGCCGGACCTCACCGGTCAGCGGGTCGATCCGCCGCCGATCCCGCACGACCACCGGTTCCTCCGGGCCCCGGCCCTCGGTTTCGTCGTAGCGTCCCGTCACTTCTTGTCCTTCTCGTCCTCTTCGACGATCTCGGCGTCGACGACGTCGTCGGCCTTGGCCTGCGAGCCGGTACCGCCGGCGGCACCCGTCGCGCCTTCACCGGCGGCGGCGTCATCGGCGGCGTTGCCCGCGGCGTTGGCGTAAAGCGCGGTGCCCAGCTCCTGCGAAGCGGTGTTCAGCTTCTCGATGGACTCGCGGATCTTCGCCGAGTCGGTGCCCTTGAGCGCCTCGTTGGCCTCGTCGATCGCGGACTTCACCTTGCCCTTGAGTTCCTCGGGCAGCTTGTCCTCGTTGTCCTTGACGAACTTCTCCGTCTGGTAGACGAGGGTCTCCGCCTGGTTGCGGGTCTCCGCCTCCTCGCGGCGCTGCTTGTCCTCTTCGGCGTGCGCCTCGGCGTCCTTGACCATGCGCTCGATGTCGTCCTTCGGCAGCGCGGAGCCACCGGTGATCGTCATCGACTGCTCCTTGTTCGTGCCGAGGTCCTTCGCGAGGACGTGCACGATGCCGTTGGCGTCGATGTCGAAGGTGACCTCGATCTGCGGCACGCCACGCGGCGCGGGCGGGAGACCGGTCAGCTCGAACATGCCGAGCTTCTTGTTGTGCGCGGCGATCTCGCGCTCACCCTGGAACACCTGGATCTGCACCGACGGCTGGTTGTCGTCCGCGGTGGAGAAGATCTCCGAACGCTTGGTCGGGATCGTGGTGTTGCGCTCGATGAGCTTGGTGAACACGCCGCCCTTGGTCTCGATGCCCAGCGAAAGCGGGGTCACGTCGAGCAGCAGGACGTCCTTGACCTCGCCCTTGAGCACACCGGCCTGGAGCGCGGCGCCGACGGCGACGACCTCGTCCGGGTTCACGCCCTTGTTGGGCTCGCGGCCGCCGGTCAGCTCCTTGACCAGGTCCGACACGGCGGGCATGCGGGTGGAACCACCCACGAGCACGACGTGGTCGATGTCGCCGACGGCGACACCCGCGTCACGGATGACGTTGTTGAACGGCTTGCGGGTGCGCTCCAGCAGATCCGAAGTGATCTTCTGGAACTCGGCGCGGGAAAGCTGCTCGTCGAGGAACAGCGGGTTCTTGTCCGAGTCCACGGTGATGTACGGCAGGTTGATGCCCGCGGAGTTCGAGCTGGACAGCTCGATCTTCGCCTTCTCGGCCGCCTCACGGATGCGCTGGAGCGCCATCTTGTCCTTGGTGAGGTCGATGCCGTTGGAGGCCTTGAACTTGTCGACCAGCCAGGTGACGATGCGCTCGTCCCAGTCGTCACCGCCGAGGTGGTTGTCACCGGAGGTCGCGCGGACCTCGACGACGCCCTCGCCGATCTCCAGGAGCGAGACGTCGAACGTGCCGCCACCGAGGTCGAAGACCAGGATGGTCTGTTCCTTCTCGCCCTTGTCGAGGCCGTACGCCAGCGCCGCCGCGGTGGGCTCGTTGACGATGCGGAGCACGTTCAGGCCGGCGATCTGGCCCGCTTCCTTGGTGGCCTGCCGCTGCGCGTCCTCGAAGTAGGCGGGGACGGTGATGACCGCGTCGGTGATGGTCTCGCCCAGGTACGCCTCGGCGTCGCGCTTGAGCTTCATCAGCACCCGGGCGCTGATCTCCTGCGAGGTGTAGGCCTTGCCGTCGATCTCGGTCTTCCAGTCGGTGCCGACGTGCCGCTTGACCGACCGGATGGTCCGGTCGACGTTCGTCACGGCCTGGTTCTTGGCAGGCTGACCGGTCAGCACTTCGCCGTTCTTGGCGAAGGCGACGATGGACGGGGTGGTGCGTGAACCTTCCGAGTTGGCGATGACCGTCGGCTCGCCGCCCTCAAGGACAGCGACGACCGAGTTGGTCGTGCCGAGGTCGATGCCGACCGCTCGCGCCATGGTGTGTTCCTCCTGCTAGTTCGTGACCTGCGGGTTCACTCCCACCTTGAGTGGGTGTCACGCAAGTTCTATCGGGATGATGCGGCTTCCGTCAAGCCGGACTTGAGTCGCCTGCACTCAACCTTGTATCCGGGTCAACGAGCGACCCCGGCGTCTTGTTCCCGGCCTACCGGCAGATCTTGCCCGGAGCGGGTGTGACCCCGCTCACCAGGTATTTCACCTCTTCGGTACGCACGCAGGCCGAGTTGAGCAGCCCGGTGTGCCCGTAACCGGCGTCGACCAGCAACGTCGAGTCCTCGATGTTCCGCGCGAGCCCCTTCGCCCACACCAGCGGTGTCGCCGGATCGTGTTCGCCGCCGACCACGAGGATCGGCGCCGCGCCCCGCACCTTCTGCGGCCGCGGCGGGTACGCCGGAGTGACGGGCCAGCCCGCGCAGCCGCTCGTGATGTCCCAGAACTCCGAATACCGCCAGCTGTGCGGCGCGAGGGTCTTCACCAGTCCCTGCATCACCCTCGCCTCGGCGTAGGAAGTGAAGGCCGGTCCGAAGTCGTGGCAACCGATCGCGCGGTAGGCACCGTACGTCGGGTCCAGCTGGGCGTACGGCGCCAGCGCGGACGCGTCCGGCTTCTCCGCCGTCGCGGCGGCGATCCCCTGTGCCACGCCCGGCCAGAACTCCGGCAGGATCAGCCCGCCGTAGACGCCCGCCGCCATTTCCTCGGCGGTCACGTTACGCCCGAGTTCCTTCGCCGGGACGCCGCCTGGCGTCGCCATGAGCGCGTCGTAGGCGGCGAGAGCGTCTTTGCCGCGAAGCGCGCACTCGTCCGACGTCGTGCACCACTGGGCGAAGTCCTTGAGCGCGCTTTCGGTCGCGACGGCCTCGTCGAGGATCGCCTTCCGCGTCGGCAGCGAGTGGTCGATGGCACCGTCGAGCACCATGGTGCGGACGCGCTTCGGGTACTTCTCCGCGTACACGGCGCCGAGTTCGGAGCCGTAGGAGACGCCGAGCCAGTTGACCTTCGGCTCGCCGAGGGCGGCCCGGATCGCCTCGACGTCGTCCGCGGCGTTCCACGTGTCCACTTTGGACAGCGCCGGTCCGGTCCTGTCGAGACAGTCCTGACCCGAAGCGCGGTTGTGCTCAATGAACCGGTCGTACTCCGCGCGATTCCGCGGGAAGCGGCCGATCGACGGGTCGTGCAGTGTGGGCCCGCAGGTCACCGCCGGGGTACTGGCCCCGACGCCGCGCGGGTCGAAGCCGATGACGTCGAACCGTTGTCGCACTTCGGCCATTTCCGGCTTGTCCAGCGCGAAACCGCGGCCGCCGTACTCGAGCACGGTGACACCGGAGCCACCCGGCCCGCCGGGGTTCGTCAGCAGCGAGCCGACGCGGCGCGCGGAATCGGTCGCGGGCAGTTTCGCCAGCGCGATCGTGAAGGGACCGCCCACCCGGAGGCTCGCGCATTCCAGGGTCGGCGCGTACTCGGTCGCGCACGGTTTCCAGTCGATCCGGGGCGCGGCGGAGGCAGGTGGTGTGGAAAGCGGGAGGAGCGCCAGCGCGGTGACGGCGGCGAGTGCCTTCGTCTTCATGCGGCCTTCACCGTGACCGAACCGGTGCCGGACTTGAGGTCCAGGACGTTCGCCGACGCCTGATCCTGCCGGACCCCGGTGGTCTCGACCTTGCCGGTCTCCGACTTCGCGCGGACCTGGTAGGCACCATCCGGGACGACGATCGTGACCTGTCCGACCTGGGCGTCCGCGGTGACCGCGCCGGGTTTGGCGAGCCCGACTTCGATGTCGCCGGTACCGGTGCTCAGCCGCACCGGGCCCGACGAACTCCGGACCTTGATGTCGCCGACTTCCCCGCGCAGGTCGACCGAGGCCGCGCGGGCGAGGGTGATCTCGCCGGTGCCGATCGCGCCGGAGATCGCCAGCTCACGCGGGACCACGACCTCGTAGTCCACGCCACACTGGCTACAACCACCGAGGACCAGCGTGCCGTTCTCGACGCTGTGCGTCTTGCCGGGATTCCGGCCGGTGTAAGTCACTTCGCGGCGCAGCGAGACCGGTGCGCCGTCCTCGACCCGGAGCGTGACGCCGCCGACCGGGACGTCGACCCGGATCGCGGTGATCTGTTCGGTGACGGGCGTGCCGTCGCTCAGCGTCTGGCGGCTTTTAGTGGTGCAGCCGACGATCCCGAAGGCGGTCAGCGCGCCGAGTGCGAGCGCGCCGAGGACGCGCTTCTCCTTGTTCCCCATGAGAAAGTGTTTCCCCCGATGAATTCCGTCAGGCCGCGTTGACCTTGACGCTTCCGCTGTCGGTGTTGAGATCGAGCTTGTGCTGGGCCGAACCGGACTGGTTAACGTCGATGTCGCGGCTGCCGCTGCCGGTGGTGCCGGTGACGTTGTACTCGCCGGAGGGCACGGTGACCTCGATCGAACCGCTGTCGCTCCTGGCCGTGATGTTCGCGGCCTTGACCAGTTCCAGTTCGATGCGGCCGCTGTCGGCCTGCGCCTTCACGTTCCCGCCGAGCCGCTCGCCCTTGATCGCGCCGGAACTCGCGTGGATGTCGACGTCCTGCCCGATGTTCTTCAGTTCGACGCGACCGGAGTCGGCCCTGACCTTCACGGTGCCGGGGACGTCGCGCACCTCGACCTGGCCGGAGTCGACCGAGATGTCCACAGTGGACACACCGGCGAGTTCCACCGCGCCGGAGTCGACCCGTCCGGTGACCGGGACCCCCGTCGGGACGGTGACGTCGTAGTCGACCTCGCAGTTGTCGCCGCATCCGGCGAGGACGAGGGTGTCGCCGTCCACCCGGTAGGCGTCGCCCGGCTTGTTCCAGCGGTAAGAGAACTCCTGGTGGACCTTCGCCGGGCCGCTGCCCGTGCGGATCTTGACGGCGCCCTCGTCGTTTTCGATCCGGACGCTCTTGATCGACTGGGTCAGCTCGGAGGTCGCCGCCGCGTCGGACGGCCACCACCAGCCGAGGCCGGTGAGGACACCGACGCCGATCAAGGCGATGCCTCCGATAGCGAGGAGTGGGCGCGCCATGGTGTTGAGTCCCTCCAGAGCAGGTTTTCGTGTGTCTCGACGCTAAGGGCACCGCGCCGGGATGGACATAGGGGTAACCCCCGGATTCGTCCCTGATCCCGCGCCGGGGTTCTCGGGGTCCTAACCTGGCTTCGTCATCGGTTCCACGATCAGGAGGACGCATGCCGCAGGCACCCGATCCGTACGACTTCCTGCCCGATCTGCCTGCCTTCACCTTGAGCAGCACCGACATCGAGGAAGGCGGCTTCCTGCCGACACCCCAGCTTTCCGGGATCTTCGGCGCGGGCGGCGAGGATCGTTCCCCGCAGCTGTCCTGGGAGGGCTTCCCCGCCGAGACCAAGAGCTTCGCCGTGACCTGCTACGACCCGGACGCCCCCACCGCGAGCGGGTTCTGGCACTGGGCGGTGTTCGACATCCCCGCTTCGGTGAACGCGCTGGCGGCGAACGCGGGCGACGAGGCGGGCTCCGGCCTGCCGGAGGGCGCTGTCACCCTGAAGGGGGACGGCGGCGTGAAGCAGTTCCTCGGGGCCGCCCCGCCTCCCGGGCACGGGCCGCATCGGTACATCTTCGCGGTGCACGCTGTCGACGTCGAAAAGCTGGACGTCGGCGAAGACGCTACGCCGGCTCTGCTCGGCTTCAACCTCTTCAGCCACGCGATCGCGCGGGCTTCTCTTACCGCCCTGCACGAAAACAAGAGCTGAGGCGGCTTTCTCCCAAGTACGTGATGGCTCCCTTCCTCGCGTCTAGCGCAAGGAAGGGGGCCATCACGTACTCGGCTAGCTCTGCCCGCTGGGCCGGGACCGCTCCATGTACTGCCCCTCCGGCGGATCCCCGAAGCCGAACGGCCGGTACAGCTCGTGCGCGTCGGCGGTGTGCAGCATCCACCGGAACTCCGCGCCCGGCCCGTTGTCGATCATCTCCCGGACCAGCTCCTTGCCGAGTCCCGCGCCGCGCGCCTCCTCGAGGACGAAGACGTCCGCCAGGTAGGCGCTGCCGATGGTGTCCGAAAACGCCCGCGCGAAGCCGACCAAGCGGCCTGTCGTGGCCTCGTACGCACCGACGACGCGCCATGCGTTCTCGAAGACCTTCTCGATCATCTCGCGGTCCCGCCACTTGCCCCAGTAGACGCTGGTGGACAGGCATTTCCACACCACGTCGAGGTCCACCCGAGCCGGGTCGTCATCCAGTTCGTAAGCGCCGACAGTCCTCATGATCCGAAGCTACCCGGCAGGTCAACGAGGTTTCAGCAGGTAATCCACCACCGGCCGCAACTCGTCCGCGGAGGGCGGCTCGTCGTCGATGAGGCCCTGGATCAGCAGGCCGTCGATACCGGCGAGGAACACCCGGAAGGCGACCTCGTCATCGTGCCGGACCATCGAGGTCAGCACGTCCAGCCAGCGCCGCGCGGCCGGCCGCAGTTCGGGCTTCCGCGCGGCCAGCAGGTACAGCTCGTATTCCGCCATCGTCCGCCCGCGTCGCGGCCCCAGCGCCTCGGCGAGCAGTCCGGCGACCTCTTCCGCGCCGCGGCTGCCGCGCGAGCGGGCCCTGTCGATCATCCAGTAGACCTCGGTCGCCATATCCCTCGCGCACGAGATGAGGGTCGCGATCAGCAGGTCGTCGAGGCTGGAGAAGTGATACGTCGTCGACGCGGTGGGCACGCCCGCCTCGGTGGCGACCGTCCGATGGGTGACACCGGCGACGCCGTCCCGTTCGATCACCCGCAGTGCGGCCGCGATGATCTCCTCGCGCCGCTTCTCGCCCCTGGCCTTCCGGCCGTCGACCTGGATCTTCACTTAGTGCGCGCCCCCTGCCTCGATCAACACGACACCGCCGACCACCAGCACCAGCCCGGCGATCACGGCGAAGTTGACCGGCTCCTTGAAGAACACGATGCCGACGGCCGCCACCAGCGCGACACCCGCCGCGGCCCAGATGGCGTAGGCGACGCTCACCGGCACGCCCGCCTTGAGAACGTACGCGAGCGCGACGAACGCGAAGGCGTATCCGGCCACCACGAGGATCGACGGGCCCAGCTTGCTGAAGCCCTCGGAAAGCTTCAACGAGACCGTGGCGGTCACCTCGGCGGCGATGGCGAAAGCGAGGAGAAAGTACGCACCCATGTCACAAAAACTACCTGGACGATCGTCTTAAAACAAAGAGAGGCGTACACCACATCGGTGGGACTTGGGCGCGGTCAGTGGGTTACCCATCAGTAAGAAGCATTAGTCTGCCACCACCACCACAGCTTCACTCGGACGAAAGGCACCCGACGATGGGCGCTGTACAGCTGACGCTCGGCGGGATCTCAGTCTTGCTCGGCGTCGTCGCCTGGGGAATGTTCTTCGCGACCATCGCCCGCTTCGTGCGGGTGATCCGCCTCGGCCAGCCCGACGCGACCCGCAACGGCCCGTTCGTGCCGCGAATGAAGACCCTGATCAAGGAATTCGCCGCGCACACCCGGATGAACAAGATCCGCAGCGTCGGGGCCGCCCACTGGCTGGTCATGTGGGGCTTCCTGCTCGGGTCGCTCGCCCTGTTCGAGGCGTACGGCGAAGTCTTCGTCCCCACGTGGGGCTGGCCCATCCTGGACGACTGGTCGCTGTTCCAGCTGCTCATGGAGATCCTCGGGGTCGGCACCATCGTCGGTGCCCTGGTGCTGATCGGGATCCGGCAGAAGAACCACCCGCGTCGCGCCGACCGGCAGTCCCGCTTCCAGGGCTCCAACTTCAAGTGGGCGTACTTCATCGAAGCCGTCGTGCTCATCGAGGGCATCGGCATCATCGGCGTCCGCGCCGCGAAGTCCGCGATGAACGTCCACGAGACCCCGGTCTGGGCCGCGTTCGTCTCGCACCCGATCGGTGAGCTGCTGCCCGCCAGCCCGAACCTGGTCTCGGTATTCGCCTTCGTCAAGCTGATGAGCGCCACGATCTGGCTGATCGTCATCGCGCGCACGATGACCATGGGCATCGCCTGGCACCGGTTCAGCGCCTTCTTCAACATCTACTTCAAGCGCGAGGCCGACGGCGGCGTCGCGCTCGGCGCGCTCAAGCCGATGATGAGCAACGGCAAGGTGCTCGACCTCGAAGAGGCGGACCCGGACGAGGACACGTTCGGCGTCGGCAAGGTCGAGGACTTCAGCTGGAAGGGCTGGCTGGACTTCTCCACCTGTACCGAATGCGGCCGCTGTCAGTCGCAGTGTCCCGCGTGGAACACCGGCAAGCCGCTTTCGCCGAAGCTGCTCATCACGCAGCTTCGCGACCACGCCTACGCGAAGGCGCCGTACCTGCTCGCGGGCGGCAAGCGCGACATGGCGGGCGACGAGGTCGGGCTGTCCGGGGACAACATGTACGCCGGTATCGACGTCCTCGCGATCGCTGAATCGCAGAAGGCGCTCATCGGCGACGACGGCGGCATCATCGACCCCGAGGTGCTGTGGTCCTGCACCTCCTGCGGCGCTTGCGTCGAGCAGTGCCCGGTGGACATCGAGCACGTCGACCACATCATCGACATGCGCCGCTACCAGGTGATGATCGAGTCCGCGTTCCCCAGCGAGCTCAACGGGATGTTCAAGAACCTGGAGAACAAGGGCAACCCGTGGGGCCAGAACGCCAAGGACCGGCTCGCCTGGACCGAGGACCTGGACTTCGAGGTGCCGGTGTTCGACGGCGACCTCGGCGACACCGAGTACCTCTTCTGGGTCGGCTGTGCCGGGGCGTTCGAGGACCGCGCGAAGAAGACCACGCGGGCCGTCGCGGAACTGCTGCACATCGCGGGCGTGAAGTACACCGTGCTCGGCTCGGAGGAATCCTGCACCGGTGACCCGGCCCGCCGCGCGGGCAACGAGTTCCTGTTCCAGATGCTGGCGCAGCAGAACGTCGAGATCCTGAACTCGGTGTTCGAGGGCCGCGAACGCAAGGCGCGCAAGGTGGTCGTCACCTGTGCCCACTGTTTCAACACCCTCGCGAACGAGTATCCGGAACTGGGCGGCCAGTTCGACGTCGTGCACCACACGCAGTTGCTCAACCGCCTGGTACGGGAGAAGCACCTGACGCCGGTGGCCCCGGTCGCCGAGGACGTCACCTATCACGACCCGTGCTACCTGGGCCGCCACAACAAGGTCTACGACGCTCCTCGTGAGCTCGTCAGCGCTTCGGGCGCGCAGTTGCGGGAGATGCCGCGGCACGGCGACCGGTCGATGTGCTGTGGCGCCGGTGGCGCGCGCATGTGGATGGAAGAGAAGATCGGCAAGCGGATCAACGTCGAACGCGTGGACGAGGCGCTCGGCACCGCGCCGTCCAAGATCGCGACCGGCTGCCCGTTCTGCCGCGTGATGCTGACCGACGGTGTCACCGCGCGCCAGAGCGACGGACAGGCGAGCGAGAAGGTCGAAGTCGTCGACGTCGCGCAGTTGCTCTTGACCGCGGTCAAGCGGAAGCCGGAACCGCACCTGGTCCCGGCGGGCGCACCGTCGCTGGACGCCGTCTCAGATGCCGAACTCGACGGCGAGGCGGATGTGCCTACCAGCGAAACGGCCACCGGGACACCGCTTCCCGAGGAAGACAAGTAGAACATCGAGGCCGGAGGGGACATTCTCTCGCACATAATGCGAGAGAATGTTCTCTCGTGTTTTATCCGGTCCAGACCATTCCGTTCCCTTACCCGTTCGGCGGTACACGGCGGCGATAAGCTGGCGTTTCCTCGTTGCCGTTGTCGTTCACGAGGTTGCTTTAGGCGGCACAGGCAGAAGGTCCAAAAAAGGGGCGAGGAAATCAATGGGCAACCGTCACGAACTCCGTCCGGGCAAGGAACACCGCCTCGCGATGCCGGGGTCGTCGACGGGTCGCCCGATGACTCGCCTGCCGTCGGCCGCGGCACTCGCCCGGATGGCTCAGGAAGCGACCATCCCCAGCATCCCGGCCGCCCGGCGACCGCCGCGGCAGGAACGGCAGCGCACGCGCGTCCGCCCGTACGTCCGCACGGGCGGACGCACGCAGGCCAAGCGGAACTTCGCGATCGAAGCGATGATTTCCGTCCGGAACGACGCGCCGTGGAGCGCGCCGGGATTCAGCGTGGAATTCCATTCGGTCCGATCACTGTGCCGCCGTCCGACTTCCGTCGCCGAAGTCGCCGCGTCATTAAGCGTTCCACTCGGCGTTGCAAAGGTCCTTTTGGGTGACATGGCCGAACTCGGTTTGGTTACCGTTCATGAAACGCAGGCTGAATTCGACGGTCATCCGGCACTCGCCTTGATGGAGCGTGTCCTCCAGGGTTTGCGTCGCCTGTGAGATCGGCGCACTCGCACTACGCTCCGCAAGGTGAGTGAAGAACCCAGCGGTGAAAGCACCCTGACCGTAGTGCTGGCGGGCGGGGTCAACCTCGCCATCGCGGTACTGAAGCTGATCGCCGGGATCATCACCGGCTCCGGCGCGATGCTCTCGGAAGCCGCGCACTCGATGGCCGACACGATCACCGAGGTCCTCCTGCTGACCGCGCTGAAACGCTCGGACCGGCCGGCCGACCGCGTTCATCCCTTCGGCTACGGCAAGGAGCGGTACTTCTGGTCGCTGCTCGCGGCGGTGTCGATCTTCGCCTCCGGCGCGATGTTCGCGCTGTACGAGGGCTTCTCGACGGTGTTCGGCGAGGCGACCGACCAGACCGATCCGATCGTCGGCTACGTCGTCCTCGCGATCGCCTTCGTCCTCGAGTCCGTGTCGTGGCTTCAGGCCGTACGGCAAGTGCGGCGCGACGCCGCCGAAGCGGGCAAGAAAGTGTCGGTCTACCTGCGGACGATCGACGACCCGGCGCCGAAGACCGTCCTGTTCGAGGACTCGGCGGCGCTGATCGGCCTGCTGCTCGCGTTCGCCGGGATCGGGCTGCACCAGCTCACCGGCTCGCACGTCTGGGACGGCGCGGCGTCGATCGCTATCGGGGTGCTGCTGGCGCTCGTCGCCTACGTGCTCGGTCGCACCAACCGCGGCCTGCTGATCGGCAGGCAGGCTGATCCGAAGCTGGTGCGCGGGATCCGGGACCACCTGGCCGGCACGCCCGAGATCGAGGCCGTCGTCGATCTCCAGACCATGCTGATGGGCACCGACCAGGTGCTCGTCTGCGCGCGGGTCGACTTCGACGACACACTGGGCGCGGCGGACGTCGAACGCGCCTGTGTCCGGCTGGCGACCGAACTGACCCGGTCGTTCGGGGATGTCACCGAGGTGTTCATCGAACCGGTCCCGCGGACGGATGCCGAGCTGCGCGCGGCGGTTCTGGCCCGCTACGGCGACATCGCCGAACGCTGGAACAAGGGTCAGTAGCCGAAGTTCTGCGTCCAGTACATGCCCTTGGTGTTGACGCCGACGCCGATCTTCTTCAGCTTGCAGTTGAGGATGTTCGCGCGGTGGCCCTCGGAGTTCATCCAGGCATCCATCACCTTGGCGGCGTTCGACTGCCCCTTGGCGATGTTCTCCGCGCCGGGCTTGTCGTAGCCGGCGGCCCGGATGCGCTGGTCGAACGTGGTGCCTTCCGGCGTGGTGTGCGAGAAGTAGTTCCTGGCGGACATGTCGTTGCTGTGGCCCTGCGCGGCGGCGGCGAGACGCGACTCGTCGCTCACCGGCGAGCAGCCCGCGTCGGCCCGCTCGGAGTTGACGAGGTCGATGACCTGATCGGCGAGTGAGCTGTCCTGCGAGCGAGGCGGGTCCGCAGCCTTGCTGGGGGTGGGCTTCGGGGCCTCGGAAGGCTGGGCGGGCGGCTCGGCCGCGGCGGAGGACGAGCTGGGCGGGGCGGAGGACGACGTGGGGGCCGCCGAAGACGACGTCGGAGCGGGCGAGCCGGACGCGGGCTCGCCCGCCGCGGGAACGGACGTCTGACCGAAGTGGGCGGGCGGCTTCGCGAGTGCGTCGCCGGGCCTGCCCTTGGTGTCGGGGACGCTCAACGACAGGTTGCTCAGCGCCGTTCCCTGGAAACGGTCGGTCACCATCAGGTAGCTCGCGCTGGCGATCACCCCACCCAGCAGAAAGCTGAGCGTGACAAGAAGTAGCCGGTTTCTGGCTCTTTTGGGGGGCACGAGGCCGAAAACTATCACGAACCGGTTACGGCAATACCCCCGAAAGTAGTAATACCGGTCAGCGGTTGCGCTCAGTGATCATTTCGGTCGACTCGTGCGTGATGATCGCGGCATGGGAGGAAGCGGATTCACAGGCCCCGCGAACCGACTTCAGCAGGTGATCCCACAGCGGCGCGGCACCGGTCATCGTCGCCGCGTCGATCTCGATGAGCACCTTCCACCGGTCTTCGGGATGCGACTTCCGTGCGAAGATCCCTTGCCCTGGAGTTCGAGATCGTGCGCGCGACGCGGGAGGTCTACCGGCCGTGGGCGACCCACGCGACCTCAACGGCGGCGCCCCGCCGAAGGAGGATCCGAACGCCTTCATGTGGCAGCACCGGATCGACTGGGAAGCCCCCGTGGGCCAACGCGCTACCTCCAGGTGTCGACGCGGTGGAAGTTCTTGTACGCGCGGCTGGGGGTCGGCCCGCGCTGCCCCTGGTAGCGCGACCCTGCTTCGTTCGAGCCGTACGGGAACTCCGCGGCGCTGGACAGGCGGAAGATGCAGAGCTGGCCGATCTTCATCCCCGGCCAGAGCGTGATCGGCAGGTTCGCCACGTTCGACAGTTCGAGGGTGATGTGGCCGGAGAAGCCGGGGTCGATGAAGCCCGCGGTGGAGTGGGTGAGCAGGCCGAGGCGGCCGAGGGAAGACTTACCCTCCAGACGGCCCGCGAGGTCGTCAGCGAGTGTGACGGTCTCGTAAGTGGAGCCGAGCACGAACTCACCGGGGTGGAGGACGAAGGGGTCTTCGCCCTCCTTCTCGACCAGCGACGTCAGCTCGTCCTGCTGGAGCTGCGGGTCGATATGCGTGTACTTGCTGTTGTCGAACACGCGGAAGAAGCGGTCGAGGCGCACGTCGATGCTCGACGGCTGGACCATCGTCGGGTCGAACGGGTCGACGCCGAGACGGCGGGCGTCGAGCTCTTTACGGAGGTCACGGTCGCTGAGGAGCACGCGATCAGCGTAGTCAAGCGGCCTTCATGTGCCTGCCGTAGGTGGGGTCGAGCCGGAAGACCTTGGTGACCTGCCGGAGATAATGGCGTCGCCCGGCGGCCCCGATCCGCTCCTGGAGCGCCGTCGCCCCCGGCACCAGCCGCCGGACCGTCTCGGCGGCGAAGTTGACGCCCGCCACCGCGACCACGGCGGCCTGCGCGATCGGATCGTCGGGCAGGTCCAGGAAGTCGGCGTTGGTCTTGCCGAGCAGGAGCCGGCTGATCGACCCGTGCGCCGCGACCGACACGTGCGACAGGACCTTGCCGACCGCGCCCCGGCCCTCGCCGATCCCGGCGTGGGACTTCATGAGCGCCGCGGCGAGCCGCTTGGAATCGTCGTCGGGGATGAATTCGGTGGTGGCGAGCAGCCACAGCAGCCGCCAGGCGTCGTCCTCGCCGGCGGGCAGGAGTTCCTCATCGACGCCCATCAGCCAGCCGACGTACCGCCACAGGTGCAGGATGTCGGCGCGCTCGCGGGCGCTGTAGCGGAGCCCGAGCAGCTGCGTGCCGAAGACGTAGACGAGGGAGAAGAGCAGGAGCGTGCCCGCGGTCTGGACCTGGTTGACCGGCCGGTCCCAAGCGGCGTAATCCCAGTCCTCGCGGCGATTCATGGCCGCGCGGACATGCGCGTGCACCACCCGCACCCGCAACGCGGACTGGTACCCGCGCCCACCGAGCACCAGCGCGCCCGGCGTCGTCACGTGGATCCACCACGTCGCCGTCTCGACGAGGCGCCGCGCCGCCTTGTACTCGATCTCACCGGTGCCGACGAGCGACTTCGTGGCGCGCGACGCGAGATAACCGCCCATCAGGGAGACGTCACCCAGCGGAAAGAGACCGAGCAACCCGGCACGCGTGATCGCCCGCGCTCCGCGGTCCAGGCGATCCTGGTCGACCCAGTACGGCGTCGCCTCGACGTCACGGAAGAAGGCTTCGAGATCCTCCGGCGGACCCTCGACACTGTCGATACCTTGCCGCAGCGCCTGTTCGAACGTCTTGTGACCGCCGCTTCGGAGGTACGGCACCAACACGTCCGCGGCCGGATCCTCCCGCTGCGCGAACTTCCGCAGCCGGGCCACCTGACGCTCGTCGCCCCTGATGTCGCCCTCGATGAACAGCCTCGACGCGACCCGGAACCCGCCTTGGCGGAACAGTTCGGGGTCGGGCAGCCTCTCGTCCATCCGGCTCACCTCCGATGTAGACAACAAGTGTTGTCACTTTCGGCGGCGACGTCAAGGGAGGGTGGGGCTTGGCAGGGAGAGATCCGGACCATGTATGCTGGCCGAGCACTGCGGATGTAGTTCAATGGTAGAACATCAGCTTCCCAAGCTGAATACGCGGGTTCGATTCCCGTCATCCGCTCTCATGTGAAAGCCCCAGGTCAGTGGATGTCCACTTTGGATCTGGGGCTTTCGCTTTGTCCGGCCGATCTTCCGGCTGGGCCATTAACGGGCCATTATCCGACGGGTACCGGCTGGCCACTCAGGCCGTCGTCATCGTCATCCGCGTTGCCCGTCCGGTGCTGGTCGACGAGCTTCGACAGCCGATCAGCGATCCGTTCGTCAGCGTCGCTGGTCGCCCGCTGATAGATGAGCGCCGCCCGCATGTCGTCATGCCCCATCCGCGCCATGAGGTCTTTGGTCGACGTGCCCGCCTTCGACGCCCAGATGTTCCCCGCGTGCCGGAGATCATGGAAGTGCAGGCCCTTGAGACCCATCTTCGCCACGACGTCCGTCCACTTCGTCCGCTGACTGAAGTTCGGCCGACGCACCGGGTTACCGGCACGCTCACCGGTGAAGAGAAGCGCGTCTTGCTCGGGCTTGACCCACGTCTCCAGGTGACGCAGAAGGTCAGGCCGGACCGCCGCCGGAATGATCAGCGTCCGGACACCCGCCCTCGACTTGGGCGGCCCGACGATGAGCCCGCGACCGGGAACCTCGACCATCGCGCGCGACACCCGGACCCAGCCCGCGTCTTCGGCGACGTCGCACCGGCGCAGTGCGGTCACCTCACCCCATCGCAGCGAGCCGAACGCGGCGAGGAGCACCAGGGCACGGAAACGCTCCGGCATCCGGCTGGCCAGGTCGAACACTTGGGCCACGGTGATCACCGGCCGTTCGTCCGGATTCTCGCGATCGGCCCCACGGACTCGGCACGGATTGCGCGGCAAGATCTTGTCCTCATCCACCGCCGTGTTCAGGATCGCCCGCAGCAGCCGGTACGCCTTGGCCGTCACCGACTCCGAGACACCAGCCGCCAGCCGATCCGCGCGCCACTGACGAATGACCGCCGTCGACAGCTTTCCCAACTCGACTCCGCCGAGGTCCGGCGCAATGTGCTTACGCAGCAACCATTTGTACAGCTCGACCGTTCGCGGACGAAGCCCAGGCCGTTGGGTGATCCACTGGTCCGCGTAGTCGCCGAGCTTGCGCTTTGCCCGCTCTGGGTCGATCCACTCGCCTTGTGTGACCTGCGTTTCCGTCAACGACAGCCAGCGTTCAGCAGCCCGCTTCGTGTCGAAGGTGTCAGGCGCTGGCCGCATGATTCCGTCAGGTCCGGGATAGCGAGCCTGCCACCGCTTGGACGGAAGTTGCCGAACAGTCCCGAAACCACGATGCCCACGCTTGTTCGCCATCTCAGGCCGCCCTTCCCAGGTCACGGCGGACCGAGGCGCGCGTGATCGGCTCCACCCGCCCGGCCTGCATGAAGCTCTCCAGATCCGTGAGAGCGAGACGGACATGAACCCCCGCCTTGTGAAAGGCGATGCGCCGTTCGGCGATCAGTCGACGTACGAACCGGACGCCGGTATTGAGGTAGGCAGCCGCTTCTTCGACCGTCAGATACCTGGCTTCCATGTGTTCCCTCCCCAGTTCCTAAGCAGCCACACCCTGAGTTGCCGAAAGATCCGGCGGACCCTGCGCGGCGAGTAGCGCCCTGTCGTACTCGGCTTTCCAGGCGATCCGTTCAGAGATCGCGTGCATCACCAGGTGATCCCGAGGTGGCACATTCGCGTCGCTGGAGTCAACGGCCGGACACAAACCTCGTGCTTCTCAGCGGTCGCCTTGACCACGTCGGAGGCGAGAGGTTCCCGCATCCGAGCGGCCCGGGTTTTGGCCGGCGTGGTCACCGCGGCTTCCTTGGTGCACGTCACGCGGCCACCTCCCCAGCCGTGCTCCACTGCCGCAGCACAAACACCGGCATCTCCTGCCGCATGCCCGCAGGCAGATCCGGGAACGTGGCTTCGTCGAACTGGACACCGCCGTAGACCGTGACCGGGATGCCACAGGGAGCCCGACCCTGGATTTCCAGGTGCACGCTTCCGCCGTGGGGCACCCGCCAGATCGCGGCGGTCACGTTCTCCAGGGAATCCGCCCAGGCGACAAGGCTCCGTGCCACGTCCGTCAGACCATCGGTATCGAGCTGGACAGACACCGGGTCCGGGCCGAACCCGACCCGCACGGACGCGACCGGCGGAAAGGCGTAGGAGTCGAGGTGATCGCTGATCGCATCGAAGTACACCAGAACGCGGTTCACGCCGCCACCTCCTCTCCACCTCGACGGACAGGAAGGTCGATCACGTGGGCACCGCCGTTGGTCACGTAGTTCTCCAAGGCTTTGACCGTCTCGTCCGGGACCCAGCCCGCGCGGACCCGCAGCGGTTCGCAAATGCCCTCACCCCAGATGTAGCCGACGCCCGCAGCCGACTCTTCGATGCGGTTCGCCCACGCACCCCGTTCGTAAGCGCCGTCGCCGAGAACCATCCCGACGTGAGTCTTCGAGGTGACGCGCAGGCACACCCGACGTGGGAACAGCTCCCGAACCGGAACCGTGTCCTTCGTCGGCTCCTGCACATATCCGCGCACCGTGTAGCCCAACGCCCGGCCCTGCGTGGTCAGGATCGCTACTCGTTCGACGATGGCTTCGCGGGTCTTGCGATCGGTGTACTTGGTCAGGGCCCCATCTCATCGAACTCCAGCACCTCCAACGGGTTTTCCTTGGAGATCGGAACCTCACGAGTCAATCCGGCAAACTCGCGCTTGCGGGTCTCAAGGCCGTCGAGCAGGTCGTCCAGGACCTCGATCGCGTCCTTCCCCGCAACCCCGTAGCGGGCGAAGATCCCGCGTCCGTAGGCGAGTTCCATCCCCTTCGGGTCGATCCCCGAGACACGCACCGTCCCGGCCCGGATCGCCGACGCCGCCGACACGAGCGGGCACCACATGACCGAGTTCTTTCCGGCTCCGGTGGCCCCGGCGACGAGCATGTGCGCGCCCGGACCGGTCAGCGGCAGCCGCCAGTCCTTCCCGTACTCGGTCCGTCCGGCGAACACCCGCCGCAGATCCACGCCGTCGACGGCCGCCAGGTCGGGCAGCTCCGCACAGTCCACCGAAGCCTTAAGGAGGTCACGACGCTGGAAATCCAGCAAGACGACGTTGGGTTCCAGCTCTCGCACCTGGCACCGCGTGACCTTACGAGCGACCGCCAACGCTCGGGCGGCATCGTCGAAGTCTTCCGGCTTCTGTCCCGGTACGAGCCGGACGCGGACCTCATCCCAGGATGGCCCCGACTTCACCCCCAGCACCTTCGGCACCTGCATCGCAGCACTACCCGCCGCAGCATGAGAAACCGCCTTGCGACGGCGGCCGACGAGGTTGACCGTGACTTCGACGGGCACGGTGCCGTCGGAGATAGAGAGGCCGCAGGCGTGCAGCCAGCCGGGCAGTTTCGGGCGTAGGTGAACCAGCGCAGCCACCACGCCCGCAGGAACCGGCCACAGCACCGGTCGAACGACACCACGTCGAGCAGCCGCCACCCCACCAGCACCACGCCGACCGAACCCGTCGTGATGGCCAGCGACGGCCAGCCGAGCCACTGCCACCAGGCCACCGCAGCGAGCACGCCGCGGCTGGTCCGCCAGTGTTGGAATACCTGCTTTCCCAGCCACCCCAACAATTTCACGGCCGACCACAGGGCGATGAAGACGACCATAGCGGCGGCGAGGACTTCCGCGATCGTGGCCAGGGCGCGGCCGAGCTTGTGCAGCAGCCACACCACCACACCCAGCATCCCGCCGCCGACGAGGAAAAGACCGATCCCGTTCGCGTTCATCGGCGACCACCGCCGGTCAGGTCCAGCGGCAGCATTCCCCGGCAGGGAGCACATTCTGTCTCGCCGGGCAGCAGCTTCGCGAACCGCTTACAGACCGTGCAGCGCGTTCGGGTGACCCCGTCTAGCGGACGCTTGTTGCCATCGTTTAGCGTTGTCATTGTTCACTTCCAGAGGTTGTGGACAGCGCAGAACCGGCGAGGTTCCTAGGCCAGTTACCGGTTCTGCGCCTTACGGGACTTGCACAGCGCGTGAGGACGTGTTTGTACGCCGCACGTCCCCACGCGCGTTTTTCGCTCTGTCATTCAGTTTCTAGCTGGCTTGCGACTTGCCCTTTTGGATCTGTGCGGCCACCTCCTCGGCCTTCCGCTCCTCGTAGCCCACCCAGTAACGAAGTTCGTGGTGATGCCCTCGGTCCACATCGGACACGGCGCGGTACATGCGCGCGTTGGCCTGGTGGAACTTCAGCCACGTCTCCAGGTTCGACCCCGGCTTCGGGCGACGAGCGGCAGCGACCGCGTGCGCGTCCCGGAGCGTTTGTGGCTCATTCCGGCCGGGTGTCGTCATCGCGCACCGCCTGGTGCTTGGTGAGGAAGACGGCCAGTTCGTCCGCGCTGTCGCGGATTTGGCGAAGGAGCCGGATGAACTCCGGCCACTCGGCCGGGTCGGACGGCGGCAGGATCGCCAGGCTGTCCGGGTCCAGATAGATCACCAGAGCGGGGTTCGCCGAACCATTGCCCTGCATCCCCGCGACCGCCCGCCGCCCCGGCTTCCACATCGCGTTGAACGCCACGGACCTGCCCTTCCTCGCTGTAGGCGCGCATTTCCCAGGACCGCGCGTTCTCCTCGAACCCCTCGGCAGCCGCCGACACCGCAGCCAGCACCCACCACGGCAACTGGCCCTGAGTCGCCAGCTCCCGCCACGCAGACGCCACCGCCAAGGAAGCGACGGCCATGTCATGCGCCGCCAAGGCATCCCCACCTTGTGCGGTCCGTTGCGTCATCGCGCTGTAGTGGCGATACGCCGTCTCCCAGCTCTGGACCAGGTGCGGTGGAACCACGGCCACGCCCTGACTGCCAGGCACCCGGCCCGTCATCACGCCGCCTTGGGCGTGGACTCGGCAGTGTTGGAGGCACGGCCCGACTTGGATGCGGCAGCCTTGAAACCGGTCGCGCGGAATACGTAGGACTGGTACTTGAACTCGCCCTGACCAGCCACCTTCGGCTCAGCCGTCAGGCCCTCCAGCTCAATCGGCCGCATACCCGGCAGCACCTCCGACGTGGTCGGCACTGGCTGCACATCGGCCAGGAACGTGACGTCGTAAGACGCGCGCTTGGAGTTGGTCTCGCTCGGGTCGGTGACCGTGGCCTTCCACTGCCGCTTGCCCGTCACTTCGTCGACCCGCTGACGAACAGGTCGGCCTGCGGAGCGGTCTTCCCGCGACTGGTACTCGTTGTCCGGCGCGACCTCTCCGACCATCACCAGCCCCAGCGGGAACGCGGCATCAAAGTCGATCTCGAAACGGTGTCCCTTGGCGATCGCCATGTCGTCTGTCTCCTGTCGTCTCTGGAGCCCTACCGGGCTTGCACCTGTTAGAGGTAGTTCTATTAAGCGCTTCGCTGCACCAGTTGTCAATAGAACTATCTCTATCGGGCTCCGTAGGCCATGATGGGGTGATACCGCTAGCGTTATCGACCGACGAAGGAGGACCAGGTGGGCACTGGCTACCGCGAGCTGGCCGCGATCCTGCGAGACGCGATCCAGCGGGGCGACTACGCCCCGGACACCACGCTGCCCAAACAAGACGAGCTTGCCGACGAGTACGACGTCAACGTCAACACTGTCCGCAAGGCCGTCGGAGTCCTCGAAGCCGAAGGGCTGGTCACGCCGATCAGGCGACGCGGGACTGTCGTCCGAGCCCGGCCGCCCATGAAGCGCTTAGGCAAGGACCGGTACGCGAAGAGCAAGTGGAAGTACGGCGACACCGTCGCCTTCGTCGCAGACCGCGAAGCTTCCGGCCGCGACTGGAAACCGACTGACCAGACACAGACCGTCGCCAAGGTCGAAGCTGACCGAGAAGTCGCGGATGCCCTCGGCGTCATGGTCGGATCACCGGTCTATGAGCGGGCACGACTGGTCACGGACGCGGGCCAGCCCACCCACATGCTGACGAGCTACTACCGGCCCGCCGACGTCGAAGGCACCCCTATCGTCGACCCGACCCCCGGTCCAGCGGGACGAGGTGGCGGGTTCCTGGTCCTCACCTTGCAAGGTCTTGAGCCGGACACCATGACCGAGACCTTCTACGCCAGGATGCCGACGCCCGACGAGGCGGAGCAGCTCGAACTCCCCGCAGGCGAACCCGTCATGGTGCTTCAACGACGCACGTACACAGGTGACGGCCGCGTAGTCGAGTTCGCGCGTGGCGTGCATGCCGCGAGCCGTTTCTCCTGGACCTACACTTTCAAAATCCCCGACTGATCCTGGAGACCCAGATGCCCGAGCGTTCGACCACCCTGCCGGACGACCTCCGCGCCGACGTCCAGACGCTCTGGGACTACCACGACATGCACCACGAACTCCGGCCCTCCGACGTCGGGATCGGACTCGGTAGTCACGATCTCGGGGTCGCGACCTTCACCGCGGAACTGTTCCACGCTGGAATGTTCCCGCTCATCGTCTTCACCGGGGCCAATGCGCCGACGACTGTCGAGCGGTTTCCGCGCGGCGAGGCGGTGCACTACCGCGAACATGCGCTTGAGCTGGGCGTGCCGGATGACGCCATCCTGGTCGAGCCCGAGGCGCGGAACACCGGTGACAACATCACGCTCACTCGCACGCTTCTGGAATCTCGCGGCATCGAGGTGGGATCGGTCATTCTCATCTCTCGGCCGTACCAGCAGCGACGCGCCTACGCGACCTGCAAGAAGCTCTGGCCCGAGG
Source organism: Amycolatopsis coloradensis (assembly GCF_001953865.1). Lineage (GTDB taxonomy): Bacteria > Actinomycetota > Actinomycetes > Mycobacteriales > Pseudonocardiaceae > Amycolatopsis > Amycolatopsis coloradensis. The sequence continues at coordinate 594,316 of NZ_MQUQ01000003.1, forward strand.
TCGACGTCATCTGCGCTTCGCGGCCACTCCCGCTGGATGAGTACATCGAGAGCATCGGCGACGTGGACAGGGTCATCAACATGCTGGTCGGCGACACCCAGCGCATCACTGTCTACGCCGGACGCGGCTTCGCTATCCACCAAGAGGTCGCAAAGGATGTTATTGACTCGTACGAGCACCTGATCCAAGAAGGTTTCACAAAGCGCCTCATCTGACGTCAGATCGCCGACGCGCGACTATCATCTACCCCAAGTAACGATCTGCCACCAGCGGAGTTCATATGACCGAGCCGACCGGACTTGACCTACTCGGCAACGCGTACTCGTTTATCAACGAGTCTCTTCGCTGCGCCCAAGGGGCGACAGAAGACCCGGCGCGTTGGAAATTTGCCGTCGTACACGCCACCCAGGCACTCGAACTCTTTTTCAAGGAGCGCCTTCGTCGCGTCCATCCACTATTTGTTTATTCTAATGTAGACAAGCCTCGCCACACCGTGTCCCTCGAACTGGCCATGGAGCGACTAGCAAGTTGTGGCGTGCAGATCGAAGCCGATGAACTAAAACAATTACGTGAAGCTCGCGACTTCAGGAATGCAATCGTTCACTTCGATATCAATGTGACGAACGAACAGCTAAAAGCTGCATATATCGTCCTTCTTGAATTTGCGCATTCCTTTCTTGCCAACGAACTTGAAGATGAAATTCACGCCCACACTGAACGGGACTTGTGGGCGACCGAAGCGGCCTTAATGAGTGAATTTCAGCGCGAGTTCGTGCCCTATAACGGCATGACCATTATCCGAAGGTTTCCACTCGAAATTATTTAATCTCAAATACCAAAAGCACTCAAAATCGACGAGAAATCTTGGGCGGGAATTCCCTATGGTGACGCCGAGAACGTTGAGCGGGTCAAATCAGGCTGGTCTAGTGCAGACCTTCCCGATAGTTTCGAGTTCCCATGCCATGACTGCGCAGCCGCCAACGGTCAATATCACGCCCGCGGCTGCGACACCGAGATCTGCCCCCGATGCAAAGGGCAACTTTTGAGCTGCGACTGCGACTGGCAGGAACCGCTATGGTTCTTTACTGACGACTTCGGCCCACTAACTCAAGAAAGAGAGCCAGCAAAAGTCAACGATATTCGTTCGAACTCGTCCCTGAACGAGCCGGCGCCTGGGTGACCGTTGCCAACGCGACGCGGGCCTGAACCTCGTGACAACACGGTAACCAGCAAAGCGAAGCAAGTTGAAGGACGCAGAATGGGCCGTGCCCGCACAGCTTCTCTCTGTTCACGAAGTGGCCTTCTAGTTGTTCCACCGGCAATGGAATTCCGCTACAATTCACCCAACCAAGCCGGAGCCCGACAGGTGGAGATAAAGGATGACTGAAGCTTCGTCTAGCGTTGAGTTAATTCCGATCAAGAGCCAGACGAGAACCATCCAAACCTGCTTCCAACACTGTCTATATGAAGTTCCGAACTTCCAGCGTCCATATAGCTGGTCGTCTGACCAGCTAGAAGACTTTTGGAACGACGTCGTACTTGCACAAGGCGACTTCTTCTTCGGATCCACCGTTACGTGGGTGAGCGAGAAAAGAGATCTCTTTAATGACACCTACTCTATCATTGATGGCCAGCAACGCCTAACCACGAGCGCGATTGCACTGTCAGTCGTTCGAGATTCTTTTCTCAAAATTTCCGAAAAAGCCGCCGCTATCGGCGATTCCGAGACGAGCGAGGCGGCAAAGAAGCAAGAGAACGCCACGCAGAAGTATCTGATTTCCGCAGATGATGACGACAATTTATACCCAGTAATTAAGCGTCCAGAGGAGATGTTCTACGAAGTTATTCAGAATCCGAGCGCAATCCCGTCTAACGCAAAATGGAATCGCAGCGCCGAACGCATCGGCGAGGCTAGGGAATTTTTCGAAGATCGCGTGACTCACGCATTAATTGAGCTCTCCTCGGGCGATCAGATCGAGCTATTAAAGTCCATTCGAGGTAACCTGCTTAAGGCTCGCGTTATCCAGGTCGAATTGACTTCAGAAGAAGATGGCTTTCTCATCTTCGAGACCCTCAATACTCGTGGCACAGATCTGCGTATATCTGATCTCGTTAAGAACCTGTTGATCAGGCGCAGTGCATCAAACCCTCCCGACCGAAAAGCGATTGCCGATAGATGGGATCGTCTCGTCGATAAGGTTCAGGACGGCCGCATCAGCATAGATGTCGTCGATCGATTTATCTGGCAATCGTGGAACTCGCGGCGCACTGCGGTAAAAGAGCCGGAGTTATTCAAAGCAATCAGCAGTCGACTTGGTTCTGAGTCCTGTAAGCATATTTCATACCTAGAAGAACTCGAAATGGACACTGCGACATACGAGTGGCTAGAGTATGAAGATGTACAGGTTCAGCCTAAGGTAAAGGGCGTACGCAACGCCCTTTCGGTACCCGACTTCGTCGATAGCGTTCGCGCGTTGGCCATATTTAACGTCTCGGTAGCAAATTCGACCGTGCTGGCCATCGCACGAAAATATCAAGAGACTCAGCTTGTGAAGGAATCTCAACTTATTGAGGTTATGCGCCTTGTAGAGAATTTTCACTTTCAGTTTACAGCTTTGACAAACAGTGGATCGACAGGCGGCACGCGAGGTCGCTACAACCGATTTGCCGTACGCCTTGAAGCTGCGACAACTAAAGCACAAGTCTCCGAGGCAATCGCAGATCTTAGGACGCGGTTGCGTGCCAGTCTGCCTTCGCGTGAACGCGCCAAAGCAACTTTTCAGAAACTTTTCTACGCTCCTTCTCTCCAGCTGAACCAGGCGCAAAAGATTCGTGCTCGTAAGATATTTATTGCTTACGTCCTCATGGCTTTCGCGAAAGCTGAGAGGTTGGTACCCGCAGGACAGAACCTCGCATCTTGGTCGATCGAGCATATCAAGCCACAGGCCATGGGCACAAACGACAGTCAAGATCTTGTTTACTCGATTGGCAATTTGACATTGTTAACCAGTGAGTTCAACAATTCATTAGGGGATTCCGGCTTGCCGAAGAAAGTAGAGGCACTACAAAAGTCCCACGTGTATTTAGACTCCGAATTGCTGTCGTGGACGGAAGGCGAAGCGCAGTTTCCTTCTGACGAGCAGATAAGCAAACGCTCAGCTCAGCTAGCCACAGAAGCGCTTGACCGAGTCTGGAGCCTCTAGGCAAAGCGCTGGCTTGATTTCAGCGCCACCTCATTGTCGTCCGGAGCCCAACTCTCTGCGTGATACTGTTTCTTGCCGAACTTGGCTCTATAAGATCAAGAGCGGCCCGCAAGCGTGCCGCCGCCGAGGACCGCTCGGCCTCCGCTCCGCTCTGGCCGGCGGCCTCGGCGCGACGTGTTGTGACCTGGCTCCGAGCCCAGATCGAGCCGCATCTTCGCGACGACTGCATCAAGTGCCTGTATGAAGGCGTCGGCCTCTACACCATCTGTTCGCCCGTCCGCCCGCGCGTCTTGATTAGGAGTCAACGCCTCAACCGCCTGCGCAGCCGCTGAAACCACGTCAAGTGGGGCCAGGAACCGAATCTGCCCGTACACCATCGCGGCCGAGTCACCGAGCTCACGTACGTCATTGGTCAACTGCGCAACTGTCTTCGTCGCTCCGGCCTGTCCGAACCTAGTCTTCGCTTGACGGTGTTTGCTCGCTGCGTCACCGAGTTCGTCGACGACCCTCCGGTAGGCGGCAACCACTCGATAGAACTCTGCGTAGACGCCTGACCGACGCTCCCGAGCACGTTCGATGCGCATCTCCTCTGCCCTCCTGTGCTCGCGCCAGGCGGCGACTCCCACCGTTACAAGGACGCCTAGGAGACCAACCGCGGCTACAACCAAGGTTCCCCACCAGGGAGTAGGTCCAGTCATCGTGCTCCGCTCTTGAGTTAGACGTCGCTCCGCTCGGGAGAGTAGGAGAGCTCGATCGGGCGGCCACGGCAGCACGCCCAATGCTGTATGGATCGTGACGTCGTTAGGCAAGCCGTAGCGCCCGACAACCAGTGCCTGCGCCGCAGCGCGCCGCCGACGCCTCGTCGAGCAAGAATGCTTCGTCGCCCGGACGGCCGCTGAAGTCGACGCCGCTGATCTCTAGCGTCGAACCCATGGACGCCACACCGTACGAATGGACACCGCACGGACTGCCCCGCTACCGTTCGCGAGATGCTCCGGCCTTTCTGTGCACGGAGACTCAACTACGCGGACTCGGGTTGGTGCCGGGGAGCTCGCCCTGTGCGTACGTCGACTCGCAGTACGGCCCAGCCGCCTTGTATCTGGTCACCGAGGCGAGGCTTTCTCAGCCCGAGAAGTGGCCGCTGAACCACCCAGAAGCCGGATCGTGACAACGGCCGGTAGCACCGGGTCAAGGCGGGAAGGCGTGCCTTGACCCGGCACCACCGTCCGCGTGCTGGCTTCGTATCGGGGTGGCGGGTGAGGACTGGGTGGGGGCAGCTCATGCCATTAGCGTGCCATTCAGGCCGGTCAACCAAGGTCAACGCCAGGCATCGCGGGAGACGAGCGTCCGCAGGTCAGGGCCACTTTCCAGCATGATCACCCTGGTTCCCAAGCTGAATACGCGGGTTCGATTCCCGTCATCCGCTCTCCCGCGAAAGCCCCAGGTCAGTGGATGTCCACTTAGGACATGGGGCTTTCGCTTTGACTCGGACTCCCCGATGACCGAGACCCTGCCGGATGATCTCCGCGCCGACGTCCAAACGCTCAGGGACTAACCACGACATGCGTCACGAACTCCGGCCCGCCGACGTCGGCATCGGGCTCGGCAGCCACGACCTCGGCGTCGCGACCCCGCACCGCGGAACTGTTCCACGCCGGGATGTTCCCACTCATCGTCTTCACCAGCGCCAACATCGCGCTCACTCGGAGGCTGCTGGCGTCTCGCGGCCTCAATGTTGCTTCGGTCGTTCTCATCTCGCGGCCGTATCAGCAGCGACGGGCGTATGCGACTTGCAGGAAGCTCTGGCCCGAGGTCGACATCATCTGTGCTTCGCGGCCGCTTTCGCTGGACGAGTACATCGAGAGCATCGGCGATGTGGACCGGGTCATCAACATGCTTGTCAGGGATACCCAACTTATTACTGTCCATGCCGAACGCGGTTTCGCGATTCACCAAGAGATCCCTGACAATGTGACAGAATCCTATGAGCGTCTTGTCCGAGCCGATCGACTGCGGGGACCCCTCCCCTTAACCCGCCGTTACCTTCCGCAGCGTGCGAAGAATGTCGAGCGACAGCACCGCGTCTGCCTTGCTGACCGTTCTGGCGGGGGCGCTGCTCCTCCCGCTGTTGATGGTCGGCGCGATCTTCCTCCTCATCGGCCTGAACACGGGCAGCGCGCCGGGGCCGTACACCGTCGTTTTCGCCAGGCCGGGCGACGAATGCGGGGCGACCGGGCACTACCTCGACGCGTCCACCGGCGAGCCGCTGAGGTGCATGGGGCCTGGACTGCTCCGGATGTCCTCGATCGAGTTTCCCGGTTTTTCCCCTGAGCAGAACAACGAGGTGCGCCGCTGGATGAGCACGTTGGTGGAGGACGGCGAGCTGAGCGTCTTCGACCATCGTGCGATCCAGGGCAGGATCGAGGGGATCGCGGCCGAATTGCCGCCGGGAACGCGTGTCGAGCGGGAGTCCGGCACGACGGAGATCTGGATCGGCGCGGGCTTGACGGGCGCCGGGCTGCTCTTGGGTTCCGGCTTCGCCTGGCGGTGGTTCCAGAACTACCGGAACGGTTTCCCTCACTAGCCACACAGCGGCGAAATGTCCAAATTGATCCGCAAAGCGGCGTCGGTGAAATACCGCTCGTCATTGTCCATCGACGTGTAGACATCATCGACCCGCGTTAAGTGGTGGTCGCCGCTGCCGACGGCCAGGATGTGGCCACCGGCGGTACATCCGGTCTGAACGGTGCAGACGATCTCCTACTCGGCCCTCCGAACTCCTCGGGTCGCGAAAGTTCGTCGCACGGACGACGCGGTTGTTACGGTGCCGATCATGGAGATCCGGCAGTTCACCGAAGACGACTGGCCGCGGGTGTGGCCCATCGTGCGCGAGGTCGTGCGGGCGGCGGACACGTACACCTACGATCCCGGCCTGAGCGAGGAAGACGCTCGCGAGACCTGGGTCGAGACGCCGCCGGGCCTGACGGTGGTCGCGGTCGAGGACGGCCGGGTGCTCGGCACGGCCAAGACGGGGCCGAACCGCGACGGACCCGGGTCGCATGTCTCGACGGCCAGCTTCATGGTGGACAAAGATCTTCGCGGCAAGGGTGTCGGCAGCGCGTTGTGCGCGTATGTCCTGGATTGGGCCAAGGCACAGGGGTTCGCGGGGATGCAGTTCAACGCGGTCGCCGAGTCGAACGTGGCCGGGATCCGGGTCTACGAACGGCTCGGGTTCGAGATCGTCGGGACGGTGCCGGGCGCGTTCGAGCACCCGGCGCTGGGGCGCGTCGGGTTGCACGTCATGTACTGCGACTTCGGCTGAGGGTCAGCCTTCGACGAGTTCCCACGGGGCATCGGCGCTGGGGCGGTCGTACACCTGGCCGGGCGCGGCGCTCAGCACCAGCGCGACGTCCGGGTACAGCGTGACGGCGTGCTCCATCTCGAGGGCTTCGACCTCGAAGTCCTCGTTCTCCGGCACCTGGAAGCCGACGAGCAGCCAGGTGCCGTCCGCCTCGCGGACGACCTGGCGCACGGCGCGGGCCGGGGCGGCGGGATCGGTGGCGATCTCGGCGAGTTCGGTGCTCACCTGGACCTCTTCCAGCGGCGAGCCGGGATGCGTCCACGCCGCGAGGCGGGCGGCGCGCACCAGGAGATCCTCGTCGTCGTCATCCGAATCGGCGACCGAGCTCAGCAGCCACGTACGGCGCTCCGGGTCCCAGTCGGCGGCCATGCCGGTGGGGAGGCCGGCGAGCGCGGCGATTTCGGGGATGAGGTCCACCGCTTCCCGCAGGGGCAGCGCGCCGAACGCGTCGCGGTTGAGTTCCATGTCCTCGGAGAACTCGTTGCCGTCGCTGATGAACCAGTCACCGTCGTCGTCCAGCACGACGAACGCGAGGTTCGACGGGTCCTCCACGAGCGACCGGGAGATGATGACCGGCGACTCCGGATCCTGGCGCAACGGCCAGTTCTCGCTCGACATGCTGGGCTCCCAACGGGGTTGTCCGGCTGTGGGGCACCATCCCACCATCTCCTGCGTTCCCGCCGCGCACCGGACCGGCCGAAGCGTCACTCGCTGAGGTCGTACTCGTCGACGTCCAGCGCCGCGGCGGCTTCGGTGAGAAACGCGATCACGGCAGGCGAGAGATGCCAGCCGAATTCCTCGCCTCCGTCCCGGTGATGGAAGTAGCGCACCACCTGAAGCACCGCGCTCACCCCCTCGTCCGCCAGGGTCCGGATTCCCGGGCGGACCGGGGCGAGCCTGCCGATCACGCTCTCGATCTGGTCGTCGACCGGTTCCGAACCCCGATGCGTCACCTTCCAGGCGTGCATCCGCGGCAACCGGTGTTCGGCGGACCGCGAACCCAGTACCAGGACCTCGTCGGGCTGCATACCGAGCCGCGCGGTGATCTCCGCGGCGGACACGGTTTCGCTCTTCAAAGCGAAGTAGCAGTACTGGTGGACCTTCATAGGCCAGGGACCCTAGCTTTCGGGCAAGCTGACCAGGTGAAACGTGATCAATCGCTTATCGAACGTCTCACCCGGGAGCGCAACGCCTGGTTGTGCACACTTCGCGCGGACGGTTCACCGCACGTCACGCCGGTGTGGTTCGTCTATCTGGGCGACGTCTTCTGGGTCAGTAGCGGCGACCGGAACGTGAAGGTGCGCAACGTCGCCGAAGACCCGCGCGTCAGCCTCGCGCTCGAAGACGGCGACGCCCCCGTGGTCGCCGAAGGCCTTGCCCGTGTCCATCGCGAAGCTCTGCGCGAAGACGTTCTCGCGGCGCTGGCGGCGAAGTACGACGGCTGGGCGGCAGGCGAGGAAGTCGAGCCGTTCGGGGCCAGAGTGCTGCTGGAAATCCCCGTAAAGCGGTGGCTGCTCCAGGGTATCGCCCAATAGTCTTGAAAGTCCGATACCGATCTTGGGATGGACGATGCTGACCGGTGAACTGATCCGCTTACGGCCGCTGGAGCCCGAGGACGCCGACACGCTGTGGCGCTGGCACAACGACCCGGAGGTCGTGCGCTGGTTGACGTCGGATCACCCGGAATCGCTCGCCCAGATCCGCGAGCGCTTCGCCAGGCGGGAGCCCAACAGCTACGCACGGGTGAGCTTCGCGATCGAGAGCCTCGCCGTCGGCACTCTGATCGGCACCTGCACCCTGCGCGACGCCACACCGGAACAGGGGCGTGCGGAACTCGACATCTACCTCGGCGAGAAGGATCACTGGGGCGGCGGCTACGGCACCGACGCCATGCGCACGCTTTGCCGCTACGGCTTCGAAAAGATGCGGCTGCACATGATCGCGCTGTGGGTCGTGGTCGACAACGAGGCCGCGATCCACATCTACCAGAAGCTCGGGTTCCAGGTGGACGGCAGGCACCGGCAGGCGTTCCGCGGCCAGAACGGCGAGTGGCACGACAAGTACCTGATGAGCCTGCTCGAAGGGGAACTCCGCTAGTCGTCCAAACCTCTCGTGAGCCTGGCGGGCGCCTTCAACCGCCAGGCTTCCTCGATGAGCTCACGCAGCTGCGCCTTCTCGACTTTTTCCAGGTCGACGAGGATCGCGCCGTAGCCGTCGTAATGCGGCGTGGTGAAGTACGCGGGGTCACCGGAGGCCAGCAGGGCCTCCTTCTCCGCGTGCTCGCACAGCAGCATCAGCCCGCCCTCGGCCTCGGTGCGCAGCCGGGCGAAGTTCTTGCCCGCGACCTTCAGCGACGGTGTGTGGTACGAAGTGGACTCCTCCACCTCCGGCAGCCTGCCCGCCAGGTCCACGACTTCTTCCCAGGTCGTCATGGCGGACATTGTGCACTGGGTCACTGACAAATCCACGCCGAAGATGTCACCTGGGCTACGGGAGGACGGTGATCCGATCCGCGGCGGGCGGGGCGATGCCCGGGTGTGCCGCGAAGTACGCGATCAGCGCGTCCAGGTCCACCGGACCACCCGAAAGATCGGTCCCCTTGGTGAATTCGGTGAAGCCGTCCCCGCCGGCGGCGAGGAAGTTGTTCACCGACACGCGGTACGACGCCGCCGGGTCGATCGGCGTGCCGCCGAGCGTCAGGTTCGAGATGCGCGAACCGGCGGGCGCGGTCGCCGAATAGGAGTACTTCAGCGACTTCGAGATCTGCAGGATCCGCACGACGCCGTTCGCCTGCCACTGCTGCTCGAGCACGTTCTTCAGGTTCGCCCCGGTGAGCGTGATCGTCTGCATGATGTTCGCGAACGGCTGCACGGCGAACGCCTCGCCGTAGGTCACGACACCGTCGCCCTCACCATTCGGCGAAGATGCGTAGCTGAAGTCCGTGCGGATGCCGCCCGGGTTCGTCATGGCGATCTGCGCGCCATTCGACCGCGTGGCCTCGAGCTGGGCGTCCGCGATGACGTCGCCGAGCGGCGACTCACCGGAGGCCGCGCCCTCGTCGACCAGGTCGGCGGTGATGGTGCCGACGGCCTTGTTCGCGATCGGCGCGGCCTTGGTCTTGGCCTCTTCGATCAGGTCCTGCACGGTGCGGTCCGGCTTGACGTCGCGAGTCACGATCTCGTTGTGCGCCTTGGTCTCGCCACGCACGACGTCGCGGGTCCGGCGGTCGATCTTCAGGTCGACGACCGACAGCAGACGACCGAACGAAGCACCCTGGATCACCGGGCGGGGCTTGCCCTCGGGGTCGTTGATCACGCAGTTGTACTGCTGGTGGCTGTGCCCGGTGAAGATCGCGTCCACTTCGGACGTCACCTGCCGCGCGATCGCGGTCGCGGCGCCCGGCTTGACCTTGCACTCGTCCGGACCGGCGGTCTCGGAGTTGTCGCCCTGGTGCAGCAGCACGACCTGCGCCTTGACGCCGAACAGGTCGAGCAGCTTCGCGGTGCGGTCGATCGCCTGGACCTCTTCGCCGAACTTCAGGCCCTTGATCGCCTCCGGGGTGACGACCTGCGGCAGGTCCTTCAGCGTCGCGCCGATGACACCGATCGGGACACCGCCGGAGAATTCGATGCTGAACGGCAGCAACGCCGGGAGGCCGTTCTCGTGGTACACGTTGGCGCCGAGGAACGGGAAATTCGCGCCCTTGAAGGACTTCCGGAACTGGCAGCCGTCGGCCGGGTGGCAACCGCCGTTCTGGACGCGGCGGAGTTCCTTGAGTCCTTCGTCGAATTCGTGGTTGCCCACCACGGAAGCCTCGACACCGAGCAGGTTCAGCAGTTCGACGGTCGGCTCGTCGTGGAACAACGCCGAGATCACCGGCGACGCGCCGATGCTGTCACCGGCCGAAAGCACGACCGTATTGCGCGCTTCGCCGCGAAGCCGCTTCAGGTGCGTCGCGAGGTAGGCAGCGCCACCGGCGTTGACCGTCGCGCCACCGGGCAAGGTGACGCGGCCGCTCGAACCGGACGGCGGTTCGAGGTTTCCGTGCAGGTCGTTGAACGTGACGATCCGGACATCGGTGGTGGCAGGCGCGGCGGACGCGGGCACGGCGACGGTGACCAACGCGGCACCGACGACCAAGGCCAGCCGGGCGGTGAACTTCGTTCTTGGGCGCACGGCGGAGGAGTTTGCCTGGCGAACCTGACCTGCACCAGAGGAAAAATCAGGACGATAGGCAAACGTCACATGTCGCGTGAACCGTTCAGCAGCAGTTTCGTCACCAGCTCGGGTTCGTCGTTCATCGGCACGTGCCCGCAGCCGGGAAGGATCAGCAGTTCGCCTTCGGCGCGATCCGCCGCAACTCGGCGACCTTCGGGCGGGGAGGATGCGATGGGGTGCGGACTCGCCGAAACCGGGCAGATCGACGGTGATGACGTCTCGGTGCGAACGCGAGGCCAGGCTATTTACTGCTACCGGCGGTAATAGGTAAATACGGCAACACGTAGCAAAAGCGTTCACGCCGCCGGGTGACGTCGTTCGGCATCGGCTCCAGTTCACCCGTCGCGACGAACCCCAGCCGCAGATACAGCCGTCGCGCCCGGTCGTTGTCCTCCGCGACATGCAGCCATACCTCGCGCGCGCCGTCGGCCTCGGCGGCTGACCGCAGTTCACCCATCAGCTTCGTGCCGAGCCCTCGTCCGCGTGCCTCGGGCGCGACCCACATCGAGTAGAGGATCCAGCCGTCGTCGCGTGCCCGTCCGGCGACGAGGCCGACCGGGCGGCCGTCGTCGAACGCGGCGAACCAGGCGTCCTCGGCCAGCCTCGCGAGCCACTCTTCGTCGGACTGCGCCCGTTCCGCCGCGGCGATCGAGCCGTAGTTCTCGGGGGTGTCCGTCAGGGCACGCAGGCGGATCCCACGGAAAACGTCGAGGTCTCCGGCGGCCAGCCGTCGCACGAGCAGCATCCGGGCAGAATCCCACGGCCGGCGCCGGGGCGGGGAGCGAGTATTCGCCGATCGGCCAAGATCGGGGTCGGCCACTCGGCCGATTCGGCCCCGTCCGCCGCGGCCCTTCGACCGAAGTGGCGGGACCGCCGGGATCCCTAACGTCGGTGTCATGACGAACGCACAGGTCACCGCTTTGCAGTACGGCTTGATCGGCTTCTTCGCGCTTTGGGCGACGGTGCTGATCCCGCAGCTGATCCTCCTGCACGCGCGGCACGGCCAGGTGCGCCTTCGTCCCGTCCTGACGATGGCCGCCGTGCTGCTCTACGGCACCATGACGCTCGCGGTGACCTTCCTGCCGCTGCCAGGGCCCGGCGTCAACCGGCTGAGCCAGACCGTGCAGCTGACCCCGTTCCAGTGGATCACCGACATCCACACCGAACTGCTCAAGCACGGACTCCCGATGGCCGACTGGTTCACCACCCAGACCTTCCAGCAGGCCACCATGAACGTGCTGCTGTTCGTCCCGCTCGGTTTCTTCGCCAGGACGCTCTGGAGGCGCGGCTTCGTCGGCACGACGCTGATCGGTCTCGCCGCTTCACTGCTGATCGAGAGCACACAGCTGACCGCGAACTTCGGCACCGCGCCCTACGTCTACCGGATCTTCGACGTCGACGACCTGCTCAACAACACCGGTGGCGCGATGCTCGGCTGGATCGCCGGAGCCCTGCTGCTCAGCCTCGTGCGGAAGCCCGTTCCGTCAATGGTCGAGGTGCAGCCGTTGCGCCGCGAGCGGGTCGACCTCGCCCAGGCTCGCTAGTCTCGCCCGCCGTCGTTGGGCCGCGCGCCGCGCGGCCCGCCGGTCTTCCGCGACCACCAGCACGGTAGCCACCACGAAGATCAACGCGACCAGGCCGAGGATGAGCGAGAGCTGCAAAACGCCTCCTCGAATACGGCCTTGTGTGCGAGATCACAAACAGTACGCAGGTCGTGGTGACTTGGCCACCCCTTGCGACGAAAGTGGGTGTCGCGGATCACGGGGCCCGGCACCGAGAGCCCAGGCCACGCGGGCTGGGTAGGTGTCGCGAAAGCCACTTTCGGGACACCTGATGTCCTGAAAGTGGCTTTCGCGACACCTGAAGCCGACACAAGGCGAGCGGAGCACCTCACGCCCGCCGCATTTAGTCCTCTAAATGCGGTGGTCGTGAACGCCCCTGCTCCATACCCGTCAGCGTGCCGGAAACTGGCCAGGTGAGGACACGACCGACCAAGGACGAACTGGCCGCCGCGTACGGCAAGACCATCGACGACGTCATCGCGCCGGATCTCGACGTGCTGTTCTGCGGAATCAACCCCGGCCTCTACTCCGGCGCCCTCGGCCTGCACTTCGCCAGACCGGGGAACCGGTTCTGGCCCGCCCTGCATCGCGGCGGCTTCACCCCGCGCCTGCTCGATCCGAGCGAGCAGGACGAACTCCTCGGCTACGGACTCGGCATCACGAACGTCGTCGCGCGGACGACGGCGCGGGCCGACGAACTGACGAAGGACGAATTCCTCGAAGGTGGGCGCCTTCTCACGGCGAGGGTCGCCGAATACCGGCCACGGTGGCTCGCCGTGGTCGGGATCACGGCCTTCCGGACCGCGTTCGGCCTGCCGAAGGCGAAAGTCGGCCCGCAGGACGGCGCAATCGGTGGCGCGCGGGTCTGGGTACTGCCGAATCCGAGCGGGTTGAACGCGCACTGGACGCCTCCGGCGCTCGGGGACGAGTTCGGTCGCCTCCGGGCCGGAGTCCACTCTGAGTAGTGAATGTGTCAAGAACTCCCCTGGACGCGCTCATTCGAGCAAGAGATCCACAACCTGCTGGTACGCAGAGTTTGCCGCGACGATGCGATACATCTATGAGGGGGATACCGCGTCACGTCCACCGGCCTACTGACTCGTAATAGTTACGAGGTGTTATTTCCGTCCGGTCCCGCAGGGGGACCGGTTGACGAGGGTGACCACGCCGGGGGGCGGTGGTCGCCGAAAGGACTCCAGGTCCTCGTCCGGGAATGACGGGCAGGAAAACGGAGGGGTCCGTGATGCGAGGCATCGAACCGAACCGAGCACAGGCGGGGAGGCCTGGCGGACTGTCACCAGGCGGCCGGGGCCTCGGCGTGGCCGCCGTCGATCCGATCCCGATCTTCTGCGAGGGCCTGAGTTCGCTGGTCCACCGCACGCCGGGGTTGCAGTGGCTCGGGCACGCGGGGAGCCATCACGCCGCGCTCCAGTTGTGCGAGCAGCTCAAACCGGACGTCATCGTGCTGGATTCGGCGCTCGATCCGAACTGCCACCTGTCCCGGCTGCTCAGCGGCGGCGACCCGGCGCTGGTCATCGTCACGCTGGTCAGGGACACCAACCGCACACAGCAGTACCTCGCCGCGGCGATCGCGGCAGGCGTGCACGCGATCGTGCCGCGGGCGACCGACGGACGGCATCTGACCGAGGCGATCCGGCGCGCGCACAGCGACCGCCGCTACATCGACCCGACGCTGGCGGCGCTGACGGCGCGGCCGAAGCGCCAGCCCGTGCTCCCGAAGGCGGGCGAACCGCCCAAGCCCGCGACCGCGCGCGGCCTGATGCCGCTGTCCCGGCGCGAGTACCAGGTCCTGCAACTGGTTGCCGAGGGGCTGGAGAACTCAGGAATCGCGAAGATCCTGTTCCTGTCCGTGGAAACCGTGCGGACCCACGTCAAGAGCATCCTGCGCAAGCTTTCCGCCCGCGACCGGACACACGCGGTCACCATCGCGTTCCGATCGGGCATCCTGGTGGCGAACCCCGACGACGCGCACAGCCCGCCGGACGCCGCTCCGGCGCCTTCGATCGCGCCGTCACCCCGCTGAACCCCCCGTATCGCTGATTTACACATCACAACAGTGGCCATGCACTTGCCGTCGGTTACCCACAGGTAATATCCTGAAGTTACCGGCGAGTAGGGGATGTGTGCCCGGCCGGGGAGCCGAACACATTGGAGTGACGAAATGGGCCACTACAAGAGCAACGTCCGAGACCTGGAGTTCAACCTCTTCGAGGTCCTCGGCGTGCAGGACCGCCTCGGCAAGGGCGTCCTCGCGGAATCCGACGAGGAGACCGCCCGCGGCGTGCTGACCGAGCTGAACAAGCTCGCTTCCGGTCCCCTCGCCGACTCGTACGCCGACGCGGACCGCAACCCGCCGGTGTACGACCCGAAGACCTTCTCGGTGAAGATCCCCGAGTCGTTCAAAAAGAGCTACCAGGCGCTGATGGACGGCGAATGGTGGCGGCTGGGCCTGCCGAACGAACTGGGCGGCTTCGGCCTGCCCCCGACCGTGCAGTGGGCCGCCGCCGAGCTGATCCTCGGCGCCAACGCGCCGCTGTTCATGTACATGGCGGGCCCGAGCTTCGCCGGGATCGTCGACAAGAACGGCACCGAAGAGCAGAAGCGCTGGGCGCAGGTCATGATCGACCGCGGCTGGGGCGCGACGATGGTGCTCACCGAGCCCGACGCCGGTTCCGACGTCGGCGCCGGCCGCGCCAAGGCCGTCAAGCAGGAGGACGGCTCCTGGCACATCGACGGCGTGAAGCGGTTCATCACCTCGGCCGAGAACGACATGGTCGAAAACATCATGCACCTGGTGCTGGCCCGCCCCGAGGGCCCTGGCATCGAGACCAAGGCGGGCACCAAGGGCCTGTCGCTGTTCCTCGTGCCCAAGTTCCACTTCGACGGCGAGACCGGTGAGCTGGGCGAGCGCAACGGCGCCTTCGTCACAGGAGTCGAGCACAAGATGGGCATCAAGGCCTCCACCACCTGCGAGCTGACCTTCGGCCAGCACGGCACCCCCGCCAAGGGCTGGCTGCTCGGCGAGGTGCACGACGGCATCGCGCAGATGTTCCAGGTCATCGAGTACGCCCGCATGATGGTCGGCACCAAGGCCATCGCGACGCTGTCGACCGGTTACCTCAACGCGCTCGAGTACGCCAAGGAGCGCGTCCAGGGTGCCGACCTGCCGAACATGCTGAACAAGGCGGCGCCGCGCGTCACGATCACCCACCACCCGGACGTCCGCCGCTCGCTGATGTTGCAGAAGGCGTACGCCGAGGGCCTGCGTGCGGTGTACCTCTACACGGCGTCGTTCCAGGACCAGGTGTGGACCGGTGAGGGCGACGAGGCGTCGCAGAAGGTGGCGCACGGCGTCAACGACCTGCTGCTGCCGATCGTCAAGGGGGTCGGCTCGGAGCGCGCGACCGAGCAGCTCGTTCAGTCGCTGCAGACCTTCGGTGGGTCGGGCTTCCTTCAGGACTACCCGATCGAGCAGTACATCCGGGACGCGAAGATCGACTCGCTGTACGAAGGCACCACGGCCATCCAGTCGCTGGACTTCTTCTTCCGCAAGATCGTCCGCGACAAGGGCGCTTCGCTGGCCTACGTCGCCGGGGAGATCACGAAGACCATCGAGTCGGAGATCGGCAACGGGCGGCTCAAGAACGAGCGCGGTCTGCTCAAGCAGGCGCTCGAAGACACCCAGGGCATGCTCGGCTCGCTGATCGGCTACCTGACCTCGTCGCAGGAAGACCCGCAGAACATCAACAAGGTCGGCCAGCACACGGTCCGCCTGCTGATGTCGGTCGGCGACCTGCTCATCGGCTGGCAGCTCATCAAGCACGCCGAGGTCGCCATCGGCAAGCTTGACGCGGGCGCGTCGGCGAAGGACGCCCCGTTCTACGAAGGCAAGATCGCCGTGGCGTCGTTCTTCGCGAAGAGCGTGCTGCCGGAGCTGACCTCGCGCCGGGCGATCGTCGAGGCCGCGGACAACGCCCTCATGGAGCTCTCCGAAGCCGCGTTTTAAACGATTTCGTGACGAAAGGCCCTCTCCTTCGCGGAGAGGGCCTTTCTGGTTTCGAGCGGGTTTTCGGCGGGCATCTCCGTGCTGAGTCCGCCTCCCGGCGGAGACCTCGGCAAAGGAGTCTCAATGACAGTCACCGGCATCATCACGGCGATCGTGGTCGGTTTGATCCTCGGGGTGCTCGGCAGGTTCTTCGCCCCCGGCAAACAGTCCATCCCGATCTGGCTGACCATCGCCGTCGGCATCGTCGCCGCCTTCATCGGCACGGCGATCGCCCGCGGACTCGGTTACGCGGACACGAACGGCTTCGACTGGCTCGAACTCATCACCCAGATAGTCATCGCCGGTATCGGGGTCACGCTGGCCGCGAACCTTTACGGACGCCGGGGTGTCACCCGGTAGGGGGTCTTGAGGCGCGACGAGGCGCTTTTACTGTCACGGTGGGTTCAACTCGATTCTCCAGCGAAGGAGGAACCATGTTGGGTGGCCTTTGGGGCATCATCACCACGATCGTGGTCGGCCTGATCCTCGGCGTCATCGGCCGAATGCTGGCGTCCGGCGATCAGAAGATCCCGATGTGGCTGACGATCCTGGTCGGCATCATCGCCGCTTTCATCGGCAACTGGCTGGCAGGCGTGTTCGGCGTCCGCGACACCGCGGGCATCGACTGGATCCGGCACGCCTTCCAGGTCGGCGCGGCCGTCGTCGGCGTCATCGCCGCGGCCGCCATCTACGCGAAGGTCAAGGGCGGCGGGCACCGGGCCGTGACCTGACCGGGCTACGGTCGGCCCCTGTGACCACTCGACTCGAACTCAGTGGCCAGGGGCTGACCTCCCTGACCGGCGTCTCCCTCCCGGACTCACTCGAGTACCTGGACCTGTACGACAACCGGCTGACGTCCGTTCCCGGCGAGCTGTGGTCCTTGTCCGGCCTCCGGGTGCTGAATCTGGCCGCCAACCGGCTGACCTCCGTCTCGCCCGCGATCGGTGCCCTGCGGCAGCTGCACACCCTCGACCTGGGGCACAACGAGCTTTCGGCCCTGCCGGACGAGATCGGCGAGCTTCCCGGGTTGACGGAATACCTTTACCTGAGCGACAACCGGCTGACCGAGTTCCCCGCCGCGCTGTGTTCGCTCGGACGGCTGAAATACCTGGGGTGTACGGACAATCGCATCTCCACCTTGCCGGATGATCTCTCCGGGCTGACCTCTCTGCGTGAGCTTCGCTTGTACGGCAACGGGTTGACCGCGCTGCCGGAGTCACTGGGGACGCTTTCCCCGTTGCGGGAACTGCATCTGCGGCGCAACCGGCTGACGTCGTTGCCGGACTCCATCGGTGAGCTGAGCGAGCTGCGCCAGCTGGACCTGCGCGAGAACCGGCTCACCACCCTGCCGGCTTCCATCGCCCGATTGTCCAAATTGGACAAACTGGATCTGCGATGGAACAAGGAGTTGCGGGAGCCTTCGTGGCTCGCGGACTTCGAGGCCCTCGGCTGCATGGTGCTGCGGTGAAGCTCAGGCGCAGATGATCGTGGCCCGCGGAGAATAGGTCGCGTTGCGGGTTTCCCGGCGGACCTCCGTGCCGGTGACGACGTCGATGAGCACGCGGGTGTCCGAGGTGCTGAACCCGGCGGAACCGGGATCCGCCACACAGCCAGGACCCGAGCCCACCTGCACGGGCTGGGCGACATAGGAGTGCCGTTCGCCGCCGACGCTCTGGACCGAAAAGCGTTTCGTGCCCCAGATCCGCACGGTCACCGAACCGTTGGCGGGGACGACCTGGATCGCGATACCGGTCGGGGCGTCGTTGACGATCTGCATCTCGACCGGCGAACCGTCGTTGTCGATCACCTTGACGTCCCGCGCGACCGGGTAGCGGTCGAGGTGGTGATCGTGCTCCAGATGCCCGCCATCGGCCAGTCCCGCCAGGTACGCGGCGTTGTAGAGCGTCGTCGCGAGCTGCGAGACGCCGCCACCGACCACGACCGGGCCGGTGCCGTCCTCGCTCACCGGGGCGGGCACGTAGCCCGCGTCCGCCGTCCGCGCTCCCGACCGGGCGCCGAGGCTGAACGTCTCGTTCGGCTTCACGATGGTGCCGGAAACGCGGGTGGCCAACGCCTGCACGTTGGTCATCGCGGGCCCGCCGAGGCCCGACGTGGTGAACTCGCCGATGATCTCTTTGATGCCGAGGACGTTCGCCGCGTCGGTGCTGACGGCCGGGCTGCTGGCGTCGTAGACCGCTTTCAGCTCCCGTTCTTCGCTCTTCGCGAGCACCGAGGTCAGCGCGGAGAACGTGAGCTCCCAGTTGACCTTCCGCGCGTCCTTCGACGGCTGGACGGCAGGCCTGTCGCCGACGAAGACGATCTGCGCGTCCGCCCCGTCGGTCTCGGTCGGTTTGAGCTGTGGTTGCGCTGCCGCCCGCAGTTTGCCCTGGTCGATCCGGACCTCGAGGTTGCCGTCTTCGCGCGCGGCGAACTGGAAGGAGCCCGCGATCGCGTCCGGTTTCAGCGTCGCGTCCTTGCCCTCGCCACGGATCAGGAGCGGCTTCGCCACCGCGGGCACGACGATCTTGCCCAGCGCCGCGTGCACTCCCGGCGAAGTCGCCTTCACCGGTGCGACGTTCACCTTCAGCTCGACGCCACCGTCGCTCAGCCAGCCATCGGTGACCGCGGTGACCGACGCCTTGACGTCGGTGAGCGTCTGACCGGCGCGCGGCTCCACCGCGACCGGGAGGACCCCGCCGTCGCTGTCCTCGACGGGTTTGAAGGTGATGTCGCCTTCGACCGGCGGTCGGTTCAGCTTCGCGGCGGCGAGGTCGGAGACGGCCTTTTCGAGCTTCGGCGCGTCTGTCCAGGTGACGACACCGACCTCACGGCTGGTGAAGAACGACATGACCCGCGTGTACGGGCTCAGTGGCTGGTGACCGGCGCGGCCCAGCGTCTGCGGCCAGTCAAGGCCGAGACCGGACGACGTGGGGTACAGCACCGTGCGGACGTCGCCGGCGCGGACCCGCACCGGCTCGATCAGCCTCGGCTCCAGCTCGCGGCGAAGCTTCGATTCGGCTTCCTTGTGCGTGAGGCCGCCGACGTCGATCCCCGCGACGGTGACACCGCGCGGGACGTCCCCGGCGCTGGCGATCAGGTCCACCGCGTACGTGAGCACGAACAGGCCCATGAGCACGCCGGCGAGCATGAAGGCCTTGCCGAGGCCCTTGCGGAACTTCGACGCGGGCGTCGACGGCGGAGGCACCACCCTGTCGCCCTCGAAAAGCTCGCCCACGAGGTCTTCGTCGGTCTCCGTGGCGGGAAGGAGATCGTCGGTGAACAGGTCGGTGCCCGGTTCGCCGTGCTCATCGCGCGCCAACTCTCACCACCCCTCCCGCGACCGGAGTTACAGGTACAACCCCGTGCCGTGTTCGGACCGCTCGGTCGCCACGGCGTGGATGTCCCGCTCCCGCATCACCAGGTGCCCCTCGCCCTGGATTTCGACCTCGTGCTGGTCGTCCGGGTTGAACAGCACGCGGTCGCCGGTCTTGACGTTCCGCACACTGTTGCCCACGCCCAGTACATCACCCCAAGCGAGCCGCCGCGCGACCTGCGCGGTGGCGGGGATGACGATGCCGCCGGAACTCCGGCGCTCGCCCTCCTCGGGGGACAGCTTCACGAGCACCCTGTCCTGCAACATCTGAATCTGGAGTTTCGGCCCGTCTGACACGAGTACGACTCTACTTACCCGGATCCCCGGCCATGACCAGGCTCAGCGTGCTTTCTCCACCCTTTTCGAACCGGACGGGCACTCCCCAGTCCTGCCGGGTGATGCGGCAGGCGGGGTGTTCCCTGCCGCTGTCATCACTGTCACAGCTGGCGGCCTGCGCGACGACCTGCAAGACGCCTTCGGTGACTCCCTCGGCGAAGCGGAGCTTGCGGAACAGGTCCGTGCCCACTCCCGCGCCGTCGGCGAGCAGTTCCGGTGGCGACGCGCTGATCTCCAGCCGCGTCGAGGGGCCGTAGCGATCATCGAGCTTCTCGCCGGGCGGTGGGGCGAAGACGACGGAGAACTCCAGTTCCCCTGGCGCCAGCACGGTCGGCGGACGTCGGACCGCGTGCGCGTCCCCGGCCACGGCCGTCTCGTCGAGCGGCACCGGCCCGATCCGGTTCCCCGCCGACTCGACGACGAGCAGTTCGCCGTCGTGCACCAGCAGGCCGGACGGCTCCGCGAGGCCGGTCGCGAGCGTGGTCACCCGGCGGGTGAGCGGGTCGTAGCGGCGGATGGCGCCGTTGTAGGTGTCGGCGATCGCGATGGTGTCGCCGGGCAGCACGGCGAGGCCGAGCGGATGCTGGAGAAGCGCCTGGTCCGCGGGGCCGTCGACGTGGCCGAAGGAGAACAGGTCGATGCCGACCGCGGTGTGCACGGTGAACGTCTCGCCCTCGGGCTGGATCCAGCGCAACGCCGACGTCTCGGGGTCCGCGAGCCACAGCCGCTGCCCGTCGGGCGTGAGACCGGACGTCTGCGCGAAGAACGCTTCGTGGACGTCGCCGTCTCGCAAGCCCTCGACAGTCGTACCGGCGAAGCGACGGATGCTGCCCGAGACCGGCTCGAACACGCTCAGCGTGTGGTTGCCCGCCATGGCGACCACGACCCCGCCCGCGGGGCCCCACCAGGCGACGTCCCAGGGGCTGGTGAGGTCGACCTCGAGCGCCTTGCCGGTGTCGACGCCGTCGCGCCATTGGCGGCCGGTGCCGGCGACCGTGCTGACCTCGCCGGTGATCAGGTCGATCCCGCGCAACCGGTGACCGGCCGTGTCGGCGACGACGGCGTGGTAGCCCGCGCGCTCCGCGACCTCGTACGGCAACAGCGTGATCCCGGACGGCTCGGTGAAGGTCGCCAGGTCGAACGGCCCGTCCTGCGCGCCGCGGGTGCCGCTGCCGAAGCGGCGGATGATCGTCTCGCCGTCGGACGCGAACTCGACGATGGAGTGGTTGCCGGTGTCCGCGACCAGGATCCGGCCCTCGGCGGTGGTGACGGCCTTGCTCGGGAACCGCAGCTCGGCGCGCTGTTCCTCGGCCGGGACGTACGGGCTGCCACCGCGGCGCAGTGTGCCCTTGGCCTCGTGGGTCGCGACGAGGTCGGCGATCACCCGGCGCAGCGCCTCGGCATGCCCTTCACCGGCGGCGACGTGCACGACGTAGCCCTCGGGGTCGATGACGACCAGCGTCGGCCACGCCTTGACCGCGTACTGCGACCAGGTGGTCATCCGCGGATCGTTGAGCACCGGATGGTGCACCTCGTAGCGCCGCACCGCCGCCTCGATCGCGGCCGCCTCACCCTCGTGCAGGAACTTGGGCGAATGCACGCCGATGGTCACCAGGACGTCGGAGAACTCGGCCTCCAGCGGGCGCAGCTCGTCCAGCACGTGCAGGCAGTTGACGCAGCCGCTGGTCCAGAAGTCCAGCAGGACGACGCGGCCGCGCAGCCCGGCGAGGGTGATCGGCTCGCCGCCGGTGTTGAGCCAGACGTCGCCTGCCAGCTCGGGCGCCCGCACACGGGACTGCGTTCGTGGGGAAGTCACGCCATGAGTGAACTACACGGGGAGCCGCTCTGTTCCGAGGTCCAGGCGTTGAGAGGGCGAGCTCACCCCAGGGGAGGAGCCTCCTGTGGGTGATGAGGGAGCCCGGCTCGGGACGCGCCGTCACCGGCAATCCATGTCTCAGTTCGGCTTAGTTCACTTCGTGTTCACCTGCTGCCCGGAAACAGGACAGCTTTCCGGGTCACCGTGGCGTCAGCGACGATCCGGGGAGCGGGCCATGGTGGCGAACTTGAGTCTCATAGGTCTCTTGACCGCGATCGTGCTGACCTTGGGCCGGGCGCTGATCCTGACGATCGCGCTTCGCGGGACTCGTCCATCCGAACGGGCCGAGATCATCCGCGCGCTCAATGCGCCGCGACTGGGCGTGCACGGAAAAGAGAAGGCGCCCTCACGTCCTGCGACTTAGGCTCGAACACATGTCCACAGTTGAGCCCGCCTTCACCCCAGAGGAGGCACACGACCTCCAGGCGAGCTTGGCCGAACCCGTGCGTCCCGGGTTGAGCGAGGCCGAGCTCGACGACGTCGAAGCACGTTTCGGCTTCCGGTTCGCCGCCGATCACCGCACCTTCCTCTCCGCCGGGGTGCCGATCGGCGACCGCTGGCCGGACTGGCGCTGCGGCAACCCCGAACAGCTGCGCAAACGGCTGGACTGGCCGGTCGACGGGGTGCTCTACGACATCGAGCACAACGGTTTCTGGCTGCCGGACTGGGGAATGCGCCCGATCGACCTCGCCGACGCCCTTTCGCGGGCACGCTCGTATCTGGCGGAGGTTCCGCAGCTCGTACCGGTGTGCGGGCACCGGTATCTGCCGGGGATAGCCGGGAGCGCGGGGTATCCGGTGCTGTCGGTGTACCAGACCGACATCGTTTACTACGGCTACGACCTGCGGGGATACCTGCGGCACGACTTCGGCGACCAGCCGCTGGGCCCGCCGCCACCGGGCGGGCCGCGACAGGTGGAGTTCTGGTCGCGCTTCGTGGATTAGCCGGCGGGGGGCGCGAAGCCTTCGGGCGGTGCGCCCTCGACGAACAGCATCCGCAGTTGAGCCTTGCCCTCCCGGATCCGCCGGGCGCGCCGGTATTCGGGGGAGTCGTACCACTGCCGGACCCGGTCCATGTCGGGGAACTCGATGACCACGAGGCGCTGCGAGTCCCAGGTTCCCTCCACCGGTTCGGGCGTGGGGCCCGCGACCAGGTAGCGGCCTCCGTGATCGAGGATCGACCGCTGGGCGACGGGGGCATAGGCCCAGCCCGCCTCCTCTTCGACCACTCCGACATCGACGACGACATAGGCGGGCATGCGACCTCCGGACACAGTGTGTAGTAATGACACACTGTATCCTGCCGACGTGAGCGAGAGGGACGACGTGACGCCGCGCCGCCGGGACCGGCAGCGCGCGGAGACCAGCCGCGAGATCACCGCGATCGCGCGGCGGCAGATGGCCGACGCTGGGCCAGGAGCGATCACATTGCGCGGCATCGCCCGTGAGATGGGGATGACCGCTCGCGCCATCTACAGCTACTTCGCCACCAAGGACGACTTGATCACGGCACTGATCAGCGGAATCGGCGGGTCGCTCGCCGACGCCCTGGAAACCGCCACCGACGCCGTGCCCGAGACCGACCCCGGCGGCAGACTGGTGGCCTGGGGCCAGGGCCTGCGGGAATGGGCACTGGCCCACCCCGAGGACTTCAGGCTGTTCTACGGGCGCCCCATCCCCGGCTACCGGCCACCCGAGGCGGGCCCGGTGGACCGGACCGACCATCGCGTGTGTCACCTGCTGACCTCGCTGGTGGCCGCCGTGTGGCGCGACGGCCGCCCCGGGGAGGGCGCTTGGTCGGACCTGAATCCCGAGTACGTCGCGAAGATCCGGGAAGACCTTCCGGACGTGTCTCCGGCCGCGGCCGTGCTGGCGCTACGCGTGTGGGGCCGGATGCACGGCTTGGTGGCGCTGGAGATCGACGGCCATGTCCGGTCCGTCGCGCGCGACCCGGCCGCGTTGCATCACGCCGAGATGCTCGACCTGGTCGGCTCGCTTCGGCGTTAAGACTTCTCGGCGGCGGCCTTCAGCCGGGCCAGTGTCGCGGCGATGTTCGCCCGGTTGGCGTCGTCCCGCTTCCAGACACCGGTGAACAGCGACGTCGGGCCGCGGAGCCAGCCCGGCCGCCGGTCCCACGTGCTCTCGACGGCAACGCACCCGGCGCCGGCGGACTCGATGTCGTACTGCCAGCGCGCCACGGGAAGCCCGGCGAAGGTGGTCACCTCGAACGCGAACCGCCGGCCTTCGTCGGCGTCGGTGATCGTCGACAGGGTGCTCCAGCGACGGACCCCGCGCCGGTTGCGGCCGCGGAACTTCGCGCCGACGGCGACGGTCTTCGCGTCACCGACCCAGCTGTGCCCCTCGTACTCCTCGGCCATCCCCGCGAGCGCGCCCGGGTCGCTGACCAGGGCGTACACCTTCTCGGGCGGGGCGGCGATCGCGATCTCGCCGGTGGCGCTGGGCTCGGTCATGGCATACCTCCGTACTGATGGTATGTGAAATACCCTCAGTTGTCACGGCGGAGCATGCGGCTGATACCGGCCGCGACCGTCGTCGCCAGCACCCAGCCCGACGCGGTGAACCCGGCCGCGACCCAGTTGTCCATACCGTGCATGTACCAGCGCGACTTGTTGCCGAAGTCGACGATCGGGACCAGGAGGTCGATCGTGTACAGCACCGGATTCCATTGCAGCCCGGTGTCGTCCTGGTTGACCAGGCACCGCGGCCCGCTCACGGTGAGATTGGGTTTGGTGACGCAGTCGTCGACCCCGAGCCCGAACCACAGGCTCCCGAGCACGAGCAACGTCAGCAGCCAGCCGAGCGCACGCACCGGGCGGAAGCCGTAACCGACCATCGACCGCTGCAACCAGCTCCACACGTGCACACCGGGCCCGAAGAACTTGAAGCCCTTCGCCAGCGCCACATACCGGAACTGCTGCTTTTTCAGCAGCACCGTGGAGGCGTGCTCTTCGTTACCGGACGCGCGCAGCGTCGCCGCCAGCTGGTCGTAGGGCCCTGGCCGGTAACCGTCCATCGCCTTACGCAGCAACACGATCCGATGGTCGATCGCCCGGTCGTCGTCGAGCGCGATGTCCTCTTGCAGTGCGTCGTAACGGAAATCCTCCAGCTCGATCCCCGCCGTCGACGCCCAGAACGCCTCGTTGTCGCCCAGGGTCCCGCAATGCGCGCGCCGCAGCACGATCCGGCCGTCCGGCGGCGACGCGGGCGTGAGCAGGAACTCGTCGGCGGAGACATCGCTGCCGTCGAGCGCGATCCCGTGCTGTGGCAGGGAACCGAGCCGGGCGCCACGGAAATCGACGCGCCGCGCGACCTGGGCGCCGTCGAGGTTGACCCCGCCCTGCGCGACGAACGGGCGTTCCTTGTTCTCGGTGAGGACGAGGTCGCGGCCGATCCGCGCGGTACGGACGTCCAGCGAGTAACTGGTGTTCGTCCGCGCGCCGGGCTCGGTCAGGCTGGTGCCGAAGAGGTTCACGCTGCCGCCGACCTCGGCACCCTGTAACCGCAGCGTTCCCTGGACGGTCGCGTCGGTGAGCTGGAAGTTGCCCGCGATCTTCGCGCGCCGCGCGGAAAAGACGTCTCGCCGGGGATGCAGGAACATCGAGTTCCAGGCGAGCACGTTCCCGCCGACGGTGATGTCGGCCATCCGCAACTGCCCCGACGGCACCCGCAGGCTCGTCGCCTCGATGTCGCCGCCGATCGTCGTCCCGTCGAGGTGGATCGCGCGGTCGTAGTAGGGAATGCTCTGCCCGCGCACGACCTGGACCTCGGCGCCCGCCAGCCGGAGCGAACCGCCGATCCGCGCGTTGACCATCCGCAACGTCCCGGTGGCCTGCAAACCGTCGCTCAGCTCGAGGTTCCCGTTGACCGTCAACCGATCCGCGACCAGCGCCGGCCGCGGATCGATGTACGGGTCGTTCGACTTCCAGGCGTCCACCACGATCGGCCCGGACTGGTTCACCGAGAGCCTGGCCTCCCGCATGATGATGTCACTGTCCACAGTGGCGCTCGGCAGGAACATGATCCCACTGGCGGAGAAGCGTTTCCGCTGCGCGGCGGGCCCGTAGTTGTCCACCTCGCACAGCAGGCTGCCGCCGATGTGGATCCCGTTCCCGTTGAGCGCGAAGCCGTCCCGGTTGTTCAGCGTCGCACCGGAGAAGTTGACGTTACCGCCCGCCCGCATACCCGGGATGCGGACTTCTCCGTTGGCCACCAGCCGATACGCGAGCAGCGCGCCGACGATGTTGACCCGGTCGGCCTGGATCGCCTTGCCCCGCGGATGGGAGATCACCGTGCGGGTCAGCACGACCGAGCCCTCGATGACCGCGTCGGTGAGGTTGACCGCCGCGTTCGGCATCCCGCGCTCGCGATCGTCGCCGCGCTGCACCGTGGTCTCCTCGATCTCGTGCTCGCCGTCGACCTGCACGACACTGCGGATCAGGCGGACGTCGTTGCGGGTACGGAGGTTCCGCGCCTTGAGCCCGGGCAGCCAGCACTTGCGGAACACGAGCCCGAGCAGATGCGCCTCGCGGACGTCCGGCGGATGCTCGAAACGGCACCGTTCGAACCGGAACAGATACTTGATGTCGGCGGCGCGTAGATCGAGCGTCCCGGTGATGTAGGCGTCCTCGACCTGCACGATCGGCGCGTTCGTCGCCTGACGGCGCCACCGGAGCAGACCGGTCGACCCCGGCTTCATCAACTCGGACGCCGAGACCTCGTACCGCCTGTCGGGATTCGGATCGAACGGGTCGAGCGGCGGAAGGGCCGCATCCCCGTTCGCCTCCCCTTCCCCCGGATCGCGCGGCCCGTTGGTGCGCCGAAAGCCCGGCATCGTCTCGCTTCCCTCCCCCGTCGTTCCCCGGCCACCAGCGAAGCCGATCAACCAGGGGATCCGCAAGTGGCCCCCGGCAGTGGACCGGAACCTGTCACGGGATTGCGACGGCAGAACGGCCACCGGGGTTCCGGCACTCTGCTGTCGATCATCATCACTGGCACAGCCGTGCTGAGCGGCTGCGGCAGTGAATCACCAGGCCAGGCCGCGCCACCGATACTTACGACGCCGTCAGCGCGCCTGCCTCGGGCGGCGCACCGGTCGTGCCGAAACCCATCGAAAAACGGCATCGGTCGAGAAAATCCGTGCAGCGCTGTGCCGATAGCGGCAATCGAAGAGATCGGCGGCAAGGGCGAGTGCTCACGTACTGTGATCTATCAGAGGGGCTGAGCTGCAGTTGGCTGTTTCTCGAAGCCCCCAGCACAGTCGGTGCAGGACTGCTCGTCGGCAACAAACATGGCCTAAGTACGTTAGACGCGCAGAACGCGCCCGGCGGCCTCACCACGTTCCGACCTGTGGATCCTGTCAGCGGGCACCCGCGGTCATCTATGCCAACGGCAGCGAAGGCAGGGGAACCTGCACCGTCATACCGCACGTGTCGTCCGGAAATCCCATGGTCTCCGACCCTTGGGGGATGGCGGCCAAGGTCGCGGCGGCGGCGATCAAGAACTTCAAGAGGTCGTGATCGAGCGAAACCGTCTATCAGGACAAAGTAGGCCGG
The DNA here is from genome assembly GCF_001953865.1 of Amycolatopsis coloradensis. Taxonomy (GTDB): domain Bacteria; phylum Actinomycetota; class Actinomycetes; order Mycobacteriales; family Pseudonocardiaceae; genus Amycolatopsis; species Amycolatopsis coloradensis. Next base: position 621,883 of record NZ_MQUQ01000003.1, read on the forward strand.
TCCCACAACTTTCGGCGGTGATCTTCCACGAAGGGGCTGATCGGCGGTTTACCTGCTGCTATCGTCACCGGTTGGAGTCAGAAGTGAACTACGGGTAGGTCGCGCCCCATCGCGGCCCGTGCGGGGAGGCACGTCATGACAGGACCGGGAAGCGGCCCTCAGGGGGTCTACGACCAGATCAACGGGCCGGCGCCGCAGGCACCGCCACCGGGCTCGGGGATGATTCCGGGCGCCGCCGCGGCGCCGCCGTCATCCCCACCGCCTAACTACGGTGAACTGGGTAGCGGCCAGGCGAAGGCCGACTTCGCGTCGGCTTCGGCGAACGGTGGCTGGGAGTTCGACCCGGAAGCCATGGACAACGTCATCAAGCGGCTCCAGGAATGCATCGAACGCGACTTCAGCCGTGCACGCGCCGAAGCCAGCAACCTCACCGGTATCGACGCCATGGGCGCCGAGATCGCGAGTGACGGCTATGTCGCCATGGCGAACGCGTCCGGTGCGGCCTACCAGACCTTTCTCAACGGAGCCGCCGCCTATGCGCAGGCATATATGCAAACCCTGATAGACATCAAGACGGCTTATCAGAATCAAGATCAGGCCGCACTCGACGCGATCCGCTCCCTTGGAAAGGCACTTTGAATGCGTTCTCGGTCCGTGGCCACCCTCGCCGCCGTTGTCTCAGCCGTCGCCGTAGTCGCCGGGTGCGGCAGCGAGACCCCGGGTACGCCCACTCCGAGCCCGACAGCGTCTTCTGCCGCAGCGTCCGGCCTTCCGAGGGCGGGCGCCCCGAAGGTGGGAACCCCGTTGAAGACGACGGCCATCGAAACAAACGCGTGTGAAGCCGCGTCCGAATCGGAGATCAACAGCACCGGCGTGACTTTGAAGACGGCCGAACCGCAGGAGATCGCAGGAGGCAAAGGTTGCCTGTGGATCTTCGCGAACACCTCCGGGACGGTGACCGGAAACCTCAATGCCAACGAGCCCGACGGGCTCAGCCATCTTTACGCGCTCAAAGCACAGGGCAGCGGAGTGACGACATTTCAGCCAGTGGCCGACATCGCCGGCTACCCGGCGGTCGTTTACGCCAATGGTGGCGAGGGCGCAGGTGTCTGCAACCTGGCGATCGGCGTACGCGACGACATGATGTACGTCCTGACCACACAACTCTTCAAGGGCAGCCCCAAGTACAACGACGCTTGCGGGCTCCTCACGAAAATCGGCGAGTTCGCTGTCCAGCACCTGAAGGCGGCCCAATGACCTACAGCGGCTGGGAGATCTTCACCAAGCTCAACGCCAACCCCAACACGACCAAGCGACTCGACGCAGCTCAGGTGTCGTCCCACAAGCTGCTGGTGATCCACGAAGACATCAGCAAGGCCATGGGAGAAAGTCAGACGGCGTTGAGTTCCTTCTGGAAGGGCAAGGCCGCCGACAGCGGCGCGGCAGGTCTCGCCCCGCTCATCGCGACCTCCAAGATCGCGGGCGAGAACATGGATCGCGCCCGCCAGTCGATGTTCGACCAGAACGCCTCCTTCCATTACACGCGCGGCAATGTCCGCCCGGTGGAGAAGGAACGCGCCGGGGACAGCGGGCCCGAAGACGTCTTGTCCATCGGCGCCAGCGACGACGAAATCGCCGCCGCGAAGTTCGACGCGGACACCAAGCACAACGTCGAGATCTACGAGCCGTACTACCAGAGCACCCAGCCGCGGCAGTTGACGCTCGCGCCCGCCTATCCGGCCGCGCACGATCCGAACGTTTCCGCCGGGCCGATCACGCCGGATCCCGTCGATCCCGGGCAGACCAAGGTCAGCGGGTTCAGTGGAGGGCATGGCGAGCCCGGAAGGCATGGCGGCCCCGGCGGGTACACCGGCGGACCGAGTTCGTACAGCGCGCCCCCGGGGGCCGAGGGGTACCAGGCGCCGAGGCCGCCGCAGATCCCGCAGCCGCCGAGAGTGCCGCAGATGCCGCAACCTCCGAGGTCGATGCCGTCTCCGCGACCGAACGACCAGACCGACCTGTCCAGGACGGACCGCGGGTTGGAAGTGCGTCCAGGCGATCACCGTCCGCCCGGCTTCGGGCCCGGTGGCGGCGGTCCTGGTGGCCCAGGCGGTGGCGGCGGCGGATTCGGCCCGGGTTCAGGTGGGTTCGGCGGCGGTTTCGGGCCGGGTGGATCGACCGGCGCGCCGGGGAACATGGGGCCCGGTCGCGGAGTCGGGGCCGGAATGCCCGGTGAAGGCGCGATGCGTGGCCCGGCCGGAACGCCCGCGGGTGGTCCGGCGGCGGGCAGGCCCGGCGCTCCCGGAATGGGCGGCATGGGTGCCGGCGCTGGTAAAGGTGGCAAGGGCGCCGAGGACGAGGAGCACCAGCACAAGATCATGCTGCAGGAAGAGGACGGCGACTCCATCTTCGGCGGTTACGACGGTGACAAGCCGGTTCCGCCGGTGATCGGCGCATAACCGTGCTCCGGAAACCCGTCGAACTGACGCTCCAGACCTACGAAACCCTGCTGGACCAGCATAATCTCGGCGACATCCACCCGACGCTCGTCCGCGGCGCGCAGTGGTACCTGCCCGACGAACGCCGTGAGCTGGCCGCCACCGCGCAGTCCGAATTGGACAGACAGGGTCTGTCGCGGCGCGGCCGGATCGACGACGAGTTCCTCGACACGTTGCGTTTCCTGCAGCGGCCGGCGGTCGAGTACTACTCGTGGGTGAAGTCGGAGGGGCGTGAACGGACTGTTCGCGCCGCGGGCAGCGGCCGGGAAGCGGTCACCGTCGTCCTGGTCGACAAGGTCGTCTACCTGACGCCGACCCGGCCGGACACACTCGCGCAGGACTTCACCGGGCTGCTTCCCGAGGCTCCGCCCGCGCGCACGCCGTCCTTGAACTGCGCGGAAGCCGATCTGCAGATCCTGATGAAGGGCGAAATGCTGACCGGCACCGGCCCGAGCATCCGTGACGCGAAGAAGATCCTCCAGTGGATCCGGTCGCCACACTCGTTCTTCGGAAGGCTGTACGTCGCCATCCGTGACGGCGGCGGCAACCGGAAACGCGTGGAGAAACCACCGGGCTGGATGGACACCGAACAGGGCCGCGTCGTGTTCGGCCCGGACACCAAAGGCTGGGTGAGCCTCATGGGCGCCGGGCCACACGAAATCGCCGCCAAGGTCGTTCAGCTCCAGGCGCAGCTCCAGGGCCGCTAGGCCTGGTGGTTCGGGTTCAGGACCCGCGAAAGGAATGTCTTCGTGCGTTCCTCTTGCGGGTCGCCGATCACCTGGGCCGGCGCGCCCTGTTCGACGACGACGCCGCCGTCCATGAACAACACGGTGTCGGCCACCTCACGGGCGAACTGCATCTCGTGGGTGACGACGAGCATCGTCATGCCCTCCTGCGCGAGCTGCCGCATGACCGCGAGGACGTCGCCAACCAGCTCGGGGTCCAGCGCCGACGTCGGTTCGTCGAACAGCATGACGTCGGGGTCCATCGACAGCGCCCTGGCGATCGCGACGCGCTGCTGCTGACCGCCGGAAAGCTGCGTCGGCAGCGAAGACTCCTTCTCCGCCAACCCGACCTTCGCGAGGTTGTCCCGCGCGATGCGCTTCGCCTCTTCCTTGCCGCGCTTCAACACCTTGCGCTGCGCGACCGTGAGGTTGTCGAGCACGCTCAGGTGCGAGAAGAGGTTGAACGACTGGAAGACCATGCCGATCTTCGTGCGGGCGCCGTCGATGTCGACGTCCGGGTCGGTGATCTCGCTGCCGTTGACCACGATCTTGCCCTGCTGCGGTTCCTCGAGGAGGTTGACGCAGCGCAACAGCGTCGACTTGCCGGAACCCGACGGGCCGATGATGCAGACGACCTGGCCCCGTTCGACGCGCAGGTCGATGCCCTTGAGCACCTCGAGTTCACCGAAAGCCTTGTGCAGTCCCGAAACCTCGACGATCGCCTGGGTGCTCATACCGTTCCTCCGCCGGGCACTCCGGCCCCGTATTTCTTTTCGAGCCGCTGCTGCAGGATCGACAGCGGGATCGTGATGACGAGATAGCACAGACCGGCGACGACGACCGGCGTCAGTCCTCTGGCTTCGATCAGCGCCTGACGGCTGAACTGCGCCAGTTCCTGCTGCAACGGCGTGGTGCCGAGCAGGAACGCCAGCGAAGAATCCTTCGTCAGCATGATCAGTTCGTTGGCCAGCGGCGGCAGGATGATCCGGAACGCCTGCGGGATCACGACGGTGATCATCGTGCGGGCGGGCGACATGCCGAGCGAACGCGCGGCCTCGACCTGTCCGCGCGGCACCGCCTGGATCCCGGCGCGGATGGTCTCCGCCATGTAGGCCGAGGACACGATGCCCAGCGCCAGCATGATCGCGATGTTGCGCGGCAGGTTCGTGTTGAAGGCCGTCGGCACGCCGATGCCGACGGCGATGAAGATCAGCAGCGCGGGCAGGCCGCGGAAGAACTCGATGTACCCACGCGCCACCCAGCGGTACGGGCCGACCGAGGAAAGCCTCATCAGGGCGAGCAAGAGGCCCAGCCCGAGACCGAGCACGAAGCCGAGAGAGGTGAAGACAATGGTGTTCTTCAGTGCGACGGTGATGACGGCCGGGAACTGGTTGGCGGCGACCTCGAGATCGAAGAACGCCTTGCCGATCCTGCCCCAGTCGGCCAGCAAGGCGAGCACGATGACGATCACCAGCAGCAGGACGTATTGCCCGTTCCGGAACGCCGAACGTCGCTGGCGGCGGCTCAAAGCCATTTCTCTCCTCAAACAAGTGGCGACAAACCGGTGGCCGGTGCGCTCTGCACCGGCCACCGGGAACGGATTATCAGCTGGCGGTCGGGCCGCCGGGCTGCCAGGTCGGGGCCTTGCCGAACCACTTCTGGTAGATCTGCGCGTACGAGCCGTCCGCCGCGGACGCCTTGAGCACCTCGTTGATCTGGCCGAGCAGGGCGGTGTTGCCCTTCTTCACACCGATTCCGTAGAACTCGTTCGTCTTGAACTCCGTGACGACCGTGGTGTCCGGGTTCGCCTTCGCGAAGTCGTAGAGCACGCCGTTGTCGTTGACGCCCGCGTCGATCGTGCCGTTCTTGACGGCCTGCTCCAGCAACGCGAGGTCGTCGAACGTGACGATCTCCGCGCCCTTGGCTTCCTTCTCCGCGTACTTGGCGCCGGTGGTGGCCGACTGGACACCGATCTTCTTGCCCGTGACGTTCGTAAGGTCCTTGATCGGCGACCCGACCTTGACCAGCAGCGCCTGGGTCGCCTCGAAGTACGGGTCGGAGAAGTCGAACTTCTGCTTGCGCTCGTCGGTGATCGTCATGCCCGCGGCGGCCAGGTCGCACTGCCCGCTGTTCATCGATTCACCGGACTCGATGTTCTCGAAGGCGATGTCGACGATGGTCTGCTCGACACCCAGCTTCTTGCCGACCAGGTCGACCAGGTCGACGTCGAAGCCGACGATCTTGTCGCCCTGCTTGACCTGGAACGGCTGGTAGGGCAGGTGCGTGCAGGTGGTGACCTTGCCGGAAGCGACGAGCTGGACGCCTCCTGCCGCGGTACCGCCTTCCTCACCGCAAGCAGTCAGCACTCCTGCGGCTAGGGCGAGCGCCGGGATCAGGGCGAGCGCTTTGAATCGGGCCACGTCGTCACTCCTTGTAGTTCCCATGTGTCGAGAGCACGCATATTGCCACTCATCCGGCGGCAATCACAGCACTACGACGTTACAGCGCCGTTTCGGCCGTCACTGTCCTTGTGCGGGTTATCGCGCCAACGTGGCAGGGTGAGCGGTTACGGCGACGACGACTTTGCGAGGCGGGCGGCGAAACCTCGAGCGTCAAAACCTCGAGCGCGGTTCGACGGCTGTCTCTCGTCGTACGCGGCCGCGTACGACGAGATGTTCACCGCCGACGCACGGTCCGCCAGCCGTATCGAGCACTGTACGAATCGATCTCCGCGCTGACCTCGACGGATCTTTCCGCCGAATGGAGCGAACTCGAACGCGGTGTGGCGCAACGGGTCCGCGCGCTCGAAGCCTTTCTCGCCGACAGGCGGATCCTGCGTGAAGGTGTGCTGCCGCGACGGCTGATCACCTCGTGTGAGCCTGTTCGCCCAGCATCGGGTCCGCCCTGTCGGCGATTACGCCTCGCATCTGCGGCGCGCTGCGGGCGGCGGCCGCGGCGAACGTCGCCGATCCGATGGTCGTCGTCCACTTTGGACGTCTCGGTGCAGCTGACCCGGCTGACGTGAGCCGTCAAGCCCGGCGCCGGAGCAGCAGCTCACGGCGGCGCTGAACAAGTTCGCCCAGGGCCACGCGACGAGGCCGCGGTATCGGGTGGCCGGGTCGGCCGATACCGACGCCTAGCCCAGGAACCCCCGCAACGCCGCCGCGAGGTCAGCCGGGTTCTCCTCGGCCATGTGGTGCCCGGACTCGATGGCGAAGCCGCGGACGTCCTCGGCCCACTCGCGCCATACGGCGACCGGATCGCCGTAAAGATCGGCCATGTCGTCGCGGCTGGACCACAACATGAGCAGGGGGCAGGCGAGTTTCCGCCCGGCCGCCTTGTCGACGTCGTCGGCATCGCGGTCGGGACCCAAGCCCGCGCGGTAGTCCTCGAGCATCGCGTGGACGGTCTCGGGATCGTGGATCGCGCGCAGGAAGTCGGCGTGGTTCTCGGCGCCCATCGCGTCGGGATCGCCGCCGTACCAGGCGTCCGGGTCGGCGTTGATCACGCGCTCGGCGGGCTTCGCGAGCTGCCCGAAGAAGAACCAGTGCCACCATTCACGCGCGAAGTTCGCGTCGGCACGGGCGAGCGCTTCGCCGATCGGGACGCCATCGAGGATGACCAGCTTGGTGACGTTCCCGGGGTGGTCCATCGCCAGCCGGTGCGCGACGTAACTGCCGCGATCATGTCCGGCGACGGCGAACCGCTCGTGGCCGAGATGGCGCATGAGCGCGACGATCGCGTTCGCCATGGCGCGTTTCGAATGCGCGGAGTGGTCTTCGGTGGTCTCGGGTTTCGAGGACTGGCCATAGCCGGGGAGATCCGGGCAGACGACGGTGAACCTGTCGGTGAGCCGAGGCGCGACGTCGTACCAGGTGGTGTGGGTGCGCGGATGGCCGTGCAGCAGGACGAGAGGCGGTCCTGACCCACCGTGACGGACCCTGAGGGTCGCTTCACCGACATCGACGTTTTCGAGCTCGAAACCCTCGAACATGATCCTCCCGCGCTTGCGATGAAAGGTCCTTTCCTGGTGAATTTTGCTGGGAAAGGACCTTTCATCGCAGCGTGAGCGGGAAAATCAGCTCCGGGCGTGCGCGTCCAGGATGTGCGCGACCGCTTCGGTGACCCGCTGCGCGAAGTCGATGTTCAGCCACTCGTCCGGCACGTGGATGTTCGAGTCCGGCCCGCAGGCACCGGTGACCACGAACTGCGCCTCCGGGTACTTCTCACCGAGCAGCCCCATGAACGGGATCGACCCGCCCATGCCGTAGCTCTTGTGCGGCGCGCCGAAGACCTCGCCGCTCACCCGGTGCAGGGCCTCGTCTAGCCACGGTGCGGTGGCGGGCGCGTTCCAGCCGTTCTCGGCCTGGAATCCACTCAGCTCGACCGAAGCGTCGTAAGGGACGTCCGTGGTGAGCACGCGGCGGACGGCCGCCATCGCGGTCTGCGCGTCGACGGTCGGCGGCAGCCGGAAGCTCAGGGTGAGCGTGGTGCTGTCGCGCAGCACGTTGCCCGCGTCGGCCGGGAGCGGGAAGCCCTCCGCGCCGATCACCGAAAGCGTCGGCCGCCACGAGTTGTTGAGCAGCAGTTCGAGGTCGTCGTCGGACACCGTCCGGCCGACCACCGGGAACAGCGTCTTCGCCGCGCCGGGCGCGATCTCGACGACACCGCGAGCTTCCTCGACGCGGTTCTCCGGGATGTCGACGCTCAGTTCGGCGAGCTTGATCTCGCCGGTCTCGACGTTCTCGATCCGGTCGATCAGTGCCCGCAGCACGCGGAACGAACTCGCCACGATGCCGCTGGCCATGCCGGAGTGCTGCGCGGATTCAAGCACCTTCACGGTGACGTTGACGTGCAGCATTCCGCGCAGGCTGGTGGTCAGCCACAGTCGTTCGTAGTCCGTGCCGCCCGCGTCGAGGCAGACGACCAGCGAGACGGCGCCGAGCCGCTCCTTCAGGTGCTCGACGTAGGCGGGCAGGTCCGGGCTGCCGGACTCCTCACCGGTCTCGAGCAGCACGACGGCGCGGGAGTGCTCACCACCGGAGGCGCGGACCGCCTCGATCGCCGTCGTCGCCGCGTAGCCGGAGTAGCCGTCGTCGACCGCGCCGCGGCCGTACAGCCGCCCGTCGCGGATCACCGGCGTCCACGGGTCGAGCCCCTCGGACCAGCCACCGACCGGGGGCTGCTTGTCGAGGTGCCCGTACATCAGCACGGTGCCCTTGTCGGCCGCTTCGGACGTCGCCGGGATGTCGACGAGCAAGAGCGGGCTGCGGCCTTCGAGTTCCACGACCTCGAGCGTCGCGCCGGGGATCTCCCGGGCGGCGATCCAGGATCGGACGTGCTCGACGGCACCCGCGAGGTGGCCGTTCGCCGCCCACTCGGAGTCGAACGCCGGCGACAACGCGGGGATCGCCACCAGGCCGGACAAGCTGGGAAGGACGTCGTGCGCCCAGTTCGAAACCACGGTTTCGCGTACGGATTTCTGCTCCACGTCCGCCATCCTGCCACGGGTCGGCAGGGGTGTTGTGGGTCACAGCGACGGGCACGGATCGTCATCGCTCAAGCCGGGCGATACCCCCATCCGGGCTCGTCGTCCGCTGGTCGGCGCCCGGGTGAAACCCCTACTTTCGGCGGCCCCACACTCGGGCGTCCTAGCATTTTCCCTGATCAGGCACCCTTTCTCAGCAACAAATCAGCATCCGCCACTGACCAAAACGGCGTCCGGCATGCCAGGATGTGCGCACGAACCGTCAACGCCGATGGTGACCCAGCGCTTCAGATCCGACGTGCTGGTCCCCGCCGGCGCAGTCACTGTGGCCGCCACAAGTGGCCGCCAGAGGCGCCGACACCAAGGAGAGCAGCTCATGCCGTCCGAACACTGGACGCACCCGGAACCTGGAGATGGTCCCGCCGCCGTATCGGCGCAACCTTCCCCCGAACAGGTGATCGCCGGTTTGCGAGCAACGAGTGAAGGTGGCGCTGAGCTGACTCAGCTGCTCACCCCCGAAGGCGAACGGGTCCCCTCGCCGCGATTCGACCGCTACGTCGACGACATCGACACTGAAGCCCTCAAGGGCCTGTACCGCGACATGGTCCTGGTCCGCCGCGCGGACCGCGAGGCCAACGCGATGCAGCGCCAGGGCCAACTCGGCATCTGGGTCCCGCTGCTCGGGCAGGAGGCGGCGCAGATCGGCTCCGGCCGCGCGCTGCGGAAGGGGGACATGGCGTTCCCCAGCTACCGCGAGCACGGTGTCGCGTACACCCGCGGCGTCGACCTCAAAGAGGTGCTCGGCATCTTCCGCTGCACCGACCACAGCGGCTGGGACTACCAGGGCCACGGCTTCCACCCGTACACCATCGTGATCGGCAACCAGGTGCTCAACGCCGCCGGTTACGCGATGGGCCAGAAGTTCGAAGGCAAGGTCGGCGACGACGACGGCGAAGCCACCATCTGTTACTTCGGTGATGGAGCGACTTCGCAGGGCGACGTGCACGAAGGCTTCGTCTGGGCCGCCGTCTACGACGCGCCGCTCGTGTTCTTCTGCCAGAACAACCAGTGGGCGATCTCGGAGCCCACCGAACGCCAGTCTCGCCTGCCGCTGTACCAGCGTGCCCGCGGTTACGGCTTCCCCGGCATCCGCGTGGACGGCAACGACGTCCTCGCCTGCCTCGCGGTCTCCCGCTGGGCACTGGAGGAATGCCGTCACGGCAACGGCCCGGTGCTGATCGAGGCGTTCACCTACCGGATGGACGCGCACACCACCACCGACGATCCCACCCGCTACCGGCTCTCCGACGAGCTGGAGGAGTGGAAGCTGAAGGACCCGATCGAGCGCGTCCGGGCGTATCTCGCCCGCGGTGGCGGCGCCGACCAGGCGTTCTTCGACCAAGTGCAGGCCGATTCGGACGCCTTCGCGGCCGAGCTGCGCGACTACTGCTTCAACATGCCCGAACCGCCACCCGAGCGGATCTTCTCCAACGTCTACGCGGAATCCACGCCGCTGCTCGACGCGCAGCGTGAAGAATTCCTGTCCTACCTGGACGGTTTCGTCGAGGCGGGTGAGCACTGAAATGAGCGACCCCCAGAAACTCACCATCGGCAAGGCGATCAACCTCGGCCTCCGGCGCGCCATGGAAGAGGACCCGAAGGTCCTGATCATGGGTGAAGACGTCGGCAAGCTCGGCGGCGTCTTCCGCATCACCGACGGCCTCCAGAAGGACTTCGGCGAGCAGCGCGTGCTGGACACGCCGCTGGCCGAATCGGGCATCATCGGCACCGCGGTCGGCTTGGCCGTCCGTGGTTTCCGCCCGGTGTGCGAGATCCAGTTCGAAGGCTTCATCTTCCCTGGCTTCGACCAGATCTCCAGCCAGGTCGCGAAGCTGCACTACCGGACGCAGGGCAAGGTCAAGATGCCCATCGTGATCCGGGTGCCGTTCGGCGGCGGCATCGGCGCGGTCGAGCACCACTCGGAGTCGCCGGAATCGCTGTTCGCGCACATCCCGGGCCTCAAGGTCGTGTCGGTTTCGAACGCCGTCGACGCCTACTGGGGCATCCAGCAGGCGATCAAGTCCGACGACCCGATCCTGTTCTTCGAACCGAAGAAGCTGTACCACTCGGGCGCCATGAAGTCCGAAGTCGACGTCGAGGCCACACCGGACCAGCTGTTCAAGTCCCGTGTCGTCCGTGAAGGCACCACGGCGACCGTCGTCGCATACGGCCCGTCGGTGAAGGTCGCGCTCGACGCGGCCTCCGCCGCCGAGGACGAGGGCAAATCGCTCGAGGTCATCGACCTGCGGACGCTGTCCCCGCTCGATCTGGAGCCGGTGTTCGAGTCGGTGCGCAAGACCGGACGGCTCATCGCGCTGAGCGAGGCGCCGTCGGAATCGTCGCTGACCTCGGAGATCGCCGCGCGCGTGCAGCAGGAATGCTTCTACTCGCTGGAAGCCCCCGTGCTGCGGGTGACCGGATTCGACACGCCGTACCCGCCGGCCAAACTCGAGGAGCACTACCTCCCCGATCTGGACCGGGTGCTGCACACCGTCGACCGTTCACTCGCCTGGTAAGGGGGAAGTTCCTGAAATGCCCGAGTACAAACAATTCCCCCTCGCCGACACGGCCGAGGGGCTGACCGAAGCCGACATCATCGCCTGGCAGGTCAAACCGGGTGACACCGTGACGGTGAACCAGATCGTGGTCGAGGTCGAGACCGCGAAGGCCGCCGTCGAACTGCCCATCCCGTGGGCGGGCGTCATCACCGAACTGCTCGTCGAGCCGGGCCAGACGGTGGAGGTCGGCGCGCCGATCCTCACCATCGACGTCGACCCCGGCGGCAAGGCCGCCCCTTCCGCCCCGGCACCCGCTGCCGCGAAGGAAGAGGAACCGGCCGAGGAGGAGATGAAGCCGCTGGTCGGCTACGGCTCCAAGGCCGTCGTCACGCAGCGCCGGGCACGGAAGGGCGCGGCACCCGCCGCTCCCGCCCCCGCTGTGGCCGTTACCCCGGCGCCCGCCCCTTCGAAGCCGAAGGGCGGGTACGTGCCGCTGGCGAAGCCGCCGGTACGCAAACTCGCCAAGGACCTCGGCGTCGACCTGCACGCCCTCACCGGCACCGCCGACGGCGGTGTCATCACCCGTGACGACGTGCACGCCGCCGCCAACGGTTCCGTCGCGCCCGCCGCCATTCCGTCCACTGTGGACAGCGGCTACGACCCCGCCACGCGGGAACGCCGGGTGCCGGTCAAGGGTGTCCGCAAGGCCACCGCGGCCGCGATGGTGCAGAGCGCCTACACCGCCCCGCACGTCACGGAGTTCCTCACCATCGACGTCACGCCGATGATAGAATTCCGGGAGAAGCTGAAGAAGTCGCGTGAGTTCGCCGGGGTCAAGGTCACCCCGCTGACCTTCGCGGCGAAGGCCGTCTGCCTGGCGGCCAAGCGCACTCCGGACGTCAACGCGGTGTGGGACGAGGCCGCGCAGGAGATCGTCTACAAGGACTACGTGCACCTCGGGATCGCCGCGGCCACGCCGCGCGGGCTCGTCGTGCCGAAGGTCCGCGACGCGGATTCCCTCTCGCTGAAGGACCTCGCGGCCGCGATCTCCGAGCTGACCGATGTCGCCCGTCAGGGCAAGACCACACCGGCGGCGATGCTCCACGGCACCTTCACGATCAGCAACATCGGCGTCTTCGGCATCGACACCGGTACCCCGATCATCAATCCCGGCGAGTCCGCCATCCTCGCGCTCGGCGCGATCAAGGACACCCCGTGGGTGGTCGACGGTGAGATCAAGGTTCGCAAGGTCATGCAGCTTTCGCTGAGCTTCGACCACCGCGTGGTCGACGGGCAGCAGGGCTCGGAGTTCCTGGCCGACGTCGGCGCACTGATGGCCGACCCGGCGGTCGCGATCACCTACTGACGTTTGCGCGTGAAGGCCCCCTTCCCTCGGCTCAGCCGCGGGAAGGGGGCCTTCACGCGTCTCAGTCTTAATCGGTTGACGGAGTGAGCACTCACTCCGCACACTGGAGGCATGACAGAAACCACCTCCCGGCGGAGAGCGCCGGGGATGAGCGCCGACGAGAGGCGCCGGATGATCGTCCAGTCCGTGCTGCCCTTGCTGGTGGAGCACGGCGCCGGCGTCACGTCGGCCCAGATCGCCCGCGCCGCCGGTATCGGCGAGGGCACGGTCTTCCGCGTGTTCAAGGACAAGGACGAACTCTTCGCCACCTGCTTCGCCGAAGCGCTGAAGCCCGACCAAGTACTCGACGCGATCGCCGTCATCGACCTCGAACAGCCCCTCGACGAGAGGCTCATCGAAGCGGCCGACGCGCTCAGCGCGCACCTCCAGCGGATGGGCGCGCTGATGGCGGTCATGCACGGCTCCGGCAAGCGACCGGAACATCGCCATGACGACCGCAGGGACCGGCGGAAGGAGTCGATGAACGCGATGCGCGACGCCATGGTCGAGCTGTTCGAACCAGAGAAGGACCGGCTCCGCCTGCCCGCGGCACAATCCGCGGCCCTCTTCCTGTCGCTGCTGTTCAGCGGCCGGATCCGGTTCGGCGAGACCGGCGACGAACCCACCACGATGGAACTCGTCGACGTGTTCCTCAACGGCGCCTTGGGGGCCGAGTGATCGGCCCGCCCGGTGGGGGAGGCGGCCTGGAACTGTTCATGGCGCGCGGCGGCAGGCGACGCCGCCCGCCGTCGACGGTGCCCGACAGCGGACTGACCGGTCCGGTCGAAATCCCGGAGCCCGAACCCGAAACCGGCCCGAAAGACCTGAAGTCCCGGCTCGACCGCATGTGGGTCAACGTCTCGGGCACGGTCCGCGGCCTGCCGAAGGTCGCGAAGCTGACCTGGCAGGCGAGCCCGTTCCTGACCATCACGATCACCGCGGTGACGCTGCTTTCCGGGCTGTTGCCCACCGCGACCGCGTACATCGCGAAGCTGCTGATCGACTCGGTGGTCGCGGCGATCCAGGGACACGGGACCAAGAGCGCGATCGTCGGCGTCGCGCTGTTCCAGTTCGGTGTCCTCGTGCTCACCGCCCTCTCGCAGGCACTGACCACCTACGGCCAGACCCTGCTGCAGGAACGGATGACGCTGACCATCCGCCACCAGGTGATGGACCACGCGAGCCGGCTGCATCTGTCGTACTTCGAGGGTTCCGCGTCCTACGACATGCTGCGCCAGGCCGCGCAGGAGGCGCCGACCCGGCCGCTGTCGATGATGAACTCGGCGCTGGGCCTGGTCCGGACGGCGATCACCTTCGGCAGCATGATCGCACTGCTCGTCTCGATCAGCCCGCTGCTGGCGCTCGTCGCGCTGGTGGCGCCGATCCCCGCGTTCATCTCGCAGTCGAAGTACGGCGCCCGCGCGTTCTGGCTGACGCTGATGATGTCCCCGCTGAAACGACGCATGGATTATCTGTCCTCTTTGGTCACCACGGACACCTACGCCAAGGAGACCAAGCTCTTCGGCCTCGGCCCGTACTTCGTGGACCGGTTCCAGCGGCTCGGCCAGGTCTCCTACGACCGCCAGCGGAAACTGACCCGCAAGCGCAGTGTCAGCTCGACGTCATGGGGTCTGCTGAGCACCGCCGCCGGATCCGCGATCGCGCTGTACATCGCGCTGGAGGCCGTCGGCGGCAGGCTCACCCTCGGCGATCTCGCGCTGTACACGGCCGCCGCGGCATCGGTGCAGACGTCGGTCCAAGGCCTGTTCACCGCGTTTTCCGGGATGTACGAGAACAATCTCTACCTCGACACGCTGTATCGCTTCCTCGGCACCGAACCGGAGATCCTCGCGCCACCGGAGCCGCGCCCCCTTCCGTCCACTGTGGAGGGACACATCGAGTTCGAAGAAGTGTCCTTCACCTATCCCGGCGCACCCGAACCGGCACTCGACGGCGTGAGTTTCGAGATCCGGCCGGGAGAAACGGTCGCCGTCGTCGGCCGCAACGGTGCCGGGAAGTCGACGCTGTTCAAGCTGCTGTGCCGGTTGTACGACCCCACGGGCGGCCGGATCCTGCTCGACGGTGTCGACATCCGCGAGTACGACCCGGTGGAACTGCGGAAGCGGATCAGCGCGATGTTCCAGGACTACGTGACCTACCAGGGCACCGCGTCCGAGAACATCGGGCTCGGCGATCTGACACACCTTGTCGACCGCGAGCGCATCGAGGAGTCGGCCAAACGGGCCGGGGCCGACGAGCGGATCGAGCGCCTGCCCAGCGGGTACGACAGCCCGCTCGGCCGCTGGTTCGACCAGGGCGTCAGCCTTTCCGGCGGCGAATGGCAGAAGATCGCGCTGGCCAGGGCGTTCCTGCGGGAGGCGCCGATCCTGATCCTCGATGAACCGACGTCCGCACTGGACGCCCAGGCGGAGCATGACCTCTTCTCGCGCCTGAGGGAGCTTTCGGAGGGACGTACGACCCTGTACATCTCGCACCGGTTCTCCACCGTCCGGCAGGCGGAGCGGATTCTGTTGCTGGAGCACGGGAAGGTCGCCGAATACGGCACGCACGACGAGCTGATGGCGGCGAAGGCGGGCTATGCCGACCTGTTCACCTTGCAGGCCGCCGCCTATCTCGATGAGGCCGTCGGCTGACTGGGCCCCCGATACGGCGACCTCGGTCACCGTATCGGGGGTTGGGAGCAAAACGGGCAAGCCGTACGTTGTCCAAGTATGGCTGTCGCGTTCTTGCTCTATGTCGTCGCCGAGATCGCCGCCGTGTGGGCGGTGGGCTCGGCCGTTGGCGTGCTCGGCACGATCGCGCTGCTCTTCGCCGGTGCGTTCGTCGGGTCCTGGCTCGCGCGCCGCGAAGGCGGCCGCGCCTTCCGGGCGTTCGCCGAGTCCGCGCGGCTCGGCCGACCGGCCGACGCGGAGAAGGAACTCACCGACGGGATGCTGATCGGCTTCGGCGGCCTGCTGATCCTGCTGCCCGGTTTCGTCAGCGACGTCTTCGGCCTGCTGCTGATCCTGCCGCCGACACGGAGTGTCGCGCGCAAGGTCTGGCAGAAGCGGATGGCCCGCCGGGCGGTCAAGTTCGCCAACCAGACCAGCGGTCCGGTGATGGTCGTGGACAGCGAGGTCGTCATGGACACGCCGCCCGCCGAGGCCGCCAAGAAGCAGCCGCCGGTGATCGAGGGCCGCATCGTCGAGGGCTGAGTGCCGCCAGCTTAGACACTAGCTTCGCCACTAGACTCCAGTGTCTAAGCTAGTGTCTAAGCTAGTGTCTAAGCTAGGACGGCGGCATGCTCCACGACGAACTCGCCGAGATCATCGCGGTTCTTCGCGATCTCGGTGGCGACCACGCCTGTGTCGAGGCCAAACGGGCTGAGACCAAACTGCCGAAGAGTATCCGCGAAACACTTTCCGCCTTTGCCAACACCAGCGGAGGCGTGCTGATCCTCGGCCTCGACGAGGCTCACGGGTTCGAGGCAACGGGAGTCAAGGACCCGGCGAAGACCGAGGCCGATCTGGCCGCGATGTGCTCGGAGAATCTTGAGCCACCGTTGCGCCCGCTCATCGGTACTCACCGTTTCGAAGGCGTCGATCTGGTCGTCGCGGAGATCCCGGAACTAGCGCCGGGCAACAAGCCCTCGTACAACCGCGGTACCGGCATGACGCAGGGAAGCTTTGTCAGGGTCGCCGACGGTGATCGCAGACTCAGCCCCTACGAAGTCCAACTGATGTTGGCGAACCGGGGGCAACCTCGGGACGACGAACAGCCCGTCACCGGTACGACCGTCGCGAACCTCGACCAGTCACTCGTCGAAGCCTTCTTGAGCCGACTCCGTCGGCACCGCAGCAGGGCATTCGCACACCTGGACAGCACCGCGGCTCTGCAACGCGCGAAGGTGCTCATCGGCGACGAACTGTCTCTCGCGGGACTCCTGGCGTTGGGAGAATTCCCTCAGGAGTTCTTTCCTCAGCTCATGCTGACTTTCGTCCACTATCCGACGAAATCGGGACCGGACGGGCGAGGCGGGACTCGTTTCATCGACAACGTCGCGGCCGAAGGCCCCATTCCGGTGATCGTGGACGAAGCACTGATCGCACTTCGTCGCAATATGAAGCGCAGGTCCACCGTTCGCGGCGCCGGGCGAGCCGAGGCGTACGAATACCCCGAGACCGCGTTACGGGAAGCTGTGGTGAACGCCTTGGTCCACCGCGACTACTCCGGGCCTTCACAAGGGACACAGGTGCAGGTCGAGATGTATCCCGATCGGCTGCTCATCCGGAATCCCGGCGGCCTGTACGGGTCGGTTCGCGAGGAGAACCTGGGGGTCGAAGGCACCTCATCGGCCCGCAACGCGACGTTGCTGAAGATACTCGAAGACACCCCGTTGCCGGGTTCGGACCGCCCGATCTGCGAAAACCGCGGTTCCGGAATCCCGGCGATGCTGGCCGCCATGCGAGACGCCAAGCTCAGTCCACCGCGGTTCGCCGATGACATTTCGACCTTCACCGCGACCTTCCCGAACCATACTTTGATGGGGGAGGACGCGGTCCGATGGATCGCTTCGCTTTCGGAACACGGACTCACCGACAGCCAGTGTCATGGCCTCGCGATGCTGTTCCACGAGAAGACGCTCAACAATCAGGCGTACCGGAACGCCAACGATCTCGACTCCCGGATAGCCACCGAAGAACTCGGCGATCTCGTCGCGCGGGGTCTACTGGTCCCCGTCGGCGGTCGACGGTATGCGCAGTACAACCTGGCCGAGGATGTCGCTCCCGCCGCCACCGATGATCCGGCACCTGTGAAACGTCGCGCCGATCGACGCGAGGACATCCTCATCGCGTTGGGCGACGGTGAGGCGACGCGGGCCGACCTGGTGTCGAAGACCGGGCTGCATGACCGCACGGTGACGCGGTGGCTGAGCGTCTTGCTCAGGCAGGGTTTGATCGAAGCGACGGAGAAGAACCTTCGCAGCCCCAACACACGCTATCGCCGCACTCCCCAGCGAACTTTCGACGAGGGCTGAAGGGAGCCCTCCCCGCATCCCAAGCCACGAAAGCGTCCTTCACCGCATCGCATGCGGTGAGGGACGCTTCAGCTCCCGCTCGGCTTCGGGATGTCGAAGTACCCGCTGAACCGCACCGCGGGCGCGTATTCGCCCTTCACCTTCACCTTGCCGGTCACGAACATCGCCGCCACGGCCGCGTTGCCGGTGGCCATCCGGATGAAGTCGTCGACGGACAGTGTGATCGTGGTGTCCGGAGTGCGTGCGAGATCGGTGCTGGAAACGCAGACACCGTCTTCGATGACCGTTTGAAAGCGATCGAAACCGTCTTCTCCGTCACCATCGGTGAAACGCCATGCGACGACGAAGTCGACATGACTCGCGCGTTCGGGGGCGAAATGGTCCGACATTCTGCGGAAAATCTCGTCGAGGAACGCCGAACGCAGTTCCCGATGGTCCGCGATCGCCTTGAGCTGCTCCCGTGACGCCCGCTGCACGATGTCGACGAGCACCTCGGTCTCCAGCGAGCTCAGCTCGATACCCGCGCCGGTTTCGCCCAGCATGTGCAAGGTTTCCAGCACCTGAACGAACTGCTCGGGGCTCAGCTTGGCGAGCTCCAGCTTCTCCGCGAAGCCGTTGACGACGTGCTCGCCGCCGGTGCGCGTCTTGTGCAGCCGTAACGGGCGGGAAAAGCGCACCTTGTCCCGCAGGCGCCGGTTCGGAGAATTTCGGGGCACGGCACGGAAGTGTATCCGCTCGGCCGGGTCAGGACGGTTTCGGAAGGTCGAAGAAACCGATCAGGCCCGCCGCGAAGGCCAGGTCACCTTTTACTTTGATCTTTCCCGTGACGAATAGCACAGCGGGGGTCGCCTGATGGGTGATGAGCCGGAAGAAATCGACGGGCGCGATCGTGATCGTCACTTTCGGCTTCTCCTTCATGTCCCGGCTGACCGTGCACTCACCGTGCGAAATCACCGTCTCGTAGCGGTCGTACCCGCCGTCGCCATCGCCGCCGGAAAGCCGCCAGTGCACGACGGCGTGCAGGGTCTTAGCCCGGTCCTGCCGGATGTGGGCGCCCATGCGGTCGAAGATCTCGCGCAACACACGTTCCCGGAGCGGCCGCTCGGCGACGACGCTCTCCAGCTGCGTGCGCGAGGCCCGGGCGACGAGATTCGCGAACCGGGCCGGGTCGACCTTCCGGAGGTCGAACGCGGGTGCGGACTCCGCGAGCCGCCCGAGCGCGGCCAGCAGCCGCCGGACGTCGTCCTTGCCGAGGTCCTTCGGGTCGATGGCGCCCGCGACCTCGTTGACGTCGAGAGAGTGCGCCTCGGCCGAATCCGGCTCGATCCGGTCCAGCGCGTCGACCAGCGCGCGGCCCGTCAGCCCCGCGATCTCGGTCATTTTTTCCCTCCAGCTCCGCCTACCAAGGCGTAAGGCTACCCGCCAGTAGGTAGCCGGGCAAGCGTGCCGAAAGCACCCGCGCCGGAGGTAGCCCGGTAGCGTCTTACGCGAACTAAGGGGAGGTCCTGAGTGTCCGAGGAAGTACCGCGTCCCGCCGAACGCGCCAAAAGGCTGCCGAGAGCGGTGCGGGAACGCCAGATCCTGGACGCAGCGGTCTCGGTGTTCTCGCGCTACGGCTATCACTCCGCGTCGATGGACGAGATCTCCGAGGTCGCCGGCGTGTCCAAGCCGATGATCTACACCTACCTCGGGTCCAAGGAAGACCTTTTCGGCGCGTGCATCCGCCGCGAGGCCACGCGCCTGCTCGAGGCGGTGCAGGACGGGATCAAACCCGATCTGCCGCCCGACATGCAGCTTTGGCACGGGCTTCGCGCGTTTTACCGGTTCGTCGCCGATTACCGCGAGTCCTGGACGGTGCTGCACCGCCAGGCCATGACCGTCGGCGGCGCCTTCGCCGCGGAGATCACCGACATGCGCACCCGCGCGATCGAACTGGTCGCCGCGCTGGTCGTCTCCGCCGGCACTCGCAAGGGCCTCGGCGAGCAGGCCGAGTTCTCCGGCGCGGGGCTGTCCGCCGCGCTGGTCGGGGCGGCCGAGTCGCTGGCCGACTGGGCACTCGACCACCCCGATGTCTCCGACGGCGTGCTCGCCTCGTGGCTGATGAACCTCGTCTGGCTCGGGTTCAACGACCTCGTCGAGGGCGACGTCTGGAAGCCGTCAGAGAGCGACGACTGACCCCTCCAAGTGCGGCTTCGGCTTGCGCGCGTTCCAGAGTTCGAAGGCCCAGTCCCTGCCTTCACTCCAAGTGGTGAACGCCGCCTTCGCGGGCAACAGCACCGGCTGCTTGAACTTGACGTCGACCGTGAACGCCTCCGGCAGCCTGCCTTCGAACGCCGCGAGCGCGTGCGCCTTCGTCCACATGCCGTGCGCGATCGCGGCCGGGAACCCGAACGCCTTCGCGGTGATCGGGTGCAGGTGGATCGGGTTGCGGTCGCCGGAGACCTCGGCGTAGCGGCGGCCGATGTCGCCGGGCACGTGCCAGATCGCGTTGGGTGAGGGCTGCGAGAGCTGGCCGCGTGAGGTCTTCTCCCCACTGCCGCCACCCCGGCGCAGGTACGTGCTGATGTCCGTCCACACAGGACTGTCGCCGACGAGCAGTTCGCTGAGCACGTCGAACTGCTTGCCCTTCTCGTGCGGGCGCAGGTCTTCGGCGCGCACGCGCAGGGTGAACGACTCGTCGAGCCGCAGTGGGCGGTGCTGGGTGATCCGGTTGCCGACGTGCACCATGCCCAGCAGCGGGAACGGGAAGTCGGGTTCGGTCATCAGCGCCATCTGCAGCGGGAACGCGAGAATATGCGGATACGTCGCCGGAAGAACGTCGCCCAGCCGGAATCCGCACACCTGGTTGTACGCGGCGAGATGCGCGGGATCGACGACGACACCCTCGCGGACGAACTCGGTCGACGGCAGCGTGCTCCCGCCGCTCTTGCGCAGCGAACCGAGCAACGCCTTGGGGTACAACGAAGACAGGCTCGGTGACTCGCGAAGTTCCTTGACCGCCATGATCACGCCCCCAGCAGTGCCTGGCCGCAGACGCGGACCACGTTGCCGTTGACCGCGGCCGAAGCCGGGTTCGCGTACCAGGCGATCGTCTCGGCGACGTCGACCGGGAGCCCGCCCTGGCCGAGGCTGGACAGCCGCCGTCCGGCCTCGCGGATGAACAGCGGCACCGCGGCGGTCATCTTGGTCTCTATAAAGCCCGGTGCGACGGCGTTGATCGTGCCGCCGTACTCCGCGAGCGTCGGCGCGCCGACGTTCACCATGCCGATGACGCCCGCCTTGCTGGTGGCGTAGTTGGTCTGGCCGACGTTGCCCGCGATCCCGGCGATCGAGGAGACGCCGACGATGCGGCCGTTCTCGTGCAGCACCTTGCCGGACAGGAGCTTCTCGTTCACCGCGAGCTGCGACGCGAGGTTGACCGCGATGACCGAATCCCAGCCGCCTTCGGTCATGTTGCCGAGCGTCTTGTCGCGCGTGATGCCGGCGTTGTGCACGACGATGTCGACGCCGCCATGGCGCGAGGTGAGGTACTCGGCCAGCTTCTCCGGCGCGTCGGCGGCGGTGATGTCCAGCTGGAGTGCCGAGCCGCGGACCTTGTTGGCCACCTTGGACAGGTCCGCGCCCTGCGCGGGGATGTCGAGCGCGACGACGTGGGCGCCGTCGCGGCCCAGCACCTCGGCGATGGCGGCACCGATGCCGCGGGAAGCGCCGGTGACGAGCGCGACCTTGCCGTCGAGGGGTTTCTCCCAGTCAGCCGGGGCCGACGCGGTCTTGGTCTCGGTCCCGACGCGGATGACCTGGGCGTCGACGAAGGCGGACTTCGACGACAGCAAGAACCGGAGCGTCGACTCGGTGGCCTCTTCGGCGCCTTCGGCGACGTACACGAGCTGCGCGGTCGCGCCGCGCTTCAGCTCCTTACCGACGGAGCGGACGAAGCCTTCGAGCGCGCGCTGGGCGATCCTCTCGTGCCCTTCGGCCAGCTCCGGCGGCGTTCCGAGGACGATGACGCGGCCCGACGAACCGACACTGCGGATCACGGGGTGGAAGAAGGAGTAGACCTCGCGAAGTTGCTTCGGGTCCTTCACGCCTGTCGCGTCGAAGACGAGCGCGGCGTGCTTGTCTACAGCCGTCGAGATGACGTCAATGCCCGCGCGGTGCAGCTGCGCCTCGATCACCTTTTCGAGCCGGCCGCCCGGCGCGGCGCCCAGAAGTGCGGGACCCTCGAGAGGGGGCTGACCGGGCTTGTACCGGCGGAGCGTCGCGGGGTTCGGCAGGCCGAGCTTCGGCACCACGAACTTCCCCACCGGGGATTTCGTGAACTGCTGGTACCTGTCAGCCATTACATGCCTCCCGTGCAGTTTGCATCACGTCGCAGTCTAACCTACCCGTGAGTAGGTTACAGTGTGAGAGAGCCTACGGAGGAGTGGAAAAAATGGCCACGAAAAGGACGGCACCCGTGCGCAAGGTCGCGATCATCGGCGGCAACCGGATTCCCTTCGCCCGCTCGAACGGTCCGTACTCGAAAGCGTCGAACCAGGACATGTTCACGGCCGCCCTCGACGGCCTGGTCAGCCGCTTCTCTCTGCAAGACGAGGTGATCGGCGAGGTCGCCGCCGGCGCCGTGCTCAAACACGCCCGCGACTTCAACCTCGCCCGCGAAAGCGTCCTCGGCAGCAAGCTGAACCCCGCCACCCCGGCGTCCGACGTGCAGATGGCCTGCGGCACCGGCCTCCAGGCGATCGTCAACGTCGCCAACAAGATCGCGCTCGGCCAGCTCGACTCGGCCATCGCGGGCGGCGTCGACACCACGTCCGACGCCCCGCTGGCGGTCAACGACGACCTCCGCCAGATCCTCGTGCAGCTCAACGCCGCGAAGACGCTTCCCGAACGGCTCAAGCTCGCCGCGAAACTCCGTCCCGGCCACATCGTTCCCGAGATTCCGCGCAACTCCGAGCCGCGCACGGGCCTGTCCATGGGCGAGCACGCCGCGCTGACCGCGAAGGTCTGGGAGATCACGCGCGAGGCGCAGGACGAACTCGCCGCCACCAGCCACCAGCGTCTCGGCGCCGCCTACGACAAGGGCTTCTTCGACGACCTGGTGACGCCGTTCCTCAAGCTCGCACGCGACCAGAACCTGCGCCCGGACTCCAGCGTCGAGAAGCTCGCGAAGCTGAAGCCCGCCTTCGGTGGTCCTGACGGCACGATGACCGCGGGCAACTCGACGCCGCTGTCCGACGGCGCGTCGACGGTCCTGCTCGCGACCGAGCAGTGGGCGAAGGCCAGGAAGCTGCCGGTGCTGGCGTACCTGACGTTCTCGCAGACCGCGGCCGTCGACTACGTCCACGGCGACGAGGGCTTGCTGATGGCGCCCGCGTACGCCGTCCCGAGGATGCTCGAGCGTGCCGGGCTCACTTTGCAGGACTTCGACTTCTACGAGATCCACGAGGCCTTCGCGTCGCAGGTGCTCGCCACCCTCAAGGCGTGGGAGGACCCGGCGTTCGCCAAGGAGAAGCTGGGCCTCGACGAGCCGCTCGGCTCCATCGATCGGGCGAAGCTGAACGTCAACGGCTCGTCGCTCGCGGCCGGGCACCCGTTCGCCGCGACCGGCGGCCGTATCGTCGCCACCCTCGCGAAACTGTTGAGCGAGAAGGGATCCGGCCGCGGGCTCATCTCGATCTGCGCGGCGGGCGGCCAGGGCATCACCGCGATCCTCGAGAAGTAATCCGTTCGCCTGAAGCTGATCCGCGGAAAACCCGGTGCCTTTGTCGGTGCCGGGGTCTAGTTTGTCCGCATGTTCGCAGTTCAGGCGAAAGCGCTGGTCAAAACCTACGGGTCCACCAAGGCGCTCGACGGGGTCGATCTGTCGATCCCGACGGGCAAGGTGCTGGGCCTGCTGGGGCCGAACGGTGCCGGAAAGACGACGACGGTCCGCATCCTGACCACGCTGCTTCGCCCGGATTCGGGCGAAGCGGAGGTGGCCGGGCATGACGTGCTGGCCCAGCCCGACGCCGTCCGTCGGTCGATCGGGTTGTCCGGGCAGTACGCCGCCGTGGACGAGAACCTCACCGGGTTCGAGAACCTGTACATGGTCGGCAGGCTGTACGGGAGCAAGAAGGCCGCGGCGAAGTCCAGGGCGCGTGAACTGCTCGCGCGGTTCCGGCTGGAGGACGCGGCGGACCGGCCCGCCAAGACGTACTCCGGCGGTATGCGGCGACGGCTCGACCTCGCGGGAGCGCTGGTCGCCGAGCCGACCGTGGTGATCCTCGACGAACCGACCACCGGGCTCGACCCACGCGGCCGGATCGACACCTGGGAGGTCATCAAGGAACTGGTCGCCGACGGCACCACGGTCCTGCTGACCACGCAGTACCTGGAGGAGGCCGACCAGCTCGCCGACTCGATCGTGGTGATCGACAAGGGGAAGGTCATCGCGCGCGGCACGGCCGACGAACTCAAGCAGGAGATCGGCGGCGAACGGCTGGAACTGGTCGTCGCGAACACGAGTGACCTCGCGATGACCACGCAGGTGCTGACCGAGGTCGGCTCGGGGACCCCGTCGGTCGACGAGCACACCCGGAAGGTCGACGTCCTGGTCGAGGGCGGGCCGAAGGCACTGATCGAGGCGCTGCGGCGGTTGGACGCGCAGGGCGTCGCCATCCAGGACGTCGCGCTGCACCGGCCGACGCTCGACGACGTGTTCCTCTCGCTGACAGGGCACGCCACGGACGAGGGGGACAAGAAGTGAGCACGGTCGCCAAAGCCTTTTCCGACGGTGGTGTGATCACCTGGCGGAACCTGAAGAACGTCCAGCGCAACCCGGACTGGCTGATGGCGGCGACGTTGCAGCCGATCATGTTCGTGCTGCTGTTCGCGTACGTCTTCGGCGACGCGATCGGCGGGGAGGCGGGCGGGCTCGCCTACCGCGAGTTCCTGATCGCCGGCATCTTCGCGCAGACGGTCGCGTTCAACTCGGCGTTCACCGTGATCGGGTTCGCGAACGACCTGCAGAAGGGCATCATCGACAGGTTCCGTTCCCTGCCGATCTCCCGGCTCGCGGTGATCTTCGGCCGGACCACGTCCGACCTGGTGATCAGTGTGGTCGCGCTGATCGTCATGTCACTGTGCGGGCTGCTCGTCGGCTGGCGGATCCGCGGCAGCTTCCTCGACGCGGTGCTCGGCTACCTGGTGATGCTGATGTTCGCCTGGGCACTGTCCTGGGTCGGCGCGTGGATCGGGCTCGTCGCGCGCAGCGTCGAGGTCGCGCAGAGCGCCGGGCTGATGTGGATGTTCCCGCTGAGCTTCATCTCGACGGCGTTCGTCCCGGCGGACAAGCTCCCGGGCGTGCTGAAGGCGATCGCCGACTGGAACCCGTTCACCGCGGTGATCAACTCGGCTCGCGACCTGTTCGGGAACCGCTTCGGCGCGGCACCGACGGGCTGGCCCGCCGAACACGCGTCGCTGTACGCGATCTTGTGCTGCATCGCCATCATCGCGATCTTCGCGCCACTGGCGACGGCCCAGTACAAGAAGGTCGCGAGCCGCTGAGAATTTTTTCGGCAGAAATGTCGAAGCGCCGTCGAGCCGCTCGACGCGCTGGTGACGACGGGGTACAACAAGCCCCGCCAAGACACTGAGGAGCAGCGATGCGGTTTCTGATGATGCACCGGCTGGACGAGAGCGCCCCGGAAGCCTGGAACCCCAGCAAGGAGTTCATCGAGCAGATGGGCGCCTTCATCGAGGACTCGTTCAAGAAGGGCATCTTGATCACGGCGGAAGGCGTGCACCCGTCCGAGCGGGGCGCGAAGGTCCGCAAGGGGCGCGGCGGCAAGATCACCGCCACCGACGGCCCGTTCACCGAGGCCAAGGAGGTCATCGGCGGCTTCGCGCTGATCAACGCCGCAGACCTGGCCGAGGCCGTCGCGTTCGCGGAGACCTACGCGGCCCTGTTCGACGAGATCGAGGTCGAGGTCCGGACGGTCGTCGAGGAAGAGGACATCGCCGCTCTCACCGAATGACCCCTGGAGAGTGTTATGAAAGGTCCGTTCATAACAAATCCTGTTATGAACGGACCTTTCATAACATCCGCGGCTACTTGGTGATGGCCTTCTCGGCGCGCTTCGCCAGCTTCTCGGCGCGCTTCTCCGTCTTGGACGCGGCCCGGCGGGTACGCCAGCCGAGCGACGGCTTGCCGGCGGTGTCGGCGGCGGCCAGGAGGAGCCCGCCGGCGAGGCCGGCGTTCTTGATGAACTGGATCTGCTGCTGCTGACGCTCGGCCGGTTCCTTGATCTCCCAGAACCGGTGTGTGGCCAGCGTGGTCGGAACCAGGCTGCCGAGCAACAGCAGCGAGGCCAGCCGGGGCGCCTTCCCGGTGGCGAGCGCGAAACCGGCGCCGACCTTCACCGCCGCGTCGATGCGGACCAGGGTGGCGGGGTCGCGCGGCACGGCTTCCGGCACCACGCCCTCCAGCTTGTCGAAAGTTCCGGTGAGGAACGGCTCCGCGGCCTTCGCGTGGCCCTGGGTGTCCCTCAGCGCGCCGATCCCGCCGGAGATGAAGATCGCGGCGAGGAGCGGACGTGCGACGCGGCGGAGAATCACGGTCGTTGCCTTTCTTGATCCGAACCCTGAGGACAGCAAATCTATCCCCAGACTTCCCGTCCGCCGGGGCGCCGAACCGCGCTAACGGAGTATCTTCGAATATTTCTCTGGTGCTAGAAAGCCGTAGATTCCGTTAGCGGGCCGGATACGCCCGCGGCAGCTTGAAGCCGCGGTCCGCCGCGACCTTCCGCAGCCTGTCCGGATAGTCGGTGATGAGACCGTCGACGCCGTCGTCGACGAGCTTGTGCATGGTGGCCGGGTCGTCGATCGTCCACGGCACGACCTTGATCCCGGCGCGATGTGCCTCGCTGACCAGCGCCTTGGTCGTGAACGGCCGGTAGTCGGGGTCGCCGACCTTGCCGCCCTGCGGGTTGCCGTGCACCGGCGAGAGCGCGCTCGCGCCGAACGACTTCACCGCGCGGACGGGGCTGCCGCCGAAGTCGTCGATGTCGAGCCCGCCGAGCCACGGCGACTTGCCCGGCTGCCCGGCCTGGAGGAACTCCGGCTGGGTCAGCGCGACCGTCGGGATCCATGGCGCGACCTCGCGCAGCAGCATCAGCGTGCCCCAGTCGAAGCTCTGGACGGTGACGTTGTGCGCGAATCCGGAGAACAGGATCTCGCGCACCACCCGGTGGACGAACTGCTCGCGCGGCGCCGTCTCCTGCGGAGCGGCGGCCTCGACCTTGGTCTCGATGTTGAACTTGGCGCCCCAGGCGCGGTGGTCACGCGCGAGGCGGAACAACTCGGCGAGCGTCGGCATCTTGGCGCCGGGGGACAAGGTCTGGCCAGGGTGTGCGGGCTGCCGAATCGACCCGCAGTCCAGCGTGCGGACCTGCGCGAACGTCAAATCCTTGACGTATTTCCCGACGTACGGGTACGCCGGGTCGCCAGGCGTCGCGGGCGCGGTGTCGCGACACTTCGCCGGGGTCGTCTTGCGGTCGTGGGTGATCACCTCGCGGCCGTCCTTGGTGATCTGGATGTCGAGTTCGAGCGTGGTCACCCCCAGCTCCATCGCCTTGCCGAACGACGCGAGCGTGCTTTCGACGGTGAGGCCGAGCCCGCCACGGTGGGCCTGGATGTCGAAGGCGCGACGCGGCTGCGCGTCGGCGACCCCGGCCGTGCCCAGGGTCAGCGCAGCGGCCATGACCAGCGCGAATGTCTTCATTCGTGAACCATGCCACGGTCGGGTTAATGGCGATTGACTTTGACGCAACGTCAACCTCTACCTTCGTGGACATGCCGAACGAGAAGGAGTGGTCGATCCAGGACATCGCCCGCTCGGCCGGAACCACGAGCCGCACGCTGCGCCACTACGGCGACATCGGCCTGCTCGAACCGAGCCGGGTGGGAGGCAACGGATACCGCTACTACGACCAGGGCGCGCTGGTGCGGCTGCAACGGATCCTGCTGCTTCGCGAACTCGGGCTGAGCCTGCCCGCGATCGGCGAAGTACTCGAAGGCGAGCAGGACACGACGGCGGCGCTGCGCACGCACCTGAAGTGGCTGGAGCAGGAGCGCCAGCGGCTCGGACGGCAGATCGAATCGGTCAGAACGACCTTGAAGAAGACAGAGAGAGGTGAACAACTGATGGCAGCGGAAGTGTTCGACGGCTTCGACCACACGAAGTACGAAAAGGAGGTGACCGAACGCTGGGGCGCCGACGCCTACAAGCAGGGTGACCGCTGGTGGAAGTCGCTGAGCGCCGAGGACAAGAAGGCGCACCAGCAGGAACAGAAGGACATCGCGGTCGCCTTCGGCGAGGCCCGCGCCAAGGGCCTGCCTGTCGACGGTGACGAGGCTCAGGCGATCACGCAGCGGCTGTACGAGTGGCTTCGACCGGCCGTGCGGGGCGTCTCGAAGGGCTACTTCGCCGGTCTCGGACAGCTTTATGTCGACGACCCGCGCTACGGGCAGTACGACGAGAAGCACGGCATGGGCACCGCGGAGTACATCCGTGACGCGATGGCGGTATACGCCGAGCGAAACCTGAGTGAGTAAGAACGAGGGGCGGGGCTGCAGACCCGTCTACTCGGAGTAACCCGCCACGACACGCCTACCCTTCTATGGCGGAATATCGGCTCAAGGCTAGAAACGCCGATAGCGTGCGAGAGTGGATCCCATCCGCAACCCCTTCGCGCCGGGCGCCGGTCAACGGCCGCCCGAGCTGGCCGGTCGTATGCGTGAGCTCCAGGCCTTCGAGGTCGTCCTCGAACGGGTCGCACGCGGGAGACCGGAGCGCAGCCTGATGCTGACCGGCCTGCGTGGCGTCGGGAAGACCGTGCTGCTGGGCGAGCTGCGGTCCAAGGCCATCAAGCACGGCTGGGGCGCGGGCAAGATCGAAGCCCGCCCCGACACCGAACTCCGGCGGCCGCTTTCGGCCGCGTTGCACCGCGCGATCCGCGACCTCGCCGTGCGCCACCGCGCGCCGGACCGGGTCGAGCAGGTGCTCGGCGTGCTCAAGGCGTTCGCGCTGCGCGCCAACAAACCGGACGCCAAGCTCCGCGATCGCTGGCAGCCCGGTATCGACGTGCCGGCCGCGCAGGGCCGGGCCGATTCCGGCGACATCGAGATCGACCTGGTCGAGTTGTTCACCGAGGTCGCCGAACTGGCCGCGGACGTCGGCACCGGCGTCGCGCTGCTGATCGACGAGATCCAGGACCTGCTGCCCGAGGACGTCTCCGCGCTCTGCGCCGCCTGCCATGAACTCTCCCAGTCCGGGGCGCCGCTGGTCGTGGTCGGCGCCGGCCTCCCGCACGTGCCTGCCGTGCTTTCGGCGTCGAAGTCGTACTCGGAGCGCCTCTTCCGCTACGCGCGCATCGACAGGCTGGAGCGCGAAGACGCCGATCTCGCGGTGATGGCACCCATCGAACGCGAGGACGCGGGGATCGAACCGGAGGCGTTGGACGCGCTGTTCGACGCGTCCGGTGGCTACCCGTACTTCATCCAGGCGTACGGCAAGGCCGCCTGGGACGCCGCCCCCGCCGATCCGATCACCGTGAAGGACGTCCAGGTCGCGGCCCCGGAGGCGGAATCGGAACTGGCGGTCGGCTTCTTCGGCTCCCGCTACGAGCGCGCGACGCCTGCCGAACGCGAGTACCTGATCGCGATGGCCGAGCTGACGCAGGGCCGCGACGAGGCGGCGGGGACCGCCGATGTGGCCGTTTACCTGGGGCGGAAGCCTTCGTCACTGTCTCCGGCGCGGGACAGCCTGATGAAGAAGGGCCTCGTGTATTCGGCCGAGCGCGGGCACATCGCGTTCACCGTCCCGCACTTCGGCCACTACCTGCTCGGCCGGGACTAAGCCTCTCTGGCGCTCTATAGCGCGATCACTAGAAAGCGGTAGAGACCTCTACCGTTGGCTTCATCGCGGTCTCTTCCTCAGTATCCCGTGAACGCCAGCGATCCCTGGCGTTACCAAAAAGTGACCGGCGCCACCAAATCTCTCCGGATTTTCCTGCCCGTTGCCGATGATTCATCGGTAAGTGTGCCAAGTCACCGGATAATCGTTGGCTTCCTTGTGAAAAAGAGTGCATACTAGAGACACAGCCACCGAGACTCAAGACCCTCAAGGGGATGACTTAAACCGATGAACAACATCGCCGCCAAGCTCCGTGCCCGTCGCGCCGAGGCTCGCACTCGCCGGGCCCTGAACCGGGCGATCGACACCGCGGCCACCGCGACCGTTCGTCAGGAACTCATCGCTATCTCCCAGGCGCGTCACACGCACATGCGCTGATCTGACAACAACCGTTGTAGATGTCGCCCATTCGAGTGACCTACGACACATAGTGCGCGAGGTGTAACGACGCGGAACGCCGCGTCGATACCCACTACGACCCCGTGATGCTGGCGGACCCCCGACCTGGCAGCATCACGGGGTTTCCATATGTCCGGGTCCGGAAAGCTCTTGCCCGCTTCACGCCGTAATGTTTGACTTCGTCAACGAATCTGTTGAGGTGGTCAAATGAACAATTCAGCGGACCGGGTGGCGACTGTCCGGGCCTTCAACCGCCTGTACACCGGCGTGATCGGCGTCCTCGACGAAGGACCGGCCGACGCCGAATACACCCTGAGCGAAGCCAGGGTCATCTTCGAACTCGCGCAACAGGATCCGACCCAGGTCACCGACCTGCGCAAACGTCTCCACCTCGACGCCGGTTACGCGAGCAGGCTGCTCGGCAGGCTCGAAGGCCGCGGTCTCCTCACACGCGAGCGCAGCGACGAAGACGCCCGCCGCCAGGTCATCCGGCTCACCGAGGCCGGCCGGAACGCGTTCGCCGTCCTCGACGCGCGCTCAGTCGACCGCATCGGCTCGCTGCTCGGCCGGTTCGCCGACGACGAGCAACAGCGCCTGCTTGGCGCGATGGGCACGATCACGTCGCTGGTCGGTGAGCGCGCTTCGGACTCCACGCTGGTCCTCCGCCCACCACGACCGGGTGACTTCGGCTGGGTGGTCCACCGCCATGGCGCCCTCTACTCCCGCGAGCACGGCTGGGACGAACGCTTCGAAGCCCTCGTCGCCCGCGTCGTCGCGGACTACGTCGACAAACGCGGCGAGCCTCGCCAGGCAGGCTGGATCGCCGAACTCCACGGAGAGCGCGTCGGCAGCGTCTTCTGCATGCCCGCCGAAGACGGCGTCACCGCGAAGCTGCGGATGCTGCTCCTCGAACCGGCCGCACGGGGACGCGGGGTCGGAAAACGCCTGGTCGCCGAGTGCGTCGAGTTCGCCAGGGGGTCGGGCTATCAGGCGATGGAGCTCTGGACGGTCTCGCTGCTGGACGCGGCGAGGGGGATCTACCGGAAGGCAGGCTTCCAGCTGGCGAGCGAAGAGACGATCGCCGGCTTCGGCTACGAACTGACCGGGCAGACCTGGCGATTGGAACTGTGAGCAACGGTGTCGATTCGCGGCGCGCTCGCTCGTCTAGGGACCATCGATCCTTAGGGAGGACGCCATGCCCCACTACATCGGATTCATCCGCGCGACCACGGATTCGCACGACCACCTCGGCCCCGACGAGGCCCAACGTGCGCTCGAGAACTACCTGAACTGGGCTGACGAGCGCACGAAGGAAGGCCGGTTCGTCGGCGGCGGCGGGCTGTCGAAGAGCGGCCGGGTGCTGCGTGGTTCCGGCGGCGAGGTCGGCGCGACCGACGGGCCGCACACCGAGGCCACCGAGATCGTCGGCGGCTATCAGGTCATCGAGGCCGAGGATCTCGACCAGGCGGAGAAGATCTTCGCGACGCATCCGCATCTGGAGTTCGGGCCGATCGAGGTGCGCAAGGTCGGCGACCGCGGTTGCGAGGACTGATGACGATCGCGGTGGACGGCGCCGGGCCGTCATGAGCCGCCCGGCCGGCGTGGTGGAACACCTGTTCCGGCACAGTGCCGGGCGGATCGTCGCCACGCTGGCCAGGGCGCTCGGCCCCGAGCGGCTGGACCTCGCCGAGGAGGCGGTCGCCGACGCGCTGGAACAGGCCTTGCGCACCTGGCCCCAATGCGGGGTGCCGGACAACCCGCGGGGCTGGCTGTTCCGGGCCGCGCGAAACCGGGCGATGGACGTCGTCCGTCGCGAACGGACCCTGCGGGCCCTGCTGCCGCGGCTCGCGGAACTCGACGTTTTCGAGGTCGACCGGCGCACGGACGACGAACTCGTGCTGATGCTGCTGTGCTGCCATCCCGCGCTGCCGACGGTTTCGCAGGTGGCGCTGACGTTGAAGACCGTCGGCGGGCTCGGGGTGAACGAGATCGCGGCGGCGTTGCTGACGAAACCGGCGACGGTCGCGCAGCGGCTCGTGCGGGCGAAGAAGTGGCTGCGGGAGTCGGGGAAACCGCTCACCCTTCCCGGCCCGGACGCGCTGGAGTCCAGAGTGGACAGTGTGCTGGCCGTGCTCTACCTGTTGTTCAACGAGGGTTACGACACGACGACCGGCGAGGTCGCGGTCCGCGGCGAACTGTGCGGTGAGGCGATCCGGCTCGGACGGCTGTTGCTCGACGAGCCGAAGACGGACTTGCCGAAGGTCCGGGCGCTGGTCGCGCTGATGCTCCTTCAGGCGAGCAGGCTGCCCGCGCGGGTCGACCGGGACGGCGACCTGCTGCTGCTTGACGAGCAGGATCGCGACCGCTGGGAGCACACGATGATCGCCGAGGGAACGCGCCTGTTCGAGTGGGCGTGCTCAGGGCCGGAGATGTCGGCATACCACGTCGAAGCGGCGATCGCGCTGTGCCACAGCACGGATGCACCGCCGGACTGGCGCCGTATCGTCGGGCTCTACGACGATCTGCTGGCGCTGCGCCCGTCGCCGGTGGCGCGGCTGAACCGCGCGATCGCCCTGTCCATGGTGGACGGCGCCGCTGCCGGGATCGCGGAACTCGAAGCCATCGAAGCCGACCTGCCGGACTACACCCTGTTGCCCGCCGTCCTCGGCGCGCTCTGGTTGCGCGCCGACGACCCGGTGCGCGCCGCCGTCCACTACCGGCGGGCGCTCGCGCTGCCCTGTTCGGAACCGCGGCGCCGCTTCCTCACCCGGCGCCTGGCCGCCTGCGACACCCGAAGTTCACGCGGACAGGGTTATCTGGAGTAGTGAACTGGAACGCGTACGTTGACGGCTATTGCGAACGCCTCGCCCCCGGCCTCTGGGGCGAACCGCTGAACAGCATCGGCAACCTCGCGTTCCTGGTCGCCGCGATCGCCGTCTGGCGGCAACCGAAGGGACGCGTGTTCGGAGTCCTCATCGGACTGGTGTTCCTCGGCAGCACGGCGTTCCATCTGCTCGCCACCCGCTGGTCCGCGGCCGCCGACACCGGCTTCATCCTGGTGTTCGTCCTGTACTACGCCGCGATGTTCCCGCATCTGTTCTTCGGCGCGAGCCGCAAGGTCTCCTGGCTCGGCATCCCGGTGTTCCTCGCGTTCACCGCGATCGTCGCCTCGCTGGGCGGCGGGCTGTACCTCTCCGCGCTGATCGGGCTCGTGGTCTTCGCGATCATCCTCAAGGGTGAGCATCGAAGGCGCTTCGCCATCGCAGCGGGAGTGTTCGGGGCGTCCCTTTCGTTCCGGACGGCCGACCACACCGTGTGCGGGAACTTCTCCGCCGGAACGCACTTCGTCTGGCACCTGCTGAACGGTCTCGTCCTCTACCTGGTGGCGACCGCGGCGACGCTGCGACATTCAAAGAAAGAGGCCGCGCCCAAGTAGGACGCGGCCCCTTCGCTCACCTGAGACCTAGTGGACGCCGATTTCGCGGAGATCCTTGTCGTGTTCGTCGGCGTGGTAGTCCTCGGGCGCGGTGTCGTCCGTGCCGTTGAAGACCTTCATCTGCCGCGCGACCACCGTGAAGACCACCGCGATCAGCAGGTTCGCCACCAGCGCCACGAATCCGACGTAGATCTGCAGCTGTGAGCCGCTGAACGGGTGCCAGCCGAAGATCGACAGGTTGCCCATCGACAGCGCCGAGCCGCCGAAGTGCGACTTGCCGGTCGCCGCGTTCGGGATGTTGTAGAGCATGATCAGGCCCCACCCGATGCCGACGATCCAGCCCGCGATCAGGCCCCAGCGGTGGAACCAGCGCGTGTAGAGCGAGATCGCCACCGCCGGCAGCGTCTGCAGGATCAGCACCCCGCCGATGAGTTGCAGGTCGATCGAGAACTGCGGGTCGATGAACAGGATGAACGCCACCGCGCCGAACTTCACGATCAGCGAAGCGAGCTTGGCCTGCTTCGCCTCTTCGCCCGGCGTCGCGTTCTTCTTGATGTACTCCTTGTAGATGTTGCGGGTCCACAGGTTCGCCGCCGCGATCGACATGATCGCCGCGGGCACCAGCGCGCCGATCCCGATCGCGGCGAACGCGATACCCGCGAACCACGACGAGAACTGCGAGTCGAACAGCACCGGGACGACGGTGTTCGTGTCGGGTTTGCCGGTGGCGTTGTTGGTGATCGGCGAGACCGAGGCACTGATCGCCACGTAACCGAGCAGCGCCAGCAGGCCGAGGACCAGCGAGTACGCCGGGAGCGCGACCATGTTCCGCTTGATCACGCTGCGGCCGCGCGAGGCGAGCACGCTGGTGAGCGAATGCGGGTACAGGAACAGCGCGAGCGCCGAGCCGAGCGCCAGCGTGGCGTACTGCAACTGGTTGTTGGTGGTGAGCAGGATGCCGTCCGCCGGATTCTGCGTCTTGTCGAACTTCGCGTCGGCCGCGTCGAAGATCGCCGACCAGCCGCCGAGCTTCGAGGGCAGGTAGATGATCGCCACGATGATCACGAGGTAGATCAGGATGTCCTTGACGAACGCGATCAGCGCGGGCGCGCGCAGGCCGGACTGGTACGTGTAGACCGCCAGGATGATGAAGGCGACCAGCAGCGGCAGGTGACCGACGATGCCGGAGCCGTTGATGCCCATGGTCCGCAGCACCGCTTCGAGGCCGACGAGCTGCAACGCGATGTACGGCATCGTCGCGATGATGCCGGTGATCGCGATCAGCAGCGCCAGCGTCGGCGAACCGAACCGGCCGCGGACGAAGTCGGCGGGCGTGACGTAGCCGCGGACGCGGGAGACCGACCACATGCGCAGCGCGGGCATCAGCACGATCGGATACACGATGATCGTGTACGGCAGCGCGAACATGCCCATCGCGCCGGCGCTGAACATCAACGCGGGGACGGCCACGAAGGTGTAAGCCGTGTAGAGGTCACCGCCGAGCAGGAACCAGGTGATCCACGATCCGAACTTGCGGCCGCCGAGGCCCCATTCGTCCAGATGGTCGAGAGTGTTGCCCGCCTTCCAGCGCGAGGCGACGAAGCCGAGGACGGTGACCACCGCGAAGAGGATCGTGAAGATGATCAGCTCCGGCCACTGGATGTCGCTCACTTGACGTCCCCCTCGTCGAGTTCGTCCACGGACAGCCGGTCGGGACGGTGACTGGTCGGCTTGTCCCTCGTCATCGCGTAGACGATCCCGGTGCACAGGACGCCGACGGCGACGAACACGAATTGGAACCAGTAGAAGAACGGCATCCCGAACAGCCGGGGGCCGTCCGTATTGAACAAGGACGTGATCAGCACCAGCAACGGGATGACCAGCAGGAGGTTCCAGAGGCTGAACTGGAAACCCCTCACCTTTCCGTCTGCCTTACCTGACGCCATCGGACCTCACTTAACACTCCCGAAACCGGCGGATGGACCCGATGACCCTAGTCCATCCATGCCCCCCGCCCCCACCCTCGACGGAGGGCTCCGCCCGCTGATCAAACCCTGTCCCGCCCGGGTCACGCGTGCCTGATATCGATTTGATCAGCGACGCCCTATACGACGAAGGGCGGTTGCCGCCGGAGTCCCCGCCGGATATCAATAGCCGCAAGTCGCGAACAGGAACTTCGCACGCAAGATCAAAGGGGCATCGGATGACGAAACTCCGCTATGCGGTGGTGATCCCGGCAGTCGCCGGCACCATGCTGGCCGGGTTCACTCCTGCGTTCGCAGGACCGGAGGCGGCCAAGCAGCAGCCTCTGAACTCCACCAACATTCCGGCGCAGTACGCGAGCCAGAAGCTGGGCTGGCACAAGTGCACGGCGAACGAACTGCCGTCCGCATCGCCTCCGGGGGCCGAGAACATCGAGTGCGCGACCTACCGCGCACCGCGTAACTGGTACAAGCCGAACGAAAACATCGACCTGACGATCGCCGTCAGCCGCCTCGCCGCCACCAGCGGCAACGCGACGGCCAGCGTCATCACCAACCCGGGTGGCCCCGGCGCCCCTGGCCTCAACTTCCCGGCCCGTCTGCGTAACCAGACGAAGCTGCGCGTGAACCAGGAGATCGTCGGTTTCGACCCGCGCGGCACCGGCAAGAGCACCAACATCACCTGCGGCAACGCGATCGGCACCGGCTCCGACCTCGACCCGCGCGACCGCAGCCGGGCGAACCTCAACCTGATCCTGGACGCCACCAAGTACGCAGCGGACTCCTGCCAGGTGAAGTCCGGCGAACTGGGCCCGCTCATCAACACCGCCCAGACCATCCGCGACATCGACCTGCTGCGCGTCCTCCTGGGCCGCGACAAGATCAACTGGGTCGGTTACTCGGCAGGCACCTGGATGGGCGCGCACTACGCGCAGCAGTACCCCACCCGGACCGGCAAGTTCCTGCTCGACTCGGCGGCCGAGTTCACCACCTCCTGGCAGAACTCGTTCGACGGACAGCCGCTCGGCTTCGAGCGCCGCTGGCGTCAGGACTTCCTGGCGTGGATCGGCAAGTACGACAAGGTCTACGGCTTCGGCAAGAACGGTGAGGCCGCGCGCCAGACCTACGAGAAGGTCCGCTTCGCGCTGACGCAGAACCCTGTCGAGGTGGACGGCGTCCCGGTTTCGGCCAACGCCCTCGACTCGACCATCGCGGGGTACCTCTACTCGAAGCGCAACTTCCCGGCACTGGCCGACTACCTGGTCAACCTGAAGACGCTGACCGAGGGCACCGGCACCCAGCAGCAGAAGGCCTCGGCCGCGCAGAAGGTCAAGGCGGAGACGGTGGACGGCGACGGCGTCATCGGCCCGCAGCCGCTGTTCGTCCCGACCGACGGCGACTCCTACAACGCCAGCTTCTGGACCATCCCCTGCAACGAGGGCAAGTGGACCGGCAACCGGCAGAGCGTCATCCGCCAGTCGCAGAAGCTGATCGACCGCGACCTGCCGCTGCTCGGCGCCGGCTGGCTGATCCAGCCGTGCATCTTCTGGAAGAACAAGCCGGTCGACCTGCCGAAGCTCGACGGCCGCGGTGTCCCGCCGGTGCTGATCGTCCAGTCGGTGCACGACCCCGCGACCCCGATCGAGGGCGCGACCCGTGCGCACCGCGCGTTCGCCGGCTCGCGGATGATCACGGTGACCGGTGAAGGCGACCACGGCATCTACGCCGGCGGCAACGCGGGTGTGGACAAGGTCGTGGAGGACTTCCTCGTCGACGGCAAGGTGCCGAACGACCAGAGCCTCCCCGGACTCCCACTTCCGGTGCCCGCGGGCGGCTGAAGCCCCTAGGGATTGTGGCCCCGTCGAGTTCCGGCTCGGCGGGGCCCTTTTTTTCGCGGTCCACAGACCTGTGCACAGAGTTGTCCACAGGCTGGGGGTAACTCGGTGGAGGTCGTGAGTTGAAGGGCACGGTGGAGCCAACCGTTTCTCGCCGGCGTAGGGATGGCGGTTTCGCGTGATGGGATGGACGACACGCGTGTTCAGGCGGACGACACGCGTGTTCAGGCGGACGACACGCGTGTTCAGGCGGACGACACGTGACGGAACCCCACGCCTGGCTGGGCCGGTATTAGTATTGGGTCCATGGTGCGAGTGCCGTTGACGAACGAGGAACGCGAACGTGGCGAGCGGCTGGGGCTGGCGCTCCGGGACGCCCGCGCGTCGGCGTCGCGAAGCATGGTCGAGGTCGCCGCGGAGGCCGGGATCTCGGTGGAGACGCTCCGGAAGATCGAGACCGGCCGGATCCCGACGCCCGCCTTCTTCACGGTGGCGGCGATCGCGGACGCCGTCGGGCTGCCGCTGGACGCGCTTCGGGCCGCCACCGAGGGCGGCGCCGAAGAGGTCGCCGAAGCGAGTTAGGGCCGCAGGGTGGCCAGGGTGTGTGCCCGGTCGTTCAGGTAGAGGAAGCCGTCGATCGGCAGGTCGAAGCTGTTCAGCAGGCTTTCCAGGGTGGCGAATTCGTCCACGCCGAGCCGCAGGTTCTCGTTCACCGCGTGCGCGATGAGGACGTCGGCCAGTTCCTCCCACTCACCCGACCAGTGCAGGGTGCGGTAGAAGGCCAGGACGTCCGGCGCGAGACGGTCGGCGATCTGGTCGAGCAGGCTCTCGCCGAAGAAGCTGATGCGGCCCGCGGCGAGGTCCTCGACGGTCGGGTTCGCCGGGTCGGC
Organism: Amycolatopsis coloradensis; assembly: GCF_001953865.1. Taxonomy (GTDB): domain Bacteria; phylum Actinomycetota; class Actinomycetes; order Mycobacteriales; family Pseudonocardiaceae; genus Amycolatopsis; species Amycolatopsis coloradensis. The sequence goes on from NZ_MQUQ01000003.1 coordinate 660,090, forward strand.
CGCGGTGTCGGGATTGCGGACCACGCCGGGGCCCGCCACCGGATAGCCGGTTTTGACGTTGCCGTCGTCCTCGACCAGCACAATCACGTGCACGCCGTACCGCTCGCCCGTGCAACGCCAGCGGCCGTTGTACTGTCTGCGGCGGGGTTCGCTCGGATCGTTAGCGACGTCCTTGACGACCGCGATGATCTGCTCGTCGGTCCAACCCGCGGGGAACTCGCTGGTCGCCCGCTGCCCGTTTCCCGGTGCGTGCCCGCCGCCCACTCGTGCTCCTTTCGTCGCATCGAGGGTAACCCGCGTTCGGGGTATTCGACTGATCCGAACGCGCGAGCGGGTGACCTCAGACGAGCACGGACAGCAGCACCGACCCGAAGACCAGCACGTCGACGCCTCGCAGCGCCTGTATCCCGGCGGCGCCGCCGCTGACGTCGTAGTTCATCGGCGGCCGGGTCGCCGTCCGCAGCGCGGCGACGACGGCGAGCGGGATCGCGAGCCATACCGGCCAGGCCGGGGTCACCCCGAGCGTCAGCGTCACCAGGCCGAGCAGCGCCCCCCACCCGAGCCCGAGCACGGCAGTCATCAGGCCGTTGACCAGCCGCAACTCCCAGTCGGACGTGCCGAGCCACCGCTTGCGGCCGGGGTTGCGCCACAGTTCGCCGAGCCCGCCGACGAACGGCACGAGCGCCGCGTACGCGCCGAGCGCGAACAGCGGCGCCACCGGGACGGCCGGGAACGCCAGGTGCCCGGCCCCGACCAGGCACGCGATCACCACACTGGCCGCGGCGTAGCGCGACCGGCCGAGCACGCCCGCCCACGCGAGCCGCAGCGTCGTCGGCCTCCGTAGCGACAGCCACGGCACCGGCCTCGATTCCGGGATCAGCAGCATCGGGTCCATGAAGACCGCGGCCATCGCCCGCAGAATCCGCGCGTTCCAGCCGTCAACGAGTTCCTGGCGCCCGAGGCCGGACACCGGCTCACCGCCGAAGGCCACCGCCACCGCCACGACGAACAGCGCACCGGCCAGCACCTCGACCGCCATCGGGCCCAGCCCGGCGGCCGCCACCGCCAGCCCGGCCACCGCGAGCACGATCGGCGCCACCGTCTCACCGTGGATCGCCGTCCGCCGCGCGGTGACGGCGGCCAGGATCGCCCCGGAGGCGGTCAGTGCCGACATCGCGATCCACACGTCCCGCGAGCCGCCGCCGATCGCGGTGACCAGAGCCCCGGTGTAGCCGACCACCACGACCAGCCCGAGCCAAAGCGTCCACATTCGCTTCACGACGACGCGGCGCCTGTCGACGCCCGCGAAGTCCATCCACGTGAGCGCCGCCGGTTCGGCCCAGACGAAGCCGCGACGCAGCAGGCCGCGCCAGAAGATCGCGCACAGCACGATCAGGAGGCCGAACACCGCCGGAAAGTCCACATCGGACTGTCCGAAAAGGATCGATCGTAGCTTCGGCAGGTTCTCGAACGCGGTGAACAGCGCGCCGAAACCGAACAGTGCCAGGAAAGTCTGGTAGTCCCCGCTGAACAGCCCACCGAATCGCTGCCGTCCCGGGACGTGCGTGGGGGCTTTCGTGCTCACCACAACTCGAGGGTCGAGTCGGCCGCTTCGAGCAGCGGGGGATGGTGCGTGGCCACGACGACGGCGGCCCCGGCCTTGGTCGAACGCGCGATCAACGACGTCAGCCATTCCTTCCCGGCGACGTCGAGCGCCCGTTCGGGCTCGTCGAGCAGCAGGACGTCGTGCGGCCGCGCCGTCGCGCCGAGGAGCAGCAGTCGGCGGCGCTGCCCGGCGGAGAACTTGCCCGCGGTGACCTTGGCCCGTTCGGAAAGACCCGCGTCCGCCAGCAACGCGCTGAAATCGCCGAGGTCGGCTCCGAACGAACCCTCCAGCAGTTCGAGATGCTGGAGGGGAGTCAGTTCGGCGAAGAAATCGGAATCGTCGAACAGGACGGAAACCTTGCGGCGGAAGGAAAGGTCCCGTTCGTCGGGTTTCACACCCGCGACGACGACCCGGCCCCGCTGCGGCGTCTGCGTTCCGTAAAGACACCTCAGCAAGGTCGATTTCCCGACCCCGTTCGGGCCGACGATGACCGCGCATTCACCCGATTCGACCTCGAAATCGAGGCCGTCGAACAAGCTGTGTTCCCCGGCTCGGACGCCGAGCCCGCGTACGTCGATCATCGGCCGCGCAACAACTCGATCACCGGCGCGAGCGCGTCCATGTTGTGCTCCAGCACGGTGAAATAGGTGAAGCCGAACCGTTCGCGATGCGCCAGGAGCTGCTCGGCGATCTGTTCGTGGGTGCCGACCAGAGCCGTCGGCAGTTCGGCGAGCTGGTCGACGGTGAGTGCGCCCTCCAGCAGTTCGCGCAGGTCTTCCAGCCCCGTCCGCCGGTCGTCGACCACGGAAACGAAATGCGGGAGGAGGTTGAATTCGGCTTCGCGGCCGTTCAGTTTCCCGCGGACGAAGTTCACCCGTTCTTCGATCCCGGCGGCGTCGTCGAGAACGAGTGCGCCGCCGTCGGGAACGGCGGCCGTGCCGGTGAACCCGATGATGTCGGCGTGTTCGGCGGCGAGGGTGAGCAACCTGTCCCCGCGACCGGCGATCATCAGCGGCGGGCCCGGTTTCTGCACGGTCTCCGGTTTGTGGTTTTCGTCCGCGTAAAGCCGTTTGAGTTCTTTGATGGTGTGTTCGAGGTGGTCCACGCGCTTTCCGGCGCGGGGGAACTCCATGCCCGCCGCTTCGAATTCGGCTTTCACATAGCCTGCCCCCAGGCCGAGTTCCAGCCTGCCCTCGGTGAACCGGTCCGTGCCGGTCACGTCACGGGCGAGCAGCACCGGGTTGTAGAACGCGGTGTTGATGACGAAGGTGTTGAGCCGCACGCGGCTCGTGACCTCGGCGGCGAGCACCAAGGCGGGGAACGGCGGCGCCAGGCCGAGGTGATCGGCCGCGCCGATGACATCGAAACCGAGTTCTTCGGCCTTCCGGCACTTCTCGACCCACGCCGCTCGGGTCTCCGGGACGACCATGTTGACGCCGAATTTGACCATGCGGCCACGTTACCCAAGCGGGAAAGACGAAGGCCTCATCCTCAGGAATGACCGTGAGGATGAGGCCTTCGACTCGTTCGGGGTGATCAGCCGAGACGCTGCTTCAGCGCGTCCAGTTCGTCACGCAGCGACGACGGGACCTTGTCGCCGATCTTGTCGAACCACTCCTCGATGAGCGGCAGTTCCTGGCGCCACTCGTCGGCCGAGACAGCAAGCGCGGCCTGGATGTCGGCCAGCGGCTCCTTGAGGCCGTCGGTGTCGAGGTCCTCGGCGTTCGGCACGAAGCCGACCGGCGTCTCGTTCGCGTTGCCCTTGCCCTCGACGCGGTCGATGACCCACTTCAGGATCCGCGAGTTCTCGCCGAATCCCGGCCACAGGAAACGGCCGTCGTCGCCGCGGCGGAACCAGTTGACGTAGAAGATTTTCGGCAGCTTGTCGGCGTCGGCGTTCTTGCCGAGGTCCAGCCAGTGCTTGAAGTAGTCACCGGCGTGGTAGCCGAGGAACGGCAGCATGGCCATCGGGTCGCGGCGCACGTTGCCGACCGCGCCGGCGGCGGCCGCGGTGGTCTCCGACGACATGGTGGCGCCCATGAACACGCCGTGCCGCCAGTCGCGGGCCTCGTTCACCAGCGGGACCGTGGTCTTGCGACGGCCGCCGAACAGGATCGCCGAGATCGGCACACCCCGCGGGTCGTCCCACTCGTCCGCGAGGATCGGGCACTGCGACATCGGCGTGCAGTAGCGCGAGTTCGGGTGCGCGGCCTTCTCTTCCGACTCCGGCGTCCAGTCCTGCTTCTTCCAGGAGGTGGCGTGCGCGGGCTTCTCGCCCATGCCTTCCCACCAGATGTCGCCGTCGTCGGTGAGCGCGACGTTCGTATAGACCGTGTTGCCCTTTTCGATGGTGCGCATCGCGTTGGGGTTGGTGTGCCAGTCGGTGCCCGGCGCGACGCCGAAGAAGCCGAACTCGGGGTTCACCGCGTACAGGCGGCCGTCCTCGCCGAACCGCATCCACGCGATGTCGTCGCCGAGGGTCTCGGCACGCCAGCCGGGGATGGTCGGCTGGAGCATGGCGAGGTTGGTCTTGCCGCAGGCGCTCGGGAACGCCGCCGCGACGTAGTGGACCTTGTTCTCCGGCGAGATCAGCTTCAGGATCAGCATGTGCTCGGCCAGCCAGCCCTCGTCACGGGCGATGACCGAGCCGATGCGCAGCGAGTAGCACTTCTTGCCGAGCAGCGAGTTGCCGCCGTAGCCGGAACCGTAGCTCCAGATCTCGCGGCTCTCCGGGAAGTGCGAGATGTACTTGGTGGGGTTGCACGGCCAGGAGACGTCCTTCTGGCCCGGCTCCAGCGGGGCGCCGACGGAGTGCAGCGCCGGGACGAACTCGCGCTCGGTGCCGTCCTCGGTGACGAACTTGTCCAGCGCGGCCTTGCCGGCGCGGGTCATCACGCGCATGGAGGCGACGACGTAGGCGAAGTCGGTGATCTCGACGCCGAGCTTCGGGTCCTCGGCTCCGAGGGGACCCATGCAGAACGGGATCACGTACATCGTCCGGCCGCGCATGCACCCGCGGTACAGCTCGGTCATCGTGGCCTTCATCTCGGCCGGGTCCATCCAGTTGTTGGTGGGACCGGCGTCGGATTCGTTCTCCGAACAGATGAAGGTGCGCTCTTCGACACGGGCGACGTCATTCGGGTCGGAGGCGGCCCAGTACGAGTTGGGTTTCGCGTCGAGCTGCACGAACGTGCCGGCGGAGACCAGCTCGGCGTTGATCCGGGCGGCCTCTTCGTCGGACCCGTCGACCCACACCACGCGGTCCGGAGTGGTCAGTTCGGCGACCTCCCGGACCCAGGACAGCACGCCGCTGTGCGTCGTCGGCGCTTTTTCCAGTCCGGGGATGGCGACTGCGGTCATCTCTACTCCTGACTTCCGACGGCAGAAGCCCACATCGGGAACGACGCTGTTCCGATGCGGGCTTCAGTGCCGGCGACCGAATGGCTTCGCACACCGGTGGGAAGACCGGTGTGCAGGTTTTGGGATTCCCCGAGAGTAGCCGGATGACCGGCAGGTAACCGAGAGCTGACCTGTCGGTTCTCTCACAAGAACGATAAGGGAATCGATTCAGTATCACCGGAATGGGCCATACGCGGGAATTCTTCCGGTGATCGACGGCACAGCGACCGGGCGAACCGGACACGAGAAAGCCCGGTACGAGGACTCGTACCGGGCCGTTCTGTGACCAGAATTACATCAATTCGCCTGGAAGAATGGACTGGACCACTCTGCTTTTGGTTTAGTCCATTCTTGGATTTAGTTGGGGCTGATCCACTGGCCGGTGGCGGAATCGATCTTCGCCACCCCTTCGAGTGTTTCCGTGCCCGCGCCGCCCCAGGCCGCGTCGCCCGCGGGGTCGCCGTCACCGGCGGCCGGAGTGCTCACGAAGGCCGAGCCGATGTCCTCGTTGACCACGCCGCTGGCGGTTTCGGTCCACTGCCCGGGGCCGGTGTGCTCGTAGGTCTTCGAGTTGCCCGAAGCGTCCGTCTCGACCGCGATGTCCGCGTTGCCGTCGCCGTCCTTGTCGGTGAAGGCGATCGTGCGGCCGTCCTCGGTCTGGACGACGACGGTGTCCGGGGTCCCGTCGCCATCGGTGTCGATCGTCGGCGGGCCGACCTCGACCTCGCCGCCGGGCATGTCGGCGTGCATGCTGCCGCTGGTGCCCGCGTCGCTGCCGCTGTCGTCGTTGTCTCCCGCTTCGACCCAGGCGCCGGAAGCTTCGTCGTAGACGGCCTCCTGCACGACCTTGCCGTTCTCGTCGAGCACCGCGTACTGGTCGGCTTCGCCGTCGCCGTCGGTGTCCACGAACGCCTGGCCGGTGCCGTCGTCGTGCTGGATGACGGCGGCGTCGTTCACGCCGTCCTTGTCGAGGTCGTAGTTGAGCTCGGCCTGGTACTCCTCGCCGTCAACGTGGACCGTGACCGCCTCCGTGGAGCCCGCCTCGGTGTCCGTGCCGCCGCTCTCGTCGACCCACATGGGATAACCCCCTCGTTGACCTGCTGGTGTGTCGAAGCTTAAGACTCACCGTAGGCCCGTTCGGTTCCGGTCCACAACACGACCACCCTGGTCAGGCGTCGCGCAGTGACCGAATGCGACCGAGAAGAGTCTCCGCGCGGTCGCGGCCGTCGGAGACGTCCTTCAAACGCTTCGCGACGACCGAGATCTTCTTCGCCCGTTCCTGCGCGCCCATCTTGATCGTCTTGTCGACTTCCTTCAGCTCCGCCTCGATCGCGTCGATGCGGCGGCCGAGGGCTTCGTCGAGCGCCATCGACAGCTGCTGTTCGGCCTCGATCAGCTGCTCCGCGACGAGCTGGTCCAACGTGGACCGCGCGTCGGCGATCGCCTCGACCAGCCATTGCTTCATATGCTGCTTGTCCGACGCGTGCTTGCGGGTCCGCGCCATCCACCAGCCCGCGCCGAGGCCGATGATGATCGTGGCCGGCAGGATCACCGGGTTCAGGATCGCGACGCCCGCCAGTGGCAGCGCGGCGACCTTCCCGGCGCCGAGACCGCCGGAAACACCCATGAAGATGAGCAGTTTGTCTTCGGCCGTCGGCGGCTTCTTGTCCGGCGGGCGCAGCACGACCGGCGGGCCGCCGGCCCTGGCGAACTGGCCGCGGATGATGTCGAGCTCCTCGGCCGAGAACAGCTCCGAAAGCGCGACGTTGGTGACCTGGTTGAGCCGCTGGGAAAGCAGCATCGAGATCCGCTGCGACGTCGTCTGCAGTGCGATGTCGACCTGCTGGGGCAGCGCGGCGAGTTCGTCACGCTTCGCGCCGTCGATCCGCTGCCGGAAATGGGTCGACGCGTCACGCATCTGCCTGCTGGTCTCGTGCCCGACCTCGACGCGGGTCCGCTGGATCTCCGCGCGCAGTTTCAGCTGCCAGCCCCGCGTCGAAGACCGGCGTTCGGTGCTCAGGTCGTCGCGGCGCTGGCGCAACTGTTCCGCCTCGGCCTCGCCGGCGGACAGCGCGCGGCTCTCCGCCTGTGCCTTCGCCTTGAGTTCCGCGAGCGCGCTCGACAGCGCGCGCAGAGTGTTGGCCTCGCCCAGCATCGCGGAGCGGCCGACCAGCTTCTCCTGCAACGCGCCCTGGAGCGCGGCGATGCCCGCCTTCTCTCGCAGCATCATGGCCATCTGCTCGTTCGGCGCCTTGGCCGCCGTCTCGAACATGCGCGCGGACACCGGATGGAACACCGCGTCGGCGAACCGGGGAGCGTGCTCGGCAAGCAGCCGCCGATCGGCTTCGAGGACCTCGCGCCAGCCGCGGAACTGGTCGGTCTTGGTCAGCGCGAACAGCACTGTCTCGACGCGCTCGCCCATGTCCTGCAAGAAGTGCAGTTCCTGCGCGGTGAACGGCGAGGACGCGTCGACGACGAACAGCAGCGCGGTGGCGCCCGCGGCCGCCTCCTTCGCCAGTTCACCGTGCATCGAGTCGAGTCCGCCGACTCCCGGTGTGTCCACAATGGACACACGGTCGAGCAGCGGGACCGGACCGGAGACCTCGACGTACCGCGGCGGGAGCTGGCCTTCCGGCAGCTCGTGCGCGGCCGAGACCCAGTGGATCAGGTCGTTCAGGTTGATCGGCACCGGGGCCAGCTGCCCCGGATAGCAGGCCTGCGCGGACCACTGCCCGGCGTGTTCGAAGACGAGGTACGTGGCCGTGGCGACGTCGGCGTCCACAGGGGACAGTCCCGGCATGGAGAGCAGCGCGTTCACGAGCGAACTCTTGCCGCGGTTGGTCTCGCCGACCACCACGACCGACGGCTTCTTCGGCCGCGTCTTCCGGATGTCCTCGACCCATTTCGCGGCCTGAGGATCGGCTTCGCGGACGACGGTGAGCAGCTGTTCGCGCGTGCTCTTCACGATCGCCGGCAGGTTGGCCGCCGCGCTCGGAGCGGTCACTGGGCCTTCTTCGCGTAGACGATGACGATCGGCGCGCGCAGGACCCGGTCGTGATCGGCGAACCCGACGACCTCGGTCTCCGCGACCAGGCCTTCGAGTGCCGGGTCCTCGGCCGCGATCGCGCCGCCGGCCTCGTGCACGGCGGGGTCGAACCGCTCGCCGTCCGGGCGCAGGGCACGGACGCCGATCCCGGCGAGGCCGTGTTCGAGCCGCTCGACGACGCCGCCGCTGCGGGCGCGGTCGAGGGCGTACAGGCAGAGCTGGATCAGCGCCTGCCGGTCGGCGAGAGCCTGTTCGAGGTCGGCCGGACCCGTGGTCGTGGACTCCACATCGGTCTTCGACGCGGGTTCGGCGGCCTCGGTTCCCTCGGACGGCGAAGTCCCGCCGTCCACTTCGGCGATGATCGCCGCGATGTTCACCGCCGCGATCTGACCGGTCGGCACGTCGTCCGGATTCACCTCTTCGACGGCCTTCTTGCGCAGCCAGGCTCCCACCCGCATCGACCCCCGTTACTGATGTCCCGGGCTTCCCGATCGGCCCGGAGAGATTTCACCAGTGTCGGATACTTCCCCGCCGCCCGGGGGCCGAATCGGCAGAACGGGCCGAAGGAATCTGGTGAGGATCACCTTCATCACCGCGAGTTCCGCAGCCGGATCGAGGCCTGGTTCCAGAATCGCGCGGGACAGCGGCGCGTCGATCAACGCGACGAGCCAACTGGCCACCGCCTTCGGCTCGATGCCGGGATCGATCCGGCCCGCCTCCACCGCCCTGGTCACGAGACCGACGAGGCCGTCGCGCAGGACGCGGTCGTTGCCCTGGACCAGCTCGGCCAGTTCGGCGTCGCGGGTGCACTGCGCGGCGACCTCGAGGACGAGCTTGGCCGCGAAGGGTTGCAGGAGCTGTTCGGACAGGTACATGAGGATGTGGAGGATGGCCTCCCAAGGGTCCTCGATCTCCCCGGCGGCCGCGAGCAGGGCCGCGGTCTCGTCGCCGTCCTGCTCGAAGATGCCCGCGAACACCGCGCGCTTGTTCGGGAAGTAGTGGAAGAGGCTGCCGGTGCTGATCCCCGCCGCGCGGCAGATCTCCGCCGTCGTGGTCTTCTCGAAGCCCTTCTCGGCGAAGCACATCGTGGCGGCGTCGAGGATCGCGCGGCGTTTCGCCTCGTACTTGGCCGGGTCGACCGTCCTCATTTCACCGCCGGTGGCTCGGTGTGCCAGGGATAGCCATGCTCGGTGAAGGCCTTGGCGATGGCTTCGCGGTCGACGTCACCCTTCTCCCGCGCCAGCTCCCGGCCGTCGGCGGCGAGCAGGACGAGCTCCTTGCCGTCGAGGAAGACGGCCTGGAGCTGTGCTTCGTAGGCGCGGCTGCGGCCTTTCGAGGTCAGCGTGATGCGCGTCGGCGTCACCTTGACGATGAGCCGCTCGTGCGCCCAGACCGCGGCGAACAGCAGGCCGAGGACGAGCCCGGCGCCCATCCCGCCGAGCGCGCCCCAGGGCTGGGGGATGTCCGAGACGAGCTGGAAGGGGCCCTTGAAAGGGACCCAGCTCAGGGAGACCACCCAGCCGGAGATCGACTGGAGGAACCAGCCGAGTGCGGCACCCGCCAGCGGGCAGCCGAGCCAGGAGGCCGTGCGCAGCCACTGGGGCTCGTCGACAATCGTTTCCATGGTGCCCATTATTAGACCGAGCGCTCGGTTTATCAATCCCGGGTCGCGAGGGGGGTCAGGCGAGGGGGTCGCGGATTTGCTGCCAGATGAGGAAGTACGCCCGGTGCACGACGTGCGCGACGCGACTCTGGGCGGGCGTCGCGCCGAAGGAGGCGAAGGAGCGCCACCAGCCGGCGCGTTCCAGGGCGTGCGCGGCGAGGTCGGCGCGAGGAGCGCCCGGCTTGCCGAGCTGGGCGCCGATGTCGGCGTTGCTCCCGACCCGCAGGACCTCCTCGGACAGGTCCTCGGGCATGTCCACCGCGCCGGACGCGACCAGCGTGAGCGCTTCGAGCAGCCGGAGCTGATGCGCTTCGGGCTTGGCGAGCAGGACCTCGATCGCGTCGTGGACGCGCTGCCGTTCGGCCTGGTCGCCCGACGCGTGGGCCAGCGCGGTGACCGAAGCCAGCGCGGCGGCCGCCTTGATGCCGTCGGCGCGGGCGGCGAAGACGATGCTCAGCCGCTGGCGGACGGCTTCGAGTCCGGAGGCGTCGAGCAGCTTCCGCCGCAGCGAACCCGCGGTGATCTCCGGCTCCGCGCGGATCGCTTCGACGGCGTACCGGACGCCGAACAGGTCCAGTTTCTCCAGCAGCCGCAGCCTGGTCCCGGCCGCGACGTCGCAGTCCCAGCCGGTGAAGATGTCCGCCGAGATCAGCATGGTCTCGAGGATGTCGTCGTCCATCCCGGCCAGTTGACGCAGCGCCTCGGCGTCGCCTGAGGTGAACCCGCCGGACTCCGCCGACTCCGCGATCAGCCCGATCACCGGCAGCACGTCCGCGACGCGGGGCTTCAGCGTCGACGCCTGCTTCTCCGACAACAGCGTCGCGGCCTTCCACACGTCGCCGCCCGAGCCTTCGACCGATTCCGGCGCGATGGTGTCGGCCTTGTTGAGCACCGCGATCGCGTTGACCGGACCGGCCTCGCGGCTCGCGGTCGCGGCGGTGAACGCGGCCAGCGCCTGCTGGTCGTCGGCGCGCACGCCCTGTGTGACCACGTAGAGCACGGCCTCGGCGCCCGCGACGGCGTTGCGCGAGGTGTCGTCCAGCTCGTCGGAGCCCTCTTCGTTCTCTTCTTCGTCATCTTCGGGCTTGCGGTGCTTCGCCGCGCCCAGCAGCTGCTCGGTCCGCGACACCGACGCGGCGTCGAGCGACCCGAGACCCGGGGTGTCGATGACGGTCATGCCCTGCAAGACCGCGTTGGTGAGGTATGCCTCGATATGCGAGACCTTGTCGATGTCGATGCCGAGCTCGGCCGGGATCATCCCGTCGGCGGCGAAGGGCAGCACCTGTTTGCGGCCGTCGTTGAAGACGATCTCGACGCGGTCGACCGTGCCGTACTGGAACCGGGTCACCAGCCGGGTGCACTCACCGACGTCGGTCGGCGCGACCCGGCGCCCGATCAGGGCGTTGACCAGCGTGGACTTCCCCGATTTGATGCGGCCGGCGACGGCGACCTGGAGCGGACCGCCCAGTCGGCGCAGCACCTCGGCGAAGCCGGCCGCGGTCCGCGCGGACACCTGCGGCTGCAAGCGGTGGCAGAGGTTCGCCACCGACATCGACAGCGGGCCGGCCAGACGCCCCTGCTCCGTCGCTGACGTCACGACACCCGCCCCCTCCCAGTCGCCGAGTTTGCCGACTCGAATCGTGCCATGCCGCTCATCCTCGGGTCGCACCGAAGGTGGTACCGGCGACCGACGCGCGAACGGCCGGGGCCGACATAGTGTTACCAGGTGCGACGGTTAAGCCTCTGGATGCGTGCCCACCCCATGGCCGGGGACAGTTTCATCGCCGTCGTCCTGCTGATGACCGACATGCTGTTCTACGTGGCCGCGGTCGAGACGCCGGAGATCCCGATGAGCCCGTGGTACGTGGTGGTACCGCTGGACATCGCCATGGTCGCCCCGCTGGTCTTCCGGCGGAAGGCGACGCTGTGGTCGGCGTACCTGGTGATGGCGATCAGCATCCCGCACGGCGCGCTGGAGCTGGGCGCGGCCAGCGCGTTCGGGGTGATGATCAGCATCTACTCGGTGCTGGTGTACGTCGGGCGCAAACAGGGGCTGCTGTACCTGCTGGCGACCCTCGTCACGTCGGCGGTCCAGCTGTGGGTCGACCCGCCCGAGGACTTCTGGGTACTGGTGATCATCGGTGTCTTCTCCACCGCACTGTGCTGGACGCTCGGCGAGTTCGCCGGCGCGAGGCGCGCCTATCACGAGGAGGTGGAAGCCAGGTTGCATCTACTGGAAACGGAACGGGACCAGGCGACCAGGATCGCCGTCGGCGAAGAACGCGGCCGGATCGCCCGTGAGCTGCACGACGTGGTCGCGCACGCGGTGAGCGTGATGGTCGTGCAGGCCGACGGCGCGTCCTACGCGGTCGACGGGAATCCCGAGATGGCGAAACGGGCTTTGCAGACGATTTCGGAGACCGGCCGCGGCGCGCTCGCCGAACTGAGACGGCTGTTGGACGTGCTCCGCAGTGACGGTGACGACGAGCCGCGCGTGCCGCAGCCGGACGCCAGCGCGCTGACCGACCTCGCGGACCGGATCCGGCAGGCCGGGGTGCCGGTGACGCTGGCGATCGGCGCGGACGCGCTGGCCGGGCTGCCCGCGGGTGTCTCGCTCGGCGTGTACCGGATCGTCCAGGAGTCGCTGACGAACACGCTGAAACACGCCGGGCAGGGTGCGCAGGCGGAGGTGCTGGTGCGCCGGGAGAAGGACGTGATCGACGTGCGGGTCACCGACGACGGCGCGGGCCGCGCGAAACAGCTGGTGCCCGCCGCCACGAAGACGGCGTCACACGCCGCGCCGTCCGGACCGCGGAAACTCACGGTCCCCGGCGGGAACGGATTGATCGGAATGAGGGAGCGGGCGAACGTCTTCGGCGGCACGCTGGAGGTCGGACCCGCTCCCGGTGGAGGGTGGCAGGTGCACGCGAGGCTCCCGGTTAGGTTGGCGACGTGATCCGAGTGGTGGTCGTCGACGACCAGGAATTGATGCGCGTGGGGTTCCGGATGGTGTTGGGCGCGCAGGCCGACATCGACGTCGTCGGTGAGGCCGGTGACGGCGCCCAGGCCATCCGCCTCGCGGAGGAACTGCGGCCGGACGTCGTGCTGATGGACGTCCGGATGCCGGTGCTGGACGGGGTCGAGGCGACGAAGCGGATCGTCGAAGCCGGGACGGCACGGGTGCTCGTCATGACGACGTTCGACCTGGACGAGTACGTCTACTCGGCGCTGCAAGGCGGGGCGAGCGGGTTCCTGTTGAAGGACACGCAGCCGGATCACCTGGTGTCGGCGCTGCGGGCGGTCGCTTCGGGCGACGCCGTGGTCTCGCCGTCGGTGACCCGGCGCCTGCTCGACCGATTCGTCGGCGGTGGCGGGAAGCCGATGCGGGACGCGGCGGAACTCGACGTCCTCACCGAACGGGAGCGCGAGGTGCTCGTCCTGATCGCGAAGGGCCTCTCGAACCTGGAGATCGCCGAGACGCTGTTCCTGTCCGAGGCGACGGTGAAGACGCACGTCGGGCGGATCCTGTCCAAGCTGGACCTGCGTGACCGGGTGCAGGCGGTGGTGCTCGCCTACGAGACCGGGCTGGCCAGGCCTGGAGTCTCCTGAGGCTCAATCGCCGCAAGTAGCCGACTACTTGCGGAGGTTAAAAGTGGTCATTCGGTGAGCACTTTGCGGTGGATCCTTGTCTCCAGAGCCCCTTACCGGAGGAGACGGAAATGCTGCGAGGACTCACCACCACCACGTTCTACGCCGACGACCTGGCCGCGGCGATCGACTGGTACGCCGACCTCTTCGGGATCGAGCCGTACTTCGTCCGCGACGGTCACGACGAGAAGCCCGCCTACGCCGAGTTCCGGATCGGCGACTACCAGCACGAGTTCGGCCTGGTCCGGGGCGACTACCGGCCGACGCCGGCCCAGCCCGGTCCCGGCGGGGCCATCGCGAACTGGGCCGTCGACAACGTCGAGGAAGTCTTCGCGAAGCTGCTGGAGAAGGGCGCGAAGGAATACGAGCCGATCACCACGCGCGGCCCCGGTTTCGTGACCGCGGCGGTGGTCGACCCGTTCGGCAACGTCCTCGGCGTCATGGTCAACCAGCACTACCTGGACGTGCTGGCAGGCAGGAAGTAGTTCAGCGGAACGGCGACGGATCGGCCGCAGCCACCTCCGGGTCCTTGCCCGCGTCCCTGACTTCGGACATCCACTTGCCGAAGTCGGGGCGTGAGCCGTCGACGTCGGTCAGGCCGTATTCGTTCATCAACGTCCACGAGGCCAGCGTCTTGCCCGCGAACCGCGAGACCTCCGGATCGGTCGCCAGTTTCGCGACGCCCCGCCCGAGCAGTGCCGGGGTCTCCGAGATGGCGAAGTCGACAGGCGCGGTCTTGCCCACCGCGTCCCGCCAGGTGTCCTCGGTGACCTCGAACAGTTCCAGCATCGACTCCGACCGCAGGAAGCCCGGCGTCACGGTCATGCCGACACAGTCGTACTTCTTCAGTTCCGCGCCGAGCGCCCTGCCGATCGCGCGGATGCCGGACTTCGCCAGGAAGTACGGGATCCCCGCGCCGACGTATTCGTCGTGATCCCCGTCGGTGACCTCGATGACGAGGCCGCCCTCCCGCCGCACGACCAGCGGGAGAAGCCGGTGCAACGCGATCAGGTGCGTGTCGATCGCGTTGTGCACCAGCGTGAGCGCGTTGTCGAGGCTGGAATCCCAGTACGCCCGTTCGAAGTCCGCGAACGGGTCACCGCCCCAGACGTCGTCGACGAGGAGGTCGATCCGGCCGTCCACTTCGGACTCGATCCGCGCCCTCAGTGAGTCCACATCGGACACTTGGGTGAAGTCGGTGCGGACGGGGATTCCCCGGCCGCCCGCCGCGTCGACGAGTTCCGCCGTGTCCTCGATCGTCTCCGGCCGTTTCATCGGCGACTGGTGATCCCGCGTCGTACGCCCGGTGACGAACACCGTCCAGCCGATCCCGCCCAGCTCCACCGCGATCGCGCGACCACATCCCCGCGTCGCCCCCGCGACCACGGCTACCTTCTGTTCCATTCAGGACTCCCCTTTCCACGCGGTCAGCACCGCGTCCACGTCTTGCCCCACACGGTCGACGTACCGGCCCTTCGGCCGGATCGACCAGTCCAGCGAGGCCCCGTTCGCCACCCCCAGCAGCACCCGCGCCGCGCGGACGACACCCGGCGCACCCGGCAGGTCACGCGCCGCGAGCCGCACCAGCCGTCGCAGTTCCGCTTCCACGGCGGTGAAATGCTCGCCGAGCAGGGCGCGGAGTTCCGGATCCCCGATGTCCACCCCCAACTGCCCGAGGTGGTTCGCCGCGGTTTCCGCCGAACCCATGCCCTCGTAGATCACGACGACCGCCGCCCGCAGTCCCTCCACGGAATCGGCAAGCTCACCGCAGTCCCGCATCCGCCCTACGACCGACTGCGTGTTCAGCTTGCTCAACGCCCGTAAGAGACCGGTTTTGGAGCCGAACCGCTGGGCGACCGTGCCGACCGCGACCCCGGCCTCCGCCGCCACCTGGGCCAGCGTGAAACCCGGGCCGACCAGGCCGATGACGGTTTCCGCCGCCTTCAGCAGTCGTTCGTCGGTGATGGTGCGAGGTCTCGCCATGCGATTATTGAACCATGGTTCATTAACCATGGTGATTCAGGGTCACACTCAGGGGTGTCACCGATCGCGTACGCCGTCGGAAGACGGCAAGCTACGCCTCAGGTCGGGTACCAGGTTGGCACCTCAGGATGACGCGCTCGGCCACCCACATGGACGACGATTGCTCTCGCAGTCGCCGAGGGGAGCAGACATGATCGAGGCAGCGGGCCTCACCAAGCGGTACGGCAAGACACTGGCGGTGAACAACCTGTCCTTCTCCGTCGCGGGAGGAAAGGTCACCGGATTCCTCGGCCCCAACGGTGCGGGCAAGTCGACGACCATGCGGATGATCCTCGGCCTCGACAACCCGACCTCGGGCCAGGTGCGCATCGGGGGCAAGCTCTACCGTGAACTGAAAGATCCCTTGCGGACGGTCGGCGCGCTGCTGGACGCCAAGTGGGTGCACCCCAACCGGTCGGCGCGAGCGCATCTGCTCTGGATGGCGAGGTCCAACAAGATCCCGGCCGCCAGGGTCGAAGAGGTGCTCGAAACCGTCGGGCTCACCAGCGTCGCCGGAAAACGCGCCGGTGGTTTCTCCCTCGGCATGTCGCAGCGACTGGGGATCGCGGCGGCCCTGCTCGGCGACCCGGAGGTCCTCCTCTTCGACGAGCCGGTCAACGGCCTCGACCCCGAGGGCATCCTCTGGATCCGGAAGTTCATGCACCGGCTCGCCGACGAGGGCCGCACGGTGTTCGTTTCCTCGCACCTGCTTTCGGAGATGGCGCTCACCGCGAGCCACCTGATCGTGATCGGCAAGGGACAGCTGATCTCCCAGTCCTCCACCGAAGACTTCGTGGCACGGGCCGCCGAGAACACGGTCAAGGTCCGGTCGCCGCAACTGCCCGCGCTGCGCGCCGCCCTGACGCAAGCGAGCGCACAGGTCTCCGACGTCGACAAGTCGCTCGTCGTGTCCGGTATGGACAGCGACAAGATCGGCGAGATCGCCGCGGCGAACCAAATCGTGCTGCACGAGCTGAGCCCGCAGACCGGCTCCCTGGAGCAGGCCTTCATGCAGATCACCGGCGATTCGGTCGAGTACCACACCGGTCTCGAAGCCGAAGCCGCCGAAGTGGTCGCCGCCGCCCAGTAGCCACTCGACTCCTTTGAGGAAAGAAAAGTCATGACTCTGCTCGCTGTGGAACGCATCAAGCTGTTCACCACACGCTCGCCCTGGTGGTGCGCGCTGGCCGCCCTCGCGGTCGTGATCGGTTTCGCCGCCATCATCTCCGGCGCCGCACCCACCGGTGAACTCACCGACGTCAGCCTGACCCAGTTCGGCTACGGCTTCGGCATGGCCGTGATCATGGTGCTCGCCGCGCTCTCGGTGACCACCGAATACCGCTTCAGCACCATCCGGACCACCTTCCAGGCCGTGCCGAACCGCACCGCGGCGCTGCTGGCCAAGACCGGCGTGGTCGCGATCCTGTCGCTCGTGATCGGCGAGATCGCCGCGTTCGGCGCCTGGGGCCTCGCCTCGGCCATGCGGCCGGAAGACCTCGCACTGGACACCGCCGCGGAGTGGACCAGCGTCGCCGGGGTGGGCGTGGTGTTCGCACTCGCCTCGGTGATCGCGATCGCCGTCGGCATCCTGATCCGGCACAGCGCCGGCGCCATCTCGCTCGTGCTGATCTACGCCCTCGCGGTGGAGAACCTGATCCAGCTCATCCCGAAGATCGGCAAGGACATCTACGACTGGATGCCGTTCCACGTCGCCGACAGGTTCCTCACCGGTTCGGGCCCCACCGCGGCGGAAGCCCCGTTGAGCCAGGCCGGATCGCTGGCCTACTTCGCCGGCTTCGCGCTGGTGCTGCTGGTCATCTCGCTGGTCGTCGCCAACAAGCGCGACGCGTAAGAACTTCCACAGGGGAGGAAGCCGGACGCTCGGCTCGGGGGAGTGAAGCGTCGGCTACGGGGAGAAAAAAGGGGAACAAGGACCGGGCCGCCTAATCGGGGGGCAGCCCGGTCCTTTCCCGCGTAATGTCGTCATCCACCGGAGGGAGGGCCGATGATCGAGGCCACCGAACTCACGAAACGCTACGGCGAAAAGACCGCCGTCGAAGACCTTTCCTTCACCGCCGAAACAGGGCGCGTGACGGGGTTCCTCGGACCGAACGGGGCGGGGAAGTCCACCACGATGCGGATGATCCTCGGCCTCGACAACCCCACGTCGGGCTCGGTGACCATCGACGGCAAGGCCTACCGCGAACTGCATGATCCACTTCGGACGGTCGGCGCGATGCTCGACGCCACCTGGCGCCATCCCGGCCGCTCGGCCCGCGAGCACCTGCGGTGGGTGGCCGCGACCAACGGCCTGCCGGACAACCGCGTCGACGAGGTGCTCCGGCTGGTCGGCCTGGAATCGGTCGCCCGCAAACGGGCCGGGCAGTTCTCGCTCGGCATGTCGCAACGGCTCGGGATCGCGACGGCGTTGCTCGGCGACCCCCGGGTGCTGCTCTTCGACGAACCGGTGAACGGACTCGATCCCGAGGGCATCGTGTGGATCCGGCAGCTGATGCACGCGCTCGCCGCCGAGGGCCGCTCCGTGTTCGTGTCCAGCCACCTGCTGCCGGAGATGGCGCAGACCGCGCAGGACCTCGTCGTGATCGGCCGGGGCAAGCTGATCTACCAGGGCACGATGGAGGACTTCGTCGGCCGCGCGAAGAGCCTCGGCGTGCGGGTCCGCAGCCCGCACCTGCCCGAACTGCGGACGGCGCTGACCGAGAAGGGCACCGAATTCCGCGAGGAGGACGGCGCGCTCATCGTGTCCGAAATGGACAGCGACGACATCGGCGAGCTCGCCTTCGCCGCGGGCGCGACCCTCCACGAACTGAAGCCGCTCACCGGCTCGCTCGAAAACGCGTACATGCAACTCACCGCCGAAGCCGTCGAGTACGGCGCCGGCCAGGTCCCGGAGGTCGCCCGATGACCACGGCGAACATGCTCCGCGCGGAGCGGATCAAGCTGCTGAGCACGCGCGCGCCCTGGTGGTGCGCGGGCATCGCGATCGTGGTCGCGCTCGCCTACACCGCGTTGTTCTTCGGTTTCGTTCCGCTGGAGGGACAGACCGGCGTCGACTCGACCCAGATCGCCGGTGCGCTCGCCCGCACCGTGGTGCTCATCCTCGCCATTCTCGCGGCGGCGACGGAGTTCAACTGGGGCACGATGAAACTCACCTTCCAGGCGGTGCCGTCCCGGGTGCCCGCCCTGCTGGCGAAGGGCGCCGTCGTCGGGGTGTTCTCGGGCCTGATCGGACTGCTGGTGGGCTTCGGCTCGTGGGCTGTCGCGTATCTGATCAAACCGGCCTCCGACCTGGGGCTGGTCTCCGGCTCCGACTGGCGCGCGGTGGCGGGCCAGGGGCTGACCTTCCTGCTGACCGGGCTCCTCGGCGTGGGACTCGGCCTGCTGTTCCGCAATCCCGCGCTGGCCCTCGGCTTCGCGTTGGTCTGGACGCAGTTGATCGAGGGCCTCGTCCTGCTGATTCCGCGCGTCGGCGACGACATCTACCAGTGGATGCCGTTCTTCGCGGCAAATCAGTTTTCCGGATCGGACCTGACGGTTTCGATGATGAAACTCGAACCCCCGTTGGGCCCCTGGGGCTATTTGGCTTATTTCGCAGGCATCTGCGTGATTGTCTATGCGGCCGGGCTGATGATCACCCATCGACGGGACGCGTGAGCTTTTACCGCCTCCGAAGGAGTTAAGTCCACGTTAAGAGCCTGTGGCTTCTCTCACAGGAAGCGGACATACTGTTCCTGACCGGACGATGCTCGGTACGAGCCTATTTTTCGGCTCTCGGCCCCGGAGGTGATCCTTGACGGTGGATTCCGGTCAGGGAGTGGAACGCGCGATCCCGCAAGCCCGCACGGAAAGTATGCAGCCCCGGCTCGAGCCCATGCTCGACCTCGAATGGTCACAGGCGATCGAACTGCCCCGCACGGTGGCGTCCGCGACCCGGCCATCCGATATCCGCCGCGCGTGGGTGCATCGCGCGCCCGAAGACCTCGTTGTCGCGCTGTACCGCGCGTCCAGTGGAATGCACGGCGAAATCCCCGCGCCGTGGTGGCTTCGCGGCGTCGTGGACGGCAGGCTCGAATCGCGGGAACTCGGTTTCCGCATCGAAGATCGCATCGCGGGCCTGCTCGGCAGACGTCCCGGCTGGGAATTCGTCCCGTGGGCCGCGGACGGGGAATCCGGCTACTGGGAGTTCATGCCTTCCGAACGCGGAGCGTCCGGGCATTCGATCCCGACCACGGTGCTGAACACAAGCCGCCACGACGGCTGGATCGACGTTCTCCCCGCGCATTCCAGCACGACGCCGCCGCCGATCGCGGTCGCCGGATTCGCCGGCCTGCGGTCACGGCTGGGGGAGTTCGAAGCGGTCCGGTAAGGACGACAGGCGGAGCGGAGGCGTACCGCGGAAATCAACCGCGGACGGAACTGCCCGGCCGAAACCCCGCTATCACGGCGGCAGGGCGCCTGTCGGCCTACGTGACACGGCTTACCAACGAAGCGCCCTCTCGGCGTGATCGTGGACGCGGGTTCGCCGATGCGCACAGCCCCCACGTTTAATGGGTGGGTGGAAAACGAGGACCAGCCACGGATGCGCAGCGTGGTCAGCTATGTCAACCGCGGCGGCCGGATGACCGTCGGGCAGCAGCGAGCGTGGGACGAGCTCTGGCCGTCGCTCGGCCGCACGGTCGGCGAACTGCCCGAAGGCACGGTGGATTTCGGCGATTGGTTCGGCAGGCAGGCCCCGGTCATGGTGGAGATCGGGTCGGGGATGGGCGAGACCACGTCCCAGCTCGCGGCCGCCGCGCCGGAACTCAACTACGTCGCGGTCGAAGTCTACGAACCGGGGCTGGGCCAGCTGATGCTGCGCGCGGAGAAGCTCGGAGTGAAGAACCTGCGGCTGATGCACGGTGACGCCGTCGTTCTGCTGACTTCGCACGTCGAGCCGGGCTCGCTGTCCGGGGTCCGGCTGTTCTTCCCGGACCCGTGGCCGAAGAAGCGGCATCACAAGCGGCGGATCGTGCAGCCGGAGTTCGTCTCGCTGGTGGCCTCGCGGCTCGTGCCGGGCGGGACCTTCCACCTGGCGACCGACTGGGAGAACTACGCGGAGCAGATGATGGAGGTCTGCTCGGCCGAGCCCCTCCTGCGCAACCGCCACGCCGGCGAGCCCGGGGGCTGGGCACCGCGCCCGGCGTGGCGTCCGGTCACCAAGTTCGAGAACCGCGCCGACGTCGAAGGCCGGATTTCGCACGACCTGATTTTCGAGCGGGTCTGAAACGGGTGAAAGGGCCGGTCAGGACGTCCCCACGTCCTGACCGGCCCTTTCGTCACTTCCCCGCACCTCGGGACGCCCCCTGCGCGTCCCCGGTGCGTGCGACCAGCGACTCCACCCACGAGACCCGCCCGCCCTGATGGCATGACGCCATTCGGGCGAATCTTCTACTCGTCGGCGAGCGGCTCCGACTGCACCCGCTTGAGCGCCGGGGTCGAGACGGAGGCCCCGAGCAACGCCACCCCGATTCCCAGCACCACGGGCGCCAGCAGCCACGGGCTCAGCACGACCGGGTCCTTCTCGATCATGCTGTAGAGCCCGACGCCGACTCCGATCCCGACCACCCCCGCGCCGATGGTGGCCACCATCGCGGGCAGGGCCGCCTCCATCCGCAGCGCCCTCGCCAGCACCCGGACCGGGGTCCCGGCCGCGATGAGTGCCCCGAAGGTGCGACGGCGGTCCATCACCGAACCGGCGGTCGCCACGGCCGCGCTGCACCCGGCGAGCACTCCGGCGGCGATCAGGCCGATCACGGTGACCCGGCGCAGGTCGGCGAGTTCCTGCTGCTGGCCGACCAGGTGCAGGCCACGGCTGCCGATCTCCTGGCCCGGTGCCGCCCCGACCAGCGCGGTCCGCACGACCTCGCCGTTCTCCGAGGTCGTCGGCACGACCACGTCGAGCTTCTCCGGCTTGACGTCCGACGGCAGCAGGGCCGGGTCGATGACGATCGTGCCGTAGGTGTCCTCATCGGACTCGGGGAACGTGTGCGCCGGGACGTTCCCGAGCTGAGTACCGGCCTTGTCGTAGTCCGTCGTCACGCGGTACGACGCCGGGTCGATCTTGGTGCTGCTGTAGATCGCCGGACCAGGCTGGCAGGAGCCGCCGATGTTCACCCGAAGCAGCTTCGTGGCGTCTTCGCAGGTCATCACGAAGGCCCGGTTCAGCGTCTGGGAGCGGGTCCCCACCTCGCCGGTGGTCAGGTAGACCTGGCCGACCGCGACGGCCTTGTCGGCGATCCCGTTACGGGCGAGGGAGGCGTTGGTGTCCTCCACGATCTGCCGCGAGTGGGTCGCGTCGGCCTCGGCGTAGAGGACGTTGTCCCTGAAAGTCCGCCCGCCGCCCGCCATCGACTCGAACGAGGGCAGCAGGGTGAGCGCCATCGAGCCGGTGAACACCGCGAGCACGACACCCGCCGTGGCCCGGTAGGCGCTCTTCGGGTCGTCACGCAGCCTGCGCCCGGCCAGCAGCGACGCCGGTTTGCGCCAGACGCGGACGAACGTGCCGCCCACCGCCGAGGTGACCCACGGTCCGATGATCGCGGCCGACGCGACCAGCAGGAACAGGCCGAACATCACCATCGGCAAGCTGGCGTCGTCCTGGCTGACCGCGAACAGGAAGAAGGCACCGGACACGGGGACCGCGAGCAGACGCCACCAGTGCAGTGGCTTGCGAGCGTGCGCCGAGGCCGCGAACAGCGGCGTCTTCAGCACGCGGCGGATGCCGAGGACCCCGGCGAACACGACCAGCAGCGGGATCGCCACGGCGACCGCGATGGTCGAGCCGAGCGAAAGGCTGAAGTCCGACGCGAGCCACGTTCCGCCCGCCCAGGGAACGAACGTCGAGAGGCCTTGTAACGCCGGTGCCACGACGATGCCGAGCAGGGCGCCGACGACCGCGGACAACGCGGTCTCGGCGGCGACGATCTTCGTCACCTGCGCCGGGGTCGCGCCCGCCAGCCGCAGCGCCGCCATCCGCAGCTCACGCCGGGTGGCGGTGAGCCGGGCAGAAGACGCGACGAGCACCAGGCTCGGCACGAGCAGGACGATGACGCCGACCCAAGCGAGCAGTTCGAGCATCGGGTCAGGCTTCGCCTGCTTGGCGGGGAAGCCGTCCGCGGCGAGCGCCGACTGCGGCATCGACTCCGGGGTGTGGCCGACGACGGCGACCAACTGCTCCGGATACATCAGCGAGTCCGGGCCGAGCGAGTCGACGAGTTTGCCGAACCGGTCCCCGAGCTGGGCCTGCGGCGTCGACTGGATCAGTTTCCCGAGTTCGGGCGAAACGATCGACTCGCCGGGGGCCGGCAGCTTCGGGATGCCCGGCGGAAGGCTGAGCATCGGCGCGGTGCCGGTCTTGGCGATGTCGACGCGGATGATCTCGCGGTCACCCGAGTAGTCCTTGTTCGCCGCCATCAGCAACGGCGCCGGACGCCGGGCCTGCCCGGAATCGGAGTTGTAGCTGTAGATGTCCTGCCAGATCGCCCGCTGGGAGCGGGCCTGCGTGGCACCCGGGAGGGAGGCCAGCAGGAGCACCAGACTGGTCGCGACGGCGACCCCGACCGCGGTGAGGATGGCCGATGTGCGGGTCCGGCGGTCGACCCGGAGCACCCGCATGGCCAGCTGGAAGCTGTTCATTACGCGGCCAACCTCGTCGCGATCAGGCCGTCGCGGATGGAGACGGTGCGCGGCATGGCTTCGGCGAGTTCAAGGTCGTGGGTCACCACGATCACCGCGGCGCCGCTTTCGGCGGCGGCCGCGAGCAGCGCGTCCATGGTGGCGCGGCCGGTGCGGGTGTCGAGCGCGCCGGTCGGCTCGTCGGCGAAGATCACCTTTGGCCGGTGCGTCAGCGCCCGTGCGATCGCGACGCGCTGCGCCTCACCGCCGGAAAGCTCACCGGGGCGGCGCTTCTCCTTGCCCTCGAGGCCGAGCTTCGCCAGCCATTCGCGGCCCGCTTCGATGGATTCCTTGCGGCCCTTGCCACTCAGCAGCGACGGCAACGCGACGTTCTCCTCGGCGCTCAATTCGGCGACGAGCATCCCGGACTGGAACACGAAGCCGAACTCGGTGCGCCGCAGTTCGCTGCGCTTGCGCTCGTTGAGCTGGTCGACACGCTGTCCGGCGAGGAAGATCTCCCCGGAGTCGGCGCGGAGGATCCCGGCGAGTACGTGCAGCAGGGAGGTCTTGCCGGAGCCGGAGGGCCCGACGATGGCGACCGCGTCACCCGCCTGGATGTCGATGTCGATCCCGGCCAGCGCGTACTGCGTGCCGTACCGCTTCACCAGCCCACGCCCGGCGAGTACCGGCTGCCCTGTCCACTGTGGATCTACCACCGTGATTCTCCCTAGTCAGTCACTTGTGTTCCGCTTCGGGGAAGAGCTTCGCGGTGAACCACCTGTGTCCACTTCGGGCAGACGGCCAGTGCTGATCACCCGCGCATCGGCCGATCGGCCGAGGAGGGTCGGGCCGGTCGGCCAAGGTGCGGACGACGGTGGATCCTCTACCGTCACGGTGTGACAGTAGGTCCATCCCAGAACAAGTTCTACGCACGCGCGGGCTCGCTCGCGCGCCGCCTCGGCATGCCCACCGTCGTACTGCTGGCCGCGCTCGCCTTCGACCTGTTCTTCGTGACCGACGCCGCGCTCGACGACACGGGCCCTCGCGGCATCGACCTGCTGCTGTTCCCCGGCATCTTCGGGATGGTGTTCTGCGCGCTCTGGGCACAGAAACGGGCCGCCGTGGCCGCCGTCGCGGCTTCGGTCGTGCTGGTGGCCTACACGCTGGTCGTCCGGTACTTCACCATCCCGACCTACTCGAGCGTGCTCGCCCACCTGTCCATCACCGAGGTGGTGGCGGGGGTGGAGATCCTTTTCTACGCGGCGCGCCGGACGCGTCCCGGCGTCGCGGCCGCCGTGATCTCCGGCCTGGTGCTGGCCACCCTGACCGCGGTTTCCGGCCGGTACACCTACAACTACTACAGCGGCGGCTCCGGCGGCACCATGGCGCAGGCGCTGCTGTTCGGCGGCATCCTGCTGGGCGGCACGCTGGTCTTCGCGATTCCGGGGCGCGACCGCACGGCGAATCCGAAAAGCTACGAGAAGCTGCAGAAACTCAACAAGCTGGTGATGGGCCAGTGGCCGCTCATCGGCATGCTGGGCATCGCGCTGATCTTGGAATTCGGCTTCACCTACGCCAGCGGGGCGCACGGCTTGCCCATCCTGGTCTGCTCGATCGCCGCCGCGATCATCGCGGTCGCCGCGCCACGGCGACCGGCCGACGCGATCATCGCGCTCGCCGCCGCCATGGTGCTTTCCACGCTGGTCACCCCGTTCCTCCGGCTCGGCTACGACTACCCGCTGCCCGGCGGCGTGCCGGGGACACAGATCGTCGCGGGGATGGGTGTGGTCGTCGCGCTGGTCCGCGCGGTCGGGCCCGCCAAGGCCATGCCACGGCTCGCGGTGCTGTCCGGAGTCGTCGCGGTTTCCTCGATCCTCAACACCAAACGGCCGACTTCCAGGCTGATGACGGACCCCGACGACATCGCCGGGTACGCGGTCATGGCATTACTGCTGCTCGGCATCGCGGTGGCGGTCGGCGCGGCGCTGCGCTCGCGGGATTCGGAACGCACTCAGGTCATCCAATCGGCGATCAGCGACGCGCAGACGTCGGAGCGGATGGCACTCGCGCGCGAACTGCACGACGTCGTCGCGCATCACGTCACCGGGATCGTCGTGCAGGCGCAGGCGGCGAAACTGATGGGCGAGAAGAACCCGCGGGTCGCGGTCGAGGCGATGGGCCGGATCGAGGACGCCGGGGTGGAGGCGCTCGCGGCGATGCGGCGGCTCGTGCGGAGCATGCGCGGCGACGCCCCGGCCGGGAGCAGCGAGTTCAGCGAGCAGGCCACCACCGACCTCGCCGCCGACCTGCGGGCGCTGATCGAACGGTCGAACCACGGCGTGAAGACGTCGATGAGGCTCGAACTGCCGCCGAACGTGCCGCACGAGGTCGGGCGGTCGGCGTTGCGGCTGGTGCAGGAGTCGCTGACGAACGTCGGCAAGCACGCGTCCGGCGCGAAGGAGACGCTGGTCATCGCCGAGGTGTCCGGAACGGAACTACACCTCCAGGTGACCGACGACGGACGCGAGCAGGAGCACCGTCCGGCCGGTGGGTCGGGCGGCTACGGTCTGATCGGGATGCGCGAACGTGTCGCCCTGCTGAACGGCAGGCTTTCCGCCGGGCGGGCGCCGGGCGGCGGATGGCGCGTCGAAGCGTGGCTACCACTTGAAGGAGAAGAGTGATCCGGGTATTGATCGCCGACGACCAGGACATGGTGCGGATCGGCTTCCGGATGATCCTGGACAGCCACGACGACATCGAAGTGGTCGCCGACGTGGCGGACGGCGTCTCGGCGGTGGCGAAGGCACGCGAACTGCGCCCGGACGTCTGCCTGCTGGACATCCGCATGCCCGGGATCGACGGGCTGGAGGTCACCAAGCAGCTGGCCGGACCGGACGTCGCCGATCCGCTGAAGGTGGTGGTGGTCACGACCTTCGACCTCGACGAGTACGTGCACACCGCGCTGCGGAACGGTGCGAGCGGGTTTCTGCTGAAGGACGCCGGGCCCGCGCTGCTGATCGAGGCGGTGCGCGCGGCCGCACGCGGGGACGCGCTGGTCTCACCGCAGATCACCGTCCGGCTGCTGAAGCATTTCGACGGCGGGACCGTGAAACGCGACGTCGTCCCGCCTTCGGAGCCGCTGACCGCGCGGGAGCTGGACGTGGTCAAGGCGGCCGCGAAGGGATTGACGAACACCGAGATCGGGGCCGAGCTGTTCCTGTCGCTGTCGACGGTGAAGACGCATCTGGCGTCGGTGCAGGGCAAGGTGGGTGCGCGGAACCGGGTGGAGATCGCGGCCTGGGCGTGGCGGAGCGGCGTAGTGGACTGACTTAAGCTCCTTTCATGCAACGCCGTTTCCACGCTCCTGTCGTTCTCCCCGCCGACCCCGCCTGCTCGTTGCTGCGTGACGCCGTGGTCGACGTGGACGAGGCGGGGCGTGTCGCCCATGTCGGTCCCCTGTCCGGGGCTCCCGAAACGTCCGCTCCCGTGACTCGGTTGAGCGGTCTCCTCCTGCCCGGGCTGGTGAACGCGCACGCGCACAGCCCGATGACGCTGCTGCGCGGGATGGGCGGCGATCTGCCGCTGCTGCGGTGGCTGACCGAGATCATCTGGCCGACCGAGGCGAAGCTGAAGCCCGCCGACATCCGCGCCGGCATGCTGCTGGGCTCGGTCGAGATGCTGCGGCACGGTGTCACGACCAGCGCGGAGATGTACTTCGAAAGCGAACAGCTCGCCGACGCGGTGCTCGCCACCGGCGGCCGGGTGATCCTGGGCCCGCCGATCATGGAACTGCCGGGGATGGACTGGCGCGCGATGCTGAAGGGCATCGAACGCTGGATCGACACCGACGGTCTCCGGTTCGGCCCCGGCGAGCGGATCGAGGTCGGCTACGGGCCGCATTCGGCGTACATGCTGAACGTCGAAGCGCTGCGCGCGACCGCGGAATCGGCGGCCGAACGCGGTGCGCTGGTGCAGATCCACGTGGCTGAGGCGGCGCTCGAAGACGTCAAGCAACGCGAAGAGCACGGCTCGGTGCCCGCACTGCTGGAGAAGGTCGGGATGCTGCGGGGCCGGACGCTGGCCGCGCACGCCGTCCACCTGTCCGACGAGGACATCGCCCTGTTCGCCACGCGCGGCGTCGGGATGGCGCACTGCCCGGGCTCGAACGCGAAGCTCGCTTCGGGCATTGCGCGGGTGACAGACCTTCGGAAGGCAGGCGTCGCCGTCGGGCTGGGCACGGACGGCCCGGCGTCGAACGACGACATCGACCTGTGGGAGGAGCTGCAGCTCTCGGCGATGTTCGCACGGCTGGCGACCGGCGAATCAACCGTGCTGACCGCCGCCGACGCCTTCCTGCTCGGCACCCGCGGCGGCGCGGACGCGCTGGGCCGGACCGACATCGGCGCGCTGGAAACCGGCCGGTGGGCAGACATGGTGCACGTCGACCTCGACGACCCGGCCTTCGCGGCGGGCGTCGACGTCCCGGACGAGCAGCTGCTCTCGAACCTCGTATGGGCCGCGGGCTCGCGCCGGGTGCGCGACGTGTGGGTGGCGGGCGAGCAGGTCGTCGGCGACGGCGAATCCCTGCGCGTGGACCGCGCGAAGGCGCAGGCGGAAGTCGCCGAAACCTCAGCACGGCTGCGCTCTTAACTCACCTACGCAGCCCCCCACCCATCCCAGGGGGCGGCCCCAGGGCCAGTCTATCGGGGGTTTGAGGCCGGGACCGGGGAAAGTGCTGGTCGGGGTGGAGTTGTCCACAACGGGGTGGGGCTGTGGACAACTGGGGCTGGAGTTGGTGGCGCGAAAGTGGCGTTGGGGACAGGCGGGGCGGGGAATCCGCCGCGGAGTGAGCTGGAGTACTGAAGGCCACCGTTGAGACGTTGAACGTCTCAACGGTGGCCTTCAGGACATGCGGGCGCGGCCGAATGTCGAGGTTGGGACGCTCAGGGGCACCAATGTGGCATTGGGTGCGTTGAGTGCCCCTGATGTGGCATTCGGTGCACAAGGCTGAGCGGCTGGCATCCCATGAGCGCGAGAGCGAACGGAGCCAATGTGGCATTGGGTGCGTTGAGTGCTCCCGATGAGGCATTCGGTGCACGAAGCCTGAGCGACTGGCACCCCACGAGAGCGAGAGCGAACGGAGCCAATGTGGCATTGGGTGCGTTGAGTGCCCCCGATGAGGCATTCGGTGCACAAGGCCTGAGCGACTGACACCCCACGAGAGCGAGAGCGAACGCCGAGGTTGGGACGCTCAGCGTCACCCATGTGGCAGCGGGGGCAGAAAAGGCGAGCTAGACCAGGCCTCGTGGGCGGAGAGTCACGTCCGTAGGGTGGGCGTCGGCGGTCGCGGAGACGGCGGCGAGGACGGCGGCCGCGACGGATTCGGGGCGTAGGAAGCGGTCCGGCTCGTATGAGCGGCCTTCGTCGGCGATGATCGCCTGCTGCATCTCGGTGTCGGTACGGCCAGGGTAGATCGACGTCACCCGCAGTGTGGTTTCTTCGTCCCGCAACGCGTCGGCGAAGGCGCGGACAGCGAATTTGCTCGCCGCGTAGGGACCCCAGCCCGGACGCGCGTTGTGCCCGGCACCCGAGTTGATCACGACGACGTGGCCCTTCGCGGCACGCAGCGCGGGCAGCAGCTGACGGGTGAGCGTGACGATCGCGAGCACGTTGACCTCGAAGTTCGCCCGCCAGTCGGCGTCGGTGGCGGTTTCGACCGTGCCGAGCCGCGCGACGCCCGCCGAGTGCACCAGCACGTCCAGTTCGCCGAATTCGGCGGTCGCCGCTTCCAGTGCTTCGGCGTCGGTCAACTCGACCGGCCACGCCCGGGCGCCGGGCAGCGTGGCGACGAGTGCGCCGAGCGCGTCGGCGTCGCGGCCGCCGAGCAGCAGCCGGTGCGTGGGAGCGAGTGCGCGGGCGACCGCGGCGCCGATGCCACGAGTGGCGCCGGTGACGAGAGCGAGGGGAAGATCAGCCATGCCGTCCACGCTAGTCACCCGCAGGCGACCGGCACCGACGCCACCCGCGGGAACCGCACGGAACCCCTGGTGAACGACCCGATGAGGTTGTCCGCGAACCGTCCCGCCGTCAGCGGGTCCCGCACCGAGGCGTCGATCGCGACGATCTCCGGGCAGCTGAGCGCCAGCCGCGCGGCGGCGACGTCCTCGGCGCGGACCGGGCCGCCCTCGGCGATCGGGAGTCGCGCCGCATTCGCCAGCTCCCAGACCGGCGGCAGCCATTTCTGGTGCCCGGCACGGCCGTTGGGGAGCGACGTCGAATGCGCGGCGAACGGATTGGCGAGACCGTAACCGTCACGCAGCCGCGTTTCGAGCGGGATCAGCAGGCCGAGGGCACCCATGCTGTCCGCGGCGACGGTCACGTACGGCCGGTCCGTCGGGTACGCGTACCACCGCCGGGTCGAGTAGTCCTGGATCAGCACCGCGGGCTCTTCGACGGCGCGGATGGCGTCCAGCGTCGCGGGCATCGACGGATGGTCGGCGTAGTCCTCGGCCAGGACCGGATGTTCGTGCCCGGTCGAGCGAGACCAGAACGCCCGCTCGTCGGTGACGCCGACGGCACGCGGCGCGGCGGAGTACGGCGGCCGCAGCGATCCGGCGGCCACGATCGCCCAGACGCCGACGACCAGGAGGAGGACCGTCGTCGCTCTGGTCAACGGCAGGGCCAGCACGGGCAGCAGCAGGCAGAACAGCGCCGGGAGCAGCATGCGCCCGTGCATGAAATCCCCGCCCACCCGGATCGCGTACAGCGACAGCAGCACCGCGCCGACGATCGGGACCGCGGTGAGCACCAGGAAAGTTTTGTCCACAGTGGACGCGAAGACGGTGGTCGCGACCGCGAGAACCAGTAACGGGAGCCACAGCCAGTACGGCTGAACGAGATCGACCAGGTACGCCAAGCCGCGAGCCCAGTTCGCCTCCGACGCCTCCTTGACCAACGCGGTGTTCGGCGTCAGCAGGCCGTAGTAACCCATCCGGAACACCTGATACGCCAACGGAAGCGCGGCCGCCACGGCCAACAGGCCCAGCGCGCCACGACGTCCCGGGCGCACAAGCACAAGCAACGCCACCAACGCGACACCGCTGAAAAGCGCGAGATCCGGCCGCACCAACGGCCCCAGCCCGGCGACCAGTGCAACCGGCCAGGTACGCGGTCCGTCCACCGTGGACGTACGGCGGACGAGCAGCCACCAGGTTCCGCCCAGCCACAAGGTGATCAGGCCGGTCTCCAGACCGGACGTCGCGAAGTCGCGGAACGGCGGCAGCGCGCAGACCATCAGTGCCCCGGCGGGCGCGAGGCCGTGGAACGCCAGTGGCTGGTAGAGCCGACGGGCGCCGTCCAGGCCGAAGAACAGCCCGGCGACCGAGAAGACCAGTCCGGTGACCACGGAGATCCACTCGAGCGGCACTCCCGGTATCAGGCCGAGAACGCTCAGTATCGCTGTCCACAAGGGACTGGTGTTGGTCTCGACCCGCTCGCCGATGTTGAACACCGGACCGTTGCCCGCGAGGATCTGGCGGACCGTCCGCAACACGATCAGCCCGTCGTCGCTCATCCAGCGGCGGCGCCAGCCGAGGTCGGCGTAAACCACCAGGACCAGGCCGAACCCGGACCACGTCCAGGTCGAGGGCCGCCGGAACCAGGCGCGCGAAGGCCAGGCGGGCGTGTTCTCACCCGTGGTCGTACTCGTTTGTGCCATGATCCCGCCTGACTCGGTTGCGTGCACTGGAGGTCAGGTCCGTGACCCGCGAGTCAAACCGTCTTGGCGAGTAAGCACGATTGCGGTTGCTTCCTCCCTTCCATGGCCAGGCGGGCGGTGACCTCGAACCCCGCCTCGCCGAGCAGGCCGACGACCCTTTCGGGCCGCAGCAAGTAGGCGTCGTAGGAGACCGGGTGGCCGTACGCCCTCTCCGGGCTGAGGCGCTCGTCGCCGACGTGGAAACCGACCAGCAGACGCCCGCCGGGAACGAGCACGCGGCGAAACTCCGCGAACACCGCCGGAAGCTCCTCCGGCGGCAGATGGAAGATCGACCACCAGGCGACGAGACCGCCCAGTTCACCGTCCGGGAGGTCGAGCGCGGTCATCGATCCGACGACGAACCGCAGGTCAGGGTACTGACGGCGCGCGACGTCGATCATTTTCGGCGACAAGTCGACACCGGCGGCATCGAGCCCCAGCGCCGCCAGGTGGGCCGTGACGTGCCCCGGCCCGCAGCCGACGTCGGCGACCGGACCGCGTACCTGTTCGGCGAACGCGGCCAGCATCGCTCGCCCGACCGGGTCCTGGCGGAAGAGCTGTTCGACCAAGACCGCGTAGTCCTCGGCGACGGTGTCGTAGGACTCGCGGGTGGCATCGAGGTGAGTGGTCACGATGGGCGACGCTAGCGGCACCCACCGACAATTCAGGGCTCGATCAGTCCGGCGTCCCTGGTCAGATCTTCCGGCGCGCCCAGTTCGGTCACCGGAGTGCACCCGGTCGCCGGGTCCGCCGCCGAATCCGTGCCGTTGTATTGCGCGGCGCCGGACCTGGTCAGTTGCCGGGCGCCGACGTCGAAGCAGGCCTGGTAGGAGCCCCAGCGCAGGCCCTCGAAGGCGTACCGGCCGTCCGGCCCGCTCACGGTCGAGCCGACCTCCTTGCCGTCCGCGTTCTTCAAAGTCACCTTCACGTCCGGGACCCCGATCTCGTCCCGCGTCTGCAAACCGTCCTTGTCCTTGTCCAGCCAGACGAAATCGCCCAGTTCGCCCGTACGCTCGACGAGGCCCGCGGCGAGTGTCAGGTCCTGGCGTTTCCGGGGGCCGACCGTGGTGGTCGCGGTGCAGCCGGTCGCCGGATCGGCGTCGGAATCCTTCGCGTCGTCACCCACGTCTTTCGACGTGTAGCCGTAGGCCGGAAGTGCGCTGATGTCGAAGCAGACCTGGTAGATGCCGTCCTTCAGTTTGGCGAAGCGGTACTTGCCGCCCGCATCGGTGGTGACGGTGCCCAGCGCCTTGCCCGAGGCGTCCTTCAACGTCACCTTCACCCCGGCGACGCCCGGTTCACCGGCGTCCTGGGACCCGTTCCGATCGACGTCGTTCCAGGCGAACTCCCCGATCTCGTCGATCGCGGGCGGCGGGGTCACCTTGATGGTCGTGGTCGCGGTCTTCTTCGGCAGCGTGCCGCTGGAGACGGTCACGGTGCTGACGTGACCGTTGTCCGCCTCGGTGATGTTCTTGTGGTCGCAGGTGACGGTCGCGGACTTGCCACCGTCGAGACTCGCGATCGGGGCGGGCTTCACGTCGCAGTACGGGGCGACGACCTTGATGTCGGCCAGCGTCGTGGTGCCGTCGTTGGTCACGGTGAACCGGTAGTTCGCGGTGGTGCCCGCCTCGATGGTGGCCGTGGGGCCCCAGGCGCCGCTCGCCGGGTCCCGCACTTCCGCCATCGCCGCGAACGAGGCGACCTGGAGGTGGACGCAGTCCCACATGACCCAGTCGCGGTCGGTTGCGGCGAAGAACCTCACCGAGGTCGCCGACGCCGGAGCGGTCGACGGCGGGAATTCCTGCCGCGCCAATTTCCCGTCGGTCTCGACGGCGTGCGTGACCTTGAGCTTGTTCTCCAGTACGACCTTGTCCGACGCGTCGTAGAAGCGCAGTCCTGTTTCTTCGACGGCGTCCGCGCGCCGGAGGTTGCCGTCGATCGCGGCGGTCCAGCCGGTCAGCGTGTAGACGGCGCCGGGCACGGATTTCATCGCCGCGTAGGCGGTGCTGACCATCTTGTCGGGCGTCGCGATCAGGGCGTACTCGCCGCCGTCCCGCTGGTAGCCGCCGGCGGTGGACAGCCGGGGCTGTCCGCTCTTCGGCGTACCCGGCGGTACCGGGGCGGCCGGGTTGAACGAGTATCCGGCGGGTGGGCTGCCCTGCTCCACACTCGGGTTCGTCGCGACGCCACCGGTGCAGCCGGACGGAACGGCGGGTGACTGCGCCTGAGCGGGCGCGAAGCCCGGGATCAGTGCCAGCGTCCCTGCCGTCATCAAGACCAGTGCCCTTTTCACAGGGCCGAAGCTAGCCACCCGATGGACGTTCCGTAATCGCTGAACCGTGTCGACGATCGCCCCGATCAGGCAGAACCGAGAGTGATCGCCGGTGCCGCCGCCGTCTTCCCACGGCGGCGGCACCCCGCCTTCCCTACTTGACGCCGATGCGGCCGACCTGGCCCCAGCGGCCCTTCTTCCACACCGACACGATCGACGGCCGCGGCTGCGAAGTGCCGCCGTCGGGCCAGTGCGACGTCGGGCTGCCCGAGTTGGGCGCGTCCTCACCCGGGTGCTGCACGGCGACGAGCACCAGGTGGTCGGTCACCACCGGACCGCAGCATTCCGCGCCGACCGGGACCGACAGGAACTGCTTGACGTGCCCGCGTTCCGGACCCTCGACCGGCACCGAGAACAGGCCGTCGTGAGAGCCGAGGGCGTTGCCGTCGGTGGAGATCCACAGGTTGCCGTGCCGGTCGAACGCGACGTTGTCCGGGCACGAGATCGGGCTGACCTGCTCCTTCGGGAAACCGCCGAAGTAGGTGTCCGCCGTCTTCGGGTCACCGCAGACCAGCAGGAGCCGCCAGGAGAACTTCGTCGACGCGGCGTCGCCGCCGTTCTCGTCCCACTCCAGGACGTGCCCGTTGCGGTTGTTCGGCCGCGGGTTCGCCTCGTCGACGTTCGCCTTGCCTGCCGGGCCACGCTGGCTGTTGTTGGTCAGCGCCGCGTAGATCCGGCCGTTGACCGGGTTCGGCTCGATGTCCTCCGGCCGGTCCATCTTGGTCGGCTGGACCTTGTCCGCGGCGTCCCGGGTGAACACGTAGACCTCTTCGGCGGTGAAACCGTCCACAAAGGACTTGTTGCCGGCGGCCAGCGGGATCCACTCGCCGACGCCGTCGAACTCGCCGTCCTTGGGGAGCTTGCCGGTGCCGTCGATCTCGCCCGGGCTGTCGCCGGTGAAGCGGGCGACGTACAGGGTGCCGTCGTCGAGCAGCGCCGAGTTGTGGCGGCGCGCGTGCGCGCTCTTGCCCGGCTTGTACTTGCCCTTGGAGACGAACTTGTAGATGTATTCGAAGCGCTCGTCGTCACCGGAGTAGACGGCGACGCGGCCGTCCTTGGTGATCTTGATGTTCGCGGCCTCGTGCTTGAACCGGCCGAGCGCGGTGTGCTTGATCGGCGTCGAGTTCGGGTCGTTCGGGTCGATCTCGACGACCCAGCCGAAACGGTTGGCCTCGTTGGGCTCCTGCGCGAGGTCCCAGCGCTTGTCGAACCGCTCCCACTTACGGGTGCTGGCGGCGCCGGAGAAGCCGTACCTCTTCAGGCGCGCGGCCGCGACCGGGTCGGTGACGCTCGCCGCGTTGGCGAAGTACTGGTTGACGTTCTCCTCGCCGGAAAGCACGGTGCCCCAAGGGGTCACGCCGCCGGCGCAGTTGTTCTGCGTGCCGAAGACCTTGCGGCCGGTCGGGTCCGCGGAGGTCTTGAGGTACTTCGAACCGGCGGCCGGGCCGCGCACCTCGAAGGCGGTGTTCAGCGTGATGCGGCGGTTGAACGGGCTCGGCACCGTGCGCAGCGCGCCGCCGATCGGGTCGCGGAAGGCCTGGACGACCGAAAGGCCGTGCGCGGCCCACGCGATCTTGACCTGCTCCTCGGTCGGGTTGGCCGGGTCGTACTGGTCGGCCGGGAACATGTGGACCTCGGTGGTGTACTCGTGGTTCACCACCAGCAGGTTGCGGATGCCCAGCGGATCCTGCGGGATCAGGCCGACGAAGTCGCAGTTGTAGCCGAACTGCTTGGCCTGCGCGGCAGCGGTCTGCTTGGCGAAGTCGAACTTCGGCGCGCCGAATTCGACGGCGTCGCCCCAGCGGATGACGACACGCTGGTCGTAGCCCTCGGGGATGGTGATCGCGTCGAGCGTGTTCGGCGGCACGGCTTCGAAGTCGGTGCCGGGCACCGGGCGACCGGGACGGCCCGGCTTGCCGTGGCCCGCGGCCGCGACGTCGGCCGGTTCGGCGGCGGCGGTGCCGGAGAGGGCGGCGAAGCCACCGGCGGCGGCGGCCATCACCGCGCCGGCCTTCAGCGCGCCACGACGGGACAGCATGTTCTTGACGACGTCGCCGAAGTACTCGTTGTCCGAGGTGTTGGGCTCGGGGTGGGCACACGCGTTGCCGCAGCGGTACTCACAGGTGACCGCGGAGCGGCCGCCGGGATGGGAGGTGATCAACGGCAGGAGCCGCTGAGGCTCGAAGGACACAGGGCCTCCATGTTCGCGGTGGGTTCACGTAGTCCAGTCGGGGGAACGAGGTGACGTTAAGCGACCAAAACGATCCAGTCCTGGACGACAGATGAACAGCGCGCGAACGAGCGATGGCGCACTGCCGGGACCGGCCGCGCGCCATCGACGAAAAGTACTGCTAGGACGTTGCTTACCGACTAGGAACCGATGTCGGACAGGCCACGCCTGCCGGGTTTCCAGACGGCCACCACCGAGGGCCGAGGTTGGGTTTCCCCACCGTCGGGCCAATGGGAGGCCGGTTTGTCGGCATTCGCCCCGTCCACTTCACCCGGATGCTGGACACAGACCGTGACGATCTTCTCCTCGACGATCGGCCCGCAGGTCTCCGCACCCCGGGGCACGGTGAGGAACAGTTTCAGCTCCCCGCGGTTGCGGCCCTCCAGCGGCACCGAGTACAGGCCGTCGTTGATGCCCAGCGCGCCGGCCGAGTCGGTGGAGATCCAGAGGTTGCCGTGCTTGTCGAAGGCCACGTTGTCCGGGCTGGAGATCGGCGAGACCTGATCCTTGGGGAACCCGGCGAAGTAGGTGTCGGGCGAAGCCGGGTCACCGCACACCAGGAACAGCCGCCAGCTGAACGTCAGCGCGAGCGCGTCGCCCCGGCGCTCTTCGAATTCCAGCACCTGACCGTGCTTGTTGTTCAGCCGCGGGTTGGGCTCGGTGGCCCCTTCCTTGCCCGGTTTGCCGCGATCGACGTTGTTGCTCAGCGCGCAGTAGATCCGGCCGGTGCGCGGATGCGCCTGGATGTCCTCCGGGCGGTCCATCTTGGTGGCGCCCACCTTGTCCGCCGCCTCACGGGTGAACACGTAGACCTCTTCGGCGGTCATTCCGTCCACAAAGGACTTCCGGCCCGACGCCAGCGGGATCCACTCGCCGCTGCCGTCGAATTCACCGTCACCGGGGAGTTTCCCGGTGCCGTCGATCTCCGCGGCCGGGCTGTCGCCGGTGAACCGGCCGACGTAGAGCGTGCCGTCGTCGAGCAGGGTCATGTTGTGCCGCCGGGCATGTCCGCTGTCACCCGGCTTCACGCGGCCCTTGGAGATGAACTTGTAGATGTACTCGAACCGCTCGTCGTCCCCGGAGTAGGCGACCACGCGGCCGTCCTCGGCGATCCGGATGTTCGCCGTCTCGTGCTTGAACCGGCCAAGATGCGTGTGCTTGACCGGGGTGCTGTCCGGATCGTGCGGATCCAGTTCGATCACCCAGCCGAAGCGGTTGGCCTCGTTCGGCTCCCTGGCGATGTCCCAGCGCGCGCCGAACCGCTCCCACTTCCGGGTGGTCGCGGTGCCGTTGATGCCGTAGCGCGCGAGCCGCTTGCGCTTCACGGGATCGGTCACCGTGTCCGCGTTCCCGAAGTACTGGTTGATGTTCTCCTCGCCGGACAGGATCGTGCCCCACGGCGTGACGCCGCCGGCGCAGTTGTTCATCGTGCCCAGTACGACCGTGCCGGTGGGGTCGACGGCGGTCTTGAGCAAGTCGCTGCCCGCCGCCGGACCGGTCACCTTGAACGGGGTGTGCAGCGTGATCCGCCGGTTGTAGCGGGACATCTTCGGCCGCAGGTGCCCGGTGTTCCGTCCGCGGGACACCTGGACGACCGTCAGCCCGTGCGCCGCCCAGGCGATCTTGACCTGCTCCGCGGTCGGATTGTCCCGGTCGTAGCCGCGGAACATGAACTCTTCCGACGTGTACTCGTGGTTCGTCACCAGGAGCGAGGAAAGGCCCGAACGGTCGAGAGGGAGCAGGGCGGCGAAGTCGCAGTTGTAGCCGAACTGCTTCGCCTGCGCCGCGGCGGTCTGGTGGTCGAAGTCGAATTCCGGCGCGCCCGGCAGTACCGCGTCACCCCAGCGGATGACGATGCCCTGCTGATAGCCCTCGGGCACCACGACGGCGTCGAGCGTGTTCGGCCGGACCCGCTGGTAGTCGGTGCCGGGTGGTGGTTTCGGACGGCCCTCGGGGGCGGCGGTCGCGGTCGCGGGTGCGGCGAGCGCGAGCGGCGTCCCGGCGGCCAGCGCGACGACGGCGGTCGCCTTGAGCGCGCCGCGACGGCTCACCGCGCCGAGTACGTCGGCGAAGGTGGGGTTGTCCGAGGTGTTCGGCGCGTCGTGGAAGCACGCGTCGCCACAGCGGTAGGTACAGGTCACTGACGCCCGGCTTGGTGAGTGGCCGGCCAGCAACGGAAGGAACTTCACGCGGACCTCCGGTCAGGCAGTTCGGGAGGTCGACGCTAGACACCGGACCAGCGGGAGGAAACCCCCCGTTGGTCCGGCGTTCATCTCGTGTACGGATTACATCTCTTCGCCGACGAGGGCCGCCTCGGCCGGGATCGTGTGCGGATCGGCGGACTTCTCACGAAGCGTCAGCAGCGCGCCGGCGAGGACGCACAGGATCGCGGCGATCACGAACGGCGCCTGTTTGGCGCCGAACCACTCGGCGAGGTGACCGACGACGGTCGCGGCGACCGCGCCCCCGAGCCAGCGGCAGAAGTTGTATCCGGCGCTCGCGACCGGACGCGGGGCGTCGCTGATCGACATGGCCGTCCCGGTGAAGAGCGTGTTCAGCAGACCGGAGACCAGCCCCGACAGGATGATGCCGACGACCAGCACCGGCTTGCTCGGAATCGCCATGATCAGCAGCAGTACGGCGTAGCCGAAGACGGCGACCACGGTCGCGTGCCGCTCGCCGAGCTTCGCGGCGAGTCTCGGCGCCAGCACCACGCCCGCGACGGCGACCGAAAGGCCCCAGCCGCAGAAGATCAGGCCGACGGCGACGGCGCCCCACTCCAGCACGAACGGCGACCAGGCCAGCACCACGAAGAACGCGGCGGTGTAGAGCGCGGAGCCGATCGAGGTGCGCAGGAGACCGCCGTGCTTCAGCGCGCGGAACGGGTCGAGCAGGCGGACCTTCGGCCGCTTCGCCTTGGCATCACCGGTCAGGAAGATCGAGCACAGCACGAGACCGCACAGCATCAGCAGCGAAGTGCCGATGAACGGGCCACGCCACGAGATGCTGCCGAGCAGCGCGCCCAGCAGCGGGCCGACCGCGAGGCCGACCCCGAGCGCGGCTTCGTAGAGCAGGATCGCGCCCGCCTGGCCGCCGGTCGCGGCGCCGACGATGACCGAAAGCGCGGTCGCGATGAAGAAGGCGTTGCCGAGACCCCAGATCGCGCGCAGCCCGATGAGCTGCTCGATCGACCCGGACGCGGCACACAGCGCGGTGGCGACGACGACCAGCGTCAGCCCGGCGACCACGGTCCGCTTGGCCCCGAACCGGGCACTCATCGCGCCGGTCACCAGCATGGCGACCGCCTGGACGCCGAGATAGCTGGAGAACAGCAGGGTCACTTCGGACGGCGTCGCGTGCAGGCCCTCGGCGATCGACAGCAGGATCGGGTCGACCAGCCCGATCCCCATGAACGCGATGACCGCGGCGAACGCGGTGATCCATACCTGTTTGGGCTGTCCTTTGAGGGCATCCAACAGGCTCGAGTGGGACTCAGCGCTCATCGCGGATCAGTTCCTCCTTCTTGTCTTCGTGCAGCAACCTGGTGAGGGCGGGGAGCGCGGCTTCGATCGCGGCGCGGTCGGTCTCGTCCAGTTCGATGAGCCGCTCGCGGAGGAATTCCTCCCTGGCGACGATCAACCGGCGATGGAAGCGCTGCCCCACCTCGGTGACCTCGACGAGCACGGCCCGGCCGTCGGCGGGATCCGGACGGCGGCTGAGGAGGCCGAGCCGTTCGAGACGGCGGACGACGTCGGTCATCGTCGGCATCCGGACCCGCTCGAGGTCGGCGAGCGTGCTCATCCGGCGGGGACCGCCGTTCAGCAGCTCCGACAACACCGAGCCTTGGGTGAGGGTGAGCTGCACCTGCGGGGTCTCCCGGCGGACGAGGTAGTACAGCCGGAAGACCAGCGGGCGGAGCCGGCCGGCGAGGTCGGCGACTTTCGAGGTCACTTAGCCATGCTAACTAAAATTACTGAGCCTGGCTAAGTAATCTGCCGCACAGGTCTCCTCGGCCTAGGGTTGAGGGTGTGGAAGCGGTGATCTTCGATCTCGACGGTGTCCTGGTTGATTCGGAAAAGATGTGGGACGAGGTCCGGCGGGCGGTCGCCCACGAGTTCCACGGCACCTGGCGCGACGAGTCGACCAGGGCGATGCAGGGGATGAGCACCCCGGAATGGGCCGCCTACCTGGCGCACGACCTGGGCGTTCAGCTCCGCCCGGCGGATGTCGCGCAGGTGGTGATCGAGCGGATGGCGCGGCGGTACGCGGAGAAGCCGCCGATCATCCCCGGCGGGCCGGACGTCGTACGCGAGGTCGCGAAGCACTGGCCGGTGGCGATCGCGAGTTCGTCGCCGCCGCTGCTGATCAAGGCGTTCCTGGACATCACGCGGCTTCCGGTGCCGACGGCGGTGTCCTCGGAGCAGGTCGGCGCTGGAAAACCAGCGCCTGATGTGTACTTGCGGGCGGCCGAACTGCTGGGCGTGGAGCCGAAGAACTGCGCGGCCGTGGAGGACACGACGAACGGGCTGCGCGCGGCGCTGGCCGCGGGGATGACGGTGTACGCGGTGCCGAATCCGCACTTCCCGCCGGATCCTTCGGTGCTGGCGCAGACGACGGTGGTCTCGAAGATCACGGAGCTTCCGGCGGCTCTTCAGGCGCCGAAGGGAGACTAGCTCGGTCGAGACTTCGACTTTGTCAGGGCCCTGCTCTCAAGGTGGGGAACGCCTTCACAACCCTCCTCAGCCGTCTCAGGGCTGCCGCCTCTCGCTCGCTCGAAGTACATGAAGGCCCCCTTCCTTGCGCTAGGCGCAAGGAAGGGGGCCTTCAGGTACTTCGGCGGCCTTCACAGCTACGGGAGGCTTACGCCTCGCCGGCGATGAACTTCTCCACCTCGTCGCGCGCGGTGGCGTCGTCGTACTGCTCCGGCGGCGACTTCATGAAGTACGAAGAGGCCGAGAGGATCGGGCCGCCGATGCCGCGGTCCTTCGCGATCTTCGCGGCGCGCACGGCGTCGATGATGATGCCGGCCGAGTTCGGCGAGTCCCACACCTCGAGCTTGTACTCCAGGTTCAGCGGCACGTCGCCGAAGGCGCGGCCCTCGAGCCGGACGTAGGCCCACTTGCGGTCGTCGAGCCACTGCACGTAGTCCGACGGTCCGATGTGGACGTTGCCCTTGCCGAGCTCGCGGTCGACCTGCGAAGTGACCGACTGGGTCTTCGAGATCTTCTTCGACTCGAGCCGCTCCAGCTCCTTCATGTTCAGGAAGTCCATGTTCCCGCCCACGTTGAGCTGCATGGTCCGGTCGAGCTGGACACCGCGGTCCTCGAACAGCTTCGCCAGCACGCGGTGCGTGATGGTGGCGCCGACCTGGGACTTGATGTCGTCACCGACGATCGGGACGCCCGCCGCGCGGAACTTCTCCGCCCACTCGGGGTCGGAGGCGATGAACACCGGCAGCGCGTTGACGAACGCCACGCGAGCGTCGATGCACGCCTGCGCGTAGAACTTGTCGGCCTCTTCGGAGCCCACCGGGAGGTAGGAGACGAGCACGTCGACCTCGGCCTCGCGCAGTGCGGCGACGACGTCGACCGGGGACTCGTCCGACTCCTCGATGGTCTCGCGGTAGAAGCGGCCGAGCCCGTCGTAGGTGTGACCGCGCTGCACGGTGACGCCCAGCGGCGGCACGTCGGCGATCTTGATGGTGTTGTTCTCGCTGGCGAAGATCGCCTCGGACAGATCGCGGCTGACCTTCTTGGCGTCCACGTCGAACGCGGCGACGAACTCGATGTCGCGGACGTGGTACTCGCCGAACTCGACGTGCATCAAACCGGGCACGCGGGTGCTGGGATCTGCGTCACTGTAGTACTGAACGCCCTGGACCAACGAGGCCGCACAGTTGCCGACGCCCACGATGGCCACCCGAACGCGGCGGTTCTCGCCCATGCCGGTTTCTCCTTCAATTCGTCCAACAGTTGTAGGTAGTGCCCAGCGGGCACGGAGAGCGCCTCAGGTCTCCGGTCCACGCTGCTCGGCCTGTTCGTGCGCGATCAGCTCGTTGAGCCAGCGCACCTCCCGCTCGCTGGACTCCAGCCCGAGCCGGTGCAGCTCGCGGGTGTAGCGGTCGATCTTCTCCTCGGCCCGCGCCATTGCCGTCCGAAGTCCTTCTCGGCGTTCCTCGACCCGGCGACGACGGCCTTCCAGGATTCGCATCCTGACGTCGGCCGGTGTCCTCGAGAAGAACGCCAGGTGGACGCCGAAGCCTTCGTCGTCCCATGTCTGCGGGCCCGCGTCGCCGAGCAGTTCGGCGAACCGTTCCTTGCCCTCGGCGGTGAGCTTGTACACCCGCTTGCCGCGGCGTGCCCAAGCCCGGTCTTCCACCTCTTCGAGCTCCTCGACGAGGTAACCGGCGCGGAGCAGCCGACGCAGGGTCGGGTACAGCGAACCGTACGAGAACGTCCGGAACATCCCGAGCGTCTCATGCAAACGTTTGCGCAGCACGTAACCATGCATGGGGGTCTCGTGCAGCAGGCCCAAGATCGCGAGCTCGAGCACACCGCACCCCCTTCCGGGAACAAACCGCGACCGATCACGTTGGCCACCGAGACCGGCTCGGTCAACCTACCGGCCCACTATATCGCGCCGATACATCTGAGTGGTGTAGCTAACCCCGATCGTGTTACCGGAGAACCGGACGAAATTCACCGGAGAGTTATCGAATTTTCGGCGTGTCCGACTGTGCACGCACCGTTCCGCCGAGAACGGGACGTGGACCACACAGCAAGAGCCCGTACTCTGTTGGCGTGCGAAACCAGCGGCAGGTCGTGGACTACGCCTTACAGCGGCGCGCGCTGCTCAAGGGCGTCCACTCCGGACGGGTCGGCACATACGACGTCTGCGACGCGGGTCCGTACCTCCTGCGGGCCGCGAAATTCCACGGACGACCTGGTGAGCAGGACTGCCCGGTCTGTCACCGGGAGGAACTGACCCTGGTGTCCTGGGTCTACGGCGACGAACTCAAGCACGTCGCCGGATCCGCCAAGACGCCGGACGAACTGGTGCGGATGGACGGGCTCTTCGCGGAGTTCACCGTCTACGAGGTCGAGGTCTGCCGGAGCTGTCACTGGAACCACCTGGTGCGGTCCTACGTCCTCGGAACGGGAGACCCTGGAACCACCAGGCCACGGACCCGGTCACAAAGGACAGCGGGTCAGTGACAGGTATCGAAATCGCAGTTGACCACAGAGCGGCGTCCCCCGAAGCGCCGGTCTGGGAGGCCCATTCGTGAACGACGACCGCAACCGCTCCTGGCCGGGTCAGGAGCCTGATGCACCTCGCCGTGCCCAATGGCCGGGCGAAGCCGACGATCCCGGCTGGCCGGGCGAGGAACCCCCGCGCCGCCCCCAGCGCCGGACACCCCCGAACGGCGCTCCCCGCTCGGCCGCCCCACGCTCGGCGGGCCCCCAGTGGCCCGACGGTGACGGTGGCGGTCCGGAGTGGCCGTCCGACGACGAACCCCGCCGTCCCGCGCCGCCGCGCCGTCCCAACGGCGTGCCCCCGCGCAGGCAGGGGCCCCCGCCGCCCGGTGGCCGCCCCGTCGGTGCCGGTACCCAGCGTTCCCAGCAGGGCGCCGTCGGGCACCGCCCGCCGCCGCCCGCGTCCGGCAACCGGCGTCCTCCCGCGGCCACCGCTCAGGCGACCGCGCTGGTCCGCCCGGTCGAACCGGATCCGTACGAGCGCGAGCCGGACCTCATCACGCATCACGCGCACAACGGCACCGAAGACCCGTACGGCTACGACCCGTACGACGATCGCTATGACGATCGTCACGAAAGCGCGGCGCTCGGAGCCGAGGGCGACGACCAGTACGACGAAGAGCCCGCCGACGACGAAGACGGTGACAAGAAAAAGGTCCTCACCCCGAAGC
Source organism: Amycolatopsis coloradensis (assembly GCF_001953865.1). Taxonomy (GTDB): domain Bacteria; phylum Actinomycetota; class Actinomycetes; order Mycobacteriales; family Pseudonocardiaceae; genus Amycolatopsis; species Amycolatopsis coloradensis. The sequence continues at coordinate 703,390 of NZ_MQUQ01000003.1, forward strand.
AGCGCAAGAAGCGGCGCTGGCGCATCGTCCGCCGGGTGCTCTACGCGATGTTCGGCCTGTTCGTCGTGGTGCCGGCGATCGCGTTCGTCGTCACCTACTTCCTGGTGGACGTCCCGTCGCAGGAAAGCATCGCGAACCAGCAGAGCCAGCCGATCACGCTGATGTACGCCGACGGCAGCCCGATGGGCAAGATCGCGCCCGCCAGCGGCGGCAGCCGGTACCTGCTGAAGCCGGGCGATGTCCCGGACGCGGTCAAGAAGGCCGTGTACGCGGCCGAGGACTCGTCGTTCGAAACCAACTCCGGGTTCGACGTCGGCGGCATTCTGCGCGCGGTCTACAACAACGTCACCGGCGGCCAGGGCGGCGGTTCGACGATCTCCCAGCAGTACATCAAGAAGGCCACGGCCAACGAGGCTCCGACGCTCACCCGTAAATGGACCGAGCTGGCCAAATCCTTCAAGATGAACAACCAGATGTCCAAAGAGGAGATCATCACCGCCTACCTCAACACCATCTACTTCGGCCGCGGCGCGAACGGCATCGAAGCGGCCGCGCAGGCCTACTTCAAGAAGCCAGCCAAGGAGCTCGGCGCGTCCGAGGCCGCCTTGCTCGCCGGCCTGATCCAGGGCCCGAGCAAGTCCGAGAACGACGCGTACGCGCAGAGGCGCTGGAACTTCGTGATGGACCAGATGGTGGCGAACAAGTGGCTGGACCCGGGTCAGCGCGCCACCGCCGAGTTCCCGAAGCCGATCCCGAAGGCGCAGGCGAAGGCCGACGACGCCGGGACGCTGAGCCTGCACATCCGGAACCGGGTGATCGACGAACTCGAAGCCCGCGGCTACGACCAGGACCGGCTGCACCAAGGCGGTTTCAAGGTCACCACGACGATCGACCCCAAGGCGCAGAAGATGGCCGAGGAGTCCGTCGCCGAGGGGATGAAGGGCCAGACCGACGAGAGCATCCTGAACGCGCTGGTCGCGGTCGATCCCAAAACGGGTGGCGTGGTCGCCTACTGGGGCGGCCCGGACTGGACGAAGAACGATCAGGGCCAGGACGTCCAGGCCCATGACTGGGCGAACGTCCCGCACAACCCGGGCTCCGCGTTCAAGGCCTTCGACCTCGCCGCGTTCCTCAAGATGGGCAAGGGCCTCGGCGAGACCTTCGACGGTTCCAACAACCGGAAGTTCGAGGTCGGAAACGGCACTTACCGCACGATCCGGAACGCCGGCGAGAGTTCCAACTGCGGCTCCCAGTGCACGGTCGCCGAGGCGATGAAGGTCTCCGCGAACACCGTGTTCTACGACATGGTGATCAACAAGACCAAGGTCGACCCGGTGGCGAAGGCCGCGAAGGAAGCCGGTGTGAAGACCGAGGACGAGGGCGGCAAGTCGGTTCTCTACCCCGACCTCAACATCGCGCTCGGCGGTGGCCGCACGGTGACCACGGCGGAGGACATGGCGGCCGGGTTCGCCACGTTCGCCGGTGAAGGCGTCCGGCAGAAGCAGCACTTCGTCGCCAAGCTGACCAACTCCCAGGACGAGGTCGACTTCGACGAGACGACCCCCAAGGGCACTCCCGCCTTCAGTGACGACGCCGACAAGAGCAAGCAGATCGCCGGCAACGTCACGGACGCGCTCGAAGAGGTCATCCCGTACTCGAAACTGAAGTGCCCCAAGGGTCAGGAATGCGCGGGCAAGACCGGGACGCAGCAGTACGACTTCAAGGACAGCGACCCGGCGAACTTCCGCGACCGCAACGCGCAGACCTGGATGGTGGGCTACACGCCGAGCATCTCGACGTCGGTGTGGGTCGGTGGCGACGGCAACAAGCCGCTGCACGACAAGAGCGGCAAGCCGATCTACGGCCGGACCATCGCGGGCCCGATCTGGGAAGACTTCATGTCCCGGTATCTGACCGGCAAGCCTTCGGAGAAGTTCGACAGCGTCAAGCCGATCGGCAAGGACGCGCGCTACGTGCCGCCGGCGACGACGGTCCAGAAGCCGCCGGAGACGACGACGCCGCCGCCCGAGACACCGTCGACCACGCCGACACCGACGACTCCCACCGAGCCGACCAAGCCGACGGAAACCGGTGGCTGGCCGACGAAACCGACCATGCCCACGAAGCCGACCAGGCCGGGGCCGGGTACTTCGGATCCGTTGTTCCCGAACGCCGAAGATCCGTGATGAACGGGCGAAGCGACTGAAGAAGGTGTGCTGGGCAGTGGCCCGGCACACCTTCTTTCGTCACACCGGTGAACCTGAACCGATCCGATACGTCTTAACTAGAAGGAGACCTGCGACCGCAGGACCGCGCTCACCCACGAAAGGTTCGGAGGACGTCAAAGTGAACGACGATCCCCACGGCGGATGGCCAGGTCAGGACCCTGACCCCGCCCGTCGTCCGCAACGCCCGGCCGGACCACCCCGCCGTCCCGCCGGGGGACCGCCGCCGGGCCACGGTCAGCGACCGCCCGGCCCTCAGGGCCCGGGTCAGGCGCCGTGGCAGCGGCAGGGCGCGCCTCAGCAACCACCTCAGCAGCCACCGCAGCGTCCACAGCGACCGCGGGTCGCTCCGCAGCACGAGCCGGACCTCATCACGCATCACGAGCACAACGGCACCGAGCACCGGTACGAAGAGCCTTACGAAGACGACCAGTACGTCCAGGAGCCCGGCGAGGACGGGAAACCGATCCTCACCCCGGCGCAGCGCAAGAAGCGCCGGTGGAGACGGATCCGGCGAGTGCTGCTCGCGCTGTTCTGCCTCTTCTTCGTGCTCCCGGCGATCGCGTTCGTGATCACCTACTTCGCCGTCGACGTCCCGTCGCCGCAGGCCGTCGCGGCCACGCAGGGCCAGGCGGTGACCTACTACTACGCCGACAACACCGAGATGGGCAAGGACGTGCCCAAGGGTGGCAACCGGCAGATCCTGACGCCGGAGCAGATCCCGGACATCGTCAAGAAGGCCGTCATCGCCACCGAGGACGCCTCCTTCGAGACGAACTCCGGCTTCGACATCGGTGGCATCCTGCGCGCGGTCTACAACCAGGTGACCGCGGGCAAGGGCGGTGGTTCGACCATCTCCCAGCAGTACATCAAGGTCGCCAGCGGGGACGACGAATCGTCGCTCACCCGTAAATGGACCGAACTCGCCAAATCCTTCAAGATGAACCAGACGTACGAGAAGAAGGACATCATCTCGGCGTACCTGAACATCATCTACTACGGCCGTGGCGCGTACGGGATCGAATCGGCCGCGCAGGCGTTCTTCGGCAAGCCCGCCGGCGAACTGAACGCGTCCGAGGCGGCGCTGCTCGCGGGTCTCATCCAGCAGCCGGGCCGCTCGGAGAACCCGAAGGTCGCGAACGAACGCTGGACCGTCGCGCTGAACCGCATGGTGGAGAACAAGTTCATCTCCGCCGCGGACCGCGCGAACCTGCAATTCCCGACGCCGATCCCGCAGACCGACAAGGAGCAGGCCGGGGTGGTCAATCCGTTCATCCGCGACAAGGTCAAGGACGAACTGGCCGCGAACGGCATCACCGGCGACATCTATTACACGGGCGGCTACAAGATCTACACGACCATCGACCCGAAGGCGCAGGCCGCGGCCGAGCAGGCGGTCGCCGACGGGATGAAGGGCCAGACCGACGAGAACCTGCTCAACGCGCTCGTCGCGATCGACCCCAAGACCGGCGGGGTGAAGGCGTACTACGGTGGCCCGTCCATCGTGAAGGGACCCGACGGCCAGGACCAAAAGGGCCGGGACTGGGCGAACACGCCGCAGAACCCCGGGTCGTCGATGAAGCCGTTCGACCTCACCGCGTACCTGCAGATGGGCAAGGGCGGCATCAACTCCACGTTCGACGGGTCCAACAACCGGCAGTTCGGGAAGCAGACGATCCGGAACGCCGGCCCCGGCAGCTCGTGTTCGGCGCAGTGCACGGTGTCCGAGGCGATGCAGCGGTCGGCGAACACGGTGTTCTACGACATGGTCGTGAACGTGACCAAGCCCGGGCCGGTGGCACAGGCCGCCAAGGACGCCGGGGTCGTGCCCGCTCCCGAAGGCGCCTCAGAACTGTACGCCGACAACAACATCGCGCTCGGCGGTGGAAAGACGGCGGTAAGCCCTGAGGACATGGCCGCCGCGTACGCGACCTTCGCGGCCGATGGCCAGCGGCGAACGAAGCACTTCGTCGCCAAGGTGACCAACTCGCAGGACGAGGCCGCGTACTCGGCTCCGGAAGAGGCGAAGCCCGCCTTCTCCGACAACTCCGACAAGAGCAAGCAGATCGCGGGCAACGTCACCGAGTCGCTCAAGGGTGTCATCCCGTTCTCGAAGCTCAAGTGCCCCAACAACCACGAGTGCGCGGGCAAGACCGGAACCCAGCAGCACACCTACCGGCAGGGCGAGCCCGCGTCGGCGAAGGACTCCAACTCGCAGACCTGGATGGTCGGCTACACGCCGTCGATCTCGACCGCGGTGTGGGTCGGCGGCGACGGCGACAAGGCGTTGAAGGGCAAGAACGGCAAGGCGATCTTCGGTTCGACGATCGCCGGGCCGATCTGGCAGAAGTTCCTCTCGCTGTACCTGAACGGGAAGCCGGGGGAGCGCTTCGACCAGGTCAAGATCATCGGCGGGGGCGACAACAACAGCAACGTTCCGTCGACGCAGACCCCGCCCGAAGAGAACGAGGACCCCGGTGGTGAGACCGGGACGCCGTCGACCGGCCCGTCGACCGGTCCGTCGTCCTCGCGGAACGAGGAGAACCCGCCGTCCAGTTCGCGGAATCCCCCGTCGTCCAGTGAGAACAACGGCGAAGAAGGCGGCGGCGGTCCCGGCCGCGGTGGCGGACGAGGCGACGACGGCTAGCTAGAGGGTGACGACGCGCCGTTCGGCACCGGAAAGGTGAGCGGCTTCGATGACCCGGAGCGCCTCGACGGCTGAGGCGGGATCGACCGGGAACTCGCCTTCGCCGAGCAGCGCGTCGCGCACCTGCGCGTAGAAGTCCTCGTAGCGCCCGACCTCGGTGGGCACGACCTCGACGTCGTCGTTCACGCCGAGCCGTCCGGCGTCCGACGGCGGTTCCACCGCCCAGCCGGGATCGCCGGGCCGCAGCCCGTCCTTGATCTGCGGCTCCTGGACGTCGAGGCCGTACTTGGTGAACGTCGCCTTGTCGCCGAGTACGCGGAACCGCGGGTTCCGGGTCCCCGCGAGCGCGGACGCCCACAGGTGCGAGCGCACGCCGTTGGTGTGGTGGAGCGCGACGAAGACGTCGTCGTCGACCGACACCCCGGCACGGCGTTTGTCGACCTCCGCGTAGACCTCGGCGACCGGGCCGAACAGCTGGAGCGCCTGGTCGACGATGTGCGCGCCGAGGTCGTAGAGCAGTCCGCCCGCCTCGGCGGGGTCGCCGAATTCGCGCCAGTTGTCCCGCGGCTCCGGGACCCAGCGGTCGTAGCGCGACTCGAAGCGGAAGACGTCGCCGAGACGGCCCGCGTCGATGAGTTTGCGGACGGTCAGGAAGTCCGAGTCGAACCTGCGGTTCTGGAACACCGTCAGCCCGACGCCTTTGGCCTTCGCGGCCTCGACGACCTTCGCCGCTTCGGCCGCCGTCGGCGCGAAGGGCTTGTCGACAACGACGGGCAGCCCGGCTTCGATCGCCCGAAGCGCGAGCGGGACGTGCGTGCGGTTCGGCGTGCTGACCACGACCAGATCGAGTTCGTCCGCCTTCGCGAACAACGCGTCCGCGTCCGGCAGCACGTCGGCGGCCGGATAGTCGGCGCCTGCCTGCCCGACCCGGCCGGGGTTCGAGGTGACGATGGCGGCCGGGGTCAGCCCCGGCGTCGCGCTGATCAGCGGGGCGTGGAAGACGCGCGCGCCGATGCCGTATCCGAAGATCCCCACTCGCAAGTCAGCCATGACTTCATTAAACAACAGTGTTGCGTAATCAGCCAGTCGTGGCAGGATGCGCGCCATGCCGGAGACCGGGGTCAATCTGCGCGGCCTGCGCCAGCACAACCGAACGCTGCTGCTCACGCACATCCTGCGCGCGGGCGGCCTGAGCCGCGTCGAACTCGCCGAACGCACCCGGCTCACGCAGCAGGCCGTCTCGAAGATCGTCCCCGAACTGCTCGAAGCCGGCCTGCTGGACGAGGAACGCCAGCCCGCGTCCGGTGTCGGCAAGCCGCGCACGCTGCTGCGCGTTCGCGCGGACGCGCGGTACGCGCTCGGCGCCCAGCTCGACCGGGACTCCTTCCGGGTGCTCAGGACCGACCTGACCGGGAAGGTCATCGCGTCGCGGGGCGGCCCGCTGTCCCCGGGGTTCACTCCTGACCAGGCCGTTTCCGCCCTCGCCGAAGCGGCCGAAGCGCTACTCGACGGTGTCGAGCGCAAACGCGTACTCGGCCTCGGCGTCGGCGCCGTCGGACCGCTCGACCACCGCGAGGGGCTGGTCCGCGACGCCACGAACATGCCGGGCTGGCACCACGTCCCCCTGCGCGACCTGCTCGCGAAGCGCACCGGCCTGCCCGTGCGGCTCGACAAGAACACCAACGCCGCCGCCTTCGCCCAGCACTGGGCCGACGGCGACCAGGCCGCGACCGCCGTCGTGCTCGTCGGCACCGGGATCGGCGTCGGCCTGCTGATCGACGGCGGGCTGTACCGCGGGCCGCGCACCAACGCGGGCGAGTTCGGGCATACGACGCTCGCCTTCGACGGGCCGCGCTGCGCGTGCGGGCGCCGCGGCTGCGTCGAAGTGCTGCACAACGCGGCGGCGACCACGGAGGAGGCGGCGGGCCTGCTGGGGATCGGGCTCGCCGACCTCGTCCAGGTGCTCGACCTCGAACGTGTCGTGCTGACCGGGCGCTCGGTCCGCGCCGAGCCGGAGATCTATCGCGACACGGTCGCCGCGCGGCTGCGGGAACTGCTGCCTTTGCCGCACTGGCAACGGATCCAGGTCGATCTGGACGAGATGGGCGACGACGTCGTCGCGTTCGGCGCGGCGGCCGAAGTGCTGGCCGGGTTCTACGACAGCGGCGATATCACCGGCGGTCGCCCGGACAGGCGCTAACATCCGCCACGTGTCCGACCAGACGACCCAGCCCGAGGCCCCGCTCTCCCTCACCCCCGGCGAGCGGGTCATCCCGAGCTGGAACGAACCGCTCGTGGCCGCGGCCACCCGGCCGATCGGCGGCCCGCTCGGCGAACACGCGGCCGTGGGACGGCACTGGTTCTGGTCGCCGCAGCGGGTCGGTCTGCTGCTGGCCTGCCTCGCGCTGCTGCTCTCGTGGTTCGGCAAGGCGTCCTGCATCCAGGAGTACACCGACGACTCCGGGACCCATCAGCTCGACTGGCGGGCGGGCCGTCCCTTCGTCGCGATGTGCTACTCGGACATCATCCCGCTCTACAGTTCCGAGCGGCTGAACGATCCGGAGACCTTCCCGTACGTGACTTCGTGGATCGAGGACGAGGGAACGGCGAAGGAGACCACGCGGTACATGGAGTACCCGGTCGCGACCGGGTTGTTCCAGTGGATCAACGCGAAGCTCACCGAAGCGTGGGTTTCGGTCGCGAAAGCGGGCTGGCTGCCCAGCGCGCTCCCGGTCGCCATCTACTTCAACATCTCGGCGCTCTGGCTCGCGCTGGCCTGGCTCGTCACCGTGTGGGCGACCGGCCGATCGCTGAAACGCCGTCCGTGGGACGCCGCACTGGTGGCGATCTCGCCGCTGGTGCTGGTGCACGCCTTCACCAACTTCGACGCCATCGCGACCGCGTTCACCGCGACCGCACTGCTGGCCTGGGCCCGGCGGCGGCCCGAAGTCGCGGGATTCCTGCTCGGCCTCGGCGCGGCGGCGAAGCTGTATCCGCTGCTCCTGCTCATCCCCCTGTTCTTCCTGTGCCTGCGTGCGGGGAAGGTCAAGCACTGGGCGCTCACCGCCGGACTCGCCGCGGCGACGTTCGTGGTCGTCAACGTCCCGTTCGCGCTCGCCGCGCCGACCGGCTGGTGGGAGTTCTTCCGGCTCAACACGGCGCGCCCGATGGACCCGGACTCGCTCTACAACGTGGTCTCGCACCTTTCCGGCTGGGCCGGTTTCGACGGGAAGCTCGCCGCGGGCGAGACGCCGATCGTGCTCAACGCCGTCGTCGCGGTGCTGTTCCTCGCCGCTTGCGCCGGCATCGGGTACGTCGCGCTGAAGGCACCGCGCCGTCCGCGGCTCGGCCAACTGGCCTTCCTCGTGGTGGCCGCGTTCCTGCTGACCAACAAGGTGTGGAGCCCGCAGTACTCGCTGTGGTTGGTGCCGCTGGCGGTGCTCGCGATCCCGCGCTGGCGGCTGCTGCTCGGCTGGATGCTCGTCGACGCGCTGGTGTGGGCGCCGCGGATGATGTACTACCTCGGCGTCGACAACAAAGGCCTGCCGGAGGACTGGTTCCTCGGCACCGTCGTCGTCCGCGACCTCGCGGTGCTCGGCCTGTGCGCGCTGGTGATCCGCGACATCTACCAGCCGCGCACAGACCCCGTCCGCCTCGCCGGGGACGACGATCCCGTCGGAGGTTTCCTCGACGGCGCGCCGGACGTCAAGCGCGCTTCAGCACCTCGGGTCCAGGACGTTCCAGCTTGACGTGCCTGCCGAAGTCCTCGGCGCCGAAATCGTCGATCCGGACGACGACCTCGTCGGGCGAGGTCTCGACCAGACGGCAGGCCAGCCAGTCTTCGCCGTACTTGACCGACCAGCGCTCGGCGAGAATGGCCAGGCCTTCCGCCTCCAGTAACGCCACGGAGTCGTCGAAGGCGGCAGGCCCACCGAGCGGGTAGCCGAAAACGGTCAGTGCCTGCCAACGAGTTTCCGGCGAAGGGACGACGTAACCGACGTGCTCGCCGTCCTCCGCCCGGTACACGGTGCGCTTCTTCATGCGGTTCAGGTTCGACCCTCCCGTGGCGTGAGGGTCAAGCCGATTCAGCGGACGGTGTAGCCGCCGGTGCTCGTCCGGAAGAACGGCACCGGGCCGGTGCACGGCAGGACGTCGTGCTCGATTCCGCCGTAAGCCCAGCTCCAGCCGATCCGATCGTGGCCGCGCGACTCGTCCTGCACCGAGAAGCCGACCCGGCGGCCGACGACGTTCACCGGGAGACCGGGGATGTCGGCGCGTTCGATCACGCCGGTCAGGATGGCGAGGTCGCCGGCGCGGGCCACACAATCGACCCGGCCGTCGAAGTCGGCGACGAGTTTCCCGTCCTTGGTCAAGTGATTCACGTGGAACCGGCCCGAGGACTTGCCGGGTTCGCCGAACGCGGCGAAATCGAAGCGGACCGGGTCGTTGTCGTAGCCCGGGAACGTCAGCGGTCCGCCCGCCGATCCCACGACGACCGAGCCCCGCTCCGGCGCCGCGCTCGCCTGTGCCGCCCCCAGTGTTCCCGCCACGGCGGCGAACACGGCGACCGTGGCGATCTTCGACTTGATGTTCATGGCTTTCCCTCCAGTTCCAGGAACGTCCTGGTGGAAAGGAGCCTTCCGCCCCGCGCGCGCCCGGTCCTCCCGCTGGAGAGGGAAGGAACTCCCGCCTGAGTGCCCTGCGCGCGGGGCACCACCCCACCGCACGGCTACTCCGCGATCCAGATGGCCGAGCGCCTCACGGGAGGCGCGTCGCGTTTAGCGGGCTGAACGCGACCAGGCTCCAGGCCCAAGCAAGTAGTCCTCTAGTTGCGGGGTTGAGCGCAACCAGAGGACTACTTGCGGGAGAGCGTCAAGTGGAGGCGACGCGTTCCCGGACGAAGGCGATGTCGGCGGCCTGGCCGTCGGCCGGGGTCTCGACGATCACGGGGGCGCCCGCCTCGGCGGCGACCGCGGCCAGCACCTCGGGGTCGATCGTGCCGTCGCCGCCGACGACGTTGGCGTGCCGGTCGCGGGTGGAACCGAACTCGTCGCGCGAGTTGTTGAGGTGCACCAGGTCGATCCGGCCGGTGATGGCCTTGACCTTCTTGACCGCCTCGGTCAAGTCCCAGCCCGCCGCGTACGCGTGACAGGTGTCGAAACAGAAGCCCGCGCCGAATTCGCCGACCTTGTCCCAGAGCCGGGCGATCGTGTCGATGTCGCGGGTCATCGCGTTGTCGCCGCCCGCGGTGTTTTCGATCAGGATGGGAACGGCGAAGCCGCCCTTCTCCTGTTCGCGCTCGAAAAGCTTGCGCCAGTTGACAAGGCCTTCTTCGACGTCTTCCGAAGAGCCGACGTGGCCGCCGTGCACGACGAGCCCTTTCGCACCGATCTCGGCCGCGCCGTTCGCGTGCTGCGTGACGTTCTTCCGCGAGGGGATGCGGATGCGGTTGTTCATCGACGCCACATTGATCAAGTACGGCGAATGGACGAACACCTCGACCGGCGATTCTTTGATCGCTTCGCCGTGTGGGTGGGGTTTGGGAGCTTTCCAGCCCTGCGGGTCGGAAAGGAAGAACTGGAGGACCTCGGCGTCGCGTTCGGCGACCGCGGACAGCGGGTCGTCGTCGCGGACATGGGCACCGATTTTCATGTTGGGAGAATCTACGCGGAGCGAAGCTCCTCCGTTGAGGGCGGTGGCGGGGAGGAAGGCGGAGCCACTACCGAGGATTTCTCCCCGGCGCGGCCCAGGTCGTCACGCTCGTGGGGTAGCGTGAGCGCGTTCCGTTAAACCGCGTGGGTCTAAGGGGCGGAGGACGAGTTCGATGGGGAAGACTGCCGGGCGGATCACGGCATTGGGTTTCGCACTTTCGGTTTCGGCCGGACTCGCGTTCCCGACGGTCGCGATGGCCGCCGAGAAACCGAATCCGACCCTCTCCGGCGAATGCGCCGCGACGCTGCGAAACGGGTCGTCGGCCAACGGCCTCGTTCTCGACGCGGGTGCACCGCTCAACTCGCCCGAGGCATTGACCGTCGGGCTGGACTCGAAGGCCAAGACCGCCGAAGGCCGGAAACCGCTGCTTTCACTGCCGGTCGGTGACCTCGTCAAGACGACAGGCCTCACGGACAACGCGATCGGCGACCTCGTGGCCAAGGGGATCTGCCCGCCCGTGCAGAGCGCGGTGAACGCGGTCGGCAACCTGACCCAGGGTGTCGCCGAGGAACTCCCGCTGCCGGAACTTCCCGAGCCACCCAAGCCCGAGCCACCCAAGCCCGAGCCACCCAAGCCCGAGCCGCCCACTCCCGAGCCACCCACGCCCGAGCCCCCGGACCCCGGTCCGAAACCGCCACGGCCCGAGCCCCCCATGCCGGGACAGCCCGGCGGACCGGGTAGCGAACTTCCGATCGAATCCGGTCCTGGCTCCTCCACCGGTATCGGCGGCGACTCGATCGCCGGCGTCATCAGCAACGCGGCGTTGCTTCCCGGCGACTTCGTGCAGGCGCCGGTGATCATCGAGACCATCCCCGGCGAGGTGCCGCCGCCGACCGTCGACGAGAAGGACACCGGCACCGCGCAGGCCATCCAGGCCCCGGTCGCCCCGGCCAAGCTGCCGCTGCTGCTCGCGGTGCTGGCGTTGGCCGTCGTCGCCGCGGCGCTGGTCCGCGCCTGGCTGCGGGGCAAGCCCGCCTGATTTCACCCTCGGTGACGCCCGCTTCCACTCGAATGCCTGACTTCTTCGAGTGAGCGGGCGTTACTCGTCGCCCTTGGCGTCGTTGTGCTGGTAGGTGAACCCGACGACGGAGGAGTCGAAGGCATGCGCGAACGGACACGGAGGGCGACCGCCCTGGGTGCCTCGGCCTTCATTCTCGCGGGCTCGGCCGCCCTCGCCATGCCGGGCACGGCCGCCGCCGCCGAGACCAAGACCGCCGCCTGCGGCGGATCGGTGACCGCGAAACCCGGCGACCGGATCCTCGGGAAGACGCCGTTGCTCGGCATCCCGCTGGACCTCGGCCACGCCGGTCCGGTTTCGGGAGTGCTCACGGGCACGATCAACGCGCTGCTCGGCACGGTCTGCAAGGTGACGGTGACCGTGGTGAACGCCGTGGTCGCGCCGGTCCCGGTCATCGGCGAACCCGCCGCGGAAGCGGTGAACGGCGCCGTCACCGGCACCACCCAGGCGCTGACCGGCGGCGGCAAGCCCGCCCCCGGCACCCAGCCTCAACCACAAAAACCCGCTCCCGGCACGGGCGGCCCGCAGACAGGCGGCCCCGGCGCCCCGGCGCAGGGCGGCAACCCGGCGACCGGCCCCGGCATCCCGGCGGCGAACAGCCCGCTGCTGCCCGGCACCTTCACCCCGAACTTCGGCGGCCTGCCGTTGGGCGTCAGCACGGGTTACGCCCCGATGCGCGACTACAGCTCCATCCCGATGGCGATGGCCGGTCTCTTCAGCCCCTCGCCCGGACTGCGCTACGGCGGTCAGATCCCGGGTTACGCGCCGCAGTTCGGCGTCACGACCGAAAACCAGACCGGTAACCCGGACGTCCAGAACGCGGGGCAGGCCGAGGCGCTACCGAACGTGAGCGACGGATTCACTCAGGACGGGAAACTTCCGCTGCTGATCGCCGTTTTGCTACTTTCCGGAGTCAGTGCGGGCCTGGTACGCACCTGGGTCCTCCGCCGAATGGCCGCTACAAGTTAGGCCTACCGCCTAGTATCTTTCGGATCACTCCCTCGTTATCCCCGTCGGCAGTGTTTTCTCCGGTGAAAACCTGATGCACTGCCTCATGCCCCCACCGACCCGGAGGATCGCGCTCGTGCGGAAGACCACCATCTGGCAGACCACCCGCAACGCGTTCACCGTCACCGCACTCGCGGCGTTGGTCACCGGTGGCGCCTTCCTGACCTCGGGCACCGCCTCGGCGGCGACCACGCTGGCGAACGCGTGCAGCGGCACCGTGAACGGCGGGATGGGCGACACCGTCGCGATCACCGGTACTTCGGTCAAGGAACTGGTGCGAGCGGGCGCGAAGGAAGCGGGCACGCTGGCGCTCTACGACGTCGCCGCGAACGACATCGCCAAGGTCAACAAGATCGACCTCGGCACGGTCCCGAACGCCGCGGGCGGCTCGGTCGACGGCAAGGCCATCGGCGCGGCCGTCAAGCGGGCGGTCAGGGAGACCAAGTCCTGGGGCCTCGGCCTCAACCCGGAAAAGACGCTGACCAGCATCGAGCACAAGGTCGCCGGCAGCTGTGGCCTGACGACGGTCGCGACGAACTACGTCGCCCCCGCGCTGCCTGCTCCGGGCACCACGGCCCCGCAGCAGGGCGGCACGGGCGGCGCCGCGAACGGCGCCCCGGCGGGGGGCACGAACCTGCTGCCCGGCAGCAGCAACGGCACCGGCTACGCCCCGCCTCGCGACTACGGCAACCTGCCGGTCGCGCAGCCGGGTGTCGCGGTGGCGCCGGGCGTGCGCTACCCGGCCAACAGCCCGCTCCCCGGCGAGGGTGGCTCGCAGTACGGCGTCCCCGGCGCTCAGGACCAGGGCAGCGACGTCCGCAACACGGGCAACGCCGAGGCGCTCGCCACCGACGGCATGCCCGGCGGCGACGTCCAGCTGCCGATGCTGCTCGCGGTGCTCGTACTCGCCGGGGTGACCGCCGCGCTGGTCCGCACCTGGGTGCTGCGCCGCGTCTCCTGACCTGAGGCGAGACCTTCGAACGCCGCCGGGTACGCTTACCTGGACAAACCCTCCTGCCACGGACAGTCCGTGGCCGCGAGCCCATAGGAGGTGAGTGGTTGTGTCACGCCATTACGAGGTAATGGTCATCCTGGACCCCACGCTCGATGAGCGTACGGTCGCCCCGACCCTGGACAACTTCCTCAACGTGATCCGCACTTCGGGCGGAAGCGTGGAGAAGGTCGACGTCTGGGGCCGCCGCCGTCTGTCGTACGAGATCAAGAAGCACGCCGAGGGCATCTACGCGCTCCTCGACCTGAACTCGACGTCGGAAGCGGTCAAGGAGCTGGACCGTCAGCTCTCCCTCCAGGAGACCGTGCTCCGCACCAAGGTCATGCGCCGCGAGATCAAGAGCGCCGCGACCGCCGCCGCCAAGGCCTGAGCCCGAAGGACTTCCCGATGGCTGGAGACACCGTCATCACGGTGATCGGCAACCTCACGTCCGACCCGGAGCTTCGCTTCACCCCTTCCGGTGCGGCGGTCGCGAACTTCACGGTCGCGTCCACCCCGCGCACGCTGGACAAGCAGTCCGGTGAGTGGAAGGACGGCGAGGCCCTGTTCCTGCGCTGCAACATCTGGCGCCAGGCGGCCGAGAACGTCGCCGAGTCGCTGACGCGCGGCGCGCGAGTCGTCGTGCAGGGGCGCCTCAAGCAGCGGTCTTTCGAGACCAAGGAAGGCGAGAAGCGCACTGTCGTCGAGCTCGAGGTCGATGAGATCGGCCCGTCGCTGCGCTACGCCACCGCCAAGGTGAACAAGGTCAGCCGTGGCACCGGTGGCGGTGGAGGCGGCGGCTTCGGTGGAGGCGGCGGCGGTGGCCAGTCCGGCCCGCCCGCCGACGACCCGTGGGGTTCCGCCCCGGCCGCCAGTGGTGGCGGCGGCGGTGGCTTCTCCGACGAGCCGCCCTTCTGATCGACAGTCGCACCAGGTGCGTCCACCGCGGGCGAAAGCTCCGCGAGACGCCTCGAGACAACCACTACGTAGGAATCCAGGAGTAAAACCGTGGCCAAGCCACCCATCCGCAAGCCCAAGAAGAAGGTCTGCGTTTTCTGCAAGGCCGAGAAGAAGGGCCGCCCGGAGAACATCGACTACAAGGACACCAACCTGCTGCGGAAGTACATCTCCGACCGCGGCAAGATCCGTGCCCGCCGGGTGACCGGCAACTGCAGCCAGCACCAGCGTGACATCGCCATCGCGGTCAAGAACTCCCGCGAAATGGCGCTGCTGCCCTACACCTCGACCGCGCGCTAAGGAGGCACGTCAATGGCGAAGATCATTCTCACCACCGACGTCTCCAACCTCGGTGGACCCGGCGACATCGTCGAGGTCAAGGACGGTTACGCGCGCAACTACCTGCTCCCCCGCGGCTACGCGATCGTGGCCTCCAAGGGTGCGGAGAAGAACGTGCGCACGATCAAGCGGGCGCAGGAGAGCCGTCGCATCCGCGACCTCGACCACGCCAAGGAGATCAAGGCGACCCTGGAGGGCCTCGGCGCCATCCAGCTGTCCGGCAAGGCGGCCGAGGGCTCGAAGAAGCTCTTCGGTTCGATCACCACCGCCGAGATCGTGGACGCGATCAAGGCCGCCGGCGGCCCGCTGCTCGACAAGCGCGTCATCGAGCTGAAGGACCACATCAAGACCGTGGGCAAGCACTCGGTCGGCGCCCGTCTGCACCCCGACGTCCGCGTCGACGTGCGGCTCGAGGTCAAGGCCAAGTAACACCGCTTCGGCACAGGGCGGGACTTCTCCATCGCGGAGAGGTCCCGCCTTTTGCTTTCCGTGCTTGTCATCGGAACCCCACTCGGGCGGGTCACGTCTTAGGATTGACTCGACGTCGAGGCACGGGGCCTCAAAAGGGGATCTGGGAGCTATGGCTTACGACAGCAACGCCGAGCAGAACCGGCAGGAGAAGGTCACGGTGTCCGCGCCGGCCAACCCGGACAAGCCGTCGTCGGCGTCGGGCGGGGGTGGCGGCGGGTTCACCTTCGACAAGGACAAGATCGACGGCATCATCAAGAAGTGGACCGACCTCCAGGTCGAGCTCAAGAAGGACTTCGCCGACGCGAACCTGATGGCCAACGTCAAGGCGCCCGGCAAGGAGTTCGCGAGCGGCGACTGGGAGAAGCTGGCCAACCCCTCGGGCAAGGCGTTCCTGGAGCAGAACCAGAAGATGCAGGACTACGTCAAGAACTACATCGACCAGCTGACCGCGGCGAAGCAGAAGATCGCCACGAACGAGGCCGAGACGCAGGCTTCGCTCAACAAGCACAAGGCCGTGTGATGCGACGTTCCCTCGTACTCGTTTTCGCCGCCGCCGCGCTGGTCGCGGGCTGTTCCGGCACCAAGAGCGGCACGGCGTCCTCGGAGCCGTCCTACACGACAGGGGCCGGTTCCCCGAGCGCGTCGAGCGGATCCTCCGGCTCCGCGCCCAAGGTGCCGAGCCCGTTAAAAACCTCCTCGATCGAGAGTGACGCGTGCTCCGCGCTCTCGGCGGCGAAGCGGTCCGAGCTCGGCCTCGGCGAAGGCGAACAGCGGACCACGAGCGTCGGACCCGGCTGTTCGATCTTCGCCGCGGACGACCGGCTGAACCAGATCGAGATCAGCCCGGTGCTCGCGAACAAGAACGGCCTCAGCGACGTCTACGACACGAAGGCCAACGACGAGTACTTCGAGCCGACCGAGGTCGCCGGGTACCCGGCGGTCTACGCCGCGGCGCTCGACGGCCGCAAGAGCGGCAAATGCGGCCTCTTCGTCGGCGTGACCGACCAGCTGGCCGTGAACATCCTGGTGCAGTACGACAACGGGCCCGGCGCGAGCGATCCGTGTCCTGTCGCGCTCAAGGTGGGGGAAGCGATGATCCAGACGTTGAAGGAGGGCTGACGCGTGTTCCTGCTGCCGATCATCGCCGGGTACTCGGCCTACAACATGGCGACCACGAAATCCGGCGACTTCGAAGCGTCGGGTGGCGATCGCAAGATCGACTGCTACAACATCTGGGAGAAGATCGTCACCGGCCCGGGTACCGGGTCGATCTCCGAGGGCCAGGCCGCGGCGACCCGGCTCAAGGCCGGTTACCAGGACAGGCTGACCACCATCGACAACCTGTCGAAAGAGATGGACGCCGCCTGGACCGGTAAGAGCGCCGAAGCCGCGCAGGAGTCCGGCGCGCATCCGCTGCGGACGTGGATGGAGGACTCCGGCAAGAAGCTGACGGACTCCGACAAGTACCTCGGCGAGCAGAACACCGCGTTCACCACGGTGAAGGCGAAGGTGCAGCAGGTCCCGAAGGATCCGCCGAAGAACAACCTGCTCAACTCCATCACGCCGTGGACGACCGACACCGACCGCGCGATCCGGGACTACAACCAGCGGGGTCAAGCGAACGTCGACGCGTTCAACGAGTACTTCAAGGCCAGTTCCGAGAACGGCAAGAAGCTGCCCACCTACTCCAAGATGGAGGGGCAGAACACGAACGTCGACGTCAACGGCGGCAGCGGCGGCAAGGACAAGGACGGCAACGGGAACGACACCGGCCAGGGTGACCGGAACGGGCACAACGGCATGCCGCCCGGCGGCATCTCGACGCCGCCCGGTTCGATGCCGCCCGGTTCGATGCCGCCCGGCGGCATGCCGAGCGTTCCCGGGTCGAACCTGCCCGGCATCGGTACGCCGGGGTCGAACCTGCCCGGCTCCAACCTTCCCGGATCGAACCTGCCCGGCAGCACCATCCCGGGGTCGAACCTTCCCGGATCGAATCTGCCGGGCGGGCAGTACAACCCGAACATCCCCGGCAGCAACTACAAGCCGCCGTCCTGGGACGACGGGACGAACGCGTCCGGTTTCACCCCGCCGAAGATCCCCGGCGCCGGTGGCTTCGGCCCTGGTGGCGGCGGCGGTGGCGGTGGCTTCGGCGGCACCGACATCCCCGGCGCGGGCGGTTTCGGCCCGGACGGCGGCTTCGGCCCCGGTGGTTTCGGTCCTGGCGGGCCGGGCAGCGCGAGTGGCGCGGCCATCCCCGGTGGCGCGGCCGGGATGGGCGGCATGGGCGCCGGTGGCGCCGGAGCGGGCGGTGCCGGAGCGGGTCGTGGTGCCGCCGGCGGCATGATGGGCGGCATGGGCGGTATGGGTGCCGGTGGCGCCAAGGGGAAGGGTGGCGAGGACGAGGAGCGCAGCGCCAAGTACCTCGTCGGCGACGACCCCAACGACATCTTCGGGACCGACGAACTCACCGCACCGCCGGTGATCGGCGAGTAGTCGTCACGAGCGAGCCGGGCGCGTGCCAAGATTGGGGCCGCGCCCGGCTTGTCTTGTTCCGGGTTGGACGAACAAGAACGACTAGGGGGCAGTTCCGGTGCTGGACAAGCAGGTCACGATCACGACCGGCACCCTCATCACGCTGATCCACCGCCGGGGCGGCGAGCCGCACACGATCCTGTCGGAAACGCCGACCTGGTACGACGAGGACGCGCAGCGGACCGAGGACGAGCGGACCAACAAGGAGCTGGTGAGCCAGGGCCTCTTCGGCGCGCGAGGTCTGCACCCGGGATTCAAGGCGACGCTCGAAGCGATCGCCAGGCCGAGCCTGGAGTACTACGGCTGGGTCGACGGCGGGTTCGAGGGCAAGGCGCTGAGCTACACCCTGCTCGCGGGCAGTGCCGGCGGCGAGGGTTTCGTCCTCGCCCGCCACAGTGAGCACGACGGTGTCGCGCTCGCCTCGGTGCGGCCCGAAGAACTGCTGACCGAGTTCCTCGACCAGATCCCGAAGCTCGCGCCGGGACGCGGTCGGCCGGTCGCCGTCCCGAAGAGCCAGGTCGAGGCCCCGCGCTCGTCGTCGACAGCGCAGGACGAGGGTTTCGAGGTGCTTCGCAGCGGACGGCAGAGCGCCGGCAGCCAGGAGGCCGACGAGCTTCGCCGTATCCTCGCGCTACGCCGAATGGGCAGCGGCAGCCTGTACGTCGCCGCCCGCGGCCGGAGCGGTGCGCGGCAGCGGATCGAACGCCCGGTGAACTACATCGATACGTCCGAGGGCCGGTGGCTGACCGAAGAGATACCGGGGAGTGGCGAGCCGAGGATCGCCTTCACACCCGCCGACCAGCAGGTTCTCGGAGAACGACTACGGAGCGCACAGGGCAGGTTGTTCGCGTCCTGAATTCCACACCGTTCAGCCCAGCGGGCCACCCCTCCGCCCTCCGTGGCATTCATCCACAGGGCATCGCTGTGCGCCGCCGTGCGACACGCCGACCGACGTGTTTCGCCCGACACGCCGCACGGATTTGAGAAAAGTTCTCCACAGTGTGTACACAGCCCCTGGCCAGCACTTTTGTCAAACCATCCCGCCGTTGCCCACAAGTTGTACACAGGCTATGGGCCACCTGTGAAGGGATGCCCGCAGTCATCCCCAGGTTGTCCACAGGGCGGTCCCCAGGCGAAATTGCGCTGGTCCTTTCGGGGGGCCTACCGTGCCCGATTGGCCGGTACGCACAGTGGCGTTCTTCCGGCCGAGGGGAGCACCGGGAGCCGAGGGAGGGCGACCGGTGGGCACAGGCGGACCGACCGGGGAAAATCTGGCATAATCGAACGCGTGTTCGATGCTTGAGGAGGTGGCAGCAGCGGTGGCGCTGACCGACGACCGCAATCCGATGTACGCGGAGTCCGACCCGGGTCCCGGCGATCCCGGTCCGCGTGGTGGTGAGTACGACCGCCAGCCGCCGCAGGACATCGCGGCCGAGCAGTCCGTGCTCGGCGGCATGCTGCTGTCGAAGGACGCCGTCGCCGACGTCATCGAAGCCCTCGGGCCCGACGACTTCTACCGGCCCGCGCACCAGGCGATCTACGACGTCATCCTCGACCTTTACGGGCGAGGCGAGCCCGCCGACCCGATCACCGTCTCCGCCGAACTGGAACGCCGCGGCGAACTCGGCCGCGTCGGCGGCGCCCCGTATCTGCACACCCTGATCGCGACGGTGCCGACGGCGGCGAACGCCGGGTACTACGCGGAGATCGTCTCCGAGAAGGCGGTGCTGCGGCGCCTGGTCGAGGCGGGCACGCGGATCGTGCAGTACGGCTACGGCGCGGCCGCGGCCGACGGCGCGAACATCGACGAGGTCGTCGACCGCGCACAGGCCGCGATCTACGACGTCACCGAGCGGCGCACCAGCGAGGACTACGTCGCGCTGGAGGAGCTGCTCCAGCCGACCATGGACGAGATCGACGCGATCGCGTCACGCGGCGGGCAGTCGCAGGGCATCCCGACCGGATTCGCCGACTTCGACGATCTGACGAACGGCCTGCACCCAGGGCAGATGATCATCGTCGCCGCCCGCCCCGGTGTCGGGAAATCGACGCTGGGTCTGGATTTCGCCCGTTCCGCGTCCATCAAACACGGTCTGACCAGCGTCATCTTCTCGCTGGAAATGAGCAGGACCGAGATCGTCATGCGCATGCTCTCGGCCGAGGCCCGGATCCGGCTGGCGGATATGCGCGGTGGCAAGATGTCCGACGACGACTGGACACGGCTCGCGCGCCGGATGAGCGAAGTCTCCGAGGCGCCGCTGTTCGTCGACGACTCGCCGAACATGACGATGATGGAGATCCGCGCGAAGGCCCGGCGGCTCAAGCAGCGCAACGACCTCAAGCTCGTCGTCCTCGACTATCTCCAGCTGATGACCTCGGGCAAGCGCGTCGAGTCGCGGCAGCAGGAGGTCTCGGAGTTCTCGCGGCAGATGAAACTGCTGGCAAAGGAGATCGAGGTCCCGGTGATCGCGATCAGCCAGCTGAACCGTGGTCCCGAGCAGCGGACCGACAAACGCCCGATGCTGTCCGACCTTCGTGAGTCCGGTTCGCTGGAGCAGGACGCCGACCTCGTCATCCTGGTCAACCGACCCGACGCCTGGGAGCGGGACGACCCGCGCGCCGGTGAAGCGGACCTGATCATCGCGAAGCACCGCGCCGGGCCGACGGCGACGATCACCGTCGCGCACCAGCTGCACTACAGCCGATTCGTCGACCTCTCGCACGACTAGGGCGTGTCCTGGGGATCTTCAGCGGAGGTGGAGGACGATG
>NZ_MQUQ01000030.1 GCF_001953865.1 Amycolatopsis coloradensis
GCAACGGCGGCATGACCATCACCACCCCCAGCGGACACACCTACAACGCGACACCCGAGCCTCTGCATGATCCACGACCCGAACCAGAGGACGACACCCCGCCCTTCTGACTCGACATCCGTTGCGCCGTGGTCCGTTCACGGAGCATGGGGCGGACAACGCGTACTTACAGAGCCCCGTCCCGCCCCATGACACGTCGGAGCCGCCGATGGATGACGCCCGGAACCGTGCTGTTCCGGCACGGTGTGGCGCCGTCCGTCGGCCCGCTGCCACACGATCGATCGGAGCGTTACACCAACCCGCCTCGACCACCAACCGGCGACACCATGTCCAAAAAGGACCAATCGCACCACCCGATGGTGAAGGCAGACGACTCCGAGCCCAAATCACGGGTCTCGACGGGTCGAGGCCGACCCTGCGCTCACCCTGAGAAAAGAACGGACCACCACCTTCGGGAGCGCCTTACAGAGCGCGGCCCACTCAAGCCTCGAGTCATCGAGCGAGGGATCCTGCAATACGGCATCGCCTCGTACAGCCACCGTCCAGTGAGACGGCCATCGAGTAAGTCACGTCGCGCATCAAGGGCCTCCTAGGTCACCCGCGAGGCGATCTCCCGCGCGCAGGCCAGAGCCTCGGCCGAGCCCGTATCCACCTCGAGGTCATAGACCACGCCCCGGTGCACGGCCTCGGCCTGCGACTCGGCCATCCCCGCGACCCGATCCCCCCGCGCCATCTCCCGTCCGGCGGCCACGGCACCGTCGCACCGGACCCCGACCCAAAGCACCTCGAGCCCATCAAACGCGTCCCGCCACCGGCGCTGTGACTCCGCACCGCCCAGGAACGCGTCGTCGACGATGACCCGCGCACCCGCCCGCACCATCGCCGCGACACCGGCCATCCACGCGTCCTCGATGCGCCGGAATCCGGCCCCGACACCCACCCCGCCATCCGAGGCGAAGGAGATCCCGTCGTCCACGTCACCCGGCATCGCGTCGATCAGCGTGTCCACGCCGAGCGTGAGCCAGGGATCCGGCAGCACCGCCTGGAGGCACCGGGCGATCCCGGACTTGCCCGAACTGGATCCGCCGTTCATCACGATCACTTGAGTCACCGAATCACCCTAAAAGGGACTTGGCGAAACCGGCAACGGCCCATCGCGGCGGCAAGGAATTCCGCAACCGGATCGAACAACGCCGAAACCGCGAACCGGATACAACGGACAGCCCCACCCGGACGGCCCAATACTTTCCTCGCACCTTTTACCGACTTCGGTAGGTTACAAAAACCCTTACCGCCCCATAACTTGGTGAAACCGTTTCAAGTCGAAACGAACTCCCCGACGCAGGCCGAAGGGCGTATTCATGCGTATGTCCAAAATTGCCGCAACGGTGGCCGGTGCCGCCGCGGCACTCACCCTCGTAGCCACCCCCGCAGCGAACGCGGGCCAGGACATCATCGGCGGCGGCACCGTGAGTTCCGCGCCATGGGGCGCCCAGATCTACTGGGACGACGCCACCGCGTTCGGCGGTTTCAACTGCTCCGGCACGATCATCGCCCCGCAGTGGGTCCTCACCGCGAAGCACTGCCTCAACAAACCCGGTATGCACGTCAAGGTCGGCAACGTCAACCTGAACCAGGGCACCTCGGCCGCCGTCGACCAGCAAAAAGCCGCCCCGCGCGGCGACATCGCGCTGCTGCATCTCAAGACCGCGGTCAGCACGACGTACATGAAGCTCGGCACCGCGAACCCGGCCAACGGCACCACCAACCAGATCTACGGCTGGGGCCGCACGCAGGGCAACAACCCGCCGTCGAGCGTCCTGAAGACGGCCAACGTCCGCATCACCGGCACCAGCAGCGACGCTTACGGCGGCCAGGCCATCGCCAGCGTCGGTGTCAACGGTTCGGCGTGGCACGGCGATTCGGGCGGACCGCAGCTTTCGGGCGGCGTCCAGGTGGGCGTCTGTTCGACGGGCAGCAACTCCGGCACGAACCCGCAGGGCACCCAGAACTACGCCAGCGTCGCGGCCAGCCGCAGCTGGATCCGCACCACCGCGGGAGTCTAGAACACGAAGAAAGGGCCGTCCGGAAACGAACGGCCCTTTCTTCGTGCCCGAAAACCCGGGAACTCAGCCGCACTTCGACTTCGGGTTGATCATCGACACCGAGCCGACCTTGTCACCGTTCACGGTGAACTCGTAGACCCAGTCCGGTTTCCCGTCGACAGGCACCTGGAAGCGGCCGTTGTCGCCGACCTTCATCCCCTTGGCGTCGTAGGCCGTCTTGAGGCCTGCCAACGATGAACCAGCACCGATTCCCTCGGCCGTCTTCGCGTCCGAGGGGGCGGCGAGTTCACGCAGCCCGTCCTTGCCGAAGGAAGCCCCTCCAGCCGCGACGAACGCCTTGTCGCGCTCCTCGCGTTTGCCCGCCAGATCGGCGGACGCCTGAGCGGCGTCGGCGAACAGTCGCGCGTCCTTGGCGGACTTCTCCGCCGACTTGGCACTCTCCTCGGCGGACGCGCCCGGCTTCGACCCGGGATCGGCCTCGAGTTCGTCGGCCTTCTTGTTCAACTCCTCGGCCTTGGCCTCGGTGTCGGCCTCCGCCTTCATCCTCGCCGGGTCCGGTGCCGGGCCGCCGGTGTAGGAGAAATCAGTACAACCATCCAAAGTGGACGTCGGCGCCGAGGCGAGCTTCCCGCCCGCCAGCGCCGCGTCCTTGGCCATGCCCAAGGTCAGCCCGCGGTATCCCGCCGGGCCGAACACCTCGGGTGCCGCCGGAGCGGCCGCGTCGGGAGAAGATCCCGACGAACAGGCCACCCCGCCGATCAGCACCGCCGCGGCGGTGAGCACGACGCCCGCGCGTCTGCCCGAAAACCGCCCAAAAGTCTGCGTTCCCTGCACGCTTACCCCCTTCATCGAACCGAAAGCTATCCGATCCCGAAGGAAGTCCCGAGTGGATTTCGCGCAAGATCACGTCAGCTGGTGCATCGGCCGCGGCGCCCGGAGCGAAAGTGTCGCACCGGCCGCCACGACGGCGATGATCCCGGCGCCCGTGACCAGCGTCCAGAAGTCGGGGCGCACGATGGACTGCCCCCGCTGGGCCTGCCAGGTGAGCAGCGCCAGCAACCCCGCGAAACCCACCGAAGCGGTCCGGACCAGATTCCGCCGCACGAATTTCGATTCGAGCACCGGATACCGCCGGGCTAGCATGAGCAGTCCATAGGCGACCACTGGCAGCACCTGGATCGCGTGGATCCCGACGAAATGCGGGATCCGCAGGTCCCCGCCCACGGTGCTCCAGCCCAGCACCGGCAGGCCCGGTCCGCCGTCGGGCACCCCGACAGCGTGGGCGCCGACGATCGATGGCTTCTCCCCGGCGCGGAACTGGGCCAACTGCCGCTCGTCGGGACCGAACATCAGCATCGCGATCCCGATGCCGGCGACCGACAGCGCGGCACCCGCGCGTAACGCGGAACTCAACGCGCGGTCGGGAAGACGTTGGAACAGCAGGAGAATCGCGATCGCCGCCGTCGCTCCCCAGCCGGTGAAGGCACCGTTCGCGACCATGTTGTTGATCCACTGGTCCACCGGGGTCTCCCGGTTGAAGTGGAGTGTCCGGCCCCGGCCGATGATCTGCCAGAACAACAGCGCCATGTCCAGAACGAGGCCCGCCGCGAACGCGGTGCCGAGCCACCAGCCGAGCCGCTTGCCCCGGGTCAGCTGCCCGATCAGCCAGGCCAGTGTCACCGCGTAGAGCCCAACGGAAATCGTGAACTTGAGCGGCTTGAGCCAAATGGGCGCGCCGACGAGGCTCCGATCGTCGAAAACGAGACCGCCGAGCGCGATCGCCCCGAGTACCGCCATCGCCGCCGCCAAGATCATCAACGGGCGATGCCGTACTGCCCCGAAACCCTTGCCCACCATGGATCGAGCCTGCCGGTGGACTCCGATTCGGACACTGGAGCACTCCCCCGGGTCGAAGGTGGGGAAGGCCCCACCGTCGACCTGTGGGTAATAGTGCCGTCACCACAACCGGCAGTTGTGCCGTTTGACCACACTCCCCTGTTTTCTAGCGTGTCCTTCACAAGAGCAGACAGGGCGTCCCCTGGTGCTCACCGGGATTTCCAGCGAGATGAGAGGAGGTGGCCCATCCATGACCGGTACGGGATATCAGGCAGACGCAGCTGCGATGGCGCGCGCCGTCCAGGGGTTCGAGGAAACCGCGTCGAACGCCAAGACCACGATGGCCAGCTTGGAGAGCGAGCTGACCCAGACCCTGCACAACTACAAGGGTGACCAGGCGGTCGCGTTCTGGGACCTGCAGCGCCGCCTGCAGGAGAAGATGACCATCGCCGTGAACGAGCTCAACACGATGTCGCGCCTCGTCCACGAGAGCAACCGGAACTACAACTCGGGTGACGAGCAGGTCCGGGAAAGCCTCACCGGGGTCAGCGGAACCGTCGACCAGACCGTGATCCACCGGCTGAACCCCTGATCCGCGAGAGGACCACCAATCATGGCTGACGTCGTCGAAATCAACTTCGCCGCGCTGCAGCACAGCTCGGCCTCGCTGGCCGCCAAGGCCAAGGCGCTCACTTCACAGCTCGAACAGCTGCACACCAACCTGCAGCCGATCACCCAGACCTGGTACGCCTCCGGCAGCTCCGCCGGTGAGGCCGCTCGTGCGTCCGAGACCCGCCTGCGCCAGGCCACCGCGGACATCGTGGCGATCATCGCGCAGTTCGGCGGCAAGGTCGGCGACGCCCACGATATCCAGCACAGCCTGGAGAACCGTAACCAGGGCCTGTTCGCCGGCTGAGTCCTCATCCGTCGGCCGGCCGGTGCTTTCACCCCCCTCGGCACCGGCCGGCCGGCTTTGCGCGTAGTCGTCCCTTGATGGCATGGCCGATCACGAGAGAGCCGGGATCAATGCAAGACCAGTCGTACTACGTCCATCTGGAATCACTGAAGGACTTCGTGCGGGAACTGGAGACCCAGATCCACGCGATGTCCAAGCCGAAAGACTTCCTGCTGACCCTGAGCGAACACCCGCTGCTGTTCGGCGAGTTCGGGGAGGCGGGTTCCCTCACCAAGGCGCACCAGGCCGCGGTCGCCGAGATGCAGGGCCTGCTGGACCAGGTCAAGGGTGCGATCACCTTCGCTCAGGACGTCACCACGACCGTCGCCGACGGCTACGCGGCGGCCGACGATTCCGTCGCGGGTGACATCAACCACTCCAGCCAGCAGACCGGGCTGCTCGATCCGCTGCTCAACGTCCTCGGCGGTGTGCTGGGTGGCAACAGCGGCTCCAACGGCGGGGGGAACAAGGGATGACCGGCACCGCGCACACGAACTTCGCCGCCTACTCGCACCAGCAGCTCTACGCGATGCTGCAGGCGGGCGACCCCAACACGGCGCGCCACGCGGCCCACAAATGGCAGTCCACCGGCACCGGGCTGTTCGAACAGGCCGAGAACCTGACCGGCGAGCTGAAGGACTTCTCCGGGAGCTGGACCGGCGGCGCCGCCGACAAGTACCACACGATGATCACCGATCTGGTCGGCGGCATCCGCAAGGTCGCCCAGACCGCGCACGCGATGAACAACCTCCTCGAGGACGCGGCGGACGCGCTGGTGAAGGCCAAGAAGGAGATGCCGCCGCCGGTCGCGGTGCCGGACGTCTCGCCCGCCGACGTCTCGCTGGCGGTCAACCCGCCGCTGCTGCCGCCGGATTCCTCGCAGGCGACGATCATCAACGCCGCCCAGCAGCGGCAGCAGGCGATCGCGAACGTCGAGGCGCAGCAGCAGGCCGCGGGCGCGGCCAGCGCGGCACACAGCAAGGCGATCGTGGTGATGACCCAGCTCGCGGGCGAGTACACCACGACCGAGGAATCCTTCCCCGCCTCGCCGAACGCCGTCGCCCCGCCGGTCACCGGTGGCGGCACGGCCCCGGGTGGCGGCACGGCCCCAGGTGGCGGGTCCGTCGGCAACGACATCGGCGGCACCCCCGGTGTCGGCGTGACGCCGGGCGACAACACGCACCCGCTGCCCTCGGACGGGTCGACGCCGCCCCCCACCGGGCAGCCGGGCCAGATCCCCAAATCGAACCCGTTGTTCGGCGACATGTTCACCGCCGGTCTCGCCGCGGCCTCGGCCGCCGCGTTCGGCCGGTTCGGCTCGATCATGCCGCGCGTGCCCGGATGGGCCGCCGGCAAGAACCCGAACGACGGCAAGAACAAGAACGGTGAACCCATCGGCGGCGGTGCCGCTGCCGGTGCCGGTGGCGCGGGCGCGGGCGTTACCGCCGGTGGCTCCGGTGGCGGTATCCCGATCGGCGGTGGCGGCGCGCCCTCGCTGGACGGCGGCGCCATCGGCGGCGGCGGGCTCGCCGGTCCCGGTGAGGCACCGGCCGCGTTCTCCGGTCTGGCAGGCGACGGTTCGGCGGGCACCGCGATGAGCGGGCTCGCGGGCGGAGCCGCCGGTGCCGCGGGCGCGGCGGCGGCCAAGGGCGCGATGCCGATGATGCCCATGATGCCGATGGGCATGGGCGCGGGCGGCGACATGGGCTCAGGCCGTCGTATCCCGCCGTGGCTCGTGGAAACCGAGAACGTCTGGGGTCAGTCGGCCCCGGTCGCTCCGGCCGTGCTCGGCGAAGAGCCCGAGCAGTACTGATTTTTCCGAACAGGAGAGGCGGCTCGGTGATGGCATCCAGTGCGGGCGGTTACCGAGTCGCCCCCACCAGACTCGAAGCGGCGGCGGCCGAACTGGAACAGCGCGCCGGCGTACTCAAGACCGCGCAGACCGCGCTGGCGGGTGAGAACGTCCCGGCCACCGCCTTCGGCCAGGTTTCGGCTTCCAGCGCGGCTTCCGCGACGTACACCAAGACGATCAAGGACGTCGCGGGCAAACTCGACGGCCAGCTCACCAAAGCGACCGTCATCCACCAGGGGCTCACCTCGGCCGCGGGCGGCTACCGGCGTGCCGACGTCCGGATCGCCGCCTCGTACCGGGCGCTGATGCCGGAGGACCCGTTGCCCAAGGCCGGGAATCCGGCGGGCGTCGGCGGCGCGGCGGACACCGGGCAGTGGGCGGCCGCCATCACCGAGAACCGCGCCAAGGTCTCCGACGCGCTGACGTCCGAACGCGACAGGCTCGCGAACCTCTTGGCACACGGCGGAAAAGCCGACGACATCGCGAACGCCCGCAACCGGATCGCGCTGTATGAGGACATCCTCGCCAACGACCGGCAGATCCTGCGGTTCGACCCGCGCGAGCTCGGCCGGATCGCCGAACTGGTCGGCCGGATCGAACCGGGCACCCGCAACGTCGGCCTGTTCGTCCCCGGCGTGAACACCTCGTTCGGCAACTTCCAGAGCTACGCCGACCTCGGCAAGAGCCTGGTCGCCGCGGACGCCACCGGGCGGACCGCGATGGTGGTCTGGGCCGACGGGGTCTTCCCCCAGAACGTGATCACCGAAGGCCCCGCCGCACACTACGCGCAGACGATGGCGCCGGAGCTCAAACGTTTCAGCGATGAGCTGCGTGACCAGATCGACAACCACGCCGGTCCTGGCGTCGTGGTCACCGCCATCGGGCACAGCTACGGCGGGGCGACCGTCGGCCTCGCCGAACAACTCGGGCTCCGGGCCGATCAGGTGCTGCACGTGGAATCCGCGGGTATGGGACACGGCATCTGGGGCCCGAACGACCTCCCGGCGGGCCAGGCCGGTGTGCAGCGCTACTCCATGACGGCCCCCTTCGACCCGATCGTGGCCGCACAGGGCAACGCGGGCCTGATCGAATGGCTCGGCGCCGGGCACGGAGCGGACCCCGACCGCTTCCCCGGCGTCGTCGAACTGGAAACCGGCCGCG
Organism: Amycolatopsis coloradensis; assembly: GCF_001953865.1. GTDB lineage: Bacteria > Actinomycetota > Actinomycetes > Mycobacteriales > Pseudonocardiaceae > Amycolatopsis > Amycolatopsis coloradensis. Next base: position 7,871 of record NZ_MQUQ01000030.1, read on the forward strand.
ACGCGAACGGCGACCTGCAGTGGGGCATGGATTCCCACAGCGGGGTGCTCAAGCCCGGTTCGGATTCGTGGAACAACATCTACGGTGTGCTCACGGGCGGACCGCTCACGCAGGAGGGCTTCACGAGTGGCTCGCTGCGGGAGATGGCCGTCGAAGGCGTCGGCCGCGGGCTGTGAAGGATGGGAGGCGGAGCAGAATGGCACAGCGAAAATCGGCCGCATGCGTGAACCCGCCCCGGCCGAAGGCCCCGCTATCGCGGTGCCACGGCGCCCTTGTTCGCCATCCGAGGTCTGATACGCCGGCCCGTGCCGTGGCGACGTCGATCGCGGTCGCGGGTTCACCTACAGACACCGAGGGTTGGTCATGATCACCAGGAACACCGAACTCGATCCGCTGGCCGAGGATTTGGCCGCGGTCATCGACGGCGTCGCCGGCACCTTCGGCACCAGCGCGGAACGCACCGTGGAAGGCGAGCTGGACTGCGACCCGACCCAGCCGGGACGGCTGCTCTGCCGGCAATACGGCCTCCGCGTCGACGACGCGTCCGACGCGATCCGCAAGCTCGTCGACGTCGTCCTGCCCCTGCTGGAAAGCCAGGGCTGGCGCGCACGCGATCGCAGCAACCCGCGTGAGCTGATCGCTCAGTTCAGCCGCGACGGCGCCGACTTCAACGTGCACGTCTCCCGCACCGGTGACGGCGTGGCCATCGTGGGCTCGACAGCCTGCGTAACCGTCCCCTAAAACCCCAGGGGGTCGCGAAGACCTCGTGAGCGGCAAGTGGTGTCCCCCAGTGCACCACTGCCGCTCACGAGGCGCGAAAACGTGAAGGCCGCCAGCCTCGGCGCTTGCCCCGCCGGACCGCGGCCACCACCACACCCGCCGCCATGGCGACGGCCACTCCGATGATCGCGAGCACCCCGGAAACCTTGTCCGTCCCTGCTCGGACCGGGGCGGCCGCGGGGACGACGAAGGTGTCCGGAGCGACGCTCGGCGGCCCTCCCGGGCCAGGCGTATCGGCCGGAATGGCGACGGAAACGGCGGCGTAGGCGTCGATCGCGCCCCAGCCACGCCGGGAATCGTGTCTCCCACTCGGGCCGCGGTGCGCGGTCAGCGTCAGCCGGGCGACGACCTGTTCCGGCGACAGCTCGGGGTGATACGCGCGCACGAGCGCCGCGACGCCCGCCACATGCGCGGCGGCCAGGCTGGGGTCGCTCACCGGCCATCGGTGTGCCACGGTCCCGCCCGCGCCCGCGGACGTGCTGACCAGTTCGGCGCCAGGGGCGGAAATCCCCACGTAGGAACCGGATTCGGTCTGAACCGCTTCGCCCGCCTGGTTGGTCGAGCCGACGGCGAGCACGCCGGGTGTCGCGGTCGGGTAGGACGTCTGGCCCTGCTGTGTCCCCGCGGCGGGAGAGACGATGAGCGCGCCTTTCTCCCTGGCGCGCGAGACGGCGCCGGTGAGCGCGGGACTGTCGGCGGCGGCGGGGACGGCGATCAGGATGATCCCGGCGTCACGGTTCAGCGCGGTCTCGATGGCGGACGCGAGCTGTCCGGGGTCGCCGCCGCCGTTCACCTGGGTGTAGCGGACCGGGAGGATCCTGGCGCCGGGCGCGATCCCGGTGAACGTCGTGGACGGATCCGGTTGCGCGCCGACGATCCCGGCGGCGATCGTGCCCCGGCCGTCGCAGTCGTCGCCCGTGGTGCCCTGCCCGCCGACGACCTGACCGGGGGCGAACTGGCCGTTGCGGCCGTCCACGCCGGTGCCGATCACCGCGACCAGCTGCCCGGTGCCGCGGGAAAGCGGCCAGATCCGCGCGGGATCGATCAGCCGCTGTCCCCACGGGACGGCCGCGGTGTAGGTGCCCGTCGGATTCGCGCACTGCTCGGCGACCGCCGTCCCCGGGACGGGGGTGCCGAGCAATGCCACGACAGCAATGCCCCCCGCGACGGCACTTTTACCGGCAAAGCCCACCATTCCTCCAGAATTCCCTTGTCACACAAGGAAATTCTAGTGCTCCAGGTCAGCGCAGGTCCATCCCGAGGTCGAGCGCGGGTGAGGAATGGGTGAGCGCGCCGACGGCGAGGAAGTCCACTCCGGACTCCGCGTAGGCCCGCGCGGCGTCCAGCCTCAACCCGCCCGAGGATTCCAGGCGGGTCTTCGGCGAGACCTCGTCGCGCCTGTCGACGGCCTTCGCGCACTCGTCGGGCGTGAAGTTGTCCAGCAGCACCTCGTCGGCCCCCGCGGTGAGCGCCTCCTCCAGCTGCGCCAGATCATCGACCTCGACCTCGCAGTGCAGTTCGGGCGCGTGCTCGCGGGCCGCGGCGAGCGCCGCCGTCACCGAACCGGCGGCCACGACGTGGTTGTCCTTGATCAGCACCGCGTCGCCAAGGCCGAGCCGGTGGTTCACCCCGCCACCCGCGCGGACGGCGTACTTCTCCAGCAGCCGCAACCCTGGCAACGTCTTGCGGGAATCCCTTACCCGGCAGGCGGTTCCCTCCAGCGCGGCCACCCAGGCGGCGGTCGCGGTGGCGATGCCGGACAGGTGGCACAACAGGTTCAGTGCGGTGCGTTCGGCGGTGAGCAGGCCGCGCACCGGACCTCGGACGACCAGCGCGGGCTCCCCGGCGATCAGCCGGTCACCGTCGTCGCGGGCGGCCAGGATCTCCAGGTCCTTGCCGAGGACGAGGTCGAACACCGCCAGCGCCACCGGGATCCCGGCGACCACGCCCGCCGTTCTCGGCGTGAGTTCGGCCAGTGCTTTCGCGGATTCGGGCACGGTGGCGTTCGTCGTCGCGTCGGGCCCGTACCGCAGGTCTTCGGCCAGCGCCGTCGTGACGACGCGACGCACATCGGCGACGTCGAGGCCGTGATCGGCCAGCGCTTTGGTGACCAACGGGGAAAATTCGGTCATGCCACACCCTCCAAAGCGATCGGATCGGCCAGCACCGGCTGCCCCGACGGGCTGAGCCGGATGAGCTGACCGCGTTGCCAGGTGACGTCGTCCCGTGCGGGGAAATCGGTCCGCACGTGACAGCCGCGGGATTCCGTCCGGCGGGCAGCCGCCGCGACAAGCGCCTCCGCCACCAGCGTGAGCGCCGCGTCCTCGACGATCCGGGGTGTCCACAAAGGACTTTCAATCACCGAAAGATCCAGCACCGAACCGACGACCGACAGACCTTCGGCGTCCCGGCCGATCGCGGCGTAGCGGCTCATCGCCCGCTGGAGCGCGTCGCGGTCGGCCACCGCGACCTTCGCCGGGGGCGCGAGCACGCCGCGACGCGGGTCGGCGAGCAGCCCGGCGGCGAGGTCGGCGGCGACCGCGTCGGCCACCCGCCGCCCGACGACCAGTCCTTCGAGCAAACTGTTGGAGGCCAAGCGATTCGCGCCGTGCAGACCGGTCCTCGCGACCTCACCCGCCGCGTAGAGACCGCGTACGCCGGATCGTCCGTCCACAGTGGTCACGACGCCGCCGCAGGCGAAATGCGCCGCGGGCGTGACCGGGATCGGGTCCCTCGCCGGGTCGAGCCGGATCGCGACGCAGGCCGCGTGCACGGTCGGGAACCGCTTCGCGAACCCGGCGATCCCGGTGGCGTCGAGGAAAACGTGATCATCGACGCCGCCGGGAGCCTGCGCCATCCGGCGCGTGATCGCCGCCGACACGACGTCGCGGGGCGCCAGGTCGCCGAGCGGGTGCACGCCGCGCATGACCGAAGCACCCGTCGCGTCGTGCAGGGTCGCGCCCTCGCCGCGCACCGCCTCGGTGACCAGCGGGCACCGGCCGCGAGCACCAGGGGTGAACAGGACAGTCGGGTGGAACTGGACGAACTCGATGTCCGCGAGCTGCGCCCCGGCGCGTAACGCGAGCGCGAGCCCGTCACCCGTGGCGAGCTCCGGATTCGACGTCGCCTGATAGAGCTGCCCCAGCCCGCCGCTGGCCAGCAACACCGCCGGCGCCCGGACGACACCGGGAACGCCGTTGTGGTCCAGGACGGTCAGCCCGGCGACCTCACCGGCGGGCGTGCGGATCGCGTCGACGGCGATGTGGTGCTCCAGCACCGGGATGCGCCGGTCACCGGCCTTCGCGACCAGCGTCCGCTCGACCTCCGCCCCGGTCGCGTCACCACCGGCGTGGATGACCCGGAAGGCACTGTGGCCACCTTCGCGAGTGCGCGCGAGTTCGCTTCCCCTTTCCACCGCCGGGTCGAAGCGGGCACCCTCGGCCCGTAGCCTGGCCACCGCCGCCGGGCCGCCGCCGATGATCGACCGGACGGCGCCGGAGTCACAGAGCCCGGCACCGGCGGTGAGCGTGTCCGCGGCGTGTTTGCCGACCGAGTCGCCCCGCTCGTGCTCGCCCTCCAGCACGACGGCGACCCCGCCCTGTGCCCAGCGGGTGTTCCCGTCGGAGACCGCCGCCTTGGTGACCACCAGGACGTGCAGACCGAGTTCCTGGGCGCGCAGCGCGGCGGTGAGCCCGGCCACTCCGCTGCCGATCACCACGAGATCGGCGGCGGCCTCCCACACCGGGTGGGTTTTCGCCTGAAGGGCGGTAACCGGGTCGGTCATTCTCCGCCGCCAGGCTGCCCGATCTCGATCATGCGCCGCACGGAAGCGCGGGCACGGGCGGCGGTCTCGATGTCGACGTGGACCTCGTCGGCACCCTCGCGCAGCGACCGCAGCAGGGCGGCGGGCGTGATCATCTTCATGTACCGGCAGGACGCCCTGTCGTTCACCGCGCGGAAGTCGATCTCCGGCGCGGCCTTGCGCAGCTGGTGGATCATCCCGATCTCGGTGGCCACGAGCACCGACTTCGCCAAGGTGGCGCGGGCGGCGTGGACCATGTCGCCGGTCGAGAGGATCTTGACCCGCTCGGGGGCGACGGCACCCTCGCCCGCGAGGTACAGCGCCGACGTCGCGCAGCCGCATTCCGGGTGGATGAACAGGTCGGCGTCCGGGTTCTCCGCGGCCCGCTCGGCCAGTTCGGCACCGTTGATCCCGGCGTGGACGTGGCATTCCCCGGCCCAGATGTGCATGTTCTCCCGGCCGGTCACACGCTTGACGTGCGCGCCGAGGAACTGGTCCGGCAGGAACAGAACCTCCTGGTCAGCGGGGATCGAGGCGACCACGTCGACGGCGTTCGACGAGGTGCAGCAGATGTCGGTCTCGGCCTTGACCTCGGCCGTGGTGTTCACGTAGGACACGACGACCGCGCCGGGGTGCTCGGCCTTCCAGGCGCGCAGTTGAGCGCCCGTGATCGAGTCCGCGAGCGAGCAGCCGGCCCGCGCGTCCGGGATCAGGACCGTCTTCTCCGGCGCCAGGATCTTCGCCGTCTCGGCCATGAAGTGCACGCCGCAGAAGACGATGGTGGACGCGTCGCTGCTCGCCGCGATCCGGCTGAGCGCGAGGGAATCGCCGGTGAAATCGGCGATGTCCTGGATCTCGGGGACCTGGTAGTTGTGCGCGAGCAGGACGGCGTCGCGCTGACGAGCGAGACTCCGTACCTCCTCCGCCCATGCCTCGTCGGCTACGACGCCACCGAAGGGGGTCAGGTCGTTCTGCAGGGTGCTCGTCATCGTTCTGGCCCTCCTGGACCGATTTGTCCCAAGTCGGTTTTCGCCTTACAATCGAAAACCGTGCGAAGTCATCTTAACACCCAGACCCCCCTCGCCCACGAGGTTTTGGGAGCGGTACTGCAAGTGCGCTCGGACACACTCCGGGTCCTGCTGTGGCGGCGCGCGCTCGATCCGCATCTGGGCCGCTGGTCCCTGCCCGGGGGCAGGCTGCGTCCGGATGAAGACGTCGAGGCGTCCATTCGGCGGCAGCTCGCGGAGAAGGTCGACGTACGCCAGTTGAAGCATGTGGAGCAGCTGGCCGTGTTCAGCGCGCCGGAGCGGGTGCCGGGCCCGCGCGTGGTGGCGACGGCGTTCCTCGGCCTCGTACCGTCCGATGTGGACCCCGAGGTCCCGGAAGACACCGAGTGGCACGACGTTTCCGAGTTGCCGCGGACGGCGTTCGACCACGAGTCCATCGTGCTGCGCGCGCGGGACCGGCTCCGCTCGAAGCTCTGCTACACGAATCTCGGGTTCGCGCTCGCCCCGGAAGAGTTCACCGTATCGGCGTTGCGGAGGCTCTACTCGGCTGCGCTGGGTTACCGGGTGTCCGCGACGAACCTGCAGCGTGTGCTGTCCCGGCGCGGGCTGCTCCTGCCCACCGGGCGCACCGCGCCCCCCGGACGCAGCGGTGGGCGGCCGGCGGCCCTCTTCTCCTTCGCGGGCAAGGGGATGCAGATCACCGACCCGTTCGCCGTGTTCCGCCCGCCCGCCGGGAAGTGACCGTCCTGCGAAGTGCGTGCCGTGCCCGTACCTTGAACGGGTGACCGAGCCGAGCGATGAGTCCACCGGGAAGGCGATCTTGCCGCTGTTCCCGCTACAGACCGTGCTTCTGCCCGGGACACACCTTCCTCTGCACATTTTCGAACCGCGGTACCGGCAGCTGATGACCGACCTCGTCGGCGACGTCGTCCCGGACCGCGAGTTCGGGGTCATCGCCCTGCGGACGGCGATGATCAGGGAGGTGAGCGGGCCGGAGCACGTCCACGAGGTCGGTTGCACCACGGTGCTGCGCGAGGCGAAACGGCTGCCCGACGGCAGATTCGACGTCGTCACCACCGCGCGGCGCCGGTTCCGGCTCCTCGGGATCGACCGCGTTTCCGCGCCGTACCTGATCGGCTCGGTCGAGTGGATGCCCGATGACCGCGTCGCCTCGGTGCACGGCGACACCGTGGCCAGACTCGCCGACGTCGCGAAGGCCGCGCACCGGCGCTACTGCGAGTCCGCCTGGCACGCCGACGACTGGACGACACCGCCCGACGACGGCGACATCAACGCGCTCGCCTACCGCCTCACCGCGGACTGCCTGCTCCCACTAGAGGACCGGCAGCGCCTGCTGGAGGAGAGCAATCCGCTGCGACGACTGCGGATCGCGTGCCGTCTGCTGACGCGGGAGGCGGGGTTCCTGAACACCCTCGGCGCGGTGCCGATGCCGCCGGGGGAACTCGGCGAGTTCACGCGCCCTTCGAACCTGAACTGAACGTCGTCCGGCCTCGTGAGTGGTGATTGCGGTCAGGGCCACTCACGACCGCACCGGGCCGGGACACCGACCGTCCTCGCAGGCAACCTTCGCGACACTGCGGCGAGATGGCGCGAGGTCGCATTTAGTCACCTACTTGCGTTTGCTCCGCCTCGCCGGTCTGGCGGTGGTGAGCTGATGTCTCGAAGGCCACCTTTGAGAGTTGAGCGTCCTGAAGGTGGCCTTCAGGACGGCGGCCCCACCCGAACCCCGCAGCGGGTGAGCCGACATCTCCGGCCGATGACCTACTTGCCGGAGCCGGACTCCGGAGCGGTGTCCCCGGAACCGTTGCCGTTGCCGAACTTGCTCCACACCTTGCCCGCCGCCCCGGACACCGCCTCGCCGACGTCGCTGAACACCTTCGTCAGCGGGTCGGCCGAGCTGTTCCAGGAATCCTTGTAGGATTTCGCGGCCGACTTCAGGTCGTCGGTCCAGGTGGAGGACGGCGCGTCGGCGTCGCGGCGCGGGTACTGGCCCGCCAGGATCGCCCGGTACTCCTCCGAAGCGGCCCACTTCTGCAGTTGCGCGGCACGCACGACGGCCAGCGGATGCGACATCGTCTCGACGTAGCGCAGCTTCAGGTAGCTGTCACGGATGTCGTCGACCGACTCGTACTCCGCCGCCTGCTGCAGGAACGCCGGGATGTCGATCTTCGACGGGTCGATACCGCCCGCGACCAGGATCTGCGACCGCAGGGCCGCGGTCGGGTCCTGCGAGCACAGCAGTCCGGCGCGGTCGCAGGACAGTTCGGCCTTGCGGTACCACTCGCGCAGCGCGGCGATGACGACGCGGATGCCGATCGCGCTCACCGGCGTCCACGACATCGACATCTGCAGGCCGATCAGCCGGATCATGATCGTGCGGTACACCGCGTGCCCGGACAGCACATGCCCCATCTCGTGCCCGATCACGAACCGCAGCGACGCCAGGTCCATCGCCTCGACGGCCGCGGTGTTGAGCACGATGAACGGCTCGTCCATGCCGATCGTCTGCGCGTTGACCTCGGGGCTGCGGGCGACGAACAGGTTCGGCACGCGGTCGAGGTCGAGGGTCTCGGCGCATTCGTTGCGGATCCTGTCCAGTTCCGGGTACTGCTTCGGGCCCACCCGGATCCCGGACGCGAGCGCCATGAGCCGCTCACCGCGTTCGGCGTAGAAACCGGACACCGCCTTCACGACCTGCGCGAAGCCGGGGACCGCGCGCAAAGTGGCCAGCGCGCCGCGGTCCACGGGGTGTTCGTAGGCGCGCGGGCTGATGCCCGGGAAGCGGACGGCGTTGTGCCGGGAAACCTCGATGTCGTCAGTCAAGAAAAGCCCCCTAGAGAAGTCCCAGCCCACCCTAGAGGAAACGCTCAGCCGAGGCGGCGACCCAGGTCTTCCCTGCCGTTCCACGCGGTGAGCAGCGTGTAGGCCAGCGTGGTCATCAACGGCGCGGCGAGCATGATCCAGACCGACTCGATCTGCGGCGCCTTCGCGATGACGTCACCGACGGCGGGCGCGGCGCCGATCTCGTAGCGGCCGTTGGCGAACGCGACCCCCATCGACGTGCCAAGCCAGCCGGCCAGGGTGGCGCCGCCGGTCGCGGCGATCAGCACGACCGGGCCGCGGCGCTCCCGTAGCATCCAGGTCACGACGCCGATCAGCAGCCCGGCGCCGAGCGCGAGGAATCCGTAGACGGCGAGGTCGTCGAAGCGGTGCCAGCTCTCCAGTTCCAGCGGCGCGAGACCGCCGCGGTCGTTGATCACCCGCATACGCTGCGGCGGCGCGAGCCGCGCCCAAAGCCAGGCCAGCGGGAAACCGAGCAGCCCGGCCGTGGACAGCACGCTGATCGCCGGGAGCAGGTCGGCCTTGATCACGACCTTCGGATGGGGGCGGCGCGGCTTCGGCAGCACGGGCACCGACCAGGGGTCGGGCACGCTGGAAGACAGGTGTGCCGGTTTGCCCGACGACTCGCCCAACCCGGACCCCTCCCTCACGCAGCTTGTGCAGAGCGTAACCAATGACGCCCCCAGCGCACGCAACCCCGGCACCGAGTCGCGCCCCCTGCTGCGATTCGTCCTCTAGTTGCGGTGGATGCACGCGCAACTACCGCAACTAGAGGACGAAACGCGGGCGCGTCAGCCGGAGAGAGCGCTGTGGCGGCTGCACCGGGCCGTCCAGCCGACCGGGGTGATCTGGACGACCATCCGCCGCGCGCAGTACGTGCAGTAGCGCGGCGGCTCGAGTGCCGTTCTCGGGTTGTGGCAAGCGGGATGTTCCGCGCCACCGTCGGACGACTGTCCACAGTGGACGCAGAACGCCGGTTGGTCAGAGGACGTCACTGATCGCCTTCACCGGCATCTTCAGCTCGTCGAGCATCTCCAGGTCGGCGGTGGCCGGGCGGCCGAGGTTGGTCAGGTAGTTGCCGACGATGATCGCGTTGATGCCGCCGAGCATGCCCTGTTTGGTGCCCAGGTCGCCGAAGGTCAGTTCACGACCGCCGGAGAAGCGGAGCAGCGGACGGGGCATCGCCAGCCGGAACGCGGCCACGGTGCGCAGCGCGTCCTTGCCTTCGACGACCTCGTATCCCTCGTACGGCGTGCCCGGCTGCGGGATGAGGAAGTTCATCGTGCACTCGTCCGGGTTCAGCTCGGCCAGCTGCGCGGCGAACTCGGCACGCTGCTCGATGCTCTCCCCCATGCCGATGATGCCGCCGCAGCACACCTCCATGCCCGCCTCGCGGATCATGCGCAGGGTCTCCCAACGCTCTTCCCACGTGTGCGTGGTGACGACGTTCGCGAAATGCGAGCGCGCGGTCTCCAGGTTGTGGTTGTAGCGGTGCACGCCCATCTCGACGAGCTCGTCGACCTGGTCCTGGGTGAGCATGCCGAGCGAGCAGGCGATCTGGATGTCGTTGCCGTCCTCGCGGATGGCCTTGATCCCCTCACGGACCTGCGAGAGCAGCCGCTTGTCGGGACCGCGGACGGCGGCGACGATGCAGAACTCGGTCGCGCCGGTCTCGGCGGTCTGGCGCGCGGCCTTGACCAGGCCGGGGATGTCCAGCCACGCCGAACGCACCGGCGTCGGGAACCGGCCGGACTGCGAGCAGAAGTGGCAGTCCTCGGGGCAGCCGCCGGTCTTGAGGCTGATGATGCCCTCGACCTCGACCTCGGGGCCGCACCAGCGCATCCGGACCTCGTGGGCCAGCGCCAGGAGGTCGGTCAGGTGGTCGTCGTCGAGCCGCAGGACGTCGAGGATCTGCTCCTCGCCGAGCCCGACGCCACGCTCGAGCACCTGGTCACGCGCCACGGCGAGGATGTCGACGGTCTCCGGGGCTGTGGTCACGGGGCGGCTCCTGTTCGGGGTGGGGCATCAAAGCAAAGGCACATCATCGTGCACGACGGGACCGCTCGGCCACAGCGACGCAGATCACTTCTGGGCCGACGCGCGGCCGACGAAGCATTCCGGGTCGAACTCCCCGCCGAACCAAGGCGAGAGACCCGCCCTGGCCAGCGCGGCGAACTCCTCCGGTTCGGCGGTGCCCAGCCCGGCGGGCAGGACGCCCAGCAGCGGGGCACCGGCGGCGACCGGCAGGTCCTGAAGATTCGAGACCGCCGCGAGGTCCGGGTCCTCCGGCCACGAGCCGATGATCACCCCGGCCACGGTGAGCCCTCGTCTGGTCGCGACCTCGGCGGTCAGCGCGGTCGCGTTGAGCGTGCCCAGCCCCGCCTCGGCCACGACGATCACCAGCGCGCCCAGTGACCACGCGACGTCGGCCAGCGTGGCCCCGTCGGCGTCGAACCGGACGAGCAGGCCGCCCGCGCCTTCGATCAGCGTGAGGTCGTGTTCGCCGTCGAGGTCGCTCGCCGAAGCGGCGATCTCACTCGGGGAAAGCACCGGCAGCCCGGAAAGCCGGGAGGCCGCCTCCGGCGACAGCGGATCCGGGTATCGCCGCAGTTCACGAGTGGTGACCGGACCGGCGAGCCGTCGGACGTCGGCGAGGTCGCCGGGCTCGTCCGGCCCCACTCCGGTCTGCGCCGGTTTCAGCACGGCGACGCGTTGGCCCCGCCCGGCGGCCAGCGCGGCGATGGCGGCGGTGGTGATCGTCTTGCCGACACCGGTTCCGGTGCCGGTTATGACCAGCATGCTCACGTGGGTTGAATCTAGTGGGCAGGGCGCGGCCTCTCCGTTGAGGGTGGTGGCTGGGCGGGGTCTGGGCTGAATCCTCCCCGCAGGCGATCGGCGCGCCCAGCTCTTCAATCCATGGCACGCGGGGTAAGGCCTTCTTCAGCCCCCGAACGCCGTCACGGCACCGACGGGGGTGAAAGCCGGGCTGCCGTCATCGGTCAGGTAGACCTGGGCCGCCCCGACATCGAAGTACATCGCGGTCAAGTGCAGTTCCCCGCGTGCCTCCGCCTCGGCGATCAGCGGGTAGTGCCGCAGGTGGTCCAGCTGCTGCAACACGTTCTGCAACGCCAGCCGGTCGACTTCGGTCTCCGGGCGTTCGCCGTCGAGGGTCACCGGAACCTTGCGCTTGGCGCTCGGCTCGGCGTGCCGCAGCCAGGAGGTCAGCATCGGCGTGCCGTCGGGAGCGCCGGTCGCCAGCGCCTGCATCGCGCCGCAGCCGGAATGCCCGCAGACCACGATCTCGCGCACCTTCAGCACGCCGACGGCGAACTCGACGGTGGCGCCCATCGACGGGTCGGCCTGCCGGGCGGGCACCAGGTTCCCGATGTTGCGGACGGTGAACAGGTCGCCGGGACCACTGGTGGTGATCATGTTCGGCACGATCCGCGCGTCACCGCAGGTGATGAACAGGGTGTGCGGCGATTGGCCGCCCGCCAGCTTGCTGAGCGCGGGCTGCATCAGCGCGGCCGTGCGCCGCTGGAACTCCGTCGCCCCGCGCAGTGTCGGCCCGCCGCGCTGGCCGGGCACCACGACGTCCTTGGCCTGCCAGTCGGACCACGGCGCGAGGAACCTCGGCACCGAACGCACCGCGTCCGTCCTGGTCAGGGTGGGATCGCCGGATTTGCCGTTGGCGAACCACGGATGCCCGACCTCGTCGACGATCACCTCGCCGCCGGAGCGCTCGTGCCCCTGCTGCCAGTTCGAAAGACTCTCGAAGGCGGCGTGGTCGAGGTAGTCGACCACCAGCTCCAGGGTCACTTTCGCGCCATCGGGCACGGTCGCGAGCACCCGACTGAGCCTCGGTACCGAAAGGAACGTCAGGACGCCTTCGACCACGACGCGCCATTCGTCACCGTCGCGTTCGGCGTGGATGCCGGACCACACGGTGCGGCGCAGCATCAGCAGCACCGACAGCGCGATGCCGAGCAGGACGCCCGTGAGCAGGTCGAAGACGACGACACCGGCGAGCGTCAGCAGGTACAGCCCCAGGTCACCGTGTTTGAGGACCTGCTTCATGTGGCCGGGGTTCACCAGCTTCGCGCCGACGTGGACGAGCAGGCCTGCCAGCGCCGCGAGCGGGATGTTCTGGATCAGCCCGGCGAACGCCGCGACGAACACCAGGATCCAGACGCCGTGCAGGATCGCGGACGTGCGGGTGCGGGCGCCCGCGGCGACGTTGGTCGAGCTGCGGACGATCACGCCGGTGACCGGGAGGCCGCCCAGCGCGCCGGAGGTCAGGTTCGCGGCGCCCTGGCCGATCAGTTCGCGGTCGAGGTTCGACCGCGGCCCGGTGTGCATCTTGTCGACCGCGACGGCCGACAGCAGGCTTTCCACGCTGGCGATCAGGGCGATGGTGACGACCGCGACGGCGAACGCGCCCCAGCCGCCGTCCGGGAATTCGGGTGCGAAACGGATGGAAAGCAGGTCGCCGGGCAGTTCGACGCGGGGCAGGGTCATCCCGGTGGTCACGGACAGCACGGTCACCAGCGCGATGGCGGCCAGCGGACCCGGGATCTTGCGGACGGACTCGGGCAGGCGCGGCCACAGCAGCAGGATGCCGATGGTGAGCACGCCGATCAGCGCGGCGGTGTCGTGGTGGCCGACGATCTGTGCCGGCAATTCGGCGATGTTCTTGAGCGCGGAGCTCTGCGCCGATCCGCCGAGCACGACGTGCAACTGGCCGAGGACGATGGTGACGCCGATACCGGCGAGCATGCCGTGGACGATGGCCGGCGAGATCGCGAGCGCCGCGCGGGCGATCCGGCTCAGCCCGAGCAGGATCTGGAGCGCCCCCGCGGCGACGGTGATCGCGCAGGTCGTCTTCCAGCCGAAGGTCGCGATCGTTTCGGCCATGATCACCGTCAGGCCGGCGGCCGGGCCACTGACCTGAAGCGGGGAGCCGCCGAGCGACCCGGCGACCACACCTCCGATCACGGCCGCGATCAGCCCCGCGACGATCGGCGCCCCTGACGCGAGAGCGATCCCGAGTGACAGCGGGACGGCGACGAGGAACACCACCAGCGAGGCGGGCAGGTCGTGACGAAGCACGGCACGGAGTTGGGGTCTCATGATCACCAGGAAACTGGTGATTTGTCCGATATGCACCACCTGATCGAGTGAATATCACCCGTCTGTCGGGTGGCGTAGCCCACTTTCGCCTTCTTTCGTTTGCCTGGAGATGTCCCACGCGTTGCGAAAAGCCTTGCGGGCTCCCAAATACTGAGAGCTGAAGGACTTTCACGAAACCGTGGTGTGGTGCTCCGTGACGCTCCCCGCGGCCCGGTACCGCTCGGGCTCAGGACTTCACCGGTGAAGTGGCCGAAGTGAATGACCGGTGCGTCGCGTCGAGCAGGTACACGTTCGCCTTCCCGACGTCGAAGTACATGCCGGTGAGCCGGAGTTCGCCCCGCGCCAGCGCGGCGTCGACGACCGGGTACGAGCACAGGTTTTCCAGTTGCTGCACCACGTTGTGCAGGGCGAGCTGATCGGCCTCACGGCCGGGACGGGCACCGTCGAGCAGGACCGGTCCCTCGGTTTCCCTGCGCCGCAACGTTTCCTCGCCGTGGCGTAGCCAGCCACCGAGGCGCGCGAGCCCGGTGGGCGCGTCCCCGAGCAGCGCTTTCATCGCGCCACAGCCGGAATGCCCGCACACCACCACTTCCCGTACCCGCAGGATACCGACGGCGTACTCGATCGCCGCCCCCACGGAGAAATCCGCTTCGACACTGGCGTGCGGGACGAGGTTCCCGATGTTCCGCACCGTGAAAAGGTCCCCCGGCCCGCTGGTGGTGATCAGGTTCGGCACGATCCGCGCGTCGCCACAGGTGACGAACAGCGTATGCGGCTGCTGCCCGTTCGCCAGCCCGTCCCATGTCCGCCTCAGCAACGGCGCGGTCCGCCGCTGGAACTCCGAAGCACCGCGGCACAACGGAACGCTGCCGCCGCGCTGGCTCGGCAGTTCGAGATGCTCCGCCTGCCATTCCGACCACGGCGCGAGCCAGCGCGGCACCACCCGGGACGCGACACCGCGCCGCACGGTCGGGACGCCCGCCTTGCCGCGTTCGAACCACGGATGCCCGATCTCGTCGACGGCCACCACTCCCCCCGCCCGCTCGTACGCGCGCTGCCAGCCTCGAAGGCAATCGAAAGCGGCGTGGTCGAGGTAGTCGACGAAGAGTTCCAGCGTCACTTCCGACTGTTCGGGGACTTCGGCCAGGACGGTGGTGAGCCTTGGCACGGAAAGGAAAGTGAGTGCACCTTCGATGACGACGCGGGTCCGCGCGCCGTCCGGTTCGACGTGGATGCCGGAGAACAGCATCCGGCGCACCATGAGCAGGAGGGCCACCGCGATCCCCGCGGCGACCCCGGTGAGCAGGTTGACGGCGACCGCGCCCACCAGTGTCGCGAGGTAGACCGGCAGGTCGCCGTGGCGGCGGACTTCGCGGAGACTGGTGACGTTGACCAGTTTGGCGCCGACGTAGACGAGGAGCCCGGCGAGGGCGGCGAGCGGGATCAGCCGCAGCGCGCCTGCCAGGAACAGGCAGCAGCCGAGAATCCAGACGCTGTGCAGGATCGCCGACATCCGGGTACGGGCGCCCGCTTCGAAGTTGGTCATGGTGCGGACGACGACGCCGGTGACCGGGAAGCCGCCGAGCGACCCGGCGGCGACGTTCGCCAGGCCCTGGCCGACCAGTTCGCGATTGAGGTCGGCGCGGGGCCCGTCGCGCAGTTTGTCGACGGCGAGGGTGGAAAGCAGGCTTTCCAGGCTGGTAATGAGCGCGATGGTGAGTACGGCCGCGGTGATCGCGGCCCAGGACCCGGACGGCGCCTCGGGGACGAAACCCAGCCCTGGCAGGCCGTTCGGGAGGTCGACGCGCGGCAGGTGCATCCCCGCCGCGACGGAAAGCGCGGTGGCCAGCACGACGGCGGCCAGCGGACCGGGGATTCGGCGCATTGAACGCGGCATCCGGGTCCACGCCAGCAGAACGCCGACGGTGACCACACCGACCAACGCGGCCTGGTCATGGTGACCGACGATCTGGCCCGGCAGCGCGAGGATGTTCGCGATCGCGGAACCCTGCGCCGCTCCGCCGAGCACGACGTGCAGCTGGCCGAGGATGATGATCAGGCCGATCCCGGCGAGCAGGCCGTGCACGATCGCCGGAGAGATCGCCAGCGCGGCCCTGGCGAGGCGGCTGACGCCGAAGAGGATCTGGACCACGCCCGACGCGACGGTGATGGCGCAGGTGGCGGCCCAGCCGAAGGTGGCGATGGTCTCCGCGAGGACGACGGTCAGCGCGGCGGACGGGCCGCTGACCTGAAGGGCGGAACCGCCGAAGAGGCTCGCGACGAATCCGCCGACGACGGCGGAGACGAGTCCGGCGAGCAAGGGGGCTCCGGCGGCGTGCGCGACGCCGAGGGAAAGAGGGACGGCCACGAGGAAGACGACGACCGAAGCCGGGATGTCGTGGCGGAGGTTCTTGAGGAGGGTCGATGCGGGGTTTCGGCGGCCCGGAGGCCCGGTGTCGTGCTCGTCACCAACGATGTCGATCATGGGGGCAGGAAACCGGATCGGCGCGCAAAAGTCCGCTACGCAAAGGTTTCTCAGGTTTGCTTGTGCACCAGGGAACTAGGACATACCGCACTTTTACGACAAAACCGTCGGCCGGCCTCTCGATCGGACTCGCCCGTTCGCCTGATCATGATCACTTCTCGACCACGCTCTGTACCGAGCGTGGTCTCCCAGGTTTCCTGTGGCCACCGTCACACTCTTTAGGATGGATTTAGCCGTTTTTACGCTTTTTGCGCGGCCGCGACCATTGCGGAAGTGATCGCGGCCAGGTCGTCCGCGCCGGAGATGTAGGGCGGCATCGTGTAGATCAGGTTCCGAAACGGCCGCAGCCAGACCCCGCCGGCCGTGAGGACCTCGGTCGCCACCGCCATGTCCACCGGATGGTCCAGTTCCACCACGCCGATGGCGCCGAGCACCCGGACGTCGGTGACCGAAGACAGCTCGCGAGCGGGTTCGAGCCCGGCTTTCAGCGCCGCCTCGATCCGCGGGACGTCGGACTTCCAGCCGCCTTCGGCGAGGATTCCCAGCGACGCGTTGGCCACCGCCGAGGCCAGCGGATTCGCCATGAACGTCGGGCCGTGTGCCAGCACCGGCAGTTCCCCGCGTGAGATGCCGTCCGCGATCCCCGGCGTGCACAACGTCGCCGCCATCGTGAGGTAACCGCCGGTCAGCGCCTTGCCGAGGCACAGAACGTCGGGCGTCACCCCGGCGTGTTCCGCGGCGAACATCGTGCCGGTGCGGCCGAAACCGGTGGCGATCTCGTCGAAGATCAGCAGGACGCCGTTGGCCTCGGTGATCTCGCGCAGCGCGCGCAGGTACGCGGGCGGGTGGAACCGCATACCGCCGGCGCCCTGGACGACCGGCTCGACGATGACCGCGGCCAGTTCACCCGCGTGCCGCTCGATTTCGGCCGCGAGCAGGTCGAGGTAGGCCTGGTCCGGCTCGTCGCCGAAACCGCCGGGAGGCTTGGGCAGGAACAGCTGGTCCGGCAGGATCCCGCGCCAGAGCGAGTGCATCCCGCCCTCGGGGTCGCAGACGCTCATCGGGGTGAACGTGTCGCCGTGGTAGCCGCCGCGC
The DNA here is from genome assembly GCF_001953865.1 of Amycolatopsis coloradensis. Taxonomy (GTDB): domain Bacteria; phylum Actinomycetota; class Actinomycetes; order Mycobacteriales; family Pseudonocardiaceae; genus Amycolatopsis; species Amycolatopsis coloradensis. The sequence continues at coordinate 25,032 of NZ_MQUQ01000030.1, forward strand.
CAGGTCATCAGGCGCCGCTTTTCCTTGCGCCCCACCGACTGCCAGTACTGCAGGCACATCTTGACGGCGACCTCCACCGACACCGACCCGGAGTCGCACAGGAAGACGTGCCGCAGCCCGTCCGGGGCGAGGTCCACCAGGGTCTTCGCCAGCCTGATGGCCGGTTCGTGGGTGAGCCCGCCGAACATGACGTGGCTCATCCGGCGCGCCTGGTCGGCCAGCGCGGCGTCCAGCACCGGGTTCCGGTAGCCGTGGATCGCCGCCCACCAGGACGACATGCCGTCGACCAGTTCGCGGCCGTCGTCGAGGGTGAGCCGGACGCCACTCGCCTCGCGGACCAGGAGGGACTCGATCGGGCTCGGCATCGGCCCGTACGGGTGCCAGACGTGTTCCGCGTCGAGCGCGAGGAGTTCGGCGGCGTCCATGCCGCGACCCTACGACACGCCCTGCTCAGCGCAGCGGCACAGGGAGGGTTTCCAGGCCGTGCACGAGGGTGCTTTCCCACCGGCGCAAGATTTCCGGCTCGGCGCAGAGACGCAGCCACGGGAATCGGTCGAGCAGGCCCCGCAAGGCGATCTCGGCATCCAGCCGCGCGAGTGGGGCGCCGACGCGGTGGTGGATGCCGTGCCCGGACGCGAGCGGCCCATTCGCCGACCGTGCGACGTGCAGCCGGCGCGGAGCGCGGCCAGTCGCTCAGGAGGGCGAACACGCTGTTCGCGATCTTCGGACATCCGCATCGGCCCGCTGACCAGCACGCTGGTCAGCGTTCGGCCAGCGCGGCCAGGGTCGAGTCGTGGTCCCAGTCCTTCGGCCGCCAGGTCAGCCGGAGTTTGTCGCCCTCGGCGCGGGCGCGGATCTCGCCCGTCGTCCCGTTCGCCGTCTCGTACGCCGCGCCCAGCTCATGGCCGAGTTCGGCGCCCGGACCGAGCCAGATCTCCGCACCCTCGCGTCCGACCAGGAAGTCCCACACCTGCGCGCCGCTGTCCGGCACCGTTTGGGAAACGCCTGTCTGCCAACCACTTCCGGCGGTTTTGGCCACTGCTTTCGTCACCAGGCCATCATTCCGTCGGGTGTGCCGTGCGACAGTCACCGGTGCGGGTGGAAGATCTCTTTCTGTGCGCTACCGTCCGATTTCTTCCGCTCTGCTGGTCTCCGAACTGACCGAACGCATCACGGCGATCACCGGCCGCCGCCGGATCGCGGTCGCCGTCGACGGTGCCGCCGGTGCGACCGACACCACAGAACTCGCCGACGCCCTGGTCGATCCCCTGCGGGTCGCCGGTCACGCGGCGTTGCGAATCTCGGCGAACGACTTTCTGCGCCCCGCCTCGCTGCGCTTCGAACGCGGCAAGGAGGACCCGGACTCGCGCTACACGGACTGGCTCGACATCGGTGCCCTGCGCCGCGAAGTGCTCGACCCGCTCGCCGAGGACGGCAGCGGCCGGGTCCTCCCCTCGCTGTGGGACCCGGTCCGCGATCGCGCCACCCGCGCCGAACGCGTCGAAGTGCCCGAAGGCGGCGTCGTCCTGGTGGACGGTGAGTTCCTCTTCGGCGCGGGGCTCGCTTTCGACCTGAGCGTGCACCTGTGGCTCTCGCCCGCCGCGCTCGAGCGGCGGGTGCCCGACGCCTGGGCGCTGCCCGCTTACGAGCGCTACGAACAGGAAGTGGACCCGGTGGCGCTGTCCGACGTGGTGATCCGCGTCGACGACCCGAACCACCCGGCGCGCTACGAACCCTGACCGTGCTCAGCGCACCGCCGCGACCGGGTCGCCGTCGAGCAGGCCGGAAAGCCTGCTCGCCATGGTGTCCCATCGCCAGTCCGCGGCGACCCATTCGCGGCCGGCGGCCCCCATCCGCCGTGCCCGCACCGGATCGGCGAGCAACGCGGCCAGCGTCTCCCTCAGCTGCTGTTCGTCACGGCCGTCGACCACGTGCCCGGTGACCTCGTCCAGCACCGTTTCCGGCGCACCGCCGGAATTTCCGGCGACGACCGGCAGCCCGGTCGCCGAAGCCTCCAGGTACACGATGCCGAGGCCCTCGACGTCGAGCCCTTTTCCGCGTGTCCGCGCGGGCATCGCGAAGACGTCACCCGCGTTGTAGTGGGCGGGCAACTCCTTCCACGGCACCGATCCGGTGATGACCACGTTGTCCTCGACCCCCAGCGCGCCGACGAGCCCGTGGAGCGTCTTGCGATACGGGCCGCCGCCGACGAGCAGCAACGCCACGTCCGGGATCCGTTCGCGGAGTTCGGGCAGGATCTTGATCAGCATGTCCTGGCCCTTGCGCGGCACCAGCCGCGAAACGCAGACGATCGTCGGACGGTCGCCGAGACCGTGCCGATCGCGGATTTCCTTGCCCGCGGCGGCATCCGGACGGTAAAGCTCGGTGTCGACACCGCACGGGAGCATTTCCAGCCCCGCCATCGGGCCGAAAGCGGCCGAAAACCGGGAGCGCGTGTATTTGCTGACGTAGGTGACCACGTCGACGGTGTCGCCGATCCGCCGCAACGCCTGCCGCGACCCGGGGAGCATCGACCAGCCGACCTCGTGGCCGTGCGTCGACGCCAGCACGCGGCGGGCGCCCGCCGACCGCAGCGGATGCCCCAGCAAGGCGAGCGGCGCGGCGGCGCCGAACCAGACGGCCTCGCAGTCGCGGGCGCGCATGATCTCCTTGGCCCGCTTGAGAACGTCCGGTGTCGGCAGCATCAGGGACGTCGGATGGCGCACCACCTCGAACGGGGCGGCGGCGTCGAACTCGCCGTGCGAGCCGGTGCTCGATTCCCAGGACGGGGCGTAGACGACGAGGTCGTCCGCGGGCAGGCGGGTGGCCAGCGAGTTCAGATAGTTCTGGATACCGCCTGGCCGGGGCGGGAAGTCGTTGGTCACCAGCAGCGTCCTCAGCACCCCTGCAAGGCTACTTGGCCCTCCGCACGCGAAAGGGGCGGCACCGCCTGCGCGGTACCGCCCCTTTTCTCGCTTTTCGTCAGGCCGTCGGGCGACGGGCTCCGACGTAGTTGTTCTGCAGCGGCGACACCTTGACGACGTCACCGGTGGTCGGCGCGTGCACCATCATGCCGTTGCCGACGTACATGCCGACGTGCGAAACCGGCGAGTTGTAGAACACCAGGTCGCCCGGCTGGAGCTGCGAGCGCTGCACCGGGGCGCCGAAGGTGGACTGCTGACGGCTGGACCGCGGCAGGGTGACACCCGCCTGCTTGTACGCCCACAGCATCAGACCCGAGCAGTCGAACGACGACGGGCCGACGTCACCCCAGCCGTAGGGGCTGCCGAGCTTGCTCTTCGCGGCCGCGAGGGCCGAAGCGGCGGCGGGACCCGGGGCGGGCAGGTTGGGGAACGCGCCGCCCTTGTCCTTCTGGGCGGCCTTGTCCGCGGTGCTCAGGTTGCCGCTGGCCCGCTGGATCTCCTGGAGCTGGCCGTCCAGCGTCTTCTTGCGCGCCTCGATGTCCGTCGTCAGCTTGGCGGCGGTGTCACGAGCGGCGGTTGCGGCGCCCTCGGCGTCCGCCGCCTGCTTCGCGGCGGCCGCGGCCTGGGCGACGGCGCCGCTCAGGTTGTTCAGGGCGGTGTTCTTGTTCGCGGCGAGGACCTCGAGCGCCGAGGAGCGCTCCAGGAAGTCCTGGGTCGACGCGCCCGACAGCAGCGACGACAGCTTGTTCAGCTGCACACCGCTGGTGAACGACGCACCGGCGAACTTGTTGACCTCGGCCTGGAACGTCTTCTCGTCTCCGGCCGCCTTGACACCGGTTTCCTTGGCGGCGGCGGCGTCCGAAGTGGCCTTGTCGAGCTCGCCCTGCTTCGCGGCGAGATCGTCCTTCGCCTTGAGGAGGTCTTCGTTTGCCTTCTCGGCCTGTGCCGCGAGGTCGCGGTACTTGGCGAGCGCTTCCGATCCGGAAGGGGGCTGTTGGGGGGCGGGGGCTGGGGCAGCAGTGGCGGCAGGCTGGGCGACCGTTACGGCGGTGATCACCGCGGCCGCGGCCAAAGCTCCTGACACCACGCGCTTGACTGGATGCGACTGCACGGTCGCGCGTGTCTCCTTTGCTGTCGGCCACCGACTCCGAAACCTGGGACGAAGAGGTCGGGGGCCCTCTTCCGCGAAGCCGCGTCGCCGACCGTGAGGCCCGCGCGGTTCCCCGCGTTCCCGCCTTGCGCCTGGCCGAGTGCTATCGCAACAGGTTTGGCGCACGGCTGGTTCTGGTGCAACTCCCCGACAAAGCTGCTTCAGTGGCGATCTCGTGTCGTCATCTGGCGACGACTACCGGCCACGAGATCTCGGCCAGGTTACGAAACCACAGGCACCACGTCCACCATGGCAGGCATAAAAACTCTCCGTGATGCGCCGAAACACCATCGGACCAGCATGAGCGGAAAGTTGTGACGGACGTTACATCCAGGGAGGGTCGTGACTACCTACCGTTCACCCGATCGGATCGACCACTCGCCGAATGCCACTGTCGTGGCGTGTCTCAGGCCGACATTCGCCGCTCCTGACCGACGATTTCGACCATCCTGAGGCGCGGGACCATCCCGGCCTCCGCGAGTGCGTCGACCGCCTTCCGCTCGTCGGCGTCCCATTCGAGCGACGGCGGCGCCCCCAAAAGGACACTGACGACACAGTCATGACATGCGTCACCGCGGACCGCGCAGCGGTCGCAATCGATGACGAGCGTCTCTATGTCCGCTATATCGGCGATGGCCTTGTCGTGCATCTCGGGCTCCTCACTTTCAGTGGTGAGGTGCACATTAAGAGCGACCACCGACAGTTTCGGGACCTCTCGGTACCTGCGCCCTGGTCGCCTGAGAACCGGATGTGACTCCGCTGCTGCCTGTAAGGGGTGAGCAGGGAAGCTTCGTGACCGGTATGTCCCCGTGACGAATAGCTGCCTGACCGGCGAAATCTCGACTTCGCCTGGGCCCTGGCGCCTGATCAGAATCGCCACTCACGGCACCCGCACCTTCACACCCGGCTGAGCCGCGACACCAGCACCGCCGAGGGCACCGGGTGCGCGCCCTTCCGCCGTACCGAATCCGCCACCGCCCGGTCCGTGCTGGCGACCACCATCGGCCGCCCCGGCGGCTCGGCCGCGACCAGCGACCGGATGACGTCGTCCGCGAGCACGCCGCGTTCGGAGAACAGCACCCGCACCCCGCGCGGCACCGCCGCGGGCACGGAGAGCACACCGGCGCCGTCGAACACCACGGTCACCTCGGCGCCGGTCCGCGCGGCGAGCGCGGAAAGCTGGTGGATCAGCCGGTCGCGCTGGTCGGAGAGCACCAGCTCCGGGTACCCGGTCTTCGTGACGTTGTAGCCGTCGACGATCACGTGCACGTTGGGCAGCGCGAGATACCGGTCGAGCGCGGTGACGTCCTGGATCTTGCCGCCCGCCCCCAAGCCCGACGTCGCACCGCGGACCATGTCCGCCGGACGCTGGCCCCGCGCGCTCACCGAAAGTTCCCGGCGCAGCCCGCCGACGGCGCCCTCGATCGTGTCCAGCAGCAGCCCGAGCCGGACCTCGTCGGCCTGACGTGCCTCGCGCGCGGACTGACGGGCGATCTCAGCGTCCGTGACGGCCTTCTCCGCCCGCGCCCGCTCAGTGGCGACCCGCTGCCGCTCACGGTCCAACTGGGCCTTCAGCGCCTTGATCTCCTCGGCGCGCTCGGCACCGCCACTCTCCATCTGGGCGTGGACGTCGGCGACCGCGTCCTTGGCCTGACGAAGCTGGACACCTTGCTCTCGCAGTCGCTTCAACAGCTTCTCGACTTCGGCGTCACGTTCGCCCCGCGCGTTGCCGGCGATCTCTCTTGCCTCACGCAACTCTTCGCGGAGCTGGGCCAGTTCGGCCTCGAGCCGCTGGTTACGCGCCAACGCGGCGTCGCGTTCGGCACGCAACGCCGTTTCTTCGGCGTTCTTCGCCACCAGCCGGACCCGGCCCGCCGCGCCCGCCTCGCCCAGCAGCACGGCGGCGGCCGCGGCGGCGACGGAGTCGGGGGCGTTCGGATCGAGGGCGTCGGTGCGGTGGTCGCGCAGCCATTCGGTGACCGCGACCCGGAACTGCGACGACTCCCCCAGCGCGGCGATCAGCGCAGTCCCGCCGAGTTTCGCGCGTTTCGCCGGGGCGAACTTCGCGACCGGGCGCAGCTGCCTCGGCACGTCGGCGACCGGCAGCTTCCCGACGGCGGCGGCCGCCAGCTCGGCGATCCGCTCCCGCACGGTCTCCGGCAAGGCGGTCCAGCCCTCGGCCGGGACCTCCTCGGACGGTTCCGGCCCACCTGACGACGCCACGACCCCCGAGGGGCCGCCAGTGGCGTCCTCGGGCAGTTCGGGCACTGCGGGCTGCGGCTGCATCGCTCCAGCGTAGGCCCCACCGGCCCGGGGCGCGCTCGATGGGACACCGTGCGCGGATCGCGAGATTGTCGGTGCCCACCCCTACTGTGCCCGATCATGGACACCGGACGGCGGCCGGGGGCGGCACAACTCGCCTTCGACGAACTCGGAACACCCTTGCGGGACACCACTTTCGTCGTATTCGACCTGGAGACCACCGGGACGAGACCCGGGCCGGACGGGATCACCGAGATCGGCGCGGTCAAGGTCCACGCCGGTGAGATCGTCGGCGAGTTCGCCACCTTCGTCAACCCGGGGATGCCGATCCCGCCGCAGATCGTCGAGCTCACCGGCATCACCAGCGCGATGGTCTACGACGCCCCCCGGATCGAGCGCGTCCTGCCGGCGTTCCTCGAGTTCATCTCCGGTGCCGTGCTCGTGGCGCACAACGCCCCCTTCGACACCGGTTTCATGCGCGCGGCCTGCGAAGGCCACGGTTACCACTGGCCGAAGACGGCCGTCGTCTGCACGGTCCGGCTGGCCCGCCGGGTCATCTCCCGCGACGAGACGCCCAGCTACCGGCTTTCCGCGCTGGCCGCGCTGTTCGGGGCGAGGACGACGCCCAACCACCGCGCCCTCGCGGACGCGCGCGCCACGGTGGACGTCCTCCACGCACTGCTCGAACGCGTCGGCAACGTCGGTGTCCACACGCTCGAAGAACTGCTGGACTACCTGCCCGAGGTGACCCCGGCCCAGCGCCGCAAACGATCGCTGGCCGAGCATCTGCCGTCGAGGCCCGGGGTCTACCTGTTCCGCGGCCCGAGCGAGGAGGTCCTCTACGTCGGGACGTCGTCCGATCTGCGCCGCCGGGTCCGGCAGTACTTCACCGGTTCGGAGAGCCGTGGCCGGATCCGGGAGATGGTCGCGCTCGCCGAACGGGTCGACGCGGTCGAGTGCGCGCACGCGCTGGAGGCCGCGGTCCGGGAGTTGCGGCTGATCGCCGCCCACCGTCCGATGTACAACCGCCGTTCCAAGAACCCACGGCACGCCTGGTGGGTCGCGCTGACCGAGGAGGCGTTCCCCCGCCTCTCGGTGGTCCGCATGCCGCGAGACGGGATGCTGGGGCCCTTCCGCAGCCAAACGGACGCCCGGTCCGCCGCGGACACCCTCGCCGGCGCCTCGGGACTGCGGACGTGCACCCAGCGCATCTCGGCCACCGCGCCGAGCGGCAAGCCCTGCGTCCTCGCCGAACTCGGCCGCTGCGGAGCGCCGTGCGCGGGATTGCAAACGGTCGAGGCGTACCGGCCCGGTGTGCTGGCGGTGTCCGGTCTCATCGCCGGGACGGACGCCCGTCCGCTGCGGGCCGCCGCCGACCAGCTGGCCCGGCTCGCCTCGGCGGAGCATTTCGAACAGGCGGCCCAGCACCGCGATCAGCTGGCCGGGCTGATCCGCGCGGTCGGCCGGGCGCACCGGCTGTCGGCGCTGGCCGGCATTCCCGAGCTGATCGCCGCCGGGCCGGACGGGAAGGGCGGCTGGGAACTCGCGGTGATCCGGCACGGCAGGCTCGCGTCGGCGGGCGTCGCCCGGCGCGGGGTGCCGCCGATGCCGGTGGTCGAGATGCTGGTGGCCTCGGCCGAGACGGTGATCCCCGGCCCAGGGCCGCTCTTCGGCGCGATCTCGGAGGAGGTCGGCATCCTGCTCCGCTGGCTGACCCGCCCGGGGGTCCGGCTCGTGCGTACCACCCACCCGTGGGCCGAGGCGGCCGTCGCGGGCGGCTGGCAGGAGTGGCTCGACCTGGCGGCGAGCGCGACGGCGCTGGAGCGGGTCGCGGGCTAGGATCTTTCTGACGGGACCAAAGGGTCTCCCCAAGGGCGCTCCGCGCCCGACGGAGACTTCACCTCGCGCGCGCCTCTTTGGGGCCGAAGGCCCACGGGAACGCGATGAAGGGGCGCCCGTCTGATCAAGTTAGCCGGCCTGCTGACTGCGCTCCTTCGGCGCGTTCCCGTCAGCGCGCGACAACGAACACAGGAGGACCCTTTGATCACGGCGATCGTGCTGATCCAGGTCGAAGCCGATGCGATCCCCGAAGCGGCGCAGGCGATCGCGGACATCGAGGGCGTCCGCGAGGTCTACTCCTGCGCGGGCGACGTCGACCTGATCGCCTCGGTCCGCGTCGCGGCCCACGAGGACCTCGCGGATCTGATCCCGGCGAAGATCGGCAAGGTCCCCGGAGTGCTGAGCACGGTCACGCACATCGCGTTCCGCTCGTACTCGAAGGCGGACAGCGAGTCGGCCTTCGACATCGGGGTGGAAGGCGCCTGACAATTCCTTTCCGGACACACGTCGCAAGAGTGATTTCCTGACTCGTCCAAGCGGATCTTGCGCGAATCGGACATCAGCGGTTAGGTGAACCTCGACCGGGATTTCACTGGGGGAATTCCGGGAACTGGGGATAACTGAACATGTACCGAAGATCGGTCCCTTCGGGGATCGCGGCGATGGCCGCTGCCCTTTTTCTGTCCGGAAACCTCGCGATCGCGTCACCGATGGCCGCCGTCGTGGCGACAGACGTNNGACAGACGTCGCCACGACGGAAGTCCCGCCCGCCGGTGTCCTCGAAAAGGCCAGGGCCGTCACGGCCATCGGCGAAGAGATCACCGGTGAGTGGACCTCACTGGACGACAAGGCGTTCGTGTTCCGCGTGTACGACCGGGCCGACCCGGCGCAGTACCCGCTGACCAGGACCGAGGCGTATCGCGTCTACAAACTCGAAGTCGCCGACGCGTCGGCGTTCATCCGCACCGGGATCCACGAATTCGTCGGACGCGACCACGACGAGAAGATCCGGCGCGACCGTGAACTCGCGCTGGCCAGGAAGGCCAGGGAGGACGCGGCGCGCTGGGCCGGGATCACCGCCGACGCCGCGATGCTCGACGGGACCGACCAGAACTTCGTCTACCAGGTCTGGAAACGCGCTTCCGGGCCGAAGGTCAAGAACGGCGCTCTCGACGCCTGGGGCGGCGAAGCGGCGGACTGGAAGACGTTCATCATCACCACGATCTACGACCTGCACACGCGAGACCAGCTCGACGCCATCGAGCGTGAACGCGAGCGGGACGAAGAAGCCGCGAAGAAACTGGAATCCGACTTCGCCCGCACCAACGCGGTCAACGCCGTCCCGGTCCCGCCGAACCCGGCGTGGCTCGGCCTGGCCGACGACGATTTCATCCGCGAGCTGCTCAAGACCACCCAGCTCGCCGATCCGGTCCACGCGGAGGTCAAGGCCGCCGCGCTGGCCGCGTTGCAGAGCAGCGACAGGCTCGTGTGGCGGGCGTACATCGACCGCGGCGTCCACGACGCGGTCAAACGGGACGGCGCCCGAGAACAGGCCGCGCGCGACGAGGCCGATCGCCAGAAGGTGCGGGACATCAGGGCGAAGGCCGAGACCTCCCGGTTGCGGCCGCGGCTGGTCCAGGCCGCCGACGCGGCACTGCGGGGCACCCCCGCCGACGTGACCGCGTTCCTGCGGGACGGGCAGTTCCTGCCGCTGGCACAGTCGCTCATGGCCACCTCGCAAGGGCGGCGTGGCTACTACGTGACCGGCAACGCCGTCGGCGACGGGACCGTCGGCACCGGTGACAACCCGAACCGGCCGACGGGGACCAGGCCGTTCCCCGCGGCGAACTGGCGGGTGGTGACCGGGCTGGCCGACGCGGGCTGCTCTTCGCTGGAATCCACCCGTCAGGCGGGTGTCTACCTCCGGCAGCAGAACCTCGCGGTGAAGGTGCAGGGTCACGACGGCACAGACCAGTTCGAACTCGACGCGACCTGGTGCCCGAACCCCGTCTCGGCCCACGTCGCCTTGGAATCGAAGGCCCAGCCGGGCCGTTTCCTCCGCCATTTCCAGAACAAGCTCTGGGCGGCGGCACGGACCGGGTCCAACGCCTTCGACGGCGGCCCGTCCTTCATGGCCGACATCGCGTGGGCGACCCGGGAACCGGACCCCGAGATCACCACGGTCCTCATGCTCCGGTGGCACAACGACGCCGCGGCCGCCGCGGCGGTGGGCACGCCCGTCGCCCCCGAGGTGTTCGAAGGCTATGACGGCAACGGGTTCCGGTACCGCGACTTCGCCAAGGGCCGGATGTACCAGCACGATCGGCTCGGACCGGCCGCGAAGTGGATGGGCTCGCCGTTCGTCGCGAGGTACGTCGCCTTCGGCGGCCTCCAGTTCTCGTTCCCGGAGACCGACCAGGAGACCCTCCCCGACGGCGCGCACCGCGTGAAGTTCCGGAACGGGGCGAGCCTCTACTGGGGCGACAAGTCGATCGAACCGAAACTCGTCTACGGCGCCATCCAGGACGAATGGATCGCCGAAGGCGGCGGGACGGGTTATCTCGGATACCCGATCAGTGACGAATACGCCGTCGAAAACGGAAGACGCAGCGACTTCCAAGGCGGCTGGATCGTGCACTACCCGGCGACGGGGCAAACGCTGGCCTATCGCCGCTGACCCTTTCCACCCACAACCGAATATCCATTCTGCACCGAAGTGATTGGGGGCTTCCGTGTATCAACGAATGCTGTCCTGCGCCTTGTGCGCGGCCGTCCTGTTCACCGGGACGGTCTCCGTTCCGGCGGCGGGCGCGGCCGTGCCGGGCGTCGTCTCGGTCTCGGCCTCGACGCCGGGTGAGATCGCCCGGCGAGAAGTGCTGTACCACGCGAAATACGGCGTATACGCGACGGTGAAGACCGACGCGTGGGTGGCGCTGCTGAGCGAGGATCCGGACGCGGCGGCCATCGAATTCCTGCGTCTTCCCGACGGCGGTCTCGTCTTCGCGAAGGAAAGGGCACAGAACCTCGACAAACGCAACATCGATTTCCTGAACAGGCTGTTGGAAACGCACACCCGGCAGTATTCGCCGGAGGTCCACCAGGCGGCCACGTACTACCTGACCCAGCCGCCGTCGAAACGCGAAGAGTTCTGCCACGGCGGCGGTTACGAGGCCGCCAAGGCCCGCGACCTGAAGTTCCGCGCCGATCTCGGAGAGCAGAAACGGGCGCTGGTCGAGGAGGACCGCCACTACATCCGGATGCTGGCGCAGAACGATCCCGGCGCGCAGGTGCGCTTCGCCGCTTCTTACGCCGTCCGGACGGGAGCGACCGACGACGACCTGACCGACTTCTTCGCCTGGGGCTGGGCACACGCGGCGCGGCTGGACATCGAGTCGTTCCGTGAGCGGGTGCTGGACCAGAACCAGCAGTGGCTGCACACCATCGCGCGGCTGATCACCGCCGCGGAAGCCGCGGAGAAGGCCGCCAGGGAGACCGAGGGCGAAGCCGGGAAAGAAGCCAGGGACAAGGCCGCCGCGGCCTGGCGGAACGTCGGCACGCAGGCCACACCCGCACAGTCCAAATGGGAGGAGGCGCGTGATTTCTCGCGGCGGCAGGCCGAAACCTGGCGCGCCATCCTGCTCGCGGCCCAGCAGGCGCAGAACCAGAACTGGAACGCGATGATCGACCCCGCGAAGGCGACCGAGGCCGATTGGGAGAACAACCGCTCGATGGCGCTCGACCAGGCCGCGTACTGGGAATCGCTGCTGCGGCAGGCACTCGAAGGCGAACAGCGGGTCAAGAACCCGAGCTGATCACGACCGTCTCTCTCGAGAAAAAGGAACTGGGGTATGCGAAGAACGACTATGTCCACGTCACGGTTGAGCCGTGGCCTGGCGGTGGCCACCGTCGCCGCCGCCTTCTCCGGACTGCTGGGCGTTCCCGCCCACGCGGCCGAACCACCGCCGGGGCAGGCCGTGCCGCCGGCGATCCCGACGGCCGAACCCGACGTCGGCTCGACCACCATTCCCGCCGCCACGCAACGGGAGAAGTTCGACGCCGTCAACGCCATCCACGTCGGGGAACCGACCGACGACTGGCTCCGGCTGTCCGACAAGAACTTCGTCTTCCGGATCTACGACAAGATCGGTATCGACAAGTTCCCCCGCACCAAGGCCGAGGCCTCCCGGGTCTACGGGCTCACCGTGCCCGACGCCTCGGTGTTCATCCGGACCGGCGTCCACGAATTCGTCCAGCGCGATCAGGACGAGCAGGTGCTGCGCGACGCCGAAAAGCAGCATCGCGTCACCACCCGGATGAAGGCGATCGAGAACGCGCACATCGCCCCGGACCCGGCGATGCTCGACCTGACCGACCGGAACTTCGTGTTCCAGGTCTTCAGCCGGGCCACCACCGGGAGCAAGGTCAAGGCGGGCGCCGCCACCGCGTACCAGGGTGACGCCGCCGTGTGGAAGACCTTCATCGAGGTCACCGTCCTCGAACTCGCCGAGCAGGACGACTTCGCCGCCATCGAAAAGGCGCGTCAGCAGAGCGAGGAAGAGGCACAGCGCGTCGAGCGCGAGCTCAAACGGCGTTCGGCGGTGGCCGCCATCCCCGCCACCTTCCAGACCGTTTGGCTGCAGGCACCCGACGACGTCTTTATCCGCGAACTGCTGCGTCTTCCCGAACTCGCGGTCCCGGCGAACGTCGAGATCAAGGACGCCGCCGATCTCGCTTCGCGCAGCACTGATCCGGCCGTGTGGCGGACGTTCGTCAACACCGGCCTCAAGGAGGCGGCGGACCGGGGCAAGGCCCGCCGCGAACGCGAGGAGGACGAGGCGAACCGCCGTGTCGTCCGGGAGATCAGGACCAGGGCGGAGAACGGCGGTGTCCGGCCCCGGCTGGTCGCGGCCGCCGACACCGCGCTCACCGGTTCGCGCGCCGACGTCGTCGCGTTCCTGCGCGAGGGCCAGTACCAGGTGCTGAACCAGTCGCTCCAGACCGTGACCCCCGGGGTGAAGGGCTGGTACGTGCACTCCGGCGGCGGCGACGCCTGGATCACCCCCGGGCAGGCCGGTACCGACGGCACCAAACCGCTGCCGTACGCGACGTGGAAGGTCGCGAACGGGCTCGCCGACCCGCTCTGCTACTCCTTCGAATCCGTCGACCGCGCCGGGAACTACCTCCGGCAGCAGGACTTCCGGGTCAAACTGCACGGCAACGACGGCACGGACGCGTTCAAACGGGACGCGACCTGGTGCCCGAAGCGCACCGGCTGGGGCATCGCGCTGGAGTCGAAGGCGCAGCCGGGCCGGGTCCTGCGGCACGTCGACGCGCAGCTGTGGGTCGCGCAACCCGGCGGTGGCAACTGGTTCGACACCGAACGGCTGTTCAACGAGGACTCGGGCTGGAAGGTCGTCGCCCCCAACCCCGAGGTCTCCACGCCGCTGATGCTGGGCTGGTACAACGACGACCAGTTGCGTGCCCTGGCCGGGAACCCGAAGGCCGCCGAGGTCCACGACGCCGGCGTCCGCTACCGGGATTTCCAGAACGGGCGCGTCTACTGGGGCCCGGAGACCGGCGCCAGGTTCGTCACGGGCGAGGTCCACACGCGGTATCTGGCCTTGGGCGGGCACAAATGGCTGCTGCCGCTGACCCATCAGGTCTCCGGGAGCGGTTCGGCGAAGATCTCGCTGCAGCAGGGTGTCGCGATCTACTGGACCCCGGCGACCGGGGCCAAGCTCGTGATGGGCGCCATCCGCGGCAAATGGGATTCGCTCGGCGCGGAGACCGGTCAGCTCGGTTTCCCGACCAGCGACGAGTACGACATCCCCGGCGGACGCCGCAGTGATTTCCAGAACGGCTGGTCCATCAGCTGGAACGCGGCCGACGGCGAAATGAAGGTATTCCGCCGCGTGGTCGTTCCCGTGGGCTGAGTTCGGCCCGAATCCGGCCGGGGACCGGGAGTCCCGTTCCCCGGCCGGTCTTTCCCTTCTCCTCGACGAAGGTATTCCGAAATGCGAAGAACACTGGGGAACACCGGAAAACTGACCCGGACGCTCGCGATCCTGACCGTCGCCACCGCGCTGACCGGTCTGGTCACCCCGGCGGCCGCGAGCGCCGCACCGCCGCCGCCCGCGCCCGGGGTCCCGTTGGAGAGCCCGGACGCGACGGCGGCCGAACTCCCCGCCGCGACCGAACTGGAAAAGGTCAGGGCGGTCCACGAGATCGAGGTCGGCGAGGCGACGCCGGAATGGCGCAACGCCACCGACATGAACTTCGTCTTCAAGGTCTTCGACCGGATCAACGGCACCGATTTCCCGCTCACCAAGGAAGAGTCGTACCGCGTCTACCGGATCATGGTGCAGACGCCCACCGCGCCGGACGCGACGGCGTTCATCCGCACCGGGGTCTTCGACTTCGCCGCGCGGGACCGGATCGAACGGCAGCGCCGCCAGGACGCGTGGAACGAGACCGTCCGCGTCCGGCGGGAGGCGCTGATCGACGCCGAACTCGCCTACGACGACGTCATCCTCAACGACAACGACCAGAACTTCGTCTACAAGGTCTACCAACGGGCTCCGGCGGGCACCAAGCTCAAGCTCGGTGCCCTCGACGCCTTCGGTGGCGACGCGGCGGTCTGGAAGGACTTCATCGAGAACAAGATCCGGGAGCTGCACCATCAGGACCAGCTCGACTACATCGAGCGGGAGAAGCAGAAGGGCGAGGAAGAAGGCCGACGCGCCGAAGCGGTCGCGGCCAAGAAGGACGCCTGCCACAAGATCCCGGTCGTCGCCGTCGCGAGCTGGCTGCTGCTGCCCGACGACGACTTCATCCGGGAACTGCTGAAGACGCCGGAGCTGACCGACCCCGCGCACCGCGAGATCAAGAACGCGGCGAACGCCGCCTTGATCGCCGGGGCGGCGGACTGGACGCGGTTCATCGTCACCGGCATCGGCGAGGCCCGTGCCCGCGACGATGCCCGGATCCTGCGCGAGCGTGAGGAAGCCGACCGGCAGAAGGTGCGGGACATCAAGACGAAGGCCGACGCGAGCAGGGTGCGCCCGCGGCTCTCGGCCGCGGCGGCTTCGGTCGCGGCGACCGGGACCTGGGACCAGGTCAAGGACTTCCTCGCCAAGGGCCAGTACCTTCCGCTGGAGCAGGGTTTCTCGGGAGTGACCGTGAACACCCGCGGCTGGCACGTGCGCAGCGGTGGAGGCGACGCGTGGGCGACTCCGGGGACGCAGCCGGCGAACACCGTCACCGCTCCGCTCGGCGAGGCCAGCTGGAAGGTCGTCACCGGGCTCGCGGACGCGAACTGCTTCTCGCTCGAATCGGCCACCCGGGTCGGCAGTTATCTGCGGGTCGCGCCGAACCTTCGGGTCCAGCTCGCGGGCAACGACGGCACCGACGGGTTCAAGCTCAACGCGACCTGGTGCGCGCGGCCGGGCCTGGACAACAGCGCGGGCAACGTGAGCCTGCAGTCGAAGGCGCACCCCGGCCGGTACCTGCGGCAGTACTGGGGCGAGCTGTGGGCCGCGCACGGCCAGAGCGCCGAGAACAACTTCGACACCACGGGCAATTACGCGACCGACGCGTCGTGGAGGACCGTCGACCCGAACCCGAACATCTCCACGAAGATCGACCTCCGGCTGCTCAACGAGGACTGGTGGCGCGAGTACTTCGGGCCCGCGGTGACGCCGGAGTACATCGAGAACGGGGTGCGGGTGCGGAAGTTCCAGAACGGCGCGGCCTTCTGGAACCCTTCACTGGGGCCGAAGAACATCCTGTACCCGGTCCTGACCAAATACTGGTCCATGGGCGGGCACAAGGTCCCCGCCAACCTGCCCATCGTCGACAATCTCTTCCTCCCGGACGGGGTCGGCAGGGCGACCCATCTCGAAAGCGGCCGGTCCATCTATTGGAGTCCCGGCACGGATTCGCGGCTGATCTACGGCGCCATCCGCGATCTCTGGGAAAAGATGGGCTGGGAACGGAGCTGGCTCGGCTATCCCATCTCCGACGAGATGGACGTCCCGGGTGAACCCGGGAAACGCCGGAGCATGTTCCAGTTCGGCAACATCGATCACACCGCCCAGAAGGGCGCGTGGGCGTACGCCAGGTGACACCGGTGGCCTCGCCGGGAAACCGGCGAGGCCACCTTTCCTTTCCGGGAAACGAAGACTTCTGGGGGTTCAGATGTCCCAACCCAAACACGCGCTGAGAGCGCTCGTCCTTTTCTTGGTCCTGACCGTTTTCGCCGGGCTGATCCAGCCCGGTTCCGCGTCGGCCGACGATCCACCACCTGTCACCCCGCCACCGACGTCGCCCGCGCGGCCGATGCCGGAGGACCCGTATCGCAACTGGGACGGACAGGCGGGTGTCCCCTCCCTCGTCGGCGAACCGTTCGTCCGTCAGATCGTCGCCGACCACGCGGAACTGGCGGAGGAGCCGGAGGTCCGCGAAGCCGCCGCGGCCGCGCTGGCCGCCGGAACCGCCACCGCGCTGGAGGAATTCCTCGAACAAGGTCTCGACGCGGCCAGAGCCCGCGCCGCGGCACGCGTGGCCGAAACAGCGAGGCAGAACCGGGTCACCATCCAGGCGATGGCCGGCACCGGCGGCCCGATCTTCAAGGCCGAAGTCCAGCGGGTGCTGGCGGGCACCGACACCGATCGCGAGCAGTTCCTGGCCTACGGCAAGGAGATCGCGCAGGAACGGGACACGCAGATCGCCGCCGGGACCCAGGCCAGGGCCGACCAGCTGCGCGCGCGGGTCACCGCCCTGCTCGGCGTCGCCGGGCACCACGTGAAGACCGCGGCGCAAGCCGCGATCGACGCCGGTGACGCGGCGATCGCCGAATTCCTCAACACCGGCTACCTGGCCGCCGCGCGGCGCGACGCCGAAGATCGCGACAAGCAGATCCGCGACCAGGAGGCCGCCGAACGCGCGGCCGACCAGCTGGGTGATCTCGCCCGGCGGTCCGCCAGGGCGATGACCGCGCGCGGACAGCTCGTGGTGGCGCACGGCGACGCGCTGCGGGCGCTGCAGCGGGTCGCCAACGCGATGGTGCAGGCGGGCAACGAAGCCCGTAAGGCCAAGCAGATCCTCGACGCCAACGACGCGGCGGGGAATCACCCGGCGGATTCGTTCACCCTCGTCAAGACCGAAGCCGCGCGTCAGGTGGCCAACGCCCGCACCGCGTCGACCGACGCCGTCGGCGCCGCCGAACGCGCGGGTGTCCAGGCCGCCGAACTCATCGCCGCCGGGCTGCCCTACGGCACGCAATGGGGCGACATGGCCCGGGGAATGGCCGCGGCCGCCCAGGGCGCCGTGCACGCTTCGGAGACCGCGCAGCACGCGATCGACGCCACCGAGGCGACCGATCAGGCCCGCAACGCGCAGGAACGGGCGGAGCGGCACGCGGAACAGGCACGTCAGTGGGGCCTGCACGCCGAACAGCACGCGCAGGCCGCCAAAGCGGTCGCCGATGCCGCGGCCGCACAGGCCGCGGCGGCCAAGGACGCCGCCGTCCGCGCCAAATCCGCTCGCGAACAGGCGGAAACCGCGGCCGAGGCGGCCAAGGCGGCCGCGGACCGGACCCGCGGGCACCGGGAGGAGGCGCAACGCCAGCGGGACCGGGCGAAGAACGCCCGGCAGGTCGCCGAGGCGGAACGCGTCAACGCGGCCAACGCGCGACAGCGTGCCGACCAGGCCGCGGCGGAAGCACGACGGCAGCGCGGCGAGGCCCAGCGTCAGGCCGGAATCGCCGAGGACGCCAACCAGCGGGCGCAACACCAAGAGCGGCTCGCGAGCGACGCCGAACAGCGGGCGGTCACCGAGGAAGGCAACGCGCGGACGGCCCGTGACAACGCCTACGCGGCCGAGCAGCGCAAGCAGTCGGCCCAGGCCAAGGCGGACGCGCTCACGGCGGCCGAGGCGGCGGCCCGCGGGACGACGGCCGAGGGCGACGCGCGCCGGGCGGCCGACTCGGCCCGTGCCGAGGCGGGACAGGCCGCCTCGGCGGCTTCCGCGGCACGGGACGCGGCAAACCGGGCGACCGGGGCGGCCGTGGTCGCCAGGGAAGCGGCGACCGAGTCGACCCGGGCCGCGGCCCGGGCACGCGCGGCCGCGCAGGAGGCCAAGGCAGCGGCCGCGGCTTCGGACAGGGCAGCGGGCCAGGCTGAGTCGTCGGCCGCGGAAACGCACCAGCACGCGACCCTGGCCAACGTCAAAGCCAGCGAAGCGACCTTGGAGGAGACCAAGGCGGCCGAGGCCGCGCGTTCGGCCGTCCAGCTGGCCGAGCAGGCGTCCCAGGAGGCGATGCGGTCGCTGATGGCGGCGGAACGGACCCGGGCCGAGGCCGACGCGGCCTTCAACGAGTCGGTTTCGGCGGCCACGCAGGCGTCCGTCGCGCTCCGGGCGTCCACGGCGGCGAGCTCTTCGTCGGCGGCCATCACCGATCCGGCGAACACCGCGATCCGGGTCGTCGCGCCGTACGCGGGCACGGACATCGACGCGGACTTCGTCATCCTGGTCGCGAGCCAGGCCAGGGCCGTCGGCGACGAACAGGCGAGGGCGGCGCGGGAACGGGCCACCGAAGCCCAGCTGGCCGCCGAGCGTGCCGCCGAGGCCGCCAGGCGAGCGGCGGAGACGGTGAAACCCGCCTTCGAAGCCGCGGCACGGGCGGCGTCGTCGGCCGCGGCGGCCGCGAATTCCGCCGCGGAGGCACAGGAAGCGGCCGCACGCGCGGCGGCCGAAGGAGCACTCGCCCGAGCGGCCGGCGAACGGGCGAACGCGTCCGACGCGGCCGCCAGGGCCGACGCGCAGACCGCCAGGGCCGCCGCCAACGAGGCGAACGCCGACGCGGCCATCGCGGGCCGGAGCGCGGCGGCGGCCGAGCGGGATGCCCAGGCCGCCCGTGACGCCGCGGGCCGGGCCGAGAACGACGCGCGGCTGGCCAGGGAAGCGGCGACGAACGCCGAAAGGTCGGCGGCCGAGGCCAGGGACGCCGCCGACCGGGCGGAGGAGCACGCCCGCAACGCCGCCGCCGCGGCCGAGAGGGCGAGGCAGAGCGCGACCGAGGCCCAGCAGGCCGCGGACCGCGCCGAAGAACGGCAACGTCAGGAAGAGGAGGAAGCACGGCGCAAGGCGGCCGAGGCGTCCGGGCAGCTTCCGGACCTGACGCCGGAAGAGGTCGCGATGCTTTCGACGTCCGATTTCGGGCGCATGCTCCTGGACGAATACCGGCAGGCGAGGGAGAAGGCCCAGAGCGGCGGCGGCGTCGTCGAATTCCTCGTCGAGATCGGCGCCGAAGTGCTGCTGGAGGTCATCGGCTGGCGCGACGCGGAAAGGTGCTTCGGCGACGGCAACATCGAAGCCTGCATCTGGACCGTGCTCAACGTGGCGTCAGTGGTCGCGGTGTTCCTGAAACTGCCGAAGGTGGCTTCGGCGGTCGTGAAGATCATCGACAACATCAAGAAGTTCGTGAGCAAGTCCGCGCTCTTCAGCAAGGTCGTGGAGAAGGTCACGCCGATCTTCAAGACCATCCGCAAATGGTGCAAGCGGCTCTCCGAAGTCCCGGTGGCCGCCGCCAGGACAGCGGATCTCCCGGACTTCACCTGCGGGCTCGTCGATTACGACAGCGGCGGGATGTCGTCCATCGCGATGGACGCGCGGATCGGGTCCGGCTTCGGGATCGGGCACAACATCGCGGTCGCCTATCTGGAAGGCTGGACCAACCCCGACGGCAAATACCCGAACTACGTGATCGGTTACAGCGACGGCGAGGACCGGCACTCCGAGCGGGACATCGTCGAGAAGGTACGGGCCAAGGGAAAGGATCCGAAGAACATCAAGGCCCTGTACTCCGAACGAAAGCCGTGCCCCGACTGCGACCGGGATTGGGTGCCTGAAATGGGGGACGATCTGGTCGTCTCGTTCTCCGTGAACTGGACGAAAGACAAACTGCTCAATTCGGGGTACAAGACGATCCTGCAGGGCTATATGCGGGACGCCTACCGGAAACGCGGCATCCACTTCCCCGGCGCGCTGATCGCCGAGACCCAGGAGGAACGCGTGCTCGTGGGTGCCGGATGACGTCGCCGCGACGGGTCTCCCCCGCCGACCAGGAACGGCTGCTCGCACTGGGCGGCCGGACCGCGGCCGTCCTGCGAGAGGCGGGTTTCCGGGTGATCGCCGAACCGGACCTCTCCGGCCTCAGCGACGAGGGCGGCGCGGCGATCGACGTGGACCTCTTCGGACGAGCCGGCGGCGTCTACGTGAACTGGCTGATGAACGTCACCTGGCAGGAGGAGGTCTACCGGCACCTGACGGCCGGGGAGATCGAGCATCCGAGAGTGCGGCAGCTGAACGCCGCACACGCGGCGGTGAGGGCGGCGCTCACCGCGGTCCTCTCCGCCGCGGGCCTCACCGTGGTGCCGAGCGAGGACGACATGCGGCCGCTGGAGCTGCGGGTCGTCGGCTGACGCTGGTGTGACCGGTCCGTGAAGGCCTACCTACGCGAGGCTGACGATCACCGAGGGCTATCGGGATCGACGATGAAGGAATTGGGACGTTGAACGTCCCAATTCCTTCATCGTCACCACGCCACTCGACTCCAGACCATGATCAACGGAGGATCGGGGACGGTGAGTGTCCCGAATCCTCCGTTGCTCATGGTCGTGCCACACAGTTCCGCGTGAACGGTCCGGTCACGACGACCAGGCGGCCGGCTGTGGAAACAGGGACGTTCAACCTGGATCCACCACGGGTAACAGCTCCGTCCCAGATACGTGAAGGCCCCCTTCATTGCGCTAGGCGCAATGAAGGGGGCCTTCACGTACTTCTGCCGACCTAGTGCCCGGAGGAGATCTCCCTGCGCTCCGCCGAGGGCTCGCCGCCGATGTCGTCGACCTTGCCGTTGCCGTGCCCGTTGGATCGGGCGCGCTCCAGCGCGACCGTCTCCTCGACCGGGTCCGGCGACCAGGTCGAACCCGCGACGGCGTGTCCGGCCGAGCCGAGCTTGTTCATCTTCTTCGGCACCGACGCGCCCTGGTACTCGAGCGGCAGCGGGTGGCCGTGATCGTCCACCGGGCCGAGCGGCTGGTGGATTTCGATGAACTCACCGTGCGGCAGGCGCTTGATGATGCCGGTTTCGACACCGTGCTCCAGCACCTCGCGGTCGGCCCGCTGAAGACCCAGGCAGATCCGGTAGGTGAGGTAATACGCGATCGGCGGTGCGAGCAGCACACCGATCCGGCCCGCCCACGTCGTCGCGTTCAGCGAGATGTCGAAGGCGAACGCGATGATGTCGTTGAAGCCCGACAGCATGATGACCGCGAAGAACGTCAGGGCCATGATGCCCAGCGAGGTCCGGACCGGGACGTCGCGCGGACGCTGCAGCAGGTTGTGGTGCGCGATGTCCTTGGACAGCTTTCGCTCGATCCACGGATACATCACCAGCAACCCGATCAGCAGCGGCATCCCGACCGCGCCGGGGAAGAACACCGCGGGGACCGTGTAGTTCCCGAGGTAGAGCTCCCACGCGGGCCAGATCCGCAGCATGCCGTCGGCCCAGGCCATGTACCAGTCAGGCTGCGAACCCGCCGAGACCTGCGCCGCGTTGTACGGGCCGATGTTCCAGATCGGGTTGATCTGGAAGAGGCCTGACATCAGCGCGATGACGCCGGTGACCAGCGCGAAGAACGCACCGCCCTTGAGCGCGAAGACCGGCATGATGCGAACGCCGACGACGTTGGTCTCCTTACGGCGCACGCCGGGGAACTGCGTGTGCTTCTGGTACCAGACCAGCGCGAGGTGCGCACCCACCAGCGCGAGCATGATGCCCGGCAGCAGCAGGATGTGGATCGTGTACAGGCGCGGGATGATCTCGTTGCCGGGGAACTCGCCGCCGAACAGCGCCCAGTGGAGCCAGGTGCCCATGACCGGCACCGACAGCACGATGCCCGACAGCGTCGCGCGGATACCGGTACCGGAGAGCAGGTCGTCCGGGAGCGAGTAGCCGAAGAAGCCTTCGAACATGCCCAGGACCAGCAGCAGCGCGCCGATGACCCAGTTCGCCTCACGCGGGCGACGGAACGCGCCGGTGAAGAAGATCCGGAACATGTGCACCATCATCGAGGCCACGAAGATCAGCGCGGCCCAGTGGTGCAGCTGGCGGACGAACAGACCGCCGCGGACGTCGAACGAGATGTCGAGCGTGGTCGCGAAGGCCCGCGACATCTCGACGCCCTGAAGGCCGGTGTAGCTGCCGTTGTAGACGACCTCCTCCATGGAGGGGTCGAAGAACAGTGTGAGGTACACACCCGACAGCAGCAGGATGATGAAGCTGTAGAGCGCGATCTCGCCGAGGAGGAACGACCAGTGGGTCGGGAACACCTTGTTGATCTGGTGCCGCATGCCCTTGGCCAGGTGATACCGGTCGTCGGCCCACTTGGCACCCGCGCCCGCGGCCTTCTCGACCGGGTTCGTCCCCTTCGTCGGGGTGGTGAGTGAACTCATGACTTACGCTCCCAAAAGGCCGGTCCGACGGCCTCGTTGAAGTCTCCGCGCGCGATCAGGAAGCCCTCTTTGTCCACTGTAATCGGAAGCTGGGCCAACGGCCGCGTCGCCGGACCGAAAATCGGCTTGGCGTAGTGGAGCGCGTCGAACTGCGACTGGTGACAGGGGCAGAGGATGCGGTTGGTCCGCTGCTCGTACAGGGAGGTCGGGCAGCCGACGTGGCTGCAGATCTTCGTGTACGCGTAGTAGTCGCCGAAGTTGTAGTCTTCCTGGCCCTGACGCTTGATGACCTTGGCGGCGTCGGTCGGGCGGAGGCGGATCAGCATGACGGGGTTGTCGACCCGCTTGAAGGCGGCGGACAACGCGTGCTCGTCCTCCCGCTCAGACTCGCGGAACGGGAACACCGTCTCCATGGCGCCCGCGTCGAGGTCCTCGACCCGGACCAGGGAGACCTCGTGCGGACGGCCGGTGTTGCGGCGCAGGTAGACGACCTCTTCCGGGAAGTTCTTCTTCCAGCCCGAGTGCCACAGCGAGTCGCGGTTCTCGGTGTCCTTCCACGGGTCCTTGATGAAGGACGCGACCGGCAGCGCCGCGACGGCGAGGCCGAGCACCCCGGCACCGGCGCCCGCGGACCGCTTGATCAGCGACCGGCGCGCGATGGTGCTGTCGCTGCCCGAGTGGGCCAGCTGCGCGAGGATGGTGGCCTTGTCGACCTCTTTCGACCCGCCGTCCCCGCGCTCCTGCACCGCGACCTCGGCCGGGATGAACTTCTTGGTGTAGAGGACCGCGCCGATGCCGATGCTGAGCACGGCGAGGCCGAGGGTGACCCCGAGCAGCGGTGTGTAGAGCGTGTACAGCGTGTACCCGTGATGGCCCGGCTCGGTGTACTCGAACCACTCCGGCCAGGCGAGGATCACGACGAACGCGAGGCCGGACAACGCGGCCAGCACGAACCAGAGGGCGACCGAGCGCTCGGCGCGCTTCTCAGCCCGCGTCCCCTCGACCGGCCACGGCTTCGGGTACTCCACGATCTCGACCCCGTCGAGCGCGGTACCCAGCTTGACGAGCTGGTCGCGATCCATGTCCGCCAATTCCGCCTCTGTCGGCGGCTTCGGCCCTTCGGCGCTCATGCCTTCGATCCAATCCACAACGTCACGCCGATCAGCGCGGCGATCCCGACGATCCACGCGATCGCGCCCTCCGAGGCCGGGCCAAGACCGCCGAGCGAGCTACCGCCGGGGGAGTTTTTCCCGTCACTCACGGACTTCACGAACGCGATGATGTCCTTCTTCTCCTCCGGCGACAGCTGCCGGTCGGAGAACTTGGGCATGTTCTGCGGCCCGGTGAGCATCGCGGTGTAGATCTGCTCTTCCGTGGCCGGGTCCAGGTTCGGGGCGAACTTGCCCGACGAGAGCGCGCCGCCGCGGCCGGTGAAACCGTGGCAGGAGGCGCAGTTGAGGCGGAAGAGTTCGCTGCCGCGCGCGACGTCCTCGCCGCGCAGCGCGTCACCCTTCTCGGCGGGACGCTGCGCGCCACCGCCGTTGGCCTGGATGTAGGCGCCCAGCGCGTTGATCTCGGCCTCGGACAGCTTCGGCGGCTTCCGCTGCGCCTGGGCCTCCTGGCGCACGGCGGGCATGCGGCCGGTCGAGGTCTGGAAGTACACGGCCGCGTCGCCGATGCCGATGAGGCTCGGGCCACGGTCGGTGACGCCTTCGAGCTTCGGCCCGTGACATTCGATACACGTGTTGTTGTAGAGCTTTTCGCCCTCGCGCAGGAGGGCGGACTCGCCCTGCGCCTGCGCGGTCTGCGGCTCCGGTGCGAAAACGGCGTACAGCCCGCCCACGCTCAGCAGCGCGATCCCGAGCGCCAGCGCGCCGGCGAACCGCTTGCGCGCCTTGGAGCGCTTGCGGAAGCGGCGCTCCGTCTTGTCCTTGCTGGAGGTCATCTTGCGGCAACCCTTGCTGTCAGTTCAGGCCGATAGGTCGTGGTGGGGGCTTCGTTCACGGAAGGATGTAGATCACCGCGAACAGGCCCACCCACACGATGTCGACGAAGTGCCAGTAGTACGACACGACGATCGCCGAGGTGGCCTGGGCCGGGGTGAACTTGCTCAGCTTGGTGCGGATAAGCAGGTACACGAACGCGATGAGCCCGCCGATGACGTGCAGGCCGTGGAACCCGGTCGCGAGGTAGAAGACCGTGCCGTACGCGCCGGACGGGATGGTCAGCCCCTCGTGGATCAGGTTCAGGTACTCGTAGCCCTGGCCGCCCACGAAGATCGCGCCCATGATCAAGGTGATGATGTACCAGCGGCGGAGGCCGAACACGTCACCCTTTTCGGCGGCGAACACACCGAACTGGCAGGTGAACGACGACGCCACGAGGATCACCGTGAACGGGATCGCCAGCGCGATGTTCAGGTGGAAGGGCTCACCGTGCAGCGGCGGCGGCCATTGGCCGGACGCGTTCTGCGCCTTCACGGTGAAGAACATGGCGAACAGTCCGGCGAAGAACATCAGTTCGCTGGACAGCCACACGATGGTGCCGACACTGACCATGTTCGGCCGGTTCAGCGAGTGGACCCGCTGGCTGATGGTGGGAGCTGCCGTTGTCACGCGTCGCATTATGTCCTCTCACGCATGGGGCCCGCCGGGTGGGTCCACGGCAAGTCGCATGCGTGTCGGGTCACATCTGAACGAAAGAGGGGACTGGGCTACTCATGGGTTTACTAGATCGGCTCCGTGACCTGGTCAAGAAGCCGAACCTCCCAGGTCTGACGGTCGACACGCCCGGCGTGGAGGTCGTCGCGGAGGCCTTCGATCCGGCCGAGGCGGACTCTTCGGTGCTGGCGAGATCACCCGCTTGGGTCGCCGAAGCACCCGCGATCTTGCGCCACCACTTGAAACTTCCGCCCGAAAAGGTGGCGGAGGCGACCTCGATCCTCGCCCAGGACGGCTGGGAGCTGCGGGAACAGGGGCCGGACGGCGGCTTCACGCTGACGCACGCGGTGCGCGTCCAGACCCTCGACGCGCTGCATTGCGCGCAGGAACGGTCGCGGATGGCGGGCCTGGCGCAGCGGCTCGGCGGGGACTCGCTGGGCTGGGACGCGCTCCAGCCGTCGGGTGCGTCCACGTGATGTCGGTCATGGCGGATAACATCGCGGGGTCGACATGACTAAACGAGGCGGAGGCGCGCTCATGGGCGAGCAGGCGATGCGGATCCTGGTGTTCAGCCACAAGGCGGAGGTGCGCGAGGCGATCATCAACGCCGTCGGCCGCAGGCCCGCCGCCGACCTCGGCCGGGTGGACTACACCGAGGCGTCCGGCATCTCCGAGGTGCTCGTCGAGATGGACGCGGGCAACGTGGACCTGGCCATCCTCGACGGCGAGGCGCAGCCGACCGGCGGCATCGGGCTGACCCGTCAGCTCAAGAACGAGATCGAGCACTGCCCGCCGATCATCGTGTCGGTGCGGCGCAAGGACGACCGCTGGCTCGCGACCTGGTCGCAGGCCGACGCGGTGCTGGTCCACCCGCTCGACCCGCTGACCGCCGCCGAGACGGTCGCCGACGTGCTGCGCGCCCGGCGGGTGCCGGCCGTGCGCGGCTGAGCCGATGAGCGCGGCCGCCAAGACCTGGCCGTCCCTGCTCAACCAGCTCATCGCGCGCGCGGACCTGTCCGAACAGGACACCGCGTGGGCGATGGACCAGATCATGAGCGGGGCGGCGACGCCCTCCCAGATCGCCGGATTCGCCGTCGCGCTGCGCGCGAAGGGCGAGACGCCGGCGGAGATCTCCGGCATGGCCGACGCCATGCTGGCGCACGCCAAACGGGTGACCATCGACCGGCCGTCGGTGGACATCGTCGGTACCGGCGGCGACCGGTCCAACTCGGTCAACATCTCCACCATGGCCACGGTGGTGACGGCCGCGGCCGGTGCCCCGGTGGCCAAACACGGCAACCGCAGCGCCTCGTCGAAGTCCGGCGCCGCCGACGTGCTGGAGGAACTGGGCGTCACCATCGACCTGCCGCCCGAGACGGTCCAGCGCAGCGTCAACGAACTGGGCATCGGCTTCTGCTTCGCGCCGAAGTTCCACCCCGCCCTGCGCCACGCCGGCCCGACGCGCGGTGAACTCGGCGTGCCGACGACGTTCAACCTGCTGGGCCCGCTCACCAACCCGGCGCAACCGCGCAGTTCGCTGATCGGCTGCGCCTACGCGGACAAGACCCGCGTCCTGGCCGAGGTTTTCGCGCGTCGCGGGATGACCGTGCTGCTCGTCCGCGGCGACGACGGGCTCGATGAGATCACCACCACGACCACGAGTTCGGTGTGGGTCGTCTCCGGTGGCGAGATCACCGAGCGCAGCTTCGACCCTTCGTCGCTGGGCATCACGCGCGCGACCGCCGAAGACCTGCGCGGCGGCGACGCGGCGCACAACGCCGAGGTGTTCCGCCAGGTGATGGGCGGGAAGCCCGGGCCGGTGCGGGACGCGGTGCTGCTCAACTCGGCGGCCGCGCTGGCCGCTTTCACCGGCTTCTCGGACTCGCTGGAAGACGACCTCGCCGCGGGTCTGGCGCGGGCGGCCTCGGCCGTCGACTCAGGTGCGGCGGCCGACCTGCTGAACCGGTGGATTACCTTCGCTTAGCTTCGCGCGTGTTATGAACGGACCGTTCATAACAGAATTTGTTATGAAAGGTCCGTTCATAACATTGGGGCGACTGCGGAGCGGCCACCGGCGCGCTCCCGCGCCTGGCCAGCGACGTAGTGAAGGCCTCCTTACCCACCCTGAGAGTAGGGAAGGAGGCCTCCACGGACTCTCCAGCCGACACCCCGCAACCGGGACGAGGCGTTATGAACGGACCGTTCATAACAAATCCTGTTATGAAAGGTCCGTTCATAACAAGTCCTAGCCTTACGAAGCGGTGCTGAACCGCGCCCGGTAAGCCGTAGGCGTCAGGCCGGTAGCCCGCCGAAGCTGCGTACGCAGGTTCGCCGCGGTACCGAAACCCGAAGCCCGCGCCACCCGGTCCAGCCGCTGCTCGCCGCGCTCGATCAGCCGGCACGCCAGCGCGATGCGTTCCGTCGTGAGCCACGCCAGGGGCGTCGTCCCCAGTTCGGCGCGGAACCGCCGGTGCAGCGTCGCCTGGCTGGCCGCCGCCCTGGCGGCGAGGTCGGCGACGGTGAGCGGCCGGTCCAGTCGTTCGCGTGCCCATTCGAGCACCGGCGCCAGGGAGGTGTCCGGTACCGACGGCACCGGGCGCTCGACGAACTGCCGCTGCCCACCGTCGCGGTGCCCGGCGAACACCAGCCGCCTGCTCACCGCGTTGGCGATCTCGGCACCGTGGTCGCGGCCGATCAAGTGCAGCCCGAGATCGAGCGCGGCCGCGCTGCCCGCCGCGGTCAGGACATCGCCGTCGTCGACGAACAGGACGTCCGGTTCCAGCCGCACTGCGGGGAACAGCGACCGGAACCGCTCGGCCCACTTCCAGTGCGTCGTCGCACGCCGCCCGTCCAGGACACCCGCCTGCGCGAGGGTGAACGCGCCGGTGCAGAAGCTCACCAGCCGGGCACCCCGCGCGGCCGCGGCACGGATGGCCGTCAGCACCGATTCCCGGGCCGGGCGCTCCGGATCGAGCCGGTTGGGCACGATCACCGTGTCGGCGGATTCCGCGGCTTCGAGCCCGGCGACCCCGGTGAGGGTGAACATCCCCAGGTGCATGCGCACGGACGACTCGGCGGCGCACAGTGTGAAGCCGTACCAGGGCCGGTGCAGTTCCGGTCGCCGCAGGCCGAAGAGTTCGGTCGCGACGCCCATTTCGAAGGGGTTGGAGCCCTCGTCGACCAGGACGGCGACCTCGTGCGAGAAATCATGCGACATATGCGATTCCTAGCACTCACCCCTCGGGCGGTCCAGTGGCCAGGATCGGATCATGAGCAAGCAGCCGATCGATCTGGGGACCGCGCTGGCCGGGTTCGACGAGATCTGGAGCCCGCGGATCGTCGCCCACGTCAACGACTACGACGTCCGCCTCGCCAAGGTCGCGGGCGAGCACGTCTGGCACGTCCACGAGAACACCGACGAATTCTTCCTCGTCCTCGACGGGAGCCTCGACATCGCGTTGCGCGAAGAGGCTGGCGAACGCGTCGTCACGCTGCCGCGCGGTTCGGTGTTCGTCGTCCCGCGCGGCACCTACCACAAACCATCCTCAGTGGACGGTGCGTCGCTGTTGCTCTTCGAACCGACCGGAACCCTGTCGGTCGGTGACAGCCACGAAGAGGTACCCGACCACGTCACCGTCACCGTCGGGCAGGAAATCTCCTTCTAGCCGACGGAAAACGTCCTACGGTAGGCGCTCGGGCTCGTTCCGCGAAGCTTGCCGAACTGGTGCCGCAGCGCCGCCGCGGAAGCGTATCCACAGGCGGTCGCGATGTCCTCAATGGACAGACGGCCTTCTTCGAGCAACGACTGGGCGCGATCGAGCCGTCGTTCGGTGAGCCACCGGTGCGGGGTCGTTCCGGTGGCCGCCGAGAACCGGCGCAGGAACGTGCGCTCCCCCAAACCGCTGCGGCGGGCGAGTTCCGCGACGGTGAACGGCTGGTCCAGTCGCCGCTCGATCCATTCGAGCGCCTCGGCGAGCACGGTGTCGTCCGGTGCGGCGGTCTCGGGGACCGGCGCCTGCACGAACTGCGCCTGTCCGCCGACCCGGTGCGGTGCCGCGACCATCCGCCGCGCCAGCGCGGTGGCCGCGGCGACACCGCGGAGTTCGCGCACCAGATGCAGGCACAGGTCGACGGCGGCGACGGTCCCCGCGCTGGTGAGGACACCACCGTCATGGACGTACAACGCCTTCGGGTCGACCTTCGCCGTCGGGAAACGTGACCGGAATTCCTGCTCGTAAACCCAGTGCACGGTGCAGTCGCGCCCGTCGAGAAGCCCCGCGTAGCCGAGCGAGAAGACACCCGCGCAGAAACCCGCGACCCAGGCACCCCTGCTCGCGGCGTCACGCAAGACTTCGAGGACCGGCTCCGGCGGGCTCGCGCTCCGTGGCGCGCAGGTCGGGACTATCAGCAGGTCGGCGGACGCCGCGAAGTCCAGGCTCTCCAGCCCGTCGAGGCCGAATCCGGACCAGCTCAAGACGTTCTCCCCACCGGGCGAGCAGACCGCGAAATCCCAGCCCTCGATGCCGTCCGCGCTGCGATCGGTGCCGAAGACCTCGCACGCGACGCCGAGTTCGAACGGCGAGACCTGGTCGGCGAGCACCACCGCGACCTTCTTCACATCCATCCCGGCAGTCTGTCATAAGTTTTGCGGTCGATGTCATCTCTGACACTGGTCGGGTAGTCGTGCGAGGGCGAAAGTGGTCGCCATGACCAAGAACAACCCTCTGCTCCAGTGGACCGCCGCGATGGCCCTGTCCGGCACGATCGGCGCCGTCGTCCTCGAAAGCGGCGCCGACGCGCCCGCCGTGGCGTTCGCGAGGAGCCTCGTCGGCGGCCTGCTGCTCCTGGTGTGGAGCGCGGCCCGTGGCTGGCTCCGCCCGTGGACGGTGACCCGTCGTGACCTGCTGCTCGCCATCCTCGGCGGGCTGTTCCTGGTCGGGAACTGGGTGCTGCTCTTCGCCTCGTACGCGCTGTCGTCGATCTCGGTCAGCACCGTCGTCTACCACACTCAGCCGCTGATGCTGGTCGGTCTCGCCGCGGCGTTCCTCGGCGAGAAAATGGTGAAAAGCCAGCTGATCCGGGCGCTGATCGCGTTCGGCGGGGTGACGCTCATCTCGCTGTCCGCGCACGGTGCCGACGGCGAACCCGTGCGACTGGCGGGAATCGCGCTCGCTCTCGGCGCGGCCGCGCTCTACGCCGGCGCCTCGTTCGTCGCGAAGCAGCTCAAACACCTGCGCCCGCACGTCTTGGCGGCCATCCAGCTGGTGACCGGCACGATCGTGCTCGCGCCCGCGCTGCTCGTCACGCCGCTGCCGACGGACACCTCGGGACTGCTGTGGCTGGTGTTGCTGGGGACCGTGCACACCGCGCTGATGTACGTCCTGATGTACGCGAGCATCGGCAAGCTGCCGACCGCGACGGTGGCTCTGCTGTCCTACGTCTATCCGGTGGTCGCGGTGGTGGTGGACGTCCTCGCCTACGGGCACCGGCCGACGTGGCTGGAGGGCGTGGGGATGCTGGCCGTCCTGGTGGCCGCGCTCGCACCGAAACGCGTCCCGGCACCCCTCCCCGCCCGCGTTTAGTCCTCTGAACGCGAAAACGGCGCCCAGCTCCACCAGGGAGCGGGGCGCCGATTCGGCGTCAAGACGTCACTCGTGGTTCGGACCGGTGTGGTACTCGAACACCAGCCCGCCGATGGCGACGATCACCAGGCCCAGCGCGATGATCAGCAGCCAGATGTGGAAGAAAGCAAGCGCGAGACCGGTCAGCGCGGCGGCCGCCGCGAGACCGATCGGCCAGTAGCTGCCGGGGCTGAAGAAGCCCAGCTCACCGGCACCGTCGCTGATCTCGGCGTCTTCCCGGTCCTCCGGCCGCGGCTCGATGCGCCGCGCCACGAACTGCAGGTAGCTCCCGGCCAGGAAGGCCAGGCCGCCGGTGAGGATCAGGGCCACCACTCCGACCGGCTCGACGCCGTCCCGGGTCATCGTTCCGGTCATGTACGCGTAAACACCCGCCACGACGACGGAGAAGACCGCGACGAGGAAGAAAATCCGTCCTTCGACCTTCATGGACGTTGCCTCACTCCTGTTTCGGGCTCGAACAGCCGGGTCAGTTGGACGCGACCCGCGCGGTGCGGTCGGTGTTGAAGGGGGTGGTGGTGACGGCGTAGGGCGAGCACAGGTCGCCACAGTTCATCGCCGTCAGCGCCTCGGAGGCGGTGTTCGGCTTGCCGCTCTTCGGGTTCACCGTGCCGCGGAGCTGGATGTACTGCGCGTACTTGTCCGCCGACAGCGCCCTGACCTCGAAGTTCATCCCCGAGTGGTAGGTGCCGCACAGTTCGGCGCAACGGCCGACGAACGACCCTTCCTTGTCGATCGAGTTCTGGAAGGTGAAGTCCTGGTTGTTCTTCTCCGGGTCCGGCATGACGTCCCGCTTGAAGTGGAACTCCGGCACCCAGAACGAGTGGATGACGTCGGCCGACCGCAGGTTGTACTGGATCGTCTTGTTCGTCGGCAGGACGAGCAGCGGGATCTCGGTCGAGCTGCCGACCGTGGTGATCTCGGGGTCGTCGTGGTTCTTGGAGTCGCTCTTGTACTTGAACTCCCAGTTCCACTGGAACGCGACGATGTCGACCGTGACGTCCGGGTTGTCCGTCTCGGCGAGCACGCGGTTCTCGGTGGTCGCGGTGAAGAAGAACAGCACGCAGACCATGATCGTCGGGACGACGACCGTGAAGAGCTCAAGCGGGATGTTGTACTGGAACTGACGGGGCAGGTCCTCTTCCGCGCCGTCGGCGGTCTTCTTCTTGCGGTGGAAGATCGCGGTCCAGAAGATCAGCGCCCAGACGATGACACCGACGACCAGCGCGGCGACGACCGTCCACGTCCACAGGGTGCGCATGTCGTGCGCCTGCGGGGTCACCCCGACCGGCCAGCCGAAACGAAGGATCTCGTCTCCGGAACAGCCCGTCGCGGTCAGCATCACCAGCGCGGCGAGCGCTGCGACGCGACCAGCCCGCTTAACCGGGATGCGCTCTGGATTTCCCACTGCGCCTTGCCCTTTCACCCAGAGCCTCCTCGACCGATCTTCGTGACATGGCGGAGCCTAGCCGAGTTACGGGGCCGCGCTGACCAAGGGGTGACCACAACACGCGTATCCCCCACCACATCCGGGTGTACCCACACACGGGCATACTGGGCCCTTCTCCCCCGCTCGGCCAACAAGAGGTGTGTGAACTAGACGTGTGCGGCCTGCTTGGACTGATCTGTTCGACCGAAGCCGACGCGGCAGGCGCCCGTGAAGCGGTTGACGCCGCCATGCGCTGCCAGCGGCACCGCGGCCCCGACGAGCACGACACCTGGGCCGACGCCGAGGTGGTCTACGGCTTCAACCGGCTCGCCTTCATCGACGTCGACCACTCCCATCAGCCGCTGGTCTGGGGTCCGCCGGAGGCCCCCGGGCGCTACACGCTGAACTTCAACGGCGAGATCTACAACTACCGCGAGCTGCGTGACGAACTGGCCGCCGGGCATGGTGCGAAATTCGCCACAGAGGGTGACGGCGAAGCGATCGTCGCGGCGTATCACTACCTCGGCGACGACGCGGTGAAGAAGCTGCGCGGCATGTTCGCCTTCATGATCTGGGACTCGCAGGAGAAGGTCGTCTTCGGCGCGCGCGACCCGTTCGGCATCAAGCCGCTGTTCTACTCCGCGGGCCCCGGCAAGGTCGCCTTCTCGAGTGAGAAGAAGAGCCTGCTGGAGCTCTCCAGCGTGCTCGGCGTCGAGGAGAAGCTCGACCGGAAGGCCCTCCAGCACTACCTGGTGCTCCAGTACGTGCCGGAGCCCGAGTCGCTGCACACCGGGATCCGCCGCGTCGAGTCCGGCACGTCGTTCCGGGTGGTCCCCGGCGGCGACATCGAGTTCACCCGTTACTTCCACCCGCAGTTCAACGCGAAGCCGGTCAACAGCCAGGCCGAGGCGGAGGAACTGTACGAGCGCATCGCCGACGTGATGCGCGACTCGGTCGGCAAGCACATGATCTCCGACCCGGACGTCACGGTCGGCGCGTTCCTCTCCGGCGGCATCGACTCCACCGCGACCGCGACGCTGGCCAAGGAGCACAACCCGAACCTCATCGCGTTCACCACCGGGTTCGAGCGCGAGGGCTACTCCGAGGTCGACGTCGCCGCCGAATCGGCGGCCGCGATCGGGGTGAAGCACGTGATCCGCACGGTGTCGGCGGACGAGATGATGGAAGCGCTGCCGCTCATCGTCTGGTACCTCGACGACCCGGTGGCGGACCCGGCGCTGGTGCCGCTGTGGTTCATCGCCCGCGAAGCACGCAAGCACGTCAAAGCGGTGCTGTCCGGCGAAGGCGCCGACGAGCTGTTCTGCGGCTACACGATCTACAACGAGCCGATCTCGCTGGCGCCGTTCGAGAAGATCCCCGGCGGGATGCGGAAGATCATCGGCAAGGTCTCCACGAAGATCCCCGAGGGCACCCGCGGCAAGGACCTGCTGCGGCGCGGGGCGCTTCCGCTGGAGGACCGCTATTACGGCAACGCCCGCAACTTCCGCGACGACCAGCTCCGCAAGGTTCTGCGCACGTACGAGGAAGGCGTCGGCTTCAAGGACGTCACCGCTCCTTGGTACAAGATCTCCGAGGACTGGGATCCGGTCGCGCGGATGCAGCACGTCGACCTCTACACCTGGCTGCGCGGCGACATCCTGGTCAAGGCCGACAAGGTGACCATGGCGAACTCGCTGGAACTGCGCGTGCCGTTCCTCGACGCCGAGGTGTTCAAGGTCGCCGCGACCATCCCGCTCGACCAGAAGCTCGCGCACGGCACCACGAAGTACGCGCTGCGCCAGGCACTGGCGAAGATCATCCCGGCGCATGTGCTGAACCGGCGCAAGCTCGGCTTCCCGGTGCCGATCCGGCACTGGCTGCGCAACGAGATGTACGACTGGGCCAAGGGCATCATCTCGGACTCGCAGACCGACGCGCTGCTCGACAAAAAGGCCGTCCTTGCCCTGCTCGACGAGCACAAGGCCGGTCAGCTCGACCGCAGCCGCCAGCTGTGGGCGCTGCTGGTGTTCATGCTGTGGCACGGCATCTTCGTCGAGAACCGCATCAAACCCGAGGTGCCGGAACCCGTCTACCCGGTGAAGCTCTAGTCACGACCCGCCGAACTCGCCGCAATCCTGACCCAGCGCGCGTGAAGGCCCCCTTCCCTCGGCTCAGCGAAGGGAAGGGGGCCTTCACGCGTATTACGTCAACTCACGCCGGCAAGATCGCCGCGATCTCCTCGGCGGATTCCGGGCCGAAGGCCTCCTTGAGGCGGCCCAGGACGTCGGTGCGATCGAAGGCCCACTCCTGCGTGCCCACGGTCTCCAGCACCAGCACGGCGATCAACGAACCCAGCTGCGCGGCGCGCTCCAGGCTCAGGCCGCCGTCGATACCGGCGATGAACCCGGCGCGGAAGCCGTCGCCGACGCCGGTCGGGTCGATCTTGCCGCGTTCGGGGACGGCGCCGATCTGCAATGCGAGGCCGTCCTTGCCGACGATCTCGACGCCCTTCTCCCCGAGCGTCGTGATCCGCATGCCGACGCGG
This sequence comes from Amycolatopsis coloradensis, assembly GCF_001953865.1. Taxonomy (GTDB): domain Bacteria; phylum Actinomycetota; class Actinomycetes; order Mycobacteriales; family Pseudonocardiaceae; genus Amycolatopsis; species Amycolatopsis coloradensis. Next base: position 59,997 of record NZ_MQUQ01000030.1, read on the forward strand.
TCGAGGACGTCCGCCTCGGTCCAGCCGGTCTTCTGGAGCAGCAGTTCCCATTCGTAGTCGTTGCTGAACAGGTACTTCGCGCCCTCGACGAAGGCGCGCACCTGCTCGCCGTCCATCCGGGCCAGCTGCTGCGAGGGGTCGACGGCGAAGATATAGCCGCGCTGGCGGCACTCCTCGGCGTGCCGGACCATGCCTTCGGGGTCGTCCGGGCTGATCAGCACGAGCGACAGCTCACCGGCGTGCGCGGCGACCGGCTCCAGTTCGATGTTGCGTGATTCGGCCATCGCGCCGGCGTAGAAGGTGGCGATCTGGCAGAGGTCCTCGTCGGTGGTGCAGACGAAACGGGCGGTGTGCGCGACCTCGGAGACCAGCACGCCGGCGGTGTCGACACCGTGCCGTTCGAGCCACGAGCGGTAGTCGGCGAAGTCGGAGCCCACCGCGCCGACCAGGATCGGCCGCTTGCCGAGGACACCGAGACCGAAGGCGATGTTCGCGCCGATCCCGCCCCGCCGGACGACGAGGTCGTCGGCAAGGAAGCTCAGGGACACGCGGTGCAGCTGCTCGGCGACGAGCTGCTCGGCGAACCTGCCCGGGAAGTGCATGAGGTGATCGGTTGCGATACTGCCGGATACCGCGATCCTGGCGCTGTCTGCCACCGGTTCTCCTTGATCGGTCGGCCCCGCCGAAACGAGGACGGCTAAGTTACCCGCAGGTCATGCCCCATACGGGTTGCTTCAGGCACGGCCATGAACACTACCGGTTGGTAGTGGTGTGCTACTCGAACGTGAGTCATTAACTTGTCGTTCGTGACCACTTCCGCGTATCACCTCGAACCGGAATCGATCGGCGAACTCATCGCCGATTGCGCCGGCATCCCGTCGTCCCTCCAGGCCGAGAACCTGCCACTGCCCCGGCAGATCGCTCCGGCCTGGACCGTGGACGAGCGGTGTCTCGCCCAGGTCGCCGATCTGGACGCCTACGTCTGATCCCCCCGCGGGCAGCAAGAGCTGCGGGTATGAGGAAGGGCCGCGACCTGGTTGAGGTTCGCGGCCCTTCTTCATGTTCGAAGTGCGTCAGTGGAAGCTGTCGCCGCAGGCGCAGCTGCCGGTCGCGTCCGGGTTGTCGATCGTGAAGCCCTGCTTCTCGATCGAGTCGACGAAGTCGATCACGGCCCGCGACACGTACGGCGCGCTCATCCGGTCGACGGCCACGCGGAGCCCGTCGAAGTCACGGAACAGGTCACCGTCGAGCGTGCGCTCGTCGAAGAACAGCTGGTAGCGCAGGCCCGCGCACCCACCGGGCTGGACGGCGATGCGCAGGTGCATGTCGTCACGGCCCTCCTGCTCGAGCAGGGCCTTCGCCTTGACGGCGGCGGCGTCGGTCAACGTGACGCCGTGGGTCTCCACGGCGGTTTCGGCCTGAGCTGCGGCTGCCTGCTCAGCGGTCGTCATGGTTCTCCCTCTGGTCGAACTCGCTGCGGGTACTCGTCTTGGCCCTTGGTCCAACACGTCGGAGTCCCGATCTGTTCCCCTCCATGGTGACATATCGCTCGGCCTGGTGCGTGACACCGTGACGCCTGCAACTACCCTGGTGAGGTGAGGTTCCTGCGCCGTAGCACCACAGACTCCGCCACGACCGCCGTCGAAGACGTCGACAACGAGACCGTCGAGGTCCAGGCCAAGGCGTATACGCCCGGAAAGGGCAAGGCCACGCCCAAGCGGCGTGAGGCCGAGGCCAAGCGCCGCGGCCCGGTGGCGCCGCCGCCGACCACCATGCGTGAGGCGATGAAGCGCAACAAGGAACTCCGCAAGTCAGCGAAGGCCGATCCGGAGTACAAGGCGAAGCAGCGCAACGCCGCCAAGGAACGCCGCGAGAAGATGATGGCGGGCGACGACAAGTACCTGCTCCCGCGTGACCGCGGCCCGGTCAAGGCGTACATCCGTGACCTGGTCGACTCGCGGCGCAACCTCCTCGGTCTCTTCATGCCCCTCGCGATCCTGGTGTTCGTCGCCCTGTTGGTGCCGTACCCGGACGTCCAGCGCTACGCGACGCTGCTGTGCACCGTGATGCTGCTCGGCATGATCGTCGAAGGCGTGCTCAGCGGGCGCCGGATCGCGAAGATGGTCCGCCTGAAGTTCCCGGACGAGACGGTCAAGGGCGCGTCGGTCGGCTGGTACTCCTTCATCCGCGCGAGCCAGATCCGCAAACTGCGCGTTCCCAAGCCGCGGGTCAAACCCGGCGACAAGGTCTGAGCAGGCGAAACCCAGGTCGTTAGCGTGGCTAACGGCCTGGGGTAGAGTTCCGCTCATGGAGTTTCGACGTCTAGGCCGCAGCGGCCTCAATGTCAGTGAGATCTCGTACGGCAACTGGCTCACCCACGGGTCCCAGGTGGAAGAGGACCAGGCCCAGTCCTGCATCAAGGCCGCGCTCGACGTCGGCATCACCACCTTCGACACCGCCGACGTCTACGCCAACACGGCCGCCGAATCGGTGCTCGGCCGCGGGCTCAAGGGCCTGCGCCGCGAAAGCCTGGAGATCTTCACCAAGGTCTACTGGCCGACCGGCCCCAAGGGCCCCAACGACCAGGGGCTGGGCCGCAAGCACATCATCGAGTCGGCGAACGCTTCGCTGAAGCGGCTCGGCACCGACTACGTCGACCTTTACCAGGCGCACCGGTTCGATCGGACCGTCCCGCTCGAAGAGACGTTCCTCGCCTTCGCCGACCTCGTCCGCCAGGGCAAGGCGCTCTACATCGGCGTCTCGGAGTGGACCGCCGAGCAGATCACCCAGGGCGCGGCGATCGCCCGCGAACTGAAGGTGCCGCTCATCTCGAACCAGCCGCAGTACAACGCGCTGTGGCGGGTCATCGAGGCGCAGGTCATCCCGGCGTCCGAGCGTGAGGGCCTCAGCCAGATCGTCTGGTCCCCGATCGCGCAGGGCGTGCTCACCGGCAAGTACAAGCCCGGTCAGCCGCTGCCCGCGGGCTCCCGCGCGACCGACGAGAAGGGCGGCGCGAACATGGTCGCCCGCTTCCTCAACGACGACGTCCTCGAGCGCGTCCAGCGGCTCCGGCCGATCGCGGACAAGGCCGGTCTGTCGCTGGCCCAGCTGTCCGTGGCGTGGGTGCTGCAGAACCCGAACGTCGCTTCGGCGATCATCGGCGCTTCGCGGCCCGAGCAGGTGCACGAGAACGTGAAGGCGGCCGGGGTGAAGCTGGACGCGGATCTGCTCGCCGCGATCGACGAGGCCCTCGACGGCGTCGCCGAGACCGACCCCACCCTCACCCGCTCGCCCTGATCCCCCCGCGAGTAGTCGACTAAGCGCGGACGCTTTTCCCGCGTTTAGTCGACTACTCGCGTCCTAGTCTCCGTGCACGCGGGACTGGTACGCGAGCTGACCGTCGAGGTCGAGGGCGTCCCCCGGCGCGCGGAACGGGTCGATTCCCAGGCCCCGCAACAATCTGCTCGCGCCGGCGACCCGGTCACCCGTCTGGCCGTCGAGCCGCTCCGGCCGGTGACCCCGCTGGATCAGCAGGCCTTCGACGTCGTCGATCAACCGGTACGGGTCGTAGACCTGCTGTTCAGGCATGGCCACCGCCGGGAACCCAGCTGTTCCCGGTGATCCTCTCGTAGACCTCGGTGTAGCGCCTGCGGGTCGCTTCGACGATCTCGTCCGGGATGGCGGGGCCGGGCGGCGTCTTGTCCCAGCCGGTGCTCGCGGACCAGTCGCGGACGAACTGCTTGTCGAACGCGTGCTGCGTGCGGCCGGGCCGCCAGTCGTCGGCGGGCCAGAAACGCGACGAGTCCGACGTGAGGACCTCGTCCCCGAGGGTCAGCACACCGTCGGCGTCGAACCCGAATTCGATCTTGGTGTCGGCGATGATGATGCCGTTCTTCGCCGCGTGCTCCGCGCCCTTGGTGTAGACCTCGAGCGTCAGGTCGCGGATGCGGTCCGCGGTCTCCTTGCCGATGTCGTTCACGACGTCGGCGAAGGTCATGAACTCGTCGTGGCCGGTGTCGGAGATCTTCGTGGTCGGCGTGAAGATCGGCTCGGGCAGCTTGTCCGCCTCGACGAGACCGGCGGGCAGTTCGACGCCCGACACCTTGCCGTCGCGCTGGTACTCACGCATTCCGAGCCCGGTGAGATAACCGCGCGCGATGCATTCGACCTGGATCATCTTCAGCGGTTTGCACCGCATGGCGCGGCCGGCGAATTCGGCGGGCACGTCGGTCGTGGAGAGGACGTGGTTCGGCACCACGCCGGCCATCTTTTCGAACCACCAGGCGGAAAGCTGGTTCAGCAGCGCGCCCTTGTCGGGGATCGAGGTCGGCAGCGAGACGTCGTAGACCGAAACACGATCCGACGCGACGAGCAGAATGTCGCCATCGACCTCGTAAAGGTCCCGTACCTTACCCGCGTGAATGTGCTTCATGCCCCGTCCTCGATGTCGTATTCGTAGAAAACCCATTGGTTCGGCAGCGCCGCGGATTCGCCGTACTCCAGTACGTCGCCTTCCGCGGACAGGAACCTGTTGCGGCTCAACAAGATCGCCGAACCCTCGGCCACGCCGAGTTCTGCCGCGTCCTCGGCACCCGCCAGCCCCGCGGCGTGCTGAGAACGAGTCGACGTCAGAACCCGGCCTGTCCGGTCCGCCACATATTTGACCGTGCCTTCGACTATCCGCACCGGCTCGAACAACAACGGCGCCTTCGCCGCGATCGCGCCGTCGAACCACGAGACGGACGTCGACACCGGACGCCCTTCACCCGCGTACGTGGTCCGCCGCCGCCGGATCGCGGGAGCTCCTTCATCGATTCCGAGCGCGCCCGCCACCCGCTCCGGTGCCGGGACGAGCCCGGCCTCACGGATTTTCGCGTAGTGGCCCGGTGGATAGACCTTGCCGGTTCGCGCGATCGAGATCGTCCGATCGTGCGCGGAGCGGTGCAGTGATCTGGTCTGCACCACTGTCCCGATGCCGGGAATCGCGCGAACCAGACCTTCGGCCCGAAGCGTCGAGAGCACCTTCATCGCTGTCGCCATCGCGACGTTCCAGTTTCTGGCGATCTCCCGCGCGGACGGGACCGCGTCACCTTCCTTGAGCCTGCCCGAAACGATGTCGTCGCGAATGTTCCCCGCGATTTGGAGATACGGCGGTTCAGGTCGATCGACGGCGGGCAAGGTGACTCCTCACAAGGTCGCGCGGTGCGCACAAGCGTTCTAGCACACCAATGGGCTAGCACCAAGGATCCTGCTCACACCCCATTATTACGTACTAGTACAGATTCTGGACGGTGCTCTAGTACACCTGTTACTCTCCGCAGAGTTCCCAAACCCGTTGGGGGGCTCGATGAACCATCTGAGCATCGACGAACTGCTCGAGGAGCTTCGGAGACGCCGGTGGGTTGTCTACATCTTCGGCCCCCGGGAGGAACCGGAGGTCTGCGCCGCGGTGTTCCAGTGGGACACCTGTGCCGACGTCCTGATCCTCCGCGGTGAGGAACGGGCGACCGCCTTCCGCGTCACGACGCTGCCCGACACGGACGTCTTCCATCCGGCGCTCGTCTCCTGGCAGTACCACTCGACGGCCGACTGGACGCTGCGCGCGGTGCTCACCATCCCGCCGCCCGGCGACGCCGCCGCTCCGATCCAGTTGCTGCAACCACATCCGGACTGCGTGATCCCGATGGAGTCGCGCAATCCGGTCACCGTCCTGCCCGCCAACGGAACCACGGCCGACCAGGGAGATCCCTAACCTCGGCCGATCACCTGCTCGGCGACAACGAGGTCGTGCGGGTAGGTGATCTTGAGGTTCTCCGCGCTGCCTGGAACCCACCGCACCGGTAGCGCGGAGAACCTTTCCATGCACGAAGACGTGTCCGTGCCGACGAAACCCTCGCGTTCGGCCGTTTCGTACGCCTCCAGCAACGGAGCGGCGCGGAAACCTTGCGGCGTCTGCACCCGGATCGCGCCGGGCAGCGCGCCGGAAACACTGTCACCGTCCACGCGCACGATGTCGTCGGCCGCGACCCCCGGCACCGCTCCCCCGTACCGCCGGGTGTCGGCGAGGACGTCCGCGATCAGTTCCGGGGTGACGAGCGGACGGGCCGCGTCATGCAACAGCACCGCGTCGATCTCGCCGCTCTCGATGCGGGAAGTCAAGTGCCGCAAGGCGTTCAGCTCCGAACCCTGACGCGTCGCGCCGCCGTGCACGAGTTCGACCTCACCCGGATGCGAGGCGAGCACCTCTTGCGCGAGCCCGGTGTCCTGCGGCCGGATCACCAGCACGAGCACGTCGATACCGGGCACGCGGGCGAAGGCGTCGAGCGACCACGCGACGACCCGCCTGCCCGCGACCGGCAGGTAAACCTTGTTGAGCTTGGCGCCGACCCGGGTACCCGCTCCGCTCGCGAGCACCACCCCGGCGGCCTTCGTCTGAGCCACAGGCAACTCTGGCACAGGCGGGTCGGTAGGTTGGGTGCGGCCACCAAAGCGATCCGAAGGGCAAGGCGTTGGACGACGAAATCCTCGAGTTCGCCGAAGCAGAGCAGCCTGATGAACACGCGCGCTCGGCGGCGATCGCCCTGCACTCGAAACTGATCAAACCCGCGGGGTCGCTGGGCAGGCTCGAAGAACTGGGCGTGTGGGTCGCGGCTTGCCAGGGCCACTCCCCGCCGCGCCCGTTCACGCGGCCGCGGGTCGTGGTGTTCGCCGGAGACCACGGCGTCGCCGCGAAGGGCGTCTCGGCGTACCCAAGCGAGGTCACCGCGCAACTGGTCGGCAGCATGCTGACCGGCGGCGCCGCCATCAACGTGCTGGCCGCTTCGGCGGGCGCGAGCGTGCGCGTCGTCGACATGGCCGTCGACAGCGACGCCTCGGCGACGCGGTCGATCGGCGAGTTCAAGGTGCGGCGCGGGTCCGGCTCGATCGACGTCGAAGACGCGCTGACCGACGACGAAGCGCGTGCCGCCGTCCGCGCGGGCCGCGCGATCGCCGACGCCGAGGTCGACGGCGGGGCCGACCTGCTCATCGCGGGCGACCTCGGGATCGGGAACAGCACCCCCGCCTCGGTACTGGTCGCGGCGCTGACCGGCAGCGAACCGGTGGCCGTGGTCGGCCGCGGTTCGGGGATCGACGACAACGCCTGGATGCGCAAGGCCGCCGTGGTCCGGGACGCGCTGCGGCGGGCCAGGACCGTGCTGGCCGATCCGGTCGCGCTGCTGCGCACCGCCGCCGGCGCCGACATCGCCGCGATGGCGGGCTTCCTCGCGCAGGCCTCGCTCCGGAAGACGCCGGTGCTCCTGGACGGCCTCGTCGCCAGTGCGGCCGCACTGGTCGCCGAGGAACTCGTCCCCGGCGCGCGGCAATGGTGGGCCGCGGGTCAGCGCGGCGGCGAACCCGCGCACGCGCTGGCGCTGGAGCACCTCGACCTGGACCCGATCCTGGATCTGGACGTGCGCCTCGGCGAGGGGACGGGCGCGGTCGCGGCGCTGCCGCTGGTGTTCATGGCGACGCGCGTCCTCGCCGAGATGGCGACGCACGAGCAGGCCGGGGTGAGCGGGCCGCTGATCGAGGCGCCCGCCTCCTGACGCGCTTCTGCCCCTGCCGCAAGTAGCCCTCTAGTTGCGGTCGGGGCCTGTGCGGGCTTAAGCGCCGTGAAGGCCTCCTTCCTACGCTCAAGGTAGGGAAGGAGGCCTTCACGGCGCTTTCGCCGGGTCACGGCCGGGTCACCGCCTCTGGATGGGAGCGAGCCTGCCCGCGGATGAGGCCGGGACTCAGCCCAGCGGGTACATCCAGCCTTCCGGGGCGGACCGGGTGCCTTCCTGGATCCCGGTCAGCGCGCCGCGCAGCTTCATCGTCAGCTCACCGGGCTGCCCGCCGGCCACGGAGAACTCGCCGCCCGCGTGCTTCACGTGCCCGACCGGTGTGATGACCGCCGCGGTCCCGCAGGCGAACACCTCGGTCAGCTCACCGGAGGCCGCCGCCTTCTCCCACTCGCCGGTGGAGATGCGGCGCTCCTCGACCTGGTGCCCGAACGACTTCGCCAGCTCCAGCAGCGACTTGCGGGTCACGCCCGGCAGCAGCGAGCCGGTCAGTTCCGGGGTCACGACCCGCGCCTCGTCACCGGAGCCGAAGACGAAGAACAGGTTCATCCCGCCCATCTCCTCGACCCAGCGCCGCTCGACAGCGTCGAGCCACACGACCTGGTCGCAGCCCTTCTCCACGGCCTGCGCCTGCGCCACGAACGACGCCGCGTAGTTGCCGGCGCACTTCGCCTCGCCGGTGCCGCCGGGGACCGCGCGCACGTACTCGGTCGAGAGCCAGACGCTCACCGGCTTGACGCCGCCGGCGAAGTACGAGCCGGCGGGCGAGCCGATCAGCGCGTAGAGGTACTCGTTCGCGGGCCGGTTGACGCCGAGCCCGGCTTCGGTGGAGATCATGAAGGGCCGCAGGTACAGCGACTCGCCCGGCTTCGTCGGGATCCAGCGGGAGTCGGCCGCGATGAGCTCGCGGATCGAGTCGAGGAAGGTCTCCACCGGCAGCTGCGGCATGGCCAGCCGCTCGGCCGAGTTCCGGAAGCGGATGGCGTTCGCGTCGGGCCGGAACGCGGCGAACGTCCCGTCCGGCTGGCGGTACGCTTTGAGGCCTTCGAAGATCGCCTGACCGTAGTGCAGCACGGAGGTCGCCGGGTCGAGCGTCAAGGGCGCGTACGGCCCGACGGTCGCGTCGTGCCAGCCCTGCTCGGCGTTCCATTTCACGGTCACCATGTGATCGGTGAAGTGCAGCCCGAACCCGGGCGCGGCCAATACGTCCGCGACGCGTTCCGGGCTCGCGGGGCTCGGGTGCGGGAGGTGGGTGAACTGCGTCGAGGTCGTCATGCCTAAGACGATAACGCTTGGTCGGACCCACGTTAGTCGGACGTCCGCATATCTTCACCTCACGCGATCTGTCCGTCGGGACGAACACGCGGGGCCGCTCGCCCCTAGGATGGGTGGCGTGACGTTAAACCCGATGCAGCCCGCCCACCCGGCCAAGTCCGCCACCCCCGGCCGGGCGACCGACGTCAAGACGTTCGCGACGGCCGTACTGCTGACCTTCGGCGTCGGCGTGCTGATGATGGACGGCTGGGCCTTGATGGACAGCGGCTTCGGCGCGTTCCTCGGTCTGGTCGCCGGCGGTTTCGGCATCTACTGGTGGCGAAGCATCCAAGGCAAGGTGTTCCCGCGCGAGCTGTCCACCAAGTCGGTGGTCATCCTCACGGTGATCAACATCGTGCTCGTGCTGCTCCTGCTTCTCCAGGTGAGCTAGAGCAACCCATCGGGGAGGCCGGGCGCGGCCCAGTCCGGATTCGGCCGGAAGTCGGTCCACGTCCCGTCGAAGGGGAACCGCCCGGCGTCCGCGAGCGCGCCGATCCGTTCGCCTTCGGCACGCAGCCGCCTCAGCTGCCCTGCCGTGATGCGGCCGGCTAGGACGGCCTCTTCGGCCTCGTCCTCGTCCTTCCACTGCCAGCGTCCACCGGGCTCGACGGCGACGTCGAGGATGCCGTCGATCCGGTCCGGCCCGGACGCCGTGCGCCCCAGCGGGACCTCGAGGTTGACGTACCAGTTCAGGAAGTGGCCTTCGGCGTCGAAGAACCACCAGACCGACGACCATTCGTCATCGGCGATCCGGCGCAGCGTCGAGGTGTCGCGCCAGAAGTCGGGCACGCGCACCCTCGGCACCCGGAACCGCTCCTCGAGCGGCGCCTCACGGAAGAGCCGCCCGTCGGCGAGCCTGCTGCCGACGATCGGGGTGTCCGCGGGAAGCCAGCCGAGCAGCACGGTGCCGTCGTCGGCGATGACGCGCAGCGGGTGATGCTGGCCGATCGAGCCGTCCGGTCGCAGGAACCGTTCTACGACCGTCTCACCCGGGGTCCAGAAGGGATCACGCACGCCTTGCACGGTACCCACGGGCGCGGACCCGCAGAACCAGTTCGGCCAGCGTTCCCACTCCCGCGAGCCCGAGGGCCACGACCGGCCCAGCGAAGGCGGCGGCGACGGCCACGATCAGTCCACAAGCGAGTGTCGCCTTCGGACTTTCCGGGGAAAGCCGCTCGCGGGCGTCGGTGAAGGCGTCCACCGCGACCGGCACGGTCGCCACGGCGACCACCACGGACAGCACGGGCGCCAGCGAGACGGCGTCCGCCGCGGCGAGGAGTTCGCGGAACGACGTCGCCGAAAGCCCCAGCCGGACCGGTCCCAGCTGGTAGAGGGCGACGGCGATGATCGCCACGGCCACGGCGCCCACCGCGGCCGCGCGGCCCGCTCCGGGACGACGCGGCAGCAGGAACGGCAGCAGCACCAGCACGGCGAGGCCGAGACCGGGCACGGACGGCGGATCCGGCGCGATGAACTGCGCCAAGGGCGGGATGCCGACGCAGATCGCGATCAGGGCCGCGGCCGCGGCCAGCAGCAGGCCGGTGACCCAGCGGGCCGCGTAGTCACCGAGGCGGACCCCGGCCAAATCGGCGACGGCCGCCACGACGGCGAAGACCGCGGCGGCGATACCCGGCGCGGACGGAAAGAGGTACTGCCCGAACGTCGTCGCGAAAACCAGAACCAGGCCCAACCTCGAAACGGAGCCCGCGATCCGGTCGAGCCGGGTGTCCCCCACCGGCGGCAGCAGTGCCTCCGCCGCCACGGCGAGCACGGCCGCGACCACGGCGGCGAGAAGTACCCAATAGTCCGCTCCGGAGGTGCATACCGCGAGTGCGATGAGCAGACCGCCAGCCAGCCGCACGCCGTCTCCCTTCCGGTACAGAGGTTCCCCGTCGGCCCCACTGTTACCCCAGGTCCCACTGTCATTAGCATGGCTCACGATCCAATCGGGCAGCCGCCCGGTACCACCGCGAACGCGCGAGGAGCCAGAAGTGACCGTGCCGAAGCTTGCCCTGACCGAGAACGCCGAAGCGGCGCTTGCCAAGACACGCGCCGACGTCGTCGTCATCGGAACCTTGCAGGGTGAGGACGGCCTGGCGCTCGCCGCCGGCTCCTCCATCGCCGACGCCGCCTTCGACGGCGAACTCGCCGCCGTCCTCGGCACCCTCGGCGCGACAGGCAAGGCCGACGAGACCGTCAAGGTCCCGACGCTGGGCAAGCTGTCCGCCGGTGTCGTCCTGGCCGTCGGCCTCGGCAAGGCGGGCGCCGACGGCGTCACCGCCGAGCAGGTCCGCCGGGGCGCCGGTGCCGCCGCGCGGGCGCTGAGCGGAATTGAGCGCGCGTTCGTCACGCTGTCGGCGATCGACCTGCAGGCCGCCGTCGAAGGCACCGCGCTCGGCGCGTACTCCTTCACCGAGTACCGCTCCGAGAAGGGTGACGGCCCGGTCGCCAAGGTGGACTTCGTGAGCCCCGAAGAGGGCACCGCCAAGGACCACAAGGCGACGCTGAAGGCCGCCACCCTGATCGCGGAGTCGGTGATCATCGCCCGCGATCTGATCAACACCCCGCCGAACGACCTGTTCCCGGCCTCGTTCGCCGACCGCGCGAAGACCCTTGCCGAGGCGAACAACCTCGAATTCGAGGTACTCGACGAGAAGGCGCTCAAGCGCAAGGGCTTCGGGGGCATCCTCGGCGTCGGCGGCGGTTCCTCGCGCCAGCCGCGGCTGCTGCGTCTCGCCTACAAGCCGGCGAAGGCGTCGAAGAAGGTCGCGCTGGTCGGCAAGGGCATCACCTTCGACTCGGGCGGCATCTCGATCAAGCCCGCCGCGAACATGGACCACATGACCTCGGACATGTCGGGCGCGGCCGCCGTGCTCGCCTCCGTGGTGCTGGCCGCGAAGCTGAAGTACCCGCTCGAGGTCGTCGCGCACATCCCGCTGGCGGAGAACCTGCCCTCGGCCACCTCGTACCGGCCGGGCGACGTGCTCAGCATGTACGGCGGCAAGACCGTCGAGGTGCTCAACACCGACGCCGAAGGCCGCCTCGTGCTGGCCGACGCGATCGTGCGCGCGGGCGAGGAGAACCCCGACTACCTGATCGAGACCTCGACCCTGACCGGCGCGCAGGTCGTCGCGCTGGGCAACCGCACCGCGGGTGTCATGGGCTCGGACGAGTTCCGCGACCGCGTCGCTTCGATCGCGCAGGCGACCGGTGAGGGCGGCTGGGCCATGCCGCTGCCGGAGGAACTGCGCGCCGACCTCGACTCGCGCCTGGCCGACCTGGCCAACGTCACCGGGCACCGCTGGGGTGGCATGCTCGCCGCGGGTGTCTTCCTGCGCGAGTTCGTCGCCGACGGCCTGCCCTGGGCGCACATCGACATCGCGGGCCCGTCGTTCAACACCGCCGGGGTGTGGGGTTACACCGGCAAGGGCGGCACCGGTGTCCCGGTGCGCACCATCGCCGCGGTGCTGGCGGACATCGCCGCCAACGGCTGAGTCTCTGGCGCTGCCAACTCGCGTGAAGGCCCCTTTCCCTCGGCTGAGCCGAGGGAAAGGGGCCTTCACGCGCATCACGGCGCAGGTGGGAGCGGGGCGTCGACCTCCTCGAGACCATCGAGTTTGTACGGGTAGACGCGGTCGTCCTTCTTCAAGGTGTCGACGTAACGGATCAGGGCGAGGCCGTCGATGACGTTGCGCGCCTCGCTCGTCGGCAGGCCCGGCCCTTCGGGCGTCGGAACCGTGTCGGTGATCTTGTTCGCCCGCAAGGGGAACTTCAGCCGGAGCCCGGCGATGACCTTGCCGAGCCCGGCTCGCCGGTCGTGCAGCCCGCGTTCGAAACGGTAGCCCAGCAGCGCGCGGGGTGAACGGCTGTCGCAACCGGGTTTCGTGCTGGGACAACGGTGAACGCGCGGTACTGCTGCCGTTGAGCAGCGTCCCGAACACCGTGGGCGGCGGGCTGTACAGCTTCGGCGCGGCGGGCGCCTTGACCGTCATCCGGACCCTGCGACGTCGCATATCGAGCGCGGGCACCGTTTCCGGTGGTTCATTGTCCACTATGTACAGTTCGTAGCGTGCGCTGCGGCGGACCGCCCTCGGCGACGCGATGGCGCCCTTTTCGGCGACCAGCTCCAGCCCGGCGTTCAGATCCTCGTACGCGGCGCGAGAGAGTTTCGCCGCGTCGTCGGAATCCTGGAACTGGCCCATGGCGAACTTTTCGCCGGTGATCGACGCCCGTTCCATACCCGCGCCGGGGAGCGGGACGACGCCGAACCGCTTGCCGTCACTGGGCCGCCGCGCGCCGATCCGGCGTCAGCTGGTACTTGCCGGGAGTCGGCTCGGTGCGAAACGAACACGCGCAGCACGAGCGGAGCCGTCCCGGAAAGCGTCATATGAAGGTCACAATGCGGGAAAAGAACCAGATCGGAAAACGGAGTCGTTGCCATGCCAACTCCGCGATTCACTGCCTCGGCCGGTGAACGCGTCTCGCCGCTCGGCGCAACCGTCAACGCATGGCCCGATGAACTGCCCCATGAGGCAGCGGGCGGTGCGAACCTCGTTGTGGCAAGGTCGTTTCCGTGGACAGGGACGCGTATCTCGAAGGCGCGATCAGGGATGTGCTCAGCGGTGACGACGCGACGCTCGACGACCGGATCGGGCACGCGGCGCTGGTGTTCGCCGTCTCCGGCGCTTTCGCGGAAGCCGACCGGCTGATCACGCATTGGCACGCGCTCACCGAACGCCCCGTCACCACGCTCGTCCCCGGCGCCGTTCAGGCCCGCGCGTGGGCGATGCTCTTCGAAGCGCGCGGCGCGCGACCGGACTGGGCGGCGGCGATGACTCCGCTCGACCTCGACGCCGAGGAGCACGCTCACGACGAGTACCTCGCCCGGCGAGTGTCCGATCTCCACGGTCTGCTCGGCGGCTCCCCGATCGGCGAGGCCGTTTCGCACCTCGGGCCGTCGCGGCCGGACCGGTTGCGCGAGGCCGTCGCACGTGGCGACCTCGACACCTGGGCCGAGATCGCCGCACGGCAGGCCCGGCCGGACGTCGCCGTGCTCGCGGCGACACGACGGCTCGCACCGCGTCTGGTCACCGGAGCCGACCCGCTCGGCCTCGGCGAGTGGACAGGGCTGTGCGCCGGAGCACTGGTCGCGGCGCTGTACGAGCGCTACCCGCCGGACACCGGTTCGTGGCGCGAGATGATCGCGGGCATCCTCCGGCTTCGCGGCACCGGCACCGCGCCCCCGGCGGCGTCGGCCCGCAACATCGACGTGGCCGAAGCGCGCCTCGGACTCCGGCTACCTTCCGACTACAGAGAGTTCCTGCGGACCTGCGACGGCCTGCCCGCCGACGTCGTCTTCCCGCGCCTGCTCGGGACGGCGGAACTGCGCGCGGAAGGCGGAGTCGTCGTGATCGCCGAGCCCGCCGTGGTGCTGCTCACCGCCGCGGGCGAGCGGTGGCGGACGGTCGAGATCGACCCGGCGCTGGGTACGACGGTGCATCCGACGTTCCGGGCACTGCTGGAGCGGCACCTGCTCCTGCTGGCGCAATCCGCCTGAGGCCGAGCAAGTACGTGAAGGACCCCTTCCCGTACCTAGGCGCAAGGAAGGGGTCCTTCATGTACTCGGGCTCACCGGGCGGCTGCGTCCGCCGCCAGTGCGCTCACCTGGCCGGGAAGGCCTTCATGTACTTCACGTGACCGCTCAGGCTTCGCCGCGTTTCTTCCGTTCGGTGTACTCCCGCATCCGCTTCGGATAGCCGACCCGCGCCACCTCGTACACGGGGATCGACCGTTTGCGCCCGAACTGCTGCGCCGCGTCGAGACTGTCGATCCGGCGCCGGGTCCACTCACCATCGTGGGCGATGAGGACGACTGTGGTCTCGGTGACGTTGGTCTTGGGCTCCACATAGGCCTCCACACCCGTCCGTGAAGCGGCCCATTCCTCAAGGTGCTTGAAATCGTTTGAAGAGGCTTTCCGCAGCGTACCGGGCTTTTGCCCGCCTTTGGAGCGCCGGCGCAGCGAGTCGAACAGACCCACTCCGACCACCTCACTTCCCACTCGCGTCCAGCGTCCATTATCCCGACCGGGGCGTGTGCTCGCCGTCGCATACCCGGCTAGGTCGCAGGCCCGCCGCACGTAGTGACAAGATGGCAAGTGTCCGCGCGCGCGTATACCGCGCGAAGCGGCGCCAGAGCACCACCCCTACCGCTTGCCGAGGAGTTATTGAAGTGACCGACACCTCCGCCGACCTTGTGATCCTGGGTGGCGGATCGGGCGGCTACGCCGCCGCGTTCCGCGCGGCCGAGCTGGGCCTTTCCGTCACCCTGATCGAAAAGGACAAGCTTGGCGGGACGTGCCTCCACCGAGGCTGCATCCCGACCAAGGCCCTCCTGCACGCGGCGGAGGTCGCCGACGAGACCCGCGACGCCGAGACCTTCGGTGTCAAGGCCGTGCTGGAAGGCATCGACATCGCCGGGGTCAACAAGTACAAGGACGGGATCGTCTCCCGCCTGTACAAGGGCCTCCAGGGCCTGGCCAAGGCGCACAAGGTGAACCTCGTCG
Organism: Amycolatopsis coloradensis; assembly: GCF_001953865.1. GTDB lineage: Bacteria > Actinomycetota > Actinomycetes > Mycobacteriales > Pseudonocardiaceae > Amycolatopsis > Amycolatopsis coloradensis. The sequence continues at coordinate 75,474 of NZ_MQUQ01000030.1, forward strand.
AGGGCACCGGAACGTTCGTCGGCGGAACCACCGTCGAGGTCGACGGCACCCGCTACACCGGCAAGAACGTCATCCTCGCCACCGGCTCGTACTCGAAGACGCTGCCGGGCTTGGAGCTGGGCGGCCGCATCATCGCGAGCGAGCAGGCCCTTTCACTGGACTACATCCCGAAGAAGGTCATCGTCCTCGGCGGTGGTGTCATCGGTGTCGAATTCGCGTCCGTCTGGGCGTCCTTCGGCGTCGACGTCACCATCGTGGAGGCGCTGCCCCGCCTGGTCCCGAACGAGGACGAGTACGCGTCCAAACAGCTCGAGCGCGCTTTCCGCCGTCGCAAGATCGCCTTCAAGACCGGCGTCAGGTTCACCGGCGCCAAGCAGGACGACAACGGCGTCAGCGTGTCGCTGGAGTCCGGCGAGACGCTCGAAGCCGACCTGCTGCTGGTCGCCGTCGGCCGCGGGCCGAACTCGGCAGGGCACGGGTACGAGGAGGCCGGGGTCAAGATGGAGCGCGGCTTCGTCCTCACCGACGACCGCCTGCGCACCAACCTGCCGAACGTCTACGCCGTCGGCGACATCGTCCCCGGCCTGCAACTCGCGCACCGCGGGTTCCAGCAGGGCATTTTCGTCGCCGAGGAGATCGCCGGCCAGGAGCCGCGCGTGATCGACGAGAGCGGCATCCCGCGCGTCACCTACTCGCACCCCGAGGTCGCTTCGGTCGGTCTCACCGAGTCGCAGGCGAAGGAGAAGTACGGCTCCGACGTCACCACCTTCACCTACGACCTCGGAGGCAACGGCAAGAGCCAGATCCTCAAGACCTCCGGTGGGGTCAAGCTGATCAAGGCCCCGGAAGGGCCGGTCGTGGGCGTGCACATGGTGGGCGACCGCGTCGGCGAGCTGATCGGCGAAGCGCAGCTGATCTACAGCTGGGAAGCGTTCCCCGAGGACGTGGCTCCGCTCATCCACGCGCACCCCACCCAGACCGAGGCCCTCGGTGAAGCGTTCCTCGCCCTGGCGGGCAAGCCGCTGCACGTGCACAGCTGACGTCTCACCGTCGAAGAACCAGAAGACCAAGCAAGACATATCAAGGGAGTCAGCGAACGATGGCCTACTCCGTCACGTTGCCGGAGCTCGGTGAGAGCGTCACCGAGGGCACCGTCACCCGGTGGTTGAAGCAGGAGGGCGACACCGTCGAGGTCGACGAGCCGTTGCTCGAGATCTCCACGGACAAGGTCGACACCGAGGTCCCCTCCCCGGTCGCCGGCAAGGTCGTGAAGATCAGCGCGCAGGAAGACGAGACCGTCGAGGTCGGCGGCGAGCTCGCCGTCATCGACGACGGGACCGGCGGGGTGCCGGAGTCCTCCGGTTCCGCCGAGCCCGCCGCCGAAGAGGCGCAGCCGGAACCCGAGGCGCAGCCGGAACCCGAGCCGGAACCCGCGCAGGAGCAGTCCTCCGCGCCGTCCCAGCCGGACACCGCGCCGGCTTCGGGCGGCGAAGGCACCGAGGTGAAGCTGCCCGAGCTGGGCGAGAGCGTCACCGAGGGCACCGTCACCCGGTGGCTCAAGCAGGTCGGCGAGAGCGTCGAGGTCGACGAGCCGTTGCTCGAGATCTCCACGGACAAGGTCGACACCGAGGTCCCCTCCCCGGTCGCCGGCACCGTCCTGGAGATCCGTGCCGGTGAGGACGAGACCGTCGAGGTCGGCGGTGTGCTCGCGGTGATCGGCGCGGCCGGTTCCGCACCGGCACCGAAGGCCGAGGAGAAGAAGCCCGAGCCCAAGCCGGAACCCAAGCCCGAGCCCAAGCCGGAACCGAAGCCGGAGCCCAAGGCCGAGGCCGCCCCAGCGCCGAAGCCCGCCGAGGCCCCGAAGCCCGCCGCGCAGCCCGCGGCGAGCAGCGACAACGGTTCGGACAGCGCGCCGTACGTGACGCCGCTGGTCCGCAAGCTCGCTTCGGAGCACGGCATCGACCTGTCGTCGCTGACCGGCAGCGGTGTCGGTGGCCGCATCCGCAAGCAGGACGTGCTCGCGGCCGCCGAGGCCAAGCAGAAGAAGGAAGCCCCGGCTCCCGCCGCACAGCCCGCCGCCGCTGCCCCGGCCGCCGCGGCGCCGTCGGCTCCGCGCAAGGCCGCGGTCTCGCCGGAGCTCGCCGCTCTGCGCGGCACCGTGCAGAAGGCCAGCCGGATCCGGCAGATCACCGCCGTGAAGACCCGCGAGTCGCTGCAGGTTTCCGCGCAGCTCACGCAGGTCCACGAGGTGGACGTCACGAAGATCGCCAAGCTCCGCCAGCGGGCGAAGGCGGCTTTCAAGGAGCGCGAGGGCGTCAACCTGACGTTCCTGCCGTTCTTCGCGAAGGCCACCGTCGAGGCGCTCAAGCAGCACCCGAACGTCAACGCGTCCTACAACGAGGACACGAAGGAGATCACCTACCACGGTGCGGTGCACCTGGGGATCGCGGTGGACACCGAAAAGGGTCTGCTGTCGGTGGTCGTCCACGACGCGGGTGAGCTCAGCCTCGCCGGTCTCGCGCACCGCATCGCCGATCTGGCCGGCCGCGCGCGTTCGGGCCAGATCAAGCCGGACGAGCTGTCGGGCGGCACCTTCACGATCACGAACATCGGCTCCAACGGCGCCCTGTTCGACACGCCGATCATCGTGCAGCCGCAGTCCGGCATGCTCGGGACCGGCGCGGTCGTGAAGCGCCCGGTCGTGATCGCGGACGCCGACGGCAACGACACGATCGCCGTCCGGTCGATGGCGTTCCTGCCGCTGACCTACGACCACCGCCTGGTGGACGGGGCCGACGCGGGCCGCTTCGTCACGACGATCAAGCAGCGTCTGGAAGAGGGCAACTTCGAGGACGAGCTCGGTCTCTGATCCTCCAGTAGTCCGTAGAAGGCCCTCGTCCCGCTCCGGCGGGGCGGGGGCCTTCCTCTTTACCCGCAATTCGTCCTCTAGTTGCGGTACTTGCGCACGGCAACTACCGCAACTAGAGGACGAGTTGCGGGGTTTGACAGACACTCGGAACTCTAGTATTCCGGAATTACGGAAAACGAGAGGGAGGGTGTCACTCATGTTGACAAGACGTCATCTGCTGACGGGCGTCGCCGCTGGGTCGGCGGTGCTGCTGCTTCCGGGAACCGCGAACGCGGCCGCACCGGACACGTCGACCGAACAGGGCTGGCTCGACTGGATAGCCGCGCACCGGCGCGATGTCTCCGTCCTGATCGACGACGGAGCGGGGCGGCGGGCGGCGCGCAACGCCGATGTCCAGCGGCTACTGGCCTCGTCGGTCAAGGTCGTGCACCTCAGCGCGTACGCCGTCGCGGTCGCTGAAGGCAGGCTCGATCCGAAGGAACAGATCAGGGTCGGCGACTGGGACGCCCATCACCCGTTCGTCTCCGACGGCCGCGCGCACTTCCACGCACTCACCTGGCTGGGCGTCCCCTGCGACGACTACGGCATCGCCAAGGACCCCGAACAGCGCGTCCCGCTGGCGAGGCTCCCCGAAGCGATGATCTTCTTCAGCGACAACGCCGCCACCGACTACCTCCGCACCCGCCTCGGCGACCCCGCCCTCCAGCTCGCGGCGGCACGAGGCGGGTGGGTGCGGCCGGACACCCGTTCGCTGGGCGGCGAGGTCCTGATGCTGATGATGCCGGAGTACGCGCCACCGCCCGGCAGTCCCGTCGCGGTCCGGCGGGCGCTGGGCGACGCGGTGGCCCGGCGATTCGTGGCCGACCCCGCGTTCCGCACCGAAGCCTTCGCGCGCATCCCGACCATGCCGAGGACTCCGGACGCGCAGTGGCCGTGGGTCAAGGGCCACGCCAGGGGGACGGCGTCGGAACTGTTCTCCCTCCATCGCGGTCTGGCGTCCGGCCGCTACCGGCCGGGCGGCGCGCTCGCCCGCGAGATCCTCGCCAGGCCGCTTTCCGGCCGCGTGCCGCCTGGCGCGAGCGAAGTGCTCATCAAGGACGGGGCCCTGCCACGCACGCTCACCATCGGGCTTTCGGTCAGGTGGCCGGGAGGACGGTCCGGCACGGCGGCCGTCCTGCTCCACGGCGTGACGGACCAGGACACGCAGAACGAGTTGCCGCTCATCGACGCCTTGCTCGCGGCGCTGTCCGACCCGGCTCGGTTCGCCGCCCTGGAACGGGCGCTCGGCTGAGACAAAGGTATAGATAGCCGGTATGAACGCTGAGCTCGCCGACCGGATAGCCGCCCTCGAAGAACGGGTCGCCGCGCTCGAAGAACAGAGCCTGGCCTCGCCGCCGAGCGGCCCCGCGGGTCTGGTCGGGTATCGCGGCGAGCTCACCGATCCCGTCGAACTGCGCTGGGCGATCAACGTCACGCCGGGACCGATGCTGGCGCTGGACGACGGGCCGCGGGTCGAGGTGCTCGCGGCCCTGTCCAGCGCCGCACGGGTGGCACTCGTGCGGACGCTGGCCGAAAAAGGCGTCCAGTCCGCGCCCGCCTTGCAGGAGGCGGCCGGACTCGGCTCTCCCGGCCAGCTCTACCACCACCTCAAGGCGCTGACCGGCGCCGGGATCGTCGAGCAGGACAAGCGGGGCAGTTATCGCCTCCGTCCCACCGCGACGATCCCGGTGCTGGTGCTGCTCACCGCCGCGTCGGACGTGGCAGGGCAACTGCCGACCTGAGCGTGCGACCGGATCGCGGATACGACACGATCGGATCATGCGAGTTCTGATCGCGGGTGCGAGCGGGCTGATCGGCACCTCCGTTGCCAAGCGGCTCCGTACGTCAGGGCACGAGGTGGTCCGCCTCGTGCGCCGGGAAGAACGGGCCCCCGACGAACGCCGCTGGGATCCCCCCGCCGGGGAGATCGCCGATGGCGCGCTCGACGGCGTCGACGCGGTGGTGAATCTCGCGGGTGCGCCACTGCTGCCGGGACGCTGGAGCGCGGCCCGCAAGCAGGTCCTGCTCGACAGCAGGGTCGAACCGACCGAGGTCCTCGCCGAGGCGGTGGCCGAACACGGGATCCCGGTGCTGGTGAACGCTTCCGCGGTCGGCTACTACGGCGACCCCGGACCGTCCCTTGTGGACGAATCGAGCCCGGCAGGCCGCGGTTTCCTCGCCGAACTCTGCACGGCGTGGGAAGGCGCCACCGACACCGCGGCCACCGCGGGCGCCCGCGTCGTGCGGATCCGGACCGGGCTGGTCCTCGCCCGGAAGGGTGGACTTCTCGACGTGCTGCGGCCATTGTTCCGGCTGGGGCTCGGCGGGAAACTCGGTGACGGCAAGCAGTACATGCCGTGGATCTCGCTCGACGACGAGGTCGGCGCGATCGTCTTCGCGCTGGAGAACGAGTCCTTGTCCGGTGCGGTGAACCTCAGTGGGCCGCAGCCCGCCACGAACGCCGCGTTCACGAAGGCACTCGGCCGCGCCGTCCATCGCCCGGCGATCTGGCAGGTGCCCGGGTTCGCCATGAAGATCGCCCTCGGTCAGGCCGCCGAAGAGATGGCGCTGTTCGGGCAGCGTGCCATGCCCAAAGCCTTGGAGGAGGCGGGGTACGTCTTCCGCCACCCGACCCTCGAGGACGCGCTGGCCGCCGCGACATGACCTTGCGGCGCGGCCTCCATCTCCTCGCCGGAGCCCTTCTGCTGATCGGCTTCGTCACACTCGGGCTGTTCGTCGACGACCGCCCGCCGCCGGTGGACGTCGCCCTCGCCGACGCGTTCCGCGGGCAGTACACCCGGCCGGCCGGGCAGGTGGCCGACCTGATCACGAACGTCCTCGGCCCGGTCCTCCCGTTCGCGCTGGGCGCGCTGCTGGTGGTGCTCGCCCGGCGCCGCCGGGACCTGACCGTGGTGTGCGTCAAACTGGCCGTCGTCCTGACGCTGTGCCGCCTGACCAGCCTGATCGCCAAACCGCTGTTCTACCGGGAACGACCTCGTGAATTCCCCGATCTGAGCTATCCGAGCGGACATGTCGTCGCCGTCGCCTGCACCGGATTCGTCGCCGTGCTGCTGTGCGCGTGGACCCGGCCGCGGCTGGTGCGCCCGGCCATCGCGATCGCCGTCACGGCGACGGTGATCGGCGCGCTCTGCCGCGTCGTCCTCGGCGTGCATTGGCTGACCGACACCGCGGGATCCGTACTCGCCGTCGGCGGGGTCGGCCTGATCTCGGCGGCCGGGCTGGGCCTGCTGCCCCGGCCGCGGGATCCGGCGTAGTGTCGCGGACGTGAGCTCTTCGACCACGTCATGCCGCGCCGCCACCGAGCCCGTCGACGTCCGCGAGATCGGGACGATCGACTACACCGAAGCCTGGGAAATCCAGCGCCGGCACGTGACAGCCCGTGCCGACGGCGAAGGCCCCGACACCGTGCTGCTGCTGGAGCACCCGTCGGTGTACACCGCGGGCAAGCGCACCGAAGCCGAGGACCGGCCGACCGACGGCACGCCGGTGATCGACGTCGACCGCGGCGGGAAGATCACCTGGCACGGCCCCGGCCAGCTGGTCGGCTACCCGATCGTCAAACTCGCCGACCCGATCGACGTCGTGCACTACGTCCGGCGTCTCGAAGAGGCCCTGATCACCGTCTGCGACCAGCTCGGCGTGCACACCGGCCGGGTCGAGGGCCGCAGCGGCGTCTGGATCCCGGCCGACGACCGCGGGGTCGAGCGGAAGATCGCCGCGATCGGCATCCGCGTGCAGCGCGGCGTGACCATGCACGGTTTCGAGCTGAATTGCGATCCCGACCTCGGCGCCTTCGACAAGATCGTCCCATGCGGCATCCGGGACGCGGGCGTGACGTCGCTCTCGTACGAACTCGACCGTGAGGTCACCGTGGCGTCGGTCCTGCCGATGGCGCGCGAAGCCGTGCTCGCGGCGCTGGAGGGCGACCTCCCGGTGAGCGACGAGCGCTGGCTGCCGCGCCCCGAGGCCCCCGCCGCCCCCGGTGTCACTTTCGCTTTGCAGAACTAGCTTTTGTGCCAGGCTTCCAGGAGGGCCACGGAAATCCCGCTGGTCCCACTGGGAGGAATTCATGCGTGAATTCGCGCGAGTACTGGCGGTCGCGGCCGCCGCGGCCGGGCTGCTGGCCCTGCCCGGAACGGCGTCGGCCGCACCGCCGCCGGGCTGCTGGACCGACACCAACGGATCGACCTGGGCCAGCGGGACCTGCCCGACCGGCTCGTACAAGGTCGTCGTCGAGTACTGCCGTCCGAACTGCCATCGCGAAGAGGGCTACCCGGCCAGCAACGGCAGGCCTTCGGGGATCTCCTTCAGCCCCGGCGGTTCCATCGCCGGCGTCACCGTCGAATACGTCTAGAAGCGCGTGAAGGCCCTCTTCCCCCGGCTCGACCGAGGGAAGGGGGCCTTCACGCGCCAAAGCGTCAGTCCAGCTGAGGTGCGACCTCGGAAGCGACCAGTTCGACCTGGTCCAGATCCGAGAGGTCCAGCAGCTGGAGGTAGAGCCGGGTGATCCCGGTCCTCTCCCGCCAGTTCCCGATCTTCTCGACGACCTCCGACGGCGTCCCCGCGAGCCCGTTCTCACGCAGCTCGGCAACCTCGCGTCCGATCACCGAAGCGCGCTTCGCGACCTCGGCGTCGTCACGGCCCACGGCGACGACGAGCGCGGCCGAGCGGATGATCTCCTTGGGGTCGCGGCCGATCTCGCGCGCGGCGTCGTCGACGCGGCCGAACTGCTCGACGGCGAGATCCGGTCCCACGAACGGCAGGTTGAACTCGTCGGCGTAGCGCGCGGCGAGCGCCGGGGTCCGCTTCTTGCCGCCACCGCCGATGATCACCGGGGGCCGTGGCCGCTGAGCCGGTTTCGGCAGGCCGGGCGAGTTGACGAGCTTGTAGTGCTCACCGTCGAAGGAGAAAGTCTCGCCTTCCGGCGTCTCCCACAGTCCGGTGACCACCGCGAGCTGTTCGGCGTAGCGGTCGAAGCGTTCCTTGATCGGCGGGAGGTCGAGACCGTACGCCGTGTGCTCGTCGTCGTACCAGCCCGAACCGAGGCCGAGTTCCACGCGGCCGCCGGACATCTGGTCCACCTGCGCGACCGAGATCGCGAGCACCGACGGGTGCCGGAAGGTGGCGGCGGTGACGAGGGTGCCCAGCCGCACACGGCTGGTCTCACGGGCGAGACCCGCGAGAGTGATCCACGCGTCGGTCGGCCCGGGCAGGCCGGAAGCCGAACCCATCTTCAGGTAGTGATCACTGCGGAAGAAGGCGTCGTAACCAGCGTCCTCGGTGGCCTTGGCCACCCGGAGCAGGTCTTCGTAGCTGGCCCCCTGCTGGGGCTCGGTAAAGATCCTGAGGTCCACTTCGTCACCCTATAGACGGGTAGGTCAGCTCGCTTTCCCGTGTTCGGCGGGCGGAACACGGCGGAATCCGACGAGCAGCCGCACCAGGACCTCCTCGACCTGGGCACTGACCTTCTTCGGCTCCGGCGACGACGCGATCTCGATCGCGGCGCTCGACAACGCGCCGAAAAGCAGCCGCGCGGTGACGTCCACCGGGACGTCGTCGACCTCGCCGACCTCGATGAGCGACTGGATCCCGGTGCGGACCAGGCCGAAACTGCACCGTTCCTCGGCCTCGCGCCAACGTTCCCAGCCCATCACCACCGGCGCCTCGTGGATCGCGATGCGCTGGTACGCGGGGTCGAGGCAGCCCTGCAGGAATCCGCGCAGCCCGGCGAGCGCCCGCTCCCACGGCGAGTCCGGGCCGTTTATGATCTTTTCGAGCCGGTCGAAGACCTGGCTCTCCACCGTGTCGAAGGCGGCCTCGAACAGCGCCTGCTTCCCACTGAAGTGGTGGTAGAGCGCACCCTTCGTCACCCTGGCCCGTTTGGCGATCTCATCGAGAGAAGTGCCCGCGTACCCGCGTTTGGTGAACAGCTCCACGGCACTCTCGACGAGTGCCGACCGGGTGGACTCGGAATAGTCCAGCCGCCTTGACCTCATTGTCGCCACCTTCACAACTTTACGCCGCCGGCCCCACTCCATACTCATGGTATGTTGACTGCTGTCAGGTCCGTACCGGGAGTATGCCGCAAACCTGCGGTATGAACCGGGTCACGGAGGGGAGCCAACATCATGAGCTGGAACGACTTCTACCAGCGGCGCGACATCCTCGAAGCCGCACTGCGTCAGGCGGGTCACCACCCGGGCGACCCCTTGTCACTCGACGAAATCCCGGGTGCCACCAAGTACTTCGCGACCGAAGACGAGCTTCTGGTCGCGCTTCGGTACAAGTGGAACCAGGTGTTGTCCGGCCATCTTCGCGCCGAGATGACCGATCCGGACTACGCCGATCAGGATCTCGCGCTCGACAGGGTCGAGGCCGTCACCCGCGCCTGGAACAGCGCCACCGCCGAACACGAGACACTCCGCGCCGTTCTCGACGCGGCCCTCGAACGGTGCCCCGCGCTGATCCCGTCCCACGAAGCCGAGCTGCGCACTCTCGCGCTGACGGCGGGGCTGGCCGACGGCAAGGAACCGGCCGAGGAGATCACCAAGGTCGGCAGCGCGTTCGCCACCCTGCTCCGGCACGGACGGCACGCGAAGCCCGCCCGCCGCCGCAGCCCGATGGGTCACCTGCTCCGCTTGCTCGCGCCGAGCGCTTGATCCGGCGTGGCGGGGCCGCCGACGATGTAGTTAGGTGACCGACATGGCTGCTCACACGCGCTGGACCGAGGCCGACATCCCGGATCAGACCGGCCGGACCGCGTTCGTCACGGGGGCGAACTCGGGGCTGGGTCTGCGGACGGCCGAAGTGCTGGCGAGCAAGGGGGCTCACGTGCTGCTCGGCTGCCGGTCGCCGGAACGCGGGGCCAAGGCACTGGAGCAGGTGCGCGCGGCCGCGACCGGGGACGCGCCCGAACTCGTCCGCCTGGACCTCGCCGACCTCGACTCGGTGCGCGAAGCCGCGAAGAAGGTCAAAGAACTGTCGGGCGGCAAGCTCGACCTCCTGGTCAACAACGCGGGCGTGATGGCGATCCCGCGCGGCCACACCAAGGACGGCTTCGAGACCCAGTTCGGCACGAACCACCTCGGGCACGCCGTGCTGACCTGGCTGCTGATGCCGTCGTTGCGTGAGGGTACGGGTGCCCGCGTGGTGACTGTGTCGAGCGTCGCGGCGACGGGGGCGCGCATCGACGTCGCGGACCCGAACTTCGAACGCCGCGTGTACAACCCCGCCGCGGCCTACGGCCAGTCGAAGCTCTCCAACCAGGTGTTCGCGCTCGAACTCGACCGCAGGCTGCGCGCCGCGGGCGAAGGCGTCGTCAGTGTGGCGGCCCACCCCGGCTACACCCGGACCGGACTCGGTTCGGGGATGGCCCGCTCCTACCCCAATCCGGTGGTCCGCGCGCTGGTCAGCGTGGGCAACCGGATCGGCGAGGTACTGATCGCGCAGAACTCACGCAAGGGCACGCTCCCGCAACTGTTCGCCGCGACCGCTCCCGAGGTGGTGGGCGGCGATTACATCGGCCCGCACGGCCTCGGCGGCTTGCGCGGCGACCCGGTCAAGGTGCGGGCAGTGCCCGCCGCGATGAGCGAATCGCTCGGCGCCGCGTTGTGGGACGTGACCACCAAGTTGACGGGCGTCACCCCCGACCCCGCGTGAGCGGCGACCACTGCTCCGGCGGGCGTAGGGTGACGGGGTGAGTGCTGCCCCTGATGGCCGCAAGTTGTTGCGGCTCGAGGTCCGGAATTCCCAGACTCCCATCGAAAAGAAGCCGTCGTGGATCAAGACCCGGGCGGGGATGGGGCCGGAGTTCACCGAGCTCAAGGGCCTGGTCAAGCGTGAAGGTCTGCACACCGTGTGCGAGGAGGCCGGTTGTCCCAACATCTACGAGTGCTGGGAAGACCGCGAGGCCACTTTCCTGATCGGTGGGGATCAGTGCACGCGGCGTTGTGACTTCTGTCAGATCGACACCGGGAAGCCCGAGGCGCTGGACACGACCGAGCCGCGCAAGGTGGCGGAGTCGGTGCAGGCCATGGGGTTGCGCTACTCGACGGTGACTGGTGTGGCGCGGGACGATCTGGAAGACGGCGGCGCGTGGCTGTACGCCGAAACCGTGCGCCAGATCCACGCGCTGAACCCCGGTACCGGTGTCGAGCTGTTGATCCCGGACTTCAACGCGGATCCGGATCAGCTGGCCGAGGTGTTCGGGTCGCGGCCGGAGGTGTTGGCGCACAACGTGGAGACGGTGCCGCGGATTTTCAAGCGGATCCGCCCCGGTTTCCGGTACGCGCGGTCGCTGGAAGTCATCACGCGGGCCCGTGAGGCCGGTTTGGTGACGAAGTCGAACTTGATTCTGGGGATGGGTGAGACTCCGGAGGAGGTGGCTCCGGCGATGAAGGACCTGGTCGACGCGGGCTGTGAGATCCTGACGATCACTCAGTATCTGCGTCCTTCGCCTCGGCATCATCCGGTGGACCGGTGGGTCAAGCCCGAAGAGTTCGTGGAGCATTCGAAGGCTGCCGAGGCAATGGGTTTCGCTGGTGTGATGGCCGGGCCGCTCGTACGCTCGTCTTATCGGGCCGGTCGCCTTTTCGCGCAGACGAAGGCCCACCGCGGCGAAGCACTCTCGGAGAACCTGGCCCACCTCGCCGCCGAAGGGCCCGCGGCGCAGGAAGCCAGCTCACTGCTCGCGCGGTGACTCCGGTCACCTCTCCGCGACATCGCCACCCACCAGGTCACGGATCAGTAAAGTGACCTGGTGGCGTTGGTAACGGATCTTCTCAACTGGCTGCAAGGACTCCCGGAACCGGGACTGGTCGCGGCTACCGGCGGCTTGGTGTTCGCCGAATGCACCATCGGGCTCGGCTTCATCGCACCCGGCGAATCGGGGCTGCTGGTCGCGGCCACGACGGCGACGTCGGTCTCCCGTTTCCTGACCCTATGGGCGGTCGTGACGGTCTGCGCCGCGCTGGGCGACTCACTCGGCTACGCGATCGGCAAACGCTTCGGCCCGCGCCTGCGCGAGACGAAGCTGATCCGCAAATACGGCCTCGACGCCTGGGACAAGGCGACAGGCGTGCTCGAACGGCGAGGCGCGTGGGCGGTGTTCTTCGCGCGTTTCCTCCCGGTCATCCGCACGCTGACCCCGGCGGCGTCCGGGACCTCCGGCCTCCCGTTCCGCAAGTTCCTGCCCGCCGCCGCGGCGGGCGCGGCCTGCTGGTCGGCCATCCACATCGGGATCGGCGCCGCCCTCGGTGAAGCGGCGAAGAAGGTCGAAGGGGTGCTGAACACCGGCGGCCTGGCCATCGTCGGCGTCCTCGTCGGTGTCGCCGTGTTCTTCCTGCTGCGCTACAAAAAGAAGAAGGCGCTCGGCGTCACGGCGGAAGAAGCCATCCCGGCGAAGGTCGGCGCGGAGGACTAGATTCCGGGACATGGCCGCCCTGAACCTGCCCCAGCCGATCGGTTACGTCCTCGGCGGTGGCGGCAGCCTCGGCGCCATGCAGGTCGGGATGCTGCAAGCGCTTTCGGAAGCCGGCATCGCTCCCGATCTCGTCATCGGCACCTCGGTGGGTTCGCTGAACGCCGCCGTCCTCGCGCTCGGGGACGAGTCCGGTGACCGGCTGAACCGGATCTGGTCACGGATGACGCGGCACGAGGCGTTTCCCGGCGGCGTGCTCAGCCAGGTGCGGACCCTGCGGCACAGCAAGATCAACCTGTTCCCCAACACCGGGCTCGCCGCGATCGTCGACGAGCACATCGGCGAGGGTGTCCGGTTCGAGGATCTCGCGCTGCCGCTGGGCGTCGTCGCGACGGACGTCGACACCGCCGAGCCGCTGCTGATCCGCTCAGGACCTGTGCTGGCGCCGCTGCTCGCCAGCTGCGCGATCCCGGGAATCTATCCGCCGGTGGCGTTCGGGGAGCGCATGCTCTACGACGGCGGCCTGGTCGCCAACGTGCCGATGCGCCAGGCACTCGCGATGGGCGCGAAGTCGCTCGTCGTCCTCGACTGCGCCTTCCCCGGCAAGATGCCCGGCACCCCGCAGACCTTCGCCGAGGTGATGATGTTCACCGCGATGATCAGCATGCGGAATCAGGCCGTGCTGGAGGCGCCGATAGCCGCGGCCGAAGTGCCGGTGGTCTACGTGCCGGGCCCGAAGCCGGTGCGGGTCAGCCCGCTTGACTTCAGCCACACCCCGGCACTCACCGCCGAGGCTTATGCGGCCGCGAAGACCTATTTGGGTGAATTGAACGTCGATGGCCCAGGTCTTTATGGTGCGCCAGGTCTCGTCATGGCCTGACGAGCAACCAACCGGCATCGCTCACGTCTTCTTCGTCGCGTACTTTTGAAAGAGAACTTTCCGCTGATCGAGCCACGTAAAAAGAGACTCATATGTTTCCCAAGAAGACATTACTTTCGACGGCCGGAATACTCGCCGCGGTACTGCTGATCTCGGCCTGTTCATCCTCGAGCGGGAACAGTCCCGCGAATTCGACCGGCACCAGTACGGAATCGGGCGAAAGTCCGGTTTCGGTGACCATTGATCCGGCGGGCGGGGCCGATGTCAATCCGGCGACCCCGGTCGTCGTCAAGGCCGAGCACGGCAAACTGACCGACGTCACCGTCACCAACGCCGACAAGGGCAAGCAGGTGAAGGGCGAGTTGGCGGGCGACGGGCTCAGCTGGAAGACGGTGGAGCCGCTCGGTTACGGCAGCACCTACAAGATCGTGGCGCATGCCCAGGGAACCGACGGGAAACCGGTCGAGCAGCAGAGCCGGGTCTCCACCCTGAACCCGAAACAGCAGGCGAACCCGAACCTGATCCCAGCGCCCTCGGCGGTCGCCTCCGGCGGTGTCGGCGTCGGGCAGCCGATCGTGTTCGCGTTCGGCCAGCCGGTGAAGAACAAGGCCGAGGTGGAGAAGAAGCTGTCGGTGGAGTCCACACCGAAACAGGAGGGCTCCTGGTACTGGATCGACGACAAGAACGTCCATTACCGCCCCAAGGTGTACTGGCAGCCCGGCACGACGCTCAAGGTGTCGGCGATGATCTACGGCGTCGATTTCGGCAATGGCGTCTACGGCGCGACCGACCGCACCGAAACGTACAAGGTGCACGATTCCTGGGTCGCCAAGGCCGACGGCGACACCGAGCAGATGCAGATCTTCCACAACGGGCAGCTGGCGAAATCGATGCCCATTTCCATGGGCAAGGACGCCACACCGACACATTTGGGCGCACACGTCATTTCGGACAAACACGAGAATTACACAATGGACTCGTGCACCTACGGCGTCTGCCAGGGCCAGCCAGGATACTACAAGGCGAACGAGAAGTGGTCGCTGCGCATCTCCAACGACGGCGAGTTCGTCCACGAAAACCCGAACAGCGTCGGCGCGCAGGGCAGTTCGAACGTCTCGCACGGCTGCATCAACCTGAACGCCGCGAACGCCCAGTGGTTCTACCAGAACATGGGGCTCGGCGACGTCGTCGAGGTGACGAACTCCGGTGGCCCGCAGCTGCCGGTCTGGGATCTCTATGGCGACTGGTCGAAGTCCTGGGCGGACTGGCAGGCGGGCAGCGCGATCAAGTAGGGGCATGATGGACGGGGTGACCACCACCCTGGACAGTGCCCGCGCACTCGTGGCCGGCGCCGGCCGGATCGTCGCACTGACCGGCGCCGGGATCTCCACCGATTCGGGGATCCCCGATTTCCGCGGCCCGCAGGGCCTGTGGACCCGCGATCCGGCCGCGGAGAAGATGTCGAACCTCCAGGCGTACCAAGGCAGCCGCGAAGTCCGTGAACGGACCTGGCAGGCGCGGCTGGTGCACCCAGGCTGGCATGCCGAGCCGAACGCCGCGCACTACGCGCTCGCGCGCCTGTCGCCGACGCATATCGTCACCCAGAACATCGACCGGCTGCACCAGAAGGCGGGCTCCCCGCCTGAGCGAGTGCTGGAACTCCACGGGACGATGTTCGAGTCGGTCTGCCTGTCCTGTGACGATCGCCGGGACATGCGCACGACGCTGGACCGCGTCCGGGCAGGCGAGACCGATCCGCCCTGTTTGGTGTGCGGCGGCATTCTGAAGTCCGCCACGATCTCGTTCGGCCAGCAACTGGACCGGGACCTCCTCCTCGCCGCTCGCGCCGCCGTCGAAGCGAGCGATCTCCTCCTGGTGGCTGGCTCCTCCCTGAGCGTGCAGCCCGCGGCCAGTCTGGTGAGCGCCGCTTCGCGAGCCGGTGCCGCTGTCGTGATCTGCAACGGCTCCGAAACGCCCTACGACACCATGGCGGCCGCCGTCGTCCGAGGCCCCCTCAGCGAAACCCTCCCCGCCCTAACCTCGTAACTCACGTGCTTGAGCCCGTGTCTCACGTGCTTGAGCCTGCAACTCGCGTGCTTGAGCGCGTAACTCGCGTGCTTGAGCCCGTGTCTCGCGTGCTTGAGCGCGTAACTCGCGTGATCAGGCGGCGAACACCCGTGACCAGACGGCGAACTCGCGTGATCAGGCGGAGGACACGGTGTTGTCCGGTTGAGCACGGGTGTTCGCCGTTTGGGTGCGGG
>NZ_MQUQ01000031.1 GCF_001953865.1 Amycolatopsis coloradensis
CGACGACGCCGAAGCTGACACTGCGGAGGACGCCGACGAGGCCGCAGACGAGGCCGAGCGTCGGAAAGACGCAGCCCTTCAAGCCGAGCTGTATCAGGACAGCGACGAGTAACTGAAAAGCAGCAATCCCCTTGCCCGTACCGGGTCACCCGGTACGGGCAAAGGGACTCGTAAGGGCGGGCTCATCTGCCGGTATCCGTTCCGGTGTCAGCCCCTGAGCAGTAGTGACGAAGGCCCCCGCAGCGCCCCCCGGCGTAGCGGGGGCCTTTTCGCGCGAGCACCGCCAGAGTGGGCATCGGCGAACTAGCTGTGAGGTACAAGGAGTGCCGGGGTTTTTGCGTGGCGGGTAGCCCGCAGCTCGGCGCATCGAGCGCCGACCAGCGGCCGCCGCCGGAGCGCCTCGCCTCCCACTGGCGGCGCGCTGACCGCAGGGCGGCGCATCGAGCGCCACCCCGCGGCCGCCGCCTGTCGAGCAGGTGTCTCGCGTCGACCACGAGACGGCGCGATGATTCAGCCTGGATCATTCCCGCCGGTTTCAAACCGACGATTTCGTTCGTGGTTGCGAACGTGCCCGCTGGCGAGTTGGGGGTTGAGTCCCCAGGACGCACCGAGGTAATCGGGCGGCCAGATCGATGGTGGAGAGAGGACTCGTCGATGCCGCATTGCGAAGCTGCATCCGAGCGGTAACGCGCCGCTCCCCGCCCACGCGCCCGGACCGCTCCGCCCGGACACGATCCCCGTCAGTGATGCAGCCTTGGATCAGCCTATGGCGGCGACGGCTAGGCCGAGACCGCGCGGGCCTGGTCCTCGTTGGACGGCGCGGGCCCGGCCGCGGCTTCGGCGGCGGCCGCCGGTTTGACGCGGCCGGGCTTCAGCCCGATCGCCCGCAGGTCCCGGGCCGACCAGCCACCAGCCTTCGCAGCGTTCCACGCCCTTGTCTGCGTGTCCGCTGCCGCCGCGGCCGCGCCGCCGGTCGCGCTCACGACGGCGTCGAGTTCGGCGTGCAGCCCGGACGGCGCGTCTTTGCGCGCCTTCCTCGCCCGCGCGTGTAGCTCGGCCAGCTCGGCGGCGAGGCTCGCCGCCCGCGCGAGCGGTTCGATCAGCGCGAGCTGATCGGCCTCTTGCTGCTTGCGCTCGGCCTCTTTCTGTTTTTGCAGCGCGGCCGCTGCATCGATGACGTTCCCCATGCAGTCCACCGTACGTGTGGCGGGTCCTCGTGGGCCGCCGTTGACGTCCCCGTGCCAGGCTTCGCGCCTCACCCGGGGGACGCCGCCCGGCATAGTCGCGATGACGGGCGCGGCGCGGCTCGCATCGAGCGTCCGAGCCACCGGCCGCCGCCGGATCCCGTGCGCCGCGCGTTCGCTCGCGTCGCCGGGCGCATCGAGCGCCCGTCGACGCGGTCCGGCCACTCCCGTACGAAACGGTCTCGCATCGGGGCAGCGGTCACGTCGGTGGCCGCCGGTTGGTCTGGCCGTCCGGCGCTTCGAGCGCCGGACGGCCAGCCTCGCAGGGCGAGCCGTTCGCCGTCAGCGCTCCGCTCAGGAGCAAGATAGTGTTTTCCATAGGAAAACACGGCACTACCGCCGCACGTCGTGGCACGCTGGACCCCAGGGGGTAGAGGGAGTCAGGTGCATGACGACCCGGCGAAGGGGTCGCCTCGACGGCGAAACCCGCACCAAACGAACCGCGCCGATCGACTGGGCGCCGTCGGAACTTCTCGTCATCGAGACCGCCGCCGCTGCGCGCGGCCAGTCGCCGGTGACGTTCATCGCGCAAGCCGCGCTCGCCGTCGCCAGCGGTCGCTACCGCCTCACCGAAGGACGCGGCGCCGCTGGGTTCACGCCCGAGCAGGTCACTCTCATTCGGCAAGTCCTCGACGAGCAGACGCGAGTACGCCGGTTGCTGGCATCGACCGCCGGGTCGCTGAATCAGCTCGCCGCGGCGTCGAACTCCGGGGTTTCGCCGACCACACGAGCCCTCCACGCGGCGTTGACCTACCTGCGAACCCAGCTCACCCGGCACCAGCACGTCACCAACCGGATTGCCGACCTCATCGCGCCGAGATAGGAGCGGCCGGTGATCGTGCACGCGGCCCCGAGCGGGTCGAACACCACAGGACTTCTCTCCTACCTCTACGGGCCGGGGATCGGGCCGGAGCGCGGCGGGACCGACCACGTCGACCCGCGCACCGTCGCCAGCTGGGATGGCCTGCCCGAGATCCACGCGCCCGTGCCGCGCACCGACGGCGGGCAGTCGGTGCGCGACATGGCGCGGACCCTCGACCTCCCCGCCCAGCTCGCCGGCGTGGCCCCGACCGGTCGGACCGGGCACATCATCGTCGCCAACCACGACGACGACCCGGTTCTCTCCGATGACCAGTGGCGGGAGATCGCGGAGGCGACGATGCGCCGCGCCGGTTTGTGGAACGGGCCGGACGACGACGACGCGGTGCGCTGGATCGCGACCCGCCACGATGACAGCAGTGTCCACATCACCTACTCCCGGATCCGCGAGAACGGCCGTGATGCAGGCTGGATCAACTACACCCGCGCCTGGGAGTCGATGCGGCACGAGTACGAAGCCCGGTACGGGCTGACGCCGACCGGATCGGCGGACGGCACGGCCCGCAGGCCCTACCACCAGGCCGAGGCCAGCCGAGCGAAAGCCGAACGCCACGCCGTCGACGGCGACCGGCACGCGCTGCCCGACACCGCGCGGCTACGGCACTGGTGCACCGTGATCGCCCTCGAAGCCGCAGCCCTGGGTACCCGGGCCGAAGAAGCCTTCGTCGACCGGCTCCGTGCCGCCGGGATCACCGTCGCCGAACACCGCGACTCCACCGGCGCCCTCCTCGACTACCGCGTCGGCATCCGCGCCGACAGCACCGGGCGGCCGATCCTGTACCAGCTAGGAAAGGTCGCGCCCGAACTCCACCTCGACGAGCTCCGGACCGCATGGAACAGCGCCGCCGAGCACACACCGGAGGCCGTCTCCGCCGCCGTCGACGCGCTCGAACGCGCCGCCGCCAACGCCCCCGACGAACTCACCGACGCCGAATTCAGAACCATCGGAAAAGCCGCCCGTGACGTCCTGCACGCCGCCGCGGCCTACACCGATCTCGACGAGCTCCGCGCGGCCGCCGAAGCCGCCGACCGCGCCGGACGGCTCGCCGCGCAGGCGCCGATGATCCCGTCCTCCTCCCCTGGCCCGGTCGCGCAGATGGCGCGCGATCTCCGCGTCAGCGCCGGAATTCTCGTCAACCAGTCCGGTGAGGACGATCCGGACCGGGACGTCGCCGTGCGCGTCGTGATCGCGGTCGCGTCGGTCCTGGTCCAGGTAGAGGCCTGGCACGAGCTCGCCGACCGGCGCGCCGCCGCACACGCGGCCTTCACCGCGCGGGAACACGTGCTGCAAGCCCGCCGCGCACTCACCGCCCCACACCGTCCGGCCGCCACACGGCCGGTCACACCCCGGCAGGGCGTAGCCGGGATCGACACCAGCGCCGCCAGGACGACGATCCCCCGGCCTCACACGCCGCCGGACGTCCCCCGACGTCGCTGACCCACCGATCCGGGGAGACGCCCATGCCCACGAACGAACTCGAGACCATGCCCAGCTCGCCCCTGCGTGACGCCGCCGCCGTCGGCCAGACCCTCGCGCAGCTGCACATGCTCCACCTCGACATGCTCCAGCGAATCCACATGGAAGAGGAACGCGAGCGCCAGCGGGAACTCGAAAAGGCCGAGCGGCGGCAGGAGCAGGAAGAACGGGATCTACAGCGCCGCACCGAGCAGGCCGAGCGCGACGAGCAGCGCCGCACGGAACAGGCCGAGCGGGACAAGGAACGCCGCGCCGAGATGGACGAGCGGGAGAAGACCCGCGACGAGAAACGCACCAAGGAACAGGCCGACCGCGACGAGCAGCGCCGGACCGAACAGGCCGAGCGGGATAAGGAACGCCGCGCCGAGATGGACGAGCGGGAGAAAGCCCGCGACGAGAAACGCACCACCGAGCAAGCCGAGCGCGACAAGGCACGCCGGAAGGAGATGGACGAGCGGGAACAGGCCCGCGACGAGAAACGCACCAAGGAACAGACCACGCGCGAGGAACAGCGCCGAAGGGAGCAGGCCGAGCGGGACAACGAACGCCGCGCCGAGCAGGCCGAACGTGAGGCGAAGCGTGCCGCGGAGTCGACCGCGCGAGACCAGGAGCGTCGGGCCAATCGCGTCGAGCAGCTCAGCGAACGGGCCGACCGAGCGAACAGCACCGCGCGCGAGGCCGTCGCCGAACTCGCCGAACAGGAACGCCGTCTCGAATGGCTCAAGCAGGACGCCGCCACCAAACGACAGGACTACGACGAGGTGGCCGCGAACAACCGGCCCGACTGGGAACAGAAGCGCGCCGCCGATATCGCCAACCGCGCCGAGGAAGAAGTCAGCCGGGGCATCGCCGCCGTCGCCAAAGCAGACCGGCGCGTCGAGAACACCACAGCCGAGTACCAAACGGCCCTCACCTCCCTGAAAAGCGCCCGCCAGGACTACGACGAGCACCGACCACGCCCCGAGACAGGGCCAGCCCACCAGAACCCGCAGGAACCGACGTCGACCGAGAACCAGAACCCCGCTCCCCCGACGTCCGAGCACGAGCAGTCGACAGCCGAGGCCGACAACACCGCAGCGCCGGGCGAGACGCTGGCCGAGACGGCCGGGGCCGAAGAACCCGATGTGATCATCACCGACCCGGAAGGCGCCGAGGCACTGGCCGCCGCTCAGCGCGTCGCCGCACCCGCCGAAGGCCAGCACGACAGCGCCGCGCCCACCGAGGCGGCGAAGCCCTCCCCCGCCCCGGCCGTCGAGCAAACCCAGACGCCGAAGAAGTCGCGATGACCCACGACGAGCGTGGCCCGGCATCCGCCGCGAAGGCCGCCGCCCGACTACTCAATCCCGCCAGCTCACCACCTGCCACCCAGGAGAAGGCCGCCGTCGACGACGGCACTCCTCAGCCGCTCGCCGAGCTCACCGCGCGTGTCCACGCGCTCGAACAGGAGATTCAGGCCTTGACCCGGCGCGTCCGAAAACTGGAGCGAGCACGGCCTATCCCCTCGACGTGATGCAGCCTGGATCATCTGCGAGAAGCGTGGGCTGATCCAGCCTGCATCGTCTATCCGGCTTCGCTTCCACTGCCTGCTGTCCTGTCCGCCCGAACTTTGCGGAGCTTCACCGCGCTGAGCTGCGGTCCGAAAAGTAGGTCCGGACGATGATCGTTCGGGGTTGCCCGGACCTAGTTTGCGGAATCGGTGGTGGCCGGGTCGAGCAGGCTCGGCTCCGGATGTCACGATCACCCGGTGCCGAAGCTGACCAGTGTCGCCGGTGAGGGTGCCCCGATGCCGGAAGACCCGGGATTCGTCCGCACTGATCAGCGCCACGTATTCCTGCGGGCAGTGAGGAGCGCCGCTCCCGGTTGGGCAGGACCGTTCATGATCATGGAAGGTCTCGGCGAGAGCAGGTTCGCCGCCGCGGTGACCACACCTTTCGGAGACCGGCTCAACGAGTTCGGTGCTTTACTGCTCGATCTGTGGGACCGCGAGGCTGACGAGCAGCTCACAACGTAGTCGCCGCTCACGGGAGACGCTGCCTGATCTGATTCGCGGCTTCGGTGGCTAGAAGATGTGGTTGGTTTCGCCGCAGGGGCGATGGTCAGGGTGGTCGTGCCCCGCCTGACCGAGCGAGCTCGGTCTCTGCGTGCGGTCGAGATCGCCGAACATGTCGCGGTCGAGGCCTTGCCGGACTGGAACACGCCCCGCCGAATCCGGGAACGCTCGCAGCGGCTCCTGCCCGATCCGGACTTCCTCGCAGGGCTGGCCGACCAGCTGCGCGAGGCTGTCCGGCCCGCGCTCGAACTGGACCACCCCCCGCCGGCCGCGACCCACCTTGCCGCACTCGCCGGTCAGCTCCACGCGGCCGCCGAGGACCAGCCGCAGAACTGCGCCGCGCCCGGATGCGGCCGTGAACTCCAGCCCGCCACAACGGGGCGCCCGCGCACGTATTGCGGCGCGGCGTGCCGTCAACGGGCTCACCGGGCCCGGACCTCGAACAGCGTCAGGATCGACAGGTGATCCAGGCTGCATCACCTGCTCTTGGTGCTCGTCAGGCGCGGGCGCCCCTCAACTCAGACGTCACGAAGCGGCAGCGCGCCAGGCTTGCTCTATCGCGTCGGCTTCGTCCGTTGACGCCGGTGTGCGCAGATTGGGGACGTCGCTCGTATTGATCCAGCGAATTATCGTGGGGCGCTCACCGGTGGCGATGAACTCACTGACGGCGGCGTAGACGTACTCGATGGGGATTTCCTCGCCCTCGCACCAGCTCTGTGGGTATCCGCCGTGCCAGTACTCGTGATCGCCGTCGCGTTTCGTGGTTCCCGCGGGCGCGTACGAGGCTTCGGCTGTGTACCAGCGCAGCACGCCGAGGTTTCCGCGAAGGCCTGCGCTCAGCATCGGCTGGTCGTCGTCGATGTGCTGGCTCCAGAGATCCCACATGACGCCGGGGGTCTCGTCGTTGTCCGGGTCGACCGCAGTCGTGGATCGGAGCAGGCCGACGACGTCGGGAATCTCGCGCAAGGTGGTGACCGTGGCCGTGTTGTCACGCCGGACCGCGTCCAGGTTAAGGCGTGTGCTGGTCACGTGACGGGCCTTCCGTAGTGCTTGCTGAATGGACGATTATCCTGGTAGGAGCCGTGCAGCGTCAAACTCTTGGTCCCGTCCGGGGGAAACGCCTTCGTCAGGACCCTGTCACATACCGCCCAGTAGTCTTTGAACTGCTCGGTTCCGCAGGGCGTGTTGTTTATTGCCATCTCGACTCTCTCCACGCTGGGGAACTTCTGGGCGAGAGCGGCGGCCTTCACCTCGACGTGGTACTTCAAGAAGTCCGCCTGTTTCTCGGTGAACCCCAGGTTGTCCAGCAGTTTCTTTGCGTCGACCACTTGCGGGTCGTCCTGCCTGCCCCCCGATCTGATCGGTGGCGCGAGCTGGCCGTTGACACGCGGCACCCCGACTGTCTTCTGGCCGGTGGCACCGTGGGTGCATCGAGGAGGAAGCGACGCCGCGAGCTCCGCCGCCTCTTTCGGGTAGGTATCACCGTGCGGGTTGGTGTAGGACGGTGGCGCGGAGGCTGGCGCGGGTGGCCTGACCGGGGCAGCGACCGCCTTGCCGGTTACATCAGAGGCGGGCTCCTGCTGGCCGCGCAGGTCGTCGACGTAGTCCATGATCTTGCCGCGAACTGCGAGGAGTTCCCCGAGGTGCTCGGTGGCCTTCGGCGGCACCGATGCGCAAATTTCCAGTACCTCCTCTGCCTCGTACCCGGCCGAGCTGAGGGCCTGACCGTAGGCGGCTTCAGTTTCGGCTAACTGCGGCAGAGCGTTTCCGAGAGCCTGGCGGGCTTCGTCGAGCTTCTTCACGGCACCGAGTAGCGCCTCAATCATCTTTCCGACGGAAGCCACGGGCACAGCCTGCCATCAACTGATCACGTCCGTGAACCAGACGCGAATCGCGTCGACCACCGGTGATGCAGGCTGGATCGCGGCGATTCCGGACGGCGTGCTCACGTGGAGGACGGCCGCAAGCTGTTGCTCGTCCGTTAGGGCGGGGTGGGTGGTGCGGTCGGCACGGGTTCGCGGTCGTACAGGGGAGGTTGCGCGTGCCGGGCGCGTGTCGGGTCGGTGTGTGACCGCGGGGTGCACGCCGCGAACGTGGTGGAGCACAACGAGGACGACAGTTCCCCGGCGATCTCGATCCGCGCTAGCGAGTAAGGGAGCCCAGTTTATCGACCTGAGTGATGCAGGCTGGATCATCTCCGGCTATGGCTGTCAGAGTTCGCGCGGTAGGCCGCGCCCTCCCAGCTGTCCCCGCCGTCGATCCCCGCCTCCAGCTGGTGCCTGCATGGCCGTAGTGCTCCCCCGAGCAGGCCGACGCGGGACCAGAACAACGTCGCCACGGGGCTCGTCCGGGGCCAGGTCATCGTGACGGTGTAGTCCTCGCATCGTGCGCGGGCTGCGGAGACCAGAACGCGCCCTATGCCCATCTGCCGATGTTCCTCGGCGACGTCGAGCGCCAGGACCAGCGCCGTTTGGCACGTTCGGCACAGCGACAGGTCGATGGTTCCGAACGTGTTTCCCTGATGCGCCAATGCAATCCGGCCGACTCCCGCCGGTACATTCGGCGGGGTCACGATCAGCGACAACGTCAGTCCGTCGACCTCGCCCGCGGGTTTCTGGTGCGACACCGACGTGTCGATCGTGACCCACGTGCCGTGGCCGGGGCCGCCGGCACCCGGAACCTGGCGGCACGCTCCGCACGTCCGTTCGGGCGCCTGGTACCAGTGCGACCATGACGTTGTCGCGGTCGCGATCCGCAGGTCGCAGCCCCATGGGCAGCGCACTGGGGACTCCGACGTCCGGCCTGGTTGGATCGGCAGCCGCTCCGGAGGCACGGTGTCCATCGTGTGGTCGAACACACGTGCGAGTATACGACGGTTTCCGCGTACGATCGCGGGTATGCCGACGGAACATCCTCTATCGAGACTGTGCGGGTGCGGAAACCCTGCTGGTCCGGGCGGAATCCTCTGTCACGCGTGTTTAGACAGGATCAGCGCCCAGCCCGGCCTTGGCGGCGGGAACTCGCAGAGCGACTAGCACATCGTGCGCGGATCGCCCCGCCGATTCCCTCGCTTGGCCAGCTCACCAGGATCAGCACCACGGTGGCATAGACAGCGTACAGGCCAGCGAAAAGCCCCATCCAGAACAGCAGATTGTTCGGTTTCCCGAAGACGATCAGGACCACAGCGAGGGCCGCAAACACCGCTGCGGCGACCCCGATAAGTTTCCTGTCCGCTTTCCCCATCCGTTAATCCTACCTTCCATAAGGGTTGACCAGCGAGTTTCGGGGAGCGGCCCCAAGACGATGAGCCGTTCCCATTACGAGCGTGATGCAGGCTGGATCACGGGGGCCGTGGTGCCTCGCGTGGAACCGGCTCCCGGTCGTACCGGGGTGGCTGCGCGTGCCGGGCGCGTGTCGGATCGGCATGGGACCGCGGAGTGCAGAAGGCGAACGGCCCGTTCTCCCCCAGCAACTCGCGCAGCATGGGGTCCAGGTGATCACGGTGCCAGGTGGACAGTCCCGCGCCGGCGTTCGGGGCGAGTTCCTGCCACGCGCGGTGACACGCTGCGAACCGCACCCAGGCCTCGGCGTGCGCCCACCACCGGCTGCACCAGCGCATCCCCGGCCGCCCGAGCGGCCGCAGGTAGACCGGGAAGAAGCAGCTGTCCAGCCATTCCAGCAGCTCCGCCGTGTCCCACGTCGCCGGTTCGGGCTTCTTACCCTTCGGCGCGGGTGATCCAGCCTGCATCAGGGACGACTTCCGCGTAGCCGCGCATCGAGTTCTTCGTAATAGGCGGCTTTCGACTCCTCGACGATGTCGCGATAGGACGTCTCATACCACGGGATCAGCTGGATCAGCACCGGTCGCCTACCGGTCGCGAACACCAGCGCGGTTCCCTTGGGCATCGCGCGGACCGCGTCCGGCGGGAGCGCGTCCCGCTCTTGCGGACTCGAGGTTTCGGAGTGTCCGCCGTCGCTGTAGGTCGTCGACCGCTGGAAGACGTCGTGTTTCCCGATCGCCTGGGCGATGCGCTGCATGAGCCGGTCGTCGTCGATCCCGGCGCCGAAGACTTTCACAGTGGCCGCGCCGTACAGCATTTCCATGCCGACGTCGCCCCAGACTTTCTTGCCCTGCGCCCAGGATTGGAGGATGGCGATGATCAGCACACCGATCGATCCGGCGAAGGACGCTACTTTCGGCAGCCGGTCCCACGGCGCGATGTTCCCGACCTCGTCGAGTACGGCTGTGACCGGGACGGGGAGACGATCCCCGTGCCGCTCGGCCTCGTCCTGGCAGACGTCGAAGAGTTGATCCAAGAACCCGGCGAGCAGGGGCGCGGCCGCGCCGGCGCTGTCCTTGCTCATGAGGTACATCGCGTCCGTCGAGCGGACGAAGTCGCGCATCTGGAATTCGGGCAATCCCGGCTGACGGGTGACCCACTTGAGGATGTTGGGGTTCCGCAGACACGAGGCGCCGGTGCGGGCGGTCTGGAAAATGGAGTCCCGGGTCTCCGGGTGCAGGACCAGCGTTCCGCGCAGGCTCTCGGCGACGCTGCCCGCTCCCCTGTCCTCTAGGAGCCGGACCGGTTCGTCGTCGGTCGGGGCGTTGAGCCACCGCCAGACCTCCCGCAGCGTCAGGCCGTTCAGCGCGGCCGCGAGGAACAGCGCACTCAGCAGGTCCGCCGCAGCGTCGGTCCAGAACTTATCGCCTCCGTTCGGGACGATGGCCTGCACGAACTGTGCCGCCAGCTGCCGCGCGCTCTCGTCGTCCACGACCAGCCGCAACGGGTTCCACCAGAACGTTTGCACCGCCCGGGTGACTTGTTGCGGGTCGAAGCGCCACACCGTGCCGAGCTTCTGCCGATACAGCCACGTGTCCCGGTACAGATCCGGCTTGTTCGCGGTCGCGACGACGGCGCCGGGCGCGGCGAGGACTCGAGGAACCGCCCGCGACGTGGTCTTGCCCGAGCGCGGTGCCATCCAGGCGATTTCGACGTCCTCGAAGCCGGGGAAGATCTCCGGACCAGACGGGAGAACCGTGCCGAGGACGTCGCGCACGTCCGCGCGGCCGCCGACCGGTCCGGCCGTCATCAGCGCGGGGTGCAGGCGCGCGGTCTCGGCCGCCCGCGGCTTTGCGGTCATGCCCTCGACGTCGGCGCGGGCGTTGACCGCTCGCGCCGAGGCGAGACGCTGATAGTCCCGTCGACGTCGACGGATCAGTGATGCAGCCTGGATCACCCCGAAGGCGACGGCCAGCAGCAGGACGGCCAGCACGACGAACGTCGTGGTCTTCGGGATCTCTGACCGGCCGGTGGCGAGCTCACGCAGAGGCCCGATCCCCCAACGAAATGCCGGGGCAGCCCAGCCACGTCCGTCCAGAATGGTCGCCGCGCCTTGCGCGATCCACAGCAGACCGGCGAAAACTTCGACGGCCGCGCCGAGACCGAGGACCAGCCACGGCACGAGCAGATCATCGCGCCGCCCCGGCTTCGGCTCGGCTACGCCGCCCACGCTTGATCCGTGTCGTGGTAGGGCTTTTCCGAGGCGGGCAGCCGCATCGTGACCGGGATTCCCAGCCGCTCGCGCGGTTTAATCATGAGCTTTCCGCGCCCGGGGTGCTGTTGCGCGGGTGCCCAGGTTGGCGGTGCGGCCCAGGACCGGATCAAGGCCTGTTCGTCGGGACTCATGGGGACGATGCGGCTGAGCTTGTCCAGTTCGGACTGAGGTTGTGCCAGGCAGATCGAGATCGCGCAGCGCGCGATGATTCCTCTGGCCTTGGCCCGGTCTTCCGCCGTCGGCAACGCCTCGAAATCGTCCACCGAGTGCGTGGCCATGATCGATTGCACGCCGAGGTGCCGCCCGAGACGGGTGACCTGATCGGACAGTTCGACCATGCCCGTGCCCGCGCGCAGGACCCGCCAGTACTCGTCATAGAGCTGGACCCAGGTCCGGCGGACCCCGAGCGCCTGCCCGGCGTCGATCAGCGCGGCCGACCAGCCCCACGCGGCGAGCATCGCCACCGCCACGGCGGTGTCCTCCGCGTCCGTGGTGAGCCGGGACAGGTCCAGGCACACCCCCGGCGTGCCTGGTTCGATCGAAAACGTCGACGCGCCGTCGAACAGCCCGGCTAGCGGGCCGCGCAGCAGCAGGTGCAGCCGGACCAGCAGCGGCCGCAGCAGCCGCGCCAGCTCGGCGGCGTCAACGGCGAGCATCGCCGCGCGGATCTCCTCCGGTGCCTCCCGCAGGATCACCGCCAGGTCCGACAGCGTGGGTGTCGTCCCGGGACGACGTCGCCCGTGGAGTTCGTACGCCAGCGCGAGGCCCAGTCGTTCGGTGTCGTCGAGCGGGCGGCCGGACGCGATCGTGAGCCCGCCTTCGGCCAGCGTCAGCGCCCGCGCCTGGATCTCCTGCCGGATCCGGTCCCGAACCGCCTCGCCCACCTGGTCGAGCACCAGCCCCAGCGGGCCCGGGTCGAGAAGATTGATCTTGTGCAGGCCGCGGCCCAGGGTCACGCTCGTCCCGCCCAGCGCCTCGACGAGCTTCCGGTGTTCGCCCTTGGTATCGGCGGGAACCAGGACGCCGGTGCCGAACGCGGCCAGTCCCCACATGATCCGGCGCGCGACCGTGCTCTTACCGGTTCCTGGTTCGCCGCTGAGATACACCGCAGTGTTGGTCGCCCAGCCGTTGCGCAGGTACTCCCCCGCGTCGAAACCCACCGGTTCGCGCGTGAACTGGTGGACCCCGACCGGGACGCCGGCGGCGGGCACCCCGGCGGGCAGGACGAACGGATAGAGACCGGACACCTGTGTCGTCGACCCGACCCAGCGCGACAGGCCGGGGGTGATCGGTGACCGGCCCGCGCCCCTGGTCCGCCAGCCGAGCGCGGGCGGCATCGGCTTGTCCCGCGCGGTGATCCACTCGGCGGGCAGCCCGGCGTCCGGCTCCGGCAGAGCCCGGTTCTGCTCGGCCGCGAACTTCTCGACGGTCTCCCCCGCCGTCGCGTCCACCGTGGACAGCACGGTCGCCGCCTGCTCCGCCGGTGATGCAGGCTGGATCACCGCTTCAGGGTTTTCCGGTGCCGGGCGGGTCATTTCGCCTTCCCCGGTGTCCGGGCGGCCAGCTCGTGCGGGTCGACGCCGACACCGAGCGTCGAGCAGAAACCCAGCAGCTGCGCGCCGTAGAGGCGCACCAATCGCAACCGCGCGCCGCGGGCGCGGTTCTCCACATCCGCGCACGCCGCCGCGAGGTCCGCCTTGTCCAGCACTGTGACCGTGACCAGGATTCCCGGCTCCCCCAGGCCCGCGCCGCGTGCCTGCTCGACCGCCGTCGAGGTCGCCTGTTCCGCGTCGAGTCGTTCGCGCGGGGTGAAGTCTCTGCGGGCTTTGCGCGCGGCGGACTGGCGGACCGACGCCGCGAGCATCTCGGCGTCGACCACCGACGCGGCCGTCGCCGCCGGATACGGCTGGTAGGTCACCGCGACCCGGCGCGGCCACCGGCCCGGCGCCATCAGGCGGCGGAGGACGTCGTGGCGGACCCGCGCGGCCGGAAGGTCCCGGAGTGCGTAGGTGACCGACCAGCCCGAATCGTGCTGAAGGTGGTCCCATTCCTCAGTCGCGGCTTGAGGTCCGGCTTGCTGCCAGCTCACCGGCGCCTCATCGGCGCGGTCGCGTTCGATCTGGGAGCGGCTGCCGGGATCGAACGCCGCGCGGACCCGGGCGGCCGTCCAGCCCGGGGTGGCACGGCCCAGGACCCGCACGCCGCCGTTGTTCAGCCCGTCCACGACGCCGCCGAGTGCGACGGAGGTGTCCGCGACCGCCTCCACCATCGTCCTCGGCGACGTCGGCAACCGGCGGGGGTCGAAGGTCACGGCGGCCCACTGGTGTACCTCGGCTGTCTGGCCGGGCAGCTCATCGAGCACGTCGGCCATCAGGGCGCGTGCCAGCGGAGGCGCGTCCGGGACCTGGTGGGCGAGCACGTAATCCCGGACCCGGGATCCGGCCGACGGCGCGGTCTCCACCACGATCGTCACCGAGCGGATCCCCGTAACGTGACCCAGTCCGGCCTGCCACGCTCCGAAACTGTCCACCCAGGACTGCGCGGCCGCCGGATCCGCCATCAGCGTGCCCGTGGAGGTCAGCCGGACTTGCGCGGTGAGGAAGCCTCCGCGCCGATCCCAGATCCACGCGGCCGGCTCGCCGGTCACCTGCCGGACCGCGAGCAGTTCCAGCGGAGCCAGCGGGCCCGGAAGGTAGGAGGGGCCGGGAAGCTTCGCCACCACTTCCGACCGGTAAGAGGTGAAGCCCCGGCGATGGGCGCGGGCCCAGATCCAGCGGCGGACGGCGATCACCACCACCGGTGTTCCCGCCGAGCGCACCAGCACCGCCGCCGCGACCAGCAGCCCCGGTATCAGCGCATACAGCCCGGCCTGCGCGTCGAGAAGACCGACCAACACCGGGATGCACAGCGCCACCAGCACCGCGGCGAGCGAGCTCCCGGGCAACCCGAAGACCTCGAAACCTCGTCGTCTCCGCCAGCCGCCGTATGTCCGTGCCATCCCTATGCCCCCCGTGATCGGTGCCAAGCGGGGGTGATCCAGGCTGCATCACCCGGCCTGCGGTGTGTGATCATGACGGTTCGTCCGATCCCAGCGGGGCCGGATCGGTCGCTGTCTCTGTCGCGCTTTCCGCCGCGCCGATCGCCTGTTCCGCTTGCTCGGCAACGGGATTCCCGCCACCCCCGGAGGTGGCGGGTGTGTCGCCGCCCCCGGCGGCCGTAGCGCCGCCGCTCGCCCCCGCCGTCGCCGCGGCCGCCGCTTCGTCCTCGCCACCGGACGGCGTCGGATCCGCGAGATCCGCTGCCGCGCCCGGCCCCGGCTCCTCGGCCGGGCCCGAACCTTCGGAATCCGCCGGAGTGTCCCCGCGCGATCCGTCCGGCGACTGGGCGCCGCCGGACTCCATCTCCCGGACGTGCTCGGTCGCGAGACCGCCGCCGGGCTGGTCACCCGGCGACGGATTCGGGCCGCCGGTGTCGGTGCCGCCGGTATCGCCGTCGCTGTCGTCGCCGGTGTCGTCACCGGTGTCGGTGCTGTCGCCGCCCTTCTTCCCTTTCCCTATGCCGCGCCGCGCCATCGCCAGCCCGGCGAGCCCGGCGGCCGCAGCCATGCCCCCGCCACCCGAGGCCATCGACGTCCCCGCCCAGCTGAACAACTTGGCAAGCATGGGCAGCGCGATCACCGCCATGATGAGGATGACCAGCCCCTGCAACATCGTGAGCAGGGTCTCGCCCTTCGCCAGCGTCAAAAATCCCTGGGCGTAGATGGTCGCGCCGACGGGCGGATAGATGACGATCGTCACCGACCACGTCACGACGGTTTTGGCTGAGTCAGAACGTCCTTGCAGTACGGAGGCGGCACCGGCGAGCGGGAGCATTCCCGCCAGCACGACCAGCGCCGCCGACCGGAACAGCATCAAGAGCCATTGCAGCAGCGAAACGAGGATCGCGAACAGGGAGATCATGATGATCCCGAAGGACGCGGTGTAAGGGTTCGCGGCCGCGATCGCGAATCGTTCGCCGAGGTGCTTGCCCGCGTCCTTGAGAATCCACGCGCTGTAGGCCTCACCGCCCGCCTGGATCGCCGCCAGCAGGCCTAACCCGGCCGCCGAGATGATGATGAAGACCACGAGGTTGGTGACCAGCTGCATGAGCGGTTCGCCCTTGCGCGCCAGCGCGGTCCGGATCGCCGCCGCGATCACGCCCAGCGTCAGCAGGATCATCGTCAGCGGCATGGTGTACGCCCGCACCGTCTTCAGCGCCGGTGATCCGAAATCGACCGAGGACGTGACCGTCCACCAGCCCAGGGCCGTCGTGATCAGCTGTCCCGCCGCCTGACCTGCGGACTTCGCGGCACTGTCCAATACGGACCCGCTGACCGCTTGTGCCCCCTGCTCTGCGGCCAGGGGCGCGAGCGTCGTCGCCGTGTCGCCCCACCGGATGACCTCACAGACGACGGTCGACAGCAGGTTTCCCGGTTGACACATCGCGCTCCCCCTTCCCTGTTCGACCCTGATCAACCGGCCGCGAGGTGCTGGCCGGGCATCGGGGTGAAGCCGGGCGGGACCTGATCGACCTGGCGACCGGCCCCAGTCGGGACGACCAGCCGCCAATCCCCCTCCAGCCACCGCACCCGGGCCGTGCCGGTGATCAAGGCGTGCTGGGACGGGCGGGCTGGATTGGCGGAACGGCTGAGCACGTCCAGCCGGACGTCATCGACGCCGACCTCGACCAGGCGGTAGCCGACCACCACCGTCGCCGGTGCCCCGCCCCGCTGCGCGAGCTCCGCGCGGACGCCCCGGATCGAGGCGAGATAGCCGGACACGTCGCCCGTGGTCTGCCGCGCGATGGCCGGGCCGTACACGCTTTCGTCGCCGGCGAGTCCGGACGACCGAGTCAGGATGTTCACCGCCGCCAGGACCGCGCCGTGCGGATCGTGGGTGAAACCCGACGCTGTCACTCCGTCGTTTGTGGATGGTCCATGCGCGATCGACAGCGGAACCATGGTCCCCTGCAAGGAAAACCAGCGGACGTCACCGGGAAGCCACACCAGCCCGGCCGCCGCAGCAGCATCCGGCGCCGTCGGCGCGGCCGAGGCAACGGTGCGCGCGGGATCGTGCGAGTCCGCATACACCGCCGAGGCGATCACCAAGCCCACCAGGAGAACGACGATCCCGGCCAGCACCAGCGGCCAGCGTCGACGGCTCGGTGCCCGTGAGCTCCAGCTCATCGCGGTCACTCGCCCCACATCAGGCCACGCACGATCGCGGCCGCGCCGGTGATGATCAGCGCCGCCCCGATCACCCACGGGATCCCGATCGCGCCCTGCGCCGCCATCTCCGAGCGGTTGCGGCGACCGAGCGCCATCATGATTCCGCAGATCCCCAGTCCGACGATCACGGCAAGGATCCCCAGCCCCTTCACCCAGCTGACCACGTCCGATCCGAACGACTCCAGGCCCGGCGGCATGGACGGCGGCGGGTCGAGATCGAACGGCGGTGTGGGCTTCGGCTGTTTCGGATGACCGCGCATCAGCGTCGTCTCCTTTCCGGTAGTGCCAGCGGTGGAAGGGCGCACGCGTCGCGCGCCCGCGTCACCGCACGGCGAAGAGCCCGCCCGGTCGGCGGGGTGAGCCCGTAGGGGCTGGTGCAGGTCCGCCAGGCCCGCGTGTACGGGAGATGGACGACGTCCCCGACCAGCGGCCCAACCAGGGTGATCAGGGCACGAGAATCAGCGGGAACGCGGCCACGGCCATCACGGACCACGACCAGCAGCGGCCGCCCGCCGAGCTGCGACAGCAGGGTCAGCACGCGGCGAGCCCGGGTCATCGACTGCACCGAGACCCCCGCCACCAGCACATCCGGCATGATCAACGGCCCGGGAATGTCCGTCCGCCACACGCCGGCGTCGCGGCCGTCCAGCAGCCGCGCTACCGCCGAGGTGCCCACTCCACCGGACGCCCCGGCCACCACCACCGGCTCGGCGGGTGATGCAGGCTGGATCACCGGATCCGTTTCGGTGGGTGATGCAGGCTGGATCACCACGTCGCCCGGTTCGTGCATCGTCGGCTCGCTCATGCGGCCACCCGCACGGCCGAAGGCATCAAGCCCGCGCTATCGAGCGCGTACGGACGTTGCCGAACGACCTTTCCGTCCTCCGGCGCCTCGACCAGCTCGCCCGGTCGCACCACGAGCGCGACGTGATGGATCGTTTCCGGATTGGCGGTGTTGTGCGCCCAGAACAACATGTCACCGGCCTGCGCCTGCGCGACCGGTACCTGCGTGCTGCCCGGCGCCCGGTACTGGCTCCGGCTGACGCGCGGCAGCGCCGCGTAGGGCGCGAACGCGTACACCATCAGCCCCGAGCAGTCGAAACCCGGCGTCGTCGGCCCGCACGGCGACGGCGACGTGCCATCGCCCCGGGTCGGGCCGTCCGTCGTCCCGCCACCCCAGCAGTACGGCATCCCGATCTGCGACAGCGCACGGCCGATCGCGCCCGGCGCGTCGATGACGCCCGACGGCACGCACGGATCCGGCAGGATCCCGGCCTGCCCCCGGACGTCGGCGACGATCGCCGCTGCCTTGACCTCCGCCGGGGCGTACCGTCCGGGGAAGCCGGAGCGCTGCACGGCCTGGGCGGCCTGCCCCGGCGGCATCGATTCCCAGCCCCGCAACGCGACCAGGCCGTCGAAGAACTTCCCGGTCGCATAGACCGGGTCCATGATCTGCGCGGGGCTGCCCCAGCCCTGACTTGGTCGTTGTTGGAAAACCCCGAGAGAATCCCGGTCCCCGTAATCCAGGCTCCGCAATTTCGACTCGACGATCCCGGCCGAGACCGCGATCACCGACGCCCGGGGCGCAAGCCCGCGTTGGTCGGCCACCGACAGGATCACCTGCACCGTGCGGACTTGCTCCGCGTCCAGCGCACCGAGACCTTTCGCCTCACCGGATGCGGGAGCCGTGCACGACGTCCCCGACGCTGTACCGCCGAGCATCACGACGGTCACCAGGACTACGGACGCCGCGATCACCACGATCACCACGACCACCGACACGATCGTCCGGCCCATCGCGATCAGCCCCCGACCACGGCGACGTCGACCAGCCACCGGCCCGAAGGCCCGTAAGCCAGCACGACCCGGCGGTTTTCGCGCCAGGTTTCCGTCGCGAGCCCTGAGTCGTTGCGGACCGTGCGGGCCGCGCTGATCGCCACATGCGCGCGGGTGTCGGTCCGCGGACCGGTCGACAGCTGCACCGTCGCCGGTGCACACGTCGCCGTCTCGTGCGTGCCCACGACCTCACGGGCCCACGTGTCGCTGTCGGTCCCGATCAGCGCGCGGCCCGCGTCCGGCGTCATCACCTCACGCGCCCGCGACTCCCGCGCACCATGCGGGTCCCGCCAATCCCAGCCACACCACCGCGACGCCCATTCCCGCGCGGCCGCGAGTACCAGGCCCTCGCCCGCGGAAGGAGTCGGCGCGGAACTCGAGACCGGCGGCGAGACAGGTGATCCAGGCTGCATCACCCGCGACGACGATGAGGGCATGGCCACCGTGGGGCCCTGGCAACCGCCGAGCACGACACCCAAGACCACCGCCGAATACCAGGCCGATCGCACAGGCTCCCCCAAATCCCGACCCACGAGGGCCTTCCCCAAGGCCCAGCCACACAGCCGATGTTACGTTCATTTACCAACAGTCCCGAGACTAAGCTAAAACGAGAGCTTGTCAATTGAACCTAATATCAGTGGAGGTGTGGAGACCGGGGCTATAGGTCCCTGGCCAGGCTAGATATGCCTCGACCGCTCCCCAGCGGTCGAAGTGAACGCGGTTCATGTACGAGGCGAGCGTGCGAGCGATGCTCACTTCTCCAGGGCGCTACGCTGGAGACTGCACCCCGTGTGCATCCTCTACGCGGAGGACGCCCCCGGTTTGGCCACCGGGGGCACGCGCAGAGGATCATCCCCGCGTAGAAGGCAGGTCCGTCATGGACGAGCGCGCAGAAGCCCTTGCCGCGACGATCAAGCGGAAGCGCAAAAACGTGAAGCTGACCCAACGGGAATTGGCTGAACGCGCCGGCCTGAGCCTCGGGACGATTCGAGCGCTGGAACAGGCCCTACGGTCCGGGTCGATCGGTACTCTTCAGGCGATCGCCCACGCGCTCGACGTAACTATCGCCGACCTGCTGGCGAAGGCGAAGGCGCTCCCTGGAGATACTCCGGACTCAGGCATTGTGGCGATCCGGCGGGTACTGACCTCCGTTGACGACCTCCTTGACGACGTCGTCGAAACCGATGAGCCGGTCAGTCTCCAAACAGCATCGCGAGATTCCACCTACGCGTGGGGCGCGTACTGGGGTGGCCGATACGAGGAGCTGTCCGCGCTGCTGGCGCAGGCGATGATCCGCGCCCGCGCGGCCGAACACGCCAGCTCAACCAAGGACCGCGAGGCCGCAGCCGACAAGCTCGCCCAGCTGTATCAGGTCGCCAGCTGCACGCTGGTGCATCTCGGGCACCCCGACACGGCATGGCTGGCCTGGGATCGGGCAAAGCAGGCCGCCAAGCGCGGCAGCGATCCGCTTCGTATTTCCGCGCTCCACGGCAGCGCCTCGTGGCTCTTGCTGACTGAAGGTCGGTACGAAGACGCGGTGAAGGTGGCGATCCAGACCGCCGAGAAGATCGAGGTCGCTGGGAAGGCTTCGCTTCCGCAGCTGTCCGTGTACGGCCAGCTGATGCTGTCCGCGGCTACCGCCACGGGCCGAAACGTCAAGCTTCGAACCCGCGCCGAGAAGGCAGCCGACTTCCTTCAAGAGGCCCGCGCTATGGCGGAACGGACCGGCGAGCGCAACGACTACGAATCCGCCTTTGGACGCAACCAGGTGATCATGCAAACCGCCGACGTGCAGGTGGTCACCGAGCAGTACTCCAAGGTCTTGCGGACCGCACGGCAGATGCCCCGCGACGCAGGCCTCCCGTTGGCAGCTCGCAGTCGTCACCTCACGGACGTCGCTTTCGCGCAGACCCGGCTCGGCATGGACGACCACGCGTCGAACACCGTCCTGTCGATCTCCGCGAGCGCCCCGGACTGGATCAGTCATCAGACCTTGTACAAGCATGTCGTGGGCGAGCTCGATGCCCGGCTGATGAAGACCCCTCTGCATGAGCTGGCGCAGAAGATCGGCGCAAACAGCAAAGAGTTGTAGCGCATTAGTCCGAAAGGGTAGTGCTACAAGGCGTGGTACCTGCTCAAGGTCAACCACATTTAACGTCTTCGCCGTGGTCAACGACGAGCGTTCTACCAGCGAGAACGAGGCTCCAGAAGCCTCGTTGACACGGTCGTGCACAGCGTCGTTCTGGCCTGCCGACCTCGTCACCGATACCTGGCAGTGGATCGCCGATACGCGTCTGGCTACCTCTGCCGAGTGCCGGCCTTGGGGTGCGGTCAACGACGGCTCCGAGGCGGCAACAGCATGAGCGCAACTCGGATGCGGGTCCGGATCGGGATCCGCAACTACCTCGATCTGCGTCACGCCTACCTCGACGCGCAGCTCAAGCAACTGGAGATGCGTGACGTCGCCAAGATCAACCCCCTGTGCCACGCCAACCCTGCGAGCGGCGGCCACTCGCATCCATTCGACATGGTCGGCCGATACCCGTTCATGAACCTGGGCGGCGAGTTCGTCGCGTGCCTCGGGTGCCGAAGCTGGATGGCAACCCACCCACACCTTGTCGTCTACCGCAACCACCTACTCGTCAACGACGAGATTGTTGGGTTCCGCGGTGACCTGCCCGCGTACGACCTGCCCGACCCCCGACACTCACGAGAGCGAGTAGAAGGCCAGCGCTTAATGGCCGTCCCCTGATCAGCCTTCGGCTCACGCGCGAACTGTTTAGCAGCAGTTTCACTCCTCCCCCAAGAAGAGCGTGAGCCGGAGGTGTTCCACCCTTCTCCTCCTCAAGGCCCACCAGTGGGGTGGCTGCGAGGAACACAGGAGATGGGCGCGGTGCGCGGGAAGTGTGGGAGCCCTGACGCGTGCACCAAACCGATGAAAGAGCGTTCCAGATGCGCGCGTCCCATCGGTCGCACGGCGCTCCCAGGGGTCTTATTCACCCCTGGGAGCGCCGTGCAAGCTGCCTCCTTGGCTGGAGGTGTTGAACCCATCTCCTCGAAATCCGGGGTTAGACAGCTCCCCGGACGCCGAGGAACGGGCGGTGCACAAACCACGGCGGTGGGGATCCGTGCACCGACCGGCCGATCCGACATCGTCCGCGGACCGGTCGGCAGGCGCTCCCGGAGCTACTCGACTCCGGGAGCGCCCCACAACTTCACAACCCCGGCCAGGACATGGACCGCGCAGCAGGAACGAAGGGCAGCTGTCCGTCGTCGCATCAGCTTTCCGGCGCACGTCACGGTCATCCTTCACCGCTGGCTCAGGGACGGCTCTTTCCCGACGGGCCACCGCCCGTGTAGCTGCCGAGCCGCCCTCTGCCCGTCGAAAGGCATCACGACATGACCACAACCCACGCCGGTGATCCAGTCTGCATCGCCGCTGTCCGCGCCGGAAACAGCGACGCCCGCGGCGTTCTCATCCCACGAGTGAGTTCACCACGCCCGGCGGCCCCAGTGCGGCAGCTGATCGGAGTCGGCCATGACGCCGTCCGTGGTTGAGGTCCTGGTCACCGTGACCGCCGCGATCTTCTTCTCCTGGCGTTGCACCAGCCGCATCAGCCGATGCCGACGGCGGCAATCGCCGTCGCGGCTCCCGGCGGGGGCTGCCGTCGACTCGATACGACCCGTCCCCGTTGCGATCCGGGCCGGATCGGGCAGGTCGTCGTGATGCGCTCCACTCGAGTTCCGGCGCCAGGCGGGCTCCTGCATTCCACGGCCTCGACCCACGTCCAAGGGATCTTCGGGAAGCGGAACCATCTCTTCCCCCGGGGCGCCTGGGTGTTCAGGCTCGACAGTGTCCGGGCCGCCGCACTCGGCTGGCGTGGCCGGTTCGTCGTGCTCGCCTACTGCGGCGCCTTCTGCTGGACCGACATCGAGGTCGACGACGACGACATTGACCTGCAATGCCTTGACTGCCGGAAGGCCCGCGCGGCCGCCGCCGAACGAGAACGCGCTACCACGGCATCTCGCGGCGGAGGGCTCGATGGGCGTGACAGCGGCATCCTCGACCTTCCCGGTCCCCTACCGCCCGCACTGATTTCCGCACGGGACGTAGCCCGCGTCGCCACCAGACCGAAGCCCGGCTCACTGCCAGGGGGCCACCGCCCGTGTACCCGTCGAACCGTCCTCTGCCCGTCGAAAGGCGCTCCGACATGACCGCTACCCGCCTTGATGATCCAGGCTGCATCATCACAGTCTCCGGGCGGAGCGACAGCGAGCTTCTCGCCGCCGTCCGCGCCGGCGACAGCGACGCCTACGCCGTTCTCTTCCGGCGCTACCACGGCCGCGCGCTCCAGTACGCCCGCAAACACACCAGATTTTCCGAGATCGCGGAAGACGCGGTGATGGACGCCTTCCTGGGAACCTTTCAAATACTGCTGCACCAGAAAGGGCCCACGACGGAGTTCCGGAAGTACCTCTTCACCGCCGTGTGGCACGCCGTTGTCCGACGGTGGGGAGAAGGCCGCCACCTCCTGCTCGTTCCGGTCAGCGACGAAGCCCTGCACGGCGCCGAGCCCTCGGCGGAAACGATCGTGCACGACCGTTTCGCCGCCCGAGACCAGCGCAAACGAGCGGAAGTCGTTCTCTCGCTGCTACCCCGACGATGGCAGCAGATCCTCGAATTGACCGTCCTCACTGAACGACCCATCGCCGACGTCGCTGCCATCTTCGGCCTCAACCCGGAGGCGACCCGCTCCCTGGCCGCCCGTGCCCGCCGCGGATTCAGAGCGAAGTTTCTGGACCTGCCCGACGTCGCCTGACCGGCAACGCCGGGTGATCCAGCCTGCATCACCCCCGGGAGACGGCAACAGCACACACCTCCGCCGTTCCTGCTACCACCCCGACGACCACGGCCATCACAAGCCCGCCTACCGATCTGCTGAGGAACCCATGCGCGACGGACGACACCACCGCACCAACACCAGCCGCACACTGGTGAAATCCGCCGAGCACGGACGTGTCGGCCACGCAGGACTGGCCTTTCTGCTGCTCGCTGGCGGGGTGATTCTCGGAACCGCGCTCACCGTCGCCGTCCTCGCGGGACGGCTCTACTTCGGACTTCCCCTGATCCCTTAACCGCAAGCTCCCGACCGGCCAGACCACCCGGTCGGGGTCCAGGCGCGAGCGAGGCCAGCGGCAATTGCCTCTCCACCCAGTCGAGATGCGATTGCCAATTCCGCGGCTGGCCGCGCCCCTGGACACGGTGGCCCGACTCTCCTTCAGGCGCGGAGGAGGGTCGGACCACCACCCACGCCCCCGGTCGAAATGCCCTCGGCCGGGCGTCCAGGGATCACCACGGCGAGTGAGGAGTAACTCCGATCGCTCATCGGCTTCACGCTCACTGCCGCTTTCCTCGTGGTCACCAGCTTTTTCGGATTCCCCTAGATTTCCTAACCACGCGCTCCCGGCCCTTAAGCAGGCGGCCGGGGTCCAGGTGTGAGCGCGACTAGTGGCTTTGTGCTTTTCCTTCCACGCTGGCCGCGCCCCCTGGACGCGGTTGCCCGGTCACGACCTTTGGACGATCTCCGAAGAAGGCCGGGCAACCGTCAAAACGTTGTAGTGCCGATCGGAAGAAAAGAATCGATGGATGAGGAACACACCGGGCAATCCCATAACAGCGATGACCCTTACGCCCCCGCCGCAAACGCTGCCCTGCTTCCGCTCACCGCCCAGGCTGTGAAGGTCCTGCACGCCCTCGCCGCCGCTGCTCCCCAGCTCGCCGTGCTCCTCGAGTTGAACCTCGTCACCCCCGACGATAAAGCCGAGTGCACTCGTCTGCTGCGCCATGCCGCGAACCTCCTCGACAGGCACGCGGGAAGTGCAGACCCGGCATCGGCGGAGAGTCCGGCAGCACCGGAGGACGTTCGCGGACAGGAACCGAGCAGCTGGTTAGTCGACTTATCCGATGATTCCGGCGAATCGCGTTCTCGGCCCCGAGACTCTCCTGCGCGGAAAAGCGGAGGAGACCCCGTTGAATAACGAGAGAAAGGTAACTGTGAGAAAGACACCAGCAGCGTTCATCGCGGCAACGGCCATCCTGACCGGGGCCCTCGCTACCCCGGCGATGGCGCAGGACGTTGAGCCGAACCTCGTCGGCGGCACCCCCGCCACCGGCGAGACCGGATGGGCGGCCAGCATGCACATCAAGGGCCGCGGCTTCCTCTGCACCGGGATCCTCCTGTTCCGCGACACGGTGGTGATCCCGTCCCACTGCGCGTTCAAAAAGATCGGCGGCATGGAGCCGTGGGACGCGAAGCAGGTCACCGTCCACGTCGGGTCGAAGGACCGCACCGCTGGCGAGGTGCTGAAGGTCGCCCAGGTCATCCCTCACGAATCTTTCACGTGGGGTGAAGGCGGCAAAGAGTTCTACGACGCGGCAGCGCTCAAGCTGACCAAGTCGGCGAACCAGCAGCCGCTGACACTCGGCGGCGAGTCCGCCCAGCCCGGCGACAAGGTCACCATGTACGGGTGGGGGTCCGACCTCCCCAGCGGGGACACCTCCAACCTCCCGCGGAAGCTGCAACAGCTCAAGACCACCATCGTGGACCCTGCGGAGTGCGCGGACGCCAACATCGGCGTCTACGAGGTGTGCACCGATAATCCGCACGGGACCGACGGCCCAGGTGGCGGTGACTCCGGTGGACCCGTCGTGAAGGTGGTCGACGGCGTCCCGACGCTCGTCGGGATCATCAGCCGTGCCCGTGATGGCGCCCGGCCCGGCGAGGACGAGACGGTCGCCACCGACGCCCCGGCCTTCCGGGAGTGGTTCTACGGCAAGGCGCGCGGCGTAACGGCCGCGCCCCCGGCGTAGCCGTCAGCGCCTAGCGCTGCGTCAAGCCGGGTGGGCGGCGCCCTCCCCAGAGGCGGGCCCGCCCACCCGGCCCCTTCGCCCCCGCCCAGGTGATCCAGCCTGCATCACCCGGGCCCTGTCCAGAGAATCGAGAACGGCATGACCTACACCGGGCGAACCGGGCCCGCACAACCACCGGAACGGAACGTCAGCGCCGTCCGCAGCCGTTGGTGCAGCAGCGTCCGCGTCCTCCGCTGGGGCAGGGGTACAAGCGGCAACACCGGCGCAGACGCCGCGCTCGACCTTTTGCTCCACGCTGTCGACGCGCGGAAAGCCACCGCCACAACGGACGCACCAACGAAGGCCCCGGCATGAGCAGCACAGAATCCGAGCCCACCTCCCAGCCGACTCCACACGCGACACGCTCACGCTGGCCGACGATCGGCAGCCAGGTCGCCGACCAGCACCGCAGGCTGGAACCCGGCACACCCGATCTCGACTGGACGACAGAGCCACAACCCCCAAGCAGCGACCGACCCATCCCCTCCCGGTGGCGCGAACTCGAGCGACACGCGCCGAAAATCGGCCGAGCGCCCATCGTCACGCGCACAGAGCAGCCCCGGATCGTCGCGCACGAGGCCTCCGCCAACGCCACTCACATCCAATTCCGCCGGTAAGGGAATTCACGCACCCTCATGAAGAAGGCTTTTGAGACACCCTGGCCTGACGGGCACGAGGAACTCACCGTGCTTGCTCTCCCCGACCTCGACCGCGACGCCGCGCCCGGCACGGGGACCCCGCTGGCGAGGCTCGTCGACCGCGTCCGCACGTTCGTGCGCCCGATTGACGGGTTGAGCCCCGTCCCGGACGCTGCCCTGCACCTGACGATCCAGCCGGTCAACCACCTCCTTTTCGACGCGCCACCGGTCGGCGACGACACCGTGGAGATATTGGTCAAGGAACTGATGGGCTTGTGCGGTGCCTGGTCGGCCTTCTCGCTGATGATGGGGTCCCCTGTCATCGGACGGGGCGGGATCACGCTCGACTCCCACCCGCCGGAGCCGTTCAACCTCTTCGTCCACGAGGTCCGCGAGGCCATCCGCCACGTGTGCGGGCCCGATTCGATCGGCTACGACACCCGGCCCGGCCATATGGCGCTCGTCTGCGCCACCCGCGACCTGGACACCGACGACTTCGCCAGTGCGTTACGACACGTCCAGCCCAGCCACGCCGACATGCTGGTCCGCACGATCGTCCTTGCCCGCGTCCGCCAGAACCCCCCGGCAGCCTGCTACGAACTGGACGTCGTCGACCGTTTCGAGCTGCAAGATCCCCGTCACCTCCGGAGCACGTGAGGTCGACATGAGCAGGAAACCCCATCACCTCAGCGACGTCGACAACATCGTCCGCCATCTCCTGTTCGGCGACGAGATCACCCGCCGGAACCAGCTGATCACCGCCGAAGTCCGGGCACTCGCCCTCGCCGCCGGCGTCACCCAGGTCCTCCATCTCGGTTGTGGGATGCCCACCGCCGACGGGGACCAGAACCATCCCGCCGGGCTCGGTATCCGCGAGGTCGCCGTCGACAATGACCCCATCGTCGTCAGCGTGCGGGAGCGGCAGCGCCGCACCGAAGCCCGCAGGCGCAGCTACCGGGCTAGTGCCCTGCCCGCGATCCTCGAAGCCGACCTGCGCGACCCCGGCGCCATCCTCGCCAGCACCACCGTGAGAAACACCCTCGACCTCGGCAAACCACTCCTCCTACTCGCCACCGCCGCCTTCCACCACATCCCCAACATCCAGCGCCCCGGCGAGATCGTGGCCCACTACCTCAACGCCCTCGCCCCCGGCAGCTACATCGTGGTGTCCCACCTCGCACTCCCCGAAGACCAGAACGGCAGGCGCCGCCTCGCGGCCGCGCACGGCCTGTGTCCGGACGTCACCCCGCCTGCCATCGCCCGCCCCCGCGCCGTCCTCGAAGGATGGCTGCGCGGCCTCGACCGCGTGCCGCTCCAGACGAACGGCGGCCGTTTCCTCCACGCCGTCGCAGGGAGGAGCCACCTCGCCCCAACGGCAGAGACCACCCCGGCACCGCGGCGCGGCCCGTCGCACACGCTGATCCAGCCTGCATCATCCGGTAGCCGGGGAGAGTCGAGGACGTCATGAACAGCCCCGAACCAGCGCACAGCACGCCGTGGCCGATGCCTGCTTGCAACAACGGCAACGGTCCCTTCCTCCACGTCGCGGCCGCGCGAACAC
The DNA here is from genome assembly GCF_001953865.1 of Amycolatopsis coloradensis. Classification (GTDB taxonomy): domain Bacteria; phylum Actinomycetota; class Actinomycetes; order Mycobacteriales; family Pseudonocardiaceae; genus Amycolatopsis; species Amycolatopsis coloradensis. The sequence continues at coordinate 27,418 of NZ_MQUQ01000031.1, forward strand.
GCACCACCGCGAGGGCCGACGCGTGAACCCGTCACCGACCCCGCCGAAGAGGGCAACACCCCACATGCCCCACCGCCCGCCCGGCGACGTCAACCGCGCCGCACACTCGGCCACCGGCGCCAGCGGAGGCCCGGACAACAGACTGCTCGCGATGCTGCTTGATCAGCTCGCCGTCGAGCCCGGCCACCGGATCCGCGAAGTCGGCCCCGGCCATCTCGCCGACCAGCTCGCCGTCCTCGCCGGGCAGACTGGAACCGTCGTCTACGGCACGGGAGGGTGGCGAGCCGACGCGCTCGCACCCTACGACAGGATCGTGGTCACCAGGCCACGGTGGGATCTCGCGCCCGCATGGACACGCCAGCTCAGCGACCACGGGCGCCTGGTCGTGGCGCTGCGGCTTCGCGGCGGCACCCACTGCGTCGTTTTCACGGGCTGGCGTTGCTTGTATTCCGTCACCATCCGCCTCTGCACCCCCACCCCCCACAACCAGCTTCCCCACCGTGGCGAACGCCGCCAGGTCCTCGACATCCCCGGTGAGCGGCCCGTGCTCACATGGGACCAAGATCAGACGATCAACCCGAGCCGCCTCGGCCGACACCTCGGCCACCCTCCCGGCGTATCGCTGTGGACCGGTGTCACCATCGAGGACGGCGAGGAACTCGGCCAGCTGTGGCTATGGCTCGCCGCCAGGGAGCCCGGCGCCTGCGGACTCGCCGGCGGCACGGGTACCTGGCTGGCTCCCCTGGCCAACCCTGACGGCACTCCCACGCTCGTCGAAGAAACCACCTTCGCCTACCTGACGCGCCGTGAACCGCCGCCCGGATGCCCCGGCAACCCGCGGCGGTTCGAGATCGGCATAGCCGCCTACGGCCCTTACGCCGACACCCTCAGCGCCCGGTTCGCCAACCACGTCAGCCTCTGGAGGGCCGCGGGTAACAAGCACGTCGGCATCGCGGCCTACCCGCTCGACGGCTCCCCGCCCCTCAGCTACCCGCCCCACATATCGGTGATCGACCGGTACCGCACCCGTTTCGTGGTGGGCTGACCCGGCTCCGGTCAGCCGGACTGATGCAGCCTGGATCACCGCCACCAGAACAGAAAGGCGCGCCAGCTCGACGCCCATGATCTGGGCTATCAGGCGTTGCCAGCGGGGTCGGTGTGGTTCACGCTGGTGGGGATCTCTTCGCCGGGGTCGGACGACCCCCCGGCCCTGCGACCGGCCGGGGGTTGCGGCGGGGAGAACACGGATTCGGCGAAAGGGGTTACCGCGATGGACACCGGCAGCAGCATGTGGCACCCGGGCAAGCATCTACGCCGGTTGCGGGCGATCCAGGGGAAATCGCAGGAGGTCGTCGCCGGGCTGGCCGGAATCACCCCTAGCTACCTGTCCCGGCTGGAGACAGGCGAACGCAGACTGGATGACCGTCGCCTGGTCACCGCGCTGGCCGAAGCGCTGGAGGTATCTCCGGCGGAACTGCTCGGCCAGCCGGTACGGCACGAGGACGCGGACCTGGCGGCGGCACAGGGCACCGTGGCGCCGCTGCGGGCGGCGTACCTGTCCACCGTCCTGGGCGCGGTGCCCGCCGTCGGTGGACAGGTACGCGGCCCAGACGAACTCACCGCGGCGGTGCAACGCGGGGTGGGGTTGCGTACCGCCTGCGATTTCACCGCGCTGGGTAGGTTGCTGCCGGGGCTGCTGGTGGAGCTGCACCACCTGGTGGCCACCGACGCCACGGCGCGGCGCGGCGCGGCGCGGCGCGGCGCGCTGGAGGCGTTGCACGTGGCGTGCGCGTCGGCGAGCGTGCACTTTCTCGCCCTGGGATATCCGATGGAGGCCGTGGTCGCGGCCGACCGCGCGGCGGAAGTCGCGGCCGAACTCGGCGGCGCGTGGCCCGCCCTGGCCGCGTTCTCCCAGGTGACCGCGTTGTTGCCGACCGGCACCCACGACCACGCTTACCGGATCGCCAGCGAGGCCACCGACGCGGCACGAGGCCTGAGCGGGCAGATCACCGATCAGCCGGCGCAGGCCGCCTACGGGGCGCTGCTGCTGGCTAGCTCGCTGACCGCGTCGGTCACCGGCCGGGCAGAGGAGGCCGCCGACCGGCTGGCCGAAGCGGGCACGCTTGCCGAGCAGGTGGGCGAGTGCGGGCCACTGGTGGCCACGTTCGGCCCGAACAACGTGCGCGCCTACCAGTTAAAGAACGCGCTGGAACGCCACGAGTTCGAGAGCGCGGCGCAGGTCGGGGACCAGCTGGACTTCGCGGCGATCGGATCGCCGGAACGCCGCGCCGCCTTGGGGATCGACTACGCCCGTGCGCTGGCGAGGATCCCGCACCGCCGCGCCGCTGCCGTGACAACGCTGGTGGCCGCGGAACACGCTGCACCGCAACGGGTCCACACCTCCGTCTGGGCGCGGGCGGTCACCGGGGAACTGCTCGACGAGGCCTATCGGGAAGCGGGCGGCCCCCAACTTCGTGGACTGGCCTACCGCCTGGGCCTAACGGGTTAAATCCCCAGGGCTTGACCAGCCGTCAAGGTCGCAGTCCTCCACCGCATTAGCGTCGTTGCCCGAGACGTCAATCAGACGCAGATCCCGGGAGTGGAGGGCGGCGGCATGACGACACCTCCGACAAGCCCCGGCCACCGGGGCGGGCCCGCACCGATGACGGTCGGGGACGTCTTCGACCTGCTGTGGCCACACGTGCCCGAGGCCGCCGAGGGGCTGCTGCTGCCCGGGATCCCCCGCTGGGTAGCAGCAGTCCACCCTTCCCGACTCTGCTGCGGAATCTGCGCGGAGGCCATCGAGCGTGGTGACACCCAGCACCGGCCCCGGCAAGCGTGGTGGCACCGGCTGCTGCTGGATCCCGGCACGGGACGAGTGGAGGAACGGCTCTACTGCTCGGTGCACGCCGAGATCGCCCAGCTCGGCGAGCAGGACCCATGGTGAACCTCGTGGCCGGGGACACCCTGATCACCGTCGATCTCGGCGACGGCATGGAGGCCACGATCACCGCCACCAGTGTGGGCGGTGTGCGGATCTTCCCGTCCGTGTCGGCGCGGATCGGCGGGAACGCCCACCCGATCGGGTTGCTGCTCGATCTCCGCGCCTGGCACGCGTTCCTCGCCGACGTGGGGTTCTACCTGCCGTTGCGGTTCGCTTCCCGCACCGCCGCCTACGTTGCCGCGCGCCGCTTCCACCAGGACGTCACCACCCAGGAACTCGGCCCCATCACCCCGGGCGCCGTCGCCGAGTGGGCACGGTGGTGGACCACGGCGCACCCCGACGCCACCTTGCTCACCGGCGGTGACCATGAATGACCAAGCCCTCACTGGCCCGTACACCCCAAAAATGCTCATCGTGCACCACGGTGGGCCCCGATCCGGCACTAGCCAATGCTGATCCAGCCTGCATCACAGGACTGATCCAGCCTGGATCACCTGTGTGGCTGCACGCGATTCGGCTAGCGAGTTGTAGCGGCTACGTGCGCGCCGTGTTGCCGGGTTCGTCCAGCCCCCGCCAAGGCCGATCCAGCGTCACTACGTGTTCCTGTTGGCACAGGAGTGGATTGACAGCTGTCAGGTTCGCGGTTCTTTAGAAGGGCGGTGGATTGTCCAGCATGCGAAAGTTCGCACATAACGTAGCGCTGAGCTTTCTCGGGCGCAGACACCCGATGAGCTACGACCACGATGTCAGTGCACCGTGCGAAAAGACGGTTCCCGTACCATCTGCCGAGGCTGTGGGTCAGCGTGTCATTGCGGCCAGTGACTCGGTACAACCAGTCGGCCTACCAGAAGGTGACCTGGTGGTCCATGTACGGCCGGGCCGTTGGATGGTTCTCGGTGATGTGGGTGTTCGTGCTGTTGCCACTCGTGGTCTTGTTCTTCGTCGACTCTGCGCAAGCGTGGCAAAAATTCTACGAACTGGCGATCAGCCTCGGCATCTTGATCCCGTCGTTTTCTCTGATGGTCTGGTGGAAGAACAGGGACGAGCCCCACACGGTGGACGAACTTATCGAGCGTCAGAACCGTGCTGAGGTGCAGAAGTAGACCAGGGCCCGCTGCCTGGAACTCTTCTTCCCTACCCGGTGATCCAGCCTGCATCACCCGTGTGACGGGGTCCTGTGCTCGGTCTCGGCGGCGACGGGTGCCACCTCGACGCCCATGATCTGAGCTATCAGGGTCGCCGAGAGATCCGGCATCAGCCGGGCCAGTTCCTCGAGGTCTGCCCGGTCGATCAGCCACGGCGCGACGGCGTCGGCCTGTCTCCTCACCGACTGTGTGAACCGGTCTCGACGTGAGTTCTCGGAGTCCTCACGTCTGCTGCTTTCCCCCATGTGCGTCTCCTCGGTCGTGCGGGCCGCGCATTCCCCCTCGCGGATTGGCGCGAGTGAACAGGGGGCGGCTCTGCCCGAACCGCTCCCCTGCTGGGCCCTGACGTCGGCCCTTCCCTGCTAATCGCCCCGACACTGGACGCCCCCAAGCATCGGATGCGCCGGGGTCCTCCCGATCAGCGGGGCCACTCGGCCATCGCATCTGGGCGGTACCGGCGTTCTCCATGCGGAGCACCGGCTTGTGGCCCAGATGGCTTATCTCTGCGACGGTCTGGATCTGCGTTGTTAAGTGCGGTTACCATCGCCTGGGGGCAAGCTTAGATCAGGTCGCGGCGCTGTCAACCTTGCGTAACATCGCTGTGATCCAGGTCACACTATACTGGGGGCTGGGGAATGTCCGAAGAGCAAGCGGGAAGGCAGAGGCAGGGCGTGGCCGAGGGCAGGATGTCCGAGCGCGGTGTGTGGAATGCCAAGATCAAGAAGCGGCTCATCGACCTTCGCGCCACGGTGTTGAAGCCGGACGGCTCCGAGCATTCACTGGGGGAGATCGCTCGGCACGTATCCGCTGCTACCGAGGACCCGGTCTCCCGGCAGTTGGTCAGCAAGTGGTTCAACCCGGCCTTGAACAACCTGCCCACCGAGTGGCAGCTGCCGCACGTGGCTGCGTTCTTCGCGGTGGCCAAGGAGTTCTTCACCGACGACGAGGCGCACCGCACGATCATGAAGGAGATCGCGGACGTCATCGCGCTGCGCAATGTGACCAAATACCTCAACGATGAGGACACTCAGGTTCTCCGCCGCGACCTCGGTGACTTCACCCCTGAGCAGGCGAAAAAGATGCTCGCTGCGGTCCAGCAGATCAAAGCCGAGTCGGACGCCGCGGACAGCGCGCGTGACAGTCGAGCGAAGGCCGTCCCCCTTCCCGCGTTCCGGCCGCCCCGTCGCGAGTCCTGAACGCGCCCGGAGAGTTCGGCTCCGGCGCCGGGTCGTTCCTCGGTCCGGCGCTCTCCTCTGATCCAGGCTGCATCACCGGACGTAGATCAACTGAGCAGCAGTAAGGCTACCTTGGGTAATCGAACCTCTGTTCTTATTTCGATCGGTTGACACGTAGCTGTCAGGGCGAAACATGCGACATTGAGTGATAACGGTTCAGCCATTAGAGTGGAGCGATACCGCGTTATCGCTCTTGAGGGCGGCTACTCGTTGCCAATTCTGCTACAACGCTTAGGTGCACTCTTCGTAATTATTGCCCCATGGTTGCCCTGACTGGCCACCTCGCAGCCTCCGAAGAGTTGTCACCCGTTCGGACGTAAGGGGGATGAAAGTGACTTACCGTAGTTATGAGCGGGTGCGGCCGCCGGTGCATGTCCTGTCCGGCAGCACGGCCAGCGAGGCCCCCCTGCACACCTCGCAGCGCCGTCCGTGCCTGGCACTGGCGGCCTTGGGTCTTCCGCCGATGTACAGCCTCGACGTCCTCATCGGCGCCGTCGCCGACCGGGTTGACCGACGGATCGAGGTGCGCGCGGCCGACCTCGACGGCGCGCTGCCGTGCGGCATGGCGGTGGCCACCCCCGATCGGTACTTCATCGTGTATCCGCGGACGTCCACGGTCCATCACCGGACCCACATCATCGTCCACGAGCTAGGGCACATCCTTCTGGAGCACCACAAGGCCCTGCCCGACTCGGTCGATGACATGGTCCGCGAGTACGCGCCCATCCTGGCGCCTCACCTGAGCTCCGACCTGATCCGCCGCCTCCTCGGCCGGACCGTCTACGACAACGACCACGAGCGGGAGGCCGAGGATTTCGCCGGGGCGGTGATGGACCAGATCGGGCACCTCGCGGACTACTGGGCACAGCCCCGCGAGGACCCCGCCGTCAACCGGCTGAGGATCCTCTTCGGCGGGACGGCCCGCTGAGGATGGAGGTCCTCACCGTCGTCGCCGCCGTGCTGTCCCTCGCCGCTGCCGTCGCGAAGGTGCGCGAGGCCCTGCGCGCGGGAGCCGAACGCGCGACGATGCTGTATTTCGCCGGTGCGCTCGGCGGGTTCGGCGGGGCCATCGGGATTCCCGCGCGGATCATCGTCCTGCCCGGACAGCCGTACCTCATGCCGTGGATCGCGCATTGCTGCGCGATGCTCGGCGCCGCTTGCCTGCACACCGTCGCCGTCCGGATCGCCGGCGCGCCCACCCCGAGGCCGCTTCTCGGTATGGCCGCCGTGCTCATCGGCGCGGTGTCCCTCGCGACCGCCGCCAGCGCGAATCCCCACCTCACGGTGCCGGGCGCCGCCGTCGCGGACGGCGACGTTCTGCACGCCACCGCGACCCTGGTCTATCTCTCATATCTGTTGTGGGCATTGGTCCGCAGCCACATCCTGATCGGCCGGTACGTCCGGCGTGAGGACACCGGAGCCCTGCTCCACCGCTCCCTGACACTCACCACCAGTGGTGTCACCGTCGCGGTGATCTGGGTCCTCTGGGTCTTCTACGTCCTGTTCTCGGTCTGGCTCGGATCAGGCGGGTTCCCGGCGGTGGCTACGGTGTTCTCGCTGATCGCCGAACTGCTCAGTGGGGCGGCAATACTGCTGATCACCATCGGCGCCACCTATACCAGCTGGGCGGCACCGGTGACCCGGGCGTGCACCGCTCCCCTGGCCCGGAGGCTTCTGCGACGGCTCGAACCGCTGCATCAGGCCGTCATCGACGTCCTGCCTGAGCTTGCTCTCCCCGACGATCGGCTGCCGGTCCGGATGCGGCTGTATCGGCAGGTGATCGAGATCCGGGACGCGCAGATGCGCCTGCGCCCGCACGTTCACCCCGACGCCGCGCGCCGCGTCGCCGAGGAGAGCAAGCAGTCGAGGCGCGGCCGCGCGGGAATCTGGATCTCCGGCGGCGATAGCTGGGGAGCCATCCGTGAGGCCGCGGTGCTCGCGACCGCGATTGACGGCTACCGCCACGGCCGCCGCTACGACCGCGCGGGCGACGTCCGGCAGCCGGAACCCTGCCCCGGGCTACAGCGCACCACCCTCACCGAGGCCCGCCTCCTCGCCCGCGTCGCCCGCGCCTACACCGACAACGCGCTCGTCAGGGAGATCCGCGCGGACCTCTGCCGTGACAGCGAAGTCCGCACCCGGCCGCCCGGATGGCGGCCCCGGGCCACGAAACCCTGACCGGCGCGACCAAGCACGGCTTGATCGATCAGCTCGCGCTCGGCTACCACCCCGACTGCGCCCTACCGACAGAGTCGTCATAACCTGTTACAGCTGGTCAGCGCGGGGGATGGCCTCCCCGATCGCGTCGTTCACGTCGCTGTCCGGGGTAGCCAGGTTACCAAGAGAATCGCATCCGCTACGTCCAGGCAGTCCTGTCGAGTGCGTGCGGTTTCGGTCGCTCGGTAGACCAGTATCCGATCCGCTCGCGTAGCCCGATATCAGTCATTTGCTCAGTGTCCCGCATCCGTGGCCCGGTGATGTCGCGCTTATGTCGCGGACGAGCGCCGTGGCCCACGCTGATCGCAGGCCCAAGGGCCTTTCCGGCGAGGTCCTCGCTCGCTCGCGGGCCGTTCCGGGGATTAGCCTCTCCGGCCGACCGGGGCGGAGATGTTGGCGGAGGCCTTCGCCGCTGCCCGTCCATGACCTGGTGATGCCTCTGTTCAGCTTGATAGTGCAGCCTGGTTCACACCGCCCTTCGGTGGTGTATAACGGCCTATTCGCACGCGCTGTGTGCGGTGAAGTCCCTGTGACAGTGAATCGTAGTTGTCACAGATAGTGCCTCTGCCGACTGGCTGATTGCTCAGCTGTGAGGTGCACCTGTCACCAGATATGACCGACCGCTGTCTGCAAATAAAGGGACCGGAGGCCGAGACGATGGGTTCACCCGTTCGTGACGCATCAGCTCAAAGTACGTTCTTCCTCATGTTGGGACATCAGCCGTTTGACCCGAAGCAGTCGTTCGCTGAGCAGGTCGACGCCACTCTGTCATCCGCACTGGCTGCGGTGCGCGCACAGGGCTACGGCCCCGAAGATGTGTTCGCACCGATCGACGTGTCCGGCCGCACCGACGAAGAGGTGGAGATCGTGCGCGAGCGCGTGGCAGCGGCGGGTCTGGTGCATGCCGCCTTGGTCGACGAGCGCCAGCCGCCTCGTCCTGGCACGGTAACCAGAGCCTCGTTGGATCCGGAGTCGAACTCGGTCCTAACGGACGCCCGCGCGGCTCGCATCCTCGGCGACTCTTGAAGCGTTGATGACGCCTATCGATCACATGTGACAGATAGCTCTCACAGGCACAGTCCCGCAGATGCTGCCGAGGGGCGTTAGTTGGCATCCACAGGTGCTAGCTGGCACCAGTTCGGAAGAAAGTTGTTGCCTTGTGCACCGCGCGCTCGAAGCGCTCCTCGTCCAGCGGAAGAATTGCCATCCGGATTGAGTCCGCATGTGCCGCGTCGACCTGCGCCGCGATCGCCTGATACGCCACCGTCGTGAGCTCGGCGACGTCCTCTGAGGTGGTGCCCGGGTCCACATGGAGCGCGACGGCGAAGGAGATCATCCGGCCCGGCGTCGGCTGACCGGTACGCCGTGCATAGGCGGTGACCTGCACCTGCTCACCCGGATCGACGGGGATCAGCGCGACGTCTGCGGCCATCGGCACGGACGCCACTGTGACCGCGTCGGCGACGAGCTGGCCGAGCGCGGCGACGTCCACGTCGTCAGGACATTCCGCCGTCACCAAGACCGGCATGACGTGTCCGGTGAACTGCGGTTCGGCACCTTGCACCGTGCGTATATATCGCAGCCGTAGTAGAAGGGCAAACAGGGTCGCGATAGATGCCGACTTCCGGGGAGCCGCGCGCACGGCATGAGGGGGGAGGGTTGCCGTGCGCGCGGCGACTGGGCGATCGGGCAGGCGGCCGGTGATGCAGCCTGGATCACCCGTCGGAGGTGATCCAGGCTGCATCACCGCGCGGGCCTGCGCGGTCGCGGTCTCTACATGGCCGTCGCGGTTCGTGCGCGCCTGGGCGCGCACACCCGGTTGCGGCCGTTCTCCTTGGCCCGGTACACCTCGTCGTCGGCGATCTTCATCGCCTCGTCGAGCGCGGTTCCGTGTTCCGGCATGGCCGCCACGCCGATGGAGACGGTCCGTACTTCCTCCGGTCGCCGGCGTCCGTCGGCGTCCGTCGCACCGCCCATCACCCACGGATCTCCGCCCGCCGCGCGGGTGATCGGGATCTTCAGGACCTCGACGGCGCCGCGGATCCGTTCGGCGACGACGACGGCCTCCTCGATACCGGTGTCGGGCAGCAGGATGACCATCTCCTCACCGCCCCACCGGCACAGCACGTCACCGGCCCGCGCCGATCGCCGCAGCTCCCCCGCCACGTCGGCTAGGACGTGGTCGCCGACCAGGTGCCCCCAGGTGTCGTTGACCAGCTTGAAATGGTCCAGGTCGATCACCATGACCGAGGTCGGCGAGCCTGAGCGTGCCGCGCGGGCCAGGATCTTCGCCGCCTGCTCGGTGAAGGCCTCCGGGCGAAGCAGGCCGGTCCGGCTGTCGATGGAGGACGATCGCCACAGATGTTCGAGCTGGTGCATGACGATCGTGATGCAGATTCCGATCGGGGCGACCAGCAGCGCCAGCGGAGGCCAGAGCGCCGCAGAGCACGTGATGGTCATCGCGATCAGCAGGACGACGACGATCTCGACGTTGTCGCGGACCGTGCCGAACATGTCCAGCCTCAGGAGCCGCCGCCAGTCCGGCGGCCGCTGCGAGCGCGGCTGATCCCACAAGTCCGAGGCCAGCCCGCGCGCCGCGCCGACCATCACCGCCTGCGCGGCGAAGTAGGCCCCGACCGCCGCCGCGAGCCCGATACCCACGGGCGCGAGGTCCGTGGTTCCCGGCGTCCAGGACGACACCGGGGTCCATTCGGTCACCGCGTGCACGCTCACGACCGACAAGCCGATCGAGACCGTCGAGTGGACGAACTTGAACAGCGGTTTACGGGCGATCCACCACCGGTGAGTGCGGACCAGGACCACCAGCGCGATCGTGAGCGGCACGGGCAGCAGCACCGCCGCGACGAAGAACACGAGCGAGGTGTGGTCGACGTGCGTGGCGCTGCCATCGCGGCCACGACGACGTTCCGCCGCGACGTTGGTCGCGACGAGGTAGATCAACGCGCCAAGCGCCAGCCAGCCGAAGTGCTCCCAGTCCGCGCTGGTGATCCCGATCGCGAACGCCCGGGTCGACGCGACCGCGATCAGGGCCAGGACCACTGGTTCCGCGATCAGGGCCCAGGTGACCGGGCGTCGTCCCCAGCTCCACAACTGCCACATCGAGCGGGGGTGGGTAACGACACGGGCGCAATACCCCACCTGTTCCACCACACGAGTGAGACACGTCCACAGGGCAGCCATTACCCTCAGGGCGTTCAGAGAGGCCGATCCTCCCGGTCTTTCTGGTTCCCGAACCGCGGGACTGCCTACTCGCGGAGGTGGTGACGATGCCATTTTTGCCGGGCCCACCACGACCCGGAATTTCTTCATGCTCTTTTTCCCCCTTCGCTCACCGATCAGCGCGGGAGGTGATCCATGCCCTCGCGCGGAGATCGTGAAACCTGACGATTCGTTCGGTACCGAACTGTTCCCCTATTCCCGTTCCTTTACGTTGACTGGAGAAAAACCAATGACGCTGCTCATTCGTGGCGACCGTGAAACCTTCCACCTCGGCGACCGCGAGACCTGAGCGAACCGCCGCAGTCTGTCCAGTGTGCTCCTTGATCCCCTGTCGTGACCTGGAGAAACCTATGAATATCGTGCCTGGTGACCGTGAAACCTTCCACACGCTCGGCGACCGCGAGACCTGAGAAGTACCCACTACGCGGGTCTCCTGACAGGCTGTAGCAGCACATTGGACCGTCGCCATTGGACGGAACACACTCCTGTCAGGAGTACCCCCGTTGTGCCCAGGATCGCAACGGCCATCACGGCGGAAGAAACCTCCGCGAGAATACCGGCCGTGAGCGCACCTATGCCCTGACTCGCCCGAAGCAGGGTGTTGATTAGGCCATTCGTTGTGCCCGCGATTCCCCCGTCGACACGCTCCGTGAGTGTGGCTACGGCGGGTGAGTAATACGTGGCCCCGAAACCGGAAACGATGAGGAGGGCCAGGACGACCGCGAGGGAGTGCAGGCTCACCCAGAACGCCGCCAGCGGGATCATGCTCACCAGCGCGAGCGGCACGATCAGGCGCTGTTTCCGGTCCCCGATCTGCCGTTCCAGCCACGTCGACCCGGCGATGAACCCGACGCAGTCGGCCGCCAGCAGCCAGCCGACCGCCCAGCGACCGGCGCCGAGTTCGTCGGCGAGCGGCACCACCACGGCGTCCGGCGCCGCCGTGAACCCGATCAGCGCCACGGCGACGACCAGGGCCCGCGTCAGCCCGTCGTGCCTGACCTGCCGCCCGAACGCGCGCAGCTGCCCGCCGAGTTCGGCGAACGCCCCGAACCCCGTCGACGTCCCGGGCGCGCTCGCCGGCCGCGCCCGTAGCCAGACCCTGAGCACCACGGCCGCGACGGCGAACGTCACCGCGTCGATCACCAGAGCCCACGTCGTGCCGATCGCGAGTACCACCGCGGCGCCGCCGCCGAGCCCCGCCAGCTGCCCGACCTCACGGACCAGCAGCAGCCGCGCCCGGCCTGCCCCGTTGAGCGCCATCCGGGCGTCGTCGTCTGGCGCGATCCCATGGTGATCGACCCGGTAATCTGACAGCACGTGCAGGATGGTCGCGCCTTGCGCGCCCTTGACCGGGATCTGCAACACCGCCACGCACATCACCCCGGCGAGCAGGACGAGCAGCGGCACCCCGGGAATCGCCATGACCGCGATGATCAGGCCTTGCAGCGTGCAGCAGATCACCATGAGCGCCCGGCGCGGATATCGGTCCGCGAGCCCGGCCAGCAGCGGGCCGACGAGCAGCGGCGCCAGGAAGGTGGCCGCGTAGGCGGCACCGGCCCAGCCCGCCGAGCCCGTCCGGTCGAACACGAGCAACGCGACCGCGACTTTGGCCAGCTGGTCGCCCACCGTGGACGCCGCTTCGCTGATCCAGAGAGCCGGAAACTCTCCCGATCGCGGCAGCCTTAGGGCAGACCCCTCCCCTTGCTGACGTGCCATTGATCCCCACCCTGCGTATTTCGCTTGTCACGAATCGCCCCGCAGCGAGCGTAACCGCGAGTAGGACAACGGTGACTACCATTTAGGTGATTCACTCTACCGCCCTTGACTGATTACGCACGGTTGCGATCGTAGGGAGGATGCGACCAGATGCGGGGGCCAAACGGGTTACGCCGGTGATGCAGCGTGGATCAATCGGTCACGTCTCGGAGTCGGACCCGCGGCGTCGCTGAAGCGACCGCAGGAGATCGCCGCCGAGCTGGAGTTCCGGCGGGTCCAGCGTGAGGGCCACCTCGATGACGTCCCGCAGGTCCGGGCGTCCTGCCAGGGTGCGGACGAGCGCCGCGACCAGTTCGACGTCAACCGGTTTCGTCTTGCGCAACAGTTCGAGCGCGAGATCGCGAAGCGGACCGTGCCGGAGCGCGGTCGCGGTCTCGATCTGCTTGACGATCTCCTGGGATGCTTTGTCGTCGAAGAAGTACGCCGGTGGCACACCGAAGAAGTCCGCGAGCGCCTGCAACCTGTCGCGCGTCGGGTTGTCGTGCTGTCCGGACTTCAGATACCCCACGGACTGATAGGAAATGCTCTCTCCCAGCCGTTCGCTCATCCCGGCGGCGACCTGCCGCAGCGTGAACGGTTCCCCGTCCGGGCGCCGGATCCGCTCGAACAGCACCGTGATCCGCTCCGCCAGGCTCAGCGGCTGGTCGCTCTCCGCTTCCGCGCTCTCGCCCGTCCTCTTCGTCTCGCCACCCACGACGACATCCTTCCCCATCAGAGTCCCGCCCCGCCGGACTTCCATGCAGACCCGCCGTCCACCCTGGGATATTAGGTTCATTTGACAAAGTTGCATGTTCGTCTAGTCTCGGCAGCGATGATAAATGAACCTAATACTCTTGGGAAGGGTATTCGGTGCCCATCATCGACACACGCAGCAACGGCAGGCGGCACGACCAGCGAAGACACCACCCCGGGCTCACCGCAGCGGGCCCACCGCAGCGACACGGCTGGTGCCGCCTGACTGTCGAGTCGTCCACCGGCCCGTGGGGCGGTACCGGTGGGCTCCAGCAGGACCGCGACGCCCCGCGGTCCGAGGCGGCCACCGGCAGATGGGGACCACCCACCCATCCGGATCCCTCTGCCGGTGGCCACCGCCCGATTATCCGGCTGATGCACCGTGCATCGCCGAGGGGACACAGAACCTCGGGGGAGGACCATGTCACCGCACACCTGGCGCCGACGGCGCCACCATCTCGAACTCCACCTCGCCGACGGCCGCGTCGAGCACGTGCCCGTGCCGGTCGACGGCCTGCTCACCAACACGCCCGGCGCCCTGACCACCGACGCCGCCGCCGACCTCCTGCACCTCGACGGAACACTTCAGGCGCTGGCCTGGACACTGCGCCTCAAAAGCGAGACCGCCGCCCGGACCCTGATCCAGCTCCGCGCGGGAAGTCGCCCCCGATCGGTCGACTCGCTGCCCGCCGGTAGCGATCCGCTCACCTACGCGACCACCGAACACGCCCTGCGCGTGGAGCAGCTCGACAACGTCGAGATCACCGCCATGACCCTGCGAGAGTTCGTCATCTGCCTCGACCTCGGTGGGCCGCTCGCCGAGGCGGCGGACGGATGGCAGCGCGACCCCGCGCCGCCCGCCGGCGTCGAGGCCTTCGTCGACGCGGACCACTTCATCGCCGCCGAGCCGCGCCGCGCCCAGCGCGCCGTCTGGGGCGGCACCGTCCTCGACGGCGTCGAGGTATGGGGAACGCAGTGGCGCAGGGAACCCGACGACCGTCCCGGGCACCTCGAGCCCTACGGCATCGTCGGCACCTGGGCCCTCGGCTACCTCCCCGCCACGCAGGAGCTCTACGCCGTCCGGCGCGAAACCGGCCAGCCCCGCACCGTGTGGCTCCTCGGCCGCGGCTTCGCCGTCATCGAGGACGTCGCCGACGTCCTCGCGCCGATCCTGCCGACCATGCGCCGCCCGAACTCCCTCCTCTACGCCGCCGACGCCGTGCGCGCCTCCCGTCGGCCCCGCCTCGTCCATCCACCGGGCGGCACCGGGTGATGCACGCTGGATCACCCCTCCGAACCTGAGCGCGCCCCGCTTCCCCGGCGGCGAAGCTCCCCACTCGTCGCCGCGCCCGTTCCGCAGGCCGGGCGCGGCGACGGCCCTCTCCGCACCCCTTCAGCCTCTCCCGCATAAAAGAGCGGATTAAACCGGCTTCCCTTTTTAGAACCGAAAGCATTCGGCACACCCGCCTGACCTAGGTCGGACGGGCCATTGTCATGCCCGAAAAATGTGTCGAAAACAGGTGCGAAATATTCTCCCGAATAGCTTGACGAACCACAATTTCGGCCTGCATCGTAGGTCTCATCAGCAACACAGGCGCTGATCGCGGGACGTCACAGCAGTCCCGGACCATGGCAGGCGCGGGCAGGTTGGGGAACCTGCGCAATACCGCCCAGCCCGCAAGAAGTATTTCGCCGCCAGAGGAAACGCGCGGTGAAACCTCTTGTTTATGGCACTTGTGACGTCTCTGCGAATCCATGTTATGGATATTCGCAAGGGAGAGAGAATGAAGCTGTTATCGCAGCGGGCGAAGATCGGCGTGGCCGGTGCTATCGCTTGTGCCAGTTTGGCGGGAGGTACCGGGCTCGCCGAGGCGGCACCGGCACCGGCCGCTTCGCACGCCGCCGCCGCCGAGGGCCAGGCGGACGCGGTCAGTATTCCGGTGAAGATCTCCGGCGGGATCACCCTCGCCCGTGACCAGCACGGCCCTCGTCCGGGCAGCAACGTCCCGCCACCGGCGGCGGGCCCCAAGGGGCAGATGAGCACGATGGCGGGCTACCAGTGGTTCCCCGGACGCAGCAACAGCGCCACCGGTGTCCGGATCCGCGCCACGGCTCCATCGGGCACGGTGCGCGGCCACCTGCCCCCGTACTCCCACCTGTGGATCTGGTGCGAGCACCCCGCCGGAGGCACCTGGTGGAACTGGATCGCCTACAACACCGGCAGCCGCTGGATCTACGGCTACGTCAACTTCAACTACACCTACCTGTCCCCGCCCCGGTCGCTCCCGCGCTGCTGACCTGCGCCCGCAGTGACGCGCACTTCGCGCAGTGACCTGCGCTATCGCGAGCTCGCACACCCCGCGACTCCCCATTACCGCTTTTCCTGGAGGTACCTCAATGTCCCGCACTCTCGCCCGCCGAACCGTCGCCGGTCTCTTCCTCGGTGCGGTCGTCACCGGCGCCGGCCTCGCCGCCGCCGGAACCGCGCTCGCCGATACCCCGGGCACCGCGAGCGGTCCCGCCTCGTACCTGCACGGCGTCGGCACCACCGGCGCCGCGCCGGACGGCACCCGTATCACGTTCAGCACGCCGGATAGCCGCGAGCTGTAGCCGATACCCGAGCGGCCGCGCGGCGGAGTTGTCCGCCGCGCGGCCCACCCCGGCCGGAAGACACGACGATGACCACGACCACGATCCACGCTGCATCACCTCCCCGCCCCCGGATCAGCAGTTTCCGCCGCCATGTCCGCAGGCTGCACCGGCTGTCTTTCGCGGCCGCACAGGGTGATCAGCCGACCCAAGCGCATTTCATCCAGGCCTACGCGCGGGAGATGATCGTCGACGGCGTCCCGCTCGACCTCACCGTCCGGGGCGCCCTGCTCGACCACGCGCAACGCCAGCGCCTGCCCGCCGGGCACCTCGAGGTCCCGGACCGCGCGCTGGTCCGCGCGGAGTTCAGTTTCTGGTGGCACCTCACGCTCGAGCTGCTCGGCGCCGCCTACACCGGCCAGCGCCAGGCCCTGCCCTCCCGCGCCGAACTCGACGGCCTCATGTACGCCAGCGGCGGCAACCCCGCCATGTCCCCGTTCAGCCCCGAGGAGATGGGCCCGCTTGCGCGGACGATCGGCTTCTATCGACGGACCGACCTCGGAACCGATCCCGGGGACGTCGTCGAGGGGCTCCTCCTCGCATCGATCATCCGCGTCGAGCACGGGTTCCAGGGGCGCGGTGAGCGCTACCCGGCGCGGCCGTGCACCGACGGCGGCGACCCGCACCGTTCACGGTTCCTCCGCCGCTGCCAGGCCGCGCGGGACAACTTCCGCGCAAGCCAGGCCGATGTGGACGATCGGATCTACCGGGCACTCTGCCGCCGCCTCGACCGGCTTGACACCGGCGACCCGGTCCACCACGCCTACCGCGCGCTGATCGAGGACTACAACCGCCACCACCCCGACGAGCCGGTCAACCGGCTCCACGTCCCCGCCGACACCTTCCCCGCCGACCCGGCCCCCGCCGCGGCGTAGCCCGGCGATCCAGCCTGCATCACCCCACCGTCCACGCCGCGCACGACGGGCGACTTGCGCACCGGAATACCTTCCGCCGCACCAGGAAGCCCGCCCCGTGACCGACACACCACCCACCCGACACCCGAGGACCCTGCTCAGGAACGGAAACCGGCGGCTCGCCGCCCTCAACGTCTACACCTGGACGATCCCCGCGCTCTCCGCGCGGATCGACGGCGTCACGATCCGCACCTGCCCCGCCGCCGGAGTCTGCGCCAAAGGCGCTTGCTACGCCCTTGCCGGAACGTATCGCTGGTCCAACGTCCGCCAAGCCCACGAGGCGAACCTTCGTTTCGTGGTCACCGACCCGGAAGGATGGGAACGCGCGATGATCACCGAACTCGCCGCCCCGAAGTTCCGGGGCGCCTGGGTGCGCCTGCACGACGCCGGCGACTTCTTCTCCGACGACTACACCCGCGCCTGGATGCGGATCATGCGCACCGCCCCGGACACCCGTTTCTACGCCTATACAAAAGAAGTCCGGCGGCTACGCGAACTCGTCGAGCCCGACCCGCCCCCGAACTTCGCGTGGCGCTTCTCCTTCGGCGGCCGCGAAGACCACCTCATCCGCGACGGCGACCGGGTCGCCGACGTCTTCCCCGACGACGACGCGATCCCCGGCGGATGGCGTAGCCAGCGCGGCGACGACCTCATCGCCGCCGACGACACCGCCCTCGTCGCGATCCCCGCGAACAACCTCCCCGCAGCCCGCCGCGCCCAAGGTGACCGCACCTTCTCCCAATGGCAGGCCGAGGACGACGCCGCCCGCGGCCGCCCCCACTGCACCGACCGCGTCGACCGCGCCCTCCACACCCAGCCCCGGCGCGGCCCGCGCTCCCTGATCCAGCCTGCATCACCACACCGCGCCACACCCCATCTCGCCACGAGCACCGGCGAACCCGACCCCGCCACCGGGGAACTCACCACGGAAAGGAGGCCACCGAGCTAGCAGCGGCCGCGCGGCACCAGCGAACCGCGAGAGCCGCCCGTATACCCCCCTCATCGGGCGCCGCCGTGACCCTCACGGCCCGCACCGCCGTTCGCGGACCCTCACCGCGCGGCCGCCGCTCACCCTCGAACCGCCCCCGACCCGGGAACCAGCCATGATCACCACCAGCCCCGCCCCAGACCTCGACTACGACCTCGCGCGCCTCGCCCGCATGGTCCGCGCCGCACCCGGCATCCTCGACGCCCTCACCTGGTGGGCCGGATTCCCCCTGCACACCCAGCAGGCCACCGAGCCCGTCACCGAAGCCCTCGACCACGCCGACGCCCCACTGCTCGACCTGCCACCCGGAACACCCGTGCTCCGGCGCACCACCCGCCTCACCGCCGCCATGACCACGCCCATCCTCATCGCCGCCACCGTGACCGAGCTGGTCGCCGAACCCGCCCTACGACTCGACGTCACCGCCCGCCGCGCCCTGCACGACGGCGGGCAGCTCATCGAATCCCTCATCGACGGCCTCCACCGCGCCGCCTACCTGGTCACCCGCCCGCAGATCGGGCACCACTACGACGAAGACGGCACCACCCCCGTGATCATCAGCCGCGCCGTCCTCAGCGCCGCCGGGCGGCCAGTCGCCCTCACCACCGAAACCGTCCGGCGGCAGCTCCTCACCCGCCGCGCCCCCGGCGTCCTCCCCCACTACGCCGCCCACCTCCCCACCCCCACCCAGGCCGCACGATGACCACCCGGACCATCGTCCCCGCCACCTACGCCCTCGCGGCCGCCACCGTCGCCACCGGCGCCGCCAACCACGCCGTCACCGGCCTCATGCCCGCGCTCGTCGACGACCTGCACCTGTCCATCGCCATCGTCGGCCAGCTGAGCACCGCGTTCGGCCTCGCCTCCGGGCTCGCCGCACCCATCATCGGCATCCTCACCGCGCATTGGTCCCGCCGCCGCGTCCTGCTCGCCGGACTGCTGCTGACCGTCGCCGGAAACGCCGTCGCCGCCGTCGCGCCCGGCTTCGGACTCCTCATCGCCGCCCGGATCCTTGCCGGGCTCGGCAGCGCCGCCGCCATGGCGGCCGCGCTCGGCCAGGCCGCGGAACTCAACGCGCCCGAACGCCGCGCCCGTGCGATGGCCGTCGTGATCGGCGGCTTGACGCTCGCCCTCGCGATCGCGCCACCTCTGGCCGCGCTCGCCGCCGCCCACCACGGGCCCGCCCCCGTCTTCGCCGCGCTCACCGCGCTAGCCGTCCTCGCGCTCGCCGTCGCCCGGACCGTCCTGCCCGAGCAAGCTCCCGACGCCGCGCCCGTCCCGTTCGCCGGGCACCTCCGCGCGATCACGCTCCCCGGAATCCGCCCCGTTCTCGCGGCGAAATTCCTCATGGCCACCGCCGCATTCATGGTTCAGACCTATTTGACAAACCTTGTTTCATCGTACTCACCTGTGCACATTCTGGCCGCCTACGGAGCCGGGGCCATCCTCGGAACACGACTCGGCGGACGCGCCGCCGACCGACACGGCCCGCGCACCGCAGCGTCCGCAGCGATCACCCTGCAAGCCCTCACCCTCGCCGCCTGGCCCCTCACCGCGCACACAGCAGCCGCCGTCACACTCCCCTTCGCCGCCGGACTCGCGTTCTGGAGTGCACAACCCGCCTACGTCCGCCAACTCGCCGACGCCGCCCGCGACCAGGCCCCCGCCGTCCTCGCGATCGACTCCGGAGTGATGTTCGCCGGAATCGCCGCCGGAGGCCTCACCGGCGCTGCCCAGCCTGTCGAGACCTTCGCGGTATCACTGCCCGTGTCAGGCGTGGTTCTCTCTGTAGTCGCGTTTGGTTGCTTGTACCTGCGAGGGCCACGCGACCGAAGAACCCATGGTGACCAGGGTCGACGCGCGGAAGAGCCTGGAAAAAAGGTCCGAAAAACTCCGCGAGTTCTTGAGCGTGTCGCATTTTCCGGCCGGAAAAATGCGATAGAAAGATCACCATGAGTACGCGTAAGCCCTCCGCATCCCCGGCCAAGCCTGGGCGGCCGTCGAAGGACTACGAGACCGAACTCAAGTTCGGCACGTATGCCCATCTCAAGGCTGGAGTGAAGACCCTCGCCAAGGCCTCCGGGATGAGCGTGCCCGAACTCCTCAACTCGCTCGTTGAACGCGAGATCAAAGCCAACCCGCAGGGGGTGTTCCTCAAAGCAGCGTCGTGATCACTGGCCCGGACGGGCCGACCGACTAACTGAAGAGCAGCACCGGCACCCGGAAAGACAAAACCCGCCCTCTTGGGGCGGGTGACAGCGGACGGGGGACCGAGGACACATCGGCTATTGGCGTAGCCGGGTCCTCTTCTTCTGTTGCGCGCTTCTCCGGGCCGACTGTTAGAGCAGTCAACTACCGGTGCCCCTGTACCCAGGAGGCTTGCCTTGGACGGCAGCTTTCAGGGTAGCGCACGCCCTTCACACATTTCCAGCACTTCCCCCGACGACACGCGGACGGACTATGCCGTCATCCGTGATGCCGTCGGCATCAGGGCCGATGGTGCGCTCATCGACCCTGCCCACCATGCCCGGTCACACGTGCACGCTGACCAGGCCATTCCGGCATGACCACCGCCGAATGGCTCCCGCACGCCGAGGCATGGCCCCCGCATGGCACCGACGAACTCGCCGACGCCGCCGATCCACACGATCAACACGGAAACGTCTTCGCCGACGAGAAGGGCCTTGTCGACCGCACCCTGATGACCCTCGGTGTGCGGTGGACGAAGTTGCGCTGGATGCCCCGCAGCATCCGGATGCGGCTCTTCCGCGAGATCGTCGGCCGCCGCGACACGATGCCGTCCGGAGCCCGAACCTGCTGGGAAGGCGCCACGGTGTGGCTGGACGAGGTCCACGCCCTCATCGACGCCCAGCCCTGGCAACAACGCCGCCGAGACACCTGGACCGCCGTCGCGCAGCTCCTCGCCGAATCCACCCGCGACGGAATGCGTCCCCTCACCGAGATCAGCCACGAGGCGATCGCCACCGCGCTCGACGTCTCCGACCGCTACGTCCACACCATCACGCGATGGCTCATCGAGCGCCGACTACTCGGACAACTGCTCTCCGGGACCAGGTTCCCGCGCATGGACATTCCCCAAGACGAGACCCGCGCCGAACACCGCGCCCGCCTCGCCCGCGAGAAGGCAGCCGAACAGGCCCGCCGCCGCCAGCGGGAACACGCCTTCGCCCAAGCCCGCGCCGAACTCGACGCCGTCCGCGACGGCCTCCCCGTGCCACCGTCCGAACTGGACCCCTACCGCGAATTCCGCGCCGCACAACAAGGAAACGCCGAGCCTCCCACGCTGATCAACCTCGCCAGCGTCTACGAACTCCGCCTGCCCGACGACACTCCCCCGCCACCGGAACCGACCAACGTGATCTCCCTCAGCGATGCCCGCCAGCGACGCCTAGCCTCCGGAACCTCCACCGTGGACCCGCACGGCGACAGCCACACAGCCGTGACCAGCGGGAATCCCGTCGGTCCAAAAAGTTCTAGCCCAACGCCTTTGGGGGAAGATTTAGGGGTTACTCCAGATAGACAGTGCAATGTGGATAAAAAGGGACGCGCTTCGCGCGGCTCAGACAAGAAGGGGTCGACTCGATTTAGCGGGTCACATCGAGAGGTAACACGGCTCTCAGTCGCTCAGCGGACCGCACAGGCCCTCTTACGGGGTCCTGTCGCGGGCTGGTGGGAACAAGACACCTCCCTGCCAGACAAGCTCACCCAGGGAGTCACCGCCGCATGGCTCGCGCGCGAGGTCGATCCCCTCGTGTCCGCCGGATGGGACCCGCTCGAACTCGCCTGGCACATCACAACCAAGGGCGGCCAGTGGTACTACCTCCCCACCCACATCCCCAACCCGCCCGGCTGGATCCGCGCATCCCTGCGCGCCGCTATTCCCGCTGTCCGGCCATCAGCGAAATGGGCAGCTGACGAGGCCGCCCGCGAAGGAGCCGAGCTAGCCGAAGAACGGGAAGACGAAGTGAGCCGCCATGCATGGCTGCGCAGCCTGCGCGAGACCGCCCAACAGCGTCGCCACGGCCGCGCCCGCCGCGCCGCCATCGACGCCTGCGACCTGTGCGACGAGGGCGGATGGCTGCCCGAGGAAGACGAAATCGGCGTCGTCCGGTGCAACCACGACCCCGAAACCGGCGGCTGGTGAGGCCCTACGCCGGTGGTTCAACCATTCCGAATGGTTCGGACCACCAGCCCGCGGACCGCAGTGCCTGCTCGCGGTGATCAGCGAGGCCGGATGATCCAGCCTGGATCATCCGGTGCCCGCGAGCGCCGCATCGAGGACCCGCCCCACCTTGTGCGGCACCCGCTCCCCGTCCGCGTGCAGGTACCGCTGAGTCGTCCGAAGGTCCGCGTGACCGAGAAGCAACCGGATCTCCTCAGGATTCGCGCCGGCGTCCAAGGCCTGATCGGCCGTGCTGTGCCGGGTCGCGTGCGGCGTGATCTGCTCGACGATCTCGCGCGGCAAGCCCGCGGCCTCGGCGACCCGGCGCAGCAACCGGAAGATCTCGAACCGCGATACTCGCTTGCCCGTGCGGGTCATCAGCAGCGGAATCCGATCCCGGGCGCCCGCCTGGCCGCGCCGAACCACGACCTTCAAATCCGGGCGGCTCTCCAGATACGCCAGCAGCCGCACAGCGGCCAGGTCCGCGAGTTCCAGCGCACGCGGCCGCCCGCCCTTTCCCTCGAACTGGAGCCGGTGTTTTCCTTGCCGTGTAACGAGATTGTGCAGCGATAGGTCGCAGCACTCCCCCACCCGGATACCGGAAACGAGTAGCAGCGCCACCGTGGCAGAGTTCCGCAATCGCATCGGACCCGCCAAGTGGTCGGCGGTGCTGATCATCGCCGCAGACTCCTCCGGAGCCAGGACGATCGTCGGTGACTTGGGAGGCAGATAGATCCCCTGCGCGGCCGCCGACACCTTCGCCGCCGGCGACCTTTCCACCACGCCCCGATCCTCCAGGAACGCGTACCAGGACCGGACAGCCGCCAGCGCCCGCCCCCGCGAGTTCGCGCTGTACCCGTCATCCTTGAGCGCCTTCACCCACCGGATCACCTCGATTTCCGGCGCCTCCAACGGATTCACGCCGCGTGAACGCAGCCAGCCCCACCAGCTCTTGCCGCCGAGCAGCGGCGACCGAGCCCGGCCCTTGTGCGGATGATCCACCGGAAGGCGATACCCGAGATCCCGGCCATAGCCGCGGGCCGTGTCCTTCGACTTCGCTTGCAGCCGCTCCAGCCACTCCTTGGTCTCCTTGATGAGTCGGCCCTCCAGCTCCTCCCACCCACTACTGGCCCCGCGCAGCACCAGCGCACCCGTCGCATCCACCACCTGAACCGCCGCCCTTTGGTCACCGGTGATGCACGCTGCATCACCCGCTGAACACCCAGCCACTTCTACCACGCCGGGCCGACAAGTTCGTCTGAGAGTTTCGATAATAGGCATTATCAGAACATCGGGCCGCCCTGATGAGGTGATCTTTCAGCGAAG
Organism: Amycolatopsis coloradensis; assembly: GCF_001953865.1. Taxonomy (GTDB): domain Bacteria; phylum Actinomycetota; class Actinomycetes; order Mycobacteriales; family Pseudonocardiaceae; genus Amycolatopsis; species Amycolatopsis coloradensis. The sequence continues at coordinate 50,767 of NZ_MQUQ01000031.1, forward strand.
GATCACCCTGGACTGTTTCGTCACTGTGACGTTACTTGTGATGCAGTCTGCATAAGTTTTTCCGGGTTTGCTCAAACCTAGTTTGATCTCTACGGTGTGCCCGATGAACAACAGCAAAGGCCCCGCACTCACCGCGGCGCAGAAGAAGGCACTGGCCGAAACGGCGGCCGCCTCCAAGGCGGTCAACGACGCGAACGACGAGTTCGAGAAGGCCTTGCTCAAAGCAGCACGGCTCGGCCTCACCCAGCGCACCATCGCGCCCCACACGCACATCACCCAGTCCACCGTCTCGCGCACCCTCGGCAAACTCGGCTGGACCCCGCCATCCGACTGACCTCTTCGCACGTCCGCGACCAACGCGGCGACCACACGTGTTTCGACCCTGGGAGCCGTGGCGCGGGGACCGCCTCGTCGGCACCGCCGACGGTGACCACGACCCCGACGCGATCGCCGCGGTGCTCGAGGTCTGGGCAAAGCTCCTCAAACTCGAACCGCGCGCGTACGGGGGCCTGGATCGCTGACCTTCATGTCTCCCAAGGCATCCACTCGCCTCCCTGTCGAGATCTGGGGCGACGTCGACCGCCAGGTGCAGGAGCGCACCGAGCGGTAGATCCGCGGGATGTGCCCGTGAGGTGATCCACCCTGCATCACCTCCATTTGAGGCGCCCATATCCACTCAACGCGCGGCCGCGCCGCTCACCTGTGGCGCCGGTGGTTCTCCGAGTTGTCGCGAACGAAGTGCCGTAGCCCACCCGAGCGCGCTCGCCGAGGCGGGCGAAGACCTCCCCTCGCCGCGCTCGCTGCCCCTGGGGGCCGGGGATCGAGCCCGAATGGCGCCAGCCTCACCCGTCCGGCGTAGCGAGCCCGGCCGAGCGCCGCCGACCACGACGACGGTCGTCCCCGACCTACCGGCACCCCCCCCATTCATTCATTACATTCGTTTCAGATACATAAATGGATAGAATGCTATGAATTAAATGAAATGATGCTACGATGAAGTCATGACCGAGGATGGCGGCGCGGGCCGCACGGGACGGGCGAATGCGCTGGAGACCGGCCGTGAGGCGGTGCGCGCGGCGATCGCGGGAGCGGTCGACGTCCGCGCGATCACGTCGGAGACGGGCGAGCAGTATCTGGCGGAGATGCAGCAGCTTGGCGACGAATACGCCCTGCATGAGTGGGTTCAGGGCTACGAGATGCTCGCGCCGAGGATCTGCCGCTACCCCGGCTGTTTCGAGCCGCCGCGCCCGCGCACGGAAGGCACGAAGGGCGGCGCCCGACCTCAGTACTGCGAGGTGGTGCGGGACGCGCACGGCGAACCGGCGCACACGGCGCCGAAGAGTTTCGCGTTCCGGCGGCAGCTGGAGGCGGGCGGGCCGCGGGAACCGGTCGCGGCCGAGGCGTCGAACTCGGTGGACGCGCGGCCGGTGGCGTCGGCGAGAGCGATGGTCCCCGCGACCGTGGAACGGCTCGCCGAGCTGCTAGAGGGGCAGCAGGCAGCGATCTCCGGACACCTCGACACCGTCCGCCGGTCCATGGCGCTACTCGGTGACGACGAGGCGCGGCAAGTCGAGTTCGAGGCGATCCAGGCCGAGGCGGACAAGAAGATCAGGACCGCGCAAGACGAGGAGCGCCAGGCCAACCAGCGGGCCCGGAAAGCCGAGGCCGAGGCCGCCCGTGCGGCAGCGGCCGAGCGGGAGGCCCTGCAAGCCGCCCAGGAGATGGCCGAACTGGTCGAGCAGACCGAGAACCGCCGGGCCGAGCAGGAAAGCCTCGACCAGGGCCGGGTTGAGAACGCCCAGCAGGCCGAGCAGGCGGCCGTGCAGGCGATGGAGACCGCGAACCAGCGCGCCACCGCCGCCGAGGCCGACCGCGACAAGAAGGTGAAGGCCGCCGAGGACAAGGCGACCGCCGAGATCCGGAAGGCGAACGAACTCGCCGACCAACGGGTCAAGGCCGCCGAGGACAAGGCCGCCAAGGAGATCAAGGCCGCCAACGACGCCGCCAACCAGCGGGTCAAAACCGCCGAGGCCGACCGTGACAAGAAGGTCAAGGCCGCCAACGACGCCGCCGAGGCCGCCAGGAAGGACCGCGACGAAAAGGTCGGGGCCGCCGGCGCCGCAACCGCGCGGGCCGAGCAGGACGCCGCCAACGCACGCACCGAACTCGGTCTCGCTCGCGAGGACCTGACCGCCGTTCGTGCCGAGGTCCAGAACGTCCGGACGAAGCTTGAGGAGGAAGTCGGCCGCACGACGGGTTTCCGCGAGGACCTGGCGACGGTCCGTGCCGAGTTGAAGGCCGAGCAGGCCGGGCGCGAAAGGGACGCCGAGGCGGCGAGGGCGAGGCTGGAAGAAGCCCGCGCCGAGACCGAGCGGCGAGTCACCGAGGTTTCCGCGCTCAAGGACGCCCAGCTCGCCGACCTGCGCACGCAGTTACGCGCCGCCGACGACGAAGACGAGCGGACGGAACGTCAATGATCGGCGATGTCTCCACCTGATTTTTCCGTTGCGCGCCAACGACACGATCGGGGCCCTCATCGAGTTTCGGGAGCCGCGCGGCGGCTACGACCACTGGCTTCGCGTTCGCGCGATGCAGCGTGGATCACCCGATAGCCGACAGTTACGTCGCGCGGCCGCTGCGGTGAGCAGCCCGGCACGGCGCGCAGTGACCGCCCTGCCGGGCCCCCGAGGCTGTGCCGCAGATCTCCGCGCGGCAGGTCTCCGCGAGCACCTGCTCCAGCTTGTCGCGGAACTCCGGATCCCAGCGGGCCCGGCCGTAGACGCCGTTGGTCGTCTGGCCCACGACGGCCGCGGCTTCCGACAGCCGGAGACCGGCGCGCAGCTGCGCGAACAGGATCTCGTGGTCGTCGACGTCGAACTCGGCTTCGCGCAGCGACCGCCGCCACGACGTTATCTCGGCGTTGTGCGCGGCGCGTGCCGAGTCGTCGCGGTCGCCTTGCCGCCAGCGGGAGACGTCCGCGTAGACCATGGGCATGTGTTCCTCCATAGGACTGAAGAAGAGGCAACCCCTGCTCAGGCAGGGGACGACGTCCAGAGCTGGCGGTGCGACGAGGCAGGCCAGGGATCAGCCCCACTCAGGTGGGGAACATGCAAGTCCGGATAGTACTCAAAGGCCGGTCGTCGTTCCAGCCGCCGCCCTTCTGTGGCCGCGCTTCCAAACCCGGACCACAACCCCGCCGGGCGATCCAGCCTGCATCACCCGGAGCCGACCGCGCCTCTCCCCCGCTGAAACCTGCGGCGCCGAGCCGGGCGCGATTCACCGGGCAGCCCCGCCCCGAGACGGGCCATCAACGCCGTCATCACGGTCACCAAGTCGTCCAGCGCGGCCCTGGCCTCCAGGCGGCGGGCCGCCAGCCTCTCCGCCGAGCGTCCCGACTCGTCGACGGCGGTGTCCATCGCGAACACCGCCCCCACGGCCCGAGCGACCTCAGAACCCAGCCGTGGCACCAGGACCGCGAACTGCGACCGCGGCCTAGTGATGGCGTTACGCGTCGTCAGCGATGCCGCCAGCGCGGCGTCAATCTCGTCCTGGCCGCCCCTGACTCGCGCCGCCTCCAGGTCCCACATCGCCACGTAGTGCGCCTCCAAGGCGTGCATCAGATCGCCGAAGATCTTCACGACCTCCACCTGCCACTCATGCACCCGAGCCGCTTTGTCCGCCTTGCCCTTCAGCACACTCCCCAACACGGTGCCGCTCACAGTCCCCGCCAGCGTCGCCGCCACCGTCATCACAGCCTGCCAAACCGGCATCAACGATCTCCTCCTACGATCAGTGCAGCCAGATGACTTCCTGAACGACGATCAACCAGGAGGGCCGACGCCGCCGAACTCGAGCGAATCGAGTCCGAACTGGACAGGTCCCCGGCAAGCCGCCAAAGGACGCCAAGCAGTCGACCGCGAAGCGGTAGGTCCCGACGTAGCCGCCCTCCCCCAGCTGAAACCAGCGGCGCCAAGCCCGGGAGCCGGGTGGCTGATCACGGCTACGGGGCCGCGCCGGGGTCAGTAGTCCGTACGCCAGGATGGCGGCTCGCCCTCGCTGATCACCTGCCGGATGACCGGGTCGTCGCCCAGCGCGGGCCCCAGCTGGGCGACGACCCGCCAATACAGCTCCCGGCCGTAACGGCGGAACAGCGGGTAATCGTGCGCAGTCTGTAGTGCGGCGATCAGCACCAAGGCAGTGAAAGGACCGATCTCCACCAGCGTGCGTTCACCGTCAAGTTCGCGCTGGCGTAGCTCGCGAAGCAGGTCAGGGTCAGGGTCATCGGGCACGGTAGCGAGCCTATCGGTGATACTGGCGTTCTCACGGGCACGCTCCGGTCGTCCCCAAGCGCCCCCCCACGATGGTCGGCCGCCTGCGTGCAGACAAAGACGCCTAGCTCAACGAGCTACGCGCACAACTGCACACTGCGACAGAGGACGGCCGAAGATCGGCGGTAACCGCCGATCTTCGGCTTCGCAGCACCCACCGGACACACCAGGACATTTCGTCACGGTGACGAAAGGCTTATCGGTTCGCGGCGCCGCAAACAGGCAGCCGACCGTGATGCAGGCTGGATCACCCCGGCCAGTCACCGAGAAAGATAATCCGCGATTCGAGCGCCCGGCCCGGATCCCTCTCGGCCAGGGCCTGGTCACGATCGCGCTCCGATACCTTGCGCAGCACCGCACCCGGACTTTCCCGGGTTTGCGAACAGCACCAGCCCAGCGTGGTGCTCAAGAGATACATCCCGCGATCACCCTCCTCCGCCAGGCCCAGGAGAAACCCGGCATCCCCGGGCGGGAACACCTTCGTGAGTGCCTCCTCGAACTGGGTCCTTCTACGGCCGCTCTTGAGCCACCACGTCCGTCGTCACCATCACCACTTCTCCCCTCTGCCAACGATTTCGCGCACTACCGCGCCGACTCAGCGATCCGGCGCAACAACAGCGCCGTCCGATCCGGAGACCCCGGCGCCACACACGGCACAAGCTCCCGCGTCACCGGATCCAGCTGACCCCGCCACTGCTGAGCCAGAAGCCGCACCATCACCGACGGAGACGACGCCCGACGGGCCGAACGACGCTCCAGATAGCCCGGATCGATCTCCCGGTCCAGCAGCAGCGTCCCCCACGGCTCGGCATCCCTCGCGCCCGGATAACCACCCTCAGGATCCAGCTCACGGAGCCCGGAGAGCTCCTCCTCTGCCCACGCGATCAGCCGCTTCCCCCGCAGTACCGGCCGAATGCGGGCGACCCCGTCCGACTTCTCCACCGCGGACTCAGGTACCCACTTCGCACGCGGACCGACCAGCCGGATCGTGACGTCGATCAGCTTCCGCCCATCCAGACCAGCGACCCGGACCCGGGCGGCGGTCGCCGGCCGTCGACGACCGGACTCGGAGACCGGCGGCTCATGCAGATCCCGCTGCACCACCACCGCCTCCGGACCAGCCAGCAACGCCGCGACGTCCGCCGCGCCCTGGGCCCGCAACTTCTCAAGCCGCGCCTGACGCCGCTTCAGCAGCACCACGTGACGGCACGCCGGACACAACCGCCGCTCATCTCCAAACCCGACCTCGGCAAGCGACAACTGACACCGCGCCCCGCACTCACCGCACACCCGCGAATCCCCACGGCCGCGGAGCTGTGCTCCGCTCGACCTCGTCGGCGGGCATTGCGCGACCTCGAACAGATCGAACACATCCGAGCGCCCCCGATAGTTCGAAGCCTCCACCCGCGCGGCGGGCTGCACCCCCTCGCACGTCCGGGGAAAGTCCAGATCCGCCAACGCCGTCTTCGTCAACAGACCCGCCGGTACGCTTCGCCACCCCGTGTAGATCTTCACCGGCCATCCCCCGGCAGCGCCCGCCGCCCGGCGGGCAGCTCGGCGCGGTCGGCCCGGACCGCTGTCGCCGTCACCGGCCCAATCGGCCTCCGCTCGACACTCGCGTAGCGGCGAACCTCGCCCTCACAATCCGCCCCATACCGCCGGGACCTCGCCCGAACCTTCCACTCACCTCCCAAGGTTCGTAACACCGCGTCAATCTCCGCGTCCTCGCCAACCAGGCGCAAATCAACTGTCACACTGATCACAATACCGTGTATGTCAAGCAGAAAATGGCAGGTCAAATGGTATGGAGTGGCCATTTATCTATACAGATAAATGGCGCTAGTGTCCTGCTAGCGATCCTCTACGCGGCGTGCTGCCGCCCGGATGACGTCACCGACCGTTACTATCTTCTTTTGAAGTTGCGTCTTCTCGTCATACTCGGCCTTCGACAGCCGCCGGTCCTCAGCCACTTTCGCCAGAGCTTCCAAACGGCGAATCGTCGACTTCGACGTACCCCAAACCGCGCGCCGCAGCAGATCGGCCACGTCTTCGGGAAGACTCACCACGAGCCGTTCCGGCAGTTCACCGCGCGAGCCGTAGCCGACTCCGCGAGGATGGCCGCCCAAACTCGCGTACCCGGGCGGAACCGGCCCCCACGACTTCTCACGCCAGCCGCGGGCCTCCAGCTCGACCAGGAGCTGATGCGAGATCACCGCAGAAGATGTGTCGTTGTGGAGGCCCTCCCGTCGGCGCCGGTCCCGCTCCAGCGCCAGCTCGCTACGCGCTTGCCTGCGCAGGGTCGGATCCGAAATCTTCCGAACCGCTCCCAACTGCTCCCCCCACCACTCCAGAGCCTCCGGCGACTCGCCCAGCACGAACGCATCCAGCCGCGCCAGCACCCCGGCACCCACCGCCACGACAAATTTCTGCTGCTGTTGACGCCTCGCCATGGCGCCAAGTTTACTCAGTATCTGTACAGATACTGAGTACCCGGTTGTTCGACGCCGGTGATCCAGCCTGCATCACGCTGACACGGGACAGGTAAGCGGATTCCAGCGTGCCGACGCCACCTGTCCGACGACCAGCGGGGCCCGATCTCGTCGGTTCCCCGCGTCGCGGCCAGCGAGAGGCGGTGGTCGCCGACGCCGGTCTCCTCGGCGCCGGAATCGGGCTATGGCTAACTCGCTCCGGTCTCCTCCGGACGACGGCCGAGAACGGGACCGCGTACTTCGCCGCCGCGGTGCTCGGCCTCGTCCTGGTCGACCTCGGCGCGCCGGACACCACCATCTCGGACCCCAACGGCCGCGGCGTCGAGCCGGTCGATCAGGCCACCAGAAAGACGCTGACCTCGCTCGGTTGCGACTGACCCGCGATCGTCATTTGTTCCGCCGTGATGATCCAGCGTGCATCATCACGGCGGAGGCGAGTTCCCGACGTACCGAACTCGAGCGCCAGGCCGAGGCTCGTCCCGCCGCTACGTCGCTTCGGGAAAGGCGGCGACTTGGACGTCGAGGCCGGTCGAGCGAATCATCGCCGCAAAATCTTCCAGCCAAACCAGCGCAGCGCGCCGAGGATCGGCGCCGGCGTCGTGAGGGTAGACCATCCACACAGGCGATCCCAATGGTAGACCGTGTCATCCCCCGCGCCACACCGCCACATCGCCGCCGTCGCAGCCAAAAGCCCCGTCGACCAACGGGGAGCACACCAGGCCCGCAGTCTACGGGCGGCACGTTCCCGACGACGCCCGGCCTCTCCAACCGCCTGGCGAAGCTACCAACTTCGCCAGGCACACCAGTGATGCACGCTGGATCGGTGCCTTGGCACGGATCCAGCGTGCCGACTCCATGGCGATCATGACCTAGTCGTCAACTACCTGCTTGCGTACCGACTCGGGAATGTCTTCCCACTTGACTTCATTCTTCCGGGCGATCGACCGCAACGTGTCTTCCAACAGACCAGGGTCGACACCGAGATTGATGGCGTCCTCAACCGCCAACTCGGCTTGCTCCACCCACTCGCGCAACTTGGCGACCCTGCTGATGAGCGGAAGAAACGTCTGCTCAGCGTTCCGGGCTGCCAGCTGCAAACGGGCTCTGCTCGCAGGCTCGACAGAAGACGCCCTTCCACTACCTGAACTCTTTCCCTTGCCGGTCCCCGAACCCTTTCCCCTGTTGGTTCGAGAACCCCGGCCTCCGCCGCCGTCCGCCGACTTGCCGCCGGTGTCACCGTCCGAACCCGAATCAACGTCCGAGCCCCGCTCATCCTCGCGATCGTCATCACCATCGGCCTCAGCCTCCGGCCCCGGGTTTTGGGACGGCTCGGTAGCGCTGGGGCCGCTTCCGGGCGGCTTCGGCAGCTGCGAAGCACTGACGCGAGGCCGCTGGCCAGGGGGTGTCAATGCAGCAGCAGCTTTCGAGGCGGTAGTGGAACTGGTCACTGCCCGTTCATCTCCATGTCGTGATCGAAACCTGCGTCTTATGCGGCAAGAAGTTCTTCGGCAACGAACTCGTAGCCGTACAGGCGAGTGGGCACCGTGTGAGCGGCACGAGTAACCATACCGTTGTTGGGAATCCGTGTCTTCATCATCGATATATTGACCGCTGACAGAGCGTCCTCAACGGTACCTGTCAGCTTGGAACCTGTCATGACCCGCACAAGGAGTACCTGACAGGGAATCTTCCTGCCCTGTTCCTCCTCCACCTCGTTTACATACTCGACCACAGGAGTGACCTGTTCGGCCACGAGCATACTCGGTTCCGTGGGAAGGATGATGCGATGACTGAGTCTGGCGATCGTTTGCAGAGCATCAGGATCTGCCGGTCCACCGTCGATGATCGTGAACTCTTCCGTGCTGCCGTGCACCAGGCCGTACAGCTCTTCGGGCGTGTTGGCTGGCTCCACAAAGTAGTTCTCAGGCCAGGGCCGATACGCACCAGCGGTCAGACTCAGGTGGTCCTGCGCCTTCTCTGCCCAACTGACTGCCGAGTGAAGAGCATCGTAGGAAACTACCCGAACCGAGTGCCCGAAACGGGACAGGGCGTGTCCGAGAAGAATGGCGCACGTGGTCTTGGTAGTACCACCGCCCTTGAGATGGGTACTGCTGATCACATTCGTGTGAGTAGGCGGTAACCAACCGGCGTACGGGGACGTCATGTGTGAGCACCTTAGGGGATAGGAGAGATGTTTGACAACAGGGGGACTAGAGCAGGGCAGAAAAAGTGAACTTGCTGCGCTACCGCGTGTGTGCGCACACACGTTCCAGCGCGTACCGCGCGGTACGCAGCATGCACGCGGTACGCGCGTACCCGCGCGGTACGCGCGTACCGCGCACGAAATACCATGCTCGTCAACCGAAGGTTCGCGCGGGTGTCGGGTCGCTGGCCGCGACACCCGCTTTTGTCACTGTGACGAAAGCAGGTTCGAGTGTAGGGGTGGAGAAAGGTGCTTTTGTTGCTGTGCAGGCAAACTAGGCAGCAGCAACGCGGGTTGGAGAATGGTGCGGAGACTGCCCGCGTGAGCCTGGAAACAGGGGAGGCAACGGCGGCTGTCAAGGTCCCGGCCGCCGGAGAGGCACCGCGGAACAGGATCGAGCCACCGAACGACGCCCAGGAGTCGACTTCCGCCCGGCGATGACGTCGATCGGCGGCGGCGCCGAGGTGAATCAGCGACCTTCCACGGCGAGCGTTCAACCCAGACGGCACCCCGCATACGGGCGTGGAGACCGGTGATCCCGCGTGCATCATCCGACCCGCGACACTCGGCAGCCTCATCAGTTCCGCAACTCCTCCCCGGTCCTGTCCGTGAAGAACGTGCCCGCGCGGTACTCCACGAGACGCGTTGAGCCTAAGCGGTCTGGCCGTCCGAACCACGCCGGGTTCACATGCCACCGCCGTCGCCGGGTCTTGCAAGACGAACAACTCGCCGGCGGGCGGAGCGTCTCACGCGCCGCCTTCAGCGGCCACCAGACCCGCCATGGCGAGCTGCTCCACAAGTTCGTCACCAAGAGCGCCGGTCACGTCCCGCTGATCCTGCGCGTCCTGATCGCCATCTCATACGCCAGCATCCCGCCGATCGTGGCCGCGACCACCCGACGGGCACGCGGGTAGCGCTCCAAGCAGACGGACCGACGGCAACGCTCCCCAATCGGCAGCACCATCCCATTCAGTGCGAGCCTGTCGACCACCTCGCCAGCGGTCGCGCTGATCACCGCGAACCGCTCGGCTGCGTCCGTCGACGCCAGCAACGACCGCAGACCGCACGAGAAGACGCCGATGGCGATCAGGCGCGCTCGTTCGCGCGGGTCCTCCTGCCCGACCGAATCCCTGTGCACGGACCCTCTCCCCCACCTCATCAAACGCGGCCGCAGACTCTCCCGGCCCGCATTCATCATCGGCAGACACGATCGAACCTGAACGGGCCCGCAACACCTGAGGAGACGGGGTGGGCTCCATCGGAGGTGTCTTCTGTCAGTTTGACCTTAGCCATTCCAACGTCGTGACCTGCGGCGACTCAAGTTCAGTGACAGAGATCGGGTGGACATCGGAACCCAGTGCTGTCGCTGAGCTGGATGGCTCGGATCGATGGCAGGTGGCTCGGCGTCACTGGCAACGGACACCCGCCTCCCCGCGGATGCGATGCCACCCGGAACGCAGGCTCGCCGCCCTATTCGTCACCGTGACGAAACACGCTGGTATATCCCGTCATTACTCTCCCGCCTCCTCCACTCCTCGGCTTCGGTAAACACGGTCTCGAGTACGTTCCCAGCTTTCGGCGGCGCAGTCTCCACCTCTTCATGCAGGTAGAGCGTCCGAAATCAAAATCTATCTATACAGATAGACACCCCGGCCGACCATCCCGCCGAAACCCGGACCACCACACCGCCGGCCCCCGCGCCTCCGCGTAAGCCCGCTTCGCCTGCCGTGCGTAGTCCTCGCGAACAGTGTCGTCGAGGATCGACACCGGCGCGATCACCAACGTGTCGTACTTGCCGTAGACGTTCTCCGACACGGTCGCCATGCCCCGCGCCGCATCCCTCAAGGCCTCAGCCAAGCCCTGCTTAACCGCGCTATCCCCCTTGCGGATGAGCCTTGCCAGATCTATTCCGCGCGCCGTCGCCATGGCCTTCCATTGGTCAGGCGGCATCGCCGCAGCGACCAGCCGCCCGCGGTTCGAGATCACCACCAGATGCTTCTGCTTCTCTGTCAACTCTTTGAAATCGCCCCAGTTCAACCGCACCCACGTCGTGGTTCTCAACATGCCTCAATCTTACCATTCTAACCACTCTTGGGCAATTGGACGCCCCTTCCCCGCGGACCGGTCCGGACTCGAGTCGATCCGGTCAACCCTCAAAAGCCTTCTTGCGTACTTCCAGCCCGCTCACCCTGCGCAGCTCCCGCCGCTCTCGACCCAGCGGGCGCTTGCTGGCACCACTGCAACCGCACCAGGCCGTGCCGTCCTTGAGATGAAGCGCCGCGGGTAAGGGCGAAAAGAAGCTCGGCGGCACCTGAGCTGGACCGGTCGCGTCCGAAGCGGAAAAGAAGGGGGGCGATTGTAATCGGTCGCCCACCCCAAATGTCAAGAGATGGCACGGCTCAGGCAGTTGCTCACCTCGCGCCGGCCATCTCTTGACATTCGGGTCCCCTGCTCCCTGGGACAGGAGATAAGGACAGGCTCCGCCTGTCCCATTGTGCCGCCCCCCTTCTTTTCCGCTTCTCTGCCTCACCTCACCTCCAAAGACAAAACCGCCCGCACCGCAACGAGTTCTCCACCGAAGCGGCCAGCATTGTCCACGCGCGACCGTCCGCAATGGACAAACAACGCACCGAATTGTGATCCGGGGCACAGTCGAAAGAGAGTGGTTAGAATGGTTAGAATGGTAAGATTGAGAGGTAAGCAAGACAGACACCAGAAAGGAACAGGAAGTGACCGAACCCCAGGCCACGGAACGGAAAGCCGATCGGGCGTACGACTCCAAGGCGTACGTCAAGGAGGTGGCGAAGCAGCTCACCGAGGGAGGCTTTGAAATCGCCCACTTCCCCGACAGCGGAACGCCGTACTTGGTGCACAGGTTCACCGGGCTGACTCTGACCGCGCTGGAAGACACCACCCAGATCCGCTACCCCGCCGGATATGGCGGGCAAGGGGAAGCCCTGGTCGAGCTGACCCGCGCGACGAACGTCTACGCCGTCGCGGACGCCGTCGCCGCCCTCACCAAGAGGCTGGAAGATCGCCGCCGCGCCCCCGTGATCCCGCGTGGATCACACATCCGCCAGTGGTAGCCACGCCCCACCAGCCGCCCCAACACCAAGACCCAGGAAGGACCGACATGACCGACACGACCCCAGACCACGAGTCCACCACCAGCCCGAAAACCCCCGCCGCGCCGCTCGACGGCCGCGCGCACAGCTTCGGGCGCACCCTCGCGCACTTCACCACCGACGAACTCCGCGACGAACTGGAACAGCGTAAAGAGGTGGCGCGCGACCTGAGTATGGAAATGACCGCGTTCGGCCTGCTGCTGGCGGGACACGGTTTCGTGAACGCCGTCTACCTCGACGGCACCCCGCACCTGGTGAACAACGCCACCGCCGTGACCATCCGGGGCCACGAAGAAACCTTCCAGCTCTACTACCCCACCACCCACGGGGAACGCGCCTACGCCCGCGCCGAGTTCACCCGCGCGACGACCCATCAGACCGTCGCGGAAATCGCGGCCGCCATCAGCAACGTCCTGAATTCGGCGGGCGGCCCCGAGGGGATGCGCCTCTCGCCGTCCGCAGACAACCCGGACACCACCCGCAACTAGCGCCCCGGACCGGGGTGGCTCACCTTCCACAGTTCCCCGCCCCGGTCCGGGCTTCTCCTCCGCTCAACAAACGAAAGAGAACCCCATTATGGTCTACCTGTACGACCGTCTCCCCGTGCCCGTCTACCCGCCCGCCTTGCAGGTCGGTGACGTGCTGGACTTCCTCCCCCTCTTCCCGTTCCCATCGATCTTGCTCGGCGTTGAACGGGTCAGCGAAGGCCTGCTCTACCGGCTCACCCTGCACAACCTCACGGAACAGCCCCTCTTCCCGAGCGATCAGCCCTTGCCGCTGATCCACGGACTCCGCGCGCAGAAAGTCCACTGCGCGCGATGCTCGCTCAAATACGAAATCGTGTTCGACGTCGCCGAGACGAACGCCGCACAGCTCACATGTCTGGTGTGCCCGCGATGAGCAGGCATCTACTCGTAAACCCCATCACCGGCGAGTCTGATCTCCGCCCGGACGTTCTGGAAATGCTCGTGTTCCTGAGCGCCCTCACCGGCCACCAGGACAGGACCGCCGCCCGCATCCAGAACTCCGTTGTTCTTTCCGGTAGGTCCTACCTCACGCGTGAGCACCTTCGCGCTCTGCGCGACGTCGCCGAGTCCAACGCGAGGCAGGCACTCCTCTACGCCCAGGAGTATCCGGGCGGATATGACGGCGAGTCCGCCGGAACCGCGTTGCTGATCATGCAGACCACCGAGAGCATCACGCGGCAACTCGCGGGTGAACTCGGCATTCCGGATCACCGAGGCGATCACGAGATGCTGGCTATCTGCGACGCCGTGACCGCCGTGTACGCGTCCTTCCGTATCTGTCTCGGTCGCGACGCGGCCGAAGAACGGTACGCCGCAGCCGTCCGCGCCGCGAGCGCCGTCCGCCCCGGACCGCGCCAGCCCGCGACCGAAGTCATTTAACCCCAACCCTTTTCGTGCCGGAGGTGCGGCCACGGCCGCACCTCCGGGGGAGGAGGCCGCCCGAAATGGGACGCCGCCAGTACACCGCAGAAGAACGCGCCGCCGCCGCCGAAGAAGAAGACCGGTTGGTGACCAGCGCGGAACGACTGATCGCCGACCCCGCCGCCATCGAGCGTTTGATCGCGCGCCTAGTGCAGTACCGCAGCCCCCGCATTCTGCGTTTCTCCATGCGCAATCAGGCCATGCTGACGAAGCAGGCCGACGAACGCGGGACCACCCTCACCGACGTCGACACCATGAACGGATGGAGCGACCGAGGCCGCGCCGTCCGGGAAGAGGAGTGGTGGAACGGGTACAAGGTCACCGTTCCACGGGGCGCCGAAGTCGTTAAGGACGACGACACCCCGAACGAGCCCGCCCAGGACCACGGCGAGGGTGACGGTGAGACGAAGACCCGCAACCGCTACCGGATGCGCCCCTTCTTCGATATCTCGCAAACCGACGGTGTGGACGACACGATGCCCGGATTCGGGCCGTCCGCAGTGAAGGACCCCGCCCAGGTCCTTCGCGAAGCACTCACCGACCAGCTCGAACGGTTCGGGTACACAGTTGTTGTCGCTGACGTCCCCGCTGCCGAGGTGAATGACGACGCCACCCCGCCCACCGTCACCGTCCCCGCCGACGACGACGTGACCGGCCTGGCGAAGGCGCTTGCGTCGGTCCTCAGCCGCCCCGACGACGAGCGGCCGCCGATGCGTCCGCCGTCCAAGGCCCCCCGCAACGATGCGGACTGGATCACCGATCTCCCGGAGGGGATGCGACACGCACGGCTCAAGCCTCCGGACCCGTACAAGTCGTTCACGGCATGGGTGATGCCCCATCCGGCCAGCGGAGTCGTCACGTACAAGGTGACCGGCGCGCGTCTCGCCGGAACGTTCACCGTCCACAGTGCCGACGCCGCCCACCACCCGCACCACACGGCCGCAACGATCAAGTTCGGGGACTGGTCCGACTACGACGCGATCAGCGTCGAGAGCGCGCCCGATCTCCCCCGCATCAACAACGTCGAGGTACACGCGACCGGATCGAACATCACCCGCGAGCGGTTGCGGGACGTCGACGGCCGCCGCTACGTCCGCGCACGCCGCACGACCGGACTGCGTACCACCGAGGAGGCACCGCAGAAGACCCGAGACCGCGCCGCCGCCATCGCCCGCGCGTGTCTCTCCGACTACTTCCGTCGCGACGACTTGGAAGAACTCCACGAGGCCCGCGCCCGCATCGAGGCACCGCACCTCTACGCCGATGCCGCCCACCGGGCGGACGTGTTGGAAATACACGCCGCGAAGGTCGCCGCCGAGGCCGAAGAGGCCGCCACCGAGGCACTGAGGTACGCGGCATTGATCGCCGTGCCCGAGGAGGATCGGTGAACACACAACAGCACTTCCCCACAGGACCAGGACACAACGTGCTCGTCGTGCTGGTCTTCACGTGCGGCCACCGCAGCAACGTTCGGGTGCCGATTGAGTGCGTCGCTGCCAACCCGTTCTACCTCCGCCCCGGACAGGTCTTGCCGTGTGCGGAGTGCGGTTCCGGGTGGGACAACGCATGGCACCCCCGCAAGAAGATCACGACCACCCTGTACGGCTACGACTGTCGGAAGTGCGGCGACGGCCAAGCGCCGGACGTCCACCAGGAGCGCCCGCAGAACCGCCCCTACCAGCACCACCACGACGCGCCCGAGCACGGCCCGCACACCCTCGCCGGATACGCCATCGTGCGAACCAGCGTTGATGAGGACGTTCCCAAGGTCGAAGAAGTCGACTGGATCCCCGGAGCCGACAGCTACCCGGAGGCGTTCGCGGCCGTGTGGGAGTGGAACGACCGTGACCCGGACGCCGGACCCCACGTGATCGTGCCCGTCCACACCGACGGATGCCGCCGCGACCACCGCTGATCCAGCCCGCATCACCGAACCGGTCCGGGGGTGGAGCGGACCCGATCCGCTCCACCCCCGCAGGCCCACACCCGTTGAGACACAAGCAAAGGACCATCATGACCAGCACCGCCGATCTGTTCAATACCGACTCCGTAGAGAACGCCTTGCGCGACGCCACCCCCGCCGACGACGTGACCGAGGCCGCCGCGCCGGAGAGTGCCGGGTTCGGCGACGACACGGCCGACCGAAACAGCAAAGTCGTGTTCCTGGACCCGAAGAAGGTTGCGCCGCACCCGTTCAACGCACCCTCCCGATCGGTGGCCGACCCGAAGGACCCCGAGTACGCCAAACTCAAGGAGGACGTCAGCAAGCAGGGCGGAAACCGTGTTCCCGCCTTGGTTGTCACCAAGGCAGCGTTTCTCACGATTCGCCCCAACTGCGCGGATGAGCTGGAAAAACTCTGGCCGGGTTACACCCACGTCGGTGTGTACGGCGCGCGTCGCCGGATTGTGGCCATCGAGACGCGCACGCCGTTCAAGGCCGAACTTGACGACAGTGTGATGCAGGATGACGGCGACCTGGTAGCCCTTGCCACCGAGAACAAGCACCGCAAGAGCTTCAGCGAACTCGATGAGGCCCTGATGTACAAGAAGTCCATCGACGCCGGAGTATCACAGCGCCAGCTGGTCAAGATCCTGCCCGGGGTTTCTCAGCCCACCATCTCGCGCCGTCTAGCGCTGCTGATGTTGGTACCCGAGGTCAAAGACGCCATGCTGGGCCGTAACAAGGCTTTCAAGGACGTCAACAACAACCCGAAGAAGCTGCCCGGGGCGGAAGCCGCCATCATCGGGGGAAAGCTCCCCTACGGCGAGCCTGACAAGACCAAGAGGCCGACGAAGAAGAACTTGGTAGTTCCCGAGACCACGCGCGCCCGCTATGAGGCGCAACTTGATGCACTGAACCGGATTCACACCAAGGGAGACAACGCCACCGACGCGTGCGAGTACGTCACCCGAAAGCTCGCAGGGCTCGCCGAAGCTCGGAAGGCTAAGGCGAAGGTGGTCGAGTCCGCGTGGAAGACGATCGGTGTTGACTACCTCAGTCACAGGGTCACCGACAGCGCCGCCCTCAAGAAGGCCGCCGAAAACAAGACTCTCATTGCCGAGACCTCAGACCGCGACGGAGCAATCTCCTACTACACGACGGCGAAACCGAAGCCGAAGTCGACGCCGAAGCCGACGTCGACGTCGACGTCGACCAAGCCCGCGCCGACAGCCCGCGAGGACGCAGCGAAGCAGGAGGCAAAGCGGGAGAAGGAAGCCCGTGAAGGCCGCTGGGAAGTCCTGATGAAGATCGCCAAGAAGCAACCGTCAGCCGACGACCTATTCGCTTTGATGTGTCGGCAGGCACACAACGGGATGGGACAGACCGCCGGTGGTGGTCTCGGTGGTGGCATCGCGGAAAAGCTGTGCCATCAGGCCAACATCGGGCCGAACTTCGGAAACGAATGGCGAGCGCAAATGGCGGCCAACACTGATCCCGCAGTGGACAAGATCGGCGCATGGGTCAGGGCACTTGGTGCCATGGAGTTCACCGCCCGCCAGAAAGAACGCACATGGGACGGTCTGGACCTCGCCTACTTCGAGATCCTGGCTAAGCGCGGGAAGCACGAACCCACCGAGTGGGAAGAAGAGCGGTTGGCGAAGGCCCGCCACAAGATCGAGGAGGCCGCCAGGGCTGAGAACCCCGACGACGCCGACGAGGACGCCGACGACGCCGACGAGCCCGACGAGGACGCCGACGACGCCGACGAGGACGCCGACGACGCCGACGACGCCGACGACGCCGAAGCTGACACTGCGGAGGACGCCGACGAGGCCGACGAGGACGCCGACGACGCCGAAGCTGACACTGCGGAGGACGCCGACGAGGCCGACGAGGACGACGCCGACGACGCCGAAGCTGACACTGCGGAGGACGCCGACGA
>NZ_MQUQ01000032.1 GCF_001953865.1 Amycolatopsis coloradensis
TCTCGGTATGGGTTGCCGTTTGCGTCGGTGTCGCGCCCGCCGCCAGTCCCGCCAGCGCCACCGTTGCCGTCGGCGTTGTTGGTGCTGCCTGTGCCGCCGTTGTCCGCGCTGTTGGTGCCCCCGCTGCCGCTACCGGAGCCGCTACCAGAACTGGAACCGCTGCCTGAGCCCGAGCCGGTGTTGCCGCCGGAGTCAGTGCCCGAGCCCGAGCCGCTACCAGAGCCTGAGCCAGACCCGGAACCGCTACCGGAACCGTTACCCGAACCGCTGCCGGACCCCGAACCGCTACCGCTGCCGGACCCGGACCCCGAACCGCCGCCGGTGCCACCACCGGGTGTGGGCGCGGGCACGACGTCGTCCACCACCTTGCCGACGTCGTCGGCCAGTCCCTTGGTGCTCTTCCCCAAGTTCTTGATCGACTTCGCCGCGGCCGTGATGGCCTTGGTCAGCTTCGCGATCTGGGCGGCGATCTTGGACAGTGCGATGGCGACCGTCGCGAAAACGGTGCCGAGGAAGATGCCGACCGACGCGCCGAAGGTGAACGGCATGGCCGCGACCGCGGCGATCGCGCCCGCGAGGATGCCGCCGAGAACGCCGGAGATGAGGTCGCGGATGATGCCTCGGACGGCGCCGATGACGGCACCGCAGATCGACACGGTCTTCTTCGCGGAATCGAGGGACGTGCCCAGCGCGTCCATGCCCGCGGCGAGATCCTCGGTGCTCTTCTTGAAGCTGTCCGCGCCGTCGCCCTTCCAGGACTCCACGAGCGTGCCGACATCCGCTTTCAGCTTCGTGGCCCACTCTTCGATGTTCTCTTTTTGCTTGCCGAGAGCGGCGGACGCTGTCGAGATGCCCTCGGGGTCACCCAACAGCATGTCGAGCGGTATCCGGAACGGGGTGACGTGCTCGATGAGCCAGCCGATGCCCGCCGCGAGCACACTGCCGAGCGGATCGATCACCAGTCCGAGTGTTTCGAGGACCAGACCCGCGCCGGCGATGCCCTGCATGACCTTGTCGTTGTCTTTGACGGCGAATTGCAGCTGATCGATCGTGTTGATGATTCCCGCGCCGCTGGTGCGGGTATCGTCGGAGGTGATCAGGTCCTTGGGGTTGTGCCAGAAATCGTTGGGCTTGTACTCGACATTGTCTTCGTATTTGTTCTTGTCGCCGAGTTTGCCGGTGTCTGCCTCGCTCACGCCTTGTACCTCGAGATCTCGTCGCGCGCGTGTTCGTCCTGCGCTCGATATGCCTTTACAGCCTTGTCGAGCTTCTCCTTGTGCTTTTCGAGAGACTCGCCGTACTTGTTGAAGGCTTCGCGTGTTTCCCCGCAGTAGGCGGACGCGGCCGCGCCGATGATCTGGCCCATGAGGATGCCGTACAGACCAGGATCGGCGACCATGTGACCCACGAGATCACCGGTTTTGCGGATGTTGTCCGCGAGCCCGTTCAGTTCGCGGCCGAAGGTGTCGAAAGCTTCGGAAGCCGGGATGTCTTGTCCGCCGCTCACCAGGGGTTCCCTTCATCCTCGTCCATGTCGTCCCGGGCAGGACGACGTCGCGGTGCGGGCCTTCCCGAAGGCGGTTGCTGTTGCGGAGGAGGCAGCGGGGGAGCTTTCTCCGGCTCGGTGGGCTCGACGAACTTGTTCTCGTCGATGTAGGCGTCGACGGCCGGTTCCGGCGGGAGGAAGCTCTTCATCATCTCGACGGCTTCACCGTCGCCGACGATGGTTTCCACCGAGTTCGTCACGGCGCGCGCGGTCTGGATCTGCGCTTCGCGCACGGCCGCCATGATCGTCGCGGTCAACCGGGGCTCGCCAAGCGCGCACGCCCGCCTGCCGAGCTGGATGTTGCTCAGGGCGCCGTTCGGCGCCAGCGTCACGGTGACGGAGCCGTCCGGTGACGTCACGGTGGCGCCCGCCGTGGCGAAGGCCTCCTGCAGCCGGGCTGCCTTTTCCTGCATTTCACGGGCTTGTCGTTCGAGGTAGTACTCGAGGTCCTCGCCTGGCCTCAGATCCGGCTCCACACCTTGCTCCCTGAAAACGCCTGATTCGTTGAAGACACGCCGCCCCACGCGGTCACCAAGGTGAAGCAGCTTTTGCCGGCGCGAGCCGAGTTCGACGAGGAGGCGACCATGCCATGATCCGAACCGTATCGTTACCACCAGGCACAGGTCAGGACAAGCCTGCCGACCCGGGACTGCCCGAAAGGTCCCTCCGGGGTGGCAGATCAGGTCAGGGTGCAGGGGAAAGGCCGCGCGATGGGAACCGAACCGGTCGTGCGGAACGCCCGACGAGACGACGTCATGGCCATCTGCCGTTTCGGAGAGGAGCACGTCCGAGCCCATTACACGCCGTTGATCGGCGCGGAAGCCGCGGACAAGCAGGTCCGGATGTGGTGGCACGAGACGGACATCGGCGGGGCCGTCTCGTGCTGTTCGGTCGTGGTCGCCGACGACGGCGGGCGACTTGTCGGCGTCGGACAGCGCGGACGCGACGGCGACGCCCACGTGATCTACAAGCTTTACGTGCACCCGGGGCATCGCGGCGGCGGGTTGGGCCCGCGGCTGCTCGACGCTCTCATCGGACAGTTGCCCGTGGACGCCGAGCGGCTGTACATCAAGCATTTCGTGGCCAACGAGCGCGCGGGCGCCTTCTGCGAGCGCGAGGGTTTCACGGTGGAGCGGATCGAGCCGAGTTCCACCGGGGATCCCGGCCTCGGCGTGGTCTGGCGTGCCCGGAACCTTCACTAGTGTCGCGTGATCCTGCTTCCTCAGACGGCGATCACGCGTGATTGGACGGCGATCTCACGGGTGAGACCTGCGGGGTCACGCGGCACTAGAGGGGCCATGTTGCGCCGGCTTGATCGACTGTCCACTTTTTAGCATTTTTTTGGACAGTCCCGCCATTCTGGCAACTTATTTTTCTGGTGTTACGGCATTCGAACTGCTTATGATCGACCGCGTGTCCGATTACAAGTACGACCTGTTCATCAGTTACAGTCGGCATGGAAGTGCGTCGAAATGGCTGCTCAACCACTTCTATCCGAAGCTCGAGGAATATCTCATCGATGAGATCTACCCGGGTCCGAAGATTTTCATCGACAAGGGTATGTCGCGTGGCGTCGTCTGGTCTCCGGAGTTGAAGTCCGCCCTGCGGCACAGCAAGATCATGATCGCCGTGCTGTCCGCGCCCTACTTCGGATCGAACTGGTGCATGGCCGAATGGGACAGTATGGCGGCCCGCGAGGCATTTCTCGGACTGGCAAGCGAGGACCGCCCGCAAGGACTGATCTATCCCGTTCGCTACTCGGACTCGACGCATTTCGAAAACGAAGGCCGACTGCGGTCATGGTGGGACTTCAAGGGGCTCGATGGCGCGGACAGGGCGTTTCACGGAAGCAAGGACTGGCACGCGTTCCAGCAGAAGGTCCGGGATTGTGCCCGTGACCTCGCCGAACTGTTGCGGCAGGTGCCGCCCTGGCAGCCCGACTGGCCCATCATCGAGGAGCCGAACCCCGTGCTGACCCCACCGCCGCCCATTCCGAGGTTCGATCCATGACCAGTACCGGCACAGTCGTCACCTTCTATTCCTACAAGGGCGGCGTGGGGCGCAGTTTCACGTTGGCCAACGTCGCGGTGCTCCTGGCCAGGTGGGGCTATCGGGTACTCGCCATCGACTGGGATCTGGAAGCACCCGGCCTTCAGCACTACTTCGGCCCGTTGCTGCGCCGCCAGCCAAAAGGCGGCGTGATCGATCTCGCGTACGACTTCCTCAATGGTGCCAAGGGACCGTCGGCTCACGCGGTCCGGCTCGACCTCGATGGCGGCCACCTCGCGCTGCTCGCCGCGGGCCGGGAAGACGACGACTATTCCCGGCGAGTCCAAGGCATCAACTGGGAAGACCTGTACGCGCAGGGTTTCGCCGCCTTTCTCGAGCGGTGCCGGGCCAAGTGGACCAGCGACTACGACTTCGTCCTCATCGACAGCCGCACCGGGATCTCGGACATCGCCGGGATCTGTACCGCCCATCTGCCGGACCGGCTCGTGGTGGTCTTCACCGCCAACCAGCAGAGCATCGACGGAGCGGTCAGGATCGCGAAACAGGCGAACGCCGCGCGAGACCGGCTGCCCTACGACCGTCCGCCGCACTTCGTGCTCCCGATCCTCTCCCGGCTGGACAACCGGGTGGAGTACGAGCGAGCCGAGTTTTGGCGGCGGCAGGCCGCCGAATCGACGACCGTCCTGTTCAGCAACTGGCTCGACAAGAACGTGTCGCAGCAACTGATGCTGCGTCACACGACCGTGCCCTACGTCTCCTACTGGAGCTTCGGTGAGCAGCTACCGGTCCACGAGGAGAAGACACCGTCGTCGGACCAGATCTCGTTCGCCCTGGAGACCGTGGCCGCGATCATCGCGCAGCAGTTCGACCGCACCGACCTGCTCGCGGACAACCGGGACGCCTACGTCGCGGTGGCACGGACACACCAGCAGTCCTACAGCCTGGACCTGCTGGTTTCGGTGCCCAGGCTGGAATCGCGTGTCGCCGACGAGCTGATCAGGACCATGGCGGCACTCGGGCTCCGGGTGGACCGGTCCCAGTCCGGCGATCTGGAGTTCGAGCAAAGCAGCTTCCCGGCAAAGCACCTGTGTCTCGTTGTGGACGGCACGCTGAGCCGTTGGCAGGCGGTGGAGGCGGAGCGGTTTCTCCGGCAGACCCTGGACGCCGACGGTGACCGGCAGCTGTTCTGCGTGCTCACCAGCCGGACCGATCCCGAGGCCCTGCCGCCGTTCCTCCTCAATCTGCGGCTCTTCCGGCTGGGTGAGGAGTTGCTGCCGCTCCAGGTGGCACGGCAGCTGCACGCCATCGTCACCGAAGAACCACCGGGTCGCGACGGTTCGGACCTAGCCACGCTCGAAGACGTCGCCGCCGTGCTGCGCACGGTGCCGGCCGAGGTGTCCCATCCCGGTCGCTGGACGCTCATCGAGCAGACCGTCGACGACCTGGCCGCCGCGCTGCGCAACGACGATCTGAGATTGCTCAAGGACTTGACGGTGGATCTGGCCCAGCTGAACCAGGTTCGCTCGACCGGTGACCGCGTCACGGCTTCGGATGGTCTGCACGCCCGGATCGGTGACCTGCTCGACCGGGTCGACCGCCGGATCAGAGTTTCGACCAAGTGAGGGAGAGGGAATGCCCGAGAAGTATGAACCTTACGCGCGCGCGGCTTTGTTCGTGCTGATGCTCAACGGCGGGGAGTTGACCAACCCCGACCTCAAGAACGAGCACGGGGTCGACCTCAGGCCCGCCGGCAGGGCAAAGCTGATCAAGGCGGGCCTGCTGGAGACTGAGACCGCCAAGCGGCCCTACGTCCATCGGATCACCCCGGCCGGAAAGGACTGGTGCGAGCGGGCACTCGCCGACCTCGAACCTCCGGAGCGGTCCGGCGGTCTCGTCCGGATCGGCTTCGAGTTCCTGCGGCACCTCGCCCGTCACGCGCGGAAGCGCGGCATCTCGATCGCCGATCTGATCGCCGGGGACGAGACTCTCGAAGAGCTGATCCGCCGCGTCTACCGGGAGCTCGCGCCCAGGCCTCAGGCGCAAGTTCGCTTGGCGCATCTTCGTCCCAAGCTTGCTGGCGCGGATCGGGAAGAGGTGGATCAGACCCTGGTCGCCATGACGAAGACCCGTCTCGTCAACCTCTCCCCGGATTCCGACCGACGGGGTCTCACCGACGCCGACCGTGCCGCGGCCATCCGGATCGGCACCGAGGACAACCACTTCGTGGCGATCGAGGAAACATGACCGAGGACCAGCGAAAGCAAGCGCTCGCCGCGGTCCGGTTCAACTCCGCCGAGACCCCGGACGATGTCTGGGGCGATTCGCCGTTCCACGTCGAGGGTTTGCACACGCGTGTCGAAGCCCGGATCCGTGCGAGCGTCGCCGACGCCAAGAACAGCCGCGGGTCGAGCCCCATCGGGCTCACGATGACAGGGCAGAAAGGTGCCGGTAAGACCCACCTGCTCGGTGGGGTCCGGCGAACCGTCCAGGACGAGGAGGGCTACTTCTTTCTGATCGAAATCTCGACCGGACCCGCGTTCTGGGACGACGTCGTACGGGCCATGCGCAGCGAGCTGTTGCGCAAAGGAGCCGACTCCCAGCTCCAACTGACCAACCTGCTGCGGCGGTTGTGCGCCTTGGCGAAACCGCCCGAGCCGGTGGTGGACGCGGTGCTGGGGCGCACACGGATCACCGCCGAGGCCCTCAACGGGTTCCTTGGCGCGCTGCGACCGGTCGACGCACAGGTCGCCGTGGAGTGCGCCGACACTATTCGCGCGCTGGTGTTGTACGGGGCGGCCGATATCGACTTGGCCGACATCGGCAAGGACTACCTGTCCGGTGCGGCGGAGGATGACAAGAAGAGAAAGGCTCGCCGTGCGTGGGGCCTGCCTGTCGAGACCAAGCCGTCTCTTGAGCTGGCCGCGGAAATCTCGCGGGTACTCGCGCTCACCGGTCCGAGCGTGGCCGCGATAGACCAGCTCGACTCGCTGATCAACAAGGCGAGGAACGAACCTCCGGTCGAAAAGAGCGAGCTGTCGCTCATCGCGGACGGCTTGATCCAGTTGCGGCAGCGGGCCCGGCGAACGGTCACCATCGTCGCCTGCTTGCCGAGCACGTGGGAACTGCTGTGCGGTGCGGCCACTGATTCGTTCGACGATCGCTTCACCGACACGCCGCAACTCGGACGCGTCGCGGATCCGGAACTCGCGCGGACACTGGTCGAGAAGTGGCTCGGCGTGATCTACCAGGGCATCGGCTTCACGCCGCCGCATCCCGTCTGGCCCGTGGCCGCGGCGACGTTCGCCGAGCCCTGGCCGGGTTACACCCCGAGACAGCTGCTCCGGCGCATCCAGAAACACGCTGAAGCGTGTCTTCACGGCAGGATCCGCGAACTCACTTCGTTCGAGGAAGAGCCGCGCGAAGCCGTCGAGCAAGAACCGCCGCCCCCGGCGGAGCCCGGCATGGAACCGGACTACTTCGCCGAGTTCGACCGCCGGTTCGCCGAACTGCGCGAAAGCACCGACGTCGACGCCGTCCTGAACTATCACGCCGAAGACGAGGTGATGCCGGACCTGATGCAGGCCGCGTTGCGGTGCTGGATCACCGAAGTCGGGAACGACGACCGGGCGTGGGAGACCGAGCCGCCGGATGGCGGCCGAAATCTGCACGTCGGGCTACTGCGGGTGCTGGACGAGGAAACCGACGTCAAGGAACGGTGGATGTTCCGCGTGTTCGGACCGAGCCAGCACGGCAACCGGGTGCTGCGGCGGATGCGGGACGCGAGGAAGGCGGCCGGGATCGGTGACGGCGTACGCCACCGGCACCTGGTGCTGGTCCACCATGGACTCGACGGCTGGACCGGAAAGGTGACGAAGAGGGAGTTCAACCAGATCGAGCGCAACGGCGGCTTCCGGGTCGAGGTCAGCAAGGACGACGTCAAGACGTTCTGGGCTCTGAGCCAGCTGCTCACCGAACAGAGTTACCGGCTGTTGAACTGGCTCGTCGCCAGGAAACCTGCCAGCCGGACGAGCTTGCTACGGAAGCTTTTGCCCGATCATGGCCGTCTACGCGGCAATCAGCGGGAAACCCGCCCGCCGCCGGTGAAACCTCCGAATGAGGACGAAATCACCCTTGGCGCGGACAACGAGATCCGCATCGAACTCGAGTCCCTCCGCAAACACGCGGTCATCTTCGCCGGCTCCGGTTCCGGCAAAACCGTGCTGCTGCGCCGGATAGTCGAGGAATGCGCCCTACGGGGGGTCTCGGCCATCGTGCTCGATCCGAACAACGACCTCGCGCGGCTCGGGGACGCGTGGCCGGACCCGCCGGATGACTGGGGGCCAGGCGACGAGGAGAGCGCTGCCGAGTATCTCGCCGAGGTCGAGGTCGTGGTCTGGACTCCGGGACGGTCCAGCGGGCGGCCGCTCAGTTTCCACCCGCTGCCGGACTTCGCCGGGGTACGTGACGATGCCGACGAGTTCACCGCCGCCGTCGAGGCCGCCGTCGCGCGGTTGGTGCCGTACGCCAGGGTCGCCGGTGGCACGAAGGCCGCGGTTCGCGGGAAGGCCGTGCTGAGGGAGGCCCTGACGCACTACGCGCGGAAGGAGTCACGCAGCTTGTCCGGCTTTGTCGACGTCCTCGCGGAGCTGCCGGAGGGCGTCAGCCGGCTCAGCACCGCCACCAAGATGGCGGCGGACCTCGCCGAGACCCTGCGGGCGGCCATGGTCAACGATCCACTGCTCGGCGGCACCGGTGCGCCGGTCGATCCGGCGGCCTTGCTCACCCCGGCGCCCGGCAGGCGGGCGCGGATCTCGGTGATCAGTTTCATCGGCCTGCCTTCGGAAGCACAGCGTCAGGGGTTCGTCAGCCAGCTCCAGCTGGAAGTGTTCGCCTGGATCAAGCGCAATCCGGCGGGGGACCGGCCGCTGGGCGGGTTGTTCGTGATGGACGAAGCGCAGACGATCGCGCCGTCCGGGGCCTGGACGGCGAGCACCCAGAGCACGATCATGCTCGCCTCACAGGCCCGCAAGTACGGGCTCGGCCTCCTGCTCGCGACCCAGGCGCCGAAGGGGTTGCACAACCAGATCACCGGCAACGCCACGACGCAGTTCTTCGGCCGGTTGAACAGTCCGGCCCAGGTGGCCGCCGCGAACGACATGGCGCGGGCCAAGGGAAGCACCGTCGGGGACATTTCGCAGCTCGAACGCGGACAGTTCTACGTCACCGGAGAGACGTTCGGCTTTCGCCGCCTGCAGGCGCCGCTCTGCTTGAGCCATCACCCGCCCAGCCCGCTGCGGCTGGAGGAGGTGCTCGACAGGGCCCGCGACCCCCGCTGACCCTTGAGGGGCAGAGCAAAGGTGGCGTGCCCGACCGCTCGGCTACCGGGTTTCGCGTGACTGACTGGACGGCACGTGTGATCCGACGAGCCGTCCGGCTGGACACACGTGTCGTCCATCCCATCACACGTGTCGTCCATCCAGTCACGAGTGTCGTCCGTTAAAGCACGATCGGCTCCAACCCGCAACGAAAGGCCGCGTCCCGAAACGGGACGCGGCCTTCGCTTCGATCAACCGGCGGTGGCCGTCAGCACGGTGTCGATCCGCTGCCAGAGTGCGGTGAACAACTCCTCCCTGGTCAGCGTCCGGGGTTCGGTGCGGTCGCGGCCGAACACCGACTGGTCGTGCAGTTCCAGCTTGGCCGCACCGGTTCCGGTGTCGTAGACCGGGCGTGCCCAGCCGTTCGTGCAAGCGCTCGCGGCGTCATGCAAGCCGACGACGAAGTTCAGCGTCTCGTCACCGCCGATGCCGCCGCGCTGGACGTCCAGCGCGTAGACGATGTCGCCCGCCCGCTCGATCCGCAGGGCGATCCGCTCGTCACCGTGATGCGTGGTGCCCGCGAACCCGCGGTTTCGCAGCCTCGGGATGGCCGCGGCGAACTGCTCGCCCAAGTAGCGCAGGGCCGCCTCCTGCTCGACGTACCGGCTGAAGGCGACCGGCACCGCGGCGGGCGGCTCGATCTCCCGTGCCCGGGTCACCACGTCCGCGAGCCTGCCGCGCTCCCACCCGGCGGCCTCCGCCCGCTCGACCCGGCCTGCCAGCTCCTCGATCAAATGGTCGCCGTCGCGCAGGTAGGACACGTGCGGGTGCAGCAGTTCCGGCGGCACGACGACGTCGTCGGCCAGTACCGGGAGCACGTGCCGGTCGCCGGTCGCGACCGCGCGCAGCATGGCCGTGGTGAAGTCGTCCAGTGCCGAGATGACCGGGACGAAGAACCGGACGTGGACGTCGGGGAGATCGCCCGCGCTCTTGCGGGCCCACCACTCGTGGGTGCGCTCGGGATCGTGCAGCACGGTCAGACCCCGCTGCCTGCTCGCGTCCTCCAGTTCGCGGGTACCTGACCGCCGGTCTTCGGCGAACGATATCGCCAGGTCATAACTCGGGATCTCTTCCACGGGCGCGCCTTTCTGCTCGTGACCGGCTTGCCGCCGGTCTTCCTCGGTCGGATCGGGCGCAGCATCGACGTGGCGTGTGGACCAGACGTGCACAAGGCGTGGATGCCGGTGCCCCGTTGCCCGCCGCGTTCGGGCAACGGTCAACTCCTTGTCGGTGGATCCCTGATCACGAATTCTGGTCGCAGGGCGCGGAAATCACGAAAAGCGCTCAAATCAATCGCCTTTCCATGGAGGATTCGTCATGTACAAGAAGCTGGCCGAAATCGGTGTTCCCCTCCTCGCGATCTGCGCCGTCCTGGCACTGCCGATGCTCGGCTCCACCGCCGCGTACGCCGGTGACGACGGCGGAACGCCGCCGCCCAGCACCGTCACGTCGGTGCCGCCGCCCGTCGGCTCCGACGGCAATCCCTGGCACGGATGACCCCGGCGCGCCGGGCCGGCGGACGCCGGCCCGGCAATTGCGCCGCCTCCGTCGGAATGATGTACTCGAAACTCGGAATGGAGGTCGGCGTGGCCGAAACATTCGGTGCCTTGTTGCGGGAACAACGGAATGCCGCCGGCATCTCGATGGGTCAGCTCGCGAAGCGGGTCAACTACAGCAAGAGTTACCTGAGCAAGATCGAAAACGATCTCAAACCCCCGAACGCGACGCTCGCTCGTATCTGCGACGGCGTCTTGGACGCCGGCGGCGCCCTGATCGAGTCGGCGCACTCCGCGCGGGCCGGTGCCCTCGGGCGCCGTCAGGTGCTGGCCGGCGCGGGAGCGGTGCTCGGCGTCGTCCTGGCGGGCGGGTCACGCCCGATCCTCGACGAGGGCGTGGTCAGCGGCCTGCGGACGTCGTTCGAGCAGCTGCGTGGGCTCGGCATGCAAACCAGTCCGGCGGTGGTCCTCGAACCGCTCGTCGCCCAGACGCAAACGGTCCACGCGCTCGCCATCGGGAACCCCGAGCCCGTCCGATCCCGGTTGCTGCTGCTCGCCGCCCGCATGGCGGAGTACGTCGGGTGGCTGAGCCAGGAAGCCGGGAACGAACCGGACGCGCTGTCGTGGACCCGGCACGCCGCGGAACTGGCCCTGGCAGGCGGTGACCGGGAGATCGCGAGTTACGCGTTCGTCCGTGAAGCGGGGCTGGCCCTGTACCGCCAAGACCCGGTCGGCACGATCGACCTCGCCCGGCAGGCCCAGCGGCTGGACCGGCCGGGAACGCGGACGTTCGGCCTCGCGGCCCGGCGGGAGGCACAGGGACACGCCCTGGCCGGTGACCGGGACGCGTTCGAGCGCGCACTGGACCGCGCGGGTGAAACGTCGTTCGCGCACCCCGCCGATTACCCCGCGCTCGGTTCGACCGTGTCGAATCCGCTGGCGCTCGCCCGCGGTTGGTCGCTGGCCGACCTCGGCCAGGTCGGCGCGGCGGCGGCGATCTTGGACGTCGAGGTGGCGAAGGTGCCGTTGGCCAACCGCCGGTCGCGGGCCCGGTTCGGGGCACGCCGGTCACTCGCCCACGCGCTGAACGGGGAAATCGACGAGAGCTGCCGGACGTTGCCGGAGACGCTCGACGACGCGGCGCGCGTCGACTCGGCGACGGTGCGGACCGACCTCCGGGAACTGTCCCGGTGCCTGAGCCGGTGGCGCGGCCACCACGCGGTCCGGGAGGTCTATCCGGAGTTGAGCCGGGTGCTACACCAGCGCTGAGCAGGCGCAGCCGAGCAACGCGCGGGCATCCCGGGTTTCACCGGCCTCCGGCAGCCCGAGCGCGGCGAACTCGCTTTCCGCCGCGGCCCAGTGGGAAAGGGCGCCCTCGTGGTCGCCCATCGCGTGCCGGGTCTTGGCGACCCCGTGGTGCGCCCGGGCACGATAGGTTCGATTCCCGTTGCCGTCGGCCAAATCCAGCGCCGCTTCGCAGGCGGCCAGCGCCTCGTGCCGCGCACCGCGGGCGAGAGCGGTGGCGCCACGGTCGAGGTAGAGCTGGGTCAGCAGGTCCGCGTCCGGCACGTCCGCCGCCACCACCCTGGCCTCTTCGTGGTAGCGCACCGCTTCGGTGAGCCGGCCGCGCTGCCGGTGCACGTTGCCGATGTTGTTCAACGCGTAGGCCTCGACGCAGCGGTCGCCCACCTCGGCCGCGTGCCCGTGGGCGCCGGTGTAGCTGGCCAGCGCCTCGGTGAGCAGTCCGAGCTTCTCCTGCACGGATCCGAGGTTGTTCAGAACGTGCGCCATCCCTTGGACGTGACCGATCCCGGCCAGGATCCGGGCCGAGGACTCGTGCTGGCGCAGCGCGACGCCGAAGTCCCCGCGATTTTCGTTGAGATAGCCGAGCATGCTCAACGCGTGTGCTTCACCGCGCGGGTCGTCGGTCCGCTCGTACTTGGCCAGTGCGGCGGTGAGGTGCGCCATGGCCTGGTCATGCCTGCCGAGCTCCATCAAGGGGATGGCGAGGGCGCACAACGTCGCCGCTTCGCCGCCAACGTCACCGAGCCGCCGCCATTTCGGCAGCGCTTTCGAGGCCAGCTCCGCCGCCTCCGCGTGCTGCCCGCGCCGGTCGCGCGCGGTGGCCAGCCGGAGCAGCACATGGGCTTGGCCGTACTCGTTTCCCAGATCCGCGGACACCGTCCGCCAGGCGAGTTCGAGCGTGTCGATCCAGTCCTCGAACTGGTTCGCCGTGTTGAAGTAGCGCCACAGCAGGACGGCGGGCCGCCAGGTGTGTTCGGGCAGGCCGTTCGTGGCCGCGTACCGGATCGCGGCGACGAGGTTGTCCCGTTCGACGGCGATCCACCGCAACCCGGCGTCCGCGTCGGCGAAGCCGGGTGCCGCCAGGCCGGTGTGGTCCACCACGGGCAGTTGGGCGCGGTCGAACGGGTAGGCGGCGCCGACCGCGGCCGACAGCGTGATCAGGTAGAAGTCGAGCAGCCGCACCAGCGCGGTCGCGTGGTCCGGCTGCCGCTCGCCTGCCGCGAACTCCTTGAGCGGGTCCAGCATCCGGTACCGCTCCAGCGCGGTTTCCTCCAGGAGACTCACTTCGTGCAGGTCGTCGAGTAGCTGCCGCGCCTCACCGACGTCGCATCCGGCGAGCGCCGCACCACCGGCGACGCCGACGTCGGGGCCGGGCAGGTGGCCGAGTAGGCGTAACAGCGCGCGTTGCCGGTCGCCGAGCTGCCGATAGGACGCCCGGATCGCGGCCGTGCCGTCGGCCTCGCCCCACGGCCCGTTCTCCTCGAGCAGGTTCAGCAAGTGCTCCAGCGGCCACCGGTCGTGCCGCCGGAACATCGCGGCGGTCACGCGGATGGGCATCGGCAGGAAGCCGCACCGGGCGACCGCCGTGGCGACTCCGGCCGCGCGGCCACGCAGCCGTGCCGGGCCGACCAGCGCGTGGAACAGTTCGGCTGCTTCATCCGGTGACAGTGGCGTGACCCGGACGGGTTCGCCGGAGTCGGCGTCTCCCATCCGCCGGCTGGTGACGACGGCAAGGCAGCCGTCCGCCTCCGGCAACAGCGGCCGTACCTGTTCCGGCGTCGCCGCGTTGTCCAGCACCACCAGCGTGCGCGTGCCGTACAGCGTCGTCTGGTAGAGCGTGACCTTCCGGCCGACCGTCGCCGGAATCTGCTCGACGGGCACACCCAGTTCGATCAGCAGCTCGGTGAGCGCCTCCGACACGCTCGTGGCGGGGAGGCCCGGCGTGAAGCCGTTCAGCCGGGCCATGATCTGCCCGTCGGGGAACCGGGAACGCAGCCGGTGCGCCGCTTCGAGGGCCAGACCGGTCTTGCCCGCGCCCGGCGCACCACTGACCCAGACCGCCCGGGCGCCGGACGCCGCGGCCTTCTCGATCGTCGCCAGTTCCGCGGCGCGGCCGGTGAACTCACCGGGCCGGGACGGCAGCGAGCTCGGCGGTTCACCCCGTTCCGCCCTCGCGGCGAGGTTCCGCAGCACGGTGCCCGGCTCGACGTCGTGCTCGGCGAGCGCGCCGCGGGTGGTACGGAAGACGCGTAGCGCCGCCATCCGGTCGCCCCCGGCGAGCAGCGCGCGCATGAGAAGCTCGGCGTGCTTCTGGTCCGCCGGATCGGAGTGGGCCAGTGGCCGCAGCCGATCGCGGGCCGAGCGGTGGTCGCCGGTGATCAGTTCCAGCTCGGCAAGATCGCCGACGGTGTCGGTGCGGCTTTCGCCGGGGAAGAGCACCTCCGTACCGCCCACCCGGTCGATGTCGATGTCTTCGAGGAACCGCCCGCGCCACAGCCCCACGGCCTCCCGCAGCAAGGCGATGGCCCGGCGTGGATCGCTGGCCCGCACCTGCCCGGCTTCGGCGCGTAGCCGCTCGAACCGAACGGTGTCCAGCTGGTCTTCGCCGAGCCGCAGGAGATAGCCGGTGGCGGTCGTCTCGATGCTGACGTCGCCGGATTCCGCCAACACGGCGCGCAACCGTTTTATGTAGGAGCGCACCAGGTTTGGCTTGGTTTCACGGCCTGCCCAGACGATCTCGGCGAGCCGGGAAGGGGATACCGGCCGGTTGGCGTGAAGGAGGAGCACGACGAGGACGAATCGCTGTTGCTGGTCCCCCAAGGAGACGGGTGCGCCGTCGTGCCATGCCTCCAGCGGGCCGAGCATCCGAAACTCCATTTGGCCTCCCGGATGCACCTTGGTGGGTGCAATCGTCCTCGCGCAATCGCCCTTCCGGGTTCGGTCGATGTGCTTTTCTTCCACGTTCGATGCACGCCTGTCGGACAAACTCCGCCGATCGACTCGGGGTGTGAAGGAGTGACTGGGTGGAGTCCGATGTGTTGCCTTGTTATGTGGCCTGTGATGTCTCGCTTTCGATGACCGACCATCTCGGAGCGCTGAACGCCGGATTGCGTGAATTCCGCGGCGGGATCCACGCCGATCCGGCGGTCGCCGAGCGGGTGCTCTGTTGCGTGGTGGGTTTCGCGGAGACGGCGTACGAGGTGCAACCGCTCTATCCGTTGGACGATCTCGCCCGGCTGCCGGAACGCGGTGAGTCCGCCGGGACTGGTTTCGGGCCCGCGTTCGTCTTCCTGCGGAAGGCCATCGCCGGTGACGTGCGCGCCCTCGAGGCCCACCGGCTGCGGGTGCACCGCCCGCTGATGTTCTTCCTGTCCGACGGCTGCGCGACCGACCCGACGACCTGGCCCGCCGCGTTCGCCGCGTTGACGGACCCGGCCTGGGCGAGCCGGCCTCGGGTAGTGGCCTTCGGAGTGGGCGACGCCGACGAGGACACCCTCGGCCGGATCGGTACGTTCCGCACGTTCCTGGCCCGTGACGGCGTAAGGCTGGGCCCCGCGCTGATCGCGTCGGTGATGCGGGCGCTGCCCCGTGCGGACCGCGCCCGGAGCGTGCACGATCTGTCCACTTCCCGTCCACGCGGCGCTCGCACCATGACCCGGAACGAGAAGGGGGCAGGGTCATGAGCGGGCGTGTGCAGCTGATCCAGGAATTGAAGTCGCTCCGCAAGGGGCGGGGTTTGCTGGCGGGCAGGATCGAGGAGCGGGTCGGCCCGACCTTGCGATCCGCGTGCGCGGTGGTGGAGGGGGACGGGCTCACGGCCATCCGGAACAAGGTCACGGCCCGGCTGGTCGAGCTGGCCGAGCAACTGCCGGATGACCTGCGCCTGGCCGCGCTGGCGGCGTTCGCGATCTGCGCGGACGCGGACCAGCCGCTTTACAAGGATCGCCTCCGGTGGACGGCGACGCGGGTGGACCGCGAACCGCGCACGGTGCGCCGCCGGGTGGACGAGGCGATCACGATGCTCGCCGATCTGGCCGCGGCGGGCGAAAAAAGCGCCGGGCGAACGGCGAATTGGCACACGGCGGAGCTGAACGTGGCGGTGGTACTGAGCGGCCAGCGTCCGGAGGTGTTCGAGCACCATCGCGTCACCGCCGGCCAGGACGGCCTGCGTGAGCTGGACCTGCCGACCTCGGTCTCACCCGACGAGGCAACGCTCTTCCACGGCGGCACACTGACCACCCATCACGGCGGCGTCCGGCTGACGCTGCCGAAACCGTTGTCGCGCGGCGAATCCCACGAATTCGCCATGCTGTTCCACCCGCGGCGGCTGAGCGGGCGACTGGTGTACGTCCCGAGCAGAATGTGCGAGCGATTCGACCTCAGGATCCGCTTCGGCGAAGCGCCCGAGGGGGTTTCCAAACTCGACGGGGTGTTCCAGGAGGACCTCGCCGGTCGCCACCACCGCGGTGAACGCTGCCTGCCGAACCCGGCGGACGAGCTACACCTTCGCTTCGGCCAGCTCACCCCGGGCCTGGCATACGGAGCCCGCTGGGACCGGTCTTGATGATCCCGGAGTGGTCTGGCGTGCCCTGAATCTTCGCTGATGTCGCTTGATCAGCGTGTGTTGTCCCTCCAGTCACGAATGATCGCCGTCCAATCACGGATAAGACCCGCAGGATCGCCAGGTGTGTCTGACAATGCTTCGGTCCGGGCGGTGATGGCGTGGCGGACCACCGCGGCTCGGTGGACGATGGCCGGTGCGGCCGCGGGACCCTCGTCGTTTACGGTGCCCCGGTGCGGGTGTCGCGAAAGCCACTTTCGGGACATCAGACGTCGCGAAAGTGGCTTTCGCGAC
>NZ_MQUQ01000033.1 GCF_001953865.1 Amycolatopsis coloradensis
GTGGTCATGCCCATGATCATACTCGAACACGCGTTCGACAGCAATCGGAGGTGGTTGGTGATTTCAAGTGGTGAGTGCACCACCTCTAGCCTGGCAATACGTTGCTGAACGCTTCGATCGGCTTAAGCCATCCCAGCGTCTGCCGCGGCCTGTCGTCGAGTTCGTCCTGCGAATATCCGGACAGGTCGGCTCCCTTGGCAAGTATCGGCGCGGCAACCCACTCGTGTTCTCAGAATGAGTGAGGATCGCAAAAATAGACCGGCATGCCCGTTCGCCATGGTGAACTGCTTATGGCGGTTCATCTCGCGGCCCGATCCCAAGTGACGTTGTTTTGATGACGTCACGCGAAGTGGTGCCAACCGAGTGCGGGGGTGACGCGTCTTGTGACTGTGACCGATGGCAGAGAGCTTTCTTGGGACGGGTGCGTCAATGTTCGTGACCTGGGCGGACTGGGGCAGGTCAGACCGCGTGCGGTGGTCCGGATGGAGGCGCCGACGCGCTTGAGCGAGGACGGGTGGGCGGCGGCCTGGGCGCACAGGGTCCGCACCGTGATCGATCTGCGCGATACCGACGAGCGCGAGCCGGAGCGCGCGCCGAGACCACCGGGAATCACGACCGTGTACGCCCCGCAGGATCCGGTCGGCACACCGTTCTACGAGCGGTGGAAAAGATCGACGGCTTGGGCTCGCCGCTGTACTACCCGGCGATGCTCGTTAACCACCCCGAGCCGGTGATCACCGCCGTGCGGGCGATCGCCAACGCCGCACCGGGGTGCGTGGTGTTCCATTGTGCCGGTGGCAAGGACCGGACCGGGCTGCTGGCCCTCGTGGTGCTCACGCTGGCCGGAGCGGCGCCGGACGAGATCATCGCCGACTATCTGCTGACCTTCGACCGCATGAAGCGACGGTATGACGAACTCGGTTTCCGTGACCAGCTCACCGCTGTGAACGAACTCCTCGCCGCCCGCGACACCACCATCGAGGCGTCGCTGACCTCGACGATCACGGCCTTGAAGATGCCCGGTTTCCTCCTCGACAACGGTCTTTCCGATACCGAACTCGCCGCTCTGCGCGCCCGCTTGACCAGCTGAAGAATCAGTCCTCCACGGGCTTGGTCCAAGCCACCTGAACGAGCCCCGTCCCATGCCGCCGCGAAACCAGCACACCCCGTCCAGCGGGCTGAGGTCCCGGCTTCACGTCTCCGAGCAGCGCGCCCTCGTCCCGCGAGCCGGACATCACGATCCCCGGCGAGCCCAGCTCGCGAATCCGTTGCAGCACCGGCTCGAACAGCGAACGGCCGGCACCGCCGCTCCCGCGCGCGACGACGAGGTGCAGGCCGATGTCCCGTGCCTGCGGCAGGAACTCCAGCAACGGTTGCAGTGGGTTCCGGCCGACGGTCGCGACCATTTCGTAGTCGTCGACGAGCACGAACAGCTCCGGTCCCCGCCACCACGACCGGTTGCGTAACTGGTCCGGCGTGACGTCCGCGCCGGGAAGCCGGTTCCGCATGGCCTGCTGGCACTGTTCGATCAGCCCGGTCAGCGCGGTCTCGGAACCGGCGTAGCCCAGCAGATGCGACTCCGGCACCGCGCCGAGCATCCCTCGCCGGTAGTCGGCGACGATGATCGCGGCCTCGGTGGGCGAGTACTTCGCGACGATGCCTTGCGCGATCGCGCGCAGCAGCGAACTCTTGCCGGATTCCACATCGCCGAAGGCGAGGAAGTGCGGTTCGGTGGCGAAATCGAGGTATACCGGCCGCAGATTCGATTCCGCGATACCGAGCGTGACCTGCTTGCGCGGCCCGGCTTCCAGCGAGTCCAACGGCACTTCGGACGGGAGCAGGCGCACCGCGGGCGCGGGCTTTCCCTTCCACGCCGCGGAAATCCGCCGGTTCAGATCCAGCCCGCCGGCGCCGACGGTGTCCGGGCGCTGATCCGAGTCGATCCGGGGGAGCGCCGCGAGGAAGTGCAGTTTGTCCGCCGTCAGCCCGCGCCCCGGCTTGTCCGCCGGGACGTTCTGCGCGATCTTGCGGTCGATCAGCGAGTCCGCCGGTTCACCCAGCCGCAGTTCGAACTTGGTGCCGATGGCGTCGCGCAACGGCGCCCGCATGCCCATCCACTGGTTGATCGAGACGACGACGTGGATCCCGAACCCGAGCCCGCGTGACGCCAGGCTGGTGATCTGTTCCTCGAGCTGTTCGTATTCCTGCCGGATCGTCGTCCAGTTGTCCACGAACAGGAAGACGTCGCCGAATTCGCGGCCTTCCGTGCTCTCCTGGAACTCCGCGCGCCGCTGGCGGAACGTGGTGATCGACTCGATCCCGCTGGCGGAGAAGAACTCCTCCCGCTGTTCGAGCAGGGTCGTCAGTTCCGCGACGACCCGTCGGCAGCGCTGGGCGTCGCGCCGCGTCGCGTAGCCGGAAACGTGCGGCAACCCGGCGATCGGCGCCAGCGCGCCACCACCCATGTCCAGCACGAACAGCTGGACCTCCGCCGGAGTGTGCGTGAGGGCGAGCATCGCGGCGATGTCGCGCATCAGCGTGCTCTTGCCGCTCTGCGGCGCCCCGACGATCAGCGCGTGCCCGGCGGCACCGGAGAAATCGGCCCACAGCATGTCGCGCCGCTGCTCGAACGGCTTGTCCACCAAGGCGACCGGGATCATCAGCTTGCCGTTGCCGCCCCAGCCCAGCGGGCACAGACCGCGTTCGGGGTCTTCGCCGAGCGGCGGCAGCAACTGGTCCAGCGTGGGTGGTTCGGCCAGCGGTGGCAGCCAGATCTGGTGCGCCTCCGGGCCTTTGCCTTCGAGCCGCGAGAGCATCGCGCCGATGATCGTCTCGCCGGTGCCCTTTTCGACCGGTTCTTCCGCCTCGACGGTCACCGGGATCTCCACCGGCGCCAGCGTGAACGGCATCAGCCCGAGACTCCGGCCGTCCTTGCGCACGATCTTGCTGCGCGGCGGCAACTCGCCCGAGACGTACGCGGCCTTGAGCCGGATGAGGGTGTCGTTGTCGGACTTCAGATACGCCGAGCCCGGCACGGGCGGAAGCTGGTAGGCGTCCGCGACACCGAGCACCGCGCGGCTCTCCGACGCGGAGAACGTCCGCAGGCCGATGCGGTACGACAGATGCGAGTCCAGCCCGCGCAGCCGCCCCTCCTCCAGCCGCTGCGACGCCAGCAGCAGATGGATCCCGAGGCTCCGCCCCAGCCGCCCGATCGCCACGAACAGGTCGATGAACTCCGGCCGCGATGACAGCAGCTCGCTGAATTCGTCGATGATCACCAGCAGCGACGGCATCGGCCGCAGGCTGACGCCCGATTCCCTGGCCTTTTCGTAGTCCCGCACCGACGCGTAGTTCCCGGCCGCGTGCAGCAGCTCCTGACGCCGCAACAGTTCGCCGTTGAGCGCGTCCGCCATGCGGTCGACCAGCGCGAGATCGTCGGACAGGTTGGTGATGACGGCGCAGGTATGCGGCAGCCCGGTCATCCCGGCGAAGGTCGCACCACCCTTGAAGTCGATCAGCGCGAGGTTGAGCTTTTCCGACGAATGGGTGACGGCGAGCGCGGTGACCAGCGTCCGCAGCAGTTCGCTCTTACCGGAACCGGTCGCGCCGATGACCAACCCGTGCGGGCCCATCCCGCCTTCCGCCGACTCCTTGAGGTCCAGGTCGACAGGCCGGCCCTCGGGGTTGATGCCCAGCGGGATCCGCAGCCGGTCGCGTGCCGAACGCGGCGCCCAGGTGACCGCTGTGTCGGTCTCGCGCGGGTCGCCGATGCCGAGCAGCCCGGCCAGCCCGAACGTCGCCGACATCGGCGCCTCGCTGACCACGGCCGCGCCCTGGAACAGCGGCGTCAGCATCCTGGCCAGCGCTTCGGCGGCCCCGCGGTCCAAAGTGTCCGGGGTGCCGAGGAAACCGAGCCGCTGCTCGGCCCCGTCACCCACGACCATCCCCAGCTGCTCCGGGCTCATGTGCAGGCTCAGCAACCGTTCGGACGACACCGACCGCGGCCGCTCCGCGCCGACCTCCACGACGGTGACGCCGAGCCTGCCCTCCTCCGCGACGAGCCGCGTGTCGCCGAGGGTGTGCCCGCCGTCCACGATCACGACGACATGCGGCGAATCCAGCCGGGATTCCGGCCGCCTGCTGAAGGCGGGCCGGTCGCCGAGATCGGGGCCGAGAAGGTCGGCGAGCTTTCCGGAGTCGGCGTCGACGAGCCGCCGCGGACCGGCCGCGTCGACGGCGGTGGAGGCCACGTGCGGCAGCCATTTCGCCCATTCCCAGTCGTGCAGCCGGTCGTTCTTCACGCACAGCGCGATCCGCAGATCACCTGGCGAATGGAAGGTCGCGAGCTGGGTCAGCATCGCCCGCGCGGTCCCGAGCGTGTCCGGACGGCGGCCGGACAGCGTGACCTGCGCGAACGACCGCAGCGAGACCGCGACCGGGAGACCGTCGACCGTCGAATAGGTCCGGATGAAGTGCTTGAGGTTCGTCGAGCACACCGGGTCGAGGTCTTCCAGCGGCACGGTTTGCGGCGCTTTCAACGGCGTCGCGAGCCGTTGCGGCCCCGTCCCGACCCGCACCTGCCCGAACTGTGAATCGGACCGGCGACGGTCCCACAACCTCCCTGTCTCGATGTACGCCCACAGATCCGCGGGATCGGGCTGCAACGCCGCCATGGCCGCGCGCTGGTTGTCCGCGATCTCCCGGACCTGGCCGCGCAAACCGGTCAGATAGCGCTGGTAGTCCCGGCGCTCCTCGTTGATCTGCGCCTTCTTCGCCGCGCCACCACGCCCGAGCGACATCACGACCATGCCCGCCATCGCGGTGAGGAACAACGCGCCGAAGATATAGGTCATCACCCCGCCGTCGCGTCCGATGTAGACGAACGACATGGCGCCCATGCCCAGCATCATCGGCATGAACATCAGCAGCTGCATGGCTCCGCCGGAGGAGCCCTTGGGCAGCATCGGCGGGGACTGCAACACGATTTCACCGGGCTGCTCGCCCAGGGCCGGCAGGCGGTCGCGAGTGGCGCTCATCAGGGTCTTTCTGGCCGCTTGTGGGTAATCCTGCCGATCATTCTGGCCACTCGTGCCGCCCTTGCGGTGGGTACTTTTGCCGTCCGCTCACGTCTGGTGGCGAACTTACGCTGCTGGTCACGCAGACGTGGGGGAACGAGAGAAGGAGAACCATGGTCGGCACGGGCGAGTACCGGGCGGAGCCCGAGGCCATGCGCTCGGCGGTCGGGAATCTGGGCGGCATCATCATGCAGGGCATCAACGTCGTCGCCGACCTCGAACGCACCGTCCTGCAGCCGATGTCGTTCGCCACGTTCGGCAGCGCGGTGGCGGCGGCCAACACGGCGATGCAGAGCCAGCAGGTGGTCGCGGTCCGCACCCTCCTGCAACTGCTGCAGCAGATCAACGGCTTCATCAAGAGCAGCGCGGACGCGTACCAGGCCGCCGACGAGGCGGTCGCGGGCGGATACGGCGGCCGCCCCGGCGGCGGCGCGGCGGGCTCCGGCTCGTCGTCGATCTGGGGGAACTCGCACGCGTCCGAGCTGGCGACGCTGGCCATCAACGACAGCGCCGGGAGCAACGGCGAGCCTTCGTCGGTCGGCAATGTGCTGCGCTACCTGGGCGACGCGCGGTTGGGGCAGCTCGGCGACCACCCGATCACCGACGCGCGGTTCCAGGGCGTTTCGGATTTCAACGACTGGCTGGCCGGTGACGCCGACAACCAGGCGCGGGTCGGCGTCATCGAGGTCTACGCCGGTACCGCGCGCAACTTCGGCGACGTGCCGGGCGGGGTGCACAGCGGCGACGTCGTCGTGGTCGAACCGCTCCTGTTCTCCGACAGCAAGCCGATCATCGCCATCGCCGGAGAAGGCGGGCAGCTCTACAACCACGGACTCGTCGAAGCGGAAATCAACGGCCTGGCGAAGGTCAGCGTCTACCGCCCGGCTTCCGTCTGACTTCCGGCCTGAGGAGCGACATGCTGACATACCCGAATTCCAGCGCGATGGACGCGACGGCGTCCTCGGGCGGGCCGATCACCATCCTGCCGCAGATCCTCACCGGTCAGCCGGAGCAGATCGCGAAGCACGTGCTCGAAGTGCTCAAGAAGGCCAACGAGTTCCTCACCATGTACAACGAGGTGACGAAGGCCGCCGAGCAGCTGAAGAAGATCTGGTCCGGTGGCGCGTCGGACTCCGCGATGAAGAAGATCACGGACTCCTTGAACTCGCTGACCAAGATCGTCCAGGTCGTGCAGAAGGGCGCGGAGCTGCTCGGCATGGCCGGGACGCTGATCAAAACCGCCCAGACGGCCTACAAAGCGGTGGTCTCCGCGGTGAACCCCACGGTCGCGGGCCTGATGTCGAATCCGTGGACCTACGGAGCCGCCGTCGCGCTTTCCACCGCCACCAGTGCTTCGCTGCGCGCGTTCATCACCGCGATCGGCGCGCTGCTGAAGGCGCTCGGCGTCGTCGACCTCGCGAACCAGATCACCCAGATCGCCACCATCATCGGCGAGGTCCAGAAACTGTTCGGGCACAGCGATTCCGGCAACGGTTCGGCGGGCAACGCGGCCATCTCCGGTACCCCGGTCACCAACCCGCAGGCGCCGGGTTCGGTCGCCAGCGGCGCGGGGCAGGCCGTTGTCGGCGGCTCCGGTGGTGGCAGTGGTTCCGGCGGTTCCAGTGGGACGACGCCGGGGGAGACACCGCCGTTCACCCAGTATCGGCCGCCCGCTTTGGGCGGCAACGGTTCCCAGGGCAACTGGCCGGGCGGCGCGGACTCCTGGATCCCGATCGACAGACCGTCGGGCGGCGGCGCGGGCGGCACCGGTTCCCTTCCCGGGGCGGTCGCGGGCAACAGGAACACCGTCACCATCACCACCGACCTGAGCACCGGCCGCTCCACCGTGCAGGCGCCGGGTGGTCAGGACATCGACATCGACATCGACATGAACTACGGCGGCAAGCACTTCGAACAGCACATCGACATCGATTCAGGAGCTGACTCACCGGCGAAGGGCAGGTAGCCGTGTCGGGGAGCGGTGTGGTCGACGCGTCGGGCGTCGTCAGCTCGATTTTGTCGAATTACCGGCGGCTCGTGGTCGAGTACCAGCGGCGGGTCACCGGTGACCCCTCGGCACTGAACGCGGCGGGCCGGCGGTGCGGTGAGCGGGCTTCGACGGTTTCGGGCCGGGCGGACGAGATCGCCAAGGCGGCGAAGGCGCTCAACGCGTCCTGGGAGGGTGACGCCTACACCGCGTTCGCCACGGCCGCGGCGAATCTGAGCCAGGAACTCGCCGAGCTCGGCGCCGAACTGAGCGACCAGTCGAACCGGCTGCGAGCGGGCGCGCAGGCCTTGCGGGGCGCGAAGTCCTGTGTGGACTCGATCCTCGCCCAGTTCGACCAGTACGCCGCGCAACTGACCAGCCAGGCGCGCACGGCGAACGCGAACGCGGTCAACGCGTTCATCTCCGCCGCCCGCCAGCTCGGCGAACGCGCCGCGCAGGCGGCACAGGAGATCGCCGACGAGCTGAGCGAAGAACTCGCGCGGCTGTTCCCGCCGGAGGGCGCAGGCCGGATCGAGCACGAACTCGGCAAATGGGGACGCGGCCCGTTGTACTGGCTCAACGGTGAAGCGCTCGACGGCCGCAAGCGCCCGCGCTCGCATCCTTCCTGGTTCGGCAACTCCGGCTGGAAGAAGCTCACCTGGGACGGTCTCGAAGGCACGCGCGCCCCGCGAGCCGGTGACACCCCGTTCGGCAGGCCGAAGCCGGAAGGCCTGCGTGACAAGGCCTGGAACAGCACCGAGATCACCTATGCCAAGTGGAAGCAGGAGCAGGACGGTTTCATCCCGGGGTGGGACGCCAAGGTCTCCTCGCAGGGCTGGGATCTCAAGGCGTCCGGGCACGCCGAACTTGCCGCGTTCAAGGAAGAACTCGAAGGCAGGAAGGAATGGGGCGTCGCTTCGGGCAGCGCCAAGGGAACCGCGTTCGTCGGCGGCGAGGTGAACGGTTCGCTCCAGGCGGGCGCGCACGGTGTCGGCGTGCACGCCAACGCTTTCGTCGGCGGTAAGCTCGAAGGCGAGCTAGCGGCGGACGTGGCCGGGGTGGGCGTCGGCGCGAGCGGGACCCTCCAATATGGACTCGGCGCGCAGCTCGACGGCCAGGCCGTCTACGACGCCGGGCACATCAAGGTCAACTTCAAGGCGGGCGTCGCACTCGGTCTCGGCGCCGGGCTCGGCGCGAAGATCG
This sequence comes from Amycolatopsis coloradensis, assembly GCF_001953865.1. Lineage (GTDB taxonomy): Bacteria > Actinomycetota > Actinomycetes > Mycobacteriales > Pseudonocardiaceae > Amycolatopsis > Amycolatopsis coloradensis. The sequence goes on from NZ_MQUQ01000033.1 coordinate 8,266, forward strand.
ACATCGACCTGCCGAAGATCGCGGACACGGTCGGCGAGTACGGTGGCGCCGCCGTCGACGCGGTGAGCGGGGCGGCGGGCCAGGCCGCGGACGCCGTCGGCGAGGCTTGGGACGACGCGATCTCCTCCGTGGGCACGTGGTGACAGGGATGAGCGAAACGATGACGCAAGACCGGGTTTCCCTCCCGCTCGGCTTCGACATCCCCGATGGCTGGGTGCCGGTCGAGCCGTCGTCCGTCGGCGCCGAGGGCGCGGTGTTCGTGGCCGTGCACTCCGTGCCGGACGGGGAGTTCACCCCCAACATCACCCTGAGCGTCGGGCAGCGGCCGGACCCGGCGCGGATCACCGAGATCGCCGACGAGGCCGTCGAACGCCTCGGCCGGTCCATGGCCGCGCTCGAAGTGGTCCAGCGCAAGGTGATCGGCAGCGAGGCCGCCCCTGGCGTGACGCAGCTGCTGCGCATCCGCACCGGAGAGGGGCAGGAACTCGTGCAGACGCAGGTGCAGCTGACCGTGCCCGGCGCGAGCCCGGCCGACCGGCTGATCCTCCAGATCGCCTGCACCGCAACGTCCGAGACGGCACGCCGGCTCGGCGACGACTTCCGCAGGTTCGTGGCGAGCGTCCACGTCCGGCGGGATTTCACCGCAGATGAAGGAGAAAACTCGTGACCACGGACCCCTACGCCATGCCGGACATGGACGAGTTGCTGGACCAGGTCCGCAAGCAGACCGAAGAGGTGCAGCGCATCCAGCGTTCGGTCGAGGCGATGGAGGTCAAGGCGCACTCGCGGCAGAACGAGGTCACCGTCGTGCTGCGCGGTGACGGCCGGTTCACCTCGATCGACATCGACCCGCGCGCGGTGCGCCAGTACGACGCGCGCAACCTGTCGGAGATCGTGCTGGAGGCGGTCAACAACGGGTTGCAGAAGCTGGCCGAGGCCAGCAGCGCCAAGTTCGCCCCGGTCATCGAGTCCGCCAAGTCGATCGAAGCATGACGGCCGCGATCGCCGGCTCCACCCGGCGCGTCACGGTGGTGACACCGCGGGCGCGGGTCGATGTGGCGCTGCCGCAGCAGAGCACGTTCGCCGAGCTCGTCCCGCAGCTGGTCCGGCTCGCGGGCGCGTCCGGACAGGCGTCGGCCGAGCATCCGGGCTGGGTGCTGTCGCGGCTCGGCGGCGCTCCGCTCGCACTCGGCCTCACCGTCGCCGCGGCGCAAGTGCGCGACGGAGAGGTACTGCACCTGACCCCGCGGGAACGCCCGCGGGGTCCGCTGCTGTTCGACGACGTCGTCGATTCGATCGCCAGCGTCGCCGAGTCGGGCACCGGCCGGTGGGGACCGACGGTGGCGCGCAAGGCGGGCATTGTCGCGGCGGTGGTCCTGCTGCTCGCCGGTGGCCTGCTGGTGCAGGCGGCCGCGTCGGGCAGTGTGCTGGCGCCGATCGGGACCGGGCTGCTCGCGCTGGTCCTCGTGCTGGGCGGCGGCGCGCTGAGCCGCGCGTACGGCGACGCGGAAGCCGGTGCCGCCGGTGCGCTCGCCGGGGTCGGCGCGGCGTTGCTGGCGGGGATGTCGATCCTGCCGCCGCATCCGCTGTTCTCGCTGTCGGCCGGACCGCTGGCCGCCGGGCTCGCCGTGGTGACCGTGTACGGCGTGATCGCGGCCGTTTCGGTGGCGGACCGGCTGCCGTGGTTCGTCGCGGTCACCGTCGCCGCCGGCCTCGGCGCGATCACCACCGCCATCGTCCTGCTGGCCGAAGTCCGCCCGGTCTCGGCGGCTGCCGTGGTCGCCGTCGTGGCGACGGCGCTGGCCGCGGTGGCGCCGATGATGGCGCTGCGGCTCGGCAGGCTGCCGCTGCCCCGGGTCCCGGACGACATGGACGCGTTCCGCGCCGACGAGGACCCGTCGCTGGGTGAGGACATGGTCGGCGGGACGACGTACGCGCAGGCGTTGCTGACCGGGCTGCTCGTCGCGCTCGGGCTCACCGTGGTCTCCGCGTGTGTCGTACTGGCGTCGTCCGGCGGGGCATGGGAAGCGGGCCTGTGCGCGTTGCTGGGGCTGGCGCTGATGTCGCGTTCGCGCGCGTTCGCCGGTCGTTCGCAACGGCTCGTGCTCGTCGGTTTCGGCGCGGCTGCCTTGGCGTCGGCCGGTTTCTGGCTCGCCGCGGACGGACCGCGTTCGTTCGTGTTCGGCGCGGGCTGCGCCGTCGTCGTCGCGGCGGGCGTCTGCCTCACTTATGCGACGCGGGTCGCGAAGGGACGCCGTTCCCCTTACTGGGCGAGGACTCTCGACATCGTCGAGTTCCTGGTGCTGCTGTCGCTGATCCCGTTCGTCGGCATGATCGCCGGTGTCTACGAGGCCGTCCGGGGCTAGCCCCCTCACGCAATTCGTCCTCTAGTTGCGGTACTTGCACCACGTAAGTACCGCAACCAGAGGACGAATTGCGTGAGTGATTTACGTGTCCGTGAAGGACTCCTTCCCTACCCTCAGAGAGGAAAGGAGTCCTTCACGGACTGTCCCCTCAGTCCTCCAGCGCCAGCGGCAGGGTCCGCCGGACCGCCGCCGCGTGCCGTCCGTGCAGCGGGGTCACCGCGATCCCCGCGGGCCGCGCCGTTTCCGCCCCCGGCCGTCCGCCGACCCGGATGGTCACCTCGGACTTCTCGCGCCCGCCAGGGGTGCGGTGCAGCGTGTACGAAGTCGCGGTGAACGCCGAGCCGGGAACGTGAAGATCCAGCGTCCGCGCGAGATTCCGCTCCGACCGCGGCCGGTAGCAAACCTGCGAAGCGCCGCCCCAGTCCCAGGAACGCCAGCCGTTCACCGGGGCGTCCTGGCCACTGCCGAGCGCGACGCGGAGTTCTTCGGCCACCTCAACGGCTTCGAGCACGGTGCTCTCGAATCCGGCTTCGGCCAGCGCGCCCATCAGCGACAGCGCCGCGCAGGCGGTGCTCCGCAGCGCGCCGAGTTCTCCGCCGCCGCGGGCGAGTGCCGCGATCGGCGCGTCCTCCGGCCGGTACCGCACGGCGAGCCAGCGGACCCGGATCAATGACTGTCCATTGGGGACGGTCCAGGTCAGCAGTTGCGCGCTGGACAACGGGATCCCGGTGCTCGCGTAGGCCTCGCGCAGGATGGCGACCAAAGTGTCCGGATCGGGTGCGACGGCGCCCCTGGTCAGCCGCACGATGGCGCTCCAGCCGTCACCGACCTCGGCGACGCCGAAGCGGTTGCCCGCGCGGTCGACGTGCTGGCGGACCCGGACGGGACCGGCGAGCCGGTGCAGCGGATCGGGGACCTCACGTTTGTCGCGACGCTTCAGCCGGAATCCGGCCCAGGTGAGCAGCCAGCCCGCGACATGGCGCCCGGCGAAGCGGACCGACGTCGTCAGGACGAGGACCGCCGCCACGGCCGTGATGGTGATCCGCGCGGACTGGGGGATCCCGTCGACGGCGAAGGCCAGCAGGATCGCGATCCCGGCGATCTCCCAGAGCGCCGCTTGCAACGGGCGGATCGGCAGCAGCCAGGGCAGTGGCGCCGCGCCCGCGGTGCCGTGTTCCGGGGCCTGGCGTGGGGTGGCCACCGCCGGGGCTTCAACCGACAAGGAATTCCCCTCCTCCGTGCACGCGCCCGACGGTAATCCCGTCCGACGCGGGGGAGGGGCGTAAAAATTACCCTCACCGCGAGCCTTGACGGAACCTAACGTGATGGACCTTCGGACGGGTGGGTACGAACGGCGGGGTACGGGAGCGTGTGGACGCAGCGGGACCAGATCCAGGCCTACCAATTCCTTCGCAGGAGGCTGGTTTCGGCACTGGTCTCGGCGGACGCCAACCATCCGGTCGCCCCCAGCAGAAGGCTGGTGATCGGAACCCTGTGCGGTCTCGGCGTGGCGTTGCTGGTCACCGCGGTCTTCGGCGTGATCGGCCTGCTGAATCCCTCCGGCGGTAAGGACTGGCTGGCGGGCGGCAAGGTCATCGTCGAGGAGGGCACCGGCGCCCGGTACGTCCTCGGCCAGGACGGCGCGCTGCATCCGGTGCTCAATTACGCTTCCGCGCGGCTGATGGCGGGCGGCAACGGCGAGGCCACCGTGACCGTCCCTTCGGACAAGCTCGCGAAGGCCCCCCGTGGTTCGCAGATCGGCATCCCCGGCGCCCCCGATTCCCTGCCCGCGGCCGCCGTGCTGCTGAAGACCCCGTGGACGAGTTGCTCGCGCACGACCCAGGACGCGCCCGCGTCGGCCGAACCGGAGACGACGGTGCTCCTCGGCGCGCCCGCCGCCGGGGTCGACCTGCCGAAGGACCAGGCCGTCGTGGTCCGGGTCCCGGAAGGCGGGCGCTACCTCGTGACGGCGGGGCGCCGCTACAAGCTCACCCCGGAAGCGGCCGCGGCGTTGCAGTTCGACACCTACCAGCCGATCGCGGTGTCCTCCCGGTGGATCGGCACCGTCGCCGCCGGACGCGATCTGGCCTACCGCGCGGTCGAGGACGCCGGACGGCCCGGCCCGAAGGTCGGCGGCACCACGACGAAGGTCGGTTCGGTACTCGGCGTCATCGACGCGATGGCGTCCCCCGACGACGCGACGTCGTACTACCTCGTCCACCCCGAAGGGCTCGAGCCGATCGGCCAGACCGAGGCGAGCCTGCTGATCAACACGCCGCAGAACGCGGACGCCTACACCGGCGTCCCGGCCCCTGTCGCGGTGCGCGCGGCCGAAGTCGCCGCGGTGCCGAAGGTGGGCACGGCGAGGACGGGCGGGGCCGATCCCGCGGAGTATCCGGACCGGATCCCGCGAAAAGCGCCCGTTACCGGACAGTCCGTGACGCTATGCGCCCAGGGTTCTCGAATTGTTATCTCCGCACAGGTCCCGTTGCCGCAAGGTGCGAAGGCGATCCCGGTGACGGCGCGGACGGACGCGCTGGTCGCCGACGCGGTTTTCGTGCCTCCGTCAGGAGGCGCGGTGGTGACGGAATCCGGTTCCGGCACGGTTTACGTCGTGACCGACACGGGCTTGAAGTACCCGGTGGCGAGCACTGAGGCACTCGCTTCCCTCGGTTACGGCCAAGCCGAACGGCAACCGGTTCCGAATGGGTTGCTGGCACTGGTGCCGCGAGGGCCCGCGCTGGATCCGGCGCAGGCCGGACGTGCGGTGTCCGCGGCGGGTGGGACGGGGTGAGCGGGAACGTGCAGATGACTGAAGACAGGCCGGAGACCGATCGGGTCGACGTCGCGGTGATCGAGGACCATCCGTTGTACCGGCACGCTGTCGTCCGGGTCCTCACCGAGGCCGAGGGGATCGAACTGGGCGCGGTGGTCGATTCGGTCGCCCGGTTCCATGTTCACCCGCAGCCGCCCGGCAGCGTCGTGCTGCTCGATCTCGGCCTGCCGGGGATCGCCGGGGCGGCGGCCGTGCTCCAGGTGTGCGAATTGGGGCATCACGTTCTCGTGGTGTCCGCGCAGGCGGAGTCCGAACAGGTGCTCGGCGCGATCGCCGCCGGCGCGAAGGGATTCCTGTCCAAGGACGTCGACGTCGACGAACTGCTGATCGCGATCAGGACGGTCGCGCAAGGCCGGGCCTACGTTTCCGCGGTGGTGGCCGGAATGATCATCAAGGACAACGCCGACCGCCCCGTGCCTGCCCCGGACGTCGCGCTTTCGGCGCGGGAAAAGCAGGTCCTGCGGCTGGTCGCGGCGGGCGAACGCGACGTCGACATCGCCCGCATCCTGGGTATCGGAGTCCGGACGGTCCGCGGTTATCTGGACCGGATCCGTGACAAACTCGGAGAGAGAAGGCGGGCCGGTCTGGTCCGCAAGGCCATCCAGCTCGGGCTCGCGTCTCCGCCGGAGGTGCCCGGTCCGTCTCGGCCGGTCGCGCCCCGCGACGACGCGGGCGGATTCGAAGGACGCCGGTGAACGCAGACGAGCAGCAGCCGAAACGCACCACACCGATCAACGTCGGGGTGATCGAAGATCATCCTTTGTACCGGGACGCCGTCGCGCGTGTGCTCACCGAAGCGCCGGACATCGAGCTGGGCGCCGTCGCCGACTCCGTCGCCCGGTTCGCCGTCCAGGAACAGCCCGCGGGCAGTGTCGTCGTCCTCGACCTCAAGCTGCGCGGTGTCCAGGACGCCGCCGCGGTGCTCGAAGTGGGGCAGATGGGGCACAAGGTGCTCGTGGTGTCCGCACACGCCGAACAGCCCGAGGTGCTGGGCGCCATGCAGGCCGGCGCGAAGGGCTTCCTGTCCAAGGACGTCGACGGCGACGAACTCCTGCGCGCCATCCGCACCATCGCGGACGACAACGCGTACGTGTCGCCGACGCTGGCCGGAATGATCATCCAGGACAGCGAAGACCGCCACGCCGGGCCCAAGATCGTGCTGTCCGAACGGGAAAAGCAGGTCCTGCGGCTGGTCGCGGCCGGTGAACGGGACGTCGACGTCGCGGAGATCCTGAACATCAGCGTGCGGACGGTGCGGTCCTATCTCGACCGGATCCGGGACAAGACCGGGGAGCGGCGGCGGGCCGGATTCGTGCGGGTGGCGATCCGCGAAGGGCTGCTGCGCTAGCGCTTCACCACGTCACCGGCCTGGCCTTCAGGTACTTACGTTGTGGCCGGGGGCGGCTGAGACCAGCTGCGCTGCCAGCCTTACCTCGGCCCCGAGAAGTTCACCCGCAGCTTCCCGATCCGCGTCCCGTCCGGCGCGAGACAGTGCAGCCCGTCGTGCGCGGCCGCCCAGACCCGGCCCGCGGCGTCCAGGCGCACGCCGGGCGTCACCGGGACGCAGAGGATCGGGGTGCTCGAATCGTTCTTCGAGCGCTCCGTGGACGCTAGAGGCGACGGTTCGCCAGAGCCCCCGTCGCCGCCCGCGCCTTCCCGCTGACCGCCGGATCCACGTCGACGACCACGGTCTCCGGTCCGGCGCCCAGCCGGGCGTGAACGCGGCCGAAGCCGTCGGACACCGTCGAGTAGCCGATCCCGGTCGGCGCCTTCGGGTTCACCTGTGTCCCGCTCGCGACCGGATCGGCCTGCCCGCAGCCGAGGACCCAGCAGCCGGAGTCGAGCGCGCGGGCGCGCACCAGGACCTCCCACTGTTCGCGTTTGCCCTCGCCCGCGCCCCAGGACGTCGGCACGAGGACGATGTCGGCGCCGTCGTCGGCCAGCTTCCGGAATAGCTCGGGGAAACGGATGTCGTAACAGGTCACGACGCCGAAGGTGACCCCGTCGACCTCGAAGGTCACCGGCGCGGTTCCGGGCGCGACCGTGTCGGACTCGGCGAACCCGAACGCGTCGTACAGATGGATCTTGTCGTAACCGAGGTGATGGCCGCCGCCGGTGACGAGCAGCGTGTTGCTGACGCGACCGTCGGGTGATGGCGTGAACATGCCCGCGACGATCACGACCCCGTGCTCGTCCGCGATCGACGCCACAGTGGACGCCCATGGTCCGTCCAAAGGTTGTGCGAGTGGTTTCAACGGGACACCGAAGCGCGCCATCGTCGCTTCGGGGAAGACCACGATCCGCGCGCCGTCGGCCGCCGCGGCGACCACGCCTTCGCGAATCAGCTTCAGGTTCGTATCGGGATCCTCCGCCGCCGTGAGCTGGCACAACCCGATTCGCGGCACGGCGGCCTCCCTCATCGTGGGATCGCTGGTCACCACCCCAGTGTGCCTGCTCGGCGCGATCCGGCCACCTCGTACCCTTGAGCCATGCTGAACCGTACCGACCTGCGTGGACAGGTCCCGTCCGTTGCCGAACTCAGGAGCACGCTTCCGCGTGCCGAGTACGACGTGGACGCGGCGCTGCATCACGTACGGCCGGTGGTCGAGGCGGTCCGCGACCGCGGCGTCGAGGCGGTTCTCGAGTACACCGAGAGGTTCGACAAGGTCCGCCCCGGCGGTGTGCGTGTCGCCGCCACCGAGTTGACGAGCGCGCTCGCGAACCTGGACCCGGCCGTCCGCGAGGCACTGGAGGAGTCCATCCTCCGCGCCAGGAAGGTCCACGGCGATCAGCGCCGCCAGGACGTCACCACCGACGTCGTCGACGGCGGCACCGTCACCGAACGCTGGATCCCGGTGGAGCGCGTCGGCCTGTACGCGCCGGGCGGGCTCGCGGTGTACCCCTCGACCGTGGTGATGAACGTCGTCCCGGCGCAGATCGCCGGTGTCGGCACGCTCGTGCTGTGCTCGCCGCCGCAGGCCGCGTTCGGCGGCCTCCCGCACCCGACGATCCTGGCCGCCGCCGAACTGCTCGGCGTCGACGAGGTGTGGGCCGTCGGCGGCGCGCAGGCCGTCGCGCTGCTCGCGTACGGCGGCACCGACACCGACGGCGCGACGCTGGAGCCGGTCGACATCGTCACCGGACCCGGCAACATCTACCTCACCGCGGCCAAGCGGCTGCTGCGCGGCATCATCGGCATCGACTCCGAGGCAGGCCCGACCGAGATCGCGATCCTCGCCGACGGGACCGCCGACCCGGTGCACGTCGCCGCCGACCTGATCAGCCAGGCCGAGCACGACCCGCTCGCCGCGAGCGTGCTGGTCACCACGTCCGAGGAACTCGCGGACGCGGTGGACAAGGAACTGTCCGGGCGGGTGACCGCGACCAAACACGCCGAGCGAGTGACAGAGGCCTTGAGCGGCAAGCAGTCCGGCATCATCCTCGTGTCCACTGTGGACGACGGGCTCCGCGTTGTCGACGCGTACGCCGCGGAACACCTGGAGATCCAGACCGCGGACGCGCGTGCGGTGGCCGCCCGGGTGCGCAACGCGGGCGCGATCTTCGTCGGGGCGTACGCGCCGGTCTCGCTCGGCGACTACTGCGCCGGGTCGAACCACGTCCTGCCCACCGGCGGATTCGCGCGGCACTCGTCCGGGCTTTCGGTGCAGAGCTTCCTCAAGGGCGTGCACGTCGTCGACTACAGCGAGGACGCCCTGCGTGAGATCGCCGGCCGCGTCGTCGCACTGGCCAACGCCGAAGACCTGCCCGCGCACGGTGAGGCCATCACGGCGCGGTTCGAGGGGGAGCGGGCATGACCATCGGCGAGGAGATCACCCTCGACGCGCTCCCGCTGCGGGAGGATCTGCGAGGCAAGACCCCGTACGGCGCGCCGCAGCTCGACGTGCCGATCCGGCTCAACACCAACGAAAACCCGTACCCGCCGCCGGACGCGCTGGTCGCGGACGTCGCCGAGGCCGTCCGTGCCGAGGCCGCTTCGCTGCACCGGTACCCGGATCGTGACGCCGTCGCGCTGCGGCAGGACCTCGCGGACTATCTCGCGGTGTCCACCGGCGTGCTGGTGTCGGAGTCGAACGTGTGGGCCGCCAACGGGTCCAACGAGATCCTGCAACAGATCTTGCAGGCCTTCGGTGGTCCCGGCCGGTCCGCGCTGGGGTTCGAGCCGTCGTACTCGATGCACCCGATCATCTCGGCGGGTACCCGCACCGACTGGCTGCCGGTGCCGCGCCGCGCCGATTTCACGCTCGACACCGAGAAGGCGGCCGCGCTGGTGCGGGAACGCCGTCCGGACATCGTGTTCGTGACCAGCCCGAACAATCCGACGGGCGGGTCGATCCCGTTCGGCGAGCTGCGCGGGCTGCTCGAAGCGGCGCCGGGCATCGTGGTGGTCGACGAGGCGTACGCCGAGTTCTCGTCGCAGCCGAGCGCCATCGAGCTGATCGAGGAGCACCCCGCGAAGCTCATCGTGTCGCGCACGATGAGCAAGGCGTTCGCCTTCGCGGGCGGGCGGCTCGGTTACCTCGCGGCCGCGCCCGCGATCGTCGACGCCTTGCAGCTGGTGCGGCTGCCGTATCACCTCTCGAAGCTCACACAGGCCGCCGCGCGGGCGGCGCTGCGGCACGCGGACGCCACCCTGGCGTCGGTCGCCAAACTCGCGGCCGAACGCGACCGTGTGGTGGAATCGCTGCTGGGCTTGGGATTCACGCCGGTTCCAAGCGACGCGAACTTCGTCCTTTTCGGACGCTTCGCGGACGCGCCCGCGACCTGGAAGTCCTATTTGGACAACGGCGTACTGATCAGGGACGTCGGCATCGAAGGGCACCTGCGGGTGACCATCGGGACGCCGGAAGAGAATGACGCCTTTCTCGAGGCCAGCAAGGAGGTGCCGCGATGAGTCGCGTCGGCAAGGTGGACCGCGCCACCAGGGAATCGTCCATTTCGGTCCAGCTCGACCTGGACGGCACGGGACAGGTGGAGATCGACACCGGTGTCCCGTTCTACGACCACATGCTCACCGCGTTCGGGGTGCACGGCTCGCTCGACCTCAAGGTGCAGGCGACCGGTGACGTCCACATCGACGCACACCACACCGTCGAGGACACCGCGATCGTGCTCGGCCAGGCGCTGCGGCAGGCGCTCGGCGACAAGAGCGGCATCCGCCGCTTCGGCGACGCCTGGATCCCGATGGACGAAACCCTCGCGCACGCCGCGATCGACGTCTCCGGGCGGCCGTACTGCGTGCACCTCGGCGAGCCTGAGCAGTTCACCAGCTTCACCATCGGCGGGAACTACCCGTTCGTGCTGACGCGACACGTGTTCGACTCGCTGTCGTTCCACGCGCAGATCGCGTTGCACGTGCGCGTGCTGCACGGCCGGGATCCGCACCACATCGCCGAGGCCGAGTACAAGGCCGTCGCCCGCGCTCTGCGTGCCGCGACCGAGCCGGACCCTCGGGCCGGCGGGATCCCCTCGACCAAGGGCGTGCTCTAACCGCCGCGTTTCGTCCTCTGGTTGCGGTCCTTGCGCGTGCAACTACCGCAACCAGAGGACGAATTGCGGGGAGCACCCGGGAGGTCGGGCGGGTGAGGGGTGTGGCAGGGTGGCGGGCGTGAGTAACTCGACCATCGCCGTGCTGCTGTTCGCGCTCGGCGGCTTCCTGCTCGGCGGCGTTTACGCGACCTGGAAGAGCGTCAAGTTCCTGGCCGTGGTGCTGGGTATCGGTGCGCTGCTGGCGATCGGCGGCGCCATCGCCTGGCTGGCCTGAGGCAGGCGAAGATGGCGTGTCGCGAAAGCCACTTTCGCGACGTCTGATGTCCCGAA
>NZ_MQUQ01000034.1 GCF_001953865.1 Amycolatopsis coloradensis
TCCATCCCGCCCAGGATCGCCGCCGTCACCGGGTCTTTGACCGCCTCGGCGGTCACCGTCGCGGGCGCGCCTTCCAGGAGCCGGGCGACCATCGTGGCGAGCATTTCGACATGCCCGATCTCCTCGGTCGCGGTATCCATGATCAAGTCTTTGTACTTGCCCTCGATCCGGCAGTTCCAACCCTGGAACAAGTACTGCATGGTCACGGTCATTTCACCGTAGGCGCCGCCGATCAGCTCCTGTAACTTGCGGGCGTAGGCGGCGTCGGGCTTTTCCGGCTTCGCTTCGAACTGGAGCAGCTTCGTGTGTCGGAACATCAGATCTGGACCTTCCGTCTGCTTTAGGCCGGTGGCTCACCGGCTACGAGATCGTCGGTTGCCCGATCGCGTGCTCGTTAATCCTTTCCACCCACGCCAATTCCCACGATGCCCGAATGCCGCCAGCCGAGCGGAACCGCCCGGCGGTGTCTAAACCTCGGTGATCCGGGTATCCGACGGCAGCGACCGGGCCGGGCGGCTGCCTCGACGGCCTGGCTCGCAGGCGATCGGCGGGCAGCCACGGCCTTCAACAGCGCAGGGCCGTCGTCGATCTCCGCTCCCGCGGGCCATGCCGGTGAGACGGCATGGGGAACCACCGGTGACCTCGGTGGCAGACACCCAAGGCCGACAGTACGACCACGACGCCATGGCCGAACAGCTCGTCGAACTGACCGCGGCCCGGGAAATGGTCGGCGTAAGGGGATTTCCGCCGACCAGGCGTTCGATCGTGAAAACCACCCGTGCCGATTGAACTCGTGAACAAGGGGTATCCGCCGAGCGTTGCGAAATCGATCCAAAGGCGGTGACAGTGGTGGTCAAGGAGGCGAAAGCGGTCTCGCTGGCCGGACGAGTCGGGGTGCCGGGAGCCGAACCGGAATCACTGCCGGTCAGGAACGGGCGGGCGGCGCGGGACGGATGGGATCCTGAGCAACTTTAGGCCGCGACGCTGGCGACCTGCCTGCATCAGGCGGTGGTCCTGGTCGCGTCCGCTGGAGATCTCGACACCACCGGCAGCGCGGTGCGCGCCCACGTGAGGTTGATCCACGAGACGGCCTTGGACTACAGCGTCGATGCGGAGCTGACGGTGTCGCTGCCCGAAATCCCCACGGCACGGCGACAAGAACTCCTCGATCAGGCGGTGAACCACTGTCCGCTGGTCAACGGCTGGGCAGTGAATCTGGATGGCGAAACACCCTGAACGGGCAGGCTTCAAACCACATCGGCGGGGTACCCGGGCTTTGCGCCCCGAACAGGAGGAAACCGTGAGCGAAGTCGTCAGCCGAATAATCGACGCACCGCCGGAAGCCGTGTTCACCGTGCTCTCGGACGGCTGGCTCTATGCGAGCTGGGTGGTCGGGAGTTCCCACATCCGTGATGTCGACGCAGACTGGCCAGCCGTCGGCTCCCGGATCCACCACAGTGTCGGCCCGTGGCCGCTGCACATCCAGGACGTCACGGTGGTGAAGGCCGTCGAGCCCGGCGTTTTCCTCGAGCTGGAAGCGAGGGGCTGGCCACTGGGCGCGGCGGAAGTGACACTGACCCTGGTTCCCCGCGGTGAAGGCAGGACAGAGGTCCGGATGACGGAGCGTGTCGTGCGCGGTCCCGGCAAGGTGCTGCCGGAGGCGGTTCAAGCACTGATCGCCAAGCCACGCAACGGCGAAGCCCTCGCCCGGCTGGCCGATCTGGTGATCGGGAAGTACGCGAACCGCGGGAGCGCTCAGTCGTAGACCGCCCGATTCGCCGCGCGGATGACCGCCGCGTAGCCCCCGCCGAGCCGACCCGCCCGTGCCAGCGCGGCGCGGGCGGCGTTGGCTCCGGGACCGCCGTGGACGGCTCCTCCCGGATGAGCCGCCGAGCTCGCCAGGAACAGCCGGTCCACCGGGGTGTCCGCGCGGCCCAGGCCGGGAATCGGGCGGAAGAACAACTGCTGATGGATGGCCGTGGTCCCGTTGTTGATCGCGCCACCCACCAGTCCGGGATCGTGGGCCGCCAGTTCGAGCGGTCCCTGCACGTACCGGCCCAGGATCAGGTCGGTGAACCCCGGCGCGTGCGCCTCGACCGTCTTCTCGATCCGCGCGACCTGCCGGTTCAGCACCTTGCGGTTCTCCATCACCCCACGAGGCGCGTGGGTGTAGGCCCACGCCGCCTCGGTGCCCGGCGGCGAGCGATCCGGGTCGCTCGTCGTCATCTGCCCGAACAACAGGAACGGATCACGCGGGCTTCGGCCCCGGACGAGATCGCCACCGAACGCGGACAGGCCGTCCAGGTCCGTGCCGAGGTGGATCGTTCCCGCCCCGCGAGCGGCTTCCGCCGTCCACGGAACAGGCCCGGAGAGCGCCCAGTCCACTTTCACCGTGGCACTGTCCCACTGGAACCGGCCGAGATCGTCGAGCAGCCGGGACGGCAGCCATTCCGGCGCGATCATCTCGCGGTACAACGTCGGGGCCGGCAGGTCCGCGAGCACCGCCTTGCGGGCCCGTATCGGGTCGCCGTCGCCGTCGCGCACACCCATCGCGCGCCCACCGGCGACCAGTACTTCCGTCACCGGGCAACTACACCGGACTTCACCGCCGCGAGCGGTCAGCCGTCGCACCAACGCCGCGGTCAACTCCCCCGCCCCGCCGATGGGCACGGGGAAGCCGACGTCCTGGCCGACCATCGCGAGCAGCCAGCCGAACACGGCGCTGCCGGCGTTGTCCACGGAAAGGTCGCTGTGCGCGGCGTTCCCGGCCAGCAGCAACCGTGCCCCTTCGCCGTCGAAAAGCTCTTCCCCGAACCGGCGAGCCGGCAACGTGAGCATCCGGGCCAGGCGGAGCGCGTCGGCGGTCCCCGTGCTCCGCAACAGCCGCAGACCCGGCCGGACCGGCGGGAAAGGGGTGAACAGGGCGTCGAGCAACGGCTCGCGGATTTCCTGCCACTGGGCGAAAAGTCGTTTCCAGGCGGCGCCGTCTCCTGGCGCGAACTCGTCGGCGGAGGCCGCCGTGCGCTCGATGTTGTGTGAGAGCACCGCACATCTGTCGTCGGGCAGCACATGCGCGAGCACTTCGGGAGCGTGCCGCCAACGGAGACCGTGGTCTTCGAGGCGCAAGTCCCTGATCACCGGGGACACCGCGGTGAGCGGGAAGAAGGCGCTGCACAGATCGTTGCGGAAGCCCGGCTCGGTGACTTCTTCGGTCCGTACCGCGCCTCCCGGCTTCTCCGCCTGCTCCAGCACCAGTACCGACCAGCCCTCGTCGGCCAGCAGGTTCGCCGCGACCAGGCCGTTGTGGCCGGCGCCGATGACGATCGCGTCGAAGACTTCCGTGCTCATCCGGGCCTCTCGATCGTCAGGTCTTCAGAATGTCAGGTGGTCAGGTCGTCAGGATTGCGATTGGTGACTCGGTTTGCCACGGGCGAGCGAGCGGAGCCGGGACAGGAAGCCGTGCCCGCGAGGCGGAGCCAGCGGCGGGCTCGCCGCGCCGTCGCCCGACCGGAGCCCGGCGACCAGTTCCGCGACCGCACTTGCCGCGTCGTAACGAGGTTGCCAGCCCAGCGCGGTCTCGGCGAGTGTGGTGTCCACGAGTGGGGCGCCGTCGGCGAGATCCAGCCAACCAGGGTGCAGCGGCAAGGCACCCGTGCGCCAGGCCGCGTGCGCGGCGACGCGTACGAGTGATCGTGGTGCCGGAACGCGGATCCCGCCGAGCAGGCCGGTCAGCGCGTCGGCGGAGAGGACGCCCGGTGCGGCGAGGTTCACCGCTCCGGTGAACCGTTTCTCGAGGATCAGCCGGATGGCTTCGGCGACGTCGGCGCTGTGTACCGCTTGCGCTCGCAGATCCGCCCACAGGGGAATCGGCAGCCATCGGCGGCCTACGACGCCGGAAGGGACGGCCGGGCCCAGCAACCAGCGCTCGAACTCCCCCGCCGCCCGCCGTTGCAGGATCGCGCACGGCCGCAACCGCGCCACCCCGATCTCCGGGTGGCTTTCCTCGAAGCGGTCGAGCAGAGTCTCCAGACCGGCTTTGCCTCGGCTGTAGGCACTGGTGGCGATGCCGTCGCACGGCCACTGCTCGGAGACCTTCTCCCACCGCGGAGCCGGCCCGTAGGCGGCGACGGACGACAGGACGACCAGATGTGGGACCCCGGCCGCGGCCACCGCGGCGAGCACGTTCCGGGTGCCGTGGTCGTTGGTCCGCCACATGGGCGGATCTCCACGCTCCGGTGAAATCGCCCAGGCGAGATGCACGAGCGTGTCCGCTCCCTCCGCCAGGCCGGTCAGCTTCGCGCGCCCGGCGACGTCCCCCACGTCCAGAGTAGACCAGCGTGCGGCGCGATAAGGCGCAGCCGTGGTGTCGGGCAGCCTCCTCGCCAGGCCGAGCAGGTCGTCTTCGCCGGTATCGAGGGCGTGGAGCAACGCCGTCCCGACGTTTCCGGTGGCTCCGGTGATCACAATCCGCACAAGCTGCGCTTACCCAGCCCGGCGAGCGCGGAAACGCGGCCGTCACAGGCGTGAACCCGGCACCGCCGGGGTATCCGTACATGTCACCCCGGCGGACAGAGGAGAGACACCATGGTCGAGGTCACCCGGCGTTTCACCGTCGCCACGGCACCGGACGCCGTGGTGGACTACCTGCGCGACTTCTCCCGGGCGGTCGAATGGGATCCCGGCACAGTCTCTTGCAGGCGCATCGACTCCGGACCGGTCGGCGTCGGCGCGAAATGGCACAACGTGTCGAAGATCAGCGGTATCGAAACCGAGCTGACCTACGAACTGACGCGTCTCGAGCCCGGCCGGATCGTTTTCGTGGGCACCAACGACACCGCGACCTCGACCGACGACATAACCATCACCGCCGGCGAAGGACCCTCGACGACGGAGCTGACCTACCACGCCACCATCGAGTTCTCCGGTGCCGCGAAACTGGTTTCCCCCATCGCCAAGGCCGTGTTCGAGAAGGTCGGTAACGACACCGAAAAAAGCCTCACTCGCATTCTCGGCGACGTCACGGACTGAGCCTGGCGCGCTCAAGATTCCGTCGACCCGAGATCGCGCAGCACGGCTCGAGCGGTCCGGCCGCCGGACGCGAGCGCGCCTTGCAGTGAGCTGGTGTCGCGGTGGTCACCGCAGACGTAAAGCCGTTCACCGAAACGGATTTCGCGGCGGATGTCGTGTGGTGCGGGCATCGACGGTAACGCGTGCGGGATCTCGTAGCGCCCGACCAGCGGCCACCGCGACGCGTCCGCGCGATACATCCGGCTGAGCGCCCGCCGCACGTCCGGTTCCTCCAGCGGTGTGAGCGCCGAGGCGCTGACGAGCGCGGCGCCTTCCGGTGCGTAAGTGGGACACACCTCGCTGAGCACGGCGGTGTTGAGGATCGGCCCGCCACGGGCGTCGATCATGATGACCGGCTCCCGCAACGGCGATCGCGGTGGCGCGAAGTACCACGTCGTGACGCTGTTCCAGCGCGGTTCCGGGACCTCGCCGACGAGACGCGCGGCGGTGGTGCCGTCCGTGGCGACGATGACCGCGCGAGCCTTCCAGACATCTCCGCCGGAGGTCCGCACTCGGCCGTTTCCGGCTTCTTCGACCGAAGTGCCGGTTCGAACGGCGTCGACGGGCAGTGAGCGGGCGAGCTGTCTCGGCAGTTCTCCCATGCCCAGTGCGGGCAACGACGGCGCGGACCGGAGAAAACTCCGCCACACGAGCCGGAAGAACCGCGAAGAGGTACTCAGGCCGGATTCCAGGAAGACCCCCGAGAGGAACGGACGGAGCACGGTTTCCACCGCCCGATCCGACAGACCGGTCCGACGCAGTTCGCCGGCGGTCGTCCCGTCGTCGCCGCGGATGATCGACCGAGCGGGACCGCCAGCCACCCGCGCTGTCAGCGCGCCGAGCGCGGCCAGGTCCTTGGCCGACAGATAGCGGCGTGCGGCGACATCGCGCAGAGCCTTGGGCGCGTCGAGCGGGTTTCCGAGCAAGCTGAGGCGGTCCTCGTCGGACACCCGGACCGCACGCCAGAACTTGCCCAGCCGGAGCGCGTCGACATCCACCAGACGCCCGATCGCGGGGTAGGCGGGATTGAGGATCTGGAAGCCTCGATCCAGCCGGAAACCGTCGACGACGTCCGTGCGCACCCTGCCGCCGACCTCGTCACCGGCTTCCAGGACCGCACAAGCGATTCCGGCGCGGTGAAGGTGCAGTCCGGCGGAAAGACCGGCGAGCCCGGCGCCGACGATCACGACCCCGGTCTCATGCGCGGCCATCGGCGGCACTCCCCACCCTCAAGGCGTAGCGCCGCTCGGCGTAGGCGAGGTCGTCCCGCCAGAGACGTGCGGCCGCGCGGCGCATCAGGGGTCGCAGAGCCGGTGCGATCCGGGTGGCCTTGGCGAAACCGGGCCGATCGGACGTGGCTATGGTCGCTTCGATCACGACGGTGCGCGGATGTCCGTCGGGTCCGTTTCCCAGCGGGGTGGCGTGGGTTTCGACCACGCTGCCCGCCCCCTCACCGTCGACGATGGTCATCAGCACCGTACGAGGCTCGGGACAGGTGAACTCGGCGATCACCGGCACACCCAGTTTCCCGGCCAGCCGGAAGGTCACTTCGACGACGAACTTGTCGTCGGCGTCGGCGACGTCGTTTCCTTGTGGAGCGGACAGAACCCGCAGCCGCGTGAACGAGTACGGATGGAACCAGGCGCCGTGCCAAGGATCGAGCCGGTTGGCCACGATGTCCGTCGGTTCACAGGTTCCGGTGAGGGTCGCGACCGCGTCGACCGTCATGGTGTTTCGCGGGCGGTCCGGCACGATCGGCCGCTCCGTGGGGCTTTCACCACCGAAGCTGTCGAGGCGGACCCAGGCGAGCACACCGTCGTCGTAGGACGGCAGCGGCGACCAGCCCGGCCGCTCGGGCCCGACCCGTAACCCGTGCCACCGGCAGACCAACTCTCCACAGTGGACTCGAGCTTGGTCGAGCGGGGCGCCGAGATGCGGGCAGGCGCCCGGGCCGATGGTCAAGTCACCGCCCTCGTCACGCCAGGCCACCAGTTCCCGTCCACCCACCCGCAATCCCGACGGCTTGTCCTTGCCGATCTCACGGCTGGCCGCGACGACGAACCAATTGCCGGCCGGACGCGCGTCGGCGCGTTTGACCGCGGCGTCGATCAGCGCCGGACGGCATTCCCCGTATGTCGGTTCCTGACGTGCCCAAGCCGGTTCCCGGAACGGCTGGACCGGCCACTTCGCCGGCCAACGCTCGACCACCTGACGCCTGAGATCCACCGGAAACCTCCCGCTCCGCGTTGCCCGGGTAATCATCCTCAGGCACTTGAAGCGTTTCCGCAACGGTTCCGCGCCCGGCTCAGGCCTTGACGCGTGCGGCGGCGAGCTCCAGCGCGGCGGTCAGGTCGTTGACCCAAGGCGCGCCACGAACGGTGCGCCCTTCCCAACCGGGACCGGCGACGGCGACCTCGCACCCGCGGCGTTGCAGACGCTGGCACAGCGGGCCGTCGACGGTGTCGGCGGACATCGACCACAGCACGACCAGCACCGGATCCACTTTGGCGGCCAAGCCGACCAGCGTGTCCGCGGGCACCAGCTGCCCGAGGTAGAGCGCGGGGATACCGATCTCCGCCATCGACGCGCGAAGGATCTCGACCGGCAGGCTGTGCCGCTCGTCCGGGCAACAGGCCACGAGCACCCCTCGTTCGGACGGCGCGGCCGTGAACCGGGCGACGTAGCGCTGGAGCGCCAGGGAAACCTCGGTGGTGAGCGCCCACTCCGCCTCGTAACACACGTCTCCCCGGAGCCAGCGGCCACCGAGGCCGCGCAGCACCGGCAGGAGAACGTCAGCCCACAGAGCCGCCGCGCCGATCGCGTCCAGGGTCTCGTCCAGCAAGGCCGCGATGGAAGCGAACTGGAGGTCTTCCGCGGCCTGCTCGAGTTCGCCGACCAGCCGGCCGGCAGGCACGCCGGGGGCCGCATCGTCGACACCGGAGAACACCGCGGCGGCCGCCTCGCGGGCGCGGATACCGCGGTCGATCAGCCGCCGCATATGCCGCAGCCTGCGCACATCCTCGTCCGAATAGCGGCGATGACGTCCGTCGGCGCGCAAGGTGGGGCCGACGCCGTAACGCGCGGCCCAGGTCCGGAGCGTGACCGGCGAGATGCCCAGCACCTCGGCGACCATTCCCGGGGTCCACGACCCGCCGGCCGGGGGGCCACCACGGCCGCTCATCTCGTCGACGTCCATCCAGTACCACATTTCCGGTGCGGCGCCGCGCTCGCGCGGGTATCCACTGCGGCCAGCTTACGAGGCCACCGGACGAACACCCGGCGGCACCACGGCGTGGTCGGGAGGGGACCGTCTGCACCGGGTGCCGCCGGGCTCCGGCGGGTGGCGGGGACTCGGCCACCCTCTCACAAGGGGATCTTCACCGACCCGGGTTTGTCCCGAGCAGTACCGGGAACTCTCGGAGTTCCTGCCCTACAGGCAATTCCGCCCGAGTTGCGGGGGTGCCGCCGGATCTAGTAGACAAGGTACACCAGCTTGAAACGGTTGTGAAACGAATCACCGGATCGGCGGAGGGATACTCGGATGGTGTCGACCATGGCGGCGGAAGCGGTGCCGTCGAAGAAGGCACCGCCCGCGTGGCTGGACGCCGTCGGCGAGCGTTGCCTCGCCGAAGCACACGGTTTCGTCGAGGCACGGGCCGCCGAGCACTTCTCCGGACGTAGCGAGGGCGAACTCGCGGAAACCGTCATTCCCCAGTTCGTCGCCGGCGGGAAATTCCTCCGCCCGATGTTCGCCTATGTGGGCTGGCGATGCGGAGGCCCCGAATCGGACGCCGCCTTGCGGGCCGCGGCGAGCTTGGAACTACTCCATTGTTTCGCCTTGGCACAAGACGACGTCATGGACGGCTCGGCACTTCGCCGTCGCCGCCCCGCGCTGCACGTCCGGTTCGCGCGTTGGCACGCGGAGCGGGGCTGGAGCGGATCAGCCGACCGGTTCGGCGAAGCCGCGGCGACGCTGTCCGGTGATCTCTTCCTCGTCTGGTCGGAGCAGCTGCTCCGAGAATCGGGTCTGGACGCGGAAACGCTGGCGCGAGGATGGCCGAGGTACGACCTGATGCGAGCGGAGCTGGCGGTCGGGCAACTCGCTGATCTCGTGAACGACGCCCGGGCGCTCCCCGCCTGGGAGACGCTGCTCGACGTGCTACGCCGGAAATCCGGCAATTACACGGTTCGCAGACCGCTGGAGTTCGGCGCGGCGCTGGCGGGCTGCGGCGCTGACGTCATGGCCGCCCTCGCCGAATACGGCGGTCTGATCGGCGAGGCGTTCCAGTTCCGGGACGACCTGCTCGGTGTCTTCGGCGACCCGGCGGCCACCGGCAAACCCGCCGGTCAGGATCTCCGCGATCGCAAGGCGTCCAGCGTGGTGGTGCTCGCCGCCGAGATGGCCGACCGGCGGCAGCGCGACGAACTCGACGAACTACTCCAGCTCCCCATCGTGGACGACCGAGCCGTCTCCCGCTGGTGCGGACTGATCACGGCGACCGGGGCGCGCGAACGCCTCGGCGAACTGATCCGGGAACGCGCCGAAAAGGCCCAGGCGGTGATCGACCCCGCGGTCTTCCCGCGACAGGCCGCGGACGCGCTGGCGGTCCTCGCCACCAGGTGCACGGAGCGCGACCGATGAAAACGGTGCCGGGGCGGACGGATCGGATCGTCGTGGTGGGAGCGGGGCTGTCGGGGCTGTCGGCGGCCCTGCATCTGGCCGGCCGCGGCCGCGAAGTCACCGTTCTCGAACGCGACCCCGGGCCGGGCGGCCGCGCGGGCCGCGTCGAACACGAGGGCTACTCGCTCGACACCGGCCCGACGGTGCTGACCATGCCGTCGATCCTGGGGGACACCTTCGGCGCAGTGGGTGCCGAGCTGAGCCGGGAGCTCCCGCTGACCAGGCTCGATCCGGCCTACCTCGCGCGGTTCGCCGACGGCGGCACCCTGCCCGTGCACACCGGGGCCGAGGCGATGACGGACGCGGTACGGGAGTTCGCCGGACCCGCCGAGGCCGCGGGTTACCTGCGGTTACGCGCTTGGCTGACCCGGCTCTACCGGGCCGAGTTCGGCCGGTTCATCGACTCCAACATCGACTCGCCACTGGACATGCTCAACCCCGATCTGGCACGTCTGGTCGCGCTCGGCGGATTCCGGCGATTGGACCCCAAGATCGGGTCGTTCCTCACCGACGAGCGGCTGAAGCGGGTGTTCACCTTCCAAGCGCTCTACGCGGGCGAGTCGCCGATGCGGGCGCTGGCGCTGTACGCGATCATTTCCTATATGGACACCGTCGGCGGCGTGTACTTCCCGCCCGGCGGGATCGCGGCACTCCCTCAGGCACTCGCCCGGGTCGCGGCGGCGAACGGTGTCACGTTCCACTACGGCGCCACCGTGCGAGAGCTCGAACGCACAGGCGCCCGGATCCACGCCGTCCGCACTGCCGACGGCGAACGTCATCCGTGCGACGCCGTCGTCCTGACGACCGAACCAGCCGAGAGCTATCGGCTGCTCGGCCGGACCCCGAAGCGGCCGGTCACGCTGCGGCCGGCGCCGTCGGCACTGGTGGTGCACACCGGTGGCCCCGATGCCCGGCCGGCAGCGGGGCACCACACCATTTCCTTCGGGCAGGGATGGCGCTCGACCTTCGACGAACTCATCACCACCGGACGCCGCATGTCCGACCCGTCCCTGCTGATCACCCGGCCGACCGCGACCGATCCGGCGCTCGCACCGCCGGGCCGTCAGCTGTACTCGATTCTCGCACCGGTGCCGAATCTCGACCGGGGCCCCGCGGATTGGGCCACCGAAGCCGAACCGTACGCGGAGGAGATCCTCGCTGTCGCACGGCAGCGACTACTGCCGGACTTCGAACCCGAGTTCACCGAGGTCATCAGTCCCGCCGACTGGTCGGATCGCGGTCTGGTGGCAGGCACCCCCTTCAGCTACGCGCACTCCTTCGTCCAAACCGGACCGTTCCGGCCGAGGAATCTGCCGCGGGGCACCGAAAACGCCGTCCTCGCCGGTGGCGGGACGGTGCCGGGAGTGGGCGTGCCGACCGTCCTCGTCTCCGGCAGGCTGGCCGCGGACCGGATCACCGGCGTACCCGTACGCCGCACGCGCGTACTCGACCTGGCCACGGAGGCGAGCCGATGACCCGACGCGAACTCGACGCCGCCGCAATCCACGACCCTGGCCTGCGAGCCGCCTACACCTGGTGCCGCGAGGTCAACGCCAGGAACGGCAGGACGTACTTCCTGGCGACGCGCATGCTGACTCCCGCCCAGCGGCCCGCCGTCCACGCGCTCTACGGCTTCGCCCGATGGCTGGACGACATCGTCGACGAGCCCGATCCGGACGCCACCCCGCGATCTCTGGCCATCCGGCTGTCCGAAGTGGAGGATCGCTTTCTCGCCGACCTGGCCATGGGCACAAGCGACGACCCCCTGCTGACGGCGGTGATCGACACGGCGGCCCGGTACGAACTGGAGGACCAGCTCTTCCGCGACTTCTTCACGTCGATGCGGATGGACCTGAGCGTGACCGACTACGCCACCAGGAACGATCTCGACGCCTATGTGCACGGATCGGCCGAGGTCATCGGCCTGCAGGTACTCCCGATCCTCGGCGCGGTGGCCCCCCGCGAAGAAGCCGCACCGCGAGCCGCCGCGCTCGGTAAGGCCTTCCAGCTGACCAACTTCCTCCGTGACGTCGCCGAGGATTTCGCGCGTGGCCGGGTCTACCTGCCCGCCGACGAACTCAAGGAACACGACGTCGACCGCGAACGGCTGTCCTGGTGCGCGGAGCACGGCCGATCCGACGTACGCGTACGCGCCGCGATCAGGGAACAGATCGCCACCACACGGCGGATCTACACCGAAGCGCGGCCGGGGATCGCGATGCTGCATCCGGTCTCGCGCCCCTGCGTGGCCACCGCCGCGACCCTCTACGGGGAGATCCTCGACCGGATCGAGGGCGCGGACCACGACGTCTTCACCGGCCGGGCGACGGTGCCTCGGCGGCGTCGGCTCGGAGTCGCCTGCGGTGCGCTCGCTCGCGCACAGTGGGCGAGAACGCGGCATCCCGCCCCCACTGCCCCGTCGGCGGTGAGCTGAATGGGCAAAGTCGAATACCTGGTCGTGCTGGCGGCGTGCGTTCTGGTGACACTGCCGCTGGAGATCGCCGGGGCCCGGGTCTACCGGCAGCCGAAACGGCTCGCCCGCGCACTGCTCCCGGTGGCCGTGCTCTTCCTCGTCTGGGACGCGGTGGCGATCGCGGGCGAGGTCTGGAGTTACGCGCCGGACTTCGTCACCGGCGTCCGCGCACCGTTTTCCGTCCCGCTGGAGGAAATTCTGTTCTTCGTCGTCATCCCGATCTGCGGGATACTGACCTATGAAGCGGTCCAGCTCACCCTCACCGCGGCCCGGCGGCGCGGGAAACCGGCGGCCCGGCGATGATTCCTTGGGGTTACACCGTTCCCGCCGTCGCCGCGGTCATCGTGGTGGTCCTCGCCGAGGTGACCATCCTGAAGACCGGGCTGTTCCGCAAACCCGCCTACTGGCTCACGATGGTCATCGTCACCGGTTTCCAGATCCCCGTCGACGGCTGGCTGACGAAGTTGTCCGCCCCGATCGTCCTCTACGCGCCCGAGCACATCACCGGCTGGCGGTTCCCCTGGGACATCCCGGTCGAAGACTTCTTCTTCGGTTTCGCGATGGTGACCGCCGTACTGCTGCTGTGGGAACGGGCTCGGACACCCGAGGAGGCACGATGAACGCCATGGCGCGAGACGGTTTGCCGCGCGACACCGTGCCCTCGGCCTTCGACACCGAGGCCCGGTTCTACGACCGCCTCGTGGGAGCGAATCCCGGGTACCACGACCATCTGCGCCTTTCCGCCGCACGGCTGGCCCTTCCCTCGGCCGTACCCGGACTGCGTGTGCTGGACGCGGGGTGCGGAACCGGCGCGTCCACGGCGGCACTGGTGTCCGTGGCACCGGAAGCCCGGATCACCGCCTTCGACGCGTCCGGAGAAATGCTGGAGCGAGCACGGAACAAGAGCTGGCCCGACGGTGTCGAATTCGTGCACACGCCGGTCGAGGACCTGGCCGGGATCCACGGCCCGTTCGACGCGATCCTGGCGGCATACCTGCTGCGCAACCTCACCGACCCCACCACGCAGCTGCGCCGGCTTCGCCGACTGCTCCGGCCGGGTGGCCGGATCGCGGTGCACGAGTACTCCGTCCGCGACTCCCGGCGCGCCCGCTGGGTCTGGAACGCCGTGTGCGCGGGGGTGATCATCCCGCTCGGGAAGCTCACCACCGGCGACGCGACGCTCTACCGCCATCTTCGCCGCAGCGTCCTCGAGTTCGACGGCGTCACCTCGCTCGCCCGGCGCCTCACGAACGCCGGCTTCACCGACGTCCACACCGCGACCGTCACCGGCTGGCAGCGGGACATCGTCCACACCGTCGTCGGCACCGCCCCGCTGGAGACACCGTGACCCTCCCCCGGGACTCCCGTCGGGTCACCCGGCAGGCGCCGCCGGGCCTCGCCGACGCCGCCCTGCTCGGACGACGCCCCACCGCGGCGGTCGTGGGCGGCGGTATCGCCGGGCTCACCGCGGCGACCGGACTGGCCGAACGCGGCGTCCAGGTCACCGTCTTCGAACGCGAACACCACCTCGGCGGGCGAGTCGGTGGCTGGCGGGAACGGTTACCGGACGGCGGCGCGGTGACCATGAGCCGGGGTTTCCACGCGTTCTTCCGTCAGTACTACAACCTGCGCGCCCTGCTCACGCGTACCGATCCGCGGCTGGACCGGCTCACGCCGCTGACCGACTATCCACTGCTGGACGCGCACGGCCGCATCGACACCTTCGCCGGACTTCCCCGCACCCCGCCGTGGAACGCGGTGGCGTTCGCCTTGCGAAGCCCGACCTTCACCCGCAAGGACCTGTGGCACCTCAGCGGCCGGGAGGCCTTGCCGCTGGCGACGGTCAGCGTGCCGGAGATCTATCACCGGCTCGACCGCACCGACGCCGCCACCTTCCTCGACAAGATCAACTTCCCCGCGGCCGCCAAACACCTCGCGTTCGAGGTCTTCTCCCGCAGTTTCTTCGCCGACCCGCGCGACCTGTCCGCCGCGGAGCTGGCGACCATGTTCCACCTGTACTTCCTCGGTTCCAGCGAGGGTCTGGTCTTCGACGTACCGACCGAGCCTTTCACCCAAGCTCTCTGGGATCCGCTCGCGGACTACCTCTCCGGCCGCCGCGTCGACATCCGAACCGGCACGCCGGTCACGGGCCTCGGCCGGACCGCACCGGGGTTCGCGATCGAATCCGGCGGGCGGACGGAGTACTTCGACGGAGTGGTCCTCGCCTGCGACGTCGCCGGCCTGCGCGAAATCGTGGCCGCCTCACCGGATGTCGGCACCGAGGCCTGGCGGGCAGGCGTCGGCGCCTTGCGCACCGCCCCGCCGTTCCTGGTCCGGCGGCTCTGGCTCGACCGCCCCGTCGAGGCACACCGGTCGCCGTTCCTCGGCACCGGCAGCATCCCGCCGCTGGACAACATCAGCCTGCTTGACCGGTACGAGGGAGAAGCCCGGCGCTGGGCCGCCCGTACCGGCGGAGCGGTCGTCGAACTGCACGCCTACGCGGCCACCACCCAGGACACGAGCGGCTTGGAAAAGGCACTGGAGAAACGCCTTCACGAGATCTACCCGGAGACCCTCGACGCACGTGTCGTCGGCGAGTTCACGTTGTGGCGCGACGACTGCCCGTTGTTCGGAGTCGGCGACTTCGCCCGCCGTCCCACGGTGGAAACCCCCGTGCCGGCACTGGCGCTCGCGGGGGACGGCATCCGGATCGATCTCCCGGTCGCCCTCATGGAACGCGCGGCCGCCACCGGCTGGGCCGCGGCGAACTCCCTTCTCGGGCACTGGGGCCTCGCCGGGCACCCGATCCGCTCGGTTCCCAACCAAGGACGGATCGGCCTGCTGAACAAGCTGAGTGCCTCGAAGTACTTCACCGAGGCATGCTGAAGCTCTCGGCAGACGATCAGCGCGTTCCGAGGCCCGCCGACGCGATGTCCGACGCACTGCCGGAACTCGGGTTCGGCCCGAACCAGTCGAGACAGACGATCATGGCGTCGTCAGTGGCCAGGCCGCCCTCGCGGCGGTCCCGCAGTTCTTCGAGGACGGCGCCCGGGACGTGGGCGGCGGGAAGGTCCGCGGTCGCGGCGACCGCTCGGGCGAGGGCGTGATCACCGTACGGTTCGCCGTGCGGCCCGGTGACGTCGTACACGCCGTCGCTGACGAACACGAAGCGGTCGCCGGCCAGCGCCTGGAGACGTTCGAGGGTGTAGGTGGTGTCTTCGAAGGTGCCGAGCGGGAGCTGTTCGTCGAAGTGCACACGTTCGGTCTTGCCGTCGCGGAGGCGCCACAGACGGGGCGATCCGGCGTCGACCGCGTCGATCTCGCCGGTCGCGAGGTCGAATTCGAGCAAAAGGGCCGCGACGTGCTGCTCGCCGACGTGCTGGGCGTAAATGGCCTGGTCGGCGAGTTCCGCCTGGGCGTCCAGCGGGATCCCGGCCCGCCGGGCGTTGCGCAGGGCGTTGACGGCGAGATTGGTCAGCAGTGCCGCGCTCGCGCCCTCCCCCATGCCGTTGATGAGTGCGACAGTGAGTTTGTGCGCGGACGCCGACCAGTCGAAGCAGTCGCCATAGATGGCGTACGCGGGTTCGAGTTGCCCGCCCATGGCGAATTCGGGGCGGGCGCAGGCGCGGCCGGGTAGTAGCTGCCACTGCATTTCGGCGGCGAGGGTGAGCCGGGACGAGCGGCGGGCCTGCACGTAGAGGTCGGTGTCGCGATCGGCGACGAACACCTCGTGCGCGAGCGCTTCGGCGAACCGGCCGAGTTCCGCCCACACGGGCGGTTCCTGATCTTCGGGCAAGGTGACCGCGAGCACACCCAGCCGGTCGCCCCGCACGGAAACCGGCAAATGGGCCCGGATACCCTCCTCGACGGCCTCGAAGGTCGCCCCCTGGGAGGTGAAGGCCTCGCCCGCGGGTGTTCCGGCCATCGCCACCGGGTCGGTGGTGTAGGGCAGCACGGTCACGCGCCGCAGTTCGGTGAGGCTGTAGTCGGCCATCAAGAGGTCGACCGCCGATGCGGCGAAATGTTCCTCGAGTGCCGAACGCAACCCGTCGAGCAGCTGGTGCGGCTGGACACCTCTCAGGATCCGTTCCACCGCAAGGAATCTGTCCACCCTCATCGCCTCCACGCGCAACAAAACCGGCGCCTGGGCGGACACCGGCGAACAGGGTCGGCACCGCGCGAGCGGACCGGCCGTAGGGCGTCCCGCGATGAGCTGGGCTGACAGTTCAGCATAAGGATGCGAGAGTGGGTGTCGTGAATCGGTCCTCCGAGCCTTCCGGCACCGAGACGGTGGCGGCGGCGGTGGCCGAGACGGCCGAGCTGCTCGAGATCATGTTCGAACGCGCTCGCGAGGCGTCACCGCGTCCGCTGTCGACGTCCCAGGTACGCGCAGTCGTGGCACTCGACCACCACGACGGCCTGAACCTGCGCGCACTCGCCGACCTGCTCGGTTCGACATCCCCGCTGGTGAGCCGCCTGTGTGACCGGCTGGAGGCCGTCGGGTTCGTCGACCGGCTGCCGAGCACCCGCAACCGTCGTGAACTCACCCTGCGTCTCAGCGACCAAGGCCGCGCCTACCTGCGCGACCTGCGGACACGGCGCCGCGAAAGCCTGGAGTCCGTGCTGGCGAAACTCACCCCCGAGGCCAGGACCGCTCTCGCCGACGGCCTGCGCGAGTTCCGCGAGGTCGCGGCGAGGTTGTGACGCCCACACGGTGCCATGGACGGCACCGGAGTAAGGTGACTGTTGTCATGTGACAACAGTCGCGATCGCAGCCGGTCGCGCCGTACACCTGGAGGTGTGGTGCAGGGGACCGAGGACTCCGCCGTCCGGGACCTGCTTTCGCGGATCTTCGACGACGGCCAGGAAAGACTCATCGACGACTGGGTGCGGTGGCAGCTCACGGATTCGCCTGCCTGGACCGGCGAGCAGGAACTGCGGCTCGAAGCCAAGGAACTACTCGAAGCCTTCTCCAAGGCCCTCCGCACCGAAATCCCGTTGGAGCGGATCGTCGACCGGGACGAAGCCGTCCGCGCCGCGTTGCGGGGATTGTCCGAGCGGCGCGCCCGCGTGGGTGCCTCGCCGACCGCGACCGCGATGGCGATCCTCGCGCTGAAGCGCACCACGCTCTCCGCGCTCGAAAACCTGGCCGAAGACACCGGGATTCGCTATCACGCTTCGTTGCAGGTCAACCGTCTCCTCGACGCGGCAGGCCTGCTCACGTTCTCGGTGTACGTAGAAGGGCGCGAAGAGATCATTCGCCGCCAGCACCAGCAGATGCTCGAGCTGTCGACCCCGGTGGTGCGCTTGTGGCGGCAGGTGCTCGCCGTTCCGTTGATCGGCACCCTCGACAGCGCACGCACGCAGGTCGTGATGAACGACCTCCTCGAGGCGATCCAGGCCCATGAGGCACGCGTGGCGATCATCGACATCACCGGTGTGTCCACCGTCGACACCGCCGTGGCGCAGCACCTGCTGCAAACCGTCAGCGCCGTCCGGCTGATGGGCGCGGAATGCCTGATCAGCGGTGTCCGCCCGTCGATCGCGCAGACCGTGACCCAGCTCGGTATCGATCTGTCGCACATCGTCACCCGGGGTTCGCTCGCCGACGCGCTCGCCGCGGCGATGCGGCTGATCGACGAACCCTTCCGCTCCGCGGTGACCGGATGAACGCCAGGGCGGGCCTGCCGATCCTCCGGCTCGGGGACATCCTGATCAGCGGGCTGCTCAGCGACCTGGACGACGCGATCGCGCTGGAGTTCACCGCCGAACTCACCGCCCGGATCTCCGACGAGGGGATTCGCGGGGTCATTCTCGACATCTCCCGGCTGGAGATCATCGACTCGTTCGTCGCACGCGTCCTGATGGAACTGGCCGCCACCGGGAGGCTCCTCGGTGCCCGGATGATCGTCGCCGGAATGCGGCCGGCCGTCGCCATCACCCTGTCCGAACTGGGACTGCGGCTCACCGGCGTCCAAACCGCGCTGAACGCCGAACAGGCCATGGAACTCCTGGGATGGCGCCGTCCCCTTGAGGCAGCCGAAGAGGCGCCTCGTGCTTCCTGACGAACTCACCGACCAGGACCCGCGCGAACACACCGTCCGCGCCGAAGAGGACCTGCTCACCGCACGGCACGCCGTGCGGGCCAGTGCCGTCGCGGCCGGCTTCTCGATCGTCGACCAGACCAAAATCGTGACCGCCGCCAGCGAACTCGTGCGCAACGCCTACATCCACGGCGGAGGCGGCACGATGACCATCGCCGTGGTGCGTGACCGCTTCGGGCGGTCGGGAATCAGCCTGTCCGTCCGCGACGGCGGCCCCGGTATCGCGGACGTCGAACAGGCCATGGCCGACGGGTTCAGCACCGGCGCCGGTCTCGGGCACGGTCTCGGCGGCACCCGGCGGCTGGTCGACGAGTTCACCATCGACACCACACCCGGCGAGGGCACCACGGTCACCGTCGTCCGCTGGAAACCATGACCGTCTCGGACGCGTCGCTCACCCGTCTGATCCGCATCGACCACATCAGCGCGGTCTACGCCGCGACCCGTGCCGCCCGCGAGGTCGCCGCCGAGGTGGGCCTGCCCGAAGTCCTCGCCGAACGCGCCGCCGTCATCGCCTCCGAGCTGGCGAGCAATCTCGACAAACACGCCAGCGACGGTGCCGTGTTCGTCCAGCGGTCACTGGCCTGGCCGGGAGTGGACGTCTACGCCGTCGATCACGGCCCGGGAATGGCCGACCTGGATCATTGGCGCGTCGACGGCAACACGACCACGGAAACCCTGGGCACCGGACTCGGCGCCATCGGCAGGCTCGCGACCGAGTTCCGCATCACCTCGGCGGCGGGCACGGGGACCGTCGCGGCCGCCCGGGTCCTCGCGCCCGGCCCGAAACCCGCCGATCTCGCGCACGTGCGACTCCCCCGCGAAGGCGAAGAGCGGTGCGGTGACGCGGTGGCCTTCTCCACGATGCCCGGCGTCCGCACGGCGGCCCTCGTCGACGGGCTCGGCCACGGCCCCGAGGCGAGCGACGCCGCGGAAGCCGCGATCGCCGTCTTCCGTCGCGACCCGGACCGGCCGCTCCCCGAGCAGCTCAACGCCATGCACCGGACGCTGCGGCAGACCCGCGGCGCGGCGGTCGCGCTCGCCCGGATCTCCGAGGGCTCGCTCGAGTTCTGCGGCGTCGGGAACATCAGCGGCCTCGTCCTGGCCCAGGGCCACACCCAGCCACTGCTCAGCATTCCCGGGGTCGTCGGCTTCACCCTGCCGTCCGTCCGGGTACGGGCGGTGGCGTTGACCGGGCACGAACTCGTGATCCTGCACACCGACGGAATCGACGGCTACTGGCGCGGCCCGGCCGCGCTCGGACCGCTCCCGCCCATCGCGCTGCTCACCGCCGATCTCGCCCACCGCCACCGCGATCTCCGCGATGACGCCGCGTTGATCGCCTTCGGACCGGAGGTCCCGTGACAGACGCCTCGACCCGCCGGTTGCGCCGCCGCGTACGCGAGGTGTGCGCGGCAGCCGGAGTGCCGGTCGAGCAACGCGCCCGGCTGGTACTCGCGGCGACCTTGCTCGCCGAACGCGGCCCGGAACCGGCACTTTCGGCGGCCACCGCTGTCGGCAGGCTGTCCGTCACCCTGGAAACGTTCCGGCCTGTCGGACAAGGCGAACGCAACGCCCTCCCCTTGCTCCCCGCCGCGGGCGACGGGACGAGCCTGACCTGGCATCTCGACGCGGGCGCCGAGCCGGCACCGGCGACAGCCGCCGACGACGAGGCGGCCACCCGGGACGAGATGCTGGCGCTGGTCGCCCGCGCCGACACCATCGCCAAGGACCAGCGCGAACTCAAACACGAACTGGCCGAGACGAACAGTGGCGTGCTCGCGATGTACGTCGAACTGGAGGAAAGAGACGAGCAACTCCAGAAGGCGCACGCGGTGATCTTCCGCGAACTCGAAGACGCGTTACGCCCACCACCGCCGAAAGCCGACGCCTTCGAACTGGCCGTGCACTACGCGCCGAGCCAGCAGGACTCCCCCACCGGCGGGGATCTCTACGACTGGTTCGTCCTGCCTGACGGGAACCTGCACATCACCCTCGTCGACGCCGTCGGACACGGTGTCACCTCGACACGGCACGCCCTGACCGTCACCCACGCGATCCGCACCCTGGCGTTGGAAGGTCACCCCTTCCGCGACCTGATCGCGCAAGCCGCCCGCACACTGGCGACCATCGAACCCGACCTGATGGCGACCGTGCTGCTCGCCCGGCTGGACCCGGCGACCGGCGACGCCACCTTCGCCAACGGCAGCCACCCTCGGCCGGTACTGGCCACACGCGGCGAGACCGAACTCCTCTTCGCCGCGAAGGCAGGCCGGGGCATCGGCTTCCCCGATCCGGGAAGCCACAGTCTCATCCACCGCACGCTCACCGACGGCGACTTGATCGTCATCTACACCGACGGCCTGGTCGAAAGCCGCAAGGACTTCCTCGAAGGCGAAGCACGTCTTCTGGCGGCTACACGCCGTCACGCCGGGCGCCCCACCGCGGAGATCCCGGACCTTCTCGCCACCGAAATGCTCGACGTCGTCCTGCACACGGACGACACCGTGGTCATCGCGGTCCGCTACGTGGCGCCATGACCTCGGCACCCGGCGGCGAGAGGGTTCAGCTCGGGAGGCCCGCTGACGAGATCAGTTGTGCCCGTGGATGGTGCGGTGGATCCAGTCGGCGTAGGCGGGCACGCTGGTGTAGAGGCCGGGTCCGTTGGCACAGGGCACGTCGTCATCGCCGGGGCCGGAGGTGACGCCGATCAGCTGCCACCGGCCGTCCTGCCCACGCCGGATCTGCGGTCCGCCGGAGTCGCCCATGCACGCCATCGCGTCGGGCTTGCGGCTGATCGTGCACAGCCGGGTCGAATCCGCGTAGCCGGGCGAGCACTCCGACTCGGCCCCGCGGCGGGTGTCGAGCTGCTGGAGCCGTTCGGGGAACACCGCCTTGGTGATGTCGGCGGTGTCGACCGTGGTGCCGAAGCCCAGTAAGCGGGTCGGCGTGCCGGGACGGCCTGGCCGGTCGGCGATCCGGACAGGCCGTTCGGAGACCGGACGGTCCAGGCGTACCAGCGCGATGTCGTTCTTGTTCGGCGCGCCCGGCTCGTAGCCCGGGTGGCGCACCCAGCGGTCGATGACGCGTACGGTGCCGCCGGAGGTCCGCCGCTGACTGCCGATGCGCACCGTGCCCTCCGGCACGGCCGGGTTGCGCCCCGGGTCGACGCAGTGCGCCGCGGTCACCACCCATCGCGGGTGGACCAGCACCGCCCCGCAGACACCCTTGGCGTTGTTCATCTCGGGTACCACCTCCGGGATCGAGGCCATGAATTCATAGCGTTCGGTGGAGTTCTTCCCGTTCACCACGGCATCGGCACTGGCGGGCACCGCGATCGCGCAGCACACCCCCACCAGCGCGACACCGACGGCCCGAACGAGGCCACGACGTACGGAATCAACTCTCGACATGCGTCTTCCTTCACTTGCGGACTTCGAATCGATCGAGTCGATCATCGCCGCCCTCCGCGCCGTGAACCACCGGGTCAGCCTCCGTTCGGCGGTGGGGACGGCCCTACACCGGATGGTGGTGCCAGTCGGCGTCCGTGTCCCGGAACGGGCCTTGGCCCGCCGGATCAGCCGGCCAGCCCGCGGAGCAGGCTCTCCAGATCGCGTTCGCCGTCGCGGGTCTGGGCGCCGTTGGCCAGTCCGCCTCGGATCAACTGTGCGGCCGCGGGCCGAACGAACTGGCCCGCCCAAGCGTCGTGTTCACGCAGGAAGCCCTCGGCCAGGTCGGCGGGAACGATGGCGCGTTTGGCCGCGGCGACCACGCCCTCGGGCAGTGCGGCGATGTTGCGGGCGAGGCGGTCGACGACGTCGTCGAGTTCGTCGGCGGGGACGGCCCGGTTGATCCAGCCGTAGCGTTCGGCGGTCCGCGCGTCGTGCAGGTCGGCGCCGAGCACCACCTCCAAAGCGCGGTTGCGGCCGATCCTGTCGGCGAGGTACTGGGTGCCACCGCCCCCGGGGACGATGCCCATGAGGGCCTCGACCTGGCCGAGCCCGGCGCGGCCGATCGCCGCGAACGCCATGTCCGCCGCCGTGACGAACTCCGCTCCACCACCACGGGCCAGGCCGGCGAGCTTGACGATCGTCACCTGGGGCTGCTGCCGGAGCAACTCCCCGAGGGCCTGGAAGACGTTGACACCGTCGGGTGTGTCGGCCGCGAGTTCGTCGAAGGCGTCCGGCGCGTCGACCAGTGCCATGTCGACGTGGGCGAGGAAGAAGTCCGGATCGGCGCTGTCGAACACGATCACCCGGACCGAGTCGTCGTCCCGCAGCCCGGTCAGCAGCCGCCGCAGGTCGGCCATGAGGGCGACGTCCAGGACGTTGACGGGTGGGTTGTCGAAGGTGACACGGGCGATGCCTGCCTCAAGGGTCACTCGCAGGGTCGCGTAGGTGTCGTGGTGCACGAAGGATCTCCGATCGGTACCTGTCAGGCAGCTAAGTTCCTGATGTATACCTAGGCTGAAGCGACGGGAGACCGGCGTCAATAACGCACTTTCGGCATCTCAAGGATCATGGAGGATACCGGCATGACCACTCCCGGCACCGGCACGGACACGGGCGTCGTCTACCGGGCCGACTGCCCCAGTCGCCCGATCCTCGACCAGATCGCCGACAAGTGGTCGATGATGGTGATGACCGTCCTCGACAGGCCCCGCCGGTTCAACGACATCAAGCGCCACCTCGAAGGCGTGACCCAGCGGGTCCTCACCCAGACCCTGCGCCGCCTGGAACGCAACGGGATGATCGCGCGGCGCGTGCTGCCGACCTCACCGGTCGGAGTCGAGTACTCCCTTACCCCGCTCGGCGAATCCCTGCGCGAACCCTTCGGTCACTTGTATGACTGGACGACCGCCCACGCGGACGAAATCCAGAACTGCCGGCAGAACTACGACCAGCGCCAGCACGCCGAGCGAACGTAACCGCTCGTTCGGGTCAGTCGACGGCGCCGGTCCCTGTCTCGCCAGTGCGGCTCGCGCCGGTCACGTGCGCTGGACCTGGTAACCGGCGATCAGTTCTTTGCAGTGCTGTCGCACCTCTTCGAGGGTGAGGAAACTGCCGTGAGCACCACGACGGCGTGGACGCGTTCGCCGTAAGAAGGTCAACCTGAACACCGACAAATTCGGCCCCAAGACCGGCCGGCGCGCGGGCACCGTCACCTTCGTCTGAGAAAGATCGGCGAACGACCAATCCGCCTCACCGGCGGCCCCGAATCCCTTGCAAGAAGGCAGAGAACACCTCGTCCACAATGGACAACCTAGCCGCCTTTACCTGGAGTGGTATTTCATGAACAAGCTTCGCGTCGCAGGAATCGGTTTCACCGCGGTCGCCGCCCTGGCCCTGTCCGCCTGCGGCAGTGACGATGCCCCGTCAGCCGACAATGCCGCCAACACCCCCGCGCCCGCCGCGTCCTCGTCGGCCCCGATGTCCAGCTCCGGCTCGACAGGATCGCCCGACGGAGTGACCACCAACGCCGACGTGTTCGGCCCGGCCTGCTCGCAGCTTCCGCAGGGCAACTCGCCCGGTTCGCTGGACTCGATGGGCCCGCAGCCCGTCGCCAGTGCCGCCTCGACCAACCCGCTGCTGACCAAGCTGGTCGCCGCGGTCAAGGCCACCAACCTGGTCGACACCCTCAACAGCCAGCCCGCCATCACCGTGTTCGCCCCCGCAGACCCGGCGTTCGCCGCCCTCGGCGACGCCAAGTTCGCCGAGCTCGCGGGCAAGCCGGACCAGCTGGCCCCGATCCTGCAGTACCACGTCGTCGGCAAGCGCTACGACGCCAAGGGCCTGGAGTCGGCCAAGACGCTGGAGAGCCTGAACACCGCGGGCGGCCCGCTCAAGATCGAGGGCTCCGGCGAGAACATGACCGTCAACGGCGCCAAGGTCCTGTGCGGCAACATCCCCACCAAGAACGCCACCGTGTTCGTCATCGACACGGTGATGACCCCGGGCACCAACAAGAACTAGGTCCCCGCACCCTGATCGCGGTGGCCACGCCCTCGGGCGCGGCCACCGCGATCATCGTTGTGTCAGGCAGTTCAGGGGACGAGCGCGGCGGCGTCCACATCGGTCACGACGAGGCGCAGGCTCGCGTTCTCCCAAGCGGTTCCGGTCAGCACGGCCCGCAGGACGGCGCCGGCGGTCTCCGTCAGCGGCGGGATCGGGACCTCCAGCGCGACGACGCGGATCTCGACGACGCCCTCGGAGATGTCGACGGCCATGACGTCGAGGTCCCACGGCACCGCCGAGGCCGCGGCCGTGGTGGACGGCGTCGCCGCGCGAAGGCCGGGGATGTCTCGGAGCGCGCTGAGCAGCGACGCGGTCAGTTCGGAACGTGCGGTCACAACAGTCCTCCACGGATTTCGATGTCCAAAATGGACACCGAGACGGCCGACGGCGTGAGCCCGGTCGCCTCGGTGACCGCCCGGCTGACCGCCCGCTGCACCGTCTGCGCGGTCGCGGCCGCCTGGTCGAGGCCGGAGAGCGAGAGATCGATCTCCACCCGCACGTCGGGCGGATCGTGTTCGACGAACGCGCGCACCCCTTCGGTCGGCGCCGGTTCGAGGCCCTTGACCCGCTGCCGCGCGATCCGGGTCAGCGAACCCGCCAGCCCGCGCAGGCCGGGTTCCAGGCGTACCACGCCGGGGACCTTCGCCGCGGCATGCGCGGCGACCGCCGCGACCACCGGCGGGGCGATGACCGTTTCGACCAGTTGCCCGGCCGGGGCCTGTTCAGGCGTCATAGAGGTCCTCCACCACCAGATCCAGCCTGGCCAGCCGGATGCCGACGCGGGCACCCGCGGCCGCGGTGACCCGTTCCCGGACGACGTCCAAGGAGCCGCCGTCGAAATCGTGCGCGATCGCGAGGCTCAATTCCACGTCCACGGCCAGCGCGTCGGTGTCTTCCCCCGATCGGTGGACCCGGCAGTGCCGCGCGCGGACGCCGTCGACGGAGTCCGCGGCGAACCGCAGCACCGCCGCGACAGCCTGGTCGCTGACCTGGATCTCGCCCGGTTCGGGACTGGACAGGGGCACCAGATCGCGGCGCCGCACCTCGGCGCGGACCGCGGCCATGATCCGGCTGGTGAGATCCGGCGACGGCTCGGCGTCGTCTTCGGCCAGCTCCGTGGTCAGCCCGCGCAGCACCCGGAGGCTCTCGCGGGTCGCCCGGCAGTGCGGGCAGTCGAGTTCGTGCGCGTCCGCCCGGCCGGCGTCGACCTCGTCGAGCCGTTCCCAGACCTGTTCCACATCACGGCCGCACGGCAGCAGGTAGTCCTGGGTCGCGTGATTCATCGCCATGGCGCCATCACCTCCGCCAACTGTGCTCGTGCTCGTGCGATGCGTCCGCGCACCGCCGTGGTGGTCGCCCCGATCGCGGTCGCGATCTCCTCGTAGGAGCGGCCGTGGACCTCGCGCAACAGCCAGCAGGCCCGCTGCTCGGCGGTCAGCTCGTCCAGCGCCCCGGTCAGCGCCGCCATCTGCGCGCTCGTCTCGGCCGCGCGATCCGGCCTGCCTGCCGGACCCTCGGATTCCCGCAGGTCCAGTTCGACGTCGGCCACCGGTTTCCGCGCGCGGATCACGTTGAGGCACCGGTTGGTCGTCGCCCGGTAGAGCCAGCCGACGAACGCCGCGTCCTCCTGCAACTGGTCGAGCCGTCGCCAGGCGGTGAGGAACACCTCCTGGACGACGTCCTCGGCGTCGCCCTTGTTCCCCAGCATCCGCAGCGCCAGCCGGTACATCGGTCCCTGGAAACGCAGGACGAGCTGCTCGTACGCGCGGATCTCGCCGTCGCGGGCCCGCGCCACCAGCGTGGTGTCGTCCAGCACTGTTTCACCGGCGGCGGGCGCGTCCTTTCTCACCGACGTCGTCATCCAGCGCACCTGTGCAGTGACGCCATCCGAAGCTCCCTTCACACCACCTGATCGGGGTGACACCCGTCAGACACGTCTTCCCCGGAAACGTCACGCGGGAAACCCGGTCCAGCCGACCACGTCACAGCGCGGAGCGCACGCCGAAGTCACGTGACGGCCCGGCGGCGGAACGCCCACTGACTCGCAGGGGTGAAAACCAGCAGCGCGGTGGCGCAGAGCCAGCCGGGCAGATGGGGGACCCGCGGGATCAGCGCGCCACGCAGACCCTCGCTGACAGAAGCGACCCGGCGGCGACCGGAGCCTGACCAGGCTGGCGGCGTCGGTGCCGGCGAACCCGCGGCACAGCGGACCGCTGACCGTCGGCCACGATCGAAGGGCTCCAGCCACAGCCCCTCACCAGGGTGCTGACCCCGGCCGAACGGGAGATCGTGCGGGTGGCGGCGGGACTGCTGCTCCAGGTCACCGGGCACGGTGAGGAGCCGCCGGACCGGGCGCCGCTCCGAGTCACCGCCGCCGGGCGAGCGCGGGGTAGTCGTCCAGCGTGATGTCGGTGGCGAACTTGTCGGTCACCCCCAGCATCCAGCGCAGCAGGAACGGCCGCCGGAACAGCTGGTTGCGCAGGCTCATCCGCAGCTTCGTCGGCGGGGCGAGGTACGGGCCCGCGTTGGCGCTGCGGGCGATCTTCGCGTAGCCGCGGAACTTCTCCTCGTACCGCCGGAAGGCCACCTCGTGGTCGCCGTTCGCCGCGGCGAGTTCGCCCGCGACGACGTACGCGGCGACGATGGCGAGGCCGGTGCCGAAGCCGCCCAAGGTGTTGCCGTAGGCCGAATCGCCGAGGAGCGCGACGCGGCCGGTGGAGTAGCTGTCCATCTTGACGCGGCTGAGCGAGTCCAGATAGACGTCGTCCGACCGCTCCACCGCTTCCATCAGTTCGGGCAGTCGCCAGCCGCCGCCGGCGAACGCGTCGGCCAGGATCTTCTTTTGCTGGCCGGCGTCGTACCGGTCGTAGGCGATCTCGGGGGAGGCGAACACGAAGAACGCGGCCGCCTTGGGCCCGCCGGTGGCGGCGAGGCGGCCGGGCTCGTTGTACATGATCGAGGTGCCGCCCGGGCCGCGGAAGTCGTCGGTTTCCCCGGTCTCGGCCAGAGCGTAGTAATGGCCGAGGTGCTGCACGTAGTCGGTTTCCGGACCGAAGGCCAGCCGTCGCACGGTGGAGTGGATGCCGTCCGCGCCGAAGACGAGGTCGAACCGCCGGGGCGCCCCGCGTTCGAAGGTGACGTCGACGCCGTGGGCCGTTTCGGTGAGCGAGGTGATCGAGTCGCCGAAGACGTACTCGCAGTCCTGGGCGGTCCGTTCGTAGAGGATCCCCACCAGGTCGCCGCGCCGGATCTCGACGTCGCCGCCGGTGAATTCGCCGGGCATGACCGCCAAGGGCCGTTCCGTGGCGTCGATGATGGTCTGGTCGTGCCCGCCGGTCTGGCGCCGGTACACCTCGTCGAGAATGCCCATCCGCTCCAGCACGGCGCGGTGGGTGGCGCCCTTGAAGTCGACCGCCTGCCCGCCGGTGCGGAGTCCCGGCGACCGTTCGACCACGGTGACCGCGTAGCCATGGCGGGAAAGCCAGAAGGCGAGCGCGGGACCGGCGATGCCGGCACCGGAGATGAGGACTGTCTTGTTCGTCATGGCCGGAAGCTTCGCGGCCGTCGTTGACGAAGCACTGACAGTCCGCTGACCACCGCTGTCACCTCCAACCAGGCAGGGGCAGGGTGAGCTGGGCGGGATCATCCGGTGGCGCGGTCTCATAGCGGGGCGGTGTCGCCGACAGGCCGATCGGGTTGCGGGTCAGCCGTACGGAGGAGCCGTCGGGCCGGGGGAGGTCGACCGTCGGGTTCAGGCCGAGGCGCTCCGCGAGGGCGAACGCTCCCGCGACGTCGTTGACCTCGCCCGCGGGCACTCCGGCCGCGCTCAGATCCGTCGCCCACCCGGCGGCCGGACGCCGGGCCAGCTGCTCTTCCAGCAGCCTTCGCAGTTCGACGCGGTGCTCGACCCGCGCCGGGTTGGTCGCGAACCGGGGCTGATCCGCGAGTTCCGGGAGGCCGATGACCTCGCACAACGCCGCGAACTGCCGGTCGTTGCCGACAGCGAGCGCGATCTCGTGATCGGCGCACGGCACGAGTTCGTAGGGGGCGATGCTGGGATGCCGGTTGCCCATCCTCGCCGGGACCGTCCCGCCGGAGGTGTACGCGCTGCCCTGGTTGACCAGCGCGGCGAGCAGACTGGACAGCAGGTCGATCTCGACGCGCTGGCCCTCACCGGTCCGGTCGCGATGGCGCAGGGCGGCGAGGATCCCGACGCTCGCGAACAGCCCGGCCAGCACGTCGACGAGCGCGACGCCGACCTTCTGCGGCTCGCCCGCGGGGTCGCCGGTGATGCTCATCAGCCCGCCGACGGCCTGGATGAGCAGGTCGTAGCCGGGCAGTGCCGCGCCGCCGCCGGAGCCGAACCCCGTGACGGAGCAATAGACCAGGCCGGGGTTCGCCGCCCGCAGGGGCGCCGGGCCGAGGCCGAGGCGGTCCATCACGCCGGGCCGGAAATTCTCGACAACGACGTCGGCTTCCAGCGCGAGCGCGCGGGCCTTGGCGAGGTCGTCCGGATCGCCGAGGTCCAGCGCCACACTCGTCTTGTTCCGGTTCACCGACTGGAAGTACGTCGCCTGGCCGGACGCGTCGTACGGCGGCCCCCAGCTGCGGGTGTCGTCGCCCGTGCCCGGCCGCTCGACCTTGACCACCGTCGCGCCGAGATCGGCGAGGAGCATCGTGGCGAACGGTCCGGCGAGCACGCGGGAGAAGTCGAGGACGCGCAGCGGGCCGAGTGCGGTGTCGGGCATGAGCCAGACCCTAAGCGGCTGTCCAGGGCTTTCCCTACTGGGTCAGTGTTCGGTACAGGAGGTGGTGAGTGGCGTTTCGGGTTGCCGGTCACTGCGGATGAAGGGCGCTTTCCCCGCATGCCATGTGACGAAAGCGTCCTTCACGGCGTGATCACAGTCACAAAGAACCTGGTTCCCCAATACTTTCCTCTAGGTACCTACTATCCCCATGAAGGTAGCTTCGGCGCGTCAACAAGACGCGAATCGAGGAGCGACCATGATCGTGGTGACCGGAGCGACCGGAAACGTGGGACGGCGGCTGGTGGAAACCCTTACCGCCGCGGGGGAAGAGGTGACGGCGGTGTCGCGCCACGTCTCGGCGGCGGACGTGCCGGACGGAGTCCGTACCGTCCGGGCCGATATCGCGAAACCCGCAGTCCTGGACCGGCTGTTCGACGGCGCCGACCGGCTTTTCCTTCTGACGTCAGGCGATTACCTGGCGTCGGGTGGCGATGTCGCGGAACTCGCCGGGGTGGCGCGGCAAGCGGGTGTGCGGCGGATCGTGCTGCTGTCCTCCCAGGGCGTCGGGACCGGGCGGCACGCGCCCGCCTTCGAAGAGGCGGTCCAGGCGTCCGGTCTGGAATGGACGGTGCT
Organism: Amycolatopsis coloradensis; assembly: GCF_001953865.1. Taxonomy (GTDB): domain Bacteria; phylum Actinomycetota; class Actinomycetes; order Mycobacteriales; family Pseudonocardiaceae; genus Amycolatopsis; species Amycolatopsis coloradensis. Next base: position 29,721 of record NZ_MQUQ01000034.1, read on the forward strand.
GCGGCCGGGAGGCTTCGCCAGCAACGCTTTCCAGTGGGCGCCGTCGATCCGAGAGAACCGCGTGGTCGCCGCGCCGTTCGGCGACGTCGCGCTGCCCGTGATCGACCCGGCGGACATCGCCGACGTCGCGGCCATTGTGCTGCGAGAGAACGGCCACAATGGACAGACCTACGTGCTGACCGGGCCCGAGCCGATCTCGCCCCGGCGGCAGGCGACGGCCTTCGGTGACGCGCTGGGCGAGCAGGTGCGGTTCGCCGAACTGGGTGAGGACGAGGCGCGGGCGGCGATGTCGGCGTTCATGCCGCCGGTGGTCGTGGAGGCCACGCTCGCCATTCTCGGCTCGCCGACGGAGGACGAGCAGCGCGTCAGCCCCGATGTCGAACGCGTGCTGGGACGTCCAGGACGGACGTTCGCCGACTGGGTGGCGCGGAACGCGGCGGCGTTCGAATGAGCTGAACGGCGAGGGACCCGGGGTGCTCTCGGGCACCCTGGCCCTGCGCCGGTCCCGCTCCTTATGTTTAGACTGAGGTCTATCTAAGGGGCCTCAAGTGAACCAACTCACTCTCGGCGTCATTTCCCGCTCGCGCAAAGAAAACGAGTGGCGGCTTCCGATCCATCCGCGTCACCTCGAACGGATCGACCCCGAACTCCGGAAGCACATCTATCTCGAACACGGCTACGGCGAACGTTTCGGCATCCCCGACGAGGACCTGGTGCTGCTCGTCGCGGGCCTGCGGTCACGGGACTGGCTCATCGCGGAATGCGACATCATTCTCCTGGCCAAACCGCTCGCGGACGATCTGGCCGAACTCCGGCCGGGGCAGATCCTGTGGGGCTGGCCGCACTGTGTCCAGGACGAAAAGCTCACCCAGCTGGCCATCGACCGGAAGCTGACCCTCGTCGCCTTCGAGGCGATGAACCACTGGCGGGGCGACGGTTCGTTCGGTTTGCACGTCTTCCACAAGAACAACGAACTGGCGGGCTATTGCTCGGTGCTGCACGCGTTGCAGCTGATCGGTTCGACCGGCGACTACGGCCGTCGTCTCCGCGCCGTCGTGATCGGCTTCGGCGCGACCGCGCGGGGTTCGGTGACGGCGCTGAACGCCCACGGCATCCACGACGTGCACGTGCTCACCCATCGCGGCGTCACCGCGGTCGGCTCGCCGATCCATTCCGCGAACATCGTGCACCTCGACCACGACCTGCACGGCCCGGCCGATCTCCGGCGCAGTCACGCGATCACCGAGACCGGCCGCGTGCCGCTGCCGGACTTCCTCGCGGAGCACGACGTCGTCGTCAACTGCGTACTGCAGGACCCCAAGGCCCCGTTGATGTTCCTCAAGGAGGAAGATCTCGCCCTGTTCCGGCCCGGCAGCCTCGTCGTCGACGTTTCCTGTGACGAGGCAATGGGTTTCAGCTGGGCGAAGCCGACGACGTTCACCGAGCCGACGTTCCAGGTCGGCGGCGTCACCTACTACGCCGTCGACCACAGCCCGTCCTATCTCTGGGACTCGGCCACCTGGGAGATCAGCGGCGCGCTGCTGCCGCATCTGAAGCGGATGCTCGGCGGACCATCGGCTTGGGCGGGCGACGAAACGCTCGAGCGCGCCGTCGAGATCAGCGAGGGCACGATCCAGAACACCGACATCCTGTCCTTCCAGCACCGCTCGCCGGAATACCCGCACGCGCGGTTGTGAGCCCCGCTCGATGAGGAAGTTCTCATCTTTCGACACACGGATCTGACGATCTTCCGCGCGCATCGGCAGGATCGGCGTCGCCGCTTCAAGATCCGCACGCGCACCTACACCGACTCGGTCGACACCTTCCGCGAACTCAAGGTCAGCGGACGGCGGGACGAGACGGTCAAGGTCCGCCGTCCGCATCCGGCCGAGGCCGCTGACCCCGTCGCTGGTCTGGCGGTCCGGGGCGCGAAGCCTCGCCGCCGGGGATGACTTGGTACTGCCGGAGGTGAAGTCGGCGTCCGAGCGCAACAGCGTCACCGAAGCGCTGGCGAAACTGCGGATCCGGGAGCAGTCGGTGAGCAAGTACTGCGCGGGACTGGACCTGGCGACCGGCGGGAACCGGTGGCGCCCGGCGCTGCGGCGGCTCGGGGTGGCGTAACGCTCGGCGGGTGGCGGCCGACCCGAGCTGTTGGGGGAACCGAGGGAGGAACCATGAAGACGAGAGAGAAGGTCGCGCTCGCGGCCGGAGGACTGGCCGTCGCCGCCGCGGCGGGCACGGTGTTCGCCGGGACTTCCGGCGCCGTCGGCCCGTCGCCCGCGCCGCTCGTCCAGGCCGCGGAGGTGTCGTGCGTGACCGACGGCGCGGGCATGTGCACGGTGCGGCACGGTCTGGGCGTGGTTCCGGCGGTGGTCGTCGTCTCGGCGAACACGCCGGGGCAGTTCAACGCTTACATGCTGAACACGGTGCAGGGTTCGTACACGGCGACGACGTTCCAGGTGCGGGCGATGTTCAACCAAGCCACGCCGAAGGTGGGCGGATCGATCTGGTTCAGTTACGCGGCCTACGGAGGGCAGGTTTCGCCGACTTCGAGCCCGATGCCGCCGAAGACCACTCCGCCGCCTATGACAACCAGACCGACTACAACTCCGCCGTCGAGCGAGCCGCCTGGACCGGGAACGACCACCACGCCGGGCGGTGGTTCGGGACTGGGCGCCTGACCGTCCAAAGAGGACCGTTACCGCCGGGGTCGCGGCGACGGCCGGTCGTCCAGTTCGTCGCTGAAGATCCTGTCGACGCGCAGGCCGGCCCGCCGCAGTGCCCGGACGCTCGCCCTCAGTAACACCGAACCGCCGATGACGACCACGACACCGAGCCCGATGGCGCCCGAATTCGCCACGAGCGCCTCCCTGTACTGGTGGGCGAGATACCCCAGGCCCATCCCGATGGTCAGCGTGTCCCCGAGCGCGAGCAATCGGCGCCGAAGCACTCGTGGTGCGGCCGGCAAGGCAGGCATGGATATCACCGTCCCCCGCCGCGCTCGGCGTTGGTCCTTGCAACCTAGACGAGGCCGCGCCGTCCGGCGGTGGAAACCAGCTGTTTGGCCTAGGCGATCGCGGCAGGAGAGCGCTGTGATAACTTGGAGCGAACTGGGACTTCTGTGCGTTAGCAAACCCGCTGTTCGGGCTGGGGCGGCTCCCGCGGAGGTGCCAGGCACCTTTGGGGCCGGTAGCTCAGTTGGTTAGAGCAGGGGACTCATAATCCCTTGGCCGTCGGTTCGAGCCCGACCCGGCCCACCACATCAACATCGCCGCTGACCTTCGGGGATGTTGATCCTTCGGTGGCAATTTCGCCTCGGCGTCAATCGTGACTGGGCTCCGTTATGTCTCCGTTTGCTCCGGTGTGCTTATGGGTGGAGGAGTGCTCTGCGGTGCCGGTTGGTGGCGTAGCAGCCTTTCTGCCTCCTTGTCACAATCGCTGTGGTGGGGGCTTCGGCAGGTCCGGAGTCCTTTGCTTCCACAGCTGGACAAGCTGGGTGTGAGGGACTGTCCAGGGTGTGGTTGACACCTGATTTGTGAGGCTTCGGCCTTGCTTGGAAGGATGTCGTCGTGCCCAAGCCTTATCCTCGTGAGTTTCGTGACGATGTTGTCGCGGTCGCCCGGCAGGGCCAGGTCCCGTTGAAGCAGGTCGCCAAGGACTTCGGGATCTCCGTGTCGTGTCTGGCGAACTGGATGCGTGCCGCGGACGTCGAGGCCGGCAAGCGGCCCGGTGTGACTACGGATGGGTCCGCTGAGCTGCGTGAACTCCGCAAACGCACCGGCTGCTCGAGCAGGAGAACGAAGTTCTGCGGAAAGCTGCCGCCTATCTCGCGCAGGGCAACCTGCCGGGAAAATAGCCTTTCCGCTCGTCCGTGAACTGGCCGCGGCCGGCGCCCCACTCAGGGTGCCGGCCGCGGTGACGTGCAGGGTGCTGGGGATCTCCCGGCAGGCCTACTACCAATGGCTCTCGGCTCCGGTCTCGCAGCGAGACTGGGATGACGCCCATCTGATCAATGCCGCGCTCGACATCCACGCCGACGATCCGGCAGATGGGTACCGGTTCGTCGCCGACGAACTGGCTCAGCGTGGCTTCGCCGCCTCGGAGAACCGGGTGTGGCGGATCTGCTCCATGCAACAGATCTTTTCCATACACGCCAGAAAGAAAGGCCGCAACCGCAAGGCGGGGCCGCCGGTGCACGACGACTTGGTGCGGCGGGATTTCACCGCTGCCGCGCCGAACGTGAAGTGGCTGACCGACATCACCGAGCATCCCACCGCCCAGGGCAAGCTCTATCTCTGCGCGATCAAGGACTGCTACTCCAACAAGATCGTCGGGTACTCGATCGACTCCCGCATGAAATCCTCACTCGCCCTCGCCGCACTCCGCAACGCGATCACACTGCGCGACCCGACCGGCGTCATCGTGCACTCCGATCGGGGCAGCCAGTTCCGGTCGAAGCCCTACCGGCGTCTGCTGCGTAACAACGGCTTGATCGGGTCCATGGGCCGGGTCGGCGCATGCGGTGACAACGCGGCCATGGAATCGTTCTTTTCCTTACTGCAGAAAAACGTTCTCGACACCCGACGCTGGAACAGTCGGGACGAACTACGCCTCGCCATCGTCACCTGGATCGAAACGAACTACCACCGCAAACGCCGACAACGAGCCCTGGGCAAACTCACCCCGGTCGAGTT
>NZ_MQUQ01000035.1 GCF_001953865.1 Amycolatopsis coloradensis
CGCGACACGGTTACGACGTCAACGTTTCTTGATGAGGCACTAGGCGTCGGCACGGGGCTTCGCCGGTGGCCGACGGGCCTCGTGAATACCTCCAAGTCAGGTCTCAACGGGGGCACCGGCAGTACCTCCCTTCGCCTGCGGACAGGGCCTACAGTGAAGTGGTGGCCACGATCGACCTGCGCACTGAAATCAAGGAATTCCTGCGCTCGCGTCGCGCGCGGATCACGCCCGAGCGGGCCGGACTGCCCGCCTACGGCGGCAACCGCCGGGTCACAGGCCTGCGTCGCGAAGAGGTAGCTCTCCTGGCAGGGGTGTCGGTCGACTACTACGTGCGTATGGAGCGCGGCAGCCTCACCGGTGCCTCTGACGGAGTTCTCGACGCGTTGGCCTCTGCCTTGCAGCTTGACGAGGCCGAGCGCGATCACCTCTTCCACCTTGCGCGGCAGTCCAAGGCGCCCAGCGGTCCACGCGGCAGGCGACCCGCCGTGAGGGTGCGTCCGGCGCTTCAGCAGGTGCTCGACGCCATCACCGACGCACCGGCGTGGATTTGCGACAGTCGCTATGACGTGCTGGCCATGAATCACCTTGCTGCCGCGCTGTATTCACCGGTGCTGGCCGACACGCGACGGCCAGCTAACACCGCGCGATTCGTGTATCTAGATCCCGAAGCGGCAAAAACGTTCTTCGTCGACTATGACCGAATCGCCTGCGATGTGGCCGCGAAGCTACGCATGGAAGCAGGCCGCAATCCGCACGACGAGGAGCTGATCACCTTAGTCGGTGAATTATCAACACGCAGTGAACTATTTCGGCAGCGATGGGCATCCCAGGACGTTCGCCTCCACCGGTCCGGACGCAAGCGCCTGCACCATCCGGTAGTGGGCCAACTCGACCTGGACGTCGAATCGATGGAGCTGCCCGCCGAACCCGGCCTGCTCCTGACCATCTACACCGCGCCCGCCGGCACGGTGACCGCGGACGGCCTAGCCTTATTGGCGTCCTGGGCGGCCAGTCAGGAAAAGCTGACGACCGGGATGCAAGCACTCAGCTGATATTCCAACCTGAACGATTGGCGAGAGCGGCGGCCCACGTTTCGTCACGGGCTTCGTTGTCCAGCTCGTCACTCGTCGCCGTGGCAGAGCACTACCGCGTGCTGGCCCGGAAGGGATACCGGTACGGACCGGCCTTCCGGGCGATGACGGCCGCATGGCGCACCGAAGGGCGGATCTCCCACACGGAGAACTCGGTGAAGACTTCTGCGTAGACAGTCTCTGGGCACCCCGTGCCGACCCGATCGACAGGGGCCCTGGCGATCGAGGAGGTGCGGGCACTGACCCTGGGCGGGGTAGCCCGATGGCCGCGGCTTTTCGCTTACGGAACGGTCATTGCGCTGATGAGGCCGGTGTGGACGGTCGGCACGGGATTACAGGGAGTGGTGGTTGCCGATGTTCGCCCGGAGGGTGGGTGATTCGTCTTCTCGATGGTGTTCATCGCGAGCGCGCGCGGGGCGGGCGGGCTGTACTGGGTGTGCCGAAACCAGAAAGACGAGGGAAGACCATGCTGATGCGTACCGCGTTGACCGCCCTGTTCGCCGCCACTGCTGTCGGAGCGTTGACCGCGCCTGCCGCCGCCGCTGCCGAAACCGACCCGGCCGATTACGTGATCGAGTCCGCGAACGGCACGGAGCGGGTGTGGCAGCAGACGTGGTGGGACGGCGAGCCCACCATCACCGGGGATTTTCACGGTAGCGACAACCAGCACTGGATTTTCTGGGACAACCGCACCATCCAGAACACGGGAACCGACCTGTGCGCCACCGCCCACCATGGCCGGGTCATCGGCGCCGACTGCAACGGCGACGACCCGGGGCAGCGGTGGAGGATCCGCGGCGACCACAACCAAAAGCAGCTCAAGAATGAAGAAACCGGCCTGTGCGCCACCTACGAGGGCCACGATGACCAGCTGAGCCTGCACACCTGCGACTGGGACCGCGTCAACCAGCGCTGGTACCTCAACATCTGACCCGCGCGGTTTGTCTTCCGCCAGTTCACCCCGCGCGAGCACCGCTTGGGCGTCGTCACAGGTCCGCCGACGTCCCGAGGTGTGGCATCGTGACCACAATGGACGGTGCAGTGGATCGATTCCGGGTGCACCGGTGGTCGCTGATCGCGGTGACCGGCCACGGTGTCCGGGCGGCGGCGGGGACGCGCGGCAGGCGTCGGTCGGGGCGCCGGTGAGCGAGACCTGCCGCACCGCCTTGGCGGCGAACCAGAGCGCTTCGGTGAAGCGGTCGGGGTCTCGGTGCGCATCGCCGGGGTGAGCACGGTGGCCATGCGCTCGGCCAGGTCGCTGACCTGACGACGGGTCAGCCGCGGTGTCCGGTCACCGTGTCCGGGATCTTGACCTTCGGTCGTCGGAGCTCGCGCACGTCGATTCTTCTTGTTGGAGCGAGGGTTGCTCAGTACAGGAACGCCTTCAGCGGTGCGTCGCCGCTGGCGGGTTGAGCCTGTCGTGGTGGGTCGTCCGGCGGTAGCGCGGTCGGCCTCAGGCATCCCTCGCCCCCTCAGGGGGGACCGTGATTCCCGCGGCGCGCAACCGGGCCTCGATCCGGTCGGTCAGGCGTGCCCAGGAAGGTGCTTGATCCTGCCGGTGGTGGTTGATCAGGCCGTAGCGGGTGGCGCCGTCGGAGCGCATGCGAAGTTCGGGTGGGATTTCCAGGAGCGGGGGATGTTCCAGCAGGTACCTGGACACGGCCGCGGCGAGGTCGTCGATGCGGGGATCGTCGGGCTCCCACTCGGCGATACTCCAGCATTGCTTGAGCAGATCGACGTAGCGAGGGTCGGCGAAGGCGACCTCGAGTCGCCGAAGGTAGTCGTGGAAGCCGCTCGGGATGAGCGCCTTGGCCAACACCAGGCCTTCGCGGAAGGTGTGGACGGTCTCGTCACTGAAGTCGTGCCGCCGGAGGCTGTCGAGCAGTGCACAGGCTCGATCGGGCAATAAGGCTCGGTCACCGCTGCCGAGGCGGTTCAGGGTCTCGCGCCGGGCGGTGAGTTCCGCGATGTGGCCGGCGAGCCGGCGGTCGACCTCGGCGACGGTGGCCGCGAACCTGTCGGGGCCGGCCGCGAGCAGTTCCGGGATGTCGGCCAGCGGCAGGCCTGCCAAAGCGAGGGTTCTGGCCTGGACGAGCTGCAACAGCTCCATGGATCCGTACCGCCGGTACCCGGACCGATCGCGAGGTGGTTCGTCGACCAGTCCGAGGCGATGGTAGTGGCGCACGGTCTTCGTCGTGACACCGGCGAAAGACGCGGCTTGCCCGATGGTGAGTCCGTGACTTGTCATGGTCCTGTTCGGTGTCGGTCCTCGGCGGCGGTGTGGCGGACGGCGTCCGCCACGACCCGGAAGTCCTTCCGCAGGATTGTGACGTGATTGCTCGGGACGGTCGCGTGGAGCCGGACGTGGGGATCGCGGGCGAGGACCGGGTCGAGCGTGGCGCGCATCCGGGCGAACTCCGAGCCGGTGCCCCCCACGCTCGTGCCCGAGGCGGCGATGAACCGTACCGGGCAGGTCACCGCGTCGTAGACACCGTCGAGTGCGCCCATGACCTCGTTGGCCTCGATGCTGACCTCGGCATGTTCTTCGGCGGGCATCCAGCCCGCCATGCCCAGTCGGCGCAGCACCGGGAACGTCCACCGCGCCCGCCGGAACCGGCGGCGGATCTGAGTGCGCGCGTTGTCGTCGACCCAGTCGTACGGGTAGCCGCCGTCGACCAGTACCAGGCCGTGCGCGCGGGAGGGATTCGACGCCGCCCAGTGCAACGCGACAGCCGCCCCGTATGACCAACCGACCAGGATCGGCCGGTCGATCCCGGCGGCGTCCAGCACGGCACCCAGGTCTCGCACGGCTGTGCCGAAGGTGTAATCGGAGGACCTTCGAGACCGGCCCCGCCCGCGCATGTCGTAACTGACGTGCCGCCAAGGTGACCCGAGCTCGGCGACGACGCGATGCCACGCACGCTGACTGCTGAAAGCGCCGTTCAGGTACACCACCGGTCGCCCTGTCCCGCCGGTATCGGTCATGGCCAGCGCCGTGTCGTCCACCCCCAGCATGTCCGTACGAGCGGGCCGTGTGTTCTCGCGATCATTCACCCGGCCAGCCTGCGGCCTTACCCCAGGGGCAAGGTCAAGTGTCCTGTCCGCCCGAGCCGCTGGATCGAGCATGTCCGTTCGGTGGTGCGCTCGTGGCCGTCGACGGACTCGAAGCCGACGTCGTCCAGCATGCGGGAATCAGTCAGGTCGCGTCGGTATCTTCAGTCACCATGAGGTACTTCGGCTCCGATGTCGTCACCGTCGCGGACAAGCTCGTCGACGCCTACGTCGACGTCTTCACCGCTCCGCCGTGGGGACAACGGGACCCGGCCGAGACCCGGTCGGCGTTTCGGGAGCGGCTGGAGGCAGATGCCCAGCGGCCCGGCTTCCGCGCCATCCTGGCGTTTTCCGACACCGGCGAGGTAGACGGCTTCGTTACCGGCTGGACCACTTCGGCTCCATTTCGGACCGATCGCGCCTACTCCAAGGTCACCGAGCGGCTCGGCATCGACCGGGTCGGTGAACTGCTGGTCGGAGCGTTCGAGATCGACGAACTCGGGGTTCGTTCCCGCGCCCGCGGGACCGGACTCGGACGGCGACTGCTGTCGAATCTCACCGCGACCGCACCCGGCGCTCGCGCTTGGCTGCTGACCTGGCATCAAGCCCACGACACGCTCGCCTTCTACCGCCGGATCGGATGGCGTGAACCCGAGCCCCGGCCGGGCAAGGAAACCGACATCGTCGTGTTCCTGTCGCCGGACTGACCCGCGGCCAAGCCTCGCGCCGGATGGGCGGTCGACGAGGACGATCCGTGTCCCGTCCATTCGAACTGTTCGGAGTAGGGCGTTGCTGACCTGGCACCTACACCGTCGCCTACGACCCGCCGAACCGCACCGTGGTAACCGCCGACGATTGGTTCTCTGGAGTCGCCGGCGCTTGCCTCGCGGCGGGCCTCACCGCCGTCTCCTCCCCGTCGGCCGACGACTCGGCCATCCAGCAGTCGCACACCCCACCGGCAGCGACGTCGAAAGCGATCTCGCAGACGCCGCGCTCAACCTCCGCGTCACTCCGCCTCCTCGGCGAGGTGGGCTACCGTCCGATGCACCCGGCCCGGGGCCCTCGTCCGCAGCGAGTCCGGCCGCTCTTCAGGTCGCGTTGGACTGGGCTGTCGCCTTGGTGACCCCGCCGATAGGCCCGCAAGATGCTCGATGGCGCGAGCGTCTGCGCCCTCTCGCCACCAAACTACGGATCGAACACTGACGCCACAAAGGTGACCGGACAACCTCAGATATTGTCCTCGTACGTTAACTTCCTGACGGTCGGCATCACCACAGACGGACCGAAACCGCAACTACGCCTTATCCGTATCAACTTCGACTGGCTCGTTTTCGCCGCGTACTCGTGACCAGACTGCTCGCGGTCTGCTTGGGTCAGGTGGTGGTGGTAAGAGCAGCGAAGTCGACGGCGAGCCTGTTCGACGGCGTCTTGGTGCGATTCTACGCCGACAGGGATGTTTCCGCATGGTCGGCCAGGCCGAGGCCACCGAGTCAGCGTCGCGCGGGGTCGGCCCTATGGCGGAACTCGGCGTGATCGGGAAGGACGTCTTCTGAATTCGCGTGCAAGAGGATGTGCTTTTAAGAGTTCCGAAGTAACTGAGCTTCCATTGAGCCTTTCTGTCTAATGGTGAGATGTTCATCTTGGTCACTCGCTTGGCGGATTACGAGCGGCGGGAACCTTTCGCTACTGTCTCTCTGTCAAGTCGATCAGGCAGGGGGGAAGTCGCGCCGACTGGCAATGGTTCGGTATTGCCGTCTCGGCTTTACTTGTGTGGGGCGGCGTCGCGCGACCTGGACTTCATCAACGTTCACTCACTGCTTGATTCCATCTTCGATGATTCAAGAATGAGGACAACGTGAAACGCAATTATTCAGGTCGTTCGTTGATGATTCGTTCGACCGCCATCATGGCCGGAATTTCCGGCACGAGTGAGCCGCAACGGCACCCGGCGAGGAGGTAGTCCGGCCGGTCGGCGGTTACGAGGTTCGGACGAGACCCGACGGAACCCAGTATTCGGTGAAAAGAGAAACCCCGTCCGAAGTGATCCCTATGGACGTTGTTCCGGGGAACCGCGGGCGTTCCTGGATGTGGCTCGACGCGATTGGTGAAAGGTCTGTGCGCATCGAAGGCCGAGAACGCGACCATCCAGATGCTGAAATTCCTCTCCAGAGCTGACCACCCGCAGGGACTGGCCTGGAACGGTCACGCTGTGTTCGTCACGGGCCGGCCGGGCGCCCCGCAGACCGTCGCGCTCCCCACCGCGACCCCGGCCGATATCGCTCATCCCTAGCTACCGTCAGCCGGTCGAACTCGGGGCCATCGTGCTGGTCGCCGGCAGTGCTGCTCGCTGACGCGCCGGTGGCCACGATTCCGGGCACTCGGGGAATCCCTCCGGTCGAAGGGGAACCGAAGAATGGTCCGACCTTATGACTTCGGGCATGACTGGTCGATCGACCGTCTGCCCGCAACTGGGAGGGCGAAAACAGATGGGTCGCAGACAACGGCCGCTCAACGGTATCGGGCCCAAGGTCCGCTTCGCGCAGGGGATGCGCGGCATCCGTCGTTCCTCGGGGCTCACGCTGCGTGAGTTGGCCGCGCGGTCGGGTTATGCCTTCAGCACGCTGTCCGCCGCGGAGCAAGCGAGAGCCGTGCCGTCGTGGGCCGTGACCGAGGCATTCGTCGAGGCCGCCGGTGGCGAGCTTGCGTCGATCAAGGTGCTGTGGGAACGGGCGCAGTGCAGCGTTGACGTGCTCGGCTTGGTCGGCGAGGCCACGCGGCGGCACCCGCACCGCCCGATCGCCGTGTCTCCGCCGCCGGTCCCGGACGGCTTCCTCGGCCGCACGGAGGAACTGGCCTTCCTCGCCTCCGAGGGGGCGTTGGCGCCCCGGTTCGCGAAGACCAGCGTTATCGAGGGTCCGGCCGGTGTCGGCAAGACCGCGCTTGCCGCCCGGATCACCGAGCTCATGGCGAGCCGCTATCCCGGGGGTCAGGTTTGCTTGGACCTCTACGGGTCGCGGCGCGACGAGCCGAGTGTGAACCGAGTGCGGGCGTTACGTGCCCTGCTCACCGCGCTGGGAGTGCCACCTCGGCAGGTTCCCCGGCGGATGGCCGAACGCGTCGCGCTCTACCACCGCGTGACCGCGAACCGACGGGTCCTGGTGCTGCTCGACGACGCGGAGAACGCCGAACAGGTCAGCCCGTTGATTCCGCTCGACACCACCTGCGCGGTGCTGGTGACAAGCCGATTCCGGCTCACCGGCCTGGTGTTGCGGCATCAGGCTCGGCGCTTGTCCCTTGACCGAGCCGATCTCGGCTCGTCCCCGGCCTCGATGGTGACCCGCACGTTGACACGGTGAAAGGGAAGACAATGGGACCGAGGATCACCGGCGATCACGACGCGCTGCTGCGCGTGCCCGCACCCGCGCCCGGCGCGGGCGTGCGGCTGGTGTGCTGTCCGCACGCGGGCGCGTCCGCCGCGGCTTTTGCCGCCATGGCCGTCGCGGTTCCCAGCACGATCGAGGCGCTGTGCGTGGAGTACCCCGGCAGGGGTGGGAAGCGCGGCGCGGGGATCGGGGACATCGGCGAGGTCGCCGATCGGATTTGTGCCGAGGTCCTCGACCGCGGCGACGTGCCGGTGGCGGTGTACGGGCACAGCATGGGCGCGGCGGTGGCGTTCGAGGTCACGTGGCGCTTGGAGCAGGAAGGGGCGGAGCCGACCCGGTTGTTCGTCTCCGGGCGCAAGGCGCCGTCGACGGCGCTGGAACTGGCGTTGCCGGGAAACGAGGACATCGTGGCCGAATTACGCGCCCTCGGCGGCATCCCGCCGCGTATCCTGGGACGTCCCGCGTTTCGGGACATGATTGTGTCGGTGGTGCGCAACGATTACCGTGCGAACCTCGCCTATCGCGCGGCTCCGGAAAGGGTGGTGCGCGCGCCCATCACCTTTCTCCTCGCCGCCGGTGACCCGTATGTCGATGTCGAGGCCGCGCGCGCATGGACCCGTCACACTTCCGCCGAGCTGCGCGTGACGCGTTTTCCCGGCGACCACTTTTTCCTGCGGGATCACCTCGCCGAGATTGTGGACGAGATAGTGCGCGGGGTTCAGGTTCGGGCGATGTGATGAAGACTGTGGGGGATGACGGGAATGATTCCCGACGACGCACTCGCATGGCTGATCTACGAATGGCTGCTGACCCATCAGGGGGTGAGCGCCGCAGCAGTGGCGGCGCGGTTCGGCGTGCCTTTCGATCGGGTGTATCGCGCCCTGCGGGCGCTGCGGGACCTGCGCCTGCTGCGTGAGCAGGACGACGGCCCCGGACGCTTGTTCGCGGTGAGTCCGAACGAGGCGCAGGCCGAGTTGGTCCTGCCGCTGGAGCAGGTGATCACGGCGACCAAACGGGAGCTGGCTGTCATTCACGATCGGCTCCGCTCCTTCGCGGACTCCTTCCACTCGGTGCGCCGGGCTGGGCGCGGCGACGACGCGGTGGTGTTCTCGCGCGATCCGGAGCAAAGCAGGCTGCTGCTCGACGACGCGGCCGACAACAGCAAAGCCGAGGTCAGCGTCATCCGGACCGGTGTCGACAACTACGGCGTGCGGGCACCGAAGGGCAATGCCGACCCCGACGTGGAGCTGGTGCGGCGGGGTGTGCGGCTGCGCGCCCTCTATAGGCATACCGCGCGCACCAACGTCGAGGTCCGCGACTACGTCCGCGAGCTGGTGGGCGCCGGGGCGCAGTGCAGGACCACCAACGAGCTGACCGACCGCCTCACCATCGTGGACCGGGAGGTGGCGTTCATCCCGGTTCAGGGCGAGAGCCAGGCCGTCGCGGTCGTGTACGAGCCCGTGATCGTCGAATACCTCACCCGCCTTTACGACCACACCTGGGCGGCCGCCGACGAGTTCACCGTTGACGCCGCAGGATACGGCGAGACCCTGGACAAGGTCCGCTCGACGATCCTGGGCCTACTCGGGGCCGGGCTCAAGGACGACGTGATCGCCCGCCGCATCGGGGTGTCCACCCGCACCTGCAGACGTCACATATCGGCGATCATGCAGGAACTGCGGGCGGCCAGCCGGTTCCAGGCGGGCGTTGTCGCCGCGCGCTCCGGCTTGATGGACCGGACCGGGCCCGCCCATCACAGCTCCGGGGTGATGGAATAGGCCGACAGCCAGGAATTCAGCCCCAGCACCATCTCCATTCCCATCCGCTCGTACTTGCGACTGGTGGCTCCCAGGGGCGAGGCGATCAGCGCGCGGGCGGTCGCGGTGTCGATCAGCGGCAGCACGGGCGAGCCGGGATCGGAAAGCACGTTCGCGAGCAGGCCGCGCAGTGCGCGCTCGTAGCCGGGGTCCTGAGTGGTCGGGTACGGAACCTTGACCCGTTGCAGGATGGACTCGGGAAGGATGTCGCGCGTCGCGGCGCGCAGCAGGCTCTTTTCCCGACCGTCGAAGGTCTTCATCGCCCACGGCACGTTGAACACGTAGTCGACGAGCCGGTGGTCGCAGAACGGGACCCGGACCTCCAGGCCGACCGCCATGCTCATCCGGTCCTTGCGGTCGAGCAGCGCGGCGACGAACCGGGTGAGGTTGAGGTAGCTGTGCTCCCGCATCCGCCGCTCCACCGGGTCCTCTCCCGGCAGTATCGGACATTCGGCGACGGCTTGGGCGTAGCTGTCGCCGAGGAACTCCGCCATGCCGAGTTTGTCCAGCAGCCCGCGGTCGAACAGGGCCTTGCCGTCGAACAGTGCGTTCGTCGCGGGCGCCAGCCAGGGGAACGTCTGCGCGCGGACCGTCTCAGGGTCGTGGAACCAGGGGTAGCCACCGAACACCTCGTCCGCCGCCTCTCCCGACAGCGCCACGGTGGACTGTTCGCGCACCGCCTGGAACAGCCGGTACAGCGAGGGCCACATGTCGCCCCAGAACGCCGGTGGCAGGTCGGTCGCGCCGATGACCTTCGCGCGCAGAGCTTCGTCACCGAGGACGCGGCTGTCGAGGAAGATCTCCTCGTGGTCGGCCCCGACGTGGGCGACCAGTTCCCTGGCGAACGGGGTGTCGGCACTGAGGTGGATGTCGTCGACGACGAAGTTCTCGTCGTGGCCGACGAAGTCGACTGAGAACGACCGAATCGGACCTTGACCCGCTGCGGCCAAGGCTCTGGCCGCGATCGCGGTGACGGCGGAGGAGTCGAGACCGCCGGAGAGCAGCGAGCAGAGCGGCACATCGGAGACCAACTGCCGCTCGACGGAGTCGACCAGGAGCGCGCGCACGGTCTCGATGGTCGTGTCGAGATCGTCGGTGTGCTCACGCGCCTGCAGGGCCCAGTATGTCCGCTTGGTGAGCGCGCCCCGCCGGACGGTGACGACTTGTCCCGGCCTGACCTCGGCCATGCCCGCGAACACGGCCTGCTCCGGCGTCTTGACCATCTCCAACACTTCGCGCAAGCCGTTGGCGTCCATGCGGCGTGACACCCTCGGGTGCGCCAGGATCGCTTTGGGCTCGGAGCCGAAAACCACCCCGTCGCGTAGCGGGTAGTAGTACAGCGGCTTGACGCCCATCCGATCCCGGACCAGCATCAGCTCCTCGCTCCTGGCGTCCCAGATGGCGAACGCGAACATGCCATTGAGCCGGTCGACGACGTTGATCCCCCACTGCATGTACCCCCGCAACACCACTTCGGTGTCGCTGCGGGTGCGGAAGCGGTGCCCGAGGCCGATCAGGTCCGTGCGCAGCTCGCGGAAGTTGTAGACCTCGCCGCTGTAGGTCAGGCAGACCAGGTCCCGTCCCGCTTCCGCGACGGTCATCGGCTGCTTCCCGCCCTCGATGTCGATGACCGAGAGCCTGCGGTGACCGATGGCGGCATGCGGGGCGAGCCAGTGCCCTTCGGCGTCCGGACCCCGGCAGGCCATGGTCTCGGTCATGACCGCCAGCAAGGGGCGCTGCTGGCGCAGGTCCCGCTCGTAGTCCACCACACCGGCGACTCCACACACGGCTGCTCCTCTCGTTCGGCGTTCGCACGGGATGGACGGTCGAGGCCCTCGCGGCGTGATCAGCCGGAGCCGAGTTTGGCGCGCAACTCGGCGTTCTCCTGCTCCAGCGCGGTGATCCGGTCGCGGATGGGGGCGAGCGCGCTGTCGAGCTCGCGTTCGGTAAAGCGGGGCGTGATGTGCTGCGGGCAGTTCCAGTGGCAGCCCTCGACGCGGATGACCAGGTGCCGCTCGACCTTGCCGTCTGTTCGGTGACTGTCGAGCAGGGTGGCCAGTTTCGGGTCCGCCCCGATCGGAAGTTCGCTGGCGTGCCCGAGCATCTTGAGCCGCGTCTGCCGTGCGTAGTCCATGAAGAACAGTGCGACGCGGTCATCGTCGCGCACGTTTCCGGTGGTGATGTACTGCCGGTTGCCGCGCACGTCGGCGAAGGCGATGGTCGACTCGTCGAGCACATGCACGAATCCCGGCGGTCCGCCGCGGTACTGGATGTAGGGCCAGCCGGTCTCGCCCACGCTGGCCAGGTAGAAGCCGTCGCGGGACTGGATGAACGCGGCCTCCTCGGCGGTGAGCGGTTCAGGCTTGCCCGGCACCTCGAACCGGACTCCGCGGCCGCTGCCGTGCTCGCGTTGGATCGAGCGGACCGTGTTGGTGAAGGTCAGTTGAGCGAAGCGGCTCATGAGCGTTCCTCCCGCGTCAGGCCTGTGGGTCGGACTCGGCCGGGATCAGGCCGAGGTCTGCTCGGTGGGCGTGGACGTGGCCACCGGGGCGGGGGAGCGGCGTGCGGTGAACCGGTGGCCGAGTTCGGACAGGGCCAGGGCGGCGACGGCGATGCCGGCGGCGACCAGGCTGAGGTTGGTCGCGCCGACCACGTCGATGCCGACGCCGCCGACGACGCCGGACAGCGAGATGGCCAGGTACAGAATGGCGGCGTTGAGGGAGACCAGCACGGAGGCGGCGGCGGGCTCCAGGGTGACCAGCCGATGCTGCTGGGGCGTGGTGATGGCGAAGGCGGCGAACCCGTAGAGCACGATCATGCCGATGGCCAGGACGAAGGACTCGGTGGTCAGCGGCATGACCAGGAGGCTGACCGTCAGCCACACCAGCGCGAGGCCCACCACCCCCCGTCCGCCGATCTTGTCGGCGAGTCGACCCGCGAAGAGGTTGCCGGCTGTGCCGATCACGCCCAGGGTGAACATCAGGACCGCCAGCCTCACTCCGTCGCCGCCGGTGGCGCCCGCGAACACCGCCGAGATGTAGGTGTAAGGGATGTAGACGGCGGTGAAGGACAGCAGGGTCGTGCTCAGCACCACGAGCACCCGCCGGTCGCGCAGCGGAGCCAAGCGCTCGCGCAGGCCCGCGGGCGCCGGGGCGTTCACGCTCGCAGGCACGAGCGCGCGGACGCCGATCATGCCGAGCACCGCGAGCGCCACGACGAACCACATCGTCGCCCGCCAGTCCATGAGACCGCCGAGCGCGGTGCCGATGGGCGCTCCCAGCGCGGTCGCGGCGGTGAAACCGGTGGTGACGGCCGCGATCGCCCTGCCCTGCCGGTCCGGGGGCACCATGGCCGACGCGGTGACGGCCGCGGTGGGCACGAACAGTCCCGCGCCCGCGGCGGCGAGCGCTTGGGTGAGCAGCACCAAGGCGAACGACGGCGACACCGCCGTGCCGATGTTGCCGACCAGATAGACCAGGGTTGCCAAGAGCAGCACCCTGCGGCGCGGCCACGTGGCGCTGACCGTGGCCAGAACTGGGGCGAGCACCGCGGCGGTCAGCGCGAACACCGTGACCACCTGGCCGGCCTGTGCCACCGTGACCCCGAGCGAGGCACTCAGCTCGGGCAGCACGCCCGCGAGCACGAACTCGCACGTGCCGATCGCGAAGACACCGAAACCGAGCACCGGCACGCCCCAGCGGGAGGCCCGTGCCACGTCGTTCTGGGTTGTCACTGCTTGACCCCTCGCAAATGGTATCGACTGGTTCCGTTCGGGGACGGTACCGATCGGTTCCGTATAGTGTCAAGATCGGAGGTATGCTTTGGTCGTGCCGACCCAAGCCCGCGAACGTCTGCTCCAGGCAGCGGAGGAGCTTTTCTACGCCGAAGGCATCCGCGCGGTCGGCGTCGAGCGCCTGCTGGCCGTCTCCGGGGTGGGCAGGGCATCGTTCTACCGCCACTTCGCGAGCAAGGACGACCTGGTGATCACCACGGTCCGCAACTACAGCCGCACCTGGCTCGCCTGGCTCGCCGGGACCGTCACCGCCCGCGACGAGGACCCGCTGGCGGTGTTCGACGCGCTGGCGGAACGATTCGCCGCCGCGGACTACCGCGGCTGCGTCTCGATCAACACGATGGTCGAGGCCGCGGATCCGAATATCCCGACACACCAAGTCGCCGCCGACCACAAGACCGCTCTGACCGCCTACATCCGCGGCCTGCTCGACGCGAGAGGCCACACCGACACCCAGGCTCTCGCCGAGCAGTTCGTCCTGCTCATCGACGGCTCCATCGTGACGGCGCTACGCGATCGCACGGCCCGGCCCGCCCAGCAGGCCAAGGCGATCGCCGCGGGCCTGCTGGAGCGGAACCGGATCGCCGTGCGGGGGTGACCGGGATGGGCGAGGTCAGCGCAGTTCCGCCCGCACCAGCCAACTCCGGGAGGCGCCCCGCCGCTCGCGTGGCTGCACCGGGTAGGGCCACCGGCCCTCGCCCGCGCCCTGCTGCCCTGGCTCGGCGACCTGCGTGCTCTGCCAGCCCGTACCCGCGAGGAACGCTTCCGGCTCGTCGGTGCCGAACAGCCAAGGCGTGCCGTCCTCGGCCAAGGCGTCGAGGAACCCGCGCGAGATCGGGCTCCGCAGCAGGGTCCGGTTGACCATATCCACAGCCAGTCCGCTCTTCCGGGCCGACGCGGCGGCCAACGTACGCAGCAGGCCGGTCGCCTGCTCTTCGCTGAGGAAGAACAGCAACCCCTCGGCGACCCACAGCGTCGGCCGATCCCGGTCGAACCCGGCGTCAACCAGCGCGGGCACCCAATCGCCCGCGAGGTCGGCCGCGACTTCGACCCGCTTGGCCTTCGGCGCCGCACCGAGCCGCGCGAGGCGGGCGCGTTTCTCGGCCAGCAGCGGTCCGTGGTCGACCTCGTACACCACCGCGGAGTCCGGCCACGGCAGTCGAAACACCCTGGCGTCCATTCCCGCGGCGATCAGCACGACCTGGCTGATCTCGCCCGTGCCGAGCACGTCGGTCACCGTGTCGTCGAAGAACCTGGTCCTGATCGCGATGTAGGGCAGCAGGCCCCCGCCGCCGTACTTGTCCAGCAGGTCGAATCCCCGGGGCGCGGCCAACTCCCTGGCCAGTTCGTCCCGAATCAACCAGCCGTCCTCGCGCTCGGTCTCCACGGCCCGCGCCGCGGCCGTCCACTGCGCGGTGTAGGACACTGCGTCCACTCGTGCCTCCTCCTGTCCCGCTCGAGCCGTGCACCGGCACCGAGATCGTGTGCGGCCGCGCGCCTCATGGGGTGGCGTGACCGAAGAACGCCTTTTCGATCGCTCCCAGGGTGCGGAAGTCCTCGATGTCGATGGTGTCGAAGTCGATCTCGACCCCGCTGGCGCCCTCGATCACGTAAACCAGTTCGACGAAGGTGAGCGAGTCGACCAGCCGGGCGGCGATCAGGTCCTCGTCCTGCCCGACCGAGTCGAGCCCGGGGTTTCTCGACAGCACCCAGGCCCGCACCTCGAGGAACCCCGTCGGGAGGGTTTCGGTCATTGCCTGCTCCTTCACAGCCGATGGTTGTCGTGGTCGATGCACGTCGCTCACCTGATCTGGTTCGCCGCGGCGCGGACACCGCGCAGCGCGGAAACCGGGTCACCCGCCAGATCGGTGAGCACCGCGAGCCAGCGCTCCAGTCCGAACGCCACGCATCCGGTGAACGCCGTCGAGCCGTCGCCGAGGGAGATCCCGCAGCGCTCGCCGAAGAAGTTGCGGTGGGTGTTCACCGAGGCGATCGCGAGGTCGCCGCAGACGAACTCGTACTTGACGGGACTGAGCTTCTGCAGGAGCGCGCGGGAACCGTCCTGCTCGAAGAACGGGTCGCTCGCGGGAACCTTCTCCAGGGGCAGCGACAGCGCCTCGGCGAAGGCTGTGATCCGCGCGGTGAACCGGCTGAGCAGTCGCTGGGTGTGCTCGAACGAGCCGATGGCGACGATCTCGCGCATCTGGAAGCTGAGCAGTCTGCGCAAGCCCTCGAACCGGCTCTCGCCGCGAAAGCAGTGGTTCACCAGGGTCACCAGGGTGTCCGATGGGATCGTCGTCCCCGCGTGGAACAGGAAGGCGCCGTAGCACGTCGCCATGGGCAGGCCGAATCTCGCCGGTTCCAGACCCGCCGGCGCGAACCGTCCCTCGGCGGGCGCGTCCACCTCGTCGATCACGTCCAGCCTGGCCGCCACCAGGGACAGGTGCGGGAAGTTGCGGTACACGTCCAGTCGCGCCAGGTCGGCTACCGGGTACAGCGGCGGTGGGCTGATCTCGCGCGCGCCGTCATCGATGCCCCAGCCGGTGAAGACGCGGTCCAACTCGTTGCGCAGGTCCGTTTGGTCGGGGTCGAGAATCAGCAGCGCCGCCGAGTCGGCGCCCGCTGTTCCACCCGCCACCAGTTCCGGCTGGTGGACGCTAGCTCGCCTCGCGGCCATGGAGGATCCCTGTCTTCTCGAGGTACTTGCGGGTCTTGCGGAACACCTGCCGCTCGAATTCCACGCGTCTGGGTGAGTCCAGCAACTCGCGGCGCAGGCCGTGCGGGTCGGAGACGCCCGCGTCGCGGTACACCTGTGGGTTGTAGAGGGTCTCGAAGCTGTAGGTCATGTAGCGGCGGATGTAGGTCTCGATGTCGGCGAGTTCGGTCGCCGTCGACTCCGCGCGCACGCCCTCGAACAGGATGGCCACCAGTTCCCTGCCGAAGGCGATGTGCCGCGACTCGTCCTGATGGTGGATCCGGTTGATGTGCCGGATCGTCTCGTGCAGCGACTCGTCCAACGCCATCTTGGAGTTGAAGTGGTCGACCAACTCTTCGAAGATGAGAATCCTGGTGAACACGAGCAGGCTTTCCAGTCTGCTCTCCGGGATGGTCAGTGCCATCGCCCCTGGCGGTTGCCGGTAGATCTTGTTCCCGTAGCGCAGGCAGAACTCGGCGAAGAACCACATATGCTCGTTCTCCTCGCCGATGAAGTGGTGGAAGAACTCCGACGGCGTCTCAAATCCCGCGGTGTGGATGCGCTTGGTCACCTCGATGAGCAGTTCGCGGATGCCATGCACGTTCAGGCTGTAGAAGTTGACGCTCTCGAAGCGGGACAGTGCGTGCAATTGGTCTTGGGGCAGCCGCGACGCCGCGGCGGTGCCGTGGGTCGTGGTGAGCTCCGGGCTCATCCACCACATGTCCGGGGGCAGGGACTCCGGCCACTCGAAACTCTTGTACGGGTTGTAGTAGTCGTCGACCGACATAGAGCTCAGTCGATCCAGAATGACGTGGAATCGCTCGTTCGTGTCGATGAGGCTGTTCGTCACGCCCATATCCTCCAGTACGCGGTCAACGATGTTTGGGGAAGAGATGCGCTTGTCGGCCTGCGCTTTCCAGCTTACGACAGGTTTCCGGCGAATACGTGTCCACTAGTTGCCTGTCCTGAAGCGGACGGGGTTCGTGGGGGTGGTGACCAGGCATTTCGAGCCGTCGGAAGCCGATCGCACAATTCTGCACAAACTCCCGTTGACCGAAAATGCCGCGCTCGCTAGCGTTATGGATCAGTGATGGAGACGCCGAGGAGCAACTAACTGATGGCGAGTGCGGCAGCGACACTGGAAAGTGTTGAATCATTTCTTCCCGAACGGTCGGTGCGCATCGATGAATTGGCAGGCCGACTCCAATTGCGGCGAGCGGAGATCGGGGTGTTTCGCAAGATCTACGGGCTCGACACCCTGCGATACGACCCGGAGATGTCCCTGTTCGACTTGATCCTGCCCGCCGCTCGCCGCGCCCTGGCGGCGGTGCCGGAGGGCGGTCGGGTCTCCCACCTGATCTACGCGCACACGATGCCGACGGTGACCCCCGCGCACATCGACGCGGCCCAGGTGGTCCGGGAACGCCTCGATCTGCGCGACGCCGAGGCGTTCGCGCTGACCCAGCAGGCGTGCGTGAGCAGCCTCGGCGCCGTCGACGTCGCCGCGAGGCTGCTGCGGGCCGAGGGAACCGAGAACGGCTACGCCCTGGTGGTGACCGGGGAACAGGCGTTCTCGCCCGCGGTGCAACTGATCCCGAACAGCGCGATCATGGCCGATGCGGCGGCAGCGTGCCTGGTCGGCATCGACGGCCGCGGCGATGTCGTGCGCGCGTTCGTCTCCAGCACCCTGGGCGAGTTCGCCGAGGGGTTGAGGATGACCAGGGCGGAGATCCAAAGCTTCGGGCAGGTCTACGCGAAGGAGTTGGCCGAGATCATCCGGCGGGCGGTCGATGAGGCGGGTCTGGCTCCTGACGACATCGACCTGGTCCTCCCGCACAACGTCAACGCCGTGTCGTGGCGGCAGGCGATCAAAGAGCTGGACTGGCCGTCGGAGCGGTTCTTCCTGGACAACATCGCCCGGTTGAGCCACTGCTACTCCGCGGACGTGTTCGTCAACTACACCACGGTGCGTGCAGCGGCCAGGCTCGTCGACGGCCGCCACTACCTGCTCGTCTCCGTTGGGCTCGGCGCCACCTTCGGCGCCATGGTGATCACCCACCGGGCGCGGTGAACGCCATGGCGGAAGGGGTGTACACCGCGAATCTCAAGCAAGCGCTCACCGGCAGTCGGAACGCGGAGTTCGTCTGGCTGTGCAACTTCGAGGTGGAGGACCAGTGGGCGACCCACTGCGTCGGCCTCCCCACGCCCAAGGTGTCGGCGACGACGGCACTGGTGCAGAGGATGGAGGAGCTCGGCGCGCTGCTCGCCGAGCCCGGTGATCATTTGCTGCTCGGCGCCCCCATCGACCGCGACTACCGGCGCTACATCGAGGCGACCGGCCTCGGCATGCCCGCCGAACTCGTCGCTGAGGGCGCGGGCGGCACCAGCGCGGCGATCCTGTCCTCCCCGGGGCTGGTGCGATACCTGCGGGGGCTCGCCGACCGGGGCGCCTACCTGATGCCCATGGGCACGGCAAGGGACGAGCAGAAGATCGCCGAGACGACCGGTCTGCGGTTGGCCGTACCCGACGCGGCCACCTTCGAACGGGTCAACAGCAAGATCTACAGCAGGCGGCTGGCGGCGGAGTCGGGTCTGCGGGTGATCCCGGGACACTGCTGCGAGACCGTCGCGGAGTTGCGGACGGCGCTCGCCGACGAGCCGACACCGCAGCGGCCGCTCATCGTCAAGGACGCGTACGGCGTGTCGGGCAAGGGGTTGCTCGTGCTCGCCAGTGCGGCCAAGGCGCGACGTCTGCTGCGCATGGTCGAACGGCGTGCCCAAGCCACCGGCGACGATTCGATCCACGTCGTGGTCGAGGACTTCCTGCCCAAGCGGTTCGACCTGAACTACCAGTTCACCCTCAGTCGAGATGGTGCCGTCGGGCTTGACTTCGTCAAGGAGGCGCTGACCGTCCAGGGTGTCCATAAAGGACATATCATGCCCGCGGCCCTCACCCGGGCGCAGGTGAACGACATCACCACCGCCGCGGCTGTGATCGGTGCGCGCCTGCACGCTGACGGCTTCTTCGGGGTGGTGGGCGTGGACGCGCTGCTCGGCGCCGACGGCCACGTCTACCCGGTGCTGGAGATCAACGCGCGGCTCAACATGTCCACCTACCAGGGGCGGGTCGTCGAGCGCTACCAGGCCGACGACGGCGCGGCCTTGGCCAAGCACTACCCGGTGCGGTCCAGGCAACCGGTGCCGTTCACTGCCGTGATGGAAGCCCTCGGCGACCTCGCCCGCCCGCCCACCGCGGGCGCCGGGTTGCTACTCACCTGCTTCGGCACGGTGAACGCGCAATCCGGTGTGTCAACCCCATTCGACGGCAGGCTGCACGCGGTGCTGTTCGCCCCGGACCGCCCCGGCCTCGACTCGCTTGACCGACGCGTCGCCGACGCCCTGAGTGGGCTCTCGGCCGACGGTTCCGCCACCGCAGAGGAGGCACGGTGACCAACCTCGAGACGAGCGATTCCGAGCTACGCATCCAGGGGGTGCCGATCGGCGCCATCGCGGACCGGTACGGCACGCCGTTCTACGTCTACGACGCCGACATCCTGCGCGAAACCTACCGGGATCTCCGCGATCGCCTCCACCCCGCCGTGGACATTTTCCTGTCGCTCAAAGCGAACCCGAACATCAGCGTGTGTGGCTACCTCGGCGTGCTCGGCGCAGGCGCGGAGGTCTCGTCGCTCGTCGAGTTGATGACCGCGCTGCAGGCGGGCATCGCCCCGCGCGACATCATCTTCCTGGGGCCGGGCAAGTCACGCGCGGAGTTGGCCGCCTGCGTCGAGGCAGGCATCCATGCCGTCGTGTGCGAGTCGCTGGAAGAGGTGACCCTGCTCGACGAGGTCGCCGCCGAGCGGAAAGTGGGCCAGGTGCCTGCCCTGCTGCGGATCAACCCCGACTTCCACACCAAGGGGTCCGGCTTGGCCATGGGTGGCAAGCCGCGGCAGTTCGGCATCGATCAGAGCCTGCTGCTCGCCGCGGGCGCGACGCTCGCCGCGGCGCCCAGGGTGGCGGTGAAGGGCCTGCACGCCTACATGGGCACCCGGTTCCTCGGCCACGACGACATCGTGCACAACACCAGGCAGATCCTGGCAACGGCGGCGGAGCTGGCCCGCCGGCTCGGCATCCCGCTGGACACGGTCGACTTCGGCGGCGGGTTCGGGGTGGCGTACTTCGACAACGAGAAGGACCTCGACCTCGCCGCGCTGACCACAGGGATCAACGGAGTCGTCGAGCCGTTTGTCGCCGCACACCCGGAGGTGAGGCTCATCAACGAGCTCGGGCGGTACCTGACCGCGCGGGCGGGCACCTACGTCACGCGCGCGCTGTATGTGAAGCGGTCGGCGGGGGAGGAGTTCGTCGTCGCTGACGGCGGCACCAATCACCACATGGCGGCCGTCGGCATCGGCAGCTTCGTCAAGCGCAACTTCCCGATCCGATCGCTGACCCGCTACCGGGACGACGCGGTGCGCGCCTACACGGTCACCGGCCCGCTCTGCACGCCCAACGACGTCATCGGGAAACGGGTGCCACTGCCGGTGGTCGAACCCGGCGACCTGCTCGGCGTCGAACGGTCGGGCGCCTACGGCCCGAGCGCGTCGCCCGGCCTGTTCCTCAGCCACGGTTACCCCGCGGAGCTGCTGGTGCACGACGGGGTGGCGCACCTGGTGCGGGAGCGTGACCGGCCGCAGGACCTGCTGGCCAAACAACGGCTGGCGGATTTCATCAGCACGCCTTCGCACTCAGCGGACGGGAGGGGATCGGCAATGGACAGGAGCGACACCGTGGCCGCGATCGGGACGGCCCTCGGGGAGGTGCTCGACCACGAGGTGGGGCCCGTGGCCGAGGACCTCAGGCTCTTCGAGGATTTGCACCTGGACTCGACGTCCGTGCTGGAGCTGTTGATGGCCTTGGAGGACGCCCTCGGAGTCTCGGTGGACCCGGAGAACCTCGACATGGACGACTTCCGTTCTGTCGGCACGCTCGCCGACTACGTGGACTCGCTGCGGCCCACGGTCGCGCCGAGCGACGCGGGCTGAGGGCACTATGCCGATATTGCGCGCCGCTGTCTCCGTCGTCTCGCCGGAGGCCGGGTCACCGGAGGACGACCCGTCGATCGCGGCCTACTACCGAGACCTGGTCGAGCCGTTCGGCTCCACTGTGGACTCTGAGCTGCTCCGCACCGGGCGCAACGTCGCCCACCGCGAGATCGTGTCCGCACTGGCCGCGGACGACCAGGTCGCCGCGGTGCGGCCGGGTCTCGTCGTGCTTGCTCAAGCGCTGCCTGACGTGCTGCCGTTCACCGCTGTCGCCGCCCACCTGAACATGCTGCTCGGTGGGCAGGCCACCAGCTTCGGCATCTCCGAGCAGGGGCTCGCCGCACCCTTCACCGCGCTGCGCGTCATCGACGCCCACCAGCGCGAAGGCTGTGGTGAGACAGCGGTTTTGGCCATCGTCGAGCAGACCACGTTGCCCAGCCGCTACTGGCTCGTTCACGACACCCCGCTGGTCGACTCCGGCGTTCTGCTGTTGTTCGGGAGCGGTGCCGGACCCAGCATCGGGGGTGTCGAGCGCGTCGAGGACCTCGGCGACCGACTCCGGTCTTTCGGCTCGGGAACGCTGCTGGTCCTGGGGCCATGGGTGACCGGTGTCGATGTCCTTGACGTTCCCGCACACCGGGTGGGGCCCGGCAGTTACTGCACCAGCGTCTGGCTGGCACTGGCCGAATACTGGCGGCAGTGGCGCGACCAGCACGACACGGTCGTGCTGGCGGAGACTGACCCGGTCAGCGGCGACAGCCACCTGGCGATCGTCAGATTCAGGCAGGCGTGATGACGCGGCTGGGCGTCGATGTGCTCGGCGTCGATGAGTTGAGCGCCCTGCTCAACCGCCCCTGGTTCCGCCGCTTCGTTTACGCGGAAGAGGAGATCGCCACCGCGGCCGACTTCGGGCCCACCCGCGCCCAGGAGTTCCTGGCGGGCCGATTCGCGGGAAAGGAGGCCGTCATCAAAGTCCTTCGTCTCGGTGTTCGCGCCGGTGTCACTCCCGCTCAGATCGCCATCCTCCGCGATCCGGACGGTTTCCCGTCCGTGCGGTTGCGCGGAGGAGCCGCGCTCCGCGCCGCCCAGCTCAACATCGGCGCTGTCCACCTGTCCCTGGCCCACAAGGGAAATCTCGTCGTCGCGGTTGCCGTGGCCACCGATGCCGCCGAACTGTGAACTGTCGAGCGGTCGTCCCGGGTTGGCGAGTTCGTTCAGCAGCGATTCCTGGGCTGTTGTCAAGGTCGAGGGTCGGGGCCGTACCGGGCAGGTGGGAAACCCCCCGAACGTTCACCGCTCGGGTCCGGCAGTCAACGGTGTCGTCCTGGCTAGCAGGCATCCCGTAACACTTCGAGCCTTTCTGCGACTTGTTGAGGCGTTCGGCCGATTTGAGGGTGGGTAGTGCGTGAGCGACATCGACGAGATGGAAGACGCGGTCGTGGAGGTTCCGGTCGCGTTGGCGGCTCCTGCGAGTGCCGTGCTGGTGGTTGGTCCTGGCGTGGAGGGGACCGAGTCAGTCGCGGTCTGGCATGTGAGCCCGCAAGGGACACCGGTCGGGGCGTGGATCTACTCATTGGAGCGCCTGCTCGGCTCGCGGGACGATGCCCGTCGCCTCTTGACATTGGTGGAGCGGAGGTCGATCACCGGCGTCGTTCGGAGCGAGCTGGAGGAGGTGCTCGACCGGGTCACCGAGGTTGCCGGGGTCGATGCGGAGAAATGGTGGGCAGCGCAACTCTTTTCGCCGCTTCAGTGTTTCTCGGACATCGTTGATCGTCGCGCGGCATACAACGAGACCGTGTCAGCGGCGAAGCGTGAGCTCAAGAATGTGGCTGATGTGGAGTGGAGCAGTGATTTCATAGCTGAACGCCCGATTGGCTTCGATGACCTGAGGTCGTTGTCGAGGGTCCGTCCTGTTGCCGGGTCGACGGCAGTTGGCTCGGGCGCCTTGACCGTGGTCGGGGTGCTGCGGTGGCTGGTCCGGCAGTGGGGCGAGACCGAAGGAATTAAGAGACGTCGCTATGTCCGAGAGACTCACGGGGATGCCGAGCCGTTGCCGCCGTCCTGGCTCGCGTCGGTGCAAGCCGGCATGACGACGAGGCTTCCGCTATGAGGTCGTTTCGTGGGTTTGCCGTTGTCGATATCGAGACGACGGGGATTCTGCCCGGCTTTCGTCATCGTGTGGCTGAGATCGCGGTCGTCCACGTCGATCTCACAGGGGAGATCACCCACGAGTGGTCGACCCTGGTGAATCCGGACCGTGATCTCGGCCCGCAGGCCATCCACGGTATCCGCGCCGCCGAGGTGCGTCGTGCTCCGAAGTTCGAGCAGGTCGCTGGTGACCTGCTCGAACTCTTCCGTGGGCGTGTCGTGGTCGCGCACAATTTGCCATTCGATTCCATGCACTTGCGCGCTGAATTCGCGCGTCTGGCTGTGGATCTGTCCGGTTACCTGTCCGGCGGTGTGTGCACGATGAGGCTTGCGGGCGCCGTTTTCTCTGGGATGCGACGGTCGCTTGCTGAGTGCTGTAAGGCGGTCGGCGTCGATGGCGTGCGATTCCACACTGCGCTCGGGGATGCCCTAGCTGCAGCCCGATTGTTCGGCCGACTGGTTGCGGGTGCCCCAGGGATAGCGTCGTCGCGGCTGCAGGGGCTGCCGGACGTGCATTGGGATCTACCCGCCATGCCAGGCGCTCTGGTGAAGCCCGTGCGTCGTCAGGCGGCTGCTATTGCCGAGCCGCATTTTCTTGCTCGGCTGGTGGACCGCGTGCCGCGGGAGGGCGATCCCGCGATGGATGCCTACCTTGCCGTGCTGGACGGAGCCCTGCTCGACCGGCAGATCTCGGTATCGGAGGCCGATGCGCTGGTCGAGGTTGCCCTCGACTTCGGCCTACACAAAGCGGAAGTCATCAAGGTCCACCACGCCTACCTGCGCGATCTCGCGCGAGCTGCCTGGGCGGACGGGCGCGTGTCCGTAGAAGAGCGACGAGACCTGGAAGCGGTAGCCGACCTTCTCGGCCTCGATGCCGACGAAGTTGAGCTCGTTCTTCGAGAGGAACAGGCCGCGCCGACACAGCGGCCGCAGGCCCAGGTCGCGGAAGTCAGCATCGGGGGACTCGTCCTACGCCCTGGTGATCGGATCGTCCTGACCGGAGCCATGCGACGTCAACGCAGCGAGCTCAAAGCAGAAGCGGAAGGCCTCGGCCTCCAGGTGGTCAGCTCGGTGAGCAAGAAGACCCGAGTCGTTGCCGCCGCGGATCCCGATTCGTTGTCCGGCAAGGCAAAAGACGCACGTCTTCTGGGAGTACCTGTCGTGGCCGAGGCTGCTTTCATCCGTGCCCTTGAATCAATGAAGGAGTAACCGCCGCTGAGAGCTCGGCACGCGACGGTTGCTAGAATGATGAAATGCCGACTGCGGACCTGCGTGTCTTCCGTTGTGAAAGTGACTACGATGCCAATGGTGAGCTTGTCGTGGTTCGTGCTACCTTGGACAAGCGCCGACCGATCGACGTTTGGGTTCCCAGCCTTCTGAAGGTCAACACTTTGGCTGCCCCGCTGCGACGCAGGATGGCTTACAGGGTTAAGCAACACGAACTCAACCTCGTCCTCAGCTTCTTAAGTATGTCCAAAAGCAAGAATAGTCGTGTGAGGGCACGGGTCGGAGACCTGAAATCCGCTGCGCGTCACATCGGGGCCTTTGTGACCGAATCGGTGGGCATGGGCATGCTAACGGCGACGGTGAGTGACCATTTCCGATGGCCTGGGAACCACGATGACCTTGAGCATTTCGATACTCTGCCCGCCAGGTTTGCAGGAGACTATCACCGGCGGGGAGTGCGTCCAGACCTCTTGTTCCTCGACCCGGCAGTGGGCATATCCAGGATGGCTGGAGAGGCGCGGGGACGATCTACACGACCCCCTAGGAAAATGCGACCGACCGCTGAACAGCGGCGTCGGCTGAATCAGATGCTTGGCTGGTCGGAGCGTCACAACTACCATCCGGTGACGATGGCGTGGACGTGCCTTGGCGGTCCAGCACTGGCTGTTGACCTGTTTGATGTGACGTTGCCTCCCAGCGGTCAGCGAAGGCCGCCTTCGGCGCCCGCTTCGGAGCCGCCACCTGGCTCCCGAGTGCCGGATGCGGAAGTTGAGGGACCTCGTTCTATCGCGACGGCTGGTGACGCTTCAGGCGGCGGAATCGTGGACCCTCAGGGTGAGCGAACGAATGAGAGGCTGGCCGACCGCTCATATCATGCGGTTGACGGAACCGACGAGTCGGGTTTCTCGGGTATGGACTTCGAGATGGGAATGCGCGCCTATGCTCGAAATTTTGTAGATTATCTCTACGAAACGGCGCCGGAAAACGGTCGTCAAGTCCTCGACGACGAGCCCGTTCGAGGTGGCTGGGTGAAGACCGACTTAGTCGGATCGTCGAAGACACATCTGTTTCTTGGAGTTCTTCGCAGTGAACAGCTGGAGGATCGCCAAGACACGCTGCGTCGACGCCGCCTGGAAGGAGGATGGACAGACGACATTCAGGTAGACGTCTTCGGTCGTCTCATCGTCGCTGTGGCGCTAGACAGTGCAACGGCCTCATCTTGGGAGCAAGTGTCAACTCGGCTGGAATGACACTCGGACAGTTCAGCGGAGCCTTGACGTACCCACAAGCTGAGTGCGCACGCTATGGCTGGGCTAGCAGGTGGGTTGTCCGGTCATTGCTGCTAGTACTCCAGCCGCACTTTGTGATGATGGTCGGGTAGTGTGTCGATCTTGTGTTGAGTGATGATGATCTGGCTGCCTGGGTTACCGGTTTGGATGACCTGTTTGCGAAGGTCGCGGGACAGTTTCATCGGGCTGAACCTCGGCGCAGGGCCCGTGCCTATGTGCGTGGCTTGCTTGCGCCGCTGGCCGGCAAGAACGGGTGGACACTGGCCGAGGCTGCCGGGGATATCACCCCGGATGGGATGCAAAGTCTGCTCAACGCGGCGGCCTGGGACGCTGACGGCGTCCGTGATGATGTCCGCGACTACGCGATCAGTCACCTGGGTGAGCGTGACGGTGTGTCGATTGTGGACGAGACCGGATTTCTCAAGAAGGGCACCAAATTTGCTGGGGTGCAACGCCAGTATTCCGGCACTGCCGGACGCGTCGAGAACTGCCAGCTCGGCGTGTTTTGTGCTTATGCCACAAGCAAAGGTCGTACCTTGATCGACCGTGAGCTGAATGTGCCGAAGTCCTGGACCTGCGTCAGGGAACGCTGCCGCGAGGCAGCGGTTCCCGACGAGGTCGAGTTCGCGACCAAACCGTGCTCGCGCAGCGGATGCTCGCCCGTGCTCTGGACGCCGGCGTGCCCGCCACCTGGGTCACCGCCGACTAAGCCTACGGCGGTGACTCGAAATTCCGTCGCTGGCTGGAAGATCAGCGGATCGGCTATGTCGTGGCCGTGCCCAGCAGCCAGACCATCCCCGCGGTGGCCGGCACGTCCCGCGCCGACGCGCTCGTCGCTCACGCACCCGCTGACGCGTGGAAACGCCGAAGCTGCGGAGACGGCGCCAAAGGACCACGGCTGTTCGACTGGGCCGTCGCCGAACTACTCACCTATTCCGACACCACTCCACCCGGCTGGGACCGCTGGTTACTCGCCCGCCGTTCGTCGACCCGCAACAGCAAAGGAAAGTATGAGATCGCCTACTACTTATGTTGCGCCCCAACAGGAACGATCGATCAGGAACTGATTCGGGTCGCTGAAGCACGCTGGGCGATCGAGGACTGCTTCCAGACCGCCAAAACCGACATCGGCCTGGATCAGTGCTAGGTACGCCGCTACGACGCCCTGGTACCGGCACATCACCCTGGCCATGCTCGCCCATACCTACCTGGCCGTCACCGCCGCGATAGCCCCAAAAGCCCTGGTAGCGGCCTCATCCCCATCACACTGGGCGAGGTCAAGCGTCTCCTGGCACACCTGATCACCACCCGCTCGACCACCTCGCGACCTGGGCCTGGTCACACTGGCGCCGACGCCATCAACACCGCGCCCAGCAAGCCCACACCAGCGAAGACAGGCCATTAATCACGAACTGCGGCTGGAGCACTAGCGCTCGCGCGGGCCTGCGGGCTGCACGCAGCAACCATCGCGACCGTCGGTGCTCTCGGTGAAGTCCGCCGCCGCTGCCGAAAGGTCATGATCGACTCGATAAGCTCACCAGTGCAGGTCACTTCCCAGAAGGGATTCGCGCAATCATACCGGAAGTGCCACTGCCTTGTGGTGATTTCAGCGAGCCGTTAACTGGGTGGTCTTTCGTTCAAACTCAAGTGATCCTTCATAAGGGAAGAGAAATTCAGTTCCTCGATTCGAGTAAGGAGAACCTGGTGAACGTGCTGAAGAGATTTATGGTGGGCACTCTGGTGGTGCTTACTTCACTGGTGGGCGCGGGAACGGCGATGGCGGCTCCGCCGACTCCCGCAGAGGTGGGTATCCAAGCCGAAGGTGGAGGTACGACGCTCATCCAGAGCGGGACCGGCTGGCTCAGTGTCCGCTGGTCCGCGCAGAGCAGGCATACCATCTGGTGGGGTGAAGGCGAATTCGTCAGCTCCGGTGGCGTCGGGAACCCGAAAATCGTGGTGACTTTCTTCTACGACAACGGTCAGATCTTCGATGAGAGCAGTAACTCCTGGGGTGGCAGACGAATGGCCGAGAAACACCACCGCGACATCAACCAGAGTGTGGACCGGGCCATCGTTACCGTGTGCGCTGCCCTGTTCGAAGGATCGACCTACCTGAATCGGGCTTGCGCGCCGATCACGGCATGAGCTGCCGCTTCCGGTAGATGATCGCTTGTTCGGCCCGATCACATTGCCGTCGGCTCGTCGGACGGCCCCAGTCCCAGCCGCTGCCAATGCGCGGTGGTCTCGCCAAGGATTCCAGAGCGCATCGGGCCCGATGCGCTCTGGACCCTTTCACTCAGGTTTAGGTGGTCTTCGATCCGGCCGTGGTCGGCGATGGCGCAAGCTGCTCCGCCGCGCTCCTTGCGACAGAGGACGGCGAATCAGCCCAGCTCTGTGCGCGCGCCATCGGCGACTCGGGTTTCACCTGTCGTTGTCGGAGGATAGCGAGCCTGTCTTTTCGGCTCGGCCCACCACCTTCTTGACGAACTCGATCGAACCGCAGTCCCGGCGAGCACCGCGGTCGTGTGCCCATGGCGACCTGCACTGGTGCAACCTGACCACCCCGACGTTGTGGATGCTGGATTGGGAGCATTGGGGATGGGCGCCGCGCGGCTACGACGCCGCGGTTCTGTACTGTGCCAGCGTTCTGCGACCAGATGCCGCGCGCCGGCTGTCCGATGAGCATCTCGACTACCGCCCCGAGCACCACGGCACTCGCCGGATCAGCCTGGGCCCGATCCGGCACCGTGGCCGCCGAGGACCTGCTGACCTCCTCGCCGCAGCGCGTCACGGACCCGTAAGGGTTCGACCGGCTCCTGTGGGCCCCGACGGCCACCAGGAGATTCGAGCTGATCGGGCGTAAGGACGCCGCCACGGGACGAGGTCACTCCCCGCGCGATCAACCGCCTCCTCGGCCCGGCCCACCACCAGGTCACCGGCACGGGCGCGGACGGCCGGATGGCAGCGAGCGGATCGACGTGCTCGCGGTCGATGCCGTCACTCGCCAGTACCTGCCCGCCGTGATCCTTGGGTTCGCCGCCACCGGTTTCGACGACGTGCGCCTGACCGTCGCGGTCGACGACATCGTCAGCACACCACACGACCAGGCGCTGGCCGAAGCCGGCGGTACCGCCGCCATGAAGATCAGGGTCGAACCCTCGGTCGGGGAACCCGCGCTGCCGCCGCAACTGGCCGCCCAGCGCGCGCCCCACGACACCGTCCGCGGCCTGCAACGGCGCGCCGACACCACTCCAGCGGTGACCGAACCCGGCACCGTCCTCGCAGCCGATGACGAGGACGCCGCCGCCGCGCGCGCGGAATTGGCCGCGCTCACCGTGCGCAGCGTCCCCTCTTCGAACACCCAGAACTACTCGCCACCGCCGTGGCCAGTGCACGCCGCCGGTTCCTGCTCGTCGCCCCGGTCCTGCGCGCGGCGGTCGTCACCGACGGCCTGATCGCCCAGTTGGAGATGATGCTCCGCCGACGGGACTTGGTCGCCCGGATCGCCTACGGGCTCGGCCACCCCGATCGCGATCACGACGCCGACGCGCTCGAGCGGCTCACTTGTCTCGCCGACGCCCACGTCAACCTGAGTTTGGTGCGCGCGCACGACCTGATCTTCGACGACACGTGGGCGAACACCGGTTTCGACTGGCTGTCCTTCGGCGGCCCGGACCGGGTGTACCGAAGGGAAGAAGGCACCCTCATACGCTCCGCCGCGGTCGACGACCGCTACGCCCACTGTGCGTCCGAGCTCGAACTCGCGTTCATCACGTAGCCACAGTCAAGTGTTCCTGGGCCGGTCACGACCTGCCCGATGCACGGAGCCGAGCCGCCTTGCCGATCGGCTATGCCACTTCGGCGACCGCGACTCGCCGCCCCGACGGCTCAGCCACTCAGCAAGACCTCGCCGCGCGGTGAAACGTGGTGGAGTGCGAAGCCGTGGTCCCGGACCGTGGTGATGAGCCCAGCGTTCCGCAGCACCGACGTGTGCTGGCTGATCCCGGCGACGGAGATCCCGACCGACCGCGCGAGATCCGACGTGGTGACGGGCGCGTCCGTAGCGATGGCGTGCAGGATTTGTGCCCGGGTCCTGCCCAGCAAAGCGGCGAGCGACCGGCTGAGACGCGTGGAACCGCCGATGGCGAGAGCGTCGAATTCCCGGTCGACGGGATAGACGAGCACGGGTCGTTCGTTCTGCCGCAGCAGGGTGATGGGCCTTGGCCCGCAGAAGAACGAGGGCACCAGGGTCAAGCCCCGCCCTTCCAGGTGGACGTCCTGGTCGACCGGATAGCCGACTTCCAGCACCCCGCCGTCCCAGCGGATATCGGGATGCAAGGCTGTGAGCATGGCTCCGGCGCCCTCACCGATCGCGGTCGCGGCCCTTCTCTCGCGATCCGCGCCTGCCATTCGCCGGATGACGTCCCAGAAGGGGTCGATTGCGGCTGCGTGGTAGGCCTTCAACGCGTCGCGCAGCCGATGCAGTGCCTCGCGCCTGCCGTCGGCCAGGTCAGTCGTCCAGGCTGTCGGACGTGTTTGGGTCGCCAGGAGCGAAAGGTCGGCCCGGAGGCTGGTCCGCGAGGTGGCCAGCAGCTGGTCCAGACCTGTTTCGAAGTCGGCTTCGCCCGCGGTCGGGGTCAAGAAGTCCGGCGAGTAGCCCAGCGGCCGCGCCAAGGGCCAGAGCAGGGCGGCCGACGGCGCTAGTTTGCCGCGCACCGCCGTGCGCCAGGCACGAAGCGCGCCACTGATTCCGACCGTTTGCGCCGCGTGCACGCTCAGCAGAAGTTCCCACAGCGGATCAGGGGCGACAGAAACCCGCAATCCGAGCACGTCGGCCGCCGAAAAGTGAATGCGCAACACAAGACCCCCTCTGTTCGCCGGTCCAGCCTAGGCACGACACCGATCCCGGGACCTGGCGCGATCCTTGAGCCGCGTCACCGCCTTGACCAGGCAAAAGAGGCGCAGACCGGCAGAGTTCGTTCTCGACCGGCGAAACAGGGGGAAATTCGTCGACCGGACACGGTATTTTTGTGACAGGTCGGCAAAAGAACGAACGCTGGGGGCGTCATGACCTTGGGTAAAGCGCTGCGCGCCTACCGAGCACGGAACGGAATCACCCAGAACGAATTGGCCCTTCGCGCGGGTCTGAGCGTGCGCACCCTGCGGGACATCGAACGGGAGTCGAGCCCCCGGCCGCATCCCAGGTCGGTCCGGAAGCTCGTCGAGGTCACCGGGCTTTCCGCCGTCGAGATCACCTCCGGCACGGCGCTGCGGATCGACGTGCTCGGCCCGATGATCGTTCGGGACGGCGGACGCCGGATCGACATCGGCGCCCCGAAGCTGAGGCGTCTGCTCGGCCTGCTGGCCCTGCGGGCGAATGAGCCGGTGGCACAGTCGGACATCGTCGATTTCGTGTGGGTCGAGGACATCCCCGCCACCTACCGGGATCTCGTCCACACCTATGTGTCCCGGATTCGGCGGCTGCTGCGGACGAACGGCTCGACCGCACAGCTGCGCAGGATCGGCACCGGATACCAGCTCACCGTGACGGCCGGGCAATGCGACGCCCTGGAATTCACCGTCCTGGCGACCGACGCGGCGGCCCAGCACGAGGCGGGGCGGCTCTGGACGGCCGAGGAAGTGTACGAGAAAGCGCTCACGTTGTGGCGAGGCCCGGTGCTGGCCGACTTCGGGCCGGAGGCCCATCAGCATCCGGCCGTCGTCGCGCTGACGCAACGATGGATGACCGTCGTTCTCACCTACGCGGATCTCGCCTTCGCGCGCGGCCGCCATCAGGACGCCTTGCCACGACTGCGAAAGGTCACCGAGGTTGAACCCCTGCACGAGGGCGCCAACGCGCGGATCGTGCTCGCGCTCGCCGCCACCGGGCAGCGACAGGCCGCCATCCGTCTGTTCCACGAGATCAGCGGTCGACTCCGTGAGTTCTTCGGTGTCGACCCCGGATCCGAACTGCGTGCGGCGTATCGGCGCTGTCTCGGGCCCGACCGGGCGACGCCGAGCCGGGACGAGAACCCCCGGGCACCGGCACAGCTACCGCCTGACAGCACCGCCTTCTTGGGCCGCGCTCGGCAACTGGCGGAACTCGACGCCTTTCTGAACGTCGCCGACGGCTCGCGGCGCACCGCGAGGGTCATCGTCCTCACCGGCTCCGCGGGTGTCGGGAAGACCGCGCTCGCGGTCCACTGGGCCCACCGGGTCAGTCACCGGTTCCCTGACGGGCAGCTGTACTACGACCTGCATGGCTTTTCCGGCACCGTGGCCCGGAGCGCGGGCGACGCGCTGACAGCGTTCCTCACCGGGCTCGGCGTCAAATCCACCTCGGTCCCGCACGATGTCGAAGCACGCGCGGCCATGCTGCGTTCCGTGCTCGCCGACCGCGAGGTGCTGCTCGTGCTGGACAACGTGACCGGGCCGGAACAGGTCCTGCCCATCCTGCCCGCCAATCCGCGCAGCGCGGTAGCGGTGACCAGCCGCAATGACCTGTCCGCGCTCGGCCTGCGCACCGACGCCCGGTTCATCGAATTGGACGTACTCGGCGACCGCGAAGCCGTCACTTTGCTCGCTCGCTTGCTGGGCCGGAGTCCGGCCACCCCGGCACTGGCCGAATTGAGTGATCTGTGCGCACGTCTGCCGCTGGCGTTGAGGATCGCAGCGGCGAACCTCGCGCGTGGAGCCTCCTACGGGGGCCTCGATGACTATGTGACCGCACTCCGCGAAGGCAACCGGCTCGCCGGGCTGACACTCGGCCGCAACGGTGGTGTGGCGGTGCAAGCGGCGTTCGACCTCTCCTACGCCACCCTGGGTCCGGGGTCCGCTCGCCTGTTCCGCCTGCTTGGTCTCGTCCCCTCGGCCGATGTGAGCATCGCGGCTCTGGCGGCGCTGGCGGGCCTCACCGTCGAACACACAATGGACCTCGTCGACCAGCTCGTCGGAGCGCATCTCCTCCAGCCTCGGGTCTCCGACCGCTACCAGGTCCACGACCTCCTCCGCCTGTACGCGGCCCAGCTTTGCTCCGAAGTGGACAGTGCGAGTGATCGGTCCCTCGCCGGACAGCGGCTCTCCGAGCACTACCTGCACGCGGCAAAGGCGATGACCGACCGGGCCTACCCGGGCATGTTGCGGTTGTGCTCCTTACCCGAAACACGCTGCCGCGCCGAGGAAATCGCCGTCGCGCCGGCGGACTGGCTCGCGGCCGAACGCGGAAACCTGGCGGCTTCGGTCCTGCACGCCGCCGAACACGGCCCACGGGAACTCTCTTGGCAGCTCACCGATGTCCTCCGCGGTTACCTGTGGCGCAACTACGATGTCGCCACCTGGCGCTCGATGGCCGAGGCGGCGTTGACGGCCGCCCAGCGAGAAGGGAACGAGTCCGCGGAAGCGGCCATGCACTACAGCCTCGGGGCCGCCCACCGGTCTTGCGGACATGATCCCCTCGCGGCGAAAAGACATCTTCGTCGCGCGGAACGCATGTTCCGGGATTTGGGCATGCCCGCCGGACAGGCCGCGGCCCTCGATTGCCTCGGCACGGTCCTGCACCAAACCGGGAGATCCCGGCGAGCGCTCACCGTCCTGGGACAGTCCGTCGAGCTGTGCCGTCGGGCCGGGTTCACGGTCGGACTGGCCAAGGCGTTGTGCACCCTGGGATTCGTCGCCGCGGACCTCGGACTGGCCGAGTTCGCGCGGGAAAGCCTTCTCGAAGCACTGGCGTTGAACGAGGAACTGGACGACCAGCACCTCGAAGCTTCGGCACTGCACAATTTGAGCCGGGTCCATCACCACGCGAGCCGCTACGACGAGGCCATGGACGGCTTCCACCGGGCACTGGCGATTCGCATCGAGATCGGCGACCTCGAAGGAAGAGCGGCGACCCTTCGCGCCATCGGCCACCTGTCGGATTCGGCGGGTGAAGACGCGACGGCCCAGAGGTACTGGCACGAGGCTCTCGCCGTGTTCGACCGGATCGGTCACCCCGCCGCCACGAGCATCCGGTCCCTGCTGCGCGGTCGCGGCCTCGGTTCGCCACCGGCTTTCGCCCGAGCCGCAAGCTCTTTAGCGAGACCTTAACCGCCTTGTCCGGGGTATCGCCTTCGTGGACTACTGATCTCGTTCTTCTGACGTTCACGAAGGAGCAGAAGTGAAGAAGCTGAGCATGACCGCGCCGGCGTTCGCCGCGGTGGCGACGGCGGCGACGGCCTTCGCCCCCACCGCGAGCGCCGCACCACGGCCGGAACTCTGCGTGCACACGGCGTCGAACTACGGCGGTTCCACGACCTGCAGCAACGGGTGGAGCGGCATCAGCATCGGGAACTATCGCATCCGCAGCTGGTCCAACACCACCGACAAGGTGTGGTGCCTGGAGAGCGACCGCGGCACCTGGCGCGCCTATCCCGGCTATGAACCCTACGCCGACTACGGCGAGGCCCGATTCCACGCCGCCCGCGAATGCTGACGATCGGGATCGCGCAAAGCCAGCGCGAACATTGACTTCCGAGCCTGACTGGGTCAGGCCAGATTCTGGGGAGATTACGTGCGTAGAACACTAGGCAGGATTTCGGCCACGATCGCATCGGTGGTCGCCGCGTTCGCGCTCTTGCCCGCCGGGCAAGCCGTCGCCGACGCCAAGCAGTGCATCAAGGCCCCTGGGCCGGGGACTTATAATGAGGCCTGCATGTACATCTATGGCAACAGCACCTGGGTCGACAAGGTCGAGGTGTGGTTGTCGGCTACCCATGTCATGCCTCCGATCATCTACCCTGCGGACATCTGCCGGAGCAAGCTGGACGTCTGGGGCCGGTCAAGTGCCTCTGGGCACTGGGAGCAGACGTACACCCATCAGGGCTGCCACACGGGTACGCAGGGCGCGCTGTTCACCGCGGAGAAGAACGCGGTGAGCGGTTCCTACGTATGCAGCCGGACGACCTGGGACGGCAAGGCTTCCGACACCAACTGTTTCCAGATCTGGCTCTAGTCACCACGCTGGGTGGGAAGGATGAGTATCTTGAACAAGCTTCGTCATGGTGCTGCTCTCGCCGCGATAGGTCTGGCGGCCGCGATCGGGACGACCGGCACCGCGCAGGCGGCCTCAACGCTTGTCGCCGAGCGATACTGTGCCGCGGCGGCCTGGTGTGACGTCGGCTTCTACAGCTACGGCGGCCCCCTGGTGATCGAGTTCGATGTCTCGGGCGGGGCCAATGTGGCGATCAAGTCCTACATCAGCTCATCGGATTGCTTCCGGCGCGGGATGGTGAACGACGCACCACTGAGCTGGGCCTGCCAGTCGCCTGGTTATGGCGACCGATTCGCCCTCGTCGGCCTCGAGGACGAGAACGGCCCATGGCAGAGTATGTACATCAAGGTCTACCGGGTCTGACGTTTCTCAAGGAACGAACTTCCGGTTCTCTCGAAGGGCGGACGGTCACAGTGACCGTCCGCCCTTCGTCCTGGTGCAGGATCCGATCGAGGCTGGATCGATGACCGTTCCACGCACTTCCCGGTCACCACGACTACGCCCTCGCCGACCTCGACGCTCCCAGCAACACCAGAGAAGCAGGGATGGCAAGGCGACTTCGTTTCATGACGGCTCCGTTCCGCCCCCGGGGTGGCGCGGTCGTCGGCCTCGGTCTTCGATCACGGACGCGCCATGTCGTTGGGGCTGTCCACGTCAGGAACCATTCCCTGGAGTGACCCACGTCACTCAACGTAGGAGTCGCATCCGTTCGGCGCAGCGTTACGCGGCGTTCGCTCACCGCTGACTTCACGCCGTGGTCTCGCAACCGCCGACACATTGACTCGTATGCAGAGGCGAGCTGTCAGGTTTCCGTGGGAAGAGCAACGGAGAATGAAGAGCCGATGTGCCCGATCACTCGCGCTAGGTGAGCCGCTCTCGCGGCATACTGTCTCACTCACCTGACTGGCGAGGGCGGCGCGTCTCGCATCGGCTGGCCGTCGTATACCGCACCAAAAACGACAATGTCGGACCGGATCGAACCTTGGTCAGTGAATATGCCGCGGTTACCTGTGTTCCAGCGGGGAACACTCAGTGGTATGAGCTCTGTGATCACTCCGATGTTTCGCTCATTGGCCGCGCTCAGGCGCGCGCGTGCCGTTCATCCTCGTGGTGTGGTGCTGGCGGGTGAGGTTGTCTCGGTGTCGACCGGATCCCTACCACTTCAGCCCGGTCCCGTCCTGGCCAGGTTGTCGAAAGGCGCTGGGACGCCGGGCGCCCTCCCTGACGCGCTGGGGCTCGCCCTGAGGTTCGGCGCTTCGTCCGCGTACTGGGACCTCTTGCTCACCACCTCGATGGGAGGCCGCCGCATCGGGCGGATGCTGCCTTGGCCCCTGCGCACCTGGAACAGTGATCGATACTGCAGCCTCATGGCCTATCGCGTCGACGACCGCACTCTCTGGTTCGGTGCGGAGGTGGCCGGTTTGCCTGCGGATCGCGCTTCGGTCGCCGACGTGGCCCGGTCGGTGAACGTCGGCCCGTTGCGACTACGACTGAAGGTGGCTGTGGCTGGAGCGCCGTGGCGCCCTGCCGCCGAGATCGTCCTGTCGCGCATCAATGCCGAAGAACCGGCTATCGCTTTCGACCCGGTCGCGGCCCAACCTCCCGGCTTGCGTCTCACGCCGTCGTGGCTCGTGTCGATGCGAGCGGCCGCTTACTCGGGCAGTCGCGAGGGAAGACTGGCTTCCTCGTGACGCTCAATCCCTCGTGTGGCGGCCGGCGAACAGCCGCCTTTTCGACCGATGCGGATGGCGTGGTACAGCCAGATCAGCACCACGGAGCGCGTCGTGGTCGGACTGCGGCGGCATCGGGTTCCCTTCTTTTCCGGTCAAGGCGTCGTGGGGAAGGGCGAGTGGCAGGGTCTTGAAGGACGGCGCCGTCGATGTCGAAACGGTGCCGTAAGCAGGCTAGGTGGTACACCATAAGCAGGCCGCGTGCACGCACCGCTGTGGTTGCGAGGGCGGGAACGTCGACTTCGCGATCGCCGATCAGGCTCGGTCGAGTTGACTGACCAGCCGCAGGGGCCATCGGCGGGTGTGGCTTTGTCCAGTTCGCCGGACACTGTGACGATCAGAAGATCGGTATCGGGGTGTTTCCCTGACGCGGTGCGGTCGTACAGTAAGGCTAATGCGGCGGTGTCACCTTGCCCCGGTTGCCGCCGGTTTCGGTCATCATGGCGGCTCCCACGTGGGCGGACGGTCTTGTGCCGTTGGGACTGGGTAGCCCAGGTGATCACGGGTTACTGTGACCGGTTCGGTGTCCGCCGAAAGTTCGGTGACGGCGATACCGAGTCCGGCGAGTACGTCCATGGCGTGCGGTGCGACACCGTCACCGCAGACCTTGTCGCGGGGGAAGTCGGCGGTGTCCAGCATCAGTACGCGTGCGGTGGGGGCAGCCCGCAAGGCCGCGGTCGCCGCCGACGACCCGGCTGGACCGGCGCCGACGATCACGAGGTCCCAGTCCTCCGT
Source organism: Amycolatopsis coloradensis (assembly GCF_001953865.1). Taxonomy (GTDB): domain Bacteria; phylum Actinomycetota; class Actinomycetes; order Mycobacteriales; family Pseudonocardiaceae; genus Amycolatopsis; species Amycolatopsis coloradensis. The sequence continues at coordinate 37,033 of NZ_MQUQ01000035.1, forward strand.
GGCGTTCATCAGTGCGCGAGCTGGTCGACGACGGCGGCGAACAGCCGCGGTGCCCGGGCGGCGACCGGCACGATCCGCGGCGAGAGCGCCGGTCGCCCGCGTGCCCACAGCAGGGTTTCGGTCAACCACCGTGACCGCCGCGTGGTCCGTTTCCATGCGCGGTCGTAGTCGGCGGGACGATCCGCGCGCAGGCAGCGGACGAGTTCGGCCGCGGTGGCCAGTACCACCGCGAGACCTTCGCCGGTGAGGGCGTCGATGTAACCGGCCGCGTCCCCGACGAGCAGGACGCGCCCCGCGACCCGGCCCGACGCCCGTTGCCGGAGCGGGCCCGCGCCCCGGACCGACGACACCGGTTCCGCCCCGGCTAGTCATGCCGCGAGGTGAGGGGAAGGCGGTGAGTTGGTCGGTGAGCCCGCCGCGGAAAAGGTCATTCCCCTTGACGCGCCGAACCCGACGGGCTGGACCTCATGCTGGCCTGGCGGGCGCGCTCACACAGATTCGCCACCCGCCGGGCAAGAGGGACGCACGCGGGGCGGGGCCGCGCGACGAGCGGGAATCGGCGATCACCAACGATCCCGGCATCGTAGGCGGGTTCGGCGACGACGGGCTGTTCATCACCAAGATGCTCGGCGCGGTGTCGATCGGCGAAGCCGGGGTCCGCGAGTTCGCCCACACCGAACCAGTGGACACCACCACCCCAGAGGACCTGCGCGACGTCGCGCTCACCGCACACCAGTACCA
>NZ_MQUQ01000036.1 GCF_001953865.1 Amycolatopsis coloradensis
GTGTCGCGAAAGCCACTTTCGGGACACCTGATGTCCCGAAAGTGGCTTTCGCGACACCCAGGGGTGACACCCGCGCAAGCCCCAGACCGCAACCAGAGGACTACTTGCGGTCGTCCAGCACCTCGAGGAACGCCTTGGCGGCAGGCGTCACCGTGAACCGGTTCCAGACGAGATGCTCGATGCGCGCGGGCGCGTCCGTCACCGGCACGGTGACCACGCCGGTCAGGTTCGGCACGTACTTCGACGGCAGCAGCGCCACCCCCAGCCCCTGGTGGATGAGCCGCGCCATGAAGTCGGCGGCCGTCACCTCGAAGGCGACCTCCCTGGTCACCCGCGCGGCGGCGAACGCCTGGTCCGTCTGGGCACGCCCCGCGGTTCCCGCCGGGAAGTCCACGAACACCTCCGACGAAAGCCTGCTCAAGTCCACTTCGGACTCGTCGGCGAGGGGATGAGCGGGCGCCACCACGGCGACCAGGTCGTCACGCCCCAGTTCGCGGGTACCGACCCCTTCCGGCCGGGCCGACATCGGGAGCCCGAGGAACGCGACTTCGATCGCGCTGTCCTTGACCTGCTCCACCAGGTCCTCGCTCGCGCCGACCCGCAGCCCGATCCGGACGTGCGGATAGCGCCGGTGGAACGTCTGCAACGCGGCGGGGACGTCGACCGCCGCGACGGTCGGGATGACGCCGACGGTGAGCCGCCCGCGGATCTCGCCGACAGCCGCCGCGACCTCCGAACCCGCCCGTTCGGCCGCCTCGAGACATTGGCGGGCCGCGGGCAGGAACACCTCGCCCGCGGCGGTGAGCCGCACCCGGCGGCTCGTCCGCTCGAACAGCCTCGCGCCGAGTTCCCGTTCCAGCCGCGCGATCTGGTGGCTCAGCGCCGACTGCACGACGAGGCACCGTTCCGCCGCGCGCGTGAAGCTGTTCGTCTCCGCCACCGCCACGACGTAGCGCATCTGCTGAAGCTCCATGGATTCATCTTGAATCAAGATGGATCACGTGACAAACATGCGTTGGACTCATTGATCGTCGGGACTCAAGCTGAGAAGCGTGAAAACGCTGACGACCGCCCCGCTCACCGCCGGACTCACCGGCACCGCGCTGACCGCCTTCGCTCCCATGGTCTGGGGGACGACCTACGTGGTCACCACCGAACTCCTCCCGGCCGGGCATCCGCTGTTCGCCGGACTCATGCGCGCCCTGCCCGCGGGCCTGATCGCGCTGGCCATCACCCGCACCCTCCCGCGCGGCACCTGGTGGCTGAAGGCGGCCGCGCTCGGCGTCCTCAACATCGGGATGTTCTTCCCTTTGCTGTTCCTCGCCGCCGAACGGCTGCCAGGAGGAGTCGCCGCCACGCTCGGCGCCGCACAGCCGCTCCTCGTCGCGATCTTGGCCGTGGCCGTGCTGCGGCAGAGCCCGTCCGCGTGGCGGTTCGCCTGGGGAATCGTCGGGATCGTGGGCGTCGGATTGGTCGTCATCGGCCCTGCGGCGGGCTTCGACCTCGTCGGAGTCCTCGCCGGTCTCGGTGGCGCCGCGACCATGGCGCTGGGCGTCACCCTCACCAAACGGTGGGGGCGCCCGGCGGACGTCGGGCCGACGGCGTTCGCCTCGTGGCAGCTCACCGCGGGCGGACTGTTCCTGGTGCCGGTGACTTTCCTGTTCGAAGGCGCGCCGCCCGCCATCGACCTGAACGCGGCACTCGGCTACCTCTGGCTCGGCCTGATCGGCGGCCTGCTCGCGTACGTCCTGTGGTTCCGCGGCATCACGTCCCTGCCGGTCACTTCGGTCGCCGTCCTCGGCCTGCTCTCACCGATGGTCGCCGCGGTACTCGGCGCCGTCCTGCTCGGTCAGGGTCTCGGCCCGATCCAGCTCGCCGGTTTCGCCCTCGCACTGGCCGCGATCGTGGCCGGCCAGATCACCCCGAAGACCAAGCCTGGCCGAGACCGGCATGTCACGGTCGGATAGTGAAGAAATGGGGCGGATCTCCTGGTGAGGGCGTCTCTGGGCTTCGTTCGGCCTCGACCTGGATCTCGATGTTCGTCTTGTGGGCGATCGGATCCCAGATCTCCTCGATCGGCGCCAGGAGTGACTGGCTGACACCGGCCCGGCGGGCACGTGCGGCGTACCACGCGAACCCGGCCAGAAAGAGGGGGAGACTGAGAAACGCGGCCACGGGTGCCAGGAACTCCATGTACTCCGACGATACAGTAACATCGTGTTTCCAGAAACGTTCTGTTACTGAATTGGCGGGCGATGACCAGGCTGACACGGGCCGAGCAGCAGCGACGCACCCATGAACACCTACTGGACGCCGGGCGCCAGGTGTTCCTGCGGCGCGGCTTCCTGGCAGCGACGGTCGAGGAGATCGCGGCCGACGCCGGTTACACCCGCGGCGCCGTCTACAAGCATTTCGGCGGTAAAGAAGGACTGTGGCTCGCGATCATCGAAGCGAGTGCGGACACCCATCTCCATGGCCTGCGGGAAGCCCTCGCCCGCGCCACCACCCGCGACGAGGTGATCGCCGCGCTGCGCCCCGCGGATGTCGCGGACAAGGACGCGGCGAAGTGGAGCGCGGCGGCCGCGGAAGTGCTCGCGGCGACGGCGCGGCAACCCGAAACCGCCGACCTCGTCGCCGCCATCCAGCGGCGTCACGACGATGAGGTCGTCGCGCTGCTCGTCGAGCACTCGAAGCGGTTGGGTCTCGAACCCGCGATGCCGCTCCACCAGGCAGTCGTGATGCTGGGAGCCTTGGGCATCGGCCTCGCTCTGCGCCAGACGGTCGCCCCGGCGGAAGACCCCGTCGCCATCCTCACCCACGCGCTGGACTCGGTGTTCCCGCCCGAGGCAACGTGACGGACTCACCGGACGTACTCCCGATGACGACCTAGGGGAGGGTTCGATGCAGACGTATCCGCTGCAAGAAGGCGAAGAAGTGTTGTGGGCCGGGACATCGCAGCGCCCGCGAAAGTGGTTTCCCGAGTACACGCAGATGATCGCGATCACCGGACTGGTCGTCTTCCTGATCGTCCTCAGGCGCCATTTCTCGGGATGGTCTCTGCTCGTCGGGGCCTACGTCGTCCTCTTCGGCCTTTTACTGCAACGTGCGAGCGATCGGCGGGCACGGGATCGCGCCATGTCCTATCTGGTCACCAGCCACCGGATCATCTTCGTCGCGAGCTGGCCCAACGGCACGGAGTTCCGCTGGGCCTGGCTCCCGTACCTCCTCCTGCCGCCGCGGGTCAAGGCCGATGCATCGGGCGTCGGCACGATCTCCTTCGGCGGCTGGTGGAGTCGGGTGCAGTTCCGGGAAAAAGAACTTCGAGGCGCGTGGGCACCTCCGGTACTGGAATTGCGGGCGATCGCCGACGCGGCGAATGTGGCGAAGCTGATCGTGCAGACCCGGCACCGGGCGGCCACGACCACCTACACTCAGGCGCCGTGATCGATTCCTTCACCACCGCCGACCTCGTCGACGAACACGGCGACCGGCTGCGCGTCTGCGACACCCAGTTCCGCCAGTTCGGCGGGCATCGGAAGTTCTCCGGCCCGATCCGGACGGTCTCCTGCCACGAAGACAACGGCCTGGTCAAGAAGCTGCTGGCCACTCCGGGCGACGGCGGTGTCCTGGTGATCGACGGCGGCGGTTCCCTGCACAGCGCGCTCACCGGCGACATGATCGCGAAGTCGGCCGTCGACAACGGCTGGGCCGGAGTGGTCGTCAACGGCGCCGTCCGTGACAGCGCCGAGCTGGCCGAACTCCCGCTCGGGGTGAAGGCGCTCGGCACCAACCCGCGCAAGAGCTCCAAGGCCGGTGCCGGCGCCGTCGACGTCCCGGTCGGGTTCGGGGGAGTGACCTTCATTCCCGGCGACACGCTCTACTCCGACGAAGACGGTGTCGTGGTCCTTCCCTCGACAACCGCCTGAACCAGCTCAGACGACGATGACCCGGCGTCCGCGGGTGTGACCGGCGTGGCTGTCGACATGCGCCGCCGCGGCTTCGGCCAGCGTGTACGACTTCTCGACCGGGATGTGGAGCTTTCCCTGTGAGATGAGCCGCGCTGCCTCGGCGAGCGCGTCCGGCACACTCCCGGCCACGCCCGAGAATCGGACGCCGAACTCCGGCGCGCCGAGATCGGCGATGCTGATCACCTTGTGCGGATCCCCGGTCAGCTCCACGAGTTCGGGGATCACGCCCGAGCCCGCCAGGTCGAGTGCCGCGTCGACCTGGCCGAGCTGCCGCACCCGCTCGGCCCAGCCGTCGCCGTAGGTCGTGGCGATGGCGCCGAGGCCGCGCAAATAGTCCTGGTTCGCGGTCCCGGCCGTGCCGATCACCGTGATGCCGCGTTCGCGGGCGATCTGGAGTACCGCCGATCCGACTCCACCGGATGCGCCGCTGACCAGCAGCGTCTGCCCGGCCATTACATCGACTTCGCGAACGAGGCGCAGTGCGGTCTCCACCACGGAGGGGTATCCGGCCGCCTCTTCGAACGTCAGGCCCGCGGGCATCTTGGCCCAGGCCGACAGCACCGCGAACTCGGCATAGGTGCTCGAACCTTCACCGAACACGGGGTCCCCGATCTCGACTCCTTCGACGCCCTCGCCGACTTCGTCCACCGTCCCCGAGGCGTCCAGACCGACCCCCGAAGGCAGCACTGTCGGGTGAGCCCCCAGGACCTGGCCCTCGCGGACCCTCCAGTCGACCGGGTTCACCCCGGCCGCCCGCACCGCGATGCGTACCTGACCTGGGCCCGCGTGAGGCTCCTCGGCGTCGATGAGCCGCAGGACATCCGGACCGCCGAACTCGGCGAACATCACTTTCTTCATGAGATCGACCGTAGCACTAACGGTTAGCCTTTTGAAACTGATTCACTTTTGCATCTGATAGCGTTGCGACATGAACGAACCGCCCGGACGTCGTGAGCGCAAGAAGGCCGCGACCCGGCAGAAGATCGCCGAAACCGCCCTGCGGCTCTTCCTGGAACGCGGGTACGAAGCGGTGGGCATCCGTGAAGTGGCCGCGGAGGCTGACGTCGCCGTCACCACGCTCTTCTCGCACTTCGCTTCGAAAGAGGCCTTGGTGTTCGGGCAGGACGAGGCCTTCGAGCAGGGCCTCACGCAGGCGGTCGCCGACCGGGCTCCGCACGAGCCGCTCATCCCCGCGCTGCGTCACCAGATCCACGCGATGGTGCGGCATTGCACTGCGGACGGGGTCGCCGCGATCTGGCGCATGATCGACGACACGCCCGCTCTGCGGGAGTACGAAGATTCGATGCGGCTGCGTCATGCGGAGTCGCTGGCCACGGCCATCGCCGCCGATCCGGGCCTGTCGCGGAGCACGACGGCTTGCCGGACGATCGCGAGGTTCGCGCTCGACGCCTACTCGCTGGGCCGTGAGGCGGCCGATCCGGAGAGCGCGGTGGACGAGATCTTCCGGATGATCGACGCGGCCTGGGAAGTCACCTGTCGTTCCGAGTGAGCCCGACGGCGACCAGGATCGGTGAGCACGAACCGCGTGGCCATCTCGAAGAGCGCGGTCACGGTGTGCGCGACGATCTGCGAATCGAGTTCCGCCGGGGCACCGATGGCGTCCAGGAGCTACCTTGTCAGTGACTCCGCGCGGTCGCTGAACTCACCGTTGCTCCCGGCGTACTCGTCGGCCGAAAGGCAATCCCCGGCCTGTGCGGAGAAGGGGGCGGGTCGACCGCCGGGGCGCGCGCAATCGGCGCTTCCGCTGCTGACGACCGCCACAGTCACCGTGCTCGCTCCACCCGTTGACACGGTTCATTTGCGGGCGACGAGCCGTTCCACCAGCCCGAGTTTGAAGCGCTCGCGGCGCTCGACGGTCAGGCCGAGGTCGCCGATCTTGTCGGACGGGCGCCGGAGGAAGTGCTCGCCCGCCATCGGCACGGTGATCTTTTCGGTGAGCCATTGCAGGCCGCGGACGGCACGTGACGAACTCGCGATGTGGTCGAGCAGGATGAGGCGGCCACCGGGCCGCAGGACCCGGGCCATTTCCCCCAACGCCTTGCCGTGGTCGGGGATGGCGCAGAGCCCGAGGGTGCAGACCACGGTGTCGAACGAACCCGCGTCGAAGGGCAGGTCGTGGGCGTCGGCCCGGCGCAAGGTCACCGGATGACCGAGGCTTTCGGCGCGACCACGGGCGATGTCGAGCATGCCGTCGCTGAGGTCGATGCCGGTGAGCGTGACGCCGCCGGGATAGAGGGGCAGGTTCAGGCCGGTGCCGACGGCGACCTCGAGGACGTCGCCGCTCGCCTGCCCGCAGGCCCACGACCTGGAGTCGCCGAACAGCTTCCGGTCGAGGAACTGCATCTCCCGGTCGTAGTTCCGGGATTTGCCGTCCCAGTAACGGTTCCACCGCGCGGGCCGGGTCATGACGCTCCTTTCAGCAGCAGTGTTCACCGCGCCAGGCTTCGCGGCCTTCCTTGACCGCGACGGCGGCGATGACGAGCGCGACCAGCGGATCGGCCCAGTACCAGCCGAACAGGCTGTTGAGCAGCAACCCGACGAGCAGCACACCGGAGAGGTACGTGCAGAGCAAGGTCTGTTTCGAGTCGGCGACGGCGCTCGCGGAGCCGAGTTCGCGGCCGGCGCGACGCTGGGCGTGCGAAAGGAACGGCATCACGAGCAGCGAGATCGCCGCCAGCACGATGCCGACGGTGGAATGCTCGGCGGGGTCGGCCCCGAACAGCGCGCGGACGGACTCGACAGCGACATAGGCGGCGAGTGCGAAGAACGACACCGCGATGACTTTGAGTGCGGTGCGTTCACGCGCCGCGGGGTCCTTGCCGGAGAACTGCCAGGCGACGGCCGTGGCGGAGGCGACTTCGATGACCGAGTCCAGGCCGAAACCGATCAACGCGGTCGAGGAGGCGATCGTACCCGCGGAGATGGCGACGACCGCTTCGACGACGTTGTACGTGATGGTCGCGGCGACCAGAAGCCGCACGCGGCGCGACAGCACGGCGCGGCGATCCGAGCCCAGCGTGCCCACAGTGGACCTGGTTGTGCAGCAGCCGTCCGCGCAGGTATCGCTCACCGGAGCACCCGAAGGTCGGCTTCGTCGTCCACGCAGGGCTCTGCCGTATCGACGGCAAGCACGACCTGCACCAGTTCGCGCAGCGCTCGGGCGAGGTGGGCGTCGGCGAGTGCGTAGCGGACCTGGCGGCCTTCGTAGGTTGCCACGACCAGACCACAACCTCGCAGGCAAGCGAGGTGGTTGGACACGTTGGAGCGGCTCAAGCCGAGCTGTGCGGCCAACTGGCCGGGATAGCTCACTCCGTCGAGCAGGGTGACCAGGATCTTGCACCGGTTCGGGTCGGCGAGCGCGCGTCCCAGCCGGGCGAGCGCGGCGCCCTGGGTCTCACATGTCAGCACAGTCAGAACAGTACAGCATTCGCTGACGTATTGAGAGCCTTCGCCCCTGTTCGGGCCGGCGCGGAGGAGGCACTCACCACGATCGCCGGACTGTCCGAAATGGACTCGCGCGTCCGCGGTCCTGCTTGGCCTCCGACGCCGACATCGCCACGGGCACCGTGAAGCCAGTGCGCGACGGATTCTGGTCAAGCTCCGGATCGCCACCCGCGTGCAAGCGGTGATCCGGGCGCACGAGTCCGGAGTGGTCACCGGGGACGACTGACACGACGGAGTGTCCGGACGCGACCCTCTGTTTCGTCGCCGTCCGTCAAGCCATCCTCGACCACGGGCGAGCGGATGACCCGAAAGTGTGCGCCTGACCCACTCCAACGGCCGTATCGCCGGCACGTCCAGGAGTTTCGAGGCGGCTCCGTCTAACACTTGAGAACATTTACTGCCCCAAGCGCGTGGCGCTGTTCAACAGTCGGGTCACGTTCACAAATGATTGCGCCAACAATGGCGAACCGGCATTCGGGTGGCCTTTCCCCATTACCCGAAAGTGCGCTTGTGCTGGCAAAACACCTTGCTATGTTGATCCGTGCGGGGCCGCCACCACGGGAAATAACCGGCACGCCGCGCCGTTTGAATGGGTCCTGTGTGGATCTAGTTTGTTCACGTGACTATCGAAGGGTGGACCTTGCTGTGACCGTGACCGAATCGGACACTTCCGCCGAAGGTGTCCAGGGGTCGGAAAACCCGCAGCTGAGTTTGGGCCGGGCCGCCGCGCGCAACCTGGCGACCACGACCAAAACCGTTCCGCAGATGCAGGGCATTTCGTCCCGGTGGCTGCTGAAGATGCTCGACTGGGTTCAGGTCAACGGTGGCGCTTACCGGGTCAACCGACGGCTCAGCTACGCGGTCGGCGACGGACGGGTGACGTTCTCGAAGGCAGGCACCGAGGTGAGCGTGATCCCGGCGGAACTGGGCGAACTGAAGCCGCTCAAGGGTTACGACGACGAAGAGGTCCTCGAAGAACTCGCCCGCCGCTTCGAACAGCAGGAGGTCTCCGCGGGCGACGTGCTCGTCGAGTTCGGGCACCGGGCCGACCGCGTCTACCTCATCGCGCACGGCAAGATCACCAAGAGCGGCCCCGGTCACTACGGCGACGAGACCGCGCTCGGCGTGGTCAAGGACGGCGACTACTTCGGCGCGCAGGCGCTCGTCGGAGGCGACGGCATCTGGGAGTTCACCGCGAAGGCGACCACGGCCTGCACCGTGCTGACGCTGTCCCGTCAGGCCTTCCAACACGTGCTGGAGCAGTCCGAATCCCTGCAAGCCCAGATCGCACAGGCTACCCAGGACACGGGGCGTGCCAACGACTTCGGCGAGGCGGAGATCGACATCTCCTCCGGCCACGACGGCGAACCGCTGCTGCCGGGCACGTTCGTCGACTACGAGACCGCGCCGCGCGAATACGAACTGAGCGTCGCCCAGACCGTGCTGCGGATCCACAGCCGCGTGTCCGACCTCTACAACCATCCGATGGACCAGACCGAGCAACAGCTCCGGCTGACCATCGAGGCGCTGCGTGAGCGGCAAGAGCACGAAATGATCAACAACAGCGACTTCGGCCTGCTGCACAACGCAGACTTCTCCCAGCGCATCCCGACGCGCACCGGGCCGCCGACCCCTGACGACTTCGACGATCTGCTTTCCCTGGTGTGGAAGGACCCCGGCTTCTTCCTCGCGCATCCGCGCACGATCGCCGCGTTCAGCCGTGAGTGCAGCAAACGGGGTATCTACCCGATCGGCTCCGACCTCGGCGGGCACAAGGTGCCGTCCTGGCGCGGCATCCCGATCCTGCCGTGCAACAAGATCCCGGTGAGCCGGACCAGCACCAGTTCCGTGCTCCTGATTCGCACCGGCGAGCAGAGCCAAGGCGTGGTCGGCCTGCGTCAGCTCGGCCTGCCCGACGAGTACGAGCCCGGTTTGAACGTGCGCTTCATGGGGATTTCGGAGCAGGCGATCATCTCCTACCTCGTCAGCACGTACTACTCCGCCGCCGTGCTCGTGCCGGACGCGCTGGCCGTGCTCGAAGCCGCAGAACTCGGCCGCGAAGGATGACCGCCACGACACCGGAGGCCGAACGGCGGCTCAGTCTCGGCCCCGCGGCCGCGCGGAACCTGGCCACGACCACCAAGACGCGGCCGCAGATGCAGAGCATCACGCCGCGGTGGCTGCTGAAGATGCTGCCCTGGGTCGAGACGACCGGTGGCACGTTCCGGGTCAACCGGCGGCTCACGTACGCGATCGGTGACGGGCGGGTGAGCTTCACCAACGTCGGCACCGAGGTCAGGGTCGTCCCGCAGGAACTGGCGGAATTGGCGCTGCTGCGCGGTTTCGACGACGAGGACACGCTCACCGCGCTCGCCGACCGGTTCGTGCAGCACGAGTACCAGCCCGGCGAGACCATCGTCAGCCACGGTTCTCCCCTGGACGAGGTCGTACTGGTCGCCCACGGCAAGGTCGCCAAGGTGGCGCCGGGCGAATACGGCACCGAGGCCGCCGTCGGCGGCATGGCCGACGGCGACCACTTCGGCGACGAAATGCTCGCCGGGATCGACCGGAACTGGCCGTTCACCGTCAAGGCGGTCACCCCGGTGATCGTGCTGACCCTGCGTGCCGACGACTTCGCCGACCTCAACGGCCGATCCGAGGCCATGCGCCGGCACGTGCAGGACATGCTGGCGCTGGGGACCAAACCCCAGAACGCCAAAGGTGAGGCGGAGATCGAGATGTCGTCCGGGCACGACGGCGAGCCGCCGCTGCCGGGAACGTACGTCGACTACGAGATCTCACCGCGCGAGTACGACCTGGCCGTCGCCCAGACGGCGCTGCGGGTGCACACGCGGGTCACCGATCTCTACAACGGGCCGATGAACCAGTTCGACGAGCAGCTCCGGCTGACCATCGCGGCACTGCGGGAGCGGCAGGAACACGATCTGATCAACAATCGGGAGTTCGGGCTGCTGCACAACGCCGACCTCAAGTCGCGGTTCCAGACCCGGTCCGGACCGCCGACACCCGACGACATGGACGAACTCGTCAGCCGCCGCCGCAAGACGAAGTTCTTCCTCGCCCATCCGCGCGCGATCGCCGCGTTCGGCCGGGAATGCACGCGGCGCAGGCTGTACCCGGAAGGCACCACGGTCGAGGGCAAGGTGGTCGCCGCTTGGCGCGGGGTGCCGCTGCTGCCGTGCGACAAGATCCCGATCACCGACGCGGGAACGTCGTCGATCCTCGCCATGCGGACCGGGGTCGAGGACAACGGCGTGATCGGCCTGCACCAGACCGGCCTGCCCGACGAATACGAGCCCGGCCTGAACGTGCGTTTCGACGGCATCACCGAACAGGCCGTGGCCACCTACCTGGTCAGTACCTACTACTCGGCGGCCGTTCTCGTGCCCGACGCCCTCGGCGTCCTGGAGAACGTCGAGGTCGCGCGTTGACCCCTCGTCCCGCCGCAATGACACCGAACGCCCGAGAAAGGACCACACAAGTGACCGTTGCCCGCACTCCCGCTCCCTCCAAGGTTCTGCGCACGGAGTACCAGAAGTCGGTGGCGTCGTACTGGAACCTGGAGAAGGATCCGGTCAACCTGCGATTGGGCGACGTGGACGGGCTGTACCACCACCACTACGGGGTGGGCGAGGTCGACTGGTCGGTGCTGGAAGGCCCCGAGAGCACCCGCGACGAGCGGATCATCGCCGAGATGCACCGGCTGGAGACCGCGCAGGCGGACGTCCTGCTCGATCACCTCGGCGACGTCAAACCGGACGACCGGCTGCTCGACGCGGGCTGTGGGCGCGGCGGGTCCAGCATCATGGCGAACGCGCGGTTCGGCTGCCACGTCGACGGGATCTCGATTTCGGAGAAGCAGGTCGAGTTCGCCAACCACCAGGCGAACGTGCGCGGGGTCGCCGACCGGGTGCGGTACCACTTCCGCAACATGCTCGACACCGGCTTCGAAACCGGTTCGCGCAAGGGGATCTGGAACAACGAGAGCACCATGTACGTGGACCTGTTCGAGCTGTTCGCCGAGCACGCGCGGCAACTGGAGTTCGGCGGGCGCTACGTCACCATCACCGGGTGCTACAACGATGTGACCGGTGGCCGGTCCAAGGCCGTCGCGCAGATCGATCAGCACTACACCTGCAACATCCATCCACGCAGCCAGTACTTCAAGGCGATGACGGCGAACGATCTGGTGCCGATCTCGGTGGTGGACCTGACGGCGGACACGATCCCGTACTGGGAGTTGCGGGCGAAGTCGTCGGTGGCCACCGGTATCGAGGGGCCTTTCCTCGACGCCTACCGCGAAGGCAGCTTCCACTACCTGCTCATCGCCGCGGACCGCGTCTGATTCCGAGACCACCGGAGTTGAAGTGATGACGGAACACGGTGCTCTGGCCACCTTGCTGGCCGGCCCCAGCGGGCTGGGCACGTCCGCCGCACGACTGGCGGCCCGGCTCGCTCAACCCCCGGCTGTTCCTCTGGTGGCGGAGGAGATCCCTCCGCCACCAGAGGAACTCAGCCTCGATCCCGCCTACGCGTTCCGGCCATGGGGTGACGGTTCGGCGCCGCCGCTGTACTGCCCCGTCACCGAACGGATCAACGATCCACTCGGTGAGGAGGTCGACCGGCGGCTGATCGCGTGGGCGGGGGAGTGCGGTTTCGACAAGGAGGAATGCGAGCAGATCGGGAAAGCGGGCTTCGGCAGGCTGGTCATGCTCGCGCACCCGGACTGCGAGGATCCGGACCGCCTGCTGATCTCGGCGAAGCTCAACGCCGCCTGGTGGGCGGCCGACGACCTCTACGCCGACGACACCTCGCTCGGAGCGGTGCCCGCGGAACTGCCGCCGAAGCTCGCGCTGGCGATGGCCGCGATGGACCCGGTGCCGTCCTTGGGCGAGTTCAGCCACGACCTCGACAAGACATTGCGAGGCGACCGCGTCCTGGTGGCACTGAATTCGGCGACGGATTTCCTGCGGCGGTCGGGGACGCCCGCGCAGGTGCAACGTGTCTGCTATTCCACCTTCGCGATGTTCGTGAGCTGGACCGCGTACGCGGCGTGGCGCCACAGCGGGAAATACCCGCCGGCGTGGGAGTACCTCGCGGCCCGGCAGCATGACAGCTTCTACACGTCGATGACGTTGATCGACGTCCTCGGCGGCTACGAACTGACGTCGAACCTCTACTACGACCCGCGGGTCCGAGAGGCGGCGATCCAGGCGGGGACGGCTGCGGTGCTCGTCAACGACGTGCACTCGGTCGCCAAGGATCTGGAGGACGAATCGCCGCCCTGCAACACCGTGCTGCTGATCGCCGACGACCGGAAGTGCACGATCGAAGAGGCCACGGCGATCACCGTCGAGTTGCACAACGACGTCGTCCGGGACTTCCAGGCGGCGCACGAGAAACTGAGCGGGGTGCCTTCCCTGGAACTGCACCGGTTCATGCGTGGGTTGCGAGGGTGGATGGGCGGCGGCTTCGAATGGCACTCGACCAGCCCGCGGTACCGGACGAAACCCCGCAATTAGTCCTCTAGTTGCGGTAGTTCGTGTTACGAGCTACCGCAACTAGAGGACGAAACGCTAGACGACGCCTGCCGCGATCAGCTGGTGCCAGATCACTCCTTGGTCCACGACCTCGACTTCGAGATTCTCGGCCTTGGCGATCTTGCCTGCCCCGACGTCGGCGCCGGTGATGAGCATGTCGGTGTTCGCCGAGACCGACGACGCGGTGGTCGCGCCCGCCTTCTCGCACAACCGCTGGAAGGTCGGGCGCGGGACCTTCTCGCCGGAGCGGGGGTCGCTGATCGAACCGGTGACCACGACCGTCTTCCCTTCCAGCGGCGCACCGGCGACGACGACCGGCGGGAGGTCCTCTTCCCGCACATCCAGCGAGACACCGACCTCCCGCAGCCGCTCGAGTTCGGGCCGCAGCCGGGTGAGGTGTTCGATCAGGGACGCGGCGACCTTCGGGCCGATGTCCTCCACGGCCACGAGACCCTCTTCGCCCGCTTCGGCGACGTCCTCCAGCGAACCGAACCCCGCCCGGCACAGTCGTGCGGCGGTGCCTTCGGAGGCCATCGGGATGGCCAGGCCGATCAACGCCCGGCGCAGCCCGACGGCTCGGCTCGCGTCGATCGACTCGATCATGCGGGTGGCGGAGATGTCGCCGATGCGGTCGAATTCCAGCAGCGTTTCCTTGGTGAGCCGGTAGAAGTCCGACGGGTGTTCGAGGATCCCGGCCTCGGCGAGCCGCTCGATCCAGACCCCGCCGATCGCGTCGATGTCCGCGGCCGCCCGTGAAGCCCAATGGATCAGCCGCCGGACGGTCTGGGCGGGGCAGGCGACGTTGGTGCAGAACAGTTCCCGGCTGTTGCCCTGTTCGGTCAACGGCTCTTCGCAGGACGGGCACACCGACGGCGGCACGATCTCGCGTTCCTCGCCGGTGCGTTTGGAGGCGTCCAGGACGCCCGCCACGAACGGGATCACGTCGCCTGCGCGGCGCACCAATACGGTGTCGCCGATCTTGATGCCGCGAGCGCGGATGACCTCCTGGTTGGCCAGTGTCGCCCGGGTGACGGTGGTCCCGCCGACGAACACCGGCTCCAGCCACGCCACGGGCGCGATCTTGCCGGTCTTGCCGACGTCCCAGACCACGTCGGCGAGCAAGGTGGTCTTCTCCTCGGCGGCGAACTTGAAGGCGAGCGCGCCGCGGGGCGAACTGGACCGGGTTCCGGCGGCGGCGTAGGCGTCGCGATCCGCCAGGCGCAGCACGGCACCGTCGAGGTCGTAGTCGAGGTCGTGACGCTGCTGCTCGATGGTCGTGATGACGGCTTGTGCCGCTTCGGCGTCCTCGCAGTGCCGCATGTCGGCGGCGGTGAACCCGAGCGTCCGCAGCGCGCCGTCGAGATCGGTTTCCGCGCTGTCGGGTTCGGTGGAGAGGTCGAAAGCGGAGAACCGCAGGCGCCGTTCGGCGACGGTGGCCGGGTCCTTGGCCCGCAGGGTACCGGCGGCGGCGTTACGCGGGTTGATCAGCGGTTTGTCCGGGTGCACCTCGTTGTACGCGGCGAAGGTGGAGCGCAGCATGACCGCCTCGCCGCGCACCTCGACCCGTCCGGGCGCCTCGACCTGCTCCGGGACGCCGTCGGTCAGCGCCCGCACCAGCATGGTCACGTCGTCACCGGTGGTCCCGTCGCCACGGGTCACCGCCCTGGCGAGCCGCCCGTTCTCGTAGACCAGGGCCAGTGACAGGCCGTCCAGCTTCGGCATGACGACCACCGACTGCCCGGGGAACCGGGTGAAGAACGCCGTGACCTGCTCCGGTTTGGTCGCCTTCTCCAGCGAGAGCATCGGACGCGAGTGCCGGATGGGCGCGTGCAGCACGGCGGGCGCGCCGACCTGGTCCAGCGGGTTCGGATCGGGCGTCAGCTCCGGGTTGGCCTCGATGAGCCCCCGCAACTCGTCTTCGATCGCGTCGTAGTCGGCGTCGGCCACTTTCGGCGAGCCCCGGTAGTAGGCGTCGCGAAGGACGACGATCTGATCGGCGAGTTCTTGGATGCGGTCCCGAGCGTTCACGGGGCAGAGATTACCCGTGACCACCGACAGAACACCGTCCGAAGAGGACTCGTGTCACGGGTTGATGGCGAGTACGAGGAACGAGGCCAGCAGCACCAGGTGCACGCCACCCTGGAGCCGGGTCGCGCGGCCGGGGACCACGGTGAGCACGCTGACCGCGATCGTGAGCGCGAGCAGCACGATGTGGGTCGCGCCGAGGCCCAGCAGCAGCGGCCCGTCCAGCCAGATCGACGCCAGCGCGATGGCCGGGATGGTGAGGCCGATGCTCGCGATCGCCGAACCGTAAGCGAGGTTGAGGCTGGTCTGCATCCGGTCGCGCCTGGCGGCCCGCGTCGCGGCCAGGGTCTCGGGCAGCAGGACCAGCAGTGCGATCACGACACCGACGAACGACTGCGGGAAACCGGCCGCGCTGACCCCGGCTTCGATCGCGGGCGACTCGACCTTCGCCAGGCCGACGACCGCGATCAGCGCGACCAGCAGCAGACCGAGGCTGGTCAGCGCGGCCTTCTTGGTCGGCGGCTCGGCGTGTTCCTCCTCCTTGACGGAGCCGTCGCTGTCGACCGGCAGGAAGAAGTCGCGGTGGCGCACGGTCTGGGTGAGCACGAAGAGGCCGTAGAGCAACAGAGAAGCGATCGCGGCGAAGGTCAGCTGCGTGCCGTTGAAGGCCGGGCCGGGGGTGCTGGTGGTGAACGTCGGCAGGACGAGGCTGACGGAGGCGAGCGTCGCGACGGTGGCGAGGGCGCCGCCGCTGCCTTCCGGGTTGAAATGTGTCTCGCCGTAGCGGCGGGCGCCGACCATGAGCGAGATCCCGGCGATGCCGTTCATGGTGATCATCACCGCGGCGAACACCGTGTCGCGCGCCAGTGTCCCGGCCTCCGGCCCGCCGGAGGACATCATCGTGACGATCAGCGCGACCTCGATGATGGTGACCGCGATCGCCAGCACCAGCGAGCCGAAGGGTTCCCCGACACGATGCGCGACCACTTCGGCGTGGTGCACCGCGGCCAGCACGGTCGCGCCGAGGGCGAGCGCGACGATGGCCACCGGAACCGGGCCCAGGTCACGGCCCCAGCTCAGCGCCAGCACCACTATGGCGAGGACCGGGGTGACGGTGGTCCAGGACACGGGGAATCGTCTGCGCGAAGCGGCCATGAGGTCACCTTCGCACACCCTGCGTGACATCGCCGCTCCATGTGGGGCGCTGGGTGACGAGGTTCTTAGCGGACGCCGACTCCGCCCAAAGGGTCCCCGACAAGAGATCGGCCGCCCTCGGTGCGATGCGCGTCGCCCCAGGAAGAGATCTTCGGACCGGTGCTGGTCGTCATTCCCGCAGACGACGCAGACGACGAAGACGACGCGGACGCGCACCGGGACGGTCACCGTCAATGGCGCGCCGATCGGCTTCGGCGGGTACGGGGACTCAAGACCGTCACCGTGCCGCTCACGGAACGCGAGTGCCGGGGACCTTGATCGTGATCCGCTCGTCCGAGGCCACGATCCGCTGAAGCCGGAACCGGCACAGGGTGTGGAACATTTCGCCCAGTTCCTCGGGGTCGATCCGGCCTTCGAGGTCGCGCCTGCTCGCGTTGAGGACCCGGCTGATCACGGCCGTGGATACGCGACCGCCGAACTCGCCCATCAGCCAGACACCGATTTCACCGATCTCGTCCGTGATCGTGCTCTGCGCGGTCATCAGTCTGACCCCTCTGCGTCGGAGTGTCACCGGTTTGCCCGGCGACACTCCGACGGCCGAGGGGAAACCCCATGACGGGAGAATCACGAGATTGCTCCACTCGGCGCAATCCGCGGTACGCGGGAGATTCACCTGCCCACGTTCCGTGTTCGCCCGAGCGTCGGTTGCACGGAACCGTGCAGTGGCCCGGAGCGATCTACGGGGAAACCCCGATGTGATCGACCTCGGCGTATGTCAACCTCGGAAGTGACCGTTGAGGACAGTGCGGAGAGGAGAGTACACGCGTAGTGGCTCCACCAGAGGATGAAGAAATCACGCAGTGGACAGCGGAATTGACGGCCTTCACCGAGCTGTACCGGTCGGCGGAGGTCGCGGGATCGGCGGAAACCGTCTCGCACGCGGGCTGGCACGCCGGGGCCCGGCTCGGGTCGAGCACCGCGAGCGGGCGGCTGCTGGCCTACAACGAAGCGGGTGTCGAAGCGGAGTGCGTCTTCCAGGAGGGAGACCGCCCGCTGTTCAACATCATGAGCCGCGGCTATGGGGCCGACACCGCCGAACGAGGGTTCGCGGTGTGGAGTTCGCGCCCTGGTGTGCTCGGAGCGGTCGACACCGGGGTACGCCGGTTGGAGGTGGCCGACACGGACGGCGGCGTCGTCCCGGCCGACATCGTGGCGCACACCTTCGCCGTCGACGTCGACCTCGGGCCGACGCCTCAGACGGTCGATGAGGTCTTCGCGCCGTGGGATCCGCCGGAGTTGACGGTCCGGGTGTACGGCGAGGACGACGCGTTGCGGTACGAGGGTCCTTTGCTCAGCGCGTGACCGCCACTCCCCAAGTACCTGAAGGCCCCCTTCCTTGCGCCTGGCGCAAGGAAGGGGGCCTTCAGGTACTTCGAGGTCAGCCGTTCGGAGCCGTGATGACCGCGAACTTCGAACCCTTGCTCGCGATCCGCTCGCTGAGATCGGTGGTGATCGTCTCGATCGGCGCGTAGTTGTTCAGTTCACCGGCCTGGCAGGGACCCGACCGGGACTGCTGGTTGCCGATCAGGATGCCGAGCGCGGCGTGATCGGCCTGGCTGAACAGCGGTCCGCCGCTGTCGCCCGGACGGGCGCACAGGTCGGTGTTGATGCCGACGTCCGTGGACAGGACGCGACCACAGCGGGTCCCGACGAGGTAGCCGGCGCCCGCGCCACTGTCGACGGAATCGGGGTAGTTCACCGCGCTCGACGCGGTCCCGCTGGCACAGACGACATAGCCCGCCTTGATTTCGGCGAGCTTGCGGGTGCCGGTGATGTACTCGTCCATCGAGGTGGCCTGCGTGCCGCACGGGGTGTCGGCGTTGCTGTCCATGCCACCGTTGCGGCAGTACTTCAGCACCCGGTTGCGGCCGGTCTGGCCCTCGAGCCATTTCGTGGCCGCGGTGTCGTCGACATACGGCAAGGCCGCGTAGTCGTACGGGTACGAACTCTTCTCGATGCCGTGCTGCTGCACGACCGCGTTGCCGTTGTGCTGGGTCGGCGTGTTGTTGGTCTTGGTCCGCATGCAGTGGCCCGCGGTCAGAACCCAGCCTTTGCCGGGGAAACCGCCGCCGGTGGACCGCAGGTTGAAGGCGCTGGTGCACCCGCCCCAGGTGCCGTCGTCCCGCTTCATGTCCAGCCTGATCCCACCACGCATCGGGCCATAGTTGGTGCAGTAGAGCGGATGACAGAAACCGAGGTCCACGTTCGGCGTGGACAGCGCGTTCGGATTCTTCAGGACGCGGGAGACGACCATGCCCGGTTCCGCCGCCGCGGCTTGGCGAGCGGTGTTCACTTCGGCGGTCACGACGTCGCCGGCGGCGCGCATGGACGACTTCTCCTGCGCCACCCAGCCACGTTCCCACAGCACGACGCGGTTTTCGGACTCGCTCACCGACGGCAGGTAAACCGCTTCCGGCCCAGCGCCGACCTTGGCAGCGACGCGTTCCTTCGCCGCTGTGAGCTGCTGCAACGAGTGCCGGACTTGTTGCGTGCGAACTCCGGCCCGGGCGGGCATCGCCCGCAGATACGGCTCTGCCGCCGCAGGTTCGGTCATGGCCACGACCAGCTGGCCCTTGCTCTGATCGAGCCACATGCCCCCGTACTCGGCACCGTGATCGCGTCGCAGCAATTCGTCCAGTTTGCTGCCGTCTGTCTGCAATTCCAGACGGCGCAACGCCTCCCGCTCGTTCACCTGGTAGGTCTGGACGAGGTACTGCACTGATTCCCGCACCGAAGCGGGGTCGAGCGTGGTGTGGAACGACTGCACGGTGTCGGCCAGCGCCGGGCTGCTCAGTGCCGTGGTCGCCGCCAGCACCGAAACAGCCAGGGCCCCCAGGCTTCCAGCTCTCCGCACGAGATCTCCTCACATGTCAGGGACTTCGCCATCATTTAACCGGAGTGCGCCTGGTGGATGTGCGGAGTTTTCGACAACGAGCCGAGACCCGAGATGGTTGACGGGGTCCGTGAGGACTCCTTGAGGGACTCTGGGTCCCTCAAGGAGTCCTTCACGGACTGGGCTACAGGCTCGGCTCCCGCCGCTGTTTTCCTTGACGGGCCTTGACGATCCAGGCACCGAAGAGAGTCAGGAGACCGACGCAGGTCCCCACCGACGCACCGAACTCCGGAGTGCTGATCTTCACGACGCCGACGACGATCCCACCGCCCATCGTCAGCAGCAGGCACATCCGCAGGGTCGGGGCCCAGCCGGCGAGAACCGCCATCGCCAGGCAGAGCCAGCTGTCGCGGGTCTGCACTTTGCGATGGCGGCCCGGGGTCCTCAGGAGGGGCCGCGCCGTGCGGATCATTTCCGCGGAGGTGGCGACCCGGCGAGGCGGATTCTCGACGTGCTCGATGACGACTGTGACCCGTTGGGGCGGGCCGTTGTCTGGTGTCTTCGCGTTATCAGGCTGTAGGGTCACGACTGTCCTGTCCTTGTTCTAGCGAGCGGGCGAATGGACATCCGCGTGGCCTCCTGTGACAGCAGGGGGCCACGCGTGCGTTACCGGTTCTTTACCGGTGCGGCTGAGAACATCTTGGCGAAAGCAGACTGTGACCGTTCAGTAGTACAGCGTGTGTCGCGCTGAACGGTATGCACCCGTCGCTCAACGGTCTGGGTGACTCTGAAAACTACTCAAAGTAGTCAGTGACGCCGAATGGCCGAGTGCCGTCAAACAGACTCGACAGTCCGGCGGCTTGCGATCCCGGGATCGAGCCAGGTCACCACAACGTGCGCCGCCGCACAGATCTCCGCAGGTGGGAGGCCACGACCGCGAACCTGCGCGCACCGTCTTCGCGAGAATGAAAGATGCTGATCGCCACTGCCGTTTGCAGTCAATTCTACTCAATTTCGGCGAGATTCGAGCAGCTGTGCTCACGGTGGGTTCACTCGATCGGGCAGTTCGTCACCCGTTATCGCCTCGCTCGGGTCACGAACAGCGAGTGACTGCTCTGTTCGAGTGGTCACACTCCGGACAGGTTCTCGCGGGCATGGAGGCTGCTTAACAGTGCGAGGGCGTGAGCGCTGGGAGTGGCGGGTTCGGCGTGGTAGATGATCAGTTGCTGGCCGGGGGCGCTGCGCACGTCGAATGCCTGATAGGTGAGGACCAGCGGGCCGACGTCGGGGTGCACGAGATGTTTGGGCTCGCGGGTCTTGCCGCGCACCTGGTGGGTCTCCCACAGGTCGCGGAAATGCGCACCGCCTTCGCTGAGTTCCGCGATCAGGCTTCGCAGGCCGGCATCGTGCGGGTCGAAGCCCGCGGCCATCCGCAGGTTCGCCACGGTGGCCTGCGCGGTCCAGTCCCATCGTGCGTAGAACTGCCGTCCAGCGGGGTCGAGGAAGGTCATCCTGGCGAGGTTGCCCGCCACTCGGAACGGCGAGAACAACGCGTCGGCGAGAGCATTGGCGGCCAGTACGTCCAAGACGCGGTTCAGCACGAAAGCGGGAGTGTGCGGGTAGCCGTCCATGAGTTGCCGCAGTTCAGGGCTCACGGTCCGGGGCGACGGCGCGGGTGTGCTCTCCGGTGTCGCGCCTGCCAGCCGGAACAGGTGGTCGCGAGCGTCGGGATCGAGATCCAAGGCGCGGCAGAGGGCGTCCAGCACTTGCGGCGAGGGGTGGGTTTCGCGGCCTTGTTCCAGGCGGGTGTAGTAGTCGGCGTTCACCCCGGCGAGGACGGCGACCTCTTCGCGACGCAGGCCGGGCACCTTGCGCCGTCCGGAATAGAGCACGCCCGCTTCTTCGGGGGTTCGCCCCGCGCGTCGCGCGCGTAAGAACGCTCCCAGCTCACTGCTGCCCATGACATCAGGGTAAGTCGCCGCCGTCCCGGTTGGCCGGGTGTGGCACACCCGGCCAACACACGTCCTGCCATCGCTTCCCGCCGTCGACGATGCTGATCGGTATGACGAACGAATTGACGGGCAAGGTCGCCCTGGTCACCGGTGCCGCCCGCGGGGTCGGCGCGGCCACGGTCGCGTGGCTGCACGCCCGGGGTGCGTATGTGCTGGCCACCGACCTCCGTCCCGAGGTGGAAGACCTCGCCGCCCGGTTTGACCGTGTGTCGACCCTGGCCGGTGACGTGTCCCAGGAAGACACCGCGGTGCGCTCGGTGGCCGCGGCGATCGACCGGTTCGGCGGCTTGGACATCCTCGTCGCCAACGCGGGCCGGTCGGTGAACAAGCCCATCACCGAGACCACGGCGGCCGACTGGGACGAGTTGATGTCGGTCAACGCCCGTGGGACGTTCCTGCACGCCCGGGAGGCGTTCCGGGTCATGCGCGACCACGGTGGGGGCGTGATCGTCACCGTCGGGTCGTTCGCCTGCACCGTCGGGCTGGTCGACGCGGCCGCGTACAGCGCGTCCAAGGGAGCGTTGGCGCAATTGACCAAAGTGCTCGCGCTGGAAGGCGGCCCGCACGGTATCCGCGCCAACGTCGTCGCCCCCGGGGTGATCGAAACCGACCTGCTCGACGACTTCCGTGCCGACAGCCGGGAGTACCTGCGCTCCTTTGGCGATGCCCACCCCTTGGGCCGTGTCGCGCAGCCCGAAGAGATCGCCGAGGTGATCGGTTTCCTGGCCTCGCCGAAGTCGAGTTTCGTCACCGGCGCGGTCGTGGCCGCCGACGGCGGCTACACCACAGCCTGAATCCCCGTGAACCCGACGAGAGGAGAATGAACATGCCTGAAAGGCTCGCCGACAAGGTCGCGTTGATCACCGGAGCGACCGGCGGCATCGGACAAGCCACCGCGGAACTGTTCGCCCGCGAAGGCGCCCGGCTGGTCGTCACCGACCTCGCGGAGAAAGCCACGGAAGAGCTGGCCACACGTCTGGCACCGGCAGGTGCCGAGGTGCTGGCCGCGCGCTTGGACGTCTCCTCGGCCGAGAGCTGGAGCGAGGTCATCGAGTTGACTCGTCAGCGCTTCGGCCGTCTCGACGTCCTGGTCAACCTCGCCGGCATCGTGGACTGGCCAGGCGTCGAGGACACCACGCAGGAGTCCTGGGACCGCGTGATCGCGGTCAACCAGACCGGCACCTGGCTAGGGATGAAGGCCGCCATGCCCTTGCTGCGCGCCACCGGCAACGCCTCCGTCGTCAACACCTCCTCGGTGCTCGGCCTGGTCGGGAGCGGAGCCGCCGCCGCGTATCAGGCGTCCAAAGGAGCGGTACGGCTGCTGACCAAGACCGCCGCCGTCGAGTACGCGACCCGTGGCGTCCGGGTCAACTCGGTGCATCCCGGGGTGATCGCCACGCCGATGATCCAAGATCTGCTCGACGAGCAGGGCGACCGGCAACCCGACATCGTGCGCACCCCCATGCGCCGTGCGGGGGACCCCGCCGAGGTCGCCGCCGCGATGCTTTTCCTGGCAGGCGACGAATCCTCGTTCGTCACCGGAACCGAACTCGTGGTCGACGGCGGCCTCACCGCTTACTGAATCAGCCGAGGAGGAGCAGCGCGTAGTAGGCAAGGAAATGTTCGACCATGTACGTGCCGCCAGTGCTCTGCGACAGCGAAGCGTGGGTGTGAGTGCGTGCGGCGTCGAGGATGGCGGGGATCCGGCCGTCGTCGGCGGGGAGAGCGTTGGCGAGGCGGTGCCAGCACCAGGCGCGGTGCAGGTTCAGTCCGTGCAGATGGGCGATCTGGCCGTCGGAAGGATCGGTGACGGTCGCCGGGGTGAAGAGGCTCGCCGGTTTCCGTTCGTCCAGGCCGGGCAAGCACCGGCGCAGCCAGTCGGCGAACTCGTTCGCGGGCAGCAGGCGGGTCATGAGTTCGGCTTCGGCGAGGGCGGGGGAGAGGAAGTCGGCCCCGGAAGGCTCCCAGGAGCCGGGATAGTCCTGGTCGGACCCGAACCATCGCCAGGCGGTCTCGGTGATGACCTGCTGGAGCCGTGGGTCGCCGTTGTCGGCGAGGTAACCGGCGTAGGGCAGGGCGCGGGAAAGCCCGAACGCGCCGTTGTCGTGCACTCCGTGCCGGATCGGGTAGGTGGTCCGCGGCAACCAGTCGAGGTAGCGGGTCACGAAAACCGTACTCAGCTCCCGCAAAGCCGCTGACCAGCGTGCGGCGTCCGGGTCGTCCCAGGTTGAAGTCTCGAAGGTGAGTTCCAGCAGCGCCGACCAGCCGTAGGGGCGTTGAGTGGTGCGATGGTCGTCGGGAGAGAAGTAGGCGAGTTCGGCGGCCAGCGTCTCGGCGGTCAGGTGCTCGTCGAGGATCCCGCGGATCTCCGTGGCCGGTACGAGAGTGCTGTGGTGGCGTAGCAGGCGCATGAGCACCCAGAACATCTCCACGCAGGAATGCCAGTCGAAACTGCCGTAGAAGCACGGATGCAGCTGTCGCGGGGTGGCGATGGGCACGCCCTCGACGTGCCAGTGGCTCTCGTGGTGCGGGTACTCACGCACGATGTTCGCCAGCGCTGTCCTGGCCAGGTCATCGGCACCGGCCTTCAGCAGACCGCCTCGTTCGTCGTCCCAGCTGGTCATCGGACTGTCCCCTCGGAATCGCGAACCCTCGGCTCTCGAAGTTACCCAACCCGGGCGGTTCAGGGATGCCCACCGTCCACAATGGACTCAGTCGCGCGTGCCCGCCGAGTCGCTCTACGATGGCGGCGTGGACGAACGGCCGATCACCACCGCGCAGCGCAACTTCCGACGAGTCGCCGACGAGCTCGAAAGCATGGAGAACCAGGATCGGTTCACCTACATCTTCCGATCCCGGTTGTGGAGTTCCTCGTCGGTTTCCGGGCCTGGGTCCGAGTCGGTGCAGACACAGCGGCTGCGCGATCAGCTACCGGATGTTCTCGACCGGTTCGGCGTGCGCACCCTGCTCGACCTGCCATTCGGGGACTTCGGCTGGCTCAGTGCGGTCGACCTCGATCTGGAGCGGTACATCGGGGCCGACATCGTCACCGATCTGGTCGAGATGAACGCCGAGCGCTTCCGGGGCGACCCGGTGCGGGAATTCCGGGTACTCGATCTGACCGGCGACCCGCTGCCGGAAGCCGATTTGGTGCTGTGCCGGGATTGCCTGGTCCACCTGAGCTTCGCCGACATCGAGCGGGCACTGGGCAACCTTCGGCGAAGCGGCTCCCGGTATCTGCTCACCACGACTTTCACCGAACTGGAAACCAACACCGACATCGCGACGGGCGACTGGCGGCCGTTGAACCTCCGCCGGGAACCGTTCGGGTTCCCGGAGCCGCTGGCGGTGCTGGTCGAAGGCTGCACGGAAGAGAACGGCGCCTACGCCGACAAGTCTCTGGGGTTGTGGGAGATCGCCTCCATCACGGGACAGGACGCAGGCGGTCGGTGAGGTAGGCGAGGATCTCGTCCCTGGCCCGCACCGTCGGATGCCCCTCGGCGTCGACGAAGTGGGCGGTGACGACGCTGTGCGGGGTGCCGACCACGTCCCGGAAGAACGGGGGCGGGTCGGTGTTCGCGGCGCTGTTCGGCAGGACGCGGCCGTCGAAGGCGTCACCGAGGAGGGCTTGGTAGGCGGCGAAACGACGGCCGGTGCACCAGCGGTCGCCCTCGAAGCGGTAAGCGAGAATCTTCAGCCCGTCATGCGAGACGCGGTCCCGGATCGCGAGCGCGTCTTCGTCGGCGAGTTCGAGTCCGCCCGGGTCGTCCAGCGGTAGTGAGGGGTGGTTGACCACGGACGCGATGACGGCGGGTTCGAGTGCCATGGTGAGGGCGAAGTTGCCGGTGAAGCACAGGCCGATCGCGCCGACCCCGGGCCCGCCGCATTCGGTGTGGGCAAGCCGTGCGAGCCCGCGCAGCCACGTCGTGACGGGACTGGTGCCGCCGCCGGCGAACGCCCGGAACTCGGCGCTGACGCACGCGCGGCGGACGACCTGCTCACCGGCCTCGGCCGTGGGATAGGCGCCGTCGGCCCCGAAGAGCGAGGGGACGAAGACGGTGAATCCCGCGTCCCGCACCCATCGCGCGAACCGCAGTACGTCGGGGCTGATGCCGGGCATCTCGGGCATCAGCACCACGGCCGGCCCGGAACCCGCGACGTACACCGTCTTCGTCACGCCGCCCACCGCCAGGGGACGGCGGGAGAAGTCGGTGATCGGGTCGTCCAGGTGGTTGCGCACACCGACAGCATGGACCTCAGCGTCCACCGGCAGGGATAGGCCAGATCGCCATCTTCAGGGGTAATCTCGCCACATGCTGCGAGTCGGTGTCCTGGCCTATCCGGGCTGTTTCGCGTCCGAAGTGTTCGGTATCCCCGATCTCCTCACGATGGCCACGCACGTCGCCGGCCCGGACCGCGCCGGATACGAGGTGTCCGTCGTCTCGCCTCGCCGTCGGGTCGTCGCATCGGGCGGCGTGACGTTGACCGTCTCTCCGCTGCGTGAAGTCGACGTCCTCGTCGTGCCGGGGTTCGAGTTCGTGCCGGGCCTTGACGTCGGCGCGAAGGTCGCGAGCCTCCGCGGCGAGGTCGCGGCGATCCGGTCGCACGCCACCGCCGGCAAGGTCGTCGTCTCGATCTGTGTCGGGGCGTTCTTGCTCGCGGAGGCAGGACTTCTCGACCATCGCCGCGCCACCACGTCGTGGCTCTTCGCGGACGAACTCGCGCAACGCTGCCCTGAGGCCGACGTCCGGCCCGAGCACCTCGTCGTCACCGACAAGGGAGTGACCACGACGGCGGCCTTCAGTGCCATGTACGACTGCGCACTCGAACTGATCCGCGAACACAGCGGTGCCGACGTGGCACGGACGACAGCGCGGGTGGCGCTGGTCGACGACGCGCGGTCGTCCCAGACGCCCTACGTCGAAACGCGACTCCTTCCGCGGCCTGGCAACGAGTTCTCCCACCGGGTCATGCGATGGCTCGATCAGCACCTCGCTGCCCGATACGACTTGGCGGCCTTGGCCGGTGCTTTCACTGTCAGCCCGCGGACATTGCTGAGGCGCTTCGCGGCGGAAGCCGGGCAGAGTCCGCTCGAATACCTGCATTCCGCGCGCGTCCGGCGTGCCACTCACCTCCTCGAAACGACGGACCACACTGTCGCCGGAATCTGTTCCGCGGTCGGTTACCGGGATCCGGGGACCTTCGCGGCCCTCTTCGCCAAGCACACCGGGCGACGCCCGAGGGACTACCGCGCCGCCTTCCGTCGTGGTGCCGAGTGAGAACCGTATTTCGCGAAGCCGGAGTGGCCACCTTTCGGACAGTCATTCTTCGGCGCGTCTACAAGTGTCAGTGCACCAGAGCCGCGCTGAGGATGCGGGCGGTGCGGGCGACGGCTTCGGACACCGCTCCGGACGGCTGCCGCACGGCGATCACGGCCGCGATCGAACCGAGCTTCTCACCGGTCGGCAGCCTGACGGGCGCTTCGGCGACAACAAGACCGTGCTTGACCTGCCAGCCGGGCGAAAGTCGGCCGGTGCATTGCGGCACGGTCGTTCCTGGGCGCAGGAGGAGGTCGTGCTCCGGCAGGGTGAGACTGGCGGCGACGAGGATGTCGCCGTCGCACGGCATGGCGAACAGCGAACTGGCTCGCGCGGCCGCGGACAGCCATCGGAGCTGACCGCGGGCGAGTTCCAGCAATCGTGGATAGGGCTGCCACGATTGGCCGAGCCGGAATGCCTGCGCGCCGACGCGGTGGCGGTTTTCGCTGCGCCTTCAAGCGGGGATACGCCGAATGGTCCGAAGGCGACCGGGCTACCAGTGCGGCGGTCATGGCGGCCGCGAGGCTGACGCTCTTGAGAGCGTCGCGCTCCCGAAGTTCGGCGCCGACGGCGACGGCGGCCTTCAGCCGGGGGCGATCTCCCGGCTCATCGGGCCCATCGCGGTCGAGGCGCGTGGGCGGCCGGCCTCTGGACGGCGGCGCACGACGTTCGCTGGGAGGCACTGCACGGGGATCGCACGGTGTCCGGTGACGCGGTCCTCACGCAGGCAGCCGACCGCCTCGCGCCGAGCGAACGCCTGATCAGTGACCGGGTCTCGCAACTGTCCACAAAGGATGCTTTGGGGTGGCTAAATGTCCGGTCGATTCCCATATGTACGGTTTTTCGGCGTGTCCCTGGCCTCTGAGGGCAGGGCCGGAGTCGGCCGCGATAGGTTTCGGCCGGCAAGCGAGCTATAGCCGCTTTGGCGGATTCCGGCCCGCAAGAGGATCTCGTACATTTCCGCACCGCATGGAAAACCATTTCGCATTTCCGTTCGGATGTTCAATCGAATTTCGAAGCAGATCGTAATGCGTCATTCCTTTGACCTAATTCCATCGAACTGGGCTGTTCATACGCATGTCATTGCGTGATGCCGCCGCGTTATGACCCCAAGGAACTGTTTTCCGGCCTTTCGTACGGATGGAGGTACCCGGAAAAAGTTTCTCGCACTACTTTCCATTGCGGTCACACGGTTGCGCGGCGACCGAGTCTGGGCTGGGGAAGTGCTGGCAGGAAGGCGCTTTTGCGGCGGTGGCCGCTTCGGACAGCAGTACACGAAACGGGCAGATCGCCGCCACTGTAGGCCCGGCAAGGCCAGCGATCTATTAAGGAAAATGGTGAACCGTACCCAAGGTCTCGATGTCGGTTTGGTCCCGCCCTTACGGTCGACGCGAAGCGAGAAGTTGGTCATCCGAAAATACGGGGGCTCGTCGCTGGCCACACCGCGAATGGTGAGCGGGGTGGCCGGCGACGTGGCCGCGCTCGTCGAGGCGGGGAATCGGGTGGTCCTGGTCGTCTCGGCCATGGGCGACACCACGGACCGGCTGATCGCGCTGGCCGGGGAATTCGCCGAGCCGCCGGTGCCTCGAGAACTCGACCAGTTGATGGCGACGGGTGAACAGGTCTCCGCCGCGGTGCTCGCCCTGGCACTGGCCGAGCGCGGGGTCATGGCCGTGTCGCTGACCGGTGACCAGGCGGGGATCGAGGTGAACGGCGAACCGGGTGCGGGAACGATCGTGCGGGTCGACCCCGCGAAGATCCTCGCGAGGCTGCGCGAGGAACAGGTCGTCGTGGTCGCCGGGTTCCAAGGACGGGACGCGAACGGCGAACTCCTGACGCTGGGCAGAGGTGGTTCCGACACCACCGCGGTGGCGCTCGCGGCCGCGCTCGGCGGGTCCGAATGCGAGATCTGCACCGACGTCCACGGTGTTCGCACCGCCGATCCCCGGATCGTGCCGGACACCCGGCCGGTCCGGACGGTTTCTTACGACGTCATGGTCGAACTCGCCGGTCTCGGCGCCCGCGTGCTGCATCCCAGATCAGTGGAACTCGCCGGCCGTCATGGGGTGGCGGTGCGTGTCAAGCATTCCTCGAATCCCGGGCCTTCCACCGTCGTCACGGCGGAATCGTCCTTGGAGGCCGCCACTCGGGTCATCGGCATCGCGCATGAGCGCGACGTGCGGCTGGTCCGGGTCGAGCTCTCGGTCACCGATGCGGACCACTACGCCCGCGTGCTCACGATGCTCGCCGGGTGCGGGGTGAAGCCGGACAACCTGAGCTGGCCCGATCCCGGCGAATTGCGGTTCACCGTGCGGGGTGCGGAGCTGCTCGGTGAACCGATCGCGAAACTCGCGATGGACCTGGGTGCCCGGTCCACGGTCGTCGAGGACCTCGGCTCGGTCTCCGTGGTCGGCACGGCGCTGCTGGATCCACCCGGCTGCCTGCCCGAGTTGCTGCGGGTTCTCGCCGACCTCCGCGTCACGGTGCCGTCGATGACGACCTCGCATTCGCGGCTCACCGCCGTGATCCCCGCGGAGGCCGTCGACACGACCGTGCGGGCTCTGCACGACTCGTTCGGCTTGGCGGAGGACCGGGCATGAGCCCGTACGGCCAGCCTGCCGGTCTGTTCACCACCGACAGCCTGGTCCTGACGTGCGACGGACACGAACAGCGGATCCGGTGGAGCAGCGGCGAGCGGCTGGAACAGTTGTACGAGGGGCTCTGCGACCGCTTGCACGCCGAAGGTCACGGCGATCGCCTCGCCGTGGACACCGCGGGCACGAAACTCACCTTCGCCGGCTTGGACGAGCGGGCCAATCGCCTCGCCCGCCATTTACGGGAACACGGAGTACTGCCCGGCGACCGGATCGGGCTGCTGTTCGACGAACCGGTGCACCCCTACGTCGCGATGCTGGCCGTCCTCAAGATCAACGCGGCGTATGTACCACTGGACACGGGTTTTCCGGACGACCGGCTGGGCTACATCACCCAGGACGCGGGCGTCCGGCTCGTGGTGACGCTCTCCCGGCTGCGCGACCGCTTCGAGCCGGGCAGTGTCGACCTGCTCTGCCTCGACGAGGACGAAGTCCGGATCGCGGCCATGTCGGGCGAACGGCTCGGCGCGGCCGAGAAGGGCACCCCGGCGGACGAACTCTGCTACGTCGTCTACACGTCCGGCTCGACCGGGCAACCCAAAGGCGTGACCATCGACCATGCCGCTATCTGCAACTTCGTCCGGGTCGCCGCCGACGTCTACGGCATCCTGGGCACCGATCGGGTCTACCAAGGCATGACGATCGCGTTCGACTTCTCGGTCGAGGAGATCTGGGTCCCGCTCCTGTCCGGCGCGACCCTCGTGCCGAAACCCGGCGGCACCAGTCTCGTGGGCCACGAACTGCACGAATTCCTGCGGGACAACGGTGTCACCGCGTTGTGCTGCGTCCCGACCCTGCTGGCCAGCCTCGACGAGGACCTGCCGCGGCTGCGGTTCCTCCTGGTCTCCGGTGAGGCCTGCCCCGAAGACCTCGTCCGTCGCTGGTATCGCCCGGACCGGCGGTTCCTCAACGTCTACGGCCCGACCGAGGCCACGGTCACCGCGACCTGGGCGGTGTTGCGCCCGGACCGGCCGGTGACCATCGGCGTCCCGCTGCCCACCTACTCGGTCGTCATCCTCGATCCCGACGAGCAGCGTGCGCTGGCCGCGGGCGAATTGGGGGAGATCGGGATCGCCGGGGTCGGGCTCGCC
The DNA here is from genome assembly GCF_001953865.1 of Amycolatopsis coloradensis. Taxonomy (GTDB): domain Bacteria; phylum Actinomycetota; class Actinomycetes; order Mycobacteriales; family Pseudonocardiaceae; genus Amycolatopsis; species Amycolatopsis coloradensis. Next base: position 30,143 of record NZ_MQUQ01000036.1, read on the forward strand.
GGTGGTTACCTGAACCGCCCCGACCTGACCGAGCGCGCGTTCATCCCGGACTTCGTCGGCATCGGGCACAACCCGTCGCACCGCATTTACCGCACCGGCGACCTCGGCCGGATCACCCCGGAAGGGGAGATCGAATACCACGGCCGCGCCGATACGCAGGTGAAGGTCCGCGGCTACCGCGTCGAACTCACGGAGATCGAGTCGGTCCTGCTGCGGATCCCGGGTATCGCGCAGGCGGTGGTCGACACCCATCATCCGGAAGCCGGGCGGACCGAACTGGTCGCCTACTACAGTCTGCGCCGTGACAGAGCGAGCGTCGACGCCGGTGAACTGCGACGCCGGCTCGGCGAGCTGCTCCCCGGCTACATGGTGCCCGCCTATCTCGAACAGCTCGACCACATTCCGCTGACTCCGGCGGGCAAAGCCGACCGCAAGCATCTGCCTGCACCGAGCAACCCGCGAGCGGCGGCAAGCCTCGTCGACTACGTGGCGCCTGCCACCGAGACCGAACAGCGCCTCGCGGACGAACTGGGCCGTGTCCTCGGCGTCGAACGGGTTTCGGTGACGGGAAACGTTTTCGCCGACTACGGCGCCGACTCCTTGTTGCTGGCCAAGTTCTGCGCGCTGGTCCGGGAACGCGGCGATCTCGCGCCGTTGTCGGCGAGGGACGTGTACCTCAACCCGACCGTTCGAGGTCTCGCCGAGTCGCTTCCGCCTTCGGTCCGGACCACGATGGCGCGGGCCGAGGAGCCATACCGCGCCGGTACCGGGTCATACGTCCTGTGTGGACTGTTCCAGCTCCTGGCCTTTCTCGCCTATGCCGCAGGCTCCGGCTGGATCCTGGACAGGGGATTCGTCTGGGTCACCGCGGCGACCGGACTCGCCGACGGCTATGCGCGCGCGGTCGCACTCGGGCTCATCGTCTTCGCCGTTCTCTCCGCGGTGCCGGTACTGGCGAAGTGGGCACTCGTCGGAAGGTGGAAACCGGGGGAGATCCCACTCTGGAGTCCTGGCTATCTGCGTTTCTGGATGGTCAAGACGTTGATCAGGTTCAGCCCACTGATGCTGTTCACCGGGACGCCGTTGTACTCCTTCTACTTGCGGGCGCTCGGCGCGGACATCGGCAAGGGCGCCGTGATCCTGTCCAGGAACGCGCCGGTCTGCACCGACCTGCTCCGCGTCGGTGCCGGGGCGGTCGTCCGCAAGGACGCGTTCTTCCCGTGTTACCGCGCCAGGGCGGGCCGGATCCAGACCGGCCGGGTCACCCTCGGCGACAACGCGTTCGTCGGTGAGATGACCGTGCTCGACATCGGCACCACGATCGGCGACGACGCCCAGCTCGGCCACTCGTCGTCGCTGAACGCCGGACAGACCGTGCCCGACGGCGAACGCTGGCACGGAACGCCCGCCCGACCCTCCACGGTGGACTACCGGGCACTGGGAACGGTCTCCCTCGGAAAGTTCAGGCCGTTCGCCTTCTGTGTGTCCAGTCTGCTGGTCTTGTTGCTGCTGACGCTTCCCGTGACCTTGGGCGGCGCGGACCTGCTTTTCGATCGCTGGTTCACGACGACGGCGGCGGACTTCACGAGCTGGGCCTTCTATCGCGACCAGCTCGCCAATTCCGCGCTGTTGTACTTCGGGGCACTGTTCGCCGGGCTGGCTGTCGTCCTCACGGTCCCACGCCTGCTCAACCGGTTTCTCCAGCCGGGCCGGGTGTACCCGCTCTACGGCAGGCACTTCGCGATCCAGCGGGTGATCGCGCGGTTGACCAACCTGCGCTCGTTCACCTACTTGTTCGGCGACAGCAGTTACATCGTGCATTACCTGCGCGGACTGGGGTACGACCTGTCGAAGGTCGAGCAGACCGGATCCAACTTCGGCGTCGAACTCAAGCACGAGTCGCCATTCCTGAGCACGGTGGGCAGCGGGACGATGGTCTCGGACGGCCTGTCGCTGTTCAACGCCGACTTCTCCGCTTCGTCGTTCCGGCTGCGCCGGACCTCGGTCCCACCGCAGGCGTTCTTGGGCAACGAGATCGGCTATCCACCCGGCGCCCGCGTCGGCCGGAACTGTTTGCTGGCCACCAAGGTCCTTGTCCCCCTGGACGGACCGATCCGGGAGAACGTCGGCCTGCTCGGATCACCCGCGTTCGAGATCCCCCGTACCGTCCGCCGTGACACCGGGTTCGAACACCTCGGCACGGGAGACGCGCTGCGCCGCGGCCTGAGGGCGAAGAACCGGCACAACACCGCGACCATGCTCGTCTACCTGCTGGTGCACTGGCTTCAGCTGCTCGGCGTGCTGCTGATCGGGTCGGTCACCGGTGCCCTGCACGACCGGTTCGGCGCCCTCGCATTCGGCGGCGGGATCGTGGCCACACTGCTGTTCTCGGTGTCGTTCCTCGTGCTGGCCGAACTCGGCGTCCAGGGCTTTCGAAGTCTGCGACCGCGGTTCTGCTCGATCTACGACCCCGTCTTCTGGCGGCACGAACGGTTCTGGAAGCTCAGCCCCGGCCGCTACCTCAACCTGTTCGACGGGACGCCGTTCAAGAACGTCCTCTGGCGCTGTCTCGGGGTCCGCATCGGGCGCCGCGTCTTCGACGACGGCGCCGCCATCCCGGAAAAGTCGCTGGTGAGCATCGGCGACGACTGCGTGCTCAATGTGCACACCGTGCTGCAGGCGCATTCGCTGGAGGACGGCACGTTCAAATCCGACCATATCGTCATCGGCACCGGTTGCACGATCAGCACCGGCGCGTTCGTCCACTATGGAGTGACGATGTCCGAGGGGGCGATCGCCGAGGCGGACGCGTTCCTGATGAAGGGCACCGCGGTCCCGCCGCGGTCCCGCTGGCACGCAAATCCGGCTGTCGAACTCGACACGGCGGACGAGATCACCGCGGCAAGGAGACTGCCATCATGACCTACACCCCCACGGCGAAACCCGAGCTGGTGCCCCGGGTGGACGGTGATTTGCCGGGGCCTCGCTCGGCCGAGTACCTCGAACACCAGCGGCGCTGGGAATCCAACGCGCGAGCCTACCCGCGCAATCTGCCGATCGCGATCGCCGGCGGGGACGGCAGCTACCTGTGGGACGTGGACGGGAACGTCTTCATCGACTTCCTTGCCGGAGCGGGTGTACTTTCCTTGGGACACAACCATCCCGAGGTGGTACACGCGGCCACGGAACAACTGCACGTGCTCACCCACGGCCTGGACTTCCCGACGCCCGCCAAACGCGAGTTCATCGACGCCCAGTTGTCCATGCTGCCGCCCGGTCTGCGCGCGCGGATGCGGATGCACTTCTGCGGCCCGGGCGGGGCCAACGCCGTGGACGCCGCGATCAAACTGTGCAAGACCGCGACCGGACGTGGCGACCTGGTGTCCTTCCAGGGCGGATTCCACGGTTCCAGCCACGCCGCGATGGCGCTGACCGGTCTGGTCGCCCAGAAACGGCCGATCGCCAACGGCGTGCCCGGGGTGCACTTCTTCCCGTACTCCTACTGTGCCCGGTGCCCCCTGGGGCTCTTGCGGGACACCTGCGAGACCAACTGCGTTGGCTTGCTGGAGCGGTCCCTGCGTGACCCCAACGGCGGGATTCCCTTGCCCGCGGCGGTGATCCTGGAAATCGTCCAGGGTGAAGGCGGGATCATTCCGGCCGACCGCGACTTCGTCCGGCGGCTCCGCGCGCTCACTGCGGAGCTGGACATCCCGCTCGTGGTCGACGAGGTGCAGACCGGCTGTGGCCGGACCGGGACGTGGTTCGCGTTCGAGCAGTACGACATCGAGCCCGACGTGATCATCGCTTCGAAGGCGTTGAGCGGCATGGGCCTGCCGGTGGCGGTCATCTTCTACGACCAGCGACTGGACACCTGGGCGCCCGGCGCGCATTCGGGGACCTTCCGCGGCAACCAGGCCGCGTTCGCGGCGGGCACCGCGGCCGTCCACATCGTCCGGCGCGACGACGTGCTTGGCAACGTCCGGCACCGCGGTCATCAGCTCGAACAACGGCTCCACCCGCTGCGCGAGCACCCCTGGGTCCGCGAGGTCCGCGGCCTCGGCCTGATGTGGGGGATCGAACTGGCCGACCCCCACGACGGACGACCGGCCGGTGGATACGCCCGTGCCGTCCAGGCCTACGCCCTGCGGCGGGGGCTGATCGTCGAGCTCGGCGGCCGCGATGACAGCGTGATCCGGTTGATGCCTCCGCTTACCGTGACCGCGGAGGTGGTCGAGCTTGCCGGTGCCCTTTTGGCCGAGGCGATCGAGCATTGCGTTCCGGCGCGGTAACCGGTGCCGCCGGTCGCCTTCGGGTAGGTGTGAAGGTCGGGTTTCTTCGGCTCTCAACCTCGCTGTGTCAGCCATCCAGGGTGTCGCGAAAGCCACTTTGGCTGCATTTCAACTTAGAGTGTGTCTTACGTGGTGATTTGTCGCTGATGAGCGATGATATTGGCTGTGGTTGATCAGCTGTCGTTGCGGTTGGCCGGATGAGTTGTGGTTCTGTGGGAGCCGTTGATCCCGATGTCCGAGCCGCGTCCGCAGGCGGTGGCACTGCTCCGGTGGACACTCGCGCGGTGTTCACGGCGATCGTGTAAGTGCTGAGCCGCGGGTGTGCGTGGAAGGATTTGCCGCCGTCGTTCGGGGTGCCGTTCCAGACCGCGCACCGCCTGCACACTCGTACACCCCCCGTGATAGGGGAAACGATTATGCCCACCTGTTCGATCGGGGTCTTATCGGTGGTATCGGATGACGTACAGGAGCTTGAATCCTTTCTTGCAGTTCAGGATCGATGGCCAGTCGAGCCGGAACGGAAAATCCTACGCTCCTGAGGTGGGAGCAATCTTCGCAGCTTGCGCCACCTGACACCGCTATACACGAACGCGAAAATGGCCATGAACTTCCCAGAAAAACTACCTAAAATACTCCAGATCGAACTCTCGCCCCGGCTCAGGTCGAAAAAGAAGTCTACTCCGAGTATTGGCATCAAGGGCACGAGAACGATCGTCACTATGCGTGCCATTACGTATTGGTCCTTTGTTGACCACTTCTTCCCCATAAGGCGCGAGTCTACTGGTACGGCAGCTGGCAGTGTGTGATCTGACGGTGTGTGGTGATCATGAGGACGGTCACAGCGTGACCGACTTCAAGCGGATGGGGCTCCCTAGCTGACGCCGCTGGACGCCTTGCCGCGCCCCGTGGCCTTGGGGGCGATGGTGGCCTTCTTGCGGGCGGCGCCGCGTCGTCGCTTGGCTGCGGTGGCGGTCAGTCGCTTGCGTGGAGTATTCAGTTCACCCCCTCGGTCTCGTCGGGTTCGGGCATGGTGATGCCGAACAGTTCCGCGGTGGCGTAGCCGTCGAGGTACTTGTCGCCGATGACGACGAGTTTTAACGGGTGCGTGCCTGGAGAGGCACGCACCCGCCACAACGTTTCCCACATCCTGTAGCCCTGACCTGCGGAAATGCTGGCTACGGTTTACTGCCTAAGAGCTTGTCTCATGTGGTGAGTTTGCGGAGTTTCTTGTAGCAG
>NZ_MQUQ01000037.1 GCF_001953865.1 Amycolatopsis coloradensis
CGCGTTCGATCACTAACACCAACTTCACGGAATCACTCATCTAGTTGCGGTACTTGCGTGTGCAAGTACCGCAACTAGAGGACGAATTGCGTGGGTTCTCCTCGGTTGCGGGATGCGTGACCGGCGTCTCAACATGCGGACAAGGGGTGGCTTGATCGCCGGTGGATCGGCTAACTTCGTCTGTAGGTCACGAGTGTCAGCGTCAAGCCCCGGCTAGCTGACCGGCAACCCTCCTTCCGCGGCGGGGTGCCCCGGGTGAGGACCTGGCTCGTCGCGCGGTGCGGCGGGCAAGCGCGGGATCCTCGTCGGGTCCCCTGGCCCGGAGGATGACGATGACTCTCGCTCTCGAACGCACCAGCACCAGCACTCCCGCCCCTGTCGCGGAAGCCGTTGTCACACACGAAATCCCGACAGTCGCGTGCGCCGATCTGCGGGTTCCGCTGGTCACCGGCGGCGACATCGCGTACGCCAACCTCGATCACGCGGCGAGCGCCCCCTGTCTGGACAAGGTGCGCGACGCGGTCGACGAATTCCTGCCCTGGTACGCCAGCGTCCACCGCGGCGCCGGGTTCGCCTCGCAGGTCTCCACCAAACTTTACGAGCGCACGCGGGGAATCCTGCGGGACTTCGTCGACGCGCGGTCGACCGACACCGTCGTGTTCACCCGCAACACCACCGATTCCTTCAACCTTCTCGCGCGCAGCCTGCCGAAGCACACGTCGGTCGTCGTGTTCGACACCGACCACCACGCCGCGCTGCTGCCGTGGAAGGGCCCGAACGTCCGCCGGATCCAGACGCCGCGCACCCGTCTCGCCGCGGTGTCCGCTGTGGACGAAGCGCTCGCCGACTGCCCGCAGGGCCCGCGGCTGGTCGTCCTCACCGGCGCGTCCAACGTGACCGGGGAACTGTTGCCGGTCAAGGAGATCGCCGCCGTCGCGCGACGGCACGGCGCCCGGATCGCACTCGACGCCGCGCAGCTCGCGCCGCACCGCAAGATCTCCGTGCGCAAACTGGACGTCGACTACGTCGCGCTGTCTGGCCACAAGTTGTACGCACCCTTCGGTGCGGGCGCGCTGATCGGCCGCGCCGACTGGCTGCGCGCCGCCCAGCCGTACCTCGCCGGTGGTGGCGCGACGAAGCTCGTCACCCGCGACTCCGAAGACCTCGGCGTGGTCTGGAACGCCGGTGCCGAGCGGCACGAAGCCGGTTCCCCCAACACTGTCGGCGTCTACGCGCTCGGTGTCGCCTGCGAGACGCTGGCCGGGAACTGGGACGCCATCGTCGCCCACGAAGACGAACTGCTGGCGCGGCTGCGGCGTGGTCTCGCGGGCATCCCCGGTTTCGCCGAACTGCGGCTGTTCGACGCGCCGGTCGACCGGGTCGGCACGCTCAGCTTCGTCGTCGACGGCTTCGAGCCCGGCTGGCTCGCCGCGGTCCTGTCCGCGGAGTACGGCATCGGCGTGCGGGACGGCGCGTTCTGCGCGCACGTCGCCACCAAACGGCTGATCTCCGCCGCCGGTTCGACCGGCCAGCAGGCCGTCCGGGTCAGCCTCGGCCTCGGCAGCACCACCGAGCACGTGGACCGGGTCGTCCTGGCCCTGCGCCAGATCGTCGCCCGCGGCGCCCGCTGGCAGTACGAGAAGCCGGAAGGCCGCTGGGTTCCCGAAGGGGATCCGCGGGAGCTGCCCCCGTTCTGCGCCTGACCCACTACTCTCCCCTCGCATGGGGAGCGAGCGACCGCGTTACTGGTTTCCGCTGGCGTTGCTGGGATTCGCCCAGCTGACGGTGGTGGCCTTGTCCGTCGGCACGAGCCGTTCCGAGGGCTGGTTCGCCTACGCGCCTCCTCCCGGGCAAGGGCAGTACCAAGGGCTTTACGGCGTGGAGATGAGCCGTGAAGCCGTGTCCGCCGTTTCGGTCATCGGCATGAGCCGGCTGGACAACTGGCTGTTCGCCGTGCTCGCGGTCTACCTCGGCACCGTGCTCTTCTATGCCTTCCGGTCGAAGCGCCTGCCGTGGTGGAAGGTCGCCGCGATCGCCCTCGGCGGCCTGGTCGCCATCGTGCTGGCGGATCTGGTCGGCTACTGGGAACTCGACATGGACGGCGACACGCGGAGCGCGGTCCTGCTGACACTGGGCCTGGCCTTGCTCGCCTGGCTGGACCGCAGTGTGCTGGTGCTGGTCGTGGCCGCGGTGTTCGTGCTCTGCGCGGTCGTGCTCGCCCAAGGACAGCTCGCACTGGTGCTGTCGTCGCTGGTCGCGCTCGCCGGGGCGTTTACGGCGCTGCTGAGCAGGCCGAAGGCGGCCGCCGAGGAGACCTGAGCACGCTCAGTGGACAATGGGTGAGTGAGTACAGAGCCCGAAACCGCGCCACCGTCGCCGCCGCTGCCCAAAAAGCGCGTCGCCGTGGTGTTCGCCGTCGCCGCGGTGCTGTGGGGGATCGACCTCCTCACCAAGCAGATCGCCGTGTCCACGCTGGAGGGCAAGCAGCCGGTCGAGTTCCTCGGCGGGCTGGTGTACTTCCAGCTCGTGCGCAACCCCGGCGCCGCCTTCTCGATGGCGACCGGGCTGACCTGGGTGCTCGCGCTGGTCGCGGCCGCGGTCGTGGTCGCCATCGTCTGGCTGGCGCGGCGGCTGCGTTCGGTCGGCTGGGCGATCGGCCTCGGCCTCGTGCTGGCGGGCGCGCTCGGCAACCTGACCGACCGGATCTTCCGCGCGCCGGGCCCGCTGCGGGGCCACGTCGTCGACATGATCTCCGCGTTCGCGCCGAACGGGCAGGGCTGGGCGATCTTCAACGTCGCCGACTCCGCGATCTGCGTCGGCGGGGTGCTCATCGTGATCCTTTCCTTGCTGGGCAAGGACTACGACGGATCATCTACAAAAGACAAGAAGAAAGCGGCAACCGAATGAGCGCGCGTATGCTGCCCGTTCCCGACGGGCTCGACGGAATGCGCGTCGACGCGGGACTGGCGAAACTACTGGGACTTTCCCGCACGGTCGTGGCGGAACTGGCCGAATCCGGCGAGATCCTGCTCGACGGCAGGCCCGCCGGGAAGTCGGACCGGCTGGCCGCCGGCGGGCTGCTCGAAGTGACCCTTCCTGATCCGGCCTCACCCATCGAGGTCGTCGCGGAACCCGTCGACGGGATGAAGATTCTGCACGACGACGACGACATCGTGGTGATCTCGAAGCCGGTCGGCGTCGCCGTGCACCCGAGTCCCGGCTGGACCGGCCCGACCGTCGTCGCCGGGCTCGCCGCCGCCGGGCTGCGGATCGCGACTTCGGGCGCGGCCGAACGCCAGGGTGTCGTGCACCGGCTGGACGCCGGCACCACCGGCGTGATGGTCGTGGCCAAGAGCGAGCACGCGTACACCGTGCTGAAGCGGGCGTTCAAGGAACGCACCGTCGACAAGGGCTACCACGCCGTCGTCCAAGGCCACCCGGATCCGACCCGCGGCACCATCGACGCGCCGATCGACCGGCACCCCCGGCACGACTACAAGTTCGCCGTCGTACAGGGCGGACGGCCCAGCGTCACGCATTACGAGGTCGTCGAGGCCTTCCGTGCCGCGTCGCTGGCCCAGATCAAGCTGGAGACGGGCCGCACGCACCAGATCCGCGTGCACTTCTCGGCGCTCAAGCATCCGTGCGCCGGCGACCTGACCTACGGCGCCGACCCGGTACTGGCGCGCAAGCTCGGCCTTTCCCGGCAGTGGCTGCACGCGAAGACGCTCGGCTTCGCGCACCCGTCCGACGGGCGCTGGGTCGAGTTCGAGTCGGAGTACCCGGACGACCTCGCCAACGCGCTGCGGATCTTGCAGGACGAGAACTAGTCGTCGATCGACCAGGTCAGCGTGCGCTCGTCCGGTTCCGGCCGGGGCGACCAGCGCACGGCGACCACGCGGGTGGCGTCCGGAAGCACGTAGACGGTGTGGCCGCCGAGGGTCTCGCCCGGCCGGACGCCGATCTTGTGCGGCGGCCGTGAGGTCAGGGAGACCGGCGCCTTCGTGACCGGTGTGCCGTCCGCGGTGAGCAGTTCGAGGTAGTTGTCCGGCAGCGAGACGAACGGGGTGTTCCCGCGGTTGGTGATCTCGGTGTGCACCACGACCGACCGCTCCCCGGCCTCCAGCGAGTAGCCCGCCGCGCTGAACAGGTAGTCCGCCGGGTCCTGGACCTCGAGCAACTGGACGGCGAGCTGCTCGCCTTCCAGGCCCTGGGTCTCCATGACGTCGCCGGTCCGGCCCTTCTTGCCCTCCGGGACCTGCCGCGGCGTGACCTGCTGTTCGTCGCCGCGGGCCCAGGACGCGGTCTGCGGGACGCCCCAGGTGCTCATCACCGGGTCGGCGGGCGCCATCGGGGGCGCGAACTGCTGCTGCGGTGGGACGGGCGGACGCTGCTGGGGCGGCGGTGCCATCGGCTGGCGCACCGGGGCGGACGGCGGACCGGGGTAACGGCCCGAAGGCGTTCCGTGCACGTTGTACGGACCCGACGGCGTTCCCTGGACGGTGTACGGCCCGGACGGGGTGCCCTGGACGGTGTACGGCCCGGACGGGGTGCCCTGGACGGTGTACGGCCCGGATCCCTGACCAGGCGGACGCTGCTGAGGCTGCTGCTGTGCCCAGGAAGGGGGAGAGGCGGCGATGGCGGCGCGTAGCCCGTTCGGGTCGCTTTCCACGCCCACGAGCAGCGGCAACCCGCTCCCCGAGAGGGCGACCAGCCGGTAGGCGACCTCACGCGGGTCCATCCCGACCTTCGCCGCGAGTTCGTGCACGGCCGCCTTGCCCAGGTCCGCGAGGGCGGCGAGCAGGCGGGTATCCACGGGATCGGTCACGGCCACGTCCGGGAACGCTACCGTCTCGGCCCCGGAGCCGCGGGAGAGGCCGTCCGGGTGCCGCAAAACCCGGCTTCGGTAGGTCGTGCTCTCCATTAGGGTCGGGGATACCGCCTCCGCCGATCACTGGGGAAGAAACATGAGCGAAGTCTCCGCCCTCGCCGACGAGTTCGTCGAAGCCCTCTTCGACGCCGAGCCGGTCACGCCCGCTTTGCAGGGCTTTCGTCCGGAATCGACCGGGCTCACCGATCTCAGCGAGGCCGCGGGAGACGCCTTCCGCGCGAAGCTGTCCGGTTTCGCCGAGCGGGCCGAGGCCATCGGGACCGACGGGTTGAGCGCGGAGGAGAAGACCACTCGCGACGTCCTGATCGCGATAGCGCGGGCGAGGATCGCGCTGCTGGACTCGCGGTTCGTCGAGTTCACCGTCAGCGACCTGTTCATCTCGCCCGCCGCCGAGGTGCTCACCGTGCTGCCGATGATGTCGGTCGGCACGGGCGCGCAGGCGGAGGCGCATCTCGGGCGGATCGCCGCCATCCCCGAGTACCTGCGGCAGGCCGCCCAGCGCCATCGTGACGGTGTCGCCCGCGGCCTGGTCCCGGTCGCCTACCTGGTCGACGCCACCGTCGCGTACCTCGACCGGCACCTCGCCGAGCCGTCGGCAGACCCGCTGCTGCGCCAGCCCGCGCCCGACGACGACTTCGAGACCCGCCGTTCCGCCCTGCTGACCGACGTCGTCCGGCCGGCGATCGCCGAGTACCGCGAGGTGCTGGCGAAGGAGGTCGCGCCGCACGGCCGTCCCGAGGACAAGCCCGGCGTCTGCTGGCTGCCCGACGGCGAGCGCATCTACGCCTTGCTCGCCGAGATGCACACCACGACCGTCCGCACTCCGCGTGAGCTGCACCAGACCGGGCTCGACGTGATCGCGAACCTCGCCGCCGAATACCGCGAGCACGGCTCCCGCGTCTTCGGCACCACCGACCTCGCCGAGATCTTCACCAAACTCCGCACCGACCCGGACCTGCGCTGGTCGAGCGCCGAGGAGATGCTCGACTCCGCCCGCGCGGCCATCACCAGGGCCGAAGCCGAGGCGCCGAAGTGGTTCGGCCGGATCCCGCCGCAGCCGTGGAAGGTCGAGGCGGTCCCCGTCGAATCCGCGCCGGGCGCTCCCGCCGCGTACTACATGTGGCCCGCGATCGACGGTTCCCGGCCGGGGATCTACTTCGCCAACACCCACAAGGCGGAGGAACGGTTCCGGCACGCGGCGGAGGCGACGGCGTTCCACGAGGCCATCCCCGGCCACCACTTCCAGCTGAGCCTCGCGCAGGGCCTCACCGAGCTTCCGGTGCTGCGCCGCATCGGCGACTTCACCGCGTACGCCGAGGGCTGGGGCCTTTACACCGAGCGCCTCGCCGACGAGATGGGGCTTTACTCCGACGACGTCGCGAAACTCGGCATGCTGACCATGGACTCGATGCGTGCCGGACGGCTGGTCGTCGACACCGGGCTTCACGCGCTGGGCTGGAGCCGCCGGCAGGCCATCGACTTCCTCACCGAGAACACGCCGATGGCACTGGTCGAGATCGAGTCCGAAGTGGACCGTTACATCGCCTTCCCCGGCCAGGCGCTGTCGTACATGGTGGGACGCCTGGAGATCCAGCGCATCCGCGAGGAAGCGGAGCTGACGCTGGGCGGCCGGTTCGACATCAAGGCCTTCCACGACGTCGTGCTCGGCGGGGGATCGCTGCCGCTTTCGGTGCTGGACGGCGTGGTCCGCGACTGGGTCGCCGGTCACGGCGACACCCCGAACAGCCTCGCCGGCGAGCTGATGGAGCTCAAGTTCGAGGAGTTCCCGCTGTGGCGGTCCCTGCTCGGGCTGCCCGGTGACCACGGCTCGCTGCCCGACCCGAGCGCGGAAGCCGCGGCCGCACAGCGCGCGGCGACGGCCGCCATCGCCGAGCGAGCCGAAGCCCTTGTCACAGAAGGACTTTCCCCGGCCGAGGCGGTCACCCGCGAGGTCGTGATCCAGCAGGCGAAGGCGATGATCGACGTCGTCGACGCCCGCGCCGCCGAGTTCTCGGTCAGCGACGGGCTGGCGTCGCCCGCGTTGTTCATGCTCAACGAACTCGCGGTGCTGACGCTGAACGACGAGGAAAAGGTCCGCGGCTACTTGAAGCGGCTGGACGGGATGGGAGCTTATCTGGACGCCCTGATCGTGCGCCAGCGCGCGGCGGCGGCCGACGGACTGATCCCGCCCGGCTTCCTCGTCGAAGGCGGAATCGCTTACGTGGAGCGCTATCTCGGTGACGAGGCGGGTGACCCGCTGGCGCTCACCGCGTCCGTTTCCGTGGAGGGCTACGAAGCCGAACGGGACCGGCTGCTGGCCGAGGTCGTCCGGCCCGCCTACACCCGGTACCGCGACTTCCTCGCCACCGAGTTGCGTCCCGTGGCGAAGACCGAGAAGGAACCGGGCTTGTGCGCGCTTCCCGGCGGGCAGGAGAAGTACGCCGCGCTGATCCGGGCGCACACGTCCACCGAGCGCACCGCACAGGACCTGCACGACACCGGTCTCGACATGATCGCGAAACTGGCCGACCAGTACCGCGAGCTGGGCGAGAAGATCTTCGGTACCGAGGATCTCGGCGAGATCTTCGAACGGCTCCGCACCGACCCGGCCCTGCGCTGGCGTGACGGCGACGAGCTGCTCGACGCCGCGCGTGCCGCCATCACCCGTGCGGAAGCCGTGGCGCCACAATGGTTCTCGACCATCCCCGAAGAGCGGTGCGAGGTCGAACCGGTCCCGCCCGCGGAGGCGCCCGGCGGCACGCTGGCGTACTACATCGAGGCGGCACTCGACGGCTCGCGGCCGGGCACCTACTACGCGAACACCTACGAGGCCGAGCAGCGCCCGAAGCACACGAGCGAGGCGATCGCCTTTCACGAGGCCGTTCCGGGGCACCACTTCCAGATCTGCATCGCGCACAAGCTCAAGGGCCTGCCGATGCTGCGCGGGCACGCCGACGTCAACGCCTACGTCGAAGGCTGGGGGCTCTACTCGGAGCGCCTCGCCGACGAGATGGGCCTGTACTCCAGCGACCTGACCCGCTTCGGCATGCTCACCCAGGATTCGATGCGTGCGGGGCGGCTGGTCGTCGACACCGGGATGCACGCGCTCGGCTGGAGCCGACAGCAGGCCGTCGACTTCCTGGCCGAGAACACGCCGATGGCCAGGGTGGAGATCGAGGCCGAGATCGACCGCTACGCCGCGGTTCCCGGCCAGGCACTGTCGTACATGGTGGGCAGGCTGGAGATCGAGCGGATCCGTGCCGAGGCCGAGGCCGCGCTCGGCGACCGGTTCGACATCAAGGGCTTCCACGAGGTCGTGCTGAGCAACGGGATCCTGCCGCTGCGGGTGCTCGACGACGTCGTCAAGGCGTGGGTGTCCGCACACAAATAGCGGTATCTCGGCGGCGGCGGCCGTAAATACCCTCGCCCGATGGTGACTACCGCGCAGGCGAAGGCGAAGTACGACCAGCTCGTGGACCGCTACGAGGACATCTTCTTCTACGTCGCCGACGTGGGGAAGGACCTGGTCGCCTTGGCGGACCCGGCCCCCGGCGTCCGGGTGCTGGACGTCGGGGCCGGGCGCGGGGCGGTGGCGCGGGCGGCACTGGCCAAGGGCTGTGCCGTCACCGCCATCGACGCGTCACCGTTGATGATGCGGCGACTGGCCGAGGAACATCCCGAGATCTCCGCGAGCGAGGGAGACCTCTATCGGATGGAGTTCGCGGACGGGTCGTTCGATCTGGTCACCGCCGGTTTCGTGCTGCAGGTGCTCGACGACCCCCTGGCCGCGCTGACCGAATTCCGGCGGGTACTGGCGCCGGGCGGCACGGTCGCGTTGTCCCTCGAACGGCAGTCCGTCGGCCGCCTGGCGTGGTTCCAGGACCTGAGCGTGGAGTTCTTCGCTCCCGGCGGGGCCGCCGAGCCGAAGGCCGCGCAACCCGGCCCGATGACGTTCGACCAGCTCGACGCGCTGCTCGTCGAGGCCGGGTTCGTGGACCTGACGAGGGAAACCGTCGAGCTGCCCAAGCCGCTGGACGGCCCGGACGACCTGCTGGCCTGGATGATGCCGCGGGGCCTTGCCGAGATGATCGCGGCGCTGCCGCCCGAGCGCGGTGCGGAGTTCCGCCGCCGGTTCCTCGAGGGTGCGCGGCGGATGCACGACGACGGCGGCATCGTCCTCGAGTTCGCGGCGACCCTGCACCGGGCATACTATCGCTAAGCGAACGCTCAGTAACTTGAGAGGAGATGCGGATGAGGGTCGGGACCGCGATCAACTACGCCGGTGGTTTCGCCGAGAGCGTGGCGGACATCGTCGAGCTGGAGAAGGCCGGGCTGGACATCGTCTTCGTCCCCGAGGCCTACTCGTTCGACGCGGTCAGCCAGCTCGGCTACGTCGCCGCGAAGACCGAGCGGGTGCAGATCGCCTCCGGCATCTTCCAGATCTACACGCGGACGCCGACGCTGACCGCGATGACCGCCGCCGGGCTCGACTTCGTCTCCGACGGCCGGTTCACCCTCGGCATCGGCGCGTCCGGTCCGCAGGTCATCGAGGGTTTCCACGGCGTGAAGTACGACGCGCCGCTCGGCAGGACCCGCGAGATCATCGACATCTGCCGTCAGGTGTGGCGGCGGGAGAAGGTCGTGCACTCCGGCGCGCACTACACCATCCCGTTGCCGCCGGAGCAGGGCACTGGCCTCGGCAAGCCGCTGAAGCTGATCAATCACCCGGTGCGCGAGCGGATCCCGATCCTGCTGGCCTCGATCGGCCCGAAGAACGTCGCGCTCACCGCCGAACTCGCCGAGGGCTGGGAGCCGATCTTCTTCCACCCCGAAAAGGCCGCCGACGTCTGGGGCGCGTCGCTGGCCGAGGGCAAGGCGAAACGCGACCCGTCGCTGGGCGAGCTGGACACCTTCGTCGGAACCGCGCTGGCGATCGGCGACGACGTCGACGGGCTGCTGGACCACCTGCGCGGCATGCTGGCGCTGTACATCGGCGGCATGGGTGCCCGCGGCAAGAACTTCTACAACAGTCTCGCGCAGCGCTACGGTTATGAGGCCGAAGCCAAGCTCATCCAGGACCTGTACCTGGACGGCAAGAAGGACGAGGCCGCCGCGGCCGTGCCGAGGGAGCTGATCAGGGCGATCTCGCTGATCGGCCCCGAGGGCTACGTCAAGGAACGGCTGGCCGCTTTCCGCGAGGCAGGGGCCACCACACTGGTGGTCAATCCGCTGCTCCCGGGGCGCGAAGCCAGGGTCGCGCAGGTGTCGAAGTTGCGCGAACTGGTCGACTAGTTCGTTCGGAGGACACGACGCTCGGAGGAGTCGAACCTCTCACCTGTATCGTTACGGTACCCTCGACCTGCACCGATGTGGTCAAAAAGCGGCATTTCGGTGGAAAGAGAACGTAAAGCACGCCTGAACGGCAAGAAAATCGGCCATTATCAGGAGTGAAACGGAGATCTCGGGGGCATACGTTCGCGATGAAGGTGAGGTGCCTCGCGTGCGCAAGCAGATCGAGGGACCGTCCGCCGCAGTCCTGGACGTCGGGTCGTTCAGCGCACGGCTGGTGGTTCTTGCCAAGGGCGGCTCACCGCTCGACCCCGTGCTGAGCCACCAGACGCGCCTGCGGCTGGACCGTGAACTCGACGAAAAAGGGAACCTCAGCCGCCGCGGCGTCGACGCGGTCTCCTGCGCCGTCGAAGCCGGAATGACGACAGCGGCCAAGCACGGCGTCGAGAATGTGTATCCGCTCGCGACCTCCTCGATCCGCGACGCGGCCAACGTGAAGCAGGTCGTCTGCGACGTCGCCAAGACCACCGGTGTCACCCTGCGATTCCTCACCGGCCGCCGTGAGGCGGAACTGGCCTACGTCGGCGCGCGCCGGTGGTACGGCGCCTCCGCGGGCGCGCTGCTGGTGCTCGACATCGGCGGCGGGACCGTCGAACTCGCCGCGGGCCACGCCGAGGAAGCCGAGTTCGCGCACTCGCTGCCGCTGGGCGCCCGGTCGCTCACGCGGGACTGGTTCGCCACCGAATGCCCGTCGCCCAAGGTCGTGCGGGCCATGCGTGACCACGTCCTCGACGAGGTCCGCGAAGCGATGCAGGACGTGCTGCCGGAGATCCGCGATCACCGCGCCGTCGGCTGCTCCAAGGTGCTGCGGCAACTCGCCCGGCTCGCCGGCGACAGACCCTCCCGCGCACGGGAACTGCACCTCGAAGACCTCCGCGCGTGGATCCCGCGGCTCGCGAAACTGCCGGCGAAACGCCGCGCCGAACTCCCGGGCATCTCGCGGCAACGTTCCCATCAGGCGCTCGCGGGCGCGATCGTCGCCGAGGCACTGCTGACGCTTTCCGGCGGCCAGGTCGCCATCTGCCCGTGGTCCACCAGGGACGGGCTGCTGCTCGGCCTGCTCGACGGCCTGGTCGCCCTCGAGGGAAAACCGGCGAAAGCCGCCTGAAAACTGGCGCATCCGGCCGGGAACGGGTACCCCGGACACATGAGGGAAAGCAAGAAGAGCTTCGGACAGGACGACGACGAAGACCTCGAAGACCTCCGCAAGACCCAGCCGAAGACCGACGTGCCGAGCGCGCCCAACCGCGACATCGGCCCGCACGGCACCGAGGAGGTCGACGGTGTGCCAGGCAGCGGCGAAGTGCCGATCGAACCCCCGGACTGAGCGCTCGGCCGCGAAGGCCGCCTGCCGACTCCTCGCCGGTCAAGCGCCCTTCGGTCGCCGCCGCGCCGGAGCCCGCCCCGGAGGCTGGGCCGGCGCCGGGCCCGGGTCGATCGCCGGGATCGGCAGCCGCACCGACTCCGCGGTCACGGTGAACGTCTCGCCGTGGTGCGCCAGCTCGAGCGGCTCCCCGGCGATCACGTGATACGTCGCGCCTTCGCCGTCGATCTCCACCTGGAACCGGGTGCCGCGGAAGGTCAGCCGGAACGCGATGCGCCGCAACTGCGGAGGCAGTCGCGGTGCGAAGGTGAGCCGGCCGCCGTGGTCGCGTAGCCCGCCGAATCCCGCGACAGTGCCCTGCCAAGCGCCCGCCAGCGAAGCCAGGTGCAGGCCGTTGCGGACGTTGTTGTGCACGTCGTGCAGGTCGGTGAGCGCGGCCTCGGCGAGATAGTCGTAGGCCAGTTCGAGATGTCCGACCTCGGCCGCCACAACGGCCTGTGTTCCCGCCGACAGCGAGGAATCCCGCACCGTCCGCGCTTCGTAGTAGGCGAAGTCGCGCGCCTTTTCCTCCGGAGTGAAGGAATCCCCGCACAGGTGCAGCGCGAGCACCAGGTCCGCCTGCTTGACCACTTGCTTCCGGTACAGGTCGAAGTACGGGAAGTGCAGCAGCAGCGGGTAGAATTCCTGGCCGGTGGCCTCGAAATTCCACTCGTCGTGCTCCAGGAATCCTTCGGACTGCGGGTGGACACCGAGGTCCTCGTCATACGGCAGCAGCATCGCGTCGGCCGCCTTGCGCCACAGCTCGGCCTCGTCCGCGCGGACGTCGAAAGCGGTCGCGATGTCCTCGTGCTGTCCGCAGATTTCGGCCGCGTAGAACAGGTTCCGGCGTGCCATCAGGTTCGTGTAGACGTTGTTGTCCGCCACCGCGGAGTACTCGTCCGGCCCGGTGACACCGTCGATCCGGAACCGGCCCTGGCGGTCGAAATGGCCGAGCGACAACCACATCCGCGCGGTTTCGAGGAGCAGTTCCGCGCCGCAGGTCCGCAGGAACTCGCTGTCGCCGGTGGCGTTGAGGTAGCGCACGACGGCGTCGGAGATGTCCGCGCTGACGTGGAACGCCGCCGTGCCCGCCGGCCAGTACGCCGAGCATTCCGCGCCGTTGATGGATCGCCAGGGGAACGCCGCGCCGCGTAAACCCAGTTGTGCTGCCCTTTCCCTTGCCTTGTCCAAAGTGGAGTGACGCCAGCGCAGGGCGTCGCGGGCGGCGTCCGGCATGCTGTAGGTGAGCACGGGCAGGACGAAGGTCTCGGTGTCCCAGAACGCGTGCCCGTCGTATCCGGGGCCGGTCAAACCCTTGCCCGCCAACGCCCTTGTCTCACCGCGGGCGCCGGCTTGCAGGAGATGGAAGAGCGCGAACCGCACCGCCTGCTGGAGTTCCGGATCACCGTCGATCTCGATGTCCGAGGTCTCCCAGAAGTCGTCGAGGAACTCCTTCTGCTCGGCGAGAAGCCCCTTCCAGCCGGTCTGCCGCGCGCCGGCCAGCGCGGCGTCGACCTGGGCGCGCACGGCGGGTACCGAGCGTTGCGCGGACCAGCCGTAGGCGAGGAACTTGGTGATCCGCAGCCGCCCGCCCTTGGGCACGTCGACGGCGATGGTGAGCCGCGCCAGGTCCTCTTCGGCCTGGATGTGCGTGCGGACGCCGTCGGTGACGTCGATCTTGTGGTCCATCGCCGCGGCCATCCGCAGCCCGGACTTGCGGGTCTGGTGCACCAGCACGGCGTGGTAGGCCTCGGACTGGTGGAACTCCGCGACCAGCGGCGATTCCAGCGCCGCCGCGACCCGCGGATCACGGGTGTCGGACTCGATCGGCTCGTTGGCCAGCAGATCCGACTGCACCACCAGCTGGAGTTCGTCGTCGAGCGGTTCGACCTCGTACCGGATCGCGGCGACGGCCCGCTGGGTGAAGGAGACCAGGCGTTCGGTCTTCACCCGGACCCGGCGCCCGGTCGGCGAGGACCACACGGTGTTCCGCGCGAGCGTGCCCTTCCGGAAGTCGAGGACGCGGTCGTGCTCGGTCGCCTGGCCGTACCGCATGTCGAGCGGTTCGTCCTCGACCAGCAGCCGGATGATCTTGCCGTCGGTCACGTTGACGACGGTCTGGCCCTCTTCCGGGTAACCGTAGCCGGTTTCCGCGTACGGAAGATCGTGCTGCTCGTAGAAACCGTTCAAGTACGTGCCCGGCAGGCCGCGGGGCTCGGCCTCCTCCAGCGTGCCGCGCAGGCCGATGTGCCCGTTGGACACCGCGAACGCCGATTCGGTGCGCTGCAGGGCGTCGACGTCCATGCCGTGCCAGCGCAGTTCCCAGGGCGCGACCTCGTAGCCGCGGAAATACGAGTCGGTCACTTGCTGTCCTCCAGGAGTTCGGCGAGGTCGTCCACCACGACGTCGGCGCCGTGTTCGAGCAGTTCGCCCGCCTGATGCGCGCGGTTCACCCCGACCACGTAACCGAAAGCGCCGTCCTTCCCGGCTTGCACGCCCGCGAGCGCGTCCTCGAAGACGGCGGCGTGTTCCGGTGCGACACCGAACGCCTCGGCACCGGCGAGGAACGAATCGGGGGCGGGTTTGCCACGCAGGTTCTTTTCGGCGAGCACGATCCCGTCGATCCGCGCTTCGACGAATTTGGTCAGGTCGGCGGCGTCGAGCACCTTCGCGCCGTTGGCCGACGAGGTGACGACGCCGATGCGCAATCCGGCCGCCTTCGCCGCCTCCAGATACCGCACGGAACCCGGGTACGGGGTCACGCCCTCTTCGTCGATGATCTTCAGGACGAGTTCGTTCTTGCGGTTCCCGACGCCGTTGACGGTGGCGGCGTCGACGGCGTCGTCCGGCTCGCCCTCGGGCAGTTCGATCCCGCGCGAGGTGAGGAAGGTGCGGACGCCGTCCGCCCTCGGCCTTCCGTCGACGTAGGCCGCGTAGTCGGCGTCGGTGAAGGGAGTGAACGCGTCACCGTCGCGGGTGCGCAGGAAGTCGTCGAACGTGCGTTTCCACGCTTCGCGGTGCTGGACCGCGGTTCCGGTCAGTACGCCGTCGAGGTCGAAGAGGCAGGCCGTGATGGTGTCGGGCAGACCGATCATGTCTTCGCACGCTACCCGTGCCGGCCGGTGCTCGCTCAGCTTGCGGGATGCGGCCGCACCGGGTGGATCAGTTCGTGGACGGTCGCGTCGGCGTCGCGGCGACCCTGCTGGACTCGGCGGTGGCGTGCGCGCTGCACTCGACCCTGCCCGCCGGGGTCGTGAAGGCCGGTTCGCGCGTCGCGTTCGCCGAGGACGACATCCGCGACGCGCAGGTCAAGCCCTAGAACATCCCGTTCGGGGTTTCGGCGGCGGGCGGCACCGGCTGCTTGACGTCCCAATGTTCCACGATGAGCCCGTTCTCGACGCGGATGATGTCGACGACGGCGGTGCCGCGGTCGTCGCCCGCCGGGACCACGTGCAGGTGCACGACGGCGTGATCGTCGTCGGCGATCACACGTTTAACGGAGACGTCCGCGCTCGCCAGCGGCGAATTCTTCACCGCTGCCACGAAAGCGTCACGGCCCGACGGGAGACCCGGGCTGTGGGTGACGAAATCCGGGTGCACGTTCGCGGCGGCGGCGGCGAAGTCCTTGTGCACGAACAGGTTCTCGAAGCAGTCGAGGGCGATCTTCTTGGTCGTTGTCATGCGGACATCGTTTCGTGTGCGCGCTCCGCCGTCGATTACCGCGGAGGTAATACCCGGCGGCCGCGGATCGCTTCCACTTCCCCGTAGCGGCCCAGGACCCCGGCGAGCAGGGTCTTCGCGTCCGCGATCCGTTCTTCGCCGAATTCCGCGGTGAGTTCCTTTTCCAGCGCGGCCCGGTGTTTCCGCGCCCCTTCGACGGCTCGTTCGGCGGTTTCGGTCAGATGCAGCAGCCGGGTCCGCGCGTCGGCCGGATCCGGCTCGCGCCGTAACAAGCCCCGGCGCTCCAGATCGGCGACGGCTTTCGAAGCCGCTTGCTGGGTCACGCCCATGCGTTCGGCCAGCGCGGAGATCGACAGTGGCCCGGCGAGCACGTGCTGGAACACCAGGCCGTCGTTGAACCGCGGTTCGCCGAGTCCGTCGGCGGTCAGCCGCCGCTGGATCTCGTCCGCCATCGCCCAGCCCGCGAACAGTGTGACGAGTGACAGGTCGAGGGTGGACGGCGTAGGGTGCACAACCATGGTTGTGGAATCTAGCACGGTACCGCCGGCGGTCGCGGAGGAGTTCGTCCGTGTCGCGCATCGCGTCGTCTGGTGTTCGCTCGCGACGGTCGACACGCGAGGGCGGCCGAGGTCGCGGGTGGTGCACCCGATCTGGGAGTGGCGGGACGGCGGACTCGTCGGGCACCTGTTCACCCGGCCGACGCCGTTGAAGAAGGCGCATCTGGCGCAAACGCCGTTCGTCTCGTGCTCGTACTGGGATCCGGCGCACGAGGTCGCCGTCGCCGAATGCGGCGCCGTCTACGCCGACGACGAGGAAACGCGACGGCACCTGTGGCGTCTGGCGTCGGAAACGCCGGAACCACTCGGTTTCGATCCGAAGATCATGGGTGGCCAAGACCCACTGAGTCCGGACATCACCGTGCTGAAGCTGACGCCGTGGCGGCTGAGCAGTGGCGGGATGGCCTGGCGCGCGGGTTAGGCGGCGCCGACCTTCCGTTCGAAGACCAGGCCCTCGGCGGCCCGCAGGCCGACGCTGATCGCGCCGGTCAGTACGCCGTCGTCGCCCAGCTCGCCCTGCACGACCGCCGGGACGAGGGGGGTGAAGGAACGCAGGGCGCGGTCGATCGGGTCAAGCAGGAGATCGGCCGCGGTGCCGATGCCACCGCCGAGCACGATCAGTTCGGGGTCGATCACCGCGGCCACCGACGCCACGGTGTAGGCGAGCCTGTCCGCCTCGGCCTCGACGGCGCGCATGGCGAGTTCGTCGCCGTCGCGGGCGAGGCGGAAGACCTCGCGAGCCGATTTCGCCGTGCCCAGGCCGAGTTCGTGGGCGCCGCGGACCACGGACTGCGCCGCTGTCGCCTCTTCGAGATGGCCGCGAACCGGCGGGGCGTCTTCGCCGTCGTTCGCCGCGTGCGATTGGCCGTAGGGCAGGTAGCCGATTTCGCCCGCCGCGCCCGTCGCGCCGCGGAAGACCTCGCCGTTGACCATCACGCCCATGCCGACGCCGGTGCCGATGGTGATGCAGCCGAACACGGACGCACCCCGCGCGGCACCGCGTTCCCATTCGCCTACGGCGGTGAGGTTCGCGTCGTTCTCGACCATGAGATCCGGGCCGAGGACGCCTTCGAGGTCGTCGAGCAGCCCGGCCTTGCCCCAGCCGGGGAGGTTCGGCGCGTGCCGGAAGCAGCGCTTGGCCGGGTCCGCGACGCCCGGCGAGCCGAGGACGCGCACGACGATGTCGGCCTGGCTCAGCCCCGCTTCGCGCACCGTCGCCGCCGCGAGGGCGCCCACGGCGCTGACGAGCGCGGTGCCCGAACGCGAGGTGTTCCGCTCGTCACGGCGGGCGACCACGGTGTGGCCGAGATCCGAGACGGCGACACGGAGATGTTCGCGTCCGATGTCGACACCGAGGACGTAACCGGCCGTGGGATCCGCTTCGTAGAGGACCGCGGACCGGCCGGTGCCGGTCGAGGTGTGCCCGGTCGCCCTGGCGAGCCCGGCCGCTTCGAGCGCCAGTAATGCTTGGCTCACCGTCGGTTTCGAAAGACCGGTGTCCTTGGCGACTTGCGGCCGCGTGGCGGGGCCGCTGCGGCGCAAGAGGTCCAGCACGGCGCGCTGATTGATCTTCCGCATCCCGGCGGGGGTGCCGACGGGCGGACTTTCTGCGCCAACCACGAGCTTCGCCTCCTGTCGAACCAAGGTGTTCCCACCGAAGTTATCCGGGTCCGGCCCGAAAAGGGCAAGAAGGTTTACATTCGGTGGTTCTCGGCGACGATAAACGTGTCCGGGCCGCAAACCGCGCACGCCGCGCGCGAAATCCGGTGATTCACCCGGTGTCCGGACGCGTGCTCCCAGTGACCGGTAATGGTCTAGACCAAGCGAATCAGGCGACGTGGCGGCTCGCCGGGCGCCGGAATCCCCTGTGCTGGCGGGGTCGTTCGGGGGCTTCGCCGGTTTCATGGCCCGATTCCGTGGAGAAGGAACCCGACGTGTCGGCCGTCGTCGCCGGGCTGGGACGGTTGCGGCGGCGGTGTTGGCGATGCACCACGAACAGCAGTACCAGGCCGAGGACGACCAGTCCGTGGGTGAGCACCCGCCCGGCGGTGACCTGACCCGTGACGAGGTCGCCCGCCGACAACGCCAGCAGCAGCGCGACGAACCCGGTCAACGCCGGCAGCTGCCCGGACGCCGCCTTCGTGCGGACGGCCGCCCAGCCGAGTCCGACACCGACGGCGAGGTTCCACGCGCTGCTCTCGTGCGAAAGGTGTCCGACCAGGGATTCCGTCCCGTGTCCGGCGGCGTGGTCTTCAACACCCAGCAGCTGGGCGAAGGCGAGACCGAGCTGCGCGACCGCGACCAGGGCGAGCGCGATCCTGGCCGCCCAGCCCTCGCCCGGCGGGGCGGGCGTGCGTTCCAGAATGACGGCGGTGAGGTCCGGGACGCCGGGAGCGGGCCGGAGCAGCATCGTCCGGTGCAGCCGCTCGGCGCGGGCGAGCCACGACCGGCAGGCGGCGCAACCGGTCACGTGCCGGTCGAGGGCCTCGGGCGGGGTGGGTTCGGTTTCGCCGTCGAGCCGGGCCGACAGGGCCTCGCGGCAGGTCTCGCACTTCACGTCTCACTTGTCGGGCGCGGGCCTGCCCCGGTTCCCGGGACGCTGCTACGTTTCTCGTATGGCCGGGCCGCGCAACCACGACGACGAGCGGGTGACCGCGCTCGCACTCGACGCGGCGCGTGGTGACCGGCGGGCACTGGAGGACTGGGTGCGGGCCACCCAGGCCGACGTCTGGCGCTTCGTCGCACATCTCTCCGACGTGAGCGCAGCCGACGATCTCACCCAGGAGACGTACCTCCGCGCGTTCGGCAGCCTGCGCCGGTTCGCCGGTCGGTCCTCCTCGCGGACCTGGCTCCTGTCGATCGCCCGGCGCGTGGTCGTCGACCGCATCCGGGCGGCTTCGGCGCGCCCGAAGCTGGCCGACGTCGATTGGGAAGCCACCGCCGAGCGTCGCGGCGCTCGTCAGGCGGAGGGTGTCGCGGGGTTCGAGGACCTGGTCGAGCTGCGGATGCTGCTCGACGGACTCGACCCGGAACGGCGCGAGGTCCTCGTCCTCACCCAGGTGCTGGGACTTTCGTACGCCGAGGCCGCCGAGGTCTGCGGCTGCCCGGTCGGCACCGTCCGCTCACGCATCGCGCGTGCCCGCGAAGACCTGCTCGAAGCGGGCCGGGAGCGCGACTCCATCTAAGGGCTGCCGCAATTCGTCCTCTAGTTGCGGTCCTTAGCGCCTGCAACTACCGCAACTAGAGGACGAATTGCGGGGGTGAGCTGTGGCGCGGCACACATTGGCGGGCGTTCGCTGTCACCTCGTCACACAGATGCGCTGACACGACTACTCCGCGTTGACTGGGCCGAATGCCGCTGCCTAGCGTGTCGCCATCCGACCCCAGGCCGCGCGAGGGTCCCCGCCTTCTCCGCGCGCGCTCTCGAAGGGATCTCCCCAATGGCCAGTCCCACCACTGGAACCCAAGAACAGGACCCCGGCGGCCTCGGCCGCCGCCGGTTCCTGACCTTCCTCGTCGCGGCGCCCACCCTCACGATCGCCACGAAGATCGGTATCGACGCCGTCGCGCCCGAGAAGGCCGAAGCCGTCATCCCGACCCTGCCCGGCCCGGCCGAGATCCTCGACCTCGGCGACGTCCTGATCCTTTCGAACGCCCCCACCGCCGGTCTGCTCGTGCTCGAGGTCCGCGAGGACGGCCGCGTGCGGCTGGAGTTGCCGCGGACCGAGGTCGGCCAGGGCATCACCACGGCCAACGCGATGCTGGTCGCCGAGGAGCTGGACCTGCCGCTCGACCGCGTCGACGTCGTGCTTTCCGACGCCCGCCCGGAACTGCTGTTCAACCAGCTGACCGGCGGCTCCAACACGATGCGCTCGCTGTACACCCCGGTGCGGACCGCGGCCGCCGCCGCCCGCGCCAGGCTGGTCGCGACCGCCGCGCGGCAGTGGGGTGCCCAGGCCGACCGGCTGTCCACAAGGGACGGTGCGGTGATCGCGCCGGACGGCCGTCGCCTCGGCTACGGCGCGCTGTCCAAGCCCGCCGCCCGCGCCGACCTGGGGAAACTCGCGGCGACCCCGAAGGCCGAGTCCGCGCACAAGCTGGTAGGTACGCCGCAGTCGCGCAAGGACGCCCGCGCGATGGTCACCGGGCAGCTGAAGTACACGCTCGACCTGGACATCCCCGGCGCGAAGCCGGTCATGGTCCGCCGCCCGCCGACGATCAACGGCACGGTCGAGAAGGTCATCAACGAGGCCGCCGTCCGCGCGATGCCCGGCGTCATCGACATCGCCGTCATCAAGACCGGTGTCGCGGTGATGGCGGAGACCTTCGGCCAGGCCCTCGACGGCAAGAACGCGCTCGAGGTCACCTGGAACGGCGGCACCGTCGACGGTGAGAACAACGCGACGATCAAGAAGAAGCTTCAGGCCGCGGCGCTGCCGTTCGTCGTGCCGCCGCTGCTGACCCAGTACGTCGACGGTGAATTCGACTTCGCCTTCGCCAGTCACGCGCCGCTGGAGACCAACTCGGCGGTCGCCGACGTCCGCGAAGACAGCGCGACCATCTGGTCCGGCCTGAAGGTCCCGATCCTCGCCAAGCAGGACATCGCGGCGGAACTCGGGTTGCCGTCGAACAAGGTCACCGTGCACGTCCAGCAGGCGGGTGGTTCGTTCGGCCGCAGGCTGTTCTCCGACGGCGCGATCGAAGCCGCCCGGATCTCGAAGGCGATGAAGCGGCCGGTGCGGCTGATGTGGAGCCGCATCGACGACATGCGCCACGGCCGAGCCCGCGCCGCGAGCCATCACAAGATCCGCGCCACCTTCGCGCTCGGCCAGGTGCTCACCTTCGAACACCGCGTCGCCAGTGTGGAGACCGACTGGGGTCACGGGCTCGGCGAGGTTCTCACCGCCTTCGCCGCGCAGCTCCCGGTCGGCGGGAACCTGAGCTTCGCGCAGACGGTGTTCCTGCTGACGGTGAAGTCGCCGTACAACTTCGGCGTCACCACGCAGTTGCTCAACGAGGTCCCGGTGGAATTCCACACCGGCGCCTGGCGGTCGGTGTACTCATCGAGCACGCGTGGCGCGGAAGAAATCATGGTCGACGAGATCGCCGCGAAACTCGGCAAGGACCCCGTCGCGTTCCGGCGGGAGTTCATCAAGAACGAGCGGCAGCGCGCCGTGCTGGACAAGGTCGCCGAACTCGGCGAGTGGGGCAAGAAGATGCCCAAGGGCTTCGCACAGGGTGTCGCCGTGCACGGTGAGTACAAGTCGTACACCGCTTGCCTGGTCGAACTCGACGGCCGCGACCCGAAGAAGCCGCGGGTCACCAAGGCGACCATCGCCGTCGACGTCGGTAAGCCGATCAACCCGCGCGGAATCGAGGCACAGATGCTCGGCGGCCTGACCGACGGCATCTCCACGACGCTGACCGCCGGGCTGCACATCGACAAGGGCCTGCCACTGGAGGGCAGCTACTCGCAATTCCACTACGCGCGGCAGAAGAACTCGCCGACGGACGTCAAGGTGTTCGTCATGCCGGAAAAAGGTGAGATCGGCGGCGCGGGCGAACTCGGCGTACCCGCGCCGGTCGGCGCCATCGCGAACGCCTACGCGCGGGCCACCGGGATCAAACCCCGCGGCTTCCCGATCGACTTCCCGGTCGACTTCGAGCCCTTCCACCGCTGACTTTCCTTCCCCGCCAAGGAGTTCCGATGCCCAACTACACCTTCACGGTGAACGGGAAGACCGTCACCGTCGACGCGCCCGCGGATCTGCCCATGCTGTGGGCGCTGCGGGACAAGCTCGGTGTCCGCGGTCCGAAGTACGGCTGCGGGATCAACGTCTGCAAGGCCTGCACCAGCCACCTCGACGGCGAGGCGTTCAACCCGTGCGTGACGCCGGTGTCCGATTGCTCGGGCAAGGACGTCACCACGATCGAGGGCCTCGCCGACGGTGACGACCTGCACCCGGTGCAGGAGGCCTGGCTGGAGCAGGACGTGGCGCAGTGCGGCTATTGTCAGCCGGGGCAGATCATGGCCGCGGTGGCGCTGCTGAAGAAGACGAAGAATCCGACGGACGCCGAGATCGACGCGATCCAGAACGTCTGCCGGTGCGGTACCTACTTCCGGATCCGCGAGGCCATCAAGAGCGCCGCCGCGAAACTGTGAAGATTCCGCTGGTGCGGTGGAAATCCCGATTTTTCGCCGCCCCAGCGGGCTTTTGTGGCTTCGGCGGGCCACTTCCGGAGATGTCGTGTTAGATGACGTCCCCAGGGACTCGACGAGGAGTCCCTGCCCCGGAGGACGTCCATGCACTATCGAACTGTGCTCCGCGGAGGTTCGGCGGCCGTGGTCGCCGAACTCGCCGTCGAGGTCGAACGGCAGCTGTCCGGGCTGATCGAGGCCACGGTCGAGCAAATCCGTGCCGAGATGCCGGTGTACCACGACGCGCGGTTCGTGTCCCTCGCCGAACTGCGGACCTCGGTGCGGAACAACCTCGAGTACGTCATGCGGACCCTGCGCGGCACGGAGGAACCCGACCTCGCGCAGGCACGGGCGACCGGGCGCGCGCGGGCGTTGCAGGGCGCGCCGCTGCCGGAACTCCTGCGGGCGTACCGGATCGGGCTCACCGAGGTGTGGAACCGGTTCGTCGAACTGACCGCTTCGGGCGAGCACCAGGATCTCCGCGGCCTCGTCGCCGCGACGTCGGCGATCTGGGCGCTGGTCGACGACTATGCCGAGGCCTTGACGACGACCTACCGCGACACCACCGCCGAAGTCATGCTGGCGCACCAAAGCCGGCGCTCCGCGTTGGTCGAGGCACTGTTCGCCGGTGGCGCCGCGACCGAGGGCACGCTGTGGGACATCGCGCGCGTGCTGGAACTTTCGCTCGACGGGACCTACGTGGTCGTCGCCGCGGAGACCCCGCGTGTCGGGCACGAACCTCTGCCACAGATAGAAAACCGGCTCCGCGACCGGTGTCACGCGTCCGCGTGGCGGCTCACTCCGGACCTTCAGGTCGGCGTCGTGTCGATGCGGGATCAGTCGGCGTCGCAGGTGATCATCGAGCTGCTGGGGGAGAACCAGATCGGCCGGATCGGGGTCAGCCCGGTGTTCACCGGCCTCGGGAACACCTCCCGCGCACTGCACCTGGCGCGGGTCGCGCTCTCCAGCATGCTGCCGGGGACGACGGGGATGGTTCAGTTCAACGAATCCCCGCTCGCCGGTCTCGTCGCCAGCGCGCCGGAGGCGTCGGTCCAGCTCGCCCATCACGTACTGCGGCCGATCCTCGACCTGCCCGGCGACGACCGGAACGTGCTGCTGCTGACGTTGCGGGCGTGGTTCGAATGCCAGGGCTCCACGAAACTGACGTCGGAGCGGATGTTCTGCCACCCCAACACGATCCGGCACCGCCTGAAGCGGATCAGCGAGGAACTCGGCCGCTCGCTGACCGACCCGGCCGACATCGCCGAACTCGGCGCCGCTTTGCGCGCGCTCCACATGTTCCCGGATACTTCGCATCTGCCTTCGCCGCGGGATCCGCTGCGCTAGGTTTCCCCCATGAACGAGTTCGCCATCGGCGGAGACCTGTCCGTACACCGCCTCGGCTTCGGTGCCATGCGCCTGCCGACCGAATCCGGTCCCGGGCGCGAGGACTCGATCGCGGTCGCCCGGCGTGCGGTCGAACTGGGCATCACGCTGATCGACACCGCGCATCTGTACGGCTGGGGGGCCAACGAGGAATTGCTCGCCGAGGCGCTGTATCCGTACCCGGACGACTTGGTGGTCACCACCAAGGTCGGCGTGGTGCGGACCGGGGACGACTGGAAGTACGACGCGCGGCCGGACTCCTTGCGCGCGCAGGTGGAGGAGGGGCTGCGACGGCTGCGCGTGGAGCGGATCGAGCTGCTGCAACTGCACCGCATCGACCCGGAAACCCCGCTGGCCGACCAGCTCGGCGCGCTTCGGGACCTGCGTGACGAGGGCAAGATCGGCCGGATCGGGCTGTCCGAGGTCACCGTGGACGAACTCGCGCGAGCACGGGAGATCGTGGACATCGCGAGCGTGCAGAACCGCTACAGCCTCTTGGACCGGGAGTACGAAGCGGTACTGGAAGCCTGCGAGGCGGCCGGGATCGCTTTCCTGCCTTGGCGTCCGGTACTCGGCGCCGCGTCGAACGCCACTGCCGGGATTGCTGCCGTCGCGAAGGAACTCGGGGCGACGACGGCGCAGGTCGGGCTCGCGTGGCTGCTCGCGCGGTCGCCGGTGATCCTGCCGATCCCGGGGACGGCGAAGATCGCGCACCTGGAGGAGAACTTCGCCGCCGCGGAGATCACGTTGACGGGCGAGCACCTGGAGCGGTTGGGCTCGTGAGGGTAAGGCGCATGTCGCGAAAGCCACTTTCGGGACATCAGACGTCCCGAAAGTGGCTTTCGCGACTCAGGAGGCGAACAGTTCCCGGGTTCGCGCTTGCTCCTCGGGCGTCCCCACCGGCATCAGGATCAGCTCGGTCGCACCGGCCTCTTCGAGCTCGCGGATCCGTGCCCGGACGACCTCCTCGTCGCCGGCGATCACCGTCCCGCCAGGGCCGTCGACCCGGTCACGGGTGAAAATCGCTTGGTATGCCGGGATGTTCGCCGCCATGCCGTAGTGCTCGGCGACCCAGGTCCGCGGCCCGTCAGGGTTGCCGGTGACGGAGATCAGCTGCCCGGTGACGACTCGCGGTGCGGCACGCCCGGCCTCCGTGGCCGCTTTCGTCAGCGTCGGGACGATGTACTCCGCCAGTGAGCGTGGCCCGGCCCAGGTGGACACCACGCCGTCGGAGTAGGCGCCGCTGACCTTCAGTGACAGCGGGCTCATCGCGCCGACGATGACCGAAGGCGGCTCGGCGCCGGGTGCCTCGACGGTGCCGGCAGCGGTCAGCGTCTCGCCGTGCACGTCGGCTTTTCCGTGGTGCAGCAACGGGTAGAGCGCCTGAAGGTACTCGCGCAGATGACGGACCGGGCGGGCGAAGGAGTAACCGTACTGGTCTTCGATGATCGGCCGGTGGCTCAGCCCGACGCCGAGCGAGACCGGCGCGCCCGTGGCGGCTTGTAGCGTCAAAGCCTGTGCCGCCAAGGAAATCGGGTGCCTCGGGTAGGTGGGGATCACCGAAGTGCCCAGCGCGAGACCAGGGGCGGCCGCGCTCAGCGCCACCAACGCGGTGAGGGCGTCCCAGCCACCGCGCTGCGCGAGCCAGATCGCGTCGTAGCCCAGCCGGGCGGCTTCTTTCGCTTGCGCGACGACGTCGCCGAAGGGGACACCGATTTCATCGAGGAGGATTCCGGTCCGCATGCGCGGCTCCCGTCAGTAGGCGCGCCGGAGGTTGGCGCGGTCGATTTCCGCGGTCGCGCGGAAGAGGGCGATGGCGCCCGGCGCCGCCGCGCGCACCTTCGCGGCGGGCGGAGTGGCTGTCGGCTGGAAGGCATGGGCGACGGTGTCGGCCAGCAGGTCGGCGGCGGCTTCGGGATCCGCCGCCGGGGCGAGCAGGAAACCGTGCAGGACGGCTTGATAGGCCTTCGCCAGGTCTTCGACCTCGATGTCGGTGCGGATCAGGCCGTGCCCGGCTTGCAGTTTCAGGTAGTCCAGGAAAGCCTCGTGGTGCCGGGGGTCCTGGTTTTCGTGGAGCTTCGCCGCGAGCTTGCCCAGCACACCGGAGTCGGCGAGGTAGGGCGCGTGGAGCAGGGGCCTGCGCACGACGTTGAGGAACTGGGTGCGGGTCATCCGGTGCAGCAGGGTGAGGCCGGGATCGTCCTCGATCGCCTGTGCCAGGTTCTCGATGGACCGCGCCGCCTCGCGCAACATCACCGCGAGGAACAGCCGGTCGCGGGTTTTCCAGTGCAGGTAAAGGGTTCCCTTGCCGACGTCGGCGTGCTCGGCGACGTCCTCCACGGTCACCCGCCGGTAGCCGTGCCGCAGGAGCAGGTCCGCGGCGGCGTCGAGAATGCGTTCGGCGCGTTCCTGCCGGTCCTCGGTCACGACGCTAGTTTATGACTGGTTTTGAAATTTGGTCAAGTGATGGGTTTGACGGCCTCCACGAGTACCCGCCGGGAGTGCGCGACGAACTTCCCGTCGGTCTCGATCACCCGATGGAGTTCCGCGAGCTTGTCGCGGTACTTCGCCACCTCGAAGCTCGGCACGATCCAGATCACCTTCCGCAGGAAGTGGACGACCGCGGCGAGGTCGAAGAACTCCATCCGCAATTCGGCCGGTTCGAGCCGCTCGACCCGGAGCCCGACGGTTTCCGCCTCGGCCCGCAGCACGTCCGGCGTCCAGCCGCCGTAGTCCTGCGGGCCGAGGAAGAACTCCTTCAGCTCCCGAACGGTCCCGGCGCCGATCTGTTGCGACAGGAAGGTTCCGCCCGGCCGCAGTACCCGCGCGATCTCTCGCCACGGGTTCTCGATCGGATGGCGGCTGCTCACCACGTCGAAGGATTCGTCGGGGAAGGGCAACGGCGCGTCGATTTCCGCCTCGGCCACCTGGCCGCCCAGCGGCGCGAGGGTTTTCCTGGCGACCTCGACGTTCGGCGGCCAGCCCTCCGTCGCGGCGAGGACCGGCGGCGGTTTCGGAATGCCCGCGAGCACCTCGCCGCCGCCGGTCTGCAGGTCCAGCCCGGCGGAAGCCGCCGCCATCCGCTTGCCGAGCAGCCGCGAGTAACCCCACGGCGGCCGTTCCTCGGTGGCCCGGCCTTCGAACCACGAGAAGTCCCAGCCTTCGACCGGGACGGCCTCTCCCTCGGCGAGCAGATCTTCGAACGTCATCTTCGCAGTCTCGGTCCCTCCGCCCGCCGGGGCAACGCGTTTTCGGGACCTGTCCCCGAACGTGGCGGCCACACTGGGCGGATGAACCGAGACACCGAACCGAAACCCGTGTGGACACCGGCGAGTGTGCTCGGCTGGGTGGTCGGCGCGGCCCTCATCCTGATCGTCGGCACCTTGATCGTCGGGGTCATCCTCGGGATGTTCCTCGACAACCTGGCACTCTCCTACGTGTTCGGGTTCATCCTTTCCGCGCTCTACGCCGGCGTTCTCGTCGCGCGAGCAATCAAGCTCCGTCGGTAGACCGCTTCCACAGGTTGATGTCGGCCTCGGTGGCGTAGCGGTCGATCTCGGCCAGCTCTTCTTTGGTGAAGTGCAGGTTCTTCAGCGCGCCGACGTTGTCCTCCAGCTGGGCGACGCTGCTCGCGCCGATCAACACCGACGTCATCCGCGGGTCGCGCAGGCCCCACGCGAGCGCGAGCTGCGCCAGCGTCTGGCCCCGCCGCCGCGCGATCTCGTTCAGCGCCCGGATCTTGCCGAGCGTGTTCTCGGTGATCGTGTCCGGGTTCAGTGACTTTCCTTGCGCGGCACGGGAGTTCTCCGGGATACCGTCGAGGTAGCGGCTCGTCAGCATGCCCTGCGCCAGCGGCGAGAACGCGATGCAGCCCGCGCCTTCGGTTTCGAGGGTGTCGAGCAGCTTGTCGCCTTCGAGCCAGCGGTTGAACATCGAGTACGACGGCTGGTGGATCAGCAGCGGCGTGCCCAGTTCTCGCAGGAGCCGCGCGGCCTCGGCGGTCTTCTCCGATGAGTACGACGAAATGCCGACGTACAGCGCGCGCCCGGAGCGGACGGCGGTGTCGAGCGCGCCGACGGTCTCTTCGAGCGGTGTCTCGGGGTCGAACCGGTGCGAGTAGAAGATGTCGACGTAGTCCAGGCCCATCCGGCCGAGCGACTGGTCCAAAGAGGACAACAGGTACTTGCGTGAGCCCCACTCGCCGTACGGGCCGGGCCACATGTCGTAGCCCGCCTTGGTCGAGATGACCAGTTCGTCGCGGTACGGCTTGAAGTCCGAGGCCAGCAGCCTGCCGAAGTTCTCCTCCGCCGAGCCGTAGGGCGGGCCGTAGTTGTTGGCGAGGTCGAAATGGGTGATGCCCAGGTCGAACGCCCGTCGCGCGATGTCCCGCTGCGTGCCCAGCGGCTTGTCGTGCCCGAAGTTGTGCCACAGGCCCAGCGAGATCGCGGGCAGCTTCAAACCGCTGCGCCCGGTGCGGCGGTAAGGGATGCTCTCGTATCGGCCCTCGGCCGCGACATAGGTGCTCACGGGCCCGATGCTAGCCGCCGGAGGCGCGGGAGAAGAGGGCGGCGACGGTGCCGAGGTGGTCTTTGAACGCTGAAGGGCTCTCGACCTCGAAGGGCGCGCCGATCGCGGCGAGGATCAGCACGGGCCAGTCGAAGGTGTCGACGTTCATCGTCAGGCGGCAGGACTCCTCGTCGATCGCTTCGAGCGCGCCGCCGACATACCGCACCGCCGCCTCGACCTGGGCTTTCGGCGCCTCGACCCGGACGACCAGCGTATGCGTGGTCGGCCTGGCCTTGAGGTGGGCTTCGACGAACTTGACGGCGTCGCCGCCCGGGATCTCCCGCGGCCGGTAGCGGGCGCCCGTGGTCCGCGGCTCGGTGAGCCTGTCGACGCGGAAAGTGCGCCAGTCCACCCGGTCGAGATCCCACGCCACCAGGTACCACCGGCGGCCGAGTGAGACGAGCCGATGCGGCTCGACCAGCCGCGCGGACTCCTCACCGCCGCGGGCCGCGTAGTCGAACTTCAGTCTTTCGTCGTCTCGGCAGGCCTGCGCGATCACCGTCAGGCTGGCCGCGTTGACCCGGGGGCCGGTGACCGCCGCCGGCGTCGTGTACGCCTGGAGCGCGTCGACGCGCCTGCGCAACCGGGGCGGCATCACCTGGACGACCTTCGTCAGCGCCCGGACAGACGTCTCCTCGATGCCTTCGACCGACCCGCTCGCCGCCGTCCGCAGGCCGACCGCGATCGCGACGGCCTCCTCGTCATCCAGCAACAGCGGTGGCATGACCGTGCCCGACCGCAGCTGGTAGCCGCCCGCGACGCCGCGGCTCGCGTTGACCGGATAGCCCAGCTCGCGCAGTCGTTCGACGTCGCGTCTCAGCGTCCGCTCGCTCACTTCGAGTTTGTCGCTCAGTTCGATTCCCGACCAGAAGCGGTGTGTCTGCAGCAGGGACAGCAGCCGCAGCATCCGCGCACTCGTATTCGCCATGAATCCAGATTCGCCCCGATTCCGGTCAGAAAGTGGCCGGAATTGACTTTAGCGTGGGTTCCATGACGATGACACTGGATACTCCGAGCGGTCTGACCACGGAAAACGTGGAGAAGCCGTACCGCTGGCGCTGGCCCGCGCTGTCCGTGATCCTGACCGGTTCGGTGATGGAACTGCTCGACATGACGGTCACGAGCATCGCCGGTCCGGTCATGCGGGCCTCGCTCGGCGGCGGCACGGCGATGATCCAGTGGCTCGGCGTCGCGTACACCCTCGCGATGGTGTCCGGCCTGCTCACCGGCGGGCGGCTCGGCGACATCTTCGGCCGCAAGCGCATGTTCCTGATCGGCGCGATCGGCTTCGTCGTCGGCTCGCTGTTCTGCGCGATCGCGGTGAGCCCCGAGATGATCATCACCGCACGGGTGGTGCAGGGCCTGTTCGGCGCCGCGATGGTCCCGCAGGGCCTCGGGATGATGAAGGAGATGTTCTCCGGCAAGGAACTCCAGTCCGCGTTCGGCATGTTCGGCCCGGTCATGGGCCTCGCCGCGGTCGGTGGGCCGATCCTGGCGGGCTGGCTCGTCGACGCCGACCTCTTCGGCACCGGCTGGCGGATGATCTTCCTGATCAACCTCCCGATCGGTGCGCTGGCCGTGCTGGCCGCGGTGAAGTTCCTGCCTGCCAACCGGCCCGGCGCCTCGCTCAAACTCGACATCCCCGGCGCGCTGCTCGCCACGACCGGTGCGCTGCTGATCGTCTTCCCGCTGGTGCAGGGCCGCGAGTACGGCTGGCCGCTGTGGACGTTCGCGATGATGGCGGCCGCTGTCGTGGTGTTCGGCGTCTTCGCTTGGTACGAGAAGCGCAAGAGCCTCCGCGGCGGCGCCCCGCTGGTGGAGCCCAGCCTGTTCCGCAAGCGCAGCTTCCTCGCCGGGATGGCGACCGGGACGATCTACTTCGCGGCGTTCTCCGGCTTCGGCCTCGTGTTCACGCTGTACCTGCAGCTCGGGCTCGGCTTCTCGCCGCTCAAGGCCGGTCTGACCGGGGTGCCGATGTCGCTCGGGATGATCGTCGGGATGGGCCTGGTGCAGGTGGTGCGCAAGCACGGCCGCAAGGTGCTGCACACCGGCGCGCTGATCATGGCCGCGGGCGTGGTCGCCTTGCTGCTGCTCCTCGGCCCGGAGACCGGCCCGTGGCTGATCGCGCCCGCGCTGCTGGTGGTCGGGATCGGATCGGGCCTGATCATGGGGCCGTACTTCGAGATCGCGCTGTCCGGAGTGGAACCGTCGGAGGCCGGATCGGCTTCGGGCGCGCTGACCTCGCTTCAGCAGGTCGGCGGCGCGCTGGGGATGGCGTTGCTGGGCACGGTGTTCTTCGACGCGGGCACCACCGATCCGACCGACGCCGCCCAGCGGACGTTCTGGGTGGTCGCGGTGATGGTGCTGCTCACCTTCGCGGTCGGGTTCCTGCTGCCCCAGCGGATCCGCGACGTAGAGTCGGCCGGGTAGGCGATCGAAGCTGGGAGGCCGCGTGGCTGGGACCGAGTACTTCACCTCCGTCGAAGACGTGACGGCGAAACTCGCCGACACCGGCTACCTGGCCTCCGCGGCCGTCGCCACAACGGTGTTCCTCGCGGACGCCCTCGGCAAGCCGTTGCTGATCGAGGGCCCCGCCGGGGTCGGCAAGACCGAGCTGGCGAAGGCTGTCGCGGAGGCCAGCGGGTCCCGGCTCGTGCGGCTTCAGTGCTACGAAGGCGTCGATGAGTCTCGCGCGCTGTACGAGTGGAACCACGCGAAGCAGCTTCTGCGGATCACCGCCGGAAAAGACGAGACATGGGACGAAGCCCGCAACGACATCTTCGGCGAAGATTTCCTGCTCGCCCGGCCACTGCTGACGGCCATCAAAGGCGACGAGCCGACCGTGCTGCTCATCGATGAGACCGACAAGGCCGACGTCGAGATCGAGGGTCTGCTGCTGGAGGTGCTCGGCGACTTCCAGATCACCGTCCCGGAACTCGGCACGATCACCGCCGGGCGCACACCGTTCGTGGTGCTGACCTCGAACGCGACGCGGGAGCTGTCCGAAGCGCTACGGCGGCGGTGTCTGTTCCTGCACATCGATTTCCCCGACGCCGCACTGGAACAGCGCATCGTGCGGCTCAAGGTGCCGGGCGTGGACGACGCGCTGGCCGCGTCCGTGATCAAGGTGATCACCGCGCTGCGGGCGATGGAACTGCGAAAGGCGCCGTCGGTCGCCGAAACCATCGACTGGGCCCGCACCCTGCTGGCACTCGGTGCCGACAGCCTCGGCGAGGACGTCGTCCGCGCGAGCCTCGGCGTCATCCTCAAACACCAGGACGACATCGTGAAGGCGGACGCGCGACTGGAACTCGGCAAGGTCCTCGACTCGTGAGCGGCGTGCCGGGCAGGCTCGTCGAGTTCGTGGAAGCGTTGCGGGAACACGGGATTCCGTGTGGTCCCAGTGAGACGGTCGACGCCGCCGCGGCCTTGGAAGTGCTCGGGCTCGCCTCACGTGCACAGATGCGGGAGGGGCTCGCAGCCGCTCTGGTCCGGCGCGGCGGCCAGCGCGCGGTGTTCGACGCGACGTTCGACATTTACTTCCCGCTCGGGATCGGCGCGCCGTCTCAGGACCCGGTCGAAGATCTGGCGGCACTGCGCGATCGGCTCGCCTCGGCGCTCGCGGCCAACGACCAGACGGACCTGACGCAACTCGCCGGTCTCGCCGTCGACATGCTGGGGGAGTACGGCGGCACCGCGGGCGCCGGTGGCTGGTCGGCCCACCAGACGCTGGAACGGCTGCAACCGCAGACGCTCGTGGTGCGGGTGCTCGAAGCGATCCGCGCGGGAGCTTTGAACGACTTCACTGACAGACTGGAGCGCGACGACGTCCGCCGCCGGGTCGAAGGATTCCGCGGGCTGGTGCGGACCGAAGCCCGCCGCCGGGTGGCGGAAGTCCGTGGCAGGGAACGGGTTTCGCGGCACGCCGTGCCACCGGCCGCCGATCGCGTCGACTTCCTGCTCGCCAGTCGTGCACAACTCGCCGAACTCCGCCGGGTGGTGCAGCCGTTGTCGCGCAAACTCGCCACCCGGCTGGCCGCCCGCCGCCGACGGCACGCGCGCGGGCAGATCGACCTGCGCCGGACGTCGCGACGTTCGCTGTCCACCGGCGGTGTCCCGATGCGGCCCTCGTACCGGCGGCACCGGCCGGGGCGGCCGGAAATCGTCCTGCTGTGCGACATGTCGGGCTCGGTGGCCGGATTCGCGAACTTCACCATGCTGCTCGTGCAGGCCTTGCGCGACCAGTTCAGCAAGGTGCGGGTGTTCGCCTTCATCGACGCCTGCGACGAGATCACCCACCTCGTCGACACGGGCGCGGCCGACCCCGAAGACCTCGGCGCGCGCATCCTCGCCGACGCCGAACTCACCCGGTGGGACGGCCACAGCGATTACGGCAACGCGCTCGGCGAATTCGCCGAGCGTTACGCGGACGCCGTGGGGCCCAGGACGTCCATGCTGATCCTCGGCGACGCCAGGACGAACGGCGGCGATCCGAATCTGGCCGCGGTGCGCGGAATCGCCGCCAAGGCGAGGCATACGTACTGGCTCAATCCCGAGCGGACCGCGCTGTGGTCCACCGGCGACTCCGAGGCGCACGCCTACGCGGAGGTCGTCGAGATGTACGAATGCCGGAACGTGCACCAGCTGACCAAGCTCGTCACCCGCCTTTTGCCCGCTTAGGGCTTCAGCGCCGCCTTGCCGTAAGCGTCGGCGTTGCTGAACACTTCCTGCCCGTACGCGGCGGAGTTGTTGTAGGTCAGCACCGCGGCCCACCAGCCGGCGGGCTTGCCGAGGTCGCCGCCCCGCGCGCACAGGTACCGCGCCGTCGTCATCGCGGCGTCGTCGATGTTCTGCGGGTCCGGTGCGGCGCCGTCACCGCTCGCTCGGACGCCGTACCGCTTCCAGGTGGCGGGCAGGAACTGCATCGGCCCGACCGCGCGATCCCACTTCGCGTCGCCGTCGAGAGCGCCCTTGTCGGTGTCGACGACCGCCAGCACACCGGGCGAGCCGTCGAGGGGGATGCCGATGATCGGCGGCGTCACGACGCCGTCCTCACCGGCACGGGAACCGTCGTGCCGGGCGTGCTGGGACTCGGTCCGCCCGATCCCGGCGATGGTCGCCCAGGTGATGCCGCAGCGTGCGGGCGCTTTTTCGGCCGCGTTCACGTACGCCCGAAGCGGGCGTAAGGGGATGTCCGTGTTCTCCGACACCTTCGCGATCCAGGCGCCCTTCGCGGGCTCCGCCGGCAGCGGTCCGGCGTCGCCGGGGATCGCCGACCGCGGGGCGGGCTTGAGCGCGGGGACCACGAACTCCGGCTTCACCGGTACCGGCTCTCGGTCGTTGAGGCTGACCACGACCCAGACGGCGCCGGCCACCAAGGCGCCCACGACCAGGAGCGCCAGCATCACGCAGCCGCGCGGGCCGCGCCTCTTAGGCGGGGGCTGCCACTGGTCCATGAGATCCAGGGTCGAAGGGGACGAAGCGGTCACCGGTTCCACGGTACGTGACGGATGTGGAGATCTTGTGGAGCCCGCCTCCCGGGTGAGCCGGGCCATCCATCCCGCGTTTCGTCCTCTAGTTGCGGTACTTGCACGTGCAAGTACCGCAACTAGAGGACGAAACGCGTCAGCGGAGCCAGGCGTCGATCTCCGCGTGGATCGCGCGCTTGAGTTCGGCGGGTGCGAAGGAGGCGTCGACGGACGCCCGGGCGAGACCGGCGAGCGTGAGGTCGTCGTAAGCGAACGCCTCCCGGGCGCGCAGGAACTCGTCGGTCAGCGTGGTGCCGGTGACCGAGGGGACGTCGGTGCTGAGGGTGACCACGAGCCCGGCGTCGACCAGCCGGGGCAGCGGGTGCTCCTCGAACGACGGCACGAGCCCGAGCGTCACGTTCGACGACGGGCAGACCTCCAGCGCGATGCCGCGTTCCCGCACCTCGGCTACCAGCGCGACGTCCTCCAGGATCCGGATGCCGTGGCCGATCCGTTCGCTGCGCCCGAGGTCGAGCGCCTCACGGATGCTGGCCGGGCCCGCGTCCTCCCCGGCGTGGTGGATCAGGCGCAGCCCGGCCTCTTCGGCCTCGTCACAGATTCCCGCGAACGGCGCGAGCGGGTACTTCTCCTCCCCGGCGAGGCCGATCGCGAACACGCCGTCCCGGGCGTAGCGGCGGGCGAGGTCGAGGGTGAGCCGGGCGCGTTCGACCGACCGGCGGCGCGAGTGGTCCAGGAGTACCCGCCAGTGGAGCCCGTGTTCGGCGGCGCCGGCCGAGAGTCCTTTGAGGACGGACACCAGCGGCATGTCCGGCTCGCCGAGCCGTTCGCCGTGCGCCGCCGCGGTGAAGGTGACTTCGGCGTAGCGGACGCCGTCCGCGACCTGGTCCTCGCAGAACTCCCGCGCCACCCGTTCGAAGTCTTCCGGCCGCCGCAGGCAGGACCGCAGCAGCCCGTTGTAGTCACCGAACGCGCGAAACCCGTCGAACACGGGTTGCTCGGCGGGTACGGCGATACCGTTCGCCTCGCCGAGGTCACGGAGCGTGTCCGGCCGGATGGTGCTTTCGAGATGGACGTGCAAATGGGCCTTGGGCAGCTGCGTCAGATCCCGCATGAGTCCGAACGTAGCGGCCTCCGCCCGGCCGCGCGCCTGGTTTTCCGGGGCCTGAGCAGCATCGACATCCGAAATGAGTGATTTGGCGTGCTACGGGGAACCCCATGGGCACCACCGGTCGTTGAGCAGGCACCAGACGACCCCTAGGAAAGGGATCCATCGTGGCTCTACTGCGGAAGTTGACCGCCCTGGCCGGCACCGCCGGGGCCGTGCGCGCCTACGTGCGGAAAAATCCCGAGAAGGTCTCCAAGGTTGTGAACAAGGCCGCGACCTTCGTCGATCACAAGACCAAGGGTAAATATCACAACCAGATCGACGGAGCGGTGCGCAAGGTCGACGGGATGGCCGGACGGCCCCCGCGTCGACCCTACGAGCACTGAGGCTAGCTCCCGGTTGAGAGCGTCTCGAGGATCTGCTCGCCGTACTTCGCGAGCTTGTTCTCACCGACGCCGCTGACCGTACCCAGCTCCTGCAGCGTGGCGGGCCGTTTGGTGGCGATCTGTCGCAGGGTCGCGTCGTGGAAGATCACGTACGCGGGCACTCCCTGCTCCTTCGCCGCCGCGGCTCGCCACGAACGCAGCAGTTCGAACACCGGCGCCGCTTCGGCCGGCATGTCGGCGGCCGCCGCCTTCTTCGCGCTGGATCGCGCCGCCGCCTTAGCCGCCCGCTCCGGCTCACGCCGCAGCTGGACTTTCCGCTGCCCGCCGAGCACCTCGGCGCTGCCCTCGGTCAGCACGAGCGAGCCGTAATCGCCCTCGACCGCGGCGAGCCCCTGCGCCAGCAGTTGCCGGACCACCGCCCGCCACTCGGGCTCCTTCAATTCCGTGCCGATCCCGAAGACCTTCAGTGAATCGTGCCGGTGCTGGGTCACCTTCGGCGTCGACTTGCCGAGCAGGATGTCGATGATCTGACCGGCGCCGAACTTCTGCCGCCGCTCGTTCTGGAGCCGGACGATGGCGGAAAGGAGTTTCTGCGCCGGAATCGTGCCGTCCCAGGTCTCCGGCGGTGCCAGGCAGGTGTCGCAGTTGCCGCACGGCTCACTCTTCTGCCCGAAGTAGCTCAGCACCTGCACACGACGGCATTCGACCGTCTCGCACAGCGCCAGCATCGCGTTGAGATGGGCGCTTTGCGACCGCTTGTGCGCCTCGGATCCCTCCGACATGTCGATCATCTTGCGCTGCTGCACGACGTCTTGGAGGCCGTACGCCAGCCACGCCGTCGAGGGCAGCCCGTCCCGGCCCGCGCGGCCGGTCTCCTGGTAGTAGCCCTCGACGGACTTCGGCAGATCCAGATGCGCGACGAACCGCACGTCCGGTTTGTCGATGCCCATGCCGAACGCGATGGTCGCGACGACGGTGAGCCCGTCCTCGCGCAGGAACCGGGACTGGTGTTTCGCGCGGGTCCGCGCGTCCAGCCCGGCGTGATAGGGCACCGCCGGAATCCCGTTCTCCACCAGGAAGTCCGCGGTCTTCTCGACCGAGTTCCTCGACAGGCAGTAGACGATCCCCGCGTCGCCCTTGTGCTCGGTGCGCAGCAGTTCCAGCAATTGGCGCTGAGGCGAGTTCTTGCCGATGATCCGGTACTGGATGTTCGGCCGGTCGAAGCTCGCGACGAAGTGCCGCGCGTCCTCGAGGTTGAGCCGGGACGCGATCTCGGCGTGCGTCGTCTTCGTGGCCGTGGCGGTGAGCGCGATCCTCGGCACGTCCGGCCAGCGCTCGTGCA
This sequence comes from Amycolatopsis coloradensis, assembly GCF_001953865.1. Taxonomy (GTDB): domain Bacteria; phylum Actinomycetota; class Actinomycetes; order Mycobacteriales; family Pseudonocardiaceae; genus Amycolatopsis; species Amycolatopsis coloradensis. The sequence continues at coordinate 36,315 of NZ_MQUQ01000037.1, forward strand.
CCGCGGACAGCATCAGGTAGTCGGGCCGGAAGTCGTGCCCCCACTGGGAGACACAGTGCGCCTCGTCGATGGCGAACAGCGAGATCTTGCCGCGGTCGAGCAGCCGCACGGTCGCTTCGACCGAAAGCCGTTCCGGCGCCAGGTACAGCAGGTCCAGGTCGCCGGAGAGAAACGCGGCCTCGACCCGGTTGCGCTCGGCGTAGTCCTGCGTCGAGTTGAGGAAACCCGCGCGTACGCCGAGGTTGCGCAGCGCGTCGACCTGGTCCTGCATCAACGCGATCAGCGGCGAGATCACCACGCCGACACCGGGCCGGACGAGCGCCGGGATCTGGTAACACAGCGACTTCCCGCCGCCGGTGGGCATGAGGACGAGCGCGTCACCGCCTGAGATGACGTGTTCGACGATGGCTTGCTGGTCGCCGCGGAAGTTGTCGTAGCCGAAAACGCGGTTCAGCGTTTCGAGGGCTTCCGAGGTACCGATGTCGGGGGCTGCCACCCGGACGATTCTAGGGGCGGGGTCCGACAGCGACCGCGCCCGCGCACCTCAGCGCGGGAAATCCCAGTCCAGCGCCCGGTTCCCGGTGACGACCGGCCGGTAACCACCGAGGAGCGTCCCGCCGGTTTCGAGCGCTGTGGCGGTCTGCTCCAGCAGTTCGGTCAGGGTGGCGGGCCACTGGTCGAAGTCCACCGATCCCTCGTGATCCCATTCGCCGAGCCGTCCGGTGCCGTCACGCTGGTCGAGGAACAGTCCGTCGCCGCCGCCGTTGACGGCGATGGGCACGAACCGTCCATGCCACCAGGAGCCGACGCTGTCGTCGGACCCGCTCGAAATCAGCACTTCGCACAGGACTTTCGCCTCGCTCGCGACGGTTTCCGCGGAAGCCGGGTGGTGGAACGGCGGAAGAGCGAAACTGTCACCGATTCCCGATACGCCGTCGTGCCGCGAAAGGGAGGCGACGAGTTCGGCCGGGAGGACGACACCCGCCACTCGTTGCGTCTCGGCGATTCGCGCGGTCGTCGCGGGTGGGCGGAGGGACGCCGCCGTCGTCGGGGCGTTGGCCTTGAGCCACCGTTCGATGCGGTCCCAGGCGGCGCCGACGCGGCGGCTGGTGGCCTCGGGGACCGGGTCCAACGCGGCCGGGCCCTGTCCGGGACGGCAGCCGCTGTCGACGGTCAACGTCGGCCGTGTCGTTGGCGTGGGTGCGACGGTCGGATAGGACGGCGTCCTCGGCGTCGTCCACCGGGACTGCTCGGCGGCGAGCCAGTGCCCGCCGCCGGGTTTCCCGCTGCGCACCGTGACCGCGAAGACGAGGCCCAGCACGATGACGATGCTCGCGACGGCGATCACCATCGCGCGCCCCCAGCCCTTGCGCATGGGCGCAGCCTAGCCGTTCTCCTCCGCGGCCTTCCGGCGTTCGCGGCGGCCGCGCGCGATCTCGGTGGCGAGCGCGTCGAGCGGCCCCGTCCAGAACCGCCGGTACTGCTCCAGCCAGCCGTCGATCTCCTTGAGCGGCCCCGGATCCACCGAGTACAGGCGGCGCGCGCCCTCGGCGCGGACGGTGGTGAAGCCGTTTTCGCGCAGAACCCGCAGATGCTGGGAGACGGCGGGTTGCGAGATCCCGAATTCGCCGCGGACCACCGTGGTCACGTCGCCGGAACTCAGTTCCCCGTCCGCCAGCAGCTCCAGGATCCGGCGGCGCACCGGATCCCCCAGGACGTCGAACGCGTGCATCCGGCAACTATCACGGCCTGGGCTTATATAAGTCAAGGACGCAAGGTTGGAGATCACCTCGTGGTGGCATCGTTCGGGAGACGAACCTTCGGAAGGGGATGCGATGAAACTGGCCGAGGTGGTGGCCGACGAGTTCGGCCGCGTCCAGGAGGTCGTGCACGAGGTCGTCGAGGGGCTCGGCGCCGAACAGCTGGTCGTGAGCCCGGCGCCGGGCGCTAACACGATCGCCTGGCTGATCTGGCATCTGGCCCGGGTGCAGGACGACCACATCGCCGACCTCATGGGCACCGAGCAGATCTGGACCGCGCAGGGCTGGCTGGACCGGTTCGGGCTGCCGTTCCCGGCGGCCGACATCGGGTACGGGCATCGCCCCGAAGACGTCGAGGCGGTCCGGGTCGACTCCGCCGACCTGCTGACCGGGTACTACGACGCGGTGCACGAGGTGACGACGGCTTGGGCCGCCGATCTCGACGAGGCCGCCCTCGACCGTATCGTCGACGACGCGTGGGACCCGCCCGTGACCCTCGGGGTACGCCTGGTCAGCGTGCTGTCCGACGATCTCCAGCACGCCGGGCAGGCCGCCTACCTGCGGGGGCTCGTACTCCGCGATACGTAGCCGAGGTGCCGCTCCACACCGGACGACAGGGTCGCGGCCCGCGGAAACACTGGGCGCATGAGTACTTCCACAGTGCGGCGATCGCCGAAGACGCTTCCTCCGCGGTGGCGGAAGCTCGCCCTCGTCGTCCATGTCGTCTCGTCACTCGGCTGGCTCGGGATCACCATGGTGAACGCGGTCTTGACCTTCACCTCCGTGTTCACCGACGATCCCCGGCGCCAGCAAGCGGCCATCCTGATGATGGACCAGGTCGGCGGCTACCTGCTGCTGCCGATCAGCCTGACCGCGCTGGTCAGCGGAATCGTGCTCAGCACAGGCACGAAATGGGGGCTCGTCCGGTACAGGTGGGTCGCGATCAAACTGGTGCTGACGCTGATCGCGGCCGGGTTGACGTTGTTCTCCCTGCTGCCGGGGATCGGGGAGCTGGCAGCCGCGGCCGAGTCCACCATGGACGACGCGTTCGTCGAAAGGGGCCGTCGCGTGGACGGGTTCTACCCGATCATCGTGTCCACGATGATGTACATGACCATGACCGTGCTGTCGGTGTACAAGCCGGGTGGGAAGACGCCTTACGGACGCCGGGTGACGGCGATCAGGGTCCGTGAAAGCCAGCCTGCCTAGCTAGAACTGCTCGAGGGCCTCGTCGATCCGCTCGGCTTCGGTGGTCAGATCGGCCAAGGTGGTCTGGGCGGCGGCGGTCTCATCGTTCGCCGCCTCCTCTTCGAGTTCGGCGTCGGCGAGCCGCCGCCGGAGATCGTTCGCCTTCTCCGTGGCCTTCTCCGCCCGGCGCTCGGCGCGGGACAGTTCGATTTCGGCCTGCTTGCGGGCCTTCGCGAGATCGGCGGCCTCGCGCCGGAGCCGGTTGAACTCCGCCACCCGCTTCTGTTCGCGCTCGGCCTCTTCGCGGGCCCTGGCCGTCCGCTCCTGCTCGGCCTTCTCGGCAGCCTTCCGTTTCGCCTTCCGCCGGTCGTCCAAATGCGACACGGTGGCGGGCTTTTCCCGCTCCGGGGCGGGTTTCCGGGTCGGCCGCGGGGCGAAGCCGCTGGTCAGCCACTGATCGGCCGCACTGTCCGCGCCAGTGCTCAGGCGTCCGGCCAGCGCGAGCGCCGCCACCTCGGGATCGGCCACGATGGCTTCGAGGGTCGCTTCGACCTCGCGCGCGACCGGCTCGCTCATCGAACGTTCGTCCTGCAAGATCCGGTTCACCAGTTCTTGACGCTGCCGGGTGAGCTTGCGCAGGTCCGCGCCCGCCAGCGCCGAATGCGCCTTCCGCAGGTCCTCGCCCAACCTGGCCAGTTCTTCCAGCTCGCGGGAACCCGCCCGGCGGTTGAGGATGGTGGCCGCGCGCGTGGGTTTCCGGAGCGCGCGGATACGTTCGGCCAGTGCGGCGTCACCCGCCGCCTTGGCCTCTTTCGCCCGCTGATTGCGCACCGAGACGAACTCGGCCGGATCGCCGGCGTAGAGCTCGTCCGCGACCTTGTCGAAGTCCATCGTCCTCCGCAGGTCGGTGGTCAGGCCTCGCTCGGGCTTCTCATCCGGACCACGATGCCACGAGACTCCGTGGTTTTCATCTTTTCGGGGTCATCCACGCGGCCGCCGTAGCGTATTCGCTCGTTCGGTGGCACCCGCCGGACCGGTGAATCCGGAATTGCCGGTAGCCGGTCGGACCAAGGGCGGCTCGGCACTTTGGAGGTGGCGTGCTCCCTGTGCCGGAACAACGATGAGCACCGGGGATCTCGCCGTCTGCCGCTGGAGGCACGAATGTCCGTCACCGAACGCGCTCCCGTTTCTCCACAACCGAACTTCCTCGGTTCCGGACCGTATCCGGAACACCGGTGGCGAGTGGTCCTCTGGTCCGTCCTCGCCGGTTTCGCGCTGACGGTGATCTGGTCGGCGCCTTTTGTGGACAGTGTGATCGGTGACAGTGTGGCGAACACCCTGCTGGGACACGACGCCAAAGAGACCCCGATCGGCGGTGTGCTCGCCGGGACGTTCTTCGCGTTCGTTTCGGGGCTCGCCGGGACGTTCACCGCGTGCAACATCGCCGCCTTCGGTGCCGTCGCCCCGCTTGTCGGCGGAGAGACCGCCGGGCGGCCGAAATTCGTCAACACCTTGAAGCCGCTGGCCTGGATCGCGGCGGGCATGCTGACCGTTTCCGTCGTGTACGGCGTCATCGTCGCGCTCGTCGGGACGCGGATGCCGCAGTTCTCGACGGCTTCGTCGCCGGGCGGGCTCACACCGCGGAACATCCAGTCGATGATCGTCTACGGCGTGATCGGGATCGTGTTCATCGTCTTGGGCCTGGCTTCCGTCGGTATCGTCCGCAACCCGATCGCCGGCCTGACCCGCCGGTTCCCGCCTGCCCCGCTCGTCCTGATGGGCGCGCTCATCGGCGGGTTCCTGATCGGCCGGCCGTTCCCGCTGTTCCGGATCATGTTCCGCAGCGCGGCCGAAAGCCACAACGTCTTCTACGGCGCCGCGGCGTTCGCCCTGCAATCGGTGGGCAACATCCTGGTGATGGCGCTGTTGTTCCTTTTGCTGACGCACGGCACGGGTGGCAGGCTCCAGCACTGGATGCTCGCGAAGCCCACCAGGATCGCCGTGGTGACCGGTGCCGCGCTGCTGGTCGCCGGCACGTTCACGCTGCTGTACTGGGATCTGCGGGTGCTCGGCCGGACCGGCGTCATCTGGTACCCCACCATCAAGTGGTGAAGATCCGCGCCAGCACCTGTTCGACCGAATGCTGAAGGCACCTCGCCGCGTCCTCCCGGCCGGCGAGGTACCTCAGCAGACCTTGCTGGAACAGGCCGTCGAAGAGCGCATAGGCCGTCGACGGCGCCAGATCCGGCGGCTTGCCCAGTAGTTCCGCGTAGCGGGCGACGATCCTCCAGATCATCAGTTCCAGTGTCTCGTCGATGGCGAGGACGTCGGCCCGGAACACCTTCTCGAACAGGCTCTGGTTGCGCAGGTCGTACCAGAGCCGGTGCAGCCGGGCGTCCTCGCGCAGGGTGGTCGCCATCGCGACACCGAAGGCCTGCTTCAGTTCGTCGGCCGTTTCCGCGATCTCGACCAGCTTGTCGTACCGGGTGACGCATTCGGTCTTGTACTGCTTGACGCAGTAGGTGATCAGCTCGGCCTTGTTCCGGAAGTAATAGTGCAGGACCCCGTGGGAGAACTCGGAGTTCTGCGCGATCTCCCGCAGGCTCGTACGGGCATAGCCCAGTTCGGACAAGGTGAGCAGCGCCGATCTCGCCAGCTGCGCACGTCGTTGATCGAATTTGTCCACCTGGCGGGTTTCGTCACCGCTGCGGTCCGCTACGTCGGTCACAGTTCCCGGTTCCCGTCGCTTCGGGTGCCCGCCGACCACGAGCACGTCGTCGGATTCTAGCCCGGGAAAGGAATTTCTTGCCTCCGACAGAATCTATTCGAGCCACTCGGTGATGAAGTGATCGCTTTCGTGGATGTGGACGGCTTCGTAGGTTTCCGGGCCGATCACGGCGAACTTGTGCGGTGTGTCCGCGGGTACGACCAGGACGTCTCCCGTCCCGCCTTCGCGTTCGGCCGCCCCGATGGTGAACCGGGCCCTGCCGCTGACGATGACGAACGTTTCGCGGTACGGGTGCTGATGCAGCCTAGGTCCGGAACCGTCGATACCGGTCCGTTCACGGATGATCGAGATCCCGGACCCGATGTCGCGGCCTTCGACGTTTTCCAAGGCTTCGGTGGTCATTTCGCCACTTTAGGCCGCATCACACCCGCCGTGGGCCTATTCGCCGCGGTCCACCACGAACGCCGAAAGGCCGGTCAGCAGCGCTCTGGCCGGATTGTCGGGGAGGCCGAGCGCGAGATCCCGGGCCTTGGCGGCGTATCCGTGGGCTTCGGCAAGGGCTCGATCCACCCCGGCGGAGTCACGCAGGAGCCCGAGCGCTTCATCGCGCAGCGCCGGGTCGGTCACCGGTCCGTGGCCGATGATCTCGCGCAGGCGCGCGGCACCGGGCCCTTCGTCGTCGAGCGCGTGGAGCATCGGCAGGGTGACGACGCCTTCGCGGAGATCGGTGCCCGCGGATTTGCCCAGCTCGGTGGTGGACGCGGAGATGTCGAGGACGTCGTCGGAGATCTGGAACGCGACCCCGATCAATTCGCCGTACTGGCCCAACGTTTCGATGGTCCGCTCATCCACCCCCGAGACCTGGGCACCGAGCCGCCCCGCCATCGCGATCAGCGACGCGGACTTGTCGGCCATCACCTGGATGTGGTGCTCGTAGGGCGCGTGACGCCCACAGTCTTCGAACGGCCCGGTCGCTTCGAGGAACTGGCCGCGGACTAGCCTGCCGAACGTCTTCGCTTGCAGCCGTAACGCGTAGTCGCCGAGTCCGGCGCCGACCCGCGCCGCGCAGGCGAGCACGTAGTCGCCGATCAAGACGGCTTTCTTGTTACCCCACAAGGAATTCGCACTCGTCACCCCATGCCGCATCGGCGCCTCGTCCATGACGTCGTCGTGGTAGAGCGTCGCGACGTGGACGAGTTCGACGAGCACGGCCGCCGAGATCGCCTCGTCCTGTCCACCGCCGAATGCCGCTCCGGTCAACGCCATCAACGGCCGGAGCCGTTTCCCGCCCGCGCGGACGAGATGGGTGGCGGCCTCGGTGAGATCCGGATATCCGGGGTTGCGCAACACCTCCTGAAGTCTGTTTTCGACCAGGGCCAGCCCGGTGCGGAGTTCGGCGGCGAACTCCGCATGCCGTTCGTCGGCCGGGTCCAGTCCGAGTTCCGTGACGATCGTGGTCGTGTTCACGCCCTCCAGCATCCGAGCCGGAGGTCCGGGACCGCATGGCGCGGGCGGGGGAGATCGGTCCCTCCCAGGAGGGAACCGCCGGGTCAGAAGGGCGGCTCCGGGCTGCCGGCGGCCACCGGCGTTCGCTCCCAGGCGCCGTCGGACGGGGTGCCGCCCGAACTGCGGCCCGCCTTGTTCACCTTCGCCGTGGCATACCGCAGAGACGGGCCGATCTCGTCGACGTCGAGTTCCACCACCGTCCGTTTCTCGCCTTCCTTCGTTTCGAACGAGCGCTGTTTCAACCTGCCCTGCACGATCACCCTGGTGCCGCGGGTGAGTGATTCGGTCAGGTTCTCCGCCGCCTGCTTCCAAAGTGCGCAACGCAGGAACAACGGGTCTCCGTCGCGCCATTCCCCGCTCGCGCGGTCCAGCACGCGCGGCGTCGACGCGACCGTGAAGTTCGCGACCGCCGCACCCGACGGGGTGAACCGCAGTTCCGGATCGGTCGTCAGATTGCCGATCACCGTGAGCACCGTTTCTCCGGCCATGGGACTTTCCTCTCGTTTCAGCGCGCGGGCCCCGATCGGGCCCGCTGTCGCCTGGGAAGAGGAGACCACCGGGGTACGACAGTTTCGGCCGGTCCGTGGCGCTCGGATGTCGTGAAGGGGGCCTTCGCAACAGATAGCTCTCTGACCTGCACAAGATCGTGGCGTACCCCGGTGGACCAGGCGAAATAGCTGTCATCGGTTGTGGTCGGTTTCCGTCCCTAGTTGTCCTCGCGCGTACCCGGCGCGTACCGGTAACCGCCCAGAGAAGACCAGCGACCCCGTACCCGTTCGCCGGGTACGGGGTCGCTGCCTGTCCGGCCTCGCCGGGGCTCGTACTAGGTCACCCCATCGGGCAGCGGCTACCCTGGAAGGTGCCTCTTCGCGGAGGAACGCCCCTGGTCGACGGGCCCGGAGCACGCGGAGGGGTTGACTCCGCGAGAGGGTGGGTCTAGATGGATCATGCCGAGATCGGTGAACGGCTTGCGAGGATTCGCCGTCGCCGGGGTATGAGCATCGATACGGCCGCTGGCCTCGCTGGCATCAGCAAGGCGTACTGGTCGATGCTGGAGAATGGCAAGCGCCGGTTTGAGCGGCGTGGCCTGCTCGAAGATCTTGCTGCGGCGGTCGGCTGCGCCGTGTCGGATCTGACTGGACAGCCGTACTTGCCGGGTGACCGCGTAAGCGCCGAAGCTCTCGCGTCCCTGCCGCCGATATCTCTAGCCCTGTTCGACTCGACGCTTGACGACGTGCCCAGCGACATTCGAGTGCGGCCCGTCGGCGAACTTGCGCGCCTGGCCACTCGGGCGAACGCAGCGTCCGCAGACTCCCGGTACGCACTCGCCGGAAACGACCTTGGCGCGTTGCTCACAGAGTTGCATGTTCACGCCGTCACGGGGGACACAGACACTCGACGGACCGCACTGCGCGCACTGACCGAAGCGTGCATCGTCGCCATCGGCGCCGCGCGAACCCTCGGGAACAACGACCTAGCCGCTATGGCAGCGCGCCGCGCCCAGGACGCCGCTGCACGCCTTGAGGACGCCGCCCTAGGTGGCTTCGCAGCGATGTCCGCCTCTGTGGTTCTCGGCCGCATGGGTGCCCGCCATCGTGCTCAACAGGTCACGAGCATGGCTCTCGACGCAGTGAAGGCCGCAGACCCCCAAGCAACCGACACCGCGCCAGCCGAAGCCGCCGGAATGCTGCATTTGGCGTCGGCTCAACTCGCCGCGAAAGACCGCGACGCGGACACCGCCGAGACCCACCTAGGTGCTGCCGCCGAGCTAGCCGCGCGTACTGGGGAATGCAGCACGCTGCACTACGACTTCGGCCCGGCGAACGTCCAGGCGTGGAGCCTGTCCCTTGCGGTTGAGCTAGGCACTGGTCCCGAACGCGCCGAGCAGATCACGCGGCACACCGACTACGACGCCGGTCTGACCTCGGCTGAACGCCGCGCCGCGCTGCACTTTGACCTTGCTCGGGCCTTCGTGCAGGCCGAAGGTGCGCGCGACGGTGAGGCAATCCGTCACCTCGATATCGCCGATCGAGTGGCACCGCTGCGAATCCGGCATGACCCGATCGCCCGCGAAGTGGTTGCTGAGTTGGACGCGCGGGCGCATCGGCGGGCATGGGAGCTGGACAGTCTCAAGTCACGCCTTCAGGTTAGTTAACAGATTGTGAACGCGTAACGCGCGATTGCTTTTAGTGTCCGACGTGTGACGACGAGTGGCGTGGACGCGTTCAACCAGTACCCGGAGTTGCGGCGTCTGGCGGATCTGCGTGACGCGGGCTGGCTGTTCATGCCGACGTGTGACGCCAACGGTGACGTGATCAAGGTGACTGGGTTGCGCCCGTGGCCGGAAGGTGTCGCGGACGCGCTGCACGTCGGGTCGCAGACGGACGCAGGCGCGCTTCGGATGGATCACACGGGCGGTTTGCTCTGGCAGCGTGATGGGACTGTGGCCGACGTGGTGGGCGCGCTTCTCGCGTTGCCCGCGCCGAGTGATCCGCTGGCGCCTCGTTTGGTGCGAGGTACGGCGCCGAAGCTCTGGACTCCGCGATGAGCTATTTCAGCCGTCGCCGGGCGCGTCGTGCTGCATCTGTCCACAATGCACGGACTGCGCTGATCAGTCTTCCTGTTGTCACGTGGTTCCCGCGTGAGTACACCGAAGACGCACATCGGGGCATCTTGGACATACGGGCGACTGTCAAGACTGCGCGCGGCCACGTGCGGCGTTCATCTGCCGCTGGCCTTCTGTTGCGAGACGCGGACGTGTGGCTTACCGGATGGCTTGACCTGTGGGGGCCGGAGAGTATTCCGCCGCCCCACCTGTCCGCGCTCTATGGACGGATGATCGAACACTTGGCGCGCGTCTCGGAACGTATGTCCCTTGTGGACGATATGGAGAAGCGCAACGTGGACACGGGCGGATGGCCCCATGGATCCGAGTAGCACAAGGATTATGAACGGAATCGCATCGAGCACGAACCGTCGCCCGACGATCTCAGGTGGCGAACGGGTCGTACTGCAAGTCCTCGCCCGCAAGACGACCTTCGGGATGACCTTCCGAGAGATCGCAAGTCTTGTCCAACTGGAGGATCGCGACGTGTACGGGATTCTTTCTTCCCTGCATCGCAAGCGGTTCACGGCAAAACACACGTTCATGAAGAGGCATGGGATTGCTGTTGTGCTGCATTTCTCCACCCCGAGTGGACGGGAACGGCTCATGTCCAGCTTGGAGCTGGAATACAAGAACCTGGTGCACACCATGGGTGCAGTGAAGGACATGGCATGACACAGGGTGTCGAATTCATGCCATGGGATGAATTCCTACAGGTCAACAACTTCTACATGGTGAAGCATCGGGGCTGGAGGCTGTGCGAAGCCTCGCACGACAACACCGTGAGGTACGTGTTCCCGGAGAGTCTGCACGGTGCGCTGGATCATGCAGGGACGTTGACTCTGGCGGCGATTCTGTTGCAGGCGGCGGAATGTCACTTCACGCGGACCCGTCGCGGGCTCCGGATCAGGATCATCACTTCCGGCGCACCCGGCGGTTGCCGGAAACATGACAGTGCCTCGTTCAGAGTCGAGATGCGCAAGGTCTCCTCAGTCGCCAGGCTTGTGGAGACGATCGAGGAGCGGGCGACCGCGACGGCGACGGCCGAGCTGGCGTACTGCCTGATATTCGGAGCGTGCGCTACGGGGGTGGCGGCCCAGCTGGAGTCGGAAGCGGCCAACCGCAGAGCCGTCGACTAAAGGTGTCCGGCAGGGGTCGTCTCGACGCAATATGTGCCCCTCGACTGCCCCTGCCGGGCTTGACGTCCCTCGTGTCTCCCGAGGGATGGCCGGATGGTGGAAGGCGCGGTTCTCGCGCCCGCCCGGTTGCCAGCCGGGTGGGCGCGGGGGCCGTGTCCACTGTAGATGTTTGCCGTTTAGCGATAGGGATAGGGATAGTAGATCGACGTGGCCTGGAACTCACGGCGTGCGCAACAGGATGCGGCGCGCGATGGTGCGAAGCCGCTTCCGAAGCGGTGCGCGCACAGCAATACGGAAACTGAGTGGCTTGCCCGAGCTGGCGGGCATTGGGACAAGACGACGTGCAAGGACTGCGGAGATGTCCGGGGCCTGACGTGGGTTCCGGCGAAGCCCTTGTAACTACGGGCTAGGCGGTCAAGTCCAGCTTGACGACTCCAGCGGGGCGCGTGACCGCGAAGCCGAACCGCCCTTCGCAGCGGAAGCGGATCATGTTGGCCTCGAACAGGTTTCCGTCCTCGCCTTCGCCGAAGAGGTCCTTCTCGTAGGTGTTCTCCGACCACGTGATCGACGCGTCCTCGCGTGCCTTGAGCACGGTGGAACCGGCGAAGTCCGCCAACCATCCCGTGCCCGCTGTAACCGAAGTGGACAGGACAACCGGTGCCGACCACAAGCGACGGGCCGCGCGGTCCACCGGAAGCGCTTGCCCTGCCTGGGTGAGCAGGTAGCCGTTGGCGTTGGCGGCAAGCTCGATGTTCTGCCAGTCAACCGGGTGTAGCAGCCACCCGGAACCGTTGAGGGACAGCACTTCCAGTTTGGTCACAGCCTGCCGGGTAGTGGTCAGCAAGTCGGTCGCCCATGCCTGGCTCTGCGTGCCGGAGGTGAAGTTCAATCCGGTCGGGCGGTCGCCGGCGCCGTCCCCGTTGACGATCTCGTTCTCCAGCGCCTCTTCAAGGCCGAGCCGAAGCTCTGTGTCCACAAAGGCCGCTAGCATCGGTGCGTCCGCGAGGTCCTGCCGTGCAACGGGTTCAGTCAAGTGCGCGATCGTTGCGGACCGACCTTCCCGACGCTCCATTGTGTACCGGCTGGTCGGCTTCTTGGCTCCCCGCGGAACGACCTTCGCCTTGTTCTCCCGGAGTGTTTGACGCATGTACGCCCAGACTCCGACAGTGTCCTTTTCGGTCGGAATGAGCTGTCGCAGAGCGAGCACGGGTTCGGACTCGCGCACGGGCTGCGTGGCGAGCGGCACGGACACCATCACGGTGCCGGACGGCGTCAGCGACTTGAACCGTCCAAAATGGTCGCTGTTCTGCCGGGTGATCTCGGTGCCCCAGGTACTTCCACCCAGAGACTTCAATCGGGGGTTCTCCGGGGTGGCTCCGCCGGTGTCCGCTGGTCCGCCCGTCGCGTCGGCAAACTCCTTGATCCAGCTCGACACTTTGCGATCGTTCGCCTTCTGCTCCTCGGCCTTGACTTCGGCGAGCAGCGGCTGAATTCGCTTCGCCTCAGCCATGAAGTGCTCGACGGCGTCCCGTTCCTCACCTGTAAAGTCACGGCGCGCGTTCTCTGCCTTCGCCGCGATATCCTTCGCTGCCAGCAAGTTTTCGCGCATCTGCGCGCGGAGACGATCAGCTTTTGTCATCATCGAAATCGGTCCTTGAGATCAGGTGTGATCAGTGAACGGCGGACTTCGCGGAACGCGTGCGGGGCGCGGAGATCGCGCGGGCACGGTCGCAGTGGCGGGCTGGCCGATTCGGCGGGTGTCCGGGCTGGCCGTGGCGCACCACGGCGGACCGTCACCCCCGACAAGATCACCTTACCCGACGCGCCCGATGTAGCGCGAGATCTCGAACCCCGCGCACCACTCGGTCGCCTCGGCCAGACCGTCGCGGAGCGGCACCAGCCGAACCGCCCTGTCCGGATATGCCCACCAGGTCGCGCCGTCGGTGGTCAGCACTTGAATGACGCCGTCGTTGTCCAGGCAAGCCACCGTGGGCCGTCCAATCTCGACAGTCAGGGGAAGATGTCGGGACAAGGCCACAAGGCCGTCTTCGGCCGTCTCAGGGCTGCAATTCAGGGTCTTCACGCGTGTGTCTCCGTGTCATCGTCCAGCAGCTCCCGCAACCGGGTCTCCAGCCGGTCACGCTCGGCTTCGAGCAGCGGCAGGCGATCCGCGAACACCTGCGACCAGTTCAACCGGATATCACGGTGCTCGTCCTCCAGCGCCTCCAAGGCTCGCTGAATGCGCCGTAACTCGTACTCTGCGGCTCGTCGGCACCCCGGCGAGCAGTACGCGGGCTTACGGCCCGGCCCTGCACGCTCGGGGAGCGTCCGGCCGCACTTGCGGCACTTGCTCATTTCTCCACCTTTCACAGTCTGGTTTTCCGGGACGCCACGCACGGCACCACCAGCACGGTCTTGAGGCTCGTCCCGGCTCATCCTGCCGACGCCCTACCCCCTCAGGCAGTCCCAGTCCCGTCCATTCCCACCCCTAAAGGGGTGTGGGAATTGGGAATGGACTCCCGCTACTCGTGGGAATCCGTGGGACTCGTGGGAATCTCCGTTTGCCTATTGTGGACAGACAGGGTGTAGATCGTGCTCCGACCCTCCTTGCGTTCGACCACCAAACCCTTCCCGACCAGCTCGTTTACCGCCCGGTAGTAGGTGGTCTTGGGCAGGTCGCTGGCGTCGCGGAGTTCGGTCTTGGTCGCGCCGCGAGTCCCAAACGAGTCCCGAAGCACTGTCAACAGCGCGTGTTCGGATGATCTTGTGAGGGCGGCGATTCCCACGGCACTTTGGGACAGAATCAGACTGCCTCCGACAGGCTCGGCGGCGAGCACGAGCGGCGGCTGTTCGGGCGCGTCCTTCTGCTTGGTGTTGCTGATCTCCACCACGTTCCCGTCCCGCGTGATACGCAGGATGGTGTCCGCTCCACCTTCCAGCGCCGTCGACCCGCGCATGTTCTCGCCCGCACGGGGTTCGTGGTGCACCACGAGAATGCTGGCTCCGCTGGCACGTCGTAGCCGATCGAGCGCGTCGACGAACCGCGCCATGTCCTTCGTGCTGTTCTCGTCACCGCCGAGTGTGACTTTCGATTGGGTGTCGATGATGACCAGCACGGGCCGCAACTCGGCCAGCAGCCGAATAAATGCCTCCACATCCAGGCTGTGCAGCATTTGCACGGGAACGGGCAGGAACACCGCGTTCTCCACGGCGGTGCCGTGCGCGAGTTCCCACGCGTCGACCCGTGTGGACAGTCCGGCCGCGCCTTCCGCGATCAGGTACAGCACAGTGCCCCGCTTGACGGGGTGACCGTGCCATCCGGTGCCGGTGTCGACGCAGCAGGCGATATCAACCGCTGTGAAGGACTTCAACGTGCCCGGCTTCCCGTGCAACCAGGCGAGAGTGTTCCTGTACAGGTAACCCTCGACCAGCGGTTCGGACGGTTGAATACTGCGGAGTTGCCGGGCGGTAAGCAGTTCCGCCCGTAGTTGCGCGCATCGTGCGTCTACTGCGGACTCGCGATCGTCGGACGGTGGTTCATCGATGTGGAGGGCGTCCGGATGCGGGTCCTCGGTGGACGTCGTCTGTCCACTCTGGAGTAACGCGCGTCCTTGCGAGCTGAGTTCGGGGATCATCAGGCCGCCGCCGACCGATCGTCCTCGTGACGCGAACAGAACACGTCGTGTCGCGGAGCGGGCCAGGGCACGGACAGCACCATCCGGCAATCACGCGCGCCGCACCGCCGAGGGGTGACCGGCTCGGCACGGCGCCGTTCCAGCTCGGCGTAGGTGGGGACGCGGGCGAACGCACGCCAATCCAGTGCAGCACAGACCGCGCCGGACGCCTGCCGCATCGCGGTGCGCCTGGACCACTCGCCCCATTCGGCGAGCAGTTCGGCGACGTGCGGCGAACTGTTCAGCGTCCGCCACGATTCGGCATCGTGGGCAAGCGCCTGAAACTCGGCGCGGCTCAACGTCACAGTGCGGAGGTCTTCCGCCGGGGGCTGGCCGATCACGAGAGGCGTCCCCCTGTGGCCTCGTGAGCCTTCTCCCACTTCTCGACGTCGACCAGCCGGTACCGGACATGCTTTCCGATCTTGAGGTAGCGCGGGCCGTCGCCGCGTGAGTTCCACTGGTAGACGGTCGCCGGGGGCACCCCCACCCGTTCGGCGAATTCCTTGATCGTCAAGTGCTTGCTGACCGTCATCAGTCCTTGCCCTTCCTGGTGATCAACTGCTGACGGTTGCCACTATGTACATGGTTGTGTCATGGTGTCTTTGGTCGAACCCGGCAGATTGGTGACAAGGTGGAGAAACCAGCACGACGACGAATCACGTTCCCCCAGGGGTGGGCCGAGTTCGATGACGTGAACCCCAGGTGGGTGCGCGTGCGCGATCAGCTCATCCCCCCGGAAGTCATGGTCGAGATGCCCAGCGCGCCCGACCTTCCCTCGCTCACGATGAAGATCGAGATGCGCAAAGAGGTGCCGGTGTGCACCGAGATCACGATCCGGGCGAAAGAGGACGGGCGCGAGGTGCGCACGACGGATCTTCGCGCGGTTCAGCTCCAGGACCTCCTAGAGCTGATCGTGACCGCCGTCTCCAGCAAGATCATTTCGGCGGGGCCGGAGGGCCTGGTCCTTGGCGACAACCAGGGCGCGACGACGGAGAACTTTGACGCCGCCCTCGCGACGATCCGCGCGGCCCGGAAGGGCACGCGGGCGCGCATCACGGATGACTTCCTGCGGGAGGTGGCCGAGACCTACCGCGCCAATGTCGACGGCAGTCCCACCAAGGCCGTCGAGGAGAAGTACGGCGTCGAGTACCGAACCGCTGCCCGGTGGGTGGAACGGGCACGCGCCAAGGGCTATCTCCCCGCAACCACCCCCGGCAAACGAAAGGCGTAACGATGACTGTTGAAGACCGTTGGCATCACAAGGGAACGCGCAAGCGCACCAAGGACTACGGACGCGGTAAACGCTGGCGCGTCCGGAACCCCGGAACCCCGGTGCGTTCGTTCGAGAAGAAATCGGACGCGGAGGACTACGACACGTCCGTCAAGTCGGACCTGCTGAAGGGCATGATGCCGTTCGACGTCACCAAGGGGCGCATCCCGTTCCGGGAGTACT
The DNA here is from genome assembly GCF_001953865.1 of Amycolatopsis coloradensis. GTDB lineage: Bacteria > Actinomycetota > Actinomycetes > Mycobacteriales > Pseudonocardiaceae > Amycolatopsis > Amycolatopsis coloradensis. Next base: position 52,368 of record NZ_MQUQ01000037.1, read on the forward strand.
GCGAAGAGCACTGGCTCCCCAACCACCCCGGTACTCCCAATTCGCTCCGGACGATCAAGTCGAGGCTGGAGAACCACATCTACCCGCACTTCGGCGACAAGCGCATGTACGACTGCCGCCCGTCCACGGTGAACGGCTGGAAGACGACCATGCGCACCAAGACCGCCAAGCGCGGCGGCGGGAAACTCTCGGACGCGACGATCCTCGCGTGCTGGATCCATCTCGGCGGGATCTTCCGGTCCGCGAAGATCGACGGCGTGATCGCGGTCCACCCGTTCGAGGGGGTGGAGCGGGTGGACGAACCGCGCCGGGGTCATATGCGGTTGCTGGAGGACGACACCGTGGACGGCATCCTGGAGGCGTTCCCGGACCGCTACCACGGGATTCCGCTCGTGTCGGCCACCTGCGGGCACCGACAGGGCGAATCGTTCGCCGTCGCCGTCGAGGACCTGGACTTCCTCCGGCGCAAGATCGAGATCCGGCATCAGGTGCAGGTGATCGACGGGGAGTTGAAGCTAGTCGCCCCGAAGCGGGGATCTGTGCGCACGGTGCCGCTCCCGACGCCCACAGGGGACGCCCTGGCCGCGCACATCGAGCGCTACGGCACCACGGCTGTCCGGTGCGAGTGCTGCAACCGGGTCAACCACCTGCTGTTCGTCACCGAGTCCGGCGAACTGCTCAACTTCACCAAGTTCAACCGGACGCTCTGGCACCCCGCGATCAAGGCGGCCGGGCTGGACCCGGCCGCCGACGACGAGACCGGTCAGCACCTGCTACGGCACTACTACGTGTCTCTCCTGATCGACGCCCACACCAACCCGAAGGCCATTCAGCAGTACGTCGGCCACAAGCACATGAGCACCACCATGGACGTGTACGGAGGCCTGTTCGAGCGGGCACACGAACAGGCCACCGGAGTCCTCGACCGCGCGTTCGCTGGACGCGCCCGCTCGTACCCAGCGCGTACCGCGAAGGGCGCCTGAGGTGGCTTCGCGCAGGTCAGAGCAGGTTTTTGTCGTGAAAGGGTCTTTCAAGACGAAAAGTGTCTTGAAAGCCCCTTTCATCGTCGTCCACAGTGACCGTCGCATGTGGAGTGACCGGTCACCCGCGATCAGCCGTCGAGTGCCTGGCGGAAATGCTCGGCGACGTCGAGTCCGGCGGCTTCTTCCCGGGTGCACCAGGTGAAGGCGTCGTGTTCCTCGGGATCGAGCACGACTTCACCCGGTTCGTCTTCGGCGAGCGCGTACACCGTGGCGTGGATCCGCATCGGCCTGCCCTCGACGTCGTCCCAGCTGTGCGCTCCGCGTTCGCCGGTGACCCGCACGGTCAGCCCGGTCTCCTCGGCGAACTCGCGGACCACGGTTTCCGCGGTCGCCTCGCCCGGCTCGACTGTCCCGCCAGGAAGTTCCCAGTGACCGCCGAGGAAAGAGCCCGGCCGCCGCCGGATGAACAGGATCTTCCCGTCGCGGATGAGCCTGCCGTAGGCCAAGTACTTGTCCGTCACCAGCGCATCTTCCCGTATCCGGCGAAGCTTTCCGATCGAGGACCGATCCTGTCCTCGATTGCTCGTAGCGTACGCATTATGGAAAACACCGAGATCCGCCCCTTCCGCCTCGACGTCCCCCAGGAGCAGCTCGACGAACTGCACGCGAAGCTCGACAGCGCCCGCTGGCCTGCTCCGCTTCCTGGCGACGGTTGGGACACCGGAGTGCCGGTGACGTGGCTGCGCGGGCTCGCCGACTACTGGCGTCAGGGCTACAACTGGCGTGCCGTCGAAGCCAGGATCAACTGCTTCCCGCAATTCACCACGGTCATCGATGGACAGCGGATTCACTTCCTGCACGTCCGCTCGGCCGAGGCCGACGCGACCCCGCTGGTCCTCACGCACGGCTGGCCGGGATCGGTGGTGGAGTTCCTGGACGTCATCGGTCCGCTCACCGATCCGCGAGCGCACGGTGGCGACCCGGCGGACGCGTTCCACGTCGTGATCCCGTCGCTGCCCGGCTTCGGTTTCTCGGGCCCGGTTTCGGATTCCGGCTGGACCATGCCGAGGATCGGCCGTGCGTGGGCGGAGTTGATGCGCCGTCTCGGCTACGAACGCTACGGCGTGCAGGGCGGTGACCTCGGTGCTTCGGTGTCGCCGGAGATCGGCCGGGTCGCGCCGGACAAGGTGATCGGAGTGCACGTCAACGGCGGGCTGACGCCGATGCCCCCGATGGAGGTGTCGGAGGAGGAACTGGCTTCGCTCACCGACATCGAGCGCGATCGCATCGAGCGGATCGGCGCCTTCATGCGGGAGGAGTTCGGATACATCTCGATCCAGTCGACCCGGCCGCAGACGCTCGGCTACGGGCTGGTGGACTCGCCGGTCGCCCAGCTGGCGTGGATCATGGACAAGTTCCGTGAGTGGACGCATCCGCGCCCGACGCTCCCGGACGAGATCATCGACCGCGACACGCTGCTCACCAACGTCATGTTCACCTGGCTCACCGGGACGGCGGCATCGTCGGCATACGTCGGCTACGCGCAGGCGGAAACCTGGGGTGAGGTGGAGAAGAACTCCGGGGTGCCGACGGCGGCGCTGATCTTCGCGCACGATGTCGGGATCCGGCGGTACTCGGAGGACGCGCACACGATCGTGCGGTGGACCGACGTGGATCGCGGCGGCCACTTCGCGGCGTTGGAGGAGCCCGAGATCCTGGTCGCGGACGTGCGGGAATTCTTCCGGTCCCTCAACTGACGAGGACGGCCGGTTCACCGAGGAATCGGCCGTAATCGTCCACTTCGGACTCAAGACCGGTGATGGCGGTCCGCGTAAGCGCGGCGAAGGGCTCGATGACGACCTTCGTCTGCTTCGCGGTCCGCTTGGTGTACCAGACTCCGGCGATCCGGCCGTCCACCAGCACGGTGGGCGCGATCATCCCGCCACCCGAGTTGACGCGCTTCGCCTCGGCCGGGTCGAGGAGCAGATCGCGGTCGCGGTAACCCAGCAGATAGGTGTCGAAGGCACCGAGCAGGCGAGGCGGACAGGAGGATGCGGACAGATCGGTTTCCCTGAGGGCGAAGCCGTTGCTCGTCGGTGTGAGTTCCAGGGCGTCGAAGGCCTTGCGGCAGACGCCGAGCGGGAGGCCGGACCAGGCGCCGAAGTCCTCGGCCGTCGCGATGCCGTACGCGGTCAGGTAACGGCGGGCGAGTTCCCCGTGCGGGTCGTCCGGGGTGTCGTCCTCGGTGATCCACTCGTAGAGGAGAACGTACGTCGGCTCCGTTCCGTCGTCCGGACCTCGGCAGAGCAGCCCGCGATTGGCCGCGTACGCCAGGAGGTGGGCTGGTGCCTGAGACTTCGCGTCGAGTGCGATCCCGTTGCCTGCCAGGCCGTCCAAGATCTCCTGACGAGTGAGTGCCTTGCCCGGCAAGAGATCCTGAAGGTGGTTCAACGCTTGTTCGCAGAGTTCGTCGGTGAGGTCGAGCTGCCTGCGGCGTCCTTGGCCCGCCTGCGCGTTGCGCGGCCCGAACAAGCGGTTCAGCCAGCGGAGGTCCGCCGCCGGGACCAGGTGGAGCGTCTTGCGCATCAGCCAGGTGCGTGCCACCGCGCGGGACGCGTCGACGTCCGACGTGGTCAAACCGCGGCTGCGGACGCGGACCGCGAGCCTGGCGGCGGGACTCGACTGCGCCTGGATCGCGGCGACCGACCGGGTCACGGCGAGCACGTCCGCGGCCGGTGCGTCGAGTAGTTGCGCTCGGGCGCGGACCGCGCGGATGTCGTTTTCGGACAGCGTCACCCCTTGACGATCTCATGGGACCGCGCGGCTACGGTGGAGCCGTGACCCAGTCCGCGTGCCCGGCCGCCCTGCGGGGGGCACGGTCACCTTCCGGCGTCACTGGCCCGGCACATCGCGACCGGACCCAACACCGTCCTGCGCCGCATCATCACCGACCCACCATCCGGGCACGTGCTGGACCTCGGCCGGGACCGCTACCGGCCCACCGCCGGTCTCGGCGAATACGTCCGGGTGCGGGACCGTGAATGCCGAAGACCGGGCTGCCACCGCCCTGCCCACGCCTGCGATCTCGATCATTCGGTGCCCTGGCAGTTCAGTGGCCACACCGACGCCGCCGACCTCGTCAGCTTCTGCCGCCGAGACCACCGATTGAAAGACGAGCCTGGCTGGACCTACCGGCTCGCACCCGACGGCACCCTCACCATCACCACCCCCACCGGACAGCGACACGACAGCACGCCTCCACCCCTCCACGAACCCCGCCCGAAGCCACCCCTGACGGATATGCCGCCACCGTTCTGACACCGTTGCCAAGAAACGGCAACACCGCCTGAGCAGGCCACGGCACAGGACCGACGACGACGCTTCGGCCGCTTGCCCGACAACCCGACGACACATCGCCGCGACCCCGCCCGAAGAAAGCACCGCCACCCGGGCCGTCGCCGAAAAACGGCCACGCCTGCATCTTCAGTCCAGCGGCCTGAACCGACGCCCGCGCACTGTCGAGGACGCGGACGGTGCTGAGTCGACTTATGGCTTCATCGTCCAACCACCGACGCGGCCGATCGTCCGCGGAAGTCGAAGCAGGCCATCGCGGAGGCGCCGAAACCAGGCGCTCCTCACACTCGGGTGCCGAGTACCGACATGCCGAGCACCAGTTCGTTCGCCGGGTCGCAGCCGAGGAGGTCTTCGACCAGTTCGTCGCGGAGCGCCGCGGTGAACGTGACGTTCAGTCCGAGCGCCGTCGCCAGCAGGTAGACGGTCTGGCTGAGATGCCCGACGTCCATCAGCAGTACCCGGTACGTCCGGCTCACCGGATATTTCCACTGGTTCCGCTCGATGACGCTGGTGTAGATCAACAGCGCGCCGGCGTTCCCGGCCCAGTGCTGATCGCCGGCGAGCGCGACCAGTTCGTCGTCGTCGATTTTGCCGTCCAGTGGCGTGAGCCCGTGCCGGAATCCGTCGTAGTGGTAGATCCCGCGATCCAGCTCCTCGACGTTCCTCGCGTAGACGTACACCTCTGTCGGATGCCGGGCCCCGCCCGACGGGCTCGTCTTGAAGACGTTCCCCGTGGCAGGGATGTTCGGGTGCGTCTCCGGCCTCGTCGGCCGGGCTGCCGTGAGGAGCGCGCTCAAGTCGCGCAGCCGCAAGGGTTCTTCACCGAACTCGCGGGTGCTTCTGCGCTGGTTCAGCGCGTCTCCGAGCCCGATCGCGTTCAGTGGTTCCGCTGACGGTTCGGGCAGCGGTATCGCGTCGTACGCGCCCGAAGGCCTCACCGGAGAAGGCGGAGGGCTGGCCTTCGCCTTCTCCAGCAAGGTTTTCGCCGTCATTTCGCTGGTCGTGAACTCGGTCTCCCGCAACGATCGGGTGCCGAAGTGAAACGCCCGCGCGGACGCCCCCCAAGGCCCCCAATCCCGAAGGATCTCTTCCTCCCGCAGCTGACGGGAAGAACCTTTGATCACCAGCACTTCGTACCGGATCATCGCTCGCGCGATACGGACGAGTCTTTCCCCTGTCTCGGGATTGTCGTCCGCCGCACGGACCGATTCCGGTTCTCGCCAAGAACTGAACCATCGCAGGACGCGTTCGGTTCCTTCGGCGAGTTTGAGCTGGCGATGTCCGAGGTGATCGTCCCAGACGACGTCACCATCGGACCAATAGAGCGTTCCACAAGAGGAAACCCTTACCAGCATCGAATGTCTTGCGCCCCAGTCCCCAGTAATACTTTCCGATACTTCAGGTCATTCAGTGGTGTGAGCGGAAAGGAGGCCCGCCGGTCGGCGGCGGCTCGAACCCGCCCCAGGTGCCTTGCGCCTTGTACTCCGCTTCGAGCTCCAGTAAGAACTCTTCGTCGTCATCATCGTGCATGTCGCCGATCCTCTCCGTGAGCGGTTACTCCGGTCAAGCGAATATGCCTACGCCAACAGAGTACCGGAGGAGAACGACAAATTACGCCGAGTAATCACCCAGGAGCTGTTTGAGTTCGCGAACCTCAGTGGAGTCGGAAACTCCCAAAGCGGTGTACAAGCGCAAAGCGAAGCGGCGATGACTGTCCGCTTTCGGTTGCTCACCGAGAATGTCGAACGCGATCGCCATCTCCTTGTGGGCGATGGGCAGCATGCTGCGATTCCCGGTCGATTCCAGCACTTCCACCGCGGTGGTGAACTGGGTGATCGCGAGTGCGGCATCGCCGGTTTCCCGCGAATTCATGCCGAGGGCCAGAAAGCATTCCGCCTCGAGATCGGGAGATTCGTTCTCGTGGGCCAGTCGCAGTGCCTGGTCGAGTTCCGCGGCGGCTTCGGGATGCCGTCTGTTCTCGGTGTGGATCAGTCCGATCCGGTGCCTGGCGCGGGCCTCGATGAGCACGCTGCCATGGGCGTGGGCGGTCTCGCGTACCCAGCCGAGGTGTTCGATCGCCTCGTCCGACTCACCCCTGAGCCAGTGGGTGACACCCGAATTGCCCCTTGCCCGGCACTGCATCCGCACGTCGCCGGTGGTCGCGGCCAGTTCGAACACCTCGTTGAACAACCGGTTCGCCTCGGTGAACTCGTTGAGCCGCCACAGGGTCAGCGCGTACATGTGCAGGGCCTGGTACTCGAGGACCACGTTCCCCGTGACCCGTGCGGCGGACAGGGCGAGCGTCTCCAGTTCCCTGGCCTGGCGGTAGTAGCCGCGGTTGTCGAAGTAGCGCCAGACCGCCGAGCAGAACGGCACGAGGTCCGAATACTGCTGGTGGTTGTTCATCGCGACGGCCACCGGCAGGACGTTCTGCCAGTGCGCGTCCATCCAGTGCGCGGCCTGGTCGTAGTCGGCGAAGGACTGTCCGTACTCGCTCTTCGGGACCTCGAGGCCGCCTGGCTCCTCTTCGGAATCCGGGTCGATGAACTCCATCGCGGCCGCGACCGTGCTGCGGTAGTAATCGAACAGCCGCCGCATCATCGCTTCGCGCTGGTGTTCGGGCTCCTCCGCGAGCAGGAGTTCGCGGCCGTAGCTGCGGAGGAGATCGTGCATCTCGTAGCGGTCCATCGACGGCTGCCGCAAGAGGTTCACGTCGACGAGGCGTTCGGCCAGGCGGCGGGCCTCACCGAGGTCCACTTCCGCCAAGGCCGCCGTCGAAGGGAGGTCGAACGCGGCACCGGGGTGATGACTCAGGCGCCGGAACACCCGGCGTTCGGTTTCGGTCAAGTTCAGATAGGACACTCGGAACGCGCCCGCGACGTCGCGTTCCCCGGCGGTGAGTTCGCCGAACCGGTTCCGTTCGTCGCGCAGCTGCCTGGCGACGAAGTCGAGCGTCCACGACGCCCGCGCCCGCAGACGGCTCGCCGTGACGGCCAGCGCGAGCGGGAGATCGCCGCACAGGCTCGCCACCCGGTCGGCCGCGTCGGGGGACTCCTTCTTCAGCCGGGACGGTCCGACGATCCGGCCGAGCAGGTCCACCGCGTCCGCCCGGCTGAACGGTTCCAGGGAGAGCAGTTCGGCGCCGTCGAGGTCCACGAGCCGGGTCCGGCTGGTGATCAGCACACAGCAGCTCGCCGATCCGGGCAGCAGCGGGTGCACCTGGGCCGCCCCGATGGCGTTGTCCAGCACCAGGAGCACGCGTTTGCCTGCGAGGCAACTGCGGAACAACGCCGCCCGCTGCCCGGTCCCGGCGGGAATGTCCGAACCCTGGATGCCGAGTGACCGCAGCAGCGCCTCGAGTGCCGCGGCCGGGTCGACAGGGTCGCCCGCGGGTGAGAATCCTTCGAGGTTCACGAAGAGCTGTCCGTCGGAGAACAGCGGGGCGAGCCGATGCGCGGCGTGGACGGCCAGCGCCGTTTTCCCGACACCAGGCATGCCGTCGATCGCGATCAGCCGCGGTCCCGTCGAGGACTCGTCCTGGCCGACATCGAGGACAGTCCGCAGTTCCGTGGCACGACCGCCGAACGCGGGCAGGTCCGCGGGAAGCTGCGCGGGGCGGGGGAAGAGCGCCTTTTGCGCGTCCGCGTCCTCGCGGCGCCCGCCGGTGTCCATCCCGGCCCGGAGCCCGCCGACGCCGTAGCGGACGAGTGCGCCGTCCTCCAGCAGTTCGGCGTCGGTGCGGAGGATCTGCTGGTAAAGCGCGCACAGTTCGGCACTCGGGTCGACACCGAGTTCCTCGGCGAGCGCGTTCCTGGTCCGGTCGAACGTCCTGAGCGCGTCGGCGCCGCGGCCCGCCCGGTACAGCGCCAGCATGGTGAGGCACTGGAGCGTTTCGCGGGTGGGATGCCAGGCGGCGAGGTCGAAGGCCTCGCGGGCCGCCACGTCGGTCTCACCAAGCCGGAGCCTGGCGCCGATCAGGAGTTCGCAGGCGGCGAGGCGTTCTTCGTCGAGTCGTCGCGCCGTCTGCTCGATGGCGTCGCCTTCGAGACCGTCGAAGGCCGGGCCGCGCCAGAGCGCGAGCGCTTCGGCGAGCTTGGCCGCCGCCTGGGAGAGCAGCCCGGCGGCCAGGAGTTCGGCGCCCTGGTTGTAGTCCGCTTCGAAGCGGGCCGAGTCGAGCGAGGCGCTGCTGATGACGACGCGGTACGCGGAGCCGGTGGTGACCACGGCGGACCGCGCCGCGCCGAGATCGTGCCGCAGCCGCGCGATCGCGTTGCTGACCTGGCGGACCGCCGTCTTCGGCGGCCTGTCCGGCCACATCGTGCTGATCAGGTAGGACGCCGGGACCAGCCTGCCCGCGTTGATCAGCAGGGAGGCGAGGAGACGCTGTTCACGGCGTCCGCCGAGCCGGACGGGGACGCCGTCGACCTCGGCTTCGAGCGGGCCGAGGACGGAAAAGCTGAGCTGGGAGGGCTGGCCGGTGAGCTGCGGATCGCCGGAGGTGCGGGGCGATCCTCCCGATTCAGGTAAACGATCGGCGGTCATATGCGACTATGTCGTCCGAGACCGTGAGAGTGCTCAGCACTACCTCCCAGTCGTCCGCTCGCCCGGTGACCGGCACCCTAACCCACCGCTTCGCCCTCCAGCCAGATCGACGTGGGGGTACGCCGGGTGGCATTCGGCCTAACGGGCGGGTCCGCGCCTGCCTTGGAACCGGTCCGATCCTACCTCCGGCGGTCCCTGAGCTGCGCGGATGTCCGCCGGTGGAGAGCCGATGTAATTCCGATGCAGGGCCTTGGAAAGCTGAAGATGTCAGCTGGGCGGGTGCGGCGCGACGGGGCAGCGCGCCGAACCGCGATAGGGGCTCCGCGGCGGTTGGCCTTCGAACTGGGGGTGGCCAACCGCCCTGGTAGCCCCCTTCTCCCAGCACAGGCTGTTCCCAGCAAGGCACGGCACACTGGAGCAAAGAGGAGTGTGCCGTCATGAGTGCTCTTGGTGATCTGCTGGGCTTCCTGCTCACCCTGTTCCTGATCGTGCTCGTCGCCAGGATGGTGCTGGACTGGACCGTCAGTCTCGCCGCCCGGCCGCCCTCCTGGTCGTTCCGGGCCCGCGGGATCAGCCATCGGCTGACCGAGCCCGTGCTGGCGCCGGTCCGCCGCGTGGTCCGGCCGGTCCGGGCCGGTGGAGTGGCGTTCGACCTCGCCTTCACCCTCGTGTTCCTCGCGGTCGTCCTCCTGCAGTCCCTCGCGTTCAGCCTCTGACCAGGTGTGATCCGCGGCGATTCCGGGTACCAGGGCGGTGGAGGAGAGGAGTGCCCATGCGCCCGGTCTGGAGCGGTTCGCTTTCACTCGGTCTGGTGACGGTGCCGGTCCGTCTGTACAGCGCGGTCGAGGACCACACGGTGCACTTCCGCCAGTTCCAGCGCGGGACCGAGGACCGCATCCGGTACCGGCGAGTGAACGAGCGCACCGGCAAGGAAGTCGACTACGACGACATCGTCAAGGGTTACGAGCTCGACAGCGGCGAGTACGTCGTGGTCGAACCGGAGGAACTTGACGAGATCGCCCCCGGCCGGTCGAAGTCGCTCGACATCGAGAGCTTCGTCGAGCTGGACGCCATCGACCCCATGTTCTTCGACAAGACGTATTGGCTCGCGCCCGCGAAAGAGGAGTTCGAGCGTCCGTACGCGCTGCTGCTCGAAGCGATGCGTTCGTCGGGCAGGGCCGGGATCGCGAAGTTCGTCATGCGCGGCCGCGAGTACCTGGCGCTGGTCCGTTCGGGGGACGGCGTCATGGTGCTCAACACCCTGCATTTCGCCGCCGACCTGCGCGACCCCGCCGAGCAGTTGCCGGAGCTGCCCGGCAAGGCCAAGGCACGCGGCAAAGAACTCGACATGGCCGTCAACCTGATCGACGCGATGAGCGACGACTGGCGGCCCGAGGAGTACCGCGACACCTACACCGATCGCGTGCGGAAGCTGATCAAGGCCAAGAAGAAGGGCGAGACCATCACGCCCGCCACCGAACCGGGTCAGCCGACGAAGGTTGTCGACCTGTTCGAGGCCCTTTCGAAGAGCGTCGAGAGCGGGAAGTCCAAGAAGAAGGCTTCCGGCGCCAAGACCCCGAAGGCCGCGGCGAAGAAGGACCTGTCCTCGCTGTCGAAGGCGGATTTGGAGAAGCTGGCGCGGGAGCGGGACATCAAGGGACGGTCGAAGATGACGCGCGCCGGGCTGGAAAAGGCGCTCAAGGCTTCGTGACGACGCCCGCCGTCGCCAGTTCTTCCGCGATGGCTTCGATCAGCAGCCGGACGTCTTCGGCCGCCGTCGCGTGCAGCCCTTCCGACACGATCAGCACGTCGGACGTCGTGGCCGACACCGCGGAATGCCCGCTTTGCCGGTTCGTCCAGCGCCGCGCGTGGGCTTGGCCGTCTTCGTCGGCGAAGATCACCTCGCCCGGGTTCGGGTGCTCGACCGTGCCCGCGAAGGTCACGTATTTCTCGTCGCCCCGCGCGTGGCGGACTTCGAGCGAGCCGCTGATCTTCGCGACATCGAGCACCGCGACAGGGATGGCGTAGGCGACCGAAACCGCGTTGCAGAGGTCGATCACCGGATGGATCCGGGGGAGCGTGCCCTCCTTCCGAAGCCGCCGCAGCAATGATTCCGACGCGCAGCGGTACTGCGTCGGCTTCAGGCCCATCTTGGCGAATGCCCGGCGCCAGGCCTGGATCTCGGGAAATTCCGATTCCGGGCCGTCCGCGAGCCGTCGTGTCGCCCGCGCGACGAACTTTTCGAGGTCGACAGGCATCTCCGTGGTGATGCCGGTGGCCTGGAGGGTGCCGACGGCGAGGCCGGAGTGAGCGGCGCGGACGTCGGGGTGGTGCTGAAGTCGCATACGAGACCTCCTCTATTGGGTGGTGAACGCGAGTTTGGCGCCGAGCGCGGCGAAGGAACCGGCGAAGATCCGCCGCATCCAGGCGAGCACGCGCGGCCGGGAGAGGACGTGGTGGCGGACGCCGGCGGCGAGGACGCCGTACCCGCTGAACACGACGAACGTCGCCAGCATGAACACCCCGCTCAGCACCAGCATCCGCGGGATGGAGCCGGGCTCGCCCGCCGGGACGAACTGGGGCAGGAACGCGAAGAAGAACAGCGTCAGTTTCGGGTTCAGGACGTTGATCAGCACGCCGGAGGTGATCGTCCGCAGTGCCGACTCCGGTTCGGGCTCCCCGTCAACGACGATCGCGTCGCGGTCCTTCAGTGTCGCCCATGCCATGTAGAGAAGGTAAGCGACACCAAGGTATTTGATGATTTCGAAGGCCACCGCGCTCGCGTGCAGCAGCGCCGCGAGGCCGGTGATCGCGGCGACCATATGCGGCACGATGCCGAGGGTGCAGGCGGTCGCGGCGAGGACGCTCGCGCGTCTCCCGCGGGCCAGTCCGGCGGACAACGTGTACACCACGCCGGTGCCGGGCGTGGCGACCACGACCAGGGTGGTGATCAGGAAGGCGATGCTCACGCCGACCACTCTGCGCCCTCTTTGGTCTGGCGAACAGAGCCAAAGGCGCGCCACTCCAGTGGACCAAAGGCCTGCGTGAGGCGGCCTGCGGGTATCACCGGATGGGGTGGCATGATGCACGCTCGCACGTCGACGAGGAAGGCCTTGGTTTGAGCGCGCGCACCTCCCAGGTGGACGACCTCCGGCTGGTGGCACAACCGAATGCCGTGTTGTGCTCCGAGCTCTTCGTCCGTCTCATCTTGTCGGATTGGTCCTTGCGGCCGTTGCTCGATCAGGCGAAGACCGCCGCCGCCAGACTCGTGGGCGCGCTCGTCGACGCCGCCGATCCGAAGGCGCCGCCGTTCCTGACGCTGAGATTGCGGCTGCGCTCGGACGTCCTGGTCATCGAGGTCGACCACGAACTGGCCGGTCTGCCCGCGCCGACCCCCGCGCCCGGCGAGCGGACCGGGGTGGTGCCAGGGCAGACCGGCGGCGTGACCATCTGGTGCGAGCTGCCGCTGCCGGGCGGTATGTCCGCCGGTCAGGTGCAGTTGCCGCGGCGGGGCGACCGCCGGACCTTGGTGGACGAACCCGTCTCCGGCGAGCCGGTCGGCGCCGATCCCGAAGTCCTGGAACGACTTTTGTCGCGGCTGAGCGGCTGGTCCGGCTGATCCTCGTGAAAGGATCCGGGGATGGGGTCGAAACGTGTCACCACACCGGTTCTGGAGATCGAGTACGAGCACGCGGGTGAGGCAGGCGCGCCGCCGGTGATCCTGCTCCACGGGTTCCCGTACGACGTGCGGGCCTATGCCGAGGTCGCGCCGATCCTCGCGGACGGCGGCGCCTCGGTGTACACCCCGTATCTCCGGGGGTTCGGCGGTACGAGGTTTCTCGACGACGCCACGCCCCGTTCCGGGCAGCAGGCCGCGCTCGCGCAGGACCTGCTCGACTTCATGGACGCGCTGGGGCTCGAAAAAGCCGTCGTCGCCGGGTACGACTGGGGCGGCCGAGCGGCTTGCATCACGGCCGCCCTCAGGCCGGAGCGGGTGCGCGGACTGGTCTCGGTGGACGGCTACAACGTCCAGAACCTCGCCTACGCCGGGGAACCGGCGCCGCCGGAATGGGAAAGCACCTACTGGTACCAATATTATTTCCACTCCGAGCGAGGCCGTCGCGGGCTGGCGGAAAACCGCGAAGAGCTGTGCGCCTTGCTGTGGCGCACCTGGTCTCCGACCTGGACCGGCGCCGGCGCGGCGTTCCCCGCCAGCGCACCCAGCCTGCACAACCCGGACTTCGTCGACGTCGTCATCCACTCGTATCGGCATCGCTTCGGCCTGGCGGAAGGGGATCCGCGTCATCAGGCGCTCGAAGACCTGATCGCGGAGGAACCGGTCATCACGGTGCCGACGGTCGTGCTGGAAAGCGGGGAAGACGGTATCGGCGGGCCCAGCGCGGAAGGTGATCGCGAGTACTTCACCGGGCCGTACGACCACCGCGTCCTGCCCGGGGTGGGGCACAACGTTCCGCAGGAGGCCCCGGAGGCGTTCGCCGCCGCGGTGGCTTCCCTGCTTCGGTGAGCGTGATCACCCGTCCGTGCGCATGACGAATCCGGCTCTCGAGTTGTCCTTCCTGAGTACGGCGCACGATCCGCGTGCCACGGACGGAGGAGGACCCGATGTCGTTGGGCGACAAGATCAGCAACAAGGCCGAAGAGTTCGGCGGTAAGGCCAAGGAAGCCGCCGGCGACGCCACCGGCGACGAGGAACTGCGTGCCGAAGGCCAGACGGACCAGGCGAAGGCCGGTCTCAAGGGCGCCGTCGAGAACGTGAAGGACGCCGTCGGCGACGCGGCGGACAAGATCCGCGACACCTTCAAGAAGTAGCGGTTCTTTCCGGGCCGGGGCGGCGGATTCCGCGCCCCGGCCCGTTCTCAGTCGGGCAGGACGACCGGCAGGCTGGTGAGCCGCGTGCCTTGGATGCCGCCGAGGAACGTCTGCCGGAGGTCGGCATACGGCACGGCGAGCCGGGCCCGGGGGAAGTCCGTGCGCAGAACCGTCGCCACCGCCCGCAGTTCGAGCTGCGCGAGCTGGGCGCCGACGCAGAAGTGCGGTCCCGCGCCGAACGTCAGGTCCGGGCCCGGCTTCCTGGCCGGATCGGTGTTGACGCCCTGGATGTCGACGAGCACCGGGGCGTTGGCGGGGAGCCGGATCCCGGCGAGGTCGAGCTCCGTGGTGGTGAACCGCCAGAGGGTGAACGGTGCGGGCGGAAGCACCCGGAGGGTTTCGCGGACCAGAGGGCCCTCGGGGGAGGTGTCGCCGTCGAGGAGCCGCGCGACCAGGAAGCCGAGTGCCGCGTCGGTGGTCAGCTGCCCGGCGAAGATCAACGCGAACAGGTGATACCGCAGGTCGTCCTCGGACGTCCCGGGCGGGAGGTTGTCGCGCAGCTCCGTCGCGAGCCCGTTCCGGTTCGGGGTCAGTCCAGCGGCGGCGAGGTCCGCGATCGAGGCGATGGCCTTGCCCTGGGCGCCCGGCTCGGGATCGGACATGCGGCGGCAGGCGTCGACGGCGGCGTCGAGCAGGTGGAGCGGGATGCCGAGCAGGTCGAGCAGGACGGTGAGCGGGAAGCGGGTGGAGAAGCCGTCCATGAGGTCGACGGTTCCGCCGCCGAGTTCCGTCAGCAGGACGCGTGCGATGTGGTGGATCCGGTCCGACTGCGCCTGGATCCGTTTGGCGCTCAGCAGCGGAGCGTGCGCTCGCCGCAGTCCGGTGTGGTCCGGGCCGTCCAGCGTGGTGAGCGACGGCTGTTCGGCGGCGGTCTGTTCGAGCCCGGTCCAGTTCTCCGGGGCCAGTGCGGGATCCTTGGCGATTCGCGGGTCCGACAGGACCGCGCGCGCCAGCTTCTCCTCGGTCACGATCCACGCCTTGCCGCCCGACGGCGCGGCCACTTCGACGAGAGGACCGGCGACGCGCAGCGCGGGGCGGACGGGATCGGGCTCGGTGATGCCGCGGGTGGTCGCGGCGAACGGGTCAGGGAGCAAGACGAACTCCTTCATGAGAAAGTTGCTTCACGATGAAGGTATATTTACGGCCGGTAGGTTGTCAAAGCACCTACTTGAGGAGGTTCGGTGGAGGATCGGGTCACGTCGTTGCTGGACGGCCTCCGGAGTTTCGGCGCGAACTACACCGAGTTCACCCGGCGCTTCGCGAACTGGCTCGGCCTGCACGCGACCGACGCCGCCGCGCTGGTGGAGATCCTCTACGCCGAGGACACCGGCTCGCCGCTCTCCCCGGCCCGGCTCGGTGAACGGGTCTCGCTGACCTCGGGAGCGACCACGAACCTGCTGAACCGGCTGGAGAACCTCGGCTATGTGGTGCGGACCAGGGAGAGCACCGACCGGCGCGTGGTGACCCTGCGCAGCGGCCCCGACATCCAGGAACCCGCGCGCGAGTTCTTCGGCCCGTTCAGCGCGGGGCTCGCGGCGCTGGTGGCGGAGTACCCGGCGGAGGAAATCGAACGGTTCGAAGCCTTTCTGCGGAGCCTGCGGTCCACAATGGACAATGTGCTCGACCGGCAGGGGTAGCGGCTCCCGCCTCGTTCGAGTGTTCTCGCCCACCTGACCAGTCCGCGCCGCCTTCGGCGCCGAATCCCTCCCAGACGCCGTGGAAAACGCGTAGCCGGGCGTCGGGTGAGGTGGAGGCAGCTTGATGGTCGAGGGTGTGCGGACGAGTCCGCGCAAAAACGGCGGTTCCGGAGCGGAGCCCGCCGAAGCGAGCCTGATGCAACGGGTCGCGGCCGGCGACGAACAAGCGTTCGCCGATCTGTACGACGTCGTGGCGGGACCGGTGTGGGGAGTGGTGAACAGGGTCGTCCGCAACGGCACGTTCGCCGAGGAGGTGACCCAGGAGGTCCTGGTGGAGGTGTGGCGGACGGCGGCGCGGTTCAAACCGGGCAAGGGGACCACGATGGCCTGGGTGCTCACCATCGCGCACCGGCGGGCGGTGGACCGGGTGCGCTCGCACCAGGCCGCGCTCGACCGGGACGACCGCGCGGGCAGACTCGATTTCCGGCGCCCGTTCGACGAGGTCGCCGAGTCCACGATCAGCAATCTGGAGCAGCAGCGGGTGCGGCAGTGCCTGTCCGCGCTGACCGAGCTGCAACGGGAATCGGTCGTGCTGGCCTATTACAACGGGTACACCTACCCGGAGGTCGCGGAAGTGCTCAAGACCGCGCCCGGCACGGTGAAGACCCGCATCCGCGACGGTCTGATCAGGTTGCGTGACTGTTTGGGGGTCGGGCAATGACGGCGGAACTGCACACACTGACCGGGGCCTATGCCGTGGACGCCGTCCCGGAGGAGGAGGCCGCGGCGTTCCAGCGGCACCTGCGGGGCTGTCCCGCGTGCGGCCAGGAGGTCCGGGAACTGCGGGAGACCGCGGCACGGCTGGGGGCGTCACTCACCACCGTGCCACCGCCGAGGCTGCGGGAAGCGACGCTCACGCGGGTCGCCCAGACCCGTCAGTGGCCTCCGCTGGTCGCGGCCGTGCGGCGAACCCAGTCCACGAAGAAGCCGCCGGTCCGGATCGCGTTGTGGGGTGCCGCGGCGGCCGCCGTCGGGGCGCTGGTGTTCGGACTGGCCACCACGAGCACCGAACCCGGAGCCGGCCCCGCGCAGCGGCAACTCGCCTCGGTGAATTCGGTGCTCACCGCGCCCGACGCCTCGACCGTCAAGGGCGCCGAGCCCGGAACGACCACTGTGGTGACCTCGCGAAGCCAGGGCAAGGTCGTGATCCTGGCGGGTGATCTTCCCCCGCTGGCGCCCGGCAAGGAGTATCAGGTCTGGCTCATCGGGGCGAGCGGCGTGCACTCGGCCGGACTGCTCGCGTCGGACGGTCCACATCGGACTCGCCCGGTCCTCGCGGAGCTGCCGGGAGGGATCGACAGGGTCGGCATCACCGCCGAACCGGCCGGGGGTTCACGGACCCCGTCCACCCCGGCCGTCGCGATGATCCCGCTCGCCTAAAGACCGGTCAGCCGCCCGCAGGCCTGCCAGAGTTCCTGGCGCTGCGCGGCGGTTTCCCGGGTCTTGCCGAAGTAGTGCGTCGGGCGCTGGACGCGGTCGTGCCAGAACATCCCGTTGTAGCGGGCGGGTTCCTCGGCCGCGGCGAGCCAGACGAAGGTGTCGGCGCCCTGCTCCGGGTTCCGCAGGATCGGCCGCGTCAGCTTCTGGAAAGTCGGCAGGGAGGTCGCGACCCCGGGAGTGTCGGCCCAGCCGGGGTGGGCGCTGTGCACGGTGCGCCCGGAGCCGTCCAGTTCGTCCGCCCAGAGTTCGGCGAGCACCACCTGCATCCGTTTGGTGCGCGCGTATCCGGCGGTGGGTTTGTAGTCGCCCCGCCGGTATTGGAGGTCGTCGGTGCGCAGTGGCCGACCGTACATCCCGCCGGAGCTGACCCAGATCACTCGTGCGCCGTCAGCCAGTTTCGGGCGGAGCGACGAGGTGAGGAGATGCGGGCCGAGCACGTGCGTGGCGAGCATGACTTCGTTGCCCTCGGCCGTTTCCGTGCGCTTGGCGGGCATCACGCCGGCGTTGTGCACGAGGATGTCCACCTCGCCGTCGAGATCCTTGGCGTAGTCGCGCACGGACGAGATCAGGCTGACGTCACACTGGTCGACGACTACCCGTCCGGCGCCTGCGGCGCGCTCGATCCCGGCGCGGGCGGCGTCGCCGTCGCCGCGCACCGCGATCCTGACGGTCGCGCCCAGTTTCGCCAGCCCGATGGCGGTCGCCTTGCCGAGACCGGCTTTCGCGCCGGTCACCACCGCGACCTTGCCCGCGAGCGCGTCCGGCGCGGGGTCTTCGGGCCACCACCGCCGTCGCAGGAAATGCCCGACACTGCTGTAACCGAGCAGGGTCCGATCGAGTAACGTGTCGGCGGCTCGAGTCACGCTGGACATGCGGGCACTCCTCATCGCTCGTGACGCGTCTGCGCGGGAAATCGGTACCCGGACCGCGTTCCCGGTCCGCTCGCCCCGGAAACCCTATTGGATGCGGGAACCCGTCTTCGCGGAGAAGCGGAACTCGATGGTCGTGGGAAGGTCTTCGAGGTCCAGCGCCTGGCGCAGCCGCGGCAGGCCTTCCTCGGTGACCCGTTCGCGGATGGCGCCGAGGTCGCCGTCCTGTTCGGCGCTCAGCACCACGGCCAGCACCGGCGCGTCCTGGGTGCCGCCCAGCGTGGCGTGCGCGGCGTGGACGCCGGGATAGGTCGCGACCTCGGCCGTGAATGGTTCGACCGCGGTGCTCGCGGCCAGCGCGGTCCGGCCCGTGTCCTGGTCGAAGCGCCAGGTGTGGGACTTGGGTTTCCGGACGGGCTGGGCGATGAGCCAGCGCAGCGTCAGCAGTCCGACGACCACCGCGCCCCCGGCGACGGCGTACCAGGCCCAGCCGGGCGGCATGGCCGTGCCGGGGACGAGCGCCGTATCGGCCCTGAGCAAGGGGATCCTGCCGAAATGGGTGCCGACGGCGAACACGCCACCGGCGAGCAGGACGAGCCCGGTCAGCACCAGCAGGGTGCGGTTCAGGCGGGCGGGACGGTTGAGGTCGGTCATGACGCGCTCCTGGTGGCCTTGACCCGGACCCGCACGGCCGGGACGGTGGCGGGGCCGATCTGGGCGAGGCGATGCTCGATGGCGGCGCGGACGGCGTCGGCGAGTCCCGCCGTGTTCGTCCGACCGGTGGTCACCACCGAGACGATCCCGCGCCGTTTGACCTTCAGCTTCGCCGCGGAGACGCCGTCCACAGTGGACGCCGCGGTGCGCAGCGTGGACCGGTAGCTGCGCCGGGAGGCACCCGAGTCCGGGCCGCCTTCCAGTGGCAGCACGGTCGGCCGCCCCGGGACGATCGCGGTCACGAGGAGCAGCAGGCCGATCAACGCGACCACCCCGCCCGCGATCGCCGGAAGCGGATCACTCCAACGGGTGTCGTGCAGCGCGGACGCGACGGCGTCGTAGCTGACCCAAGGTTTCTCGCCGATGATCGTCTGGACCGCGACGGCGGCGGCCAGGACGCATCCGGCGAGCACCACGAGGGCGACGAGCACTGCCGGGACGCTGCGGCGGGGGCGCCGTTTCATCGGACCCTCCTCGTTTCGGTCTCGGTGGAATGCAGGGCCGTGACGGTGATGTCGACCCGCGTGACGGTCAGGCCGGAGAGTTCGCCGACTCGGTGGATCAGGTGCTCCCGCGCGGTTTCGGCGGTGGCACGGACCGAAAGCGGGTACTTCACCGAGAGCCGGACGTCCAAGGCGGCCGTCGAGCCGGTGACGTCCGCGCTCACCTTGGCGCCCTGGTCGAGGTCTTCACCGCCGACCGCGATCCCGAGCACCCGGGAGGCCGCGCCGCCGATGCCGTCGAGTTCGGTGATCGCCTGCGCGGCGATCCGTTCGACGGCACCGGCGGCTACGGTGAGCCCGCCGCGCCCGTCCGTGTCCGGCGCGGCGGCGGTCATGGTCGTCATGGCGGTCAGCCCCTGTCGCGGCCGGCCAGGGCCGAAAGGTCGAGCTTGCCGTCGAGGAACCGGCCGACCAGCAGGCCCAGCGCGCCGAGGACGAGTACGACGAGGAAGGCGCCGAAGCCGCCGAACGCGCCGGCCACGCCGAGCACGAGACCGGTCAACAGGCCGAGATGGGTGGCGTTCATGAACGTTCTCCTTGCTGTCAGGCGCGGACCGGCGCCGGTGGTCACTGGACGCGGGTGGATTCGGTGCTCTCGTCGGTGTCGTCGTCGCCCGGGATGTACACGTCGGAGACGTTGATGTTGACCTCGACGACCTCGAGCCCGGTCATCTGCTCGACCGCGCCGATCACGTTGCGGCGAATGGATTTGGCGAGATCCGCGATCGCGACGCCGTATTCGACGACGATCTGCAGGTCGACCGCGGCCTGGCGCTCGCCGACCTCGACGGAGACGCCCTGCCCGGCGGACGCGGTGGCGCCCGGGATGCGCTCACGCAGCGCGTTGAACGCCCGCACGGCGCCGCCGCCGAGGGCGTGGACGCCGGTGATCTCCCGGGTCGCGAGGCCCGCGACCTTCTGCACGACGGTGTCGGCGATCGTGGTCACGCCCTGGGTGGAGACGAGCGCGCTGTTCTCGGCGGGGGCGGAGTTCGAGTTGGGCTTGGCGGTGGTCGCGGTAGTTGCGGTGTTCGTCATCACTGTCTCCTCGGTTCGGATTCCCTTGCCTGTGGCGGAAGTCCACCGTCTACCGGTTTACTCCCACACTCCATAGACCCAGCCGCGACTAGATCGTCACGACCCGATCGTGTGGTCTGGATCTCATCGATCGTGGGTATCTTGTTCAAGGCTCTTTGGCCCTCGCCTTCCCGTGACTTCTCTGTTAGGAAAGTCTGTTAGGAAAGGTTCCTAACTAATGGGAGGCGATGTGCGCGGACGAGGTCTGGCGGCGGCGACGGTTCTGGTGGTCCTGTGCGGTGGCTCGGCCGCCGTCGCGGAGACGACGACGGCGGGTTCCGGGGCGCGGGTGGCGCGCAACATCATCTACATCCAGGGCGACGGCCTCGGCCTTGGCCAGCGCGACCTGCTCCGGCTGGCGCTCAAGGGCAACCGCGGCGAACTGGCGATGGACGGGCTCGCGGTCACCGGTCTCGTCCGGACGGCGTCGGACGACCCCGACGAGATCGTCACCGACTCGGCCGCGGCGGCCACCGCGCTGGCCACCGGGCACAGGACACGCAACGGCGCGGTCGGCGTGGACGTCCACGGGCGTCCGCTGGAAACGATCCTGGAGCAGGCGAAACGCGCGGGGAAGTCGACCGGGCTAGTCACCACGGCGCAGGTGACGGGTGCTTCGCCGGCGGCGTTCGCGGCGCACGTACCCAGCCGGGATTCGCAGAGTGACATCGCGAAGCAGTACATCGAGAACAGCCGTCCGGACGTTTTGCTCGGCGGCGGCGAGGACTGGTGGTATCCGAAGGGGAACCCCGGTCTCTGGCCGGACAAGCCGGGGGAGGAAAGCCGCAGTCCCTACGGCAACCTGGTCGAACGCGCGCAGCGGACGGGCTACACCTACGTGCGCGACGGCGACGAACTGCGGAACACGAGGGCGAACCGGATCCTCGGCCTGTTCGCGAACGAGGACATGGTCGACTACGGCCCGGACGGTGTCGGCGAGTACGCGCCGCGAGTGCCGCTCCAGCAGATGGCGCGCAAGGCGCTGGACACCCTGTCGAAGAACCAGCGAGGCTTCTTCCTGTTTTTGGAGGAGGAGGGCACCGACGGGATGTCCCACGAAAACAACGCGCACGGCGTGATCGACGCCGGGCGCGCCCTCGACGCCACGGTCGCCGAGGTCCTGCGGTTCGTCCGGACCCACCCCGACACGCTGGTGATCATCGGCGGGGACCACGAGACCGGCGGACTGAGCATCGAGAACCACGACGGCTCCGACACCGATCCCGACCAGGACGGCCCGTTCGACGTACCGGGCTCGAAGCTCCAGTTCACTGTGGACTGGACGACCCACGACCACACCGGCGCCGACACCCCGGTGACCGCCGAAGGCCCCGGCTCCGATCGGTTGGGCGGCACCGTCGACAACACCGACGTCTACCGGGTGATGCGAGCCGCCGGGCGCCTGTAAGGCTTTTCACGCGGTGAGGCCTCCTTCCCGAAGGAAAGGAGGCCTCACCGCATTGTCCGGAAGCGTCAGCCGATGCTTTCGACGACGGCCTCGGCCACCGCCTTCATCGTGGTCCGGCGATCCATCGCGGTGCGCTGTATCCAGCGGAACGCGTCCGGCTCGGTGAGCCCCTGACGGCTCATCAGCAGACCCTTCGCCCGATCGATGACCTTGCGGGTCTCCAACCGGTCGGTCAGGCCCGCGACTTCGGCCTCGAGTGCCTGCAGCTCGGAAAACCGGCTCACGGCCAGCTCGATGGCGGGCACCAGGTCGCGTTTGGCGAACGGTTTGACCAGATACGCCATCGTGCCCGCGTCCCTGGCCCGCTCGACGAGGTCGCGCTGGCTGAAGGCGGTCAGGATGACGACCGGTGCGATCCGGTCGCCGGTGATCTTGGACGCGGCCTCGATACCGTCGAGCTTGGGCATCTTGACGTCGAGAATCACCAGGTCGGGCTTCAATTCGGTAGCCAGGTTGATGGCCTGCTCGCCATCCCCGGCCTCACCGACGACCTCGTAGCCCTCTTCGCGGAGCATCTCGACCAGATCCAGCCGGATGAGGGCCTCGTCTTCGGCCACGAGCACCCGCCGCTGGGGTGCGGCGACGGCACCGTTGGCCTCGGCAGCCTGCTCGGTCACCGGGGTCCTCCTGAGGGTCGTCGGGCAGTTCGATTCGCGGGCTGTCCGCGAACCTGAAGCCTACCGGGAACGATCCAGACGGCTAGATGGCGTTCACCACGTCCAGGCGGTCGTCACACCCCGGGCCCGGCGAACGACGCGCGGCCGTGATCCCGTAAAGTTCACCCGGCACCGCCCCCGTAGCCCAACTGGCAGAGGCAACGGATTCAAAACCCGTCCAGTGTGAGTTCGAATCTCACCGGGGGCACTCGCAGGATGCTCAGTGGATCTGGCCTGGGCAATATCGTGGTGATGCGGCGTCGCCGATGGCGGTTGTCGCGTCCAGGCCCCGGGTAGCGTGGCTCTGATGGTTACTGGGAAGTACGGCACGCACGCCAGCCCTGCACGATGTCGCGCCGTGCGCCTTCGTAGGTGTCGCGCGACATGAGGTTGTACTGCGGCTGGAGCGCCACGTAGCGGGCGGTGCCCGCGCGGTCGGCGAAGGCCAGTGACGCGGCAAGCCGCTCGGGGCCAAGTTCGCGCCCTTGGCGCCCGTTCCGGCTGCCTGGCGCCTTTTGGCCGCACCCCACGACAGGAGAAGGACGATCAGCCCGTCGACGCGGTCGATGTCGATCTCCTCGCCCGCGCGGTCGTCGAGACGTCACCTGTCGACCAGGTCGACACAGACCTGAAGGGTTCTCCGCGTAAGTGAAGTCGAAGCAGCACCGAGATCTGTTTGCGTACCCCGGGATCTGGACCGGCACGCTGTGCGTGGCGCTCACTTTCTTTCAGTTCGCTCTGGCTGACCTTGACGCGCCACGCCTGCGCCCGAGCGTCGAGGCCGAGCACTTGGCCCGGCCCCGGCAGACTCGGACCTCAGACAGTGGGCGCGGTGCCCGCCGTCATCGCTCCGGTGCGGATGGTGTGGCTCTCGGGGGCGGCGTTGACCGCGCCGAAGTCCCAGGGCAGGGTGATCCGCGGGTCGCTGGTGTCGCCGCGCGGGCTGGTCTCCTGGGGCGCGGTGATCGTGATCGCCAACGGTGTCTCCTGCCGCGGCGCACCGATCGCGCTCCAGTGCAGCGGGATATGGGCCGAGGAGCCGTCACCGATCTCCACCGACGAGGCGTCCGGCGCGGCGTCAGAGGAGAGCACCACGTCGCGTGCCCCGACGAGGTCGATGGGCAGCGTTCCGGGCAGGGTGCAGGTCTCGCCCTGCTTCGCAGTGAACTGGATGGCCGCGTCGCGGCCGCCCGCGCCGGCCCCGCCGTAGACGAGCCGAGTGGTGACCTGACCGGACGTGCAGTGGAAGTCGGTCGGCATCGCGACGGCGGTATCGGCGGCCAGGACGGTGGCCCCGGCCGCCGCTCCGGCGACCAGCAGGACAGCGGCGCTCCGACGGATGTTCGTGCGAGTGGTCATCGTTCTTCCCTTCTGCCGTAATAGCTCTCGCCACTGAAGATGCCCACGCCTTGACCTGGGAATGCGCCGATGTGAAATTGATCAGCCGGAAGCAACCTGGACCGGGTCGGTGCGTCTACAAGTTCGTCCCCGCCTGGGTCGCTTCACAAGCAGACCTCTGCAACAGAACAGACCCCGCAGGGCGCCGACAGCGCATGGCCCCGCGTCAACTCGTCCATGGGTATTATGCCGGGCGGAATCGGCCTCTTGGGGGTGCCCTCCACCAGTTATTTACACCAGTGGCTGTAGCTGGATGTGCAATCGGCCGTCAACAGCCTTCAGAGCGACTGCAGATAGAAGGCGAAATGAGCGAAGACACGACTCCAACATATGGGCAACTGGCTTTATTGACGCTGGTCGGAACCGGCTGGGTCATTATCGGGGCTTTCGGGGCTGGCCTCTGGGACGGGATGGCATTCCTGTCGTTTGGACTTATTTTTTTGCTGGGAGTCGCGTATTATGCATTGCGTCGTTGGAGGCGTGATCGGCGAAGAAGAGCGGAAGACCCTGATAAATAGGTGACGAGTCGGGCTTTCGCCTCTGGTGTGACAGAGTTGCCGATCGATTGGGAGGCGCCGCGGCGTAGTCGGGCTGCACGCTGATCAAGGCTGACGAGTAGCCTCCAGCGTCGGCTATCGACGGACGGAGCGGTATCGAAAGCCGACGCTGGAACGGATTGACCCAGTCGGACGTCGGTGGTCACGTTCTGGAGGGCGTGGCCACCGGCGCCCGGCGCCCGGTGGTGGCGAGAGTCAGCACCGCCCCGGCCGCGAACACCCCGCCGAGCCACATCACC
Source organism: Amycolatopsis coloradensis (assembly GCF_001953865.1). Classification (GTDB taxonomy): domain Bacteria; phylum Actinomycetota; class Actinomycetes; order Mycobacteriales; family Pseudonocardiaceae; genus Amycolatopsis; species Amycolatopsis coloradensis. Next base: position 76,755 of record NZ_MQUQ01000037.1, read on the forward strand.
GCGGTCGTTCCGGCTGCGTCCGTGGCCAGCCCGCCGACCAGTGCCCCGGCCGCGATCGCCGCGTTGAACACTCCGGCGAACAGCGCCGACGTCGCTTCTCGGGCCTCCGGCGCGGCCGCCAGCATCCATGATTGCGAGGCCACCGAGACACCGCCGTACGCCAGGCCCCAGACCACCAGCAACGCTGTTGCCGCCAGGGTGGTCAGTCCCAGGAGCGGAACCAGTGCCATCGTCACCGACAAAGTCCCGCCGAGCGCCAGCAGGGTCGCCCGTGGCGATCGTGCCGCTCCGGCGCCGGAGGTGAAATTGCCCGCGACCCCGAAGAGCCCGTAGACCAAAAGGAGCGTCCCGATCTGTCCCGCGCTCACCCCGGACACCTCTTCCAGCACCGGCCGGATATAGGTGTACGCGGCGAAGTGCCCGATGACGATCAGCGCCACCACGATGAGTCCGAGGCGCACCCGCGGCACACCTGCCAGCCGCACCATCGCGCCCAGACGGACTTCCCGTTCCGTCGGTAACGACGGCAGTGACATCGCCAGCGCGGCCAGCACCACCAGTGAAAGACCACCGGCGCCGACGAAAGCGGCCCGCCAGCCGAGCAGATCCCCGAGGTAGGCGCCTGCCGGTACACCCAGGACGGACGCCACGGCGATTCCGCTGAAGATCAGCGAGGTCGCGGACCCGATCGACTTCGACGGGACGAGTCGCACGGCCAGGCTCGCCGCGATCGCCCACACCCCGCCCATGCCGATGCCGACCAGCACCCGCGCGGCCAGCATGACGCTGAACCCGGGCGACCACGCCGCCAGCAGGTTCCCGGCCGTCAGCAGCGCCATCAATGCGCACAGCACGGCCCGCCGGTCGAACTTCCTGAGCGCCGGGATCAACAGGGGGGCGGAGACGGCCGCGACCAGGCCGGTGACCGTGAGCGTCAGGCCCGCCGTGCCTTCGGTGACCCGCAGATCGCGGCTGATCGGGGTCAGCAGACCCGCCGGCAGCATTTCCGACGTGACCACGGTGAAGGTCGCCCCGGCGAGAGCACTCACCGACGGCCAGCCGTTCTTCTTCTGCCTGGTTTCCTTTGGTGCCACGTGTTCCAGGCAACCGTCGTGCGCGTCCGGGAACAACGGCTGATGTCTCATCCTTCTATGAGCGGGACTACTGGATCCACGGGTGGAGGAAACCGATGAGCGGCCTGGAGATCCGTGAGCTGGAGGCGTTCCTGGTGCTCGCCGAGGAGCTGCATTTCGGCCGGGCGGGCGAACGCCTGTACGTCTCTCAGAGCCGGGTCAGTCAGTTGCTTCGCTCGCTGGAGGGGCGGATCGGCGCGACGCTCGTCGAACGCACGAGCCGTCGGGCGGAGCTGACTCCGCTGGGGGAGAAGTTCCTCGCCGAGCTGCGTCCGGCCTACGAGGCTCTGCGGGCCGCCGTCGATCACACGCGCGCCACCGCGCGAGGGACCGGCGGCGTGCTGCGCATCGGTTTTCAGGGCATCATCGACGACCATCTCGCGAACGCCATCGGCGGATTCGAGAAGCGCCACCCGGACTGCGCGGTGGAGCTCACCGAGATCCCGCTGGCCGATCCGTTCGGCTCGCTCCGCCGTCGGGAGATCGACGCCGCGGTGGTGCTGCTTCCGGTGGAGGAACCGGATCTCGTGCTCGGTCCGGTTTTCTCCCGGCAACCGCAGGTGCTCGCCGTCTCGCCTCGGCATCCGTTCGCCCGCAGGGAGTCCGTCACCGTCGACGAACTGGCGGAATGTCCTCTGATCGGCATCCGCGGCCCGGCCCCGGAATACTGGCGTCACGCCCAAGCCCCCGAAATCACCCCCGAAGGTCGCCGGATACCGCGCGGACCGACCGCAGGCACCCTGCAGGAAGGCATGGGTCTCGCCGCGGCGGGCCAGGGCGGCATGGTGCTGTGCCGCTCGACGGCTGAACACCAGGGGCGGCGGGATTCGGTCGTTTTCGTGCCGCTCACCGGGCTGCCGGAGTCAGTGCTCGGAGTGGTCTGGCACGCGGAGGACAGCGGCCAGGCGCGCGCCTTCGCAGGAGAGATCGCTGTCCGGGCCCGAAGCTGACGTCGACCGGTGACCTGGCCGGCTTTCAAGTCCTGCTCGGTGACTCCGGATCGTTCACTTCCCGAACGCTTTCAGGAAAGTCGCCACCGCGGCTTCGGTGATGGCTCGTAGCTCGGCGTCGGGCACCGAGCGGGTGGCAAGCCGGGATCGGGTGTCCACGCTGCCTGTGAGCAGTGCGGTGAACTGTGCGGCAGCCAACTCCGGGTCGTCGATCAGGAGCCTGCCTGCCAGCGACAGCCGGGCGAGCCGGTCGGTCAAGGCTTGGGTGACCCGGTGTGAGACCTCGTCCATGACGTCGAGCAGGTCGGGGAACTGGGGGGCTTCGGCGGAAACCAGCCGTCGAAGCGCACGGGATTCTTCGAGGCAGTAGCACCTGGCCAGCTGCAATCCGACCTCCCTGAGATTCGCCGGCAGGTCGTCACTGTCGTTCACAAGTTGCTCCACCGCTGCGAGGTTGGCCGTGAGAGCGGTCTCCGAAAGCGCCCTCACCACCTCGCGGAACAGCGTCTCCTTGTCGCCGAAGTGGTTGTAGACAGTCGCCTTCGCGACCTTTGCCTCAGCGGCGATCTCGTCCACGCGGGCCTGTGCGTACCCCAGGCGGGCGAACACGGTGAACGCCGCCGTCAGCACGGCCTGTTGTTTGTCGATACGCCCGCGGGGCGTGGTCGATCGCGGTCGGGACGAGTGTGGTGCCGCGCTCATCAGACCATCCTAAGTCCCGCGCGGCGACTGTTGCGCGCGTGGTTCTGTCTATCTAGACTCGTGAGTCTAGTAGTTCAGACTGACGAGATCAGTCGTAACCGAGGAGATGTACGTGAAGACCGTGGTCATCACCGGCGGAACCGACGGGATGGGCAAGGCGCTCGCCTGCGCCTGTCTGCGACGCGGAGAGCGGGTTGTCGTCATCGGCACCAGCGCCCGGAAGGGGGCGGCTGTCCTGGACGTCGCCGCCGAACTCGATGCCGCCCAGCGCGTCGAGTTCATCCAGGCGGATTTGAGCCTGGTGTCCGAGAATCGGCGGGTGATCGAGCAGATCACGTCGGCGTATCAGGTTGTGGATGCTCTTGTGCTGGGTGCGCGGTACTTCCGTGCGACACGGTCCGTCACGGAAGAAGGCTTCGAAGCCAACTTCGCGCTGTTCTATTTGAGTCGTTACCTGTTCGCGCAGGGCCTTGCGGCGTGACTCGAACAAGCCGACGCCCCGGTGATTCTCGATCTGGCGGGCCCCGGGGGAGACTTGTCCAGGATCCGCTGGGACGACTTGCAGTTCTCGCGCGCCTACGATCCCGACGAGGTCATGGGACAGTGCGGGAAGCTCAGTGATCTGCATGGAGTGGCCTTCGCGCGCCGCCATCCCGGCACGCGGGTCCGATACGTTCTCCTGCACCCTGGGCTGACGGCGACCGGATTCACCGGCGAGTACGACGCTGCCAGTGCCGATCTGGTCGCACGCATGCGAGAGCGTGGCCAGCCGGTCGAAGCCGCCCTCACCCGGATTCTTCGCCACCTCGACAACCCGCCGTCCGCACCATTGACAGCTTTCATGCAAGACGACCCGGTCGACGTACACGGCGAACCGTTCGACACCGCGGCGGCCGACCGGTTGTCCGAACTGACCTCGAAGCTGTTGCGCTAGAACGACATCAGTGCGGACTTCGCGCTCGATCGCGCGCACAGAACGGCTCCGGAGTGGCCGACGCGGCGATCAGTGGGTTCTGAGTCCGCGGCTCGCCGGCCATGGTCAGCCGCGACCACGTGCCCTGCCCGGCCTCGCGCCGCTGAAACCGCTCCGCGGCGCGAGGCAGGAGGATCAGCTCGTGAAGGTGAGGCCGACCGGGCGCGTGAGCAGCGGCGACAGGACCTGGGCTCGGCCGGTGGCCAGGTCGATGCGTACCAGGAATGGGATACCGTGCGCTCGGACGGCCACGACGGCCTTGTAGTCGCGTGGGTCGTACGCACCGGCAGTCGCGGTACCGGCGATGTCGAACCCGTTCACCGAGCTGATGTCGAGGCCGAGTTCGCCGATCGTGGCGAGCTGGCCGGTATTGGGTGAGACAACCGGGGTCTCCCCTGGCAGGCTGCCTTGTTTGACCAGGGTGTCGTCCTTGGAGTCGAGGCCATAGAGCGCGGTTGAGGCCGCTCCGGCGACGCTGTTGGTGTACGCGGACGCGGTCACGCGGGGAGCCTGTGTCCGTCCGGGGTAGCTCAACGGTGTGTCGGTGCCCGCGATCGCGCCGGTGTCGGGGTGCAGGCGGAGGTTGACGCCGCTGTCGGTCACGACCCTGATCCGGTCGACGACAGGGTTGAAGTCGAAGCCGATCGCCTTGCCGGTCAAGGTGATCCGCGAACCGACCGCGGTGGCCTTGGCCGTCTTGGCGTCGATCCGGTACAGCTGTCCCGAGCCGGACAGCGAATAGAGCGCGCCGGTGGCGGGCCGGGTGTCGAGGCCGATCAGCCGGTCACCCTTGGCCAGACCGGTGATCCGTTTGGATGACGTGGGCAGCAGTGGCCGCTCACAGTGGTGTCTGCTCAGCGTGCCGTTCTCGCTCAAGACGAGGATGCCGCAGTCGTTGTTCCTCGTTGGCGTGGCGGAGGCGACGGTGCCGCTCGCCATGAGCGTCAGCACCACGCTTCCGGTCACGAGCGCGCGGGTGGTTCTGCGCATGTCAGCTCCTCTTCGTCGAGATGGGTTCACGGCCGGTGTATACGGACGCGGCGTTCTTCGCGTTCATCCGTTTCCGGAAAATTCGGTGATCGGATGAACATTCGCCCTGCCTGTTCCGAACACAGTTCGGCAGGAGGGACACGGAATGAGCAGATCGGCCGGTGGTGGCCTCGGCCTGACCGGGGAACACGCGCTCCGTGCGGTGTACAACGCGCACGGACCGGAGCTGTACCGGTTCGCGATGCGGCAGCTGAACGACGACGGCGCGGCGCAGGACGTGGTGCAGGAGGTGTTCCTCCGGGCGTGGCGGGCGGCGGAAAGGTTCGATCCCGAGGTGGCGAGCCTTCGGGTGTGGCTGTTCGCGATCGCGAGGAATGTGATCACCGACGAGATGCGCCGCCGGTCCGTTCGCCCGGCCAGGGAGTTCGGTCTGGCCGACGAGCCCGCCGAGACGGGGTTCGACGAACGACGGGTCAACGCCTGGCTCGTGGAAGAAGCGTTGCGGCGGATCACCCCGGAACACCGGGTGTGCCTTGTCGAAACCCATCTGCGTGGCCGGCCGTACGCGGAAGTCGCCGCCGAGCTGGGAATTCCGGTCGGGACCCTGCGCACGAGACTGTTCTACGGATTGCGAGCGCTCCGCGTCGTGATGGAGGAAATGGGGGTCGAGCTGTGAATCCCGATGATCACCGCGTTCTGCGGGAGACCTTGGGCGGTTACGCGCTCGACCGGCTTGACGAGCACGAACGACTCAAGATCGACGCACATCTGTCCGGCTGCGCGGAATGCCGTTCGGAGCTACGAGAACTGAGCCCGGTCGTTCGCGCGCTGGGCCTGGCCGAAGCCGCGCATGTCAGCGAACACGGGCAGGTGACGGTGCCACCCGATCTCGGTGACGCGGTCGTGCGCAAGGTCATCGAGGGCTCGAAACGTACCCGTTGGCGTCCACCTCACTGGGTGGCCGCCGCGGTGATCGCGTTGGTGTGCGGCGCCGGTGCCGGCTGGGCCGCGCATCCGGACACCTCGGCGCCGGGCCCGTTCGAAGCGGTGCCGGTGATCGCGTCGGTTCCGGCGATCCACGCTTCCGCCGGGCTCGTTCCCCATACCTGGGGCGTCGAGATCAAACTGACCGGGACGGGATTCGACGCGAACAAGCGGTATCGCGTAGTGATCGTGGACGAGAAAGGGGGCCAGGCGGCCGCGGGCGAGTTCATCGGCACAGGTGCCGCGGAAATGCGCTGTAACCTCAACAGTTCCGTACTGCGCACGGGTGCTGCCGGATTCCGGGTGTTCGACGCTGGGGGACAGGTGGTTCTCGTGTCCGACTTCTGATCCGGTGCGCGGCCGGTCGCTCCCGGGATCGCGAAAGGGCCGGCCGTCGCCGTGGCCATGGAGTGAACCAGCGACGGCGACGGCCGGCGGAACGCCGCCGCTACAGCGTTCCCCATGCGGCAGGTCGTGCTCATCCTGCCGCGTGGCTGGAGCCCATACCCCGGACGGGCGGTGCGGGCATGGAAGTGGCCACCGCGGCTGGAAGAGCCCGACAGCTGCGGCGGCCACCGTGACCGGGTCGTCGACGGGGGGAAGCGACGACCCGGACGTGAGGGCTAGTTCTTGTTGGTACCGGGGGTGAGGACCTTGTCGATGACGAAGACGGTGGCGTTCTTGGTGGGGATGTTGCCGCAGAGGATCTTGGCACCGTTGACGGTCATGTTGTCGCCGGTGCCTTCGATCTTGAGCGGGCCGCCGGCGGTGTTGAGGCTGTCGACCGAGCCTGCGGTGGCGACGCCCTTGGCGTCGTAGCGCTTGCCGACGACGTGGTACTGCAGGA
>NZ_MQUQ01000038.1:2500-5042 GCF_001953865.1 Amycolatopsis coloradensis
CTGAAGCGTCGGTAAGACGACGTGGAGGGCCGAACCCACTTAGGTTGAAAACTGAGGGGATGAGCTGTGGGTAGGGGTGAAAGGCCAATCAAACTCCGTGATAGCTGGTTCTCCCCGAAATGCATTTAGGTGCAGCGTCACATGTTTCACCGCGGGGGTAGAGCTACTGGATGGTCTAGGGGCCTTACCGGGTTACCGAAATCAACCAAACTCCGAATACCGTGGTGTGAGAGTGTGGCAGTGAGACGGCGGGGGATAAGCTTCGTCGTCGAGAGGGAAACAGCCCAGAACACCAGCTAAGGCCCCCAAGTGTGTGCTCAGTGGGAAAGGATGTGGGATTGCCCAGACAACCAGGAGGTTGGCTTAGAAGCAGCCACCCTTGAAAGAGTGCGTAATAGCTCACTGGTCAAGTGGTCCTGCGCCGACAATGTAGCGGGGCTTAAGCACACCGCCGAAGCTGTGTCATTCACACATATACATCCATCGCCTCCTTGAGAGTGTGATGCAGTGGTGTGGATGGGTAGGGGAGCGTCCTGCATCCAGGGAAGCGGCGGCGGAAGCCAGTCGTGGAGGGTGTGGGAGTGAGAATGCAGGCATGAGTAGCGAATGCAGAGTGAGAAACTCTGCCGCCGGATGACCAAGGGTTCCTGGGCCAGGCTAATCCGCCCAGGGTAAGTCGGGACCTAAGGCGAGGCCGACAGGCGTAGTCGATGGATAACGGGTTGATATTCCCGTACCCGAGCACGTGCGCCCAGGATGAGGCGGTTGACACTAACCACCCAAAGCGCCGATCAAAGCCCTTCGGGGTGGAGGTTGGTTGTGGAGCGTGGGATCTGATTCCGTAGTAGTCGAGTGATGGGGTGACGCAGGAAGGTAGCTCCGCCAGTGAGTGGTAGTACTGGTGTAAGCGTGTAGCCCGAGTGGTAGGTAAATCCGCCGCTCATGAAGGGTGAGACGTGATGCGTAGCCGAATGAGGTGAAGTAGAGTGATCCTATGCTGCCGAGAAAAGCCTCTAGCGAGTGCGTGCACGGCCCGTACCCCAAACCAACACAGGTGGTCAGGTAGAGAATACTAAGGCGATCGGGTGAACTGTGGTTAAGGAACTCGGCAAAATGCCCCCGTAACTTCGGGAGAAGGGGGGCCAAACACTCTGAAGCCCTTCGCGGGCTAGGGGTGGGTGGCCGCAGAGACCAGCGGAAAGCGACTGTTTACTAAAAACACAGGTCCATGCGAAGTCGCAAGACGATGTATATGGACTGACGCCTGCCCGGTGCTGGAACGTTAAGAGGACCGGTTAACCCTTCGGGGTGAAGCTGAGAATTTAAGCGCCAGTAAACGGCGGTGGTAACTATAACCATCCTAAGGTAGCGAAATTCCTTGTCGGGTAAGTTCCGACCTGCACGAATGGCGTAACGACTTTCCGGCTGTCTCAACCACAGGCCCGGCGAAATTGCACTACGAGTAAAGATGCTCGTTACGCGCGGCAGGACGGAAAGACCCCGGGACCTTTACTATAGTTTGGTATTGGTTTTCGGTTCGGCTTGTGTAGGATAGGTGGGAGACTGTGAAGCTGGCACGCTAGTGTTGGTGGAGTCGTTGTTGAAATACCACTCTGGTCGGATTGGGAATCTGAACCTCGGACCATGATCTGGTTCAGGGACAGTGCCTGATGGGTAGTTTAACTGGGGCGGTTGCCTCCTAAAGAGTAACGGAGGCGCCCAAAGGTTCCCTCAGCCTGGTTGGCAATCAGGTGTTGAGTGCAAGTGCACAAGGGAGCTTGACTGTGAGACAGACATGTCGAGCAGGGACGAAAGTCGGGACTAGTGATCCGGCACCACCTGGTGGAAGGGGTGTCGCTCAACGGATAAAAGGTACCCCGGGGATAACAGGCTGATCTTGCCCAAGAGTCCATATCGACGGCATGGTTTGGCACCTCGATGTCGGCTCGTCGCATCCTGGGGCCGGAGTAGGTCCCAAGGGTTGGGCTGTTCGCCCATTAAAGCGGCACGCGAGCTGGGTTTAGAACGTCGTGAGACAGTTCGGTCCCTATCCGCCGCGCGCGTAGGATACTTGAGGAAGGCTGTCCCTAGTACGAGAGGACCGGGACGGACGAACCTCTGGTATGCCAGTTGTCACGCCAGTGGCATGGCTGGTTGGCCACGTTCGGAAGGGATAACCGCTGAAGGCATCTAAGCGGGAAGCCTGTTCCAAGATGAGGTATCCCACCCCTTGTGGGTTAAGGCCCCCAACAGACCATTGGGTTGATAGGCCAGAAATGGAAGCACAGTAATGTGTTGTCGAGTTGACTGGTACTAATAGGCCGAGGACTTGCCCACAAAGATGTTACGCATCCACTCTACAGCTCTGAAACACCACACAACCACCAGCACGATCAGGTGGTAGTGGTTGTTTCACAGTGTTTCGGTGGTTATAGCGTCAGGGAAACGCCCGGTCCCATTCCGAACCCGGAAGCTAAGCCTGACAGCGCCGATGGTACTGCAACCGAAGGGTTGTGGGAGAGTAGGACACCGCCGGACTAAC
>NZ_MQUQ01000039.1 GCF_001953865.1 Amycolatopsis coloradensis
GGGACTGCCCAGGGTGTGGTTGACACCTGATTTGTGAGGCTTCGGCCTTGCTGGGAAGGATGTCGTCGTGCCCAAGCCTTATCCTCGTGAGTTTCGTGACGATGTTGTCGCGGTCGCCCGGCAGGGCCAGGTCCCGTTGAAGCAGGTCGCCGAGGACTTCGGGATCTCCGAGTCGTGTCTGGCGAACTGGATGCGCGCCGCGGACGTCGAGGCCGGCAAGCGGCCCGGTGTGACTACGGATGGGTCCGCTGAGCTGCGTGAACTCCGCAAACGGAACCGGCTGCTCGAGCAGGAGAACGAAGTTCTGCGGAAAGCTGCCGCCTAATTTCGCGCAGGGCAACCTGCCGGGAAAATAGCCTTCCCGCTCGTCCGTGAACTGGCCGCGGCCGGCGCCCCACTCAGGGTGCCGGCCGCGGTGACGTGCGGGGTGCTGGGGATCTCCCGGCAGGCCTACTACCAATGGCTCCCGGCTCCGGTCTCGCAGCGAGACTGGGATGACGCCCATCTGATCAATGCCGCGCTCGACATCCACGCCGACGACCCGGCAGATGGGTACCGGTTCATCGCCGACGAACTGGCTCAGCGTGGCTTCGCCGCCTCGGAGAACCGGGTGTGGCGGATCTGCTCCATGCAACAGATCTTTTCCATACACGCCAAGAAGAAAGGCCGCAACCCGCAAGGCGGGGCCGCCGGTGCACGACGACCTGGTGCGGCGGGATTTCACCGCTGCCGCGCCGAACGTGAAGTGGCTGACCGACATCACCGAGCATCCCACCGCCCAGGGCAAGCCTGCACCCCAGCTGACCACCGATCACGCGCTGCAGGATATTGTGGAAAACAAGCTCCTTAACTGCCTGAATTTCGAAAATGGGAGGCATCATGGCTAGGTTGAAGCTCGGCATCTTGTTCGGCGGTTCGGGCGAGGAGCACCTCGTCTCCGTCAAGTCGGCGCGTGAGGTGGCCAAGAGCCTCGATACGGCCAAGTACGAACCGTTCTGGATCGGCATCACCCGCGACGGCGCGTGGAAGCTCTGCGACGGCCCGAATGGGGACTGGGAAAGCGGCGACTGCCGCCCGGTCGTGGTGTCGCCGGACCGGAGCACCCGCGGCTTGCTGGTGCTGGACGAGGGTAAGTACGACTCGATCGGCCTGGATGTCGTGCTGCCCGTGCTGCATGGCAAGTTCGGTGAAGACGGCGCGATGCAAGGCCTGCTGGAACTTTCTGGCATCCCCTATGTCGGCTGCGATATCCCGAGTTCCGCAGTGTGTATGGACAAATCGCTGACCTACACCGTGGTCAGCAACGCCGGAATCGCCACCCCGAAATTCTGGATCGTCAACTCCGACGCGGATGTCGACCCCGACCAGCTCAACTACCCCGTTTTTGTGAAGCCGGCCCGGTCCGGTTCCGCCTTCGGGGTCAGCAAGGTGTCCAGCAAGGAAGAACTGTCCGCAGCGCTGACCACTGCCCGGGAATACGACGCGAAGGTGCTGATCGAGGAAGCAGTGGTCGGCAGCGAGGTCGGTAGCTCCATCCTGGGTAATGGTTCGGATTTGCTGATCGGCGAGCTGGACCGGGTGGTGCTCACGCACGGATTCTTCAAGATTCACCAGGAAGCCTCGCCGGAAACCGGCTCCGAGAACTCCTCGTTCATTTGCCCCGCCGATATCTCCGACGAGTCGCGCGATCTGGTGAAGGAAACCGCGAAGGCCATTTACCGCGCGCTGGGCTGCCGCGGTCTGGCTCGGGTGGACCTGTTCGTTAAGGAAGACGGCAGTGTAGTGCTCAACGAGGTGAACACCCTGCCGGGGTTGACCTCCTACAGCCGTTACCCGCGGATGATGAAGGCCGCCGGCTTCTCGCTGACCGAGGTGATCGATCGGCTGGTGTCGTTGGCGCTGGCCGACAAGTGACCATGCACGAGAATTTCACCTTCGTTGACGAGCTGGTCCCGGGAATTCGCTGGGACGCTCAGTACGCCACATAGCCGTCCACCAGCAAGCCGGTGGACGGCTATGTGGTCGGCCAACCGGATTGTCGGCACGAAAGCGCTGTGCGCGGCCCTGAACAAGGCGCAGGAACACGCTGTCGAGCTAGGTTTCGGACTGCTGCTCTGGGACGGTTACCGGCCGCAGCGCGCGGTGGACAATTTCGTCCGCTGGGCGCAGGAGCCGGAGGACGGTCGCAAGAAGCAACGACACTACCCGAACATCGACAGCTCCGTGATGTTCGAAAAGGGCCCGTTGATGTGGTCGGAGTACCGACCAGCCGCCTTCAGCTCAGAAGCGGGTACCTCGCGTGCTCGGCGCAGCGCGTAGGTGTCGCTGTCGAAGGTGATCAGAACAGCGACGTCGAAGTCAAAGGACCGGCAAGCCGAGAACACCGCGCCAGCACGGGTGTCCGCGCCCACGGTCCGAGCCTTCACCTAAATCTGGCGCAGGTCAGCAGCGAGCAGGTCATAGGACTTGACCGAGTTCGGAGCCAGCTCGCCGCCATAGACCCGTTGGGCCAGGTGTTCGGCATAGTCACCCAAGGGCGCGTTCCGGGGCCGCACCACACCCCGGTTACGCAACTCCCGCAGAATCGCGGCATACCCGGCCAGCAGATCCGCAACAGAGGCCGTGCCCAGATCCCCGAACGGTTCGCCCACCTGTCCTCCCAAGCCCAACTCTTGCACCTTACCGCCGCTTCACCCGGCGGGAAGGCGGGCGCGGCCGGACCTTCCGCCCGTTCCTGCTTTCTGGGAGCGCCCGCGAAGTCCTGAGCTATGCGACAGTTTGTGTCGGTGCCGTCTCCTACTGTTATCGCCATGAGTGAGTACATGCGTGAGGCGAGCGCGGCGCTGCGGTCTTGGATCGACAGCTTCGACGCGGCCGGTACCGGTATCCCGATGGTGGATCTGGTGCTCCGCGACCGCTACGACGAGCAGGAACCGCTGACGGTCCAGCTGGCTGAGCTGACCAGCGACGACTTCCGCTACCTGCTGGAGTACGACGCGGCAGCCCGCGCCGGGACCGGGCCGGTCGAGCACCACGGCCACAGCGTCGAGCCTGGCGACGACCTGCGCTACGCCGCCGCGCGGCTGGAGATGCTCACCAACTCCCGCTCCATGTCCTACAAGGTCGACCTGCGCCGGCCGGGCAACGCCGCCAGCGTGCTCGCCGAGACCTCCCGCGCCTGCGACGCGCTCGCCGGGATGGTCGAGCACGCCACCGGCGGCGTGCTGGACGATCTGCGCGGCGGCGCGCTGGTCGCGCTCAGCCACGCCGATGGCCCGCACATCGTGCCCGACCAGGCTGAAACCGCCGAGGACTACGGCACGGCTGCCGGGGCCATGGTCGACCTCCTGCGCGAGGCGACCGCGGAACTGGCGAAACTGGCCGACGCGATCGGGCAGCTGCAGCACACCAGCACCGCCATCGGCGCCACCCCCGCCGACGGACCCACGCTCGCGACCGAGGTCGTGCTGGAGCACAAGACCGCCGGAGCAGTCAACACCGGCCGCTACCACGTGCGGGTGTACCGGCCAGAGAATGCGAAACCGGTAGTGCTGATCGGCGACATGGACGACAACCACTCCGCCTCGATCACCAACTGCGTTGAGCAAGTCGCCGCGACGATCGCAGAGGAACTGCTCGGCGGCGCGGCTTGGGACTCGGTGACGTGGGTCCAGTTCTACGCGCCCGGACGGTTCGCCGCGCCCACCACCGGTCTGATCCAGCTCGTCGACTTCACCGGCCCATTTGCAGGGCCGGTCTGGCGGGGGATCGGGCACGACCGGCTCGAAGAACTCGCCGGTGGCCCCGTGAAGTCCTGGCACGCTAAGGATCACAACGTCACCGCGCTGGCCAAGCACGGGGCCGCGGTGCTCCGACCGAAATCTCGGCCGCACGTGCCTTCGACGACGGGAAACACCAGGCCGCAGGTGGGTGCACACCTGGACGACCCGGACGTCGACCCGCCTCGGCCGCGCCGCCGATGGTGGCAGCGCTGAGGCTGACATTCCGCGGCGCACCGGCGAGAGACGGGATCCTCACGCGGCCAACGGCGGCGACTTGACCCGAACCGACGTCCCGGAGCAGGTTCGGCCCGAACCCCGAAGGAACAGGTGAGCAGTGGGCGGCCTCCTGGAAGATCCGGTCCTGTGGGCGACGACGTTCGCGGTCATCGATTTCGAAGCCGCGACCCCGGCGGGCTACCCGGCCCAGCCGATCGAAGTCGCCGTCCGCGCGCTCCCCTACGAGACCGGCACCTGGACCACCGTCGGCCGGTACCAGTCGCTCATCCGCCCGCCCGCCCGCGTTCGCGCCGTTCGCCTCGCCCACCGTCCCGCCCGGCGTGACCCCCGACGCCGTGCGCCAGGCACCTACCCCGGCCACGGCACTCGGGGCGCTCGATCGCCGCTTCGCTCCGGGTGGCCGCTACCTGCTCGTGGCGCAGCACGCGGCCACCGGCGAACCTCATACACCAGCAACGCGAACACTGCCCTGCACTGGCGAGGGTCGACCTGCTCGACACCCTCCTGCGGAACGTCGCCCCACGACGCAGGTACCCGCCACGACGACCGGCCGAACATCAACACCCCGCCCGCCAGTCACTTGCGTTCTCAGTCGGTCGGCAGGGGTGCGCGGGTGCTGCCGAGGCTGGCGAGGAGGTCACCGTGCTCGGCGACGCGGCCGAGGACGTCGTCAGCGGTGAACACCAGCTGGGCGGGGTGCCGGCAGGCATGGACTGCGTCCCAGGCGATCGGGGTGGAGACGGTCGGCTGGTCGCGGCCGCGCAGCGAGTACGGAGCGATCGTGGTCTTGGCGATGTTGTTCTGGCTCCAGTCGATCAACACCCGTCCGATGCGCTGGGTCTTGCTCATCACCGCGATCACCCGGTCGGGTGTTTCCCGCGCCAGGCGCTGGGCGAGCCGTTTCGCATACGCCGAGGGCGCGGCGGGGTCGGCGGTGTCGATCGAGCAGTAGAGCTGCATTCCTTTCGATCCCGAGGTTTTCGGGAACGCGGTCAGCCCGTCGGCGGCCAGTACATCCTGGAGTCGTTCGGCGACACGGCAGCAGTCCACAATGGACGTCTCGGGGCCGGGGTCGAGATCGAACACCAGCCGGTCCGGCGCCCGCCGCAACGGGGGAGGCCCGGGGTCGACGGTGTACTGGGGGACGTGGATTTCCAGGGCGGCCATGTTCGCCGCCCACACCAGTCCGGCCAGCTCGTCGATCAGCGGGTACTCGATCGGTTCGCCGTGTTCGCCGCGTTCGCCGTGGCGGCTGCGGCCGCTGGTACTCGGCAGCGGCACGGTGGGGAGCCATTCTGGGCCGCCGCGCGGGACGTTCTTCTCGAAGAACTGCTCGCCGCCGACGCCGTCGGGGAAACGGATGACCGTGATCGGCCGCCCGGCGAGGTGGGGGAGTAGGAGGGGGGCGATGTGGGAGTAGTAGTGGATGACCTCGCCCTTGGTGAACCCGGAGGGGTAGAGCGGCTTGTCCAGGTTGGACAGGGTGAGCTGCCGGGCACCGGCCCGCACCGTGATCTTCGCCCCGAGCGGCCGGGATGGCTCGTCCAGACCGTGCGGGCGTGTACTGCCCGCCGCAGCAGGCTCGTCCGGGGGAGAGGAGGTTTCCGGCTCGCGGTCCGGCCGGGGCGCGAGGACCTCGCCGGGTGTTTTGTCCGCCCGCAGGCCTCGCCAGGCGGTGTGGCGCAGGCGTCCGCTGCCGCGGGTGACCTGCCGGAACTCGACTTCGCCGACCAGCACCGGCTCCACCCAGCGAGCACGAGCGACGTCCGCGCACGGTGGATCGTCCGCGAACGGGGGCTCCGGCCGGTGCAGCTCCTCGAGACGAGCGTGGAGGCGGGAGCGTTCGGCGTCGCTGAAACCGGTGCCCACATCACCGATATACCGAAGCTTCCCGCTGCCGGGGTCATGCGCGCCGAGCAGCAGGCCGCCCACGGTGCCGGTGAAGCGCCCCTGACCAGGCCGCCAGCCACAGATGATCACTTCGTTCGCCTGCGTGAGTGGATGCTTCAGCCACGCGTCGGTGCGCTTGCCGGGGGTGTAGGGCGCCCGGCGGTGCTTCGCGACGAGGCCCTCGTGACCCGCCGCCGTGACGTGGGCGAGCAGATCGGCGGTGGTCCGGCGGTCGGCGTCGAGCTCGATGAACGTGAACGCGCGCACGACCGCGACCCGGTACGGGTCCGGCATCGGCACCGCCAGCAACCGCTCACGACGCTCGTCATACGGCGCCCGCAGCAGCGACTCCTCCCCAAGCTGGAGCAGGTCGAACGCCAAGAACCGCACCGACAGGTCGGTGAACGGCTCGTCACGGCGCAGGGAGGCCCTATGAGTTTGATAGCGGCCGCAGCGTTCCTGCAGCATTCCGAACTCTGGCTGCCCGGCTTCGTTGTAGACGACGATTTCCCCGTCCAGCACCGCGGCCCGACCGTCCAGGGCGGGGGCCAGGACGCCGGCGAGCTCGGCGAACTCGGCGGTGAAGTCGTTGCCGTTGCGGCTGGTCAGCCGGGTTGTGCCGTCGGGTGCGATTTGCATCGCGCATCGATATCCGTCCCATTCTGTACACGGTTTGGACTGTTGGTTGACGAGCGACGCAATGCTGGTCATCAACTCACTCTTGGGCCAACTCGCGGGCGGCGGCTGAAGCTAACGAGGGTCTGCAGGGCTGCTGGAACCTGGCTGAACCACTACGCGGGCGCGGGTCTGATCGTTCCGCGCCCCGTCGCTGTCCGCTCCATGGGGTTCCCGGACATATCTCGCGGATATTTAACGGGATAGCACCTGACGGCGGCGGGCGGCGCGAATCTCGTCGTCGGCGACCTTGTCGGCGAGCAGGGTGTAGATCTGGGTGGTTTCGGTGGAGGCGTGGCCGAGTCGCCGGCGGACGACTTCGATGGAGACGCCGGAATTGATGAGTTCGGTGGCGTGGGTGTGGCGCAGCTGGTGGATGTCGAGGTCGAGCCCGGCGGCGGTGCAGTAGCCGTTCCAGCGGTGGTGAGCGGCGTCGTAGGACAGTGGGGCTGCCGGAGCCGTTGATGCTGGCGCGGAACATCGATCCGGAGGTGTACCCGGATCGGGTGAGGTAGAGCCTGACCGACGCGACATAGCCGCGGTCATCGAGCAGCACGGTGCGGACAATGCCGCACTAGCCGTGGATCTGGACGTGTTCGTCGTTCAGGCGCAGGTCGAAGTCCTCGACGTAGAGCCCGCAGACCTTGGCCGCGCGCGCCGCAGATGTAGGCGGTCTTGAACGCCTACGGCGACACGACCACCACGGTCACCGACCCCAACCGTCACCAGAGCACCTACACCATCGACGACAAGCAGCGCCAGACCAAGGCCACCGACGCCCTCGGCCACACCCGGGCCCAGTCGTGGTCGGCGAACGGTGATGTCGCGAGCGTGACCGACGGCATGAACAACTCGGTGACCTACGACTACGACACACTCAACAACCTCAAGGGCGGCAAGCTCCCCACCAGCGCGACCGCGTCAGTGGGCTACACCGACACCGCGCACCCGCATCTGCCCACCCAGGTGTCGGACTTCTCCGGTACCAAGGTCACCAAGTCTTACGACAGCAACGGCAACGTCAAAACCGTGCGCGCCGACGGTCTCGGCGCCGACGTAACGCCGGCAACCGCACCTCGGCGTCCCTGCCCGGCGGCAGCACGCAGACCATCGAGGTCGACGCCAGCGGGCGGCAGAAAGCCATCGCCGTCAAGAACCCTGGTGGTGGCGTGGTGTTCTCCAGCAGCTACCGCTACACCCGTGCTGACGGCACCGACACCGGCCAGATCCAGGCCCGTACCGACTCCGCAGGCACTGCCGTGAACACCTACGACGGATTCGGCAGGCTCACCAAAACCGGCACCCGCAGCTACGCCTACGACCTGGCCGGAAACCTCACCTCCGGCGACGGACGCACCTACACCGCCAACACCGCCAACCAGATGACCAAGGTCGACACCGCCACCGCCACCTACGACGGCGCCGGCAACCTCTCGACCACCACCCCCGGCGGACAGGCCCGCTACAGCACCACCAACCAGCTCACCTCGATCACCTCAGGCACCGACACCCTGTTCACCGCCTCCTACGACACCCTCGACCAGACCCAGCCCGACACCATCACCGAAACAACCGGCGGCACCACCACCCGCCACGCCTTCACCCGCACCGCCATCGGCGTCTCCCGCACCGTCGTCAACGGCGCCACCACCACCTACACCCACGACACCGACGGAAAACTGACCGCCGTCACCGACACCACCGGCAAGCACCACAACGCGATCGTGGACTCCCAGGGCAGCGTCCTGGCCCTGGTCAACGACACCGGCCAGCTGACCGCCCGCTACGACTACACCCCCTACGGCACCACCACAGCCACCAACCTCCTCGGCTCTGGAGCCGAAGCCAACCGGGTCCGCTGGATCGGCACCTACCAGCTCGCCTCCGGAATTTCCCTGACCGGATACCGCCACTACAACCCCGCCTACAGCCGCTTCACCCAACCCGACCCCACCGGTCAGGAACCCCACGACTACGCCTACGCCCAAGGCGACCCCATCAACAACAGCGACCCCACCGGCGCGGTGTCTAAAGGATGCGTCAATGCTGGCGTCACTTCCATCATCGGTCTGCTGGGAACCACCGCCACGTACGTCGCCAGCGCCGCCACCGGCGGCGTCACAGCCGGACTGGCGGTGGGCTCAACAGTCGCGACCGTGACTGCCATCAGCAATGCAGCGCTTGCCTGCGGGAAGTGACATCACCGACGACAAGGAGGAACACACACCGATGAGCAAAGCCGTGAGCATGGTTTTCCTGGGCATATCGGGAATTTTGCTCATCACTCTCGTCGTGCTGGCAGTCATCTGGCCAACCACACTCACCATCGCGCTGGCCGTGATTCTCGCCTTACTGTTCGCCTACTCCGACTTCTCCCTGAAGCGCAGCGGGCAAGAACAGCGGTAGCACCAACGGGGGCACTTCTCCCTTCTGGACACGAACGGTGGCCCTTCCGCATGAACGGAAGGGCCACCGTTCGCTTGACCCACATCCCAAGTCCACCAAGCTGAATCCGGCCAGTCCAGACTGGGCGGCGGACACCGGGGCCGCGCCACCTGGCCCGAGATCGGCGCGGCCGACTCGCCGAACGGCGTCGGCCAGGACCGACTGGACCTCGTCGCGCATGAGTGCCCCGACCTGATCGGGGCGTCAAGCCCTTGCCCGCGAGCATCGCGCAGCCGTGCTGTCTCGGCGGCCACGTCATCGTGGTCGCTCTTCTTCGTGTTTATCTTGGCCTTGATTCGTTCGGAAACGCGTTCGTGAACCTGGATCGAACCTGGCACTAAACGTGCGGGTTTCCGAACATCGCGACCTGGCGGAACGTCTCGCCGTTCCTGCTGGGTGTTCGTGTTCGGTCATCGATCGTTTTCCGAACACGTGATGTCAGCCGGCCTCGCCTGAGTCATTGCGATTGTGGGGAGGCAGCGGGTTGGCCAAAGGCCTGTCATCCACCGTTGCCCGGTCGCATTCGACTCCGCCGTTGAAGGCGACTCCAGCGAACCGAGCGCTGGTGAAGGCCGCCTCCGTGAAAATGGCGTAGCCGATGAAGGTCACCCTGTTGAAGCTGACTTCGTCATTGGAAACCACCGCAGCGAAGTTTGCGCCGCTGGTGAAGGTCGCCCCGTCGAAGTAGACGGATCTGGCGAAAGCCGCCTGCGTAAATAGAGTGGGGCTGGCGAAGGTCGTCCCCATGAAGCTGACGGTGCCGTTGAAGGTCGCCTTGTGGAACTCGGCGATCTTGGTGAAGGTCGCTTGACCGAATTGGGCGCCGCTGGTGAAGGCCGCCTTGCTGAAACCGGCATCGCCGATGAAGGTCGCTCCAGCGAACTCGGCATCGCCGACGAAGGTCGCCTTCAGGAACTCGGCATCACCTATGAACGTGGCTTTGTGAAAGGTGCCTGTTCCGATTCGGACGTGGGTCAAGGTGAAGTTGATGAGCTGGGCGCCAGTGAGGTCGAGGTCGAGTTCGCCCCAGTAGACGTCGCCGCGATCGGGAGCGAGATGGTCGCTGAGAAGTCGCTGGGCGGTGAGTCGAACTTCGCGTTCCTGTGCGCGCTCACGGTAGACCTCGCTGTGTTCGGTGCCGTCGTCCTTTCGGTCCTGTTCGACCGGGGGGACGTAGGGCATGCGGAGGTAGGCGCAGAGAACGTTGGCGATGGTCTGGCGCTGGGTTTCGTTGTCTTGGGCGAGCCGTTCGAGGGCGTAGAACCCGCCGAGGCGGACCGGGGCTTTGTCGGATCCGAGTTGTTCAACAGCCTTGAGGTACAGCTCGGTGATCCGGCGTTCGATGGCGTCGGCGCGGGCGTCGTCGGCAACGCGTTCCTGGTGTGCCTGGGCAGTGGCGGCGACGGCCTGTTGGTGGGCGAGAGTGCGTTCGCGGTTGTCGAGGTCAGCTTCGGTGGAGTGCTGGCGGCGCCAGGCGAGGTAGAGCGCGACCACGCCGCCACCGCCAACGCCGATGCTGAGCCCGATCTTCAACGCGTCCAGCCGTGCCTTGACCAGGTCCGCGCCGGTGAGCCCAGCTGTGGCCGGCCACCACAGCGCGATCACCGCGCCCGCGGTGAGAATCGTGATCACGACGGCGGTCGTCCACATCGCGGCCGGCGTAAGCTCCCGCAGCCGGTTTCTCGTCGTGGTTACCCGGGTGCTGCTGGGCGCGGGCCGCGTGTCGTCGGTCATGACCTGGATCGTCGCGGAAACCTGCCTGGATGTTGCAGAGCCCGGCGCGCCGGGCCGCTCGCCTGCCCGCGAGTGACGGCGGGTGGCTGGCGAGTGTCAGGCGTCATGTGGGCATAGGTGTCTCTTGATCTTGGGCCGTGGTGGAAGTTGGTCAGCCGGGGATGTCGCGGGGGTCGTGGCCGTAGGTGTTGCGCTGGCCGATCTGGCCGTCCTTGTTCTTGATGATGTGCTCGACTTTCCGTTCCCGCGCCATCTCCCGGCCCGTCTCGACCGCTTCGATCTTCGTGTGATGAGTACTGGCCGCGCGGGTGCTGCCCTCGACCTTGTTCTTCCACTGGCCGTCTTCGAAATAGGTCTCGATGTCGCCCTGCACCGCGGCGCTCCTCTCCACGCGACGTCACGAACAGCTCTGGGATACCCCGGGCGGCACACGGTCGAACGTCGCTCACTCGGCTGTCGCCGGGACGAACCGGGCGGTGTCTACTGGATCCGCTGCCCCGGTCCGGTCCTCGCCCCGTGTAGCCGGCCGCCGGGCACGCTGTTCCCTCTCCCCGTTTCACGGGTCGTGCGTGTCCGGCGGTTCGCGACGTCATGGTTTACGAGGGTCCGGGGACCTGGACCTCGGCGGGGTTCTTGTCGGGGCGCCATCCGCGCCAGGCGGTGTGGCGGAGCCGGTGCTCGCGTGGGGTGAACTGGCGGTAGACGACTTCGCCGACCAATTTCGGGGTCACCCAGCGGGCGTTCCGCGCGCGGTCACGCGGGACGTCGCCGGCGGGAAACGGACTCGTTTTCCGTTCCAGCGGCCCGAGTCGCGTCGCCAGGTCCTCGAGGGCGGCGTGGCTGAAGCCGGTCCCGACGTCACCGATGTAGACCAGGCGGCCGTCGTGGTCGTGGGCACCGAGCAGCAGCGCGCCGATGCGGCCTTCCCGGTTGCCCTGACCGGGCCGCCAGCCGCAGACCAGCACCTCGAGCGTCTGGATCAGCGGGTGTTTGATCCATTCCGGTGACCGCCGGGCCGGGTGGTATTTCGAGCGGGTCGCCTTCGCGACCAGGCCTTCGAGGCCGCGGTCACGAGCGACGCCGAGCAGATCGGCCGGGCTCATTCCGGTTCCGGACAGATCGGCGTGGCTGTAGGAGGGGTGACCGCGACGAGGTTCTTCTCGCTCGGCTCGAACTTCTCCAGAACTTTCCGGCGCTCCTCATACGGCTCGTCGAGCAGCCGTTCGTCGCCAAGGACGACGACATCGAACACGAAGTACGCCACAGCGACACCACCAGCGTAGTTCTGCAGGAGCCCGAAGTCCGGCCGTCCGTGCTCGTCGAGCGCGACGATCTCACCGTCCAGTACCGCCCGCTGCCCGCCGAGCGTCTCGGTGAGCACGCCTCCCAGTTCCGGGAAACGGGCGGTGAAGTCGTTACCGTTACGGCTGGTCAGCATCGTCGTGCCGTCCCCGGCGACCCGCATCACCGCGCGGTAGCCATCGATCTCTGTACTCGTAGGCCCACTCCGGGCCCTGCCGGAACCGCCCGCGGTCCGATATGGCCAGCATCGGCTCGATCCAGCCGGGAACCCGCGAGTTGTCGCGGCGTGGCGTGCCAGCCATCCCCGCACCTCCCGTCGCTCCGCGCCGAGGCGCACCCGCCGCCGGCCCCATCGTCCCCCGAACAGCCACGCTTCGCCTGCCGACCGTCCACAACTGACAGCCCATGACCTGGAGCGATCGGCGAAAAGCGCTCTGTCATGCGGACGGTGCACCTAGAGGCTCGGGGGTAACGCGGCGAGGGTTCTCCACGACCTACGCACAAGCACGAACATGGGAAGTGAGGTCTCAGTGGGAATGGATCAGCAGGACCCGGTCGAGCAGCTACTGGCCGCGTGGCGGGCCGACATCGACCGCGCTCGCTACCCCGACCTGATCAGCGTGGCCGCGGCCGTGGCGGTCATAACCATGGCCGGGCGCCGCGAATGCCGTCCCAGCACCCGATTTCTCCAAGCGGCAACGAGGAACCGATCAGGAAATGACGGTGCTCGAAATTCCGGCACCCGTTATCAGACACCGTCCAGCGTGAACCGGCGCCGGGGCCACGGTTAACGTCGGGGGAGAAGCGCTCGGGCATGTAGCGCTCGACCATGTAGCGCTCGAACAACTCGTCGTCGGACGAATACTGGTCCACAGTGGAGCGCGATCGGAGTGCGACCAGTTCGGGCCGGTACAGATCACTGAACTCGGTGGCCGGCAGCCAGACGATCTGCCCGGAACCGGTGCCCGCGCGCTCGTTCTCGGCGTCCAGTCGTACCCGAGCAGGCCGGGACGAGGAACAGGCCAGCCCGACGTGTCGAACACGGGTCCGACGGCGCCGGTGTCGACAGCGATCGCGCGCGGGTGATGCCCGCGCAGCAGGCCGATCCGGCGGAGCAGAGTTCTCGACCGGGTGTTGAAGCGCCCACGGTTCTAGGCCTCATCGCCGGCCATGTAGCGCCGGATCTCCACACCTACCGGCGCGGGCAGATCCCACCAGACCGGATCCGCGTTCTCCTGACCGTGCGGTCATCCCGGCAGCGACCGACGTCAGGCTCAGGCGGGCAACGAAGCTGCGTCACGCGATGAACGTCAGTGGTTCGTGCTGCCCTGTGGGCCGGCTTCGGCTCGGCGCCACAGCCGGGAACGACCTGTGGCACATCATCGCTGGGCCTCGAAAACACCCGCGAGAGTGGAAGCTACCAGATCCGCAGAAAACGTATCCCGCCGGTGTCCGCGACTGATCGCGATGTGCCGTCGGGGCCT
This sequence comes from Amycolatopsis coloradensis, assembly GCF_001953865.1. Taxonomy (GTDB): domain Bacteria; phylum Actinomycetota; class Actinomycetes; order Mycobacteriales; family Pseudonocardiaceae; genus Amycolatopsis; species Amycolatopsis coloradensis. The sequence continues at coordinate 13,550 of NZ_MQUQ01000039.1, forward strand.
GCAGTGGGTCGCAGGGGCTCCCGCGGTAGCGAGTCCGATCCGATCATCCGGTAGCGGCTAGAGCCACCGACACTGTGCCCGGAGCAACGAATCCATAAAGGACTATGGCTCTCGTTGGCGCCGGGAGAGGGTGTCCGGGTCACGCGATTGGATCGAACCCGTCCTCCAGGTACAGGGTCCGGCCGGTGGCCAGGGCGTCGAAGCAGGCGCCGATGCGGCGTGCCATGTGGGGCCGCATCAGGTCGGCGCTCTCGTCGCGGGTGGCGAAGGTCGAGCGTTTTAGCTCGCCGTCGTCCAGCCGCAGCGTCGCGATCTGCGCCTCGTCGAGTATGCCGCCGTCGAACAGGTTGTTCGTCAGGGCGGGACGGCCGTCGGGCTGCGGCGGGATCCAGTCGACGACGAGCAGCCGGCCGGGCGGGAGGTCGAGCCCAAGCTCTTCCTTGACCTCGCGACGCGCAGCGGCGTACGGGGACTCGCCGAGGTTGAGCCCACCGCCGGGGACCTCCCACGTCTCGGCGCCGTAAGTGGGCTCGACAAGCAGCACACGTCCCTGGGCGTCGCGGAAGATGACGCCCGCGCTCGCGATCTGCTTGGGCAGCGTGGCGTAGTACTCGGCGGGCGGTAGCCGTACCTGGGTCATGCGCGGCGACGCTACCGACCCGGCCGAGTCGGCCGACGACCGGCGTCGGATCAGGGAGCGGACGGTCGTTCGGTCAACAGGTCAGTGGTCAGTTCGTAGGCCCGGTCGCAGGCCGGGCATCGCAGCCGGCTGTCGAGGGTGTGCGCGCAGCGGCAGACCCAGCCGCACGCGCGGGCGGGGTTGCCCAGGACCAGGGCGTGCGGGGGAACGTCGCCCAGGACGACCGCGCCGATTCCGACCAGTGCGTAGGGGCCGATCTCGACGCCGGGAGCGACGCGGGCGCCGGCGCCGAGGGTGGCGCCGCGGCGCACGGTGACAGGGTTCGAGGTCCAGTCGCAGGGTCCTTGGCGGAGTCCGTCCGGGCGGGTCGCTCGTGGTGTGCGGTCTTCGGTGAGCACGACCTGCGGACTGATCATCACGTCGTCTTCCAGGCATGCGCCGAACAGGTCGGCGTGGTTGCCGATTTTGACGTTGTCGCCGATCCGCGCGCCAGAGCCGATGTAGCAGCCGGTGCCCAGGGTGGCGCCGGTACCGATCTCGACGTCGGCGGCGACTTGCGCCTGGTGCCACACGCGGGTGCCGTCGCCGATCCGCGCGTCGGGCGCGATGTGGGCGGTGGGCGCGATGTGCGGCTGGGTGGTGGTGGTCATGGTGTGCCTTCCGGATCGGTGGCGAGGTGATCGATCAGGTCGCCGAGCGTTCCGGCGGTGGACAGCACCAGGTCCGGGACGCTCCGGTGGGTCGACTGCTCGAGGGCGACGGCGAGCGCGATGCGGTCGAGTGAGTCGAAGTCGAGTTGATCGAGCCGGTGTTCGCGGGTCAGGTCGCCGGGGCGGCGGCCCCGGACACTGGCCGCGGCGACGAATACCGTGGTGTCGGGATCGACGTTGTGCTCGGGCATGGGCGGGTCTCCAGGCGTTCGACGAGGGTGAGCAGGGACGGCAGCAGCTCGGCGACCGGGGCGCGGGTGAACAGCCGGGTCATGGCTGTCCCGAGCGGGTCGTCGGCGGTCAGGGCGGCGGGGAGCGTGGCGGCCAGCAGTGCCGCCAGCTGCCGCGCTGCGGGACCGCTGGACCGGGTGCCGGGTGCGGTGAGGTGGTCGGCGAGCCCACGCAGCGCGGCCGGGGTCAGCAGGTCGGTCAGCGTTGGCGCGGGCATCGGGCGGTCGGCGCGGTAGGGGTGGCAGGCCAAGGAGCCGGGTTCGGTGATCTCGTCGGCGACGAGGTCGGCCATCAGCGGGGCGAGCAGGACACCGCTGCGGTAGGTCGCGGTGCACAGCAGGATGCGCGGGTCGGCGGTCGGTCCGGCCAGCGGCAGGTGGTCGAGGGTGTAGGGCCGGTACCCGACCTGGACGCGCCGCAGTTCCGCCGCGGCGAGCCGGTGCTCGATGACCCGGGTGGCGTCGCCGATCAGCACGGCGACCTCGTCCAGCGTCGCCGCGGCGTCGAGCCGGGGGGCGAGGGTGAGCCGGTTGGTCGCGCCGAGGTAGACCGTCCCGTCTCCGCGCGGGACGAGGTGGGTTCCGCAGGCGAAGGCGGCGTTCGGGGTGCGGATGGTGTGCGGGGTCGCGACCGGGGTGTCCAGCACCAGGCTGACGCCGCGCCCGGCCAGCACGGGTGGGATGCCCAGGTCGCGGGCCCGCTCGCCCAGCAGTACCGGGATCCCGGCGCCGGCGGCCAGCACGACCCGGCCACAGTCCACGACGACGCCGTCCGCGCACCGTAGCCGGACCGCCGCGCGGCCGACCTGCACGCTGGTCGCCGTCGAGCGGATCCAGCGGGCGGCGCGGTGCCTGGTGACGGCCGCCTCCAGCGTGCGCAGGAGGCAGGTGATGTCGAGGCTCGGTTCGGTCGGCAGCCACAGCGCGGCGGTCGCCGCGGTCTCGGGCCGGAGGCCGTCGACGTCGGTGCCGTGATGCAGTTCCGCCGGGTGGCTTGCCGAGTGCGCGGCCCGCGCGATCGCGGCCAGGTCGGCGCGTTCGGCGTCGGTGGCCACGACCCAGGTGCCCTCGGCGAGCGGGACCGGTGGCTGTGCGGCCGCGTCGGCGAGCCCGGCGAGCCATGACGGGTACCGGGCGAGGCTGCGTAGCCGCTGGCCGACTTCCAGCTCGACCCGCTCGGCCGCCTGGGCGGCGTCGACCTCGGAGAACGGCGACAGCATCGCTCCCGCCGCCGCGCTGGCCTGGCCGGGCGCGGCCATCGGGGACGGTCCGATCAGGGCGACGGTGAGCCCGCGGCCCAGCAGGGTGTGCGCGGCGGCGAGCCCGATCACGCCGGTGCCGACCACGGTGACGTCGACGGTGTGGCCGGTCATGCCGCGCTCCGCAGCCGCAGGACCTGGTGTACCGGTGCTCCGGCGTCGAACCGGGCCTTGGCCTGGCAGCAGCCGCCGTGCTGACGGTGCGACCGTGTGCTGCGGGCCCAGGGCGGTGCGGCCGTGTGCGACGCGGCACTGATCGGCGATCAGCAGCTGCCCGCGTCGCAGTATCACCTGCTGCGTGGTGACCTGCAGCAGTGACGCGAAACGCTCCAGAACCGGGAAGTAGCGGGTGTTGCGGTCGTCGGTCAGCAGTTTCCCGGCCCAGCGGATCCACGTCGTCCCCGGCGGGCCGTCCTCGAGGACGGGGAACGGCAGCAGCGGCTGGCCGACTCCGGACAGCCGCTCGGCGCACCCTTCGACGAACACCGGCTGCCGGAGGACCTCGCGGTCGCCGTCGGCGAGCAGCACCGCGGACGCGCGCAGATCGGCGATCAGCGAGCGCCCGCCCCCGGCCGGGTCCGGGCGCAGCATCAGCAGGCTCGTGTAGTCCGGGGGAGCGGTCACGTTCGGCGCGTCGATGTGCAGGGCCTGCGCGCCGAGCCCGCTGAAGCTGCGCGGGTCACGTTCTGGCGCGGATACCCCGTCCAGCCACAGTCCGCGGCCGCCGTCGATGGAGAAGAACGGCACCCCGACTCCAGCCAGCATCCCGGCGGCCGGGCGGCGGAGGGATTCGTCCGACAGCTCCGCCGGGAACGCCGCGATCACCCAGCCCTCCCTGTCGAGGCGGTCGGCGAGCGCGTGCACCAGCGCGGCCCCGGCAGTGCGCAGGGCGGCGCGCGCGACCTTCACCTGCGGCGCGGCCCAGGTGTGGCCGTCCATGCTCAGGTCGTTCTCGGCCAGCGCGGTGGCCAGGCTCGCGGCGACGGGAACGAGGTGCCGGGGATGTGTCACGACGGTCTCCCTTGAACAGGTGCTCGATCGGAGCGGGAGAGGTCAGGAAACGCCGGTGACCCGCCGGCACGGCAGAGGTGGTTGCGTGATCGGCAACGACTTTGCGGAACTGTCAAAAAGCGGAACACCGCCTCAGACTGTTGCTCAGGGTGCCGGGTGGGGGACGATGGGTGAGGAGGTTGCGATGGACGCTCTGCACCCGTTCTGGACGTCACCCGAGATCCTGCGCGCGGCCGCCGAGGGTCGCTACGGACCGCTCGTGCGTGCCGTCCGTAGTGCCCGCCAGTGGACGTTGGAGCAGGTCGCGGCCCAATGTCACCTCTCGGTGAGCACCCTGTCGAGGATGGAGACTGGGCAGCGCAAGCTCATCGACGTGCGCTACCTGCGCACCCTGTCCGACGTCCTGGCTATCCCGCCGCACCTGTTCGGACTCGCGCCCGCCGAGACCGGCGCGCCCGGGACGCACGACCGTGCCCGGCCGGTTACTGTCGGCGCAACTACCTCCGGCAGCGGACAAGGCGGTGACGAGGCGATGCGGCGACGACAGGTTCTCGCGGGACTGGTCGGCTTCACCCTCACCGGGGCGCTACCCGGCACCGCACGCGCGGCGACCACCGAGGAATCGCTGGAATCGCTGCTGCTCGCGCGCTCGCAGGTCCCGGCGGCGCCGGTGCCGCTGGTCACGCTGCACCAGGCGCTGCAGCGGGCGCAGCAGGCATTTCAGCGCTGCGAGTACAGCGAGCTCACCCACGCGCTTCCCCAGCTGATCGCCACCGCGCACGCCAGCCGCGACGCCGCCACCGGCCAGCTACGGGAGCGCCTGTCCGCCGCGCTGGCCCGCGCCTACCTGCTCGGATCCGAGCTGGCCACCAAGCGGCACCGCGACACCGTCGCCCGGGTCACCGCGGACCGATCCCACACCGCCGCCGAAGCCAGCGGTGACCCGCTCGCGATCGCGGCCAGCTCCCGGGCCATGGCCATCTCGATGCGCCGCCACGCCCTCGCCGCCCCGGAACGCATCGACCGGGAGGCCGGGCTAAACGGCGCGATCACCATGCTCACCAAAACCGCGCTCGACCTCGGCGCCGTCCACGGTGATCCGCACGCACCGCTGCTGGCGACCTACGGGTCGCTGCTGTGCACCGCGAGCTACTCCGCCGCCCAGAACGGCAACACCGCCCAGGCCATCGGCCTCCTCGAGGAAGCCGAGGACGCCGCCCGCAGGCTGCCCGGCACCGCCGACGGCACCGGCAACGCCCAGTTCAGCGAGACCACCGTCGCGGTCTACCGCATCGGCGTGCACCACGCCCTGGGCGACACGGCCACGGCCCTGAACTACTTCACCTCCGTCGTTCCCGCCCGCCTGCCAACCGCCGAACGCCGGGCACGGTCCTATGTGGACGGCGCGCGAGCATGGAAAGACCACGGCAACCTCGACCACGCCAGCAGCGCACTCACCATGGCCCACGCCTGCGCACCACAAGAACTTCAGCGGCCCTCGGTCCGAGAACTGATCACCACCATGCTCGACACTCCAGGCCGCACACCCGCCGCGCTTCCCGCGCTGGCAACCCACGCAGGGCTCTGACGTAGGAGGCCATCGCTCTCGGCAAGCACAGCACGGTGTCGCGCAACCGTGAATCTCGGCGACGTCGTGGCTCTGGAATGTTCGCCTGGCGCTGCTTCACTGCACGGAGAAGTCCCAAGATGAGAAAGGACTCGCTGATGATTGTCAAGGACACGACAGAAGCCGCGATCGGGGCGCCACCGGCGAATGCCGGTTTCTCCGACGATCCCTTGGTGTCGCACAGTGCACAGTTCCCGTTGTCGCGGGGCCGGATCGCGTCCCGGCCAGAGGAGGTTCCGTCGCCGCCCGGTGTGCGGCCGTGGGGTCTGCAGCGCATGAAGCCGGCGCCGGCTACCGGGGAGCCCGGCCCGGCTGGGGTGTATGACCCGGTCCGGCAGATCCGGGTCGACGGCGACGGCAGGCCGTTGCTGGAGATGGGGCCGCCGACCGCGCCCTCGACGGGAAGCACGGACGGGTCAGAGGGTGATCCCTCCGAGGATTACCACAACGACTGACCATGACCGTTCTGATCATCGCCGACGAGCGGGACCCCAGCGTCGACGCGATGGTGCTCGCCCTGCGAGATCGTGGCGCCACGGTGTTCCGCGTGGACACCGCCTGGTTTCCCACGCGGCTGAGCCTCTCTGCCCGGCTGCGTGGGGGCCGCTGGACCGGTGTCCTGCGCACCGACCACCACCGGGTCGATCTCGAACAGATCAGGGCAGTCTGGTATCGCTCACCGCGGGCCTACGTTTTCCCAGCCGAGATGAACTCCGCCGAACAGGAACACGCGAAGATCGAAGCCAAGTACGGGCTGGGCGGCGTGCTGATGTCGCTACCGGTGCTATGGGTCAACCACCCCGCCCGTCTCGCCGATTCGGCCTACAAGCCACACCAGCTCGTCCTCGCGGCGCGCTGCGGCCTGCGGGTAGCCGACACCCTGATCACCAACAGCCCCGACACCGTCGTCGAGTTCGCCGACGACGGACCATTCATCACCAAGATGCTCGGCGCGGTGTCGATCGTCGAAGCCGGGGTCCGCGAGTTCGCCCACACCGAACCAGTGGACACCACCACCCCAGAGGACCTGCGCGACGTCGCGCTCACCGCACACCAGTACCAACGGTGGATCCCGAAAGCCTATGAGGCACGCGTATTCGTCGTCGGCGACGAGATCACCGCCTCGGAGATCCACGCGCACACCGACCCCGCCCGTGTCGACTGGCGAGCTGGATACGGCACCAACACCTACCGTCTCACCGAGCTACCCGCCGACGTCACCGCGGGGATCAAACGGCTCATGGGGGAGATGGGCCTGGTCTACGGTGCACTCGATTTCGCGATCGACACCGACGGCAGGTTCTGGTTCCTTGAATTTACCGACCACGGGTCTACGTGTACGTGATGTTCGTCAGCCGTTAGTGATCTTCAGGTGCTGTACCGTTTTTCCGACTCTGTAAGGGACGTTCGTGATGTCCTTTATGGAGGTTTTGTGGCTCGGAAGTTGGTGGTCGGTGATCTGCGTGTGCAGTCGTTGGAGCGGAAGGACGGGCGGTGGCACACGATCGTCGGGCCGGACGGTCTAGTGCGTCAGGAGGCGGACGGGTTTCTGAGGATGCTGGAGCCGGGAACCTCGCGGACGTACGCGTATCTGCTGGTGGATCACTTGCGGTGGCTGGAGCGGGAGCAGCTCTCGCTGTCCGCAGTAGCGTTGCGGGATCTTGAGCGCTACATGGGTGCAGTAGGCGCGAAGGCGCAGATGCCGTTTGGGTTGCCGTGGCGGGTCGGCAAGCATCCGTACGGCCATAGTGCGTTGTCTGCGGCGGCCTCTTGCTTGAAGGGGTTCTACCTGCGGCAGGCCGCGTTGGGTGTCAACGAAGAGTTGGGCGCGCAGCTGGACCGAACTCGATTGCCGAGCAAGGCGGATCGGAACCGGGCGCTGCTCGGGCATGTAAAGCGTGACATGCCGGCGAATCCGCTGGCTCCACGCAAGGTTCGTCGGCGGCATCCGAAGATGACACCGGAAGGGACGAAAGACCGGGTCCTGGAAACGGCCACCACGGCCAGGGACCGAATGGTGGTGACCTGGCTGTCGGATGGCGGGTTCCGCATCGGTGAACTGTGTGGTCTGCACGTGGCCGATCTGCACCTGCGGGAGAACGCACGGTGCGGTGAATGCCGGGCGGCGCACGTGCACATCTGTCACCGGCCGGGCAACCCGAACAGGGCGGCAGCGAAGACGAAGTACGACTGGGCGGTCGAGGACGGCACCGTGCGCGGCGGGCTGATCCGACGGGTGAGTCCGGCGATGATTCACACCTACTTCGAGTACATGACCACCGAATACCCTCGCTCCGGAACCGAGCATGGGATGCTGCTGGTGCAGTTGACCGGCCCCCGCCACGGCGAACCCTGGACGACGGATGCGGCGCGCGGGATGCTCCGCCGGGCCGGACACCGCGCCGAGCTGGGCCGGGTCAAACCCCATGCTTTTCGCCACTCGTTCGCGACCGCTGTGTTCGACGCCTCCGGCGGCAACTCGGTGGTCACCCGTGAGGCGGGCGGATGGGCGTCGGCGACGACGGTCGACGAAATCTACGCCCACGCCGACGTCCATGACCCCGTCTTCGACCGCGCACTGCGCAAGGTCTGGGGTGATCAAGCATGAACGCGACGATCCCGTTGCCAATGGCAGAGTCCGATCGGGCTGGCCGCGACCGGCTGGAGCTGCTGACCACGCTGATCAACGGTCCTTCATTCGATCCGCTGTTCTGCCGTGACGTGATCCGGATTCCCTCGGATCACCCTGTCTATCCCTGGCAGTGCGTAGTAGCCGACTGCGAGCGGTCGCGCTGGGCTACAGGTGATCTGTGCGCTATCCACCGAGCACAGTGGAACAAGGCGAAGGCCGCGGGAACCAGGCGGGCGGCGTTCGTTCGGTCCGCGCTACCACTGACACGGACCGTGTCGCTGGAGCCGATCATTTGCCGCATTTGCGTGCACCGGCCCGCGTTCAACCGGCAGCTGGCGCTCTGTCACCGCCACCGCAACCGCTGGCGCGCACACGTCCGCACCCACGGCACCAAGACCGGCTTCGAGCGGTGGTTGAAGACGCAGACCCCATATCCGACCTACGGCGAGTGCCGAACAGGCGCGTGTCTGGAGCTGGCGACATCACCGCTGGGACTGTGTGTCCTGCACGAGGATCGCTACGGCGATGTCGGCAAACCAGGCGGCGCGACCTTGCCGAGAGGCTGGTTTGGCTCCTACGAGTACCACGACAAGCCGGTCCCTGTCCGCTACGACGACGAGAGCGCGTTCCGCCGCTGGTGCGCGGCACAAGTGCCGGTGATGCGGATTGGCGATCTCAACCTGCGCGGGTTGCGGCCGTTGCTGCGGGCGGAGATTCGATGGGGTCTGCACGCTCACGTGCAAGGAGAGCAGCGCCAGGCATGGGAGCTGCCCTGGCTCCAGCCATGCTGGAATTCTGCTACCACGGACGTTTTGAGTCGCTGCTCGACATCGACCTTGCCAGCTGCACGAAAGACCACGTCCGACGGATGATTCAGGAGATCATCAAGGAGCTTCGGCTGGTCTACTACAGCCCGGCCGACACGAAGAGCGCTGGCTATATCGAGACCGAGCATTTCGGGGTCCGATTCACCAGCAGTTCCAGCCGCTTCGATTTCACCGACGTGCCGCAGCGCTGGCTGCGGGACTTGCTCTGGGATCACGCGGCCGAGCAATTGAGGTCACCGAACTGCCCTCGGACCAGGGGATGCCTTGATCAGCCCCGGAAGGCATGTCTGGAGCTGGGGACTTTCCTGGAACGTCACGCACCTGAAGGTGGGCACGATCCCCGCCTGCTGCGGACCGAGCATATGGAACGGTTCGTCGTCGAGTATCGCCGCCGCGAACGACTCGGCTTGCCCACCTTCGCGCTACCTGGTCGCGTCAAGGAGAAGCCGGCACTCGTCACCGCCGCGCTGCGCAGGCCGCTGTTCAACAACGGTCGACTGGTGCTGCGCGGGGCGCTGATGTCCGGCGAGGCCGATCGGATCGGCCTGGACCGCGGATTCATCGCAGCACTGCCACCGGGCGGCCGGATGAACACACGGACCCGCAGTCCCTTCCCCGACGAGGTCGCCAAAGCGCTATCCGACGAGGGAAACTTGCAGCGGCTCACTGCCGACCATGACCGGAACGACGCGGGATTACGCGACATCTGGGAGACGATCGTCGCCACGGGACGCCGCGCCGGTGAGGTGACCAATCTGCGGCTGGAGTGCATCGGCCGATACAACACGCTGCCGATGCTCTGGCACGACCAGACGAAGGTCGGTAACTACGACGAAGCCATCCGCATCCCCGAGACGATCTACGAACGGCTGGCAAAGCGGCAACGCACAACCCTCGCCCGGTTCGCCGACCGGCACGGCGGACGGGAAGCAACGCAGCAAGAACGTGCTGGCCTAGCGTTGTTTCCCACCAACACACGCAATATCGCCGGGTGCAAGTCGATGTCCATGAGCTGGTTCGGCGACCGGTTCAGGTCATGGGTCGACAGTCTCGACCTCGGGCGCTACGTCGCCCACCAGGCTCGCCACACGCTGGCTACCCGGCTCCTGGCCCACGGAGCGAGCCTGTCACACATTCGCAAATACCTTGGCCACGTCTCCGAGCGGATGGCCGAGCACTACACCAAAGTCGCCGTCTCCGAGATCGAGGACGTCCTGCAACACATCTGGGTCGCCGGGCCCGGCGCAGCAAGCCCCGGCGAACTGCTGTCCAGCACCACTACCCCGATGGACAGGCTGCAAGCCGAGGCTCTCGCACTGGACCTTTCCCGCCGCAGCACCCCCACTGAAGGCGGTTTCTGCACCTTCCAACCCGTAGTCAATGGAGCGGCGTGTCCCTGGAAGTTGAACTGCGAAGGGTGTGACAAGTTCGTCATGTCCGGTGCTGATCTTCTTTACTGGCAACGGAAACGTGAGCAATGGCGCTCGATCGCTGAACGTGCCCCTGACGACGCCACCGCCGATTACCTGCACCAGGTCTTCGAGCCCACGGCTCGGGCCATCAACGGCCTGGAGAAGGCCCTCGCCGGGCTCGGGCTGCTCGATGACGCCCTTGCCCTGGACCTGCGACGGCCCCAGGACTACTTCCAACGACTCTGGAACCTCGGCTTCCGTGCCAGCGACCTCGCCAACACCACCACTGACGACGAGGACGACGACTGGGAGCAGGAATCAGCATGACCACCCGGGAACGGACCGCCGCCGCCATCGAAGCCCGCCGCCAGAACACCGAAGTCATGCTGCAACGGGTCCAGGACGCCGTCTCCGCACTGCGCCGACAGAAAAGGCCGATCACCTACGCCGCCGTCGCCCGCCGAGCCGAGGTGTCTCGGACGTTTCTCTACGAGAACACCGACGCCCGCTCCCTCGTCGCCGGCGCGGCGAAGAACGCGGCCGGGCAACGCGCGCAAACCCAGGCCGCGCACGATGCCGAGCAAGATCTCGCCTGGCGCGAGCGCGCCTTCAACGCCGAAGACGCACTCAACGCCGCCCACGCCGAGATCCGATCCCAGCGCAGCCGGATCGGTGACCTCATGGGCGAAATCCGGGACCTGGAGCAAGAATGGTCCCCGAGGCCATCGGTCACATCACCGCCGAGAACACCGCGCTCAAACAGCGCGTCCGTCAGCTCAGCGACGAGAACCGAACTCTCCATGAACGGCTCCAAGCCGCGCGGTCCAACACCCGCTTCCAAGACCGGAAGATCGCCCAGCTCGAGGCGCAGATCTTGGAAGAAGCGCAGCCCGGCTGAAACACAAACAAGGCGGCGCACGACTGGGTCTGCACCGACATGGATCGCGAACGCACTGGAGGCACGATGAACTTCACCGCCTGGGACCTCGAAGCAAACGAGGTGCTAGCACTTCCACTCGACGACCTTGGCCTGCGTGTCCTCAAAGATGCCCGCGACAACAACGAACGGAACTGGCAGAACTGGCTCAACACCGCCAGACAACGTGCATATCCCGGACGCAAAGACGTCCTCAACGTGCTGTCCGAAGCCTGGGCTTGGCTACTCAACCGCGGTCTAGTCGTCTGGGACCCGGAGCAGTCATCGGCCGGAGCGTTCGTTGTTAGCCGGCAGGGACACGACGCCCTCGAACGCGGATTGCCTTGGCTCCGCGCCGTTCAACGGCTCGACCTGCAACTCGTCACAGAACTCGAAGCCAAAGCCAGACCACAGTTCCTCCGCGGCGACTTCGAAGCCGCAGCCTTCATGGCCATGAAAGAAGTCGAAATCCGCGTCCGCGCCATGACCGGATTGTCCGACAGCCTCTTCGGCACCAAACTCATGCAAGCAGCATTCAAATCGCCTCCGAGAGACAACCCGGACTATGCGGACGCAGGACCACTTTGGCGCTCCGACATCGATCCAGGCGAATCCGTTGCACTCATGGAACTGTTCAAAGGAACCATCGGCCTCTTCAAAAACCCGGCCAGCCGCCGCCGAGTAGATCACACAGACCCGACCGAAGCTGCCGAGATCGTCCTGTTGGCGGATCTTCTCATGCGGCTCCTCGACAAAATCGCGTCCAATGACAAGAAAGACGGCAACTAACGTCCCGAACATGCACGCGACGTCAAACCCCAGCTCAAAGCACAGAAAATGACGAAACCGGTTGGAAAACTTGAAGCCAACGCGGTTGCCGCCTGGGGCTGGTTGGCCGAAGAATGCGACTTGCCGATCGCCGCGGCAATCGCCGACACCTTGACCAAGGAGTAGACCCGTGGACGTTCTGGACACCGCCACCTGGGAAAGCCGGGCGGCCGCCCTCGCCGCAGAGCTGACTGCCGCTGGTGTCCTCCATGACCCGGCCTGGCGCGACGCGTTCGCCGCGACACCCCGGCACCTGGTCGTCCCGCGGATCCTCGACGGTCCAACCACGTTGGAGGCGGGTGATCCGGGCTGGCTGGACGCGGTCTACGCCGACGAAGCACTGGCCACCCAGACCCGCACCGCCGGCGACGGTCCGGCCGGGCGTGAGATCGCCAGCTCGTCGTCGAGCAAGCCCACCGTCATGGTGGTCATGCTGGAACGGCTTGCCCCCGAGCCGGGGCACCGAGTGCTGGAGATCGGCACCGGCACCGGCTACAACGCCGCCTTGCTGTCCCACCGCCTCGGCGCGAACAACGTCTACTCCCTCGACCTCGACCCCGAACTGGTCGACGCCGCCCATGAGCACCTGACCGTCGCCGGGTACAGCCCGCATCTGGCCACGGGCGACGGCAGCCAGGGCTGGCCGGGGGAGATTACGTTCGATCGGATTATCGCCACCTGCGCGGTGACCGCGATCCCGCCGGCCTGGATCGACCAGCTGGCCGCGTGCGGCAGGATCGTCGCCCCACTCGACGCCGGAGCCGCTGGCCCGCTGATGGTGCTCGACAAGACCGCCGACGACGAGGTCAGCGGCCGCATCGACCCGTTCCCCATGCTGTTCATGCCGATGCGCGTCGACGTCACCAGCCCATTCGGCCCCGGCAAGCAACCGTCAGCGGCCGCAACCGCCATCCCGCACTACGGCACCACCCCCGTTGATCCCGCCACGCTCCTGAACCGGCCCGAGCTGGCGCTGTTCCTCTGGCTCCACGCTTCGGGACTGACGCTCGGCGGCAGCGCCGAGCACGGCGTCGTGGTTGCCCAACGCGGTCTCGCGCGCGCTGAGGTTGACCTGACACCCCTGGCGGAGGGCACGTGGGCGGTCCGCCAGTCCGGGCCCTACCGGCTGTGGGACACCGTCGAGCACGCCGCCACCTTGTTCGAGGCACTCGGTCAGCCCGACGCCGCCCGGCTCGGCGTGACCGCGCTCAACGTGGCGGGCAAGCAGTTCATCTGGCTCGACGACCCCGACAGCAACCACAGCTGGCCGCTGCTCAACAGCGGCTCCTGAGCAGGTTCTGCAGCGGAAGTATGGCTTCACCACGATGCCGTCGTAAGTCGTCGCCGTCACAACGACGACGAGCCTGGTGAACGAGATTGGCCTGCTCTGATCTGCGACGGGCTGATCGCCGGGGGTGCGACGCCTGTCCTCGGCTGAATAGTCCTACGGATGCGGGCGGGGTGGCGAGGGCGGCACTCTGGACCGATGAACCGGCGCAGAACGGGCTTGGTCACCACGATCGCGGTCGTGGCGCGGGGGACGGGCCGCGTGCGGTGGGCAGAACGCGATCTCCGAGGGGAATGTCGCCGAGGTCAGGCAGGCACTTGCCACGGCCGTTTCCGGCGCTGCGGCGGTGACTCTGGACCCGAGCGGCGACGGGTTCACTCAGTCCCCGTTACCTGGGGGACTAAGTCATGCCGGGCCTGGCGACCACGAACTCCTTGATCAGGAGCTACGAAGAGGGTAACGGGGGCCAGCCGAGGCGGGGCGGTTGTCCAGGTAGTCGCTGGCGGGCCCACCGGCTAAAGAAAAAGGGCCCCTGGTGGTGACAGGGGCCCTTTGGTGTCTCAGGTCTGGCTAGACCACCAGGCAACGCGTCGAGACGTTCCCCAGTGTGCCAACCGATGATCTTGATAAGCAAGCCGGAAAGTGATCGGCAACCGTTCATCGTTGATGTCTGAACAGTAGTTATCAATCCCTGAGCAGCGGAAATAGCGATATCCGCGCTGAAGTGCACCCAGTGAATAACGCGGTTATCCACTGGGTTCCTGACTGGGTGACGTGATGGTGGGGATGACGGAAGGGGCCGGGGTGGGGAATAATGTGGCCTGTGCGAGGTCGATCCCCATGGGCTTGCAGGTGGGGTCGGTCCCTTCGGAGCTGACGATGATCGTCAGCCGCAGGACATCGGACACGTCGACGTCGAGCCGCTGGGCTCGGGTGCCGAAGGTCAGCTGGCTGATAGCGATCGTCCGGCCGTCGCCCTGGAACATAATCGAGGCTTTGGTCGTAGCGTTCGGACTGTTGTCGTCGATCCCGGCGAAGGCGACAAGCCGCGTGAAACGCTTTCCAAGGTTGTACTCGACTGCGGCTCTCCGCTGTGTGCACGAGTCCACGGTCTGGCGCAGGGTCTGGGGATAATCCTGACCACCGAGGTCCGCGGGCATGCCCCCAGCAGTCCAATTCCCCACCACCGGCGGAAGATCACCCAGCGCCATCACCTGTTCAGAGGGGTCCTTCCATTGCGTGACAGGCTCGTCGAGCTTCTTGTTATATGCCAGGTAGGCAGTGACCATCACGAACAGAAGCACGACAGAGGTGATCACGACCGACCGGCGCCAAGCGGGGTTGCGCGTGACCTTATTTTCGCTGGCCATGGTGTCGCGGGACGTCAAGGTACGCATCTGCGGAGTGGGTTCATCGTCGGTCAGCGTCGCGCGGACGGCGCTCCATCGCTGGTGCCACTCCTGGATGTCGCCGCGGCACACGGTCACGTAGGCCTTGGTGACATCCCAGCTCGGAAGGCGATCACCGTTGGCCGCGGTGGACAGCGCAGTAGAGGAGTAGTGGGCGAGAGCCGCCATCTTGCGGTAACTCATTCCCTCCGCCGCCTTGAGGTCCCGCAGCCCACGGGCGAACTGGGCGACCTCACCGGCGGCGGGGTCGACCGGCTTCTGCGGCCGTCCCGGCCCCGCCACCGGCGGGCTACCCGGTCGCCGGGGAACCAAGAGGCCCCGGCGTTTCCGACGTCCCACCGAGCGCACCGGCGATGATCGTCCGGCGGATCATCTCCGTCGTCGCGAAGCAGACGGAAACCGCGACCGCCTCGGCGACGAGGATGTCGACGCCCAACAGCATCAGCACGACCACGTTGATCGCGATGACGCCGTACAACACCGGCACCCAGGTCACGAGAAACAACTCACGAAGCCGTTGTGACAACGGCAAACACTGCATCACCTCGACAGGCAGCATCGCCTGCCGAGCAGGAAAAAGATTCACGGGAAAGCCCTCCGTCTCAACGTCGTCCTGGTGGCCCATGCCGAGAGCGAGCCGGGAAATCCTGGTGAGGAGCCGCACCACACAGCTCCACACCACACCAAGCACACCCTCAACTGCAGCCAGTATGAATATCAGTTGGGAAAAGGCACCAGTCGAACCGCGAAGCTCTTATCAATTCGCCTGCATGCTTACGCTCTACGTCCCGGGGCGTTCGCCGGACGTCGAAGCGTCTCACCTTCGGCGACGTCGCCGTTGCGGCAGCGAGGGTCTCGTCGACTGGAGTCGCGCGATCGTGGACGGAGCTTGTGTACGGGCCAAAAAAGGGGATCTTTGACCGTCCTAGTGCCTCATCAAGAAACGTTGACGTCGTAACCGTGTCGCG
>NZ_MQUQ01000004.1 GCF_001953865.1 Amycolatopsis coloradensis
ACCCACTCAATCACCCAGAGGTGAGAGCTTGGTTCGTGTCCCGCAGCCACCCGGTTTCCCTGGCGACTTGGAGAACTTTACATGGCCCGCAGGGGCTCGAAACAGGGGGGTACCTTAACTGCGTTTCCGCAGGTCAAGCCCCCTGTTTCGGGCCGGGCCACAGTTCAGCCCCCGACGCGGACGCCGGCGACGTTGCGCTTGCCCTTGCGGACCACGAGCCAACGGCCGTGCAGAGCGTCGTCCGCGGACGGCTTCCACTCCTCGTCGGCGATCTTCGTGTTGTTGACGTACGCGCCGCCTTCCTTGACGGTGCGGCGCGCGGCGCTCTTGCTGTCGACGAGCCCGGCGGTGATCAGCAGATCGACGATCGTCGACTCGCCGCTCGGGTCCGTCTTGCCGTTCGGCACCTCGGCCATGGCGGCGTCGAGGGTCGAGGAGTCGAGTTCACGCAGCTCTCCCCTGCCGAAGAGCGCCTGGCTAGCGGCGACGACCTGCCGGGTCGCCCCCTCGCCGTGCACCAGGGTCGTGAAGTCCTCCGCCAGCTTCCGCTGCGCGGACCGCAGGTGGGGGCGCTGCTCGGTGTCTTCGGCGAGTGCCGCGATCTCCTCCTGCCCGAGGAAGGAGAACATCTTCAGGTAGCGGATGACGTCGGCGTCGCTGACGTTCAGGAAGTACTGGAACCACGCGTACGGCGAGGTCATCTCCGGGTCGAGCCAGACGCTGCCGCCGCCGGTGGACTTCCCGAACTTGCGTCCCTCGGAGTCGGTGACCAGCGGCGCGGTCAGCGCGTGGGTGTGCCCGCCGTCGGTTCGGCGGATCAGGTCGACACCGCCGACGAGGTTGCCCCACTGGTCCGAGCCGCCGATCTGCAGCTTGCAGCCGTACTCGCGGTACAGGTGCAGGTAGTCCTGCGACTGCAGCAGCAGGTAGCTGAACTCGGTGTAGGAAATGCCGTCGCCTTCGAGGCGGCGCTTCACCGTCTCCCGGTTCAGCATCATGTTGACCGGGAAGTGCTTGCCGACGTCGCGCAGGAACTCGACCACGCTCTGCTTCGCGGTCCAGTCCAGGTTGTTCTCGATGACCGCGCCGGTCGGCGAGTCGTCGAAGTCGACGAACCGTTCCAGCTGTCCGCGGATCCGGTCGGCCCACTCGGAGACGGTGTCCACCGTGTTGAGGGTGCGTTCACCGGTGTCGCGCGGGTCGCCGATCATCCCGGTGGCGACGCCCGCCAGCACGATCGGGCGGTGCCCGGCGCGCTGGAAGCGCGAGAGCATCAGCAGCGGGACCAGGTTGCCGGCGTGCAGGCTCGGCGCCGTCGGGTCGAATCCGCAATAGAGCGTGAGGGGTCCTTGGTCGAGGTCTCGCCGCAGTGCGTCGGTGTCGGTGGATTGCGCGATCAGGCCGCGCCAGGTCAGCTCGTCAAGGATGTGCTCGCTCACGCCTGTAGATCCTCCCGCACCAGGTCAACCGACTATCGGCCGGGGGCCGACGCCCGCCGCTTGCCGCCGCGCCGGTAGGTGGAGACGGCGGGCGAGCCGTCGATCCAGAACCGCCACGGCGTGTCCATCGCCATCGCGACGCCGACGCGCGGCCCGCTGCGGATGGACGATTCGGGGACGCGTTCACCGGTGTACAGCCGGACGGGTGACGCGGGATCGGTCAGGTCGACCCCGTTCTCGGCCTTGTCGATGCCGAGCACCGAGGTGAGGATGGCCGGGCCTTTGGCGAGTTCGCCGTTGCCCCGCGCCGACGGCCTGCGCGCCTTGGCGATGTCGGCACCGGACACCACCTCCCCGGCCCGAAGCAGCACGGCGCCCGGCTGCCCGTCTTCGGTGCCGACGACGTTGGCGCAGAAGTGCATGCCGTAGACGAAGTACACGTACAGATGCCCCGCCGGCCCCCACATGACCGCGTTGCGCGGGGTCTGACCGCGATAGCAGTGCGATGCGGGGTCGTCGAGTCCGCGATAGGCCTCCACCTCGACCAGGCGGACGGCGACCGTGCCGTCGGGACCGGTCGCTTCGATCACCGCTCCGAGCAGGAGCGTCGACAGCTCCACCGGATCCAGCGCCAGTTCCCGCCGGGTGAACTGCCTCCCGGTCACCACGTTCCGCACTCCCCGACCTTAACCGGAGGCTCCGACAGGTTCGCCATCCGCGCGGAACTCCGTGATCTTCGGCGCCACTCGCATGCCGGTGTAGCAGTACTCGGTGCCGTCGGGGAGTTTCGAGAACAGCACCGGCATCCAGTCGTCGCCGAACATCGAGTTCCTCCCGGCGAAGACGTTGTCCGACACGGGCACCAGATCCGCCTCGATCGGCGGGGCGATTCCCTTGAGCGCATCGGCGAATTCGTAGACGAAGTGCAGCTTCCCGGCCTTCTCGGCGACGGTGATGATGACGCCTTCGCGGCGATAGGTGCCCGCGAAAGGTGCGACGTTCGCCGAAGGCGGTGACGGCGGCGGAGCGAAGTCGGCGGGCACCTGCACTCCGGCGAGTTCGCCGAGCAGTTCCCGGGACAGGTCGTTGTACAGCCGATCCGTCGTGCCGTGGTTGGTGAGCAGGGCGAAGGCCAGCCCGGCTTCCGGGACCACCCGCAGGTAGGAGCGCTGCCCGATCGACGAGCCGTTGTGCCCGAAGCCGGAAACGCCGTTCCAGTCGTAGATCGACAGGCCCAGGCCCCAGCCGTCGGAGCCGAGCGTCCACTTGTCGGGCACTTCGACCTCGCGACGCCGCATCGCGGTCACCGTGTCCTCGGCGAGCACGCGAGTCCCGTCGGCCGCGGTGCCGTCCAGCAGCATCCGCGCGAAGCGGACCACGTCACCGGCGGTGGCCAGGACTCGGCCGTAGGGACCGGCGTTACGCGGCATGAGATCCCAGGCGGCCGTCGGCTCCGGGTCCTGCCCGAGATGCCCCATCGCGACCCGGAACCGCAACGCCTCTTCGGGCAGGGTCATCGTCTCGGCGAGCCCGAGGGGCGCGATGAGCCGCTCCCGCAGGGCGTTGTCCCAGGTCAGACCGGTGAGCACCTCGATGATCCGGCCGAGCACGTTGTACCCGACGCTGCTGTAGGACGCCGCCGTCCCCGGCGGGCAGTCCATCGCCACTCCTCTCGCCGCTTCGACGTACTTGGCGAGACAGTCGTCACCGCGTCCGGTGTCGTCGGTGAAGTCGCAGGTGAGGCCGCTCGTGTGACTCAGCAGCCGTCGGGCGGTGATCGTCCTGGTCGCGTCCGGATCGACCGTCGCGAACTCCGGCAAGACCTCGATCACCGGTGCGTCGAGATCCAGCCGCCCTTCCTCGGCAAGGCCCATCACCAGCGCGGCCGTGTAGACCTTCGCGACCGAGCCGAGCTGGAAGACCGAATCGGTGGTGGTCTCGACGCCGGTCCCCCGGTGCAGGATCCCGCTCGCGAGTTCGTGGAGCTCGCCGTCGACGAGCACCGCGAGGGTCGCACCGGGAACTCGGTGTTCGGCTCGCAGAGAGTCGAGGCGGGACTGCCAGTGGGCGAGGTCGAATAGTGTCCGTACACTGTTAGGCATACTGAACACTGTACGGAAAAGTAGGGAACGCGGATGTCGATCTGGGTTCGTCCTCCGAAACGCAAACGCGACCAGCCGGCGCTGAGCAGGGAAAAGATCGTTTCCGCGGCCATCGAACTGCTCGACGCCGAAGGCATCGACGCGCTGAGCATGCGGAAACTCGGGATCCGGCTCGACGTGGCCGCCGCGTCGATGTACACCCACCTGGCCGGCAAGGACGAGCTGGTGGAACTGGTCGTCGACGAGATCTACGGCGAAGTCGCGCTCCCGGAGCCGGGTCCGTGGCGGGCGGCGGCGACGCGATTCGCCCACGACCTGCGCTCGGTGTTTCTTCGCCACCCCTGGATCGGCTCGCTGCTCGGCGAGGCGGGGGTGGCGTATCTGGGGCCGAACGTCCTGCGGCTGTCGGAGGCCGCGCTGGCACTGTTCGAGGACGCGGGATTCTCGCTGGACGACGCAGACCTGGCGTTCAACACGGTGATGGCGTTCGTCGTCGGGAGGGCCACCAGCGAGGCCGCGTGGCTCACGACGCTCAAGCGCAGTGGGCAGAGCGAGCGGGAGTGGAAAGACCGCCTGTGGCCCGCCGCTGAGCAGGCCGTGCAGGACCACCCGCGGCTGAAGAAGCTGTATGCGGCACAGCGGGAACGGAAGCCCGAGGAGACCAACGACTCCGACTTCGAGCGTGGCCTTGGCTGCGTTCTCGACGGCTTGGCGGCCAAGCTTCCTTGGAGTACATGAAGGCCCCCTTCCTGTACTCAGGCGCAAGGAAGGGGGCCATCATGTACTTCTGGTCAGCTCAGCCAGGCGCGGTGTTCGGTGACCCGCGCGACCAGCCGGTCCCGCTGTTCGGCGACCCGCTCGGGAGCGGTTCCGCCACGAGCGTCGCGTGAGTTCACCGAGCCCTCCACGGTCAGCACCTCGCGCACGGCGGGCGTCAGCGCCGGATTGATCTTCTCGAATTCTTCGTCGGTCAGTTCGTCCAGTCCGACACCCCGGCCCTCGGCGACGCGGACGCTTTCCCCCGCCGCTTCATGCGCGACACGGAACGGAACTCCTTGGCGCACAAGCCATTCGGCGATGTCCGTGGCGAGGGTGAACCCGGCGGGCGCCAGTTCGGCGAGCCGGGCGGGGTGGAAGGTCAGCGTCTCGAGCATGCCCGCGATCGCCGGGAACAGCAGTTCCAGCTGCTCGACGGAGTCGAAGACCGGCTCCTTGTCCTCCTGCAGATCCCGGTTGTACGCGAGCGGCTGCGCCTTGAGGGTCGCGAGCAGCCCGGTCAGATTGCCGATGAGCCGTCCGGCCTTGCCGC
The DNA here is from genome assembly GCF_001953865.1 of Amycolatopsis coloradensis. Classification (GTDB taxonomy): domain Bacteria; phylum Actinomycetota; class Actinomycetes; order Mycobacteriales; family Pseudonocardiaceae; genus Amycolatopsis; species Amycolatopsis coloradensis. Next base: position 4,851 of record NZ_MQUQ01000004.1, read on the forward strand.
GGGTCAGCTCGGCGACGTCCGGGTTCTTCTTCTGCGGCATGATCGAACTGCCGGTGGCCCACGCGTCGTCGAGGGTGACGTAGCCGAATTCGGCGGTGTTCCAGATGATCACCTCTTCGGCGATCCTGGACAGGTTGACCGCGAGCATCGCGACGTCGAAGGCGAACTCGGCGACGAAGTCCCGCGAGGCGGTGCCGTCGATGGAGTTGTCGACGCTGGTGTCGAAGCCCAGTTCCGCGGCGACGGCCTCGGGGTCGAGCCCGAGCGAGGAGCCCGCGAGAGCGCCGGAACCGTAAGGCGACTCGGCGGTGCGCGCGTCCCAGTCACGCAACCGGGTGACATCGCGCAGCAGCGACTGGCCGTGCGCGAGCAGATGGTGCGCCAGCAGGACCGGCTGGGCGTGCTGCAAGTGGGTGCGCCCCGGAAGAATCGCGTCCGGGTGCCGCTTCGCCTGCGAAACCAGCGCGTCGACGACGCCGAGGGTGCCGGCGACCACCCGGCGGGCGGCGTCCCGCAGCCACATCCGGAACAGCGTCGCGACCTGGTCGTTGCGTGACCGGCCCGCCCGCAGCTTGCCGCCGAGTTCGGTACCCGCCCGCTCCAGCAGACCGCGTTCGAGCGCGGTGTGGACGTCTTCGTCGGCGATGGTCGGGGTGAACGCGCCCGAGGCGACGTCCTGCGCGAGCGTGTCCAGCGCGGCGAGCATGCCCGTCAGCTCGTCTTCGGTGAGAAGCCCGGCCTTCCGCAGCACTCGCGCGTGGGCCCTCGACCCGGCGATGTCGTACGGCGCCAGCCGCCAGTCGAAATGGGTCGACGCGCTCAGCGCCGCCATCGCCTCCGCCGGCCCGCTGGCGAACCGGCCGCCCCACAGCTGCACCGGCTGCTCATTCCCGCTCACAACACTCCTCGGATCCTTGATTCTCTTCAGGCGACTGACTGGTCGAACGTAGCGCCTGTGCTGAAGTCGTACAGTGTGCGCTCGTCGCGCGCGGAGTTCACGACCGCGTTGCCGCGGTGCAGGACCAGGCGCACTTCGCCGGACACCCGCCCGATACTGACTTTTTCCAGTTCGTCGTGCGCGGTGACCAACGCGAGCGCGCCCGGGCTGTCGTAGATCTCGCGTCCTTTGAGCCCGAAGGCGCCGACACGGCGGTTCACCTGCTGGAAGGCCTCCAGCAGGGTCACGGTCTCCCCGTCGATGGCGACCGGCACCCCTTCGTCGAAGGTGACGACCAGCTTCTCCGGATCGTCCGGGAAGGCGAACCCGTCAGGCGCCACCTTCGGTCTCCTCACCGCCGTCCTCTGTGGACGACCGTCGGGCCAGCGCCAGGAAACGCTCGGCCAGGTCCTTGCCGGACAACGGTTCTCTCGCGATCACCGCGACCGTGTCGTCGCCGGCGATCGAGCCGACGACCTCCTCCAGCGCCGCCCTGTCGATGGCGCTGGCGAGGAACTGCGCCGCACCCGGCGGAGTGCGCAGCACCGTCAGGTTCCCCGACGAGTCGGCCGAAACGAGCAATTCGGCGAGCAGCCGCGAAAGCCGGGACGTGCCGCCCTGCACCCCGCGTACCGGGCTGCCGTCCTCCGGGATCACGTACACGGGAGCGCCGGAATCGGCGCCCCGCAGTTTGACCGCGCCCAGTTCGTCGAGGTCCCGCGAAAGCGTCGCCTGGGTGACGTCGATGCCTTCCGCCGCAAGGAGTTTCGCGAGCTCCGTCTGGCTGCGGATGGCCATCCTGGACACGAGTGCGGTGATCCGGGCCTGCCGGGTGACCCTGCTGCCGGTCATCGTCGCTTCTCGTCCAGGAGCCACACCAGCAGCGCCTTTTGGGCGTGCAGCCGGTTTTCGGCCTCGTCCCAGACCGCGCTCGACGGGCCGTCGATGACCTCGTCGGTGATCTCCCAGCCGCGGTGCGCGGGCAGGCAGTGCAGCACGATCGCCTCGTCCGCGGCGCGGCGCATCAGCCCGGCGTTGACCTGCAGCTCACGGAACGGGCCGACGCGGTCGAGACCGTCGTTCTCCTGTCCCATCGACGTCCACGTGTCGGTGACGACGACGTCCGCGCCTTCGACCGCGGCGTACGGATCGGTGAAGACCGTGGTGCTGCCGCCGGTTTCACTCGACCGGTGCTTGGCGTCGAGCATGACCTGCTGATCCGGCTGGAAGCCCTCCGGCGAGACGACACGCACGTTCATCCCCGCCGTGGTCCCGCCCAGCAGCAGCGAATGCGCCATGTTGTTGGCGCCGTCGCCGAGGTAGACCAGGGTGAGCCCGGCGAGCTTGCCCTTGCGCTCGCGGATGGTCATCAGGTCGGTGAGCACCTGGCACGGGTGGAACTCGTCGGTGAGCGCGTTGATCACCGGGATGCTCGCCGCCGAGGCCATCGCGTCGATGCGCTTTTGGGCGAAGGTCCGCCACACGATCGCGTCCAGGTACCGCGAAAGCACCCGCGAAGTGTCCTCGATGGTCTCTTCGCGGCCGAGCTGCATGGAGCGCCCGTCGATGATCACCGGGTGCCCGCCGAGCTGGGAGATGCCGACCTCGAACGAGAACCGGGTCCGGGTGGAGTTCTTCTCGAAGATCGCCGCGACGGACTTGCCCTCCAGCGCGCGGGAGCTCAGCGGTTCGGCCTTGAGCTGGTCGGCGAGGTCCAGGATCTCGGTCTGTTCGGCCGGGCTGAGATCGTCGTCACGGAGAAAGTTGCGGAGCATGCGTTTTCGTCTCTGTCCTAGGTGGTGGTGGAATCGAGCGCCCCGGGAAGGGCTTCGAGGAATCCCTTGGCCTCGTCGGCGCTCAGGATCAGCGGTGGTGCCAGCCGGATGGTGTCCGGGGCGATCGGGTTGACCAGGTAGCCCGCCTCTTGCGCGGCCTTCGCGACCGCCGCCGAAACCGGTTCGCGCAACGCGATGCCGAGCAGCAGCCCAGCGCCACGGACCCCGGCGACCAGCGGGTGGCCGAGTTCCTCGACCCCGGTCGCGATGTCCTTGCCCAGTGCGGAAACGTGGTCGTTCAGGTTGTCCTCGGCGATGGTCTTGAGCACGGCGAGTCCGGCGGCACAGCAGATCGGGTTTCCCCCGAAAGTGGTTCCGTGCTGACCCGGCTTGACGAGTTCACCCACCTCGCCGACGCCGATGACCGCGCCGATCGGCAGGCCGCCACCGAGCCCTTTGGCCAGGGTGATGACGTCCGGCACGATGCCGGCGTGCTGGAAGGCGAACCACGAGCCGGTGCGGCCGATGCCGGTCTGCACCTCGTCGAGGACCAGCAGGGTCCCGGTCGCTTTGGTGATCTCCCGCGCGGCCTGGAGGTAGCCGTCCGGCGCCGGGACGACACCCGCCTCCCCGAGGATCGGCTCGAGGAACACCGCCGCCGTGTCTATGTCCACCGCGGCGCGAAGCGCGTCGACGTCGCCATACGGAACGTGGGTGACGCCCGGGACCAGCGGCGCGAACGGCTCGCGCTTCGACGGCTGCCCGGTCAGGGTCAAGGCGCCCATGGTGCGGCCGTGGAAGGCCCCCTCACAGGCGACGATCTTCGTGCGCCCGGTGAGCCTGCTGATTTTCAGCGCGGCTTCGTTGGCTTCGGCGCCGGAGTTGACGAACAGCACCTTCGCGTTGCCCGAGAGACCGGCGACGTCGAGGAGGGTTTCGGCGAGTTCGACCGCGACCGGGTTCACGTAGAGGTTCGACGTGTGCCCGAGTTTCGCGACCTGTTCGGAGACCGCGGCGACCACGGCGGGATGGGCGTGGCCGAGCGCGTTGACCGCGATCCCGCCGAGCAGGTCGACGTACGGCTTGCCGTCGGCGTCCCAGACCTTCGCGCCCTCACCGCGGACCAGCGTCAGCGACGGGGTGCCGTAGTTGTCCATGAGAGAGGACTTCCAGTGCTCCTGGCCGTCTACATTGGACTTAAGCGTGGTCACGGGAGCTCCGTTTCGGGGAAGACCATGGTACCGATGCCGCGGGAGGTGAAGACCTCCAGCAGCACCGAATGGGCGATGCGGCCGTCGATCACGTGCGCCCGGCGGACACCGCCGCGGATGGCGCGCACGCAGGCCTCCATCTTCGGGATCATGCCGCTGGCGAGGCCGGGCAAGAGGGTTTCGAGACGGTCCACGCGGATGCGGTCGACCAGCGAGCCGCGGTCCGGCCAGTTGGCGTAAAGGCCTTCGACGTCGGTGAGGACGACGAGTTTCTCCGCGCCCAGCGCGGCGGCCAGCGCACCGGCGGCGGTGTCGGCGTTGATGTTGTGCACGACGCCGTCGATGTCCGGCGCCACGGTGGACACCACGGGGATCCGGCCCGCGTTGACGATGTCGAGCACCGCGTCCGGGTTGACCTCGGAGACCTCGCCGACCAGCCCGATGTCGACGGGTACGCCGTCCACAGTGGCCTGTTTGCGCTCGGCGGTGAACAACCGCGCGTCCTCGCCGGAGATGCCGACCGCGTACGGGCCGTGCGCGTTGATCAGCCCGACCAGTTCGCGGCTGACCTGGCCGGTCAGCACCATGCGGACGATGTCCATCGTCTCGGGCGTGGTGACGCGCAGACCACCCTTGAACTCGCCTTCGACGCCGAGCCGGTTGAGCATCGCGGTGATCTGCGGGCCGCCGCCGTGCACCACCACCGGACGCAGCCCGGCCATGCGCAGGAACACCATGTCCTCGGCGAAAGCCTGCTTGAGGCTCTCGTCGATCATGGCGTTGCCGCCGTACTTCACCACGACGGTGGCGCCGTGGAAGCGCTGCAACCAGGGCAGGGCCTCGATGAGGATCGCGGCTTTCTCGGCGGCCGTCGCGAGCCGTTCGTCCGCGGGGACCGTGGATTCGGAAGGGCTCATGACGAGTACGCGCTGTTCTCTTCGACGTACGCGTGCGAAAGGTCGGTCGTGTAGATCGTGGCCTCGCCTTCGCCGAGCCCCAGGTCGACCACGATCTGGATGTCACGGCCGGAGAGATCCGCCTCGGAACGGTCCGCGGCGGGGGTGCCCTTGGCGAACAGGGTGACGCCGTTGATCGTGATGGCGACCTTCTCCGGGTCGATCTCCGCGGGCACGCGGCCCAGTGCCATGGCGATGCGGCCCCAGTTCGGGTCCGAACCGAACAGCGCGGTCTTGACCAGGTTGTCCTCGGCGATCGTCCGGCCGACGGCGATGGCGTCCGCCTCGCTCGCCGCTCCGGTGACCGTGACGTCGACGTACTTGGTCGCGCCTTCGGAGTCCGCGCGCAGTTGCAGCACGAGGTCGAGGCTGACGGCGGTGAGCAGTTCGGTCAGTTCGGCCTCGGTCGGCTCGACGCCACTGGCGCCGGACGCGAGGACGAGCACGGTGTCGTTGGTGGAGGTGCCGCCGTCGACGTCGAGCCGGTCGAAGGTGACGCCGGTGGCGGCACGCAGGGCCCTGTCGAGGACGTCGGGCGTGACGACCGCGTCGGTGGTGAGGACCGAGAGCATCGTCGCGAGGTTCGGGGCGAGCATGCCGGCGCCCTTGGCGAAGCCGCCGACGCTCCAGCCGCCGTCGTGCTTCGCGGCCGCCTGCTTCGGCTTGCTGTCGGTGGTCATGATCGCGGTGGCGGCGTCGAGATCGGCTTCGGCGCCGGTGCCGAGTCCCTTGAAGGCGGTGTCCACGCCGGAAAGCAGCGCCTCCATCGGCAGTCGCTCGCCGATCAGGCCGGTCGAGCAGACCGCGACCTCGATCGCGCCTGCCTGGAAGAGTCCGGCGACCTTCTCGGCGGTCTGGTGCGTGTCCTGGAAACCACCTGGCCCGGTTGCCGCGTTCGCACCGCCGGAGTTGAGGACGACGGCCTTGAGGCGCCGCTGCTTGAGCACCTCTCGCGACCACAGCACGGGCGCGGCCTTGATCACGTTGCGGGTGAACACACCGGCCGCGACCTGGAGCGGACCGTCGTTGACGACGAGCGCGAGATCGAGCTTTCCGGCGGCCTTGATCCCGGCGGCGACGCCCGCGGCCCGGAATCCCTTCGGCTGGGTGACGGTCACGGAGCGACTCCTACGGTCGGAAGTCCGGTGGTCTCGGGGAGGCCGAGCGCGAGGTTCATGGACTGGACGGCACCACCGGCGGTGCCCTTGGTCAGGTTGTCGATGGCCGCGACCACGATCAGGCGCTGGGTGTCGGCGTCGACGGTCACCTGCAGCTGGACGTTGTTCGAGCCGACCACCGAGGCCGACGACGGCCACAGGCCAGGAGGCAGCAGCTGGACGAACGGCTCCGCGGCGTAGGCCTTCTCGTACACCTCGCGGGCGCCGTCGGCGTCCACGTCGGACTTGAGCGCGGCGCTCGCGGTGGTGAGGATCCCGCGCGGCATCGGGGCCAGCACAGGGGTGAAGGACACCTTGACCTGCTCGCCCGAGACCGCCGAGAGGTTCTGCGCGAATTCGGGGGTGTGGCGGTGGGCACCGCCGACGCCGTACGCGGTGGCCGAACCCATCACCTCCGAACCGAGGAGGTTCGGCTTGAGGCTCTTGCCCGCGCCCGAGGTCCCGGTCACGGCGACGACGTTGACCTCCGGCTCGATCAGGCCCGCGGCGAGGGCCGGGGCGAGCGCGATCGAACCTCCGGTCGGGAAACAGCCGGGGACCGCGACGCGCTTGGTCCCGGCGAGACGCTCGCGGGCACCGGGGAGTTCGGGGAGCCCATACGGCCACTGCCCGGCGTGGTCACCGCCGTACCAGCGCTGCCAGTCGGCCTCGTTCGCGAGGCGGTGGTCCGCGCCGAGGTCCACCACCAGGACGTCCGGGCCCAGCTGGGCGGCGATGGCTCCCGAGTGGCCGTGCGGCAGGGCGAGGAAGACGACGTCGTGCCCGGCGAGGGTCTCCGAGGTCGTCTCCAACAGCACACGGTCCGCCAGCGGCGCGAGATGCGGCTGGTGCTGGATCAGTGGCGTCCCCGCCGAGCTGGCCGCGGTCAGCGCACCGATCTGGGCTTCGGGATGGGTCAGCAGCAGGCGCAGGAGTTCGCCACCCGCGTACCCACTGGCTCCGGCTACCGCGATCTTCACCGTCATACGAATGATTATGCACAGTCGTGCAAGTTCAATCAAACAAAGTCGTGCGGCTCACCCGATATAGGCCAGCCCCTGTCCCTTGTCCGGGCATCCTTGCCGCATGACAGACACGCCCGGCCGGCTGCTCAGCCTGCTGTCACTGTTGCAGACACCACGCGAATGGCCTGGCAGCGAGCTCGCCGAGCGGCTGGAGGTCAGCCAGCGGACCATCCGGCGCGACATCGACCGGCTGCGTGAGCTCGGTTACCCAGTCGAGGCGTCACGAGGCTCCGACGGCGGTTACCGGCTTGGCGCGGGCGCGGCGATGCCACCGCTGCTGCTCGACGACGAGGAGGCCGTCGCGATCGCGGTCGGTCTCCGTGGTGCCGCCGGACAGGCGATCTCGGGGATCGAAGAGTCGTCGGTGCGGGCACTGGCGAAGCTCGAGCAGGTGCTGCCCTCACGACTGCGGTACCGCGTCAGCGCGCTGGGTGCCGCGACCGTGCCGCTGCCCGGCACCGGCCCCGCGGTGGACCCGGAACACCTCACCGTCTTCGCCGGCGCGATCGCCAACACCGAGCGGACACGCTTCGCCTACCGCACCGGCGACGGGACCGAATCCCGGCGGCACGTCGAACCGCACCGGCTCGTCTCGGCCGGGCGCCGCTGGTACCTACTCGGCTACGACCTCGACCGCGACGGCTGGCGGATCTTCCGCGCGGACCGGATCTCCGAACCGCGAGCGACCGGCGGCCGGGCCACCCCCAGGCAGCCGCCCGCGGAGGATGTGGCGGCCTACGTCACCGACAGGATGTACAGCCTCCTTCCCACCTACAGTGCGCGCGTGACCCTGCACGCGCCGATGAACCAGGTCGCCCCCGCGATCGGGGACAGCATCGGCGAAATCGAGCCGATCGATAACGGGAACTGCGTCTGGAACGCGGGCGCGGACACCCTCGACTGGCTCGCGTTCCGGCTGCTGGGGCTCGGTTGTGAATTCACCGTGCACGAGCCGCCGGAACTGATCGGCCACCTGCGGGAGATGGCGGCGCGGGTGAACCGCGGCATTTCGTCCACAGTGGACTGACGGCGGCCGCGAGAGCCGGGTGACCCCCGCGACCGCCTGGGTTCAGCCGAGTTCACCTACCTCTCGCTGACTTGGCGGAATCGGGAGATAGGCGCCCCGGCGCTCCGGGTCGCAGCCGACCCTCGGCAGTCGTGCCCTGATCCCGCCCGGCGTCCGTTCGAACCGCCGCGCGATCTCCTCGACGCTTTCCCCGGCCAGCCAACGGCCTTCCAGTTCGGCGTCCAGCTCTTCGGACCACGGCAGGCCCTGGTGCGCGGGGCGGTCGGCCGATCTTCGGCGACCGTTCCGGCCGTTGCTCCGACCGGCGAACGCCATCAGCGTGTCGGAAAGGACGGTCGCCAAAGCCGGTACGGCCTCGGCGTCGATGTCGAGCCTGCCTTCGGCGACAGGCTCCTCCTGCGGTCCGGCTCCGCCGACCATGACGGTCACCCAGCGGTCTTCCCCGGCCGCGCCGCCACCCTCACGGGCGGCGACCTCGATGCGATAAACGGTGTCCTGCACGCGGATCTCGGTCCGGTGCTCTTCGACAATGGTCATGCCGGGGACGCTAACGGGCGGCCCCGACAATTCCCCGGCCCGGCGACGGGAATTCGGGCCGGGAGGGTGGATGACCGGTACTTTCAGCGCTTTTCGGGACGAGAGGGTGCCGGTCATGGCGGCTTGTCACCGCATTTAGAGAACTAATTGCGGTGAGGCACGGCACCGGCGCGGGTCGCGAGCAGGAGTAGCGGCGGGCGACGGCGACGGTGAGCGCGACGGCGGGCGGCGGGCGACGGCGACGGCGGGCGACGGCGGGCGGCGGCGCAGGTGACGGTGACGGTGACGGTGAGCTGGTCGCCGCAAGTACATGAAGGCCCCCTTCCTTGCGCCTAGCGCAAGGAAGGGGGCCTTCATGTACTTGCGAAAGCGTGGGCTCGTGGCTTAGGTACCTACGCTGGGCCTGGTTCGTGAAGGGCTCCTTGAGGGACTCTGGGTCCCTCAAGGAGCCCTTCACGGACCAGGGAAACCACCAGCACCGCCAGACACGCCGCATTTAGAGGACTAATTGCGGTGAGGCACCTCAAAGCGACCGGGCTCAGAAAGGCAGCGCCTGGGCCAGCGCCTCCTTCTTCACTTCAGCGACGGACGGCACGTCCGACTTCTTCGCACCGGCCGACGAACCGGCCGGAACCGGCTGCGGGACCGGGGTGCACTGCACGTCCGAACCGTTGCCCGGCTTCCGCACGGGCAGCTTTCCGGTCAGCAGGTAGTCCGCGATCTTGTCGTCCACACAGGACACACCGGACAGCGAGCCCGAGTGCGTGGTGCCACCGGGCGCGCTGATCAGGCTGGAGTTCGGGTAGCGCTTGCGGACCTCGATGCTGCCGGGGTACGGCGTCGCGGCGTCGTTCTCCTCGTTGACCAGCAGGATGCCCGGCACCTTGCGGCCGTCGATCTCCACCGGCTTGCCCGGCTTCGCGGGCCAGTTGAGGCACGGCGCGTTGAACCAGGCGTTGCCCCAGGTCTCGAACGGCGCCCGGAAGTGCGTGACCCAGTTGTCGAACTTCCAGCGGTTCCAGCTCTGCGGCCACGCGACATCGGTGCACTGCACGGCCGCGTACACCGCGTACCCGTTGTCCTGACCCGGCGGGTGGGAGCCGTCGTACAGGCCCTTCAGGGTCTGCCAGTCTCCCTTGTGGACCCAGCCCGAGAACGCGTTCGCAATATCTTCCCAGCCGAAGACGTAGTACCCGGCCTGAAGGAAGATGTCCGTCCACTCGGAGCCACCGATGACACCGCCCGCGGGCTTGTCGTACAGCTTCCTCTGCTCGGCGTACCACAGCTTCTCGACCGCGGACGCGGTCTTGCCGAGATGGTAGACGTCGTCGTACTCGGCGAGCCAGCCGAAGTAGGTCTTGATGTTCTTGTCGAAGGCGATGTCCTGGTTCAGGTTCGCCTTGTACCAGACATCGCGGGGGTCGACGGTGCCGTCGAACACCATCCGCCGCACGTTCTGCGGGAACAGCGTGCTGTAGACCTGGCCGAGGTAGGTGCCGTAGGAGAAGCCGTAGTAGTTGATCTGCTTCTCGCCCAGCGCCTTGCGCAGGCTGTCGACGTCCTTCGCGACATCGATGGTCTTGATGTGCTCGAGGATCGCGCCGTTCTTGGCGCACGCTTCCGCGTAGCCCTTCGCCTTGTCGAACCACGCTTTCTCGAGCGCGCGCGTGGTCGGCACGTACTGCGGGCGGTTGTAGGAGGCGTAGTTGCCGTCGCAGGTCAGCGACGGCTTGCTCTCCCCGACCCCACGCGGGTCGAAGCCGATCCAGTCGTACTCCTCACCCGCCTTCTTGGGGACGGCCCGGCCGAGCGTCGACAGGCCGAGGCCGGAGCCGCCGGGACCACCCGGGTTGACCAGCATGACGCCCTGCGATCGGGCGGACTTGTGCTTCACGCGCGAGACGGCGATCGAGATCTTCTCCCCGCCGGGCTTCGCGTAGTCCAGCGGGACCTCGAGGAAGCCGCATTCCGCGCCGGCCTTGACCAGGCTCGGACGCGTGCAGGCTCCCCAGGAGATGGGCTTCGGATCGAAGTCCGACGCCGAGGCGGCCGTGGCGGAGGGAGCGAGCGCCATGGTGCCGACGCCGATCCCCGCGACCGCCAGGGCGGCAACGAATTTCTTCACTGTGTTCCTTTTCGTCCGCGTTCGACCCGGTCGGGCCGAAGCTACCGAGAACCGGCTTCAATCTCGCTGACCGACACGTTGACCGCCATCCCTCTTTAGTCGGTATCCGCGCCTCGATCCGGGCATACCAGTCTTGTCGGTCCCTTGTCGTACGCTCGCGGCGTCCACTGGGGAAAGGAGTTCGCGTGAACGAGGTGAAAAGCCTGGTTTCGGCGGTTCGCAACGGTTTGGCCGGGCTGGCCGATCCGGAGAAGGCGCCGGACATGCGGGCGTACATGAAGTCGGAGATGCCGTTCCTCGGTGTCGCGTCGCCCCCTCGGACCGCTTTGCTGAAACGGGTCTTCGCCGAACATCCACTACCCGATCGAGTGAGTTTTTCCACCGCTGTCCTGACCTTGTGGCGTGAAGCGGAAATCCGCGAGGAGCGGTACGCGGCGGTGGCCCTCTCCGGACACCGCTCCTTCGCCCGATGGCAGGACAGCGCTCTGCTCAGCCTGTACGAAGAGATGATCGTGACGGGCGCGTGGTGGGACTACGTCGACGAGGTCGCCATCCGCCGCGTCGGGCCGATCCTGCGCGCGGAGCCGGAGACGGTGACGCCGTCGATGCTGACCTGGGCCTACGACGAAGACAAGTGGCGCCGACGGACGGCGGTCATCTGCCAGGTCGGGGCCAAGGGCGGCACTGACACCGAGCTGCTCACCCGGGCGGTCGAGGCGAACATCGACGACAGGGATTTCTTCCTGCGCAAGGGAATCGGCTGGGCCCTGCGTGAGTACGCGAAAACCGAGCCGGACTGGGTACGCGCCTTCGTCGCCGCGCACCCGGCACTGTCCAATCTGTCCCGGAAGGAGGCACTCAAGCACCTGGAAGGTTGAGCACCGGCCGCGGGATCAGCGCGACGAGTCCCTCGATCACCTCGCCGAATTCCGGCAACAGCTCTCCCGTCTCCTTCAGATCGCGAATCAGGTCGAGCCGCACCTCCTCGGACGGGCCTTCGCTGAGCAAGTCGGCGAGATCGCGTTTCGCGTCTTCGGTGCGCCCGAGGACAAGGAGGTAGAAGAGCGGCTGGGTCTTGGCTTCCCAATCGCCGGGGTCGGCCGTGGCGTCGGCGACGGCCTCTTCGAGGGCTTCGCCGAAACGCCGTTCGGCTTCCTCGGTTCGCCCGGCCTTCAGCCAGGCCAGCGCGAGAAGATTGCGGGCCCAAGGGGATTCCGGCGCGAGAGGGCGCAGGACCTCCATCGCCTCGTCCGCCCTCCCCACGTGCAGCAAGGCTTCCCCGAGGTTCCCGGCGTGGTCGGTATCGTCCGGATACTGGGCGACCAGTTCACGCAGTTCCCGGACGGCTTCCTCGTGGGCACCCGCCCGGCGATGGATCTCCGCACGCAGGGCGCGAACGCTCTCGTCTTCGCCGACGGCCAGCGTGCTGTCCACATCGGACAGCGCGCCGTCGAGATCGCCGAACAGCAGGCGATGGCGGGCACGCCGGTGTAAGGCGTATCCGTCCTGCGCCAACCGGACCGCCTCGTCCAGCTCCGCCCGGGCTTCCTCGTGACGGTCCAGATCCGCGAGGTTGTCACCCCGGAGGGTGTGGAAGAAGGCGCTCGCCGGGTTCGCTTCGAGTGCGGCGTCGATGTCGACGAGAGCGGCTTCGTAGTCGTCCGAAGCCCGGTAGGCGAACGCTCGCCAGACGTGCGCCCACTCGTTGGCGGGCTCGAGTTCGAGCGCGCGGTTCAGCGACTCCATCGCCTCATCGCGCCGCTTCGACGGCCGGAGCAGCACCATCCCTCGCCGCAAATGGTTCTCGGCGTCGTCGGGGGCCAGCTCGATCGCCCGGTCGAAGTCGGCGAGTGCCGCTTCGGAATCACCCTCGGCGTCATGCACCTGGCCACGCATGTAATACGCCCACTCGTAGTCCGGGTCGATCCGGAGAGCGGCGGTGAAGCCGTCGATCGCGAGGCGATGCCGGTCGCCGCGATAGTGGAACGCCGCCCGGATCGCGTGGGACCTCGCGTTTTCCGGGTTCGCCGCGATGACCGCGTCGAAGGTCTTCGCAGCGCCGTCCTCGTCCCCGGTCCGCTCGAGGAACCACGCCAGCTCTGTGAGGTAGTAGACGTCCTTGGGGCGCAGCGCGGCCGCCGCCCGGTACCCGGCGAGGGCTTCCTCGTTCTTCCCCAGTTCGGCCAGCAGCATCGCCCGCCGGCAGATCGCCCAGGCATAGTCGGGATCGAGCCGGATCGCGATGTCGAGTTCGTCGATCGCCTCCCGCGGTTCCCCGCGCTTGACGTACACCTCGCTCCGGGCGGTGTACGCCCACGCGTGGTCGGGTTCGAGACGGACGGCCTCGTCGAGATCGGCCATCGCACCGTCGAGATCGCCGAGTCCGGCGCGGGCGGAACCGCGCCCCCGCCACGAGTAGGCGTAGGCGGGGTCGAGTTCGATCGCCCGGTTCAGATCCGACAGCGCCCGTTCCCAGTCACCTTCGTTGTGGAACAGATTGCCCCGGTCACTCCAGACGTAGGGGTCCGCGGGATTGAGGTCGCAGGCCCTGTCGTAATCCCGCTTCGCCCGCTCGATCTCGTCCTGGCTCTCGTAGGCCCAGGCACGACGGCGGATCACCGTCGAGAGGTCGGCCGTGTCGAGTTCACCGGCACCGGCGAGCAGGTCGAGCACCGGGATCTCCCGGGAGCCGTCACCGTCCCCGATCGCGGCGGTCAGCCGCTGCGCCCAGTCCAGTACCGCGGGCACGTCCGCGTCGACGCCCGCCTGCTCCATCATCCGCGCCCAGGTCCGCGCGGCCGCGATACCTGACGTGATCATTTCGGCGGCCCCGAGCAGAGCGTCCGGCAGCGCTTCCGCCGGATCACCGCAGAGCCGGTGGTAGGTCTGCTCGAGTTTCCTCCGCTGCCAGCCTTCGTTGCTCCAGGCGTCGCGATGGCGGCTGAGCCCGAGTTCGGCGCACCGTCCTTCGTAGTACTCGCTGAGCCGCCGGTGGTGTTCGGCGAAGGCCGCCGGTGAGCTTCCGCGTTCCAGGCGCACCATCGGACCGCGGACCACCGGGTGATAGCGCACCGGAAGCTCGCGCCGCCCGACGAACGGCAGTTCCCGCAACCAGCGGAAGGTCTCCCTCGCGGTTTCCTTCCCGGTCAGGACGCCGAGGACGTCTTCGTCCAGGACACGGGGAAGCGACGCCGTGGCGGCGATCTTCTGCTTGGCCTTTTCGGGCACCCAATGCAGGAATCGCTTGACCGCGTCGTCACTGGGATCCCCGACGGCGCCCGCTTCGGCGGGCTTCCCCCGTGCCAGCATGGCGACCAGGACGGGCAGGCCGTCGGTCAGCCGCAGCACGATCTCGATCACCTCTTCGTCGGTGATCCCGTGTTCGGCGAGCAGACGTCGCGCCTCCGGCTCGGTGAACGGCCGGAGTTCGACCTCGTGCACCAGCGGCACGTGCCTGTTCCACTTCGCCTCGTCCAGCGGGAACTGTCCGGCCGTGGTGAGCACGAGGTTCTGCGGCAAGTCGCCGTACACTCCGCCGAACAGGTCGAGCAGCCACGTCTCCAGTACGGGCGCCGTCCGCTCGAAGGTGTCGAAGAACAGTGCGATCTGCCGGGATTCGGGAACACGCCAGAGATCCTCGACGAACGGCTTGGTCAGTTCCTCCGCCGGATCGAGGAGCAGCCGCACATCGGCCTTCCGCTTGAACTTCGCCGCGAGATAGCTCTGCAACTGTTCCAACTGCTTCGCCGTCGCGTCGGCATCGATCGCGTCGGCGGCGATGCTTCCGCCGGGAAGCGTCTTCGCCACACCGAGACTGGCTTTGACCACCGTCTTCGTCACGAGCGCGCGGCCGGCGGCCGGGGCCTGCGGATCGCTGTGGAGCCGCTCCCTCGCCTTGAGGTAGAACTCGTGGCGTTTCTCGAACCGGCGCATCTCGTGTCCGCTGCGCGCGAGGTCCTTCGCCAGTTTGACCAGTGTCGCGGGCAGATCCTGCTGCCGATCGTCCGCGAAGCCGACGGCGGCCCGGGTTTCCTCGGCGATACCCCGGAGCTGTTCGAGGAGGAAGGACTTGCCGACCCCGGCGAGACCGTGCACCGAGAACAGGTAGCGGCGGCGCCGATCACTCCCCGGCAGCCCCAGATTGGCCCGGAAGTCCTCGCGCTCCCCGACTCTGCCGACGAAACCGTCGCTCAGCCGGGCACGGGCGACATCTTGGATGCTGAACCGACCGTCTGTACGTGACACAAGTCCTCACTTTGCCACATCCACGTCGCGTGAAGGCCCCCTTCCCGCGGCTGAGCCGAGGAAAGGGGGCCTTCACGGAACTACAGGTCAGGCTCGCAGGCTCGCGTCGAAACGCTCACCGGCGACCGCGACGGCGGCGTCACGGGCCTTGGTGGCCTCGTCGACGGTCAGCGTGCGGTCCGCGGCGCGGAACCGCAGCTTGTACGCCACCGAACGGTTGCCCTCGCCCACCTGCTCACCCTGGTAGGCGTCAAACAGCGTGATGTCCTCGAGCAGTTCGCCCGCGCCTTCGCGCAGCGCCTCGGCGAGGTCGGCCGACGGCACACTCGCCTCGGCGACGAGGGCGACGTCGAGCAGCACCGGCGGGTAGGCCGAAATCCGCGGCGCCGGACGTCCGTCCGGGATCGGAATCGCGTCCAGGTCGAGTTCCATCGCGACGGTGCGCGGCGGCAGGCCGAGCGCCTCGACGACCTTCGGGTGCAGCTCACCGGCGTATCCGACGGGCCACTGCCCCACCCGCAGCTGCGCGCACCGGCCGGGGTGCCACGGCGGCTGGTCCGCCGCGGCCGTGGTCAGCTCGACACCGGCGGCCTGTGCCACCAGCCGCGCCGCCTGCACCGCGTCGGCCCAGTTTGCCTGCTCACCTTCGCCCCACCAGCCCGCGCGGCCACGCTGGCCCGCGAGCACGACGGCGACGTGCACCGGCTGCGGCGGGAGGGCCGCCTCCAGTATCGCGAGTTCCTCGTCGGTCGGGCGACGGTCCACCCCGAGCGAAGGCATCGGGATCGGGTTCGGCCCCGGCAGGACCACCTGTCCGATGTGGAACAGCGAGACGTCCTTGAAGCCACGGGAGATGTTGCGCTGCACCATTTCCAGCAGACCGGGCAGCAACGTGCTCGCCATCCGGTCCTTGTCCGTCTCCAGCGGGTTGCGGACCTGGACAGTTCTGCGGCGGACGTCGTCCTCGGGCAGCCCGAACGAATCCCAGACCGAGTCCGAGATGAACGGGAAGGGCAGCACCTCGACGTAGCCCGCCTCGGCCAGCGCACGCGCGACCGAACGGCGACGGCGCTGCGTGTCGGTCAGGCCGCGACCCGCCGGGGCCTCGGGCAGCACCGACGGGATGCTGTCGTAGCCCTCCAGCCGGAGCACCTCCTCGACCAGGTCGGCGGGCTGCACCAGGTCACCGCGCCAGCTCGGCGGGACCGCGGTCACCAGCGCGGTACCGTCCTCGGACGAGCCGACGTTGACCTTGCAGCCGATCTGCGAAAGCCGCTTGACCGTGACACCACGCTGGTAGCGCACCCCGGCCACCTGGTCTGGCAGGCTGATCGGCATGGTCACCGGCGGGTTCGGCTCGACACCGCCCTCGTCGGTACGGCCGGGCAGGATCGAGCCGTCGCCGTACTGGCGCAGCAGGCGCGCGGCGAGTTCGACGGCCACCGCGCACAGCTGCGGGTCGGTGTAACGCTCAAACCGCTTGGCCGCCTCGGAGAACAGCTTGTGCCGGCGGGCCGTCCGGCTGATCGACGACGGGTCCCAGTGCGCCGCTTCGAGCAGCACGTCGGTGCTCTCCGGCGTGATCTCGGTCGACGCGCCACCCATCGTGCCCGCCAGTGAGATGACCCCGGTGTCGTCGGCGATCACCACGTCGTCGGCGTCGAGAGCGCGCTCGGCATCGTCCAAAGTGGTCAGTTTCTCGCCAGGCTTCGCCTTGCGCACCACCAGATCGCCCTTGACCGACCCGGTGGCGTACGCGTGCAGCGGATGCCCGAGCTCGATCATGACGTAGTTGGTCACGTCGACCGCGAGCGAGATCGAGCGGATGCCTGCCAGCATCAGGCGGCGGCGCATCCACCACGGTGTCGGCGCGGTGGCGTCGAGGTCCTTGACCCGGCGCAGCACGAACCGCTTGCAGCCCTCGGTGTCTTCGAGGTGCACCGGCCACGCGACACTCTCGGCCCCCGGGACCTCGATGGACGCAGGATCGCCGAACGGGACGTCGAGCGCGTTCGACAGCTCGCGGGCCAGCCCGCGGACCGACAGTGTGTACCCGCGGTCCGGGGTCGGCGTCACTTCGAGGACGGTGTCGTCGAGGCCGAGTAGCTTGTTCGCGTCCTCGCCGGGGCTCGCGGTGCTCGGCGGCAGCACCAGGATGCCGGAGTGGTCGTCGCCGATGCCGAGTTCGCTCGCGGAGCAGATCATGCCGTCGCTGAGCCTGCCGTAGGTCTTGCGCGAACCGATCTCGAAACCGCCGGGCAGCACCGTGCCGGGCAACGCGACGATGACCAGGTCACCCTCGGCGAAGTTCGTGGCACCACAGATGATCCCGCGAGTCCGGATTCCCGTGGGGCCTTCGTCCTCGAAAGGACCTTCGTCATCGTCGTCATCATCGGCGTCGACGTTCTCGTCGGTGTCCTCTTCGGACTCGCCGACGTCGACCCGGCAGAAACGGACCGGCTTCTTGAACTCGGTCAGCTCCTCGATCTCGGCCACGCGGCCCACCACGAGCGGGCCGGTGACCGGTTCGAGCGCGCGGACCTCGTCGACCTCGATGCCGATCCGCACGAAGGCGTCGGCCAGATCCTGGGCCGTGACCTCCTCGTCGACGTCGAGATGCTCGGTCAGCCAGCTGGCTGGGACCTTCACTCAGGCCTCCGTTCCGAAGGGCAGGGTGAACCTGATGTCGCCCTCCACCATGTCGCGCATGTCCGGGATTCCGTTGCGGAACTGCAGGGTGCGCTCGATACCCATGCCGAAGGCGAAACCCGAGTGGACCTCGGGGTCGACGCCGCAGGCACGCAGGACATTGGGGTTGACCATGCCGCAGCCACCCCATTCGACCCAGCCCGCGCCACCCTTCTTCTCCTCGAACCAGACGTCGACCTCGGCCGACGGCTCGGTGAACGGGAAGAAGTGCGGGCGCAGGCGGGTCTTCGAGTTCTCGCCGAACATCGCACGGGCGAAGGCGTCGAGGGTGCCCTTGAGGTGCGCCATCGTCAGCCCCTTGTCGATCGCGAGCCCTTCGACCTGCGAGAACACCGGAGTGTGCGTGGCGTCGAGCTCGTCGGTCCGGTAGGTACGTCCCGGGCAGACGACGTAGACGGGCAGGTCGCGGCGCAGCAGCGCGCGGGCCTGCACCGGCGAGGTGTGCGTCCGCAGCACCAGCCCGGAGTCCTCCTCACCGAGGTAGAACGTGTCCTGCAGCTGGCGCGCGGGGTGGTCCTTGCCGAAGTTCAGCGCGTCGAAGTTGAACCACTCGGCCTCGAGTTCCGGACCTTCGGCGACCTCGTAGCCCATCGCGACGAACGCGTCGGCGATCCGCTCCGAAAGGGTCGCGATCGGGTGCCGGGCGCCACGGGGGACGCGGTCCCACGGAAGCGTGACGTCGACGGTCTCCTCACGGAGCACCTTTTCGTCACGTTCCACCTGGAGTACGGCACGGCGGGCGTCGAAGGCGGCCTGGATGCCTTGCCGCGCTTCGTTGACCCGCTTCCCCGCCTCGGCCTTTTCCTGCTTTGGCAGGGCGCCGATCTCGCGGCGCGCGAGCAGCAGCGGAGACTGGTCCCCGAGGTGGGCGGGTTTGACCGCGGCCAGCGCGTCGAGATCCGCCGCGGCCGTGAAGTCCGTCTCGGCCTGTTTGACGGCGGCCGTCAACGTTTCCGGCGCGAGCGCCCCCGCCTGGGGGTCCTGCTTGTCGTTGGCTTCGGACATAACTCCTCGGCGTCCGCTGGGACTGGTCCGGTGCACGCGAGCGCACACATGGGTTTAGCAGCTGCTGAATTCTATGGGACAGCGAACGGCGGCCCCCGATCACCCTCGGGCTGGGCACACCGTCACTCGGAAGTGCGAAAAACGCGCTCTACGCCGTAAACAAGGTGCTGGAACGAACACTGCGTTCCATGAGAGCTCCCTCGTGTCGTGGTTCGGACGGCGTAGTACCCGCGACTCTACGTGGTCGCGCCCGGGGAAGCCATCGGATTCCGGGTCAGCGCCCGGCGAAAGCGCCTTCGAAGTCCACCTTGCCGAACGCCTCCGGGACGATGCCGTCGGCGGCGTAGCGGTACAAGGCGGTCTGGTAGATCCCGGCCAGCGTCGAGCAGACGATGGAGACCAAGAACCCCCACACGAGTGAGATCCCGATGGCGACGAAGATCGTGATGGTGCCGCCGAGCAGGAACCCGGCGCCCAGGAAGACCGCGAACCCGGCCAGCGTCAGGAGGACGCCGACCAGCCCGATGCCGAACCGTCCGGCGGCCTGCTCGCCCCAGGTCCGCTTGAGCAGCTCCGCCGAACGCTTGGCCCCGTGCCGGACACCGGCGTCTTCGATCATCATCACCGGCAGCACGAGATAGGTGACGAGGTTCCAGGCTGCCCCGGCCAACCGGCTGACGAAGTAGCCGACGAATGCGAACCGCCGCTCGATCTCCCGGAGAATCAGGGAAACCGTCGCCGTCACCGCGGCCCAGCCCAGCAGGGGCAGCCATCGGCGGCCGGCCTCGGCCAGTCCGGCGGCCACGCGGGGGTCGTCACCGCGCAGCGCGACGTCGGCCTGCGAGATGAGCGCGGCGTTGAAGAACACCGTGACGAACGCGGCGACCAGGTAGAACAGCCCGATCATCACGTACGAACCCGGGGTCAGCCGCGAGTGCTCGGCGATCTCGGTGTGGGAGATCCAGTATCCCGAACCGAGGAACACCGCGGCCACCACCAGCCCGGCGATCGCGGCGAGCACCGGGAAGGTCGCGAGTGCCTTGCGGGACCTCAACACGCGCCAAGAAGCGCCGAACAAAGCGAAAGAACGGGCGATACGCCCCATGATTTCCCCCAGAAAGCCAATGGAATCTCTGAGCTTAGCGATTCCGGCGCGGCGCCATCGCGTCGGTGTACACGCAGATCGCCGCCGCCGTCGCGAGGTTCAGGCTTTCGGCCCGGCCGTACATCGGGATCTTGACCGCGAGGTCGACGGTGCCGAGGACATGCTCGGGCAATCCGTGCGCCTCGTTGCCGAACACCCAGGCGATGGGCTCGTCGAAACTCACCTGGTCGAGTTCGGTGTCGGCGTACCCGTGCGCGCCCAACGTCCGGAGACCGGCGGCGGAGCAGGCCTTCAAGGCCGCGTCGACGTCCCGGATCCGGGTGATGGCGGGGTGGAACAGGCTGCCGGCGGCCGCGCGGACGCATTTGCCGTTGTGCGGGTCGACACTGTCACCCGCGAGGACGACTGCGTCGGCGCCCGCGGCGTCCGCGACCCGGATCACGGTGCCCGCGTTCCCGGGGTCCGCGACGTCGACGAGGACGACGACGAGCTTCGCACCCGGCTTCAAGACCGTCTCTTGTGGACGGTCCACGAGCGCGCAGACCGCGACGATGCCTTGCGGCGTCACGGTCTCGGAAAGCCCGTCGGCGGCGCGATCGGTGATCGGCGAAACCGGGACGCCCGCCTCACGCGCGGTGGCGAGCAGGCGCTCGTGCTGCGCGGCGGCGCGTTCGGTCACGAACAGCTCGTGCACCGTGCCGCCGTCTTCGAGGGCGTGGGTGAGCGCGGCCTCGACCGCGTTCGCGCCCTCGGCGAGGAACCGGCCCGCTTTCTCGCGCTCGGCCCGGCGGGTGAGCTTGCGCGCGGCAACGACCCGGGGCGTCCGTTCGGTGAACGGAGCCGCCCCGGGTCGTGGAAGAGCGCTGTAGCCGGTCAGGCCGACTTCTTCTCTTCGGTGTTCACGTTGGCCTTGGCCAGCTCCGCCAGCGCGGTGAAGGCAGCGGCGTCGTTGACCGCGAGGTCCGCGAGGATCTTGCGGTCGACCTCGACACCCGCGGCCTTGAGGCCCTGGATGAACCGGTTGTAGGTGACGCCGTTGGCACGAGCGGCCGCGTTGATGCGGGTGATCCACAGCTGGCGGAAGTCACCCTTGCGGGCACGGCGGTCCCGGTAGGCGTAGTTCAGCGAGTGAAGCGTCTGCTCCTTCGCCTTGCGGTACAGCCGCGAACGCTGGCCGCGGTAGCCGCTGGCGAGCTCGAGAGTCGCGCGACGCTTCTTCTGGGCGTTGACAGCCCTCTTGACGCGTGCCACTGGGTCCATCCTGTCGATC
Organism: Amycolatopsis coloradensis; assembly: GCF_001953865.1. Lineage (GTDB taxonomy): Bacteria > Actinomycetota > Actinomycetes > Mycobacteriales > Pseudonocardiaceae > Amycolatopsis > Amycolatopsis coloradensis. Next base: position 25,935 of record NZ_MQUQ01000004.1, read on the forward strand.
TGGGGGCGCGCTGGCGCGCCCGGCGTTTACAAAGTGCGGGGTGTCAGCGGCCGAGAAGGCGCTTGACGCGGCCGACGTCGTTCTTGGCGATCTCGGTGGTGCCTTCGAGACGACGGGTGAGCCTGTTGGACTTCTTCTCCATCAGGTGGCGGCGACCGGCCTTCTGGCGGCGCAGCTTGCCCGTGCCCGTGACGCGAACTCGCTTCGACGTCCCGCTGTGCGTCTTCATCTTCGGCATTGCGTTGTCCTCTTTCGTGCGGCGGCACACCGGGAATCTCCGGTGTGCCGCGACAGGTGCTTGTCGGCGCTTACGCGTCGGCGGGCGGCTCGGACGACTCGTCCTTGGCTGCCTTCGCGGCCTTGGGCGGCTTCACGTTCTTGTGCGGGGCCAACACCATGATCATGTTGCGACCATCCTGCTTCGGCGACGACTCGACGAAACCGAGTTCCGTCACCTCGTCGGCGAGCTTCTGCAGCAGACGGAAACCGAGTTCCGGCCGGGACTGCTCGCGACCGCGGAACATGATCGTGACCTTGACCTTGTTGCCAGCCGCCAGGAAGCGGGACACGTGACCCTTTTTGGTCTCGTAGTCGTGCTGGTCGATCTTCGGCCGCAGCTTCTGCTCTTTGATGACGGTGAGCTGCTGGTTGCGGCGGGACTCGCGGGCCTTCTGCGCGCTCTCGTACTTGAACTTGCCGAAGTCCATGAGCTTGCATACGGGCGGGCGTGCCTGCGGAGCAACCTCGACGAGGTCGAGATCGTTCTCCTGTGCCAGCCGCAGCGCATCTTCGATCCGGACGATGCCTACCTGTTCACCGGCTGGTCCGACGAGGCGGACCTCCGGTACCCGGATTCGGTCGTTGATGCGTGTCTCGGAACTGATGGGGCCTCCCTGGTTCGAGGTAACTTCTTCTACCGTTTCGACCTGGTGCCCACATACCGAAGGCCTCGGTACCGTGAGGTACGCGAGGCCCACTCTTTCCGATCGCGTTCAATCTCCAGAACCGAACGCACCGCCTCGACGCCCGAAATCGTCTTGGCGAGACCGGACCCGGACACCTGATGTTGCGGCAGTGACACGGGTGGGAGCGGGGCTCCACTTGCCGCCCCCGATCACTCGAGGGCTGGTCGCTCGTGGAAGGGTACCAGACGTGTCAGATGAACCCGTTCAGCAGCCCCCGTATTCCCCGGACGTCCGCGACCTGGAGGACATCCCGAGCGTCGAGGTGATCAGCAGGGCGGCCGTCATGCTGCTCTCCGCCGGCGCCGAACGCCTCGGTCTCGCCGACGAGGATCCGGCCGCCTCACCCCACCGCGACCTCGACGAGGCCCGCCGCCTGATCACCGCCCTCGCCGGGCTGGTCACCGCTTCGGCAGAGTACCTCGGCCTGCACGCGGGCCCGTTGCGTGACGGCCTCCAGTCACTGCAGAAGGCGTTCCGCGAGGCTTCGGCCGTGCCGGACGCGCCTGGGCAGGGACCGGGCGAGAAGTACACGGGACCGGTCTACTAAACCTACTGTTCCCGCTTCACTCAAGCGCCGTCCAGGACTACCGGAGCGCGCACTGGGCAAGTCTGTGAAGGCCTCCTTGAGAGACCCTAGGTCCTCAAGGAGGCCTACACAGACCTCGAGAGCCTGTACTTTCCCCTCGCTGGTATCTAACATTTCAGATGTGAGTGAGTTAGCTAGGGTGCCGAGGTCTCTCCTGAGGGATGAGGCGTACGAGAACATCCGGCGGGCGATCATCGACGGGACGCTGCCGCCGGGGACGAACCTGCGTGACGGTGATCTCGCCGATCAGCTCGGGCTGTCGCGGGCGCCGGTGCGCCAGGCGCTGCTGCGGCTCATCGAGGACGGTCTCGTCGAGTCGAAGCCGCAGAGCTACACGCGCGTCGCCGGGTTCGTGCCCGACGACGTCCGCGACGCCTTGCACCTGGTCCGGGCGTTGCACGAGTTCGCCGTCCGGGTGGGCGTGCCGCGGATGGGCGCCGCCGAAGTGACGACGATGCGCGCGGCCAACGCCCGGTTCGCCGAAGCGGTCGCCGCCGGGGACGTCGCGGCCGCGATCGCCGCCGACGACGAACTCCACGACGTCCCGGTGGCCGCCGCGCGCAACCGGGCGGTCGCCGCGACGCTGGCCCGTTACACGCCGCTGCTCCGGCGTCTCGAATACGCCCGCTTCAGCTCGCTGCCCGCGCACCGGTCGGTGCAGCGCCACGCGGAGCTGGCCGACGCCGTCGAAGCGGGCGACGTCGACGCGGCTTGCTCGATCACCGCCACGATTTGGACCGAACTCGAAGCCCTACTGGAGACGCCATGACCCTCGCCGACTTCCCGCGCTACCCGCTGCTGTTCGGCCCCTCCCCCGTGCATCCGCTCGAACGGCTCACCGCCCACCTCGGCGGCGCGCGGGTCTGGGCGAAACGCGAGGACGTCAACTCCGGCATCGCGTTCGGCGGCAACAAGACACGAAAGCTCGAATACCTGGTGGCCGACGCGCTCGCTTCAGGCGCGGACACGCTGATCTCGATCGGCGGCGTCCAGTCCAACCACACCCGTCAGGTGGCCGCGGCCGCCGCGCGGGCCGGGCTCAAGGCCGTGCTGGTGCAGGAAAGCTGGGTCGACTGGAACGATCCGCTGTACGACAAGGTCGGCAACATCCAGCTCTCGCGCATCCTCGGCGCGGACATCCGGATGGTCGAAGCCGGGTTCGGCGTCGGTTTCAAGGAGAGCTGGGAGAACGCGGTCAAGGAGATCGAAGCGGGCGGCGGGAAGCCGTACGCGATCCCGGCGGGCGGGTCGGACCATCACCTCGGCGGGCTCGGCTTCGCGAACTGGATCGTGGAACTCGAAGCACAGGAGGCCGAACTGGGCGTCTTCTTCGACACGGTGGTCGTCTGCTCGGTCACCGGTGGCACGCAGGCCGGGATGGTCGCCGGCGCGGCGCTTTCGGGGAAGCCCCGCCGGATCCTCGGCATCGACGGTTCGGCGAAACCGGCCGAGACCCGCGACCAGATCACCCGCATCGCGCGGGCCACCGCGGAACTGATCGGCGCCGGCGAGATCAGCGAGGTCGAACTGGACGAGCGGTACCACGCGGGGATCTACGGTGTTCCCGACGAGTCCACCTTGGACGCGATCAGGACGCTGGCCCGGCTGGAGGGCGTGCTCACCGATCCGGTGTACGAGGGCAAGTCGATGGCGGGCCTGATCGACCTCGTCGGCCGGGGTGAGATCCCGCGTGAGTCGAACGTGCTCTTCGCTCACCTGGGCGGTCAGCCGGCGCTGAACGGGTACACGAGCGTCCTGTAGCTCCGCGGCCAGCTGTTATGAACGGACCGTTTATAACATTTCTTGTTATAAACGGTCCGTTCATAACACGCGTGGCTAGTCCACCACGGCCAGGACGTCGATCTCCACCAGCAGCCCGGCGGGCAGGCCGACGTACACGGTGGTGCGGGCCGGGTGCGGCGCTTCGCCGATCAGCTTGTTGTAGACCTCGTTGAACGCGCCGAAGTGGTCGACGTCGGTCAGGTACACGCGCACCATCAGGGCGTCGCCCAGGCTCGAGCCGGCGGCCTCGAGCACCGCTTCGATGTTCTTGAAGGTCTGCTCCGTCTGCTCACCGACGGTCTCGCCGACGATGGCGCCGGTGGCCGGGTCGAAGGCGACCTGGCCTGCCACCTGCAGGATGTTGCCCTTGCGGACCGCCTGTGAGAACGCGGCCACCGGCTTCGGCGCGTTCTCCGTGCTGATCGCGGTCTTGCTCATTCCGACTTCCCCTTTCGGTTCCCCGTCCATCCACTGTGGACGGAAGCTTCTTCGGCGGCGGCAGCCAGTTCGGGCACGAGCCCCATCAGGCCGTCGTAGTCCAGCAGTACCTTCGGCACCGAGATCGACGCGGCGGCGAGCACCACGCCGCCGGGGCCGCGGACCGGCGCGGCGATGCAGTGGATGAAGTCCTCGTGCTCGGCGTTGTCCACCGCGTAGCCGCGGTCGGCGACGAGATCCAGTTCGGTCTCGTAGGCCGACGGCGTGGTGATCGTGTTCGGCGTGCGGACGAAGAAGTCGATCCTCGAGACCACGTCCGCCCGCTTCTCCGGCGTCATCGCGGCGACGAGCACCTTGCCGACGGCCGTGCAGTGCAGCGGGGCGCGTTTCCCGATGCGGGAGTACATCCGCACCGAATGCCTGCCCTCGAACTTGTCGATGTAGACCACCTCACCGTCCTCATAGGACGCGAGGTGGATGGTGTGCCCGGTACGCGCGTTGAGCCCGGCCAGCGCGGACTGCGCGCTGCGGCGGACGTCGCGGTCCTCCAGTGCCTGCTGCGCGAGATCGAAGAGGGCACTGCCGAGACGGTAGTGCCGCTGCCCTTCCCTGCGCACGAAATGGTGCGACTCCAGGGTGCGCAGCAGCCGCAGCACGGTCGACTTGTGCACGCCGATCTCCTCGGCGAGCTGATCCAGCGTCTTCGCCTCGCGGGCGAGTCCGCTCAACAGGGTGAGCGCCCTGTCCAAACTCTGGCTCATACGCTCACCAATCCCTTGTCCGTCAGTTTGGCCGACGCCCAGGATGCCTCATCCGCACCGATCAGGGCCTCGACGACGGAGTCGGGCAGCGGAGTCCCCACGTCGTCGTGGGTGAGCAGGGTGGCCGCGGCCTGAAGATGGCCGCGCCGCAGCCGGGTCGCGGGATCGTCACCACGCAGGGTGGCGGCGAGGAAGCCCGCCGCGAACGCGTCACCGGCACCGACAGGCTCCACGACGTCGACCCTCAGCGCGGGCGCGAACAGCGGCGCTTCGTCGCCGTCGACCAGCGTCACCCCGCGCTCCCCGTGTTTGACGACCAGCGTTTTCGGTCCGGGCACCGCGGCGCGCAGTCGCTCGGGATCACCGGTCCCCCACACCCGCTCGGCCTCGTCGTCGCCCGCCAGGACGATGTCGGCGCGAGCGGCCAGTTCGGCCAGCACCGACGGGTCACGCCCGGTCCACAACGCGGGCCGGAAGTTCACGTCGAACGACACCAGCGTGTCCCCGCGCGGCCGCTCCAGCAGAGCCCGCACCAGGTCGAGGCAACCATCCGACAGCGCAGGCGTGATCCCGGACAGGTGGATCACGCGCACCCCGTCGAGATCGAGTCTCCCCAGCAGCGTGGCGTCCATTCCGGACGCCGCGGAGCCCTTGCGGTAGTAGCGCACCGGGCTGCCGTGCGCGCCGCTTTCCTTGATGTAGAGCCCCGTCGGACGGGTCGGGTCGACCACGACCGCGCTGACGTCCACCCCGGCCCCGGCGATCTCGCGCACGAGCGCACGGCCGAACGGGTCGTCGCCGACAGCGCTCACCCAGGCGCTGGCGAACCCCAGCGCGGGGAGATGGCAGGCGACGTTCGATTCGGCGCCGCCGATCGTCCGCACCCACTTCCGTACCTCGTCGGGCGGCCCTGGTTCGGCCGGTACGAACAAGGCCATCGACTCCCCGATGCACAACACGTCAGTGCTTCTCATCGCGCCGACCGCCATCCCGCTGACAAGGCGCACGTCGCGGGATCATGTCGCCTCTCGACCGGAATGCGCCCCGCCATCGCGATAGCGGGGCCTCCGGTCGAAACGGCGCGACCCCAAAAGATCAAAAGATTCCCGGGCGGCCAAGGCTCACCTGTCACTTCCGCGTCTCCTCGTCGTCACCCCGTTGACCTCTAGCGGACCGGATGCTACACCTATCCCACGCAATATGCGCAACGTCCGTTGCAACATACGCAACCGAGGTGAACCCCATGTTCGAAGCCGGCACCATCGATTCCGCCGCGGTCGCGGCCGTCCGGGAGGAGCGCGTCGACTGGCGCTTCCGCTCGGTGGCGCCTTCGCTGTCCGGGCTCACGATCGGCGAGGCCGCCGCCCGCGGCGCGAAGCTGTTCGACGACGGCTTCTTCGGCCCGTTCGTGGTGCTCGACGAGGAAGCCGTCGAGCACAACCTCCGCACGATGGCAGGCTGGTGCGCCGAACGCGGTGTCGCGCTGGCCCCGCACGGCAAGACGACGATGGCGCCGCAACTGTTCGAGCGGCAGCTGAAGCACGGCTCATGGGGCATCACCTGCGCGAACGCCGGGCACCTGCGGATATACCGCGCTTTCGGTGTCTCCCGGATCCTGCTGGCGAACCAGCTGCTCGACCCGTCTGGGCTCAAGTGGCTCGCCGCGGAACTGGACGCCGACGACGACTTCGAGTTCGTCTGCTGGGTCGACTCGGTCCGCGGTGTCGAGCTGATGACCGAGGCCCTGCGCGGCGCCCGGCGCAAGGTCGACGTCCTGGTCGAACTCGGCGCCGAGGGTGGCCGGACCGGTGTCCGTGACGCCGGCACCGCCCTCGCCGTCGCCGAAGCCGCGCACGCGAGCCCGGCTCTGCGGCTGCGTGGTTCCGGCGGTTACGAAGGCGCGCTTTCCCACCACACCGACGAGAAGTCGCTCCAGCTGATCAGCTCCTATGTGGACGGCCTGCGTGAACTTGTCTTCACCTTCTCCGAAAAGGGCCTGCTCGACGACGCCGGTCAGATCATCGTCACCGGCGGCGGCAGCGCCTACTTCGACCGGGTCGCCGACGAACTCACCAAGGACTGGCGCGGCCTGGACGTCCTGCCGATCCTGCGCAGCGGCGCCTACGTGACCCACGACGACGGCTTCTACCGCGTGATCTCGCCCCTGGGCGAAAACCCGCGCATCGGCGGCGTGGCCTCGTTCCGTCCCGCGCTGCGCGCCTGGGCGCAGGTGACGTCGAAGCCGACGGACGAACTCGCGCTGCTCACCATCGGGAAACGGGACGCGTCCTTCGACGAAGGCATGCCCGAGCCCCGCCTGCTCCGCAAGGGCGACGGGCGGACGTCCGCGCTCGAAGGTCATTCCATCCAGAAGATGAACGACCAGCACGCCTTCCTCGCGCTGCCCGCATCGTCGCCGGTCGAGGTCGGCGACTGGATCGCACTCGGCCTGTCGCATCCGTGCACCGTGTTCGACAAATGGCCGCTCATCCCGGTCGTCGGCCCCGACGGCGAGACCGTGCTCGATTTCGTCCGCACCCATTTCTGATCCGTCCTCCACTCGCCGCAGAGGAAGAATCGCCATGGACATCGTTGTCCGCTCCGCACTGGTCGCCGACGGCACCGGGGATCCGCTCACCAGGCACGACGTGGGCATCACCGACGGCCGGATCGCCAGTGTCGCCGAACCGGGCTCGCTCGCGGGCCGCCGCACCATCGACGCCGAAGGACTCGTGCTCGCGCCCGGGTTCATCGACATGCATTCGCATTCCGACCTCCAGCTGCTCGCGAACCCGGATCACCTCGCGAAGCTCTCGCAGGGCGTCACGACCGAAGTGCTCGGGCAGGACGGCCTCTCCTACGCACCCGTGAACGACGACGTCCTCGCGGCGCTGCGCCAGCAGCTCGCCGGATGGAACGACGATCCCGCCGGATTCGACTGGAACTGGCGTTCGGTCGGGGAATACCTCGACCGGCTCGACGCCGGGGTCGCGGTCAACGCGGCCTATCTGGTGCCGCAGGGCACCGTCCGCATGCTCACCGTCGGCTGGGACGACCGGCCGGCGACCGAAGCCGAGATGAACGCGATGAAGGAACTCATCGCCACCGGGCTGGCCGAGGGCGCGATGGGCATGTCGTCCGGGCTCACCTACACACCGGGGATGTACGCGACCACCGAGGAACTCGTCGAGCTGTGCCGGGTCGTCGGGGAAAACGGCGGCTTCTACAGCCCGCACCACCGCAGCTACGGCAAGGGCGCGCTCGAAGCGTTCGGCGAGATGGTCGACGTCTCCCGCCGTTCGGGGTGCCCGCTGCACCTCGCGCACGCCACGATGAACTTCTCGGTGAACAAGGGCAAGGCACCCCAGCTGCTGGAGCTGCTCGACCAGGCGCTCGACGACGGCTGCGACATCACGCTGGACACCTATCCCTATCTTCCCGGCGCCACTTACCTTTCCGCGTTGCTGCCCAGCTGGTCGACCGAAGGCGGGCTCGACGCCACCCTCGCCCGGCTGTCCGATGTGGACACCCGCGAGCGGATCCGCGCCGAGATCGAGGAGACCGGATCCGACGGCGCCCACGGCGTGCCGATCGACTGGGAAGCCATCGAGATCAACGGTGTTCGCCGTGACGAGAATTCGCACCTCGTCGGGCATTCCGTCGCCGCTTCGGCGCAGCGTGCCGGGAAGGCCGCCGCGGAGCTGTACTTCGACGTCCTGCTCTCGGAGAAGCTCGGCACGTCCTGCCTGATGCACGTCGGGCACGAGGAGAACGTCCAGGCGATCATGCGGCACCGCACGCACACCGGCGGCAGCGACGGGCTCCTCGTCGGCGCCCGGCCGCATCCCCGCGCCTGGGGCACGTTCCCGCGGTACCTCGCGCGCTACGTCCGCGAACTCGGCGTCCTCGACCTCGCCGAATGCGTCTCCCACCTCACCGGCCGCGCGGCGGAACGCCTGCGGCTGACCGACCGGGGTCTCGTCCGCGCGGGGTACGCGGCGGATCTCGTGCTGTTCGACCCGGAAACCGTCGCCGACACCGCCACGTTCGACGAACCGCGGCAGCAGGCCGCCGGTATCCCCCATGTCTTCGTCAACGGTGTCGCCGCCATCGACGATGGTCAACCGACCGGCGCCCTCGCCGGCCATTCACTGCGGAACCCCGGGAGTGCCCGATGATCGACTGGCTCCAACATTCGACGGGAGGTCTCCTGACCCTCGCCGCCGTCTCGATCGCGGTTTTGCTGTTCCTCATCATCAAGGTCAAGCTGGAGCCTTTCATCGCGCTGATCGTGGTCGGCCTGCTGACCGCGCTGGCCGCGGGCCTGCCGGTCGGGCAGATCGTCGGCTCCGCACAGAAGGCGTCGGATTCCCTGTTGGAAAAGGGTTTCGGCGGGATCCTCGGGCATATCGCCGCGATCATCGGACTCGGCACGATCCTCGGGTCCATTTTGGAGCGTTCCGGCGGCGCGAAGGTGCTCACCAGCGCGCTGCTCAGGGCCATCGGCGAGAAGCGGGCGCCGCTCGCGATGGGCCTGGCGGGCTTCGTCTTCGGTATCCCGGTCTTCTTCGACATCGGCATCTTCGTGCTGGCGCCACTGGTCTACGTCGCCGCCAAACAGGGCGGCCGTTCGCTGGTGCTGTACGCGTTGCCGCTGCTCGCCGGTCTTTCCATCACGCACGCGTTCCTCCCGCCGCATCCCGGCCCGGTGGCCGCGGCCGGTCTGCTGCATGTCGAACTCGGCTGGATTATCCTGATGGGTCTGGTCTGCGGTATCCCGGCGTTCCTGATCGGCGGTGTCGCGTACTCGACCTGGATCGGCAAGCGCATCGACGTCCAGGTTCCCGAGGAATTCCTGGTGGCGGAGGAGGAAGGCGAGAAGGAGGAGAACCCGCCGTCGCTCAAGCTGGTGGCGGCGATCATCGCGGTCCCCCTGGTGCTGATCCTCGCCGGGACCTTCGGCAGCATCTGGCTGCCCAAGAATTCCGCACCGGCCGGTGTCGCCGCGTTCATCGGCACCCCGGCGGTCGCGCTGACGATCTCGGTGCTGCTCGCGTCGTGGCTGCTGGGTCTGCGCCGAGGCCTGACCGGCAAGGATCTGAGCGAGCTTTCGGCGAAGTCGCTCCGCCCGGTCGCGATGATCCTGCTGGTGGTCGGCGCGGGCGCGTTCTTCGGCGCCGTGCTGTCCGCGACCGGTATCGGCAAGGCTGTCGCGGGTTCCCTGGACAACGCCGGTCTCCCGGTCATCCTGGCGGCCTACGTGATCAGCTGCGGCATGCGGATCGCGCAGGGTTCGGCGACGGTCGCGATCGTGACCACGAGCGGCATCGTCGCGCCGACGGTGGCGACGCTGGGCTACTCGCAGATCCAGCTCGCACTGCTGGTCGTGGCGATTTCGGCCGGATCGATCATCGCTTCGCACGTGAACGACGGCGGATTCTGGATCATCTCGCGGTACTTCAACATGACCGTGCCGCAAACACTGAAAACCTGGACCGTATTGGAAACCGTCCTTTCCGTTTCCGGTTTCGGCGTGGCAGCATTGCTCATGGCAGTGGTTTAAACCACCTGAAAGCTGGGAGAGATCACGATGACCGGACTCGATCGACGCACCTTCCTCGGCGCCGTCGGAGCGGCTGGGCTCACCACCGTTCTCGGTTCCCACCTCGCGAACGCTTCCGAACAGACCTGCGGACCGAAGGGAACCGGGGCCATCTACATCAGCAGCTACACCAGTTCCGGGCACGGGCTCGATGTCGCTCACCGGGACGCGACCACGAACGCGCTGGTCGTCGACCGGACGATTCCGGGGGTCAGCAACGCCTCCTGGTTCGACATCAGCGCCGACCGCAAGACGCTCTACGTGACCAACGAGGACGAAAACGGCCAGATCTCCGCGCTCAGCCTCGCCGATCCGGTGAAGCCCAGGCTGCTCAACAAGAAGTCGGCCAAGGGCAAGCACCCGACACATTTGACCGTCCACTCGAGCCAGAAGTACGTGCTGGCCGCGAACTACAGCAGCGGCAGCGTCGTCGTGCTCCCGATCCTCGCGGGCGGGAAACTCGGCGACGTCGTCGACCTGGCCCAGCACAAGGGCGCCGAGCGGGACGCGCACGCCCATCAGGTCGTCAACGACCCCAGCGGCAAATGGGTGCTCTCGGTCGACCTCGGCGCGGATTCGGTCTACGTCTACAAACTCGACGTCGCCACCGGGAAACTCAAGCTGAACCAGCAGCTGAAGCTCCCGTCGGGTGCCGGGCCCCGGCACCTCGCCTTCCACGCAGGCGGCAAGTACGCCTACATCCTCGGCGAGCTGCGTGCCGAAGTGACCGTCGCGGCGTGGAACCCGGCCACCGGGAAACTGACCGCCGGACAGGTCGTCCCGGCGGTTCCGGCGGGCACGCCGGGCGCGCAGTACCCGGGCGAGATCACCACGTCCAAGGACGGCAGGTTCGTCTACGCGTCGGTGCGCGGCTCCGACACGATCGCTTCGTTCGGCGTCGGCGAGGACGGGAAGTCCTTGAAACTGCTGAACAACGCACCCGTCGGCGGCGTATACCCGCGCCACATCACGCTCGACCCGACCGAACGCTGGTTCTACGTCTCCAGCGACAAGTCCGGCACGCTCAGCTGGCTGCCGCGCGATCCCGGCACCGGTCTCCCCGGCGCGGTAGCCGGGAAGCTGGCGCTCCCCCAGGTAAATTCCGTCTTTTTCGCATAAGGAGAAACTCCCATGAGAACTCGCGTCCTCATCGCGGGCCTCGCGGCGATCGGCCTCGTAGCGGGCTGCGCGCCGGCCCAGAACACCCCCGCCGCCGGCGGCGGCGGTGACGAAAAGACCGGCACGGTCCGGGTCTGGCTGTTCGACGAGGCCAACCGCGCGCCGAAGGAGGCCGCGGTCAAGGAGGCGATCGCCGAGTTCAAGGCGGCGCATTCCGGGGTCGAGGTCGACGTCCAGTGGATCCCGGTGGAAGGCCGCGCGGACAAGTTTTCCGGTGCCTTCAACGACCCGGCCAGCGCGCCGGACGTCGCCGAGTTCGGTAACACCGACGTCTCCAGCTACGCCGCCACCGGCGCGCTGGTCGACCTGACCGGTGACCTGTCGTCGTGGAAGGAAGGCTCCGACATCCTCCCCGCCGTGCTGGAAACGGCCAAATCCGGCGGCAAGACGTACGGCCTGCCCTGGTTCACCGGCATCCGCGCGTTGTACTACCGCACGGACCTCTTCGCCGAACTCGGCCTCAAGCCGCCGACGACACTGGCGGAACTGACCGAGACCGCGAGGACGATCCGCGCCAAGAAGCCGGAGCTGTACGGCATCTCCGTCGGCGGCAAGTACACCTACGCGATGCTGCCGTTCCTGTGGGCGCACGGCGGCGAGATCGCCAAGCAGGACGGCGACAAGTGGAAGTCCACTGTGGACTCCGAGCAGTCGAAGGCAGGGGTGGCGGCATACGCGAACCTGCTGAAGGCGGACATCTGCCCGCCCGAACAGTGCGCCAACCTCACCGGAACGCAGAGCATCACGGCGTTCGCGGGTGGCAAGGCGGGGATGTCGATCGGCGGTGACTTCAACCGCAAGGCCGTGGAAGCCGGTCAGGTCAAGGGGAAGTACACGATCATCCCGATCCCGGGCACCGAGGCGGGCAAGGTCGCCCCGGCGTTCGCGGGCGGCAACCTGCTCGGCGTGTTCAGCGCGACCAAGCGCAAGAGCCTCGCGGTCGAGTTCACCGAACTGCTCGGCGGCGCGAAGTACCAGGAGAAGATGTACATCGCCATGGGCAACTTGCCGACGCTCGGCAGTGTCCAGCAGAAGGTCGCCGCGAGCGACCCGTCGGTCAAGCCGTTCGTCGACACGCTCACCGCGGGCACGAAGTTCGTCCCCGCCACCGCGGCGTGGTCGAAGATCGACGCGCAGAACGTGCTGCCGACCGCGATCCAGCAGATCGCGACCGGCGGCAAGGACCCCGCGGCCGCACTCGCCACCGCGGCCGCCGAGATGAACAAGGCGTTCGGCTAGCGCTCATGGTGACCAAGGAAATCTCCCGCACCGCGGCCTCGCCCGTCCCGGCACGGCGGTCCCCCCGCCGTCGCCGGGACGGGCGGGCCGCCCTGCTCTACCTGGCCCCCGGCGGCATCCTGCTGCTGGCGATGCTGGTGTACCCGATCTACCAGCTCGTCCTGATCTCGTTCTACGACTACGGCCAGCCGCAGGCAGTCGGGAACGCGCCGCTGGTGTTCCTCGGCTTCCAGAACTACACCGACCTGCTGGAGAACGTGCAGTTCTGGGAGGTGCTGGCCAAGACCCTCGGCTTCACCGCGGTCTGTGTCGTCGGCAGCCTCGCGCTCGGGACGGGGCTGGCCGTGCTGGCCACCCGGGTCCGCTCGTGGGCACGGGTCCCGTTGTTCCTGGCGGCGCTGGCCGCGTGGGCGACACCGGCGATGGCGGGCTCGTACGTCTGGCTGTTCCTATTCGACGCGGACTTCGGCCTGGTGAACGAGGTGCTCTCGGGCCTCGGGTTCACCGGGATGGCGAACCACTCCTGGACCTTCGACACCTACAGCACGTTCGGGCTCGTCGCCGCCGAGGTCATCTGGTGTTCCTTCCCGTTCGTCATGGTGACGATGTACGCGGGGCTCAAGGGCGTGCCGGAAGAGGTCGTCGAGGCCGCGTACCTCGACGGCGCGTCGACCTGGCGCACCACGTGGTCGATCACGCTGCCGATGGTGCGGCCGCTGCTGACCATCGCCACGATCCAGTCGATCATCTGGGACTTCAAGATCTTCACGCAGATCTACGTGATGACCAACGGCGGCGGCGTGGCCGGGCACAACCTCGTGCTCAACGTCTTCGCCTATCAACAGGCCTTCGCCGGACAGGAATACGGTCTCGGCGCGGCGCTCGGAGTCGTGATGACCTTGCTGCTGCTGTCCATCACCGGGCTGTATGTCCGGTCGCAACGCCGGAGCGCGGGATGGGTGTGACGACAGCGCCGAAGACCAGGCGGGTCAAGAAGCCCGGCAGGCTGATCGCCGAGATCATCTGCGTGGTGATCGCCGGGATGGTCGCGTTCCCGGTGTACTGGATGGTGCTTTCGGCGTTCAAGCCCACCGGTCAGATCCAGGCGGAGAACCCGCGGCCGTGGACGCTCACGCCGACCCTGGAGCACTTCGAACGGGTGCTCAGCGGCGAGGGCTTCGCGCTGTTCTTCCTGAACAGCGTGATCGTCGCCGTCGTGGTGGTGGCGTTGTCGCTGCTGCTCTCGTTCCTTTCCGCGGTCGCGCTGACCCGGTTCAACTTCAAGGGCAAGACCGTTCTGCTCGTGATGGTGCTGGTGGCGCAGATGGTGCCGGTCGAGGCGCTGACCATTCCGCTGTTCTTCCTGATGCGATCGGTCGGCGACGTCGCGCCGGCGTTCGGCACCAACCACCTCGGCTCGCTGATCCTGGTGCACCTGGCGTTCAGCCTGCCGTTCGCGATCTGGATGCTGCGCGGTTTCGTCGCGGCGGTGCCACAGGAACTGGAAGAGGCGTCGAAGATCGACGGGGCGAGCCGGATGCGGTTCACCTGGCAGATCCTCTTCCCGCTGGTGGCACCCGGACTGGTGGCGATCAGCGTGCTGGCGTTCATCCACGCCTGGAACGACTTCCTGTTCGCCAAGACGTTCATCATCTCCAACACCGAGAATCAGACGCTCCCGCTGGCGATCCTGGTGTTCTTCAAACCGGAGGACACCGACTGGGGCGCGGTGATGGCGGGTTCGACCCTGATGACCATCCCGGTGCTGGTGTTCTTCATTCTCGTGCAACGACGACTCGTGTCCGTCATGGGCGGCGCGGTGAAGGGCTGACATGCCTGGCTTCGAAACTTTGCTACCCCGTCCCGTTTCGGTGGAACCGCTGCCGGGACAGTGTCCGATACCGTCCGAAGTGGACGTTCGCATCGATGCCGGGCTGCCCGCCGAGGGCTACCGGCTGGAGATCGACCCGTCCGGCGTGACGCTGCACGCGGCCGACGCGGCAGGCGAGCTGTACGGCCGCCAGACGCTCCGGCAGCTCATCGGCCCGGACGCGTTCCGCGCCGTGTCCATCCACAGTGGACAAACCACGATCCCGTGCGGGGTGGTGACCGACCATCCGCGCTTCGGCTGGCGTGGTTGCCTTCTCGACGTGGCAAGGCATTTCCGGACCAAGGCCGAGGTGCTCCGGTTCGTCGACCTGCTCGCCGCGCACAAGCTCAACGTGCTCAACCTGCACCTGACCGACGATCAGGGCTGGCGGATCGAGATCCCCGAGTTCCCCAAGCTGACGGAGATCGGCGGCTGGCGGAAGTCGTCCATGGTCGGACGGCACGACGGCCCGGAACGCGACGGGCGGCCGCACGGCGGGTTCTACACGACCGACGACCTCCGCGAGATCGTCGCGTACGCCGCCTCGCGCTCGGTGACCGTGGTCCCGGAAGTCGACATCCCCGGGCACGCGCGGGCCGCGATCGCGGCTTACCCCGAACTCGGCCCGGAAACCGCCGAACCGTGGGAGGTCTGGACCAGCTGGGGCATCAGCACGTCACTGCTGAACACGGAGAAGTCCACTGTGGACTTCTTCAAGGGCGTCTTCGACCATGTGCTGGAAATCTTCCCGTCGGAGGTCATCGCGCTCGGCGGTGACGAAGTACCCGGCGCGACCGAGGAACACGGCCGGTTCGTCCGCGAGATCGCCCAGCACCTGGTCGAACGAGGACGTCGTCCGCTCGGCTGGGACGAGGTGCTCGAAGCGGGCGGCCTGCCGCCGATGGTCATCGGCTCGTGGCAGAGCGAGGCGGCCGGAGCCCGTGCCGCCGCGGCCGGACACGACGTCGTCATGTGCCCGGAAGACCACGTGTACCTGGACCACCGGCAGTCGGACCACCCCGACGAGCCGATCCCCGTCGGCTATCTGCGGACACTGGAGGACGTCTACGGCTACGAGCCGGTGCCCGCGGATTTCCCCGCCGACCGGACGATCCTCGGCACGCAGGCCCAGGTGTGGGCGGAGCATTTGGACACCGTGCGCCGCGTCGACTATGCCGCCTTCCCGCGGTTGAGTGCTTTCGCCGAAGTGGCGTGGAGCAGCCCGGAAGGCCGGGACTACGCGGAGTTCCTGCCGCGCCTGCGGGATCACCACCTGCCGCGGCTGGACGCGCTGGGCGTCGAGTACCGGCCGCTGGACGGACCGCGTCCTTGGCAGACCCGGCCGGGAGTGCCCGGACGGCCGCGCTAGCAGTACGTGACGGCCCCTTCCTCGCTCCCTGGGTGAGGAAGGGGCCATCATGGGTTTATGAGTGATCAGTCCGAGCGGTGGGTCGACGCCACCCAGCTTCCTGAAGAACTCGTGGCGCTCCTCGGTTCCCTCGGCCCTGGTGAGGATGTGCGCATCACGCGGGACGGCGAGACGATCGGAACGATAACGGGCACGGCTCAGGTCGCTGCGACGGACTCCGACTCCGAGGACGTCACGGTCGTGGCCACCGCCATGAAGCTGTCGGGGTCTGCGCGGGACTCGTTGTCCGAGCGGCTCGGCCCCGGTTATCTCGTGCTGGACCTGCACTCGGCGCCCCCGAGCGTCGACGTCCTGCTGGTACCGCCGGTCAGTCCGCAGCTGATAGCGAACTTCCGGGCGCTGTACCCGAAGGCGCGGGTGGTGATCACGGAGATCGAGGACGCCGAGCTGGGGGTCAAGTACGAGGGCCCGGTTCGCCGTCTCCTCGACGCCGGAGCCGAGGCCTACCTGCCGTCCAGCACGATCCCGCGCCTGGCCGAGCAGCTGGACCGCACGGTGACCCGGCTGAATCAGCTCACCGACGGCGCTCGGCTCCCCTTGACCATCGAATCACCGCGGGACGTCGGCTGACCCGGCCGGTCGAGCGGAGCGGTCTGGCAGTCCGTGAAGGACTCCTTGAGGGACCCAGCGAGGCCACGGTACGCCGGAAGTCGAGTCCGCCGGGCCCCGTCGTCTCGTATCGGTTGTAGAGCACCCGCAGGACATCACCTTCGACGACGCCGTCGCCGACCCAGCCCGATGCATCGGATCATGCTGGAGCCGACGGCGGCTTTGTACGACCCTTGTGCCACGGGTGGTTACGGTCCGCGGAATGTCCTGGAAACTGCTTTCCGTCAGCGTGCTCGCCGCCCTCGCGTGCACCGGATTCACCACGGCCGAAGCCGCTTCGAAGACCTACTACGTCGATCAGGTCTCCGGCAGTGACACCGCGAGCGGCACCTCGCAGCAGACACCGTGGAAATCGCTGGCAAAGGTCTCCGCGACCACGCTGGCACCCGGCGACACCGTGCTGCTGAAGCGAGGCGGTAACTGGCCCAGCGGCCTCGCCGTGAAGGGCTCCGGCGTCACCATCGGGGCGTACGGCACCGGCGCCCGCCCGATCGTCAAGGGCGACACCGAAGCGTGCGTCGACCTGCGCGGCAACGACAACGTGGTGCAGGACCTCCAGATCGGCGTCGCGGCCGACGCGGGCCGCTGTTCGTGGGCAGGCGTGAAGGTGACCGGCGACCGCAACAAGGTGCTGTCGAACCTCATTACCGGCGCGGGCGCGGGCGTCTACATCGCGCCGTCGGCCGACCACACCGAGGTCACGCAGAACGACCTCGTCGACAACAACCACATGACCGTCGTGACGCCCGGCGGCAACGACGACTCCGGCGCGTTCGCCGTACTGGTCCAGGGCAACGACTCCGACATCGGCTGGAACCGGATCAGCGGCTCGATCGCGAAGTCTGACGACTTCGGTGGTCTGGACGGCGCCGCTGTCGAGATCTTCTACGGCTCCCGCAACGTCATCCACCACAACGTCTCCGAGGACAACGAGACCTTCACCGAACTCGGCACGGACGCCGAGGATCCCGACGGCGTTTCGACCGGCAACGTCTTCGAGTACAACGCGATCTTCGGCGCCAGGACACGCGGCGGGATCATCACGCGCGGGGCCGAGGACGGGAACGGGCCGGTGCTCGGGACGGTGTTCCGCAACAACTCGCTCCGGCTCTCGAACGCCGAGTCGGAGGGTTTCGTCTGCTACGGCGGCTGCACGAACCAGGTGCTGAAGATGACGCAGAACGTCGTCCAGGCGGCGTACAAGGTCGGCTACACGGACCCGGCTTTCACCGCGACGGACCACAATGTCTACTTCGGCGGGCTACGGCAGTTCACCGTGGGCGCGACTGACAAGGTCGCCGATCCGAAGTTCACTTCGGCGACGAACCTCGTGCTGAAGGCGGGAAGCCCGGCGATCGACCTCGGCACCACGAAGTACGACGATCGTGACGTCGACGGGAATCCCGTCCACGCCGGTGCCCGGGTCGACGCGGGGGCCTACGAGTTCCAGGGCTAGAACGTCGTGAAGGCCTCCTTCCCTACCTTGAGAGCAGAGGCCCGGCAAAGTTGCAGAGCTGCTGGTCAGCGCTGCTCTCACTGGATTTGACACCGCTGGTGCCCGTAAGGGTCGAGCGGGGAAGATTTCGGACGGTGAACGTCCGAAATCCTCCTCGCTCGGAGGGGCTCCGCAACCGGTATGTCCCCCGTGAAGAATAGCTTCCTGACCTGCAAGATCCCGACTCTGCCGGGACCCTACCTTGAGAGCAGGGAGGAGGCCTTCACGGACTTAGCTGGAGCCGGAGCGTCAGTTGTAGATGCGCTGCATGGTGCCGGCCGACAGCATGCCGTTGGCCCACAGCGAGTTCACCCGCGAGACCTCCTGCGCGTTCGGCTTCGCGTTGGTGCAGGACGGGCCGGGGCCGCCGCCGGACATCAGTTCGGAGCACGGACCCTGATAGTTGTCCGGCAGGCCGAGCGCGTGACCGGTCTCGTGCGCGGCGATCCGTGTCTGGTCGTACTGCCGCGCCTGCGTGTAGTCGATGAAGATGGTGCCGCGGCCGTGGCCGTCGGTCTGGGCGTACGAACCCCGGGGGTCGTTGCCCTCGGTGTAGCGCAGGGTGGCCCCCGACGAACTTTCCTGCAGCTTCACGTTGGACACCGAGTTGTTCCAGTTCGCCGCGCCCGCCTGGATGGCGGCACGGAAGCTGGGCGCTCCCGAGGCGTCGTAGTAGACCGTGGTCGCCGCCACGGTCTGCTGAGCAGGCTGGACCGCGGCCGTGGCCTGACCCGCGGTGACCGGGACGGCGAGCAGCGCCAAGCTCACGGACGCGGAGACGAAGAACTTCCTTGCCATGGACCCACTCCTTGTGAGGACAACGGAATGGTTCGTGAATCTAGGAGCGAAACCCGAGAACGGGCACCCACTTTCGTCGCTTCCGCCAGCTGGTGATTTACCAACACTTTCGCCCTATTGACATGCGCGTGTTCGCATACAACGATGCCGCGGCATCGCGCAGCCGTATAGGTCGTTATACGGTTTTCGGCTTGTACCAGACCTCGGGGCGGCCGACCTGGCCGTAGCGCGGCTCGCGCTGGGCGAGGCCGTTGTCGGCGAGGTATTCGAGGTAGCGCCGCGCGGTGACGCGGGAGGCGCCGATCGCGGTCGCGGCCGCCCCGGCGGACAGGCCGTCCGCGGCCGAGGCGAGGACTTCGGTGATCGCCTCCAGGGTCTGCCCGCTCATCCCCTTCGGCAGCGCCTGCCGTTCGGTGGTGCGCAGGGTGCCGAGCGCCCGATCGATCTCGGCCTGCCCGGTGACCTCGCCCGAAGCGCCACGGAACTCGGCGTAGCGCTCGAGTTTCTCCCGCAGGGAAGCGAACGTGAACGGTTTCAGCAGGTACTGCACCACTCCGACCGACACGGCGGCCTTGACCAGCGCCAGATCGCGCGCCGAGGTCACCGCGATGACGTCGATCGGGAGTCCGGCCGCGCGCAGCGAACGGCAGACCGCGAGCCCGTGCGTGTCCGGCAGGTAGAAGTCCAGGAGTACCAGGTCGACAGGCTCGCGTTCGCAGAACCGCAACGCGTCGCCGCCGGAGTGGACGACGCCGGACACGGAGAAGCCGGGCATTCTCTCGACGTACACCCGGTGCGCGTCGGCGGCGACCGGTTCGTCCTCGACGACCAGCACCTTGATCATCGTGCCGGCTCCTTCGGCGGTGTTTTCAGCGGCAAGCGCACGGTGAACACCGCGCCCTCGTCGCGGCCGACGTCGATGGTCCCACCGTGCCGCCGCACCGCCTGACCCACCAGTGCCAAGCCGAGCCCGTGGCCGTCCTCGGGTTTGGTGGACCAGCCGCGCCGGAAGACGTCCTCGACGTCGGCCACGCCGGGGCCGGTGTCGGCGACCCGCAGCAGCAACCCCTCCGCGCCGGACCGGACGGTGACCTCGACGCCGGGCCGCCCGCCCTCGCCGGCGTTGCCCGCCGCCGCGTCGATCCCGTTGTCGATCAGGTTGCCGAGGATGGTCACCAGGTCCCGCGGCGGGACGCCGGTGTCCGAGTCCTCCATGACGGTGTCGGGCGTGATCGTGAATTCGACGCCGCGTTCGCTCGCCTCCGCCGCCTTGCCCAGCAGCAGCGCCGCGAGCACCGGTTCGGCGACCGCGCCGACCACCCGGTCGGTGAGTTCCTGCGCCAGCGCGAGTTCCTCGGTCGCGAACTCGACGGCCTGCTCGGGACGGCCGATCTCGACCAGCGAAACGACGGTGTGGAGCCGGTTCGCTGCCTCGTGCGCCTGCGATCGCAGCGCTTCGGCCAGTCCGCGGACCGTGGTCAGTTCGCCGGTCAGCGCCTGGAGTTCCGTGTGGTCGCGCAGGATCACGACGGTGCCCATCGCCTCGCCGCGCGACCGCACGGGCGCGGTGCTGACCACGAGCACCCTGGCTTCAGTGAGGTGGAGTTCGTCGGTGCGCTCCTCCCCCGACGTGAACGCTTCGACGAGGTCTTCGGGAATGTCCAAGGTGGACAACTTCCGGCCGACGGGATCACCGTCGACGCCGAGCAGCGCGCGGGCGCCGTCGTTGCACAGCACCACCCGCCCATCACCGCCGACGAGCAGGAGCCCCTCGCGCATCGAATGCAGGACGGCTTCGTGGTACTCGAACAGGTTGCTCAGTTCCCCGGGCGCGATTCCCCTGGTCTGCCGCCGGAGCCGGGCGCTGACCAGAGAACTGCCGATCCCACCGACCACCAGCACCGCCGCGGCGACACCGATCAGCGGCCACAGGCGTTCGCGCAGTTCCGCGTCGA
This sequence comes from Amycolatopsis coloradensis, assembly GCF_001953865.1. Taxonomy (GTDB): domain Bacteria; phylum Actinomycetota; class Actinomycetes; order Mycobacteriales; family Pseudonocardiaceae; genus Amycolatopsis; species Amycolatopsis coloradensis. Next base: position 46,643 of record NZ_MQUQ01000004.1, read on the forward strand.
TCGCCTCGACGGTGATGCCGACCGAGACCAGCGCGACGACCTGCCCTCCGGTGCCGAGCACCGGGACCACGACCCGTTCGGACGGGCCGAGCGAACCGGCGTAGGTCTCGAGGACCTTGCCGCCGCGGCGCGCCTCACCGATGTTGCCGATGAACGGCTGCCCGATCAGCTCCGGATTCGGGTGGGTGTAGCGGATCCCGTTCGTGTCCATGATGGTCACGAAATCCACTTCCGTGTCCGCGCGGACACTCTGCGCGAACGGCTGCAAGGTCCGCGTGGGATCCGATGTGGACAGTGCGGCGAGCACGCCGGGCGCGTCCGCCACCGCTTCGGCCACCGCGGTCACCTTGTCCCGCGCCCGGTCTTCGGTGGCCCTGACGGAATCGAGATAGGCGAAGGTCACCCCTGCCGCGACGAGCACGAAGAGCACCACGAGCTGGAGAATCAGCAGCTGGCGGGCGAGAGAACCGCGCCTGGTCCGGATCGGCGTCGTCGAGGGCACGCACCCATACCAGCACACCGGTACCCCGGCCGCTCGGTCCGCCCGGCCGGAATTCCCCGGAAACCACTCGCGCGAACTCAATGAACACAACCGTGACCCAGCTCACCTGACCGGGTGATAGTGACCGGCAATCCCGGACACCCCCTGAGCTGGAGGCAAAGGTGCCTACAACGCCCGAAGCGGCGCCGCGTCGCCGAGACAAGATGCATTACCTGTACCTGGCCGTGATCGCGGCGGTCGTCCTCGGCGTCATCGTCGGGTTCGCCGCGCCGGGTCTGGCCAAGGAACTCAAGCCCCTCGGCACCGGATTCGTCAACCTGATCAAGATGATGATCTCCCCCATCATCTTCTGCACCATCGTGCTCGGCATCGGATCGGTGGCGAAGGCCGCGAAGGTCGGCAAGGTCGGGTTGCTGTCGCTCGGCTACTTCCTGATGATGTCGACGTTCGCGCTCGCGATCGGTCTCGTCGTCGGCAACCTCCTGCACCCGGGCGAGGGACTGCACCTTGACCCGGCCGCCGCCGCGAAGGCGCACACTCAGGCCGAGGGCGGCGAAGGCTCCGTCGACTTCTTGCTCGGCATCATCCCGACCAGCTTCGGTTCCGCCTTCACCGAAGGCCAGGTCCTGCAGACGCTGCTGGTCGCGCTGCTCGCCGGGTTCGCCGTCCAGAAGCTGGGCACGAAGGGCGAGCCGATCCGCCGCGGCATCGAGCACATCCAGCGGCTCGTGTTCCGGATCCTGGCGATGATCATGTGGGCGGCCCCGATCGGCGCGTTCGGCGCGATCGCCGCGGTGGTCGGGGAAACCGGCTGGGGCGCGCTGCGCAGCCTCGCCGTCATCATGATCGGCTTCTACCTGACCTGTCTGGTGTTCGTGTTCGGCGTGCTCGGAACGGTGCTGTGGCTCGGCGCGCGGATCAACATCTTCACGCTGCTGAAGTACCTCGGCCGCGAGTTCCTGCTGATCCTGTCGACGTCGTCGTCCGAATCGGCCCTGCCGCGCCTGATCGCGAAGATGGAACATCTCGGCGTCTCCAAACCCGTTGTGGGCATCACCGTGCCCACCGGGTACTCGTTCAACCTCGACGGCACGGCCATCTACCTGACCATGGCGACCCTGTTCATCGCCACCGCGCAGGACCAGCCGCTCGCGCTCGGCGAGCAGATCTCCTTGCTGCTGTTCATGATCATCGCCTCGAAGGGCGCCGCGGGTGTCAGCGGCGCCGGTATCGCCACCCTCGCGGGCGGCCTCCAGTCGCACCGGCCGGAACTGGTCGACGGCGTCGGCTTCATCCTCGGCATCGACCGGTTCATGTCCGAAGCCCGCGCGCTGACCAACTTCGCGGGCAACGCCGTCGCGACCGTCCTGGTCGGAACGTGGACCAAGGAGTTCGACCGGGAACGGGCGAACCAGGTGTTCAGCGGCCAGGCCCCGTTCAACGAAGCCACCCTGATCGACGATCACGCCTCGGATCCCCACGAGGACCGTGAAGGCGACCGGGAGAGGGCCGTGGCGCACGCGTAGCGCGCGGCAAGAAGGAAGCCGCGGTGCGAGGGTCCCCCGTCCTCGCACCGCGGTTTCTTCTTTCCGGCAAACTGAGCGGCATGCCGGATGCCATCGACCGTTACGTCGTCTCGCGGTACTCCAAGCTGCTGTACGGCAACTTCGCCGGGATGATGAGTGATCCCGAACGCGACGGTTTCCTGCGCGACCTGGTCGAGGACGCGCGGAGCATCACCGACGACGAACTCGACGAGCTGCTCGCGGCGGACTGGCGGCCGCGGATCACCGCGGCCTGGCTCATCGGCGTCGACCGCCGCACCGCGTGGCGCGAGCGCGTCCGGGAGCTGTTCCTGGAAAGCGACTTGGCCTACGCCGGACAGGGCTACTGTTTCGCGCTCGCGCGATTCGGCACGATCGCCGACGCCGAGATCCTCGTGTCCTATCTGGACCGGTACCTCGCGCGGCCGGGCCTGCGCTACGACCAGGAGTGGGCGCTCGCGGCCCTGCACCACATCGACGCCGACCTCACGACCGCATACACGTCACGCTATCTGCGGCCGGGCGGCCTCTGGGAAAGCTGGTCCGCGAAGAACAGCACGGACCTGCCGTTCCACAAGATGTACTTCGCCCTGCTGTGCTCGCACGTCCAGCGGGCCGTGCACGCGGCAGGCGTCAGGCGCTGACCTTCTCGTCGTAAACGACGCGGGACGCGGCGATCGAGTCGCGATGGCGTTCCGCCCAGTGCAGCAGCCCGCTCAGCGACGCGTACAACTCCTTCGCCATCGCCGTGGCCTCGTACTCCACCTTCGGCGGCACGGTCGGGTACACGGTGCGGATCAGCAGGCCGTCGCGTTCGAGGTTCCGCAACGTCAGCGTGAGCATCCGGCGGCTGATTCCCTCGACCGACCGTTCCAGTTCGGTGAACCGCACGGGACCGCGCGTGGCCTCCAGCAGGATGCCGATCGCCCACTTCCCGCTGATCCGGTTGATCACCTCGAGCACGGTGCACACCTCGAGTTTTTCCGGGTCGACCACCCTGGCCTGCGCGGTCACATCGGTGTTCCCCTGGGACATCAAAGTGCCTCCTTCCGGCAGGGAACAGAGTCACACAAGATGGGCGCTGTTACAAGTGATGCACCAAGGCGTCACCTGGGAAATCTCGAAGGAATGCCTCCATGTCACAGCGTGCTCTCGCTCTCGCCGTGCTCTGCGCCGTCTCATTGATGGTCGTCCTCGACGGCTCGATCGTCGCCGTCGCGCTGCCCGCGATCCAGAACGACCTCGGCTTTACGCCGTCCACCCTGGCCTGGGTGGTCAACGCCTATCTGATCGCGTTCGCCGGGCTGCTCCTGTTGTCCGGCAGGCTGGGCGACCTGATCGGCCGGAAACGGGTTTTCCTCGCCGGACTCGGCGTGTTCACCGTCGCATCGCTGCTGTGCGGAATCGCGCAGGACCAGACCCAGCTCGTCGTGTTCCGGTTCCTGCAAGGCGCGGGCGGCGCGCTCGCCTCGGCCGTCGTGCTCGGCATGATCACCACGCTCTACCCGGAACCGCGGGCACGGGCGAAGGCCATCGGTGTCTACAGCTTCACCCAGGCCGCCGGTGCGTCGATCGGGCTCATCGCGGGCGGCACGCTCACCCAGTTACTCGACTGGCACTGGACGTTCTACATCAATCTGCCGATCGGCGCGGTCGCGCTGGTGCTGGCGGTCCGGCTGCTCGCGGACGATCGAGGGCCAGGACTGCGCGGCGGCACCGACGTCACCGGCGCGGGCCTCGTCACCGGTGGGCTGATGCTGCTGGTGTACACGATCGTCAAGGCCGAGGAGTACACCTGGGCCGACGCCCGCACGCTCGGACTGCTCGCGGTGTCGCTGCTGCTGCTCGCCGGTTTCGTGCTCCGGCAGGCCAAAGCACGAAACCCGTTGCTGCCGTTGAGGATCTTCCGCAGCCGGGCGGTGTCCGGCGCGAACACGGTGATGGTCCTGATGGTCGCCGGGCTGTTCGGCTTCCAGTTCATCACCGCGCTCTATCTCCAGCGGGTGCTCCTGCTCGACGCGCTCGGCACGGGGTTCGCCTTCCTGCCCGCGCCGGTCTCGATCGCGGTGATGTCACTGGCCTTCGCGGAGAAGCTGAACCACCGTTTCGGGGCGCGGGCGGTGCTCGTCACCGGGCTTTCACTGGTCGCGCTGGCACTCGGCTTCCTCGCCACGGTCGAAGCTGAGGGGAACTACCTGACGGACGTCCTGCCGGCGCTCGTCCTGATGGGCGTCGGCTTCGGCGCGGCGATGCCCGCGCTCATGGATCGGGCGATGTCGGGTGCCGCGCCCGCCGACGCCGGAGTCGCTTCGGGTCTGATCAACACCACGCAGCAGATCGGCGCCGCTGTCGGCACGGCGGTACTCGCGACGGCGGCGGCGTCCCGCACCGGGTCCCTGCTGGCCGAAGGCTCGGCACTGCCCGAAGCACTGGCTGGCGGCTACCGGACCGCGTACGCGTTGAGCGCTGGACTGCTCGCTCTCGCCGTCTTCGTCGCTGCCGTGACCCTGCGCGAAAAGAAGGCTCAGGAGGTGATCGTCGCGTAGGCCCACTCGGAAACCTCGCCGTCGAGGCGCACCTCGGCGGCGCCTCCGGGGCTCCAGACCCCGCTGCCGCCGAACGTGGCCATGCCGCCGGTCTTGCCGGAATACTGGGAAAGCACCACCCACATCCCGTGTCCGGCCGCGACGCCGACCTGGTCGAGCAATCGCTGTTCCTGGCCTTCGCTGAAGAGCGCGCTGAGGACGTAGACCTCGGCGCCGGCTTCGGCGAGTTCCCTCGGGTGGTCCGGGTTGGCGGCGTCGAGGCAGATCGCGAGGCCGAGCCGCTTGCCGCCGACGTCGACGATCACCTGCCGCTCCCCTGCGTCGAACAGCTTCTCTTCACTGTTGTGAAGATTGCGTTTCGCATATGTGGCAACGGTTTCACCGGCGGGGCCGAGGACGAGCGAACCGATGTACCGCCGCCCGTCCGCCAGGAGAGGCAGCCCGATGACGGCGTGGAGACCGCCGGCCCGGCAGGCTTCCCGGAGTGGTTCGAGACGTGGATCGTCCGGCGCGAGCCAGAGACCCGGATCGGCGGCGAGCGCCTCGAATTCCAAACCGGTCAGGGAAAGTTCGGGGAAGACGCAGAGGTCGGCGTCCGCGATCCGGAGCAGCCTCGCGTGTTCGGCGATGTTCGCGGAAAGATCCGCCGGGACGGTGAACGGCTGCACGGTGGCGACACGCATGGCGGGAGCCTAACCCGCCGAAGCCCCCAGATAGCCCTGTAATCCGTGTTGCCCCCGTCGCATCATGAGCGCGTGGTTGATCCGGAACACCGGCCTGGCCACGCGATCGAGCTTGCGCAGCAACGGTTTCCGCGCTTCGACCTCCTGGGTGATCTCCAGCCGCGTCCCGCCGTCCGCCGGGGTCAGCGAGCCCGCGAGCGACCCTTCGAGATCACCGGTGAGCAGGACCCGCACCCGGCCCTCGTCCTCGTCCTGCCGGACCCGATGCATGCGCACCGTCAGCGCGTACGGCAACCTGGACCGGCAGACGAGCTCGGCGGTGTCCTCGTCGACCTGGCTGACCGAGCGGACGTCACGCCACCACAGCGGATACGCGGCGAGGTCGACGACGGCGTCGAAAACGGCCTTGGGCGAAGCTGGAAGCACCCACGTGTCGCGGAAGCGGTACCAACCGCCTCCGCGACCCACGTGCGAACCCGTCATACCCGCGCCGACACCAGGTTTCGGCCGTCCATGGTCACGACGTCGACCGAGGCCACGTCGTTCTGAGCGACCAGTGCGGAACCGTCGATCCCGGTGCCCTCCTTCTCGCCCTTCGCCGAAACCAGCCAGCTGCCCGCGTTGATCCGCTCACCGCTCTTGGTCACCACGACGAGCTGACACTTCTCGCCTTCACGGACGCCCTCCGCCTTGGCGTGCAGCCGGACCCAGCCCGCCGCCGGGACGAGCCGGACCGCCAGCTGCGCACCCGTGTCCCGGTCGGTGGCCGCGAGATCGCGGGTGCCCGGTACCGGGGCGGTCGCCGCCGGCACCGGCAAGGCCACCGTCGACGGTTCGGGTGACGTCTGCCGTCCGACCAGCACGCCCGCACCCAGCGCCACGACGACCAGCACGGCGGCACCGGCGATGGCGAGGAACCGGCGAGGCCTCGCCTGCTCCTGGGTGTCTTCTTCGTCGCGGACCTGACGCAGCGTGCGCTGCAGGAGCAGGTCGCCTCCCTCGGGAGGCCCTTCGAGGAACGCCTCCGGCGGAACCTCGTCGAGGTGATACCGCAGCTCGCTCAGCTCGCGTACCTCACGACGGCACGGGGGACAGTTCGCCAGATGCGTCTCGTACGTGGCCGCTTCCGCCGGGGTGAGCCCGCCGAGGACGTAGGCGGCGAGCTGGCCCTGGTCGTGTCCCACCGCACTCATCGCGCTACCTCCTTCCCGGTTCCCGACATCACGGCTCTGAGCGCCCGTAACGCGTAATAAGATCTCGACTTAACGGTACCCGGGGCGACGCCGAGTGATCTCGCCGCTTCGGCCACCGTCCGGCCCCGGTAGTAGATCTCCACCAGGACCGCACGATGTTCCGTGGACAGGCCGTCCATCGCCCCGAGCACGGCCATGGAATCCACGACGCTCTGCGCGTGGTCCTTCGAAACCGCCGGGGTGGGCACGCCTTCCTCGGGCTCCGCCACTTCCGGCGGCCGCGCCGCCCTGGCCCGCGCGCGGTCGGTGATGATGTTGCGGGCGACCGTGAGCAGCCAGCCCCGCACCGATCCCTTCGCGTCGTTCTCCAGGTCTTCGGCGTGCTTCCAGGCCCGGACCAAGGTCTCCTGCACGACGTCCTCCGCGGCCGCGCGGTCCCCGGTCAGCCTCGTCGCGTACGCCAGCAGGCTTCGCCCGTGTTCGGCGTACAAGTGCCGGACCAAGTCCTCGCCTTTGGCCTTTTCGGGCCGCCAGCCTCCGATCGCCACTCGTGTCCTCCCGACGGTCTTCTGGGTCGGCGAGGACAGTACTGCAACCCGCAGGGGCGAAGTGGATCGTTCGGCACGCGCCGCGATCGAACTGTGTATCGGCACCGGCCTCTCCTCGGTTCTCCATGGCCGCCTCCTCTTGCCTCCCACACGGACGGCGCGTCGGCGTGGTTCAACCGGGTCTTGTCGATCACCGGAGGCGCTCGTATGCTGACGCCTCCGGACTCCGCCGCCTGATTCCCGGGAGGGTCTAGGCGTGCCAAGGAAACTCGCGGCCGTGCTGCTGGCAGTCGCTTTCGTGTCGGGCTGTGGTGAAGAACCCGGTTTCACGGCGACACTGACGGATCCGGTGAACGTCGACCTGAGCTTGCCCGACGACGATCCGAACGCCGCGGGGCGGGTCGTCGAATACACGACCGATCCGCACGGCGAGTACACGATCCTCCAGTTCGTGCCGCCGCGGCAGACGACGTACCGGCATCCGGACGTGATCCCGGAAACACGGTTCTACTACCGGATCCGGCCCTTCTACGGTGCCGTGTCGGCCGCTGTCACCGTCTCCGGGCCTTCGGTTTCCGGCTCGGGACCGGCGATCTCGCTCCGCACCGGCGGCCAGGCGGCGGCTCCCGCCTCGTTCCGGGCCGAGCCCGCCGCGGAGGAGATGGTGCGGTTCAGCTGGGCCGACCGCTCCAGCGACGAGGACGGTTTCCTCGTGGAGATCAGGAAACCCGGCGCTCCCGACTTCGTGCCGATCGAGATGTCGGATCCGGGGACGACGTCGGCTGGGCTCGCTTCGATGCCGGGCGAAGAGGGCGCTTCGTACCGGCTGCGCGCCTTCTACTACGGGCCCGCTTCGCCGGTTGTGGACCGGACCACCGGGAAGGGGTAGTTCCCGCCCCCTCGAATGTTATGAAAGGTCCGTTCATAACAGATTTTGTTATGAACGGACCTTTCATAACACGCGCAGGAACTACACGAGGACGGTCTTCAGGAATTCGCCGGTGTAGCTCTCCTCGACCGAAGCGACGTACTCCGGCGTGCCCTCCGCGATCACGGTGCCACCGCCGGAACCACCCTCGGGACCCATGTCGATGATCCAGTCCGAGGTCTTGATGACGTCGAGGTTGTGCTCGATGACGATCACCGTGTTGCCCTTGTCCACCAGCCCGTTGATCACGCCGATCAGCTTGCTGATGTCCTCGAAGTGCAGACCGGTGGTCGGTTCGTCGAGGATGTACACCGTCTTGCCGGTGGACCGCTTCTGCAACTCGCTGGCGAGCTTCACGCGCTGCGCCTCACCGCCCGACAGCGTCGGCGCGGGCTGCCCGAGCCGGACGTAGCCGAGGCCGACGTCGACGAGGGTGGCCAGGTGCCGGTGGATCGCCTTGATCGGCTCGAAGAACTCGGCCGCCTCTTCGATCGGCATGTTCAGCACGTCGGAGACGGTCTTGCCCTTGTAGTGCACCTCGAGGGTTTCCCGGTTGTACCGGTCGCCCTTGCACACCTCGCAGGGGACGTAGACGTCCGGCAGGAAGTTCATCTCGATCTTGATCGTGCCGTCGCCGGCGCAGGCTTCGCACCGGCCGCCCTTGACGTTGAAGGAGAACCTGCCCTGCTGGTAGCCGCGCACCTTCGCCTCGGTGGTCGCGGCGAACAGCTTGCGCACGTGGTCCCAGACGCCGGTGTAGGTCGCCGGGTTGGACCGCGGGGTGCGGCCGATCGGCGACTGGTCGACGCGGACCAGCTTGTCGACGCCCGCCAGCCCGTTGACCCGCGTGTGACGGCCAGGGACCTGACGCGCGCCGTTCAGCTTGTTCGCCAGCACGGTCGCGAGGATGTCGTTGACCAACGTGGACTTTCCGGAGCCCGAGACGCCGGTGACCGACACCAGGCAGCCGAGCGGGAACGACACGTCGAGGCCGCGCAGGTTGTGCTCGCGGGCGCCGACGACGGTCAGCTGACGCTTCTTGTCGATCGGGCGCCGGATCGCCGGGACCTCGATCTTGCTGCGGCCCGACAGGTACGCGCCGGTGATCGATTCCTTGTTCTTGAGGATCTTCTTGTACGGTCCACTGTGGACGATGTGGCCACCGTGCTCGCCCGCACCGGGTCCGATGTCGACCACCCAGTCGCTGGAGCGGATGGTGTCCTCGTCGTGCTCGACGACGATCAGCGTGTTGCCGAGGTCGCGCAACCGGACCAGCGTCTCGATCAGCCGGTGGTTGTCCCGCTGGTGCAGCCCGATCGACGGCTCGTCCAGCACGTACAGCACGCCGACCAGACCGGAGCCGATCTGCGTGGCGAGCCGGATGCGCTGCGCCTCGCCGCCGGACAGCGTCCCGGAGGCACGGTCGAGCGAGAGGTAGTTCAGCCCGACGTCGAGGAGGAAGCGCAGCCGCGCCTGGATCTCCTTGAGCACCGCGCCGGCGATCACCGTCTCGCGCTTGCCGAGTTCCAGCTCGTCGAGGAACTGCGACGCCTCGGCGATCGAGAGGGCGCAGACCTCGGCGATCGACCGGTCGCCCTGCGTCTTGTGCTCCAGGGTGACCGCGAGGATCTCCGGCTTGAGCCGCGTGCCCTGACAGGCCGGGCACGGCACCTCGCGCATGTAGCCCTCGTACCGCTCGCGCATGTACTCGGACTCTGTCTGCTCCTGGCGCCGCTCGAGGAACGGGATGACGCCCTCGAAGCTCGCGTAGTACGACCGCTGGCGGCCGTACCGGTTCTTGTAGCGGACGTGGACCTGGTCGTCGACGCCGTGCAGGACGGCCTTCTGGATTTTCGCCGGCAGCTTGCGCCACGGCGTGTCCATCCGGAAGCCGACGGTCTCCGAAAGCGACTCGAGCAGCCGGATGAAGTAGTCCGCGCTCTGGCCGCCTGCCCACGGTGCGATGGCGCCCTCCCCGAGGGACAGCTCATCGTCCGGGACCACGAGCTCCGGGTCGACCTCCTTGCGGACGCCGATACCGGTGCATTCGGGGCAGGCGCCGTAGGGCGCGTTGAACGAGAACGACCGCGGCTCCAGGTCCTCGATCGCCAGCGGGTGGCCGTTGGGGCAGGCCAGGTTCTCGGAGAAGCCGCGCACGCGATGCGGGTCGTTCTCCGGCAGGTCGACGAACTCCAGCTCGATCAGGCCGTCGGCCAGCCGGAGCGCCGTCTCGACCGAGTCGGTGAGCCGCTGTCGTGAACTCGTCTTCACCGAGAGCCTGTCGATGATGACGGCGATCTGGTGCTTTTCCTGCTTCTTCAGCTTCGGCGGTTCGGTGAGCGGGTGGATCGTCCCGTCGACCACGACGCGCGCGTAGCCCTGCTGCTGGAGGTTCTCGAAGAGGTCGAGGTACTCCCCCTTGCGCCCGCGCACGACCGGCGCGAGCACCTGGAAGCGAGTGCCCTCCTCCATGGCGAGCACCTGGTCGACGATCTGCTGCGGGGTCTGCTTGCTGATCGCCTCGCCGCACTGCGGGCAGTGCGCCTTGCCGGCGCGGGCGTAGAGCAGACGCAGGTAGTCGTAGACCTCGGTGATGGTGCCCACGGTCGAACGCGGGTTGCGCGAGGTCGATTTCTGGTCGATCGACACCGCGGGCGACAGGCCCTCGATGAAGTCGACGTCCGGCTTGTCCATCTGGCCGAGGAACTGGCGCGCGTACGCCGACAGCGACTCGACGTAACGGCGCTGTCCTTCGGCGAAGATGGTGTCGAAGGCGAGGCTCGACTTCCCGGACCCGGACAGACCGGTGAACACGATCAGGCTGTCGCGGGGCAGGTCGAGATCCACGCCGCGGAGGTTGTGCTCGCGGGCGCCGCGAACAACGAGGCGATCAGCCACGCCAGGGTCCCTTCAGGTTTCATTCTCAGCTGCGGTCGCCGTCCCGGTCGATAGCTGCACGGGCGGCCGCGTCCATGCTACGAGGCACCACCGACAGAAACGGGTTTCGAGTCCTTGACCTGCGGTTTTCCAGGCCTTTCGCGTCGATCCCGGCGAGCGGTGAACCACCGGTGGACCGGCCGTTCCACGCCTGCGGTGATCGCCCAGCCCCCCAGCACGGCGGCGGCCAGCACGATGGGGAGACGCAGCCAGCCGGGGACTCCGACGTTCAGCAGGGCACGGGCCAGGATGTATCCGAGTTCCTGGTGCACCAGATAAAGACCATACGAGATGCCCGCGAGCCAGGTGACAGCCGGGGCGATCCGGGCGAGACCGGGGAACCGCCAATCCGGGCCCCGCGCCGCGAGGCAGACGGCCAGCAGCATGATCGCGAAACCGATGAGCGAGGGCCAGCGCTCGGGATCGTTGGGCAGGGCATGGTGGAACGGGAAGACCTGCAGGTCCTGCGCGGCGCAGGCGGCGAGCAGGAAGAGCGCGAGATGCCAGTGCGCCAGCCGTCGTTTCGCCCACAGCCAGATCGCGATCCCGATGGCGAAGACGTGCACCCGGTGCAGGCCGAGACCGTAGAAGAAGGTCTCCACGAGCTTCGGCGTGGAAATAGGGACGAATACGACGAACCGGAGGAGAAGCGGGACCAGGATCAGCGCCCAGAGCAGTCCGACGGTCAGCCGGTGAGTACGCCACCGGCGTGGCCACAGCAGGGCCGCGGTGGTGAACGCGACGAGCTGGACCGGCAGCGTCCAGTAGGCGCCGTCGAGGTAGTAGAAGAGCTCGTAGCGCCAGCCCCATTCCTGGACCATGCCCAGGTTGGCGAGCAGGTCGGAGCCGGTGGGGACGTACCACGGCGACGGGTCGGCGGGCGCCCCCTGCGGGATGCCGAACAGGAATCCGGTGAGGCCGGGCGGGAACGGCAGGCCGCTGAACCGGATCGTCGCGTACCGGGTGACGACGTAGGTGACGGTCACCGCGACCAGATACGCGGGCACCAGCCGCGCGACCCGGTTCCACAGCCACCGCCGAGGTTCACCCTTTCGAAGACTCGCGCACACGAAGAAGGCGGAGATCACCAAAAGGATGGCCGCACCGAACTGAGCGGTGACCCGAAAGGGGTACCCCACCAGTTCCGGATGCAGAAGTACCCCCTGATGGGTGACGTGCCCGAGCATGACCGCGAAGACGGCGACAACGCGAAGGACGTCCCAGCTGATCTTGCGCGGGGCGCGTGGCGAGGCGTCGGGCACGAGCGTCCTGTGGTTCGGCTGGCTGGGCGACGCGAGCCTACGTCCCTTGCCTGTGCGCCGCCTGTGCGGGTGGAACTGATTGCAGGGGAACGACTACCGTGTGCGTCGTGAACATCGTCGAGACCTACACCGGACATGTCGACCCCGGCGGTGACGCCGCCCGTCGCACCCTGGACGCGCTCACCATCACGAAACTGTCGGTCGGTCCGATGGACAACAACGCGTATCTGCTCGTCTGCCGCACCGAGAACGAGGCGCTGCTGATCGACGCCGCGAACGACCCGGAACGGATCTCCGACCTCATCGGCCACGGCCCCGACCGCCCCGCTCTCAAGACGGTCGTGACCACCCACCAGCACCAAGACCACTGGCAGGCCCTCGGCGCCGTCGCCGGCGCGAACGGCTCGAACACCGCCGCCCACCCCCTCGACGCCGAGCCGCTGCCGATCCCGCCGGACTTCCTCGTCGAGCACGGCGACACGGTCAAGGTCGGCCAGGTCACCCTGGAGGTGATCCACTTGCGCGGCCACACCCCCGGCTCGATCGCCCTGCTGTACCGCGACCCGGCCGGACACCCGCACCTGTTCACCGGCGACTCGCTGTTCCCGGGCGGGGTTGGGAAGACTGGTTCGCCCGAGGACTTCACGTCGCTGCTGGACGATGTGGAGTCGCGGATCTTCGACGAGCTGCCGGACGAGACGTGGTTTTACCCGGGGCACGGGGACGACTCGACTCTTGGTGAGCAGCGGGCGCACCTGGCGGAGTGGCGCGAACGCGGCTGGTGATCACCAGGGCGGGCTGCCGACCGGAACCGACAGTCCGTCCTTCTAAAGCCAATATATCGACGCATCTGACCGCAGATCGATCTCTACGTCGTAACCATCTCCGTAAGCGTCAACCAAATTTTTCAATTCTGGCGCCTCACGCCACCAGGTGCTCGCGTGAACGCACAATCGGACCCACATGCGTTCATCCGCCGAGAAAACGACACGACTTGGAACATCATGGTAGCGAAGGAAGTCGTCAACCATCCGACCTTCATCTACCCATGCCGCTTGACCGAAGTCGATCTCCTTCACCGAGTCGAAGTTCACGATGACAGATGGCTTGCCATCCCCTCCACTGTGATAAAGAATTGCCCATGGCGCGCCGAGGCGCTGCTGAAAGAGCAGAACTTCGCCATATTCATTGACAAAATGAGATACATAGTCCGTTGCCTCAACGCCAACTCCGGTCAGATCGGCTAGAGCGTGTATAATATTGGTACGCTCGGAAAGGTACGACTTGAGCGACGCCACGAAACCAGGTAACGTTTGATCGTCGAGAACCGCAGCCCGAGGAACTGTAATCGAGCGGACTTTTTTCCCGAATCGTCCCACGTTACGAAGGTAACTCGTAGCGTTGACCCAGTGCAACGTGTCATTTTGAGGATCGTGGACAACGCAAACAACTGGAATGTTTGGCTTTCCCCAGTCATCTTGATGTTTGCCGATTGGCACCCTATACCCAGTTTTCGACTGGTAGGACTTCCCCGCCTTAACCTGAAGCGCGATCGTATATCCGGTTGTTTCAAAGTCTGAAACGAAGGTAACGTACATATCAACGCCAAAGTCGTTGCCGCCGTCAACCACCTGAACGATGTGATGGTGACGTTCAAATAGCTCGGTTACACGATTGACCCCCGCACGTCCCGTACGACGACTTGGACTCACACCTGCCATCAGCAATCCCTACCGTTACGCCAACGTCCATAGGTCATCCGAGATTCTGATCGTTCCAGCGCTCATGGGTGCGCGACGTCCGCCCGTTGGCCCGCGACTGGTTGGACACTGCCAGCGGCCAGCGGCGAGTGAACTCATTTCGGTGCGTCGATCCGAATTTGTTCGGCCAGACATGGATCCATTACTCGGCCGAGGTTGCGTAACACCACTACGCACTCGACCCGAACAAACAGGGACTCACCTACTCAGACACCGACGACCTCGACCATACCGCCCAACCCTTTGAAGTCGTTTTCGTTCCGGGTGTATAGCGGCAGCTCTCGTGACGATGCGATGGCGGCGATCATCAGATCCATTCGCCGAGGTCTCGGATCCCGGTTCGCCGCGAGAACCAGCGCGACCAACGTTCCGTAACGGGCAGCGGCATCACCGTCGAACGGAAGCGGGGCGAAATCGACGATCGCAGCACCGAGTTTCTCGGTGCGCGCCGCGCGGACCGCGATATCCTTCGCCATCGCCACCCCTTGATGGAGCTCAGCCATGGTGACAGCGGTGAGCTCCGGAATTTTCGGCAGGGCGGCAGGGTCAAGTAGGCCGAGATCGATGTAAGTGCAGGTGTCGAGTACACCCGTCTCGTGACGCTCAGCCACGACCGTGCTCCCAGACGTCACGAGAATCGATACGATCCTCGGTACCGAAGAACTCGTCAGCTTCTTTCCGCATCTGGCCTGCCTCGACCCTGGGCAATCCTCGATGACGCTGGACCAGCTCCTCGGCGGTCAGGCGGCGCCTGCGAGGTATCGGCCGCAACTCGGCGACTTCGACACCGTTGCGAGTGACATGGTAGATCTCGCCGGCCTCGACAGCGTCCATGACGGCAGCGGAGTTGTTGCGAAACTCGCGCTGTGTGATCACCTTCATGAGATGAGTGTAGCCAGGTGTAGCTCGCTGAGCTACACCTGCCTAGTTTGTCCACCTCTAATGCGATACGCTGTTCCCGGGCGGGTTTGGCAAGACGAACTCGCCGGAGGATTTCACGTCGCTGGTGGACGACGTCTCGTCGCGGATCTTCGGGGAGCTGCCGGATGAGACGTGGTTCTACCCGGGGCACGGGGTCGACTCGACGCTGGGTGAACAGCGTCCGCACGTGGCGGAGTGGCGCGAACGCGGCTGGTGAGCTGACAGTGGCCGTCGCGGCCTGCCACACTGAGAGGTGTGAACCTTGATGAGGCGCTGCGGATCCTAGGTTCGTACACTCACCTTCGCGGAAAAAGCGATCACGCGCTCGTACAACGTGTCCTGAATTCGCCGGATTTCTCTGCTCCCGCCAAAGCACCGCACCTGCAATTGGCTTTGGAACGAGGTGTAGCGCTTCACCCCTTCGAAGCACTACACCGACTTTCCTACGTCACACGACCTCGCTATCAAGACGATCTGCTCGACTTGCGACGCCGACTGCCGGATCGTTGGCAAGCCGACTGGTCGATCAGGGAGCCGGATCAGCGGGCGCCGAAATCGCTCAAACCGCGACGACTTCGACCATGTTGCCCAAGCCTTTGAAGTCATCTGCGTTTCGGGTGTAGAGCGGCAACTCTCGCGAGGACGCGATGGCGGCGATCATCAGATCCATTCGTCGAGGTCGCGGATCTTGATTCGCCACGAGGACCAGCGCGACCAACGTTCCATACCGAGCAGCGGCATCACCGTCCGCATCTGGACCGCCTCGACCTTGGGCAACCCTCTATGCCGTTGGACCAACTCTTCGGTGGTCAGGCGGCGTCTGCGCGGTATCGGCCGTAGCTCGGCCACCTCGACACCGTTGCGAGTGACATGGTAGATCTCGTCGGCCTCGACGGCGTCCATGACGGCGGCGGAGTTGTTACGAAACTCGCGCTGAGTGATCACCCTCACGAGGACATGAGTAGCCACATGTAGCTCACCGTGCTACATCCGACTGTAGTTCGACCACTGAGGCGATACGCTGTTTTACGGCGGCGTCGGCAAGCCGAAGTCGCCGGAGGACTTCAAGTCGCTGGTGGACGACGTCTCTCCTTATCCGTTCGACCAGCTGCCGGACGAGACGTGGTTCCACCCGGGGCGCGGAGACCGCGGCGGACGCGATCGCACGGGACATCCACACCTCGCGACAACGAATGTTTCGAACCGTCTCTTATCTCTCTCGATAACATTTGCGCACACCGGTGTTTTTACCGCCCATTTCACTCCGTGCAAGACTAGGCCGCCTGCCGGTATCACTGGTCGCTTTGGACTACAGATCCGAGGTCACGACCGCATTCTGTCGGCTGTTCGTGTGGACCACGATCACGGTGGAAGCAATTCCCGAAGCGTTTGCATTATTGTTCCACTGGCAGGGGTTGGCGGCACATCGCAAGCTGTCACATCAGGATTGGGGAGTCATCATGATGAGAAATCTTATAGCCGGCCATCGAAGATCGACTTGGTCGCTGACCGCGGCTCTCGTCGTGCTTGCCGGCGCGATGACGGGGACCGCGCAGGCCACCACGGCCGGGCCGGTCGATCTCGGGACGTTGCCCGGCGACGACGACAGTACGGTACTGGCGGTCAATGAGTCCGGGGTGATGGTGGGGCTGTCGCTGGCGGGCCCCACCCCGCAGCGCAGTCGGCCTGCCCGATGGGACGCCAATGGCCAGATCATGGCGCTGCCCACGCCAGGCGGCACCGAGGGGCAGGTGGGTGACGTCAACAGTCACGGGGTCTCCGCCGGTTACGTGCTGACTCCCACCGCCGCCATACCGACGCGGTGGGACGCCGACGGTACCGCGACCGCGTTGCAGCTCGCGCCCGGCTATCACAACGCCACCGCGTGGGCGATCAGCGACACCGGCGTCGTCGTCGGGAATTGGCTGACGCCGGACAACCAGTACCACGCCTTCCGCTGGGACCCGGACGGCCAGGCCATCGACCTTGGCGCGCTGCCCGGCGAGACCTGGAGCATGGTCAATGACATTTCCGCCGACGGCAGTGTCATCGTCGGCAGCGCCGTCCGCGCCGGGGCGGGCCGCGCCGTGCGGTGGGTGGACGGCGGGCCGATCACCGAGCTGGCGCCACTGAGCTGGAGCAGCGGGGCGCACGTGATCAACAAGCACGGTGTGATCGCGGGAAGTAAGCGCGAAGCCAGTAGCGGACCCGCCGTCCCGGCGACCTGGGATCGGAACGGCACGATTCACCCCATGCAATGGACCAGCCCCCATTCGGTCTGGGTTTACCACATCGGTTCCACCGGCTATGTGGTCGGTTCCGGCTACGCCAACCCCCCTCGCCGCCAAGCGGTGCTTTGGGACCCTGCCGGAAATCTCACCGTCCTGCCCGACGGCAATCTCGGTGCCGACGCCGAAGCGGTCAACGCCTCCGGCACCGCGGTGGGCACTTTCCAAAATCAGGCCACAGCCTGGTTCCGGAACGGGGAACGCAGGCAGCTCGGCAAACTGCCCGGCGGCAACCGCGGCCAGGCCTACCGGATCACCGACGGCGGCCGTGTCGTCGGAACCGCGGCCACCGCCACCGGGAAGACACACGCGGTGTACTGGACACTCGGCTAGACAGGCGGCGCTGGTCGAGTTCCCACTCGACCAGCGCCCAGCATTATCAAGGAAAAACTTTCCACCGGCGGCAATTAGAGCGAAGAATACAACCCGCCTCCCTTGTCCGGCGTCCTTCCGGCAACCCACCATTCCGGCGCGAGGTCATGGACATGACCATCACCGTACGACGCGCACTCGCCGCCACCGTGCTCATGCCGGCAGGCACCGTAGCCGCGGCCGCACCGGCTCCGTTGCGGAACAAACGATCCCCACGATGACAGGGATCCGGACCGGCCAGAAGCCCGGCTTCGACCGGGTCGTGCTCGACCTGACCGCGGGTCCGGCCCCGGCGGTCCGGTACGACCTCGTCGACGAATTGATCGCCGACGGCTCTGGCGAAATCGTCTGGCTGACCGGGGAATACTTCGGCGCGGTGACAGCGGCACCCGCTGCCGCGCACAACGACGCGGGGAACCCGACGTATCGCGCTTTGCTCAACATCATGGCGGTCGCGGTCACCGGCGATCACGAAGGCGTTCTGTCCATCGGTCTCGGCGTCTGGTCAAGGATCCTGTCACGGTTTTCAAGCTGACTTCTCCCAACCGTGTGGTCATCGATGTAGGTCATTGATCACGAGCGGGAATCCGTGAATCCTTTTCGGATTCCCGCGGTGAAAATCCCGATATGCCCCGAGAGGCAACTTTTCAGGAAACAAGGTATCTGCCGTACAGCATCGCGTTCCTTCCTTCCGTCAGCATCATCGCCGCTGCGAAGGAGAACCTCATGCCAACCCCACGCAATCCCGACACCCCGTCTTTGGGCCCGGGTGGCGACAATCTGGAAGCGGGCCCGAACAGTTCCGGTCTCGGAACTTTCTCGAACGATGAAATCGGCGAACTGGTCACCCAGGCCGCCGAGACCATGGCCGCCTCCGGTGAGGACGCCGAACGCAATTACCAGCGGAGCCTCGATCGGCTTCGCGATCGCGCGGACGAAGTCGTCCCCGCGCTCGGCGCGCAGTACGACGCCCTGTACGAGGACCAGTACCTGGAACGCTGGGGCCTGGTCCAGCTGCTCACCGACCTGCGGCACCCGGCGGCCGTGTCCGTGCTCGAAAACGTGCTGCGCCCGCCGATCCCGCCAGAGCGTTCCGACGACCCGGCACACGGGATCAGCACCGTCGGCGAGGAGGTGCTCATCCGCACCACCGCCGTGGAAGCGTTGGCACGCCTGGCATCCGCCGGGGACAGCGCGGCCGGGCAACTGCTGCTGCGGCAGATCCGGCACGAGGTCTTCACGGTGCGGCGCGCGGCGGTCCAGGCTATCGCCGAGACCGGCGACACCGATCTCACCGCACAGGTGCGTGAGGCGCTCAGCGGGACCGAGGACGAGCGGCTGCTGAACATCCGGCGGGTCGACGTCCGCGGCGTCCCGCAGGCCGTCGGCGGCCGGTACGTGAAGGACACCCGGTCCGACGACGTCCCGCCGCCCGAGCCCCCGCGCTCCTGAAACCACATCGAATTCCTTCTACGGACAGGTGATCTCCGATGGCCACTTGCAGCTACACGGTCCCGGACAAGAACGTGACCGGGGACAATTTCTACGGTGCCTCGATCTGCAATCAGACCTACATCGACTATTTCTGGAACTCCTACGGCTTTTCCGGCAACAAGGACTACTGGGACGACGGCTTCGGCTGGGAAGACGCGTGCAACACGGACAAGCCGCTGGCTCGGACGTTTAACGCGTGCTACCTGCTGACCTATTCGGCGCAGGACTACGAGAACGACGCCTATTCCGGGGCGATGCTGAACTGGGCTCGCCGTTACGTCAGGGACAACTGCGACGACTTGCGCTCGCTTTGTGGCGACGGCAGTGCCAACGCCACGTCGTTCACCGGGCCGTTCACCGACGACCGGATCGAGTTGTACCTGGGTTTCTGGTACTCCAAGGACGTTCCCAGCCGCGCCGAGACGTTGATCCACGAGTCCCGGCATCAGGGCGGGAAGCCGCACAACGCGAACTTCCCGGCGGGTTCGGTGTTCGGCGCCGGCAGGAGCGGCGCCGACTCCGACTGGGGTTACGAAGGGGCGTGGATGTACGGCGCGCTGTACCTGTGGTGGTTCTACGCCCAAGGCGCCCGTACGACGTCGGCGCTGCGTGAACGAGCCCGCCAGCGCGGGAATCTCGTGATCGACAACGCCTTCGCGACCCATCCCGGCTTCAACATCTGAATCGCTCACCAGTACGGCCAGGACGCCGCGGAAACCACCGTGGCGCCCTGGCCCGCTGGTCTTCGTGGCCTACTCGCACCCGTCCATCCGACCGGATGACAAGATCGACCGCGACCCGATAGCGTCCTTTCAGGGCCTCGAAGGGGCTCACTACTGGGAGGAATGCTTCGGCATGCGTTCATTTCGAAGATCGTTTTTCGCCGTCCTCGTCGCGGTGGCCACACTGTTCGGCACAGCTCTTCCGGCGACCGCGGCGGAAGACCACAAGGCCGTCGATCTGCCCATCGCGCGGTTCTCCGACATCCTGGTCGATCCGGGCCTGGGACACGTGTTCGTCAGCAGCAGCGAAGAGAACACGGTCGTGGTCACGGACCTGACCGGCACTGTGGTGACCAAGCTCGAAAACCTTCAGGGCGCGGGCGGGCTCGCCCTGAGCCCCGACGGCGACACGGTTTTCGTCGCACTTTCCCTCGACGGCGCGATCGCGGCGATCGACACACTCACTCTCGAGGAGACCGCGCGGCATTCCGTCGGCTGGTTGTGCCCGTCCACCCTCTCGATCACCGGGAACATGCTCTACTTCGGCTACGGCTGCGAGATCTGGCGCGAGGGCAACGTCGGCAGCGCTGTGATCGGGCCGGTCTTCGGCGACGTCAAAACGGGCCTCCTCCCCCGCAATGAAAGCACCGTGCCGCTGGTCGCCACCTCGCCGGCCAGGCCGGACCTGTTCGCCACCGGCATCCCGGATGTCTCGCCCACGCGCCTCAAGATCCACCAGGTCAGCGGCGACACGGTGACCGAACGGGCGTCGACGTGGACGGGCGGCTATGTGCGAGACCTCGAAATGTCCACTGACGGATCTCTCCTCTACGCGGCCACCTCGGGGCCTCCGTACCAGCTCAGGACGTTCACCACCGACAACCTGGCCGAGCGTCAGGCGTACCGGCTCAACGCGTACCCGGGCGCGGTAGCGGTCAGCCGGGACACGAGCGCGCTCGCCGCGGGCGCCACCAGCACCGACGCGCAGGATGTCTTCACCTACCGGAACGGCTCGTACTCGCCCAGTCGCCAGTACGACTTCGCCACTCTTCAGGCGAACAGAAAGCTCCTCGCACCCGGCGGCCTCGCCTGGGGTCCCGGCGGAAAGTGGCTGTACGCGGCGACGTTCGACCACGACATCCCCGGAGTCACGCTGAACATCCTGCGCGCCTGAACCCAGCGATCGAAGGCCCTCTCGCCCATCGGCGGGAGGGCCTTCTCGAGAACATACCTCCGATGACTAGAGGCATGTCCCGGTCATCGGGGCTTGACCAGGCAGATGTCAGCCGCAATCATCGGATCTCTCGGTAACCACGCCCTGATGGGAGCGGATGGTCATGAGAGTTCGAGCGCACCGCACCGCCTGGCTCACCCTTGTCCTCGCCCTGCTGGCAGGCCTCCTCACCACGCCGACGGCGAGCGCGGAGGTGCACCATCCCCGGCAGAAGTGGCTGCGCGAAGCCACCGCGGGGCTCTTCCTGCATTGGGGCATGTTCACCGCACCACGCCAAACCGACTGCGCGGCTTGGGAACGCGCCGTCACCGACGGCGGCTGGAGCGCCGACTACTGGGTGAACGAAGCGCGCAAACTCGGCGCCTCCTACATCGTCCTCGCCACCTTCCACAGCAGGCTGGGTTACGCGCGGCCCTGGCCGTCGAAGGTCCCGGGCAGCTGCGCCACCCAGCGCGACCTCCTCGGCGAACTCGTCAGGGCAGGCAACGCCAAGGGGGTCCGGACGATCCTCTACATGACCGACGACCCCCAGTGGCACAAGGAAACCGGTGTCGAGTCGCTGGATTCCGCCGCCTATTCCGCCTATAAGGGCAAGCAGGTCGACCTGACCACGCGACCCGGCTTCGGCGAGTACAGCTACGACCTCTTCCACGAGGTCATGGACCGCTACTCGGACCTGGCCGGGTTCTGGATCGACAACGACAACGACTACTGGGAGAAGAACAAGCTCTACGAACAGATCCGTGAGAAACGGCCGTCCTGGTTGCTGAGCAACAACAACGAGGACACGCCGATCATGGACACCGTCAGCAACGAGCAGAAGACCGGCATCACGCCGCCGTACGACTACCCTCAGGCCGCGTTCACCCCGATGCCGCGGCTCACCGAGGCCGACTACAAACTGCCGACCAACGGCGGCTGGTGGTACGACGGCACCGATCAGGCCGTCGACTTCCGCCTGTCCACCGGCCGCTACATCACCAACGCCGGTTCGTCGATGAAGTCGCTGATGGCCGAAACCCCGATGGTGAACGGGAAGTTCCCACCACAGCAGGAGGCGTACAACAACTTCATGGCGAGCTGGGTGCCGCCGATCAAGTCATCGCTGCAAGGCAAAGAAGGCGGCGGCTACCTGTACGGAGGGATGCAGCCAGGCTTCTGGAACGACGGCGCGCACGGCGTGATCACCGTCGAGCCCGGTGCCGGAACGCAGTACCTCCACGTGGTCACCCGGCCGCGCACCGACCTGCTCCGCCTGCGCGACAACGGGTACAAGGTGACGAAGGTGTCCGATGTGCGCACCGGCGAATCACTGCGTTTCAGTCAATCCGCCGGATATTTGACCATTGTGGACATCAAGGACTGGGACACCTACGACACGGTGTTCAAGGTGGAAACGGCCGGGCAGCAGTACTTCCACGACTCCCGCACGATCAAGGCGACGGCTTCGTCGTCCCGCGCGGGACATCCGGCGTCGAATCTCGTGGACGGGAACTTCGAGAACTACTGGGACGCCGGCGGCAGGCAACCGGTGTCGCTGACCTTGGACCTCGGCAAGCGTCGGCAGGCGACCTACCTCGCGGTGAACCAGCGCGAGATGTCGCCGACACACGCTCGTGAATCGTTCGGCCGCCCCGAGGATTCGTCCCGGATCCAGGACTATCGCGTTTACGTCAGCGACGACGGCGAGAACTGGGGTGAGCCGATCCGCGCCGGCGCGATGCCGAGCGCTCGCGGGGTGCAGTTCATCGATCTCGGCGACCGGCGGACCCGGTTCATCAAGCTGGAGGTGCTGAACACCTGGTCCGGGCCGCAGGCGAAACCCTTCCACAAGCAGCTGGCGATCGACGAGATCAAGGTGGCGTCCGGCTATCCGAGTTCGTTCCTCGGCACGCCGGTTCCACTGGAGGCCGAATCTTTCCGCAACGACCACGACGGCCGCGCCCGTCTCGGCTGGTGCGCCTCGTGCTCCGGATCGCTCCAGGTCAACGGCCTCGGCGGGGGCCCGCGCAACTCGGTCACTTTCCCGGGCGTGACGGTCGCGGAGGCCGGGACCTACCGGCTCCAGCTCGACACCGCGGGCGGGTCCGCGACGTCGGTGGCGGTGAGCGTCAACGGCGGTACTCCCGTCGAGGCCGCGATCGACGCCGGTACGCGGGGAATCGTGACTTCGTCCGCGATCCCCGTCCCGCTGAACGCGGGCGCCAACACCGTCAAGGTCTTCAGCACCGCGACCTCGGGACCCGGCCTCGACCGGATCGCGGTCGCTCCCCTGCCGCCGTCGTCCTACACACCGAAGACGACCCTGACCGTCGAACCCGGCGGCGTCCAATGGCTCTCCCCTGGGCGGCAGTCGCTCAAGGTGACCGCGAAGCTGCGGCTCGACGCGGATGACACGATCCGCGGGGTCACCCTGGCGCCGGTGGTCCCGGCCGGCTGGACAGTGCAAGGTGCCCCGGCCACGGCGGCGTCCCTGCGCGTCGGGAACGAACTCGAAGCCTCGTGGACCTTGGTCTCCCCCGAAGGCGTCACCGCGGCCGACATCCCGGTCACCGCGTCGTTCGATCTGCTCGGGCGAGCGAAGACGGTGAGCAAGCCGGTGCGGGTGAGCCCGCGCCCGTCGGACCGCGTCTTCATGCGGGAGGCCGAAGACTCGGCCAACGACGTCGGCAGCGCGGGCGTCACGAACTGCGGGGTGTGCTCGGGCGGCCAGAAGGTCCGCAACATCGGCGGCGATCCGGACTCGTCCGTGCGGTTCGGCGACGTGACCGTGCCCGAGACGAGGCGGTACACCCTCCACATCGACTTCACCGTCAACGGGCCGCGCTCGTACTTCGTCACGGTCAACGACGGGACGCCGGTCGAGGTGAAGGTCGACGGGGCGGGTAACAACACCCAGCTCAGGACGTCGTTGCCGGTCGATCTGAAGGCGGGTGCGAACACGATCAAGCTCCACAACGACCACGCGTCCGCCCCGGATCTCGATCGGCTGTCACTGGAGTGAGGCACCGGCTTGACCCTCTCCCCGGGAGAGGGTTCAGGCTGGTCCCATGACGACCTTGATGCCGATCGGCGTGTTCGCGCACGCCACCCGGCTGTCGGTCCGCGCGCTGCGGAACTACGACCGGCTCGGACTGCTCGTGCCCGCGCGGGTCGACCCCGGCACCGGTTACCGCCGGTACTCGCTCGACCAGTTCGCCCGCGCGGGCCTGATCCGGCGGCTGCGGGAACTGGAGGCGCCGCTCGCGGACATCGCCGAAATCCTCGCCGCCGGCACTCCGGACGAGGTGAAGGCCGCGATCAAACGGCATCACGACCGGGTCGCGGCGCGGGCCGCCGAACTCGCGGCGATCAGCGGCGAACTCGACTCCGTGCTGGCCGAGCCGACGCGGTGGCTGCATGTCTACGAACGCGTGCGTGCGTCACAGCCGATCGCGTTCCTGACGATCCGGACCCCGCTGAGTGGCCTCGCCGAGCTGATCGGACCGGCGTACGCCCGGCTGTTCGCGGCTCTCGAAGCGCAGGGCGTCACGTCTGCCGGGCCGCCCGGAACCCGGTATCTCACCGACGATCCCGACGAGTCGACCGTCGAACTGTTCGTCCCGGTCGACGGGCCGGTGAGGGCTGATGGCGAGATCGACTTCGCCGAACTTCCCGGTGGCCTGCTCGCGGCGACCATCCACGAGGGTGCCTACGAAGACGTCGAAGCCGCCTATCGGTCGCTGGGCCGCTGGATCGCCGAACGCGACCGCGTCCCGGCAGGGCCTGCCGAGGAGCTGTACCTCGTGGGACCCGGGCCGTCGGTCGCGTCCGAGGCCTATCGCACCGAGATCGCCTGGCCGGTGACCTCGTGATCGTCGACGACGTCAAGATCGCGGGCGGCGAGCACTGCGAGACCAGCACCCTCGACGTCCTCCTGCGGCACGCCGGGATCGAGTTGTCCGAGCCGATGCTGTTCGGCGTCGGCGAAGGTCTGGGCTTCCTCTACTGGGACGGGAAGAACCTGCCGTTCCCCTTCCTCGGCGGGCGCAGCAAGCCCGCCGGGATCACCAGGAAGCTGACCGAACGTCTCGGGCTTACCTTACGGGTCAAGGAAACGACGTCGGCGCGGACGGCGTGGCGGAACGTGGCCGAGCAGATCGACACCGGTGTGCCGGTCGGCTTGCAGCTCGACTCGTACCACCTCGAGTACTTCACCACGAAAATCCACTTTGGAGGGCACTTCGCCGCCTTGTACG
Organism: Amycolatopsis coloradensis; assembly: GCF_001953865.1. Lineage (GTDB taxonomy): Bacteria > Actinomycetota > Actinomycetes > Mycobacteriales > Pseudonocardiaceae > Amycolatopsis > Amycolatopsis coloradensis. The sequence goes on from NZ_MQUQ01000004.1 coordinate 71,815, forward strand.
GTTACGACACCGAAAACGTCTTCCTGATCGACACGGCACAACAGGGCGGTCCCGTCTCGACGTCACGCGCCAGTCTGGAACGCGCTCGCGATGAGAAGGGCCCCATGACGGCGAAGAACCTGTCGTTCACCATCACCGCGGATGCCCCTCCGACACCGCTTGCCGACGCCATCCGCACGGCCGTGCGCGCGAACGCGGCGGAATTCCTCAATCCGCCCATCGCCAACCTCGGATACCGTGGGATCGGCAAAGCCGCCGTCCAGGTCCGGAAATGGCTCGATCGCAGCCACGATCCCGCCCTCGACCTCCCACAGGCCGCCGTCCTGATGGAACGGGCGGGGACCGGTGGCGCGCTCTTCCGCCGGATCTACCGTGACTTCCTCGAAGAAAGCGCGACCCTCGTCGACGACGCCGGTCTCCGTGCCGCCCATGAGAAGTACCGCGAAATCACTCCATTGTGGACGGAGGTCGCGCGGTTGTTCACACAGGCGGGGGAAACCGGCGACGCCCGGCACCTGACCGACGCGTCCGCCGTCCTGTCCGAGCTGGCTCAGCGCGAACAGGAGGCGATGACGGCGCTCGCGACCGTTCAGCCCAGCCGCTCGTAAGGCAGCTTCTCCCCCGCTTCCACCGCGAACGGCAGGTCGTTCCCCGCCGGAGGCAGGGGGCAAGTGGCGAAGTCGGTGAACGCGCACGGCAGATTCGCCGCGCGGGTGAAGTCGAGGGCGACGGACCCGTCCTCGGCGGGCGCGGGCACCGCGAGCGACCGGTTCGCCGCATAGGTGGTCACGCCACTCGTGGCGTCCGTGAACAGGATGAGGAGGCCGTCCTCCTTTCCGTTGAACGCGGTGAGAGTGTGCTCGACGCCGTCACGTTCGAACCGGACGATGCCCGGCGAGACGTAGACGTGGCTGAGGCCTTCGACGACAGCGCCGACCGTGGTCGGCCGCGGCTCGTCGAAGGCCTCGAAGGACCCGGAAAGCACCCAGGCCGGGTCGGGCTCATACGCCGGGATACCGCGGAAGGCGTTCAGGACCGGGGCCTTCGGGTCGTGCGTGCGGATCAGGTACCCACCGCGGCGCGCGACCTCGATCTCGATGTCCCCGGCGGCGACCCGGGTGGTTGCACCGCTGTTGACCAGCTCGAAGCGGTGAACGCCGGTGACCCGCTCCCCCTCGTGCGAGAGGACCGCGCCCTGCGGGTCGAGGTAGGCCGCGTCGGCGTCCTGCCACCACACGCCGGGCAGCCCCTCGTACGCACGCGGCTTGTCTTCGAGCCAGTCGAGCGAGACCAGAGCGAGCCAGCCTAGCGGATCGGCGAGATCGCGCTCGCGCTGGCTTTTCCAGCCGTGCCAGTCCTGCGTAAACGTGTCCAGACTTGTGCTCATCGCCGATCCCTTCCGTGACCTCGTTGATTCTTCGAGGTCAACGGGCAGTCGTTGCCGATATTTCCCGTCCCGGCATGTGGGCGGCGTCTAGGAGCGGTAGTCGTCGGTCGTGTCCTCTTCGGCGGAGACCAGCTCGGAGAGGGCGCGAAAAAGGCCTTGGTTCCCGGCAGGTTCGCCTTCTTCTCGCGGGACGCGGCGAAGTCCTCGGAGGAACTCCACCACACGACGTCGAGCCACTGCTGGTCGTTGGCCCGGATCAGCTGGGCGTCGAGGAAGCGATGCCTGTCGGCGCGGAACTCGGCGACCATCGCGGGGCAGGCCTGGAGCAGTTCGTGCACGGGCGGGACTTTGAAGCGGGCCAGTTCCACTGTCGTCATGCCGGCGATGTAAGCGACCTCGTTTTCGCAAGTAGTCGACTACTTGCGTGAGGGCGATTCGTGGTGAGGCCGCCTTGTGTTCCAGGTACCTACGGTCCCGCCAAACACAACGCTGTCGCATGAAGGCCCCTCCCTGGGCTCAGCCGAAGAAACTCGACCTTCCCTCAGTACATGAAGGACTCCTTACTGTACCTAGGCGCAAGGAAGGGGGCCTTCATGTACTTCAAGCGAGCAAGAGCACCGGTGGGCGACTCAGACGCTTCGTCACCCCCGGCCAACGCCGAGCACTTAACATCGGGAACGAGAGAGTGCGTTCCCCGGCACCATGGCGGCTGACGAACTACCCGACTTCATCCCACCCCAGTATTTGGATCCGCTGCGAAGAACCCGGCGCAACACCCTCCCCGCCTGACCCGAGGAGCCTGCCAACCACACCGGCGACGGACGGGCTCCACGGCATGCCTGAAGACTGTTCGGTACCGGCGAAAACCCCAGTGCCGATTGGGCTATTCGGGCGCATTCGAAGCAAAGGTCTCCGTGTCCTGTAGTTGCCGGAGCAAGATCGTCCTTTCCGGACTTGGGAGGGGACGGAACGCCTCATGGTGAATCAGCCACGTGGCCCGGACGGTCGTTGGGTCAAATACAAGTACGGTGTCGGCGCGGCGGCCGTGGGAGTGGCCGTGGCCGCCGGAGCCGGACTGGGCGGAGGCAGTGCCGCTTCACTCGATTCCGCGGCGGGCCAAGCCCTCAAAAGCAAGACGTCCAGCAAGAAATCCGCGCAAAAGGGCCGTCAGTCCGAAGCGTGGCAACGCCTTGGCTGGCGTCAGCTCAAGAAAACCGCGAAACGCGAACTGAACTGCGGACCGCATTCGTTCGGCGAAGTCCAGCGGTTCTTCCTTCGCCATCCTTGCACCGATCTCGATCGCATGATCGTCACCGTCGACGATGGGGCCGGGAACAGCATCACCGTATCCGTCGCGTGGGTGAAGATGCCCAAGGCGAACGAGGCCGGTGAACTGAAACGACTCGTGGACAAGGACGACACCGGCAACGTCGCGCTTCTCGGCGAGGTGCAGCACGGCGAGCGTTTCACCGGAGAGGACTACGACTCACGCCTGGACGGGAAGCTGGTCGTGATCGCCGAATCCGCTCGCGTCACCGGGCGGCCGAGCGAAGCGACGCTGGAGACCGCCGTCGAAGTCGCTGTCGAATTCCCCGCATCTTGACGTTCTCACCGACCCCCGGACCGCGCACGTCAGCACCTGGTCCCGGCGACCAGGCGGTCCGCCGATCTGCCGACTATTTTTTTTGTCTTGACAACCAGAACCATCGGACGGTTGACTGACCACAGCACACCGACCGAAGGGATCAAGTCATGGCCAAGTTCGCGAATGTCGACGACTACCTCGCCGCACTGCCCGAGGACCTACGGACAGTCGCCGTCGCGCTGCGTCCGATCGTCAACGCCGCCCTGCCCGGCTCCGTCGAGGCGATGTACCACGGCTCCCCGACGTGGAGCGCGGGCGAAGCCGCGGGAAAGAACCTCGTCTGCCTGGTGAAGGCGTACTCGTCGTACGTCACCTTCGCCCTCTGGAAGGGCCAGGTCATCGATGATCCGTCCGGCAGGCTGGAGGCGAGTGCCCGCGAGATGGCGCACGTCAAGCTGCGCTCGGCCGACGACATCGACGCCGAGTTGTTCACCAGCTGGCTGAAGCAGGCACGGGACCTCGAAACCATCGCGACGGCGCGATGACACAATCGCCGTCGTGCCTGTGATCACCGACGAATCCCGTTGCCCGTGTGGCCTCGGCGAGCCCTACGGCGCTTGCTGCGGCCGCTTCCACCGGGGAACCGTCACCGCGCCGACCGCCGAACTCCTGATGCGGTCGCGGTTCAGCGCGTTCGCCGTCGGCGACACCGCGTACCTCGCCGAGACCTGGCACCCGAAGACCCGGCCTGCCGACCTCGAGCTGGATCCCGGTCGGCGCTGGACGTTCCTGGAGATCCTCGGCAAGACCGGCGGCGGACTCCTGGAGAACGAGGGCACCGTGGAGTTCCGGGCCCACTACCGGCAGGACCGCCGGGCCGACAGCATGCACGAGAACAGCGGTTTCGTCCGCGTGGACAGACAGTGGATCTACGTGGCGCCGGTGAGCTGAGCTCCACTTCCGCCAACTCGTCGAATCGTCCTCCCTTCGCGTGATAAACAAGGCGACGATGGGAAAACTGACCCGCCGGACGAGGGCCAAGGCCGACTACCTCGCCTACGTGAGCGCTCGTGAATGGCCGGTCGCCGCGTCCGGGATCGGCGTCGCCCTCGGCGCGGCCACAATCCTCCCCAGCGCCTTCGGCATCGTGCTTTCGGTGCTGGCGCTGGCTTTGGGCACCGCCACCTTCGTCAGGGACCTGCGGATGCTGCGAGCGCGCTGGGCAGGGTTCGAGTTCAGCGCGATCGCCGCCCCGTTCCCCACCGCCGAGCTACCACCGCCGCCCGCGTACCCGGGCGCGGAATACCTCTCGGTGCCCGCGCGGGGAACGGCACTCGTCAGCGGCGCGATCGACGAGGCACTGGAGGCCGGGAACTTCCGGTTCACCCTCGCCGAGGAGTCTTACCGCCTGCCGCCGAAACTCAAGGCCACCGCGCCGCACGTCCTCCCCTTGCGCGCCAGAGGGCGGGTGCTGTTCAACGGCGCCATCGTCGGCATGCGCGGCGAACCGCTCCCCGCCGCGGGCGCCGCACCGGCGCCGATCCGGCTGCACCGCGCGCGGTTCTTCGACGCCATGTGCTCCAACGAACTGTCGACCTTGCGGATCACCAGGACCGACACCGGCGAGGAGTACGACCTCCGCCGCGAAGAACTCGCCGACTCCTCCGGCAGCCTCCGCACCCTCGCGAGCAGCGAACTCGCCGATCTGGTCGGCGTCTCCACCATCGCGTTCACCTCCGACGGCAAACTGGTCGTGGTACGCCAGTCCGGCCGGAATTCCGCGAGCGCGCTGCTGCTGGCACCGTCGGGCAGCGGCTCGCTGGAACCGCGGGACCTCGACACCCTCGACGGCGGGCGCCGCCGGATGCTGCACACCGCGGTGATCGCCGGAATGGAACGGGAACTTCGAGAAGAGACCGGTCTCCTGCCCGGCGAGATCGTGTCGACGCGGCTGACCGGGTTCGCTCGCTGGATGGAGCGCGGAGCGAAGCCCGAGTTCTTCGGGATCACCGCGCTTTCCGTGGACAGCGCCACCCTGCTGACCCGCCGCACGCGAGGCGCCGAGAAGCTGTTCAGCGCGGGGGTCACCATGGCTGACGTGGACCTCGGCGCGCTGGGCGACGCTCTCGTCGCCGGTGCGGACATCGCCGGAACCCCGGCGTTGCCCGCGAACCTGCGTGACGACGCGTCCCTTCCTCTGCTGCTCTGCCTGCGCGCGGCCGGACTCCGGCGGGTTCGCGCCGCTCACCGCTGACGAACCCGGTGCAAGGGTCTGTTCCCCGCGCGAACTGGCGGCTACTATCTCCCCCAACATTGTTAGGGAACTTTCTTAACGATTTCCGTTCAAGTCCGCCGCCGTGTGCCCGAGGAGGCGCGCTCGTGAGTTTTCGGCAGAAGAGAACCCGGATCCCGTTACTGGCCTTGACCGTCACCGCGCTGGCCGCCGCGGTCTGCGGGGTGACCACCGCTCCCGCCGCCACCGGCGCGGAAGTCACCGTCCCGCTGTCCGTCGGCGCCGCCGCGGGCAACGCCACCCCGATCCCCGGCTTCGTGATCCAGTCCTCGGCGCAGGTCGGCGACGACTCGGCGGTGTCGAAGCCGGGCTTCCCCACCGCCGGCTGGTACCCGGTGTCGTCGCGGTCGACGGTGTACGCAGGGCTGCTGCGGAACGGCCAATACGCCGACCCCTTCTACTCCACGAACATGAAGAACGTCCCGGCCGCGCAGTTCTCCGTGCCGTGGTGGTATCGCGCCGACCTGAACGTCGAGGACACCTCGTCGCGCACGTATCTCGACTTCAGCGGCGTGCTCTCGAAGGCCGACGTCTGGGTCAACGGCACCAGGATCGCGACGAAGGACCAGGTCAACGGCGCCTACACCCGCCACGACCTGGACATCACCGCGCATGTGCGCGCGGGTGCCAACAGCGTCGCGTTCAAGGTCTACCCCAACGACCCCAACAACGATCTCTCGATGGGCTGGATCGACTGGGCGCAGACCCCGCCGGACCAGAACATGGGCATCGTCCGTGACGTCCTCGTGCGCCGAGGCGGCCCGGTCGCGCTGCGCAGCGCCCACGTGGTCCAGAAACTGAACTCCTCGCTCAGCCACGCCGACCTCACGGTGAAGGCCGACGTCCGCAACGACACGGCGAACGCGGTGCAGACCACCGTCGCCGGCACGGTCGCGGGCAAGCCGGTCAGCCAGACCGTCTCGCTGGCGGCCAAGGAGCGCAAGACCGTCACCTTTCCAGTGGCCGGTCTCGACAACCCGAACCTCTGGTGGCCCGCCGGGATGGGCTCGCAGCACCGGTACGAACTCGACCTGACCGCGAGCGTCGGCGGCACGCCGTCCGACTCCTCGAAGTCGAAGTTCGGTGTCCGCGACGTCAAGGCACCGCTGAACTCCAGCGGCGGGCGTCAGTACAGCGTCAACGGCAAACCACTGCTGATCAGGGGCGGCGGCTACACGCCGGACCTGTTCCTGCGCTGGGACAAGACCGCGGCGGCCGACAAGCTCAAGTACGTGCTGAACCTCGGGCTCAACACGGTCCGGCTGGAAGGCCACATCGAACCGGACGAGTTCTTCGACCTCGCCGACGACCTCGGCGTGCTGACCATGCCCGGCTGGGAATGCTGCGACAAGTGGGAAGGCCACGTCAACGGCGAGGAGAAGGGCGAACCCTGGGTCGAATCGGACTACCCGATCGCCAAGGCTTCGATGTTCTCCGAGGCCGAGCGCCTGCGTGACCACCCGAGCGTCATCTCCTTCCACATCGGCAGCGATTTCGCGCCGGACAGGCGGATCGAGCAGGGCTACCTCGACGCGATGAAGGTCGCCGACTTCCAGCCGCCGGTGATCCCGTCGGCGTCGAAGCGGCCGTCCCCGATCACGGGCGCGTCCGGGATGAAGATGAACGGCCCGTACGACTACGTCCCACCGGTCTACTGGTACGACAAGTCGCAGAAGGACCGTGGCGGCGCGTGGAACTTCAACTCGGAGACCAGCGCCGGGGTCGACATCCCGACGATGGACACGCTGAAACGGATGATGTCGCCGAGCGAGCTGGAGACGATGTGGAAGAACCCATCGGCTCCGCAGTACCACCGCTCGTCTTCGACCACGTTCGCCAATCTGAAGCTGTTCGGTGACGCCCTCACCAAACGGTATGGCGCGGCGGCGAACCTGACCGACTTCGTGCGCAAGGCGCAGCTCGCGCAGTACGAGAACGTCCGCGCGGAATTCGAGTCGCACTCGCGCAACTACACCGACTCGACCAATCCGTCGACCGGGTTGATCTACTGGATGCTCAACAGCCCGTGGACTTCGCTGCACTGGCAGCTGTTCGACGCCTACATGGACCAGAACGGCGCCTACTACGGTGCGAAGAAGGCCAACGAGCCACTGCACATCCAGTACTCGCACGACAACAGGTCGGTCGTGGTGATCAACCAGACGTCGAACGCGGTGAACGGGCTGACGGCGACCACGAAGCTGTACAACCTCGACGGCACGGAGAAGTACAGCAACACCAAGACCGGGCTGTCGGTCGGCGCGCTGGGCAACAAGGCCACCGCGGTCACCGTCCCGGCGGTGAGCGGGCTGTCGACGACCTACCTGGCGAAGCTGGTGCTCACCAACTCCTCCGGCAAGGAGGTCAGCCGGAACGTGTACTGGCTCTCCACCAAGGCGGACACGCTCAACTGGGGCGGCAGCGACTGGTACTACACCCCCCAGTCCGCTTTCGCCGATCTGTCCGGGCTGAACAACCTCGGCCAGTCGGCCGTCAGCGCGACGGCGAACTCGGTCGCCGGAGCCGACGGCACCACCACGACGACCGTGACGCTGAAGAACACCTCGGGCGGCAAGCTCCCGGCGTTCTACGTCGACACGAAGGTCGTGGATTCGGCGGGAAAGCCGGTGCTCCCGGTCGAGTGGAACGACAACGCGATGAGCCTCTGGCCGGGTGAAACGACCACGCTGACCGCGAAGTACCGCACCGCCGACCTCAAGGGCTCCAAGCCTTCGGTGCGGGTCTCGGGCTGGAACACCGGCACGCAGACCGTTCCCGCCGACGGTTCGGGCCCCGGCCCCGGCAACCCGGTCGACTACCAGGCCGAGGACGCCGCGATCACCCAGGGCGCGGTGGAGTCCAATCACGCCGGGTTCACCGGCACCGGTTTCGTCAACTACGACAACGTGGCGGGCAGCTCGGTCGAGTGGACGGTCACCGCGCCCGCGGCGGGCACCTACGACGTCGTCGTCCGGTACGCCAACGGGACGACGGCGAACCGGCCGCTGGACTTCTCCGTCAACGGCACGGTCAGCGCGTCCGGTGTCGGCTTCGGCGGCACAGGCGCCTGGCCGAACTGGACGACGAAGACGGTGAAGATGACCTTGTCCGCCGGGGTGAACAAGATCAGGGCTGTCGCCACCACGGCGAACGGCGGTCCCAACGTCGACAAGATCACCCTCTAGCCCAAGGAGCTGCCCAAAGGCCCCCTTCGCCGCGGCGAAGGGGGCCTTTCCCGTCCCGGCGTGGGTTACGCTTTCCGGGTGACCGGACAGCGTGACCCAGGCCCGCGCCTGCGCGACCTCGCCATGCTGCGACGCGTCCGCGACCGGATCGACCGTGACTACGCCCAGCCACTGGACGTCGAGGCGCTGGCACGCGGCGTGCACGTCTCGGCCGGGCACCTGAGCCGCGAGTTCCGGGCCGCGTACGGCGAATCGCCCTACAGCTACCTGATGACCCGCCGGATCGAGCGGGCGATGATGCTGCTGCGGCGCGGGGACATGTCGGTCACCGAGGTCTGTTTCGAGGTCGGCTGCTCGTCGCTGGGCACGTTCAGCACACGCTTCTCCGAGCTGGTCGGGATGTCGCCGAGCGCGTATCGCAAGCAGGCGGTCGAAGAGGGACGCGGGATGCCCGGCTGCGTCGTCAAACAGGTCATGCGGCCGGTCAGGAATAGAGAAGCGGCTTCCCCGCGCCCGGACCTACCTTGACCGCATGACCGTCTCGATTCACGCGTCCTTCCTCCCCGCCGACGATCTCGAAGCCGCACTTTCCTTCTACCGCGACATCTTGGGCTTCGACGTGCGTGAGGAAGGCCCGCGCCGGGTCACCGTCGGCCCGCCGGGGCAACCGCGGACGTCGATCGTGCTCCATCCCCCGGCCGCCGATCCGGAAATCACCGACGAGGAACGCTCCACGATCCTCGAACTGATGGCCAAAGGGACCTACGGGGCCATCGTGCTGTCCACCCCGGACCTGACCGCGGCCTTCGACCGGATCCAGGCGACCGGTGCCGACGTCGTCCAGGAGCCGCTCGACCAGCCCTACGGCGTCCGCGACTGCGCGTTCCGCGACCCGGCGGGCAACCTGGTGCGTATCGAACAGCGGTAACCGGGCCTCGGTGCGCGGGCACCGGGCGTTCCGGGTGATGATGAGCGGCGTGGAGATCGCGGTAGAACTCGTGGCACTGGTGGTGGCCGTCCTCCTGGTCACCACCGCGGCGCGGAGACTCGACTGGTCGGCGCCGTTGTGCCTGATCGCGGTCGGGGTCGTCGCCTCGTACGTCCCCGGCGTCCCGGAGTACGAACTGGACCCGGAGGTCGTGCTGCTGGGGCTGCTGCCCCCGCTGCTGTACGCGACCGCGATCCGCACCTCGCTGATCGACTTCCGCCGCAACCGCGGGCCGATCCTGCTGTTGTCGGTGGGGCTCGTCATCTGCACCACGGCCGCGGTCGGCGTCGTGGCGTGGCTGGTGATCCCCGGTCTGCCGCTCGCCGCCGGATTCGCGATCGGCGCGGTGGTCGCCCCACCCGACGCGGTCGCGGCCACCGCCGTCGCCCGCAAGGTCGGGATGCCGCGCAAGCTGACCCGGCTGCTGGAGGGCGAAAGCCTCTTCAACGACGCGGCCGCGCTGGTCGCCCTGCGGACCGCCATCGCGGCCATCGCCGGTTCGGTCAGCCTGCTGCAGGTGGGCGGGGATTTCCTGCTCGCCGCCGGCGGTGGGCTCGTGATCGGGTTCGCCGTCGGCGCGCTCGCCGCGATGATCCGCACCCGGCTCCAGGATCCGGTCAGCGACACCGCGCTTTCACTGGTGGTCCCGTTCGTCGCCTACCTGGCCGCCGAGGCGATCCACGGTTCCGGGGTGATCGCCGTGGTCGTCGCGGGCCTGATTCTCGGGCACAAGTCGCCCAGCATGCTTTCGGGCCGCTCCCGGCTGGCGAGCAGGCTGAACTGGCAGACCATCCAGTTCCTGCTGGAGAACATCGTCTTCCTGCTGATCGGGCTCCAGGTCCGCCGGATCATGACCGAGGTCGGCGAAAGCGGGCTGAGCGCGCTGGACCTCTTCCTGATCTGCGCCGCCACGCTCGCCGCGACGATCGTCACCCGCGTCGTCTGGATGGCGGGTATCGGGCTCGCCAGGCGACTGTTCCGCCGCCACGCCTGGCCGTGGCGGTACTCGGCCGTGATCGCCTGGGCGGGGATGCGCGGGGTCGTCACGCTCGCGGCGGCGTTCGTGCTGCCCGCGGACACCCCGCAGCGGGCCGTGCTGGTGCTGGTCGCGTTCGTCGTCGTGGCGGGAACGCTGCTGCTGCACGGAACGACGCTGCCGGTACTGGTGCGCCGCCTGAAACTGCCCCCGCCCGATGCGGGCGAGGACGCGCTGCAGGAGGCGGCCGTCATCCACGACATGACGCGGGCCGCGCTCCAGGAGCTGGAGAAGATCCGGACCCCCGAGGATCCGGACGACATCGTCGAGCGGCTCCGCAGCAGGCTCCAGCACCGGTCCGATTCGGCTTGGGAAGAGCTCGGCAGGCAGGGCACGGTGGTCGAGACGCCGAGCGACGTCTACCGCCGTCTGCGGCTGAAGCTGCTCGAAGTCGAACGGGAGAAGTTCCTGGAGGCGCGTGACTCCGGGATGGCCGATGATGATGTCCTGCGCCGGATCCTCGAACGTCTCGACATCGAGGAATCCATGCTCGACAGGGAGGAAGACGTCGTGCCGGACTCCGGTCGGGAACTACGCACCCCCGCCGCGACGGCGGGATCCTGCAAGCATCTGACCAAGGACTGGCCACCGGTCGAACCCAGCTCCCCTGACGAGTGCGCGGTCTGCGTCGAGAACGGGATGACCTGGGTCCATCTGCGTGAATGCGTCAAATGCGGGAACGTCGCCTGCTGCGACTCGTCGCCGGGCCAACACGCGACCCAGCACTTCCACGACTCCCTGCACCCGGTGATGCGCAGTCACGAGCCCGGCGAGACCTGGCGCTGGTGCTTCGTGGACAAACAGCTGGGCTGAATCGGTATCGTCGGCGGTCATGAGCACCCCAGAGCAGGAGATCGAATACCGCCAGCACCGGTTCTCGCCCCCACCCGGATCGACCGAGATCTTCCTTGTCCGCCACGGAGAATCAGCGCCCGCGAAGGGCAGCTCACCGTTCGACATGGTCGACGGGCAAGCCGACCCCGACCTCGCGCCGGAGGGCAGGGACCACGCCGAGCGGGTCGGGCGCCGTCTGGCGGACGAGCGGATCTCCGCGCTGTACGTGACCACGTTGCGGCGGACGTCGCAGACCGCGGCGCCGCTGGCCGCGAAACTCGGGGTCACGCCGGAGGTCGAGGCGGAGCTGAGGGAGATCCACCTCGGCGACTGGGAGAACGGCCTCTTCCGGCGCTACACCCACGAAGGTCACCCGATCGTCGAAAAGCTGTGGCAGGAGCAGCGCTGGGACGTCATCCCGGGTGCGGAGACGATGGAGAGTTTCGGCGGCCGGATCAAGGCGGCGATCGGCAGGCTCGCGGCCGCAAACCCCGGCCGCCGGATCGCCGTGTTCACCCACGGCGGCGTCATCGGCGAGGTCTTCGCGCAGGCCAGTGCCGCGCAGAACCGGTTCGCGTTCCTCGGGGTGGACAACGGCTCGATCTCGCACCTGGTGGTTTCGGGCGACAACTGGATGGTGCGGCGGTTCAACGACACGTCGCATCTTCAGTCGCCTTTCGGCTGATCCGGCCCGCCGCGACCAGGTGCACGGCGACGAGGACCGCCGCCGCTTCCGCGGCCAGCAGCCCGATGAGCACGAGCACCTGGGTCACCCCGGCCTGCAACGGCCCGGCGCCACCGAGGAGGACACCGACGTAGGCGCCGGGCAGGGTCACCAGGCCGACCGTCCGCGTCTGGTCGAGCGCGGGGATCAGTGCGTGTCCCGCCGAAGGGCGGCAGATCTCCAGCGCGGCCGGGCGCCGCAGGAAACCCAGTGCCAGCGCGGCTTCGTACTCGCCGTGCCGGGACACGAGTTCGTCCAGGGCACGCCGTGAAGCCTGGGAAGTCGCGGACATCGCGCCGCCGATGACGATCCCGGCGATCGGCACGATCGCGATCGGTTTCCACGGGACCACGCCGGTCGCGAGCACGAGTGTCAGCACCGGCACCACGCCGGACGCGATGGCGAGCGCCACCCATACGAGGTCTTTCGGTACGCCGATCCGGCGCGACGAGGTGAACGCCGCGATCGCGAACATCAGCAGGACGAACCCGCCGGTCAGCCAGCCCGATTCCAGGATCCCGACGATGACCAGCGAGACGGCCGCGAGCTGCACGACGGCACGCGCGGCCGCGAACAACACTGCCTTGCCCTGCCCCAGCCGCCCGAACCGCACCACGGCAGCGCCGAAGATCGCCAACACGACGAGGACCACGGCCAGCACGGGACCGAAAGAGATCGCACCATCCGTCACACGGATGATCCTGCCGCAGAAACGGGGATCAGGACGTGCAGGTCACCGGCGCGCCCGCGGCGGGGGCGGTGCGGTCGCTGACGACCTCGCCGTCGACGACGATCCGGCACCGCAGCGCGCCGCTACCCGCGCCCTGCGCGGAGACGCTGTAGAACTCGTCGTGGTCTTCTTGGCTCGCGCGGTCGAAGGTGGTGCTCCACGGCAACGTCACTTCGGTCTTCTGCATGAGTTCCGAACCCTGCGCGACGTAGGTGACGTTCTGCGCGCCCTTCGCTCCGGACAGCTCGTAGACGACCGAGTGCGTCACGGTGCGGACGGCCGCCGCGGCCTGCTCGACCTGCGGCGCGGGTGGGTTCTGCACCGGCCGGGAGGCCTTCGGCATCACGTAACTGGCCAAGGTGACGGCGACGGCCATCACGCCCAGCACGACCACGACGGTCCCGAGCGGCTTGAGCCTGCCCGGGGCACCCTGTCCCGGCGCCGATGCCGGAGGGGTCGCGGTGGGAACACCCATGGAGAGGTCTTCTCTCGTCCGAGCGCACTTCCGTCGAGTGCGTCAAACTACATCTCGCTCAAAGGTGACTCCGCGTTAGCCGTTATCGGGAAGAAACCCGATATTCACCCTTTTGGGTGCGCTGACGAAGACGGAGCACCTGGTCATCGAACGATCGGCGTAAACAGACTGAGCCAAATAGCTCACTTTGAGTGATACCGGCCCTCAGTCGACGAGATCCGCCTCGGCGAGCGGCCCCAGCATCCGCCGCCCCGCCGGCGGGCAGCGGTGGACGTCGGCCGAAGACAACCGGGCGGACTCCGCGATTTCCCGGCCGGGCACCGGCTCACCGCGATGCTCGGCGGTGTAACAGGTCATATCGATCTCTGCTTCCGGCACGGCCCGATTCTGTCGTAGTGCCGGTGCATCATGGCAACCGTGTATCGGGAGACGACGGCACCCGGCGGCCTGCGCGACGTGGTGCGCTGCTTGTGGGAAGACGCGGGCAAGGCGCCGAAGCGGATCGTGCCCGACGGCTGTGTCGACCTGGTCGAGAGCGGCGATGAGGTCTTCGTCGCCGGGCCGGACACCACGGCCTGGACCTGGGAAACACCGCCAGGTGTCCGCGTGCGTGGCGTGCGCTTCGCCCCCGGCAGGGCGGGCGGCGTCCTGGGACTGGGCGCCGACGAACTGCGTGATCAGCGTGTCTTCCTCGGCGACCTCTGGGGCCGGGAAGGCGGCCTGCTGGCCGAGCGGGTGCTCTGTGGTGCCGCCTCGCTCGCCGACATCGTCGCGGAACGCCGGTCCGGACGAGCCGACCGGGAGGTCTCGGAACTGATCGCCAGGCTGGACGGCGGCGCGACCCGGGTATCGGCCGCGCTGGAGCGGTTCACGACCGGGGAACGGCAGTTGCGGCGAAGGTTCACCCTCGCGGTCGGCTACGGACCGGCGACCTATCTGCGCGTCACGCGGTTCCAGCGCGCCATCGGACTCGCCGGGACGGCACCGGATCTCGCCTCACTGGCGGCGTCGGCGGGATACGCCGACCAAGCGCATCTGAGCCGGGATTGCCGGGAATTCGCCGGAGTTCAGGCGAGGGAGTTCTTCCGCGCCAAGAAGTGCGCGATGTCCACTGTGGACTCGTACAGCGCACGGTAACGCGGATAGAACTCATCGTAGACCTCGGCGTCCGCGCTCGGGCGGACGATCTCGGCGACCGGGTTCCAGGCTTCGAGGTCCGGCTCCCTGCCCAGCGCGGTCGACGCGAGAACGGCGTTCCCGAACGCGGCGCCGATGGTCTCCGTGGGGATCTCCTGCTCGATCCGCGCGACGTCGCTGACGATCCGCGTCCACACCCCGCCCTGCGTCCCGCCGCCGACGGCGACGAACCGCCGCGCGCCGCCACCGGCTTCCCGCATGGCTTCCAGGTTGTGCCGCACCCCGTACGCCGTGCCTTCGAGTGCCGCGCGGTACAGCTCCGCACGGCCGTGGGAAGTGGTGAGCCCGGCGACGACGCCCCGCGCGTCCGGATCCGGCACCGGTGTCCGTTCTCCGGCGAAGTACGGCAGCATCAGCAACCCGCGGCTGCCCGCGGGGACCTCGCCCGCCGCCGCGGTCAGTTCCCCGAACTCGCCGCCGACCAGCTCCCGCAGCCAGTCGGTGATCGCGCCCGACGTGGCCATTCCCGCCGCGAGCGAGTAGGTGCCGGGGAACGCGCCGCGGGTCGTCCACAACCCCGGGCCGGGGCGGGGATCGGAGAGCACCTGGATCAGGAACATCGTGGTGCCGTACATCAGCATCGTGTCGCCGGGCGCGGTGACACCGGCCCCGGTCGCCTCGGCCCAGGCGTCCACCGTGCCTGCCGTCACCGGGATCCCCTGCGGCAGGCCGGTTTCCGCGGCCGCCCCGGCGGTGACCGACCCCACGACGTCGGTCGGCCACGCGAGCCTCGGCAGGTCGATGCCGGGGGCGATCGCGGCCACCCGGTCCGGCGCCCACCTGGCCTCGCGCAAGTCGTACATCGGGTCGCATTGGCTCGCTGAATGGTGGTCGAGCACGTATTCACCGGTCAGCCGCAGCACGAGGAACGAACTCGCCATCAGGAAGAGCTTCGCCCGTTCGAACACGTCCGGCTCGTTTTTGGCCAGCCAGCGCCACTTCGGCCCGACGGCCTGTGAGCCGAGCGCGCTGCCGCCCCGTTCCACAATGGATTCTTCACCGAATTCCCGGTTCAGTTCCCGGATTTCGTCGTGCGCACGGGTGTCGACGCCGTAAAGGATCGCCGGGCGCAACGGTTTCCCGGAGGAATCCGCGGGCAGGAGCACCGGTCCGATTCCGCTGACCGACACGCCGATGATGGGATGATCCCCGGCACCTGCCGAAAGTTCACTGGCCAGGACGAGGAAATCCCGCCACCACACGGTTTCGGCGTCGTGTTCGAACCAGCCGGGACGAGGACGGGAAGTGCCGTGCCGCCTGGACGCTCGCGCCACCACGGTGCCTTGGGAATCGACGAGGACGCCTTTGGAACTCGAGGTGCCGATGTCGATGCCGAGCACCAGGCCCGGTTCGCCCACTACCCCTCCGAACTCCTCCGCGAGTAGCGCGATCAGCGGATGGTAACGATTGTCGGTCAAGCTATTCTTCCCGTGCGAAGGTGTCAACACACCTGCAGAAGGGGAGGTCGTGGTGGCCACCATCAACGACGTGGCGGCGAGGGCCGGGGTTTCCACGGCGACGGTGTCGAGGACGCTCAACGGGAAGTCCACTGTGGACCCGGTGCTCGCGGCGCGGGTGCAGGCCGCCGCCGCGGAATTGGGATACCATCCGAACGGGCTCGCGAGGAATCTGCGCCGTCAGGAGACGGCGGTGCTCGCGCTCATCATCTCCGACGTCGAGAACCCTTTCTTCACCGCGATCGCGCGCGGCGTGGAGGACATCGCGCAGACCGCGGGCTACTCGGTGGTGCTGTGCAACGCCGACGACAACGAGGAGAAGGAGCGGCGCTACATCGACGTCGCCCTCCAGGAACGGGTCGCCGGCGTGGTGCTCTCCCCCACCGGCCGGGCCACCAACGTCGACAGGCTGACCCAGCGCGGCACGCCGGTGGTGGCCGTCGACCGTCCACTGCTGGAGAACACCGGGGATCAGGTGCTGGTCGACACCCGGCTCGCCGCCCGCGACGCGACACGCCATCTGCTCGACGGCGGATACCGGCGAGTCGCCTGCGTCAGCGGGCCGTCCGGGGTGCGCACGGCCGACGACCGGCTGGCCGGTTACACCGACGCCGTCGGCGCGGGGCACGCACTCACCCGCCGCGCCGAGTTCCGCGCCGAGGGTGGCAGGCTCGCCGCGCTCAGCCTGCTCGACGAGCCCGAACCGCCGGACGCGCTGCTGGTCGGCAACAGCACGATGGCGATCGGCGTCCTGGAAGCGCTGGCCGCGCGCGGCCTGCGGTCGGGACAGGACGTGGGAATCGTGTCGTTCGACGACGCGCCGTGGACGACGCTGATCGATCCGCCGCTGACGGTGGTCGCCCAGCCCGCGAACGAAGTGGGCAAGGTCGCCGCCGAACTGCTGCTCGCCCGGATCGGTGACAGCACGCGCCGGGCGACGACGACCACGTTGCAGGCGCGGCTGATCGTGCGCCGGAGTTCGCGGCGCGACTGACAGCGGCCGGCATCGGAGACCCCAGGCGCACGACGTGCCTGGGCGACCGGTTCGCACCGGCCGCCCAGGAACGCCCCACCCCCTTGTTCCCCCCAAGCCGGCCCCACACCAGCCGGGTTCTCCGAAGCGGTGGCAAGAAATCGATTACCTTTCGGAAGGTAAGTTCCCTTAACCGGCCTGTCAAGCCAAGAAGCCTGGACAAGGTCGCTCGATACGGGCACACTATGGCGATATTGCCTACTGCGCGTGTTTGATTCCGTGCACTCTGTGTTCATCTCTGGTGAATTCACCCAAGAAATCGAGATGAGTCCGCACGAACCCGCACAAACGAGTTACCCTAGGCGCATGTCCATAGCGCTCGAGAACGTCCTCGCCAAGGCGGGCCTGAAGGTCGACGCCAACGAGTTCCTGACCCTCGTGGAGGACGCGGCGCGGAGGCTGTCCCCGCCGAACCCCGATCCGTCGCACTACTTCTCGGCGGATCAGCGTGCCGCGCTCACCGACGTCGGCCTGGACATCTCCCCCCGCAGCGAGGACGAACCGGATTTCCGTGCCCGCACGGTCGCCGCGCACGCCGTACTCGCCGATTCGGCGCTGAGCGTGCTGGAAGCGGCGAAGGTGCTGGGCGTGGACGACAGCCGCATCCGCCACCGCCTGAAGGAAGGCAGGCTCACCGGCTGGAAGGACCAGGGCTGGCGGCTGCCCGCCTGGCAGTTCGCCGGCTCAGGAGTGCTGCCCGGCCTGGAGATCGTGCTGCGCGCCGTACCCGAAGATCAGCCCGCACTGGTGGTGGCCGCGTTCATGAGCACTCCGCAGAGCGATCTGGTGATCAACGAACATCCCGCCACCCCGCGCCAATGGCTGCTCTCCGGCGGCGACCCCGAGCACGTCGCCAAGCTGGTGGCCACGCTGGGCTCCCCGTTCTGAAAACTTCTCAGCGGTTTGACCAGGTAGCGCCCCGTCGACGCGATCGCGGACGCGGGTTCACCACAGACGCTAAGGTGTTTTGCCCGACGACGGAAAATTTCAGTCGGAGGTAGGCCGTAGGCTGACCCCACCGAGCAAGATCACCCGACAAGGACGGACGACTCCCGAGGTATGGCCCGGCTCCCCCTGCCGCCCGCACGCTCTGTCCTGGTCAAGGAGCTGCACCGCACCAACGACGTGGTGACGGTGCACCCCGGCACCAGGCTGGTCAGGATCTTCACCGCGCACGGCAACCACCCCCAGCAGTGGAATTCGTTCCGCTACAGCGGCCCGCTCCCGCACGGCCGTTTCGACCCGCAGGCCCCAGGTCGCGGCGGTCGCCCGGTGACCGACCCCGGGAACGGCGTCCTGTACTTCGGTCTCACCGTGCGCACCAGCATCGCGGAGGTCTTCCAGACCACGTCGACGGTCGACCGCAAATCCCGCGGCCCGCGCCTGGTCGTCGTCCGGCCGACCCGCACGTTGCGGCTGCTCGACCTCGCCGGCCTGTGGCCGACCCGCGTCGGGGCCTCGCAGGAGATCTCCAGCGGCCCGAAGAAGATCACCCAAGCCTGGGCTCGCGCCATCCGCGCCGCCTTCGGCGATCTCGACGGTCTCTGGTACCGGTCGTCCATGGACTCCGGCGGCCCCGCGCTCGCGCTGTGGGACCCACCCGCCGGGAACTCGCTGCCGATCGCGCCGGACGTGCTGCTCCCCCTGGACCACCCGGGACTCGACCTCCCGCTGGGCCGGGTGTGCGAAGAGCTGAACTACACGCTGCTGAGCTGACTCGCCGCGTGTTATGAACGGACCGTTCATAACAAATCTCGTTATGAACGGACCGTTCATAACACTCTGGCGCCCCACAGCCTCCAGCACTGAAGCACCAGTGCCTCATAAGCATCACCAGTCACACGAGTAACCTCCCCGCACGACCTAGCGTGAGATGAACGGGACTTTCATCGCAAAGGGAAGCCCCGTTCATCTCATCCGGTGACGCGAGGATCAGAGGTGCCGGCCCCACCACTCCAGAAGGGCGTCGAACCGCTGCACCCGGTGCCGCGGCTGCCCCGAGCGCGTGAGTTCGTGTCCCTCGCCAGGGAACAGCAGGAATTCGGCGGGGACCCCGTTGCGCCGCAGCGCCACGTACATCCGCTGCGCCTGCTCCAGCGGGCACCGCCAGTCCTGCTCGGAGTGCACGACCATGAACGGGATGTCGATCTTTCCCGCATAGGTCAGCGGGCTGCGCTTGCGCTGTTCTTCGACATCGTCGCCGACGTAGCCGTCGGCGAAGAACCAGCCGATGTCCGAGCTGCCGACGAAGGAGTCATGGGCGTTGACCGCGCGTTCGCTCCACGCCGCCCGGAACCGGCCACCGTGGTGCGCGGCGAGCCAGCTGGTCATGAAGCCGCCGTACGAACCGCCCATCACCCCGACGCGATCACTGTCCAAATTGGACAATGTGAGCGCTTCGTCCAGCAGTGTCAGCAGATCCAGCGCGTCCACGGTGCCGAAGCCGTGGACGATGCTGCGGCCGTGGCTCTCGCCGTAGCCCGCGGCACCGCGCGGGTTCCCCAGTACGACGGCATAGCCCGCCGCGGCGAGCACCTGCGCCTCGTCGAAGACCTTCCATTCGTACGGCGCGAACGGTCCACCATGGATCATCAGGACCACGGGATGTGGTCCGTCACCCTCGGGCCGGACGATCCAGCCGTGCACCGGGTAGCCGTCGGACGCGGTCGCGTCCAGCTCCTCCAGCGGCCGGATCCCGATGTCCCGCAACGACTTCGAGTAGTCCGTGAGCACACGGGGTTCCTCGTCCGACAGCAGCACGACGTCGCCGGAGCTTTCGGGCGTTCCGATCACCGCGGCGATCCGCGCGCCGTCGACGACGAACGACTTCACCGCGGCGAACTCGCCTGCCAGGTACCGCAACGATTTCAGCTCGGCCAGTTCGGCGTCGAGCGGGACGGCGCGCAACTCGGCGGCACCGCGGGTGCGGACCACGACGAGCACCTCGTCGCCGAAGACGACGGGCGGACCGGCGGCGCTGTCGCAGTCCACCGTTTCGACGTCGGTCAGCCGGCGCGCGAACGACGGCTCATCGCCGGAGGGCCACGGCGCGTGCCAGAGCCCGGTGTTGCGGGCGATCTCCTCGGCACCGGGGAACGCGGTGCCGTGGAACAGGATCGAACCGTCCGGAGTGGACACCGGGGTGGCCGCGGTACCCGGCGTGCGGACCACCAGGCGAGGGTCGCCGCCAGCGGCGGGCACGGCGTACACATCCGAACGGACGGTGTCCTCGACGGCCCAGTCACGGGGCGCGGCGACGAGGACGAACTCACCGTCGACCGTCCACGAGGGATGCTCGACGTCGGCGTGTTCGTCGGTCAGCGGCGTGAGGTCGGCGGGCTCGGCCTCGTTCAGCGCGGCGACGGCGTCCACGACGAACAGACGCTGTGGACGGTCGTTGAGGAAGCCGACGTCATCGACCCGGTAGAAGAGGTTCGTGATGTGCCGGGGCGCTTCTTCGGCGGGCTCCGGGGTTTCGCCGTCCGCGTTCTCCGTGCCGTAACGGCCCGGCTCTGGCACACGGGCGACGAAGGCGATCCGGCGGGAATCGGGTGCCCAGACCGGGGCACCCGCGCCGAGGGGCAGGTCGGTGATCCGCTTCGCGCCACCACCGGCCGCGGCGATCACGTGTACCTGCGGTTTGGCCGTCCGCCCGGAGCCGTCCCCCGCCCGGAGGAAGGCGACCCATCGGCCGTCCGGCGAGATGACGGGGGCGGAATCCCGGGTCCCGTGCGTCCAGGGCTCTTCCCCGCCACCGCGCGGATCGACCCTGCGCAGTCCACCGCGGTAGCTGTTCGTCTTCAGATCAGGCCTGCTCACCGCGGTGAGCAGCAGGTCACCGCGCAGCGCGAGGATGCCGGGGACCGTCAGGGCTTCGATGTCAACGGGACGCACAGGCCCGACGGTACCCGATCCTTAGCAACTCTAACTACTGATCGAAGACTCCCGCTCAGCGGCTTCCAGCTTCTTCGCCTTCGCGAGGCTGGCCAGCGTCGTCACGGTCAGGACCACGACGATGACACCGAGGGAGACCCAGTTGTTGATGTCCAGCCAGTCCGGGACGACGTGGTACTCGTGCAGCGCGTGCAGGAACAGCTTGGCGCCGATGAAGGCGAGGATCACGGCAAGACCGTAGGACAGGTACACCAGCTTGGTGACCAGGCCACCGAGCAGGAAGTACAGCTGCCGCAGGCCCATCAGCGCGAACGCGTTGGCGGTGAAGACCAGGAAGGCCTCCTGCGTGATACCGAAGATCGCCGGGATCGAGTCGACCGCGAACAGCAGGTCCGCGCTGCCGATCGCGACGATCACCAGGAACATCGGGGTGATCCAGCGCTTGCCGTCCTTCTTCACGAAGGACTTGTGGCCGTGCCACTCTTCGGTGACCGGGAAGAGCTTGCGCACCCAGCGGGTGAGCGCGTTCTCCTCGTATTCCTCTTCTTCGTCCTTGTTGCGGACCATGCTGACCGCGGTCCAGATGAGGATGGCGCCGAAGAGGAAGAAGACCCAGACGAACTGCGCGATCAGCGCGGCGCCCACGGCGATGAACACGCTGCGCATGGCGAGTGCGAGCAGGATGCCGATCAGCAGCACCCGGTGCTGGTGGATCGCGGGCACCTTGAACGAGGTCATGATGATCATGAAGATGAACAGGTTGTCGACGCTCAGCGAGTACTCGGTGATGTACCCGGTGAAGAACTGGACCCCCGGGTCATGTCCGGCGAACACCCAGACACCGACGCCGAACGCGATGGCCACGGCGATGTAGAAGATGACCCACCGGGCGGCTTCGCCGGTGGTGACCTCATGCGGCTTGCGATCGACGATGACCAGGTCGAGTGCGATCAGCGCGAGCAGACCGCCGACCGTGGCGATCCATAGCCACAGGGGAACAGACATGTAACCAACCCTCCGGAAAGTGCACAGCAGCGACTAACCGGAGGTCTCTTCCGCCGGTGGAACCGGCCGACGGTGCCGGGGGCCCGCGAAGACCACCGTGCTGACGACACCGCCGCGAAGGAATACTCCCCTCACAGCTTGTCCAGTTTGACCTGTCTGTACGCGTGACGCCAGTTAAGGTTGCCCTTGTCACCAAGATGATGGCGTAACTCCCGTCACACCACCACGCCTGTGTGGTCCGCGTGAACTCGGCGAGGCGTTCTCAGGTTCGGGCGAATACGGTCATCCCGTGCCCCGAATCCCGCTCCCTCGTACGCGAGGCGCGAAGCTCACCGCGCTCGCCGCGGTCGTGGTGGTCCTGGCCGCCGCGGCCATCGTGTGGACGAACAGCGATCCCGCGCCGTCCGCAGTGAAAACCCAGGAAGCGATCCTCGACCTGCCCGAAACACCGGGCTCGCCAGAGGTCGTCAAAATCGACACGACGCTGTACGTCCCCGAGCAGACCCCGGCGCCCGCGGTCCTGCTCGCCCACGGTTTCGGCGGCGACAAGAACAGCGTCGCCACGGAAGCCCGCGAACTCGCCGACAAGGGTTTCGTCGTGCTCGCCTGGTCCGCGCGCGGTTTCGGCCGCAGCACCGGGAAGATCGCGCTGAACGATCCCGACCGCGAGGTCGCCGACGCCCGGGAACTGATCGACGATCTGGCCAACCGGCCCGAGGTCCTCAGCGAGAACGGCGACCCGAAGGTGGCCGTGTCCGGCGCGTCGTACGGCGGTGCGCTTTCCCTACTGCTCGCCGGGACCGACAAGCGGGTCGACGCGATCGCGCCGGTCATCACCTACAACGACCTCGCGCAGGGCCTCTTCCCGAACGCCGCCTCGGCCACGCCGTCGGCCGCCACCACACCCGCCGCCGGCGCGTTCACCGCGGACGGCGTCTTCAAGAGGTCGTGGGCAGGCATCTTCTTCTCCGCCGGTTCCGGTGCGGCGCAGAGCGGTTCCCCCGCCAACGAGGCGCCCGAAGCCGGTGACGAGACGAGCGAATCCGGTGCGGCGCAGGGAGCGGGCGCGGCGGGGGCCGCGGCACAGTCCTTGCCGCTCGGCGGTCCGAACGGCCGGCCGCCGGCTCCCGGCCCGGCCGACCCTTGTGGACGGTTCACCGCCGACGTCTGCCAGGCCTACACCGAACTCGCGACCACCGGCAAGGCGAGCCAGCGCACCGTCGACCTGCTCCGGCGCGTCTCCCCCGCGTCCGTGACGGACAAGATCACCGTGCCGACCCTGCTGGTGCAGGGCGAAAGCGACACGCTGTTCGGATTGGACCAGTCCGACGCGACCGCCAGGCAGATCGCCGCGGCGGGCGGCAAGGTCCGCACGATCTGGTACACCGGCGGCCACGACGGCGGAAAGCCCGGGCAGAAGCTGCGGACGCAGATCGCCGACTTCCTCAAGTTCTCGCTGACCGGACAGGGCACCGATCCCGGCACCGGGTTCAGCTACGACATCCAGGGCACGTTGCGGGCCAACGGCGCCCCCTCGGTCCGGACCGTCACGGCACCCGCGTACCCGGGCGCCACCGGGGACGCCACCGAGCGGCGGTCGTTCGCGCTGGAGGGCCCGGCCCAGCCGGTCGTCCGGCCCGCGGGCGGCAACCCCGCCGCGGTGAGCGGGATCCCCGGACTGAACGGAGCGGTGGCGGGCTCTTCCCGGCTGTCCGGACTGTTCAGTGTGGACCCACCCGGTCAAGCCGCGCAGTTCGCGACGCGACCACTCGACGCGCAGACGATCGTGGCCGGTTCGTCCACGGTCCGATTGCGGGTCTCGGCGGATCCGGACGCGGCGGCACCGCAGAAGGAAGCGGTCCTGTTCGCGAAGCTCTATGACGTCAACGGGGAAGGTGTCCGGGCACTGCCTGCCAACGCCGTGGCGCCGTTCCGCGTTTCCGGTCTGCCCGCGGACGGCAGCCCGGTCGAGGTGACGGTGACCCTGCCCGGCATCGTGCGGCCGCTGGAAGCAGGGCACACGCTCCGGCTCGTCGTCGGCACCACGGACCAGGCGTTCGCGACGCCGGTCGAGCCCGCGGTGTTCCGTATCGGACTGGCGGACGGCGGACAGCTCGGCGTCCCGGTCGTGCCCGGCACCTCGGTCGGCGCGGCGGCGCCCACCGGACAGCTGCTCGGGATCGCCGGCACGCTGCTCGCCGGGATCGCGATCACGGTGATCGCCGCGTTCCGCCGCCGCCGCGCCCACGACGTCGACGAGAGCCTGGCGAAGACGCCGTTGGTGATCGAAGGACTGCACAAGGCCTACGCGGGCGGGTTCGTCGCGGTGAAGGACCTGTCGTTCCGGGTCGAACCCGGCCAGGTCCTCGGTCTGCTCGGGCCGAACGGCGCGGGCAAGACGACGACCCTGCGCATGCTGATGGGACTGATCACGCCGACCGCCGGGAACATCCGGGTGTTCGGCCACCTGATCGCGCCCGGTGCGCCGGTGCTGTCCAGGATCGGGTCCTTTGTGGAGGGTTCGGGCTTCCTGCCGCACCTGTCCGGCAAGGAGAACCTGGAGCTGTACTGGGCGAGCACGGGCCGTCCAAGGGAACGGGCGCATTTCGCCGAGGCGCTGGAGATCGCCGGGCTGGGCGA
The DNA here is from genome assembly GCF_001953865.1 of Amycolatopsis coloradensis. Classification (GTDB taxonomy): domain Bacteria; phylum Actinomycetota; class Actinomycetes; order Mycobacteriales; family Pseudonocardiaceae; genus Amycolatopsis; species Amycolatopsis coloradensis. The sequence goes on from NZ_MQUQ01000004.1 coordinate 96,278, forward strand.
CGCGGTGAACCGGCGGGTCCGCACCTACAGCCAGGGCATGCGGCAACGGCTCGCGATCGCCCAGGCGATGCTCGGCCTGCCGGAGCTCATGGTGCTCGACGAACCGACCAACGGACTCGACCCGCCACAGATCCACCAGATGCGCGAGGTGCTCCAGCGCTACGCGGCGACGGGACGCACCGTGGTGGTGTCGAGCCACCTGCTGGCCGAGGTCGAGCAGACCTGTACGCACGTGGTCGTGATGCACCGCGGCATGCTGGTCGCCTCGGGTGAGGTCGGCGAACTGGCCGCGTCCAGCGGCGAGGCGACGTTCCGGGTCGACAAGCCCGCCGAAGCGGCCGAAGCGCTGCGGAAGGTCGGCGGTGTTTCCGGCGTCGACGTCGACGGCGAACTGGTCCACGCGGATCTCGACGGTCTCGCCCGCGCCGAGGCGGTCGCCGCCCTCGTGCGGGCCGGGGTCGCGGTCGAGCAGGCCGGGCCGCGGCGCCGTCTGGAAGACGCGTTCCTGCAGCTGGTCGGAGAGGACTCGAAGGGTGAGTAAGACCAATGGTTCTTCCCCGGTGACCCGGGTGGATCACGGCGTGCACACCGATCCGGCGGCACTGCTCGAGCTGACCGAGGTCGCGTCGCACGAACGGACCGAGGTCGGCCCGGACGGGGCGGTGGCGGGTTACCGCGCCGACCGGACGCTGCGGCTCGGCGTCGAACTGAAACGGCAGCTCAAACGGCGGCGGACCCAGCTCATGCTGGGATTCGTCGCGCTGCTGCCGTTCGTACTGGTGATCGCGTTCGAGATCGGGCAGGCCAACCCGAATCGCCGCAGCGGCGGATTCGTCGACCTCGCCACCGCGAGCGCGCCGAACTTCGTGGTGCTCGCGCTGTTCGTCTCCGGGACGTTCCTGCTGCCGATGATCGTGGCGCTGTTCTACGGCGACACGATCGCGAGCGAGGCGTCGTGGTCGAGCCTGAAGTACCTGCTCGCGATACCGGTCCCCCGGCATCGGGTGCTGCGGCAGAAGGCGATCGTCTCCGGCATCCTCTCGGCGGTCGCGCTGATCCTGTTGCCACTGGTGTCACTGGTGGTCGGCGTCATCTGGTATGGCGCGGGGGACGCGATCAGCCCGACCGGGGACGCGGTCTCGTTCGGCGACAGTCTCATCGCCATGGGGCTGGCGACGATCTACATCATCTTGCAGCTCGCGTGGGTGGCCGGGCTGGCGATGCTGCTCTCGGTCGCCACCGACGCCCCGCTCGGCGCCGTCGGCGGCGCGGTGATCGTCGCGATCGTTTCGCAGATCCTCGACCAGATCACCGCGCTGGAAGGATTGCGGGACTACCTTCCGACGCATTTCGCGTTCTCGTGGATGGACCTGATCTCGACCGACATCGACTGGACGAACATGGCCAACGGCATGCTGTCGGCCGCGTTGTACGGGACGATTTTCTTCCTGCTGGCCGGTCGCCGGTTCGCGACGAAGGACATCACCAGCTGAGACCGCTTTCGCACCGGAAAACCACCGGGGCTCACCGGGAAGAGGAAATTCTCTTCCCAGGTGGGCCCCGGTTTTCACTGGCCGTGGCGACCTTCACCCATTAGCGCTGGTAACCGGTGTTTCATGCGCATGAGAACATCGATTTTCGGATCATCGACTCATTGGGTGAAAAGTTCCCCTTCAGCTTCGATGACCTCCGGGTAATCCTTATCTTCAGGGAAAGGTGCCGACGCGAGAAGAAAGCGGGGACTCACACCATGACCCAGTCACTGGAGATTCCGGTCCAGGAGTTCTCTCTCGCTTGGACCATGACCGCCGACAAGGGCGGCCGGGTCGGGTTCGCCGCTTCGGGTCAAGTGACGCTCCTCGACAACAAGCGGTTCTACAAGATCGACGGGGTCCTCTACATCTCCGAGGGCAGCGCCTACTGCCGCGACATCGGCAACCCGTCTCTGTTCGTCCGCCGCAACGGCGTCGAGGAGAGCGGCAGGCATTGGGGCTGGGAGACCATCTGCAACCGCAAATCGTGCAGCAGGCTGTGCGCGATGGACGCGTACTTCGTCCGCACCGGCTACTGGGCGCCCGCCGACCGGGCCATCCAGCTGAGCATCGGCGCCGAGTCCGGCTGGAACCGCAAACGGACCTTCAGCCCGACGATCACCGTGCGCCTCCAGGACTAGGCGGTCCACTGTAGATCCCCGCGGGCTCGGGTACGGTCGGCTCATGGCCACCTCCTCGATCCGCGTGGACGACGAAGGCGGGGTCGCCGTCGTCACCCTGCAGCACGGTAAGGCGAACACCCTCGACACGGAGTTCTGCCAGGAACTGGCTCTCCGGCTCGAAGACGTCCAGCTAGGCGGGTATCGCGGAGTCGTGCTCACCGGTACCGGCGGTATCTTCTCGGCGGGCGTCGACCTGCGGCGAGTGCATGACGGTGGCGCCGACTACGTCGAGGACTTCCTGCCCGCGCTGTCGGACGCGTTCCTTTCGGTGTTCGGCTTCCCCGGTCCGGTGGTCGCGGCCGTCAACGGTCACGCGACCGCCGGTGGGGCGGTGCTCGCCGCCGCCTGCGACCGCCGTGTCCTCGCGGACGGCCCGAGCCGGATCGGGATCACCGAACTGCTCGTCGGCGTCCCGTTCCCGTTGGCCGCGCTGGAGATCCTGCGCTCCGGGTTCGGCTCCGACATCATCGCCGAACTCGCGTTCCTCGGCGAGACCCACCTGCCCGCGGACGCGCTCCGGCTCGGGCTGGTGAACGAGGTGACCGCGCCCGAAAACGTCGTGGGGCGGGCGGTGGAGGTGGCCGGGAGACTCGCCGAGATTCCCTCGGCCGCGTACGCGCATACGAAGGCGCAGCTGCACCGGCCGTTCCACGAGCGGATCGCCGAACACCGCACCGGCGACGACGCCCACGTCCTCGAACTGTGGAGCTCCCCCGAAGCGCTCGCGGCCGTCAAGGCCTATGTCGACCGGGTACTGGGCGGGCGGGCCTGACTTCGGCTCGACCGGATAGGCGATTGCCCACCGGCGCGGACTCTGTGAGTATCCGACCGCTCAACAGGTCGACGTTGGGGAGGGCATCAATGCGGAAGCTCACGGCCGCGTGGTCGGTTCTGGCGATCACGGTTCTCACACTGGCCGGGCTGACCCCGGCCGCACGGGCGGCGCCCGAAGACATCAAGGACGCGCTCGGCCGGATCCCCGGCCTGACCGTCGTCTCGGAGAACCCGGCGCCGGCCGGATACCGGTTCTTCAAACTCGCCTACACCCAGCCCGCCGACCACCGCAGGCCGTCCGCCGGCACCTTCCAGCAGCGATTCACCCTGCTGCACAAGGAATTCCGCTCGCCGACCGTGGTGTACACGAGCGGGTACAACGTGGGGGATTTCCCCAACCGCTCGGAGCCGACGCAGCTCGTCGACGGCAATCAGCTGTCGATGGAGTACCGGTTCTTCACCCCCTCGCGGCCGGAACGGCCGGACTGGGGCAAGCAGCTGACGATCTGGCAGGCGGCGGCCGATCAGCACCGAGCGGTCGAGGCGTTCAAGCGGATCTATCCTGGCAAGTGGCTCGCCACGGGCGCCAGCAAGGGCGGTATGACGGCGACCTACTTCCGTAGGTTCTTCCCGAACGACGTCGACGCGACGATCCCCTACGTCGCGCCCAACGACGTCATCAATGCACACGACCGCTACAACCGGTTCCTGGCGAACGTCGGCAACGACCCGGCCTGCCGATCGGCGCTGAAGGCGATCCAGCGCGACGTGCTGACCCGGCGCTCGGAGTTCGCGGCGCTCGCCGCCGCCGACGCGGCCAAGTTCGGTTTGACGTTCACGACCGTCGGCTCGGCCGACCTCTCGCTGGAGATCTCGGTCATCGACTCGTACTTCGCCTTCTGGCAGTACCAGAAGCAGGCGGACTGCGCGACGGTCCCGAAGGCCGGTGCTCCGGCGGCCGAGGTCTACGCCTGGTTCGAACGCGTCGAAAGCCTCAACACCTACTCCGACCAGAACCTCAGGATCTACGTCCCCTACTACTTCCAGGCGGCGTACCAGCTCGGCGCCCCCGAGTCCTATGAAGGCTATCTCCGGGACCTGCTGCGCTACCCGGGCTCCAACGTGTCGCGGACGTTCGTGCCGAAGTCGGTCGACATCCCGCGGTTCGATCACCTGGCGATGCCGGACATCGACTTCTGGGTGAAGACGCAGGGCAGCCGGCTGCTGTTCGTCTACGGTGAGAACGACCCTTGGGGCGCCGAACCGTTCCGGCTGGGCTTCGGCACGAAGGACTCATATAGCTACACGGTGCCGGGCGGGAACCACGGTGCCCAGATCTCACAGCTTCCGACAGCCCAGGCCACTGAAGCGACCAACACCGTCCGGCGGTGGGCAGGTCTGCCTCCGGTCTCGCCAGGGATGACCACGCGTTCGGCGCCCGCCGGGTTCCCGGACTTCGACGCGGACCTGACCCTGCTTCACCGCCCGCGCCTCTGACGCTCGTGGTCTCGCGGCAAGGGCGGAAATGACAACTTCTCGTCACTTCCGCCCCTCCTTTGCCGACGCTAGGGTTGCCAGCGATGGTGGAGGGGACGTTCGAAGAGCTGTGCACGGCCTTCGACGACGCGGTGTCACGCGCGTCAGCGGGCTCGATCGACGCTCTCACCGAAGTCGTGGACCTCGGTGAGACGCTACTCAGCCGGAAAGACGACTCGGAACCCCTCGATCATGTCTACGTGCGCTATCTGCAAGGTCTGGCCTATCTGAACCGGTTCGACGTGACGCTGGAGGCGGATGACCGGAATAGCGCGATAGACGCGCTTCGAGAGGTCAAGAACGCGCTTCCGCCGGAAAGCCCCGCGGAGCCCGAAGTCGCCCTGTACCTCGGTTTGGCACTCGCCCATCGACTACTCCAGCAAAACACGACGTCGTCACCGGATTTGACCGAGGCGATCGACCCGCTCGCGACCGCCCTCGCCGCGGCTGCGGCGTTCGACCCCGACACGGTTCAAATGGCGAGACAAAGACTGGGATCGCTACTCGCGGTCCGTTTCCTCCTGGCGGGCGGCGACCAAGCCGATCACGCCCGCGCGACCGGGGAACTGAGCAAGATCATCGATGACGCCGACTCACCCCCTTTCCTCGTCGACGCGGCTCATCTGGGTCTCGCCCTGCTCGCACTTTCCGGATCGACACCCGTCGAGATGCGACGAGGTGTCACCGGGCTGACCTCGAAAGTGTTCGAAGACCTCAAGAACAACACACTCGCCCCGAGGTTCGCCGCGGCGGCCGAGGTCGCGTCACACCATCTGGGAGCGATCTCGCCGCAGGACAACCCGTTCGGCACCGGCTTTTCGATGCTCCAAGGGTTGACAAGAGTGCTGCGGAACCCGAAGGAGGTTTCCGCCGACGACATCCGCTTGATGCGGACTTTGATCGAGGAGGCACAGAAGGACGAACACCCGGAATCGTGGGAGTCGGGGCTCCTGACGAGTATGCGGGTGACCCTCGATACCCGGTTGGCAAGGCTCGGCAGTGTGTACGACGGCGAATCCGCCGAACCGATCGACACGCTGCTGGAGATACTGTCCCGGCACGGTGATCACCCGGCACAGTCGTTCACTCGGGATCTACTCGGCGCGATCGCGAGTGGACCGGAAGGCGAGTCCTTTCTCCGAAGCGACATCAACCCCACGCTCGAACGACTCGAGCGAGCCCTGCACGAACTGGACGACGACCACGCACGCTTGATCGCGCTGGCCAAACTCACCGTCCTCGCGATCAAGCAGGCCATCGGCAGCAGATCGGCCGACCCGGTGATCCGGATCAACGGGTTGCTGACGGCCAACCGTGAACGCTCCACCGCCTCACCGCGAAGTGACGGGGTCCACGCGTTGCTCATGGGCTGGACCGAAGCGATACGCAGCCGGCTCGACGGCGATCCCGATCGCTTGAGCACGGCGATCAAACTGGTTCAGGAGGCCGCCGACCGAATTCCCGTGGAAGACGAGTTGCATCACCGGCTGGCTCCGCTGATCTATGCGATGCTCCTCCAGCGATACGGCATGACCCGGAACTTGGCGGACCTCGACGCCATCACCGACTTCGACGAATCGGCAGGATCATCGAACGACGGCGAAGATCTCTCCACAGGGGCCGACGCATCTTGGATACTGAGACTGCTGAAGATCATCGCCGCTCTCGCGCGCGCCGGACGATTGTCGCCCAGCCGGATCGACGAACTCCGCGCCGAACTCGACGAGACACTGGCCCACACCCCGGCTGAAGACCTGGCTGTGGGTGGTTGGGGACATCTCCGAGGCATATTGGACATGCTCCGCGCCTCTCACGACGAAACCGGCGGGGACTTCCCCCAATCAGGACCACGTCTGGCGGCCTTCCGGGCGGCCATCCAAAGCTTCTTCGACCATGACACGGCGGACACGGCACTACTCGACTGGAACCTCGAGAGCGCGATCCTGCTGATCAACGAGGGGTTCGCGGCCCGCGATCGCAACCTGATGGACGACGGCATAGCCATGATCACGAAGGAATACGCCAAGGCGTCCGGCGACGGACATGAACGCCTCGTGATGCTCGGCCAGCTGGGCCTCGCCTTCCGGATGAGAAACCTGATCTGGCGGCGGGCTCAGGACCTCGACAACGCGATCACCCGGTTGGAGGAAGCCCGGCTCTTCGCGCTCCGTGAACCCGGGTTGCCGGACACCGCGGCGATCTTCAACCAACTTGGCGAGTGCTACTTCACCCGCGGTGACACCCATCGCCGAGACCAGACGCGCGCTGTCGCCGCCGGACTTGACGGGCTCAGGGCGCGGATGAGGGAAGTGATGATCCAAGCCGGCGTGAGCCGCGCCCTCGACGCGGCACTGCATGCCGAAGGCGAGGCGGCGGACGTCGCGCGCTGGTGCGTCGCGGCGGGCGACCACGATTCCGCCGTGCGAGCGCTGGAACTCGGCAGGGCGATGGTCCTGCACTCCGCGACCGTCGATGCCGACACCCCGGGATTGCTCCGCGCGAGCGGGCGTCCGGACCTGGCCGCGGGCTGGGAGGAGCAGGTCGGTCAAGACCCGGCGGCGGGTCTCGACGGGCCGATCGTCACAGCCAGGATGCCGAGCACGTTACGCCGAGACGTCCTGCTCGCGATCGAAGGAACCGAAACCGAACAACGCCTGATGTCTCCGCCGGCGGTCGCTCAAATCGCCGCGACGCTGAACCAGGCCGACGCGGTGGCAATGGTCTATCTGGTTCTCCATGACGAAGGTAAATCCGGCTTCGCGGTCCTTGTCTCGTCCGACGGATCCACCGCCGAAATCCCGCTCCCCCACCTCTCGGTGACCGCGGGCGGACCGATCGACGAGTTCGAGGACGCGCAACGCGACGTGCAACGCGCTCGCTCCGGTGAGGACGGCGATCAGGCGAGGAAACGCTGGACGAAAGCGGCCGAAACGCTCAGCGACTGGGCATGGCCTGCCGCGATGGGCCCTCTCCTCGATCACGTCCGCTCTCGAGGGCATCGTGGCGTGCCAAGGCTCGTCCTCGCCCCGGTAGGTCGTCTCGGCTGCGTGCCTTGGCATGCCTCGAGACGTCCGGTCACGGGCGGTCTCCGCTATGCCTGCCAAGACGCGATCGTCAGCTATGCGGCATCCGCGAGGCAGTTCGTCGACGCCTCCGGCCGTGGGCGAAGGGGCTGGGCGCGAGAACCCGCGCTGGTCGGGGTGGCGGGATCGGCGTCACTCGAGGATCACCTCATCTGGGTCGAGGCCGAAATCGCCGCTCTCGAACGGTTTTACCCAGGGGCGGGGGTCGGCTGGCCACGTCAGGCCGTCGTACGGCGACTCCTTCCGCACAAAGGAGGGCCGGGAGCTTCCCTGCTCCACCTGAGCTGTCACGCCGTGCGAACCGATCCGCCGCTGGACTCCTACCTGGTGCTCGCCGGCAACACCAAGCTGTACGTGCGCGACATCCTGCGTCAGGCGGCCCAGCGACCGGCGGACGCCGACGGCGGGCTCGTCGTCCTCGCCGCGTGCGCCAGCGACCTGACCGAGACGTCCCAGGACGAGGCACTGACCTTGGCGACCGCGTTCCTCGCGGGCGGGGCGGCCGGAGCGGTGGGCACCCGCTGGCCGGTGGCCGATCTCCCGACCGCCCTGTTCATGCTCATGTTCCACCACTACCTCAACTCGGGATACCCGGCACCGCCGACCGCGCTGCGCGCGGCCCAGCTCTGGATGCTCGACCCGGACCGGGAACTCCCGGACTGGGTCACGGGATTGTTGGCAGGCACGGAAAAACGACCCGACCTTGAAACGATGAGCCACTGGGCGGCGTTCACCTATCAGGGCCGCTGACCGACAATCCCGGGAAAGGCACCCCGAATGCCCGCGAAGACGACGTTCGGAATCGACCTCGGCACGACACACTCTTGTATCGCCTCGGTCGACAACGCGGGGAAAGCCGTGGTGATCAGAAACGTCCTCGGCGAGGAGACCACGCCTTCGGTGGTCTATTTCGAGGCGCCGGAGCAGGCGACCGTCGGAACCAGCGCGAAGAACGCCGCCGTGCTCGCCCCTCATCTGGTCGCGCAACTGACCAAACGGCTCATCGGGGAGCGGAGCATCGCGGGGCACTACCACGGAAAGGACTACTCGCCGGAAGAGATCGGCGCGCTGATCCTGCGTGAGCTCGTCCGCGCGACGAAGGAGACCACGGGCCAGGTGGTCGAGGACGTGGTGATCACCGTGCCCGCGTATTTCGGTGTGGCGCAGAAGGAAGCCACCCGGCGGGCGGGCGAGATCGCCGGGCTCCGGGTACTGGACGTCCTGCCGGAACCGGTCGCCGCGGCCCTGCACCACCAGACCCTCGACACCGGTACGGGAACCCGTCACCTGCTCGTCTGCGACCTCGGTGGCGGGACCTTCGACACGACCGTGATCCGGCTCGAAGGGGACGACGTCCGCGTGCTGTGCACCGGGGGTGACGGACGGCTGGGCGGCGCCGACTGGGACGAGCGGGTCCGCAGCCACCTTCTCGGCTGCTTCACCGAACAGCATCCGCGCTTGGACCCGACCAAGGACGAAGCCTTCCTCCAGGATCTGGCGACCACCGCCGAACAGCTGAAAAAGGATCTCAGCAAGACCGAGGCCCGCCGGACCGCGCTGCGTTTCGGCGGCGTCGTGACCCGGGTGGAGCTGACCAGGGAGAAGCTCGAAGAACTCACCTCCGATCTGCTCGACAGGGTCGTCCAGGTCGCCGAGCAGACCGTCGAAATCGCGAGGGCCAAGGGAGTCGGCCGCTTCGACGACGTCGTGCTGGTCGGCGGGATGTCCAAGATGCCCGCCGTCGCCGAACGGCTCGAACGGCGGCTGGGACTCCGTGGGCGGCACCATGAGCCCGACCTGGCCGTCGCCAAGGGGGCCGCGCTGTACGCGCTGCTGGACCAGGTCAAAAGCGGGGTGACGGCGAATCAGATCGCCGGTCAGCTCGGCATGAGCGCGGAACAGGTCGAAGCACTGGCCGCCAAACAGGTCACCACGGTGGCCTCGAAGGCGTTCGGGGTGATCGCCGTCGATCTCCGCGATCCGCTGGCCCTGACCGATCCGTTGCACGCCCGCAAGATGGTCGTACACCTGCTCCAAGCGAACACACCGTTGCCCGCGGACACCGGGCCCTACCCGTTCGCCGTCGCCGTGGACAAGCAGCGGATGGTGGAGATCGAAGTGTGGGAACAGACCAGCGAATTCGAGTCGGAAGAGCCTTCGGACAATGTCCGGATCGGCCGGGGCATTCTCCGCAACCTCCCGCCCCGCCCGGCGGGATCGCCGTTCGACGTCACGTTCCTCATGTCCGAGACCGGCAAGTTGACGGTGCACGCCGAGGAGCCGTCCTCCGGTGCCGAAGTGCGGTTCGAACTTCAGATCGGCGCCATGAACCAGGCCGCCGTGGCGGCCGCGCGGACCGATATCGCCCGGCACGTCGTGCGGGACTGAGAGGCGGGAATGGGGACATCCGAAGCGATCCGCGTACTCATCAGAGACTGGTCCGGCATCCGTGAGCGGCTGACCGACCGGACCCGTGCGCGAATTCAGGAGCGGGTCGTCGAACTCGCCGCCGAACCGATACCCGAACTCATCACCAGCAAGGCCGGGCAGCTCTGTCTCCTGATCGGCGACGAACTGCCACCGGTGCATCCGTTCCGGGTGGCGCTGACCGAGGGCGGGACCCGTTTTCTGCGGTCGGACCCCGACGCGGTATCGCTGTCCGACTGGTTCAGTACCCGCGACACCCTGCTGAACCTGATCACGACCCGGGGAACCGGGCGAGCGACGACGGAAGAGGTCCAGGAACAGGCGGAGGCCTGGCTGTTGGCCGCGGACTCCCTGTCGGAGAGCGAACTCGTCACCCGTGGCGTCGATCCCGGCGCGCCGGATCTCATCCGGCTGGAAGGTCGCGACGGGCGGGCACAGTGGCCTGCCTTCCAGTTCGGCGCACGGGCCGAACTGATCAAGGCGATCAACAGGATCCTGGACGCGGCGAACGACCCCTGGGGTGCCGCGGACTGGTGGCTTGGCCGCCACTCCCGGCTGGGTGGCGTCCCCGCGACGCTGCTCGGAGAGGTGGACGACGAAGTGTTGGTGGACGCCGCCAGTACCGAACGGGCGGAGGCCTGAGCCATGCCGGACTACGATCCGCCGGAGAACTACTCCGGTGCCCCGAACCGGTTCCTGCTGCCCGCGGGCACCATGCTCTGGCACATTCACCCGCAGAGCCGGAAACCCACCGAATTCACCCCTCATCACCGGCGGCCGCGCCTCGGGGCGGGCCGGTTCGACGGGACCGACGAGGAACCGTTCGACGCGTACAACGCCGGACTCGAGGCCGCCACCGCGGTGGCGAACGTCCTGCTGGGCGGTATTCCGGCGCCGTACACCGAATTCCGTACCGTGCGCAGAGTCTCCGTCGCCCGCCAGCAGGTGAGCGTGGTCGCCACGGCCACCGAACTGAGCCTGGTGAGTCTTTGTGACGCCATCGACCTCAGCGCGGTCGGGCAGGATCTCTGGCTGATCCACAGCGACGAGTGCCACGATCCGCGGGTCCGCCGCTGGGGCCGGTGGATCCGGGCCACCGCGGACTGGGCGGAAGGGTTCATCTGGCCACCGCGTGGCGGCCCCGAACGGAGGTCGGTGGTCCTGTTCGGGGACCGGTGCGACTCCGCCGTACTGGAGCCCGACCCGTTGTACGAGGTCAACCTGGACGACGAGTTCGGTGCCACCTGGCTGAACGGGGTGCTGGTCGAATACCGGGCGCGCATCATGCCGCCGAAAGTCAAGAAGTGAACGGCGGCGGGGCCCCGCCGGGAAGGATTCGGGCGGGGGGTGTGATCCTGCAGATCTTACCCGTGACTGGACGGAGATCTCGCGTGATCAGGCGGAGATCTCACGTGCTTGGACGGAGATCTCGCGTGATTGAGGGCGGATGACACCCGGCGGCATCCGGTTCCGGAGGGGGTGTGTGGAAATAGGGACACTCAACGTCCCTATTTCCACACACCCCAACCGACGCCACCTTTGCCTTACCCCTCAACAAGTCCTTCCGCCGTCGGACTTGCGGGAGACGGTGAGACCCTTGGCCATCGAAGCGATCCCGGCGCTGATCGAACGCACGTCTTCGATGAGCTGCTCTTCGTCCTGCTGACCAGGACACACCAAGGCCGACAGTTGTTCCGTCGCCCCATGCCCCAGACCCCGCACGACGATCCGCACACCGAGCGCGCACAACTGTCTGGCGGCCGCGACCGCGGCGGACCGATCGCCGACATCGCCGTCACCGAAAACGCAAAGCACCCGATCACCGGTCAACGGAGCGAGGTCTTCCTTCGCGATCCGCAGGGTCGGCATCAGGTCGTTGCCGCCGGTCGAAACGGCGGCGGCAAGACGGTCCGCCACCTCGGCGCGTGCGCTTCCCGGCCTGACATAGGCCTCGACATCGTGGTGCCAAAGAACAAGCCCGCAGTCGTACCCCGCGTCGAAGGCCTCGTCGAGGAACAAGATCCCGCCATCGATCGCCTGCCGCAGGGGGCTTCCGTGCATCGAACCGCTCACGTCGATGCACAACAACGCGGTACCGCGGTACTTCGCTCGCAGAACACCGAAATGCGGACCAGGCGGAGACTGGGTCAGCCCGGCGCCCTCGAATCGCTTGCGCACCCAACTACTCATGCGTCATCTCCGCACCGTGATGGCGCCGAGCGAACCCGCCAGGCGCCGGGTCGTTTCGGCGTCGACGACGCCGTCCATGTACGCCTCGAGCGCCAGCGTCGTCCCGGTACCCGGTTCTCGTGCGGTGACGCCCAGCAGGCCGTCCTCGGTCACCCGCAAGGTCACCTCGATCAGGGAACCCGCGGGCAGCGGAGGCAGCCCGGTCAATTCGCCGTCGAGGACGCGGCGGTTGTCCGCGACCTCCTCCGACGGCAGTTCACCCGCCTGCTCGTAGATCTGGATCCGCACCGCGTCCTGTCCGTCCATCACGGTGCGGAACGCCGTGGTCCGGCTCGCCGGAAGCGGGTCGTTCCGGTGCACGGTGTGGACGACCATCTGCCGTGTGCCGTCGGGATCATGGCTGTCCTCGATGAGAACGCCGAAGCTGCGCGGCACCACCGACCGTGTCGAAGACCGCTCACGCGCCGCGTCCGCCAGTTGACCGGCGCGGATCGCCGCCCCCCGGACCACGGCGTGGTCAGGATCCAGCAACCGTGGTGAGCGCCGCAGCCGTTCGCCGACGGCGGCGGCGATCGCGGGCATTCTCGTCGAACCGCCGACCAGGATCACCTCGTGCACCCGCTGTACGCCCTTGCCGGATGCGTCGGCCAGCAGCCGGGTGACCACCGACAGGGTCCGTTCGACCAGATCCGCGCCGATCCGCTCGAGGATCGCCCGGTCGAACGGCACGGCCACCCGGTCCGCGCCGAGTCGCACCGTGACCGGTCGCGAGACCCTGCCGCTCAAATCCTTCTTGGCGGTCTCGGCGAGAAGCCTCGTTTCATGCAGGAATTCCTCGTCGTCGAACGGGTCGGCGCCGGGTACCGCACTGACGAAACTCTCGACAAGGAGGTCCGCGATCCGCTCGTCCCAGTCGGCGCCGCCGAGCCTGCTGTCACCGTCCGTCGCCACCACTTCCGCACCGTCGCGCGTAATGCGCAGCACGGTGGTGTCGAAGGTCCCGCCACCGAGGTCGTAGACCAGCACGACGTCGCCTCTTCTCGCCGTGACGCCGTAGTGCAGTGCCGCCGCGACCGGCTCGCTGAGCAGTTCGAGGACGTCGATCCCGGCCAGCCGTGCCGCCTGATACGTCGCTTCCCGTTCGCGGACACCGAAATAGGCGGGCACCGTGATGACCGCGCGGACCGGCTCACCGTCCCGCCCGAACTGAGCCTGTGCGTCTTCGACCATGCTCCGCAGGATCAGCGCCGAGATCGACTCCGGGGTGTGGGCCACCCCGTGGAAGAACAACTCGAACTCGGTGCCCATCCGCCGTTTGACCAACGACACCGCGTTGTCCGGGTCCACGGTGCCGGACTCGCGCGCGGCGGTGCCGACCAAGGCGGACGACGCCGACTCGAAGTACACCACCGACGGGGTGATCAACTCGCCCACCCGGTTCGGCAGTACGGTCGGCTCCCCGTTCGCGTCCAAGGCGGCGACGGCCGAGTAGGTCGTGCCGAGATCGATACCGATGATCACACTGCCTGCCAGTTCATCTCGGTCCAGGCCGTCCGGACCCCACGCACCCAGGACAGGACGAATTCCTCGATTTCCGGGTACCAGGCGGCGACCCCGAGCCCGGCCGCCGCCAGCAGCAGGACGACGATCGCGATCAGCACGATCCGGTAGCCCAGGTAACCGGGTGGGACGGTCGTACGCGCGGTCATACCGCTTCCTCCGGCTCTCTCGCGACGGGTTCGGGACGCACCTGATCAGGCCACAACTGAAGACCCGAACCGGCGATGACCCACGCGAGCGGGCCCGCCGGTGAACGTGGGTCGCTCATCGGGATCCCGGTGAGTGACGAGACCAGGAAGTACTCGACGTCACCGAACTCTCGTTCCGCGGAAAGGACGAGGTTGTCCAGTCCCGCTCGCTCCAGCCACGAGCGGACGTTGCCGGGCTCCAGCCCGGCGGCCACCGGCAGGCCCGCGAGCAGGTCGGCTTTCACGACCGCCACCGCGAGCCTGCGTTTCGTGGTGGCGACCCCGTAGTCCAGCAACCTTTTCGCGGTCACGTGATAGACCCGCTCAGGTGCTTCCGACGCCGGAGCCGCTCGCGAAACGACCTCGGACGTGGCACCGAGCTGATCCCGCACCCAAGGAATGGAGAACGGATCGATCACGAACACCAGGCCTTGCGCGTGGTCCAGGAACTCCAGATCGGTGTTGTCGTCACGATCGGCGTAGAACTCTCCCGCCGCGTCGAACAGATGAAGCAGGGCTCGGCGCCTGCCCGCGGTGAACCGCGCGGTGACGGCACGCGGCAGCTCCCCGAACGGCGTCTTGACCGTGTCCCCACCGGCACCGATCAAGGACACCGCGGCGTCGAAGGCCTGTTCGCTGTCCTCGTCGACGAACTCCATGACGCCGCCGTTCGCGGCGACCCCGTCTCGGATGGCGAGCAGACCGGTGTACACCAGCCGGGTCTTGCCAGCCGAAACCGGGCCGAACACCGGCAACCGCACATCCGTCACGATCGCGGCGCCGCTCCGTAGTGTTTCCCCGCACCGCGGGCAACAGGGCGACGTCTTCCCGGCCATCCGCATCACCGAGGTCGGCAGCACCCAGCCGCATCCGCACCGGCGCCGGAGCCCGCCGAGCCTGCCCGGCCGGATGTCGCGCTGCGGCTTCCCGCACCCGGGGCAGGCGAAGGTGGGTAGCGGGGTCACGTAGTAGCAGGTCTGGCAACTGGCGCTCGCCTTCCGCAGCCGACGGATCAGCTGGTCGGTCGCGCGCAGCAGAGCTGTCGGCACCGCCCACGCGATCCAGAGCACGACCAACGCGAGCGTGCTCGCCAGGAGTATCACGGCCGTGGCGGCCAACGCTCCCACACTCGCGGCGGACCAGAGCGGGACGAACACCAGCGCGGCCCCGATCCGCCCCGGCCACGAATCCGCGGCTGTTTCCCGGATCCAGCTCCAGCCGCGGCCGAGCAGTTCGGCGGCCGCCCGCCATACCCGGACGAGGTCGACCCGGGCCTGCGCCGTGAAGTAGGTGGGCCACGCCCAATCCCGCTCGAACGCGGTAGCACCGCGCCGTTTCGGGAGCACACCTTCGGTCCCCACGACGTCGTCCGGTGTGATCAGCCTCGGGGCGCCGTCGCGGCCGGTGAGGGTGAGGAGGGCGGACCCCACCGCCATCAGCGCGCCGATCCCGATCATCACGGGTACGGCGAAGATCAGGCCGGGCAGCAAGAACCAGAGGAAACCGGCGACGAGGAGCCAGATGACGAAATAGAGCGCCACCAGAGCCAGGATGAAAACGATCAAGTACCCCATGCCTCACCTGTCCTTGTTGGGACGACGCAACCACCGGGCCGCCTTCTCGGACTTCGCGGACTTCTCGCCCTTGGCCGCCTTCGCGTCGCGCTGTTTCGCACGAGCGGTCTGTCCGGTCGGCTTGACCGCCTTGGCCCTGAACTGGCGCCACTCCTCCGCGACTCGCTGGTCGGTGGCGTCGAGCAACCGGGTCACCCGGGTGAGGCTTTGCTTTTCGGCTCGGTCGAGCCACTTCTGTAACGCGTCCTCGGCTCTGACAGCCGACTGCTCGGACGTGCCGGACGCTCCGACGGCCATGAAGGTGAGGGCCACCGCCGTGTCCGCGCGCCGCGGCAAGTCCGGGACATACCAATGACTGGGCAGTTCACGCAGGAGCACCGCGGGGAGCGCGCCGCCACTCTGCTCGATGAGTTTGCCCGCGTCGCCGATCGGCAACCGGTCCAGTAACACGGCGGCGATCTCGGCGGCGCGGGCGGTCAGGATCGGTTCGGTGATCTGCCGCAGTCCGGCAGGCCGTGGAGCACGGCCGCTGGACACGACCTTCAGCCAGTCCTTCAATCCTTTGTCCTGCCTGGCGAAGTCGGCGAACTGACGGCGCTCCGGAAGGTCACCATGCGCATAGGCGAGCGTGAGGACGTCCAGTTCCTCGGCCGAAGGCGGGACATGAACCAGGGCATCGAGTGCCTTCCCGACCTCGACACCGAGCCAGGCTTCCAACGGCACGGGCGCCAGCATCTTCAGCAGAGAGGTCAGCTCCGCGATCGTCGGGAGCGAGTGGGCGAAGGTCGCTCGCCACATCAAATGCCCTCGCGTCTCCGGATCCGCGGACCGGAGGCTGTGCAGCACATACTCGATCATTTTCTCGCGATAGCCGGGGTCTCCCCCCGCGATCGCCGAAGCGGTGACCTCACAGTCCAGTGCCGTGGTGAAATCGGTCGCGGTATCCGCCAGGATCTTCCACCAGACCTCCATGATGTCGTGGCGGTAGTAGGTCCCGTCGGGTTCCTCCAACCGCGCCGCGAGTTCGTCGCGCAGCAGATCGATCATCTCCGCGCCGCAGGACCAAGCGTCCGGGTCGAGGGGGATCTCCTTGTTTTCCAACCACCATCCGGTGAACCGGCGGGCTCCCTCGGCGAAGGCCCCGACGTTCGGCCTCACGTTGAATCGCGTACAGAGCGACAGCAGCTTGTCCATCCGGTCCGGGGCTACGACGTTCGCCGCGGTCTCGGCCATCCTCGCGAGCGAGCCTGCCTCCGCGCCGGCCGTCACCACACCGGTGATCTGGGTGAGTTCGGCCTGAAACAGTGCGCGTACTGCCCGGTCGGCGAGCTCACGTCCGACTCCGTGCCACTCCGTCGCTCCGGGCAGCGCCCGCAACGCGGTGATGTCCGGCCCGGCCGCCAGGACGGCTTCGACGACCGGCTGGACGACCTCTTCCGGTTGCGGAGACGGACAGTCGGCCAGCCACCGCACGAGATCGCCCGTATGACCGTCGCCTGCCGTCGTTTCCCCAAGCGCCACGATCACCGCCACCAACCGGTCCGAAGCGGACGGCCGTGCCTCGGTGACGGCGAACCGCTGGGCCAGTTCGATCGCGTCGACCACGTCATACGGGTCTTCCCGCAGGAAACGCGGCACCCAGAACCGGGCACTTTCGGTGAACTCGATGTCGGAATGGCGGCCGGTGGTGAGGTTGAAAACGGTGAAACCGTTGTCCCGCGCGGGATCGCCGAACGAACCGGCCCAGTCGTCGTGCACCGCCAGCACATCGTGCCTGCTCTGGCGTGGATTCGTCGCGAACACCCGGAACCCGAGCCGCAGTGCGCGCCGCTGCGCCATCAGCACGGTGCCGGCGGCGATCCAGCCGACCACCTCCGTGCTGTCCGCACCGACGAACAGGACGCGCCGCCCACCGGACTCGTGAACGAGGTCGAACGCGGAATGGACCGCCAGCAGCCATTCCTCGCCGTCAGGACGGCCGAGTACCCATTCACGGAGTGCGTCCATCCCCCAGGGCCCGGCCTCCGGATCCGCCGCCACCGGCTCGCATTGCGTTGTCGGCGCGGGCTTTTCCACCCACCAGGGCGCTTCCCACAGCTGCGCCGGCCGGACGAGCCCGTAGGCGTCCGGGTCGGTCGTCGCGACGGCGTGCGTGAACTGATTGCCCTCACGGACCCCGTTCGCCTCCGTCCCCAGATATCGCCCCCGAGCGGTCGCGTACACACCGTCGGCGTGAACATGGGTCAGCGAAGGCGGATAGTCCGCGACCTCCCGCTGCTCGCGCATCCAGGCGACCGGCGCCTCGTAGAGCGACGTGCGCTGGACCAGCGACATCGTGTCGTGTGACACGCCAGGTGACACCGCCTGGAACTGGAATCCGGCGCCACCGCGCAATCCCTGTCCCGGGACGCAGTCGGTGTAGTACAGCGAGTCGAACCGGCTCGGCTCCGTCTCGTTCAAGAGGTGCTCCGTTCGACGACCTTGAACAGCCCGAGAAGCCACAACAACGGCTCGTCGACCCGGAACGGCCGCACGCCGCGCGGATCGACCCGGTTGTGGTCGTAGTCCGGCTCGGCGCCGAGTGAAGAAACCGCGAAGTAGCGGTATTTCTTGTAGTGGGAACGAAGATGGGCGTCGATGTCGTCCGCGTCCAGCTCGGTCAGCAGGGCACGCAGGTGTTCGTCGGTGTCCTTGCCGTGTGCTTCGTCGTACCTCGCGCCGGGAGACGGCGCCGACAGCAGCGGATGTCCTTCGCCGAGCATCGGGAAGAAGGCGTCGAACTTCGAGAACACCACCGCGATCGGGGTGGCGATCTTCCGCCGTGCGCTCACCCCTTGGCTGCTGCGCAGCAGTTCGGTGATGCGGGTGAGGACGTTGATCGGCGGCTCCGTGTCCCGTCTGCTCGCGTCGGGCACGGCGATCCGGTCGAGTGATCCCTTGAGCTGGAACGGATCGAGAAGAACGATGAGGCCGTCCGCGGAGGTCAGGTACGCCTGGGCGTTCACGAACTCCTGGGTCGTCATGTCTTCGCCCGCCGCGTCGTAGAACGACAGGGTCGTCGTGTTGTGGACCTCGCGGCCGAAGCTGCGCCTCGGCTGACGCCACTGCAGGACCAGCGGCACCTTGATCCCGTCGGCCGCGCTGGCCGTCGACTCGAACAGCCTGCTGTCACCGAACAAGGCCTGCTCGTAATCGGCGAGCCAGTCGCTCACCGAACCGATGCCGCCTTGCTGGTCGCCCGCGAACCAGATGTCCGCGGCGAACCTGCGCCGGATGTTGTTCCGCAACTCGTGCGCGAGCACCGTGGTGTACACGGTCTTGCCCGCGTTCTTGCCGCCCACCATGCCGATCAACGGGCTGCGGCTGTCCGCGAAGTTCGACGGCAGCGGGGTCCGGCAGACCTGGCAGGCCCTGATCCCGGTCGGCGTTCCGCAATCCGGGCAGGGCGCGGTCCGTGCCACGATCGGATTCCGCGACTCGGGTGGCGGGAAGGTCGGCAAGCTGGCCGAACCGAACCCGGTGAGCCGTTGCCGGTCCTCGTCGACGACACGTTTGCAGCGATCGCGGCCCGGCGAGGCCCGGCCGGTGCACTGGAACCTCAACTTGCCGAGATCGATCCGGTGGTAGCAGTAGGGGCAGGCCACTTTGGACATCAGGACACCTTCAGCTGCTTGACGGGAGGATCGACGATGTGGACACCGGCGGTGTCGACGAAACAGCGCACCCAGTAAGGCTTCCGAAGCCGCGGCAGCGCGCTGATCAGATCGACGTCGTGATCCGGGGAGAGCGCTCGCTCGCCGCGGATGAGCTCACGACCGTCCGCCGGACGTCTCGGCATCACCGGCCCTTCCGCGGCGACGACGATCACCGTGCACCGCGGAATCTCCTGATCTGCCCGCAGCAGCACCTTCACCGTTCCCCCGCCGACGAGGGGTTTTCTGGTCATGTCGACGGTGTAGCGCACCGTCGGCGGGCTGGCGGGCACGACCAGTTCGACGTCGGCCGAGGTGCACTCGCCGCCCTCGGCCAGCACCTTGGTGCGGACCTTGACCCGGACCTCGACCGGCCCGCACGGAACCCGGCAGCCCCCGCCGCTCTGATACTGCTGCCGGGTCAGCAACCGCTTCCCCGACTCTTCACCGGCCTGCCAGCGAACCTCCGCGGTGCCGACCCGCTCCGGCCATTCCCAGGCGAGGAGGACGGCGTCGCCGAGGCGCTGATGCTGCAAGCCGGAGACGGGCAGCGCTATCCCCAGCGTCTCGTCGTGCCCGCGGATGGCGCCGCTCGGCCCGAGGGTGAACGCGACGTAATGGAAGAGGCCGGTCGGAACCTCGGCGACGAGCAGCTGCCAGCCGTCGTTCTCGTCGCGGCTGCCGACGACCTCTTCGCCGTAGTCGTCGAGATCCGCCGGCGCGACGATGTCGCCGAACCGCCATCGGCACGGCGCGACCGCCCGGCGGATCATGACTTCGGTGTCCGCTTGGGTTTTCCAAGCCAGCTTCACCCGCGGGCCCGTCCCACCCTCGGCCGCCTGGATGCTCAGCGCCCGCACCGGAAGCGGGCGGCCGTTGGCCGTCGTGCGAACCCGCACCGGAGCCGACACGGCCTCGGTGCCGTCACCGCAGCGGTAGCGGGCGACGAGGGTGTAAACCTGCTCTCTCCCCTCCTGCGCGGTCCGGTCCCGGAACTGAGTCCGCCCACTGGGGACGATGGCGACGCCGTCACCGCGAAGTACGTCCACTCCGACGGCGTCGGGGTGGACGATCCATCGGCCTTCGACCGCGCCGTCCGAGAACGACAACCGGACATCGCCGACACCGGGGAGAACCTCGGCCGCCACTCCGGCGGGCCGGGACCACGGGCTTCCTTCGGTCGAAGCGAAAACGGCGTAACCGACCGGCACTCCCGCGGGCGCCTTCCGATCGACCGCGACCGTCCGTCCGGCCTCGACCGCGATGACCACGCCGTCATCGGGGTCCGTGGGTACCCGTCCTTCCTTGCGGACGAGCCGATAGCGGGTCCTGGGGCCGTGGCTCGCGGCAGGACGCCACGAGACCCGGAGCGTCACGCCGTCCTCGCGGGCCGTGATGCCGAGAACCGGTTCCGGCGGAATACGGCGGAGTTCCGCGCGCAGGTCCTCGTCGTCACCCGCCAGCGCGATGGCCTGACGCAGCCGGTGAACCGCGTCCGCCTCGGCACCTTCACGCAAGGCGTCCCGCGCTCCGGCCACCAGTTCCCGGACCTTGTCGAGCTGCCGCTCGACCAAGGCGGTGGCCGCCGCCGCGTCCTCCGCGCCGGAGAGGGAGGAGAGCATCTGCTGGGCCGCGAGCAACCTGCCCTGCTCCAGCAGCTCGCGGATCGAACCGAGGTTTCCCGCCGGCGTCCGAGCCGATTCGTTGAGCACGCTGAACAGGGCCAAGCGCGCTTCGTCGCCATCCCAGCGCGTCCGCAGCAGCTGCTTGAGCAAGGCGCTGGGCGGCACGCCGTGCCCGTGCTGCCGCCGAACGTCGTCGACGAGGTGGAAGAGCGCCAGCTTCCGCAGGTCGCCGTCCTTGGCGGCGGTGGCGAGGATCCCGAGCGCCTGACGCGCGCCCTGGTTTCCCGCCCGCTTGTTCTCCCGCTCGACCGCCCGGTTCACCACGGCGACCGACAGGTCCACCGGGGTGTCGAGCAAGCGGAACGCCGCGGCGTCATCGTGGAGCAGCTCCACCACACCGCTCTTGCCCGCGTCGATCAGGTGATCCCGGAGATGCCGGTAAGTGGTGTCGAGCAGGCCGCTCGCCTTCGGCAGTTCGACCGGCGTACTGCGGCGCACGCCTGCCTTCGCCACCGCCTCGTCGACTTCGTCCGGCGACAGGGACGCATAGGCCGCGCGCACGGTCGCGTCGAGCTGACCCGGCGCGATCAGCCCGAGGTCGCCGAAGTGCTCCCGCAACGTCCTGGCGAGATCATCGACTTGCTCCTGGTTGGCGCCTTGCCTTGCCGCCGCATACGCCTGCCACCACTCGATCCGGGAGAACTTCGCACCGTGCTCCTGCTGGAGTTTCTCGTCGGCTTTCAGGAACGCGCGGTAGACCTTCTGCGAGAACCCGGCGCTGCTGAGCCCCTTGTTCCACCGGGACCGCACCTCACGCAGCCGCCGTTCCACCTCCTGGTCGGACATCCCGAGATCGATCGCGTACCGGGCGAGGAGATCGTCCGGCAACTCTCGTCCCGACCAGCCGCGCAGCGGTTTGACGACGGCCTGTTCGTAGGCCTTGGGATCGAACGGCGCGGCCATGTCAGCTGGAGACCGTGAGAGCCGACACGGTGCTGGTCGCTTCGCGGACCTCTTCTTCGGAGAGCACGCTCACCCTGACTTCGATACGCAGGGATTTTCCCGTGCTCGGTTCGGTGGCGTTCACCTCCAGCAAGCCTTCCTCGTCGACCTTCATCTCGATCTCGAGCGGTGAGGCCTTCGGCAATGGCGGGAGTCCGGTGATGCTCCCCTTGCCCTCGTTGAGGAATTTGTTCTCTTCCATCTCGGGACCTGGCCGTGCGCCGGACTGCTCGTAGAGCTCGATCTCGATTTCCTGCTGACCTTCGAAGACCGTGCGCGCCGAGAGAGTCCGTGGCCCTGTCGGCAACGCGTCGTTGGCGTGCACCAGATGCTCGACGTAGAACCGTTCGGGTTTGCGTTCCCAGTCCGGGTCGCCGGTGTCCAGGAGCTTGACGCCGAACGCCTTCGGGAGGACGTTCCGGGTCTGCTTGTCCGCCAAGCTGGTCAACGTCCCGGCGGCGATACCGGTGCGATTCTCGAGATCACTCACCACATCGGCGGCCCGGTCGTCCGCGTCGGCGGCCGAACTCGCCTTCTCGCGGGCCTCTTCCTGTTCCTTGTGGACGACCCGGCCGAGCGCGTAGAGAGCCGCGCCCTTCGCCACCGCGAGGTGGGGATCGTGCAGTTTCGCTTCCCAGCCGAACTCCGCGCGCAGCCGTTCGGCGACCGCGGGCATGCTGGTCGAACCGCCGACCAGGAGAACCTCATCGACCTTCGCGTCAGGAGCCTTGCCCTGCAAGGTTTCCAGCGTGCGCCGGACGATGTCGACGCTCTTGTCGAGAAGATCCTTGGTCATCTCCTCGAACTGGGCACGCGTGACGTCGATCCTGGCGCTGGCACCGGCACCGCGAAGCGCCACCGGCCTGGAGTCCACTTGCGACAGTTGCTTCTTGGTTTTCTCCGCCAGTGTGGACAGCGACTGCAGGAATTCCTCGTCGTCCTCCGGGTCGATGCCGGGAGGGACCTGTTCGGAGAACGAGGCCAGCAGGTGGTCCCGCAACCGCGCGTCCCAGTCGGCACCGCCGAGCCGGTCGTCCCCGTCCGTGCAGAGCACCTCGATCTCGTCGGACGAGACACGGATGACCGTCGTGTCGAAGGTTCCACCGCCGAGGTCGTAGACCAGGACCGTCTTGTCCCGTGCTCCGGTCGTCGCCTCGTAGTGCAGCGCGGCCGCGACCGGTTCGGGAACGATGCCGATCACGTCGAGCCCGGCGATCTTCCCGGCGTTCTTGGTGGCATCCCGTTCCAGCATGCCGAAGTAGGCCGGGACCGTGATGACGACCTTGTCCACCTCGCCGCCGCTGTACTCGGCGCCGTCCTGTGCCAGTTGCTTGAGGATCAACGCCGAGATCGACTCCGGCGTATGCGACTTGCCGTCGAAGTCGAACACCGCCTTGGTCCCCATCTCGCGTTTGACGAGCGAGACGACGCGGTCCGGCTGGGTGACCGCGGACTCCTTGGCGATCGCGCCGACGACCACGTTCGATTCGTTCTCGAAATACACCACCGAGGGGATGGTTTCGAGGTTGTCCGTGTTGCGGCACACCGTCGTCCGGCCGCTCTCGTCGACGTAGGCGATCGCCGAGTAGGTGGTTCCGAGGTCGATGCCGAAGACCCGGAGGCTCCCGTCAGACATCCATGCTTCCTTCCAGTTCGTTCTCGTTCGCCTTCTCGGCTCCGTCGGCCTGATCCTCCGAGGGCTCCCAGCGCCGCACGAGCACCTTCGCCGCGGTGGACACCCGGTCGTTCGCCAGATCGCGATAACCGTCCGCGATGACTTCGGCGACGGTCCCGTCCTCGTCCGCGCTCGACGCGGTCACGACCCGGACGGCGCGATGTTCACGCGGCGAGAATCTCGCCCCGGTTTCCGGTCTGAATGGTTCGCTACCGCATCGTTCCAAGGCCAGTTCCGTGGTCAACGCGAAGGATTCCAGCAACTGAACCACTTGGTCCCTGCTCAACTCCGCGGGCAGGGTCCGCACCTGACGCAGGAGATCGGTCCGCAAATTCTGGAGATCGGTGATCACCGGTCGCAACAGGACTCCCTGCTCCCCGACACGAAGACGTTCGACCTCGGAGTGCAGCTGGTCGATGACCCGCTCACGGGCCGCCGCACGGGCGTGATGGGCTTCGATCTCCGTTCCCAGCCGGGAAACGACGTCGACCAGCCGGGCCAGATCGGCGGATTCGCGCTCGGCATCCGGCAGGCCCTCCCCGGCATCGGCCGCCACGTCTTCGGCCCCTTCGTCCACACCCGCGTCACTCACGCCGGTCACCCTTTCTTCCTTCGCGATCGGACCTTTCAGCATTCCAAGTCGCTGACTGCCGCGACACGTTACCGCTCAGCGGAAGCCGCCTGAATTTCGCCTTACCCGAATACCGGAGCCATCGCCGTGTTGACGTATCGCCAATCGAAACGCCTCGATGACAAGTAATTATCATTCCCTCGACCAGGCTTTTGTGGTAACAGCCTACCGCCGCCAGAGCCCGCGGAAGATCGTTTCCTGTCGCCCGCCCGAGGGGAAACGGAAAACCGCGCGCGACCCGCCCCCGCGTGCGCGATGCTGAGGAGGTCCGCGGTCCTGGGGAGGGGGGCCGCGGACCTCAAACACCACCAGGAGTCCGTTGTGACCTCGACAAGATCGGCCGCCACCATGTGCAACGGGCCCATCGACCCCGACGACCTGCGACGACTCGCCGACATCACCGAAATCGACGCGACATTCGCCGAACTCCACCGTCAGGCCGAGCGCCGAGTGCGCGTCGTGTCACCAGGGGAATCCGTTTTCACGGCGTCGGGCAACGCCGCCCGAATTCGACGCCAGACCCTGGCACGGAAGGGCGACGAGATGGCGATGTTCTCGCACCGGGCAGCCCCATCAGGAGAATTCCGTGTTCGTGAACACCTTCTTTTTCGAATGATTCATGTCGACGACCGGATCGCAGCGATTTCCGCAGTCGGACAAGGTGCCCCCGCCGCCTTCGTCATCCGTTCACCGCTCCTGCTCGAGTTGCTCGCGGAGTGGTTCGACCTGCTCTGGTCGGCACCAGGGACGGTGACGCCTTCGGATCCGCTGACCGTGATCCAACGTCGGATCCTCGCCCTGCTGCCGGAACATGGTGACGAGGCGATCGCCCGGCTGCTCGGAATCAGCGCCACGACGGTCCGGCGGCACGTGAAGGCGATCTACGAGAAGTTCGGCGTCGCCAACCGTTTCGCGGCCGGAGTCGCGGCGGCGAAACACGGCTGGCTCTGAAACTCCTGGATCCCCCGGCGGCGCTCGGCCGTCACCGTGTTGCGGGCGCACCGCCCGGCGTCCGCAACACGGTGACCAGCCTCTGCCGTACTTCCCTCGCGACCGCGTGATTCCGCCGTCGAGCCAGCACTTGGGTCAGCTGCCTGAGATCGTGCCGGATCGTGGCCGAGTCGATCAGGTGCAGATGATCGAGCACGGAGGTCATCAGCTCACAGGCCCGGTCGAGCTCTCCCGCGGTGCCGTAGGCGAGGGCGGCCCGGGTGACGTAGCGTGCGCGGCTGCGATGCGCGTCGGGGGCGAATCGCGCCACCCCTCGATCGAGCACTTCGGCCGCTTCCGCCGGCAGTCCGAGATCGTAGAGACACCATCCTCCCACCAGAACACTCAGATCCGGCGTATGCGTGGTTCCCAGTTCGGGAGTGCCGTCTCGCGCCTCGGCGGCGCCGAGCAGTTCGGCGGACAGATCCAGCGCGCGACGGCAGGCCACGTGGTCCCCGGCCAGCGCGTGTCCCTGCGCCTCCCGTTGCGCGGCCAGACCGCGAATGCGTGCCGGGATCCGCTCGTCGAACTGGGCCTGACGGGCGAGCGAGATCGTGGTCAGCGCGTCCGCGGCGTGCAACGCGACATCGGCTTGCCGGACCAGCGCGTAGGTGGAGAGCGAGTGATCACCCCCGAGCACGGCCATCCGCACCGCGGTCTCGGTCCACCAGAGCGCCATCCGGTCGTCACCTGCCTCTTGTGTCATCCAACCGGCGAATTCGGCGTAACGCGCCGCCAGCCGCCAAAGCACCGGGCGATCCTCTTGTGAGGCATTGCTCGCCACCCCCCGCAGGGTCTGGGTATCGGCGATGACCCCGGGAAGCACGACCGCGGGACCCGCCACCTGGCCGAGGCGGCGCGCGGTCTCGAACCGGCTCCAGAACATCCCGGCGAGCGTGGCCACCTCCCCGCTGTAGGTGGCCCGGTCGCCGAAGGTCATGCCGAACTCGGTCTCCTTCGGTACCTGTTCCCCTCCCGGCACGAAGAAGCCCGCCCCGCCTGGTGTCACACCCAAGGTCCAGCCATCTCGCTCCACGGCGTCGAGTTCCCTGGCGGGTGCGCCGGCCACGACACCGTCGGCCACGAGCCGGAGCAGGTCACCCTCCGCGCCCACCGCCGCGTCGCACAACCGCGCCAGCTGAACGGTCGGCGCCTTCTGCCCGGATTCGATCTTGCTCAGATGACCTTTGCTGTAGTGGACACGAACCCCCAACTCGGTGAGGGAGATACCCGCGTTCTCCCTTCGCCTGCGCAGCTCAGCGCCGAAATCCGGCTCTCCGGGCATTGCTCACCTCCTCTTCAGGATCGGCACCTGCTCGAACAGGTCGTCGACGAAGTTCCGGACGTCCGCGTCCGTACTGCGATGCCGCAAGTGCAGGAACTGCAGGTCGGCGAGCCGCCGGATCTCCTTCGGCAGTCGCTCCCGGATCAGGCCGTCACGCACGCCGACGATGACCGGTACCACGAAGACACCGGCTCGGAAGGCTTCGGCGATCTCCCGGCGGACCCAATCACTGCTGTCATCGACCAGTCTCCGCCCGTCCTCGTCGTACACGTTCTCCCATCGCCTGCCGATGACGGCCAGCAGGACCCGCGCCGCCCGGACGCACTCGATCAGCTTGCTCGCGTAGTCGTCGCCCGCGGTCAGGCTCCGATGGTCCCGGAACACCGCGTCGTCACCGAGGCGGCCGCGGAGTTCGTCGTCGAGACGCATGATCTCCTCGGTGCCACCAGCGGTCCGGTAGTTGAGGAACACGATCGGCCGGGAGGCACGGGCGTGAACACGGACCCGGTACGGCGCGAGCAGTTCCTTCAACCGCCGCACGCCGTCCGCCGTGTCGAGGCCGAACGAGTCGTCCGGCAGAACCGAGAACGTCCCCGCCTTCACCCGCACGCCGGAGAACCACAACTCGCGTTCCGGCCAGGCCTGCGAAGACGGCCATCTCGCACCGTCCACGTCGTCGCGGGCCAGTTCGAGTACAGGAGACTCGGCCGAGAAGACGAGAAGCTCTCGAGTCGTCTTGACGGCGGACAGGACCTTGCCTTCGAGACCCCGTCCCGACAGGACACGGCGCCCCTCCGAGGTGAATTCCGGATCCGGGAGCAGGCTTTGGATCACCGCGCAGCCTCGGTCCGCCGAAAACACCGCTCCCTCGGCCGGCAGGTTCTCCGCCGAGGTGTTCCGGTCGTGCACCCGCCACAAGACGGTGCCCGCGCGGACGACTTGGCGTGCCATCGTGGTTCCCAAGTCCCGCCCCCTCCTCCGGTCAACGCGGCCCGACCGGAATCCCTCCGGCATAAATGCCCAGGATGAAACCGACCAGCAAGCACGCTACAGCGATCCTGACCGCCACAGCCAAGGTAAGGAACGAACGCATCGTCTGCACCCCTCTCGATGACTCAATCCGTCCTTCGACGATGACAGGTCGAGTCGAGGTTCAGAATGGGCTTCCCCGTGGCAACCGGCCAGGACAACGGGAAACGTCAGCGCGACATCCGCAACGCCATGGCCAGCACCGCGTGCGCGCTCCCCGCGTGCGGCAGCTGGCCCGATCCGACGAGATCGAGAACGTCCCCGAAAGGCAGCCTCGTCACGATCAGATCCGCCTCACCCGGCCCGAGAGATTGCCCATGACAGGTCAATCCGGTCGCGAGAAAGATCCGATCGACATGATTGCTCAAGGAATCGGCGCTGTGGATCACGCCGAGTGGTTCCCATGCGGAAGCCCGCAATCCGGTCTCCTCGGCGAGTTCGCGGCGTGCGGCGGCGAGCGGATCGACGTCCTCCCGCTCGACCCCGCCTCCCGGCAGCCGCCATTGAACCGAACCGTGCGTGTAGATCCACTGTCTGGTGAGTACCACCCGATCCGCGCCGTCGAGCGCCAAAACGGTCACCGAATTCGGCGCGACCACATGCGAGTAGACGTCACGGCCCCCGTCCGGACGGATCACGTCGTCCGCTCGGACCTCGAACCATCGATTCTTGTGCACGACGTCGGTGCCGAGTCGTTTCCACCCGAATTCAGAGATCGGACCGCAGCCGTCGACAAGTGTCACCTGACCACCTTCTTGTCAGCCGCGGTCGTCGCGCGGCGCCGAACCGCCGGAAGTGCGGCGGAACCCCAGTGCCACATCCGGGCCGAATCGCCGCACCCGGGCACGCATCCAACGTTGGAAACCCCCAGCCCAGACGATATCGACGAACCTCGCATCAGCGCAGCGATCATGCCCACGGTTTCCCGTTTCCGATGGACCAGGGAAATGAGAAAAGGGTCTCTGACGCCCACGCGTTTCGTCCTCTGGTTGCCGAAGTACGCAGTACGAACTACCGCGACCAGAGGACGAAACGCGGTTACTTGATGCCGGCCGCGTCCATGCCGCGCAGTTCCTTCTTCAGGTCCGAGACCTCGTCCCGCAGGCGGGCGGCCAGCTCGAACTGCAGGTCGCGCGCGGCCTGCATCATCTGGTCGGTCATCTGCTGGATGAGGTCGGCGAGCTGGGCGCGCGGCATCCCGGAGACGTCCTTGTCGACGAGCATTCCGGAGCTGCGCACCCGGTCGCCCTGCTCGGGCTTCTTGCCTCGCGACACGTTCCGGCCCGAACCTCCGACGGCGACGGTCTCCTCCGAGTCCTCGGCCTCGCTGTAAACGCGATCCAGGATGTCGGCGATCTTCTTCCGCAGCGGCTGCGGGTCGACGCCGCGCTCCTCGTTGTAGGCGACCTGCTTGGCGCGACGGCGATCGGTCTCGTCGATGGCGTGCCGCATCGAGTCGGTGATCTTGTCCGCGTACATGTGGACCTCACCCGACACGTTCCGCGCCGCGCGGCCGATCGTCTGGATCAGCGAGGTCCCGCTACGGAGGAATCCTTCCTTGTCCGCGTCGAGGATCGCGACCAGCGAGACCTCGGGCAAGTCGAGACCCTCACGGAGCAGGTTGATGCCGACCAGCACGTCGTAATCGCCCGCGCGCAGCTGCCGCAGCAGCTCGATCCGGCGCAACGTGTCGACCTCGGAGTGCAGGTACCGCACCCGGATCCCCAGCTCCAGCAGGTAGTCGGTGAGATCCTCGGACATCTTCTTGGTGAGTGTGGTGACCAGGACACGCTCGTCCTTCTCGGCCCGGTCGCGGATCTCGTGCACCAGGTCGTCGATCTGGCCCTCGGTCGGCTTCACGACCACCTTCGGGTCGACAAGGCCGGTGGGCCGGATGACCTGCTCGACGAACTCGCCGCCTGCCTGCCCCATCTCGTACGGCCCCGGCGTCGCCGACAGGTACACCGTCTGCCCGATCCGGTCGCTGAACTCCTCCCAGGTCAGCGGCCGGTTGTCGACCGCGCTGGGCAGCCGGAACCCGAACTCGACCAGGTTCCGCTTCCGCGACATGTCGCCTTCGTACATGCCGCCGATCTGCGGAACGGTCTGGTGCGACTCGTCGATGACCAGCAGGAAGTCGTCCGGGAAGTAGTCGATCAGGGTGGCGGGCGCGGTTCCGGCGTCGCGGCCGTCGATATGCCGCGAATAGTTCTCGATGCCGGAGCAGAAGCCGACCTGGCGCATCATCTCGATGTCATACGCGGTGCGCATCCGCAACCGCTGGGCCTCGAGCAGCTTGCCCTGTTTCTCCAGCTCGGCCAGCCGCTGCTCCAGTTCGGCCTCGATGCCGTGGATGGCCTTCTCCATCCGCTCCGGGCCCGCCACGTAGTGCGTGGCCGGGAAGATGCGGACCTCGTCGACCTCTTTCACGATGTCGCCGGTGAGCGGGTGCAGGTAGTACAGCTTCTCGATCTCGTCGCCGAAGAACTCGACGCGGATCGCCAGCTCCTCGTACGCCGGGATGATCTCGACCGTGTCACCGCGGGCGCGGAAGGTGCCGCGTGCGAAGGCGATGTCGTTGCGGGTGTACTGCACGTCCACCAGCGCGCGGAGGAAGACGTCCCGGTCGAGCTGCTCGCCGACCTTCAGCCTCGAGGACCGGTCCAGGTACGACTGGGGCGTGCCGAGGCCGTAGATGCACGAGACGCTCGCGACCACGATGACGTCGCGCCGCGACAGCAGGTTCATCGTCGCCGAGTGCCGCAGCCGCTCGACGTCGTCGTTGATCGAGGAGTCCTTCTCGATGTAAGTGTCCGTCTGCGCGATGTACGCCTCGGGCTGGTAGTAGTCGTAGTAGCTGACGAAGTATTCGACCGCGTTGTGCGGGAACAACTCCCTCAGCTCGTTCGCCAGCTGCGCGGCCAGCGTCTTGTTCGGCGCCATCACCAGCGTCGGACGCTGGACGCGCTCGATCAGCCAGGCCGTCGTCGCCGACTTGCCGGTACCCGTGGCGCCGAGCAGCACGACGTCCCGCTCGCCCGCGTTGACCCGGCGTTCGAGCTCGTCGATGGCCGCCGGCTGGTCACCGGCGGGCTTGTAGTCGCTGACGACCTCGAACCGGCCGCCGGTCCGGGGGATGTCGGTGACGGGCCGGTGGTCCGACTGGGCGAGTACGGGGTGTTCGGTTGCGAAAGCCACGTCCACCAGAGTAGGCGCTGGGTCCGACAGTTTCCGTTTCGCCTGGTCGGCTCAACAAGAACAGTCACAGCAGTTGCAGCAGTCACAACCGTCACAGTTGTCGCACCAGGCCTCGTGCGGCTTCCCGCTCCACGCCCCCGGGAACGGGTCCCGGCAGCAGAACTGGCACGAGCAGCACATGTAGGTCGCCACCGCGCAGCCGAAGAAGAACCCCCTCGGCTGGGCGGGCACCCGGAACTTCGGTGTCCAGCAGTAACCACCCTGGCCGTCGGCCGGCGGACCGCCGTGCTTCCGCTTCTTCTTGGGCGGCTCCTGAGGCGGGCCTCCGCCACCCGGAGCACCTTCTGGGGGAGGCGGCGGCCGGTAACCGCCCTGGTGAGCCGGATAGGGCTGGTGGGGATGCCGTTGCGGCTGAGGTCCGGGGCCGATCCACCCGGGCGGGGGCTGCTGGGTCCCGTGGCCGAAGGAGCGCCGCACCGCCTGCCGCAGTTCGTGCACCAGCAGCGCGTGCACCAGCTTGGGCTGGTCGAACCTCACCTCGCGAAGGGCGAGTTCGACACCGAGCACGGCGTCGTCGCACAGCCGTCGTGCCTCGGCGAGCCCGGTCCCGGTGGCCGTCAGCGGGTTCCACGCACCGGCGGCCTCGTCCTCGGCGAGGTCCTCGACGGCGTCGAGCAGATGGGCGGCCCTGCCGAAGAGGCGCCCCGCCTCGGCCAGCGGCGCGGAGTTCTCCGGGCGGCCCGCCAGCACCGCGGTGTGGGCGAACGCGGCCGACGTCGCCAGCTCGGCCGGTTCGGTGGCTAGGACGGCCGAATCACCGAGACGGACGGCGCTTTCGATCTCGCCCTGCCGGTCGACGGCCTCGGTCAGGACCGCCGTGTCGAAGCCGATCCGGGTGCCCGTGAGGCTCCCCTGGTCCGCCCAGCGCGTCGCCACCCGCTTCGCGGCGAGAGCGACGGAGCGCCGCGCGAAGGCACCGTCACGGTCCTCGACGTGATCACTGATCTTGGCTGAGGCCAGCACCAGGGAGACCGCCGCCGCGAGCTGGGCACCGCCGCCCTTCGCGACCGACGTTCCCTTCATCGCCCGAAGCGGGCACGGTCCGGCGTCGCGGCGTCCCTCCGCCCGCGGTGACTGGGCCTCGACGAGCGCCGAGATGATCAAGCCGTCGTAGTTCGTCACCATGCGGGCGAGATGTCCGTGTTCGTCGCGCAGCGTCAGGCAGAGGCCGCAGAGGTGGGCCAGCCAGTCCCCGTGCAGACCTGCGGAAAGCCGGTGGCGGCACGGCCTGATGATCCCGAACATGCGTTGTCTCCCACTCACCCTTATGGCGGAACCAGCGCACCCTATCCGGCCTCGGCGCACTACTCCGGGGAAACCACGAAACCGTGATCGTCCACCCGGTTGGGTGGTGGCCGCGAGCGCCGGAGCCTTCCAAGATGAGCCCATGACCGCGCTGCACCCACCCAAGGTCGAGTACTTCGACACGGCCGCGAAGACCAACACGGATCCCAAGGGCGTCGTGAGAGACGTCGAGGAGTACCGCGAAGAGTCCTTCGGCCTCTACATGGCGCGGCCGACGCCTGGGCGGACGCAGTTCCACTACCTCGAGTCCTGGCTGCTGCCCAGCCTTGGCCTGCGGATCACCGACTTCTGGTTCAACCCCGGCCACGAACGCGATCAGGACTTCTATCTCGACGTCGTGGACATCCGCCGCGAAGACGGCGTCTGGATCGCCACCGACCTCTACCTCGATCTCGTCCTGCGGGACAAGAAGTCCGTCGAGGTGATCGACACCGACGAACTCCTCGCCGCGGTCACCGCCGGGCTGCTCTCCCCAGCCGACGGCGAACGCGCGCTCGGCGTCAGCCACCTGACAGTGGACGGACTGGCCACCCACGGCCACGACCTGCGAGGTTGGCTGTCCACAAAGGACATCGTGCTCGGCTGGCGACGGCACTGACCTGTCGGCATCCACCGATCGGTTGACCCTCGGGTCATCCGGACGATCGAACGGATGCTGACCGGCGGAAGGATTCGCCGCGCGCCGCGCCGCGGGATTCTCGATCACGAGCGGAACCGATCGAGAGGGGGCGGATACCCGTGGTCATCGAGGCCGAGGGACTCCGACAGCGGTACAGCGAACGAGAACGGCCGGGGGTCGCGCCGTTCGCCCGGACGCCGGTGCTCGCGATCGCCGGGGCGATGGGGGCGGTGCTCGCGGCGACGGCCGATCGCTACGGCTACTTCGGCGACGAACTGTACTTCCTGGCGGCCGGTCGGCATCTGGACTGGGGGTATGCCGACCAGCCACCGCTGTTGCCGCTCCTGGCCCGGCTGATGGACACGTTCGGCGCCGATTCGCCCTTCGTCCTGCGGATCCCGGCGATGCTGGCGATGGCCGCCGGGGTCGTGCTGACCGCGTTGATCGCCAGGGAACTGGGCGGCGGCCGCAAGGCGCAGGTGATCGCGGCGGCGACCTTCGCGGTGTCCATCCAGATGCTCGGCGGTGGGCACTACCTGGCGACCAGCACACTCGACCCGTTCCTGTGGACGCTGCTTGTCTGGCTGCTCGTCCGGTGGATGCGGAACCGCGCGGACGGCCTCTTGCTCTGGAGCGGCGTGGTGACCGGGTTCGCGTTAAACACGAAGTTCCTCATCGGAGCGTTCTGGGTCGTCGCGCTGGCCGCCGCGGTGGCCTCCGGGCCGCGCGATCTCCTCCGCCGTCCGGCGCTCTGGCTCGGCGCGCTGATCGCCGTCGCGATGATCGCGCCCACTCTCGTCTGGCAGGCCGCGAACGGGTGGCCGCAACTGACCATGGGCGCCGCGATCTCACGGGAGGTCTCGGCAGGCTGGGGCGGGCGGGCCACGTTCGTTCCGACACTGGTGATGAGCGCGGGCATTCCGGTGGGGATGATCCTCGTCTGCTACGGGCTGTGGCGGCTGCTGCGCTCCGAACGCCTGCGGCCGTACCGGTTCCTGGGGTGGACCGCGCTCGGCGTGCTCGCCCTGTTCCTGGTGGCGAACGGGCGTTATTACTACGCGGCCGGGATGTTCGCCCCGCTGTTCGCCGCCGCCGCGGTGGAGATCGAAGCGGGTCAGGCATCGAAGTACTGGCGCTGGATCGCCACCTGGCCGGTCTACGTCCTGGCGGCGGTGATCGCGATCCCGCAAACGCTGCCGATCCTCCCGCGATCGTCGGTCGCGAGCACCCCGGCCTGGGCGCGGCCGATCTTCGCCGACGAGGAGATCGGCTGGCGGGAGATCACGGAGTCGGTGGCGCAGGCGTATCGCGCCGTGCCCGACCCGCCCCACACGGGCATCATCGCGGCGAAGTATTGGCAGGCCAGTGCGATCGACCACCATGGACCGGAACTGGGGCTTCCCTCACCGTCGAGCCCCAACCGCGGCTACGTGACGTTCCCGAGGCCGCCGGAATCGGCACGGGACGTCCTGTTCGTCGGGAACGACGCTTCGGTGCTTGTGCCGTACTTCACGCAGGTGCGTGTGGTCGGCGCGCTCGACAACCGGGCCGGGGTCCCGAACGTGAGTCAGGGCATGAAGATCTGGCTGGCCACCGGCCGGAACGGGACTTGGGACACGGTGTGGCCGAAACTCACGGACTGGGGCTTCTGACCCTCACCGGTCCTCTCACGACCGACGAGCCACCCCGGTGGCACGTAGGGTGCGAGAGGACCGGCACCCGAGGGATCTGCGAGGAACGGATGGAAGCCGCCAGCGCGGCCGGAACACCGACCGCGTCCAGTGCGGCGTTCGCCCGGCTCCCGGTGGCGCTGCTCGCGGCCGCGGCGGTCCTGCTGGCGACGGCGTGGCGGTACGGCTACTTCGGCGACGGACTCTGGGTCCTGCTGTTCTCGCCGAGATCGCGCGAATACCGGTTCCTCGGCTGGACCACCGTCGGCGTGATCGCGCTGTTCATCCTGTCCAACGGCCGGTACTACTACGCAGCAGGCATGTTCGGCGCCCTGTGGGCGGCCGCGGCTGTCCACTTCGGACGGTTGAAACCGTCACCGTGGTTCCGCTGGGTCCCGACCTGGCCGGTTTTCCTGCTTTCCGCGCTGTACACCCTCCCCTACGCGCTGCCGGTGTGGCCGGACCTCGCCCGTTCGGTCGCGGACGCCTATCACCGGCTCCCGCCGGAGCAGCGAGCGCGCACCACCCTCGTCACCGCCGGGTGTACTGGCAGGCCGGAGCACTGGACCGGTACAGCGCCGATTACGGACTTCCCGCCGTCTACAGCCCCAGCCGTGGCTTCTGGTATTTCGGCCATCCGCCCGAGACCGCGGACACCGTGCTGTTCGTCGGTCCCGATCCTGGGCGGCTGCACCGTTCGTTCACCGACGCCCGCGCCGTTTCCCGCGTCGACAACACGCTCGGCGTCCGCAACGTGAGCCGCGGGATGCCGATCTGGCTGGTCACCGGGCATACCGAATCCTGGTCGTCCTCCTGGCCGGGGCTGAAAGAGTTCCGGGTATGAGGAGCTGGATCCGGTGGCAGGACTCGCTGTGGCCCTCCTCGGGCGACGGGGAATCGCCGTGGCGGCCGTGGGGTGGGTGGGTCGAGTGGTTCCTGCCGTACGCGCTGCTGTCGCTGAGCACGGTGCTCAGTCTCCTGATCTCCGGCCAGGATCCGGCGGTCACCCTGGGGCTGGCGGGGCTCGCGGCAGGCTGGCTGCTGGTCTCGACCACGCTCGTGCCATCTCGCTGGGCCGAACACCCGGTCGTCGTCGCCGTCTCGTTCACCGGCCTGGTCACGGCCGCCGCGGTACTGGAGGCCCACGACACGGTGTTCCTCATCTTCATGATCACCGGGTTCTTCGAAGCCATGCGGCTACGGCCGGCGCCACTGGCGCTGACCGGGATCTTCGTCGTTTCCGCGCTGATCAACACGATCCCGAACGGCGGCCCGCTGTCCGCGTTCGCCGATCAGCCCGCGCTGTGGACCGTGGTCACCCTGGTGCAGACGGCCGCCGTCGGCGGTGGCGGGCTCGTCTCGGCGGCGATGGCACGGCAGCACGCGGAACGCAAGCGCGTGCTCGACGAACTCGCCGCCGCGCAGGAGGAGAACGCGGGGCTGCAACGGCAACTGCTGGGTCAGGCGCGGGAAACAGGCATCCTCGACGAGCGTCAGCGACTGAGCCAGGAAATCCACGACACGCTCGCTCAGGGTTTCACCGGGATCATCACCCAGCTGGAGGCGGCCGCGGCGGCGAAGGGCGACCCCGCCGAGTGGCAGCGGCACGTCGACACCGCGATGGCGTTGGCGCGGGAGAACCTGACCGCCGCACGGCGTTCGGTGCGCGCGCTCGGCCCGCAGCCACTGGCCGCCTCGACCCTGCCGGACGCGCTCGACGAGGTCTCCCGGCTGTGGAGCGGACGGACCGGCGTCGAGATCCGGTTCACCACCACCGGGACCGCGCGGGCCCTGCATCCCGAGATCGAGGCGACGCTGCTCCGGGTCACGCAGGAGGCGCTCACCAACGTCGAGAAGCACGCCGCCGCCACCATCGTGGGACTCACGTTGTCGTACATGGCCGATCAGGTGACCGTCGACGTCCGGGACGACGGCGGCGGATTCGACCCCGGCGCGGCAGTTTCCCCAGGGGAAGGCGGGTTCGGCGTCCCCGGGATGCGTGCCCGCGTCACCCGGCTGGCGGGAACACTGAACCTCGAATCGGAACCGGGCGGCGGGACCGCCGTATCGGCCAACCTGCCCGCCATCGCGCTGGAGGCCCGTACATGACGATCACGCTGCTGATCACCGACGACCACCCCGTCGTCCGTGACGGGCTGCGCGGCATCTTCACCGCGGACCAAGGGTTCGAGGTGCTCGGCGAGGCGTCCTCGGGTGACGAAGCCGTCGCGCTGACGCAGGAACTGCGTCCCGACGTCGTCCTGATGGATCTGCGGATGCCGGGCTCCGGCGGGGTGGCCGCGATCGCCGAACTCGCGAAACTCGGGAATCCCGCGCGGATCCTCGTCCTGACGACCTACGACACCGACTCCGACGTCGTCCCGGCGATCGAGGCGGGCGCCACCGGCTATCTGCTCAAGGACGCCCCGCGCGACGAACTCTTCCGCGCCGTTCGCGCGACGGCGCGCGGGGAGGCGGTGCTCTCGCCTGCCGTCGCGGACGTGATCATGGGCAGGATGCGCGCTCCCGCGCCCGAACCGCTGAGCCGCCGTGAGCTCGAGGTACTAACGCTGATCTCGCGCGGTTCGACCAACAAAGAGGCCGCGAAACAGCTGTTCGTCAGCGAGGCCACCGTGAAAACCGCACCTCGTGCACGCGTACGCCAAGCTCGGGGTGAAGGACCGGGCGGCCGCCGTCGCGACCGCTTTCGAACGAGGACTGCTCGGGAGCTGAGGCCTACGGGGTCCAGCCCGCCGACTCGGCCCAGGCGTCGGCCCGGATGAAGGCCGCGTCGACCCAGACCTGTTTCTCGTCGGTGTACTGCTCGACGGTCCCGTCACCGGCGTGCTTCGCGGCCATGGCGTTCTTGACCGCCGCGTAGGCGTCGCGCTCGTCCGGGTTCCGCCGCAGCCACTCCGGGAACAGCAGGGCGAGCCGCCAGGCGGGCGTCTCCTGGGAGCGGACGTGCAGGTTGACCGGGCGGCGCGGATCACCGCCGAAGTGGAACCGCTTCGGCCAGGTGCCGTCTTCGCCGTGCGCGTCGTCGAACCATTCGCCTTCCGCACGCGGGAACCCGGCGTCGGAGAGCGCGTCGGACAGCTCATCGGCCTTGTCCAAAGTGGACACCGTCAGCTGGAGATCGAGGATGTCCTTGGCTGGCAACCCCGGCACGGACGTCGAACCGATGTGATCGACCCGCACGGCGTCGTCCCCGGCCACCACGCGGATCCGCGCGAGCGCCCGCTCGGCCTGCGCGGGCCACGTCGGGTCGTACTGCGCGATCTTCGGCGACATCGGCGCACGCGGCTTGCGCAGCCGCACGTTCGCCTCGAACGGGGTCAGCCTGTCCGCCCACAACGCGTCGACGTCGGCGAGCACGATGTCGGGCGCGCCACTGTTGTCGAACCAGACGTCGGCCACCGCCCGGCGCTGGTCGGTCGTGGCCTGCGCCTTGATCCTGGCGCGCGCGTCGGCCTCGGACATTCCCCGCGCGTCGACCAGGCGGCGGACCCGGGTCTCCTCCGGGGCGTCGACCATGACGACGAGGTGGTACATCGGCGCGAGACCGCCTTCGACCAGCAGCGGGATGTCGTGGACGATGATCGCGTCCGGCGCCGCTTCGGCCATCAGCTCGGCCGTCCGGGCGCCGACCCTCGGATGGACGATCGAGTTCAGCCGCTTGCGGGACTCCTCGCCGGCGAACGCCTTGGCCGCGAGCGCCGCGCGATCGAGCGAACCGTCGGACGCGAGGATGTCGTCCCCGAACGCCTCGACGAGTTCGGCGAGACCGGGCGTTCCCGGTTCGACGACCTCCCTGGCGATCTTGTCGGAGTCGATGAGGACGGCGCCGTGCTCGGAAAGCCGGTTCGCCACCGTCGATTTTCCGGCGCCGATCCCGCCGGTCAGGCCCACACGCAGCATGTCGATCAGCCTAGTAGCGCGGCCAGGCGTGACCGCGCAGGGTCACGGGGTGACACATCCGGCACAGAAGGGAGCGAAAGGCAAGATCATCGTGACGCACGACTCGGCCATTTCGAGTGACACGCCGAGCGGTTACGCGGCTTTGGGCGCTCGATTGCGTACCGTGCGCGGCGAAGGTAGCCCACACGGAGGAACGATGGCAGACGGCAAGCACGCGGGAAGGCACCGGCTCGGTACGCCGGGGCTGGTGCACTGTGTCCTCCATCGTCCCGTGGCCGAGGCCCTCGCCGAATATCGGCGCACGTGGCTGAGCGCGCTCCTCGTCCCCGCCAAGCACAGCTTCGCCGGACTTCGCCGCAGGGCCCGCGCCGCGGCCCTCGACCACGTCTGGTTGCCGGCCGTCCGACCCGCCACCTCCTGAACCGCAAGTAGTCCTCTACTTGCGGTAGTCACGCGTCCAGAAACCGCAAGTAGTCCTCTACTTGCGATCGTCACGCGTCCAGAAACCGCAAGTAGTCCTCTACTTGCGGTAGTCGCGCGTCCAGAGACCGCAAGTAGTCCTCTGCTTGCGGTCGTTGCGCGTGCAAGAACCGCAAGCAGTCCTCTACTTGCGATCGTTGCGCGTGCAAGGACCGCAAGTAGAGGACTACTTGCGGGGAGAAAAAGACAGCGGCCCCGGTCTGTGAAGGACCGGGGCCGCTGTCTGTCAGCTACTGGCTGAGCGCCTGGATCAGGCAGCGCCGCCCGAGAGCTTCTCGCGGAGAGCCGCGAGCTGCTCGTCGCTGGCGAGCGTGCCACCGCTCTTGGCCTCGGCCGGAGCGGAGGTGTAGCTCTGCTCGCCCGAGTCGCTCGAGGTGACACCGGTCGCGGCGTCGGCCGCGGCTTCCGCGTCGGCCTCGGCGGCCTTGACGACCTGCTTCATGTGAGCCTCGTAGCGGGTGTGAGCCTCGGCGTACTGACGCTCCCACTCCTCACGCTGCTTGTCGAAGCCTTCCTGCCACTCCTGGGTGTCCGGGTCGAAGCCTTCGGGGTAGATGTAGTTGCCCTCGGCGTCGTACTCGGCGGCCATGCCGTACTGGGTGGGGTCGAACTCGGTCTCCGGCGTGACGCCCTCGTTCGCCTGCTTCAGCGACAGCGAGATGCGACGACGCTCGAGGTCGATGTCGATGACCTTGACCATCACGTCGCCGTTGACCTGGACGACCTGCTCCGGGATCTCCACGTGGCGCTCGGCCAGCTCGGAGATGTGCACCAGACCCTCGATGCCCTCCTCGACGCGCACGAACGCACCGAACGGGACGAGCTTGGTGACCTTGCCCGGCACGATCTGACCGATCGCGTGGGTGCGGGCGAACTGACGCCACGGGTCTTCCTGGGTCGCCTTCAGCGACAGCGAGACGCGCTCGCGGTCCATGTCGACGTCCAGAACCTCGACCGTGACCTCCTGGCCGACCTCAACGACCTCGGAGGGGTGGTCGATGTGCTTCCAGGACAGCTCGGAGACGTGCACCAGGCCGTCGACGCCACCCAGGTCCACGAAGGCACCGAAGTTGACGATGGACGACACGACGCCCTTGCGGACCTGACCCTTGGCGAGCGCGTTGAGGAACTCGCTGCGCACCTCGGACTGGGTCTGCTCCAGGTAGGCACGGCGGGACAGGACCACGTTGTTGCGGTTCTTGTCCAGCTCGATGATCTTCGCCTCGAGCTCGCGGCCGACGTACGGCTGCAGGTCGCGCACACGGCGCATCTCGACCAGCGACGCGGGCAGGAAGCCGCGCAGGCCGATGTCCAGGATGAGGCCGCCCTTGACGACCTCGATGACGGTGCCCTTGACGGGCTCGTCCTTCTCCTTGAGCTCCTCGATCGTGCCCCAGGCGCGCTCGTACTGCGCACGCTTCTTGGACAGGATCAGACGGCCTTCCTTGTCCTCCTTCTGGAGGACCAGGGCTTCGACCTCATCGCCGACGGTGACAACCTCAGCCGGGTCGACATCGTGCTTGATGGAGAGCTCGCGCGAGGGGATGACACCCTCGGTCTTGTAGCCGATGTCGAGCAGGACCTCGTCACGGTCAACCTTGACGATGGTGCCCTCAACGATGTCGCCATCGTTGAAGTACTTGATCGTCTTGTCGATCGCTGCGAGGAAATCTTCCTCCGACCCGATGTCGTTGATAGCGACCTGCGGGGCCCCAATGGGGGCGGTCGGGGCGGTGGCGGTGTCGGTCGTCATTAGGCGGGTTGCTCCGGTGGATGGGAAGTAGTGGGTTTGCGGTTAGGGCACCATGGGCTCTTTCGGCATGCGGCGACCACATAAGCAAACGTCCACAGGGAACGACCGCGAACATCACCACATCCGGTGCGCGACCCCCTGACCCGGACGCTGAGCGAACCGGGGGAAAGAGTAGCGCGAACCCACTGCGCTAACAGATATCCTACGCGGCCCCCTGTACACGGCACAATCAGGGTCGCCCCCACGATCACGGCGGGCGGATAAACTGTCCCGCGAAGCCCTGACCTGGGGAAAGGATATCGGTTTGAGTCAGCAGTCCGCCACCGAGCACCCAACGGCGGCCGAAAGGCACGCACAGGCCGAGGAGCGGCTCGGCACCGCGGGGGTCGCCCACCGGGCGGTCTCGGCACCCGAGGCGACGGCCGCGAACCTGGCGTGGTGGGACGCCGACGCCGACGACTACCAGGCGACCCACGGCGGCTTCCTCGGCGACGCGGACTTCGTCTGGTGCCCAGAGGGCGTCCGTGAGGCGGACGTCGCACTTCTGGGTGAAGTCGGCGGCAAGCGGATCCTGGAGGTCGGCTGCGGGCAGGCGGCGTGCGCGCGCTGGCTCGCCGGGCAAGGCGCCGACGCGGTGGCGACCGATCTGTCCGCGGGCATGCTGCGGCACGCGAGGGAGGGCAACGAGCGGACCGGTGCCGCCGTCCCGCTCGTGCAGGCGACGGCGGAGTCGCTGCCGTTCGCCGACGCGAGCTTCGACGCGGCGTGCTCGGCCTTCGGCGCGGTCCCGTTCGTGGCGTCGGTGGACGTCGTGTTCGCCGAAGTGCACCGGGTACTCCGGCCGGGTGCCTGCTGGGTGTTCTCGGTGACCCATCCGATGCGATGGATCTTCCCCGACGATCCAGGGCCGCAGGGCCTCACCGTCACCCAGCCGTATTTCGACCGCACGCCCTACGTCGAAGTCGACGAAGAGGGCGTCGCGACCTACGTCGAGTACCACCGCACCATCGGCGACTACGTCCGCGCGCTCGCCGACGCCGGTTTCACCCTGACGGACGTCATCGAGCCCGCCTGGCCGGAGGGCCACTCCCGCACCTGGGGACAGTGGAGCCCGTTGCGCGGCAAGCTCTTCCCCGGTACCGCGATCTTCTGCACCCAACGGGGATGACCTCGACGGCGGGGCAGCAGCGCGCGCGGTTCGCCGCGCTCGACCCGCTGCTCCCGCCACCACCACCGCTCCCGCCCGGCGATCCCGTCGAGGCGGGCGGCGCCGCCGGGACGATCGCGCACGTGCGGTTCGCGTCGGGTTCGTGGCAGCGGCTCTGGAGCCCGGCGCGCCTCCAGATCCTCTCCGCGATCCTCCCCCTCGACGCCGGTGCGGGGATGAGCGCGCTGCTCTCCGCCTGGCGCGAGCGGATCGCGCTCGCCGACACCGCACCCGATTCGTCGTGCACGGTCACCTGGCCCAGCCGCGACGTCGTGGTCGCGCGCGCCCTGCTCGACCACGGGCTCGCGCCGCAACTGGCGCTGGCCGTCCGCGCGCCCGCCAAGGGTGCGGCGCACACCGTGTCGGGCGTGACCGTGCGGGACTCGACGCACGGCGATCTGGAGGAGATCACCGACCTCCGGTTCGAAGAACTTCGCTACACCTCGTTCGTCGGCCACGGTGTCGTCCGGCCCGGCGCGAAGGCGCTGCTCGCCGAAGAGGTCCGCCGCGGGCTGCACTTCGGCGGCCGCGTCTGGATCGCCGAAGAAGAAGGCGTCACGGTGGGGATGGTGACCGGCGGGAAGCGCTCGCCGGTCTCCGGTGACGCGCTCGCCGGACGGCTGCCGCCCGGCGAGTGGGGCTACCTCGGCACGCTCGCGGTCACCGCCGCCGCGCGGAGCCGCGGGATCGGGCGC
This sequence comes from Amycolatopsis coloradensis, assembly GCF_001953865.1. Classification (GTDB taxonomy): domain Bacteria; phylum Actinomycetota; class Actinomycetes; order Mycobacteriales; family Pseudonocardiaceae; genus Amycolatopsis; species Amycolatopsis coloradensis. Next base: position 138,662 of record NZ_MQUQ01000004.1, read on the forward strand.
GCGCTGACCGCTGTCGCGCACGACGAACTGTTCTCGCCGTCGCTGCGCGGTACCTTCGTCTCGTACAATCCGACCAATCCGCTTTCCCCGGTTTTCTGGCACCGGCAGGGTTACCGTCCTCTGTGGACGACTTGGGCGGTGAGCCCGGCCGCGGCCCTGCGGTAGCGGTGATCGGCGCGGTCGACCCTGGGGGCGGGATGGATATCGAGAAGACGTTGTTCGACGCGCACCGGACGCGGTTCGCGGCGATCGACGGGCTCCTGCCCGAAGCCGCCCCACCGCCGGTGGCTGGCGAACGCGTCGACGCCGCCACCGCTTCGGGAGTCCAGGTCACCGGCGTGGTGCAGCGCCAGTTGCACGGCCCGGACGACGTCCCGCTGCTGTGGTCCGCCGCCGACGTCCGCCAGTTGTTCCCGTTCATCGGGAACACCGGCACCGAGGGGATGGACCTGCTGCTGCGGGCGTGGCGGACCTGGATGGACGCCGAATCGCCGGGTGAGGATTCATCCTGTGTGGTCAACTGGCCCAGCCGGGACGCCGAGGCGATCCGCGCCTTCCTCGATCACGGCCTGGTGCCGATGGCGGCGCTCGCCGTGCGCACCGGCAGCCATCGGGAGGAACCCACCGACGACGGCGTGGCCGTCCGCCGGGCACGGCCGGACGACTTCGAGGACGTGCTCGCGATGGCCGTGTCGACGCACGACTACATCGGCCAGGTCGCCACCCGGCACCGCTCCAACGCCGGGGCCCTGCTCGCCCCCGGACTGGAACGCGCCCTCGACAAGGACGCCCCGCTGCTGTGGCTGGCGAAGCGGCACGGTGAGATCGCCGCGTTCGCGCACGCCGCCTGGATCGCGTCGACGCCGGGTTCGGCCGAGGCCGAACTCCTCCCCCACGGCCGGTGGGGCTACGTCAACAACGTCGTCACCGTGCCCGGCCTGCGCGGAAGGGGCCTCGGGCGCACACTGATGTCCGTGGTGCACAAGGAGTTCGACGCCGACGGCGCGGACGGCACGTATCTCTACTACAACCCGACCAACCCGCTCTCTTCGGTGTTCTGGCACCGGCAGGGTTATCGTCCACTGTGGACGTCCTGGGAGGTCCATCCGGCCTCGGCCCTGCGCTAGCGAGTCCGGTTTGCGGCGGTTTCGTCACCCTTGCGTGTGACGTGGGCCCCGCGCGGTTGTGCACCTCCCAAGGCAGGGTTAACTTTTGAACTGACCAGTCAGTTCAAAAGTTCCGCGAGTCATCTACCTGGGAGTTCTTCGTGCGGGTTCAAGCCGACAGGGTGTCCGTGACCGGACCCCACGGCACGCTGCTGTCGCCGACCTCGCTCACCGTTTCGGGCGGTGAGCTGGCGATCGTGCACGGCGAACCGGGAGTCGGCGTCACGGCCTTCGGGCTGGCGCTGGCGGGCAGACTGAAGCCCGCCACCGGGACGGTGACCGTCGACGGCGGTGACCCGCGGAAGATCGTGGCCATCGTGGACTCCCCCGGCGTGAGCGAGCCTGACGGCGCGTTGTCACTGCAGGTCGTCGTCGGGGAGGAACTCGAACTGGCGAAGCGCCCGGCGAACAAGGCCGCCATCGCGAGCTGGCTGGCCGAGCACGACGCCGCCGCCTTCGCCACCACGCGCTTCGAGAACGTCGCGGCGGTGACCCGCACCCGGCTGCTCACCGAGCTCGCCGCGAGCCGCGAGGACGTCGGCGTCCTCGTGCTCGACACCCCGGACAGGCACACCAGCGACGTCGACAGCTGGGCGCGGCTCGCCCGCGAGCACGCCGAGCGCGGCCTCGCCGTCATCGTGCTGACCGCCACCACCCCGGTTTCGGTCCTGCCGGAGAAGCCTGCCCTGTGCGGCGCTCTCGAGCAGCCCGATCCCGTGCGCTGCGCGCCCGTCGAGACCCCGGCGGAGACGACGCTGGAAGCGACCGTGGCGGACGACACCGACAAGACTTCAGGAGACCAGGAATGAACCCCGTCCGGATCGCAGGCAACGAGCTGCGCCGGCTGAGCAGCGGCACCCTGCCGAAGCTGGCCATGGTCGCGCTCGTCCTGGTGCCGCTGCTGTACGCGTCCTTCTACCTCTACGCGAACTACGACCCGTACTCGCGCCTGGACAAGCTCCCCGCGGCGATGTTCACCGCCGACGCCGGTGCCAAGGATTCCGAAGGCGCGGAGCGCAACATCGGCCGCGAGGTGACCGACGAACTGGTCAAGTCCGGCACCTTCCAATGGCATGAGACCTCCCCTGAGGAGGCCGCCGAAGGCGTCCGCGACGACACCTACTCGTTCGCGATCGGCGTCCCGCGCGACTTCTCCGCGGCGCTGCTGTCCTCGGGCAACCTGCAGCCGCAGCAGGCGACCATCACGCTGACCACCAACGACGCCAACAACTACCTCTCCGGCACCATCGCGAAACAGGTGGCCGAACAGGTCCGCAAGACGATCGCGGAAAAGGTCGGCAGCGAGGCCGCGGACAAGTTCCTCATCGGCTTCTCCACCATTTACGGCAAGACCCAGGAGGCCTCGACGGGCGCTTCACAGCTCGCCGACGGCGCGGGCAAGCTCAAATCCGGTCAGCAGCAACTGGCCGACGGCGCCTCCCAGCTCGCCTCCGGCAGCTCGCAGCTGGCCACCGGGCTCGGCACCCTGAAGTCCGGCACCGCCCAACTACCCGCCCAGACGAAGAAGCTCGCCGACGGCGCCGGTCAGGTCGCCGACGGGAACCAGAAGGTCGCCGTCGCGGCCTCGCTGGCCGCCACGGCGTCCGGCGACATCCAGGCGAAGCTCGACGACTACCGCACCCGGCTCGCGCAGGACCTGCGCGAAGCCGGTGTCCCCGAGACCGGCGTGCAGGAGATCCTGGGCCGCCTGGACCAGCTCAGGTCGCCGGTGAACGAGGCGAACACGAAGATCCAGGGTGCGAACAGCCAGCTCACCCAGCTCGCCTCCGGCGCGCGCCAGGTGTCCGACGGCGCGCACGAACTGGCCTCGGCGACGCCGCAGCTCACCAGCGGTATCGCGCAGGCCGCCGACGCGTCGGCCAAGATCCGCGACGGCGCCGCGAAGCTGAACGACGGGGAGAAATCCGCGGTCACCGGGACGAACCAGCTCGCCGACGGCGCGGTGCAGCTTCGCGACGGCCTCGCCGCCGGGCTCAAGGAGATCCCGAACCCGGACGACCCCACCCGCGCGGCCACCGCGAACACCATCGCCGATCCGGTGGCGGTCAACTCCTCCGGGGTCGCTTCGGCCGGGACCTACGGCGCGGGCCTCGCCCCGTTCTTCATCTCCCTCGCCACCTGGATCGGCGCGTTCGTGCTGTTCCTGTTGCTGCGCCCGCTCTCGACCCGTGCGCTGACCGCCGGCGCGTCGCCGTTCAAGGTCGCGCTCGGCGGCTGGCTGCCTTCGGCCCTGCTGGGGATCGCGCAGGTGATCGTGTTGTTCGGCGCGGTGACCTGGCTGGTCGGCATCGACGTCGCGCATCCGCTCGGCGCGATCGGATTCGCCGTGCTGGTGTCGCTCACCTTCACCTCCGTGGTGCACGCGCTCAACGCCTTCTTCGGCGCGGTCGGGAAGTTCCTCGGCCTGGTGCTGCTGGTGTTGCAACTGGTCAGCGGGGGTGGGACGTTCCCGTGGCAGACCATCCCGGACGCGCTGTATCCGCTGCATATCGCGCTGCCGATGGGTTATGCGATCGACGGGTTCCGGAACCTGCTCTACAGTGGCGCGTCGATGGATATCCTCGGTGACATCGGTGTTCTGCTCGCGTACCTCGTCGGCGGCATCCTGGTCTCGACGCTGGCCGCGTGGAAACGGCGCACCTGGACGGTTTCGGCGCTGAAACCCGAGCTGGCGTTGTGACCACCCGGGGCGAGGCGACGAAACAGAAGCTGTTCGAGGCGACGCTGCGGCTGTCCGCCAGCCGCGGCCTCGTCGGGCTGACGGTGGACGACATCGCGGCCGAGGCGAAGGTCGCGAAGGGCACCGTCTACTACAACTTCGGCAGCAAGGACGGTCTTGTCGACGCACTCCTGCGCTACGGCGTCGGCGTGCTCGCGGACCGGCTGCGCGCGGCCACCGGCGACGGCGACCCGATGGACGTCATCGAGTCGCAAGTGGACGGTGCGCTGGAGTTCATCGCCGAATACCCCGGTTTCTCGCAGATCCTGGTGAGCGAGATGTGGCGCACGCCGGGGACCTGGCACGAGACGCTGACGTTGCTGCGCGAGGAGATCCTTTCCATCGTGCGCGAGCAACTCCACCGGCTGGACGCCGCCGGGCGGCTGCCCGACGGCGTCCAGATCCCGACGGCCGCGGCCGGGTTGTTCGGCACGATGCTGGTTGTCGCCCTGGACTGGCAGGTGTTCCAGCCGAAACGGACCCGGGCCGACGTCCGGGAATCGGTGATGGTGCTGATCCGGGGTCTCGGCCGCTAGCCACGCGTGTCCAGATGGACAACACACGTGAGTGGATGGACGACTCGCGTGATTGGATGGACATCACGAGAGTTGTCCATCTGATCATGCGACGTTGGGGGTCTCCGGGTCCCGTACCCACTTCAGTTTGACCTCGAAGTTGCCTTCCAGGCCCGTTTTCGCGATCACCGCGCCCGCTTGCGCGGTCAGCTTGACGCCGAACTTGAGCTCGACCTCGTCCGGTCCCCTGGCCATCGACCGGAAGGTGTCCAGCGCCGCCGCGGCCGCGTCCTTGACGTTCGCCAGCGCCGCCTCGAAGGAGCCCTTGACGTCCTCGACCAGGTCGTCGCGCCGGGAGACCCGGGACGTGCCGGGGACGGGGTCGATCTCGACGACCACCGAACCGCCGCCTTCGAGCGGGAATCGTGCCAGATCGTTCACCGGTGCTCCTTCACTGTCCACATCGGATCTTCAGCCACTCTCCGGGCTGGATGCTCTTCCGGACGTCGTCGAGCTGCTTCAGCAGGATGTCCAGCCGGTCCCGGTTGGACAGGTACTCCAGGACGGCACGGTGGAACGCGCCGGTCATCGTCGCGGGCATCAGGTCGGAGGCGTCGAAACACAGGGCCTGTGCCGAGGTGATCGTGTCCGCGACCTTCCTGCTCACCGGGTCGGTGTAGACGTCGAGACCGAGTCCCCGGTTGGCGGAGAACGCGCTCGCACGCGGGATCGACGGCCAGATCCGCTGCGCCTTTTCCGAGGCGAGGTACTGGATCAGCTTCCGCGCCTGAGGGGTGTCCCGGAACATGCCCGCGAGGTCCGCGCCGACCTCGGAAACGTCCCGCCCCGGGAAGTTGAGGAAGTCGAAATCGGTGCCAGGCCTCGGCGCCGTACCGTCGGCCCGCTTGAGGTTCTGATACCGGCTCATGATGAACGACGGCTGGTGTTCGAGCACGCAGCCCGGCGGATCGGCGAACATCGGCTTGCCCGCGTCGCCGAAGTCGGTCAGCAGCGCGGCCGCGGTACCGCCGCGGATCCCGGCGGGCTCGAGGACGGAACCCCAGTCCAGCCACGCCTGTCTGACCTCCGGCGACGTCCACTCCAGGCTTCCGGACGCCCATTGCCAGTACTTGTCGGGCCCCGCCGAATGCAGCAGGATGTCCTCGATCCAGTCCGTTCCCGGCCAGCCGGAGGTGGGCGGGGCGCCCATCCCGACACACCACGGCGTGCCGCCCGCGGCCGTCAGCCCGGCGGAGTACGTGCGGAGACCGTCGAACGTCGTCGGCCGGATCCCCGTCAGCCTGGCCGGGTTGTACCAGATCACGCTCTTGAGATCAGCCTTCACCGCGACCGCGTACAGCTTCTGGGTGCCGATCTTCTGCAAGGTGACCCATTGCGGGCTGAAGGACCGCGTGACGGCCGCCGAGACTTCGTCGTCGAGCGGCAGCAGGTCGCCCGACTTCTGGTACTTCGCCAGCACCCCGGCGTTGGGCAGGACGGCGACGTCCGGTGGCGTGCCGCGCTGGACGTCCGAGGCGAGCACCTGGTCGACGGCACGGGTGCCCTGGTAGAGGTAACCGATCCCGGTATCGGCCTTGAACGCGTCCAGCACCTGCCGGAACGCGTCTCCTTCCGCCCCGGTCCACGACGCGAGCACGACCACCGTCTCGCCGTCGGCCGACGCCGAGCAGCCTCCCGCCACCAGCGACAGCGCCATCACCGAGGCCAGCAACCGTTTCACGGGCGGTACCGGTATTCCTCGACGCGGGCGTGCAGGCCGAGCAGGATGAGTCCGCCCGCGAGCAGCGTGCCGGCCGGGATCAGGAACTCCCGTCCGCCGGATTCGGCCGCGCCGGCGGCGTCGGCCGCCACCGCCTTGGCTCCCGCCGTGGCCACCCGGGTGTCGTCGGTCGCCACCGTGGTGGTCTGTCGTGCCTTCGCCCGGAATTCGTCGGCGGTCACACCGCATCCCTGCTCCTCGTCGCAGTACTCGGTCAGCAGGCCGGCGAGCCGTCGCTGGCCCGCGTCGTCGGCGGCCTGGATCTGCGCGCCCCGGACGGCGGCGACGCCGTCGAGCCGCTCCCCGACCGAGTCCAGCCGATCGCGGCTGATCAGGGTCAACACCAAGGCCGCCCCGACGGCGGCGACCAGCACGGTCGCCGCGAGCAGCGGGACGTTCGCCACGCGGCGGAAGCGTTTCTTCAGATACAGCTGGGTGAGGACCAGCAGCACGAGGAGGGCGAGGACGGGCAGCAGCCACAGCGGGAGCGTCACGAGGCTCACCCCGGTGGACGACAGCTGCCGGTCCAGCGCCGCACGTTGCTCGCCCTGCAACGATTCCAGCTCCTCCAGGACACCGCCGGGGGCGTGCAGCAGCCGTGAGGCGTGCCAGAGGTCGACAGCGCCGAGTACCGGGGCGTCCGGCTGGCGGAAGTGCACGTCGGCCTGCCCGATGGAGCCCGAATAGGCCGCGATCTGGCTTTCCACCACCTGCAAGGCGTTGCCGCCGTCTTCGCCGGCCTGGTTGAACTCCGCGATACGCGCGAGGCTCTGGCTCGCCAGTGACAGCTGATTCGAGTATTCCTGTCCCGGACCGGCGAGTTTCGCCTCGCCGGAGGCGAAACTGGCGATCGCGGCGGCGTCGGCGGCCACCAGCGCGGCCCGCGCGGCGGTCACTTCGAGCACCGCCTGCGAAGTCCGGTCGCGGACGGTCTCCGCCGTGCTCTGGACACTGTGGAACGCCCACAGCGAAAGCACCAGGACCGCGAGGGTGAGCGCCAGCAGGGCGGTGCGGAGCCGGACCAGCCGCACCCGGGTCGCCGTCACGAGCCCGCCTCATCGAACGGTCTCCCGCAGCCGACGCAGAAGTTCGCCCCGGCGGGTGACAGCGCGGGACAGCCTGAACAGGCGGCCGGCGGCGCGCCATCGGGTTCGGGCAGCGGCCGAGCTTCCTGCCGGGGAGCGATTTCCGAAACCCTCGAGGGGATGACGACGTGCAACGCGTGGCTGCGGGTCGCGTCCGCGCGCAGGCGCACGACGCCCTTCTCCGCGTCGATGATCTCCACGACTCCCGCGAGGCGGCTGAGTGTCTCTTCGTCACCCGCGGCGGTGGCCAAGGCGGCCGCCCGGCCCCAGTCCCGTTCGGCCCCGTCCCGGTCACCGGCCGCGTAGGCGTCGCCGCCGCCGGTCAGCGCCTCGCCGAGATCGGCCTGCGCGGCGTACTTCGAAACCATCGGGTGAATCAGCGTCGGCGGGATCGGGTCGTGCGTCCACCGCCCCGCGATGGCCAGCGCGTCCTCCTCCGTCGCGGCTCCGGGAACGGGCACGAGTTCCGTCCACGCCAGCTGCCGGTCCTGCCCGTGGCTGGGTTCGAGATCGGGATCGAGGTCCAGGATCAGCTGGTAGTCCCGCGTCTCGTCGCTCGCGAACGAACCGAGCGACAACTCCACCTCGCGGACGGCGATCTCCTGGCACCGGTCGGTGAGGTCGTACTCGTCCGGGAACACCTGCTTGACCGACCGCAGCCTGCTGAACGGCATGGTGCCGACGCGCAGCCGGACCTCGGGCAGCACCTTCGTCATCGCGTTCTCGACGAGCTGACGGAAGTCCTCGGCGAGCTTGTCGTCCTCGACGACGGAGTCGACGTTCCCCCGCAGTACCCGGCCGATCTGGGTGAGTTCGGCGGGCTCCCAGCCGTCGCCGATCCCCCTGGCGTCACAGACGAACCGGCCCTCACAGCTGTTCAGCACGCGCATCAGGTCGGCCCTGGTTTGCGAATCGTTGCGGCCGTCGGTGAGGAGGATCGCGTGCCGGACGGCGTCGGGGACGTCTTCGAAGAGATCGCGCGCCTTCGCGAGCCAGGCCCCCATCGCGGTGCCGCCGACCGCCGCGAGGTGCTCGACCACGGCGCGCGCCTCCGCCCGGGTCTGTTCGGAAGCGGTCACCAGGCCGTCGGTGGCCGGGTAGAGCATCGTGGCCCGGTCGGTCCCCTGGATGACGGCGAAGCGAACGCCGTCGGGGAGGACGTCGATGGCGGCCGCGGCTGCCCGCCGGGCCTCGCCGATCTTGGTGCTGGGGAAGCGCATCGAGCTGGAGGAGTCGATCATCAGGACCTCGGCGGCCGCCCTGGAGACGGTCGCTTCGCCGCCACGTGACACGACCCGGACGATCGCGGTCATCGCCCGGTCCCCCTCGGCCAGGAACTTGTTCTGGTGCACTTCGAGGCCAAGACTCGGCTCCCCGCTCATCGTCTCCCTTTCACACCAGCGTCACCGGTCTCACCGAATTGGCGAGATCGATCAGGACGTCGTGCGGCTCGGGCGCCGGCGCGTGATGGGCGAGCCGCCGGTACGACTTGTCCAACACCGTGCGGGCACCCGTCTCGGTGGATCGCAGGATCTCGCCGTCGGTGATCCCGTCCTGCCCGGTGAGCACCGCCGCCAGCGCGGTCTCGCGGACGGCCGTCACCAGCCTGTCGAGGGCGTCGCCGTCGAGGTCCAAAGCGGACAGCCGGACGACGGCGTCGTCGAGTTCGGCCGACGCCGGAAGGTCGCCGGTCCCCGGCATCGGCGCGGACAGCACCCGCACCCCGGCGATCCGCGCGGCCTCGTCGTAACGCGAGAATTCCGGGACCTGGTCGAGGATCTCGACGGCGGCGGCACGGTTGCCCCGCAGCAGCCGGACCCGCGCGAGCCCGAACGCCGCGCTGACCTGGGACCGGTCCCGCGCCCACAGGGCGTCGTAGTACCGCTCGGCGGCGGCCGCGCCGTTGAGGTGCTCCTCGCAGAGACCCAAGGCGAGTTTCGGCGGCTCCTCACCGGGGATGTCGCGGTACACGGCGGCGAATTTCTCCTTGGCCGCGGCGAAGTCGCCCGCGCCGAGCGCGAGCAGACCCCGGTGCCACGCCACTCGCCAGTCGTGGACGGCGCGCTCGCCGAGCAGGCGTTCGGCCTCCGCCACCGCCAACGCTCCTTCGATGGTCGCCCCGAGTTCCAGCCGCGCCCGGCACCGGCGGAACTCGACCTCGACCGAACCGGGCACCTTGTCGAGCTTCTTCAGCAGCCGCGCGGCGTCGGGTGCGCGGACGGCGCGGAGGAAGTTCGCCTGGGAGTCTTCCGGATCCTCACGCGGCAGCGGCAGGCCGACGGCGATCTCCGCGGCGGCGGGCCGGTCGCCGAGGGAGACGGGGGTCCCCCTCGTCCAGTGCTCCAGCGGCGGCGCCTGCCCGAGTCCCGCGTCGAGCAGGACCGCCCCTTCGGTGAACAGCGTCGACCCGGCGGGCCGGGATTGCCTGTCCCGCAGGGAAAGGATCTCGCCGAGCACGCCGTCGAGCTGGACGAGCATCTCGCGCGCGGTCGCGAACCGCTGCTCGAACGGAGCGGTCGCGCGGTCGAGGACGCGGATGAACGATTCGATGCCGAACCGGACGCCGCGCGCGTCGCGGGTGACCGACCAGCCGTCACTGGCCTGGAAGAGTTCCCGCAACGTCACGCCGACGGTGTGGATGTCGGACCGGACGGTGAGCCCGTGTTTCGCCCGTTCCCGCGGGGTCACCTGGTAGTGCTCGGTGCCGACGGCGGGGCTTTCGTCGTCGGAGATCTTCCGGATGGCGCCGAAATCGATGAGCTTGATCCGCTTCTCGCCGTGGATCACGTTGTCCGGCTTCATGTCGCAGTACAGCAGGCCCTCGCCGTGCAGGTAGTCGAGCGCGGTCAGGATCTCCCTGCCGTACGCGACGACGTGCTCGACCAGCAGCCGTCCCTCACTGGAATCCAGCCCGGCCCGGCCGCGGTTCTTGATCTCCCGCAAGGAAAGGCCGTCGACGAACTCCATGACGATGTAGCGGAAGCCCTCGTGGCCGACCACGTTGAGGATCCGGACGATGTTCGGATGTTCCAGCGCGGTGAGCACCTGGCTCTCGGTCTCCGCGATCCGCACGGCGGCGGTGTTGTTCGTGTTGATCAGGCCCTTGAGCGCGACGTGCATCCCGCCGAGCCCGGAATCCGTTGCCAGGTAGACAAAACCGAGTCCACCGCGGGCGACACAGCCGAGGACCTGATAGCGGCCGTCGACCACGTCGCCCGCCGCGAGCTTGGGTGAAAAGGAGAACGGCGTCCGGCAGACCGGGCAGAATCCCTCGGCGGGCGCGGTCCCGCCGCCGATCGAGCGGCCGACCGGGGTGCCGGTGCAGCCGTGCTTGCCGCAGAACCGTTCCTCCTCCGGGACGTGCGGTTCGGTCAGCAGGCGGCCGGCGACGTCGGGGAGTTCGACGATCGGCAGCGGGACCCGGTCGTCCGCGGTCGCGTGACCCGCCATCTGCTGGGAGCGGGTGACCACCGTGCTGGTGATCCTGGTCGGCGCGTCACCAGGGCCGGGGATCACCAGGGTCGGCTTTTCCCGCCGCGCGGGCTCTTCCGGTGGTCCAGGCGGCAGTCCGCAGATCTTGCAGAAACCGGTCTTGCCGAGTGCACCCGGGCAGCCGCCCCGTTCGCAAGCCGTCATCCGTCGATCCGTTTCCGTACGATGTCCGCGTACCGCTCGACGGCGGTCGACGCGGCCACGAGGTCGCACGGTCCTTCGAAGAGGACCCGCCAGGCGGGAGCGTAGGCGGCATCGAGTTCGACGTCCTCGACGAGTCCGCTGTTACGGGCCATCTCGCCGTACGCGTCGAGCCGGGCACGGAGTTCCGCACGCCGGGTGACGTTCTCGTCGAGAAGACGGCGGAGGTCACGGGCACGTTCCGCGGCCCTGGCCACGGTCCGTTCGCAGGCGGGCAGGTGCCTTTTCACCCATTCGGGTTCGCCGTCCCGCACCGCCGACCGCAGTTGCGTCAGCGCCCCCTTGAGCCGCCGCACCCTGGCCTGGGCTTCCGGAGCGTCGGTGAAGCGGGGCGCGTCGCTCAGATTGTCCTTCTCCAGGCCGGCGAGTTCGGCCAGCTGGGTCTCCAGCAACGCGAGACGGCCCTCGATGTCGTCCTCGTCGGACGGCAGGACGTCGGTGCTCGACCGGACCACGCTCACCCCCGGAGAGGTCTCCTCGCGAAAGGCCAACGCGAGCCGCAGTCCGAGTTCGTGCGCACGCTGGGCCAGCGGCACCAGCACTTCGCCGACGAGCTTGCCGGGCTCGGCCGACTCGTCGACGCCGTAGACGACGACGGTCCGGCCGCTTCCGTGCCGTCCGGCGGGCGAGTCCGCGGCGACGTCGAGGCGTTCGGAGATGCGGCGGCGGACCTCGCCGGCGGATTTGCCGACCGCGTCGACGGCGAGGACGACACTGCCCATCGGCGGCACCGTCGGCCCGGACGCGCTCCGCCCCGCACCGTGTTCGCGGTCGGCGAGGACGATCGCGCGGCGCAACGAGCCCGCGACGGCGGAATCGTCCGCGCCCATGATGATCACCCAGACGTCCGACCGGCCGTGCCCGCCGAGCCAGCTGGCGAATTCGCGAGCGAACAGCACGTCGATCGCCGGCGGTTCCGGGTACTGGACGAAACTGGGGTCGATCGCCGGACTGCCCTCGGCCCAGCGGCGCAGTTCCGGCAGGTAACCGAGCATGGTCTCGACCGGAATCATCCAGGAGACGCGGGCGGCCTCGGTCGCGTACCGCGTCGCGACCATGCCGACGACGTGCCCGGTCTTGTCGGCGATCACCGCGGAACCGCTGAACCCGTGGGTGATCGGCTCGGCGTCGGGGGTCCGGTGCAGCTGGACGCGTTCGAGACCGTGCCCGCCGTCGCCGACGACCGTCGCCAGCGACCACATGCCGTCCGAACCCCGCGGGAATCCGTACGCGCGTACGCGTTGGTTGTCTTCGAGAGCCACCCGATGGAGCGGGGCGCCGATGATCTGTTCCTCGGGATCACGCAACCGGAGCAGCGCGACGTCCCCGCCGTCGTCGCCGATGGGCGCCGCCTGCATGACGATCGTGGCGATTCCGGGCTCCACACCGGGAAGCGCCACGAAATCCACCGTGACGTCGTCGTGGCCTTCGATCACGTGAGCGCAGGTGAGGAGGTGTTCACCGTCGAGCATCGTCCCGGCGCCCAGGATCCGCCCACGGTGATCGCGCAGCCGCACCCGCCAGCGTCCGCGCTCGGAAGTCACCCGGAAGACCCTACCGATCGTGAGCGGCGATGACGGTTCAATCCGTCATTACCACTCACGAGGCCTAATGCGCCGCGTCGTTCCAGGACCGCCCGTATCCGACGGAGACCTCCAGCGGCACCGCCAATTCGTAGGCCGAGCCCATTCCCTGGCGCACCAACGCTTCCAGCTGCTCGCGCTCACCATCGGCGACTTCGAGGACGAGTTCGTCGTGGACCTGCAGCAGCACGCGGCTCTTCAGTTTCGCCTCGGTCAGCGCACGGTGCACATTGAGCATGGCGACCTTGATGATGTCGGCCGCACTGCCCTGAATGGGAGCGTTGAGCGCCATCCGCTCGGCCATTTCGCGACGCTGGCGATTGTCGCTGTTGAGGTCCGGCAGATAACGGCGGCGGCCGAAGATCGTTTCGGTGTAACCGACCTTCGCCGCGTCACCCACGACCGAATGGAGATAATCGCGCACGCCGCCGAAACGGGAGAAGTACGCCTCCATCTGTTCCTTGGCGTCTTCGGTCGAGATCCGCAGCTGCTGCGAAAGCCCGTACGCCGAAAGCCCGTACGCCAGGCCGTACGACATCGCCTTGACCCGGAACCGCAGTTCCGGCGTGATCTCCTCCGGCGGCAGCGAGAACGCGCGCGATGCCACGAACGTGTGCAGATCCTCGCCGCTGTTGAAGGCCTGGATGAGCCCCTCGTCCTGCGAGAGGTGCGCCATGATCCGCATTTCGATCTGGCTGTAGTCCGCCGTCATCAGCTCGGTATAGCCGTCCCCGACGACGAAAGCGTCGCGGATGCGACGGCCTTCCTCGGTGCGGATCGGGATGTTCTGGAGGTTCGGGTCGACCGAGGAGAGCCGTCCGGTGGCGGCGATCGTCTGCAACAGCGTGGTGTGGATGCGGCCGTCGTCGGCGATCGACTTGATCAGGCCCTCGACCGTGGTACGCAGCCGGGTCGCGTCCCGGTGCTCCAGCAGATGTTGGAGGAACGGGTGCTCGGTCTTCTCGAACAGGCTCTGCAACGCCTCGGCGTCGGTGGTGTAGCCGGTCTTGGTGCGCTTGGTCTTCGGCATGCCGAGTTCGTCGAACAGGATCACCTGCAGCTGCTTCGGCGAACCGAGGTTGACCTGCTTGCCGATGACCGCGTACGCCTCGTCGGCGGCCTGGGTGACCCGGTTGAGGTAATGCGACTCCAGATCCGTCAGATGCTCGATGTCGACCGCGATACCCGCCGCTTCGAGACCGGTGATCACCTGCAACAGCGGCAGTTCCAGCTCGACGAGCAGCTGCGCGCCGCCGAGTTCCTCCAGCTCCTTGGTCAGCGCGCCCGCCAGTTCGGCGACCGCGCGGGCCTTGACCAGCTCGGCCTGGATCTCCTTCTGCTCCATGTCCTCGGCGCCGCCACCGTCGAGCAGCGACAGCTGGCCGTCACCGGTGTCGGCCTCGGAACGCAGCTCGCGGTGCAGATACCGCAGGGCGAGGTCGTCGAGTTCGAAGGTGCGCTGGCCGGGCCGGACCAGATACGCCGCGAGCGCGGTGTCCATCACGAGACCGGCGAACGTCCAGCCGCGCGCGCGGACGGCGTGCAGCGCGACCTTGAGTTCGTGACCGATCTTCTGGATCTTCTCGTCCGCCAGCCAGGCGGTGAGTGCCTTGTCGTCCTCGGCGTCCATCGCGATGACGTCGACATACGCGCCTTCGCCGTCCGCCGCCGCGAAGGAGATGGCCCTCAGGTCGGAGCGGACCGAGGCACCGGTGGTGCGGAACGCCAGGCCGACCGGCTTGTCCCGATCGGTGTGCGCCGACAGCCACGCCGGGAGCGCGCCCGGGGCGAGCTTCGCGCCCTTGACCTCGAAGCCTTCTTCGGCCTCCGGCTCGGCGCTCTGCAGGGTCGCGAAGAGACGGTCACGCAGGACGCGGAACTCCAGCTCGTCGAACAGCGCGTGCACGGCCTCGCGGTCCCAGGGGCGCAGCTCGAGACCTGTCGGGCCGACTTCCAGCTCGACGTCCCGGATCAGCTCGGTGAGCTGGCGATTCAGCATCACCGCGCCGAGGTGCTCGCGCAGCGCGTCGCCGACCTTGCCCTTGACCTCGTCGACCCGGTCGATCAGCTCGTTGAAGGACCCGAACTGCCTGATCCACTTCGCGGCCGTCTTCTCGCCGACACCCGGGATGCTGGGCAGGTTGTCCGAGGGGTCGCCACGCAGCGCGGCGAAGTCCGGGTACTGCGCCGGGGTGAGGCCGTACTTCTCCTCGACCGCCTCCGGGGTGAACCGGGTCATCTCGGACACGCCGCGCTTCGGGTACAGCACGGTGACCTGGTCGTTCACCAGCTGGAGCGCGTCACGGTCACCCGTACAGATGAGGACGTCGAAACCTTCGGCTATCGCCTGTGTCGTGAGCGTGGCGATGATGTCGTCGGCTTCGTAGTTCTCTTTGGTCAGCGCCGGGATGCCGAGGACCTTCAGCACGTCTTCGACCAGCCCGACCTGGCCCTTGAACTCGTCCGGCGTGGCACTGCGGTTGGCCTTGTACTCCGCGAACGTCTCCGAGCGGAACGTCTTGCGGGAGAGGTCGAAGGCCACCGCGAGGTGGGTCGGCGCTTCGTCGCGCAGCAGGTTGATGAGCATCGAGGTGAACCCGAACACCGCGTTCGTCGTCTGCCCGGTCTTCGTCTTGAAGTTCTCCGCGGGCAGCGCGAAGAACGCGCGATACGCCATCGAATGGCCGTCGATCAGCAGCAGTTTGGGCCGCTCGGCCTGTGCGGTGGCAGGTGTGGCGTTGGCAACGGTCGTGTTCTCACTCGGGCTCACGGGAGCGAGTCTAGGGTGAGGGTCCGACAGTCCTGCCTGTCGTGTCGGTTGCGGGCTGTCGGCAGAGCCGCGGACCAGGGCGACGGGGCGCCTGCCGGCAGAAACATGAGAAAAACTCGATGATGTGCGCCCCGGCGATGCGAGTGGGTTCACGATGTTTAAGGAGCGCTGCGTGACCGAACAAACCCTCGAATCCTTCGCGGGGATCGACCCGGCCTTCGCCGGCCAGCAGCTCAACGACAAGCTCGGGCTCGAGATCAGCGAATTCAGTCCCGAACGCGTCGTGGGCAGCATCCCGGTGGAGGGCAATCTCCAGCCTTACGGCCTCCTCCACGGCGGAGCGAACGCCGTCGTCGCCGAAGCGCTCGGCTCGATGGTCTGCGCGCTCAACGCCGGCACCGACAAGGCGACGATGGGGCTCGAACTCTCGTGCACCCACCACCGGGCGGTCCGCTCCGGACGAGTGACCGGTGTCGCGACCCCGGTGCACGTCGGACGCGGGACCGTCACCGCGGAGATCGTGCTGACCGACGACCAGGGACGCCGGTCCTGCACGGCGCGGCTGACCTGCGTGGTGCGGGAACGGCCGCCGGGCGCCTGATCCGGTCCGGATGTCCGCGAAGCTGCTGTGACCTGTGGTGCGGTTGGCGCGGTGCCTGAGTACATGAAGGACCCCATCCTTGCGCCTAGGTACGGGAAGGGGGCCTTCACGTACTTCAGGCAGGAGGGCGCGGATACGGAGTGGGGCTCCGCGTGAACCGAACGGGACTTTCAGGGCAAACTCTGCACTGAGAGTCCCGTTCGTCTCGTCCGGGCAGGAAGGACGGTGCCCCGTGGATCTCGACACGGCTCAGGTGCGGGCGTTCGTCGCGACCGCCGACCACGGCCATTTCGGTCGTGCGGCAGAGTCCTTGTTCCTGACACAACAAGCACTGTCGAAGCGGATCCGGAAGCTCGAGGACGCCCTGTCGGTCCAGCTCTTCCGTCGCACCAACCGCCTCGTCGAGCTGACCACCGACGGTGACCGCTTCCTTCCGCACGCGCGCGAGCTGATCCGCGCCGCGGGCGCCGCCGTCGCCGCGATGGGCCCGCATGACCGCCCGCCCCGCCTCGACGTCATCGACCCGCGCCTCTCCCCCATGTACATGCTGCGGCGCATCGCCCAGCGCGATCCCGCCCTCGCCGTCGAACGCGTCGCCGGACGCGGGCTGGCCAACGCCCTCGACCCGCTGGTCCGCGGCGAGATCGACCTCGCGTTCGGCCGCGTCGCGGATCTGGGCCGCGAAGTGCCCGCCGAACTCGAACACCGGCTCGTCCGGCTCGAACCACTGGTCGCGCTGCTCGCGCCAGAACACCCACTGGCGGGCAACGACGTGCTCGCGCTGTCCGATCTCAGGGACGAAGGTATCTGGATCCCGCAATTGGGCGGCCCGGTCGAATGGCTTTCTTATTTGCAACACCTATGCAAAGAATTCGACGTCCCGATCGACGATTCCGGCGTGAGCTACGACCTCCGGCACACTCTGGAACAGACCCGCTACGGAAAACAACGGGTCACCCTCGCCGGCGCCGACATGGACCTCGCCGCCGATCTCAACCTGCGAGTCCTGCCCTTCGAGCCGTCGCCGCTGTTCCCGTGGTCGGTGGTGTGGCGGCGCGGCGAAGGCCCGGCCCTGCGGCGCCTGCTGGCGCTCGCGGGCCGGACCAGCCACGAAGAAGGTTGGTGCTCCTACGATCCCGAGCGGTCCTGGCTTCCGGACGACGACCTCAAACAGCTAAGTGCCGGGCGAACCAGCGCGTGAGCTCGGCATCGACCAGCTTCGCGTGTTCCGTCTGCGGAGCGGGTTCGAGACCCGGCGCCTCGGCGAACTCGTGCGCCATCCCGGGAATCGTCACGAGTTCGGACCGCTCCGCCCCCAGTTCCTTGTGCAGCGCGGCGGCCGGTTCGGTGATGGAGACGTCGTCCTCCCCGCCGATGACGAGCAGCACCGGCGCGGTCAGTTCTCCAGCCCGCCGCACGTAGTCGTACTCGTTCGCGACCGCGCGGGACCGGTCCGACCAGGGGTAGGTGACGTCGTAGACCCGCTCGTTCGCGGCGATCACCGGCGCCAGCTGGGTCACCGGGTTCACCAGCGCGGCCGCGACCACCGGGATCTCGATGTGGGTCAGCATCTGCAACGCGACCCCGCCGCCCTGCGAGCCGCCGACCAGCCCGATCGGACCGTCCTCAATGGACAACCGTGCGCGCAGCTCCGCCACCGCCGCCGGGAACTCCGCCTCGACCTGCTTGGTGAGCGGTTCGACGACGTTGAGCACGTTGTCCTCGCTCGCGAGCCGGAAGAAGCCCTCGAAACCGCCTTCGGGAAACCGTTTCCCGGTCAGCGGCAACCCGAGGTGCACCCGCCACGCGTGCAGTTCCCGCATCGGCAGCGCCGCCGCCATGGCCGCCTCACCGAACGGCGCGCCCAGCAGATGCCAGGTGAGCACCAGCGGCGCCGGGCGTTTCGTGTCCGACGGCGGCAGTGCCACGAACGGGACTCCCGCCGCCACGCCCTCGATCGCTTCGTTCAGTTCGACACTCATTGTCGGTTCTCCCAGGTCTCTCGGTGTTGCCCGCTCTGGGAACAGCCAACCGCGAGGCCGGGGCGGTGAGCCAACAGCCGTTCGAGCTCCGACGACAACCATCGGTTGTCAAGGCGGAAGAGAAGAGTGGGCACGCTTGACGCCCTTTGGGGCAGCATTGCTACGACGAACGGGCGCCCACGAAGGTGGCGAAAAAGCGCAAGATACGCGGCTGAAACCCGATCCTCACCCACGAGCAGGATCGACGTGGTAACGGTGAATCCTCAGCGTGACCAGCGAAGACCCGTCAATCGGCAACATTCGCCTTTTCGTGCAATTAGTTCTGGTTTCGACCGTCACGATGTGGACACAGAGTGATGGGCGCCTGTGCAGATCATGGCGTAGGGGGATATCTTCCTGCCCTAACCTAGCCCCTGTGTCGGGGGCAACGCCTACCGGCGGCTGGTTGGTCATGGGAGGTAGTCGGTGTCAGGAGTGCGTTTTGGACGGGTATTCGCCGTCGCGGCGGCTGCGTCGCTTGCGCTGGCAGGCTGCGCTGGCGGCAGCAGCCCGTCCGGTGGCGGTGACAGCAGCACGCTGAAGATCGGGTTCATGGGCGACCTCACCGGTGAGGGCTCCGGGATCGTGATCCCGCCCCGCAACGGCGCCAAGCTCGCTTTCGACGAGTACAACAAGACGAATCCGGCTACCAAGCTGGAAATGAAGGAGTACGACAGCCAGGGCAAGCCCGAGCAGGCGACGTCGCTGATCGCGACCGCCGTCGGCCAGGACAAGATCACCGCGCTGATCGGCCCGGCCTTCTCCGGTGAGTCGAAGGCCATCGGCGGGCAGCTGGAGCAGAACAAGATCCCGAGCGTCTCGCCCTCGGCGACGGGCCCGGGCCTGGCGGCCAACGGCTGGAAGTACTGGCACCGCGTCGTCGCGAACGACAACGACCAGGGCCCGGCCATCACCAACTTCCTGATCACGGCGAAGTCGCCGAAGAAGGCCTACATCATCTCGGACGACCAGGAATACAGCGTCGGCCTGGCGGACGCCTTCGAGAAGACCTTCAAGGAGAAGAACATCCCGACCGACCGCGACAAGTTCGCGAAGGACGCGTCGGACTACTCCTCGACCGTACAGAAGGTCAAGGCCGCGAACCCGGACGTCATCACCTTCGGCGGGTACTACGCCCAGGGCAGCCGTCTGCTCAAGCAGCTTCGTGACGGCGGGGTGACCGCCACCTTCGCCACCGGCGACGGTTCGCTCGACGCCCAGCTGGTCAGCGGCGCGGGTGCCGCCGCCGCCGAGAAGGCCGTCATCGGCTGCCCTTGCAACATCAAGGACGCCGGCACGGGCGACGAGTTCGTCACCAAGTACAAGGCCGCGTACAACATCGACCCCGCGATCTACTCGACCGAGGGCTACGACGCCGCGACCGCCATCATCAACGCGGTCAAGGCGGGCAACACCACCTCGGAGAAGATCAACGAGTTCCTCAAGACGATCGACTTCAAGGGTGTCTCGAAGCAGATCAAGTTCAAGGAGAACGGCGAGCCGTCGACGAACGCGATCTACGTCTACCAGGTCACCGGTGGCGTCATCAAGAACCTCGGCGCCTCGACCGAAGCCAAGCTCAACGGCTGACGGAGCAGGTAGGAACACCTAACGGAAGCGGGGGCGCTGTGTGTGCACAGCACCCCCGCTTCGGCGCAAATGTGGCGAAAGAAATCCTCCGCCCCGTCAGGTAAGGCATCCACGTCATGCTTCAAGATCTGCAAGCCCAGTTCCTCGGTAGCACCATCGGCGGACTGGTCGCCGGAAGCATCTACGCCCTCATCGCCCTCGGCTACACAATGGTCTACGGCGTGCTCCGGCTCATCAACTTCGCGCATTCCGAAATCTTCATGATCGGGACGGTCACGTCCCTGTTCGTCCTGATCACCATCGCGGGCGGCACCGCCCCGATCACGCTCGGCTTGTTCGGGATGATCGCCGTGCTGCTGCTGATCATCATCGCCTCGGCCGCCGTGTCCGGTGGCGCGGCGGTGTTGCTGGAGCAAGTGGCGTACCGGCCACTCCGCAAGAAGGGCGCGACCCGCCTGGCCGCCCTGATCTCCGCCATCGGCGCCTCGCTGTTCCTTCAGGAACTGTTCGGCCTCGAGATCATCGAATGGATCACGGACAAGTCCGGCCGTGTGCAACAGAACGCGCCGCGGTTCATCCCGCACGACCCGCTGTTCCACATCGGCAACGGCGTCGTGCGCACGGACCACGTCTTCGTCATCGTCGGTGCCGTGATCATGATGGTCGTCCTCGACCAGCTCGTCAGCCGCACCCGCATCGGCCGCGGTATCCGTGCCACCGCACAGGATCCCGAAGCCGCCGTGCTGATGGGTGTCAGCATCGACAAGATCGTGCGTCTCACCTTCCTGCTCGGTGGCGCGATGGCCGGTGTCGCCGCGGCGCTGTACATCATGGAGTACGAGAACACCGATTATCGCATCGGTTTCCTCCTCGGCATCAAGGCGTTCACCGCGGCCGTGCTAGGGGGTATCGGCAACCTGCGCGGCGCTCTGCTCGGTGGCATCGTGCTCGGCCTGGTGGAGAACTGGAGTTCCATCTTCTTCGGTTCAGCTTGGAAGGACGTCACCGCCTTCGTGGTTTTGGTGCTGGTCCTGATGTTCCGACCCACCGGCATCCTCGGTGAATCGCTGCAGCGGGCACGCGCATGAAGGGCGACGAAGAAGTGTCTACAGAAAACGGAAAGCCCGCGCGCGCCGGGTTTCACCCCGTCGACGGTATGCGGGACTGGTGGGCTCGCGCTCCGCATTGGCAGCGTTATGGCGTTTACCTCGCCCTGATCATCGGCGCGCTGATCCTGCCCGCGCCGGCGATCGGCTCCTTCATGTCGCCCGACTCGGACTGGACGACCGTCCTGATCTTCCCGGTCGGGGTCTACATCCTGCTGGCGATCGGGCTGAACATCGTCGTCGGTCACGCGGGCATGCTCGACCTCGGTTTCGTCGCGTTCTTCGCGATCGGCGCCTACACGCTCGCCGTGATGGGCACCCAGCACGGCTGGGGATTCTGGGGCACGCTTGTGCTCGGCATCTTCCTGGCGGCGATGTCGGGGGTGATCCTCGGCGCTCCGACGCTCCGGCTGCGCGGTGACTATCTGGCCATCGTGACTCTCGGCTTCGGTGAGATCGTCCGGATCACCGCGACGAACACCGACGCCATCGGCGGCTCCCGCGGTATCACCAACATCCCGCACCCGGAGCCCATGTTCGGGACCGAGTTCCTGCTCGACCCGGCGCCGTACTACTACCTCATCCTGGCGGCGATCGTGGTCGCGATCGTCTTCTCGGTGCGGCTGCACAAGAGCCGCGTCGGCCGGGCGTGGGCGGCCATCCGTGAGGACGAGGACGCCGCCGAGCTGATGGGCGTCCCGACGTTCAAGTTCAAGCTGCTGGCGTTCGCCATCGGCGCCATGCTCGGCGGTATGGCCGGTGTGGTCTACGCCAGCAAGGCCGTCTTCATCGAGCCGAACAACTTCCCGTTCATCCTGTCCGCGACCATCCTCGCGGCCGTGGTGCTCGGTGGTGCGGGCAACCTGCCCGGCGTCATGCTCGGCGCCTTCCTGGTCGCCTGGCTTCCGGAGCGGTTCCGGTTCCTGTCCGAGTACCGGATCCTGATCTTCGGTTTCGTGCTCGTGCTGATGATGGCGCTGCGGCCGGAGGGTCTGCTGCCGTCGCGGCAGCGCAAGGCGGAACTACACGAAGGAACGGGCGGGATGGGTGCCATGGGCGCCGAAGTCGCGGGTCCGGATTCCGAGGCTTCGGCGGAGGTGACGAAATGAGCGCGTTGCTCGAATTCGACAACGTGACGATGCGCTTCGGCGGTGTCACGGCCTTGAAGGAAGTCAACCTCACCATCAACCAGGGTGAGATCTTCGCCCTGATCGGGCCGAACGGCGCGGGCAAGACCACCGTGTTCAACGTGATCACCGGTGTCTATCAGCCGACCGAGGGCCAGGTGCGCTTCAACGGCACCCGGGTCGACGGGATGAAGCGGTTCAAGATCAACCAGACCGGGATCGCCCGCACGTTCCAGAACATCCGGCTGTTCCACAACATGTCGGCGCTCGAAAACGTGATGGTCGGTGCCGACTCGCACCACAAGACCGGTGCGATTTCGGCGACGCTGGGCCTGCCCGTGCACCGCAAGGAGGAGAAGCGGGGCCGCGAGCTCGCCCGGGAACTGCTCGACTTCGTCGGCATTGGGCGCGTGGAGCACAACACCGCGAAGAACCTCTCCTACGGCGACCAGCGCCGTCTGGAGATCGCGCGTGCGCTCGCGACCGATCCGAAGCTGCTGCTGCTCGACGAACCCGCCGCCGGGATGAACCCGGCGGAGAAGAACTCGCTGCAGCAGCTGATCCGCAAGATCCGTGACGACGGCCGGACCGTGCTGCTCATCGAGCACGACATGAGCCTGGTCATGCACATCAGCGACCGGCTCGCCGTGCTCGACTTCGGCCAGAAGATCGCAGAAGGGCTTCCCCAAGAGGTGCAGAACAACCAAAAGGTGATCGAGGCTTACCTGGGGGTGGCGGAAGATGCTTCTTGAGGTTCAGGACATCAACGTCCACTACGGGAAGATCGCCGCGCTCAAGGGAATGAGCATCGAGGTCAGCGAGGGCGAGATCGTTTCGCTCATCGGGGCCAACGGCGCGGGCAAGACCACCACGCTGAAGACCATCTCGGGCCTGCGTCCGCTAACCAGCGGCCGAATCCTCTTCGACGGCAAGGACATCTCGAAGACCCCCGGTCACAAGCGGGTCGAACTCGGGATCGGCCAGTCACCGGAAGGCCGGGGTGTGTTCCCCGGGATGACGGTGCAGGAGAACCTCCTCATGGGTGCCTACACCCGTAAGGACGATCTGAAGGCCGACCTCGACGAGGTCTACGAGCTGTTCCCGCGGTTGAACGAACGCAAGACCCAGTTCGGCGGCACGATGTCCGGTGGCGAACAGCAGATGATCGCCATCGGCCGCGCGCTGATGACCAAACCCAAGGTGCTGCTGCTCGACGAGCCGTCCATGGGTCTGGCGCCGATGCTGATCGCGCAGATCTTCGACATCATCCGCGAGATCAACAAGCGCGGGACCACGGTCCTGCTGGTGGAGCAGAACGCGCAGCAGGCGTTGAAGCTCTCCGACCGCGCGTACGTGCTGGAGACCGGTCAAGTGGTCAAGAGCGCCCGCGGTGCCGAGCTGCTGGACGACCCGCAGGTGCGGGCCGCCTACCTCGGTGGCGACCTCGGCGTCTGACGCCTTCGAAAGGGGCCCCGCCGTCTCGGCGGGGCCCCTTCTCATGTCAGCTTGATGTCGGTACCGGTGAGGTTCTTCATGTCGGTCAGTGTCGGACCGCCGAAAGCCCGCAGTACCAAGGGTTTCGCCTCCTTGGGGAGGTCGAAGTAGAGGTCGAACTCGACGCGCACGCCGCGCCCGAGTTCGAACTTGTCGGGCTGCCGTTTGATCGTCATGGCCTGGTTGTCAACCCCGATCACGGCACCGGACTCGGTGACGAGCTGCTGGCGTCGGGTGTCGAAGAGGATTCCGGACACGCCTTTCCCGGTCACCACCAGCCGGAGCCGGACGAAGTGTCCCTTCGCCTCGAATTCGGCGTGGCTGCCGGTGAGGCTGGGCAGTCCGGTGGCCAGTCCGATGAGGGAGAACTCGGTCTCCCCGTTGACCGCCGCCGGCAGGTGCAACGCGGTCTCGTCCGGCCGGACCTCGCGCGCGGGCAGGTCGTAGACGGGCTTGGCGGGGGCCTGCTGGGGCTGGCCGCCGGAGCAGCCGGTCAGCAGGAGGACGGACAGGGCCACCAACGTCAGGCTTCTTCTCATCGGACGATCTCCCCCACGTTCCGGCGAATGTGAACATTCTCCTCGCTTGATCGGGTTCGTCCACCTCGGTATAACGGGGTATGGCCCCGATTCCGTGTTCCGACCTCTCCCCTGCCGCTTGGATCGCGTCGAGCGACCTGCCGTGGCAGCGGCTGGTGGCCTTCGGCCCGGCGGGCTTCGACGGGTACGCGCGGCTGCGCTTCCTCCCGGATCCGGCGTTCGACGGCCAGAGCGAGAACGACGTCACGGCGCCGGAATCACCGGAAGACGAACAGTTCCGGCAGCTGTTCGAGAACCTGGCGCACGCCACCCGGACTCCGGAAGACTGTTATTTCTGTGTCTGGGATGGCTACGGCGACATGTTCGGCAGCCCCAAGGTCGTTGTCCCCGAACGGAACTACTTCCTGTTCCGTGGCGGGCTCGAAGAGGCAGGTTTCCGGGGAGCACAGGGGCCCGCCTTCGCCTGGCCCGCCGATCACGCCTGGTGCGTTGCCAAGGACGTCGATCCGCATTGGGCGGGTATCGGTGCCGCCGCCGACGTTCTGGACCGGCTCGTCGGAGCTGCCGGGTTGGACGTCGTGCTCGCCGACCCCACGCGGGAGCAACCGGCCTACCGTTAGCCCTGACATCGGTGGCGAGTCGCTTGGCCCCGACGTCGGTGAGTTCGACAATGTGCCGCCGCCGGTGCACCGGCGCGCACGGTCAGCGCGACGAGATGTCGTGGCGCAGGCCGAGCGGCGCCAGAGCGGACTCACTGCGCGACCGGATCCGGGCGTCGGCGCAGTCGAGCGGGGAAGATTCAGGACGTTCGACGTCCCGAATCTTCCCCGCTCAAGCCCTGGCCGCGACCAGTGAGCAGGCAGGTACGAGTCCACCGGAACCATCCTTACCGCTCACGAAGACCTAGCCGATTCCGGCCGCGAAGACGTGCATCGCGGTGTTCGAAGGCAGCGTCACCGCGACGACCTCCTTTCCCGCGGTCACCGGCACGGAGTTCGCGAACACGCGATACGGCGTGGTCGGATAAGCCGCCCCGGCGCGGGTGTTCTTGCCCATCACGGTCGCCACCGTCGTCGCGCCGTACTGGGCGGGATCGGCGCAACACCAGTTGGGGAAACCGAGTTCCGCCTGACTCGTGCTGCCGTCGGCGTAGCGGACGACGACCGTTCCCTTGGCCGTTCCCGTGCCGGTTCCCGCCAGCACGAGTTTGGCCCCGGTACCCCGCACCGCGACCGTCTGCCCTGACGCGAGGACGTTGTCCTTCTCACCCGCACCGGTGCTCGGCCAGGTCAGCTGAGCGCCGAGGGCGGTGAAGCCCGCACCGGGTTTGAGCCCGGCTCCGGCGAGACCTTCGGCACGGAAGCTGCTGCCACCGCCGTCGAGGTCCCCCATCGCGACGTGAGCCGCGTCGGTGACGCCGACGTTGCCGTAGGCCGCGGCGAGCGAACCATGCGGGACGGTGACCGTCGCCGAGTCGGTCACCCGGTTCTCCCCCAGCCGCGCCTGGTACGAGGCTGTCGCCGTGAGCTGGTAATCGTCCGGCTTGATCCCCGCGTCCGGCGTCACCTTCACCGGGACCCGCACGGTCCTGCCGGGCATCACCAACCGGGGGCCACCGGGCATCTCGACCCGGAAGCCGTTGGCGGGCAAGGAGAACGTCACATCCCGGACCGGCAGCGGCGTGCCGTTGGTGAAGCTGAGGGTGCCCGTCGCGGTCTGACCGGGACCGGCGACCGCCGGGACGGACAGGGTGACCGATCCGTCGCGATCCTCGGGGAAGATCCCGCCGACCGCGCTCGTGCCGAACAGCCGGACGTCCCGCCGGTCACCGGCACCGATCTTGCCGGTCTTGACCCGCGCGACCCCGCCGGTGGCCGGATCGAACCACCAGCCCGACGGCGCCGCGTCCAGTTCGGCCTTGCTGCCGTACTGCCGCAGGATCGACGTCCCGGCGAGGACGGTCGCGGGTTTGCTTCCCGTGTGGACGGTCAGCTGGTAGTTCCGCGAGGCGGGCTTCCCGGCGTAGGAGCCGCTACTGGCACCGATCCCGACGGTCACCGTGCCCAAGCCGGACTTCGGCGCGTCCACGGTGAAGGTCTGCTTCGCCTGGTCGCCGTTCTTGTATGCCCGGGTCACGCCGTCGTCCTCGGTGAGCGTGAACGAACCCTTTCCCCGCGGGTAGACGTCGAGGTCGAGCACGCCCTTGTCCCGGGTCTGCCACGACTTCGTGCCCTCGGCCCACATCGGCACCACGGCTCCGGCGCGGACGAACAGCGGCAACGTGTCGAGCGGCGCGTCGTAACCGTCCACAGTGGTCGGTCCGGTGTAGGTCTTGCCGCTCCAGTAGTCGACCCAGGTGCCCTTGGGCAGGTAGATGCCATCGCGGACGGTGGAGTTCTCGTAGACCGGCGCGACGAGGAAGTCCCTGCCGGACAGGAACTCGTACTTCGCCTTCTCGCTCCAGACGTTCGGATCGTCGGGATACTCGAGTGCCAGCGGGCGGACCTGCCCGACGCCGGTCTGGTGCGCCTCCACCGAATGGCTGTAGGTGTAGGGCATCAGCCGCTCCTTGAGCAGCAGGTACTTGCGGTTGATCGAGGTGAACGGTTCGCCGTACCGCCACGGCTGCTTGTCCGAAGCCGCCCACCCGTCCATCGTCATCGAGACCGGCAGGAACGACTTCCATTGCAGGTCGCGGACGTAGGTCTGCGGGCTGCCGCCGAAGATGCCGTCGATGTCACCGGTGTTGTACGCGATACCCGACGTCGTGGCGCCGGCGTACGTCGGGATCTGCCACTTGATGTAGTCGTAGGAACCGGCCTGGTCGCCGCTCCACAGTACGCCGCAGCGCTGCGCGCCCGCCCAGCTGACCGGCGTCCAGACGAATCCGCGGGCGTCGCTGTTGTCCTCGATGCCCTTGTGCGCGGTGTCGCAGGCGTCCAGCGCGAACTGGTAGCCGGGGCCGACCCACGCGACGTCGAGTTTGCGGACCCGCACGCCCGCCTTGACCTCTTCGGCCTGGTTCGGTACGCCGTTCTCGGTCCACAGCCCGAGTTGCATGCCGTTCTTGCGCAGACCTTCGCCCGTCTGCCGGAGGTTCTCGTACCCACAGCCGTAACCGTCGTTGACCAGCATCCAGCCGTTGGGCATCCCGTGCTCGGTGTAGCCTTCCGCGACCTTCACCGCGTCGAGCGTATGCCGTTCGCCGCGGTTGGCGTTGTGCAGGTAACAGTCGGCGTCGCCGGTCTCGAGCCCGTAGAGCGGTGGCAGGAAGGGCTTTCCGACCAGATCGGTGTAGCCGGTGATGACGTCCTTGAGCCCGTCGCCGACCACGTAGGTCGCGTCGAAGCGGCGCTCGTCGTGCGTGGTGCGCACCGGCTCGGCGAAGGCGTACGTGCCTTGCGCGAAGGTGTTGCGCAGCACGCCGTATCCCGCCGTGGAGGCGTAGAACGGCTGCGAATTCGGTGCCCCGCCGTCGTTCCAGTTGTAGTCGGCGAAGATCCGGATCGTCTGGTCACGGTGGCTGAACCGGCCGTTCTGTTCGCCTCCCCCGACGAACTGCTCGGTCGCCGTCCGCGCCAAGGTCTGCGTGGTCTGTTTGTCGGTCCAGGACAGCGGCGCCGACTCCTCCCAGAGCCGCTTGCGGTCCGCGCCGTCGTACAACGCGAGCCGCATTGGATGCTTGTACGCCCGCAGCGTCGCTTTGGCCGTGGAAACCGCCCAGTAGTCGCCTTTGTCGGCCTTCTTCGGCGTGACCGGGGAGCCCTCGCGCGGCAGCACGATCTTGCTCCCGGCGGGATCGCTGAACGTGCCGTCCGGTGCCAGCCAGACACGGACGGCTCCTTCGGCCGGGAAGCTGACACGCACCGCGGCGTTTCCCGAATTCAGCGTGACCGTCGGGCCTTCGCTGGAGATTCCGGTCAGCTCCCCCAGCTTGCCGGACGGCGCCGCGGCCGGATCGGCGTGCGCGGCGACCGGGGAAAGCCCGAGAAGGGCCACTGCGACCAAACAACGCAGGGATTGCGCAACTCTGCTCATTTGAGACACCTTTCGCGCATGAATACGCAATATGGTCTCTGTATAGCGCACGGTCCGCGCGAAGTCATCCGCCGAAGCGGTGCTGCCGACTTTCGTCGGGTCGCACGAAGATCCTTGTGCGACAACGGGTGCTCGTGCCCTGGATGTGATGAAAGGGTCTTTCAGGACACAAGATGCCCTGAAAGACCCTTTCGTGACACTCGGAGGTGACGGGTGCCGGTCAGACGGCCTGGACCTCGATCCCCGCGGCCTCGAAAGCACGCAGGATCTTCGGATCGGCGTTGGAGTCGGTGACGAGGGCGTGCACCTGCGTCGTCGCGCAGATCCTGGCGAACGCGCGACGGCCCAGCTTCGAGCCGTCGGCGACCGCGACGACGCGTTCCGCCCGCTCGACCATCAGCCGGTTGATGCTCGCTTCGCCCTCATGGTGGGCGAAGGCGCCCGCCTCGGCGTCGAAGGCGTCGACACCGAGGAACAGCAGGTCGATCGTCAGTTCACTGAGCACCCGCGTGGCCAGCGGGCCGCTGAGTTCGAACGACTGCGGCCGCGCGACACCACCGGTGACCACGATCTTCACATGCGGCCGCACCGCGAGTTCGTGCGCGATGTTCAGCGCGTTGGTGACCACCGTCAGCCCCGGCGAATCACGTACGCCCGCGAGACCGGACCGCGTGGCCAGCGACCGCGCGACCCCGGCCGTGGTCGTGCCGCCGTTGAGGCCGACCACCATGCCCTGCGCCACGAGTGACGCCGCGGCGACGCTGATCCGCTGTTTCTCGGGCACGTGCCGCGCGGTCTTGTACCGCAACGGCAGGTCGTAGGCGAGATCGTTGGCCACCGCGCCACCCCGGGTTCGGGTGAGCAACTGCTGCTCCGCCAGGTGGTCGAGGTCGCGCCGGATCGTGGCCGCGGAGACGTTCAACTCTTCGGCGACGTCCTCGACGTCGATCTTTTCCCGCTGCCCCAGCAGGTCCAGCAGGGTGCTCAGGCGTTCGTGCCGGGCCATCCGCGCCACTCCTAGCTCGCTGCGGCCTATCGCGCATGACGTTGCGCTGTTGGCCACTGTTTCGAGCAGTATGCTGCATCGCGGTTGTCCGCCGCGCGCGGCACGCCGGTCGAGCGGCCGGCCGGTCACTTCATGCGGAAGTCGTACCGCGCCGGCAGCGGTTCGTCCGAAACCGCCGCCCAAGTGTCCGAAAGAGACGTTTCCCCTTCCCTGATGTCGGCGACCTCGAAACCGATGTCGTACACGGCCTTGGCCCCGGCGAGATCCCCTTCCGCCAGGCGGGTGCGGGCCGTCAGCAAGGCGATCCGCCCCTCCAGCGGGAGTCCGTCCAGCAACTCGGCCGCTTCACCCGCAAGTCCCGCGGCGAGCTGCGCCGCGATCGCCTCGACGACCAAAGGACGCAGCGTCGGCGCGAGGGCGACCGCTCGCCGGTACAGCCAAGCAGCCTCGTGTCCCGACGTGGCGACCGCGAGATTCCGCAGCGCCCAAGGATTCTCGGCCGCCGAGACGGACTCGCGCCAGGCACGGACGGCGTCCGAATGCCGTCCGTCCGCCCAGTGCGCGACGCCGCGGTGATACCAGGTCAGCCAGTTCTTCGAGGCGTACTCCATCAGATCCGCCCAGTACCGGTTCACCAGTGTCGGCGGGGGCACGGCCAGTGGATCCCCGTCCGGCGGCGTTCCGTCGAGCAACGCGAGCCACGGCTCCTGGTCCGGCCCGAGCGAATCGTCCGGGAACGGCGTGCCGGGCAGGCACATCGGCGCCCGCCGGTTCTCCAGCGCGCCCCAGCCGGAACCGGTGGCCAGGAACGATTCCGGGGTGACGTCGGCGATCTTCCGCCAGGCGTCGTGGTACTCGTCCAGCATCTCCGCCGACGGCAGCCCGGCGACGACGGCTTCGCGAGCCGCCGTCCAGTCGTTCCCGTGCACCGCCGCCGGATCGGCGGTGACCGGACCATAGGCCTCCAGCCAGTCCCAGCCCTCCCCTGGCGGCAACCGCAGGTGTTCCAGCTGGGTCCTGGCCAGGCCCGCTTGGATCTCCAGGTAGCCGCCCGCGCCGGGAGCCAGCCACTCCTGCCAGCGACGGCCACCGTCGGATTCGCCCCACAGGAACAGCTTCCGCCCGCGCAATCGCCCGGTGGACAGCTGGGCCAGCCCCGTCCCGTCGCTCTCGACGGCCGCGACCCAGGGCCGTCCGGTCACCTCGAAGAAGTAGTCCGCCGCGGCTTCGGCACGGGCCGGGTAGGTCAGTTCACCCGGGACGTCGACCAGCTCGAGCCGTCCCGAATAGCCGTAATGCCACGCACGTGTCGCGGGTGCCAGCACCCGGGTGCCCTCGTTCCGCGGCACCGCGATGTTCGACCACCAGTACACCGGGACGTCGTGGGGATGCGGGTTCCGGATCCGCACCGCCACGAGCAGGTGATCGGACCCGGCCGGCAGCCGGAAGTCGATCTGGTACGGCAGATCGCGGGTGCGTTCCCATTCCCACAGCCGCAGCACCGGTGTGCCGTCCGGCCCCTCGATCGCCGCGGCGAACATCGGTTCGCAGGTCAGCGTGGTGTGCCCGGTGCTCCCGAGGTTCCATTCGACGCCACCGGCGAACCAGGCGTCCCGCAGGGCGAGGTTCGCGGGCTGGAACACGGGATTGCGATACAGCAGCTCGCGTCCGGACGGTTTGTGGAAGAGCGAGTACAGCCGCCCGCCCAGCGACGGCAGCACGGTGGCGCGGAGCCGGTCGTTCTCCAGCACCAACGCCGGAAGCTCGCGTTCGGCGCGTTCGCGGGTGTAGCCGTCCCGCAGCAGACACGGCAGCGTGGTGTCCAGGCGGCCGTATCCGATGCCTTCCGCCAGGTCCGCGGGCAGTTCGTCCACATTGGACACTGTTGTCACCGCTTCGGGCTTCCGAAGCGGTGGCAACGGGTTCTCCGGTCCCGGATCGGCGGCCGGGAGCACCAGCCCGGTGCGGTACAGGCGGGTCATGCGTCGGGGAGCCGATCACCGGTGGTGGCGTCGAACAAGTGCACCGAACCCGGCCGCGGGGCCAGTGTGATCGGCTCGCCGCGCTGCCACGGGGCCATGCCCGGAGTGCGGACCGTCAGCACTCGGTCGCCGTCGCGGCAGTAGAGATACTGGTCGCTGCCCAGTTCCTCGACGACCTCGACGACGGCCTCGTAGCCACCGTCCCCGATCGTCCAGCCTTCAGGGCGGACCCCGACGACGACGCCGGGACCGGTCAGCGCGGATCGCTGCGCCGGAGTCAGCGGCAGCCGTGTCCCACCGACGACGGCGCCATCGGTGTCCACAGTGGTCTCCAGCAGGTTCATCGCCGGCGAGCCGATGAATCCGGCGACGAACACGTTGACCGGCCGCGCGAACAACCCGACCGGTGTGTCGCATTGTTGCAGGACGCCGTCCTTCAGCACCGCGACCCGGTCGCCCATGGTCATCGCCTCGACCTGGTCGTGCGTGACGTAGAGCGTCGTGATGCCCAGCCTCCGTTGCAGGGAAGCGATCTGGGTCCGCGTCTGCACCCGGAGTTTGGCGTCCAGATTGGACAGTGGTTCGTCCATCAGGAACACGCTCGGTTCCCGTACGATCGCCCGGCCCATCGCGACCCGCTGCCGCTGCCCGCCGGACAGCTTCGCGGGCTTGCGGTCCAGGTAGTCGGTCAGGTCCAGCACGGCCGCGGCCTCGCGCACCTTGCGTTCGCGTTCGGCCTTGGGCATCTTGGCCAGCTTCAGGTGGAAGCCGATGTTCTCCCCCACGGTCATATGCGGGTAGAGCGCGTAGTTCTGGAACACCATCGCGATGTCGCGGTCCTTCGGCGGCAGTTCGGTGACGTCGCGGTCGCCGATGTGGATGGAGCCGTCGTCGACGCCTTCCAGCCCGGCGAGCATCCGCAGCGTGGTCGACTTGCCGCAGCCGGACGGGCCGACCAGGACGAGGAACTCGCCGTCGGCCACCTCGAGGTCGAGGCCGTCGACGGCCGGGCGCTCCACCCCGGCGTAGAACCGCGTGGTGTCGGAGAAGGTCACGGTGGCCATCAGGTCCTACTTTCCGGCGCCGAGGGTCAGGCCGGTGATGATCCGGCGGGCGAGCACGAGGTAGAGCACGAGCATCGGGAGCACGACGATCGCCACCCCGGCGATCAGGCCGCCGTACTCCGACTGGTAGCTCGCGGCTCCGTAGAAGGTGAAAAGCGCGCGGGAGAGGGTGAAGTGCGCCTGGTCCTTGAGGAACACGATCGCCAGCAGCGTCTCGTTCCACAGGCCGATGGCGTTCAGTGTCAGCGCGGTGATCATGCCGCCGCGGGTCAGCGGCAGCATGACCGAGAAGAACGTCCGCGTCGGCGACGCGCCGTCGAGCGCGGCCGCCTCCTCCAGCTCGTCCGGCAGCGACCGGAAGAAGCCGGTCATCAAGAACACCGTGAACGGGATGGACAGGGCCACGTACAGCACGAACAGGCCGTACTCGTTGTCGAGGTGGATCTTGCTCAGCACCACGAACAGCGGGATGATCACGGTCTGGAACGGCACGCCCATCCCGATCGCGACCGCGTTGGTCATCGGCCCGGAGCCGCGGACGCCGAGCCTGGTCAGTGCGTACGCGCAGGGCGCCGAGACGGCGACCGTCACCACCGTCGCGAGCCCGACCAGGACCACCGTGGTCAGCACGGCGTCGCCGAAACCGGCGTTGTTCCAGGCGTAGAGGAAGTTCCGGAACGGTTTGCCGTTCTTGAACCACTGGTACGGCAGGGCGAACGGCTTGGTGAAGATCTCCACCGGCGTTTTGAACGAGGCGGTGAGCAGCCAGTACAGCACCAGGATGTTGCCCGCGGTGAACAGCCACACGATGGTGGAACCCAGGACCCGCAATGGACTGAACCGTTTCGAGCCCGGCGCGGGCCGCGGTTTGCGCGGTGGCTTGCGCACCGGCTTCGCCGGCGGGCGCGCGGGCGCCTCGACGTCGGTGACGGACATGGGGTCTCCCTCAGAACTGGATCGCGTCACGGCGCATCAAACGGCGGAGCAGGACGACGAGCACGGAAACCAGCGCGATCATCGCCACCGCGCAGGCACAGGCGGCACCGAAGTCCGGGGTGCCGTTCGAGCCGAAGGTCCGGTCGAACACGTAGATCCCCAGCGTCCACGCCTCGTTCGGCGGGGCGTAGGTGCCCGGCCCGGCCAGCACGAACACCAGCTCGAAGATCTTGAGCGCGTTGATCGTCCACAGCACGCCGGCGACGCCGACGACGTCCCAGGTCATCGGCAGCGTGATGTTGCGGAACTTCTGCCACGGCGACGCGCCGCCCAGTTCCGCGTCCTCGTAGAGATACGGCGGGATCCGGTCGACAGCGGCCATCAGGATGGTGATGTAGAAACCCGAGCTGGCCCAGATCAGCGACGCCGTCACCACATCGGTCACATTGGACGGTGCGAGGAACTTCGCCGCGTCCGCGCCGAGGCTCTCCATCACGTAGTTCGCCAGCCCCTGTTTCCCCGGCTGGTACTTGAAGACGAAGCCGAGAAACATCCCGAGTGCCACGGGCGCCACGATGTTGGGGAAGAACAGGATGGCGCGGACGGTCTTCCCGCCCTTCATGTCCCGCAGCACCATGGTGAACAGGAACGCCAAGGCGAACGTGCCGATGCCGCCGAGGAAGACGTAGATCAGCGTGTTGCCGAAGGCGTACTGGAACGAGTCACTCGCCACCATCTGCGTGTAGTTGGTGACACCGTTGGGTTTCGGCGTGTCCCCGGCCCCGGCCCAGCTGGTGAAGCTCAGCACCACGGTCGCGATCGTCGGCAGTACCAGGAAGGCCAGGTACAGCGCCAGCGCCGGCGCGGCGAACGGCCAGAACAGCCGCTTCTTGCGGTGCAGGTGAGCCCCGGCCTTCACCGCCCTCGCCGACGGTGTCGTCGGCGTCGTGACCGTGGCCATCAGCCCTGGTTCTTCCAGAACTCGGCGCCCTTGGTGGCGAGCTGGTCCACGAACTGTTCCGGGGTGAGCTGCCCTTTCAGCAGGGCGATGTCGGCCGGATCGAAGACGTCGGTCTGCCATTTGCCGCCGGCGACGCCGTCGATCCCGTCGTACTGCAGGACGTGTTCCTTCTTCGGGTCGTCCAACGCGGCCTTGACCTGCTTGAGGTCGTCCGGCACGGCAAGGTCGGCCCGCGGCACGAGGTTGTCGGCCACCGCGGGAATCCCGGAAAGCAGGTCCTTGTTGAGGAAGTAGGCGATGAACGCCTTGGCGCCCTCGGCGTGCTTGGCCTTCTTGGTCACCGAGAAACCGATCGACATCTGCTCGACGGTGTCGTGGGTGGCGCCCTCGGGCATCGGGAACTGGAAGGAGCCGTAGTTGATCTTCGTCCCGGCGCCCTGCTTGTCCAGGTACTCCCGGGTCTCGCTCGGCGCCCAGCTGCCGACGTAGAGGAAGCGGGAGTCGCCGTCGGCCCAGCGTTGCTGCACCTGCGGGAACTTCGCCGCGTCCCAGCCATCGATGAAGTACTTCGGCAGCTTCGCGGTCTCGGTGGCGGCCTTGAGGAAACCGGGGTCGGTCTTCCACGCCTGGCCGGTCTTGTCGGTCGCCGCCTTGTACAGCCCGCCCGCGCCGACGTACCGCTCGGCCAGCTGGGTGTAGAAGTACATGTTGTAGAACGGAATGTCGCCGTCGAGGCTGATCGCGGCCTTGCCATCGGACTTGGCCTTGTCGAACAGGCCGATCAGCTCGTCCATCGTCTTCGGCTGCTGGATGTCACCGGCGGTGTCCTTGTCGAACCACCACGCGCTCGACTGGATCGTGTACGGGACCATGAAGTTGTGGCCCTCGCGGTCCTTGTTCTGCGGGAAGTCGTACGAGCTGGGCGAAAGCACGTCCTTGACGGTCTTGTCGCCCTCGCCGACCTTCATCGCGAACACGTCGTCGACGCTCTGCGTGCCACCCGGCGTCATGATCGCCGCGCCGACCTTGCTGACGTCCTGGTCGAACAGGTCCGGCACCGCGTCGGTGTTCAGCGCGGGCACCAGGTTCTGCGTGTAGGCCTTGCGGCCCAGCCACTGCACGTCGACCTTGACGCCGGTCTTCTCCGTGAAGCATTTGAAGGCCTTCTGCAAGACCTCGCCCTGCGGTTCGTCGGCCGTCCACATGGACCAGTACGTGAACTCCTTGTCCGTGGCGGGTTTCATCGCCGCTTCCGGACAAGGCGCGTTGAGGAACTGGTCGACGCCGGGGAGCGCGTTCTCGCCGGTGCCACCGGCCGTGTCCCCGCCGCCGCATCCCGCGAGCAGGAGCGCCGCCCCTGCCGTCGCTGACATCACTGTCGTGAGCCTGTCTACCCGCATCCGCCACCACCTGGATCGAAGATCACACAAGTTCTGCTAGTTATTGCGCAGTTTTGTGAGGTTTCACGCACATGTCAACACTCAATCGCGCAAAGTCTGCTCAATCGTCACCTTTTCCGGTGCGGATAAGACAACCTTGAGCACTCCCAGCAAACGTCGCACCTCGACGGCGACGGCGGACCGTCCGGCGCCGAGGTACTTCCGCGGGTCGACGCGTTCCGGATGCGCGCGCCAGTCGTCCGCCGCGGCCGCGGTGAACACCTTGTTGAGCTGGGTGGCGATATTGATCTTCGTCATCCCGGCCCGCACCGCCTCGGCCAGCCCGTCGTCGGGCACACCTGACGAGCCGTGCAGCACCAGCGGCACCGGCACACGCTGCCGCAGCCTGCTGATCAGCTCGAAGTCCAGCGCGGCGTCACGGGTGAGCATGGCGTGCGAACTGCCGACGGCCACCGCCAGCGCGTCGACGCCGGTCGCCGCGACGAACTCCGCCGCCTCGTCCGGATCGGTGCGCGCGCCGGGGGCGTGGACGCCGTCCTTTCCCCCGACCTCTCCGAGTTCCGCCTCGACCCACACTCCGTGGTCGTGGCAGTACGTGGCGATCTCCTTGGTGGCACGCACATTGTCGGCGTAGTCCAGTTTGGACGCGTCGAACATGACCGAGCCGAAACCGAGCGTGACCGCCTCGCGGACCAGGTCCGGCGACTCGGCGTGATCGAGATGCACCGCGACCGGAGTGACCGCCCCTCCGGCCGCGGCGAGCGCCGCCGCGCCGATGGGAGCGAGTGCGCCGTGGTACTTCACGGCGTTCTGGCTCAACTGCACGATCACGGGTGTTTCCGCGGCGGCGGCCCCGGCCACGATCGCGGTGATGTGCTCCAGCTGGATCGCGTTGAACGCGCCGCAGCCGTGCCGGGCCGCCGCGGCGGCCCCGACGATCTCCCCGGTTCCCACCAGAGGCATGACGGTTCTCCTAAGGCGTATCTGGTAAATCGGTTCGATGGACGTCGTGATCCAGGTGGTTCCTGGGGGTGCGGGCCCTTCGGCGTCGTACCGGGTCGTACTCGGCCGAAGGACCTGTGCCGCCAGAGGCCGCCTGGGCGCGAAGACCACGGACCGATCTACCGGACATGTCCTGGTCCGGCCGGGCGCGTACGGCGACCAGCCCCTGTTCGGCTTGGTAATGCGCGAGGTCGACGTCACCGGCGAGCGGGCCGAGCACCGCGGCACCGGACAACGCGACGGCCCGGCGCAGGATTTCCGGCCACGACTCACCACGGCTCAAACCCAGCGCCAGCGCCGCGACGGCGGCGTCACCCGCGCCGGTGGTGTTGCCCCGCAGCACAGTGGACGGTGCCGCGTGCCAGGTGCCGGCCCCGGTCACCGCCAGCAGCCCCTCAGGCCCGAGCGAGACGACGACCGCCCCCGCCCCGGCCTTGCGGAGTTCGGCCGCGGCGGACACCGGATCACGCAGGCCGGTGACCTCGCGGAGTTCGCCGGCGTTCGGTTTGACGACCGACGGCCGCCCGGCCAGCCCGGCGAGCAGTGCTTCGCCGGAAGTGTCCAAGATGGATGGTGCGCCGCCGAACAGCCCGGCGTACCCCCCGGCGCCCGGCGGGAGGCTGCCCGAGCAGACGAGCACGTCCGGCTTTCCGGACCGAACAGCGGAGGCAAACGCTTGCCATTCCTCGCCGGTCAGCCGCGGCCCGGGTTCGTTGAGCAGTGTGACTGAGCCGTCGTCCGCCAAAACCGTGGTGGTACGCCGGGTTTCCCCGGCGATCGGGACGACGTCGACTGGGATCTTCGCCGCCGCGAGGTCGTCCTCGACGGCGGCTCCCGTCGTGCCACCGGCCGTGAGCACCGCGCGGACCTCGACCCCGAGCGCGTGCAGCACCCTGGCGACGTTGACGCCCTTGCCACCGGCCCGGTACCGCACATCCCTCGCGCGGTGCACGTCACCGGGCCGGAGACCGTCCACTGTGTACGTGACGTCCAGCGCGGTGTTCGGCGTGACGGTGACGATCACGACGGCCTCGCGCTCTCAGGTGAGGACGACGGATCGGGTGAGACCGCGGGGGTTGTCCGGGTCGAGCCCCTTGCGGGCGGCGATCGCCCCGGCGACACGCTGCGCGCGGACCAGGTCCGCGAGCGGGTCCAGGCCGCTCTCGACGAACAGGCCACCCGCGCGGGCGACGTCGTCGGCCAGCCCGTCCGGCGCCTGCCCGAACATCCAGGTGACGCGACCCGGTTCGCTGATGCTGATCGGACCGTGCCGGTAGTCCCACGCCGGGTACGACTCCGTCCACAGCAGACACGCCTCGCGGAACTTGAGTGCGGCTTCGTTGGCGATGCCCACCGACCAGCCGGTGCCGAGGAAGCTGAACTGCTCCGCGGTGACCAGTTCGTCGGGCAGCGGCTCGGCGAGTACGCGTTCGGCCTGATCGGCGGCCACGCTCAGGTCCTCGCCGAGGTGCGCGCGCAGCATCGCCAGCGCCGTGGTGGCGAAGCGGGTCTGCACGACCGAACGTTCGTCCACAACGGACAGATCGACGATGGTGTCCGCGGCGGCCTCGATCTCGCCTGGCACGCCGGTGATCGCGATGGTCGGTGTCTTCCCTCGCAGTTTCGCCAGCAGGGCGTGCACCTCGGTCGTCGTACCCGACCTGGTCAGCGCCACGACGTGGTCGTATTCGCGGGCAGGCGGGAACTCCGACGCGGCGAACGCGTCGGTCTCGCCGAGCCCGGCGGATTCGCGAAGGACGGCATACGCCTGGCCGATGAACCATGACGTGCCGCAGCCGACGATCGCGACCCGCGCGCCCGGTGGCGGCAGCAGAGCGCTGTTCGCCGAGGCCAGCGCCGCCGCGTCCCGCCAGCAGCCGGGCTGACTCGCGATCTCCGCCGCCATGAAGGTCCCGCTCATGAATTCCCCATCCGTGCCAGTTGTGCGCAGTAGCTGTCACGTTAGGTGCAGTTTTGTGCAGCGTCAATGCTCCAAGAGTGCAGTTTCACGCATTCGTTGCGCTCAGATGCGCAGGAAGGGCGGATTCACTCCCAGGGTGACCGGCCTCACTCCCCTGGCTGTCACAACCTTCCCGGCCCCACCGTCATGTGTACGGAAACCGACGGAGAGGAAAGATCATGGAAGCCCGAGTCAACCTGTTCGAGAACGAGGTCATCGTCAAGTACGCCAAGCGCCTCGGCGCCGCGAACCGCCCGATCGAAGAGTCCTCGCTGCCGCATGCGACGCAGGAACTGGTGAAACTGCGCGCCAGCCAGATCAACGGCTGCGGTTTCTGCACCGACATGCACAGCAAGGACGCCGCGCACGCAGGCGAGACCTCGGTGCGGCTCAACCTGGTCGCCGCCTGGCGGGAAGCGAACGTGTTCACCGAAGCGGAGCGCGCGGCACTGGCGCTGACCGAAGAGGGCACCCGGATCGCCGACGCCCACCACGGCGTCAGCGACGAGACCTGGGCGCAGGTGCGCAAGCACTACGACGACGAGCAGATCGGCGCCCTGATCGCCCTGGTCGCCACGATCAACGCGTACAACCGGCTCAACGTCATCGCCCGGACGCCTGCGGGCGACTACCAGCCCGGCATGTTCGACTGATCCTCGCGTTCACCGACAACAGGATCGCTTCGCCGGACAACGATCGAGGTGCGTCGGGCTGCTAAACCTGCGGGTACCAGCGATCCGGAGGTTCAGCCCGTGCAACTCGACGTCC
This sequence comes from Amycolatopsis coloradensis, assembly GCF_001953865.1. Lineage (GTDB taxonomy): Bacteria > Actinomycetota > Actinomycetes > Mycobacteriales > Pseudonocardiaceae > Amycolatopsis > Amycolatopsis coloradensis. The sequence continues at coordinate 177,589 of NZ_MQUQ01000004.1, forward strand.
GCTTCTTCCCCGTGACCGGAACCCATCGGCTCAGCACCGACCTCGTCGGGCTCCGCGCGAACTTCCACTACGGCTCCGGGAACGTGCTGGAGCAGCACTACGCGGACCGGACGACGATGATCTGGACCGGGGTGTCGGGTGACTTCGCCGGTGTCCGGCAAAAGGAGGCGACCCTGCGCGTCTTCGAAACCGGCCCGGCGCAGTATTTCGTCACCTGGTACGAGACCGGGACCGTCGCGACGGCCGCGCACGGGGAGATCTTCGACGGCGGCTACCCGATCGCGGTGATGGCCGACTTCGGCCAGTTGGTGGCGACGGCCGCTTACACGAACCCGCGTGAAGACGGCGGGCAATACTTTCTGGTGGACCAGGCGACCATCGAAATCCTGGAGCGCCCGCACGGATGGCCCTCGTTCCCCGAGCCGCGCGGCGCGTGACGGGATGGACGACACGCGTGACTGAACGGACGACACGTGTGACTGGACGGACGACACGGGCGCGGCCGGGCTGTGCGGCGTGTCGTCCATCCCGTCACGTGTGTCGTCCCGCTGATCACGCGACATCGCCAATCGCGACCACCGCGACCCGGCCGTCACGGACGAACAACCAGTGAGCGCGCAAAGGCAAAGCCCCCGCCCATGATCGCTTCCATACTGACGACCCGGAAGTCGGCAGGCAGGGAGCGCGGATGAGCAAGGAAGACACGTCACTCGCCAAGAACGTCCTGGGCGTGCCAGGCATCGTCTTCCTCGTGCTCGCCGCGGTCGCGCCCTTGACCGGGATGGTCGTGATCGCGGCCATCGGCATCGCGGTCGGGAACGGCGGCGGCATGGTCGCGGCGTTCCTGCTGGCCACGGTCGTCCTGCTGCTGTTCGCGGTCGGCTACGCGCAGATGTCGAAAGTCCTCACCAGCGCGGGCGGCTTCTACGCCTTCGTGGTCAAGGGTTTGGGCCGGACCCCGGGTCTCGTCGCCGGTTTCGTCGCGATGCTCGGCTACAACTGTTTCGTCGCGGGCGCGATCGGCACGAGCGGGTTCTTCACCTCCACCGCGATCGACACCGTCTTCGGGCTGAAGCTCGACTGGTTCTTCTGGAGCGCGCTTTCGGTGGTGCTGGTCCTGCTGCTCAGCCGGCGCGGAATCGCGGTCAGCGCGAAAGTGCTGGGAGTCTCGCTGATCCTCGAAGTGTCGATCCTGCTGATCATGGACTTCAGCGTGCTGTTCCGGCACGGCTTCTCCTTCGCCGCGTTCAGCCCGTCGGTCATCTTCCAGGGCGCGAGCGGTCTGGCGTTGTTGTTCGCCGCCAACGCTTTCATCGGATTCGAGGCGACAGCGCTCTTCGGCGAGGAGGCCAAGGAGCCCAAGCGGACGATCCCGCGGGCGACCTACATCGCCATCGGGTTCATCGGGGTGTTCGCCGCGTTCACGACCTGGGCCGTGGTCAGCGCGATCGGCGCCGAACAGGCGCAGGACGTGGCCGCCGAACACCTTTCGACCGGAGATCTGGTGCAGTCGGTCGCCCAGGAGTATCTCGGCGACACCTTGACCAAGGTGATGTTGCTGCTCTTGATCGTCAGCCTGTTCGCGGCGCTGCTGGCGCTGCACAATTCGGCCTCCCGTTACCTGTACGCGCTGGGGCGGGTCGGCGTGCTGCCGCGACTGCTGGGCAAGACCAACCCGCACAATGGCGCGCCGCGCTACGCATCGATCGTCCAACTGGCCTTCGGATCGTTGGTGGCGCTGGCGTTCCGGCTCGCCGGGCTCGACCCGGTCGCCGACCTCACCGCGAGCATGACCGGCTTCGGCACGCTCGGAATCCTGACCCTGCAACTGTTCGCGGCGGTGGCGATCCTCGTCTACTTCCGCCGGACCCGTGACCGCCGGATCGTGAAGACGCTGATCGCTCCCGGACTCGGGGCGGTGGGACTCGGAGTCATCGTGACGCTGGCCATCCTCAACTTCCCGACACTCGCCGGGTCGAGCAACGGCGTCGTCCCGCTGCTGCCGTGGCTGCTCCTGATCGTCGCGCTGGCCGGGCTCGGGCTCGCCGTCTGGCTGCGGAAGTCCCGTCCCTCGGTGTACGCGGCGCTGCAGTCCGATCTGGAACGGTCAGACGTTGTTGGTCAGTGAGAGGTTGAACGAGTAGCGCGAGGCGCGGTAGACATGCCATCCGTGCTCGACGACGCGGCCGGCGTCGTCATAGGTGGTGCGGCGCATGGTGAGCAGCGCCGCCCCCGGTTTTTCTGCCAGCAGCTCGGCGTCGTCCTCGGTCGCCTGCCGGGCGCCGACGTTCTGCTGGGCCGCGTGCAGGCGGACCCCCGCCGCGCGCAGTAACTGGTAAAGCCCCTTGTCCCGCAGTTCGTCGTCGTCCGGGTCGATGATGCCGTCGGGTAGGTAGTTGTTCATGATCGCCAGTGGTTCGCCGCCGGTCGAGCGCACCCGCTTCAGCCGCCGGACGTGCGTCAGGCCCGGTGTCTCGAGCCGCTCGGCCGCCTCTTCACCGGCGGGCTCGACCCGGTTGACGAGTACGACGGATTCCGGCTTGTCGCCGAGTTCGCTGAGGTCGTCGAAGAGGCTGCTCAACCGCAACGGGCGGGCGACCTTGGTGCGGACGACCTGCGTGCCGACACCGCGTTTGCGGACGAGCATCCCCTGATTGACCAGTGACTGGATCGCCTGGCGGACCGTCGGCCGGGACAGATGCAGCCGCGCGGCCAGGTCCAGCTCGTTGTCCAGTCTCGCGCCGTTCGGCAGCCTGCCGTCCTCGATCGCGGCGTGGAGTTGCCGCGCGACCTGGGAGTACAGCGGCTCCGGGCTGTCCGGATCCACCACGATCTCACCGGGTGCCCAGGGTTTCATGCGCGAAGCCTACCGCGACGAACCGCTATGTCCATATGTCTTGACAAAGTCTCCGGCACCTTGCGATGGTCGAGCTGTCACGCGAGCCAGGAGGAACAAAGGGTGTCCGACACAGTACGCCGCGTAGTCGCCACCCGAGTGAGCGATCCCGAGGCCATCGCGGAGGCCGCAGCCACCCGGACCAGGGCGGAAACCCCCTTTGGCGACAAGGGCCGCATGATGATCATCGCCGCGGACCATCCGGCACGCGGCGCGAACGGCGTCGGCTCCGCCCCGTTCGCGATGGCCGATCGCGGCGAACTGCTGGACCGTCTCGGCCTGGCGCTGGAGCGGCCCGGTGTCACGGGAGTGCTGGCGACGCCGGACATCATCGACGATCTGCTGCTTCTCGGCGTCCTCGAAGGCAAGACCGTCATCGGCTCGATGAACCGAACCGGCCTCGCCGGATCGAACTTCGAGATCGACGACCGATTCGCCTGCTACGACGCCGAAGCGATCGAACGGATGCGATTCGACGGCGGCAAAACGCTCACCAGGATCTGCCTGACCGACCCGGCGACGCCCGGCGTCCTGGAGAACACCGCGAAGGCGATCAACGACCTGGCCGATCGGAAACTGATCGCGATGGTCGAGCCGTTCCTCACCGACTGGGTCGACGGACGCCTCCGCAACGACCTCTCCCCCGAGGCCGTGATCCGCTCCATCACCATCGCCTCCGGTCTCGGCCGCACCTCGGCCTATACCTGGCTGAAACTCCCGGTGGTCGAGGACATGGAGCGCGTGCTGGCCGCGTCGACGTTGCCCGCCGTTCTGCTGGGCGGCGAGGTCAAGGACCCCGACGTCGCGTTCGCCGCCTGGCGGCGAGCGCTCGCCTTGCCGACTGTGCAAGGCCTCGTGGTCGGCCGGTCCCTGCTCTACCCGCACGACGGCGACGTCGCCAAGGCCGTCGACACGGCCGTCGGGCTGCTGTGAATCCGCTACCGGTGAAAGGCCGTCCCGTGAAGACCATCGACCACTGAACGTCACCGGTCACGAGAACGGGTTCTTCGTCGGACCGTCCTTTTTGGACAACGTGACCGAGGAGATCTTCGGTCCGGTGCTCGCGATCGGCGAGTGTCCACTGTGGACGAGGCAATCGCGCTGATCAACGCGAACCCTTACGGCAACGGGACCGCGATCTTCAGCGGCAGCGGTGAGGCCGCGCGGAGGTTCCAGCGCGAGGTGAAGGTGGGGATGATCGGGGTGAACACGCGGGCGAAGGTCGTCACCACACGCTGGCCGCACACCGCCGCCGGTTTCCACTTCCCGACTTCGAGCTGACGCCCCGCGATTCGTCCTCTAGTTGCGGTAGTTGCACACGCAAGGACCGCAACTAGAGGACGAATTGCGGGAGGGGTCAGCGCACCTGTTGCTGCCGTTTGCCGACGATCCGCCAGCCGACGGCCAGCACCACGACCAGCACCGGGATCGAGTAGAACGCGATCTTCTCCGCGCCGTCGGAGAAGCCCATCAGGACCACGACCAGTGCGAGGAAGCCCAGCGTCGCCCAGCCGCTGTAGGGCGCCAACGGCATCCGGTACGACGGCCGTTCGAGCTCGCCGCGCAGCGCCGCCTGGCGCAGCCGCAGCTGGCAGAAGATCAACGTCGCCCACGTCGTGATCACGCCGAGCGAGGCGATCGCGATCGCGATGTCGAAAGCGTCCTTCGGCACCAGGTAGTTGAGCACCACGCCCAGCACGTAGGCGCCGGAGGTGAACAAGATTCCGCCGTAGGGCACGTGACGGCCGCTCATCTTGCCGACGAACTTCGGCGCCTCACCCTTGTCCGCCAGCGCGCGCAGGATACGGCCGGTCGAATAGAGCCCGGAGTTGCAGCTCGACAGCGCGGCGGTGAGCACGACGGCGTTCATCACGTCGCCGATGCCCGGGATCCCGAGCCGTGAGAAGACGGTGACGAACGGGCTCTCACCACCGTTGTAGAACGGCCAGGGCAGCAGCATCGCCAGCAGCAGCACGGAACCGACGTAGAACACGCCGATCCGCCAGACCACGCCGTTGATCGCCTTCGGCAGTACCTTGCGGGCGTCCTTGGTCTCGCCTGCCGCGATGCCGACGACCTCGATCGCCGAGTACGCGAAGATGACCGCCTGCAAGGTCATCAGCGCGATGCCGACACCCGCCGGGAAGAACCCATTGTGGGCGGTCAGGTTGTGCACACCGGCCGTGGTGCCGCCGATGTCGGCGCTGGTGAGCACCAACCCGATCGCGGTGACCAGGAAGACCACGATGGCCAGCACCTTGACCACCGAGAACCAGAATTCCAGCTCGCCGAACAGCTTCACCGAAAGGAGGTTCACCAGGATCAGGACGCCGAGGGCGACCAGTGCGGTGATCCACTGTGGTACGTCGGGCAGCCACTTGTGCACGTAGATCGCCACCGCGGTGATTTCCGCGATGCCGGTCATCGCCCAGTTCACCCAGTACATCCAGCCGGAGGCGAAACCCGCCCACGGCCCGATGAACTTGCGGGCATAGGTGACGAAACTGCCGGAAGTCGGCTCGTGCAGCACGAGCTCACCGAGCGCACGCATCACGAAATAGGCGGCGATGCCGCAGAGCGCGTACGACAGGACCAGCGACGGCCCGACCTGCTGGAGCTTGCCACCGGCACCGAGGAACAGCCCGACACCGATCGCGCCGCCGATGGCGATCATCTGCACCTGGCGGTTGCCCAGTGCTTTTGAGTAGCTTTCACCTTTTTCGGTGAGCAGCGAGGAATCCATGGTTGCCAGACGCTAGAGCTTGTGCGACACGTCACCAACGTTGCTAAGGAAGACTTAAGGTGTGCGGGACGTCACTCTGGTGATTATACTGGTATTTCCCCTTTCGATTTGACAAATTCACCCGGGAACCCCGATCTTCGCGCGCGAAGGCGGCCTCCTACGCTACGGCCGTGGACCTCGCGGCGTTGCTGGACCGGATCGCCGACGACGTCGCGCCGGAGATCGGCAGCGGTGCCGTCGCGGACTACATCCCCGCCCTGGCCAGGGTCGAACCACGGCAGTTCGGCATGGCGGTGGCCGAAGTGGACGGTGGGGTGCACGGTGCCGGTGACTGGCAAGCGCCGTTCTCCATCCAGAGCATGTCGAAGGTCTTCACCCTGGCGCTCGCGCTCTCCCACGGCGACGGCGTGTGGACGAGGGTGGGCCGCGAGCCGTCCGGAAACCCGTACAACTCGCTGGTGCAGCTGGAGAACGAGGGCGGGATCCCCCGCAATCCCTTCATCAACGCCGGGGCGCTGGTGGTGACCGACGAATTGGCGCGCCATGGTGACGCCGCGGAAACACTGCTTCGGTTCCTCCGCGAGGAAAGCGGCCGCGCGGACATCGGAATCGACGCCGAGGTCGCCGCGTCGGAGGCCGGGCACGCCGACCGCAACCGCGCCCTCGCGTACTTCATGGCGTCCTACCGGAACATGCGCAATCCGGTGCCCGCCGTCCTCGACCAGTACGTTCGCCAGTGCTCGATCGCGATGAACTGCGCGGACGTCGCGCGTTCGGCGGTGTTCCTCGCCCGCCACGGCGTCCGCAACGACGGCACCCGGTTCCTCGGCCTGAGTGCCGCCAAGCGGGTCAACGCGGTGATGCTGACCTGCGGAACCTACGACGCGGCCGGCGAATTCGCCTACCGCGTCGGGCTTCCCGGCAAGAGCGGGGTCGGCGGCGGCATCGTCGCGATCGTCCCCGGCCGGTGCGCGGTCTGCGTGTGGAGTCCCGGGTTGGACGCGCGCGGCAACTCCGTCGCGGGCGTCGCGGCGCTGGACCGGTTCACCACGCTGACCGGCTGGTCGATCTTCTAGCCGATCCGGTTTCGGACCCCGGCGGGCGGGGAAGCCGCCGATGTGCAGACCTTCCTCCCGTTCGCCGACTTCAGCGCCTCGGCCTCCGCGCTCGATCAGCGGAGGCTGGGCAAACAACGAGTGGAGACCATTCAGGTCCTGCGCGCACTGACGGTGCCGGGCTACGGTTGGCGCCACCATCCGGCCGCGGCGATGTGGGCGGGTTACGAAGAGGCCCTCGTCCGTTACGGATTCGAAGTTTGCGAAGTCTGGTGCGCGACGGGCAGGCAGGACACCTGCCGCGAAACGCTGCGGCTGGACCTGCTCCGCACCGCCGGTGTGGAGCTCATCCGCACCCAAGCCCAGCTCGCGGTGGCCAAGGAACTCCCGCCTTGGCTCGGCGACACTGATTTCCACCGCAGCCATCAGTCGGCCCTGGTCCGCAAACAACCCGAGCACTACCGCGCGAGATTCCCGGACGTCCCCGACGACCTGCCCTACGTCTGGCCCGCGTCCGACCGTCCACGACGGACACCTGCCGAGAAGAAGTGACGGCGAAACGCCACCTCAGGTGCTGGGCCGCCCCATCTCGTGCCCCGGTCGCCCGTCGGTACGCCGCCGCCGCTTGATCCGCTCCTCGTGCAGGTGCCGGCGTCCGCCGGTGAGATCTCCGGCGATGTCCCGGGTCATCCCGCGGAAGGCCGCGTAGTAGCCGTCGTCGTACTCCTCGATCAGCTGGAAGGTCCACCGCTCCGGCAGTACGTTGAGCCCGATCAGCTCGGTCCGGATCCGCTCCGCCCACTCGGGATGCCCGGCCTGCTGAAGCGCCTCCGCGGCTTCGTCGAGTGCGAAGTCGGCGGTTCCCGTGAGGTGATGGAAGGCGTACAGGTGGCCGCGCGCCTGTTCGACCGTTTCGAGGGCGAAGACCAGTTTTCCGACGGCGTCGACGGTCGCGTCATCGGGTTCTGAAGGTGAGTCCGGCATGTCCTGCTATTTCCCCGGACCCGGCGGTTTCACACCACCCTCATCGGTGGCTTTCGACGGCGATCCTGGCGAACGAGCGGATCAGCGGGCTCTCCCGCCCGGTCACCCACGCGACGACGAGCGGGCTCGGCGGCAGGTCGGCCAACGGCACCCAGGTGAGCCCGTCGGGCAGGACGTGCCCGAGCGGCGCGATCCCCGCCGTGCCGTTCCATAGGACGGCTTGCAGGCATTCGCTGACCGTGCGCACCACCGGACCGGCCGGTCGCTCCCCGACCGGCGCCGCCCCGTTCCAGTACGCGCGCCACAGCGGGTCCGTTTCGTCCGGTAGCTGGAACCAGGGCCGATCGGCGACGTCGGCCAGTTCGATCGACTCGCGACCGGCGAGCGGGTCGCCGGTGCGCAGGACGAGCCCGACCGGGTCGGAACGCAGGACCCGGACGCTGATGCCGGTCTCGTCGAACGGCGACCGGGTCAGCGCGACGTCGGCCAGTCCGGCGCGCAAACCGGTGGTGGGGTCGGTGAAATCCGCCTCGCGGAAACGGATCGAGACCTCGGGATGACGTCGGCGGAACGCCGCGGCCAGCCGGGTGCCCGCCTCCCCCGCCCCGTCGGCGAGGGTGCCGACGGTGAGCGTCGCGGGGCCTGCCGCCGCCGTGACGCGAGCGCGGACACGTTCGGCCTGGTCCAGCAGGGTACGAGCCTCGGCGTACAGGGTGCTCCCGGCCGCGGTGGGCTCAACCCCGGCGGCCGAGCGGAGCAGCAGCACGACTCCCAAGTCGTTTTCCAGCTGCTGGATGGCCCGGCTCAGCGGCGGCTGGGTCATGTGCAGCCGCGCGGCAGCCCGGCCGAAATGCCTCTCCTCGGCGACGGCCACGAAGTAACGCAGCAGGCGAAGTTCCATCACCGGCGATGATACCCAGCCGGTATCGGGCCGGGAAGATCGGACTTGGACGGCGGAGGGCTCCCGGCGGCACATTCGGATCATGCCCTTCGAACCACTCACCCACGATCCCGTCGTCGATCCAGGCCAGGCCCGCGAAGTCGCCCGCGACGTCGTCGTGCTCCCGAACCTCGGTGCCGGTCTCGTCCCCAACATCGGCTTCATCGGCGGCGAGCACTCGGTACTCGTCGTCGACACCGGGCTGGGCCCGCGCAACGCCGAGAAGGTGCTCGCCTTCGCGGCCGAGCAGGCCCGTGGCCGCGAGCTGTACCTGACCACCACGCATTTCCACCCCGAGCACGCGTTCGGCGCGCAGGTTTTCGCGGACCACGCGACCTACCTCGTCAACCGCGCGCAGGCGGCGGACCTGGTCCACAAAGGACCGTCCTACCTGGAGATGTTCCGCGGCCTCGGCGCCCCGGTCGCGCGGAACCTGGAAGGCGTCGAGCTGGTCGCACCGGACGTGGTCTACGACAAGGGGTACGACCTCGATCTCGGCGGACGGGTCGTGCGTCTGGAAGCGACCGGCCGCGCACACAGCAAGGGCGATCAGGTGGTGACCGTCCCCGACGCGGGCGTGCTGTTCACCGGGGATCTGATCGAGGCCGGTCAGTTCTCGATCTTCCCGTGGTTCCCGCCGTACGACACCGACGTGTCGGGATCGAGGTGGATCGAAGTGCTGGCAAGGCTGGCCGCCGCCGGGCCGGACATCGTCGTCCCCGGCCACGGCGACGTCTCCGGACGCCGGATCCTGACCGACGTCCGCGAGTACCTCGAACTGCTGCGCGACGAGACCTGGAAGCGGCGCGATTCGGCTCTCCCCGAAGAGACCATCGCCGCGGAGGTCGAAGCGCGGATGATCGGACGCCACCCCGAGTGGGAGGGGCGGGATTGGATCGCGAAAGGCGTCGGCTGTTTCTGCGCGGAACACTCAGGCCATGAGGCAGCAAGCGCCGGTGAAGCAGCCGAAGGTCCCTCCGCTTGACACGTTCTTCCAGTTGTCGAAGTGATCGATCACGACGTCGACTTCGGCCGGCCCCACCGCGGTGACGTCGAACCCGGAGTCGGCGAAGAAGCGGCGGATGTCGTCGGAAACGGCGGTCTTCATTGGAATTCTCCCTGTCGAACCTGCGGTATTCGGTACCGGAATCGTGCAGGCCCGGCCCCTCCGGCCGACAGTGCGAAGCACCATGGACGACGTGTGGCTTTCGTCTGCTCCATTCGGCCGGTGAAGGGTTACTTGAAGATGGCGATGGGATGGACGACGAGTTCGCCGGTTTCGGGGTCCCAGTCCTCGACCTTGCCGAGGCACCGGGCCCGGAACGCGCCCGCGGGCACGGAGTCCCGCAGATCGCCGGTCACGCAGGTGAACCGGATCCGCCTGCTCTTCTCCGGGTCGTCCGGATTTCCGTACGGTGCGACGAAAACCGTCTCGTCGTCGGTCTGTGATCGCTTGCGGAACAGGCCCTTCACCGAGACGAACGCGTCGACGCCACGCAGCCGCGTCTTGAGCTGGCGGGTGCTCTCGGCACCGTCGGACCACCCGAGTTCCTTGACCAGCGCGCGATTGTGGACGAGTTCCTGTTTCGACAGATCGACGTAGATGATGTCATGGTGCTTCTCCAGCACCTTCATCACGATGCCGATCACGGTGATCGGTTCGGCCTTGTGGATGTAGCGCCGGAACTCCTCGTTGGTGTCGGTGCGCTCCGTTTCCCCTTTGAGCGGGCCGAATCCGCCCGATCCCCAAAACCGCCAGCCGCGGCTCCGCCGTTTCTCCACCTCCTGCTCCAACGCCTCGTTGTACCGGTGCAACTGGTAAAGACCCATCACGGATTTCGCGTGCAGGTAGAATCCGATGCCCCGGATCATCCCCTGATCGCCGTCGGAACGCGTGCGGCGCCAGTGTTTCACGAAGATCACGAGCGCGACGACGAAGGCGACCAACGTCAATACCCAGACGGCCAGCCACAGTCCCCAGACTTCCCACCACAGATTATCGGCAGCCACGGATCTCCTTGAACGCGTCGAGCAGGGAGGTCGAGTTCGCGTCGACCAGATGACCACCGGTGGCCACGGCCGCGCGATCCAGTTCGGCGCGATTCGCCTCGCCGAACCGGATGGTGTACGTGTGCACGCCGGATTCCCTTGGCGCGCGCAGGAATTCTTCGATGTCCTGGCCGGCGTTGCTCTCGCCGTCGGTCATCAGCACGATCGAGACGTGCTGGCCGGGTTCGGCCCGGCGATGGGCACCCGCCTTCGCATAGGCCTCGCCGAGCGCCGACCAGACGGCGGTACTGCCGTCGAAGTCGTCGGTGGCGATGAAGGCCCGCAGCGCGTCGAGATCCCGCGGCCCGTTGATCGTGAACTCCCGGTCCCCCAGGATCTTCCCGCCGAAACGGAGGACCGTGAGCCGCTCGCCGCGGTAGAAACGATCGAAACCGCCGCCCGATTCGCTCAATCCGGCGAAAGTCGCCCTGAGCGCGGCGATCCGCGAACCTTTCATCGAACCGGAGAAGTCCAGCACGAAGATCACTCGCCCCGGATTCCAGCCCGCGGGATCGGCGTAGTCGCCGAGCAGTTTGTCCACCACCGCCGGATCGTCGGGGAAGTACAGCGAGTTCCCGGTCGAGGCGGGCAGCCTCGGATCGAGCCCCACGTCGCCGACGACCGGCCGCCGGAGGGTCTTTTCCATCAGTTTCTTCTGTGTCGCAGGGCTTCTGACCCAGGAGACGACCTTGTCGTATGCTTCCCGCTTGGCCGGGTCGAGCAGGAGGATCGGGTACTCCGCCTGGACGATGCCGTCGCGCGGGTACACCAGTTCCAGCGGCGCCTTGAGCCTGCCGCCGCCGTTCAGCGTGAGCAAAGTGGACTCGTAGCCGATGATCGCGTCGACTTCCTGGCGCTCGGCGAACCGGTCGGCCAGCGCGGCCGACGTGTCCGCGGTGACCGTGTGCCCGGTGCGGAAGCCCTGCAGCTTGTCGCACTTCACGTCCTCGAGCCGCAGCGCCGCCCCGGTGCCCGCGGCCGCTGTCGCCACCCCGACGAGTGAGATGAGTCCGCTGGACGCCGTGGCGGGGTTCGCCATCGCGAACCGGAACGAACCGCCCGCGGCGGCGTCCGCCAGGTCGGCCCAGGACAGTTTGCCGTCCGGTTTGCCGCGGCGCAGTTCCGCCGCCTTCGCCGGGGTCATCCCGACGACGACCGGCGAGATCATGGTCTTGGTGGCGAGTGGCCGTTCGCCCTTGTCCGCGGTCTGCCGGAAGTCGAGCTGGAAGAACCGGTCGGTGGAAATCCAGGCGAGATCGTGCTCGGCCCTGCCGGGAATGAGGGCGGCACTCGTGTTGAGGGCTCCCTGGAAATCCATTTCCAGTTCGATTCCCGTTTCCGCGCGCAGATCGGCGAGGATCGGCCCGAGATCGGCGAGTTCGGGGCTGGCCAGGACGCGCAGTTTCACCTGCTGTCCACCACTCGTACACGCGGCGGACACCAGGAGCAGGCAGCACAGGACCGTCAGGAGTCGCTTCACGGGCAGTCCCCGACGGTCTTGATCATCTCTTCCAGCACCAGGTTGTCGGGCAACGGCGTGGTGCTGTCGTTGTCCGCGATCTCCGGGGTCGGCAGCCCCTGTTCACGCAGGAAGTCGTACAACCGCGCGCTTTTCGTGCTGCCCGCCGGGGTCGCGACACCGAACCCGAGTTCCATCGCGCGGTGCTGCAGGTCGGGATCGAAGGTGATCAGCTCGCCAAGGCGTTCCGCTTCCGGTTTCAGGGCGAGGAACTGCGGCTTCGTCAGGATGTTGTCCTTGGGGTACAGCAGGACGCGGTCCGGATCGTGCTGCCCGCTCTGCGCCTTGGCCCGCAACTGCATGGCGAGGTACTGGTGCTCGTAGATGACGACGATCGGCTTGTCGCCCTCGGCCAGATTCGCGTAGGACTCGGACAGGTCGGACGACGGGAAGCCCTGTGCGGCAACCAGCGGTTTGATCCGGTTGGCCAGTTCCTTCACTCTCGACAGGTTCGGCGGCCCGGCGGGCGCATCGGCCGGTGGCGGGCCGACGACCGGTACCCTGCGACTGTTCTCGAGGAACGCCAGCAAGATCAGGTACGTCGCGCCCGAGTTGGAGTCGCAGATGTTCGACGTCTGGGCCAGCACCCGGTTTCCGTTTTCCGCGCCGAAAGCGCGGACGCCCAGCGAATTCCAGGTCTGATCCTGCCTCATCGTCTGGATGAACTTCTCGGTGTCCAGCGTGTAGTAGAGCGGGTCCTTCCCCGGAGGTTTCGAAGCGATCTCCTTGCTCACCAGTGTGTCGGCGTAGCGGCGGTACGTGGCGAGAACGATGGGGCTGGTGAACGGCTGCCGCGCGCTGCCCGTCCACTGGTTCGCCCTCGACCGCCGGACGAGGCCCGCGGCCGGCTCGCCGGACATGAACACGAAGTCGTACTGGCTGAGGTCGTGCGTGGCCGTGTCCCGCGATCCCGCCCTGGTCACGTGGACACGGATGTGATGGCGCATCAGGATTTCCTGGACCTTCGCGTCCTCGAAGAGATCCGATTTGGAACCCATCTTGCCGCGCAGGAGCAGTGTCTGCTGAAAGGGCACCACGACCGTCCCGGTCAAGAGCAGCACGATCAGGCCGCTCACGGCGAGGGCGAGCGCGGGCCCGAAACTGCGGAGAAAACGTCGGCGCAGAAAGAACGCCGAAGGCTTTGGTCGGATGGTGAGCTGGGGTTCTTCACGAAGCGATCTATCGGTGGTCACCGATTTCCTCCCCGAATGTCCGGCGAGGCCCATTTTACCGGGAAACACCGACAGAAAAGCACGTCTCGATTCGGCTTCCCGCCGCTTCGGGACCCACCCCCACCAAGCCGGGAGACCGGACGGTTAGGCTCTTCGGTGGCGAAAACAGCCATGCACCACGACGCCGGGAGATCTGAACCGCCATGCTGGACCGAGCAGTCATCGACGCCCTCTTCCCCGCCGACCTGCCCGAACCCGAGCACTGGGAACAGCGTTACCCCGCCCGCGAGCTCCCCGAGGGTGCCCTGGTCACCCGGTTCGGCCCATCGCCCACCGGCTTCGTCCACATCGGCGGGGTCTACGTCGCCACCATCGACCAGGACGTCGCCCGCCGCAGCGGCGGCCGCTACCTGGTCCGGGTCGAGGACACCGACCGGTCCCGCGAGGTCGAAGGGGCCATCGACCAGTTCGAACGTGGCTTCGCCTACTTCGGCCTGGCCGCCGACGAGGACATCCACCGCGGTGGCGACTACGGCCCGTACCAGCAGTCCGAGCGCGAGCAGATCTACCTGACCTACGTCCGCCACCTGCTCCGCCTCGGCCGCGCGTACCTCGACTTCGCCACCAAGGACGAGCTGGCGGCGATCACCGCCCGGCAGCAGGCCACGAAGCTGCCGACCGGCTATTACGGTTCCTGGGCGATCTGGCGTGACGCCGACCCCGCCGACGTCCAGGCCAAGCTCGACGCCGGTACCCCGTACGTCGTGCGGTTCCGCGCGCCGGACGACACCGGCGCCCGCGCCCGGTTCACCGACGCCATCCGCGGCCCCCTTGAGGCCGAGGCCAACCGCAACGACGTCGTCATCCTCAAGAGCTCCGACCAGAGCCCGCGGCTGCCGACCTACCATTTCGCGCACGCCGTCGACGACCACCTGATGCGCGTCAACCTGGTCATCCGCGGCGACGAGTGGATCTCGTCGGTGCCGACGCACCAGCAGCTGTTCGACGCGCTCGCCTTCGAGCCGATCACGTACGCGCACATCGCGCCGCTGATGAAGCAGGAAGGCGGCAGCAAGCGCAAGCTGTCGAAGCGCAAGGACCCGGAAGCGAGCGTCGACTTCTACATCGAGTCCGGCTACCCCACGAAGGCCGTCCTGTACTACCTGCGTGGCCTCGCCAACGGCCGTCTAGCCGAGATGCCGCTCGAGGAAGCCCTGGCCGAGCCGATCAACCTGGACGAGTGCGGGGTCGCCGGACCGCTGGTCGACCTGGTCAAACTCGACGACATCTCGGCCGACCACATCGCCACCCTGTCCGGCGCCGAGATCCTCGCCGAGGTGAGCGCCTGGGCCGAGCGGTTCGACCCGGCGCTGCGGACCGTCCTCGACGCCGAGCCCGACCTCGCGCTCCGCGCGCTGGCCGTCGAGCGCGACGGGGCCGAGAACCCGCGCAAGGACCTGAAGAAGTGGAGCGAGTTCCGCGCCGTCTACGGCTTCTTCTTCCCGCAGCTGCACGCCGCCGTCGAAGGTCCCGACGACGAGCGCGTCGCCGCTCTCGGCGTCGACCGCGACGTCGTCCAGGCCGTGGCACGCGACTTCGTCGAGAACTACCAGCAGCTCGACGACGGCCAGGAGTGGTTCCAGCAGATCCGCGACGTGGCCGCGAAGCACGGCTTCGCGAAGAACGCCAAAGAGCTCAAGAAGAACCCCGAGGGTTACCCGGGTTCCATCCGGGAGGCTTCGCAGATCATCCGGATCGCGATCACCGGTTCGACCCGGAGCCCGGACCTGCACTCGATCACGCAGGCACTGGGTCGCGAGGAGACGCTGGGGCGGTTCGCCGGTCTCATCGGCTAGGTCTCATTCGCAGTACGTGAACGCCCCTTTCCCGCATGGGCATGCGGGGCTTGGGTTTCTAGTGGTGGTTGCAGGGACTGCCCTGCCCTGTCGCGACGTAGCGAAGGCCTCCTTCCCTGCCTTGGGAGTAGGGCCCCCGGCAAAGTCGTAGAGCTGCTGGTCAACGCTGCCGGCCTTCACGTACTTCAGGTGGACGACGGCACCACTACCGAACTCGCCAGCAGCGCCGGACCTGATGGGTCGCGAAAGCCACTTCGAGACATCAGACGTCGCGAAAGTGGCTTTCGCGACACGTGATGGGCGTCGCGAACCAGGGAATCGCCACACTGGACGCAGGGAAGGAGGCTTTCGCGTACTGCGGTAGGGCCTGCCCCCGCAGGGCCCGGTGGCCGACCCCAGTGTGTTCCCGCTCCTCCCTCGGCAAGCTCGAACCCCGAGCGAAAGCCAGACGAGCGGGAGAACCGGCATGACGGTGGACGACGAGCGACGCGGCGGAACAGCGGTGGCGAGGACGGCCGCTGCCTTGATCGCGGCCTCGGCGCTGCTGTACTTCGGCACCGGGCCGGACCCGATCCCGGCCCTGTCCTGGCTGGCACCGCTCCCGATCCTGCTGCTGGCCCCGAGCGCGAGCGCCCGAGCGACACTGCTCGCCGCGTTCGCCGCCGGGTTCCTGGGGACCGCCAACAGCTGGGCGTACTTCCTCGGCTCGGACTCGATCCCGCTGCCGATGGTGGCGGTGATCGTCCTCGGTTCTTCAGTGTTGCTCATGCTTTCCGTCGCGGTTTTCCGCGCTTCGGTACTCCGGGGGCGTCCACTGACGGCGGCGCTCGCCGCGCCCGCGGTGTGGGTGACCGGTCTGTACCTGGTCTCGGTGGCCAGTCCGGTCGGGGTGATGGGCACGTTCGCCACGACCCAGGCCGATCAGCCCGTCGTGCTCCGGATCGCCGCCATCACCGGCGCGTGGGGCGTGGAGTACCTGGTACTGCTCGTCCCCGCGGCGGTCGCGGCGCTGCTGGCGCCGGGCGTCGCCACTGGATCGCGGCTGCGCACCGGCGCCGTGGTCGGGTTGCTTCTGGTCGCGGCCCTCGGTTACGGGCTGATCCGGCCGGGCTCGGCGGAGCCCACCACGCGCGTCGCCGCCATCGCGAAGACCGACAACCATTGGGCGACCGAAGTCCTCAGCCCCGAGGGCAAGGGAATCCTTCAGTCCTATGTGGACCAGATCGCCACTCTGCCCGGCGGCGTCCGGCTCGTGGTCCTGCCCGAGGCGGTGTTCACCGTGGACGAAGCGAGCACGGAGGTCTTGGTGCGGCCGCTCCGCGAGGCCGCCGTGGCCAGGGGCGCGGACGTCGTCGTCGGCGCGATCGTGAAGCAGGCCCGCGGTGGCCGGTACAACGCCGTCTTCGGTGTCCCCTCGGACGGAAGTCCCGCCTCCGTGTTCCACAAGTGGCACGTGGGCGGCTCCCCCGGCACGATCCCCGGTGACAAGCTCGCCCGGCTGCCCGGCGGGGTGGGCCTCCAGAACTGCATGGACGTCAACTTCCCGTCGCCGAGCCGGGACTACGCGCTGCTGGGCACGCCGTTGATCGCCGTCCCCGCCGACGACGAGGACGTCGACGGCTGGCAGCACAGCCGGACGGCGTTGCTGCGCGGCGTCGAGAACGGCATGGCGATGGCGTGGGCCGCCACCGACGGCAGGACGATCGTCACCGACCCGTGGGGCACCGTGCTCGCCGAAGACCGCACCGGTGGCAAGCCGTTCGCCGTCGCGGTCGCCGACGTACCCGGCGGCGTCGGCCCCACGCCGTACAGCCGATTCGGTGACTGGTTCGCCTGGCTGTGCGCGGCCGTGGCGCTACTCGGCACCGCGTCCGGACTCCGCGGCGCGAAGAGGAATCCGCGATCGTGACCCCGGCCTCATCACAGGGAACCGAGCGCTCGCATCCGCACGCGCGGGCTTAACCTGATCTCGATTCCCACTCCGATCACGTCAGGTTGCCGCGTGCCCTCATCGTCTTCACCGTCGTTGTCCCGCATGCGGCCTTCCTGGCTTTCGCCGAAGGTCGCCCGCACCGAGATCCTGGCCGGCCTCGTGGTGGCACTGGCGCTGATCCCGGAGGCGATCTCGTTCTCGATCATCGCGGGTGTCGAGCCGAGCATCGGGCTGTTCGCGTCGTTCACGATGGCCGTGGTGATCTCCGTCGTCGGCGGCAGGCCCGCGATGATCTCCGCGGCCACCGGCGCGATCGCGCTCGTGGTCGCCCCGATCGCCCGTGAACACGGCCTCGGGCATCTGATCGCCACGGTGATCCTCGGCGGGCTGTTCCAGATCGCGCTCGGTTCGCTCGGCGTGGCCAAACTGATGCGGTTCGTCCCTCGCAGCGTCATGGTCGGCTTCGTCAACGCGCTCGCCATCCTGATCTTCCTCGCTCAGCTGCCCGAACTCATCGACGTGCCATGGCCGGTCTACCCGCTGTTCGCCGCGGGCCTGGTGCTGATGGTGCTGTTCCCCCGCTTCACCAAGGTGGTCCCGGCGCCCCTGGTGTCGATCGTCGCGCTCACCGCGCTGACCGTCGGCGCCGGCATCGTGGTCCCGGCCGTGGGTGACAAGGGCGCGCTGCCGTCTTCCCTGCCGGTGCCGGGACTGCCGGACGTCCCGTTCACCATGAGCACGTTCGCCCTGCTCGCCCCGTACGCGCTCGCCTTCGCGCTGGTGGGCCTGATGGAGTCGCTGATGACGGCGAAGCTGGTCGACGACATCACCGACACCCGCTCGAACAAGACCCGCGAAGCGATCGGCCAGGGCATCGCGAACATCGTCACCGGCTTCTTCGGCGGTATGGGCGGTTGCGCGATGATCGGCCAGACGATGATCAACGTGAAGACCGCCGGAGCCCGCACGCGGCTCTCCACCTTCCTGGCCGGTGCCTTCCTCATGGTCCTGTGCATCGTCTTCGGCCCGCTGGTGTCCCGCATCCCGATGGCGGCACTCGTCGCGGTGATGGTGCTCGTCGCCTTCGGCACCTTCGACTGGCACTCGATCGCCCCCGCGACCCTGAGGCGACTGCCCGCGGGCGAGATCATCGTCATGGTCGTGACCGTGGCGGTCGTCGTGGCCACCGACAACCTCGCCATCGGCGTCGTCCTCGGTTCGATCGTCGCGATGATCATCTTCGCGCGCCGTGTCGCGCACCAGGTCGAGGTCACCGCGGTTGTCGACCCGGACGGCTCCCAGGTCGTCTACGCGGTCACCGGTGGGCTGTTCTTCGCCTCCAGCAACGACCTCGTCCACCGGTTCGACTACGTGAACGACCCCGACTCCGTCGTCGTCGACCTCACCGGTGCCCGCATCTGGGACGCCTCCACCGTCGCCGCGCTCGACGCCGTGACCGGCAAGTACCGGGCGCGGGGCAAGACCGTCGAGATCGTCGGTCTCGACGAGCACAGCGCGACCCTGCACGGCAGGCTCTCCGGGCAGCTCACCGACGGCCACACGGGGTGAAACACTCGGCGCCCGACAGGCGACTTACCCGGTACGCAAGTACGGAAAGTTGTGGTCGATGAGCGCTGATCGCGTTGTCCAGCTGCGCTGGGAGTCCAGGCAGGTGGCCGCCGGGCACTCGGCGCTGTCCTATTCCGGGATCGCCGTGGTCCGCCACCGCGACGGCGAAGTCGTCGGCCGGATCTGGGTGCCGGTCGGCGACGAACCGACCTTCGACGACGACGAGACCCTGATCGCCGCCCTGCACGCCGCTTGGCGATGGAGCAAGCCCGCCGCCTGATCACCCGCTCAGGACGGTTTACTCGTCACCCTACTTGTACCGGCGCCGGAGTTCTTCCTCCTGTTCACGCGGCGACTTCTCCACCCAGCGCCCGTGGACCATGTCGTTCTCCGTGTAGTCCGCCCGCCGCGAGGCCCAGCCCGGCAGCATGACCTTGCGGGTTCCGCCGCGCCCCCGATCGCGCAGATCGGTGAGGACGGCGATGCCGATCACCAGTACGAGTACGCCGAGCGCCATCCAGATTCCGACCATGTCCGCTCCCCCGCAGATGAAGTCAGTTTCCCTCAGGGTAGTGCCGAACCCTCCCCAGGTCGGCACCCTTTTCCGGGGCCCGACCAATCCGATCGGCGAGCTGCCTCGAATTGGTCGGTCCACGAAGATCCAGCCCGCCCTTCGCGGTGACACCGCGGGGCCGGGAATCGCCCGGTGACGTGCGGAGCCACCCCGGGCGGGAAGGAGATCGCCCGTGTTTGGCAAGCGCTACGCCGCTTCGATGATCAACCGCAGTGCCGAGAACGCCCAGGATCGGCGCCGTTTCCTGCGCGCCGCGGGGGTGACAGGGCTCGGCGTCGTCGGGGCGGGAGCACTCGGCGGCCTGGCCGGTCCGGCCGCTTCCGCCGTTACCTCACGCCCGGCCGCCGCCGAAACCGCGGCCGAAGGGGTCAGTGACGCCGCGGTTCTCAACTTCGCCCTCAACCTCGAGTACCTCGAAGCCGAGTTCTATCTGCACGCCGTCACCGGAAAGGGGCTCGCCGACTCGTCGACCACCGGAACCGGCACCCGCGGCGGGGTCACCGGCGGCCGGGCGGTGAAGTTCAAGACGAAGGCCGCGAAGCAGTACGCCCAGGAGATCGCCGGCGACGAGAAGGCGCACGTCGAGTTCCTGCGCGCCGCGCTGGGTTCGGCGGCGGTCAGCCGACCGGCGATCGATCTACAGGCCAGCTTCACGGCCGCCGCGCAGGCCGCCGGCCTGGTCAGACGAGGCCAGAGCTTCGACGCGTTCGCCTGCGAGGAGAACTTCCTGCTGGCGGCGTACCTGTTCGAGGACGTCGGCGTCACCGCATACAAGGGCGCCGCACCGCTGATCAGCAACAAGACCTACCTCGAAGCCGCGGCCGGGATCCTCGCCGTCGAGGCGTACCACGCCGCGAACATCCGCACCGCGCTCTACCAGCACACCGGTGGGCTGCTGGGGCTCGGCCTGCTCGGCCGGGACCTGCGTGAGGCCAGCGTCAAGCTCTCCAACGCGCGCGACAGCCTCGACGGCAGCACAGACCTGGACCAAGGCGTCGTCGACAAGAACGGCCGGGCGAACATCGTGCCCACCGACGCCAACGGCATCGCCTACAGCCGCTCCCCCGGCCAGGTCCTCAACATCGTCTACCTGACGCCCAAGGCCGTGACCTCCGGCGGCTTCTTCCCCAAGGGTGTCAACGGGGAGGTCAACACCAGCGCGGCCAACGGCTGAGCCTCGCTCACCCGACCGAGGTCCGCTGCCGCCGTTCCGCCGCGTCCGATCCGGGCACGCGGCGGAACGGTGTTCGCCGCGGCATAGGCGACGTACTCGGGATTCGAGCGCGGGCACGGTCAACCGGGCACACAGGCCGATCGGCCTCAGTCGTTTGACGATCACGAACTGAGCTTCCGGTCGCCCGCCGGATTACCGCAACCGTTTCCCTGTTCGCCGCTTCGGCGAGAATTCCCTTGTGGGACAAGAAATCCAGCCGACGTCCCCCCAGTATCCGGGCTGGCCTGAATCGCTCCCGCCCTAACGCGACGGCACGCGCGTCCGACTCGCGGGACGCGGCCGGAAGGGCACCGGACCGAAGGATGCGCCTGATCACGCCGCCGCGCGGGCATGACGATAGCCGGTGTCCGCGAGTTCTCGTGGACACCGGCTACCGGGGGTGGTCAGCCCCGGGCGTTCGGGTCGATCACGTCGCCCGCCAGGCCGGTGGCGGTGTCACCGACGGCACCGGTGGAGTCGACGACGCCCTGTCCGGCGGCGGTGGCCGAATCGACGGCGTCCTGGCCGGCGGTGGTGGCGCTCTCGGAGAGACCCTGCCCGGTCTCGGCCAGGCCACCGGCGGCCTGAGTGGCCTGGTCGGCGGCACCGGAAAGGTCGACGCCGGTCAGTTCGCTGACCTTGTCGCCGGCACCGCCCAGCAACTCGGCGGCCTTCTCCTTGAGCGAGTCGAACAGGCTCATCAGGGGTACTCCTCGGATCGGGTCGAGCGGGTGCGACTGAATGCTCACAGTACAGGACAAATCGGTCACACCGTGCAACAGGCCGTCAACCGTCCACAAGGGACGATCCATCCGAGATGGCGCGAACCCTGATGATCAGAGGCAAGGCGGCTGGTAGCGATCGATCGCGAGACCACGGAAATCGAGCTTGTTCGGGGTCTTGCCGACGAAGACCAGGCCCCGCGCTTCGACCAGAGCCGAAGCGAAGGAATACGTGGGCTTGCCCAGCTCCGGCAGCGTCGTCCACGCGTCGGGCGCGAAGCTGAAGAACTTTTTCACGAGCTTCCCACCTGTCGACGGCACCTTCGTGAGCCATTTGTCGCCGCCGCTCCAGTGCGAGGCCGGGCGAAGCTGGACGTAGAGGTCGTCGGTCGCACTGTAGGTCATCCAGAATCCGGCGGATTTCGAAAGATCGGCCTGCGCCTCAAACCGATTTCCCAGCCAGACGACGACCACGTGCCATTCGGCGTTGAGGAAGGCCACCTTGGCCGCGTAGCCGCCACGTTCGCGAACGAGCAGACTGCCGGTCGCCGGAACCGTCGTACCCTCACCGGACGCGAGCCAGTGCTGCAACCGGTCGATCGACGGCGTCGCGCACTCACAGCCGTGCCGAGGCGGATGCCCGCCGGACGCGTTCGCGACGGCCCCGATCAGCGAGACCATGAGCACGGACGCGGCCACCGCGAGCGTCCGCATGAAGGGAACTTTGGATCCTCCGCGCATTCCGGGAAGTTAGCACAGTGGCCGCCGAAAACCACCGCACAGCGGGAAAGCAGGTCACGGTGCACCACTCAGCGGGAACCGTCCTTTGTGGATGATCGACCTTCGGCCTCGCGGCCGGGAACGTGGCCGCGCGACTCGCCGCCTAAATGTGGCGGGGTCGTGAGGGGTCTGGCGTGTCATCGCCACGAGGGCAGATCGGATCTTGGCCTTGATCGACGTTTCCCGCAGCAACTTGGCCGTCAGGTAGCGTCCCCTGCTTGCCTTAATCCTCAAGAGAAGTCTCATTGCCGCTCACGACCAACTCGAGCCACCGCGTTCTGGCAGCCTGGCCGGGCGGGAGCCTTTGCTCACCCGTGATCAGACGGCGGTTACGTGTGATCGCCGTCCAATCACGAGCGATCGCCGTCTGATCACGCATGATCGCCGCCCAGTCACGTGTGAGACCCGAAGGATCACGCGACACTAGGCTCTCCACGACTTCAGTCCGCGCATGCCCGCACAAGACCTGAAGCCCAAAGCCCTCAAGCCACCAGGCCATCCAACTCGGCCGCGAAGAGCACCGCAGGATCGAACCCCATACCCGCGAAGTGCCCAGCCAGTTCGAGAGACAGGACGCCGTGGAGCCGGGTCCAGAAGGTCACCGCGCTCCGGAGGACCGCGGACGTCACCGGCCTGCCACCCGCCCAGTCACGATGATCGTCGAGATGGGCTTCGAACGGCGTCGCCCGCCCACTTCCGGGACACCCGGCATGGACGTCGAGCAGCACGGTCATGATCTCGTCCGAGATCTTCGTGGTGTCGTCGGGCGCACGGTAGCCGGGGATGGGCGTGCCGTAGACGAACAGGTATCGCTGGGGGTCCGCCAGCGCCCATTTCCTTGTGGCGTAGGCGATTTCGGCTACGCCGCCACCTGAGTCCGCGGCGGCCTGGACGGCGTCGGCGAGGCTCCGGTAGGCGTCGCGGATGAGGTCCGTGATCAGGTCGTCGCGACTGGCGAAGTACCGGTACAGCGCGGGGCCGCTCATGCCCACGTGCTTGGCGATCGCGTTGAGGGACAACGCGGACACGCCCGCGGTGGCGAGTTGTTCCCACGCGTACCGCTTGATCTCCGTACACACCTGAGCCCGGTAGCGCTCACGCGAGTTCTTCGCGTCCGTGTCCATCGACTGCTCCTTCCGGGCTCGCGTTCAGTTAGAGGCTATCACTTTACCTATTGACACTCACACTGCTGTAGTTATAGCTTCTAACTATCGCAAGTAGCGCTAATCAGCCCTGGATGAGGAGAAGAACCATGACGGACACCCAGCCCGCCCCGAAGACCCGCCGCCGCACCTCCGCACGTGCCGCCGTAGTCGCCCTCCCGCTGGCCATCGGCTTGCTGGGCGGCGTCGTCACGCCGGCCCAGGCCGCCTCCGCCACCCCGGCCCCGCTGTCGTGCCAGGGCAAGACCATCGACACGAAGGCCCCGATCCGCTACCGGACCGAGACCCTGATCAACGCTCCCCTGAGCAAGATCTGGCGGCTACAGACCGACGTCGAGCGCTGGCCGTCCTGGCAGGAGCCGGTCCTGACCAACGAGCGCCTGGACTGGGGCCCGTTCCGGAAGAACTCCCGGTTCCGCTGGACCACCCCGGCGCCACCCACCGCCACGACCCCCGCCACCACGCTGTCGATCACCTCGACCGTGCACCAGATCCAGCGCGGCAAGTGCATCCGCTGGAGCGGGCCCGCGGTCGGCGAGGGCCTGAGCATCGACAACGGCATCCACGTCTGGAACTTCACCGAGGTCAAGGGCGGCGTCCTCGTCCGCACCGAGGAGAACTGGTCCGGCGCCCAGGTCGAGGCCGACGTGCCCACCGCGACCAAGTTCCTCGGCTGGGGCCTCGAAGCCTGGCTGAAGGACCTCAAAGCCACCGCCGAATCCCACCGCTGACCCACCCCCCGGCCTCCAGGAGGAACCGATGTCCACTCAGACGCTCGACCGCGAAACCACCGCCCGCCGCGCCCCGCGCTCCGTCATCATCTCGGCCTGGGCCGTCCCGATCATGATCATCGGTCAGTTCGCGATGATCGCCATCGTCCCGGTCGCTCTCGTCCTGATCGGCACCCTGCGCGACGCCAGACTCAAGGCGCTTCGCTGGGGCGCGATCGCCCTCACCGCGGCCTACCTCACGCCCCTGGCGCTCTGGGCGATCGGACCCGAACGCGCACAGAGCCTCTCCAAGGACATGCATCCCGTCTTCGCCGCGATCATCGTGGCCGTGGGAGTGGCCTTCGCCGTCGCTTTCCACGTCTCGCGCCGGAAGTCCCGCTGAGCACCGGCGCTGTGCCCCGCAAGTAGGTGACTACTTGCGGGGCACGCCATCCGTGAACGAAGGGATCACGCCGTACGATGCCTTCCGCGAAGCCCTCCGCAGAGTCGCCAGCACAGCGGGTCCCAGCATCAGGATCGCGACCGTGTTGGTGATCGCCCTCCCGGTGTCCCAGCCCGCCGTCGAGGTCAGCAGCGTGAACACGGCGAACCGGTGCAGGTTGTCCGGCAGCGGGGCGCCGGGAACGTAGGAGATGTGCCCGTCGTGGTACGGCACTTCGGCGTCGGTGATGAACGGCCAGAACCACAGGTTCATCAGGAATCCGAACACATACGCGACGAAGATCCCGTAGCCCACCAGCATCGCGATCTCGGCCTTGCCGGTGACACGGCGCGGCAGCAACCCGGCGCCCATCCCGATCCACGCCGAGCACATCATCTGGAACGGCAGCCACGGTCCGACACCCGCGGTCAGCAACGCCGACGCGAACAGCGACGTACAGCCCAGCACGAAACCGAATCCGGGGCCGAGCACCCGTCCGGCGAGCACCAGCAGGAAGAACACGGTCTCGATGCCCGCGGTCCCCGCCCCCAGCGGCCGCAACGCCGCGTTCACCGCCGAAAGGACACCGAGCATCGCGAGGGCCTTGGAGTCCATGCCCCCTTCGGACATTTCGGCCAGCACGATGACGATCAGGATCGGCAGGATGCCGATGAACACGAACGGCGCGTCCGGGCCGTGCTGCATCGACTGCGGTTCGACCCGCACCAGCAGCGGCCATACGAACATCATCAGTCCCGCGAGCGACGCGAGCCCGAGCACCGTCGCCGAGCGCGGGCCCAGCCGGACGGCGGGAGCGGTGTTCACCGGACCTCCTGCGGAAGCGCCGAGCGGACGTCGTCGACGGTGAGCCACGGTTCGCCGAGGATCTTGGCGACCTGTGTCGCGAACGCCGGCGAGCCGCCGAGCACCTCGCCGGTCGGGCCGTTCGAGACGACCTCCCCTTCCGCCATCACGACCACGCGATGCGCGATCGTCGCGACGAATTCGACGTCATGCGTGGCGACGACCACCGCCTTGCCTTCGGCCGTCAGCGACGCGATCATCTGCGCCAGCGCCGACTTCGCGGTGTAGTCGAGGCCGCGGGTGGGTTCGTCCAGCAGCATGATCCGCGGCGCGGCGGACAACTGCACCGCGAGCACGAGAGCGAGACGCTGTCCCTCGGACAGGTCGCGCGGATGCGAAGCGGGGTCGATGCCCGGAGCGAGCCTGTCGAGCAGGCCCCGGCAATAACCCGGTTCCGCGCCCGACTCCGCGTCGGCGGCCTCGCATTCGGCGGCGACGGTCTGCAAGTACAGCAGGTCGCTCGCGGTCTGCGGCACCATGCCGACGAGAGCGCGGGCCGCGGTGCTGCTCAGGGTCTTCGGATCCTTGCCCTCGACGGTGACCTTGCCGCCCTGCCGCGGGCCGGAGCCCTGCACCGCCCACAGCAGCGACGATTTACCGGAACCGTTGCGGCCCATCATCGCCAGCACCTCGCCGGCGCGGAGGGTGAGATCGATCTCCCGCACCGCGACCTTCGGCCCGTACCGCACGACGACCCTGGACGCGGTCAGCAGTTCCTCGCCCGCGGTCACGGTCCGGACCGGCGGAGTCCCCAGTGCCAGCGAAGAAGCCCGGCGACGGGCGTCGCGCACCGTCATCGGCAGCGGAGCCCACTCAGCCAACCGTCCTAATTGGACGATCGGCGGCGCGATCGGCATGTCCTTCAGCACCTCGGGCGGCGGGCCGTCCACCACTCCCCCGGTGCCGGGCAGGTAGATCATCCGGTCCGCGAACGGGATCACGCGTTCCATCCGGTGCTCCGCCATGAGCACCGTCGTGCCGAGGTCCTCCACCAGCCTGGCGAGCGTCGCCAGCACTTCCTCGGCCGCCGTCGGGTCCAGCGCGGACGTCGGTTCGTCCAGCACGAGCACCTTCGGGTGCGTGGTGAGCACCGAGCCGATCGCCACCCGCTGTTGCTGCCCGCCGGACAGGGTCCGCAACGCACGCCTGCGTAGCTCGGCGATACCGAGCAGATCCAGGGTTTCCTCGACGCGGCGGCGCATCACCTGCGGGTCGAGGCCGAGCTGTTCCATGCCGTACGCCAGTTCGTCCTCGACGGTGTCGGTGACGAAGCCCGCGAGCGGGTCCTGGCCGACGACGCCGACCAGGTGCGCGAACTCACGCGGCGGCCGGGACCTCGTCGTGACGCCGTCGACGGACACGGTGCCGTCCAGGTGACCGCCGGTGAAATGCGGGACGAGACCGTTGATCGTGCCGAGCAGCGTCGACTTACCCGCCCCCGTCTGCCCCGCGAAAAGCACGAGTTCGCCTTCACCGATGGACAGCGTCACGTCGGACAGCACCGGTTCGGAACGGCCGTGGTAGGTGAAGGAGACCTGATTCAGTTCGATCATGCGTGTACTTCTTCTTCCAGCGCGGCGTACGGGGGTTCGGGCACCGGGGTCAGGAAGGCGGGCAGCACGCCGATCAGCACCCCGAGCAACGGCCCCCACGACAGCGACGGCCAGGACAGGTCGATCAGCGACGGGTTCATGTTCATCGGGTTCACGGCGGACGTCGTGAACAGGATCGCCGCCACGCCGATCCCGCTCGCGGCCACGACGAGTTCGGGCAGATGCCAGCGATCGGGCCGGTAGCGCGTGCGCTGGACCCGTTTGCCCGCCGACCAGAATCCGGCGAGCCCGACCAGCACTCCCGCGGAAAGCACCGGCGCGGCGAGATATCGGGGCGTCGAACCGTCCAAAGTGGCGTAAACGCCGACGCAGACGCCGATCAGGCCGATGATCATCAGGGTGCCGGTGAGCAGCCGGGCACGCGCTTCGACCATTCCCGCCCGGCCGTAGCCGCGTGAATCCATCGACGCGGCGAGTTGCAGCGAGCGGGAAAGCGCGTCCTCCAGCACCGGGATGAGGACGGTGTGCAGGGCCTTCACCTTCTTCTTGCCCGAACCGCCCCGCAACTTGCGGGCCCGCCGGACCCGCAGCACGCTTTCGGCGAGCTGCGGGAACACCGACAGCGCGACGATCACCGCGGTGCCGACCTCGTACAACGCCGGCGGCATCGCCTTCAGCAGGCGTTTCGGATTCGCCAGCGCGTTGGCCGCGCCGAGGCAGATCACCATCGTGGCCAGCCGCATCCCGTCGTAGAGCCCGCCAAGCAACGATTCCGCGGACACGTCACCGAAGAGCCGGATACCGGCCGCCCATGCGGGCAGCGGGATTTCGGGCAGCCGCAGAATGATCGTGGAGCCCTCGGCGCCGCCGAACACGATGCGGAAGAACACGCGAATCACCACGATGAACGCGCCGAGGTACAGGTACAGCCGGAACGCCAGCGCCCACGGCGCTTCGGAGCGACGCGCCACGACGACGTAGCCCGCGACCGCCACGATGGTCAGCAGCAGCCACGGGTTCGTCGTCCGGGTCGCGGCGACGGCGAGGCCGAGCGCCCACACCCACCAGGCGGCCGGATGCAGGTCGCGCGGCAGGAAGTAGGACGTCATCAGGCTCCCTGTGCGCGTTTCCGTCTGCGTGCCAAGAAGAATCCGGCCACGCACAAGGCCAGCACGGCGCCGCCCGCGACCCACGGCGCCCAGTCGTCGGCCCCGGACTCGCGTTCGATCACCGCGTTGACGTCCTCGGCGTTCTCACCGCCGGTGAACGCGACGTTCATCGACGGATCCTTCGCCTGTGGCCGCGCCGAGGCGCTCGGGCGCGGCTTGGGCGGCGGCAGCGCACCGGAACTCGGGCCCGCGGCCGGGGCTTCCCCCGGCCCCGCCCCGGCTTCCGCCGTCGCCTGCGGACCGTCGCCCGTCTGCTGCTGCCCGTTGCCGCCTTGCGGTCGCTGTTGCCGTTCGCCGGGGTCGCCGGTGACCGGCTTGGCTTCCTCACGCGGTACACAAGGCTGGCTCTCGGTTCCCGGGCGCACGGCGGAGACCCGCGGGATCGGGTTGGTCTTCGCGGTGGCGTTCAACGAAAACGACCAGCCTTCGAAACCACCGGGGATGAAGTCGCGGTTCTTGACGCCCCACTGGCTGTAGTCCCACGCGCAGTTGTTCGAGGCGTGCCAGTACGACCAGTAGGCCTGCGCCGGTGGCGTGTCGATGCACAGCTCGTGGTACTTCTCACGACCGGTGATCGGGACGTTCTCCGCCGCCGACGGGCGGTTCTCGACCCGGCAGACGAAGGCCTCGCCCCACCGCTGCGCGCCCGCGATCTGGAAACCCGCGCCCTTGAGCGCGTCCAGCCCGGTCCCGCGGGCAGGCTGGGGATTGCAGCGCACGATGGTCGTGCCGCCGAGTTGCTGGAAGTCGACGACCACGGTGACCCCGGTGGCGTCCTTGCAGAAACCCGGATGCCCCTTGCTCTGGTCGACCGCGTGGGCGGCGGGCGCCGAGGCGGCGATCAGGAAGATCGCCGCCACCACCCCGAAGACCCTCCTCATTGGACAGTGCGAGCCGGGTTGGTCGGGGTGACACCGGGCGGCGGGTTGGTCGTGGCCGACTTGTTCAGCGAGAACGACCAGCCCTCGAAACCACCGGGGACGACGTTGCGGTTGAGCGCGCCATGACTGCTGTAGGTCCACGTGGACCCGGAACCGTCGGCGTGCCAGTAACCCCAGTACGCGCCGACGGGCGGGGTGTTGACGCACGGTTCCTTGTAGTTCGGGTTGCTCGACAGCGGGAGGGTCTCGGTCGCGGCCGGACGGCCTTCCAGACGGCACACGAAACCGAGCCCCCAGCGGGCGGTACCGGCGACGGCGATCCCGGCGTCCTGCAACGCCTTGATTCCGGTGCGGGCGGTGCCGGGGTTCGCGTTGGGCGAGCACCTGGTGATCGTCGGCGCGGCCGTGCCGCCGTTGCCATCCAGTTCCTGGAAGTCGACCACGACGGTGACGCCGGTGAGGGCGTCGTTGCCGGTGCAGATCCCGTTGTACCCCGCGGCCTGCGCGGGCGCGGCGACGGCGGTGGCGAGTCCGGTCAGTCCGATGAGGACGGACGTGACGGCGAGCAGTCTTCTCATGGTGTTACCCCCTTGGTTTTGATGAAACGGCGAAGCAGGAAGATGAGCACGATCGCGGCGGCCAGCAGGAGTACCGCGAGCCCGGCGAGTCCCCAGGTCATCCAGGTCGGCTGAGTGGTCTGGGCGGCGGCCTGCACCTGGGTGCCGGACACGGCGTTCGCGGCGCCCGCTTCCGAGAGCGGCAACCGGATCGCGGGCGACAGCGGTGAATCCGCGGCGGTGAGCCAGGATCGGCCCGCGACACCTTGCGCGGCGGCCAAACTGGTCGGGAAGTCGGTCTTCCCGTCACTCGTCACGACGGCTCCCCTGACGAAGCCGCCGTCGGCCTGCACCAGCTTGCCCAGCGACCGTGCGGTGCCGCTCGCGTCGAGGCCCGCGATCTGCCGTGCGGCCGCGACGGAGGCGCTGAGCGCGACGTCCGGCTCACCGGCTTCCCCGGTCACCATGCCCGCGCCGGTCGGCCGGACGCCGAGCGCGCCCACCGCGGAGACGAACGCCGACACGCGCCGCTCGGACCAGCCGTCCGGTCGTTTGGCCGACGGCGCCGCGTCGGTGACCGGCCGGACCGCCAGCGCGGTGACCGCGGCGGCTGTCGCACCGAGATCGCCGGAACCGCATTCCGCGGTGTCGAGGTGCTTCGGGAAAGTGCCGTCGGCGCATTGGCGCGACAGCAGCAGTTCGACCGCGGCACCGGGATCGGCGGCGGTGGCGAGCAGCGCCCAAGCGTGCCTCTCGACCGTCTCGTCAGCGTCGGCGAAGGAACCGGTGTCGGTGAACTTGCCGTCTTCACCCCGGAGTGTCACCAGATCGGCGCGCAGTTGACCGGCGATGTCCGCCTTCGCGAACTCGGCGACGAGCACGAGTTTGGCGAGCGGTTCGGCGTAGGCCGCGCCGCCCGGCTCGTACGGCGCACCGTGGGCGTAGGCCTGCACGGCTTCCGGCGCGAGCAGGAACTTCGACGCGCGGGCGACCGTGTCCGGCTGCTCGTCCAGCGCCCGCAGCGCCAGCACGAGATCCGCGGTGGCGTCGTAGTCGACGTAGGTCTTGCCGTCGTCGGTGACCTCGACGTGGTCGCCGCCGACGAGCCGGTTCGTCAGGTACGCGCCCAGCCGGGAAGCCGGGGTCGCCATGCCCGGGGTCGCGGCGGGAATCGAAAGCGCCGCGGACGGTGGAACCCGTGCGCCCGAGGACGACCTCGGCGTGGGGGCCTTCTTGGGCTTCGGTGTGGTGGTTTTCGAAGCGGGCTTGTTCGCCTCGGGTTCGGCCGCGGGCGGGGTGCTCGTGACGGTGACCGTGCTCGGCACCGGTGGGCTGCTGACGAGAGACGAGGACGTTCCCGGCGTCGGCGTCACCGATGTCGTGGTGGTCGTGGTCGTGGTCGTCGTGGTGGTCGTGGTCGTCGTCGTGGTTGTACTGGTCGGCGCCGGGTCGCTCGTGGTCGGGGTGGGCGTGCTCGTGTCGGACGGGGTCTCGCTGCTGGTCGGCGGCGTCGCTTTCTTCGCGAGCGAGTAGAACCCGATCTGGGACAACCCGAGTGAGGCCTGGGCGCCGGCGCGGATCCAGGTGTCGAGCCCGCTGATGCCGTTGGCGCGCGCGGCGGCGTAGGAATCCGGGTTGTAGGCGATCGCGCCGAGGTCGCCGGCGAGCCGGTTGCCGTCGTCGGCCGCGGCGGTCGCCTGCGCCGCTTTGAGGTACCGCACGCCCTTGTCCACCGCGGCGTCCGCGCCACCGACATCGGCGAGGGCCTGGACGACCAGCCCGGTGCTGTTGGTGTTCGGGGCTTCGGTGCCGACACCGCCGCCCCAGCCACCGCCGGGAGCCTGGTTCGCGATCAGCCAGGAAACCGTCTTGGCGATCGGCCCGTCGAGTCCCGCGGCGCCCGCCTTCCGCGCGGCCAGCAGCGCCGACAGCGCGAGACCGGTGGCGTCGCCGTCGGTCGGGGACTGGTCGATCGCCTTGCCCTCGTCACAGGAGGAGATCTTGTAGCCGTTCGGCGTGACGTGGTCGCCGGTCTCGGTCGTCTTGATTTCGCCGAAGAAGAGGCGGAAATAGCCCTCGGAACACTGCTGGGTCACCAGCTTGTCGATGGCGAGCTGGTCGTTCGCACCCGCCGCGGCGAGCCCGATGACGCCGAGCGCCTGGCCGAACATGTTCGCGTTGTTGTACACGGACCCGGCGAGGGCGGGGTCCTTCGAGTAGTCGCTGACCCTGCCCTTGTCGGGTCCCTTGCGCATGATCGTGCCCTGGGTCTCGGCGACCATGTCGTGGCCGTCGAAGTTGCGCGGGTCGCGGCCGGAGACCTGCGCGGCGACGAGCGTTTTGGCCGTGGCCCCGCCGACGATGACCTTGTCGTATCCGGGGGCGGGAACCAGCTTGTCCCAGGTGAAGTAGTCGGTGGCGTGACCCTGCTCGTCGAGGAACTTCACGATCGGCTCGGCACGGGCGCCCTCGCCCGAGGCGTACATCGCGAACAACGCGTCGATCATCAGGCCGAGGTCGGGCAGCACGCCGCCGTTGGGGTTCTCGAACGTTCCGTCCGGTTTCAGCTTGGTCGCGAGCCAGCGGGAGTTCGCCTGCGCCGCGTCGCGGTCGCCCGCGGCCGTCGCCGTGCCGGTGAGCAGTGCGGCGATCACGCCGACACTGACGGCGAACGCCGATGCGGCCAGATACCCGCGACGCATGACTCCTCCTTGCGGCCGTGACGGAGGACAGGCGCGGGGCGCCGCGGTCACCCCTGTTTATCGCGACAGTGGTTCGGACTTCTGGTCGTTCATCCACCCATGCGGCATCCCGGCTCGCCCTGGTCACAGGGCCCACGGTTGCGCGACAGCGCCGGATTTCGACCGGCTTCCCCGTCACGGGCGGCGGTGTTGAGTTGTCGAGCCCGCCGAGGTTAACACCCGATTACCCGAGGCAGGCACCGCTGACCAGGTCGGTTGCCAGGATCACATCGATACTCGCGCCCGGCGGTACCCCGGCGCTTGACCGGGATGAGACTCTTCGGAACGTCCAATTCAGCGCGGTCGTGGGGGAAGTCCGGTGAGAGTCCGGCGCTGTCCCGCAACGGTATGCCCCAGGCGAGCCCGGTCACCCACGTCGCGCGGTGTCACCGACTCCTGTCGTGGACGTGCGGGAAAGGGTTCTCATGAGACGTTTGGTCTTCGCTGTCGCCATGCTGTGCGGCATCGGATTGGTCGCCGCTCCGGCGGCGACCGCCGCCACCTCGAACAAGGCGGACGCCGCCGCGGGGTGGCTCGCCAGGCAAATGGTCGACGGGGAAAGGTTCGAGGCCGATTTCGGCGGCCAGAAGTTCCCCGACCAGGGTTTGACGATCGACGCGATCTTCGCGTTCGCCGCCGCCGGGGTGTCGGACACGAACGCGGGCAAGGCGATCACCTGGCTGGCGAAACCGGAGATCACCACGGGTTACGTCGGCGGCGGCACCGAGGCTTACGCGGGCGCACACGCCAAACTGC
The DNA here is from genome assembly GCF_001953865.1 of Amycolatopsis coloradensis. Classification (GTDB taxonomy): domain Bacteria; phylum Actinomycetota; class Actinomycetes; order Mycobacteriales; family Pseudonocardiaceae; genus Amycolatopsis; species Amycolatopsis coloradensis. The sequence goes on from NZ_MQUQ01000004.1 coordinate 210,430, forward strand.
TGCTGGCCGCGCAGGTCCGGGGCAAGAACCCGGCGTCGTTCGGCGGCGTCGACCTGAAGGCGGGACTGCTCTCGCTGCTCACGCCGTCCGGCCGGTTCTCCGACCGGTCCGAGTTCGGCGACTACTCCAACGCCTTCAGCCAGTCGCTCGCCCTGCTGGCGCTGGACCGCACCCCCGCGGGTGCCCCCGCGTCGGCCGTGACGTTCCTCGCGGGCACCCAGTGCGCGGACGGCGGCTTCCCGCTGAACTTCGGCGAAGCGACGTGCACGAGCGACGTCGACTCGACCGCGGTGGCCGTGCAGGCCTTGCGCGCCACCGGTGACGCGGTGAACGCCGGCGAGGGCACCTCCTGGCTGGTCACCAAGCAGCACGCGAACGGCGGCTTCGGTGTCGGCGCGAACGCCCCGAACTCCAACAGCACCGGCCTCGCCGCGGAGGCGCTGGCCGGTCACCGCCCCGCCGCCGCGGTCAAGGCGCGGGAATTCCTGCGGTCGGTGCAGACCGGCTGCGCCGGTGCCGTCGCGGACCGCGGTGCGATCGCCTACGACGCCACCGGCCTGAACCCGGCGACCGCCCCGCGCGCGACCGCGCAGGCGATCCTCGGCCTGGCAAGAGTTCCGTTGAGCGAACTGCACGGCGGTGGCCGTCCGCAGGCCCCGGTGCTCGCCTGCCCGTGACGTCAGGTGCGTGAAGGACCCCTTCCTGAAGGGGTCCTTCACGTACTTCAGACCGTGCGGAGCGGCTCGATCGTCTTCGCCAGCTCGTCGAGGTGTTCCAGAGTCTCGGCCTCGGGCAGCGTCGGCAGCATGAGGGAGACCTCGTCGACCCCGGCGCCGGCGAGCCGCCGCAGCAACTCGGGATCGGCCGGGGCGCCGAACACGCTGATCCGGACGTCTTCGCGGCCCTGGTCGGCGAGCCAGGACCTGACCCGGCGCAACTCCTCCGGCGGTGTCACGAAATGCGGCAGCCACCCGTCGGCGTGCTCGGCGAGCCGGTTGAGCCCGGCCGGGCCCTGACCGGCGACGTAGATCGGCGGATGCGGTTTCCGCGCCGGCTTCGGCCAGGCGTAGACCGGGTCGAAGTCGACGTGCTTTCCGTGGAACTCGGCCTCGTCCTTGGTCCAGATCTCCTTGAGCGCCTGGAGTTGTTCGGTCAGCAACGCTCCTCGCGTGCGCGGGTCGACGCCGTGGTTGCGCATCTCTTCGATGTTCCAGCCCGCGCCGACACCGAAGATCACCCGTCCCTCGGAGAGCAGGTCGAGACTGGCGATCTCCTTGGCCGTGTAGAGCACGTCGCGCTGGATCATCAGGGCGACCGCCGTGCCCAGCCTGAGGTCGACGTGACCGCCGCGACTGCGGCGAGCGCCACGAACGGGTCGAAGTTGCGCAAGGCGCCCCGCGGCAGCTCACCGCCGGGGTACGGCGACTCCCTGCTCACCGGGATGTGGGAGTGTTCGGGGAGATAGAGGGAGTCGAACCCCTTCTCCTCGATGGCCGCCCCCAGCACGTGGGGCCGGATTCCTTCGTCGGTCACTGCCGTCGCGATACCGAAGTCCATACTGTGCAACGACTCCCCGCTTGCGCCGGGTATTCCCTTGGCGCCCTAGGTCCGGCTGGGCACCCGTCCCTCCACGAGCGCTTCGAGCGGCGTCGAGGTCGGGTGTCCGTGACGCGAGGACGTCCGAATACAGGAACGCCTCCCCCAGGCGGACGATCGCTTGGCAGAGGCTGTCCAGGCCGACCGCGGGCACGGAGCGGTACTCGCGCATGATCGCGAGACAGCGCAGTTCACCGGCCGCGTTGCGCACCACGTCGCCCTCTTCGCGCTCCCAGGTGCGCGCGGCGGCCGTCAGCGTGCGCTCGGACAGGTGATAGAGGGCGTCACCGAGCAGGTCTTCCCGGTTTCCGACGCGGACGCCCTCTCCCCGTCGTGGTGGGACCCTGGACGCACCACGAGTCGCAGGAGGATGTGTGACAGCAACACCGCGCGAGACACCGGTTCCGGCCGCCTTGATCGATGCCCTCCGGCGATGGCGGGAACACGGGGAACCTTCGCAGCGGCCTTCCCGGTGGTCGCGCGGCTCCTGGCTCAAACAGTTCCCGGGCCATCACTCGTTCCTCGACGCGTTGCCGGACCGCATCGATCGTGCCGAAGCCACCCAGCACGCCGCGCGGGCCGCGACACCGGAAGGCGCCGAACCGGCGTTCCTGGTCGCGATGATCTGGGGATACGGACCGGTCGGTTACGGCGCCTGGCGGACCGCGCGTGTGCTGGCCGAGAACCCGCACGCGATCGATCGGCTGGCGGAGGTGGCACGCGTCGCGCGGGACGACGGCGGCCTCGCCGCGTTCCGGGTCATGGCCGACGAACCGCTGCGATACCTGGGCGTGGCTTTCGGCACCAAGTACCTCCGGTTCGTCACCGCCGCGCAGTCCTCCGGCCACGCCGTCGCCCCGATCCTGGACGCCGTGGTGCGCCGCTGGTTGCTGGCGCACCACGGCCTGCGCCTGAACATCGACGAATGGCGGCCGGAGGCCTACGAGCGGTACGTCGAGTTGCTGACGTCGTGGTCCGCGGAACTCGGCCTGACCGCGGACACGGTGGAGCAACTGATCTTCCGGTCGGCCATCAGTCAGGAAGGGTCGGCGTTCTGGGGCGAAGAATGGGCGAAGTCCGCGGAGCCGCCGCCGCCCGCGCGGAGGGCGCAGGCCGCGCTCCTCGAGATCGAAGGGCTGCTCGATACCGCCGATCCCCGGGTCGCACTGGAAGCCAGAGGGCACCTGGACGAACTGGCCCGGATCGTCCAGCGGGGCTGGGCGACCTGATGTCGGCGAGCCGGTCGACGTCGTCGGTGTACTCCGCGTTGGCCGCGATCTCCTTGGGGACCGGCCGACGACGAATTCCGAGGCACCCTGGCGGCCAGTCTCCCCGCCAGGCTCGTTTCGCCGCCTCGTCGACGCCGAACTTCCCTGACCCCACGGCGGATTCGGGTTTGAACCAGCGGGTTTCTGGACACCCAGTAACCCGTTGCGTGAACCTCGTTGCCGCGTCAAGCAGACGGCGCCAGAGGACGGGGCACCGAGCGTGAGGTGGCGATCGAGAGATGGAAGCGGATTTCGGCGAGGCGGCCTTGCACGGCCTTCGACGATATGTGCGCCGAGTGAGCGAGGAACTCGGGCTCCAGGGGGAAGCGTTCAACGCGCAGACCGAACCGACCGCGAGCGCGTATCTCGCACTGGACCGGCGGCTTCCCGACCGGCCCGACCGCGATGTGGCGTTGCTTTGGACGGAACGGCACGGCTGGGCGTTGACGATCGAGACGAACGCCGGTGAGGACCTCGTCGTGGCCGGCTACCTCACCGCCGAATCGCTCCCGCCGCCCCAGGTCGTCGCCGACTTCGCGCGAAGCCTGCTCTCGGGCGAACGCTCGCCGAGACCGGAACCGCCGCCCCAGTTCGACGGCGAGGCCGATTTGGCGCACAGGCTGGCGGCGTATCCGACTCCCGTCGCCGAGCCCGCGTTCCCGCGGCACGGCTGATCGCGTCGCTCCGTTCTGCGATGTCGTGGCCCGGTGGGTGATGATGGGGCCGGATTTCCGAAACGGAGGTGGCGACAGTGGACGGTCGGCGCCGGGAACGGCTGTGGCGGCTCGTCACCGAACGCGTGGCGGACCGGGACCCGGACACCGGGTGGGTAGGCGTCGTGTGCGCGGTCGCCGTCGGGGAACTCGACGTCGACGGTTCGGCGGTCTCCCTGCGCCTGCGGGACAACGACCAGGAGCTGGTCGCCGCGGACGGCCCATGGGCGACGTCGCTGGAGGAATTGCAGTACACCGTCGGCGAGGGCCCCGGCGTCGAGGCCTTCACCGCCGGTGATCCCGTACTGGTCGACGAACTCGTCACCGGCGAACAACGCTGGCCGGGGTTCGCCGACGGTGCCGCGGCGAGCGGGGTCGGCGCGGCGTTCGCGTTCCCGCTCGGAGTCGGCGCGCTGCGGCTCGGCACCCTGGACCTCTACCGCCGCGAGCCAGGAACGCTGGGCCAGGAAGGGCTGGGCGACGCGCTCGCACTGGCCACCATCGCCACGACCGCACTGCTCACCGACAGCAACGGCGGCGGCGGTCCGCACGCGCAATGGGCCCGGCACGACGTCGCGGGCCACTACGACGACGTGAACGTCGCGACGGGGATGCTGGCCACCGAACTACGGATCAGTCTCGAAAACGCCCTGTTGCGGTTGCGTGCCCACGCCTTCAGTCACCGGCTCCCGGTGACCGAGGTCGCGCGAGCGGTGCTCAACCGGCAATTGCGGCTCGACGCGCCGCAGGAGTGAAGGCCCGGGTCACTTCGACGGCAGCACCCGGCCACGGACTTCGCCGAACCCGATCCGCCCGCCGTCCGCGCCGGGCGCGGTTCCGGTGATCACGACCTCGTCGCCGTCCAGCAGGAAGGTGCGCTCCTCCCCCTTGACGGTGAGCGGTTCCTTGCCGCCCCAGGACAGTTCGAGGAACGCGCCGCGCTGGTTCTTCTCCGGCCCGGAGATCGTCCCGGAACCGTACAGGTCTCCCGTGCGGGACGACGCGCCGTTGACCGTGAGGTGCGCGAGCATCTGGGCGGGCGACCAGTACATCTCGCGGTAAGGCGGACGGCTGACCTCTTCGCCGTTCCATTCGACGACCAGGTCGATGTCTAGTCCCCACGGGTCGCTTTCCCGCAGATACGGCAGCGGCACCGGATCCGTCTGGCCGGGCAACGGGATCCGCGCGGCCTCCAGCGCCAGGATCGGCACCACCCAAGGGGAGATCGACGTCGCGAAGCTCTTGCCGAGGTGCGGGCCCAGCGGAACGTATTCCCACGCCTGGATGTCGCGGGCCGACCAGTCGTTGAGCAGGACCGCGCCGAAAACGTGGCGGGGGAAGTCGTCCGGGGCGATCGGGGTGTTCGACGGGGTTCCGGCGCCGACGACGAAACCCAGTTCCGCCTCGATGTCCAGTCGCGTGCTCGGCCCGAACACCGGCGCCGCGTCGGCCGGGGCCTTGCGCTGACCGCTCGGGCGCACGATGTCCGTACCGGAGACCAGGACCGTGCCGGACCGCCCGTGGTAGCCGACCGGGAGGTGCTTCCAGTTGGGCAGCAACGGTTCCGCGTCCGGGCGGAACAACCGGCCGACGTTCGACGCGTGATGTTCGGAGGCGTAGAAGTCGACGTAATCCGCGACCTCGATCGGCAGACGCGTCGTCACCCGCCCGACAGGATGCACCGCACCGTCGGGGATCTCACCGGAGACCAGCTCGCGGATCCGCTCCCGGACCGCCACCCAGCGGTCGTATCCCTGCGCCATGAACGGGTTCAGCGACGGCGCGGCGAAGACGTCGTCGCCGAGTGCCGCGGCCAGGTCGAGGACCGAGTCCCCGACACGCACGCCGACGCGGGCGGGATCGCCGTCGACGGAGAACACGCCGTAGGGCAGGTTTTCGATCCCGAACAGGGAGCCGTCGGGGATGTCGATCGTGGTCATGCCTCTCCTCGGGGCGTCTCGAGCAGGCCGAGCCCGGCCAGTTCGGTCAGGGGGTCGGTGATGCTGCAGGTGCCGAACGACGTGAAACCCGCGCGGGCGGCGGCGACCCGGTCCGCGTCCAGCGCCCGCAGGCGCGCGGCGACGACCGCGCCGTCCCGCTCGGCGAGCAGGGCTCCGGGGTCGCCGTCGGCGTGGAGGACGGCGTCGGTGGCCAGCAGCAGGTTCAGGAATCCGTGCTGTTCGAAGCCGGTCTCCGGATCGGTGTTGCGGAGCGCGTGGTGCAGCCCGGCGGTGGCCTTGAACGGAACGCCCGCCCCGACGGCCGTCCGGACCGCGGCGGCGAGTTCGGCTTCGTCGGGATACAGTTCGGCCCGGACTCCGCCGGTGCGGAACTTCGCGCGGTGGCCGGTACCGGAAAGCGCGGTCAGCAACGGGACGCGCCGGTCGTCACGCGGGATCTCGACGTAGACCGGTGCGGTGGCGCCGGAAATCGCGGCGAGCACCTCGTCCGGTCCCATACCGTCCGGCACGGCGATTTCGAGCGCGTCGAGTTTCACTGGCAGCGCTGCGACGGCTTCGAGCACGCCTGCGAGTTGCGCGGGACCGCCCGGAAGCGTCAGCGCGACAGGCAAGGGGACGTCGCGTCCCGCGAGAACGCCGTCGAGGTCGCCGAGCGCCGAGGCGGCGACCACCAGCGGCCCGACGAGGTCGGCGTACCAGGCGGAGACGTGCTCGTCGTGCGCCACGACGGCGTCCGGCAGCGGAGCCAGACCCGGTGGGAACACCGCGGCGTCGTCACACAGCCCGGCGAAGAGCGCGGGAATCCGCCCGCCGTCCACCATGGTCTCCTCCTCGCCGATTTAGTTCACACTTTTACTAACTGCTGGCAGCGTAGTCCGGTCGCCCGGGGGACGGAAAGGGGTCGCGAGTGGCCAGAACCGTCCCTCACCACTCACGACGGCCTGTCGCGGCGCCTGCCAGAGCGCGACCAGAGGACTACTTGCGGCTGCGGGCGCCGAACTCGGCGCGGCTCGTGATCAGCTTGCCCAGCAGCATCACCAGGATGCGCTGCTCGGTCTCGGTCAACGCGTTCGTCCAGCCGAACTCGCGCTCGTTGTGCGCACGGAAGACCGAGACCATCTCCTCGTGCCCGGCCTCGGTCAGCGACAGCTGCACCGACCGGCCGTCCCGCTCGTCCGGGACCCGGTGGAGCATTCCCTCCGCCACCTGCGACTTGACCAGATTCGACACCGCCGCTCGGCTCATCCCGGTCAGCCGGGCGGCGCTCGTCGGTTCGAGCGGCCCGGCGAGCCAGACGACGAACAGCAGCCGGAACGCCGACCAAGACCGGCCGCGCGGCCGGTGCACGGCGGCTTCGAGGTCGTAGGTGACCAGGTCGGAGGCCCGGTTGAGGGTCAGCAGCACCTCGGTCGCCAGCTGGTGCCGGAAGCCGTACTCCTGCGCGAGCCGTTGGTTGGCCAGCGCCACGAACGACCAGAAGTCCAGCCCGGCCGCGTCCACGTCTTCCATCGCCGAACACTAACCTCCTCCCTCGGAAATGGTCAAAATCGAAACTAGTTTCCCGGAATAGAGATACCTCCACTGCGGAGCCGTGATCATGGAGACTTCTCCATGGCGCACGGGTCCTCCGCACCGGTTTGCTGAAGGCATGAACAGAACGGAAGTGCCACCGGGGACCGCCCGGGCCGTGCGGGTGGGGGCTGGTGACCTCGTGCGGGTGATCGACGTCGAAGGAGGCCAGGTCGGTGACGTGTTCGCGTTCACCGGCAGCGGCCGGGAACTGACCGAGCACCACAGCGCGGCGCACACCCGCGCGGGGATCGACAGGCTGTTCCCCGCCGTCGGCGAGTCTTTCGTGACCGACCGGCGCCGCCCGATCCTGACCCTGGTCGAGGACACCTCCCCCGGCGAGCACGACATGCTCATCCCGGCCTGCGACCCGGCCCGGTACGCCGCGCTGGGGGCTCCGGGGCACCGGTCCTGCGCGGCGAATCTGCGTGAGGCGCTGGCCGAAGCCGGGATGGGCTTCACGGGTCCGATCCCGCAGCCGATCAACGTCTTCATGCGCATCCCGGTCGGCGAGGACGGACGGCTGAGCTGGCTCACCGCGTCTTCGCGGCCCGGCGACGCGGTGACCCTGCGCGCCGAAATGGACTGCGTGATCGTGGTCTCCGCCTGCCCGCAGGATCTCGTGCGCATCAGCGACGCCGGACTCTCCCCGCTCGCCATCGAAACCGTCCACAATGGAGGAAACCCGGCATGACCACCACCGTCGACCACGCCCGCCCCGCGCTGGCCCCGATCACGCTCGGCGGCCTCGCGCTGCGCAACCGCTATGCCGTCGCTCCCATGACCCGCGTCTCGGCGCGGCCCGACGGCACCCCGACCGGCGAGATGGCCGATTACTACGCCGAATTCGCCCGCGGCGGCTTCGGTCTGGTGTTCAGCGAGGGCACCTACCCCGACACGGCGGCCAGCCAGGGGTATCTCAACCAGCCGGGCCTCGCCCGTGACGAGCACGTCGCGGGCTGGCGCGTCGTCACCGCCGGAGTGCGCGCGGCGGGCGGCCGGATGATCGCCCAGCTCATGCACGCCGGTGCGATCTCCCAGGGAAATCCGCACCAGGACGACACCGTCGGCCCGTCGGCCGTTCAGCCGCTCCGGGAGAAGATGCGCGCGTACGGCGGTTCCGGGCCGTGGCCCGTACCCCGGGAGCTGACCATCGCCGAGATCGACGACGTCGTCGCCGGGTTCGCGGCGGCGGCCGAGCGCGCCCGTCGGGCCGGGTTCGACGGCGTCGAGGTGCACGCGGCCAACGGCTACCTGCTCGACCAGTTCCTCACCGACTACACCAATCAGCGCACCGACGACTACGGCGGACCGGTCGCCAACCGGATCCGGCTGACCGCCCGCGTCGTGACCGCCGTCGCCGAAGCCGTGCCCGATCTGCTGACCGGGGTGCGGCTTTCGCAGACGAAGGTCAACGACTTCACCTATCGCTGGCCCGGCGGCCGCGACGACGCCGAGGTGATCTTCGCGGCGGTCGCCGAAGCGGGCGCCGGCTACCTCCACATCGCCAGCGAGGGCAGGAACTGGCTGGAGACGGCGAAGCTGGCCGACGGCGGCACCATCACCGCCCTCGCCCGGCGGGTCACCGGTCTGCCGGTGATCGCGAACGGCGGCATGCACGATCTCACCCAGGCACGAGAGGTGCTCGCCGGCGGGCACGCCGACCTGCTTTCACTCGGCCACGGCGCACTGGCCAACCCGGATCTGCCCGCCAGGGTCGCCGCGGCGGAACCACTGGAAGAATTCGACCGGGCGATGGTCTCCCCCACGGTCACGGTGGCGAACTCGCGCCGCTGGCGGGAGAGTCGGCAAGCGTGACGGAAACCAGCTGGCACGGCGGCGCGGCCGCGGTGGCGACCCTGACCTTCGACGTGGACGCGGAGTCCCCGATCCTCGCCAGAGGCCGGGGCTACGCCGAGCACCTGTCGACCATGTCGCATCAGGCGTACGGGCCCCGGGTCGGGGTGCCGCGCATCCTCGACCTGCTCGATGAACTCGCCGTGCCCGCGACGTTCTTCGTACCGGGCTGGGTCGCCGAACAGCGGCCCGGCCTGGCCGCCACGATCGTGGAGCGCGGACACGAGGTGGCCCACCACTCCTACAGCCACCGGCCGCCGACCGCGATGACCGCGGCCGAGCAGCGGGCCGACTTCGAGCGCGGCATGGCGGTCTTCGCGAGCCAGGGCATCGAGATCAGCGGGCATCGCGCGGCGGGCTGGGAGTCCACTTGGGACACTCCGCGGCTGGTGGCCGAACACGGGCTGAGCTACGACTCGTCGCTGATGGCCGACGACCGGCCCTACCTCATCGAGACCGGGGCGGGCCGGATCGCCGAACTCCCGGTGCATTGGTCGCTCGACGACTGGGAGCAGTACGCGTTCCTTCCCGCGCCACAGATCGGCTCGGTGATCACTTCACCGGTGCGGGTGCTGGAGCTGTGGCGCGCGGAACTGGACGCGATGCGCCGCCACCGCTGCCTGTTCAATCTGTGCCTGCACCCGTTCCTGTCGGGCAGGCCGGGACGGCTGGCCGCCGTGCGCGCGCTCATCGAGTTCGGGCTCGGCCTCGGCGACGTCCGGTTCGCCCGGTGCCGGGACGTGGCGGCCGCCGCGCTGGCCGACCCGGCTCTGCCCGCGGAATCCTTGCGGCGCCTCGAAATCGACCCGGGGGTCTACCCGGACTGAGTCGCTTCCAGCGCCAGGAACAGGTCGACGCGGTCCGCGGTCCGCCCGACGTCGCGGCCGGTCAGCTCGGTGACCTTGGCCAGCCGGTTGCGCAAAGTGTTGACGTGCACGAAAAGGGAGGCGGCGGTGGCCGCCCACTGGCCGTCGTGGTCGAGGAAAGCCCGCAGGGTCGTCTCCAGGTCGCCGTCGCGGGCACGGTCGTGCTCGCGCAGCGGGCCGAGCAGGGCGTCGGCGAAAGTGTGCCGCCACTGCTCGTCGTGCGACTCCAGCAGCAGCCGGTAGCTGCCCAGCTCGGCGAAACTCGCCGCCACCGGCCCGCCACGCCTGCCGCGGAGCGCCCCGCAGGCTTCGCGGCTGCGTGACAACGGCGTGCGGAGTTCGGCCGCGCCGGACACCGGATCGGCCAGCCCGGCCACGACGCGCCTGCCGCCGAACCGATGCGACACCGCCGCCGCCAGCCGGGGCGCGAGAGCGGCGGGCGACTGCGTTCCCGAACGCCAGGGCAGCACCGCCACGACGTCCCGGCTGCCCGCCGCCACCACCGCGGGCAGCCCGTCCGCCAGCAGGAAATCCGTCACGGCCTCCGCCATCCCCGGCAGGGTGGCGGTGTCGTCGTCGCCCGCGAACGCCAGCGCGAGCACCGTCAGCGGCCCGTCCGGATCGACCCCGAAGGCACGCAGCCTGCCGGGCACCTCCGCGACACGCTGCGCGCCGGACAGCACCATGTCCAGCAACTCGACGGCGAACCGCATCTCGATCGCCTGCACCGCCTGGTGCCGGGCCACCTCCAGGCTGAGGTAGCGGGCGGTCTGCTCCAGCGCGTCCCGTTCCTCCTGCGCCAGCCCGGCGGAGGGGCGCAGGCAGAGCAGCGCGGCGTCCGCGTCCCCGATCGCGCCGACCGGGAACAGCGCCGCCCGCGTCCCCGCGCCCAGTTCCGCCTCCAGCGGCGGCGGGTGACTGGCCAAGGCCTCCGCCGCGGCGCGCAGCTGTCCGGCGTCCAGCTCGGCACCGGCCGCCGCCAGCTCGCGGCCCATCCGGTCCACGACCACCAGTGGAAGCTCGTGTTCACGGCGCAGGACCGTGAGCACCCCGGAAGCGCCGTCGCCCCTCGACAGCGCCGAGGTCAGCTCGTCCCCTCGCCGCACCAACGACATCAGCGCGTTCTGCCTGCCCCTGGCCTGGATCGCCGCCGCCGCACGGGTGACCGCCGTGAACGGCACCGCTATCGAAATCTCCAGCAGGGGCAGCCCGGCTTCCCGGCACGCCCCGGTGAGCGCCGCCGGAGTGTCGCGTTGTTCCACCCGCAGGCCGAAGATGATCCCCGCCGCTCCGGCGCCGACCACTCGCGCGACGAAGTCCGCCGGCTCGACGCGGTCCAGCCACAGGCCGTTGGTCAGCACGACCTCGTGTTCGCGCACGTACGGCCCGGGGTCGGGCAGCTCGGTGTTGTGCACCCACAGCACCTGCCCGGCCAACGCCCCGTCGCGGCCGGGGACGACCACCCGGAGTTCGAGAGCCGGGTCGTCGGCCAGGGCCGCCAAGGTCAGCATGACTGTGAATATATCCAGCCGTGTACGTCCTATATGGATGAACGGCCATTTCATCGTTTTGTCATGAGCGCTGGTTAGCGTTCCTCGGAGACCCTTCAGGATTCGAGGAGAACCACTGTGACGGCAGTTTCCCGCACGATCGCCGAGCGCTACGCCCTGCTCGAGGAGCTGGGTCGCGACGGGACGGCCGTGCTGTGGCGTGCCGAGGACGGGCCGGACGGCGCCCGGGTCGCGATCAAGGAACTGCCGCTTCCCACCCGCGAGCCCGCCCTGGTGGAGCGGCTACGGCGGGCAGCCCGAGTCTCCGTGGATCACCCGTCGGTGGTGCCCGTCCACGATGTCGTGGCAGTGGACGGGACGGCGTTCATCGTGACGGACCTGGTGGAAGCACGGACTTTGGAGGAGCTGGCGTCCTCGGGTCCGATGCCGCCGCGGTTCGTGGCCGAACTCGGCGGGCAGGTGCTCGGCGCGCTCGCCGCGGCGCATACTGCGGGCGTGGTGCACGGAGACGTGCGGCCCGCGAACATCCTGGTGGCTCCCGACGGCACGGTGAAACTGACCGGCTTCGGGATCGCCGAGGCCCTCGACCCGGCCGGCACCCCGGCGTTCCTCGCCCCCGAAACGATCGCGGGGCACGAAGGCACTCCCCACTCCGATCTCTGGTCGCTCGGGGTGACCCTGCTCAGCGCGAGTGAGGGCGGGAACTTCTTCCAGCGGGCGAACGTCGCGGCCACGCTCTACGCCGTCGTCAACGAGCAGCCGCCCTTCACCCGGACGTCCGGGCCGCTCGCGGACGTCCTCCACGGGCTGCTGGCGAAGGCGCCGCAGGCGCGCATGCTGCCGGATCACGCGCTCCCGCTGCTGACCCAGGCCGCGAACGGGATCGAAACCCCCGCGCCGCAGCGGCCAGGGCTGATCCCGCCCTCCGTGTTCGCGGTCCTGGCAGGCGTGGCGGGCATGGTGCTCGGCTTCGCACTTCTCGCGAACGCGATGCTGATGCACCAGGCGTACTACTTCTTCGAGTTCGCGCATCTGCCGATCACGGTAGGGGACGTCAGCTTGATCTTCGCCGGGGTTGCCGCGGTGGCAGGCGGAGCGAGCCTGCTCGCCAAGGTCCGGGCGGGGCAGATCATGCTCAGCGTCTCCGCGCTGCTGACCCTGCTGTCGCTGTGCCTGCTGACCTTCCTCGGCGGCGATCGGGAGCACCTCGGCCTTCCGGTCCAGCCGGGTCTCACCCTCGACCTCTTCGTCCTCGTCTTCTCCGTCGTACTGGCGGGCGCCGTCTGGTTCGTCCCGGCCCGGCGTCCTGCTGTGGGCTGATCCGCTCACAGCAGAGAAACCGGCGGACGCCCTGGTCCCGGCGGCATGGTCGGGGCATGACCGATTACGAGAAACAGCCACTCTTCGACCAACGGCTCCGGGAACGGTTCTTCAGCAGGCGCGTGCTGGTCCTCGACGGCGCGCTCGACGACGACAACGGGACGGTGCTCACCACCCAGCTCCTGTCACTGGCGAGCGAGGATCCCCGCAAGGACATCGCCTTGTGGATCCACTCGCCGGGCGGTTCGGTCCCTTCGATGCTCGCCATCCGCGACGTGATGCGGCTCGTGCCGTGCGACGTCGCCACCCTCGCGCTGGGACTGGCGTGCAGTGCCGGGCAGTTCCTGCTGTCCGCGGGGACCAAAGGCAAACGGTTCGCCCTGCCGCACGCGCGGATCCTGATGCACCAGGGTTCCTCGGGCATCGGCGGCTCGGCCGTCGAGGTGGAGGTGCAGGCGGACGACCTGCGCTACACGCGGGACACGGTGCTCGGCCTCATCTCCGACGACACCGGGCAGCCCATCGAGCGGATCTTCGCCGACTCCCTGCACGATCGCTGGTTCACCACGGAACAGGCACGCGAATACGGGTTCATCGACCACATCGTCGACAGCCTCGACCAGGTCGTTCCCGTACGCACCCACAAACTCGGCCTCGGCTCGGAAAGGACCGTCGGCGCATGAGCACCTACACCATCCCCAACGTCATCTCCCGCAGTCCCGCCGGCGAGCGGATCATGGACGTCTACTCGCATCTGCTGTCGGAGCGGATCATCTACCTCGGGACCGCGATCGACTCCGGCGTGGCGAACGCGTTGATCACCCAGCTGCTCTACCTGGAGGCGGACAACCCGGAGCAGGAGATCAACCTCTACATCAACACCGAGGGCGGCGACCCGTCCGCGATGCTCGCGCTGTACGACACCATGCGCTTCATCAAGGCGCCGGTGGCGACGACCTGCGTCGGCCAGGCCGTCGCGGCAGGCGCGATCCTGCTGGCGGCGGGCGAGGCGGGGCATCGGTTCGTGCTGCCCCACACCCGCGTGGTGCTGCACCAGCCCGCGGCGCAGGGCCGCGGCACCATCCCGGACCTCATCCTCCAGGCCGACGAGGTGGTGCGGGTGCGGACGCAGCTGGAGGAGATCCTTTCCGCGCACACCGGCCGCACCGTCTCCGATCTCCGGCACGACACCGACCGGGACCGCGTGTTCGACGCGGCGGGTGCCGTCGCCTACGGACTCGCGGACCGCGTCCTCGACAGCCGGACCTGAGCACCGCTGCGGCGAACGTGGCCGGTATTCACTTGTTCCGGCTAATTCCGTTCAGGGTGAATCCGGGTAGGGTCCTCGCATGAGCCCGGAACTACCCGACGAGCTGTTCCGCGGTGACCCAGTCGAGATCGAGCGCGGCTTGGACGACTGGGTGGCCGGGTTCGAGCGCAACGCGGCCCGCTATCAGGAGCTGCGACACCGAGTTGATGACGTCCGGGTGTCCGCGAGCAGCCCCAGCGGAGTCGTCACGGTCACGGTGGACGCGAACGGCTCGGTCGTCGATGCGAAGTTCACCGAGCGTGTCCAGCAGACTTCGCCTCAGGAACTCGGAGTTCAGCTGATGGGGGCCATCAACCACGCGAAAGCCGGGATCGCCGGCCGGGTACGTGAGGTCACCGACGACACGCTCGGTGCGGACGCCGGCTCGAGCGCGGACCGGATCGTGCACTACTACGAGGAGCGATTCCCTTCGACTGGGGAACCAACGGAGGCGTCACCGCGGTCCGACCGCCGGGAGGCCGATGACGGGGAGGAGGACTTCGGTGGAGGTTCGATCTACGACCGGAGGCGATGACCGTCTCGCGGTGAGACCGTGACCGGCTTCGAGGTGAAGGGCGGCGATCTGCGCGCCCACGCCGCGAAGGCGGAGGCCCACGGGGCGAAGATCGGTCAGGCGGTCGACGCGGCCGGGCAGGTGATGGCCGACGACGCCTACGGCCTCATCTGCCAGTTCCTTCCCCCGCTGTTCAACGAGCTGGAGCAGACAGCGAGCGCCGCGCTGAAGGCGGCCCAAGGCGGACTGGGGGAAACCGCGGAGAACCTGCGAACGGCCGCGGACCGGTACGAGAGCCAGGACGGTGAAGCGAAGCTGAAGTTCGACGGCCTCTCCGGAGCACTGGAGTGACCGACAATCCGCTGGTGGCGCCGGTCGAAGACTCGACCGAGTGGTACACCGGCATCGGTATCGCCGAGTCGGTCGGCGATCTGGTGCAGGGCATCGAGAGCGGGAACTGGGTCGACATCGGCCTCGGCGCGGTCACCACCGGCCTGGAGGCCCTGAGCATCGCGATGGACCCCATCGGCTCGGTGGCGTCCAATCTGGTCTCCTTCATCATCGAGCACGTGGAACCGCTGCAGGACGCGCTGGACAAGCTCGCCGGCAACGCGGACGTGGTCGCCTCGCAGGCGCAGACCTGGCAGAACATCGCCAAGGCGGTTCGCGAAGAGGGCACCGCGTACGGCACCGAAGCCACGACCGACACCGAAAGCTGGGTCGGCAAGGCGGGCGACGCCTATCGGATCCGCGCCGCGACCACCGCCACCCTGATCGATGCCGCCGCACAAGCGGCCGACGGTCTCGGCAGCGCGGTGCGGATGGCGGGCATGGTGGTCGGCGTCGTCCGGGAGACGGTCCGGGACCTGATCGCCGACCTGGTCGGGCGCCTGGTGGTGTGGGCCGCCGAGGCCCTGACGATCGTGGGCGCTCCCGCGGCCGCGGCGCAGGCGGCCACCGCCGCGGCCAAATGGTCGGCTCGGATCGCCCAGATCATCAAGAAGCTGGTGCGCACGCTGCAGAACCTGGTTCCCCTGCTGCGCAAGCTCAAGGAGTTGCTCGACCAGATCCGCAAGAAGATGGACGACCTCCGCAAGGGTGGCGGCGGCGGGAACAAGCCTCCGAAAGACCCCAAGAAGCCGACCGGCCACGGCGGCGACCACACCGAGCCGTCCGGGAAACCCGATCCGAACGCCGAGCCCGACGGGCACCCGACTCGCATTCGGGACCAGGACGACGCCGAGACCAAGCGTTCCCTGCAGCGGGAGAACGAATCGGCGACCACCCTGGCGAAGGCGGGGTACAAGGTCGAGCAGAACCCGGACGTCCCTGGTGACAAGAACCCGGACTACAAGATCGAGGGCGAGGTCTTCGACAACTACGCGCCCAAGACCGCGAACGCGCGCAACATCGCCTCGGAAATCCAGGGCAAGATCGACAAGGAGCAGACCGAGCGGGTGGTGCTCAACCTGGCCGACAGCAACGTCGATCCCGAGAAGCTGCGCGCCCAGTTGCGTGACTGGCCCATCGAAGGCCTCAAGGAGATCAAGGTGATCGACAAGAACGGCAACGTGGTTAACTTCTATCCCTGACGCCTCCGGCAGCAAGGACGACTCAGATGGCCATATCGTACAGCCTCGAACTGGCGACGCGATCTTCGAGCGAGACCGTCGCCCGCGAGATTCGTGACGTGGCAAGGGAACTGGGGTTGTTCGACCCGGAGGTCACCGCGGGGAAGGTGCTCGAACAGGGCGTGGCCACCAAGATCGGCACCTGGATCCGCGTGGTCGGGACCAAACCCCGGCCGTGGAACCCGGTGAGCGCGGACCTCGGTTTCACGCCTACCGTGTCGATCGCCTTCCAGCTCGACAAAGAACAGGACATCAGCCGGCAGCAGGACGACGTGATCCGGCTGGTGTCCGGCCTGTTCGCCCGGGTCAGCGGCGACGCTGTCCTCCACCACCAGTTCGAGGCGATCTGGCTGCTGCGCCGCGACGGTGTGCTGACGGTGAGCGAGCAGCAGGACATCTGGCCGCCGAGTCGCCTGGCCGCCCTTTCGCAGCCCTTCCACCGCCAGACCCACACTTTCGCCGAAGTGTGACCTGCCGACGGGTCCCACCGGACCCCACAGCTCGACACACTTCAAGCGGCCATGAGCAAGGGGCCCGCCGGGCGGCGGCCGACCGCGAGGCCGGTGCTGCCGCCCCGCCGGACCGTTCCCGCGATACCGAAGAGCAGGTCCGCGAGATCGATCCCGAGCGCGCCGGTGACCGCGGCGATCATTTCGCTGGACGGCTCTTTGCGGCCGCGCTCGATCTCCGAGAGGTACTGCGGCGAGATACCCGCGCGTTCCGCGATGTCGATCAGGCGGCCGCCTTGTTCCTCCCTCGCCGCGCGCAGGCTCCGGCCCAGCACGTCGCGCCACAGCGGCTCCGGCTCGGGTTCCGGACGCTTCTGCTGGAAAGGGAGGATGTCCGCCATACGGTCATCCTGACATCGGGCCGGAGCCCGCGCGGGTGGTTCCGCTCAAGGCGAAACCCGGCGGATCACGAGCCTCGGAACACCCGCCGGTAGGCACCCGGCGTCGTCCCGAGAGGTGCAGGCAGAGGTCGATCCCCGCGCGCGACCAGTGCGTTGTCGCCGCCCTGCCGTCCGGCAGCCCGGTGCGAGCGAGTGCGAAAACGCCGGAACAGATCGTGACGAGCCGCGCTCGCGTGCGCGCGAAGCAGTGCCCGGCGCACGCGACTATCCGGCGGGGACCTTCCTGCACGTGCCCGCATCGGCGACCGGGTGCACGCTGTTCGTCTTCTATCCGGAGGGATGATCCAGGAAATCCAGGATCCGTTGCCAGGTAAGGGCTGACGCTTCCTCGTCGTGATCGGGCAGACTGGCGTCGGTGTAGAAGTGACCCGCACGCGGATAGGTGAAGATCCGCGCGTCGGCGCCCGCACGGGTCGCCGCTTCCAGCCAGCCCGGAAGCGCGGCCGGTGGCGCGAAGTCGTCCGGATCGGCCGCGTGAAGCTGGATCGGCAGGCCTTCACGGACCGTCGCGGGGATTTCGGCGATGGCGTGGAGCAGGAGCACGCCGGCGGTACCGGGCCGACGAGGCAGCAGCGTGCCGACCATGGCCGCGCCCATCGACATACCGGCCAGCACGGTGTCGCCGGGCAGAGCCCGCAAGGCGTCGTGGGCACGTTCGGCGAGGGTGGCCCAGCCGATCCGGTCCTTGACCGCGAAACCCTCGTCGAGCGTGGACGCGGTCTCGCCGCCGTAGAGATCCGGCGTCACCACCTCGTGGCCCGCCGCGCGCAGACGTTCGGCGGCGGCCAGTTCCACCGGGCGCAAGCCCAGTACCGAGTGGAACAACGCGATAGAGGTCATCCCGGGATTGTTCCAGATCAGCCGATGACCGACAGGCCACTTTCGGCCGCGATGATCCCCGCGACCGAGACGGCTTGTTCGCTCGTGATCTTCGCCCCGCGCAGGGTCAGCAGGCCGCGGACACCGGACAACCGCGAGCCGCGGAGGTCGCAGCCCGCCGCACCGGTCGCCGCGAACTCGGTGTCGGTGAATTGACAGTCCACAAAGGTCAGATTGGCCAAGTCGCCGGAGAAAACCGTCTCCCGGAACGAACATCCGGAGAACACGACCGCGTTCTTGACCCGCTCGACCGCCACCGACGCGTAATCGAAGCGCGCGTTCTCGACGTACAGGTCGCTGGCGGAGGCTATCGACACACCCAGTCCGATCGCCCGGCAGCGAAGGATTTCGACGCGGCGTGCGGCCAGTTCGCGGATCGCCGCGTTGGACAGGTCGACCCCTTCGAGAACCACATCGGACAGCGTCAGCCTGTCGAGCCGGGCGTTCGCCAGGCTCACGTCCGTGACAAGGGAATGCGCGATCTCGCCGCCGCCGCGGACCCCGTCCTGGTCACCGCCGTCGAGGTGGACGGCGTCGAAGTCGAAATCACCCTGGAACAGGGCGGGCTCGCGGTCGAGGCCGTCCCGCTCGACCGAAGGCCGCCGCACCTTGACACCGTCGAAATCCCGGAAATCCATGGACCGGACGGTACCTCAGGGCCCGGGACCACCCGCTTCCCCGCGACCGTCGCCACGAAACGGCAACGGAAACTTCGACACTCCGTGCTATCAAGGGGAAGGGGCTATCGAGAGGAAGGCGAACGTGGCGGGCGGCCGCCGCTGAGCCGTCCTGAGGTCCACCACGCTCACCGTCACTCCCAGGTCATGGTGATCGCGCGCTCGAAGTTCACGTAGCCGAGGCGCCCGAAGGCCTTCGCCATCGGCACGTTGCCGAGATCCGTGGCCGCCCTGATCCGCGGGACGTCCCGCGCGGCGAGGATTCGGGTCCCCTCGGCGAGGATTTCGTCGATGTAGCCGTTGCCGCGGTGCTCGGGCAGCACCGCGAGATAGCCGATGACGGCGTTGTAATCGTTGCGCGCCGGGGTGACGAACCCGACGGGCTCGCCGTCCGGCAGGGTCGCGACGCGCCACCAGTCCCGCGGGCTGCGATAGTGCGCGAGTTCGTCGTCGTAATGCCTGATCGCGGCCTCGCGGGCGGGCATCCGGGTCAGGTCGTCGCGGCTGTGCGCGTCCAGCGTCCCGTCCATGGCCCGGGTCATCAGCTCGAGGACTTCTTCGGTGTCACGGAAGGGACGGAACGTCAGGCGGCCCGACGGCTCGGGGATCGGCGTCCCCGGCCGCCACTCGAGGCGCAGCCGTTCGACGAACAGCCGGGCACCGGTCCGTTCCAGCACGGCCATGCGGTCCTCGACGACGCGCCTGGACACCTCGTCGTCACGCCAGTCCGGCGGGATGAAGCGGCCGTACTCGGGCGGGCGAGTGCCCGCCGGGACGACTTCGGCCATGGCCGCGCGCAGCAGCCGTTCGCCGACGTCGACGCGATCGGCGCTGTCGGCGAGGTCGAAGACGTCGAGCAGGAAGGGGCTGTCGTCGCCGACCCGGCACCACCAGGCGACCCTGGCCAGCAGTTTGTCGTCATGAAGGGCGACCCACAGCCATTCCGGACGCCGTCGCCCGGCGGCGAGGTCGTCTTCGAGTTCCTCGTCGAGGACGTAGGAAAGCCGGGTGAAGAGAGCGAGTTCGTCACGCCCGGTGATCGGGCGGAGGATCAGGTCGTTCCGGGTCAAGTCGTCACTTCCGTCGCAGGAGTCCGGCGGCCAGATCTATCCGATCGGGCTCGGGCCCGCAAACCCATTTCCGGCGATCCCGCACGAAAAAAGGGCCCACCCGAAGGCGGACCCTTTTTCGGCCACAAGGTCAGTCCCGGACGCCCTTCACGGCGTCCTTGATCTTTTCCCCGGCCTGCTTGACGTTGGCCTTGCCCTGCTCGGCCTTGCCTTCGGCCTGCCACTGCTCGTTGTCCGTGGCGTCCCCGACGGCTTCCTTGGCCTTGCCCTTGAGTTCTTCGACCTTGTTCTCGGCTTTGTCGTTCATGGGTGGCTCCGTTCGTTGTCGTCCGGTGCCTTTCGGATACCCGTCAAGACCGCTCCGAAACAACCTGCGCGACGTGGTGACGGACACGTTTGAGCCAGCCGGGCCAGGGCGATCATGCCCTCATCGCTCGCTTCCGGTGTGGCCGCACGGGTAGACCGTATTCGCGGCGAGCGCCTCACACGCGGGACAGTTGTTCACCGGCCGCTCGCGACGGCCCCAGTAGGGATGGGTGGCCCCGCAGAGCGCGGTGACCAGGTCACCGCGACCGGGATCCGGCGTGCATACGGGACAGTAGGCGTGCGCGGCCCGCTCGATCTCGGCGGTCATGTGTCTCCTCCTCGAAGGCCGGTCGATCGGCACCAGGCCGAGGCCGGCGCCACGACCCCGATCATCGCACCACTCGCCGTGCCTTGTCCTTGATGACGTTCCCCCGCTCCGGTCGACCCGCTCCGTCCCGAATCGTGCGCAAGGGGTCGACGAGGACGAACACCGCGCCACAGCAGATGATCCCCGCCGACACCACCAGGCCGGGCACCGTACCGAAAACCGTGCCGACGAAACCGGCGACCAGGCCGCCGAGTGTTCCGGTGCCGAAGACCACCGAGAGCGCGGTTCCGTTGACCCGGCCCATCATCTCCGGCGGCGTGACACGCTGGACCAGGCTGAGCACGTGGATGTTGAAGACCGAGTCGGCGAACCCGATGAGGAACTGACTCACGATCAGCATGGCAGGCGCGGCGCCTGGCCCGCCGACGGGCAACAGCAGGAAACCCAAGCCGGTCACCAGGATCGACGCCGCCAGCGTCCGCCCGAGGGTGAGCCTCCGTGCGATCGAGCGGGACGACACCGCGCCGAGGATGAGGCCCACCGTGCCGATCGCGAACGCGAGGCCGACGGCGCCAGGGCTCAGTTTCCCGTGGTCGTAGGCGAAGACCAGCACCAGCGTGTTCGCCGTCGCCACGCCGAGATTCACCGTCGTACTCGCGAGCATCAGATTGCGCAGCCGGATGTCGGACAGCAGCACCGCCAGTCCCTCCCTGGCTTCCACCAGTGCCGACCGCGGCTTCTCCGGTTTGACGGCGGGCGGCTCGCGGTGACGCATCAGCAGCAGTGACACCAGCGAAGCGAGGAAGGACAGGGCGTCGGCCAGGATCGCGAGCGCGGTGCCGAGGAACTGCATCAGCCCGCCCGCGGCGGCCGCGCCACCGACCTCGGCGACCGCTCGGGAGGTCTGCAACCGCTCGTTGCCTGCCACGATCCCGTCCGGTCCGGCCAGCACCGGGAGATAGGACTGCGCGGCGACTTCGAAGAAGACCGTCAGTACGCCGACCACCCCCGCGACCACGAACAGTTGGCCGAGGGTGAGGACACCGAACAAGTACGCGACCGGGATCGACCCCATCGCCACCAGCCTGCCGACGTCGGCCCAGATCATCGTCCCGCGGCGCGAGAACCGGTCGACCCACACACCGGCCACCGAGCCGATCAGCACGAACGGCAAGAACCGCAGCGCGGCCAGCACTCCGACGTCCCATGCGGTCCCGTCGAGTTCGAGCAGGGCGACCGTCGGCACCGCCATCCGCGAAACCTTGTCGCCGAACGCGCTGATCGTCTGGCCGATCCACATGCGCCGGAAGTCGCCGGGGAATGCGAAAAGTGAAGGCATCGAAATCCGATCACGAGAAGGAAAAACGAGCCTAAGATCCAATAGACGTCAACGCGGGGTCGGTTATTCGAAGTCGAGGAGCGCGGAAATGCCCCAGCGGCCGGTCGGTTCCGCAGGGATGGCGGGAATGGCGCAGTTGCACCAGGCGGCGCCCTTGATCGAACGACAGCACGCGATCATCGAGCTGCTGCGGGTACGGGCGCCGCGCCGGGTGACGGGCGCGGGCCTCGCGGAGTCGACCGGAGTGAGCCTGCGGACCGTGGAACGCGACATCACGCGCCTGCGCGAAGCGGGCGTTCCCATCACCATCCACCGCGGGCCGCGCGGTGGCTACGGCATCGACGCGCGGTCCGTGCTGCCGCCGATCTCGCTGACCCCTGGCGAAGCCTCGGCGCTTATCGCGTCGCTGGTCGCCGTCGGTCCGTACACCTCGGCGGTGGCGCAGTCCGCGTTGGGCAAGATCCTCGGCGCGCTCACCGAATAACGATCCGGGCGGGCACGCGACGCACGACGGGGAATCGACGACTGCCGGCGTTTGACCGTCCTCGACCAGTGCCTGACGGTGATCCGCTACCGCACGAAGACGGGCTTGAGCGCTACCGCTCGGACGCGGTCGACATCGTGGACCTGGCAAGGCGAGTGCGGTGCCGTCCCCCGATCGTGGATCGCCGGGGCCCTGAATGGCCGATGTGCGCTACGGCATCCGGTCCTATCGTTCGGACGCATGGCGAGCGACTTGCAGCGGCGCAAGATTTCGGGTGTCTTCGCCGCGATGGACGTCGACGGCGACGGTTTCCTTCAGGAGCGGGACTTCCAGGCCCTGGCGGACCGCTGGAGGCTGCTGCGCGGCCAAGGTGACGAGCGGCGCCTGACCGGCATCATGCTGAGCTGGTGGACGACGTTGCTGACGGCGTCGGATCTCAACCGCGACGACAAGGTCACCCTCGACGAAGTCCTGCTGGTGGTGGACAAACTGCCGGACACGCCCGAGGCCGTGACCGCGACCGCCGACGCGATGTTCGAAGCGATCGACGAGAACAGGGACGGCCTGATCTCCGCGGCGGAGTACCGCCGGATGATCGAGGTCTGGAACGGCTGCCCCACCGACACCGACGCCACGTTCCCGCTGCTGGACTCCGACGGTGACGGAATGCTGTCCCGGAACGAGTTCGCCGCGCTGTGGCTGGAGTTCTGGGCGGGTGACGACGCCGAGGCGCCGGGCACCCTCGTCTTCGGCCCACTCGCGGCCTGAGGTCCACGCTGCTCTTTCGGTCAGTGCCGATGACGGCCGGGGTGCGCTGTCTGCTGCCGCTCCGGGAGGCCAGGGCGGAACGGCTGATCGCGGAGGTCATGGCCGCGCGGACCGCGGTCACGTCCTCCCCGGGAAGCCGGCCGCCCAACCAAGCACGTGTGTTGGCCATCCAAGCACGCGAGTTGGCCATCCAAGCACGCTAGATGACCCCGGCACGCACCGCGTAGGCGACGGCGTGCGGCCGGTTCCGCAGGTTCAGGCGTCCGGTGATGCCCTGGATGATGTGCTTGACGCTGCGTTCCGAGTAGCTGAGTTCACCGGCGATCTCGACGGTGTCCTTCCCGTCGGCCATCAGGCGCAGGACGTCGATCTCCCGGGTGGTGAGCCCGGCGGTGTTGACGCCCATCGGGTCCAGCACCTCGCGTTGCAGCCGTTCGACGTGCTTGAGCAGTTCGCCGAGCAGGCTCGGCGGGAGCACGCCGCCGCCGGACGCCGCCGCGCGAACCGCGTGCGCCAGCCGCTCACCGGTCGTCGCGGAGCGCGGCAGGACCGCCACCACCCGGCATTCGATGGCGGGCACCAGTTCCGCCTCGCTGATCTGGCTCACCACGAGCACCACCGGCTTGCCGTCCTCGGCGGCCAGCCGCCGCAGCCACAGCACGATCTCCGGTGTCAGCCCTTCGGCGGCGAACACCAGTACCTCGGACTCGGCGCGCTGCTCCCAGTCCCGGATCTCGATCCCCTGCTGCGTGCCCAGCTGGCTGGCCAGACCGGCAGTGGTGATCGGATCGGGCGCGTGCACCGCCACGGTGATCTGTCGGGTTTCCGTGTCCACGTTCGTCCCCTCCGCTTGATCCGCGGCCCCAGTCGGATGGGACACAGTCTGCGGAGGAGTTCTTCACGAACTCTCCACGAGTTCTCAACGAGGGGTGAAGGACTTCGTGGCCTGCTGAAACGCCTCGACGTACTTGGGAAGCTCATCCAGAATTTCGCGGAGCCTGTCCTCGGGCCCGGTGTAGTCCGGGTCGGCGAGCAGGGCGTACCCGTAGGCCAGCGTCCGCCGAAGCTCGGCGACGCGTGTTTCGGCCTCGGCGGCGTCGAGCACCAGCCTGCCGTCATGGGCGAGGCCGAGCAGGACATCCCCGGCGAGTCGCTCCTGATCCTGGCTCACCGATCCAGCATGCACAGCCACGCATGCCATCCACCAGCGCCGGACGACACTCTGCCCCCGAGAACGCCGGGCTTTGCCCTGTCGCCCCTCATCTGTCCGCGTGCTGAAACCCACATGAACGGGCAATAAACGCGGCCACGTCCGCGGGCCGGAACAGAACTGTCCTGGCGAACGCCGGCATGTCTCACGACCGGCGGCCGAAACCCACACGGTGGCTGCCCGATTGATTGCGAAACCCACAACGGCGCCACTAGGATTTTCGCCGGGCGGTATGCTTTTTCGCAGTCGGACGCACAGGCGGCAGGTCATGGACGAGGTTCCCTCGCTGACGGTGCGGCTGCTGGGCGGTTCCCCCGCCTGGCACGGCGACGGCGAGATCGCGCTCGGCCCCGCCCAGCGGCAGGCGGTGTTCGCCACGCTCGCCCTGCACGCCGGCCAGTTCGTCTCGCGCAAGGACATCATCGACGCCGTCTGGGGCGAGCGGCCCCCGGACAGTGCCACCGGCATCGTCTACACCTACGTGTCCGCGCTGCGCCGCGCGCTGGAACCGGTGGGGGAACCGCTCGTCGCCACCCGGGCGGGTTACCGCCTCGACCTGCCGAGACAGCAGGTGGACGTCCACGTCTTCGAAGCCGAATTGGACCGGGCCCGCACGCATCGGCTCGCCGGCGCGCACCAGCGGGAACTCGAGTCGCTGCGCTCGGCGCTCGACCAGTGGCGGGGTTCCGCGCTGAACGGGATCCCCGGCCCGTTCGCCGAAACCGAGCGCGCCCGGCTGAACGAACTGCGGATGAGCGCGGCCGAACGCCAGGCCGAGGTCGCGCTGCACCTTGGCGGTCACCGCGAACTCGCCGGCGAACTGGCCGTGCTGGTCGAGCGCCATCCGTTGCGTGAGGGACTGCATCGGATGCTGGTCACCGCGTTGTTCCGATCCGGCAGGCAGGCCGAGGCACTGGCCGCGTTCGATCGCGCCCGCGAGACGATCATCGAGCGGTCCGGCCTCGAACCCGGCCCGGAACTGCTGGCGCTGCGGCAGCGGGTGCTGGACGGCGATCCCTCACTGCACCACCAGGACCAGCCGGAACGCCACCGGCCGACGCAGGCGCTGCCCGAACGGCCGTCCGCGTTCGTCGGCCGCGAGTTCGAACTGGGCCGCCTGCGCCGGCACCTGTCCGCGTTGCTGGACGAAGGCCGCGGTGGGACGGTGTGGCTGGACGGCGAGGCGGGCAGCGGCAAGAGCGCGCTGCTGGCGGAGGCCCTCGCCACGGCGAGACACCGGACAAGCTGGGTCGAAGCCGACGAACTGACCAGCGCGGTCCCGCTCAGCCTCATCGCCGACTGCCTCGGCGGCGAAGCACTCGAAAGCCTCGACAAGACGGTCACCGGACTGTGTGAAGACGGGCCGCGGGTGCTCGTCTTCGAAGATCTGCACTGGGCCGACGAGGAGAGCCTGCTCGCCTGGCAGCGGCTTCACCTGCTCACCGCGCACCTGCCCCTGCTGCTGATCGGCTCCGCGCGCCCGCTCCCCCGGCGCCGCACGCTCGACGTCCTCCGCGCGCGGCTCGAAGGCGACATCGTTTCGCTGCCGCCGTTCGACAGTGCGGGCGTCGCCGCGCTCGCCGAGGAGTTCCTGGCCAGGTGCCCCGGCGAGGAGTTCCTGGGATTCGCGGCCGAGTACACCGCCGGTAACGCCGGCTACCTGCGCGAACTGTTCGCCGAGTTCGCCGACGGCCGCGACGTGACCACCGCGCCGCACAGCCGGATAACCGCCGTCGTGGAAGATCACCTCTCCACGCTTTCCGTGCCGTGCAAGCGAACGCTGAATTCGGCCGCGTTGCTCGGCTCGTCGTTCACGGTCGCCGACCTGGCCGGAGTCACCGGCCGCGATCTCCGGGCGCTCATCGAGGTCGTCGAGGAGGCGCTCGCCGCCCGCGTGCTGGAAACCGAGGACGACCGCCTGCGATTCCGCGTCCCACTGGAACGGTCGGTGTTCGCCGCGAACACCCCGCCCGCCATCCGCGCCGTACTGCACCAGGAGATCGCCGCGACCATGGCGGGCTCCGGCGCTCCCGCGGACCGTGTCGCCGAGCAACTTCTCCAGGCAGGGGACGAACTGACCGCGGCCTGGATCCCGCAGTGGCTGCTCGACAACGTCGGCGCGCTGTCCACCGGGCCCGCGGTCGAACTCCTCCATCTGCTTTCGCACCAACGGAATCTCACCGAGGACCAGCACGAGAGCCTGACCGGGGAACTCGCCGCGCTCCTGTTGCCCGAGGCGGGTACGGAGTCCTCCTGGCCCGCCGGCCGCACTGGGGAAGCCGCTCAGCCTTGGTGCGCGCCGCTGCACGCGCTCGCCCGCCCCGGGGTGCCTTTCCAGCGCGGCCCGCTGCGCTGACCGGGTACGCGACCGGGCCGCCACCCGAACGTCCTAAACTGCGGTGACACAGTAGTGATCCGGCCACTTTCGGTGCGTGACGAGAAATGGAGCCGGCGTGACGAACGGCCTGCGCGTCGAGCTGCTCGGGCCGCCTCGTGCCTGGCTCGAAGACGTCGAGCTGAAGCTCGGGCCCGCCCGGCAGCGCGCGGTCTTCGCCACCTTGGCGGCCCGCCGCGGCCAGGCGATCTCCCTCGGCGAGCTGATCGCCGACGTCTGGGGCGGGGCGGCGCCCCCCAGCGCCACCGGCAGTGTCCACACCTACGTCTCCGGTCTGCGCGGGGCGATCCGCAAGGCCGGTGGCGCCGCGCACGAGGTGCTGCGTTCGTCCGGATCGAGCTATGTGCTGCGGCTGGACCGCGAGGCGCTCGACGTCCACCGGTTCGAACGGGACGCCGCCGACGCCAGGAAGCTGCTCGCCGTCGCGGATCAGCGGGGTGCGGCCGCGCGGCTGACCACCGCGCTCGGTCGCTGGCGCGGCGAGGCTTTTTCCGGCGTACCCGGCCCGTTCGCCGAAGCGGAACGCGTCCGGCTCGCCGAACTCCAGCTGACCGCCACCGAACTGCGGGCCACCGCCCTGCTCGGCCTCGGCGACCACCGTGAACTGGTGGCCGAGCTGACCGCGCTGGTCCAGCGGCATCCGTGGCGCGAGTCGCTGCACGAAACGCTCATGCGCGCCCTGCACGCCAGCGGGCGGCGGACCGAAGCGCTGACCGCGTACCGCGAGGCGAGGCGAGTACTCCGGGACGAACTGGGCGTCGAACCCGGTGCCCCGCTGCGCGAACTGCACCAGCGCATCCTGGACGGCACCGAAAAACCTGTCACCGGATCGAAACCGGCTCCGCTGCGGATCGTGCCACCGCCGGCGGCCAAGGCGATCGAACGCGGCGGCCAGGGATATCTGCCCGGCCGTTCGCGGCAGGTCGAACGGCTGGCCGGGTTTGTCACCGACGTGCTCGCCGGCCGCGGCCGTCCGGTGTGGCTCGAAGGCGAACCGGGGATCGGCAAGTCGGAGCTGCTGCTCGCCGGGCTGTCGAGCGCCGCGGCCCGTGGCTGCCAGCTCGCCTGGACCGCGGCCGACGAGCTCCAGCAACGGTTCCCGCTCCAGGTGATCATGGAATGCCTCGGGGTGCACCACGGCGCGGCGGATCCGGCCAAAGCCAAGCTGGCCGGTGAGCTGCACGCCGAGCCCGCGCACGGGAACTGGGGCCCCGCCGATCCGATGCTGTCCACTGTGGACAAACTACTGACGCTGGTCGACGAGACCTGCGCGGCAGGCCCGCTGGTGCTGGTGATCGACGACCTCCACTGGGCCGACGAGGCCAGTGTCCTGCTGTGGCAGCGGCTGGCCGCCGCCACCCGCCAGCTTCCGTTGCTGCTGGTCGCGGCCACCCGCGCCGGGCACGGCCGCCGGGACCTCGCCCAGCTGCGGCGCGGGATCGAGGCGCGGGACGGCGAGATCATGCCGGTCGAGATGCTGACCGACGACGACGTCGCCGCCGTGTTCGAAGTGATCATCGCGGCCAAACTGGGCCCGAGCCTGCGCCCGCTGGTGCGGCGAGCGGCCGGGAACCCGCTCTACGCCAGGGAAATCGCGCACGACCTGGTCCGAACCGGTGCACTGCGGATCAACGCGGGCGTGGCCGAGGTGACACTGGACGGCACCGAGAACGCGCCGCGGTCGCTGCTGGCGGCGGTGGGCCGCACGCTGGAATGCCTTGATCCGGCCACGACCGAGATCCTGCGCACCGCGTCGCTGCTGGGCGCGGAATTCGCGGTCGAGGACCTCGCCGCGCTGGCAGGCAAGAGCCCGCTGGAGGTGCTGCGGGAACTGGAACCGGCCATCGCCGCAGGCGTGATCGAGTACGCCGGCGACAAACTCGCCTTCCACCACCCGTTCCAGCGGCAAGCGCTCTACGGCGGCATCGCGAGACCGGTCCGCGCCGCACTGCACCGGCGTGCCGCCGAGTCGCTCGCACGCGGCGGCGCGCCGATCAAACGGGTCGCCGAGCAGCTGGCGGCCGAGCGGGTGCCGTGTGACCCGTGGCTGGTCGGCTGGCTCACCGCCAACCACATCGCGGTGTCCAACCGCGCCCCGCACATCGCGGCCGACCTCCTTCGCGGCGCGCTCGACGGCACGGTGCCCACCCGCGAGCAGCGGGAGACGCTGATCGCCGCGCTGGTGCGCGTGCTGTTCCGGCTCGAACAGACCCCGGAGGCCGAGGCCGAGCAGGCGGTGAAGACGGTCCGTGACAAGGCGGATCTGGCGCAGATGCGGCATTTCCTCGCCGCCCTGCGGTATCGCCGCGGTGACACCCCCGGCGCGATCGAGGCACTCGGCGACACCGCGGACGACCCGTCGATGCCGGAGCTGTGGCGCACCAGCACCCGGACCCTGCTCGCCAACTTCCGGCGCGGCACCCTCGACGATCTCGACGAGACCGAACGGATCGCGCGCGGCCTGCACGCCGAAGCCGTCGAGGCGGGCGAGCGTTATCCCGCCGCGCACGCGCAGCAGACGCTGTGGCTCGTGCACTCGATCCGCCGCGAGCACGACCGGGCGCTGACCGCGGTCGACGCCGCGCTCGAAACCACCGGCGACGAAGCGGATCTGGCGACGCTGCGGTTCGACCTGCTCGACAACCGCCTCTTCACCTTGCAGAACCTCGACCGGCTCGACGAAGCGGACGCCACGCTGCACGCCGGGTACGAGACGGCGGCGCGGCACGGTCTGCCGACCGGGCCGCAGGTCTCGGCGGCCGTGCACTACTACTGGACCGGCCGCTGGGACGAAGCGCTGGCCGAACTGGACTCGGTCACCGAGGACGGTCCGGCGATCACCTTCTACGGGGTGCGGGAGCCGGGTGCCGCCGCGCTGCTGCTGCACGGGGTCGCCGCGCTCATCGCGGGCCACCGGAACGAACGCGTTTCCATCCGCGCGCATCTCGAAGCGGCCGAAGCGCATTCGCCGTCGAACTCGTCCGAGCGTGAGAGCTGCGATTTCTACCTCGCGGCGCAGGCGATGGCCGCCGAGCAGCGCGGCGGGCTCGACGACGCGCTGCGGCTGTTCGCCCCGGTGCTGCGCCCCGACTACGCCCGGATGATGCTGCGCCACCAATGGCTGCCCGACGTCGTCCGCGTCGCGCTCGCGGCCGGGAACGACGACGTCGCGCGGCGAGCGCTCGCCGTCTGCGCCGAAGAGGCGAGCATGGAGACCGTGCCTGCCAGGGCCACCGCGGCCGCGCGCCGGTGTCAGGCGCTGATCGACGGCGATCCCGAAGGCGCGCTGGCCGCGGCCGACCACTATCGCGAGGTCGGCCGCCCGATCGAACTCGCGGCCGCGCTGGAGGACGCCGCCGAACTGCTCGGCCGCGCGGGCTACCTCGAAGCGGCCACCCAGGCGCTCACCGAGGCGTGTGAGGTGCTCGGGCCGGTCGGCGCGGGCTGGAGCATCCGCCGGGCGGAGAGCAGGCTGCGCCGCCACGGCGTGCTGAGCCGTGCCGAGCAGGGTCCCCGGCACGCGGGCGCGCTGTCACCGCTGGAGCTCCGGGTCGCGCGGCTGGTGGCGGCGAAACTGTCCAATCCGGAGATCGCCGCGGAGCTGAGCCTGCCGCGGCGGACGGTGCAGTCTCTGGTGTCCCGGGCGCTGACCAAACTGCACGCCGATTCCCGGCTGACCGTCGGCGACCGGTTGCCGAGACGGCTCGCATGACCCCACCACCAAGGAGAACCATGACCCGCCTGCTAGCCGGATTGACGGCCCTCGTGCTGCTGCTCACCGGCTGTTCGGGCACGCCGGAACCCGGCGGACCGATCAAGCTCACCGTCGCCACCTTCGGCGAGTTCGGCTACGAGAAGCTCTTCGACGAGTACGAAAAGGCGCATCCGGGGATCACCATCGAGGGCCGGGTCGCCGACTTCGAGACGCACCACCGTCAGCTCGCCACCGGCCTCGGCGCCGGTCGTGGCAGCGCGGACGTGGTGGCGATCGAGGAGCAGTATCTCCCCAAGTTCCGGCAATCCACGGACAAGTTCAGCGATCTGTCCGAGTTCGGCGCGCAGGGCCTCCGCGCTAACTGGCCCGGCTGGAAATGGGACCAGGGCACCGCGAACGACGGAAAGTTCGTGATGGGCCTCGGCACCGACATGGGCAGCCTAGCCCTCTGTTACCGCCGCGACCTGTTCGCGAACGCGGGTCTGCCTGCCGACCGCGACCAGGTGGCCGCGCTGTGGCCGACCTGGGAGAAGTTCGCCGAGACCGGGGAGAAGTTCAGCTCGGGGGCGCCGGACGTCAAGTTCGCCGACTCGGCGGGCACCATCTACACGGCGATGCTCAACCAGGCGCAGGAGAACTACTTCGCCAAGGCGGACGACAAGTTCGTCGGCGACACGAACCCGAACGTGCGCAAGGCCTTCGACCTGGCGGGCGGGATGGCGCTGAAGAAGGAGACGGCCGCCGTCACCACCTTCACCCAGCCGTGGACGGTGGCGATCAAGCAGAGCCGGTTCGCCGCGATCACCTGTCCCGCCTGGATGCTCACCCAGATCGAAGAGGCTGGAGGCCCGGAGCTGGCGGGCAAATGGGATGTCACCTCGGTTCCGGGCAAGGCGGGCAACTGGGGTGGGTCGTTCCTGACCGTCCCGAAGCAGGGCGAGCACCGCAAGGAGGCCTACGACCTCGCCGTCTGGCTCACCGCGCCCGAACAGCAGAAACGGATCTTCCTGGACAGCGGCCTGCTGCCGAGCGCGCTGGGCGCCTATCAGGACGGTGCCGTGCTTTCCCACACCAGCGAGTACTTCAGTGACGCGCCGGTCGGCAAGATCTTCGCCGCGTCCGCCGAAGCGCTGCGGCCGAACTATCGCGGGCTGCGTGACGGCGAGGTGCGGCCCGTGTACGGGCACGCGCTCGGCCGGGTCGAAGAGGGGCGGCAATCGCTCGAACAGGCTTGGACGCAGGCGTCGACCGAAGGCCGCGCCGCGGCCGCCAAGTGAGCGGAGGCGACGTGACACGCGGCTTTCCGGCAGGGTTCCGCTGGGGCACGGCCACGGCGGCCTTCCAGATCGAAGGATCGACGACGGCGGACGGCCGCGGACCGTCCATTTGGGACACTTTCGCCGCGCGACCCGGCCGGGTGCTCGACGGCGCCACCGGCGACCCTGCCTGCGACCACTACCGGCGCTACCGCGAGGACGTCGGCCTGCTGCGCGAACTCGGTGTGCCGTACTACCGCTTTTCCGTCGCGTGGTCGCGGATCATGCCGGACGGCCGCACGATCGAGCCACGCGGGCTCGCCTTCTACGATCGCCTTGTCGACACGTTGCTGGAGCACGGGATCACCCCGATGACCACGCTCTACCACTGGGATCTGCCGCAGGCGCTGGAAGACGAAGGCGGCTGGCCCAACCGCGATCTCGCGAGCCTTTTCGCCGACTACACCCTGACCGTCCACAAAGCACTCGGTGACCGCGTGCGGCAATGGACCACGATCAACGAGCCATTCTGCGCCGCCTTCATCGGCTACGGCAACGGCGACCACGCCCCTGGTATCCAGGACGAGGGCGCCGCGGTGGTGGCGGGGCACAACCTCATGCTCGCGCACGGACTGGCCGCGCAGGCGTTGCGCGCGGGCGGCGGCGAGCAGGAGGTGTCCATCGTGCTCAACTTCGCCCCGGTACTGACCGAGGTGAACGATGCCGCGCACCGCGAGGCCGCGCGCAGATTCGACTTCCTGCACAACCGGTTCTTCCTCGACCCGCTGCTCGGCCGGGGCTATCCGCCGGAGTTGCTGGCGGATCTCGCGCATCTCGGCACCCTCGAACCGGCGATCGCCGACGGCGACCTGGAACTCATCGCCCAGCCTCTGGACGTCCTTGGCGTCAACTACTACGCGCCCGCCCGCGCCGCCCCGCTCGCCGACCCCGAGGCCGACAGCAACTGCCCGCTGCCGGGTCTGCGCGGGATGGACGTCACCCCGCCGCGCGGCGACGTGACCTCGCTGGGCTGGGAGCAACGGCCGGAGTCGTTCACGGATCTGTTGCTGTGGTTGCGGGATCACTGCCCCGGCCTGCCGCTGGTGATCGCCGAGAACGGTGCCGCCTTCGAGGACGAGGTCGTGGCCGGGCGCGTGCACGACGAGAAACGCGTCCGGTACTTCGCCGAGCACCTCGGCGCCGTGCACGACGCGATCGAACGCGGCGCCGACGTCCGCGGCTACATGGCCTGGTCGTTGCTCGACAATTTCGAGTGGGCCATGGGGTACACGCAGCGATTCGGCCTCGTGCACGTCGACTTCGGCACGCAGGCACGGGTGCTCAAGGACAGCGCCCGGTTCTACGCGGACGTGGTGGCGCGCAACGGACTCAAGGAAGTCGACAGCGACCCCCGGCACAGATCGTGACCGGTCCGGTCACGGCTCCCTGAAGTGTTATGAACGGTCCGTTCATTGCAAATTTTGTTATAAACGGTCCGTTCATAACATCCGGGGGCCGCCTCAGCCCCGTGGCGCCCCGCGCATGACGCCGTCGACCACTTTCCTGGCCAGCAGGATGAACAGCACGATGACGGGCAGTACGCCGATCGTGGCCGCGGTGAGCATCAGCGAGTAGTCGGTGAAGTAGCCGCTCGCCAGCCGCGAAAGTGCCACCTGGACGGTCGGGTGCGCGTTGGGGTCGAGGACGACCAGCGGCCAGAAGAAGTCGTTCCACGCCGTCATGAACGTCAGCATGGCGAGCACCGCGGCCTGGGGGCGGATGGCGGGCATGGCGACGTTCCAGAACAGCCGCGCCGTCGAACAGCCGTCGACACGCCCGGCGTCGAGCAGTTCACCCGGGATCGCCTCCTCGCAGGCCTGCCGCATCCAGAACACGCTGAACGCGCCGACCAGCCCCGGCACGATCACCGCCTCCAGCCGTCCGTACCAGCCGAGTTCGCCGACCACCAGGTAGAGCGGGATGACGCCGAGCTGGGCGGGCACCATGGCGGTGCCGATGACGACCAGGAAAAGCGAGTCGCGGCCGGGAAATCGCAAGCGGGCGAAGGCGAATCCGGCCATGCTGGACAGCAGGACGTTCGACACGGTCACCGTGCCGGCGACGATCAGCGAGTTCTGCATCGCCAGCCAGAAGTCGACCGTCTCGAAGACCCGGCCCACGTTCTCGATCAGGTTGCCGCCGGGCAGCAGCGGCGGGATCGTCTCGCCGAGGGCGGAATTGTCCTTGGAGGACACCACGAACGACCAGTACAACGGGAAGATCGAAGCGATGCCGACGGCGAGCAGCAGCCCGTAGACGACGAACCCGGTCCGTTCCCTCGCCGCCACGGTCACTCACCACCCCGCATGCGGCGCACGAGCGAGAAGTTGACCAGGGCGAACCCCGCCGAGAACAGGAAGAGCAGCCATGCGATGGCCGCCGCGTATCCGGCGTCGAACTCGCCGAAACCCTTCTCGTACAAGTACATGGCGAGCGTCTGGAATTGCCGGTCTGCGCCGCCGGTCCCGGCGATACCGGTGTCGTCGAACAACTGCGGCTCGGCGAACAGCTGGAGCCCGCCGATGGTCGAGACGACGACGGTGAAGGCGATCGTCGGCCGGATCGCGGGCACGGTGATCGACCAGAGGGTCCGCCAGCGCGAGGCTCCGTCGAGCATCGCGGCGTCGTAACGCTCCTGCGGCACCGACTGCATGGCCGCGAGATAGAGCAGCGCGTTGTAGCCGGTCCAACGCCACATCACCATCACACTCACCGCGACGTGGGAGGCGAACCGATCCGACCGCCAGTCCACCGGGTCGAGCCCCACCAGTCCCAGCGCCCAGTTGACGACGCCGTAGTCCTCGGCGAAAAGCTGGCTGAACACCAGCGCCACCGCGACCACCGAGACGACGTTGGGCAACAGCACACTGGCCCGCCACAGGGTCCGCGCCCGCAGCGGACGGTCGAGCAGGGCCGCGAGCCCGAGCGCGGCCAGCAGTTGCGGGACGGTCGACAGGACGAAAATGCTGACCGTGTTGAAGAGCGCGTTGTAGAAATACGGGTCCTGGAGCAGGACGGCGAAGTTGCCGAGCCCGGCGAACCCGGTGTCGCCGTTGACCAGATGCCAGTGGTGCAGCGCCACCCATGCGGTGTAGAGCAGCGGGAAGAGACCGAAAACGCCGAACAGCACGTAGAACGGCGCGGTCATCAGATATCCGGCGAGCCGCTCGCCCGTTCGCCTCAAACGGTGACCACCTTGACGCCGGTCCGGGTGATTTCGTCGGCCGCCTGAGGGTCGACGCCGCTGTCGGTGATCAGGGTGTCGACGTCGCGGAGGTCACCGAAGCGGGCGAAGTGGTCGTTGCCGAACTTGGTGTGGTCCGCCAGCAGCACCGTACGCCGCGCGGACGCGATGGCCGCGCGTTTGACCATCGCCTCGGCGGTGTCCGGCGTGGTGAGTCCCCGTTCGACGGAAAGGCCGTCGGTGCCGATGAAGGCGACGTCGACGTAGGTGTCTTTGAGGGCGTTGAGCGCCCAGCTGTCGACAGCGGCCATCGTGTGCCCGCGCAGCCTTCCGCCTGCCAGCATCAGCGTGATGCCGGGCCGGTTGGCGAGCGCGAACGCGTTCGGCAGCGAATGGGTGACCACGGTCAGTTCGCGGTCGGCGGGGACGAGGTTCGCCAGCCGCGCCACGGTGGTGCCCGCGTCCAGCAGAATCGCGCCCTCGGCGGGGATCTGGTCCAGCGCGGCGGCGGCGATACGGTCCTTTTCCCCGCACATCGCCTTGTCACGGGCGTCGAGACCAGGGTCGATACCCAGCCGCTCGACCGGGATCGCGCCGCCGTGCACCCGCCGCAGCACCCCGCTGCGTTCCAGGGCCGTCAGGTCACGCCGGACGGTCTCGCTGGTGATCTCGAACGCGGCCGCGAGCGTCGCCACGTCGACGCGGCCGTTACGCCGGGCCTGCTTGAGGATGGCGCGTTGCCGCTCTTCGGCGTACAACGGTCACCTCCGGGCCTGGCGAATGAGCGGACAGGGCGACAATAGTTGGTTTCTCGCGGGTCCGACAACGGAACCTCGATATCCGCGGTCTGCTCCCCCGCGGCTACGGCGAGGTCCTGTCCTTTAAGGACACACCACCGAACGGACTCTCCTCTGTGATATCCGCCGAATCACACGCGCCGACCACCGAATCACGCGTGTCGTCCGCCGAATCACACGTGTCGTCCATCGGATCACACGCGCCGTCCGCCGGATCACATGCGCCGTCCACCGGATCACACGCACCCGCCACCGGATCACACGCGCCGACCGCCGAATCACACGCGCCCGCCACCGGATCACACGCGCCCGCCACCAGATCACACGCCCCGTCCACCGGATCACGCTGCCCGATCGGCCGGAATGACTGCCCGTTCCGCCCACCACGAACCCACTCACCGCAATTAGTCCTCTAGTTGCGGTATAGAGCGGGTCCCGGTGAGCGGGACGAGTGGAGCTGAAGGAGACCTTCCCCTTCGGAATCACTCCACGGTGACGGACTTCGCGAGGTTCCTCGGCTTGTCGATGTCGTGACCGAGGAGCAGCGCGGCGTGGTAGGCCAGCAGTTGCAGCGGGATCGTGAGCAGGATCGGGTCGAGTTCCGGCTCCGAACGCGGGACCACGAACCGCGGCACGTCGAGGTCGCCGAAGTCCACGTCGTCGTGGGTGATCGCCAGGACCTGCCCCTTGCGCGCCCTGATCTGCTGCATCGCGGCGAGGTTGCGGTCGGCGAGATCGTCGGACGGCACGATCGCGACCGTCGGCAGCGCTTCGTCGATCAGCGCGAGCGGGCCGTGCTTGAGTTCCGAGGTCTGGTAGGCCTCCGCGTGGCGGTACGAGATCTCCTTGAACTTCTGCGCGCCCTCCCGCGCCACCGGGAAGCCCCTGACCCGGCCGATGAAGAACAGGCTCCGCGCGTCCGCGCAGATCTTGGCGTGCTCGGCGATCTCCGCCTCCGCCGCCACGATCTCCGCGACCTGCTTCGGCAGGGCCCGGATCGCCGCGACGATCCGCTGTCCGTCCGCATTGGACAGATCGCGGACGCGGCCGAGGGCCAGCGCGATCATCGCGAATCCGACGGCCATGTTGGTGAGCGCCTTCGTGGAGGCGACGGCGATCTCGGGCCCGGCGTGCAGGTACAGGCCGCCCTCGCAGGCCCGCGCGATCGATGAGCCGACGACGTTGACGAGGCCGACCACCCGGCCGCCCTTGCGCTTGACCTCTTCGACGGCGAAGGCGGTGTCCGCGGTCTCGCCGGACTGGCTGACCGCGATGTAAAGGGTGTCCGCTTCGATGATCGGGTTGCGGTAACGGAATTCGGACGCGGCCTCCGCGTCGGCCGGGACCCGCGCCAGGTCCTCGATCATGGTCGCGCCGATCTGGCCCGCGTAGTACGCCGAGCCGCAGCCGAGGATCTTCACCCTGGCGAATCCGCGCAGGTCACGGGGTGTCAGGTTCAGACCGTCCAAACGGGACACTCCGAACCGGTCGTCGAGGCGGCCCCGGATCATCCGCTCCAGGCATTCCGGCTGCTCCTGGATCTCCTTGTACATGTAGTGCTGATGACCGCCGAGATCAAGGTCGTCGGCCTTGATGTCGATCGCGGTCGCGGCCTTGCCGGTGTCGCTCTCGTCGACGGTGAAGGTGCGGTACCCGGTGGCCGAGACGCTGGCGAACTCACCGTCATCGAGGTGCACCACCTGCGAGGTGTGCCGGACCAGCGCGGACAGGTCGCTGGCCACGAACATCTCCCGGTCGCCGACGCCGATGATCAGCGGGGAACCGTTGCGCGCGACGACGACGCGGTCGGGGTGCGCGGTGTCGGTCACCGCGATCGCGTAGGTACCGGTGACGCGGGAAACGGCCTCTACGACAGCGTCTTCGAGGGTTTTCGCGCCCGACCGCGCGATGAGGTGGGCGAGCACCTCCGTGTCGGTCTCGGAGGTCAGCGTCACCCCGGCCTGGCCCAGTTGCTCGCGCAGGCTGTCGGCGTTGTCGATGATCCCGTTGTGCACCACGGAGATCCGGCCGTCCTCGGAGACGTGCGGATGGGCGTTCGCCTCGGTCGCCGGGCCGTGCGTCGCCCACCGCGTGTGCCCGATGCCGACCTTGCCCGCGAGCCGCTTGGGCAGGGCCGCCGTCAGGTTCCGCACGCGCCCCACGATCCGGTGCACCTGGGCGCCTTTGCCGCCGAGGACGGAGATCCCGGCCGAGTCGTAGCCTCGGTACTCCAGCCGCGTCAGCCCCTCGATCAGGATGGGGGCGGCGTTCTGGCCGCCGATGTAGCCGACGATTCCGCACATGACGAGTCAACCTCACAAAGAAACGGACGGATTCCACGCGAAGACCGGCGTGGTCTCCTCAGTCGTAGACGATGCGGCGCAGTTGCCGCTCGGACAGATCGGGAGGCGCGACGAGCCGGCGGCTCAGTTCCCCGGCGATGAGCGGGAAGATCTCGGGGTTCTTCCTGCCTTCGGCCTGCAACTGGGCGTGCCGCGACCGGACGTAGTGCTCGACCGGTTGCCGGTAGAACGCCAGGACGTCCTCGACGACGCGAGCCGCGATGGCCGTCGACAGACCCGTCGACAAGGCCACCTGCTCGACGATGTCCGCGTCCTCCACGCCCCCATCATGCACAGCGAGGGCTCGAAACGCCAGTTCTTGCCCGATTTCGGGCAAGAACTGGCGCATTCACACCCCCTAGTCCGCTCGCGTTTAGTCCTCTAGTTGCGAAGTGGCCAGCGCCGCCACGAGGCCGGTGACCAGATCCGACCGCTCCGCCATCGACTCGACCAGCAGGTACTCGTGGTCCGCGTGAGCGCCGCCGCCGACAGCGCCCAGCCCGTCGAGGGTCGGGACGCCGATCGCGGCCGTGAGGTTACCGTCGCTCCCGCCGCCGACGGCCACCCCGGCGACTCCGGGCAGCAGCCGTTCCGCCATTGCGAAAAGGCTAGCGGCGGCCGACTCGGGCATCGGAGGCCGGTGGATCCCGCCCCGCACGGTGATCTCAGCGCCGTCGAGACGCGGGGTCAGCGCGGCGAAGCCCGCCTCGACGCGGGCCTTTTCGGCGATGGTCTCGACCCGGACGTCGACCACGACGGTCGCGGAGGCGGGGACGACGTTGCTCGCCGTTCCCGCCGAAGCGACGGTCGGGGTGACGCTCGTCCCGGCCTCGGGCCTGCCGAGTGCCGCGATCTCCAGCACCTGGTGCGCCGCTTCGGTCAACGCGTTCACGCCGGCTTCGGGTTCGAGGCCCGCGTGCGACGCCCGGCCGGTGACGACGACCTTGAACGTGCCGCATCCCTTGCGGCCGATCTTGAGCCCGCCGCCGTCGGCCGCGCCTTCGAACACGAGCACCGTGCCGCACGCGCGGGCGCGTTCCTCGATGAGCGCCCGGGACGCGTGCGAGCCGGTTTCCTCGTCCGCGGTCACCAGGATCTCGACGCCGGTCAGGTCATCGAGTGCCGCCAGGCCGTGGATCGCCTGCACCAGTCCGCCGAGCATGTCGAACACCCCGGGTCCGGTCACCCGGCCGTCCGCCACCGTGAACGGACGGCGGGCCAGCGTGCCGATCGGGAACACGGTGTCGTGGTGCCCCAGGATCAGCACGCGGGGTTCACCACCGCCGGTCCACCGGACGTGGGGCCCCGCCGCGCTTTCGACGAAGGTCGCCGTTCCGCCGAGGCGGGTCTCCACGAGGGCGGCGACCGCCTCGGCCGATGCCGTCAACGCCTCGAGGTCACCGGAAGGCGACTCGATTTCGACTAGTGTCCTGAGGTCTTCGATCATCGCGTCGACAGTCATGCGAACACTTTCGCGCATAAGATCGGGAGATGCTCGAAAACCTCCTCACACCGGAGACCAGGACCGATCCGTACCCGTTCTACCGCCAGGTCTTCGAACGCGGCCCGGTGGTGAAGGCCGCCGACAGGTTCTTCGTGGTGAGCGGGTTCGAGGAGGCGTCCGCGCTGCTGCGGAACCCCGCGTTCGGGCACTCGGAGCCGGAGGTGCTGCCGGATCCGCACGAGAACGAGCCG
The DNA here is from genome assembly GCF_001953865.1 of Amycolatopsis coloradensis. GTDB lineage: Bacteria > Actinomycetota > Actinomycetes > Mycobacteriales > Pseudonocardiaceae > Amycolatopsis > Amycolatopsis coloradensis. The sequence continues at coordinate 249,960 of NZ_MQUQ01000004.1, forward strand.
GTGGACGACCAGGGCCGGGTGATCCGGTCGTTCCTCGCGCTCGACCCGCCCGACCACACGCGGCTGCGGCGGCTGGTCTCCAAGGCGTTCACGCCGAGGATGGTCGAACAACTCGCGCCGAGGGTTGAGGAACTGGCGAAGGAGCTGGTCGCGAAGGCGCTCGAAATGGGCGAATTCGACCTCATGGCCGAGATCGCGAGGCCGCTGCCGGTCGTCATCGTCAGCGAGATGCTCGGGGTTCCCCTCGCCGACCGTGGCCGGTTCGAGAGCTGGTCGCACGCCATGGGGCGAGCGCTCGACCCGTCCTTCCTGATCGCGAAGGAGACCGCTGCCGCCGCTGTCGCCGCCCGGCGCGAGTTCGTCGCCTATTTCCGGGAGCTGGCGAAGGAACGGCGGAAGCGGCCGACCGGCGATCTGTTCTCCGATCTGGTGTCGGTGTCCGACGAGGGCGACCGGCTCAGCGAGGGCGAACTGGTGATCACCGCGATGCTCCTGCTGGTCGCCGGGCACGAGACGACGACCAACCTGATCGGCAACGGGATGCTCGCGTTGCTGAACCACCCGGAGCAGCACCGGAAACTGGCCGAGGACCGGTCGAAGATCCCGAACGCGGTCGAGGAGATGCTCCGGTACGACTCCCCCGTCCAGCTGACCACGCGGATCGCCCTGCGGGACGCGACCGTCGGCGGCGAATCCGTCGGCGAGGGCGACCAGACGGTGGTGTTGCTGGGAGCGGCCAATCGCGACCCGCGCGCGTATGAGACCCCGGGCCGGTTCGACGTCGACAGGCCTTCGCCGAGACATCTCGCGCTGGGGCAAGGCATCCACTTCTGCCTCGGCGCCCCGCTGGCGCGGCTGGAGGGCCGGACCCTGTTCGAGACACTGCTCGGCAGCGGCCATGCCTTCCACCTGACCGCCGATCCGGTCTGGGTGAAGCAGGTGACACTGCGCGGCCTCGACGGTCTGCGGCTCGAGTTCGCCTGACGGGGCGGAAAGTCCGGTTCTCGACCTTCGACGGTTGCCGCCGGCCGCCTGACTGCGCATGCTGTGCGCCAACCCGGCGTTGGTGGGGGTGCCCTATGTACCAGGAACGCGAGGAGCCCGGCACGGCGAACACGGTCCGCCGATCGGTCCCGGACGCCGTCCGGTCCGGCCCCTTCCATCACGCGCTCTCCGAAGCGGTGGAGCATCGCGGGCTTTCCCTGTCCCGCATCCGCGCGCATCTCGCGGCACGCGGTGTTTCCGTGGCCGAATCGACCCTGAGCTACTGGCAGCGCGGACTCCGGCATCCGTCGACGCCGCGATCACTCGACATCGTCCGCGCGCTCGAAGCGGTACTCGGCCTTCCCGCGGACAGCCTGGTCGTCCTGATCGGCCCACAGCGAAGGTCAACCGGCGAAGGCGACCGCCGGCCTTCGGTGGCGGAACTACGGCGGAGCTGGGCCGAAACCTGCTCGCTGCTGGACGAACTGAGCGAGTCACCCGGTGCGGCGGGAAACGCGAAGCTCGACGTCGTGACCGTCGTCGACGTGCTGACCATGACCGGCGAAGGACGGATCGCGGAAATCACCTCGACGATGGTGGTGCGGGCACGGGCGCCCGGTGCGGACGGCTTCGTGGTCACCCATCAGGACGAACCCGGCACCGACATGGAGGCCACGACGGTCTTCGCCGCCGACGGCTGCCGAAGAGGGCGGGTGCGCCGAAGCACCTCATCGCCGGGAATGGTGTTCGAGCTCCTCTTCGATCGCGGCCTGGCGGAAGGGGAAACACACACTTTCGCGTTCACCTTGCGCTTGGCCGCGTCGGTCCGTTCGACCTGTTTCCACCGGACGGTGCGGTCTCGCATGTCGGCCTATCTGCTTCGGATACGTTTCGACGCCGACGCGATTCCCGCGAGATCCGTCAAAACCGTGCGGGAGCGCGAAGAACTCGATCCCGTGGTCAGTGAACCTCTGCATCCCGGGCCGGGGGCGACGGTCAGCGCCTACTTCGAGGATCTCGGCGTCGGGATCGCGGGGATCGACCTCATCTGGGAGTAGCGTGGCGCTTCCGGCGCACCGCGAACAGTACGACGCCCAACCCGGCGATCGCGGCGGCGATCAGGCTTGCCACGATCGGGACGGGCAGGCCGGTGTCGGCGGGCGGAGGTGTCGCTTGCGCGAAGCCGATTCCCCGGTTTCGCTGGTAGTCCGAGCCCGGCAGCTTGTCGGCGTAGCGGCCGTGCACTTCTCGCTGATAGTCGGAAAGCGAGAGGAACTTCCCCACCGGTGTCTGGGGAAGACTGGCTTGCAGGAGCACCACGCCGTCGGGGCCCAGTTCGTACCAGCCGTTGATCTGCGGCTCGTTGAGCAGGACCGAACCGGGCCGGAGCCGCCCGCTCAGCGTCTCTTCGTCGTTCCCGGAGAACACGCTCGCCGCGACCCACTTCCCCGGGCTCTCCGGCATTGCCTGAAGCGTCGCCTTCTGGCCGGAATCCGCGGTGGCCGTCACCGCGACGGATCTCAGCACACCCGCCGGCGCGCCTGCCGTGCCCCTCACGAACTCGGGATTGAGGGTGAAGACGGGGATTCCCCTCTCTCCCATCGTGATCCGTCGCGGTTCGATGTGGTCGACCTGCCGGAAGTTCGATTTCGCGAGACCGATCGCGCCCGGTTCGCCCGCGACGCGCACGGCGGCCGCGAGATCGTCGGCCGAGGGCGGGACGACTCCCTCACCGGCCGCGGCGGGCAACGTGGCGGGCAGGAGCGCCGCGACGGCCACCACGAGACAACTGGAGAACTTCCGGCAGATCTTGTGCATGACCGCTTCTCAGCCCTTCCGGATGTTGACGATGGTGTCGTTCCAGCGGAACTGACCGTTGCTGCGGTACTGGTTGTAGTTCCAGGTCTGGTACCGCTGGTAGGTCGGCCACGGGTCACCGACCATGATCGACTGGTTCGCCGAGTCGTAGCCGTAGATCACCTCGGCGTGGCCACCGCCGGAGGTCCAGTAGATCCCCGTCAGGTTCAGGATCCCGGCGTCGACCTGGGCGACGACGGAGTTGAAGCCGATGGGACCGCCCGCGTCCTGCGCGGAGAAGCCGGTGCCGCGGAAACCGCGGACGATCTCGGGGATCTGGGCGGGCTGGTTCGGGCAGTACCCGGCCGACGTGCCCTTGCCCGCCGCGCAGAACTGGGCCTGGGTGGCCGTGCCGCCTTGCGACCGCTCGATGCTCGAACCGTCCGCCGCCCAGCACCACTGGTTGTACTGCTGGACCTGCTGGGTGTAGTTCAGCTGCTTCGAGGCCGCCGTGGCGGCGATCGTCGTCGCGGTCCCCGCCACGGGGGCGATCTCGCGCACCTGGGTGTGGGTCTGGGTCTGGATCAGGCCGTGGGGCCGGTCCCCGGCATCGCCGGGCTGCGCGAGGGCGGTGGCGGGCAGCATGCTCAGCGCGAAGACGGCGGCTCCGGTGGCCAGCGCGGCCCTCGAAAAGCTCTTCACAGATGTCTCCTTTGACATGGGGATGGGGAGATCACCGTGCGCCGGCCCGTCTCCGGGCACAACGTCCTCAAGACGCGCGAAAGAAACGCTGTGATCGTTCACAGGAGCCGCGGTGGGCCGGGCGCGGGATTCGCGCAAGATTCACGGCCCGTTCACAAAGGATGTGAATCCACCACGGACCGGAGTTTCAGGACCTCGGTGTCGCGAGTGTGGTGGGCCGGATGCGGCCCCGCAAGACGACGTCCTCGGTCGCTTTCCAATGCCCGGCTTCGGTTTCGGCCGCCGACTCGATCGCCGTCCACGAAGCGAGTAACCGGGCTTCGACGTTCTTCGCCAGCTCCGTCAGCCGGGCGGCTTCGTTGACCGGGTCGCCGATCACGGTGTACTCGAACCGCCGCGGGTCGCCGACGTTCCCGGCCACCACTTCGCCCGTCGCCACGCCGATCCCGGCCGGGCAATCCGGCACCTCCGCCGCCAGCCTGCGCCCGATCGCCCGGCCGGCGGACAGCGCGAGGGTCGCGTGATCCGCCAGCCGCACCGGTGCGCCGAAGATCGCGAGAGCGGCGTCACCGACGAACTTGTTGACCAGCCCGTGGTTGCGGTCGACCTCGTCGACCACCACCGCGAAGAACCGGTTGAGCAGGCCGACGACCTCTTCGGGAGGACGGCTGGCGGCCAGCGTGGTCGAGCCGATCAGATCGACGAACAACACCGACACCGTCCGCACGGTGCCGCCGAGTTCGGCGGACGTCCGCATCGCCTCGATCGCGACGTCCTCGCCGACATGCCTGCCGAACAGGTCCCGCAAACGTTCGCGTTCGGCGAGACCGGCGGTCATCCCGTTGAAGCCCGCCTGCAGCAGTCCGAGTTCGGTGCCGTCGTAGACCGGGATCTCCACGGCGAAATCACCGGCCCGGACCCGGCCCAGCGCGTGCTGCACCGACCGGATCGGGTTCACCACGGCGCGGGCGGTGAACACGGTCACCAGCAGCCCGAAGCACAGCACCACCAAGCCGAGCACGACCACCGAGACGGCGAGCTTCGTGGTCGACACGTCGCCGCGCACCCACGCCAGTACGGCCGTGACGACGAGCCCGGCCACGGGAACCCCGGTGCCGAGGCACCAGAACAACAGCATCCGCAGGTTGACCCCGCCGCTGAGCGGCCGCGCCGGCGAGGTGCCCGACAAGGCCAAGGCCGCGTACGGCCGCAGGATGAACTCTCCGGCCAGATAAGCGATGGCGCAGACGACGACACCGGCGAACGCGACGACGAGCAGTTCGGTCAGCACGACCCGCGGCTGCACCAGCGCGGCCAGCGCACCGAACACCACGGTCGCGACGCCCCACAACACCGCCTGGACCAGCGTCAGGCGCAACGGGACCCGCAGGCTGGCGGCGCGTTCCTTGTCGGTCGGCGTCCGGCCGTCGGCCGCCCAGCGCAACGTCCGCAGCGCACCACGAGTGCCCCACAGCGCGCCCACGACGACGGCGGAGACCACGTAGACGGGAACCGCGATGGCGGTGACGCGGACGAGGTCGCCGGACATACCGGGAGCGGGCATGAGCAACGCCGCCAGTCCGACCACGACCAGCGCGCCGATGACGTTGGTCGCGATGAGCGTCCCGGTGAGCAATCCCTGGACGCGACGGCGCAACGCGGTCGCGTCCTGATCCAGCGGGCCGAGCAGCCAGGAGTCGAACGGCCCTTGCCCGCGGCCCCGCGCAGAGGAGTCTTTGACTGGTCGCACCCGTACCCGCCGTTCACCCGGTTTGAGTGAACGAATGTACACCGAAACTGCTCACCCCATGCAATTAGTCCTCTAGTTGCGGTCCTTGCACGCGCAACGACCGCAACTAGAGGACTAATTGCGGGAGTGGCCGGAGCCGATCAGCGTGGTGGCGTCGAGTTCGGTCACGCCTTCGGCACGCAAGGAGTCGAGGTAACGCGCGCGGCCGGAATCGCCGACGCGCCGGTGCCGCAGCAGGCGTCGAGAACGCGATCTCCCGTACGGATTCCGGCGGCCGCCGCGGTCGCCTCGCCGATCGGCTCCCACAGATGGCGCCCCAACGCGGTGAAGTCGGCCGCGGCGTCATCGAAGGCACGCCGGGTGCCGATCTCGCGAGAAGAAGACATGGCGCGACGATATCCGTTTCGCGCCCCACCGGGGTCGCACATCGTGGGAACCCGCCTACGACGGACGGCCGCAGCGGCAGCGCCCATCCAGCGGGCGGACCTCGCGGTCCCCCGGCTCTAGCGTGGTAGCCATGAGAAAAACACTGCTCACGCTGCTCGGCGCGGCCGCCATCACCGGCACGATCGCCACTCCCGCGAGCGCGCTGGAAACGAGGGAATTCGTCGGCCGCGGATCGAGCGACTTCGGCCTCGAACTCATCTACGCCCGTCATGACGCCAGGAACCAGGCGACTTGGGCCGGTTTCACGGACTGCGAGGAGTACGACAAGATCCTTTTCCCGTACACCGCGACGGTCTTCTGGCGCTGCACCCGCTGAGCAACGGGACCAATCCGGCGCGCACCCGGCTCCGAATGCCGGGCATGGACCAAGGAGACCTCGCCCCGGACTTCACCGTGCCCGACGACAAGGGCCAGGACCGCACCCTGTCGGACTTCCTGACCTCCGGCCCGGTCGTGCTGTTCTTCTACCCGGCCGCGATGACGGGCGGCTGCACCTCGGAGAGCTGCCACTTTCGCGACCTGGCCGCGGAATTCGGCGAAGTCGGCGCGCACCGCGTCGGGATCAGCCCCGACGGCATCACCAAACAACGCGAATTCTCCGCCCTGCACGGCTTCGACTACCCGTTGCTGTCCGATGTGGACGGCACCGTCGCCAAGCAGTTCGGCGTCTGGCGCCGGTTCAGCCCGCTGCACGCCAAGCGGCGCACCTTCGTCATCGACACCGACCGCAAGATCCTCGAGGTCGTCAAGAGCGAGCTGAAGTTCGACGTCCACGCCGACAAGGCGCTCGCCGCTTTGCGCGAACGCACGACCAAGGACGCCTAGGCGATCAGCGAAATCCTGCTTGCCTGACGTTTGGTTTCTTTCCACAGACAGCGATCTCGCGTGATCAGACGGCGATCACGTGATCAGACCTGAAGGATCACGCGGCACTAGGCGATCAGCGAAAGTGTTGCGGTAGCGTCGAAAAGCGCCCGCGAGCGGGCAGTGATGGCAGCGTCCCGGACGGCGAGCGCGGAGGCGACGTCCTCCAGCCGCCGGGATCGCCGCAACTCCGGCATCAGCGCACGGAGAGGCTCCACACGGTACCCGGCCAGCCGCAGCTGATGCACGATCCGCGCGTCCCGCACCTGGGACGGCGTGTACCGCCGCGTCCCCCGCTGATCACGGCCGGGGACGACGAGCCGTTCCGCGTCCCAGTGCCGCAACGTCGACGGCCGCAGCCCGAGCGCCGACGCGAGTTCGGAGACGCCCATCGAGTCCGAGCCCCGCACGTCCCCGATCGGTTCGCGGGAGATCACCCGGACGGCTTTCCTGGCCTCCCGCAGATCCGCACGCTCGGCGTCGAGCCCGGCGTGGGCGGCGTCGAGGAGTGCGAGCGCCTCGGCGAACGGGTCGCGGTGAAAGGCCCGGACGATCTTCTTGGCCTCGACCGGCCCCACCCCGGCGGCGAGCGCGCGGTAGGCCAGCGCGGAGCGGAGATGGATCTCCTCGTAGCTCCGGTACCCCGCGGCCGTCCGCGCCGCCGCCGGGAGCACGCCGTCGCGTTCGAGGTTGCGCACCTGCTGGACGGAATACCCCGACCGCCGCGCGATCTCCGCGGTGCGCATTCCGGCTGATTTGAGACTTGGCACCTTCACTCCATCGAAAACAGGCTCGAACCCTCCATAAGCACTTTAATGTGACGCTTGAGCACATGACCATCGACGAGATCATCCGTTTCGTGTCCGGCCTCGACGGCGTCCTGGCCCTCACCCCGGCACCCGGCGACGACTGGCCCGAACTCAGCTGGGGCGACGCGTTCTTCTACTACTCACCCGACGGGGTCGTTCCGACGAACGTTCAGCCCTTCGCGACGGTCGTGACCAAGAACTACCCCGGCGACGAGGCCTCCCGCCTGGACCGGGCGGACACCTTCCGCGTGAACATCCACGCCGGGAAGGACGAGTTCATCCGGCGGCTCGGCCGTACGCCTCGGGAAGCGGCCGAGACCGACGTCGATCCCGGCGTGGCCGACACCGTGCTCGCCCATCCCGTCTACGGGACCGCGGGCTGGCTGGCGGTGGTGAACCCGGCGTCGCGGACCAGGGCGATCACTCGCGAACTGCTCGGCACGGCCTATCACCGAGCCCGTGCACGCTACGAACGCCGGGCGGATTCCTCCCGCGATTGGTGAGAAACAAGGCAAAGGTGGCGGGTGGCCGCGGTCACCTTGCCCCGTGGTGTCCCCGATGCCGCATCAGCGTCGCAACAAGTCGTCCAGCATCCGTAGCAATTCCCCCGCCCGGCGACCACCGGCCGGGGCGTCCGGATAGCGCTTCAGGACGTCCACCACGACGGGACCGGCGAGCCCGGCCACCTTCTCGATGTAGCCGGCGCCGACGGCGGGATCGTCACCGGCGTCGAGTTCGAAGGCACGGGCCGCGTTGGCGGCGGCCCCGAGGATGTGCGGGACCTGGGTCGCTTTCGCCAGCGGGTGCAGATACGCGGAGGCTCCCGCGTGACCGGCGGCGCGGGCCGCGTCGAACGCGGCTTCACGACCGCTTTCCCGGGCGGCCCGCGCCGCCCGGTGCGCGTCCAGCGCGGTCACCCGCAAGGCCTTCGTCCGCTTGCCCCCGGCCGTGAACCGGCGTGCCTCGTCGAGCGCGGCCCGCGGGCGCCCGTCATCCGGGCACTCACGCTCGAAGATCGCCAGGGCGGGCTCCGCGCAGGCCACGGAGAAGGCCGTGACCGCCCGGAGTTCAGACAGGTCGAGGCCGATCATGAGGTCCGCTGTCATTCTCTCGACTGTATCGTTGAACCACCGGTTGGCACTTCAGAGCGACAGTGGCAGGACAGTGGGCCGAAACCTTCAAACCAGTGAGCGGCTCAGGCCGGTCGATCTCGCGCGTGAGCACGGTCTGTCCACTCAGGCTGTCCGCAACTACGAGGCGGACGGCATCCTCCCCGCCGCCGAACGCGGCCCGCACGGATATCGCGCCTACACCCCGCTGCACGCACAAGCCCTGCGCGCGTTTCTCGCCCTCGTGCCGGGGCACGGTCACGCGACGGCGTCGTCGATCATGGCCGCGGTCAACCGGGACGCGATCGAGGAGGCGCTCCGGCTCATCGACGAGAGCCACGCCCGGCTACTCGACGACCGCCGCACCCTCCAAGCGGTCGCGGCCGCGCTCCGCGACCTCGAGCCCGTGCCGCAGGAACGGGGCGAGCTGTTCGTCGGGCCGCTGGCCCGGAAACTCGGCGTCCGGCCCGCCACCCTGCGCAAATGGGAACGCGCCGGCCTTCTCCGGCCCGAACGCGACGCGCGGACGGGCTACCGCGTCTACAGCGCGGCCGACGTGCGCGACGCCAAGCTGACCCATCAGCTCCGGCGTGGCGGCTATCTCCTGGAGCGGATCGCGCCGCTGATCGAGCAGGTCCGCTCGGCCGGAGGCGTCGTGCCGCTCGAGACGACGCTGCACGACTGGCACGCCCGGCTCTCGGCAAGGGGCCGCGCCCTGCTCTCCGGCGCCGCCGCACTGGACGCCTACCTCGGCTCGCGGAATTCCTGACACTTTTGTGACAATGACACTTTCGCGCACTACGCGGGCAATTCTCGTTTTACGCCTACGAAAGTAGGAGTGCCCCGGCGGAACCTACTTTCGGCGCTACGGCGCTATAGTCGGCCGCTCGTACTGTTCGTCGCGTCGAGATGAACCGCCCGGTCCCTGCTATTTTCCGAACATATTCCGGCGGTTCGTCATTCCCTCCTTATCGAAGGAAATTCGCATGCGAATTCGCGGACCCGTCATGCTCACTCTGCTGAGCGTCTGCGCCGGAATAGGCGCCCTCGCCGTCCCGGCGACCGCCGCTCCGGCCGCCTCCTACGACCAGACGATGCTCGAGACCCTCGCGTCCCAGCTCGGGGTCAGCCCCCTTCAGGCCGCGCAGAAGCTGGACCACGAGAAGACCCTGATCTCGTCGCTGGAGAGCATCAGAACCCGTGGCCTCCACACCGACGGCGCGTACTTCGACGACACCGGCGCCCTCGTGGTGAACGCCGCCGACGCCGGGTCCGCCCAAGCCCTCCGCTCCGCCGGGCTGACGCCGCGCACCGGCGCCCGCGGTGAGAAAGCGCTGGACGCGCTGTCCGCCACCGTCGGCACCGTGCTCGGCGCCGAGGTCACCCAGGTGCAGTCCTGGGGTCCGGAACTCGCCGCCGACCAGGTCGTCGTCACCGTGCAGCCGGGCGCCGACCGCGCCCTGCTCCGGCGGCTTTCGGCGCTGTCCGGTGTGACCGTCCGGACCGGCGTCGCCAACGGCAACACCACGCAGGCCGACGTCATCCCCGGCCAGATCATGGACCTCGACCCCGGCACCAACTGCTCCCTCGGTTTCCCCGGCACCACCAGTGACGGCGACAACGTGCTGCTCACCGCCGGGCACTGCGTCGAAGGCAACCCGGACATCCTCAACCGCAACGGCGTCCACATCGGCCAGGGTGTCGCCACCGAGTTCCCGTCGGTCGACATGGGCCTGATGGACATCGACGACGAGGACACCGGCCGCGGCTACGTGGACACCCGCAAGGGCACCACGGTGCGGATCACCGGCAGCTCGAAGGCGCCGGTCGGCACCACGCTGTGCAAGGCGGGCAACACCACCGGCTGGACCTGCGGCAAGATCACCGCTTACAACCAGACCGTGCGCTACAGCGGGGAAAGCGTCGCCACCAGCGGCCTGGCCAAGTCCACGGTCTGCACCGAAGGCGGCGACAGCGGCGGTGCCTACATCGCAGGCAACACCGCGCAGGGCATGACCTCCGGCGGCCCGAACGACGGGCACGACTGCGGCTACAACCAGGGCTCCAACGCCACCGGCTCGTACTCCTACTACCAGCCCGTCGTGGACGCGGCGAACAACTACGGGGTCACGCTGACCCGGTCCTGACGCGTCATGCCGGGGAGCGGCGGTCGCTCCCCGGCATCGGGCCGTCCTTCGCCGGACTCCCGCGTTCTTCCTGAACAAGCCCGGGCCATCTGCGAAACCCGGTCAAGGCTTACGAGCGACGCCCGCCAAACCACGGGATCCCACCAAACCGTCCAGGTCGGGTGATTCGCCGTCGGGCCGCCATTGCGGCAACCACACCAGGCCGGGCTCGACCAGCCGCAGTCCGGTGAAGAACGCGGCGATCTCCTCCCGCCCCCGAAGCGTGACGGCACTGTTGGTCCGGCGGCGATAGGAATCGATGACACCCGCCGATCGTTCTCGCAGCGCCGTGTCCTCGGCCGGGACGTGGATATGCGAGAGCGCCACGAGGCTGCCGGACGGCAACCGCTCCAGATAGCCGCCGAAAGTCGCGTGCGGGGCGGTTTCGCCGGGCATGAAATGCAGCAATGCCACGGCCAGCAGGCCGATCGGCTGATCGGGATCGATCAGCCCGGTGTCGATCACCTGCTTCCACAATCGTGGTCCGTCGTGGAAATCGCCGTCCAGCGCGGTGTGCCGGGCCGGGTCGGCGGTCTGCTCCAGCAGGATCTCGGCGTGGGCCTGCGCGATCGGTTCGTTGTCGATGTAGACGACCCGGCATTCGCCCGGCGCGGCCTCCTCGGCGACTTCGTGCACGTTGCCCTGCGTCGGCAGACCGGAACCGATGTCCACGAATTGCCGGATGCCCTGATCGACCATGTAGCGCACGGCGCGACCGAGAAACGCCCTGTTGGCCCGCGCGAAATCCCGCATCGACGGGATCAGCCGCAGCTGTTCCTCGGCGAATTGCTGATCGACGGCGTAGTTGTGCACCCCGCCGAGCAGGTAGTCGTACACCCGGCCGACCGACACCTTGTTCACCGAATCCGCCAGCCGCTGCCCCGCGTCCCGGGCGCTCGCTTTCTCCCCCATGGTCCGAAGATAGCGGATCCGGCGAGAATCGGTCAGGGTGTTCGCGCGCTCACGACTTCAGAAACCTGACCAACTCGGCGCTCACGAACTCCGGGTTCTCCTCGGCGAGCCAGTGCCCCGCCCGGGGTACCTCGACCGCGCGGGCGAGGTTCGCGACGCGGGGCGCCAACGTCGCTTTTTGTGGTTCGAGGAGTCCTTCGGCGGTCATCAGCAACGTCGGGGTACTGATGGGTTTCGCACCGACGTTCGCGGTCGCGTCCTGGCCGAGTGTGCGATAGAGCTCGAAACCGCCGTGCAGGACCTCGGGCCTGCTGTAGGTCCGGGCGTATTCACCGATTTCCGCCTCGTCGAAAGGCGATGGCGCGCCCGGCCCGCCGAAAGCCGTTCCCGAGTACGCGACTTGAGGATAAAACAGGGAAAGGTACTCGCGGACGTCGTCACCGACGACGGCTTCGGGAACCGTTTTCTGCGAATGGAAGGCGATGTGCCAGCTCAGGTTCCGGTAGGCCGTCGCGTCGAGCGCGGGGCCCGGCAGCGGGAGGTCGAGATAGGCGAGGTGCGTGAGTTCGCCGGGGAACTGCGCCGCGTACTGGAAGGCGACCGCGGCACCGAGATCGTGGCCTGCGATCCGGACGTCGCGCAGGTCGAGGCGTCCGGCGACGAGGCCGTGCACATAGCGGGCGAGGGTGGCCTTGTCGTAGCCGGGTGGTGCGCCGGTACTGTCGCCGAGGCCGGGGAGATCGAGTGCGTACACCGTGAAGTGTTCGGCCAGCGCGGGCATGACGCGGTGCCAGCCGTACCAGGTCTGCGGCCAGCCGTGCACCAGGACGAGCGGGGCTCCCTTGCCACCGGTGACGTAGTGCATCTTCACGCCCTCGACGTCGGCGAACTCATGGCGGAACTGGTGCGCGAAACTCGCGTCGCCGCGGGTGATGTTCTCGTAGGGCGGGGCCGCCGGCGGCGAACCGCAGGCCGTCACGAGGACGAGGGCCGCGAGTAGTGCGGCGACTCGGTGAAGCATGGTTGTCTCCCTTTCAGCGCCCGGTCGCGCCGTCGATCAGCTCGCGCAGGATGTCGACGTGTCCCGCGTGCCGCGCGGTTTCCTCGATCAGATGAGTCAGCGTCCAGCGCCGCGAACCCCGGCGGGGGCCCGCTTCGGCGAGGTCGTCCCAGGACGCGATTTCGTCGTTCGCTTCGGCGATGGTTTCCCGGTACGCGGCGAGAAGCGACGCCGTCGTGTCGTCCGGGGCGGGATGGAACGTCGCTTTCCAGTCGGTGACGTCGTGGCCGAGCAGCCAGTGGCGTTCCACGTGGGTCAGGTGTTTGACCAGGCCGAGCAGATTCGTGCCGGAGGGCACGCCGGGGGCCCGGGCCCGGTCGTCCGGCGCCCCTTCGGCCTTGGCCGCGACGGCGGCACGCAGGTAGTCGAGGAAACCGGCGAGCACGTCCTTCTCACCGGCTCCTGTCGACGGCGGCCCGGCGTCGCGTTTCCGCCTCATCGCCCTGCCTCCGAAATCCGCCGGACCACCAGGACGTGGTCGAGGACGGTCGCGGTCTGGCCTCCGGGGCCGGTGGCGCGCCGTTCCCCGGCCTCCGCACGGTCGATGGACCACGTCACCGGGTCGAGGGCCAGCTCAGCCGCAACTTCGAGAGGCGTGGGGAACTGAGTGCCCTGGCTCCACGACCACGGCGCGGAAGATCCGTGATCGACGACGACCAGCCGTCCGCCCGGGTTCAGCGATTTCGCGGCGGTCCTCAGCACACGGGCCCGGTCCAGTTCGAACGGTGTGTGGAAGTACTGCGCGGACACCAGGTCGAAGTCGCCGAAGGGGAAATCCTCGGCGAGATCGAGGCGGAGAGCCGTGATCGGCTCACCCCGTTCCCGGAGCGAGCGCACCGCGGCTCCCGAGATGTCGACGGCGGTCACCCGCCAGCCTCGGGCGGCCAGCCACAACGCGTCTCCCCCGCCGCCGCAGCCGAGGTCGAGCACGGAGCCCGGGGTCAGCGGGCCGGCGATCTCGGCCAGTCGCGGGTTCACCGTCGGCGTTCCGGCGGCGCGCTTTTCGTAGAGTTCGTCCCAGAATTCCGTGGCACGGTCCGGAGCGTTCATCTTCACCTCGCATGGTCTGTTCCGGACCACTCTCGCCTCGGCGAACGCGAATCCGCACGGAAACTTGCCGACCTGGCAAGATCGACGGCATGGCGGACGAGACGGACGAGGTACTGGACGCGGTGGGCCCCCGGTTACGCGCCTTGCGCAAACACCGTGGGCTGACCCTTGCCGAATTGTCGGCGGCGACCGGGATCTCGGAAAGCACCTTGTCACGGCTGGAAAGCGGCGGACGGAAGCCCACCTTGGAACTACTGCTGCCGCTGGCCCGCGTGCACGGCGTACCGCTCGACGACCTCGTCGGCGCCCCTCGGACCGGCGACCCGCGGATCCATCTGGAGCCGATCCACCGGCACGGCATGACCTTCCTGCCGCTCACCCGCCGCGCCGGCGGGGTGCAGGCGTTCAAGATGCTCATCCCCAGCCGCCCGGAACCGGCGGAGCCCACTCCGCAGACCCACGGCGGCTACGAATGGGTGTATGTCCTCAATGGACGGCTGCGGCTGGTGGTCGGCGACCGGGACATGGTCCTGCCGCCCGGCGAGGCCGCCGAATTCGACACCGCGCTGCCGCATTGGCTCGGCTCGGCCGACGGTCGCGCCGTCGAGACCCTGGTCCTTTTCGGACCGCAGGGCGAACGCGCCCACGTCCGGCGTTAGAGCCAGTCGTGCTCGCGGGCGTACCTCGCCGCCTCGTGCCGGGTCTGGGTCTGCGTCTTCTGCATGGCGTTGGACAGGTAGTTGCGCACCGTGCCCTGCGCGAGGTGGAGCTGAGCGGCGATCTCGGCGACGGAGTACCCCTCGCCGGTCACCCGCAGGACCTCGAGTTCACGCTCGGTGAGGGGACAGTCGTCGACGACGGCGAGCGCCGAGACGTCCGGGTCGATCCAGCGTTTGCCCTGGTGCAGGGCGGTGATGACGAACGTGATGTGCGAAGGCTCGGCCGCCTTGCTCACGAAACCCTGGACGCCGAGTTTGAGGGCTTTGCGGAGCACCCCGGGTTTCGCGTGCCGGGTCAGCATGAGGATGACCTGGTCCGGCCGGGTACGGCGGATTTCGGCGACCGCGCCGAGCCCGTCCACCCCGGGCATTTCGAGGTCGATGACGAGGACGTCGGGCTCGTGCCGCAGCGTGGCCTCGACGGCCTCCTCGCCGTTCTCCGCTTCGGCGAGGACGGTGATCTCGCCTTCGAGCGGGAGCAGCGCGGCCATCGCCTTGCGCAGCAGGGCCTCGTCGTCGGCGAGCACCACCGTGGTCATGATTCCTCCCGGGCCGGAAAGGAGGCGGCCGTCACGAACTGCCCGTCCTCCTGTTCGACCGTCAGTTCACCGCCATCCGCGACGACGCGTTGTTCGAGCGCGGCCAACCCTCGGAGTTCGGGCAGCGGCGCTCGCTGGGCACCGTCGTTGGCGATGGTGATACTCCACTCCGACAGCGTGATCCGCACCCGGGTCGCCTGCGCGTGGCGCAGGATGTTGGTCGTGGTCTCACGGAGAACCTGGCCGAGCACCCTGCCCGCGTCCGGATCGACGTCACCCTCCCGGTTGATGCGCACGCGGATGCCCGCGGCTTCGAAGAGGTTCCTGGCGTTCTCCAGTTCGGCGGAAAGGTTGAGCCGCCGCTGCGCGTAGGCGAGTTCCTTCGTCTGGGTGATTGTGTCGGCCACGAGCGCGTGGATCTCCCCCAGTTCCTGCTTCGCCCGCTCGGCGTCGATGTCCACCAGCTTCCTGGCCAGGGCGGTCTTCAGCTTCACCACGTGCAGCGTATGGCCCTGGATGTCGTGCAGATCGCTCGCGAACCGGACGCGTTCCCGGATCACGGCCGATTCCGCCTCCCGCTCCCGCGACTCCTCAAGCTCTTTGACGACGTCGTAGAACCGCTTGTTGGGGAACATGAGCCCGAGCACGATGGCGGTGATCGCGGCCGGGACGAAGACGAACTCGACCAGCTCTTCGGACACGTCTTCGGGGGAGACCAGCAGCCTCGCCGCGCCCACCGCCGCGATGTACACGACGAACGTGATCGAGGCCGCCACCCGGTGGCGGGGAAGCTGGGGAACGACGAAGGAGCCCACGAGAAGGATTCCGAAGAACGCCGAACCGCCGCCGACCAGCAGCACGGAAAACGGCCACACGAGGGCCGTGACGACCAGGCACGGGATCGCGACCCGCAGCACCTCGCCCGACGTCCACCGCACGAAGGCGACCATGGCCGCCAGCACGCCCGCGCTCAGGACGACCACGTGCCACCACGTCCGCGCGTCCGACACCACCGCGACCACCCCGCCGACGATGAAC
Organism: Amycolatopsis coloradensis; assembly: GCF_001953865.1. Lineage (GTDB taxonomy): Bacteria > Actinomycetota > Actinomycetes > Mycobacteriales > Pseudonocardiaceae > Amycolatopsis > Amycolatopsis coloradensis. The sequence goes on from NZ_MQUQ01000004.1 coordinate 265,926, forward strand.
AACGGGAGGAACATGGTGAGATTGAGCTTGCGCAGCTTTCCCCGCGCCGGCTCGGTGTCCACATCAGACATGGACCCAGTATCGTTCCTCCGGGGCGGCGAGCGACAGTGACACCGCGTCATGGGTGCACCCCGACGAATGTCATGGGCGGATCATGACGTGACCGCACTGGCCGGGAAGCGCCCGAGCCGTTGTGCTTCAAGGCATGACTTCGACACCAGCGATCGACGTTGACCGCCTGAACCTGAAGTACGGCGACTTCCACGCCGTGAAGGATCTGTCCTTCCAGGTCGGGCGAGGCGAGTTCTACGCCCTGCTCGGCACGAACGGGGCAGGCAAGACCTCCACCCTGGAAACCCTCGAAGGGCACCGGACTCCGACGTCCGGCACGGTCCGGGTCCTGGGGAAGAGCCCGCGAGACCGCGCCACCGTGCGGCCCAAGATGGGCATCATGTTGCAGGAGAGCGGTTTCTCGCCGGATCTGACGGTGAAGGAATCCATCCGCCTGATCGGGGCGCTGACCCGGCGCACGGACCGGCTCGAACGGGTGCTCGGCATCGTGGATCTGACGCGCAAGGCGACCACGAAGGTGTCCCAGCTTTCCGGCGGCGAGAAGCGGCGGCTGGACTTCGCGACCGCGGTGTACGGCACGCCCGAGCTGGTGTTCCTGGACGAGCCGACGACCGGTCTGGACATCCAGTCGCGGGACGCGCTGTGGGACGCGGTCGACAAATTACGCGAGGACGGCTCGACGATCGTGCTCACCACGCATTACCTGGAAGAAGCCCAGCAGCGCGCCGACCGCATCGGCCTGATGCACCGGGGAACCTTCCACCAGGAGGGCACGGTCGCCGAACTGACGCGGACACTGCCCGCCGTGATCCGGTTCGGCCTCCCGTCCCCGGCTCCGGCGCTGCCGTTGCCGGGCAAGCGGGAGCACGACGGGAAGTTCGTCATCGAGACTCATCTCCTGCAGAAGGACCTGCACACCCTGCTGCGGTGGGCGCAGGACAACGCGGTCGAACTGCGGGACCTGGAGGCGGGACCGACCCGGCTCGACGATGTGTTCCGCGCCATCGACAACGACTAGCCACTTCACTTTCCGCAAAGGAAACCGGTCATGCTTTCGATAGCCCGTAGCGAGCTGATCCAGATCTTCCGGAACCGCTCGGTCCTGATCACCAGTTTCGTGATGCCCATCGCGATCTGCGCGTTCTTCGTCTACCAGCACGAGACCTTCGCGAAGATCGGCAGTCTCGGTTACATCGCGGCGATCGTGATGTTCACCGTATGCGCCTTCGGCCTCTACACCAGCGCGGTGACCACGTTGGCGTCTCGCCGCCAAAACCTGTTCCTCAAGCGGCTGCGCTCCACCGCCGCCGGTGACGTCGCCATCCTGACCGGCCTGGTGCTGCCGGTCACCGCCATCGCGCTCGTCCAGGTGGCCGTGATCCTGATCGTGCTGGCCGTCGTCACCGGTACGCCCGCCGATATCGGCCTGCTGGTGCTGGCCGTGCTCGCCACCGTCGCCATGATGATCGGCCTCGGCCTCGCCACCGCCGGCCTGACCAACTCCCCCGAGCACGCCCAGGTCACCATACTGCCGGTGACCCTCGGCGTCATCGCGGTCGCCTCCTGGGTCGGTATCTCGGGCACCGGCGAACTCACCTTGCTCAAGCGCCTGCTGCCGGGTGGTTCGGCCACCGAACTCGTCGTCAACGCCTGGAACGGCGGCGTCGCCGTCTCCGAATCGCTGCTCCTGCTCGCCCCGACCCTGGCCTGGGTCGTCGTCGCCGTGGTGCTGGCCTCCCGGCTCTTCCGCTGGGAACCGCGCCGGTGACCGTCCGAAGTGGACTTCCGTTCGTCGATCCGAGGAGGAAAACCCATGCGTAAAGCCTTGATTCCCGTTGTCGCGGCCGTCTTGGTGACCGCGGCGACCCCCGCGGTGGCCGCGGCGTCGCCTCCGCCGAAATGGGGGCCGTGCCCGGCGGAAGCGGCCGGTCTCGGGCTGGAGTGCGGCACCCTCGACGTCCCGCTGGACTACCGCGACCCCGGCGGGAAGACTATCGAGATCGCGATCTCGCGCCTGGCCAGCGCCAAACCGGAGAAGCGCCGCGGTGTGCTGATGACCAACACCGGCGGTCCCGGCGGTGAAGGGCTGGCCTATCCGGCCACTCTCAAGAAGCTGAACATCCCGCAGGAAGTGCTGGACAGCTACGACGTGATCGGGATGGACCCCCGCGGTGTCCACAACAGCACCCCGGTGACCTGCGGACTGACGCTCGAGGAGCATCCGACCAACATCCCGAGGTACGCCCGGAACTCCGCCGACGTCACGAGCGAGGCCCAGCGCGTCGCCGCCGTCGCGGCGAAATGCGGCTCGTCGGCCACGGCGCCGCTCCTGCCGCACATCACCACCGCCAACACCGCCCGCGACCTGGACCGGGTCCGCGAGGCACTGGGCGAGAAGAAGGTCAACTACTTCGGCATCTCGTACGGTACCTATCTCGGTTCGGTGTACACCTCGTTGTTCCCCGAGCGCAGTGACCGGTTCCTGATCGACAGCGCGACCGGCCCCGGCGGCTGGGACGCCTCCTTCTCGCGGTTGTTCGGGCGGGGCGTCGAAGACCGCTTCCCGGACTTCGCGAAGTTCGCCGCCGCGAGGCCCGAATACGGGCTGGGCCGGACACCCGCGCAGGTGACCGCGAAGTACTTCGAACTCGCCGGGCGGCTGGACAGGACACCGAGCCCGGACGGCTACAACGGCCAGGTGTTCCGCCACGTCACGTTCGCCGATCTCTACTACGACAAGAGCCTGCCGAAGCTGGCCGAGACCTGGCGCGCGCTCGACACCGGGAAACCCGTGCCGCAGCCCGCTTCCACCGGGCGGCCGTCCGCAGATTCCGTGTACCCGCCGGACAACTACATCGCCAGCCAGCTGCACGTGATCTGCAACGACTCCGACTGGCCCGAGGACGTCGGGACCTACCGGCGCAACGTGGCGATCGACCGGTTCCGGCATCCGTTGTTCGGCGCGGCGGCCGCGGACATCACGCCGTGCGCGTTCTGGCCGTCCGAGCCGGTCGAACCGCCGGTGAAGATCACCGATCGCGGCCCGTCGAACGTGCTGATCGTGCAGAACCTCCGCGACCCGGCGACGCCGCTTGCGGGCGCCCGCAAGCTGCGTGAGGCCTTCGGCGACCGCGCCAGGATGGTCACCGTGGATCAGGGCGGGCATCTGGCCTACCTGTTCAAGGACAACAAGTGCGCCAACGACCTCGCGACGGATTTCCTGGTCACCGGCGCCCGACCGCGACCCGATCTCGCCTGCGGGGTCCCGGCCTCCTGAGCTCAGCGGCAGGTCCGGTCCGCCGGGAGCTCACCGCTCAGCAGGTAGTCCCGCACCGCCGCGTCGACGCACCCGTCTCCCTTCAGGAACACGGCGTGCCGGAACGCTCCCGCCACGGTCACCAGCCGGGAACCGGCGAGCGCCCCGCGCATGGCGAGTTGCCCCGCGTAGGGCGTCGCGGGGTCGCCGGTCGAGCCGAGGAGCAGCGCCGGCGAGGTGTTGTGGATCCGGGTGGCGGGTTCGGCGGGCGCCACCGGCCAGAACGCGCACGGCGTGATGTTGCGGGACAGCGGGCCGAAGAGCGGCTCGGCGGCCCGATGGTCCTGGATGTCGCGGTAGTACGTCGCCGGGTCGCGGGAAGCCGCGCGATCGGCGCAGACGACCGGTGTCCCGGCCCGGTCGGTCGCGGCACCGGATCCGGTCGTCAAGCCGTCGAGGAACGCGGCCAATGCGGGTGAAGGCGTGACGTGCCGGCCTGCCGCGGCGTCCCTCAGTGTCCGCATGATGCCGACGAACTCGGCTTGCGAAGCGGGTCGATCGTCATAGAGGTTCGCGAAGAACAGATACGGTGCCGTGTGACCGTCCACTGTGTACTGACCGACACGCAACGGCCGTCGTTCGGCAGACCGCGCGACGTCCCGCACGGTCGCCAGGACCTCGTCCGAGGTCTCGCCAAGCCCTTGCCCCACGGCGGTTCTCGCCCAGTTCCGCAACGCCGCGTCGAGCGCCGGGGCGGTCGGGCGGAGCAGACCCGGTCCGAACGCCCCGGGATCCACGGACGAATCGAGGACGAACCGGTCGGCCCGCGGACCGAACATCTGGAGGTACACCGCGCCGAGGTAGGTTCCGTACGACGCGCCGAGGTACGAAATCTTCCGTTCACCGAGCGCGGCACGCACGACGTCCATGTCCCTGGCGGTGTCGCGGGTCGACGCGGCGCGCAGCAACTCGTGGTCGTTGCCGGAGCAGCCGCGCGCCAGCTCCTTCGCGAACGCCACGCTTTCGCCGAACGTCCTGAGGTCCGGCCCTGCCGAGCGGGCGAACGTGTCGGTCTTCCAGTCGCAACTCAGCGGCGAACTGCGTCCGACGAACCGGGGATCCATTCCGACGAGGTCGTACCGGGCCGCGATCTCCGGCATGAGCGCCCCGGCCAGCACCAGTTCTCTGGCCGGACCACCCGGCCCGCCCGGATTGAGCATCAGCGTGCCGATCCGGCGTGCCGGATCGGTGGCCTTCATGCGGGCCAGCGCGAGGGTGATCTCGCGCCCCCGCGGACGGCGGTGGTCGACCGGCACCACGACGTCGCCGCACTGCGCACCGGCCTTGTCCAGCTCCGCGCCCAGGCCGTCTCCGGGGCCGGTCGCGCACCCGTGCCAGGTGACCGACGGGACCGCGACGGCGGGTGTCGCCGGCAGCAACGCCCCGGCGATGAGCAGCGCCACCGCGATGGCTGTTTTCCTTGGCAACCCGAACTCCCTGATATCAAAAGGTTTTCTCGGTATCAGGCTAGAGGCGTCACCCCCGCGAGGACGTCCGTCCCAGGTCGGAGACGACTACCCCGCTGGGGGGCTTTTTCGGTTGCCTCCGAACCGCGAGGGTCACGCCAGCCATCCCGGGTGTCGCGAAAGCCACTTTCGCGACGTCTGATGTCCCGAAAGTGGCTTTCGCGACACGGTCACCGGCCGCTCCCGAGCAGCGGCCCATACCGCACCCCCCCACCGCAATTAGTCCTCTACTTGCGATGGGGTCGGGCATGAGTGAGCGAGAGGGGCTGGCGTCCTGAAGGGGGCCTTCAGGACATCGGCGACGGACCGTGAGGCCCCAATTGTCCAGACCCGCCTCGACCAGCTCGTCCCCATGTCCGTGAAGGCGATCAGCACGACCCCCAGCCGCGCCGATCCGGGGTCACCGGTCGCGTTCCTTGGCGAACAACGACTTCGACCACAGGTACCCGACGATCGAGAGCACGGCGCACCAGCCGACCGCGAGCCAGCCGCTGTTGCCGATCGGGGTACCGAGCAGCAGGCCTCGGATCGTTTCGATGACCGGGGTGAACGGCTGGTACTCGGCGAACCAGCGCAGCCAGGCGGGCATCGAGTCGGTGGGCACGAAACCGCTGCCCAGGAAGGGAAGCAACATGAAGACCATCGGGGTGTTGCTCGCCGTCTCGACGCTCTTGGCGGCCAGCCCGAGCGCCACCGACAGCCAGGTGAGAGCGATGGTCAGCAGCGCCAGCACGCCGACGGTCGCGAACCACTCGCCGACGCCGGCCGTCGGTGAGAAGCCGACGAGCAACGCGACTCCGAACACGACGGCGAGCGCGAACGCCGTCTGGATGAACGCGCCGACGACGTGGCCGGTCAGCACGGAGGCCTTGCTGATCGCCATGGTGCGGAACCGGGCGATGATGCCCTCGGTCATGTCCGTCGCGACGGAGATGGCGGTGCCGAGGGCGGCACTGCACACGGTGATGAGCAGGATGGCGGGCGTGACGTAGCCGACGTACTCGGCGCGGCCGCCCGCGCCGCCGAGCCCGTTCCCGAGGGTGCCGCCGAAGACGTAGACGAACAGCAGCAGGAACACGATCGGCTGGCCGACCAGCATCAGGGTGAGCGACGGATACCGTTGCATATGCCGGATGTTGCGGCGCAGCATGGTCGCCGAGTCACGCATCGACAGGGCAAGGGTGCTCATCGGGCCATCTCCTTGGTCGCTTCGGTCCGGTGACCGGTGAGGCTGAGGAACACGTCGTCGAGGTCCGGGGTGTGCACGGTGAGGCTGTCGACCGCGACGGCTTCGGCGTCCAGCCGGTCCAGCACCGCGCGGACGGCGGCGACGGTGCCGTCGGTCGGCACGCGGAGCGCCAGGGTCTCTTCGTCCGAAGTGGACATTTGAAGCGCGCGGGTCGCGTCCCGTAACGAGACCGCGTCGGGGAATTTCAGCTGCATGTGCCCGCCGGGCACGCGACGCTTCAGTTCGTCGGGGGTGCCCAGCGCGACGACCCGGCCGCCGTCGAGCACGGCGACCCGGTCGGCGAGCTGGTCGGCCTCCTCCAGGTACTGCGTGGTGAGGAAGATCGTGACCCCGCCGGCGACGAGGTCCCGGATGATCTGCCACATCGTGCGGCGGCTGCGCGGATCGAGACCGGTGGTCGGCTCGTCGAGGAAGATGACCTCGGGGTCGCCGATCAGCGTCATCGCCAGATCGAGTTTGCGGCGCATTCCACCCGAAAAGGTGGCCGGTGTCTTCTTCGCGGCATCGGCCAGTTCGAACCGTTCCAGCAGTTCGGCGGCGCGCTTGCGCCCCTCCCGGCGCGGCAGATGATGCAGATCCGCCATGAGGAACAGGTTCTCCTCACCGGTGAGGAGATTGTCGACCGCGGAGAACTGGCCGGTGAGACCGATGGCGGCGCGGACCCTGTCCGGATCGGTGGCCAGGTCGGCGCCGGCGACGGTCGCGCCTCCGGCGTCCGGACTGACCAAAGTGGACAGGATGTTGACCGTGGTGGTCTTGCCCGCGCCGTTGGGACCGAGCAACGAGAAGACGGTGCCGGGCGGGACATGCAGGTCGATGCCGTCCAGTACGACCTTGTCGCCGTAGGACTTACGCAGTCCGGTCGCGGAAATGGCCGGGTGTCTCATGGGGATTCCCTGGTGTTTAAGGACTGGTGAGTCAGGAACGGTGGACGGTGATGTCGCCGAGGGAGGTGCTGGCATGCACTTCGAGCTTGTCGGTCGTGGCGCCGGGTTCGGCGGCGGAGTCCATGTCGTTGACCACGCGGCCGAAGTTGGTGTTCACGTCGAGCCAGGCCGCGGTGCCCTGGCGGATGCCGACCTCGATGTCCCCCAAGGCGGTCTCGAGGGTGAGCGTGCCCCTCGCGGCGTCGAGCACGCGGACCGAACCGTTGGCGGTCTTCGCTTCCACCCCGTCCTCGGCCCGGTCGACGGTGATGTCGCCGTTGGCGGCGCGGACGCGGAGCGTGTCGCCCACCGTCCCGATCGTGGTGGCGCCGTTGGAGTTCTTGACCACGCCGGTGCCCGTGATCGCGCCGACGTGCACCCGGCCGGAGCTCGTGCTGATCTCGGCGTTGCCCTCGACGTGCTCGACGATGATGTTCCCGGCCGCGGTGTTCAAGTTCAGCTCGCCGACGTGGTCGAGCTGGACGCTCCCGGCGCCGGACTTGAAGCGGCAGTCGCCGAGCCGCCCGGTCGCGCGGAGGTCGCCGAGACCGGTCTTCCCCTGCACCCGCGAGCCGGCGGGCAGTTCGATGGTCACGTCGACCGACCTGGTCCGCTTGGAGAAGTCGAACAGGCGCATTTTCGGCGCCTGGACCGACAACGTGCCGCCGGAGAACTCGACGACGGTCCGCGCCGCGGCCTGGACGTCGGAGGCGTCGTTCTTGTCGGACGGAGCGACCTCGACGACCGTGTCGGCTCGGTCCCCGGCGACGATCCGAACGTCGCCGACGACGGGGTCGACGTCCACGAGAATGGGTTCCGGGGTGGCGAAAGTAGGCATGGTTGTCCCCTCAAAGGTGTGGTGATCGGTGTTTGTGCTGGTCAGATAAGCGCTAGTGGACCCAGCCGGTGTAGCGCTGCGCGACGCGATGACCGCCGTTCGCCGGGGCGGCCCGGCCTGCGGGCTCCGACGGCCGCAGTGCGGCGGACGCGGCACGCACGAGCCACGCGTTGACCGAACGGCCTTGCGCGGCCGCGGCCTCTTCGACGCGTGCCTTGAGCTGCTCCGGCAGCCGGAAGTTGATCCGGGCCGTCGCTCCCTCTTCGTCCGGCAGCGCAGGCTCCGGGGGTTCGGGCGCCGAAGCCGCGACGGGCCCGGCCGCCTCGACCGTGGGAACCGTGACGGCGAAGCTGGCTTCCCCGGCACGCAGCCGGACCTCGACCGAACCGGGCGCGAGGTCCCGCGTGATCTCGTCCGACGCGGCGGACAACGCGTCCAGCAGCGCGAGACGGATGGCCGACGCGAGCGGCGCGGTCAGTCGTTCGGCGAGGGCGCTCGCCTCGGCTCCACCCGCCTCGGCGGCGACGGCGAGTTCCCGGCGCACGTTGTCCACAAAGGGCGTCAAGTCCATGATGTCATCATGGCACCACGTTGGCGCCATCGCAAGTGCTATTTGGTGCCAAATGGTGCCAAAGTGGCGTTTGCGCAGCTCAGAGCCTTGCTGGTAGATCCTTCTTCGGCATCTTCAGGTCGATCGAAGGGGAATCGACGGCTTGGTCGACGCCTGGACGGGGCCGCTTCAGCTCTGGACCGAGATGGTTCCTACGCCACTTCGCTTGGCCAGTAGTACGCCGAACGATTCAAGGAGAATTCAGCGGAGACGGAAGTGCCCATTCGGCCATTCTCCGCTGGCGGGGCAACCAGGACCCGGCCGAATCCGTTGCCGCGACTTTCCCCGCGGACGAGAATGCCAGTAGTCGCAACAAAAACGGGAGCGACCCACCGTCGGTGTGGGGGTCACCGAGGTAGGTCGCTACCCGGTACCACCGTACAAGAAGCCCGCTCGAGTAAACGGGCAAGGCTTTCTGTCCTGGCGGCTCTTGACAATCGAGGATCCACAGTGGACACGAATCCCTTCCGGCCGTCACCGGCAGGAGAGGAACGCGGGCAAGCGGTCCGGGTGAGCGTCTGCGCGCTCGACCCCATCACGAAGGCCGGAATGGCCGACCTTCTGGAGGCGCGGGCGTCGGTGAAGGTGATCGACGGCCGGGCGCGGGGCGAAACCGAGGTCGTCGTCGCCGCGTTCGACCGGCTTTCGCCCGACGCGATCACCGAATTGCGTGGCGCCGCCGCCGCCTTCGGCAGACCGATCGTGCTGGTGACCGACGGGATCGAAAAAGGCGGGCTCGCGGTCGCGGTCGAATGCCGAGTGGTCGCCATCCTCCCGAGGTCGGCGGCGACCGACAACCGGGTCGCCGACAGCGTCCGTCTCGCCGCGTCGGGCAGGGTGAGCCAGCCGTCCGATTTGCTCGCCAGGCTGGCCGAGCACGCGGAGCGGCTCCATCGGGAGATACTCGAGCCGAGCGAGCCCGCCGGTGCCGGTCTTTCCTCGCGTGAGATCGACGTCCTGCGCCTGATGGCCGACGGGTTCGGCACTCAGGAGATCGCCGCCGAACTCTCCTATTCGGAGCGAACGGTGAAGAACGTCATCTACGCCGTCACCGACCGGCTGCGCCTGCGGAACCGGTCGCACGCGGTGGCCTACGCGATACGCGAGGGAGTCATCTGAGAGCGCGCGTCAGATGAGGCCTTCACGGAGCGCGTACGCCACGACGTGCGTGCGGTTGCGCAGACCGAACCGGCTGAGCAGTCCGTGGAGGATGTTCTTCACGGTCCGGTCGGAGTAGGCCACCCGCCGGGCGATCTCACCGGTGTCGTAACCCTCCGCGAGCAGCCGGAGCACTTCGGTTTCGCGGGGCGACAGGCCGCTGAGCGTGAGTTCGCGTGGCTCCAGAACTTCCTTGTGCAGCCGCGAAATCCCGCGAAGAAGGCTGCCGAGCTGGTCGGCGGGCAGATCGCCTCGGCCGGCGTGGGCGTCGAAAACCGCGCGCAACAGCCTCGCCGGGGTCGCCTCGGAACGCGCGACGACGACGGCGAGCCCGCGTTCCACCGCGGCCCACAGTTCGGCCTGGTTGGGCTCGTCGGCGACCAGCACCAGCCGGGCCGGCCCGGCCGGGATCCGGTGCGGTTCGTTCCCCGCGACCGCGACGAGGACGTCGGCCGATCCCGGGTCGTCCCGCAACGCGATGCCTTGGCCGGCGCCGAGCGCGCTACGCAGGCCCGCTCGAACGAGCGGGTCGCCGGCGTACACGGCGACCCGGATCTCCCGTCGCTCCTCGGCCCGGACGACCGGCCGGACGGGCGTCGTCATGATCGTCGACATGCCTTCCAGGTAACCGGCTGCGGAGAAGGCGGGACAAGCGGAAGCAGGGGGCAGCTTTTCGCCACCGGAAGCCTGCCGGTTGAATGGGCCGCGGTGGAACCGGTGGAGGAGAACGAGAAGCGGTCGGTGTTCGGCAAGCTCCTGCTCGAACACCGGCGAGCCGCGGGCTGGACGCAGGACCGGCTCGCCGAGGCCTCCGGACTCAGCGTCCGTGCCCTGCGCGAGCTGGAACGCGGCCGCGCGCGAGCGGCCCAGCAGCGCTCCGCCGAGGTGCTCGCGGACGCGCTCGGCCTGACCGGCGGCGACCGGGAGTTCTTCCTGACCGTCGCCAAACAGGGGCGGCGCCGGAATCCGGCGCTGGCCGCCCACGTCGCGGCGACCTGCGCGCTGCCCGCGCCCCTCACGGATCTGTCCGGCCGGGAAAACGAGCTGGAGCAGCTGTCCGCGAAGATCGCCGAGGGTGGCGGAGTGGTCGCGATCGTCGGGCAGGCCGGGGTCGGTAAGACCGCGCTCGCGGTGACCGCGGCGGACCGGTGGCGCGGGGACTACCCGGACGGCTGCTTCGCCGTCGACCTGCGGGGGATGGACGAAGAACCAGTGAGCGCCCGTACCGCGCTCGACCGGCTGCTGCGCGCGCTGGACGTCGCTCCGGGGCAGGTGCCCGCCTCCGAGGGCGATCGGTCCGCGTTGCTCCGGATGCTGCTCGAAGGCCGGAAGGTCCTGCTGCTGCTCGACAACGCCGCCGACGAGGCACAGGTCCGGCCGCTGCTGGTCACCGGGCCCGGCTGCCTCACCCTGATCACCTGCCGCCGCACGCTCGCCGGACTCGAAGGCGCCCGCTGGTTGAGTCTCGAACCGCTTTCGGACGGTGGCGCGACCGGTCTGCTCGCCAAGATCGTCGGCGAGGACCGCGTCCGCGCGGAGCCCGCCGCCGCGCGGGAACTCGTCGCACTGTGCGGGTACCTGCCACTCGCGGTCCGGATCGCGGGCAACCGGCTCGCCACCCGGCCGCAGTGGTCACTGGCCCAGCTGGCCGACCGGCTGCGCGACGAAGGCACCCGGCTGCGCGCGCTCGCGGTGGGCGATCTGCAACTGCGCTCGGCGTTCGACCTGTCCTACCGCGGGGTTTCGGCGGGGGCACGGCGGCTCTTCCGCCGGCTGGCGACCGTGCCGGGCGCCGACTTCGGCCTCGAACTCGCGGGTGTCGTGTCCGGCGCTTCCGACGCCGACGTCCGCGACCACCTCGACGAACTCTTCGACGCCAGCCTCCTGCAATCCACCGCCGTGCCGGAACGCCACCAGTTCCACGACCTGGTCCGCCTGTTCGCCGAGGAACGGTTCGAAGCGGAGGAGGATCCGGCGGTGCGTGACCTCGTGCTCGCCCACCTGCTCGACAAGGCGGCCGAAGCGGCACGGTTGTTCTATCCCAAGGCACCGGAGACCGGGCGCTTCGGCTCGCGAGACGAGAACGGGCGCTGGCTGGACGTCGAAGGCGACAACTGGGTCGCCGCGCAGCGGGTGGCGGCTCGGAAGGGCTGGCACCGCGAAGTCAGCGACCTCGCCGTCGCGCTGCACTGGTACTCCGACGGGCGGAGCGGGCAGCGGCCGTGGGGGGAGATCTTCTCCCTCGGCGCGGCCGCGGCGAACGCGCTCGGCAACGCCGCGGACGAGGCCAAGCTGCTCAACTTCGTCGGCTGGGCCAGCAGTGTCTGCCTCGCCGACGACGAAGCCGCGGTCGAGGCGCATCTTCGCGCACTGGACATCGCCACCCGGATCGGCGACCGCACCGAGCAGACCTGGGCGTCCATCTACCTCGGCCAGGTGCTGCGTTATGTCGGGCGAGAAGCCGAAGCGTTCGAATACGCGAGACGCGGGTACGAATCGGCGGGCGAACTGCCGTTCTGGGACGGGCAGAGCTCGGCCCGGAACGTCTACGGGCACACATTGCTCGCGGCCGGGCGGCATTCCGAAGCGCTCGCCGTCCACCGCGCCGTCCTCGCCGACGCCGAACGGCTGGCCAACGAGACGTACCCCGGTCTCCACCGGATGCTGAGAGCGCTGGCCCTGCGTGCCATCGGCGACGTACTGGCGGATCTCGCCGAATGGCGGGACGCGGCGGGCTACTACCGCACCAGCCGGTGGCTTTCGTGGGAAGGCGGCTTCGGCGTGATGGAGGCGATCTGCGCGCTTCGCGAAGGGCGGGCATGGCGGGAGGCGGGCGCCTTCGAGGAGGCAAGGGAGAGCCTCACGCTGGCCGTCGAACTCTCCTCCGCTCCGGCGTCCAGCACGCGGCGGGAGCAAGCGCTGGCGGAACTGGCGCTGCTGCCTCAGTGAGGGGTGAAGTGCCGACCGCGATTCCGGCGGCCGGTTCCTCGGGGGATTTCGCGTCCGGGACCAGATCGCCGAGTCGGGCGGGCGGCACGGGCGAGGCCGGAGTGAGGAGGACGTCCGGTTCGTCCTCCCGGAGCGCCGCCACACCAACGAGGGCATTGTCGATCACCCGCGGCCGGGCTTCCGGTGGATCAGGGCGGTTCGCGCACCGGATCGTGCCCCTTCGATTCCTCATCGCCGGGAGCTGCAACTAAGCTTCGGGCCGACGGAGGCGGGAGGGCCGATGACGAACGCGGACGGGCAGAGCCCGCGGGAACGCTACCGCGACCAGGTGCGCGCGGAGATCAAGCAGCGCGCGTGGGAGCAGCTCGCCACCGCCGGGGTCCCCGCGCTGTCGCTCAACGCGATCGCCAAACAGGTGGGCATGAGCGGCCCGGCGCTGTACCGGTACTTCGCCAGCCGCGACGACCTCATCACCGCGCTCATCCGTGACGCCTACCGAAGCCTCGCCGACACTGTCCGCGCGGCGTTCGACTCCGGTGCCGATCTGCCCGGCCTCGCCGTCACCATCCGGGACTGGGCACGGAGCGACCCGCAGCGCTACTTCCTCATCTACGGCACGCCCGTCCCCGGCTATCACGCGCCCGACGACACCACCGCCATCTCGCGCGAAGTCATGGCGGTGCTGCTCAAGGCGTGCCACGCGAGCGCCGTGGACAAGCCGGAAACGCCGTTCGACAAGCATCTGGACAGCCACCGCGACTGGGCGGGCGACCACCCCGCCACCTCCGCGACCCTGCACCGGGCGCTCGCCTTCTGGACCCGCCTGCACGGTGTGCTGTCACTCGAACTCGCCGGTCAGTTCACCGGCATGAAGTTCGACCCCGATCTGCTGATCGCGGACGAAGTGGACGATCTCACGACGCGGTGACCGGCCTTCGCCGAGACCGATCACGTTTCGCACTGAACCTTTCACGCACTTCGGGCGTCATGCCCTGTGACGCTTCCGTCATCCGTGGGAAACAGGACTTCCACGATTGACGTACAACGCCGTAACGTTATAGCTTCTAAGTAAAGCGAGAGCCAATTACAGGCAGAGGGATCGGCCGCCGTCCGATCCTCCTGTCCGATTCCGGGTTTCCGAACGCTTCGGAGGGGGCTTCGATCATGAACCGCGGAGGAAAGAGCACCAGAGGGCTCGATCGTGTCCGGGTCGCCGTACACGCCCCGGATCTCCTGGCAGGGCTCGGCACGACGAGCATTCTCGGTGCCGACGAGCGACTGAAAGTACTGTCCGAGACCGATCTCGGGCCGGCCGAGGTGATCGTGACGGTCGGGGATTCGATCGGCGACGGGGTTTTCACGTTCCTGCGCCAGGTTCGTGCCGCGTCGACGCTCAAGGCGCCGCCCCGGTGCGTGATCGTCACCGACCATTTCCCGGTTCAGGTCCTGATGACGGCGATCGAATGCGGTATGGCCGCCTTGCTGCCGCGACGCGACCTCGACAGCGAGCACCTGGTGCGGACGATTCTCGCGGTCAGCCAGGGAGCCGGTGCCCTGCCGCCCCGCTTGCAGGGCAGCCTGCTTTCCCAGCTCGAGCGCATCCAGGAAGATCTGCTGGCGCCCAACGGTCTCGCGCTGTCCGGACTGTCCGACCGGGAACGGGAAGTCCTCCGCCTGCTGGCCGACGGCCATGGCACGGAGGAGATCGCGGCCAAGCTCGCTTACTCCGAGAGCACGGTGAAGAACGTGCTCCACCGGGTGATGACCCGCTACGGGCTCCACAACCGCACGCACGCTGTCGCCTACGCGCTGCGCACCGGCTCGATCTGAAAGCGGCTGTCCGTCCTGAGTGGACGAGGGCAGCGCCGTCGCCGCCTTCGGTCAGCGGAGCTGAACGCGGCTCAGCACGCGGTCCACGACGTCGGGAAGCGGCTGATCCTCCGGACCTTCCAGCCACAGCACGTTCCCGGTCCGCAGCGTGGCGAGGAAGGTCGCCGCGGTGAGCCTGGCCAGCTCCTGATCGAGGCCGTGCCCCCGGGCGAGCAGCACCGCGATCAGGTCACGTTCGAGGGCGATCTGATCGCCCGCCTGCCGCGCGAGCAGCGACGGATGCCGCCGCAGCAGCCGTAGCTGCGCCACCCACTCGCGATCGGGGACGGGGTGCGCCCGGTACAGCTCCCCGCATGCCGCGCGCAGCGCCTGCCACGGTTTCTCACCCGGCGGCCTGCCTTCGACCAGTGACACCAGCAACCCGGTCCGCTCGCGATCGGCGTGCAGGATCGCGTCTTCCTTGTTCGCGAAGTAGTTCGAGAACGTCCGCCGGGACACCCCCACCGCGTCGGCGATGTCCTCGACCGTCACGCCGTCGAGACCGTGCTCCATCGCCAGCCGAAGCGCGGCCTCGTGCAGTGATTGCCGCGTCGCCGCCTTCTTGCGGGTGCGGAGCGTGTCGAGGGTGTCCACCAGGACAGCGTAGCGAGGGGAATAAAGTTCTCACTGTGCAAGTTTGCACAGTGGGCAATAATTGCCGGGAACGCTCGAAGGGACGCCATGAAGACCGATGGAACGACGGCGGCGGCGCCGTCCGGCGCGATGGGGCACCGCCAGGTGCTCGAGTCGCTGTCCGGACTGCTGCTCGCGCTGCTCGTGGCGATGATCAGCTCGACGGTCGTGTCGACCGCCCTGCCGCTGATCATCGGCTCGCTGAACGGCTCGCAGACGCAGTACACGTGGGTGGTCACGGCCACCCTGCTGGCGGCGACGGCCACCACCCCGATCTGGGGCAAGCTCGCCGACCTGTTCAACAAGAAGACGCTGGTCCAGATCGCCATCGTGATCTTCGTGGTCGGGTCGATGATCAGCGGGTTCAGCCAGAACACCGGACAGCTGATCGCCGCCCGCGCGTTCCAGGGCATCGGCGTCGGCGGTTTGCAGGCACTGGTCCAGGTCGTGATCGCGGCGATCATCCCGCCGCGTGAACGCGGCCGTTACAACGGCTACCTCGGCGCCGTCATGGCGGTCGCCACGGTCGGCGGACCGCTCCTCGGCGGCCTGATCGTGGACGTGCCGTGGCTGGGCTGGCGCTGGTGCTTCTTCGTCGGCGTGCCGATCGCGGTGGCGGCCTTCATCGTGTTGCAGCGGACCCTGAAGCTGGAAACCGTGCGCCGCGAGAACGTCCAGGTCGACTACCTCGGCGCCGGTCTCATCGCGGCGGGCGTGAGCGTCCTGCTGATCTGGGTCTCGTTCGTGGGCAACACCTTCGACTGGCTGTCGTGGCAGACGGCCGTCATGGTGGCTGGTGGTGTCGTACTCCTGGCGCTCGCGCTCACGGTGGAACGGAAGGTCCGCGAACCCGTCGTCCCGCTGCACATCATCACCCAGCGCACCCCGGCGCTGGCGATCGTCGCGAGCCTCGCCGTCGGGATGGCGATGTTCGGCGGCGCGGTGTTCCTCGGCCAGTACTTCCAGGTCGGCCGCGGCTACTCCCCCACCGAAGCAGGCCTGCTGACCATCCCGCTGATGGCGGGGGTGCTCGTGTCCTCGACCGTGTCCGGGCGGCTGATCAGCCGCACCGGCCGGATCAAGCCGTACATCGTGGCGGGCACCATCACCCTGGTGATCGGTTTCCTCGGACTGGGCACCGTCGACCACGCGTCGCCGCTGTGGCTGGTCGGCATCGCGATGGCGGTCGTCGGCATCGGCGTCGGCATGACGATGCAGAACCTCGTGCTGGCCGTACAGAACACCGTGCCGTTGCGGGATCTGGGTGCGGCGAGCGCTTCGGTCACGTTCTTCCGGTCGCTCGGCGGCACCATCGGGGTCTCGGTGCTGGGCGCGGTGCTCGCGAACCGGGTCACCGCCGATCTGTCCACCGCACTGCACGTGCCGGCGGGCCAGGCGTCGACGGGAAGTGTCAGCGCGCTGAACCTCAAGGCGCTGCCGCCGGAGGTCCAGACGATCGTGCACACGGTGTACGGCGACGCGACCGCGCACATCTTCCTGATCTCCGCGGCGGTGGGCGTCGTGGGCGTGATCGCGGCACTGCTGCTCAAGCCGCTCACCCTGCGCACCACCCTCGACGTGGAGACGAAGACCGAAACCCCGGCGTCCGACCCGGTCGCGGGCTAGGCGCGCGATGAGCACGCCGGGAGCCTTCGAGTCCACTGTGGAGCGTTTCGGCCCACCCCGGAGACCTTCGGGGCGGGCCATCCTGGCCGGGGTCGACGGCTCCGACACGGCGATGCGGGCGGCCGCCTTCGCCTTCGGCATGGCACGACGCGAGGGCGGCAGGCTGATCGTCGCCTTCGTCGTCTGCCGCACCGCACTGTCGAACCTCGGGCCGGCGGTCGCGACGACGGTGGAGCACGACACGACACTTCAGCTGTACGCCGAACTTCGCGAGCAGATCCGGGAAGCGGCCGACGAACTGGAAGTGCCGGTCAGTTTCCTGAAGACCTACGGCGATCCGTACACCGCGCTCCGCGACACCGCCGACCGCGGCCAGGTCGACACGGTGGTGGTCGGCGCGTCACAAAAGGCGGGACACCGGTTCGCGGGGTCGGTCGCGACGAAGCTCATCAAGACCGGGCACTGGCCGGTGCTCGTCGTTCCCTGAAGACCGGCTCCGTGACGGCCTGCCGCCCGGGAACGACACGGCTCCGACCACCACGACGACGAGCGCCCGCAACAGGGTCGCGGCGGCGGGTTGCCGCATGAACACGGCGGATCCGCCGCTCGCCGGGAGCGCGGGCAAGGCCTCGCCGATCAGTAGCCAGCCGATCACCTGCCCGGTGACGGCCAGTACGAGCAACCAGCAGCGCCGAAGCGAACTCACGAAATCGTGCAATTGCCCTTACCCTTGGCGCTTCTGGTGGACAGCAGGGCAAGATCTGGCCCGCACGGCAACGATGCTCGTGTCGGGGTGGTGGGGCGTCCTCGGTCACGCCGTCACCCGTCAGGTAGCCGGGCAGCGCGCCGCCCTGGCCCCAGTGGCGGGCGATCTCCTCGAACACCTTCCGCCGGTGATCGCCGACCACGCCCTGCGGGCGAATTCGCCTACGGCCTCGGAGCCCGCCGGAAGTGACTCAAAGCGTCATACCCGGCAACACCAGCGCCAGCCGCGCCACCGGCGGCAACGGCGCTTGTTCCGGCGCGGCTTGGAAAGCCTGGATCACGAACGCGGCGAACCGCCGGGACGCCGCGACCCGAGCCGCCGTCGAAGTGGCTTGGATCCCGTTGTTGGCCATGAGCATGAGAACCAGGTCGTCGAGGACGAAGTCGTGGCGCAGGTTCCCGGCCTCCTTGGCCCGCCCCGCCAGCTCGGCGATCGCCCTGAGCGCGTAGTCGCGGCCCGCGGTGAAATCCACCGCCCTGGGGAAGGTCGACACGAAGGCCGCGGTGAAACCCCGGTCGCGTGCGTGCAACTCGCAGATTCTCTCGATCACGGAACAGAAGCCGTGCCACGGATCCGGGTCGGCGAGCCCTCCGTCGACGACATCGTGGCACACGCGCATCTGGTCGGCGAAGGCCTCCGTCGCCAGGATTTCCTTGGTCGGGAAGTGCCGGTACAGGGTGGCGGGGCCGACGTCGGCACGCCGCGCGACCTCCCGCAGCGGCACGTTCAGGCCTTCGGTGGCGAACAGTGCACGAGCCGCTTCGAGGATACGTTCGCGGTTGTCCAGGGCGTCGGAGCGCGGGATCCGAGACAAACGACTGGTCACCACTCTCACTTTAGCCAAAACGGACGGGGGCGTCCGTTAGCGTCCGCCTGGCCGAAGATCAACGGACAAGGAGACGAAATGCGAGCAGTCGAGATCCGGACGTTCGGTGCCCCGGAAGGCCTGGCGGTCATCGACCTCCCCGCCCCCGTTCCCGCCGCGGGCGAGGTACTGATCGACGTCGAAGCGATCGGCGTCGGCGGTGTCGACACCGTGATCCGGAGCGGCGCGCTCGCCGGCTTCGGGTTCCGGGAAGGGCATATTCCCGGCAATGAGGTGGCGGGCACCGTCACCTCGGTCGGTGACGGCGTCGACCCGGCCTTGACCGGGCGGCGCGTCTGGGCGTTCACCGGTGAGAGCGGCGGCTACGTCGAGCGAACGGCCGCCTCCGCCGAGAAGATCGTGCCTCTTCCCGAAAACCTGTCCACCGCCGACGCGGTGGCCATCGGGACTTCCGGCATGGTGGCCCATTTCGCCCTCGCCCACGCTCACTTCGCCCCCGGCGAGTCGGTGCTGGTGCGCGGGGCGGCGGGCAGCATCGGGATCATGACGGTGCAACTCGCGGCGGCCGGTGGCGCGAGCGCCGTGGCGGTCACGACGTCGTCGGCCGAACGCGGTGGCCGCCTGCGCGCACTGGGCGCGACCCACGTACTCGACCGCTCCGGAAACGGCGACGGTCCCGCGGAATACGACGTCGTCATCGACGTCGTCGCCGGTGCCGACCTACCGTTCTTCTTCGACAAGCTCGCTCCGAACGGCCGCATGGTGACCGTCGGTGTGGTCGCGGGCATGCCACCGGTGGACTTCGGTGCGAAGGTAATGGCGTCGTTCCGGAAGTCCCTGTCGTTCGCGGCCTTCAGCGCGGACTCGGTGCCCGAAGCCGATCGGCGGACGGTGGTGGCGGCGCAGTTCTCCGCCGCGGCCCGCGGCGAACTGCGTGCGGTGGTCCACGAGCTGCTGCCGCTGGAGAAAGCCGTGCTGGCGCACCGGAAGATGGACGATGGCGAAGTGGTCGGCAGGATCGTGCTGACCCCGTAGCTTGTCCTTTGTGGAGTGCGGCGTCCGGATCCGATGAGGACACCGTTTCACCCGGTCAGTGCAACTTTCCCCGTCGCAAGCGGTCTTCGCACTAGGCTGCGCTCTCGTGCCTGATCCGATGCCCGGCTTCACCGCGGTCGACCTGCGGCCGCTCGCCGGCGGTGAGGGCACGAGCGCCTACTGCGTGAACGATGCCGGGATGATCGTGGGCGAGTCGGGTTCGCGGCCGGTGCACTGGGATCGTGAAGGCCGCCCCACTCCCTTGCCGATCGTCGACGGCTATTCCGGCGGCCGTGCCGTCAGCGGCAACTGCGCGGGCGTCATCGCGGGCACGCTCTACACCGGCGAAAGCCTCCGGCCCGTGTGCTGGAAACCCGACGGCCGGGTGCACATGCTCGACCTTCCCACCGGCATGCTCTCCGGCACGGCGAGCCGGGTGAACGAACGCGGGTCGATACTGGGGAACGCGATGCGGCCGGGCTACCGCTGGCGGGCGCTGCGCTGGGAGCCCGGCGGCGAAGCGGTGGAACTCGACACCCTGTCCGGCGACGGCGAGACCCAGGGTCACGATCTGAACGGGCTGGACGAGGTCGTCGGCTCCGCCAAGGACGGCACGGGCGCCCGGACCGCGGTGCGCTGGACCGCTGCGGGGAGGATCTGCAAACTGCCCCCGCCCCGCCGCGCGACAGCCTGCGGTATCACCGATTCCGGCGCCATCCTCGGCGACGGCGTCGTATGGGACGGCGACCGGGGAACCACCCTGCTGACCGGCGAACCGGAGTTCACCGCGGGACAGGTCGTCCGGATCACCGGACGCGGTGTCGCCATCGGCTGGGGCGTGACCCCGGACCGGCGCGGCACCTGCGCGCGATGGGATCGCGACGGACGGCCCACCGTGCTCCGGCCCCTGCCCACGGACGTCGCCAGTACCTGTTTCGACATCGATGACGCCGGGACGGTCGTCGGCGAGTCCGTGAGCCACGGCAGCGTGCGGCCCGTCGGCTGGGACGCCGACGCGACACCGTTCCCGCTCCCGTCTCCTCCTGGTCTCAAGGCGATCGTGGCCCAGCACATCAACGCGAGCGGCGCCGTCATCATCGGCTACGGCTTCGCCGCGGACAGCTCCACCTATCGCGGGATCGCTTGGCACCGCTCGTGAAAACGACGGAGGGTCGCGCGGACCTGAGCTCACACCCAAGTCGCCTACCTCGCGCTCGCGTGTGCTCGGCTGGGCGAGGTACGGCGACTTCCGTGACGGAACCTCGGCACTGCGGGAGCGAGAGGTAAGGCAAGGGGTGTGGGACCCGGTCCCGCAGCGGGGCCAGCCACAACGGCAGTACGTGAAGGCCCCCTTCCTTGCGTCTAGCGCAAGCAAGGGGGCCTTCACATACTTCAAAGGGCGCCGACCGCGAGGTCACTCTCGCCAGCGGTTGTTGAGGAAGGCATCGTCTTCGTCGTCCGCCGGCGCCGGACGGGAACGGGGAGCACGACGAGGGGTTTCCCGTCCTGGCCGGGCGGACGGCTCCGGGGCGAACGCCGGAGCGCCATCGTCGAAGCCCGCCGATTCCTCGAACGCCGACGTGTTGCCCGGCTCCGCGTGCGACCGGTCGGTGCTCCAGCCGGACTTCGTCTTGCGCTCCCCCAGCTCCCGCCGGTGCTCGACGTACCGCTCGGCGGTATGGACCTGTTTGGTCATGAACTCCTGCGCGCTGGCCTTGATCTCCTTTGCACGCTGGTCCCGCAGGCCCCGGCGCTCCGCCTGCTCGCGGACGAGGCTGTCCAGGGTGGTCCTCATGGTCGAGGTGTCGTCGGCGCTCATACGTTCTCCCCTGCCCTGGCTCACCGCTTGCGGGTGACCGGCTGTTCCTCATCGTCCAGCAGCGAACCGGTGATCCGGCCGGTGGGTTCGTTGATCTGGTCGAACACCTCGCCCTCGATCCGGTACGCGCGGTTGGTCCGCTCCTGGTCGCCGCCACCGGCACCGCCCGCGCCGCCGCCGCCCATGCCACCCATCGGTGGCATCGCGCCACCTGCGAACGACTGACCGGCCGGTCCGCCCATCGGGGCGGACGGGGCGCCGGAAGCCACGGGTTGCGGCTGATGCGTCCCACCACCGGTGTGCACGCCTTCGGTCAACGACTGGCCGGTCACGGGAGTCGCGGTTTCGAAGGGGGTCGCGATCGCCGAGCCACCGCCTCCACCGCCGATGCCGCCACCGCCACCGGTATTGGTCCCGCCGGCGCCGAGACCGTCGGGCACCGTTCCGCCGCCACCCTGGAGCGGGGCGGTGAACCGGTGCTCCGGCTGCACGGTCCCGGTGACCGGAGTGAGCGGATGCGCTGCCTTGTCCGTGCGGGGATTGTCCTCGCCGAGGGTGTACGTGGTCGGTTTCCCGGTGCCGTCGTCGACGGTGACCGTCGTCGGGCCGTTCGGACCGTCGGGACGTTCGGCGGTGATCTTCAGATCGCCGTCCTGGATGTGGATCTTGCCGTCGGGACCGGGGCGGTGGACACCGTCCTTGCCCGGCTGGCCGTCCTCCGTCCCCGGAGTGGAGCCCAGCTTGGACTCGTCGCCATCGCCGGTCCAGTCGAGCTTGAAGTCCTTGACCGGTCCGGAACCATCGCCGACCTTGATGCCCATCTCGCCGTCTTTGTCCGGCTCGGTCATCTCGAAGGTCGTGTCACCCTGTTTGACCTTGAGGGTTTCGCGCTCGCCGTCCTCGGCCTTGTCGCCGTCCTCGCCGGGCTTGTCGCCGACCAGCTTGTCGTCGTCCTCGCCGGGCTTGTCGTCGCCCAGCTTGTCCAGCGCTTCGGAGGCTTTCTTCTTCGCGTCTTCGGCGGCCTTTTCGGCTTCGTCCTTCGCCTCGTCATCCTTACCGCCGAGAGGGGCGTCGCCCAGCTTGTCCAACGCTTCCGACGCCTGCTTCTTCGCGTCTTCGGTGGCTCGCTCGGCCGCTGCCTTGGCCTCGTTGGCGGCTTCCGTGCCACCGCCGCCGATACCGCCACCGGTACCTCCGCCAGTGCCGGAGCCCGAACCGCCGCCGACGTCTCCGCCGGGAACGTCACCCATCTTGTTCAGCGCTTCCGACGCCTGCTTCTTCGCGTTTTCGGCAGCCGCGGCGGCTTGTTTCTTCGCCTCTTCGGCGGCCGCTCGCTGCTCGTCACCGGACGACGACGAGCCCGAGGGCGACGTTCCGTCCTTGCTCGCGTCCGGCCCGGAGCCCGAACCGCCCGACGCTCCCCCACCGGAGCCACCTTCGGGAATGGAGATGTCCGGGACCGGCGGGGGCTTGGGCTGGCCACCACCCGAACCCGAACCGCCACCGGCACCCGAGCCGCCGGTGGAGCCTGAGCCGCCACCCGCACCGTCGCCGGGTCCACCACCCGGACCGCCGCCGGAGCCGCCCTCGGGGATCGAGATGTCCGGAATCGGCGGGGGCTTGGGCTGACCACCACCCGAACCCGAACCGCCCGAACCAGAGCCACCCGAACCCGGACCGCCTCCGGATCCACCGGTGCCGGAACCATCCGGACCGCCGCCGGAACCGCCGGAGCCGTTGCCGGAACCGCCCGGGCCACCGCCGTAGTTCCCCTGGCCACCACCGTCACCCGAGCCGCCGCCCGCGCCGGAGCCTGGGTCGCCGCCCGGGCCTCCACCGGTACCGCCACCGGCGCCACCGCCCGGTCCGCCCGCGCCGCCCTTGTCCGCGCCGTCGAACTCGTTCTTGACCTTGCCCATCATCTTGTCGAGTTCGTCGTAGGCCTGGTCGACGAACTCCTTGGTGTCCTTGCAGCTCTTGGCGAACTTCTCGTAGATGCCGTCCCACATCTCCGGGATGAACTGCCGCTGCACCCACTGCTTGGCGAGGTTCTGGCCCGCCTTCTTGAACTCGTCGTCGTCGCAGCAGCCGTCGTTGTTGAGACTCTGGACCAGGTTGGAGCCGAAGTTGGCGTCCATCCAGCCCGCGATGGCGCCGAGGTCCTCTTTGCCGCTCTTCTCGCCACTGGCGATGGCGATGACCTTCTGCGCCATCGGGAAGTCGGCGCGGCCGACGATCTCCTTGTACAGATCGATGACCTCGTCGGCCTTGCCCTTGCACAGTTTGAACACCGCGGCGCTGGTGCTCAGCGTCGCTTCACTCGCGTTGTTCAGCGTCTCCGCGAGTTTTTTGGCCTTGGGCAGGATCTTCTCGTTGTAGTTGTCCGACGAGGCGTCCGCGGCCTTACCGGTCCAGGTCCCGTAGAGGCCGTTCAGTTCGGTGCCGGTTTCCTGGATGGTCCTGTCGACGGTCTTCGAGCCGGTCTTGAAATGAGCGGCGTCGTCGACGAAGTTCTTGAAGCTGATGCCGCGCTGCTCGTCGAAGGGCTTCTTGATGTCGTTCTCGAAATCGAGCGCGCGCGTGGTCCCGCGGCAGTCCTCCGGGAGCTTTGCCAGCAGGGAGCCGAAGGTCTGGAAGACCTTGAGCGCGGGTGCGGCGGCGTCGAAGATCTCGTCCGACGTCTTGGTCCCGGCGCCCTCCGCGGTGGGCTCCTTCGTGCCGTCGAGCTTCTTGTTGCCCTCGTCGACGGCCTTCTTCTCTTGCTTCGTGTTGTAGCTGGCCTGATCGCCGGCGGCCTTCGCGCCGCCGTAGACCTTCTTGGTGTCGTCGTCGTAGGGCATGAACGGCAAGGCGTTGAAGGTCTCCGCGTATTTCGCGGCTTCCTTGCGCTTCTGCTTGATCTCCTCCGGCTCCTGGTCCGCCGTCCAAGGCGGCGGCGCCGGATGCGTCTTGATCCACGAGCCGATGAGCGACGTCTTGTTCTCGGGCGGCACGCTCGGATCGTCGAGGACGGCCTTGACGTCGGTCCAGGTGAGTTCGTCGGCCACTAGCGCATCCCCGTCTTGGTGATCTTGTCCTTCTGCTCGTCCTCGTTGACGCCGTAGGTGGTGCCCGCCGTGCCGAGGTTCGTCCCGAACGCGCCGAGAGTGGTGCTGTAGCCCTGGACCGAGGCCCACAGCGCCGTCACTCCGGCGGTGTACTTCGCCGCGTGGGCGCCGTGCGCCTGCCCGAAACCGGCCGCGTTCACCGGTGTGCTCGACAGATCCGGGTTGTCGTCCAGCAACCGTTCCGTCAGCTTTCCGACGTTCTTCGACGCCGATGAAAGCGCGTCGGTCGCCGCGGTGAAGCCCCCGCTCATTCTTTTCAGCGCCTTTCGTCGGATCCTTCGGCCTTACCGCCGAGTGCCTCGCCGAGCACGTCGGCCACCGACCCGATGTCGGTGAACCGGTCCAGCCGGTCAAGGTCAATTCTCACGTCGTGGTAGATCTCCAGCGCGGACAGGAGTTTTATCCGTCCCTTGGAGTCGATACCCAGCTCTTCGAGCGGTGCGTCGAACTCGATTTCGGCGGGATCAAGCCGAAAAGTCTCGCTGACGACCTTCACGACCTCCGCGCGGTGATCACCCACGGCGCCGACTATAACGCGCCTTCGCGGCCGTCCGCGCGACCTTGCCACTGGAAGTGCGCGGAAGGTCACCGGAGGGAACCAGATGGACAGATCGCAACGTCAGATCATGTTCGCGTGACACCGCGCGTAATACCATCCTGGTGACTTCTTTGACATCGGCTTCGGCGTTCTTTGTCCATTCGGCCACTAACATCGCCCCTTCTCCCTCGTCGTCCGTCACACCGAAAGCGGCGACGCGGTCGCGGCGGATCGCCGGATGCGCTTCACCCGCCACCGCTTCGATGTCCTGCGGGTGGAAGTTGCGGCCGTCGATGACGATGAGGTCCTTGAGCCTGCCGGTGATGTAGAGGTCACCGCGGTGGAACACGCCGAGGTCACCGGTGCGCAGCCAGCCGCCGGCACCGTCGAGTTCGCCTCCGAAGGCGGTGGCGTCGCCACGGCCCCAGTAGCCCGCCGCGACGTTCGGGCCGTGGATCCAGATCTCCCCGACCAGGCCGTCGGGCTGTGCCACCCCGGCACGGACGATCCGCACCCGCTGGCCGAGGGGACGGCCGACCGACACGAGTCCCTGGCCGTCCGGCACCTCGACCGCCCGGCCCTGCGCGAGGGCTTCCCGGTCGAACACCGCGCCGCGCGGTCCTTCCTCGCCCGCGCTCGCCACGTACACGGTGGCCTCGGCAAGGCCGTAGGACGGGCGGTGGGCCTCCGGCCGGAATCCGTGCGGGCCGAAGACCGCCTGGAACCGCGCGACCGTGCGCGGCTGTACCGGTTCGGCTCCGTTGAGCGCGATACGGACGTCGGAGAGGTCAAGGTCGTCTCCGGCCTCCCCCGCGGCGTCGGCGGCCAGGTCGAACGCGAAGTTCGGCGCGGCGGTGAACACGGCGGGGTGATCCGCCAGCTGACGCAGCCACCTCGCGGGCCGGTGCACGAACTCGGCGGGTGACATGAACACCGACCGCGCGCCCGCGAAGACCGGCAGGCACAGGAGCTGGATCAGGCCCATGTCGTGGAAGAACGGGATCCAGCCCGCACAGGTCGTCCCCTCGTCGACCGCGTAGGCCTGGCTCGCCTGCCAGCAGGCCGCGGCGACCGCCCGGTGCGGGATCACGGCACCGGCGGGTTCCCGCGTCGACCCGGAGGTGTATTGCAGATAAGCGGGACTCTCCGGTGTGACCGGGAGCGGATCGACGCCCGGCCCGGCAAGTTCGTCGACCAGGACCAGCTGGTCGGGTGTCCCGGCCTCGCGCGTTTTCGCGGCGGCGGCCGAGGACGTCAGCCAGACGCGTGCACCGCAGTCCGCCAGCACACCGGCGAGCCTGCCTCGCTGGGAAGGGCTGCCGGGCGCCATCAACGGCACGGCCACCAGACCGGCGGCGAGTGCGCCGAAGAACGCGAGAGGGTAGTTGAGGTCCTGTCCGGTGAGCACGGCGACGCGATCACCCGGCCGCGTGATCGGGCCCAGTGCCCCCGCGACCTGCCGCGTCCGGGAGACGAACTCCGCCCAGGTGACCGTGTTGTCGACGCCGGCACCGTGATCCTGATGCGTGAACAGCGGCCGCGGGTCGGTTTGGCGAGCGAACAACCGCTCGACGATCGAGGTGCGCAGCACCTGCTCCGGAACATCCACCGGCGACGCGGTCATGTCCGGCAACCTACTGGAACCGCCGAGCGGGCGCCTACCGCCCTGGGAGCCGCAGGTCCGTGAAGGACTCCTTGAGAGACTCTGGGCCCCTAAGGGAGTCCTTCACGGAACCGAGCCGGACTTGGGTCAGTTCACCGTCACGGTCGCGAGCGCGGCGTCCTGGCCGGGATTCATCCCGCACGGCAGGTCGAACGTGCCGAGATCCGTCGGCGTTCCGTCCGCGCGCTTCGGCGTGACCTTCCCGGTGAAGCCGCCGCCGACGGCGAAGGCGACCGAGCCGGGCTTCTTCACGGTGAGACCGGGGATCGGGCCGGTGATGACGATCGCCAGCGGGCCGTCCTGCGGTACGGCGGTGGCAGGGAAACCGAGGCCGTTGAGCGTGACGCCGAGTTCGGTGCCGTTGTAGTCGACGTCGACGTTCGCCGACGCGGTGCCCTCGATCGTCGCGGCGCCGATCAGATTCAGTGCGGTGACGGTGTCGCCGTCGAGGGAGACGTTCACGGAGAAGCCGGTGACGTCGATCGGGGAACCGGCGCTCACCGCTTCCGGAAAGGTCGCGGTCACCGTCGCGGCGACCTGCTGCGCTCCGATGAGCGGCATTTCGCAGGTGAAAGTCAGGTTCTTGGTCACCGGCCCGGCAAGGGGAACGGCACTGGCGGAGGCGACACCGGCGGCCGCGGGCAAAGTCACGACGGTTCCGGCGAAAACGAGTGCGGCGGCGAGCCTGGCAAGGGGTCTCAAAGGCGAAACGCGCGTCATGGAATCCTCCGGGGAAATCAGGGAAAAGGAACGGCGAAAGCCGGGAATTCGGTTCTCCGTGAACATTACGACGTCGTGAACCGGCCAACAACACGCCACCGTTCTCGGATCGATTCAGGCGGCAGGCCCCCGATTCTTTTTGTCATTCGGCGACGATTCCCCGGTCGAACTCTTCGCCTGATCACGCGAGTTCCGGGGTTGATCACGCGTGATGCCCGTTCGGACACGCAAAAGCAGTGCCCTGGAGGGACGGAGCCGTTCACTCTCGGGAGTTTCGGACAGAAGACCGGACATTTCTCGCTTACCCGGGACCTTGGCCGCACACTCGGCGGGCAGTGTGTTTCTTTCCCCCGGCCTTGGAGGAGTAACCATGCGTCGAAGAATCGCCCTGGCACTCGGCGGCGGCGCCGTCCTGACCGCGAGCCTCGCTTCCGCCGCCCTCGCCCCTGTCGCACAGGCTTCCCCCGGACTGATCGCCGCCATGCAGCGAGACCTGGGACTCACCGCGGCGCAGGCCGCGACCGAGCCGGTGAACGAGATCTTGCAGACCTACGGCCTGTCACTCGTCACCGCTTGACCTCCGCTGTCGGCAGGGTCGTGAGGGGTAAGACGAAGGCGGTATGTCGCGAAAGCCACTTTCGCGACGTCTGATGTCCCGAAAGTGGCTTTCGCGACATGAGCACCGGCCACTCACGACCCCGTCGACGGCATGAACGAAGGGAGCGCGCCGAGGCTGTGCCGCACGGCCTCGGCGCCGTACTCGAACATCTGCCGCTCGTAATCGCCGACCGCTCTCCAGGCCCTGGCGGCCCTCGATCAGGCAGCGGCACACCAGATCCGCGTCACGCAGGGCACCCGCGCCTAGCGCAGGGACCGGGCAGCACTCCCCGGCTGATCGAAGTATCTCGTCAGGTTTCAAGAGATTCCCGAGCCGACGGGAATAGTTCCCCTACCTACCGGGAAAGCGCCGAACCTAGCCTTTGGGCCACCGGTCGGCCATGTCGGCGACGCTCGCTTTCACACCATGGACTGGGCCCGCGCCGGTGCGTTTCGTGAACCACCGCGGGTATCCGAAAATGGAGGTGGATGTGTGACCGAGCAAGAAACCGGCGAACAGGCGATCGGCACCGAGCCGAACGGCCCGAGTGACCGCGCGGAAAAAGACGGTCCTTCCCTGGAGCACACCGTACCGGCCGAGGCGTGGCCGCGGGCGTCGATGAGGGACGTGGTCGGATGACCGGCGTCAAGCGGACCGGCGTCTTCGCCGTGCTGCGGGAGACCCCGGCCCCGGTCAGATACCTGCTCGGCGGCATGCTCGTCAACCAGCTCGGCGCGTTCGTCCAGACGTTCCTGATCCTCTATCTGACCTTCCGGGGCACCTCGGTCGGCTTCGCCGGGGTCTGCCTCGCCGCGTACAGCGTGGGGGCGATCTTCGGCGCCATGCTCGGCGGCGAACTGACCCACCGGTTCGGCGGCAGGGCCACGATCGTGACGGTGATGACGTGCGCGGCGCCGCTCATCGCGTCCATCCCGCTGGTCTGGGGCACGCCCCCGGTACTGCTCGTGGTGATCGCGCTTTCGGGGCTGTCGATCCAGGCGTACCGGCCGGCGGCGGCGGTGCTGCTCGCCGAGCTCATGCCGGAAGAGCACAAGGTCATGGGTTTCTCGATGATGCGCATCGCGCTGAACATCGGCGCCGCCGTGGCTCCGCTGCTCGCCGCCGTACTCATCCAGATGAACTGGGACCTGTTGTTCTGGCTGGACGGCGCGACCGCGGGACTGTGGGCGTTGCTGGCGTTCGTGTTGCTGCCGAAACGGGTCGCGACCCCGCACAGTGCCGAGTCCGATGGCACGCCCGCGCCCGCCATGAGCGCCCGCGCGGTGTACGGGAAAATGGTCCGCGACACCCGCTTCCTGTGCTATCTGGCGGCAGGCGTGTTCGGCATGATCGTCTACGCCGGGTCGATCGCGGTGCTGCCGTTGAACATCGTCTCCGCCGGCTACCCGGTCGGGTTGTACAGCACGGTGCTGGTGATCTCCTCGGTCGTGCTGATCACCTGCGAACTGAAGATCACCACGTACATCGTGCGGATCCCGAAGTATCTCGCCGGCCTGTTCGGCAATCTGGTCAGCGGGGTCGGGTTCGTCCTTTATGGACTGATCGCGGAGCATCCGTTCTTCGTGGTGGCGGGCGCGTTGCTGGCGGTGTCCGGGCTGATGATCCACGGACCGAGCACGGCCGCCCATCCGGCCACTTTCCCGGTGGAGCTGAGAAGCCGCTACATCGCGACGAAGGAGACGTTGTCCGGTCTGGCCGCGACGATCGGTCCGATCCTCGGACTGTTCCTCTGGAGCACTTTCGGCGGGCCGGTGTTCTGGGGCTTCTGCGCGCTGTTGTCCTTCATCGCCGGATCGATGCACATCTACGGCCTCGGGCAGCCGCCCGTGCCGGAGCCGGTGGCCGAGCCCGAACCGGAAGTCGTGGGAGAGCGACCATGAACGAAGCCAACGGTGTGCTGCTGGTCATCGGCAGCGGGTTGAAGCTGTATCGCGAATACCTCGTCTCGTCCATCCACCGGTGCGCCCGCGCGGCCGGACTCGGCCTCGTGCTGCTGAACAATCTCAAACCCACCTGGCAGCACGCCTACTTCGACGAGATCGTCCACACCGACGTGTTCGACGCGGACGAGATGCTCGCCGCCGCCCGCGAAGTCGCCGGACGGCACCGGATCGCCGGCCTGATGTGCTGGGACGAACCGGTCGTGCTCGCCGCGGGTGAACTCGCCGCCGAACTCGGGGTCCCCGGGTTGAGCGTGGACGGCGTCCGCGGCTGCCGCGACAAGAACCGCACCCGGACCGTGCTGACCGCCGAAGGGCTGCCACAACCGGGTTACGCCCTGACCACCTCCCTGGACGAGGCCCGCGCCGCGGCTGCCCGGATCGGGTACCCGGTGGTGCTCAAGCCGAGGGCCATGGGCGCGAGCATCGGCGTGGTGTACGCCGCCGACGAGTCCGAAGTGGACGCCGCGTTCGGCGTCGCCATGGGCGCGGCCACCGTCGACCAGAGCCGCTACGGCGGGGGCGCGATCGTGGAGGGCTACGTCTCCGGTCCGGAGATCAGCATCGACGCCGCCGTGCACAAGGGCGAGTACCTGCCGATGTTCGTGGCCCGCAAGCAAACCGGCGACCAGCCGTATTTCGAGGAGGTCGGGCACGTCGTCGACGCCGACGATCCGCTGCTGCACGACACCGAACTGATGGACGTCCTGACCCGGGCGCACCGCGCGCTCGGCGTGGCGGACGGCATCACCCACACCGAGGTCCGGCTGACCGACCGCGGCCCGCTGATCATCGAGGTCAACGGCCGCCTCGGCGGCGACCTGATCCCGTTCCTCGGCCGGACCGCCACCGGTATCGACCCCGGCGAGATCCTGTTCGCCGTCACGACCGGGCAGCGCCCGGCCGTCACCCTGACCCGGCACGCGGTCGCCGGCATCCGGTTCGGCTATCCGGACCACGACTGCCTTGTCCACGAGGTCACGGTCCCGGGCGAAGCACCCGGCCTGGTACTCGCGTCGCCGATGATCGATCCGGGCAGCACCTTGCGCTTGCCTCCAGGCGGCTACCTGGCCAGGCACTCGTTCGTGGTGTGCGAGGCAGGCGACCCGGAAACCTGCGCGCAGCGACTGGACACGGCCGCCGCCCTGGTGCGGATCGACGCCGATCCGGTGGACCCACCAGCACCCGGTACCGCCTTCGAGATGCCCGCCGGGCTGCTCGACGTCGACGAACACGAGGGAGTTTCCGCATGACCATGACCGAGCCCGTCCGCACCGATGTGCCGCTGACCGGCGCGCAGATCCTCGCGAACGCCAAGGCACTCGCGCCGATCCTGCGTGAGCGGGCCGCGGAGATCGAAAAGAACCGGAGCCTGCCCGCGGACGTGGTCCAGTCGCTGCGCGACGCCGGCGTCTTCCGGATCGGTTTCAGCCGGGACTGGGGCGGCCCCCACATGACCTCGATGGAGCAGACCGAGGTGATCGAGGCGCTTTCCCACGGCGACGCGTCCGTCGGCTGGTGCGCCAAACTCGGCTCGGACATCGGCCTGCACGCCAACTTCATCGACCAGGACGAGGCGCGCCGGATGTTCACCAGCCTCGACATGCATTCCGCGGGGGTGCTGCCGGTGACCGGGCGCGCGGACCGGGTCCCCGGCGGCTACCGGCTCACCGGCCGGTGGGGGTTCGGCAGCGGCTCGACCCACGCCGACTGGGTCGCCTCCGGCGCCATGGTGTTCGAAAACGGCGAGCCCTACGCCAGCCCGGACGGCAGCAATCCGCACGAGTCGCGCCTGTTCATGGTGCCGGGTGACCAGATCGAATCCGTCGACAACTGGTACACCCTCGGCCTGTGCGGTTCCGGCAGCAGCGACTACACGATCACGGACGTCTTCGTCCCGGAGAACCACTCCCTGACGTTCGACAACCCGAAGGTCCCCAACGGACCGCTGGTGCAGCCGGACGTGATCCAGCGCAGCATGTGCGGCGTCCCGCTCGGCGTGGCGAGGGCCGCGCTGGACTACGTCCGCGGTCTCACCATCGAGCGGGTCGACATGCTGAAGGGCTCCCCGTGGCGGATGAGCGGGCTCGCCTGGAAGGACAACGAACACATCCAGATCACGTTGGCCGAATGCGAGGCCGACTACAGCACGACACGCGCCGGGGTGTACCGGGCGCTGGAGCGGCAGTGGGAGGTCACCGCCGACGGGATCGGCACGCTGGACGATCTCACCCCCGACGAGCGGGTCGCCCCGGCGCTGACCGGCTGGCAGGCGTTCCAGATGTCCAAGCGGGTCGTGCAGCGGCTCGCCGATCTGCTCGGCACCGCGGCGATCCGGTCGGGCGACCCGATGAACCGGTGGCTGCGGGACTCGATGACCATGGCCATGCACCCGACCGCGCGGGACCGCGTCACCCAGACGGTCGGCGCGCATCTGGTCGGCGCCAGGCCTTCCATGCGGTTCATGCTCGGCATCGTGGACAAGCCCAAGACCGAGTCCGATGAGTGAGCGGCCCATCCTGGTCGTCGGGTTCGTGACGCCGGTGCTGCGGGCACTGATCGGCGCCGAACCCGACGGCTCGGTCGTCCTTGTCGAAGAGCCGGACGTCGTCCGCAAACGGGACATACGCGCGAAACTGGCCGGGTCTCCCCTCGTCCGTGAACTGATCGAGTGGGAGCACGCCAAACCCGGCACGGCCGACGCGTTCTACGCCACCCACCGCGACCTGAACCCGGTCGCGGTGGTCCCGCTCATCGAGTACGCCACCCCGTTCGCCGCCCGGCTCGCCGAACGTTACGGCGTGCCGGGCGCGAGCCTCGGCGCCGCGCTGACCTTGCGGGACAAGGCTTTGCTGCGGCAGGTCAGCGCGGCCGCCGGGGTGCCGAATCCGGAGAGCGCCACGGTGACCTGCCCGGCGGACGTGCTGGCGTTCATGCGTGCGCGGCCCGGCCCGGTGGTGCTCAAGCCGACGAACCGGCAGGCCGCCGTTGGCACCCAGATCATCCAGGACCCGGCGGAGGTCGAGCAGGCCTGGGCGAACTGTGTCGAGCAGGACGAGGGCGTCTTCGTCCCCGACCGGCCGATGGAACTGCGCATGCTGGCCGAGCGGTACGTGCCCGGACCCGAGTACAGCGTCGAGATGCTCGTCCGCGGCGGACGGCAGTTGTTCGCCAACGTCACCGGCAAGCAGCTCTATCCGGGCCCGCGGCCGGTGGAGCTGGCGCATATCGTGCCCGCCGACATACCCGACGACCTCACCGAGACCCTGGCGGAACTGACCCGTCAGGTCGTCGCGGCCGTCGGGTTCGTCGACGGCATCCTGCACTGCGAATGGATCGTCGCCGACGGTGTGCCGTTCCTCGTCGAATGCGCGGGCCGGATCGCCGGGGACGGCATCCTGGAAATCATCGACCACGCCTATCCGATCAAGCTGCTGCGTTCGTACTTCGCCATGATGCGCGGCGAAACCCTGCCCGAGCTGCCCCGTCGCGCCACCGGCGGCGCGGCCGTGCGGTTCGTTCCCATGGAGCCCGGCGTGATCGACGCCGTGCTGGGCGTCGAGCAGGCCCGTCAGGTGGAAGGCGTGTTCCTCGTCGACCTCCAGGTCGGTCCCGGCCACCGGTCCACCGGGCTACGCAGCTCTTGGGACCGCTCGGGCCTCGTCATGGCGGAGGCGGACTCTCCGGCCGAAGCCCTGCAACGCGCCGAAAAGGCCGCCGGCCTGATCCGGATCGAGGTCCGCCCAGAGTAACGCGAAGTACGTGAAGGCCCCCTTCCTTGCGTCTAGCGCAAGGAAGGGGGCCTTCACGTACTTCACATCGCGCGGCTTGGAGGCGCAACTCGCCGTTGGGTCAGCGGCGGAAGCGGCGGAACGCGGCGGCCGTGAGCGCGGCGACGGCGGAGGCGCCCGCGTACTTGAGGATGCGGTGCTGGCGGGTGGCACGGTGCTGGGCCTGGGCGTACGGGATGGTCGTGTTGGTGACCATGGCGTGGAGCGGCATCCAGCGGTGCCGGAGCACCTTCTCCAGGAGGGTGTCGCAGGCCCGCTCGAGACGGACCGCCGGGGAGCGCACGGTGTCGCGTAGCTCGGCGAAGTTGCGGTGGGACATGGCGGCCAAGGCGTCGGTGTTCGGCTTGCGGCGGGTGTAGTAGCGAGCCAGGGCCGCCGTCGTGTCACCGGTGTGGTGGGCGAGGCTGGCCGTCAGCTCCAGCGCGTCCTCGAAGGCCGAATTCATCCCCTGCGCCAAGAACGGGTAGACGGCGTGGCAGGCGTCGCCGATCAGCACCACCTTGCCCTCGTGGACCCACGGGGCGGTGCTGACGGTGACGAGGTTGAAGGTGGGTTGCCGCAGGAACGTCTCGCCGAGGTCGGGGACCAGCGACAGGACGTCGGGGAAATACTCGCGGAACAAGGATTCCACGTCCGACGGCGTCCGCAGCGAGTCGAAGCCGTGGGTGCCGTGGAACGGGAGGACGCAGGAACAGGTGAAGGAACCGTCGCGGTTGGGGTGGGCGAACATCATGATGTCGCCGCGGGGCCAGAGATGGAAGACGTCGTCGGCCATGCGGTGGGTGCCGTCGGCGGCCGCCGGGATGTGGAGTTCGCGCCAGCCCCATTCGAGGTAGTGCTGCGAGAACTCCGCGCGTTGATCGTGGTGCATGGACCGGCGGACGGCCGAGAACGCGCCGTCCGCGCCCACCACGACGTCCGGCTTCACCACGAGGCTCCGCCCGTCCGGGTCCACAAAGGACACCGATGGCAGGTCCCGGTCGACCCCCGTGCACCGCGTGTCGAACACGAACCGCACACCCGGGACCCGGCAGGCCGCGTCCACCAGCAGCGCGCTCAGGTCCTGGCGCTGGATGGCCAGGATGCCGCCCTCGCCGTAGGCCGAGAACCGCAGTCCGCCGTCGAGGTTGTGCAGCATCCGCCCGTGCATCGGCACGACGAGCCGCTTCACCTCCTCCGACAACCCCAGGCTGTCCAACGCGGCCAGGCCACGCCGGGACAGCCCGAGATTCATGGACGTCACCGCGCTGGCCATCTCGCGCGGATCCGGCCTGCGGTCGTACACCGTCACCGCGTGTCCTTGTCTGCCCAGCGAAAGCGCCAGGAAGGCGCCCGCCATGCCGGCACCCACAATCGCGAACTCCACTACTCACTCTCCTTGTCGTTCACGCACTGACCTCCATGACAGCGCCGAGGATTTCCTTGGCGACGAGTGGCGCGGTGCCGAAACCCGACCCGCCGCAAGCCGGCCGGGACCACACCGACGGGTGGACCCGGGTGAGCACCGGGCCGCCGGTGCCGGGATCGGTCGCGTAGTGGCAGTCCCGTACGGCGACCACGGTGTAGTCCGCGGCGTCGGTGAGGATCGGTTCGGCGAGCAACCGGTCGGCCCACGGCTCCCGGTCGGTGTCCACAGTGGACGCGACTACTCGGCACACCGCGTCCGAGCTGATCTTGAGCAGGGTGCCGCCGCCGGGAGGCAGCAGCCAGGCCCGGCGGTCGGCACCGATCCGGCCGACCCCGGGCGCCGACGCCCACCAATCGGCCAGGTGCCGCGGCGGGCTCAGGTAGACCATCGTCTGGCGATAAAGGACGACGGGTGGCCCGGTCAGCTCGGTGGCCCACGGCCCGGCCGCGACCAGGACGAGATCCGCGCTGACGACCGTCCCGTCGGCCAGCGTCACCCCGTGGTCCTCGACGGCGACGACGACGCGTCCCGGCCGCAGCACCACCGCGGGATGCGCGGCGAGCCATTCGGCGGCCGCGCGCAGGAACCGATCGGCCAGCAGTACCCCGGCGCCGGGATCGCGCACCCCTCGGTTCCCGGCCGGGAACACCACGGGCGGCAGGGCGTCCGGCGGGACGACGGTCGCGGACACCCCCGCCTGCCCCGCGGTGTCGAGCGCCTGCCCGAGCTCGTCCGGGGTGCCCGCGGTGACCACCCCGACCGGCCGGAAGATCCTGGTCCGCAGCAACACTTCCAGCTCCAGCCACCGACGGCGGGCCTCGGCCATCCGCAGGGTGCCGTCGACGTCGTCCGGCCGCAATACCCGCAGCACCCGGTGCTGGTCGGACGACGTCGACGCGGGATTCGGGACGGGACCGCGATCGAGCACGGTGACGCGGTGGCCCGCCCGCGCGCACCCGATCGCGGTCACCAGCCCGGTCACCCCCGCTCCCACGACGACGACCGTGGCCATCAGCCGGTCAGCCGGGGCAGCCGCTTCGGGGTGACCGTTTCCGCGTCCACCCGTCCGGGCAGCGACGTGTCGGACAGCGCGGCCGCGGCGAGATCGATCAGGATCGGCGCGGCACAACGCAGGAACACCTCCACCTGGTGGCAGAGGTCGCCCGCGGTCCCGGCGGTCACGGTGGCGGCCAGCCGGTCCAGCCTGCCGAGTTGCTCGGCGAGGGTCGACGCCACGGCCGTCACGCTGAAGCGCCGCAGCTCGTACCCGTCGGCGAACCGTTCCGCCATCCGCAACGCCGTTCTCCTGGCTTCTTCGGAGACCGGCAGCGGACCGTGGCCCACCCAGGCGTCGACCACCGCCGCGACCCGGTTCCACGGTCCCGTCAGCCGTGTCTCGCTGACCCGGAGCAGAGCCTCGTGGGTGAAGTCGGTGCGCTGGTACTCGGGGCTGGTGGCGCAGAGGTGGAAGCGAATGAGATCGCGCGGCACCTCGGTGGCCAGTTCACGGCCGGACACGACGTGCCCGCGGCTGGTGGAGAACTTCTCGTTGGCCAGCTCGTAGAACTCGTTGGTGACGTACCGCGACGGCAGCACGTGACCGCCGAGCGCGGTGAGCATCGCCGTGCCCACGATCGCGAACGGGTAAGTCGCGTCCAGGCCGAGGAAGTACACCACGGTCGAGCCGGAATCCGAGTGCCACAGTTCGTCGTCGGCGGCCAGTACCGCGCCGCGTTTCTCGGCGGCGAGGGCGGTGGTGAACATGCTCCACGGCATGCCCTCCATATGCGGGTAGATGACCTGCCCCGGCACTTCGGGGAACGGCGCCGGGATGCCCCACGACGTCGGCTGGGTGATCGGGAAGTCCGGCAGCGGCCCCGCGAGCGCGGACTCGATGAGCTGGGCCATGCCGGGCCGCATCGGGGTGCGGGCGAAGTACGCCTCCAGCTCCACGCGGTACCGCTCGACCGGGAAGACGAGGATGTCCGCCTCCCGGTATTCCAGCGGCTCGTCCGGACGCAACGTCGAACGCGGGCCGATCAGATCGCCGGGGGCGACCGGAAGGCCGCAGCTCTCGCAGATCCCGGCGTACCCGTCGGCGAGGCAGAACGGGCATCCACCGGTGACGTAGGCGTCCATCAGGTACTCGCCGGTGCTCGGCAGGTAAGGGAAACGGACCGTCCGCAGCTCCAGCGCCCCCATACCGTGCAGGCG
This sequence comes from Amycolatopsis coloradensis, assembly GCF_001953865.1. GTDB lineage: Bacteria > Actinomycetota > Actinomycetes > Mycobacteriales > Pseudonocardiaceae > Amycolatopsis > Amycolatopsis coloradensis. Next base: position 303,084 of record NZ_MQUQ01000004.1, read on the forward strand.
GTCGTAGAAGTCGATGACCAGTTTAGTGAACCGGTCACCGATGCAGCCGAACCCGTCGACTTCGATCCCCATCGCGGCCAGGGTCTGCTGGACCTGTTCCGAGGACCGCTCCCGCAGTTCTTCCGGCGCGACGCCGAGGCGTGCGGCGGCGGTGACGATGTAGTTCTGGGTGAAGTGCATACCGGTGCCGTACAAGGCTTCCCGCCCGGTCGCGCGGGCGTACCGGGTGCAGACGTCCGCGGCGAGGAAGGGCCCGGCGAGGTGGCCGAGGTGCAGGTCGCCGTTCGCCGTCGGGGCAGGCGAGATCACCACCAGCCGGTTCATCAGGCGGTCCTCGGCTCGGCGGCGCCGCGGCGGGCGAGCAGATCGCCGACGATGTCACGCGACCGGTGGGCCAGCACGCTGATCAGCGAGTCGGCGATACCGTGCGTCGCTTCGTTGATGCCCTGCAGATACACCGCGCCCCAGGCGGAATCGCCGAGGTCGACCCGGTAGCAGCGGCTGACCGAGATCTCGGACAGGCCGACGCGGTCGGCGAGGTCGCGCACCATCGCGGGCATCCGCTGGTCGAAGCCGGTGCCGAGGAGCACCAGGTCGCAGTGCAGCGGCTCGACCTTGCCACTGGTCCGGTCCCGCAGGTCGAGCACGACCTCGTCGTCTTCGACCCTGGCGCCGACCACCTCGGTCAGAGTCCGTACCTCCGAACGCTGCTGGCCGATGCCGCGCTGCTGATAGAGCGTGGTGTAGATGTGGTCGAGGAACGGCGGGGCCGCGCCGGCGTAGTTGGTCAGGCGCATCTCCTCCAGCACCTGCTGGCGGATCTCGGGCGGGCTGTCGTAGAAGCGGTCGACGAACGACGGGAAGAACAGCTCGTTGACGAACTTGCTGGTCTGGTAGTTCTGCGGGCCGATGGACCGCACGATCATGGTCCGGGTGCTGTTGGGCAGATTGTCGTGCAGTGCCATGAACATCTCGGCCGCGCTCTGCGCCCCGCCGACCACGACGGCGCGCAGCGGCGCGTCCGCGGGCAGTTGCGCGATCCTGCGCCGGTACTGGGCACTGTGGATGAGCCTGTCGGACGGCAAGTCCGCGAAGACGTCGGGAACATGCGTGTCGCGGCCGCCACCGACGACCAGGTCGCGGCAGCGGATCGTGTCCCCGTCGGTGAGCGTGGCGACCCAGCCGGTGATCGACCCGTCGGCGCCACGCGCGGGCTCGATGCTCTGAACCTTTGCGTCGTAACGGATGCGGACCTGGTCCAGCGACTTCGCGACCCACTGCAGGTAGTCGGAGAACTCCCACCGGAACGGGTGGAAGGTGCCGAGGTTGACGAACTCGTCGAGCCGGTTCTCCTCGTGCAGGAAGTTGAGGAACGAGAACTTGCTGCGCGGATTGCGCAGGGTCACCAGATCCTTCAGGAAGGAGACCTGGCTGCGTGCCCACGGCATCAGCAGGTCACGTTGCCATTTGATGTCCGGACTCTGCTCCAGCAGCAGCGTCTGCCCGGCCAGCTCCGGGTTCCCGGACTCTTCGATGGCCACCGCGAGCGCCAGGTTCGCCGGTCCGGCCCCGATTGCCAGCAAACCCACCTGTATTTCAGTCACCGATACACCCCGTTCGTCCAGAATAGGGTGCCGATACTAAGGACCGGCTTTTCCCCGGCGACAGGGTCGGCTTTCCCGAAGGGCGGGGAACCTCGCCGACGCTTCCCCGCGAAGAGGGTAGTTTTGCCGTTGCCGACGGGGAAACACGCCGGACCGCGATCAGGCCGCCATTGATCGGGGACTCCACCGTTCAGCGGCATAATTGATCGCGATCAATTTCCCATAACGGTCATACGGATCCGTTCGATATCCAGGACATACGCTCACCTTCATTGCACTTCACTGAACGGAGCCGGGCAAGCGGGCTCAGTAGCGGCAGGCATAAGGGGAAAGATGAATCATCACGCCAGTAACGGTAACGCCGCTCGTCTATGGCCGGTCGATCGCCCTGACCAGCGGCGCACCGCGATCCTGCTGCCCGGTCACACCACGAGTGAAGTAGACCGCGACCTCGCGCCGCTGACCGTCCTGATCGCCGACAGCCAGCCCGCTGTCCGCCATCAGGTCCGTTCCGCGCTCGAACTCGTCGGCGGCATCGCCGTCGTCAGTGAGACGGCGACGGCGAACGCCACGATCGCGGAGGTCTTCCGGCACCAGCCGGACGTCCTGGTCATCGATCCGCGGCTCGGTGAGTTCACGAACGTCGACGTGCTGAGCCGGGTCTCGCGAGTCGCACCGGAAACCAAGGTGTTGGTACTGAGCGCCCTCGATGACGACACCGCCATCAGGGCGGCCATCCAGGCAGGCGCGCGCGGCTATCTGATCAAAGGCGCCGATCCGGACCAGATCGTCCGCGGCGTACAGGTCGTGGGGGCGGGTGAAGCGATCGTCGGGAAGGCCATCGCCGTCCGGTTCAGCGCCTTGATGCGGTCGGCCGCCGGGCCGGAACCGTACCCGTTTCCCCAACTGACGGCCAGGGAACGGGAAGTGCTCGACCGCATCGCCGCGGGCAAGTCGAACTCGGCCATCGCGCGTGAGCTGGCACTCGCGCCGAAGACCATCAGCAATCGCGTTTCCGCGGTCTTCGGCAAACTCGGGGTGGCCGATCGAGCACAGGCGATCGTGCTGGCTCGGGACGCCGGTCTCGGACGTGGCTGATTCACCGCCGATCGGGAATAGTTCCCCTATACCCGGGAAACCGGCCGAATATAGCCTCGATCAGCACCGAACGCCCGGCAAAAAAGCACGCTGATCGGAGTGGGATGTGACTGATCTGGACCAAGCCGTCGTGGACATCCGCAGGCTGGAGCACGAGAACCTGACTCGGGCCTACGGATTGGACATGAAGCTGCTCTATCCATGGGCCGGTTTGACAGCACCGTTTCGAGGAGCCTGGTGCGTGCTGCGTCCCGGTGACGTATCGGTTTCGCACGCTCATCACGAACACGAGATCTTCATCGGAATGGCCGGGAGCGCCGACGTGGTCGTCGAGGGTGAACGGCACGAGTTCGTGGCAGGGGACCTCGTGTTCCTGAAGCCGGGGATCGAACACAACCTCGTCAACGACCACGACGAGGACTTCTCCTACTACGCGATCTGGTGGGATCGCGCGATGTCGGACGAGTTCATCGCCGCCGAGACCGGCCGGGCCGAGTCCCATGATTGATTACGACGGGCGGAAGTTCCGGAAAGCGGGTGGCGACGCCGAGGCGATCGCCGTCTACCGGCAAGAAGGCGACGTCGTCTGGGCCGAGTTCGCCGGCGGTGACGTACGACGCGGGTCGATCGCGGGCACCCAGCGGGAAAACGGGGCCCTCGATCTGGGTTACACGATCGTGCTCGCCACCGGTGAGGTGATCTGCGGGCGCACGGTGAACACGCCGGAGGTGGCCGAAGACGGCCGTCTCCGGTTGCGGGAGGCGTGGGAACGCTACGGCCCGCACGCCGCCACCGGCGTTTCCTACCTCGACGAGGTGAGCTAGTGTCCCGCAGCCCATCCGACACGGACTGGCGACGCCTCGGCCACGCCGTGGCAGGCCGCGTGCGGCGCCCCGGCGAGGCCGGGTTCCGCGAAGCCAGTGTGCCGTTCAACAAGAGGTTCGCCGGGGTCACCCCCGCCGGTGTCGTGTCCGTGAAGAACGCCGCGGACGTGCGGATCGCCATCGAGTGGGCACGCGAGACCGGTGTCGACGTCGTCGCGCGCAGCGGAGGGCACAGCTACGCGGGACATTCGGTCAACACCGGCCTCGTCATCGACCTCAGCGCGATGAACACCGTGTCCGCCAACGGTTCGACCGGACTCGTGACCGCGGAGGGCGGCGCTCGGATGGCGGACGTCCACGCCGCCATCCAACCCCACGAGATGGCTTTCGCGCTGGGCAACGGCGCCTCGGTCGGCCTCTCGGGCCTCACTCTCGGCGGTGGCTGCGGCGCCACCTCACGCGTACTCGGGCTCACCGCGGACGCGCTGGTGGCCACCACGATGGTGACCGCGGACGGACGACTGCTGCACTGCGACGCGACCACCAACGCCGACCTGTTCTGGGCCTGCCGTGGTGGTGGCGGCGGGAACTTCGGCATCAACGTGTCCTTCACCTACCAGGCGACGCCGGTCACCGGCTGCGCCAGCTACCTGCTGCTGTGGGACCGCGCGGACGCGCCGAAGGTCTTTTCGGTGCTCCAGGAGATCGTGCGGCAGGCACCCGACGAGTTGGCGACCAGGATCGGCGTCAGCAGCGCGGGCGGGTCGGCGCTCGTCGTGTCGGCCATCGGGCAATATCTCGGCCCTGCCAAGGAGTTGCGCGAGCTTCTCGACCCCGTCCTGTCGGTCGCCAAGCCGATCCGGATGGACATTGCCGACCGGACCTACTGGCAGGCACAGGACGACATGCGGCACGAGACAGCCGAAGGCGCGTTCGCGGTACGGACCAACATCGTCACCCGGCCGCTGCCCGACGAAGCCATCGCCACGCTGCTCTCGTCCATCGATCGCCTGCCCGCCAGCGGAAACCCGGACGGTGGCGGCGCGGCCCTGTTCTCCTGGGGCGGCGCGATCAACCGGATGGGCGCGACCGAAACCGCGTTCGCCCACCGGAACGCGATGTTCCTGCTGTCCATGGACACCTCGTGGGCCGAGAACGACGAGCCCGCCGTGGTCGACGCCAATCTCCGCTGGCTGGCGGAACTGGGGAACGAGATGTCTCCGTATGTGACCGATGGAGCTTTTCAGAACTTCATCGACCCTGACCTCGCGGACTGGCGCACCGCCTATTACGGCGTCAACTATCCGCGGTTGAAGGAGATCAAAAAGCGGGTCGACCCGGACGGCGTCTTCACCTTCGCGCAAAGCATCGGATCATGATCGGCGACAGCAAGGTTCTCATCTGGACGGCGGCCGAGGTCGAGGACGGCGCCACCCCGGCGGAGCATCTACCGTATGTCCGGGAAATCCTGGCCTGGGCCGGCCGCTACCTGGTCTCCCCGAACCCGGAACTGGGCCGCAACGGCCCGGTGTGCCCCTACACCCAGCCGTCGCTCCACAAAGGACTGTTTTATCTGGCGGCCCTGACCACCACGAACGGCGAGACGGACGTACGAGACGCGATCCAAAGCCTGCGCTCCTGGTACGAGCGGTTGTCGAACAGGATTTCGCCGTCGGACCGGGAACTGCTGACGATCCTGCTCGTGCTGCCGCAGCTGGACCATCAGGATTCGACGGCGTTGGACGAATTGCAGCGCGAGGCGAAGGACGAGTTCGTCGCCGACGGCCTGATGATCGGACAGTTCCATCCGGTCTGCGATCAGCCCGGGCTGTGGAACGAGAAGTTCAAGGCACTGCGCGCCCCGGTACCGTTGCTGGCCATCCGCAAGCTGGTCGTCTTCGACCTGCCGTTCCTGATGGACAACGCGGTGCATGCCGAGAGCTACTTCCGGCGATTCGCCCCGGACATCCCGCCCCGCATCCGCGGCCAGCTGGTCAAACGGCTGGCGGGCAACGAAAAATCCCTCCAGACGGCCTGATCACCCCAGGAGTACACCAATGCGGCACTATCTCATGGTCAGGCCGAGTCATTTCGACGTCGAGTACTCGATCAACCCGTGGATGGATCCCGGCAAGCCCACCGACCCCCAGCTCGCCATCGCCCAATGGGAATGGTTGCGCGACCTCCACGTCGAGCTGGGCCATCGGGTGGACCTGCTCGACCCGGTGCCGGGTCTTCCGGACATGGTGTACGCGGCCAACGGTGCCACCGTGGTGAACGGCCGGGTGCTGGTCGCGCGCTTCCACCACCGGCAACGCCGCCGGGAGGCCGCGGCGTATCTGACGTGGTTCGCCGGTCAGGGCTATCGCGACGTTCAGCAGGCTCAGTGGCACAACGAAGGCGAAGGCGACTTCCTCGTCGCGGGATCCCGGATCCTGGCGGGTACGGGTTTCCGGACCGATCCCCGGGCGCACGAAGAGGCCGCGGCGTTCTTCGGCGTCCCGGTGGTCGGGTTGACCCTGACCGACCCGCGCTACTACCACCTGGACACCGCGCTGACCGTCTTGGACGAGAATCTGGTCATGTACTTCCCGGAAGCGTTCACCGAAGAGAGCCGGAGACGGCTCGAAGAGCTCTACCCGGACGCCATCACCGCCTCGGCCGCCGACGCCGCGGCATTCGGCCTGAACGCGGTCTCCGACGGGCGGCACGTCATCCTGCCGCAGGCCGCCACGGGGCTCATCGCACAACTACGAGAGCGAGGCTTCGAGCCGATCGGCGCCGATCTGTCGGAACTGCTCAAGGGCGGCGGGAGCGTCAAATGCTGCACGCTGGAACTACGTCCGGCGCACGGGTGACCACTCGAAGGGCCGTCGGACGAGTGACAGCGCGGCGACTATCGGAAGCGGGATCAGGTCGTCGAGGGTCGCGTTTCCTCCGGGCACCCCTTCACCTTACTGTCGCGAAGCCGCCGACGGTCACCCCTTCGTCGCCCGAAGTAGCGCTTCACCCGGCGATTCCCGTCATAGGCCGGGAGCCCTCGCCTCCGAACGTGAGAGGAAGGGCGAAGGGTTGGCCGTGCCTGGTCGTGATGTCGCCTGAAGGCAAGCGTCACGTGCGTCCCGGGGCCACCAGGGGACTCTTTCCCTACCTTCAGGGTAGGCAAGAAGGCCTCCACGACCAGGTGAACGCGTGAACGAGGCGGCACTGTCCCGATCAGACGTCGGTGTACCAGTGCACGGCGATCGTGCCGCGGTTCGCGACGCGGTGCTGTGCCTCGACTCCGACCCAGCCGCGGAACCTGCCCGAATCGTCGATCACCTGGAGCTGCGGCTTGAGGTGCGAGCCGCCGTTGTAGCACTTGCTGTCACCCTGCAGCAGACAGGTGCAGAAGTGCTCGTAGAAGTTCTTCCGCCCGCCCTCGGAGGCCAGGTAGTACCGGATTGCCCTCTTCTCACCGGGCTTGCAGGCCGTGCAGGCGGTCGAATTCGGATCGGTGATCTCGACGGCCGCGCTCAGGCAGTTGTCGTTGCACTCCTTCCACTGCGGCAGCGAAAGGTTGATCCCGGAGGTGCCGGTGCCGGAGTACAGCTTCCCCGTCTTCACGTCATAGGCGTTGTACGCGTAGCGGCCCGGGTAGTACTTCTTCGGCATTTCCTTCAACGGCACGGAAACGGTGGTACGGACGTTGCTGCCGTAGCCCTGGCCCACGTTCGCGCCGTAGCTCGAGCCGGTCAGGGAGAGCACGGCGATCCCGGCCTCCGGGCTGGCGACCGTCCATGCCTCGGTGGAGCCGTTGTCCCAGGTGATGGCGAGTTTGGAGCCGGTGGTGGTGTACTTCCCCCTCAGCTCCTTGACCTCGGCCCCGGCCTGGAATCCGCCGGCGGTGTGGATCGCGCAGTTGTCGCAGCCCGCCGACGTACTGCGGATGGTCGCCGCCGGGTACCCGATGCTCCAGCTCCAGAACCAGAACGCCTCCCGGACGGTGCCGTCCGGGTCGAAGTAGTACATCGCCAGCCGCGAGAACTCCTTGCCCGTCGGCGTGGTTCCGGTCGGCGCCACCTGTCCGATCGTGACCGCGTAGCTCTCCTTGCCGCCTGGCCTCTCCACCACCGCCGACGCGGTGCCGGGCAGCGCCACCCCCGTCAACGCGAGAATCCCCAGTACGACGAGCCACGACCGCAGCGACCTGCGTTTCGGTGCCGTCCCTCCCGATGCCCCCGCACGCGCCGCCTGCCGAGTGACGTTCATGGCTCCCCTCTCGTTACCGCGCGGCCCGGCCGGTCCGGACCTGCCCGCGACTACCACGCCCGGCGCATCGCCCCGCGTTGCCGTTCGATCACCCATATCACCCGAATGGCTCCGGAGGCGGGCCTCGGAGGTGTGCCGCCCGCCCCGGCTACGGTGTGGCTCATGAAGAGTCGGAGGCCTCTGTCTGCGGTCACGCGGCTCGCTGTCGCCGTGGCCGTCGGAGCGGTTATCGGCACGCTCGTCGGCGTGGTGACGCACGGATCGCTCGGCGTACTGGTGGGAATCGCCGTCGCGGCGGCGGCCTTCGTCGTCGCGGGCTGGGCGGTGCTGTGGCCGCTGGACGCCACCGCCACCCGGCGGAACGCCCGCCGTGAGGACTTCCGTCCCGTCACCGAGGAACTCGTCATCGTCGGGGCGGCCCTCAGTGGCCTGGTCGGTGTGGTGGGACTGCTGGTCTTCGGGAATTCCAGCAGCGGGGACGTGACCGCGGCGACCGCGCTGGGTGGCGTGTTCATGGCGTGGGCGGGGCTTCACCTGATGTACGCCACCCGCTACGCGCATCTCTATTACTCGACGCCAGCAGGCGGAATCGATTTCAATTCGGACGATCTCCCGACCTATCGGGACTTCCTCTACTTCAGCTACAACCTCGGCATGACCTACCAGGTGTCGGACACCGCCGTCTCGAGTTCGACGATCCGCGCGGTCGTCCTGAGGCACACCCTGCTGTCCTACCTGTTCGGCACCGTCATCCTGGCGACCACGATCAACCTGGTGGCCGGGGTCGTCACCGGCTGAAGTCCGTCACGGATAGGTGTAGAAGCCCTCGCCGGTCTTGACGCCGAGTTTGCCGCCGTCGACGTATTCGTGCAGCAGTTCCCGGGGACCCGACGGCAGGTCCGGATATTCCTCCGCGTAGTGGTTTTCGATGTCGAGCACGACATCCAAACCGACCTGGTCCATCATCTGGAACGGCCCGACGGGCATATGCCAGTTGATCCGGAACATCCCGTCCACGTCCTCGGGGCGGGCGACGCCCTCGGCGACGACCGCCAGCGATTCCCGCTTGATGGCCGCCCAAATGCGGTTGAAGATGAACCCCACGCTTTCCTTGCGCGCCTCGAACGGGTGAATGCCGAACTCGGGAAGCACCGCCAGCAAGGTGTCCAGCAGGCCTCGGTCGGTCTCGCCGTCGGACATGAGATCGACGGCCGGGGAGCCGGGCGGCATGTAGAAGTGCATATTGCACAGCCGGGACCTGTCCCGCACCTTCTCGGCCATCGTCCGCGACGGATAGGACGACGAGTTGGTGGCGAAGATCGTGTCCGCGGGCGCGGCCTCGTCGATTTGACCCCATAGGGGGATTTTGAGGTCCAGCCGTTCCGGCACCGCCTCCACGACCAGCCAGGCGTCTTCGAGTGCCGCTTCCACCGACGTCACGGCCTCCGCGCGGCCGACCTCGCCATGGCCACGCTCGGCCACCACGTCCGGCAGGGTCCGCGCCACGTAGTCGACCGCCGCGGCGCCCTGCTCGGCACTCGGGTCGTAGATCCGCACCGTCCCGCCACGGGAGGCGAACATCAGCGCGATCCGCCGTCCCAGCGTCCCCGCCCCGAACACCGCCACCGGGCGGTCGCGGATGCCGTCGAAGTCCTGTGTGTACGCCATGCCGATCCGGCCTTTCGTCCCTCGTTCGGTCACTGATCCCGGAGATCGGTTCGCCCTGTGCCGTCAGGCCGTTTCCGGGAAAGGACAACACACATCGGCGCTCCCCGCATGTCGTTGATCACCGGACAGAACGCGCGCGACCGGCCGAGGTCGGGCAAGCTGCACTCGATCGGTGAACCCTCTGCGGCCAGGAAGGCGAGATACCGGCATGCAGGAACTGGCGTTGCTCGCCGTGGTGGCGGTGTTGATCATCGTCGTGGTTTCGTACGCCGCCCCGAAACTCGGGGTCGCGGCACCGGTGCTGCTGGTGATCGTGGGGATGGCGTGCAGCCTGATCCCCGGTGCTCCGGAGCTGTCGGTCGAACCCGATCTGATCCTCGTGCTCGTGCTGCCGCCGATCCTCTACGCGACCGCGGTGAACATGCCGGTCATGGACTTCCGCCGGGATCTGGGCACGATCGGGGCATTGTCGGTGCTGCTGGTCGTCGTGTCCGCGTTCGGTACCGCACTGCTGATCTGGTGGCTCATCCCCGACCTCGGTTTCGCCACCGCCGTCGCACTCGGCGCGGTCATCAGCCCGCCGGACGCGGTCGCCGCGACCTCGATCGGCAAACGCCTCGGACTGCCGCCCCGGCTCGTCACCATCCTCGAAGGCGAGGGCCTGGTCAACGACGCCACCGCGCTGGTGCTGCTGCGGACCGCGGTCGCCGCGATCGCGGGCACCGTCTCCTTCTGGGGCGCGCTCGGCGACTTCGCCTTCGCCGTCTTCGTCGCCATCGCGGTCGGCGCCGTCGTCGGTTTCGTGTCGGTCCGTGCCCGCTCCCGGATCCGCGACCAAGCCGTCCTGACGACCGCGATCTCCTTCGTGGTCCCGTTCCTGGCCTTCATCCCGGCCGAGGAACTACACGCCTCCGGCGTCATCGCGGTCGTGACGACCGGGCTCATCACCGGCCACCAGAGCGCGAAACGCTTCACCGCGCACGACCGCATCTCCGAACGCACCAACTGGCGGACGATCCAGCTGCTCCTGGAGAACGGCGTCTTCCTCCTGGTGGGGTTCGAGATCACCGCGGTCGTCGCGGATGTCCACACGTCGGGTCAGGGGGTGTGGGCCACGGTCGGTCTCGGCCTCCTCGCGACGCTCACCCTCATCGTCCTGCGTACCACGTTCGTCGTCCCGCTCATCGCCGCCCTGCGGCGGCAACAGCGTGAGGCGGGCGAACTCGGCGACCGGATCGAGGCGGCGCTGGACGGACTCAGCGAACGAGGCCCCCACCCCGGCAAGCAACGCCGGTACGCGACGGCGAACCGGGTCCTCCGCCGTCGCCACGCCGACTCCGCGTTCTACGCCAGCGAAGGACTCGGCTGGCGTGGCGGCGGCGTCCTCGCCTGGTCCGGGATGCGGGGTGTCGTCACCGTGGCCGCCGCGCAGTCGCTCCCCAGCGACGTGCCCCACCGGGCCGAACTGGTGCTGATCGCCTTCACCGTCGCGATCGTCACCCTGCTCCTGCAAGGCGGCACGCTCCCGATCCTGGTCAAACGGCTCGGCATCCAAGGCACCGACGCCGAACACGAACACCGCGAATACGCTCGTCTCGCCGTCGAGATCCAGGACGCCGCGCAGGCACTCCTCGACAGTCCGGAACTGCGCCGCGAAAACGGCGAGCCCTTCGACGAGACGATCCTCGACCGGACCCGTGAACGCGTGCTCGCCACCGCCGAAGCCATCGACAAGATGCTGAACGAACGTGACCCCGAAAGCCCTCTGCACCAGCGGCGGGAACTGCAACGCCTCCTCATCGACGCACAGCAGAACGCGCTCCTCGACGCCCGCTCCGGTGGCACCTACAGCTCACACACCCTCCAACGCGCGCAGAACCTCATCGACAACCAGGCCGCCCGCTTCACCTCGTGACTGCCTTCGGTGCCAGCCCGGCAGTGAACCGCACGGTCACCTTCGGGCTGACCAGCAGCTTGGTCGCGAAGTTCCAGTTCACGCCCCAGCGGTTGCGGTCGATCGTGAAGCTGCCCGCGAGGGCTACCCCGGCGGGCCTGGCCTCGACCAGTTCGACGGCGATGCCGCTGACCGGGTGGGTGACGCCTCGGATGCTCAGGTCGCCGTCGATCTCGAACCGGGTGCCGCCGAGGTGGCGGACCCCGGTCGAGGCGAAGGTGAGGACAGGGTGGCCTTCGACGTCGAGGAACGCCGTGCGCAGCTGGTCGTCGCGTTGCCGGTTGCCGGTGAGGATGCTCGCGGCCTTGACGGTGAACCGGACACTGGACCGTGACGGGTCGTCCCCGTCGAGGTGTGCGACGCCCTCGAACTCGTCGAAATGGCCGGACACTCGGCCGGCCATGGTGTGCCGCGCGACGAAACCGAGGGTCGTCCGGGTGGTGTCCAGGCCGTAGTCACCGGTCAGTTCGCTGAGCGTGGTCGTGGTCGTCATGCTGGGACTCCTAGCGGGTGGGGTGTTCCGTCTCGGCACTACGACGACACCGCCCCGCCGGATGTGAGGCGCGAGCCCGCCTCACATCCGGCGGTGGTGTCTCGTCGTACCCGGGACAGCACGCGAGCAGGAGGCAGTCCCATGAACGATCCGTCCGAGCCCGGCCTGAGCGCGATCATGCGAGAACGTCGTCAGCTGATCGGGCTCGCGTATCGCCTGGTCGGTTCCCTTTCGGAGGCCGAGGACGTGGTGCAGGAGACCTACACCCGCTGGTACGCCATGTCCCCCGCCGCACGGGAGGCGATCGACTCCCCCGGCGCCTGGCTGACGACGGTCGCCAGCCGCATCTGCCTCGACCTGCTCGGCTCGGCACGCGCGAGACGGGAACGCTACGTCGGCGAGTGGATCCCCGAACCGGTGCCGGGACAGGTCACGTGGACGACCGGCCGCCCGCCCACCGCCGACCCCGCCGACCGGATCACCCTCGACGAGTCGATCACCATGGCGTTCCTCGTCGTGCTCGAATCGTTGACCCCGGCCGAACGGGTCGCGTTCGTCCTGCACGACGTCTTCCGTTACGCCTTCGCCGAAGTGGCGGAGATCGTCGGCCGCACTCCGGCGGCCTGCCGCCAGCTGGCCTCCTCCGCACGCCGCCGCATCCGCGCGACGCAGGCGTCCCCCGCCCCGATCACCGGTCAGGCCGTTCTCGTCAAGGAATTCAAGAAGGCGTGGGAAGCCAAGGACATCGGAGCACTCATCGGTCTCCTCGACCCCGACGTCAAGGCGGTCGGCGACGGGGGCGGACTCGTCCAGGCCGCGCTCCACCCCTTCGAAGGTCGCGAACAGGTCGCGTCCTACCTCATGGAGGTGGCGCACAAGACGTCCGAACTCGACCTGCTGGAGCGGACCGTCAACGGCCGGCCCGGCCTCGTGCTCCAGCAGGCCGGGCTGACCGTCGCGGTGTTCGCGTTCGACGTCGCCGACGACCGCATCCGGCGTATCTGGGGTGTGCGGAACCCCGAGAAACTCCGGTCGTGGACGGACGCGTGACCGCTACGCCGGGAGGGCGCCGAGTTGCCGCAGCTGGGTGAGGACGTCGACGACACCCCAGATCTCGGCGATCCGCCCTCCGGCGAACCGGAAAATGAAGATCTCGCTGTAGGAAACCGACTTTCCGGTGGCCGGGAGGCCCCTGAACTCACCCCGGTAGGTGCCGGTGACGGTGTTCCGGCAGACGACCTTGTCCCCGTCCGCGAGTACGTCCTCGGCCGTGACGCTCAGGTCGGGGAACCCGCGTAGCAGCACTTGCCACACTCGCGCGAGGGCCTGTGCTCCCGTCGTGTCTATCGGCACCGGGGCGTGGAACACCACGTCCGGTGCGACGACCTCGTCGATCATCGCCGTGACGGCCTCGACGCTGCCGGTGTTGGTCGCGTCGTGAAAGCGGGCGAACGCCGCCCGATTGCGCGCCGTTTCGGTGGTGGACATGGTGCCTCCTCCAGCCGTCAGGCGAACTGCCCGGCCCGGTAGTCGCCCGCGGGGTTCTGGACGATGGCGTTCACCCGGTTGAAGGCGTTGATCAGCGAGATCACCCCCACCAGCGCGGCGAGCTGGTCCTCGTCAAAGTGCTTGGCTACGTTCGCCCACGCCTCGTCGGTGACTCCACCACCGTCTGCCATCCGGCAGGCCTGCTCGGTCAGCTCCAGCGCGGCGCGCTCGGCTTCGGTGAAGACCGTCGCCTCCCGCCACGCCGCGACCAGGTTGATCCGCACGTCCGACTCACCCGCGGCGGCCGCCTCCTTGGTGTGGATGTCCAGGCATACGGCGCATCCGTTGATCTGGCTCGCGCGAATCCGCACCAGTTCCTGGACCGTCAACGACAGCGGTGAGCCTGCCAGCGACCTCCCCGCCGAGATGATGGTCTTCATGAACTTTCCCCCGACGGGGTTGCCGAAGTAGTCAAGCCGGGCTTCCATCGCGATCTCCTCTGTCGTAGTGGGTGTTCTGCCCTACTGACGAGGCAGCCTCGCGAAATGTCAGCCCGGCCCGGCTGTCCGGCGCTCACCGCAGGCGGTGGACGTTGGTGATCGTCCGCAGCGACACAAAGGGGGACGGGCTGTACAGCGCCGCACGGAACCGATGCCACGGATTTGGTGAGAGCGTCCCCAGTTCTGATCGTTCACACGCCACCCCGCCGACTTCGCAACATCTGCTCCCCCGCGTCCACATAGGACTCGAAGAATGCGGCGACCTCCGAAAGCCGGGCGGCGGCGTCCTCGTCCTCGGCGGACCGCGTTCCGCTCCGGAGCACCCGGATGAACGCGCGGGTCCGTTCGTGGCCGGCGGCGAGGAGTTGCTCGAATCCGCCCACCGCCTCGACGAGCAAGCGGCGGCTGCCGGGTTGCGGGATGGTCCGGGCGAGTCCCCAGGAGACCAGCTCACGGACGGCCACGCTCACCGCCCCCTTGCTGAGGCCGAGGGCCGCGCCGAGGGTGTCCAGCGACGCGGGGCTGGAGCCGAGCAGAAGCTGCCCGTAGACACGCCCTGTCGCGCGCGGCAGGTTCCACGACGCGAGGAAGTCACCCATGGCCGTGACGAATACGGCACGGTCGTCGGTGGTCGTCATGCCGCGTCCCAGCCGTCGATGATGCCCCTGATCACCTTCGTGGCCGCGTCCGCCGCGTCGACGGTGACCACGTGTCCGGCATCGGGAACGACGTGCTCGGTCATCCCTTCGGCTCGTGCCCAGCGGGGCATCGCGACCGCGATGTTGCCGGTACGGTCGCGGTCGCCGCGAACGAGGCCGAGTGGAACAGGCGTGCGATATCCCGGTTCCGGCGCGACGAGCGACACGGTAGCGCGCCAGACATCGAGGAAGACGCGTTTGGGCATCCGCGCGAACGTCGCCTCGCACTCGGCGATCCCCTCCGGCGTCACCGCCGAAGCGCGGGCCATGATTCCGGGAAGCCGCGAGGCGGGGATGAGCGCCAGCGAAGGGGCGGCGAGTTTCAGCAGGAGCCGCTCCACCGCGGTGAGCGGGCCGGCGTTCCAGGTGGAGTCCATGACGATGAGGCCGTAGGCGCGCTCGGGAAGACGGCGAACGAGTGCCTGCACGAGGTTTCCGCCGAGCGAGTGTCCGATGAGGATCGGCCGGTCGAGGCCGAGGTGATCGAGGAGGGCGACCAGATCGTCGAGCGCGGTCGTCGCCGTGAACCGGGCACCCGCTTCGAGGCTCGACTCGCCGTGCCCGCGCTGATCCCAGCTGACGACGCGGTGGCCCGCCTCGTGCAGGGCGGCGGCTTGCGCGTCGAACATGCGGTGATCCAGACCGGCGCCATGGGTGAGGACGACAGGGCGCCGCTCCCCCACGAGGTCGCCGTAACGCAGCTCACCGCCGTCCCGCTCGAGCACCAGGCTCATATTTACCATATTCTAAATATAGTACAAATAAACCGCGGCGGGCCTGCCCGAAGTCAGGACTGGGCTCACCACAAGCGGTAGCATCACCGAGGCCAGCTGGTCCGGTCACCGCCGTCGACCGGATCGCTGCCCGCTATTGGAGGTAGCTGATGTACACCCCGTCCACACGGTCCTTTCCGGTGTCGCTGAACCCCGGTGACCCCGTCCGGGAAGCGGCGCTCCAGGCCGCCACCGCACGGCTCGACGAGTTCTTCGGCGATCGTGTCCGGGTCGAGGTGGAACGTCTCGACCGCATCGGGCCTTGGGTGTTCCTGCAAGGGACGATGCGCACCACGGATTCCGGCCGTCCGTACTACGCCGGAACCGTCTACGAGGCACGCCGCGCCGACGGCGTCATGTCCGACGTCTACGTCGCCCTGCTCAAGAAGGCCGACGAAACGGGTGCCGACAACGACGCGCGGTCCTGGCGCTTGTCCGACTACGCCGTCGGCCCGACCGATGTGGCCTGGCTGACGTGGCCGGACGAGCACGAGGCACCGCGCGCGTTGTTCGGCTTCTGACTCCGCTAACCGGCTCAGGTCGGCGGGGTGAGGATCTTGACGAGGCCTCCCCCGCCACCCATGCTGATCTTCTGCGAACCGTCGGGATTGACGTTGTTCGAACCGATGAACTGACCGTCTCCCGCGTACAGCACGACGTGTCCGCCGTTGTTCGAGATCACCACGTCACCGGGCTTCGCCTCGGAGAGCGGGACGGACTTCCAGCCGTCCGCCTCGAGGTTGGCCGTCAGGCCCGCGACCGACGCGCTCGCCTGGTTCTTGTCGATCAGGCCGGACGCCTCCAGGCAGCCGGAGACGAAGTTCGCGCAGTTGACGTTGTTGGGCACCCATGACTGCATCGCGGGCAACTCGCCGCTGCCCTTGAGGTCACCGGCGTTGCGGCCGAGGAACTGCTCGGCGATCTTGGCCGGGTTGTCGCCCTGTGCGTCGATCGGCTTGGCGGGCCTGCCGTCGCCCTGGACCCCGGCGACTCCACCGCCACCGCCGCCTCCACCGCCGCCGCCGTCCCCGCCACCGCCGTGATGGACGGGTCCCCCGACCCGGGAATCGACGGGACTGGCGTGGACGCTGGACGCCGTGGTCTGGCCGGTGTCGGCGGGCACCAGCTCCAGGAACCCGCCCTCGATTTCCAGGCCGAGCGGCTTGAGAAGGTCGTCGATCTGCTTCTCGGCGTCATTCAACGCCCGCTCGATCTCGTCCTTCTTGCCGTTGGAGTCCTTCTCGTTCAGCTGACGGAGCCGTTCGATGTCGGACGCGGCCGCGGCGATCTCGTTCTCGTCCTGGGAACTGTTCTTCCGCTTCCGCGCCGCACCGATCAAGGCGCGGTTGTCCGCGTCCTTGTCATTCGCTTCCTGCGCGAGTTGCGCGACCTTCTTCTTGACGTCGTCCAGAATCTCGGACACACGCTGAAGGATGTTCTTGGCCGCCTCGGCCTTGTCGCTGACCTTGTAACTCGCCTTGACGAGCTTCTCGAGGTGCTCGGCGACGGCGTCGGCGTCTTTGCCGTCCCATTCGCGCAGGACGTCCTCGCGGAATACCTTGAGATCGTCTCCGAGATCGTTGGACCGGGTGGCGGCTCCACCGACCTTCACCGCCTGGTCGTTGACCGCGCTCGAGTTGAGCTTCTGCGCCTGTTGGGCGTGTTTGTCGATGGCGTCCATCGACTTCGGACGATCATGCGACGGGTCGTCAAGCTCACCGCGATTGGGTTCTGTGGTGGTCATCGGTAATTCCCCTGGTCCCCGTCCTCAGTCCGAATCAATCCCGCTCGCGTTTGCCGTTACCGAGGATGCGCACACCCTCGGCCTCGTCGTTCCGCATACGCTCGGCGGCGTTGGCCAGCGCTTGCGAAGCGGCGTCGACGAGTTTCGCGGCGGCCGCCATCTCGGCGTTCACGCTGCTGTAGAACTTCTGGGTCGTCTTGCCCGAGTTGGCCGCGTTGCCCAGGTCGCCATACGCGCCTCCGGGATCACCGTTCCCCAAGTCCGTGCTCGTCTTGCTGTAGCCGTCCTTGAGCCCGCCGACCTTCTTGGCCAGCGCGGCGATCTGCTCTGGATCGAATCGGCGAGTCATTGAGTGATCCCTCCAGTCTCGGCGTCTGCGCCCGTGGTTTACCCGACCATGCTGCCCTACCCGCACAGCCTATGAGTTCCCAGCCACCCGTGCGCACGTTTCACGAAACGCGATGACGACGTTTCGTGTACACCGACGCATCCGGTCGCGCCTTGGTTCCCCGAAGCCGGACACATCTGGCGACCGCGTCACCCACCCGGGTGGTGATCCGCCTGCGATTCCTTTCCGGCCTCCCCGGGGTCCACCCGGGAGCCCTGCTGGACGACAGCAGGCAGCCGGCGCGGTGGCTGCGGGCCGCCGAGGTCGAGGTCCGCCTGGACGAGTTCCATACGTTCCAGATGTCGGCCGGTCGCACGACCGTGGCCGGTGACGCGATCAGGGAGGCGGGATCGTGGCTGCGGTCGACACTGGTCCGGTGACGGACTACGAGCGGGCCACGGCCCCGCTGCGCGGTGAGCTGCTGGCGCACAGCTACCGGATGCTCGGATCGTGGCACGAGGCGGAGGACGCGGTCCGGGAGACCTACCTGCTAACTCCGACGCGCACTGCCCAGGCGAGCCGCGGGCACGCGACTATTCCCTCGGGCCGCGCGATCGGGCCTTCGCCGCTACCGCCCCAGGGAGAACGTCCGGTCACCGCGTCGAACAAGGTGGCGCCGAGCGAAAACACGTCGCCGCGGCTTGGGCTTCCCGTCCGTCCGCCACCTCCGGCGCGAGATAGCCGGGCGTGCCGCCGATCCGCCCGCCTCCGGACTCGATGACCTTCGCCCATCGGGCGATCACGAAATCCGTCAGCTTCGCGGTGCCGTCCTCGGCGACCAGCACGTTGCTCGGCTTGACGTCGCGGTGCACCATGCCTCGCTCGTGCATGGCGGCCAGGGCGTTCGCGAGCTGTACCCCGATCCTTGCCGCTTCGATCGACGGCAAGCGGCCGTCCGTCTCGATGATCGCCGACAGGCTTCGCGACGGCAGGTATTCCATGATCAGCCAACGGACACCGTCGTCGATCACCACGTCGAAAACGGTGACCACATTCGGATGGTGCGGCCCGGCGCCGATCCGTGCCTCTCGCCGGATCTGCCCGCTGTCACCGGCCTGGGACTGCTTGAGCGCCACCACCCGGCCGAGTTCCAGGTCGAAAGCACGCCACACGACACCCATGCCGCCCGCCCCGACAAGCTCATCGAGCCGATGGCGTCCCACGACGACCTGCACGCGCGAACTTGAGCATCAGCGCCCCGCGAATCCGCCCGATACGAAATGCTCGTCCGGAATTCCGGGCACGGCGGAATACACCGAATTCCCGTTCGCCGGAAGCGGCCGGTTCAAGCCGGTTCAAGACTTCGCCGATTCCCGATCAGCAGGCCTCGGCAAGGGGCGGGGCGACACAGCACGCACCGGTGAAGCAGTTGAAGGCGGTTCCGGCCGCCTGGTTGGACCAGTGGTCGAAGTGATCGATCGCGAAGTCGGCTCGCTCCGCCGTCGCGGTGGTGATCCCGGTTTCGGCGAGCAGCGACCGGACGTTGTCGGCAACCATGGTCTGCATCGGATTCCCCTCGGTTCGCGGTGTCACTGGGTACCGGAATCCTCTCTCCGGCGACAAGGTGACGACAGTGCGAAGCCTCATCGGGGCGATGTGCCTTTTGCCTACGCCGAACGGGGCATCGGGTCCGGTGACGCGGCCCTGCCGGGCCGTTCGCAGGACTCGCCGCACACCACGCAGTCGAAGTGCCGCGATCCCCAGCGGGTGACCACGAGCGGCGGCCCCGGTTAACGTGGCGTCAAGGACCGTGGTCCGTGAAGGACTCACTAAAACCGGGAGGGCGGGTCGGTCCTGAGCCGATTCGGTTGGAGCCAATCAGGTTTCAGGTATCCACCGCCGGACGGCACGTGTGATCAGACGGACGACACGCGTGACTGGACGGACGACACGCGTGTCCAGCCGGACGACTCGGGGCGGGCCGTTCGGTCACACGTGTCGTCCATCTGATCACACGTGTCGTCCGTTCGGTCACGAGTCGCCGCGCACGACCCGTCCCGGGCGGAGAAAATCAGCCGTCGAGGAGTCTCTTACGGCAACGCACAGGCAGGGGTCGAGTCCAGCGGGGGCATGGCCGACGTGCGGATCGTCAACAAAACCTTCCACGACAACGCCGAAGGCTCGATCGCCTTCCACTGCGGCGACTTCGAGGGCACCAACATCCTCCGCGACAACACTTTCGCGGAAGGACCGGTGTGGCCCCGTCGGTGCGGACCACGACATCGGCGCCTACGAGCAGTGATCGCCGGCTCGTCGCCCCGCCTGAACCTCAATCGTGGTCGGGGATGCCGTGGAGGTGGTGGTCGGCGGCGTTCATGACCTCCGCGAGCAGGCGGCGGACGTGCCCTCCGCGGGCGCGGTAGAGGATCCGGCGGCCGTCGCGCCGCTGGCTGACCAAGCCGGCCAGCTTGAGCTTGGCCAGGTGCTGGGACACCGCCGGCCGGGCGATGGCGACCGCGGCGGCCAGCGACGCCACGTCGTACTCGTCCCCGCTGAGCAGCCACAACATCCGCATCCGTGTCGGATCGGCCAGCATCCGCAGCGAGGTGGACGCGGCTTCGACCTGGTCGTCCGGGGGAAGCGCGGACCACTGGACACCGGAATTGTCATGTGCGTACATGAGCACCTATCGTGGTGGAGAGGTCGCCGGCGGAGGATGATGGAGCATGTCGTTGCTGGGGCATCGGGACTACCGGCATCTGTTCGGGGCGCAGCTGGTCGCGCTGTTCGGCACTGGCCTGACGACGGTAGCGCTCGGCCTGCTGGCCTACGACTTGGCGGGCGCGAACGCCGGTGCCGTACTGGGTACGGCGCTGGCGATCAAGATGGTCACCTACGTGACCGTCGCGCCTCTGGCGGGCGCCTACGCCGACCGGGTGCCCAGGCGCCTGCTGCTCGTCGGTCTCGACGCCGTGCGCGCGCTCGTGGTGCTGGCACTGCCGTTCGTGGACCAGGTGTGGCAGATCTACCTCCTGATCGTCGTCCTGCACTCCGCGTCGGCCTCGTTCACCCCGGCCTTCCAGGCTGTCCTTCCCGACATCCTGCCCAGCGAACGTGAGTACACGAAGGCGCTGTCGCTGTCGCAGCTCGCCTCGACGATGGAAAACCTGCTCAGTCCGCTGCTCGCCGCCGTCGTCCTCGGCTTCGCGTCCTTCCACTGGCTGTTCACCGGCACCTCGATCGGCTTCGCGGCTTCGGCGGTGCTGGTGCTGAGCACCCGGATCCCCGACGCGACCCGCAGTGATCGTGGCGGTGTCCGGGACCGGACGCTGGCGGGGATCCGGATCTTCGCCGCGACGCCCCGCCTGCGCGGAACACTGGGCCTGGCACTGGTGGTCGCCGCCGTCGGGTCCGTGGTCATGGTCAACACCGTCAACTACGTCCAGGGCACCCTCGGCCGGTCACCGGCCGACGTCGCGATCCTGCTGGCGGGCAACGGCGTCGGCACGATCCTGGTCGCGCTCCTGCTCCCCCGCGTACTGGACCGGGCCCCGGAACGCACGGTCATGCTCACCGGCGCCGGAGTCCTCCTCGCGGCGATGACGGCCGCGATCGCACTGTCCACAGCGGACAGTGGCGACCGGCGGTGGCCCGCGGCGCTGGCGACGTGGACGGTCATCGGACTCGGTACCGGGCTGGTCCTCACCCCCGTCGGCCGGGTGCTGCGCCGGTCCAGCACCGCGAGCGACCGGCCCGCGGTCTTCTCCGCCCAGTTCTCGCTGTCCCACGCCTGCTGGCTGCTCACCTACCCGGTCGCCGGCTGGCTCGCCACCACCGCCGGGTTCACCACGACCTGGATCGCGCTCGGCACGCTCGGCCTCGCCGGATTCACCCTGGCGGCCAAGTCGTGGCCGCGCCCGGACCCCTGCTTCCTGGAGCACATCCACCGCGGCACCGGCACCGGCCACCTCAGCGACGCCGAGGAAGTCGGCGACGGGCTCTGGCGGCACAGCCACGTATTCGTCATCGATCGCGAGCACCGCCGCTGGCCCGCCGCAACGCGCCCCGTGCGGCGATGAACAACAGGGCGGCACCAGGAACGATCCCGACCAGTGACAGCAGGAACGCCCCGAACCGCTGACTGCCCACGGAGTCGGTGGATCGCCCCTGGCGATGCCGTGAAGTTGAGCTGGACACCGAACCAGATCAGGACCACTCACCGGTCGACGCCGACGCCGACACCGAAGCCGGCGTCACCATCATCACGCCCAACAGCAGCCCCGAACTCAGGTCATCTTTCAGCGTCATGCGGTGAACCCATGGGCGGCTCACAGCCCACGCCACGGCCGAAATACGGATTCTCGGTCAAGCGCCGCCGAACGGTTCGACACCGACGACGCGGCGGACGCGGAGGGGTTCGATCACCATTGTGACCCGCTGCTCGCCCGGCAGCAGCCACTCGTACGGCGTACCGACGTACTTGTGCGCGAGCCGGTCCGTGTCACGTCCGGCCTCCGGTCCTTCGACGAACCGGGTGACCCGGCCGTGGATCTGGACGCGATCGAAGGGATCGGCGTGGTGCGAGAGACACACCCGCGGATCATGACGCGGGTTGCGTTCCTTGACCCTGCCTACCGAGGTGTTGAACCAGGGAGCGTCACCGTCCAGGCCCACCCACATGGGGCTGACGTGCGGGGCTCCGTCCGGGCGAGTGGTGGCGACGTACCACACCGACGGCGCCGCCAGCCGTTCCCTCACGTCCTCCGGCAACTTCTCCATGTCCACGCCCCTCAGCACTCGGCGGATACCGCTGTCACGGTCACCGCAGTATCCCCCACGGACGCTTTGTCCGGCAGCGAGCCGAATTCCCATCCGCGACGGGGCCGAAAACGACCTGAATTCGCACCAGCCGTCCTCGATCCGTATTCGGCCGCCTTCACGACGTCAGGATCGGTCGGCGAACGATCGGACCACTCCGGAAAACACGTCTATTCGAAGAATTGCATAATTTGCCAACTCATTCGAGCGCATTACCGAAAACGGGCGGCTTGCCTACACCGTCCGGCGCGCACCCAGAAGGATGACTCGCGAAGCGCCCGAATTCGGCACCCGACCGAACCTGGCGCACCCAGATGCGGGCGGGTAGCATCGGGGACTTCGAGCACCGACGCTCATCCGATCGGCCATCGGAAGTTCGGCATTCCACCACAAACAGGGGGTTGTCGCGGCGTCCGGACCACCGGAACCACACTGTTGTCGAATTGCCGATATCGATTGTTTCACCAACCAATCGGGTTGACTCGGCCTGGACCTGCGATCGGTACGTCCCAGGCCGCATGGAGGTAGTTGCAGTGGCGCTTCCTGGGGAAGCAAAATTGATCCACACGGACTTACACGGACTACACGAGACAATACTGCCGGACGTCGAACTGGACGCCGTCCGCACCGCCACCGAATTGGCGGGCCGAGGGGTCCGGCGCGGAGACACGGTTCTCCTGATAGCGGACAATTCGGTGGAATTCATCGCGATCCTCTTCGGACTGATCCATCTCGATGTGAGTATCGTGCTCGCCGACTCCGGGCAGGTTCCCCGGCAGCACCGGCGACTGGCGCTGCTGACCGGGGCCGAGTGGGTGATCACGGACGCCGACCTCGGACGGGTCGCGGAGTTCTCCGATATCGCGAAAGTACTTCTCAGCACCGACCTGCGCGGAGACCCCGGCAGGCCGGTCCACGGTCAGCGACTGTCGTTCGACGCGTGGCGTGGCAGGAACGACGCGCTCATCACCTCCTCGTCGGGGACCACCGGGGCGGCGAAGGTCATCGTCCGGTCGGGCTCGGCGATCTGGGAGAACTCGGAACGGACCCGGGAGCGACTCGGCTACCGCCCGTCCGATGTCCTGCTCCCCCTGCTTCCCTTTTCCCATCAGTACGGTTTGTCGCTTTTGCTGGTGTGGTGGCTCGCGGGTTGCTCACTCGTCGTCGCGCCGCGGGTGCGCGTGGACCACGCGCTGGAGGCGGCCGCCCGGGCCGGAGTCACCGCTGTCGACGCGACGCCGTCGACCTACCACACGGTGCTCGGCATCCTCGAACAACGACCGGTGCTCCGGGACCGCCTCGGCTCGGTCCGGATGTGGTGTGTGGGTGGAGCCCCTCTCGGCAGGCCACTGGCGAAGCGCTTTCAAACCGTGGTCGGCAGCTCGCTACTGGACGGCTACGGCAGTACCGAAGCGGGGAACATAGCCCTCGCCACACCGGACGATCCACACGGATGCGGGCACCCACTGCCCGGCGTCGAACTCCAGATCCGGGACGACGGCGGGAAACCGGTGGCCGATGGCGAGATCGGCGAGATCCGGGTGCGATCGGCGGGCCTGTTCGAGGGGTATCTCGCCGAGGACGGCACCCTCACCCGCAGGGACGGCGACTGGTATCTCACCCACGATCTCGGATTCCGCGACGGCCAAGGGCGGCTTCACGTCATCGGCCGCAAGCACGCGGTGCACCGCCTGGGATACACGCTCTACCCGGCGGAACTGGCGCGCAAGGCGGAGGCGTGCGGGCGTCCGGTCACCGTCGTCCCGCTCGACGACGACCGGCGCGGTTGCCGTCTCGTGTTCGTCGTGGCCGATCCCCACCTGGGACCCGGGCAGAACTGGCGGCAGCGGATGAGCGAGCACCTCGCCGATTTCGAGCAGCCCAACCAGGTCGTGGTGGTGGGGGCCTTCCCGGTCACCAGGAACGGCAAGCCCGATCAGGACCGGCTGAAGCAGATCGCGGCGGGCTCGATGTCCACGGCGGAGTCCCGCCCGGCGCGAGTCGAGACGTCCGAGCCGCCTGCCGGGCCCGACAGGGCGGCCCGCCTCGCGGCGGTACGGTCGGCCATCGAGGCCGATCCAGGGCCGGTGCTGGACATTCTCACCGAGATCTCGAACTTCCGCTCGGCCGAGTCGGAGATCTGGTCCGCACTGGACACCCTGCGGGGCGCGGTCGCCGAAGTCGAGAAGTACCGTCCTGGCCGAGTACCGGGAATGGCGGTGTTCATGCCGTCGAACATCGTCTTCTACTCCTACGTCCTGCAGTTGCTCGTCCCCTCGCTGTTCGTGGACGAGATCGGTTTCCGATCCTCACAGCAGGTCGCGGGAACCATGCGGCGGCTGCACGAACTGCTGGCCCCCATCCACGGGTTGCCCATCACCCTTCATCCGCTCACCCAGCGGGAGTTCCTCGACGGCCCGGTCGCGCAGGCCGATCTCGTCACCTTCACCGGGGCGTACAAGAACGCGGAGCAGGTCAGGACGGCCATACGGAAGGACCAGCTGTTCCTGTACTACGGGCAAGGGGTGAACCCCTTCATCGTCGCCCCGGACGCCGACCTCGACAAGGCGGTCACCGACGCCATCCGGATCAGGCTGTTCAATTCCGGCCAGGACTGTTTCGGCCCGGATGTGTTCTTCGTGCACCACGGCGGCTTCGACCGGTTCGTCGGACTGCTGACCGAACGGGTCCGGGAACTGCGCTTCGGCCAGTACACCGATCCCGGCGCGGATTACGGTCCGCTGTACTACGAATCCGCCCTCACCGACGCTGTCGACTTTCTCCGGGAGCACGGCGAGCACATCGTGTCCGGCGGCCAGGTCGACTTCCGCACAGGTCATCTCCAGCCGACCGTCCTCGCCCGCCCGATGAGCACGAAAGTACCGGTCGCGGAACTGTTCTCGCCGATCTTCAACGTGATGCGCTACGACAGCGATGCGCAGCTTCGCGAGCGCGTCACCTCCGAGTTCTTCCGCGAACGGGCGATGGGAGCGATGGTGTACGGGGACGACACCGGCATCGCCGACGTGCTCGCCGACCGGCATCTGGTGTGCCACGACACCACGTTGCTGGACGTGGACAACGGCAACGAGCCGTTCGGTGGCCGCGGCATGATCGCCAACTATCTCGCCCACCGGGGTAGACGCACGGCCCGGCCACTGCTGATCTCCGAATCGGTCGCCGAACACCTCACCCCGGATCGGACGTCCGCATGAACGCGGTCACGACGCGCTATCCGAACGCCTGGCACGCCGCGGCGGACTACCTCCGGCTCCGTGGCACGACCGTCCTTTTCGGACTCCCCTCGGACGATCTCGAAGCGCTGCCCGCGGTGGAAGCCGCGCGGTTGCGGCTGATCCTCTGCCGCGACCAGCGCAACGCGGTGTTCATGGCCACCGGGTACGCACTGCAATCCGGGAGTCCGGGCGTCTGCGTCGTCGGTAAGGGGCCCGCGGTCACCAACACGCTGACCGGCGTGCTCGAAGCGCGTTCTTCGGCCGCACCACTGGTGATCCTGGCCGCGGGCACCGGCGGCGACCGGCGCGGCTCCGGCGCCTTCCAGGAACTGGACCAGGTCGCGGTGATGACGCCACTGGTGAAGCGGGCCTACCGGATCGACCACCCGGATCGGGTCGTCCCCACGCTGGAGAAAGCCTTTCTCGTCGCGACCAGCGGTCAGCCAGGCCCGGTGTACGTGGAGATCCCCGACCACCTCCTCCGGGAGGAGGTCACCCGCGACCGCCCGTGGTCCCTCCACACCGGCGTCACCGGGACACTGGTTTCCGATCCTGCCGACCAGGCGGCGCTCGAAGTACTCCGCGGCAGTCGCAGGCCGACGCTGGTGGTGGGCGGCGGCGCACGGCACCGCAACGGGGACCACCTCATCGAGCGGTTCGCGGAACGGATCGGGGCGGCGCTGCTCAGCACCGCGTCCGGCCGCGGTTGCCTCGACGAGACGCACGAGTCGTTCTGTGGCCTCGCGGGGCTGTACGCGCCTCCGGCGACTGCGGAGCTGGTGAAGACCAGCGATCTCGTCATCGCGCTGGGAAGCAGGCTGGAGGAGACCGCGGCCTTCGGCTGGCCGGGATTGGGGACGACGATCCCGGTTCTGCAGGTCGACGTCGATCCGCTCGGGCTGTCCACGGAGTACTGGGGGCCGAAGGTGGTCGGAGACGCCGCCGCGACGCTGCGCGCCTGGCTCGGGCGGCTGCCGGAAGGCCTGGTCCCCCACCGTGGCTGGCTGGACGAGATCCGCGTATGCCGTGAGACGCTCCATCGCGATCGGCGGGAAACACTGGAACGCCTGGGAAAGAGCGACGACATCCACGTCGCCGAAGTGCTGGCGGCGATCGAGGTCGTCGTTCCGCCGCACCGGATCCTCGTCCAGGAGAACGGCTTGCAGGACATGTGGTCCTACCTCTACCCGTTCTCCAGCTGCGACCGCGGCGGTGGCTCGATCGTCCCCTCCGAACAGACCAGCCTCGGGTTCGGCACGGCCGCCGCGGCGGGAGTGCGGTTGGCGGCCCCGGACCGGCCGGTGGTGGTGTTCGCCGGGGACGGTGCCTTCGAGATGGTCCGCGCCGATCTCGCGACCCTGGCACGGGAGCGCATCGGTGTCCTCTACGTGGTGCTGCACAACGGCGGCTACGGCTGGCTGCACTCCCAGCTCGGGCGGCTCGGTCTCGACCCCGGGCGCTTTCCCTTCGTGACGGCCGGGGAGGCCGAGACCGGCACGTCGGTGATCCCGGGTCTGGAGCAGGTCGTCGTCACGGAGAAGGACGACCTGGAACGTCATCTCGACCGGGGCCTGCGAGCCGGCCTCACCGGAAAGGTCTTCCTACTCCACATCGGGGTGAGGCTCGACGACGTGCCGCCGTTCCTGGACGCGCTCGCCGGGGACTTCCCGGAAACCAGTCCGTCCGCACGAGAATCGGAGGCAGGCCCGCATGATCGAGGATGAAGTACACCGCGACCGGCGGCGAGCCGTCATCACCGGCTGGGGAGCGATCACCCCGGTGGGTCTCACGGCCGACGACACCTGGGCCGCACTCCTCGAGGGCCGCTGCGGGATCGCGAAGATCAATTCGTTCGACACGACCGGGCTGCTGACGCAAATCGCGGGTGAGGTCAAGGGTTTCGACGCCGACGACTACATGCCGCACAAGATCAGCCGCCGGATGGACACCTACGCCCAGTACGCCGTGGCCGCGACAGTCCAAGCCGTCGAAGCGGCCAAACTGA
The DNA here is from genome assembly GCF_001953865.1 of Amycolatopsis coloradensis. GTDB lineage: Bacteria > Actinomycetota > Actinomycetes > Mycobacteriales > Pseudonocardiaceae > Amycolatopsis > Amycolatopsis coloradensis. The sequence goes on from NZ_MQUQ01000004.1 coordinate 330,566, forward strand.
CGATCCCGCCGCATCTCGCGCCGCGGGCCGGGGTGCTCATCGGCTCCGGCTACGGCCCGGTCGGCTCGTACTACCGCCAGGCCGAACAGCTGCGGACGAAAGGCCCACGCGGGATCAGCCCGTTCTCCGCGATCACCGGTGCGATGGACAGCGCGTCCGGCGAAGTCAGCATGATGTTCGGCGCGACGGGACCGACCAGGGCCATCAGCACCGCGTGCGCCACGGGCACCGACGCGATCGGCGAGGCCGCGCGGTGGATCCAGCACGGATACGCGGACATCGTGCTCACGGGCGGCACGGACTGCTGTGTCACCGCGGTCGACATCGCGGGCAGTTCCAACGCGCGAGCCCTGTCCAGGCGCAACGACGACCCGGAACGGGCGTCACGGCCGTTCGACAAGGACCGGGACGGCTTCATCATGAGTGCGGGCGCGGGCGCTCTCGTCCTCGAAGAAGCCACCGGTGCGATCAGCCGGGGCAGGAACATCCTGGCCGAAGTGATCGGTTACGCCAGCACCTCCGACGCCTACCACTGGACCTCGCCGCACCCCGAAGGCCTTGGCGCGCGACGTGCCATGCGGAACGCTCTCGCCGACGCGGGCATCGAACCGTCCGAAGTGGACTACATCAACGCGCACGGCACCAGCACCGAACTCAACGACGAGACCGAGGTCCAGGCGATCCGGCAGGTGTTCGGGGAACACGCCGTGAAGATCCCGGTCAGTTCGACGAAGTCCATGACCGGGCACATGATCGGCGCGGCGGGCGCGGTCGAGCTGATCGCGGCGGGTTACGCCGTGCAAACCGGCTTCGTTCCGCCCACGATCAACTGCGACACCCCGTTGGACACGGAAATCAACTTCGTCCCGCACCGTCCGCAGGAATGGGACACGCGGATCGCGATGAGCAACTCCTTCGGATTCGGCGGTCACAACGCGGTGCTGGTCATCCGGCGGTGGGAGGAATGATCCGGCCCGGGCCGGGTCTCCCACCGCGCGCTTTCGGAGTACCGCAGCCGGGCCGCCGCATCAGCCGCTCATCCGGCGTCGTGCGCGACACCGGCGCCGAACACGTACGCGGACCCGAGCCGCAACTCGTCCCCGATCCTGAAGCCGTGCCCCCGCGCGGCCGAGCACACGTCCGCGGCCGAGTTGTCCGGGGCGAAAGTCCCGTCCGACTGGCTGAGCCGGTGATAGAAGCGGGATATCGCGTGACCGTCGGTCGTCAGCGTGCTGGCCACGACGGAACCCTCGGGGCGCAGGCATCGCCGGAACTCCGCGAACACCGTCGCCTTGTCGTGAAAGCAATGCAGGCCGAACATCGAGACGACGTTCCGCATCCGCCCGTCCAGCACGGGCAACGACCGGACGTCGGCGCGCACGGCGAGATGGCGGCGCAGCCCCCTTTCGGCCAGCCGCGCCGTGAGCCGGCGCAGCAGCGCCCAGGACAGGTCCACGAAGATCCACGGGCCGTTCCGCCGGTACGCCTCGGCGTGGTCCAGAAAGGGAACGTTGCCACACGGCACTTCCAGCGTCGGCCCGTCGCCCAGCGCGCCGAGCCGGGCGGGCATCTCCGCGTAGTAGCGCGACACGTCGAGGCCGAGCAGGCCCGCGTCCAGCCGTTGCCGGGAAGGCCTGCTCATCAGCCAATCGTAAAAGCTCGCCCACCGGCCTTCGTAGGGCTTGTCACCGACGTCGTCGAGCCGGGGGCCGGCGCCACTCATGTCGAGAATGCCGTCGACCAAAGGAAACTCGTACGCACAGGAAGAACAGGCCAACCCGTCCGGCGCGACCGACAGCGGGCCTCGAAAACAAGACTGACAGCGAAGAAGTGGGGCGATCTCGGTGAGTGCCTCGGCGAAACGCGAGTCCGGCACGGTCATACCTCCCAGAATCGTCTTGAAGGACGGTATCCGCCACACCCGATCCAGTCAATCGACCACGGAGTACGCGCATGACCGGAACGATCGAGGAAGCAACCTCGCGCGCGGCAAGGATTCTCGGCGAGAACGACTACCTCGCTTTGTCCACAGTAGACGAAAGAGGACCGTGGGCCGCCGTTGTCGCCTACAGCACATCGCCACCCTGTTTTCTGTATTTCATGTCCCGAAGAGACTCCCGGCACGCCAGGGCGATCGAACGGGATCCGAGAGTCGCCGGCGTCGCCTACGACTCGGCGGTGACACCGGACGACGCCGACAGCGTCCAGTTCTCCGGAACCTGCGAGGAAGTTTCCGAGGAAGACCCGGTACGACGGTTTCTGGAACAGACCGCGCACCTGACGGACAAGTCACCGGAGGAAGAACTCACCGAGTTCCGGGGCGACGACGATCTGCGGCTGTATCGCGTCACCGTTGTCGACACCTATGTCCTGGATCAGGAGAAATGGATCGAACAAGGCCTCGACGCCCGCAAAGAAGCCCTCACCGCGAGAGCCTTCGCCATGGTGGCGGACCACTACGCGATCCGGACGCGCTGACGACCCGAAGGCAGGGAAATGCCGGCAGCTTATGAGGTGCGTGTTTCCGATCGGCTCGACGTGGCGGACGACGAGCTGGCCGCTCTGCGCCATCCGGAACCACCGCACACCACGGCCTATCTCTCCGCCATCGCCACCGCCGGCCTTGACTGCGCTTTCCGGTTCTTCACACTGCGCCTGGACGGGCGGCTGCTGGCGATGGCATACGGGTTCGTGGTCCGCCATCCGCTGATCGGCCCGCTGCACCTGCCGGTGTTCGTCGGCGGGTCACCGGTGAACCTCGGCCCGCCGTTCCACTTCGCCACGGCCGATCTCGCCGAGGACACCCTCGATGTGCTGGCCGGGGCGATGCGCGCCGACGCGTCGGCACTGGGGGCGAAATTCCTGCTGTTCCGTGATTTTTGGGAACCCGGCCCGGGCACGGCCTGCGACGGCCTCCTCCGGCGGCTCGGCTTCCGCCGGATCCCGATGTTCGCCGACGCCGTGCTCAAGGTGGCATGGCCCGACTTCGACGGCTACCTCGCGTCGCTGCCGGGCAAGACCAGGAAAAGCGTCCGGCGGGACGCGCGGCAGGTGGCCGCGGCGGGCTATCACGTGGAGGCGCACCAGGGCGCCCTCCCACCCGGCGCGGTCGCCACCCTGCATGCGCTCTGGGTCAATCTGTACGAGAAGTACCACGACCCGGATCAGATCTTCCTCACCGAGGACTACTTCCGGCGGGTCACCGAGCTTCCCGAGACCATCGTGATCTTGGCGAGCCACGGCGGGAAGCCGGTCGGATTCGACCTGTTGCTGGCGCGGGAAGGAATGCTGGAGTCCACCTACAGCGGCCTCGACCACAAACATGTCGGATCCGTGTCGCTGCACCGGCACATGGGTCATCACATCATCCGGTTCGCCCTTTCGCACGGCTATCACACGGTGGACTTCGGCATCTCCAACGAGACGGCCAAGGCCAAACTCGGCTGCCGATTCCGGATGAGCCTGGGTTACCTACGCCCGCTTTCCCGGTTCTGGGGCGCTGTGCGCATCGACCGGCACCTGTTCCCCGAACCGGTCCTGCCGCCCGGTCTCCCCCGCGCGAACGTGGCCGAGGACAGCGATGTCCCCTCGTGATCCCACGGTGGTCCGCCGACCGCTCACCAGTACGCCATCCCAAGGAGAACCCGAGTGACGACATCCGTTTCGGCCGCGCTCAAGCACTGGCCGTTCGCCGACTTCCTCGCCGCGGGCAAGGGCCTCGGCCTCACCGACCCGCCCGTGATCGACGGCCCGGCGGGCCCCACGGTGGTGCGCGACGGCCGCACACTGGCCAACTTCGCGAGTATCAACTTCCTGAACCTCCAGGACCGCGCCGACGTGCAGCGGCATTTCCTCGACGGCATCGCCCGCTACGGCCTGACCACCGGCGGATCGAGGATGACGCAGGGAATCTGCCGTCCTCACCTGGAGCTGGAACGCGAACTCTGCGCTGCCACCGGCAAGGAACGCGCCATCAGCTTCGCCAGCGGGCTGCTGGCCAACCTCGGCTTCGTGCACGCCATGACACACCACATGAATCTGGGCCAGGGCTGGGAGATCGACAATCAGGACGCGGTGTTCGTGCTGGACCGGGACGCGCATTGGAGCCTGTGGAAGGCTGTCGAGAACCTGACCTACGGACGGCAACTGTTCGCGTTCCGGCACAACGACGCGGCCGATCTGAACCGGATCCTGAGCAGGCTCGAAGGCAAGAAGACCGTCGTCGTCTTCGAAAGCGTCTACTCCGCCGACGGCACGGTCGCCCCGATCGGCACCCTGCTCGATCTCTGCGAACGTCACCAGGCGCTCAGCTACGTCGACGACGCGAACGGGTTCCTGCTCTACGGCGCGGAAAACCGTCCGTTCGCGGCCGAGTTCGACGCCTTGCGCAGAGCCGACTTCGTGATGGTCTCCTTTTCCAAGTCCGTCGGTCTCGAAGGCGGCGCCATCGCCGGGCCCACCGATCCGATGCTCGCGTTAGAGCTGCTGTCCGGGACCTCCATGTTCACCGCCGCCATGCAACCGCCCACGGCGAGCACCGCGACGCGGATCATGCGCCTGCTGCGCACCGAGCCCGCGATCGTCGACGACTACCTGCGCCGGGTCGCCGTATTCCGCGAACGGCTCGCCGAAATCGGGTTCCCGCCCCATTCGACCCCGTCCTACCTCATCTCGGTACCCGCGGGCGACGACGCGACGGCGGTCGAGCTGAAGGACTCCTTCCTGGCGCGCGGATACCTCGTCCCGGTCTTCTTCTACCCCGCCGTCCCCCGGAACAAGCCTTTGCTGCGGCTGATCCTCAACGCCGGGCACACCGAGGAGCACTTGGACGGTTTTCTCCGCACGCTGGCCGACCTCGGCGGACGGCTCGGCCTCGGCGGAGCCCGATAAGGCGAGTTCTATTGAGGGGTAAGGCAAAGGTGTCGTGACCGAGCTCTTCCGCGGTGCCCGTTCCCTCACGGCCCGGGCCCGTGCTCACGTCGCGAAAGTGGCTTTCGCGACATGCCGCTCTTGCCTTACCCCTCGGCGCCGGTCTCGACCGATTCGCGCGAGCGGGCGTGACTCGCTGACAGCGGGGCCCGATCGCGGTCACCGGCCGCGGAAGCGGGCGGCCAGCGCGGCGATCGGCGACCGCCGGGCCCGGACCGGGAGACGGCCGGACGTGATGTCCTCCAGCAGCGTCGCGACCGTCTCCCTGGCACAGGTGCGGTTCGCGCCGATCCCGCCAGAGGGGCCGCGTTTGATCCAGCCGACCACGTAAGCACCGCTCCGGCCGTCGACGCGGCCCGCGGTGTTCGGGATCGTGCCGCGATCCGCGTCGAACGGCAGGCCCGGCACCGGCATCCCGCGGTAACCGACCGCGCGTACGACCTGGCAGGCGGCGATTTCGACCGGCCCGCCCGCACCGGTGACCCGGAGGCCGCGCACCTGCGTGTCGCCGACGATCTCGGTGGGCGCGGAGTGGAAGCGCAGGACGATCCGGCGGGCGTCCGCGACCGGCGGCGCGGTCCAGTCGACGGTCTCTCGGCCGAGTTCGCGCAGCACATCCGCCTTGCCGGTGCCCGCGTCGATCGCGGCCGCGGTGCGCGGATCCTCGCCGTCGACGACGAGCGGCACGCCGGTGCGGTGCGCCAGCGCGAGCAGTTCCGGAGAGGTGTACGCGGCATCCTCCGGCCCGCGCCGGGCGAGCAGGACGACCTCACGGACCTTGCTCGTGCGCAGCCGTTCCAGCGCGTGCCGGGCGATCGTGGTGCCGGTCAGCTCGGCGGGATCGGCGGTGAGGATCCTGGCCACGTCCAGTGCGACGTTGCCGGTGCCGACCAGCACGACACGTTCCGAGGACAGGTCCACCGCGTTCGCGGGGACGTCCGGGTGGCCGTTGTACCAGCCGACGACGGTGGTCGCGGCGATACTGCCGGGCTGCTCTTCGCCGTCCAGGCCGAGGGCACGAGCGGAGAAGGCGCCGACGGCGTAGACGACCGCGTCGTGGCGCTCGGCCAGTTCCTCGACGGTGACGTCGCGGCCGACCTCGGTGCCCAGGCGCATCCGCAGCCGCGGGTGCTCGTGAAACCGCGAGAAGGTTTCGCCGATCCGCTTCGTGGCCGGGTGGTCCGGGGCGACGCCGAAGCGGACGAGCCCGCCCGCGACCGGCAACCGGTCGATCAGGGTGACCCGCGCGTTCGTGTGCAGGAGCAGATCCTCGACGGCGTACATCCCGGCCGGGCCGGTGCCGACGACGGCGATGTCCGGCGGCGCGAAGTCGCTCGGAATGGCCCTGTCGAACGTCGGCGGGCTCCAGCGGTGGAAGTTCGGCGCGGGGTCGGCCGCGGGCGCGGTCTCGCGACCGGCGTAGTACTGCGCGTTGAGGCCCGCGTAGACCTTCAGCGGACCGGTCAGCAGGTCCGCCGGGAAGATCGCGTCCACCGGGCAGGCGTCCGCACATGCCCCGCAGTCGATGCACGCGGCCGGGTCGACGTAGAGCATCTCCGTGCTGCCGAAGTCGGGCTCGTCCGGCGTGGGGTGGATGCAGTTGACCGGGCAGACCGACACGCAAGTGGCGTCGTTGCAACAGGTCTGAGTGATCGCGAAGGCCATGTCAGATCAGGTTCGCCCGCTTGTAGAACACCAGCGCGGGCCGGGTGAGCAGGCCGCACGAGCCGAGGAACTCCATCAGGCCGGCGCAGCTGGACCGCATCATCGACTTGTGGTGCTCGTTGGCCTTCGCCTCGCGCAGCGCGCGCTCGGTGTCGAGTCCGGCGTTCTTGTAGACATCGCGGTTGACCATGCTGCTGACGATGAAATACGACGCGATCGCGATGACCAGCGCGTTGATCCGGCGGCGCAGGAAACCCGCGCCCGCCAGCTGTTCGCGGGTCTCTTCCCGGGCGAACTTCATGTGCCGGGACTCTTCGACGACGTGGATGTTGTTGATGGTCCGCACGAACGGGACCACCCGCTCGTCACGCATCCAGTCACGCTGCATCACGTCGAGGACTTCTTCGGCGACCAGGATCGCCGCGTAAGCCGCTTCACCGGTGGCCGTCGCCTTGAAGACGCGGCCGAGCTCGACGGCGAGCCTGCGCGGACGATACGGGGGCGCGCCGAGCTTCTCCGCGCCGCGGGCGAACATGATCGAATGCCGGCATTCGTCCGCGACCTCGGTCAGCGCCCACTGGAACGCCGGATCGGTCGGGTCCTTGGCGTAGAAATCACGCAGCACCATCTGCTGCAGGATCATCTCGAACCAGATGCCGGTGCTCGCGACCGAAGCGGCCTCCTGGCGCGTGAGCTCCTTCTGCTGCTCCGGGGTCATCTCGGCCCAGTAGCTCGTCCCGTAAAGGGTGCTCCACTCCGGACTGGCACCGTGGAAGTCCTTGTCCAGCGGCGTCTCCCAGTCCACCTCGGTGGCCGGGTCATAGGACAACATCGCGGAGGAATCGAGGAGCCGCCGCGCGGTCTCTTGGCGGCCGGCACCGGCCGTTCCCGCGGTGCGCGGCATATCGGTGCTGGTCATAGGGACCTCCCGGACTACGTCGGCTGGGTGTAGATTGAGCGTTACCGTGGTTCACTGTTACCCAAGGTAACACCTAAATGGCCGTGTCGCGAGTACGGAGACCCGATCATGACCACACCGCGCCGCGTCGAATCCTTCGAGCACGACGGGCTCACCTTCGACGTGCGCGACACCGGCCCGCTCGACGGCGCCGTCGTCGTCCTGCTGCACGGATTCCCGCAGACCGGCGCCTCGTGGGCCGAGACCGCCGCGCTGCTCACCGAGCGGGGATACCGCACGATCGCACCCGACCAGCGCGGATACTCACCCCGGGCACGCCCACGCGGCCGGTTCGCCTATCGGTCGAGCCGTCTCGTGGCCGACACCGTCGCGCTGATCCACGCCATCGGGGCCGGACCGGTCCACCTCGCCGGACACGACTGGGGCGCCAACGTCGCCTGGGCGACCGCGGCACAGCGACCGGAGCTGATCAGGTCGCTGACCACCGTGTCGGTCCCCCACGCCGCGGCGTTCCTGCGCTCGATGCTGACCAGTGACCAGCTCATCCGGTCCTACTACATGTTCTTCTTCCAGCTCCCCTTGCTGCCTGAATTCGCCATCCGACGACGGCCACGGGTGCTGGACCGCACGCTCGCGAAAACCGGGATGACAGCGGCCCAGATCGACCGCGTCCACCACGAGATCCTCGTTGGCGGAGCCTTGACAGGCGGGCTGAACTGGTATCGCGCCATGCTCCTGCAACGCCCGGCTGCCTTGCGGGCCCGGGTTCCGGTGCCGACCACGCATGTCTGGAGCGACGGCGACACGGCCTTGTCCCGGCGCGGCGCCGAACTCGCGGGCCGGTACGTCGACGGCGGCTACCGCCTGGAGATCCTGACCGGCGTCAGCCACTGGGTTCCCGAAGAGGCCGCCACGATACTGGCCGACATCATCGACCGCACGGCTGCCGACCAGCAGTAGGCGGCGTTTCGTCTTAAAGCGAGGGGCGCTCGGCAAAGGCAGTCGGCACCCTGAGGGGATCCGTCTCGTTCAGTCGGCCGACAAACCGGCGCGAGAGCGGAGCCGGTGGAAGATTTCGTCGAGTCGCACGACCTCGTCCGCGGTGAGCGCGTCGAAAACCAGGCGCCGCACGGTACGTGCGTGGCCGGGCGCGGCACGCTCGATGGCCGCCTGACCCGTCTCAGCGATGCGAACGAAAGCGCCGCGACCGTCTTCCGGACACCCGAGCCGGGAAACCCGGCTGCGTTCCCAGTGCGGCAGCGCCGCCAGGTCGGCTACCCGCACCCGGCCGTACGAAGGTCACGATCGCGCCCTCTTCCCAGGCAACGCCGACCAGATCGTCGACGATCTGGTTCCGCATTCCGTGATCGGGTTCGACGAGATCCTCATCGATCCGCAGCAAAGCACGCGCGACGCCCAGGAATTGAAGGAAGTCGCCGCCGAGGTTCACGAGAAGGCACGCGCGGCCCAAGTGTGAACGTCGCACCGTTTGGCGAATAGCCGGGCAACCGCTCCACTGGCACTCTGGACTCGGTTCACTCCACCGAGAAAGGGTGATTTCCGGTGACACGTCCCCTGGTCCTGGACCCGAGCGGCGACGACATCCATGGCGAAAACAAACGGCTGCGCGAGCGTGGCCCGGTCACCCGGGTGGAATTACCGGGTGGTGTGGTGGCGTGGTCGGTGACAAGCCACGAACTGCTGCGCGGCCTCCTGAGCGACCCCCGCGTCTCCAAGGATGCCCGGCAGCACTGGCCGGCACTGGCGGACATCAGCGAGGACTGGCCGTTGCTGGTGTGGGTTTCGGTGCGGAACATGTTCACCGCGTACGGCGCCGACCACAAACGGCTGCGCTCGCTCGTGACGCAGGCCTTCACCGCGCGCCGGATCGCCACGCTGCGCCCCTGGATCACCCGGATCGTCGACGATCTCCTGGCGGAGATCGCGACCACGCCACCGGGCAAACCCGTTGACCTGAGGGAGAGTTTCGCCTATCCGGTACCCATCAACGTGATCTGTCAACTGTTCGGGGTACCGGACTCGGCCCGCGCCGGGCTGCGTCACGCCATCGACGTCTTCTTCCAGACCTCGGCGAGCCACGAGGAGATGATCGCCGCGTATCAGATTATCCACTCGACCTTCGCCGAACTCGTCGCCGCCAAGCGGGCGAACCCCGGCGAGGATCTCACCACCGCGCTCATCGCCGCGCACACCCAGGACGGCGGCGCCCGCCTGGAGGAAATCGAACTGATCGACACCCTGATCCTCTTCATCTCGGCAGGCCATGAAACCACCGTGAACCTGCTCGACCAGGCCATCACCGCACTGCTCACCCATCCCGGCCAGCTCGCCCTGATCCGCGCCGGGCGGATCTCCTGGCAGGACGCGATCGAGGAGACCCTGCGCTGGCAGGCGCCGGTGGCGCATCTGCCACTGCGGTACGCAGTCGAGGACATCTCCGTCGCCGATGTGGTCATCCGGCAGGGCGAGGCGATTCTGGCGGGCTACGCCGCCGCCGGCCGGGACCCGGCACTGCACGGGCCGGACGCCGACGTGTTCGACGCCACCCGCGCCGACAAGTCACATGTCGCGTTCGGCTACGGGGTGCACTTCTGCCTCGGCGCACCGCTGGCCCGATTGGAGGCGGCGATCGCGCTGCCCGCCCTGTTCGATCGGTTCCCGGACATGACACTTGCCACCTCACCCGACGCGCTGGGGCACCTCGACTCGTTCATTTCCAATGGGCATCGCACGCTTCCGGTGCTGCTGCACGGCCCCGAACCATCCCCCGCGCCGTAGGCCTGCTCCGTCCGAAAAGGACATCGTTCATCCGGGTTCGGCGACGGCAAGGGACTGCCATTCCGCCGGTTCGGCGTACTGCGGCTAGGCTCATTGGCACTGCGCCAATCTGAGGTGGCGTGGCATGACNNGGCGAAGCCACCCAGACCGTGCCCTTCGCGCTCGACGGCGTCACGTACGAGATCGACCTCTCCGACGACAACGCCGGCGCCCTGCGCGAAGAGCTCGAGCGCTTCATCGACGCCAGCAGGCGAGTCGGCGGACGCAAGGTGAAGGTCGCAACCGGACAGTCCACCGTGGCCGGTGGTACGGCCAAGCCCACCGATCGTGAGCGCAACCAGCAGGTCCGCGCCTGGGCGTCGGCGAACGGCTACGCGATCGCCGAGCGCGGTCGCATTCCCAACGAGATCTACGAAGCGTTCGACAACGCCGAGTCGGCCCCCGCCGAACCGGTCGCCGAAGAAGCACCCGCCAAGCGCAAGCGCGCACCGCGGAAGAAGTCCTGAACCACCCCGGATCGCGCCCTTGACGTCCCTTTCCCGGGACGTCAAGGGCGCGTCACCCTAAGCGGCCCTTATCTCCGCACCGTGTTCTTGGGACCCTTGTCTTCGGTGAGCCGGGGAGAGGAAGCGGCGATGACGGAGGGGCGGGGTTCACGGCATCCTTCGATCGTGGTGGCCGACGTCGAGGGATTCGGGCGGTGCACGACGGTCTCTACGAGGTCATGGAGTCGGCCGGGATCACCTGTGCCGAGTGTTACCGGGAGGACCGCGGGGACGCGGTGTTCGCGCTGGTGCCGGGCGAGGCGAACAAGGCGAGGTTCGTGGAAGCGGCGCTCGTGACCCGTCTTAGCGTGCACAACGACACCCGCGACCCGGCGACAGGTACCGGTCGAGGCCGAATAAACCGCCACGACCGGATGGGTCACCCTGCCGACCCCGGCCGGTACGACGAGCGACCGCGGTCGGTGGTGATCACCGCCGTCGGCGCGGGCAGGATGGGCAAGACCACCCTCGCGCTGCACTGGGCCCACCGGATCCAGCACCGATTCCCCGGCGAAGCCCTCAGCGGATTCCACCGCGCACTGGGAGTCGCGGCCCGCGCGATCGCCGCCGACATCCGACGCTCAGGCGGCGCTGCTGCGCTCGATGTTCGCGGGCAAACCGGGCCTGCCTCAAGCGCAGGCCGGATCTCGGGCGAGCCAGGCGGTCGCGGCGGCGACCTGATCACCGGTCCGCTCGTCCGGTGCGATCGACTTTCCGTAGCGGCGCCCGGTCCGGTCCGCCATGGTCGCGGTGGTGACGATGAGCAGCGCGCCGTCGGAGAGTTCGAAGCTCTCGTTCGCTGTGGAGAATCCCGCGGTGGGCTGACCGAAGGTGCGCACTCGGTCCAGGCCGAGGAACGACACCAGGGTCGCTTCTCCTGAGCTGATCGTGTCCTGGGAGACGAGGATGGCGACCGGGGGCGACGGCGTCTTCAGGCGCACCGGGTTCGTTCCCATGGTCCGCTCGCCTTGCAGGACGTGATCGCCGCGGACCGACCAAGCGATGCGGCTGCCGTCCGGTCCGACGAAGGAACCGGCACGGCCGTCGCCCAGTAGTGGCGCGAGGACCGTGACCATCGGCCACATGTTCCCGCCGGTGTTCGTGCCCAGGTCGATCAACCAGCCGCACGGTGCCGCCGCGTCCAGTCGCTTGATTACGTCCTGTCCGGCGGATACGTAACGTTCTGCCGCGGTTTGATCCGCCTGGAAGCCTGGGATCGTCAGCCGGGCGAACCGGCCGTCCAGCAGATCACCCCGTGGCACCGCCGTGCCGGCCGGAAACGCCGCCGATGCGACCGCCGGTTCCAGCAGAGTGGTGTGGCGATTACCGATGGTGGAGATCGCGCCGCGGATCGCGCGGTGGGTATCCGCCGGCACTCGCGCGTCCCGCGCCCTGGCGAAGGCCTCGACGCGTACCTTCGGCCAATTCACGGTGAACCTGTCGAGTGCTTTGCCTTCCAGGAGATCCAACGCGTGCTCGAGGTAGCCACGGGCGGCCGGCGACATCGATGAATCCGGGACTGTCCTGTCGCCACCGGCGCACAACATCAAAACCGCTCCGAGGAGAATCCCCGCCAGTCTTCGCATCAGTCCAGTGTCCCCAGGCCTGTATCCGTGTGTCATCGACGCACGGATGCGGAGAGCCGCGGCGGGCGAACCGACAGCCTGCCCACCGCGGAGCATCAGCCGTGCGCTCAGTAGATCCGGAATGACGTCCCTGTCACCAGCGATCCGTTGAACGTCACCGTGGTGTTGGGACCGAAGGACCGCGCCGCACAAGCCTGGACCCAGCACGCCCGCGCGGTGTACCTGCCGGTGTACCAACTGCTCCGATAAGGCCAAGACCCGCTGAACGTCCCGGGCGTGCCGAAGAATCCCTGGTGGGCGTAGGGAGTCCGGCCCGCGTGGTAGCACCCTTCACCCGAGTTGCAGTAGTTGTGGTTGGAGATGTTCGTCCCGAACTCCCCCAGGGGTTCGGCGGAAAGCACCTGCCCGGTCGCGGCGTCCAGCGTCACGTGCTTCGGGACGTCGGATGACAGGTTCACCTCCGTAGCGCCTGCCTGCCCCGCGCCGGGAAGAACGACCGCCGCGAGCAGCAGCGCGAAGACAGTGAAGCAAGATCGGAATAATCGACGCATTGCGCGTACCTCCGTATCGCTTGTGTCGTGTACTTCTGATGTTGTTCACGCGAGCGCCGAGGCCGGATATTCGGCACTTCCGGCCCCGCGCACGATCCCCAGATCGACCCCAGTCCGGCGACGATACCATGCTGCTTTCCTTGCTCCATAGCGCCGATTGACTGCTCGCTCGCCCCTTACAAAGAGGTGACCATTGCCGGAAGTGCGATTTCCTTCCGATAATCTCGGCTCGGTTCCGAATCTTGTTGTAGCGTGAAAGCCATACTGCAGAAAGGATTCGTTCCACCCAGGAGCAGCGCCTCCGGAAAAGGGCCGTCCGCCACCGTTGTCGCGGGCCTGACGACTCGGTGCTCAAGGTGTACCCGGTTCCGCTGGATCGGGCATCCCGGCGACCCAGAGCGCCGCCAAACCTCCGATCCCGCTATCGGCATGGCGGCCGTCGCGGCCCATCCACCACACTGGACGTCATGTCCTCTTCGGACTTTCCCGGCGGCAGCCAGATTTGAGCGTCAGCGACCGCGTTCGAGCAAGAACAACCGGCACTCGTCGTTGGCCAACCGCGCGTGCCGAGGAGCCTTGATAATCCACTGTAGACCGTCCACTGTGAACTCCGGGACCTGATGGACCCTGTCGCGGCGGGCGAGGCTTCTCCCGCACTACGCCCTGCAAGAGGTCTCGCGCCTCGCGAAGCAACGCCAGTTCCGCGAGGCTTCCATCGCCGCCGTGCTCCCGCGCCCAGCGCCTGCCTTCCGCCGGGTCGCCGAGCACGTCGTGTTCTTCGCGATTGATCAGGCCCAGCAGCCGCCACCTCCCTCCCTCGTGACCCCACCACACGCACCGGTCGTGTCGCGAAAGCCACTTTCGGGACATCAGAGGTCCCGAAAGTGGCTTTCGCGACAACCAGATGAACACCCGGGCGATCGCGTGGGACGCCACCTCACTCAGAAGGGTTAGGTATGTACTCGGTGCACCACCGGACCGCCCTCGTCGGCGGCCACGAGTTCCCCGGGCGAGTGCCGAGCCGAGTGAGCGCCGCGTGACTCCTCACAGCCGTTCAGCTTGAGTGTCCTTTGTGGACTCGTAGAACCGGCGCACCGCGGCCAGCTCGGCCGGGGTCAGCTCGACGTCCAGCGCGCGCAGGGTGTCGGCGAGCCGGTCGGCGGTGATCTCGGTGGTCTCGACACGGCCATCGGCGTACTCGGTGACGAGCCTGCGTCCGACGAACTTCCGCCCCACCCCCTCGGCCAGCCGCATCACCACGAGCTGGCCGGTGAACGGGGAGCGAGGGTGGGTGGAGGTGTAATGGTGGAACACCTCGTAGTCGACCTGCCTGGCGGGCAGGCCCAAGGTGGCGTGCAGGGTTTCCCAGCCGTCGGCGGCGCGTTTCTCGAACAGCCACTGACCGTTGTCCCGGCGGATCCGGTGCCGCCAGCCCGCCTGGTCCACCTCGGCGCCGTCGAGTAGCGGGGTCGGGTGCAGCACCCAGGCACCGAAGCCGACGTCCGCAAGGTACTCGACGCCGTCGACGGGCACCACCATCAGCATGTGGGTGTACGAACCACTCGCCCGGTCCGGTCGCACCCTGGCGAAGCTGCGCCGCACGGTGAACCCGAGGTCCTCCAGCGCGGCGGCGAACAGCAGGCCGTGCTCGTAGCAGTAGCCGCCGCGGTTCCGGTGGACCAGCTTGTCCATGATGGCCGTCAGTTCGACGCCGCGGTGCCGTCGCAGCACCACGTCGACGTTCTCGAACGGGATGGCCCGCACATGCGCGGCGTGCAGCGAGCGCAGCGTCTCCGCGGACGGCTCGACCCGCGGGTGGCCGATCCGCCCCAGATAGGCGTCCAGATCGAAGGCCGTGGTGTCGAAGCGGGCCACCGGGTCAGTGACCGGAAACCAGTCTTCGACTACGGCGTCACGCGCGCTCATGAAGACACGGGAAGGGTCAGGTGTGAGGCGCGGACGCTGTCGTGGAAGACGGTTTGGGCCGCCGGACGGCCTTCGAACGCGCCCGCCTCGGACGGCTTGGTGCCGGTGTTGGGGTTGACGTCGTAGAGAGGGAAGCTGCTGCCGGCGATTTCGAGACGGAGCCGGTGACCGGGCGCCACCAGCGCGGCGGTCGAACCCACCTTGATCCGGTAGGTGTGCACCTCGTCCGCCTTGACCGGCCCGTCCGGGCTGAACCGGGCGCGCAGTGCGCCGTCGCACAGATTCACGGCCGTGCCGTCGGGGAAGACGTCCACCAGTTTGACCATCCAGTCCGCGTCCGGGGTGTCGATGGCCGCGTACAACGTCAGCCAGACGGTGCCGATCACCTCGAAGGGCTCGGTCACCGGAGCCGTGGTGTACACCAGGACGTCGTTGCGGGCCTCGACCGGCCGCTGATCGGCGGGCCCCACCGGGACGATCGACGCGTCGGCCGACGCGCGCCCGCCGAGGCTGGGCACCGGAATGGCCGGAATCGACACGAACACGTCCGGCTGTTCGTCACCGGGGTTGTGCCGGTCGAGCACACCGTCCCCGGACACCGAATTCGCGCCGTGCCCGCGGTTCGCGCCGGAATGCAGGAACCATCGCTGCTCCCGGGTACCCGGCGGTGGCCACGCGGCCGCCTCCCGCCACCGGTTGGCCCCCATCACGAACAGCTTGACCGGCGGGCTGTCCGGTTCGCCGTCCCGGCCGGAGAGCCAGTGCTCGAACCACTCCAGCTGGGCGAGGTCCATGGTGTTGTGCGCCTCTTCGCCGAAGTCGAACCGGCCGATGTTCGCGGACCACGGCACATGCGCCCATGGCCCGATGACCAGCCGTTGTACCGCGCCGCCCTGCTCGGCCAATCGCGCGTAGTTCTCCAGCGTGCCTTCGACGAAGGTGTCGTACCAGCCACCGAAGTGCAGTTGCGGCACGGTCATCCGGTCGTAGCGCGCACGCACCGACACCGCTTGCCAGTACTCGTCCCAGGTGTCGTGCTCCAGCCAGTCGAAGAAGTAGCCGATGCCCGCCTTGCGCAGCTCCTCGAACTCCGCGAGCGGCCGCCGTCCGAACGCACCCGGCAGTTCGCCCGCGGCCTTGGCGACGGCCAGTGCGTCCGCGTGCCTGCCGTCGCGCACCGCGTCCTGGGCACCGAGCATCTGCAAGGTCCACGACAACACGAAGGCGAGGTTCAGCGCACCTCCGGTGTAGGTCCAGCCCTCGTGGAAGTCACTGGAGGTGAACCCCGGTGCCGTGCACACCAGTCCGTCCGGCCGTTCGGCCGCGGCCAGGAGCTGCGTCGCACCGGCGTACGAGAAACCGTACGTCGCGACCTGTCCGGTCCCGCCGGCGAGCCGGGCCGCCCAGCGAACCGTGTCCGCGCCGTCCGCCGCCTCATGCCGGAACGGATCGAACACGCCCGCCGAGCCGAACCGGCCCCTGGTGTCCTGGACGACGACGATGTACCCGCGTCTGGCATACCAGGAAGGATGCCGGTACACGACGGTCTGCGCGACCTCCTTGCCATACGGCGTCCGCTGCACCAGCACGGGATACGGACCACCGTGCCGCGGGCGGTGGACATCCGCCCGCAGCACGGTGCCGTCCCGCATGGGAACGGCGACGTCACGCTCCACCACGACGTCGGCGGTGGCCTTCACGGCAGCCGGACCGACTGGCTGTGCCGAAACACGTTACGAGGGTCGTATGCCGCCTTCGCGGCCTGCAACCGGCGGTAGTTGTCCGTGTAGTACAACGTGTGCCACGGGACGCCGGACCGGTTGTACGCCGGGTCGTTCAGATCGATGTCGGGATAGTTGAGGTAGCAGCCGTCGGTGACCGCGTCGGGAACCGGGACGCCACCGGTCGCGCCATAGGACTCGTAGTAGAAGTCCCTCAGCCAGCCGATGTTCGCGGCGTCGTCGGCCTTCTCGTTCCAGTAGGACAGGTACAGGACCTTGAACGCCGAGTCGCGGTGCGCGAACGCGGTGTCGCTCCGGCCGACCGAGTTGATCTTGCCGCCGTAGCTGCTGACCATGAGCTGCGCCCGGGGGTTGTGGAAGTCCGTGCGAGTCAGGTGCTTGTACCACACCGCGATCTGCTGATCGGTGTACCGAGCACGGTTGAAGGCCGACTTGAAGTCGCCGCGTAACGTCGGGTCGGCGAGGATCGGGTTGGCCGCGCCGAGGTACTTGGTCGCCTGCAGCCACGGCAGGCGTTGCGGCACCTCGAATTCCGGTGCGGGAGCGAACTCGCCCATCGCGTTGGTCAACGGGCCGTGCCGCAGGGTCACCCCGCGGGTCACGTCGGCGAGGAAGTCCGCGTACAGCTTCTCGGGGTTCTTCGCGTTACCGGACACCTGCGTCAGCAGCCCGACCTGACCGTTGGACCGGTGATTGAGGTTGAGGTAGCTGAACAGGGCGCTTTCCGGTTTTCCCGGCGCCGCATGCCGCACGTGCCAATCGCCGAAGTTGGCGGCGATGGTGGTAAAGTCCTTTTGCGTCAACGTTTCCCACGGCCACGAGATCGCCGCGAGCAGCACTTCGGCCGGCGGGCGGGGCAGCAGCCCTGCCGGGTCGGTGCCGGTCGCGTCCTTGGTCCGGAACCAATACCGGGTGACCACGCCGAAGTTTCCGCCGCCGCCACCGGTGTTCGCCCACCACAGCTCCCGGTTCACGTCCCCGGCGTCCGAGGTCGCGATCACCGCGCGCGCCTTGCCGTTGGCGTCGACCCGGACGACTTCGACGGCATAGAGGTGGTCGACGCTCAAGCCGAGTTCCCGGCACAGGACGCCCCATCCGCCGCCACTGATGTGCCCGCCGACGCCGACCGTGGCGCACTGGCCCGCCGGGATGGTCACGCCCCAGATCCGGTACAGCTTCTCGTAAACGTCCAGCAGGGTCGCGCCTCCGCCGACCGAGAACGCGCGCATCGCGGGGTCGAACGCGACCTGGTCGAGTTCGGACAGGTTGATCACCACCTGGACGTCCGAGTTGAACACGAAGTCCTCGTAGCAATGCCCGCCGCCCTGCACGGTCAGCCGCTTCCCCTGGTCGACCGCGAGCTGCACGGCGGCGACCACGTCCGCGGTCGAGCGGGCCACGTGCACTCTCTCGGGGGTGCCGACCCACCGCTGGTTCGTGCCCCGGATCAAGTCCTGATATCTCGAATCGGCCGGCCGGACCACCACGGAGCCGGTCTGCCGGTCTACCGGGGCATCGGTGGCCGCGGTCGCGATCTGTGGCAACCCGACGGCCACCGCCGCCGCGCCGGTACCGACCAGGAAACTGCGCCGGTTGTGTCCGCTGTGCTTGTCGGTCATCGTACTGACTTCCTTTGTTCGCCGGAAAAGTGATCGTGAGGATGCTCCTATTTGGTCTTCGGCCCCTCCCACCCGAAACGCGGGGCGATCGCCACCGCCCGTTCGAACTGCTCGGGACCCCACTGCGGAATCGGCTGGTTCGGCACGGCCGGTTCACCCGACTCCAGGAAGAACTTCTCGAATCCGGAAGGGGTGTAAGCGAAGATCGTGTGAGCGACGTGCACGCCGACGTTCTTGAAACAGTGCGGAGTGCCGTGGGGGACGAAGACGTAATCCCCCGCCTTGCCGATGAACTTCTCGTCGTCGACCTGGAATTCCAGCTGGCCGGACAGAACGTAGAACGCCTCGTCCGACTCGGTGTGCACATGCAGTGGCGGGCCGTTTCCCGGTGGGATCGAGGATTCCAGGACCGACAGCCTCCCGTTGGTCGCTTCGCCGCTGACCTTGACGGTGTAGACGTTGCCGTCGAACCAGATCGTCTCCCCCTCCCCCGCCGGGACGAGCGTCTGCTGCACGGGGGAATCGTTCACTCGCTCGCTCATGACACTCCTCGGTAGGAGGACCAGGGCACTTCCGGCGGATACAGCCGCACATCCGTCTGCCGCTCGTACGGCGTCCCCACGGGAAGGTTGATCAATTCCATCTGCATCCCCCACGGCGTCACGAAGTACACCCAGCGGTCGCCTGCGATCGGGCCGTCGGTGATGGTCTCCGGGTCGCCGAGAACCCGGACGCCCGGCTGGGCACGCAAATACGCCGCGGCGGCGTCGACGTCCGTGACGTGGATGGCCAGATGGTGGCCACCCCAGTCACTGTTGCGGGGAAGCTGCCTCCGCTGGTCCGGTGCGGTGTACTCGAAAAGCTCCAGGTTGGTCACCGGTCCCAGCCGCAACATCGCGACCCTCGCGGTGGCCCTGGCGTCCACGGCGAGCTTCCGGGTCATCCAGTCACCCTCGCTGTCCTTCACCGGCCCCTGGATGTAAGCCAGCTCCGCGCCGATGACCTTGGTGAAGAACTCGACGGCCTGGTCAAGGTCGGGCACCGTGTAGGCGACGTGGTGCACGCCGGTCGCCCCGGGGATGCCATGCCGCGCGGTCACGCGACACCTCCCCTCGCCGGGGTGCCGGACACCTCGATCACCAGCCAGCTCAGGTCTTCCGTGCCCGGATTCACGAACCGGTGCCCGGCTCCGGCCCGGGTGGCGACCAGGTAGCCGGGGCGCATCCCGTGCGAGATGCCGTCGACGTGCAGTTCGCCCGCGCCGGCGAGAACGAAGCAGAACCTGTCCGTACCGGTCTGCGTGTCCTCTTCCCGGCTGGCGCCGGGTGCCAGCGACGACCAGGTGATGACCTCCCAGGTGCGGCTCATCCCGTCCTGGCGGATCACCCGGTTCCCCTCGGCCTCGGACCCGTCGTTGACGTCGGTGATGACCAGGTCCTCGTCCAGTTCGCGCAGGATCCCGGCCGCGCGGCCGAGTTCGGCGACGGTGAGGTCGTGGAGGAAGCAGGCACCACCGATGCCCACCGGGATCGGCATCCGTTGCAACCCGTCGCGGTGCCGCGTGGTTTCCCGCAACGCCGGTTCCAGCAGCCCGGGTTCCAGCAACGGATGCCAGACGGGCAAGCGCAGCCTGCGCATCAGGCCGATGATCCGTTCACGGTCCGATGTGGACACCAGGCCGCGTCCCTCGGCCAGCACCGTGGTGAGTGCCATGTCGACGGTGACGGCCTCACCGTGCAGAAGGGCGGGAAGGGCCCGCATCTCCAGCGTGGGGCTGAACGAGTGGCCGTAGTCCACCAGCCGCTCCAGCTGCTTCTCCCACAGGTTCGGCTCCAGCTCCTCCAGCATGCCGCCCACCGCGCGGCTGAAGACCTCCCTCGCCACGGCGTCGCCGGTCTGGGTCTGGCCGGTGAGCCGTTCGGCGAGCAGGAGCTCGGCGTGGTCCTCCAGCAGCCGGAACAACGTCGCGTCCTTGATCAGCGCGATCTTGAGAATCTCCGCGAGGCCGTTGCTGACGTGCCTGTCTTCCAGCGTGGCGAGGAAGCCGCGGTCCAGCAACGCGACGGTCGGCGCGAAGTAAGTGCCGATCCGGTTCTTGTGGTCGCCGAAGTTCACCCCGGTCTTGATGCCGACCCCGGCGTCGACCAGCCCGATGAGGGAGGTGGGGACCCGGACGTAAGGCGTGCTGCGCCGGTACATGCTGGCGGCCAGCCCCACGATGTCCAGCAGGACTCCGCCACCGATGGCGATGATCGGCTCGTGCCTGCGGGAAATGCCGAACGAGTCGAGTCCCTTCACCACGGTGAGCACCGACTCCATCGTCTTGGCCTCCTCCGAGGCAGGCAGGACGCAGAGGAGGTACTCACAGTCGTGGTGCTCCAAGTACTTGCGGAGGGCGTCGCCGTACAGTTCGTGCACGGTCGCGTCGATCACGATGAATCGGCGGATCCGTTCGGTGCGGATGGTGGTTCCCGCCTCCACCAACGCCGGGTTGGCCGGATCGAGCACGCCGTCCGTCATGAGGACCTCGTAGTCGATGGACTGTTCGGCCTTGACTCTCCACCGCCTGGCCGGGGCGGGTGCTTCGGTCAGCGAGGATTCGCCCGCGTGTGTGCTCATTTCGTCGCGGCCACTTCGTTGACGGCCGACCGCACGGCACCGGCCACGGTCGCGATCTCGTCGGCGGGCGAGAACGGCTTGATGCCGAATCCGGAACCGATATAGGCGTCGTCGACCCCGACCGACACCGCGATCGACCGGCCGAGGATGTCGTCGGTCCGGGGAAGCATGTTCGGCTCGTACCGGCGATCGGTGGGATGGGCGGAACACGCGAAAGGGTGGTCCGACGCGGTGGGCGTCCGGCGCGCGAGCAACTGGGGCATGTTCCCGTAGTAGTGGCGGCCGGAGTCGATGAGCGTGGACGTGCCGAGCAGGCCCGCCACCGCACGCGCCGACTCGACGGACTCGAACTGCAGGACCAGGAAGGAGAAACATTCCCCGTCCGGATCGTTGACGCGCCGGCGTGTCACACCCGGCAGGTCGCCGATCGCCTCCACGAGCGCCGTCTTCTGCTTGCGCAGCGTCCCCAGGATGTCGTCGATCTTGCGGAGCTGGCCGAGTGCCACGGCGCCGCTGAGTTCGTGCATCCGCAGGTTCATCCCGAACAGCGAGTCGGCGTCGGCGATACCTTGACGCAGTGGCTTGAACCCGTGGTCGTGGAAAGCGAACGCGCGTTCGTACGCCTTGTCGTCCGCGATCGTGAGCAGACCGCCGTCGCCACTGGTGATGATCTTGAACAGGTTGAGCGAGAAAGCCCCCGCGTCCCCGATGGTGCCCAGCGCGCGGTTCCGGTACTGGCCGCCAGTGGCCTGTGCGGCGTCCTCGATCAGGAAGAGGCCGTGGTCGTCGGCGATCCGCCGCAGTTCGTCCATCGCGGCCGGAGCGCCGAGCATGTGCACCGCGACGATGGCCTTCGTCGCCGGGGTGATCCGGCGCTTCACGTCCTCCGGGTCGAGCGTGAGGGACTCGTCGATTTCGGCGAGGACGGGGACGGCGCCCCGGTGCACGATCGCGGCGATCGAGGCGATGAAGGTGTAGCCGGGGACGATCACCTCGTCACCGGGACCGACGCCGAGTGCCACCAGCGCGGTGAGCAACGCGGACGTGCAACTGTTGACAGCGAGGCAGTGAGGCGTGCCCGTGCGCTGCTCGAACTCCCGCTCCAGGGTGTAGACCATGGACGGTTCGGCCGCTTCGTCGAATCGGTAGCGGTTCAGCTGCCAGGTGTCCAGCGCCCGATTGACCAGCGCTTTCTCTTCGTCACCGAGGAACAAGTATCCCGGGCCGCTCATGCGCGCGCCTTTCTGCTGAAGGTTGGTTTCCGGACCGGAGAATTCCGTGCGCTGCCCGCAGCGCCATCGCCACGCTGGTCAACGTCGGGTTGCTCGCGGTGCCCGTCGGGATGAGGCCGTTCCCGCCGAGATAGAGGTTCTCGACCCCCCAGAGCCTGGAATCGGGATCGACGACGCTGGTGTCCGGGTCGGCTCCCATCCGGACGGTCCCCGCGATGTGCAACGGCAGGGTGGGAAGGATGAAGCGTGGCTCGGAGCCGGGCAGGTACGGCCCGAGCGCGGCGGCGGCCCGGCGCAGATCCGCCATCATCCGGTGCTGCCGCGCGCGGTCGTCCTCGCTGAGCGAGAACTCGAACCCCACCTCCGGCATGCCCCAGGCGTCCTTCGCGGTGTCGGAGAACCGCATCCGGTTCTCCCGCCTCGGATCGGCGAGCCCGAACCAACGCAGGTCGACCACCAGCCTGCTGTCGACCTCCGGATCCGTGACCATGTCGTCGTAGGGCAGGTCGCGGTGGATCTGGCAGTGCCACGGGCGATCCCCCGAGACCGGGATCCACACGTTCGGGTCCAGGTCGTCCGGCGGGATCGGCGTCGCGGCGCGCTTCACCAGATCGTCGCCGAGCAGGACCTGGCAGAAGGCGACCGGCTGCTCGGTGAGGTAGCGGCCGAGCGACGGCGGGCGGATGCCGGAGGCGTGGAGCAACTGCGGGGTGAGCACGGCCCCGCAGGCGACGACATACGTACTCGCCTCGACTTCGAGAGTCCGCCAGTCGACGTGGTCGACGATCTCGGCGTACTCGATCCGCGAGCCGTCCGCCGCCGGGACGAGCCGGGTGCACTGGTGCTGTTCGTGCAGGCGGAATCCGTCGGTTCCGCCGTCGGCGAGCGGGCCGAGGATGGTGTCCACCCCGGTCCAGCGCACCAGCCGGGGGTTGTCCGTGCGGCGCTGCGCGGCCATCGGGAGAGGCTGGACGCCGTACGGGCCGGGCAGTTCCGCGTACTCGGCGGCGAGCGCGTCCAGTACGAGCCGATGGGAGATCGCGTCCTCGGTGAGGTCGGTGCGCGTGTTGAGCAGCGCCTCGGCGTCGCCGTAGAGCGTGTCCCATTCGGCGGCCGGGATGGCGTCCGAGCGCTCGACGTCCGGGTGGTGCCGGGGGGTCACTCCCGTCCAGTGCGTGGCCATGCCGCCCACCGCGTAGGTGGCGACGCCCGCTTCCAAGCTGATCAGCTGGTCGGACAGGTCCGCGGTGGAAGCGGGACGCGACAACGGGTGCAGATGGCCGCGGATCAGCGTGCCGAACCGTTCGTGGCTGTGCTGGTAGGCGAGCTGGTTCTTCAGGTGCTCGCCAGGGCGGCTGGACAGCTGTGGCCCGGCGTCGACCATCATGACGTCGCGGCCGCCGTCGACGAGTGTGCGTGCGAACGTGGCACCCACCGGGCCGGAACCCACGACGAGGACGTCGACCTCGATGCGTTGGTGGTTCACCTGTTCCTCCTTTCTCCGGTCAGTCGGAAGGTGTGCGGGGCGGGAGCCGTTTGCTCACGGAAGCGGGCATCAGGGCCAGGACCAGCAGTTCCAGCGGGGCACCCTCGGGAGCGCGCCACCGGCCACCCGCCCCATGGGAGAGGAGAACCAGACTGCCTTCGTGGACGGGCAGCGGATCTTTCCCGTCCTCGAGGAATTCGCCGTCGCCCCGCAGGACGAACCACGCTTCCTCGATGTCGCCACGGCCGCGTTCGTCGAGGACGGACCCGGGGGCGAGCCGGACGTAGTCGAAGGATTCGCACTCGCTGAACAACATCCCCCGGCGTCCGAGACACCGCCACGAGGCGTTGCCGGAAAGGTCGTCGAAGGTCTGGGTGAGGCCGTCATGCGTGCTGGAGACGATCATTTCGCACCACCCGCGCCCGCTGGGACGGCAAGGCTCACCACGAAGAACTCCAGTCCGTCCTGGCCGCCCTCGATCGTGACCGCACCGAGGAAAGGCACCCCCACCGACACTCCCTCACGTAGCGGAACGGTGGTGGACCTCGTCTTCGCGGTCCCGGTCCCGGCCAGCGTGTACAGCACGTGCTCCTGCTCGTCGGCCACCAAGGATTCGGTCCCGGCCGGCTCGAGGCGCACCAGCCGAGCCCTGCGCAACGGCCCGGCGAGATAGTCCAGTGCGTCGACGTCGCGGGCCTCGCGGAGGTCGATCACCTCGGCGCGGACACCGTCGGCGTCCCGATGCGGTACGCCCTCGGCCATTCCAGGCCCGGACACCTCGATGACCAGCCAGACCAGGTCGTCGGCGCCGGTGTTGCGGATGCCGTGCCGGGTGCCGAGGCAGGTCGTGATCAGGTCACCGGCGGCGACCTCGTGGTCCGTGCCGTTGATCGTCATGACCCCTGAGCCGGCCACGACGTAATCGAACTGCTCGGTCCTGCTGTGCAGGTGCACGCCGCTGGCCGCGCCCGGCGGCAGTGTGGAGCGTTCCACCGCCTCCCACGGCCCGAACAGGTTGTTCCGCCTGGCGAGGCACTTCCACCGGGCGACCCGTTCGCCGCCGTGCATCTCGTAGACCTCGGACGGTTCGTCCAGGGTGGTGACCACCAGCCGGTCACTCATGCCCGGCTCCGGCCAGCAGCCACGGTGCCGTCGGGATCCGGGCGGGCAGCCGGTCGGTCACCGCGGCGGGCAGCAACGCGAACGAGAGCAGTTCGAGCGGACCGGTGGAATCGTTGCGCACCGACCCTCCGGTCCCGTCGGACGAGAACAGCAGATCCCCGGTTCGCAGAGGATAGGACCGGTCCGCGGCGTCGACGAACCGTCCCTGTCCACTGAGGACGAACCAGATCGCCTCGACGCCCGCACGGCCCCGCCCGTCCCGTACGGTGCCCGGCGGCAACCGGAGGTAGTCGATGGCCTCGCATTCGCTGTGCAGCATGCCGCGACGTGCCAGACAGCGCCAGGCACTGTCATCCGTTGCCGAGCTCAGACCTTCGGCATGGGTGACGATCACTGAGCCGCCCCGGCGGCCTGCGGGGTGGCGAGGCTGGCGATGAACAGCTCGAGCCCTTCGCCACCCGCTTCGACGGTGACCTTGCTGCCCAGCGGCAGGGTGAGTGCCACCCCGGAGCGCAGCGGGACGGTCGCCGATCCGGAGATCGCGTGCCCGTCACCCCGCACGGTGAACAGGGTGTGTTCCTGGTCCTCGGCGATCAGCGTCTCCTGCTGGCCGGGTCGGAGCTGCGGCAGGCGGATGCGCCCGAGCGGGCCGCTGAGAAAGTTCCCGGCGTCGATTTCCCGCACTTCACGAAGATTGATCACTACGGCGTTGCTCATCGTTGTCCCCCATTTTCGATTTGTTTCTGATGAGTGGAATAGACGGCCGCCATCGGCGGTCCGACCACTTCGATGACCAGCCATTCCAACCGGTCATCGCCCGCGTTCCGCAGGCCGTGCCGGGTACCGAGGCCGTTCAGGATCAGGTCACCACCCTTGACCGGGTGTTCGTGACCGTCGAGGAGCATGACCCCGGTACCGGAGATGATGAAGTACAGCTCCTCGGTGCGGGTGTGGACATGCGCGCCACTGATCCCGCCGGGAGGAAGCGCTGCCCACTCGATCGCCTCCCACGCCCCGAACAGGTTGTCTCGCCGGGCGAAGCATTTCCACTCGGACGCACCGTCCGTGCCGTGAACGCCGTAGACGACCGACGTCTCGTCGGTATTCGCGATCACCACGTGTTCGGCCATACCTCTCCTTCGAATCCGCGAGCTGTCGAAGTGCACGAGCCGGCCACCCGGTATTCGGAGCGGACACCGTGGCTCGACGAAACGATGATGAAACCCCAGTTTGATCAGCAGGCAAGACACGATGGAATGCCAGTGCCCCGAGACTAGGACAACAGTTTGCGAATGTCCATCAGAGCCGACCGGAAACCACTTTATGACGCCTGTGAACGATCACTCGGACGACGACGCGGTGACGGTTCGCGGTCACGGGGTTGACAATGCAGGAACGGGGAAAGCCGGCGGCTATTGTTTTTCCGCTCGCCAGTGTCGCGTGCCGTTTCGCTTCTTTCCCCAGAAGGCGATCTCACGTGATCAGACGGCGGTTACGCGTGATTGAACGGCGATCATGCGTGATGGGACGGCGATCATGGCCGGATGATCGACTTTCGCGGAAAGCTTGCCAGGACGGCGCCCGCCCGATTCACTCGAAGGCCGACACTGTCCCGCCGGCGGGACAGCCATGGTCGTGCGCGCCCTACTGCGATTCCGTGTTCAGCACGTCCTCGGCGGCGCGATCCAGGGCGAGTACCATCCAGTTCTCCAGATGGTTGTCCATCCGCTGCGCGGCCGCACGCCAGCGTTCGACGCGTTCGCGCGCCACGGAAACGCGTGGTATCAACAACGTCGAGGTCGCGTCGGTCTGCTTGTCCTGCCGCTGGCCGCGCAACTGACGCCGAAGTTCGTTGCGTGACCAACGCCCGGTTTCGGCGAGATCCAGCCACTTGTCCTGGCACTCGACGTCCAGGGCGGCGACTTCGGCGTGATGCTGGAAGCTCAACGGTTCACGGCGCCGCTCCAACGGGAAGCGCCGGGCGACCCAGGCGTAGTTCCGCAACGTCTGGTAGTCGAGACCGGCGGTCTCGACAGCCCGGACGTAGCGGTCCGGGTAGTTCTCCTGACCGCAGACCAGCCAATCGCCGAGGCACCAGGCCGATGAGCTGACGATGTCCGACAGTTGTGTCCCGGCGCGTTCCCAGCAGCCATAAGTGAGGTTCACCGGAAAATGCAGTCCGAGGCGGGAGATCAATATCCGGTCGCTGCGGACCTGCGAACTTTTCGGCGATGACGCTGGCCGCAGGATACTTCTTCCAGCTCGCGGCGGCACATTTCCCCCCGGACGTGCTCAGAATTGGTCAGCCGGTAAACTTGTGGTGAAATCCCCAAATCCTGGTTGCCGATCAAGCGGCCTACGCGTCAGGAACCAGCCATAATTAAAGTCGTCACACACCGAAGATATGTGCTCCGACTTTGACGCATGGCAGATTACCTCCCCAGTCCACGCATATCACCGACTCTACCACAGCTGCCGAGGAGAATCGGCCGCACGTCGCGACGGGGGAATCCGGCGACGGCTGAATCCTCACTTCGGCGACCGCTTGCCTGCTTCTTCCGTCGACGCCTGGGCACCAAGCCCCTGATTCGCCGTCGCGAGTGCCGTCGGCCACTCTTCGGTCACTTATCGGCCGAATGACCAGATTCCGGGACAGAGAAACGTCGGCAGAAAGACATTGCCGGGATTTCCCGGTCCGAAAGTGGGAACCGGCGATCCGGCGTTGACAATTCCCGGTCCGCGTGCCGAGGACAAGGCCGGCCTTACCGCCATCCGTCCTGACGGCGACAGGGCGGCGGGAACACGGCCAGCCGTGTTCCCGCCGCCCTCGCTTGATCAGAGCTGCTTCAGCATTCCGCCGTCGAGGATCAGGTCCGAGCCGTTCATGTTGGGCACCCGGCCGGAAGCCAGCAGCGCCACCAGCACGGCCATCTCCGCCGGTTCGGTGAACTGCCCGGTGTTCATTCCGGTCATCGCGGGCACCTGCGCGAGGAACTCTTCGTGGTCGATCCCCGCGCTCTTGGCCAGTCCGGCCGCCATCCCGTCGGTCGCCGTCCAGACCGCGGTTCGCGTCGGCCCCGGTGAGATCGTGTTCACCCGGACGCCTGCCTCGCCCACTTCGTCCGCGAGCGACTTGCCGAAGCTGGCCAATGCGGCCTTGGCGGCGGAGTAGTCGATCAGCCGGGGCAGCGGCAGCCGGGAGTTGACCGAGCCGATGTTGATGACGGTCCCCCGGCGTTCGAGCAGGCTCGGCAGGGCCGCGCGGGTGGTGCGCACCGCGCTGAAGAAGTTCAGTTCGAAGGCGTACTGCCAGTCGTCGTCGCTGATCGCCTGAAATCCGTCGGTGCGAGCGGGCGAGGCGCCGACGTTGTTGACCAGGATGTCGATGCCACCCAGTTCGGCGAGCGCCCAGTCCACCAGTTCCGTCGCCTGCGCCGGGACGGTCAGGTCCACCTGCCGGGTCAACGATGTCGCTTCGAGCAAGGGTTCACTGGCCGTACGAGCACAGGCGGCGACCCGCACTCCCTCCGCGGCCAGCGCCTGAACGATCGCGAGGCCGATGCCTCTGCTGGCGCCGGTGACCAGCGCCGTCTTGCCGTCCAGTTTGAGTTCCATCCTGCTCCATTCCCTCGGATACGCCTGTAATCGGACACGATATGGTCGAAGCCTCGGTCGTGTCGACTCCTACTTCCTGTCAAGCGCACGAAAACAGGAGAACGGACGCGCCCCTTCGGCGCTTCCGTCATCTCCGATCTCCTGGTTTCGTGAACTGTGACAGCAGAGGTTTTCGAACGCCGAATCTTCGCGACCGGACACGGCACCTCGCCCCACGGTAAGCGCTCCACCGCCGCAGCTCGCCCCGGTCGCCGCGGACCCGACCCTCAGGTGAAAAATCGGCCCCGTGCAGCGGGTTGTCCGCGGCAACCGTACTCACCGGCGCGGGAGCCACGCCGAGCCGCCCCCTCGAACGTACGGAATTCACACCCAGGAGACCTGAATCCTGCTGAATTCCCACTCTGGCCGGAGGTGACGTGCAGATGACAGGGGCCGACCAGAGCTGCTAATCTCGAAAAAGGGGCGGTGTCATCTCCTGAATTTCCGACCGTATGACTATTCAGGGCAGTTTCGCGGCTGCCCATTATTCTTGCGCCGAGTACGAGGGGATCGCGCGCGCCGAAGCGGCGTCGACAGCGCGACAGTCATTGAGCCGCGGGCAGCGACGAATACCGCCGTTCGCAGCACTGGAGGGGTTACCAGGACATGAACCGTGTCGCAACGGTCGGCGTCTCGCTGACCGCGTTGTTCCTCATCCCCTTCACCTTCAGCGCGACGTCCGTGGCGCTCACCCGGATCACCGAGGATCTGCACACCACGTTCGCCGCCGCGCAATGGGTCGTCAACGGGTACAGCGCGACCCTCGCCGGCTTCATGCTGGTGACCGGCTCTCTCTCGGACCGGTACGGCCGCCGCAAGTTGTTCTTCGCGGGCGTCGCCTTGTTTTCGGTGTGCACGCTGGTGAGCGCGGTTGCCCCCGACATCGTGGTGCTCGACCTGGCCCGTGTCGTGGCCGGGATCGGCGCGGCTGCCATGGTGACCGGCGCCAGCGCGGTACTCGGACAGGCCTTCACCGGTGCGGAGCGGACGAAGATCTTCGGCCTGTTCGGCGCGACCCTCGGACTGGGTCTCGCGTTCGGGCTCACTCTGTCCGGGCTGCTGATCGAGTCGTTCGGCTGGCGCGGCGCGTTCTGGCTTCCCGGCGTGATCGGCCTGATCACGCTCGCGTTCTTCAGGTTCATCCCCGAATCGCGCAAGACCGCGACGGCTCGGATGGACTGGAAGGGCCCGGCGGCGTTCACCTTCGCGCTGATGCTGCTGATCCTGGTGCTCGTGGAGGGGCCGGAGCTGGGCTGGACGTCCCCGCTCGTGCTGATCGCGCTGGTCGGTTCGGTGGCCTTGTTCCTGCTGTTCGCCGGAATCGAACGGCGAGCCGCCGATCCCATGCTGGATCTGCGGCTGCTGACCTCTCCCAGATTCCTCGGGCTGTGCGCCGCCATCGTCGCCATCGTCGCGGTGTTCGCCTCGATGGTGGTGTATCTGCCGTCGTATTTCGTGGCGACGCAAGCCGTGTCGGTGGCTCAGGCGGGTGCTCTCGTCGTCATCCTGACCGGACCGATGCTGGTGGTGCCGATCCTGTGCGGGATGGCCACCCGCTGGGTGAACCCGTTGACCCAGGTGATCGTGTCCTTGGTGCTGATCAGCGCGGGCGCGGCCTGGTTCGCCGCCACCGACGGGTACGTGGGGCCACTGCTCCTGATGGGCGTCGGGATCGCCATCGCGTTCGGCCTGCTGGACGGCCTGGCGGTCGGCAGTGTGCCCGCCGAACAGGCGGGGATGGCCGCGGGCCTGTTCAACACCACCAAGCTGACCGGGGAGACCCTCGCCGTCACCGTGGTCGGTTCGATGCTGGCCGCCCGGACCTCCGGCGCCCTTGCCGGTGCGGAGTACCCGGCGGCCATGGACCTCGCGCTGTGGGTGCTCGGCGCACTGTGCCTTGGCGTGGCACTGCTGGTCGCGGTGCTGTTCCGGACTTCGGAACCGGAGCCGGAGACACGGAGGCGGCGGGCAGCGGTGTCCTGACGGCCACGTCGTCAGCTGAAGTCCGCGAGCGCGTGCGCCAGTTCCGCCGGTATCCCGGCGGGCAGGACCCCGCCGTCCGCCCGGCGCATACAGGCGACCGTCTGGGTTCCGCGCGCGGCCAGCGTCGCACCGCGGCGGAATTCGAAACCCATCTCGATCCGGTTGCCGGAGGTGGCCCGCAGGGTCATTTCGACGCCGACCTCGTCGAGGGCGAAACACTCGGCGTAGAAGTCCATCGAGCAGGAGACGGTGACCATCACGAAGTCACCGGTGCGCAGCGACTTCAGCACACCCGGCGCGTGCTCGGCGAGGAAGAACTCCCGGCAGTGTCCTTGCCAGTGCAGGTAATGCGCGAAATACACATTGCCGACCAGGTTCGTCTCGTCCAGGGTCACCACGTGGTCGTGGCGATAGACCGCGGGCATCAGGGCCGCCCGATCGCGAGCGCGAGCACCACCGCGTCCCCGGTCTCCAGCACCCGCACCTTCGCGGTGAGCACCCGCGGCGCACCGGAACTCGCGACCACGATGCCGTCTTCGGTGACCTCGTCGATCCGCGACGGGGTGAGCGCGGACTCCCCGAGCGCCTCCCGAGAGGACCGCACCCTGGCCGCGGTCGTCTCGACGTCCTCGCCGAGCTTGTCCGCGAGCGACACGGCGAGTTCGCCGTCCACCGGGTCCTGGCCCACGGCGGTGCCCGTGACGGGGACGGCGGCCCAGCCGGTGCCCGGTGGTGGCGCGGCGAGCGCGATCGGGCTTCCCGCACCGGAATCGGTGCTCAGTTCCAGGCGGTCCTCGATCCCGCATTCGATCAGCCGCCGGGAAAGCCACGGGCCGATCAGCCGCACCGGCATCCCGTCCGGCCAGTCGCGGGTGCCCACCGCGCGCAGCCGCAGCGACCGCCACCCGGCGACCGCGAGCCCGTCGGGGCGGACGAGGCGGACGTCGAAACTGTATTCGCCGTCGGTATGCGCGAGCTCGGTCCCCAGTACGCGCAGTGGCCCGGACGGTTCGCGCCAGACGGTGAACTCCTCGGCCCCGATCGGCAGGGCGAGCCGGTGCGGAACGCAGGCGAGCAACGCGTGCAGGGTGGCGTCGTGCGCGGCGGGGTCGCCGAGCCACAACTGTCCACTGTGGAACTCCGAGAACCACGGGCCCGGCACGCCGTCGTTGAGCCACGCGTCGATCCCGAACGCCGACAGGTGCCGGTATCCGGCCACTCGGCGGAACCGTCCACTGTGGAAGAACAGTGGGCCGTACCACGGGCTGGTCCCGGTGATCGGCTCCGCGGCCTCGATCGGTGGCGGCGGCTCGGGTGCCTCGCGCACCACCGCCGAGAACCGCGGGGCGGCGAACCGGTCGGTGTCGTCGCGCAGTTCCACCGCGGTCCCGTCCGGCGCGGTCAGCGCGGCGACCCGGATGGTCCTGGCGGCCTTGGCGTCGATGGTGACCGGCACCCGGAATCGCGGTTCGGCCAGTGCGGACACGCCTTCGGGGTGCCCCGCCAGTGCGGCGGCCTGCCGCATCGCTTCCAGGCCGACCACGGCGGGCAGCACCGGCACGCCGTCGAGGCGGTGCTCGTCGAGGTACGGGTCCGCCCCCAGTGCGAGGTCGGCCTCCAGCACCGCCTCCACCCCGGGCACCCGTACGCGGGTCCGCTCCGCGAACCTCGGCGTGGAACCGGCGGGTGTTCCGGCGGACAGGGTCGGTGTCGCCGGGAACCGTGCGGTCAGCAGGACCGTGACCGGTGATCCGGGATCTTCGAGCACTCCGGCCATCGCCCGCACGCCCCGCTCCGGGGTGATCGGTTCGATCCCGAGCCTGCGCAGCCGGTCCAGCACGTCGAGCCGGACGCCCATGCCGATCTCGGACCAGACCGACCACTCCAGCAGATGCGCCCGACAGGACGGGTGGACGGCCGCCCATCGCTCCACTTCGACGCGGAGCCAGTCGTTGGCGACGCAGTATTCGGACTGCCCGGCAAGCCCCTGCCTGCCGATGATCGAGCCGAAACCGAGTATCAGCTTGAGTTCTTCACCGAACTCGGCGAGCAACCTCCGCAGACCGCCGGTCTTCGGCCGCAGGGTCGCCGCCAGCGACGCGGCGGTGACCTCGCTCATCCGGCGGGGCTCGTTCAGGCCCGCGCCGTGCAGCAGACCGCGCACCGGGCCAGGGCACCGCGCTTTCAGCGCACGCACCTGCTCGGCGTCGGCGACGTCGCAGCGTTCGTAGCGCGCCGTCACGCCTGCCCCGGCGCGCTCCAGTCCCGCCAGCACGTGCGGCGCGTCGGCCGGTGAGCGGCCGGTGAACACCAGTGTGCAGCCGGTCCGCTCGGCCAGTGCGATCGCGGCGTACGCGGTGATCCCGGAGACCCCGCCGGTGACCAGGCAGACGTCCGCCGCCGTCAGCGGTTCCGGTGCCCCGCTTCCCTGCCGCCGTGCGAACAGCGTGGCGCGGCGCACCGATCCGTCCCGTTCGCAACGGAGTTCCAGGTAGCGTTCCGGCGCCGCTCCCGTCAGCACGGCGGGATCCGGCCGGAAGTCCGGGTCCGGCAGTTCGGCGACGACCACCACACAGGACAGTTCGACCGCCGCGCTCCTGGCGATTCCCGCCGCCGCCGGGTGTCCACAATGGACCACGAGCAACCGCTCCGGCCCGGCGCCCGCGATCATCGCGAGCAGGTCCGCGATCTCGGCGGGACCGGCGTTCTCCGGCACTTCGACGGCGAGGCCGGGTTTGCCCGCCCCGCCGGACAGCTCGTGCAGCCAGTGCCCGGCGGTGGCACGCACCGTCCATCGCACCGGCCCGGTGTGCTCCGGCGTGAACGGTTCCCATCGCTGTTCGAACGGCCGCACCCAGTTCGCCACCCCGGCCACCGAATCGGTCTCCAGCGGGGCTTCCGGCAGGCCGGTCAGCTCCGCGGCCGCGTCCGCGACGGTCGCGGACGCCAGCGAAAGCGGCGTGTCCGGCGGGCGCTTGCCCAGCTCCGCCGCCACCGTGCTGACGATCTGCACCACCTGCAACGAGTTCAGGTGCAGATCCCCGAGCAGCGAACTGCCGGGGGTGATCGAACCGGCGGGCAGTTCGAGGACGGTGGCCAGATGCGCGGTCAGCACGGCGAGCGGATCCGTGCCGGTCTCGCCGGGAGTCACGGGCACCTCGTCCGGCACCGGTGTCATCGCTTCGATCTCCGGCGCGTCGACCCAGCCCGTCCGGTTCTCGCACGGGTTCACCACGAAGTCCGGTACCGCGTCCAGCGGCAGCGGCCGGTTCGCCCTGCCCGCGAACCACGGCTCCAGATCCGCACCGGCGCAGGCCGCCAGCACCGCGGTGGCGAACGCGTGCCGCGCGGGCTCACCGCCGGTGTCCATGCTCAGCACCGGCAGGCCCGCCGGTTCGGCGAGCCCGGTCAGCATCGTGCCCGGCCCGGCTTCCAGCAGCAGATCGCAGCGCCCGGCCAGTTCCGCGAGCGCACGGCTGAACAGCACCGGCCCGGTGAGCTGGCGGACGAGCAGGTCGCGCAGTTCGTCGCCGCCCGCGGTCACCCGGGTGCCGGTGATCGTGGAGAACACCGGACGGCCGGGCGCGAGCAACGGGAATCCCCGCAGGGCTCGGCGAAGTGGCTCCTCGCTCGCGCTCATGGCCGGACTGTGGAACCCGTGGGAGACCCGCAGTTCGCTCGCGGTCACGCCTTCCGCGCGCGCCCGGCGGAGTACCTCGGCGATATCCGGGCGGGGGCCGGAGACGACCACCTGGGCGGGCCCGTTGATCCCGGCGAGCACCACCGAGGTTCCCGCGAGCAGCGCCGTCGCACCGGATTCCGCGATGCCGAGACTGGCCATCGTGGTGCCCGCGGTGCCGTGTTCGGCCATGATCCGGCCGCGGGCGGCGGCGAGTTCCACCGCCGTTCCCGCCGGGCAGCAGTCCGCCCACCGCAGGGCCGTGAGCTCACCGAGGCTGTGCCCGACCGCGGCTTCCGCACGCACGCCGAGTTCGGCGAGCCAGGCCAGTGCGGCGAGGGACTGCCGGACGATCGCGGGCTGCGCCACACTCGTGTCCACAGTAGACACCGCCGTTCCGGTGGGCAGTCCCGGCACGCCGAGGTCCGCCGCCCAGCCGGGAAGTGCCACGCGGACCGGCGCGGCCTGCCCGGGGAACAGCAGCCCCAGCCGGGCCGCTCGCGCCGAACCGAGTGCGAAACCGCCGTGCCGATCGAACCGCGGTTCGCCGGACCAGCCCTCGGTCGCGGCCGACGCCGCCTTCGCGGCCGATGCCAGCTCGTCGGGATCACGCGCCACCAACGCCGCGCGCAGCTTGCCCGGCCCCGGGCCGTCCCGCCAGGCGGTGGCGGCGAGATCGCCGACCTCGGCAGTGCTCAGCGATCCGGCGCTCGCGGCCAGCGCGGTGAGCCGGGCGGAAAGGTCCGCCGGGCTCGTCGCGCCGAGCAGCACGATCTCGGTTTCCTCCCGCCGTGCCGACCAGCGGCGGGTCGCGGCGGACAGCCCGCCGTCCGAGCCACCGGGCGCGCCTCGCAGGACCACGTGCGCGTTGATCCCGCCGAAACCCATCGAGGAGACACCGGCGACGGGGATCTCGTCCGGCCACGGCTCGGCTTCGGCGAGCAGCCGCAGCGGCACGGAATCCGCGCGCAGCAACTCCTGCGGTCGTTCGCAGCCGGTGACCGGTGGCAGCACCCGGTGAAAGACGGACAATGCCGCCTTGATCAGCCCCGCCACCCCGGCCGCCGCCTTGGTGTGCCCGATGTTCGCCTTCACCGTGCTCAGCGCGGCAGGTGCCGCGCCGGTGCCGCGGACTTCGGTCAGTGCCTCGAGTTCCACGCGGTCGCCGACCTCGGTGCCGGTACCGTGCCCCTCGATCAGGCCCGCCGACTCCGGGGCCAGCCCGGCGGCCCGGTAGGCACGGCGCAGGGCGAGCACCTGCCCGGCCCGTTCCGGGCGACTGAGCCCACCCGAACCGTCCGAAGAGGACGCCCAGCCGGCGAGCCGCGCGTACTCGCGCAGCCCCCGCCGTTCGGCGTCTCCCGCCCGCATCAGCGCGATCACCCCGCAGCCCTCACCGGGCAGGAAACCGGTCGGCCGCTCGTCGTAGACCCGCATCCGGTCGGTGGCGAGCGCGCCGAGCCGGGAGAACCCGATTAGTTCCAGCGGATCGATCGAC
Source organism: Amycolatopsis coloradensis (assembly GCF_001953865.1). Lineage (GTDB taxonomy): Bacteria > Actinomycetota > Actinomycetes > Mycobacteriales > Pseudonocardiaceae > Amycolatopsis > Amycolatopsis coloradensis. The sequence continues at coordinate 366,120 of NZ_MQUQ01000004.1, forward strand.
ATGTCCACTCCGCCGGCGAGCGCGAAGTCCAGCTCACCGGCGGCCAGCGCGCGGGCCGCGGTCATCACCGCGAGGAGGCTGGACGAACAGGCACCGTCCACTGTGTACCCGGTGCCGTGCAGGTCGAAGTGGTTGCAGATCCGGCCCGCGATGGTGTTGGCCAGCGTCCCGGTGAGCATTTCCTCCCCCGGTTCGGGAAACGGCTGCTTGACCAGGTGTTCCATCCGGCGGAGCACGTCCCCGGACAACCCCGCCGGAGCACCCGCCTCCGCCAGCGCGGTCGCGGCGGCGTCGGCGAGGAACGGCCAGCGCAGCCGCAGGGTCGCCGCCCTGGTGAACTCACCGGTCAGTGAATTGCCGAGCACCACCCCCGCCGTGTCGCGGTCGAGCCCGTCGCCGCCGGGGAAACCGGCGTCGGCCAGCGCGTCGGCCGCGGTCTCCAGCGCGAGCCAGTGCGTCTGGTCGGCCGCGCGGTACAGCGGGCCGGGGATCCCGAACCGCCGCCGGTCGAACGCCCAGTCCCGCAGCACCCCGGCATGGGTCACGTAGGTGAGATCGGCGTCCGCCCGGTCACCGCGGTACCGGCGGGACAACCGGCACTCCGGGATGCGCCGGAACGCGCGGCGGCGGGCGAGCACGTTCTGCCAGAGCTGGGCGGGCGAGGTGGCGTCCGGGTACCGGCAGGCCATCCCGACGACCGCGATGGGCTCCCCGGTCACGACCCGGTCCCGGATCTGACCCGAGGCGCGTCCTTCGACGGCGTCGGCCGGTGCTCGCTCACCACCAGTACCAGCCCGCGCAGTACGCAGGTGATCACGAGCGCGAAGAACAGGCCGAACACCACGCCCGAAACCACCAGCACGCCGTAGATCAGTCCGGCGGAGGCACCGAAGATCGCTTGGTTGCGCGGTTTCGTCGGGGTGGTTCCCGGATCGGTGATCATGTAGTTGGTGTAGAGGATGAACGCGACCCCGGTGACCGGGAGCAGCGCGCCGATCAGCGCGTGGTCGAGCAGCAGCCACCGCAGCACCGCCTGCGCGGCGAAACCGCCGACCCAGCCCACTATCAGCGGGACCTTGCCGGTGAGCTTGGCGTTGAGCATCGTGCCGAGCATCAGGATGCCCAGCGGGATCAGCCAGTCCACCGTGCCGGTGACGAAGTTCGTGAAATGGTACGGCGGCGCGATCCCGACCCACGGGAAGATCAGCAGCACCACCACGATGCCCGAGTTCGACGGGTTCAGCACATGCCGCAGCTTTCCCCTGGACCGCACCCGGACCACGTACTTCGTCGCGTTGCCCACCACCACCGCCATCAGGTACGGCCAGACCGAGGCGTTGCCGTACAACAGCATCGCGCACGCCAGCGCGGTGATATGCGGCGGCAGCAGGAAAGTCACCATCGCGCTCGCACCACCGGCGTACTCGGGGGTCCGCCCGTACGCCCAGCTGTCCAGCCGCTCGAACAGCAGCGCGGTCGCGTAGCCGACCACGACCGCGAGCAGCGGGGTGATCGGAGCCTGCTCGAACCCGAGGACGAGATGGCCGACGACGGTGAACGCCGTGATCGACATCGCGAACCGGCGCAGTGCCTTGATCCGCTTGTCCGGGCCGGGATCCGGGACCGCCACGGTCGTCGGCGGCGCCGGGAGCGCCGGTGCCGTCGCGGCGGCGTTCCGCCGCGATTCGGTCGTGCTCGTCATTTCAGGACCGCCGTTCCGTTCGAGGTGAGCAGCACGGTGTGGTGACCGGGACGGAGTTCGATCTCGGCCCGATGGACGCCGGTGCCGTCCCGCCAGGTGATCGCGGCCCGCGCGGATCCGCCGCCGGGCAGCGCCAGATGCGCCTCACCGGCCGAGACGCCGGCGTGCCCGTTCGCCGGGAACAGCTGGGTCCGCAGCGTCCGGTCGCCGGAGAACGCCTCGATCCGCGCGCCGATCGCTGTCCGCTCGCCACCGGCCGCGCCGGGGACGACCAGCCGCAGGTCCGCCGCCTCCCGGCCGGACCGGCCGCTGTTGCGCAGCAGCAAGGAATCCTCCCACTGGTTGGCGACCAGTGCGTCAAGCCTGCCGTCGCCGTCCACGTCACCGAAGGCGAACCCGCGGGTGTTGTACGGCGCGCCGATGCCGATCTGAGCGGCGAGGTCGGTGTACCGGCCGTCGCCTGTCCTGGCGTAGAACGGGTTCGTCTGGTGCCCTGACAGGTCGTCGCCGAGCACGAACTTCGGCCACGCCTGCGGGTACTTGAGCAGCTGATCGTTGCCCATCGCGAGTTCCTGCAGTTCCGGCCACCGATTTCGGTTGCCCTTGAGGAAACCTGTCGCCTGCATGAGCTGGTCGACGCCGGAGTTGTCGAAGTCGCCCGCCTTGATGTCCCACGCCCAGCCGCTCCTCGCCAGGCCGAGGTCCTCGCTGCGCTCGCCGTAGGGCAGTTTGCCCGCGGCGAGGTCGGCGCCGGTCCCGGTGGGCACGAAGGCGAAGTTGCTCTCGTGCAGCGCGTACGGCGTGGTGATGTTGCTGACCGCGATCATCGGCAGCGGGTCGCCGTCGGGATAGGTGAAGGTGACCCCCATGCCCTTGAAGGAATCGTGCCCGAGCACCGCCGAACGCGGGGTGAGCAGATCGCGGTCGCCGTCGACCTCGGCCAGCCGGACCCTTCCGGGCACAGAGCTGTTGAGCAGCAACTGATCCGGGCCGAAGTCGTTGGCGACGTACATCTCCGGCAGGCTGTCGCCGGTGAGGTCCTGCAGTCCGAACGCGAGGGTCCACGACCGCGCCGAATCGTCCGGGAACGCGGTGCTGGCGTCGGTGATCACCGGCAGCGTGGCCGGTGCGCCCGACGGCCTGGTCAGCAGCAGCCGGTTCACCCCGGCGTTGCGCGCCTTGCCCATCGAGTCCTGCATGTACATCCGGCCGTCGGACCCCTCGGCCGGGTCGAGCACCTTGGCACCGTCCGGGAAGTAGTTTCCCACCAGTACGTCGAGGTGCCCGTCGCCGTCGACGTCGCCGAGATTCAGCGCGGTGGAGTTCCACACCTGCATGGGCGAGACCAGTTCCACCGGCCGGAAGTTCGCCGCCGCGGGCGGGGTCCCCGGCGCCGCCGAGTTCAGGAACAGCACCGGTGACCGGCCCCAGTAGTACACCAGGAGGTCCTGGCGGCCGTCCTCGTCCAGATCGGACGGCACGCAGCCCATCGGGGCCATCGTCTCGTCGTAGGCCAGTGGACGCGGGTCCAGCGTGAACTTCGGATAAGCCTGCCCGCCCGCGTCCGGCACCGGCGCCACGGTGACCGAGTCGTCGCGCGGGTCGACGAGGCAGAAGTCGGCGGAGCGCTCGAGGCCACGCAGATCGGCCAGCGCCACCGCCGCCCCGACCGCGGAGATCCAGGCGCGGATGGGTTCCAGGTCCGGTTGCACCCGACGTTGCTGCCGCGCGCCCGGCGGCGTGGAGTTCAGCGGGACCTGGTGGAAGGCGAACCCGCCGGCCGTCGAACGGGTCTCCGCCGCGCTCGGTCCCGGCCTCGCGGTGAAGATCCCCGCGATGAGACAGAGCAGGAGCGCGACCGCCACCGGGACCACCCTGCGCCACGGCTTGGGCATGTCGAATACCTCTCCCGCCCGGAAAATCGGCTCAGAACCGCCGCTCGGCCAGTTCTCGCAACCGGGCTTTCCATTCGGTGTACGCGGACAATTCGGTGGATCCGGTGAGGCCGTGTGCCGCCTCGTCCGTCCACCAGGAGATTTCCTCCGGCGTGGCGGAGAACAGTTGCTCGCACACCCGTCCGGTGTGCTCCGGCACGATCCGTGCCCGGTACCTCGCGGCACCGGCGAACAGCACGCCCTGCCCGAAATGTGGGGCGTACGGCCCGCTGGACCGCACCAGTTCCGCGACCGCGCCGGGCCCGGCGCAACCCGCGTAACACGCGGCGAGGCCGATTCCCGACCAGAGCGGGCCGCGGGCGGATTCGGGCATTCTGGCGATCACCCTCGCGACTCCCACCGGATCCGCCGCCTGGGTGAACCACAGCGCACGGCCGCAGCCGGCGATCCTCGCCTGCCGGTGTTCGCTCGGCCGCCGGTGGCATCGCCGCCACAACGCGCGGAGGCCACCAAAGTACGTTTCCGCGAACCCGGCTCCGTCCAGGGCGAGCCATCGGAGCAGCGGAGTGGCCGGGACGGCCACCGGCAGGGGCAGCCTCGTCGGCACCAGCGCCCAGCCGTGGCCGACATGGATCAGGTGCGTGTAGTCGTCCCCCGGCCCGCTGAGAAGGCGCGCGAGCGCGCCACCCCTGCCGAGCGCGGCGAGGTCGTGCAGTGCCGCGAACATCCCGGCGCCCTCATAGGCGAATCCTCGTTCGGCATCCGGAATCTCCGCCAGCGCCGAATGCACGTAGCGCGATTTCGCCGCCACATTGAACCCGGTCAAGAAATAGCGCGCATGCTTTTCCAGTTCGGCACGTTCGCTTTCCCGATCCAGCCTGAATCCGCGCCGAGAGAAATCTGCCATTGTCAGGGGCAGCTGGAGTACACGCGTCACCGGTGGCGACCCGTCGGCCATTCTTGGACTATTGCCTGCCCACATCGTCACATGGCACCCCTGGCAGAGCGATGCGATACGCGAATATCGATGAACGCGAGCACATGTGAATTACGATGCCCCCGCAGTTGAACGCCCAAGGAAAGGCTTGCACAGCGAGCCGGACATGGTCAAACGGCTTCACCCAGGTGGCGCAAGACAGGAAAGTCCACAATGGATAAACATCGGGGTAATTCGGCGACGACTCGCCGGTATCCGTTGAAATATGTTTTCAGGTAATTCCGCGGAACTCCGATTCACCGGAGAACACGACGAGACCCGCACCGGCCGGGGTCCGCCGGACAGGGCACGGCGGAGCGGCCTCGCGAGCGGCGCGGTCACCGGTCAGCCTAGGACCGTGCCCGGCGCCGAACTTCTCCTGAATTGCGCACCGCTCTGTTCGATGAGCGTGTCGTCCATCTGATCACGTGTGTCGTCCATGACTTGCCACAGTGGGCTGAGGGGCAGTCTCGTAGTTGTGCTGGTGTGGACGACGCTCGTGATCAGATGGACGACACGTGTGTGTGAGCGGACGACACGCCCGGCAGGGAGTCCGAGCACGACTTGCAGGACAGCACTAGTCGCGCCGTTCGGTGGCGGCGGCGCCGTTCGGCGAGACCCCGGCGTTGTCCTCGGCCCACCGGTCGGCCCGCTCCTGCAACTCGGCGACCGAAGGGTCGGCCGCGCGCTGCGCCACCGACCAGCGATGCCCGAACGGGTCCTCGATCATCGCGTACCGGTCGCCCCAGAACGCTTCCTGCGGGGCCATCAGCTCTGTCGCTCCCTCGGCCAGCGCGGCGGCGAACACCGCGTCGACGTCGGCCACGTACAGGTGCAGCACCACCGAGGTGCCGCCGAGCGCGATCGGACCGCGCCCGGCGCCGTGCTCGGGGAACTCGTCGTGCAGCAACAGCCTGCCGCCGCCGACCAGCAGCTCGCAGTGCATCACCCGGCCGTCCGGGGCGTGGTTGCGCAGCAGCTCGTCGGCGCCGAACACCGCAGCGTAGAAGCGGACCGCCGCCGCCGTGTCCACGACGGTGAGCTGGGGCGTGACCCCGGCGAACTCCTCGTCAGCTGCCCAGCCGGTCATCGTTCGCCCCTCTCGTCGGAGCGGAGAACGGCTCGCGCCGTCTCGCTCGAGAGCAGGTTAGCGAGTCTTCTGGCCTCGTCGCGGACCGCCCGCGACCCCGTCGGGGTGATCCGGTAGCTCCGGCGGCGTTCGGCCCGGCGGTCCGCGCGGACCGCTTCCTCGTCCGTGCCGCTCTCCTCGACCATGCCGTCCACCCGCAGGCGCTGCAAGGTGCGGTAGAGCGTGCCGGGACCGAGCACCAGTGTGCCGCCGGTGAGGCGCTCGACGTCCGCGATGAGCCGGTAGCCGTGCTGCTCGCCCTCGGTCAGCGCGAGCAGCAGGGCGAAGGCCGCCGGGGTCAGCGGTGTCACGGGCTCATTCCTGGCTGATCAGGAACTCGTGACCGTCCGGGTCGGTCACCGTGACGAAGGTGCCGAAGTCCTGCGTCTCCGGTTCGGTCACCGGCACGCCCTTGCCGGACAGGTCCGCGTGCAGTGCCCGCACATCCGCGCACCGCAGGGTCACGTCGGCCGAGTCGCCGATCCGGTCCGTCTTGCCGAAGGCCTCCGCGTTGGCGAGGACGAACGCCGTCCCGCCGCCGCCGGGCGCCACCTCGAGCCACCGCCCCATACCTCCCATGTCCGAGTCCGTGGTCACGTCGAAACCGAGCTTGTCGACGTAGAACTGCTTGGACCGTTCCTGGTCCGTCACGTACAGCGCGACGGTGTTCAGCTTGGTGATCATGTCATCCTCCTGGGTCGGCCCGGCGGGACACTGAATGTATCCACTGCGGACCCAAAATGCCATAATGGCGGCATGACTGCTGAGATCTCTCTCGACAAGCTGCGCGCGTGGTGGTCCCACCGCCAGGGGCTCGACGGCTCGCTGACCGGCTCCTCGCCGGAGGAGGTGCTCAGCCGCGCCGGCTGGGCTCGCTCGGTGGGCGGATGCAGCCCATACCTGGGGTTCTTCGCCCGCGCCGGACTCGACCGCGAGGTCGTGGACAAGGCCGTCGCGAACCTCGACGTGCACGAACTCCCGTCCGCGCGCGGCTGTACCTACATCCTGCCGAAAGAGGACTTCGCCCTCGGGCTGACCGTGGGTTCGGGCGCGCCGGAGGGCGAACTCGCGGCGGCGGGCAAACATCTCGGCGTCACCACCAAGGAAATCAACCGATTGTGTGACAGCGTCGTCTCGGCGCTCGAGTCCGCGTCGGAGCCGCTCGACGCGGCCGGGCTGCGCGACGTCGTCGGCGAGGAGATCCGCAATCTCGGCGCCGAGGGCAAAAAACGCGGTCAGACCACGACACTGCCGCTCGCGCTCGGCCTGCTCCAGTCGCGCGGCCGGATCCGCCGGGTGCCGGTGAACGGCAGGCTCGACCAGCAGCGATTCGGCTACGTGCCGTGGACGCCGTCTCCGCTCGACGGCGACGGACCGGACATGGACACCCAGCGCACCGAACTCGCCAGGCGGTACTTCTCCTGGGCCGCACCCGCTTCGCTAAAGCACTTCCGCTGGTTCTCCGGGCTCACCGCGGCGGCCGCGAAGAAAGCGATCGAGCCGCTGGACCTGGAGCCGGTCGGCGACACCGACCTGCTGCTGCCCGCCGAATTCTCCGGCGAGTTCGAGAAGTTCACCGTGCCCCGCAAACCGTCCTACGCGCTCGTCGCCGGAATCGACGGCATCCACCTGCTGCACCGCGAGCTGAGCAGGCTGCTGGACCCCGAGGACGCCGCGAGGCATTCCCCCGGCGGCAAACCGGGCCGGACGCTCGGCGACGAGACCGACCCGCAGTGCCCGATCGTCGTCGACCGCGGCCGGGTGGTCGGGCTGTGGGAGTACGACGTCGACGCGGGCGAGATCGTCTGCCAGTCGTTCGTCAAACCCGACGCGGCGCTCAAGAAGGCGATCGCCGGCACCGAGAACTACGTCCGGGACCAGCTCGGCGACGCCAGGATGACCAGTCTGGACTCCCCCAAGAGCCGCGCTCCCCGCATCGCGGACCTTCGCGCGGCTGGTTAGGCCGTGACCCGCGGTCCTGAAGAACCCTTCCCAAGTACGTGAAGGACCCCTTCCTGTACCTAGGCGCAAGGAAGGACCCCTTCCTGTACTTTAAACGGGCAGGGGCGCCGGTACCGAGAGGATCGGGGTAGCGCGTGAGACGCGGAGAAGCGGTCGGTGAATCGAGAGACACGGCTTAGCTCGTCGGTGCCCTGGGATCGCGCGGCGTAGCGATGTACCAGGGCGCCCACGATCCACTGACCTCGGCGAAATGGCGCGCGCGGTACTCGGTGGGCGAGCAGCCGACGTACTTGTGGAACCGATCGCTGAAGGTGCCGGGACTGCGGTAACCGACACTGCGCCCGATCCGCTGCACCGGATACCTGCTGTGCCGCAGCAGGAACTGCGCCCACTCCATCCGGACGCGTTTGAGCACCCGTCCCGGCGTTTCGCCGTAACAGGCCGCGAATCGGCGGTTGAACTGGAAGCTGGACAGCTCGACGTCCGCGGCGAGCGAGGACACCAGCAGATCCGTCGCGTATTCGCGGTGCAGCCGTTCCCACGCGTGGCGCATCGCCGGCGTGTCAGGTGTTCTCGCGGAGTACGAAGACATTGTCGTCGGGGTCGAGGAAGGTGGCCATCACCCCGCCCGCCTGGCCGGACGGCTCCTCGGTGAACGTCACCCCTCGCGCGCGCAGCCCGGCGACGGCGGCCTCGATGTCCGCGCAGCCGAACACGATCCCGGTGAAGGTTCCGATCCGGTCGGTGAGATCGGGCGGGGTCCACAGGGTCACGCCCGTCGCCGCGCCGGGCGGGCCGACCTCGATCCAGCGCGCGCCGGGCCCCATCGGCTGGTCGGCCCGTACCTCGAACCCCAGCGCGCCGGTGTAGAAGTCCAGCGCCCGCTGCTGATCCCGGACGTAGACGGCGACCTTCAGCACGCTGGAGATCATGGTTTCCTCCCCGTCCGCAAGCTCACGGCCACGACGTGGGCCGTGTGACAACCCGGCCCACGTCGTGGCCGTGGAATCGCGAAAGCGGGGTCAGCTGGACGACCACCCACGCTCCGGGCGCAGGTAGTCCTCCGCCGCGGTGCTCACGTTTTCGGCGTCCGCCTCGGTCATTTTGACCGCCCACGGCACCTCGGGCCGCTTCACCGCGTCCGGCACGTCACGCTGGACGAAGGTGAGGTTGGTGCCGATCTCCTCGGCGGTGCGCAGGAAGTCGTAGATGCCCCAGTGCTCGGCGATCTTGCCGTCGCGGATCCGGACGATCTCCATCCCGGGGATGACGACCTCGCGGTTGGTCGGTGGCACGCCCATGAACTCGCCGTTGTGGTGGGCGTGCAGGTTGTACATCACACCGAGGAGGTCGCCCTCGCCGATGATCGCGATGTTGTCCTCCATCGGGTCCTCGAACGCCGAGGCCCATGCCGAAAACCGCATCTGCACGCCTTCGAACCCCGGCGGATCCCCTGGCATCGCGGCGTGGTCCACGAAATCCTCGGTCAGGTTCCGCGCCAGTGTCTCGGTGCTCCAGTCGTGGCCGTTGAACACTTCCTTCTGGAAGCGCAGCAGCACCTTCTTGTTCTCCTCGATCCTGGGCACGTCCAGTACCGCCTGCACGATCTCCTCGGCGCTCAGGTCCGCGCCCAGCAGCTCACGGAGCCGGTTCGCGGCCGCGTCCACTTCGGACTGATGCCTGCTCTGCTGCTCGGTGCCTTGCCTGGCGGAAGTCATCTTCACTCTCTCCTCATCTTGGGCCGGATCGGGCCTTTCCCGGTGAGCGCGCTATTCCAAGCCGTCGATGCCATAGCCATGCTCCTGGTGGTGCTCGCAGTAGATCTCGCCCGGCGGGGCGATCATGGCGCAGCGCCGCAAGGTGCCCTTCAGCAAAACCTGGCACTGGCGGCGTTTCACGTCGATCAGGGTCTTCAGCTCGGTCAGCTTCTGCGGGTCGGCGCCCGCCGCGACCGCGGCTTCGTACGCCCGCTGCGCCATGCTGCTGTCGAAGCCCTGCTGGGCACGGACCGCCATGATGTCCTCGGTGAGCGGCGCCATGATCTGATTGGCGAAGATGTCTTCGAACGGGTTGATGTGCCGGTGTTCCACGATGAGGCCGTCACGCACCTTGATCGCGTGGAGGGTGGGGATGGCGATCTGGTGGTCCTTCGGCGGCCTGCCGGCGAACTCCTCGTACTGGGTGCCCCGGCCGGTGATCAGCCCGACCACGGCCTCGTTGTCCGCGGAGACGATCTCGTTGATCACCATGAACCAGTCCGGGAACGAGCGGAACAGGCCGAGCAGCATCCTGGTGTGCGCCTTCGGGCTGATCGGGTCGTTGCCGAAGTAGGTCTTGCTGCGGAACTCGGTGGGGTGGAACAGCTTCTCCATGCCCTCGTAGTTCCGCGAGTTCTCGTACTCGATGTACTTGTAGAAGATGTCGATGTTCTGCTGTCGCAGGTCCTGGCTGACCGGGGACTGGGAAACCGTGATGGTCCCGTTGATCTGCCCCGAGACGGTGGCCAGGAACTGGTCGAAAAGCTGCTCCCGTGCCGGGGTCGGCAGCCGGGTGATCAGGGAAAGGTTTTCCCGCAGCGCGACGCCGAGGTCCTTGGGCTCCTCCCGCTCCGCGGTCGCGACGTCGGAGACGGGCCTGCCGTTGGTCGTGCCGGCACCGTTCGTCAGTCCGCCCGCGGACTCGAACCAGCGGCCCTGGAGTTCCTGGAGCGCGCTCTCGTCGGGCTGCTGGTCGTTCTCCGTGTGACTCGTCGCGCTCATGGGTACCCTCCCGGGAGTGGCAGCTTGGTGATCAGTCGCTCTGCCCGGGTCGCCGCCCGGGAACCAACCGTCGCCGCGGCAGGATCTTCCGGCCGAACCAACTCCATGGCGATTCGGTTCGACCGTGCGGAAAGTCTTGCCGCACCGTCGAAATCGATTCTTTCACCGGCTTCGTGGCGGTTACTTCTTCGGCGTTGCTGGGCGGCCTCAGCCGAGATCGACCATGGACCGGATCCCGCCGCGCGGATCGGTCCAGCCCGCGATCGGGCCGCCGGGCGCGCGCAGGAGCACCGGTAGCCCCCGCTTGGGCTGGGAGACCATCAGCCCGCCGCAGTCCACTCGCGACCCCGGCGCGATCTCGAACCGCCACCGCCGCAACAGGATCGCCAGGATCTGGCGCATCTCCATCGTCGCGAACCCCGAGCCGAGGCACATCCTGGGTCCGGCGGCGAAGGGCAGGTAGCCGTACGGTCCGGGATCGTTGTCCAGCCAGCGGTCGGGGACGAACCGGTCCGGGCGGGGATACAGTTCCGGCAACCGGTGGGTGATGTAGGAACTGAAGATCACGTGAGCGCCGGTGTCCAGCCGGTGCGGGCCGAGTTCCACCGTTGCCGAGGCGACCTTGCTCCACCACATCACCGGCGGCAGCAGCCGGAGACTCTCCTTGATCACCCTGTCCAGCAACGGAAGCTTCGGCGTCGAGCCCTCGGCGCCGTCGAGTTCGTCGATGACGTCGCCCAGGATCCCGGGGTGCGCGCAGAGCAGCAGCAGGGTCCAGGTCAGCGCGCTGGCGGTGGTGGCGTGCCCGGCCATGAACAGGAAGGTGGTCTGGCCGATCAGCTCGTCGTCGGACAGGCCGGTGCCGTCGTCGTCGTTGGCCTTGGTCAGCCGGGTGAGCACGTCCGTGCCGCCGGTCTGCCCGCCACGGCGGGCCTCGATCAGCCCGCGGACGGTGGCTTCGAGGCTCCCGGACAGCTTTGTCAGCCTGCGATAGGGAAAGCCGGGCAGATCGACCGGGACCGCGAGCGCGGGCACGGAGAACACGGTGTCCATCCAGTCTTGCAGGAGTGAGCTCGTGGCACGGCCTTCCCGCTCGGGTTCCAGCCCCAGCAGCGTCTTCACCGCCACCGCCATGGTGATCGCGCGCGTTTCGGCGAGCAGATCGACCTTCGCGCCGACCCGCCAGCCCTCGATCGCGCGCCGGGTGATGTCCGCGATGTCCGGCGCGTAGGCCTCGATATGCCGTCGCTGCAACGCCGATGCCATCAGCTTCCGCTGTCGCCGATGTTTCGCGCCGTTCATGTTCGTCAGCCCCGCGTAGAGCCGGCTGAGCGGCGAGTCCTCGGACATCCGGACCGGCGTCGACGCCGCGTCGATGTTCTGGAACAGTTCGCTGTCACGGAGCACGATCTGGTTGTAGCGCGGCGAAAACACGAAGACGTAGTCCGTCGTCCCGCGCGCGAGCGACGCGATCTCCCCGTACTGGCCGTGCAGTCGCCGCAGATACTTCACCGCGTCGAAGGCGAAGACGGCGAAGTTCCCACGGACGCCGACCAGAGGCAGAGCCCGCGGGCCGGGAATGACAGTGGTCGTCACCCCCGAACGGTGTCACCCCGGTCACCCTCGCACCTTCTCCGGTCTTGCTGGGCGACTGGCGAGGCGGGGAAGTACATGAAGGCCCCCTTCCTTGCGCCTGGCGCAAGGAAGGGGGCCTTCATGTACTTCAAAGCGACCAGACACGCCCTCCCTGCCATCTCCCTCGGCTACTTAGCGGGGCGGGTGATGACGGCGAACCGCGCACCGGCGGGGTCGGTGAGGACCGCCATGCGGCCGAACGGGGAATCCTCCGGCTTTTCGACCACCGTGCCGCCGTGCTCGGTAGCTACGCGAACAGCGGCGTCGGTGTCTTCGACCTGGAAGTACACCAGCCAGGCCGCGTGCCCCTTCTTCGGCCTGCCTTCGTGGCTGTAGCCGAGGATCCCGGCGACTTCCGTTCCGTCGGCGCGCAGCTGGACGTAGCTGTACTTGGGGAACGGCCGTTGGGCTTCGAGGCCGAACACGGTAGCGAAGAACTTCCCCGCCGCCTTGGTGTCCTTGCTCGACGCCTCCGCCCAGCAGGGCGCGCCCGCTTCGTTCACCAGCTCGCTGCCGTCGAAGGAATCGCCCTGCCACAAGCCGAAGTATCCACCGGTGGGATCGGCGACGATGGCCATCGTGCCGCCGGGGACGTCGTGCGGTTCCTTGATCACCTCGCCACCGGCGGCTTCCACGGCGCGCGCGGTGGCGGCGGTGTCCCGGGTGGCGAGGTAGATGTTCCAGTGGGAGTCGTCCTCCGGTTCTCCGGTGCTGATCGCCGCGACCGCCTTGCCGCGGATCGTGGCCCGGTGATACCGCCACTCGCTGTCCTCGAACTCCCAGCCGAGCAGGTGCCGGTAGAACGCGTGCACCGGTTCCGGCTCGCGAACGGTCATATCGAACCAGCACGGCCTTCCGGGCGCGTAGGGTTCGGTCACTTCGCTCATCTGCGGGCTCCTCGTGGAGACGGTGGTGGTGCCTGTCCTATTCTGCCGCCGGAGCGCGCCCCGGCACACGATCCGGCGCCCGGTCACCCGATTGTGCGCGTACCGCGTCGACGCAGTCCGCGAGCCCGGCCACGGTGGGGGATTCGATCAGGGTGAGCAGCGAGAGTTCGGTTCGGAAGCGCGCGTTGACCCGTTTGATCACCTCGGCGACGAGCAGCGAGCTGCCGCCCAGTGCGAAGAAGTCGTCGTGCACGGACAGCCGCGGCACGCCGAGCGCCTCCCTCCAGATCGCGGCGACCACCCGTTCGGTCTCGGTGCCCGGCCCCGGAAAGTCCATAGTGGACCCTCTGGACACAGTTCGCCCGGAACCGCGGGGACGGCGGGGACGGCCACGTTTGGCGTACCAGTGCCGTTCGCCCTCGAACGGATAGGTCGGCAGCGGTATCCGGCGCCGGTCTTCCCGCGCGGCGAAGCCCGCCCAGTCGATCTCCACCCCGGCCCGCCAGAGCCCGCCGAGCGCGTCGAGCAGCGCGGGCTGCCCCGAAGCCGGGTGCAGTGACGACACGGCCGGCCGGTCCGTCCGCGCCCGGACGAAGCTGCTCAGTGTCCGGCCGGGCCCGACCTCCAGGCACACCCGGCCGGGGTGGTCGAGCAGGGCCGTCACGCAGTCCGCGAACCGCACGGTGCCCCGCAGCTGCCGTCCCCAGTACGCCGGGTCGGTCGCCTGCTCGTCGGTGATCCAGGTGCCGGTGAGGTTCGACAAGAACGGGATCGACGGCGCGGACAGCCGCACCCCGGCGAAATATCGTTCGTACGGAGCCACGATCGGGTCGAACAGCCGGGAGTGCCCGGCCGTACTCAGCGGAATCCTGGTGGAGGTGACGTCACGTGCCGCCAGCCGGGACTCCAGGTCGTCGATCAGCTTCGCCGCGCCGGACACGACACAGATGCCGGGGGTGTTCACCGCGGCGAGATCGAGACGCTCCCCCATGAGCGCGCGGGTCTCGGGCTCCGGCAGTGCCACGCTGAGCATCGCGCCGGGCGCGGTGCTCTGTACCAGCCTCGCCCTGGTCAGCACCGCTCCGAGCGCGTCGGGGAAATCGAGTACCCCCGCGAGATGGGCCGCGGTCAGCTCGCCGAGGCTGTGCCCCAGTATCGCGGCCGGGCGCACCCCCCAGGACCGCCATGTCCCGGCGAGCGCGTCTTCGACCAGGAACAGCGCGGGCAGCTGGGTCAACGGCCGGTCGGAGATCCGCTCGCCACCGAGCAGCGCGCCGGACAGGTCGGGCCCGCCCAGCGCGGCGAGTTCGGCGAGGCCGCTTTCCAGGCGTTCCCGGAACAGCGGTTCGGCGGCGGCCAGCTCGGCGACGAGACCCGGCTTGCCCGCGCTCCCACCGCCGGGGAACAGGAACGCGACCGGCCGGGTCTCCGGTGGTGTCCGGCTCACGCGGGGCGCCTCGCGCAGCGCGGTGACCGCCTCGGCCCGGTCACGGCAGACGACGGTCCGCCGGTACGCGCCGGGTTCGCGGCCGATCTGCAGGGTGTACGCGGCATCGGCGAGCTCGATTTCGGTGTCCAGCCGCGTGACGAGGTTCGCGGTCAGCGTCTCCAGCGCGGAAGGGGTCGCGGCCGAGAGAGCCAGCAGCTGGTACGGCCTGGAGGGTCGTGGCGGTGGGCTCGGCGGGGCCTGTTCCACCACGAGGTGCGCGTTCGTGCCCCCGATCCCGAGCGAGCTGATCCCGGCCCGGCGCGGCCCCTCCGCTGACAGCCACCGGGTGCGCTCCGCGTTGACATGGAACGGAGTGGCCGCGAAGTCGATCCGCGGGTTCGGCCGCCGGTAGTGCAGGCTTGGCGGGAGTGTTTCGTGTTCGAGGGAGAGGATCGTCTTGATCAGGCCCGCGATCCCGGCGGCCGCGTCGAGGTGCCCCAGGTTCGTCTTCACCGAACCGATCGCGCAGTAGCCGGTGCGCCGGGTGCCGCGCTGGAACGCCGCGGTCAGCGCGGCGATCTCGATCGGATCGCCCAGCGCGGTCCCGGTGCCGTGAGCCTCCACATAGGACACTGTCGACGGATCGACTTCGGCGTGCGCCAAGGCCTCGGCGATCACCTCCGCCTGTCCGGTGACGCTCGGCGCGGTGTAGTCCACCTTGGCGAACCCGTCGTTGTTCACCGCCGAGCCCTTGATCACCGCGCGTACGGTGTCACCGTCGGCCAGCGCGTCCGCCAGCGGTTTGAGGACCACCGCTCCCGCGCCACTGCCGAACAGGGTGCCGCCGGCGTCCGCGTCGAAGGCCCGGCAGTGCCCGTCGGGTGAGAGCACCCCGCCGGTTTCGTGCCGGTAGCCCGCCCGCTGCGGGACCTTCACCGACACTCCCCCGGCCAGCGCGAGTTCGCATTCGCCGGTGAGCAGGCTCTGGCAGGCGAGGTGCACGGCCACCAGCGAGGTGGAACACGCGGTCTGCACGGACATGCTCGGCCCGGTGAGCCCGAGTTTGTACGACACCCTGGTGGCCAGGTAGTCCTTGTCGTTGGCGATCAGGGTGAGCAGGTAGTCGTCCCGCAGCCGGTCCGCGACACCGCTGTGCAGCAGATAGGTGTTCAAGGCCGAACCGGCGAAAACCCCGATCGCGCCGGGGAACCGGCTCGGCGCGTAGCCCGCGTCCTCCACCGCGGTCCACGCGCATTCGAGGAACACCCGCTGCTGGGGATCGAGTGCCGCGGCCTCCCTTGGCGAATAACCGAAGAAGGCGGCGTCGAACCGGTCGTAAGCGTCGAGCAACGGCGCCGCGCGGACGTATCCCGGCCGGGTCCGCTCGCGCCATCCGACCCCGGCGGACCGCAGGTCGCGGTTGGTGAGTTCGGTGACCGATTCCACGCCTGCCTCGAGATTCGCCCAGAATTCCGCGCTGCCCTTGGCACCGGGGAACCGGCAGGCGAGGCCGATCACCGCGATCTCGTGGCCGTTATCCATGACGCCTCCGGGCTCGCCGGGGCATCTCGCGCCTGCGCGCGCCCCGGCGCTGACCTGAGGTACCGACGGGCTCCGCGTCCTGCACACCCGGCCGGAGCAGCGCGGCCATCGTGCGGATGGTCGGCCGTTCGAACAGGCTGGTCGGAGGCAGCGCGGTGCCCGCCAGTTCGTCGAGCCCGGTCATCAGCCGGACACCGAGTACCGAACTGCCGCCGAGGTCGAAGAAATTGTCGTCCACCCCGACCTCGCGCAGCCCGAGCACCTTCCGCCACAGCACGGCGAGTTCGCGCTCCACGTCGTCGTCCGGGCCGCGGAACGCGTTCGGCAGCGACGGTCTCGACCGCAGGTTGGCCCGGCGCACCGCGGCGAGGATGTCCTCGGGCTTCCGCAGTTCCGTCGCGACCCGCTGGTACCAGGTGGACGGCAGGCCGCCGGACACGGTCCGGGGCGTCCGCGGGACCGGTGGCGGGACGGAGGACGGCTGGAACTCCACCCGGGAAGCCGTTTCGGCCGCGATGGTGAAGTGCCCATCGGTGACTTCTTCGAGAAAGCGACGAGCGGGCTCATTGCGCCCGGTCGGGGTGAACGGCAGTTCGATCCGGGCGAGCCCCCGGCGCGACGCGGACTCCCCCAGCGCGGCCAGTATCCGATGTTCCACGCCGCGCCCGAGTGCCCGGCAGCTGAGCAGAAACGTGTCCACCCGCAAGGATTCCCGCCCGGCTGCCGCGAGAACGACCCCGACCAGTCCGTAGTCGCCGAACCGGTCCGCGACCCGGACGGTGTGGCAGTCCAGCTCGCCCGTGCCGAGCAGTTCCCGCAGCTCTGCCTCGGTGCGGCGGATCGCGGTGGTGGTGAACTGGTTGGTGCGCTGTGTGAGCTGGGCGATCCGGGGCAGATCACGGTCGGCGTACGCGTCGACGCGCACCACGAGTTCCAGACTATCCATAAAGGACTCGAAGGTCAGCGCCCGCTCCCGCGCGGTACGCCGTCGCCGCTCCGCGAGATACCTGGCTGGGCGTTCCCGGTCCTCTTCGGTCGGCCGTGCCCGGTCGAAAGCCCAGACGTGCGCGAGAAACCCGGGGATCTCCTCGGCCTGTGCGGGCAGCTGGAGAGTCAAGACCTCGGGAAGGTTCGCGCGCACCTCCGCACACTCGACCGGATTGTCGTCCAGGAAGGCGAAGCTGTCCGTGCCGAGGCCGAGCTCGTCGGCGAGTCCGGTGATCCCCGCCGATTTCGGCTGCCAGCCCACCCTCCGCGCGACGATGTGCTCGTCCCGCACCGGCAGGTCGGTCCGCCGGTCGAAGACCGCTCGCACGTCCTCGTCGTTGTTCTTGCTGCACAGGCAGAGCAGGACCCCGTCCCGGTGTTGCGCGAGCGCGAACTCCTGCACGGCGGCTCTGGGCTGGATTCCGTCCGGTCCGTCCTCGCCGCAGTAGCCCGCCCACAGCGTTTGATCACAGTCGAGCGCGAGCGCCTTGACCGGCCGGTGCGCGGACAGTTTGCGCGCGATCATCGTGCCCAGTGCCGCGAAGTAGGCGGGCCGGTAGGGAATGTGCCCGAGCCTCTCGGCGCCGGGATCGTCGGGATCGGCCACCGGGTAGGCCCGCGCCAGTTCGCCGGTGGTGATCAGTTCGACACCGGGAAGCCCGGCGAGCCCCTCGGCCAGCCGCCGCTCCACGCGGTCCGGTACGGGGCCCCGGGCGTTGGCCGAAGGAGGACAAAGTACTACCAGGCAAGGCAGGTCCGCACCGCGCACCGCTTCGATGAACTCATCGGTCACTCGGTCGAGGTCGACGGTGTGCGTCTTGCCCGGCCGGCGCGCGAAGACACCGGCGAATCCGGTGCCGAGCAACAGTTCGTCGTCACGATCCACGACGACCTGGAAACCCCTGTCACGCAACAGGCTCGCGATCCGGTCCGCGCCGCCGGGATCGTGCGCCTCCAGTACCACTTGGCGGATTCGGGGCCACTGCTCGTCGCCGATCCCGGCCAGGATGTCCTCCTCGCTGCCCTCGGCGTCGATCTTGAGCAGGTCCACGCGTTCGACGCCTTGCTCGGCGAACACCGCGGACAGCGTCCGTACCCGCCTCGGCAGGACGTCGGCGGCCAGCCGGTCACGAGTGAGGTGCTCCACGAGTTCGGCGGAGTCGTTCCGGAGTACGTTCGCGACGACGGCGGTCACCGCGGCGTGGTCACGTTCGGCGTCCGCGGCGAACCCGGAAAAAGCGGGTGAACGCGAATAGCTCGTGAACGGGAGTTCGCCGTCGGTGGCGGCGATCCCGTAGTCGAAGATCCTTGTCTCGGAGGCGTACAGCGTGGTGTTGCGGCGCAGGGCCTCGAACGCCGGCGGGTTCGGTTCGAAGGCGTACACGTCGGCGCCGGGGCAGCGACTCCGTGCAAACAGGCTGAACAGCCCGATGTTCGCTCCCACGTCGAAGACGGTGTCGCCGTCGCGCAGCTCGATACCGTGCCGTAGATAGGACTGCCGGGTGAAGATCTCCTCATAGAGGTAGTCGGTCTCGTACGGCGCCAGGTGCGCGACATCACCGATCCCGGGTAGCCGGTGCCTCAGGGAATCCGCCAGTATCGAGTCCTGCGTTGCCGAGTCCACTTCGGACACGAGTGGCGCGATGGGGGAAAGCCAGTCTTGAGGCCGGATCAGCAGCACGTTCGCGCCGTCGCGGTTGCCGGACAGCAGACTTCCGGGGTCGAGAAGTTCCTGGAACACCTGCTGGTACCCGGCGAATTCGACGGACACCGGGACACCGAGCTGATCCGCCCAGAAGGACAGCGTCTCCTCGACGGGCTCGGCCGTGAACGTCGCGGCGACCGCGATCCTCAGCGGCGACGGCTCCAGGAATCGCAGACGCGCGGCGAAGATCTCGGCGACGACCCGACCGTCCGAATCGGACAGCAGCATGTCCCCGACGAGTTCATCGCCGCGCTCCCGGAACCTGACGTGGACCGTGCCCGTCCGGTCCGGCGAACGGTGCAGGACCAGCCGATCCCACCCCGCCAGCACCACGGTCCGCCTGGCCGAGGCGGCCAGCAGTTGCATCGCGGTGTCGAGTACCACCGGATGCAGGACGTGCCCGTCGAGCGGCACCGGGATCCGCAGTTCGGCGGTGGCGACCCCTTCCCCCACCCGGAACCGGTCGATCCCCCGGAACGCGGGGCCGTAATCGTTCCCGGCCTTCCGCAGGGCGGCGTACAGATCCGCACCGGGAGAATCTTTCCCGGGGTCCGGGGGTTCCCATTCACCGGCGGGAAGCGCGCCGCGACGGATCCGGCCACTCGCGTACCGGACCCCGTCGTCGCCGGTCGCGGTGAACTCCCGCCAGCCGTCGACAGGCGGCCCGAGCGTGGTGTTCAGCACCTTCGTGCCCTCCGCCGGAACCACGAACACCCGGTCGAACCGGATATCGTCCACAATGGACGGCACGGGGGTGTCGAACGCGCTCAGCGCCAGGTCCAGGTACACCGCACCGGGCAGCACGAGTGTTCCCTGGACCCGATGATCGGCCAGGTACGGGAACTCCGTGAGCCCGAGCCGGGTCATCGGCTGCCGGTCCTGGCGTCACCCACCGCCGGGACGAAGACGCGGAAGATGACCTTCAGCCCGGCACCCATGTTCGGGGTGGTGGCGATGTTCGGCAGGCGCTGGCTGAAGAACACGCCGAGCAGCGGATCGGCCGAGTTCAGTTCCAGCCAGCAGTAGGTCATCTTGCTGCCGAGGTGCTCCAGGGTGCCGGAACCCTGCCCGTACGGGGTGTTCGCGGAGCGGTAGCCGAAGCCCATGGTGTGCCCGAAACCGTGGTCGTCGACGAGCAGCTTCACGATCTCCGGCGACAGGATCCGCCGCTCTCCGGCGCGACCGCCGTCACGCAACACCCGCAGGAACGCGAGCAGGTCGCCGACGGTGGTCATCATCCCGCCGTCCGGGAAGACGAACCGCCAGCCCCGGCGGAACTTGTCCCAGACCCCGTCCGGGCCGGGCGCGACTTCGGGCGGCAGAGCGCCGTCGCGGGTGATCATGGTGATGTCGGCGATCCGTGCGCGCTGTTCTTCGGTGACCCCCTCGCCGATCCACGCGTCGAGTTCCGCGTCCCCGGTCGGCTGCGCGACGAAGAACGAGTCGGTCATCCCGAGCGGTTCGAACAACCGCCGTTTCAGGTAGACGTTGATCGACATGCCGGTCAGCGTCTCGGCGATCCGCGCCGCGATCACGTGGTTGATCGGGCTGTAGAAGTACTCCGCGCCAGGTTCCTTCACCGGCTCGTAGTACTCCATGAGCGCACCGCTCACCTGCTCCACGGTCAGCGTGCGGGACGGCCTCGGCCGCCCGTCGACAAAAAGGTATTCGTTGGTACCACCCGGATAGCAGGTCCATTCCGAGGTCGGCCCGAGGCGGGCGTCGGTGTCGGCGAACGACGGCGGCGGCCCGCCGGGGTCGTTGCACGGGGTCGCCGGGCCTGCGGTGTAGTGCTGGATCGTCGGCAGCCCCGAAGTGTGCTGAAGCAGGTGCCGGACCCGGATCTTCCGCTTCGACGGCGAAGAGCCGAAGGCACCCATCCCCGGCAGCCGCCACACCTCGGCCTCCACGTCGAGCAGGCCCACCTCCTCCAGCGCGAGCAGCACGGCGGTCGCGGTGAACGCCTTGCTCATGGTGCCGATCTCGCAGATGGTCCGCTCGGACCAGCCGTCGCCGATCGCGGCGATCAGCGGGCCGTCCGCCAGTGTCTCGACCCCCATCACCGCGCCCGGCAGGTTCCCCGGATCCGCGCGCCGCGTCTCGGCCACCCGCTCGACGGCCCGCGTCCACCACTCCGGACTGTTCATCCCTACCTCCATGATCGCGCCAGCTCGCTCCGGATCCGGAAGACGTCCTCGATGCGCTCGGCCAGCTCCGCCACCGTCGGCGCCTCGACCAGGCTCAGCACCGGCAGGTCGAGCTGGAAGGTCGCGCCGAGCCGAGCCACCACGTCCGGGATCAGCACCGAATGTCCGCCGAGGTCGTAGAAGTTGTCCCGCACACCGATGTCCCGCACGCCGAGTACGGCCTGCCAGACGCCGATCACCGCGGCCTCGGTGGGAGTACGCGCCTGCTCGGTGCAGGCCTTCTCTTCGCGCGTTTCCTCCGGAGGCGGCGGGACCGGCGCGGGTGCCGTCGAGCCGTCCGGCTCGTACCAGTGCCGCCGTCGCTCGAACGGATACCCCGGCAGCGGCACCCGGCGTCGCTGTTCGTCCCCGGCCAGCGCCCGCCAGTCCACCGGGACTCCGGACAGCCACAGCCTGCCGAGCGCGGCGAGCATTCCCGCCTGCTCCGGCTCGCCGGCGAGTGACGGCACAGCGGTGAAGGTCGTGGCCTGACGGTGTGCCAAACCGCACAAAGTGCGTCCAGGGCCGACTTCGAGCAGCACCGGGCGATTCAGTACGCCCAGCGTCCGGAACCCGTCACGGAGCCGGACCGGCCGTCGCAGCTGTGCGGCCCAGTATTCCGGCGAAGTCGCTTCGCCGGTGGTGATCCAGGTGCCGCTCACGCCGGACACCAACGGGATTTCCGGCGGCCGCAGCGTGCAGGTGGACAGCTTCTCCAGCAACGGCGCGACCGCCGGTTCCACCATCGCGGAGTGGAACGCGCGCGAGACGCCGAGGGGATGCACGGGCACCTTCAGCCGGGCGCCGAGTTCCCGGATCGCGGCCGGTGGCCCGGCCAGTACGCACCTGGTGGGGCCGGTGATCCCGGCCACCGAGATGTCGTCGTCCACATAGGACTGGCAGTCCGCTTCCGTGAGGCCGACCTCGATCATCGCGCCCTCGGGCAGTCCCTGCGTCAGCCGTCCGCGTGTCGCGACCACCGCCACGGCGTCCGCCAGCGTGAACACCCCGGCGAGGCAGGCGGCGGTGAGTTCCCCGATGCTGTGCCCCAGCAACGCGGCGGGCCGCACCCCCCAGGACCGCCACAGTTCGGCGAGCGCGTACGAAACGCTGAACAGGGCGGGCTGGATGTAGCCGGTACTGGCCAGCCGTTCGTCACCGATGATCTCCCGCAGATCCGCGCCGAGTTCCGCCGCGAAGAGCCCCGCGCACCGATCGAACGCGGCCCGGAAGACCGGCTCCGACGCGGACAACACGGCACCCATCCGAAGTCGCTGCGCGCCCTGGCCCGGGATCAGGAACACCGGATTCGCGGTGCCGTCCGGGCAGTCGCCGGTCCAGGCGCGGCCGGCGTCCGGTGTGCGCAGGCCGGACACCGCGTCCGCCGAGCCCGTGCACACCACCACCCGGCGATGCCGGAACGGCCGCCTGCCGATTCGGAGGGTGTGCGCCGCGTCGGCCAGTCCGGCGTCCGGCCGGTCGGCGAGATCCGCGGCCAGCGCGGCGGTCGCGGCGTTCAGCGCGGACGGCGTTTTCGCCGACAGCACCAGGAGTTGCCACGGCCGCGACGGTCCGGACGGCTGTGGTTCCGGCGCCTGTTCGAGGACGAGGTGTGCGTTCGTGCCGCCGACGCCGAGCGCGTTCACCGCGGCCCGTCGTGGCCCACTCCCCCGCCAGGGGGTGAGCGCGTGGCACACCGAGAACGGGGTATCGGCGAAGTCGATGTCGGGGTTGGCGCGGGTGTAGTGCAAGCTCGCCGGGATCTCCGCTTCCCGCAGCGCGAGCACGGTCTTGATCAGCCCGGCCACCCCGGCAGCGGCGTCGAGATGACCCAGATTCCCTTTGACCGAGCCGAGCAGGCAGTATTCGCGATCGCCGGTCCATTCCCGATACGCGCGGGTGAGCGCCTCGACCTCGATCGGATCGCCGACCCTGGTACCGGTGCCGTGTGCCTCCACGTAGCCGATGGTCGACGGGTCGACGTCCGCGTCGGCGAGCGCCTCCACCACCGCCGCCGCTTGCCGGTGCACACTCGGCGCGGCGTAGCTGACCTTCTCCGCGCCGTCGTTGTTCACTGCGGAGCCCTTGAGCACCGCGTGCACGGTGTCTCCGTCCGCCACCGCCTCGGCCAGCCGTTTGAGCACCACGACACCGGCACCGCTGCCGAAGATCGTGCCGTCCGCGTCCGCGTCGAACGGGCGGCAGTGCCCGTCACCGCTGAGGATCCCGCCGCGTTCGTGGCGATACCCGGCCCGGTGCGGGATCCGGACCGAGACCCCACCGGCCAGCGCGAGGTCGCATTCGCCGTGGTGCAGGCTTTGCGCGGCGAGGTGCACCGCGACCAGCGAGGTGGAGCAGGCGGTCTGCACGGTCAGGCTCGGACCGGTGAGGTCGAGTTTGTAGGACACCCTGGTGCTGAGGAAATCCTTGTCGCTGGCGGTGAGGGTCCGCACGTACTCTCCGGTGAACCGCGACAGGAGCCCGCTGAACAGCAGGTAGGTGTTGATCGCCGCACCGCCGTAGACGCCGACCGGCCCCGGCTGCGTGCCGGGGTCCTGCCCGGCGTGCTCCAGCGCCGACCACGCGCATTCCAGGAAGATCCGCTGCTGGGGATCGATCATCGCGGCCTCGTTCGGCGAGTATCCGAAGAACTCGGCGTCGAACAGGGACGGGTCGTCGAGTACCGGTGCGGCGCGGACGTAGTCGGGACGGTCCAGCAGTGCCTGCTCGACCCCGTTCCGCCGCAAGTCCTCCTCCTCGAAGAAGGAGATCGACTCCACCCCGGAACGCAGGTTCCGCCAGTATTCGCCGAGGTCACGCGCGCCGGGGAACCGGCAGGCCATCCCCACGACGGCGAGGTCGGCGCCGGTCATCCCGGCTCACCGACCCGTCGGCGCGCCCGGCGAAGCCGCCCACGGTTCCTTTCCCCGCTGAAGCCGGGTGTGCACCCGCGATCGTCGAGGGCGGCCGAAAACGCCCGCACGGTCGGCAGGTCGAAGAGCCGCACGAGCGGCAGCCGCGGGTCGAAGGTCCGTCGCAGTTCTTCGATCACTTGGGCGGCTTTGAGCGAGTTTCCCCCGATGTCGAAGAAGTTGTCCGCCACGCTCACCTCGGGCACTCCGAGCACCCTGGCCCAGATCTCGGCGACCGCGCGTTCGGTGACGGACCTCGCGGGCTGGAGCGTCGGCGCCCCGAGCGCGGGTTCCGGCAGCGCGTCGAGATCCACCTTTCCGTTGGATGTCAACGGCAACCGGGGCAGGACGGTGATCACCGACGGCACCAGGTGGTCCGGGAGGCTCGCCGCGAGTTCGCGACGCAGCCGAGGGCCGAGGGTCCGCGCTTGCTCGGCGAAGATCGGGTCGGTGGCGTAGTCGGCGGGCCGGCGCGCCGAAGTCCTTTGTGGACTCGCCGGAGCCGGTGTCCCCGGGTGGTGGAACACGGCGTCGAACGCATGGGGATCGGCGGACCAGCCGATCTCCGCGGCGAGCCCGAGCCGTTCGGCCAGCCGCCAGAACTCCTCCGGGTGCACACCGGAGCCGGCCAGCCGCGCGTTCGGCACGCCACGGACACCGAACGGCGGGACCAGCCCCCGCAGGACATCCGCCGGTTCCCCGTCCAACGGCCAGTCGAGCCACTCCGGCTCGCCGGTACCGGCCTGGTCCCCGATCCTGAGCACCACGTCGTACCGGAAGTGGGTCAGCTCGTTGTCGGCCCACCCCCGCCGGAGCTGGACACGCGCGTCCCCGATCTCCGGGAACCACTGTGCCAGCGCGGGAAAGAGGTCCGGGTCGAGGACCAGCTCCGGCTCCTGCCGGACCCCTTCGGCGACCGCCTGCCGTCCGCGTCGCGAGCCGGCCGAGCGATGGAACTCCTCCAGCAACGGGAGGCTGCGCAGATCGCCGAGGAAGATCGCGCCGCCGGGCCGGAGCACCCGGACGGCTTTGCGTAAGACCCGAAGCAGGTAGTGGACACTGGGAAAGTGCTGCACCACCGAGTTCAGCACCACCAGGTCGAAGGTTTCACCGGCGATCCCGGAGAAGTCGTCCGCCCGCCGGTTCAGCAGCCGGACCTGCGGCAGCCCCGCGACCTGCGGGCCGAGTCCGGCAAGCGCGACCGCGGAGAAGTCGGTGCCCCAGTAGGTTTCGGTCTCACTGGCCAGAGGTAACAGCAGCAGACCCGTTCCACACCCGATCTCCAGCACTCGCCGAGGGCGCAGCTCCCGTAGCCGCGCGACCGTCTGCTCCACCTGCTCACGCATCTCCGCCTCCGGCAACGGCTCACCGGTGTAGCTGCTGACCCAGCCCGTGATGTTGAACCGCGGATCGCCGCCGTCGATCCCCCGGTAGGTCACCTCGTCGTACAGCCGTCGCCACTGCCCCACCACGCCTTCGCCGGTCGCGCGTTCGGGCACCACCCAGGCATCGAGACGGGCGGGTTCGCGACGGGCCACCACCACGGCCTGGGCCACCCCGGGCCGTGCGGTCAACGCGGCCTCGACCTCGGCGGGTTCGACCCGAAACCCCCGCAACTTCACCTGCCGATCACGGCGGCCGAGATGGTCGAGCGCGCCGTCCTGGCGGTACCGGCCGAGGTCACCGGTCCGGAACAGCCGGGCGCCCGCCACCGCGACGAACCGGGCGGCGGTCGCGTCCGGCCGCCGGTGGTATCCGAGCGCGAGGCCCTCCCCGCCGAGGTACAGCTCGCCGACCTCGTCCGGGCCCACCGGCCGCAGGCGGTCGTCGAGTAGCTGGATCTCGGTGCCGGGCACGGGAAAGCCGATCGGCACGGTGACCGCGTGCGGCGGGACGTCACGCACCTCGTACCACGCGGAGAAGACGGTGTTCTCGGTCGGCCCGTACGCGTTGAGCAGGCGGCCGGGACGACCGGCCGCGAGGACCGCGCGCACCGTCGAGGCATGCACGGTGTCCCCACCGACGAGCAGCTGATCCACGGTGGCGAAGGCGTCCGGCACGGTCGCGCCGATCAGGTCGAAGTACGCGGAAGTCAGCCACAGCGAAGATATTCGCCGGCTGCGCAGTTCGGCGGCGAAACTTCGCGGGTCCAGCACCAGTTCGTCGGGAAAGACGACGAGGCAGGCTCCGGCGGCGAGGGCGCCCCAGATCTCGAAGGTCGACGCGTCGAAGCAGATGTTCGACGCGTGGGCCACCCGATCGGTCGCGGTGATCGGGACGAACCCGTTCCCGCGCACCAGCCGGAGCACCGCGCGGTGCGGGATCACGCTGCCCAGCGGCCGCCCCGTCGACCCGGAGGTGTACATCACGCACGCCGGAGCCGAGGGCGTGGTTCCCGGGTCCGGCGGATCGTCCTTTTCGGACAGTCCGTCCAGGCACAGCGGATCACCGGGCAGTCTGTCCGACCATCGCCGCGAGGTGAGCGCCAGCGAGACGGCCGCGTCGGCGCACAGGAACGCGATCCGGGTGGGCGGCAGCGCGGGATCGATCGGCAGGTACGCCGCGCCCGCCTTCAGCACCCCCAGCATCGCGACCACCAGGTCACCGGATCTCGGCAGGCAGACCGCGACCAGCGATCCCCTGCCGATCCCCCTGGCCTGCAGCAGCTGGGCCACCGCGTTCGCGCGCCGGTCGAGTTCGCGGTAGGTCAGGGTCCCCACGCCGTCGATCGCCGTCGCGTCCGGTGTGCGACCGGCCTGCCGGCTCACCACCTCGTGCAGGCAGGGCGCGGTCATCGCGCGCCCTTGCTCACCAACGGGACGAAACCGCGGAAGATCGCCCGCATCCCGTCGACCATGTTGTTGTTCACGATGGCGTTGGCGAGCCGCTGGCTCAGGAACACCCCGTGCAGCGGGTCGCCGTCGCGCGGATCGCACCAGAAGTAGGTCATGATGTTGCCGAGGTGGTCGAGCGTGCCCGGCCCCTGGCCGTACGGTGTGGTGCTCCGCCGGTAGCCGAACGCCATGGTGTGGCCGAAACCGTGGTCGGTCACCATCAGCTTCACCACCTCGGGCGGCAATACCTGCTCGCCCTCGTGCACCCCGTCGTCGCGCACCGCGCGCAGGAACGTGAGCAGATCGGCCGCGGTGGTGTACATCCCGCCGTCGGGATACACGAAGCGCCAGTTCCGCCGCAGGATGTCCCATCCGCCGTCCGGGCCGGGCGCGACCTCCGGTGGCCACTTTCCGTCCCGGGTGATCAGCGAGACTCCGGCGATGCGCGCCCGTTGCTCCGCGGTCACGTCCTCGTCGATCCGCGTGTCACCGGTGGGCTGCGCGACGAAGAACGAATCCCGCATTCCCAACGGCCGGAACAGTTTCTCGGCCAGGAAGACGTTCGGCGACTTGCCGGTCAGCCGTTCCACCAGCCTGCCCGCGACCACGTAGTTCGCCGAGCTGTAGGTGTAGTCGGCGCCGGGCTCGTGCCGGAGCGGGTAGGTCCGCATGATGTGCTCGCTGACCTGGTCCAGGTTCAGCAGGCGGGACGGCACGAAACGGCCCTCCACCGGGATCGGCTCGTTGGTGTACCCGGGTGAACCGATCCACGGCACCGTCGGCCCGACCAGTTCCGCGCCGGACAGAACGGGTGGTGCTTCTTCGGTGGCGAGGAAGACCGGCATCCCGGTGGTGTGCTGCAACAGGTGCCGCACCCTGATCCGGCGCTTCACCGGGTCACCGCGGTAGATCTCCATCCCGGGGAACTCGGCGACCGGCGATTCGACGTCGAGCCGGTCCGCCTCGGCGAGCGCGAGCAGCACCGCGGTGGCGGTGAACGTCTTGGTCATCGAGCCGATGTTGCAGATCGAACCGGCGGACCAGCCGTCGCCGACGGCGGCGACCAGCGGCCCGTCCGCGCGGGTCTCGGCGGCGAACACCGCGCCGGGCAGGTTCCCGGGATGCTCCCGCTGGAATTCCGTGACCCCGTCGACGACCTCGGACCACCACCGCGGCGTGTTCATCTTCGCCCCGCCCGGCTAGCCGCGGCCACTGTCGATGAGGTCGCCGTGATCGCCGTACATCAGTCGTCGCACCATGCCGCTGCGCAGGAAGTCGTGCGGGAAACCGAGTTTGATCCGGCTCACCGCGCTCAACCGGTCGACTTGGTCGGCGGATAGCTCGAAGTCGAAACAGGCGGCGTTCTCCTTGACCTGCTCCACCGAAGTGGCGCCGAAGATGGGGATGGTGCCGCGGCGGCGGAGCCAGTTGAGCGCGACGTGCGCGGGCAGGCAGCCGATCTCGCCCGCGATCGCGCACACCTCCTCGGCGATCGCCACGGTCCGTTCGTTCCTCGGCAGGAACCGGCTCATCACCGGATCGTCGAGCCGCCGGGGCCTTCCCGCGGCGGAGTCGTCGCGGCTCGGGAGGTACTTGCCGGTCAGCCAGCCGCTGGCCAGCGGGGTCCAGGCGGCGATCGCGAGGTCGAGTTCCTTCGCCATCGGGACGAACTCGCGGTCGACGTCCCGTTCCACCAGGCTGTACTCGACCTGCAACGCGCAGAACGGTGTCCAGCCGCGCAGTTCCGCGAGCGTGCTGGCCCTGGCCACCGCCCACGCCGGCGCGTTGGCCACGCCGACGTGGAGCACCTTCCCGGCGCGCACCAGGTCATCCAGCCCCCGCATCAGCTCGTCGACCGGGGTCAGCGCGTCCCAGGCGTGCAGCCACAACAGGTCCACGTAGTCGGTCTTCAGCCGGCGCAGGCTGTTCTCCACCGAACGCAGCATGCTCTTCCGGTGCCCGCCCGAGGCGTTGACGTCGTCCGGGGCGAGGGTGCCGCCGAACTTGGTCGCCAGCACCACCCGGTCCCGGTCGCCTTCGAGATACTCGCCGAGATAGTCCTCGGTCGGCCCGTAGGTGTGCGTGTCGATGAAATTGCCGCCGGCCTCCAGGAAGGCGTCGAAGATCCGGTGTCCATCCTCTTTGGACACACACCAGCCGCGGCCCGCCGCGTCGAAGGTCATCGTGCCGAGGCACAGCCCCGACACCCGAAGCCCGCTCCGGCCAAGCAGCGCGTATCTCATCGATGCCTCATCCTGTTCTGGGCGCTTGACTACGAATGCGCCACCACGGCCTCTTCACCGCCGGAAGGGATTTCCGTCATCTGCGAAGCTTCGAGTCGCCAGTGCGAATCCTCGAACACGTAGGTGTGCGTGGTGCGGTACGTGCCGGTGAAATCCGCCTCGTGGACTTCACCGGTACGGAGGTTCTTGGTCTCACCGGAGCCGCTCATCTTCACCGTGCTGGTGAGCACCGCGGCGCCGGGACCGTGGATGTGCAGTGACTCCTCGGTCGTCTCGAAACCGTCGTGGCCGAACGAATCGAAGTGCACGAGCCCGGAAAGGATCACGGAGATGCTCCGCTCCCGGTTCTCGTTGTGGCCGAACGGGGTCACGAAACTGTAGTCCTCGGTCATCAGCGCTTCCAGCCGCGACCGATCGGCCTCGACCTCTTCAGCGCCAAGGGCTTTCACCGGTTCCGCCCCGGTGCGCCCGGCGATCTCGTTGTACTTGGCGGTGATCTGCGCCGATTCGGCGGCCACCGCCCGCACACCCTGCTGGATCCGCTCGATCTCGGCACTGTCCAGCCCACAGGACCGTGCGCTGGACTCGTCCACCGTGAACTGGCCGATGGTCTCTTCGAGTTGCTTTTCGGAAAGCCGCGGTTCCGGTGCGGACATGGGTTTCCTCCTTTTGCCGGTCAACTGATCATTGTCCGGCGGCGGGGGGTACGCGGAACTTCTTCCGGCTTGCGGTTGAACCGATTCAGTCTTCCGGGCGCCAATCCGCGGGACGGTCGGTACCCGGACCGGTGGCGAACCGCACCTTCGGCTTGGGCGCGTCGGTCATCTGCGACGCGGTCAGCTGCCAGCGGCCATCACGGAACGTGTAGGTGTGGATCGTCCGATAGGTGAACTCGCGCGGCTTCTCGGTGATCTGGCCGGTGCCCTCGTCCTCTGTGAGCCATTTACCCTGCATACTGAACGTGCCGGTGTACACGGCCGTGTTGCCGTGGACCTGGAGCACGTCCTCGGTGGTCTCGAAGCCGTCGCGGCCCAGCGCCTGCGGGCGGATCGCACCGGACATCATCCGATCGATACAACGCTGCTTGCCGACGATCTCACCGTGCGGAGCCACCAGCCGGTACTCCTCGCCGACGAGGTGGTTCAGCAGCGCCCGGTCGGCGTCGACCTCGGCTTGGTCGATCAATTCCGCCACGGGCTTGCCCGAACTCTTCGCCAGCCCCTTGATCTTGATGTACTTGTCGCTGATCGTGGTGGCGTCGGCGACCAGCTTCTTGATCGCGGCCCGGGTCTCGGCGATCTGCTCCTCGGTGAGCCCGGCCGCCTGTGCGCCGTTCTCCTCGACGGTGAACTCGCCGATGGTCTGGTCGAGTTCTTCCTTGGTCAGGTCTGTCCATTTCTCGCTCTGGCTGCGCTGCTGCTTCTCCACCGACATGACCCGCTCCTTCGTCGACCTCTCGGTGATCGCTGGTGGCGAGTCTGCCCCGTACCGGGTTTTGTCTACTTCTTCAGTGTTGCTTTAAGCGGGCTGGCAAGGCTGAAGAAGTAGTTCTTCCTTGGAGGGGACAGCATTTCGAGTGGCAGGAAATGACCCTCACCGCTCGCTCCCGCGGGCAGGTGCCGTCCGGCACAAGGAAGGCGACTCGCGATGTCGACTGAGGAGAACAAGGATCTGGTCCAGCGCTACATAGCGACGTGGAACAGCGGGGACCTGGAAGGCATGGCGGAGTTCTGGTCGCCCGACATGGTCCACCACACCCGGATGGGCAGCCACGGTTTCGAGTCCGTGCTGACCATCGTGTCCGACTTCATGCGGGCGTTCCCCGATTTGCGGTTCACCATCGAGGACATCCTCGCCGACGGCGACCGCGTCGCCACCAGGATGACCGCGACCGGCACGCACACCGGCAGCTACATGGGCAAGGAGGCCACCGGCAACAAGGTGAGCTGCTCGGTCTTCGGCGTCGCGCGCGTCCAGGACGGCAAGCTCGTCGAGCACTGGGGTGTCACCGACGAGCTGCATCTCATGGAGCAGGTCGGACTGGTGCCCGAGGAGTACCTCGCCGCGATGGCCTGATCCGCACTGGAGGAACAATGGCCGAATGGGGACGACGGAGTTTCCTTGCGGGCGCGGGCGCTCTGCTTTCCCTCGCGGCCGGTTCCACCGCTTCGCCGCCGATGTCTTCCGGCACCGCCAGTCCGTCGAACCCGCGTGATCAGACGACGATCACCCGTGATCGCCATTCAATCACCCGTGATCGCCGTCTGATCACACGTGATCGCCATCCAAACACGCGAGTTCGCCGTCTAATCACGCGACCGCGAGCGATGCGCGCCCTCTTCTGAAGAGGTGTCGCGAAAGCCACTTTCGGGACATCAGACGTCGCGAAAGTGGCTTTCGCGACGTCCTGGACCGGCACACACGCGCGAGGCTGAGGCGCGTCCGGAAGGCCTGACGAACTTGCCTAACGCCACTCACGACCACCCCGGGCGACGCCGACCTGCTGGAAGTCCGCATCCTCCGAAAGTCGCCGGATGGTCCCGTCCAGCACCGTCAGCGACATCAGCGGAAACGCGAAGTCCGACGCGGCGTAGATCCCGTGTTTCTGCTGTAGCTGGAACACCCTGTCCCCGAACACCTTCATGTCGAACTCCACGCCCGGCCCCGCGTGCTCGGCCACGATCACCGCCATCTCCGCGACGAACGCCGCACGATCCACCCCGCCCGAATCGACCGCGCTCTCCAGCACGATCTCGCCGCAGCGCTCGCCGTCGCCGAGGGCGAGGCAGGCGAAGAACTCGCCGATCAGCTCGCGCACCCGCTCCGGCAGCTGCACGCAGTACCCGGCGTCGAGGATCACCACGCGCTGGTCGCGGGTGAGGTAGACGTTGCCGGGATGCAGGTCGCAATGGACGAACCCCTCGGCGAACATCATCCGGTTGGCCGCTTCGAGTGTCCGCTTCGCGAGTGTCGCGCGGACGTCGGTCGGTAGCGCTTCCGGCGTCGCGGTGTCGAGCTGTGGCAGATATTCGAACAGCAGGCAGTCCGCTGTGGACAGTTCCGGGTACACCGCGGGCACCCGGATCTGCGGGATCTCGGACAGGCACCGCCGCAGCCGGGCGATGTTGCGGGCCTCGCGGGCGAAGTCGAGCTGCCCGAGGATGGCGGTGCTGATGTACCCGACGAGGTCGGCCATCGGCATCCCGCGCATCTTCGGCAGCTTCTCCATCCGGCGCACCATCGACCGGATCAGGGCCAGGTCGGCGCGCATGCGGCCCTCGATACCGGGCCGCTTGAGCTTCACCGCGACCACCCGTCCGTCGGCCAGCTCACCCCGGTAGACACAGGCGATGCTCCCGCTGGCGCTGGGGTCCGGCGCCACTTCCAGTCCCTCGATGTCCGCCTCCCGGAGAGCACGGACCGCCTTGCGCCGGGACATCGGCCGCACGGAGTCGTGCAGGGTGCCGAGTTCGTCGCAGAGCGCGGCCGGCATGGTGTCGCGGCGGGTGCTGGAGGTCTGCCCGAACTTCACGAAGGTCGGCCCGAGTATCTGAAGGGTCCGTACGAAACCCCGGTAAGCCATCCGTTTCGCCCGCTTCGGGCCACCCGTCACGAACCCGCCCAGCATCAGGAGCAGCACGACGATTCCGGAGCCGAGCAGCACGGCGACGATGGTGACGAATCTGGTGAACAGCCTCCAGCGGGATACAGGGATGTCCGGCACAGCGGCCTCCTAGGGACGAAGCAGGTACAGCGCGTTCATCGGGCTCCGCAACGGGATTTCCTCGGTGCTGGCGAACCCGGCCCGGCCGGCCAGTTCGGCCAGCTCCGCGAACGGCAGGCCGAGGGTGCCCAGCGCGGGCCCGCCGTCGGCCAGCGCGGACGGCACGCAGTAGAGCGTGCTGGTGGCGTACAGGATGGTCCCGGGTGCGCCGCGGTTGTCCTGCGCGTCGGCGGCCGCGTTGCTCTCCAGCACCAGCAGCACACCACCCGAGGGCTCGAGCGCGCGGTGCGCGGCCGCCAGCAGCGCGGGCGGGTCGGGCGCGTCGTGCAGGACGTCGAACATCGTGACCAGGTCCAGCGGTCCGGCCAGCCCGGTCGTCGCGTCGGTGGCCTCGAACCGCACCCGCCCGTTCAGGCCCGCGTCCGCCGCGGCCGCGGCCGCTCTGTCCACATTGGGCTTGTGGAGATCGTACCCGGTAAACTCGCTGCCGGGGAACCGCTGTGCCATGGCGAGCACGGCACGCCCGCTGCCGCTGCCCACGTCGGCCGCCTTGCCGCCCCGTTCCAGTGCCTCGGTGAGGCCGGGGACGGCGGGCAGCCACTGTTCGACCAGCATGGTGTCGAGCCAGCTCGCGCTCATCCGTTCCATCGCCCGGTAGAGACCGTCCGGGTACTCCTCGTGCGGGATGCCCTGTCCGGTCCGGAACGCCTCGGCCACTTCGTCGAGCATTCCGGCCAGCGGCGGCACGAGACCGTATGCCGGGGCGAGGCACAGCGGTGACCGTTCGTCGGCGAGCACGGCGGCCCGTTCGGGAGGCAGCGTGAACCGCTCGCTGCCGGGATCGAATTCCAAGTACCCGGCGCTGTGCAGACCCCACAGCCACTCGCGCACGTACCGTTCGGCCAGTTCGGCCCGCCCGGCGAGTTCCTTCGCCGTCGCCGGACCACCGGCGAGTGCGCCGAACAGGCCGAGCCGGACGCCCAGCGCCGCCAGCACCGAGGCCATGGCGCCTCCAAGGTCGTTCATCACCTTCTCCGCGAAACCCATGGCGGCGGGGAAGTCCAGCTCGGTGGTGGCGGCCTGTCCGTTCGCGCTGCCGCCGCCGGAGGACCAGCCGTGCGGTCCGGCAGGCGGCCCCTGTGGGGCGAACAGCATCTGCGCCCTGGCCGCCGCGTTGATCCAGAACGCGGTGAGCAGCTTCCGTTCGGTCACCGGGTTCTGGATGTCCAGGCGTTCCCAGTCGTAGTGGAACACCTGCAGCAGGCTCTGCCCGAGCCCGGTCGGTTCGATCCACATCCGGCCGCCGAGCGCCGACCTCCACGACGGCCGTCGCAGTTCGAACTCCAGGTAGGGCATGTAGGAAGGGAATTCCTGTGCGGTGTCCACCGCCTTCGTCACCCGCAGTTCCACCGCTCCGCTGGCGTCCCCCATCATCAACGTCATCGGGTCGTCGACGGCGAGGGAGCCCGACGTCCGCTGCATCCAGTGCTTCACCGCGCCGGGGCTGGTCAGCGCCTCCCACGCCTGGAACGGCATGGCGGGCAGCGGGATCTGCAGGTACGGCCCCATCCGGCGCCACGGCCACCGGGTGTTCGTCCCGGTGCGCAGATAGCCGGCCAGCTGGTCCACGATGCCGGGCCAGCCCATCCCGTTCCAGGACCGCCAGTCCGACGGCGGGTTGGTCGCCTCTTCCACCACCGTCACCGTGGTGCCGTCGGCGCCGGGGGTGAGGGTCCAGGTGACCGACGTCGCCGGGCCCACCCCGACCCAGCGCCACAGGTACTCCAGGGTCCCGGGCCTCGACGACGTCGGCGCGACCGCGCGCGCGGTGGAGCAGTAGAAGAACTCGCCGTCCTCGAAGTCCAAAGTGGACTCGGTACCGGCCTTCGCCCAGCCGCCGTGCGCAACAGCGAGCCATTCTCGCAAATGCCGTGGATCGGTCAGCGCGTCCCATACGGCATCGGCGGGCGCCGGGATCTGGCCCATCGTGACGAGGCGCTCCCACCGGTCCTGTGCCACCGGGAAGGAAACCCCGCCGAGCGGGGCGAACGCGCTCGCGGTCGTGGTCAGATCGAATTCGGGCGCGGCCGGGACACCGGCGAACCCTCCGGCTGGTCGCGCTGCCATCGCCTGCCCCTTCGCCGATTTTCCTTTGTTCCCACCACGCTAGGGCGGACGGCGAGCCGGCAACTTCTCCGGAATTGCGGTTACCTCCGCCGATACCTGATCACACAAGGAGAACCAGGCCGGGTCACGCCGAGATCGAAGTCCGACGGCGGGTCCGCCTCCAGCGGCGTGAGTGCGTACCGGGACAACAGTGAGCCGAGGATCGTGGTCACCTCCGCGGTGCCGAAAGCCTGGCCGGGACAACGATAGAAGCCGCCGCTGAACCCGATCAGCGCGTGCGGATGCCGTTTGTCCTCGGCTCGACCGGGCGCGAACCGCTCCGGGTCGTAGCGGCCGGGATCGGCGAAGATCCCGGGCAGCCGGTGCGCGACGCCGGGGCACAGCATGGTCATCCAGCCCTTCGGCACCCGGTAACCGTCCACTTCGTACTCGACCGCGGTCATCCTGGCGTAGTGGCCCATCACCGGCCGCAGCCGCAACGACTCCTTGAACGCCCAGTCGAGCCTCGGTACCCGGGCAACGCCTTCGTCCAGTTCGCGCACCACGGTGCCGAGATAGCCGGGATTCCTCAGCAGTTGCACCAAGGTCCACGCGGCCTGCGCCGCCGTGGTGATGTACCCGGTGAAGATGGTGCACAGCGCCATGCCGATCTGTGCCTCGTCGCCCTCGGCGCGCAGATCGTCGTCGTCGACGAGGGTCTGGAGGAAATCGGAGCGCCCGCCGGGATCACGCCGTCGCGTTTCGAGCACCGGACGGAGCATTTCGGTGAGCAGTCTCTTGGCGCGATCGCGGCGGAAGAACTTGGGCAGCGGCAGGTTCGGCGGCAGGATGAACTCCATCCCCCTGGCCAGATCCACCAGCAGCGGCCGGAATTCGTCGACGCGCGCACGGATCTCCGGCCCCATCAGCGCGCTCGCCGCGATCCGCATCACCAGTGGTTCGAAGGTGTCCCAGAGATCGAACTCGCCGTGCTCGCCGAGCCCGTCCAGCCAGGTCTCGACCTCCTCGGTCATCACCCCGGTGTAATGCGTGAGCCTGCCGCCCTTAAACGCCGACTGCAACAAGGAAACATGCCCGCGCCTGCGCTCGAAGTCCTGTGCGGCCAGCATGACGTCGCCGAACATCGGCACCACGAACTTGTAGAGATCGGGGACCGAAAGGGTCCTGTCGACCTCCTTGAAATAGAAGTCGTGGTACTCGGGTCCGATCAACACGACCCCCTTCTGCGGGCCGAGCTGGATGCCGAACACCGGGCCATGGCGCTCGTATGCGCGCATGAACACGGCGAAGTGATCCCGTCGCCATTCGATCAGGCTGCCCAGCAACGGCAGTCCCCTGATCATCGGCGGTGTACTCAGCCGTCCGGTGACCGGCGCGACCATACCGTCTCCTGCCTTCGGCAAAACCCGGCGCCGGGGTGTTCCCACCACGAAACCGCGGTGGGAACACCCCTGACCGGACCCTGGATGGGACGCCGTTACTTCGCGGCCAGCTCCTCCGGCGAGAGGTACCCGCCCATGTTGAAGCGGAGGCTGGTCACGTAGGCGACCGGCTGCTGGTCGAGGTACCTGCTGTCGTGCAAGGGCAGCATCCGGTAGATCTGGCCCTTGCCCGGCGCGCCGGCCGGCGGGATCTGCCGCACGTCGTCGATGGTGAGGATGATCGGCTCCTTGTTGACCAGCTTCATCCCCAGCTTGGGCATGTCGAAGATCGCGCCGACCGCCATCCGGCACGCCTTCGCCGACGGCCCTTCACCGGCGTACGGATCGAACGGCGTGCGGATCTGCCCGGTGGACAGGCAATCCGGGTTCAGCGTCACGGTGATCCGGCCGAGTTCCTCGCACTCGCCGACCATCTTCATTTCGATCAGGTTCGTGTACACCTCGGCCTTGGACCATTCCCGCGAGGTCGGCTCGGAGCGGACGACCCGCACCCAACCGTCGAAGGGAACGGTGTACTCCCCGACACCGGGTACCGCGAAGGTGTCGATGGAGTTGATGCCGAGGTTGTCGATACCGGGATCGGGGGCGGTCCAGGGAACCACCTTCGCGCCGGCGTATACGTTGGGCACGCCTTCGGTCGTGACCGGACGGCCATAGATCACGGACGGCTTCGTGGGTGTAGCCATCATTGCCTCTCAGAGTCGAACGGAATCGGAAAGCCCGTCAGGGCAGCAGGTTGGTGTAGTCGCAGCAGGTCTGCCCCGCCTTGTCCGGGATCCCGTCCTGGTCCGAGTCGATCTCGCCCTCCGCGGTCGAATACACGTTCCGGGAGTTCAAGTCGATCACGCCGTCGCCGTCCCAGTCGTTCAGCTTGCCCTTGAAGGTGCCGAGGATGAACGCGTTGGTCATCGGGCCGACTTCGGGATCGTGCAAGGTGGACAGCACGCCGTTGCCGGGGGTGAGCACCTCTTCCAGCGGCCTGCCCGCGATCCTGGACAGGTTCACGTGGCCCCAGCCCTGGAAGCGGCCGCGCACGTACCGGATCGCGGCCTCCTCGCGTACCTGGAACTTCGGTTCGAGATGCCAGGTGCCGTACCGGGCGAAGCCGATGTTGGCCTGCCGCACGCCCTGGCTCGGGTCGTCCGCGCGGCCCGACTTGAAGAAGGTCCTCGGCACAAGCGACTCGAAGAAGAAGTTGCCGCGGTCGCGCCTGGTGCGGTCGGTGAAGCCGCGGAACAGATAGTTGTCACAGTGCGGCGAGCCGTCCTTGTGCAGCCCGGAGATCGTCTTGGCGATCACCAGCTGACGTTCGCGGGTGCTCACGTTCGGGCAGGCGTGCGCCTGGCCGTAGATCCGGGCGAGTCCCTGCGGGGCCAGCGAGATCTTGCCCCAGTGCGTATTGCTCTCGTCCAGCCGGACGTAGAGGTCGCAGTGGATGAGCAGGTAGATCGTCTCGTCGAAAGTGCGGCCCGGGGTGTAGAGGCCGGGCCTGCCGTCGAACGCCGGGTCCCCGGTCTGCAGCTCGGAGATGAACAGCTTCGCCCACTCGGCGATCTCGGGGTCGTCGTCGGTGAGGAACTTCTGCAGGGTGGTCACCGCGGTGGCGCCACCGAGCTTTTCGATGGCCCACAACGCATCCCAGCGCAGCTCGCGATTGGTGTCGGTGCGGGCGGCCTCCTCCAGCAGTTCGATCGCGTCGGCGTGGTCGCGGTCGGCGTACTCGTAGAGCGCCTGTTCACGCATCACCGGGTCCGGATGCCGCAGGGCCTGCTCGCGCAGTTCCCCGTTGCTGCGGTTGTCCAGCCGGATGGCGACCCGGTCGAGCGCGTACCCGAAATCACTGGCCCACGCGGCCGGATCCCCCGCGACGAAACGGGGATCGACGTTGCTCAACGTGGTGCGGTACGCGAAGTTGAGCGCGTCTCGCTGTTCCGTGCCCAGATCGTCCAGCAGGGCGGGCTCGGACGGGACGGCCTCGGCCCACGAACCGGGGCCGCGCTCCGTTACCAAGTCCGGGGACTTGTTGCAAAGATCGATAGCCATCGCGGCAATCCTTCCCGTCTCCATGGATCGGTATCAGCAAAGTTAGGCGGCTACACCACGCCGCACCTTCTCGCAGGTTGCCGCTGTCCGTGTTCGCGCGAGTTCCCCCTGCCAGCAAGGAGGTCCGTCACTCGGACGGCGGTCGCCCCGGCGGCACCGCGCCGCCCACCATTGAGGAACACTTCAGCTACGTAGAGCTTCCCTGCCATCCTTCAGCCGATGGGGGCGACCAGTGGGCACATTTCCGTCGACGGAGCCCGCGACGGTGGGCTGGGGAAGAATGCTGGGCCGGGCGGGGACCTGGGCGGGCACCGCCGCGCGGCACGGAACCGCCGGCGCGGCGGAGTCCTTACACCGCAGGCTGAACCGGAACGGCGGGCAGCCGGGGCGGGACAGGCTCACCACCATGCTCGTCGCCTTGGGACCGACGTTCGTCAAGGGCGGCCAGCTCCTCGGCACCCGCCAGGACCTGCTTCCGCCGCATCTGTGCGCGGCGCTCGGCCGCCTGCACGACCGCGTCAACCCGATGACCCGCGCACAGGCGGAGGAGGTGTGCACGCACGCGTACCGGGAAAGAACCTGGCCGTTCAAGGAATTCGACTGGACGCCGTCGGCGAGCGGCAGCATCGCCTGTGTCTACCGCGCACGGCTGCACGACGGCCGCGAGGTGGCGGTGAAGGTGCGCAGGCCGCGGATCCGCGAACGTATGCACGCCGATTTCGCCTTGCTGGGCAAGGGCGCCAGTGTGATCCAACGGGTGCCCGGCATGCGCAAGGTACCCGCCAGGCGGATGGTCGACCAGGTCGGTTTCGCGGTGCTGCGCCAGCTCGACCTCGACGCCGAGGCGGCCGCGCTGACCTCCCTGCGGGCCAACCTCACCGGGCTCGAGTACTTCCGGGTCCCGGAGCCACTCCCGGAAGCCTGCGGCGAGGGCGTGCTGGTGATGGAGTACCTCGAAGGACTCGGCCGGTTCGGCCCCGGCGAACTCACCAGGGAAGAACGGCGCGTACTGATCCGCAAGGTGCTGCACGGCGTGTACCAGATGCTCTTCCTCGACGGACTGGTGCACTGCGACATGCATCCGGGAAACCTTTATCTGACAAAGGATTCCGAGGTCGTCCTGCTGGACGCCGGATTCGTGGTGCACCTGGGCCCGGTGGTGCAGCGGCAGTTCGCAGAGTTCTTCCTGAACATGTCGATGGGCCGGGGCGAGGAATGCGCCGAGGTCGTGCTCCGGAGCAGCGAGTACGTGCCGCCGGACGCGGACCTCGACGGCTTCCGCGCCGGGATCGTGGAGCTGGTCACCGCCGCGCACCGGCGGACCGCGGGCCAGTTCCGGCTGGCGCCGTTCGCGACCAGACTGTTCGACCTGCAACGGCGATCCAACGTCGCCGCCGCGCCCGAGTTCGTGTTCCCGCTGGTCTCGCTGCTCGTACTGGAGGGGATGATCAACGAGTTCGATGTGGACGTCGATTTCCAGGCCGAGGCGATCCCGACCCTGCTCACCGCGTTGCGCACCTGATGCCCGCCTTCCTCCCGCGGCGGATCCCGGTGCCGCCAGGGGAGTTCCGCCGCCGCTGCTGGCATCTCGTCGGGCCGGACACGCACCCGGTCGCGGCCGAACTCCGCGCCCGGTCGGCACCACCCGGTTCCGCCGGCGGCACGGCGATCCTGCTCGGCGCCGAGTTCGGCTGGGAGGACAACGCGAGACTGCTCGACGGGATCGCCGCTGCCCGCCGTGACGGCGGACGGCTGGCGCTGGTGCACCTCGGCGCGGGTGGCGCCAGCCTGCTGCGAGCGGCGGCCAAGGAGGATTCAGCGCTCGACGTCCGATGCGTGGAGCTTTCCGCCGAACCGTCCACTCGGGCGATCCGGGTCGCGGTCTCACTGCTCAACTCCGAGGGCGCGCTCCCCTCTCTCGCGCAGGTGGGCGACGACGGCCGGATCACCACCACCGCCTGGTGCCCGGCCGAGCTGCCGCCACTCCGCGCGGAAGATGCCCGGCCGGGCCGCTCGGTCGTGGTCACCGGCGGCCTCGGCGGCCTGGGACTGCGCGCGGCCGTCGTACTGTCCAAAGTGTACGGACTGCACCCGATCCTGATCGACGTCCTCGAACCAGCGCGGCTGCCGCCGTCCTCCGCCAGGCACCTGTCCGGACTGTGCGCGACCGTGCTCACCGCGGACGTCACCGACCGTCACGGGATCGCGCGCCTACTGTCCACGACGGACGCTCCTCCGGTCGGCGCCGTGGTGCACTGCGCCGGGCTGCTCACCGGAGGCCCGGTCGCGACCACGACCACCACGGCGCTCGTCCGCGCACAGCAGGTGAAAGTAGCCGGCCTCGAAGCCGTGCTCGCCGCGATCGACCCGGCCGGACTGCGGCAGCTGATAACTTTCGGCTCCATCACCGCCGAGGAACCACACCGCAGCCTCGGCGGTTACGGGCTGGCCAACGAACTCCTGCGCAGATCCACCCTCCGTGCCGCGGCCGGCCTCCCCCGATGTTCGACCGTGGCGGCCCAGTGGTCACTGTGGAGCGGCGCGGGAATGGCACAGCAGGCGGGCGCGATCCAGCAGGCGCGGCGAATGGGCATGACCCCGTTGCCGCTGCGCGCGGGCATGCACGCTCTCGTGCGCTTGTTCGGCTGGCCACCGGGGCCCGCCGATGCCGCACCCGTCCTCCTTTACGGCGGCTGAAGTGGCGTGCGACCCCGATCCTGAGGTCCGTGAAGGCGTCTCTGGGCGGCTCCTCAGGCTCACTAACCGTCCACT
This sequence comes from Amycolatopsis coloradensis, assembly GCF_001953865.1. GTDB lineage: Bacteria > Actinomycetota > Actinomycetes > Mycobacteriales > Pseudonocardiaceae > Amycolatopsis > Amycolatopsis coloradensis. The sequence goes on from NZ_MQUQ01000004.1 coordinate 407,011, forward strand.
GAGGACACAAGTCAAGGCGAAATGTCCGCTTACATCTAGTTGACCGTATCCTGAAGTACATGAAGGCCCCCTTCCTTGCGTCTAGCGCAAGGAAGGGGGCCTTCATGTACTTGACTGGTGAAGGATACTCAACGCCCCTCCGACGCTCCCCCAGGCTCAGCGGGTGCGGGAGAGCGGGGGCTTCGCGGACAGGCCGATGAGCCGGGTGCAGCGCTGTACCGCGTCCGGATCCCCGTCGATCTTGAGCGCGCCCGCGACGAGCGCGTCGAACGGGCTGAGCATCTGCGCGCCGATCCGGATGAAGGTGGCCGCGGTGGTGCCGACCACCATGACCGGATCCGTCGCGGCGCCGCGGGCGGCGGTCGCCTTCCCGGAGCGCACGGCGATGTGGAACACCTCGTCGTCCACCCGGAACTCGTAGCTCTCGTCCACTTCGGGCACTTCGGCGGGGTCGATCATCGCCTGCACGGCGAGGAAACCCCACGCCGACCGGCTGGCCCCGTTCACGGCGTCGTCCTCGGTGAGGAACTGCATCCCCCATTTCGCCAGGCCGAGGATGGACGGCAGCAGCGACGTGCCGAGTCCGGTGAGCAGGTATCGCTTGCCACGGCCGTCCTCCGGCACCGGCTCGGTCCGCACCAGGCCGTGTTCGGCCAGCAGCCGCAGCCGGTCGGTGAGCAGGTTGGGGCCGATCCCCGGCAGGTTCTCGCTCATCTCGTTGAACCGGACCGGCCCGATCAGCAGTTCGCGCAGGATCAGCAGGGTCCAGCGTTCGCCGATGACGTCGAGCGCCGCGGCGAGTCCGCAGAACTGGCCGTAGTAGCGCTTCTCCGCCAAGTACCGTTCACCCGACCCAGGTTTGACCACACGAATTCATAGTGAGTCTGGACAGGAATTCTACGCCCGGCGGGCACACGTGAGCGGGAACCGGCGAAGAAATGTTACGAGCGCGGAGAGCGCTGCCGGGGCATCGGGGTTTCCCGCAGCTGCGCGGCCACCACCAGCGGCAGCGCCAGCACCATCGGCGGATCGAGTTGCCGCCGCGGCCGGACCCGCAGGGTGAACGCCGAGTGCGTGAGCGCCACCCCGCCGGAAATGCGCACCGGTACCCGGCTCGCGGCGAAGTAGCCCCGGTCCAGTTCGTCGACCATCGCCTCGGCCACGGTGACGGACGGCGGGAAGCACATCGCCAGCGGGTAGTACTCGCCGTCCGGCAGGCCACCGAACACCGCCATCCCCGGCACCTCCGGGATCGCGCACGCGGCGGGTGCCTCCTGGGGGATGCCGGAGGAGAACAGGCCGACCACGGCGAACGCGTCCACACCCTCCCCGCCGGTGATCGTCCCGGTCAGCTGCACCGGGTCCGGTTCGACCAGCACGGACCGGAGATCGGCCAGCACGGCCGCGAACGGCTGATCGGACCACGCGGTGACCAGCGCGCGGAACCGGCGCGGGGGCACCCCGACCAGCCGGGTGAACTGCGAGGTGAACGTGCCGAGGCTGGAATAGCCGACCTGCATGCAGATGTCGGTGACGTTCACCGAACTGTAGGCGAGCATCCGCTTCGCCTCCGCCATCCGCCACGCCGCGAGATACCTTGCCGGGGTGGACGCGGTCATCTGCCGGAACACCCGGTGGAAGTGGAACGGGCTCAGCAGCGCGGACTGCGCGAGGTCGCGCAGGGAAAGCTCGTCACCGACGTTCTCCCGCATCATCCGCACCGAGCGCAAGACCGCTTCGATCCGGTCCTCCGCGGTCTGGTCGGTGGCACAGCCTGCCGACTCCAGTGGAACCCGCTCACCATTCATGGAGAATCCCCCATTCGTCTCTCCCGCCCGGGGCGCGGGCGTCGATGGTGCCGGTGTCAACGGACTTCGGCGAGGCCACGAGCCTGGTCGAGCGCGGCCACCCAGGCCGCGGTGAACCGGCGGCGCAGCAGCAGCGCCCGCCGGTCGGGGAGTTCGAGCGCGCGCCAGCCGCTGTGGGAGAAGGAAAGCCGCTTCCCCGTCGCGGTGACCCGGCACCGGGTGCGGGCGGCCGCGCCGGGGATCTCGACCGAGAACCGCAGGCCGCCCGGTTCCTCGCTCCAGTCGTCCACTCGGAACCGGCGCGGCCCCTCGTCGTCGACGATGAAGAACCAGCGCGGGGCGAATCCGTCGCTCGCGATCGGCAACCAGCGCACCAGGGCGTCGCGGTGCAGGGCGGCACCGGCGAACGAGGGCAGGTCGACCGAACCGTCGATGTCGTCACGCCATGCGTACCGGCTGGATTCGCCGGTGGCGAGATAACGCGCCAGTCGCCGGAAGAAATCCGTCCAGCCGGTCAGCAGTTCATCCGATTCCGCCGGGGTCCGGTGCGGGTCACGGTCCTCGACGGCGATTTCGGTGCCGTCCGGCAGCACCTTCGCCGTCCAGCGGATCCTCGCGATCGGCGAGAGCCCGAGAAAACGCCATTCGAAATCGATCACCCGGCACTCGACGACCTCGTGGGTGAGCACTTCGAAGAAATCGCCGTCACCGAATTCGATCCTGTCCCGTCTGCCCGGCAGCCACGGCTCGCCGATTTCACCGAACCAGTGCGCCAGCCGCATGGGATCGGCCAGCGCGAGCCAAGCCTTCTCGACCGGCACGGTGACCTTGAGCCCGACCCGGACAATTCCCGGTCCCACCACCGAACACTCCAGTCCCGGATCGTTCACTTCGACCTCCCCGGCGGCCTCTCGCTGAAACGATCAGAAAACCATATGTTCCGTTAGCATCCTACTGGCCGAACCTGATCGGTACCATCACTCATCCATACGAATCACCAGGTGACGGTGATCATTCTCCCGACTTTGGATGAAATGTGAACAAACGTTCCAACTGCCGCAACTGCGCGCGTTCCGGAGCGGCGCTCATCAGCTTTTCCCGCAACAGGCACGCCAGCGGATTGCGCCAGCCACCGATCCTGGCGAGCATCCGGGCCTGAGACCAGGCGGCACGAGCACGGCGTCGCCTGCGCCGTTCGTACTCCATCAACGCCGGCTCGATCCCCGCGCCGCCATCGAGACAATCGGCGAGCACCGCGGCGTCCTCGAACGCCTGCGAGGTGCCCTGCCCCATGTTCGGCATACTCGGATGCGCCGCGTCTCCCGCCAGCACCACCCTGGCCGCACTCCACGCGCGCAGTGGCTCGCTGTCGTAGATATCGGTCGCGGTGATCTCTTCGCTCTCGGTCGCGGCCAGCAATTCCGGAATCGGCGCATGCCAGTTCTCGAAGAAACCGGGCGGCCTCGATTCGCTCGCACCTTCGACGGCGGGTGCCGAAGCGAACCAGTAAACCCGGCCGGCGGGCAGCCGCCAGATCCCGAATTGGTTCGGGCCGCCCATCGAGAGCACCCCGGGAAACGGCGGCAGCTCGAATTCGATCGTCGCACGCCAGACCGTGAAACCGGCGTAGCGGAGCGGCTCGGCCAGCCCGATGCCCGCCCGCACCGAAGACCGGATACCGTCGGCGCCGACCACCAGGTCCGCGCGTGCTTCGGTGCCGTCGGCGAATTCGGCCACCGCGCGCCCGGCTTCCGTGCGCACACCGACGCAGCGGGCGCCGAAGACCGGGCGTTCGCCGAGCACTCCCGTGAGCGCGTCGAGCAAATCCTTGCGGTGCATACCCGCACCGCGTCCGCCGATCGTGTCCATGACCGGTCCGGACACCTCGTAGAGGGACCGGCCCGTCTTCGACCGCATCGACGTACCCGGCGCCGGCAACGCGCCCGCGCGCACCGCCGCCCCGGCGCCGATCGCGTCCAGCGCGCGAAGACCGTTGGGCCACAAGGTAAGCCCGTTCCCGGATCGCGGCTCGGCCGCTCGCTCGCGGACCTCGACCCCGAATCCGGCCCGGCGCAGCGCGATCGCGGTGGCGAGCCCGGCGGGCCCGGCTCCGATGACCATCGCGGTGCGGTCCTGTGTCACGAAAATTCTCCTCGCGCCACGACGAAGCTAAGACCACCCATCCGGGTAACGCTTCTCTCCCATTGCTGGAGAGAAAAAGACCGGAACAGCAACCTCGAAGAAGTTTCGAACGGAGGGTTCCGGATCACTTCGCCGACGCCGGAAAAGATCGTTTTTGCCACTCAGGGGGCGGCTGTGCCGCACGATCCGGTTTCGGTACCTTGGTCATCCGCGTAGCGAGCCGGTTACTCAACGCTGAAGGCCCGCGTCGATTATTTTGGGAGTTTCGCCTTGTCTTCGAATACCGCTCTCGCGATAGAAACCACCGGACTGCTGAAGAAATTCGGCGACACCACCGCCGTGGACGGGGTCGACCTGGCCGTCCGGCCCGGAGTGGTGCACGGCCTGCTCGGCCCGAACGGCGCCGGCAAGACCACCACCATCAGGATGCTCGCCACCCTGCTGCGCCCAGACGCCGGTGCGGCACGGGTCTTCGGCCACGACGTGGCGACCGAACCGGACGCCGTGCGCAGTCGGGTCAGCCTCACCGGCCAGTTCGCCTCCGTGGACGAGAACATCAGCGGCTACGAGAACCTGGTGCTGGTGGCGAGACTGCTCGGGCATTCCAGGGCGGCGGCCAAGGCAAGGGCGACCGAACTGATCGAGGCGTTCGACCTCACCGAGGCCGCGGGCAAGCAGGCGGCCAAGTACTCCGGTGGCATGCGCCGCAGGCTCGACATCGCGGCGAGCATCGTGGTCACCCCGGACCTGCTCTTCCTCGACGAGCCGACGGCGGGACTGGATCCGCGCAGCCGCAACCAGGTGTGGCATATCGTCCGTGAACTGGTCCGGGCCGGTACCACGATCCTGCTCACCACCCAGTACCTCGACGAGGCCGACCAACTCGCCGACCGCATCGCGGTGCTCGACCACGGCAGGACGATCGCGGAGGGCACCAGCGCCGAGCTGAAGTCCTCGCTCGGGTCCGGCGCGCTGCGGGTGCGGCTGAAGAACGAGGGCGACCGCGCCGAGGCCAAACGGCTGCTCGACATCGCGCTCGGCGTGCCGATCATCCTCGACAACGAGCCCACAGCCCTGTCCGCGCAGGTGCCGGACCCGGACCGGGTGGCGCCCGCGCTGGCGATCCTGTCCAGCTCGGGAATCTCGGTCTCGGACTTCTCACTGGGCCAGCCGAGCCTCGACGAGGTGTTCCTCGCCCTCACCGGCCATCCCGCCGAAGACGACTCCGACAAGGAAGAGGCAGTCCGATGACCGCGCCTTACGCCACCGCCGTCCCGGACACCAAACTCCGCGGCGCGCTCGCGGCGCACGACCGCCCGCCCCGGCCGAATCCGCTCTACGCGTCGCTGACCTTCGCCTGGCGCGCGATGCTCAACTTCAAGCACGCGCCGGAACAGCTGAGCGAAGCCGTCGTCATGCCGTTCATGTTCGTGCTGATGTTCACCTATCTCTTCGGTGGCGCGATCGCGAACTCCAGCGGCGAATACCTGCACTACTTCCTGCCAGGCATCCTGGTGATGACCGTGCTGATCATGACCGTGAACACCGGTGCCGCGCTGAACGCCGAAATGGCGAAGGGCATCTTCGACCGGTTCCGCACGCTGCCTTTCTGGCAGCCGGCGCCGATCGTCGGCGCGCTGATCGGCGACATCGTCCGCTACACCTTCGCGATCGTGCTGACCGTCGGCCTCGGCCTGCTGCTCGGGTTTCGGCCCGGCGGCGGTTTCACCGGTGTCGTGCTCGCGATCCTGGTGCTGCTGGTGTTCGCGTTCGGCGTGGGCTGGATCTTCACCACGCTCGGCATGCTGGTGCGCAAACCGGAGTCGATCACGAACACCAGCATGATGCTGCTGTTCCCGCTCAGCTTCATCAGCAACATCTTCACCATGCCGGAGACCATGCCGTCCTGGATGGCGGCGATCGTGCGGGTGAACCCGGTCAGCCACGCCGCGACGGCCGTGCGCGGGCTCATGCACGGCACCGCGACGGCCGGTCAGATCGTGCTGGTGCTGATCATCTCGGCCGCGCTCGTCGTGGTGTTCGGCTCGCTGACCATGGTGCTCTACCGCCGCAAAAGCTGATCGGCTCCCGCGACCACGGTCTGCCGGACCTCGGCCCGCAACAGCGAGCCGGGGCCTTCGGCGAACGGATCGCGGTCCAGCACCACGAAATCCGCCGCCAGCCCCGGTGCCAGACGTCCGGTCAGCCCTTCCCACCGGCACGAGTACGCCGCGTGCCGGGTGCCGTGCGCGAGGGCGTCGGCCATGGGCAGGGCGAACTCCGGGATGTTGGGCGGCAGCCCGGGATCGGACGCCGACCGCCGGGTGGTGGCGATGTACATGTTCGGCAACGGCGGATGCGGCGCGGTCGGCGCGTCGGAGCCGAACGCGAGCACCGCGCCGGCGGCGGTCAGCTCCGGCCACGGGTATCCGCGCCGCACCCGGTCGTCGCCGAGCATCGCCCGCCAGTTGTCCTGGATCGCCGGGTCGGCGTGCACCGGCTGCATGGACGCGACCACGCCGAGCCGGGCCAGCCGCCGCACGTTCTCCTCCGTCACCACCTCGACGTGCTCCAGCCGGTGCCGCCGGTCGCGCGGCCCGTTGACCTCGATCGCGTGCTCCAGCGCGGAAAGCGCGATGTCCGACGCCTCGTCGCCGATCGCGTGCAGCGCCACCTGCAACCCGGCCGCGTCCGCCGCGGCCACGACAGGGGAAAGCGCCGCCAGGTCCCAGATCGGCCCGGGATGGCTGCCGTCGGCGAACGGCGCCTTCATCGCCGCCGTGCAACTGTCGATCACGCCGTCCACCAGCAGTTTGATGCCGGTGACCCGCAACCACGGCCCGGACAGCCGCCCGGCCAGCTCCACCGCCCGCCGGACCTGCCGCAGGTCGTCCTCGGTGCGGCCGGTCCGCTCGACCAGCCAGTGCCCGGCCACCCGCAACGGCAACCGGCCACCGCCGCGGGCCAGTGCCCGCTCCAGCGCGTCCAGATCGTCCTGCCCCAGCCCCATGTCCACCGCACCGGTCACCCCGTCGGACAGGTACCGCTCGAACGCCGAAGCCAGCGCGGTGTCACGCTCGTCGTCGCCGGCCTCAGCGTCGAGGAACCGCCGCACCAGCTGCAACGCGGCCGCCTCGTACAGCATCCCGTCCGGCTCGCCCGCCTCGTCGCGGCCGATCCGGCCGCCGATCGGGTCGGGGGTGTCCGCCGTGATCCCGAGCTCCCGCAGCGCGGCGCTGTTGACCCACGTCGAATGCAGGTCGTTGGCGAAGAGGTAGACCGGCCGGTCCGGCACGGCCGCGTCGATCATGCCCCGTTCCGGGCTCCGCCCGTCCAGCGCGCCGAACAGCCAGCTGCGGCCGAGGACGCGCGGCGCACCGAGGTCGGCGTCCGCCGCCCCACGGACCTTGGACTGGATCTCGGCGACGTCGGCGGCGTCGAACAGGTCGACCTGCCGCAGCGCCTCGCCCATTCCCAGCAGGTGGGTGTGCGCGTCCACGAAACCGGGCAGCACGAACGCCCCGCCGAGGTCCACCAGCCGCGCGTCACCCGCCATCCCGTCCGCCGTCGTGGTGTCGCCGACGAACTCGATCGACTCCCCGCGCACGACCATGGACTCCGCCCACGCGGGCTCGTCGGCGGTGAAGATCCGGCCGCCCCGGTAGTGGACTCGTTCCGGCTTGCTCATTTCACTCCTTGTGTCGACGAACGCATCGCGAGGACGTAGATCAGCGCCGGGACGATCAGCCCCACCGGCAGCGACAGGTCGATCCCGCCTGCCAGCTCGGCGAGGAACCCGGTGTGCACGCCGGGCACGGCCAGGAACTCGACCGCGAGCGCGGCGCCGACCATCAGCGCGGCGAAACCGGCCCAGTTGACCCCGCCCCGGTACCAGAACGGGCCGCCCCGGCTCAGGTCACTGAGCGCGTGGCCGTCGTACCGGTTGCGCCGCAGCAGCACGTCGGCGACGTAGATGGCCATGATCGGGGCCAGCACCGCCACCATCATCTGCAGCATCCGGCTGACCATGTCCAGGAAGTTCGAGACCAGCAGCGCGTACATGGTCAGCAGGATGCTGACCGTGCCGTAGAACAGCACGCTGCGCGACCGGCGGACGCGCATCCCGATCGCCTGGAGCGCCAGCCCCGAGCTGTAGATGATCAGCGCGTTGTTGGCGATCGCGCCCAGGATCATGGCGATCAGGAAGACCGGGGAGAACCAGCCGGGCAGCAGGCCGGTGAGCGCGGTCTGCGGATCGCTCATGTCCAGCGTGGTGGCGGCGATCGCGCCCAGCAGGGTGCACAGCACGCTGGGCAGGTACGCGCCCGCCGCCGTCCAGCCGACGATGGCCGACGGCTTGGCGGTGCGCGGCAGGTAGCGGGCGAAGTCGGCGCTGGTGCTGTAGGACAGCGGGGCGGAGGAGACCATGGCCAGCCCCGCGGCCAGCGCCGCCCAAAGGTCGGGTCCTTGGAGTTCCTGCGGCGGCCGGTGACCCCAGTCGGCGTTGCCCACCACGAAGAACGCCAGGACCGCGAACACCACCGCGAGTGCCGCGGCGAGCGGCAGGTACAGCCTGATGATCGTGGCGTGCCCGTAGACGCTGATCGCCAGCGTCACCGCCGCCACGCCGACGATGACCAGTATCTTGCCCGTCGTGCCGAGGTCCAAGCCGAACCTGGCGCACAGGCTGAACGCCGTCACCGACGCCGCAGACAGGCTCAGCGCCACGTAGCACACGGAGATCAGCGAGCCGTTGACCGTGACCAGCACCCGGTTGCCGCGAACGCCGTACATGGTCCGGGTGATGACCGAACTCGGCGTGCCCGCGGCCGGGCCGCTGACCGAGATCAGCCCGACCAGCAGCCAGAACAGGTTGCCGGCCAGGATCACGCCGAGTGCCTGCCACAGGCTCAGGCCCAGCACCACGAGCGCGCCGCCGACCACGAGGCTGAGGTAGCTGACGTTCGGCGCGGCCCACACGCCGAACAAATCGCGTGCCCGGCCGTGCCGCTCCTCGTCGCCGATGACGTCGATGCCGTGCGTCTCGATGCGGGTGGCCTGGGCGGAGACGGGTTCGGATGCCGCTCCACTTGCTGGGTCTTGGATCACGGCGGGCCTCCAGCGGTGTCCTCTGTGGACTGAGTGTCGGTCGGTGAACCCGCGTCCGCGATCGACGTCGGCAGGGCGAGGCCTGGCCGAACCTCTCGCGTTGACCGGTAAGGCGCCCTGCCACCGCGATAGCGGGGCCTTCGGCCGGGGCGGGTTCACACTGGGTCCTGTTTGCGGGTCCATCTCAGCTCTGCCAACCGGCCCTGAGACTTGGGTCACGGGGTGTGGGGACGGTAGGGCGGCCCACCCGGCCGCGTCGATGGACGCGAGGTTGAACTTTTCGCGTGACTGTGGACACTGCGTCCATGCCGCTGACTGTCGCCGACCTGCTCGCCCTTCGCGCTCTCCGCCTGACCCTGGTCGCCGGGGAGGGCGGGCGCGACCGGGTGATCGAGGCCGCGCACGTCTCGGAGCTGGCCCGGCCCGGCGAGTGGCTGCACGGCGGGGAACTGCTGATGACGGCCGGGGTGGTGCTGCCGACGGACCGGCGGTCCTGCCGGGGATTCGTGCGGGACGTCGTCGAGGGCGGCGTGGCGGCACTGGCGTTCGGCGTCGGCCACGGCCAGCCGCATCGGGAGCCGCCCGGTGAGCTGGTGGCCGCCGCCGAGGCCGCCGGGCTGCCGCTGCTCGTGGTGCCGGACGAGGTGCCGTTCATCGCGGTCACCAAGGCGGTGTTCGCCGCGCTGGCCGCCGAGGACCGGCGCGCACTGGAGCACACCGTCGACGTGCAACGCAGGCTGACCGTCGCCGCGACGTCGGGCGGCGGCCTGAACGCGATCCTCAAGGTGTGGCTGCACGCGACCGGTCGCGCCGCCGTGGTGACCGACCTGCTCGGCCGCGAGCTGGTCGCCGTCGGCGAGTCCGCGCCCGCCCTGCTCGCCGCCGGGCGCACCGTGCTGGACGAGGTCGGCGGCCGCGGGTTGCTGGGCAGCGCGTCGGTCGCGGTGAACGGGGTGACCGTGGCCGTGCAGCCGATCGGTGCCCGGCGGCTGCGCGGGCACGTGCTGCTCGCCCGGCCGCCCCAACCGCAGCCGGGCACGGTGGACGCCGCGCTGGTGTCGCTGCTGACGCTGGAGCTGGAGCGCAGGCACCTTGCCGACGAACCGCGACGGCGAGCCGGCGCGGAGGCGCTGGCCCGGCTGCTGGACGGGCTGCCCGACGACCGGGCCGAGTCGCTGCTGTCCACGTTCGGGCTGGCCTCGCCCTCGGTGCGCGGTCTGGCGGTGGTGGCCGGGCCGGGGGAAGCGGACGACCTGGCGGCCGATCTCGCCCTCGTGCTGCCCGGTGGTCTCGTGCGGTGGTCCGAGGACACCGTGGAAGCGCTGGTCTTGGACGAGGTGGACGTGACCGCGCTGCTCGACCGGTTCGCTCCGAAGCGCCCAGCGGGCGTGGGCGCGGCACTGCGGCCGGGCTCGGCGGCCGTCTCGTTGCGGCAGGCGCGGGCGCTGCTGGCCACCAGCACGCGCCTTGGCCGTCCCGCCGAGGCCGGGGAACACAGCTCCAGCAGGCTGCTGCTCACCCTGGGGCCGCCGGAGCTGCTGGCGTCCTTCGCCGACACCGTGCTGGCGCCTGTCGACGCCGCCGATCAGCGGGGGCAGCTGCTGGCCACGTTGCGAGCGTGGCTGGAGGCCAACTCCGCCTGGGATGTCACGGCGCAGCGCCTCGGCGTGCACCGGCACACCGTGCGCAACCGCATCGACCGGATCGAGCAGCTCACCGGCCGGACGCTGACGACCGCGTCCGCGCGCTACGAGCTGTGGCTCGCGCTGGAGGCCCGGGACGCGCTCGCCTACGCCGAGACCGCACCGGATTCGTCACCGCGTCCACAGTGATCGGCTGAATTGGACATCGCGTCCATCGACCGGTGCGGGGCGGCGCACGTACGTTGCCGTGCACGCTGACAGAAGGCAGGTGTTCGATGGTTTCTCCGGAAGTCGATGTCGTCATCGTGGGCGCGGGCTTCGCCGGGCTGACGGCCGCACGCGATCTCGGCGCGGCCGGGCGGACGGTGCGGGTGCTGGAAGCGCGTGACCGGATCGGCGGCCGCACCTGGTACCGGACCGACCTGTTCGACGGGGTCGGGCTGGAGATGGGGGGCACGTGGATCGTCCCCGAACAGACCTTCGTCACCGAAGAGGTCGACCGCTACGGGATCGCGGTCAGCGACAGCGAACTGCCAGCCCGGATGACCTGGTCCGACCGGGGCCGCGTGCTGGAGTCGCTGCTGCCGGTGCCGCCCGCCGAACTGGAGGACCTGGAACTGGCGGTCCGCGCCCTGATCGCCGCGGGCGCGCGGCTCGACGTGGACCGTCCACTGGCGGGACAGGGCTTGGCCGACCTCGACGTCCCGATCCGCCAGTGGGCCGACGAAGCCGGTTTGAAGGGCAACGCGCGGGAACTGCTGATCTCCTGGTTCTGCGGATGCGGCAACGCTTCGGCCGACACCGGCTCCGCGCTGGACGTGCTGCGCTGGCTCGCCGCCATGGGCAACTCCGTCTGGGGCATGGTCCGGGCCAGCGTGCTCGGCCGGACCTTCGACGACGGCACCGCCTCACTCGCCACGGCGCTGGCGGAGGACGGCGGCACGGACATCCGGCTTGGCACACCTGTGCGGTGGGTGCGCCAGGAGGCGGACCACGTGGTCGTCGGCCACGACGGCGGGGTGGTCACGGCGCGGCGGGTGCTGATCACCGTCCCCATCGGCGTGCAGCGGCACATCGAGTTCACCCCCGCGCTGTCCGCGGCGAAACTGGCCATCTCCACCGAGAACCACGCCGGTCAGGGGCAGAAGGTGTGGGCGCTGGCCCGCAACGTGCCGGACGACCTGAGCGGGTACGGCTGGGGGACCGCGTTCGACTACGTCGGCGCGATGTACACCGTGCCCGAGGGCGTGGTGCTGGTGTGCTTCGCACCTGAGCACGACCGGGTGGACGGGCACGACGTGGCGGACGTGCAGCGGGCGGTGCGCGAGTTCGCGCCTGAGGCCGAAGTCGTCGCCGCGACCACCTACGAATGGGTGGACGACGAATGGTCGCGCGGCACCTGGACGACGTTCCGGGCCGGGCAGATCACCCGCTATGAGCGGGATCTCGCCGTGCCGGAGGGCATGGTGCACTTCGCCGGCGCGCACACCGCCCAGCGGTGGCCGGGCTTCATCGACGGCGCGATCGACAGCGGCCGCCGCGCCGCCGCCGAACTGCTGGCGGTGCTGTGACGTGTCTCCAGGCCACCGTCCCGCCTGCCATCGAGCCGATCTTCACCGGCTTCGCGGTGCAGCACTGTCCGACCGGACGAGCAGCGGGTCGTGAGTGGCGTTTCGGGTCAAGCGGCTGAGCCGAATACCGCCGTCCTGGGCACGATCAGTTCCGGGCACCGTGATCGGAGAGCGGGTTTTCGGCTCCCGCCGACCGGGCGGAAGCGTCCCGCAGGGCCGATTCGGGCAGCTCCCCCGTCAACGCGAAGTCCACTCGCCGCGCCACGGAGACGACCTGGTCGGCGAACCGCTCGTAGAACCGCGCCAGCAGCGCCACCGAGATGGCGGGCGCGACACCGTGCGCCCAGGCCGGATCGGTGACCTCGGTCATCAGCTCCTCGTAAAGCGCGTCGACGCGCTGATCGGACCGGGCCAGCGAGTGGAACACCTCGGCAGGCGACCCTTGAATCGCCGCGCCGAGGTCTTCCGCCATCGAGCAGACAAGTCCGGCCATCTCCCCGAATCGCCCGGACAGCGCCTCGGGGACGGCGAATTCCGGCGCCCGGGCGGCTTGTTCGGCGATGTGCTGGGCGAGGTCGCCCATCCGCTCCAGCCGATCGGCGCAGTACACCGCCGCCAGCACAGTCCGCAGGTCTCCCGCCACCGGCGCCTGCAAGGCGAGCAGCTTCTGCGCGGTCTCCTCGCATTCGGTCCGTGTCGCGTTCATCCGCGTTTCGACGGTCGCCAGTTCGATGGCGGCATCGAGGTCGCGGTCGAGAAAAACCCGGTTGGCCAGGCGTAGCTCGTCGCACGCCATGCCGCTCATATCCGACAACCGGTCGCCGAGGACACCCAGTTGCCCCTGGAATCGCTCCCTCATACCAAGGCCTTCGCCGGTTCGAGGAGGTACGTCGCGTACGCGGCCCGGATCACCGGCTGGGCGACGTTCCGCACCGGGACACCGCCCGGACTCACCCCCTGTTCGGTCCCGTAATGCGCGTGCCCGTGCACCGCGAGAGCGACCTGGGCGTCGTCGATCGGCTCGCACAAGAGGTAGGACCCGAGGAACGGGTGGATCTCCGGCGGCTCACCGTGCAGCGTCCCGGGAATCGGCGAGTAGTGCGTCAGCGCGACGACCACGTCGGCGCCCTCGTGTTGGAGCCCTTCGAGCGCGGTCCGCAGCCGTTTGGCCGCCGCCATGGTGTGCTCGACGAAGTCCTTCATCTCGCGCTCGCCGAAGCGGCTCGCGCATTTGCCCGCGAACCCGCCGCCGAAGCCCTTCACCCCGGCGACACCGAGGGTGCCGCCGTCGAGTTTCACTGTGGTGGCCGAACCCTCGAGGACGGTGATCCCGCTTTCCTCCAGCAAGCCGCTGACCGCTTCGGCCGCGTCGGAGTGGTAGTCGTGGTTGCCCAGCACCGAAACCACCGGGACGTCGAGCCCGGCGAACTCGTCGGCCACCACCCTCGCCTCCTCGACGGTGCCGTGCCGGGTGAGGTCACCGGCGAGCAGCAGTACGTCGGCGTGTTCGGCGATGTTGTCCAATGCCGGCCGCAGCAGGCCACGGTTGTCCTTACCGAGGTGGACGTCCCCGACCGCGGCGACCCGGATCACCGGATCTCCTCGGCCCGCGCCGGCTCGCGCACGTCGGCGAGCCGGACGTCGTTGTGCACCAGTTCGGCCGCGATGTGTTCGCAGATGACGGCCTCGAGGTCGGCCTTGCGGTTCTCGCAAGCGACCTCACCGCTGAGCCGGACCTGGTCGCCGCGCACGGTGACGTGCACGCCGAGTTCGGCGGTCCTCGGGTCCTCCGCCAGTGCCTTGGTCAGCCTGGCGACGAGATATTGGGGTGCTTCCGCGGGCATCGGTAGCTCCTTCCCGTCGATGATGGACAGTGCCGCGAGCAGGGTCAGGAACGACCACGCGTACGGCGATTCGGCAGTCTCTTCGGCCACCCGGTGCCAGTCGACCTGTTCGCGGAGATCGCGGGCGATCCGCAGCAGGGGCGCGAAATCGCATCGGTGCGGGCTGAGCACGAGAACCTTGTCGACAAGCAGGTCGGTCCCGTTGAGCACCGGCGCCGCGGTCGCCCCGATACGCATCAACGAGGCGCGGTCCAGCATGGCGTCGGTCACCGGGCGGTGATTCGGCCGGAAGATCAAGTCGACCAGGCAGTCGCCGTCGTAGACCTTGGTGAGCCAGTCCTCGGGCGGATGCACGTGTCTCAGCCCCGCGGCTTCCAGGGCTTCCACCGCTTCGGGCACGTCTTCCTGCTTGAGGAAGATGTCGACGTCATGATCGGACGGCGGGCCGCCTCTCGCGTAGACGGCGAGGCCGCCCGCGACGGCGAACCGCACCGACGTACTGTCCAAAGTGGTCACCACCTTGGTCAGAGCGTGCAGTAGTTCCGTTTCTTTCACGGTCGCTCACCCACCCGGGTTGCCACTACCTGCTTTCCGCTTCCCTCCGCCATGGGTACGGCTACCCGCTATCGCGCCGACTTAATCGGGCATTTGCGACGCGGTCAACCACCCGAAGGCGCGTTGCTGAGATCGACGACGCAGAAGCGGTTGCCGTCCGGGTCGGCGAGAACGACGAAGTCGGGCTTGGGCGGGTAGCTGTCCCAGCCGACGTCTCGGGCTCCGAGTTCCTTGAGGCGCGAGACTTCGGCTTCCTGCTCGGCGGCGGTGTCCACGAGGAGGTCGAGGTGGATCCGCGGGTACGGCTCGATCGGCGACCTGCTGGACATCAAGCCCAGCGCGCGCCCGGACCCGTCGGCATGGACCAGCGTCCGCCAGTCGTCTCTGGCCCATTCGTCACTGGCCACGAGATCCAGCGCGGCGGTCCAGAACGCCACCGCTCGCGGCAGGTCCGACACGCCGATCACGGGAAAGCCGAGTCTGAGCATGCCGACAGGTTAATCCCGGTTCGGGTGATCAGTCGCGGCCGAAGATTTCCGTATCCCCGTAACGGGTACGAGGCCGCCATGACGACACGACAAGGACCCCGCGCCGTCCCCTCGGAGCAGGTGCTGAAAGCAGCCACGCGGCCGGGGTCCGCCGTGGACGCCTCCATCAAGGACACTCTTCGTATCGCGACCCGAGTCCTGTTGCCCATCCTGCTCACCGGTGTGCTCAAACGCCGGCCCCGGGCCATGGCTTTGGCGCAGAAATTCCAGACCGACCGGGCCGCCGCGCGCCTGCACGGCGAACTCCGGCACCGCTATGGCGATCATCCGCTGCACCTGCGGCTCCCGGGTTGCTCGATCGACCTCGCGCTCTCCCCGGAGACCGTGGGCACGGTGCTGGCAGGCACCCCCTCGCCGTTCAGCCCGGCGACCAGGGAAAAGAAAGCGGCGCTCGGCAAATTCCAGCCACACGGGGTGCTCATCTCCGAAGGACACGAGCGCGCGATCCGCCGCGAGCTGAACGAGGCCGTCCTCGAACCCGGCAGGGAGCTGCACGAATTGGCCGAACCGTGGGCGCGGGTCATCGCCGCGCAGGCAGGCGAGATGCTCGACGCCGCGGCGCTCGACTGGGACACGTTCGCCACCCGCTGGTGGCGAATCGTGCGGCAGGTGACACTCGGCGGCGACACGACCGAAGACCGCGAGCTCACCGACCTGCTGGCCTCGCTGCGGCTCGCCGGGAACTGGGCTTACGCCGGACCTCGACGCCGCCGTACCCGGGAACGCTTCCTCGAGCTGGTCCGTCACCAGGTCGCGTTACGGCGTCCAGGCAGCCTCGCCGCCGCGCTCGCCGCGGCACCGGACGCGGACGGGCTGGATCCGGCCGGACAGCTGCCGCATTGGCTGTTCGCCTTCGACGCGGCCGGGATCGTCACGTTCCGGACACTGGCCCTGCTCGCCGCCCACCCCGAGCATCTTGCCGCGATCCGGGAGGAACTGGAGGACACGGACCTGTCTACCCCACAGCGGCTGCCGAGGACACGCGCGAGCGTGCTGGAGTCCGTGCGGCTCTGGCCCACGACGCCGGCGCTGCTCCGCGAAACCCGTGGAAAGACGGCCTGGGGACCGGATCGCACCACGGTCTTCGTGTACACGCCGTATTTCCACCGCGACGTCGAGCGCCTGCCCTACGCCGACCGCTTCGAACCCGCCATCTGGCTCGATGGCCGCGCCGCCGACAATCCCGCCCTTGTCCCCTTCAGCGGTGGCCCGGGCGCCTGCCCGGGCCGGGACGTGGTGTTGTTCGCGACTTCGATGCTGCTGGCCCACCTCGTCCGTGATCACGACATCCAGTCGTCCGGCGCCTTGCTGACGCCGGGAAAACTGCCGCTGACGCTGGACAACTTCGGCTTGCGCTTCCGTCTCCACAAGGTCTGATCACCGCGTCGGGCCCACCCGAACTACCCTCGACGGTACGAGGAGGTGGTGAGGTGACGGACGAGCAGCTCATCGTCGAATTCGCGCTGACCCGCCTGGACCATCCCGGCCTCGACCTCGAGGAAGTGGCCACGCTGACCGTCCGGCGGCTCGGTGAAGACCGGATGCTCGACTTCGCCGGGCTCACCCTCGCCAGCCGCGGCGAATTGCGCGGGGCCGTGTTCCCCGCCGCCGTCGAACACGTACTCCGGGTCGTCCTGACGTTGCGCGGTCCTGACGATCAGGCGGTGTCCTAGGGTTCTCGCCGTGGGGTTGAGGGTGACGGTGCTGGGGCCGGTGCGGGTCTTCGGCGACGACGGCGAACAGATCGACACCGGCGGCGCCAAGCCGCGCATGCTGCTGGCCAGACTCGCACTGGCGGCGGGCGAGACGGTGTCACCCGGTGTGCTCATCGAGGACATCTGGGGACCGGACTCGCCGTCGGCCACCACGAACACCTTGCACGCGCTGGTGCACCGGCTGCGCAGGGCGCTGCCGGAGCCGGAAGTCGTGGAGTCGCCTGCCGGGGGTTACCGGCTCGCCCTGCCGACGGACAGCGTGGACGCGCACCGGTTCGACGTCTTGGCGGCGCGTGGCAGGCGCGAACTCCTGGCCGACGCCCCCGAACAGGCGACCGCCACGCTCGGGGACGCGCTCGCGTTGTGGCACGGTGACGCGTTCGCGGACATACTCGCGGCTCCGTACGCCGGAATCGCCGGCGCGCGCCTCGAGGAAGTGCGCGTGGCCGCACTTGAAGACCGTTTCGAAGCGGAACTGCGGCTGGGCAGGCACTCCGGGATCCTGCCCGATCTGGAGGCGGCGTGCGCCGGGCGACCTTTGCGGGAACGCCTGGCCGCGTTGCGCATGCGCGCGCTTTCGGCGGCGGGGCGCCAGTCCGAGGCTCTCGCCGCGTACGAGGAGATCCGGGGCAGGCTCGCCGACGAACTCGGTGTCGATCCCTCCGCCGTGGTGCGGCAGGCCCAGCTCGCCGTACTGCGCGGAGAGGCGGATCGGACGGCGGCCCGCTCCGTGCCCACGCCGGGCAGACTGCCGTCCCGGTTGACGTCGTTCGTCGGCCGCGAGGACGAATCGGCGTTGCTCGCGAACCTGATGGAGACGTCCCGGCTGGTCACCGTCGCCGGTACCGGCGGTGTCGGCAAGACCCGGCTGGCCCTGGAAGTGGCGTCCCGGCATCCCGCGTACGAAAGCGGCAGGCTGTGGCTCGTCCCGCTGGCAGGTGTCGAGAAGCCGGAAGGGGTCGCCGACGCCGTCCTCGGCGCGCTCAGCGGCGGCCACCTCCCCGCCGGCGCCACCGAGCCGCTGGACCGGGCGGCCATCCTGCTCGGCGGGGACGACGCCGTGCTGGTCTTGGACAATTGCGAGCACCTCGTCGCCGAAGTCGCGCGCGTCGCCCAGCACCTGCTCGAAACCCGGCCGCGGCTGACCGTCCTGGCCACCAGCAGGGAGCCGTTGGACGTCCTGGGCGAAGCACTCTGCCGCCTCGACCCGCTCGGCCTTCCCGCCGAGCACACCGATCCCGGCGCATCGGCCGCCGTGCGGCTGTTCACCGACCGCGCGGCCGCGGTCCAGCCCGGTTTCGCCCGCACGGAGTCCACAAGGGACTCCGTGGTGGACGTCGTCCGCCGTCTCGACGGTTTGCCGCTCGCACTGGAACTGGCCGCGGCACGGCTGCGCTCGATGACCGTCGGCCAGGTCGCGCGGCATCTCGATGACCGGTTCCGGTTGCTCTCCACCGGGAACCGGGCGGCCCTTCCCCGCCAGCGCACCCTGCGCGCGGTGATCGAGTGGAGCTGGGACCTGCTGAGCGATCGCGAACGGACAGTGGCGCGCCGATTGGCCTTCTTCCCGGCAAGCGCCACCTTCGAGGCGATCGAAGCGGTCTGCTCGGACACCCTCTACGTACTCGACTCGCTCGTCGGCAAGTCGCTCGTGGAGCGCGGCGAGAACGGCTATCGGATGCTGGAGAGCATCCGCGCCTTCGCCGCCGAAGAGCTTTCCCGGGCGGGCGAACGGGCCATGATCCAGGACCGCTACCTCCGCCACTTCGCCGCACTGGCCGCCGAGCACGAAGCTCTCGCACGGTCTCACTCCCAGCCCTCCTCACTGGCCGTCATCGCGGACGAGTACGACAACCTGGTGTTCGCGCTGAGGGTGGCGCTCGACGGCCGGGACGCGGAGGCCGTGGTGCGGCTGCTCGGCCTGCTGCACTGGTATTGGTACGCGGTGCGCTACGACGCCCGGACGGAGTCGTTGATCGCCGAGGCGCTCACACTGGGTGACGCGCTCCCCCACGACGCCCGTGCCGCTTTCGCCGCGATCGACGCCCTGATCGGCGAGAGCGGGCCGTGCACCGATCCGGACCGGATGCGCGCCCTCGTCGCCCGCTGTTCGGAAACCGGCGCCTTCGAGCGGTATCCGTTCCTGCTGCTGGTGACGCTTCCCCTGGCCCAGCAGACGGGCCTCGACGACCTGGTCATGGCGGAGATGGCCCGGGCGCGAAACGGTTCCGACGCCTGGGCGGGGGCGTGCGTGTCCTTGCTGGAAGCCACCGCGGCCTCGGATCGTGGCGACTGGGCGGGCTCGGCCGCCGCACGCGGGCGGGCGGCCGCCGAGTTCGCCGAAACCGGCGACCGGCTGTGGACGGCGGTGTCGACGGCCCTCCTGGCCGAGGTCCACCTCGTCCGCGGCGACCACGACGCGGCGATCGCCGCGCTGGAACGCTCCGTCGGTTTGTCCGCCGGGTCCGGCTCGCAGGACCAGGTCTCCCACCTGGTCGGGCTGGCCGCGGTCCGGATGCGCGCCGGCGACCTCGACGGCGCCGAGCGGGACATCGACGCGGCCGAAGACCTGACGCGCCCACTCGGCCTGCGATACATGGAGTTCGAAATCCGCCTTGGCCGTGCCGAGATCCACCGGCGCTCCGGCGACTTCCGGCGAGCGGAGCGGGAACTCGACGAGCTGGCCGCGCTGGCGCGACGGCTGCGGCTGCCGGAGGTGGAGACCGTCCTGGCGCCGGCCAGGATCGCTCTGCGCCTCACGACCGGGGACGCGGACGGCGCCCGCGAACTGCTGCCCGCCGCGATCGCCGCGGCGCGGGCCAACAGGGCCGCCGCCCCGGCCGCCCAGCAGCTGGCCCGGCTGCTGTTCCTCGAAGACGACCCGGTCGGCGCGGCGACGGCGCTCGGCCTGAGCCAGGCGATTCGCGGAGCCTTCGACCACGGCGATCCGGAGCTGCGCGACCTGGTCGCCGAACTCGTCCGGCGGCTCGGCGAACACGGTTACGACACCGCGTTCCGGACGGGTGCGCGGCTCACCCGCCGCGACGCGACGCTCCGGCTGGCAGCGCACTCAGTTCCTGTCAGCGCCTTGTAAGCCGGTTGTCATCGCCGACGGTCACCGTTGGGCGTACGACAACCGGCTGAGAGGAAATCGACATGACGAACGTCGAAAGCACGGGACGCCCGAAGGTACGCGAGGCCATGGACCGCGCGGTGAGTGAGCTGGGCGCGCCCAGCGTCGTCGTCCAGATCCAGGACGGCGACGGCACGTGGTACGGCTCCACCGGACAGGCCGACACCGTGAGCGGCGCCCGGCGGGTGCCCGGCGAGCACCTGCACACCGGCAGCATCTCCAAAGCGTTCACCGCGGCCACCGTGCTCCAGCTCGAGGCAGAGGGGCTGCTGGACATCGACGACACCGTCGAGCGCTGGCTGCCGGGAGCGATGGACGGGAGTGACTACGACGGCACCAAGATCACCGTCCGGCAGCTGCTGTCCAACACCAGCGGCCTGTTCGCCACGGGTATGGCGAAGGAGGTGCAGCGCCGGTACAACGTCCGGTCCTCCTTCGACGAACACCGCTTCGAAGTCTTCCAGCCCGGAGCCGTGCTGGAACTCGCCGTGTCGGAGCCTCCGGCGTATCAGCCAGGAGAAGCCTTCTGGTACTCGAACGGCGGATTCGGCTTCGCCGCGGCGATCGTCGAGAAGGCCACGGGAAACAGCTTCGAGTCCGAACTGGACCGGACACTGGCGCGCCCGTTGGGACTGAGCCACACCTTCGCGCGCCACCGCGAGGAAACCGGGTACCGGGGACGTCATCCCCGGGCTTACTCGAAGGTCTTCCTCAGGGAAGGGGTCCGCCCGGACGAAGTCACCCCGGAGAACTGGCCCTCGATGCTGGAAGACCCGGCACTGCCCCCCTTCGACGTCACCGAGGTCAACACTTCCGCCGGGTGGGGCGCGGCCAACGTGGTGTCGACGCTCGACGAGCTGCTCGTGTTCTTCGCCGCGATGATCGAAGGCAGCCTGCTGCCACCCGCGCAGCACGAGAAGATGTGGACCACCGTCTCCACCGAAGGCGCGCACTGGCTCGCGAACACCCGCTACGGCCTGGGGTTGTACGAACTGACCCTGTCCAACGGCCTGAAGCTGCGCGGCGGCACCGGGCAAAGCTATGGCACGTGCACCTTCGTGATGGGTACTCCCGACGGTTCCCACATGCTGGCCGTCCACACCAACAACGACTGGGCGACGTTCCCGCTGCTCGACAGCATTCTGGAAGCGGAGTTCGGCGCTTCCGGTCTCGTACTGAAAATCTGACGGTCGGCTCGGTGGCCCTTGCCCGGACCGGACAAGGGCCACTGTGTGCCAGGACACGGATTGACGCCGACGCGCCATCGGATCGCCGAACTCACCGCCACCGTCGGCCACCCCGACAAGGAAACCGTGCTCATCCCGGAAACCGCCCTCCACACCACCCCACGCTCTGCACGCACCGGCCACCCGACCAAGCAGGCCAGGGCTCGGCGCACTGTTCGGCTCTCGTAGGGCGTCGGGGTCGTGAGCGCCGATTCACCGACAACCGCACGTGACCACGAAGAACACGGGGCCGATTTCCGGTGATGGGGTTCAGAACGGTGGTGGTTCGTCGGCGCGAGGTGTTCGCTCGCGGGGTTCGTGAAGAGGCGGTGGCGCGCTGTCGTACCGCTGCCCAGCCGGGGTGGTGACGGTCAAGGTGCCGTCGGGGACGAGCTGACAGCTCCAGCCGGGTTCGTCTTTCAACTGGTGGTCCCGGCGGCAGAAACAGCACTTGCCCGGACAGCGGATCGGTGACGATCCGGCGCAGCACAGTGTTCGACCCGGTCCCGGGCCCAAGCACATAGATGCCGTCGCAGATAGCCCGCACCTCAGGAGACAGGTGAACCGGCTCCGGCGCCGGGGTCTGGGTCTCCTGTAACGACCAGTTCCAGCGAACCTGGGTAAGCCCAAGAGAATTACGAGACCCAGTGTCGGGATTCGTCAGCTCGCGACTCGAGTTCGCCCAGTCGCCCCTCACGTGTCGCGAAAGCCACTTTCGCGACATCTGACGTCCCGAAAGTGGCTTTCGCGACACATCAAGTCCGGCCCTGTCGGCGAACTCGGGCACTGACGGGACCACGAGCGGCGGCGCAACGATTCACCGATGGGCGGCCAGATTCCCGTATCAGCCGGCCACATCCGGCTCGTCGCCTGCCGAGCCGCTGGCGGGTTCAGCTGATGAAGCCCGCCGACTTGAGCCAGTCGCGGGCGACCGTGGCGGACTTCTGGCCGTCGACGCTGACCTTCTTGTTCAGGTCCGTGAGCGTCGCGGTGTCGAGCTTCGCGGCGATCGGCGTGAAGACCTGTTCCAGCTGCGGGTACTTCTGGGCGAGCGGAGTGGCGATCGTGATCGCGGGGTTGTACGTCGGGAAGAAGTGCTTGTCGTCCTCGAGCACGGTGAGGTGCTGCGCGGCCACGCGCCCGTCGGTGGAGGCGACCGAACCGAAGCCGCAGGGGTCTCCCTTGCCGATGCTCGGGTAGACGACGGCGTCGTTCAGCAGGTGCACCTGCGGGTCGGGCAGGGTGAACCCGTAGGTCTTCGCCAGGCCGGGGAAACCGTCGTCCCGGCTCTTGAACTCCGGGCCCATACAGGTCGCGGCCGCGGCCGGGTCCCGCTTCACCAGGGCCGCGTAGTCGGACAGCGTCTTGACGCCGGTCCGGGCCAGTGTCGCCGGGTTGCCGGCGAGGGCGTAGGTGTCGTTGGCCGGCGAGCGTGCCCACCAGGTGACGCCGTTGGCGGTGTCGGCTTGTTTGACGGCGTCGTACTGCGCCTGCGGGTCGCTGATCGGTTTGGTCTGGTTGAGGTAGCTGATCCAGGCGGTGCCGGTGTATTCCCAGTACAGGTCGACCGCGCCGCTGGTGAGCGCCTGGCGGACGTTGCTCGAGCCGGTGATGTTGGTCTTGTCCTCCGGGCTGGCCCCGGCCGCTTGCAGTGCGACGAGGGCGATCTGGCCGAGCAGCAGCTGCTCGTCGAACTCCTTGGAGCTGACGCGGATCCGGGCACCGTTCAGCGCGTCGATCTTCTTGATGGATCCCGCGCCCACCTGGGCACCGGTCTCGTCCTTGCCGATCGTGCAGCCGGTCGCGAGCGCCGCTGCCGCGAGGAGCGCGAGCGCGGCGGCGGTCGTGCGCTGGAGCATCCGCATGGGTTGGTCCTCCTTGAATTCGTCGAGCTACATGCCGCGCGGGTGCAGGATCTCCTCGGCGACCAGCCCCAGCCAGTCGACGAAGAGCGCCAGCGCGGCGACCATGATGCCGAAGGTCAAGCTCAGGATCGGGCGGTACAGCCCGATCCCGGCGACAAGCCCGCCGCCGAGACCGCCTGCGCCGATGAACGTCGCCAGCGTCGCGCTCGCGACGGTGAGCACCAGCGAGGTCCGGATCCCGGCGAGAATCACCGGGACGGCCAGTGGCAGTTCGATCCGCCACAGGATGGCCGTCTTGCCCATGCCCATGCCGCGCGCGGCGTCGACGAGGGTCGGGTCGACGCCGTCGAGCCCGACGATCGTGTTGCGCAACACCGGCAAGGTCGCGTAGACGACGAGCGCCGTCACCGCCGTCGCGGTGCCCGTGCCGATCCAGAGCGCGAGCAGCACGACGAGCCCGATCGACGGGATCGCCTGGCCGAGATTGCCCAGCCCCAGGCCGATCGGCCGGGCCCAGCGGGCGCCGGCGCGGGTGAGCAGGATGCCGAGCGGGAGGGCGATGGCGATCGTGCACACCGTCGAAATCAGGGTGAGCCGCAGGTGCGCGCCCAATTCGGTGAGGATCTCGTCGGCGTTGAGGAAACGCTGTTCGATCGAGTCGAGCGGGTGCGCACGCACGATCATGAAAAGCGCCAGCAAGGCGAGGGTCAGCAGGACCGGGCGCACCAGCAGGCCGATCCGGCGCCGACGAGGCCGCGCGGGCGCCCTGGGGTCCGGATCCGGCTCAGGCACCTCCTCGGCGTCCGCGATCGCGGGCGCCTCGTCGGCGGGCCTCTCGTCGGCGGGCCCGAGCGCCGCGACGAGGCTGGGCACGTCGCACACCCCCAGCGGCCGCGCGGGGCCGTCCCCGGTGACCGTGACCGCGGTGCTGCCGGTCCGCACCATCACGTCCAGCACGTCCCGCAGGGTGGCGTCGGGCCGGACCGGAGGCAGGCCGTCCGGCGCGGCCGCCGTCCGCAGTTCCAGGTCACACACCCGGATCAGCGCGAGCCGCTTCAGGTTCCGCTTCGAGCCGACGAAGCTCGCGACGTAGTCGTCCACCGGCGCGGCGAGGATCGCCTGGGGCGTGTCGTACTGAGCGATCACCGACCGCGGCCGCAGCACGGCGATCCGGTCGCCGACCTTCACCGCCTCGTCGAAGTCGTGCGTGACGAACACGATCGTCTTGCGCACTTTCCGTTGCAGGCGAAGGAATTCGTCCTGCAGCCGGGCGCGCGTGATCGGGTCGGTGGAGCCGAACGGCTCGTCCATCAGCATGACCGGCGGGTCCGCCGCCATGGCCCGCGCCACACCGACGCGCTGCTGCTGACCGCCGGAAAGCTCACGCGGATACCGGACGCCGTGCTCGCGGCTCAGGCCGACGACGTCGAGCAACTCGCGCACACGGCCCGCGATGCGTCGCCGGGTCCAGCCGAGCAGCCGCGGCACCACGCCGATGTTGGCGTCCACCCGCAGGTGCGGGAAGAGCCCGACCTGCTGGATGACGTAGCCGGTGTTGCGCCGGTGTTCGTCGAGGTCGAGCGCCGACACGTCGGTGCCGCCGATCGTGACGACGCCCGCGGTGGGCTCGACGAGCCGGTTGATCATCCGCATGGTCGTCGTCTTGCCGCATCCCGACGGACCGGTCAGCACGACGATCTCGCCCGCGGGGATGCGCATCGTCAGACGTTCGACCGCCGGTACCGTTTGCCCGGGATAGAGCTTGCTGACGTCCCGCAGCTCGATCGTCTCACCGCCCATTCCGGCGGCTTCCCCCGACGTCGCCGGAGGCGCCGCTCGGCGGGCACGGGGACGTCGCCGGGTGGTCAGCTTGCCGACCACCACGAAGGCCAGGTCGAACAGCAGCGCCAGCACCATGATCCCGAGCGTTCCGGTGAGTACCTGGTTCAGTGAGTTGACCGAGCCGAACCGGCCGAGCCCGTCGAAGATCTCGTTGCCGAGGCCGGGGCCCTTGACATACGCGCCGATGGCCGCGATACCGATCGTGATCTGCGTCGAGACCCGGATGCCGGACAGGATCACCGGCCAGGCGAGCGGCAGGCGCACGCGAAACAGCAGCCGTACGCGGCCGAACCCCATACCGCGCGCCGCGTCCACCACGGCCGGATCGACGCCACGCAACCCGACGATCGTGTTGCGCGTGATCGGCAGAAGTGCGTAGAGCACCAGTGCGAACAGGACGTTCGTCAGACCCAGCCCGAACGGGCCGATCAGGATGCCCAGCAGCGCGATCGACGGAACGGTCAGGAACGCCGCCGTCGTCGTGGTCGCCATCGCGCCGAGCCACTGTCGCCGGTAGGTGAGCAGGCCGATCGTCATGCCGACCAGCACGGCCAGTGCCATCGCCGCCAGGGTGAGATCCACGTGCAGGATCGCGTCGTTCACGACGTCGATCCAGTTCTCTCGGAGGTACTCCCACAGGCTCAGGGCGCCGCTCCTCGACGTCGCAGGGCAGAAAACAGCCGACCACGCCAGGTGCGGCCGGGTCTCAGCCCAACATGTCCGCGGGGCTCCTGTCCACAGCTCGACGTAAAGATTCGGCACGGCCCGACCCGATCGCGCCCCGGATCCTGGTCAGCCCGCGCACGCAACCTCGGACGCCCCGTCGTCCGCGCTTCGCGGCTCGACAGCACGACCGGCAATTCAGCCGGCAGATGATCGGACCACACGCCTGGCGATCTCCGCGTCCAGCGGGCTCATCTCCTCGCTCACCGGTTCCGACGGCGGCCACCATCGAAAGTCCAGCGCTTCATCGTTGACGGTCAGCCGAGGCACGACCTGGAGCCGAACCCGATACACGGCCAGGAATTCCCGGCGCCCCGGCTTCGTGAGATCGAACTCGGCCACGGCGGCGAACGACAGATCCACCCCGTGGACGCCGGTCTCCTCACCCAGCTCACGTACCGCGGCCTCGCGTGGGCTCTCACCCGTCTCCCGCATCCCGCCCGGAAGCTCCCACTGCCTCCGCCTGCTGTCGAACATCATCAGAACGGCTTCCGCGTGGATGACGACAACCAACGAAGCGGGCACGACCACCCGCTTGACCAGACGCCCCAACTCCTCTTCCGTGACGAAACGAAACTCGATCAAGGTGTTGCCGGCACGATCACAGATCGGCAGTTCAACCATGACGTCATTCCACCGCACTACCGACAGGATGCACCCGAGGCGGCCGCCGCGCATCGACCGCTTCGCGGCATGTGAGTGCGGTTTGCGGCTCAGAGGTGGGCGTCCGGGTGACACCATCCGGTGAGACGATTCGTGATGTCCAGCACATGATCTTCAGCGGGATCCTCGTAGTGTCGGTTGCTGCCGACCGTCGTCCGAGTCACCCAGGCGCGGTACCCGTCGGGTCCTCGCCGAACGCGGCAAGACGCCGGGATCACCGGGTATTGCCAGCCGCCGAAGACCTCCGGCGAGAAATCCGATCGGTCAAGCCGTCGGCTGAAGCAGGATCTTCTGGGCACCGTCGAGCTTCTTCTGGAAGATCTCGTACGCCCGGGGTGCGTCGGCCAGCGGAAGCTTGTGCGTGGCGAACCCTTCGACACCGAGCGGGTCGTCGTCGGCGGTGAGGACCGGCATGATGTCGTCTATCCATCGACGGACGTTGGCCTGTCCCATCCGCAGCTGGATCTGTTTGTCGAACAAATCCATCATCGGGATCGGGTCGACCATCCCGCCGTACACTCCGGACAACGAAATCGTGCCGCCGCGGCGGACGCTGTCTATCGCGGCGTACAGCACGCTGAGCCGGTCGATGCCGGCCTTCTCCGTGATCTTGGCTCCCACTTGCCGCGGCAACAACGCGACCAGGTTCTGCGCCAGCCTGCCCACCGGCGCCCCGTGCGCTTCCATCCCCACCGCGTCGATCACCGAGTCCGCGCCACGACCACCGGTGAGCTGCCGGATGCCGTCGCCGATGTCCTTGTGGTCCCGCGTGTCGAGCGCGATGACACCATGTTCCCGGGCGCGCGCCAGCCGCTCGGGCACCAGGTCGACTCCGATGACCTCGCGAGCACCTTGGTGGCGGGCGATCCGGCAAGCCATCTGCCCGATCGGGCCGAGGCCGAACACCACGACAGTGC
Source organism: Amycolatopsis coloradensis (assembly GCF_001953865.1). Taxonomy (GTDB): domain Bacteria; phylum Actinomycetota; class Actinomycetes; order Mycobacteriales; family Pseudonocardiaceae; genus Amycolatopsis; species Amycolatopsis coloradensis. The sequence goes on from NZ_MQUQ01000004.1 coordinate 434,315, forward strand.
CGTCGTGCGGGATGTTCGCGTAATCGACGGCCTGCCAAGCGGTCGGGACCACATCGGACAGATAGACGAACCGCTCGTCCGGCGGGCCGTCCGGAACCTTGATCGGCCCGTACTGCGCCTGGGGGACCCGCAGGTATTCGGCCTGCCCACCGGGCACTTGCCCGTAGAGCTTGGTGTAGCCCAGCAACGCCGCGCCCTTGCCCTGATCGGTCACCTGGGTGGTCTCGCACTGCGATTGCAGGCCACGGGTGCACATGTAGCAATGGCCGCAGGAGATGTTGAAGGGTACGACCACCCGGTCGCCGGCTTTGAGCCCGCTCACTTCGGACCCGACCTCTTCGACCACACCCATCGGCTCGTGTCCCAGGATGTCCCCTTCGGTCATGAACGCCCCGAGTACCTCGTACAGGTGAAGATCGGAACCGCAGATGCCGGTGGAGGTGATCCGCACGATCGCGTCCGTGGGAACCTCGATCTTCGGGTCGGGCACCGTGTCGACGCGCACGTCGCGCTTACCGTGCCAGGTGACTGCCTTCATGGTGCTCCTTTTCCGTGTACGCCTACTGAACGCCCTCCGGTTTCCCTTCACGGCCGAGAGCAAACCCACAAGAAGTTCATGGTTCGTTTCAACCGCGGGAGGCCGGGTATCCAGCGGGCGAACAGGAAAAGCGGACCCGCCCCAGGAGGCGCTTGATGAGCACGATCACCAAGTCCGTCGACGTCGAGGCACCGGTCAGCGACGTTTACAACCAGTGGACTCAGTTCGCCGAGTTCCCGCGGTTCATGGAAGGCGTGGAGCGAGTCGAGCAGCGCGACGACACGCACACGCACTGGACCATCACCGTCGCCGGTGTTTCGAAGGAGTTCGACGCCACCATCACCGAACAGCACCCGGACGAACGGGTCGCATGGAAATCCGATGACGGCCCGAACCACGCCGGTGTCGTCACCGTGCACCGCATCGACCAGCACAAAACCAGGGTCACCGTCCAGATGGACATCGACCCCGAGGGCTTCGTGGAGAACGTCGCCGACAAACTCGGCATCCTCGATCGGCGCGTCCAGGGTGACCTCGACCGGTTCAAGACTTTCCTCGAGAACCGGGACGGCGCCGAGACAGGCGCGTGGCGCGGCGACGTTCCTCGTCCAGGGCAGTCCTGACCTTTTAGGACCACCTCACCAAAAGCAGGGTCGTTGCCCGACGACAAGGTGAGGTCGGCGGCCGGTTCTCACGATCCGGGCCGTTTGCACGGATGTGGCCGGTTCCGTACACCAGGAACCGGCCACATCGCTGCCGCACCCGACGAGGGGTGCCGCACAGAATTTCAGAGCGTGAAATTTTCGGGCTGGACGGTGTCACGCCGAAACTCTGACCGTCCACAGTGGCCTTTCGGCGGTTCAGGTAGCGCCCTGGCCGGTCGCATCCGGGGGCGCGGCCTGCGCGAGCTTCTTCGTCACCTCGTCCACCTTGCTTTTGAGAAGCAGGTCGTTCTCGAGCAGGCCGAGGAGTTCGCTCTCGTCGATCTCCAGGAGCTTCCCGGTGATCTGTCCCGCCAAGATGGGCTGATGGCCCTGCACGAGGGGGAACAACGCCTCACCCAGCCGCACCTTTTTCTGCGTGGGACTCAGCCCGGCGAGCGCTTCGGCAGACAATTCGGCGGACACCGCACACCCTTTCCCTCAAGGCCCGGCCGATCGCTCGTGGATCGGCCGGGCCCGTTGGCGAAGCCGGCTCAGGCGAGGTCGAACCGGTCGAGTTCCATGACCTTGGTCCAAGCCTTCACGAAGTCGGCGGTGAACCGCTCGCGGGCGCTCTGCCCCGCGTAGACCTCGGAAAGCGCCCGCAGCTGGGAGTTGGAGCCGAAGACGAGGTCGACCGCGGTGGCGGTCCACTTCACCTCGTCCGTGGCCACGTCACGGATTTCGTACACGTTCTCCTCGGACTCCGACACCTTCCACCGCGTGCCCGGTGAGAGCAGGTTGGTGAAGAAGTCGTTGGTGAGCACACCGGGGCGGTCGGTGAAGACACCGTGCCGGGTGCCACCGGTGTTGATCCCGAGAGAGCGCAGACCGCCGGTGAGGACGGTCATCTCCGGTGCGGTCAGGTCGAGCATGTAGGCGCGCTCGACGAGCAGCACCTCCGGCTGGAGCTTTTCACCGGCACGCAGGTGGTTGCGGAACCCGTCGGCGCGCGGTTCGAGGAGCGCGAACGATTCGACGTCGGTGTCGTCCTGCGTGGCGTCCGTGCGCCCCGGGTGGAACGGCACGGTCACCTCGTTGCCCGCGTCGCGAGCCGCCTTCTCGACGGCGGCCGAACCGGCCAGCACGATGAGGTCGGCCAGCGAGATCTTCGCGCCACCGGCGTCGTTGAATTCCCGCTGGATGCCCTCCAGGACCTCCAGGACACCGGCGAGTTGCTCGGGCTCGTTGACCGCCCAGGAGCGCTGCGGCTCCAGCCGGATCCGGGCGCCGTTCGCGCCACCGCGTTTGTCGGTGGACCGGAAACTCGCCGCGGACGCCCACGCCGTGCCCACCAGCTGGGCGACAGGGAGACCGGAGTCGAGCACCTTCGCCTTGAGCGCGGCGATGTCGGCGTCGCCCACGAGTTCGTGGTCGACCTCCGGCACCGGGTCCTGCCACAGCTGCGGCTCGGGAACCCACGGTCCCAGGAAGCGGCTGGCCGGGCCCATGTCGCGGTGCAGCAGCTTGTACCAGGCCTTGGCGAACGCCAGGGCGAACTCGTCCGGGTGCTCCAGGAAGCGGCGCGAGATCTTCTCGTACGTCGGGTCGACGCGCAGTGCCAGATCCGTCGTGAGCATGGTCGGCTTGTGCTTCTTGGCCGGGTCGTGGGCGTCCGGGATGATCGCCTCGGCGTCCTTGGCGACATATTGCTTCGCGCCACCGGGGCTCTTGGTGAGCTCCCACTCGTAGCCGAAGAGGATCTCGAAGAAGCGGTTGCTCCACTGCGTCGGCACGTCGGTCCACGTCACCTCGAGACCGCTGGTGATCGCGTCGGCGCCCTTGCCGCTGCCGTGGCTGCTCAGCCAGCCGAGGCCTTGCGTCTCGATCGGGGCGGCCTCGGGCTCCGGGCCCACGTGGTCGTCGGCGATGCCGGCGCCGTGGGTCTTGCCGAAGGTGTGGCCGCCGGCGATGAGCGCGACGGTCTCCTCGTCGTTCATCGCCATCCGGGCGAAGGTCTCCCGGATGAAGTGGGCGGCCGCGGCCGGATCAGCGTTGCCGCGGGGCCCCTCGGGATTGACGTAGATGAGGCCCATCTCGGTCGCGCCGACGTCGGGCACCATCTCGCTCTCACTGGAGTAGCGCTCGTCACCCAGCCAGGTGTCTTCAGGACCCCAGAAAATCTCCTCGGGTTCCCAAACGTCCTCGCGGCCGAAACCGAAGCCGAACGTCTTGAAGCCCATCGATTCCAGGGCGACGTTGCCGGCGAGCACGAGCAGGTCCGCCCACGAGACCCGCTGCCCGTACTTTTCCTTGACCGGCCACAGCAGACGACGCGCCTTGTCGAGGTTGGCGTTGTCGGGCCAGCTGTTGAGCGGGGCGAATCGCTGCCCGCCGTCTCCGGCCCCGCCGCGGCCGTCGTGGACGCGGTAGGTACCCGCGGCGTGCCAGCTCATCCGGATCATCAACCCGCCGTAATGGCCGAAGTCAGCGGGCCACCAGTCCTGCGAAGTGGTGAGGACCTCGGTGATGTCCCGTTTGAGGGCCTCGACGTCGAGCTTGGCGAACTCCTCGGCGTAGCTGAAGGTCTCCCCCAGCGGGTTGGCCTTCGACGAGTGGACGTGCAGCACCGAGAGGTCGAGCTGGTTGGGCCACCAGTCCTTGTTGGTGCGCGGCCGCCCGCCCGACTTCGGCGTCGGCGAATCGATCGCCGGATTCTCGCTCTCACTGCCGTGCGAGGTCACCGAATCGGGGGCCACCGGGCAGCCCGCCGCCGCTTTGCCGTCCACGCCCTGCGCGCTCGACGGGACGTTGTCGTGGGTGTCGCTCATCTACTTCCTTCCAAAGCGGCGAATCATTTCGGAACACTTTCGGTCGCGCACTCGGGGCAAACGCCCCAAAAGACGACCTCCGCCTCGTCGATCACATAGCCGTGGTCGTTCGATGCGGTCAGGCAGGGGGCGGGGCCGACCGCGCAGTCGACGTCCTCGATCGCGCCGCAGGAGCGGCAGACGACATGGTGGTGGTTGTCTCCGACCCTCGACTCGTAGCGGGCGAGCGCGCCGGCGGGCTGGATGCGCCGCACCAGACCGGCTTCGGTGAGTGCCCGCAGGACGTCGTAGATCGCCTGGTGGGACACAGTGGGGAGCTCGGATCTCACCCGCGCGATCACCGTTTCGGTATCGGCGTGCGGGTGTTCACGCAGGGCGGCGAGCACGGCCAGCCGGGGCCGCGTCACGCGTAGCGAGACCGCCCGTAACTGTGACTCGAAGTTGGACATCGCCACCGACGATAAAAGCTTTTCTGTAACTGGTCAAATCAACCGGACCGGCGATGCCCGGGTACCGGCTCGTCCGTCCCGGGCATCACCTCCGGCCCGCTACTGGGACAGACGGCTCGCCAGCAGCCGCTTGCCTTGTTCGGCGCCCTTGCGGCTCTCCGCCTGGGCACGGTGGAAGAAGCCGGCCAGTTCATCGTCTCCGTCGCGTTCCGCGTCCTTCGCGTAGTTTCCATCCGCAGCGCGTTGGAGAGGCAGGCTTCGGTGAACCAGATGAGGTTGTAGTGCTTGTCCTTCGTGCCCGTGACTTCGCCGGTCTCGGAGTTCGTCACCATGGGCTCCCTTCCTCGTGGAACCGACCGGGTACCCGGTTGACGGTGACTCATACGCGGCCGAACGGGTATCCCCCGTCATGACGAACCGTCGACCAGGCCCCTTAGGCTGGATCCGGTACGTCTACGGCAGTACGGTGCCCGAGCGTTACCGCGGCCGGAAGACCCAAGCCGCGGCGCGTTGCGCGATCACAGCGCCAGATCCGGATCCTCGGTGACCGAACGCAGCGCGGTCACGGTCGGGTGCCCTTCGGCCAGCAGCCGGGCGTCGCTGCCCGGCGGCAATTCGCCCTCCACGGTCACGGTGGTGAGAGTGAACGTGCCGCTCTCGTCGTTCTGGACATGGCTGCGCACGGACCCGAACTCGGCCAGCGGCGCGCGCTGCGGCGGACCCGCCTCGGCACGGTCGGGGACGTTGAGGTTCAGTGCCGTCCCCTCCGGCAGGCCCGCGAGCTGATCGAACATCTTCGCGGCGACGGCGACCGCGGTGTCCCAATGCGGCCGGGGGCGGGGATCCAATCCCACGTCGAGGGAGACCGCGAGGCTCCGCGCCCCGTTGATCGCCGCGGTGAGTGCCGCGCCGACGGTGCCGGAGTGCAGGACCGCGCGGCCGACGTTCGCCCCGCGGTTCACCCCCGACAGCACGACGTCCGGTGGTTCACCGAACGCTCCCTGCGCGGCAGCCAACGCGATCAGGCCGGGATGCGCGGCGACGGCATACGCCTGCACACCGGGGACTTCGGGCAGTTCCCGCCGCTCGACCGTCACGCGGCCTGCCTCGCCGGCGCCGGACAATCCCGCGCTCGTGCCGCTCGACTCCTCGGCAGGCGCGGCGATCACCACGGTCCAGCCGTGTTCCACGGCGCCGCGCGCGAGCGCGGCCAGCCCGGGTGCGTCGATGCCGTCGTCATTGGTGATCAGCGCACGCATCAGGATGCCTCCCATGGCTTCAACCGCACTCGTCCGGCGAGTTCCCGCACCGCCTCGTCGCTCCCCGAGCCGAGGCCGTGCCTGGTCACGTTGACCGCTCCCGCGGCGGCCCCCAGGATCAGCGCCTCTTCCAGCGACTTGCCCTGCGCCAGGCCGGCCGCGAGTCCGGCGGTCATCGAGTCGCCGCCGCCGCGGGTGTCCACCGGCGTCAGGTCGGGCGATTCCACCAGGACCAGCTTCCCCTCTACGAGGGCGAGCGTTTCCTCGGCCGCCCGGGACACGACGATCGCCCGGGCACCGCACGAAGCCAGCTCACGACATCCCGCCGCGAGATCGGCCGGCGAGTCCGAATCGGCGAGGCCGTCGGCGACCATCTCTTCGTGGCTGACCTTGATCACCGCGGGCCTGCCCTCGATCGCCTTGGCCAGCCGCTCCCCGGAAAGATCCACCACCACCTCGGTGCCCTGGGCGCCGAGGTCGCGAGCGAGCCGTTCGTACATCGAATGAGGCACCGGCACGTCGTCCTCGTCCGGGCCGCTGAGGATGGCGACCTCCGCACGCAGCCCCTGCACCAGGGTCAGTTCGTAGAGATCGTCCAGCTCATGCCGTGACAACGCGTCGGCGGGCATCCGCACGACCTCGTCGCGGTGACCGTCCCGTCGATCGTGCACGTAGGCGCCGTTGCGTGCGGCGACCTCCCTGACCTCGACGTCGACACCGATCAGATGCCGCAGTACCCGTCCGGTCTCGCCGCCGAGCGCGCAACACAACATCGCCCGCGCGCCGAGCGCGTCGATCATCCGCGACTGCCACACTCCCTGCCCGCCCGCGTGCACGTGGACGTCGGGCACACCCTCGATTTCTTCCACCGTCACCGTCAACTGCGGAGACGGCGCGAACACCGCCACTCGACCATCAGCCATATCCGCCGATTACCCACTTTGTCCGATTTCACCCAAGCCGTGTAGGCGGATCCTCCGGCGGGTAACCACCGCGGGAACCGGATCCAGCCGGAAGGAGTGAGCGTGGTCACGCGGATCGAGCCCGAAATCCTGCGCCGATACCGGCGGGCGTGCGACTATCTCGCCGGCGCGATGATCCACCTCAAGGACAACTTCCTGCTCACCGAACCGCTCCGGCCCGAGCACCTCAAGCCGCGGCCACTCGGGCATTGGGGCACCTGCCCCGGCCTGACACTCGTCTATGCGGGACTGAACCGGCTGGTGTCGAAGACGGGACAGCGGACCCTGCTGATCACCGGACCCGGTCACGGCGCTCCCGCGATCCACGCCAATCTCTGGCTCGAGGGCACACACGCCGAGTACGACCCGGCGCTCACCCTCGATGGCCACGGTATGGCCGAGCTGATCAAGCGGTTCTCGTGGCCAGGCGGCTTTCCCAGCCATCTGTCCCCCGAGGTCCCTGGCGTCATCCACGAGGGCGGCGAACTCGGCTACGCACTGGCTACCGCGTTCGGCGCGGCGTTCGACGACCCCCGCCTCCTGGTCGCGTGCGTCGTCGGCGACGGTGAAGCGGAGACCGGGCCGACAGCGGCCGCGTGGCACAGCCCGAAGTTCACCGGCCCCGGGGACGGCCGGGTGCTGCCGATCCTGCACCTGAACGGCTATAAGATCGCGTCACCCACGATCTACGAGGGCATGAGCGACGACGAACTCGTCGCCTACTTCATCGGCTGCGGCTGGACACCGCTTCTGGTCGACGTACGCGGTACCGACGATCCGGACACGCCACTCGCCGAAGCCTTGACCTCCGCGCACGGGATGACCGGAAAACGGCCACCGATGATCGTCCTGCGCGGCACCAAGGGTCTCGGGCTGCCCGCAACCGATCCCGGCGGGACGCCGCTCGAAGGAACGTTCCACGCTCATCAGGTTCCGTTTCCGGACGCCCTCGGCGATCCGGACGAGCTGGCCGCGCTCGAACGCTGGCTGCGTTCCTACCGTCCCGAGGAGCTGTTCGACGCCGACGGTGTCCCCCAAGCGGATCTGCTCGCCGTTCCTCCTGCTCCCGAGCTGCGGCTGGGGCGGGTTCCGCAGGCCAACGGCGGGAACCTGCGCCGCGAACTGCCGTTGCCGGAAGTCGGCAAGTTCGCTCTCGCGGTGGACCGGCCGGGCGATCGGGACGCGAGCGCGACCGAGGTACTCGGCGGCTGGCTGGCCGAACTGGTCCGCCGTGCGCCGCGGACGTTCCGGGTCTTCTGTCCCGACGAGCTGGAGTCGAACAAGCTCGGTGCCCTGCTGGAGGTCACGCGACGGCAGTTCGAGCCGGAGGTACCGGGCTACACCGAGCACCTCGGCACGCAGGGCCGGGTGACGGAAGTCCTGTCGGAACACCTGTGCCAAGGCTGGCTCCAGGGCTACCTGCTCACCGGGAGACACGGCCTCTTCCCCTGCTACGAAGCCTTTGTGTCCATTGTGGACAGCATGGTGAACCAATACGCCAAGTTTCTCAAGATGTCCGGGGAGGTCGACTGGCGGACCCCGGTGGCGAGCCTGAACTATCTACTCACCAGCGACGGCTGGCGGCAGGAGCACAACGGCTACAGCCACCAGGGGCCGGGCTTCATCAACCAGATGCTCACGAAGAAGGCCACCACCGCCCGCGTCTACCTCCCCCCGGACGCCAACACGCTGCTCGAAACGATGCACCACTGCCTGTCCTCCACCGATCTGATCAACGTCGTCGTCGCCGGTAAACAGGACGGGCCTCAATGGCTCTCGCCGGACGAAGCCCGCGCGCACTGCCGGGCGGGGGCGGCGATCTGGCCGTGGGCGAGCACTTCCGGTCCCGCCGACGTGGTCTTGGCGTGCGCCGGGACCACGCCGACCGTCGAAACGCTCGCAGCAACGCGCCTGCTCGCCGACCTCGCCCCGGACCTGCGGGTGCGCGTGGTGAACGTGGTCGACCTGCTCACGCTGAGCCCGCCGGACCGGCATCCGCACGGGATGTCCGCCGAAGCCTTCACCGAATGCTTCGGCGAAGACCTCCCAGTCGTCTTCGCGTTCCACGGCTATCCCTCGGCGGTTCACGAGGTCCTCCACGGCCGTCCTGGCGTACACCGCTTCCACGTCCACGGCTATCTCGAAGAAGGCACGACGACGACACCGTTCGCCCTCCTCGCGGACAACCGCATGACCCGGCACGACCTCGCCGCCGACGCGGTCACCCGGGCCCGCGGCTGGTCGTCCACCGGCGGCGATCTCGCCGGCGATCTCCGCCGACGGCGTGACGCGCTGCTCACCCTGTCCTATCGCGACGGTGAGGACCCCGCCGAGATCACCGGGTGGCGGTGGGCCCGGTGAAGGTACTGACGGTCAACCCCGGGTCGGGCAGTCTGCGCCTGCACGTCGTCCGGACCGAGGACGAGCACGTCCTCGACGCCGTGGAAATCGGCAAGCCCGCCGACGAGGCCGACGGTGAGATCGAGTCCTTTGTGGACCGCGTCGGCGAACTGGACGCGGTGGCGCACCGGCTGGTCCACGGCGGCCGGGATCTCGACTCCCCCACCGTCGTCACGCCTGCCGTCCGGACGCGGATCGCGGACGTGCGCTCGCTGGCACCCGAGCACATCCCGCATACCGAAGCAATGCTGGACAAGCTGACCGAGCGGCTGCCGGGCCTCCCGCACGTCGTCTGTCCCGACACGGCCTTCCATCGTGGCCTCCCGGAGGTGGCCCGCACCTATCCGCTGCCCGAGGCATGGCGGGCGCGATGGGATCTGCGCCGCTACGGGTTCCATGGCCTGTCTTACCAGTGGGCCTCGCGCCGGGCCGCGGAACTGCTGGAACGCCCAGCCGGGGACCTGAATCTGCTGATCGCCCATCTGTCGGGCGGCTGCTCCGTGAGCGCGGTGGCCCGTGGCCGCACTGTCGACACATCGATGGGTTTCACCCCGCTCGAAGGCACGATGATGACCAAGCGGTCGGGCGCCGTGGACCCGGGGATGCTGCTGTGGCTGCTGCGCGAAGGACATCTGACCGTCGGTGAACTGGAGGACGGGCTCTACCACCGCTCCGGGCTGCTCGGCCTGTCCGGCACGTCGGACGACACCCGCGAACTGGTCCGGCAAGCGCGCGACGGCGACGTCGCCGCCCGCTTCGCGCTCGCCGTGTTCGAGCACCGCGCCCGGCGTGAACTCGCCGCCGTCGCCGCGAGTCTCGACAGCGTCGACGCGCTGGTGTTCACCGGTGACATCGGCTGGGACCAGCCGGAAATCGCCGAAGCGGTCGCCGGTGGACTCGGTGTGCTCGGGATTTCCGGCGGCCTCGACGCCGGCCGCGACCGGGACGCGGTGATCAGCGATCCCGCGGCCTCCATCCCGGTGCTCACCGTTCGATCGCGCGAAGAACTCTCCCTGGCTCACGCCGCCGAGACGATCGCATGATCAGCGCGGGTAGCGGGTAGCCCTCGGTTATGAACGACGAACGCATCGTCCGACGGCTGCTCGAACACGCCGGGCCGACGTATGCCGCCGAAGCCGGGGTCAAGCTGGCCGACCAGCCCTCGCCGCTGTATCGGCTGCTCGTGCTCTCGACGCTGCTGTCGACCCGGATCAAGTCCGACATCGCCGTCGACGCCGCGAAAGAGCTGTCCAAGGCGAAACTGACCACTCCCCGCGCCATGGCGGACGCCCGCCGGCAACACCGCGTGGACGCGCTGGGCAGGGTTCACTACAAACGCTACGACGAGCAAACCGCGACGGCGCTCGGCGAGAGCGCGAAGGCCCTACTGGGCCGGTACTCCGGTGACCTTCGAAAGCTCCGCGAAGAAGCGGGGCGCGATCGGGACGGGATCACCGAACGGCTTCGGAAGTTCTCCAGGATCGGACCGGTCGGCGCGGACATCTTCTGCCGCGAAGCACAACTCGTGTGGCCGGAACTTCGGCCCTACTTCGACAAGAAAGCCCTCGACGGCGCGAAACGAGTCGGCCTTCCGACGGACGCCGATGCCCTGGCGCGGCTCACCGACGCGAAGAAGCTGGCTCCGCTCGCGGCCAACCTCGTCCGGGTCGCGCTCGACAAGGATCTGGCCGACGAGATCACCGGGGACTGAACCCGGCTCGGGCGCCAAACGTGACAAACGGAGGTGTTTCCCATGAACGAACGAACGGCCGAATCGTCCTTGCGGCCCGCGGTACTGGTGCTCGCACTGATCCTGCTCACGGTAGGTGTCCTCGGGTTCTTTTTCCTCCCCGAGGACAATCAGGCGGGCGAAAACACCCTGTGGATCTTCAGCGCCACGGGAATGCTCGACATCATCCGGACGGGCACCGGCGTTCTCGGCCTGACGGCCATGCTGAAACCCTCCGCCATCCGGGCCTACGGCTGGATCGTTTTCGTGGGTTTCGCCGGTTTGACCGCCTTCGGTGTGCTTTCCGCGGCAACGACCACGGCCGGTGACGCGGTGAACTTCGGCTGGGCCGACAACGTGCTCCACGGCTTGGCCTCGATCGGCGCGCTGGGCATCGCCCTGGTGTCCACCCGGAGCGCGAAACCGGCGGAGCAGGCGGAACGCCGGGCGTAGTTCGGGGGTCAGGGCCAAGAGTGTTCCCGGTACCTGCGGCGGGCGAGGCGGTCCGTGAGAAAGACCTGGAACACGCGCCGGGGACCCACCAGGTACGACGAGGGCGCGTGTACTTCAGACGACCAAAGTGCCGATGCCGCGTGGGTCGAGATGGTCATGAGTGGCGTTTCGGGTTCTCACCGAACCGCCACTCACGACCAAACCCGACCAGGCACGCCACCTTTACCCCTCCCCTCACCGTCCTTACCCGCTCACGGCTCACCTGGCCGTGTGGTGCGCATCCCTGGTGTCGCGAAAGCCACTTTCGGGACATCTGATGTCCCGAAAGTGGCTTTCGCGACACGGGCAGTCGGGGGTGGGGCGTTCGGGACGACGGTGATGCGAAAGCCTCATCCGTAACCTCACCGTTGAGAGCCCTGTTCGCAACACCTGTTCCGAGATCGAACATCAAGGGAGGGCGCGAGCACGCCACGGTTGACTTACCCCTCAAGAGATCCCGTATCGCCGCTCGCGACCGCCCCCGAATCCCGCAGTTCGAGGCTAGAGTTTCTCCAGCGCCTCGGGCTTGTGCACAGCCTCACCGCCACTCTTGTCGCTGCGCACCAGATACTGTGGCTCGTCACGAGACGCCCGGACGGTGCGACCGGCCGCCTCGGTGTCCGAGGTGATTTCTTTGAGCACCTCACCCACGGCTTCCCCGCCGTGACTGTTCCAGCGCACCCTGTCGCCCTGGTGAAATCGCTTCGTCATTTCTTCCTCCCGTGAATCGCGAGCACGACACACCACAGCACGAAATAACCGGGCACCCCATGCCGAATCAGAACCACCAGACCCATCAACAGGACCAGGGCCGTACCGATAGCCGTGAACAGGGACACCGCCCCGGCTGGACGAGCACGTCCGCCGCCGACCGGGATCCGCGGCGATGTCCCGCCAAGGATCGTCCTTTGGGGACATTCGCCGCCGGATCCCAGCCGTCCGGCGACGCCTTGCCGAGTTCGCGCCATTCGATCGGGGTGGCCACGCCCGCAACGAATACGGCCGACGAAATCTGCGCGTAACCATTCCGATTGGCGTCGCGGAACCGCGGTCTTTTTTCCCGGCCGCGCGCCGGAAGCCTTCGGCTCCGGGGTCTGGGTGCGGTCACGCTCCGCGCGGTAGTCGCCAGCCGATCCGGGCTCCGCCGTCAGTTCCCCGCCCAGCCGCCTTGCTGCTCGGCGGCGTCGACATCGGCATCGGCGGTCGCGGTGTGCGCCAGCGCGGCCACGGTCTCCTCCAGCCCGCGCTGGACCTCCGCGTCGTCGGCGTCGCGGACGCTGTGCAAGGTCACGGTGAGGCGGGACGCGGCCGGGCCGTCCTCGGCGATGGACAACTCGCCTTGGTAGTCGTGGGGCCCTTGTGCTCCCCAACGCAGGGAGCGGTTGCCCTCATCGACCTTCAGCCACGCCTCTCCCTCCACGTGTTCACCATGGACCTCGGCTTCGACGTGGACGGCATCACCGCCCTCCGGTTCGGCCTGAGTCAGCTGCGGGAAGTAGCGCGGCAAATTCCGCGGCTCGCGCAGGAACGCGAACAGCTCGGAGGGGGGCATCTCGATCGTGGCGGTGTGGCGATAGTCGGTCATGTTCCCGCGTACCCCGCGCCCCGTCCGCGAAACGCGCGGGCCGGGTGCTGGTCGAGCAGGCCGCTGTCGATGCGGCGATCGAGGAACGACACGGTCAACCGGCAGCACGTGGTCGCGTTCCGCACGCGACCGGATCCGCCAGACCACACGCGGGAACCACTGGCGTTCAGCGGCCGAGGAGAGGACGGTGGGGCATATGACCACTTCGGAGCCCGATTCATTCGCGAACGCGGCTTGGGTGGTGCGCGCACTCGAAAGGCGGGTGGCGGTGAACGAAGCCGTCGGCGTCTTGCGGGGATGGCAGGACTGTGATGCCGGGCAAGCGCTCGCCGACCTGACCGGTGACACCGGCCCGGCCGGACGCGACGCCGAGGCCGCCCGGATCGCGGCCGTCGTCAACGCCCAGGCCGACGGCACCGCCGACCCCGATTACGGGGGCTGGGCCTAGCGCCCCTCGACGAGGTCAGCGGGGCGGAGCGAGCCGTCCGTGATCGCTCCCGTGACCTCGCGCAAGGTACTGCCATGATCGGCGACGTAGTCCAGGATCGCGGCGCTCGCGGTCGAGGGGTCGAGATCGAGGGTTCCGGCGACCAGCCCGACAGCCTGGCCGTACTGGGCGCGATCGTTCAGCGCGGTGACCCTGGCTTCCAGGAACCGGTCCGCGCGGCGATCGCCGCGTTCCTGCACCAGCGCGAGCACCGCCAGATCCGACACCACCTGCGCCAGCTCCAGCTGCCATTGCTCCAGCGTCACTTCCACGCCGTAGAACAGGTTGAACCCGCCTACCGCGCGTCCATCCAGCTTCATCGGCACGGCGACCGCCGAGCGGTATCCCGCGGCGAGCGCGGCAGGAACGAAGTTGGGCCACTTCTCCCGCTTCGCCGCCAAATCGGGTGACGTGACCAAGGTGGCGAGCGCGATGCAGTCGACACAGGGCCCTTGATCGATCTCGGTTTGCAGCGACTCCAGGAACTGCACTCGCTCGTCCGAAGCGGCCACCACGTCCAGTCCGCCGCCCGCGCGCGCCAGCAGCACCCCGGTCGAGGTGGCCCCGAGCAACTCGGTACCCATCTCGGTGATCAGGCGCAGCACGGTGGCGTTGTCCGGCGTGCCGACCAGGCGGGTGGTGATGGCGGCCAGCGCACCGGTCAGATCGGGCGCGAGTGTGCCGGGATCTCCGCCGGACCTGCGGTGACGACTCATGTTTCCTCCAGCTCGGCGGTTCATTCGGCAAGCTCGTCCAGGACGATGCGCCGCTCCAGCACGTCACGGGCGACGTGCAGGATCGACCTGTTCCGGCCATAGGCATGAGCACGCAATCGGATGAACGCGTCATCGAGACCTATGTGCAACTGGGCGGCGAGCATGCCCGTGGCCACGTTGACATCTTGGAACGACCGCACCGGGTCAGGGGAGAACTCGTGCCCCTCCCCTTCCGCCTTCCGGGCGTGCCGCAGGAGCGCGGCGGCGCCGAGGTCCGCCGCCAACGTGGCGTCCCTGAGTTCGTCAGCGGGCAGGCCGCCGGTGCTGCGGCGGAACAGCTCCAGCGTGCCAAGCCGGATCGCGCCCAGCTGGAGCGGGAACGCGAACATCGCCACCGCTCCCTTGGCTAGCGCCGACTGGGCGAAGCCCGGCCAGCGCACCTGTGCGACGCTCAGATCGGGCACCAGTATCGGACTACCGAGGGTGAACGCCTCCACACCCGGCCCTTCACCGACGGTGTACTGCAGTTCCGCCAGATCGGCGACCCAGGAATCGCTGGCCCCGAGAACCTCTTCCGCGTGGGGGCCACCGCGCAAGGCGAGGGTCGCCGCGTCCACCTGGTCGAACGTCTCCACACACGTGAGACAAACCGTCTGCGCCCAGCCGTCCCGGCGGCCCGCCACTTCGGCGCCGGCGGCGATCGCGCGCCACAACGGCTGTCGTTGCCGCCCGTTCACCGTCGTGCCCCTTCACGCTGCGCACTCTTCCGGGAAGACCCCGGAAAAGCCACTTTACGAGATGACGCCCGAGTCGGCAGCCCCGCCACTGGCCACTCAGAGGCCAGTTGCGGAATCCGCCCGCCCGCGCGGATCGCGCCGAGCTACCGGTGGGTGAGCCGGTAGTCCTCGTCACGGATGCTGTTTTGGACGGTCACCCGACCACGAACTGGCCTTCGAGATCCAGCGCCTCTTTGCGAGCATGCCGATGCCAGGTCGTCGGGCGATTCTTCTTGCGCACGGCAGACCGCCGTCGGGGGCGGCGAACAGGCACGTGACTCCGTCGGCGCCGCCCGTAAGTGATCAGTGGCTTCGCTCGGCCCCTTTGATGAGGGCGAGCCGGAGCACCCCTGCCGCCGTGTGCACGATGGCGGCCAACAACCACCAAGTGAAGAACGCGAGAACCAGGCCGACAGCGAGCATCACTCCCCCGCCCAACTCGGCGGCGTCGTCTGGCTCTCGTTCTCGAAACCCGTTCGGTTTCACCCATCAGTTCACCCGGCCGTTGACCGCGGCCACGACGAGCGCCGCACAGCGCGTCAACGACACGCCCCTTTCCCGCGCCATCGAGTTCAAGGCGGCTCGCGCGGCTTGTTTCTCCAAGCCTTGCGCGGCAAGCACTTTCAAGGCCAAAGCGACATCGTCACCATACGGCGGGGAATCGGGTCGGACAGGCATCGCGGACCTCCGGCTCACGCGGTGAACTGGCGAAGCTCGATCGGATACCCCTTCTTTGTCCTCTTCACACCACCCACATGGAGTCAACTTCGAAGCTTGTTCGCGTCGTCAAGTGAGCGCGCCGCCGTCACCCCGATGGTCGATCACGAGTTTCGCGACCGGATCATCGGGTAGCCAGGCCGAGAAGACCGAGGGATCGGAGAAGACCCATGCACCGCGAAAGCGATCCGCGCTCGCCCGTGAGGACGATGAAATGAAGACCGGGCTCCAAGGCAACGACCCGACCCGTGCCGATGACAATCCGCATGTGCCACCGGTGGCCGGGGAGTGAGCATGACCGCAGGAACGGTAGACCTCGAGCGTGACACCGCGGAACCCCCGGATCCGGCACGCGATCGGGTGCACCCCGGCGTCGCGACGGAACCGCCCCGGTCCCAGCCTGGCAACGAGATTCGCCTGGCCGCCGAACGTGCGGGCAGAGAATGGGAACAACCGGAAACCGACTGAACCCAGATGGCTTCGACAACGTCGCGCTCCGCGGTTATCGGTCAGTGGGAAGGGTAACCGCCGAAGATGAGTGATCCCACCCTCCACGGTCTCGTCGCCACTCGACTGGTCGAGGCCACCAGGGTCGGCGCGCACGAGTATGTCACCGACGTACTGTCGAAGCTTGCCGCGTCGGGCTCGGCCGAACTGCCGATACTGGTCGCCCGCGAACTGATCGACTCATGCGCGAGTGTCATTGTCCGCCACCGCATGAGCACCGATGATGACGTCCTCTATAGCTTCATCGTCGAGAACGAGCGCGCCGAATCGGTGGACGTGGACAACCTGCCGCCTGGACCGCGTGCCGCGCTGCGTGCTCTGGTCGCCACGCTCAACGGCGATGAAAGCGCGTGTGACATTCAGGTGGCTCTTGCCACCCGCGGCACTCCGGAGGAGGCCGTCACGGTGCTCATCCACTGTCTTATGTGGACTCTGGAGCTGAAGAACTTTTCCCCGGATCGGTGCCCTCGGCTGAGCTGTTATTCCGATGGGGTCCGCGGTTGAACGGCTGGTGTCGCGTGATCAGACGGCGATCATGCGTGATCGCCGTCCAATCTCAGGTCAGACCTGAAGGGTCAAGCGACACCGAGCCGTCTCCTAGTGCCGCCACGCCTCACGCCACAGCGGGTGGGCCTGGTACACGGATGCGATCAACTTGACCGAATCGTCGTCATGGCTGCCCAGGATTTCTTTGCGCAGGAACTCCACCTTCTCGGCGAACGGCACCGGTCGCCGTTCTTCGGCCGTTTCCAGTGGGCCCGCGGCGAGCAGAAGTCCGTCCCGGCCGTCTTCCCCACGAGCGGGCATGATCCGCAGCCAGCCCCGCCGTTCCGCCTCGTCGATGTAGGGCAACTTACCGGCGCGCACTCGCTCTTCGTCTTCGGCGAGTCGTGCCAGTACGAACTCGTCGAGTCCACTCACATCCGCGTCGTTGAAATCCGTCATGACGACCGTCTACCCCGTTCCACGACCTCGCACACGCGATCCCTTCGAGACGGCGCCCCGCGCACGACTGTCTTCGGAGCGCACAGGCGCCGCGGAAACAGAGCCTACGTGGCGATCTCGTGGGTCGGGTTGCTCACGCCAGCCTCCCGGCTGTCGCGAAAGCCACTTTCGCGACGTCTAATGTCCCGAAAGTGGCTTTCGCGACACAGCCGCTTGGCATCGGACGCCGCGAAAGATGCTCCACCCTGCAGCCTGCCTTTTGGCTTGTCCCTCAACAACCCGAAACCCTACTCGCGACACAGCAGCGAGTCGTCCTCCCTGTGGGTCCCGATATCAACCACCATTGACCGAGCCGTTCAACGAAGTCACGGGCTCCTCCTCGGCTGAACCTTCGGTCTTGGCATCGCCGTCGAAGCGGTTACACAGTTCACCGACCGAGTGCGCGATCTGGCAGAGTTCGGCCAGCACCGCCCGATGGACCGTCCGGATGGCGTCGGCTTCCTCTTCCGCACGGGAGACGATGAGCCGTGCCTCGTGATGCGCGCCGCGTTCGATCTCCTTGCGGGCACTCTCGGCGTCGACGGCCGATTTCTCGGCGGCCGCCAGCAGCGCCTCGCTTTCCTTACGGGCCTGTTCCTTGATCTCACCGGCTTCGGCTTTGGCCACCGCGAGGATCTTCTCGATCCGCCTCCCCAACCCGCTGGCCTGGTCCGGTCCGGCGGTTCGAGGCGCTGGAACCTGGGCTTTGGCGAGCCTGCGCTCAGCCGTCCTCCGGGCCTTCTCCTGCCGGCCCACGCGCTTCTCCGCCATCCGCACATATTCGTCGACCTGGCGGCGGTCATATCCACGCAGGACGATCGGGAATCGGACGTCGGACTCCGTCGTTTCCTCGGTTTCGGACACCGTGCTTTCCATGCGCCCAGTGTCGGACAAGACAAGAGGCCCGGCAATCCGAAACCCGGTTTTCGTACCACCGAAAGCCCTTTCGGGCGTATTCGCCATTCTCGCAGCACTTAAACGAACTACTCGACGACAACTCCGTAATCCTTTTCACCCTCACCGGAAGGCCAGGCTCACGACGGCCATGCGAACGGCAGGAAATCGTCGGCCGCGGGCGCGTCGAGCGCGGTGCGCCGGTCCGGATAGACATCCAGGACCGCGGCCATACCGGTCGCTGTCAACGCGCGTTGCACGATGGTGTGCGAGCCCAACGCGATCCGAAGCGTGACTTGATCCGCGGCGGCCAGATCGACGCCGGCATGCAGGACCTGAACACCCGCGACACTCAGAAAGGTGACCTCGGCAAGGTCCAGCACGATCGCGCGAGTCGATCGGCTCCGCTCCAAAACGGCCTCGATCGCTTTCGTCACCACGAGGGCGGTGCAGGAATTCAGTTCACCGGCCAGCGCGATCACGGCAGGATCCCCATACGAGACCGACGCCCGTACTCCCGACCGGAATGACAGTCCCGCTATCCACATGTCCTTCATACAGCACCCGCACCTCCTATCCACAAAGAAAGAAGCCACGGCTGCGTCTTAACCGACATGCACCGGCCACGGTAAGGCGGGTCCCTCGCCGCTCACAAGCCATTCACGTCCACGTCATCCGCACGTGTTCGCTTGAACACGCAGAGTGAGAGGCTCGAACGACCGCGAGTCCGTCAGGTCAGCCAAAATCGCATTTCGTCCTCGGTCAGTCGACGAACAGTGGTGATCACACCGTTATCGGCGCTGATCGCCCATCGCCAGGACAGAGGGGTCACCTGGATCGAAAGCAAATGCCGCCGATCCTTCACCCACAGCCAGCCATGTTGACACCGCGCCAGATAGAGCGGCCGTGACTCAATGCTCGATTCGATCAGAACACGCACCGATCCGGGCGGCTCACCATCGCCGGTGGCCCAGATCTCGGCAACACGGTCACACACACCACCGTTCGCCATCCGGCTTCCTTTCCGTACGGTGGCCGGGCACCGTCACCGGGTGCCGACGACTCGTGGCTGGTCATGGGGCAGCTCGACGTGTGCCTTCTGCTGATCGAGTTGTTCGGCGCCATTGGCCGCGTCGACACGTTCCTTGGCGGCGAAGCCGTCGCCGTTCGCCACGACCGTGCCTGCCAGGTCGAGCAGCTGGCCGGGCTTGACGCCCACGGGCGAATCACCGGAGGGCAGCAGCTTCACCCACACCCGGTCGGTGGTGTTCTCCCCTGCCCAGAATCCTTCCGGTCCCGGCACCGACTGGACCGGTACGGCCTTGCCGGAAAGAGGCTTGCCGACGAACGAGGTGAGCTCTCCTCGCGGGAGGGGGAATACATCACGACCGTCCACGGTGACCCGTCCGGCTTTTTCGGAAGTGACCGGCGCCGAGTTCGCCGGGGGCGTGACGCCGTTGGTGTTCTGGTCGTCGCTTGCCGTCTGACTGCCCCCGCATTGAGTCAGGCTCAGGATGAGGGCCGCGACGATGACCAAAGCCAGCAGTGCCAACCAGATCCAGCTGCGGCTCTTGCCTGTTCGAGTACCGGTTACCTCGGTCGCCCCTCCGGTTCGAAGCTTTCCCCGCCCCCGTGTCGTCCCAGGCCGTCCACGCGAACCGGCTTCGGATGCTGAGTGTTGTTCTCCTGGTCGTGTCACGGACGCCTGCTTTCTTCAGGAACGAACGTAAATCGGTATACCCGTCGAGCTGCCATCGCCCCCATGGATTTCTGTCCGACGTACCCGAGAGTGCGAACGCGTCTTCGGTGAAACCCTGGAGACAAGCCCTGACGCCGTCACGAACAGGTGAGGACCGCCGATGCCCTCCGTCAGATCTTCCGACCAAGGCCAGGCAGATGCGGAAAGACCCGGCCGTTCGTCCACGACGCCGCCTTTTCATTCTCGTGAGCGGTAAGGACGGATTCGGATTCCGGCCCGAATCGTCACTCACGACCCACTCCCGCCATACCCGCTCAGTGGCGCAGCACCGAATCGAGGTGCGTGGCCAACTCGCCGGGCGACGGATGCGCCCACACCTCCGCGGGGGTCAAGGCGACGTCCAGGTCGGCTTGCAACCTGCGAGTCAGGGCCACCGCGAGCAGTGAGTCGAGACCCACTTCGGTGAATTTCGCGTGAGCGGGCACCGCGGACGGCTGGGTGCCCAGCAACGCGGCCAAGGTGTGCACCACCGCTTCGCACACCAGTTGCGCCCTGCCGGGACCCGGTTTTTCGGCCAGGACCCTTGACGCGGGTGAAGTGTCCCCGGACACGGCAACCCCACTGTCCACTTCGGAGAGAAGAGGTGCCGACCTGGCGTGCGGGAAAGCCCTGAACAAGAGGTCCGGCTGATAGTCGAACACCCCGGTGTTCACCCGCTGATGCCGCAGTAACGCTTCCAGCGCAGCGAACCCGTCCGTGGTGGAGAGAGTGTCGAAGCCCTGGGTGGCGAAGTGGGTCGCGCGGCCGGCTTCGCCCCAGGCGCCCCAGTTGACCGACAGGGTGGGCAGCCCCTGGTCGTGGCGCCATCGGGCGAAAGCGTCCACCCAGGCTCCTGCCGCGGCGTAGTTCACCTGCCCGGCGTTGCCCAGCATCGCCGACATGGAGGAGAACACGGCCAACCAGTCCAGAGAGTGATCCCGCACCGCTTCGTGGAGATTCAGCAGGCCCGTCACCTTGGGGTGCCATACGCGTTCGAGCTTGTCGGCGGTGACGCCGGCGATCGGGGTGTCGTCGAGCACCACGGCGGTGTGCAGAATGCCCCGCAACTCGGCACCGGCCGCGGCGACCAGGCGCGGGGCGGTGTCCGGAGCGGCGATGTCGCCACGCACGATTTCCACCGCACATCCGGTGTCCGCGATCTCGCGCAGCACGTCGGCGGCTTCGGACGGCGGTTCGCCGCGTCCACCGAGAACGACGCGTCCGGCACCGGCGCGGGCCAGCCAGCGGGCGGCCTCCAGCCCCAGGCCCTTCGTCCCGCCGGTGACGATGTAGGCGCCACCGGGGCGCACCACGGTGTCCCTGGCCGCGGCTTGAACGCGCAAGTGCTGCCCTGTCGCAGGAAAGTCCAGCACGACGCGTCCGATGTGGTCGCCAGAAGCGAGCTGTTTGAAGCCTTCCGCCGCTTCGGTCAGCGGCACGACCGTCCGAGGCAGCAAAGGCAGGCGCCCGTCCCGGATCCTGGCCATCACCTGCCGCAGGGCGGCGCGGAACACCGCCGGTTGCTCGGTCGCGGTGAGCACGAGATCGAGGGCCGTGTAGGTGATGCCGTGGCGGAACGTGCGCAGATCGACGCGCGCGCCGTCGTACAGGTCGCGTTTGCCGATCTCGACGAATCGGCCGGTGGGGGCCAGCAGCTCCAGGGACGCCCGCATCGCGGCGCCCGTCAGGGAGTTGAGCACCACGTCGACGCCGCGCCCCGCCGTCAGTTCCGGCACCTGCTCCGCGAAGTCGAGCGTTCGGGAGTCCAGCACGTGTTCGACGCCCCGCTCGCGCAGGTGGTGACGTTTGGCCTCGGTACCCGCCGTGGCGATCACGGTCGCGCCGAGCGACCTGGCGACCTCGATCGCGGCGAGGCCCGTGCCGCCGGCGGCCGAATGCACCAGCACGGTCTCTCCTCGGCGCAGGTGCGCGAGGTCGTGCAGCGAGTGCCAGGCCGTGAGGTAGGTGAGCACGGACGGGACGATGTCGGCCGATTCCACGCCGTCCGGCACGGGCACGGTGAGGTCCGCCGCGACGACGCAGTCCGATGCCAGCGTTCCCGTTCCGTGCGGCACGACGCTGACGACGCGGTCTCCCGGGCTGAACTCGTGGACGTCGGCACCGACCGCCAGGACCACACCCGCGGCGTCGGATCCCAGAGCGGGCAGCGTTCCGTCATCGGTGGGGTAGATGCCCAGCGCGATGAGGACGTCGCGGAAATGCACAGTGGCCGCCTCCGGCCGCACCAGCACCTGCCCGGGGCCCGGCTCGGGCCGGGGTTCTCCGGTGGCGACCAGGTCGAGCCGGTCCAGGCTCCCGCCGGAGTCGGGTTCCAGAACGTACCGTTCTTCACCGGCGACGACGTCGACCGCCCCGGCCGTGCGTGGCGGCCGGATCGCCAGCGGGGCCCGCGTCATCCTCGCCGCGTACCGCTCCCCCGCCCGCCAGGCGACCTCCGTTTCCGGCGTGCCCGCGAGCAGTTCGGCCACGACGTCGGCCGCACCGTCCTCGCTGCTTTCGCCGTCGATCCAGGTGACCGAGGACTGATGGTTGTTCGATGGCGGCCACGCGCAGCAGCCCGCCCAAGGCGCACACTCCGGGCCGCACCGGATCGTCGTCGAGCACCGGCCGGGCGTTCGCGCTCACCAGCCACAACCTGGGTGGCGCAGCGTCCTGCGCGTACTCACGGAGCAACGCCGTCACCCGCTTGACCCGCTCGAGGTCCTGAAGCCGTCCCGTCGCGCACCACACGACACCCGTGACGCCGGGACGGGACATGGCTTCGGCGTCTGTCCGGGAGACCGCTTCGCCGCGGCTTTCCAGAGCGGTGGCGACGTGGTCCGCGATGCCGTCTCGGTCGTCTGGCTCCTCGATCACCGTCCACCGGCCGGGTTCGGCAGCCGATTCGGGCAGCGGCTCGGGACTCCACGAGATCTCGAACAGCCGGGAATTCAGCAGAGCCCGCCCGGTGGAGGCGTCGGCGTGGCGGACCAGCTCGATTCCCTCGAGCGCGCCGAGCCACGTCCCGGTTTCGTCGTAGAGGTCGGCGCGGCCGGTGGCGGCGTCGTGTTCGGTGTGCCGCACCTCGGACCGGACCCAGGCGATCCGGCCGGGCTCGTCCGGCAAGTCGACGCCGGCTATCCCGACAGGCAACCACGGGGCGTCCGAGTCGTCGTCGCCGAGCACCAGTGGAGCCGCCACCGACAACAGGCACCCGTCGAACAGCACGGGGTGCACGCGGGGTGCGCCGGTGCGGATCGGCGCGCTCTCGGGCACGCGCACCCGCGTGACACCGCCGTCCGCCACCTCGGTGATGGAGTGGAACGCCGAGCCGGTATCGAGCCCGACCCTGCGGAACTGCTCGTAGAGGTCATCGGCGGGCCGGGTCTTTTCGGGCACCTGTAAGGCTTCGCGTTCTTCGGCAGGGGCATCCCGGCGGATCGCCTTCGCCGAAGCCAGCCGTTCCCATCCGCCTCCGCCCTGCTGGACGACCTCCAAATCCACTCGCGAACCCGTCCGGGTCGCGGTGACCTGCACCGGCAGCGTGGTGGCCAAGGGGGCCAGCCGTTCGAAACGCACACCGGTGAGGCGGACCTCGTCCGGGGCGCGGTCCACCAGATCGGTGACCGCGGCCAGCAGCAGTTCCACGTGAGCCGCCCCGGGGACGAGCGGGGTGCCGCGCAAGGTGTGCTGCTGGAGCCAGTCGATCCGGTCGGTGCCGAGGTCGGCCTGCCACACGTGACGGGTGCGGTCTTCGGCGTCGGGATCGGGTACGGCCGAACGCTCGCCGAGCCACATGTGCGCGGCGGTCCCGGTGGATCCGCGCGCCTTTTCCTGCCAGTACGGCGCACGGTCGAAAGCGGTGGGCGGCAACGTCGTACGACTCCCGCCGCCGTTGACCGCGTCGAGGTCCACCGGCACACCGGCCACGTGGAGCGCCCCGGCCGCCCGGCACAGCGCCTCATGGCTGTTCCGGTCGCGGATCAGCGACGGCACCGCCGTGACCGGTGCGTGCAGTGCCGCCGCCGTCTCCTCGACCGCCTGCGTGAGGAGCGGATGCGGGGAAATCTCCAGAAAGGCGCGATAGCCGTCTTCGATCATCGCCCGGCACGCGCGATCGAAACGCACCGGCGAGCGCAGATTCCGCGCCCAGTACTCGCCGTCGAAGACGATTCGTTCACGCGGGTCGGTGGCCGTCGAGTAGAACGGCACCTCCGGCGGCGCGCCCGCCAGCCAGGCCGTCCGCTCGGTGATGTCGGTGAGGATCGGCTCGACCTGCGGCGAATGCGCGGCGACGACCACGGCGATGCGTTTGCAGAACACGCCGCGATCCCGCCAGCCCGCCAGCAGCCGTTCCACCGCGTCCTGGTCACCGGCGACCACGGTCGACGCGGGCGCGGTGACCACGGCCACGGACACCCCGTCGAGGCCGGAGATCTCGGCTTCGACCTCTTCCACCGGGAGTGTCACGACCGCCATGCAGCCGCCCGCCACCCGTTGCAGCAGCGACGAACGGACGAGGGTGATGCGCATGCCGTCCTCGGGCGAAAGGATGCCCGCCGCCACCGCGGCGGCGGCCTCACCCATCGAATGCCCGACGACGGCGGCCGGGCGCACGCCTCGTTCACGCCACACCCGCGCGAGAGCCGTCTGCACCGCGAAGACCACGGGCTGGACAACGTCCATCTTCTCGGAGTGCGCACCCGACTCCAGGAATCGCCGCACCGGCACGCTGGCGTCGGCGGCGACGCGGTCCAAACGGTCGATCGTGCTCGTGAACGCGGTATCCCGGTCGAGCAGGTCACGCGCCATGCCCGCCCACTGCGACCCGTGCCCGGAGAAGACCCACACCGGCGCGCCGGGATCTCCGGTGGGTCCGCACACGACGTCGGGATGCTCGCGTTCTTCGGCCAGCGCGCGCAGTCCGGCGACGAGCTCGTCGCGGTCCGCCACGACGACGCAGGCACGCGTGGACAGGTGACTCCGGTGGACGGCGAGCGTGTGGGCGACATCGGCCGTCGGCGGGCGGGTGGCGGCGATGTGATCGGCGAGCCGGGCGGCGGTCGCCGCCAGCCCACCGGGAGAAGCCGCCGAGACGGCGTGCACGAGCGGATCGCCGGTCTCGGGCGACGAAGCCCGCTGGACGGTGGAAGGTGCCTGTTCCAGGATGGCGTGCGCGTTCGATCCGGTCACGCCGAAGGCGGAGACGGCGGCGCGCCTCGGCGCGCCTTCGCTGTCCCAAGGTGTGGTGGAGGTGGGGACGAAGAACCGGGTCCCGTCAGCGTCGATTTCGGGATTCCATCGGGTGAAGTGCAGATTCGCCGGGATCACGCCGCGCTGGACCGCCAGTGCCGCCTTGATGAGGCCGAGTACACCCGCCGCGCTCTCCGGATGCCCGATGTTGGTCTTGAGGGAGCCGAGCGCGCACGGCGCGTTCGAGGAGCCGTACGCGTCCGACAGCGCCCCGAATTCGATCGGATCGCCGACGGGCGTGCCGGTGCCGTGCGCTTCGACGTAGCCGATGTCGTCCGCGGTGACGCCCGCGACGCGCATCGCCTCGGCCACCACCGCGCGCTGCGCCGGCCGCGAGGGCTGGGTGATCCCCCGCACGCGACCGGCGTGGTTGATCGCGGTCCCGCGGATGACGGCCAGGACACGGTCTCCGTCACGCTGGGCGTCGTCGAGCCGCTTCAGCGCGACCATGCCGCATCCCTCGCCACGGACGAATCCGTCCGCGCTCGCGTCGAAGGCGGCGCAGCGTCCGAGCGAGGAAAGCGCTCCGGCGCGCGCGAATCCGACGAGTCCGCCCCACTCCAGCTGCACGGTCACGCCGCCCGCCAGCGCGAGGTCGGTCTCCCGCTGGTGCAGCGAGCGGCATGCCAGATGCACCGCGATCAGCGAGGACGCGCAGGCACCGTCCACCGCCAGCGAAGGCCCGTTGACGTCGAGAATGTAGGAGATCCGCCCGGGCGCGCCCGACGGGATCGCGGAAATCCCGTGATAGACGTTGAAGTTGGCGATGGTGAAACGTTTGGCGTAGTCGGCCCCGGAAATACCGATGAACAGGCCGGTCAGCGAACCGGCAAGGGAGCGTGGTGGCACACCCGCGTCCTCCAGCGCCTCCCAGGTCGCCTCCATCAGCAGCCTGTGCTGCGGGTCGACGCTGGGTGCTTCGGCGACAGGCACTCCGAAGAACCCCGGGTCGAACTGGTCGATGTCGTCGATGAAGGAACCGTTGCGCAGGGCACGCGCGTCGGTGAGGTCGGCGGGCACCACGCGTTCGTCATCGGGCCACCGCGTTCCGGGGCTCGAACCCGACACGACGTCGCGGCGATCCATGAGCACCTGCCACAGGTCTTCCGCCGACCGCACCCCGCCCGGCGCCCTGGCCGCCGTGCCGATGATCGCCACCGGGGTCTGGGTTTCCCTTGCCACAGCTGACATTTCCATCCATTTCGGGTCGGAGTGCCACCCACCGCGGGCGGCGCCGGGTTTCACAGCAGGAAGTCGATGGTCTTCAGTGCCGCGCGGGCCACGGGCGTGCCGACCAGGTCGGGGATCGTGGTGCGGCCACCGAGGTAGGAGTCGACCCGGCGCCACACCGGCGGAACACCGGTCAACGCCGTGTGGAACAGGCCGGGACGCCGGGTGAAGATGTCCATGATCCGCCGGGACGCCCGCATTTCCGCTCCGAGCGTGGAGGACACCGCGGTGACGTAACCCTCCCGCGCGCGCTCGCGTCCGGGCTCGTCCTCGGCCCGCGCGAGGCGAACCGCCGCCGCCCCCGCCCACGTCCCGGACCGCAGCGCGAAGGAAATCCCCTCCCGAGACCAGGGATCACCCAGCCCGGCGGCGTCACCCGCCACCAGCACCCGGTTCCGCGCCAAGGGCGAGTCCGGCCGTCGGCACCGCGTGAGGTGGCCGGTGTCGTGCAGCGGCGTCAAATGGCCGAGTTCGTGGCGTCCGAGGAACTCACGGAGATAGGCCTTCGTCGCTTCGCCCTGGCCCTTGGCGGCCACCACTCCCGCGGTGCAGATGTCCCCCTTCGGGAACACCCAGCCGAAGGAGCCCGGCAGCGGACCCCATTCCATGAGCATGCGGCCGCGCCATCGCGACGCCACGCGCCGGTCGACCGGCACCTCGACTTCGAGCGCGAGATCCACCTGCTCGCAGCTGACTCCGATATGCCTGCCGACCCGGCTCGCGCTCCCGTCCGCTCCGACGAGCGCCCGGGTGCGGACGAGGTCGCCGGTCGCGGTGCGGAGGTCGACGACGCCGTCGCCGTCCTCTATCCGTGCCACCGCGGTCCGATCGCGCACGGTGGCACCGGCTTCGGCGGCCAGCCGCGTCAAAGCGGCGTCCAGCTCGTCGCGGAACACCATCTTGCATCGCACGTCACCCGTGGAGGCCATGGTGCGCACCCGGCGGCCGTCGAGCCCGAACGTGACCGCGTCGATCTCGTCGTGGATTTCGACGTCCAGCCCCTCGGGCAGAAAGGCCTGCGAGGATCCGATCAGGCCACCGCCGCAGGTCTTGTACCGCGGGAGACCCGCGCGCTCCAGCAGCAGAACGCGGCCACCTGCCTCAGCGGCCACTCTCGCCGCGCTCGCGCCGGCGGGTCCGGCGCCGACCACCACGACGTCCCACACTTCTCGCTCGCTCACCACGGATTCCTTTCTTCGGTGTCTCAAGAGGTGGTGGTGGCCGCGGGTGCGGTCCGGCGGGCAGGCGCACGCTTGGCAGGTGCCTTGGCGGGCGAGGCCGGGCGTTGTGGTGGCGCGCAAGGGTTGTCGCAGGTGAGGTGTGAACAGAGCACGACCGGGCCACTGCGTGACTCGACGACGAGGGAGCCGTCAGGCCGGCTCTTCACCGTGACCACGGCCGTCTCCGTGTCGACGGGCACGAGTTCCGTGTGCTCGGTGCGGCTTCTGGTGCGCCGGTGGAAAGCGGCCAGCGCGAGCAGCGCGAAGATCAGGAACCACAGCGGGCCCAGCAGCAGATGGCCCGGCGAGCCGCTGTCGGTGAACGTCGCCGCCACACCGCTCTGCATCGCGCCGTAGGTGGGCAGGTACCGCAGCACGCCGGTGCTTTCCGCCGGGTTGATGACGGGGTTCTGCACCATCACGTCCACCAGGCTGGTCATGATGATGACGAACATGCCCGCCAGCTCGGTCGACAAGGCGAGGCCGAGCACGATGCCCAAGCCGCCGTAGATCAAGCCGCTGGAGAACAGGCTGAGTCCTAGCGCCCCCGTGTCGCGCGGATCGCAGAAGAACGTCATCACGACGGTCGCGTAACCCGACACCACGGCCGCGACGAGGAACAGCGCGACCAGCTTGGCCGTCAACAGGCACAACCGGGAATGCCCGGCGAGCACGAGCCGTTGGTCGAAGTCGTTCGAGCGGCGGACAGCGGTGAACATCATGAAGCCGACGATGAGCGTCACGGCGTTGATCGCGGCGGAGATCAGCACCAGCTCGTCGGCGGCGACGGTGACGGGCCTGTCGATGATCGCCGAGTGGAACTCCAGCGGCCGATCGGGCAGCACCAGGTGCACCACCGCGAGCCAGCACGGGATGAAGAACACGACCAGCAAGAGAGCCAGCCGGTTGCGTGCGTGCTGGGCGACCTCGAAACCCACCGCCTTGAGCAAGGATGCCCGCCAGGTGGTGGCGACGGCCAGGTCGTCGAGCCTGGCCCGGACGCCGCTGGTCAGGTTCGTCCACGTTTTCACGAGGCGACCCGCCGGTACTTCGCCTGCGTGGCGGAGCCGCCGACAGGTTCGGCGGCCACGACCACCCCTGACTCCAGCCGGTAGAGCCGGTCGAACCGCTCGGTGTCGTGGGCGATGTGCGAGATCACCAGCACGGAGGACCCGCGGTCGCGCAATTCCGTGGTGATCGCCCAGAAGTTGAGGTAGTTCTCCCAGTCGAATCCCTGATACGGCTCGTCCATGAGCACGACCTGGGGGTCGTGCATGAGCGCCAGCGTGAGGTTCAGCTTCTGCTTCGTACCGCCGCTGAGCGCGCCCGCCTTCGTGTCCCGGTATCGCGCCAGCCCGAGCCGTTCGGTCAGTTCCGTGGCCCGGTCGAGGTTTTCGAGGTGATACGCGCACTGGAAGTACCGCAAATGCTGCGTCACGGTGAGGTCGTCGTTCACGACGATCCGTTGTGGACAGTAGCCGAGGCTGCCGCGCCGGGAGATCTTCCCCCGGTCGGCCTTGAGCGCTCCGGCCAGCAGGCCGAGTAGAGTGGTCTTGCCCGCACCGTTCTCTCCGATGATGCCGAGCAGTTCGCCTTCGCGGAGCTGGAATTCCACACCGCGCAGGACGGGCCGGTGCCCGTAGGACTTGTGGAGATCGACGACGCTCAAGGTGTTTTCTCGCAGGGACAAGTGGACTCCTCGATGTCGGTGACGATCGCCATGGGCACGCGGCACGGACTGACCTGTGCTGACCGCTGCTTCGGCGCGACGGGGCGGAAACCCGCGGCCCGGCGGCGTGCTCCTCGAATCACGGTAACGCCTGGTCAGCGGATTCCACCGGCACATCACCCTTTCCAGCGCAACGGCCCGAAGCACCCGGAAACCGGCGTGCACCGTAAGCGCGACGGCAAATTACCCGGCCAGGAAACGATTCCGCAGTCTCCGACAGCACTCATCGGATGACTCGCGCCGGCACTCGTTCCCGTGACAAGCACGGTTTCCTCTTGTACACACCGGCATCCGTGCGGCATATTCGAATTTCGCCAAGATCGTTCTCGGCAGTCACGAGAGACAGCCACGCGCGGCAGTCCGCCGCCGTTCGCTGCGCGGTCACTGAAATTCATTCATCGGAGGAAGGAAATCGCCGTGAGGAAGACGATGATCGGCACGCTGCTCGGCATTGTCATCGCCGCTGGGGCGTTGACATTCGCCTCGTCCGCGGCCGCGGAACAGCCTTCACCGCCGGGAATGTGGGTGAAGTCGCAGGACTACCAAAGCCACTACCTCTGCCGGAGCGCCGGCCTCACTGGCGAATTCTTCGGCCTGTGGAAAGAAGGCGAGTGGAAGTGTGAAGGGTCCACACTTTTCGTGCGGCAACTCGCTCCCGTCCCGGGCATCGGCTGACCGCGGCGGATCCGGCCGGTCGTGAGTGACTTTTCCTGTTCGGTTGATCGCGGGTTCGGTCCGTGATGCCCGGCGGCCATGTCGCGAAAGCCACTTTCGGGACACCAGACGTCGCGAAAGTGGCTTTCGCGACACCACCCGAATCGGGGCCTACATGAACTGGGGCCGCCTCACCCACCGTAGATATCCAGAACGACCTTCAGCAACTCGAAAACACGGATCCTTTTCGCGGGCTCGGACGCGCAGGTGAGCGGGCGATCCACCGGGAAATGCCGTTCGCGCAAGTACACCGTGCAACGAGGTTCGGTGAACTCGACCCGCCAATCGGAACCGCTCTCGCGAACCTCCTCCACGAGACGGAGAGCGTCGATTCCGGTGGCACCGGTGGCCGCGCGGGCGTGATGGTGGGCCGCTTGAACGATGGGCTCGAACGAGGACCGGCCGCGGAGGAACTCGGTGTCGAGCGTGCCGCGCAGATACCGGTGGACGATGTCGTTCGCTCCGTCCGGCCGCAGGCCGCCGAAGGTGAACCCATGCGGTAGCAACACCATCGAGGGAGCGAAGCGGCACCCTCCGACATGGCTGCATTCCCAAGTGGCTTCAGGGAATTCCTCGGCCACCGCGGCGGCGAGTGACCGGCCACGGACCGCGCAACACGTGTCGTGCCTGCCGTGAACGCAGACGAGCGCGAGAGGCCCGGACACTACGCGCCCCGGTGCGGAGGGGACGCGGGAGAGTTCGGCCGCGTCCGTGAATTCCCCGGTGCGGATCTCTTCGTGTCCGGGACGTGCGTCGATCCGGAACCAGCGCGAAAGCCGCTCCCGCGCGGATGAACGGCGCGCGACCCGGCGCACCAAAGCGATCCGGCCGTGGACACGCGCCGACCAAGTGGTCAGCGAAGCCACCGCGGCCGGGTCGAGACCGGACTCCTTGAGCGCGAACCGCCCCCATGGGCCCGGATGCTCGATGAGCAGCCAATGGTCCGCGGGCGGGGCCGTACCTTCTCCGGGATCCCCCGCGGCGTCGGCCAAGTCCGCGCAACGACCCCGCTCCACCGGTATCGCGGTCATGCGCTCGCGGCCATCAGCACGCCTTCCCGGAGCAGGCGCCGGACGAGGACGAGCTGATCGGTTCGATCCATCCCCGGAACCTCCCCCACGCGCCACGTACTTCCGTCCAGCAAGGCCGACAAGGCGGTCGCGGTGGAAGCGGGAAGCACGATGTGCCGGTCCGGGAGGCCGAGTACGACGTGGCCGTCTCCCTCGTCCCGGACGCGGAAACGCAGACCGTCGCGGCGCCGCACGGAGTCACCGTCGCCGAGGTTCAGCGCGAACGTGGCGGCCGCGACCGGGGCCACTGGCTCCGGTCGATTCCCTTTCCACGCCCTGTCACGGACGTGCCGGGCGATGTCTTCGGCAGGCACGGCCTTCAGCGCGGCGATCAGGTCGTCCCGGACCGACTCGAAATGATCTTCCAGCTGAGCAGGATCGGCGACGTCGATCCCCAAGGGCAGGGACGTGCGCAACCGGTCGTCAGCGCCGACGAGAGCCGTGAGTGCTTCCACCAGGGCGAACCTGGTGATGACGTGGACACCGACGGTCAGATGGGCGGAAACATCGCCGAGAGCGGTCGCGGAATGCAGCCAGCCGCGCGGGAGGTACAGCACGTCACCGGGCTCGAGGACTTCGTCGATGACCGGAGCGTCCTCACGAGCCCGCGCCGCGACAGCGTCGGCGTGCTCGTTCCACTGCTGGTCGCGAAGTGGCGCCGTGTGGACTGGCGCGTGCACCTTCCAATGTTTGCGACCGGCGAACTGGAGGACGAAGACGTCGTGCACGTCGTAGTGCGCGGAAAACCCCTGTGAAGACGGCGGAGTGATGTAGGCGTTGACCTGCGCCGGGTGACCGAGTTCGTCGGTCAGGCCGGTGACGAAGTCGATGATGCCCGGCCACGTGCGGTGCAGGCCTTGCAGCACGATGGTGCCACCGTCGGCGAACAGAGCGGCGACCCGGTCGTCGGCGACCTGATCCCCGATTTCGGCGCCGACACCACCACCACCGGTGAACGAACGGGAATCAATCACCGATCCGTTACGGGCCATGCGCAGGAATGGCGTACGCAGGCCACGGCGGGACAGCAGTTCATCGACGCCGTCCAAGTCGAGCAGATCTCCGAAGCGGTCGCCGGTCCGCCGCAACAACGGCTTCCGGCCCCAGTGCCGGGTGGAAAACTCTTCGACGCCGGATCCGACCAGCCGCGTCAGGGGGCTCTTCGGCTTACGGCCGTCCGCCGATACCGGGGCATCCCCGATACCGGCGGACGGCTCGCTCAGGTCAGCTCGCGCCACTGTCCGCGCCGCCGTCGGCTCCGCCGTCGTGCTGGCCGGGAGTGCCCTGGCCGGCGCCGGAGTCGGCCGGGCCTTCGGCACCGCCGTCGGCTCCGCCGTCGTGCTCACCAGGAGTCCCCTGGCCGGCGCCGGAGTCCGCCGGGCCTTCCTTGTCCTTGTCCGATGTGGTGGAAATGTCGTCGTCGTTCAGGCTCACTTCGGTTCCCTTTCGGATGATCCGGCCGGTCGCCGGATGAATCACTGCCTGACTACCCCCGATCGGCACCGAGCACACCTCGATTGCCCACCCGAACGAGTTTCCGTACGGATGGCTTAAACGCGCAAGGAGCGGGGTATTCGCGGCACACCACCACTCTCGGCAAGGAGAATCATGCCCCCGAAACGTCAGCGCGAGCAGCCAGAATCGGCGGAAGCCACATCGAACGCCACGGTCGGCCGGTCGGGTGAGGGGCAGCGGGGGGACTACCTGACGACGGCTCAGGGGGTCCGGCTGCCGGACACCGATCACTCATTGAAGGCAGGCCCGCGAGGACCGTCCTTGATGGAGGATTTCCACCTCCGCGAGAAGATCACCCATTTCGACCACGAGCGCATCCCGGAGCGGGTGGTCCACGCGCGAGGGGCCGCGGCACACGGCACCTTCCGCGCCCATGGCAACGCGTCTTCGGTGACCAAGGCCGGTTTTCTGGAGAGGGGCCGGGAGACTCCCGTCTTCGTGCGGTTCTCGACGGTGCTGGGTTCACGCGGATCCGCGGACACCGTCCGGGACGTCCGCGGGTTCGCGGTGAAGTTCTATACGGACGAAGGGAACTTCGACCTGGTCGGCAACAACATGCCGGTCTTCTTCATCCAGGACGGCATCAAGTTCCCCGACGTCATCCACGCGGGCAAGCCCCATCCGGACCGGGAGATCCCGCAGGCGCAGACCGCGCACGACACCTTCTGGGACTTCGTCTCCCTGCACACCGAGGCGACGCACCACGTCATGTGGGCCATGTCCGATCGCGGGATCCCTCGCTCTTATCGGACCATGGAGGGCTTCGGGGTGCACACCTTCCGGCTGGTCAACGCCGAGGGCGAGACCAGCCTGGTGAAGTTCCACTGGAAGCCGGTGGCCGGGGTGCACTCCCTGGTCTGGGAAGAAGCCCAGATCGCCGCCGGTGTCGATCCCGACTTCCACCGCCGGGACATGGCCGACGGCATCGACGCCGGGGCACCGCTGGAATACGAACTCGGCATGCAGGTCATGCCGGATTCCGAGGACGAGATGTTCGAAGGAATCGACCTGCTCGACCCGACCAAGATCGTCCCGGAAGAGCTCGCCGAGGTCCAGCTGGTCGGCAGGCTCACGCTGGACCGGAACCCGACCAACTACTTCGCCGAAACCGAGCAGGTCGCCTTCCACACCGGCAACCTGGTGCCGGGCATCGAGGTGACCGACGACCCGTTGATGCAGGCGAGGCTGTTCTCCTATCTGGACACCCAGCTCACCCGGCTCGGCGGGCCCAACTTCACGCAACTCCCGATCAACTGCCCGCACGCGGCCGTCAACGACAATCTGCGCGACGGGATGCACCAAACCCTCATCCACCAAGGACAGGCCCCGTATCTGCCCAACAGCGTCGACGACGCGCTGCCGACGACGGCGACGGAGGCCGAGGGCGCCTACGTCCACCGGCCCATCGAGGTCTCGGGCCCCAAGATCAGGGCCAACCCGGTTTCGTTCGACGATCACTTCTCGCAGGCCACGCTCTTCTGGAAGAGCCTCTCCAGGATCGAGAAGATCCACGAGATCGAAGCGTTCACGTTCGAGCTGGGAAAGTGCTTCTCGCAGACGATCCAGGCCCGTGTCCTGCAGTCTCTCGCCCAGGTCGACGCCGAACTGTGCGCGGCGGTCGCCGAAGGACTCGGGCTGCCCGCTCCGCTGGGCACCCCGGCCGAAGACGTCACACCGTCGGCCGCGCTGTCCCAGATCCCGCCGGGACCCGGCCCGATCGCGGGCCGCATCATCGGGGTCGTGGCGACGTCCGCCGCCGACCTCGGCGGGATCGGCAAACTCCGCCGGGTCGTCGAAGCCCAGGGTGCCATCCTGCGGGTTCTGGCACCGGCAGGGGGAACGCTGAAACGAGGGCGCGGACTACAGCCGGTGGCGCGGACCTTCCTCACCGCCCGGTCCATCGAGTTCGACGCGATGGTGGTCGCCGACGGCACGGCCGGGCTGCACGACATCAAGCTGACCATTCTGCTGCAGGAGATGTTCCGCCACTGCAAGGCCATCGGCGCCTGGGGCGACGGACGCCAGGTGCTGACCGACGCCGGGATCGACGTCGACGCACCGGGAATCGTGCTCGCCGACGAGGTCGCCAAACCGTTCTCCGCCGAGCTGGTGAAGTCCGTGGGACTGCACCGCGTGTGGGAGCGAGCCGAGCATGTGATGAACGACTGAGGAATCGGACCTTGCTGAAGACCCTGCTCGAACCGGCCGCACCGGAGCACCTGGCGGAGCCGAGAACCGGCGAGACCATCACCGCCATGGTGCGGCTGTTGATGGTGAACGGTGTCCTCGACCTGCCGCTCCCCGGTAGGGGCGACACGTGGGGCCGCTGGACGACGCTCGCCGGGCTCGGGCGGCGCGACCTGGTGCTCGGGCGGCTCGCGGAGGGCCATACCGACGCCCTCGCGATCCTGGCCGAAGCCGGCCGGGAGCCCGTACCAGGCGCGCTGTACGGCGTCTGGGCCGCCCGCTCGGGCGGTACCGGCGCGGCCGTCGTGGGCGGCGCTCTCACCGGTACCGTCCGGTTCTGCTCAGGCGCTCAAGTCCTCGACCGCGCCTTGGTGATGGCGGACTACGAAGACGGGCCGCCGATCCTGCTGGAGGTCGGCCTGGACGAGCCGGGCGTCCAGGCACTGCCGGAGACGTGGCAGGCGATCGGGATGGACGCCTCCGACAGCGGTGACGTCCGGTTCGACGGGGTCCCGGTGACCTCGACCCATATCGTCGGCGAGCCGGGCTGGTACGTGTCCCGGCCGGGATTCAGCCTCGGCGGCGCGGGCGTCGCCGCGGTGTGGCTCGGCGGCTGCGCGGCCGTCGTGGACTCGGTGACGACGCACCTGCTCGCCCGCGGTGCGGCGGACGACCACCAGCACGCCCACCTCGGCACGCTCCACACCGCGATCCACCAGGCCGACGCGCTGCTCGTGCGGACGGCGGAAGCCGTCGACACCGAACCGGACGAGGATCTGCCTTTGCTGACCGGATTCTGCCGGTCCGCCGTCGAGCACACGGCCCGGCAGGTCCTCGACGTCGCGCCGGAAATCACCGGGCCGACAGCGCTCTGCCGCGACCGCCGACTTCCCCGGCAGCTGTCCGACCTGATGGTCTACGTCCGGCAGCACCACGGTGCCCGCGACCTCGCGGCCCTTGGCGTCGAGCTGCTGAAGGAGGGGCGGCGGTGACCATGGATCCCTTCCCCGGCGGAGGGTTTCCGCCGCGTGTGTGTCGTCGCCGCGCACCCGGACGACGAGACTCTGGGCGTTTCCGGACTCATCCAACGGCTGCACGCCCGTGGAGCCAGAGGTTCGGCTGGTCGTCGCGACCGACGGGGAGGCCGCGTACCCCGGCTCGTCGGCCGCCGAACACCGGGAACTCCTGGAAGCATTGCGGTGCCAAGGATTGGAGGACGTGGAGTCGGTATGGGTAGGTCTGCCCGACTCGGCGCTGGCCGGCCACGAGGCGGAGCTGACCGACGTCATCGGTGAGGTGGCCGCGGACAGCGACTCTGCTTGGCGCCTTGGCCGGACGATCCCCATCCGGACCCAAGCGAAAGTGCTGACGAGCGCCCGCCTGGACGGCCGAGCGCCGGACGGGCTTTCGACACTGCTGCGGGCACTCACCCGAGCTTCATGAAGGTGACCTGGGCACCCGGTACCTTCGCCGCCTCCGATGCCGAGCGGCCGTGTCCTGTTTCGCGGTCGGGGGCGGATCTGGGTCGGCCGACGAGAACCGACCGCCTCCCAACTGTCCATATAGGACAGTATCGGGCGGGTGCTCATTGTTCTAACCCAATCCCGACCCTCTCGGTACCGGCACCCTGGTCGCGTGAAGTACGAGAAGGACCCCTTCCTTGCGCTAGGCGCAGTGAAGGGACCCTTCCCGTACTGGTCACCAGCCCCCTGGCTGTGAACCGACGGGGTCGCGCAACTTCACGGCCAACGCCCTCACCGGCCTCGGCGGCGGCCCCCTGCGGCAACGCACCCAGTTCGACCACCTCCTGCTCACCATCCACCAGCACCCCGACTCGGCATAGGCCGTGCCGGGTCGTGCTAGAGCAGAACACCTCTGCGGAAACCGTGGGCGACGGCTTGGGCGCGGTCCTGTGCCCCGAGCTTGCGGAAAAGCCGTTGTGCGTGGGTTTTCACCGTATCTTCGGCCAGGTGCAGTTCACGGCCGATTTCCCCATTGCGTTTGCCTTGGCTCATCCCGGTCAGTACCTGCAGCTCACGACTCGTCAGCTGCACGCCGATAGAGGACGGCTGCCGCGGCACAGGCACGGCAATGCTGTTGAGAGTGTCGGCGAGAGCGGAGACGACCTCCGGCCAGGAGGTGTTCCAGCGAAGGTAACCTCGGGCGCCCCCGATGATCGCGTTGGCTACGACCACAGGATCGTTGGCCGCACCGAAGACCAGGATGTTGGCCCGGAAGTCCGCCTTGACGAGCCGTCGGACGGCCTCCACTCCGCTCGGTGCGGCGCGTTCCAAGCCGACGAGAACCAGGTCGGCGCGCCGACGGGAATACTTGGCCAGCAGCCCCTCGGCCTCCGCCACGCAGTCGACATGGTCTACGCCGGGAACCGCGGACATGGCGCGACTGACCGCTTCCCGCACTCTCCCCCGGCTGTCACAGATCAAGATCGCTGTCACGGCTTTACCCTTACTTCTACTCTTGGCTGCGAGTGGGCGCGTAACCGGCGGGCAGGGGCTCGAGTACTTCCTCGAGCCCCCGGCCGCGTGACGTCGACGCTACTTTCGCAGCAAGGTTTCAGTGTTGGCCACGGTCACCCGGGTGCCCGAACCGGCGTCGAGCGGATCCGTGACGACGGTCCCGTCCACCGGAGCGGGCAGCAACTCGAATTCGCTGTGGACCGGAGTGTTCGGCTTCAGAGCCGTAAGCGCGTCTTGCGCGTGCTCCACCCGCGAGAAAAGCGGCACGACAGGCAGATCGGCCTCATCCAGCTGAACATCCAGCGGGCTGTTCAGATCCGGTGCCCGCAGGTCGCCGACCACCGGCAAGGAGGGCAACGACCCCATCGGCGCCGGATAGACCTGCCCGACCGGTGTCGTGGTGGGCGGCACCGCGGCCGGGACATCGGTCATCGCCGTGGTGACAGCCGGCTGCAGGGAATCCTGGTCTGCCGCGGCCAGCTGGTCCAGCGGCCGCGCCTGCCGCATGGCCTCGGTCAGCCCGCTCACGGCGGAGGTGACGAGGTTCTGGTCCACCGGGGTCGCAGGCAGGCTGGGAGCGACATTTCCGGCCGCCGACGCGACACCCGCTCCCAGCATCACCAGGCCACCGCCGGCAAGCGTGGTCCCCAAGGCGTACTTCACCCAATTTTGCATGACAAATAACTCTCCTTGAATGAGAAAAGGAAACAATGACGACCGGACGTCGCAAGACAGCGACGCCTGGCCAGGACGATCGACCAAGTCCGAAAGCCGATCGCCTGTCCGGTCAGCCGGGCGTGACGCCCGGCCGGATCACCGCCGCCTGCGCGGCCTGGTGCCCGAAAGCGCCGTGCCCCGGCGAAACCCGTATGTTCCGTTCAGCAGGTCCCGACACGACGGCGCCACTACCGAGGTCACCACCGCACGCCACAGCGAGACTTGTCGATGTTCCACAGGTCACCGTCGGCGACGGTGGCGGAATCGGCTTCCCGACAGCATGAACGAACGAGCGGGGGTGCGGGTGATGGCCGACGACCTCGTGTCCACGCGAAGTCGGGAGCGATGTGGCGGCGTGGACCGCTTCACCCCGCAGGATCCGGGCGGAGGAGACAATGGCCGGACCCGATGCGGGAGCACCATCGTCGGAAGTCATGACCACGACGCTCTCGCGACTGGCTTCGTCCAGCTGCCGCTGGTCAGGAACATCGAGCGCGGTGGCTGTGTGGCGGACCGGCCCGGCGGCGTCGGTTGCCGTACTCACCGCTGATTTCACTGTCTCGTCAAGATGTTCCGACGAGATGAGCACTTCCGCACTCAGTGCTTTCCGTATCAGCGAAGACGCCGAGTCGCGGTTCACCATCGCGGTCGCAGGGACCACCTCGACCGCCGGAGCAGTCAATCCGGGCAAGTCGTCAGGGATCAAGGAGTCGGCCCTCGCGGAGACATCTCCCACGATCCAGGCCACGGCGGTGGCCGCGACCACACCGCCCGCCAAGACGAGCGGGCGAGCCAGAAGGCGACCGACACGCATCGCGTCGATTGTCCGGCTTCCCACGTCTGGCTCCCTTTCCGGTCGGCTTGTTCAAGCGGTGCGAATCATAATTGTTTCGTTCGACGGGCACGTCGCGCCCCTGGCCAAGAAATCGGCCGATGACGGCATTTTCTCGCTTCCGCGACCACCGAGCCGGAGCTGACCAGCAGGAATTCACCAAGTATCAGCACGGCGACAGAGTCAATACAGGCAAAACCAATACACTCGAATCAGTGACCGCATGCCGGGCGGGACGACGTCCACGCGTAACACGATCGAGGGAACGCGTTCCCGGGTCGCGCCGTCAGGCCGACGCCGGTCAGGTGCCCAGCTGCTCGCGTAGCTTCAAAAGCACCTTCGCGAGAAGCCGGGAGACGTGCATCTGGGAGATCCCGATCCGGGCCGCGATCTGCGCTTGAGTCAAGCCTTCGAAGAACCGCATCAGCACGATCGCCCGCTCCCTTCCCGGCAACCGGAGCAGAAGAGGCACCACCGCCTCGTGATCTTCGATGAGTTCCAGACGCGAGTCCACCTCGCCCACCACGTCGGCCGAGACCGTCGTGTCCTCGCCGTCGGTGGCCGGTCGATCCAGCGACGAAGTCTGATAGCCGTTCGCGGCCAGCAAACCTTCACGAATCGTCTCGACGTCGATGCCGAGATGTCCGGCCAGCTCGCTCGGTGTCGGAGCGCGGCCGAGGACCTGACCGAGCTCCGCGGCGCCCTGCTTGAGCCGGAAACTGAGTTCTTGCATGCGTCGCGGTACGTGCACCGCCCAGCCGGTGTCACGAAAGAAACGGCGAACCTCACCCATGACCGTGGGAACGGCGAACGACAGGAAGTCACCACGGCCCGGTTCGAACCGGTCGACGGCCTTCACCAGGCCGACCCGGGCGACCTGGACCAGATCTTCTTTCGCCTGCCCCCTGCCGAGGAAGCGCAGGGCGACGTGTTCGGCGAGTGGTAACAGCTCAAGGATCAAGCGGTCACGCAGCGCTCCGCGGCGCGGATGATCGGCCGGAAGAGCGGCCAGCTGATCGAACAGCGGCCGGCAATGCGCGTACTCGTCGCTGTCGCGAGCGCGTCGCCGCTGCGTGGGAACCAGGCCTTCGCCTGCCACACCCCGGCCGGACACGGCGTCCGGCTCCACAATGGACGCAGCAGTGCTCGTCGTGCTGATCGCCGCCTCCCGCGCCCAGGGCTCATGCTTTCGTCGTCACCGCGGAAATACCCGGACGAAAAAGGCGGCAAACGCGAAAAAATCACACTGACCGGCGACGGCCGGAAACCGCATTCGTTTCCGGAAATGGACACGCCGAAACAGCCCTGCGGCGACAACAGCGCGCGGGCTCCGGACGTGAGCGATGTGGCTGACGGGAGCAATGCGGCGTCTCGCTCGGCGGGATGCGGCTGGCTGCTCAACCGTTGCGGCGTAGCCTAACACCTTCGCTATGCTCGGGAACCGCCCGGGCCGCTCCTCGCCGCCCGTGCACTTCCTCGGTTGGTTGTCGGTTCTTTCCTCGACGCTGCAAACGAAGAGACGTGGTGACGGATGAGCGGGTCGGCAACTGCGACGATGAGTCGTGCCGGAGAAGAAGAACTGCGCCAGCTTCTGGCCGGGCTGACGGCGGTACGGGACGGGGACTTCGGCATCAGGCTGCCCGACGGCGCCGACGGGTTGCTGGGCGACATCGCCACCGTGTTCAACGGGATGGCGGACCAGCTGTCCTTGTTCACCTCGGAGGTCACCCGGGTCGCACGCGAGGTCGGCAGCGAAGGTCAGCTGGGCGGCCAGGCGAAGGTGCCCGGTGTCTCCGGCACCTGGAAAGACCTCACCGACTCGGTGAACGCGATGGCGGGCAACCTCACCACCCAGGTGCGTGACATCGCCCAGGTGGCGACCGCGGTGGCGCGGGGCGATCTGTCCCAGAAGATCGACGTCGACGCGAGAGGCGAGATCCTCGAACTCAAGGACACCGTGAACACGATGGTGGACCAGCTGTCCTCGTTCGCGGACGAGGTCACCCGCGTCGCACGAGAGGTCGGTAGCGAGGGACGGCTGGGCGGCCAGGCGGAGGTGCCGGGCGTCGGCGGCGTCTGGCGCGATCTCACCGACTCGGTGAACTTCATGGCGGGCAACCTCACCGACCAGGTCCGCAACGTCGCTCAAGTGACCACGGCGGTCGCGAAGGGCGATCTGTCGCAGAAGATCACCGTGGACGCCCGCGGCGAAATCCTCGAACTGAAGAACACGATCAACACGATGGTCGACCAGCTGTCCTCGTTCGCCGACGAGGTCACTCGCGTCGCCCGTGAAGTCGGCACCGAAGGGCGGCTCGGCGGACAGGCCGACGTCAAGGGCGTCTCCGGCACCTGGCGCGACCTCACCGACTCCGTGAACTTCATGGCGGGCAACCTCACCGACCAGGTCCGCAACATCGCCCAGGTCGCCACCGCGGTGGCCCGCGGCGACCTGTCCCAGAAGATCAACGTGACGGCGCGCGGCGAGGTCCTGGAGCTGAAGAACACGCTGAACACCATGGTGGGGCAGCTCTCCGCCTTCGCCGACGAGGTCACCCGCGTCGCCCGCGAAGTCGGCACCGAAGGACGGCTCGGCGGACAGGCCGACGTCAAGGGCGTCTCCGGCACCTGGCGCGACCTCACCGACTCCGTGAACTTCATGGCGGACAACCTGACGGCGCAG
Source organism: Amycolatopsis coloradensis (assembly GCF_001953865.1). GTDB lineage: Bacteria > Actinomycetota > Actinomycetes > Mycobacteriales > Pseudonocardiaceae > Amycolatopsis > Amycolatopsis coloradensis. Next base: position 475,647 of record NZ_MQUQ01000004.1, read on the forward strand.
GTCCGCTCGATCGCCGAGGTCACCACCGCGGTGGCCCGCGGTGACCTGTCGCAGAAGATCCGGGTCGACGCGCGCGGCGAGATCCTGGAACTCAAGGACACCATCAACACGATGGTCGACCAGCTGTCCGCCTTCGCCGACGAAGTCACCCGCGTCGCCCGCGAGGTCGGCACCGAGGGCAACCTCGGCGGGCAGGCGACGGTCCGGGGTGTCTCGGGGACCTGGAAGGACCTCACCGACAACGTCAACGTGATGGCGTCCAACCTCACCGGTCAGGTGCGCTCGATCGCGCAGGTCGCCACGGCGGTCGCGCGAGGTGACCTGTCCCGCAAGATCACCGTCGAGGCCAAGGGCGAGGTCGCGGCGCTGGCCGACGTCATCAACACGATGGTCGACACGCTGTCGGCGTTCGCGGACGAGGTCACGCGGGTGGCGCGTGAGGTGGGCACCGAAGGGATCCTCGGCGGGCAGGCCAGGGTGCCGAACGTCGCCGGAACCTGGAAGGACCTCACCGACAACGTCAACTCGATGGCGAACAACCTCACCGGGCAGGTCCGCAACATCGCCCAGGTGACCACCGCGGTCGCGCAGGGCGACCTGTCCCGCAAGATCGACGTGGACGCGCGTGGCGAGATCCTGGAACTCAAGACCACCATCAACACGATGGTCGACCAGCTGTCGGCGTTCGCCGCGGAGGTCACCCGGGTCGCGCGCGAGGTCGGCAGTGAGGGGCGGCTCGGTGGCCAGGCCGAGGTCGAAGGCGTCTCGGGCACCTGGAAACGGCTGACGGAGAACGTCAACGAACTGGCCGGGAACCTCACCCGCCAGGTCCGGGCGATCGCCAAGGTCACCAGCGCGGTCGCGGAAGGCGACCTCACCCGCTCGATCACCGTGGACGCCTCCGGCGAGGTCGCCGAGCTCAAGGACAACATCAACTCGATGGTGGAATCCCTGCGCGAGACCACGCGGGCCAACCACGAGCAAGACTGGCTGAAGTCGAACCTGGCCACCATCACCGGCCTGATGCAGGGACGCCGCGACCTCGCCGTGGTCGCGGCGGCGGTGATGGACGAGCTGGTCCCGTTGGTCGCCGCGCAGTACGGCGCGTTCTACCTCGCCGACGAGACGGCGGAGAGGCCGGAGCTGCGGCTTGTCGGCGCTTACGGGCATCCCGACGCCGGCGAGGGTCCGGTGGCGCGCTTCCGGATCGGCCAATCACTGGTCGGACAGGCGGCACGCAGTCGTCGCCCGATCATGGTCGACGAAGTCCCGGAGGACTATGTGGCCATCTCGTCCGGCCTGGGGAAGACGAGACCGGCGAACCTGATCGTGCTCCCGATCGTGGTGGAAGATCAGGTTCTCGGCGTGATCGAGCTGGCCTCGATCCACGGTTTCACCGAAGTGCACCGGGCCTTCCTCGAACTGCTGATGGAACAGATCGGCGTCAACGTCAACAGCATCGTCGCCAACGCACGTACGGACGAGCTGCTCGACGAGTCGCAGCGACTGACCGCCGAGCTCCAGACTCGTTCGGAGGAACTGCAGTCACAGCAGGAAGAACTGCAGCGTTCCAACGCCGAGCTGGAAGAGAAGGCCGCGCTGCTGGCGACCCAGAACCGTGACATCGAGACGAAGAACCTCGAAATCGAGCAAGCGCGCCAAGAACTCGAAACCCGTGCCCACCAGCTGACACTGGCGTCGAAGTACAAGTCGGAGTTCCTGGCCAACATGAGCCACGAACTGCGGACCCCGCTCAACAGTCTGTTGATCCTCGCGCAACTGCTGGCCCAGAACCCCACTCGCAACCTCACCTCCAAGCAAGTGGAGTACGCGGGCATCATCCACTCGGCGGGTTCGGATCTCCTGCAGTTGATCAACGACATCCTCGACCTGTCCAAGGTCGAGGCGGGGAAGATGGACGTCACCCCGGAACAGGTCCCCTTGCGGCAGCTGCTGGACTACGTCGAAGCGACCTTCCGGCCGATGACCTCGCAGCGGCAGCTCGACTTCCGGATCCGCGTCGGCCAGGACGCCCCCGCGCAGGTGCTGACCGACGACTCGCGGCTGCGGCAGGTGCTGCGCAACCTCCTCTCCAACGCGGTGAAGTTCACCAGCACGGGCGGAATCGAGCTGCACATCGAGCCGGTCGGGGTCGAAGAGCTGCCTCCGTCCGTTCGCACGAACGGGCCCGCCGTCGCCTTCCGGGTCATCGACACGGGAATCGGGATCGCGGAACACCAGCTCGAATCGATCTTCGGCGCGTTCCAGCAAGCGGACGGCACGACCAGCCGCAAGTACGGCGGAACCGGTCTCGGATTGTCGATCAGCCGGGAGATCGCGCAGTTGCTGGGAGGACACCTCACCGCGGAGAGCACTCTCGGTGAGGGCAGTACGTTCACCTTCTACCTGCCGGTCGCACGACCGGACTTCACGGTGCGGCCCGCCGTCGGTACGGAATCGGCCGCCACGCCGGGCGCCGAACCGGTGCGGGAGTCCCCGCGCCGCACGCATCGTCGCCTGCTCGTGGTCGAAGGGCGGCAACGCGGTCTGCTGACGCTCGTCGCCGAGAGCGCCGCCGGCGATCTGGCCGACAGCAGGGACTTCGGGGTCATCACCGCCGACGTCGAAGTGGTGACAGCGGCGGGCACGGAGGAAGCGGCGGCCGCCCTCGCCACCGACGCGTATCACTGTGTCGTGCTCGACCTCGATCTGCGGGAAGGGACCTCGTTCGCCTTCCTCGACGCCATGCAGGGTGACAACGCCCTGCGGACGGTCCCGATCCTGGTCCACAACAGCAGACGCCTCGACCACGAACAGGAACAGCTACTGCGGACGAGAGCCGAGACGCTCTCGCTCGAGGTGCTGTCCGGTCTGGACGAACTGCGGGAACGGATCGCCCTGCACCTTTCGGCGGACGAGCCGGGGGCGGTGCTGCCACTGGTCCACCCGGGAGAGAAGCCCGCGACGGTTCACTCACCAGACGTCGACAACACTCTGCACGGTCGCACCGTGCTGATCGTCGATGACGACCCGCGCAATGTCTACGCGCTCACCGGAATCCTGGAACTACACGGCCTGCGGGTGCTACACGCCGAAGACGGCCGCAAGGGCGTCGAGCGAGTGACCACTCATCCGGGCATCGACCTGGTCCTGATGGACATCATGATGCCCGAGATGGACGGCTACACCGCGACCGCGACGATCCGGGCCATGCCCGAGCACGCCCGGCTGCCGATCGTGGCCGTCACGGCGAAGGCGATGCCCGGTGATCGCGAAAAGAGCATCGCCTCGGGCGCGAACGACTACGTCACCAAACCTGTCGACACGGACGAGCTTATCGCCTGCCTCAAACGGCATCTGACGGTCTGAGCGGGGAAATGGAATGTCGGTCGACGAAACCGGCTCGGTGCCTTCACCCGGCCTTTCCCCGAATCTGGCGCGTCTGGCCGCCACGGTCGCCCGCCTCCGCGACGAGGTCGATCACGCCCATGCCGTCGCCGACGGGCGTGCCCTGATCGAACTCGCCAAAGGCGTGTTGATGGAGCGCTTGGGCTGCGGCCCTGGCGATGCCGCGCGACAACTCGCGACCCTCGCCGAACGCGCCGGGATGACTCGCCTGGAATTCGCCGCCGACGTCGTCGGTGACGCCGCCAAGGACCGGCTGAGCGAAGTAGCGGCGGAGTTCGTGGCTCGTACGGACGAATCCGGCGAAGACGCCTCGGTCATCGTCCGTCTGCGGGCAGCGGAAAGCGGTGTACTGGCGGCGGACGACACCCAGCGGGCCGCCGAAGCGATCCTCGAGCACGCCCTGCGCCCCCTCGGCGCGACCGCGGTCGCGGTCTGGCTCGCGGGTCCCGACGGATCGCTCACCCTGGCGGGGGCCGCCGGGTTCTCCGCCGCGGAGGCCTCCCGCTGGCGGTACGTACCTCCCGGAGTGTCGACTCCCGCGCAGGCCGCGCTGGCCGAACGCGACTCGGTGTGGTTTCCGGCGCTGTCCTCTTCCGGCCTGCCTTCGATCGGACAGCACGCCATGGCCGTCGGCACCCGGATCGCCATCCCGACCGGAACCGGCGGAAGGATCATCGGCGTCGCGGAAATCTGCTGGCCGGACCAGGTGAACCTCGAAGCGGGCCGGATGCGACGGCAACTGGAGGCACTGGCCGAGCTGTGTGCGCACACCCTGGAGAACGCGGAGGGAAGCGTCGCGGCCTCGTCCGCCCACCCCGCCTCGGGCCTGCTCAGCGAGTTGGCCGATTTGGTCGACGGCTTGCCCGACCCGGCCCTCCTGCTTTCGCCGTGCCTCGACGATGACGACCGGTTCGGCGACTTTCGGATCCATCACGCCAACCCACGCTTCGTCGATCCGGGTGGACGGCCGCCTGCTCGGCTCATCGGAGCCCGGTTGCTCGAGATGTATCCGCTCGCGGCGGAGGAAGACGGCCTGCTGGACAAGATTCACCGGGTGTACGCGACGGGAGAGCCGTTCCGCGACCAGAACACGACGATCACCACCTCCGTGGATCAGGTTCCGCTGCCGGTACTGGCCGACGTCAGTATCAGCAGGCTCGCCGACACGGTCTTGCTCGGCGTGCGCCTGCAGGACGACGCCGCGAAGCTGACCACGCTGCTGCAGCACGCCCAGCGGCTCGGCCGGATCGGCGGTTTCGAGGAGAACCCGGTGACCGGAGCCGTGCTGTGGAACTCGGAGCTGTTCGCCCTCTACGGACTGCCTTCCACGGCATCCCCTCTGCCACTGGCCCGGCTGGCCGACTACGCACACCCTGACGATTCGCCCTCGATCGGCCGGTTCCTCAGGACCCTGTTGCACCACCGGCGATCCGCGTCGACCGCGTTCCGGCTTCAGCGCTCCGATGGCGTCTCCCGGTACATCCGGGTCGTCGCCGAGCCCGTCGTCGACAGCCGGGGCGATCTTCTCAGCATCCGCGGTGCCTATCAGGACGTCTCCGCCCAGCACTGGGCCGAAGTCGCCCTCTCGGCCACCCGTGACCGGCTGGCCGCCACCGAACAACAAGCGATCGAACGCAACCGCCTGACCCTCCAACTGCAGCACGCGATCATGCCGCCCGCACGGGACCCACTGGACGTCGCCGGTATCCGGACCGCCGTCCGGTACCGGCCCGCGGAAAAGGAGAACCTCGTCGGCGGCGACTGGTACGACGCCGTCGCCCTGCCCAGCGGCGAAATCCTGCTCTGCGTCGGCGACATCGCGGGGCACGGCATCGACGCGGCCACCGGGATGGTCAACCTTCGCAACGCCCTGCGTGGCCTCGCCGCCACCGGCGCCGGGCCAGCTCAGCTGCTCACCTGGCTCAACCTGGTTGCCTACAACCTCACCAATCACGTCACGGCCACCGCCGTCGCGGCCCTCTACAACCCCTCGACCAGGATCTTGCGCTGGGCGCGGGCAGGCCATCTCCCGCCGATCCTCCGGCACCAGGGACAGACCACGACGCTCCCGCTCATTCAAGGCACCTTGCTCGGAGCCGTGCCAGAGGTGACCTACCAGGAAGGACAGCTGCACCTCGACAACGGCGACGTCCTGCTCCTCTACACCGACGGCCTGATCGAGCGCCGCGACCGGCCGGTGCAGGATTCGATCACCCATCTGGTCGGCCTCGTGGACGAGCACGACGGCGACCTGGACCAGCAGCTCGATGCCTTGCTCACCTACAGCACCGCCGACACCGACGACGACACCTGTGTCGTGGCCATCGAAGTCACCGCGGAGTTCTGATCCGTGTCCGGTCCTGTACGAGCCGTCGGACTTCGGCCAGCACCACGGCACCGATCACCCCGTCGATCGACCCGGACGCGCCTTCGCTGCCCACGGCGACGACCACGGTGGCCACGTCGTGCAGTTTGACGTTGTTGTGCTGGGAGATCGCCCTCAGCGCGGCGAAGGCCTCATCGGGTGTCCACTGCCGCACCAGCATCAACATCCCCTTCGCCTGTTCGATGGCCGGCTGCGTGGCCAACGCCCGTCGCAGCTGCTCCACTTCGTCAGCGGGAGCCACCGGCTGGTCCGGTCGCGGCTCCCAGCCCTGCCGGACGCTCATCGCGTCATCGTCACCCAAGGATTGGGACGGCAGACCGCTCCATCCGGCCGGACGTTCACCGCGGCGCCCGGCTCGGCACGGTTGAGGTCCACGACGTAGCTGTTGGACAATCCGAAGGTCTGCTGCATCATCACTGGAGCCACGGCCCCCGCCGCGGGACAGCCGACATGCCCGTGACCGAGGGCGTGGCCGACCTCGTGGTTGACCGCGTACCGGTGGTAGGCGAGAAGATCGCCCTCGAACGAATGGGCACCACGGACCCAACGCGCGAGATTGACGACGACCCGGTGATCACGGGTGAGATAGCACGACGAGTCGTAGGGAATCTCGAATCCGCAAAGGTCGGGGCGGCGGCTCGTGGCGGGGCTGGTGAGACTGATCCGGAACGACGGCGAGGCGCCCGGGTCATCGATCCGCCGGAGCGACACATCGTCGGACCCGATCCATCCGCGCGGGTCCGCGAGGATGGTCTCCACTTCCGGTGCGAACGAGGGGAAGTCCACTCCGTCCTCGATCTCGACGGTGTAGGTCAGTTGCCGAGTTCCGGTGCCCGCCGCCGAACCACTCACGCCGGGTACGACGTGCCAAGCTCCCGCACCGGTCGGCGTGAAAGGAGCACCGTCCGGCAACGCGGCGGGCTCCGGCGTCGGCGCGATCGGCTGACTGCTCGCCGGTGCCGGCGAAGGTTGCGGCGCCGGCGGGCCTGGGGCGACTGGCGTCTCGAGGGCGAAGGGCGCCACGAAGAGCGCGATCGAAAGCACCAGGGCGAGCAAGATGACGATCAACGGCCACCACGTCCGATCCGCCTCCGAAGCCTTCCGTGGCCGGCGGGGCGCGGGCTTCTCGGGCGGGATCGCGATCGTCTCGCGACGACGCGTGGGCAACCGGTGCCGAGGAGGCGGAGCCGGTTTGGCGCCCGCGGGAACCGGTGGCTTGGTCAAGGGAGCGCGAGGCTGGGGCAGCCAGTCGACGAGGCTTCCGTCGCGTCGTACGTGGGAACTCTCAGTAGGCAAGACTCACACTCGCACAAGCCTCGGCGGGGACGGCGTCGGATCGCGGGTACGACACCGTCTGCGGATCGCCGTCCGAGGTGTACCGATGCCCGGTGGGCGAACCGAGCTGGTCGAGCCAGTGGGCGGAGCCGTATTCCGCCTCCGGGCCGGTCGACTGTGACCGGATCCGGGGGATCGCCGCGGGTTCGAACGCGCGGGAACACGGAGACGGCGCGGGCCCGGCCCCGACGAGCAACGCTCCGCGATAGGTGTAGCCCGGTCCTTGCAGCGCCAGTCCTGCTCGCCGGGGCTGCGCGCCGTACGGCAGCGCGAGTGTGCTGGGTTCGTAACCGGGCAACGCCTGTTTGATCAGGACGTCTCCCTCGGCGATCGCCGCCGACGCCGCGGCTTCGTCCGCGCGGCGCAGGTTCGTGTGCCGTGCGGTGTGGTTGCCGATCTCGAAGTGGTGGTCGGACAACCAGCGCAACGCGCGGTCGTCACCGCCGAAGGGGTGCTCGTTGACATACAGGCTGGCGACCGGGCGGAACCGGGGGTGCGCGGCCGCGACGTCCAGCAAGATCCGTACGGCGGTCCCCGGCGCCGGGTGTCCCTCCGGCGTGAGCGCGAACACGCTCGGATCGCCGTCGTCGAAGGTCAGTACGACCGGATGCGCGCCCGCGGGCAGATCGAGCCGTCGGCCCAGCAGTTCGGCCGTCGTGACCGGGACGTAGTCCTCGGCGGCGAGCCGTTCCAGCTCCGCCGCGAAATCGGCGGGCGTGCGGTCGTAGGCCGATCGCGGCTTCTCGACGATTCGGTGGTACATCAGGATCGGAACCCGGCCGAGTTCGTCGGCGGCCACCTGCCGCGCGAACGCCGGTGTGACGCGGGTAGGCGCGGCTGCGGAAACAGTTCCCAGCTCCGGCGACGGGGAGACCGCCGGCCCCGGCGCCCCGCATGCCGCCACGAGGAGGACGGCAGCACCTGCGCCGAACCGGAAAAGAAAAGACATTCTGAAAGTGTGCTGCCGGAGCCGGGCGCGGGCACACGGATGCACCGATTCGGGTGAGCGCGAATTTTGGCGTCCTCGCGCGCAAACCCAAGTATCCGCAGCTCGGGGCATCCGGCCCGGAATCGGGCCCGGCACGATCCGGTGATCGTCGGCGGCTGGGTTTACGGGAAGATCAACACGGGTATTTTCCTGGACTGGCAACGAAAACCTGAGCACAGCTGAAGGAGACCGGATGACCGACCACAGTCGCCGCTTCGTCCTCACCGTCGGGCTGGCGGGACTCGCGGCGAGCGCGTGCGGCACCCCCCGTCGGGGCAACGCGGCCGCGGCGCCGATGACGTCCGCCCCAGCCGCGGCGGCGGTCATCCAGCCGCCTGCCGATCCACTCGCGACGAACCTGCTGGTCGGCTTCTGCGGAGCACCAGGCGCGAAAGCACTCGGCCGGATGACCGGAGACCTCGCTGCCGCGAGTCGCGAGCTGCGTAAACATATCGACGGCTTTCCGCCGGTGCGGCCGATCACACCCGTCGTGGAGTTGATCGCGACCACCGTGCACCGCTCGCCCGGCGCGGACGGTATGTATCGCAGCCGGTGCAGTGACGAAACCGTGCGGGAGTACCTCGACGCGGCTCGCGCGCTGAACGGCCTGCTGCTACTCGACATCCAACCCGGTCGCGCGGACTTCCTGCCTGAAGTGCGGGCCTTCGAGCACTGGCTGAAGGAGCCCGATGTCGGGGTCGCACTCGATCCAGAATGGGCTGTCGAACCGGGCGTCGTCCCGGGGAAGAAGTTCGGGCGCACCACCGGCGCCGAACTCGACGGGGTCGCCCACTACCTCGGCGAACTGGCGCGGCTTCACCGGTTGCCCGCCAAGGTCATGATCTACCACCAGGTGGCTTCGTCGGTGGTGCGCGAGGAGGAACTGCTGAAACCCCACCCCGGGGTCTCCGTGGTGAAGGTCGTGGACGGGATAGGTTCCGCCGCCGCCAAGAAGGCGACCTGGAAAACGCTCATGCCGAGCAAGCCCGACCACGTGCGAGCGGGCTTCAAACTCTTCTTCGACGAGGACACCCGACGAGGGGCGGCCTTGATGACCCCGGCGGAGGTCCTCGCACTGGCGCCCACTCCCGCTTATGTCCTCTACGAATAGTCGGCGATCGAGGTTAGCGCTCCGTCGCCCCGCCGGGCCTTGACTCGCCCCCAAGCCACGTCTTCCCACCGGCGATCACCCTGCGCCATGACTTCGCTCGTCCTGTCCACCCTTTCGAGTGGCGCTCTTTTTGTTCTCTCCGAAAAACGGTGCGCCCTAACTTCGCAAAAGCTTAGGGTTCACCCTTTCGTGTTGTTTACACTCACGATTTCGGTGGGTAATATCGTTGATATCGATGCGTCCAGAAATAAACCCGCCAGGAGAGATCCCCTGACTCTCTCCTCTTCCTGGCACCGCGTCGCTGTCATCGACACCGGTCGAAAACACGGCCCCAAAGCATTGGCAAGCAGCAACAAGGTGCGAATCCCATCGGCGGACGTCCGACGCGAATCCCGCCGGACGTCCGCCGAAGGAGACAAGAACTGAGCGGTTCCAGCCCCGCCGAGATCGTGGTCAGGCGCCCGGAGGTTGGCGTCGCGGCTCCGCGGGCGGGTAAGTGTTCACGGGGGGAGCATCCGCACCCGCAGCCGGATACCCGGCCATCGCACCGGCCTTCGGACCTCGCCGGGCAAGACCGGCGAGCCCGAGCAGGCCCACCAGACCGAGCAGACCCCATAGTCCGTTGTCTCCGTCGGCGTCGGCCCGCTCCTCACGCATGCGTCCGTTTCCGTCGTCCACCTCTTGCGACGCCGGTACCGTCGGCGCGGACTCGCCGGTCGCGGAAGCCGGGACCGCTCCGGTCAGCATGACCGCCGCGGCCGCCACGCACGCACAGGTCGTCTTCTGCAATGCCCGCTTCATTTCGATCCTTCTTTCGAATTCGTCGATGGAGGGTCGATCAGTCAGGTCATACCCGCGACCCGCGCGTTCACACCCGCCTTCACGGGAACGTGTCTCTCTTTCACTCGTACGACCCCGTGTTCCACCCGGATTCGCCTTTCACTAGTATGGCGACCGGTTCAAACAAGAGCCGTGGAAGTACGGACCGTGCCTTCGAATCCTCCATGGTCGGCCTTCCTTGTTCGCGCGGTTAGCGCATCTGCCGGAGATCAACATGGTCCACATCCGTGGATCGGGGGAGAATTGAACGACCGTCATGTGATCGCGCCTTTGGGCGCCGCCTTCACGCCACGCCTGATCTGCACGGCCGGCGACCGCCTGATACATCCGTCGGACAGCAACAACGACCTCGCTCGCATTGTCGTGCGCTGGGCGCGCACTTGGGTTCCCGAGACCTGGCCCGCGCGCCAGTACTTCACCTCACTGGGCATCGGCGATGACGAAAACCCTTGCTACAAGGACAAGGACGTCATCGGCTGGCTACTCCTGCAGCCCCAGCCGGATTCGCTCGCGTGGCGCGTGCGTTCGAGAGAGATCGACGTCACGACGGCGCTCACCGCGGAAGCGGAGGCCTGGCCCGTCTAAAACAAAAGACGAACACAAGCAGCCTTGCTACGCTCACTTCACAGCGAAGCAGGGCTACTTGTCGTATCCGGGCTCTCTCTTCTCGCGCGCTGTGACCCGTCTCGCTGACCGGTTGGCAACAGCAGAATGATCTTAACCCGATTGGACCACCGTTCACGCGGTCAACGGATCGCCGTACCCACACGATGGTGGATCGGGTTGGAAGAGCCAACCGATGATCAGTACGTTTCCCCACACCGGACGGGAACACACCTTTATTGCCGTCCCGCACGACGCAATCGTCGAATCGAGGAGAATCCATGCTGAAGAAAATCGGTTTCGCCGCGGCCACCATGGCCGCAGGTGCGATCCTGAGCGGCGGCGTCGCCTCCGCCGACACCCCGGACGGGGACCACGACGGTGGATACGACTACAGCGGCCAGGTGGGTTTGGTCAATGTCAACAACTTCGACTTGCTGCACAACGTCAACGCCGTGGTCGGTGCGTGTGACAACAACGTGAACGTGCTCGGGGTCCAGGTCCCGATCCAGGACTCGCTCAACGGCATCGGCGTGCCGATCCTGTCGCCGGGCGAGCACGAGGCCAGCGGCGATTCCCCGTCCAACTGCGCCGCGGGCGGCGTGCTGGACGGCGGTACGGCCCAGCACAACTGATTCTCCCAGCCGAAGCCATCCGCGGTGGTGTGCGGATACGGCCGAGGCATGGGGTCCGGCGGTTCGCACCGCATTCGCGAAGTGCTGGAACACGAAGAAGAGATGCACACTCCGCTGCGTGTTCCGCCGCCACCGCGATGCGGTTGTGACGTCGACACGGGTGGGGCCGGTTCATCCTGCCCAGGAGTTGACCGGCCTCACCCGGCTTGGAAAGCACCATGACCATCACTCCCGCCGGGCTTGTCCGGTGGGTTTCTTTAGGAGTTTTTGTGATCAAGCAGCTTGGGTTTGTGGCTACCGCTTTGGCGNNGGTGCCAACCCGGACAACTGTGCCGGTGGTGGCATCGTCGACGGCGGGACCATTCAGGAAAACTGACCGATCCCGCGAAACAGCCGCCGCACGGACGCCCCCTCCGTGCGGCGGCTTTCGCGCGTCGTCCGAGAGAGTCGGTTATGAGAAACAAGATTCGTCTCCTGACTGTCGCCGCCGTCGGCCTCCTGACCTTCGCGACCTGCCCTGCCGCGTCGGCCGCCGGCGCACCTCTGCTCCTGCTCGGCCAGGACTTCCCCGATCCCGACATCGTCAAGGTCGACACCGGCTACATCGCGTTCTCCACCAGCACCGGCGCGGTCAAAGTGCCCCTTGCCGTCGCTCCGGCACCGAAGGGTCCTTGGCGTGTCATCGGTGACGCTCTCGCGGCCGTGCCGAAGTGGGCCAAACCCGACAGCGGATTCTGGGCGCCCGACGTGACCCGGCTCCCGGACGGCACCTTTCTGCTCTACTTCTCGGCAGCCGTCGCTCCCGGTGGGGAAATGTGCATAGGTACCGCCTCCGCGGCCAAGGCCGAAGGTCCGTACACCCCTGTCGGCGACGCGCCTCTCGTCTGCGTGCCGGGCGACAGCGGCGACATCGACCCGCAGGCCTTTGTGGACACGGACGGCACGCGATACCTGCTGTACAAGAGCGATGGCGCGGCCACTGGTCCACCCGCCGCGATCTGGTCTCAGAAACTGCTTCCCGACGGTCGGACACCGGTCGGCCCGCGAATCGAGCTCCTGCGTGCCGACCTTACTTCCGAGAAGGCGATCGTCGAGGCTCCGTCGGTGGTGAAGACACTCAACCGCTACGTGCTCTTCTACTCGGCCGACACCTTTCGAAGTTCCGGGTATCACACGGGTTACGCCTCCGCGCCCGCACTGAACGGGCCGTTCGTGAAGGCCGATACCCCGCTCCTCTCGACCGATCTTCTCGGCGGGAAGGTCGACGGACCCGGCGGTGCCGACGTGGTGGACGGGCACATCTTCTTCCACGGCTGGCTCGGTGGTGGTCGCACGGCCCGAGGTATGTACGAACTTCCCCTCAGTTTCCTCAACGACGTCCCCCAGCTCGGGTGACCAGCCCCCTCGCACAACGAAGGCCCGGCGCGGAGGAAGTCCCGCACCGGGCCTTTCGCCGGGGCACCCCGTCCGGGGTCCGGTCGCGCTAAGCGACCGGGACGGTCAGCCCACCAAGGAGGTCGTTCACCAGTGACGACAAACTGATCAGGAGTCGTTGCACCAGCGCGTTGAGCAAGGCCGACACCGGCGGCAGCCCCACCCGGGATTCCACGTCCGCCGCCAGTTCGTCGACGCCCTGTTTCGCCGTGGCGTTCTCCTGCCGGGCCGTGGCCGCGCTGTCTTTCGCCTCTGCCTGGATCATGTACCGCTCACCCTGCGCCAAGTCGGTGAGCACGGGGGCGAGCCGGGCGAGGGTGGCCTGCGTCCCCGGCACGTCGCCGCTGTCCGCACGCGAGACCAGCGCGTCGCGCATGGTCTGCACTTCCGCGGCCACGCTGGTGGTACTGGACGACCCGTTACCACCGGGCCCGCCCGCCGCTGCGACGCCCGCACCTGCCAGCGTCACGGACGCGGCGACGACGAGAAAGGTGAAAGCCCTCGTCAGTTGATTTCTCATGTCGCGCTCCTTCGGATTCCTGCTGTGACTTGAATCATCGTGAACCCTCTACCTGAATACCGCGAACGGACATCGTTCCCCTACCATCGGAGCAATTCCGTAGCGTGCACGCGGAGAGCGACTTCGCAAAACAAACGTGAAGTTCGCGTGAAACTCTCCGCCGCCCCTGGGCGCGGATGAACACCCTGCGTGTCCGGAACACCCGGTCGAGACCACAAGATCAGCAACCTGGCTGACTTTTTACTTACAGTCCAATACAGGAAGCGGTACCAGCCCCAACTCGGCTTCATCCCATCAGCGCCGTTTGCCCAGCCGGATACGGGGGTAATCAGTCAATTTGCCTGTCGCCGGAAAGACACTCATAAGAATGCCGTGAGCGCGAACCACTTCGTCTACGGAAACCAGGTGACCGACGTCGAAGCCAGCTGGAAAGCCGACATCCTGGCGCTGGGATCCGACACGACGCGTCGGCCGAGCGGAGTTCAGCGGGGGGAGCGTCCCGGCGCAAGCAGCGCCGGGACGCTACTTCACTAACGGCGTCACCCACTCGAGCCCGGTTCGACAGCGCCTTGAGCCATCGAACCCCGTGCTCGCACCCTCACTCAGTCGTGAGTGGCGTTTCGGGTTCCACCCCGAAACGCCACTCACGACTGAGAAGTAGTTTCTTGCCGTAAGGCCAACAAGAATCGCGCTGTTCAGCGGCGCCCCACGCGCCCGCCGACAAGGGGTGTGTCCGGGCGACGGCACAGGACATTGTTGTCGTACAAGGACAACGAGACGAAGAGCGACGGTACCGCCGTCGGGTCGGATCACCCTGGAAGATCCACCTGACGAAGGTACCGAACGGGTGCGATGGCTCGCCCGTACTTTTGCCCATGTTGGATCCGGGTAATGTCCAAGAGCGGGCGGACTTCCTGCCCGGAGTCGATTCTAGTGACTCAATTTCGTGTTAGGTATCACCAACCCGGAAAGGATCACAATAATCATGACTGAACTGCGCCGCTTGGCGCTCGCCGCAGCGGCCGCCATCCCGCTGTCCCTCGCCTCCGCCGGCATCGCGTCAGCCGACCTGGGCGATCGCCCCTGGACAGCCGGGACCACCGAGATGTCCGCGTCCTACGCCGGTATCGGTGGCGCCGGGACGATCCACAGCGATTCGGGCTACGACCACCACGGAAATCGGTGGACGGAGGAAAGCGCGGTGCTGGCGGGCCCCATGGGTGCTGTCGTGTGGCACAACGAGGAGTCCGACTTCAACACGGACGACGACTGGAACGTCGACGACAAACCCGGTCGCCCGAGCCACTCCCACGGGAAGCGCCCGGTCGCCCATACCGACGGCGGCGAAGTCTCGTCCACCCGTCCCGTGAAAACCCTCCCGGTCCGGGAAGCCCGCCCCGTCCGTGAAGTCCACCCCGTCCGGGACACGCACCCTGTCCGGAAGACTCACCACGGTCACGTGGCGTACGCCGAGTCCACCAAGACGGCGGACGAGGACGGTGCGACCTCGTCGCATGTCGCCAGCCACGCCGGCAACAATCACGCGGTGTACGAAGCCAGTGATCTCTCGGCGGGTCCCGATGGAGCCGAATCCGAAGGTGTCAAGGCTGTCGCCAAGCCCCAGTACACCAGCTACCACAAGTGGAACGTCGCGGCGGACGAGGACGGTGCCTACACCCATGAGGTGAGCGCGGTCGCCGACGTGGACGACTGGACCGAAGATCACGACACGTTCGACCGTCGTTGAGCGGTGTAAGTCACTAGAAACACGTGAAGGCCCCCTTCCTTGCTAGGCCCAAGGAAGGGGGCCTTCACGATGAGAAGGTGCGCAAGCGTGGAAGTGGCCGGCTTCCCCGTGCGCGCACAGCGGGGAAACCGGCCACGTCTGGTGGGCCGCACGAACGTCGGGCCACGACTCACCACCGACCCGGGAACACCAGCCGGGGTCACTCGGGATTTACCCGCTCACCACTACAGGAAACCACTCGGTCAGGCAGTCGACCGGTTCTGGCCAAGGGTCAAGAAACGAAGTCCGGCAAAGTGATGCCGACGACGATCCCGCCTTCGATGATTTCACCGGCGAGGGTCCATTCGAGTCGCACGGCATAGTGTTCGGCCAGGAGCCGAGCGTCCTCGAGGACATTCTCGACGAGAGCCGCGATGTCCTCGTCGCTGCGCTCGATACCCAGGTTCGCCCCCCGGAGACTCCATTCGGCACTCCACAAAGGACGGGCGCGACCATCGTTCGTGTCGCGACGCAATTTGATGTCGATGACACGCTCGAGTTTCGGCGTCGCGCGCGGAACCGGCCGGTGCGCGGCTCGCAGAGTAGCGATTTCACGGGCACGCCGTTGTTCTCGGGATTCGCTCACCTCTGTCCTATCGACAGGCAGGCTTCCCCGGAAAAGTCAGATCAGTCTTTGGAGCACGAGAAAGGTGAAGTGCCCGGTACGGAGAGATCGCTCACTCGGTACCGGGCACTTCACCCGAGAGTCACCGTTACCCGTGCACCCGACGGGTACTCGGACTCAGTTGTGCTGGGCCGTACCGCCGTCCAGCACGCTACCCGCGGCGCAGTTGGACGGGGAATCGCCGCTGGCCTCGTGCTCGCCCGGCGACAGGATCGGCACGCCGATGCCGTTGAGCGAGTCCTGGATCGGGACCTGGACCCCGAGCACGTTCACGTTGTTGTCGCACACACCGACCACGGCGTTGACGTTGTGCAGCACGTCGAGGTTGTTCAGGTTGGCCAGGCCGACCTGCTCGCTCACGTCGTGCGTGGGGTGGCCGTGCCCCTCCTCTTCCGGGGTCCCGGCGGACGCGATGCCGCCGGTCAGGAACGCTCCGGCCGCCACCGCGGCGGTGACGAAGCCGATCTTCTTCAGCATGAGTACCTCTCGAATCGGAATGGTGTCGGCGAGGCGCCGGGGAAAGTACGCCTCCGTGCCGCGGGGGCAAACGTACAGAGGCGAAGGCACCTGTTCGCCGTCGTTCGCATCATCGGGTGGTGCTGAACGGCTGCTGACCGAGGTTCTTGTAGTCCGAAAGGGTATCGCCCGCGTTCGCCGTCGCGGGCTAGCCTGCCCGGGAATCGACCGCGGCCGCGATCTGCGACGAGTGTCGGTCACGCCCAGTATTTGACTGAAGATCAAGTGCCGCCGCGACACACTTCTGTGTCGTCGTCGCGGCAGGAATTCTTTCTCTGCGTGACGAAAACGTTGACCCGCCCTTCGAAAGTGATGTTTCCGCGCCGCCTCTACGCTTTCCGAAAACCAGCGTGACGAGGCCGTGTTCCGGTCCGGTCCGCGTCGTGGGTATAGGAGCCGTTCGTGGTCGCTTACGGGATACTCATCGCTTCTGCCGCGTTGTACGCGATGGGGATCGTCGCCCAGAGCGTCGCCGCCCGGCGGGCCGGACACCGGCCGGGCACGGGGCTGGGACTCCTCGCCCGCCTCGCCTCCGATCCCTTGTACCTGCTGGGATTCGGCGGGCAGGTGGGTGGTTTCGCACTCGCTTTCTTCGCTCGCGAATCGTTGCCGCTGTATCTGGTCCAGACCGCGTCGTCCTCGGCGATCGGCCTGGCCACCGTGTTCGGAATCCTGGTGCTGCGGTGGCGATTGCGGACCACCGAGACGGTGATGCTGGTGCTGATGGCGGTCGGCCTCGTCGTCCTCGCCGGTTCTTCGGAACCGTCGGTCGCCGCGGATCTGTCGCCTGCCACGGCTCTGATCCTGACGAGCGCCCTGCTCGGGATCGGTGTCGCCATGACCCAGGTGAACCGGACCACCACGTTCCTTCTCCCCGCGGTCCTCTCCGGTGTGGCGTTCGCCGTCGTGGCGATCACGAGCCGCACCTTGGCGCATCTGGATTTGACGACACTGCCGGGAAACCCGCTGACCTGGTTGATGCTGACCGCCGCGGTACTCGGGCAGGCCTCGATGGCCGTCGCCCTGCAGCGCGGCCTGGCGACCGCGGTCGTGGCCACGGCCGACGCCACGACGATCGTGTTGTCCTCCGTCACCGGCATCACCGTGCTCGGCGACCGAGTCGCCGACGGAACCGAAACCTGGGTCGCCCTCGGGCTCGCCGCGGTGGTGGTCGGAGTGCTGGTGCTCGGTTCGCGATCTCGGACCACGGCCTCGGTCGAAGCGGTGGGGACCCCGGCATGACCGCGCGACCGCCGGCGAGCGTATCGATCGATCTCGACAACCTCTGGGCCTATCTCAAGACACATGGCGATCCCGGCTGGCGCCGGTACCCCAGTTTCCTTCCCGCGGCCGTGCCCCGGCTGCTGGAGGTTCTCGGTGACCAGCGGCTGACGACGACCGTGTTCGCGGTCGGCGCCGACGTCGTCCGTGAAGACGGTGCCAAGGCTGTCAACGAGATCTCCGCCGCGGGCCACGAAATCGGCAACCACTCCTTCGGCCACGAGCCCTGGCTGCACCGGTATTCGCGTGACCGCCTCGAAGAAGAGTTGCGGCGGACAGAAGACGCGATCGTCACGGCAGGCGCGCCGCCTCCCGTCGGCTTTCGCGGTCCCGGCTTCAGTGTCACGCGCGAGCTCATCGAAGTCCTGGAAGAACGGGGCTACGCCTACGATGCCAGCACTCTGCCGACCTGGATCGGCCCGCTCGCCCGCGCCTACCACAACCGCACCGCGCCCCCGTCGGTCGACGACGGGCGTGGCGAGCTGTTCGGTGGGTTCTCCCGGGTGCTGGCACCGGTTCACGCCTACCGCTGGCGGACGGCCGCGGGCAGCGCTCTCGTGGAACTGCCGGTGACGACGATGCCTTTGCTGCGCACCCCCATCCACGGTTCCTATCTCCTCCAGCTTCACGGAGTCTCCCCTCGGCTGGCGCGCGCGTATTTCAAGACGGCGCTACGGCTCTGCCTCGTCCGAGGCGTCGCGCCGTCCCTGCTCCTGCACCCGACCGACGTCCTCGGTGGCGCCGAAGCTTCCGGGATGGAGTTCTTCCCCGGCATGGCCATTCAGGGGAGCCGGAAAGTCGCTTGGCTGGGCTGGGTGCTGAAGACCTTGCGCGAGCACTTCGACGTCGTCGGCACCGGCGAGTACGTCCGCCGGACGGAGTTGCGGCGGGAGCGCGCGGTGACGCGACTGGAGCCCTTGAGATGACCCTGCGGGTTCTCGCGTACGCCACGGTGGGGCTGGCGCCGGTCGAGGGTTACCTGACGGCGGTGAACGCCCACCTGGGCAAAGTCGCACCCGCACTGCTGATCGTCGTTTGGCTCGTCGTCCGCCTCCGGGAACGCCGACTCCCCCGGCCGACGCCCTTGCACGCGGTGCTGGCACTTCTCGCCATGACCGTGGCGACGACGGCCGCGATCCATTCGCCCGGCGAGTTCACCGCCGAATACACGCTGCGCTGGCTGCCTTTCCTCATCGTCACCGCGGTTCTCGCGGACGTGGCCAGCCGCGAGGCCCCGATCCGGGGACTGCTGCTGGCCATGGCCACGGGGGCCACCGTTGCCGGGCTCGGCGCGCTGTACAGCTTGATCGTCGACGGTGAGGCCAGGGCCAGCGGCCCGCAGGCGGATCCGAACGACCTTGCCTACTTTCTCGTCGCCGCGATTCCCCTCCTTCCCCTGGCGGGTAAGGCGTTGTACCAGCGGGTCATCGCGGCGTTCGGCGGTGCCGTGCTGGTGGCGGGCGCGATGGCCACGTTTTCCCGTGGCGGCGCACTGGGGCTGACCGCGGCGGTCGGCTGGCTGGCCTCGCGCCGGGTACTGCCGTGGCGCGCCCTCGCCGTCACCGCCTCGGCGGTCGCGCTATTGGGGCTCGGGGCCGTCCATTTCGCCGGGCCGCAGATCGAGCGAGCGGTACAGGAGAAGAGTTTCATCGCCGCGTCCAATGTGGACACCCGGGAACTACGCTGGCAGGCCGCGGCCCGGATGGTCACGGAACAACCGGTCCTGGGCGTGGGTCCCGGCGGCTTCCGTGAGGCGTACGCCGCCGAGTCGCACAACGCGGAGATCGACGAACAGACACCGGTGGCGCACAACATGTATCTCGAGGTCGCCGCGGAACTGGGTCTTCCGGGGTTCGCGCTGTTCGCGGCGGTGATCAGCATCGCCGGAGTGGCGAGCGAACGGACGATCCGGCTGGTGGCCTCGTCGAGCCCCGGACGCATCGAGGCCGTCGCGATCCAGGCGTCGTTGCTGGCCGTGCTGGTCGCCTCGACGTTCCTGTCCGAGCAGTACTACCTGCCGTTGTGGTCGTTGGCCGCGCTCGCCGTCGCGGCCGAAATCCGAGCTCGCCGAGAAGATCGTGGAGAGGAGTGGTGCGGATGCGTGTCCTGCACGTGATCAGTGAGATGGGCGCCGGCGGGGCCGAAACCCTCGTGGCGGGGATGGTGGCTCGCGGTGAGGAGTACGGCTGGACGTCCGCTGTCGCCAGCAATGGTGGATTCCGCGCCGACACGCTGGCCGACGACGGCGTGCGGACCTTCCCCGTACCGCTCGCCCTCCGCAGCAGGACGGGCGCGCTGCGGTCCGCGTGGGCGGTGCGCCGGGCGATCGCCGAGTTCCGCCCGGACGCCGTGCTGTCCCACAACGTCGGTGCGAGCCTGGTCTCCCGGCTCGCGCTGATTCCCGGACGACGACCGCCGTTGGTGACCGTCTTCCACGGCGTCGCCGACCACGACTTCCCCACGGCCGCGCGGATCGTGCGGCGCACGTCGGACCGCGTCGTCGCGGTCTCCGCCGCCACCGCCGACCAGCTGGCCGAAGCGGGCTTGAGCGACTTGACCGTGATCCGCAACGCCGTGTTCGCTCAGCGGCCGGTGTTCGGCCGCGCGAGGGTCCGCGCGGCCCTCGGAGTCGCGGACGACACACCGGTCGCGCTCTGCCTCGCCCGGCTGGAGCCGCAGAAGCGCCACGACGTACTCCTGGACGCCTGGGCCCGGCTCGAAGGTGCGCCGGTGTTGTGGCTGGCCGGCGACGGGAGCCTTCGTGAAGAACTCGAGGCACTCGGCGCGCCGCTGGGCGGGCGCGTCCGGTTCCTCGGCGTTCGCAAAGATGTGCCCGATCTGCTCGCGGCGGCCGACGTGATGGTGCTGACCAGTGATTGGGAAGGGCTCCCGCTGGCCGTGCTCGAAGCGATGGCGGCCGGGCGACCGGTCGTCGCGACCGATGTCGGCGGCGTCCGTGACGTGCTCTCAGGCGGGGCCGGGCTGGTGGTACCGCCCGGTGACCCCGCGGCCGTCGCGAAAGCGCTGGGCTTGCTGCTGGACGATCGAGCCGCCCGGGAGCACGTCGCCGCCGAGGGGCTGCGCACCGTCCAACGGGAGTACGACGCGCACACGGTGATGAAGGCCTACGACGAACTGCTCCGGACCACGATCGAAGGTGGCCGGTGAAGAACGCGGCGACGCGGACCGCCTTCATCAGCTGTGCGGCGGCGCTCGCGATCGGCGTCCTCGTCCTGACCGTGGGCTTGACCCGGGGCGAGCAGTATCAGGGCCGGGTGAGCTTGCTGGCCGAACCCTCCGGCCAAGGAGACGGCGCGGCCGCACAGTACGGCGAGGTCGTCTCCCTTGCTCTACCCGCATTGGTCGAACTCGCCCGCAGCCCCTCGGTTCTGCGGGCGGCGGCGCCTGTTTCCGGCTTCTCACCGGAAGAACTCGGACGTCAGGTGTCGGTGGAGCTGGTTCCGGCGTCCGGACTGGCGCGTCTCTCCGTGCGGGCATCGTCGGCGGGGCAAGCCGAAGCGACCGCGTCGGCACTGGGCAAGGCGATGATCGACGCGAACCTGCTGGCTCCGGTGGGGCGGCTGCGGCCGCTGGACTCCCGGCCCGACGTGGCCGTGATCGCGCCGGACGTGCCCTTGGTGGCAGGGCTGTCCTTGGTCGCCGCGGTGGCCGCGGGGCTCGCGGCGGCGGCGATCCGACGACTGTCGGCGGGGAGGCTACTCGGTGAGGTGGGTTCAGTGCGCCGATCACTGGCCGCGGCGGGAATCCACCGTCCGGTGACGGTGCTGCGGACCGATGACCCGGAAACCACCGACCGGCTGGCCGTTCTCGGCCTCGCGGCCGGTTCACCGCTGCGAGTGGTGCCTGTCGCGCCGGAATTCAGCGAGGCGGCCGCGAAGCTGGCTGCCTCGCTTTCGGTCGACGGCAACGGAACCGGCGACGCCGTAGTGGCGGTAGCCGGACGGCGGTACGACGAGTTGACCGCGATCGCCTGCCTGCTTCCGCCCGGCGCCGTCCTCATGGCGGTGGTGCTGGCGTGAGCCCGAGACACCGCGTGGTCGTGCTGGTCGCGGCCGTCGTCGGCTTACTCAGCGCCTGGCACGCCCTCGCGCCGTCCTGGCAGGTGCCGTTGCCGAATGCGGCGAACCCCGCCGAGGAACGGCTGCAGGATTTCCGTGACGCGCTGTACTTTCCGATCCGGGAGTTCCTCGCGGGCGGCAACCCGTACGACCCGGCCACGATGTTCGCCCACTGGCCGGTGCGGCAGGACTTCAACCTCTACCAGCCGTACCACCTGCTGACGCAGCTGCCGTTCGCGCTGCCCGGCTACCGGGTGGGCGCGGTGGCTTTCACGGTGTTCGGCGCGCTGCTGCTGGTGGCGCTCGCGGTGATGGCCGCGCACGCGGTCCGGCGGCTGCTTCCCGTCCCGGTCATGGTCACCACCGCGGTGGTCGCGGCGCTGCTGCTGACGAGCCAGGTCGGCAAGGCCCAGCTTTACGTCGGCCAGGTCAATCCCCTGATCGCGGTCGGCGCGGCGGGGGCACTGCTCGTCCGGCGGGAGCGCCCGGCCTGGGCGGCGCCGGCCCTCGCTCTCGCGTGGCTGAAACCTCAGTACGGCTTTCCGCTGGCGATCCTTTTGTACGCCAGGGGTTCACGGCGGGTGGCGCTGGCCGGGACCGCCGTGGCGGCGGCCGCGAGCCTGCCGGTCGTGGTGCTGCTGGTGATCCGTGGAGGCGGGATCGGGGCGTTTCTCGACGTCGTCGTCGCGAATCTCGCCCATGCCGCCGGTACCGATTACGGCGCTGTCGATTCGCCGACAGCGCAACGGATCGACATCGCGGCCGTGGTGTTCAGGGTCACCGGCTGGGCTCCGTCCGGCATAGAACCGATTGTCCTGGCCGGCGTGCTCGCCGCGACTGTCCCGCTCGTGCGGCGGCTGGACGGTGCGGGGTCGACGGCCGTCGCGGATCTGCTCACCTGTCTCGCCGTGGTGGTCTGCGTGGTGCATCAGCCAGGTGACGTGCTGATCACCGTGCCCGCGCTGGCAGCGGTGGCCGCGCTGTGGTGGCGCAACCGGTCCGAGCCGGGGTGGGGCGCGGTCGGGTTCGCGGTACTCGCGCTGGCGGTGCCGTTCGCGCATCTGTACATAGTGGACTCGACAGTGGTTTCGGTGCTCGGCACGCGGGCGGCCGTCACGGTCGACGGGGTCGCCGTCGTCGCCGCGTGGTGCCTGCTCGCCGTCGCCGCCGTGCGGCTGACCAGAGTGCCCGCCACCCCGCCGGTCGCGGCCAGGAGCGGCGGATGACCGGCGACCTCGGCACCCGGGCGGTACGGGGTTCGCTGTGGCTCGGCGCCGTCAACCTGGTCAGCAAGAGCAGCCAGATGCTGGTCACCCTGGTGCTGGCCGCGCTGCTGACCGAGGGCCAGCTTGGCGTCGTCGCACTCGCGGTGTCGCTGGTCAACCTCGGTCAGGTGGTGCAGTCGGTCGGTGTCTACGATGTGATCGGCCGCACCGAACGGGATCCGCGCCGCATGGCGGGGACCGTGCTGACGATGAGCGTGGGGGCCGGGCTGGCCCTGACCGTCGTCCTCGTCGCCGCGGCCGGGCCGATCGCCGCGTCGCTCGGTGCCCCGGACGCCGCCGGGCTGGTCCAGCTGGCCGCGCTCGGCCTGCCGTTCTCGGCCGCGGGCGGGGTGCAGATGGGTTTGATGCACCGGGAGCTGGACTTCCGCCGCCGTCTGCTGCCCGACGGCGGCAGCGCGATCCTCGGTGCCGTCGTGACGGTCGTGCTCGCTACCGGTGGTGCCGGACCTCCCTCGCTGGTGATCGGTCTCGTGTGCACGGCCGTCGCTCAACCGCTGTTCGGTGCGCTGGCAGGCGGCGGAGTGCGGCCTCACTGGGACACCGCCGCGGCGAGCGAAGCGCTGCGCTGGGCCGCGGTCGTGGGACCGGCCGCCGTGGTGGGAGCGCTGCTGGTCAACCTCGACTACTTGACGGTCGGGCACGTGCTCGGACCGGACGCGGTCGGCGTCTACTCGCTGGCCTATCGGCTGGCCTGGGTGCCGTACATCATGGTGGCGGTCGTACTGGGCGCGGTGGCCTTCCCGGTGTTCACGCGGTTGCGTCGCGAACGCGATTCGCTGACGGAGGCCGTCGCCCGATTCACCCGCGCCGTGCTCGTGATCACCGGTGGCCTGTACCTCGTACTGGCCGTTCTCGCCGATCGCGTCGTCCTGCTGGGCGCGCGCTGGGCGGACGCGGCGAGCCCGCTGACGCTGCTGGCGGGATACGGCCTGGGGATCGGTCTGCTGCAGATCTGGTACCAGGCGGTGAAAGCGACCGGGCACGCACGGCGGTACCTGGCGCTGGAATGCGCTCATCTCCTGCTGCTCGCGGCGGGGTTGGTGCTGATGACCCAGCTCGGGATCACGGCCGTCGCCGCCGTCCAGTTCGGTGCCGCCTGGCTGATGGTGCCGATCGCTTGGCGGGTACTGGCGGGACTCCGCGTCGCGCCACCGGCGCGCGAATTGGCCGGGCTCTCGGCCCGGATTCTCGGCGCGTGCGCGGTGGGCATGGTGCCCGCCGTTCTCCTGGACGGCTCAGGATTGTTCGGGCCCGCGGATTCGGTTCCGGGCGCTCTCGGTGAAGGCGTTGTCCTTCTCGCCGGATACGCCGGGGCGACGCTCGTGCTCCAGCGCGGCGAGTTGTCCGCGCTGCGGCGAGGCGGGCCGCGGTGAAGATCGTGCACGTTTCCCAGCCGGTGACGGCGGGAGTGGCCGCCGTCGTCCTTGACCTCGCGGTGGCACAGCGGGATCGGGGCTGGTCGGTGACCGTGGTGTGCCCGCCTTCCGGCTGGCTGGCCACGAGCGCCCGTGGTCTCGGCATCGATGTGCGCGGCTGGCGGGCGACCCGCTCCCCCGGCCCCGGTGCGATCGCGGAAACGGTGCGCCTGCACCGGCTCTTGGCGGACCTGCGACCGGAAGTCGTGCACCTGCACAGTTCGAAGGCCGGCCTGGCCGGGCGCGTGGCCTTGCGCGGTAGCCGTCCGACGGTGTTCCAGCCGCACCTGTGGTCCTTCGAAACCGCGCGCGGGCCACTGCGCTGGGCGTCGGCCGCGTGGGAACGGGTCGCCTCCCGGTGGACCGACCTCGTCGTCTGCGTGAGTGACGACGAACTCGCCGCCGGTCAGGAGGCGGGCATCACCGCCGCCGCGGAGGTCGTCTGCAACGGTGTCGACACGACGAAGTTCTCGCCGGGAGACCGGGCGGCCGCGCGGCGACACCTTGGCTTGCCCGAACAGGCACCGATCGCCGTCTGCCTCGGCAGGCTGGCCGAACTCAAAGGACAGGACCAGCTCTTGTCCGCTTGGCCGGATATCCTGCGGCGCCTGCCGGACGCGAAGCTCGTCCTCGCCGGTGACGGGCCGATGGGCGCCGTGTGGCGGGAACGTCATCCCGTCGCGACGCATTCTTCGGTGCGGTGGTCCGGCCATGCCGACGACTCCGCGGCGTTCTACACGGCCGCGGACGTCGTGGTGCTCCCGTCGCGGGCCGAAGGCATGGCGCTCGTGCCGCTGGAGGCCATGGCGTGCGCCCGGTCGGTGGTCGCGTTCGACGTCGGCGGGATACGTCAGAGCATCGCCGACGCGGGAGCCGTACTGCCACCGGGTGATCTCGGCCTGCTGGCCGACGCGGTGGCGGCCCGGCTCGCCGACCCCGAACTGGCCCGGTGCGAAGGCGAACGGGGACGCCGCCGCGCGGAACTGTCCTTCGACCGGAGCCGGATGACCGACCAGCTCGCCGTCCTCGTCGACAAACTCACCTCCACGGAGCGAATCCGGTGAAACGCATCGCTTATCTGCTGACCCAGGACCGGGGCGGTCCGGTGGACGTCACCGTGCGCCTCGCCGCGACCCTGCTCGGCGAGGGTGTCGACGTCCGTGTCTTCGGTCCTGTCCCCGCCCGGGGAGCCGAGTTGATCGAGGGGCATCACGAGCACCTTCTCGTGGCGGGCAAACAGAACCTGTCCGCGGCCGGTCGCGCGCGGGCGGCGATCCGGGCCTGGCGACCGGACGTCGTACATGCCCAGGACCGGCGGGCGGGGCTCGTGATCGCCGGCCTGCGCGCCGGGCTCGGTGTCCGGCCCGCACTCGTCCAGACCTACCACGGCGTCCCGGACGACGTGACCGAACCGTGGTTCCGTGACGCACCGAGCGCTGCCGGGCCGTCCGCTTACACGCGAGCGGTCCTGACCGGGGACGCCGCGGTCTCCCGGATCCTGGACCACACGATCGTGCCCGCCGAAGCGATGGGCCAGTTCCTGCGCCGACGGCTCCGGGTGCCTTCAGGACGCCTGACGCGGATCGACAACTGTGTCGAACTGGCGGAGCCGAGTCCACCGAAAGGGCAGGTCCGTCACCTGATCTTCGTCGGACTGCTGGTGGAACGCAAAGGAATCCTCGACCTGCTTGCCGCACTCGCGTCGCTCGGTGTCTTTCCCCGCGATGCCAGGCTGACCGTCGTGGGTGACGGCCCGCAACGGGCCGAAGCCGAACAGGCCGCGCAGGAACCCCCCTTGCGCGGGCGCGTCACGTTCTTGGGCTTCCGGCCGGACGTTCCCGCGCTGCTGGCGAACGCGGATGCCTTGGTGCTGCCGTCCACCATGGAACAACAGCCCCTTGTCGTGGCGGAAGCGATGGCGGCCGGAAAGCCCGTCATCGCCACCGACACCGGCGGTGTCGCCGACATGCTGGGACGGGGCCACGTGGTGCCACCGGGCGATGTTCGTGCACTGACCGCACGTTTGCGCGCGCTGTTCGCCGATCCGGCTCCGAACCGGACCGGCGTCCTGCTCGCCGCGCGAGCCCGGCAGCGGTTCGCTCCGGAGGTGTGCGCGCGGCGTCATCTCGATCTCTACGCGTCACTCCTTCGGTTTGACCATCACCACCGCATCGGCCGCCGCCAACTCGATGGTGGCAGGCGGTGGCGGTGATGACGGTGGCGCCGACGTCACGGATGAGGTCTCCGATGCGGGCGAAGAAGTCATGGTCCGGGCGGGCGGACTACCCACGGGCACCAGGCCTTCGGGAGGTGTGACGGTCTGAGTCGACGACGTCGGGTTCACCGCGACCCAGCCGCTGGTGAACGTCCGGGTCCAGACCCCGTTCGGCTGGCGGCCCGCGGCGTCCACCGCTTCCCCGAGACCGCTGCCCTGCAGTTTCGACCATTCGGGATCGCGGTAGTCGTCCGTGGTGGCCGGCGTCCAGCACGTCCGGGGACCCGCCAGCAGCGCCGCGCTGGCGTATCCCGCCCGATCCTGCTGAGCCGACCTCGTCCGGGTGACCAGCAGCAACAGCGACTCACCGAGCGCGGCCTGGGCTCGTAGCTCCTGGAACTCGTTGCCCCGGAAGGTGAGCAGGCCACCGCTCCCCCCGTTCTCGCGGAAGCCGAAATTCTCCTCCATGGCACCGCCGAACCTCGAATGTGCCGTCCAGCGTCCCGGCAGCAGGTGGGTTTCGGACACGTTCGGCACGAACAACTTGCCCGCCTTCTGGAGGGCGTCGCCCACCAGTGACAGGAAGGCGTCGAGACCGTCACGCAGTTTCCGGTCGGTCTCGGCCGCGGTCGCGGTGCCGGTGAGGATTGCCGACGAGTAGTGGCTCAACGAGTTGAAGTCGTTGTCGGCGAGGATTCCGTCCCAGCCCTCGCGGGTCACTTCCGCTACGACGGCCGACTTCCAGGCCTGTTGGTAAGCCGGGTCCCACACCGTCATCTGCCAGTGTTTCGGGTATCCCTGCCACTCGATGCGGCCGCCGCGGGTATCGGTCGCGAACCATTCGGGGTGCGCGCGCTGTGCGGCGACGTAGCCGATGCCGCTGGGCAGGAACTCCGCGTCTTCGCCACCGTTCACCGCGCCCGCGTAGTTGCGGGTGCTGGACAAGTCCTTGTACACCAGTATTTTGATCCGCGGGTTGAGCTCGCGTAGTTTCCGCATCGCCGGGGCCTGGTCGGCGTTGAGGACCACCACGTCATAGCGCCGCGCGGCCACTTCGAGGTCGCCTGCCGTCGGTGGCTGTCCGATCCCGTACCACCAGGCACACGGCGCCAAGGGTTTCGGCGGCGGCGCCGACACCTCGCCGGCCGAACTCGAAGTGCACCCGGCCACGCATCCCGCCGCCAGCACGAGCGCGGCGCAGCCGGCGAAAAGCCTGGTCGCCGTCGGGTGATCGCGCCTCAGCGTTGCCTTCGGCACCACAGTTCTCCCACCGTGAGGATGATGATCTTCAGGTCCAGCCAGAGCGACCAGTTGGCGATGTAATAGTTGTCGTAGCGTGCCCGGTCCGCGATCGAGGTGTCCCCGCGGAGGCCGTGTACCTGCGCGAGACCGGTCAAACCGGCGGGAACCCTGTGCCTGGCCCAGTACAGATCATGGACGGCGGAGAACTCTTCGACGAACACCGGTCGCTCCGGGCGCGGGCCGACGAGCGCCATGTCCCCGCGTACGACGTTCCACAACTGCGGTATTTCGTCCAAAGAGGACTTTCGAAGAAACCGGCCGACCGGGCCGACCCGGTGATCCCCCGCCACTGACCAGCGTGTCTGCGAATCGTCCACAGTGTCCTGTCGCACGCTGCGGATCTTGTAGAGCAGGAAGGTCCGGCCGTCCACCCCGACCCGCACCTGGCGGAAGATCACCGGAAGCCCGCTCTCCACCACGACAGCGAGCGCGCATACCGCGATGACCGGCGCCAGGACACCGAGCGCCGCGGCCGCCAAGGCGGCTTCGAGCACACGCTTGATTCGCCAACTGGGCCGACGGGTCGGCGCGCCGGCCAGCCACACCAACGGATGACTGCGTAGCCGGTCGACCCCTGACCTGTCCGGATAAAGCGCCGACAGACGAGGCACCACCAGTGTGACGCAACCGAACCGATGCGCCGTGACCGCCGCGTCGACGACCGCGCTGTCGCTGTCACTTGAGTGGGCGAACACGACCGTACCGGCGCTGTGCCGGGTGATGGCTTCGGCCAGGCCTTCGTGGATCACCTCCACCGGCAGGTGGTCGTTCCGCGGATCCTCGTCGGAGGGAACGAAACCGACCGGCAGCAGCCCGAATTCCGGGTGCCGCAACATGGTCCGGATCAGTTCGCCGCCGCTCTCCCCCGCCCCCACGACGATGGCGCGGTCACACCTCCGGAGCCGTCGGCGTCCCCACCGGCCGAACGCGAAAACCCACGGCCGGGCGCATTCACTGAACAGGGCGAACACCACCACGAGTTCCTGCGCCGCGGACATCCCGTGCGCCCGCGGTTCGGCCACCAGCGCCACGCAGGCCACCAAGGTGAACGCGACCCCGGTCGTGGCCACCGAGCGCGGCAGGTCCTGCAACCAGGAAAGCCACAGGCGACGTCGATGAACTCTTCCGGCGACCCGCGCGATCCCCAGTGCCACACCGGCGACGACCGCTTCGAGCAGGTCCGCGCCGGTCAGCACGGTCGCCGCCAGCCAGGCACCGAGATCGACCGCCAGCAGCAGAAACGCCACGGCGTTAATCCTGGCCAGCAACGGCCGCTTCCGTGTCACGGCAGGCTTGCGCCGTCGCTGACCCGGCAGTAGCCCGGCGGAGGCGGGCACTCTCAATTCGGTCACCGCCGCCACCCTTTCCGGAGTACGCGGAATCGCCGCGTGTCGCACGTCCCACATCTCATGACTTCTTCCGCTATGGTCATTCCCCGCCTCCGGCAAAGCTCATCCATTCGGGGTTGTTGCGGTTCCGCCGACGAGCGCTTACCTTCTGTTGCAAGGCAAAGGCACGATCGGGGGACGCGGTGAACCCCATTGAGCTACGCAGGTGAACGCCACGTAGTCGCACGTTTGACCCTCCTTTCGGGGGACCTCGGGAGGCCCTAAAGAAAGGGCTCAACATAGCCGAATATGAGCTGTCGGCCGAATTGAGGTTCACGGCCGAAGACCATATCGAGTCACTGAAGGGGACCCGTGGCAGTGGAGAAGGCCGCTCTGGCCACCAGAGCGGAACCAGAACGAGACGCGAGGACGGGCGGACGCGCGCACGTGGTCCTGCCCGCGTTCAATGAAGAAGCGGCACTACCCGCGCTGCTCCGGCGACTCGCCGACGTGGCGCTCACCGAACAGCTCACCGTCTGGGTCGTCGACGACGGTTCGTCCGACCGTTCCGCGGCGGTGGCGGAGTCCGGTTTCGGCGGGCTCGACGTACGCGTCGTGCGGCACACGGTCAATCTCGGATTGGGTCGCGCCGTGCTGTCCGGACTCCGCGCGGCGCTGGGAGAGTCGGGTCCCGACGACATCGTCGTGGTCATGGACGCCGACGACACCCACGATCCCGGGCTGATCAGCTTGCTGCAGGCGGAGATCGCGACCGGTTCGGACGTCGCCATCTGCTCGCGTTTCGTCCCGGGCGGCGACGATCGGACCGCTCCGTTCGGCAGGCGGCTACTCTCCCGCGGGGCGGGACAGCTCTTCCAGCACGCGCTCGCCGTCGAGGGCGTCCGCGACTTCACCAGTGGCTACCGCGCTTACCGTGCCACCCTCCTGAAGAGGGCTTCCGATCACTGGGGAGAGCGGCTCATCGAAGAACAGGGTTTCGCCTGCATGGTGGAACTGCTGCTCAAACTCCGCCACTGCCGCCCGGTGATCACGGAGATCCCGCTGGCGCTGCGCTACGACCGGAAACAGGGGCCGAGCAAGCTGAAGCTCCGCCGGACGATCCTGCAGTACGTGAGATTGCTCGCCCGCGATCGGCTCAGCCCGGCGCCCTTCCGGAAGCTGTGAACCCGGTGACGACCTCTTCCTCACACGTCGCGGTGATCGGCGGCGGCATCTGCGGCCTGGCCGCCGCCCACCGGCTCGCCCGCCACGGTGTCCGTGTGACGCTGTTGGAAGCCAGTGACCAGCTCGGCGGCCTCGGAAGTTTCTTCGCGTATCAGGACCAGTGGGTGGAGCGGTTCTACCACTGCGTCATGCCGACCGACGACGATCTCCTTGGCCTGCTGGAGGAGCTGGGCCTGAAAGACTCGGTCCGCTGGCGCAAAACGACCATGGGCATGATCGTCGACGGCCGTCGGCACCGGTTCAACTCAGCACTCGACCTGCTTCGCTTCACGCCGCTCCGGCTCCACGAGAGGGTGCGGTTCGGCGTCGTGTCGCTGTTGTTGCGGCGCTCGGGGCGGGGACGAGACCTCGACACCCTTCGCACCGAGGACTGGTTGCGCGGACTCTACGGCCGTCGCGTGTGGGAGGAGTTCTTCGCCCCGATGTTCGGTTCGAAGTTCGGCTCCTCTTTCGGCGATGTTCCCGCCCTGTATCTGTGGCAACGGCTGGGACGCGAACGGAACGTCGCGACGCGGGGATACCCCGGCGGCGGGTACAAGGCGATCATCGACGCGTTGCGCTCGGCCATCGAGGGCGCCGGCGGAACCGTCCGCACTTCTGTGCCGGTCCATCGGTTGCACAGCACCGCCGGCGGCAGCTCCCTGACCCTGAACGACGGAGAGGTACTCGCCGTCGACCAGGTGCTTTCGACGGTGCCCCTGCCGGTACTACGCGGACTCGCCGACGAGGAACTCGCCGCCTGCCTTCCGCGGACCGAACTCGCCTACCAGGGGGTGGTCACCGCCGCGTTCTTCCTCCGCCGCCCGTTGACGGGGCACTACTGGACACCCGTGCTGCGCTCGGGCACCGGGTTCGACGGCGTGGTCGAGATGTCCGCGCTCACCGGCCCGGAAGCCCACGGGGGCTCACATCTCGTCTATGTCATGCGCTACACCGACCGTACTTCACGGCTCTTCGCCCGTGACGCGGCCGGGATCGCCGCACAGTGGACGGCCCAGCTCATCGACCTCTTCCCCGAACTCACCCCGGAGGACGTCGAAGACGTGCGGGTGTTCAAGGCGCCCTTCGTCGAACCGATCCATCCACTGGGCTATCTCGCGCAGCGACCACCCACCACTGTGGACGGAACGAGCCTGCGGCTGGCCACCACCGCACACGTCTACCCGGACGTGACGAGCTGGAACTCGAGCGTCAAACTCGTGAACGACGTGACCGATCGGCTCCTCGACGACCTCGGACGGCGAGAGGTCGGAGCACGGGTACCGTGACCGGTGGTCGTGAGTAACGATTCGTGGTGAAGCCAGGAGTGCCTTGGGTATCTACTGGGTTCTGGGTGCGGGTGATCGCGGTCCGCGCAGGCCTCCTTGCCTACCCTGAAGGTCAATGCCAGGAACTCAAGGTGATGGCGCGGGCGCATTTCTGACGGACGGGTCGCCGGCGGGAGCCGAACGTGCTCTCGCGCCGGCTTGGCTGTCGGACAGCCGATCAGAGGCTGTGTCGCGAAAGCCACTTTCGGGACATCAGACGTCGCGAAAGTGGCTTTTGCGACACCCGAACCGGCTGGCGTGGCCCACAGTCGCCCGGATCAGCGACTCCTCAGTCGTGAGTGGCGTTCGGGTCGGAACCCGAAACGCCATTCACGACCAACCCGGCCCACTCCGGCCAGGAGCGGGTGTCGCCTGGGATTGCCTACCTCAGTCACTCATGCCAGCGGGAACCTCGCCTCGATCGCGTCGGCGATCCGGCGGCAGGCCGCCCCGTCCCCGTACGGCGAGGGAAGACGGCTGAGCCGCTCGCGGTGCCCCGCGACGTCGTTCAGCCACACCGCGGTCTCCACCCCGATAAGCGGCCCGGGCGGTACCAGAACCCCGAACAGGCCGGAGATTTCGGGGCGCTCGGTACTCCGCCGCACCACGACGACCGGTCGTTTCAGCACGCTCACCTCTTCTTGGATGCCCCCGGAATCCGAGACGATCACGGCGGCTTCGGCGGCCAGGGCGAGGAATGCCGGATAAGCCTGGGGTTCGAGAACCAGAAGCGGCTTCAGAAGCCCGGTCAGCCCGAACCGTTCCACGCTCTTGCCGGTCCGGGGGTGCAGCGGGAACACGACCGGGAGCGGCAGCTCACCGAGCTCGCGCAGGATCTCCGCCAGTCGCTCGGGATCGTCGACGTTCTCCGGCCGGTGGATGGTGGCGAGGATGTACTCGTCCCGATGGAGTCCGCGAGCGGCCAAGACGTCGGCACGATCCCCAGCGGATGGGAGCGCCGCCCGCAATGCCTCCACGACGGTGTTGCCCGTGACGGCGATCCGTTCGGACGGAATGTTTTCGGCCAAGAGGTTCAGCCGGTTGAGAGCGGTCGGGGCGCAGCAGAGATCGGCGACATGGTCGATCAGGACCCGGTTGTGTTCCTCCGGCATCGCACGGTCGTGACTGCGTAGCCCGGCCTCGACGTGCACCAGCGGAAGTGCGCGCGCGTTGGCGGCCAGCGCACCGGCGAGCGCGGACGTCGTGTCGCCCTGCACCAGCACGACCGGGTGCGGGTAGGCTTTCAAGACCTCGTCGACAGCACTGATCGCCTCGCCGAGTTGCGCGCCACGGCCGGCGGCGGTCACCCCCAGTTCGTGGAACTGCTTCGAGGGTGGCAAGTCCGCCCGGATACGCGAGTACAGTGAGTCGTCATAGTGCTGTCCTGTGTAGACGATCGCACCATTCTCCCCGAAGTGACGCATCAGTGGCGCCAGCTTGATGAGTTCCGGCCGGGTCCCGCAGACCAGTACCACACCGCCGGCCGTTTGGGAGCGCGACGCACCTCGGTGATCCGTCTTCGGTGCGCGGAGGTCGGCGGCAATCGACATTCGTACGTCCTTTCGGAGCGGGTTTGCACGCACGCTACTCACCGGATCCGCGGCCATGGTGACAAAATCAGTCAATGGTGTGATCCGGTTGCGCGTTTCACCAGAAAAGTGATTACTCGAATAGGGTCAACCTGTCGAACATGTCAGCACAGAACGGGTCCATCCCTTTGCTCAAGAAATACATCTCACTCGCCGCGGTGATACTCATGACGGCCGTCACGACCACCGTTCCCAGCTCTGACGCGTCACCGCAAGTCCTGCTGCCCGATCTCCGCCAGGCTCTCCCGGGCTGCGCCGGAGGGTTCTCCGGGGACGTCCTGAAATGCGTCGACTGGGACGTGTGCATGGTGATCGACCCGGCGGCTCCGAACGGCCGCTGCGTCCTCCCCGCCGCAGCGCGAGCCGTCAGACTGAGATTCACCAGCTCAGAAGAGAACATCGGTGACGGACCCCTGCTGCTCTATGGTCGCCGCGGTGACACGGCGCAGAACCGCATGTCCGTCCGGCAAGCACTGCGCAACGCCGCGGACGGGTCGATACCGCCGAATTACGACGAAGCGCAACGCCCCACCCGCACCTTCACCTACTACGAACCGGCCATGGACCACCAGCATTGGCACCTGATGAACTTCGAGCGTTTCTCACTCGTCTCGAAGCAGGGGAAAACCGTCGTCACCGACCGCAAGAACGGCTTCTGCCTCGGCGATCGCTTTCGTGTCGCGGACATCGACAAGCTCGGCCGGGTCCCAGGCGAATTCGGCCCTGACGCGGAACTCGCCCAACGGCTGCGAGCGAACAAATGCCGCCATCACGAACCGGACGCGCTCGACGTGGTCGAAGGAATCTCCGTCGGATCCGGTGACGACTACAAGTACGACGTCGACTTCCAGTGGCTGGACATCACCGATGTGCCGTCGGGAACCTACGACCTGGTGAACACGGTGAACGACGACCGGACCCTGGCGGAGACGAACTACGACAACAACTCCTCGTCCATCGCCCTGTCCATCGAATGGCCGGACGGGGCACCGGGTCTGCACGAGGTCCTCCCGCGAGGCCCTGTCGTCAAGTTCCTACGCGGTTGCCCTGGTCGGAAACGCTGCGGCTGACCCGTTCGGCAACTCGGGGAACGACGCCGTCCCGGATCGGATGACTCGAGTCGCGACGACGGTGACCTCTGGGCAGAATTTCGCTCAGTCGCTGTTCGGGGCGGCGGAAGCGGTGAGGTCAGGCGGCCCGGGCCGTGCCGGGAGCCTGACCTCATCCGCGGTACACCGCACGGGCAGCCGGTTTCCACCGCACGAGAAAGCCGCCGCGCGGAGGGGCGTCCGTGCGGCGGCTGTTTCGCGGGATCGGTCAGTTTTCCTGAATGGTCCCACCGTCGACGATGCCACCACCGGCACAGTTGTCCGGGTTGGCACCNNCGCCAAAGCGGTAGCCACAAACCCAAGCTGCTTGATCACAAAAAACTCCTAAAGAAACCCACCGGACAAACCCGGGGAGAGGGAACCCGGGCGGCGAACTTCGATTCGCCGCACCCTGGGATATCGACTATCGTGCTTTTCACGCTGGATGGGGCCGGTCGACTCCTGGGCAGGATGAACCGGCCCCATCCGTGCCGGCGTCGCTTCGCGTCGCGACGGGCCCGGCACACGCAGCGGAGAGTGCATCTCTTCTCCGTGTTCCGGGCACGTCTTACGACTCCGATGCGCCTCGCCGGATCCCCTGCCTCGGCCGGCTTCCGCACACACAACGGGCAGCCTCGGCAGAGGGGCTACTAGTTACCTTGGGACGTTCCGCCGTCGGTGACACCACCGGCGGCGCAGTTGTCCGGGGACTCGCCGCTGGCCTCGTGCTCGCCCGGCGACAGGATCGGCACGCCNNGTTGTTGTCGCACACACCGACCACGGCGTTGACGTTGTGCAGCAAGTCGAGGTTCTGCAGGTTGACCAGACCGACCTGGTCGCTCACGTCGTGGCCGTAGTCGTAGTAGTCGTCGGTGGTGTCGGCGGACGCGACTCCACCGCCGACGAAGGCGCCGGCGGCCATGGCGGCCGCGACGAAGCCGATCTTCTTCAGCATGGATTCTCCTTGAAAGGCGATTGCATCGAACAGGACGGCGATGAAAGTGTGTTTTCGTCCTGTGTCACGGAAACGTACTGAGGCCAACCACTCTTTTCCACGCCGATCCACTATCGTGTGGGCACAGCGGCCCCCTGACCGCGCAACCGGTGGTCCAATCGGGTTACGCCTTCCCCCGCCCGCCAGAGGACTTCGCCGCGAGCACGAGCATGGCTCTTTCTTGTGGCACAAGGATCGCCGGACACCCAAGAGACTGACATCGGGTGCGCCGTCGATCAAGCTGCCGCCAAAGGCGTCACGCTCCGGATAGCACTCGGCCCGCACTCCATCGCGTACCGCTTTGCCGGAGATGCCGCGTCGAACTCGCTACTCGGCCACTCCTCGCCGTCCGAGCAGCAAGCCGCCGACGCTGGCAGTGCCGGCGCTGCCGAGTGCGATCCCCCACCCGATGGGACCGAGTGGTGTGCAGCCGAAGAACTGGCTGACCCCGGGCGTCTGGATCACCACCGCCAGGAGGGCGGCGGAGCCCAGGCCCGCCGCCAGCACGGTGGCGTCACGTCGGCCCACGAGGATTGTCTGCCCGAGTTGTGTTCCGATCAGGGAAGCGAGCGCGACAGTGCTCGCTCGCCGTTGCCTACCGGTCAGGCGAGCGAGGGTCCAGGCGGTGGAGGCCCCGAGTGTCGTCGTCACCGCACGAGTGGTGACGTCACGCCGCAAAGCGCCGCCGAGCGAGGCGCTCGGCCCCTCACGGAGCAGGTCCGGCACAGCCTGGCTGTCCGGCCTGCTCAACGCGATCGCGAGGGCGGGCGCCAGATCCGTGAGCAGGTTCATCAGCAGCAGCTGCCTGGCGGTGAGAGGTGACCGCCCGGTGACAGCGGAACCGAGCACGGTGAAGGCGATCTCCCCGAGGTTCCCGCCGAGCAGGATGCCGAGTGCTTCCCGGACCGATGCCCACATCGCCCGCCCTTCGACCAAGGCGGCGACGATCGTCTCCAGCCGATCGTCGGTCACGACAAGGTCCGCGGCCGCTTTCGCCGCAGGCGTTCCCCGTTGCCCGAGTGCGATCCCCACGTCGGCCAGCCGGATCGCGGGCGCGTCGTTCGCGCCGTCACCGGTCATCGCGACGACGCGGCCGTCGCGCTGGTACGCCTGGATGATCCGGACCTTCTGTGCCGGACTGCACCGGGCGATCACATCGACGTCGGCGAGTTCGCGGGCGAGTTCCTCGTCGCCGAGTTCGTCGATCCTGGCGCCGGTGAGCACCTTCGTGTCACCGTTGCGGCCGGTGATCTCCTCCGACACCGCTTCGCCGGTGGCGGGGTGATCGCCGGTGATCATCACCGTGCGCACCCCTGCCTCGCGCAGTCTTTCCGCGGCGGGCGCGGCGCTGTCGCGCACGGGATCCGCCAGTGCCACGAATCCGAGCAAGTGGAGATCGGTGACGTCGTCCTCGCAAATGTCCTTTGTGGACACTGGACGCTCGGCGACGGCAAGTACGCGGTGGCCGGAGGCGGCCAGCCGTTCCATCCGTTTTTGCAACCGTTTGCGAGTACCGGTGCCGAGAGGCCGGTCACCATGGCTGGTGCAGCGGGGCAGCACGGTCTCCGGCGCTCCCTTGACGCACATGAGGTTTCGCTCGCCGAGCTTCCCGTTGGTGGCGTGGAAACCCCTCGACGGCTCGAACGGCACGGCCCCGGTCTTCTCCCAGCCGTCGGCGCCCACGCCCACCGCGCGGCTGCCCTCGAGGACCGCCTGATCCGTGTGATGCGGGAGTTCTTCCGGTTTCTCCGCGCGAGGCGTCGCCCGGGTGGCGGCGGTCAGCACGGCACGATGACTCTTCCGCATCTGCGAGACGGCGGAACTGCTGTGCCCGTCGTCGATCCGGGTGACGGTGAGCCTGCCTTCGGTGAGCGTGCCGGTCTTGTCGAAACAGAGGACGTCCACCCGGCCGAGCGCCTCGATCGTGCGTGGATTGCGGACGAGCGCTCCGTGGTCGGCGAGCCGGCGAGCGGCGGCCAGCTGTGCGGCGTTGACCAGGAACGGCAGGCCTTCCGGCACCGACGCCACGGCGAGATTCACCGCAGCGCCCAGGCTCTGCCGCAACGGAACCCCTCGGAGCAGTCCCGCACCCGTGACGGCCGCGGCCGAACCGGCCGCGAGGGGCAGGGCTTGTTTGGTGAGCGACGCGAGCCGTGCTTCGACGCCGGTCTCGGGAGCGGCGCCCCGTGCCGCCGCCATCCCCCGTCCGACCTCGGTTTGATCGCCGGTCGCGACCACCACCGCCGTCACCTTCCCGGCGGCGACCGTGGTGCCCTCGTACAGCATCGAGGCCCGCTCGGCGAGGTCCGCGGCCACCACCGGCGCCTGCCCCTTGGCCACCGGCAGCGACTCACCGGTCAGCGACGATTCGTCGAGTTCCGCACCGGTCGCGTCGAGCACCCGGCAGTCCGCGGGGACGACGTCGCCGGAGCGCAACGAAACGATGTCTCCGCGGACCAGCGCGTCGGCCACGACCTGCTGCTCCTTGCCGCCCCGCACGACGGTGGTCACCGTCGCCGACCGCTCGAGGAGTCCGGCCAGGGCGCGTTCGGTATGCACCTGCTGCGCGCTGCCGATCAACGCCGACACCCCGACGATCCCGGCGACCAGCACGGCGTCGACCGGGGAGCCCACCGCGGCCGAGACCGCCGCCCCACCCGCCAGGACCGGAGTCAACGGATTGGCCAGTTCGGAAAGGAACGCCTTCGCGAAACTCGTACCAGCGCCGCCCGCTCCGCCGGCGTGGCCGTGGGAAGCACGCCGCCGTGCCTCCGCGTCATCCAGTCCACGCGGGTTCGAGTCAAGGCGGTCCAGAACGAGTTCCGCGGGCATCAGATGCCACGGGGGTGCGACGCGGCCCACAGGAGCGGTTTTCCGCGTGCTGGAGAGCGTGCGGGCCCGCCAGATCCCGTCGCTGAAGGCCATGAGCGCACCGGCGTTCACCGCTCGGAGGCTGCTCGCGGCGGGCCTGCGCCGGGCGCTGAGCGCGGTCACGCCGCCGACTCCGCTGGCCACCGTCGCGAACATGGTGGAGTCGCGCACGACGGTCCTGGCGGCGGTGATCGCCTCGACGAGCAGGACGGCCGTGTCGATATCGCGTTCGATCAGCAGATGCGCTCCCCACGGCGGCGGGGCACCCTCGTCATGCACCCCGATTCCGCAGTCAGCGGCTCCCAGCGCTCGACGGTCCCCGGAGACGAGCATGACGACCTTGCCGTCGCCTTGGAGTTCGCGGACGAGATCGAGTGCTCCGGCGTCACTGTCGGACCGCACCACGCGCACCCCGGCCGACACGGCCGCGGAGGAAAGAGCGTCGACATCGGGGGAAAGCTCCTCCGAGATGGCGAGCAGACCTTCCAGATGCCCCGCGTGCGCCAGACCGAGGACGACGTACGCGCCGCGGTCCACGAGCCGTTTCCGTTCGTGCGCTCCCTTACCGTCGCTGAGGTCGAGATCGTCCACGGGCCCGAGCATCCAGTCGCCGTCGCGCCGGACCGCCGTGGGTTCGTCCGGATCGAACAAGTCGAAGGCGACCGCGGCCATGCTCGCCGCATCGCCACCCGGCAGAGGGACCAGATCACTGAGCACGTGGGCCCCCGCGCCCAGTGCGGACGTGTCGATGACGAGCGTGTCGACAAGGTCCAGCTTCCGCAGCACGGCCCGGTCCATCACCAGCGCGCCGCGCCTCGCGAGTACCTGGCCCAGCTGTGCGGAAAAGGCGGCAACGCCGTTCGACGGCGCCTTGGGCAGCGCGGAAATCCCGACAGCGGCGGCACGTCTCGGCCCGGCGAACGGCAGCGCCGCCGCCGCTGCCGCGGCCCCGACCGTGAGGGAACGCCGTGCGTGCCGATCCGCGGCGCCTTCGGGCAGTGCCCGAGGACGTTCGCTCACCACCGACTCCGCACCGGCGTGATCACGCTGTCGGACCAGCCGGGACTCGGCCTCGCACCACGCCCGTTTGTGGGCTTTGGCCTCTCGCCACTGCGTGCCGCGCACCATGATGTCGAGCACGGTGCCTTCACTCCGGGCCGCCAGTCCGTGGGCCAGTGCCGCTCCGATCGACGTGGCCGAATCCGCCCGCTCGTGCCCGCGAAGCTTCCGGTTCGCCACCGCGCGCAACCGCGGATGCAGGTCGACCAGGGACGCCAGCGCGGCGATCTCGGTCGGCAAGGGCGCCCAAGGCAGGAGTTTCGAAGCGACCGACAGGGCCAGACCAGCGGCGTCGGCGGCCAACGTGGACGGAAGCCTGGTCGCCGCCGCACCGTCGGCGGGATGGTGGAGTTCGTCCTCCTCGATCCGTTCGGCCTCGCAGGACGGCTCCGACTCGGCCCGTTCGACCGCGCGAACCAGATCCAGCCGCAGCGGCGCCGGATCCCCGACGGCGACGACCACCCGGGACGTCGGGGCGTTCACCTCCGCCCACTGGACTCCCGGAATGCCTTTCAGCGCCTGTTCGACGCGCCGGGCCACGCGCGCGCCGTCCGGCCCTTTGACCCCGTGCGTCTCGATGTACAGCCTGCCGGGACACGACCAGACCGCGCGCCGAGGTCCTCGACCTGGCATTCCTTCCCATGGCACGAGTGCCAGCCCCGCCAAGCCACGGGCGACCCTCCCCAGCGCCCGCACCGGCTCCGGAAAAGGGACACCGAGCACTTCGACGGTCTTCTGGCCAGTCCGCCCCATGCGGTCCACTCCTCGTGTCGGGTAGCTGGAAGATCTTCGCGGGTACCCGCGTATTTCGGCATCGAATCGCGGGGTACCCGGAAGAGGCGTGCCCCAGGAGGTTTGAAGTGGTCACCCAATGGTCATTCTGTGCGTCGAGGGGACTTCCCCGCGTTCCGCGTCAAGCAGCCGGCGCCCGCAGAGTGCTTATTTGCGAGGTGGCTTTCACGATGGAATCGGGATTCGGCGAAGCGGTCATCCGTGGACTTCATCGTTACGTGCGGTCGGTGATCAACGAGCTCGGGATACGCGGTGACGCCTTCTACGCTCAACTCGAACCGACGGCCGGTGCGTACATCGCCCTTGACCGGAGACTGCCTGATCATCCCGACCAAGATGTCGCGCTGGTCTGGGACGAGCGGTATGGCTGGTCCGTGGCACTTGAGACGAACAGCAGCGAAGATCTGGTCATGGTGGCCTACCACGGGCTTGAAATTCTTCCCTCGCCGGCGGCGGTCGCCGCTTTCACGCGTGAGGTATGGGCGACTGAGAACGCCAGCCGCTCCAGCGCGGCTCCGGCCGGGATCAGGGAAAACGACGTGACTCTCGCTGAACGCCTGACCGGGTACTTACGGCCGGTCATGGTCATAAGCCCGCACGAGGCCGCTGGACCGCGTGGTTCGCGTTCACCTTCGGCGTGACACCCGGCATCCTGAATGCACACCGTGGACGAACCCCGAACGGGGCGGGCACCCTACCCGGGTCCCGCCCCGTTCGCGGTGAGCCGCGTGGTCACGGCCGTTCGATGCCGTGGAATTGCCGGTATCCGAGCGGCACACCTTGTTCGGCGCAGAGCCGTGTGCAGCCGCCGCGCGTCGGCGAGCAGGACGTCACGGGTTCCGCCGAAGGCGCTCAGTCTTCCGGCGCCGGAGAGGTCACCGGTGATCGGGCTCAGCGAGCAGCGCCTTGGCACGGAGGCTGGTCCTAAACCTGATCACGGGGGATCCTCCGATGCCAGTTTCGGGAGAAGACCCGTCGCTCGCCTTCGTAGCCATCCAATCGGGCGTCGATGACGAATTCCGTGGACGTGCACGACACCCGGGTGCGGGTCTCGCTCCTGGCTTCCCAGCCTTCCCGGGCGAACGTCATCGACCACGCGGTTTCCGCCACTGGGGAACAGAAGTCGTCCGCCACCCACGAATAGCGCTCGAACACGTTCCTGGTGACGTCGAGTGCGATGTCTTCGAACCGGACCTTGCCTGCGTTCTTCACGATCTCGAGCGCGGAGCGGTAGTCGATCAGGTCACGCGAGACCGTCCAGCGCTGCTCGCCGGGTTCGATCTGAGTGGCGGGCAAGGGTTCCGTACCCTCGGGTTCGTCGAACGGCCGGGCGGGCACCTCGTCCGCCTCCGCCATCGGGCGCACCGGCAGCGTGAGCGTGCTCTGTCCAGTGTGGATGGTCACCATCGCCGGTTCCGGCGGCGGCCATGCCAGCGGCCAGTACGACGACGAGATCGACAAACGGATCCGGTGCCCGGCGGGGAAGGCCTGCGCGACGGCGTTGAGTTCGACGCGCACCCGATACGGCTTGCCCGGTTCCAGCGGCTCCGGTTCGTCGTGCCCGTCCCGGTGGGTCAGGTTCAGCAGTCCGTAGGTCACCCGCGTCGCCCGGCCGTCCGGGGCGACATCGGACAGCCGGACGGCGACCTGCGCCACCGGCTTGTCCGCCGAAACCTCCAGATCCACCACCGGCGAACCGAGGATCTCGCACGGCTCGGTGAGTTCGTCGGTGTCGAAGACGAGTGACCCGCCGTCCTCCTCCCGCTGGTCGTACGGCAGGTCGGGCGGTGCGCTGTAGGAGGCCCACTTGCCCGCGAACTGGCCGACCGAAAGCGGTGACTCCACCGAAAGCCGCTCTTCCCGGACCTCCTCGTCCGGCCTGGCGATCCGGTGCCGCGCGAGCCGGTGCACCGAAGGATGGACGTGCGGCGACGGCCAGGACGGCTCGCCGACCCAGCGGCCGGGCCGGTCCTCGTACGACGTCGACGGTGGCACGCTGTCCTGCATCCACGTCCGCAGCATCGGCCCGTCCATGACCCCGTTCTCGGCGTCCTTCAGCCAGTGGTCCCACCAGCGGACCAGCTCCTGCAAGTAGCCGATAGCCGGGCCGGGCTGCCCCAGATGCGGATACTTGTGCGACCACGGCCCGATCAGCCCCCGGCGCGGCACGTCGAGATGGGCCAGCAGCCGGGAGACGGCGTTCGAATAGCCGTCCGCCCACCCGCTGGAGGCGAGGACGGGCACCTGGATGTCGGTGTAGTTCTCGCAGACCGACGCGTGCCGCCAGTAGTCGTCGCGGCGCTGGTGCCCCAGCCATTCGCCGATCCAGAGGCCGCAGTTCTCCAGCCGTTCGAACCACCGGTCGCGCCACTGCTCCCCCGCCAGCGCCGGATCGGGCGGCAACGTGGCGTAGGCGAACATCGTGGACGCCTCGGCGACGTTGTCCGAAAGCAGGCA
Organism: Amycolatopsis coloradensis; assembly: GCF_001953865.1. Classification (GTDB taxonomy): domain Bacteria; phylum Actinomycetota; class Actinomycetes; order Mycobacteriales; family Pseudonocardiaceae; genus Amycolatopsis; species Amycolatopsis coloradensis. Next base: position 518,142 of record NZ_MQUQ01000004.1, read on the forward strand.
GCCGCCCATGTAGTGCATGTCGTCGGCGTACCGGTCGTCGGTGAACGAGGAGATCGCGATCGCGGTCAGGCTCGGTGGTTTGCGCGCGGCCACCTGCAAGGCGGCGAACCCGCCCCAGGAGATCCCCATCATCCCCGTGCGGCCGGTGCACCACGGCTGCGCCGCGATCCACTCGAGCACCTCTTCCGCGTCCTGTTGTTCTCGTTCCAGGTACTCGTCCGCCAGTACGCCCTCCGACTCTCCCGAGCCGCGGATGTCCACCCGGACACAGGCGTAGCCGTGCCCCGCGAGGTAGGGGTGGTGCACGGAGTCCCGCACCGAGGTGAGGTCGCGGTGCCGGTACGGGATGTACTCCAGGATCGCCGGGACCGGCGTGTCGTCCGAAGCGACCGGCCGCCAGATCCTGGCCGACAGGCGGACCCCGTCGGAGACCGGGATCCAGACGTGGTCGGACTCCGTGATCCCGTACGGCAGCGAAGCCACCGTCCGCATGGGCTATCCCTCCTCGAAGTCGAACCGCAGCGCTTCGGTGCACCGGCGGTATTTGTTCTCCATCTCCCGCTGGGTCTGCGCGGCGACGAAGACATGCGCGAGTTCGTAGCTGTAGCTGTCCTGCGCCGGCATGTCCGAGAGCCGCATTCCCTTCTCCGGGATCACTTCGATCTTCACCCCGGGGATCTCCGCCTCCAGGTCCGCGATCTCGCCACGGGTGGGCACGCGGGTGACCAGGCCGTCACGGAACCGCCGGTGGTACCACTTGCCCGCGATCCGATAGTCACCCTGGTGGCGCCGTCCGGCGGGATCCCGGCCGAGTCCCAGCTGGACCATGATGTGATGGTTCGCCACCCCGTCGACGTACTCGAACAGTTCGGCGTGGGACTGCGAATGCCGCGGGTTGATCTCCAGCAGGCAGGCCTGACCGGATTCGGGATGGCAGAAGAACTCGATACTGAAGGTGGCGTTGTCGAAGCCGATCCGCTCCATCACCCGGACGGAGATCTCCTTCATCCGGTCGATCGCGTCTTCGGGCAGCTGCGACGGGTACTGATGTCTCAGAAAGCAGGCGGAGTCGGGATAGTTGATCGAATCGAGAACGCCATACACCGTCACCTGTCCTTGGTGGACGTAACCCTCGGTCGCGGCCTGCACACCGGTGAGCTCACCTTCCGCGAGGCACGCCGCTCCCCCTGCCTCGGCCACCGCCGCGGGGAGTTCCACCTTGCCCAGGATCAGGTCGAACGGTTCGCCGACCCGGTCGACGCCCTCCCGGATCTCGGCCACGGCATGGGCGAACTCGTCCTCGTCGGTGACATGGAACGCCAATTCGGACGAGAAGGACTTCACCGGCTTGAGCCACATGGGGTAGTCGACACCGTCGGGTGGCCGAGGATCGTCCTGGTCCAGGTCGACGATGCCGAACGACGGCACCTCGTCGATCACCTTCGCCTGTTCGAGCCTGCTCCAATATTTGTGCTCGCATTTGAGAACCGCTTCGAGCGACACTCCGGGCAGATCGTACTTCTCGCACAGCATCGCCACCATCGTCGAGGACGGGAAATCCCAGTAGCTGACGATGGCGTCGATCGGACCGGAGAAGGCGTCCAAGTGCGCTTGCGCCTTCTCCATGAGTTCGACGATCGGGATCTCGCCGTGCTGGAGTTCTTCGACCGAGAGCAACGGGTGAAAGCGATACCGGTCCGCGCCCGGCAACCGCCGCAGTACCTCCGCGTTGCCTTCGTCGAGACCGATGACGAAGATGTTCTTCTCCTCTGGGGACCTGGAGGCTGTGTTCATGACCGACGGCTACCCGCGCCGTCATCGCCGAAAACCCGGCCGGCACTGGTTTGGTCACGTTGCCGCCCGGGAACCCGGGTCTCATGACGGAGTTGCCCGGCACGCGTTCACTGTGGCTCGACACCGCCCCTGCTCCCGACCGGACCGGCACCCCGCTACCGTCGGAGGTGGACGTCGCCGTGCTCGGCGGCGGTATCGCCGGATTGACCACGGCGTACCGTCTCGCACGGGCGGGAAGGTCGGTACTGGTTCTGGAGGCGGGCCGTCTCGCCGCTGGCGTCTCCGGGCACACCACGGCGAAAGTCAGCACCCAGCACGGGCTGAAGTACGCCACACTGGCCAAGTCCAAAGGCACCGAAGCCGCGGCGATGTACGCCCACAGCCAGACCTCCGCCCTGGAGTGGATCGCGGCCGCGTCGGCCGATCTCGGCATCGACTGCGGCTTCACCCGCGCCGACAGCTTCGTGTACACGACCAAGCCCGAAACTGTCGAAAGCCTCGAACGGGAAGCGGAAGCCGCCGCCGAAGCCGGTCTCCCCGCGACCTTCGGCACCGATGTCGATCTCGACGTCCCCGCGATCGGAGCGGTCAAATTCACCGCACAGGCCCATTTCCACCCTCGCCGGTGGCTTCTCGGTCTGGCAGGCGAGATCGAGCGGGCCGGCGGTACGATCGTGGAAGGCGTCCGCGCCGAGGGTGTCGACGAACTCGGCGGGACCACGGTGCGCACCAGTTCCGGCGACGTGCGCGCGGGTGAGGTCGTGGTGGCGACTCACTACCCGATGCTGGACCGCGGCCTGTTCTTCGCCCGGCTCGATCCGGTGCGGGACCTCGTGGTGGCCGGTCCCGTCGAAGGAAACCGGATGCCGGACGGGATGTTCCTGGACGCGGACACCCACCATTCCGTCCGCGGCTACCTCAACGACGGTGTGCCGTACGCGGTCGCGGGCGGCGAGCACTATCGCGTCGGCGACTCGGTCGACGTCGAGAGCCGGTACGAACGCTTGGCGAGCTGGGCGAGCAGTCACGCCGGGGTCCGCCGCGTGACCCACCGGTGGTCCGCCCACGACCTGTCCACGCTGGACTCCGTGCCGTATGTCGGGCGCTACCATCCGGCGAGCCGTCACCTTTGGGTCGCCACCGGCTTCGGGCAGTGGGGTATGACGGGCGGCACCGCGGCCGGGCTCCTGCTGTCGGATCTCCTGACCGGCCGGGACAACCCCGCGGCGAGCCTGTACGACCCCAACCGCTTCGACCTCCGGTCCGCGATCACCACCGTCGAAAACAACGTGACGGTCGCGAAGTTCCTGGTGGGTGACCACTTCAGCGCGGTGCGGAAGCCGGCGGCCCTGGACGAGATCGCCCCCGGCGAGGCCAAGGTGACCCGGGACGGCGGCGAATTCGTCGCCGCCTACCGCGACCCGGATGGCGAACTGCACGCCGTGGGCGCTCACTGCACCCACCTCGGCTGCCTGGTCGCGTTCAACAACGCGGAAAAAACCTGGGACTGCCCCTGCCACGGCTCACGATTCGGCCTCGACGGCTCGGTCATCCAAGGACCGGCCGTGCGCGCGCTACGGAGAAAACAGGAGCGGTGATGACCGGCATCGGCGTAGAAGAGGAATTCCTGCTGGTCGACCCCAGAACCGGGGTGAGTTGCCCGCGTGCCGACGCGGTGCTCGCCAGGCACGGTGTCTGCTGTCCGCTACCCGACGGTGCCGCGGTGCATCGTGAACTTCGCCCGACACAGATCGAGGCCGCCACGGGAATCTGCGAGACGGCCGACGAGTTGTACCGGCATCTCATCGCGGGGCGGCGCACCCTGGCCGAAGCCGCCGCCGCGGAGGACTGCGCGATCATCGCCTCCGGCACTCCCCTTCGGGCCTCACCTGACCGTGACTACGAGACCGACGACCGGTTCGGCAAGGTCGACGGTCTCTACGCCGGGATCGTCAAGGCCTATGAGGCCTGCGGATGTCATGTCCACATCGGAGTCCCCGACCGAGCGCTCGCGGTCGCCGTCGTGAATCACCTTTCGCCGTGGCTGCCGACGCTGCTCTCACTGTCCGGCAACTCGCCGTTCCACCAAGGCCACGACACCGGCTATGACAGCTGGCGGATGGTGGAGCAGAACCGGTTTCCCGGTTCGGGTCTCCCGCCGTACTTCACCGACCTCGCCGATCACGACCGGCAGGTGGACCGGCTGGTGGACTGCGGCGTGCTCGTGGACGAGCACCAGACGTTCTGGCTCGCGCGGCCGTCGTCGCGCTGGCCGACGGTCGAGGTGCGGGCGGCCGATACGGCGTCCACTGTCGACGAAGCGGTGCTTCAGGCACTTCTGACCCGCGCTCTGGTGCGCACCGCGCTCGCCGAGCTGGCCCGCGGCGTGGAGGCCGAACCGCTGGACCCGCAGCTCGCCGCCGCCGCGGTGTGGTCGGCCGCGCGGCACGGCTTGTCGGGCCCGGCCGTCGACCCGGTGGCCGGAAAGGTGGTTCAGGCCACCGATCGGGCCGCCTCGCTGCTGGCACACACGGGCCCGGCGCTGGAGGACACGGGCGACCTCGTCCTGGTGCGGTCCCTCCTCGAACGGCTGGAAAACGAGGGCACCGGCGCCGAACGGCAGCGCCGGGCCGCCGTCGACGGCGATGTCGCGGTGCTGCGGATGCTCACCGAAGAAACGGTTCCGCACGCCTGACGGTGGGTATCCGCCGATCATGACGATGATCGAGCACGAGGTGGCCGCGAAGCTGCCCCAAATCCGTGGCCCGCTTTCCGCGGCGGTGGTGGACACCCTGGCGGGCGGCCGCCGAGACGACTTCGACCTCGACGCGGTCATCGGCGCGGACCCTTTCGGCGAAGACCTGCAGCTGGCGTTGCACGTCTGCTACGAACTCCACTACCAGGGCTTCGCCGAGGTGGACGCGGACTGGGAATGGGACGCTTCGCTCCTCGCCTTCCGTGCCGCTCTGGAGCGCGTGTTCCTCGACGCTCTCCGCCAGGCTGTCCCCGGCGGAGACGACGTGGACGGGTTGCTCGACGAGTTGCTGGTCGAGCCCGTCGACGGGAACGGCGTCTCGCATTTCCTCCGCGACGAGGGCGAGTGGTGGCACGTCGAGGAGTTCTTCGCGCACCGGTCGATCTACCATCTGAAGGAGGCCGATCCCCACGCGTGGGTGATCCCGCGACTGCGGGGACGGGCCAAGGCCGCGCTGGTCGCCGTCGAATTCGACGAGTTCGGCGGCGGCCGGGCCGAGCAGGCGCATTCCCGGCTGTTCGCGGATCTGCTGACGGCGGCAGGCCTGTCCGACGGCTACCTCGCCTACCTCGACCACGCTCCGGCCGACACGCTCGCGACGGTGAACATGATGTCGCTGTTCGGGCTGCACCGAAGCCTGCGCGGCGCGCTCGTCGGACATTTCGCCAGCGCCGAGATCACCACCGCGCCCGCCGCCCGCCGGATGGACGAGGCGTTGCGACGGCTCGGCGGGGCCGCGGAATGCCGCTATTTCTACACCGAGCACATCGAGGCCGACGCCGTCCACGAACAGGTGCTGCGGCACGACGTCATCGGTGACCTCCTGGAGCGTGAACCCGGTCTGGCCGCGGACGTCGCGTTCGGTATCCAGGCCACCGATCTGCTGGAGGCCCGGCTGACCAAGCATCTGCTGGATGCTTGGTCAGCCGGTGAGTCCTCATTGCTCCGGCCGCTGCGCCCCTTGCCGTGACCGGCGACGGTGACTGGTGTCGCAGAACGGGTAGCGCTTGCTGCGACGGCAGGCACAGAGAGCCACTACGAACCGGTCGGAAGTCACCGTCTCGCCGTCGTCCGTGACGATTTCGACGGGCCCCTCCACCAGGAGGGGCCCACCGGGTTCGACCCGGATCCTCGTCCTACGGCCGGTCGGCACGGATCACCGCCAGTTCTTCGTCCTGCTGCCCAGCCGTGATCAGGCCCGCTTCTTCGAGGAAGGCGGCCCGGGCCCGCATCACCGGTCCGAACGGAACAGTGCGGGAGGCCACCACGGCCGCGGCGAGACCCGACTCGCGCAGCCGCGTCAACGACTTGTCCACATCGGCCACCTTGGAGTGGACGAGGAGCAGGAAGCCCTGGGGTGCCAGCATGGCGGCGGCCCCGGCACAGAGCGGGTCCAGCACCACGCGGCCGTCCGGCCCGGCGTCCCATGCCCGCGCGGCGCCGCTCGCCGGGATCGGGCAGGGGACGTACGGCGGATTCGCCAGCACGACGTCGAACGGCCCCCTTCGAGTCGCCTCGGCCAGGCTCCCCCGCACCGCGCGGACCGGCAGGCCGCGCAGGCGCGTGTTCGTCCACGCCGCGGCCAGCGCCCGCCGGGAGATGTCCACGGCGGTCACCGAACCGGCTCCGCTCATCGCGGCCGTCAGCGCCAGTGCCCCGGTGCCCGTGCACAGGTCGAGCACGCGAGCGCCGGACGGCATACCCGACGCACGCAAGGCCGATGCGAGGAACCACGTGTCGTCCTGTGGCCGGTAGACACCGGGCGGCCGGACCAACCATGGCCGCGCGGGAGCGAGTGGTCTGGTGGTACTGGTGATCGCGGTCATGGCCCCTCCGGTTCGCCGATGGTGCTTCCGGCTACCCCGGTCGTGCGGTCCCAAACGTCCACAGTGGCCACGAATTCGCGGGAAGGAACAGGATTGAGCCCGCGCCCAGCGGGTAGCCGATGGGGGAAACGTCCTTTTCGGAGGCCTCAGGACCGAACTGCGGGTGACGGCACCGCGGTCCGGCCCGCCGGAGACCGAGTTCTTCGAACGGGCGGGAACGAAGGACACCAAGGTCGGATCGGGACCGGAGGACGATCCCGCCGACGTCGCACGAGAGGGATTCGAGGCACTCATGAAGGGTGACGACGAGGTGGTCACAGGCTCCGCCGGGAACAAGGCGAAAGCCGCACAGCAGGCCAACACGGCCGAACCCGGCAGCGGGGCGAAAACCGACGAAGAAGAGCGTCAGGAAATCCGGGGCGAGCAGGGCACTTCTTCCGGCGACCCCCATGACGACACGGACCCCCAGTCCGGGTGATTCACCGTCGGGCCACGAACGGACGTTTATTCCGGCGGACAAGGGAAATCTACTGTGCATGACGAAACAGGCGCCGCTGCGGATCCTCTTGTGGCACGTTCACGGCTCCTGGGCCGAGGCATTCGTGCGAGGACCTCACCGCTATTTCGTGCCCTTGCTCCCCGAAGGCGGGCAGTGGGGGCGCGGACTGTGCGGTCGTGACTGGCCCAACGCGGAAGAGGTACCGGTCGACCGGGTGAAAGACCTCGATCTCGACGTCGTCATCCTTCAGCGGGTCGAGGAGATCGACCTGGTCGGCCGGTGGCTCGGCCGTCGTCCCGGCGGCGACCTGCCCGCGATTTTCGTGGAGCACAACACTCCGCGGCCGTACGCGGCGACCACCCGGCATCCACTCGCCGACCAGGACGACATCCCACTGGCGCATGTCACGCACTTCAACGAGCTGATGTGGGATTCCGGTCTCGCGCCGACCGTGGTGATCCCGCACGGCATCCCCGATCCGGGTGAACGCTACACCGGCGAGATCCCGCACGGCGCGGCGTTGATCAACGAACCCGTCCGGCGCGGCCGGATCACCGGGACCGATCTCTTGCCGTCGTTCGCGGAGATCGCACCGGTGGACGTCTACGGCATCGGCAGCGAGGAACTCGACGGCCGTCATGACGTGTTGCGTGCCGGTGGCGATCTTCCGTCCGCGGTACTGCACACCGAAGTCGCCCGCCGCCGGGTGTACCTGCACACGGCCCGCTGGACGTCGCTCGGTTTGTCGTTGCTCGAGGCGATGCACCTGGGGATGCCGATCGTCGCGCTCGCGACCACCGAAGCCGTCCTCGCCGTGCCCCCCGAAGCGGGGGCGATCTCGACGGACGTCCCAGCACTCGTGAAGGCGTACGGGGAACTCGTCCATGAACCTGATTTCGCTGTCCTGGCTGGAAAAGCCGCGCGTGAGTTCGCATTGTCCCACTACGGGCTCGACGCGTTCCTGAATCGCTGGGACGCCTTGCTGACCGAGGTGATCGCTTGACTCCGCCAAGCGCGGAGGGAAGGAGCCCGATGAGGATCGCGATGGTTTCCGAGCACGCCAGCCCGCTCGCCGCCCTTGGCGGAGCCGACGCAGGTGGCCAAAACGTCCACGTCGCGGAACTTTCCGCCGCGCTGAGCCGTCAAGGACACGACGTCACCGTCTACACCCGCCGAGAGAACCGCCGCGTTCCCGCGACCGTCGAGGCCCCTGACGGCTACCGCGTCGTCCATGTGTTGGCGGGACCACCGAAGAAGGTCCCAAAAGACGAACTCTTGCCCTATATGGGGGATTTCGCCCGGTTTCTCCGCTCACGATGGAGCAAGGACCGGCCCAACGTCGTCCACGCGCACTTCTGGATGTCGGGACTGGCCTCCGTACTGGCGGCCAAGGACCTCGGAATCCCGGTGACCCAGACTTTTCACGCCCTTGGCGTGGTGAAACGGCGTCACCAGGGCGAGAAAGACACCAGCCCTCCGGAGCGGAACCGGCTGGAGCGGATGATCGCCAAACGAGCCGACCGGGTGATCGCGACCTGTTCTGACGAGGTCTTCGAGCTCGTTCGCATGGGTCTACCCCGATCGCGCGCCTCCGTCGTCCCTTGCGGGGTCGACCTCGAGGGGTTCACTCCGACCGGCGACGCCGCCGCCCGGACCGCTCCCCACCGTATCGTCAGCGTCGGCAGGCTGGTGCCGCGCAAGGGTTTCGACGTCGTGATCGGTGCTTTGGCGGAGGTGCCCGACACCGAACTGGTGATCGCGGGCGGACCAGGCTCGGGCAAACTCGAAAACGACGAGGAAGCCCGGCGGTTGCGCGGCATCGCCGAACAGCGGGGGGTGAGCGACCGGGTGCACATGCCCGGGCAGGTTTCGCGTGACGAAATGCCCGCGCTCCTGCGTTCGGCCGACGCGGTCGTCTGCACCCCCTGGTACGAACCGTTCGGGATCGTCCCGCTCGAAGCGATGGCATGCGGTGTCCCGGTGGTCGCGGCCGCGGTCGGCGGGTTGACCGACACGGTGGTCGACGGGGCGACCGGACTGCTCGTCCCGCCCCGCCACCCCAAGGACCTCGCGATCGCGCTGCGGCGATTGCTCAAGGACACGTCCACTCGCGAGGCGTTCGGCGCGGCCGGGGCGGACCGGGTGCGCGCGCGGTATTCGTGGGATCGGGTGGCTTCGGATTGCTTGCGTGCTTATGCGCGAGTTCTGCAGGAGGAGACCGAGGTCGCTGTCGCTGCTTCGCCGTCCTGAGACTGGGTTCTGAGCGGTCCAGTAGTGAAGTGAAGCCGCCCTTGTGACATCGCTGGTGCCCGAAAGGGTCGAGCGGGGAGGATTTCGGACGGTGAACGTCCGCAATCCTTCCCGCTCAGGGGGCTCCGCAACCTGCGTCCGATGCGACGCGCCGAAATCCAGTCAGCCGACGTATCGCCGGGCCACCGACTTCCGTTGCGACTCCTCCAGCAGGACCAGCCCGCGTTCCACTGCCGCCGGCACCACGTTTCGCTCCCGCAGCACCCACGGCAGCCCCCGCACCGCCTCGCCGACGGCCGCGACCGTGGCCCGGTCGAACGGGGCCGAGCGGAGCACGGTGACCATCCGCCGCAGAACGCTTCGGAGCGGGCGGCGTAGCCAGAGCGTCCAGAGCGTGTTCCTGATGCCGAGCTGACGACGGCGACGCGGGTCCCGGATGGTGGAAGGGGCGTGGTGGATGACCATCCGCTCGTCCCAGCACATCCACCAGCCACGCGCGGCCAGGTCGAGGGCGAACAGTTCCTCCTCTCCCCCGAGCCACATCCGGTCCGAGAATCCGCCGACGTCGGTGAACGCGCGGACCCGGACGGCCGAAAGGCCCGCCATCACCCCCAGCAGCGCCGGGCCGGGGAGCCAGTCCGGCCCGGGAACCGGTGAATCCCTCAGCTCCGGGGTGATCGGATCCTCTTTCAACGAGGGTTCCACCAGGCATCGCCCGGTCACCACGCCGAGCGCGGGGTACCGGTCGAGCTGGTCGGCGGCGCGAGTCAAGGAACCCGGCTGCCATCGGGTGTCGTCATCGCAGAAGGCGACATAGGGCGTCACGACCTCGTGGACCGCGACATTCCGGGCCACCGCACCCAGGTTCCGCGGCGAGCGGAGCAGGCGCACCGAGGGAAATCCTTGCTCGACGGCGTCCGCGGTCCCGTCCGCGGACGCGTTGTCCACCAGCACGATCGGTGCCGCGTCGGGTAGCGCGGTCATCGCCGCGAGTGTTTCCAGCAACTGCTCCCGCCGGTTGTGGGTGATCATGACGACCGTGATCCGGTCCTCCACTTCAGCCTCCCTGCGCGTGTTCGAGAACTCGGATCTGGTGCTCCACCCCGGCGGGCAGCGGCCGTCGTTCAGCCAAGGCCCGCGGCAGTCTCCGGACGGTGCCCGCGATCGCGCCGACCACCCGGGGTTCCCGGGGAATGCGTTTCACCGCGCGGAAAACGTCGGCCAAGCACTGCCGGACGGGACGCCTCATGACCGTGATCAGCAGGTTGTTGCGGAGTTCGGCGCGTTTACGCCAGCCGCTCGACGGCCGCGCCCTCGACGGGTGGTGGTGGGCCCGCACCCGCTCCGCGTAACAGAGCCGCCAGCCCAGCGCGGCGAGATCGTAGGAAAGCAATTTCTCCTCCGCGCCGAAATGCAGCAACGGGCTGAATCCCGCCGCCTGGAGGTACGCCTTCCGCCGGACGATCGCGGAGCAGGCCAGGAATCCGAGCACCACCGGCCCCGGCAGCCCATCAGGACTGCCGAGTGGGCTTTCGGCCATCAGCCTGACGACCGGGTCCTCGCGTTCCTCTTCTCCGACCAGGGTTTTCGCCGCCACCAGTCCGACGTCGCCGTGGGTGTCGAGAATCCGTTCCGCCTCGGCGAGCGCGTCGTCGGCCCACCAGGAATCGTCGTCGCTGAAGGCGACGTACGGCGTCCGGGCCAGCGCGACACCGAGATTCCGTGCCGCCGCGCCGATGTTGCGCGGCAGGCTGACCACGCGGACACCGTCGAACCGGGACGCGCGGGTCGCGGTGTCGTCACTCGAATCGTTGTCGATCACCAAGACCGGCGGAGAAGGACGCAACGACGCCAGTTCTGTCAGGGTCCGCTCGAGTTCCACCGCACGGTCGCGAGTGGCGATCACGACCGTCGTCCGTGGCGCGCTCACCGGGCAGGCCCGGTTTCGAGCACCTTGACCAGGTCCCGCACCAGCCCGTTGTCCGTTGGCAGTGCGCGAAGCGCCGCCACCGCCCTGCCCTCGACCGACGAACACCAGCGCCACCAGGAATCGAGGACTTCCGGCCTGCCCGCCTCCTCGGCGGACACGAGCGCGGGCCAGCCGAGCGCGTCGGCTTGGGCAGTGACCTTGCCTCCGCCCGCGACCGGATCGATCGCCAACGCGGGAACGCCGGACCGCAGACTCAGGACAAGGCCATGCAACCGGGTCGTGACGACGACGTCCAGACGCGAGAGGATCGACGTGAACTGATCCGGCGTCTCACAGCGCTCCCAGTCCGACGACGCCAGCCGCGTGTCGAGCGGCACCCTGGCGCAGTTCACCCCGGCGATCCACTCGGTCACCGCGGCGTGCACGTCCGCGTGCCGGGCGGAGCCGCTGTACTCCCGCTGCTCCGGCGCCAGGATCACTCCCGTCACCAGCACCTCGTCGGTCGGCACGTCGACCGAGAGATCCGGGGTGGCGAGTCCGTCTTGATCACGCGCGAGCACCTGGTCGAAGCCGGTGACCGCGTCATCGTCGGGATCGATCACCGACACCCCGACGGCGATCCGCCGGCAATGCGCGAACCGCCGGTGCACCTCGCGTACCTGCCACCCGTGGGCCGGGCCGCAGGCGAACACGACATGGCTGTACCGCGCGGGATCCACTTCCTCGTAACTCAACTCGTCCGGCCGGAAGACCGGACTCCAGGCAAGGTCGTGGGGCAGCCCCACGACCGACAGTGCCTGATCGACCCTCCGCATGCTGAGCACATCGCCAGCGGTCGCCTCGCCATGACGAAAACTCGCCCAGCCGATCACCAAAGCGCGCATACCCCGACGCTTACCCCGCTGTGGTGGCTTCACACGGGGTTTTTTCGGATGGTGGCCCGGGTAGCCCGTCCCCATGACCGGACGATTCGAACGTGCCCTGGTGACCGGAGGTGCGGGCTTTGTCGGATCGCACCTGTGCGAGCGCTTGCTGGACGACGGGACCGAGGTGGTCGCGGCCGACAATTTCGCCACCGCGGACACCGGCAACATCGCCCCTCTGCTCGACCACCCCGCGTTCCGGTTGCTCTCGCGCGACGTCACGTTGCCGATTGCGGCACCCAGTTCGTTCGACGTCGTCTTCCACCTGGCTTCCGCCGCGTCGCCGCGCGACTATTTCCGGCTTCCGCTGGAGACGCTGCGCGCGGGCTCGTACGGCACCGAAAACGCGCTCGACATCGCCGAACGTGACAGCGCCAGGTTCGTCCTCGCCTCGACGAGCGAGGTCTACGGCGATCCGCGGGAACATCCGCAACGCGAGGACTACTGGGGCCACGTGAACCCGATCGGCCCGCGCAGTGTCTACGACGAGGCCAAGCGCTACGCCGAAGCGCTCACCGCCGCCGTGCGCCGGGAGCGCTCGGTGAACACCGGCATCGCCCGGATCTTCAACACCTACGGTCCCCGGATGCGCTCCGACGACGGCCGCATGATCCCGACCTTTCTCACCCAGGCGCTGAGCGGAGAACCGCTCACCGTTGCCGGGACCGGACAGCAGACGCGATCCCTCTGCTACGTCGAAGACACCGTCCGCGGCCTGCTCGCGCTCGCCGGCTCCGACTTCCCCGGGCCGGTGAACCTCGGCAATCCCCATGAACTCACCGTGCTGGCGATCGCCGAGGAGATCCTGTCGGTCACCGGCAGTTCGTCGGCGATCGAATACATCGACGCCGCGGTCGATGATCCGGCCCGTCGCTGCCCGGACATCTCGCTCGCGCGCCGGGAACTCGGCTGGGCGCCGGAGATCGATTTGGCGCAAGGGCTCCCGCTCACCGTCGACTGGTACGTCCGGAAAAACCCCCTCGAGCCGCTTCACTGAGTAGCGACGTCCTGGGCTTTTACGCAGGTTCGTTTATCGGCGACTCCACCGGGTAGCGCTAGGGGAGTAAGGCGGGTCACAGCCCGCATCCCCGACCGGAGAGGTGGCCCGGTGCGCATTCTCGGTGTCAACGCCGTCTTCCACGATCCGGCCGCCGCGCTGGTCGTCGACGGCGAAATCGTGGCAGCGGCCGAAGAGGAACGGTTCAGCCGCCGCAAACACGGCAAGCGGCCCGTCCCGTTTTCCGCGTGGGAACAACCCGCCGAGGCCGCCGCGTGGTGTCTCGCGGAAGCGGGTATCGCGCCGCAGGACCTCGACGCCGTCGGATACTCCTACGATCCCGCGCTCGTCGAGCCGGGACTCGAGGGACACGACGGCAAGAACGAAGGCCTGCGGACCGATTTCGCCAGCCGGGCGCCCGCCTTCCTCAAATCGGCTCTTCCCGGCCTCGATCCCTCGATCGTCCGGTTTGTCCGGCATCACGTCGCCCACGCCGCCTCGGCCGCGCTGGCCGCGCCGTTCGACGACTGCGCGGTGATGGTGGCCGACGGCCGCGGTGAGAGCACGTCGTACCTGGCAGGCGAGTACCGCGACGGGAAGTTCGAAGAACTGGCCGACCAGCGTCTTCCCCACTCTCTCGGGCTCATGTACGAGGAACTGACCGAACACCTCGGGTTCGCGCGCTCCAGCGACGAATACAAGGTCATGGCGCTGGCCTCCTACGGAAAACCGCGTTTCCTCGACCGGATCGCCGAGGAGATCCACACCGACGGCATGGGCTTCCGGACGGATCCGATCGACTGGGCGTCGTTCGCGCCTGCCGTCGAGCCTGGGCAGGAACCCGGACAGGCACACGCCGATCTGACCGCGAGCGTCCAGCGCTGCTTGGAGAACGTCCTCCTCGAACTGGCGAACGGGCTGCACGAGCGCACCGGGCACACCGATCTGGCGATGGCGGGCGGGATCGCGCTCAACTGCGTCGCGAACACGCGGATCCACGCGGAGGGCCCGTTCGACCGCGTCTGGGTTCAGCCCGCCGCCGGGGACGCGGGTACCGCGCTCGGCGCGGCACTGCAACTCGCGGCCGAATCCGGGGAACGCGGCGCGCCGATGTCCGGAGCAGACCTCGGCCGTGGCTGGACCGACGATCAGCTGGAGAACGCGCTCAAGACCGCGAACGTCCGCTACGAACGACCGGACGACATCGCCGAAGCGGTCGCCGAAGCCCTCGCGGATGACCGGATCGTGGCCTGGTTCCAGGGCCGGTCCGAATTCGGCCCGCGCGCTCTCGGCCACCGCTCGCTGCTCGCCCACCCCGGCCATCAGGAGAATCTCGAACGGCTCAACGACGTCAAGGGACGCGAACAGTTCCGCCCGGTGGCGCCGATGGTGCTCGCCGACCGGGCGGCGGACGTGTTCTCCCGCGGCCCGCTTCCCAGCCCGTACATGCTGTTCGTCCACGACGTCGCGCCACGCTGGCGGGACCGGATCCCCGCGGTCACCCACGTCGACGGCACCGCCCGGGTGCAGACCGTCGATCCCGCCGACGACGCGCTGCTCGCCAGGATGCTCGGCGCGTTCGAACGGCGGACCGGGCTTCCCGCCGTCGTCAACACCAGCCTCAACACCGCCGGCAGGCCGATGGTCGATTCCCCGAGGGACGCGCTGGAGTGCTTCGGCTCCGCGCCCATCGACCTGCTCGCCCTCGGACCCTTCGTGGTCTCCCGCCCGTGAACCGCCCGATCGTTTTTGGAGGTGTGTCGTGATCGAAGAGCACTTCGCCGCTTTGAGCGAGGCAGCCGGGAAAACCGCTTCCTGGGCACCGAAGATCCGTGACTGGGGTGGCCATCTCGCCGCGGTCCTGTCCTCGGGTGGCCGATTACTCGCCTGCGGCAACGGCGGCAGTGCCGCGGAGGCGCAGCATTTGACCGGGGAACTGGTGGGCCGGTTCCGCAACGACCGCCGCCCGTTCTCGGCGATCGCCCTGCACGCGGACACCTCCGCCGGCACGGCCATCGTCAACGACTACGGCGAGCACGAGTTGTTCGCGCGTCAGGTCCACGCGCACGCCCGTCCCGGTGACGTACTCGTCTGCCTCTCGACCAGTGGCACCAGCCAGAACGTCGTCGCGGCGGCGAAGGCGGCCCACGAACTCGGGGTGACGACCTGGGCTCTGACCGGCCCGTCCCCCAATCCGCTGGCCGCGCTGTGCCATGAGGCGATCCCGGTGGAGGCCCCGTCGACGGCGACCGTGCAGGAAGTCCACCTCGCCCTGGTCCACGCGCTGTGCACCGCGCTGGACGACGCGCTCGGGGTGCCCACGTGAGGCCGCTGGTCGTCCTCGGCGACGCGCTGCTGGACGTCGATCTCGACGGTTCCTCGGACCGGATCTGCCCCGACGCCCCGGTCCCGGTGGTCGATCTGACCCGTACCTGGCGGCGTCCCGGCGGCGCCGGACTAGCCGCGCTGCTGGCGGCGCGCTCCACCGCCGACGTCGTCCTGGTCGCCCCGCTGGGCGGTGACCAGGACGGGCGGATCCTCGCCGGTCTTCTGGCCCGGGAGGTCGGCGTGGTCCCGATGCCGTTGCGCGGCACCACCGTCACCAAGACGAGGGTGCGCGCCGCCGGGCAGTCGCTGGTCCGCCTCGACGACGGCGACGGCCGCGCCGAGCACTCTCCTCTTTCCCGCGAGGTGGAGGACACACTGCGGTCGGCTGGTGCGATCCTCGTCGCCGACTACGGCCGCGGGGTGACCGGCCATCCGGGGGTCCGGAAACTGCTCACCGAACTGGCTCCCGCGATCCCCGTCGTCTGGGATCCGCATCCGCGCGGTGCCGAGCCGGTCGCCGGGGTCCGCTTGGCCACACCGAATCTGGCCGAAGCCGCGCACTTCACCGAAACCCGGTCCGACCCCGAGGAACTCGCCAAGCGGACACACGCCCTCTGGTCCGCCGAGGCGGTCAGTGTCACCACGGGGGCCGACGGTGCCGTCCTGACCGACGGAGACCGTTGCACGACGTTCCGGCCACCTGCCGGCGTCGTCGCCAAGGACACCTGCGGAGCGGGTGACCGGTTCGCCTCGGCGGTGGCCGCCGCGCTGCTCGACGGCTCGTCCACCGACGAAGCCGTCGCCAAGGGAGTCGACGCCGCGGCACGGTTCGTGGCCACCGGCGGCGCGGCCACTTTGTCCACTTCGGACACCGTTGCGGTACAGAAGACGGAATACCACGGCGTTTCCGCGTTCGAGGTGGCCGCGCGAGTCCGTCAGGAGGGCGGCAGGCTGGTCGCCACCGGTGGTTGTTTCGACCTGCTGCACCCTGGGCACGCGAGCCTGTTGCGGCAAGCGCGGGCACTCGGCGACGCGCTCGTCGTCTGTCTGAATTCCGACGAATCGGTGCGCGGGCTGAAAGGCCCCGGGCGTCCGATCGTGACCGCCCGCGATCGCGCCCGGCTGCTCACCGAACTCAGTTCGGTCGACGCCGTCGCGATCTTCGACGAACCCGATCCCGCCGCGATTCTGGACCGCCTGCGCCCGGACGTCTGGGTGAAGGGCGGCGACTACGCGGACGCGGAACTACCCGAAAGCGCCGTCGTGCACCGGCACGGCGGCGAAATCGTCCTGATCCCGACCATCCGCGGCTACTCCACCTCCCGGTTGGTGGCCGCGGCGGAAGGAGCATGATGCGCCCTCTCGGCAACGTCCTGATCACCGGCGGCGCCTCCGGACTCGGTGCCGCGACCGTCGAAGCCGTCCGCGAGGCGGGCGGTACGCCGCTCGTCATCGACCGCGCGGAACCCGCCGACGGCGTCGCTTTCGTCCAAGCCGATCTGGCGGATTCCACCGCGGCCGCGAACGCCGTGGACGAACTCGCCGAACGAGCGGGCGGCATCGACGGCGTCTTCACGGCCGCGGGGACCGACGCCTGCGGCGCTCTCGACGAAGTGCCCACGGAGGCCTGGGAACGGGTGGTCCGGGTCAACCTGCTCGGCACGGCCGCCGTCGTACGCGCGGCGCTGCCCCATCTGAGGCTGAGTCGCGGCACGGTCGTGACCTGTGCCTCGACGCTGGGATTGCGGGTCGCGGGCGACGCGAGCGCTTACTGCGCCTCGAAATTCGGCGTCGTCGGCTTCACGAGGGCACTCGCCATGGAACTCGCCGGGCGGGTCGGGGTGACCCTGCTCATCCCCGGTGGCATGCACACGGCGTTCTTCGACGACCGGGCCGAACAGTACAAGCCGCCGCCGGACGCGAAACTCAACCAGCCCGAACACGTCGCGGCCTCCGTGGTGTTCGCGCTGTCCCAGCCGCCCGGCTGCGAGGTCCGCGAACTCGTGGTGTGCGCCTCGGAAGAAGGGTCCTGGCCGTGACCGGCGGGATCCTCGTGCTGCGCGCGCTCGGCCTCGGCGATCTGCTCACCGCTGTCCCGGCACTGCGGGCCCTGCGCCGCGCCTTCGACGGCGAACGACTGGTCCTCGCCGCGCCCGAAGGCTTGCGCGACATCGTCGAACTCATCGACGCGGTGGACGAACTGCTCCCGACAGCCGGACTGGGCGAACTGTCGTGGCCCGGCGAGCCGCCGCGGCTGGCGGTCAACCTGCACGGCCGCGGGCCCGAGAGCATCCACGACCTCCTCGCGCGGGAACCGGTCGAGCTGATCACCCACCGGCATCCGGACTTCCCCGGCGTCGAGGGCCTGGAGTGGCAGGACGATCTCCACGAGGTCGACCGCTGGTGCCGGCTGCTCGAAGCCGCGCACCTCACCACCGACCGCTCCGACCTCGCCCTGCCGTCTCCACCGGGGCCGAGCCCGGCGTCCGGCGCGGTGGTCATCCATCCAGGGGCCGCGTACGCCGCGCGCCGCTGGCCACCCGATCGGTTCGCGCGAGTCGCCGCCGAACTCGCCTCCCGGCATCGCGTGGTGGTGACGGGAAGCGTCGCGGAGGTCGGCCTCGCCCGCGAGGTCGCCGAAGCGGCGGGCCTGCCGGAAGACGCGGTTCTCGCGGGGGACACCGGTCTCGCCGAACTCGCCGCGACCGTCGCCGAGGCGGAACTGGTCATCTGCGGCGACACCGGCGTCGGCCATCTGGCCACCGCGTACGGGACCCCGTCGGTGCTGTTGTTCGGGCCGACCCCGCCGTGCCGCTGGGGTCCGCCCTCCGGAGCGCGGCAGCACACGGTGCTCTGGGTGGGCGACGTCGGCGACCCGCATGCCGACCGACCGGACGCGGGCCTCCTGCTGCTCCGCGAAGAACGCGTCATCGCCGCCGCAGAGGAACTACTCCGGACGGGGGTCTCCCATGGCTGACCGGGTGGGGGTCATCGGAGCGGGCTACGTCGGCCTGACGAGTGCCGCGTGTCTCACGCACCTGGGCCACGAGGTCGTCTGCGTCGACAACGATCAGTCCAAAGTGGACGCGTTGAGTCGCGGCGAGGTTCCGATCGCGGAACCGGGCCTCGCGGAACTCGTCCACGACGGCCTGAACCGCGGAAGACTGCGATTCGGCACGGACCTGGAAGAACTGTCCGAAGTGGCCACTGTCCTGTTGTGCCTTCCCACTCCCAAGGGGGACGACGGCGACGCCGATGTCCGCGTCCTGGAGGAGGTCGTGGCGACCCTGCCCGGTGTGCTCGCGTCCGGCTGCGTCGTGGTCACGAAGTCGACGGTCCCGGTCGGCACCGGCGCCCGGCTCCCGGAACTGCTGGGCACTCCGGACCTGCCGGTGGTGAGCAATCCCGAATTCCTGCGAGAGGGGCACGCGGTCGAGGATTTCCTGAACCCCGACCGGATCGTGCTCGGGAGCCAGGACCGGCACGCCGCCGAACGGGTGGCCGCGCTCTACACCCGGACGAACGCCCCGGTCTGGTTCACCGATCCGGCGAGCGCGGAACTGGCGAAGTACGCCAGCAACGCGTTCCTGGCGTTGAAGGTGTCCTATGTGAACGTCCTCGCCGAACTCTGTGAGCACTACGGCGCCGACATCCGGGACGTCGGCAGGCTCATGGGGCTCGATTCGCGAATCGGTCCCGCGTTCCTCTCCCCCGGCCCCGGCTGGGGTGGATCGTGCCTGCCCAAGGACACCGCCGCGCTGCTGCGGACGGCCGAGAACGCGGGGGTCGACTTCGGCATCCTCCGTGACGCCATGAAGGCCAACGCGCGCCAGCAGGCCGCGGTGGTGCGCAAGATCCGGTGCGCGATCACCGGCGTTCCGGACGGCTCGCTCGCGGGGACCCGGATCGGGTTGCTCGGCTTGGCGTTCAAGGCGGGGACCGGGGATCTGCGGGACTCCCCGGCGCTCGCGATCGCGCGGGAACTGGCCAGGAGCGGTGCCGTCCTGACCGCCTACGACCCCGGCGTCGACGCCGTCGACTCGGAAGCCGTACAGGTGGTGGACGACCCGTATCTGGTCGCCAAGGACGCCGCCGCGCTGGTGGTGCTCACCGAGTGGCCGGAGTTCCGCGACCTCGACTGGGACCGGCTCGCCGCGGTGACCAGGCAGGCGGTCGTCATCGACGCCAGGAACCTCCTGGACCCGGCGGCCGTCACCGAAGCCGGTTTCGAGCACACAGGACTCGGCACCGGCCCCGGCAGAAGGGCACGCTGAGGCTGGTCACAGCCTCGGCGTGGCCAGGTGGACGACCTTCGTCTGGGTCATCTCGTCGAGCAATTCGGGGCCGTAACCGTAGCCGCTCCCGCTGGCGCCGCGCGGATGCGCCGCTCCACCGGGAGCGCCACCGAAGACGTTGTTGATCTTCACGGTGCCGACCGGCAGTTCCCGCCAAGCCCGCTGCGCGTGCGTCATCGAAGAGGTGAGCACCGTGGCGGCGAGGCCGTATTCGCCGTCGGCCGCCCGCTCGAGTGCCTGCTCGAAGTCCGGCACCACGCACACGGGCGCGACCGGGCCGAACGTCTCCTCGCTCATCACCCGCATCGCCGAGGTGCAGCCCGTGAGCACGGTCGCCGGGTAGAACGCACCGGGGCCCTCCGGGAGTGTTCCCCCGAACATCGGTTCGGCGCCCTGCGCGAGTGCCTCGGTCACCTGGGTGTGCACGCCGTCGCGATGCCGCTTGTCGACAAGCGGTGCCAGTTCACGGCTTTCCGCTTCCTTGACGAGGGCGCCGAGGAACGCTTCCGCGATCTCCTGGTGCACGTAGATCCGTTCGACGGCGACGCAGATCTGCCCCGAATTGGCGAACGCCCCGGTGGCTGCCTGCGCGGCTGCCCAATCGACGTCGACACCGGTGTCGACGATCAGCGGGTCGTTTCCGCCGTTCTCCAGCAGCGCCTTGGCTCCGGTCCTCGCCGCGCTCGCCGCGATCGACCGGCCTGCCACGGTGCCGCCGACGTGCGCGATCAGGTCGACGTCCCGGCTCGCCGCCAGTTCCGCGCCGATCCCGCCATCCCCCTGCACGGTTTGCAGTACTCCTTCCGGGAACGCGCGGGACAGCACGGCGCCCAGCCGGTGCCCGGTGTGCGGGCAGCGTTCGCTCGGTTTGTGCACCACCGCGTTGCCGGTCACCAAGGCCGCGCCCAGCAACCCGCAGGCCACGGCGACCGGGTCGTTCCACGGGGTCAGCGCGACGACCACCCCGCGGGGTTCCGGCACCATCAGGTCGGTGGCCCGCGGATCACCCAGCAGGGACCGTCCACGGTGCACCGGCCCGAGTTCGGCGTACTGCTCCAGCGTGCCCACCCCGGCGAGGACGCCTTCCTCCGCTTCGGAGCGGGGTTTCCCGGTTTCGGCCTCGATGAGGGCGGCGAGTTCGCCCGCCTGATCGCGCACCATCCTCGCCGCCTTCTTCACGGCGGCGCCACGTTCGGCCGCGGGTGTGGCCGCCCACCCGGCGGCGGCCCGCTTCGCCGTGGCCAGCGCGCCCTTCACCCCGTCGAAGGACGTCGCCTCGACCGTGCCGACAAGACTGTCGTCGGCGGGGTTGCGGATTTCCAGTACGGCCGTCCGGTCCGTCGAAGTCATTCACAGCTCCTTCGAAGTCTTTGAGATCGGGCTACCCGTTATGCCCGCGCTGACACGTCCGCGCGCGGTTTCCCCGATGGTTTCCCCGGGTATCGCGACAGGGTGAGCGACCTCGACTACACGATCGTGATTCCGACCACCGGGCGGGCGAACCTCCACACGTTGCTCGCCGGGATCGAAGCCGCCGGAGAACCGCGGCCGGCGCGCGTCATCGTGGCCGACGACCGGCCCGATGGCGCCGACCTCCGATTTGCCCCGATGACGCCGGAGATCGAAGTGGTCCGTTCCGGCGGACGTGGCCCGGCGGCCGCCCGCAACGCCGGCTGGCGGCGTGCGACGACCACTTGGGTGGCCTTTCTCGACGACGACGTACTGGTCGGCAAGGACTGGACCCGAAAACTGGCCGACGACCTGCTGTCCCTCGACGCGAAAACAGCCGCGTCGCAGGCCACGCTCGTCGTCCCGCTCCCACCGGACCGCCGTCCCACCGACGACGAACGCGGGACCGCGGGGCTGGAGACGGCCCGGTGGATCACCGCGGACATGGCGTATCGGCGAGAGGCCCTGGCCGAAGTGGGCGGCTTCGACGAACGGTTTCCCCGCGCCTACCGCGAAGACTCGGATCTGGCCTTACGGGTGGCCAAGGCGGGTCACCTCATCGCGAAAGGCGAACGGGTCGTCACCCATCCGCCCAAGCGATCCGGTCCGCTCGCCAGCCTGCGTGCTCAACGCGGCAACGCCGACGACGCGCTCATGCGGTCCAAGCACGGTGTCCTCTGGCGACAGCAGATCGGCGCGGGCCACGGACGGCTGCAACGGCACGCACTGGCCGCGGTGAGCGCGGTGGGCACCGCGGTGCTGGTCGCGCTCGGACGGCGCAAGGCCGCCGCCGCGACGGCCGGGCTCTGGGCAGGGCTCACCGCGGAGTTCGCCGCTCGCCGGATCGCGGCGGGCCCGTTCACCGCGGACGAGATTTCGCGCATGCTGGTGACCAGCGTGCTCATTCCGCCTGCCGCGTGCTACCAGCGGTTACGCGGCGAGTTTCGGCACCGCATCGGCCGGGCACCGCAGGCCGTCCTCTTCGACCGGGACGACACCCTGATCACGGATGTGCCCTACCTCGACGATCCCGATGGCGTCCGGCCCGTCCCCGGCGCCAAGGAGCTTCTGCACGACCTGCGAGCCGCGGGTATCCGCATCGGTGTGGTCAGCAACCAGTCGGGGGTGGCGAAGGGGCTGATCACCCCCGATCGGCTGACGGCGGTGAACGCCAGGGTCGAAGAACTCTTGGGCCCCATCGGAACCTGGCAGGTCTGTGTGCACGACGACGGCGACGGATGTGGCTGCCGCAAGCCCGCTCCCGGCCTCGTGCGACAGGCCGCCGAGGCACTCGGCGTGGACGTCCGCCGCTGTGTGGTCATCGGCGACACCGGCGCGGACGTCGAAGCCGCGCTCGCCGCCGGAGCCCGCGGAATCCTCATCCCGACCTCCCGCACCCGCCCCGAAGAGGTCACTCACGCGCGCCGCCGAGCCACCGTCGCACGCGACCTCGCCGAAGCGGTCCACCTGGCCGTCGCGGGTACCCGATGAAGCGGAACGTCCTGGTGGCACGGATGGACAACCTCGGGGACGTACTGCTGGCCGGTCCCTGCGTCCGCGCCGTCGCGGCGGGCTCGGAGCGCGTCGTCCTCCTGACCGGTCCACGGGGACGCGGCACGGGAGAACTCCTGCCCGGCGTCGACGAGGTGCTCACCTGGTGCGCGCCGTGGATCGATCCCGAACCGCCGCCGGTGACCGAAGAGGACACCGGCGAACTCGTCCGGCGGCTTCGCGCGCTGTCCCTCGACGCCGCACTGGTGCTGACCTCGTTCCACCAGTCCCCGCTTCCGCTGGCCCTGCTGCTGAGGATGGCCGGTGTGCCCTGGATCGGCGCGGTCTGCGAGGACTATCCAGGGTCCCTGCTGGACCTGCGGCATCACGTGCCCGGTGATCCGCCCGAAGCGGTCAGGATGCTTTCGCTCGCCCAGGCGGCCGGGTTCTCGTTGCCCGCGGGGGACGACGGCCGTCTCGCGATCCGTGAGCCGCTGCCGCCGGTGGACGGCCTGCTCGGTCGCGAAATGCTCGAGGACGGCTACGTCGTCGTCCATCCCGCGGCATCGGTTCCCGCCCGGCAACCGTCCGCCCAGCGTTCCGCCGCGTTCGTCCGCGAACTCCAGACAGCCGGTCACCACGTCGTCGTGACCGGCTCGCCCGCCGAAAGCGGGCTGACCAGGGAGGTCGCGGGAAGCGCACTCGACCTCGGCGGCCGCACCCGGCTTCCCGAGCTGGCGGCCGTGCTCGCCGGCGCGGACGTCGTCGTGGCGCCCAACACCGGCCCCGCCCACCTCGCGGCCGCCGTCGGGACACCCGTGGTCTCACTGTTCGCGCCCGTGGTGCCCGCTTCGCGCTGGGCCCCGTACGGCGTACCGGTCGTGCTGCTCGGCGACCAGCACGCCGGATGCCGGGACAGCCGGGCGCGAGTCTGCCCCGTACCGGGCCACCCGTGTCTCGACGGGATCCCCTCAGGTGCCGTCGTCGACGCCGTCGCCCACCTCACGCACCGCGCGGCTTCCGTCGGCGATCGTCGGTGACTGCCGGGCCAGTACGCGTGGCTCGGCGACGGTCACGGTGAGACTCGGATGACGGACGAAACCGAACGGGTCGATACCCCGGACCGGGTGGTGGAAGCGAATGCAGGCCCCCATCAAGCCCGGTTCGGACCGTCCACGGCCATTCACAAGTCGGACCGGGGCGGTTAGCGTGACTGAGTGGACGGCACGTGTGATCCGACGGACGACACGGGTGACTGGATGGACGACACGCGGACGCGACCGGTCCCGCCGCGTGTCGTCCATTCCGTCTCGTAGGTAGCTGAGGCACGGTTGACCCTGACCGAAACGACCGGGCCCTGGTCTTCTCACCGTCCTGCGAGCACGAACCGTCTACTTCTTGCTTTTCTTGGTCGCCTTGACCTTCGCCTCCTTGGCCTTGCCCTTGACCGTGCCGACTGCGTCCTGGACAGGCGAGTACGTCCCGTAGAGCGCGGGGTCGGG
>NZ_MQUQ01000040.1 GCF_001953865.1 Amycolatopsis coloradensis
ATCGCTCACCAACAACCGATCACCACGTAAGACACGCTCTTAGTGATCCGCCGCTGAGCGGTCTTCGCTCGCCGCCCATGACGACAGGAATCTGAGGCCGTCGTGGGCGGCGCTGCCGGGCTCGGCGGTCCAGACGATGAGCTGCTGCTCGGGGTCACTCGTACAGGTGAGTGCGTCCCAGTCGAGCGTCAGCTCGCCCGCGACGGGGTGGCGGAGCGTCTTGCTGCCCCGCTCGCGAGCGGTGACGCGGTGATCGCCCCA
Source organism: Amycolatopsis coloradensis (assembly GCF_001953865.1). Lineage (GTDB taxonomy): Bacteria > Actinomycetota > Actinomycetes > Mycobacteriales > Pseudonocardiaceae > Amycolatopsis > Amycolatopsis coloradensis. The sequence goes on from NZ_MQUQ01000040.1 coordinate 262, forward strand.
CCAGGAACGGAAGTCGTCGTCCTTCATCGACAGTTCGCCGACCAGGGCGGCCATCCGCTGGTCGTGCGGGTTGCGGCCGGCTTCCATCCGGAGCATCGACACGGCGGTGCGCGCCATGGCCTCCCACTCGACGTGCAAGCTCCTGAAAGTGGTGTCGGAGAACATCAGCCACACGTAATTCCGCTTCTTTTCCGGGATCTCCGAGAAATCCACCAGCAGCGCTGAAGCCATCCGATTCCAGCCGAGAATGTCCATTCGCCTGCCGAGCACGAATGCGGGACTCGTGGTGAGTTCTTCCAGCACCCGCAGCAACTGCGGTGACACCTTCTGTGCGGATTGGCGGCGTGGCCGTTCGGCCTCTTTTCCGGCGAGTTCGAACAGGTATTCGCGTTCGTCGTCGTCCAGATGCAACACTCGCGCCAGGACGTCGAGCACCGGCGCGGACGCCTGCCGACGGCCCTGCTCGATACGGGTGTAATAGTCGGGGCTGATCGAGGCCAGGAGGGCGACCTCCTCACGGCGCAGCCCCTTGACCCGCCGTTTGGCGCCGGTCTCGGGCAGCCCGACCGTCCGAGGACTCACCTCGGATCGCCTGGCCTTGAGGAACTCCCCCAGTTCGTTGGCGTGGTCGTCGCTGCTCATGACCCCATTGTCGCAACAGGTGCAACTCGGGAGCCTGGGCCAATTGTGTCCCTGGACAGTGGTGTGCGGGGCTGGAACCGTCCCATTGTAGGAGCACGTGAGGCGTGTGAGTCTCGAATACGAGGCCGAACGAAACGCCCGGCCGAAATCAAAGTCGAAAGAAAGATCCCACGATGAAGACGAACGTCACCTTCCCGAGCGCCGGGCTCGCGCTGGCCGGTCTCCTGTACACCCCGGACGACCACACCGGCGCCCCGCTGCCCGCCGTCGTCGTGTCCCACCCCGGCGGTGGCGTGAAGGAGCAGACCGCGTCGATCTACGCCGAGCGCCTGGCCCGCGAGGGTTACGCCACGCTGGTGTTCGACGCCGCGTATCAGGGCGAGAGCGAGGGCCTGCCCCGCGGCCTGGAGAACCCCTTCCAGCGTGCCGAGGACGTCCGGGCCGCGGTCACCTACCTGACCACCCGCGACGACATCGACCTGGCCAGGATCGGCGCGCTGGGCATCTGCGCCTCCGGCGGCTACGTTCCGTTCGCCGCGCAGACCGACCACCGGATCAAGGCCGTCGCCACGGTCAGCGCCGTGGACATCCGCAGTCTGCTGGTCGAAGGCCTCGGCCGCACCCAGAGCCCGGAAGTCTTGCAAGCCATGCTGGACCAGGCGGGCGCGCTGCGTACCGCCGAGGTACGGGGCGAGGCGCCGGCCGTGCAGAACTGGGCGCCGGAAAGCCCGGAGGGGCTGGAGGAAGCACCGACGCTGTATCGCGAGGCCCAGGACTACTACCGCACCCCGCGCGGCGGGCACACCAACTCCACCAACGAATGGCCACTGCGCAGCATCGACCAGATCGCGCAGTACGACTCCTACGCGATGATCAAGCTGATCGCACCCCGGCCGCTACTGATGATCATCGGCTCCGACGCCGACACCGGCTACTTCAGCCGTGAGGCCATCGAGAAGGCCGACGGGCCCAAGGAGCTGTTCGTCATCGACGGTGCCACCCACGTCGCGCTCTACGACCAGGACGAGTACGTCACCCCCGCGGTCACCAAGCTCACCGGCTTCTTCGGCGAGCACCTGACCGCCTGAACGAGAGGAGAACCCCCATGAAATCCGTGACCTTCAAGAACCGCACGTGGGACGTCGCCGCCGACGTCCGCTTCCCGGAGGGCTTCGACCCGGCCAAGAAGTACCCGGCGATCATCTGCGCCCACCCGATCAGCAGCTGCAAGGAGCAGACGTCCGGCAGCATCTACGCCGAGCGGCTGACCGAACTCGGCTACGTGACCTTGGCGTTCGACGCATCGCACCAGGGCGCGAGCGGTGGCGAGCCGCGTTACCTCGAAGACCCCGCGACTCGGGTCGAGGACTTCCGCTGCGCGATCGACTACCTGGTGACGCAGGACTACGTCGACGAGGACCGCATCGGCGTGGTCGGGATCTGCGGAGGTGGTGGTTACGCCGCGAACGCCACGATGACCGACCACCGGATCAAGGCGCTGGGCACCGTGGTCGCCGCGAACTACGGGCGGCTCATGCGCGAAGGCGATCTGAGCGCCAACGCCGCGGTCGCGACGCTCGAGGCGATCGGCAAGCAGCGCACGGCCGAGGCCCGTGGTGCGGAGCCGCACATCACCACCTACATCCCCACCTCGGTCGAGGAGCGGGAGAAGGCCGGAATCACCGACGTCGACATGGTCAACGCCGTCGAGTACTACACCACCCCCAGGGGACAGAGCGCCGGCTCTCCCAACAAGCTGCGTTTCTCCGGTCTCGAAGCGGCTGTCGGTTTCGACGCCTTCCACCTGGCAGAAGTGCTGCTGACGCAGCCGCTGCAGGTCATCGTCGGCGACGTACCGGGCGCGTTCGGGTCCTATCGGGACGGATTCGAACTGTTCGACCGGGCCCGCTCGGAGAAGAAGGACATCTTTGTCGTCCAGGGCGCGAGCCACTACGACCTGTACGACCAGCCGAAGTACGTCGATCAGGCGCTGGCGAAGCTGGGTACTTTCTTCGAGGAAAACCTCTGATCAGGCAGCGAAGGAGGGGCGACTGCCGAAGCGGTCGCCCCTTCGGTCGTCCTCACCGCGGATATCGCGCAGCAGAGGACCGGGCGGCCTCAGTCCTCGAAGAGCCCGACAAGGTGTGCGACACCGACTCGGCGAAGTCGTCCACGCCGAGCCGGTCCGCCGGGTCGAACCACTCGCCGATGAGGGCGAGCCCGCCCAGCGCCAGGTTCAGGGTTTGGTGCATTTCGTCGGCCTTGAGTTCCATTCGGCAGGCCCTCGGCGTGAACGACTAGAACGTCCATCTGCGGTTGTCACATCCGCGCATCGTCGTCTCGAGGCCGTAGTCTCGATCAACTGGCCGAAGTCGCCACGAATATGGCAGACCAGTAACAGTCGGTGACAATATCCCGACTTTAACTGCATGCCACCGCGACCACGATTCATGCACATGGTCGACGCTTCTCGCGATGAAGCACAGCTAGCCGTGCGCTTGTACAACGACTCGTCGGAGGTCCGCTCTTTCGAGGGCTTCGTCGTCCACATGCACCTTGCCTGGCTCTACCTCCTGCACGCCGAATTCACTCGGACAGCATCGACTTCCGGTACTGGCGCACTAGGGAACGAGCACGTCGGCTGGAACGGGTCGGCGGTGAACCGAAGCGCTGGGATCTGGCCACCTGTGTGCGGCAACGGTGGCCAGATAAGCCCGCCCCGGTTAGGGCCAACCTCGAATTCTTCGTCACGCTCCGTAACAAGATCGAACACCGGTGCGCCCGCGAACAGCAAGCGCTTGCCGTTGCCGTGAGTCTGCCCCGGATTCCGCAACGGCGTGGAACAGGCCGACCATCCGATTCAAAGCCGTGAGCGGATAAATCACCAATGCCGCGTGGGCTGGCAACGCGCACAACAGCAGTTGCTGGGAGGCCACGATGCCATGGAGATGACGCAGGGGCGCGGGAATCACGATGGTGGCTTTACGCGGCAGCGCGTGCAATCCGTCGGCCGCCGGGTACGCCATGAGCACGCCGGACTCGCTCCTGTACACGACTCGATCACCGGGCTTCCAGGACAAGGCATCCCGCACGGCCCTCGCCGGGACTGTTCCCGCCGCGTCGACACGCGCCATGCTGTAGAAGACCGACACATCCGCAGCGGCACGCACCAGCTCGGCAACCGGCAGCGGTCGATGAGCGACCGCGTTCACGGACTCTCGCGAAGGAATCGCGAGAGCCTCAATCACCTGCTCAGCCAACTGCGCGGCCACGCGACCACCCCCGGAGGGCGGAGGAACAGACGGCTGGAACCCTGAACGCGAAAATACACGACCAACCACTGTCGCCAATGACACCTGAGCTTCCCCCGGTGTCCGGACACCTCACCTGAGGTGACCGCCGGTACCAGGGAGGATGTTCTGGTGCCTGCACCACACCCGCCTGAGTTCCGTCAGCGTGCCGTCGAGCTGGCCCGTCTAGGCGACAAACCGGTCGCCGCGCTGGCGAAGGAACTCGGGATCAGCGAGTCCTGCCTACGGAACTGGATGGCCCAGGCCGACACGGACGAGACCGGCTCAACAACCCGGCTGACCAGCACGGAGAAAGAGAACTCGCCGAGCTGCGCCGCAAGAACCGGCAGCTGGAGCTGGAGAACGAGATCCTGAAACGCGCGGCAGCGTACTTCGCGCGGGAGAACATCCTCCCAAAGTAACATTCCCGCTGGTCCATGAACTCGCCGCGGACGGTATCGACGTCGCGGTGGCCTGCCGGGTGTTGACCGTGTCCCGCTCTGGCTATTACGCATGGCGCGATAGACCTGTCTCGGCATGCCAGGAGGACAATGCGTTGCTGCTGAAATACATCGAACAAATCCATGCCGATTCCCGCGGAACCTATGGCTCGCCGCGGGTGCACGCGGAACTCACGCTCGGGCTGGGTCTGCCGGTGAACCGGAAACGGGTCGAGCGGCTCATGCGCGAGGCTGGGATCCAGGGCCTCTACCGGCGCCGGCGCTCCCGCACCCCAATCCCCGACCCGCACGCGAATCCCAGCCCGGACCTGGTCAACAGCCAGTTCACCGTAGATGCCCCGGACCGGCTGTGAATCACCGACATCACCGAGCACCCCATCGACGAAGGAAAAATTTATTGCGCCGCGGTGATGGACGCCTACTCCCGGCTCATCATCGACTGGTCCATCGCTGACCACATACGAACAGAACTGGTCGGCGACGCGCTCGGTATGGCCATCCTGCGCCGACAGCCCGGAGGACAACACCACGATTTTGCATTCCGATCACGGCTCCCAATACATCTCATGAGCATTCGGGCAACGACTCCACGCCGCCGGACTACTCGCCTCCATGGGAACCGTCGGCGACTGCTACGACAACGCCATGATGGAATCCTTCCGGGACACCCTGCAACTCGAACTACTCGACACCAAACAATGGAAAACCCGCAACCAGCTTGCCAACGCGATATTCGAATGGATAGAGTGCTGACACAATCCCAAACGGCGACATTTCAGCACCAGAATACACGCCCCGGTCACGTTCGAGGTCCACCACCGACGCGACCACCTGACCCCACACCCGCCGGGTCCGGCGAACAAGGGGAATCTCACAATGAGTTATGGCCGAAGCCCGATGAGATGGGGTGCCCAGGCGGTGACTGCCTGACTGCGGCGACGCACGCCCTAGTGTGGCCACGAGGTCTCCAGTGTCTGGTTCGTCTTCGTCGATGAACCCTTCACCGGAGACCTCGCCGTGTCGGCAAAGGACACGCCGCCGCTCAGCTCGCTTCGAGCACAGCCCGGGACCCCGAAGCCGTACAACGCAGGTCTGGATTCCCGGGTCGGAGCCTCAGCCGTTGACCAGGGCGCGGCCAAGGAGAGGAAGCAGGCGGTCCCAATGAAGCTGCAGAGCGGCGGGGTTGAAGGCGTCGGTGTCGGACATGGTGAAGCCGTGGACGGTACCGGGATAGATCTCGGAGGTGTAGTCGACACCCGCGGCGTCCAGGGCCTGGTTGAGCTCACCGAGAGCCTCGGGCGTCAGGTCGGTTTCGGCGTGGCCGAAGTGGATCTGGGCGGTGAGGCGGTGCAGGCTGTCGGGGCTGGCGGCGCCTATCGGGGCGTGGAATCCGGCGAGGGCGGCCACCTGGTCGGGGTGGGCCGCGGCGGTGCGCGTCGCCAGGAGGCCGCCTATGCAGTAGCCGGTCACCGCGACCGGTCCGGCGCTGACCTCGGGCTGGGTGGCGAGGAACCGGAGGTAGGCGTCGGCGTCACGCAGGACACGTTCGGTGGTGTGCGCCTCGATCAAGGGCATCAACTGGGCGAAGACCGCGGGCCTGGCCGCTTCTCCAATGTGCTCGGGAAGTTCGATCACCGGTGCCGGGCCGTGCCGGTAGAAGAGGTTGGGGACGAGCACGTAGTACCCGTGACCGGCCAGTTCGCGGGCCATCTCCCGCAGCACGGGCCTGATACCGAAGCCGTCCGCGTACATCAGCACCCCGGGATGCCGCCCGCCGTGGTCGGGGAAGACGGCGAAGGCGTCGGCCTGGCCGTCCGCAGTGGGAATCTGCAGCGTCTTGGTGGGCATGAAGTCTCCTGTCGTGGTTGATGTGTCGAGCCCGTGATCAACACGACGGAGGCGGAGCCCGCGCAGCAGCGCAAGCTCCTCGATCGAATAGTGGGCCCGCACCGGCCCACGCGGCGCTCAGAAGAGCACCGGGTTGCCAATCCGTGTGTGGCGCAATGCCGTCCCGGTAGTCATCACCCCACAGCTTAGGCCACCAGATAAGAGCCGATACCAGCACTCCAGCCCATAGTGCGTCTGCAAGCAGCCGAGTTGTTCGTGGCTGGCGTCGCGCCCCGGAAGCGGTCGGCACACTCCGAGTGTCCACCAAAGTCGGCTTTCGCCTGGCGACCTCGACACCCTGATCACACAACTGCGCACCGCCGCGACCTGACCTCAGCCGACCGTATTACGGCGACGACTGGGGGACGGTACTCCGGGTGCTTACGAGGCGGTGGTGCGCTGTAGTGGTCCAGGCGGGGTGCGGTGAAATCAGGTATGACTGCACACGAGGGCCTGAAGGATCTCTCGGTCGAGCGGAACCAACTGCGCCGGGTCATGGAGACCCCTGCCCGTGATCAAACAGGCGGATGGGATGTCCATGGTGTCGCGCGGCCGGTCCGCTGAGCAGGCGTTTCTCGCCTTGAAGGCGATCTCTCAGCACACCAACGTCACGCTGCGCGACGTCGCGACGGTGATCGTCGCCGGGGGCAGCCACACCGAGCCGTCCCTGCCCGATCGCGAGGTGGCGCGAGTGGTGCTGGCCGAGACCCGACGATCCGTGCTGGGCTCATCATTCGGCGAGTAGGCCCGCGTCCCGAGCAGGTCGGCCAGGTGCTCGGCATGCCCGGTCCAGGTCGTCGTGGTGGTCATACGGTGCCTCTCATGAGGAGGTCGGCGAGGTGCCCGGTGAGCTGGGCTCCTGTTTTGTGTTCGATCCAGCCGTACTGGCCACCCGCGTTGATTTCAACGAACCGGAACCGGCCTCGGTGTCGATCGCGAAATCGAGGGCACCGAAGACCAGGCCCCTCTCCCCCATGAGCCGCGCGATCCCAGCGGTGACGTCGGCCGGTAGCTCGGCTACACGGTAGGTGTTGCTGCCGTATCCAGCTCGCCAGTCGACACGGGCGGCGTCGGTGTGCGCGTGGATCTCCGAGGCGATGATCTCGTCGCCGACGACGAATACGCGTGCCTCATAGGCTTTCGGGATCCACCGCTGGTACTGGTGTGCGGTGAGCGCGACGTCGCGCAGGTCCTCTGGGGTGGTGGTGTCCACTGGTTCGGTGTGGGCGAACTCGCGGACCCCGGCTTCG
>NZ_MQUQ01000041.1 GCF_001953865.1 Amycolatopsis coloradensis
GCCACTTTCGGGACATCAGACGTCCCGAAAGTGGCTTTCGCGACGCCCTGGACGGCGGCCTCGGCGCCTGCCGAAGGTGTCCCGAAGGTGTCCCGAAGGACAGCCAGGCACCCCTCGCGCGCTCACCCGACCGCAAGTAGAGGACGAATTGCGGTCGGGCGGCGGCGCCCGAAGTCAGCTCAAAGTCGAGCAAGGCCTCGCATCGGGGTCCTGAGCTCCCTTCGGCACCCACCGCACGTTCGCGAACGAAGCCGAGAACCGCCCGTCGGTGTAAACCAGGAACGGCGTGTTGATGTTCTCCAGGTCCAGCCCGTTGGCGAAGCACGACACCGGGATCTTCACCGTCGACTTCGGCGCGCCCGCCAGGTCGGTGAACAGCTTGGTCGCGTTCACCTCGGAAAAGCACGGGTAGACACAGTGCATGCTGATCACCGTCCGGTTGGCCGGTGCCTGATGCACGATCGTGTCGAATTCCAGTGCCGCGTCGGCGTTGAGGTAGCCCCGCAGATCGTTGGCACCGGCCGGGTTCTGGAAGTAGAGCTGCGCCGGGCCGGTGCCGGTCCAGGTCGACTTGAGCCCGTCCTGCTGGACGTTCACGTCGGACTGGACGACGCCGATCTCGGCATGTGAAGCGATGCCGTCCGGGCCGATCTCGGTACCGCCCCAGTTCTGCGCGGAGCCGATGAAACCCTTGTACGGCGCGACATCCGTGCGGTTGAACACCTCGAGATCCTCGGTGGCGGTGCCGCCACCACCGGTCGAGCCACAGGTCACCGGGCCGACGGTCTCGTCCAGTTGCCCGATGGTGACGCGCTGCCCGGTCTTGAGGCCGTAGCCGAGTTTGAACAACGGGTCGTACTCGGCCGAGCCCGCGTTCAGCGGCGTCTGGCAAGCGCTCTTGGGCCAGGAGTACGGCAAAGTGCCCTTGAAGCCGCCCTTGACGAGCACGTCGGCGACGCCACCGCCTTCGGTGCCGGGCAGCCAGGCCGCCACGAACGCGTCGGAGCGGTTGATCTCCTTGTTCATGTACAGCGGTCGCCCACCGACATAGACGGTGACGACAGGAGTGCCCTTGCCACGAACCTTGTCCAGCACGGCCAGGTCTTCGGGGTAGAGCTTCGAGGCCTCAAGTGTCTTGCGCGTCAGATCGCCGACGCCTTCCGCGTACGGCGTCTCACCGATGACGGCGATGACGGCGTCGTAACCCTTCGGGTCGGCGTCGCCCTTCTCGTCGAAGGTGACGTTGACGTCGCCGAGGTTCTGCTTGAGCCCGGCGAGGATCGACGTCGCGTTCGGGAAGTCGGCGTTGGTGTTGCCGGTTCCCTGCCAGCTCAGCGTCCAGCCACCGGTCTGGTTCTGGATGCTGTCCGCGCTCTTGCCGACCACGAGGACCTTCGACTTCGGCTTCAGCGGCAGCACGTTTCCGTTGTTCTTCAACAATGTCTGCGACGAGCGGGCCGCGTCGCGGGCCAGCCAGGTCTCCTTCAGCGCTTCGTCGGAGTTGGCGTAGGAACGGTCCGACGGCTTCTGAGATTCGTACAGCCCCGAACGCAGCTTGACGCGCAGGATGCGAGTCACCGCGTCGTCGATCCGCGAGACCGGGATCTGACCGCCGTTGACCTGCGCGACGGTGTTCGTGATGAACGCCTTCCAGTCGTGCGGGACCATCACGATGTCGATGCCGGCGTTGATCGCCCGCGGGCAGGAGGCGTTGGTGCAGCCGGGAACCTGGCCGATGCCGTTCCAGTCGGACACGACGAGGCCGTCGAAGCCCATCTTGCCCTTGAGGATCTGGTTCAGCGCCTTGTCGCTGCCGTGCAGTTTGCCCTCGTCGATCCCGAGTTCGGCGTTGGTCCAGCTGTTGAACGACACCATCACGGTCTGGGAACCGGCCGCGAGCGCGCCGTAGTAGCCCTGGCCGTGGACGTTGATCATCTCGGCTTCGGACGACGGGGTGACACCCTGGTCCTGCCCCTTGAGGGTGCCGCCGTCACCGATGAAGTGCTTGGCGGTGCCGATCACGCCGTTGTAGCCGATGCGTTTGGTCGAGCCGTCCTGAAGCCCGTTGATCGCCTCGTAGCCGTACGCGCGGGTGATGCGCGGGTCCTCCGAGAACCCTTCGTAGGTGCGGCCCCAGCGGTCGTCCTTCACGACGGCCAGCGTCGGCGCGAACGCCCAGTCCTGGCCGGTGGCGCGGATCTGCCGGGCCGTCGCCGCGGAGACATCGCGCACCAGGCACGGGTCGTGCGCCGCGCCGAGCCCGATGTTGTGCGGGAAGACGGTGGCCCCGTACACGTTGTTGTTGCCGTGCACGGCGTCGATGCCCCAGATCACCGGGATCTTCGTCCGGCTGGTCTTCGCCGCGTCCCAATAGGAGTCGGCGAGCTTCAGCCAGTCCTGCTGGGACGCGTGTTTGTCCTGGTTCGGCCACGAGCCGCCGCCGTTGAGGACCGAGCCGATGGAGTACTGGCGGACCTCGTCGGGGGTGATGGCGGCGATCTCGGGCTGCGTCATCTGCCCGACCTTCTCCTCGAGGGTCATTCCCCCGAGGATCTGGGCGATCCGAGCCTCGTCGCCGGTCTTGCCCTTGAACCGGCTCTCGACCTTCGGCCAGTCGGCGAGCGTCGGCAGGCTCTTCTCGATCCGGGCGCAGCCGTCCCGGCCGAGCGCGGGCTTCCCGATCACCGGCTGCTCGGCCGCGCCCGCCGTCGGCGCGGCCACCACGGCCCCGCCGAGCAGGGTGAGGCTCATCAAGGCGATGAGCGGACTTCGGCGCGCACGGGACGACGTGCGGGGACGTCTTGCCATGGTCTGGTCCATTCTGCGGGAGGCGAGGACCGGCCGATCCTCACCGGACAAGGCGGCGGCGTCAAGAGTTTCGGACAGGTGCGGAGACCGTTAATTTTTGCCGTAAACTAAGACTTGACAAGTCACCCGGCCACCGGCGCCGCCGATTGCACCGCTTGGCGGTGTACGGCAGGGCGAACGGGCAGAGCCCGCTGAAGCGCTCGCTCACGAACGCCTCCCGATCCCCGGCCGCTCCGCTTGACTTCCACATTACTTGAGCTTTTACCTTCACGGAAAACGAAGGGAAGCAACGATGACCGTCTTGGTAACAGGGGCCACCGGGAACACCGGCCGTCACGTGGTGACCGAACTCGTCCGCCGAGGGGAACGCGTCCGGGCACTCACCAGGAATCCCGCCGGAGCCCGGCTTCCGGCAGGGGTCGAACTGGTGGAAGGCACGCACACCGCGCCGGAAACGCTGACCGACGCCCTCGATGGCGTCACCCGGTTGCACATCACCGCCACCGCCGGACTCGCCGACGTCGGCGCGGAACTGGTCAAGCGCGCCGTCGAGGCGGGCGTGCGCCGGATGACCATCGTCTGGGGTGGTTACGTCGGGCCGACGGAGCAGGCCATGGCCGAGTCCGGCGTGGAATGGACGCGGCTGGAGCCGCAGGAGTTCATGTCCAACGCCCTGACCTGGATCGACTCCGTCCGCGCCGAGGGCGTGGTCCGCGAGCCGTTCGATCTTCCCAGCGCGGTGGTGCACGAGGGCGACATCGGTGCCGTCGCGGCCACCGCGCTCGTGGAAGACGGGCACTCCGGCAAGGTCTACAACCTGACCGGCCCGGAGGCCCTGACCACCCGCGAACGGATCGCGATCCTCGGCGCCGCCCTCGGCCGGGACCTCGATCTGGACCAGATCACCCGGCAGCAGGCGATCGACCGGCTGCTGGCCGACGGCGTCTCGGTGGCCGACGCCGAATACGTCGTCGGCTGGCATTCCGATCCGCCGATGGAGGCGAGGACCGTGGTCGACACCGTCGAGCGGGTCACCGGGCGCCCCGCCCGCACCTTCGCGCAGTGGGTGAGCGAGCACGCCGACCGGTTCACCGGGTGAGCGGTCCGACCGCCTTCACGATTTGCAGCACCGGCGCGGTGTGCACGGTGTGGATCGCACGCGACGCGCCGAGCCGATGCGTGAGATAGCGGTGTAGCGCGGCGGGATCCGGGCACAACGCCTGCGCGGCCGAGTTCGTGGGCCCGGTCGTGGCGACGACGACGGCCAATCCCTCGTGAGTGGCCAGAGTCGTCGCCACCTCGCGAAGGCCCGCCAAGCGGCGCGCCGCGGTCGCCGGTGCCAGGCCCGCCGCGGCGCGAGATCCGCGATGCCCGTGCGGCCATCGTGCCGGAGTGCGGTGATCAGCGCGTGGTCCGCCGAGGTCAGCGGCTGGTACTCGGCGAGGGTCTCCGGTGGCCGCAACGCTTCCTGCCGCTCGCGGGAATCCTGCCGGCGATGGCGGGCCCGCTGAACGCGGTGCAGCAAGGGGGCGGGAGGCTGGGTATCGCGGTGCTCGGCACCGTCTACCTGCACGGGCACTCCCCCGTGCGGGCGTTCCCGCTGGCGGTGGCCCAGGACCCCGTAAGGCTAGGGGGTCTTGAGTGGCGATCCGGGGTCGCGTCCGTTCGGACTCGGAGCACGCCCCAGCAGCACCAGTCGCCCCACCAGTAGCAACGAGGGCGCCGGTACCGCGTGTGGGTTGCCGAAGGGAACTTTCCTCTCGTCTCACGCGGCGAAGCGCGCTTCTGGCTAGCCGTCAGCGGCCTTGAACCAGGCGCCGATTCCGGCGAGCGCGCCGGGGCCGTAGTCGCCTCTGACGTCGTCGGCCAGATCCGCGATGGAGACCGCGCGCAGCGCCGCCCGCCACTGCGTCTCGGCGTCGGCCATCGCCCGACTGATGGCGCACGGCGCGGTGCACGCTTCGGGCGGCGTCGCCATCGGGCCGCGCTGGCGGATCTCGGTGCAGATGAAGGCCGGACCGGACCCGTCGATGGCCTCGACGACGTCGAGCACCGTGATCTCCGAAGGCGGCCGCGTGAGGACGTAGCCGCCGGCCTTCCCCTGCACCGACCGGATGAGGTCGGCCCGCGAAAGGGCCTGGAGCTGCTTGGCGAGGTAGCTCGGGGAGACGTCGTGAAGCTGCGCCAGGCGCGCGGCAGGCGCGGGTTCGTCGACCGAGGTCAGCACGACGCAGCAGTGCAGGGCCCACTCGACCCCGCCGGACATCTTCACCAGGATGACTCTAACCCGCCTATTGACTCGGACACAACATGTCTGAGTATTATCTCGGACATGAGGTGTCCGGGTTAGCGGGCATCCACCGACGAAGGGCACTGGTCATGAAATTCGCGATCATCGGCGGGACCGGGCTGATCGGCTCGCAGGTCGTGGGGAACCTGAACGAGGCCGGGCACGAGGCGGTGCCGCATTCGCCGTCCACCGGGGTCGACCTTCTCACCGGGCAGGGTCTGGACACCGCGCTCGACGGCGCCGACGTGGTCGTCAATCTGACCAATTCCCCGACCTTCGACGAGTCCTCCCCCGAGTTCTTCCAGGCCTCGATGGACAACCTCGTCGCCGCGGCGAAGAAGGCGGGCACCGGGCATTTCGTGATCCTGTCGATCGTCGGCGTCGACCAGGTCCCCGAACTCGACTACTACCGGGCGAAGACGCTTCAGGAGGACATCCTCAAGAGCAGCGGCGTCCCCTACTCGATCGTCCGCGCCACCCAGTTCATGGAATTCGTCGGCGCCGTCCTGTCCTGGACGTCCGACGACACGACCGTCCGGCTGCCCAGCACGCCGATCCAGCCGATCGCCGCGGCCGACGTCGCCGCCGCGGTTTCCGAGGTCTCGGCGGGAAAGCCGCTGAACGGCACCCTCGACGTCGGCGGCCCGGACGTCTACCCGCTGGACGAACTGGGCCGGATCACCTTGTCCGCCAAGGGAGACACGCGTTCGGTGACCGTGGACGAGACCGCGGGCATGTTCTCCGCCGTCAAGAGCGACGTCCTCACCACCAAGGACGGCGCCCGCATCGCGGCGACCCGGTACCTCGACTGGCTCAAGTAGCCGGACGGGAGGCGGACCCGTGTCCGCCTCCCACCACGATCAGCTCGGCAGCTCCGCCTCGACCCGGGTGACCTCGCGCTCCTGCCGGTGCGAGTCCCAGCCCAGCAGCGGCGCCATCAACGTGGCGTTGTCGTGAGTGATTCGGGTCAGGGCCAACCGTGTCTTTGGCGCCCACGCCGGGCGCGAGTCGGTCCGCGATGCCCAACGGCCATGTCGCGAAAGCCACTTTCAGGACACCAGACGTCCCGAAAGTGGCTTTCGCGACACCCGGGCGCCCGGAACACTCACGAGTCAGCGAATCGAGAGACACGATCTAGGCTGCCGACCATGAGAACCGCGCTGCTGATCGTCGACATGCAGGAAATGCTCGTTCCCCTGGTCTGGCGCGGCGAGGAACTGGCGGCCCGGATCGCCACGTTGGCGCGCCAGGCCCGCGAGCAGGGCGTCCCGGTGATCGCGCTGAGGCAGATCGGCGCGTCCGGCACCGACTTCGACCCCGCGTCGCCGGGCACCAGGCTGAGCCCGCTGCTCGGCCTCCAACCGGCCGACCTCGTGGTCGAGAAGACGGCGACGGATTCCTTCTACCGCACCGGGCTGGCGGCGCTGCTCGTCGAACGGGGCGTGGACACGGTGGTGCTGACCGGCCTGGCGACCGACTACTGCGTCGACGCCACCGCCCGGTCCGCGCAAAGTCACGGCCTGGACGTCGTCCTGGTCGCCGACGGCCACGCGCCGTCGGCCGACGGAGATCCCACCACCGGGCTCACCGCCGGACAGGTCGTCGCCCGGCACAACCTGATCCTGAGCACGGCGATCCACCCCGGCGGGCGGCTGCGCGTCGTGCCCGCGGCGGAGGTCGACTTCACCGCATGATCACGAACTTCCTGCTCGACCACTCCGCCCTCGTGCCGGTGGCGATCCTGCTGGTAGCGCTCGTCTGCGCCGTCCTCGGTCACCTGCTCGCGGGCAGACGCCGGTTCCTGTGGGCGCTCACCGGGGTGTCCCTGGTACCGGTGTTCGCGCTGACGCTGGTGCCCACCGGCAGGACGATCGACGAGATCGTGTGCACGGTCCAGTTCTCCCTGCCCTCGCTGGGTGCGGTGGAACTCCTGGCCAACGTCGCGCTGTTCCTGCCGCCGGTGTACTTCGCCGCGCTGGCCTCCCGGCGCCCGCTGACCACGCTCGCCGCGGGCTCGGCGCTGTCCGCGGTGGTCGAGGCCTCGCAGGCACTCGTGCCCGCGATCGGCCGCGCCTGCGACACCGACGACTGGCTGATGAACACCTTCGGCGCGGTCCTCGGCGTTCTCCTCGCCACCGTCACGGCCCGGCTCGCGAACCGCCGTGCTCAGTCAGGCAGTTCGATGGGCGCGATGTCGTCGTAGACGTCACCCGGTCCCGGATTCGCCGGGTCGGTCGCGCCGCCGAAGTGGTTCAGCACGCCCCACACCGCGTTCAACGCCGTCTGGACGGCGCCTTCGGCCCAGCCGGCCGTCCACGAAACGTCGTCGCCCGCGAGGAAAAGGCCGCGGTGCCGGGCTTCGAGGCCGTCCTGCATGAAATGCGTGAACAGCCGGTGCTGGTAGCGGTAGTGGCCGGGCAGGTTCGCCTTGAACGCGCCCATGAAATGCGGCTCGGCCTCCCACGACACGGTCACCGGGTCGCCGATGATGTGCCGCCGGACGTCGACGCCGGGATAGATTTCCCGCAGCGACTGGAGCATCACCTCGACGCGCTCGGAGACCGAGAGCGGCAGCCACTTCAGCGAATCGTCGGCCCAGGTGTAGGAAAGGCAGATCACCGCGGGCGCGTCCGGGTCGTCGCCGAGCAGGTAGGTGCCGCGCGGCATCCGGTCGGTCAGCGTCATGCTCATCGTGTCGCGGCCGGTCTCCGGGTCCTTGTCCAGCCAGAAGGGCCGGTCCACCGGGACGAAGACCTTCGACGACGCCATGTAGTGCGTGCGCTCGATCGCGGTCCAGTGGTCGATCGGGAACAACGCCGCGTCGCATTCGATGTTCGACAGCAGCATCCAGCTCTGCGCGGTGAACACCGCCGCGGGATAGGTGCGGATGCGGCCTTCGGTGTCGGTCACGGTGATGTTGTTCGGCGCGGTCCGGTGCAGCCGGGCGACGCCGGGGCTCGGGCTTCCGCCGTGCAGTGAACTCAAACTCGTCCCGGCGGGCCAGAAAGCGATGTCCTCGGGCGCGTGTTCCCACAGCCGCGACGGAAGTTGCCTGCTGCCGCCGACGATGCCGCGGTGCTCGTCGTCGGCGCCGGTGTAGACCACCCGAAGGATCTCCAGGATGGAGTTCGGGAAGTCGGTGTCCCAGCCGCCGGTGCCGAAGCCGACCTGGCCGAAGATCTCGCGGTCGCGGAAGGAGGCGAACGCGGGTGAGTCGCAGAGGAAACCGTAGAACGTCTGGTTGTCCAGACGCGGCACGAGTTCGTTCCACAGCCGCTTGATCGTCTTCGCGTCGCGGTCCCGGATCGCGGTCTGCATCTCGGTGAACGCGGCCTGCTCGGTCAGCGTGCTGTCCCAGGCGGCGGCGACCTTGCCGAAGACGGCGGGAAGTTCGTCCGCCGTGCGCGCGTAGTGGCTCTCGCCCTTGAGGTCGACGACGGTGCTCGGCGTTCCCGGCGCCAGCGGGTTCGGGAACGGCGACGTCTGGAGGCCGACCTTGTCGATGTAGTGGAAGAGCGCGGTGGACGCGGGCGGGAAACGCATCGCGCCCATCTCCGCGACGACGTCGTCCGGGCAGCCGGGGAAGTTCACCGTGCGCAGGCGGCCGCCGATCTCGGCGATCTCGTGCACGACCGGACGCAGGCCGAGTTTCATGAGCTCGTACGCGGTGACGATGCCGGAAAGGCCACCGCCGATCACCGCCACCTCGGTGCCGTGCCGGTCGGCCGGAAGCGAGCCGAGACCGGCGGGGCTGGCGAGGAAATCGTCGTAGGCGAACGGGAAGTCGGGGCCGAACATGGTGATCGGACGGCCGGCCGGTTCGTCGTGGTGGATCGCGGTCGGGAGGGCGGAAGTCATGCGGAGAGTCCTCGGTACAGCTCGGGCCGCCTGTCGGCCAGATGGGTGTTTTCGGCTCGGGAAACGAGCAGGGCGGTCCTGTCGACGTCGGCGCTGATCAACTCCGGACCGGCGCCCGCGCGGGCGAGCACTTCACCGGTCGGGGCGACGACGCAGGACCGGCCGCAGTAGGTCAGTTCCTGTTCGGTGTCGCACCGGTTCGCGTAGACGACGTACAGTTGGCTTTCGTACGCGCGACCGGGCACCAGTGTGTCGGCGACCAGTTCGTACGGGCTCATCAGCGCCGTCGGCACCAGCAGCAGTTCGGTCCCGGCCAGCGCGTGCGCCCGCACCAGTTCGGGGAACTCGACGTCGTAACAGATCACCAGGCCGACGGAGACACCGCCGAGGTCGGCGCGGACGACCGCCTCGGTGCCCGGCTCGAACCAGGAGCGGTCGATGTCGCCGAACAGATGCGTCTTGCGGTAGTTCGCCAGACGGCGGCCGCCGGGGCCGATCAGCTGGACGCTGTTGTAGACGTGGGCGCCGTCGCGCTCGGGATAGCCGTAGGCCAGCGCGACGCCGGTTTCCGTTGCCAGCGCGGACATCCGCGCCGCCGTCGGACCGTCGGCCGGTTCGGCGAGCGCGTGGGAACGGGCGCCGATGTGGTAGCCGGTGGTGATCATTTCGGCGGCGACCACGAGATCGGCGTCCGACGCCGCGACCGCGGCGGGGAGTTTGGCGTAGGAGCCCTGGTGGACAGCGACCTTCATACCCACGACGATATCTGCCGTTTCACTGCGCGGATAAGGGCGAATCGTTGCGTATGATCTTGGCAAGCCCTCGGTTCGATGCAGCCCGATGCAATTGTGCGGCGATTTGTTGTTTAGATCACCCACCCGGTGACGGCTCCTCGGTGTTCTCGCCCGGCCGAGCGCCGCCACCAGCAGCACGAGCCCGACCAGCAGCGGCCGGAACAGGTAGAACCGTCCCTGGATCGACAGCGACCAGAAATGCTGGACGACGCTAGCCTCCGCCGTACTCTCCCGCACACAACCACCGCCATGATCGGGCCGCCGACAGGCGGGGACCTACGGCAGGAAGCTGTGAGCGAGCCAGAACGGAGACGTGATTCGCGTGCTCGAGGTTTTCAAGCACGCGAGTCCGGTCTGGAGGTGATCAGGAATCGAGAAGCGGGGTCGGCGCGGTCGTCCTAATCTCGCCTCATGACGACAAAGTTGCAGGTGAGCACCATTATGCTTGGCGTCGAGGACGTCGACCGTGCCAAGAAGTTCTACGCCGAAAGCCTCGGCTGCGAAATAGAGCAGGACTACCCCGGCTTCGTGAAATGCGCCCTCGGCGAGGGATCCCCGTCGCTGGTCCTCTACGCACGAGAGGCGGCCGCCCAGGACGCCGGCGTGCCCGCCGAAGGCTCGGGTTTCCGCGGGTCGTCCTTCCACCACATCACCGATTCCCGGGACGAGGTCGACGAAGTCATACGGGCCGCGATCGCGGCGGGCGCGACCGTCGTCAAGGAGGCCGTCGGAGCCGACTGGGGCGGGTATTCCGGCTACTTCGCCGACCCCGACGGCTACCTGTGGAAGGTCGCGACCGAGGCCTGACACCCAGCGGGCGGTGACCTCCTGCGCGAGACTGGAGCGATGCGACTCGACCTGAACGGGAAGACGGCCTTGGTCACCGGATCGACCCAGGGCATCGGTTTCGCCATCGCCACAGGCCTGGCGAAGGCCGGTGCCCGGGTCGCGCTCAACGGCCGGGGAGAGTCCGGTGTCACGGCCGCGATCGACCGGCTGCGTGGCGAGGTGCCGGACGCCGACGTCGTCGCGGCACCGGGGGACGTGTCCACCGGCGACGGCACCGACCGGGTTCTGGAGGCGGTGCCCGACATCGACGTCCTGGTCAACAACCTCGGCATCTTCGGGTCGCGGTCACCTTTGGACATCACCGATGACGAGTGGCGGCGTTACTTCGAGGTCAACGTCCTCGCCGCGGTGCGGCTGACCCGCGCGTACCTGCCGGGGATGACGAGCCGCGGCTGGGGACGGATCCAGTACATCGCCAGCGATTCCGCGATCGTCATCCCCGCCGAGATGATCCACTACGGGGTGTCGAAGACCGCGTTGCTCGGCGTGTCCCGCGGGTTCGCCAAGACCGCGGCGGGGACGGGCGTCACGGTCAACTCGGTGATCGCGGGCCCGACCCACACCGGCGGTGTCGAGGACTTCGTCTACGAACTGGTCGACAAGGATCTCCCGTGGAACGAGGCGCAGCGCGAGTTCATGCGCCTGCACCGGCCGCAATCGTTGCTGCAGCGGCTCATCGAACCCGAGGAGATCGCCAACCTGGTGGTGTACCTCGCTTCCCCGCTCGCCTCGGCCACGACAGGAGCCGCCGTCCGGGTCGACGGCGGCTACGTCGATTCGATCGTGCCCTGAGGACCCCTTACGACTTGTGGCGCGCTGACAGTCCACAAAGGACTCACGGCCGGATCCCACCGCGTGTTACGCCGTCAAGCACGCGAGTTCACCGTTCGGGCACGCGAGGGCGCGTGACGCTAGTCACGTCGCCAGTCCCGGCCCTCGACCCGGGCCTTCATCCGCTGCAGCGTGATCGCGATATTGGCGCGATTGGCCCCGGCGCGGTCGGACTGGCCGGTGATGAAGATGGCGATCGGGACGAACCAGGGTGGCATCCACAGCCAGTTCGTCACGGTGACTCGGCTGCCGTCCCCGTCGGACCGGATGTCGTACTCCCAGCGGGAAATCGGCACCCGGAACTGCGTGCGCACCCGGTAGGCGAACCGGCGCCCGGGCTCGGCTTCGATGATTTCCGCATGCGTCACCCAATGCCGCCAGCCGTTGCGGTTGCTGCCCGCGAACCGGTTCCCGACCGCGGCCTCGGTCGCACCGCGGATCCAGCGAGCCTTACGAAGCTCCTGGGCACACTCCGCCATCGCGACGGGGTCACTGACCAGCCGGTACACGATCTCCGGTGGCGCGTCGACGGTGACCTCACCGGAGGCGAGCGGCTTGCAGATCAGGCTGTCCCTCGACTTCGTCACCATCGCGCCTCCCGTTCGACTCCCTGAGCCCACCAGCACGAGGTCACGCGGTCAAGAGCGCAATCGCAACTACAGCACGTACGCGCACTTCCCGGTCCCCGATCAGGTCGTCGGCTCCGCGGGGAACGTCACGCGGAAGCCGAGTGCCTGGAGCATCCCCGTGAGCATCGCCTTGGTGTTGGCCTTGGCGCGCTCGAGGAGGCCGGAGTGCTGCGCGGCGTCGGCGATCCGTTTCTCCGCGGCGAGGTGGAACTGCTGCTGGTTCGGCACGGAGACAAGCGCCCCGAGCCGGTCGATCAGACCGCGCTCCTGGCCGAAGACGTAGCTGCGCTCGTTGTCCAGATTGGGTTTCGCCAGCTGAGGATCGGGCAACCGCACCTCGACCGACTTCCGGTCTTCCGAGACGGTGAGGGAATTCTCCACCAGCGAGCCGAAATCGACGTACGCGTCGACCGAGCCCGCCGCCACGAACAGGGTCCGCTCCCCGGCGATGCTCGCGGGCACCCACTTGACGTCCTTCTCGATGTCGACGATGACCTGGTAGTCACCGACCGCGGCGTGATACTGGCTGAGGTCACGCATGGCCTGCAGCACCGCGGGCTGCGAACGGTCCACAGTGGACGTTTCGAACGGGTTGAGCCTCGACAGCAGCCCGGTGAACTGCACTACGGCACCCACGATCAGCAACCCGACCAGGGTGAACGCGCCGAGACGCACCCAGCGTTTCTTCACGCCCATCACCGCCTCTCCAGCGCGGGGATACCCGGCGAACGCGGTCTCGAAGCGTCCCGGCCGGTTTCTCGGACGATCGGCGGAACCGGAGTTCGCGGTTGGAGTAGTTTGGCCGCATGCAAAACGTCTTGCCCGCGCCGGAGAAGACCGGGCTGACCAGCTCGGCGTTGCACTGGGCTGGTTTCCTCGGGATCGCGGTGCTGGTGCTGGTCACCTCCGGGATCGGCCTGCCATCGGTGCTGGTGGTGGCGCTGGGCGTCACCGGGATGGCCACCCTGGTGCTGTCCTGGCTGGGCATCGGACGGCTCGCCGCCGAGCTGCCCGAGCGGCGGCTGTACGGGATCGCGGTCTCGTGGTGCGCGCCACTGCTGGTCGCGCGCCCGCTGTTCAGCGGCGACATCAACAGCTATCTGGCGCAAGGACTCATCGCGGCCAAGGGGTTCGACACCTATCTCGTCGGACCGGCGGAGGCGCTCGGCGCCGATTCGCCGGTGACGCTGGCGGTCAGCCACTACTGGCGGGACACCCCCGCGCCCTATGGACCGGCGTTCGTCGCACTGGCCCGCGCGATCGCCCACCTCGCCGGGGAAAACTTCGTCCCGACCGTGCTGCTGCACCGGCTGCTGGGGCTGGCCGGTATCGCGCTCATGGCGTGGGCGCTCCCCCGGCTCGCCCGCCGCGTCGGCGTCTCGCCGTCGATCGCGCTGTGGCTGGCCCTGCTCAACCCGCTGGTGCTGTGGCACATCGTCGCGGGCGTGCACAACGACGGGCTCATGGTCGGGCTGATGGTCGCCGGGCTGGAACTCGTCCTCATGGGCGCGGCGAAGTCCGGCGCCGCCCGCCCGGCGCTGATCGCGGCGGGCGTGATCGCGGTGAGCGCCGCCGCGAACATCAAGATCGTGGCCGTCGCGGGTCTGCTGTTCGTCGGCGTCGACCTGTTCCGCCGGGCGACACCCGCCGGACGGGTGGCGGTGGCGCTCGGGCTGCCCGCCGGATTCGCCGCGGTCACCGTGGCGATCTCAGTCGGCAGCGGGCTCGGTTTCGGCTGGATCCGCGTGCTCTCCGGGGTTTCCGGCCAGGTCCACAGCTGGATGGCGCCCACCAACGAACTCGGTTTCCTCGTCGGCGGGGTCGGCAAGATCTTCGGCGCGGACCTCACCGACGATGCCATCAAGGTGTTCTCGCTCATCGGCGCGATCCTCGGCCTCGCCGTCGGGGCCAGGCTGTTGTGGCACACCTACCGCGAGAAGACGCACCCGCTCCACGGCGCGGGACTGACCTTCGCCGCGATGCTGGTCCTCGGGCCGGTCGTGCAGCCGTGGTATCTCCTGTGGACGGTCGCGCTGCTCGCCGTCAGCCTCACCACCGGCCGGGGGCGGTGGATCCTCGCCGGGGTCAGCGCGGTGTTCGGTGTGCTGCTCCCGCCCGCGAACGGCGGTGCCGTGTCGCTGGCACTGGGCTACCTGATCGCCGTCGCGCTCATCGGCGGGACCTTGTTCTTCTTGAAGCGGGAGAACCTGTTGCCGGAGATCAGGACGCGGTGAAGCCGGGTTCAGGTCCGGACCGGGATGGCGATGGAGAACTCCCCGCCGTCGATCAGGTCGAGCAGGAGGCGGGCCGCCGGACCGGGTGGCCGCTCACCCCTCGTGGCGATGGTCAGCGGCCAGACGAGGCCGGGCTCATCGAGCGGGATCGTCCTGGCCCCTGACAACAGCCGGAGGTCGGGGACCACCGCGATGCCGAGCCCCGCCGCCACATAGGCGGGTACCGCGCGCAGATCGGCGACCTCGACGATGACCCGCCGCGGGGCCCCGATCGCCTCGAACGCGCGGTCCAGGGCGACCCGGTTGCCGAAGCCGCGCGGATTGTCCACGAACGACTCGTCCGCGAGGTCCGCCAAGGTCAGCGACCGGCGGTTTTCCAGCCGGTGGCCGTCCGGCAGCACGGCGACGAACGGCGCCGCCCCGACCAGCTTGGTGTCGAGCCCGGCGAGATCGGACTCGGGCAGGCCGAGCAGGGCGACGTCGAGCCTGCCCTGGCGCAGGTCTTCGGCCAATCCTGTCGATCCGGTGATCGACACCGTGACGTGCAGGTCGACCAGCGGGTACCGCCGATGGAACGCGCCGAGCAGATCGGGCAGGTCGAGGTCGCCGACGCTGGTCAGGGTCCCGACGCGAAGACTGCCGCGCAGACCGGCGGAGGCGTCGGCGACCACTTCGCGCGCTCTGCCGAGCGCCTCCAGCGCGGCCTTGGCCTCGGGCAGGAACACCTTGCCCGCCGGGGAAAGCTCGACCCGCCGCGTCGACCGGTCGAACAGTTTGACGCCCAGTTCGCCTTCGAGCGCCTGGATCGTCGCCGACACGGTGGACTGCACCGCGTACAGCCGTCGAGCAGCGCGGGTGAAGCTGAGTTCCTCGGCGACGGCGACGAAGCATTCGAGCTGACGTGTCTCCACGCCACCGATTATCGCAGTTTGGGATAACTGTGACCAGCATTGTTCGTTGGACTTGGATGATCGGGGGACTCACAGTGGAAACATGTTGAACACCGTCACCCTCCCCCGTCCCGCGTTCCGGCCAATCAGCCACGGTCGCGGCTTCTGGGTCGTCGCGGCCGCCTACGCCGTCTCGCTGGCTTTCTCGACCGTTCCCACCCCGCTTTACGTGCTCTACCAGCAACGTGACGGCTTCCCGACCTACGTCGTGACCATCGTGTTCGCGGCATACGCGGTGGGCGTGATGGCCAGCCTGTACCTCGCCGGGCATGTCAGCGATTGGCTGGGACGACGGCGGGTGATCCTCGCCGCGACCCTGGCGCAGGCACTTTCCGCGACGCTCTTCCTGGCGTGGCCGGACGTCCCCGGGCTGATCCTGGCCAGGCTCGTCGGCGGCGTGGGGATCGGCGCGCTGACCGCGACCGCCACCGCCCATCTGTCCGAACTGCGCGCCGTGGCCCGGCCGCGCGAAGACCACGGCCGCGCGGGGCTGATCGCGACCGTGGTCAACATGGGCGGCCTGTCGCTCGGGCCGCTGTTCGGCGGGGTGTTCGCGAGCTACTCGGCCGAGCCGCTCGTCACGCCGTTCGTGTTCTTCCTGGTTCTGCTGGTGGTCTCGGCCATCGCGGTCGCGCTCGTCCCGGAAACGGTGGAGCGCGCCGAGGAACGGCCCGCGTACCGGCCACAACGTGTCTCGCTGCCGTCGAGCGCGCGGCCCGCGTTCTTCGGCGCGGCGATCGGCGCCTTCGCGGCCTTCGCGATCACGGGTCTGTTCATGGCGCTGACGCCGACACTGCTGGCGCAGGGTTTGCACGAGAGTTCACGGCTGCTGGCCGGTCTCGCGTCGTTCTCCGTGTTCCTCGCGGCCGCCGCCGCGCAGGTGGTCTTCGCCGGTTTGGCCAGGCGTGCCCAGCTTCGGCTCGGCCTCGTGCTGATGGTGTCCGGCCTGGTGGCGTTGCCGGTCGCGGTGACGACGTCCCAGCTGTGGCTCTTCCTCGCGGGCGGGGTCGTGGCGGGTGCCGGTGTCGGGCTCGGTTTCCGCGCCTCGGTGGCCACCGTCGCCGCCCTCGCCGAACCGCCGGTGCGCGGCGAAGTACTCGCGGCCCTGTTCCTGGCCGCCTACGCCGGACTGGTCCTGCCCATCCTTCTCGTCGGCATCGCGCTGGTCTGGCTGCCGAGCGCGTGGGCGCTGATCGGGTTCTCGGTGCTGGAACTGGGTTTGCTCGCCTGGTCGGCACCCAAGGTGCTGGCAGGGCGCCAAAACTGAGGCCCTGACCGTCCACAGTGGCGCGTCCGCGTGGGTGACCCTCGTCAAACCCGCGGGCGCCCCGCACCGGCGGTGTGCGACCCTGGGTGCGGAACCTCGTGATCGAGGTCCCCGGACGAGTGGGTGCCGTACCCGGCCAGCGACAAGACGGCGCTCTGGGAGCGCGTCATGTCCTGGCTTGTGCTGATCGTTTCGGGTGTGCTGGAAGCCGTGTGGGCCACCGCCCTCGGCAAGTCCGAAGGGCTGTCCCGGCCGACGCCGTCGGTGATCTTCGGCGTGACGCTGGTGGCGAGCATGGTGGGTCTCGGTTACGCGATGAAGGATCTCCCGGTCGGCACCGCCTACGCGGTCTGGGTCGGGATCGGGGCGTCGCTCACCGTCGGCTACGGCATGTGGTCGGGCGCGGAAACCGCGTCACTGGCCAAAATTCTGCTGATCGTGGGGATCGTCGCATGCGTGGTGGGGCTGAAAGTCCTGCACTGAAACCCCGGAAAAGGGACCGCCCCCGACGCACGGACGACGTCGGGGGCGGTCGGGTCCGGGCGCACCCCTGCGTGTGGCCCGGACGGCTAGGCGGTCAGGAGCGCGCCCAGAGGGCGGGGACGTTCGGCGGCTCCCAGCCGGCCTGAGCGGTGTGGCCCTGCAAGGCCCGGTACGAAGTGCCGTTGTAGGTGACCGTCGCACCCGCGGCGTAGGTGGTTCCGGCCGCCCAGGTTCCGGTGGGCGGGTTCGACGTCGTCGGGCCGGTCGGCGTCGTGGTGGTGGTGCTGGACGGCGGGTTCGAGCCGGAGGTCACCAGCCGCAGGCTGTAGACGCTCAGGATCTCCGAGATCGGCTGGAAGTAGAACGTGCCGCCCGAACTGCAGTTGCCGGAACCGCCGGAGGTGACACCCTGTGCCTGGTCACCCGCGAGCCAAGAACCGCCCGAGTCTCCCGGCTCGGCACAGGCGTTGGTCCGGGTGAGACCGGAAACGGTGCCCTGCGGGTAGTTCACCGAGGCGTTCTTCTGCTGGATGGTGCCGCAGTGCCAGCCGGTCGTGGAACCGGAGCGGCAGACCGAAGCGCCGATCGCGGCCTCCTGCGAGCCAGCCACCGGCACGGTGCCCGGGTAGCGGTTCACCAGCGGACGCGGGGTGTTGCCCGCGTCCACGCGAACCCATCCGTAGTCGTTGCCGGGGAAGCTGGAGCCCGCGACGCTCCCGCTCGGGTTCGAGGTTCGCGTGCCGGTGGTGCCGCAGTGCCCGGCGGTCACGAAGCCGCCCTCGACCGAGAAGCCGATCGAGCAGCGGCCCGAGCCGAAGGTGTAGGCGTTGCCGCCGATGACGTCGATCAGCGGGAGCGGGCTCTCGGTGCTGGCCTCGACCCGCACCGCGTCGGCCCGCACGCCGGAGGCGGTGGCCCACGACTTCGCGGCGGCCTCGGTGCCGGCGTTGGCCAGTACGACGATCGAGTTGGTGGTGGCGTCGACGTACCAGCCGGGCACGGACTTCGGTGCGCTGGTTCCCTTGGCGTCCAACGAGAGTTTCGCCGCGTCGAGCTGGGCGGCACTCCGCGCGACGGTCTTCGGGGTCGCGCCCGCCTCGCGGACGGTGCTCTCCAGCGCGGCGTCGGTGACCGCGACGGTCAGCGTGGTCCCGGCCGCGTCCAGCCATGATCCCGCGTAGGACGAACCGAGCCGGGTCTTGAGGGCGCTGTCGGCGCGGGCTGCGGTCTGCTCACCGGCGAGTCGGGTCCTGGCCTGCTCCGGGCTGATCTTCAGGTCGCGCGACAAGGCGGCGACGATCTCCGACTGGACCTGGTCGGCCGGCGAGACGGCCTGGCCGGCGCTGGCGCTCGGCGTCAGCGCGATGGCCGTGACCAGGCCGGCGCCCGTGATGGCCGCCGCGGCGGCCGCTACGATCTTCCGGTTCATTTCAGGCGCTTTCTCAAGACGTACGGGAAGGGGATCTCGTCCCCGACCGTACGAGGCGCCTCACGCAAAAGGTACATACCATTTAGGTCATACCCACCCCAATGGACTGGACCTATTACCGGTATTGCCGCAGGTCAGCGTACCCCCGCGTCCGTGTAGTCGACACCGTAACCGGGGTTCAACTCAAGGTACTTCGAGTAGGTCGGCCGCCGGTCGATCAGTTCGCCGTACACCGCGCGGGACAGGGCGATCATCTCCGCGGCGAACGGCCCCATCTCCCCTCGCTCCGACCAGCCGACGAGATTCCGCCAGCTCAGCGGATTCCCCGCGATCGGGACGGCGACGATTCCCGGGATCTCGTGGAACAGCGGCTGGCACAGCACCACCGCGTGTCCCGATTCGACCATCTCGATACAGGTCAGCACATCGGTCTCGTACAGCGAACGCGGCGTGAACCCCGACCGGGCGCACGCGGACGCGAAACAGTCGCCGAAGCATCCGTCTCCCGGTGTCGCGCACCATCGTTCGTCCGCCAGCGCGCCGAGTTCCACCTCGTCGTGCTGGGCACGTTCGTCGCGCGCCGACATCAGCACGAACACCGGATGATGCGCGAGCGTCCGCCACCGGACGCCGGGCTCCGGCGGCGGCCCGGCGTCACCGCAAACGCCGACGAAGGCGAAGTCCAGCGCGCCCTCGGCGGTCATGTCCGCGAGCTTGTTGGCCGACCACGAGGTATGCGTGGCGACATGGATGTCGGGATGGGTGGTGCCGAGTCGCTGCAGGAGCGCCCCGAGCATCGGCCCCGTCGCCGAGCCGAGCCGCAGGGTCACCGGTTCGGCGGTGCCGGTGTGCTGGGCGAGGCGGGCCGCCTCGTCGTGCAGCGACGACACGGCGGGGAGCACCATCTTGGCCCGGTCGAGGACGAGGAGGCCGAGCGCGGTCGGCCTGGTCCCCGTGTGATCGCGCAGGAAGAGCTTCCCGCCGAGCGTCCGTTCGATGCGTTTCAGTTGTGCGGTCAAAGCGGGCTGCGCCATTCCGAGCGTGTTCGCCGCTTTGGTGATACTCCCGAGTTCGGCGATCGCGCACATGATGCGCAGGTGGCGCAGTTCCAGCTCCATCCCTCTACGTTAGAGCGGTAACTGGACTGGACCAAGTGAAGAAATGCTCCGAATGGCTCGCGTCGTTCCGGCACCGGCGGTACCCGGGAGGGGTTTCCGGCGCCCGCCAGGGGGCCTGACCAGGCACTAACACCAGGAAACGTTCCGGCCGCCGAGAAATGCCATCGATGTCAGGAATTCGGCACCGGATCCCGGGAACGTGAAGGAATCCCGGACGAGAGGGTGCTCGACCGATACGGTCCACCTCGGAGCCGACGGCGACGAGGGGGTTTCGGGGCGGGCGTTCCTCGGCGAGGCGGAGGCGTTGTGGGACAGCGCCGAACCGTACGACCTGAGCGCCGATGATCCGGGCCCAGCGCGTCGGCCCGCGCCGTTTCGAACATCTTGATCGCCAACGGCAGATCACCCCCGGTTCCGTGGGCGTAGGCCAGATCGTTCCGTGAATTCAACGTGTCTTGATGATCGTTTCCGAATATCCGCTCCCGAGCGGCCAGCGTGCGCTCGCACAACTCGATCGCACGGACCAGGTGACCCGCGGTTTCACAGGCCCCCGTCGACCAGGCCTCGTAGCCGACGGACCACACCGCCACCCGGTCGAAGTCCTCGCCGAGCCACGCGGGCCAGAACGACGTCGGCGACCCGTCCGCCCCTGCCTTCCGGGCGTCCCCGTCCAGCGCGGCCTGCTCCGGAACCCGGACCTCGATGATCTCGGGCGATCCCCCACCTCCGGTTCGTGCCGCCGTCACCGGAGGTCGGGCGCCCGGCGCTCGCCGCTACGCGATAACGGTTCGGGAACGAGCGCCCGTCAGCTCCTCGTCTTTCTCGTAGAGTGCCTTTTTCCGTGCCCAGGGGAGGGTTCGTGTACATCCACGCCAGACGCCGATCCATCAGTTTCAGCGGCCGGACGATCACGATCAAGGCCGCCGTCAAAGGACTCGGCACCAGAAAGCACACGTTCACTGTCGGGAAGATCAGTGGTCTCAAGAACATTCCGCCGACGGCGTTCAAGCCGGGGAAGCTCGTCTTCGACGTGCCCGGCGCCTCCAAGGCTGTCGTCGAGGACGTGCCCATGTACGCCGACAAGGTGGACATGAACACCTTCACCTACGGCGGGATGGACTCCAAGCACGTGAAAATGCTCGAAGCGGCGATCAGGAAGGCGATGAGCGGCTGAGGCGATCAACCCGGCACTCACGTCTCCGAGCACGTGAGAGTTCGGTGAGCCAGGCAGGAATCGGGACGGCGAGTGTCCCGATTCCTGCCTCGTCACGAAGTCTTCGACTTGCGGTTCAAGAACGCCGACGCTCCCACGCCATGCGCGATCACACTCGCCAGCACCGTGACCGCCATGACGCTCAACGCGACGTCCGCCGCGTCCCCGTCAAGTGAGTTGTAGGCCAGCAGACCGAACACGATCGACGCCGCGCCGCGCGGCGCCAGCAGGCCGACGGTCATCCGGTCCCGCCACCGGAAATCCGTCCGCAGCAAGGTGAGCAGTACCGGGATCAGCCGCGCGACGGTCAGCGCGACGACGCTGACGATCACCACGCCCCAGGTGAGGCCGAAGGACAACACCAGCACCGCGGTACTGCCGAAGACGAACCACATCAGCAGCCCGCACAGCGAACTGACGTCTTCGGCCAGCCCGAGTTCGTCTTCACTCGGGTGCCGGGCGGTCTTGTAGGCGATCCCGCAGATGAACGCGGCGACGAAACCGTTGCCGCCGATCGCGACGGCGGCGGTGTAGGTCAGCAGCGGCAACGCGACCGCCGCCACCCGCGCGGAATGCCGCGTCGACCAGCCGTGCTTGCCCGTCACGTTCATCGCCACCGCGGCCACCGCGCCGATCACGGAGCCCGCCAGCACGGCCAGCAGCGCCGCGGGGATCGCGGCCTGCAACGCTTCACCCGGCGTGTTCGCCTGGTGATTGCTCCCCGCGAGGGTGAGCGCGAAGATGAACACCGGTGCGACGACGCCGTCGTTGTAGCCGCTTTCGACGTTCAGCAGATGCCGCACACGTTCGGGCACCCGGACGTCGTGCACCACCGACGTCGCCGGCGCGAAGTCCGTGGGGGCGATGATGCAGGCGATGAGCAGCACCACCGTCCACCCGAGACCCGGCAGCGCCAGCAGGCCGGCGCCCATCACGATCAGGATCGTCAGCGGCAGCGCGATCAGCAGCAGCCGCACCGCGGTCTTGCCGTCGTGGCCGAGGTAGCCGCCCTTGACCGCGGTGGCGTCCACGAACAACAGCAGCGCGAGGATCAGTTCCGCGGCGTTGAGGGCGATCTCGGTGTTGAGCCCGTTGCCGAGGTCGTTCCGGGTGCTGAACCCGATCGCCAGCCCCGCCACGACCATCGCCATCGGCGCGGTGATCTGCCACCGCTCCAGCCGTGCCGCCGTCATCGTCCAGGCCAGCACGACGACCGCGCCGACGAGCACGCTCTGGATCATCTACCCCGCCCCTCGTTCCCGGTGGACTCCCCTGCCACCGGGAACGAGCATAGAGGCCGGGCGGAGCGCGGTGGTCCACAAAGGAACGCCGATCACACCACCGCGCCGTTGTCTTCGCGCTCCCGTGTCCGCGACGGCTTCCTGACCGGACGCGCGGCACCCGGCCACCGCCGGTCGAGCAGGATGGCCACCGGCCCCGCGGTGGCCACAGTGGACACTGTGCCGGCGATGAGACCGAGCAGGAGCGCGAGGGCGAAGTCGGCCAGCGAACCGTCCCCGAGGAACAGCAGCGCGCCGAGCACGAACAGCACCCCGATGCCGGTGTTGATCGTCCGGGGCAGCGTTTGCAGTACCGCCGTGCCGACGACGCGGGCGAACGGTTCCTCGCGGCGCAGCCCCCGCACTTCCCGGACCCGGTCGAAGACCACCACCGAGTCGTTGACCGAGTACCCGATCACCGTCAGCAGCGCGGCGAGGAAGACGCCGTCCATGGACTTGCCCAGCCAGGCGAAGATCCCAAGGATGATCAGGACGTCTTGGGCGAGCGCCGCCACCGTGGCGAGGCCGAGCCGCCAGTCGAACCGCACCGCGAGATAGCTCAGCTGCGCCAGTACGGCGAGGCCGAGCGCGATGACCGCCTTGGTGCGCAGTTCGGCGCCGAGGCTCGGGCCGATCTGCTCGTCGCGGATTTCAGTGGCGTCACCCGTGACCCCGGCGACCGCGGTCCGGATCCGCTCGGCGGCGGCCTCGTCGATGGGCTCGGTGCGCACCGCGATGTCGTTCTCACCGGACATCTGCACGACGGCGCGCGGGAATCCGGCGTCGGACACCGCGTCCCGGACCTGTTCGACGTCGGCGGGCGCCGACGTGCTGTATTCGATCACCCGGCCGCCGGTGAACTCGACGCCGAGATTCGGCCCCGCCACGAAGAGTCCCGCGATCGCGGCGATGACGACCGCCCCGGCCACCATCAGCCAGCGCTGGGGTTTGCCGAGGAACGCCGGGTCGCGGCGGTTCACCCACTGGCGGACGCGGCCTTCGTGGGTGAGCCCGGAAAGCCGCGGTTCGCGCGCGAGGGCTCCCCGCATCGTGAGGTGCAGCAGCCAGCGCGTGAGCACGAGCGAGATGAACAGGGCGACGATCACCCCGATGGACAGCGTCACCCCGAACCCGCGCACCGGGCCGGACGCCAGCCAGAACAGCAGCCCCGCGGCGAGCAGGGTGGTCACGTTCGAATCGACGATCGCCGACAGCGCCCCGCTGAACCCGCGGCCGACCGAGCGGGTCAGCGTGCCCCCTCGTTTGACCGAGTGTTCTTCTCTCGCCCGTTCGAAGACGAGCACGGTGGCGTCGACGGCCATGCCGATGGCCAGGACGAACCCGGCGAGCCCCGGCAAGGTCAGCGTCGCGCCGACGGCGAGCAGGGCGGCGTAGGACACGGCGGCGTACGCGACCAACGCGCCCACGGCGATCAATCCGGCCAGCCGGTACACCACCAGCAGGAACAACGCGGTCAGCGCCAGCCCGATCACGGCGGCGCGGGCGCTGGCGTCGATCGCGGCGGCGCCGAGGGTGGGGCCGACGGTCCGCTGCTCGATGATCTCGACCGGTGTCGGCAGCGCGCCGGCGTTGATCAGCAACGCCAGATCCTTCGCCTCGTCCGGGGAGAACCGCCCGGTGATCTGCGTGCTCCCGCCGACGATCCCGACTCCGCAGGCGACCTGCGGGCCCACCTGTGGCGACGAGATCACTTTGTCGTCAAGCGCGATCGCCACCCGCCGGGTCGGATCGCCGGGCGGGGAACAGGCGGCCTGCCCGGTCAGCTTCTCCCAGGAGCGGCCGGAATCCCCTTTGAAGTCAACGGAAACGAGCCAGCCGCCGCCCTGTGAATCGATCGTCGAGTTTGCCTTGTCGACGCCTTCCCCGGTCAGCGCCGCAGGCCCGAGGGTGATCGACTGCCCGCTCTCGTCGGGCAGCACGCGGCTTCCCTGTGCCGCTTCGGCGGAAGCTCCGAGCACCGGATGGAAGGACAGTTGCGCGGTGCGGCCGATCACCTCGACGGCCTCCTGCGGATCCCGCACGCCGGGCAGTTCGACGATGATCCGGTTGTCCCCGGAGCGGGCGAGCATGGGTTCGGCGACGCCCAGCGCGTCGACCCGGCGGCGCAGCACCTCGAGCGTCCGGTCGGTGGTCTCCGGCCCGGCGGTGGCGGTCGGTGAATCCTTGGTCTCCAGCACGATCTGCGTGCCACCACGCAGATCGAGCCCCAGGCGCGGGGCGGTGGTCAGCAACAGGTACACGGTCGCGGCGAGGACGACCAGCGAGACGACGGCTCGCCCGGTCATGCCTCGCCGCGCGGTTTCGCGCGGCACGACGGTTTCTCCTCGATGTATTCCCGGTTCGGGCGCGCGGAAGGCACGCCCGTGAGCTTCAGACGGCTACCGGGAAAGGAGGAGCGCGATCCCCCAGCGCGAGGCGGTGCGCCGCGCGGGAGAGAGGAGTGACGTCGGCGTCGAATTCACCGAGCCGGAGCAACGTCGTCGACGCGGGCCCGTGTGGAACCGTGCCGAAGAGAGGCAGGTCACCGTGACCGTGCACACCCAGGAGCGAAGGTTCGGCGGCGAGCCTGCCCACGGCGCGCACCGGTGCCACGGCCTTGGAGACCGAGGAGTCGACCATCGCGTTCGCCCCGCGCGAGTCGTCCGCCGAAGCGGAATCACCCGAATGGAGCGCGAAGAACAGGCCGAGCGCGGTCAGCACGGCGGCGAGCAGCACCAGCACGGCCTGCCTGGCAGGCCGGTACGTCCGGCTCTCCACCGTCATCGACACACTCCCGGGGTTCTCGCCGACACCCTACTTGGCTCCGGCGACCCGCCACAGTCGCGCGAAGGCGGTCCTCCCCCAGTTCCGGCACCAGCGCGGTCACGTGTTCGGCCGCCAGCGGGGCGAGGAGGGCGTGCGCGACGTGCCGGTGCCGGAACCGGTAGGCGCCGATGCGGTAGCGCGCCCCCGGCGCCGCGGTCTCCGACATCCGCACCAGCGGCGGATGCTTGAGCACGTAGTCGGCAAAGGCCGAGAGTCGTCCGGACGGCGGCGCCCGGCTCCCTCACTCCGGAGCGGGAACACGCCGCCGCAGGATCGCGACCCCGTCACCGCGGAGTTCGTCCAGATAGGTTGCTCGTCCGGTCATGGCCATGATCAGCGCCAGGGTCGTGCCGGAGACGAGCGGCCCGGATCCGACGGCGAAGGGGCCGTCGGTCGCTTCGAGCCGAAGCCCGCCGATGCGTCCTTTCGCCATCACCACCAGATCGGCCCCCTGGTAGTAGCCGGCCAGGGAGGTGAGGACGGTGATCGGATGCTCTCGGCGGAGACCGAGCGGGCGCCGGATGTCCTCGCCGTGCACGATCACCTCACCGAGCATCGCGATGGCGGGCAGCGGCGGTTTCGTCGTGCTCTTGACGGCTCGGCGGAACCGCTCCAGCGTCTCGGCGCCGTCCGCACCGAGCTGCTCGGCCAGTCGCATCGTGACCTGCTTGTCGAAATCGAACCGGCAGCGGATCACGCCCGCCAGCCAGCGCGCGGGGGTGAGACTCGCCCCCGCGGTGAGATGCGCCAGCACGTCGCGCACGGTCAACCCGGTGCACAGCGACGGCGTCCCCCACCGCGGTTCGGTGAGCCCGATCAGGTCCTTCGCCAGCGCCGCCCGCTCGGTGTGGATCAGCGGCCAGACCCCGGCCGTGGCGCGGCCGCGCGCCCGCGGTCCCGTGTTCGTCATCTCGGTTCCCTCCAGTCGTTCCCGGGAAGAGACTCCCGTCGCGGTCCGGAATCATCGGTCGCCGCTACTCTCGGGACGCGCTGGAGCCCGGAGGCTTTGGCCGCGCCCATCGGGCCCTACAGCCATCTGGCCCATGTCCCGGCCGACCACGAACTGGTCGTCGTGTCCGGCCAGGACGACGGGGACAGCGAGCCCGATCGAACGCCATCCTGTGTCGCGAAGATCATGGAGGGCAACCGGGATCGGCGGGGTCCCTGGATAGGACCCGTTGAGTGGCCTGGAAACCTCCGGACGGGTGAGGAAAGCCGGAGAACCGTCCACAACGGATTGGAGTCGGTGAGGGTGGCGTTTTCCCGCGAAAACTGCCAGTGTCGAACGCGTGATCGACTTTCCTTACCGTGGCTCCGGCCCCTATTGCTACGCCCATTCCCTCGCGATGATGCTCGGTGCCGAGGCGCCGGGAATCGAGGTGCTCGAAACCGTGACCGGCAGCCCCTTCGGCATGCAACTGGTCGGCGGATCGCTGCCGTTCTTCGACGCCTTCGGCTGGGATCCCGACATCGGCGTCGGTGAAGCGCTCGACGTCCTCGGCTGGAGCGCGGACACCTTCAGCGACGAAGACCCCGACGCCGCGTTCGCCCGGCTCGTCGAAGGCCTTTCCGGTGGGCCGGTCATGATCGGCCCCGTCGAGATGGGGCACCTGCGCTACCAGCCCGGGATGACCGGCCCGATCGGAGCCGACCACTTCCTCGTCGTGCTCGCCGCGGACAGCGAGTCCGTCACCGTCCACGACCCGCAGGGATTCCCGTACGCGCGGCTACCGCGCGCGGAGTTCGCCGCCGCCTGGCAGGCCGAAACCGTGGCTTACGGCAAGCCGCACACGATGCGGACGAACTTCGTCCGGCACACCGTCGTCGCCGACGAGACCGCGATAGTCGCCTCGCTCCCCCGCGCGATCGGCAGGCTCGGCGGCGAGAACGAAACCGGACTCCCGCCCGGCAGCCTCGGCAACGCCGACGCGGCCTTGGCGCTGGCCGCCCGGATCGGCTCCGGCTCTGACCCGGACCTGCGCGGGCTCCTCGCGCACTTCGGGGTCCGCGTCGGCGCTCGGCGGCTGGCCGACGCGGCGACGTGCCTGCGCCGGGTGGGCCACGACCGCGCCGCCGCCATCCTCACCACGCAAGCACGGCTGGTCGGTTCGTTGCAGTACGACCTGGTCACCGAGGACGACACGCGCGCCGCGGACACGCTCCGGGCGCTCGCGCCGACGTACGAGGAACTCCGGCGGGCGCTCACCGCGTCCTGACGATCTCTCGGGCGATCACCTCGGGTTCGGTCTTCAGTCCCCGGAGCACCATCGCGTGGAGACGCCTGCCGTCGCCCAGCGACCGCCGCCGAGCCGTCCTGAAGGCCACGCACTCACGACCTGCGAGACACCGGCGGGACCGCGAGCGCGGCCCCGCCGGTGTCTTCCCTCCCCGCCCTGCCGGCGAGTCTCACCGGATTCAGAAGGTGACGCTGAACCCGTCGATGCTGCCCGTGTCGAACTTGTAGACGTCCTGCGCGCTCAGCTTCCAGGTGCCGTTGGCCGCCTCACCGGAAGCGTCGACCGTGAACGTCTGGTGCACGCCGCCGGCCGAGCCGACGCCGCCGGAGCCCTTGAGCCGGTAAGTCTTGCCGCTCGGCCCGACCAGGTCGAGGACGAGGTCGGCGCTGTAGGTGTGCGAGACGTCCACCTTAACCGGCAACGACGCGGAAGCCTTGCCGTCGCAGCCTTCTTGGGTCACCGAACTGGTCACCGCGGCTCCGGCGTCCGGAATGGACACCGGCGTGGTGTTCGACTTGACGCCGCACTTCGGGCCGGGGCCGCCGGTGCCGATGAAGGAGACGTCGAGCAGCTTGTTCGGCGAGCCGCTGCCCGCGTTCTTGATGACACCCGTGGTCGCGTTGTTCACCAGCGCGTCCCGGACCTGTTGTGGTGTGGCGCCCGGATTGGCCGACAGGTGGAGCGCGGCCGCGCCGACGACGTGCGGCGTCGCCATCGAAGTTCCGCTCATCCCCGCCGAACCGCCGTTGCCCGGGCTCAGCGACGTGATGTTCGTGCCCGGCGCGAAGATGTCGGTGCAGCCGCCGTAGTTGGAGAACGACGACCGGTTGTCGCCGGAGTCCGAGGCGTTCACGGTGATCGCCTCCGGCACCCGCGCCGGGCTGGTGTCGCAGGCGTCGGTGGACGCGTTGCCCGCGGCCACGCCGTAGACGACACCCGAGGCGATCGACCGTTTGACCGCGTCGTCCCCGACCCCGGGGGCGTCCATGCCCAGGCTCATGTTCGCCACCGCGGGCTTCTTCGCGTTGGCCGTCACCCAGTCGACGGCGTCGATGATGCCCGAGTCCGGCCCGGAGTTGTCGCAGCCCAGGACCTTCAGCCCGACGATCTTGACCTTTTTCGCGACGCCGTAGGTCTTGCTGCCGAGCGTGCCCGCGGTGTGGCTGCCGTGACCGTGACAGTCCTTGCCGTCGCCGCCGAAGAAGTCCTTGCCGAGGCTGGCACGGCCTTCGTACTCCGGATTCGACGGGTTGATGCCGCTGTCGAGGTCGTAGGCGGTGACGCCCTCGCCCTCGTTGGGATAGGTGTAGGACTTGTCGAGCGGCAGGTTCTTCTGGTCGACCCGGTCCAGCCCCCACGTCGGATTCTGCTGGGTGCCCGTGCCGCGGGCGGTGCCGTCCTCGTAGACCGCCTTGACCGACGGGTCCGCGGCCAGCCTCCGCGCTTCGGCCGGGGTCATGCTCTTGGCCGAGAACCCGCGGATGGTCGCTGTCCAGACCGAACGGACCTCGCCGCCGTACCGGTGGGCCAATTCGGCCGAAGCCGGCTGCCCGGCGGCGGCGACGTCGTGGAGGACGACGATGTACTGATCACCGTAGTGTTGCTTGGCCGGGATCACGACGCCTTCCGCCTCGGCCGCGACGGCCGTTCCGGCGCCGAGCGCGAGGAGTGGGCCCAACAAGCCCAGTGCCAGCAGGGTTTTCGTCTTGTTACGCATGGTTGGTCACCTCTGTTTCGGTGAAGTTCACTGGACAATGAGGGTGTACGTGGCGGTCGCGGTCTTGCCGACGGCGTCCTTGGCGGTCACCGTGACCGGATACGTGCCCGGCTGGAACGGTGCGAAGACCTGCATGGTCGAACTGCCGCCGCTGGACACAGTCCGCGGTGAGAAGAACGGGTTGATCGGCAGCCCGGAACCACTGGCGGACAACGTGATCGAGTCGCTGCCACCGGTCGCGGTGACGGTGGCGCTCACCAGCGAACCCGCTCGGCCGGAGCCGGAGGACGGGTTCACGGTCACCTTCAGGTCGCCGACGGGAGGTTCGCCCGCGCCGACGGTGAGGGTGAGGCCGGCGGTGGCCGTTTCGGTCGTGCCCTTCCCGGAAATCGTGACCTGATAAGCCTTTTCCGGTGTTCCGGAGGCGGTCTCGATGGTCAGCTTCGCCACCTCGCCCGCTTTGATCGTGGCGGACTGGAACGTGGCTTTGGCACCCTCGGGCAGTCCCGACGCCGACAGCGTGATGTTCTCGGCACCGTTCTTGCCCGGTTCGCTCGTGACACTCGCCGACACGTACTCGCCCGGCAAGACCTTCACCGACGAAGGCGAAGCTGCCAGGGTGAAGGCGTCACCCGGCTGCTCGCCGCCGATCTGCTCGGCGACCCAGTCCCCCATCTCGTTGTTGAGCCTGCTGTAGACGCTGTACCAGCGGAAATCGCTGCGGCTCCAGGAGGTGATCCCCACGACCTTGCCGTCGACGACGAACGGGCCGCCGCTGTCGCCGGGCAGGACGGTCTTGCGGCCGTCGGAGTACCCGGCGCAGATCATCGTCTCCGGGTCGACGCCGTTCTCCACGCCGGTGCACTGACTCGCGTTGACGATCGGCAGCGTCAGCTTGTGCAACGTGACGTCCTGGGTGGAGTCGTTCATGTCCTTCTTGCCGTAGCCAAGGCTGAACCCGTCCTTGCCGGGCGTCTCCAGGCCGGTGTCGGCGGAGGTGGCGACCTTGGCGTAACCGCCGGGCGGGACCGGGATGTCGCCGTCGGTGGTGATCACCGCGACGTCGTAACCGTTCCAGGGCTGGGTGAATCTGGGGTGGATCCGGTAGTCGACGGCCTTCAGCTGAGTGCCACCCGCGCTCTTGAGGTCATCCAGTCCATAAAGGACACTCTTCTCACCCGCCAGTTCCTTGCAGTGGGCCGCCACCATGACTTTCCGCGGCGCGATGACGGAACCGCTGCAGCTCTGTCCCTTCGGCCGCGAACCGCCTTCCCGGAGCGCGGCGATGGCGTACGGGTAGTCCTTGACCGACGCCGGCGAGCCGCCGATGCTCTGGCCGTGGACGCCACCCGTCGGCGAAGGCGCGGCGTCGGTCGGTGCGATGGCACGGTGGAGGTCGGCTGGCGGGGTGTCCGGTGCCGCACCGGCGATACCCGCCGCCGGTGCCAGCGCGGCCATGGTCAGGACGACCACGCCGAAGATCCGTTGTCTGCTCACGGTGATTCCTTTCCGGGAAATCGCGACTGCCGGACAACTGTCGGACGGCGGCGGAAACGGAACAATAGTGGAACGCGGCGGTCGTCCCACTATTTAAAGAAACTGGCTCTCACCTGCGGTTTCTCACGACTTACCCAGCGAATCGCCGAATACGGACCCCTAAGGAACACCTCAGGCCGTTTTGGAATCCTCGCCGCTCGCGTCGCGGAGCAGGTCCTCGGTCAGGACCGTGCGCGAAGGCAGCCCCAGTTTGCGCAGCGCCCGTCCGACGTGGATCTCGACCGTCCGCGGCGACAGGAACAGCCGCTCGCCGATCTCCCGGTTGGTGAGGTTCTGGGCGGCGAGCCTGGCGACTTCGAGTTCCCTCGGCGACAGCCCTTCGCCGTACCCCTTGCGGCCACGGCGAGGCATCTCGGGATCGCATCGGCGCAACGACCGACGGCAGCGGAGCGCGTCCACAGCGGCGCCGAGATTCGCATACGCCGTCTCGGCGGTGGTGTACGAGGCGACCGCGCGTTCCCGTTCCCCGGCTTCGGCGAAGCATCCGGCCGCGAGTTCGTCGGCGTAGGCGGCGAAATACGGGAAAGGCAGCGCGTGGTAGGCCTTGGAGGCACCGAGCAGGAGGTCTCCGGCGGCGAGCGTCTCGCCGCGGGCCTGGGTGAGTATTCCCCGGCACAGCAGCGCCGCCGCGTTGGCGACCGGCGCGTCCTTGCCGTCGATGCCCTGCCGGTACTCGCCGAGCAGTTCCCTCGCCTCGACGAGCTGTCCCAGTCCGAGCATGGTGCGCACGGCGAACGGCATCAGCTCGGCCGCCCAGACCCAGTTGTTCTTGCGGCGCACGGTATCCAGGCCGTACTCGGCGAGACGCCTGGCGGCTTGCAGATCCTTGCCCGCCTGATGGACCGCGACGCGGCCCGCGTACGCCGACGCCTGGATCGGGACGCTGCCCGCGGAGAGCGCGAACGCCGCGTCGAAGCTGCGCAGGGCCGCGGTCGGCCGGTGCTGCCCGTACTCGTACCAGCCGAGGACGAGCAGCGGTTCGGCGGCGAGCGAACCGTCCTTGTCGACCCGCGTCAGCATCGCCCGCGACTTCTCGGCGACGATCGCCCACTCCCCCATCGCGAGGTCGAGGCGCAGTTCCGTACCGTCGGCCAGCGCGTCGAGGTAGGGCTGGTGGTCGTCGCGGATCAGCCGCCGCGCGGTCGCGAGGTAGGCACGGGCGACCGGGTAGTGCCCGTTCCACGCCACCGCGTCGGCCAAGTTGATGTAGGTGCGAGCCACCTGGCGGCAGACCTCGGCCGATTCGGGGGCCCGCGGCAGGTCGGCGATGGCGTGCCAGGCGTCCGGATCGGCGACCTGCATCCGCGCCGAAAGCCGGTTGGCGGCGATCGCGGCGAGCAGTCCGGCGTCGTGTTCCCCCTTGCTCACCTGTTCGGCCTGGTCGAGCCAGCGGAAGTTCTCCTCGACCGGGACCGTCCCGATATGCGGCATCGCCAGCGTGACCAGCCCCCTGGCGAGCAGCGCCTGCCGCCTGCCGAGGTCGGCCGCGCCCAGTTCGATCTCGAGCCTTCCCGCTTCGACCTTGCCCACCTGGTTGATCAGCACCTGACCGAGGTGGACCCGGATCTCACCCCGCGCGGCCTTGCTCAGCGGCCATTCGCGCAGGATCTCCCGCAGCAGCCGGACCGTGCCGGCGTGGGCGATACTGCGCGGCAGTTCCCGGCCGAGCCGGACGGCGAACGACTCGCGCGCGGTCCTCGGCAGGTCCGGATCCCGCAACGCCGTTTCGAGCAGACGGCTCGCTTCCTCGGTCCGGCCGTCTTCGATGGCGTTGTCGACCGCGACGCCGGTCCACTGTGTCCACGCGACGAGATCGCCCGCCAGCCGCGCGTGCCGGGCGATGAGCGACGCGAAGGGTTCGGCGCCCGAGGCGAGCCGGGCGGCGGCGCGGCCGTGCATCGCGCACCGTTGAGGGCCGGGAAGCAGTGCGTAGACCGCTTCGGCGATCAGCGGGCTCCCCGATTCGTAGCGGCCGCGACCGAGATCCCGCACCAGCCCCGTTTCCACGGCCTCGGTGACCGCGCCGGGGATCTGCCCCGCTGTCGGTGCCGCCACCGCGCCCAGTTCCGCTTCCCCGGCGGGTGATCCCAGCACCGCGGCCGCACGCACGACGTCCCGCGCGGGCGGGCCGATCTCCGCCATCAGCCCGGCGACCCGGCTCCGCACGATCGGCGGCACGGTCGCCGACTCCAGTCTGTCCGCCGAAAGCGCCTCGGCCGTGTCACCGACGCTCTGCACCAAGGCCGTCAGGTCGACGGCGATCCCGGACGTCCGCCGGTGCGCCGCTTCGGCGAAATCCGGCGCGCAGCGGCCGAAGGACGCGTCCAGCAGTGTCCGCACCTGTGCGGCGGTGAACGCCGGAAGCGAGAGATGCGCGGCGATCTCCCTTATCGGCGGGAATCGCCGCGGGCCGCCCGCGACCGAACTGACCACCACGCTCAACGCCGCCGCCGGTGACGCCGCGAGCCCGCGCAGGAACTCCCCCGTGTCGTCGTCGGCGGAGTGGACGTCGTCGAGCACCAGTACCGCCGGGCCGCAGCCGGTCAGGACTTCGCGCACGGCACGGAACTCCTGCTGCCGGACGGTCTCGGTGTCCGCGTTCTCCGGAAAGGGCGGCAGCCACGGCGACCATTCGGGGATCAGCCGTCGCAGGACGCCGGTCACCGGGGAGAAGCCTGCCGCGTGGGCGGCGGCCACCTCGCTCTTGCCGAGCAGCGCGTCGACCAACGACGCCAACCGGCACGGCCGCACGAAAGAACCGCAGCGGGCGGACCAGATCACGCGCGACGCGATCGCGGGATGGGCGGCCAATTCTTCGAGCAGACGGCTCCGGCCCACACCCGGTTCGCCCTCCACCACGGCGACCGACGGCGGGCTCGAGGTGACGCGCACCAGTTCGGCCAGTTCGGTGTCGCGGGCCACGAACACCGGTGCCGCACCGATCGTCGGCATGCTCGGGACCATACCGATAGGACACCCGCCGAAAGGCGGGAACACGAACAGTGACCGGGTGCCGGACGCTTTCCGCTGGTCCACACCACCGCGGTCACGGCGTTAACTCGATCGGGCGACGCCGACCTGCCTGGCGCGGACCCCGCAGCCGCAATACGGACCCTTAGGTATTGCCGCGAACCTTGCCACGGGTACCCCCTGAGGGTGAATCTCAGACTGTTCGCAGTGCCCCTGTGTCACCTCACCACAGCGCAAGTCCCCCGCTCGCGCCGGACGACCACCCAGTCGGGTAGCCGAAGCCTTCACCTGTCCCCTCCGGGTAGCCGCCCGCGCGTGCTTCGCGTTCGACCATCCAGTTAGGAGTGTTCCGACGGTGAAGACCTCATTCAGGCGCGGGCTGGCCACGGCCTGCGCCGGTGTCGCCGCGATGGTCGCCCTCCAGGCGCCCGCTTCCGCGGCGCCCGCGATCACGGCGGCCACCACGATCCCGATCAAGATGCAGGCGCAGGAGAAGAGCAACTGGTGCTGGGACGCCAGCGGCAACACCATCGCCGCCTGGTGGGGACACTCGATCTCCCAGACGAAGTTCTGCCAGGTCGCGCACAACGAGTCCGGTTCGGACTGTGCGAACAACCAGGGCTACCTGAGCGATCAGCAGCGCGTGTTCCGGTGGCTCGGATTCGGCAACGTCGGCACCTACAGCTCCTCGGGCCAGACGCTGACCTTCGCCTCGATCAAGAGCCAGGTCGACGCGCGGCAGCCGATCGGCACCCGGATCGGCTGGCGCAGCGGCGGCGGCCACATGCACGTGCTCTACGGCTACGACAACACCAATGGCGCGACGACGGTGTACTACGGCGACCCGTGGGGTTCGAGCCCCCGCTACAACCAGATGAGCTACAACGCCTACCGGTCCAACAACTCCTTCACCTGGACCCACACCGTCTACGGGATCAAGGACTGAAACCATGAAGCGAACCTTCCTCGGCGCCACGATCCTCGCTCTCGGACTGTCTCTGGCACTCGGCGGCCACGCCTCCGCCGCGGATTCCCCGGCAGGCGTACCCACCGCCGCCGATCTCGCCGCGGTGTCCACAGTGGTCACCAGCGACGCGACCACCCAGCGGCTCGCCAAAGCGGAGTTCCCCGGTGCGGCCAAGGCCGACATGGCCGTCGCGGCCAGGACCGCCAAAGCCGATCCGCGCACCCCGGTGGCGGTCTACCAGCCGACCGCGGCCTTCATCGCCGGCACCTCGGCCGTGCCGGCGGAACTGGCCTACGTCGCCACTCCCGCCACCCTGGGCAACGGCGACGCGGCGACCGTGTGGTCGCAGCGCGAAGGCACGGGCTGGTCGGTCTACAACGTCGCCTCGGGTGACGTCGAAAAGCGCCTCGCGGCGCGGGTCGGCAAGGGCTACCTCCTGAGCGAACCGCAGGCCGGTGCCTGGTACGCCGTCGACGGGGACATCGTGACCGTCCTCGATGGATCGTCGGTGGCGAAGACCGGCGAGAAAATGACCCTCGCCGCCTACCGTGAGGCCCTGCAAACCCGCTACGGCGACAAGCTGCCCGGCTCGACCTACGACCGCACGGGCGCGGCCGGTGGTTACGGCGCCTCCCCGGTGGGCGACGACTCGGTGCCGTGGTGGCCGTACGCCCTCGGCGCGGTGTTCCTCGCCGCGGCGGGCGCGGCCGTCACGCTGAGGCTCCGCAGGCAGTAAGCGGCAGTGACGACGGGCCGGGATCTCCCGGGATCCCGGCCCCCTGCGGCCGCCAACGGAGAGCACACGTGATCAGACGGACATCACCTGTGATCAGCCGGACATCA
Source organism: Amycolatopsis coloradensis (assembly GCF_001953865.1). Taxonomy (GTDB): domain Bacteria; phylum Actinomycetota; class Actinomycetes; order Mycobacteriales; family Pseudonocardiaceae; genus Amycolatopsis; species Amycolatopsis coloradensis. The sequence continues at coordinate 35,151 of NZ_MQUQ01000041.1, forward strand.
CGGGTGTTGTCCGGCTGATCACCGCCGCGTCAGGCGAAGGTGTAGTCCTCGATGGGGAAGTTCTGGGCCTCCTTGATGGCGTTGAGGGTGGAGGACGGGCGGAGCAAGGTCGCCTCCCCGTGCGGGTTGAAGTAGTAGCTGTTCGCCGGAGCGCAGTTCCCGAGGGTGAAGATCGAGTCGCCGAGCCGTTCGGTCATCCGGTCGAGGAACGCGTCGTTGGCCTCCTGCGTGACCTCGAACTCGGTCGCGCCGCGGCGCCGCATCGCACCGAAAAGCCGGTCCATATGCCGCATCTGCGTCTCGATGGTGGTGAAATAGGACAGTCCCGAATACGAATACGGGCTGTTGAGCGAAATGAAGTTCGGGAACTTCGGGATCGCGACGCCCTCGTAGGCCTGGAACCGGTTCTCCCGCCACCACTTCCCGAGATCGCGACCACCGCGGCCGATGATCTCGACCGCCGGGAAGTTCGCCTCCCACAGGTCGAATCCGGTCGCCAGCACCAGGACGTCGATGTCCCGCCGCGCACCGTCGGCCGTCTCGATCCCGGTCTCGTCGATCTTCGCGATGGACGTCGTCTCCAGGTGCACGTGGTCCTTGGTGAAGGCCGGGAAGTACTCGTTGGAGAACGTCGGACGCTTACAGCCGAACGAATACCGCGGCGTCAGTTCCGCACGCAGCCCCGGATCCCGCACCTGACGGCGGAGATGCGCCAGGCACCACATCTTCCCGAGCCGGTTCGCGATCGGCAGTTGCCTGTAGTGCAGCACGCCGGAGACCATCATCAGTTCCAGCAACGCGGTCCCGGTCAGCCGGGCGACCCGCTGGGTGAACGGCACCGCGGCGAACGCGCGCCGGACCGCCTTGGGCACCGGGAAGTCCAGTTTCGGGCTCACCCAGATCGGGGTCCGCTGGTACACGCTGAGTTCCCGCGCGAGGGACGCGATCTCAGGGATCAATTGGACCGCGGTCGCGCCGGTGCCGATCACAGCGACGCGTTTGCCCGCGAGGTCGTAGCCGTCGTCCCACGCGGTGGTGTGGATGACCTTGCCGCCGAAGGTGTCGATGCCGGAGATGTCGGGTTTCTTGGGCTGGGAAAGGAACCCTGTCGCGGTCAGCAGGTACTTCGCCGTGACAGGCTCGCCCTCGGCGCGGGAAACCGTCCAGTGCGCGTTCGCCTCGTCCCAGACGGCACCGGTGACAACGGTGCCGAAGCGCATGTAGCGCCGCAGCCGGTACTTGTCCGCGACGTGCTCGGCGTACCGCTTGAGTTCCGCGCCCGGCGCGAACAGCCGCGACCAGTGCGGGTTCGGCTCGAACGAGTACGAGTAGGTGGCCGACGGGATGTCGACGGCCAGCCCAGGATAGCGGTTCACATGCCAGGTGCCGCCGAGATCGGACTCGCGTTCGAGGATGAGCAAGTTGTCGTAGCCGAGCCGGTTGAGCTGGATCGCCGCGCCCATCCCGCCGAAACCGGCCCCGACGACGACGGCGTCGTACTGCGCGTTCATGCGTTTTCCTCCCGGTGGGTGTCCTGATCGAGACGCGTGCGGTAGGCCGCGCGATCCGGTGAGTCGGGGCGCAGCGCCCGGTCGTCCCGCATCAGGCGGCGGAAGGCGTTGAGCGCCGGTTCGGGCGTCACACCGGCAAGGCTCGCGAGCGCGCCGACGTAACCGGGCACGGCGATCTCCGCGGCACGGGTGCGGACGGAAGCCACGACGGCGTCGGCGATCCGGCCCGGTTTCACCTTCGGGATCGGCCGCATGTCCAGCCCCGACGCGAGCGCGGTGTCGACCGCGGACGGCAGCACGGCGGAGACGCTCACGCCGTGCGGCGCGTACTCCAGCCGGGTCGCCGCGGTCAACCCGACGACGGCGAACTTGCTGGCGTTGTAGATCGCCAGCCCCTTGACGGGGAACTTCCCGGCCAGCGACGCGACGTTGACGATGTGCCCGCGGCGGCGCTCCAGCATGCCGGGCAGCGCCAGCCGCATACCGTGGACGACGCCGAAGACGTTGACCTCCATGGTCGCCCGGTTCAGCGCGTCGGAGAGGTCGAGGAAACCGCCGTTGGGCATGATCCCGGCGTTGTTGACGAGCACCGCGAGCGGCCCGTTCGCCTGTTCGGCGTCGCCGAGAAAGGCGGCGAAGGAAACGGGGTCGGCGACGTCGAGGTGATGCGCGGTCCCGCCGATGTCGGCGGCGGTGCGTTTCGCGGCCTCGAGATCGAGGTCGCCGATGGACACGCGCGCGCCGAGCGCGGCCATGCGTTCCGCGGTCGCGCGGCCGATGCCCTGTCCCGCACCGGTGATCGCCACATGCGCGCGAGCGAGGTCGAGGTCCGGGTACTTGCTCACGCGCGCACTCCCTCTCGTTCGAAAGCACCGGCGACCAGGCCGGGCGCCGTCCTCAACGCGGTCGCGAGCACGTGCTCCCGCCGCCGTCCGTCCATGAAGTTGGCGCCCATGGCGGCGAGATCGGCCGGCCCCGGTTCGATCCGGATCACCCGCACGCCCGCCGCGCGCAACCGACGCGCCTCATCGTCCACGCGCCGGGTCATCGCCGTCCGCAGCAGGCGTTCCAGCTTGGCCGGACCGCGCGCCGGGGCCCCGCCTTCGCTGCTCATCGGCGCGATCAGCACGACCTCGCCGACGTCGTGGCCGAGCAGGAGATCGGCCGAGGTCGGCGAAACCGTCCCGCCGTCGAGCAGCGGACGTCCGCCCACAACCGGCGGTGGGAACCAGCCGGGGATCGCCCACGACGCGGCGATCGCCTCGCCGAGCCGGGCGGGCGGGGCGTCCGGGGAGCCGAGCGCGACCCGTCCTCCCGCCGGATCCGTGGCCATCAGCCAGGTCGCGGGATGCGGGACCCAGCCATCCGGTGCCAAGGCTTCCCCGAGTTCGCGTAGCCAGCCGGCGTCTCCCCTGCCACGGGGAAGAAGTCCCGCGAGACCGGCCATCGCGTCGACGTCCCGGCGCAGCGCGGCCCGGACGAGCTTGGCCGCGGGCCACCGGGGATACGGCACCGGCGGGAACCGGTTCGGCACCCGCCGGACGTGCGCGGCGACGATGGGATCGCCATCAGGCGTACCTGCCAGCGCGCCGAGGATCGCCTTCGCCGGGATACCCGCCCCGAGCATGGCCACCGCCTCGGCGCCCGCGGAGGTCCCGACCAGGACGTCCGCCTCGCGCGGATCCCAGCCCGCCCGAGTGTGGAGCGCGTCGAGGACCGCCGCTGTCCAGGCAAAGCCCAGCGTGCCGCCGCAGCCGAGCACCAGCGCCCTCGCGGAATGACGTGTCATTTCCGGAACGGTATGTCATTTGAATGTCCGAAGCAATAAGCTGGCGGGATGACGACGGAGACCCCGGTCAGCAGGGCCGCACGGAAGAAGCAGGAACTACGGCGCGAGATCGTGGAGACCGCGTTCGACTGCTTCGCCGAACGCGGCTACCACGCGACGGGGATCGCCGACATCGCCGCGCGGCTGGGCATCGGGCACGGCACCTTCTACCGCTACTTCCAGAACAAACGGGACATCGTCGACCACGTCATCACGGACCTGGTCGAGAAGGTGGTCGCCTCGCTGGCGGCGGACAACGCCCCCGACGCGGTCAACAGCCTGGCCGAATACCGCAAGCAGAGCGCGAGGATCGGCGACGCGCTCGCCGAGATCTTCGGCAGTGACCCGCGGATGGCCCGGTTCCTCCTGCTCGAGGCCGCCGGCATCGACGCCGAGATGCGGGAACGCGTACTGGACTTCTACGAGACCGCCGCGGAACTGACCGCGGGCTACCTCCACCACGGCGTCCGTCTCGGTTATCTGCACGAGGATCTGGACGTCGACGCCACCGCGCGGGCGATCAACGGGATGATCCTCGCTTCGGTGCTTTCCGGACTGCGCGATCCGTCGCCGCGAGGGCAGGCGGCGATGAGCAGAGCGGTCCGCCGCGTCATGTACGACGGGATCGCGGCGCGTCCCTAGAAGAACCGGCCGGCCGGTCCGCTTACGACACACCAGCAGGCGGGGGCCCGGCGTTGCTGGTGCCGGATCCCATGGAACCGCTCGCGGCCCCCGGCCGTCCAGCGGCGAAAACGCAGAGTCGCACCGACGAAAACGAACGTCATCACTCGCGCAGGGTCTGACTTGGTGACTCACCGAAGGCCGCGCGATAGTGCGCGCTCAACCTGCTCCCGTCCAGGAACCCCCACTTCGCCGCGATTCCGGTGACCGTCGTGCCGTCACCGGGTTCGGCGGCACGGAGTTCGGCCCGGACCCGGTCCAGCCGCACCCGGCGCAGATAAGCCATCGGCGTGGTGTCCAGGTACCGCCGGAACGCCAGTTGCAGGGCACGCACGGAGACCCGGCAGGCGCGGGCGATGTCCGCCACGCCGAGGTCGAGGTCCGGATTCGCCTCCAGGAAGGTGATCCCGCGGCGCACGGTGCCCGGGACGGCGTCACGGCGGTCACGGGGACGGGAATCGCCCTCGCCCGCAGTGAAGGTGTCCAGCGCCATCGCGGCCATCAGCCGTCCGGCCGCGCCGAGCACCAGCGGGCCGTACTCCGCCCCCGGTTCGGAAAAGAGCCCGGTGAGGTAGTCGACCGTCTGCCGCCATCGCCGGGCCTTCTCCGGACTCACCGGGTCGTAGCACAGCCGCTCGACCGGCCCGCCGTCCATCCCGGTGAACAGCGAAAGGTCGATACCGGTGACCTGGAGGCGCGCGCCGTGCATCCCGGTCCGGTAGCCGTGCCCAGGGTGCGGGCCGACGAACACGTCGCCCGGACCCAGCCTGCGGTCGCTGACGCCGTCGTCGATCTCCAGCCCGCCGCCCAGCACGCGCAACAGCACCACCCTGCCCAGCGGCTGGACGACGACCTCCGTGGTCAGCGTGTTGTGCAGGAAGTCGAAATGCACGTCCCCGAGATCACAGCGGTTGTGCTCGAAACGGTAGTTCTCGACGGTGCCTCGCACCCGCAACCGGTTGTCGCGGTAGGCCTCGGCGATCAGGGCACGTGCCTGTTCCGGATCGGTGGTCGCGAAGTCCGTCACCCTCGGTTCGTGCACCGGACCACGCCTCCTTTCCGTTCACCCGTAACGAAAAGTCCGCTCACCGGAACGCTACCGCCCATCGGCGGGCACGGCCAGACCGAGTCGGAGTCATCCGGCCGGCCGGAATGACTCACCCGCGCGGTCGAGGATCGCCCTGGCGCGCAGTTCGACCGGCCGGTCGACCATCTGCCCGTCCGCCACGACGACGGAACCGTCGCCCACGAGCGCGGCCACGCTCCTGGCCCACTCGATTGCCCCGTGCCGTTCGCCGAGGTGGCCGCGCGTCCGCTCGTCATGCCGTCCGAGGGGCACGCGCTGCGCACCCTCATCGACGGCGCGGCCCGTGAAGCAGGCGCCCAGACCGAGGTCACCGTGCAGACCAACTCCATGACGCTGCAGAAACGGCTGGTACTCGGCGGGCACGGCTGGACGATCCTGCCGGGCATCGGTATCGCGGCGGACGTCGCCGACGGCGTCTTGAGCGCGGCGCCGGTGCGCGAACCGGAGGTCTGGCGCACCGTCGTCCTCGGCATCCCCAAGACCGGCCGCGTCACGCCCGCTGTCGACGCCGTCGCGGGCACTGGTCCAGCAGATCCACCAGACGGTGAACGAGGGGCGAGTGGCCCTCGGCCAGACTGTGGGAAGACCGAACAGGAGAAGGATGACCACGCTCCCCCGAACCGGCCACGCAGTCGCCGCCGACGGCACCCGGCTGGCCTACCAGTGGCACGGCACGGGCAGGCCGCTCGTGCTGCTGGCCGGGCAGGCGAACGACCACAAGTGGTGGAACCGCACGCGCGGGGATTTCCCGAGCACGATCACCATGGACTACCGCGGCACCGGAGCCAGCGACGCACCCGATACCCCCTATTCCACAACGGGATTCGCGGACGACGTGATCGCGGTCCTCGACGAACTCGGCGTCGCCGAGGCCGACGTCTACGGAACCTCGATGGGTGGCCGCGTCGCGCAATGGGTCGCCGCGCGGTACCCCGGCCGGGTGCGGCGGCTCGTCCTCGGCTGCACCTCACCCGGCGGCACCCACGGCGTCGAGCGGTCGAACGACGTGCGGCTGGCCCTCGCCCGGCGATCCTCCGTCGAGGCGCGAAAAACGCTGGAGAATCTGATGTACACGCCCGGATGGCGGGCCGCGAACCCCGGCCCGTACCGGGTGCTGGGCGCGCACGGGATGCCGCCGCACGCGGTCCGCGGGCACCTCGTCGCGAGCAACACCCACGACGCCTGGGACGTACTCCCGGAGATCACCGCCCCCACCCTGGTCCTCCACGGCGACGACGACCTGCTCGCTCCGCCTGCGAACGCGCCCCTGCTGGCCGACCGGATTCCCGAAGCGCGGATGCACCTCTTCGCCGGGGCACGGCACGCCTACTTCGACGAGTGCCGTCCCGAGTCGAGCGAGCTGGTGAGCGACTTCCTCGGGTAACTCATGCCGACCGGGTATGTGCCCATCGCGGATTTCCATTTCTCAACCATGGCGCTCACAGCTCATTCCCGGAGCGAAGGAGCTTCCCTTGCCACACAAGAAGCCCGGGGTCGTGGCTAACGTGGTTCGTGGCGGGCTCCTTACCCGAGGGAAACCTGACGGCACAGTTGCTTCCACAGCCGTCGGATTCCTGATGCGCCCGCTCGGCGGCTGGCTACTGGGCCCGCGTCAATCGGCATCATCCGACCCGCCGATCGCTCTTGTGCCATGATCACGGCGCTGGTGTTTCTCAGTGGCTATACGGCGTTGTCAGCGATCACCAAGACGGGTGTTCCCCACCAACGTCTTCGGCGGGCTTTCGAGGCCGAGCGCTCTGGCGTTGAAGCAGGCTGGCACGAGAGTGTGTTCTTCTGGCTGGTGACCGGGTGTTTCCCGTTGACGTTCGCGGCCACGTTGGCGGTTCGGGAGCCTTCTCAAGGCTTCGGGGCTGGACGCTCGGAATTCTGTTGTCGAGTGAGGTTTGCCGGTATCCGGCAACGCGGTGGCCGCGACTCTCACGACGCCGACGCTCGCGGCCATGCTGGAGGTTCGAGGCCTTCACCCAGCTCCCACTCGAGGATTTCAGGATCGACTGCTCAAGATTCTGTTGTCAGATGCGCTTTGCCGGCACTTGGCAACGCGGACGGCCGCGACCTCGTCGGACGACAAGGTCGCCGCGAGCATCGATCAGACCAGGTTTCCTTGACAGTAAACAGGTTTCCGTTTCTGTCGGTGGTCGACGGTACCTTCGCCGCATGGAAACCACTCAAGCGGCCATCGCCGCTTTGAAGGACCTATCCGATTCGACCAACCTGGAGGAAATCAATGCCCTGCTGAATTCTTTGGACGACAAGGACTCCATCTTCGTCGCACGAGAAGCCACTGCCGCACTCGCACGCTGGGAAGCCGTTCGGTATCGCGCCCTGTCACGACTGAGCGAGCTTCGGGGCGGGGCGCGGAGCGTGGTGCAGGAGGTGGCGATGACACTGTCTCTCGTGGACAATTTCGCCGGTTCCCTTGTCTCGACAGGAGTCGCGTTGACCTCCCGGCTACCGCGGACGCTTTCCTTGCTGGACCGGGGTTTGGTAGGCGGTTACTCCGCACAGAAGGTCGCCGAGGCGACGGCATGGTTGTCGCACGAGGATTCGCTGGTGGTCGATGCCAAGTTGGAGTCGCGGCTGCCGAAGAAGAACAGTACCCAGGTCCGCAAGGCGGCGAACTACGCCGCGAACAAGGCCGATCCGGTCGGCGCCGGAAAGCGGTCGAAGCAAAGCCGTGACGGGCGCCGGTTGGCGGTGGCGCAAGGCGAGGCCGGGGTCGCCTCGATCGAGGTGGTGGACGGGCAGGCGGAGAAGGTCAACGCCGCCTACCGGCGAATCCATCAGGAGGCCAAGGCACTGAAGAACCACGGTGATACCCGGACGATGAACCAACTCCGAGCCGACATCGCCCTCGATCTGCTCCTCAGCGGCAAAGGCGGTGCCGCCGAGCGAGCCGAGGTGTTCCTCTACATGGACATGTTCACGTATCTGGGACTGAACGACGATCCGGTGAAGATGGCCGGACACGGCCACATCCCCGCTTCGCTGGGCCGCCACATCGCCACGGGCCCGAACACGGTGTTGCGGCGGATCATCACCGACCCCTTGAGCGGGCAGGTCCAAGATCTCGGCAGGACCCAGTATCGGCCGGACGCGGCGATGGCCGAGTTCGTCCGCGTCCGGGATCGCGAGTGCCGAAGACCGGGCTGCGACCGTCCCGCGCAGGCATGCGAACTCGATCACTCGATCCCCTGGCAGTTCCAGGGCGAAACCAGCGTGGCCGACCTGATCACCTACTGCACCCGGGACCACCGGCTCAAGGACGAGCCTGGCTGGGTCTATCACCTCGCGCCTGATGGGACGCTGAGAATCACGACACCGACCGGGCTGACGCACGTCAGCGAGCCACCGCCACTGCATGAGCCGCGACCGGAACCTCCGCTCTGAGCCCGCGCCGTGGAGATGGGCCTGACCTCTTCCAGCGATCCGGTCGGGCGAGGTTCAGTGTCGCCGTCCACTGACAGGCGGCGGTTTCTCGTCCAAAGCAAGCTCCGAGGTCGTTGCCAGAAACGGCAACGCCCCGAAGACCGAGAGGCACAGCCACCCCACGACAAGCTGACATCACGTTCACAGCAGCGCTCCCCGACGGCGCATCAGTACCGAACGCGAGGAAACGGAGGGCCATGCCGGACCACCGCGAAGGCCAGCGCGTCAACCGTCGATCGCACCGCTGGCCAGCGCCGTGGTCGAGACCTGGCATCGCGACGCCACCGGCCATAACCCCGCGCCGCTAGACACACACGACCAGAGCCAGGACCTACCCGAGCGTGATCGTCTTCTCCACCGATTCCGACATGAACGGCAAGTAGCCTTCATCCGAGGGAGCGTCGAGCAAGCCCTCGGCGCCGTTCTCCAACAACCGGGCCATTTCCGCCGCTCGGGGAAGCATCGTCTTCTCGTAGGCGGCGACGGCCTCGCCGACCGTGCCGGAACCTGCCAGCGCGAGGGCGAGTTCGGCCGCGTCGAGCATGGCCAGATTGGCGCCGACGCCGAGTGGCGGCATCAGGTGGGCGGCGTCGCCGAGCAGGGTCACCGTCGGCTTGTGCTCCCACGTGTGCGGGACGGGCAGAACGAACAGCGGGCGATCGACGTACGGGCCGTCGTTGTCGGTGATCATCCGCACCATCGGCGGCGACCAGGCCGAGAACGCGTCGAGCAGCCGGCTCCGGATCTCCGCGGTGTCACTGACACCGACCCAGTCCGCGGGCAGGCGCTGGACGATGTAGACCCTAATCTGATCGCCGCTGTTGCGCTGGGCGAACAGGCAGCGCTCGCCGTCGGCGGCCATGGCGCCGCCCTGCCCCACGAGCGCGGCGATGTCGGGATGCGCGGTGTCGACGTCCTCGAACCACGCCTCCAGGAAGGTGATCCCGGAATACCGCGGAACTGCCGCGGACACCGCCGGGCGCACCCGTGACCACGCGCCGTCGGCGCCGATGACCAGATCGGTCTCGACAGTCGTCCCGTCGGCGAAGTTCAGCTCCCCGGAACCACCCACGCCCACCAGGGTTCTGCCCCAGCGCACGGTGCCCGGCTCCAGCGAGTCGAGCAGCATCCCTCGCAGCAACCCGCGGTCGATCTCCGGCTTGAACAGCTCACCTTCGGCCGGGACATGGTGTTCCAGGATCCGCCCGGCCGTGTCCAGCTTGCGCATCTCCTGTCCTTCCGGCCGTGCCAGCGCGAAGAACTCGTCGAGCAGACCGGCTTCACGCAGGGCGAGCTGCCCGTCGTCCGCGTGCAGGTCGAGAGTGCCGCCCTGGTCACGTGCCTGAGGATGCGGGTCGCGGTCGTAGACCGTCACGGAGATGCCGTGCTTCTGCAGGATGCGGGCGCAGGTGAGGCCACCGGGGCCCGCTCCGACGATGCTGATTCTCATACCGCCAGAAAAGCAGAACGAGTGAAAAAGTGCAACGAGTCAACTTAGTGACTGTGACAACTCATGCGGTAGGCTGCGCTCATGGAGACACCGGGACGGCGTGAACGCAAGAAGGCGGCGACCCGTCAAGCGCTCGCGGACGCCGCACTGAAACTGTTCCTGGAGCGGGGCTTCGACCAGGTGAGCATCCGGGACATCGCCGAGGCCGCGGACGTCTCGACCACGACGCTGTTCAAGCACTTTCCCGGCAAGGAAGCGCTGGTCTTCGACGAGGCTCAGGACCGCGAGGCGAATCTGATCGCCGCGGTGCGGCAACGCCCGGAAGGGCAGAGCGTCGTCGAGGCCTTGCGCGAGTACGTGCTCGCTACCTGGCTCCCGCTCACAGAGCATCCCCAGTACTCCGAGTTCACCGCGCTGGTGAACAGCACCCCCGCGCTGCAGGAGTACGGCGAGCGCATGTGGACTCGGCACGCTGTGGCCCTCGGTGTCGCCATCGCCGACGACACCGGTGTCGGTCACGACGATGCCGCCTGCCGCGCGCTCGCGCGGTTCGTCTTGGACATCCCGGCGCTCACGCGTGGCACGCCGGATCCCCGGAAGGGTGTCCAGGAGATCTTCGACCTCCTGGCCCACGGCTGGCGCTAGTCCTGTTCGGATGGGGGGCGTGAGGCGCGCAGCGAGCCCGGATGTGCTTTGGCGGTCGGGTCGTTGCGGGTCTTGAACAGGCTCGCCACCGTCACCACGACGAGAATGCCGATGATCACCGCGAGGCTGACCGGCGTCGAGATCTCCGGGACGCTCTCGTCGATGTCGACGTGGGCCCAGTGCAGGATCAGCTTGACCCCGATGAACCCGAGGATCACCGCGAGCCCCGCCGACAGATACACCAGTCGATCGAGCAGGCCCTTCACCAGGAAGTACAGCGCGCGCAGGCCGAGCAGGGCGAAGGCGTTGGCGGCGAAGACCAGGTACGGCTCGTCGGTGACCCCGAAGACGGCCGGGATCGAGTCCAGCGCGAACAGCAGGTCGATCCCGCCGATCGCGAGCAGCACCACCACCAGCGGCGTGCCCACCCGCTTCCCTTCGAGACGGGTGAACAGCTTGCCGCCGTCGTACTCCTTCGACAACGGCAGCAGACGGCGCGCGGTCCGCACCACCACGTTGTTCTCGATGTCCGGATCCTCGTCACGGTGCCGGAAGAGCTGGATCCCGGTGTAGATCAGCAGCAACCCGAACAACAGGAACATGAAGGAGAACAACGAAAGCAACGTGGCGCCGAGCGCGATGAAGATCGCGCGCATGATCAGCGCGACGACGATGCCGAACGTGAGCACCTTGTGCTGGTGTTCCTCGGGTACCGCGAAGGTGCTCATGATGATCACGAAGACGAAGAGGTTGTCGACCGACAGGCTCTTCTCCACGATGTAACCCGCGAAGTACTGCTGCCCGAAGTCCCCGCCGTGCGCCAGCGTCAGCCAGACACCGAACGCCACCGCGACCAGGATGTAGCCGATCGACCAGGCCACCGCTTCACCGAAGCCGACCTTGTGCGGCCGCACGGCCGCGAGGAGCAGGTCGAGTGCCAGCAGCGCGAGCACCAGTCCGATCGTGACGGTCCAGGTGAGGCCATCGATCTGGAGCATCCGCGCCCTGTCTTTCGTTCGACGGCAGGTACCCGGATCCTAGAGGTGGTTCCCCTCGCCCGCATTCGCATGATTTGGCGACGCTTCGAGCAGTTCGGAAAGGACGGTCTTGAGCAACGGGTGGTCCGCGCTCCCCCGCCGGACCGCGGCGAACACCCGGCGCAGCGGCGGCTCACCGCGCAACGGGACGGTGACCGCGCCGGGAACGGCGGTGAAAGCGTTGCGCGGCACCAGGGCCACCCCCTCGCCCGCGGCGACCAGGGTGGTGATCGCGTGGAAATCGTCGGAGACGTGCCGGATCCCCGGATTGGCGCAGACGATCATCAGCACGTCGCGGCACGGGTTTCCCGGTTTCGGCGCGATCCAGTCGTCGTCGGCGAGTTCGTCGATGTCCACTTCGGACGCTTCCGCCAGCCGGTGCGCGGTGGGCAGCACAACGTCGAACGGCTCCACGTACAACGGGAACCGGGTGAGCCTGCTTTCATCCGTTCGTGGTGAGAGCCGGTACTCCTCGGTGATCGCGAGGTCGACCTCGCCGTCGAGCAGCAGCGGAATGCTCGCGTGCCCCTCGACGTCCTGCACCAGCACCGAAACACCGGGCGAACCGGCACGCAGCGCGGCGATCGCCGGCGCGACCACCATGGTGATCGCCGAGGCGAAACTCGCCAGCCGCACCTGCCCCTGGACACCGGAATCGAGCGCGGCCAGCGTGGCCTGTGCCCGCTCCAGTTCGGCGGCGACGGCGTTGGCGTGCACCACCATCAGTTCACCCGCGGGGGTCAGCGAGACCCGGCGGCCCCACCGTCTCAACAGCTGCTGGCCGCACTCGGCTTCGAGAGCGGCCAGCTGCTGGGAGACGGCGGACGGCGTCAGGTGCAGCGCCTGGCCCGCCGCCGTCACGGTGCCGTGGTCGGCGAGAGCGCGCAGTACCCGCAGCCGTCGCGGATCGATCATTCATCCATCATGGACCGTGCCGTCACGAACGCGTCGACCGCACGGTTGACGTCGTCGGCCGAATGCGCCGCCGACATCTGCGTCCGGATCCGGGCCTTACCGTGCGGCACCACCGGGTACGAGAAACCGACCACGTAGATGCCCTGGTCGAGCAGCAGATCGGCCATCTTGCCAGCCTTGGCGGCGTCGCCGATCATCACCGGGATGATGGGGTGCTCACCCGGGAGCAGGTCGAAGCCCGCCTCGGTCATCCGCCGCCGGAACAGCTCGGTGTTGGCGCGCAGTTTGCCCAGCAGCTCGCTCGAGGAGTCCAGCAGTTCCAGCGTGGCGAGCGCGGCGGCGGTGATCGACGGCGCGAGCGAGTTCGAGAACAGGTACGGCCGGGAACGCTGCCGCAGCATCTCGACGATCTCCGCGCGGCCCGAGGTGTAGCCGCCACTCGCCCCGCCGAGCGCCTTGCCGAGGGTGCCGGTCAGCACGTCGACCTTGTCCTGCACGCCGAACAGTTCCGGCGTGCCGCGTCCGGTCGGGCCGGTGAAGCCGACGGCGTGCGAGTCGTCGACCATCACCAGCGCGTCGTAACGCTCGGCCAGCGCGCAGATCTCGTCGAGCGGCGCGAGGTAGCCGTCCATCGAGAACACGCCGTCGGTGGCGATCATCCGGTAACGCGCGCCGGACGCCTCCTTGAGCCGTGCCTCCAGGTCCGCGACGTCGCGATTGCGGTAGCGCATCCGCTTGGCCTTGCACAACCGGACGCCGTCGATGATCGACGCGTGGTTGAGCTCGTCGGAGATGATGACGTCCTGGTCGGTCAGCAGCGTCTCGAACAGCCCGGCGTTGGCGTCGAAGCAGGAGCTGTAGAGGATCGTGTCCTCGGTGCCGAGGAACTCCGAGAGTTTCGCCTCCAGTTCCTTGTGCGGCTGCTGGGTCCCGCAGATGAACCGCACCGACGCCATGCCGAAGCCCCAGCGGTCCAGCGCCTCTTGCGCGGCCTTGACCAGCGTGGGGTGGTCGGCGAGGCCGAGGTAGTTGTTGGCGCAGAAGTTCAGGACTTCGCCGTCGGCGACGCTGACCGAAGCCCGCTGCGGTCCCTGGATCACCCGCTCGCCCTTGTACAACCCGGCTTCCCGGATTTCGGCGAGCCCGGCCTTGAGGTCGTCGCGCATCGCGCCGTACATCAGTTCTCCGTCCAATCCAGAATGACCTTGCCGCAACGGCCTTCCTTCGCCGTCGCGAACGCCTTCGCGTGATCCTTGTACCCGAACCGGTGCGTGATCACCGGCGAGATGTCCAGCCCGGCCTGGAGCAGCACGGACATCGAATACCAGGTCTCGAACATCTCGCGCCCGTAGATCCCCTTGATCTGGATCATCTTCAGCACGACGGCGGCGATGTCCACCGAGACCTCGGAGGCCGGCAGGCCGAGCAGCGCGACGCGGCCGCCGTGGGACATGTTCGCGATCATGTCGCGCAACGCCTCGGGCCGCCCGCTCATCTCCATGCCGACGTCGAAGCCCTCGGCCATGCCGAGCCGTTCCTGCGCGTCGGCGATGGTCGCCGACGAGACGTCCAGCGCCAGGTCGACGCCGACCTTGCGGGCCAGTTCCAGCCGGTGCTCGCTGACGTCGGTGACGACGACGTTGCGCGCGCCGGCGTGGCGCGCGATGGCGGCGGCCATGATGCCGATCGGCCCGGCGCCGGTGACCAGCACGTCCTCGCCGATGACGGGGAACGACAGCGCGGTGTGCACGGCGTTGCCGAGGGGGTCGAAGATCGCGGCGATGTCGAGGTCGACCTTGGTGCGATGCACCCAGGCGTTCATCTCCGGCAGCACGGCGTACTGCGCGAACGCGCCGTCGGTGTGCACGCCGAGGCCCTTGGTCCTGGCGCACAGATGACGCCGCCCCGCCTTGCAGTTGCGGCAGCTTCCGCAGACCAGGTGGCCCTCGCCGCTGACCAGGTCGCCTACCTTGACGGTGGTCACCGACCGGCCGATCTCGACCACCTCGCCGACGAACTCGTGCCCGATGACCAGTGGCGCGGCGATGGTGCGCGCCGCCCAGTCGTCCCACGAGTCGATGTGCAGGTCGGTGCCGCAGATACCCGCGCGCAGCACGCGGATGGCGACGTCGCCGGGGCCGACGGCCGGGTCCGGCACGTCGGTGAGTTCAAGCCCTGGTGCCCGGTCGGCTTTGACCAATGCCTTCATGGCGCGAAGTCTGGCCCCCGGCGCCTGTGCAGTCCATCGCGAGTTTCTGAAATCCCTCGTTAGCGTGTCTTCACAAGCGGCCCGCCCCGCCCGCCGATCAGCGTGGCCACTCCTTCGAGTAATCGGGCCAGACCGAAGGCGTAGGCGTGCTCAGGATTGTGGGGTGCCTGGTGCGCTTCCCCCGCCGACCGGCCGACGCGCGCCGCGAGCGGGAACCGGGCCGGATCGAAGACTTCGGCGAGCAAGGGGCCGACCTTTTCCCACCATTGCTCGTCGTTCATCCCGGTACGGCGGACGGCGCGATCGACTTCGATCCGCCGCCGGGCGACCCCCTCCACGTGGTCGTGCACCAGCGTGATGACCGAGTCCATCTCGACATCGGTGAGGCCGAGACCCTCGACCACCGCCAGTTCGCGTTCGTACTTCGCGATCGAGTGCGGCCCGAGCGGCGGACGCCCGGTGAACACCTGCAGCACCCACGGATGACGCAGGCAGAGGTTCCAGTTCACCTTCGCGACCTCACGCAGGCCGTCCTCCCAGCCCTGGTCGCCGGGTTCGCCCAGTTCCCCCACCGCTTCCTCGTAAACCCTGTCGAGCATCGCTTCGAGAAGTTCCTCCCGCGAGGCGATGTAGGTGTAGAGCGACATCGTGCCGACGCCCAGCGATTCGGCGACTCTGCGCATCGACAGCGTGGCGACATCCTGGTCGCCGTCGGCGAGTCCGACCGCCGCGGCGACGACCTGCTCGGTGGTCAGCGTGTGTTTCGGCCCGCGCCGCGGGAGCTTCCGTGTGCCCCACAACGTGGCGATCGTACGCGCCGGATCGCCGCCGTTGGTCTCCGTCATGGCGCCATCATAGAAGACTTACTCCGTAACCCGTACGAAGTTTGTGCTACTCTATTCCGTATGCCATACGAAGAAGCGGCACTCGAAGCCGTCGACCTGCGAAAACGGTACCGGGGGAAGGTGGCGCTGGACGGGTTCAGCCTTCGCGTCGAAGCGGGCACGGTGTGCGGCCTGCTCGGGCCGAACGGGGCGGGGAAGACCACCGCCGTGCGAATACTGAGCACCCTGCTCCGCCCCGACGGCGGCCGGGCGTGGGTGGCGGGCCACGACGTGCTCGCGGACCCCAAGGCGGTGCGCTACCGCATCGGCCTGGTCGGGCAGAACGCCTCGGTGGACGAGATCCTGACGGGCCGTCAGAACCTCGTGCTGTTCGGCAGGCTCCACCACCTGAAGGCCGCCGCGGCGAAACGCCGGGCGGACGAGCTCCTCGAACGGTTCGACCTCACCGAAGCGGCGGGTAAACCCGTCGCCGCGTACTCGGGCGGGATGCGACGACGGCTGGACCTGGCCGCCGGCCTGATCCTCTCGCCGCCGGTGCTGTTCCTCGACGAACCGACCACCGGGCTGGATCCGCGCGCCCGCATCGAGGTCTGGGCGTCGATCAAGGATCTGGTCGGCTCCGGCACGACGGTGCTGCTGACCACCCAGTACCTCGAAGAAGCCGATCAACTCGCCGACCGGATCGCCGTCATCGACGCGGGCCGCGTCGTCGCCGCAGGAACCCCCGACGAACTCAAGGCGAAGGTGGGCCCGGACCGGGTCGAGACCGTCACCCGCAAACCCACGCTCGACGAGGTCTTCCTGCACCTCACCGGACACGCCACCACCGAGGAGCCGTCTTGACCGCGATTTCCGACGCCACCGCGCTCACCGGCCGGATCCTGCTGCACTGGCGGCAGCGGCCCGGCTCGATACTGGTCGGGTTGCTGTTCCCCGTCCTGATGGTGCTGATGTTCGGCTACCTCTTCGGCGGGGCGATGGCCGTCCCCGACGGCGAGTACCTGGACTTCCTCATCCCCGGCATGCTCGCGATGACCATGCTGTTCGGGCTGGAGGCCATGGTCGTGGCCGTCACGACGGACGCCGCGAAGGGCGTCACCGAACGGATCCGCGCCATGCCGGTCGCGACGACGGCGATCCTCGCCGGGCGCAGCGCGGCCGATCTGCTCAACGCCGTCGTCGGTCTCGCCGTCATGGTCGTGACCGGGCTGCTGGTGGGCTGGGCGCCGGAACGCGGCTTCCTGCCGACGCTGGCCGCGTTCGGATTGCTGCTGTGGCTGCGGTTCGCCTTCACCTGGGTGGGGATCTACCTCGGTCTGCTGCTGAAGACGCCGGAGTCGGCCGTCGCCGTGCAGATCCTGGTCTGGCCGGTGGGTTTCCTCTCCAGCGTGTTCGTCTCGCCGGTGACGATGCCTGGCTGGCTCGGCGCGATCAGCACGTGGAACCCTCTGTCCGCCACCGCGACCGCGATCCGGGACCTGTTCGGCAATCCCACTTGGGGCGCGACCGACTGGGCGAGCACGCATTCGGTCACGTTGGCGTTGCTCTGGCCCGCCGTGCTCACCGCGATCTTCCTGCCGCTTGCGGCCAGGCAGTACCGCGCGCTAGGCCGGTGAGCGCGGCCGCCGGGGCAACGGCGGCTCCCGGAACACGGACCGACACGAAATCCGGCCGCGGCACCAGCTCGAAGCCGATCGACTGGTACAGGCGGATGGCCGAGGTGTTCGACGCCGCCGCGTGCATCATCGGGCGGAGACCGCGGGCCCGGATGCCCGCCGCCACCGCGCGGACGAGCCGGGTCGCCAGCCCCTGGCCGCGATAGGCGGGGTCGGTGCAGACGGCGCTGATCTCGGTCCAACCGGGTGGGTGCAGCCGCTCGCCCGCCATCGCGATCAGCGCGCCGTCGCGCCGGATTCCCAGGTATGTCCCCAGTTCGATGGTCCGCTGCCGGAACGGTCCCGGTTTGGTCCGCTCGACGAGGTTCAGCATCTCGGGGACATCGTCCGGGCCCAGCAGGACGGCTTCGGGATCTTCGGCGACTTCGAGCGCGACGTCGACCAGCCGGACCCCGGCGATCCTGCCGAGGACTTCCCAGTCCGCCGGTACCGGCAGCGAGTTGTGGACGATGACCGTCTCGCCGGGACCCGCCAGTTCCGCGACGTCGTCCCAGACGCCGTCGTCCGGTTCCGGTGGCAGGGCGAGGAAAGGAGCGACGTCGACCTGATAGCGCAGCACCTGGCCGGACCGTTCGGCGAAGTGCGCGTGCGGACCGGTCAGCGATGCCCAGACAGGATCGTCGATAGGGGTGACCATGACGGCTGCGACGCCGCCGGCCGGATTTTCATTCCCGCTCCCACATCCTGAACACAGGTGCGCGACACCGGGTCCGCCGTCGACTCTCGGAAGGGACTTGGACGAAGGGGCGGTATGCGATGACTTCCCGGACAGGCGGTGACCCGGTGCGGCTCGCGGTCGAACTCGACGGCGACGGCGCGCATCCGGCGGCGGGCCTCGATGACGAGCGCCCGGCCGCCGAACGGCTGGGCCCGCACGCACTGGTCGATCTCGTCCTCGCGGCCGAGATCGCGGGGTTCACCCTGGTCACCTTCGACGATTCGCCGCTGCCACCACCGAGCGGCGTCCGGCTGGACGCGCTCGGCCGGGCCGCGTACGTGGCCACCCGGACGAACCGGATCGGCCTCGGCGCGACCGCGCAGGTGACCACGACCGAGCCGTTCCACGTCGCCACCCAGCTGGCGAGCCTCGACCACGCGTCGCACGGCCGGGCCGCCTGGCTGGTCGGTGCCGCCAACGACCCGGGCACCCTCGCCACCGTCGGTGTCGGACCGCTGGATCCGGCAGGGCTGCGCCGGGAGATCACCGACGTCGTCGACGTGGTGCGGCGGCTCTGGGACTCGTGGGAGGACGACGCCGTCATCAAGGACGTCGCGACCGGCCGCTACCTGGATCCCGGCAAGGTGCACCACGTCGACTTCGAGGGCGCGACGTTCTCGGTCAAGGGCCCGCTGATCACCCCACGGCCACCGCAGGGCTTGCCGGTCGTGATCGCCCCGGAGCACCTGGCTGACGACGCACGGCCCGACGTCGTCCTGGTCGGCGGAAACGGTCTCGGCGACCTCCGTCATCGGGCTCTCCGGGCAAGGGAATCCGGCACGCCCCGGGTCTTCGCCGAAGTCGAGGTCCTCCTGAACGCGGAGAACCCGGCTGAAACCCGGCTGCGACGTCTCGACTCGACCATCCGCTGGGAGCGCACCGATCGCCTGCGGTACACCGGATCCACCGATGGCCTCGCCGATCTGCTCGGGTGGCTCGGCACGGTCGTCGACGGCGTCCGCCTGCATCCGGCGGTGCTGGCGACCGATCTGCCTCTGCTGATCGAAGCCGTGCTCCCCAAGCTCCGCGCCCAAGGCGTGCTGAGCCTGCCCGAGCCGAACACGACCCTGCGCACGGCACTCGGCCTGCCGCGCCCCGTCAACCGTTTCGCCGCTTCGAGAGGATGACCGTGAGCGAACCAGATCCGCAGTTGCACCTCGGCGTCTTCTACGTCGGCGTCGGCGCCCAATACCTGTGGGACGACCCGTCGAACGGGGCGCACACCGAGATCGAAACCTACGTCTCGGTGGCACGGACCCTGGAACGCGGCCTGTTCGACGCGTTCTTCCTCGGCGACGGCCAGCGCGTCCGCGAGAACCGGGGGCGGATCCTCGCGCTCGACGTCGCCGGGCGGCCGGACGCGATCACGCAGCTGGCGGCACTCGCCGCCGCCACCACCCACATCGGACTGGTGGCCACCCAGAACACCACCTACAACTTCCCCGCCGAGCTCGCCCGCCGTCTGTCCACACTGGACTTTCTGTCCGGTGGCCGGGCCGGCTGGAACGTCGTCACCACCGACAACGCCTGGACGGGCGCCAACTTCCGCCGGGGCGGCTGGCTCGACCACGAACTCCGCTACGACCGGGCGGACCAGTTCGTCGAGGCCGCGTCGGCCCTGTGGTCGGGCGGCGACGTGGTCGACCGGCGCACCGACCTCGTCCGGCTGCGTGCCGCGCCGACGGTCCCCCGCAGTCCGCAGGGACGGCCGGTGCTGTTCCAAGCCGGCGATTCCCCCGGCGGACGCGAACTCGCCGCGAAGCACGCCGACGTCGTCTTCTCCGCCAACACCGCGTACGACAAGGCGATCGCCTACGCCACCGATCTCCGGGCGCGGCTGGCCAAGCACGGACGCCCCGCCGACGCCGTCCGGATCCTGCCCGGTGCCACGGTGGTCCTCGGTGACACCCCGGCCGACGCGGCCGAACGCAGCGAGGACATCCGGCTGCGGCAGCTCAACCCGCAGCGCGCCATCTCGTTCCTGGAGCAGTACTGGGGCCGGGATCTGTCCGCCTACGATCCACACGGACCGCTGCCGGACGTCGAGCCGACCGAGGAGGAACTGGATCCCTCACGCGGCACCCTCTCCGTCGAACATCGCACCGGCAAGCTCGACCGCATCCGGCAGTGGCGCGAACTCGCCGAAAGCAAGAACCTCTCGATCCACCAACTGGTTCTCGAAGTCCAGCCGCGCGAGCACTCCTTCGTCGGCACGCCGGGGCAGATCGCCGACGAGTGGGCGCGTTACGTCCGGAACCGCGCCGTAGACGGCTTCAACATCAGCCCTCATCTGGTTCCCGCCGCGCTGGACGACATCGTCGACAAGCTGGTGCCGGAACTCCAGGACCGGGGGATCTACCGCACCGCCTACGAAGGCACGACGCTGCGCGAGCACCTGGCGCTGCCGGAGCTGCCGGGAGACTGACGCGCGCGGGGTGTGACATCGTCGCCGGCGAAGCGCTGCGCGTCCTGGGCGTCATCCGCGCCGGGGGCGACCCCGGGACAACCTGCGGGCTTATCTCGCGGTCACCATGCGGAACTGGTGGCCAAAGGAAGTCACCACCACGAACGGGTCGAGTTGTACGGCATGACCCCGGCGACCGAAGTGGCCGCCGGAGCCGTGGGCGCGGAAGAACTCCTCATCCTCCGCTCGAACGCCCGCCTGGCGTGGGCCGCCTACTGCGCACTGCCCGGGCGCTGGCGGACCGTGTTGTGGCGGACCGAGGCCGAAGGCGGCTCGCCCGGGGCGGGAACGCCGTGTTGCCAGGAGGCGCGGCGCCGGATGGGCGCGTGGCTCCGCGGTGGGGTCCCCGCCCGCCGGGCGGACCTGATCACCGCGCATCTGAGATCAGCCGGGGACGGGTGCGCCCTCCCCCGCGATCCGCAGTGCCTCCACCAGTTCCCGGTACAGGGTGTCGGTGGCGAGCAGCTGGTCGTGACTACCGCTGGCCCGCACCCGGCCGTCCTCCATCACCACGATGGTGTCCGCGTCGATGACCGTCGACAGCCGGTGCGCCACGGTGACCACGGCGCCCTCGCGGGCCCGCCGCCGGATGCAGTCGTGGATCGCGCTCTCGGTCCGGCCGTCCACCTGCGCGGTCGCCTCGTCCAGCAGGACCACGTCCGGCGTGCGCAGGATCGCCCTCGCCAGCGCGATCCGCTGGCGTTCCCCGCCGGACACCGACGTCGACGACAGCGGTGTGTCCAGGCCGTCGCCGAGTGCGGCGATCTTGTCACTCAGCCGGACTTCGCCGAGTGCTCGCAGTACCTCCTCCTCGGTCGCGTCCGGATGGGTGAAGAGCAGGTTCTCCCGGATCGTGCCCGGCACGATCGGCGTCTCCTGTTCGACGTAGGCCAGCCGCGTCCGCACGTCCGCGTACGGCAGGTCCGCGTACTCACGCCCGTCCAGCAGCAGCGAACCCGACTGCGGCTGGACGAACCGCATGATCAGCGACAGCATCGTGGTCTTGCCCGCGCCGGATGGTCCGACGATCGCGGTGTGGCCGCGTCTCGGGATCTTCAGCGAGACGTCCCGCAGCGCCGGATCGCCGCCGTAGCCCGCGGTGACCCCGCGCAGTTCGAGCACCGGCCCGTCCTGATCCACCGCCGCTTCCGGCGTCGTGGACGCCTTGTCCTCTTCGACCTCCAGCGTGTCCATCTCCCGGATCCGCCCGGCGGCGGCGATCCCCGCCTGCAACGCGGTCATGTTCTGGCTCAGTTCGGTGATCGGTTCCATCAGCGCGAACGCGTACAGCAGGAACGCGATCAGGCTCGACACCTCGAGCAGCCCCGCGTCGACCCGCCAGGCACCGAGACCGAGGATGACCAGGATCGCGCCCTGGATACCCGACCACGCCACCACCCAGGCGGTGGCCTGCCGCCGCACCGCGCGGACGCCGTGGACGGCGGCCGCCTCCGCGTCGACCAGGATCCGGTCGGATTGACGGCCTTCGGCACGGCTGGCCTTGACCGTGCGGATCGCCCGCAGCGCGCCTTCCAGCACGCCGCCGAGCTTGCCGACCCGGTCCTGCGCCTTCTCCTGTTCCTTCGCGATGGCCGGCATGAGCCAGGCGAACAGCGCGACCACCACGACCACGGCCCCGACCGTGGTCGCCAGCAGCACCGGGTCGAGCACGCTCATCAGCACCAGGGTGCCGATGAGCATCACCACCCCGTTGATCAGGCCGATCACGCTGGACGAGGCCGCCTCGCGCAGCAGCACCGTGTCCGAAGTGACGCGAGTGACCAGTTCCCCCGTCGGCCGTTTCGTGATGGCCGGGATCGTCGCGCGGAAGAAGCGCCGCACCATCGATTCCCGCGCCTTCAGCACCACCCGCTCGCCGACCGTGCCGAGCAGGATCCACTGCGTCAGCCAGATCACCGAGCCCACCAGCATCAGGCCGAGCAGTGCCAGCACGGGTCCGGCCAGCGATGTCGATGACCCGAGCGAGTCGAGCACCCACTTCGTGACCATGGGCGTGGCGAGACCGGTCGCGGAGCCGAGCAGGGCGAGTACCAGGCCGATCGCGAGTGCCCCCTTGTGTGGCCGCGCGAACGACCACAGCACCTTCAATCGTGGAGTATCCATGGTTCCCAATGGAACACACGTGTTCTAAACTCGTCAAGCGAGTTCCATATCGGGGAGCGAGGTACGGTACCGGCCATGAGTGAGGGTGTGGTCACCGAGACGGGTGTCCGGGCGAGGACCCGGCGCGCGATCCTGGACGCGGCCATCGAGAAGCTGACGAAGCAACCGAGCGCGACGCTCGCCGACATCGCGGCGGCCGCGGACGTCGGGCGGACCACGGTGCACCGCTACTTCCCGGAGCGGTCGGACCTCATCGACGCCATCAGCCTCGACGCTCTCGACAAGATCTCCCGGAGCACCGAACGAGCCCGCATCGACGACGGCCCGGTCCCGGTGGCACTGGCGCGGCTTTGCCAGGAGTACTTCGAGCACGCCGACGTCTTCCAGTTGCTGTTCACGATGCCGGATCTGATGACCCGCCCCGAATGGAAAGAGGAGAGCGAGGACGACCGCGTCCTGCTCGGGCTCATCGAACGCGGGCATCGCGAAGGGTCGGTCGACCCGGCGATGACGAAGGAATGGGTGCAGCAGCTGCTGTGGAGCTTGCTCTACACGGCTTGGGAGATGGTCCGGGAGAAGACCCCGAAGCACGAAGCGCTCACGTTGTGCATACGCAGCCTGGAAAAGGTCATCACGGTCGGCTGAGGTCCGGCCGAAAGGAAGAGCCGATGTCGTCCGAAAGGATGACGCGGGCGGGCACCGCTTCGATGATCCTTTCCCGGTGATGGAAAAAACCGGCACCCGCCCGGGCGCCGCCTGGGGAATCCTTGTCGGCGGCGTCGTGGTTTTCGCCGCCGCGCCCGCACTGCTGCTGGCGACCGGGCACGACACGATCAAACCGTCCGCCGATTCGGACAAGGAGCTTTCCCTCGCGGGCGCCCTGATTCCCGCGGTGGCCGGGATCCTGCTGGTCCGCGCGATCCCGCTCCAAGCACCCGGTCTGCTCCCCGAGACGACCGACCGGCGCGGACTGAGCAGGCAGGCGACGGCCTTGGCGCTCATCGCCTTCTTGTGGCCACTGGCGTTGTTCCTGGTGTCAGCGGCGGGACATCAGGCGCTGATCCGCGACATCTGGGCGCTCGCGAAACCGCTCGTGTTCCTGGTGCTGCCACTGGTTCTCTTGCGAATCCTGCGCACCCCGGGGGAACCGGATCCGTTCCGGCTCACGTGGCGGCCGCGCCGGACTTGGCAATGGCTCGCACCGGTTCCGGCGGTGCTGGTGTTCGGCTGGCTGTCCGTCCTGGGACCGTTCGCGCCGCCGCTTCCCACCGCCGAGGACTATCCCGACCCGGTGTATCTCGCGGTGGGCGCGACGCTGACCTTCTTCACCGCGAACGTACTCGAAGAGGTCTTCTTCCGCGGCATGCTGCAAACCCGTTTGGAAGCGCTTTTCGGTCGCTGGCCCGGGATCCTGCTGGCGTCACTGCTGTTCGCGTGGCTGCACCTGCCGACACACGGCCAGGGAGCACTCCCGCTGACCTTGGGCGCGATCGTCGCGTTCCAAGGGTTCTTCGGCCTGTTCACCGGCTACCTGTGGTCGCGCTACCGCAACCTGTGGGCCCCGATCGCCGCGCACACCGCGATGAACACCTTGCCGCTACTGCTGATGTGACGCGGCGAGCCGCCTTATCACGCGTGTCGTCCGCCCCATCACGCGTGTCGTCCGCCCCATCACGCGTGTGGAGTTGCCCCCGTGATGCGGACACCTTGATTCCAGACGCTGGTCTGGAGGGAGGATGTCTTGCGTGTCTCGCAGGTCGAAGTATCCGGAGCAGTTTCGTCGTGACGCGATCGAGTTGGTCAACATGAGTGACAGGCCGTTGCGTCAGATCGCCCGTGAGCTGGGTGTCAACCATGAGACCTTGCGGTCGTGGGTGAACACCGCCAAACGAGCCGCTGAAGCCGGGCCGGTGGAGGATCCGGCGGTCGCCGATGAGGTGCGGCGGTTGCGGAAGCAGGTCGCTGAGCTGCAGAAAGAGAAGGAGATCCTGCGTAAAGCGGCCGCCTATTTTGCCACAGAGATGGATCGATGATCTACCGCTACCGGTTCATCTCCGAGCATCGCGCCGAGTTCGGTGTGAAGCGGTTGTGCCAGGTCCTGGGTCTGCGCCGGCAGGGTTTCCACGAGTGGGCCGCCGCCGGGGCGGCCCGGGAGGCCGCGGCGGAACAGGAGCGGGAGCTGATAGCGGTGATCGCCTCGATCCACGCGCAGCACCGGGGCGCTTATGGGCGGCCCCGGATCACCGCGGAGCTGCGTCGGCGCGGACGCGTGGTGAACCACAAGCGGGTGGAACGGCTCATGCGGGAGCAGGGCCTGGCCGGGATCACCCGCCGCAAACGCCGGAGCTTGACCAGACCCGCCACCACCCCGGTGCCACCGGTGGCGGACGTGATCCGCCGTGATTTCACCGCCCAGGAGCCAGGGCAGCGGTTCGTCGGGGACATCACCTACCTGCCCACGTTCCAGGGCTGGCTTTACCTGGCCACGGTGATCGACCTGCACAACCGCGAGATCGTCGGGCACGCGATGGCCGAGCACCTGCGCGCCGACCTGGTCTGCGACGCGATCGCCCTGGCCACCGCACGCGGCCTGATCCGCCCCGACGCGGTCTTCCACTCCGACCGCGGCGTCCAGTACACCTCGGCCCAGTTCCGCACCGCGCTGAGCGAGTCCCGGATCCAGCCCTCGATCGGACGAGTCGGATCCTGCTACGACAACGCCGTCGCCGAGTCGTTCTTCGCCACCCTCAAAACCGAGATCGACACCACCATCTGGCCCACCCGCGACCAGGCACGACACGACATATTCCGCTACCTCCACTACTACAACCACGACCGTCTACATTCGACAGTCGGTCACCGAACACCCCACCAAACCCGAACCAGCTACACTCACCAACAAGCCGCGTGAAAACCCCGTGTCCGGCATCCGGGGGCAACTCCATGTGATCAGACGGACGACACGCGTGCTGGACACGCGTGTCGTCCATCCCGTCACGCGTGTCGTCCCGCTGATCACGCGAGACCGCCACCCGCGCACCACAGTAGGCGGGCCGACCGTGAACATGGTCCCCATCGGGCCGAATCGGAAGAATTGCGGGACGAGACCGCCATAGGCGTCACCCGCGGGCGTCATCCCGGCATCGGTCTCGAACCTGTCGATCAGTTCGGGTCTCCGCGGATCCGGTGGTCGGACTGGATCCCAGTGGTCGTCGCCGCGCGGATCACCGGAACGAGTGATCGTCCACAGTGGAGCAAGCCACGTGGGGCACCTAGGTTTGAGCCTGACGCAAGGGAGGTTCGATGGCCACGATCGTGGACGCCGTCCGGCCGGGTGGCACCCCGCCCGAGCTGAGCCGCAAGCAGGTGAACGCGATCTTCGCGGCGGTCCTGCTCGGCATGCTGCTCGCCGCGCTGGACCAGACGATCGTGGGTACCGCGTTGCCGACGATCGTCGGCGACCTCGGTGGTGCCGGGCATCTCTCGTGGGTGATCACCTCCTATCTGCTCGCCGAGACGATCATGACCGCCGTCGTGGGGAAGCTCGGTGACCTGTTCGGCCGGAAGCTGATGTTCCAGCTGTCGGTAATCGTGTTCACCGGCGGGTCGTTCTTCTGCGGGTTCGCGGACGACATGATCTGGCTGATCGTCGCGCGGGCCGTCCAGGGC
Organism: Amycolatopsis coloradensis; assembly: GCF_001953865.1. Taxonomy (GTDB): domain Bacteria; phylum Actinomycetota; class Actinomycetes; order Mycobacteriales; family Pseudonocardiaceae; genus Amycolatopsis; species Amycolatopsis coloradensis. The sequence continues at coordinate 61,460 of NZ_MQUQ01000041.1, forward strand.
CTCGGTGCGGGCGGCCTGATGGTCACGGCGACGGCGCTCGTCGCCGACGTGGTCCCACTGCGTGAGCGCGGCAAGTACCAGGGTGTGCTCGGTTCGGTCTTCGGCGTCGTCACGGTGCTCGGACCGATGCTGGGCGGGCTGTTCGTGGACCACCTCTCGTGGCGTTGGGCGTTCTACGTCAACATCCCCGTGGCGGTGCTCGTGCTGATCGTGACGGCGAGCGTGATGCCGTCGGTCAAGGCGGTCGCCAAACCGGTGATCGACTACCTCGGCATCGCGCTGATCGGGCTCGCCGCGACCGGGCTCACCCTCGTCACCAGCTGGGGAGGCACGCAGTACGCCTGGGACTCGCCGACGATCATCGGGATGTCGATCGGCTCGGTGATCCTGCTGGTGCTGTTCGTCTTCGCGGAGAAACGGGCGAAGGAACCGACCCTGCCGATGCGGCTGTTCCGGAATCCGGTGTTCTCGGTCTCGGCCGTCCTGAGCTTCGTCGTCGGGTTCGCGATGCTCGGCGCGCTGTCGTACCTGCCGACCTACCTGCAGTACGTGCACGGGATCTCGGCGACCGATTCGGGCGTCCGGATGCTGCCGATGGTGATCGCCCTCCTGGTCGCGGGCGTCATCGCGGGCAACCTGGTCGGCAAAACGGGGCGGTACAAGATCTTTCCGATCCTCGGCGGGGCCGGGCTGACGCTCGGCCTGTACCTGCTTTCCCGGCTGACGCCGACGACCGGGTTCTGGGAGATGTCGCTCTACTTCGCCGTGCTCGGCTCGGGGATCGGGCTGAGCATGCAGGTCCTCGTCATCGTCGTGCAGAACACCGCCGACTACCGTGACCTCGGCGTGGCGACTTCCGGGGTGACGTTCCTCCGGTCCATGGGCTCCTCGTTCGGCGCGGCGATCTTCGGCACCATCTACGCCAACCAGCTGGCGCCGAACATGGCGAAGGCGACCGCGGAACACCCGCTGCCGCCGGGGGTCGACCCGCGGATCGTGCAAATACCGAGCGGGCTGCACCAACTGCCCGAATCGGTGTCGCTCCCCTACGTCCAGGCATACAGCGATTCCCTGCACTCGGTGTTCCTCTACGCCTCGCCTGTCGGGCTCCTGGCCCTGGTGCTGGCGTTCTTCCTCAAGGAGGTTCCGCTGCGGGACACCGCGCGGGCCGGTGCCCAGGACATCGGCGACGGCTTCGCGATGCCGGATCCGAGCGACCGCGACCAGGATCTCGAACGCGCCGTCGGCAGGCTGCTGGCCCGCGAAGGGCGGGCCGCCACAGCCAGGATCGCGGCACGCTCCGGCTGCGAACTGGACCGCGGCGGGCTGTGGTGCGTGGGACAGGTGCGGCTGCGGGAACGGCGGGACAAGCCGACGTCGCTGACGGCGATCGGTGAGCGCCACGGCATCCCGCCCGAGGTCTTCGAACCGGCCTTCGCGAAGCTGGAACTGACCGGGCACCTGACTTACCAGCGTGGCGGCTGGGCGACGACCGAGGCGGGCCGGGCGGAACTCGGCAAACTCATCCAAGCCTGGAAGGACTGGCTCGCCGAACGGCTCCAGGACTGGGGCACGGAGGGCCACGAAGACCTGTACGCGGCGCTCGAGCGGGTCGCGAACCGCATCCTCGACCAGGCGGCCGACGACGTCCCTCGCGGGAAGCACGCCGCCGCTGTCTAGACCTTGTCGAGCGCGGCCAGGTGTGGCCGTGGCAACCGCGGGTCGCCACAGCACTCTTCAAGCGCAGGCACCGGCACAGGAAAGCGGGCGGGAACTCCCGCTCCCCGTTACTGGTCATGGTGCGGATCGGGAAGGCGATCGCTCCTGCTCGCGGTCATTCGCGTTTCGGATCCTCCCATGACGGACATGACGGAACTCGCGAGTTCGCGGCGATCCTCGGCCGATATCCTGTCCGGCGACTCACACGGGCTCTCCGTCCCCGCGTGTGGTGACGCCAGACAAGTTCGGCCCCGGGCCCGGCCGGTAGATTCTCCGTGTGGGAGCTGAAGCGGAACCGGCGCGCCGCGTGGTGATCGTCGCGTTCGACGACGCGCAGATCATCGACGTCGCCTGCCCCAGCGGGGCATTGGAGATCGCGAACTCGCACGGCGCCGCACCGCCTTATGTCGTCGAGCTGGCCACGGTTCACGGGCGGACGACGCGGAGTTCGTCGGGAATCATGCTCGCCGGCGCCCGGCGGCTGGCCGAGGTGTCCGGGCGGACGGACACGATGCTCGTGGTCGGGGGCGCGGGAACGGAGGCGGCCGCGGCGGACGAGCGCTTGCTGACGCAGGTGCGGCGGCTGGCCGGACGGAGCAGGCGGGTCGCCTCGGTGTGCACGGGTGCGTTCGTGCTGGCGGCCGCCGGGTTGCTCGACAACCGGCGGGTCACCACCCATTGGGGATACGGCGAGCTGCTCGCCACGGCCTTTCCCGCGGTGACGGTGGATTCCGCCCCGCTCTACATCCGCGACGGCAACGTCTTCACCTCGGCGGGGGTCGTCAGCGCGCTGGATCTCACGCTCGCGTTGATCGAAGACGACCACGGTCCGACGCTGGCCCGCGAGGTCGCCCGCGAGCTGGTGACTTATCTGCACCGCCCGGCCGACCAGGCACAGATCAGCACGTTCCTGGCCGCTCCGCCGCCGGACAACCGGGTCGTCCGTGACCTGCTGGGGTACATCGTCGCGCATCTCGCCGAAGACCTGAGCCCGCCGGCGCTGGCGGCGCGAGCCGGGGTCACCACCCGGCACCTCAACCGGTTGTTCACCGCGCAGTTGGGCAGCACCCCGGCTCGAACCGTGCGGACGGCCCGGACCGAAGCCGCCGCCCATCTGGTGCGGTCCACCGCGTTGCCGCTCTCCGCGGTCGCGCGGCGATGCGGGTTCGCGTCGGCGGAAACCCTGCGAACGGCGTTCCGCCACCACTATGGGCTCACCGGGGACACGCTTCGCAGGATGACGGACATGCCACCTCCGATCGGGACCTGAGCACTCCAGAATTTCGTGGCATGAAGAGTGCGAAGACCACGCGCAGGACGGTATTGACCGGCGTCGCGGCAGCTGCGGCGTTCGGCCTCGCCACCGGTCCGGCTCAGGCGGAGACCAAGGGGTTGAGGATCGGCATCCTGCTCTATGACGGCTTCAGCCTGCTTGATCCGACCGGCCCGGCCGAGGTGCTGTCCCGGCTGCCCGGCGCGACCGTGACGATGATCGCCCAGCACCGCGGCCCGGTGCGCACCGACACCCGGGACGTCGCGGTGCTGGCGGAACGGTCGGTGGCCGAGGTGAACCGCCTGGACGTGCTGCTGGTTCCGGGCGCGGGCAACCGCGGCACGGTCGCCGCCATGGAGAACCCGGTACTGCTCGACTGGATCCGCCGGATCCACCGGCACACGACCTGGACCACGGCGGTGTGCACCGGAACACTGATCCTCGGCGCGGCCGGGTTGCTCCGCGACCGGGCCACCACGTACTGGGCCTCGGCGGACTACCTGGAGAAGACCTTCGGCGTGCGCTACGTACCCGAGCGGTACGTCCAGGTCGGCAAGGTGATCACCGCGGCAGGCGTATCCGCCGGTATCGACCTCGCGCTCTATCTCGCGTCCCTTTTGGCAGGCGAGGAGACCGCCAGAGGTATCCAGCTCGCCGTCGAATACGACCCGCGGCCGCCCTTCGATTCGGGCAATGCCGCGACGGCGAGTCCGGAACTCAAAGCCCTCGCGCTGAAACTGCTCGCTGATTCGCAGGAGTAGGCGCCGGCATCGCCCGACGTCCGAGCCTGCCCGAAAATCCGTAGCCTGGTTCCTGACACGACTGTCTCGGGAGTGGCCATGGAAAGAGTCGCCATCATCGGCGATGTCGGCGGGCATCCGGATCAGCTGCTCCGGGCCCTGGCCCGGCTCGGCGCCGCCGAAGGAGGACTTCCGCCGGATCTCACCGTGATCCAGGTCGGCGATCTCGTCGATCGCGGGCCGGACAGCGCGGCGGTGCTCGACATCGTGGCGGAACTGCTGGACGCGCGGCGATGGATCCAGCTCGCCGGGAACCACGAAGCGCAGTACCTGCCCGGCGGCACCGTCTTCTGGCGCGAGCCTCTCGCGGAGGCCGACGTGGCCCGGCTGCGGCAGTGGTGGGCCGACGGACGGTTGCGGGTGGCCGAGGCCGTCCGCACCGCCGAGGGCGAAGAACTGCTGGTCACCCACGCGGGTTTGACGCTCGCCTGCTGGCAGCGACTGGGAGAACCGCTGTCGGCGGCCGAAGCCGCGGCGTCGCTGAACGAGCGCCCGGAGTTGATCTGGGAAGTCGGTGAACACGGCCGCGACGGCAACGCGGGTCCTTTGTGGGCCGAATCGGGCGCGGCACTGCACGAACCCTGGATGGGCCATCGCGGTGTCGTCCCCTTCGGCCAGATCCACGGGCACTCCACGGTCGTGCGGTTCACCGATCGGACCTGGCGGTGCACCGGGCGGATCCGGCAACGCACGGCGGTCGATTGGCACGCCCGCCACGTGCGGGTGCGGGTCGGAGGACGCGTGTTCACCGGTGTCGACCCTGGCCACGGCCGGACCGGCGCCGCCGAGTGGCGACCGCTGGTCCTCGACAACGCCCGCGTCATGGCCCCCACGCCTTGACGAGAGCTGTGGCCGGGCAACTTTCCCTACGACCAAAGGAGCATTGCCGCGCCGTCCGGCTGTAATACATTCGAGCGATGACCGTGTTGCTACAGCCACTGTCGCGTGAGAACGTCCGCGCGGTGTGTGAGCTCCGTCTGGCCGAGGACCAGCACCATCTCGTCGCGCCGGCGGCCTACACCATCGCCGAGGGCAACTACGAGCCGGACGCGATACTGCGAGCCATCTACCTCGACGACAAGCCGGTCGGCGTCCTGCTTGTCGAGGTCGAGAGCGGGACCCCGCACCTGGTCCGGTTCATGGTCGACGCGGATCACCAGGGCCGCGGGATCGGCAGCCGTGCCGTCGAGCTGCTGGCGGACGAGCTGTACCAGGGCGGATGGCGCTCTCTGGAGACCAGCGTCGTACCGGTCGAGGGTGGCGGCGCCGAAGGTTTCTGGCGCCGCTGCGGGTTTCACGGCACAGAACGTACCCACTACGGCGAGCCCGTGTTCGTCCGTCCGCTGCGTCCCTGACGCCTATGTGTCGGCCTGGCCGCCGCGCGCGGGCCGGGTTGCGCAGGTGCGGAAGGATCGCCGCGCGCCGACCGTCGATCAGGTCCGCGACCTCGTCACGGGAGAGCCAGACCGCGTGTTGCCGGTAGCCGACCAGATCGGCGTCTTCGTGATCGAGATAAGTGGTGAATTCGGCGAGCAGGGTGACCATGGCCAGAACCGAACGAGTGAGCAGGAGCGGGTATGACCGACGACGTGGCCGACCAAGTGATCAAGGCTGAGCAGGATCGGATCCAGTGTCTCCTCGACGTGGATCGCGGCACCTACGACCGCTTGCACGCCGCGGAGTACCGGTTGTGCAACCCGACCGGCACCGTGTGGACGAAGGCCGAATACCTGGATCTCCTCACCACCGGCCGGGTCGCCTACCGGGAACTGGCGCTGACCGGCGACGTGGACGCCATCGTCGNNCGGACATCCCGCGGCACGAGGCCTGGCACACCGACGTCTACACCAATGCCGACGGCACGTGGCGTTGTGCCTGGTCGCAAGCCACCGGCATCATGGACCTTCCGTCGGCCGCACCCTGACCCAGCACAAGGAAGGCGCGGACCGGACTTGACGTCGTGACGTCCTTTCGCCACTGACGGCGCCTTCCACCGCGACATCGATTCCGGCACGGTCATGATGGCACTGCAGGGCATTCGGTGCGGCCCACGACCGCCCCGCTTGGCGGGCCGAGGCCGACGGTGTCATCACCCTCGTACTGGACGGGCCGCGCCGCGCGGCCAAGAACCTCGTCGGGTACGCCGATGAACGACTGGAACACGTGCGGCCGCGCCGGATCGCTCCTCACCGTGTGGATTTCGGGTCGCTGGATGACCCGAAATCCACACAGTCCCTCACGTCGCTTCGCGGTTGCGCTCCGCCTCGATCAAATCAGCGGTCTCGTCCCCGAGCACACCCACCTGCTCCGGATCCTCCGGCCCTGACATGTGACGGATACTGTCACTGCCCTTGTGGTCATGGGCGCGGCTGTGCCGGGAATCCAGCACTCGCACCAGTTTGTGTGCCGCCCCGGCGTAGGCACCGTCCACGGTGCTCGCATGGTGGGTGACCGCGACCGGTTCCTTACCGCCGGGCCGCGCTTCGATCACGCACTTCTTGTCCTCCGGCTTGCCCCCGCCGTCTTCACTGAGGTGCACCTCCACCCGGGTCAACCATCCGCCGAACCGGGACAGGCTGTTCTCCAGGTCGGCGGTCACATAGTCGGCCAGTTTCTCTCCACCGGGGATCTTGTGATCGGTGTTGACTTGGATTTGCACTGACAGCCTCCAAAACGGGACAGCGATGAACTTCGTCAGTACCACGGTGGCGATCAGCTCAAACCCCGGTGACCTCAGCGCACGAACTGCCGAGCAGTGCCGCGACAGCCTCACGCGCCTGACGCGCCGGCGCCGGGTCGCCGTTGATGCCCGCCGTCACGATGGCTCCTTCGGCGAGCAGGTAGACCGGTTCGGTCACCGTCGCCCCGGCGGCCAGCACCCAGGTCTCGATCTGCTCGCGGAACGCCCGTTTGTGTGTCCGCACTTCGGCCAGTACCGCCTCTGACGAGGGCGCGAATTCGCCATGGGCGTTGATCCAGGCACAGCCGCGAAAACCGGGTTCGGCGAACCATTCGGCGAGCCAGTCGAAGATCGACAGCACCCGCTCACGGGGATCCGCGACCTGGTCCACATAGGCCGCCAGGCTGCGCCGCCAGCGCTGGTCACGACGTCTGAGCATCGCCACCACGAGGGTTTCCTTGGTTTCGAAGAACCGGTAGATCCGCTTCAAGGAGAGGCCGGACGCCGCGCGGAGCTTGTCCATGCCGACCGCCTGGATGCCGTTCTCGTAGAAGAGATTCTCGGCGGCGTCGAGCAGGGTCTCGCGGTCCGAGCGGTTCTGCTCGTCGGTGACGGCGGCGGGCATCGGAACTCCTTGACGTCGAGAACGATCGTTCCCTACTGTAGGCGCCAGAGCGTAGAGAACGCTCGTTCTCTATCCGAGGAGGTCGAAGATGCCGGAAGAGCGCCCGCCCTGTCCGCCGTTCACCCGCGAGACGGCGCTGCGGAAAGTCCAAGCGGCCGAGGACGCCTGGAACACCCGCGACCCCCGCCGGGTGGCGTCGGCGTACACGCCGGACTCGGTATGGCGTAACCGGGATACGTTCGTCCGCGGCCGGGAGGAGATCGTCACGTTCCTGACCGGGAAGTGGGAGCGGGAACTGGACTACGCGCTGCGCAAGAACCTCTGGGCGTTCACCGAGGACCGGATCGCCGTCCGGTTCCAGTACGAATGGCACGACCACGCCGGACAGTGGTGGCGCAGCTACGGCAACGAACTGTGGGAGTTCGACGAACACGGTCTCATGAGCCGTCGTGAGGCGAGCATCAACGACGTCGCCTTCCCCGAGATCGAGCGGCGCATCCACGGCCCGCGCCCGAAGGAGGAACACGGAGCCGACTTCCCGCTCCGCTAGCTCAACTCGGCTGAGTCGCCCGGACCGCCGCGGCGACTTCGCCGCGGCGCGAGGAGGACATGCCGGGGACTTAAGGCAGTGCGCGGCGGACGCAGTAGGCGTTGCGAATTTTGGGAGGAAGCCGCCGGGTCAGAGCCAGTCTGCCTCGATGCCGCGGGCACGCAGCGTCTCGAGCGCCTCCTCGTTGCCCGTGTAGAACAACGTCATCGACTTCAGCTTCGGAAAGTGCCGCAAGTCGGCGAACTCGTCGACGTCGAACAGCCCGTCCTCGCCGTCCCAGTTCGGCGCGATCTCCAGGTAGATCTCGTTGCCGCCGTCCATCTCGATCTCGGTGATCTTCTCCGCGAGCCCGACGGGGACCTCGAGCGCCTCGAAGTAGGCCAGGGCCTCAGGTACCGCCTCGACGCTCCCGCCATCGAAGGTGAAGCCCTGCTCGGCGGCGAATGCCCGCAGGTCGAACTTCGGCAGGAGGTCCTGGACGTACATCAGTTCCTGGACGACGGCGAGTTTGAAGTTGGGATCGGCGAACGGGATCGACTGGCTCATCCCTGAACCCTATAAGCGGCGAAGGCGTCCACAGTGGATTCACCGAAAAGAGATCGGCGTCACGGCCGAAGGGCAGTTGACCTTGACACCGTGACAAGGTCTTCACTGAAGCGCAGGAGGTGGTTCCCATGAACCCGACCACGGATTCACCGAGCAGGCCGCTACTCGACGCGCTGAGCGCCGAGGACTCGTCGACACGGCTCAAAGCCGCACTGGCGGCCGGGACCCGGCCCGATCCCGGCTTCGTCGACGCGCTCGTCGCGCGCTGCGCGGTCGAGCCGGACTTCTTCGTTCGCGACATGCTCACCTGGGCCCTGACCCGCCTCCCACCGCGGGTCACGGTGCCAAGGCTCCTCGCCGAGCTTCGTTCCCAGCCTGCTCAAGCCCGGAGTCAGGCGCTGCACACGCTGTCGAAGATCGGAGACCGCGCCGCCTGGCCCGCGATAACGCCGTCCTTGCTGCACGACGCCGACGACGAGGTCGCACGCAGTGCGTGGCGCGCGGCCGTCGTCCTGGCGCCGGAGCAGGACCGAGCCGGCCTGGCCTCGGAACTGGTCACGCAGCTCGGCCGCGGCGACCGGGACAGGCGGCTGAGCCTCAGCCGCGCACTCGTCGCGCTGGGGGACGCGAGCGAGGCGGCCCTGCGGAAAGGGCTGGAGAGCCCTGACCCGATGGTGCGCGCGCACGCGCGTGCCACGGAACGGCTCCTGCGCGATCCCGACGCCGGTTTCGACGTGACGGCCGACGAGGCGAAACGGATCGTGGCGCTCGGTCCGCACCGGCCAGCAGGATCGGGATGCTGATCGGTGAGGTGGCGCGGCATTCGGGAGTGAGCACCCGGATGCTGCGTCACTACGACTCCCTCGGGCTGGTGCGGCCGACCGGGCGCACCGTCGGCGGCTACCGGGAGTATTCGACCGAGGACATCCGCCGGATCTTCCACGTGGAGTGCCTGCGGTCGCTGGGGTTATCGCTGCGCCAGATCTCGCGCGCCCTCGATGATCCGGCCTTCACACCGTCCGCGCTGGTCGGGGACCTCATCCGCCGGACCGAAGACCGCTTGAGCCGGGAGCAGGAGTTGCTCGAACGGCTTCGCACGGTCGGTGCCTCGGCGCCCTCGGACTGGGAGGACGTCTTACGCATCGTGGAACTTCTGCGGGGACTCGCTTCGCCCCATGCCGCGTACCGCCAGCAGGCCGCGCTGAATCCGGCCGACGACATTCCGGTTCCCGCCGACCTGCTCGCCGACGCGGTGCTTACCGAGTCCGATCCGAACGTCGCCGGGGCCCTGCGCTGGGCTCTCGCGCGGGCGGGTGGCGACGGCGTCGCCGGCGTGGCGGCCGGTCTGCGTTCGGAGGACGTCGACGTCCGGCAGCGCGCGGTCCTGACGATCGCCGAGATGCCCGGTAAGGAAGCGCTGGCCGCGCTCACGGAAGCGCTCGGAGACCCCGACGCGAGAGTGCGACGGCACGCCGCACTGGCCCTGGGCAGGGCTGGCACGACCGCGGCCGTTCCGACCCTCGTGGACATGGTGGTCGACGGCGCGAACGACGTCGAAGCGGCGGAAGCGCTGGGTGCCCTGGCGGAAAATCACGGGGTCGAGGAACTGATCATGGCCGCTTTGTCCGGCGAACTCGCCGCGCACCCCGCGGATTCCGCGATCCGGATTCGGGTCATCCAGGCGCTGGCGGAGCTTCCGGGACCGCTGGCACTGGGCGCCCTGCGGCAGCTGGCCGAGGACGACGATCCGGCCGTCGCCCTGATCGCCTCGGCCCTGGCCGGCCGCGATCGATGATCACTCCGGCGCGGTCTCCCGGTGGGGACGGTCACTTCGACGCGTTCCATGATCAGGGCGAACGCCATGATCAGCATCGGGGTCACCAGCACCATCCACATGAAAGATCAGGTACCCGCTCGGCCCGCGGTTCAATCCGGCGGCCGTTCGCACGTTCCCTCGGGCACCGTCGGGCGGCCGGGAATTCGCGCCGGGAGACGGCCGCCACGGCACAGGCCGGCGCGGTCAGTACCACCGCGATCCACGGCAGCGGGGTCGCGGTTCGGCCCGGTGACCCTGGCCGCCGCGGCGGGGAACGAGGTGAGGGATCCACCGAAAGCCAAGCCCCAAAAGGCGACGGCGCCATACCGCAGCACCGGCCCCGGTGGCGCGGCTTGAACGAAGTACACCAGGAGGTGGGCCGCTTATAGTGACCGCGTGTACTCCCCCATCCCCATCTTGAACGAGCTGAAGGACTTCTACGACTCGGCTCGCGACTTCATCGCCGACGGCTTCGAGCTGTACGACTACGACGACAAGGAACGCCACTTCCCCAAGGAGCTGGACGACCCGGAGTTCCTTTCCCGGTTGATTCCCTTCGCCCAGGCGAACGGGAGTGGCTCGATGTACGCGATCTGGCGATCCTCCGACGAGACGGACCTCGCCCTGCTGCCTGTCGTGGCCTTCGGCGACGAAGGCGGTGAACACGTCGTCGCCCGCGACTTCCAGGATTTCCTGCGGCTGCTGGGCTACGACGCCGAGATCATGGTCGACCACGACTCGGCTTACTACTTCCGCGAGGAAGACGACGGCCACAGCGGCTCGCACGAAGAGTTCGTCGAGTGGCTCCGGAAACGTGGCCTGGCACCGGCCGAGGATCCGGACGCCGTCGTGGCCGCCGCTCAGGAGGTCCACGGGGAGCGGTTCCGGGCGTGGATCACGAGACGGCGAGGATGACCGCTTCCGCTTCGTTCTCTCCGGCTTCCGGCAGCGGAATCCGCAGAAACGGGAGCTTCGGTGACCCGGTCAGCGACGGCCGGCGGCCAGGATGACGAGGAACTGGCCGCCACCCGGCTCGATGGCGGCGGTCACCGGCAGCCCTGGCACCAACCGGGAGAACCGGTCCACCAGCCAGTCCGCCGCCTCTTGCGCGTCCTGCTTCGTCGGGCACCGGGCCACCATCTCGCGGCCTCCCTTGCGCTCCAGCCTCCCGGCGACGGTGATCAGCGGCGCGGGTTCGACCACGTGCAGGCGGTCCGGCCAGGAGATGACCACCTTGACCGCGCCCTTGCGGGTGTTGCAACCGCGATGCGCGAGCCGCTCGGGGATCTTGGCCTTCCGGTCGGCGGTCCGGCTGTCGACACTCGGCCCTCGCGGGTCGTTCACCGACATGTCGGCGTCGACCGGTTCGTCGCACACCCAGCATCGCCAGCCGTCGCGTTCGGCCACATCATCGAGGAGACTCACACGGGGCAACCTAGCCTGCCCCTCCACCCGTTGCTCACGCGGTTCGTGAAGTGCTCGGTGGCCGAAAGAGATAGTTGTTCGCGTGCGAGCACACTCTGTCGGCCGCCTGCCACCCGTGCTTCCAGGCGTACATGGCGTAGCCGCGGCACTTCAGCCACTCCACCACGTCGTCCGGGGAATACTCGTATCGCGCGGTGTGCCGCGCCTCTATTTCGATGAGCATCGTCGGCAGAAACGTCCCGACGGTCCGCTCTCCACCGTGCAGGACATGGAGTTCTCCTCCTTCGACATCGATCTTGACGAAGTCGAGGCGGGCCAGGCCGGCACAGAGCCCATCGAGGGTCTCCACGTCGACGAGCATGTCGACGTGGTCGCGGTATTCCGCGTTGGAGCCCAGACCATGGGTCTTCCAAGCGAGAAAGGACCGGCTGGTAGCCGGTCCGTAGGGACCGAAGGGCACCCTCATCGTCGCCCGGCCAGGCTCGGCGCCCAGTGCCACGGCGTGGTGACGGACGTTCGGGCGCCCCCGTGCCGCCAGCACACGGGACCACACCGGATGGGAGAAGGACAGCGGTTCGACGGTGTGCACCAGCCCCGCGGGCCCGGCCAGATGGGACAGCGCCTGGCTGTACAGCCCGGCAGCCGAACCCACGTCCACACATACGTCGCCCGCTCGGACCAGACCGGGTAGCGTCTGCAATTCGGTGTCCAGCCAGGACGTCCGGCGGGCGAGCAGGTTGGCGATGCCGATCGTCAGACTCGGCCGGTCCAGGCGGGGCAAGGAACTCTTCACGTTGATCACCCGACAAGGGTGCTGTACGCGGGTGTCCCTGGGCATCGGCCTGACGACCACACCGGACGGGACGGCAGGTATCCCGTGGGCGTACGTCCACGGGATCACGGCGGTGGCGTCACCAGGCCCATCTCGTAGGCGATGATGACGAGATGCACGCGATCGCGGGCGTCGAGTTTGGTGAACAGGCGCGCCACGTGTGCCTTGGCGGTGGCCACGCTGATGTACAGCTCGGCCGAGATCTCGTTGTTGGACCTGCCGCGGCCGACCAGTGTCAGCACTTCGCGCTCCCGTTCGGTGATGCCGTCGGTCCGTCGGCGGGCAGGCGCCGGCTCGGGACGGGCGGCGAACTCCGCGATCAGGCGGCGGGTGACGGCAGGCGCGATCAGCGCGTCACCGGCGGCGACCACGCGGATCGCGGCGAGGATGTCCTCCAGCGCCATGTCCTTGACGAGGAAGCCACTGGCGCCTGCCCGGAGCGCCGCGTACACGTATTCGTCCTCGTCGAAGGTGGTGAGCACGAGAACACGTGGCGGTTCCGAGGCCGTGATCACCTGCCGGGTGGCTTCGATACCGTCCATGTTCGGCATCCGGATGTCCATCACCACCACGTCCGGCCGCGTGGCCCGGACCACTCGCACCGTCTCGGCCCCGGTTCCGGCCTCACCGACCACGGCGATGTCGTCGGTGTCGGCGATGAGGACTCGCAGACCGCTGCGGATCAGTGGCTGGTCGTCGGCGAGGACGACCCGGACCGTCACCTGTTCCCTGCCGGTATCGGAATCCGGGCCGCGACGCGGAATCCACCTTCGGGGCGGCGTCCGGCGGTGAACTCTCCCCGCAGCAGCGTCGCCCGTTCGCGCATCCCTGGGATGCCGTACCCGGTGCCCTCGGCACTGTTCTGCCCGTCGTCGGTCACCTCGATGAACAACTCCTTGTCCCGTTGGTCGACGACCACCTCGCACCGGCGGACGCCGGCGTGCCGGATCACGTTGGTGACCGCCTCCTGGACGATGCGGAACGCGGACAGGTCGATGTCCGGCGAGAGTGGCTGACGGCCACCACGCCGGTGAACATCCACCCGCACTCCGGCGTCGAGTGATCGTGCGGCCAGGCCGTCGAGGTCGGCGAGACCCGGCGCGGGGTCCAGCGGTGCGGTGCCCGGTCCGACGTCGGCGCGGCGGAGCGTGCCGAGCATCCGGCGCAGCCCCGCCAGTGTGTCCCGGCTGGTTTCCTCGATCGCGCGCAGGGCGTCGCGAGCCTCCGACGGCTGGGTGTCGATGACCCGGCTGCCCATGCCTGCCTGAAAGGCGATGACGCCGATGCTGTGCGCGACCATGTCGTGCACCTCACGGGAGATCCGCAGCCGCTCCGCCTGAACGGCACGGAACTCGGCCTGCGCCCGCTGCGCCTCGCGGAACCGCCGACGCTGACCGATCATGGTCCCGATCGCCCAGACAGTGACGATCGCGAGGACGTACGGGATAACGGCGGTTTCGAGATCGCCGGGCCAGAGTTCGGCAGTCGCGGCCACCCCGAGTTGGACCACGAGCGCGAGGACCGCGGCCGTGACCGAGACCCCCGGGCGCCGGGTGGCCGCGATACAGCCGACGGCGAGATCCACGGTCACGACCTGCAAGTACCGGATGGACTGGTGCAACCCCGACGCGCTCGGAGACGGCAGAGGCAGCAGCTCCACCGCAATCGCCTCGGCGAGCAGCACACCCAATGCCACCAGTGGTCGGCGCCGCAGGGCACCGAAAGGCAAGAGCATGGCCAGAAGTGGCAGAACGGTGAACGGGCCACCGAGCGCGATCCAGAGGTACAGGACGAGTGGCGACAGTACGAGACCGGCCCACGACAGAACCGTCCAGACTCTCACCGGCACTCGTCTGACCAGCGAAAGTCCGGGAGTAGCTGCCATGCGGTGATCATAGCCAGCAGATCGGCGGCCGGGCATCGACTCGTGGGCGTACTCCCACGGGCTACCCGCGGCCTCGCGCATTGTGATCGACGGGCCGATTCCGGGGAAACGGGGAATCGACACTGTTTTCCGGGTGAACGCACTCAACAGAAGACTCGTCACGGCGCTCACCGCCGTCTCCGTGACGATGACACCCACGCTCCTCGCCGCGCCGAAGGCCGTGCGGATCACGCCACCGGCGGGAACGGCTGCGTGGCTTGCCGACAGCCGCCGTCTTCCGGACCCGTTGCGGACGGATCCCGTTGCGGTGCACCGTTTCCTGGCCGCCGTCAGCGAAGCCGAGCAGCGTGGGCTGGTGAGCGAGTACCCGGGAGTGGTGGGGGCGCTTGATGGCGCTCCCCCGGCGATGCGGTACGCGGCGAACGACCAGGCGATGACAGCGGCCGGTTCGCCGTTCAGTGAGCGGAACGGGCAGTTCCTGCTGTTCGACCCGCGCGGCGACGGCCTGGTGGCGCAAGTGTTCGGAGACCTGTCGGCGGCCGACCGGATCGCTGTCCTGGTGCCCGGCGCGGCCAATCGTGCGGACAACTTCTGGACCGGCGTGGGCGGCGAACGCCACCGGGCACCCGCCGTACAAGCGGCCGACCTGCGCGAAGCGGCTGCCAGGTACGGCACGACCGACAAGGACCGGTTCGCGGTGGTCGCCTGGCTCGGCTACGACACCCCGGACGGAGTCGACGTGTCCGCGGCGCGTGAGGATCTGGCGCGGACAGGTGCCGTGGCGCTGAACCGGTTCGTGGCCGGACTCTCCGCTGTCCGTCCACAAGCGACGATCGCGCTGTTGGGGCACAGCTACGGGTCGACGGTGATCGGACTCGCCGCGCCCGCGTTCCCGCCGCGGGTGACCGACATCGCCGTGTTCGGCAGCCCGGGGATGGGCGTGAACACCGTGGCGCAGCTGGGTACGACGGCGCGCGTCTGGGCGGGCCAGTCCAGTGGCGACTGGGTCCGGCGGGTTCCCGGCGTGCGTTTGTTCGGGCTCGGCCACGGCACCAAGCCCACCGACCCCGCCTTCGATGCCCGCGTGTTCGGTACCTCGGACGTGGCCGACCATGACCATTACCTGAGCCCTGGAACGGATTCGCTGGCCAACCTGGCCAGCATCGCCGTGAAAGGCCTCGTTGCCTACGCTCAGGGTCAATGCCGGGAACGTAAGGTTCAGCGCCTGAGGCTTATGACTGTCCATAAAGGACACTAGATGAGATGGCTTGTTTGATCTTTCATCGGTTGTCCGAGTTTTCCAGTGTAGCCAAGTCAGAAACACACTCATCCGGGCCCCTCGGCTCTGTCCATCCGGGAGGCGACAGTCGGGCAAGGGCTTCAGTCGTTCGGAGCCGTGCGGACTTCTTGT
The DNA here is from genome assembly GCF_001953865.1 of Amycolatopsis coloradensis. Taxonomy (GTDB): domain Bacteria; phylum Actinomycetota; class Actinomycetes; order Mycobacteriales; family Pseudonocardiaceae; genus Amycolatopsis; species Amycolatopsis coloradensis. Next base: position 77,022 of record NZ_MQUQ01000041.1, read on the forward strand.
CCCAGTTCCGACTCGCCGACTTCCTCGATGAAGGTTTATTTTCCGACCGCATGGTCGGATTCAGCACGAATGGTCCGCCTCGATCGCGGCCAGACAACGTTCCGCCTGCCGCCGGAGCGCGACGGCGAGTTCCGGCGGACCGTTGAGGAGGGTGAAATCGGTCTGCACCGAGGTGATCATCCAGACCAGGTCGGCCGGAGTCCCGGCGCCGAGGTGCAGCAGGCAAGCGTGCTCGTCGACGGCTTCGACGACACCCATTCCCGGCCACACCCGGTCGGCCACGGCGTCGGCCGATTCGTGCAGGCGGACCGTCGCCTGGCTCGGCCAGGTACGCGCGGAAAGCTGATGCGCCAGATAGGTCGCGACGTCGTCGTACGGCGGCTCGCGGGGCGCGAACCGGGGGCCCGCCGGCGTGCGCGGGGTGAGGCGGTCCACGCGGAAGGTGCGCCAGTCGTCGCGATCGATGTCGAAAGCGACGAGGTACCAGTGCCTGCCGAAGTTGACCAGGTGGTACGGCTCGGCGTCCCGTCGGGAAGCGCCGCCGCGCGGGCTGAGGTAATCGAAACGCAGCCGTTCGTGGCGACGACAGGCTTCCGCGATGGTCATCAGCGCGTCCGCCGAGACCCGCGGGCCGGGCGCCACCCCGGCGCGCACGGTCGCGGTCTGCATCGTGTTCACCCGACGGCGCAGCCGTGACGGCAGCACCTGCTCCAGTTTGGTGAGCGCGCGCAACGCGGTTTCCTCGATGCCGGTGACCGAACTGCCGGTGGCGGTGCGCAGCCCGACGGCCACCGCGACGGCTTCGTCGTCGTCCAGCAGCAGCGGCGGCAGGGCCGCGCCCGCGCCGAGCCGGTAGCCGGGCGTGCCCTGCAGCGCGTGCACCGGATAGCCGAGTTCCCGCAGCCGCTCGACATCCCGCCGCACGGTCCGGGTGGTGACGCCGAGACGTTCGGCCAGGTCGGTGCCCGGCCAGTCGCGGTGGGTCTGCAACAGCGAGAGGAGTTTCAGCAGCCGTGCCGACGTTTCCAGCATGGGTTCCATCTTGCCCGACGGTTAGGACCGAACCTGTCCTAACCTGCTTCTAGCGTGGTTCCCATGACACAGGACATCCGCCCCTTCTCGATCGACATCCCGCAGGCCGAGCTCGACGACCTCGCCGCGCGGCTGGCCGCCACCCGGTGGCCCGGCGAGCTACCGGGAGTCGGCTGGACCCGGGGCGTGCCCGTCGGCTACCTCACCGGACTCGCCGAGTACTGGCGCGACGGATTCGACTGGCGGGCACAGGAAGCCGCGCTCAACGCCCACCCGCAGTTCGTCACCGCCATCGACGGTCAGCGCCTGCACTTCCTGCACGTGCGCTCTCCCGAGCCGGACGCCACTCCCCTGGTCCTGCTGCACGGCTGGCCGGGCGGGGTGACCGACTTCCTCGACGTGATCGGGCCGCTCTCGGACCCGAGATCGCACGGCGGCGACCCGGCCGACGCCTTCCATCTGGTGATCCCGTCCCTGCCGGGGTTCGGTTTCTCGACGCCGCTGGCCGGCCCGGGCATGAACGCCGCGAAGATGGCCGGCCTCTTCGTCCGGCTGATGGCCGCGCTCGGTTACGAGCGGTACGGCGTGCAGGGCTACGACACCGGCTCCTGGGTCGGGCCGGAGATCGGCAAGCAGGATCCGGAGCACGTGCTCGGGGTGCACCTCAACGCGATGATTTCGTTCCCGATCGGGGCCGAAGGCGAACTGGACGACCTTTCCGAGGCTGACCAGCGTCGCTGGGACTCGATGCGGAACTTCAACGACGGCTACTTGCAGTGCAACTCCAAACGCCCGCAGACGGTGGCCTACGGCCTGCACGACTCGCCCGCCGGTCAGCTCGCGTGGATCGTGGAGAAATTCAAAGAACTCACCATGCCGGAAGACGCCCTGCCCGAGCAGTGCGTGGATCGCGACCGCATGCTCACCACCGTCTCGCTGTACTGGTTCACCGGCACGGCCGGTTCGGCGGCACAGCTCTACTACGAGGAGATCTCGGCGAGCGACTGGGATTCCGGCGGCTGGGGCGCCGCGGTGACACCGACCGTGCCCACCGGGGTGCTCGTGTCCGCACACGATGTGACCGTCCGCCGCTGGGCCGAGCGCGACCACCACGTCGTGCACTGGACCGAACTCGGCCACGGCGGGCATTTCCTCGCCATGGAAGCACCGGACGCGCTGGTCGGCGATGTCCGCGTGTTCTTCCGGAAGGTGCGCTGAGATGGGCGCCCGCGGGACCGCGGTGCTGAGCCCGCGGGCGCTCGGCCGCGCCCTCCTCGGCAGGCAACTACTGCTCGACCGCGCCGATCTCGGCGTGGCCGCGGCGACCGAGCACCTCTTCGGCCTCAACGCGCAGGACCCGGAGCTGCCGTACCTCGCGCTCTGGAACCGGCTCGAACGGTTCGCCATCGAGGATCTCACCGTCGCCATCGAGAACGGCGTCCTCGTGCGGTCGACAATGATGCGGGCCACCCAGCACCTGATGTCGGCGGCGGACTTCCGGCTCATCCGGCCGGTGCTGGCGCCGCTGCTGCGGCGGGTGCAGCGCAACGCCTTCGGCGGCCGCACCGCCGGGGTCGACCTCGACGCGCTCGTCACCGACGCGGCCGGACTGCTCACCGACGGCGCCGCACTCACCCGCCCCGAACTCGGGCGCGCGCTCGCCAGTACCCGGCCGGACACCGATCCGAACGCGCTCGGCTGGACCGTGCAATACCTGCTCCCCGTGGTGCACCCGGCGCCGAGCGGAACGTGGGGCAACCGCGGCGCGACCCCGTTCGCCGCCTTTCCCGGCGTGCCCGAGTCCGCCACCGCCGAGGACGTGGGCGAAATGGTCCGTCGCTACCTGGCCGCGTTCGGTCCGGCCACCGTCGCCGACGCGCGGAGCTGGTCCGGGGTGGGAGGACTGCGTGAGGTCTTCGAGCGGCTCCGGCCGGAACTGCGCACCTACACCGACGAATCGGGCCGTGAGCTGTTCGACCTGCCGGACCGCGAACTGCCGCCGGCGGAGCTGCCCGTGCCCGTCCGGCTGCTCCCGGAGTTCGACGCGACGCTGCTCGCGCACGCCGACCGGACCCGGGTGATGACCGAGGAGATCCGGCGTCAGGTCTGTCAGGGCGCGGCGGTCGCCGCTACCGTGCTCGTCGACGGAACGGTGGCGGCGACCTGGACGAAGGACCGGACGGGCGCACTCACCGTGGTGCCCTTGCGCCCGATCGCCACCGCCGATCGTGCCGCGATCGAAGCGGAAGCTTTGCGGCTGCTCGCTTTCGCGGCTCCAGGCGTCGATCACACCGTCCACTTCCACTGGTAGAACGGTGCCGCGACCTTGACTCCGAAAGGAAACGACATGCGCCAGGCCCGCGTCTCCGACCACGGCGCGATCGTGCGCCGCGTGCAGCAGTGGTGGGGCGACTCACGCACCCCCGAGCAGGCTCGCGAGCTTTCGCTCCTGCTCCCCAAACTGTTCTTGCAGTTCTTTTCCAGCACCAGCCTGGTCCTGGAGGACGAGGACGGCATCAGGGCGTTCCTTGTCGGTTTCTACTCCGCCGACAACGACGTCGAGGCGTACATCCATTTCGTGGGTGTGGACCCGAAGCTTCGCGGGCAGGGCGCGGCTCGACGTCTGTACACGACCTTCTTCCAGCGCGCCGCCGAGGCGGGACGCACGGAAGTGCGGGCGATCACCTCGCCGGGTAACACCGGTTCCATCGCCTTTCACCGCGCGATGGGATTCACGCTCGAAACCGGCGACCGGGTGATCGATGGTCTGCCCGTGCACACCGACTACGACGGCGCCGGGCACGATCGAGTGTGCTTCCACCGGAAGATCGCCGAGCGACGCCCTGTCAAGGTCAGATGAACTCGGGGATCCTCACGCCGGGACAATAGCCTGCCGATCTCTCAGGCGGACACGGTGCCGAGGAAGTCGGGAACGCGGGTACCGAGGCCGAGTTCGCGGGCGCGCCGGTGGACGAGGTCCGCGAGGGCGAGGTCCAGCGCGCCGAGGCCGAAGGGCGAGAAGACGGTGAGGGCGTCGGTGTTCGGTGAGCGCTGACCGTCGGCGAGGAGAAGTTCACCGAGCGAGTGGGCGATGAAGTCGCGATGACCTGCCTGCCGCTCCGCGAGGTGCAGTGACGTCGCGGCCCGGCAGACGTGGTCGGCGTCGTCGACGACGTTGACGCTGGAAAGGATCGTTTCCGGGGTGAGGTCGCGCAGGGACAGGTGCAGGATCAGGGACCCAGGCCGGCAGCGCGAGGCGTCCAGGTGCGGGACCGTGGCGCTGGTCGCCAGGCACACCAACGGGTGTGCGGCGACAGCGTCTTCGATCCTGGCGACGACGTCGACCTTCGTGTCCGGCCACCGGGCGGCGCACCGGTCCGCGAAGGCGCTCGCCCGGGCCTGGTCGAGGTCGAACAGGGTGACCGAGTCCCATTCCGGGTACAGCGTCCGCAGGAACGTCAGCACCTCGAAGTTGATCACGCCGCAGCCGACGAGGGAAACCCCGGAGCCGGAGGTGCCGAGAGTGGCGGCGGCGACCGCCGCGCTCGCCGCGGTGCGCCGCGCCGAGATGGTCGCGCCCTCGATGAACACCTCGGGATGGCCGGTTCTCATCGAGTTGAGGATGATCGCCGCCGACGCCCGGTCCAGCCCTTCGGCCACGTTGCCGGGAAAGGACGACACCCATTTGACACCGGCGACCGGCGCCTCGGGGGTGTCCAGGAAGGCGGGCAGCGCGATGATCCGGTTGCGTTCGTCGCCGGGAAAGCGCAGGAACACCGAGTGTGGCACGGCCGTCCGGCCTTGGGCGTGCAGGACGTAAGCGGCACGCACGGCGGCCAGGACCTCGTGCTCCGCACCGTCGAGAACCCGCCGAACGTCACCATGGGACAGGATCAGCATGCCACCAAGACTGCCGGGCGGCGAACGTCTTTCGCAGGGAAGAACACGCAGACAAACGGCTATTCCGCGCGCACGGCGACGAAGCGTAGTTCGGCGCTGTAGCGATTTCCCGCGTCGTCGGTCAGCCAGGCCTGCTCCGGCGTCGGCAGCATCTCCGTGATCAGCAGCCGTCCGGCCGGATCCTGACGCTCCAGCCGCCGCACTGCCTTCGCGAAAATGTTCACGTACACCGGAGCGTCGAAGTCCACATAGAACGGACGAGGTTCCTCAGGCGACACCACGAACACGAAACGCGGCAACCCCAGGGCATTCCGCCATCGACGACCACGGACGAACCGCCTCGCCTCCGACTTCTCGGCCACGAAAGCCATCTCCCCCACTGGAATCGACCACGACTCCCGCGCCACCACCAACCGATCCACCGTCACCCGAGGCGAATGGTCCGCGTCCGGCATGATCCGGAACAGGTCCATCGCCAGTGTGGTCAGCACGTGCCCGAACACGTCGAGCACGTCGAATTCCGCGTGGTCGGGCAACACCGCCACCAGCCGGTCGCCCCGCGCCTCGACCCGGACGTCGGCGCTCAGCACCGTCCGCCCGCGCTTCGGGTCGACCGTGTGGTCCACCAGTGCCACATAGTAGTCCTCCGGCCGGTCCAAGGAATAGCGGATCCGGGCGGACAGCCGGGACCGGTGTTCCTTGGGCAGCATGGGCAGCAGGCGCGGGCCGGGGAAGTCGGCTTCGGTCTCGGCGAGCAGCTCGTCGCGCGCAGGGTGCTGGTTGACGAACAGTGAGGCACCGAGGGTGTTCGACGCGACGTGCAGCTCTCCGAGCACCATCCCGGCGTCGTCACCGGTGACGACGAAGACGTCCGGGCTGAGGTAGCGGGCCATGCCCCACCCCGGGACCGTCTCGCCGAACGCGTCCCGCACGCGGTCCGCTATGTCCACACTGGACACTCGGACCCGGCGGGCGTCGGCTGGGGCGTCGAGGATCCGCGACCATCGGCAGGACAGCTCATGGCGGAGTGCCGCGGCCTCGGTCACCGCCGAACCGTGCAGGATCGGCATGCACGCGAACCAGAACGCGGCGAGGTCGACGGGTCCGGTGGCCGCCAGATCGGTGTGGACTCGCCGGGCGTGGCTCAAAACCGCGTCGGCGAGCCTGGAGGTCAGCCAGGTCGCGCTGGTCAGCAGCAGGTCCAGCGGGGCGAGGTCGGCCAGCATGTCGGTGCCGAGCCGGGTCCGCGCCGCGCGGACACAGTCGGAATAGACCAGACCGCGGCAGGGGGCGGTGTTCGTGTTCTTGGCACGGGTGGCCGCCGTGCCGGTCAACGTCGTGAAACCGGTCTCCAGCGCGCCCAGTTCGGCAGGCAGGTCCCCCGACGTCGCCGCCCGGACCCGATCGCGGCCGCGCTCCAGCTCGGCCAACCGGGCGAGCCAGTGCTCCCGGAGTTCGGCGTCACCGACGGCCGCCAGCCAGAACCGCAGATACCGCTCGGGACGCGCGCTCGCCGGGATGTCCAGCCGCCAGACGACCCACCGGCGCCGCACCAGCTCCGCCACCGCGGCGGCCACGTCGACGCCGGGCCCCAGGTCCTGTTGGATCGCCTGTGCGGTACGGACGCCGTCACACTGGTCGAGAACGCGAAGGAGTTCCCTCGGAATCTCCTGTGGCGCCCGTCCGGGGAGGTACGCCAGGCCATCGGCCACCCGGACGAACGGCACCCGGCGCGGCGCCACCCAGTTCAGCGACCGCGGATCAGCGCTGATGGTGCGGGCGACCGCGTCGACCGCCCAGCCGGCGAAGTAGACGTTCGAAGCCATGACCAAACCGGAACCGGGTTCGATCTCGACACCGGAGACCGACTCGTCCCACCGCCCCCAGCCCACGGGGCCGAAAAACCCGATCGTGTCGTTCTTCACGCAGAACCGTTGCCAGTACTGCGCCACCAGCTCCTCACGCTGTCGCGGTTTGCTGGTCCGGCCCGCCACCGACGGCTCCCACGCCAGGAAGGATTCGACACCGGTCCGCCAGATCGTGGAATTCTGCCACTCGACCGCGGCCCGGAACCCGGGTGAGGACGCGATCGCCTGGAGTTCGACGGCGGTTTCCACGGCCGAGGCGGCGAACTGCTTGTCGAACACGTCCCACGCCTGCCCGTACAGCCGCGTGCCCGCGTCGAACTGGTCCGCGGCGGCCGCCAGCCCGGCCGGCGCCAACCGCAGGACACCCGCGGCGGGGAAACCCGCGCCCCGGACCGCGAACTGGTCCCACAGCCGCCACTTTTCGTTCAACCACACCATGCTGGTAACGCTCCTAGGCCGTGTCCGCGGCGCGGCAGCGCCGGGGTGTGTTGCCGCCGGAGACGATGGCGACGGCCCGGCCGGTGAACCGGGCCCGCAAGGCTCCGGCGAAGGCGGCGCTCCCGCTCGGCTCCGCCTCGACTCCGTTGCGGTGCAACAGGTCCATCGCCGCCAGGATCTCCTCGTCGGTGACCTCGACCAGCTCGTCGACCCGGCGCTGGATGATCGGGAACGGGATCGCACCCGGCCGCTGACCACGCAGCCCGTCGGCCACCGTGCCGGACGGCGGCACTTCGACCGGGTATCCGGCCGCCAGCGAACGGGCGTAACGCCTCGCCCCCACCGGTTCCACGCCGACGATCCGCGGTGTCCCGCGCAGTCCCTCCGCGGCGAGGCACACACCGGCCAGCAGGCCGCCGCCACCGGTCGGCACGAAGATCGCGTCGAGGTCGGGGATCTCGGCGAAGACCTCCATCCCCACGGTGCCCGCGCCGGCGACCACCAGCCGGTGGTCCGAGGACGGTACGAACACGGCGCCGATGTCCGCGGCGTGGTCGCGCGCGAACCGGTCCCGTTGGGCCACTCCGCCGGTCACTTCGAGCACCTGGGCGCCGAGTCCGGCGATGACGGCGGCTTTGTCGGCCCGCGCTCCCCCCGCGACGACGACGGTCACCCCCACGCCCAGCTCCGCGCCGAGCCGCGCGACCGCGATCCCGTGATTGCCCGACGAGCCGGTCACCACGTGGGTCGCGGCCAGGTCGAGCATCGCGTTCGCCGCGCCGCGTGTCTTGAACGAGCCGCCGTGCTGCAAGTGCTCGGCCTTGAGCAGGAGGTGCGGCAGGCCGCCCACCGGCAGCAGAGGTGTGCGGCGGATCCGGCCGGCGGTCCGGTGCGCCGCCTCCACCACGTCGGCCGCGCCGAGCCAGGGCGCCTTGACGATCATCGGGCGGACTGGTCGACCGCGACGAAGCGTAGTTCGGACGTGTAACGCCCACCCTCGTCATCGGTCAGCCACACCTGCTCGGGTGACGGCAACATCTCCGTGATCACCAACCGGCCGCCCGGATCCCGACGCGCCAGCCGTCGCACCGCCTTCGCGAAGATGTTCACGTACACCGGAGCGTCGAAGTCCACATAGAACGGACGAGGCTCCCCCGGCGCCACCACGAACACGAAACGCGGCAACCCCAGGCCGTCGCGCCACCGGCGGCCGAGGACGAACCGCCGGGCCTCCGACTTCTCCGACACGAAAGCCATCTCTCCCACCGCGATCGACCACGACTCCCGCGCCACCACCAGCCGATCCACCGTCACCCGTGGCGAATGGGCGGTGAGCGACCGCAGGGTGAACCGGTCCATGACCCGGTTGGTCATCGCGTTGCTGAACACGTCCAGCACGTCGAACTCCGCACGGTCGGGCAGCACGGCCACCAGCCCGTCACCCTGTTCTTCGACCAGGACGTCGGCGCTCAGCACCGTCCGCCCGCGCTCCGGATCGACCGTGTGGTCCACCAAGGCCACGTAGTAGTCCTCCGGCCGGTCCAAGGAGATCCGGCTGCGTGCCGACCATCGCGGCGGCTGTTCCTTCGGCAGCATCGGCAGCAGGCGCGGCCCGGGGAAGTCGGTCGCGGTCTCGGCGAGCAGCCGATCGGCGTCCGGATGCTGCATCACCCACAGCGAGGTGCTCGAAGTGTTCATCGCGACGTGCAGCTCGCCGAGGACCAGTTCGAAGTTCCCGCGTGCCACTTCGGCGGCGTCGTCGGCGACGACCAGCACGTCCGGGCTGATGTACCGGGCCTGCGGCCAGCTCGGACCGGTCTCGCCGAACTCCTCCCGTACCCGGTCCGCGATGTCCACACTGGACAGGCGGACGCGACGGGCGCCTTCGGGGACGTCCAGGATCCGCGCCCAGCGGTCGCGCAGTTCGCGCTGGATCCGGTCGATGTCGGCGATCGACTCGCCGTGCGGGGCGGGCAGGCACTCCATCCACAACGACGCGAGATCCACGCTCCCGTCCCGGTCCCGCAGACGCTCGTAAGCCTGTCGGACGCGGCTCCCGACGACGTGGGCGAACCGGCCCGTCATCCACCGGGCGGCGGTGAGGCACAACGAAAGCGGGGTCAGCTCGTCGCGGATCGCGGTACCGATCCGGACGGTGGCGGACCGGCGGCAGTCGGCGTAGATCAGTGCCCGGCACGGCGCGGTCCGCGTACCCTTGGCGCGTTGCCCCGCGACCTGGGTCAGCGCCTCGAATTCGGTCTCCAGCTCGGTGAACGCCGCCGACAAGGCGCCCGCGTCGTTCCCGGCGGCCTGGATCCGGTCCCGGCCACGCTCGAGCACCGCCACCTTGGACAGCGCGTCGCGCCGCAGGTCAGGGTCCGCGATCCGGTCCAGCACGGTCCGCAGGTAGTGCTCGGGATGGGCGCAGGTCGGCACCTCCAGCCGCCACACGATCAGACGGCGCCGCACCAGTTCGTCCAATATGGACAGTACCTCGTCTTCGGCCACCTCGTGATCGAGGCCTGCCGCGATCTCCACCGGACGGCGGATACCGTCGCAGCGCCCGAGAATCTCGCTTTCGAGCGGCTGGATTCGTTGCGGGGGACGGCCGGGCATGCGCACCGAGTCTCCGGTGACCCGGACGAAGGACACTCGGCGCGGCGCGATCCAAGCCCGCAACCGGGGATCCGCGCCGACCGTGAGGGCGACCGCGTCCACCGCCCAGCTCGAGAAATAGACGTTCGACTCGGCGACCAGGCCGGAACCCGGCTCGACGGCCATACCGTCGACCGACTCGTCCCACCGTCCCCATCCCACCGGCCCGAAGAAGCCGATCGTGTCGTTCTTCACGCAGAACCGTTGCCAGTAGTGCGCCACCAGCTCCTCACGTTCACGCCGCTTGCTGGTGCGCCCCTCCGCCGAGGGGTCCCACGCCAGGAACAAGCCGATCCCCCGCTGGAGGAGGGCCGGGTTCTGCCACGCCACCGCGGCCTGGAACGCCGGCAAGGCGGCGATCTCCTGGAGTTCCTTGACGTTGCCCACCATCGCGTCGGCGAACCGCTCCTCGAACGCGAGCCACTCGGGACCGGTGAGCCTGGCATCCTCGGCGAAGCCGTCCGCCGCTTCGGCTAGTCCGAACGGAGCCAACCGCAGTACTCCGGAGGCGGGGAATCCCGGGCCACGCAGGGCGAACTCCCTCCACAGCCGCCATTCGCCGCCGGACAGCAGGACTTCGTCAGACATGACGCACCGGATCTCCACGGGTTTCGGGGACCGCGCACCATTCGAGGACGGCGCGGGCGCTGTGGTATTTGTTCTCCGCCTGCCGGAAAGCGAGGCTCGCCGTCCCGTCGAGCACCTCCGCGGTGACCTCCTCGCCGCGGTGCGCGGGCAGGTCGTGCAGGAACACCTCGGCACCGGTTCCGGCCATCACCGCGGCCCCGACCTGGAACGGGGCGAACACCTCACGCCAGTTCTCCGTGTGTTTGACCGTGCCCGTCGTCTGCCAGCGCGTGGTATAGACCACGTCGACCGGGGGCAGGAAGGCCATGTCGTGCCGCTCCTCCACCAACGCGCCGGTGTGCTTGGCGTTGAGCTGGGCCCGGTCCAGGAACCGTTGGGCGACGCCATATCCCGGCGGCGTGCGCAGGTACAGCGCCGTGCCGGAATACCGGGACAGCGCCAGGGTCAACGCCGACGCGGTGTTGTTGCCCTCGCCGACGTAGAGCACGCGCAGTCCCTCGACCTTCCCGAACCGCTGCGCGAGCGTGGTGAGGTCGGCGAGGGCCTGGGTGGGATGCTCGTCCGCGCACATCGCGTTGATCACGGCCATCCGCCGATTCACGGCATAGGCGCGGAGCTCGGCTTCATCGCCGGCGGTCCGCACCACGAGCACATCGAGCATGCCCGACAGCACGGCCGCGGTGTCCTCGATGGTCTCGCCGGTGTTCTCCTGAAGATCACCGGGACCATAGGTGACCAACTGCGCGCCGAGCCGGAGTGCTCCGGCGGAAAACGACGTCCGTGTTCTTGTCGACGTTTTGCGGAACAAAATACCGGCAACCAAATCGCGCAAGGGTCGCTCACCCGTTGGGCGGCATTGCGCGTACTCGACGCCGCGACGGACGATCAAACGCAGATCGGTGTCCGCTAAATCGGCGAGGGAGATCAGGTGGCGGCGCGCCGGTTCGGCCATGGCAACCTCCGAGGTGTCCTCGCCACAGCCTGCTGCGCGATGTGGTGGGACGGCAGGGAAAGAGCGGCAAGATCGGGGCGGGCACCGGTTGCGCGTTTGTCCCTGCGTCGGCGAACGGTCCCGTGGCTACGGTGAAATTCACGCGAAGTGAGCAAATATGCGTATCAGCGGTACCGGAATTCATTCGTAGCGAGGAAGACAACCGACGGACCGGCGGATAAGACTGGACGACGGAAACGGGGAAAGGGGAGAAAGGCATGGAAGAGCCCGCGAGGGTCAGTGTGGACGCGGCCGATCCGGTACTCGAGGCAGGCATCGGCAGTACACTCGGCGGCAGCCCGGAACTGACCGTGGTGACGAACGGGGAGGAAGAGGACGCGACGGTCGTGGTCGTGGACCTCGTCGACGACAAGGTGCTCGACGTCGTGCGCACCACCCGGAATCAGCCGCACCGGCCCGAGGTCGTCCTGCTCGCCACCGAGCTTTCGCCGGGCGACGCGCTGCACGCGATCGCGGCGGGCGCGCATGGCCTGCTGCGAAGGCGAGAGGCCAGCGCGAACCGGCTCTCCCGCGCCGTGCTCGCCGCCGTCATCGGCGACTGCACCATGCCACCGGATCTGATCGACAGGGTGCTCGAGCAGGGAACGGAAACCCAGCCACCGGTCGCGCCGCAGGCGTGGGCACGCGCCGGACTCAGCGAACGCGAACACGCGGTGCTGCGCCTGGTCGCCGAAGGCTACGAGACCGACGAGATCGCCCGGCAGCTGTCTTACTCGGCGCGCACGGTGACGGGCGTCGTGCACGACATCACCCAGCGATTCCGGCTGCGCAATCGGGCGCATGCCGTCGCTTACGCGTTACGGGCCAGGTTGCTGTGATCAGCGTGCAGGTATGCGCGGCGGGCGCCGCCGTCCGGGAAGCCGTGGTCGCGAAGTTACGGCAGGCGGGGATTCCGGTCGCGGCCGCGCCCGGCACCGTGGTGGTGGCGGCGGGCGGCACGATCGACCAGGCGTTGACCGCCTGTGCGGCGACGCCGCATCCGAGCGGCCATCGGTTGATCGTCGCCGCCGACACCCTCACCTCGGCCGGTGTGCTGCGTGCCTTCCGGGCCGGGGCACGGATTCTGTTGCAGACTCCCGAAGCGACACCGGATCAGTTCGGCGCCGCCGTGCATTCCGCCGTGAACGGGGAAAGCAGGCTGCCGTACGGGGTGCTGGTCCGCCTGCTCAGCGGTGGCGCCGAATTGTCCATGCCCGTCGGTGTCCAACCGGTCGCGTCACTCACCGAGCGTCAGCTCACGGTGCTCACGCTGGTGGCGGACGGGCACGCCAACGCCGACATCGCACGGAGGCTGTCCTGTTCCGAGCACACCGTGAAGAACGTCATCTACGAGCTGATGGCGCGGCTCCAGGTGCGCAACCGTGCTCATGCCGTCGCGCACGCGGTCCGCGCCGGGCTGATCTGAACGACGACGGCCGTCGCGTGGCACCGCACTCGCGTGCTCGGAGACGGATCTCGGGTGCCCGGAAGCCGTAGGGTCCAGGCACGCGAGTCACGTGTCTGAGCACGCGAGTCACGGTCGCCACCGCGGCCCAGGGACGAAGGCGTCACCTCTGCCGAGGTCAGGCGTCTGCTCCAGGTCGACCGCGGGATCGCCCGGCACCCGCGTCACGCTTCCTCCGTGGCCTTCATCAGCGTGGTCAGCAGCTCGGCCAGGTTCGCCACGTGCGGCGGGCGCAGCACGCCCAGGTGGTCGCCGCCGACCCGATGGACCTTGAGCCCGCCCGGCGCCAGCTTGACCCAGCGGTCCCGGTACTGCGCGTAGGTCTGCCCGAAGTTGGCTTCGTGCAGGCCTTCGGCCAGTTCGTCGCCGACCAGCAGGTTGGTCCGGCCGGGGTAGGGACGCTGGCGGTAGCCGAGCATCGCCTGGGTCAGCTCCCGCCACACCCGCATCCGGCGCGGCCAGAACGGGTCCCCTGGCACGGGAGGTTCCTTGGTGCCCTCGTCGATGATGTAGTCGAGCACCTCCGCGAACTGGCGGTGGATCTCGGCGAGTTCGTCGGGATCCGTGGTGTTGTCGAGCTGTTCGAGGAGGTCCTCGCCGCGGTTGAACATGGCGGTCTCCTCCCACATGTTGTCCCGCTTGTAGAAGTCCTGCGCCGGGTCGAGCAGCATCAGCGTGAGCCGATCGCCGTCGCGGTGCAGGATGCGGGCCATCTCGCCGGTGACCAGTCCCCCGCCGCACCAGCCGAGCAGGTGGTAGGGCCCCTGCGGGCGCACGGTGCGGATCTGCTCCACGAACAGCGCGGCCACGCTCGCGATGCTCTGTGGCGACGGTGTGTCGCGGTGCAGGCCCGGCCACTCCAGCGCGGCCACCGGCCGATCGGCGCTCAGCTGCTCGGCCAGCCGGACGTACCACAGGCCGCCACCCGGGTACATGCAGAACAGCGGTGGCTTCGTACCGGTGCGGCGCAGCCACACGACGGCCTCCCGTGCCCATTCCGCCGTGGCTTCCATCGCTGCCGCCTCGGTGGGGCGGAAGCCGCCCTCGCTGGCCGGGTCCACCGCCTCGGCCAGAGCGATCACCGTGCGGTGCTCGTAGAAGTCCCGTAAAGCCACCGGCAGGCCGTGCTCGTCGCGCAGCTCGACCAGCACGCGGGTGATCAGCATCGAGTGCAGGCCCAGATCGCTGAACGGGACGTCCACCCCCACCCGGTCGATCCCGAGAGCCTTGGCCAGCACGGTGGCGATGATGTTCTCCACCGCGGTGCGCGGGGCCAGTGCGGCGCGGGTGGTGGCCGTCGGTTCGGGCAGCGCCTTGGTGTCGAGCTTGCCGCTGGGCGTGGTGGGCAGTGCGTCGAGCACCACCCACGCGGACGGGATCAGGTACTCCGGCACGACACCGGCCAGCAGGCCGGGCAGACCGGCCGGATCCAGCCCCTCGTGCGACGGCACCAGGTACGCGACCAGTTCCCGGTCGCCGCGGGCGGTCCGGCGGGCGCGCACGGCCACGTCGCGCAGCTCGGTGTGGGCTCGCAGCACCGCCTCGACCTCGCCCGGTTCCACCCGGTACCCGCGGATCTTGACCTGGTCGTCCGCCCGGCCGGCGAACTCCAGCACGCCGTCGGGCCGGTACCGGGCCAGGTCGCCGGTGCGGTACAGGCGACGGCCGTCGGCGTACGGGTCGGGTACGAACCGGTCCGCCGTGAGGTCGGGGCGGCCGCGGTAGCCGCGGGCCAGCTGCGCGCCGCCGATGTACAGCTCGCCGAGCACACCGATCGGGACCTGCTCCAGGTCGGCGTCCAGTACGCGCAGCACGGTATTGGCGCCGGGGCGGCCGATCGGCACCGGCCCCGCGTCGAGGTCACCGGCCGCGCTCACGTGCGAGGCGCAGCCGACGGTGGCCTCGGTCGGCCCGTATTCGTTGTCCACCAAGGTGTCCGGCGCGTGCTGGGTCCACTCGGCGAGCATTTCCCTTGTCAGCTCCTCGCCGCCGACGACGAGCCGGGCCGCCGCGCCGGAGAGTGCCTCGGCGGGCAGTAGCTGGTTGAGCGCCACCAGATGCGACGGGGTGAGCTTGACCAGACCGAACCCGCCCTCGCTCAGAGTCCCGATCAATGCCTCGATCGTCGGGGTGCCGTCGTCGGGGGTGAGGGTGACCGATCCACCGGACAGCAGCGCGGGGAACAAGGACGTCACCGGCAGGTCGAAGGCCATCGACGAATACATCGGGGAACCCGCCGCAGCGGTCGGCTCGGCACGCCAGCACAGGTAGTTGACCAGGTTGCGGTGCTCGACCATGACTCCCTTCGGAGTGCCCGTCGAACCGGACGTGTAGACGACGTAGGCGAGCATCCCCGGCGTCGCGGTCCGGCCGAGGTCGTCGTCCAGGTGAGTGGCGATGGCCGGGTCTTCGACCTGGACCGTCGCGGTACCGGGCACCCGGTCGGCCAGGACGGACTCGGTGACCACCGTGCTCACGTTCGCCTCGGTCAGCACCGTGGCCAGCCGTTTCGCCGGATGGCCATGGTCGAGCGGTAGGTAGGCCGCGCCGGACTTGAGGACCGCGAGCAGTGCGGTCACCAACTCCGGGCCGCGGCGCAGCAGTACGCCGACCACCGATTCCTGTTCGACGCCAAGCCCCCGCAGATGGCGGGCCAGCCTGTTCGCGCGGGCGTTGAGGTCGGCGTAGCTGACCGTGGTCCCGTCCGCGCACCGCAGCGCGGTCGCGTCCGGGGTACGGGCGACCTGGCGTTCGAACAGTTCCTGCACGCACGCGTCCGGGTATCCGGCGGCCGGGCCGTCCGCGAACGACAGCAGCCGTTCGGTCTCGGCCGGGCCGAGCGCGGCACCGCGGGCGTCACCGTCCGGGTCGGCGGCCATGGCTTCGAGCACCCGCCGGTACATCTCGGCGATTGCGGGCGCGTGGGCCGGGGCGATCCGGTCGGCCTGTGCCCGGAAGAGCAGGACGCCGGGGAAGCTCACCACGTCCACGCCGAACCCGTTGTAACTCTCGTCCACGATCTTCGCCGTCTCCACCCGCTGGGTGTCGAAGACGTGGAAGTCCAGGTAGGTGAACGAGATGTCGACCAACGACCGTCCGCCACCCCAGCGCCGCTGCAGCTCGCCGATCGGGAACCGCCGGTGCGGCCACACGGCCACCTCCTCGGCGAACACCTGCCGGACGAGCCCGGTCCAGGTCTTCGCGGTCAGGTCGACGCACACCGGAAGCGGGTTGAGGTGCATCCCCCTGGCCAGCTCACCGCCGGGTTCCTCCAGCCTGCCGTTGTGCACCAGGCCGGCGTGGAATTTCCGGGACCCGCTGATCGTGCTCAGCACCTTGAGATGCGCGGTGAACAGCACCGTCTTCAGTGAGGCGCCCGCCGCCGCGGCCAGCGCACGCAACCTGGGCTCCAGATCGGCGTAGCGCACGCTGACCTGGCGGGGAAGGCCGTCCGCGCTCGGCGCCGCCGCCCAGCCGGGCGGCAGGCCGACCGGGTCGTGGCGATCCAGCCGGTCGCGCCAGAACTCCTGGTCCACAGTGGACTCGAGAGAACGCTTCTCGTGCGCGATGAAGTCGGCGAAGCGCACCGGTGCCTGTGCGGGGAGCGTCGGCGTGAGCCCGTCCCGCAGGCTGCGGTAGGTGTCCAGCAGCTCTTCGAGCAGCGAGTGATGGCTCCAGCCGTCGAGGACCGCGTGGCACTCGGTGAACGAGAGTGTCCACCGGCGCTCCGCGGTCTGGTGCACGTGAAAGCGCACCAGCGGTGCTCGCGTGACGTCGAGCGGCTGTCGGCGCGTTTCGGCGACGAACTCCCCCAGCACCGCGTCGGCCTGCTCGGGAACCTCGCGCAGATCGTCGTAGCCGACCTCCATCGGGGCGCTACGGCGCACCAGCTGCATGGGCTCCCGGTAGGTGGTCAGGTCGAAGCTCGTGCGCAGGATCTCGTGCCGCCGCACCAGAAGCACCGCCGCTTCCCGCAGCGCGGGCAGCGAGAACGGGGCGTCGTCCACGATCGGGAACAGCGTGACGTTGTGGTAGAGGCTGATGTCCCTGTCCGCCACCATCTCGTAGACCATCGCGGTCTGGCCCATCGACATCGGGTAGGCGTCGGCGACGTCGTCCGGCAGCGCCTTCCGGTCCGCCTCGCCGATCAGCTCGAACGGGGCGACCCGCCGGTCCTCGACGGGTCCCGCCGCCGCTCCGGCGACCCGGGTCAGGCTCTCGACCGTCTGATGCAGCAACAGATCCTGCACGGTCACCGGCAGGCCTTGTTTGCGCAGCAAGCCCACCACCTGGATGGCCCGGATGGAGTCACCGCCCAGCGCGAAGAAGTTGTCGTGCACACCGATCGATCCGACACCGAGCGCCGTGCTCCAGACTTCGGCCATCGCCCGTTCCCCGGGGTCGCGGGGAGCGACCGAATCCGCTGTCGTCGCGGGGTCCGCGGACGGTTCGGGCAAGGCGGCCCGGTCGATCTTCCCGTTGGCCGTCACCGGGAACCGGTCCAGCGGCACGAACACCGCGGGCACCATGTAGGCGGGCAGCAACCGGCTGAGGTGGTCGCGCAGGTCCGCCGAGTCCAGCCGACGACCGGCGACCGGCACCGCGTAGGCGACCAGGCGGTGTTCCCAGTCCCCCGGCCGACGACGGGCGAGCACCACGGCACGGGCGACCGCCGCGTGGCCCGCCAATGCCGCCTCGACCTCACCCGGCTCGATCCGGTGGCCACGGATCTTGACCTGGTCGTCGGCCCGGCCGACGAACTCCAGGTCACCGTCGAGGGTGCGGCGGGCGAGGTCGCCGGTGCGGTACATCCTGGCGCCGGGACGCGGCGCGTACGGATCGGGGCCGAACCGGTCCGCGGTCAGTTCCGGGCGGCCGAGATAGCCGAGGGCGAGCCCCGGCCCGGACACGTAGAGCTGACCGGGTACGCCGACCGGCACCGGGTCGAGGTTGCCGTCGAGCAGGTAGACGCGCAGGTCGGGCAACGGGCGGCCGAGAGGGCTGCGCGGGCCCGCGGTGGTGTCCTCGGCCCGCAGCCTGCGGTAGGTCACGTGCACGGTCGTCTCGGTGATCCCGTACATGTTGACCACCGCGGGCCGTTCGTCGCCGAACCTGGCGAACCACGGCGCCACGTCGGCCACATCGACGGCCTCGCCACCGAGCACCACGGCTCGCAGCGCCAGCGACCCGGGCGGGGTCTCCGCCTCGGCGACCGCGTCGATCAGCCGGCGAAACGCCGACGGTGTCTGGTTGAGCACCGTGACGCCCTCGGTGCTCAGCAGTTCCAAGAAGTCCCATGGGGAACGGGATGTCTCGAACGGCACGACGACGAGGCGCCCGCCGTGCAGCAACGCGCCCCACAGCTCCCACACCGAGAAGTCGAAGGCGTACGAGTGGAACAGGGTCCAGACATCGGAGGGGCCGAAGGCGAAGTCGGCCGCGCTGGATCGCAGCAGCCGCACCACGTTCGCGTGCGTGACCGGGACACCCTTCGGCCGTCCGGTGGAGCCGGACGTGTAGATCACGTACGCCACGTCGCCCGGCCCTGCCAGGGGTTCCGGCTCGGTCTCCGGCACGTCGGGGCCGAGCTGGTCGAGCAGCACCGCGGTGACCGGCTCGCCTGCCAGCCACGCGGCAGGCTCACCGCGGCTGACCACGATGTCGACGTCGGCGTCGGCCCGCATCATGGCCAGCCGCTCGGCGGGCTGGGCGGGGTCGAGCGGCACGTAACCCGCGCCGGATTTGAGCACGCCCAGCAGCGCGACCACGAGGTCGAGCCCCCGGTCGAGGCTGACCCCGACCAACCGGCCCGGTGCCGAGCCGAGCGAGCGGAGCCGGTGGGCGAGCCGGTTGGCCCGCGCGTCGAGTTCGGCGTAGGTCAGGTGCTCGCCGGCACAGGTCACGGCGACGGTGTCCGGGGTTCGCGCGAGTTGTGCGGCGAACACCTCGGACAGGCTCTCGTCGGCCGGGAAAGTCAGGTCGGGGCCGTTCCCGGCCGCCAGCAACCGCCCGCGTTCCTCGTCGCCCAGCATGGCGAGCCCGCCGACCCGGCCGTCCGGCTCCGCGGCGATGCTCTCCAGCAAACGGACGAAGTGGCCGGACATCCGGCGTGCGGTCGCGGCGTCGAACAAAGCCGTGGCGTAGCCCAGCTGCCCGGCGATCGAACCGTCCGGGCGGGTGGTGAGGGTGAGGTCCAGATCGAACTTCGCCACGTCCCACCCCGGGGACTCCGGTTCGGCGCCGAGGCCAGGCAGGTGGCGCGGCTCGCCGTCGTCACCGAGTTGGAACACCACCTGGAACAGCGGGGTGCGGGACAGGTCGCGCTCCCCCGCGAGCTCGTCGACCACCAGGTCGAACGGCATGTCCTGGTGGGTGTAGGCGTCCAGCGCGGTCGCCCGCACCCGGGACAGGAACTCCACAAAGGACAGATCGGCGGACACGTGGGCGCGCTGCGCGATCATGGTGACGAACATGCCGATCAGGTCCGCGGTCCGGTCTTGTCCGCGCCCGGCGACCGGGCTGCCGACGACAATGTCGGTCTGGCCGGTGTAGCGGCCGAGCAACACCTGGAAAGCCGCCAGCAGCACCATATGCGGCGTCGCACCGTGCTCCCGGCCGAGCCGGGTCAGAGCGTCGGCGACCGAACTGGGAACGGTGATCGGCACGGTGGCCCCCGCGCTGTCGCGGACCGGGCCACGAGGACGATCTGTCGGTAGTTCGAGCGGGACGATCCCGTCGAGCTGCTTGCGCCAGTACTCGATCTTCTCGGTGAGCAGACCACCGGTGAGCCGCTCGCGCTGCCACACGGCGAAGTCGCCGTACTGCACCGCGAGCGGGCCGAGCGGAGACGGACGGCCGTCGGCGAACGCCGCGTACAGACTGTCCAATTCGGACAGCATGATCGACTCCGACAAGCCGTCCGACGCGATGTGGTGCACGGACAGGAGAAGCACGTGGTCCACATCGGACAGTCTGACCAGCAATGCCCGCAGCGGCCATTCCCCGGCCAGGTCGAGCGTCTTGGCCCCGGCGTCGGCCAGCACCCCGTCGAGCGACTCCGGCCGGTCGGCGAGGTCGAGCCGTTCGAAGGGTGCCGGACCCGCCTCGTCGACCACCTGCACGGGCTCGCCGCCGGGACCTCCGCCCTGGTACCGAGTACGCAACACCTCGTGTCTGGCCACGATCTCATCGAGCGCCCGGCGCAGCGCCGGGACGTTCACCTCACCGCGCAGCCGTAACCGCACCGGCATCAGGTAGTCGGCGCCACCCGGCCGGATCTGGTCGAGCGACCACAACCCGCGCTGGGCGAACGAAAGCGGCAACGGCCGGTCCCGGGGCGCCGGGGTGATCCCACCGGCCGTCTCCACAGTACCGAAACCTCGCAGCCGTCGCCGCAACAGCTCGGCACGGGGGTTGCTGCCTCGGGTGTCCATGGTCCGCCTTCCTGTCCTGCCACCAAAGACCGGGAGCCAGGGATGATCGGTCGAGGATGCCCGGCGTGGACGGGCGGGCGGCAGGGTGAAGGGGGTGCGTGTTCACGCAGCCGATCGTGTGCCGGAGTGCCGGTCCTTCTCTGTGCGCGCGTGCCCGTGCCCGGAGAGCATCGGGGCATGAGTGTCCAGGCTCCCCCGCTGCACCGAAACCGTGACTTCGTTCTGCTGTGGACCGGATCGGCGGTGTCGATCCTGGGCTCGAACGTGTCCAACGTGGCCTATCCACTGTTGGTGCTCGCGTTGACCGGCTCGGCGGCCGACGCCGGTCTCACCGGGTTCGTCTCGCTGCTGCCGCAGCTGTTGTTCCAGCTTCCGGCGGGCGCGCTGGTCGACCGGTACGATCGCAAGCGGATGATGATCCACTGTGATCTGCTCTGCGCCTTTGTGCTGAGCACCCTGGTGGTGGCCCTGCTCTTCGGACGGCTGACCCTGCCGCACATCCTCGTGGTGGGTTTCCTCGAAGGCACCTTTGCGGTGTGCTACCGGTTGGCCGCCGCGGCAGCCGTCCCCAATGTGGTGGACGCTTCCCAGCTCACTCAGGCGCTGGCACGCAACGAGGCACGCCGCCGGGGCGCGGCCATGCTGGGTAATCCGCTCGGCGGGGTGCTGTTCGGCTTCGGCCGCGCGGTCCCGTTCGTGTTCGACATCGTCAGTTACGCGGTTTCGGTGCTGACACTCGGGTTGATCCGCCGGGACTTCCAGGTGCGGCGGGACACCACGACCCGGCGCCCGCGCTGGGCGGAGTTCACCGAAGGCGCCGTCTGGCTCTGGCGGCAGCCGTTCCTCCGGACGACCACCCTCCTGATCGCCGGCAGCAACCTGTTGTTCCAGGCGATGTTCCTGGTCGTGATCGTGATCGCGACCAGTCATGACGCGTCGCCGTCGACCATCGGTTTCATGCTGGGCATCCTCGCGGTCGGCGGGGTGCTCGGCTCGCTCATCGCTCCCGTGGCGGCCAAGCGGCTGTCACTGAAAGCGGTCGTGATCGGGGCGAACTGGGTGTGGCTCGTGCTGGTCCCGCTCTTGGCCGTGGTGCGGGATCCGCTCCTGCTCGGCGTGGTGTTCGCGGCGATGGCCTTCGTCGGTCCACTGTGGAACGTGGCGATCTCGGCCTACCAGCTCGAAATCACCCCCGACCACATCCAGGGCAGGGTGATCGCCGCCGGGAGCATGATCGCCTTCGGGGCCGTCCCGCTCGGGTCACTGATCGGCGGCATCCTACTGGGCGCGGTCGGCGCCACCACGACGGTGTGGCTGTTCACCGTGTGGATGGCGATGCTGGCCTTGGCGACGGTGATCAGCCCCGCCGTCCGGTCGGCGCCGGACCTGACGAAAGCCGAAGCACCCGCCGCGGCCAAGTGAGGCGCCGAGCGTTCTTGTCTTCCTGCCCACCCGGCGCCGGAGTCACCACTGCTCTGCTGTCCTGAAGGCCACCTCTGAGACGATCAACGTCCCTACGGTGGCCTTTCAGGACACGAAAACCGCTGCGGACACCAGTCACGCAGTTGCCCGCCTCGGCGAAAGCGGCGGCTGGGGCCAGATGACATGAGCGGCGATCCGGTTCTCTTGAGGGGTAGGACGACGGTTGGCATGTCGCGAAAGCCACTTTCGGGACGTCTGATGTCCCGAAAGTGGCTTTCGCGACATGAACACGGGGCCCGGACCGCGAGGGGAACGGGCACCGCGGAGCAGCTCGGTCACCCCACCTTGCCTTACCTCTCAAGAGAGCCCGAAGCGCGACCGGCCCCACGGCACCTTCACTTACCCCCCAACAGGGACCCGCGTCAGCCCCTCCACCGGCACCTCGCCGAAGTGAGTCGCGACCCAGGTGTCGTCGTAGATCGTGTCGAGGTACCGCTCGCCGCGATCGGGCAGGACGAGCGCGCACGTGGCGCCGGGCGGTACGAGGTCACGCACGCTGTCCACGGCCGCGACCACCGCGCCGGACGAACCGCCCGCGAGGATCGCCTCGCGGGCGGCGAGCCGGCGGCAGCCGCGTACGCTGTCCACATCGGTGATGTGCACGACCAGGTCGGCCAGGTCGTCCGCGTGGTGCGCGGGGCGGACGGCGGCGCCGTGCCCCGGGATCAGCCGGGGACCGGGGGTGTCGGCGAAGATGGCGCTGCCGGCGGCGTCCACCGCGACGATCGTCACCGGCAGGTCGTTGGCCCGCGCGTACTCGGCGCAGCCGCGCAGTGTTCCGCAGGAACTGGTGGCGCAGAACAGGAAGTCCAGTCCTCCGGGAACCTGCTCGACGATCTCGCGCATGGTGGTGTGGTGTGCCAGCGGGTTGCCCGGGTTGGAGTACTGGTCCGGCCAGTAGGCGTGGTCGAGTGTCTCGGTCAGCTCGCGGATGCGGCGGAGGCGGACCGGAAGGTAGTCACCGGTGACCGGGTCGACGTCCTCGATCAGTTCGATCTCGGCGCCCAGCGCCCGCATGATCGCGATGTTCTGTTTGCTGGTACGGGGATCCACCACACAGATGAAGCGGATCCCGAAGTACCGGCACACCTGCGCCATCCCGATGCCCAGGTTGCCCGAGCTGGACTCGACCACCACCGAGCGCCCCGCGACGAGCCGTCCGGCGCGGACCTCACCGGCCAGCATGGACAGTGCCGCGCGGTCTTTGCTGCTCCCGCCGGGGTTGTGGCCCTCCAGTTTGGCGAACAACCGGAATCCCGCCGACGGGTGGAGTTTGGTCAGTTCGACCAGCGGTGTCGCGCCGATCGTGGCGAGCACGCCCGCCGGTCCGTTCTCGATCAGGTCCATGGATTCCGCCGGCTCAGCCGGCTGTCGGATCCAGTTGACGACGCAGGCTGAGTGGCCGCATGTCGGTCCACACCTCGCCGATGTGGGCGAGGCATTCCTCGCGGCCGCCTCGTTTGCCCTCGGCGTGCCAGCCGGACGGTGGTTCCCGGTCGGCGGGCCAGATCGAGTACTGCTCCTCGTCGTTGATCACGACCAGGTAGGCCCGCTGGTCGGTCTGCTCCTCGCGCATGGACGTCTCCTGGAAAGTCACTGTCGCACCCGGCTGTCGGGTCACCGGCCGGGTCGAGCCTGCCCGCGAGGGCGCGTGCGGATGCAGAGAAGAACGCGCAGAACCCGCGCTACCCGTCATTCTCTTCTGGGCGCCCGGAGGAACGGACACGATGACGGACATGACCGCTGGACCGTCCGTCTCCGCGACAAATGAGTCTTCCCGGCAGGAGCGGGCCCTGCCCTATGTGGTGACTCCCGGCGACGGCGAGACGAAGGACACCGCCTCTCTCGCGGCGCGTCGCTCCCGGATCCGGAACAGGCTGTTCGAACACGGTGCCGTGCTGCTGCGCGGGTTCGACATCGACGACGTGGACGGGTTCGACGCCACCGTCCGCACGCTGGCGGGCCCGCCGCTGACCTACCACGAGCGGTCGTCACCCCGCAGCACGATCAAGGGGCGGGTGTACACCTCGACCGACTATCCGGAGGCCGAGGAGATCTTCCTGCACAACGAGAACTCCTATCAGGCCGCCTGGCCGCTGAGCTTGTTCTTCCACTGCGTGCGGCCGCCGGACACGCTCGGCGCCACGCCGCTCGCCGACACCCGGCGGATCCTCGCGGCGATCGATCCGACCGTCCGGGCGGAGTTCGAGGCCAGGGGCTGGATGGTGGTGCGCAACTTCACCGACTCGTTCGGCCTGCCGTGGCAGCACACGTTCGACACCACCGACCGCGACGAGGTCACGGCCTACTGCGAGCGGAACGGCGTCGAGACCGAATGGCTCGGCGGGAACGGACTGCGCACCACGGCCCGGCGCCGGGCCGTGCACAGTCACCCGGTCACTGGTGAGGCCGTGTGGTTCAACCATCTCACGTTCTTCCACGTGACCACGCTGGCCGAGGACGTCTGCCTGGGGCTGCGCGCCATGCTCGCCGAAGAAGACCTGCCGGCCAACACCTATTACGGCAACGGCGGCACCATTCCCGACGAGGTCGTCGCCCATCTGCGGGACTGCTACCGCGCGGCGTCCCGGCGCTTCGACTGGCGGCGCGGCGACGTGCTGATGGTCGACAACATGCTTTCCTCGCACGGCAGGGAACCGTTCACCGGTGACCGGAAGATCGCCGTGGCCATGGCCGAACCGTCGACCGGCGAGAACGGTCAGTAGTACCGGAATCGAAAGGTGTTGGCCATGCTGGAAAGCGGTGCCGTCCACCCGCTGTCGTCGGCGCAGGAACAGCTGTGGTTCATCGACGAGCTGCGTTCGAGTGCGGCCATCGAACACCTGCTGTCCGCGACACTGCGCTTGCGTGGCGCCCTCGACGTCGAGGCGCTGGCCGCGGCGCTGACGGAAATCGCGTCCCGGCACGCGGTACTGCGGTCCCGGTTCGACACGGTGAACGGCGAGGCGGTGCAGATCGTCACCGATCCCGCACCCGTCGATCTGTCCATTGTGGATACCACGGACCTGCCACCCGGCGAGCGGGAGGCGAGACTGCGGGAGCTTCGGCTGCGCGACCTGCGCACCCCGATCGACCTGCGCACGGAGCCGCCGTGGCGGGTCACACTGGTCCGGTGGGCCGACGACGAGGCGATCCTGCTGATCGCCGTGCACCACATCGCCTTCGACGGCTTGTCCTGGAGCGTACTGGCCGAGGAACTCCACGCGTTCTACGGTTCGACGACGCTGCCGCCACTGTCTCTCCAGCACCACGAAGCCATGCGCCGCCGCGAACCGGTGCCCGCCGCTGGGCTCGCGTACTGGGCGGACCGGCTGGCCGGGCTCGCCCCGCTCCAACTGCCCACCGATCGCCCACGGCCCGCGCGGTGGGCGGCCGACGGCGACTGCGTCGACCTCGTCGTACCGCCGGAACTGGCCGACCGGCTGAGCGAGCTGGGCAGGACCCATCGCGCGACGCCGTTCATGGTGTACCTGGCCGCCTATCAGCTGCTGCTCGCCCGCTACTCGGGCCAGGACGACGTCGCGGTCGGCGTCTCGGTCTCCACCAGGAGACGGGACGAGCTACCCCTGATCGGCATGTTCCTCAACACGCTGGTGCTGCGAAGCGACCTGTCCGGTCAACCGTCCTTTGTGGAACTACTGGGGCAGGTCAGGAAGACCGCGCTCGAGGCGTACGCAAACCAGGACGTGCCGTTCGACAAGGTCATCGCCCGTCTGGATCCGGCGCGCGACCCGTCGCGAAACCCGCTGTTCCAAGCCGGTATCGCGTGGTACGACGCCCGACGCCGGCCCTACCGGCTTCCCGGTCTCGACGTCACGCTGTGCACCCCGCTGTGGGCCGCCTCGGCTTTCGACCTGTCGCTCCACCTCGCCAGGTTCGCCGACGGTTCGGTGCACGGCCAGCTCATCTTTCCGACGAGCCTGTTCGACCGGGCCCGGATCGAGCGGATGGCAGGCAACTACCTGCGACTGCTCGCCGAAATCGCCGCCGCGCCGGAGGATCCGGCGCACGTGCTCGACCTGGTCGCCGAGTCCGAACAGCACCGGCTGCGCTCCTTCGGCACGGCGCCGGCCGCAGTGGCCGGACAGTCACTGCCGGAGCTGTTCTTCGCGCAGGCAAGACGATCGCCGAGTTCCATGGCCGTACTGTCCGATGTGGACGAACTGAGCTACGGCGCGCTCGCCACCCGCGTCGACGCCCTCGCCGGTTACCTGGTCAAGATCGGAGTCGGCACGGAGACGCCCGTCGGCGTCGCCATGGACCGCGGTACCGACCTGGCCGTCGCGCTGCTGGCGATCCTCACCGCCGGTGCCACCTACGTTCCGCTGCCGCCGGACCATCCGGCCGAACGCCTCCGCCAGGTCGTCGCCGACACCGGCGTCACACTGGTCCTCACACAATCCACAGTGGACGTCGGCCTCCCCGACAGCGTCACGCGGGTCGACCTCGACGCGCGTCGGGAAGCCATCGCCCAGCACTCCCTCACCGAACGCCCCGCCATCCACGGCGCGCAGATCGCCTACGTCGTGCACACCTCCGGTTCCACCGGCACACCCAAGGGTGTCACCGTCACCCACGACGGCATCCGCAACCGGGTCCTGTGGTCGGTCCGCGACCAGCTCACCGCCGCCGACCGCGTCCTGCACAAGACCACGACCGGGTTCGACGCGTCGATGTGGGAGTTGCTGACCCCGTTCGCCGCCGGTGCCACCCTGGTCATGGCGCCACCCGGCGCCCATCGCGATCCCGCCGCGATGGCCACGGCGATCACCCGCCACGGCGCCACGGTCCTGCAACTCGTCCCGTCGGTCCTGCGTTTGCTGCTCGATGAGCCCGCGTTCGCCGAGTGCACGTCACTTCGCCTGGTCTGCTCGGCGGGCGAGGCACTGCCGGTGGCACTGTGCCGTCACCTGACCTCACTGCTCGACGTCGAGATCGACAACACCTACGGCCCGACGGAATGCGCCATCGACGTCACCGCGGGACGCTACCGGCGCGACGAGCACACCGGCACCGTCCCCATCGGCACGCCGCTGTCCAACACCCGGGTCTTCGTCGTCGACGCCGCGGACCGGCTCGTGCCGATCGGCGTACCGGGCGAACTATGCGTCAGCGGTGCCGGACTCGCCCGCGGCTACGCCGATCGCCCGGACCAGACGGCCCGGCAGTTCACCCCGCATCCGTACCCCGCGGTTCCCGGCGAACGCTGGTACCGCACCGGCGACCTGGCTCGCTGGCGGGACGACGGCACGCTGGAGTTCGACGGCCGGGTCGACCATCAGGTCAAGATCAACGGTGTGCGCATCGAACCCGCCGAGATCGAGGCCGTCCTGTGCTCGCACCCGGAGGTCACGGCGGCCGCCGTCGTCCCCCAGGACACCACCCTCGTCGCGTATGCGGTGTCGTCCAACGGAACCACACCGGCCGACCTGCACGAACACCTGTCCGCCCGGCTGCCGTCGCCCATGCTCCCAGCGGTCATCCGCGTCATCGACGCGCTCCCGCTGGGCCCCAACGGCAAACTCGACCGCGCCGCGCTGCCCCGGCCGTCCGGCCCGGAGTCCACATCGGACGATCGCCCGGCCCCGGGTACCCCGACCGAGAAGTTCGTCGCCGTCGCCATGGCCGAACTGCTCGGCGTCGAGCAGGTCGGCGCCCGTGACGACTTCTTCGCCATCGGCGGGCACTCGCTGCTGGCCATCCGGCTCGTGCTGAAACTCCGGCGTGAGTTCGGTGGTGAGCTGACGGTCGGTGCCCTGTTCGAAGACCGGACCGTCGAGCGGCTCGCCGCCAGGATCGACGCGGGCACCGCCGTCGCGGCCATTCAGCCGGCCTCGCGCGACGGCGGCCTGCCGTTGTCGTTCGCGCAGCAGCGGATGTGGTTCCTCGACCAGCTCGACCCGGACAGCGTCGAGTACCTCATCCCGTTGGCCCTGCGGCTTTCCGGCCCGCTGTCCGTCGACGCGTTCCGGCGCGCGCTCGATCGGCTCGCCACGCGGCACGAGGTGCTGCGCACCCGCTACGTCGGCCGAGACGGCGAGCCCGTGCAGATCGTCGATCCGCCTGGGCCGGTGGCGTTCCGTCTCGTCGACCTGACAGGCAGGCCTTCGGCGGCCCGCGAACTGCTGGACGAGGTGTCCAGCAAGCCGTTCGACCTCGAGCGCGAGCATCCCCTGCGGGTCACCGTGGTCCGGGTCGCCGCGGACGAGCACCTGGTCGCGCTGACCCTGCACCACATCGTCGCCGACGCCTGGTCGATGGACATCCTGTTCCGCGACCTGAACGCCGCGCACCGGCAGCCGCTGCCCATCCAATACGCGGACTTCGCCGTATGGCAACGATCCGCACAGTCCACCCAGGACATGGCCGGTCAGCTCCGGTACTGGCGGGACAGGCTGACCGGCCTCACCCCGGTCGAGCTGACCACCGACCGGCCGCGCCCGGCACAGCGCGATCCGCGCGGGGACTCGCTGTCGGTCACCGTGCCGGTGCCGGTGGCGCGGGCGATGACGGAGTTGGCCGCGAGGCAGGGCGCCACGCCGTTCATGACCCTGCTGGCCGCGTTCCAGGTGCTACTCGGCCGCTACACCGGCCGAACCGACGTCTCGATCGGTACTCCGGTGGCGGGCCGCACCCGGCAGGAGACCGAAGATCTGCTGGGGTTCTTCACCAACACGTTGGTCCTGCGCGCCGATCTGGCCGGCGAGCCGGCCTTCACCGAACTGCTCGATCAGGTGCGCCGCGGCTGCACCGACGCGTTCGCCAACCAGGACGTGCCGTTCGAGCATCTCGTCGACGCTCTCCAGCCGGACCGGGATCTGTCCCGCAACCCGCTGTTCCAGATCATGTTCGAGCTGGAGCATCTGGAAGATCGCCCTGGCACCCTCTGCGGCACCGCCGTCGAGCGGATCCCGTCCGGCACCCAGGTGGCGAAATTCGATCTCACCGTGTCCGTCCAGCAGCGGGACGGCGGTGAGCTGCGTTGTGTCTTCGAGTACGCGACCAGCCTGTTCGACCGGACGACCGTCGAGCGGATGGCCGGGCATTACCTGCGTCTGCTGGCGAGTATCGCCGCCGATCCCGACCAGCGTCTGGCCGAGTTGGACGTGCTCGGTGACGACGAGCGCCGACGGCTCCTGCACGACTGGCACGACCCGGATCGCGAACGGCTGGCCGCACTCGATCCCGCCGAAGAGCACCGATTGTCCGTCCCCGAACTGGTCGAGCGGCAAGCGGCGCTGCGGCCCGGCGCGGTGGCCGTGGTCTGCGGCACGCGGGAACTGACCTATGCCGAGCTGAACGCGCGAGTCAACCGGTTCGCGCGGCTGCTGCGGGCACGCGGGGTCACTCGGGAGACCGTCGTCGGCGTGTGCCTGGAGCGGTCTCTCGACGCGGTCGTGGTCCTGCTGGGCGTGCTCAGGTCGGGCGGTGTGTACGTCCCGTTCGACCCCCGGCATCCCGCCGAACGGCTGGCCTTCATGCTCACCGACGCCGGTGCCCGGGTCGTGGTGACCACCGCCGAATTCGCCGACCGGTTCGGCGACCGCGAAGTGGTGACCGTCGACAGCGATCCGACGGAGTGGTCCGCCGACGATCCCTTGCCTCCGCCGGATCCGCGAGCGCTGGCGTACATCATCTACACCTCCGGCTCGACCGGGCGGCCCAAGGGCGTCATGATCGAGCACCGGTCCTACGCCCACCACTGCCGGGTGATCGCGGACGCCTACACCATCGGTCCGGACGACCGGGTGGTCCTGTTGTCCGCGCTCACTTTCGACGTGTCCATGGACCAGATCGGCGCCACTCTGCTTTCCGGCGCGACGATCGTGGTGAGCGACCCGGTGTTCTGGACCCCGGCCGAGCTACCGGCCAAACTGGCCGGACACGGGGTGACGATCATCGACACCACGCCCGCGTACTACCGCGAGGCGATGCGCTACGGCCCGGAGCTGCTGGCAGGCCTGCGGTTGATGAACGTCGGCGCCGACGTCGTCACCGTCGACGACGCGCGGCGGTGGGCGGCGGCAGGCCTGCCGGGGCGGTTCCTGTGCAGCTACGGGCCGACCGAGGCGACCATCTGTTCCCTGCTGTACCCGGTGGCCGGTGACCTCGGCGGGCAGCAGGGCGGGGCCGCGATGCCGATCGGACGGCCGGTCGCGGGCACCCGCGCGTACATCGTGGACGCCGACCTCCGCCTGGTGCCGACCGGTGTACCCGGCGAGCTGGTCCTCGGTGGGGTGCGGCTGGCCCGCGGATACCACGACCGCGCCGCCCTCACCGCCGAGCGGTTCGTCCCGGATCCGTTCGGCCAGCCGGGAGCACGGCTGTACCGCACCGGAGACCTGGTCCGGCACCGCCAGGACGGGGCGATCGAGTTCCTCGGGCGGATCGACCACCAGATCAAGATCCGCGGTTTGCGCATCGAACTCGGAGAGATCGAGGCGGCCCTGCTGCGGCACGCGGACGTGGACGCGGCCGTAGTGGTCACCGCGGCAAGTCCGTCGGGCGACCCACTGCTGGCCGCCTACGTGGTCGGCACGCCGGACGCCGACGTGTTGCGCGAACACCTGCGCGCGCTGGTGCCGGAGTACATGGTCCCGGCACGCTGGGCGAAGCTCGCCGCTCTGCCGATGACCGCGAGCGGCAAGGTCGACCGGAAGGCCTTGCCCGCTCCGGACCTGACCAGTCCCGGATCGGCCGAGGCACCCCGCGATCCGGCGGAACGGCTCGTCGCCGACATCTGGCGCGAGGTACTCGGAGTGGACCGGGTCGGGGTGACGGACGACTTCTTCGCGCTGGGCGGGCATTCGCTGCTGGCCACCCGGGTGCTCGCCGAGTTGCGGCGCGCGTTCGCCGTGGAGCTTCCGCTGCGGCGCCTGTTCGAGGCCACCACGGTCGCCGAGCTGGCGCAAGCGGTGACACGGGCGGTCGAGGATGAGATCGATGGGCTCTCCGACGCCGAAGTGGCGCGGTTGCTGGCCAGTGAGGCGACATGAGTTTCGTCGACGACGTCCTCGCGAATCCTCCTGCGGCACCGGCGATTCGCACTCCGGACGGCCTGCTCACCTATGGGGAGCTGGCCTGCCGGATCCAGCGGCTCGCCGAAGTCCTGTGCGGCAACGGGTTGGGACCGGAGCAGGTGTGCGCCCTCGCCGTCGTCCGCGGGGTGGACGCCGTGATCGCGATGGCCGCCGTGGCGCGAGCGGGCGGCGCGTTCCTCGCCCTCGACCCGGACCTGCCACACGCCCGCCTCGAAGCCATGTGCCATACCGGTGGCGCGCGGATGCTGGTGACGACGACCGCGCTCGCCAACCGGCTTACGCTGCCCGTCGACGGCCCGGTCGTCTTGATCGACCAGCCCGCGCCGCCCGCCGAAGTCGTGCGCTTGCCGCAGGTCACGCCACGCTCGCTCGCCTACGTCAGCCACACGTCCGGGTCGACCGGCACCCCGAACGCCGTGCTGGTCGAGCACGGCGGGTTGCGGTCGTATCTGCGCGCGATCGGTGCGGACAACGGGCTGGGCCCGGAGACGGTCGTGCTGCAAGCGGCCCCGATCGGCTACGACGCGTCGATCCGCGACGTGTTCGCGCCACTCGTCGCCGGCGGATGCGTTGTCCTCGTACCCCGTGCCAAGTTGCTGCGCCCCCACGAGTTCGCCGACACCGTGCGCACCTTCGGCGTCACCACGCTGCTCAGCGTGACTCCGTCGTTCCTCGGTTTCCTCGCCGGGAACGAGGCCGCCACGGCCGCGCTGCGGACGGTCGAGCTGATCGTTTCGAGCGGGGAGTCGCTGCTGCCGTTCCTGGCCTCCGGTGGTCGCCGGCTGCTGCCGGGCCTGCTGGTCAACCAGTACGGCCCGACCGAGTGCACGATGACCTCGACCCGGTACCCCGTGCCCGCAGACCCGATGACGGCGGCCGACCTGGTCGGCAGGCCGATTGACGGGGTTTCGGTGTGGCTGCTCGGCCCGGATCGCCGTCCCGTACCCGACGGGACGGCCGGTGAAGTCCACATCGGCGGCATCGGCGTCGCACGCGGCTACGGCGGGCGCCCCGGCCTGACCGCCGAACGGTTCGTCCCGGACCCGTTCGGCCCGCCGGGAGCACGGCTTTACCGCACCGGAGACCTGGCCCGGCGGAACTCCGACGGCGACCTGGTGTACCTGGGCCGGATGGACCGCCAGCTCAAGATCCGTGGCTACCGCGTGGATCCGGTCGAAATCGAAGGCGCGCTGCTGTCCCACCCCGCCGTGATCGGCGCGGTCCTCACCGCGGCCAAGGACGAACGGGGCCGCGTCGCCCTCACCGCGCACGTCGCGGGCGAACTGGCCGACGTGCCGGACGCCGCGCTGCGCGCACACCTGGCCAGGTCACTGCCGCCGTACATGCTGCCGAGCCGCTTCGTCCGCATCGCCCGCGTCCCCACCACACACAGCGGAAAGACCGACCGAACCGTGCTGGCCCAAGACAACGAGAACGGACCGAGATGACCACGACCCACGACATCCCCGAGCTGATCGTGTCGCTGTACCGGGAATCCCTCGGCGACGACACCTTGGCCGCCGACAGCGACTTCTTCGAGTCCAACGGGGACTCGCTGGCCGCCTTCCAGATCACCGCGGGCTTGCAGGACGCTCTCGGCATCGAGGTCTCGGTCGCCCTCGTCTTCGCCTACCCGTCCCCGGCGGACCTGGCGGCCGTCATCGCCTCGGACGCGCCGGGATCCGCCTGATCGCCGCGGGAACAGCTCCAGAGGTGCCGGTACTTGTCGTAGTCTTCGACCACTTCACGCACATCGGCGACCAGTTCTCCCAGCAGCTGCCAGTGCCGGACGTGCTCGAGAAGTTCGGCGAACCGCCGGAAGTTCGTCGTACGGCTCGTCGTCTTCGCTCAGCGCTCGGTCCAGCAGTTCCGGGACCCGCTGCGTGACAGCTCGAACGAAGGGATGTTGGCCAGGACCTGCCTGCCCACGCATGCGTCACCGACAACCACAGCAAGCTGTCGATCAGGACGGCCGCCTCGCCGCCGAGTTCGCTGCGGCTTCCTCGGCTGGAGGCTTCTTCGCGCCTGTCACCCGTCAGGGAGTTTTCCATAGCGCTCACGGGATACCGGCATGATGGCTTGCTTCAGTGCCGGAATACGGCTTCCGACGGCAGGCGTAGTGTCGCCGCTGCCGCGCCGAGCAGGACGAGGATCAGGACGATCGCCATCAGAACCTGGCCGTGCAGACCGAAGACGAAGAGCGTCCTGTCGACGAACTCCGGGTCGTAGGTCGCGGTGCCGGGGAACAGGAGCGCGCCGATCATTCCGAGCCAGGGGGTGGC
Source organism: Amycolatopsis coloradensis (assembly GCF_001953865.1). Lineage (GTDB taxonomy): Bacteria > Actinomycetota > Actinomycetes > Mycobacteriales > Pseudonocardiaceae > Amycolatopsis > Amycolatopsis coloradensis. The sequence goes on from NZ_MQUQ01000041.1 coordinate 110,218, forward strand.
GAGGACGCCGGTGGCGCACAGCAGGCCGCCGCGCGACTTGCCCGATCGCCGGAGAGCGAGGGTGAGGCCGAGCAGACCCAGCAGCACGGTCATCACCATGTACTGGGCGTCGTGGAATTTGGCGTGGGGCGGCCAACCCGGATTGAAGGCGTGCTGCGCCGCCAGGTCGGGAACGACCAGATCGGCGAGTACTGCGCTGATCGTCGTGATCACTCCGACGACGATGAGCACCGTTCGCGGCAGGGCCATGGAATCCGCCTTTCGGGTTGAGTGTTGGGGGTAGGTCACTGTGAGGCCGGCCGACGGGGGCGTCCACTCGCGTGCTCACCTGGGTGGTGATCTGGGTGTCGCGAAAGCCACTTTCGGGACATCTGATGTCCCGAAAGTGGCTTTCGCGACATGAGTGAGGACACTGACCGCAGGACGTTTCCCGTGCACTAAAGGCCACGCCACACATGCCCTCCGGGTCGGTCAGATCGTCCAGGTGTACGCGGGGACGAGCGAGCGCTCGAAGAAGGATTTGGGTAGTCGCGGAAGCAGTGCGTCGCGGAGGGCGATCACCGGCGGGGACGTCCAATGCGCGGGAGCACCGGCTTGCAGGGAACGGCGGGTGATCATCTGCGTCCGCGGACGGCGGGAACGGTCGTATTCCACCAGTCCCGCGCGCACGCCCAGCGTGTCGACGGCGAGGGCGAGCGTGACGGCGTCCTCGAGGGCCTGACACGCGCCCTGCCCGAGGTTGGGCGTCATGGCATGTGCGGCGTCGCCGAGAAGGGCGACCGTGCCGGACACGTAGGTGGGCAACTCCGGCAGCTGGTAGCTGTCGTGCTGCGACACCGTGTGGTCCTCCGCCGCCGCCAGCAGCGCGGGGATCGGATCGTGCCAGCCCGCGAACCGTTCGCGTAGCTGGTCCAGACCGGTGCGCGAGCGGATGGGGGCGTTGGCCATCAGGTAGCAGTAGACGCGGCCGTCCGGCATCGGAAGGTGCCCGAATCGTTCGCCACGGCCCCAGGTTTCCACGCTTCCGGTGATCGGGTGCGGTGGGACGATGAAGCGCCAAGTGGTGTACCCGACGTAACGCGGGCCGGGCGCATCGGGCCACCGGGACCGCCGGGTCGCGCTGTGCACCCCGTCGGCGCCCACGACGAGGTCGGAGGCGACGGTGCCGCCGCTGTGCACGACGACGCCGTCGGGCCGCACCTCGCGTACATCGGTGCCGGGCCGCAGTACCCGCGCGGGCAGGGCCTTGACGAGCAGGTCGATCAGGTCGGCACGATGCACGGTCGCCCAGTGGCCGAACCGGCGCTTCAGATCGGCGACGTCGTTGCGGAACAGCCATCGCCCGTCCGCGCGGCGGACACCGGCGAACGGCTCGGCCAGTCCACCGGAGCGAAGACGATCACCCAGACCTAGCGCGTCCAGCGCGCGCAGGGCGTTGGGCTGGATCGAAAGCCCCGCACCGATCTCGGTGAATTCGGATGCGCGCTCGAGCACTTCGACCTCCCAGCCGCGCCGATGGAACGCGACAGCGGCGGTCAGTCCGCCGATACCGCCGCCCACGATGGTCACTTTCATCAGCGATCCCCTTAATGCCTCTAGGCCAGCTTAGAGTCATTAAGGAAACATAGCTGCCCTAAGATGTCAACAGTGCGACGAGATGAGGCGACGATGGCCGACAGCCCAGGCAGCAGGCGGGAGAGAAGGCGCCAGGACGCGCTGAAGGAGATCCACGCGGCTGTGCGCACGCTGCTGGTCGAGCAGGGATCGGCCGCGGTGACCATCAACGCGGTCGCCCGGAAGGTGGGCATGAGCGGCCCCGCGCTGTACCACTACTACGCGGGTCACGACGAACTGATCGGCGCGGTGACCGCGGACTTCTTCCGCGAGCTGACCACGGTCTTGGAACAGGCCCGCGACACCAACGCCGACGCGCCGACCGGCCATCGCATCCTCGCCGTGTGCCGGGCCATGCGCACCTGGGCGATCACCAATCCGGCGGAGTTCGGCTGGATCTTCGCCAGCCCGATCACCCCGCCCGACCTGGATCGGACCTCACCCCGGCACGAAGCCGGGCAACGGTTCGAGCTCGTCCTGCTCGAACTGACCGCCGAACTGTGGCGGACCCGGCCGTTTCCGGTACCCGATCCGGCCGACCTCGCCCCGGCCCTCCGCAAGCAACTGACCGCCTACTCGGCCGCCATCGACGCACGCCTCCCCCCAGAAGCCGCGTACGTCTTCCTGACCTGCTGGACCCGGCTGTACGGCTTGCTGTGCATGGAAGTCCTGCACCAGCTCGACTTCGCCTACACCGACCTGGAACCCGTCTTCGAGGACTGCCTGCGCGGCCTCACCGTCCTCTTAGGACTGGACGGGGATTGACGGGCGGCGACCTCTCCGATGTCGCCAGAGAGGTCGCCGCCCGTCGAGATCACCGGTCAGCAGGTGCAGACGCCGCCGTTGTTGACCCCGGCGATGCCGTTGCCACCCGCGAGGCCACTCACGCCGGACGGTGTGGCGATGGTGTCCGCCCCGTCGTTGACGGTCCCGGAGTTCCCGAGACCGCCGGCGCCCGCGGCACCACCGATGCCACCAGGACCGCCAGGACCACTGCAACCGGTTCCACCGTTACCGCCGACGGCACCGTTGCCACCCTTGCCACCGGTGGCGGTGATGCTGTCGACACCGGTTCCGCCGGTGAGAGTGCCGGAATTCCCGATTCCGCCGGCGCCACCCGCGCCGCCGACACCGCCGGCGCCGCCGGGCTGGACAGCGGCGGAGCCGTTGCCGCCCTTGCCACCGACGCCACCGTTACCGCCGAGCCCGCCGTTGGCCTTCAGCGTGTCGACACCGGCACCACTGTTGACGGTCCCGGAGTTCCCGACACCACCCGCACCACCGGCACCGCCGACACCCCCGGCACCGCCACCATGGCCGCAGCCGGCGACGCCACCGGCCGCGCCGGTACCACCGGCACCACCGTTTGCCGTGACGTTGTCGAGACCGGGATCGACGAGATCATCGTTATAGGCTCCCGAGTTCCCGACGCCACCGGCCGCACCCGCGCCACCGATACCCCCGGCACCCGCACCACCGGCGACACCGCCGCCGTTGCCGCCGAGGCCACCGAGACCGCCGTTGGCGCCCTTACCCGCGGTGAGGACAGCGGTGTCGTTTCCGGCGCCACCGGTGACGTTCCCGGCGTTACCGGCACCACCGATCCCGCCGACACCACCACTACCTCCGGCGCCACCGGCACCGCTGGCGAAGCCTGCCCCGCCCTGGCCGCCGTTCCCGCCGTTGCCACCCGCACCACCGATGACGGTGATGCTGTCCGTGCCGTCACCGGCGTTGATGACACCGGTCGACCCCACACCGGCACCGCCGACGTTCCCGGCACCGCCGTTGCCACCCGCGGTACCCGCGGGCGTACCCGCGTTACCGGCCGCCCCCGGAGGGCCGTTGGTTCCCGCGGTACCGGCGACGCCGGTCACCCTGATCGTGTCGTTCCCGGCGAGGCCGTTCACGGTCCCGTTCACCGCGCCACCGGTGATGGTGATCGTGTTGTTCCCCGAAGTGCCGTCCAATACCTGACCGGCCGGAATCCCCGCCGTGCAAGTGAAGTTGGCGCCACTCTGGACGCACCCCGGCGGGAGCGCCCACGCCTGCGCGGGAACCGCGAGAGCGAACCCCGCCGCGGTGCCCACACCGATCAGGACCCGGCCGGCCCGGCCCGCCGTACTGATACGCGCTGTGGATCTCATGATCAACCTTCCACCGATAAAAGGGATCCGGGACAGCTGCCACGGACCTGCGAGGTAGTGCGATGACCGGAGTCCGGGGTCAATGCCCGATGCCGTGTTCGAAAGAGCACCGGACGAACCAACACCCTCGAAACTCACACCCTTCGCTCCTTCAGCAGTGCCGGCAAGGCAAACGATGACCGACCACCCATATGCGAACGGGGCTCCACGAATGCTGGCAATCAAGAGATCCATTGCCGGCTGGACTTCACTTTTCACCATGAATTTTCGACCATCCCCTTTTCGGAGAATTCAAGCGTCGAGGCTTTCACACTGTGGATATGATCAGAAGCCTGGACCTCGGAGAGCCCTTGCCTCTGGTTCGTTTCCGACCACGCCTTTCGAAGAATTCACCGTGCGAAAACACGATTTCCGCAGTGCGCCATCGGACACTTGTCCACCATATTCGCTGCGAAACGTTTTTCGCCGACCAATTTTCTCAAGGCTGACAGAAAATGAGAAAAATTGCCGTCCTGTTCATTTCCGGCCGACCGGTGTAGGGTCGGATGCGGTTGTTCATTGACCGCCGGTGACCGCTTTCAGCGGGACGTTCGAGCTTCTTGCTCCTCCACCACCGGTCTCGGATCCAAGAAAGTCAACATGCGGCACAATCGTACGATTTCCGCCCTTGCCTGCACTATCGCCCTGGCGACCGGATCGGCTCTTCTGCTGCCGGCCTCGGCGCAGGCCCATACCGAATCCGTCCCCTGCGGTGAGGTGGCGCTGGTCTCCGCGGTCGACGCGGCCAACGCCGCCGGAGGCGGCACCGTCACCTTGACCCCGGGCTGTACCTACACCCTCACCGTGGCCCACGGCGACGACGGCGTGCACGGTCCGACCGGCCTTCCGGTCATCACCACGCCCATCACTTTCGAGGGCAATGCCAACACCATCACCCGCTCGCCGACCGCGGCCGCGTTCCGTATCGGACAGGTGGCTCCCACCGGTGGCATCACGCTCAAAGCGGTCACCGTCAGCAACGGCCACGCGGCCTCCGTCGGTAACGACGACGGCGGCGGCATCCTCAGTTTCGGCGCGGTGACCCTCACCGGCGGCGCGTTGTCCGACAACACGGCCAACGGCCGAGGCGGCGCCTTGTACAGCACCGGAACTCCGTCGGCGGCGACGTTCACCAACAGTACGGTCAACGGCAACACCGCGGGCCAGGGTGGCGGAATCGCCAGTGTGAACGGGACGCTCACGCTCACCAGCAGCGTGGTCAACACGAACACGGCGACGGTGAATCCCGGCGGGATCTACTACGTGGCGGGGTCGGCGACGCTGAACACCTCCACGGTGACCGCCAACACCGCGACCAACTGCACCGGCAGCCCGTCCCCCGTACCTGGATGCATCGGATGATCGTCCGTTCTGTGACCACACCCGTTGATTTCGTTTCCAGGAAAGAAGAAGTGATGCGAAGAAGCCGCAGTGTCCTGCGGGCCGTCGTCGGCGCGACAGTCCTCACCGGAGGAATGATCGCGCTGTCCCCGATGGCGCTGGCGACCACCATTCCCGTGGCGTGCGGCGAGAACGCCCTTGTCGACGCCATCAACCTCGCCAACTCCACAGTCGCCAGCGACACCCTGACGCTGGCCGGCGGCTGCACCTACACACTGACCGCGCCGCACGGCGGACTCGCCAACGGGCTGCCGGTCATCACCACACCGATCGAACTGCTCGGCCCGGCGACCATCACGCGCACCTCGCTGCTCCCCTTCCGGATCGCCGAAGTCGGCCCGACCGGCAACCTCACCCTGACCACCTCGGTCGCCTTCACCAACGGCAACGTGGTCGGCAACGGGGGCGGCATCCTCAACCGTGGCGCCGTGACACTCACCACCAGCAGCCTGAGCGGCAACTACGCCACCCTCGCCGGCGGCGGCCTGGCCAACGCCGACACTCCGTCCGGCACGGCACCCGCCGCGTCGTTCACCAGAAGCAACGTTCTCGGGAACACCGCGCTCCTTCAGGGAGGCGGCGTCTACAACGGTCTCCGCGGCACGCTGACCACCACCGGCGTCTCCGGAAACCCGATGCTCGTCAGCGGCAACAGCGGCGCCCAAGGAGGCGGTATCGCCGCGGTCGACTCGACCGCGACGACCATCACCCAGACCGCCGTGACCGTGAACCACGCACTGCTCACCGCGGGCGGCGTCTACCGGACCAACGGCACCATGACCACCAACAACACGCCCATCACCGCCAACACCCCCGGCAACTGCGCCGGAAGCGCCCCCGCCGTACCCCACTGCACCGGCTGACCCGACGGCTGTGCGCTGTTGTGCCCCAGCGGGCTTGCCCGCTGGGGCGACAATTCGAAGGACTTCACGCTTGGCTGATGGCCACCGGATACCGATCTGGATCATGAGTGGTGATCCGGCCGCCGGGCGCGCCGCCCGGATAGCTGATGGGGCTCGTGTCGATCCCCGCCATCCAGAGCCGGCAGCACAACCGCAGGAGGTTACCGGTGCTCAATTCCGGGACGACGATTCCCGGACCGGCGCCAGGACCGCCGTGTACGAGGACGAACACGGTGCCGGCGTTGCGCAGCCGCACCCAGCCATCGCCCGACCGATGGACTTCGCAACCCAGTGCCAGGTAGAACCTCAGCGATCGCGCCAGATGGATGGCAGGAACGCACTGAAGTTCCACGGAAATCGGCGAATTCACGGAGACGATGGCAGCCACGCTGGAGCTCCTGACGAGACGGGCGAAGGGATGACCCGCCACGGTCTGGAGCGGTGACGCCACCGGCTGACGCGGAAAACGCGCCGGAAGCCGTCGGCACCTACCTTTTCAGTCGTCGGAGCCGGACGCAACTATCGAGCCTTGACGCCCCGTGGCCGACGCTCGTCACGGGAAGGCCGCCTTTTCCTTGTGTGCCAACATCCTGCCCGGCCACGAGTCGGTCAGTGGAGCTTCGGCACCCAGGCCGGTTGACCCGAAAGTGTCAACATCTCCGGCAGGCTTCCTCACCCGCCCACGCCGAGCCTGGCACCTGGCCCGAGTCCGGCGAGGAGCGCCGCCTGTTCCCGGCGGTAGACCTCGACGTTCGCCAGTTTGACGTCTTCGTAGCCGCGGACCAGGTCGGGCAGTTCGGCCAAGGCCAGTAGCCTGCCGCGATCGGCGTCCTCGGTGGCGAAAGCGGCGAGGATCGTTTCCCGGTACTGCGTTACGAGTTCCCGCTCGACCTTCCGGACCCCTGCCCTGCCGAACGGGTCCCAGCGCGTGCCACGCACCTTCCGCGCGGCGCGCAGAGCGACGAATATCGGACGGAAACCCTTGCCCAGCGCGATCTTCCGCTTCATCCCGAGTGCGCGGAGGACGGGCGGATGCAGACGGTAGGCGTAGCGGCTGCCCACACCGAACTCCGCCTCGATCCCCGCGAGCACGGCAGGATCGAGCGAGAGCCGCGCGACCTCGTACTCGTCCTTGTAAGCCATCAGTTTGTGCAGGTTGCGTGCCACCGCTTCGGTGACGGTGGTCGAGTCCCCTTCCAGCACCCGGACGCGTTCGACGAATTCGGCGTACTCCCGCGCGTAGCGAACGTCCTGGTACTGAACGAGTTCGGGGACGCGGATGTCCAGCAGCCGCGCGAGTTCCGAGCCCGGCTCGGCGTGCACGAGCGCGCGGGTACGGAGAGTGGCCTCCGACGGGGTGGCGGTCGCGGCGACGACGGGAGGGGTGACGGCGGCGTGCAGACCGTCGGGATCGGCGACGAGCTGCCTGCCGCGCCGGAACGCCTGGAGATTGCCCGCGACGGCGACCCCGTTGAGCTCGATCGCGCGTTCCAGGCTGGCCGCGTCCAGCGGGATGGCGCCGGTCTGGTGGGCCGCGCCGAGTTGCAGGATGTTGGCGAACTGGTCGTCGTCGAACAGGGTTTCCGCCAGTGCGCGAGCGTCGAGCGCCACGGTTCGCGCCGCGTTCTCCGAGATCGCGCCCCGCACGGCCGCGGCGTCGGGGAAGGACACGGTGGTGTCGACGACCATCCGGCCGGTCGGCACCTCGGTCGTGGAGACCACCGCGGTGGTACGGCCGGGATCCGCGACCGTCAGATGCGCCGGGTCGGCGCCGACGAGGACGTCACAGGCGAGGTAGAGATCGCATTCCCCGGCGGCGAGTTTCGGGGCCTGAGGGGTCGGTTCGGCGGTGATCTTCAGATCCGAGACGACGGCGCCGCCCTTCTGCGCGAGCCCGGTCTGATCCAGTGTCCGGACGTGCCTGCCGTCGATCACGGCGGCGGTGGCGAGGATCTGCGCGACGGTGACCACGCCGGTCCCGCCGACCCCGGTGATCCGCACGGTGAAGTCGGTTCCGGCGGTCTCGGGCGCGGGCAGCTCGGCCGCGGTGATCTCCCCCGCCCGCCGCCGTTGTTTCCGCCCGGTGGGCACCACCGTCATGAACGAGGGACAGTCCCCCGCCAGGCACGAATAGTCCACATTGCACGAAGACTGGTGGATCGTGGTCTTGCGGCCGAATTCGGTGCTGACCGGCTGCACCGACAGGCAGTTCGACTTCTCGCCGCAGTCGCCGCACCCCTCGCACACCCGCTCGTTGATCACGACCTTGGCGGCCGGTGTCGGCAGCTTGCCGCGACGTCGTTTGCGGCGCTTCTCCGCGGCGCATTCCTGGTCGTGGATGAGCACCGTCACCCCGGGAACGGCCGCCAGTTCCTCTTGCGTGCGCAGCAGTTCGTCGCGATGCCGGACCTCCACGCCGCCGGGAAGGCGGACGCCGCGGAACCGCTTCGGCTCGTCACTGGTGACGACCACCTTGGCGACGCCTTCGACCAGGAGCAGCGACGCCAGCCGCTCCACCGGAAGGCCACCGACGGCGTCCTGTCCGCCGGTCATCGCGACGGTCGCGTTGTAGAGGATCTTGTAGGTGATGTTCACCCCGGCGGCCACCGCGGCCCGCACCGCCAGGCTGCCGGAATGGGTGAACGTGCCGTCACCGATGTTCTGTACGAAATGCGAAGCCTCGACGAACGGCTCCATCCCGAGCCACTGCGCGCCCTCGCCGCCCATCTGCGTCAGCCCGACGACGTCTCCGACCTGTTCCGGTTCCATGAACAGCGCCATGGCGTGACAGCCGATGCCGCCGCCCACCACGGTTCCCTCCGGCACCTTCGTCGAGGAGTTGTGCGGGCAACCGGAACAGAAGTACGGCGTCCGGGTCAGCAACGGCACCGAGATGCGCTCACGACGCCGTTGTCCCCGCCACGCGGTCACGGACGCGATCTCGTGGTGCGCGGTCAACCGCGCGGCCAGCACGTGCGCGACGGCGTCCGGGTCGAGTTCGCCGAGTTCGGTACACAGCGTGCGGCCGTCCGGGCCGGTCTTGCCGTGGACGGCGGGCGCTCCGGCGGTGCCGTACAGCACCTCCTTGATCGCCGATTCGACGAAGGAACGCTTCTCTTCCACCACCACGATCTCGGTCAGGCCGTCCGCGAACCGGCGGATGATCGACGGTTCGAGCGGGTGGATGACGCCGAGTTTGAGGATCCGGATGCCGTGCCGCGCCAACGCGCCGGAGTCCAGGCCGAGCAGGCGCAGCGCCTGCATCAGGTCCAAATAGGACTTTCCGGCGGTGACGATGCCGATGCGGTCCGCTGTCCCTTCCCGGACGATCCGGTTGACCCCGCTCGCCCGCACGTACTCGACGGCCAGCGGAAGGCGCTCGGTGTGGAGGCTTCGTTCGAGCGCCATCAGCGTGGTGCCGAGCAGCCGGGAGCTGGGCTTGTGCCGGTAACCGGGCAGCGCCAGCTCCGGCGGCGTCCACTGTGGCCGGACACGGGCGGTACCCGCGGCGTCGGCCACGTTCGCCACGAGTTTCATCGAGGACCACAGCCCGCTCGCCCTGGACAGCTCGACGGCGTGCAGCCCGAAGTCCAGCACGTCCTGGGAGTCGGACGGGAAGAACACCGGCATGGCCAGGTCGGCCAGCGCGAGTTCCGAGGCGCAGGGCACCGAGGAGGATTTGGCGTTCGGATCGTCGCCGACCAGCGCCACCGCGCCGCCCGCCGGATCGGTGCCCGCGAGATTGGCGTGCCGCAAGGCGTCCGTCGCCCGGTCAAGGCCGGGTGCCTTGCCGTACCAGAACCCGGTGACCCCGCCGGGCGACGAGCCGACCGACGAGGTGAGCTGACTGCCCATCACCGCCGTCGCGGCGAGTTCCTCGTTCAGACCAGGGCGGTGGACGACGTCGTGCTTGTCGAGCAGGACCGACCGGCGGCCGAGTTCGAGGTCGTACCCGGCCAGCGGTGACCCCTCGTAGCCGGAGACGAACACCGCGGGGGACGCGCCGGTGGCGCGATCGTGCCGCACCCGGTCGAACAGCATCCTGACCAGCGCTTGGACTCCGCTGAGGTAGACGGTGCCGTCTTCGGCCAGATACCGGTCCTCCAACGTGAACTGTTCCATCAGACCTGCCTCCTCCGGCACCCCCGCGTGACGTCACGACAGAAGACCTGGACTCTGGAGCTCGCCGCAACAAGCGGCAGTCTATTGCCGCCGATCACGCAAAATATCCGGCCCATCCTGACCACTGGCCGATATCTATTGCGTCTGCGTACCATCCGGCTCATGGCGGACCAGCTCATCGACGAGACCGATCGCGAAATCCTCGAACTCCTGCGGGAAGACGCCCGGCGCACCCTCGGCGACATCGGGGCCCGCGTCACGCTGTCCACCGCCGCGGTCAAACGCCGCATCGACCGCATGCAGGAGAACGGCGTCATCGTCGGCTACACCGTCCAGATCGACCACGCCAAACTCGGCTGGGCCATCGAGGCGTTCACCGAACTGCGGTTCACCGGGACCACCAAAGTCGGCGAGATCGTCCGCACGACCACCCGGATGCCGGAGGCACAGGCCGTGTTCACCATCGCGGGTGATCCCGACGCGCTCGTCTGGCTGCGGGTGCGGGACATGGGCCACCTGCAACAGACCATCGACGAGATCCGGCGGCATCACCAGGTCACGGGGACGAAGACGCTGATGGTGCTGGACTCCTGGAGCCGCGGTCAGCAGTGGCCCCAGGACGGCGGCGCCTGAGTGGTCCTCTAGTTGCGGCAGTTGCACGCGCAACTACCGCAACTAGAGGACGACTTGCGGCAGGCAGGCGGGAGCGGAGCGAGGGCGGGAGCGAGCGAGGGCGGGAGCGAGCGAGCGAGGGCGGGCGGGAGCGGGGCGGGCGGGAGCGAGCGAGGGCGGGCGGGCGGGCGGGCGGGCAGGAGCGGGGCGGGAGCGAACGAGCGGGAGAGAGCGAGGGCGGGAGCGAACGAGCGGGAGAAAGCGCGAGAGAGGGAGTGAGTGCCCGGCTGTCCTGAAGGTGGCTTTAGGACACCTGCGACAGGCGTCGGAGCGGCGAGTCGGATTAGGGCCAAGGGTGTTTTCGCGTGATTAGCGGGACGACACGCGTGATGGGATGGACGACACGCGTGTCCAGAGGGACGACTCGCCGCGCAGCCCGGCCGCGCGGCGTGTCGTCCATCCCGTCACGCGTGTCGTCCGTCTGCTCACACGCGTCGTCCACCCAGACACGCGAAACGGCCAGCCCCACATGGGGGTGGCGAGTGGCGATTCGGGTTACGACCCGAATCACCACTCACGACCCACTGGACCGACTCCCCCGCAGCAGCCGCCGCCCCGTCCGCGCGAGGTACTCCCCGAACTCGGCCGGTTCCTCCACGGTGAACCCGATGTCGGTCAGGGTCAGCACGACGGCCAGCCACTCGAACGAATCGACGTACGCGACGTACCGGCAGCGGTGGTCACCGAGCGCTTCGAAGCTCCCGTCGATCCGATGCAGACGGGCCGCGGCCTCGCTCGCGCCGACGTGCAAGGTCAGCGTGATCCGGAGCGATTTCGGGCTGTGGAAGCGTTCTTGGAGATGCGCCGCGATGTCGTCGACGGGGAGGACACGGGGCTCGAACGCCACCTCGGTCGTCTTCGGCGCGGTGATCCGGTCGAGGCGGAAGCTCCGCCAATCCCGCCGGTCGAGGTCCCAGGCGTAGAGGTACCACCGCTTGCCGAGCTGGACGAGGCGCATCGGCTCGACCGACCGGGACGACGAGCCGTCCTTCGCCGTGTACGCGAACTCGAGGCATCGGCGAGCCGCGATCGCCACGGCGAGGACGTTCAGGACGGCAGGGGCGACCCGCGGCTGTTCACCGCTTCCGAATTCGACCGCGGCGAGCATCTCGTCGGTCCGGCGGCGCAGGACCGAGGGAAGGACGCGCCGGAGTTTCGCGGCGGCGCGATCCGCCGATTCGGCGGTGAGGTCGATGCCGGTTCCGCCCGCCGCGGCCAGGCGCAGCCCGAGCACGGTGGCGACCGCCTCGTCGTGCTCCAGCATGAGCGGCGGTAGCGCGCCGCCCGCGACGAGACGGTAGTTGCCACCCGGGCCGCGCGTGCTCTCCACGGGATAACCCAGGGTGCGGAGGTGGTCGAGGTCCCGGCGAAGCGTGCGCGGCGGGACTTCCATGGCCGTCGCGAGTTCGGCGGCGGGCCACTGTCGGCCGGTCTGGAGGAGCGACAGCAGCCGCAACATCCGTTCTCGTGGTGCGGTCACGACACCTCCCGTTAATTGTGGCCGCAAACCGGCCACATCTCATCGTAGCCTGGCCTCATGGCGAAAGTACGGACGGAACGCGGCCGGTGGATCACCGTGGAAGGAGCTCGGACACACAATCTCCGCGAGGTGTCGGTGCGGGTACCGAAACACCGGCTGACGGTGTTCACCGGCGTCTCGGGGTCGGGGAAGTCGTCGCTGGCGTTCGACACGATCGCGGCCGAAGCCGAACGCCTGGTCACCGGGAGCTATCCCGCCTTCGTCCGGAACCGGCTCCCCCAGCATCCGCCTGCCGACGTCGACCGGATCGACGGGCTGATCTTCACCACGATCGTCGATCAACGGCGGTTCACCGGGAACGCGCGGTCCACGGTGGGCACGGCGAGCGACATCGCGCCGTTGCTGCGCCTGCTGTTCTCCCGCCTCGGCGAGCCGTGCGCCGGGTTCTCGCCCGCCTATTCGTTCAACGACCCCAGCGGGATGTGCCCGCGCTGCGAAGGGCTCGGCGTGGTCGACGACATCGATCTCGACCGGCTGCTCGACCGCTCGCGAAGCCTGCGCGAAGGCGCCGTGCGCTTCCCGACGTTCACTCCCGGTACCTACCGGTGGAAGCGGCTCGTCCACTCCGGACTGGTCGACCCGGATGTCCCGTTGAACCGGTTACCGCCGGCGAAGCTCGAAACCCTGCTGCACGCCGAAGGACTCTCCCTCGACAACCCCGGCTCCGAGTACCCCAAACACGGCGTGTTCGACGGAATCCTCCCGCGACTGCGGGAGTCGTACCTGCGCAAGACGCCGTCACGCCTCACCACCGAGGAGCAGGAAGGGCTCGCCGAGGTCGTCACCCGCGGCACCTGCCCGGACTGCGCGGGGACCCGCCTCGCCGAAGCGGCGCGGAAAAGCCTGATCGACGGGCGATCCATCGCGGACTGGTCGGCGCTGCCGGTGGGCGACCTGCACGACGTCGTCGCGAGCGTGCGTGATCCGACCGTGGCACCGCTCCTGCAAGCGATTTGCGAACGCCTCGACGCACTGGATTCCGTCGGCCTCGGCTATCTCAGCCTGTCGCGGGAATCGAGGACGCTGTCCGGCGGCGAAGCCCAGCGCGTCAAGATCGTCCGTCACCTCAGCAGCGCGCTCAGCGACGTCTGCTACGTGTTCGACGAGCCCAGCACCGGCCTTCACCCGCACGACGTGCACCGGTTGCTCGAACTGCTGGCCGAACTCCGCGACGCGCACAACACGATCCTCGTGGTCGAACACCACCCCGCGGTCATCGCGGCCGCCGACCACGTCATCGACCTCGGCCCCGCCGGCGGCGCCGACGGCGGTCACGTCCAGTTCGAAGGCGATCCCGGCGAACTCATCGCGACAGGCACCGAAACGGGGGAGGTTCTCCGTACCCCGCTTCGCTTCCGGGAGCGGACGCGCTCCGCCCGGGGGACCGTGACGATCTCCGGCGCGAGCAGTCACAACCTCCGTGACGTCACCGTCGACGTGCCGCTCGGCGTCCTGACCGTCGTGTCGGGGGTCGCCGGTTCCGGCAAGAGCACCCTGATCGCGGGCGAACTTCCCCGGCGGCATCCCGATTTCGTCGTCGTCGAGCAGGCTCCGCTGCGTGGCGGCATCCGCTCCACCCCCGCCACGGTGCTCGGTGTCGCCGAACCCATTCGCGACACCTTCGGCAAGGCGACCGGGAAGCATCCGTCGTGGTTCAGCGCCAACGGCCGGGGAGCCTGCCCCGTCTGCAAGGGCAAAGGCGTCATCATCACCGATCTGGCGTTCCTCGACGACGTCCAGACCGGCTGCGACGCCTGCGGCGGTACCCGGTTCACCCCGGAGACGCTCGCCGCCCGGCTGAACGGCAACACCATCGCCGACGTCCTGGCGATGAACCCCGCCGATGCCGCCGCCCTGTTCGGCGAGGGCTCCCCCATCGCGCGGCGGCTGCGGTGGCTGGAGAAGGTCGGCCTCGGCTACCTGAAGATCGGGCAGAGCCTCGACACCTTGTCCGGCGGCGAACGGCAACGGCTTCTGCTGGCCCGCCACCTCGCCGACTCCGGCCCCGCGGCCGAACTGCGTCTCGTCCTCGACGAACCCACCGCCGGACTGCACGGCAGCGACGTCGACAGGCTGCTCGCGCTCTGCGACGACCTCGTCGACGACGGCGCGACACTCGTCCTGATCGAACACAACCAGCGCGTCATCGCGCACGCGGACCACGTCATCGACATCGGTCCCGGCGCTGGTCACGCCGGTGGGACGGTCGTGTTCGAGGGCACACCGTCGGCGCTGGCCGAGCACCCCACGTCACTGACGGGCCGTTACCTGCGGAAGCGCTGACCTGCGGCAACGCGTTCCCGGCGCCGAACGGCGCCGGGAACACCCACCCGCCCGGGAACAGTTCCCGGGCAGAGCGAGATGATTCCCGATCAAGCCTTGCCCGACACGCCGGTACCGAACAGTTCCTGGCCTGTTTTCGTTGTCACACCGAGGTCGAGGTCACCCGCCTCCTGCCTTTTCGGGCAACGACAGGCACCGGAAGTTCTTATTTCCCTTCAGGCGAGAAAGGAATCCAGCCATAATGCGAAAGGGTCTCAAGAGGCTTGCGGTCGTGGGCACGGCCGCACTCGGACTGTTCGTGGCCGTTCCGGCGAACGCCTTCGCCATCGGGCGTCACGGGCACCAATATCGGCGGTGTCTACAACATCTTCTCCGGCAACAACAAGGCGACGATCAACTACGAGCGCAATGGCCGCTACGAATCTTCGACTCTCGGCTATTGGCAGGGTGTGGGCTTCTCCGGCACCGTCCGGGTTTACGAAGTGCGCATCTGGTGACGGCCGGCTGAGTGCGTGAGGCGCCGGAGGGCCGGGCAGCGCCCGGCCCTCCGTCATACCAGGCGACCTAGCGCCTCCGGGGCTTCTGCCCGGGGCGCGGACCTGCGACCTGGGGTTTCGCGACCTGCCGCGCCTCTTCTTCCCTGTCGACGATCTCGGTGAGGAAGTGCTGCTGCCCCAGCGTCCACACGTTGGTGGCCAGGAAGTACAGCAGGACCCCGATCGGCACCGGGAAGAACGCCCCCGAGACCAGCATGCCGAGCGGCGCCAGGTACATCATCAGCTTCGCGATCCCCGCGGCCTGCGGGGCGGTCGTGGTCTGCCGGGTCAGGCTCGACCGCATCGAAAAGAACGTGGCCAGGCTCGCGATCAGCATCAGCGGCACCCCGACCGCGATCATGTGCGCGTGGTCGGTGCCGAACGCGGCCAGCTCCGCCGCCGGTTGCGAAAGCCAGTTGCCGAGCTTCGCGCCGAACAGGTCGGCGTTCAGGAACGACTCCACCCCGGCGCGATCGAACACGTGATTCGACCGCGCGTCCGGGGTGAAATCACGCAGGACCCAGTACAGAGACAGGAACACCGGCAGCTGGACCAGCGCCGGGAGGCAGCCGCCCAACGGGCTGGAACCGTTGTCGGCGTGCAGTTTTTGGATCTCTTTCGCCATCCGCTGGCGGTCTTTGCCGTATTTCTCCTTGATTTTCTGCATCTGCGGGGCGAGTGCCTGGGTTCGCCTGCCCGCGCGCAGCGCGCCGAGCGCGGGTTTCACCAGCAGGAGACGCAGGGTGAAGACGAGGAACGCGATGGAAAGCACCCAGGCCACGCCTGAGTCGGGGCTTGCCAAGGCGCCGAAGACCTTGTGCCAGAACCAGAGAATGGCGGAAACGGGGTACAGGAAGACATCGAACATGACCAGATCACTCCGTCGGTTGAAGGTGCGCGGGGCAGGAGTGACTGCCTCACCTTCGAACGAGGAGAAGTCAGGCAGCCACGATGTCCGGTGACGGAGCTCGTGGCCGGACGCGGCCGCGCGCGTCGGGATCGCGCAGGCTCAAGAACAGCCGCGCGCGCTCGCGCAGGCTGATGGCGCGCACCTTCATCGCGGCGGCCGTCGGTTCCAGCCGGAAGTGCGCCGCGAGCGCGACCAGGATGACGGCGAGAGACGCGGTCAGGGCGGTGGCCAGCCCGAGCGGGTTGGCGACCGCCACCGACGCCGTCAGCGCGGTGACCAGGCTCAGCGGGTTGACCCCGCCGACGACCGGGAGCACGACGAACAACTCGGGCAGGAACAGCGCAAGCATCAGCTTGAGCCGCACGCCGAAGTAGGTTCGCTCCACGTCACCGACCTTACCGGAGATATTGCGTTGCGTGATCGGCGCGGGCGAAGGCAGGCTGTCGCAATGGGACACGTGGAGGTCGCGCACGTCGAGTACTACCTACCCGACGGGCGGATGCTTCTCGGCGACGTGTCGTTCCGGGTCGGCGAGGGAGCCGTCTGCGCGCTCGTCGGCGCCAACGGGGCGGGCAAGACGACTCTGCTGCGGCTGATCTCGGGTGAGCTCAAGCCCGACGGTGGCTCGGTGACCATCAGCGGCGGGCTCGGGGTGATGCCCCAGTTCGTCGGATCGGTGCGGGACGAACGGACCGTGCGAGACCTGCTCGTCTCGGTGTCACCGGACGCGCTCCGCACCGCCGCCCGCGCTGTCGACGAGGCCGAACTCGCGCTGATGGAACGCGACGACGAAGCGGCCCAGATGGCCTATGCGCAGGCGCTCGCCGACTGGGGCGACGCACGCGGCTACGAAGCCGAAGTCGTGTGGGACAAGTGCACGACGGCGGCGCTCAACCTGCCGTACGAGAAGGCGCGCTGGCGCGAAGTGCGCACCCTGTCCGGCGGCGAACAGAAACGGCTGGTCCTGGAGGCGCTGCTGCTCGGCGGCTCCGGCGTCCTTCTGCTCGACGAGCCGGACAACTACCTCGACGTCCCCGGCAAACTCTGGCTGGAGGAGCGGCTGCGCGAGACCCAGAAGACCGTGCTGTTCGTTTCGCACGACCGGGAACTGCTGGCGCGGGCGGCCAAGAAGATCATCAGCGTCGAGCCGGGTCCCGGCGGCAGCGACGTCTGGGTGCACGGTGGCGGCTTCGGCACCTACCATCAGGCACGCACGGAGCGGTTCGAACGCTTCGAGGAGCTTCGCCGCCGGTGGGACGAAAAGCACGCCCAGCTCAAGAAGCTCGTCGCCGACATGCGTCAGTACGCCGCGCGCAGCGACGAGATGGCCTCGCGCTATCACGCCGCCCAGACGCGGCTACGCAAGTTCGAGGAGGCCGGAGCGCCCGCCGCTCCCCCGCGCGAACAGAAGATCACCATGCGCCTGCGCGGCGGCCGGACCGGCGTCCGCGCCGTCACCTGCGAAGAACTCGAACTCCGCGGTCTGATGAAACCCTTCGACCTGGAGATCTTCTACGGCGAACGAGTCGCGGTGCTCGGCTCGAACGGCTCCGGCAAATCGCACTTCCTGCGCCTGCTGGCAGGCGAGGACGTCGCGCACGACGGACTGTGGAAACTCGGCGCCCGGGTCGTACCGGGCCACTTCGCGCAGACGCACGCGCATCCGGAACTACTCGGCCGGACGCTCGTCGACATCCTCTGGACCGGCTACGCGCGAAGCCGCGGGCCCGCGATGAACATCCTGCGCCGGTACGAACTCGACGGCCAAGGCGATCAGCGGTTCGAGAAGCTCTCCGGTGGCCAGCAGGCGCGGTTCCAGATCCTGCTGCTGGAGATCGGCGGCGCCACCATCCTCCTGCTCGACGAACCGACCGACAACCTCGACCTCGCCTCGGCGGAAGCGCTGCAACAGGCGTTGGAAGCGTACGAAGGAACCACGGTGGCGGTGACGCACGACCGGTGGTTCGCGCGCTCCTTCGACCGGTTCCTCGTGTTCGGCACCGATGGGAAGGTGCGGGAAACGAGGGAACCGGTGTGGGACGAGCGGCCGGTGCAGCGGACGCGGTAAGCCGCCGGTTCCCCCTGTCGGGCAAGGAAAGGCGACACGCCGACCGACCGTGTCACCAGTGCCGCCGCCGTGTGGTTCAATGCCGCCGCACCGCGTGCCGATACACGAGTGCCCGTATAGTCCGAAGGCTGGAGATCTCGTGCAGGCCGCCGCAATTCCCTTCGCCATCGCCGCATTGTGCTGCGCGGCGTTCCTGGTGAGCTTCCTTCGCGACCGACGCCGGCTGCGCAACGGCTTCTACCTCTTCTTCGCACTCCTGTTCCTCGGCATCACCTTCATCGCACTACTCGCCTCGGTCTCGCCCGACGCGGCAGGCGTGGTCGCGCTGGGTGTGGTCCTGCTGATCGTGCCGACGGTCCTCGCGTTGACGGTCTTCCTGATCTGCAACGGGATCACCATGCTCCGCCGCGAGGGCCGGAGGCTCGCCAACGTGCTGTCGCTGCTGACCGGGATCGGCATCTGCCTGCTCATCGTGTTCAACGCGACGGTCACGCGGCTGGCCTGGGAGCCGCTCGACATCCTCCGGGGCAGCCTCAACGGAATCATCGTCTACGTCTCGTTCCTCTTCGTCTGCTTCCTCCTGTACTCGATCGTCTACGGCCGCATCGGCCCCGAGAAGGACGTGGACTTCGTCGTGGTGCTGGGCTCGGGGCTGCTGGACGGCCACCAGGTGCCGCCGCTGCTGGCCAGCCGCCTGAAGCGGGCCAAACGCGTCGTGGACGCGGAGGCTCGCCGGGGCCGGGAGCCGATGGTGGTCACGTCGGGCGGGCAAGGGCCTGACGAGGACTTGCCGGAATCCCATGCCATGGCCGACTACCTGGTCGAGGCCGGGCTACCGAGGGAGCGGATCCGCAGAGAGGACCAGTCACGGACGACGTTCGAGAACCTCACCTTCAGCGCCGAGATCATGAGAGAGGAGAAGGCGGACTACCGGTGCACAGTGGTCACGAACAACTTCCACGTGCTCCGCGCCGCCCTCATCGCCCGCCGTGCCAAGGTGGCCGGTCAGGTCATCGGGTCACCGACGGCGTGGTACTTCTGGCCGAGCGCCACCCTTCGCGAATTCGCGGCCATCCTGGTCGACCACAAGGTCAAGAACCTGATCATCTGCGGTTTGATCGTCCTCTCGCAGCTGTCCCGCGCCTTCTAGGGCGTGTCCTGGGGATCTTCAGCGGAGGTGGAGGACGATGCAGGCGAGGATGATTTCGGCGCGGTGGTAGGCGGCTCGTTTCGCGAACCGTGTTGCCAGACCTCGGAATTGCTTGAGCCGGTTGAAGCATCGCTCGACCACGTTGCGGAGTTTGTAGAGGTCGGGGTCGAAGGCCGGTGGTCTGCCACCGGCGCTGCCTTTGGCCTTGCGGCG
>NZ_MQUQ01000042.1 GCF_001953865.1 Amycolatopsis coloradensis
GGGGGACCTTTGCTATCGCGCGGCGATAGCAAAGGTCCCCCGCTCCCCCGAGTGGTCAGGACTGAAGGCGCTCGGCTCGCCGGGTCGCCCATCGGGCAACCCTGGTCCACCTGCGTACGGCGCGTGGGCCGCTTCGAGCCCGCTGGGCGCGGACTCCCTCCTCGAGGTCTCGTATTCGGGCCCTGGACAGTTCTTCATAAAGCAACATTTCGCTGGTCTCCTCGACCTTGATCTCGTTCACTTTGGCCGGCGCGAGAGTCCGGTTACCGGTTCGCGCCTCGTAATCCCTGGTGGTGATGGGTTCGACGGTCATGCCGCAGCGCTCCGCTCGACCTTGCGCATGACGGGACGAGCCTCGGCGGCCGGCTCGACGACCGGGTTCTTCCGGGGGCGGCCACGGGGCCGCTTCCGCGCGACGACCACGCCACGCTCAAAGATCTCCCCACCCCAGACACCCCACGGCTCACGCCGTGAAAGAGCGCCCGCAAGGCAGGCCGAACGGACCGGGCAGTCCCCGCAGAACGCCTTCGCGCGCTCGAGTTCTGCCGGTGACTCGGCGAACCAAAGGTCCGCGTCGCCCGAACGGCAGGGAAGCATCGACTCAGGTGAGTCGAGGGCGTCGAGCAGGTCGACGACGCCCGCGTCGGCGAAGGGCAGGGCCTCCTCCGGCGCGAAAGCTATGGCCGATGACATGAGTGCACTCCTCTGTTCCGTGACGGATTTCGTACTGACGGTGGAACTGGACAACGCTGAACCCCAATTAGGTTGTGCAGCCAACTTGTTTGTGCAGCAAAAAACACGAAGGCCGCGGATCCGGTAACCGGTTCCGCGGCCTTCGTGAGCCTCTAGTCCTGACTAGGTCAGGAACTTCGCTCCCGTATGGACAACGGAACACGGAACTGCTTGATGACCGGCAGATCGACGCCACCGTTCACGTACGCTCCACCGAAGGCGGTAGCGTGCGCGAAGGTTTCGTCAGCGGCGATCCGGCTCAGGTCGATGCGCTGGCCGCCGCGGGCGGCGAGGATGCTCACGGGCATGAAGGCGCCCTGGCGCTGAGCCTGCGGGACTTCCGCGACGCAGGACAGACGGGTGCCGGGGTTCGTGAGCATCATCTTGATCGTCATTTCACCGGCACCACCTTTCTCTGTCGCGCGCGAACCGTCCCGCGGTCTACGCTGTGTTGTAGAAGTTCTTCCCCATCCCGGGCGCTTCCCGCGCCCGGTACTTGCAGGTTATTGCCCCCGACCATACCGGGGCAACTTATTTTCCAGAAAAACCGTCGAAGCTACGAAGATCGGCTCTGAGCAGCGGGTTCGCCGCGTGGATCAAGCCTGGGGCGCGGTCAAGACTCCACCGAAGCCCGCACGACGTCGAGAACCTCCGCTCCGAAGCGTTCGAGCTTCGTCGCGCCGATCCCGGAGATGGCGCACAGCGCTGTGTCATCGGTCGGCCGCTGTTCGGCGATGGCGACCAGCGTGGCGTCCGTGAAGACGACGAAGGCCGGCACCTTGAGCTCACGGGAGCGCTCCCCCCGCCAAGACTTCAGCTTCTCGAGCAGCTGCTCATCCACATTGGACGGACAACGAGAGCAGCGTCCCAGCTTGATGTCCAAGGTCTCCAGCAGTGGACCGCCGCACACGCGGCATCGCGCCTTGTTGCCGGACTGCTTCGGCTGCTGCGATCGGGCGACCCTCGCCGCCGGGTGGTCTTCAGGGATCAGGCCGTACAGGAAGCGGCTGCGTCGCCGATTGCGGCGATTTCCCGACGTCCGGGCCAAGGCCCACGACAGCGAGAGGTGCTCTCGTGCTCGAGTGACGCCGACGTAGAACAGACGGCGCTCTTCCTCGATGGCGGCGTCGTCACCATCCGCGTGGAGGATCGGCATGGTGCCCTCGGCGAGCCCCACTAGGAACACGGCGTCCCATTCGAGCCCTTTCGCCGCGTGCAGCGAGGCCAAGGTGATGCCCTCCACCGTCGGCGGATGCTGCGCGCTCGCCCGCTGTTCGAGCTCCGCCACGAATCGGGGCAGATCCACGTCGTCGACGGTGGACGCCAGCTCTTCGGCCAGCTCGACGATCGACAGGAGCGCGTCCCACCGCTCTTTCGCCGCGCCTCCGGCCGGAGGCTGATCGGTGAGCCCTACTTTCGCGAGCACGGAGCGGACCCTGGTCACCAGCTCGCCGGTGTCCGCGTCGGTCGACGCCATCCGTAACGCGGACATCGCCTGCCGGACCTCGGCCCTCGCGAAGAATCGTTCGCCGCCGCGGACGAGGTATGGGATACCTACCTCCGCCAACGCCTGCTCGTAGGCCTCTGACTGGGCGTTGACCCGGTAGAGCACCGCGATCTCGCTGGCCGCCACCCCGCCGTCGAGCAGATCCCGGATCCTGCGTGCGACAGCGGCGGCTTCGGCGGTCTCGTCGTCATATTCGGCGAACCGCGGGACGGGCCCCGAAGGACGCTGGCCGACGAGCTTCAGCCTCGACCCCGCAGGACGTCCCCGCGCGGCGCCGATCACCTGATTGGCGAGAGCGACGACCTCGGGAGTCGAGCGGTAGTCCCGCTCGAGCCTCACGACCGTCGCCTCGGGGAACCTGCGCGTGAACTCCAGCAGCGGTCGGGGAGAAGCACCGCCAAACGAATAGATGGTCTGGTTGGCGTCGCCGACCACGGTCAAGTCGTCGCGGCCGCCGAGCCACGCGTCGAGCAGCCGCTGCTGCAGCGGGGTGACGTCCTGGTACTCGTCGACGACGAAGCAGCGGTAGCGTTCGCGGAACTCCTGGGCCACCATCGTGTGCTCCTCGAGAACGGCGGTGGTGTGCAGGAGCAGGTCGTCGAAGTCGAGGACCTGGGCGGCGTTCTTGACCTTCTCGTAGTTGCGATAGACCTCCGCGACCTGCGACGCGGGTGCGGGTGTGTCCCGCTGCGTGCGCGCGGCGACGGCCGGATAGTCGTCCGGCGACACCAAAGAGGCCTTGCTCCACTCGATCTCACTGGCGAGGTCGCGCAGGAGTTCCGTCTCGGTGCCGAGACCGGCCTTGTTGGCGGCTTGACTGACGTAGCGGAACTTGTTCTCGAGCAGCTCCCATGGCCGATCCCCGACGACCTGGGGCCAGAAGTACCGGAGCTGACGTCGAGCGGCAGCGTGGAACGTGAGCGCCTGGGCGGCGTCGACACCCAGGCCCCGAAGTCGCGCGCGCATCTCGCCCGCGGCGCGGGTCGTGAAGGTGACTGCGAGGACCTGACCGGCGGCGACATGCCCGGAACGGACAAGATGGGCGATACGGTGCGTGATCGTCCGCGTCTTGCCTGTCCCCGCTCCCGCGAGGACGCAGACCGGTCCCCTCGGCGCGCAGGCGGCGGCGCGTTGCTCGGGATCGAGCCCATCGAGCAGGCCTGGACGACTCTTCGGGGACGATGCGCTAACCACACTCCGATCCTCGCAGAGGGCCCGACAGGATCGACGCAGGGCACGCGGCCGTATCCTGGTCACATGGCGGGAAAGCAGGACAAGGAAGCAGCGAAGCTGGCCAAGAAGGAGAAGCGCGCCGCGAGCAAGGCTCGCCGCGGGCAGATCTTCGAAGCCTTCAAGATGCAGCGCAAGGAAGACAAGGCGCTCATCCCCTGGATGGCCGGATCGCTACTGGTCATCACTGGTGTCGTCTTCGGCATCGGGTTCATCTTCGACGTCCACTGGGTGGTGCTGCCCCTGGGCATCCTGCTCGGCGCACTCGCCGCTGTGATCATCTTCGGCAGGCGGGTCCAGAAGACCGTGTACTCGAAGGCCGACGGACAGCCGGGTGCCGCGGCCTGGGCACTCGAGAACATGCGAGGCCGCTGGAAGGTGACGCCGACCGTGGCGGCCACGACCCAGCTCGACGCCGTGCACCGAGTGCTCGGCGGCCCGGGTGTCGTGCTCGTCGCCGAGGGTGCGCCGCACCGCGTGAAGTCCCTGCTCGCGCAGGAGAAGAAGCGGGTGTCCCGCTTGATCGGCGAGACCCCGATCTACAACGTGATCATCGGGAACGAAGAGCAGCAAGTGCCGCTGAAGAAGCTGCAGGGCTACCTCATGAAGCTCCCGCGCAACCTCAAGCCCGCCCAGGTCGACGCGCTGGAAGCGAAGCTAGCCGCCCTCGGCAGCCGGGGCGCCGCGATGCCCAAGGGCCCGATGCCCGCCGGCGCGAAGATGCGCAACGTCCAGCGCACCATCCGCCGCCGCTGACCCAAACGAGAAGCAGGGGTCCTTTACTACCGCTCGCGGCGTAGTAAAGGACCCCTGATCCGTCTTCGGACGAAAACTGTCGGTGGGTGGTCGCATGATCACTGTGTGGACGGAATCCCGAGCGTCTTGCAGAAGACGCTGGCAGCGATGTTCCCGGACGGTGTGGCCGCCCGGGCGGAACTTGTCGCCTTGGGGCACTCCCACTCCTGGATCTCTCGCCGTTGCCGCGAAGGCGGCCCATGGCGACGTCCAATTCCCGGCGTCATTCTCCTGACCGACGCCACGCCGACGATGCGTCAGCTTCTGAAGGCCGCACTGAGCCACGCGGGCCCGGAGGCGATGCTCACTGGAGTCCAGGCGGCCCGGTTATATGGAGTCCGAAGACTTCCGCCGGAAAGACGGGCTCACACCTTGATCCCCCACCGGAGCAAAGTCGCCACCTGGGGATTCGCCGTCGTCGAACGAACGATCCACCTGCCGGAACCGGTGAAGATCGACGGACTGCCGGTCGCTCCGCTCGCCAGGGCCCTGATCGACGCGGCTCGGCGTATGGAAGAACTCCAGTCCGTGCGGGCGATGATCCACGACGCGGTCCATCGCGGACTCTGCACTCCAGAGGAACTACGAGAGGAGCTGGCGCAGGCAAGCACGATCGGCTCGGCACTCCCCCGAATCGTTGTCGGCGCCCTCCAAGACGGCGTCGACTCGGCCGTCGAGCAATGGCTGGAGACCGTACTCGAGCGTAGCGGGTTGCCCAGGCCAGCGCGGAAAGCCGTGTTACGGACGCCGGACGGACAGGGGGTCATCGGTGTCGCCGACGCCTGGTGGCCAAAGGCCGGTGTCGCCATGCAGATCCGCTACGACGAGGTCACTCTCGATCCGGGCAGCCCGTCGGAGACACCCGCTTTGGCCGCCGCCGGTCTCATCGTCGTCCGGGTAAGTCCGGCGCGGCTCCGAGACCAGCCGCTGGTAGTGATCCAGGAACTGCGGGCTGCTCACCGGCGTGCTCGTCAACGACCGCCTCCGGAGCTCAGCAGCGATCCTGCGGCACCCGCCGCCTGACACACGCCGTGCCGGGGGAGAGCAAAGGTCCTTTGCTCCCCCAGCCGAGGTCATCGCATCCGGATCACGACGGTTCCGGTCAGCCTGTCGAGCCAGCTTCGGCCGTCGATGTTGCGGAACGCGGCCGGGAGGATCACGAAGGTCAGTGCCGCTCGCACGACGGCTCGCCACGCTCCGACCATTTGCCCGCCGTCGAGCCTGGCGACACGGATTCCGACCGCCGCCATCCCAGGTGTGAAGCCGAAGAAGGTCGCGGGAATGACCGTGATGACCACCCAGACGCCCACCGACCAGAGGTTGAACGTCTGCATGACGGCCGGGTCCTGGAAGCTCGGCTTAACGAAAAGGGCGGTGACCAACGAGGCGAGGACCAGGTCGATGATCAGCCCCAGGAGACGCGGCCCACCGCTCGCCACGGACCCGACACCCGATTGGGGCAAGCCGAGTCGCTCACCGCGCCATCGCTGCGTACCCTCGCCACCGGCCGTCGTTCCGTCCCCGGCCCCGGGCAGCCATTCTCCGGTCCATCTCGCCACCCATCCAGGGTATGCCGGTGGCGCGGGACACATTCGCCCTGGTCGGCTACCCGATATCGCCGCCCCGTTAACACCGGCGAAACATACGGGTGACGGTCGGGCAACACCGCGCTCTTAGCGTGAGCCGAAGAGAGTACTGCCGCCGGCAACGAACGAGAAGGAGTCACCGAGGGTGCCCACTACTCCAGACGACATTCAGCGCCTTATCGCCGACGAGAACGTAGAGGTCGTCGACGTCAGGTTCTGCGACCTGCCCGGCGTTATGCAGCACTTCACCGTTCCGGCGAAGGCGTTCAACGAGGAAGCCTATGAAGAAGGCCTGGCCTTCGACGGTTCCTCGGTGCGTGGTTTCCAGTCGATCCACGAATCCGACATGCTGCTCCTCCCGGACCCCGAAACCGCGCGTATCGACCCGTTCCGCAAGGCGAAGACGCTTTCGCTGAACTTCTTCGTGCACGACCCGTTCACCCGCGAGGCGTACAGCCGCGACCCGCGCAACATCGCGCGCAAGGCCGAGCAGTACATCTCCGAGTACGGCGTCGCGGATAACGTGTTCTTCGGCCCGGAGGCCGAGTTCTACATCTTCGACTCGATCCGGTTCGACTCCGCCGAGCACGCCTCGTTCCACGAGATCGACTCCGTCGAGGGCTGGTGGAACACCGGTGCCGACGTGCCGGGCGGCAACCAGGGTTACAAGACGAAGTTTAAGGGCGGCTACTTCCCCGTCCCGCCGGTCGACCACTTCGCCGACCTGCGCGACGAGATCGTCAGCAAGCTGCAGGGTTCCGGTTTCGAGATCGAGCGCGCGCACCACGAGGTGGGCACCGCCGGTCAGACCGAGATCAACTACAAGTACAACACGCTGCTGCACGCCGCGGACGACCTGCAGCTGTTCAAGTACATCGTGAAGAACACCGTGTTCGCCGCCGGCAAGACCGCGACGTTCATGCCGAAGCCGCTCGCCGGTGACAACGGCTCGGGTATGCACTGCCACCAGTCGCTGTGGAAGGACGGCACGCCGCTGTTCCACGACGAGTCGGGTTACGCGGGGCTGTCGGACACCGCCCGCCACTACATCGGCGGCCTGCTCAAGCACGCGCCGAGCCTGCTGGCGTTCACCAACCCGACCGTCAACTCGTATCACCGGCTCGTTCCGGGCTTCGAAGCGCCGGTCAGCCTGGTGTACTCGCAGCGGAACCGGTCGGCTTGTGTCCGTATCCCCATCACGGGCAACAACCCGAAGGCCAAGCGCGCCGAGTTCCGGTGCCCGGACTCGTCCGGCAACCCGTACCTGGCGTTCTCGGCGATGATGATGGCCGGTCTCGACGGCATCAAGAACAAGATCGAGCCGCCGGAGCCCATCGACAAGGACCTCTACGAACTCCCGCCGGAGGAGGCCCAGAACGTCAAGCTCGTTCCTGGCGACCTCGGCGCGGTCCTCGACACGCTGGAAGCCGACCACGACTACCTGCTCGAAGGTGGCGTGTTCACCCCCGACGTGATCGACACGTGGATCTCCTACAAGCGTGAGAACGAGATCGACCCGCTGCGGCTGCGCCCGCACCCGTACGAGTTCTCGCTGTACTACGACGTGTAAGTCGTGCGGTAGCAACACCAAGAGCACGCCGGTGGTGAGGTGCGGAAACGCCCTCACCACCGGCGTTTCTTTTGGTCCGGCGGCGCGGCTACTCCGAAGTGGAGAGGACCTTCAGGTCGACACCCGCCCGCTCGATACGGCCGCGTGGGTCGTCCACCAGCTTGCGTCGCTCGAGATCCATCAGCCCCAGGGTGCACGTGATCTCCGCGGAGAGAGTTCCGTCGACCTTGTAGATGTTCGAGTCCATGTGGAAAGTCTTACCGGTGCCGAATTTGGCGTCACAGGTCACGTCTACGACATCACCGGCTCGAAGCTCCCGCCGGAACACGATGTGGGACTCAAGCAGGACAAAGGCGAGATTCGCGTCTCGCATGCCTGAGTTGAGGCCACCGGCGAGCTCCATCAGCTCGAGTCTGGAGACCTCGCCGTACGAGTGGTAGACAGCGTGGTTGAGATGGCCAAGAGTGTCCAGCTCGTAATGGCGCACCTTGATCCGGGTGCGAAACGGCTCGCGCACAGTCACCGGTCCACTGTAAGTGCCGCTCTCCGTCCACGACGCCCAAGTGTGAGCAAGGGACCTTTGCTATCGCCTCGTCCACGCGCGGCAGGCGATAGCAAAGGTCCCTTGCTCACTCCCCGCAGATCAGAGCGGTCAGCCCTGGTAAAAGAGCGTCTCCACCACAGCGTGAGCACGCCGCGTCGTCCGCCGGTAGGCGTCGAGGAACTCGCCGGGATCGTCATCGGCGGAGTAGCCGAGTACCCGGGCGACCGCGGCGAGATCGCGGCCGGAGCTGGGGATCTCATCGACGGCTTTACCCCTGACCAGCATCCCGGCGTTCCGCACACGCGTCGCCAGTAGCCAGGCCTCGGTCAAAGATTCGATCTCGGCGGGCTCAGCGAGCCCGGCTCCCACGGCGGCCTTCAGCGCCTCAATCGTCGATGTGGTCCGCAGGCCCGCTATTTCGTGCCCATGGCGCAGTTGCATGAGCTGCACAGTCCACTCCACGTCCGCGAGCCCGCCGCGGCCGAGTTTCGTGTGCCGGGTCGGGTCCGCCCCCTTGGGCATCCGCTCGGTCTCCACGCGCGCCTTGATCCGCCTGATCTCGCGCACTCGAACCGCGTCGAGCCCCGCCTTGGGATAGCGAATGGGGTCGATCATCTCGATGAACCGCGCGCCCAGGTCGTCATCACCGGCGATGAACCGGGCACGGAGCAGCGCCTGCGATTCCCAGACCTCTGCCCACCGCCCGTAGTAGCTGCGATAGGACTCCAGCGTCCGCACCAACGGCCCGCTCCGGCCCTCCGGGCGGAGATCGGAGTCAACGACCAAGGCCGGGTCGGTGCTGGGCGCGCCAAGCATCTTACGAACCGTTTCGGCGACCGAGGAAGCGAACTTCGCTGCTTCAGCGTCGGACGCCCCTTCGTCCGGCTCGCATACGAAGAGGACGTCCGCATCGGAGCCGTACCCGAGTTCGGCCCCGCCAAGTCGGCCCATGCCGATGACGGCGATCTTCGCGAGCGTCCGGCCGAGTTCTGCCTGACGCTGGCGATAAGCAGCGGCCAAGGCCCCCTGCAACACAGCGACCCACACACTCGACAACGCCTCGCAGACCGACGGGACGTCGAGCAACCCCAGCAAGTCGGCCGACGCGATCCTCAGCATCTCGTGCCGCCGCAGTGATCTCGCGGCGGTCACCGCGGCGTTCAAACCTGGCTGCCGGCGAACCGCGGCCCGCAGCGAAGTAGCCACTTCCGCGGGAGTGCGACCGGCCAGCCGCGCGGGGTCACCGAGCAGCTGCAGCACTTCCGGCGCTCTCGCCAGCAAGTCGGGCACCAATCGCGACGTGCCCAGCAGGAAGGCAAGCCGCTCGACTACCGCGCCCTCATCCCGAAGAACCCTGAGGTACCACGGCGTTTCTTCGAGTGCCTCCGAGACCTTGCGATAGGACAGCAGTCCTCGGTCCGGATCCGGGGTGTCAGCGAGCAGGTCCAGCAAAACCGGCAGCAAAGCCCGTTGAATGGCCGCCCGCCGGGACATTCCCGCCGTCAGCGCCTTGATGTGTTGCAGCGCTCCGTCCGGCGCGGCATAGCCGAGTGCGGCAAGGCGGCTTTCCGCTTGTTTCGTCGTCAGCCGAAGTGCTTCGGTCGGCACATTCGCGACGGATTGCAGCAGGGGCCGGTAGAAGAGCTTTTCGTGAAGACGGCGGATGCTCTGCAAATGGCGCCGAAACTCCGCCAGCAGTACATCGCCTTCGCTTCTGCCCCGGACGGACCGTACTCCGCTCGCCCTCGCGATCGTTCGAAGCTCACTGGCATCCGAAGCGGCGGGGAACAGGTGCGTACGCCGTAGTCGGCGAAGCTGGAGCCGATGTTCGATGGTCCGGAGGAACTCGTACGACGATCCGAGCTCCGCGGCATCCGTGCGTCCGACGTACCCACCCTCTCCCAGAGCGGCGAGAGCGTCCATCGTGGACGGAGATCGCAGTTCGGCGTCGATTCGACCGTGGACCAGTTGCAGCAACTGCACGGCGAACTCGACGTCGCGAAGGCCTCCTCGTCCCAGCTTCAGCTCCCGTTCGGCGTGCGCGGACGGCACATGGCCTTCGACGCGGCGCCGCATCTTCTGCACCTCGGGGACGAAATTCTCCCGATCGGCCGCCGCCCACACCTTCGGCGCGACCATCTCCGCGTACCGACGCCCGAGCTCGGCGTCGCCTGCGACCGGCCGCGCCTTGAGCAAGGCCTGGAACTCCCAGGTCTTGGCCCACTTTTGGTAGTAAGCGGCATGCCCGTCGAGGGTCCGGACCAACGCGCCCGCCTTGCCCTCCGGCCGCAACGCCGCGTCGACCTCGAAGCAGGCCTTGCCGACTACACGCATCATCGTGCTGGCCAGCCGCGTCGAGACCGAAAGATCTCCGTCGCCGACGAAGATGACATCCACGTCACTCACATAGTTCAGCTCACGACCGCCACATTTGCCCATCGCGATCACGGCCAACCGGCCTTCGACACCGGCGCCTACTTCTGACTCCGCGACCAGTAGCCCGACCGACAGTGCGGCCTCGGCCAGCTTGGTGAGCTGAGCCCCGATCTCGGCATAGGGCGGCTGGTGGAGGCCGGGTTCAACGAGATGGCCGAGGTCGGCCGCCGCGATTCCGAGGAGTAACTCGCGGTAGCCGACGCGGAGGGCCTGCTCTGACTCGAGCTCGGTGAGCAGTTCGCCTTCCGGTCGCAAATGGTCGAGGAGTCGGCTCACGTACTGATCCGGATTAGTGCTCTTCTCGACTTCGAGGGTCTTCCAGCAATCGGTGTTGGCGACCAGGAAGTCCGCGAGCGCGCTCGATGTGCCCAGAACACCGAGCACCCGGCCGCGGAAGGTGCGGTTCGCCCGAAGCGCCTGGTCGAGCGCAGTCCAGGCGGCAGGGTCGGCTTCCCTGATCCGGTCGAGCGCGCTCAAGGCGAGATCGGGGTCCGCCGCACGGGAAAGCGCGGACAATACGTCGGCCGCGGAGCTGTCCGGGCCGGATTCGGTCCACCAACCGGCAGCACGCAGCTGCCCGTCGGCTCGGGGGTCGGTGAAGCCGTATCTCGCCACGGAAGCGGTCGGCCTAGTGCGCTCAACCATCGGCTTCCACCGTAGTCGCCGTTCCGCCCGTGACCAGGTGGACGCGCAAGGAAGCAGGGGACCTTTGCTATCGCCGAGTGGAGGCGATACCAAAGGTCCCCTGCTTTCCTAAGCGGCGATCTTGCCGTCTTCCTGCTCAGGAACGGTCGAGGCGGGAGTGGTGAAGCTGCCAGCGTTGAGTGGGCTTCGCCGCGAAAGCAGGTAGATCCCGATTCCGATCACCAGACCCGCGACACCGACGGCGATGGTGCCGACGGTGCCAGTTGAAGTGACGAGACCGGCCGCGGCTCCGACGATGGCCGCCGCCGGAAGTGTGAACAGCCAGGCGATCACCATGCGGCCGGCTGTGCGCCAGCGGACCGGCGCCTCACTCCTGCCTACACCGGATCCGACAATGCCACCCGAGCAGACGTGGGTCGTCGAAAGGGGAAAGCCGAAGTTCGTCGAGGCGAGGATGACCGCCGCCGAGCTGGTTTGTGCCGCGAAGCCCTGCGGACCATCGATGTCTGTCAGCCCTTTGCCCAGCGTATAGGTGATTCGCCAGCCACCCAGGTACGTGCCGAGCGCCAACGCCAGCGCCGCGCTCACGATCACCCAGAGCGGCGGTCCGGCGCCGGCGGGCAGTGTTCCGGCAGTGATCATCGTCAGCGTGATGACACCCATGGTCTTCTGCGCGTCATTAGTGCCATGGGCGAGCGAGACGAGCGAAGCCGAGATGATCTGTCCAACGCGGAAACCGGCAGTACGCCCCCGGCGGACGAAGATCCGGTAGACGAAGTACGTCACGATCATCGCGACGAGGCCGGCGAGGACCGGTGACAGGGCAGCGGGGACGAGCACCTTCTCGACGATCTTTCCGAAGTGGACCGAGTCGGTTCCGGCCGACACCCACGTCGCGCCGATCAAGCCACCGAACAGTGCGTGGGACGAACTGGACGGCAGTCCGACGAACCACGTGACCAGGTTCCAGACGATCGCCCCGACCAGACCGCCGAAGACGATCGCCGGGCCGATCTTGGTGTCGTCGACCAGTCCATTCGAGATGGTCTTGGCCACTTCGACGGACAGGAACGCTCCGACCAGGTTCAGGACCGCGGAGATCGTCACCGCCACCTTGGGGCGCAGCGCCCCGGTGGCGATCGACGTCGCCATCGAGTTTGCCGTGTCATGGAACCCGTTTGTGAAATCAAAAATTAGGGCCGTGACGACGACGAGCACGACCAACACTGAGGGCTCCACTCCGGCCTCCGAACCCTTCGAAACTCCCTTCGCAAGGTACCTGACCCCAAGACCAGAGCGTTAACGACCCATACACATTTGAGACATGATTCGTTAAGCCATCGGCAAAGTCCGTTGACGTTGCGCAGCGGGGGCGAGGTCGCCGGACACCAGTCGGACGAAACGATGCGCGAACGGTCGCCAGGTCTCGGTGATATCGGCATGCACTTGAGCAAGATTTTCCGGGGTCAGTGCGTCCAGCCGGGTGAGTTCCGCCATCTCCGGCGACTGCCTCGTCCAGTCGAGGACGATGTCCGGTGTTGTCTCGATATGAAACTGGACACCGTAGGCACAACGGTCGAATCGGAAGGCTTGGTGGGGATACCGCGGCGACGAAGCGAGAAGTTCAGCGCCTGCGGGCAGCTGACTGATGGCATCGTTGTGGAACTGCAGAACATCCTGCATAAGCGGGAGATCCGCGAAGAGCGGATCTGTCCAAGCTGCGTCCTTCTTGGACACCAGCCCCGGGCCGACTTCGGGTCCTTGATCGCCTGTCACGACGACTCCACCCAAGGCCGTCGCTAGAAGCTGCCCGCCCAGGCAGATCGCGAGCGTCGGGACGCGAGCGGCGACCGCGTTCACAAGCAGCTTCCGCACGTCCGCAAGCCATGGATGGGCGGCGTCATCGTTCGCACCCATCCCCCCACCCAGGCACACGACGCCCGCGTATCCATCAAGACCGATGGGAAGACCCTGATCGGGCAGCAACCGGATGTCGAGCTCGGCCCCTGCCTCGGTGAGCCAGTCGCCGAGAGGGCCGATCGGATCTGATTCGTCTGGCTGGATGACGAGCAACTTGGGAGCGGTCACCTCCCCAGCCTACGACCGCCGGGAGAGCAGGGGACCTTTGCTATCGCTCGGGAGGGGCGGGAGCAAAGGTCCCCTGCTCCCTTCTTGCCTTGGTCAGCAGGCGCAGCGGGGAGGGGACGTGGAGGCGGCGGAAAGGTCGGGGGTGTCCCGGTCAACGGCGTAGCCGGCTGCCTGCCAGGCCCTGATTCCACCGGACAGGCGTTTGACCTTGAAGCCGAGTTCCGCGAGCTTCAAGGCTCCCTTGGTCGCGGCGTTGCAGTGGATGCTCTCGCAGTAGCAGACATAGACGAGGTCGCGATCGAGTTGGCTGACCGACTCTGGGGTCAGATCCCGGTACGGGAGATTGATCGCGCCGGGGATGCGAGCCAATGCAAAAGCTTCGGGAGCCCGCGTCTCGACGACCACGTAGCCGAGCTGAGTACCGGCAGTGAGATCGCGGACCAGGTCGTCGGGATCCACTTCGAGGGCGAGTTCGGCGCGAAGGTGCGCGGCCGCGGTCGCACTGTTGAGGGCCGGGAACGTCAGAGCGCGGGATTCGGTTGTCATATCTCAATCGTGCTGACCAGTGATCAAGCAGGACATCGGAGAATCCAGGTGTTGCCGCCCGTTAGCCTGGAGATTCCTGGCTGGCACGACGATCCACCTGGAGTTCCGTGAACCTCGATGATCTCGACTGGCAGCTACTCGAACTGCTCCAGTCCAATGGGCGGCTGACCTTCTCGGAGCTCAGCCGGCGGGTGTCGCTGTCCGCACCCGCAGTGACCGAGAGTGTCCGAAGGCTCGAGGAGAACGGAATCATCACTGCGTACCGCGCCAGCGTCGATCAGACGAAGCTCGGGCTACCCATCGAGGCGATAGTTCGAGCCAAGGTAAGGAGCCTGGACACCGCTCGCTTCCGCGAGACCATTCTCCCGCTGCCCCAGGTACTCGACGCCGACCACGTCACGGGCGACGAGTGCTGGCTGGTGCGGGTCGCCTGCCGGAACACCGCGGAGTTGGAGGAGCTCGTAGAGCGGATGCAGCGCTATGGGGAGACGACGACGTCCCTGGTCTTCTCGTCGCCGGTCCGTCGGCGAGCGGTCGGCCGACGAGGCAGCTGAACGACCGCGGCGAAGAGAGCAAGGGACCTTCGCTATCACCGGGCGGAGTGCAGGTATGAGAACGCGAGATTCTCCCTGCTCTAACCTCGTCAATCCCGTGCCTGAGCCCGTACCTCACGTGCCCAAGCCCGTATCTCGCGTGCTCAGGCAGCGAACTTTCGTGTTGGGCGCGTATCTCGCGTGATCAGATGGACGGCACCTGTGATCAGGCGGCCGACACTGGTGATCAGATGGACGACACCGGTGGTGGGTTGGACGGCACGGCACCGTGATACCCGCGGCGTCGTGTTGTCCGTCTGATCACGTGTGTTGTCCGTGTGATCACTGGTGTTCGTCGGTCAAGCACACGGGTCGCGGGTGGTGGGTATGGACAAAAAAACAGTCCAGGCCCCGGGAGAACCGGGGGGTTCTCTACCGGGGGCCTGGACCCTTGTTTCAATGTTAGTCCGGCGGTGTCCTAC
>NZ_MQUQ01000043.1 GCF_001953865.1 Amycolatopsis coloradensis
AACGCGGTCTGCGATTTCCGCAGACCGCGCCTCCAACCTCTGTAGCGGGGACAGGATTTGAACCTGCGACCTCTGGGTTATGAGCCCAGCGAGCTACCGAGCTGCTCCACCCCGCGTCGTAGCACCTACCTTACGCCTGCGTGTCCGGCAGGCGCAAAGCAGGTGCCCTTTTGGTAAGCGACATCACCCTCCGGGCTTGCTGGTGGGCGGCGCGCTGGCCGGCGGGCTGGCCTTGGCCGCCTCGTAGGCCCGGTACGCGACATCGAGCGCGGCGAGGGCGGCGCCTTGATCCGCGTAGTTGCCCGCCTGCTGGGCGGCCTTGTACTTGGCCCAGGCGTCGTGCATCTCGCCCGCGGCCTTGTCGAGCGCCGGGTTGCCGCCGGTGGGCGGCTGCGGCGTCGTCGTGCCCGGCGGTTGCGGTGTCGTGGGTGCGGGGGTGCCGCCGGTCTGGGGAGGTGTGACCCCGGAACCCGTGCCCGGACCGAAGACCTGATCGAGAGCCTCGTTCAGGGTCGGCGCGAAGCCGATCTTGGTGCCGTAGGAGACCAGGACGCGGGCCAGCTGCGGATAGCTGAGCTGGTTCCGTTGCCGGATGTAGACCGGTTCCACGTAAAGGAAGCCGTTGGCGACGGGCAGCGTGATCAGGTTTCCGTAGGTGACCGTGACATTCGGGTTGTTGAACAGTGTCCGGTCCTGCGCGACCCGTGGGTCACTCTGGAATCTGTTCTGGACCTGGACCGGCCCGTCGACCTGGGTCGCACCGGTCGCCCCGGTGGGTAGCCGCAGTACCTGCATTCGCCCGTAGTCCTCGGGATCCGAGGACACCGACATCCAAGCCGCCAGATACTGCCGTTGGAGACCGGTCAGCGAACTGGTGAGCTGGAACCTCGACCTGGTGTCGCCCGGCGCGGTGGCCAGGACGTAGTAACCGGGCTGGTTGGCGATACCGGAAGCGGACGCGTTCACGCCGCCTTCCTGCGTCGGATCCTGCGGAACGCTCCAGAACGCCTGCTGCGCGTAGAACTCCGCCGGGTTGTTCACGTGGTACTTCGACAGAAGTTCCCGCTGTACCTTGAAGAGGTCTTCGGGGTAGCGGAAATGCGACCGCAGGTCCGGCGAAATCTCACTGCTCGGCTTCACGAGCCCCGGGAAGACCTTCTTCCAGGCGTTGAGCACCGGCTCGTTGTCATCGACCCCGTACAGGGACACGGTGCCGTCGAACGCGTCGACGGTGGCCTTGACCGAGTTGCGGATGTAGTTGATCGAGGAGTTCGCCTGGCGGGTGGTGCCGCTGAGCGAGTCGTTGGTCGCCTGGCCGAGTTGGGTCTGCTGGGCGTACGGGAAGTTGTTCATCGTCGTGTAGCCGTCGACGATCCAGATGATCTTGCCGTTGACGACCGCCGGGTACGGGTCGCCGTCGAGGGTCAGCCAGGGAGCGGCCTTGGCGACGCGTTCCCGCGGCTCGCGGTTGAACATGATCTTGGATCCGTCGCCGATGGCGTCGGAGAAGAGGATGTTCCGCTCGCCGTACTCGGCGGCGAAGACGAGCCGGTTGAACCAGTTGTCGATCGGCACGCCGCCGGAGCCCTTGTAGATGTAGGCGCGGTCGATGGCGGTGTCGTACTCGCCGGGCGCCTGCCCCTCCTTGCCGCCGACGATCGCGTACGCGGCGTCTGTCGCGAGCTCGCCGTAGTAGATGCGGGGCTCTGCCACCTTGATGCCTGGCTTGCCCGGATCGGTCGAGCCCGCGCCCGCCGGATTCTGGGTGTCGCTGGTGGTCGCGATCGGGTAGCCGCCGTCGGAGTTGGCGTCCTTCAGCGCGCGGTCGATCGTGTTGGCAGGCGCGGCGACGAAACCGTTTCCGTGCGTGTAGACGAGGTGCTTGTTGATCCAGTTCGTCTGGTTGCCGGTGAGGCCTTCGGTCTTGATCTCCTTGGCCGCGACGATGTAGTCCTGCGTGACACCGTTGAGGGTGTAGCGGTCGATGTCCAGCTTGGACGGGAAGCCGTAGAAGTTCTCACGGCCGACGCGCTGGGTGAAGGTGTCGCTGAGGACGTTCGGGTCGAGGAGCCGGATGTTCGGGACCGTCCCCTTGTCCGCCTTGATCTCCGCGGAGGTCGCGTCGGACTTGCCCGTGTAGTCCTTGTACTCGACATTGTTCAGGCCGAAGGCCTGGCGCGTCGCGTCCATGTTGCGCTGAATCGACGCGGATTCCTTCTCGTTCGCGTTGGGACGCACCGAGAACTGGTCGAGCACCGCGGGCCACGCGACGCCGACGAGCACGTTCGACAGGATCAGCAGCACCAGCGCGATCGCCGGAAGCTGCAGGTTGCGCAGGAACGCGCCGGCGAAGAACGCGACGGCACAGATCACCGAGATACACAGGAGGATCAGCTTCGCGGGCAGGACCGCGTTCAGGTCTGTGTAGGTCGCGCCTACAAACAGCGGCAATCCCCGGTCGGATAGCAGGAGGTTGTAGCGGTCGAAGTAGTACTCGACCGCCTTCAGCAGCACGAAGATGCCGATGGTGATGGCGAGCTGGGCGCGGGTCGGGCCGGCGAGTTGGCCGCCCTTGCCCGCGAGCCGGATGCCGCCGAAGACGTAATGCGAGATCAGCGCGCCGAAGAAGGCGATGACGACCGCGATGAACAGCCAGCCCAGGAGCCAGTTGTAGAACGGCAGGTCGAAGGCGTAGAAGCCGACGTCGTTGCCGAACTCGGGATCGGTCTGGCCGAACGGCGTGCCGTTCAGGAACAGCTGCACGACCTGCCAGTCGCTCTGCGCGGACGCGCCGGCGATGAGCCCGGTGAGTACCGGGATGCCGATGCCGAACAGGCGGATCCGGCCGACGATCGCGGACCGGTAGCGCGCGAGCGGATCGTCGTTGCCGGAAATCGGCACGAAGACCGGCCTGCTCCGGTACGCGATCATCAAACTGATCGCGAGCGCGCCTCCCACCAAGAGCCCTACGGCGAAGAACAAGATGACGCGGGTGATCAACACCGTGCTGAACACGGTGCGGGCGCCGACCTCGCCGAACCACAACCAGTCGACATAGGTGTCGAGCAGTCTCGCGCCCAGCAGCAGGGCCAGAATGACTACGGCGGCGATGATGAGCAGTATCCGGCTGCGCCGGGACAGCTTCGGCAGGCTCACGGGGGGCCGAGTGGCCACTGCACACGCTCCTGGTTTGGTGAACTTTTCGCGGGGCGCGCGTACCGCGTGCGGCCCCTGATGCTCTAACTCTACGGATGCCGTCGGAAGTTCCCGGAACCCGCCCAAACCGGACTCGGAAGGCCGCCGCCCCGGCCGCCTGGAACGATGTGTCAATGGCACCGAGTAAGCAGCAGGGCGTGGCCGGCCTGGCCCGCGAAGTCGAGGAGTTCGTCGCCTCCGGTGGTTGGGATCAGCCGCCGCAGTTGTTCGCGTTGGTCCCGACCGCGGCGCTGCTGGACGAACAACCTGAATTGGCCGGGCAACTCGACCCGTCGGCCCCGCTGACGCCGGTCGCCCAGGAGTCGTTGCCGGACGGTGACCTCGGTGAAGCGCTGGCGCAGATCGCGTGGCCCGATCTGGTGCTGGGATGCGCCCTCGCGCAGGAGATCATCGTGCTGCCGCCGGACGCCGAGGCGGAGCTTCCGGCCGTCCCCGAGACCGATGCCGAACGTCTGCGCCAAGCGGCCGCCGACCACCCGCGCCGTACCGAAGCCCGGCTCGTCGCCGCTGTGCTGCGGGACGGCGCCGGAGCGTGTGTCATGCGGCTTCGTGGCGCCGGGAAAGCCGAGGAGCCCGGTGACGTCCCTGTCGACGAGATCATCGAGAACCCTGAGCTGGCCCCCAACCTGCTCGAGGCCCTGAGGGCAACCCTGCTGCCCTGACCTGCAAAAGAGAGCAAGGGACCTTTGCTATCGCCCGCCCCAGGAGGCTCGCTGGGCGATAGCAAAGGTCCCTTGCTCTCGTCGGTCAGACCCGCGGGCGATACCAAAGGTCCCTTGCTCCCCCGGCGGTCAGCAGGAGGTGGTGGGCCTGCCCACCTTCAGGTTCTCGAGCTGCGCGATCGCCTCGTCCAGCGTGGACACCTTGATCAGGTTCAGGCCATCGGGCGCGGCGGTCTTCGCCTCGGCACAGTTGTGCGCGGGCACGAGGAAATCGGTGGCACCGGCCTCGCGCGCGCCGACCACCTTGAACGAGATGCCGCCGATCGGGCCGACGACGCCCGTCTCCGAGATCTCACCCGTTCCGGCGATGTGCCTGCCCGCGGCGAGGTCGCCGGGCTCCATCTTGTCGACGATCGCGAGCGCGAACATCAGACCAGCCGACGGGCCACCGACGTCCTGCAACGAGATTTTCACATCAAACGGAACATCGGCGCGATCCACCGCGGTCAGCCCCATGAAGCCTTCCGGGCCGTCGGGCCGCTGGGCCAGCGTGAGCGGCACGGTTCGCTCGGCCTGCCCGTCGGACTTGAAGGTGATCTGCACGGTCTGCCCTGGCTTGGTGCCGTTCAACGCGGCCCGCACCTCGGCAGCCTCCGTGACCGTCTTCCCGTTGACCACCAGGAGTCGGTCACCTGGCGCGAGCACCTTGTCCGCCGGACTGCCCGAGACGATCGTCTTCGCGAGCACCTTCACCGGGAACTTGCGGCGCAGCGCGGCGACCTGGGCCGCGGTCTGCGAGTCCTGCAGCTGCTGGATGTTCTCTTGCCTGACCTGCTCGTTGGTCTCGCCCGGTTTGAAGTACTCCTCGCGCGGCGCCAGGGCATACCGGCCGCTCGCCCAGAGCCCGAGCGCGTTGAACAACGTGATCCCCCCGTCCCGTAACGAGACCGTCGTCATGCGCAGCTCGCCGGAGGTCTGGAAACTCTCGTGCCCGTTGACCTGGATCACCGACTGTCCGGCGGCGTCCTTGCCGAGGGTGTCGTAGGTCGGGCCCGGGCTGATCGCCACATAAGGCACCGGGATGAAGAACCCGACCAGCGCGAAGACCACGAACAACACGCCGCTGACCAGCACCGTCCAGCCTCGCCGCGTCAGCCGCCGTTCGGAGCGGTCCTGGTCACTCGCGGAGCCCGCACGGCTCCGCGCTGCTGTGGTCTCCTCCGAGGGCTCTGTCACGCGTGACAGCGTACGGTGACGGTGTTCGCTTCTCGGTGAAGGCCACGCGCATCACTCCCGTTGACGAGCTCTCGGTCGGGGGAGCCGCGTACGGTGGTGCCATGAGCAAACCCCCGTTCGGCTTCGGACCGCCCGATCCCGACAAACGAGGCGAGAACGAGCCGTCGGATTCCGGCGGCCAGCCCTCCGGCGCCGAGGCCTTCAATCAGCTCGGTCAGATGCTCAGCCAGCTGGGCCAGATGCTCAGCCAGGCCGGCAGCTCGACCGGGCCGGTCAATTACGACCTGGCGAAACAGATCGCGCTGCAGAACCTCAGCAGCAGTGACAGCGACGCCAAGCTCGGCTTCTCATCGTCCAGTGGCGGCGACTCGAGCACGGCCGTCCGTGACGCCGCCCACCTGGCAGAGCTGTGGCTCGACGCCGCGACGATCCTGCCCGCCGGTGCTTCGACGACCGTCGCGTGGTCCGCGCGCACCTGGGTCGAGAAGACCCTGCCCACCTGGCAACGCCTCTGCGACCCTGTCGCCCAGCAGGTCTCGGGCGCGTGGGTCGAGGCCCTGCCCGAAGAAGCCAAACAGGCCGCCGGCCCGCTGCTTTCGATGATGGGGCAGATGGGAGGGATGGCCTTCGGCTCTCAACTCGGCAACGCCCTGGCTCAGTTGGCTTCCGAAGTGCTCACCTCCAGCGAGGTCGGCCTTCCGCTCGGCCCCGCCGCGACTTCCGCGCTGCTGCCGGCGAACATCGAGAAGTTCACCGAGGGCCTGGAGCTGCCGACCAGCGAGGTGCTGGTCTTCATCGCCGCGCGCGAAGCTGCCCACCAG
Source organism: Amycolatopsis coloradensis (assembly GCF_001953865.1). Lineage (GTDB taxonomy): Bacteria > Actinomycetota > Actinomycetes > Mycobacteriales > Pseudonocardiaceae > Amycolatopsis > Amycolatopsis coloradensis. Next base: position 5,936 of record NZ_MQUQ01000043.1, read on the forward strand.
CGGCTGTTCGCCCACGTTCCTTGGCTGCGGCAGCGCTTGCTGGCCACTGTCGAGGAGTTCGCGAGCGGCATTTCCGTCGACACCTCGGCGCTGGAGCAGCTCGCGGGCCAGATCGACCCGTCGAACCCGGCCAGCATCGAAGAGGCCATGTCCTCCGGCCTGCTCGAGCCACAGACCTCGCCCGAGCAGAAGGCGGCGCTGAACCGGCTGGAGACCCTGCTCGCGCTGGTCGAAGGCTGGGTCGACGTCGTGGTCGCCGAGGCCATCGGCGACCGCCTCCCGGGTGCGGACGCACTCCGCGAGACGCTGCGCCGCCGCCGGGCCACCGGTGGCCCGGCGGAGCAGACCTTCGCCACCTTGGTCGGGCTCGAACTCCGGCCGAGGCGGATGCGGGCGGCTTCAGCGCTGTGGAAGCTGGTCGGCGACCAGCACGGCATCGAGAAGCGGGACGGCCTCTGGTCCCACCCCGACCTGATGCCGACCGCCGAGGACCTCGACGAGCCGCTCGACTTCGCCGAACGTCTCGGCGATGGCGAGTCGACCCTTGAGGGCATCGACCCGATCGCCGAGATCGAACGCACCGAGCGCGAGAAGAACAAGCCCGAGAACGACAAGGGCGACGAAGGCAAGAACTGAGGCACCGTCAGTCCTCCGCCGCGATTCCCCATCCGGCGGCGGAGGACAGGCCCTCCAGATAGCCGATGGCGCGTTCGGTCTTGGGATAACGGCGTACGAGCTCCCAAAACGCCGCGTTGTGCCCTGGCTCTTTCAAATGCGCCAGTTCGTGCACGAGGACGTAGTCCAGCACCCAGGCCGGTACCCGGCGCAGCCGATCACTGACCCTGATCGTCGCGTCGACCGGCGTGCAGGACGCCCACCTCGTCCGCATCGGCGGCACCCAGCGAACGCTCGCGGGTATCGCCTTTCCGTCCAGATACTTCGCCGAGAGCACAGCGCAGCGCGCCAGCAGCGCCTCGTCCGAGGCCTTCGGCGGAGCGGCTCGCCGCGGGCCCGTGCGCAACAGTTTGCGCTGCATCTCGGCAACCCAGTGCTTCTCCTCGGCCCGGGTCATCCGGGCAGGGATCAGCACGACGAGGGTGTCCTCGTCCCAGTACGCGGTGACGGTCCGGTGGCGGCGCTGGCTACGCCGTACCTCGACCTTGTGTTCGGGAGTGTCCGACAGGGGATTGTCCCGGCTCCTCAATGAGGGCATCCGTGCTTCGACCACTCGACCACGGTAAGGCCAGTCACCGACAAGTCCGAGAGCCGAAAGGTCACAGCCTCAAGTTATCCACAACGGTACTCACCTGTGGATAACTCGGGTATTTCTTGGCGGTCGGTGAGCGAGGGAGTGCGATCCTGCGATCATGAACCTTCGCGAACCGGACCTGCGGTCGATCATCCTGCCTGCCTTCCCGGTCCTGCTTCCCGGCCTCGATGTGCTGGAACGTGGGAACGGCGAGGTCCAGGTCGGCCTCGACCCCGCGCACGCGGTGGTGATCACCGGGGTGGCCTCCGAGGTGGCCGGTGCGCTCCGCAAGCTGGACGGGAAACGGGCCGTCGACGACATCGTGCTCGCGCAGAGCGAACACGATGAACAACTTCGGGAGCTGATGGCCGACCTGACGATCCGCGGGCTGGTGACCGACGCGGGGCAGCCTCGGCGGCACCCGAGCCCCAGGCCCGAGACGGGACTTTGGTCGCTCCGCGCCCGTCACCACCAGGCCGCGCTCACCGCGCGCCGCCGGCACACGGCGGTGGCGGTCCAGGGCGACGGCAGGCTGGCCGTGGCCATCGCGGTGCTCCTCGCCAACGCCGGGATCGGGCATATCGACGTCCGGGCGTCGGGCACGGTCCGTGAACGCGACCTGGGTTCGGGCTACACCGAGGCCGAGATCGGCATGTTCCGCCGGGACGCGATGACGCAGGTCGTCCGGCGCGCCGGTGGGGAAACGTCGACCTCCCGGCTTTACTCGGACCACCAGCCGGAACTCGTGCTGCTCACCGATGCCGTGGTACCCGCGCCCGAAGTGGTCGACGAACTCGTCCAGAACGGCATCAGCCACCTGCCGGTCCGCGTCCGGGACGGCATCGGCATCGTCGGGCCGCTGGTGGTGCCCGGCCGAAGCAGCTGCCTGCGCTGTGCCGATCTGCACCGTGCCCGCGCCGACGAGACCTGGCCAAGGGTGGCGAGCCAGCTCGCGGGGCGCGTGCAACGACCGGACCTCGGCGCCGTGCACGCGTGTGCCGCGCTGGCCGCCGCGCAGGCACTGCGGCTTCTCTCGCCCAGCGACCAGGCACCGCCCTCGTGGAACGCCACACTGGAGATCGATTTCTTCGAAGGTGCCATTCGCCACCGTGATTGGCCGCCCCATCCCGGATGCGGATGCGGTGCCCGCTGATACCGCGAGCGATGTAGCCCACACACACGCCCTCAACAGGCTGCGCGTGCGGAGTGAAGCAAGGCAGAATCGCGAAGGTGACCGACTCCCGCAGCGCCGAGGACCGTGAAGCCGCCATTCCCCGCAACGGGGCCGCGCGAACGGCGAAGCTGGCCAGTATTCCGCTCGGCATAGCCGGCCGGGCGGTCGGAGGCTGGGGAAGGCGGCTGACCGGGCAGAGTGCCGAAGAGGTCAACGCGACGCTGTCCGCCAAGGCCGCGGAGCAGCTTTTCGAGGTCCTCGGCACGCTCAAGGGCGGCGCCATGAAGTTCGGCCAGGCGCTGAGTGTCTTCGAGGCAGCGGTGCCGGACGAGATGGCGAAGCCCTATCGCGAGGCGCTGACCAAGCTCCAGGCGGCGGCACCGCCCATGCCGACCCGGCAGACCCACCGGGTCCTCGCCGAGCAGCTGGGACGCACCTGGCAGCAGCGATTCGCCGCGTTCGACGACGAACCGGCCGCGGCGGCGAGCATCGGCCAGGTGCACCGGGCGACCTGGCACGACGGCCGCGAGGTCGCCGTCAAGGTCCAGTACCCCGGAGCCGACGACGCGTTGCGGAGCGACCTTCGGCAGCTCCAGCGCTTCAGCAGGTTGTTCCAGGCCTTCGTGCCGGGGACCGAGGTGAAACCGCTCCTGGCAGAACTCGCCGAGCGCATGAACGAAGAGCTCGACTACCAGGCGGAAGCCCAAAACCAGCGAGCTTTTGTGAAGGCGTTCGAAGGTGTCTCGGGCTTCCTGATCCCGCGAGTGGTCGCCAGCGCGCCGAGGGTCGTCGTCACGGAGTGGGTCACCGGAACCCCGTTGTCGAAGATCATCTCCGGCGGCGACAAGGAAGCGCGGGATCGCGCCGGCAGCCTGCTCACCGAGTTCCACTACTCGTCGCCGGAGCGAGCCCGGCTGCTGCATTCGGACCCGCATCCGGGCAACTTCATGCTGACCGCCGACGGCAGGCTGTGCGTGATCGACTTCGGCGGGGTGTCCCGGCTGCCCGAAGGCATCCCGCAGCACCTCGGCGAGATGACCAGGCTGGCGCTCGACGGCGAGTCCTCGAAGCTCATGCGGCTGCTCAGGGAGTCCGGTTTCATCCGGGCCGACGCGGATCTGCTGGCCGACGACGTGCTCGCCTACCTCGCGCCGTTCACCGAACCGCTGGCAGGCGAGACGTTCCATTTCACCCGCCGCTGGATGCAACGGCAGGCTGGCCGGGTCGGCGATACCCGCGGCAGGGACTTCCGGATCGGCCGCTCGCTCAACCTGCCGCCCGAGTACCTGATGATCCACCGGGTGACCGCGGGATCTACCGGCATCCTCTGTCAGCTCGACGCGGAGATCCCCGCCCGCGCGATCGTCGAACGGTGGCAGCCGGGCTTCGCGGCCTGAGAAGTTATCCACAGGGATCGTTGGGACTGAGCCAAATCGGGGTCTTTCGGGCGAGTTGTCCACAACTTCGCGGAAGTGGTTCCACCCGGACGGCCCAACGGTCATCCTCGATTCATGACCACTACACGAAGCGCCCGGCTCATGGCGCTCAGTAACACCTGCGAATCCGGGATCATCACCATCCGAGAGCTGCGCAAGGCGGGCGTGACCGCGCGTTACGCCGCGAAGCTCTGTGGCCCTGGCGGTCCTTGGCGAAGGCTGATGCCGGGTGTGATCTTGTTGCGCGACTCCGCGCCCACCCGGCTTCAACTGCTGCAAGCCGCCGTCGCGCGGTTCGGTCCGGACGTGGTGGTGACGGGCACCGACGCGCTTCGCGCCCGAGGCGTGGACTGCCCGGTGACGCGCGACGTCCATCTCCTCGTCCCCGACTATCGACGCATGCCCGCGGAACCCGGCATGCTGCCTCGAAGAACCACGCGGATGCCGCCGCCGACCTTGATCGACGGCGTCCCGTTCGCCCCGCCGGCCAGGGCCGCGCTCGATCTGGCCCGGCTGGAGCTCGATCCGGCACGGATCGACGAGCTGATCTCGCTCCCGGTGTATTGGGGTCTCTGCACGCTCGAACAGCTCAGCGAAGAGCTCGATTCCGGTAACCGGCGAGGCTCAGCCGCGGTCCGGGCGGCGCTACGCCGCGTCGATCCCCAAGAGACCTACGCGCATGGGCTGGCGAGGAAGGTCCTCGACGGGTGCCCGCTGCCCTCGCCGTCGTGGAACATGACGATCTGCGACCGGCGCGGGCGTCCCATCGGCGGTGCCGACGCCTGGTGGGACGACATCGGCCTGGCGTGGCAATTCCGTGCCCCGAACCCAGGCACCGCGAACTTCCATCCCCTGGCACTGACCGCGACCGGAACAGTGCTGGTCCGTTGCACCATCGATCAGCTGCGGAAAGTCCCGCTGGAGGTCGCGGCCGAGCTCGTCAGGGCGTACGCCGAAGCGGCGAGGACGCCGCGGCCGAAGGTCCGCACGATCGGCCGGATCAACGACGCCGCCTGAAGAGCTCACCAATACTCGTCCGGGAGCTTTCCCTCGATGTCGCGGGTGTGGCGGCGAGCGCAGGTAGGACACATCCAGCGCACAACGTTCTTCTCGCGGGTGGAGACCCAGGCGAGCGTCTGCGCTGGCTCCTCGTCGGCACCACGGATCCGGCCGCACGACGAGCAACCGACCTGGCCGCTCACGACCGCCGTCCACAATGGATCGTCTTCGCCCCCTGGAGGAACAGATCCTGGCGCGCGCCGAGGAAGGCGGGGCTCGCCGGATCCACCAGGGCGGCCGCGGTCTCGTGATCGTCGCTGCTCAGAAGGTCGCCCGCCACCCCGGCCAGCCAGGTCACCCGCTCGACGACGAACTCGCGCAGCAGGTCCGGCCCAGGCGCCGGGTGATGAATGAGCACCCCGAAGGAGTCGATGTCGTCGAGACCGGCCCGCTGAAGTGCGACGTTCCAGCCGTAGGGCATGGAGACGGAGCCTGGGATACCCGCCCGCATCTCGGCGAACCACTCACCTCGCGCGGCGAGCAGCCGCTCCTCGAGCCCTGGGCGACCTATACCGAGGTCCCAGGGGAGACAGTTGAAATCCAAGCCGCCCTCGGAGATGGCTACCAGCCCACCAGGGCGCGCGAGCTGTGCGAGGGTGTCGATGGCCGCCTGCTGATCGGGAAGGTGGTGAACCACGCGTGAAGCCCAGACCAGATCGGCCGGAGGAAGCCGGGTGGGCAACCCGTCGTCGGCCACGTCGGCATGGACCGTCTCGACGGTAGCCCTGTCCCCCGCGGCCGCGCTGACTCGCCGGTGTGCTTCGGCGAGCAGGTGTTCTGTCGCGTCGACCAGCACGATCCTGGCGTCGGCGAAAGAGAGCTCCTCGGCGAAGAGCACGCTCATCCCGCCCGCACCACAGCCGACGTCAAGGATGGTCGGCGCCGCCGGCATGCCTTCCAGCAGCCGCCGGGCCGCCACCCGCGTCGACTCGGCGTCGAGCGCTTCGGCCATGCGAAGCGACCGAAGCCGATCTGCCCAGTCGATGTCGTCGTGCGTATGTACGGCCATTCCCCCAGTGAACACCACACCAAGCCGTACCACGCCCCAACGGGGGAGCGGGGGACCTTTGCTATCGCGCGGCGATAGCAAAGGTCCCC
>NZ_MQUQ01000044.1 GCF_001953865.1 Amycolatopsis coloradensis
GCCGACCGGATTACCTACCCAACGTTGCTTGATACGGCACTAGTTCTTTGCTCACACATTGATCTTGGACACCCTCCTCTCACGCCCTCAACCAGGCCACTTCACCCGATCTTCACGGAATCAATCATCTAGGCGCCTGGCCACCCCATACGGCAGCCTGGGGAAGAGGGCCGCTCCATGGCTTACACTGGGCGCATGGTCCGCAAGCTGACTCCTTCGCAGTTCCGCGCCGCCGTGCAGAAGGCGGAGCGTGATCAGAAGCGCGCAATCGATAACTACAATCGTGAGGCCCGCAAATACAACGCCGGCGTAAAGAATGCATTGAACGACTACAACCGTGAGGTGCGCACATACAACTCGAAGGCGCGCGCTCACAACCGACAGGTCGAGAACCAGCGGCAGCGGATCAACCAGGAGGTTGCGCGTCTTAACGCGCGGCCTGCAAGCGCCACCTTCACTACCGTCCGTGCATCGACAGCTACGCTTGTTCAGACGTACAGCACTGTCGAGTCGAACCTTGCCTCTCATTCTGTCTCACCAGCCGCTCAGCGGTTCGTCGACCTTGCCAGCGACGAGACTGCGAACAGCGTGTACCTGGTCAACGCGCTGGACGGTGACGGGGCTCGAGACGAAGACCCGACCGAGGACGAGCTCCGCGCTCCCTCGATGGCGACTGAGCTCGCAGCCTTCGGACAGGATCTCGCCAGCAGGTGGACGGGCGCGCTCTATGCGCTCAGTCCGCACAACCCGGACGCTGCCCGGCACTTCTGTACCAGTGCGCGTGAGGTGATCATCGCGATTCTCGACGGCTCGGCCTCCGACGTGGATGTCAAGCGAGAGGAGCCCGGCTGCGAGATGACTGACAGGGGCGCACCGACCCGCAGGGCTAAGATCAGCTACCTTCTCCGCAGGCACGGCGTGACTAACGACGGCATAACGCGCCTTGTAGACGAGGATGTAGCGAACGTGTTGTCGTTGTTCCGGACCTTCAACGACGGCACGCACGGCCATGCGGGTCGCTTCACGATTACGGAACTGTCGGCGATCCGCAATCGGGTGGAGTCAGCCATCGGTTTCATGCACCAATTGGTCACGGCGCCTGTCGCAAGTTAGCTCTTTACGTGGAGCGTGGCCGCATCAATCAACCCACGGGTAACCCGTGGGTTAATTAACCCAGAGAAATGGCAATAGATATCAGAATATTCTGAATTCATGTCCTTTGCGAAAAGACCCAGGGTGCCGCTCAACGGCATGCCCGCACGTTGGTTGCTGTCGCGCGGATGATCGTTGCGACAACGGCAAGCACCGCGTCGCAATCGTCGCGGGCCTCCTCCATCTCCCCACGCCACCGTGCCTGACTGCTTGGGCCGACGGGTCTTCGTAGTCAAGATCGTGCACGATCGCGTTTCGCGCCTCGAAGAACTTGTCGAGCGTTTCGATCTGAGCAACTGGGAGCCGGGCGTTCGAGATCCACGCGTACATCTCCAGGACGTCATCGGCGGTGAGTGCGCTCGGTGACCGTCCTGTGTGGAGACGATCTTGCTCAGGGCTTTCTGCGCGTGGAGTCGGTGCTTGTCCGCGACGCCCCGTTGGACCGCCACATCGTCCAGCGCCGCGAACACTTCAAACTCGGGGGTTCGCCGGGCGTTCTCATACAGCGTGTGTGCGTGGTAAGCGAGCAGAGCATTGTAGCTGGGCAGCCCGACCCTCTCCAGGAAGAGATGCCCGACCGCGCGGATCATCGGACCACGAACTGCCCTGGTGAAGGCCCGATGGTCCGGAACGGTGGGCAGTCAGCCGAGGTCGTGGTCGGCTCCGGCGTTGACCCACCGCTCCCGCCAGTTGTCTCCAGGGAAGCTAACCAGCCACGCCAGTAGCCGTCGCAGCTCGTGAAGGGTCGCCGAGTTCTCTTTCAGTCCCGGCCGCCACACCGGCGACCGCTCGGGAAGCAGAAGCACGTCTTCGGTCCTGAGTTGACTGTTCGAACTCGAGCGAGGTCGTTCTAGTGCCGCGCCGCACCGTTCGAAGAAATGTCACGAGACTGAGATCGATCTCGGGTGACACCAGGTGAGACAGCCGGCAAACGCACAGGTCAGCGAAGATCGACATGTCACGCGCGGCGAGACCCTGCACGGTGTTTGTGGATCCGCTTCGGCGTTGGACGGTGACCGTTCGCCGGGGCGGCGGGCACAGCCCGGGTGCCGACAGCGGCCTCTCGCGCCGGCTCGCGGGCTCGCACGTGAGGTGCCTGTACCGCAAACACCACCTCGCCGTGAGCGGGCTGACCACCAGCTATGACCACTCGGTCGACCTGCACACCACCAGTTGCAACTCGTGCCTGGAGGCCTACCTCGATCGCGCGACCTGGCTCGAGCTGGACCTTCGCTTCACCTCGCCACGGCCGGACGCACGGGCGGAACTCGTTCTCCGCCCGCGACCACCGAGCCGCCCCGTGGCGATCGGCGGACTCGTCCTCGAACTGCAAGGATAGACGGTCGGTACCCTGAGCCTGCAGCTGTGCGGCGTCGACCAGCGAGGCGTCGTCAGCCACATTGAGGTCAATCCGGCCTACCGGCTCCGCCGCTTCGGCACCGTGCTGGTTCTCGCCGCGCTGAACCACCGCTCCGCTTACCGGTGGTCCACCACTGACATCGGCACATCGGCCGTCGTTCGCGCGTTCTGGTCCGCTCAACAGCTACCCGGTCACACGCAACCGGCGTTCCCTTCTACTGCTCGCACATGAACGAGTTACCGGTGTACGACGGAAATGCGGAGCACTGAACCTGGCGTCGGCCATCTCGGTACCCCTGTCCCGACATACATGGCGAGTCGCGGGTCAGCCGCTCGCTTTCCCGGCGTTCTTGCGTATCCCGGCGGCCCCTCCTTGAGCCAGGACGCAGCCGCCCGCCCCTTGCCGTGTCGGTGCGGGCGATTCGTCGCACTGGTGGCTGTCGAACTCGATGTAGGCGCAGCCGTGCTTGGGGGCATGCCGGATGAGGGGAAGTAGTTCGTCCGGCCAGTCATGCTCGGCGGCGATCTGTTCTGAGTGATTCCGCGGCACGTACACAAGCCATTCGCGCTCGGCAACGTTGGCCGGCCGCTGCCGCGGGGATCGGGCTCGTCGCTCTCGGGTTCGACCCCCGCTCAGTGACTCACCGGGCCTCGTTAGTCCGACGCGGGCGGGGATATGCGGTCAAACACTTCGCCACGCAGCTCACTTTTGTGGATACTCGGCCAGGGGATACACATCCGAGGGGGACCATGTCGAACGCGGAGTTCACGAGAGGGGTCACATCCGGGACAGGCCAGTTCTACCACTGGCGCGAACAGATGGCCCCGTACATGCACGTTAACCGTAGCGGTCAAGCTGAGGATTTTCGAATTCGTCAGAGATCTCTGGATTTCGGTCTCGTGCACGCTTGGGCCATAACCTCATCCGCAATGACCTACCGTCGGACGCCGGAACTGATCGGGCAGTTCGATCCCGAGGCTTATCATGTCACGCTGATGCTGCGCGGAGCGCAAGTGATTGACGATGGCACCGGGCAAACAGTCCTGACCCCGCACAGCCTCCATGCGGGTAGCACCTCGCGTCCGTATCGCGGCTGTGTCGCAGACGGTCACAGCTTGTCGACGTATTTCGGTGTGCTGGTTCCCAGGCCTCTGCTGCCACTGCCGCAGCGAACGGCCGATCGCGCTATCGGGGTTCCGTTCTCCGGACGAGAGGGCGTCGGCGCGCTACTCTCCGGGGTATTGACTCGATTGGCGGTGGATGCCGACAGTTACCCGACGTCGGGCGACCCCCACCTCGGAGCTGTTCTGATTGATTTGATGGCCGCGCTGTTCGCCTGCGCGACCGAGGGCGAGCGGTCGCTCGAGCCGGAGACGCATGCTCGAACACTGACCCTTCGGATTCAGGCGTTCATCCAGCAGCACCTGGACGACCCGCGGTTGACCCCTGGCGCAGTCGCCGCGGCCCATCACATTTCGCTCAGCTATCTACACCGCCTGTTCCAGGCGCGCGGCGAAACGGTGGCTTCGTGGATCAGGCACCAACGTTTGGAACGGGCTCGTCGCGACCTCTCCGATCCTGCCCAGCTCTTCGTGCCAGTGCACCGAATCGCCAGCCGGTGGGGTTTCGGCCACGCGGCTGCTTTCAGCCGGGCCTTCCGCGACGCTTATGGCGTTCCTCCCATGGATTTCCGAAAGCGCAGGCTTTCCCGCGGGCAGAACGAGAACCGGTGAACCAGGCTCCGGGCGGGCCGAGCAAGCCGCCGGCGACCTTACCGACGGCCTGTGGTCCAAGCTCGTGGCACCGATCAGGCGACCCAGTAGGCCTCGTCGCAATGTTCGTAGCGCCCGTTCTTCACCAAACAGATATCGAACTTGTACCTCTTTTCGTCCTCCAGGTCGTACTTCGGGTTCAACGTCGGACGAAGGGTGTCACATTTGCCACTTCCCCGATTGTTCGTGTGGGTGTACGCGCCATGGACGCGCATGGCAACCCCCCATCCGTCCGGCTGGCGGTCGCACAACTCGGCAATGTCGCCTTTGGCGGTGAAGGTCAAACGTCCCCCAGGCCTGTCATCGTCCGTTTCCATCGAACGAGATGCCGCGGATGCAGGGGAGGCGAGTCCGACTGAAAGCACAGCGGCGATCATCAGTACTCCACAGGTGGTGAGCGAACGTCGAGACGGCATGAGAGCAGTCCTTTCCGCTGGTTCGGAACCAGTCATATGGGTCGTGTGGGAAGCCCCCCATAGATGATGTGATGTGTCCGGCTGACTGTCGTTGGCGGCGAGTACACAGTTCCTTGAGTGTCCGTCCACGGCCTACATGCTCCTAGGTGTTCAAGTACGAATTTGGGCTATCGGTGTCTGCCTGTGCAGTTATCCGTCGCGTGTTCACCCTGTCGCGAATGATTCAGTAACTTGAATATTGTCCCAAGCCCGATGGTTGATTCACGTGACGTTGCCGAATGACGGACGATGACCTGGACGCCAAGCTCACCTAGCTGCCGGGGAGCTACAGAGCGGAATCCGACATCGAACGCGGACTGGAACGACGGAAGCGGGTGGCCAGATGTTGTCGGCTCAGACCTGCCCGCTCTGCGATATCGTCGACCCTGACGGCGCCACCGGATGTGGTCAGGCTGCGCCAGCTGCGGTCGAGCGACTTCGGCAGTTCCGGTTCGTCCAGGAGGGCCACCGGAATACGGGAGATCTATTGACCGGTCTACGGGACGACACGCCGGGATGGTCGACGTGTGCGGTGGGCCCCTTCGAATCTCCCACACCGAGATGCCCCTCAACGGCTACAAACACCGAGAACTGGCGACAGTTGAATAGGCGATCTCACCAGTCTCAATGCCGGACCCCGACGGGATCGTGGACGCGGACGACCTACGCCAGCTTCTCCGCTCCCTGCTGGACGCTCCCGCACCAGAGAGCGGGCACGACCCCACCTGACGAACCACAGATCTTGCCCTCGCGTTCTCAAGGAGGACAACAAGAACGTCTCGACGCCACGGCCGACGGTCGACCCTGACCGGTGAACCCGTTCGCCGAGCACGACACCGTCGCCTTTCGCGTGACGCACGGCGTGCGTTCCGCCGCGAACAACGTCGCTGAACGGGCCTTCCGCGTCAGCGCGTCACCCAGGGCGTCGTCGCCGAGGATGGGGACCTGCCGGTGAAGTCCGCGCCGTTACGGCTGGTCAGCCTCGGCGTGCCGTCCGGCACGACCTGCATCGCACAAAGGTAGCCATCGAGCTCTGTCCATGGCCGAGCCGTTCCCTCACACTGAGGGGCATGTGTGTGGTCCCGCGGTTACTTACAGCCATCCTGGTGGCGATCGGCTTGGCGGTGTCGGCCTGTGGGTCCGCCGACACGCCGGACCCCAAGCCGAACCTCGTCAAGGAGTACTGGGAGTCGAGCGCGGTCAAGAACGATCGCCTGCCCGGCTACGGCGCCGCCCCCGAGGACCGCCAGGCCAATCTCGCGGCCTACTACTCGCCCGAGCAGCTGCTGTCTCGGCTGATGAGCGTGTTCACCTGCACTAAGGGGCCCGGCAGCGGGGGGCGTGGCGGTGACCGCTTCGACACCTCCTGCGACCTCAGCGCAGCGGTCCGCCGCGCGATTCAGGAGGCCGGTGGTGACCCTCAACGCGTCTCCGCCCGCGTTGTGCTGGTCAAGCATCCGGACGGCGTACTGGAGTTGATGACCCTGGTCATCGCCAACGACAAGGCGATCGATGCCAACGGCGAGACCTACTCCGGCCTTGACCAGTTCCGCGCGGGCAACGACCTTCTCGATTCAGACGACGTGATCCTGGTGCCGCGCGAGCTTACCCGGGTGACCGGAGACAACGAACTCGTCACGGTCTACGGCCACACCCCGTGGGTGGGATGGCCGTGGTTGCTCGGTGGTGGCGTGCTGGTATTGGCCGTCATACTGCTGCTGCTGCTGATCCGCCGGAAAGTGCGCCGTGCACGACAGCGGGGCGAGCCGGGTGACCACGACCTGGGCACCTCCTCGTGAGCACCCCTCGGCTAGGTGTTTGGGGTCGCCGACTGGTGAGGCCGCATATTCGACTGTCGCGAGTTCTCGACGGATGTTGCGGCGAGTAGTCGCCAGGTGCTTGCCTGTTCTCGTCGTACTCCGAGCAGGCAGCGGCCGAAGTACGTCGGAAAGCTGCCATGAGTCCACATAGTGGCTGATCAGTTGGTGCGGTGCGCCGAGCAGCTAAGAGTTAGGTCTACTCAGCCATTGCGACATGCGCGGCGCGATCAAACTGGTCGCGTGGTCCCTGGAGGACCTCCCACACTGGCTCTCCGTTCGGCGTGCCTTTCCAGAACACCTCATTTAGCACCACGGCATAGTCCCACGCGTGGTTGGTGAGGTGTTGTGGAGCGAGTACCGCGAGCTGGTGGTAAGTCAGCCATAGCTTGTGCACGAGGGCATGGTCGCGATCGTCTTGCTGACGATGGCTGGCCACTTGGTCGATGTCCTGTGCCGCATCCAGCAGCGCGTGGACTGCCTGCCGGAGTAGGTCGCGGCGCTGGGCAGCACGCTCCCGTTTTTCCCGCTGCTCGAGCCGATCAGCATCGCGCCGCTCGCGCTCCTCTCGTCGAACAGCCTCCCGCTCGGCCTCGCGCGAGGTCTCCCGGGCCGTCGCACGCTGGCTCAAGAAAGTCGTGGCCGAGCCGAATACCGCACCGAATAAGGTCGCAAGAACTGCCAGCCAGTTGTTCACATCGATCACGTCGTCCCGCTGCTGAACGTGTTACAGGACGGCAGTGACACGGCACCATCGCTCGGTCATGCGACGGTGGGCATGCGGTTGGATGCCGGTATGACAGACATCGCTGCGGTTGGGTCTGAGGGAAGGCTTCAGCTGGAGGTTCTGCGTGATCTTGTGCAGGCCGAACTGGCTGCGGCCGGATTGCCGGTGGTCCCTGGTGGTCATCCGATAGGTACCGCCGGAGCGGTCGTGACGGTGGACGTCCCGGATCTGCATGGCGTGCTGGTCGACTGGAGAGAGCACGCTGTCCTGCTCGACGCGGGGCAGCAAGCCTGGGCCGAGGACCCGCATCGAGAGGGCGAAGAAGCCGCCGCGTTCGCGCGGCTGATGTCCACGATCGGCGAAGCGATGTCCGCGGCGATGCGAACCATCTTGATGGCCGCCGGGATGGAGGTGTCTGGCACCGGCAACGACTACGCACCTCACGAACTCGTGGTCACCCGCAGGGTGGCGCCCTCGGTGTGGCGCGCACGGCGGGACGCTCAGTTCGTCCGGCGAACCGACTCGATGAGCTCGCTTCGGCTCTAAGCAGTCCTGACCAGCTCGAACGCACTACAGCCCGTCGGCGTCCAGTGTGGGCCCGGCTGCCCTAAGGCGTTGTGCTCGGCCGGCTGTGCAGCCGCAGCTGCGGGAAGGTTGCGGCTTGTGGTCTCGTCCTCCGCAGGAGCGTCGCGTTCGGGCAAACGATGCCGGGCCTGGCCCATTCAGGGGCAGGCGGTTTCAGGCGCGGAGCTCCTCTGCACGGGCCTCGGTCGGAGCAGCCGAAGCACCCGCGGCCCAGAGCCCTGGGTGGGGTCCGGTCCTGTGTCCGCCTGCCTCACAGCGCATGAGGGGAGTGGGTCTTCGCACGTGTCCACGCGGCGGTGGTGCCGGGTCGGCCAGCTCCACCAATGGTAGGAATGCCTGGTGACCGAACCGAATCTGATCGAGGCCGCCGCCGAAGAGGCAGTCACCCTCACCAGTGAACTGATCCGCATCGACACCACCAACACGGGTGATCCCGACACGCTGGTCGGTGAACGCGTCGCGGCGGAGTACGTCGCGGAGAAGCTCACCGACGCGGGTTACGAGATCACCTATGTCGAGTCCGGTGGGAAGAACCGCCACAACGTGATCGTGCGGCTGCCGGGTGCCGACCCGTCGCGGGGCGCGCTCCTGATCCACGGTCACCTCGACGCCGTCCCGGCCGACGCCTCGGAATGGTCGGTGCATCCGTTCTCCGGGGCGATCCAGGATGATTACGTCTGGGGCCGCGGCGCGGTCGACATGAAAGACATGGTCGGCATGGCGCTCGCGCTGGCTCGCCACTACAAGATCAACGGCGTCGTTCCGCCGCGTGACCTCGTCTTCGCGTTCCTCGCTGACGAGGAAGCGGGCGGCAAGTACGGCGCGCAATGGCTGGTCGAGAACCGGCCCGAGCTGTTCGAGGGCGTCACCGAGGCGATCAGCGAGGTCGGCGGGTTCTCGATCACGCTGAAGGACAACGTCCGCGCGTACCTCATCGAGACGGCCGAAAAAGGCATCCGCTGGATGAAGCTGCGCGTGCGCGGCACCGCGGGCCACGGCTCGATGATCCACCGCGACAACGCCGTCACCAAGCTGTCCGAAGCCGTCGCCAGGCTCGGCAACCACCACTTCCCGCTGGTCATGACCGACTCCGTCCGCGAGTTCCTGGACGGCGTCACCGAGATCACCGGCTGGGACTTCCCCGAGGACGACATCGAGGGTTCCGTCGCCAAGCTCGGCAACATCTCCCGCATGATCGGCGCGACCCTGCGTGACACGGCGAACCCGACGATGCTCACCGCGGGCTACAAGTCCAACGTCATCCCCTCGGTCGCGGAAGCCTCGGTCGACTGCCGGATTCTTCCCGGCCGTCTCGAAGCCTTCAACGCCGAACTGGAGGAGATCCTCGGCCCGGACATCGAGAAGGAGTGGATGGAGCTGCCACCGGTCGAGACGACCTTCGACGGCGCCCTCGTCGACGCGATGACCAACGCCGTCCTCGCCGAGGACCCTGGCGCCCGCACGCTTCCGTACATGCTTTCCGGTGGCACGGACGCGAAGTCGTTCCAGTCCCTCGGGATCCGCAACTTCGGGTTCGCGCCGTTGCGGCTGCCCGCGGACCTCGACTTCTCGGCGCTGTTCCACGGGGTCGACGAGCGGGTCCCGGTCGACGCGCTGAAGTTCGGTGTGCGCGTTCTCGACCGCTTCCTCCGCTCAGCCTGATGCCCGGTCTGCTGGTCGCCGACGGAACACCCCTGCACTTCGAGCGCTGGGGTGAGCTGTCGGCACCGGTGACCGTTGTCCTCCTCCACGGGTACGCCCTCGACAGGCGGAGCTGGCGTGCCGTCGCGCCGGTGCTGGCGGAAGCCGGGGAGGAGCCGGTCGCGGTCCTGGCCTACGACCAGCGCGGGCACGGCGAATCCGGCGACGTCCGGCCGGCGTCGGCGACCATGGGGCACCTCGCCGACGACCTGGCCGAGGTGCTGGACAAGGTGGTTCCCGACGGCCGGGTCGTCCTGGTCGGCCACGACATGGGTGGCCTCGCGATCCTGTCGCTCGCCCAGCGTCATCCGGACCTCTTCGCGGCGAGGGTGGCGGGAATCGGGCTGCTCGCCATGTCGGCGGGCGGTGTCACCCCGGACGCGATCTGGCCGAACGCGCTCGGAAAACTCGGCCGGGACCTGGAAATGGTCTTCGGGACGAAGCTGATCGGCCTGGTGCGCGAGCATACGAGCAAGGCGGTGACCGCGGGGCTGCGCTGGTGGCTTTTCGGGGACGACCCGGTGCCCAGAGACGTCGAACTGACCGTGCGGATGATCCGCGGCAACTGGCCGCAGACGGTGTCCGCGTTCCGGCCCGCCTTGGACGCCTACACGCGGGAATCGGCGTTGTCGCAGGTCGGCACGGTGCCGGTGACCGCGATCGTGGGGGAGCGCGACAAGCTCGTGCCGACGGCGGACGTCGAGGAACTGGCGGGCGCGGTGGAGAACGGGACGTCCGTGGTGCTGCCCGGTGTCGGGCACGTCGTCCCGCTGGAGGCCGCGCCGCAGGTGGTGCCGCGCCTTCTGGCCCTGGCGAACCAGGCTCGCCGACAAACCTAGCTTCCTTGACAACTTCTCTTTTCGGTGGCACCTTCGTGCCATGTTCTCCGTAGCGGTGATCGAGGACGCGGAAGCGGCCGAAGTTTCGCTGGACCCGGTCCGGGCCCGGCTGCTCGCCGAACTCGCCGAACCGGCGTCGGCGACGATGCTGGCCGGGCGGGTGGACCTGCCGAGACAGAAGGTGAACTACCATCTGCGCGCGCTCGAGAAGCACGGGCTGGTCGAGCTCGTCGAGGAGCGGCGCAAGGGCAACGTCACCGAGCGCATGATGCGCGCGACGGCGTCGTCCTACGTGATCTCGCCGGCCGCGTTGTCCGCTGTGCAGCCCGACCCGGCCCAGTCGCCGGACCGGCTGTCGGCGCGCTGGCTGCTCGCGGTGGCCGGCAGGCTGGTACGCGATGTCGGCGTGCTGATCACCGGTTCGACCAAGGCGCGCAAGCGGGTCGCGACCTTCGCGATCGACGGCGAGGTGCGGTTCTCCTCCGCCGAGGACAGGGCCGCGTTCGCCGAGGAACTCACCGTCGCGATCACGGACCTCGTGAGCAAATACCACGACGAAGGCGCCGAGAAGGGCCGCGACCACCGGATCGTCGTCGCCGTCCATCCGAGCGTCAAAACCGAGCCCGAGGAGCGCTGAATGGGCCACGAATTCGAAGTCACCGACCGCCTCGAGATCGACGCGACGCCGGAGCAGGTCTGGGACGCCATCGCGACCGGCCCGGGGATCACGTCGTGGTTCATGGGGCGCAACGAGGTCGACGGCGGTGTCGGTGGCACCGTGAAGACCGCCTTCGGCGGCTACGAACCCACGTCGGCGATCACCGCGTGGGATCCGCTGGAGCGACTCGTCTACGGCACGGAACCCGGGCCGGACGGGCGCTTCGTCGCCTACGAGTTCCTCATCGAGGGCCGTGCCGGCGCCAGTACCGTACTGCGGACCGTGACGAGTGGCTTCCTTCCCGGAGACGACTGGGAAGACGAGTTCGAGGCGATGACGGCGGGCGGCGAGTTGTTCTTCCGCACGCTGGTCGAGTACCTGACGACGTTCCCGGGGCGGAGAGCCGAGCCACTGACGGTGTTCGGTCCGATGAGCGAAGACTGGGATCGCGCGTGGCTCACGCTCGGCAGGGAACTCGGCCTGGCGGGGCGGCCGGAAACGGGGGACCGGGTCCGGCTGTCGACCGGCTCGGTGTCCACTGTGGAGGGAGAGGTCTACCTGGCGAACGAGCAGACGGTCGGGATCCGGACGCCGGACGCGCTCCTCCGGTTCGTCCGCGGGTTCCAGGGGCCGATGGTCGCGATGCATCACCTTTTCGGCGACGTCGACCCCGAAAAGCAGGAGAAGATCTGGGCGGACTGGCTCGCCCGCGTGTTCAGGTGATCAGGCCGGGCAGGGGAGTGGCGGTGCGCTTGCGGCGCAACCACACCCTTCGCGTCCCATCGGAGTAGAGCCGGACGGTCGAGAGTTCCCATCCGGCGAACTCGGCGTGGATCGACAGCTGCGTCGCCGCCGCCCGCCGGGAAACACCGGGAGGCAATTGCAGCCGCCGGTACTCCCAATCCCCTTCGACCACCGCCTCGTCCACCACTGTCATGGCGTGATCACCTGGATCCCTTCTCCGATGGCCGAGCCGACGACCACGCGGCCGCCCTGCTCGTCGACGGTGACCGAATCTGGCTGCCGCAGCGTGGGGAATCGGTGCTTCTCGATCGGTTCCCCGCCGCGGACGTCGAAGCCGACGACCTCGTTGCGTGCGGTGAGGGTGACCCAGGCAAGGCCACGGGTGCGGTCGTAGGCGATGCCGTACGCCCCGCCGGGGACGGGGTAACGCTGGCGCAGCAACAGCGGCGTCGTGGAGAAGGCCAGCAGGGCGCCCGCTCGCGCGTCGGTGACGAAGACGCGCCCGAGGTCATCGGTGACCGCGTTGGCCGCGCCGTCGCCCGCGCGCAGGCCTTCGCCGATCTTGCCCTCGGCCAGGTCGACCGAGAACAAGGCCGTGCGCAGCTTGTCGAGGACGACCACGCCGTCACCGGTGTTCAGGACGTCGTCGGCGCTGTAGAGCTGACCCGTGATGCTCTTCGGGCCGGCGTTCTCGGACAGCACCTCGACGGTTTTGCGGTCGCGGACCGAGACCAGCGTCGCGTCACCGTCGGTGAGCCCGGCCGACGGCTGCCCCGCGACCGGGACCGTCTCCAGCGCGCCACCGGGCAGCGACACCTTCGCCAGGACGCTCTTGCCGGGAACGCTGGCGAGCACCTGCGAACCGGAGACCGTGAGCCGCTCCGCCGGACCGGGCAAGGCCACGGTCGTCTTCGGGGTGTCCAGGGTCGCGAGATCGTAGATACGCAGGGAAGGCGGCTCCGGGACGGCGACGACGAGCGTCTTGGTCGCTTCGTCGGTGACCAGCGCTTTCACCCCCGGCGCGGCGAACACCGAGCCCGCGGGTTTGACCGTCACGGCCGGCGAGACCGCCGCTGTCACCGCGACGGGGTTCTGCACGACCTGCAAGGTGTCGTTGGGGGTGTCGTCCGTACTACAGGACGAGAGCACCAGGGCACCGGCGAGCGGGATCGCGATCCGGGAAACGGCGGACAGCCGACCCACCTTGGTGCCTCCACCTGCTACTCGTCGAACGGACCTGTCCAGCATCCCCCAGGAACCCCACCGCGTCACGTCTGTGTCACCCAACAGTCACCTAATCCAGTACTCGGGACGGCTCAAAGGCCGCGTTCGGGGTAGCCGACCTCGATCGCGCTGACGTCGTCGAGCGCCGAGCGGATGGCGGGCGGGAGCGTGATCTCCTCCGCCGCGAGCGATCCGGTCAGCTGACCGGTGTCACGGGCTCCGACCACGGGCGCGACCACTCCCGGCCGGTCGCGGACCCACGCCAGCGCGACGGCCAGCGGCGAGGTCCCGAGGCCGTCGGCGGCGGTCGCGACCGCCTGCACGATCCTGGCCGCGCGATCGGTCCGGTGATGTTCGACATAACCCGCGAAAACACTCGACGCGCCGCGTGAATCGGCGGGTGTCCCGGTGCGGTACTTGCCGGTGAGCACGCCGCGGCCGAGTGGCGCCCACGGCAGGATCCCGATCCCGTGGTGCTCGGCCGCCGGCACCACCTCACGGTCGACCCCGCGCTCCAGCAGCGAGTACTCGACCTGCGTCGACACCAGCGGCGCGACGGCCGAGCTGCGGGCCGCCGCGGTCGCCAATTGCCAGCCGCAGTAGTTGGAGACGCCGACGTACCGGGCTTTGCCGGTGGTCACTGCGTAGTCGAGGGCGGCGAGTGTCTCGTCGACCGGCACGGTGGTGTCCCAAGCGTGCAGCTGCCAGAGGTCGATGTGGTCGGTGCCGAGGCGGCGCAGCGAACCTTCGAGCGCGGTGAGCAGGGCACCGCGCGAGGCCCCGCCGCCGAACGGGCCGTCGGTGCGGCGGGCGACGGCCTTGGTGGCGAGCACGATGTCGTCACGGGGGACCAGGTCCCCGAGAAGGGCGCCGAGGACGCGTTCGCTCTCGCCCTCGCTGTAGATGTCGGCGGTGTCGACCAGGGTGCCCCCGGCGTCGACGAACGCGACCAGCTGGCTGGCCGCCTCCTCCGAGTCGGTGTCGCCACCCCACGTCATGGTCCCGAGGGCCATCCGCGAGACCCGCAGTCCCGACCGGCCGAGCTGTCGCTTTTCCACGACAGGCGAGCCTAGCCGGAAGGCAAGTGCGGGACGCGGAGCAGGTGAGCGTGTCGTGAGCGAGTACCACCGGCCGGGTCATCGCGATGTCAACACCCTGAACGGAGGAGTGACACTCCGATGGATACATTCACGCCGTGCGACTCGGACTGAATTTGGGCTATTGGGGCGCGGGCGGTCCCGCTGCTGACGCGGCCAACCTGGCATTGGCGAAGAAGGCGGACGAACTGGACTACGCGGTCGTCTGGGCCGCGGAGGCGTACGGCTCGGACGCGCCGACGGTGCTGGCGTGGGTGGCGGCACAGACCTCCCGGATCGACGTCGGCAGTGCGGTCCTGCAGATCCCCGCGCGGACCCCGGCGATGACCGCGATGACCGCCGCGACCCTGGACACGCTGTCGGGCGGGCGTTTCCGCCTCGGCCTCGGCGTTTCCGGCCCGCAGGTGTCCGAAGGCTGGCACGGCGTGAAGTTCGCGTCGCCGCTCGGCCGCACCCGCGAGTACGTCGAGATCGTCCGCAAGGCGCTGGGCCGCCAGCAGGTCCAGTACGACGGCGACCACTTCCAGCTGCCCCTGCCCGATGGGCCAGGCAAGGCACTGACGCTGACCGTGCACCCCGTGCGCGAAGAGATCCCGGTGTACCTGGCCGCCATCGGCCCGAAGAACCTCGAACTGACCGGCGAGATCGCGAACGGCTGGCTCCCGGTGTTCTTCTCGCCCGAGCACGCCGGGGAGCAGTTGAAGCTGATCCAAGCCGGTGCGGAGAAGGCCGAGCGCTCGCTTGACGGCTTCGACGTCGTCCCCACGGTCCCGCTCGTGGTCGGTGACGACTGGAAGGCCTGCGCCGACGCGGTCCGCGGGTACGCGGCGCTCTACCTCGGAGGGATGGGCAGCCGGGAGAAGAACTTCTACAACCAGCTCGCTTGCCGGATGGGCTTCGAGCGCGAAGCCGCCGACGTCCAGCAGAAGTACCTGGACCGCGACTACGAGGGCGCCATGGCGGCCGTCCCGCTGGAGTTCATCGACGCGACGTCGCTGCTGGGCTCCAAGGAACGAATCGCCGACCGGATGCGGGCCTTCGCCGGGGCGGGTGTCACGACACTGACCGTCGCGCCGTCCATGCCGGACCCCGAGAGCTCCGCACACGCTCTCGAGGTCGCCGCCGAAGCCGTCGAACTGGCCGGTGTCGCCTGATGGGATGGTTCGAAGCACTGGTCCTCGGCCTTGTCCAGGGCCTGACCGAGTTCCTCCCGATCTCCTCCAGCGCGCACCTGCGGATCACCGCCGCGCTCGCCGGCTGGGACGACCCGGGCGCCGCGTTCACCGCGGTCACCCAGATCGGCACCGAACTCGCGGTCATCCTGTACTTCTCCGGCAAGATCGGGAAGGTCCTCCGCGCCTGGTTCTTCTCGATCTACAAGAAGGAATGGCGGCAGGACCCCGACGCCCGGCTCGGCTGGCTGATCATCGTCGGCTCGCTGCCGATCGTGGTGCTGGGCCTGCTGCTGCAGGACGCGATCGACGAGTCCTTCCGTGATCTGCGAATCACCGCGACCACGCTGATCGTGTTCGGCCTGGTCCTCCTGGTGGCCGACCGGATCGGGAAGCAGGAGCGGACCCTCGACCAGTTGACCGTGCCGCACGGTCTCGGCTTCGGGTTCGCGCAGGCGCTGGCACTGATCCCGGGTGTGTCCCGTTCGGGCGGCACCACCAGCGCCGGGCTGCTGCTGGGTTACACCCGTGCGGAGGCGGCTGAGTACTCCTTCCTGCTGGCGCTGCCCGCGGTGTTCGGCTCGGGGCTGTACAAGCTGACCGACATCGGCAAGGACGGCGCCCCGGCGCAGTGGGGGCCGACGATCCTGGCGACGCTGGTCGCGTTCGGCGTCGGCTACGCCGTCATCGCCTGGTTGATGTCGTACATCAAGACCAAGAGCTTCGTGCCGTTCGTGATCTACCGGCTCGTGCTCGGCGTCCTGCTGTTCGTGCTGATCTTCACCGGCGTCCTCGACCCCGGCGCCGGCCCGCACATCTAACCCCCGCGTTTCGTCCTCTGGTTGCGGTCCTTGCACGCGCAACTACCGCAACCAGAGGACGAATTGCGGGGTGGGGCAAAGCGCGACACGTAGGGTGGGCCACGTGAGTACTGTGATCCTTCTGCGCCACGGCAAATCCACGGCGAACGGTTCGGGCGTCCTCGCCGGGCGCACGCCCAAGGTCGGCCTGGACGACACCGGCCGCGCGCAGGCGGCCGCGCTCGTCGACCGGCTGGCGCCGATCCCGATCGCCGAAATCGTGGTCTCGCCGATGCTCCGCTGCCGTCAGACGGTCGCGAAGCTGGCCGAGGCACGCGGTCTCGACAAGCTCAAAGAGCCCGGTTTGTCCGAAGTGGATTACGGCGAGTGGACCGGCCGCGCACTCAAGGATCTGTTCAAGGAACCCCTGTGGCGGGTCGTGCAGGCACATCCCTCGGCCGCGGTCTTCCCCGGCGGGGAAGGACTGGCCGAGATGCAGGCGCGTTCGGTCGCGGCCGTCCGCGCGCACGACGCCCGGATCACCGCGAAGTACGGCGAGAACGCGGTCTGGCTCCTGTGCAGCCACGGCGACGTGATCAAGTCGATCCTCGCCGACGCGCTCGGTCAGCATCTCGACGCCTTCCAGCGGATCGTGGTCGACCCGGCGTCGGTTTCGGTCGTCCGCTACACCGAGACTCGTCCGTTCGTGTTGCGGGTCAACGACAACGGCGGCGACCTCGCCGGTATCGCCCCGCCGGAACCCAAGGCCAAAGCCAAGCGCAGGAAGCAGAGCTCCGACGCGGTGGTGGGCGGTAGCACCGGAGCGTGACCATCGCCGTCCGCGGTGTCACCGCCAGGACGGCATCCACCGGCCCCTCGCTGCCCGTAAGGTGGCCAGACCAGCAGATTCGACGACCCGGGAGCAACACCGATGATTCCGCAGGACAACCCGTTCGCCGCGCCGAGTGAGCTGCCCTACGCCCTTCCGCCGTTCGACCGGATCGCCGACGCGCACTTCCTTCCCGCCTTCGAGGCGGGCCTGGCCGAGCACGTCGCGGAGATCGACGAAATCGCCGGTTCCGCCGAACCGCCGACCTTCGAGAACACCATCGTCGCGCTCGAGAAGTCCGGCAGACTGCTGTCCCGCGTCTCCAGCGTGTTCTTCAACCTCGCCGGATCGAACGCGAACGACGAGATCCAGCGCGTGCAGGCCGAAATGGCGCCGCGGCTGGCCGCGCACGCCGACGCGATCAACCTGAACCCCGCGTTGTTCGCCCGGATCAACTCGCTGTTCGAGCGCAGGCACGAACTCGGCCTCGACACCGAGTCGCTGCGACTGCTGGAGCGGCACCACACCGACGTCCGCCGTGCCGGTGCCGGGCTTCCCGACGCCGACCAGAAGCGCCTGCGTGAGCTGAACGAGCAACTCTCGACGCTCTCGACCCGCTTCCAGCAGAACCTGCTGAAGGACACCAACGAACTCGCGGTGGTCGTCGACGACGTCGCGGAACTCACCGGGCTGGGCGAGGACGAGATCGCCACGGCCGCCGGGACCGCCGGCGAGGAGGGCAAGTACGTCCTCAAACTGACGCTGCCGACCGCGCAGGCGGCACTGGCCTCGCTGGAGGACCGCGCCCTGCGCGAGCGGATCTTCACCGCGTCGGTGTCCCGCGGCAACCGGCGCAACGAGTTCGACAACAACGAGATCGTGGCCCGGCTGGTCCGGCTGCGTGCCGAGCGGGCCGCCGTGCTCGGCTTCCCCGACCACGCCTCGTACGTCATCGAAGACGAGACCGCGAAGACCGCCGAGGCCGCGGTCGGGCTGCTCGAACGCCTCGCGCCGGTCGCGGTCGCCAACGCCAAGGCGGAGGCGGAAGAACTCCAGCGCTACCTCGAAGCCGACATCCCCGGCGCGATCCTGCGGCCGTGGGACTGGGCGTTCTACGCCGAGCGCGTCCGCAAGGACCGGTTCGAGGTCGACACCGCGGCGCTGCGCCCGTACTTCGAGCTGAACCGTGTCCTGACCGACGGTGTCTTCTTCGCCGCGACCAATCTCTACGGCCTGACCTTCACCGAGCGGGAAGACCTGCCGAAGTACCACCCCGAGGTTCGGATCTTCGAGGTCTTCGACGCCGACGGCACCGAACTCGGCCTGTTCCTGCTCGACTACTACGCCCGCGACTCGAAGCGCGGCGGCGCCTGGATGAACAACTTCGTCGACCAGACGAAGGTGCTGGGCACCAAGACGGTGGTGGTGAACGTGCTCAACGTCGCCAAGCCGCCACCGGGGGAGCCGACCCTGCTGACCTTCGACGAGGTCGTCACCGCGTTCCACGAGTTCGGGCACGCACTGCACTCGCTGCTTTCGGATGTCCAGTACCCGACGTTCTCCGGCACCAATGTCCCGCGTGACTTCGTCGAATACCCCTCGCAGGTCAACGAGATGTGGATGCTCTGGCCCGAGGTGCTGGCCAACTACGCCAAACACCACGTGACCGGCGAGCCGCTGCCGCAGGAGCAGATCGACAAGCTTCTGGCGTCGCAGCAGTACGGCGAAGGGTTCTCCACGACCGAGTATCTCGCCGCGACCCTCCTCGACCAGGCTTGGCACGCGCTCGGCACCGAGGACGTCGTCGACGACGTCCAGCGGTTCGAGGCCGAGGCGCTGACGAAGGCCGGTGTCGCGCTGGAAGCGGTGCCGCCGCGCTACCGCACCACCTACTTCGCGCACATCTTCAGCGGCGGCTACAGCGCCGGGTACTACTCCTACATCTGGAGCGAGGTCCTCGACGCCGACACCGTGCAGTGGTTCCGCGAGAACGGCGGCCTCACCAGGGAGAACGGTGACCACTTCCGTCGCAAGCTGCTCGGCCGGGGCGGCAGCGTCGACCCGATGGCCGCGTTCCGCGCCTTCCGTGGCCGCGACCCGGAGATCGAGCCACTGCTGAAGCGCCGCGGTCTCGCCGGGGCCTGACCAACCCGACCCACTCGACACCGGCGCGCTGGTCGCCAGAAGTACATGAAGGCCCCCTTCCTTGCGTCTATCGCAGGGAAGGGGGCCTTCATGTACTTGGGGGGACTGCAAAGTCGAGGGCTTGGAGGATCTGGGACATTTCCGGGACCCTTCGGCAGGCGCAGGGGAGCGGTTCTTGGCCACCGGGCTCACCGGTCAGTTGCTGTCTAAAGTGTATAACGACCTATACGGCGCGGGTCAAGTCAAAACAGCTTCGAGCACCAGGTAAACACCGCCACCGAGGACGACACCAGCAGTCGTTCCGGTCGTGACCTCGGCCCTGGTGTGGTCGCCGAGTTCGACGCGGGACCAGCAGACCCAGCCGACCCCGAGGAAGACCAGGGCGAGCCAGGGGCCGTACACGCGAATGAGCATGACGGCCGCGCCCGCCGCCACCATCGCGTGCATGGAGATCTTGAACTTGAAGCCGAACGTGATCGCCAGCGCGGCGATCAGGCAGACGAGTTCGGCGGCGGCGAGCGCGATCATCTCGTGCGGAGCGCCGCCCGCGATCAGGATGACGAATCCGGCCGCCAGCGAGCCGATGCAGACCGCGAACGGGACGAGCCTGCCGGCGCGATCGGTCACGTGGTGGCTGTCCCACCTGCCTTTCTTCGCACCTCGCACGATCACCGCCATCGGGATCAGCGAACCGGTGACGCCGACGATGAGACCCCACAGGACCGTCTCGCCGAGGTGGTAGCCGGTGACCTTCCAGGCGACGATCAGCGGCAGGCCGAGCACCCAGACCCACGGGGCGAGTACCTCGGTCGCGATCCGCGCGAGGCGGTGGCGTGTCCCGGCAGCTTCCGTGGTCGGCATGGCGCGTGGTCTCCTCAAGATCGTGGCCGGAACGGCTCCTGCCGGGCGCGTGCCCGGCAGGAGCGTTGATCATCGTTCCAGACCGCGGCGTCCCACCCGCGCGAGGATGTCGGCGCCCGCCGGATCGGCCCGGACTTCCTTGTCGAAGTTCTCCTTGGACAGCAAGGTGTTCCCGGCCACGGTCACCGTCTCGGGCGGCTCGCCGTCCGGCTGGACGTCCCAGAAGTTGCCGAGGAAGGCGACGTTCTCCATCGGCGGGCCGACCTGGAGCACGATCGGGGTGTCGGCGCCGTGGACGATGTTGCCGACGACGGTGATCCAGGCGGCGCCGTAGTCGGCGTAGAGCCCGAAGTTGTATGAGGTGAGAACGTCCCGGATCACGTTGCCACGGACCACCGCGCCGCCGGCGAACGACGAACCCTGCGGCGCGGAGAGGTAGATCCCGCCGCCGTCCATCAGCTTCCCCATGGTGCGTTCGACCAGGTTCGCGATCACCTGGGTGCCCTTGGCCCGCTCGCCTCCGGTGATCACGATGCCGTTGTGCGGGACGTCGTGGATCTCGTTGTGCGCCACGGTCGTCTCTTCAGACTCGACCACGATGACGGCGGACGAGCCGCGGTACTCGGTGCCGATGTGGTGGACGAGGTTGTCCTCGAGCGCGACCCGGGTGCTCTCGTGGACGGCGATCCCGCTGCCCGAGATCTCGTCGAAGACGTTCGATCGGATCTCGACGTCGGTGCTGTCCTCGACCAGCAGTCCGCCCGCGCCCAGACGAGTGAAGTGGTTGTCCTCCAGCGTGACCTGGCGGACCGCGGTGAGACTGACGTTGGCCGGCAACTGGACCGGGCTCGCCGGGACATGGACGTAGCCCACGTCCGCACCCAGGTCGATCTTCTGGAACTCGCCCTGCTCGTGGCGAGCGTTCCCGTGATAGTGCAGGTAGCCGCCGGTGCGGGTGGGGCCCGACCAGGCCACGTCGGCGAAGGTGAAGCCGCGCAGGACGAGGTCGTGCACGCCTTGCCCGCTGACGAGCGTTTCGAGGACTGGCACGACGACGGTGGTCTTGCCGATCTCCTCGCCGGGGCGCGGGCGGTAGTGCAGGACGTGGGCGCCCGGTTCGGTGCGGTCGACGGCGAAGGTGCCCGGCTCGGTCAGGAAGGCCACGTTGTTCTCGAGTACGGAAGGCGCGGCGAGACCGTCCCAAGTCCCGTCTCCACCGGCGCCGTACCACTTCGAATCGTAGAGGGACTTGGCGTTGTCGAAGGCCGGTCGGGCCATGGTGATGGTGGTCGAGGCGTCGTCGCCGGAGATCGACGCGACCGCGAGCCGGGCTTCGGACCACGGGTAGACACCGGGGTAGACGAACTCCAGTCCGGACGGGTCCGGCCACGACTGAGGTTCCACACTGTCCGTGACGTAACCAGTCTCGATTTTCGTCACGGTACCCGGTAAACCGCTCTTGCGGGCGGCCCGTGTGGCGGGGCGGCCGTCCACGGTGAGCCGTCGTGGTTCCAGATCGCCGATGGATACGGTCCAGACGCCGTCGTCGCCGGCCGACCAGCCGTTGATCGCACGGCCGCCGCTCAGTTCGACCTTTGCCTGGTCAGGCGTTCCGTAGCCGTGCGCCTGGTAGATCACACGGAAACCGTTTTCGCCGGAATCCGCCAGTGTGTCGTCGAGAGCGAAGGGTTCTTCGAGGTGGTAGACACCGCTGGTGAAGGTGACGATGATGTCCCCGGTCATCCCGGCGGTGACGGCACGGACGGCTTCTTGTGCCGCTCTCGGGGTGGCGAAAGGCCGGTCGACGGTGCCGGGCCAGTCGTCCTGGCCGTCAGGGGACACGTGCAACCTGATTTCGGGCATGCCGAAGCGCTCCTAAGGAATGTTTATGGGATATACTGAGGTTTATCAGCTAAACACGCGCGAGCGATGAGAGTCAAGGGAGAAGCGGTGGCGGAAGACGACGCGCAGCCGGATCCGGAGCGCGCGATCGAGCTGCTGTGGGGAGCGCCAGAGCCGGATCGGCCCGGGCTGAGTCTCGGCCGGATCATCGCGGCGGCAGTCGAGGTCGCGGACACCGAAGGGCTCGGTGCGCTGTCGATGCGCAAAGTCGCGGAGCGATTCGGCACCACCACGATGTCGCTCTACCGGTACGTTCCCGGCAAAGCGGAGCTGGTGGAACTCATGCGTGACGCCGTGTACGGCGAATTCCCCGTGGAGCCCGCGGCCGGCCTCGACTGGCGGACCGGTCTCGAACGCTGGGCACGGCGGGCATGGGAACTGCACCGACGGCATCCCTGGCTGGTCGACAGTGCCGGAACCCGGCGCCTGCCGGGGCCGAACATCATGGCCGGCTACGACCATGCCCTCGACGTCGCGTCACGCAGTGGTCTGGCGCCCGCGCAGGTGATCGCGGTGGTGAACCTGGTCGGCGGATTCGTCGAGTCCGTCGCGCGCCAGGCGGGGGAGACCGCGGAGCTCCAGCGACGCACGGGTGTTTCCCATGAACAGTGGTGGAGCGAACGCGAGTCGCTGTTCGAGCGCCTCGACGTGTACCCGGCGCTGGAGAGGTTGTGGAAGGCCGGGGGCATGGACACGCCGCTCGACCCCTTCGAGTTCGGACTGCAACGCACTCTCGACGGCGTCCAGATGCTCGTTGAGAGTCAGGGGAGTGAGGTAACGCGTGACGAAATTGGAGGAGGGGAGTGTGTCATGTGCGGCCAACCGCTGGACGGGGGAGGGCGGGGCAGGCCCCGGGACTACTGCTCGAGGGCCTGTCAGCAGCGCGCGTATCGGCAACGCCGATCCACGCGTTCCTGAACTTCAAATGTATAACGCCCTATACGGCCAAGTAAAAGACAAGATCAACTTACCTCTTCACTAAAAAACAGCAAAGACTACCGAGAGTGCTGCCTGCTGTTGCGCCGTACTTCGGGGTCCGAATGGATCCGAGGCTGGCTCAGGGAGTTGTGAAGCGGACTTACCTGATCAGATCGTCGAACTCGCCCGCCTTCGCTCCCAGTACGAAGGCGCGAATCTCGTGAGGCTCGAAAACGAGGACGGGGCTCTTCTCGCCGAGCTTCGAATCCCGCACACCGACGTAGCCGGGCACGGACGCATTGAATTCAACGCACCCGCTCGCGCCATTGCTGTAGCTGGATTTCCACCAGCCCGACACATTGGCAAGGGTGGGGCGGGGTGAATCAGTGGACATCAAGTTCCTTTGCCAAGTAGTGGATCAGCTCGCGTGAGCGTTCAGGTTTCTCCGCCTGTACCTGCAAACGCTCGAACGTGTTCCGAAAGTCGAGCAGGGCCGCGGCACTTTCATAGTAGAGGCCTTCACGCCGGTTCTCGACATATACGGTCCCAGGGTCGCCGTCGAACTCGGGCGGGTAGGTCAAGATGACGAACATGCCATCCGAAGCCCCGTGCGCACCTGCGGTGAAGGGCAGTACCTGGATGTCGATCTTCGGTCGTTCGGACAGGTCGATCAAATGTTGCAGTTGCTCGCGCATCACTGCCGGTCCGCCGATCTGACGTCGCAGGACGCTCTCGTCGAGAATCGACCAGATCTGCGGGGCGTCATCAGGGCGATCCAGTATCTCCTGTCGTGCCATTCGTAAGTCGACCATGGCGTCCAATTCGGCTTCGGAGGACCACTTCCGGCCTTCACGCATGATCGCTCGCGCGTAGTCGCGGGTTTGGAACAGTCCGGGTAGTGCGACGAGGTCGACGGTGTTGATGCGTGCGGCGCCGGTTTCCAGCCCCAGATACAAAGTGAACCACTCGGGTACCGCGCGGTTGAATTTGATCCACCAGTCACGGCCGCGTTTCGCTCGGCGAGTCATGTCGCGGAAGAAGTCCGCCCGGTCCGGCACCCCGTAAAAAGTGAGCAGGACTTCCAGGTCCGCCGGCGCGGGCAGGTTTCGTGCCGTCTCGATATGCGCGATGACCGTGGTCGCCTTGCCGATGCGTTCCGCGGCGGCGGCTCGGTCGTAGCCGGCGGCTTCCCTGAGGCGTTTCATCTCGAGTGCGATCCAGCGTTTGACGGCAGTGGGATTCAGTGCGCTCACGAGTTCACCACCTCTTCGCGGTTGATCACGGACTGCGACCACGAAGTCACCTGCATGGCCCACGGTGCAGCTATAGACGTCCACAATGTGAAGCTCTACATTTGAGACGTCTACAACTAGGAAGTCTACATTGTAGAGGTGACGGGGTCACCAGTGGGTCTGGGCGAGTCGAGCGCGGGAGGAGGCTGACGATGATCGAGATCGTGATGGTGGAGCGCACCGACGCGGTACACCACGTCTACAGCCACGACAACGGCTGATCGGAGAGGGTTCTGATGCGTCCACGGATCAAAAACGAGCATCGGCCGGTCCGGTTCGGCGATGGCTGGATTCGGATCGGCGGGAAGGTGTTCGGCATCGCCGCCGAACTGAGGGACCCGGACGGTGCTGTGTGGGCGCTGCTGGAAGGTCTCGATGGGACACGAACGGTCGACCAGGTCGCGCTGGATCTGGCGCGCCGGTTCCCGTCTTGTTCCGTCGAGGAAGCCACGGCCGCTGTCGAAAAGCTGGTCGAGCTCGGGTATGTCGAGGACGCCGACGAGCCGGCGTGTACCGCGTTGAGCGCGCGGCAACGCGAGCGTCATTCGAATGGCCGGTCGTTGTACCGCTGGATCGACCTGAAGCGAAGATCGTCGAGCTGGGACTTCCAGGTCCGGCTGGCTCAGGCGCGCGTGGTGGTGGTCGGAGTGGGCGGCGTCGGGTGCACGGCCGCCCTGGGATTGTGCATGTCCGGTGTGGGTCGGCTGCATTGCGTCGATCCGGACGTGATCGAACTGTCCAACCTCAGCCGCCAGATTCTCTATACGGAGCGAGATCTGGGCCGGTTGAAGGTTGAGGTGGCGGTAGAGCGGTTGCGGGCGGCCAATTCCGACATCGAAGTCACCGGAGAGCCGACGCGGATCGGCGACGTGTCTTCCCTGCGGAGGCTGACGGTCGACTGCGATGTTCTGGTGATGGTCGCCGACGAGCCTTCGGAGATCCGGGACTGGGCGAACCAGGCGTGCGCGTCGACCGGCACCGCGTGGGTGTACGGGGGTTATCACGGCCCGCAGGTCAACCTCGGGATCTACCGCCCAGGAGCGGGGCCTTGTTATGAATGCGCCCGCCTCGCCGAGCGGGACCTCGAGGCACAGCGCCCACCGCTGGAGACCTGGCCGTCGGCGGCGGGTATCCCGGCACACGCGGCGAACGCTGTGACGGCCGGCGTCGTGGGCAACCTGGTCGCCCACGCGGTGATGCGCTTGATCACGGACGCGCCGAAGCTCCAGCTGAACTGTCAGTACGGGTTCAGCCTCGCCACCATGGATCACAGTTTCATCACCAGTCTGGCCGAGCCGCATTCGGACTGCCTGGCTTGCCGGACGGCCGTGTGATCACCTGGCGGTCAGCCGGTGTGACACGCTCTGGATCAGTCGAGCCGCTTTCTCACCTCCTATCGCACCGTCGTGCAGTCGGCGGAACATCTGCTCGTACAGCCCGACCTCGTCCGGGTCCATGAGCAGGTGTTCGCCGGTGAAGGTCTCCACGACGACGAAATCGGTGTCGAAGATCCTGAATCCGTGCAGCGGCGCGATCGGAGTCGTCGTTTCGAAGGGCAGAATTCGCAGGTCGACCGTGCGCAGGCCGACAAGGGACTGGAGCCGGTCCAGCTGGCCGAGTTGAGTGTCGAGATCTCCGACGCGGATCCACAGCGCGGCTTCGCCGATCACGAACGGCAAGGCCTTGCCGGGTTCGTACAGCTGCGCTTGCCGTTCGATACGAGCGGCCACCATTTGCTCGATTTCGGCGCTGGAAGCGTTGCCCATGCGTGCGGGCCCGGACGGCAGGGACAGCAGCTCGCGCATGAAGCCAGGTGTCTGAAGCAAGCCGGGGAGCATCGCGGGCTGGAACGTGGCGACCCTGGTCGCCTGGTGTTCCAGTTCGTGCACCGATCGCTGTTTGGCGCCCGCGCCACCGGACTCTTGGAACTCCTGGCGAAACGAAACGGATTCGACCCGTGCGCGCCTGAGCAGCTCGGTGACGCGCTCCTCCTCGCCGCGCGCGTCGGCCGCGTCGAGCCAAGCGAGGATGTCGTCGCCGGTCGGGAACTGTGCGGCGGTTTCGATCTTGGACACCCGTGACTGCGGCCAGCGCAGTTCCTTGGCGAACTGGTTGCCCGACATCCCGGTGGCCGCGCGGATTTCGCGGAGCTTCATCGCGAGCCGGGCGCGGTCGGTGCCGGGGGTGGGCGGCGTGGGCATGGTCCCCTCTCGTCGAGCCGTGACCGGTCGGTCTGCCGGGTGTGATCATGCTACCTCGACCCGGACACTAGTCGGCGAATAATACCCGAATAGCCCTTCAAGTGAGAATAGAAGGCGAATAGCCTGGACGGTGTCAGGCCGGGTCGCGCACCGTCGTGACCGGAACTCGATACGCCGCCAGGGGAGACCGATGTTCGCCAATTGGATACAGATAGCCGAGCTCGTCTTGCTGCCACTGGGTCTGGGAGTCGGCTACGGCGCCGGGCGGGTTTGCCGTCAAGACGAACGTGCGTCCTTTCGAGACGATGGCACCATCGACCATCCCGGTCTGGTGCCGGAATACCGGTTTCGGCCCGACGTCACAGTCGTGACCTCGGGCCGATCCGGCGATCGGGGAAGAGAGACGTTTTACCCCTCGGGCTTCTAGCGTCGTGTGTACGCGGCAAGCGCGGTGGTCCCGTTCGCCGCACTCGCGTGCGTGGAGGCGGATCTTGCGCGTCACGCCTTCACGCACGCGAGTGCGGAGCTAGAGCGCGGCGAGCCTGCCGAACCCGTCGGCGCCATGTCCGGCGTCGATCGCTTGTTGTACTTGGGTTCGGGCCGCGGCGAGGACGCCGTTGTCGAGGTCGTGCGCGCGGATCGCGCTGAGGATGTGGTCCATCGTCGCCGCTGTGGCCTCGAGTGTGCCCGCGTCGCCGGGGTAGTGCTCCGCGGCGACCTGGTCGGCGAGCAGGTCGATCATGTCGGGGAAGAAGCCGAGCATCGCCTTCGCGTGCCCGGCGATGTCGGCGGCGGGGACGTTTTCCGCTTTGGCGAGTGTGAACATGTGGATCACGCCGCTCATGGAGGTCCAGAGCATGTCCTGGAGGGACGCGTCGAAGGCGGCGGCGCGGCCGGGGTCATCGCCGAGGTGGTTCGCGTTCTCGCCCAGGGCCGAGAGTGTCGCTCGATGGGTCTCGTAGACGTCGGCCGGTCCGCTGTAGAACAGGGCTGCTTCAGGGCCGCCGATGGCTTCGGTGGTCGCGACGATCACGCCGTCGAGGTAGTCGATGCCCTGTGCGGCGGCCCAAGTCGCCATCGCGCGGGCTTGGCTCGGGGAGCCGCCGCTGACGTTCACCAGAGTGCGGCCTTCGAGCGCGTCGGTGTCGAGAATGGACTGCGCCACCGCGTAGTCCCGGACGCAGACGACGACGAGAGGACTGGCCGCGATCGCTTCCGCGGCGGTCGCGGCGACGGTGGCGTCGAGGCCGTTTTCCTTTCCTGGGGTGCGATTCCACACGGTGGTGGGGTGGTGGGCGGCGGTGAACGCGGCGGCGAGAGCGTGTCCCATGGGGCCGAGTCCGAGGACGGTCACGGTGGTCATGGCGGCTAAGCTAAACCTTGACATCCACGTGAGAGTCAAGGCTGGAGTGCGGATGCGGATCGGGGAACTCGCGCGGCGGACCGGCGTCAGCGAGCGCGCACTGCGGTACTACGAAGAACAGGGCCTGCTGACGCCGCAGCGGCGGCCGAGTGGGTATCGCGCGTACGCCGACGCCGATGTGGCGGTGGTGCGGCGGATCCGGATCCTGCTCGGGGCCGGGCTGAACACCGCGCAGATCCTGGAGATCCTGCCGTGCATCGTCGACGAGGACGGCTGGTTGACGCCCGACTGTCCGGAGCTGGTGGACGGCCTGGTGCGACAGCGGAACCGGATCGACGAGGCGATCGGTGAGCTGAAGGCCACGCGCGCCAACCTCGACACGCTCATCGGCGCGGAACGGCGGGCGAGCCGGTGACGACGGTCGCGCCGGTTTCGGTGCCGGGGCGCGGTCCGGTTGTCGAGGGCGCTGCTGGTCTCCGATGTTCCACGCGGTGATCCCGGTCGTCGCCCTCGTCCAGGTGGTGCTGGTCGCGTTGCTGTGGGTGCCCCGTCCGGCGCGGGACTTCTTCGCCTGACGGACGAAAAGGCGGCCGCGTCCCCTGGGGAACGCGGCCGCCTTCGTGGAACGGAGCAGGCTCAGATGAGGCCGAGCTTCTTCACCGCGTCGCGCTCTTCGGCCAGCTCGTTGACCGAAGCGTCGATGCGGGCGCGCGAGAAGTCGTCGATCTCGAGGCCCTGGACGATCTTGTACTCGCCGTTCGCGGCGGTGACCGGGAACGAGGAGATCAGGCCTTGCGGAACTCCGTAGGAGCCGTCGGACACAACCGCCGCGGAGGTCCAGTCACCTTCGGGGGTGCCGTTGACCCAGGTGTACACGTGGTCGATCGCCGCGGAAGCGGCCGACGCCGCGGAGGACAGGCCGCGGGCCTCGATGATCGCCGCGCCGCGCTTGGCGACGGTCGGGATGAAGTCGTCGGCCAGCCACTGCTGGTCGGTGAGGACCTCGGTCGCCGGCTTGCCGGACACCTCGGCGTGCGCGATCGACGGGTACTGGGTCGCGGAGTGGTTGCCCCAGATCGCGACCTTCTTCAGCTCCGTCACCGGGACACCCAGCTTCTTCGACAGCTGCGCGAGGGCGCGGTTGTGGTCGAGGCGGGTCATGGCGGTGAAGCGGTCGGCTGGGACGTCGGGCGCGTGCGCCTGCGCGATGAGGGCGTTGGTGTTGGCCGGGTTGCCGACCACGAGGACCTTGATGTCGCTCGCCGCGCCGGCGTTGATGGCCTCACCCTGCGGCTTGAAGATGCCACCGTTGGCCTCGAGCAGGTCGCCGCGCTCCATGCCCTTGGCACGGGGGCGGGCGCCGACGAGCAGGGCGACGTTCGCGCCCTCGAAGGCCTGCTTCGGGTCGTCGAAGATGTCGATGCCCGACAGCAGCGGGAAGGCGCCGTCTTCGAGTTCCATCGCGGTGCCCTCAGCCGCCTTGACCGCCTGCGGGATCTCCAGGAGCCGCAGCTTCACCGGGGTGTCCGGGCCGAGCAGCTGACCGGACGCGATGCGGAAGAGCAGCGCGTAGCCGATCTGGCCGGCCGCACCGGTGACGGTGACGTTGACAGGGGCTTGGGTCATTGCGGTTCTCCAGCTTGAGGCGACATCGACTTTGTACCGCGATGCTAGTCCTGTCCCGAGTCGCCGTTCGGGTGCGTCCAGTCACTGTTTTCTTGATCGATGCCGCCACCGGTCCCGTTCGCGGCAGCAGCCCGGCCAGTGTGGTGATCTCCTCCTCGCCGAACCCGGCGCAGTCCGTTGTCGTGCGCGATCGCCGCCTTCGTCAGCCAGTGTGAAGACCGCTTCACCCTGGTTGGTGAGTTCCACGACATGCACCCGCCGGTTGTCCGGGGATCACGCTGCCGGGTGATCCGGCCGGTGCTCTCCATCGCGTTCAGGTGATAGGTGAGCGTGGCGCCCCGGACGCCGACCGCGAGTTCCCGCTGGCTGGCCACGCGCCGGGTCTTCAGCGCGACCACGATCCGCCAGACCGGCCGGGAGCCGTCGTCGGGCCGCGAGGCCCGTCACCGCGTGATCGCGGTTGTCTTCCCGAAATCGTCAACACGCATCGGAGAACGCATTTTCCATATCGTGCGAATCGAGTGGTGTTTTCCAGGTCTGATAGCGTTTCCAGCCGACCGGAAAACGGTTACAGACCATAATAAAATGTCATGAACCGATTGCCGTGACAGTTTCGTCCGATCGGCGGGCGGCACCATGAAGATCGTTTCGCTAACCTGAGTCCGCCCAGTTCCCCGCCCCCCGTGTGGAAGTTTTGGGAAGGACCCCATGCTCAGCGCAGTGGTTGCCGCCGTATCGCTTTTCTCCTCGATAATAACCCCGAATAGCTGGTCGCCGCCGCCGACGAACCCGCCCGACCGTGTCGCCATCGACGTGCTCACCGTCAACGGTTCCGGCTGCCCGCCGGGTTCGTCGGCGGTCGCCGTCGCCAGGGACAACAGTGCCTTCACGGTCACCTACAGCGAATACACCGCGCAGGTCGGCGTCGGCGCCAAGCCCACCGATTTCCGGAAGAACTGCCAGCTGAACCTCAACATCCACGTGCCGCAGGGATTCACCTACGGTATCGCCAGCGCCGATTACCGCGGTTTCGCCTCGCTCGAAGCGGGCTCCAAGGCACTGCAGCGGGCGAACTACTACTTCCAGGGTAATTCGCCGACAGCGCAGGTGAGTCACCCCGTCAATGGGCCACTGTCGGACAACTGGCAGTTCCGCGACGAGGCCGAGGGCGGTGTCATCATCTACAAGCCGTGCGGCGAGGACCGGAATCTCAACGTGAACACGGAACTGCGGGTCGGGGCCGGAAGTTCGGATCCGAAGAAGATCACCAGTTTCATCACGATGGACTCGACCGATGGCGGGTTCAAGACCACCTATCACTTCTCGTGGAAGACCTGCCCGACAGCCTGACATCGTCTCCAGGGTGACGGCCTGCTTCCCCGCCAGGAAGAAGGCCGTCCCACCCATGCCTGGTCAGGGCCTTGGCCGTCCTGTACGAGGACTTCGCGGCTCGTCGTCGCCCCACCTGGCGGCGACGGGTTTTCTCGACGACCCCATTTTCCGCGGTCGCCGCTGTTTCCGGTGGCCGAAACCGTTTTCGTCCGATCGGCGGGCGACCGGGAAACGATCGTCTCGACAACATCGAATCCGCCCAGTTCCCGCCGTGTCGAAGTGTTGGGAAGGATCCCATGCTCACCGCGCTGGTTGCTGCCGTAACGCTTTTCACCTCGGTCGTCACGCCGAACGGCTGGGTGCCGCCGCCGCTGCCGTCCGACAAGATAGTCATCGACGTCGTGACCGTCAACGGAACCGGATGCAGACCGGGTACCGCGGCTGTTTCCGTGTCGCCGGACAACACCGCCTTCACGGTGACCTACAGCGAATACACCGCCCAAGTCGGCGTCGGTGCGAAACCGACGGACATCCGCAAAAACTGTCAGCTCAACCTCTATGTCCACGTGCCGCAGGGATTCACCTACGGTATCGCGGGAACCGATTACCGCGGATTCGCGTCCCTCGCCGCGGGGGCCACCGGAATGGAACGAGCCAACTACTATTTTCAGGGCAATTCCCCGACGTCCTTCGTGAACCACAACCTGAAAGGGCCGTACGAGGACAACTGGCAGTTCACCGACGAGATCGAGGTCGGTGCCATCGTCTACAAGCCCTGCGGTGAGGACCGCAACTTCAACATCAACACGGAATTGCGGGCCGCTGTCGGCACTTCGGATCCGAAGAAGACCACCAGCTTCGTCACCATGGACTCGACCGACGGTGCCATCAAGACCACCTACCACTTCTCCTGGAAGAACTGTCCCAAACCGAAGAACTGATCCCTGAGGCGGCGGCCTCCTTCGGACCACGACGAAGGAGGCCGTCACCCTTTCCCGGACGGCGCCGGATCGGTGGCCGCCACCCCGAACACCCGGCCCAGCGCGATCACCGTCTCGTCGAGATGCCCGAGACTGGTGAGCACCGACCGCGCCCGCGGATCGTCGATCCGGTCCGCCACCGGCGTTCCGTCGTCCCGCACCAGCGTCCCGTGGCCCGAACCGCCGGGATCGTCGAGTGCTTTCCCCAGCAACGCGATGTTCTCCCGGATCCGCCCGGTGTAGAGCAGCAGCCGATCCGCCTCGTTCACCAGCAACCCGGCCTGCGATCGCGCCGCGACATGCCGGGCGCGGAAGGCGATCGTCTCCACCGTCGTGAGCACGTGCCAGCCGTAGTCGCGGCGGCTGCTGAGGTTCACCGGATGGGTCAGCGGCTCGATCGTCGTGCGGACCTTGTCCACCGCACGGTCCAGGTCACGCGACTTCTCGATGACGCTCACGTTCTCCGCGCCGGACAAGAGTCCCGCGGCCTTGTCGACGAACTCGTCCAGTTCGTCCAGCAGGGCCGAGAGGTCGTCCAGCATCACCGCCCTGGTCCGCACCGGCATGATCACCACCGCCGCCAGCACCCCGGCCGCCGCGCCCACCGCGGTCTCCGCGACCCGGATCCACAGCACCTCCAGGCTGAACGTCCCCAGCAGGCTGTAGAGCAGGCCGAGCATGCTGGTGATGAAGAACGCCATGATCACCTGCGACACCCGCGCCATGTAGACCATGCCGAACACGCACACCAGGATCAGTGCCAGCGTCGCCGGCACACTGCCCGACACGAGCAGCGTCAGCACGAGCCCGCCCACGATGCCGATCAGCGTGCCGCCGAGCCGCCGGACACCTTTCACGAACGTCGCCCCCGCGGTCGACGAGCCGATGAACACCACGAACACGGTCAGCACCGCCCAGTACCACCGCTGGCTCGACACCAGTTCCCCGCCGATAACGGCGAGCCCGCCGCCCACCACGGCCTGGATGGCGCTGCGCGTCTGGTTGTCGTAGGCGAACGCCGACGGCTTCTCCTCTTCCGGATCCTCGGGATCGTCCGCGGCGTCGGAGACGTCGTGCTCGGCCACGCGCTGCGCGCGCACGTCGGCCAGCGCGAGCTCGGCGATGGCCCGGCGGACCCCGTCGCCGGGCGCGGCGTGCTCGTCGATCCGGCTGCCTTCCACCAGCATCTTGCTGAACTCTTCGGTCTCGCTGATCAGCGGCAGTTCCCGTGGGTCGCGTTCGATCAGCGACCGGAACCGCCGCATCCGCGCGATCAGGTCGTCCCGGACGTCCTCGTCGAGGTCTTCGGCGCAGGTGCGCTGCACGGTGATCGTCAGCCACTGCACGGCGAGTTCGACCTCGATCGCGCGGCGGCGGAGCCGGTTCGCCGATTCCGCGCCGGTGACCTCGGGCGCGGTGTCCTCGATGAGCAGGACCGACTCCTGCATCCGCGCGTTCGTCGTCCGGAGCCGTTTGCGGGTGCGTTCGCTGCCACCGACCGCCAGATGGTCCTCGGCCGCCCGCACCACCGCGGCGAGCCTGGCCCGGAACGCCCGCCGGATCCGCAGGAACTCCGCGTCCGTATGCCTGCGCAGCAGGACGAACCGCACGACCGCGTTGGCCGCGATCCCGATGGTCAGCGCCAGCAGCAGCACCGGGACCTGCTTGAGATGCGTTTGCAGGAACATGGCGAAGAAGAACAGGAAGAACGAGATCGACCCCAGCGCGATCCCGCGCGAGCCGAACCGCTGCGCGTAGACCGCCACGAAGATCAGCAGCACGAACACGATGCTGTCCAGCGGCGGCGCGGCCGAACCGGCACTCGCCGCGGTGAGCGACGCGGCCCCGAGCACCAGTGCCAGTACCAGCGTCAGCGCCTGCTGTCCGGGGGTGTCGTCGTTGACGGTGAAGGCGGCCGTCATCGCGGCGATCGCGGCGACGAGGGTGATCGTGAGCGGCTGGTGGAACGGCAGGATGGCCAGTACCGCGACGACGATGCTGAGCACGGCCGAGAAGCCGAGCCGGAGCCGGACCAGGCCGGGATCGGAGGCGACCAGACGGTCGGTCGTGGCCTGGGTGATGCGCGAGATCATCGGGCGAGCAGCTCTCCTTGGGCGAGGGTGACCCGCCGGGCGGTGGACGAGGTGATGCGAAGACGGTATCGGGCGTGCCTCGACGGCTCCGCGAGGGCGAACGGCCGCGTCTGACGGCGCCAGCGGAACGTCTCGCCCTCACGCTGGTCCAGCAGCACCCAGCGCTCGCCGTCGTCCGACCCCTCCAGCACCCACGACCGCGGATCACCCCGGCGGCTTCCCGAGGTCAGCGTGTACATCACGACCTCGCGAGAGGTGTCCTCGACAGGGAAGTCGACGACCGGCTCGCCGCCGGGGAAGGTGACCTGGGTCCTGGTCGTGTCGTCGAACAGCGCACTGGTGCCCGCCGTGATGTCCGTGAGCGGGCACGGATCGGACGGCCCGGCGGGGGAGCGGCCCCAGTCCGACGGCTTCTCGCCCATCGTGAACTCCAGCACCGCGCCGTCGGCCAGCGTGGAATGGGGGAGCGTGCTGCTCCGGTGCGGACGTCCGTCGATCGTCAGCCCGTGGACGTACACGGTGGCCTCGGTGTTGCCGGGCGCCTTGACCACCAGGTCCTTACCGTTCTCCAGGTGGACGGTCGCCTTCGTGAACAGCGGCGCGCCGATCGCGTACTCGGGGCTGCCCATGGCCAGCGGGTAGAACCCGAGCGCGCCGAAAACGTACCAGGCGGACATCTCGCCGTTGTCCTCGTCGCCCGGATAGCCCTGGCCGAGGTCGCCGCCGACGTAGAGCCGCCGCAGGACCTCCCGCACGATCCGCTGCGTCTTCGACGGCGCGCCCGCGTAGTTGTAGATGTAGGGAATGTGGTGCGACGGCTGGTTGGAATGCCCGTACTGTCCCATCCGGACGTCGCGGGCTTCGGTCATCTCGTGGATCAGCCCACCGTAGGAGCCCGGTTTGCGGCCGGTCTCCGGCGTCGCGAAGAACGTGTCCAGTCTGGACTCCAGCGCCTCGGTGCCGCCGTGCAGCGCGGCGAGCCCGGCGGCGTCGTGGGGGACGGAGAAGACGGTGTTCCAGGAGTTCGTCTCGGTGAAATCGCCGCCCCAGGCCTCGGGGTCGTACCCCTCGGCGGCGAAATGACGGCTGCCGTCACGGTTGCGGCCCTGGAAGAACCCGATCCGGGGATCGAAGTGGTTCGCGTACTGCTGCGAGCGTTGCCGGAAATACGCGGCGTCGTCGCGCCGGCCGAGCGCTTCGGCGAGGTTGGCCAGGCCGAAGTCGTTGATACAGCCCTCCAGCGCCCAGGACAGGCCTTCGTGGACGGACGTCGGCGTGAACCCGAGGAAGATCGATTCGTGCAGTCCCTTCCGGCCGACACTTTGCCCGGGCGGTGTCACCGTCGCGTTCTTCAGCGCGGCCTCGTAGGCGCCTTCGACGTCGAATCCCCGAACGCCCTTGAGGTAGGCGT
This sequence comes from Amycolatopsis coloradensis, assembly GCF_001953865.1. GTDB lineage: Bacteria > Actinomycetota > Actinomycetes > Mycobacteriales > Pseudonocardiaceae > Amycolatopsis > Amycolatopsis coloradensis. Next base: position 35,057 of record NZ_MQUQ01000044.1, read on the forward strand.
CGGCGAACGCGACGTCGGAACTGGTGCCGGTCATGAGGTTGGCGTAGCCGGGGGAGGACCAGCGGGAGATCCAGCCGCCCTCGCGGTACTGCCGGACGAACCCGTCGATCATCCGCCCGCACCGGGCGGGGGTGAGCAGGGCGTACGCGGGCCAGGTGGTGCGGTAGGTGTCCCAGAAGCCGTTGTTGACGTACATCTCGCCGTCCGCGATCTTCGCCCCGGTCCTGGTGCGGGTGCTGGGCCGGAGACGGCGGACGACGGGGCTCGCGTGGCGGACGCCTGTCGGGGTGTCCTCGTGCGCGGAGTTCGGGTAGAGGAACAGGCGGTAGAGGTTGGAGTAGAACGTGTCGCGCTGGTCTTCGGTCGCGCCCTCGATCTCCACGCGGCCCAGCACCTCCGACCACGCGTCGCGGGCCTTGTCGCGGACTTGCTCGAAGCTCGTGCCGTCCGGGATCTCCAGGTCCAGGTTCCGCTTCGCCTGGGTGAGGCTGATCAGCGACGTCGCGATCCGCATCGTCACTTGGGGCGCGGCGAACTCCAGGAAGCCGGTGACCGTGCGCCACACCGGACGGCGGATCTTCCCGCCGCGTTCGGCGGGAACGTCGAACGCGGCGTGGACGAACATCCGCCGGGCCCCGGCCGACAACCTGCTGCGCACCCAGGTGTGACCGGTGAGGACACCGTTCGCCGCGTCGAGTCGCAGGCCGCCCCGGTTGCGGGCGTTGTCGAACAGCAGCCAGCCGCGTTCACCCGGGAAGGTGAACCGCATGATCGCCGCGTGATCCGACGGCGCGATGTCGGCGGTGACACCGCTGGCGAACCGGACACCGTAGTGATACGGCCGGTCGATCTCGTCGTCATGGGAGAACGCGAGCGCGCGACGGACCCGGTCCGCCTCGACCGGGCCGGTCCCCGGCATCACCTGGAAGGTGTGCCGGTCACCCATCCACGGGCTCGGCTGATGCGACAGCGCGAACGCCTGAAGTGCCGGGCGGTTCGCCGCGTCGTTGTGCCGGTGGTAGCTGTAGAGCCAGTTGGTGACGCCCGCGTCGGTGACCGGGGTCCAGAAGTTGAACCCGTGCGGAACGGCCGTCGCGGGGAAATTGTTGCCCCGCGAGAACTTGTCGCTCGAATGAGTGCCGCGGGTGGTGCGGACGTGGTCGACCGGCTCACGGATCTCGACCGCGCGCTCGGTGATCCGGACGTCGTCGAGCCAGCCCGTGCTTTCGCCGTCCGGCGGTTCGCTGACCAGCACGATCCGGGCGATCCGCCGTCCCGCGAACTCGCCCAGCCGCCGTCGTACCGGATTCCACTGGTCGACGTACAGCGTCTTGTCCAGGCCCTGCTCCGCGGCGCTGAACCCGGCGGCCGTCCCGTCGGTGAACTCGACGTCCAGTGCCACGAACGTGCTGCGGTAACTGGGGACGGCGTCGGCCTCGGCCTCGGGGAAGACCACATAGGACAGTTCCGTGTGGCCGGTGACCTCGACGTCCACTTCGAACAGTGTCGCGCGCAGCGAGTTTTCGTAGCGGAGAGCGTGCCCGCCGGTGAACCCGACGCCTGGCTTCGCCGTCGGCGACGACCGCGGCCCGGTGCCCACGCGCAAGGCCGGATCCACCGGCTGCGGATCACCCGTTTCGAACGAGGAGAAAAACCCGGTGATCGTCACCAGGCCACCGTAACTCGCGCGCGTGAGCACGGCTCGGTGGCCGCCGCGCCTCGTGAGTGTCAAGGACGGCCGTGAGTGTCTCAGGTACCTACCGGGTTCCGGGTGTCGTGTCGCGAAAGCCACTTTCGCGGCGTCTGATGTCCCGAAAGTGGCTTTCGCGACACCCGGGTTGGTGGCCGCGGTCGGCTTCCCGGTACATGAAGGGGGCCTTCATGTACCGGGGAAGGTGTGAAGGTCGCGTTTCTCCGGCGAGTCCTCACGGACCCGCCTCGCCCGCCGTAGGCACCTAGAACACCCTTGGCCCTGACCCGAATCGCCACTCACGAGGACAGGTCGCGACTCTGTCGCAGGCGTCCTGAGGGCCACCTTCAGGACAGCCACATCCCCTCGCTCACGCCTGCCCGATCGCAATTGGTCGCCTACTCGCCAGGAACACGAGTCACGAAGGAAGGGGCCCATCCTCCGTTGATCAAGGGCACGCCCCGAGCGACCACTACAGGCACTACCCCCCACGCTCAAGTAGTCAGCGACCCCAAGTCCGGATCACCAAGAGCAGCGCTGACCCAGCTATGCGACTTCACGTACTAAGAAGGCCTTCACGGCACTGCGCCGCCGGACCGGAAGACCTCAGCAGAAGACTTCGTTGAGCAGCTTGAGGAACGCCGGGTTGGGGTCGCCGCCGGTCGGCGCGCTCGTGGCCGAGAGCTCCAGCCGCTTCTTGGTGTCCGGTGTGGTCAGCAGCTGCGAGGAGTAGCCGGGGATGCCGCCGCCGTGGCCCCACACCTTGCTGCCACACGGCAGGGTCTGTACCCCAAGGCCGAGGCCGTACTCGGGGCTGACCGTGGTGGTCTTGCTGATCTCCCGCTGTTGCGCGGGCTTGAGCAGCTTGCCGCTCGCCAGTGCCACGCCGAACGTGTCCAGGTCACGGGTCGTGGAGATGATCTCGCCGGCGGCCCACGCGACCGACGGGTTGAGGCGGGTGATGTCGTTCGGCTTGCCTGCCACGGTCACGTAACCGTGGGCGTGCGGGCCCCTGATGTCGACGTTGTCGCCGGGAACCTCGGTGTCGGTGAGGTGCAACGGTTTCAAGATCCGCTGCTCGACCGCTTTCCCGTATGGCTTGCCGGTCAGCTTCTCCACCAGCAGGCCCGCGACCACGTAGTTGGTGTTGGAGTAGCTCCACCGGGTGCCGGGGTCGAAGTCGAGCGGCTTGTCGGTGGCGATCTTGAGCAGCTGCGCGGGTGTCCAGTGCTGGTAGCGGATCCGCTCGAATTCGTCCGGGTCGAGCGGCAACGCGTCGGTGTAGTTGTAGAGGCCGCTGGTGTGTTGCAGGACCTGGCGGACCGTGATACGGCCGTCGATCGTGCCGGGCAGGTAACGGACGACCGGCGCGTCCAGGTCGAGCTTGCCTTCGCCCGCGATCTGCAACAGCACCGTCGACACGAACGTCTTGGTGATGCTGCCGACGCGGAACCGGCCGTTTTCCGGCACCGGGCGATTCGAGCCCAGCTCCGCCTTGCCCGAGCGAGCGGTGAACCGCTGGGAGCCGTCGGCCACCCTGGCCTGCACGCCGAGCGCTCCACTCGCGGTGAGCTGGTCCAGCGCCTCTTGCACGACCTTGCGGTCGGCGCTGGTGTCGGCGAGCGCGGTACCCGTGGCGGCGACCAACCCGGCGACGGTGAGCGCGGCCACGAGCCGGACTCTCCGCAAAGGCCGCGACGATTTTCTTTGCACCATAAGAAAAATCTCCCCTGTAAGCGTGAATTCTCTCCCCAGCCGACGCTAGCGTCCGGCGCTCCTTACCCGCAGTAGCGGAAACCACATCCACTCGAACAGAGCAGAACATCCGGCAGCGGTGGTAGATCACGGTATCGGGGTAGAAACGTGCTTTCCGATCGGCACGCGCATACACGGTCATAACTAACCGTCACTCCTTCTGCTTCGTCCTCCGGGAGAAGACCGCCCGGCATCCGTTGCTGGACCTGAAGCTCATCGCCCGGCCACTCGTTTCCAGCGGCTTGGCGCTCAAGGCCGCGGCCGGACTCGCGACCGCCGGGCTCGGCTACCTCGTGACGCTGCACCTCCAGTTCGGCCTGGGCTGGACTCCCGCCCAAGCCGCCCTCGGGATGCTTCCCCAGGTCGTCGTCCTGCTCGCCGGCGGTGCGCTCGTCACGCCCCTGATCACCCGCGTCGGTCTCACCAAGGCCGCCTGGCTCAGCGCCTGCGCGGTCGTGTGCGGCCTCGCCGTCTACACCGCGTTCGGCGGGCTCGGCTACGTCTGGATCGCACTGGCTCTCGCCTGCGTCGCGGCGGGCATGCGCGTGGTCGGTGTCGTGGCGGGCACCAACGTGATGCGCGGCCTGCCGCCGGACCGGACCACCATCGGCGCCGCGCTGGTCGACACCGCCAGCGAGGTCACCACCGGGATCGGCATCGCGCTCAGCGGCACCATCCTGGCGTTGGTCTTCCCCGGCGCGCTGACGGCGGCTCAGCACTCGGCCGACTTCCTGACGGCGACGACCTACGCGGGCTTCGCGCTCACGGTCCTGTCCGCGACACTGGTCGGTTCCGGCATCCTGCGCGGCAGGAATTCCGCGTGAAGGCCCCCTTCCCTCGGCTGAGCCGAGGGAAGGGGGCCTTCACGCGCTACCGGAGGACTACAGCTTCGCGCACTGCCCGGCGGACGGCCCGCGGACGGTGTTCCGCAGGTCGTGATCCGTCGGAGCGGGGGAATTGGCCGCGCACGCCAGAGGTCCGCCGATCGTGCTGGAAGTCAGCACCGGCCCCTTGTTGCCCGTCAACGCCACCGGTCCGCCGATCTCGGTCAGTTCGATCGACACCGGCCCGGTCGCCCCGGTGATCGCCACCGGGCCGTTCACCTTCGTGCGGTCGAGCACGACCTGCGCCGCACCCGTCGCCGTCAGCGGCCCGGAGATCGACCCGCCGCGGACGATCAGGCTCGCGCCCGGCGCCACCGACACCGGGCCGGACACCGTCGCACCGTCCAAACAGGTCACCCCGTCGCGCACGGTCAGCGGTCCCTTGCGCTCACCGGTGACGGTCTGCGTGCACGCCGCGTCCGGCTTGCCCAGCACCTCGAACTCCGACAACGACGCCTCCCCGCCCGTGGTCGCGGTGACCTCGAGCCGGTAGTGGGCGTAATGCGCCGGATTCGCGATCTTGAACGCCTTCGTCTGCTGCCGCCACGGGAACCTCTGGTCGGTCCGCTGATCCGCGACCGCCCACGTCTTCCCATCGTAGGAACCTTTCAGCACCCAGCTCTTCGCATCACCCGCGCCCTTGCCCGAAGTCAGCGTGTAGAACGAACCCGCCTCGTTCGTCGAGGGCACCTGGTACTGGATCGGCGCCTTGACCTTCGCCTCGGTCCGCGACGTGTTGTCGAAGAACGCCGCGTCCCCGCCGGAGACCGGTTTGGTCAGGTCGTGCACCGGAGTCGGCACCGCGTCACCCTTGGTGATCGACTTCGGCGCGTCGTCCGGGCCGGTGCCCCACGACGACGGGTTCGGGCCCATGTCGAAGTCCAGCGTTCCGCCGTCGGCGATCGCGGCGTGCGCCAGCGACGTCGAGGACTGCGCCTTGCCGTTCACCTTCAGGCCATGGACGTAGACGTTCTTCGCGCTGTTCTTCGGCGCGTTGACCACGATCTTCTTGCCACCGGGCAGGTTCACGGTCGCCTTGGTGAACAGCGGCGAGCCGATCGCGTAGTCCGAACTGCCGACCTGCAACGGGTAGAAGCCCAGCATGCCGAACAGCCACCACGCCGACTGCTCGCCGTTGTCCTCGTCGCCGCCGTAGCCCTGGCCGAGCTCGCTGCCGACGTACAGCCTGGACAGCGCCTCGCGGACCTTCGCCTGCGTCTTCGACGGCTGACCCGCGTAGTCGTACATGTAGAGCGTGTGATGCGCGGCCTGGTTGGAATGCGCGTACATGCCCATCCGCACGTCCCGTGCCTCGGTCATCTCGTGGATGATCCCGGGATAGGTGCCGAACTTGAGCCCCTGCTCGGGTTTGGCGAAGAACTCGTCCAATTTGGACGCCAGCCCGGCCTTGCCGCCGTAGAGGTTCGCCAGGCCCTTGCCGTCCTGCGGGACCGAGAACCGCATGCCGTAGGCGTTGGTCTCGGTGTAGTCGATACCCCACACCTCGGGATCGAAGTCCGCCTTGCCCCGGGTGAACTTGCCCGCCGCGTCACGGCCCTGGAAGAAGCCGACACTCGGGTCGAACACGTTCACGTACTGCGTGGCCCGTTCGGTGAAGTACCCGTAGTTGTCCAGGTACTCCTGTTTGCGCGGGTCGTTCGCCGGTGCCTCGTCGTAGAGCTTCTTCGACATGTTCGCGATGGCGTTGTCGTTGACGTAACCCTCGATCGCCCAGGAGAACCCGTGGTCCGCGGTGTTCGGCGCGTACCCGAGAAACGTGCCCTCGTCGATGCCCTTCCGCCCGACCGCGCCGTTGGGCGGGGTCACCGTGGCGTTCTTGATCGCGGAGTCATAGGCCGCCTGGACGTCGAATCCCTTGACACCCTTGAGGTAGGCGTCCGCGAAAGCGGCGTCCGAACTGGTGCCGGTCATCAGATCCGCGTAACCGGGGGAGGACCAGCGCGAGATCCAGCCGCCGTCGCGGTACTGCTGCACGAACCCGTCGACCAGCTTCCCGGTCGTGTCCGGGCTGAGCAGCGAGTACGCCGACCAGACCGTCCGGTAGGTGTCCCAGAACCCGTTGTTGACGTAGAACTCGCCGTCGACCAGTTTCGCGCCGGTCTGCGTCGGGGTGTCCTGTCCGGTCTTCGGCGACACCGGGCTCGCGTACTTCTTCACCGGCTTCTCGGCCGTGCCGACATTCTCGAAGCCCGAGTTCGGGTACAGGAAGAGCCGGTACAGGTTGGAGTACAGCGTGATCAGCTGATCCTTCGACGCGCCCTCGACCTCGACGATCTTGAGCTTCTCGTCCCACGCCTTCTGCGCGGTGTCGCTCACCGATTCGAGGGTCGCGTCCGGGGCGACTTCCTGCGCCAGGTTCTTCTTCGCCTGCTCGACGCTGATCAGCGAGGTCGCGATCCGCATGTTCACCGTCTTGTCGGCGCCCGCGTCGAACTTGAGGTAGCCGAGGACGTTGTCCCGCTTCTGCTCACCCGAACCGGTCGACAGCTTCGAACCGGCGGACACCGGCTTGTCGAAGGTCGCGTAGACGAACATCCGCGACGCGCCCGCCGACAGCCCGCTCTTCACGTCGCTGTAGCCGGTGATGGCCCGGCCCGCGGGGTCGAGGGTGAGCCCGCCGTTGTTGTTGACGTTGTCGAAGATCAGGTTCGAATCCGCACCGGGGAACTTGAACCGGTACAGCGCCGCGTGATCGGTCGGCGCGACCTCCGCCTTGATCCCGTTCTCGAAGTCGACGCCGTAGTAGTGCGCCCGCGCCGTCTCGTTCGAATGCTTGAACGGCAGCTTCCGCGCCTCACGATCCGGGTTCGGCACGCCGGACGCGGTCGAGGGCAGGAACTGGAAGGTCTGCCGGTCGGCCATCCACGGGCTCGGCGCGTGGCTCGCGGAGAATGCTTGCAGCGCCGGGAGGTTCTGCTCGTTGTTGCGCGAGTGGTAGGAGTACATCCAGCTCAACGTGCCCGCGTCGGTGGTCGGGATCCAGAAGTTGAACCCGTGCGGAACCGCGGTCGCGGGCATGTTGTTGCCGCGCGAGAACGACCCGTTCGACAGCGAACCGCGCGTGGTCAGCACGTTGTCGGACGGGCGCAGGCTCGCCGGAGGCGTCGGAGTCGCCGAGACCTTGATGTCGTCCAGCCAGCCCTGCAGCGAACCCGGGCCGTCGGCGTTGTCGTAGCCGACCAGGATCCGGTCGACCGTCTTGCCCTTCGCGACCACGCCGATCTGCGAGCGCACCAGGTTCCACTGATTGGTGTAGAGCACCTTGCTCGCGCCCTGGCCCTGCGGGGAAAGCCCGAAACCGTACTGGTCGACCGCGCCGAGCTGGCTCAGGTAGGTGCCGTCGGTGAACGCGAGGTCCACCGCGACGTTGGTGCTCGGGTACTTCAGGTCACCGCGGATGAACTCCGGCTGCACCTTGTACGACAGCTCCGAGGTCGCCACCACCGGGATGTCGACGTCGAAGATCTTGTTGTACGACCAGCCGTGCCCCTGGGCCTTATGGCTGCCGGAGTAGCGGAACGCGCGCAGGCCCGTGAAGCCGACCCGGTTCTTGCTGGTGTAACCGCTGCCTGGGCCGCTGTCGGCGAAGCTGCGCATGTTCGGCAGTGCCGGCGGGACCGGGTCCTCGTTGGCCAGCAGCAGCTCCGAAAGCTGCATGATGTCGCCGCCGTTGTTCTTCGTGATGTTCAGGCGGAAGAACTTGTACGCGGCACTCGCGGCCGCGAGACGGTATTCCTTCTTCTGGAACGGCTCGCTGAACTTCTGCCCGGTCTGCTTGTCCAGATCGGTCCAAGACAGGCCGTCGGCGCTGCCCTGCAAGGTCCAGTCCCGCGGGTTGCGGTTGTCGAAGTCGTTCGCCGAGGACAGCGCGTACCGCGTGATCGACGTCGGCTCCGAGAGGGTGACCTGCGCCCAACCGGTCGGGGTCCAGGCGAGCCACTTGGTGTCGGTCGACCCGTCGACCAGGTTCGACACCCCTTCGTTCGGGGTGTTCTCGCTGTTGGCCGACGTCTCGGTGACCTTGCCGCGGATGTCACCGGGGATGGTGGTGGCGTTCGCGCCGTCGACGCCGAACGCCTTCGGTTCGCCGGACGGGTCGACGTCGACCGTGTCGCTCCACGTCGGCTGCGGTTCGCCTTGCTCGAACGAGGAGTGGAAATCCGGTGGGACGTCTCCGGCCGCGGCGGTCGCCGGAAGGGCTACCAACCCGGACGCCACGACCGTGGCACTCAGGAGGCTACAGACCAGTGGTCTGACGCTTCGGGGCATCGTTGCACCAATGCTTTCTCGCGGGGGCATACTGTGCGCCGCGCAGGCGGGGGACCGGTGGCGCCAAGAGAGAAGAACTCGCGTGTGACATCGATGTCAAGACACCCGGACAAACCTGACCCGAACTGGACAAGCCGGATGCCCGGTTGTCCGCCCGCAAACCGGGTGGACAACCTCCGGGGGCCGGGCCAGGGTGAATGGATCAACTTCAAGCAGATCCGGGAAACTGGGGTGGGGAAATGCGGCGGTTGTCCATGCTCGGCGTGGCAGCGCTCATCACGGCAGGCTCGATACTCACGGCACCGGCGGCCACCGCCGGCGAACCGACCTTCCGGCCGGTACGCACCTGCGGCGATCTGGTGCGGACCTACGACGTCCCCGGGGCGGTCACCCACGTCAAAACGGCGACCGTGGTGCCCGCGACGGCGACCGAACCGGAGCACTGCGACGTCCGGGGCCACGTCGAACCGGCGGTGCGGTTCCAGCTCCGGCTGCCGACCAAGACGTACGCGGGCCGCTATCTGCAGTTCGGCTGCGGCGGGTTCTGCGGCGCCGTCAGTACGCCGCCGTTCGCCGACTGCGGGCTGCCGCACGGCGGCGATGTCGCGGTCGCGGCCACCGACGACGGTCACGTCGGCAAGACCCCGCTCGTCTTCGACGACGGCAAGTGGGCCGAGAACAACCAGGCGGCCCGCGACGACTTCGCCTTCCGCGCGCCGCACGTCGTCTCGAAGGCGTCCAAACGCCTCATCACCACGTTCTACGGCGCTCCGCCGAGGCAGTCTTACTTCAGCGGCTGCTCGGACGGCGGCCGCGAAGCACTCCTGCTGGCGCAGCGGTACCCGCACGACTTCGACGGCATCATCGCCGGCGCGCCCGCCGGGTACTGGGGACCACTCATCGGCGTCTACCAGACCTGGCTCGCGAAGGCGAACACCGGCGCCGACGGCAAACCGATCCTCACCGCCGACAAGCTCCCGGCGCTGCACGCCGCCGCACTGTCCTCTTGCGACAGGGCCGACGGACTCACCGACGGCGCCATCGACGACCCGCGCACCTGCCGCTTCGACCCGGCCACGATCGCCTGCCCGCCGGGCGCCGACAACGCAGGCTGCCTCACCGCGGCACAGGTCGAGGCGACCAAGAAGATCTACGCGCCGCCGACCGACGAACGCGGCCGCAAGCTCTACCCGGGCGGCCAGACCGTCGGGTCCGAACTGTCCTGGTACGGCTGGACCCTCCCGGCACCGGAATTCGGCGGCGTCCCGGCCGCGTTCGCCCTCGCCGACAACTACCTGAAGCACATGGCCTACCCGATCGGGACACCGCATTCGTCGGTCGAGAAATTCGCTTTCACCACCCGGAATTTCAACCGACTCACCCCGGAAGGCTTACGGTCCGACGCGATGTCGACGGATCTGCGGGAATTCCGGCGTTCCGGCGGCAAGCTCGTGATCTGGCACGGCTGGGCGGACCAGGCCATCCCCGCGGCCGGCACACTCGACTACTACCAGCGGCTCACCCGCGCCAACGGCGGCCTCGCCGCGACGCAGAGCTGGGCCCGGCTGTTCATGGTGCCCGGGCTCTACCACTGCGCGACCGGCGACAAACTGACCGAGTACGACCCGCTGAAGGAACTGGTCTCCTGGGTCGAACGCGGCACCGCCCCGGACCGGACGCTCGCCACCGGCCGCGACGCCGACGGCAAGGTCTTCCGCACGAGGCCGGTGTTCCCGTACCCGCTACAGGCCAAGTACGACGGCACCGGAAGCGTCGACGACGCCGCGAACTTCGTGCCTGTTCCGCCTTCGCGGCCTTCGCAGGACGTCGTGGACTGGGCGGGGAACGATCTGTACGGGAAGGCCGGTCCCGTCGCTCCTTAGTGACAGGTCAGCTGTTATGAACGGACCTTTCATAACAAAATTTGTTATGAAAGGTCCGTTCATAACAGCGGCGGTTCCAGACGGCGCCAGGTCAGGAAAGAACGCCGTCCAGCAACCGTACCCGCCGGTCCGCGATCCGGTGCACGTCGTCGTCGTGCGTCGCCACGATGACCGCGGCGCCGTCCTCCGCGCAGCGCCTCAGCAACCGCAGCACTCGCGGCGTGCTCCCGGCGTCCAGGTGCGCTGTCGGTTCGTCGGTGAGCAGGACCCGAGGCCGTCCGCTGACCGCCCTGGCGAGCGCGACCCGCTGCTGCTGTCCGAACGAGACTTCAAGTGGATAACGGTCGCCGAGGTCACCGATCCCGAGTTCCTCCAGCAGTTCCGCGACCCGGGCGTGGATGTCCTTCGCGCGGGGCTTGGGAATGTCGGATCGGAGTCGCAGTGGCAGCGCCACGTTCTCCGCGATCGTCAGTTCGTTCGCGAGGCCGAGTGCCTGGGGCAGGACGGCGCAGGTGTGCCACGGCGGCGCGCCCGCTATCGGGACGCCGTCCAGCAGGACACTGCCGGAATCGGGCGAGTCGAAACCGCACAGCAGGGCCAGCAGCGCGCTCTTGCCGGAACCGGACCGGCCGGAGACGGTGACCAGTTCGCCCGCGGCCACACGCAGTTCGAGCCCGCGCAGGACTTCGACGTCCCCGCTGGGATGGGGGAACCGGCGGCGCAACCCGACGGCCTCGAGAGCGGGTTCCGCCATCACGGTACGACCTCCCGTTCTTCGGTGCTTTCAAGGCGGCCTTTGTGCATCCGCGCGACGCGGCTGCCGAGTTCGATGAGCCGGTCGTCGTGCGAGGCGACGATGACGGCGAAGTCCTGATCCGCCAAGTATTTCAGCGTGTCGAGCACCAGATCGGCCGAACCTTCGTCCAGCTGGGACGTCGGCTCGTCGGCGAGGACGACGGTCGAGCGGCGCGCGAGGGTGCAGCCGAACGCGAGGCGCTGCTGCTGCCCGCCCGACAGCGCGGAGATCCGCCAGCCGCCGGTCCCGCCCAGCCCCAGCTGGTCGAGGATGTCGTCCGGCAGGCATTCCGTCCCGGCCGACTCCGCGGCCGCGCGGAGGTTGTCGGCGACACTCAGGTACGCGAGCAGGTTGTCGGTCGGGTTCTGGAACACCAGACCGAGGTGGGTTCGCCGCAGCGCCCGCCGCTCACGGTGCCGCAGCTTGCCGGTTTCGGTTCCCTGGAAGGAAATCGTGCCCCGGACGGGTTGCTCGAACAGGCCGAGCGTCCGCAGCAGGGTGGATTTGCCGGAACCGGACGGCCCCGCCAGCACGGTGATCCCGCGGGCGGGGATGTCGATGGTGACGCCGTCGACACCGGTGACGGTGCCCGCCGGCGTCTGGTAGTCGACGCCGATGCCGTCCAGCCGGAAGATCGGTTTCTCAGGCACGGATCAACTCCGCGGTCCGGGCGGTGCGCACCGAGCGCATCGCGATCCAGCCCGCCAGTGCCACGACGAGCACACCGACGGCCAACACGGTCAGGGCGAACGGGGTCGGGTTGGGCAGCGCCGACCTCGGCGCGAGGAACGTCGCCGGATCGAAGCGCGGCACCGAAAGACCCGCGACCGAGATCCCGCAGGCGACGCCGATGACCACGGCGAGCCCGCTGAGCGCGCCCAGTTCCATCAGGTGACTCGCGAGCAGGGCACGCGGGCGCATCCCCATCCTCAAGACCAGCGCCCCGGCCAGCGCGTTCTGGCGTCGGCGGACCTCGACCGCGACCAGCAGCGACAGCACCGCCACCGCACCGAGAACCGCTCCGAGCAGAGCCATGAACGAGAACGTCCAGGACACGAGATAGAACGGAAGCGCGTCGAGGGCGGACTCACGGGTGACGCGGTTGACCGCGGTGGCCACCCCCACGGAGGTCAGCGCATCGGTCACCTGAGTCAGCGGGGCACCGGACAACACGCTCCACTTGGGCACGGCGCGCAGTTGCGCGGGGCTGAGTGACTCCCGGGAGATCACATATCCGGCCTTGGTGCCGATGATCGGGAACATCGGCAGTTCACCGATCGTCCTGGCGTCCGCGAGACCGGCGCCCAGCGCGGCTTTCTGGGCGGAGTCGTTCCCGACCCGGATCGCCGGGACACCGGTGCCGGGATTCGACAACTGCCCCAGGAGCCGTTCGACCTCGGCGCCGTCGAGCGGGCCGAGCGTGGCGGCGCGCCGGAAGGTCCGCGGATCCACGACCAGCACGACACTGCCGGTGCCGGTCAGCTCGCCGACGATCGTGGTGTCGCCGCTGAGGTGAGGTGGCAGCTGGACCTTCCCGGTGCCGATGACGCTTTCGGTGTCGACCCTGGTCTCGGCGCCGACGAAGATCGCCGACTTCGTGTGCAGCGCCTCCTCCTGTCCGCGCGCGATCCCGATCCCGGTCGCCAGCGTGCCGACGGCCAGCGTGCCGATCACGAGGACGCCGGTGACCGGCGCGCGGGCGCTGGCCAGTCGCCGGATCGCCATTTGCAGCGCGGGCCGTGACCACAGCCGCGCGCGATGCGACGCGTGCAGGGCGAGCCAGGCCAGCCGGGCGGCGAGCAGGCCGACGGTGAGCACGACGAACACCGGATAGGTGAGGGCGAGCGGGTCGACCTGGGGGAGCGGATTGCCGACCCTCGACCCCTTGCCGTAGTCCACGAGCCGGTTCCAGCCGAGCAGTGCCACGCCGGCGGTGACCAGTTCCCACGGGAAGATCGCCAGGAGCTTCACGCCCTTGGCACGGCCGGACCGGACCCGCCCGAGTTCGAACTCCCGGTGCGTGCGGACGGTGATCACGCCTGCCAGCAGGGCGAGCGAGACGAACAGGATCGCGGCCGCGACGAGCGATCCTTGCAGCAGCGCCCCGTCGTCCAGTTCACCTGGTGGTCCGTAGACCCCGAGCGACAGGCGCGCGAGCAGCGCGCCCGCCGCGCCACCGACGACGATGGGCAGTCCGAGTTCGGCGACCGCGAGCGCCCCCAGCGCCCCCGGCGCGCTCCCGCGGGCGGACAGCAGCCTCAGCTGCGGATGCCGTCGCTGATACCACTGCAACGCGACGGTGCCGATCCCGGCGCAGCCGACCAGGATGCTGATGGCCGCGAGCGGCAGGATCGAGATCAGGACGTTCGACTCCGCCTGGTTGCTGATCGTCACGGAGCGCTCGAACGGCACCGACCCGATGATCGCGTCACCGAGGCCGCGGGCACCCAGATCCGCCTTGACCTCGGCGATGAGTGCCTTGGAGCGTTCCAGCAGGTCCTCGGCTTCGCTCACGGTCTTGGGAGGAGCCTCGTAGAACGACATGTGCAGCGTGGCGATCGCGGGGACGCCCAGGGTGCGGACCGTGTCGTCGAACGTCTTCCCGTCGGGGGCGAACATGACCGAGTCGAGCGGGTCGTTGGCGAGCCTGCTCACGACGGCGTTCCGCTGCTGCGAGCACCACCAGCGCGGCGCGGGGTCAGCGAGGTCGCGGTACAGCCCGGTCACCGGAGGGAGCGGCGTGCCGTGAATGCTCGGTGTGACCCCGGCTTTGATCCCCTCCGCCTTGGCGACGACGGTGCCGAGCAAGAGCCCGGCGCCCACTGATCCGTCCGCCAGTTCGATATGGCCCGGAACCGCCTGGTCCCGGTGGGCGATGGTGACCTTGTAGTTGGGGTCGCCGTTGAACTCGGTGCCGAAGAGGTACGGCGTGTAGCGGGAGGTGACCGGCGTGCCGAAACCGTGCGCCGGAGCGTGACGGCGGACCGAATCGACGACCTGCGGAGCGACCGCGACGGGGACGTTGTCCTTGCTGAACACGGGCCCGTAGTAGTCCGGGCACGCGAGGCCGGATTGGTACGCCACGGCCGCGCCGCCCGCGGCCGAAGCCTGCAAAATGGCGGCGGTGCCGAGGAAACAGGCCAGCAACGCGGTCACCGCCGCGATGATCAACGTCAGCGGGCTGCTCAATGCCGCCCGCGGAGCCGCTCGCCACGGCATTGTCACCCTGGGCCCGCCGGGAGCCCCCCACCTCACCCGCATGGATACGCACGCTACCGGTCAGGACGGCCGCGCGACAGAAAGAAGTCACTGTTTGTTGTCGACGTGAAGTAAGGCATGGTCCATTGCGGTGATGCGGGTACCCGGCTACTGACTATCTGTCACCAGTTGATCGATCGAGGCCGCCGCGCCGGTCTCGACCTCTTGGGCGAAAGCGGTTTCTCCGAGCGCCGAGACGATGACGCCGGTGATCCGGTCGACGTCACCGCGTTCGGCCTTCGGCAGGGGAGCACCCGCGGATTCCCGGGAGGCCGCCGCGGCGCCCAGCAACCGCGCGGCCTGGCGATACGAGCCGGCGGCCGACTCCGCCCCGGCAAGGCCCTCCAGGCCGAGCGCGATCGCGCGAGGATCCTCGCCGTGGCGAGCGATCGCGAGGCCGTCCTGCTGGAGCCGCTTCGCCTTCGCCGCGTCTCCTCGCAGCTCGGCGATGAACCCGAGCTCGGCGAGGATCAGGGTGCTGCCCGCTTCGGACTCCACCCGGCTATGCCAGTCCAGAATGGACAACAGCCGCCGTTCAGCCTCCTCGAACAGCCCCTGGCGTCGCGCGCCGAGCGCGAGCCCGGTTTCGGCATAGACCTCGCCGGGTTTGAAGCTGTGCTCGACGGCCAACGCCTTGGCTCGCTCGTGGAACTCCTTCGCCTCTTCGAAATCGCCGGTGAGCAGTGCTGTCCGGCCGAGCCAGGACAGTTTGTAGGCGACCTCCGGCCACAGCTCCAGCTCCTCCGCGCGGCGAAGGCTTTCCCGGTGGACCCGGGCGGCGTGGTCGTAATCCCCGGCGATCGAGGCCAGCATGCCGATGACGAACGACGCTTGCAACCAGCCCCAGCGTTCGCCCAGCCCGTCGAAGATCCCGGCGCTCTGCGCGGCGATCCGGCCACCGCCGGTGAGGTCACCGCCGGAGATCAGGTGGCTCGCCCGATCGCTCAGCGCGGCCGCCGCACTCCAGTCGTCGCCGATGTCACGGGCGGTTTCCAGCGCGCCGAGCGTGAGTTTCTCCGCCCGGCACAGATCGCCGACCGTGGACCACGCGTAGCCGAGGAACCACAGTGCCCGGGCCCGTGCGACGGGCTCGGCGATGCCCCATACGGCTTCCTCCACCGCACCCTCGACACCGGTGCCGTCGAGCACGGCGATGCCCGTGCGCCAGGCGAGAGCCTGCGCGCGCTCGTCGCCGCCGATTCCGGTGTCGAGCACCAGGTTCAGGGAGCGCCGGGCCTCGGTGAGCCGTCCGCGGAGGAACCAGAACCACGTCGTCGCGTTAACCAGCCGCACCGCGAGCCGGTGTTCGCCTTGCCTCAGCAGGGTTTCCAGCGCACGCCGGGTGTTGACCCCTTCGGTGTCGAGCCGGTCGAGCCAGCGCCGTTGTTCCCTGCCCCGCAGTCCCGCGTCGCCGCGTTCGGCCAGTTCGACGTGGAATCGGGCGTGCCGCAGGGACAAGTAGTCGAGTTCACCCGCTTTTCCGGCGTGTTCCAGCGCATACGCCGCGACCGACTCCAGCAGGCGGAACCGCGGTTCGCCCGTCCTGCCCGGCCTGCTGACCACCAGAGACCTGTCGACCAGCCGGGACAGCAGATCCAGGACCTCGCCGGAAGCGATCTCACCACCCGCGCAAACCGACTCGGCGGCGTCGAGACCGCAGCCCTCGGCATGGACGGCGAGCCTGCGCAACACGATCTGCTCGGCCTCGCTCAGCAGGCTCCAGCTCCAGTCGATCATCGCGCGGAGGGTCTGCTGACGGCGCGGCCCGCCCCTCCTGCCCGAGGACAGCAGGCCGAACCGGTCATCGAGGCGGGTGAGGAGTTCGCGCACGCCGAGCGTCCGGACCCGGGTGGCGGCGAGTTCGAGCGCCAGCGGGATCCCGTCGAGCGTGCGGCAGATCCTGGCGACCGCGGTCGCGTTCTTCTCATCCAGCGTGAATCCCGGGGCGGCCGCCGCGGCCCGGGCGGCGAACAGCCGGACGGCGCTCGATTCCCGCACCGCGGCGAAATCGGCCTGCTCGGGCAGGTCGAGCGGCGGGACCGCCCAGACGGTCTCACCGGGCAGCCCGAGCGGCTCCTGGCTGGTGGCGAGCACCCGCAGGCGTGGCGCCGCCGAAAGCAGCCGCTCCACCAGCGCCGCGACCGGCTCGACGATTTGCTCGCAGTTGTCCAGGACGAGCAGGATCTCCTTGTCACGCAAGGCATCGGCCAACGACCGGGTCGGTGACTTCGCCGAGGTAACCTCCTCCCGGAGGTCCAGCGCGGCCGTCAGGACGACGGCGACCAGGTCTTCCGGCGGGCAGGTCGGGCATTCGACGTTGTCCAGGCCTGCCAGTTCGACCAGCCAGGTGCCGTCGGCCATCGCGAGCTTCGACGCGGCCTCGATGGCAAGGCGGGTCTTGCCCACCCCGCCCGGTCCGGTGAGGGTGACCAGCCGCGCGTCGGTGACGAGCGCGCCGACCTCCTTGACCGCCGTCGTCCGGCCGACCAGTTCGGTCAGTGCCTCAGGCAGGTTCCCGCGTACCGGACCGGCGGCACGGACGGGTTCGAGATCGGGGCTGCGGGTGAGGATCGCCTGGTGCAGCGCCGCGAGGTCCGGCCCTGGTTCGAGACCGGATTCATCCCGCAGCCTCGCCCGCAGTTCGGCGTAGGTTTCGAGCGCCTCGCTGTGCCGCCCGGCGGCGTACAACGCCCGCATCAGCAGGCCGCGAAGCCGCTCCCGGAGCGGATGCCGCGAGACCAGACCGGCCAGCTCCCCGGTGAGGACGCCGTGTTCGCCGAGCGCCAGCCTGGCCTCGGCCCGCTCCTCTTCGGCGAGCAGCCGTTCCTCTTCCAACCGCTGCGCCGCGGCCACGGCGAACGGCTCGTCCTCGAACCCGGCGTACGCGGGCCCTCGCCACAACGCGAGCGCGTCCGCCAGCAGCGCGGCGCGAGCACGCGGATCGACGGTGGCGCGGGCGCGGGCGGTGAGCGTGCGGAACCGGTCGACGTCCAGGTCGCCGGGCTCGACGGCGAGGACGTAGCCGGCGGGCTGGTGGGTCACGATTTCGCGGGCGCCCGGTTCGGCCCGCTCGAGGGTGCGGCGCAGCTGGGAGACCTTGGTCTGCAAGGTGTTGCCCGGGTTGCCCGGCGGATGCTCGCCCCACAGGTCGTCGGTCAGCGACGACACGGCCGCCGCCCTGCCCTCCCTGCTCAGCAGGCCGGCGAGCAGAAGACGGACCTTCGCTTCGGGCACGACGACGGGCTCGCCGGCGGTCGTCCACACGGCGAGTGGTCCCAGCACTCCGAAACGCACGAAACCGACGTTAGCGCGGACCACCGACAATCCCGTGCGCGAGGCCGTGCGCGGACCCGCAGCGATCCGTGCGCGGAGGGCGTCACGGTGGTCCCATGACCGAACACGGCAAGACCCCGGTGACGGTACTGGGACTGGGCGCGATGGGAACCGCGCTCGCAGAGGCACTACTGGCCGCGGGGCATCCGGTGACCGCGTGGAACCGGACCGCGAGCCGCGCCGAGGGCGTGGCGGCGAAGGGAGCTTCGGTCGCTTCGAACGTGGCCGAGGCCCTCGCGGCGAACGAGATCGTGATCGCCTGCCTGCTCGACTACGACTCGGTGCACGAGGTCCTCGACCCGGCCGCGGCCGGGCTCGCTGGACGGCAGCTGATCAACCTGACCAACGGCACCCCCGGCCAGGCACGCGAAATGGCCGCCTGGGCCGAAGACCTGGGCGCGGCGTACCTCGACGGCGGGATCATGGCCGTTCCGCCGATGATCGGTTCGCCCGAGGCGTTCGTCTTCTACAGCGGCTCGGGCACGGTCTTCGGCCGGGCCCGCACCGCACTCGACGCCTTCGGCGGCACCAACTATCTCGGGGCCGATCCCGGGCTGGCGCCGCTGTACGACATCGCGCTGCTCAGCGGGATGTACGGGCACTTCATCGGCGTCATCCAGGCCTTCACCCTCGTCGGCTCCACCGGAGCCAAAGCGAGGGAGTTCGCTCCGCTGCTTCGCGGCTGGATGGACGCGATGAGCGGCTTCCTGGAGCGCGCGGCCGAGCAGATCGACGACGGCGACTACGGGACCGACGTCGTGTCGAACCTCGCGATGCAGGCCGCGGCCTTCCCGAATCTGGCGAAGGCCGCGGAGGAACAGGGTGTCAGCGCCGAGTTGCTCGCACCGCTCCAGCCACTGATGGACAAACGAGTCGCCGACGGACACGGCGCCGAGGACCTGATCGGCATCATCGAACTCCTCAAGAAGTAAGGAAACACAATGATCACACTGATCGGGCTCGGTCCGATGGGACAGGCCATGGTCCGGGTACTCCTGGAGAACGGCCACGGAGTGACCGTCTGGAACCGCACCGCCGCCCGCGCGGACGGTGTCATGGCGGCCGGTGCCGTTCGCGCCGAGACGCCGGCGGACGCGGTGGCGGCGTCGGAGCTGGTGCTGCTGAGCCTCACCGACTACGCGGCGATGTACGACATCCTCGGCAGGGCCGGGGAAACGTTGGCGGGCAAGGTAATCGTCAATCTCAGCTCGGACACGCCGGAGAAGACCCGCGAAGCCGCCGACTGGGTCAAGGCCCGCGGCGGGCAGTTCCTCGCGGGTGGCGTCATGGTGCCCGCCCCGATGGTGGGCAAGGAAGACGCGTACGTCTTCTACAGCGGCCCCACCGACGTGTTCGACAAGTACCGGGACATCCTGGCGCTGATCGGCCGGCCGGACTTCCTCGGCGAAGACGTCCGGCTGGCGCAGCTGTTCTACCAGGCGCAGCTGGACATCTTCCTGAACTCGCTCTCGGTGTTCCTGCACGCGAGCGCGCTCATCCGCTCGGCAGGGGTCCCCGTCGAGAAGTTCCTCCCGTACGCCAAGGACCTTTTCGCGACGATGGGCTTCTACCTGGACGCCGCGGCGGAACAGGTCGAGAAGGGCGAGCACCCCGGCGACGAGGCCGACGTGACGATGATGGGCGCGACCGCCGACCACATCGTGCAGGCGAGCCGGGACGCCGGGATCGACGTCGTCCTGCCGGAGGCGATCAAGTCGCACTACGACCGGGCGATCGCCGCGGGACACGGGCGCAGCTCGTGGACCAGCCTCTTCGAGGTCATCAAGGCCGACCGCAAGTAGTCCTCTGGTGGCGATGGCGGCCTCCTCGTGATTGGCCGGTGGCCGTGTCGCGAAAGCCACTTTCGGGACACCTGATGTCCCGAAAGTG
>NZ_MQUQ01000045.1 GCF_001953865.1 Amycolatopsis coloradensis
CTAGTGCCGTATCAAGCAACGTTGGGTAGGTAATCCGGTCGGCGGATTGTGGAGTTGACGGCGAAGTGGCGTTTGGGGTGGCTGTGGCGGTTGTGCCAGCGGAGGTAGCCGGCGATGGCGGCTTCCTGGGCTGTGTGGCTGGGGTAGTCGCTGCCGTCGAGGGTGAAGTAGCGGATCGCGGTGAACTCGCACTCGATCCAGTTCAGCCAGGAGGCGTTGGTGGGTGTGTAGACCAGCTCGATGTCGTTGGCCGCGCACCAGGTCCTGACCTCGGCTTTGCCGTGGGGACCGTAGTTGTCGCAGATCAGGTAGAGCTTCCCTGTCGGGAAGCGGCGACGGAGCTGCTTGCAGAAGTCGAGGAACTGTGGCCAGCGTTTGCGGTCACGGAATCGGTAGAACATCTGTCCGGTGGCGAGGTCGAGCGCGGCGAACATCTGCCGGACTCCTTTGGTGCGGGTGTAGGTCGCGCGCAGCCGGGCTGGGCGGCCGCGGGGGAACCAGCCGCGGCCGGGGCGGGGTTGCAGGTTCAGCGGCCCGAACTCGTCGACGCAGATCACTCGTCCGTCGGCGGGCGGCCGGTCGTAGAGGTCGAGGATGCGGTTCTTTTTGGCCACGAAGTCCGGGTCCTTGCTGGCTTTCCAGGTTTTCGTCGCCTGCCAGGACACGCCTGCCTTGCGCAGGATCTGCCGGACGGTCTCGGTGCTGGTTCTGATCCACGCGTGTGAGGCGAGATACGTGACCAGCTTGGTCAGGCTCCAAGTCGTGAACGGCAACCCCAGTTCGGTGGGTTTGCAGGCAGCGATGCGGCAGATCTGATCACGGGCGGCCGGCCCGAACTTAGCTGGTCGGCCGCCCCTCCATTTTGGGGACAACGCCGCGAACCCGGACTCGTTGAACGCGTGGATCACCTCCCGCACATAGCCTTCTGTCGCGGCGAACATCGCCGCGATCTCCCGCGCGGACCGGCCCTGCACCGACGCCAGCACGATCCCGGACCGCCGCAGCCGCACCCGATCCTTCGCCGACCTCGTGATCTTGACCAGCCGCTGCGCTTCCTCCGGCTCCAACGACCGCGCGAACACCTCCGGCTGACGCGCCACCAGCCTCACCTCCACGCCCAGCCTCGCGACCACCAGCCCGGATGTCCACGCGACACGGTTACGACGTCAACGTTTCTTGATGAGGCACTAG
>NZ_MQUQ01000046.1 GCF_001953865.1 Amycolatopsis coloradensis
AAACGCCGACAACGAGCCCTGGGCAAACTCACCCCGGTCGAGTTAGAGACCATCTACACCGCCGCGTCAGCGGCCTGAAACACCACACCCCCGGTGTCAACCAAACTCGGGGCAGTCCCTTATCCACCAGATGAAGCAGCGTCAGGTTCAGGCAGAGGGCGTCAAACACAAATGCGGGCACATTGGTCGAAGTGGTAGGCAATGGCTGAGCGGTCATGGGACCGCGTGGTTTGCGGTACTCGGCGACGGCGGCGGCGATGGGGAACACTGCGGTCGCGATCTCGGCGAGCACGAGGGGTCACTAGCCGCTGTGAGGGCGCGACCGCCAGAGCGGATGGGCTCCCGTGCGGCGTGGACGGTGCCAGCGCTGGTTCTTGACCTGGGTACGCTCGCGAGCATCGGCCTCCCTCGGCGCGAAACAGCAACGACCCACTCGCGTTACGGAGGGAATAGCCGAGGCGCAGACGTGCTCGTTACGTGGAAAGTCATCCCGTTCGCGCGAAGGACCTCAGGCCGACCCGGCCGCGTGCGGGCAGAATCGGCCCGCGCTACCGCCCGCACGTCGAGACACATCGTCGAAGGCATCACCTATATTTCGGGCAGTAGTGGTTCTGCCGCGCTGGCCGGGCTGGGAGAAATGCACCGCCGATTCCTATGCGGACGTGGGCGACGCTCCCGCCTACGAGCCGTATCTGCGCACGAAAACCTTGACGGCGGACTCCGCCATACCTTCGAGTCGTCGTCCGCGAGCGCCCGAACGCCCTGCCGCGACCGGGATTTCAGCGGCCCGTCAGCGGCAAGGGCAAAGAGCGCAGAAAGCATGTCTTCGACCTGATAAACGTGTTCGCTCACTTCAGGGCCGCTCGACGCCATCGAACCGCTCCGTGACACCAGCGCCTTCGGGCGACTCTCGGAACTGCGGCTTCCCGGCTGCTGCGGATCTGCTCCGACGAGCGTTCGCACGCGCTCCGGTCTCTGGTCTACGCCGAACTGGCGGCGTTCCGCCGAGCCACCGCGCGGGCAAAGCCGAGCTGGATCCGCCGGCGGCGCACAGCGAATCTCGTCCGTAAACCTCGCCTCCGGGCGAGTCCGATGTCTGGATGGAAGCCGATTCTCCGCATCCATCGGCGGCCGCTTACGCTTAGGCAACTCTCAATCGCATATTCACTCTTCGCCGTGCACGAATGGCCGCAAGCAAGACCGCAATGCACTACTCGGAGCAATAAACAACAAGGATCTGTTTACAAAGTGCGCACCGACGGGTGTTGACCCGGTGCACTGGAATCCAACAGCAGGGTCAGGTGATAAAACTGACTGACTTTCGGCGACTGGAGGGATATTCACGATGGTTTCGCATGGCCCGATCTTGCGGATCGCGATCGATTTCGGTACATATGCGAGCGCCCCGGCGTGGTGTATTCCCGTGAGCAGAGACGAGGACCCGGCCGGGCGGACCATCGTCACCATTGGCCAATGGCCCGGACAAACGGTGGCATCGGTCAAAACACGGACCGCGTTGCTCCTGGACCGGGATGGGAACGTCATCGCGTGGGGCGACGACGCCGTTGTCCGCTGGCGGCAGCATCGGAAGGACCGCGTGAGGCTGGGCTGGCGGTTTGAAGAGTTGTTCAAGATGAACCTGATGGATGACACTGATCCGCATCCGCTGGGTGCGCTCGCACCTCGGTCGACCTCGGCGACTGAGGACCTCATCACGAAGTATCTGCGGTGCATGCTCGACCGGGTCCTGGAGGAGATCTCCGAGGCCGGGTTCACCGCCGAGGACGCGCTGTTCTGTCTGACGGTGCCGAACATCTGGAACGACGGCAACAAAGCGATCATGCGCCGATGCGCGCGCAACGCCGGCTTCCCCGAAGACGACGACCGGCTCATCCTGGCGCTGGAACCTGAAGCCGCCGCGCAACACGCCAGGGTCGCCGGGATCCGCGTCCCGGGACGAACCAATGACCGGCAACTGCTGATCACACCCGGCCAGCGCCTCATCGTCGCCGATTGCGGCGGCGGAACCATCGACCGCACCTCGTACCGAGTGTGCGCGGACGGGTCCCTGGAAGAGACAGGAACATCATCCGGGCATCCCGGTGGAGGTGCCTACGTCGACAGAGCGTTCGTCGACACTATCCTCATCCCCCGCTTGGGCGGGGCCGACCGGTTCAGGAAACTCCAGGACACCTGCCCAGACGGCATCGACGCCGTCCTCGACCAGTGGCAGAGCGCGAAGCTACATATCACGGCCGACAACGACACACCCAGGTACTTCTCCTTCTCCGCGGACCTGTACAAAAAGCTGCCGCTGCGTACCAGGAAAGACCTGGTCGCCGCCCAGGACGGCGAGGACCGGGAGATCGTGGCGTCCCCCGAGGAGATCCGAGCGTGTTTCGACGCGGTTGTCCAGGATGTCTGCACCCTCATCAGCGACCAGGTCAACGAACTCGCGAAAGAGCAAGAGGACGACGACCCCCCGATCGTCGTCCTCCTCACCGGCGGGTTCGCCGCCTCCCCCTGCCTGCGAGACAGTGTCACCGCGCACCTTGGTGATGAAGCCGTGGTCGCGGTATCGCCGGATCCGCAGGCCGCGATCGTCCGCGGCGCTGTGCATTTCGCCTGCCGGCCGGACACCCGCGCCCGCCGGGCACGCCGAACCTACGGTCTCGGGACCTCACGCACCTTCCGGCCCGGGATCGACCTCGAGGAGGACAAACGCCAAGCCGAAACCGACGACGGGAAGCTCTTCGACGTCTGCGTCACACGCTTCGAATGCCTCGTGAAAAAGGGTGCCCTCGTCCCCAGCGACCATGAGACAGAGTTCGGTCCCTATACCCCGATCCGGGGCCTGCAACGGGACCTCGACCTCGACTTTTATGTCACCGACGGGCCGGCGCCAGGGCACGTGACCGCGGCGTCGTGCCGCCATATCGGGACCATCTCGATCGATCTCCGCCCGGTGGCGGGGCGGCCGCTGCACTCACGCGGCGTGCGCATCTTCCTGAAGTTCGGCGAGACAGAAATCAAAGCACGCGCGGTACTCGTCGCGACCGGCAAGGAGACACCGCTGCGCCTGAATCTGGAGACCTCATGAACGACGCCCACTGGGACAGAGTGCGCCGTTCCCATGGTTTGCCCAGCTGGAGATATGCCCCGAAGCCCCTGTTCATCGAACCCGTGGGTACCCCCGCGTCCGAACTGCTCCTCCAAGCCGAGGTCGAACGGCTGAACGCGCGGGTCACCGAACTACGCGACCAACTCGACCAGGCCAACGCCGAGAACCAGCGCTTGCGCACGCGGATCGTCGACCGGATCATCACCCCGCCGACACTGACCACCCTTGATCAGAGCAAGCACGAACAGCACGCCGAACGCTACCTCGACCTCGTACACCAGATGTGCCGTAGGCTCGCCCGCGCCGGGTGCGACCAGACCGGCCGCGATGCCACCCCTGCGGCGATCGCCGGGAACATCAGCATCATCACCCGCACCCTCTTCGCCGACCCCGGCTCAGCCACCGACCTGTGTCTTCGACTCGGTCTTGACCCCCACCGCCACAATCGCGACGCGACCGACCTCGTCCGCACCGCCACCGACCTCGCCACGGACGCCGTCGACTGGGACTTCCACGCCCCGATCGGCACACGCCCAGACCCCGCCTTCCAAAAGCCCTGGGGAACTTGCGACCCCACCACACCCGTGGTCTTCGTCGTCGCCCCCGCCTACCGCGCCAACGGGCGCCTCTACGCCAACCAACAGGTCTTCACTCAACAGCACGCGCCACGCGCCAACCTGACCAACTACCTCATCCGGCGGCAATGACCCGGCGCCGGGAAACTGCCGCGTCATCGGTGGAGGGGTCCCTTGAGTAGGAACCGGAAACCGGGTGGCCATGTCCAGTACGACTGGTGAACCGGCCGCCGGTCCTGCACGACGGCGCCGCCCGGCGTGGCCATGTCCGAATTCGTGGTGAGTCAGAACGAGCACGTGCGTTCGTCCACGCCGCTGAGGTTCCAGGGCTCGGTATGCCGGGAATCACCGTCCGCATCGCTCCGCCGCGCTGGTCCCCACGCAACGAGTTGCTGCTCGGCTGGACATGAGGCGGCGAGTACGCATGCGGCGGGTCCCAGTTCAGGCGCCGATCCTTGGCCGGGTCCTACCACGTCGCGTCAGTATGCCTGACAAGGATGCCCGGGTGGAGCGATCGCATTGCCGACGCACGCCACGCCGGCCTCCCCGACGTTCTGCTGCGGGGATGGGACCGTTCAGTTCGCGCTCGCGTTTACAGCCCCACTGATGATTATAAATTCGATGGACGTCGCCGGCGGCAAGCCGATACCCATCCGCCAGTCAGACAGCGTCGCGTCGGCGATCAGGTCGTCATCGGGGCTGCCGGGTGATGTCGTGTGCAGTGACGGTGCTGGACTGTTGATAAAGGTCGAAAACCGGCTGCCCATGCACGGTGGTGGTGTGGTCGGTAAGCGCTTGTGCGTTCAAGGCGCGGATCGTCCTCAGGGCCGCCTCAAGCGGTAGCCCGCCCGCGGGAGTGGCGGTGAGAGCGGCGACCGTACCGGCGGTGAGCGCGATGGTGGCCCAGTCGACGGTCGTGAACGCCTGCAGCGGGATGTGGTCGTCGAGGACGTCGGTCAGGGCCAGGCGGATGCCGGTGTACCCCAGCGGCAATTCCCGCAGCCGCCGGTGAATGGCGGGGTGTCCGGTGAGGGCGTGGGCGGGGACGGCGAGCTGGAGCCGGCCTGGCGGGATTCCGGTGTCGGCGGCGATGGTGGTGAGGTTGTCCAGCAGTGGCTCGTCGTGGACCGTGCTGCCGGGCAGTTCAAGCAGGATCGTCGGTACCGCACCGTGGGCGGCCCACGCGACGGAGTCCTGGGCCGTGCAAGCCAGAACTGTGGGGAGTGCCCAGGATAGCAATCCGGTGTGGTCAGCCGGGTCGGCGATGTCGCACAGGTCCCGGCGGCTTCCGGCGGGACTTCGCCAATAGGGCTGGGGGCGGACCGCGGCGAGACTGCCGAGGGCGGTGTGGATGGGCTGGTAGTCCACGTCCAGGGCGTCACGGTCGTGGACGGTGGCCAGTTCGGCGAGGAGTTCGAGGCGGTGGTGGTCATCGCGGCCGGGCTGGTGCGTGGACTGGTCGGCGTGGATTTAGGGTGCGCGGGCATCGTCGGTGTCGTGCAGAGCGCGGCGGGGACGGCGCAGAAGGTCGTCGAGCGTGTCGCCGGGCCGGGCATCGGCGATCCCGACGCGAGGCCGCAGGCGGATCCTGGTGCGCATCGATCCGGGCCGGATCCCGCAGCCAGTCAAAGAGTTGCTTGACCAGATATGTCACGGTTGTCCAATCGGTGAGGTCCTAGAGCAACACCAGGACGTCCTCGCCGCGGCGGCCGACCAGCTGCCGATGCCGGGCGGGATCGTGCACACCACGGACCCGGGAGTGCAGCTGCGCGAGGAGTGCATGGTCGTCACGGGCGATTCCGGGCGCTCCGGTCGCGGATGCCGGCGAGAGTGCCGTGCTGTGGCTCAGGTCGTCGAGGCACGGGCGATGTCGAGCTGGGCGGGTTCGTGTCCTCGAGATGGTCCAGAAGCGCGGCGACGCCGTCACGAGAGGTGGTTCAGGCGACTTCATCGCTGGTCAACGGAATCAGGGTCATCAGCTCGGCCACAACATTCCGATCGGCGCCGAAGAGCACGTCGAAGTCGTCGAGGTGGGGGTGGCCACTGATGAGGACGCCGGTGATGCCGGTGCGTTCGAGCCGCGGCCGGTCGTTACGGATCACCTGGTCGTTGACGACTCCACGGCCGTGCTGCAGGACGATCTCCAGAGTGGCCCGCACGAGGAAACCGTGCGGCGCCGCCCTGGCCATGCGTCACGGAGCACACGAGTTCCTGCGGATACACCGCGCTGATCGGCTGGCCGGAGAGACCGCGTGTTACTTGTCGCTGTCGTGCAGACTGCCCGATAGCGTGGCGAGCAGCGTATGGACATCGTCGGCCTCGGGTGCGCAGAGCTCGGCATAGGCGGTTAACGCCGTTTCGAGGTGGAATGTCGCCCGGGCACGGTTTCCGGCAGCTCGGTGGGCCGTGCCCAGGCCGTAGTGGGCGCGGGCGCGTTCGTACAGGTGACCGGTTCGGCGGGCGAGGGCCAGGGATTCCTCGTACAACTCGACCGCCTCGGAACCGGATTTCGTAGCGGCCAGCTCGTTGAGGGTCGAGATCTCGAGGTTCGTGTTTCTGCAGGACCTCGCGAAAGTCAGCGCGCGGTGGAAGTGTTCATCAGCGTCGTCAGATTGTCCCAGGCCAGCATGGGTATTGCCCAGCGCCGCGAACACCAGTCCGCCTAACCCAGCCGACCCGAGGTCCAGAGCGATCGCGCCGCTTCGTCGCAGGTAGCCGTTTGCGGTTCGGTGGTCGCCGTTGCGACGGAAATGGTCGCCGATATGGAACAGCGCGGCCCCTTCCAGCAGTGCGTGTCCGCTCCGGCGTGCGGTGACGAGCGCCAGCTCGTACTGATTCCGGGCGGTCGCGGACTCACCTCGGAGATCATCCACCGAAGCGGTACCTATGCGGGCAATACTTTCGAGGAGCTCGTTTCCCTGGTCCAAGGCAATGGTCAAAGCCTCCTTGAAGTGGCCGGCAGCGTCGCCGTAGCGACCGAGCACGAGTAGAGTCATGCCGACGGCTTGATGGGCAAAGCCCTTCTCCTTGGTGCCCGGGCGCGTCAGCTCGAGAGCAGTCGCGTGGAGGGTGAGCGCCTCGTTGTGGTGCGCACCGATATACAAGTACCGCCAGAGCGTCGCCGACAGCTGGATGACGTGCCCAGACAGGGATTCCGGGGCACCGGTTGCCATGGCGAGCATGGTGGTCCGTTCGGCGTCCAACCAGGCCCGCGCGGCATAGCCGTCCGCGAAACGGGGTTGCGGTCCCGCCGACCGCGTTGCCGGGGGCCGCAGGTAGGCCTCATCGGGCGACACCCACTCCATGGCGGTCGAGGCCCAGCACAGGTAGTGGTCGAACAGCCGGGCCGACGCCGCGAGCCGGATAGGGGTGTCATCGGTCTCGACCGCGAGCTCGGAGGCGTAAAGCTTTACGAGGTCGTGCATCCGGAACCGCCCCTGCGGAGTCTCCTCCATAAGACTGGCGGCGCACAGCACGCGCAGGAGGCGGGAGTCACCGATCATGGCGGTGGCTGCTACACGTTCGATATCGTCGGCGGGCGCCAGCCCGAGCAGGCGGAACGCGGACGCGGAGGCAGCGTCGAGGGATCGGTAGGTGGTGTCGAACACCGCGCGCAGGCTCGCGGTCAGCTCACCGGTGTCGAGTGCGTCCAATCGGCTGTCGCGCAGCTCGGCGGCGATTGCCGCCAGCCGCCGTTCGGGCTGTGCAATCACCCGTGCGCCGACGATCGCCAGTGCCAGCGACATTCCTCCGCACTGACGGATGATCTGCTCGGCGGCGCCGGGTTCGTCGGCCAGCTGGGCTGCGCCCAGCTTGTGTGCGAGCAGGTCTCGAGCCTGCCGTTCATCGAGGGGTCGCAGGGGCAGCGTGTTCGCGCCGTGGGTGGTGAGCAGGCCGCCGAGCTCGTGCCGGCTCGTGATCAGGACCGAACACGACGACCCGCCGGGAAGCAACGGGACGACGTGTTCGGTGTCGCGCACGTTGTCGAGCACGACGAGCAACCGACGCCCGGTCGTAAGGGTCCGGTACAGCGCCGCCTGCGCCTCCGGTTCTGGAGGAATCGACGTCGGGGCGATACCCAGCGCGCCGAGGAGCCCGCGGACGGCGCGTTCGGCGGGCATCGGTTCGTGGACCGGGTCGAAGCCGCGGAGGTCGACGTAGAGTTGTCCGTCGGCAAATCGGCTCGCGTGATCGGTCGCCCACCGCACCACGAGCCAGGTCTTTCCCAGACCGCCGGCGCCGGAGACAACCACCACAGCACCCGGGGCGGCGAGCAGCCTGTCGAGTGCCGCGAGTTCGTCGGTGCGCCCGGTGAAGGACAGCGGCGCAGCCGGGAGCTGCTGCGGGGCCGGTGTCTCACCGCCCGGTCCCCCGCCAGCCAGGATTCGTTCGTGCAACCGGCGTAGACGTGGCCCGGGGTCGGCGCCGAGCTCGTCCGCCAGGCGCGACCGGACCTCTTCGTACTCCCGCAACGCGTCGGCCGGGCGCCCGTCGAGGAACAGGGCCTCGATCCGCTGCGCTGCCTCCCGTTCACCGACTACGCCGCCCGTCGCGGGCTCGGCCAGCACCTGCGCATGGGCGCCACTGCGCAGCCGCAGTTCATTGCGGTCCAGACGTGCTACCTCGTGTTTACGCTCCAGGTCGTCGCGGACACTGTCCGCCCACGGAGAATCCAGCTCCCCCAGTGGCCTGCCTCGCCACAGCGTCAACGCCTCGTCGTACAGCGCGAGCGCCGTGGTCTCGTCCGCGGTCGTTTTCGCGCGCGCGAGGAGATTCTCGAACCGGTGAATGTCCACCGTCTGCGGATCGGCGCGGAGAACGTAGCCACCGTGGTCACGCTCGATCGTGACACCGTCCAGCGCGGCCAGTGCCCGCCGGAGCCGCGACACGTAGCCATACAGCGCGTTCCGTGGCTGCGCGGGTGGCCGCTCAGCCCACACCCGATCGATCAACCGGTCGACCGGCACCACCTTGTCGACCTCCAGCAACAGCACCGCCAGAACATCACGCTGACGCGCATGTCCCACGTCTAAGCGGACTCCATCGGCGACAACATCAACACCACACAGCACCCGCATGCTCACCACAACTCGTCCCTCCCTGCCTCCACACATAGCGGATCGCCAGTATCCCTACAAGGTGCGTTCAAGGTTTTCCGAATGACCCCGCCGCACGCTGGCAACAGCCAACGATCAGTGCTGGGAGCTGTGATGACCTACCAGACGTACCTCCGGACACGGATACCCGAGGTTCTCGCGCGAAATCTCGACCGTCGTCCCCGGCGGCGGCGAAAAGAACGCGCTTTGGCCCGCGTCCGCGGGCACCGAGTCTCGACCAGCGGTCAACGCCGCAGGCGCAGCCGACCGCACCTATACACCGACCTACCAGAGAAGGAGGTTTGTAGTGGCACCAAAACTCAGGCGATCCGCCGCATGGCGTCGACTGCTCCGATCGGCAAACCACCACCTGAGGTCAACCCATGGAGAAATCATGAGACTATCCCGGACAACAAAGATTGTCATTGTGGCGATCGTAGCGATGATCCTTCCCCTGGCCATTGCCGGCGCAACGCCCGCAGAACCGCGAACAGGGCGGGAGGCGACCTCTCCCGCCCTCGAAGCAGCCCAGCAGCGGGCCAGGCAGCTCAACGCGCCGGTGAGGTACATCAGCGACGGCACAACGCACTACGCCGGACTTGTGGAGCAGGCGGGAAATACCTGCCTTGACCTCGCCGAGGGCACCGGGCCCGCCATTCTCCATTTCCGGTGCCACGGCCTCGACAACCAGGTTTGGGTTCTCCAAGGTGCCAGAGACTATTGGGAGATTAAACCACTTAAAGACACCAGCAAATGCGCCGACGTCGAAAGATCGACAGGACCGAACGTTATCTCGTTTACCTGCCGGCAAACAGACAATCAGCTATGGGAATGGTGGACCGACGAAAGAAATGTCTCCTGGTTCTCGCCTGCTTCGAACCGCCTCACCTGCCTTGACGCGGAGGGCGATCACGGCACCCGAGCGCTAGCTTGGCGGTGCCATAATGGCGGCAACCAGCATTGGCAACTGATCTAGCCGAGACCGGTTCTTTAGGGCAGACCACGGTTCCGGCGCTTTCGGCCTGGGTGGCGGCATGGGGGTGCCGCCACCCAGCGCCTTGCTCCTGGAGAGCAACGCTGTGCACGGTAATACCAAGCCATGACCAGCGGTGCGGTTATCGTTGGACCTGCTTGCTCGACCATGTTCTTCTCGCCACGGCCAGCGACACCCAGCCCGCGTTCGCCGTCACACCGACCGCGAACGGACGCGCGAGCGACCTGGAACACCGCCGGTGGACGGTCGCGACCTCGCGGCCACGACCGACAAGCTGCTTCCACCAAGCCGGCCGTTCTTGTGACGCGTCTGCTCGCCGGCCGGTTAACGCCAGAGCCGTTCCAGGGGACCGGTGGACACCTCGCGCTCCCGGCGGCGCACGACGACGCGCTCGCCGCGTGGCAGTACGCCCTCGACCACGCCGCCGACTGGGGAATCGACCCGCACCGGATCGTCGTCGCCGGTGAAAGCGCCGGAGGCAACCTCGCCGCCGTACTCTGCCAGCAGCTTCGCGGACATCCTGTCCAGCCGATGACGCAGGTGCTCATCCAGCCGGTCACCGACATCTCGGAACGACGGCCCTCCCAACTCGAATTCGCCGGATCCCCCGCGTTGTCGGCCAAGCAGATCGCCTGGTTCATGGACCACTACCTCCCAGACGGAACCGACCATCTCGACCCACGGGTCTCCCCCTTGCTCGCCCAAGACCTGACAGGTCTCCCCCGGACCATCGTGACGATCGCCGGATTCGACCCGCTCCGCGACGACGGACTCGCCTACGCCGCAGCGCTCACGGCGAACGGAGTACCGGCGGAGGTGATCCACGAACGCGAGCTCGTGCACGGCTACATCGCCTTCACCGCGATCAGCCCGAGCAGCAGGAGGGCCACGAGACGGCTGGTACGGGCCATTTCCGCGGCTCTGACGTCGACAGCGGAACTGAGCAGCTCATGACCGAATCCCTCCACGCGCACACGGCGGACGTCGTCGTGATCGGGGCCGGGATCGCGGGCTTGATGGCGGCGACCACGCTGTCCGATCGAGACGTCGTCGTGCTCGAAGCCACCGGCCGGGCCGGTGGTCGCGTGGAATCGGTCCGCCAGGGCGACTACTGGATCAATCTCGGCACCCAGTTCACCGAGGGCACCGGCCCGCTGATCGATGCCCTCGAACGCCACCAGGTCGGCATGGGGACACTGGCGGGCAAGAAGGTGGCCCTCGCGCTCCACGGAAAACAGGTCGACACCTCGAATCCGTTCGCCCTCATGTTCCGATCCCGGATGAACTTTCGGGACCGAACCGCCCTGGCGGCCATCGGCGCCCGCATCCTCGCGGCGGCACCCTTCCTGCAGCTGAACCCGGACAACCGCCTGGCGAAGCGAGTGCGGGCGAAGCTCGATGCCCTCTCCGCGTCGTACGTGCTCCGAGGGGTCAAGTCAGAGGTCGCGCGGGACATGGTCCGGTCGTGGGCCGGGCAATGGATGGGATGCGAATCCGAGGAGACCGCCGCGACCCAGTTCGTCATCTCGATGGGCATTCTCCTGACCGACCCGGCGAAGGTTCCCAATTTCTCCCTGCCGGAAGGAGGAAACTAGACCCTCACCGACATCCTGGCCGACGACCTCGGCGATCGGCTGCGGCTGAAGTCCCCGGTGAAGTCGGTCGAGTGGACCGAGGACGGCGTCGTCGTGGACTACGAGGACGAGAACGGACCGGCGCGTATCCGAGCCCGCCGCGCGATCGTGACCGTTCCCAGCGATGTCGCGGTCAAGATCATGCCGGGCCTCCCGGCCGAGTACCGGACGGCGTTCGACGACATCCATTACGGCCGGTACGTGGTGGTGGGCTTCTTCACTAGCGAGGAAGGCCCGCAGCAGTGGGACGACTACATCGCCGTGTCGACGCCCCAGCTGTCGTTCCAGGCGATGTTCAACCACGCCGCCGCCCTGCGCGGTCCCGGTCCACGCAAACCGGGCAGTGCTCTCGCGTGCTTCGCTGGCGGTGCCGTGGCCGACAACCTCTTCGAACTCACCGACGAGGAGATCGTCACCACTCCAGCAGCATCGCGGCCGTCTTCGACGTCCACTGCATCCTCGCTGGCAACGTGCTCACCCACGGCACCGCCGTCCAGCAGCAGCGGTGGCTGCGTCCGGTGGCCGCAGGGACCATGGTGGGCGCCTTCGCCACGACGGAACCGGAAGCATCGTCCGACCTGAGCCCGCAAGCGATCCGGACGGTCGCCGTCCAGCACGGTGACACCTGGATCCTCAACGGCCGCAAGCGCTGGATCTCCAACTCACCGGTCGCCGGGTTCATCGTCACCCTCGCCCGTACCGGCGACCGGCTCTCGATGTTCATCGTCGACACCACGCTGCCCGGAGTCCGGGTCGGCGAACCCGACCAGAAGATGGGCAACCGCGGGCAGCTCACCGCCGACGTGTGGTTCGACGACGTCGAACTGACGCAGGCCTCCCTGCTCGGAGGAGAGCCAGGACACGGACTCCGGCACGCGCTCGCCACCCTCACCCTCGGCCGTATCGGCATCGCCGCCGCCGGTGTCGGCATGGCGCAGGCCGCGTTCGACCACGCCGTCGCGCACCTGTCGACCCGCGAAGCGTTCGGCCGGAAACTGGCCGCCAACCAGCACTGGCAGTTCCTCATGGCCGACCGTGCCACGGAGATCGAGAACGCCCGCAACCTCTACCTCAAAGCCGCTCTGCGGCGCGACGCCGGCGAGATCTTCCCCGAACCGGAAGCCTCGATGGCCAAGTTCTACGGCAGCCGCCTCGCCGTCGACATGGCCCGCGACGCCGTCCAGGCGTTCGGCGGCCTCGGCTTCGCCCGCGAACTCAGCGCCGACGGCACGCCGGGCCCGGTCGAGGCGATCTACCGCGACAGCAAGATCGGTGAGATCTACGAAGGTGCCAACGAAATCCTGAAGTGGGTCATCGCCCGCGGCATCTTCGGCAAGGAGATCACCGGATGAGCCTCCCCGGCCGCACCCTGCTCATGTCCGGCGGCAGCCGCGGCATCGGCCTGGCGATCGCCCTCGCCGCGGCCCGCCGGGGCGCCAAAGTGATCCTGCTTGCCAAGACCGACACACCACACCCTCGACTGTCCGGCACCATCCACACCGCCGCCGCCGAGATCGACGCCGCCGGAGGCCAAGCGCTCGCCGTCGTCGGCGACGTCCGCGACGATGCGTCGGTACAGCAAGCAGTCGAGCGAGGCGTGGACCGGTTCGGCGGCATCGACATCGTGGTCAACAACGCCTCCGCGCTGGCACTCGACGGCACTGACACGCTCACTATGAAGCAATTCGACCTGATGACCGGCATCCAGTTACGCGGCACCTACCTGCTCACCAGCAAAGCCCTCCCCCACCTGCGCGAGGGAACCAATCCCCATATCCTCTCGCTCAGTCCGCCCCTCAACCTCTCTCCCACCTGGCTCAGCGCCCACCCCGCATACACGATGGCCAAATACGGCATGACACTCCTGACCCTCGGCTGGGCCGCGGAGTACGCCGAACATGGCATCGCGGCCAACTGCCTGTGGCCCGAGACCTACATCGCCACCGCCGCATTGAAGAACATCCTCGGCGGAGACGCCGCAATAGAGCGGTCACGCTCACCCGAAATCGTGGCCGACGCCGCAGTCGAGATCTTCCAACGGCCCGCAAAAGACTGCACAGGCAACACATTCCTCGACGTCGAGGTGCTCCGCGACGCCGGAGTCACCGACCTCTCCTCATATGGCGGCACCAGCGAAGTCGAGTACGACATCTTCATCGACCATCCGCGGTGACGACCCGCCACCCGAGTAGCCCACCGAGGCGGCAAACGGACCGAGGGTGGTCACACGCCCGCCAGACCTTTTGCCATCTTCATCAACGACTCCAGTCCCTCCCGGGCACGTGCGTCGTCAGGATCGCAGACGTACTGCAGGGTCAGGCCGTCCACGCCGGCGACGATCATGCGCGCCAAGTGGTCGAAGGAAACAACGACGGTCTCGCCCGCGCCCTCGGCGGCGCGCCGGCACCAGTCGGCGACGACGGCGGCGTACCGCTCGTACTGGTGCCGGGCGAGGTCCTCGTGACCGGCGGTGCGCAAGGCGTACATGGTGAGTTCGTACTGCAGCAGCTGCAGCTCGCGCCCGTTCCGGACGAGCCTTCCCCAGTACGCGTCGAGCCCCTGCCGGATCGCGCTCGCCAACCCACCCTCGGTGACGGCGGACTCGGCGAGAACCTGGGCGATGTCGTCGACGACGCTCTCGATCACAGCACGGAGCAGTTTCTCCTTGGAAGGGAAGACATACTGCATGGTGGCCAGCGGGGCCCCCGCCTCGGCGGCGACCACACGCACCGATGTCTTGGCGACGCCGTGGGCGGCCAGCGCGGTGCGCGCGGCCGCGATGAACTGCCGCCGGCGTACCGACGCCTCGACGTACGGCATGACCACCCTCTTTCGGTCGGATGACCGAGATTTTGCCACGAACCCTTGTCAGACACGCGCGGGCGCACCTAGCCTGAGACAACTCGGTCACTTGACCGAATCTCCGGAACCAAGGAGCGCATCATGAAGGTCGTGGTCGTCGGCGCGGGACTGGCGGGGCTGTCCGCAGCGCGGGAACTCAGCCGGAGCGGGGCCGAAGTGGTCGTCCTCGAGGCCCGCGACCGGGTCGGTGGCAGACTCGAGGGCGGCGAGATCAACGGCCATCCGATCGAACTCGGCGGCACCTGGATCGGCGAGGGACACTCCCGGATGCACGGGCTCGTCGAGGAGCTCGGGCTGGAAACCTTCCGCACCTGGAACGACGAGGGCCGGGTACTCATCCGGCTCGGCGGCAAGCGCGCCCTTGTCAGCGGCACCAAAGGCGCCGTCCCCAGGCTCAACCCGGTCGCGCTCGCCGACCTCGCGCAGGGCTTAGCCCGCTTCGGCAGGCTCGCCCGCACCATCGACCCCGCCCAGCCGTGGGCGCACCCGAAGGCGCGCCTGCTCGACGGCCAGACCTTGGAAACCTGGGTACGCCGCACCCTGCGGACCCCGAGCGGACGTGCCTACTTCAGAGTCGCGACCGAAGCGATCTTCGCCACCGACGCCCACGACCTCTCCCTGCTGCACGCGCTCTTCTACGCGGTCAGCAACACCGACCTCGAAACCCTCCTCGCCGTCGACCGCGGCGCCCAGCAGGACCGCGTCGTGGGTGGCTCGGTTCTCGTGGCCCAACGGCTCACCGACGGCCTCGATGTCAGGTTGTCCACCCCGGTCATCTCGGTGGCCCACGACGCAAACGCCGTCACGGCTATCACCCCCGACGGCGAGAAGTTCACCGCCGACCGTGCCGTGATCGCCCTCCCTCCGACGCTCGCCGGACGCCTGCGCTACGACCCGGTGCTGCCCGCCTGGCGCGACCAGCTCACCCAGAAACTCCCGGCCGGCACCGTCGCCAAGACCTTCGCCGCGTACCCGACCCCGTTCTGGCGCAAGCACGGACTCAACGGCCAGATCGTGTCCGACACCGGCCCGGTCAAAGTCACCTTCGACGTCTCCCCGCCAGGCGGTGAGATCGGCATCCTCCTCGGCTTCGTCGAAGGCGGCGACGCCCGGCGCTGGCAACGCCTCCCCGACACCCAGCGCCGCCGGGCCGTGATCGACTCCTTCGTCCAGCACCTCGGACCACAGGCGGCCACCCCGACCGCCTACGTGGAAAAGGACTGGAGCGCCGAGGAATTCACCCGCGGCTGCTACGGAGCCCACTTCGCCCCCGGCGTGTGGACCAGCTATGGCGACATACTGCGGCCACCCATCGGCCGGATTCACTGGGCAGGAGCCGAATATGCCGTCCACTGGAACGGCTATATGGAAGGCGCTGTCCGTTCCGGCCACACGACCGCACAAGAGATCATCAAGCTCTAACCCAGCTCAACATTCACCCGGCGCGCAGTTGCGTCATCGCTCTCTGCGCAGGGAGACACCGCGCATAAGCCCAATACCTCGCACACCAATCCCCTGGACGATGCCCGGCGGTCAGGTGTCAAGCACGTGGATTGACACAACGAACCGTACCGTTCGTTCTGCCGATAAGGTCCTCCTTCTGAGAAACACGGTTTGTGGGGGGCGGATGACTACTGTCTGGTCTTTGACGGAATTGGAAGCTGTGTTCCGGCGATGTTGGGATGAGCGAACGTGTGACCCGGTCAACGTGTGGGATTCCGCTAATCCCGCTGCTGGCCATTGTGGGGTCACATCGATGGCCGTGGCGGAACTGCTCGGCGGTGTCTTGCTCTGGTCGGAGGTCTTTCGACGCGATGGCCGACCTGACGGGCTGCACTATTGGAATCGCTTGCCGAGCGGCCTGGAGTTCGACCTCGCTCGTGATCAGTTCAGAGACGGCGAACATTCCGGCGAGTCGTCTGTGCATCAGCCGATCCGAATCGCCACCGCGCGAATGGCCGCTCGGTATGACCTTTTCGCAAGCCGTGTGCGAGCTTGTTTGGGTGGGTTGACACCGGAAGGAATTCCGGCCGCGCGCATCGACTCCCAAAGTGCCGATATGCCGTCGAAGGCTTAGAGCTTGTCTCATG
This sequence comes from Amycolatopsis coloradensis, assembly GCF_001953865.1. Taxonomy (GTDB): domain Bacteria; phylum Actinomycetota; class Actinomycetes; order Mycobacteriales; family Pseudonocardiaceae; genus Amycolatopsis; species Amycolatopsis coloradensis. The sequence continues at coordinate 16,373 of NZ_MQUQ01000046.1, forward strand.
TGGTGAGTTTGCGGAGTTTCTTGTAGCAG
>NZ_MQUQ01000047.1 GCF_001953865.1 Amycolatopsis coloradensis
GGTAGTTGGTAGCGCGAACTACCGCAACTAGAGGACGAAACGCGGGAGGGTTAGAGGTCGTGGGCGGCGCGGTAGGCGGAGAAGCGTTCGTCGACCTCGCCCGCGGTGAGCCCGAAGTCCGCGAGGTCGTACCGATGAACGGGTTTCCTTTCCCCGGAACGGCTTTCGGCGTGGAGCGCGGTCATCGCGTCCCGGGCTTCGCCGCTCAGCGGCAGCCCGAAGTGCTGGTAGACCCCCTCGACCGTGCCGATCGGATCGGCTACGAAATCCTCATACCGGACATCACAGAACTGCGCCGCGTTGTGCCGCGCGCGTGCTTCGAGTGACCTTTCCGCACCTCGCGCCCACAGATCCAGCTGGCTACGGCCGATCACGTCACCGCGGAAGACGTCGGACCAGCCTTCCGACGCCTGTTCGTTCAGGCTGCACACCGACGCGATGATCGTGCTCGGCGCACGGTGGGTCTGGACGATCAGCGCGTCCGGGTACACCTCCAGCAGCGCGTCCAGCGCGAACAGATGGCTCGGGTTCTTGAGCACCCAGCGGCGTCCGGCGTCGGGCAGGCCGATCAGCTGGAGATTGCGCCGATGCCTGCGGTAGGCGTCGGTCCAGCTCTGCCCGTCCAGCCAGCGCGAGTACGAGGGCACGTGCGCGAGGCATTCGTACGACACCGATTTCAGGGACTGTCGCAGCAGCTGCCAGCATTCCTCGACCTGACCGGCCGACATGTGGTGCAGGCCCATGAACTCGGGATGCTCGACGTGGTGCTTCTCGTAACCCGCCTGGATCCCTTGGAACACCGGGTTTTCCGCCCACGTCTCACGCGGTGGCCTCGGTTGCGGCACCTCGGTCAGCCAGACCTCCAGGCCTTGATGCGCCGGATCCTCGGTGAGCAACCGGTGCAGCGCCGTGGTCCCGGTGCGCGGCAGGCCGGTGACGAAGATCGGCCGCTCGACGGGAACGTCGGCGTACTCCGGGTTCTGTTTCCAGGACACCTCACTCAACGAGCGCGCCACCAAAGCGCCACGCAGGAACGCACGATGGATCTTGTTGCCGTACGGCGTCAAACCCGCCTCTCCAGCGTACGAATCCAGCAGTACGCGGAGGCCTTCGAGGTGATCCTCGCCGCCGAAGTCGTCCAGCCCGGTGAGTTTCGCCGCCGACGCGTGCAGATCCTCGACCGTGCCGACGTTTTCGCGCCCTGGCAGCATGTTCTCCCCTTCAGTGGTGGTATTCGCCGGCGTTGACGTCGAGGCACTGGCCGGTGACGCACCGGGCCAGCGACGAGGCGAGGAACACGACGGTGTCGGCGATCTCATCCGGTTCCGGAAGACGGCGCAGGTCGATCGCCTCCGCCGTCTCGGCGTATACCTGTTCCGGCGTCACGCCGCGTTCCTTGGCCAGGTAAGCGAAATACCATTTCAGTGAGTCCGCCCAGATGTATCCGGGCGCCACGGAATTGACCCGGATCCCGCGTGGCCCGAGTTCCGAGGCGAGACTCTGCGCGAGCGCGAGCAGGCTCGACTTCGCCATCTTGTACGCGCCGAACGTCCGGCGGGAATGCCGCAGCACGGCCGAATTGATCATCACCACCGAGCCGCCGCTGTCTTCGAGAGACGGCGTGAACAGCCGAGTGAGCCGGAGCGCGGCGAGGACGTTGGTCTCGAAGCCCGCCCGGACGTCGGCGAGGTCGACGTCGGCGAGATCCATGATCGGCGGGATGGCGAAAGCGTTGTTCACCAACGCGTCCACCCGGCCGAACGCTTTCAGCGTGGCTTCGGCGAGATTCGCGGCCGAAGCGTCGTCGGTGATGTCGGTGGGCACAGTGACCGCGCGACGGCCGAGCGCGTCGACCTCCTTGGCGACCTCGGCGAGCCGCGATTCGGTGCGGGCGGCGAGAACGACGTCGGCGCCCGCCGCGGCGCAGCGCACCGCGATGGACCGGCCGAGCCCCGGTCCGACCCCGGAGACCACGATCACCTTGTCCTTCAAGAGATCCATGTCAGCCCAGCATCCTCGCCGCTACAGCCTGCTGACGGGCAGAGATCCGGCTCGCCCACTCCTCCGGTGTCACGCGCGCCTCGTCGTAATACGGCAGCCGGTCGGCGAGTTCGCCGAACTTCACCACCTCGACTTCGGGACCGTCGGCCTCGTCCAGTGCGCGAGAGAGCCGCTGCCAGCGGATCTGGACGTAACCGCGGTCGTGCCCGGTGCGTTCGAGCCAGTTGGCCAGTCCCGGGTCGCGTTCGCTGAGCACGAACCGGATCTTGCCGTCCGGATCGACCCGCGCCTGGTCGGCGGTGAGGCTGGTCTGGTGGTTGATGTAGTCCAGCGAGAGATACCAGACGCTGCCGAGTTGGATGCCCTGGTAGGGCGCGTCCGAACGCGGCACCGTGACGATCATGACCTCTTCGTCGCCGAGTTCGTAATGCCCGGCGGACGAGTACTGCGTGGTCAAGCCGCCCGGTGTCGGTCGCGGTTCGGTCATCGTGTTCACCGGCAGGTTCAGGTAGAACCACTTCGGGAAGGCGAGGAAAGTGCGCAACCTGCTCAACAGGATCTTGCCGGAGACGCCGTAGCGTTTGGCCAGGACGTCACGAGTGAGCGGTGCGGGTGCGCTGCCCGCGGTGTCGGCGCACTGGATCTGGATCGTGCCGCGGCGTTCGGTGGCCCAGTCGCTGTAGACCTCACGGACCACGAGCATCGAGGAACCGGGACCGAGGACGAAGTAGTTGGGTCCCGGGTCGGGTTTCGCCGGTCCGAAGCGGAGTTCGAACGAGCCGTCCTCGGCGATCTCGATCTCACGGTCGTCGAACGCGGCGAGGCTGTCGGGCACCTCGACGGGTGAGTAGTCGCCGTTGAGGACCTGGAAGCTGACGTCTGCCGTGCTCCCCCGCGTCCCGGTGACGACGTACTCGCGGTCCTCGCGGATGTTCGCGTTGAAGTACAGCGTGTCCGGGTTGTCCAGGCCCATCTTCGTGTACGGCCCGGTGGACTGGGTGAAGTACGGGTAGTCCCGTTCGTAGGCCCACGCCATCTGCAAGGACGCGCGGATACTGCCGGCGAGGTAGTCGTATCCCTCGACCAGATCCTGTTCGGTCCGGATGTGCGGCGCCTCCGCGATGACCTTCTCGGCTTCGACGATCGCGTCCGCGAACGGTTGAGTGAGCACCGGCGACTCCTCATGCTGGTACAAATACGTACCGACTTGGTACGTTCTTCGCGACATCAGACTAGAACGCGTTCTAAGGATGGGTCAATGACCCGGCGCTCTCCGCCCACCGAGCGAGTCGTACGGCTGCTCGACTTCTTCGCCGCGCGGCCAGGACGGCGCTTCGGCCTCTCGGAACTCGCCCGCGAACTGGACCTGGCCAAACCGACCTGTCTCGGCATCGTGACCGAGCTGACCGCGGGCGGCTATCTGGTCCGGGACCCGCGGCCGGTCACCTACCGGCTCGGGCCCGCGATCATCGCCGCCGGCCGTGTCGCGGCCGAAGGATTCGGCGCGAGCGAGGTCGCGCGGCGGCATCTGGAGGACCTGAGCAGGCGCTATGGCGCGACGTGCACCGCGTCGGCCGTGGTCGGTGACCGGATCCTGATGTTGCAGAGCGCCGGGCCCGGACGCGTCAAACTCGGCGAGGCTTACCCGTTCGCGCCGCCGGTCGGGCTGATGTACGTGCTGTGGGACTCCGACGCGGCGTTCGACGCGTGGCTCGCCAAACCCCCGGCGGTGCCGGTGCGACTGGACGAAGCGCATCTGCGGCGCGTCGTCGCGGAATGCCGCGAACACGGATACCTGATGGAGAGCCTGACCTCCGCGGGGCGGCGGCTCTACGCGCTGATGGCGGGCGTCGGCGCGGACGAACTACCACCGGAAGTGCGGGGCCTGGTGGGAGAACTCGTCTCGAGCCTCGGCGAACGCGTCTACCTCGGCGCCGACCTGGAACCACGCCGCAAGCACGCGGTGAGCCTGCTCGCCGCGCCGACGTTCGACGCTTCGGGCAGGCAGGAACTGGTGCTCACGCTGTCGGTCGGCGAGCCGATCACCGGCGCCGAGATCGCGCGGCGGGGTGCCGCCCTGGTCGCGACCGCCGACGCCGTCACCGCCGAATCCGGCGGTCTCCCCCCGCAAGTAGTCCTCTAGATGAGTGATTCCGTGAAGTTGGTGTTAGTGATCGAACGCG
>NZ_MQUQ01000048.1 GCF_001953865.1 Amycolatopsis coloradensis
GCCGTGAGCACCTCGACCGGTGCGACGGAGGTGAAGTCGACAGCCTTGAGGTCGCCCAGGTTCGGCACGCTGGGCAGGCGCGCGGCGAGAATCGCGGCCGCGTGCGGGTCTACCTCGCAGTACCAGGCGATCTGGCCGCCGAGCACGGCCGCGACGCCGAGGCCAGACCGGCCACGCCGGTGCACAACGACCCGATCACCGGGCCGTCGGTGGCCACGAAGCGCAGGTCGCCGGTGCGGGCGAGGGTGTCCTCGTGCGGGGTGTTCATCGCCGCTCCCCTCTCTCGCTGCCCGGCCGCGCGGGCGGGTGTGTTCGCTGGGTGCGGCGTGGTCCGGGGTGTCCTGGCCGCCCACGGCCGAGCCCACGTGGTGAGGGTTGTGACGCGGCGCGGCGCCGGGTGCCGTGCTGGTGATTCGACTGGCGCAGGGTGTGCTGGAGCCGGGTGTGCCAGGCGAGGGCGTAGGTCAGGCAGTTGGACTCGCTGCGATGACTCGGAGAACATCCCGGCAGGTAGCGGCTGCTGTAGCTCCACACGGCGGAGTCGCTGGAGCGGATCGCGTCGCCGTATCGGGCCAGACCGGTCGTTTTGACGCCGAAGCAGTGCAGCCGCAGGCCCCGCGCGTGCAGGGACCTCACGATGCGTTCGACCTGCCCGCTGTGCTGGCGCCGGTTGTCGCGGCAGTGGCCGTGTCCCGTTGTGAGCGTGTCGCGTTGCGACCAGCCAGTGAAGCCCATCGGAGCCGTGTGCGTCCACATTAGACGATCGGACTTGCGGTCGGTGGATGGGTGATGTCGTGTCGCGGTACGCCTTTGGAACAGATCTTCGTTCAGCCGCATGGTCCAGTGATCCTCGACTTCCTGGCGGTGGGGAGGGTGCGGACGTTGTTCGGCGAGTCGGCGCGTTGTCGAAGCCGGAGGATCTCCTCGTGCTGCGCGGCGAGTTGTGACAACGCGCGCTCCTTGAACTCGGTGAGTTCGGTGATCCGCGCATCGCGTTCCTGGACGCGTTCACGGACCTTGGCGTTCTCGTCTTTCAGCCGGGTGATCTGGAGTTCGCGCGGGTCTGAGACGGTGCCCGCCTCGCGGAGATCGGCCAGCCGACGCTGAAACTCCTCGACCAGGTGCTGATAGGGCCCTGGCCGCTGGTTGCCCTGCGGGTCGGTGCGTGCGTAGAAGCCCGTTCTGGCGACGCCGGCTTCTCATGCAAGAGTCTTGAGGTCGCAACCGCCGCGGGCTGGAAGCTGCCCCAGCAGTAGGCGGTCCATCGCAGCACGGATGCTGGCCTCGTTGCGACGGCGCTGTTCGGTGGTCAGCGGCATGATGTGCACTCCTGCATTGCGGTCTGCGGAAACGTGGCGGAGGTCTGGGCCAATTGGCGGGCCAATGATCAGTCCCTCTGCGTCGGCCGTTCACGAGGTCGTGATCATGGAATATCGTGCCGGTCATGACCACGGATGACTGGTTGACCGACACCCGCACCTCTTATGACACGGTCGCGGTCAGCTATGCCGACCAAGTGCGAGGTGCCCTCGCCGGCCACCAGTACCTTTGCGCGGCGCTGGCGTTGTTCGCCGACAGCGTGCGGGTCGCTGGCGGCGGGCCGGTCGCGGACGTCGGCTGCGGCCCCGGTGAAGTCACCGCCCACCTGCATGAGCTCGGTGTCGACGCCTTCGGTGTCGACCTCTCCCCGGGGATGATTGACGTGGCCCGGCGCGACCACCCCGGCCTGCGGTTCGAGGTGGGCTCGATGACGGAACTGGACCTCCCCGTTGCTTCGGTGGCCGGCCTGCTCGCCTGGCAGTCGTTGATCCACATCCCCGACGACGAGGTGCCGACTGTGTTCGGGCACTTCCACCGAGCATTGCGTCCAGGCGGACCGCTGCAGCTCCTGTTTCACGTCGGTGACGAGTCGCAGTTGAAGACGGAGGGCTATGGCGGTCACCCGATGAAGGTCCATGTGTACCGCCGTCAGCCGGACCAGGTGGCATCCTGGCTGCGCGATGCCGGATTCGTGGTCGAGGCCGAGATGCTGCTCGACCCGGATGCGAAAGCTCAGCAAGCGATTCTTTTCGCACGCAGTAAGTCCTAACTTCTGCATATGTCGGGCTCGCCACTCGGAACCGAAGGACATGCGGGTGTACTCATAGCGGTGCTGGTGGCCTGGTCGATGCTGTCGAGCACTCGTTGGACGCGGTCGTGCTCGCGCCGTAGCCGGGTCTTCTCCCCTGTGGGGACTCTGGGGTTGCCGAGGAACGCTTGAAAGGTGGCCGCCTGCTCGGCCCAGATCGGGCGGTGACAGGCATGATGGGTGGCCTGCGGACAAGCGGGCCGAGTCGCAGAGTCCGATCAGCGGCCGAGTCGCCTCGGTGGTCCCGGCCAGCCGCAGGCAGAGCGCTTTCGTTGGGTCGCGGAACCAGCAGTAGTTGGCCGGGCCGACATGCAGGGTTCCTGCGTGGGTGCGGAGCAGGTTCTCCACTCGACGGTCGGTGTCCAGCACCGACGGCTCCAACGAGGCGCCCTCCCGGAGCGCTCCGTCGACGTGGGTGAACGTCGCGATGAGATCCCGAGCGCCGCCGACCACTACGACCTCTGCGGTAACAGTCACAACCATATGGTCACCGCGCGTTCTAGCGCCGATACCGCCATCTGTCGAAGAAAACGCAAGACGATTTCAACACTCTCGCCGGCGATCCCGACGACGACGATTCCAACCGCGTTCAAGCTCGCCGCAGCGATCGAATGGAGCGTGCGGATGTCGGACTATTGGATCGTCGGGGCGCGGATCATCGACGGCACGGGCCGGGACCCGGTCGATGGGCAGGCCATCGACGTGGTGGACGGGGGTTGATCGACGCGCACGTCCATCTCGGTCTGTCGAGCGATATCAACTCCAGCCTGGGCATCGCCGACCAAGTCGGCACCATCGAGGTCGGAATGCGCCCAGCAGTTGCTATGCCTGCCCGAACGCGGACATCCAGCCCTCCCCCTCGAAGGGCTCCTCCCCGCGCTGCCGCGAGGAAGAGCCCTTCGTCCCGGTTTCTAGCTCTTGGGACCGTTCGTCTTCGCCGAGGCTTTGTTCTTGACCGACTTAGCCTTGCCCTTGACCGTCCCGACGGCGTCCTGGACAGGCGAGTACGTCCCGTAGAGCGCGGGGTCGGGCTTGGGTGCGGTGCCCGGGCCACCGAGCGGTTGGGGGTCGGTCAGGTATTCGATCTCCTCGCCGCGGAAGCTCCAATCACCGTTGGCACCGTCCGTGCCGTCGGAAAGGCGCCAGACGGTGTTGTTGTGCTCCTGGTTCTCTTCGTCGAACAACGCGTCCGGGACGATCGCGCTCTCGAGGCCGTCGGCTTCGAGTTCTTCGATGGCCGCCAGCCACTGCTTCTGATGCACCGTGTCGCGGGCGAGGTTGAACTGCAGCATCGCCTTCACGCCGGGGTCGTCGGTCATGTTGTACAACCGGGCCGTTTGCAGCCTGCCCTGCGCTTCGGCGGCGGCGTTGGCCCGGAAGTCGGCCAGCAGGTTCCCGCTCGCCACGATGTAGGCACCGTTCCACGGCACACCCTGGCTGTTGCCCAGCATCGCGCCGCCACCGGCGACAATCGCCTGCTGCGGATCCATCCCGCCCAGGATCGCCGCCGTCACCGGGTCTTTGACCGC
>NZ_MQUQ01000049.1 GCF_001953865.1 Amycolatopsis coloradensis
CGCTCACCAACAACCGATCACCACGTAAGACACGCTCTTAGTCCCGGCTAGCATTGCCTCCGCTACGGCGCATATACCCGCAGGGGATGGTGCTGCACGGGATCTCGACATCATAGTGCTGCTGAGACTGTCACCGCTGGCTCGGCCGACCGCCAAGTTCGGAGCGTCGCTGAGCTGATTGTAGGACAGGATGGGCGTCATGGTGGAGATTGGCCTTTTGACCGAGTCTGACCGCGCCAGCTGGGAAATGCTAGCCCGTGGTCACCACGCACACTTTGCGACCGAGGTCGGCGACGACGGCTACGAACAGACCTGGCAACGCGTGCTCGGCGGGGTGCAGGCGCGGGGGATTGCCGCGTGGGTGAACGGCACGATGGTCGGAATCGCGCATTATGTGTTCCACGCGAGCATCTGGAGGGCCGGGGGACGGTGCTATCTGGCGGACCTGTACGTGGACCCGGAAGTCCGGCGGCGCGGCGTCGCGACGGCAATGATCGAGTGGGTGGCGTGGGATGCCGAGGGGCATGGGTTCCCTCGCCTTTACTGGAACACGCTGGAGGATGCTCCGGCTCGCGCGCTGTACGACAAGGTGGCCGACTTCCATCAAGGGCTTATCCATTACGCCTACCGACGCGACGGGAACCAAAGCCCCGCCCGACAACCTCTGCAGTAATCGAGACAGTGAGCCGACACGAATGCGCCGCCCGGCGGCCAGTTGCTCGCGCAACTTCCAACTACGCGAAATCACCAAGAATCGCGGACACTTCTCCGACAAAGACGCGGCCATGAAACTGCTTCACCTTGGGCTCCGAAACATGTCCAGCCAACGCGGAGGCACATCAGGAACCGGAACACATGGATGAAGAGTGGCATTCAACACACTCGCCCGACTTTTCCCGGAAGGCTTCCGTTTTGACAACTCACAACTGTGAGTAATCACTTCTGATTTACAGAAACCGTGACAGGAATCACCGATGCAGGCCGTAGGGCTGCGGCGCCATAACCGACGGGTCGGGAATTCGCCGCCAGGTCGGACCGCACCGTCGGGTCGCTAGAGCGTCCCGATCCGGCGCATCCAGCCGCCCCGACTCTCGACGTTCCCACTACCGAATTCTGCGTCAGGACGACAATGTTCGCGTCCTTTATGGAAACGTGCGTCGACGCAGAATAACGGCGAATCCGGCGCAGACGACCGCGGCGGCGCCGGACAACGTACCGACGAGAGCTTGCCGGTCGCGTATGTCCCGACAGGCCTCGATCTGCTGCCAACGGAACCCTCTGATCGAGAATTAACGCCCTGTCCGAAAGGACCATTGCGCTCGACGACCCCGATTCCCGATGGTGGTCACATCGCTGCATTCACGGGACGGAACGGGATGAACGACGTCAACAAGGTCTCACGACGGACTCTGCTCATCGGTGCTGCGGCCTCCACCGTCGTCCAGGCCGGCAACACCGCCTCGGCCGGCCGGGCGACCGGCGTACCGACGAGGGAGGAGACCGTCCGGGCGGTGGTCGTGGGCAGTGGCTTCGGCGGGTCCGTCGCCGCGCTGCGACTGGCCCAGGCGGGCGTGCGGACCCTGGTGCTGGAACGCGGGCGCTGGTGGAACAGCCAACCCAACGACAACACCTTTCCCCGCTTCTACCACCCCGACCGCAGGGTGAGCTGGCTGGAGCCGACGCCGGTCATGCCGACCTCGCCGCCCGCCGTGTTCCGCCCCTACACCGGCATGGTCGAGCGAATTCGCGGCGTGGGCATCAACATCCTGTGCGGCACGGGGGTCGGCGGCGGGTCGTTGCACTACGCGGGAATCTCGCTGCGTCCCACCGAGCAGTTGTTCACCAGAGTGATGCCATCCTCCATCGACTACCGTGAAATGGCGGCGGTGTACTACCCGCGGGTCGCCGCCATGCTGCGTTACTCAGCGGTCCCGGACGACATTCTCGCCGACGAACGCTACACATCGAGCAGAGCCTTCCTCGCCGACGCCGCGCGGGCGGGCGGACAACCCACACGACTGCCGCAACCGATGAACTGGGACGTCGTCCGCGCCGAACTCCGCGGTGAACTGCCGCCATGGTCCGCACACGGCGACGTACTCTATGGCGTCAACAACGGCGCCCGGTACTCCACCGACAAGACCTACCTCGCCCAGGCACTGGCCACCGGCATGGTCACCATCGCCCCGCTGCACGTCGTCAAGGACCTCACCGCCGGCACCACCCGCCGGTACTCGCTACGCTGTGAACGCATCGACACCGACGGTAACGTCCTGGAGAACGTCACCGTATCCACCGACGCTGTGTTCCTCGCCGCCGGCTCGGCCAACACCTCCCGACTGCTGGTCCGCTCCCACGGCACGGGCTCACTGCCCCACCTGCCACCCGACGTCGGCCGCTTCTGGGGCAACAACGGCGACCGCGTCTATCTGCACACGACTCCACTTCGCCCGACGTTGCCCTTCCAAGGCGGCCCAAGCGTCACGGGCATGCTGGACTGGGGCGCGGCACCCGAACCCCTGACGCTGTTCCACGCACCCTGGCCCTTCGAGACCGAGACGTTCACTAAGTACGTCATCGGTATGGCCATCCCCTCCGGACACGGCCGATTCACCTACAACGCCCTCACCGACACCGCCGACCTGATCTGGCCACCCACCGCCGACCTCAACGTCGAAGTCGCCCTCGATGCCGCCATGACCCGCCTCGCCCTCACCACAGGCGGCACCTTCATCCCCGGACACCCCGCCGACCCCAGTACCTTCCACCCGTTGGGCGGCGCCGCGATCGGCCCCGTCTGCGACCCCGACGGACGCGTCCACGACAACCCCGGCCTGTATGTCACCGACGGAGCCCTAATCCCCGGCTCCACAGCCTGCTGCAACCCCTCGTGGACCATCACCGCCCTGGCCGAGCGCTGCCTCGACAGGATCACCCGCGACGACATCGGAACGGTGTTCTGACCCGATTCCGCGAGACTCTGTTCCGCGATCAGCGGGCCGTCGCAGCGATCCGGCAGGGCCTGTTCATGCGAGCCGAACGATCGCCGCGCCGCTGGCTGGGATCAGCCACGCCGGACTCACCGCCGGGCCAACTCCGCACCGACCGGTTGCGTCACTTACCCCGCGACCACGCCGCGGTGATTCACGGGCTCGGTTGTCGGAGCGGCAATCGAAATGACGCCGAGTGGCGCGCATCAATGCAGAACAGCTCTGCCGTCGCGATAGATGGTGATCAGCCGGGCGTCGCGCAGGCCTGCCAGCCGCGTTGCCGGGCCGGCAGGATCAAGGCCGCTGCTCCCGGCTGAGCAGGCAGCCATATCGGGAGTGTCCACCATCAGGCCCAGTGCCCTCCCCGAACACGAGGTCAGCCGGTGCGTGCTCGGTGTGCTTGTCGGCGAGTGTCTCGACCACAGACGGACGAGCTTGACGTCGAGGTCCCGCGAGGCGCGGCGCGGCAGGTCGACCGTCCTCGTCGGCGGAAACGCCACGACGGGACAGCAGAGTGCCCTTGGCCTGCCCGATCACATCCTGCGAGCCGACCACCCGCGATATCTGCTCGCCTGTAACTGCTCCCGGGTGACGGCCTGCACGAGAGCCGGCGGGGCATGGGTGGTCGGCAACAACGGCATGGTCTGATCCGTGGTGTCCAGACAGTGCAGGCGGAAGTCGAGGTAGATCGCCCCGGCAGGCGCGGCTGCCGCACATCGGACAGTAGCGACCCGCCGCCCGTGGCCATGCCCGGACCGGACCGCGGCCACGCGTTGTAGAGAACCAGATCGTCGCTGTACGCCGACGTCGGCTGGTCCTCTCGGATCCGACCGGCGCACCGTTTCCTTCGAGTGACCGCACTCGACCGGCTTCGAATCAACCACCCACACATCACTGGATCATTCGTCACACAATGATCATGGACACCCTCGCCGTCATCTCCGGTGCCACACCCCTTGGAATCAACCGTCTAGTGTCGCGTGATGCTGCTTGCTTGACGTCGGGTTTCGTTCCTCGGACGGCGATCTCGCGTGATTGAACGGCGATCTCCGGAGATCGCCGTCTGATCTCGCGACACTAGCGCCACAACTCGGACGCCACTCGGTCCACGGCGCGCAGAGCGCGGTCCCCGCCACGGCAACCGCGAACGTAGTTCGCAAGTACGGAACACATGGATATCTTGTTTCGTCGCGCCACGCCCCTCATCATGGATCAACGGTTTCGCACCGGCCCCACCAGTCGACAGGTCGTGAGCCGAAAAATGCGGGCACGCCGCTCCCCGCGCGTCCCATGCCGGGAACAACTACGGTCAGCAAAGGAAAGAAAGGCATGCCGTCGAAGCCCTTCATCGATCGCAACGATTACGAGCAACGCATCGACGTGCTCAAGCAGTGCCTCGGCACGTCGCCTGAGGACGCCGAGGCCATTCGCACCTACCTCAGCGAAGAGCAGGTGGCGGGGAACGTCGAGAACTTCGTCGGCGCGGTTCCCGTGCCACTCGGGCTCTGCGGCCCGATCGACATCCGGGGTGACCACGCACGGGGTTGGTTCGTGGTGCCGATGGCGACGTTGGAGGGAACACTGGTGGCCTCGTACTCCCGAGGTGCGAAGGTGATCAGCGAGTCGGGGGGTTGCGAAGTATCGGTGTACGGTGACGACTTCCTCCGTGCGGCCATGCTGACGACGCGGTCTTTGAGTGACGCCGCCCGCCTGGTGTCCTGGTGCGAGACACGCGAATCACAGCTCCGCGAACTGGCTACTCGCGGGAGCAACCACCTGCGCGCGGTCGAGACTTTCTGCGACCGCTCCGGCCCTTCGGTGCTGCTCACGGTCAGGTTCACCACGGGCGACGCCATGGGAAGCAACATGACCAGCAAGGCGATAGCCCACGTCGCCGAGTACGTCACCGCGGAAAGCGGTTTGGTGCGAAACCACGTCGTGCCGTACCCGGAGGACAAGAAAAGCCTCCCGGCCCGCCGCAAGGGAAAACGGGTGATCGCCCGCGCCGTGCTGCGACGTGACGTCGTCGAGCCCATGACCAGAGCGAGCCTCGAACGAATATCCGGCTACATCGCCGACTACAAGAACTTTCTGGCGCTGCACGGCGCCCACGCACTCAACATCCACGCGGCGAACGGCATCGCGGCGATGTTCCAAGCATTCGGGCAGGACATGGCCTACCTCGGCGAGTGTTCGCAGGCTGTGGTGGACTGCCGCCCGACAGAGACCGGTGAACTCGACGTCTCCATCACGATTCCCAACCTCATCCTCGGTTCCGTGGGTGGTGGCACCGGACTGCCGGCGTTCCAGGCCATGCTGTCGATGGTGGACTGCAAAGGCGACGGCAAGGCCAGGAAGCTGGCTGAGATCATGGGCGCGGTGGCACTGGCCGGTGAGATCGGCTGCGCGGCCGCCCAATGCGCGCACGAGTTCGTCGCGGCACACGAGGCACTGGGCCGGAACCGGCCGACGTGAACCCACAGGCGCCGTCCGAACTCGTCCCCCGCCAGCCGACGACATTGCACTCGAGCAGACAAGGGCGATCATGGACAATGCAGTCGACGGACCACCGCTCCAGGAGATCTGGCGCTCACCTTCGGAGATGAACGCACTGGAGACGCTGTTCTGGCGTTCGGAAAACCACCCCGGTATGAGGTCGAACATCCTGGGTGTGCTGGTGCTCGACCGATCGCCTGACTGGGATCGGCTGGTGGCCAGGCACGAGTGGGCCAGCCGGATCGTGCCCCGACTACGACACCGAGTGGTGGAACCGCCGCTGAGACTGGGACGTCCTTTCTGGACCGACGACGCGGCTTTCGCGATCCGGAACCACCTGCTCCGGATACGCCTGCCAGAACCGGGAACGACACGCCAACTGCTCGACCTCGCCCAGTCGATCTCCAGCACCCCGTTCTCCCCAGATCGTCCCCTCTGGAGCGCGACCTTGGTGGAGGGCCTCGCCGATGGCGGAGCGGCCTACTTGCTCAAACTGCACCACAGCATCAGCGACGGCATCGGAGCAGCGCAGCTACTAGGCGTCCTGGCGGACTTCACCCCCGGAACGCCCGCCGACCGCTTGCTCCCACCCCTGCAGCCCCGAACCCGGCCAGCGTCCGGCGCGGTGCTGCTGGCCGGGCGTCTTGGCAGGCAAGCCGCCCGGCTGCCGTCGGTGGCGGGGCACGCCGCCGGCCGCCTCCGCAAAGCCCGTTGGCCCCAGGCCCCCCAGCGGCGGGCTCCGTCGATCCGGCGGCTGCTCCACGCCGCGGACTCATTCGCGCGGACGATGCTGCTGCCCCCGGTACCGGCCTCGCCGCTGCTCCAGGAGCGCAGCCGGTCGGCGCACTTCGACGCACTCGAGTTTCCCCTCACTGAACTCAAAGTGGCAGGCAAGGCCGCCGGCGGCTCGCTGAACGACACCTTCGTGGCCGGGTTGGCCGGCGGATTCCAGCGATACCACCACAAATTCGGATTGCGCCTGGCGGCGGTGCCGCTGGTGATACCGATCAGCGTGCGTCACCAGCACGACCTGCCTGCCGGAAACCGGCTGGCCAGTACGCGGCTGGGCATTTCGCTGGAGAACCTCGGCCCTGCCGAACGCATCGCCGAGGTGCGCGACCGGGTCGCCACGATGCGCACCGGCCCGGTGCTGCGCGGGCTCGACCTGCTCAGCAGGCCGATCACCCCGCTACCGGGCCCAGTGGTGCGATCCGTGTTCGCCGAGATGTTCCGGGGTAACGACCTGATGGCGACGAACTTCCCCGGGGTGCCGATCCAGGGCTACCTCGCCGGGGCGGAAGTCGTCGCGGTCACGCCGTTCGCCCCACTGCTCAGGGGAGCCGCGAGCGTCGCACTGGTCACCTATCTCGATACCTGCCATCTCGGCCTGACGCTGGACACCGGGGCGTTCACCGCGCCTGACACCTTCGTCGCCTGTGTGCGAGAAAGCTTCGAGGAAATCCTCGCCCTCGCCGACCGGAATCCGGCGAACCCGCAAGTCACCCAAGCCAGCTGACGTTTCGCCGCCGAGTGGTCCACGCGCTGTCCTATGCCGGAGGCGAGCGACACCAACCCTGCCGACGAACGTCACACCAGATACGATCTCCTTACCTGGCAATGAATCCCACAGCCTGAATGGCTGCACAATGGACGGTGTGCCCAACCCCACGACATGAAAACCGCTTCCACGCGCCCCCACACCAGTAAGTGACCGGCCGGACGGTGTTTGACTGAAGATCTTCCGCGCGTCCTGGCTCGCCGCCGAACTCGGCAGTACCGTCATGCACGCGCGAGAAACGCGGGTGAGCAAGTGGGGCTGACCAGGCACCGGCGTCGACAGTGGCTCGGCGCTGGCCGCCACGCACGCCCCTCCCGAGGGGCCGTGTCAAATCCCACCGCGCCTCCAACACCTGCCGACGCGACCATCACCCTTATGGGCCCGGCCAACGTCCTGCCCGCGGTCGCCGACTGACTAACCGCCCGTCGTGAGTCGTGGGCAGATCGCTCTCACCGAGACGGTTTCCTCAGAAGGTCGGCGTTCGCCGCCGCGCGGCCTGCCTCCTGGCGTCCGGGACGCACGTGACCGCCGACGTACCAGTACAGCGCCGCCACACCACTCCCACGAACCGGGTGCTACCGGACGGTAGGCGTGCCAGCCTGCGCCAGCGGTGCCGAAGACGGCCGCAACGAGCAGGTCGCCCGGCGATGGCAGACGTGGTCACCCGAGGCATCGTTCTTCCACTACGCCACCCAGGACATCGAATACGCGGACATCCTCCGCGATGAGACGGACCCATCGGGGCGGCGCGACGACGTCACCGCCGATACCTGCGCCGAGACCGAAGGACACCCGTCGCACACGATGTTCACCGAATACTCCGACGCCGATCGGGTCGCCCGCCCACGGGTGCGTCTGACTGAAGCTACGCGACGGTGTGGATCCCATGCCGCCTCCGATGCGGCGATCACGCGGCCGCGGAACTGCCGCTACACGATGGAGCGATCCAGTACGGCCGGGCGCTTCGACGATGAACGGAACGGGAAAGCGCTCCGGTTATGGAGACACAACAGCACGCTGCGGTCGGCACTTCACCGCTAATCCGTCCCGTGCGGTCTGCGGACGTGCACGCTGTGGCCGCCATCCACAATAGTTACGTCCACGACACCTTGACCTGCGCGCCGGAGTCGGCACGCACGCTGGCCCAGTGGCACGAATTGGTCCAGGAGTTGACCACCCAGCGACTGCCCTTCCTCATCGCCGAGCAACACGGTGCCGAGCAGCTCGATAAGGAGCAGGGTGGCACCGTGGTGGGCTTCGCCTACGCCGCCCCCTGGAAACCCGGCCCCAGCTACCGGCACACCGCCGAGGCCTCCATGTACTTCGCCCCCGACCACGTCGGCCACGGCCTGGGCCCGGTCCTGATGCCGCATTTGATCCAGGGATGCCGACAGGCCGAGATCCACCGGTTGATCGGCTCGGCCGGCGACTGGGGCAACGGATCAGTCCACCGCCTCGACTTCCTCTACCGATTCGGATTCGACAAAGTCGGCGTGCTACGCCGCGTCGCCCGCAACCGCGACCGCTGGATCGACATCCACCTCTTCCAACTCGACCTCGACGAACAAGACAGCTGGGACACCGCCGAGCCCCGACTCGTGTGAGCGTAGGGCCCAGGGCACCGACCGGCCGCGCCCTCGTGCTCCGGCCAGATCCCTCACTGCGGGAAGGCATTCGGCGTCGTCACTACTCCATCAGAGCGACGTCGTCGCACCGGACCCTGCGAGACGGAAACGCCGGCGGGTGCGGAATTCCGGCGCGAACTGACTACAGGACACATGCGCCGGAGCCTGCGCTGTACCGTTCCCTGGCGGGAGTCAGTTCGGAGTGCTTTCGTGTCCTAGGGACCCACTGGGCGGCGGTCGGACAGAGCGACGACGGTGGCGGCAGGGTATGCGAGCGCGTCCCGAAGCTGGTTGTTCTCCAGTGTGAGTTGCTGGACGACGCGGACGAGAGCCGGGACGTCAGCCCGGAGCTGCGCGAGTTCGGCGTTCTTACCCGCGATCGTCTTGTTCAGGCCGGCGATGGTGGCGCGTAGTCGCCTCTCGACCGCGGCTGAAGGTCGACTACAGCTGGAACTTCGTTCTCGGGCTGTTGTGCATCACGATGAGCGTCGCCGGCTTGTACATGTTCACGATCTTCAACCACGAATTCGCGTCCGTACCGGGTATGACCACCGGCAGACCGGGCAAGGCGGTGCTGCGGCAAGCCCGTCGAGGCGCCGTAGTCACGACTCTGCTCGTTGGCGCGCTCTTCGCACTGCCTCTGGGCGGGATGGCTGTGATGTTCGATTTTAGCCTGTTCGGGCGTGGTGCTATGGCGATCATTGTTGTGACTCTCGGGCTGCTGTCGTACTCGCGGTCAGCGTTCGGCTCATACTTCCGGGTCCGCCGTCGGCTCGCGATGGAGGGTGCCCTCCCGTGGCGGCTGACCGCCTTTCTCGAGGACGCCCACCGTCTGGGCGTCCTCCGGCAGTCCGGCACCACGTACCAGTTCCGGCACGCGCGTCTCCGCGACCGTCTTGTGACGCGAGCCGGGAACACCTAACCGGAGCGTCGGGACACATTCGAACGCAGCGTCCGGTAGAGCACCTCACGCACGTGCTCGGCTCGCTCGCGAACCTGCTGACGTTCAACCTCGGACAGCTCCGCCAGCACCACGGTCCGCCGGTTCAGGCAGCACATCATCGCCCGGGTCGTCCGGGATCTGCGCCTCGGGCACCCAGAGCGCGGTCAGGAACGAGGCCAGCACGATCTTCGGTTTCGGGGGCGTACTCAGCCCGTACCCGTGCAGGTTGACGAACAACGTCCCGTCCGGAACGTGTCCTGCACCCGCTGGGCCCACTGGACAGCCAGGGTGGTTTCCCGCCGCCGTTCCGCAATCCCGCGGGCAGCTGCTGCGGCACCGGCAGAGGCTCGTGCCGCTCCGGTGAGAGAGTCAGGTGCCCGATGGTGCCGGCCTGGACCACGGAACCGGTCACGCTGCCGCTGATCGTGTTCCGTACGCCCGCCCCGTCGGTCACAGCATCAGTCTGCCGTCACCATGCCGCGGCACCAGCCCGCCGCACCTGCCCTCACCCTGATGGAGCACCACTCCGCAACCACGTCAGCACCGGGCCGCCGAAGACAACGTTGGCCGGCGGCCGGGGGTCAGAACGAGATTCCCCCGTGGATGTCGCGGGCCTGCACGACGTTGCCGCCGACCTGGCCGGACACCTGATTGGCCACACCACCAGACCCGGCGCTCTGCTCGACGGTGACCCGATCCCACTCCTCATGCAACCGCTCACCGAACGCCGGATCAACGCTTTGCTTCTCCTCTAGCGCGGCAGCGAGCTCACCTACCTCCTGGGAATCCGCCGCAGCGCCTTCCGCGGCCTCCAGCACCGCGGACGCGTCGGGATCATCCGCGAACTTGGCCTTGATCAGCTGATACAAACCGGCCACCGTACGACCGGCAACAGCCGCAGCAATCGACACAAGCACAGGCTCAGGCACAACAATCCCCTCCACCAACACGAACAGCACGCGGTCGCTCACAAGCATAGAGCCGGACCTCCGCTCATCCATCAGCTCAGCGGCAGGCGACGCGGACTCCGCTCCTCACTCGGCAACGGGAGGTCGAGCAGACCAAACGGGGCATTCGCACATCGGCATAAAAGCGCGCCCGGTCGCCGCATGAGAAATTGTCAAGGGCTGGAATGGGCTTGATCAAGCAGTCGGGTTGTCGATGTTGTGGAGGACGTCCCCAAAGTCGAACTGAAGACCGTCCGCGCCTGTGCCGATGAGGACGAGGCGAGCGCCGTGGGGCGGATCCAGCTCAGTCACCGCAACTTCGGGATAACGATGGATCTCAACCAACATCAGGTCGATGACATCTCCGCTCAGGGTGACACAGCGAAAGCACGCGCCCAGGCGTGTGGTTGCCAAACATCGCGCGATGATGACCAGCCGGCCGTCGCCGACGGCCTCTATCCGCACGACCTGGACGGTGGGGCGGGATGGCCCGGAGGAAGTCGTTGTCACCAGGTCCTGCCCTTCTACCTTCTTCCAGTCCCCGTCGATGCCGGTGATCTGCCCGGCAGTTCACTAGCGAGGCGCGTCTGAGTACGCGGTGCCACGTCACCGCCCACGATGGCCCGCCGCGGTGAGGAAACGCTCCAGCAGACCTGCGAAGAACCTACCGTTCCGCAAGCCACTCGCGACCTCAGGCACAAACCCCAACACTGGCGCGCAGTGGCCAGACCCACCCGCTCATCGGCATGACAAGACGTTGGCAGGATGCGGACAGCAGCACCGGAACCGCGTGCCGGAGGGCTAGCCTGCGCTCGTGGAGCGACAGGGACAGCAGCAGTGGTTTCCGGATTTCCCGTCCCAGCCCGGTTACCCGGCGCCTTCGCCGAAACGGCGTCGCACGGGGATGATCGCCGGGATCACCGTCGGCGTGCTGGTGGTGATCGCCGGTCTGCTCGCCGGGCTGCTGGTGTTCCTGAACAGCAAGGACGACAGCGCTGCCTCATCCTGGCCCATCAGTGAGAGCAGTACCTCCCGAACCCCGCCGGCGCCCGGCTGGAAGACGCTGGAGCTCGGGCTGGGCGTGTTCGTCGAGGTACCACCCACCTGGCAGCCGGTCGATGGAACCTACATCCCGGACGTTCGAACCCGAGGCGCGCGGTACAAACCGGGCTACTGCGCAGCGAATCCGAACGCCATCCTCGGCCAGCTGTACCTCGACCGGGCGCGTACCACCGATCCGATGGCGGCCGCGGCGGACGCGTTGATGTATCGGGGAACGCGGGCTTTCCGCAGCGGCGGTCAGGTGTCTTCCGGCCCTGTCGGACGCCGCCCGGACGGCGGGGCGCAGGTGCAGGGCACGGTCACCCCGCACGGCAGGGACGACTGCGACCCGCCGTCGACCACCTACCGGGTGGTCGCCTTGCCCACCGCGCAGGGGACGCTGCTGGTCGTGGTGTGGGGTGACCTGCAGATGCCGGACTCGCCTGCCGAAGAGGACCTCACCAGGATCGCGGACAGCGCGCGCCTCGCGTGACCGGGCTCCGCCTTTCCCTTGAAAAGAACGACTCAACACGCTCACGCACATCCCGATGACCATCCACAAGGGACACGAGGCAGGGAACCGCCCAACGCGCGCTTCGCGGCAGAAGCGGACGTTCAGGTACGCGGTGACGGTGGGGGATCCCGATCTCGTCAGGGTTGCGTGTCGTTTGCGGGTGTCGTGGTGATCGCGTGGATTTCGTCGATGATGGCGGGCCATAGTTCGCGCGGCAGGTCGTGGCCCATTCCCGCATAGGTGACGAATCGTGCTCTCGGGATGGCGTCGGCGGTTGCTTGCCCGGCACGGACCGACTGCAGAGAGTCAGCCTCTCCGGTGATGACGAGGGTCGGGGCCTGGACGCGGGACAGTTCCGCTCGCCGGTCCCCGGATGCGAAAACCGCTGCCGCCTGGCGGCGAAAAGCGGCGAAATCGGCTCGGTGTTCATATGTCCGGCGGCCGAGATCGCGAATCCAGTCCTCGTCGTGCGGGTAGCCTGTCGAGCCGACGACCCGGAATATCCTGACCATCTGCTCGCCGGCGGCGTGTGGTCCGGCCGGCCTTCTCCGATGGGCCATGGCGAACCTGATCACCGCACGGATCTTGCGTCGATCCCACCACTCGTCGAAGTTCGTGCGAATGGGCCAGCGACCAGACCGCGCGCTCGGCGACGTCGCGGCCGCGGCGGGTGGTGTCCCGGCCGGTGTAACCGGCGACGTGCTGGCAGAACAGAGTGTTGATTGACTCGAACGTGCGCTCGACGATCGCCTTGTCGGTGGCGGTCGTCCCGGCCGCGTGCGGCGTCCGACGTGGTATTTGCGCTCCAGAGCGCACGAATCCTCCCACTCCACGCAACCCCCAGGGTCACGCCATTTCTTCGACGACCCCAAGTCGGCGTACTGGCCAAAGTGCTCAGGCGCGCACAGGTGAACGTGCTCAGTTGCGGGCTAACGAGCGCGTGCGCGTCAGACTTCGAGCGCCCAGCGCACGTACCGCATCTTCGCCGTGAAGCCGGCCTTCTCGAAGACCCCGGACGCCCCCGAGGGATTCGCCGAGTCCACGCTCAGGCTGGCACGGTCATAGCCCTGGCCGGCCGCGGCCCGCAGCGCGTGCCCGATCAGCGTGCCGGCGACGCCCCGCCTCCGGTAGTCCCGCAGCGTTCCGATGAGCATGAAGTGCGCGTCACGGACACCGGTGGCCGCCGTATCGGCCTCCCAGGACATGGTCACCAGCATGCCCACCGGAGCCCCGTTCACCACATCCCGGAGCAGGAAACTGACCTCCGGCCTGAACGTCTGATTGGTGATCTTGTTCTTCCACAGGTCCACGGGCATCGGCACCGCAGCCCAGTAGTCCCTGTACGACTCATTGCGGACCCACCGGAAATCCTCGTCGTTCTGCTCCGACCACTGCTCCACCCGCAGCCCGCCGGGGATCACCACCTCGCCCAGCGACTCGCCGAGCGGGTGCTCCATACGCTGGAAGTAGCGGACCGGCGCGAAGCCCCGGGAGCGCACAAGCTCGGCCGCACCGGCGATGTGCTCGCCCTTGTGGACATCGACCACGAGCTTCCGGGTCGGGTGATGCCGGGCATGCACCACCTTCGCCGCCGCCACCCCGGCTTCCACGAGCGCGGTGCCCACACCCCGGCGGCGGTAGTCAGGGTGAACCCCGCCGTCCAGGAAGACCCGATGAACCTCATCCGCGGACGGCTTGTGGCGGACCTTCATGTAACCGACCATCACCTCGCCATCGAAGGCAGCGAGACTCGCGCGCTCCAAGTCCGCGTAGGGGTCGATCAGCTCCTGGAGAGTGTCCTCCTCGGTATAGCTCTCACCGATCTGGTCCACGGCCTCGATGGCGTTAAGGAGGCGGGCCGACGCCTTGGCGTCCTCGCGGGTAAGCGGCCGCCACGTAAGGAATGCTTCCAACATGCGACGGACAGTAATCCCTGTGCATGCAGGCTGTCGCTTTGTTTCCAAGCAGGGGCCGGAGACCGTGCTGGCCACCGCGCAGTGGCCAGCACGGTCAGCCAACACTGTCGAGGACTGAGGTCGAGCCAGATCAAATCGACCACGAGCCTCCCCCAAGCTGCGGTCAAATGCCGCGAACACACACCTCCCCTTCCAGAGGCATGCGGTCGCAACCGGCCAACAAACGCGGTCACTTTTCGTAGACAAACCATGCAGGCGATGACGGCGCGACCGGCGTGAGCTGGTGGGTGATCGCCCACCCGATGAGGCGATTCGCCCCGGCAGAGGCCACCGGGCCAGTGTGGCCGCCGGAGAGGATGTTCCAGCTCGCGCTGCCCCATCCTATGTACAGCAGTCTCGCCGCCTCGCGGCGGAAGGCCTGCTCGTCATCCCTCGCGGTGAGTCGGCTTCGCTCCTCGATGGCCCAGCCCCAGGCTGCGGACCTGCGCCGTCCGGCGGACGGAATCTGAGCCGGGACCTCGGCGCGGGCAGCCTCGTGGAGCGCGTGTTCATGCCAGTCCAGCGACACCCCCGCGCGGCCCTCACCCGGTTCGGTGCTGAACGGACTTCGGGGTGAGGGCGCAGGACCGGCGTGTGGCAGCAAGTTGGCGGCCGCGCACGGTGCCGCCGAGGTCGCGGAACTCGAGGGAACTGATCATGTCGGTCGGATGCCCGAGGTGATAGCCGAGCGAGGGATGACACACCGGTTCAGCTGGTGATAGCGGCCTGCACGCCTGGCATGGCCGCAGCCGCGCGAATCCGATGCGCTGCACCGCCCACCACGACCGAGACGCGTTCAAGGAGGGTGGCTGCGTTTCGCCGGCGGACACGGCCACTTCTCCTTGTATCCCGGGAAATCCTGCTGGATCGAGTACGAATACACCGTCAGCGAAGAACACTGGGCACCTGGTTCCAACACGCCGTCCGGTTATCGCCCCGCACCCTGTCGGCATGCCTGGACGGGTGCACGCAGCATTGTGGGCGCGCGCACCTGAGGCGGTCGCGGACCTGTCGGGTGCCCGCGGTGTGCTGTTCGGCGGGGCGGCAGGGCATCTCGGCGCGGTCTTCGAACATCAGGCCGATGGGCGGATCGCGATCCGCCTGCGGCTAGACGCGCTGGCGCGGTTCTCACCACGGGCGCGACGGTGGCTTCCCCTGCTGCGGCAGACGATCCGCGACCATTCCGACACGCTGACACTCCCGGCAGGACACGGGTATGTGGTGAACAACAGGTGGTGGCTGCACGGCCGCCACCAGTTCACCGGCGAGAGGATGATGTGGCGTGTCCTGCTCGACCCGCCCTCAGGACGCATTCACACCGGATTTCTCCCCTCAGCTTTGACACCAGCCCACCGACCTACCAGCCAGCGTCAAGGAAGGACATCTGCATGAGCGGGCCCATGACTGTCGCCCAGCGGATCCTCACCTTCGGCTGAACGACGGTCACGGTTGCCGAGCTCACCCGCCGAGCGAACCGTCGGCTGGGCACGGCGGGCGGTAGTCCACGTCCGGAAGGTAGCGGCGCCAGTCGGCTTCGCTGATCGGGTCCGCGATCGCCGAGCACACGATCCCAGCCGCCTCCTCCGGCTGGAGCCGATCCAGCGGGGTGGCGGGAATGTGCCACAGCAGGGCGGCGTTGTCGTCGCCGCCCGTCATCAAAATCCGGCCGTCGGCGCCGAATGCGGCCGTGACGGCGGGTGCGGTATGTCCACGAAGGACGGTGAACGTCGCGGCGGTGCCGTCCGGCTGAAGACGCCAGAGCCGCACTGTCTGGTCCTCGCTGGCGGTGGCGATCGTCCCGCCGTCCGGACTGAACTCCACCGAGCGAACGGTCCCGTCGTGCCCGGCCAGCACGGCGAGCTCGCGCGGCGCCGAGGGATCGGCGACCTCCCACAGCCGCACTGTGCGGTCCTGTGCGGCCGTGGCGAGGATGCGGCCGTGGGGGCTGAAGGCGACCGAGACCACCGGCGCGGTGTGCCCACGCAGGATGACCGGCAAACCGGGATGCCGCGGATCCGCGATGGGCCAGAGCGCCGCCGTGCCGTCCCAGTTGGCCGTCGCCGCGAACCGGCGATCGCGGCTGATCACACCGGATACGACGCCGCCGTGACCTGCGGAAAGCGTCGCCAGTTCCTGTGGCTCGCGGCCCGTGCTCCACAGCTTCGCGGTCGCGTCGGTGCTCGTCGTGATGAGCAAGGTGTTGTCAGGGCTGAAACTCACCGAGTTGACGTCGCCGTGATGCGCACCGAGCGTGGCGACCGTGATGACGGCGGACGGATCGGTGATGTCCCACAGCAGCGCCGTTTGATCCCAGCCCGCTGTCGCCAGCATGCGCTGGTCCGGGCTGAAAGCCACGCCGTTGACGTTGGCCTTGTGTCCTGAAAGGACCGCGGAGGCGCGGGGGCGACGACGTTCGGCGATGTCCCAGAGGATCGCCGTGCCGTCGTGGCTCGCTGTCGCGGCGAGGCGCGAGTCCGGGGCGACGGCCACGGCGTTGACATGGTCCTGATGCCCGGTCAAGCGGGTACCGAGTGGTAACGGAACGCTGTCCAGCAGGGCTTTCGTCGCTTCGTCGGTCGGTGAAAGCCGGAACGCGACCAAGCTCAGCTGCGCGGCCAGGCCGGGATTCGAGGTCCGGAGGCCGGCCGCCTTCCCAGCGGCGACCTCGGACAGCGCGTTGTTGCGCTGTCCGGTCGCGTTCTGCTCGGCGCGTACCGCCACGACGATGAGCATGGTCGCGAACAGGAGCAGTACGCCCAGCACGGCGACCAGTTGTCTTGACCGGATCGCGTGCCGCCGCGCCGTGGTCAGCTCCGCTTCCGCGGCCGCCGCGCTCGCTTCGAGGAACTCGCTCTCGACGCGATTCACCGCGATATCGGCACGGCCGCGCCATTCGCGCGCGGCTTCGAGCGAGGTGCCGCGGTAGAGCGCCCCTGGATCACGATCCAGGGATTCCCAGATGCGGGCCGCTTCCGTGAGCCTGCGATGGATACGGAGACCCTCGAGGTCTTCGGCAAGCCAGTCCCGCAGCCTGGGCCAACCGCGAAGGAGGGCCTCGTGGGTGATCTCCAAGGTGTCGCGATCACGCGTGAGCAGCCGGATACCGGTCAGCCGGTCGACGACGGCGTGCCCGGCCGGCGTGAGGTCCAGCTCCGCGACCGGGACCCGCCGCCTGACATCACCGGCGCCCGTGCCTGTGGTCGTCAGCCGCAACAGCAACCACCGCACCGTTCTTCGCTGCTCGTCGTCGAACGTCTCGTAGACCGCGTCGGCGGTCTGCGCGAGCGCGCCGGCGATCCCGCCTGCCGTCTCGTATCCGGCGAGGGTCAGCGTGTTGCCGCGCCTGCGGTACCAGGTCTCGAGCAGAACGTGGGACAGCAGCGGCAACGCGCCGGCGTCCCCGCTGGCCTGCGTGATCAAGGTGGCGAGCAGTGCCCCCTCGACGGCGAGGTCGGCACGGGCCGCGGGTTGGACGATCGCGCTGCGCAGCTCGGCGGCGGTCATCGGACCGACCGTCACCTGGGCGTCGCGAAGCGCCTCCACGAGTCCGGCGTGCCCGGCGCAATGGGCGTAGAAGTCGGCGCGAACGCCGATCACCACGCGACATCGGCTGTGCTGCGCGTGCGCCGCGGTGATGAGCAGGTCGATGAAGTGGTCGCGGCCTGCTTCCGCGGCACCGTGCGTGAAGACCTCCTCGAATTGGTCCACCACGATGACGAGTTCGGGGTCATCGTCCTGCGGGCGCCGAACGACCCGCGAGAGTCCTCGCGGATCGGCGGCGAGCTCGTCGCGCAACGCACCGGGCGACCCGCCGAGCAACGCGCCCAGCTGGATGGCGAGCTCTTCCAACGGATCGTTGCCAGGGGTGAAGAGGACCACCCGGCCGAGCCGCGGCTGAAGTCCCGCGCGCAGAATCGACGACTTGCCCGTGCCGGAAGCGCCGAAAACGCCGAGAAACCGCTGCTCCCGCAGTTTCGCCTCGACCTCATCGACCAGGTGTTCCCGGCCGAAGAACCGATCAGCGTCCTCGGCCCGGAAAGTCGCCAACCCGACGTACGGCGGGTCGACGTCATTCCGCACCACCGGCGCGGCCAATTCGGCGGCCAATTCGTGCCACCGTCTTTCCCACTCGCCGGCCTCCCCACCGCAACCACGCACGTAGGCGAGAGTGATCTGCAAGCTGGGCAGCTTGCGGCCGCTCGCCGCGTCCGACAGCGCCGCGGCCGAGCAGTGTGCTCGCATACTCAGCACTCGATAGGTCGGCCTGCCCGCACTTTCCCGCAGTCGCCGCAGGTCGCTCGCGAACTTCACTACCCGGCTGTCGCCATCGGCCAGTGGCCGTTCCCGACGTGGCACACGTCCCCCTTTTCGGCACCAAAGCCGTTTGTACACGGGTTGTTGTTCAGCGTCCGTCGTTCGACCGTGAACAACACGATCGCAGTAGACCGGGACTACGACATCCGGCCCACCCGCCCCGGCACCGCACCACTTTCTCCTTGGGGGTTGAACTGTGCTGAACCTTGGCCTCGCCGTCGTTCTGGTGCTGAGCGGCACCCCCGCCGCCTCTCCCGCGGAGACCGTCGCGCTCATCGCGGGCCAGGGCGCCGGGGACGTCAACCACACCAAGGAACGTTTCGGCGTGCACGGCACCGACCTCGGCGTCATGTGGCGAGACGGCCGCGGGCGCACGGCGATCGCGTTCGGGGACACCTACGGCCAGGGCTGGGGCGGGCACGGTGCCGGACCCGACAGCGCCGACTGGCGGCTCAACACCCTCGCCCACTCGTCCGACACCGAGCTCTCCGACGGCCTGAGCATCGACGACATGGTCACCGACCGCCCAAGCCACGCGAAGCAGCTCCTCGGCCATGATCCGGCGGTCCCGGAGGTGACCGTGATCCCGACCGCCGGGGTCAGCGTCGGCAGCCGGGACTACCTTCACTACATGTCCGTCCGGAGCTGGGCGACCGGCGGGCGCTGGACCACGAACTACTCCGGGCTCGCCTATTCGGACGACGGCGGCTCGACGTGGACAAAGGATCCAGCCGCCCGCTGGCCGAATTCCGGCGGCGCGGCGCGCTTCCAGCTCGGCGCGTTCGTCCGGCGCGACGGATTCGTCTACCTCTTCGGCACGCCCGATGGCCGCCTCGGCGACGCGTATCTCGCGCGTGTGCCGGAAACGGCGTTGTCGTCCCTGTCTGCGTACGAATACTGGACGGCCACGGGGTGGCGGCCTGATTCCAGTGCGGCCGTCCCGGTGCTCGCCGGCCAGACGGGCGAACCTTCCGTACAGTACAACGACTTCCTCGGCCGCTGGATCGCGCTGCACCTCGATGAGAGCCGCTACGCGATCGTCTTGCGCACGGCGCCCGCGCCGACCGGGCCGTGGACCGGCGGCCAGGTCGTCGCGGCCGGGACCGACCACCCCGGGCTGTACGGCGCCTTCCTCCACCCGGCGAGCAACGCCGACCTCTATTTCGCGATGTCCGAATGGGATCCGTACCACGTCCGGCTGATGCGCCTGCGGCTTCCCGGATTCGCGCTCGACCCGAATCTCGCGCAGGACGGCGGGTTCGAGGACGCCACGCTCGGCCCCTGGCGGCCGGGCGGGAACGCCGGGCTGGACCGCGGGCTCGGGTTCGCGCGTTCGGGTGTGAACAACGGCTGGTTGCACAACACGTCCGGCTGGAACGAACTGGCCCAGCACGCTGTGCTTCAGCCGGGCGCCCGGTACAGGCTCAGCGGATGGTTGCGCAGCTCGGCGAATACGACCGAAGGCTACTTCGGCCTGCGCGCGGGCAACATAAGGGTCGAGCGGAAATTCGGCTCCCTCCCCGGCTATACACAGCTCACCGTGGAGTTCACCGCACCTGCCGCCGAGGCGGAAATCTATGCGGGCGCGTGGGCCACCGGCGGGCAGGAAACGTGGGCACGGGTCGACGACGTCGAACTGGAAAAAGTCGGCTGACGAAAGGGACGCGAAGTGGACAAGGTGCCGGTACTGGTGAGTTTCGCCGCGGCAGTCGCGGGTTCGTTGTTAGCGGCTCCCGCAAACGCGACGCCGCCGTGTCCGCTCGGCTGGGCATGCGTCCAGCTCGGATCGACCGGGACCGGGCCGGTCATGCAGACGCAGAACGAAAACTGGACGAACGTTCAGAACAGTCTCGGTGTCACGGGGTTTTCCCTGGTGAACAACCAGGTGCCCGGTGACGACGCCTGCGTCGCCGATGGCCCGCTCGGCACCGGCCGAACATTTTGCCTTTATCCAGGGGAAACCGGAACTTCGCCGTCGGACTTCGTCGTCCGCTCGGCGCACGGCTGACCCTTTGCGACAGCCCGGACGCAATCGAGGAGGAACCATGCATCCGTCACTCAAGTGACCGGCGCGACGTCCGAAATCCCGCCCGACACACCTGATCCGGAAGGAAATCGTGAGGACTTTCAAACGAATCGCCGCATCGATGTTCGTCATGCTCTTGGGCACCGCTTCACTGGTCGCCGCGCCGTCGACCGCGAACGCGGATGCCAGCTGCCCGTACCTGAGACTTTGCATATGGGATGGATTCAACTACAACGGTGCCAAAGAGTACCTTTTCGAGTGCAAGTTGATCAACATCGGCGAGTTCGGCTGGAGCGACAGGACGAAGTCGTTCAAGAACAACCAGTCACCAGGCACGGTGGCGACCTTCTTCAATTGGGATGGACAGAAATGGGTCTACCTTGACCGCTCCGTCGCTCCCGGATTCATCCCGGTCGTCAACTTTCCGATTCGCACCACGGACGCCATTCAGGTCTGCTAGAAGTCCACGTTCAAGGGGGCGATCCCGGCGGATTCCGCGTTGTCGACCCAGTGCCCGCGGCCGACCTCGCCGACGACGAAACGGTCGTCGGCGAGT
>NZ_MQUQ01000005.1 GCF_001953865.1 Amycolatopsis coloradensis
CCCAGGCCGGTCGACTGGGGCGAGTACGCCGCCGCCGTGCACCGATGGGAACTCATCACCGGCCGCGCAGCGCCGTACCCAACCCAGCCTGGCCGGCACGGACGACCCGTGCTCGCGCCACCGTTCGTCGAGTGGCTCATGGGCCTTCCCCCAGGCTGGGTCACCGCCAGGCGCCTCGAGCTGCCCCGCACCGCGCAACTTCGCGCCCTGGGCAACGGGGTCATGCCCCAGCAAGCCGCGCGTGCACTACGTCACCTGCTGGACGACCTCACTCACCTGCACCTTCACCCTGTCAGCCGCCGGCCAGCCCGCCGCCGTGGGGCAGGCGGCTCCCGAGCGAGTCGACCGCCCCGGGCGGACAGTGGTGTGACGCATCCGGCGGGCACCGCCCAGGCGACACCCGCCGCGCACACCTGCCGCAGCAATCCCCGCAAACGGCGCTGAACCCGTGGCGCTCCGGGGCGAGGACACCACCGAGCCCGCCCCGGAGCGCCACGCTCCACCCGCTTCCACACCCCGACTTCTCGAAGGGTTTCTTCCTCATGCCCGTACACAGCTGGACACGCCACCCAGCGGCCCATCTGCGCCGCTGGGCCCGAACCGCCCGCCACTGCCTCCGGCGGCCACCAAACCGCTCACTCACCAGCCACACGCCTTCCGGCGTCCAGCCCGCGCGGCAGCCGGTGACACGACGTTCGGCCGAGGCGATCGCGGTCCTGATCCGCGCGGGCTGGAACGTTCACCACCCGCCCTACGGCTACGCCACGATGACCGTGATCGGAGCACGAAGTCGCCGCGGAACACCTCGCACTCGCCTGACACCGGACCCACGCCGCGCTCTCGTGGTGCAAGACGTCTTCTACTGGCGCGCGATCACCGGCTTGTCCGTGGAGGACATCACCGCGCGGCTCGACACTGACCACGACCGCTACCCGCCGCCTGGAACTCACTTCTCCTGGCCGCCCGACGCAGTCGCCGCGATCCTGACCGACATCAAGTACACCGGCTACCAAGCCGCCGGTACCCGCGACGAACACGGCGCCTTCTGCTCCGTCGAGCACTGGGTGCTCTCCGAGCAGCCCGCGCACCGCGCCCTGATCACCCCCGCATTGTTCTGGGCCGCTCAAGACCCGGCCACCAGCGTTCGGTGTCTCCCGCATCGCCTAGCGCCAACGAATCCCGGTTCCACATCGCGCGTAGAGCGGAGCACGCCATGACGACATTGCGCCCGAATACCACGGCATCGGCGACTCGCACGACGCCGGCAGCGCACCGGCCGCCCGGCCTGTCGGCAACCTCAGGACAAGTCGTCGTTGGCCACGTGACTTCCGAGGGCCACGCAGGAACTGAGGAGTCCGCCGTGCGTGGCTGTGGCCGCCACGCTGGTGACGCACCCGAAACTCACACCGCGACCGCCGCCGTTTCCTCCCAATTATGGAGCCTCGGCGTCACCACCGACTTGATGACAGCCGCCCGGGTACTCGGTGTCGGCCGCACAACCGCGTATCGGCTTGCCCGTGAGGGAACGTTTCCCGTTCCGCTGAAACGAGTCGGCCGTAACTACCGGGTCGTGGTCGCCCGGCTGGCGGAATTCCTCGGACTGGACGAAGAGCCTCATGGCTGACGCTTCCTCTCTGTCCTCACAGGAGCGTCGATAGGCGCTGTCCGAAACGCGCGCCAACTGACTGCGGCAGGAACGAATCCGATGGCACAGAACTTCTCAGGCAGCACCTACAAACGCTGCACCTGCAAACACCCAGACAACGGTAAACCACTCGGGTCGGCGTGCCGGAAACTCAAACGCCGCAACGGAGCCTGGAGCTCCGACCACGGCTCCTGGTACTACCAAGCCGAACTACCCGCCCGCGCCGACGGTAGCCGCCGTACTCGCAGGCGTGGCGGGCACGAGTCACAGACTGACGCCCAAGCTGAACTGGACAATATGGCGGCCTTGGTTGACGTCGCCGAACCCTATGGTGCCGCCGCCATCGTCGCGATCGGCGACCTCATCGACAAGCACCTCAAAACCGGGGAGCCACTCCCGTCATCGGGAATTATCGGCGCGCAGCTCGACGCCGGGATCGTCGATGCCAGCCAGGCCCCCACCGTCGGTGAGTGGCTGACCACGTGGTTCGCCGGGCGGAAAAAGAAACTCCGCGGTACCACCCAGCTCTCCTACGGCAGCCACATCCGACTCTGGCTCATTCCGTACCTGGGCCACTACCGGCTCGACGAACTCACTGTCGTGCACATCTCACGCATGTTTGACGCGATGGCCGAACGCAACGACACCATTCTTGCCGCGAAAGCCAGCGACGATCCCGACATCCGCAAGAGCGTGCACGGCATGCGGACATTGAGCGACGCCACCATGCAGCGCTACCGCGCCACCTTGCGCACCGCGCTCAACGCCGCCATCCGCGACCCACGGCTGCCCATCACCTTCAACCCCGCCTCCTACGTCGAACTGCCCTCCGGGCGGCGACCGAAAGCGTTGCTGTGGACGCCCGAGCGTGTCGAACGGTGGCAGCGCACCGGACAGAAACCCTCCCGGGTCATGGTGTGGACCCCAGACCAGACAGGACGGTTCCTCGACCACGCCATCGACCACCCCTACTACGTACTGCTGCACCTCATCGCCTACCGAGGACTGCGGCGCGGCGAAGCCTGCGGCCTGCCCTGGTGGGACGTCGACCTCGCCCGCCACAGCATCACGATCACCGCGGCCCTGGTCCAGATCGGCTGGCGGGCCGAGTTCGGCGAACCCAAGAGCGAAGCCAGCGGCCGGGTCATCGCCCTCGACAACGACAGCACCGACGTCCTCACCAGCCACAAACAGCGTCAGGAAAACCTGCGTGTGGCAGCGGGCGACGCGTGGATCGAGAACGGCCTGGTCTGCACCGAACCTGATGGCCGCCCGCTGCAACCCTCCCACCTCAGCGACGCCTTTCACGCCATCGCCGACGCCGCAGAACTCCCACCCGTGCGCCTGCACGACCTTCGCCATGGAGCCGCGACCCTCATGATCGCCGCCGGAGCCGACCTCAAACAGGTCCAGGAACTCCTCGGCCACTCCAGCATCGCCATCACCGCCGACACCTACACCCACGTCCTGCCGGAACTCGCCCGCGAAACCGCTGAAGCAGCCGCCTCGATCATCCCGCGCCGCAAAAATCGAAACCTCTTACCCGCCGCCTGATGGGAGCACGGTGCCCAAAACCTGGCAATCGCTTCATCGAAAGGCTTACTCGCGACTTGAAATTAATATGCCTGCCCAGGCTGAATGTCTGGGCAGGCCGAGGATCGACAAAGCCCCACGGAAAGCATAGCGGTTGTCGTGAGTGCTGGCGGCGGAACGCAACCGGCAGGAAGGCACTACCTGCCCTGGACCGCCCCTTGCCAATCTCGAGGCGGCGCGGGCGGTGCTCCGAGGCCCGAAGATCCATGCTGAGCGTGGCCTTTGGCGAACAATACGTACGTCCCTCCGGCGCGTGAGCTGGGCCGGCGGGACCAGATCGCTGCTGCTGGTTGAACAACGTCTTTGCCCTGTTACGTCGGCGACCGGCTGACGCTGACGTTCGGGATCGCGCCGAACGTCGCGATGACCGTGATCGACGGGACCGGGCTGCTCTCCGCAGAGATCACTCCCACGGACGTTGTCCGCGACAGCGATGTGTGCTCACGGGACCGTCGTAGCTTGCGGGGGCAGATCTACATGACATGGTCAGTTGTTAATTGATCACTGAGGTGAACCTCGCTAAAGGATCTTCGTTGGTTCACGGTGCGCGGCCGCCTGTAGATCTTTCTTTGTCGCTGGTTCTTGCGTTGAGTGTGGAAGTTGACCAGGTGCGGTCACTCCTTGGTTGCAGTCATAGCTCCATTTAGGTGGGACACCGTGGCTTGCTCGTAGGTTTCCATACACTGCAAGGTAGTTCGAATAACACTTCCGAGTGACTATGGTTGCCGGCGCTTGCGAAGCTATCCTGTCCGGGATCTGACGCGCCTCCTTGTAACGGGTGTACTTTGCATTGTGGTTGAAGTCAGTTCTTCGAACGACAAGCGGTTTATGCGGGCGATCCTTGGAGGGGTGAAGGTTGTTGCCGTCGTCGGGTTAACCGCGCTGCTGTTCCTGAGCCAGAGAGTCGTCACTGTCCGCCAGGTCGACATCACTCAGTCTGATCTTTTGTCGCGGTCGGTGCATGGGTTCTGCGCCATTCTATGGGCGCCGCTGCTGCATGTGAGCTGGGCGCACACGTCTGTGGCTGCGGTCTTCGTGCTGAGCGTCGGGTTCGCGGTGACTAGCGGCGGACTGTGGCGATGGATCTGGCTGACGGCGACTGTCTGGCTGGTCAGTGGGTTCGGGGCTTGGCTGGTCGGTAGTGTTGTGGCTGTTGGAATGTCTGGTGTGGTCCTCGGCTGGCTAGGTTTCCTGCTGGCATGGCTGATCTCTATCCGAAATTTCTGGTACTTCACCGTGGCTGTGGTGTTGTGTGTCTCAAGCTTCTTGGCTTTGCTGTTGCTGGCCGTCTTGGGGGGTTCCTTGCCGGGACCTCTGTTCGGGTTCGTCACCGGTGTGCTAGCAGCGCGGTGGCTGGCGAAGAAGAGGCGACCCGGCCGCAGTGGTCAGGATCCATCGAAAGTTCGTAAGGCCGCTGCACGACTAAAGAAGTTCTATGTGGCCGCAATGCGACTATTGAATCGCCCTGCCACGGCGTGTGCCAAGGCGTCATTCATTGCCATCGCAGTCTGGCCGGCCAGCTGGATTTGCGCATTGCTAATCCGCCTGGTCAGTCAGATTTTTTCATGGCCAATACACCTGGCCATTAATGTTGGACCGAGAGAGGCGGGAATAGGCTTGGCTGGTCTCTTGCTGGTCCAGTTGATCCTTAGTCGCCGTTCCCGGAACGTCGTTCTGGCGGTAGTGCTGTGGCTCTCTTGCTCGGTGGTCCTGATTTGGTTCGCCTCCGCCGGAGGCTCGGGAATCTTCTCGCAGGCGACCCTGTTCGCCGCGATAGGCATGATCGTCCTTCGGTGGCTGACGAAGAAGAACCGGACCGACCATGACGATCGGACGGCGCGTCAAGAGGATGTCACTGCTGACACCATGCCCCTGATATCTGCGCGGTTCGCAGCAGGGGCCAGGCGTGTGATGACCAGAAGGCAGGATGATACGTCGATCTCGTCAACGGCGGTGGAGCGGCAGAGAGTGCTGAGGGTGGTCGAAGTGATCACACGGTCCGACTGGACCGAGATCGTGGCTGATCTTGGTGAGGACATCGAGACGGTCGAGGAGATCAGGCGTCAGCTGGCGCAGCGGCACGGCTGGTGTGCCCTGATCTTGGGCCTTGCTCAGATGCTGGAGGGTTACGGACTGGTTGTCGACTGGGTCCCGGAAGAGATCACGCGCCAGGTGAAAAAAGTGGTTTGCGATTCGTCCGGGCACGGCGTGCGGTCTCTCGTGATGGGTGCTGTGGTGGACATGGTGGTGCCGAGGGTGTGTGGTGTGTTTACGGGTGAGCTGCTCAGCGATGTACCCGTGCTGAACTCTTTCAACGGCACGGAGGCCGCGCGAGCCCTGCGTATCCTGGCGGTGGGCGTCTGCCCGGCACCCGAGGAACACATGGAAGTGCGCGAACACGCTCTGAAATTGGGCAGCTATGCTCGAGAGATTCTGACAGATCAGGTTGCCAGCCTGATCGACGAATGGATGGGCTCGTATGTGACGAACTGATAATTCCCTGCGCCAGGAGAGAGCGGCGACATACCGGTTGGTCGTCCGATCAGCCGGGCGTCCAGGTCGTCGCGCTCTTGGGGTCGCTGCATTGTCACCGGACGACAGCAACGACGACGTGTCGTTCGGGGGCGTCTGTGCTCGATGGCCCACCGCCGGCTTCCGATGGTACTAGATGATTGATTCCGTGAAGTTGGTGTTAGTGATCGAAGGCGATCAGTGATCGTTTGCTGGTCACGTCGGTGTGCCAGTTGTGCCAGATGCCTGCGGCCATGGCCAGTAGGCGCTGGGTGACGCGGGTGAACACGCCGTGCGGGGTGCGTCCGCGGTGTGCTTCGAGGTCGAGTTGGCCTTTGAGGGTCTGGTTGACCGACTCGATCCGCTGGCGGACGCCACCGAGGTTGCCATTGCGATAGGTCTCGTCTTTGCGGTCCGGGCGCAGCAGCTTCAGCCCCATCGACTCGGTCAGCTGTTTGAAGTCCTTACCGGCGAAACCTTTATCCGCCAACAGGACTTGGCCTTCACGGATGAGGTGATGGTTGTGGTTGAGCAGGGCCGCCAGCACCTGCCGTTCGCCGAGTTTCGGGTTGGCCAGGCACCACATGATCGGCATCCCGTCGCCGGCGCAGACGAGGTAGAGCTTCAGGCCCCAGTAATAACGGGTGTGTGACGCGCAGTAGCCGTAGCCGGCGTGCCCGGCCAGGTCCGAGCGCTTCACTGTTTCCCGCGACATGCCGCAGGGCACCGGGGTGGCGTCGGTGATCCACAGGTCGTCGAACCAGGACGGGCAGCACGCGGCCACCGTGAGTATTGCTTTACACAGCAACGGTTGTGCCGTCTTCAGCCGCTTGTGGTATCCGGACTGGCCCAGCATGGCGGGGAACATCGACCGCCACTCGGAGTCGGCGTGGATGCGCCGGATCCAGCGCCGCTCGCTGTCGTAGCGCTGCAGAACCTGCGCAACAGCCATCGTGATCAGCTCACTGTCGGTCAACTCCGGTCGCCTCCCACGACCGGCCCGGGGCGGCACCACATGATCGTCTAGTGAAGCCTGCGGTCGACACGGACGCTGCTGCCTGGCTAGGCATGATGTGCGGACCCCGTCAGGCCGAATGGCGGCTTCAAGAAACGGGACCGTAGAGGTCGAGTTGCTTCGTCGTCGGGTTCCAGAGGGACCGGGATAAGCCCTGGAGCGCCGCAGGGAAGTAGGTGCCGGGCGGTCGGCCGTCCCGCGTACCGGTCGGGAGGTACCGCTCTGCTCTCCAGCCGAGATCCCCGACGATCAAGCCCATAAGCCCAAGCTCGGCCAGCGGAATGCTCGGTGCCGCGCTGAAAGGACCCGTCGGCCTGGGCACCCGCCACTCGCGTTCCTCAAGCCAGTCGGAGCCGGGGTCGAGCCGGACTGCCGGTGAAGTGCTCGGTTGGCGAGCAGGGGTACAAACCAGGCCGCGGTCACGACTCCGAACCCGAGTCCGGGCTTGATGAGCGAACGACAGCCGCACCGCGAGCGCGGCGGTGCCGCCGATGACCGTCTCGGAGACCTGAGCGTCGTGGTCGGGATTCTCACCGCCGACCTGACAGCTGAACCGGTGGTAACAGGACGCGGCCTGAGCGCGACTGGGGGAGGGGATCGCGTTGATGAGGGGTGGCTGTGTATGGGGCTGGCTGTTGGGGGTGTCGGCGGCTGGTTGGTCCAAGCGTTGCCTGATATCTCTAGCAATCTGATCGCGGCGGCCATCGGGGGTGTGCTGGTCTGGGTGACGACGAATGCGAGACGGCGCCTCAGATTGGTCCGCGCGCGCAGGTTCTGGCGGGCTCTGGGTGGCCGTCACCCGTTGGTCGTCCTGGGGGCTCATGACTTTGGGCAGCACCGGCGGTGGGCCAGAGCCGGTGTGGTGGGCATGGGTGACATCGGGGCACTGGTGGAAATCGAGGCCCAGCTTCGGAAGCTGGGGTTCGCCGGCAGGATCGCGGAGTCGAAGCAGTTGTCGCCGCGTGAGCTGAGTTCGGACCTGGTCCTGATCGGCGGGCCGGTGGCGAATGCGGTGACGAGGACGATGCTGGCGAAGCTGAGCGGCGTGGTCTCCTACGGTTTCGCCGAGGATCTGGATCATGGAGCGGCTGTGGTGCGCGATGTGAGCACCGGCCGCGTGTTGGCGCCGCAGTACGAGGAGTCGGGCTATCCGGTCAGTGACTACGCCTTGATCATCCGGACGCCGAACCCCCTGGCTCCGGACACGTCAGAGATCGTCATCGTGGCGGGATGCTGGGAACACGGCACCGCGGCCGCGGCGGAGAAACTCGGAGACCGGAAGTTCCTCCGCATGATGAAGAAGAGGGAACACTTCGAGGTTCTCCTCGAGACAACGGTCGTGAACGGTGCCCACTACAACGCCAGGGTCGTCGAAACTCGACGGATCTCACCAAGCTGACGCCCGGGTCTCTTGAGAAGTCCACAGGCTCCGTCGAGCACCTCCAGTGAAGGAAACGGGATGCCGACGTGGTGCGGCGGCTGAGGCGCCCTGGTAATGCGAGCGCGACCACTCCGCGATCGAACGTCTACTCATCGGCGACGTCCCGCACGGCACCGCAGTCCACGACATCGCTGAGAAACTTGGCGTTGACCCCAACCGGGTGCAGGCGCCGAGCTGGAAGCGCCTGCGGCCTGGGTGATCATGTCGAGCTGAAGCGCAGACCGCTTTCTGGGCAGTGAAATCGCTCCGCGCCCTCGGTAGCGCATTGGAACATGGCTGGAATCGGGCTTGCCGTTCTCCTGAATGGAAGGCGACGGTTATTTCGTTTCGTAGATCTCCGGGTCCAGGATGGTGCGTTTCGTTGTCTTGCGGTGCTTGTGCATCTTCTCCAGGACGTCGACGACACTTTCGGCAAGGCGGTGGGAGTCCTGGACGATGGTGGCTCGCAGGGGGCTCGTGCCGGCGTCGATCAGGGTCCTCGCCTCGGTGGTTCCATCCACGCCGATGACCACGGTGTCCGTCGTGACAGGGGAAGTGATGGTTCGGAGGGCGTCGACAGCGCCCAGTGCCATCTCGTCGTTGGTGCAGAACACGGCGTCCAGATGACCGTGTCGCGAGGCGAGCAGGCGGGTGTGGGACAGCACGGCGTCGTAGGCGCGTGCGCGGTGAAAGGCGCAGGTGTCGTCGTCGAGGGAGATCGACACGCCGGGCAACTCGGTCTGCAGGACAGTCGCGCAGTGGCTTTGCCGGCTCTGATGTTGCCTGCTGGCCACGATCAACACGTGTGGTCGTGGCCTGTCGTTCTTGCTTAGGTGGGTTACCAGCCAGCGGCCGGCGAGGGTCCCGAGGTCCGAGCTGAGGTAGCCGACGAAGGCGGCGTTGCCCGGGTAGTGGTCTTCATCGTCGAAGGGTTCGATGTCGGTGAAAATCACCGGCAAGGTCAGTTCGGAGCAGAACTCGACCAGGTCCGGCCGGAGCCGGTGTACTTCGGTTGCGACGATGATCCCGCCGATGTAGCGGTGGCGCGCGGCCAGGATCCTGCGCAGGTGGTGCGCTTGCGCGGCCGAGTCGTAGTCCCGGTCAGGCACCTTCAGCACCAGGTCGATGTTGTCGCGGTCCAGCGTGCAGTGCAGGCGTTGCACGAAGCCCGCGATCCAGTACTTCTGCCTGAATGCCGACGTCACGAGGAATGCCTGACGTGTGCGTCCGGTCCACGGCACTCGCCGCAGCAGCGAGGCCGCGGCCAGCGCTCCTGCGACCAGAACGGTCCACGCGGGCACCTTCGCGATCAGCACATCGCTACGGATCATCGCGAGAACCCCGGCGAGAACGAGACCACCGGTGACCGAGGCGAGGACGGCGAACCGTAGCGGAGTGCGATTGCGGTCCGGCATTTTCATCAATGAGGTCCTCCCGGGCGGATGAAACCGCGAGGAGCCGACGTGCCCCCACCGGCGGCGATTATGGGCCCGATGACCGACCGAGTGCCAGAGGCAGAGGCGTGACGTGCTGGCGGTAGCGCCGTATAGGCCGGCGGCGACTAGGGGTAGCGATCGAGGAATGTCTTGCGTGCATGGTCTTCGTTGGTGTTTCGTCCTTGCTCATGGTACCGGTCGGTCTCCGTGCCGAATCGGGCTTCAGAATTTTCCTGCTGTGGATGTGGCCGACGTTCGCGTTTTGACCGTCGTTTCGACGGCGGTGGAATACGGACGGATACGGGGCAGAGCGCCCGTGACGCGGGCGACTCACGCAGGACCGGACCAACTGCAACGCCGCCCGCAACGGCGACCGCTCCTGCACCACCAACCCTGCACTGGATCGACAACCCCAACTAACCCCAACGCTTGACAACGCGATTCGGGCCTTTCGGCCCTGTCGCTCAACGTTGCGTGACGCCTTTGCTTTCCGATTGGTTCGACTGAATGGCCGACTTCTGAGTACTTTGTGACGCTCGTGGCGGACTCGACGACACCAGAGGAGCGAACACGACAGCAAGGAGTCAGCTGATGAACGATAAGCCCGCTCGCACTCGAGCGCTCAGACGTTGGATTGCGATGATATTCGACGTTACCGCGGTATTCGGTCTTCAAGGTGTCGCCGCAGCCGGATCGGATGACTATCCCGCTCAATGGCGGTCCGCCGTCCAGGACTCACTTCTGGATTCCTGGGGCTATTACAACCGCGAGTGCACGAGTTGCGTGGCCTGGCGCCTGCACGCGCGCAATAGCTTTGAGATGCCGCGCGCGATCGGCAACGCCGGAGCGTGGGGTTCATGGTCCGGGCAGCGCGGCTACGCCGTGAACGGCATCCCTGCGGTCGGCGCGATCGCCGAATCCGCGGGTCACGTCGCCTGGGTGGAGGCCGTCAACGGAGACGGCACAGTCACACTCGAGGAGTACAACCAGAACTTCCAAGGCACCTACGGCAGGCGCACGGTCGCCGCGTCGTCCTACCACTCGAAGGACATCACTCCTTCGCCGGGCGGGGTAGTGTCGGCATCAGTGAGTACCTCGGTCGTGACCATCTCGCTCCGGATCAGCGGCTGTATCCGAACCAGTACCTCACCTCGACCGACGGCCGCTTCGTCTTGATCCTGCAGCGAGCAACCCAGGCGTGCCGCCCGCCGCGCTCCAAGCCCGACCATGGCGGTCAGGTCGGCGCGACGATGGCCGCGAGTACGGCTCGCCGGGCCGGTGGGTCTGCGCACGGATGGAGGCTTCATGCCAGGCACGGCAGCCGGCAGCTATATCTGGGGGAATCGCGCCGGGCCTGCGTCAGTGACGTCCCGGGGGAGGGATGTCACTGACGCGATCCTGCTGGTTCAGGACTTCTTACGGGGTGCACGCTTGCGCTTGGCAGGAGCCTCTTCGGCAACCGGCTCGGGGGCCGACTCGGCGTTGTCGAACGCTTCGTAGATCTCGTTGGGAATGCGGCCGCGTTCGGCGATGGCGTAGCCGTTGGCCGATGCCCAGGCGCGGACTTGCTGGTTGCGTTCGCGGTCGGTGGGCTTGGCCGTACCACCGGCCACGGTGGACTGTCCGGTTGCGACCTTCACCTTGCGTCCGCCGACTCGTCTGCTCGCGTCGATGAAGCGCTCGAGCTCTTCGCGCAGGGCGCCGGCGTTGTCGTCGGAGAGGTCGATCTCGTAGGTGACGCCGTCGAGCGCGAAGGGCACGGTCTGGGTGGCTTCGCCNNGTCATGCCACGCCACCTCAGATTGGCGCAGTGCCAATGAGCCTAACTGTCGTCTTCTGCGCTGGTGAAATGGTGGTCTCTTGCCGTGGGTGATCCGAACCTGCCCGGCGGATCAAGGCGGTCATCGTGAGGGAACCGGACTGCCTGTCGTGAGTACCGGGTCCTGCCCCGGCCGTCGGAAGACGGGTACTGCCAAGGCGAACGAGCAAGGGTGTAATGAGAAGGCGGATGCGGAGACAGTTGAGCGACCGCTGGTCGTCACCGGCTGACCCGCGACCCCGATGACCCCGATGAACCCGATGAACACCTTGTCCAGCGCCCACACCAGCCACCACCGGGCCGGGGCTCACGCTCACTCACCACGCCATCGTCACGGGCCAGCATCCACCTCGACCAGCAGAAACACCCGAACGAGGTGGGGCCAAATCAGAGTGCCGAACTCACGCCGACGACGGCAGGTGGGGCCACATCAAGATGCCGACCGATCCCACAACCCAGCCATTCCTCGCCGCCACCGCGCCCGCGGGTATCGCTACCAACGTGCCGCGTCGTAGCGATGGGGTGTCTCTGAAGACGCTCGATACGCACCTGGACGATGAATGGTGGAACGCCCCCAGCGCCGTAGCTGAGGAGGTTGCCCGGACACGGCGCGAGGTGCTCGCAACGCGCGCAAGCTCAATGACCTGCTCTCCGGTTCTTACTCTGCGCGATCATCCTCGAACTCATAGGGCTGCCTGCGTGGCGTGGTCCCTGGTGGCGCTTCTGGTCACGGTCTAGGTGCAGCTGGCGGCACGCGCGTGGGCGCGGGGTCGTCAGTAGTGATGAGGCTAGAATCCTTGGTGTTCTAGCGGTGGTCCCGGTGTCGCTGGACACGCAGGCGTTCGTCGTTGCTTGAAGAGACGCCGAGGCCGCATGTCTGTCCCTTGTTTGCGGCGGGCAGCCTGGACGTCGACTTTGATCGGGTGGCTAGTTCTCGCGGCGAAGGGGGTTTCGCCGAGTGGCGAAGCCCCCTTCTGCTATGCTGAAGCTCGCGAGCTGCCCACGTGTAACGCGATTGTCGCTAGCGGCTTTTGTGGTCGACAAATCCCACCGCCACTTTTCAATAATAGTGCGGGTTTATGCGTCTCGCAGAGAAGAATTACCTTCTTCGACGAAGAAGGGAAAGAAGGCGCCGATAGACGCAGTGCGAGATCTCTAAAAGACCTTCAACACCGTCGGCGTGGCCCCTTGGGCCTCCGTGACGACCACTTCGCCGCCGGCGGCCCACGCCTCTTCGAGGTAGGCATACAGCTGCAAAGCTCGGTTGACAACCACGGTCTTCGAGTCGGTGGACAACTCGACGCCGCGCTCCAGGGCGCGAGACGATCGAGGGATCAGGTTGACCGTGAGTCGCTCCAGGCCCCCCTTGGGGACCTTGTCGTCGTTGTCCTTTTTCAAGGTAGTCGGATCGCTCGGCGGAGGCTCTTCGACAACGGGATCCTTGGCACCGCGGTCGACTTTTTCGTCGATGGCGTCGTCTGTTTTCATCCCTGTCACGCCTACCCTTTCTATCGGAGCAGCAACTCACCCCAGCTAGCTGCTCTATTGCTTACGAGGAACGTTTCCATGGAACTTCTGGGCTAGCAGAGGTTCCACGTGATGGGCAACCTTGAGTCTTTTCGATCTGGCGATAACCAGAAAAGACTGGGCTAGCGCTGATACGAGCAGTGTAAGCACATAAGGTAGCCAATTGGACAATGTTCGACCCGGAAGAAGCGGTAAGGATTCCTGGCTCATGGGCCCCCTCAAGTTGGTCGCGGGTCTGGTCGTTCGCTGTGCTAAACCGACGATCACCGCTCGCGGTAAACGCCTACTTCTTTGATCAACTACATTTTGGGCACACTGAATAGACATCCGGCACGCCCCTTGCCAGCAGTGGACACGCATGTGGCGGTGAGACAGTCCACTGTCCGTACCCTAATCATCCGCTCATAAGCACCTCATGTCAACCAGGTTGTATGCTCAATCGCTGAACATGAGACGTATGTTACGCGTCCGCGATTGCTGTCGCAGTACTGCCTACCCTGCCATGGCCTGCGCCACAAGTCGCGTGGTCCAGCTATGCCCCCTAGGGGCATCAGTCGCACCCGTTCGGCTCATGCTACTCGCCGGTAGTCTCCCTTGCTGTTGCACACCGTCAGCTGAGGGGTGTTCTAGTACTCCTCAAGTGAGTAGTCTGCGTAGCGAGCAAACGGATCAAGAACAAGCAGGCAGGGGTCCATGTAGCGTGAACGACGTTCACTTTACTTGCCTGGCCTGGACTCAACTTTGATCACCGATATTTCGAACAGAGAGTAAACAAGTAGCGAGTTTGTCACTCCGGGCACTCGGAGTGGACCACGTGCGTTGACTGGTATGAGGTCCCTGTGAGGCTTGCCGGGGAGGTGTGACCATCGAGGCTTTACGGGTGATTGTCATATGTACAACGTGATCATCAAGTACATCACTCCGATGGGTCTTGCGCGTACGATGGTCATACTCCTGATAGCATCTGCGTTTAGGGCACGGTTGACCTCTCTCCCCGCGCCCTCGTGGATCGTTGGATCGAATTTGTGGGGCCCGGCACGAGCGGCCGGTTTACAAGATCACTGATCAAGAAAAGAGGCCTTTCCGTGTCGAGCGATATCGAGACGAACTGTCCCGAGGATGACCCGGATCCGCGGTACGACCCCAGGTCGACGCTCCG
Organism: Amycolatopsis coloradensis; assembly: GCF_001953865.1. Lineage (GTDB taxonomy): Bacteria > Actinomycetota > Actinomycetes > Mycobacteriales > Pseudonocardiaceae > Amycolatopsis > Amycolatopsis coloradensis. The sequence continues at coordinate 14,125 of NZ_MQUQ01000005.1, forward strand.
GCGGCTGGACGAGAACACCCAGGAGACGAAACCGGTCTTCGGGGGTGCGGACGCTGCAATCGCAGGGTGGGACAACAGGTTCATCGGGTCCGGCGGTGTGGCACTCCGGACGCCGTGGGGTCCGAAGATCGAGACGGCCTTCTCTTACGCGATCTACGTGGTCGTCGGCTCCGTCCCGATGACGATCTGTCTTTCGTTCGGTGTCCACCAGGTCCTCTCGATCCTGGTCGGGCTGATGTTCAGCGCGGTCATCGCGTACCTCATGACGAGGCCGCCGATGCCCCCGCCGAAGATCCCGGCGCAGAAGAAGGTGGTCGATGGTGTGATCCAGGGTGAGTCGAAGGTCGGCGCCGACGCGGAGGCCGTCGACACGACGGTGATCGAGGCACTGAAGACGAGCCCGAAGGTGAAGACTCCGGACGCCTCTTAGGAGCAGGCCCCAAACTTTTGATCACCGTCGCCTGTAGCTACGGTAGTACGGGCGGAACCGCTGGCGGCCGCCGCGAGATCTTCGCGGCCTCCGCTCGCGAGTTCGGGCACGTACTTGTAGATCGTGTCCGTCCGGTCAGGCTCGTCGGCTACCTGATGAGGTCGACGTGTTGTGGTTCATCGTCGGGAAGCTCAGTTCGCGATGGTGGGCGGTCGCTTTCGGGCATCGGGAAGTCGCGGTGCCGCGGCTGGTCGATCGCACCGGCTGGGCATCGAAGCCGACGTCGACGATTCCGTATTCCAGTCCCAGCACGTTTCGCCTCGGGTACGTCTTCCGCGGATGCGGCCACGCCGACTCCGGCGCCCGCCGCATCGTGAACCAGCCGACCCGTGCTTGCGCTCGATGGCCCGGCCCGACGTACCCGCCACGCGCGTCGCGCCGGATCGCGGCGTACAGGGCGACCTTCGGCATGCCCGGCATCGGATCTCGCATGAAGCACACCGATGCTGCCACTGACATCCGACCTCATCGGCGAGGCCCCTCACGGATCACGGACAAACGGAGTCGCGTCACACCGACCCTGTCAGAGTGATGCTGCTCCGAGCATGGTCGGCGTCGTGGTCTTGCCTGTACCTGCGCCGGCCCGTAGCACGAGATTCTCGTCGCGACGAAACTCGTCTACGGCGACTTCTTGCTCAGGCGCCGGACGGCGTGACGACATAAGGTTCCCTTCTCCGGAACCGTTGACGATCACACAATCGCGCACCGGTACGACATCTCGCGCCCTCCGCCTGTACGGTCGTCCGCCTCTGCACTCTGACACCCGCGAAATCGTCCCAGGCCCCAAGCTGCGTCAGCCCGTGACAAGAGTGGCGTGACCATGACCGGCGGGGCACCGGGACTACACTCTGTGTCCTTGAACGGCTGGCCGAACAGAGAGGTCCGAGGTGTCTGAGGAACCGCGTCCAGGACATGATGCTCGCCTGGTCGCGCTGATGCACCGGTTGATCGCGCTCCCGCAGGAAACCGAGTGGGTGGAGTTCAAGGAGAACTTCTTCAAGGCTGAGGACATCGGTCAGTACATTTCCGCGCTCGCCAACTCCGCCGCGCTCGGCAGCCAGGACAAGGGCTACATGCTGTGGGGCGTCAGCGACGCCGACCACACGGTCGTCGGCACGACCATGAACCCCCACCACAAGGTCGGCAACGAGGACTTCCAGAACTGGCTCACCCGGCTGCTGACACCTCAGATCCACTTCGAATTCGTCGAGCTCGAAGTGGAAGGCAAGCGAGTCGTGCTGCTCGAGGTCGCGCCGGCGACCTCGAGCCCGGTGCGGTTCCAGAACGACGAGTGGATCCGCGTCGGGTCGTACAAGAAGAAGCTGCGCGACCATCCGGACCACGCACGGCGGCTGTGGCAGACCTTCGACTCCCGCCCGTTCGAAACCCTCGCTGCCGCGTCCGGCCTGGACACCACCGAAGTTCTGCGGCGACTGGACTACCCCGGGTACTTCGACCTGATGGGGATGCCGCTGCCGGACAACCGGAAGGGCATCCTCGAAGCACTGGAAATGGAGGAGCTGGTCCGCCCGACGTCGCATGGTGACTGGGACATCACCAACCTCGGCGCTATCTTGTTCGCCAAGAACATCAACGACTTCAAAGCACTCAAGCGTAAGGCCGTCCGCGTGATCCGCTACCGCGGAGACAGTCGTGTGTCGACCATCCGTGAACAATCCGGCGTCCTCGGCTACGCACCCGCGTTCGCAGGCTTGGTCAACTTCGTCAACAACATGCTGCCCTCGGTTGAGGTGATCGGTGAAGCGATCCGCGGCGACGAGCGCGCCTACCCCGAGTTGGCCGTCCGGGAGCTCATCGCCAACGCGATCATCCATCAAGATTTCGCCCAGACCGGCAATGGCCCGATGATCGAGATCTTCGACTCCCGGCTGGAGATCACCAGCCCCGGTCGGCCGCTGGTCGACCCGCTACGGTTCGTCGACGCCCCACCCAAATCACGCAATGAGGCGATCGGCGCGCTGATGCGCCGTGCCGGGATGTGCGAGGAACGCGGCAGCGGCTGGGACAAGGTCGTGTCCGAGACAGAACTCCACCAGCTCCCCGCACCGCTGGTCGAGCTACCCGAGGACAACACGCGGGTCGTCCTGTTCGCGCCCAAGACCCTCAGCGGCATGAGCCGCGAGGAAAAGGTCCGCGCCGTCTACCTGCACGCCTGTCTCCGCCGCGTCAACCACGAGACACTCACCAACTCGTCCCTGCGGGAACGGTTCGGGATCAGTCAGCAGAACGCCGCGATCGCCAGCAGGCTCATCAGCGACGCCGTCGCCGCCAACCTGATCGTCCCCTTCGATACCGCGGCCGGACGCCGATTCATGCAGTACCTGCCGTATTGGGCGGCAGACACCGAGGCGTCCTTTTGACGGCCATTTGATCGACACCCATGGTCGATATCACCCGAACGGATGCCACGGTGCCCTGACCAGGGCAAACGCGGCGAACCGTCTTTGCGCCGGTCCGCATGGTCCCGCACCGTCCCGCATGCGCCGGTCCACGCTCCTTGGTTGCATGCCCTGCGGCCGCCCTCCACTGCACACCGTGATCCAGCCTGCATCAGGCTTCCAGCTTTGTGGACCTGGCCGTTCCGGCCTGCTTCTGGACTTCCCGATGAGACGGCACCGCGGCGCGTGACCGCAGCCTGATGCCGTCGACATGGAGCAAGGACCAGCAGCCGGCTAGACGCCAGTCGCGGTTCGCTCGCGACGAAGGGGGTTTCGCTCAGGCGGCGAAACCCCCTTCCTGCTGTGTCGAAGCTCGCCAACCGCTGCCCAGGTGGAGTGCGCCGATCGGCGTTAGAGATTTTGCATTCCACAAAATCCCACCGCCACCTTTCGAACGCAGGTGTGGTCTGCCGGCTTTCTGAGGAAAACATGGTTTAGATTCTTCGAAAAGGCAAAGAATGCCGATACGTATAGCGGAAGGTCTCTAAAAGACCTTGAGTACCGTCGGTGTGGCTCCACGAGCTTCCGTCACAACCACTTCGCCACCGGCTGCCCACGCCTCTTCGAGATAGGCGTACAGCTGCAAGGCGCGGTTCACGACCACAGTCTTCGAGTCGTCGGAAAGCTCGACGCCTCGTTCCAACGCGCGAGATGATCGCGGGATCAAGTTCACGGTCAACCGCTCCAGGCCCCCCTTGGGCGCCGGCGGCTTGTCGTTGTCGCCATTGCGTGGCTTCCTTATGGTGGCCGAAACGCCTGGTGACTCTTCCGTCTTGGGATCGGTGGCATCGTGGTCTGTGTTCTCATCGACTGCCCAATCGCTCTTCATCCCTGTCACGACAACCCTTCTCGATGGGAGCAGAGCACAACTCACCCCAGATGTTGCTCTGCGGCTTTTGGTGGGAATTCCCACGGGCCGACTTTGATAGAAGCAAGACCGTGGCGGGCGGCAGGGAGCCTCATCACTCCGGCCAAGAGATGACAAAGCTGGCTTGACACGCTGGCTAGCAGTGCAAGCAGGGCAGCCGCCCAATTGAGGAATGACCGACACGGACGACCGGGGAATGGATGTTGGCTCATGAGGGCCACCTCGGCTGAGTCGGTCTGGCGTTTACTGTGCCGCGTAGACGATCAACACTCTGTAAACCGTCCACTTCTGACAATTGCTTTTGGGCGCGCAGCAGCGCCCTTGGCGCGCTCGTTGCAGCCAGTGGACGCTTGGTTGCAGGAAGGACAGTCCACCGTCTGTAGCTTAATCATCCGCTCATAAGCACCCCGTTGTCAACCAGGTTGTACGTTCAATCGCTGAACATAGATCACATGTTACGCATCCGCGATCACGGTCATTGTACTGCCTACCCTTACCGTGGTCCGCGTTACAAGCCAGCTCGGGTAGCTATGCCCAGTAGTGCCATCGGTCATACCCGTTCGGCTTGCTCTACTTGCGAGTACTCCTCTCTGTGTTACACGCCGTTAGCTGAGAGATGTACTAGTACGCCAAGAGTCGGCAGGTCCCCTTGGGGGGAGGGTGTCAAATATGCAGGCAGCATGCATCTACGAGTGAGTGCTGTTCCCTCTTGGTTCAGCTTCCCTGCGTCGCGCGACCTCAAGATTTGACCATGGAAGATATGGCGAAGAGTGAGCGAGTAGCTAGTTCGTCGCCCCGGCACTCGAGTCGGCTGGCGAGTGTCGACTTGGCATGAAGTCCCCGCGATCTTGCCGGAGAGCACGGTCGTGGACTGACGCGTGCGACTGTTGTATGTATAGAAAGATCATTGAAGCGCGTCAGTCAGATGGGCCTTGCGCGCACGAAACTCGTACTCCTGATATTATCTGTGGCTAGGGCACGGCTGGGCTCTTCCCGCGCCCCGTGGATCGTCGGATCGAAGTTTGTGGGGTCTGGCCCGAGTGGCCGGTTAACAAGATCAAGAAAGGCGGCCTTGCCCGTGTATCGCGACATTGAGACGAACTTGCCCGAGGATGATCCGGATTCGGATCCTCGCGTCAACGACAGGGCCACGGTGCGCCAGCAGGTAGAAGGGGCCACCGAGACGGAACCGGTCTTCGGGGGGCCGGACGCCTCCATCGCAGGCTGGTGGCAGAGCAAAGTCGGCTCCGGCGGCGTGACGCTCCGGACGCCGTGGGGTCCGAAGATCGAGGCGGCCTTCGCCTTCCTAATCTACGTCGTCGGCGCGAGTCTCCCAATGCTGATCTGCCTCCTGGCTGGCGTGCACGACCTCCTGGCGGTTCTGGTCGGCGTCGCGTCATTCGGTGCGCTTGCCGTCTACATCACGAGGCCGACGAAGCTCGAGCACGCCATTCCAGCGCGGAAGACGGTCATCGACGGCCAGATCCAGGGCGAGCCGAAGGTGGCAAAGGTTGACGCCGGTGGCGAGCGCATCGAGTTACCGCTGGAAACGCCGAAGGCGAACTCGAAAGTGAAGACCCCGGACGCCTCCTAGGAGCATCCCCCAAACTTTTGATCATCGTCGCCTGCTACTTCGGTAGCACGGCGGACCGCCTGCGGCCGCCGCGAGTTTCTCGCGAGTTCGGACGCGTACCCGTAGATCGCCTGGCAGCTAACCCCGAGCAGCCGCGCGGCCGACGAGATCGTGTTCTCCGGCTCGGCGAGCACGAGCACCAGACGGCTGCCCTTCCGCGTGCTCAAACTGATCAGGGGCACCACGACCGACGGCCTCGCCCGTGATCTGACTCCACGACCCCGGGCTCGTCTAGTGCGTTGGTCTGCAACGTCTTCACCGGTTTCCGCGACGATGAAGGTCACGACCGACGACACGCGGCCTGTGGCCGCGACCATCTCATCAGCGCCGAGCCCGGTGGCGACTTCGGTGACGCTGTTGCCCGAGCTGACCCGGGTCGCGATGTGGGTGACCGCAGTTGTGATCGCGGTGTCGACCGCGGGCGCGGTGGTCACGTTGTGGTGGCCGGCCACCGCCGGGTTCACCGGTGCGGACCTGGTGAAGGCCAGGCTGGACGCGCTGAAGATCGGGTTGAGCATCGGCGTGGGCAGCGGCGGCGTGGTCGCGCTCTACCTCGCGTGGCGACGCCAGCACTCCACCGAAGCCGACCTCGACAACCGCGAACGCACCTTGGCCCATCAACAAGCGGTCGCCACCACTACCTAGGCGCACCAGGAGTGGGTCGCTGACGACGCCCGCGCTGACGCGGTCGAGCACCGGATCAACGAGCTCTACCTCCAGGCCGTGGAACAGCTCGGCTCTGATAAGGCCCCCGGTCCGTCTCGGAGGCCTCTACGCCCTGGAGCGCCTGGCCCGGAACAACGAGACCCTGCGCCCAACCGACATCGACGTCGTCTGCGCCTACCTGCGCATGCCTTACGACCTCCCGGACGAACAGGACCGCGAAGACTGCGCCAGCGCCGAGCAACACGAGCTCTACCGTGTGCGAGTGCAGGAACGCGAGGTCCGTCTTCGCCGGGTCGAACTTGCCCCTGCCCGTCGCCCTCGGACTTGTCCTCGTGCCTGGTCATGCCGCTCTGGTCCTCCCTGTCCTGTTCCGATGCCGCGTCGGTCTCCTCCACCCTGGGCGGGGCGGCCGGATCGGCGCAAGATGCGACCGAGCGAACCTGCCGTCAGGGCCGGACGTGCGCCAACGGTGAATCCTGATCACGTCTGGAGATCGCTTCCATCGAAGAGCCCCTCGACTGGGCAACGCGGAACGCTGACGACATTGCTTACCCACCGGATCGGCCCCGAAAGCTTTAGTGCTGGCGGTAGGTCGAGTGCATTTCGTGCAGGTCGAGCGATCCGGAATTCCGGGGAGCCGACCGCTGACGTAGATAATTCCGGGGCGCCGAACGCTGGTGGAGAAAGTGCCGAAAGGACGTTCTGATCGGCCCGGCCGAAGTCGGTCGACCGCATACCGTGGAACCCCGTCCGGTCACCGCTATGACGCGAGTTGGGGGTGCTCCCGTTGCAGCTCAGGGCCATAAAGTGTGGCGAGGCCACAACTGTGAAGAACGAAGATCGGGCGGCCTCCCCAAGCCAGGGGAGGCCGCCCGTCCGGTTCAGGACGCGCGAACGTCACCGCCCGGGTGTGCCGCCGATCCACGCGTACGAGGTCGATCGACGACGCCGTCCTTCACGTAGAGCCACAACGCCAACCGCGGCCGTACTCGGCCTGGAAGCTCGTTCGGCCGCGGTCCCGACACTCCCGTGCGGAAGGACTGCACATGACGATAAGCCCTGATCGTGGCGCCGTTCCAGGATTGGACGACGACCGTCCCCGTCCGCACGCCAGGCGGCGACCCAGCAGTAGAAACCGTGCAATCTGCCTAAATCGGGTGCAGTGTGATGGAAGAACCTCGCTTTCACGAGACCGACGAGCGGCAGACGAGCGGCACGGACCGACCCAGCTCGCTGGTCGGATCCCGACCAGCCCGGGTGAAGCTCTCCGGACGCCGACCTCCCGCGCGGAATCGCCCACCCCTTCAAACCGATGCTCGGGCTGAAGGGACCGCGGACGTCATGTGGCCCTGGTTCTTCGGCGGCTACGCCGTATTCATCGCCGCGCTGGTCGGCTACGCCACCCATGTCGCGCTGTCCCGGCCTGACAAGCAGCACCGGGCGGACGCCTTCCGCGTGCTCAAGCTGATCTGGGGTACCGCCACCGGAGCCGGCGGTCTCGCCGCGATCGCGATCCGGCTCCACGACCTCGGCCTCCTCTAACGCGATGACGAGGTTCGTGCGCTACGACTTCGAACCGTTCGGCTCGTCCATCATGGCCACCACGGCGGATTATCCGCCGCGGGCTCACCCTCGGCGGGGCGGAGAGGTGGCCACGCGGCCGCGTCCTCCAGCGCGCAGGAGGTGATCAGATACAGCGCCGCGGGTCCGTGCTGAGACTGGACGAAAGCATCCGCCGTTCCGGCAGAGGGCCGCAGCCCTTGCTCGCGTAGTTGTTTCTCCGTCCACAGAAACGCCGGTGCGGCACCGCTGGCGTAGCACGGCGCGCCGTTCGGTGACCAGCCCATCGGTTGTCCCATGCCTTCTCCTCAGACGGTGAGCCTGTAGTGGGCGGGCGCGCCCTGACGGTCAACGGCGTGATTCATCGCCGAGGTCACATCCGCGGTTGCGGTGCCGGTGGAGCTGGCGATCAGGGCTTGCAGTTGCGCTGGGCTGGTCACCACCGGGAAGCCGGCCCCGGGCGTGATCCACACGTCTGGCCCGTCGTCGTCGCTGTTGCCGTTGCGGGGCAGCTGTGCGAAGAAACTGCCGATACCCGAGTCGTAACCCCAGGTGCTCAAGCTCTCCCAGCCGGGCAGGACCAGCGCCCACATGCCATTGCCCGCACCCTCCATCGCGACCTTCTCCCTCATCTCACAGCTGGCTGGTTGTCACCAGATCCTGGCTCCGATCGTGGTGCGATGCCGCAGGGAAGCACAGTCGCGACGCACCCGGCATTCGAGTGGCGTCCGGCCCAGCCGCCCACTGCACCAACTGCTGGCCGACGGTGATCTCGCCGGACAGTGTTCGGGAATCGATCAGTTGCGAGGTAGTTCGGGCTCAGCTGAGGTCGCCGCTCCAGTTCAGGGTTGCTGTACAGGGCAAGTCGCCGTTACGGGCGGCGTAGTTGGCGTCGTCCTGTCGGCTGGCGATGAAGGTGAGGTGTTGGGCGTTGCCGACAAGGGATGCGGTGACGTCGTTGACGGTCGTGCCCTTGTCGAGGGTTCCGTGGGCGATGGTGACGCCGTCGGCCTGGAAGGTCCACGCCACGATGGCCTCAGAGCAGCCGGAGCCACGGGTGAGTTTTCCACCCAGGTACCGCTTGGCGGTGTCGTCGAGTGTGAAAGTGGTATTGGCGGGGTGGATGCCGATGTTGTCCCATTGCCAGCTCCCGTCAGGGTGCTGAGCGACGGCGCTGCCAGTGACCGGTTTCAGCCCGGAACCGGTCGTACCGGAAACCCACTCCGGGCCGACGTAGACGGCCGCTACGAATGCCCCCAGCGCGAGCGCTGACGCGATCAGAGACAGGTGCTGTCTCGACCTGGCAAAGAATGTTGTGCGACGGCGACTGCTGATAGGGGCGTCGGGCTTCGTATCGGCATCCGAGGTTGTGGAGCCGAAGGTTAGGTCGGCCTCCGGTGGCAGATGCTCGTTGAGCCAGCTGGCGCTGGGGAAGGCACGGTCGCCGACGTCGATGACTCCCTGGTCACTGATGACGGGGAAAGGCCCGAACTCGGAGGTCGGCTCCAAGGCGGTGTCGTCCTCGTCCTCCCGCTTGGCCTCGGCCGAGGTGGCGTGGGCGCGGGCACGCTGTTTGCGCACGCGCTCCTCGGCCTTGCGGTGGGCACGGTCGTGGATGAGCCGGACGCCGGGTTCGAGGTAGGCAGCGACGGTGCGTTCGACGGTGGGGGTGCGGTGTTCGTAGGCCTGCACGAACACGGTCAGCAGCTCTTTGAGCTGGGCGGCCTGCGACGGCAGCTTGTCTCCTCGCAGGAGGTTGTAGACCCACGTGCGGGAGCGGCTGGTCTTCGGGAAGGCCTTCTTCCACTTCAGGGAGGTCTCGTTGGTGCTGTAGCCGGTGTGGATCTGCAGTTTTCGCAGCGCGCGCATGTAGTCGGCTTCGGTGGTGGCGGCGGTGAAGTCGTCGCCGTCGGGGAATCCGGCCGTGGTGAGTTCGTCCATGGCGGGCCTCATCCGGCGATGCGGCGGCCGGCGGTGCCGAGCGCTACGGCGTAGCCGACGCTGGCGGCGCCGGGGTTGCCCAGGAGCATCATGACGAGCGCGAACGCCATCAGTAGCCCCAGCACACAGAGGAGCTGCACCGGCTGGGCCGGGGGACGGGTGGGAGGAGACAGGTCGGCGGGAGAACGCCGCGACGGGCACATCGGTCGTGACCTCTTTCGGGTTGGCCTAGGCGAATTCGGATCAACAGCACCGCCTCGAGCCCCTGGTCCCGGCGTGGTTGCAGCCACGAAACTCCGGCAAGGGGATGCGAAGCGGATGAGCCCAACACTAGGGCCGCCCGCCCGGCGAGCGCGCCCCTGACACTGTGCCGTTGTGTGCACACCAAGGCACTTCACGTCCGCCCCGGACACCTCCGGGATGTCCAGAAATGTGCACCACAGAGCCTGAACGGTGTACACGATCCCGCCCGTGAAACGCGAAGTATCTACTCCGAATCTTCGGAATAGAACTGCAGTTCCTGCACCGTAAGGCGTGCGCCACCCCCGGCAGGCATGGTCGGGTGATGTACACCCTATGTACAGAAACTTGCCGTGAGCTGCGGTTTTGGCGATAGTAAGGAAGGTTCCGCCATGGAACCGGTCTGAGAAGGCCGGTCTCGCCGCGGTGGGGCTCCCGGGAGAACGTCTGGCCTAGGCGAAGCACCGGACCTGCGGTACGAACCCGTCGTTGCAGCGACCGGGCCCGTACCGCAGCACTAACTCACCCGCTGTTGCACACTCTCGGTCCACGCCCGACCTTCGATCCCGGTCGAAGCACCTGAGGCGAACCAGCTTTTGTCCAACCCGCGGCGGCTGGGCGTCAGCTCACCCGGATTCGGCGTGCCCCGACGATGATCGTGGACAGCGTCGCCGAGATGATCGCCTCGGGTCTGCAACGTCTCACCCGGTTTCCGCGACGACTCAGGTCATGACCGACGACACGCGGCCCCCGAGCAGCAGCACCCCGGTATCCGTGACGGGGAGACGGCTGCGGGAGCTGACACCGGCCGCGATGTGGATGACCGCCGTGGCGATCACGATCCTCACCGCGGGCGCGGTGATCGTGCTGTGGTGGCGGGCCACCGCCGGGCTCACCGGCGCGGACCTGGTGAAGGCCCGACTGGACGCGCTGAAGATCGGTCTCAGCATCGGTGTCGGCAGCGGCGGCGTGGTCGCGCTCTACCTCGCCTGGCGCCGCCAGCACTCCACCGAGGCAAGCCTTGCCCACCAGGAGCGGACCGCCGACGACGCCCGTACGGACGCGGTTGAGCGCCGGATTACGGAGATGTATCTCAAGGCCGCCGAACTGCTCGGCTCCGAGAAGGCGCCGGTCCGTCTCAGTGGCCTCTACGCCCTGGAACGCCTCGCCCAGGACAACAAATCCCAGCGCCAGACCATCGTCAATGTTTTCTGCGCCTATCTGCGCATGTCGTACGACCTACCAGTCGAGAAGGATCGCGACGAGGGTGCCAGCGCCGAACAACGCGAGCTCTACCGCGAGCCGCGAGAGGGCGCAGGAACGCGAAGTCCGACTCGCCGCCCAACGCCTGCTCAGCGACCACCTCAACCCCAACTGCGGCACCGCCTATTGGGGTGAGCTTGACCTCGACCTCACCGGCGCCCTGCTCATCGAATTCACCTTGACCCAAGCCCGGGTCGGAACCGGCACTTTCCGCCATGCCACCTTTACCGGTAACTCCTGGTTCTTTGGGACAACCTTCACCGGCGACGTCCGGTTCTCTGGGGCGACCTTCACCGGTGACGTCTGGTCCGACAAGACGACCTTCACCGGCAGCACCAGGTTCGACGAGGTGACCTTCACTGGCGGCGCCACGTTCCGCGGGGCGACCTTCACCGGCGACGCCTGGTTCAACAGGACGACCTTCACCGGCAAAGCCTGGTTCGACAAGACAGCATTCACCGGCGACGCCAGGTTCGACGAGGCGACCTTCACCGGCGACGCCAGGTTCCGTGGAGCAACGTTGGGCAGTGAGCCTTTCCAGCCCACATTTGCCTCCGACGACAAGCGCGATGACTCGGGCCAGTCTGGCTGACTTAGTGTGTTCGGAAAACGATCGGTTTCCGAACACATAACCACGTCGGGGAGCCGGATGTCGATGTCCGTACTAGCGTGCACGGACGAGCTGGGCTTTCGTCCCCGTGTGCAGAGGACTGCGGGCTGCACCGCTACCTGGAAACCGCCACATCGGGGCCGCGCGATGAGCCAGCGCGTGGCTGAGAGGAGCCCCATGTTCCGCCGCAAGCCACCCCTGCGCTACTACCTTTACGTCTCCGACGCCAAGCTGGAGATGCTCTTCGAACAGATCAATCCGGCGCTGCGCAGGCGTATCAGCGCCGAGGCCAAGGTGGACCTCAAACTCGCCAGCCTGACCCTGCGCCGCGCCGACCACCCGCACGCAGCGCGAATGGCGAAGCTGCAACTGGTCGAGCGGTACATCGACAAGCGCCATCACGTGGGCACCATCCAGGAGCCTGGCCGAGAGTACTTCCGCGGCTCGATGCCCATGCAGTGGCGCTGCGACTGGCATGACACGGCGCTCTTCCGTGGTCGTGACAGCTCGCACGTGGTCGTGCTCGCCGGTTCGAGTCGACATGTTCTCGGAGAACGACCCGCCGAAGAAGACAGGGAAGTGCGCAGGCGCTCAGTGACCCCCAACATTCTCCCGGTGATTGCAGAACATATCTTCGGCAGCCCGGGACACGGCCAACGATGGCGCTGGATACAGAGCCTCGCCCCCCGCGCAGCAGGAAGCAAGGACGTCGCCGCCGCGCACGACCCGCCCGAAGTAGGACTTCGCGAGGTGGCCAGAACCAGGCTCGGCGGACCGACGCAACATCTCGAATTTCTGGCCGTGCCCATCATCCACGGGCCCGCCACCGTCGAACGAGAAGGAGGCGATTGGTTCGGCGAAGAAGAAGACGTCCACGCAGTCCTCGCCACACCCCTCTATGTCGCGATGGCAAGAAACCACGCTGACGAAGGATGAGTTCGCCCCTCGACACTCCAGGTGTCGAGGGCGGCAATAGTCACAGGTCGGGCACGCCGAGTCACTCGGCGAGCACCATGTTCGGATCGATATCTACGCCGTCGGGATCATCGACGCAGATCTTGGGTAGAGCTTGATGATGCATCCGTTCCTCATCGACGGTGATCCCGCCGTCGACCACGTTCATCTCCTGTGGACACCGAAACTGGCGAACCGCCCGCGCCTGAGCGCAGAAACCTCCTGGCACCTCGCCGCCGCCGCAGCGCTCGCCCACACTTTGGGCACACTCGCGTCACCAACCTCATGAGACGCCCGTCAGCGGAGCGCAAGGCGCGTCAGATCTACGCAGCGCGGCTGGTGATTACGCGCTGCACGGCGCTTCTCGCTCGTCGCTGAACAGCGGACACCAGCGGTAGTAACTGGTGTCGAGGTTGGAGCTGGGAACAGCTCGTCCATGCTGCGGCTGCCATCCGCCCCAATGACGGGTGTTGCAGGTGTTGCACAGCGGCGCCCGCACGAATCCGTGCGTGTGGCAGTGGTCCCAGACGCGGGCCCGCACGCTCATGCAGGAGGCGCACATGAATCGCGAGGCCGCCGGCCAACCGCGGCGGCCTGCGGGGTCGGGCCGATAGTGCCGCCTGCTCAGCTCGCCACTGTAGATCACCGGTTCGGAGTCATCGGTCTTCGCGCTGTAGACGATGGTGGTGCGTTTGGCCTCGCCGAGATCGGCGACCATCGCGTCTCCGACGCGTTCGAACCAACTGCTGGAGTCAGCCCCGTGATGGGCACCCAGGCACGAGCAGTCGCAGTCGACCCCGGTCGCCTCCAAGCACGACCTGGTACACCGCGACAGCGTGGACATGTCCCGGCAGACCACGATGTAGCCGTACTGGTCGATCGCCGCTGTCACCAGCCTGACCAAGCAGCTACGGGGCAAGGTCCACCGATCCCCGTCAAGGCGAGGGGAACGGATACGAACGGTTTGGTGTAGCCACCGCCGGTTGCCCTTCCTGGCCGGGATCTTCGCGATGACCTGCCCATCCTGCGGAAGCCACACCATCGGCACGCCGGGCGGCGTGACCAGACGCCCATTGACGATGCGAACCTCAGGAACATCGCCCTGCATTCACTCACGATGGCACACAAGTCCGACAATTCTCGTGGAAAGAAAGCCGCCAGCGACTAGGCAGCCTCAACGCCACAGAGCGGTCAAGCCGTAGCGCGGGAGAGCCGCATCACCCAGGGCGTGCGCAGGACTTCAGGACATCCGTGCAGACGACTCCGGACATCGACAGCCCCGGCGTCGCGCCAAGTGACAGTGTTCGGAAACCCGTTCATCTACTGGTGGGCTCGGTACAGGTTCCGAACACGTTTTATGAACGAATTGGGGTGGAGATGAGCACCGAAGACCACATCCGCGACGTCGTGGCCGCCGACACGGCCCGGTTCGACGCCACGATGGCGGGCAAGGGCATGACGCCCGATCAGGTCGCGACGATCATGCGCGATCAGGTACGCCCGTCCTGGCCGAAGCCATGCGGCTGGCCGAGGACGGCGTGCCGCTCGACGAGATCGAGTTCGGCCTCCAGCAGCCCGGCCGGTCCTGATGGCGCTCGTCGGTCCTCGTGTGGGTCAGCACGAGCAAGCAGGAGACCCAGCAGCAGCACGACGCGCTCAGCCCGATCTGCGTGAAGGTGTTCGAGGAGAAGCTCTCCGGCAAGCTCGCCGTCGACGACCGGTCCGGCCTGCAGGTCGCGCTCGACTACTCCGCCCCGGCGACATGTTCACCGCCGCGGCCGAGTAGGCGGCCGAGGCCAGTCCCTCGGCCAGCACGATGGTGTCTCTATGCGTCTGTCCGGGATATCCGCCATGTAGTGCGTGGCGGTGTGCTGTCGGACAGGTAATGACTGAGGATTTCCGGTCCGGTGTCGGCCAGCACGACCGGTTTGATGTCGGTCTCGGCGTTGGCTTTCTTCTCTGTAGCTTCGGCTTCGTCGGGCGGCACGTGGTATCCGGTCCATTGGACCGTCACAGCCCAGCCGATCATGGGCAGCGTGTGGGTCTTCTCGTCGTCCGGCTCGGTGAATTGCACTTCCCAGCCCGGATCAGGGCTGAACTGCAGTACGGACCCCTGGCTCAGGCGCATCGGTTGGGTACGCATCTCGAATTCGGTCGCCATGACATCGCTTTCGTCGGTGTTGTCAGCGGGGACGCTGGGTCGGGCGGGTGTGGCTGGTGGCGTCGAGCAGGCGCGCGACCAGGGCTGGGGCTGGCGCGTACTGGCCGTAGCGCTCGAACAGCAGGGTGCGCAGGTAGTGGCGGCGCGCGGTCTTGTCGGAGATGAGCAGGTACTGGGAATCGGCGTTGAGCTCGTCGGTCAGGTCCTGCAGGTCGTCTTCGACGTTGGCGTAGGCGGCGCGGGCGCCTTGGTCGACGCGGCCGGCGGCGGCCTGCAGCGCCCGGTAGACGAACTTCGGCGGCAGCACCGGATGCTCACCGCGGGCGGCTTCGGCGAGCTCGCCGTTCTCGGTGCGGCCGTAGTTCTCCCGATCAGACTTGCGGGTCAAGGCCCGGTAGGCGGGGTCGGCGGCGAGCCGGTCGACGATGGTGTCGATGACCTCCTGCTGCTCCGCGTTCGGATACGAGGTTGTCGTTTCGGCGGTTTCCGGGTCGTCTAGCTGCGCTCCGGCCCAGATGTGCAGGATCCCGCCGTACACGAACTGGACGATCAACCCGTCCTGCAACGTGGCCGGTTCCCTGGCGGGCGGGCGCAGGTAACGGGCGTAGACGTTCGCGACGTCGAGTTCCTGCGCGGCGCGCAGGAAGTGACCCAGTGACATGTCGGTGTCACCGAACGGGCCCAGGACGACGCGGCTGACCGTTTTTGGCGTCACCAGCAGCGTCGGCCACAACTCGATCCGCGGCTTGCGCTCGCGGAGAAGCCCGTGCAGGAACGTCATCCGATCAGCGCTGCGAAAAGAGGGCTCCTCCAGTGGCATCTCGCCGCCGCCGGGCCTGGACAGCATCAGCGCGGTGGGAGTGATCGTGTTGCTGACGACAGGTTCTGGCCGCTCAATCACGTGCGCGAGTTCTTCGTCCACGATCCTGAGCATGGACTCGACCTCGTCGTAGACGAGGTAGACCATGCCGGACACCGAGCAGGTCCCACCGATCAGCGCAGCCCTTCCCTGCCACGGGTGCGTCCGGCGGCGCCCAAAGGACGACAGGTCAAGCGCTCCAGTTTCCATCCATGGTCACCCTGCGAACTCGGCCCGATACATGCCGTTTATCGAGCGGGAACTGACGGTACGTGTCCGCCGTTGTTGGATGCCGTGGCTGTTGCCCTACCGTGTCCGGATGCCATCTCAGCCTCAGGATCGGGCGCCCGTGTTCAAGCAGCCCCGGTTCGTCTGCCCGCACCCGGAGTGCGGCGCGTTCGCACAACAGACGTGGGTCACCCCTTTGCGCAGCCGTGAGCAACACGATGTTCTGCAGCTAGCTGACATACCTCATGCCGACTTCCAGGACAGAATTCGCTGGCACGCGGCCAAATGTGGCTCGTGTGACGAGATGTCCCTGTGGCTAGACGGGAACATGGTGTACCCGCATCGGAGTCGGCTCGGTGAGCCTCCGCATCCGGCCCTTCCCGCTGAGGTCCTGGAGCTGTACAACGAGGCAGCCGAGGTCGCGCCGCGATCGCGCCGGGCAGGGGCGGCCCTTGCGCGTGCGGCCCTGGACAAGCTGCTGCGTCACGTCGACCCCGGCGCGTCAGGGTCGATGAACTTGAAGGACCGGATCGACAGGCTTCATGGCAAGGTCAGCTCCGAGCTGGGGCGGCTGTTGCATGTCGTCCGGCTGACCGCCAACGGCGTCGTACATGTCGATGACCAGCCCCTTGAGCTGGTCGTGCTCTTCCTCGACGACGAGGAAGGACCCGCCCTCTTCGAGCTCATGCTCGACACGGTGAACCAGCTCGCCGACGAACGCATCGCTCGCCCCGAGATGCTTCGGGACGTCTTCGCGAAGCTTCCTGCGCCATTGCGCGAAAAGTACGCGCTGGAGCAATAGCAGAACGTGATCGTTTGCGACGTCGGAACGAACGACGACAGCGTCATCGCTTCCGTCATCGTGAATCAGCGCGCATCCGTATGCGTTTATATGCGTTCTTGCGTTACGCTCATCGTGCCGCTCCATCGGCATCGGATGTCCCTCGGATGTCCATTGGATGCCGATAGATGGAGCGGTACGCGCGGAGGAGAGGACGAATCCGCACGTTGAGAGCGTGACGCCGTGGGCGTCAGGCGAGTCGCAAGGCCAGGTGACCTGGGGCATGACCGGGAGCCTGGCCTTACGCATGTCCAGAGCCCGTTCAGGTCGTCGTGTCCACCTGAACCTCGTGCACGCAGCTGCTCAGCGGCTGGAAGAACGCGTCGTTGCCGTTGATCCGGGCCCGCACCGCCCCTGCCACGATGTCGGCGATCCACAGCAGTGGCTCGTCAACGCCGAACCGGTGCTCGATCTGGAACGAGGTTCCTTTCGGCAGTAGGTGCCGGGCGTGCCGGACGCTGGCGATGTCGCGCTTGTTCAGCTCGTCCTGCCGGGCCTCGGCGATCAGGGTGTCGACGCCGGCGCCGTGCAGCTCGGCGACCAGACGCTGTAGGCACAGCGCGCGGCCGCGCTCCTGCCGCCGCGGACGCACCGGCGAGCCGATCGTGACCAGCTGCAGCTCGTCGAAGTCGGCGACGCGTTTGGTGACGTCGAGCTTCTCCTGGTGGTCCATCGGGTACCAGTGCAGCTTGCTGCTGCGGCGGTTGCCGCGAACCTCCAGCATCACCTCGCGCAGCTCGTCGTGCCGGGCGACCGGCAGCACCGCGGCCGCGAGCACGTAGAAGCCCCCAGTCGTGTCCTCATGGAACGACTCGTCGACGAAGGCCTGCGGCGGGGACATCCGTTAAGCGTAAGGGGCGAAGCTGACATACATCGCCGTGTCCGCATCCACGCCGCGCTGTGTTCGGGCTGGTGTGCCGACTTCGATCATGACACCAGTAGCGAAGCGGACGTCATTGCGGAGCGTCTTCCGGTGACCCGTGACGCAAAATCCTTGGTCGTGCGGGACTTTCGCGGTTCCCAATCGCCGACAGCCATCGGTTCGTCCTGCGCAGCCGCGCTTCGTTACCAGCATTACGTACATGTCCGACACGGCGGACCGCCGGGTAAAACATCGCGCCGCGCGAGACGAACTTCGGCGACGATATCGAGTTCCTCAGTGACAGAGGTGCGTGAACGAGAGCCGCGCAGCGGAGCAAGCCTTAAGCCTCGTCGCCAACGGGGCGGGGGCCTTTGTGGCTGCGGCCGGGCCCGGCGCGGCGTCCGGGACGCTGGATGCCGAGCGCGACGTCGCGCGGGTAGCCGCGGACGACGGGGATCTTGGCGTCGGACATGAGGCGGCGGGCGGCGGCCTCGGTGATGCCGTAGTGCGTGGCGGGCTGACAGCCGATGCCCGCTCCCTATTGGGTGGGGACACGGCGGGCTCAGGCGGCTGGGCTGCTCCAGCGCCAGGCGGTGCGCAGCGCGGTGATCAGGGCCTCGTCGTCGGCGACAAGTGGTCGTCTTCGACGTTTGGCGTAGGCGGGCGGTCGGCGATCGAGCTGAGCACCTTCCTCGAGGCCGACGGCCCCCGAGCACGGCCACGACGCCCGCCTGCTGCGCAAGGAGCACGCTCAGCGGTTCGTCGCCGACCAACTGCACCGCGAACGGCACGGTCTGCCGTCGTTGGGCCTGTCGCGTAACGACGGCAAACCATCGCTGGTCAGCCCGCAAGCCCGGCGAGCGGTGTTCCACCACTCCCGCCAGGTCCTCTACAGCGCACTCGAATCCGGCCAGGCTGCAGCCATCGGCTTGGACCGCGGCTTCATCACCGCGATCCCGCACGCGGGAGACAACCACAGGCGCTCACGCAACCCGTTCACCGACGAGGTCGCCCGCGCCCTCGGTGACGAGGGCAACCTTCAGAAATTCGACGACGAGTTCGACGAATCCGATCGAGGACTCCGCGACATCTGGGAAGCCATCGTCTACACAGGACGGCGATGCCGCGAGGTGGTTCAGCTCAGGCTCGACTGCATCGGCCGCTACCGGGGCCTGCCGATGCTCTGGCACGACCAGACCAAAGTCGGCAACTTCAACGAGGGCATCCGGATACCCGAAGTGCTCTATGAACGGCTGGATCGTCGTCGCGACAAGACCTTGCAGCGGTTCGAACGACGGCACGGCCGCCGACCCACCGGGCAGGAGCGGGCGGTCATCGCCTTGTTTCCCACCGACGTGCGCAACCCCCGCGAGGATCACTCGATCTCCTACGCCCACTTCAACCGCAGCTTCCGGGCCTGGGTGGACACTCTGGAACTCGACGGCACCGTCGCGCACCAGGCCCGGCACACTCTCGCGACGAATCTGCTCCGGGCAGGCGCGACGCTCGCACACATCCGCCGTTACCTCGGGCAGGTCAGCGACCGGATGGCGGAGCACTACACCAAGATCTCGAACTCGGACCTCGAGGACGTCTTGCACGCGGTCTGGGTGGCAGGTCCCGGCGCACCCAATCCCGGTGAACTGATCTCCGGGGACTCCACACCCCTGACTCGCGAACAGGCGATGGCCCTGGCACTGGACCTCTCGCGCCGCAGCACCCCGGCCGACGGCGGGTTCTGCACCTTCCAGCCCGTGGTCCAGGGCGAGGCCTGCCCCTGGAAGCTGGACTGCGAGAACTGCGACAAGTTCGTGCTCTCCGGCGCCGACCTGCTCTACTGGCGCCGCAAGCAAGAGCAATGGCGCTCGATCGCCGAACGCGCACCCGACGACGCCACCGCCGACTACCTGCACCAGGTCTTCGAACCCACCGCCCGCGCCATCGCCGGACTGGAGAAAGCCCTGGCCGGGCTCGGCCTGCTCGATGAAGCCCTGGCGATGGCCCTGCGCCGCCCGCAGGACTACTTCCACCGCATCTGGAGCACCAACTTCCGTGCCATCGACCTGGCCGACGTCGCCGACAACAGCGGGGACCACAACGTCACCGAGGAGCAACCCGCGTGACGACCACGCCCACCGCCACTCGCACCGCAGCCGCGCTCAACGCCCGCCGCAGCGGCATCGAGAAGATGCTCGACCGCATCCGCGAGGCACTACGCCAGATGCGCCGCGAACGCGCGAAGATCACCGTCGCCGCCGTCGCCCGACGCGCCGACGTCTCCCGCACCTTCCTCTATCAGAACCCGACAGCTCGCCAGCTCGTCGAGGACGCCGCCACCGCGACCAGCGGCCAGCGCGTCCGGGACCAAGCCGAATAAGCCACGAAGATCGAGGCGACCTGGCGCGAGCGAGCACTCAACGCCGAGGACGCCCTCAGCCGCACAAACGAGAAAATTTCCTTGCAGCGCAACGGCATCGGGCAACTGTTGGGCAAGATCCGCGACCTGGAACAGGACCTGCCCGAGGACGGCATACAGCGGATCGTCACCGAAAACACCACCCTCAAACAGACAGCCCGCCAGCTGACTCAGGAGAACCGGCGCCTGCACGAACGCCTGCAAGGCGCCCGAGACAACACCCGATTCCTCGACAAACGCGTCGCCGACCTTGAAGCGCAGCTCCTCGCCGGACCCGATCTACCCTGCAGCCCGCCGCCCGCCGATTAACTCTTTCCGGTCAACCATCGAGTCATCGAGGCAACTGTGACGCCAACCGATGCATAGTTGGAGTGTTGACAGTGGAGCACTGTCCCAGTTATCAACTGATCGGTCGCGGTGGCGTTGCCGCGATCGGCGAGGCGCCGGAGTTCGTCCATGTCGCCGCGCTCGGTCGCGAGCTCGATGAGTTGGTCGGCTGCGCCGGAGTTGCCGCCGTCGGCAAGGCGTCGGAGTTCGTTCATGTCTCCCTGCTCGGTCGCGAGCTCGATCAGCTCGTCGAGGGCCTCGTCGTCTCCGTTTTCGGCCCGTGCCCGCAGGGCGGGCAAGTCAGATTCCGTCATGATGCTCACCCTTCCGGTGATGTCGGGTCTGCCCGGTCAGATCTTCGTTACGCGGACGCGGCTGAGCAGGTCGCGTGCGGCATCGGCCACGGCGTCTGGTCTCACCATCGGGATGGTGATGTGTGAGGCGTCGCTGAGGACGCGGTGTTCGCCGTGAGGAGTTGCGGAGGTGATCGCCTCGAACAAGCGTTGGCTGCCGGCGATCTGTTCGCGAAGGTTGTCCTCGGATTGGAACATGGTCTGTTCGGCGCCGATAGCGGTGCCGGACAGGACGATCAAGGGCACATCGGGCAACGGGCTGCCGGCCCGGAGCTCGTCGAACAGGGCCTGGACGTTCGCGCCTTCGCGTACCCCGGTGAGCAGCCTCTCGGGGCTGGCATGCTTGTCGATCAGTTGCCCGCGGATGCCGTCGGGGAACGCGTCGAGCATGCCGCTCTCGAACTGGACGCGGGCCAGGGCGACGAGGTCGTCGGTCAGCTCCGGCAGCGCCATGTCCGCGGTGTTGTTGGCGGACAGCTTCAGGTGTTCGGGCATGTAGTCGTCGTAGTCGGGGTGCAGCGGTTCGAGTTGGAGCAACGCGGCAACCTCGTCCGGGAACCGCTGGGTGTAGCGCTGGGCGTAGGCGCCGCCCAGTGAATGGCCCACGAGCACGTAGGGCGGCGGCACGTCCACGGCGCGCAACAGGGCGCGCAACTCGTCGTTGACCTCATCGAGTGAGCGCGGCAGGACAGCGTCCTCGCTCCAGCCGGTCCCGGCGCGGTCGTAGATGATCGACGTGGTGAACTCGGCGATCCGGTCGTGCGCAAGCAGGTAATCCAACCCGATCGCGCCCGCGCCGGCCAGGAATACGACGGCGGGGCTACCGGTGCCGGAGCGATGGAACCACAGCTGGTGTCCGTCGACATCGACGTGCTGCCCCAGGGACGGGAGTCCATCTCCAGCTAGTCTCATGTTTGGGAACGGTATCAATCATGGGACTATGTGGCAATGGAGATCACTCAGCTGATGCTGCACCCCATCCGGTTGCGGATCGTGAACGCCGTGTTCGACGGCCGGCCGTTCACGACCTCGCAGTTGCGTGAGCGACTGCCGGACGTGCCGAAGGCGACGATGTATCGGCACGTCGGGCTGCTGGTCGAGGGTGGGCTGATCGAGGTCGAGAGCGAGGAGCGCAAGGCTGGCGCGGTCGAGCGCACCTACCGGCTGCAGCGGTCGCGAACGGTGATCGACGGCGCCGCGGCGGCGGCGATGAGCAACGAGGACCATCGCCGTGGCTTCGCAGCAGGGATCGCGTCGCTCCTGGGCGAGTTTGAGGTGTATCTGAGCGGAAAGGGTGCCGACCCGACGGCGGACATGGTGACCTACCGGCAGGTCTCGCTCTGGCTGGACGATGCCGAGAAGGAGGCCCTCTATGACGACTTCATAGTGGCAGTTCGGAAGCGCCTCGACCACAACCCGTCCCGTGACCGCAGGCGGCACCTTTTGGCCACGATTATGTTTCCAACCGAAGTCGAGCCATGACCCGTCAGGGTGGGACCCCGCGTGCGTCGACGCATCGTTGCAGCCCATCTCGGCTGCGCCGGTGGCCTCGACGGTGGGAAACACCGGATCGGCGGGCAGGCCGGCGCGTTCGGCCAGCCAGCCGCGCAGCAGAGTCACGGTACTGCCGGTCAGCGGGGTGATGCGCTGTTTGCCGCCCTTGCCGTGGCAGCTGATGTGCTCACCCGAACAGGTGGTTTCCCGCAGGCGAGCCAACGTCACGTCACACACATGCTGGTCACGTGAAGCCCCAGGTCACGAACCGAATATCAGTCGCCATGGTCGGTTAAGTCGATTTCGAGAACCTGGTGCTCGGGGCGATCGCCAGCCTGCCCGGCCGGGTGGACCCGGTCCCGCCGAAAGCGCTGACCTGGCTGTGCCGGGCCTACGGGGCAACCACGATCCGCCGCGCCTACGGCGATTGGGCCGACCCGCGCTTCGGCCGCTACCAGCCCGCCCTGGAACGCAACGGGATCGACCTCGTGCAACTCGCGCACGAACCCGACCGCAAGAACGGCGCCGACATCCGCATGGCCGTCGACGCGATGGAAACCCTGCTCATCCATCCCGGCGTCGACGCGTTCGTTCTCGTCTCCGGCGACAGCGACTTCTCTCCGCTGGTGGCGAAGCTGCGCGAGCACGGCAAGCACGTCATCGGTGTCGGCGCCGAAAGCGCAGCCAGCGCCCGGCTGGTATCGGTGTGCTCGGAATACAAGCTGTTCGGCTCCATCGTCGCCCGCGTCGACCCGCAACCCGACACCGCCGACGCAAACGACGTCACCGGGGCGCCGGCGGCCGCACCCGGGCACAAGCTCGCCGACGCCGAGGCGCTGCTGGTCACGGCGATGGAGCAGATCACCACCGCAACCCCGACCGCGGCGCAGGTCAAAGCGAAGATGGTCGCCCTCGACCCCGCCTTCGACACCATCCACTACGGCTGCCGCAGCTTCCGCGACTTCCTTGCCCGCCTCAAGCACCGCGTCCGCACCGCTGGTACCTCCGGACATGACATCACTCTCGCGCTCATCACCTCAGCCGATGAAAGGTGATGCGGCGCCGCCGGCTTCGGAAGGAAGGGGCTGCGCGGCGAACATCCGCCCGTGCAGCCCCTTTTCCGTGTACTGGCTTGTCAGCCTTCGCGGTTCGCCATCCGGATCAACCTCCCTCGAATGCTGCTGGACCTCCAGTGTTGGTCACGACGTCGACGGTGGCACAGGCCCCGAACGAGGGAAGACCTGCCGCAGCGCCGAATCAGACAGCGATGAACAACTGCGGCAGTTGAGCCAGTTCGTCCCGAACAGCAACGTGCCGAAGCCGACGTCGATGCTCGTGCTCAACCGTGGCGCGGTAGCGCGTGTACAGCTCGTCGGTGGTCGCGCGCAGTTCCGTGATCTCGTCGGCGAGGATGGACATGGCCGCTTCGTGTCTCGCTTTCGCCTCGCTCACCTGGTTGGCGGCAAAATCCGAGGTCGAGCCGCTGTACAGGCTTTCGGCGTGCGCGAGCTTCTCGCCGGCGCGAACGACAGCGCGGGCCTGGTCCGGCAAGGCCATGTAGACAGAGAAGTCATGACCTGTCGTTACCGGGATCCCGTCCCAAGCGGCCGTCATCAGCTTCTGCACGGGCGGCTTGCCCTCGAAATACGGCGTGGTCCCGGTGGACAACAGGTCGTAGACACAGGACGCGATGAAGTCGTCCGCCTCGTCGGGCCGGAAGAGATCGAAGGAAGGCTTGATCTGCACCCGGCTGCGGCGCAAGTCGCTGCCGTCCTGCCAGACGATGTGCCAGTGTTCAGCGGCATTCCCGCACTTGTCGGGGTGGTAGTTGACGACACCCCAGGGCTGGCCAGCCAGCGTGCCGTCGTCCAGGACGAGAGGCTGCTCGAGCAGTTGCCGGAACACCGCGAGCGTAACCTGCTTTCCAGACACCGTCAGAGTCTTGATCTCCACACTTGCCGTGGCGATCGCGGCGTTCTGCACCGTCAACGTCGGCTTCGGCATCGCTCCCCCTTCAGATCATCAAGTCGAGATCGAATGATCTCGCCCGGCTGAATACCCTGAGGGGAGCGCCAACGCGTGCCTTCGCCACGCCACCCGAACGCCGTAACGGCATTGTCCCGAGATATTCGGAAAACGATCGATGGCCGAACACCACCGCCTCCCGACTTCGCCATGGTGATTTCCCAGGCGACGGTGTTCGGCAACGCGTTCGGCTACGCGCCGTTCGCCCCCTGTCGTGCCAGCCTCCACGCTGGCGGCGGGCAGAGGTGCAGGGTTGATCGCGGAGAACCCGGACGGAACATGCCACCAACCGGCATTCCAACCTGCCTCGGTGACGCGGGCGAACGCCGGTGGCTGCGCCCGGAACACCCGCCGGTTCACAGCAGTCCAGCCTGCTGGAGCTTGATGACCGCGGTGGCCAGGCCGCCGAGCAGGTTGACGCCCCAGATGAGCCGGAACATCTTGTAGGCCATGTCCCGCCGGGGTTTGGTCGAGTGCTTGCTCAGTGCGACGCGAAGGCAGCAGGCGGCCAGTGCGGCGACGAAGACGGCGTAGCCGCCGACGAAGACCCAGAGCCACATCGCACAGTCCTCTCCTTAAAGATCAGGAGAGAACCTTCGGGGCCCGCTTCGCTTTATATTCACGCGCACGTCTCCGGTCAAGCTGGCCTTTGTGGATTGTCAACGGCTGTCAACAGTCGTCAGCCGAGTTTTCCCAGGTCAACGGCTCTTGTCTGGCGTTCCCCCGGTGGGGCCTAATCCACCTCCCGCAGCCTCGTCGGAGCCGATGCTTGGGGCCTCGAGCAGGTTCGGACGGATGATCTCCGCAGGTACCCGCCGCGCGGGGCCACGCGGCGTAGGGGTTCTAGTCAGGTAGCCGCTGACCGGCTGGTCGGTGTCGTCGGCGACGTCGCTGGGTTCGAGATGCCGGAGGTACCAGGCGTCGAGGTCCTCCGCCAGCTTCCGGCTCGTGGCGGCTTTCCGGCTGCGCAGGGCGTCGGCGCCGATCCCGTCGGCCAGCGCGTCGACGGTCGCGGCCGCGTCGGCCCACCGGCGCTGGGCCGACTGCTTGGTGATGCCGCCGGCGGCCGCGCCGATCTCGGGCCAAGTGGCGCCGCGGGTTCGTTCGACGACGACGGCGAGCTCCGCCAGTCGCTCGGCCTGCTTCAGCAGAAGAAGCGCCTCGTGGACGTAGTCGCCGGGGGCGTGGTCTCGCTCGGTCGCGACGAGCCTGCGCGCGAAGTCGGACAGCCGACGCGCGTCGTCGGCGTAGAGCAGCCGCGCCGCGTCCGCGCCGACCGGTTCCTCGTCCATCGTCTGCTCGACCACGTTCTCGTCCATCGTCACCATGTCAGCATAAGGCTGACAGTGCGTCAGCATAAAGCTGACAACACTCGTTCGGCGGCAGCCTGACCGGGCCACTACCGATATCTTGGGTTATCGGTAGTGATCTCGAGGCTCTCGGGAGGGGCGTCATGTGGATCTTGAATCCGAGCCCGGTCGCGATCGGCGACTGGCTGCGCACCCATGCCGGAATCCCGGCAGGCCGGGCGCACGACGCCTGGCGAGGACCTCGCCATTATGCAGGCCTGAGCTGACATTTCCTCGCGCAGACAGTAACGTCTTTATGCGCATGTTTTACAAGGCGAACCTGGCGGCTTTATTGGCATTTCCCGGCCGTCGACCATTCGTGCAACAAGGGTCGTCTATGCTATCCTGAAGTCATCAGGAATGACGAGTTGAGCCCCGAATTCCACTCGTGAAATTCGGGGATTTCGCCGCTGCTTTCAGGGTAGTTGCACGACATGTAGAATCTCTATAGCGGACTTCTTCTGCCACGTGGAGCACGGGAGTAGGGGGCGTCTGTCAGGCGTTTAACGCCTTGCGCGCCAGCGCATCTGGCTTCAGATAAGCCACTAGCAAGTATATAGATCGCCCGATATCGGGCACGTACGGTAAGGAATCAATTTATGGATATCTCTATGCGCTCAACTGGGCGCCACGTTAGGAAAAATTGTAACACATCGCTTGGCTGGAATGTGCTGGCGCTGGTGGCGACACTGTTTTTCGTTGCCGTTTTGACCACCTCCGGATTTCCGATTGCCGCAGTGGCAATAACCGGCGGAGCGCTGTTATCGATCAGTCTGGGCCAACCTCTTACACGACTAGTCGGCCTCGGAGCTGGATTGGGGGTGGTATGACCTCGACAACCTGCTCTTGAACTTCCCGGCGCCGCCATCCAGTGCGTCGGGGAGTTCCCCGTTCCAGCTGATCCTGCGCGCCGAAGGGCGGTGGCAGGGTCCGCCAGTACAGTCCGTGCCCATGGGCCATCACCGCGATCTCCGCTAAGGAGCCGCCCGGCCCTGACGGCATCGTCGAGGTCGTCTCGCCGCACGTGAAGCTCGGTCCGTTCGGGGACACAGAGCTGCAGGGTGGCTGCCCGGTTTGCGGCTCCCGTGCGTTCAGAGTGTGTCGACCCGCGCTGGCCGGGGGCGGCGACCGGAGCTGACTGACAGTGCTTAAGCATGAAGACCGCGAGGCAAGAAGAACCTGGCGAGCATCTGTCGCTCAACTGGTGCGCGGCATCGCGAGCGGGCTGGTCGCGGAGTCGAGGTCGAGAGGCATTTCCAACACCTCAGAGCGCCGCTTGCCGGGAGCCCCGGCAAGCGTGTCGCGGTCCACCTGCGCGCTTAGCTGACCGCGACGTCGGAACGAATGAAAAGTCCTGCGAGAGGGCGTGCTGCGGTGATCCAGGCGCATTAGCACCGTCGCTGGAATCCGCGACTGCGAGCCCAGGTTTCCGGTGCTCGAGCTGCGCGCCGTCGCTAGACGCCTATCCCCGGTGGATTCAGTGGAATATCTCCACGAGGAACTCGCTCGTCGCGGGCGGGTAGGTGACGAGTTGATCGGTGTCGGCCACGCCGGGCCGGCTGGTGTGCGCGCGTTTGCTGATCTCGGTTTCCGGAGACACGTGGATTGCATGGTTTCCGCCGATGAGCGCATCGGGGTAGTCCATCGGGACCGCAGCACTGGTCCTGGGCGTGGTGATGTTGTCATCGTCGGCGATGTCGGGGTTGCCGAGCATGGTCTCGACGACGTCTTCGTGGTAGTAGGCCGCCTGCAGCCAACGGTGCTGCTGGGCGGCGTCGAATTGGCGGCTGGTGATGTTCACAGGCAGTTCCAGACGAACAGCAGGTTTCCTGCGGGCACGGTGTCGCGGCACAGCTTGCGGACCTGCTGGAGCCAGGTATGCAGGGCGGTCGGGTCGCGGTTGATCAGTTCCGGGTTCTGGCGCCAGTCCGTCGCCAACCGGCCGAGCGAATCGTCTCCGACCGCAGGCAGCATGCTGACGACCCGTTCGCTGAGGGTGGTGATGACTGGCGCTGCATACAGGTCAGGGTTGTCCACAGGAGTCGCGTTGGCGGTTTCCAGGGCGGTCTTGAAGGGGACGTCGGACAGCAGCACGTCCAGTGCCGCAAGGCTCACCGGGTCCAAGCCCTTGGCGCGCACGGTGGCGTAGCCGAACGTCGTCGGGTCGGGGAAGCCGGCGGCGCGGTAGCCGGGCAGCGAGCCGGGTCCGGCGCTGAACACGTCTGTGAACATCACGTTCCTGCCTGGTACGTCGCGGACATGGCCCAATCCTACGGGAGGGCTGGCTCGCGGGTCATTCGGCGATCCCCAGGTCTCGCAGCGTCCGCAACGCGTCGAGTGCCTCTTCGAAACTCTTGGAGCGGATCGGCGCGGCGAGGACGCTGGTGTCGTACGGGGCCTCGGCGGCACGTTCGACCAACACGCGTGCGTAAGGGGGCAGTGCGTCAATGTCCGCCGCGGCTGCCGTGGCCCGGCGCACGAGGAACTGGGTTTCCGGGTCACGCTTCACGAGATGCCCAGGGACGTCCCAGATCTCGATGTCGCTGAACTCGGCTTCCGTGATGTCCAAGGCCCAGTCGATTTCTTCGTAGAGTTTCGCCGCCCCGGGCGCAAAAGATTTCCGTGGTTCCTCGTCGATGGCGGGAGAAAAACGGACGGCACCAAGACTTCCGCGAAAGGTGACGCGATCGAAGACGCATGCTTCGAACTCGATGGGCTTGCCGTGGCTGAGGGTGTCGACGACGACGTTGTCGCATCGGAGACCGTAGAGCACGACGTTGCCCACCTTGCACTTGTGCAGCGATATGTTGCTGAGGGCAAGCGGGTAGGTGGGGTCGTCGTGTTCCTGCATGATGACCCCGCCGACGAAGGCGCACTGCTCGAAGGCGAGATCCGTGAAAGTCGCCGCCGACTCGATGATCTTGCGGTACTCGAATTTCTCTTTGACGTAGGTCTGGGTCATCCGTGCTTCCTACCGGAAAATGTCTTCGAGCTTGGTTTTAGGGATGGTGGGATAGGACAGTATCTGATCAGGGTGATGATAGTAGGGCCTGTTCATGTGCGTTCTCGTCGAGGACGCACTGCCGCCGGTGATGTCGACGTTGTGCTTGCCACCGATCTGGAAGTCGGGGACCGCCTTGCCGGGGTTGCTCGCTCCCAGATGCGAGATATTCGTGTCCCGGGCCACGCGGCGCGCCGTGTCTTTCTCGATCTCCGTGCCCACGTACATGCTCCGCAGCCAGGGGTGCTTCTGGCCGTTTTGTATCTGAGTGTTGGACAAGCCGCTGCGAATTTGGCTGGCCGACCGGCCAGCCGAAGCGTTCATGGCGTTCTGGAGCTTGTCGTAGCTGGCACGGTCCTTCGCGTTGAGCTTGTTGCGCCATGCCCCTGGCGTCTTACCGACACCACCCGGCTTCCCGCGGGCACCGGCTGGACGCTGGCCCTTGCGGAGTTTCGACAAGGCGGGCTTGAGCACTCCGGCGCCGGCCGCCGCTGCCTTAGCCGCTCCTTTGCCCTTAGCCATTGAGCACCGAGGAGATCGCGAGGTTGAGAGCTTGATCCAGCAGCAGCTTGGTGATCTCCCGGAAAACCGGGATCTCCAGCAGCGAAGCGCCCAAGGTCGGCACCGCAGTGGCGATGGCCTGGGCGATCTCGACCGCGAGCATCGCCAGCTGCACCACGACGGCGGTCTTGAGCGCCACCACTACGCCAGCGCACACGTAAAGGCCGGTGCCGATCAGCGCGGCCCCGGTGGCTCCGTCGTCGAGATTCTGCTTCGGCGCCTCGCCGCCAGACCAGAAGCTCCCGAACCGGTCCACACCCTCGCCGGAGTTGTTGCCCAGCACCTGCTGCGCATGCCCGTCGGCCTCGGCTGCGGCAGGCCCCAGACGGTCGCCGAACGACGACCACTGACCAGCGAGGTCGAACAGCTTCCCTTCGTTGCTCAGCGGCCAGTTGAAGCCCAGGGTGTTGAGCAACCCGGACAGCTCAGCGGGCAGTATGACCCCGTTCGTCATACCAGGCCCCCCAGCTGATGCAGCGAATCCCTCGCCGTCGACTCGTAGTCCGCGTAGCTGCCGGCCATGATCTGCAGCGTCTGGCCGACGTCGCCGATGCCCTCGGCGTTGTCGTGGAAGGACTCGAAAGCGGCTTCGGACGCGATCTGGTAGATCGTCCCGAGCGCTGAACCCAGATCGTCGTCGCCGAAGGCGTCGCCAAGCGCGGCGGTCTGCGACTGAAACGCCGCGACCTCGCCGGCCAACGACTTCCCGGTGCCCGCCAGCGCGCTGCCCGCCCCGCGTATCTGCTCCGGGAATACCTGAAATCCCCCGCTCACCGTAGCCTCCCCTGTTACTCGGCGTTGCGCATGATCGCCGTCATCTCGTCGGTGTAGGCGCGCATGTGTTCGATGCTCTGCCGACGCACCGCGCCGGCTCGCTCGGCCAGCCGCCGCAGTGCTTCCGGATCCGATGCCTGCCGTGCCGCCGTCGCGTTCCGGTTCTCCCAGTCCGCCAGTGCGGCGTTCACCGCCTCCTGCACTGCCTGCCCGAGGACCTTCGGCGGCATCTGCGGCGAGAAACCTGGCAGGATCAGCTGGCTCACGCTGCCGTCGGACACCGTGGCCGCCGCCGTGTTCGACTCGTCCCGGCCCTCACCGGTGACCGGAGCCGATGCGTCTTTGCCGAGCGCGTCCTGCACGGACCGCACGACCTCCACCGCGTCTTCGAACAGGAAGTCAACGTGCTGCGGCGACGCGTCGCCCTGGAGCCGGACTTTCCCCGCCAGCTTGCCCATCATCTGCTCCGCCGCTTCCTGAATCCGGCGCAGCGACTGAGCACTGTCGTGCGCGAACCCCGTGAGCTGTTCGCCTAGCGCCACGAGGTCCGGCCCCGGATCGCCCGCCCGAGGGTCCTGAGACAAGGACTGGGGCACGGCGTTGTTGACCGCTTCCCGCAACAACTGCGCCACCTCACGACGAGGCCGCCCCGTGACGCCTGCGCCAACAGCGACGAGCGCGACCCGGCGTTCGCGCATCGTCACCCGCACGGCAGCGTCAGCGGAAGATCCCACTGCCTCGCGGTCGCCGGTGTCCTGAATTGAGTCCGGCGTGGCGCCTGTCCGGATCCGGCTCAGCCTGTCCATTTGTTCGGCAAGAAGCGTGTCATAGTCCTCGCCGTTATCCACGCGCCCCCCAGTCCGGCTCGGCCAGCACCAACTCATCACTCGCAGGTAAAGAGTAGTCGCCAAAGAGACAAGCTCCAACCCTTGATGGCGTTGCGGCGAGTCGCGGTACACGACAAACGGTCTTTCCTGAATTTCCAACGACTGGCGCCTGTGGGTCCAGCGCGTGTACTGCGGCCCTGCCATGGCAACGATTGCGCTCGCACGTTCGCGTGCAGGTGCCCTGGTTCGGTACGAATCGCTTCCCCGCAGGAAAGGGGCAATGGGGATCGGGTACGCGAGGTCCCGCCAGAGAGCCCGCCGCAACAAGCGCGATAAGCAAAGATGGGTTTATCTAAGAAATTCCTTTCCTGGATACGATTCGAATAGTGAAACCGTCGTACCGTTGTCTTTTTGATGCGCATTTCGCAGTGGCCTCCCGGACCCGGCGACCGGAATCCAGAGAGACAGGCTGGAGCACCGCTCAGGTGCCGAGTCCTTTCGTCGTCCATGACACGTCGCCCGCGGAAACCCTGGCCACTACGGTGAAGGCTTCTTCTCCGCTGTCGGCGGCCCGTCTCTGCGAGGAACGGGCCGGCCCGGGGTCCAGTAGGAGCCCGTGCGGCTGCTGGGCGAGGACTGAGTGTTCGATTCCCGTGCCGTGCTGGTCGGCACCTGCACCTGCATCCAGGGCCTGCCCCAGCTGGACCAGGCCGCCGCCAACCTCACCGACCTGTCCGACGCCCTCACCGAGATCGTCGACCCCAGCGGCATGCACACGGTCACCTACCCGACCGCCGCCCACCTCGCGCTCGACCCGCTCGACCGGTGCGCGTCGTCCCGGCGGACCTGCTGCTGTTCTACTACGCCCGACACGGCCTGCGCGACCAGGATGACCGCCTGCGCCTGGCCCTGCCCGGTTCGATGGACACCCCACGGGACGCCCGCCGCAGCTCCCTGCCCGTGGACTTTGTACTGGAGATCATGAAGCGCGCAGCTGCCCAGCACCGGATCGTCATCCTGGACTGCTGCTACTCCGGTCTTGCCATGGCCTCCCCCGCCGCAGCCGACCTGCACCTGGTGACCGCCACCAACCGCACGGCCAAAGCCGCCTACCGCGTGGACGCCCGCAACACCGAGTTCACCGGCGAACTCGTGCGGGTCCTCGTCGACGGCCCAGGCCCGGTCGACCTCGGGGGCCTACACCGCCACCTCGACCGAGCGCTACTCGCCCGCGGTCTGCCCCGTCCCCTGCAGCGCTGCGTGGACCACAGCTCCGACCTGGTGCTTCGACCGTAGGCCGGTCGCTAACGCCATCCGAACTCGACGCGATCAACCGCTCCCGAGACGACCCGGTCGAGGAGAGCGGTCAGCTAAGAGGGGCCCCAAGGGAATGTGGATTTCTGGGTCAGGGGTCGGTCACGCTGCGGATGCCCCCGCGCTCCCGTTGGCTCTGCTCACTTCGAAACGCGCGAGAGCAGGAGGCGAACCGGCCAGCAGTCGCGACACAGAGTGGCCAGGAAGCGTGTTGCTGCGCAGACACACGCTCGATCGCAAGCCGTCGAGGACATAGCGAACCCGACTTTCGAGGCGGTTGTGGCCGCGCTCGACGCAACGACCTGAAAGCGCTCCATGCAAGCGCCCGTCGTGCCGGTGTGATTGTGTGACAGTCAACGGTTCCGGGAAGGGAACTTTATGTCGTCACGCCGTCCGACGCCTGAGCAGGAAGCCGCCGTGGACGCGTTTCGTCGCGGTGAGGGTCTCGTGCTGCAGGCCGGCGCAGGAAGTGGCAAGACCACGCCGCCGACCATTACCCAAGGATCGCGAAGGAGCGGAAGTCCGGAGGGCTGACCGGCGTGTGGCGGCACACCACTTCGTTGCAGACCACTCGCCGAGCGTCACGATTGAGCGACCTTCTGCGGTGGACTCGCGCGGATGACCGAGTCCGGGTCGAGCTCGAATGAGGCGGTAGAGTTTCTGTCCGAGAAAGCGGGTGTAGCAAAGTCTTCCCGAAGCCCGATGAGGTTACGCGACGTGCGCCAGGGCCGTGGTTTGTGGTCCGGACATGATGGGGGACTCGTGGGCATCTTGCGGAGGCGATTGCGCCGGTCGTGGCCCCCGGCACTCTTGTTCATCGTGGTTATCGCTGCGGCGGCCGCGACCACCGTGGTGGCGATCGCGGTGAATCTGGCCACCTCCGCCGATCTCCCTTGGTTGGCCGTTTTCAAGAAGAACCTGTTGTGGTGGGTGGTCGGGTCGACAGCGGCGGTCGCCGTCACTGCGTTCGTGGTGGTGCAGGTGCAACGGTTCGCGGACAGACGGATCGACGAGCTGCTACCTGCCGAACAGCGGCTGGAACCATGGATCGTCGACCGGCCCGATGAAGTCCGGCAGGTGGTGAACGCCCTGCTGAGACGACCTCGAGCCACCGTTGGCATCACGACAGCCGTCCACGGTGCCGGCGGGTTCGGCAAGACGACCGTGGCGAAACTGGTCCGCGCCGACCGACGGGTCCTGCGCCAGTTCGGCGGGAGGGTGTACTGGGTGACACTGGGCCGCGATGTGCGCGCCCGGTCGGCTATTGCGGACAAGGTCAATGACCTCATCGCTCGTCTGGATCCGCAGAGCCCGATGTCGTTCACCGATCCGCAGCAAGCGGGCCAGTACCTTGCCTCACTGCTGTCTACCGGACCGCCACGCCTGATCATTCTCGATGACGTATGGCACGTTGAACAAGAGTTGGCGTTCCCGGTCGGCGGGCGGTGCGTCCGGTTGATAACCACCAGGATCCCCTCACTGGTCGGCGGTGAGTCGATCCCGGTCCCGGTCGACCAGGTCACACAGGACCAGGCCCGACTGCTGCTGACCGCAGGGATGCCGGCTCTGCCCTCGGCGGTTGTCCGGGACCTCGTTGCCGAGACAGGCCGGTGGCCGCTGTTGTTGCGTCTGGTGAATAAGGTTCTGTCAGACCAGGTGACCATGCATGCCGACGCCGCCGCGGCGGCGCGGAGCTTGGTCGACCGCCTTCGCCGCTCTGGCGCCCTGCAGGTCGATGGCTTGTCCGGCGCGTCGGTGCAGCGGTTGGACGTCAACGATCCAGACCAGCGCCGGCATGCGATCGCGGCGACGATCGAGGCCAGCGCCGGGTTACTGGCGCCAGTCGAGCGCGCGCGGTTCGCCGAACTCGCCGTGTTCGCTGAGGATGAGACGGTGCCGGTAGCGCTGGTGCAGAAGCTGTGGCAAGAGACCGGAGGGCTCGACATCGTGCGCACCAGGGCGTTGTGCGCACGCCTCGCCCAACTGGCCTTACTGACGGTCACGGGCGTCGATGACGACGGCGCTGTGAGTCTGCACGACGTGGTTCGCGACTATCTGCAGGAAGAACTCGGCAGCGAGCGACTCGTCGAACTCCATCGCAGTCTGCTGCGAGCAGTCGCCGACGGGATCCCGGTCGCCATACCCTTCGCCCATCGAGCCTCTGACAGCTCGTGTGGTGGACGGATCGCGTGGTGGCAGATGGCCGAGTCGGCCCGGTACCTGTGGGACCACCTGGTCGAACATCTCGTCGCCGGGCAGTACCCCACCAGCGCTGAGGCCCTGGTAGTCGACCTGCGCTGGGTACTCGCCCGGGTAGAGCAGTCAGGCCCCATCGCGCCCTATATAGACCTCTCCCTGGTCGACACCCGGCGATGCGCTCGACTGCATCGGTTGCTGGGACAGACGGCCCACCTCCTGGCTCCGACGAGCCCCGCCCGGTTCCGGGCGGACATCCTCTTCAGCCGCGTCGCACATGATCCCGAGTGGGGCCCGCAGGCGTCCGAACTCGCTCAGGGCCGGACCGCTCCGGCTCTGGTCAACCGATGGCCACTGCCTGACCTGCCGGACCCGGCTCTACTCAGAACACTGACCGCCCATACCAAGATGGTGCGCGCGCTGGCGGTCTCACCAGACGGATCTCGCATCGCGTCAGCCAGCGACGACAACACCATGCGCATTTGGGATACCGCCAGCGAGAAGGAACTCGCGGCGGCACACCACCAGAGCTCATCGATCTCGATCCTCGTCGCAGGGCCCGACGGCTCCTGGTTCGCGTCCGCCAACGATGCGCACGTCGTGCAGATCTGGGACGCGATCACCGCAGAAGAACGCAGCTCCTTCACCGGCCACGAGCTGCCGGTACGCGCACTCGTGGCCGCTCCGGATGGCTCATGGCTCGCCTCAGCTGGAGATGATCGTCAGATCCGGATTTGGGACACGATCACGACAACCGCGCGGTGTGTGCTTGACGGACATCGAGATGCCATCCAGTGCCTCGCCGTGGCGCCCGATGGGTCTTGGCTGGCCTCTGCTAGCGCAGATCAAACTGTACGTGTTTGGGATACCTCCACCGGCAGAGACCGCTTCACCCTCGCAGAGCACACGGGCACCGTACACGCGCTCGCCGTGGCACCTGATGGGTCTTGGCTGGCCTCTGCGAGCGCAGATCACACCGTACGTGTTTGGGACACTTCCACTGGCAGAAACCGTCGCATCCTCGCCGGGCACACACGCGCGGTGCGCCTGCTCATGGCAGCACCGGACGGCAGTTGGCTCGCATCCGCGGCGGACGATCACAGTGTCCGGGTTTGGACCATGGAAACCGGGGAGGAACGAGCCACCCATACCCCGAGAGGCCCTCTCGCCGCCGGTTTCGCGGTCTCCCCCGACGGACGATGGCTTGCCTCAAGCAGTTATAGCGGCACCATCGTTGTCTGGGACACAGCCAGTGGGAAGCCTTTGGCGACGCTGACTGCGCACACGGATGTGGTGCGGGCACTCGTCGCGCCGAGCAGGACGGGACTGGTGTCGGCCGGTGACGACAACACCGTGCGGACGTGGGACCTGTCCAGTCTCGAACGGCGATCCAGGAATAACGCTAGAACGAGGTCCGTCAACCTCTTGGCGGTCTCACCAGACGGTAAATGGCTTGCCTCCGCTGGTGACGACAACATGATCCGAACGTGGGACACCGCCACCAGCGAACGGCGGTTCACATACACCGACTCCGTGTACTCGTTGATGAACGAGGAGACGTACTCTTTGATGCGCGAGGAGGCGTACCCCTGGATGCGAGAGGAGGAGTACCCCTGGATGAGAGAGGGGGAGTACCCGTGGATGTACGAGGAAGCAAAGGCGCTGACCATCGCACCGAACGGCAGATGGCTCGCACTCGCGTTGGACGACCGAAACATCCGGTTGTGGCGAACGCTCGCCGATAACGTGCCCGCGAGGTGGTTTACGGGTCCGTCCACGATGGACACTGGCTTCACTACGTTCCTTTCCAACGCCGAAGCACTCGCAGTTACCCCTGACGGCCGAACTCTGGTGTGCGCAGGGGATGGCGACTACAAGATTCGCCTTTGGAACGTCAACGTCAAGCGAGGTCCATACAACCCCCTCGATGACGATGGACCGCCGCCTGAGATTGCCAGGAGGGAGTTCGGGCCATACAGATTCATGGGGCATACCGACACGGTGCGGGCTCTGGCTATCGCACCGGACGGCACATGGATCGCATCGGCTGGCGACGATATGACTATCCTGTTCTGGGACATGCAAGACGGGCGCAATCTAGCTGCTGTAAAGGGACACGCGCGGCCGGTCCGAACATTGGCGGTCGCGCCTGACGGGACCTGGCTGGTGTCGGCGGGCGATGATCAGGACATTCGGTTGTGGGATGTGGGTACCCGGCGTCAAATCAGCACACTCGTGGGGCATACGCAGCCCGTACGGGCGCTGGCTGTAGCACCTGACGGGCATTGGCTGGCATCAGTAAGCGACGACCAGACAGTTCGAATCTGGGACATAGCCAACCGGGAGGTGGCGGCTCTACTCCGAATCGAGGAGCCGGCGAGCGCGTGTGCGTGGACACCAGACGGACAGTCGATCGCAGTTGCTGGGCGAGCAGGCCTGTATTTGTTTGACTTCGTAACAGGTACAACGTTCTGAACTACGCCCCTTCGGATAGGCGGCTATCACCGCAGTAACGCCGCTCGAAGACATGATCAAAGACAGCAACCATCAGCGCCGTAACGTTCCAGTGCTCGACTTCGCCCGCCACTTACGCAAGGGACTGCCCAGGGGGCCGGTGGCACTTCATCAACGGCAGCCCAAAGAGCCGATTGTCTGTCGTGAGCTAAGTCTCACTGCAGACCTCCAAGACGAGAAGGTCACGTGGACCGCAGGCCGTCCACGGCTGTTGTCGAGTACCTGGGCGACCTCAGCAGCTTCTTCATGCTCGGCTCGGTCTCGGCGCCCATCGATTGCTGACGCGTTCGGCGCCCCATCAGGGGGCTGGGTAGGCGACTGCTGAGGACCTCCACATGTATGCCGCCACGTCTCCGATTGGGCTCCGTTGCCGAAGTAGAGCACGGCACGGCATGGCACGGTGCGACACTCGCCGCAGACAGATACCTGCGTTGACCTGCATGAATAGGCGAGATTCGACACTTCGCGACACTGGCTGACATGGCGACGGAGGGGACTTGTAAACAGAAGGTCAGGGGTTCGAGCCCCCTTGGCGGCTCAAGATCAATGTAGTCCCTGAACTGCGAATATAGCGGTCGACACGAACGTGATCGCCTCGGTGACACCGCGGCCGCTTTCAGTAAGGGTAGTCAAGGCGCCTCGGGACGGCCTCGGTGCACGATTCGGGTGGTTCGAGGCCCTTCGTCGGCACGCGCTTGCGCTCAGCAGGGCCCCTTCGGCGATCGCGGTCCGGTCGAGCGCGATCAACGGCTCGAAGGACTCGAACCAAGTAACCGGAGGGTTCTGGTTCGAGTCCAAGCGGGGGAGCACAAGCCCAGACCACGCGGCCTGGGCGTTTGCTGCCTCTCACCTTGCCGCTGAAAAACCCCGTCCCCGACTTCAGGCCCGCACTGGCGTCACCAACCTCATGACCCGCAACAACCAGGTGTGCCCGGACCAGGGCCTCGAGCAGCCTGCCCGCGGTGTCCGGAGCGAGGTCGCCGAGCGCGGTGGCGCGGTGAGTGCCGAAGTCCCGGCCGGGGTGGCGGCCAGCTCGCGGAAGAGTCGCGCGGCATCGGCCGGGAGGTGTTTGTAGGACCAGAAGAGCATTTCTCGCACGGCCGCTTGGTCGTCCCCATCACCGTCGAGCAACCGTAACCGCCGCTGCCGGTCGCCGGGCTCCCGGACCAACTCTGCCAGCGTGTCCCGATGCAGCTGACGGCGAGTGCCCGCTCACCCGATCAGCGTGTGCAGCAGTGCGATCGCGACGTCCTTTCGCAGGGGCTTGAGGTTCAGCCGCTGAGCGCCGTGCACCGCGACCAGACCCGCGAGGCTGTCGCGGCTGGTTACCACGACGACGCAGGACGGCGTCCCTGGCAGCAGCAGGCGCACCTGCTTGACCGCCGACGCGTTGTCCAACAGGACCGGCAGCCGCCGGTCGGCGATCTCGGTCCGGTACCGGGCGCGGCACCGTCCGGCCACCGAACAGGCCGAGGAGACCGAGCATGGCGCGTCTGCCTGCCGCGGAGACCTCACCGGTGGTCGGCAACGGTCAGGACCCCAGTCCGGATTCCAGTCGCGGTTCAACCTGCGTCCAGTTCTCCAGACGACTGTGTGTTCTGCTCACATCCAACCCATCGGAGGTATTCCACATGAGGGTTCGACACCGGCGACTGGTGGCAACACTGGCGACAGCGCTGACAACGGCCGCTGTCGCCGCGCTCACGATGACCCCGACCGCGACCGCGGATACCTCGGCGCCCGCTGCCGTGGTATCCGCCGCCCAGGCACGCGCCGCGCTGTCCCACGCCAGCCTGATCAGGTCCGGCAACGACCCGATCGTCTTCACCAAGGCCAACGGTTTGGGCACCATGGACGTGATCACCTGCACCGCAGCCACGGACTACCCACACAACTCTGCCGGTACCCCGAGCGCTGTCACAGGAAAGTCGCGCAGCTCCTGCACCGCGCCGGTCGCCCAGATTCGCGCACAAGCCGAACTGTGGCGGTACCTGGAGGGCTACGGCTTCAGCCAGACCGGTATCGGCTCGCTCGCCGTCGACTTCAAGGTCGCGGGCCCCCTGACATCAACCGCCTATGATATCTGCCAGGGTCGTCTCGCGTACTGGAAGACCATTGGGCGGCACACCTTCTACGCGCCGCCAGGGTACTCGCCGCCCTCGCTCTCGTTCAAGACCGAGACGCCCCCGGTCGGCGTGAACTGCTGAACCAGTGACGCACAGGACCCGCGGTCGCGGATGAATTCCGCGGCGATTAGGTCGGCAGGATCAAGAACGTGGTGGCCACGTGGACCGACGTGCTGGAACGCGGGGCGGGATCCAGCGATCCCGTGGAGGGCCAGACGTGCCGCGTGAGTCCTGGATGAATTGACCAGGAACGACGTGCCGCAAGCTCGGTTCGGGGTCCGTGTAATCGTGTCCGACCCGAGTTTGGTCGGCTTCCCACGGGTGGAGGCAAGGATCGGCCTTCGAGGTGGGGCCCTCCCGCTGTTCGGGAGGGCCCCACCTCGACGGTGAAGGGCCTGGCCGCGACAGGCAGATCGTGCGGTCGGCCGAGGCGGTGGTGTGGTCAGCGCCGGAGCCCCTTGGCGGGTCGGTGGACGGCGGCCTCCAGCCTTGATGTGCCTCCTGCACGCGGTCGCGGAGTCCTTTGTGGAGGCATGGTGAGTTGTCAGGTGGACCCGGTTTGGCCAGCCTGCTCCAGTCCGCGGCCAGACGTACTGCGGCTCGTCGTTCGCCGCAGCGGCCGCCTCGGCGCCAGGCGGCGCAGCCGGTCCCGGTCGGTCTGCGTGCCCGTCGTCGCGGCGCGTGCGAGTTCGGTCGCGTCCAGCAAAATCGTGACCCCGGTCGTGAGCAGCCGGCCGAGCCGGTCCATGTCGAGCGTCGGGATCGCCTGTCCCCGCCGGGTGCGGGTGGTCGCGATGTATTCGCGCGGGTGCAGCCCATGCCCGCCTGCAGACACCTGCGGCGGACACAGGCGGCGCCGCCTCACGCGCTCTGGCCAGGCACTTTAGGGGACCGCGGCAGAGAAATCGGCGGTCTTCGTCAAGATCGGCTTGGCGGTTGATTATTCGTGTCAGTCGTTGACGGGTTGTCCCCGTTGTTGCCGTCCGCCGTCGATGTCGGTGGTGGTGTGGCCGTTTCGCAGGCGTTGGCCTTGTCAGGCGCGCCCTTGTCGTTTGGCGGCCGCGTGTGCGGCGTCAACGTCCCCGATACTCGAAGTAGCCCCATCAGGCAAACGATGAAAATCAGTCCGAGCGCGACACCAAGACCGCGAACAACGTCACCCCACTCGATAACCTCCAACCCCGCACATCAGGAACTGCGCTCGGATTTCGCCGTATCATCCAGCCGTGACAACAGACCACGGAGCGCCCGCTCATCGCTTTTGAGCTCCGCAAGATCGGCTTTGAACTCCTCGAGCGGCTCGCCGCGCCGATCCCGCTCCTCCAGCTTGATCGAGATCTCCAACCCATAGCGGGAATTCGCCAACTCTCGCAGGTACTCAGAGATCGCGCGGCGCACAGCCGTAGCCTCGGCTGGAGTCAGCGTGACGGACGCGTCCATACAAAAGTGGACGGCGAGAGCGGTCTTGCCTACCCCGGCTGTGCCGCACACAGCGATGACGGCCGTCGCGACAGGGTCGCGCTCGGCGAGCGACCCGTCGAGGGCGGCCAGTTCCGTGGTACGACCGGCAAAACCGGGTGCGTTCGCGGGAAGCTGAGCCGGCGCGGGGCCAGCGCGGCGGGGTCTGCGGCTGATCGGCTGCTCCCTGAGCAACGCCGCGTGCACGGCGGCCAGTTCAGCTCCCGGCCCGACCGCCAGTTCGTCCCGAAGCGCCCGCCGGGCGTTCTCGTACACGGCGAACGCGTCAGCCCGTCGACCAACAGCCGCGTACGCCCCAACGAGACGAGCCTGCACCGCCTCGTCCAACGGGTGATCGGCCGCACTCTCGACGAGCAGCGGCAGCAGGTCCACCGCCCTGCCCGTCCCGATCATGACTTCGGCGTACGCCAACAGCGCGTTCCGCCGCTCGCCGAGCAGCGCGACGACCTTGGCGTGGACGGCGAGCTCAGGGTAGTCGGCGAACGGCCGCCCCTGCCAAAGTCCGAGCGCCTCGCCAAGAAGTCCGGCGGCTTCCTCCTCCGCACTTGTCGCCCTGGCAGCCGACACCAGGGCGCGAAACCGCTCTACGTCGACCTGGCAGTCCGGAATCCGCAACGCGTAACCGTCACCGACGGTGGGGATGTCGGTGCTGCGCGCGTAGCGGTCCCGCCCAGGTTCGAACAGCCGCCGCAGGTGCTTGATGTGGGTCTGGATAACGTTGGCCGCGCTCGGCGGTGGCCGCTCGTTCCACAGCGCGTCGACCATGTCCGCCCGCGGCACCGCCCGGCCACCGAACAGGACGAGCAGACCGAGCACCGCGCGCCGGCCTGCCGGACCGAGGTCGAGTTCCTGGCCGTCACGCCACGCCCGGACCGGACCGAGAACTTGGATGCGCAACCACCACCTCCATTCAAGGGGTCTGTGGACAGCGTGGGCGCCCGGTTTCGTCCGTTCACACGGCGTTTTGCGAATCGGCTGTTCAGCGACCACCGCCATTCAGCCGGCGGCCCGGCTATCGGCCGGTGTGGCACGCGTCTCGTGTGCCGAGTATGTGTGTCGGCTGGTGCCTGGGGTTGGCTGATCTGGATACGTCGCTGGGATCGGCGGCACGGCGGAACCAGGTAAGACGCGGCCCGGTCGCAGAAGTGTGGCAGGAGGCCCTGGGCCGATCTGTTGTACGTGGCCAGTTCGCATACGACGACCTGGTCTACGGCTTCAGCCCAACGAGCACCTGATCGACCGCCGCGGGGTGCGGGATGACGACTGCTTTCTTTCGTTCACAAGCGACCGCGAGCGTTGATTGGCAGCGACCACACGGTCTCCCGGAGGAAGTGAGTGGGTGAGTCGGAGTCGAAAGACGGTGTGTCCATACGGTTCGGTTGACCGTGGGGGCGTCGGCGCGATCAGTCCGCTTGTCCGGCGCCTCGCCCGTTCTCGGTCGTGCCCGGTGTCCGGACCGAGTCCGGCGCCGGGGTGGGATTGTCGAGTTGTCGTTGTACCCGATCTGCGTCGATGTCGCGGCCTTGCTCGTGGTAGAGCTCGAGGGCTTCCCGCCAGGCGCTGCGAGCATGGTGGTGTTGACCCAGGGCGGCGTGCGGGTGGCCGAGGTTGTCGAGGGTGTCGGCGGCTTCGGTGGTGTTACCGACGGCGCGGTACAGGGTGAGGGCTTGCTGGTAGTGGTCGATGGCTCGTTGGTGGTGTCCGGTGTGATGGTCGATAAAGCCGAGGCTGTCCAGGATGTCCGCCTTGTAGTCGGGGTCGTTGTGGTGGCGTTGCAGGGTGAGGGCGGCCTGGCAGTGTTCGCGAGCGATGTCGTAGTGACCCAGGTGTGCGGCGCACCAGCCGACCATGTTCAGTGCGGTGGCTTCCCACGCTGGCGAATCGAGGGTGCGGAAGAATTCGAGGGCGCGCCGCGCGTGTTCCAGTGCCTTGCGGTGGTCGCCCTGCTGTTCCCACGCCCACGCGAGGGCATGGTGGGTATGGGCTTGTTGGATGGGGTCGCGATGGTGTTCGGCCAGGATGCGGGCTTGGTGCAAGTGGGCGACGGCGCGCTCGTGTTGCCACAGCTCGGCGTGGGCGTGGCCGAGGAGGCGGTGGGCCAGGATGCGGGTGGTGGGGTCGGGCAGATGCTCAGCGGCGTCGGCGGCGGCCTGCCACACGGCCAGGTCGTCATGGTGGTGCCCCCTGCGGCGGTGGAAGGTGCCCAGCGTCCAGGCGATCTGCCACACGGCGTGGTGGCGGTGCTGGGCGGCGGCGGTGTGTTGTGCCGCGAGCAGATGAGGGTGGTGGGTGTCCAGCCAGGCCAACGCGTCCTGGACGCCGGACAGCGGATGAGGGCGGGTGCCGGGGGCAGACGGGTTGAGCCGGATCGAGGGGCGTTGGGGGTTGAGGAGACGTTCACCGGTGTAGGCGGTGTGCAGGTAGCAATCGACCACGCGCTCCGGTGCCGCCTGCCGCACGGGCTCTGGGAGGTGGTCGCGGGCAGTGGTGGCGGCATAGGCGCGGATTAGGTCGTGCATGGCGAAGCGTCCGTGCGGATGCCGATCGAGCAGCGAGTGGTCCTCCAGGACGCGCAGGGCTTTGCGCGTCTGTGCCTCGGGCAGGCCGGTGAGGGACGTGGCGGCGGGCAGGTCGATGTCCGGACCGGGGGCGATCCCGAGCAGCGCGAACACCGTGCGTTGCTGTTCGGTGAGGTGGTGCAGGGACCAGGACAGCACCGCGGGCAGGCTGGCGGTGGGATCGGTGTGGTGGTCCAGCATTTCCGGGCCCAGCTCGCGCAGCTCGGCGGCGAACTCCGCCAGCGGGATCGCGGGCCGGGTGGCGGCGTGCCGGGCGATGATCGCCAGTGCCAGCGGGTGGCGTCCGCATAGTTCGATCAGCTCGTTGGTCACCTCGGGTTCGGTATCGACGCGCTGGTCGCCCAGGCGGGTGGCCAGCAGGGCACGGGCCTCGGCCCGGGTGAGGACGTCCAGGGGCAGATGACGGGCGCTGTATCGGTCGATCAGGGAAGCCAGCCTGGCGCGGCTGGTGACCAGCACGGTGCAGGTCGGACTGTCCGGCAGCAGCGGCACGACCTGCTCGGCGGTGGCGGCGTTGTCCAGCACGACCAGAATCCGCCGCCCGGCCACCAAGCCACGGTACTGCGCAGCCAGTGCGTCCAGGTCCGGCGGCAGGGCGCCCTGATTCACCCCGAGGACGGTGAGGAACCTGCGCATCGCGTCGGCCGGTTCGGTCGGCCGCCCGGCGGGGCTGAAGCCGTGCAGGTCGACGAACAGTTGCCCGTCGGGAAACCGGTGCAGGTTGCGGTGCGCCCAGGCCAACGCCAGCCACGTCTTGCCGATCCCGCCCGCCCCGCCGATCGCCGAGATCACCACCGTCCCTGCCGCCGTGGAGTTCCCGGGCACCGCGCCCGGCTGGAGGCCGCGGACCTCGCCGTCCGGGACGGCGAGTGACGGCGCGACGGTGGTCAGGGCGCGGTCCAGCTCGGTCAGCTCGGGGACACGGCCGGTGAACACCCCGGGCGCGGCGGGCAGTTGACGGGGCACCACCGGTGGCCTGGCCGCCCCTGCGCCGAGGTCGGCCAAGCCGGGGTCGGC
This sequence comes from Amycolatopsis coloradensis, assembly GCF_001953865.1. Taxonomy (GTDB): domain Bacteria; phylum Actinomycetota; class Actinomycetes; order Mycobacteriales; family Pseudonocardiaceae; genus Amycolatopsis; species Amycolatopsis coloradensis. Next base: position 58,112 of record NZ_MQUQ01000005.1, read on the forward strand.
GGTGAGGATTCGCTGGTGGAGTTGTCGCAGGTCCGGGCCGGGGTTAGTGCCCAGCTCGTCGGCCAGCCGGGTACGCACCTGCTGGTAGTGGTCCAAGGCGTCGGCCTGGCGGCCCGCGCGGTAGAGGGCGAGCATGAACTGGGCGGCCACATGTTCATCCAGCGGGTGCGCGGTGGCGCGGGCGGTCAGTTCGGGCAGCAGCGCGGCGTGCCTCCCGGCCCGCAGCGCGAGGTCGAGGCGGTCGGTGTCGGCGGCGAACCGCTCCCTCTCCAACCCTTGGCGCACCGTGGTGATCCACGGCGTGTCCAGACCAGCCAACGCCTCGCCCCGCCACAGTCCGCAGGCCTGTTCCAGCAGGTTCAGCGCGCGGGCCTGGTCGGTTTCGGCGCGAGCTTGGGCGACCAAGCGGCGGAACCGGTGCAGGTCCACGTACTCGGGGTCGACCAGCAGAACATAACCCCCGCCGCGTCGCTGGATCACCATCTCGCCCGCGCCGCCGGCGGCCAGCAGGTGGCGCAGGAGGGAGAGGTAGTTGCTGACCAACTGCCGGGCCCGCCGAGGCGGGTGCTCACCCCAGATCCGGTCCACCATCTGATCGGTGGCGACCACCTGATTGGCCTCGGCCGCCAGCACCGCCAGCACACACCGCTGCCGGGCGTGCCCGAGATCCACCCGAGTCCCGTCGGCCCGGAGCTCAATCTGGCCCAACACCTGAAGCTCTACCGTCATCGCACAGCCCTTCCCCTTCCCGGCGTCGCCGGGTGCTGTGGAAATCCGTCTGCCCGCCGCTGGCGGCGGAATCGTCGGCGCACCGTAGTTCGACCGGCTGCTCAACTCCTGATAAGTCGATGTGCTGCCTGTGCGCAATTCCGCAGGCCGGCCGCGAACTCGACCACGGGTCATGACCGTTTCCAAGAACGTTCCCTGCGCACCATTGCGACACTCCCGCCTGTGCGACCGTCACAGACCTTTCCAGAGCCCCCTTCCGGCGTCCACCATGCTGTGCACGATTACCCAGATGTTCTATGCCGCGGTCCGATCCGCCCACATGTCGGCGACGATCGGTGGTACCGCTCTACCGACAGCCGGCGCACAGAACACCGGGTAATCGGGTACTCCTCCGGTAAGGATGATTGGCACGGTTCGATATCACTTCAACTAGCTCGTGAGTTCGCCGCGTCGTCTCGAATGGGCGATGAGTATGCCGTGTTCAAGCGGCCGAGCGTAACCCGTGTGTCGGTGCAGGTGGGTGTATGTGAGAGGAGCGTGGGTGGGCGGAACAGGTACGGAGGGTCCGGGAGGTGTACCGGGTTTCCTGCTCGGCGCCTGGTCGAGGTCGTCAATGACCTATCGCTCCGCAGGACCGTGACTTTCACGGTGTTCTGCGCGTCGACTGGCGGTTTGGTGATCATCGCAGCCTTGCCGGGTGGCTGTTCTGGAACCCAAGAACGACGGTCGGACGTCGCCGAGAATGCCTTTTGCCTTCCAGTCAAGACTTTGAGTGCTACGGCGACGAGCCGTTCAAGATTGTTTGACGCATCAGTGTCGGACAGTAAATTCGCCACGTGAAAGAGGTGACAACGCAGAGCCCATGATCACTCGTTTCGACTGGGTCTAGACTGACTGCGATTGTTGACAGTCTTTTCCAGCCCGGCCAACGGCTCCCCCCCCCCCGCCACAGCGCCGCGGCCTGCTCCAGCAGTTCCAGCGCACGGCCGGGTTGGTCTCGGCGCGGGCCCGGGTGACCAGGCCCCGGAACCGGTGCAGGTCCACCCGGTCGGGATCGACCAACACGACATAGCCCTCGCCGCGCCGCTCGGTCCCCACCTCGTCCCTGACGTCGGCATCCGCGGGCAGGTACAGGTAGTTGCTGACCAATTGCCGGGCCCGCCGGGGCGGGTGCTCGCCCCAGATCCGGTCGATCACCTGGTCGGTGGCCACCGGCTGGTCGGCCTCGACCAGCAGTACCGCCAGCACATACCGCTGCCGGGCGTGCCTCCAGTCCACTCGCCTTCCGTCGGCCCAGCCCTCGACCTGGCCCAGCACCCGCAGCTCCCGCCATCGCGCGTGCCGTGGAGGAGTCCTGCCTATGCCCGCCGACCGGTGTCCGGCACCACTGAACAGGCGATTCGCAGAATGTCGTGCAGGCCCAAGGCACCGGGCGCCCAGACTTCTCCGTGCGGCGGGGCAGATCGCACCCGTCCGCGGACCCGATGGAAGGAGTTCGGAGATGTCCGGAACGAGGACCAGGCGGCCCGCCGCCCTGCTGCTGGCGGTGGCCGCGGCGCTGACCACGCTGGTCGCGGGTGGGGCGCAGGCGGGTGCCGCGCCCGCGACCGGCGGGACCACGACCTTCACCCTGCACTTCCCGAGCGCGGGCGGGGCGTCCGCAGCCGCGACGATCGTGTGCCAGGCCAACACCACCGCCACGATCATCTACGGGCTCGACGACAGCGTCTACGGGACCGGGACGTCGAAGTGCCCGGTGGCGATGACCAACCTCGTCGCGCAGACGACCCTGTACCAGTGGTCGCCCGACCTGGGCCGGTGGGAGCCGGTGTCGTACGGCAAGTACGACAGCGGACCGGGGGAGAAGAAGGAGTCGACGACGGGCGAGTACCTCTGCTCCGCGCCGCGCACCTACATCGCGTCCACCTACCACTTCGCCCGACTCGGCAACGCCACCGCCACGGCCGTCACGGCCAGCCAGCAGCGGGTCTGCTAGCCGGTCACGGCCGCCGCGAGGTCCGCTTGGTCGCTGTCCCCTGCTTCGGCCGGCCGGCCGAGGTGGTCTGGCGCAAGCGGACCTGGCGGTGCGCGGAGTCGGGCTGTGCGGCCGGGTCGTTCACCGGGCAGCAGGAGAGCATCGCTGCGCCGCGGGCGCTGCTGACGACCCGAGCGTGCTGGTGGGTGATTGGGCAGCTGCGTCGCGAGCACACCTCGGTCCAAGGGCTCGCACCCAAGTCGGGACCGCCTGGCGGACCGTGTGGCGCTCGATCAAGCCGCTACTGGACTGGCCGGCCGGCCCCGAGTCCCGGTTTGCGGGTGCGACCAACCTTAGGATGGACGAGCACGTGTGGCACCACGTCTCGACCAAACCGATCGATCAGGGCGGTCGCGGGCCGAAGGAACTGACCGAATAGTGGATCTGACCGCGACCAGCAGGGACGCGTCCAGGCACGGCTGCTCGATAGCGTTCGGTCAGGCGCGGATAGGGGCCAGGCCGACCCAGTGGGCCACACGCGCAGAGACTCCCGCGTGAGTCTCGACGGGGACGCCGCTGTCGAAGACATGTCTACGACGCAGAAGCCCTGTTCGGGAGGCTGAATCTGTGTCGAGCTGGAGATATCGCCCTGACCACCGCGAGCTCGTCCAATGTGAAATCCCGGCTGGTCGGGTCAGTGAGCCAGCGAGCGAAATCGCGGAACTTATGTCAACGATGAAGCTGTCGCAGGTGCTGCCGTGTCGCACTCGACGGCGGTGCCGCACCTGTCGGAACGACAGCCAAGCGGCCGTCACTGGTGGCCAGCCGACCGGCGAGCAGCCGGTCCAAGGCCTGCTCCAGGCGGAGCTGGAACGACATTTCAGGCAACCCCGGTGTCGGCCACGGCGCCGGGCTGTCTCGTGCGATCTGCTGACACTGGCCGCACGACGCGGGACGGCGCTGCCGACGCTCTCGAGTTCCTCAGGTCAGACCGGAAGCGTTGAGCAGGTTGGTAACCGCTTCCAGCAACGGAGTGCCAACAGTGCCTACGGCCGTTGCGACGCGCGTGAGTCGTTCAGCTGCCGCGCGGATCCTGCCAGGGTTCTGGCTGTCGGCGCCGGCGGCCTGCTCAAGGTCCGTATGGGCTTCGACCAGCTCTTGCCGCTGTTCGTCCGAGAGCAGGCCGGAAAGTTCGGAGACACGGTCCGACACACCACGAAGCTCGTCGCTGCTGACGGGATTGATGGTGAAGTCTCGGGTGTGCGCCTGGGCGTGAGGGCCGAACGCGCTTCCGTAGGCCCCACCATGGACGTTGTAGGTGTCCCCGGTGCTCATGGTGATGTGTCCTCCATGCTCGACGTGGATATACAGGCTCGGCGCGACCGGCACTACGTAGTCGTAGCCAATCGCCTTCTCGATAACGAGGTCCAGCGACCGAAGGAGCCCTAGGCTCTCGCGGCGCAATTCCCTGCGCAGGTCGTCAATCACGTCCGGCGGAGCGAGCGACTCGATTTGCTGCGCTATGTCCAGCAGAGGGATCTGATCAACACCAGCTCTGTGCTCGCGGTTGAGGATCTTCAGCCGCTCCGCAAGGTAGTCCCGCAGGCGCTGACGGTCCAGCGCCACGTCGCCCCGTCGCCACGCCCGGATCGCCGCGCGCAGCGACTCGCGCTCGGTGTGCAGTCGCCAAAGGTTTCCTCGGACCTGGCGCGCCCGGTTGCCGTCACAATGTGGCAAGAACGTGATCGTCCAAGACGGCATCCGATGCCCCGCGAATAGCACCGGCCGACACTGGAAATGGACGCCGTCCCGCCGCACGGCGCTTGGCGGGAGCCCCTTGTCGGTGTGCCATTCGGTGAGAATCATCGGCGTACCCGCTTCGACCAAGTCGTACCGCACCTCGCTGCCGTGCCGAGTGGTGATCTCGGCGAATCGCCGCGCCAACTGGCGGCCAACAGACCCGAGCGGCACCAGGCCGTCACCACGCCACGGCAGCCCAACCGGGACAGACAGGTAATCGAGGTCCTTGCGCCACACGAACCCCCAGGTCAATGTAGGGCCACCGTGAGGTGAATGCGACATCGACTCGTGTCGACAGCCGATCGCTGTACAGCCGCCGGTAACACGGGATCATCGTGATCGCTTCCCCCTCCCCCCGCTCGCGGTAAAACGAGCGAGCAAGGGGTCGGAGATGAGGCGCAGGGAATCGTAGCAGTCTAGTCGCATCGCAAAACGCGCGTTCCCCTGACCAGTCGCGGATCGCGCCACTCGGACGATCTCGCACCACGCCAGCACCGCGCACGAACTCGGCACCCGCGATGGGATCCGGCCAACTCGGCCTGTGTAGACGCCCCGGTAGGTTCCTCGGCGAGTACACGGAGGTCAGCGATCGGGAACTGGACGACGCCGAACTCACGATAGACCCGTGAGAATTGTCTGGCGCGGGACACCGGTCGCAGGCTAGCACCGCCACCGATCGGCGGTAGCGCATTTGGGTACACGGCTCCCCTGGACTAGCCAGATGGGAGCCGTCCGCAGCCATCGCCTGAATCGAGATCAGGGACTAATGCGACACATTAGCCACACTGCGGCTGTCTCTGGGCGTCCGCAACGCCGATGAGACCGGCACCATCATGACACACCGAGACACCGACGCGACGTGTCTGACTGTGCCAACGTGAGTTCGCCCTCCACTTGCACTTGTTCTCCCGCGGCCTTCGCCGGCTCGACCGAGCGCCGCGGACTGAGCATTGGAAACGGCGCGGTTTCAGCGCCTTCGTCGCAGCCGCACTTGGCCCTGCCGCGCGATGGTATGTCCGATTCAGAACCATCGGGGGTACCGGATACTTTACGGCGCACTACGGTCGAGTGTTGATCGATCAGACACTGCTGAAGTCCCTCCCATGCTGGACTCCCCTTTTACCGCAGGAGGCCGAAAAATCATGTGGATCCGACGTATGTCCATGATCGCCGCCGCCGTCGTTGCCGGGTCGCTCTTCGCCGGGCCCGCGGCGGTGGCCGAGCCGTCTTCCGGGCCGCCGGTCGAAACCTTCATCATCGGCGGCAAGGTCGTCACCACTCCTTACTCGTTCTTCGCGTCGCTGCAACGCAATGGCCGTCATTTCTGTGGAGCGTCGCTGATCGCACCGCAATGGCTCGTCACGGCGAGGCACTGCGTCCAGGGTTCCACCGGTGGCGGTTTCTCCGCTCGGATCGGTGCGGTCAACACCGGTTCCGGCGGCGAGGTCATCACCGCGGCGAGCGCGACCCTCGGCGCGAACGACATCGCTGTGGTGAAGCTGTCGAGAGCGGCCACTGCCACACCGATCAAGATCGCGGCCGCCAGTCCCGCCGTCGGCACCGTCAACAAGCTGATCGGTCACGGGCAGACCTGCGGTTCGCCCGGTTGCGGTGGTGCGTCGCCACAGCTTCGCGAGGTGGACACCACTACCGTCGCGGATTCGAGGTGTACCGCCAGTTTCAAGCCAGGCAAGGAAATCTGCTTCCAGGGTGCACCCGGGACCAGCGCCTGCTACGGCGACTCCGGTGGACCGTCCATTTTGGGCGGTGAGCTGACCGGCGCCACCAGCCGATCCGGTAACAACAGCAGCAACTGCCTCAACGGTCCCGGGATCTACAACAGCGTTCCCGGCTATCGGGCCTGGATCAACCAGGTCACCGGTGGTGCGGTGACCGCGTGGGAAGCGACGCTATAGCTCCCTGAGGGCGCTTGCCTGAGCGCCCGGCCGGCGGTCGCTCGCCGAGGACCGTCGGCCGGGTGCGCTCAACCGTGGTGGGTGGCCCGGGTCTCCGCTTCACACCATCCCCGGTCGAGGAGGCGGAATCCCGCGTCGATGGCCGCCGCCGGATCGGCCTCACGGACCGCCACCCACTGAATCCGCAAAGCGAACCGGACGTAGAAGCGGATTTCTTCGCTCGGTTCTTCCCGCCCGAAGTCTCCGGTGATCACCGAGACCAAGGCGTCCTCGGGGCGCAGCCACGAGTGCTGATCTCGATGGTGCTCTACCTCGTGATGATCTTTACCGCGGGCGACAACCCATCGGCCTCCTCTGCGCCGGCGCGGCCATCGTGAAGCCGAAAGCCGCCTGAACACCCCTCCGGCAAGTAGTCCTCTACTTGCGGCCGGACTTGACATGCAGCCATATGGCTGCCTAACCTGCGAAGGCAGCCGTGAGGCTGCATATCCAGGAAGGCGACATGGACGAGGTCTTCAAGGCGCTGGCCGACCCCAGTCGCCGCCGGTTGCTGGACGACCTGAACGCCCGGAACGGGCAGACCCTGCGTGAGCTGTGCACGGGGCTGGAGATGGCGCGGCAGTCGGTCAGCAAGCATCTGGCCGTGCTGGAGGCGGCCAACCTCGTGACCACAGTGTGGCGTGGCCGCGAGAAGTTGCATTACGTGAACGCGGAGCCGATCAACGCGATCGCCGAGCGCTGGATCGACCGGTACCACCAGGGCCGGGTCGACGCGCTCGCCGATCTGAAGCAGGCATTGGAGCAGGAACCCATGAGCACCCACGAATTCGTCTACACCAGCTACATCAAGACGACGCCCGAGCGGCTGTGGCGGGCGCTGACCGATCCGGTCTTCACGAAGCAGTACTGGGGCTGTGAGTTCACTTCGGACTGGAAGCCCGGCTCGACGATGGCCTGGGAGCAGCTCGGCGTGAAGCTGGAGGACTCCGAGCAGGTCGTGCTGGAGTCCGATCCGTACCGGCGGCTGTCCTACACGTGGCACACCTTCACCCCGGAATTCGCCAAGTCCGTGGGGCTCGACGACGACGTGACGGCGAAACTCCGGGCCGAGTCGCGGTCGAAGGTGACGTTCGACCTCGAGCCGGTCGGTGACACGGTGAAGCTGACCGTGGTGCACGACGGTTTCGACGAGGGCAGCACGGCGCTGGAGCTGGTCCAGGGTGGCTGGCCGTCGATCCTGTCGAGCCTCAAGACCCTGCTCGAGACCGGCGAACCGCTGCCCGAACCCGCGTAAGTGGGTCGACGCCGCCGGTCTCATCCGGCAGTATCCGCGGCGTGCCCCTGGAGATCGCTTGCGACGAGTCCGGGTCCGAGGGCGAGAAGCTGATCGGCGGGCAGACCGACGTGTTCGCGCACGCCGGGGTCCGGTTGGGCATCGAGGACGCCGCGGCCTGTCTGGTCGAGTTGCGGCGCAGGATCCGTTCGCCGGCGGTCGAGTACAAGGCCAACCACCTGCTCCGCACGAAGCACCGGCGGGTCCTCGAATGGTTCCTCGGCCCGTCGGGTCCGGTCCGCGGTCGCGCGCATGTGTATCTCGTGGACAAGAAACTGCTGCTGGCGAACGAACTCCGCGCGCTCGTCGGCCCGGGCGTCACACCGGGCGACGAACTCCTGGCCGCGTTCAACGACGTGCTGCGGACCAGGAACCGGCGGGAACCGGCGGCGGGATCGTTCTTCGCCTTGGTCGGCGACACGGCACAGCTGCGGGCGAAGGTGGCCGGGTTGCGTGCGGCCAAGGTCCTCGATCCGCTGGTCCCCGCGATCCTCCGCGCCGTCGCACGCTGGAGCGAGGACGGCGAGCAAGTCTTCCTCGTCCACGACGAACAGCCGTCGCTCAAGGGGGAACGGCTCGCCGAAATCGAGGCGAGTCCTGGCCTCGCCGGGCTGAAGTTCGTGGATTCGCGGACCGATCCGCGGGTACAGGTCGCCGATTTCCTGGTCGGTGTCGCCCGGCGGATCGCCGAGGACGAAGTGAACGGGAACGGTGACGCGGTATTGACCACGTTGCTCGCGCCGTATGTCGACTCGGCGTCCCTCCGGGACTGATTCACTCCTTGGTACGCCGAATCGCTCAGGTGGCCGTTGCCCCGAGTACCGGGCGGCTGGAAATGTCGAGCTGTATTCGACACCCCGTCCTGGAGGCACTCGCAGATGCAGGCTTTCACCTTGCCCGAGTTCTACGTGCCGCATCCGGCGCGGATAAACCCGCACTTGGCAGCGGCGCGGACGCACAGTATGGCCTGGGCCAGGCAAAGGGGCATGCTCGATTCGCCGACGCCGTCCGGCGACGTCGTCTGGACCGAGCAGGCGCTGGCGAAAATGGATTACGCGCTGCTCTGCGCGCACACTCATCCGGACTGTGACGGGCCGTCCCTCGATCTGGTCACGGACTGGTACGTCTGGGTGTTCTTCTTCGACGACGATTTCCTCTCGCAATTCAAATACACCCGGGACACCGAAGGCGCCAAGGCCTATTTGGACCGGCTGGAACTGTTCATGACCGGGCCGGGGGAAACGCCGCCGGAACCGGAGAATCCCGCCGAAGCCGGGCTCAAGGACCTTTGGGCGCGCACCATCCCGTCGATGACGGAGGCCTGGCGGCGGCGGTTCGTCACCAGTACGCACAACCTGATGGTCGAATCGCTCTGGGAACTGGACAACATCGACCGCGGCCGTATCGCGAACCCCATCGAGTACGTCCAGATGCGCCGCCGCGTCGGCGGGGCGCCGTGGTCGGCCAACCTGATCGAGTACGCGGTCGGCGCCGAAGTGCCGGACAAGGTCGCGGCGACCAGGCCGCTGGAGGTCCTGCGCGACACCTTCGCCGACGCCGTCCACCTGCGCAACGACCTCTTCTCCTACCAGCGCGAAGTCCGCGAGGAAGGCGAGAACTCCAACGCGGTCCTCGTCTTCGAGAAGTTCCTCGGCTGCTCGACACAGGAGGCCGCCGGACTCACCAACGACCTGCTGACCTCGCGGTTGCAGCAGTTCGAGAACACCGCGCTCGTCGAGGTGCCCGCGTTGCTGGCCGAACACGACGTCCCGCTGCCGGAACAGATCGGGATCGGCCGGTACGTCAAGGGCTTGCAGGACTGGCAGTCCGGCGGCCACGAATGGCACGCGAAATCGAGCCGGTACATGAACGAGGGCCCCGTCTCCGGCGCGAACGGCGCCGGTGGCGTGCTGGGCGGTCCGACGGGACTCGGCACGGCGTCGTTGCGGCTCTCGCCGAAGCGGCTGGGCCTCGTCCAGCGGACGCGGCAGCAGGCGCCCGCGCCGTTCGCCCCGGTGGGACACCTGCCGCTGCCCGAATTCCGCATGCCGTACCCGGTCCGCACCAGCCCGCATCTCGCCGCCGCGCGTGAGTACGCCCCGACCTGGGCGCGGGCGATGGGCATGTTCGACGCGGTGCCGGGCCTCGAACAGGGCGGGGTCTGGGACGAGCGCCGGATGCGCGGTATCGACCTGCCGCACTGCGCCGCGATGATCCACCCCGACTCGGACCTCGACCAGCTCAAGCTGTCGTCGGACTGGCTCGCGTGGGGTACCTACGGCGACGACTACTTCCCGCTGGTCTTCGGGATGAGGAGGGACCCTGTCGCGGCGAAACTGTGCAGTGACCGCCTTTCCCTCTTCATGCCGCTCGACGGCGAGACGGCGCCCGCGCCCGCCGATCCGGTCGAGCGAGGGCTCGCGGATCTGTGGAACCGCACCGCCGGGCCGCTGAGCCCGCATGCCCGCGCGGAGTTCCGGAGTGCGGTCGAGAGCATGACCGCGAGCTGGGTCTGGGAGGTGGCGAACCAGGCGCAGAACCGTGTCCCCGACCCGGTCGACTACGTGGAGATGCGGCGGCGGACGTTCGGATCGGACCTCACGAAGAGCCTCGCGCGGCTCGAACTCGGCGACGTCGTCCCGCCGGAGATCCACCAGAACCGCGTCGTGTTCGAACTCGACACCGCGGCACAGGACTACGCGGCGTTCGCCAACGATCTGTTCTCCTATCAGAAGGAGATCGAATACGAAGGCGAAGTGCACAACCTCGTCTACGTGGTCGAACGGTTCATGGACGTGGACCGGCTCCAGGCCAGGGACATCACCGCCCGCCTGATGAACGCGCGGATGGAACAGTTCGAACAGCTCGTGGACGAGGACCTGCCGCGGATGTGCGACGACCTCGTCCTCGACGGCGAGGTCCGCTCCGTGCTGATCGGGTACGCGGACAACATGAAGAACTGGATGTCCGGAATCCTGGAATGGCACCGGAAATGCGCGCGGTACAGGCCGCACGAGCTGGAACGCGCCCGCACTCCCGAGCCGTCGGCGTTCTCGCTCGCACCGAGTGGGATCGGCATGTCGGCCTGGCGGATCGGGAGCGGGGCGCGGTGAACTCCTAGAACGCGGTCAGGACGATCCGCGCGGTGCGCGGGTCGCCGTCGTGCACCAGCGACTCGAAGTGCCCGACGTCGTCGAAGGCGAAACCGTACGCCTTCCCGTCGACCATCTGCTCGTGGACGATCCGCGAGTAGTGGTCGGTGACGGACTGCTGGTAGAACTGGCCCGCGTCGTAGGTCGGTTGCGTGTGCAGGGAACCGAGGGTCGAGCGGTGCAGCGCCGCGCACAGCGTCCGCGCGATCGGGCCGACGACCTGGTCGTTCGGCGCCTGCAACCGGCCGTCGCAGTTGAAGACGTCACGGGTGCTCGGCTTGCCGAACGACGCCACCGTCGCGCCCGAGGTGTTCGTGAACCGCAGGACGTCGTCCCCGCCGGTGCGGCCGGTGAACTTCTTGCCGGGTTCGGCCTCGAACGGGACCACCGTCAGCGGCGTCGACTTGTAGGTGTTCCAGGCGTTCGTGACGTAACCGTCGAGATAGCTCCCGCTGAACTTGCCGGAGTCGAGACCCTTGCCCGGCGCGAGGACCCGCAGCCGGGCAAGGGCCAGGTTCGAGAACCCGGACTGGCCCTGGATGGCGTTGAAGATGTTCTCGCGGCCGCCCGGCTTGAGGCGTCCGGTTTCCTTGCTCACGCCGGCGCCGTTGGTCAGCCCGACCGCGTGCGGGACGCTGAACATGTCGACCTGCGAGCTGTTGATGAACAGCCCGCCGTTGTCGTAGGTGAATTCGCTCCAGTCGAACAGGATGTCGCGGTTCGGGTCGCCACCGGCCCACGGCGCCGGCTGCACCAGCCCGTCCGGGGCCAGGAAGAACTTGATCTTCTGCCCGAACGACATGTAGACGCGGCCCGAGAGCATCCGCGGGATCTTGATCGTCGTCGAGCCGCCGTTGCCGGGGCCCGCGATCGCGACGTCCGGCGCGGGGCTCGGCGGGTTCGCGCCGGGTGGCCACGGGGTGAAGACGCCGCCGGCGTTGACGTAGCCGAGCCTGCCGGTGTCGAGGTTCGTGCCGAGCACGTAAAGGTGGACCGCGTCCGAGCGGTTCGAAGTGTTGGTGACGGTCAGCGGCAGCGGATCGGGTCCCGCGGCGACCGCGGTGGGCGCCGAAAGCGCCGAAACCCCGGTGACCAGGGGGAGGGCGACCGCCAACGCGGTCAAGACGCGCCGGATCTTCTGACGGATGCGCACAGTTCACTCCTCGGCTGAATCCCGCCGCGCGAACGCTGGACGCGGCGGTGCTTGCGGATGTCGGCCGGGGGCGCGTTCCCGGCCTTCGGGGTGACCTTGGCGAGGGGTCTCAGCACGGGAAGTTACGTCCCGAGTACCACCATGTCCAGACCACCAGTGGGAACCTGTCCGGTTTCGCGCCGAGGCGGACAATTCATCGCAGACCTTCGTCGATTGAGGTGGCCGAATTCCTCGACTATCGTGGTCCGCGTTCCGTCCTGGACCCCGGCGGCCGGGTTTTCTCATCCGTGGGGAGCGGGACAATGGGCGGCGGCAAGTTTCCGGTGCGAAGAACCGGCGACGGGGAAACCTGGATTTCCCCCGCCGGCTGGGACGGCCTCGCCAGGTCCGCGGCGGACGGCGAGCCGCGCGGTATGGACGACCTCATGGCCGCCCTCGCGCCGTGGGCGCGGCAATACGCCGAAACCCGGCTCAGCGGCCGCGATCTGACCTATCTCGAACCGGCCGACGTCGCACAGGAAATCTGTCTCGCCGTCTTCGTCGCGGTTCCCGGTTACGGGCTGCGCGGCGGTTCCTTCCTGTTCCTCCTGCGAGCCATCGCGGCGAACAAGGTCGCCGACGTCTTCCGGAAGGCGGCGCGGAGCAAGCAGGTACTGACCGGTGAACTCCCGGAGCTGCCGGGTGTCGCCGCGGAGGAACCGGAGGAGCGCGCCCTGCGGGACGACCTCGGGGTCCGGCTCGGCAGGCTGATGCGGATGCTGCCGGTCTCCCACCGGGAAGTGCTGGGAATGCGGGTGATCGGCCAGCTGACGTCGAACGAGACCGCGGCGGCGCTCGGCACGACCTCGTCACGGGTGCGGGTGACCAAACACCGGGCGATCAGCAGGCTGCGTGCCTGCGCTCAGCGCCAGGACGCCTTGAGCTGAATACGGATCAACAGCCGGAAAAGCGGATTCCCCCGCTTGGCCCGGGTTTCGAGAATGCGAACGCACATGGCCCCTCCAGAGCTCGCCGTCGGCGCCGTCGCCGAGGGCCTGGGCCACGAACGCTTGTTTCCAACCCTAGGCGCGGACGGTGAAGCCCGAACCGGCTGAACGGACGATTGGTGTTCTCCCGGGGCGGAAGCGGTGCGGAACGATACCGATTCGGCGCTTGTTCGCCCCCGATTGATACCTAGACTGGATAGGTGTTCTCCTTGGAGCAGCTGGTGAGTTTCGTCGCGGTGGCCGAGGAGCTGCACTACGGCCGTGCGGCGGAGCGGCTTTCGATGACCCAGCCGCCGCTGAGCAGGCGGATCCAGTTGCTGGAGCGCGAACTGGGCGTCGAGCTTTTCGACCGTACGCACCGCACCGTCCGGTTGACACCCGCCGGACGGGTTTTTCTCGCCGAGGCAAGGAAAATACTGCGCTCGTCGCAAGAGGCGACGTTGTATGTCCGCCGGGCGAAGAAGGGTGAGGTCGGGGTCGTCACCCTCGGTTTCACCGCCACCGCGGCGTATTCGTACCTCGAACGCGTGCTCGCCGCGGCGAACGCCGAATTGCCGGGAGTCGATCTGGTGCTGCGGGAAATGGTGACCTCGGCCCAGGTGGAGGAATTGCTGACAGGCGGGATCGACCTCGGCATGATCCGGCCGCCGGTCACCGGCGGCGACATCGTGACCCTGCCGTTGTGGCGGGAACCGTTGCTGGCGGCCTTGTCGTCGGCGCATCCTTTGGCGCGGCGCAAGAAAAATCCCGATATCCGCGATTTCGACGGCGAACCGTTCATCATGTATTCGCCGTCGGAGTGCCGGTATTTCCACGACGTGCTCGTGGCGGTGTTCCGCGCGGCGCGGGTGCTGCCGGAGTACACGCAGTACCCCAGTCAGGTGCATACGGTGCTCGCGCTGGTCAAAGCGGACCTCGGTGTCGCCTTGGTGCCCGCCGCGGCGGCCGCGCTGCGGTTCGAAGGCGTCGTGCTCCGTCCGGTGGACGGCATCGAGGGCCGTCCGGTGGAACTCGAACTGATGTGGCGGCGGGGCAACAACAATCCGTCGCTCGGCGCGTTGCTCACCGTCATCGGCGGTCTGGTGCGGCGATCCCGTCAGTCCACTGTGGACTGAGCGACTGCTCGGTGGTCCTTGTCGCGAAAGCCACTTTCGCGGCGTCTGATGTCCCGAAAGTGGCTTTCGCGACACTCAGGGCGGCGCTACTGCCGGGTCGGGCCCGCCGGAGCTGTCCCGAAGGCCACCTTCAAGACGACCGGGCACCGTCCCGCTCGCCCCAGCCACTCACGACGTGGACGGCTCTGGCCAAGCGTCGCCCCACTCGGCGTCGCGGGCCGCGCGGTAGGCCTGGCCGTGCCGTTTGGTGACGATCGTTTCGGTGAGGCCCGAGTCGGCGCAGAGCGACAGGCTGACCATGCCCTTGCGTTTGACCGGATGCCGCAGGATCCGGCTCTCGGCGCGCTCCGTAGCCGCGCGTGAGGCGACGACGTAGGAGAACTTCTCGTCCTCGAACCCGAGCGTCCCGGACTTGAGCTGGCGATGCAGGACGGCGCGCGGGAGGCGGGCGGAGAAATGGCACCAGTCCTTGCCGCGCGGGATGGGGCAGGCGCCTTCGTGCGGGCAGGGCGCGACCAGGGAGAGGCCGAGTCCGACGAGCTGATCCCTGGCCTCGACGATCCGTTCGTAGCCCCCTGGGGTGCCGGGTTCGATCAGCACGAGCATCCCGGCCTTCGCCGAAAGCCAGTGGACGGTGTCGGCCCGGCGGGCTTCGGGCAGTTCGCCGAGGACGTAGGAAAGGGTCACCAGGTCGGCCTCCGGCGCGGGCGCGGCCGGGTCGATCAGGCCGCGGCGCCAGGTCGAGCCGCGGACGGCCTTGCCACCGGCGTTCCCCGCGAGCCGCCGTCCCAGCGCGATCGCGCCCGGGACCTGCTCCACGACGGTGCTCTCCTCCAGTGACGACCAGACGTCGGCCGCCGCCCAGATCGCGGCACCGGTGCCGCCCCCGACGTCGATCTGCGTGCGCGGAGCGAACCCGGGAGCGCGGAGGGCGGCTTCGGCGAGGACAGCGTGTACGGCGGCGTAGGTGGCCGGCATCCGGTAGCCCGCGTACGCCGCGATGTCGATCTCGGAGGAGAGGATGGGCGCGCTCGCGGGGTTGTTCTCGCGGTAGCGCGTGGAGAGCCGCTCGACGGACTGCGTCAGCCTGGCTTGCGGGTACTTGCCCAGCTCTGCGTCGAGGGCTGAGCGGAGGTCTGAGGGGAGAGCGGCCACGACGGCAGATTCTCCCATGTGCGGTTGACCTGCGGTTTCGAGGCTGCTCGAATACTCGCGGAAAAAAGTTTCGGGGACGTGTCGAAACCGGGAACGCCCGATCGACGCGGAGATGTGGCAGGGACGAGCCCCGCCGGGAACGGAGACGCGAGATGCGGTTCATGGTGATTGTCAAGAGCGACGAGAAGACCGACGTGGCCGGCGCCCAGCCGAGTGCCGAGGAGTTGCAGGAGATGGGGAAGTTCAACGAGGAGCTGGTGAAGGCCGGCGTCATGCTCGCGGGTGAAGGGCTGCTCCCCAGCGCCGAGGGTTTCCGTATCCAGTACTCCGGCACCACCGAGGCCAGGGTCGTCGACGGGCCCTTCGCCGAGAGCAAGGAACTCATCGCGGGTTTCTGGATCCTCCAAGTCAAGGACCGGGCCGAGGTCGTCGAATGGATGAAGCGTGCTCCGTTCCGTGAGGGCGAGATCGAGATCCGGCGGATCGCCGAGATGGAGGACTTCGACAACGCCACCCCCGAGATCGTCGAGCACGAGCAGAAGCTGCGGGAGCGGGCCGGGGCGAACTAGGCCTCGTACCGGGTCGTACTCGGGCGCGTCCACCCGTGCCGTCAGGGACCGCCTGGGCGCGAAGACCGCGAACAGACTTGCCGGACACGGCCCAGGGTTGCGGTCGTCGCGCCGACGATGTTGATTGGTCGGCGTGACGGCAACAGCAGACCCCCGGTCGGCGATCGACGCGGTGTGGCGGATCGAATCGGCCCGCCTCATCGCCGGTCTCGCGCGGATGACGCGCGACGTCGGCCTCGCCGAGGAACTGGCGCAGGACGCGCTGGTCGCCGCGCTCGAACAGTGGCCCGAGTCGGGCGTCCCGAGGAATCCGGGCGCCTGGCTCATGACCACGGCGAAACGCCGCGCCGTCGACACCTTCCGGCGCAACGAGCGGTACGAGCGGAAACTCGGCGAGATCGGCCGCGAGCAGGAGTTCGAGGAGGAACCCGACTTCACCTCGGGCCTCGACGACCACATCGAGGACGATCTGCTGAGGCTGGTGTTCACCGCCTGCCACCCGGTGCTCTCGACCGAGGCCAGGGTGGCGCTGACGCTGAAGATGATCGGCGGGCTCCAGACGCACGAGATCGCGCGGGCGTTCCTCGCGAAGGAGACCGCCATCGCGCAGCGGATCGTCCGGGCGAAGAAGACGCTCGGCGACGCCAAGGTGCCGTTCGAGGTGCCCGAGGGCGAGGATCGGGTCGCACGGCTTTCGTCGGTGCTCGAAGTGATCTACCTGATCTTCAACGAGGGCTATTCGGCGACGGCGGGCGAGGACTGGATGCGGCCGGCGTTGTGCGAGGAGGCGCTGCGGCTCGGCCGGATCCTCGCCGGGCTCATGCCGAAGGAATCCGAAGTGCACGGGCTCGTCTCGCTGATGGAGATCCAGGCTTCGCGGTCCGCCGCGCGGGTCGGGCCGAACGGTGAGCCCGTTCTGCTGCTGGACCAGGACCGGGCCAAATGGAACCGGCTGCTGATCGGCCGCGGCCTCGCCGCGCTGGACCTCGCCGAGTCACTCGCGGGCGGCGCTTTCGGCGTCTACGCGGCCCAGGCCGCCATCGCCGCCTGTCACGCGCGGGCGCGGACGGGTGAGGAGACCGACTGGGGACGCATCGCGGTCCTGTACGAAGGGCTCGGGAAGCTGAACCCGTCGCCGGTGATCGAGCTGAACCGTGCGGTGGCGCTGTCGATGGCCGTCGGGCCGGAGGCGGGACTCGAGGTCGTCGACAAGCTGACGTCGGAGCCCGCGCTGAAGTCGTATCACCTGCTGCCGAGCGTGCGTGGCGACTTCCTGGCGAAGCTCGGCCGTCTCGACGAGGCCCGTGCGGAGTTCAAGCGCGCGGCGGAGATGACCGGGAACGACCGGGAACGCACTCTGCTGCTGAACCGGGCGGCCGACTGCGCCCCCTGACATCGCGTCACGCGGGGGCGGGCCGCAGGGCGGTCATGGCGCGGTGCTGGGCCAGCCGGACGGCCTGGACGGAGCAACCGAGCGCCAGCGCGGTGTCGTCGGCGGAAAGCCCGACGAGCGACCGCAGCACCATGATCTCGCGCTGCTGCCCCGGCAGCCCCGAAAGCGGGTTCGGCAGTTCGGCGGCGGTCCGGTGGAAGTCGTCGACGTGTCCGCGCGTGACGTCGTACGCGAACGCCAGGAGCGCGGGCACGTCACCGGCGCCGGCGACGATCGCGAGGCAACAGTTCTTCGCGACCGCGTCGGCGGCGTCGTAGGTGCCGGAACGTCGTCCGATCCGCGCCCGGCAGTAGCGCACCACCAGGACACGGACGGCGTCCCGGAGTTTCGAGGCTGTCTCCATCCGCATCGGCTCCCTCTCCCACCTTTCAGATGAGCACGGCGGAGGGGGAGGGAGGTACGGTCTTTTTGCCCACACCGGGCGGGTTCAGGCCTCGATGAAGACGATCCGCTCGGGTTCGGCCGTCAGGTTCACGGTCTGTCGCTTCACGCTCACCAAGGTCTCGAACTCCGTGGCGTGCCCGTCCGGGACGGTGAACAGCCGGTCGTCACGGGAATCGAGGAAGTCGGAGAACCCGGTCAAGGAGACCCCGCCGCTTTCGTCGAGCGCGAGGTAGTCGACGAGCCGCCGGAACAGTTTCGGCAGGATCACCAGCTCGTCGGCCAGCTGCCGCCGGGACGAGAGTTTGAACCCGGAGTTCGTGACGTCGTCCGGCCACAGCCCGAGCCCGGCTTGACGCGCCTTGCCCGCGGCTTCGGCCAAGGCGTCACGGAGATCGGGGTAGAGCAGTGAATAGAACGTCGGGTAGGCGAATCCGTCCGCGACCTGCCGGTGGTTCGCCGAGTTCTTCAGCGTTTTGACGTCGAGATGGACCTTGGAAAGATCCGCCGACCTTCCCGGCCGTTGTCCGGGAAAGGCGAACGCCACCGCTCGTCCGTATTTGTCCGCGAATCGCGTCAGTATGTGACCCGGCACCTTGATCGGGGTCGAGGAAATGACCCTTCCCCGTTCGTCGCGTTCGATGGTTTCGAAGCCGAGGGCCTTCAGCAGGTTCGCCGCGGCGGCGTCGGCGAATTCCGCGGGCTGGTGCCACATCCCGCCGGTTCCCCTGGCCTGGTAATGCGTTTCGAGCGCGTCTATCGCGTCGAGCCGCAACTGCATCCCGCCCCGGGAATTGAGCCGGACCTTCAGTCCCGCCTTCTTGGTCGCCTGGGGGTCTTCGGGATAGAAGCGCACCGAATCGCCGTCCGGTGTGGCTCCGACAAGCTGGAACGTACCTTTGATCAGCGTCATGGGCATGAGAACAACGGTAGTTCTCATTCGGATGAACGAACCATCCGTTCATCCATCCAGAGCAGTCGCCGGTGAAGATCGGATGACCATTGTGGACATTCTCGGAGATCTTCAAATGGTTGGCGTGAAATGATCACTTCGGGGATGCTGGCGGCATGACCGACTTCTCATACCGCTGGCGTGACCCGGTCACCGAAGACGAACTGTCCGCTCTCGTCCGTTCGCACGGTGGCGAGCCCGTGCCGGGCTGGTGGAACGGCATCCGGCGGCACAGCCTCGGCTGGGTCACCGCCCGCGACCGCGACGGTCTCCTGGTCGGCTTCGTCAACGTCGCCTGGGACGGCGGTGATCACGCCTTCCTGCTCGACACGAAGACCAGGGGGACCCATCAGCGGCGGGGGATCGCCACGGCCGTCGTCCGGCTGGCCGTGACCCACGCGCGAGCGGCGGGCTGTGAATGGCTGCACGTCGACTTCGTGCCGGAACTGCGTCCGTTCTATTTCGACGCCTGCGGTTTCCGGCCGACCGAGGCCGGGTTGATCCGGCTCACGGGCCAGGGATCATGAAGCTCGGCACGGTCGCCTGAAGCAGCGAGATCATCTCGCCCCTCACGCCGCCGGAGGTGTTCGTGGCACCGGCGAGGGTCGGTTCGGCACCCAGTCGCTGCGCCGAATGCAGGCGGAGAACAACGGGAACAGCAACGCCGGTGGTCGCCGGCGCGAGGCCATGAAGTTCCAGCCACGGCGGCAGGTTCTCGAAGATCGCGCCGATGCGGGAAAGGAAGATCGCCGCGATCAGGACGACGTACGGCGCCCACGCGTGCAGCGCCGCGCCGCCGACGGCCGCCGGAACCGCGTCAGGATCCACAGTGAAGCCATCGCGGCCAGTGCGGCGACGACGTCGACGAGGCTGGGGCTGATGAAGGTCGAGGTGACGAACCGTATGACCGCTAACGACAGCCCCGCGTCAGCACGGCGGGCCGGACCTCAGCTCCTTTGCGCCCGCACGTAACCCAGCCGGAGCGACAGCGCGGCGGCCGTTCCGGCCACTGTCGCGCCGAGTTCGTCGGTTCGGCGGAGCACGCGGCCCGCCGGGCCCGCGATGCTGATCGCCGCGATCGGCCGTCCGGTGTGGTCGCGGACGGCGGCGGCCACGCAGCCGACGTCGGGTTCGTTCTCGACCTCGTCCACGGCCCAGCCGCGGCGGCTCGTCCTGGCCAGGTCGTCGAGCAGCCGGGCCGGGTCGTTGATCGTCTTGAGGGTGAGACTGTCGAGTTTCATCCGGCGGATGCGTTCGACGCGGTCCTGTTCGGGCAGTGCCGCCAGCCACGCCTTGCCGAGTGAAGTCGCGTGCTGCGGACGGCGGGTGCCGAGGCGGCAGGCCAGGGTGACGGCGTTGGCGCTGCGTTCGGTGGCGACGTAGACCATCGTGTCGTTGTCCGGGACGGCGAGGTACGTCGTCTCCCCGCTCCGTTCGGCGAGCGACGCGAGATACCGCGGCGCGCAGCGGTGGAGATCGGTCGCCGCCATCGCGCGGGCGCCGAGTTCGACCAGCCGGGTCCCGAGCCGCACGCGGCCGGTGGCGCGATCGGCTTCGAGGTATTCGAGGTTTTTGAGGGTGCCGACGATGCGGTAGGCGGCGCTCCGGGAGAGACCCAGTTGCCTGGCGATCGCGTTGGTGGAAATCTCCTGGTTCTGGCCGACGTGCTCGAGAACCGCTAGTCCGCGCTCGAGTGTGCCACTGGAATCCAGGCCCCGTGGTGTGCCCACTTCGCCCTCCGTTGGACCGGGGTACCGATGGCCGGTACCAGTTGCCGCTAAGCGGATTCGGACGTTAACAGCTCGGCCCACCGTTGGGAAGGTTTCTTAACAAACTGTCGACCGGACAAGTTTCCCCAGCTCGGAGGCTTCCGGTCAAGATCACCGGTTCGGCCCAATCCGTTCGTCTGTTCCGATTCGATGTCTGACTTCAGGGGTCATTTTTCTGTTCACGGACAGGAAAGAACCCTCGCCGGAAAAGCGCGGCGAGGGTTCGGCCAAAGTCCGTTTCTAACGCACCGAGAGGTCCGCGACCGCTCGGACGACCGCCGTGCAGCGATCTTCGACGTAGTCCAAACCGCCTTCTCCGGCGATCCGGCGGGACTCGGCGGAGACGATTCCCTGCTGCAACCAGAGCGCCTTGGCGCCGATCGCGACGGCCTGTTCGGCGATCGGCGGAGTGTCCGCGGCCGGACGGAAGACGTCGACGAGGTCGACGGGCTCCGGGATGTCGGTGAGCGAGCGGTAGACCTTCTCGCCCAGCAGCTCGTCGGCCGAAGGATGGACGGGGATGATCCGGAACCCGTGTGCTTGCAGCACGGCGGCGACCCCGTGCGAGGCCTTGGCCGGATCACGGCTCAGCCCCACGACGGCGATCGTCTTCGATCCGGCGAGGATCTCGGTGGCGCGATCGGTCATACCGGGTTCAACGACGTCGGGCGCGCGGGAATTCCTTCACGGACCGCGACACCTAGAGTTTCCAGAGCCGCAGGCCACGCACCCGGTACACCGGCCAGACGACGTGCCAGGCGCGGCGCCGCAGGAAGACCGCGGAACAGGTCAGGACGTTGCGCGCGGACGTCGTCGCGACGTCGTGACGGTCCGGCCAGCTCTCGCCGTGCCTCCCGGCGGCGATCCGGAAGACGTTGACCAGGCCGCGGCCCTGCATGTCGTATTTCGCGCCGGTGTCGCCGGAATCCGGGGCCAGGGAGGCGATCTCCGGGCCGAACGCGGTCACGGGAGCGGGCCCCGCGTCGGCGGGGAGGTCGCCGACGGTTCCCGCGATCGCCTTGCCGTACAGGCGACGGGTGTAGCGGCCGAGCAGCAGCCGTTCCCACGGTGGCAGGACGCGCCGGTGCTTCAGCAGCGCCGAACACTCCGCGTGCCCGATGGCGAAGATGTCGGCCAGCTCGTCGTAGGCGTTGTGCGCCGCGGGCTCGTTGAGGTGCACACGCACCTCGTAGCGGATGCGCGCGGTGAGCTCGTCGAGCTCCTCACGCCGGTCGATCCTCGTCTTCGCCCGTGAGAGGGACCAGTCGGACATGGGAGCAGGCTAAGTGATGATCGCGGTCGCACAAGACACTTTCGGCCTAATCTGCCCGTACCGGCCAGTGGAACGGGCGTCTTGTGCGGGCCAGGGTGAGGAGGCAGAGTTCGGCTGTCGGAAGGAGCCCATGGACGCCAGCACGTTGCAGGAGGCCGCGGCCGCGCTGCTCAGCGCGTACGAGACCGGCAAGCCGATCGCGCCCCTGGTCGAGACCTATCCCGCCGCGACCTTGGAGGACGCGTACCGCATCCAGCAGCGGCTCGTCCGTTATTGGGCCGAACGCGGCGACGGGGTGCGCGGGCACAAGGTCGGTCTCGCGTCCGCCGCCATGCAGCGGCAGATGGGGGTCGACCAGCCCGACTACGGCCATCTGACCGGCTCCATGTTCCACCTCGAACACCAGCCGATCCCGATCGGCGACTTCCTGCAGCCGAAGATCGAACCGGAGATCGCGTTCGTGCTCGGCTCGCGGTTGCGCGGCCCCGGCGTCACGGTGGCGGACGCGCTGCGGGCGGTGGACTTCGTCGTCCCGGCGCTGGAGATCGTCGATTCCCGTATCCGGGACTGGAAGATCAGCATCGTCGACACGATCGCGGACAACGCGTCCTCCGGCGGGGTCGTCCTCGGCAGCAGGCCGACCGCGATCGGTGACCTTGACCTGCGGCTGGTGGGCTGCGTCCTGCACCGGAACGGCGGGATCGCGGCCACCGGCGCCGGTGGCGCCGTCCTCGGTTCGCCGGTGAACGCGCTGGTGTGGCTCGCGAACACGGTCGGGCCGCTCGGTGTCGCGCTCGAACCGGGGCACGTCGTGCTGCCGGGTTCGATGACGCGCGCGATCCCGGTGCGCCCTGGCGACACCGTCGTCGCGACGATGGCGGGGCTCGGCAGTGTCACCGCGAAGTTCTCCGGGAGGAGCGGCCGTGAGTCTTGACGTGCGGGAGGTGGCGGAAGCGCTGCTGTCCGGGGAAGAACGCGAGCCGCTGACCGACGCGTGGCCCGATTTGGACGTCGACACCGCGTACGAGATCCAGGACGAGGCGTTGCGGTTGCGGCAGGCACGCGGCGAGACCGTCATCGGCGTCAAGCTGGGCCTGACCTCGCAGGCGATGCGACAGAGCATGGGTGTCGACTCGCCGTTGCTCGCGTGGCTGACCGACGCGATGGTCCTGCCCGCCGGAGTCCCGGTGCCGTCGCTGATCCACCCGCGTGCGGAACCCGAGCTGGCTTTCGTGCTGGGAAAACGACTTTCGGGCCCCGGCGTGACCGCGGCGACCGCGATGGCGGCGGTGGACCGGGTCCACGGCGGCATCGAGATCATCGACAGCCGGTACCGCGACTACCGATTCGCACTGCCGGACGCCGTGGCGGACAACGGTTTCTCCGCGTACTTCACGCTCGGCCCGGTGGGTGCCGTGCCGTCGGAGCTGGATCTTTCGCTGGAGGCGGCGCTGGTGGAGGTCGACGGCGCCATCGTCGACACCGCCACCGGTGCCGCCGTGCTGGGCCATCCGGCGGAAGCCCTGGCTTTGGCGGCCAATGCCCTGGGCGCCCGCGGGCTCGCGTTGGAGCCGGGCTGGATCGTGCTCACCGGCGGGATGACCGACGCCGTCGAGCTGCGCCCGGGTTCACGGGTGGCGGCGCATTTCTCGCATCTGGGCTCGATCACGCTCGCCGGGTCTTGAGCTCGGCGCGGTCCGCCGTCGCGACCAGGCCGCGCACCAGCCGCGGCCAGATCGCGCGCGGGAGGTCGTGCCCCATACCGGGGACGACGTCCAATTCGGACTCCCGCAGCGCGCGGGCGGTGGCCCGGCCACCGGAAACGTGCACGAGCGGGTCTTTCGAACCGTGCACGACGAGGGCGGGCACGGTGAGGTTCCGCAACGCGTGGAACCGATCCCGGCTCGAAACGATCGCCGCCAGCTGCCGTGCGGTGCCGCCGGGGTTGACGCCGCGGTCGAACGACCGCTCCGCGCGCTCACGCATCCTGGGCTCGTCGAAGGGATAGCCCGGCGAGCCGATGGCGCGGAACGTGCGCACCAGGGAGTCGACGTACTGCTCTCGACTACGCGGAGGAGCCGAAAGCAACATCGTCATCGCCTTGGCGCTCGGCCGCCCGACGAACCGGTTCCCGGTGGTCGACATGATCGACGTCAGCGAGCGCACCCGTGCCGGATGCTCGATGGCCAGGGTCTGCGCGACCATCCCGCCCATCGACGCGCCCACGACGTGCGCGCTCCTGACGCCGAGTTCGTCCAGCAGCGCGGCGGCGTCGTCCGCCATGTCCTTCAGCGAGTACGGCGCCGTGCGCAGCGTGTACGCCAGCGGCAGGCTCACCCGCCCGGACATCCGGCTGGACCGGCCGGCGTCCCGGTTGTCGTAGCGGATGACGAAGAACCTCATCGCCGCGAGGTTCTCGCAGAGTTCGTCGTCCCACCAGATCATCTGGGAGGCCAGGCCCATGATCATCAGCAACGGCCTGTCCTCCGGTGACCCGAACGTCTCGTGGCACAGCTCGATACCGTTCACCGCGGCGATCGTCTCCGGCATAACCGGCAGTGTGCCTACTCACCGCGATACGCGCGAGCCTGGATTTCGTAAAGCTCGTGGTAGAGACCTCCTTCTTCGATGAGTTCGGCGTGCGTGCCCTCTTCGATCAACCGTCCTTTCTCCAGCACCAGGATCCGGTCCGCGGAACGGATGTTGGCCAGCCGGTGGGTCACCAGGATCGTCGTGCGCCTGCCCGCCCCGGAGACGCTGGCGTGCCGCAACCCGGCGAAGACCCGAGCCTCGGCTTTCGCGTCGAGCGCGGCCGTCGGCTCGTCGGCGACCAGGACGGCGGCGTCGCGGTAGATCCCGCGGGCGATGCCCATCCGCTGCCATTGCCCGCCGGAGAGGTCCTGTCCGTCGTTGAACTTCTTGGACAGCACCGTTTTCTCCTTGGCGGGCAAGGATTCGATCACTTCGTCGGCGCCGGAGGAGGTGATCGCGTCGTGCCAGGCGACGCGTTCCGGGTCTTCCCGGCCGAGCCTGCCGACGATCACGTTGTGCTCCGCGGTCATCGGCCATTCGGCGGGATCCTGGGCGATCACGGCGATGTTCGCGTGCACCGACTCGTGATCGGCGCCCGCGAGATCGACGTCGTCCCAGGACACCTTCCCTTCCGAGGGCGGGTACAGCCCGGTGAGCAGTTTGCCCAGCGTGGTCTTGCCCGAACCGTTCTCGCCGACGAGCGCGATCACCTCGCCGCGCCGGATGGTCAGCGAAACCTCGCGCAACGCGGGGCTTTCCTGGCCGGGGTAGGTGAAACTGACGTTTTCCAGCCGGATCTCCGCCGGATCCGGCGGTGCGACGACCCCGCCTTTCACCGGGCCGCGTTTTTCGGATTCCCGGAGCAGCCGCTGGAAGAAGGCGATGTAGAACGACTCCTCGTACATGGCGTTCACCGCGCGCATCGTGACGGACAGCGAGTTCGACGCCGTCCGCATGGCGAGCGCGGCCGTCCCGGCGAGGGCGAGTTCCATCCGCCCGCTGTAGAGCAGGAGACCGAGCACCAGATACGCGATCGCGGTGCCCACCCCGGCCGCCGCGCGCCCGGTCAGCCGGACCAGGTTGCTGCGATGCGCGAGCCGGACCTCCTCGCGCATCAGGCTTTCGGTGATCCGCCGGTACTCACCGAGCAGCGGCTCCTGCAGCGTGAGCGCGTGCCGCTCGAGGGCGAAGGCGCGCCAGGTGGCCACCTCTTCGACGATCCTCTTCCGGATGTTCCGCCCGACGGTGTCGAGATAATGCCGGTAGTTCAGCCGCGCGACCTTGGCCGCCGCCCAGCCGTCGGCGGCCGCCGCGAGCAGCAGCACCGGCGCGAGCCACGGATTCAGCAGGCCCGCCGCCACCAGCGCGGCGATCAGCGAGATCAGCGCCGACGTCAGATCCGCGATCCAGCGCAGGCTCATCTCGATCGACCGGACCCCGTCCCGCGCGCCCTGCCTGGCCAGCTCGCGGAAATCGGCGTCCTCGAAGGCCAGCAACCGGACCCGGACCATGGCGGCGGTGACCTCGTCGCCCGCCGAGGTCACGACCCGCGGCCGGAGCGTGCCCTCGACCGCGGCCACCGCCGTGTCCAGCAGCGCGCGCAAGGCGTACGTGCCGATGACGATCGCCAGCGCGGGCAGCGATTCCAGCACCCTGTCCGGGGTCGGCCCGTTCTCCAGCAGTGCGGTGAACACGTTGGCCGTGGCCAGCAGGCCGAACGCCGTGACACAACCGGAAAGAACGTGGACGACGCCGGCGAGCAGGGTCAGCCGCGCCGACGTCCGCCAGGCCAGCCGCAGCACGATCGCCACGGCGGACGGGAGCGCGCGGATGGCCTTGACCATCCCCGCGTCGGCCACGGCGTCGTCGGGCGTGGCCCACTCGGGCATCTTGAGGTTCTCGACCCCGATCAGGGGCACGGTCGCTTCGGGCACTCCTTCGTTTTTACGCGCCCCCACCGACAGTTCCGAGAGCCAAGGCGCGGTACCAACCCGGCCCCGCGCTCGGTCCCGGCGCCCTGGTCGCTTGAAGTACAGGAAGGGGTCCTTTCTGTACTGGGGAAGGTGTGAAGGTCGCGTTTCTTCGGCTCAGCCGAGGGAAGGGGGCCTTCACGCGCCCTCGTCGTGACCGGTGGGGCTAGTGAGGCTCCCGGCGAGTCCGCGCTCGGCTCGCCTGACGCCCCCAAGTACGTGGAGGGCGGGACGAAAGTCCCTTCAGCTCCCGCCCACCTTGCGCTACTCTCTCGCTAGAGCGATCTATCAAATCGCGAAGGGGGCGAACATGGACGTTCTTCAGGGCAAGGGGCTCACCGCGTTGCGGCTGGTCATGGCCTTCACGCTGCTCTCCACCACGCTGCACTACGCGCACAACGTGATCAGGGCGGCGGACTATCCGCAGGTCGAAGGCGTTCCGGTCGCCGTCGCCGCTGTCCTGGTCGTCGTCGCCTACGTCCTCTTCACCACGTTCGGCGTGCTCGGCTACCGCGACTACCTGCGCGGACGTTACTGGCGGGCGCTGGCGTTCCTGATGGTCTTCTCGCTGTCCGGACTGGCCAGCCTCGGGCATTTCCTGGTGGCGGTGCCGCGGATCCCGGCGTTCTGGTTCGCCACGATCTACACCGACACGGCCGCCGCGCTGCTGCTGTGGGTCTTCGTGACCTGGGCGGCGACGAAGCTCAACCGGGTGACGGTGGCTGACCAACTTTCTACACAACATTGACGGTATTCAGTGCAATGTAGACAATCGGTGGGGTGACGCGGACCACATCGGTGACGTTCGAACGTCATCCCAGCGGCTACCGGCACTGGAACCTGTCCACCGACGGCGAAGTCGCGTGGCTCGAACTCGACGTCGACGCCGACGGGGGTCTCGTGCCGGGTTACGAGCTCAAACTCAACTCGTATGACCTCGGCGTCGACATCGAGCTGTACGACGCGACGCAACGACTGCGGTTCGAACATCCCGAGGTCCGCGTGGTCATCGTGACCAGCGCGAAGGACAACGTCTTCTGCGCAGGCGCGAACATTCGCATGCTGGCGTCGTCGTCGCACGAGTGGAAGGTGAACTTCTGCAAGTTCACCAACGAGACCCGCAACGCCATGGAGGACGCCACCGCGCACTCCGGCCAGCGCTACGTCGCCGCGGTCAACGGCACCTGTGCCGGCGGGGGCTACGAGATCGCGCTGGCGTGCGAAAAGATCCTGCTGGTCGACGACAACTCCTCGACCGTCGCGCTGCCGGAGGTCCCGCTGCTCGGCGTCCTCCCCGGAACCGGCGGGCTCACCAGGGTGGTCGACAAACGCGGGGTGCGGCGGGACCTCGCCGACGTCTTCGCCACCCGTCCTGACGGAATGAAGGGACGGGCCGCGGTCGACTGGCGGCTCGTCGACGAGCTGGTGCCGCGACAGGGATTCCGTGCCGCCGTCCTGGCCAGGGCGCGGGAACTCGCGCGGACGAGCGAGCGGCTCGACGGCGAAGGCGTCGAGCTGACACCGCTGACCCATCGCTATGTCGACGTCGCCCACAGCGCGGCCGAAGCGACGATCACCGTCAAGGGGCCCGAGGACGGCGACGGCTGGTTACTGGACGTCACCCGCGAACTGGACGACGCCATCCTTCGCCTGCGCACCAACGAACCCGAACTCGGTACCTGGGTGCTCCGCACCGAAGGCGATCCGGTGAAGGTCCTCGAGCACGAACGCGCCGTGTTCGACGCGAAAGACTGTGTGAGCAACGAAATCGTCCACTACTTCAAGCGGACGCTGAAGCGGCTCGACGTCACCAGCCGCAGCCTGATCGCGCTCATCGAACCTGGTAGCTGCTTTGCCGGGCTCCTGGTGGAGCTCGCGCTGGCCGCGGACCGGCAGTACATCTTGGACGGTCCGCCGATCGACGATGAAGACAGTGAAGAACGTGCGTCGATCACGTTGTCCGAAGCCAACTTCGGCCGTTTCCCGATGGGCAACGGCCTGTCCCGTCTCGAATCCCGGTTCTTCGGCGACCCTGGCCACGTCACCAGGCTCGCGAAAGAACGGGGCAAACCGCTGAGCCCCACGGAGGTGAACGAACTCGGCCTGGTCACCGGCGCGCCGGACGACCTCGATTGGGAGGACGAGATCCGGATCGCGCTGGAAGGACGGGCCTCGCTCAGCCCGGACGCCCTGACCGGAATGGAGGCGAACCACCGGTTCGTCGGCCCCGAGACGCTGGAAAGCAAGATCTTCGGCCGCCTGGCCGCCTGGCAGAACTGGATCTTCACTCGTCCGAACGCATCCGGTTCCGAGGGCGCGCTGCGTCGCTACGGTACTGGTCAGAAGGCCGTCTTCGACAGGAAGCGGGTCTGAAACCCATGCCCACCAAGATCGATTACGACGCCAAGATCCCCAACAACGTCGATCTCTCCGGGGACCGGCGGCTCCAGCGGGCGCTGGAGGGGTGGCAGCCGAAGTTCCTGGACTGGTGGGGCGAAATGGGCCCCACGCTGCGAACCCGAGGGGTGTACTTGCGCACCGCGATCAGTGTCGGCCGGGACGGCTGGGCGCATTTCGACCACGTCAACGTGCCCGACTACCGGTGGGGGATCTTCCTCGCGGAGCGTGATCCCGGCCGCGTCATCGGTTTCGGCGAGCATCAGGGCGAACCGGCCTGGCAGCAGGTGCCCGGCGAGTACCGCGCCGACTTGCAGCGGCTCATCGTCATCCAGGGTGACACCGAACCCGCGTCGGTCGAGCAGCAGAAACTGCTGGGGCTGACCGCGCCGAGCCTCTACGACCTGCGGAACCTCTTCCAGGTCAACGTCGAAGAAGGCCGCCATCTGTGGGCGATGGTGTATCTGCTGCACGCCTACTTCGGCCGGGAAGGCCGTGACGAGGCGGAAAGCCTCCTGCTCCGGAATTCCGGCAGTCCGGACGCGCCGCGCATCCTCGGTGCCTTCAACGAAGAGACCGCGGATTGGCTCGCGTTCTACATGTTCACCTATTTCACCGATCGCGACGGAAAATACCAGCTCGGCACCCTCAAGGAAAGCGGTTTCGACCCGCTTTCCCGCACTTGTGAATTCATGCTCAAGGAAGAGGCGCACCACATGTTCGTCGGCACCACCGGCGTCGACCGCGTGGTCACTCGCAGTGCCGAACTGATCCGCGAGCACGACACCTTCGACATCGCCGGGCACGGCGGGATCCCCCTGGACCTCATCCAGCGTTACCTCAACTTCCACTACACCGTCTCGCTCGACCTGTTCGGCGGCGAGACGTCGACCAACGCGGCGAACTACTACACCGCCGGGCTGAAAGGCCGCTG
Organism: Amycolatopsis coloradensis; assembly: GCF_001953865.1. Taxonomy (GTDB): domain Bacteria; phylum Actinomycetota; class Actinomycetes; order Mycobacteriales; family Pseudonocardiaceae; genus Amycolatopsis; species Amycolatopsis coloradensis. Next base: position 87,656 of record NZ_MQUQ01000005.1, read on the forward strand.
GCAGGAGAGCCGCCGCAAGGACGACCACAAGCTCACCGACGACGCCGGGTCGCTGTCCAGGCCGAGGGCCGACGGCACCTGGGAGACCGAGGAACTCCCCGCCATCCTGCTGTTGAACCTGGATCTGCGCGAGGAGTACCGCGCCGACTGCCAGACCGGGGTCAACCGCTGGAACAAGATCCTGGACGAGGCCGGGATCGACTTCCGATTCGTCCTCCCACACCCTGGATTCAATCGCGAAGTCGGCATAAACTCCGGCCACCATGTGACGCCCGACGGCACCGTAGTCGACGAGCGGACCTGGTCGGCCGGCAAACGCAAGTGGCTGCCCACTCCCGAAGACCTGTCCTTCGTCCGATCGCTGATGCACCCGGTGTACGAGCGAGGAAAGATCGCGAGCTGGGTGGCGCCGCCACGCCAGGGCATCAATGGGAAACCGTTCGACTACGAATACGTTTACCTGAGCTGAGCCGATTGAAGGTGCGCCCGTGACCGCTGGAGCTACCGGGTTCAACGCGGCGAGCTATCTGCTCGACCGGCATCTGGCGGAAGGACACGGCGCGAAGGCGGCGGTCGTTTCGCCGAGGCTAAGTCTCACCTACGCCGGGCTCGCGGCCGAAACCCGCCGGGTCGCGGCGGGGCTGAAGGCGATCGGTGTCCGCCCGGAGGAGCGGGTCCTGTTCTGCATGGTCGACGACGTCGAACTGCTCACCGGGATCCTCGGGGCGATGCTGGCCGGCGCGGTCGCGGTGCCGGTGTCCACCATGGTCACCGGGCTGGACCTCGGCAAGGTGCTGGCCGATTCGCGGGCCAGGGTCCTGTGCGTTTCCGGCGAGTTCGCCGAGCAGGCGACGATCGCGCTGGGGCTGGCGCCGGAGGTCACCGACGTCGTGCTGGACAGGGCGAAGGCGGCCGAACTGCCGTCCGGGATCCGCGCGCACGACTGGTGCGATCTGTCCACAGTGGATGACGAAGGGTTCGAACCGGCGCCGACCTGGGAAGACTCGCCCGCGCTCTGGCTGTACACCTCGGGGACGACGGGGAAACCGAAGGGCGCGATGCATCGGCACGCGGGCATCCGCGCGGTCTGCGAGACGTACGCGCGCGGTGTGCTCGACACCGGCCCGAACGACCGGTTCCTTTCCGTTCCGAAACTGTTTTTCGCTTACGGCTTGGGGAATTCGGCCTTCTTCCCGCTCGCGGCGGGTGGAACGGCGCTGCTCGAACCGGCCCGGCCGACCCCGGGGCTCATCGCCGCCAAGGTGCGCGCGGAGCGGCCCACGCTGTTCTTCGCCGTCCCGACCTTCTACGCGGCGCTGCTCGCCAGTGACGTCCCGGACCACACGTTCTCTTCGGTACGCCAAGCCGTTTCGGCCGGGGAACCGCTGCCTTCCGTGCTGTACGAACGATTCCGTGATCGGTTCGGCGTCGAGATCCTCGACGGGATCGGGTCGACGGAGGCGTTGCACGTCTTCCTGTCCAACCGGCCCCGCCAGGTGCGTCCTGGCAGTACCGGCGTGCCCGTCCCCGGCTATGAGGTCGCCCTGCGCGACGAGCAAGGCGCGCCGGTGCCGGACGGTCAGCCCGGTGAGCTGTTCGTCGCCGGGCCGTCGATCGCGACCGGGTACTGGGCGCGGTACGAGACGACGAAGCAGGTCTTCCAGGGCGAATGGCTGCGGACGGGCGACAGTTTCGTCCGCAACCCCGACGGGAGCTACACCTGTCTCGGCCGTTTCAACGACATGCTGAAACCGGGCGGGATCTGGGTTTCACCCACCGAGGTCGAAGAGCGGCTGCTGCAACATCCGGCGGTCGCCGAGGTCGCGGTCGTGGCCGTGTTCGACGCCGACGGCATCGAGAAACCGGTCGCGTGCGTGGTCGGCGTACCCGGCAGCCCGCTGGACGCGGACGAGCTGATCGAGTTCTGCCGGTCCGGGCTGGCGTCGTTCAAACGGCCGCGCGGCATCGTCGAGCTGGGCGAACTGCCGAAGACGGCGACCGGCAAGATCCGGCGCAACGTCATCCGGGAACTCGTGCGGGACATGTACGAGGTGCGGGCCTACCAACCAGACCCCACTTCACCCCTACCCGGCTGATCTCCCGCCAATCTCGCGTCCGGACGTGAGTTACGCCTCTGATCACGCGAGTTCCGCCTTCAATCACGCGAGTTCCGCCTCTGATCACGCGAGATCCGGCGAGGGTGTCATGCGCCGTTGACGGTGCGCAGGGTTCGCATGGCCTCGGCGAGACCTGGTGCGTCGTCACCGAGCGGGGTCAGGACGATGCGCCGCAGGATCTCCGCGCACGCCTTCCGCGCCTGCTGTGCGACGTCGAGGCCGTGCTCGGTCAGCGCCGCGAAGGTGACGCGGCGGTCGTCCGGGCTGGGCACGCGGCAGATCAGGTCCGCGGCCACCAGCCGGTCCGCGACTTTGGTGAACCCGCCGCTGGACAACGCCGCCTCGACGGCCAGCCGCGTCATCGGCATCCGGTGCTCCGGTGACCGCACGAGCCGCAGCAGGATGTCGAACGAGGCAGGCGCCAAGCCGAACCGTTCGGCGATCTCGCCCATCAGCTTGTTCTGCGTGGCCAGGTAGCCCTCGATCACCAGGCCCCACCATGTGACCACTTCGTCGTCGTTCGGTTCAGTCACGCGGGCGAGGGTACACCACAAACTCTCGCTGGAATATATCTTGCGCGCGAGAGGTTATCGGTTTAGCTTGAAATCACCGGCTACCGGAGGAGGGCGCCATGTCGATCAAGACTTCGGGCCTGCACCACGTCACCGCCATCGGTGGCGATCCCCAGCGCAACGCGGACTTCTACACCAGGGCCCTCGGCCTGCGGCTGGTGAAGACCACCGTGAACTTCGACAATCCCGGCACATACCACCTCTATTACGGCGACCGGTCCGGCAAGCCCGGCTCGCTGATGACGTTCTTCCCGTGGAAGGACGCGCCGAAGGGCCGCCACGGCACCGGCCAGGCGACCACGACTTCGTTCTCTGTCCCCGAAACCTCCCTCGGCTGGTGGAAGCGGCACCTCGCCGAAAGCCGTGTCGAGACGAGCCAGATCCGCGACTCCGACGGCGAGGAGACGCTCACCTTCCTCGATCCGGACGGCCTGAAGCTCGCGCTCGTCGCGCATCCGCAGGGCGACCCGCGCGACCCGTGGGACACGAAGCTCGTCCCCGCCGAGCACGCCATCCGCGGCCTGCACTCCGTCACGCTTTCGGTGTCCAAGGAGGACGCGACGGCCGGGATGCTGACCGACGGGCTCGGCCTGGCCTTCGAGCACCAGGAGGGCAACCGCCTGCGGTTCTCCGCCGGTGAAGGCGGCCCCGGCGCGCTCGTCGACGTCCTCGTGACGCCCGACGCCCCGCGCGGGCTGGTGGCCGCGGGCACCGTGCACCACGTCGCCTGGCGCGCGCCGGACGAGGAGACCCAGGCCGCGTGGCGTGCCGAGCTGATCGACGACGGCGTGAACGTGACGTCCATTTTGGACCGTCAGTACTTCCGCTCGATCTACTTCCGCGAGCCGGGCGGAACCCTGCTCGAAGTCGCGACCGACGAACCCGGCTTCGCGATCGACGAGCCGCTGCTGGAACTGGGCCGCGCGCTGAAACTGCCGCCGTGGCTGGAGCCCCAGCGCGAGGATATCGAGGCGATGCTGCCGAAGCTGGACCTCCCGAGCGAGAACAACCCGCGATGACTCCCCTGGAGCACAAGTACGTCGAAGGGGCGCCGGACGAGCCGGTGCTGCTGCTCCTGCACGGCACCGGCGGCGGTCCGGACGATCTCGTGCCGATCGCCCGTCAGCTGAGCCCGGCCTCCGCACTGCTCGCGCCCGCCGGGCCGGTGTCGGAACACGGTGCGCCGCGGTGGTTCCGTCGGCTGGCGGAAGGCGTTTTCGATCACGAGGACGTCGTGTTCCGGGCGAACCAGCTGGCCGATTTCGTGGTCGCCTCGCGCGAGCAGTACGGCCTCGGTGACCGGCGGCTGGTCGCCATCGGCTTCTCCAACGGCGCCAACATCGCCGCCGCGGCCACCCTGCTCCGCCCGGACGCGGTGCGGGAGGCGGTGCTGTTCGCGGCCATGTCCCCGCTTCCGTCGCCGCCACGGCTCGACCTGTCCGGTACGCAGGTCTTCCTGTCGAACGGCGAACATGATCCGATGGCGCCGCTGACGTCGGCGGAGGGACTGGTCCGCGACCTGCGCGAGCGGTCCGCGGACGTCGTCGCCCACCGCCATCCCGGCGGGCATCAGGTGACGGGCAACGGTTTGGTCGCGGCGGCGGGGTGGCTCAACGGTGAGCGGCCGGAGCAAAGTAGCCGAACGTAACATCAGCGGATGACCAACGGTGACCTCGTCCGAGCCCAGGCCCTGCTCGAAACGGTGCTCCTCGCGGACGGGCACAACGACCTGCCGTGGGAGTTGCGGGTCACGACCGGGCCGGATCCGGTCGAGGCCGTGGCGGGCACGGATCTCACCGTCCGGCAGCCGCATCTGCACACCGACTTCCCGAAGCTCGCCGAAGGCAGGCTCGGGATGCAGTTCTGGTCCGTCTACGTGCCCTGCCAGTTCGAGGGGCACAGCGCGGTCACGGCGGTGCTGGAACAGATCGAGATCGTGCACCAGATGATCGAGCGGTACCCCGGCAGGCTGGCCTTCGTGGACACCGCCGACCAGGCCGAAGCCGCGTTCCGCGACGGCAAGATCGCGTCGCTGCTCGGCGCCGAAGGCGGCCACAGCATCGCCGAATCCCTCGGTGTGCTGAGGATCCTGCGCCGCCTCGGCGTCCGCTACATGACGCTGACGCACAACTACAACACCACCTGGGCCGACTCCGCCACCGACGAACCCGAGCACGACGGGCTCACCGGGTTCGGCCGGGACGTCGTCCGCGAGATGAACAAGATCGGCATGCTGGTCGACCTTTCGCACGTCGCGCCGAGCACCATGCGCGCCGCGCTTGAGGTCAGTTCCGCGCCGGTGATCTTCAGTCACTCCTCGTGCGTCGCGGTCAACGACCACGTCCGCAACATCCCCGACGACGTCCTGGAAACCCTGGCGGCCAAGGACGGCGTCGCGATGGTGACGTTCGTGCCGGGCTTCATCTCCCCGAAGGTCACCGAGTGGGACGCCCGGTTGCGCGAGGACATGGAGGCCGCCGGGCAGGACTACCGGAACCTCGACCAGCGCACGAAGTTCACCGCGGAACGAGGCGGCCCCGAGAAGCCGAAGGCAAGCATCGGCGACGTCGTGGCTCACATCGAGCACGCGCGCGAAGTGGCCGGTGTCGACCACATCGGCCTCGGCGGCGACTACGACGGAGTCGCGACACTGCCCGAAGGCCTTGAGGACGTTTCGAAGTACCCGGTGCTGTTCGCCGCGCTGCTGGAACGCGGCTGGAGTGAAGAGGATTGCGCGAAGCTGGCCGGGAAGAACACCTTGCGGGTACTGCGCGCGGCGGACGAGGTCACCCGTTCGGACGCTTGAGAGCGCGATCAAGCCCACTTCGGCGGACACTATCGTGCATGACTCAGCCGCAGGAGAGTGCCGCCGAGATTCCGCTCGAGCCTGCCAAGCCGCCCGAGACCGCCGGTGGCGCGCGCCACAGCGGCAAGTTCGAGGCCGTTCCGAAGCTCAAGCGCACGCGGGTGAGCGGGACCTGGGTCGCCGTGATCGTGGCGTTGATCGTGCTGGTGTTCCTGCTCGTGTTCATCCTGCAGAATCAGGACACCGCCACCGTGCACTTCCTCGGCATGTCCGGCAGTATGCCGCTGGCCGTCGCGATGCTGTTCTCCGTGATCGCCGGCGGCGCGCTGGTCGCGCTCGTCGGCGGCGCCCGGATCCTGCAGTTGCGCCAGCAGGCCAAGAAATCCCGCCACCTGCAACGCTGAACCCCGTCAGGGAGCGGCGGCTCGCCGGAACTCGCTCGGATTGACCCCGCGGACCCGTTTGAACGCCGCGCTGAAGCCGAACGGGTCGGAGTAGCCGACGGTGCGGGCGATGTCCGAGATCGTCGAGGACTCCCGATCGGCCAAGAGATCCGCCGCGAGGGTCATCCGCCAGCGGGTGAGGTAGGTCAGCGGCGGTTCACCGACCAGGTCGGCGAACCGCTTGGCCAGCGTCGAACGCGACACCCCGGTGCGCCCGGCCAGCTTGCTGACCGTCCACGGCGCCGCCGGTTCGGCGTGCAGCAGGCGCAGCGCGTCGCCGACCACCGGATCCCGCTGGGCGGCCCACCACGCCGGGGGCGCACCGCCGGGCCGGTCGAACCATTCGCGCAGTGAGCAGACCAGCATCCAGTCCAGCAACCGGTCGAGGACCACCTGCTGACCGGGCGCGTCGACGGCGACCTCGGCGGCGAGGTGGTCCAGCACGGGGTCGCCCGCGCCGCCGGCGTCCACCCGGACGACGACGGGCAGCGCGTCCAGCAGCGGACGGCTGAGCTCACCGCGGACCGGGTACGCGCCGACGATCAAGGTCGTCTCGCCGCCGGTCGGGTCGTCGGCCCAGCCGAGCCGGTGCCTGGTCCCGCCTTGTCCGGGGGTGGCGCGGTGTTCGCCGCACGCGATCGGCTCCGCCCGGGTGCCGACCTCGTCCACGAAGGTGAACGTCGCGGGGCCGCGCACGATGATCGTCTCGCCCGCGCGAAGCGGTTCGGGCGGAGCGCCCTCAGGCACGATCCAGCCCGCCCCGGTGAGCACGGCGCACAGGGTCAGCGGCGCGCCGTCCACGAAGTGCAGCGACCAGGGCGGGGACAGGGTCGAACTGCCGAACAACGAGCCGTGCGCCCGCACGCCGCGGATCAGGTCACTGAACACGTCCATCCGGCCGAGGTTAGACGAATACACAGGCGATCCAGTGCTTCACCTATGGGCACGTCCGATCCGGCGGTGTTGAATCGAGCCCATGCTGACCAGTGAAGACGTCGAATTCCTTCGCCACCCGTTGCACGGCTTCCTGACCGTGGCCGACGGGCCGGTCCGGCCGGTGTGGTTCGAAGCCACCGGCGAAGGCACGATCCAGCTGTTCACGCCCCGGGACTCGCCCAAGGTGCGGCGGCTGGACGGCGATCCCCGTGCCTCGATCATCGTGGCCGCGCCCGTCGGCGAACGCGAGCGCTGGGTCTCGGTCGCCGGGCGCGTCTCGGTGGAGCCCGATGGCGCGCACGAGCTGGCCGCCCGCCTCGGCGCCCGCTACTGGGACCTCGACGACCCGGCTCACGCCGGCGAGCTCGCGGAGATCCAGGAGCTGGATCTCCTCCGGCTCGTCATCCACCCCGAGAAGGTCAGTCGCTACTCGATGTGATGATCGACGTCATCCCGAGCACGGCGGCGCAGACGTTTTCGTCACCCTTGACGCTGACCCGGTCCCGGTCCGCCGGGTTCCGGGTGCACAGTCGCCAGAACGTGTCGGCGTCGGTGGTCACCGAGGCCAGCGGCGAGCGTGACGTCGGCGCGACGCGGTCCATCTCCCAGCCACCGGCGATCCGCTGAGCCGTCCATTTCCCGCCACCCTGACCGGTGACGGTGTAGACGACCTGCCTGCCGGTCCGCGCGTCGACGTCACGCAGGGTGTGCGGCAAGGCCCGCATGAAGGTGTCCACCACCGGACCGCGGAACTCGGAGCCGTCCAGCGTCCGCGCGCCGACGGCTTCGCGGATCTGTTGCTGGTGAACCCAGAACTCGGTGTACTCGCGGGCGACGTCGAGCCAGACCGGCGCCGGTTCGTCCCCGGCCCAGCTCACCGGCTCGCCGGGGGCGTCGAGGTCGGCGCGGCCCCACATCTCGGCGAGCTGCGAGGTGCTGTCGACCAGCATCGCGAACAGCACTTCGGGGGACAGCCGGCGGCACGCGATCACCCATTCGTCGTTGATCCGGTCGAGGAACTCCCCGAAGCGTTCACCCTCGCGGGGCGCCGTCGTCCGGTAGCCGTCGCGGTCGCGGGACAGCCTGCCGAGCTTGTCGCCCAGGATGTGGGCGGCGAGATCGTGCACCGTCCAGCCCGTGCACACCGTCGGCGCGGCCCACCGCTCCGCGTCGAGACCGGTGAGGACGTCGAGCAAGGCCTGCTCCTCCCGCGCGAACAGCGGGAGGACGTCGAGCGGCGGACCCCAGCGCGAGAAGCTCATGGTGACCATCCAAACACCTTCCTCGATCACAATTTCGGCCGTTCGGCCTACTCGCAGGTAGCATCGGCGCGAACGTGAGGGGAGTGCCCGTGAGCAACGAACGACCCGCCGGTGACGACCTGGCCGCTTTCGCCAGACGCGCGGGACGGCTGGCGGGCTGGGCCGCCCGCACGGGAATCGGATTCACCCGCAAACTTCCCGGCGTCGACATCGCGGAACAGGTCGTCAAACAGGGGGAGCGGCAGCTGCTTTCGGAGCTGCGCCGCCGCCTCGACGAGGTCGACGACCCGTATCACGCCGCGCTCACCGCCGCGTCCGCCATGAACCGGCCCGGCGCCGACGGTTCGCGTCCGGTCGAAGCGAGCATCACCCTCGTGCACACGCGCGCCCAGCTCGAACCGCTTCGCGCGGCGATGGCCGAATTGCTCAACCACTCGATCGGCTTCGGTCGCGAGCGGGCGCGCGAGTACCTCTACGCGATCATCCTGCGGCAGCTTACGCCGGACGAGGCCCGCATCCTCTCCGCGCTTTCCGACGGCTCGCCGTTCCCCGCCGTCGACGTCGCCGAGCGGACCAACCTCGGCGGTGCCGGGCGGTTCGCGCTGCGCAACGCCTCCACCGTCGGCAAGGCGGCCGGGGTGTCGCTGCCCGACCAGGTGCCCGGCTACCTCACCAGGCTGATCGGGCTCGGCCTGGTCGAGCTGGACGAAGAAGTGCCGTCGCTGGAGACGCAGTACGAGATCTTGCTGACCGACGAGACCGTCCGTGAGGCGGAGAAGTCGGTCAAGCGGGCCAAGTTCGTGAAGCGCACCGTCCACATTTCCCGCCTCGGCGCCCAGTTCTGGCAGGCCTGCGACCCGAGCGCCGGTTGACCCGGCATGGGTGCGTTCCTCGACGGGATCCTCGCCGACTTCGGCAGGCACTGGCCGATTTACGTCTCCATCCCGATCGTCGCCGCCCTGATCGGCTACACCACCAAACTCGTCGCGATCCGGATGATGTTCCAGCCGGTCGAGTTCGTCGGCATACGACCGTTCCTCGGCTGGCAGGGCATCGTGCCCAAACGCGCCGCGCGGATGGCGAGCATCGCCTGCGACACGATGACCGAGCAGCTGATCAAACCCGCGGAGGTCGTCGCCAGGCTCGATCCGCGGAGAATCGCGCGTGAGATCGAGAAACCGCTCCAGGCCGCCGTCGAAGACATCGTGCGCGACGTCGCCGGTCACTACCAGCCGGGCTTGTGGGAATCGCTGCCGGTGGGCATGCAGCGGCTGGTGATCCAGCGCGTCCAGGCCGAGTCGCCGAAGATGGTCGCGGCCGTGCTGGAGCTGATCAAGTCCGATGTGGACAGTGTGTTCGACCTCAAGGGCATGGTGGTCACCGCCCTGGTCAAGGACAAACGGCTGCTGAACCGGATTTTCCAGGAGGCGGGCGACAAGGAGTTCAAGTTCATCGCCCGCTCCGGCATCTTCTTCGGCGGGCTGATCGGCGTGATCCAGATGATCGCGTGGATGCTGTTCAAGGTCCCGCTGATCATGCCGCTGTTCGGGCTTTTCACCGGCTGGTTCACCGACTGGCTCGCGCTGCGGATGATCTTCTACCCGATCGAAGAGCGCCGGTACTTCGGTGTGCGCTGGCAGGGTCTGTTCCTGAAGCGGCGCGGCGAGGTCGCGGAGGCGTATGGCGCGCTGATCGCGCAGGAGATCATCACGCCGCACAACGTGATCGAGGCGGTGCTGCACGGGCCGCTGTCGGACCGGGTGCTCGGGCTCATCCAACGTCAGCTCGACGAACAGCTCGGCCGCCGCGTCGGCGTCGGGAAACCGCTGGTGGTGTTCGCCGTCGGCAGCAGGCGGTACCAGGACATGAAGCTGAACATCGCCGAGAAGATCATGGACAAACTACCGGAGACGATGCGGTACGTCGAGGACTACGCGAACGACGCGATGGACATCCGGAACGTGCTGGTGACGAAGATGAAGGAACTGTCTCCGCGCGAGTTCGAAGGCCTGCTGCGGCCTGCGTTCCAGCAGGACGAATGGCTCCTGATCGCGACCGGCGCCGCCCTCGGCTTCGCCGTCGGTGAGGCGCAAGTCCTCCTCCTGGAACACTTCGCGGCCTGACCCCCTCTCGTCCCGCGTTTCGTCCTCTGGTTGCGGTCCTTGCGCGGGCAACTACCGCAACAAGAGGACGAAACGCGGGGGCGCCGCCCTTACGGGTGAACGAATTTCGGCACTAACGGTGGTACACCGGTTCGCCCGTCCGGTCTAAGGTGCACGGTGCACAAAGCCTTGGGGAGGGCGTACATGGCCGACACGGGGAGCCCGTGGCCGCAGGAGATCCGGCTGGCGATGACCATGGTGGGCGGGGCGAGCCTCGCGGTCTGGATGGGCGGGGTCGCCACCGAGACCTCGCATCTGCTGCGGGCGTCGAGAACACCGGAAGCCGAAGGGCCGTACCGGACCCTGCTCGATCTGCTCCACGCCACCGTCTCGCTCGACGTGCTCACCGGCACGAGCGCGGGCGGCATCAACGCGGCGTGTCTCGGGCTGGCCGAGGCGTTCCGGTCGAGCCCGCAGGTGCTGCGCGACACGTGGATCAGCACGGGATCGCTCGACAACCTGATCCGCGACCCCGGCGAGCAGGGGCCGAGGTCGCTGTTGAACGGCGACAAGGTGCTGCTGGCGGACCTCAAGGACGCGCTGCACCGGATCACCGACAAGGCGACGGTGAAACCGGATTGTCCCGACATCACCGTGCTGCTCACCGGAACGATGATCGACGGCGAGACGACCAGGTTCGACGACGCGCTGGGAAACCTGGTGCGGGACACCGAACATCGCCTGCTGTTCCGCTTCGACGGTCCTTTATGGACTGACGACGTCGTGGGACCGCTCGCGCTCGCGGCCCGCTCCACGGCGTCGTTCCCCGGCGCGTTCGAACTGTCCCGGATGCCGATCGGCGAGAAGACCGGGCCGCTGCATCCGGACATGACCCGGTACACCGACGTCACGCGGTCGCATTGGCTGACCGACGGCGGCGTGCTGCTGAACAAGCCGTTGCGCCCGGCGCTGCGGGAGATCTTCGAACGGCGGTCGCATTCGGACGTCCGGCGGCTGCTGCTGTACGTGGTGCCGACGGCGGAACGCGAAGCCGAGCGCGTCGAGGTCGATCCGGAGCGGCCGCCGCTGCTGGGCAGTGCGATGAGCAAGGTCGTCGGCACCGTGCTGAGCCAGACGATCAGCGCCGAACTCGAAGATCTGAACCGGCACAACGACGCCGTGGTCCGCACCAGGGGAACCCGGGTTTCCCTTGCCGCGATGGGGGTTCGCGGCGGGCCGGGAACACTCGTCGACCAACGGCTGATGAACGACTACCGCGATCGGCGGGTGCAGGAGGACGCCACCGCGCTGGTGCGCGAAGCGACCCGCAGGCTTTCACTGTCCGATGTGGAGGACCCGGGCCGTCAATGGGCGTCCGGGACGGCCGCGCAGTTGCGTGCGACGGCGTCGTCGGGGCTGCGCGAAGGCCTGCCGAGCGAACCGCCCGCGGACACCTGCGAGATCGAGAGCCTGGTCGCGTTCCGCACCACCGCGCTCGACGATTCGGTGGCCACCGGTCTCCAGCTGGTGAACGCGGGTTTCCGGCTCGATCCGGCACCGGAGCAGGCGGTACAGCTCAACCGTTGCCGGGTGCTGCTGCACGAGGCGCGCCACAAGTCCGCGCGAGGACGCCGGCTCGCGGGCTGGGTCGCCGAACAGGACCCGCCGCCGGCCGGCGTCACGCTGGCCGCCTGGATCGAAGGCCTCGCCAAGGAATGGGCGGCCCTCGGCCGGCCGGACGCGCTGAAGGAGGCGTGGCCGATGGTGGTCGCCGCGCTCCGGCAGGCGACGCCGATCCTTTTGCCGCTGGCACAGGCGAAACCCGACACCGAAGCGGCCGACACGGTCAACACGCTGCTGGCGTGGACAGGGCTCACCTCCGATGACGAGAGCGCCGGGGATCCGATCGTCACCTCGCGTCTGGTGCGCCTGCACATCGCGACCCGCGGCCTGCTCGCGCAACCGCCGTCGGTCGACCAGCGGGTCGACCTCGTCCAGGTCAGCGCGGATTCGCGGACGCTGCTGGACATGAGACGGCGCCGCTCGTGGGACAAGCTCACCGGCATGCAGGCCGACTACTTCGGCGCGTTCTACAAGGCGTCGTGGCGCGCGAACGACTGGATGTGGGGCCGGGTCGACGGCGCGGGCTGGCTGTTCCAGTGCCTGCTCGACCCGAAACGCCTGCGGCTGCTGCGTGACGTCGTCGGGCGCGAAGCCTTCCGCGCACAGGTCCGGGACGCGTTCAAGAAGATCGGCTGGCGGCGGCCGGGCACCGAAGACGGGCTGTCCCAGGCGGAAGCCGAGGCGTTGTGCGCGCAACTGGCCGGAGAGCTGGCTTTCCTCGGTCTCGACGGCGAACTCGGCGACGTGGAAGGCGAATCCGCCTTGCCGATCAGCATGCCGGTGACGGCGATGGTGCTCGCCAGGGTCCGGCAACTGGAGATCGCGCGCGAGGAACTGCCGTGCGTCGGGCTCCATTGCGGACACGACGCGAAAACGGCCAAGGGGAACGGGAAACCGTCGGAGCGGTTCCGGAAACTGATCGAGAACGAGCCGGAGACCGACGAGCAGGCCCAGCGCGCGTTCCAGGCGTGCCAGGTCTCCGGCGAGCGGTTCGAACACGAGCGCGGGACGATGCTGCTGACGAAGACGCTGGTCAAGGCGGGCGCCGCCGGGATCAACGCGGCCGCGGGGGCGACGCGGGTGCCGAAGTCGGTCCAGCCCGCCGCGACCTTCGCCAAGGCCGCCGGCCGCAGCGCGTGGTGGATCACGCGTGGCGCGGCCACCCTGCCGTCCCCGTGGAACGTGCTCGCCGCGCTGATCACCGTGCTTGCCGGGTTCGTCCTCGGTGGACAGGGCGGGCCGGTGCTCCAATGGGTGGGTGTCCCGGTCGCCGCGGGCGCCATCGTGTTCCTGGTGGTCAGCCTGATGACGTTGCGCAAGACGTGGCGGATGATGCTCACGGTGCTGGGCGTGCTGGCGGGGGCGGGACTGCTGTTCGCCGCGTTCCTGCCACCGGTCCGCGACCCGCTGTTCGGCTGGCTCGGCGACGTCGTCGCGGGCTGGCGGCGCGGTGAGGCCCCGGTCTGGTGGCTGATCGTCTGCCTGCTGATTCTGCTGCCCGCCGTCTGGACGCCGCTCGGTTCCGTATTCCGGCGGCGACGGCGCCGCTGAACCGCCGAATTGTGCCCTGAGCCTGCGACCGAGTGGTGACGGTTGGTATCGTCACAAGCGGTGAGACCGCAGCGAGGCGGCCTTACCCACAAGTGCTGCGCTTCAAACGTTACCGTTACCTTTGTCACGTGTGTTTCAGGGTTGTTGCAGGTAGCCGCGTTGCCGCCGCCGCGCGGATCTGACCGCGCCCGAATCCTCCGGTACGTTTCTTGGACATGTCCGGAAAGCACTTGATCGAATACCCGACCAAGGCAGACGGTGCCGAGCTCTGGCGAATCGCCCGCGATTCGAAGAAGCTTGATCTCAACTCGGCCTACGCCTATATGCTGTGGTGCCGCGATTTCGCGGACACCTCCGTCGTAGCGAAAGTCGACGGCACTCCGGTCGGTTTCGTGATCGGGTATCGGAAGCAGGACACCGGCTTCGTCTGGCAGGTCGCGGTCGACGCGTCCCAGCGCGGAAAAGGCCTGGCCGGGGCACTGCTCGACGAGCTGTTCAGCCGTCTTGCCGCCCACGGCGTGCGGTACCTCGAAACGACGATCACCCCGGACAACGAGGCTTCGATCCGGTTGTTCGCCTCGTTCGCCAAGCGGTGGAACACCACCTTGGAACGGCAGGATCTGTTCTCCGCGACGGATTTTCCGGCCGAGGACGGAACGCATGAGCAAGAGGACCTGTATCGAATCGGTCCGCTCAGCAGCCAGTAGAACGTAAAGCCGGGGATCTCAGGGAGAAAGAAAACGTGATGAGCATTTTCGAGGAACTCGAATCCGAAGTACGCAGTTACAGCCGTGGCTGGCCCGTGGTGTTCGACAGGGCGCAGGGGAGCTACCTGTACGACGAAGACGGCAAGGCCTACCTCGACTTCTTCGCCGGCGCCGGTGCGCTCAACTACGGGCACAACAACCCGGCGATCAAGCGGGCCCTGATCGACTACATCGCCCGTGACGGCGTCACGCACGCGCTCGACATGTTCACCGTGGCCAAGCGGGACTTCCTGGAGACGTTCAAGGAGAAGATCCTCGCGCCGCGCGAACTCGACTACAAGGTCGTTTTCCCCGGTCCCGGTGGCGCGAACGCGGTCGAGGCCGCGCTGAAGCTCGCGCGCAAGGTGACCGGCAAGGAATCCGTCATCAACTTCACCAACGCCTTCCACGGGATGACGCTGGGCGCCCTTTCGGTGACCGGCAACTCGATGAAGCGCGGCGGCGCCGGTGTCCCGCTGGTGCACGCCACCCCGATGCCGTACGACAACTACTTCGACGGCTCCATCCCCGACTTCCTCTACTTCGAGAAGCTGCTCGAAGACTCCGGCAGCGGCCTGAACGAGCCCGCCGCCGTCATCGTCGAAGGCGTGCAGGGCGAAGGCGGCATCAACGCCGCGCGCGTCGAATGGCTCAAGGCGCTGGACGACCTGTGCAAGAAGCACGGCATCCTGCTGATCCTCGACGACGTCCAGATGGGCTGCGGCCGCACCGGCCCGTTCTTCAGCTTCGAGGACGCGGGCATCAAACCCGACATCGTCTGCCTGTCGAAGTCCATCGGCGGCTACGGCATCCCGATGGCGCTGACGCTGATCCGCCCGGAACTCGACGTCTGGGAGCCGGGTGAGCACAACGGCACCTTCCGCGGCATCAGCCCGGCGTTCGTCACCGCGACCGAGGCGCTGCGCGTTTACTGGAGCGATGACGAGCTGGAGAAGTCGACCAAGGCCAAGGGCGAGCGCATCGCCGCCGCGTTCGAAGGCATCGTCGAGGCGTATCCGGAAGCGAACCTGCTCGCGAAGGGCCGCGGGCTGGCCCGTGGTCTCGAGTTCGCCGACGGCGACCTCGCGGGCAAGGTCTGCGCCGCCGCTTTCGAGCGCGGGCTGCTGATGGAGACCTCCGGCCCCGACGGCGAGGTCATGAAGCTGCTGCCACCGCTGACGCTGACCGACGAGGAACTCACGAAGGGCCTGTCGATCATCGACGAGTCCATCGCCGCCGTCCTGAACTGACCGCCCTCAACCAAGAACGAGAAGGAGTTTTCCGTTGCTTGTCAGAACACTCGACGAGGTCACCGACACCGACGCCGACATCAAGACCCCGAACTGGCGCAGCAAACGCATCGTGCTGGCCAAGGAGGGCGTCGGCTTCTCGGTGCACGAGACCACGCTTTACGCCGGGACGGTCAACGACTTCTGGTACGCGAACCACATCGAGGCGGTCTTCATCACCTCAGGTGAAGGCGAGCTGGAGAACACCGCGACAGGTGAGGTCTTCCAGCTGAAGCCGGGCACGTTGTACCTGCTGAACGACCACGACAAGCACCAGGTCCGGCCCAAGACCGAGATCAAATGCGTTTGCGTGTTCAACCCGCCCATCACCGGCCGCGAGGTCCACGACGAAAACGGCGTGTACCCGCTCGTCACGGAACCCTAAATCGCTCGAGGAGGCGACTGCAGTGACGCTGACCGACACCCGCGTCGACGACAGCTACCCGACCCGCATCACGGGTAAGCCCGAACACCTGCCCAGGACGCACCCCACCGTCTGGGGCGGTGAGGCCGACGGTCCCATCGACGCGGCAACGCTCGCCAACCACGAGGCCCGTGGTTACACCGTCGTCGACCAGTTGCTGTCGCCTGGCGAGGTCCAGACGTACTGGCAGGAACTCGTCCGCCTGTCGTCGGGCGACCACCGCGACGACGAGCGGGTCATCACTGAGGCCAAGACCGGTGAGGTCCGCTCCATCTTCGACGTCCACGAGACCAGCGAGCTGATCGCGGAACTCGTCCGCGACCCCCGGGTGCTCGACCGGGCCCGGCAGATCCTCGGCTCCGAGGTCTACATCCACCAGAGCCGCGTGAACTACATGCCCGGCTTCAAGGGCACCGGTTTCTACTGGCACTCGGACTTCGAGACCTGGCACGCCGAAGACGGCATGCCCGCGCCGCGCGCGGTCAGCTGTTCCATCGCGCTCACCGACAACTACCCGTTCAACGGCGGGCTGATGGTGATGCCCGGTTCGCAGCGGACCTTCGTCCAATGCGCCGGGGAAACCCCCGAGAACAACTACAAGAGTTCACTGAAAGAGCAGCGAGTCGGTGTTCCCGGCGAGGATGACATCACCGAACTCGCCGCCGAATACGGAATCGATCAATTCACCGGACAGGCCGGTTCGGCGCTCTGGTTCGATTCGAATGTGATGCACGGTTCGTCGAACAACATCACGCCGTACCCGCGCTCGAACATCTTCGTCGTGTTCAACAGCGTCGAGAACGCGCTGCGGGAGCCGTTCGCCGCGATCGAACCGCGCCCGGCGTTCATCGCGGGCCGCGACTCGACACCCCTGACGCGCTGACGAATCGCAGGTCGCGAAGGCCATGACAGGGCGCCTGTAGTCATCGATGCGCGCCCTGTTACGTTGTCGTCTACGTGAGCGGACCAGTGGGCTCGCACACGTTGGTGTTGTCGACGGACGAACGGGTTCTTCGCTCGGGGTGAGCCCACCCGGACGGACGTGGACGCCGATGTCCGGTGTGGGTCGCGCCCCCAGGCGGCCCAAATCGGACATCCCCCGGCTCCGTGCCATCAGATCGGGACTGATGGCACGGAGCCTTTTTCTTTCGCCGGGCGTGACCGGCGAGGTACTCACGACCCGTCACCGCTGGCCGCCCGACGTGCCTGGTGAGCGCGTGAGGTGCCACTCAGGGTGAGAGGCGTGGGACCGGCTGGATTTCGGATCATCCAGCGCCCCGAGATCCACACGGCCGCCGTCCTGGGGCGGGAATTCCCGCTCGATGTCCCCAATGCGGCATTGGCGACATCGGTCCCGCCGCTGGTCGTTTTCGCCCCGATATATCTCTCTTCCCCCGCGTTTTCTGGTTGGCGGCGTCTTCGCGCGGTAGGTTGGCTACTCCGGTAAGGGGAGAGATCGGGGGAGGGGGGTTCGTCATGGGCGAAAGCGGTTCCCCTGCTCGTTTCCAACTCCTCGGTCCCGTCCGGCTCCTCGACGGCGAACGGCCGGTCCCCGTCGGCGGTCCCGGCGTCCGCGGCCTGCTCGCGCTGCTGGCCTTGAACGTCAACAAGGTCGTCGCGCTCGACGAGATCATCGACGCGCTCTGGGGCCACGACCCGCCTGCCACCGCCCGCACGATCGTCCACGGCAACGTCTCCCATCTTCGCCGCGTGCTCCGGGACATCCAGGGCGACCATCCGCGCGGCGCCCGGATCCTCACCGCGCCACCCGGCTACCAGCTCACCGTCGAACCCGGCCGGATCGACGTCCACCGGGCCAGGGCGTCGCTGGAGCAGGCGTCCGCCGAAGATCCGGACAAGGCTTCCGAACTGCTCGCCGAGGCCCTCGCGCTCTGGCAGGGCCCCACGCTCGCCGGTGTGCCGAGTTCGGTCCGCGCCCCCGAACTGGAGGATCTGCGGCTCGCCGTCCACGGCGCCCGGGTCGACGCGGACCTCGAACTCGGCAGGCACGCCGAACTGATCGTCGAACTCAGCCCGCTGGTCCGGGCCAAGCCCCTTTCCGAGCGCACTGCGGGCCAGCTGATGCGGGCGCTCTACCACGCCGGGCGCCGCGGCGACGCGCTCGAGCTCTACCGCACGGTGTCCCGGGCGACCCTGCGCACCCTCGGCGTCGAACCCGGCGCGGATCTGCGCTGGCTGCACGAACGCGTCCTGAACGACGACCTGCCGGTCAAGGTCGTCGCGGAACAGAAGCCCGAGGCGCCGCCTGTCCAGCAGCTGCCGCCCGCGGTGCCGAACCTCGCCGGGCGCGAGGCCGATCTCGCCTGGCTCGACGGGCTCGCCGAGCGGGCCGAGGCGGGCGAGACCGCGGTCGGCGTGGTCACCGGGACCGCCGGGATCGGCAAGAGCAGCCTGGTGGTGTGGTGGGCGCACCGCGCCTCACGCCGCTTTCCCGACGGCATCCTTTTCGCCTCGCTGCGGGGTTTCGACCCGCATCACCCGCCGCTGGAACCCGCCGACCTGCTCACCCAGTTCCTGCTCGGGCTCGGCGTCCCCGCCGACGGGATCCCCGAGCGGGTCCACGAACGCATCGCCCTCTACCGCTCGATGATCGCCGGGCGCCGGATGCTGGTGATCCTCGACAACGCCCGCTCCGCCGAGCAGGTGCGGCCACTGCTGCCGCCAGGGTCGCGGTCGATGACCCTGGTGACCAGCCGCTCCAGGCTCGACGGGCTCGCCGTGTCCAACGCCGCCAAACTGCGGGTCCTCGGCACGCTTTCACCCGGGGACGCCGTCCGGCTGATCGAGGAACTCGCCGGGCCCGCCGGATTCGACCTCAACCACGCGCTCGCCCGGCTCTGCGGTTACCTCCCGCTCGCGCTGCGGATCGCGGGCGCCCGGCTCGCCGCCAGCGCGCAGTGGTCCGCGCAGGACCTGGTCGACGAACTCGGCAACGAACGGACCAGGCTGGCCGCCCTCGACGTCGAGGGACCGGACGACGGCGTCCGCGCGGCGTTCGACGTCTCGTTCCGCGGGCTGCCCGCCGACGTCGCGAACACCTTCCTGCGGCTCGGCGTGGTCCAGTGCGTGTCGGCCGGTTCCCATCTGACGGCCGCGATCGGCGGCATCACCGTCGCCGAGGCGCGGCGGCATCTGCGGGTGCTCGCCGCGCACAACCTGCTCGCCGAAACCGGTCGCGACACCTTCGTCCCGCACGACCTCGTCCGCCTGTTCCTGCGTGAGCTGGCGGAGAACGAACTCGACGAGGCCGCCCGGGAAGACGTCCTCTCGCGCTCGGTGCGGTACTACCAGGCCGTCGCCGACCGGGCCCGGCGGAAGATGCTGCGCATCGTCGACCCCCTCGACTTCACCGCTGTGCTCACCGACGCGCAGACACCGCCGATCAACTCCTTCGCCGAAGCGCAGGACTGGTTCGCCGCGGAATGGGAAAACCTGGTCGAAGTCCTCGAAGCCGCCCGCGCCGGCGGGCGCCACGACGACGTCTGGCGGCTGGCGAGGGTCGCGCACACCTATCGCGCGGTGTACCCGCTGCTGGACGAATGGACCCGCCTGGTCGAGATCGGACTGGAGGCCGCCGAGCGGTCCGGTGACGTCCTCGGCCGGTGCTGGATGCTGATCTCGCGTTGCGCCATCGCGCTCACTTTCGAGCTGCCACAGGGATGTCTCGCCGACGCCGAACGCGCGCTGGAACTCGCGAGCGCGATCGGCGACGAGCGGCTGATGGTCTCGGCGAACATCCACCTGGGCTCCGCGCTGACCCTGCTGAGACGGTACGACGAGGCCATCACGACCTTGAAGCAGGCGGTCGAGGAGACCGAGCGGACCGGCGACCTCCAACTACGCGGGCAGGCGCTCAACAACTGCGCCGAGGCGGAAAAGCGGGCCGGGCGGTTCATCGAGGCGATCGGGCACCAGGTCGCCTCGCTGGAGATCGACCGGACCCTCGGCGACGAAAGCTACGTCGTCGTCTCGCTGAACAACCTGGCCGAACTGAGCATGCGGATCGGTGAACTCGCCGCCGCCGAGCGCTACGTCTGGGAGGCCGTGGACCTGACGATCAGCAGGCGGTTCGTCCTCCAGGAGGGCGTGCTGCGGCTGACATTGGGCAGGGTGCTGCGTGCCGGGTCGGATGTGGACGGTGCCCGCGAGCAATTCGCGCTCGCGCTGAAGATCCTTTCCGACGCCAATCCCAAGCTCGCCGGGCTGGTCCGTGCGGAACTCACGGACCTCGGTGGAAGTCCGTGAGTGATCCTTAGCGGATTCTTAGTGGCCTCGCCTCTCGCGCGCGTAGGGTCCCGTTCAGTGTCGATCGAGCCCTAGGGGAGGGGCAAGCGGTAGCGATCGGCGCTCGGGCGGTTCCCTTTCCGGGGCCGCCTGAAGAGTCGCCAGGAGCGGCTCGTGGCGGTCCGGCCGGTGGAGGTTGGGGGCGATACCGGCCGGCCGCCAGGCGGCTTTCCGCGTTTCGTCCTCTGGTTGCGGTCGTTGCGTGTGCAAGTACCGCAACCAGAGGACGAAACGCGAGGGTCAGCCGGTGCTCGCGGTGCACAGGGCGATGGTCTGGCCCTTGTTCTCCGCCACTTTCCGGCCGTTGACCAGGATCGTGCAGGCGATCTGGTTGCTGACCGACGAGTTCCGGGTGTCCGCGGTGACGGTGAGCAGGTAGTCACCGGAGTTGAAGGACGCCGTGCCACGCCATTCGTCGGTGCTGGCCGGGGTCGTCTCGGTCCGCTGGTCGTTGAGCGAGCCGAACCGGACGGTCGCGCCGCCGGAAGCGCTGACGACGAACTCGACGGTGTTCTTGTCCGAGGCGACCGCCGGGATGTGCAGTCCCGACTCGCCAGTAGCGAAGAAACTGGTGTAGACCAGTAACCCGGTCGCCGCCATCAGTCCCGCGATGGAAAGCGCGAGCCCCGCCACTCCCATTCCCTTCTTGTCGGCTTCACCCTTCTTGATTTTGGTAAGACCAATCACGGAAAGGGTTATCCCGATTACGGCGAGCGGCCAGGCGGCGATCCCGGCGACGGGGACGAAGGCGACCCCGACCGCCGCGAGCCCGACCAGGAAACCCACGATGACCAGGCCGTTCTGGGGCTTTCGGTGCCGGGTGCCGTGCGTGGTGAAGCCCGGGCCGTAGCGGGTGGCGGGTGGGTGCGGGAGAGGTGGATCGGTCGGCATACATGCCCTTTCGGAGGCTTCCGTCCGAAGACGTTAACCCATCGTTCGGGGCAATGGCCGAAATTGTTACCTGCCGGAAAAAGTCATCATTCAACGATAATCGAGCGATTATCGATATTTTCTGACGAGAATTGTGGCACCGTCGAATATCGGAAACCCGATCACTGATCGAACAGGCTGACTTCGGGAGTGATCTCCAGCAGCTCGTGCACCGGGCGGCCGCGGCGGCCGTCGATGGTCGTGGTGCGCACGACGCGCAGCCGCGCGGTCACCGGCCGGTCCAGGTTCTCCTTGATCTCGTCGAGCAGATCCGGCGCGACCGCGCCCTGGATGGTGCCGCCCGATTCGCGTTCGAGATAAAAGATCCGGCGCCGGGTGCGGACGCCGTCCAGCCTGCCGCTGACCGTCTCGTAGCCAACGGCCTCCCGTGACTCGCGCAGGCTCCCGGACAGGACCCGCGCCTGCTCGGTGGTCATGCTGCGGGTCAGTTCCTCGCCGGCGGTCGGGGTCAGCGCCATGCCGATCCCGGCGTGTTTGGTGACCGCGTTGACGATGTCGCTGACCGCGTTGCGGACGGTGTCGCGCTGCAACAGCACCGCGTCCAGCGCGCCGTCGTCGGAACCGTTGGCCGGCAGGAAGTCGCACAGTTCCTTGACCGCGCGCTCGGACAGCGACTCGAGGCCGTCGTGGATGAGCGCGTCGTC
Organism: Amycolatopsis coloradensis; assembly: GCF_001953865.1. Classification (GTDB taxonomy): domain Bacteria; phylum Actinomycetota; class Actinomycetes; order Mycobacteriales; family Pseudonocardiaceae; genus Amycolatopsis; species Amycolatopsis coloradensis. The sequence continues at coordinate 109,427 of NZ_MQUQ01000005.1, forward strand.
GAGCGCCGGTTCCGGGAAACCGAAGAAGATCGCGTTGCCTGCCTGGCCGCGCTGGATCAGCGGGGCCTTCTCCCGGTCCGCGGGCTGGACGATGGTCACCTCGCCCGATGGGTTGCGGATGATGTGCCCGATCTTCGCCGTCGCGTCCTGCAGCGCGCGGCTGATGTCGGAGAAGGTGTAGGCGTCGAGATGCGATTCGCCGATGACAGACACGCGAAGCAGTGGCGAACGGGACGTCCGCTCGAACTTCGCGTACGCGGCCATCGCCGACGCGCGGGCGAGGTCGTCGAGCCAGGTGCCGCCGGGGATCTCGTCGGCGATGCGCCGGAATTCGTTTCTCACCAGATCACTTCCGGAATTCCCCTGCCACCCGATGCCCACACTTGTTCCCAGATCTCCTCGTCGCCCGGGCGGCAAAGGAAGCCGTCGAGCATGCCGCCGACGGGCTGGACCTGGTCGAGGTACATGGCGGGCTGCCCGACGATGACCCCGCGCAGCGTCAGCAGTCCGTACAGCGCCGAGCGGCCCGTGTCGTCGAGCCGTTTGAGCGCGCCCCATTCGTCCGGGAGCAGCACCACGTCGAGCCCGAGGGGCGGATGCGGGGTCCTGGCGGTCAGCGCGCCGCCGATCCACGCGCGGCCGGTCGGCATGATCCGCCGGGCCACCCCCAGGTAACTGTTCAACGCGCTGAACAGGATCTCACGATCGTTCTGGTGCGGTGCGTCGAAGACCAGCCGCTCGTAGACATCGGCCAGATCGGCGGGATGGCGGCCCGGAGGCAGCAGGTTGTGCGGCGTCCAATAGGGGAGCGCCAATCGGAGCCTCCTTCGTGTGCCGGGGCTCCCGATCGAAGAAACGTACCCGGCGTCACGCTCACAGTGCGTAGCCGAATTTACCAGGCGGGTGTCAGCCGCCCTGCCCCGGCCGGTGCTCGGAGGCGCGCCCGGCCGGCGGCCAGTCCTCGTCACTCGGCCAGACCGGCTCGGGTTCGTGGCCGTGGTCGCCGTTCCGGCCGGCGGGTTCCGGCTCCTCGGGGTGGTAGACCAGCGCCGGACGCACCGGTTCCGGGGTCAGCTGACCCTCACGGTGGCCTTCCGCCTCCTGGTCGTACGGCACGTCGTCGTCCTGGATCCGCGCGGGCGGGAGGAACTGCGTCTGCTCGGCGGACAGCAGCTCGGGCACGGGCTCGGGCTCCGGCTCGGAGTAGGCCGGAGCGGCGCGCTCCGGCTCGGGGGCCGCCGGCCGCTCGCGCCGTTCGCCCCGCGTCATCAGCCAGGTCACACCGCAGCCGAGGGCGAAGGAGATGAGCAGCCAGAGCCAAATCTGCCCGAAGAGCCAGAGCATTCGGCCATCACCTCTGTTCTGCCGTGATGTCGACGCGGCGGCCTTCGCCGTTCGCGCCGTCGGAGTTCCTGCGCTGGGTGGAGTACGCCTGGTCGCGGTTGACCCCGTTGCGCTCCAGCAGCCGCTCCACCGCCAGCGCCCGGTTCAGCGAAAGCTTCCGGTCCGAACCGGTCGCCACCTGCCCGGTGATCCGGAACCGCAGTTCGCGCGGAGCGTCCGTGAGCAGCTTCGCGATCTCCATCGCGCCGCGTTCGCCGTCCGCGGTGAGTGCGATGGTGTCCGGCTCGAACGTGATCGGCGTCGCCGTCAGCAGACGGTCGATCTCGGCCTGGAAACCGGCCTTGTCCGTGGGCTTGGCCGAAGTCGGCGCCGGACTGGGCGGCGGGCTCGGCGGCGCGGGACTCGACGGCTCGCCGCTGGTCGTCACCGGTCCGCCAGGCGGGGCGGTGTCACCGGAGATCTCGACCGCGCGCACCCCGTCGACCCGCTGGATGGCGTCCATCGCCTGCGCGGCCTTGTCCGGCGGGAAACCCGTGAGGTTCGCGTCGCGGCCGGAGAAGCTCACCTGACCGCCGGAGACGCCGACATCGGCCAGCGCCTCCTTCGCGCGCGCCGCCAGCTCGGCCTCGATGTCGTCCGAGGCCGACCACACGGAAATCGCCGTCAAGGCGAGCGTGACCAGCAGCGCTGTAGGCAGCAAGCGGCTCCAGCGTGTACCGGGCATGAAGGAACTGTAAGCCGCGCCCTGCCGGTTGGCGAACCGGCTTTGCCGCGTCCGGCGCAGCGCCGGGCGGCCGTTGGGGCTAATCCGCTGCGTGTTTCCGGTACGCCGTTACTCGTCGCCGGCCGGTGGCGTGTGTCCCTGGCCTGCGACGTCGGGGGTGTGGCCCGGGAGAGGTGCCCGGTCGGCGTGGCGGACCCGTGCCGACTCCGGCGCGGAACCACCGGCGGGTCGGTACACAACCCTCTTGAGTGACACCGGTCGGCCTGATCGGAGCAGCCGGTGGTCGCCTGAGTGTGCCTTCACGCGAGTCGGGAGCCTTCACGGGGACATATCGGTTGCGGAGCCCCCTGAGCGGGGAGGATTTCGGACGTTCACCGTCCGAAATCCTCCCCGCTCGACCCCTTGCGGGCACCAGCGATGTCAAAACTGGTTCCCCAGAGCAGCGCTGACCAGCAACTCTGCGACTTCGCCGGGCCTGCCCTAGGCACAAGAAAGGGGGCCTTCCTGTACTTCAGGCGACTAGAGCACCGCGCCGCGGCCGAGGTCAGCTCGCGTGGTGGTGGATCTCCCGTAGCGGTTCGACCGGGATGGAGACGCCCGCCGGTTCGATCTGCTCCAGCGGGAGCAACGGCGCGAGTTGGGGGCGCTTCGGCGACAGGCCGTCGCCCATGGACTCGCCCCTGAGCTGACGCCGGATCCACGGCAGCAGATGCACCTTCGTCCACTCGAGGTCGGAGCGGCGCGACGTGATCCAGGTGCTCGGCTCCTCGGACGCCGGCCACGGCTCACGCCAGTCGCCGTCGACCGGGACGCCGAGTACCTCGGCCGCGCGCAACGCGATCCGCCGGTGGGCCTCGGGGGTGAAGTGCAGCCGGTCGTCGCTCCAGGCGCGGCGGTCGTGCAGCGGGTCCATCGCCCACATGTCGACCATTTTCGCGCCGTGGCGGTCGGCGATCGCCCACAGATGCGCGTTGTAGATGCCGACCTTGCCGCGCAGGACGTGCATCACGGACAGGTACTTGGTGTCCGGCCCGTTGAAGATGAGCACCGGGATCCCGGCCTCGCGCAGCTTGGCGACCCCCGCCTCCAGCCGCGCGGCGACGGCGTCCACGTCCGCGCCGGGCACGATGATGTCGTTGCCACCCGCGCACAGGGTGACCAGGTCGGGTTTGACCGCGAGGGCGATCGGCAACTGCTCTTCGAGGATCTCGTCGAGCATCTTCCCGCGGAGGGCGAGGTTCGCGTACTGGAAATCGGGCCTGCCTTCGGCCAGGATCTCCGCGAGCCGGTCCGCCCAGCCCCTGAAGGTGCCGTCCGGCAGATCGTCGTTGAGTCCTTCGGTGAAGCTGTCACCGATCGCCACAAAGCTGTCGAATCCGTACACGTTGGGTCCCCTTCCGTCCGTGTGCCCCCGGTTGGTACTTGTACACCACAACTAACAGCTGAGAGCGCCCCTGCAATCCCACCTGAGCGAAACCCGTGGTTCAGCCCGTTGACACAGTCTCTTATTTTGTCGGACGTCCCTGCATCCCCATTACCGGGATGACACTCCTGTGCTGCGGAGATTCCCCTCAAGTGGACGTAAAACGGACACATGATGTGGCGAACGTCTCCCCGCCAGGGTGCTCGGGCTCAGGGATCCGGCAGGCTGTGAGGGTGACCTATCGACCCCCGCGCGAGTCGCTCGCCCAGATCCTCGGCGGGCGGCGTGGCGCCATCGACGCGAGTATCCCGCCCGCGGCCTTCGTCATCGGCTGGCTGATCGCGGACCAGTCGATCGCCTGGGGGGCCGGGGTGGCCATCGGGGTGGCGGTGCTGCTCGGGGCGTACCGGGTCGCCCGCGGCGACAAGGCGCGCGCGGTCGTGGTGAGTCTCGCCGCGGTGATCGCCGCCGCGCTGATCGCCCTGCACACCGGCCGTGCCGAGGACTTCTTCCTCATCCAGCTGCTGTCCAATGTGGCCAGTGCGCTGCTGTGGGCGGCCAGCGTCGTGATCCGGTGGCCGCTGCTCGGCGTCATCGTGGGGCTCGTCATCGGGCAGAAAACCCGCTGGCGCCGCGATCCCGCGCTGCTGCGCGCGTATTCGCGGGCGAGCTGGGTGTGGGTCTTCCTGCAGTACACGCTGCGAGTCGTCGTCTACGGCTCGTTGTGGTGGAGCGGGCAGGTGGTCGCGCTCGGCATCGCGCGGACGGTGCTTTCCTGGCCGCTGGTCGCGGTGACGGTCGCGGTGAGCGGCTGGGTGCTGTACCGCACGCTGCCGCCGGAACATCCCGGTCTGCGGGTGGTGGAGGAGAACGAGAACCCCTCCGGATCCGAGCCCGGCGGGCTGCCGAGGACATAAGGCGGCCCCCGGCGAGGGGGGAGGGTCCGGGGGCCGGGTCCTACGGTACCCGGAGTTCGGCCCCGGAGTCGATGGTTTGGTCTTTTAGGGCTCTTTTTTGGTGTTTTTCACGGGTGCGAAGGCCGTGGCGCTCCTTCGCCGTACGCGTCGACGGCGGCGAGCCACGCGGCGCCGAGTACGCCATCGGTGCTGGTCAGGACCTCGAACCCGGCGAGTTCGGCGCGGACTTTCGCCCCGACCGGGCCGTCCGGTGACAACACACTGCCCACGAGGACGATCGGCGTGTTCTCGCCGGGTTCTCGCGCGGCCATGACCTTCGTCACCAGCAGGGCGGCCGCGCGGGTGGTGATGTCGTCCGCCGCCGGGTCGCCGTCGCGGTCGGCCTCGCTGACGAGCGGGGCGAACCTGGCGAGCCGGATCGGTGCCTCCGCGTTGGCGTTCGTGATGAGCGCGCGCCACAACGCGGACCGGTCGCTCGCCGGGTCCACTGCGGACGGTCCGAGCGCTTCGGCGAGTACGGCGCGCGTGAGCGGGCCGAGTTCGCCGCCGAGGCCCAAAGTATCCAAAGTGGAGCGAACGGCTTCGCGGCCGAGCCAAAAGGCCGAGCCTTCGTCACCGAGCAACCAGCCGTAGCCGTCGACGGTGGAGACCATCCGCCTGCCGCGGACCCGTCCGGCGATCGAGCCGGTGCCCGCCACGAGTACCGAACCGTCCGGCGCGGAAGTGGCCGACGCGTAGGCGACTTCGGAGTCGGGGACCGTCCGCACAGGACTGATTCCCGCGTTCTTCCAAGCGGCTTCGAAGATCTTCGCGATCGCCGGATCGCTCAGTTTGCTGACGCCGGCCATGCCGACGACGCACGCCGCCGTCGCCGCCGGGTCCAGCCCGCCCAGCGCGCCGGTGATCGCGCTCGCGATCCGCGCCGCGGCTTCGGCGGGCGCGTGGGAGTTGGGATTCGCCCCGCCCGCGCGTCCGGAACCGAGGACGGCGCCGGAGGCGTCGAGCGCGATCGCTCGCGTCGACGTGCCTCCGGCGTCCACGCCTACACAGTGCCCACCGCCGCCTCCGCGGGGGAGAGCGCGTCGGCTGTGCGTCACCGGGTCTTGGTCACCTTGAGCAACCCGCGGGGGCTGTCCGGGTCACCGCCGCGCGCCAGCGCTAGGCCGAGCGCGATCCGCTGGATGGGCAGGATCTCCAGGATCGGGGCGACCTCTTCGGCCGAAGGGGCGACACCGATCCGCAGTGCCGCGGGGACGTCGGCCGAAGCGGAACCGACCGCGAGCACGTCCGCGCCGCGTTTGCCGACGGCCTCGAGAACCTCCTGCATCGCGCCAACGCCGTGTCCCTGGCTCGTCACGGCGAGCACCGCGGTCTCGCCGTCGACCGCGGCGACCGGACCGTGCAACAGGTCCGCGCCGCTGTACGCGCGGGCCGCGAGATAACTGGTTTCGGCCAGTTTCAGGGAACCTTCCAGCGCCGAGGCGTAGGAGTAACCGCGGCCGGTGGTGAGCACCCGGTCGACGAACCGGTAGCGGTCCACCGCGCGCCGCACGCCTTCGTCGGCGTTGTCGAGGGTCTGCTGCGCGAGTTCGCCCAGCTTCGCCGCGTCCTCGCCCTTGCCGCCGCGGACCGCGTCGATCAGCAGGTAAAGGGAGAGCAAGGTGGCCGAGTACGTCTTCGTGGCGGCCACGGCCTTTTCCAGCCCGGCACCGATGTCGACGCCGAGTTCGGCGGCGGCGCGCAACGGGGATTCCGGGGTGTTGGTGACCGAGACGGTCAGCGCTCCCTGGCGACGCGCGGTTTCGGTGACCTCGATGAGATCCGGGGATCCGCCGCTTTGGCTTACTGTGATGAAGAGAACGTCCCGCAGATCGGGACGGGCGCCGTACAAAGTCGCGGTGGAGGGCGAGACGAGACCGCAGGGGAGACCGAGGAGTACTTCGATCAGGTACTTCGCATACAGGGCGGCGTGGTCGCTGGAGCCGCGGGCGGCGAGCAGTGCGAACCTGGGCGGGCGCTTGGAGATGGCTTCGGCCACCTCGGCGATTTCGGCCTGTCGCTCCACGATTCCTGCCAGAATGGCGGGTTGCTGGGAGATCTCCGCGGCCATGTGCTCGCCGGGGCGCTGTTCGGTCATCTCGTTCCCTTCGACCGGGACGTACTTCGTCCCCCGAGTAGGTCTAGACCAATGCTAGCCCGAATGGACGTTTGTGGTGAAGGGTACGTTTCCTAGCGGGGACGGCGCGCGTTTGAGTGGGAAGGCTTAGGGAGTCGGTCATGCTGGAGACAACCACCGCGGGTGAGGCGGGCACGACGGCGGGGATGCGCGGGCAGCGCGAACCCAAGTATTGGGCGCTGAAACAGCATCTGCTCGATCTGCTCGACGCGTTGCCGCCGGGCTCGCCGATTCCGACGGAACGGGCGCTGGCGGGGGAATTCACCGTTTCGCGCACCACGGTCCGGCAGGCACTCGCCGACCTGACCGCCGAGGGCAGGCTCCACCGCGTGCAGGGCAAGGGCACTTTCGCCGCCGAGCCCAAACTCGCGCAGCGCCTGCAGTTGTCGTCCTACACCGAGGACATGCGCAAGCAGGGTCTCAAGCCGTCGTCGAAGCTCCTGGAGATCGACGAACTGCCGGTCGAGGCCGATCTGGCGAAACTGCTCGGAATCCGGGTCGGTGCGAAGATCCTTCGCCTTCGCCGTCTCCGGCTGGCCGATTCGCAGCCGATGGCGCTGGAGACCACGCATCTCCCCCTCGGCCGGTTCCGTGGTTTGCGCAAACATGTTTCCGCAGGTAGTTCGCTGTACGCGGTGCTGAGGGAGCACTACGGCGTGGAGCTGGAAAGGGCCGAGGAAACGATCGAGACAGCGCTTGCCGGACCGCACGAGGCGGAGATGCTCGGCGCCGACGTCGGAATGCCGATGTTGCTCCTTTCGAGGCATTCTTTCGCCACCGACGGAAAGCCGGTCGAGTTCGCTCGTGCGATCTACCGTGGCGATCGTTACAAGTTCGTCACGACGCTCTTGCCTTAAGGCGCGCTGACGGAAACGTTTCGCAGGGCGCTGGACCGAAGTGAACTCGCGGTGGTCTTGAAGGGCGTTTCCGGGGAGTCAGATCCGCCGGTTCCAGCGGCTTCGCTAGTTAATTCTCTGACGCGTCAGGTAATTGGAGGTGCGGTGGCTTGGTGGCGGCGGCCGTGATTCAGTCGTCCTATGAGTGACGGGGTGGCGGGTATCGGCTGGGGGACGCCGGTGGCGCGCGGCGTGCTCGCGACGACCATCGTGGGTTCGGGGATGGCGATGCTCGACGGGACGATCATCAACGTCGCCCTGCCGAGGATCGGCGAAGAACTCGAAGCCTCCGTCGCGGGCCTGCAATGGATCCTCGACGGCTACCTGCTCGCGCTCGCCGCGCTGATCCTCGTCGCCGGTTCGCTCGGCGACCGCTACGGGCGCCGCCGGATGTTCATCGTCGGCGTCGTCTGGTTCGGGATCGCGTCCGGGCTGTGCGCCGCCGCGTCGACGACCGAGATGCTCGTCGCGACCCGGATCCTCCAGGGGATCGGGGGAGCTTTGCTCACGCCCGGCTCGCTCGCGATCCTGCAAGCGTCCTTCGCCCACGACGACCGGGCCCGCGCGATCGGCGCGTGGTCCGGGCTCGGCGGGATCGCGGCGGCGATCGGCCCGCTGCTCGGCGGCGTGCTGGTGCAGGTGTGGTCGTGGCGGCTGGCGTTCCTGATCAACCTGCCACTGGCCGCCGTCTGCGTCCTGCTGGCCAAGCGCTACGTGCCCGAGTCCCGCGACGAGGAGGCCATCGGGCATCCGGACTTCACCGCGGCCGCCGTCGGCGCGATCGGGCTGGCCGGGCTGACCGGCGCGCTGGTCGAGGCGCCGGGACGCGGCATCGGGGACGTCGTCGTCCTGGTCTGCATCGTGCTCGGCGTCGCGGGGCTGGGGGCGTTCCTGGTGATCCAGCACCGCTCCGCCGATCCGCTGGTGCCGCCGAAACTGTTCCGCGACCGCACGTTCAGCCTCGCCAACGCGCTCACCTTCGTCGTCTACGCGGCACTCGGCGGCGTGATGATGCTGATGGTCATGCAGTTACAGGTGTCGCTCGGCTATTCGCCGACCGAGGCGGGGCTCGCCGGACTGCCGATCACCGTGATCATGCTGCTGTTCTCCGGTCGGTCGGGTGCGCTGGCGCAGCGCATCGGGCCGCGGGCGCAACTCGTCCTCGGCCCGATCCTGGTCGGCGCCGGAATGCTCCTGCTGATGCGGGTCGGGCCGGGATCGACGTACCTCGGCTCGGTGCTGCCCGCCGTCGTCGTGTTCGGTGCCGGGCTGGCGACGGTCGTCGCGCCGGTGACCGCGACCGTGCTCGCCGCCGCGCCGGACCGCTACGCCGGGGTGGCGTCCGGCGTCAACAACGCCATCGCGCGGTCCGGCGGGCTGCTCGCGATCGCGGTGCTGCCCGCGGTGGCCGGGCTGTCCGGCGCCGCCTACACCGATCCGGTGGCGCTGACCTCGGGCTGGCGGACGGCGCTGCTGGTGTGCGCGGCGCTGGCGATCGGAGGAGGGCTGATCGCGCTCGGCATCCACAACGGTGTTCTCGGCGCGCCTTCCAGCGACGACACCGAAGAAGCCGCGGACACGGCCGACGCCGACGAGTCACCCCACCCGGGTGAGTGTCTCCACTGCGGGGTCGACGCGCCGCCGACGCATGTCCGTCCCGCTAGTCGCTGAGGATCCCGGCCAGGGTGGCCGGGTCCAGGTTGCCGCCGGAGACGACGGAGACGACCTTGCCCTCGGGCAGTTCGCCGCGGTGGAACAGGTACGCGGCGGTCGCGGTGGCGCCGCTCGGCTCGGCGATCAGGCGGGCGCGGTGCGCCAGCGTCCGGACGGTCTCCCGGATCTCCTCCTCGGAAACCGTGATGACGTCGTCCAGCACCGACTGGAGGTGGGCGAAGGTCAGGTCCGACGGCTGGGCGCGCAGGCCGTCGGCGGTGGTCCGCGCCCGCAGGTCCATCGGCCATTCGATCCGCCTGCCCGCGCGCAGCCCCTCGGCGGTGTCCGCCGCGAGTTCGGGCTCGACGCCGACGACCTTCGCGCCGGGGAGCAGTGCCTTGATCGCCGTGCCGACGCCCGAGGCGAGCCCGCCGCCGCTGAGCGGGACGAGTACGACGCCGGCGTCCGGCAGGTCTTCGGCGATCTCCAGGCCGACGGTGCCCTGTCCGGCGATGACGTCGCGGTGGTCGAACGGCGGGATCATGGCGAGGTCCCGTTCGCCGGCGACGGCGAACGCGGAGGACTGCTGGCGGTCGATCGGGACCTCGATGACTTCGGCGCCGAGCGCTTTGGTCGCTTCGACCTTGGCGCGCGGCGCGACGTCCGGAACGATGATCACCGCGGGAATTCCGAACCGTTTCGCCGCGTAAGCGACCGCTTGCGCGTGGTTGCCGCTGGAAAACGCGACGACGCCGCGAGCACGCCGATCTTCGTCCAGTGCGGCGATCGCATTGTACGCGCCGCGAACCTTGAAAGCGCCGATCGGTTGCAGGCTTTCCGGCTTGAGCCACAATGGAGTCCACGACTGTTCCAGCAACGGCGTGCGTACGGCGGCGCCTTTGATCCGGCTCGCCGCGGCACGGATTTCCTCGAGTGAGACCAGTTCCATACCTCCGATTATGTCAAGGAATCGTGAACCATATACAGTCCTTTTTGGACAGACGGCGTGGTGTTCCTCACGTGTGGACAACGAAGGGAGCATCCCGCGCGCCTTGTTCGTTAGGACCGGTTGAGGATCGACTAGCTTGCAGAACGGGATTATGACCAAGGAGACCTCCGAGAAGGACACCGACAAGACGGAAAAGACGGAAAAGCAAGGGAGGATCGTCCAGGTGACGGCGGCCGCGCTGGCCGCGATCACCGCGGCGCTGCTGGGTTCCACGCTCGGTGTGGCGGGAACGGTGGCGGGTGCGGGGCTGGCGAGTGTCATCACCACGCTCGGCGGCGAGCTGTACCTGCGTTCGCTGCAACGCACGAAGGACGCGGCGCTGAAGGCGCGCGTCGTACTGACGGTGCCTGGACGGCGCCGGGTGCTCGACCCGTCGGAGCAGGAGACCGTCCGACTCACCCCGGCGGAGGACCAAGAGCCCGCCGAGCGGAAGTTCAAGCCGCGCTGGGCGGTGATCGCCGGGGTCAGCGTGGTGGCGTTCGTGGTGGCGCTCGTCGCGATCACCGGCTTCGAGGGCGCGACCGGGAAGACCTTCGGCGGCGGGACCGGGACGACCATAGGGAAGATCATCGACGGCGGGCACGCCCAGGAGCGGCAGGACAAGCAAGACGCTCCGCCTGCGACGACCCCTTCGGAAACTCAGGACAACCAGCCCGAGAAGACGCCTTCGAGCACGCCGACCCCGTCGACGACGCCGACGTCTCCGACGACCACCCAGTCGCCTCCGACGACGCCCTCGAAGACTCCGTCGACCTCTCAGGCGCCCCCGACGACCCCTTCGGCCCCCGCCTCCGGCACCCCCGCGCCCTGACCCCCTCCCCGCAATTCGTCCTCTAGTTGCGGTAGTTCGCACCGCCAACTACCGCAACTAGAGGACGAAACGCGGGCGTGGGGGTCAGGCGAGGGAGGCGCGAAGGGTGCGAGCGGCTCCCTGAGGGTCTTCGGCCTCGGTGATCGCCCGGACGACGACGATCCGCGACGCCCCCGCGTCGAGCACCTCGGGCAGCCGTCCGGCGTCGATCCCGCCGATCGCGAACCACGGCCGCGACGTCCCGAAAGCCGCGGTGGAACGCACCAGATCGAGCCCCGGCGCGGACCGGCCCGGCTTCGTCGGCGTCGGCCAGCACGGGCCGGTGCAGAAGTAGTCCACGCCCGGCTCCTCGGCGGCGGACTTGGCCTGTTCCGCCGAATGGGTCGACCGGCCGATCACGACGTCGTCGCCGAGAACGCGGCGTGCCAGCGGCACCGGGATGTCGTCCTGGCCCAGGTGCAGCACGTGCGCGCCGACGGCGAGCGCGACGTCGGCGCGGTCGTTCACCGCCAGCAGTCCGCCGTGCTTCTCGCACGCTTCCGCGAGCACTTCCAGCGCCGCGATCTCGTGTTTCGCCTCGATCGGGGCACCGCCGGTCTTGTCCCTCAGCTGGATGATGTCGACGCCGCCGGACAGGGCCGCGTCGGCGAATTCGGCGAGGTCGCCGCGGCCGGACCGGGCGTCGGTGCAGAGGTACAGGCGGGCATCCGCGAGCCGGGCGCGAATCTGTTGACCAGACAGGGTGGGCATGGCGGCGACGGTACCCGCGCGCTACGGTGGGGTGGTCCGCACGGGAGCCCGAGGACGGGCTGAGAGGGAGCCGAAACCGCTCCGACCGTGGAACCTGATCCGGGTCATGCCGGCGCAGGGAGCGCGCGTTCATGAAGGAACTTTCGGTAGTCGGCGGCGGGGTCATCGGTCTGTCGGTCGCTTGGCGCGCGGCCGTGCGCGGCCATCGCGTCACCGTGCACGACCCCGAGCCGGGGCGCGGCGCGTCGTGGCTCGCGGGTGGCATGCTCGCGCCGGTCACCGAGGCGTGGCCCGGCGAGGAGGACGTCCTCGTCCTCGGTGAGGCGTCGCTGCGGCGCTGGCCCGATTTCGCCCGAGACCTGGCCGAAGAGGGTGTCGACCCCGGCCTTTCGCCGCACGGCACGCTCGTCGTCGCGCTGGACAGCGCCGACGCGGGCAACCTCGAAATGCTCGCCGTGTACCTCACCGAACTCGGCCGCGAGGTCGAGCAGTTGACCGGCCGGGCGGCTCGCCGCGCCGAGCCCGGTCTCGCCGGATCCGTCCGAAGTGGACTGCTCGTACCCGGGGATCTGGCCGTGGACAACAGAAGACTCCTCCACGCGCTCGAACACGCCTGCGGCAGGCATGGAGTGGAGTTTCGCCACGAGACCGTCACCGGCCTCGATGGCTTCAGCCACGTCGTCCTCGCCGCGGGCGCTTGGACCGGACGACTGCACCCCGCGCTCGCCGGCGCCGTCCGCCCGCTGAAGGGTGAGATCCTCCGGTTGAGGCCGCGCCGGGGCTGCCTGCCGCCGCCGCGCCGGACCGTCCGCGCGATGGTCGAGGGCCGCCCGATCTACCTCGTCCCGCGCGAAGACGGCGAGGTCGTACTCGGCGCGACCCAGTACGAGGCCGGTTTCGATGAGACCGTCACCGCGCGCGGGGTCCGCGAGCTGCTCGAAGGCGCGGAACGCGTCCTCCCAGGTATCGCCGAATACGAACTTGTCGAGACCGCAGCCGGGCTTCGCGCGGCGAGTGTCGACACGATGCCCTTCATCGGTGAGCTCGGCGAAGGCGTCTTCGCCGCGACGGGCCACCATCGCAACGGCCTCCTGATGGCCCCGCTCACCGCGGACGCCGCGGTCGCGTGGCTGGACGGCGGGCCGTTGCCGGACGAGGTCGCGGCGGCCACGCCGTCGCGGCGAAGCGAGGAGCGGGTGTGATGGAGATCCAGGTCAACGGCCAGTGGCGCGAATTCCCCGACGGGACCACCGTCGAGGGCGTGCTCGAAGCGCTGGGCACGGCGGCGAAAGGGGTCGCGGTCGCGGTGGACGGCGTGGTCGTCCGGCGCGGCGAATGGCCGGAAGCGGTGGTGCGCAAGGGCGCCAGCGTCGACATCCTCACCGCTGTGCAAGGAGGCTGAAATGGACGGCGACCACCTCGTCATCGGCGAGCACAAACTCACGTCGCGGCTGATCATCGGCACCGGCGGCGCGGCGAACCTCGCCGTGGTGGAACGGGCGCTGGTGGCGTCCGGCACGGAACTGACCACCGTCGCGATGCGCAAGGCCGACGGCGAAGGCGGCTCCGGTGTCCTCGAACTGCTTCGGCGGCTCGGCATTCGTCTGCTGCCCAATACCGCCGGTTGCCGGACGGCCGCGGAAGCCGTCCTCACCGCCCAGCTCGCCCGCGAAGCGCTCGAAACCGACCTCATCAAGCTGGAGGTCCACGCCGACGACCGCACGCTGCTTCCGGACCCCTTCGAGACCCTCGAAGCGGCCGAACAGCTCACCGCGGACGGCTTCACCGTTTTGGCGTACACCAACGACGACCCGGTACTGGCGCTGCGGCTGGAGGAGGCGGGCTGTGCGGCCGTGATGCCGCTCGGCGCGCCCATCGGCACCGGTCTCGGTATCCGGAACCCGCACAACATCGAGCTGATCGTGTCGCGCGCGGGTGTCCCGGTGATCCTCGACGCCGGTATCGGCACCGCCTCGGACGCGACGCTGGCGATGGAACTCGGCTGCGACGCCGTGCTGCTCTCCACCGCCGTGACCAGGGCCGCGGACCCCGAACGGATGGCGTCGGCGATGCGCGCGGCCGTCACCGCCGGACGGCTGGCGGCGGGGGCGGGGCGGATCCCGCGGCGGTTCTGGGCGCACGCCTCCAGTCCGCCCCGATAACCCTTTTGTACGGTTCGCGGACTTGACGGCGAGTACGCACCGGAAGCCCGTATGGTTGACGGCACTCTCCGGCGGCGCACCCGCCGCCGTGTACCCAGAGGAGCCAGTGGTGACCACGTCAGCGGTCCAGGATGTTTCGGGCAGATTGTTCCTGGCGGTGGGCCGGTTGTCCCGGTCACTGCGCCAGGCGGGGGTGCCCGGACCAGGCCACGGTGCGATTTCCGCGCTCGCGACGCTCGTGAACTACGGACAGCTTCGGCTGGGTGATCTCGCGGCGAAGGAAGGCGTCGCCGCGGCGACCATGTCGAGGATCGTCGCTTCGCTGGTCGAAGCCGGCTACGTCAGCCGTGAATCGGACCCGATCGACAGGCGTGCCTGGCTCGCCGAGGCGACCGAAGAGGGCGAGAGGCTGGTTTCCGGCGTCCGGTCGACACGCGTGCACGAGTTGGGTATGCGCCTCGAACGGCTGACTCCTGAGCATCAGGCGGCGCTCGCGGCGGCTCTGCCCGCGCTTGAAGCGCTTATCGCTGACGAAGAGCGCTGACTTCGGCGCGAAGAGCCCGAAGCTCGTCTTCCATCCCGCTCACCACGACGGCGATGAAGAGATTCAGCACCGCCTCGCCCGTCATCACCCCCGCGACGAAGATGATCAGCGAGAGCAGGCCGGTGACGACCTTCCGCGTCGACGGCACGACCGAGATCAGCCGCGGAACCCGGGGGACGCGCAACGCCCGCGGCACCGCGAACGGACCGGTCGTCGGGATCACCGCGATGATGAAGTCCGACGACCTTGGCCACCGTAACCGGCCGTGTGCTCAGTGCTCCGGCGCAAGCCGCCAGAACGCCGAAACCGGACCGACCTTCGCGCCCATCGGGTAGGCGTTTTCGACCGCGTGTGAGACGAACCACTTGCCGTAGCGCGCGGCCTCCACGACGGACATGCCCTTCGCGAGTCCTGCCGTCAGCGCCGACGCCATCGTGTCCCCGGCGCCGTGCGTGTGCTGGGTCGCGAATCGCTCGCCGGGCAGTTCGACGAAGGTGGAGCCGTCGAAGAGCACGTCGACGCACTCGGGATCCGAAACGAGGTGGCCGCTTTTCACGAGTACGTACTTCGGGCCCAGCCGGTGCAGGACGACCGCCGCCTGGTGCATCTGCTCGCGGGTGGTCACGGTCATCCCGGTCAGCAGCCGGACCTCGTCGAGGTTCGGCGTCAGGACGGTCGCGCGAGGCAGGAGTTCGTCCCGCAGCGCCACCAAACCGTCCTCGTCGAACAGCGGATGTCCGTGCATCGACGCGGCGACCGGATCGACCACGAACGGCACCTTCCGGTCGCGCCCGATTTCGGCCTTGTCGCAAGCGGCGGCGACGGCGTGGATGATCTCGGCCGAGGCGAGCATGCCGGTCTTGGCCGCGTTGACGCCCATGTCGGCCGCGACCGCCTCGATCTGCCCGGCAACGATCCGCGCCGGGATATCGGTGCGGTCGTGCACGCCGAGGGTGTTCTGGACGGTCACCGCGGTCACCGCGACCAGGCCGTGCACCCCGCAGGTGAGGAACGTGCGCAGGTCCGCCTGCAGACCGGCGGCGCCGCCGGAGTCGGAGCCTGCGATGGTCAGCGCCGACGGCGGGCTCGGATTCTCGCTCATGGGTTCATTTTCCCGACTGGTCCTTGTGGTTCAACACCGGTTCGGCCGCCGTCCACCACGGTGGCACAGTGTGTGAGCCATTGCACTCCTCGCGTGCGAAAGGGCGTCACCTGCGATCCTCGAAGGACGCGGGCCGCGTCGGCGAGGCGCAGATCTTCCCGACGGTGCACGGCGCGGCGCCGGGCGACCCTCGGACGAAGTACGCCGACGCGGGGCTGCGGCCGTGGTTCGTGGTGTTTGACGGCGACGCGAGCGCGTTCCTGACGCGGAACGGGCCGGGTTGGTACGACGACAACCACTACTACGTGGTGATGACCGACGCGCACAACGTCGCGCCGGCCATCGACTCCCGTAACCCCACCGTGGCGCAGGCGAGCGAGCGGGCGGCTCTGCTGGCGAAGAACCACGCGTCGGTGCTCACCTCGGACTGGGCGGATTTGACCACTGTCCTGCCGAAGGTGCTGCCGCGCGGCTAGGTCGTGCCGGGCTGCGGTCCCGGCGGCCGGTGTCGCGAAAGCCACTTTCGGGACGTGTGGTGTCCTGAAAGTGGCTTTCGCGACGTGCAGGGACCGGAACACCTGCCTCGATACCGGTCCGCCCTAACCGTCCTCACCACTCATGAGTACCTAGACCGTCAGGACGAGCTTCCCGGTGACACGTCCGCCTTCGCCGACTTCGTGGGCCTTAGCGACGTCCTCCAGCGGGAA
The DNA here is from genome assembly GCF_001953865.1 of Amycolatopsis coloradensis. Taxonomy (GTDB): domain Bacteria; phylum Actinomycetota; class Actinomycetes; order Mycobacteriales; family Pseudonocardiaceae; genus Amycolatopsis; species Amycolatopsis coloradensis. The sequence goes on from NZ_MQUQ01000005.1 coordinate 125,645, forward strand.
GATCTGGTCGACGTGGACACGCAATGCGCCCTTCTCGATCAGTTCGGTCAGCGCCAGCAGGCCGAGCTGATCGGGTTCGGCGAGCATCCCCGACGTCCGCACGCCCAGCTTCTCGGCCTTCGCGGCGACGGACTCGCTCACGCCACCGGGAACCGCGATGAGCAGGCCGCCCGGCTTCACCGCGTCCAGCCAGCGCAGGTCGCTCTGCTCGCCGACCAGCCCGAAGACGACGTCCACCTCGGACGCGGTCGCGTTTTCGTCGCGGTAGTCGATCGGTTCGTCGGCACCGAGTTCGCGGAGGAAGTCGTGTTTCCCGGCGCTCGCCGTGCCCAGGACGTACGCGCCGCGCGCCTTCGCCACCTGGACGGCGAGGTGCCCGACACCGCCCGCCGCCGCGTCGATCAGCACACGCTGTCCCGGCTGGAGGCCGGCGAGGTCCACGAGACCCTGCCACGCGGTGAGCCCGGCGAGCGGCAGTCCGGCGGCCTCCTCGTGGGTGAGGTTCGCGGGCTTGCGCACGAACTGGCGGGCGGGGGCCGTCACGTATTCGCCGTAGCCACCGGCCTGCCGGGGGAACCAGGGGAAGCCGAGGACCTCGTCGCCGACGGCGAACCGTGTCGTCCCGACGCCAAGCTCCTCCACCACCCCGGAGACGTCCCAGCCGAGGACGAACGGTGGCTCGCCCATGAAGACGCCGTACGCGCGGGTCTTCCAGTCGACCGGGTTGATGCCCGCGGCGCGCACCCGCACGAGCACCTCGGTCGGGCCGGGCGCCGGGCGGTCGGTCTCGGTCACCTCCAGCACTTCAGGGCCACCAAGCCGCTGCTGGGTCACGACACGCATCGAAAGCTCCTTATTCGTTCCGGTGGCTTCATTCTCGGCGCCTTGGTCACTTCTCACCAGAAGGCACTTACAGGTAAACTAGGTATATGATGGATACCACCTGTGAAGTGCCGGAATCGCCGTGGGACATCTACCTGCGGAACTGTCCGTGCCGAGACGTCCTCGATCTGCTCGCCAACAAGTGGACCGCGCTGGTACTCGGCGCGCTCTCGCGGCGGCCGCACCGGTTCGGTGAACTGCGCCGCGCCGTCGGCGGGATCAGCCAGAAGATGCTGACCCAGAACCTGCGTGCCCTCGAACGCGACGGCCTGGTCACGCGGACGGTGTACCCGACCACGCCGCCGACCGTCGAGTACGCGCTGACCGAACGCGGTTCGAGCGCGAGCACGTTGCTGATGGCGGTCAGCGAATGGTCGGTCGGCAACTTCGACGGGATCCTGGAATCCCGCAAGGCCTACGACTCACGCGTGTTGGAGCCCGTCGGCTGAAGTCCGTCCGGCGGGCACTTCATCGGGAAGTCGGTTCAGGGCACCAACTTGGCGAACAGTCGGTTCGAACAAGTTACCCGGAGGCTTTCGTGCGCAGAACGCTTTCCCTTCTGCCGGCCGTGGTGGCCGTCGCCGGGCTCAGCTCGGGCCTGACCGACAGCTTCGCGGCGGCCGAGGCGCCGAAGGTACTGGTCATCGGCCTGGACGGCACCCGGTTCGACAAGCTGATGGCCGCCGTGGACGCTCCTCGGGTCGCGACTCGCTTCAGGCCTCGCTGAGCCGCCAGAAGGGGGAAACCGGGCCCACGCCCGCCCCCAGCGGATACGACTCCGCCACACAACGCTCGATAAAGCGCTTCCCTTCACTGACCGCGGTAGGCACGTCGGAACCCTTCGCCAGCGAAGACGTGATCGCGGAAGCCATCGTGTCCCCGCCGCCGTGCGTGTTCCGCGTGTCGAACCGCGGCCCGCTCAGCTCGATCCACGTTTCGCCGTCGGACAGCAGATCCACGCAGTCCTGGGCCACGTCGAGGTGGCCGCCCTTCACCAGCACCCACGCGGAACCGAACTCCAGCAAAGCTTCCGCCGCTTCCCGCTGGGTCGCCGGGCCGGTGACGGCGACGCCGGTCAGCAGCCGCACCTCGTCGAGGTTCGGGGTGATCAGCGTGGCGCGCGGGAAGAGTTCGGTGCGGATCGCCTCCAGTGCCTCCTCGCGCAACAGCGCGTGCCCGGTCATCGAAGCGGCGACGGGGTCCACGACGAACGGCGTCGAAGTGTTCCGTCCGATGTGGACCTCGTCGAGCGTCTTGGCGACGGCGTTGATGATCTCGGCCGTCGCGAGCATCCCCGTCTTCGCGGCGTCGACGCCCATGTCGGTCGCGACGGCCTTGATCTGGCCGGTGACGACGTCGACAGGGATCTCGCTGAAACCCTGCACACCCAGCGAGTTCTGCACGGTGACCGCGGTGAGCGCGACCATCCCGTGCACCCCGTTGGCGAAGAAGGTCCGCAGGTCGGCCTGGATGCCCGCACCACCACCGGAATCGGAGCCGGCGATGGTGAGGGCGGTCCTGGGGGTTTCCGTCACTGATTGACCACCGGCAGGTAGACCTTGTTGCCCTGCTCGGCGAATTCGGTCGACTTCTCCGACATGCCCGCTTCGATCGCTTCCACAGTGGACAGTCCGTGTTCCTCGGCGTACTTGCGGACGTCCTGGGTGATCCGCATCGAGCAGAACTTCGGCCCGCACATCGAGCAGAAGTGCGCCGTCTTCGCCGGTTCCGCGGGCAGCGTCTCGTCGTGGTACGACCGCGCGGTGTCCGGGTCCAGCGACAGATTGAACTGGTCGTTCCACCGGAATTCGAAGCGGGCCTTGGAAAGCTCGTCGTCCCACTCCTGCGCGTACTGGTGCCCCTTGGCGAGGTCGGCGGCGTGCGCGGCGATCTTGTAGGTGATGACGCCGGTCTTGACGTCGTCGCGGTTCGGCAGGCCGAGGTGCTCCTTCGGCGTGACGTAGCAGAGCATCGCCGTGCCGTACCAGCCGATCTGCGCCGCGCCGATGGCCGAGGTGATGTGGTCGTACGCCGGTGCGATGTCGGTCGTGAGCGGGCCGAGGGTGTAGAACGGCGCCTCGCCGGTCAGCTTCTCCTCGAGTTCGACGTTCTCCTTGATCTTGTGCATCGGCACGTGACCGGGGCCCTCGATCATCACCTGGACGTCGTGTTCGCGGGCGATGTGCGTGAGTTCGCCCAGCGTCTCCAGCTCGGCGAACTGAGCGCGGTCGTTCGCGTCGGCGATCGAGCCGGGACGCAGACCGTCGCCGAGGGAGAAGGTGACGTCGTACTCGCGCAGGATGTCACAGAGTTCGGCGAAATTGGTGTACAGGAACGATTCCTTGTGGTGCGCGAGGCACCAGGCCGCCATGATCGAGCCGCCGCGCGAGACGATGCCGGTGACCCGGCGCGCGGTCAGCGGGATGTAGCGCAGCAGCACGCCGGCGTGCACGGTGACGTAGTCGACACCCTGTTCGCACTGTTCGATGATGGTGTCGCGGTAGATCTCCCACGACAGTTTTTCCGGTTCCCCGTCCACCTTTTCCAGCGCCTGGTAGATCGGCACGGTGCCGACCGGCACCGGCGAGTTGCGGACGATCCACTCCCGGGTCTCGTGGATCCGCTTGCCGGTGGAGAGGTCCATGATGGTGTCGGCGCCCCAGCGGGTGGCCCACACCATCTTGTCGACCTCTTCCTCGACGGAGGACCAGACGGCCGAGTTGCCCATGTTGGCGTTGATCTTCACCAGGAAGTTCTTGCCGATGATCATCGGCTCGCTCTCCGGATGCTTGCGGTTGGCCGGGATCACCGCGCGACCGCGGGCCACCTCGTCCCGCACGAACTCCGGCGTGCACCGCTCACGTGCCGCGATGTACTCCATTTCGCGGGTGATGACGCCCTGTTTGGCCCAGCCGAGCTGGGTGTTGTGCTCGCGCCCGTCGGCCCAGCCCGCGCGCAGCCGATGGAGTCCACTGTGGACATCGATCCGCGCGTCGTCGTCGGTGTACGGACCCGAGGTGTCGTAGACATCGAAATGCTCGCCGTTGGAAAGGTCGATCCGCCGGGCGGGCACCCGGAGACCGGATTCGGTCTGGTTGTAGATCTTGCGGGAACCGGTGATGGGCCCGGTGGTCACGGTCGGCGTGACGTTCTGGGCACCGTTCTCAAGCGTCGTCAACGACGTTCACTCCCTACGCCGGCATTACCCGGTCAGGTTCATGCGGTCGGCGGCGCCGGGTCCTCTGGAAAGACACCAGCCGCCCTCTCAGCCCGCCATGGCGCGAGCTCCCGCGGTTGTTTGGTTGTGCCCCGACCATGCCACGCGGAGGCTCCCGCAATCAACCCTCCAGGGGATCGGTCACTCCGAAGCCGCAAGTAGAGGACGGGTTGCGGTAGATGCGCGCGCATCTACCGCAACCCGTCCTCTACTTGCGTGATCGACAAGTCGACAGCGTTAGCGGTTCACCGGTTTGGAGCATGTGCTCGCGCGGGATTCACGACAGAATCCCGATGTTCTGCACCGTTACAGAAGTCTGGGGTGGTCATGCGGAAATTCATGCTCCCGGCGTTGGCAGGCGTGCTGATCGCCGGCCTGGTCCCGGCGGTGGCGGCGGCACAGGGCGGTGAGGCGCCCGGAGCCCCCGGCACCCATCCGAGCTGGCTCCCGGCGGACAAGACCGGCTTCGGCACCGCTCGCGACCGGGCGAGCAACGTCTGGTTCACCTTGCAGGGTGGCCGCCTCTCCGAGATCTACTACCCGGACCTGTCGACGCCGAGCGTCCGCTCCCTCGATCTGGTCGTCACCGACGGGAAGAGTTTCGCCGCCGTCGATTCCTCGGCCAGGTCGCAGCAGGTGCGCCGCACCGGCGGCCTCACCTACGAGCAGACCATCACCGACGATCAGCGCCGCTGGAAGCTCCGCAAGACCTACGTCACCGATCCGGCGCGCGCGAGTGTGCTGATCGACGTCGACTTCGTCTCGCTGACCGGCCGCCCGTACCAGGTGCACGCGGTCGCGGACCCCGATCTCACCAACGAGGGATCCGACGACTCCGCACGCTCCGATGGGGTGAACCTGGTTGCGTCCGACGCGAAGACCGCGGCCGCGTTGACCGCCGAACCGGCGTTCTCGCGCACTTCCGTGGGCTACGCGGGCTCGTCCGACGGCATCACCCAGCTGACGAAGTCCTTCACGCTCAAGGATTACGCAGGCGCGGCCAAGGGCAACGTGCTGCTGACCGGGCAGACCTCCGCCGATGGTGTCCGTTCGCGGGACTTCACGCTCTCGCTCGGCATGGGCGCGAGTGACTCTGAAGCCCTCGCCAATGCGAAAGCCTCGCAACGGCGGGGATTCGCCGATGCCGCCCGTGCCTACGACCGCGGCTGGAAGCAGTACCTCCGGCAGGTGAAGGACGTGCCGTCGTCGCTCAAGACCAAGCGGGAACGGGACCTCTACCAAGCGTCCGTGCTCATGCTCGCGGCGAGTGAGGACAAGATCCACCAGGGGGCGCTCATCGCTTCGCCGAGCATGCCTTGGCGCTTCGGCGACAACGATCCGGAATGGTCGCCGTCGGGCACCTACCACCTGGTCTGGCCGCGCGACCTCTACCAGATCGCGACCGGCCTGCTCGCCGCTGGCGACCGCGACGCCGCCAACCGGTCGGTCGACTACATGTTCGGCACGCAGCAGCTGCCGGACGGGCATCTGCCGCAGAACAGCCACGTCGACGGCACGCCGTACTGGAAGTCCGTCCAGCTCGACGAGACCGCGTTGCCGATCGTGCTCGCGCAGCAACTCGGCCGCACCGACGCGAGAACCTGGCAGGGTGTGCGCAAGGCGGCGGAATTCCTGTTGTCCTATAAGGCCGGCAACGGTCACGCGTCGCCGTACAGCCAGCAGGAGCGCTGGGAAGAACAGGACGGCTACTCGCCTTCGACGATCGCCGCGGTGATCGCCGGACTGGTCTGTGCGGCGGATCTCGCCAAGGCGAACGGCGCCGCCGCCGACGCGAAGCGCTATCTCGGCACCGCCGACGCGTTCAAGGCGAAACTTTCCCGGTGGACGGTGACCACGAACGGCCCGCTGTCGAAGGACCCGTACTTCGTCCGGCTGACCAAGGACGGCGACGCGAACAGCGGCACGAAGTACAACCTGGGCAATTCGAGCGTGACCATGGACCAGCGTGCCGTGACCGACGCCGGATTCCTTGAACTGGTGAGGCTGGGCATCTACCGGGCCGACGATCCGGTGATCCGGAACAGCGTCAAGGTCACCGACGCCGACATCGCGTTCACCACTCCGACGGGTCAGTTCTGGCACCGCTACACGAAGGATGGCTACGGCGAGAAGGCCGACGGCTCACCGTGGGACTACACGTTCCCGGCCGAGAGCCGGACCACTTTCGGGCGACTCTGGCCACTGCTCGCGGGTGAACGCGGCGAGTACGACCTCGCTGCGGGAGACCGGGGTACGGCCGCGAAGCGGCTTCGCGACTTGGGCCGCGTCAGCAGCTCCGGCGACACCATGCCGGAGCAGGTCTGGGACGAGAACGCGCCTTCGGGTCAAACGGGCTTCCCTGCGGGCAGGCCGACGGCGTCCGCGACGCCGCTGGCGTGGACGCACGCCCAGTACCTCCGGCTCGCCTGGTCGGTGGAGGCCGGGAAGGTGATCGAGCAGCCGCGGGTGGTGCGGTGCCACTACTTGAGTTGTTGATCGCGCCGGCCGTGATCGCGCTGCCAGGGCGCTCGTTGAGCTGGAACGTCACGTTCCAGCCAGGGGCGCCCTGCCATCGCGATCACGGGGCCTCGCGGCCAAAAAGGCGCGACTTCAAAGATCGACAGACCTCGGTCGCGTCAGCTGTGGTCACCAGAGGTCAGTCGTCGGCGGGTTCAGGCGCGGCTTCGGGCAGCCAGGAGTTGCCCGGGACGCCCCACTTGTTCGACTTCAGCATCTTCTTCGCCGCCCGCGCGTGGCGTCCGACGAGCCGGTCGAGGTAGATGAAGCCGTCCAGGTGATCGGTCTCGTGCTGGAGGCAGCGCGCGAAGTAACCGGTGCCCTCCACCTCGATCGGGCTACCGTCGACGTCGAAGCCGATGACCTTCGCCCACGAGGCGCGTCCGGTCGGGTACGACTCGCCGGGAGCCGACAGGCAGCCCTCCCAGTCGTCGTCCGGGTCCGGCATCGTCTCCGGGATCTCCGACGTCTCGAGCTTCGGGTTCACCACGACGCCCTTGTGGCGCGTGCCCTCGTCGTCAGGGCAGTCGTAGACGAAGACCCGCAGGTCGAGGCCGATCTGGTTGGCCGCGAGGCCGACCCCTTCGGCGGCGTACATGGTTTCGAACATGTCGTCGATGAGCGTGCGCAGCTTGTCGTCGAACTCGGTGATCTCCCGAGTCGGGTTGTGTAGCACGGGCTCGCCGGCGATCACGATGGGATGGACGGTCACGCGCGCAGTTTAGTCGGACCCTTCTGATACACCCTTACCCATGACGCGCCGACGCCGATATCGAGGCCGGGCGCCGGATCCGTGGTCTAATGGCGCCGCGGAATGACAAGCCTGTGGTTTCACGCCCGCCGAGCACTGACCTGATTGCGAGGAGTCGGATGGACGCCGCGGAGTCGATGGCTGAGCCCGACCAGCCGTCCCCGTCGGAGACCGTGAACGGCCTCAGCGAGCGCGAGCTCGACATGCTCGCTTTCGAACGGCAGTGGTGGAAGTACGCCGGCGCGAAGGAACAGGCCATCCGTGAACGTTTCTCGATGTCGTCGACGCGGTATTACCAGCTGCTGAACCGGCTGCTCGAGAAGACCGAAGCCATGCAGGCCGACCCGATGCTGGTGAAGCGCCTGCGAAAGACGCGAGCGGCCCGGCAGCGCAATCGCGCGGCCCGGCGACTGGGGATCGATCTCTCATGAGTCTGTTTTCGGGCCTGTCCCGGCCGATGAAAGCCGCCGGACTGGCCTTGGTCGGAGTCGCCGTGATCGCCGCCGTGATCGGCGGGATCACCCTCACCACCGGCGGCGGTGACTCGGATACGGCCACGCCGCCCGGCACCACGCCCACGACCTCGGACGGCGCGACCCCGCCGTCGTCCCCTGGAGCGAGTTCGCCTCCGGTCAGTTCGCCGCCCGCCTCGTCGGCGCCGCCGTCGAGCGCGCCCGCGAGTTCCGCGCCGCCCGGGAGCCAGCCGGGTCAGCCCGGGCAGACCGGCCAGCCCGGTCCCGGCCAGCCCGGCCCGGGGCAGCCCGGTGGCGATCAGCAGGCGTCGCACAAGTGGGTGACAGTCCGCGTCTACAACAACAGCACGATCCAAGGCCTCGCCGAGAAGGGCGCGAAAGACTTCCGCGCCTCCGGCTGGAACGTCACCGAAATCGGCCCCCATCAGGGCAGGCTCGAGAAGAGCGCGGCCTACTACCGGCCGGGCACCGACGAGGAAGCCGCCGCGAAGGCGTTGGCGCTGGAGTTCGGGATCGAAGCCCTGCCGAGGTTCGAGGGCATCCAGAACGCGGCCCCTGGGGTGATCGTCATCCTCACCAAGGACTACGAAACCAACGACAAAGCAGGCTCCTAGCCTGGTACGTGAAAGGCCCTCTTCCCACTACGAGGAAGAGGGCCTTTCACGTATTCACGCCTGGTTCTGCGCGTACGCCTCCAGGGCCGCGAGCTGCGCCGGGTCGAGTGACGGCCGGACAGCCTCGGCGGCCTTCGCCAGATGCGCGGCGGTGACCTCCTTGGCCTCCAGTGACTCCCGCATCGCGGTCAGCGCGGCCTCCCGGATCAGCGCCGCGCAGTCCGCCGCCGAGTAACCGTCCAAAGTGGTCGCGTACGCCGCCAAGTCCACATCGGACGCGAGCGGCGTGTTCTTGGCGCTGGCGGCCAGGATCGCCTCGCGGGCGTGCGCGTCCGGCGGGGGGACGTAGACGCGGCGCTCCAGCCGTCCCGGCCGCAGCAAAGCCGGGTCGACCAGTTCCGGCCGGTTCGTCGCACCGAGGACGACGACCTCGCGCATCGGCTCGACACCGTCCAATTCGGTCAGCAGGGCCGCGACGACCCGGTCCGACACGCCGGAGTCCGAGGACTGGCCGCGGCGCGGGGCGAGCGCGTCGATCTCGTCGAGGAAGATCAGCGACGGCGCGGCCTCGGCGGCGCGCCGGAAGAGTTCCCGCACCGCGCGCTCGGACTCGCCGACCCATTTGTCCATCAGTTCGGCGCCCTTGACCGCGAACACGTTCAGCGCGCCGGTGCCGGCGAGCGCGCGGACCAGGAACGTCTTGCCGCCACCGGGCGGCCCGTACAGGAGCACGCCGCGCGGCGGGTCGACGCCGAGGCGGGCGAACGAGTCCGGATAGCGCAGCGGCCACAGCACCGCCTCGGTCAGCGACTGCTTGACCTCGACCATGTTGCCGACGTCGTCGAGGGTGAGCCCGCCGGTGGCCAGATTGTCCGAAGTGGACATCGAGATCGGGCGGACGGTGGTCAGCGCGTCGAGCAGGTCCTGCTGGGAGATCCGCGGCTCGTCCGACTCGCGTTGCCGCAGCGCGGCGCGGAGGGCGGCGTCACGGCGGAGCGCGATGAGGTCGGCGGCCACGAAGCCGGGGGTGCGTTCGGCGATCGGGCCGACGTCGACGCCGGCCTCCAGCGGGGCGTCGCGCAGCAGGACACGCAGCAGTTCTGTGCGGGTCTTGGCGTCCGGCAGCGGCAGGCCGAGTTCGCGGTCGAGCAAGTCGGCCGCGCGCAGCCTCGGATCGGTCGACTCGGCCCGGCCGGTAGTGGCGATGACGGCGAAACCCTTGCTGCGCAAGGCCTTGCGCAGATCATCGAGGACAACCGTCGCGAGCGGCGGCGGCTGGGAAGCGGGCAGCAGCGCGTCGACGTCGGTGATCAGCAGGACGGCGGGAGCTTCGTCGCTCGTGGCCTGCTCGATCGCCGCACGCAGCCGCGCGGCGGCCACGTTCGGTTCGAGAACGGCGATGTTCGGCGCCGCGAGCGACACCACCCGCACCTTCTCGGCCTGTGCCACGGCGCGGACCAGCGTCGCCTTCCCGACGCCTTCCGGCCCGGACAGCAGTACCCCGAGATGCGCCGAGGTCCCGAGTTTGGCCAGCAGTTCCGGACGGTGGAAGGCCAGGTCGAACCATTCGGCGAGCTTGCGCGCGGCCGATTCGGAGCCGGCGAGATCGGACAAGGGAGGGACGGATTCCTCGGCCACCTCGTCGATCTGTTCGTCTTCGACGATCTCGGCGTCGATGAAGTCTTCGTGCGGGGAAGAGGGCGTGCTGCGCACCAGCGTGGTCCCGGCACGGGCCGGAGCGGCGGCGGGCGTGGCCTCGCCGGTGCGGGCCCCGTCCCGCCAGCTGACCACAGTGGACGGTCCGACGGCGACCGGGCCCGACGGCTCGGTGGCGGTGACGGTCAGCAGTTCGTTCGTCCAGGTCATGCCGATGGCGCGGGAGAGCTGGCCGCGGACCGCGGAGACGTCGGAGCCGGGCGCGGGCGCGAGATCCTGGGGGAGCAGGGAAACCGCGTCGCCGACGGTCAGCACCTTGCCGATCAGGGCGAGCCGCAGGGTGTGCGGGGAGAGCGACACGCTGGCCATCCGCGAGCCCGACACGGTGACCGTCTTCGCGGCCGACACCTCCGCCGGCGCGACGACCACCTCCGAGCCCTCGGTCACGCCGAGATTCGACATCGTGACGTCGTCGAGGAGGATCACGCCCGGGATCCCCTCAGCTTCCGAAGGCGCGGCCAGCGCCGAACTGACGCGCGCGCCGGTGAGGCGGACAGTGTCCCAGGCCATCAGGCCGAGCGCGTCGAGGACTTCGGGGTGCAGCCGGACGACGCCGCGGCGGGAATCCAGGGCGGACGGGGTGTGCCGGACGGTCAGCGTGATCTGGGGTGCGCTCACCCTGTCACCCTATCCAGGCTCAGGCCGCCCAGCCGTTGAAGTGCGCGATCCGGTCGAGTGGCGGCCGCTTGCCGGGCCGGAAGTCCCGTTCCAGCTGGATCTGGTGATCGGCGGGCTGGCCGCTTCGGCGCAGTGAGCAAGGGACCTTTGGTGTCGCCCTGGCGCCGCGTCAGTACATGAAGGCCCCCTTCCTTGCGTTAGGCGCAAGGAAGGGGGCCTTCATGTACCGAGCAATCCGGATAGAGCGACCCACGGCCGGTTCCAGGCCACTTGTCCCCAAGTTGTCCACAGGGTCACCTCATTGTGGACAACTCACCCCCTCGACCCCCGTTTCCCCAGGTCCCGTCGGTCAGTCCCGATACGCTGGGCGCGGGGCCGTCCCCCTGGGACGGGCGGGGGGTGGGGGAACGCGGGGTCAGCGTTTGCGGAGGCCGATCCGGCGCCAGGAGCGACGGCGGGGTCCGCGGCCGTTGTCGCGGTCCTTTTCGCTGGTGATGGTGCGCGGAGTGCGCGCGACGTGCTGTTCGCCCCGCTGAAGCCGGACACGCTGGGCGGCACCGGCCACCACGCGCCGCAGCGGCGGACGCAGGCCGAGACGGCGGCGGCTCGAAGAACGCCGGATCGCGCGCCGTTCCCGCGGCGGAGCCATCCACGCTTCCGGGTGTTTGGCGAGCCAGCGCTGCCGGTACACCGAGTACGGGATGTGCGCCAGGTACAGCACCAGCGCGATCGCCAGCGCCACCAGCGGGAACTGGATGATCGCGGCGGCCAGCAGGCCCACCCCGACCAGCAGCGGCGCGATCGCCTTCGCCGGCGCCTTCACCGTCTTCAGCGAAAGCGTCGGGATCCGGCTGATCAGCAGCGCGGCCACGGCGATCGTCCACACCCACACCACGTACTGATGCGACCACCAGCCCTGCCCGAACTGCAGTTCCAGGATCAGCGGCAGCATCGCCAGCAGACCACCGGCGGGCGCGGGCACGCCGACGAAGAACTCACCCGCGTACGGCGGCTGTGCGGTGTCCTCGATCAGCGTGTTGAACCGCGCCAGCCGCAAGATCATGCAGACTGCGAAGATCAGCGACGCGACCCAGCCGATCCGCTCACCTTCGGCGTGCCAGACGTATAGCACCAGCGCGGGCGCGACACCGAACGAGATGCCGTCGGACAGTGAGTCGAGTTCCTGCCCCATCTTCGACGTCGCGTCCAGCAGTCGCGCGATCCGGCCGTCGAGGCTGTCGAGCACCGCGGCGATACCGATCGACGCGATCGCCATCGGATAGTTGCCGATCAGCGCGAACTGCACCGACGACAGACCGGCGCACAGGGCGAGCACCGTGATGGCGTTCGGCAGCAGCCGGACGCCGGGAGTGGTCACGCGGACCATGGATCAGCCTTCCGGGTGCGGCGCCGTGGGCAGCTCGGCGATCGGGGTCTCGCCGCCGATCGTGCGCTGGCCCTTCGAGACGAGGACCTTGCTGCCCGGCGGCAGGTACAGGTCGACTCGCGAGCCGAAGCGGATGATGCCGTACGTCGAGCCGACGCCGACCTCGTCACCCTCGCGGATTTCACAGAGGATGCGCCGGGCCACCAGCCCGGCGATCTGCACCACGACGAGTTCGTGGCCGTCTTCGGTGCGCATGAGCACGGAGTTGCGCTCGTTGTCTTCGCTCGCCTTGTCCAGGTCCGCGGACAGGAACTTCCCCGGCCGGTAGGCGACCCGCTCGATCACGCCGGACGCCGGGATCCGCTGGACGTGCACGTCGAACACCGACAGGAACACGCTGACCCGCATCCGCGGCTCGGCGGGCAGCCCCAGCTCGGGCGGCGGCACGGCCTCTTCGATCAGCGAGACCAGGCCGTCCGCCGACGCGACCGCGAGACCGGACTGGGCGGGCGGAACGCGCTTGGGCTCACGGAAGAAGGCGGCCGTGGCGGCCGTCGCGAGCGCGCCGAGGACGCCGAGGCGCTTGGAGAACCTCCGCAGCACCAGCGTCGCGGCGAGGCCGCCGAACACGAACGGCCTGCCGGCCGGGTGCATCGGCGGGACGGTCTCGCGCGCCAGCTTCACGGCGTGCGCGAGGGGGTTGCCAGTGGCTTCCGGCCGGTTGCCGCTCATTGGTCGGGTTCACCGCAGTTCGTGTCGGGGGTTGGGCATGAAGAGCCACCACGCTACCGCCCTGTCCGGGGCCGGGCCGTGGCCTCCCCCGCAAGGGTTTCCCCGGTCCGGGTGGGAGGGGCCACATCGCGGTAACGGTAGGTGGAAATAAGCGATAACTCTAGGTAGTTGATGCCGATCGCCGACCTTGAGGACCCCGAATGCCCGCCAGCCCGGACCCCGCGGGCGAGCGCCTCGCCGAGTTGTTCCGAGCCTGGAAGAGGGACATTTCGGCGGTGCCGATGCCTTCGCTCGTCGACCCCGTTCGCGCCGCCTCGGTGATCGCCGAGGCCCGAGAAGCCGGATGCATATGCCCCCCGACGGCACATGCACCCGGCCGCGGCCGCTGGAACTGAACGAAAGTCCCACCTTAGATCGCCGGACGCCCGCGATCACCCGTCGCGAGTCAACCGTTACCAACGGTTACTCCGGTGGTCACCGATGACGGGGCGGCCGAGGATCGCGCCGCCCGGAGCCGCGCACCAGCCGCAGCAGGGCGAGCAGCACGATCGAGCCGAGGATGGCGACGCCGAAGCTGGGAAAGTCGAACTCGAAACTCCGCTCGGTGCCCGTCGCGAGGCGGTAGATGAAACCACCCAGCGCCGCGCCGAGTACGCCGATCAGGATGCTGAACAGGCAGCCGCTCCGCCGGTCCTGGCCGCCCACCACGACGTTGGCCAGCCAGCCGGCGATGGCGCCGAACACGATCCACGAGAAGAAACCCATGCCCCGAGATTACCGACGCGAATGGAGTAGCGCACAAGAAGACTTGTACAAGGGTTCTTGTGCAACTACTGTTGTGCGTTATGGCCGACCGTGAAGTGCGTGAAGTCCACGATTCGAAGGTGCTCGCCGCGATGTCGCATCCGCTGCGGCGCCGCCTGCTCGACGTCCTCCGGCTCGACGGCCCGTGCACCGCGTCCGTACTCGCTGAGCGGACCGGGCAGGCCGTCGGGAACGTCAGTCACCACTTGAAGGTGCTGGCCGCCAGCGACCTCGTCGAGGAGGCGCCCGAACTCGCCCGCGACCGGCGTGAGCGCTGGTGGCGCCGCGTCGGGTACGCGGTTTCCTGGTCACCCTCGGACTTCCCGGACGACCCGGTCGCGGCCGCCGCCGAATCCCTCGCCCTCGAACGCCAGGTCTCCATGGCGCGGCAATGGTTCGCCGAACGCGAGGCCTACCCCGAGCAGTGGCACCGGGCCGCTTTCGCGACCGACAGCTGGATGAAGCTGTCGGTCGCGGAAATGGCCGAGATCGAGGGCCGGATCCAGGCGCTGGTCCGGGAGTACAGCGATCGGGAACAGCCCGACGACGGCCAGGAACGCAGGCCGGTGTTCTTCTCCGCCCGAGCCGTCCCGGCCCGGCCGTGAGCGTCCGTGAACGCGGCGGATCGCTGCGCTCACGCGATTTCCGGCTGCTGTGGACCGGCGAGACGACCAGCGTGCTCGGCAGTTCCATCGCCGTCGTCGCGCTGCCGCTCGTCGCGGTGGTCACCCTGGAGGCGAGCACGTTCGCCGTCGGACTGCTGACCGCGGCCGCCTGGGTGCCGTGGCTGCTCATCGGCCTGCCTGCGGGCGCGTGGGTCGACCGCTGGCCGAAACGGCCGATCATGCTGGTGTGCAACACCTTCTCGATGCTGGTGTTCCTGAGCGTCCCGATCGCCGCCTGGTTCGGGCTGCTCACGATGCTCCACTTGATCGTCGTCGCACTGGCCGGCGGCGTCGCGAAGGTGTTCTTCAACGTCGCCTACCGCGCCTACCTGCCCTCATTGGTCTCGAAGGAGGAACTCCAGGAGGCGAACGAGAAACTGCAGGGCAGCGAGTCCGCCGCGCAGATCGCCGGACCCGGACTCGCCGGGCTGCTGGCCCAGGGATTCGGCGCCGTCGCCGGGGTGCTCGCCGACGCCGTCAGTTTCGGGATCTCCTTGCTGTGCCTGCGATCCATCCGCTACCGCGAGCCCAGCCGCGTGGTCACCACGCGGTCGCGGCTGCGGGACGAGATCCGCGAGGGCCTCGATTTCGTTCTCCGGGACCGGTTCCTGCGCGTCTTCGCGGTCTTCGGCGCGGTCTCGAACGTCGCGCTCATGGGGTATCAGTCGATCGAGGTCGTGTTCCTCGCCCGCGATCTCGGGGTGGGGCCGGGTGCCGTCGGGCTGGTGCTCGCGCTCGTCGGCGCGGGCGGCGTTTTCGGCGCCGCGTCGTCGGGCAGACTCGCCGCACGTATCGGCACCGCGCGAGCCTTCGTGCTCTGTGAGGGCTTCGGGGCGCTGATGATGTTGCTGGGGCCGCTCGCGCGGGGCGGCTGGGGGCTCGCGTTCTTCGTCGCCGCCGGGTTTTCGCTGAGCGCCGGGGTGGTCGGCTCGAACGTCCTCAACGCCACGTTCAAGCAGCGCTATGTCCCGGCGGCGATGTTCGGCCGGGTCACCGCGAGCATGTCCGTGCTGAGCTTCGGCGCGATCGCGCTGGGCGGCCTGCTGGGCGGGATCCTCGGCGAGACCGCGGGCGTGCGGCAGACGTTGTGGCTGATGGCCGGGCTCGAAGTCGTCGCCGTCGCCGCGCTGCTGTTCACGCCGATCGGCCGGTGCCGCGACTTCCCGATCGCGTCGCGTTGCCAGACCGCGTGAAGGAGCGCAAGTAGCCGGCTACTGGAGGAAGAGGGTCACAGCAGCAGGACGTCCACCTCGTCGCCCTGCTCGGCGGAGTCCACGTCCTCCGGCAGCACGATCAGGCAGTTCGCCTGCGTGAACGACGCCAGCAGATGCGATCCCGGCCCGCCGCGCGGCCCGACGATCCCGGTGACCTCGCCCTCGGCATGCGTGTAGAAGCCCCGCCGGAACTGACGCCTTCCGGCGGGGGACGTCATCGCCTCGGTCAGCCGGGCCCGCACCCGCTGCCGGTCGACCCCGGAATGCCCCATCGCCGACAGCAGCGCCGGCCGCAGGAACGCCTCGAAGGACACGAGCACGCTCACCGGATTGCCCGGCAGCGTCACCACCGGCACGCCGTTCCACCGTCCGCAGCCCTGCGGCCCGCCCGGCTGCATCGCGACCTTCCGGAATTCCACGCCCTGCCCGGTCAGCGCGTCCTTCACCACTTCGTACGCCCCCGCGCTGACCCCGCCCGAGGTCACCAGCAGATCCACGTCCGCCAGCCGCGGCTCGATCACCGCCCGGAACTCGGCCACGTCGTCGACGACACTGCGCACGACCTCGGCCTCGCAGCCGAGCGCGCGGATCGCGGACGCCAGCATGATGCTGTTCGACTCGTAGATCTGCCCGTGCCGCAAGGGTTCCGGCGCGTCGACGAGTTCGGTGCCGGTGGACACGACGAGCACCTTCAACGGCCTCCGCACCGGGACCTCGGCGAGTCCGACAGCCGCCGCGAGCCCCAGTCGCGCCGGGCCGAGCACGCTTCCGGCGGACAGCGCCACCGTGCCCTCGACGACGTCTTCGCCGAGATGTCTGATGTGCGCGCCCGGGACGGCTGTCCTGAGAATTCGGACGTCGGTCACGCCACCGTCCGTGTGCTCGACCATCACGACGGCGTCCGCGCCGGGTGGCAGCGGGGCGCCGGTCATGATCCGGTGCGCGGTCCCCGGCTCCAGTGTCCCGATCTCGACGCGGCCGGCGGGGATGTCGTCGGCGACCGGCAGCGTTACGGGCACTTGGGAGACATCGGCCGCGCGGACGGCGTAACCGTCCATAGCGGAGTTGTCGAACGGCGGCAGCGAAACCCCCGCGAGTACGTCCTCGGCCAGGACTAGCCCGGCGGCGGAGGCGAGCGGAAGGCTGATGACGGGGGCGTTTCCGAGCAGGCCGGTGACGGTCTCACGGTGGGCGTCGACGGAGATCACGACGACCATCCTCCCCGGTCGGGGGCCGCATGCAACACTCTGCGCGTCACAACGACCACCGGGGAGCAGAAGACATGCAGGTTCAGATCCGTCACCAGCCATCGTTCGCGGTGGCGAGGCTCATGCTCGCACCGGGTGAACCGGCGCAGGTCGAGTCGGGCGCGATGATGGCGACGAGCTATGGCGTGCAGGTCCAGTCCCAGGCGCAGGGCGGCATCATGAAGGGGCTCGGCCGCGCTTTCCTCTCCGGCGAGTCCTTCTTCATCTCCACCTACACCGCCCCGCAGAACGGCGGCTGGGTCGACGTCGCCGCGAACCTGCCCGGCGACATGCAGATCATCAACCTCGACGGCCGCACCGGCTGGTGCGTCACCCGCGGTTCGTGGCTCGCGTCCTCCCACGGCGTGCAGACCGAGACCAAATGGGGCGGGCTCAAGAACCTCGTCGGCGGCGAGGGCGGCTTCCTGACGCACGCGACGGGACAGGGCCCGCTGGTCGTGGCCTGCTACGGCGCGCTGGAGACGGTCACCCTCCAGCAGGGCGAGGTGATCACCATCGACACCGGGCACGTCGTCGCGTTCGCCGACACCCTGCAGTACCAGATCCGCAAGGTCGCCACCGGTGTCATCCAGTCGATGAAGAGCGGTGAAGGCCTCGTCTTCGACTTCGCCGGGCCGGGCCAGTTGCTCACCCAGACCCGCAACCCGTCGGCGCTGTCCGCCTGGGTGATCGCCCAGGTCCCGTCCCGCTGAGCGCATGCGCGTCCAGACAAGGCACACCCCGAACTTCGGGGTCGCACGCGTGCTGCTGTCCCCCGGCGAAGCCGTCCAGGCCGCCGGGGACACCATGCTGGCCAGCAGTTTCGGCATCACCGAAACCGTTCCCGCGCGCGGTGGTTCACGGGCGGGCAAGGCCGCTCCGTCGGTGTTCAACGCGCCGGAGGGCGGCGGCTGGATCGACTTCGCGCCGCTGACCGCCGGTGACGTCTACCCGCTGGAGTTCACCGGCGGCTCGGGCTGGTGCGTGAGCCGGGACGCGATCCTCGCCCGTCCGGCGACCATCAGGCAGGACCCCGGCTGGGCGCCGCTGCAGAAGCTCTTCGGGGCCGATTCCGGCTTTCTGGAGCACTACAGCGGAAGCGGCCCGCTCGTGCTGGCCGCGCAGGGCCCGGTCGACGCCTTCGAACTCACCGCCGGGGAACTCGTCACCGTGCGGCCGGACTTCCTGCTGGCCTACCCGGACACCGTGCAGTGCCGTCTCCGCGCCGTCGACCAGTCCGGTCCGCAGTCGGTCCGGACCGGCGAGGGGCTCGCGCTGGACTTCGCGGGACCGGGACGCGTCTTGGTGCAAGCGCGCAATAGGCGGCTTTCCCGCGGATGACCTTAGGGCGAATCGAGCATTGCCGACGCCGGTAATTCGGGTAGCGTGAACCGCACTCGAAACCGCCGTCCTGGCCAGAGAAGGCCGGCGGGTCCTGTGCTGAGGGAGGGCGCCGTGGCAGTCGGCACCGTCAAATGGTTCAACTCGGAAAAGGGCTACGGATTCATCGAATCCACCGAAGGGCCCGACGTCTTCGTCCACTACTCGGCCATTCAGGCCGACGGATTCCGGACGCTGGACGAGGGTGATCGGGTGGAATTCGAAGTCCAATCCGGACGAGACGGGCGGAGTCAGGCGGCGGACGTGCGCAAGGTCTAGCAGTCCATCCATGCCCCCGCCGCCACCCTCAACGGAGGCGCTGACGCGCCGCGGGGCCGGATTCCGGGCCGACCCCCGGCGGCCTCGGGAACTGGCGCGTTACGCTTCGCGGCGTGACAGGCGATGAGTCGGGGGACCTGACCGGTCGCCGGCTGGGCAACTACCGCATCGACGGTGTGCTCGGCAAGGGCGGCATGAGCGTGACCTACAAGGCCACGGACGTGCGGCTCGGACGCAAGGTGGCACTGAAGGTCATCGGTGATCACCTCGGGGCCGACGCCGAGTTCCGCGAGCGCTTCGTCGACGAGGCGCGGAACACGTCCGCGATCGACCATGCCAACGTCGTGCCCTTGTACGACTTCGGCGAGCTCGAAGGCATGCTCTACATCGCCATGCGGATGGTCGACGGCGGGGACCTCGCCGGGCTGATCTCCGGCGGCCCGATCGCGCCCGCCCGTGCGCTGACCATGCTCGACCAGGTCGCCGACGCGCTCGACACCCTGCACAACCGGGGTCTCGTGCATCTCGACGTCAAACCGGCCAACGTCCTGGTCACCAGCAAGGAGACCTCGCGCGAGCACGTCTACGTGGCCGACTTCGGCCTGACCCGCCGCGGCGCCACCGGGCACCGCACCCGCGGCGGCGACTTCCTCGGCTCGCCGACCTACGCCGCGCCCGAGCACCTGCGCGGTGAGCCGCTCGACGGCCGCACCGACCAGTACGCCCTCACCTGCGTCCTTTACGCCTGCCTGACCGGCAGCCCGCCCTTCAAGGGCGACGTGCAGACGGTCATCAAGGGGCATCTGAACGGAGAGCCCCCGGCCATCTCGCGGATCGTCGGCCTGCCCGCCGGGATCGACGAGGTCGTCCGCAAGGGAATGGCGAAGAATCCCGCCGATCGCTACCCGGACTGTGTTGAGATGATCGCGGCCGCCAGGCGCGCGTTGGGTCCGCTCGCCACGTCGAACGAGCCGCCGGGTCCGCCCGGGGCCGCGGCGCCGGTCCAGCAGGCGCCGCGGCAGAACACGCCGCCACAGGGAGAGGGGGGCCCCGTGCACCCGTACGGAGGACAGCAGCCCGGCTACGGCCAGCAGGGACCGGGACCGCAGGGTCCCCCGCCGCAGGGCCCGCCGCCCGGTTACGGTCCGCCGCCGCAGCAGGGTGGGTTCCAGCAGCAGGGCGGTTACCAGCAGGGTCCGCCGCCGGGCTACGGTCCGCCGCCGCAGCAGGGCGGGTTCCAGCAGCAGGGCGGTTACCAGCAGGGCCCGCCCCCTGGTTACGGTCCGCCGCCGCAGCATCAGGGTGGTTTCCAGCCGAAGAAGAGCGGCGGCGCCAAGTGGATCTGGATCATCGTCGGCGTCCTCGTGGTCGCCGGCGCGATCGTCGCCGCCATCTTCGTCTTCGGTGACTCGAGCAGCGGGAACGGCCCGCAGACCACCGCGCCGAACATCCCGGTGGGCCCCGGCGGCTCGCAGTCGCAGTCCCCGGAGTCGTCGCTGAAGGCTCCGCCGACCTCGATCTCCGTCAAACCGGGCACCTGACATCGCACCGCGCTGACCTGCGGTTCTTGCACTCGACCCTGGAGAGTGCTAAACACGGCATTAGCACTCGACGCCGTCGAGTGCCAGGCAAGCGGTCACCGACCGCTCGTCTGAAGGTCGGGACGGTGAGGCCGCACCCTTGAGTGGGTGGGTCGTCCGTCGCGGGCACCGAGCCTGGCCGAGGAAGAGTCCTGCTGCCGCCGCTGCTGAGACATTCACCAGCGCGGCGGTGGCGCCCAATACCGGAGGACCACACCGCAATGGCCAAACTGATCGCGTTCGACGAGGACGCCCGCCGCGGTCTTGAGCGCGGCTTGAACACCCTCGCCGAAGCCGTCAAGGTGACCCTCGGCCCGCGGGGCCGGAACGTCGTGCTCGAAAAGAAGTGGGGCGCGCCGACGATCACCAACGACGGTGTCTCCATCGCCAAGGAGATCGAGCTCGAGGACCCGTGGGAGAAGATCGGGGCCGAGCTCGTCAAGGAAGTTGCCAAGAAGACCGACGACGTCGCGGGTGACGGCACCACCACCGCCACCGTGCTCGCCCAGGCTCTCGTCCGCGAGGGTCTGCGCAACGTCGCCGCCGGGGCCGACCCCATCAGCCTGAAGCGCGGCATCGAGGCGGCCGTCGAGGCCATCACCGAGCAGCTGCACAAGATGGCCGTCCAGATCGAGACCAAGGAGCAGATCGCTGCTACCGCCTCGATCTCGGCCGCTGACCGCACCATCGGCGAGCTCATCGCCGAGGCGCTGGACAAGGTCGGCAAGGAAGGCGTCGTCACCGTCGAGGAGAGCAACACCTTCGGGCTCGAGCTCGAGCTCACCGAGGGTATGCGCTTCGACAAGGGCTACATCTCCGGTTACTTCGTGACCGACCCGGAGCGTCAGGAAGCCGAGCTCGAGGACCCGTACGTCCTCCTCTTCGGTTCCAAGATCTCCACCGTCAAGGACGTGCTGCCGCTGCTGGAGAAGGTCATCCAGTCCGGCAAGCCGCTGCTGATCATCGCCGAGGACGTCGAGGGCGAGGCTCTGGCCACCCTGATCGTCAACAAGATGCGCGGCACCTTCAAGTCCGTCGCCGTCAAGGCCCCGGGCTTCGGTGACCGCCGCAAGGCGATCCTGCAGGACATCGCGATCCTGACCGGTGGACAGGTCATCTCCGAGGACGTCGGCCTCAAGCTGGAGAACGCGGACCTTTCCCTGCTGGGCAAGGCACGCAAGGCCGTCATCACCAAGGACGAGACCACCATCGTCGAGGGTGCGGGCGACGCCGACCAGATCCAGGGTCGCGTCAACCAGATCCGCGCCGAGATCGAGAACTCGGACTCGGACTACGACCGCGAGAAGCTCCAGGAGCGGCTGGCGAAGCTGGCCGGCGGCGTGGCCGTCATCAAGGCCGGTGCCGCCACCGAGGTCGAGCTGAAGGAGCGCAAGCACCGCATCGAGGACGCGGTGCGCAACGCCAAGGCCGCCGTCGAAGAGGGCATCGTCGCCGGTGGTGGCGTCGCTCTCATCCAGGCCGCCGAGGCCGCCTTCGCCGGTCTGAAGCTCGAGGGCGACGAGGCCACTGGTGCCAACATCGTCAAGGTCGCCGTCGAGGCGCCGCTCAAGCAGATCGCGATCAACGCCGGCCTCGAAGGCGGCGTCGTGGCGGAGAAGGTCAAGTCCCTCCCGCAGGGTCACGGCCTCAACGCCGCCACCGGTGTCTACGAGGACCTGCTCGCCGCCGGCGTGCCGGACCCCACGAAGGTCACCCGCTCCGCGCTGCAGAACGCCGCTTCCATCGCGGCGCTGTTCCTGACCACCGAAGCCGTCGTGGCGGACAAGCCGGAGAAGGCCTCGGCCGCTCCCGCCGACCCGTCCGGTGGCATGGGCGGCATGGACTTCTGAGTTCGAGCCAGTAGCACCACCGGAAAGCCCGGACGCGCCTCGCGCGTCCGGGCTTTTCCTGTGTCCGGAGCCGGACCGGTCGGTTCGGCCGAGCCGCTGCCCCGGCGCCGGCGCCGGCGCCGGAGAGGCCGTGTCGCGAAAGCCACTTTCAGGACGTCAGATGTCCCCAAAGTGGCTTTCGCGACATCCCGGGCACGGCGAAAAGGCCCGGACATCCCCATGTCCGGGCCTTTTCACCCACCCCCTTGCCCCCGGCCCCCGTCGGGCAGGCGGACGCCGCGTCCCCTGCGCGCGGCGTCCGCTCTGGTTCAGGATTCGCCCGGCCGCTCCGGAGTCAGGAGCCACGCGGCGACGTAGACCGGGATCGCGAACCCGGCGGTGAAGAAGACACCGGCCACGAGGGCGATGCGCAGGATCGCGGCGTCGACGCCGAGGTAGGCGGCCCAGCCGCCGGCGACGCCCGCGAGCATCTTGTCGGTCCGGCTGCGGTAGAGCTTCTTGGTGGCCTGGGGGGTGTACACGCTGTTCGTCATGGCTCCATATTCGCCCCGGATCGGCACCCGGCACATCGGGGAACGGCCCGGAGCCGACCCTGGAATCCGACCCCTGGGGGTCGGCGCGGCCGAGTTGGTGCGCGCCTGCCTCAGGGCGTGGAAAATGCCTCGATGACGATCAAGGCGAAAGCACTCATCTTCGGGGTCGCGGTACTGACCGTGCTGGGAATCGGCACGGCCGGTGCCGCGCCCGAAGGCCATGGCGCGCAGAGCAGGCTCGACGTCGTCCAGTCCCGCGGCGAACTCCGCGTGTGCTCGACGGGCGACTATCGCCCGTTCACCTATCGCGACGCCGCGGGCGCGTGGAGCGGGATCGACATCGACCTCGCGGACGACCTCGCCCAGCGGCTCGGTGTCCGCCTCAGTTTGGTCCAGACCACGTGGAAGTCGATCGCCGACGACGTCGGACGGAAGTGCGACCTGGCGATGGGTGGCGTGTCGGTGACGTTGGACCGCGCGAAGAAGGGCTTCTTCACGTCACCCTATCTTCGTGACGGCAAGACGCCGATCACCTTGTGCGAGAACGAAAAACGATTCCAGACACGCGAGCAGATCGATCAACCGGGTGTCCGGGCGATCGTGAATCCGGGCGGTACCAACGAACAGTTCGCCGACGCCACCCTCAAGCGGGCGACCATCGTGCGGCATCCGGACAACAACACGATCTTCGCCGAGATCCTGGCAGGCCGTGCCGACCTGATGATCACCGACGCGACCGAAACCCGTTGGCAGGCAAAGCGGAACCCGCGCCTGTGCGCGGTGCACCCCGACGCGCCGTTCACCTTCTCGGAGAAGGCGTACCTCCTGCCGCGCGACGTCGTGTTCAAGGAGTGGGCCGACCAGTGGCTGCGTCTCGTGCTGAACGACGGGACCTACGCGCGGATCGCGAAACCCTGGCTCGGCTGAACTCGGTTTGAACCACTTTCGTCAACCGGCCGTGTCTCCAGACGCGGGTGAGGAGGAACCAGACCGGAGGAAACACGGATGATGAACAGCGCCGGGAAACACCGCGGCGATGTTCGCGGTCGGCACTCCGGACGGACAGGCCGCGGAAAGCTGCCAGGGACTCGACACCGCCCTCCGGAACAACCTCGACTTCACCGCCGCCCAGCAGGCGGACCCGGACGACCTGGCCGAGGCGCGGATCGCGAACCGGCAGGCCGTCGTCGACCTCATCCGGCAGCGCCGTCAGACGGCGGGCTGCGCCGGGAACGGGCAAGCCGACGGCGAGAAGCAGGAGCAGAGCCAGGCGAGGTCACCGGTGTTTCCGGCACCTGCGCGCTGCTGAACAACGCGGTCTTCGACCAGGTCCGCGAACCAGGGAAGTTCCTGATCCGCCGGGCGATCATCGAACGGGCCGGCTGAGCGACGGGCCCTTCCGGACCCCTCGGCCGGGAGGGCCCGTGTTCGTTTGTATCTCACTTGTACGCCCTTTCGGGACGCTTCTCGCGAAACGCCGAGAAAGGACATCCGATGAGATTCAGACGAGTGGTCACCGCGGCCGCGACCGCGTTGCTGGGCATGGCCGGGCTCGCGATCACCGTGACGTCGGCCGAAGCCGCCGTCGGTCCGCGTCCCAACTTCCAGCTCCCGTTCCCCTGCGACCAGGTGTGGAACGGCGACAACGACAACAGCAGTGCGCACCGGGCCTACGAAATCGACTTCAACCGCGGCAGCTCCGCGGGGGCGGACCTTGGTGACACCGTCGTCGCGGCGGCCGCGGGCAAGGTGGTCACCTCGGCGCATCAGGGTTCGGCGAACGGCTTCGGCAACCTGGTGAAGATCGACCACGGTGGGGGATGGTCGACCTACTACGCGCATCTGAAGGTGCGTTCGGTCGCGGCCGGTGCGCAGGTCGCGCAGGGGCAGAAGATCGGCGAGGTCGGCAACACCTCCAAGCCGGGCAACAACATCAGCCCGCACCTGCACTACGAAGTCCGCACCAACGACGCCTCGTGGCCCGACAACATCAAGCCCGCGTACTTCAACGGCGTGAAGTTCGGCTACCCCAACGCCAACGTGACCTCCAAGAACACGTGCGGCGGCAACGGGAACCCCAATCCGTACGACGCCGTCGAGGTGTGCGGCGACGGCTACAAGGTGATCGACTCGCAGGCGCTCGGCACCGCCGCGACCACGTACCTGCTGTACAACGGCACGAACAAGAACAACTGCGTCACCACCATCAAGGCCACGTCGGTCGGTGCGGCCAGCGCGGTCTCGGCGTTCCTCGAAGTGGAAGGCGCGGCGAGGAAGAGCGACTCCGGCAGCTTCGAGTACTACGCGGGCCCAGTGAGCGCGGCCGCGGGCGCGAAGTGCGTCAGGTGGGGCGGCTCGGCGGGGTCCTCCAGCTACGAATCCCCGCTCGAACACTGCGGCTGACCCCTGCGGGAGCGTGAGATGAAGGACGCTCTCCTAGCGAATTTCGCCAGGAAAGCGTCCTTCATCTCATCGGAGGTGGGCGCGGACGCGGGTGAGGCGGGTCTCCCAAGCGGCGCGGACGTCCGGAGCGGCGGCGTGCGCGCCGAAGAGGTCCGGTGCCGGAGCGCTACGGGGGACCGGCAGTCGACCGTCCACAGGGGACAGTGACTCGCCGCAGACGTCCCCGGTCAGCAACGACATCGTTCCCAGTCCGCACGCGAAGTCCAAAGTGGGCAGTGCGCCCGCGAGCGCCAGTCCGGCGGCGAGCCCGACACTCGTCTCGACGGCGGACGACACCACGCACGGCAGGCCACAGGCTTCGGCGACCTCCAGCGCGCGCCGGACCCCGCCCAGTGGCGCGACCTTCAGCACGGCCACGTCGGCCGCGCCCGCCACCGCCACCTTGAGCGGGTCTTCGGCCCGGCGGATCGATTCGTCCGCGGCGATCCGCACCTCGACGCGGCGCCGGACGTCAGCCAGGTCCCCGATCGATGGGCACGGCTGCTCGACGTACTCGAGTCCGCCCGCCGCGCGGTCCAGTTCCCCGATGGCCTTGACCGCGGTGTCCACGTCCCAGGCCATGTTCGCGTCGACGCGGACAGCGCCGGACGGGCCCAGCGCCGCCCGCACCGCCTCCACCCGCGCGCAGTCCTCGGCCAGGCTCACCCGCGGGTCGGCGACCTTGACCTTCGCCGTGCGACAGCCCGAAGCGGCCACGAGTTCATACGCCTTCTCCGGCGACACCACCGGTACGGTCGCGTTCACCTCGACGCTGTCCCGCACCGGCGAAGGCCATCCGCGTTCGCTCGCCTCCAGCGCGGAGGCGAGCCACGGCGCGCTTTCGGCGTCGGAATAGTCGGAGAACGGGCAGAATTCGCCCCAGCCCGCTTCACCGCGGATCAGCAGTCCTTCACGGACCGTGATGCCGCGGAACCGGGTCCGCAGGGGGATCGCGTAGACGTCCATCGACGCCGATCATGCCACCGCTGGAATCAGGTGCCGTTTCACGCCGTTCCGGACAGAATGAGCGATGTGGCACTCGACTTTCGCGTGCTGGGGCCCACCGAGGTCACGGCGGACGGGCTGCCGGTGCCGTTGGGCGGCAGCAGGCCGCTCATCGTGCTGGCAGGCCTGTTGCTGCGCGCGAACAAGGTGGTGCCGGTCGAGGAACTGGGCCGCTGGCTGTGGCCGGACGACCGGCGGCGGTCCAAGGGCGCCCTGCAGACCTACATCCTGCGGGTGCGCCGCGCGCTCGGCGACGAGGTCACCATCCGCACCGAACGCGGTGGCTATCTGCTCGAACTCGACGAGAGCCTGCTCGACCTCGCCCGCTTCCGCGCACTCGCCGCCGCGGGCGCGGAGGCCGCGGCGGAGGGCGACCTGCGCCGGGCCGCGGATCGGTTCGCCGCCGCGTTGTCCGAATGGCGGGGCCCGGCGCTACAGAACGTCCACTCCGAAGCCTTGCTCCGGGACGAAGCCGACCAGCTGGGCGAAGAGCGGCTCCGCGTCCGCGAGCAGTGGGCCGACACGCTCATCGCCCTCGGCGATCACGCCACGGTCGTTCCCGAGCTGACCAGGCTGTGCCGCGAGAACCCGCTGCGGGAGCGGCTGCACGAGCAGCTCATGATCGCGCTCTACCGCTCCGGCAGGCAGGCCGAGGCGCTGGCCGTCTACCGCGGGATCGGCGCGGTGCTGGCCGAAGAGCTCGGCCTCGACCCCGGCACGTCGCTGCAACGCGCGCACCAGGCGATCTTGACCGGCGAAGAGGCCGTCGAGACCACATTGGACTCCGAGCTGACGCGGTACCGGCTCGGCGCCGAACCGCTGATCCCGCGTCAGCTACCGGCGGATCTCCGGGTGTTCTCCGGCCGTCAGCGCGACCTCAAGGCACTGCACGAGCTGGTCCCCGAAGCGCTGGACACCGAGAGGTCGACGTCCATCGCTTCGATCGAGGGCATGGGCGGCATCGGCAAGACGACGCTCGCCGTCCATTTCGCGCATGAGGTCGGGGAGCGGTTTCCCGGTGGGCAGGTGTATCTCAACCTGCGCGGATACGGTCCCGGTGACCCGGTCGAACCCGCCACCGCGCTCGAAACCATGCTCGCGTCGGTCGGTGTCCCCGCCGACCGGATCCCCGCCGGCGTCGACGGTCGCGCGGCCACCTGGCGCACCTACAGCGCCGGCCGCCGGATGCTGATCCTGCTCGACAACGCCGCGAGTACCGAGCAGATCCGGCCACTGCTGCCCGGCCCCGGCTGCCTGGTGCTGGTGACCAGCCGCTGGCAGTTGCAGGCGCTCGTGGCGACCCACGGCGCGCGGCGCGTCGCGCTGGAGGAACTGCCCGACGAGGACGCGACCGCCCTCGTCGCCTCGACGATCGGGCTGGACCGGGTCATCGAGGATCCCGAGGCCACCGAACGGTTCGTCCGGTACTGCGGCGGGCTGCCGCTGGCGATCCGGATCCTCGCGGTGCGGGCGGCGCAGTTCCCGGACCTTTCGCTGCGGGAGTTCGTCCGGCTG
The DNA here is from genome assembly GCF_001953865.1 of Amycolatopsis coloradensis. Taxonomy (GTDB): domain Bacteria; phylum Actinomycetota; class Actinomycetes; order Mycobacteriales; family Pseudonocardiaceae; genus Amycolatopsis; species Amycolatopsis coloradensis. The sequence continues at coordinate 153,066 of NZ_MQUQ01000005.1, forward strand.
CTGGAGGCCGAACAGGACAGGCTGGGTTCGTTCGATCTCGCCGACGGCGACGAGACGAACATCCGGGCCGTCTTCTCGTACTCGTACCGCTCGCTCGACGAGCGGGCCGCGCGGATGTTGCGGCTGCTCGGCCTGCCGACCGGTGGCGACTTCAGCGTGCCCGTGGCCGCGGCGGTGGCCGGGGTCGACATCGCGGAAGCGCACGCGGACCTGGCGAAACTGGCTTCGGCGCACCTGATCGCGCGGTCGCGGCCCGGCCGGTACCAGTTCCACGACCTGATCCGCGCGTACGCGGCCGAACTCTCGGCGAAGGTGGACGGGCCCGAAGTGCGGACGGGAGTGCTGGACAGGCTGCTCCACGCGTCGCTGTCGTCGGCGCTGAACGCGTCCCGGCTGCTGCGCCCGGAGCGCCACTACCGGCTGATCGAGCCCGAACGGTTCGCGGGCGCGGGGCTGAAGTTCGGTCACTACGACCAGGCGCTGGACTGGTTCGACGAGGAATGCGGGAATCTCATCGCCGCGGTGAACGTCGCGTACCGGGAACGAAGGCATCGGGAGTGCTGGCAACTCGCGTGGCTGCTGCAATCCTTCTTCATCGTGCGGGCGCGGCTGGAGGACTGGCGTTCGGTGTTCGACGTCGCGCTGCGGGCCGCGCGTGAAGCGGGTGACCGGCCAGGTGAGGCCGCGATGCTGAGCGGGCTCGGTGTCGCTTGCGGGGTGGCGCGCCAGTACGAGGACAGCGTCGCCTACCTGAAGCAGGTGGTCGAATTGCAGCGGCTGGTGGGCGACCGCGAGGGCGAGGCGCGTGGTCTGTACAACCTCACGCTGGCGAGCCGGAACGTCGAAAGCGCCCAGATCGCGTGGGAGTACGGGACCCAGGCCCTGCGGTTCATCCGGGAGCACAACGTCGGTGCCGGTATGGAGGCCGACGCGTTGCAGGCGCTCGGCGACATCTGCACCGGCGACGGACGGTACGGCCAGGCGCTCGACCTCGTCGACCAGGCACTGGCCCTGCGGGCGCACGCGTTACCCGACGAAGCCCGTTTCGCCTTCCACACCAAGGGCATCGCGCTCGTCGGCCTCGGCCGCAACGACGAGGGTGTCGACTGCATGCGGCGGGCCGTCGAGATGTTCTTCACCCACGGCGAGCTTTACGAGGCGGCCGACGTGCTGGCCCAGCTCGGCGCGATCCATCTGCGGCTCGGTGATCCGTCTTCGGCGCGGGAATGCTGGCTGCGTTCGGTACGGGTGCTGACCGAGCTTTCGCATCCGGACGCCGACGACGTCCGGACGAAGCTCGCCTCGCTCATCTCCGGCCAAAGCTGAAACGAGGCACGGGCGCCCGGCGTGCCGACCCCCAGTCGCAGCACGCGAGTACGCCCGTGACCTCTTCTGCTACCTAACAGGAAACCGCTCACTGTGCGCTGACTGTGCAGCGTGAGCGCCTCACCCGAGGAGCTTCGCGATCGCGATCGCGTTCTTCGGCGCCTCGACCTTGACGTCGTTGTCGAAGTAGACGTACGTGTCGCGGCCCCAGCCCTCGATCTTGCGCGCCCACTTCTTCAAGGCCTTGTCGCTGTACCCGCTGACATACAACTCCTCGTCGCCGTGCAGGCGGACGTACGCGAACTCGTCGCTCGTCAGCTCGTCCACGAACGGGAACTTGCCGGCGGTGTCGGCGATCACGAGCGCGATGCCGTGTTTCCGGAACAGCTCAAGGCTTTCGGGCTCGGCGAAGCTCGGATGCCGCACCTCGACGGCGTGCCGGAGCTTCCGGCGCGGCTTCGGATCGGTGTGCGCCTCGGCCTTGAGCTTGTCGTCGTGCTTGCTCGCGAGCTTGGCGGCGGCGTGGCTGGTGCGCGGCAACAGCTCGAAGAAATCCTCGACGCGCCCGGCGTCGAACGCCAGCCGCGGCGGCAGCTGCCAGAGGAACGGCCCCAGCTTCCGGCCGAGCGCCAGCACCCCGGACGCGAAGAAGTTCGCCAGCGGCGTCTCGACGTCGCGCAGTTGCTTCAGATGCGTGATGAAGCGGCCGCCTTTGACGGCGAGGACGAAGTCGTCCGGTGTCTGCTCGGCCCACGCGCGGTACCGCTCGGGACGCTGCAAGGAGTAGAACGAGCCGTTGATCTCCACGGAGTTCATCCGGCTGGACAGGTATTCCAGCTCGCGCCGCTGCACCAGGCCACGAGGGTAGAAGTCCCCGCGCCAGGGTGGGTAGCGCCAGCCCGAAGTGCCGATCCTGATCTCGGCGACGTTGATCACCGCCTTCTATTCGCCGTGCTGGTTCCCCCTTTCTTCCCGGCGCAAACGCCCGCTCAGGCCCACGAGAACCGCCAGCGGCGGGTCTGGACCAGGCTGGAGGCGAACTCGCGCAGATTGCCCGGCTGACCGGCGAACGCGGGCAGGCAGAACGAGCGGTGTTCGGCGGCGACCGTGAGCGCGCGACCCTGGGTGCGCGGCGGCGCGGCCACCGACAGCTCCATCGAGTCGAAGCCCAGCACGGTGAGCGTCGCGCCGAATCGGTCTTCCCAGCTGCGCAGCACCGCGGACAGCTCGTGGACCTGATCGGTCGCCTTGATCATCCCCGTCCAGCCCAGGATCGCCGGGATGTCGGCGGGCCGCTCCGTCTGCACCAGCGCGAGCCGGTGCGGTCCGCGCGCGGCCAGTACCGACCCGGTGTTGCCCGCCTCGGCCAGCGGATCCGCCCGGCGCGACGGACGGCGGGCGAGGCCGGGGAACTTCGCGCCGAACGGGCGCAGGCAGGCACCGTCGCAGCAGGACGTGTCCCACCAGCGGGCCAGCACTTCGGCCGGGTCCACCGAGGAGATCCGGTGGTCGGCCGGGGCGAGCCTGCCGCGATCGTCGATCCAGTCCTCGCCGTTGGCCGCGAACCGCTGGTCGTGCGGGATCAGCACCGGCCACAGCCCGGACCGGTCGAACTCGGCGACGCAGCCGGTATAGCGCTCCGGCCTGGCCAAAGGCAGGTCGGAAACCCAGATCCGGCCGTGCCACCGGCCGGGCGGCAGGGTCTGGACGGGCGGCGTACCTGGACGGAACGGTGCGATCGTCATCGGCTTCCCCTCGAACTGGTGTTCGGTCAACTCTACCCGAACACTAGTTCGAAGCACCGACAGTTTTCGATACCCCGTTCGCGGGATCTCAGGGTCGCCCAGGTGGAGGGCCGGAAATTTCGCGGCGCACCGATTTCGGCCGACGTCCCACGTGTCCCTGACGTCACACCAGAAACATCGCGATGTCCACAGTGGACTAACGCGTTCGCGTTTCGTCCTCTGGTTGCGATCGTGAGTGGCGAAGAGGAGTACTGCCAGGTGTGTCTTAGGTGCCTTCGCCGCGTGCGATTGAGCGCGGGTCGGTCCGTGAGCCCAGTGGCGACACCCGGAAGGGCTGGGCGGGTTCGCGGTGAGCCCGGTCGAGGTACATGAAGGACTCCTTCATGTACCTAGGCGCAAGGAAGGGGTCCTTCACGTACTCGCGCCCGGCCACGACCGAGCGCGTTTCGTCCTCTAGTTGCGGTAGTTGCGTGTGCAAGGACCGCAACCAGAGGACGAAACGCGGGGGATCACATCGGGCGCAGCAGGTCGTCCGCGTCCACGATCCGGTACGCGTATCCCTGCTCCGCGAGGAAACGCTGCCGGTGCGCCGCGTACTCCGTGTCGACGGTGTCCCGCGAGACGACCGAGTAGAAGTGCGCCTGCCGTCCGTCGCCCTTCGGCCGCAGCAGCCGTCCGAGCCGCTGCGCCTCCTCCTGCCGCGAACCGAACGTCCCGGAGATCTGGATCGCCACCGAAGCCTCCGGCAGATCGATCGAGAAGTTGGCGACCTTCGAAACGACCAGCGTCTTGATCTCGCCGCGCCGGAACGCGTCGAACAGTTCCTCGCGTTCCTTGTTCCGCGTCGCGCCCTGGATCACCGGCGCGTCCAGCTCATCGCCGATCATCTCCAGTTGGTCGAGGTAGGCGCCGATGACCAGCGTCGGCTCGCCCGGATGCCGGTCCACCAGCGATTTGATCACTTTGGTCTTGGTGTCCGCGGTCGCCGCGAGCTTGTACCGCTCCTCGGCCTCGGCCGTCGCGTACGCGAGCCTCTCGGCGTCGGTCAGCGTCACGCGGACCTCGGTGCATTCCGCCGGTGCGATCCAGCCCTGCGCCTCGATGTCCCGCCACGGGACGTCGTAGCGCTTCGGGCCGATCAGGGAGAACACGTCGCCTTCGCGGCCGTCTTCGCGCACCAGGGTCGCGGTCAGCCCCAGCCGCCGCCGCGATTGCAGGTCCGCGGTCATCCGGAACACCGGCGCGGGCAGCAGGTGGACCTCGTCGTAGACCACCAGGCCCCAGTCCCGCGAATCGAACAGGTCCAGATGCCGGTACTCGCCCTTGGTCTTGCGCGTGACCACCTGGTACGTCGCGATGGTGACCGGCCGGATCTCCTTCTTCTCGCCGGAGTACTCGCCGATCTCCTCCTCGGTCAGCGAGGTCCGCGCGATCAGCTCCCGTTTCCACTGCCGCCCGGCGACGGTGTTCGTCACCAGGATCAGCGTCGTCGCCTTCGCGTGCGCCATCGCCGCGGCGCCGACCAGTGTCTTGCCCGCGCCGCACGGCAGGACGACGACGCCGGACCCGCCCGCCCAGAACGCCTCGGCGGCCTTGCGCTGGTAGTCGCGCAGCTCCCAGTCGACCTCGGCCAGCTCGATCGGATGCGCCTCACCGTCGACGTAGCCCGCGAGGTCCTCGGCGGGCCAGCCGACCTTCAGCAGCGCCTGCTTGAGCCGTCCGCGTTCGGACGGGTGCACGAGGACGGTGTCCTCGTCGATGCGCGCGCCCAGCATCGGGCTGATCTTCTTGTGCCGGAGGATCTCCTCCAGCACCGCCCGGTCGATGGTCGACATGACCAGGCCGTGCGCCGGGTGGTTGGCGATCTGGAGCCGCCCGAACCGGCCCATCGTGTCCACGATGTCGATGAGCAGCGGCTGGGGAACGGGGAACCGCGAGTACGTCGTCAGCGCGTCGACGACCTGTTCCGCGTCGTGGCCGGCCGCGCGGGCGTTCCACAACGCCAGTGGCGTGATCCGGTAGGTGTGGACGTGCTCGGGCGCGCGTTCCAGTTCGGCGAACGGCGCGATGGCGATCCGCGCGTCGTCGGCCTGGCTGTTGTCGACCTCGAGGAGCACGGTCTTGTCGGACTGGACGATCAGCGGGCCATCGGTCACATCCTCCTTTATACGTTCCGGCCACACTGGCCCCCGCCGCGGCACCGCTGGTGTAAGGATGTGCGACAGGTGACTGGAGGGGATCTTGACGACTACACCGACCGGCGGGGCGCCCGGATACGACCCGTTCAACGCGCCCGCGCCACTACCCTCGATGCCGGACGTCGGCATGCCGACGCCGTTCCCGAAGCCACCGCCGATCAGCGTGCCTGCCAAGGTCGCGATCGTCTTCGGCGTCGTCGCCGCGCTGGGCCTGGGGAGCCTGGTCGCCTGGGGGCTCTCGCGGTCGGGCGAGTTCGCGTCGGTGGAGGCGGGAAAATGCCTGTACCTGACCGACGAGGCCGGTGGCGCCCAGAGCTACACGACGGCCAGCTGCACCTCGAGCCGTGCGACCTTCCGGGTCGACCAGGTGCGCACCGGTTCGTCCGAATGCCGCGGCTCGGATTACGTCCAGTTCGAGCTGTACGGGAGTTCTTCCAGCCGTAAGGCCGAGAAGACGCTCTGCCTGGCGCTGAACGTCGAGACGGGGGACTGCCTTCGCGACGTCGTGCACGAGACGCGGATCGCGAAGGTCCGCTGCACCGACATCTCCGCCGAGGCGCGGGCGGTCGTGATGCGGGGATCGTCGGAGAGCGTCTGTTCGCCGGACGACACCGCCCTGCGCTACACCGGGCCGCCCGAGCGCACGGTGTGCCTCAGGCCGACCGGGGAGAACATCTAGATGAGTGAGTGCGTGAAGTGCGACCTTGAGGGAGCGCCTCGCTGAGCTTCACGTGATGCTCACGGAATCAACCGTCTAAGACCGCGGCACCATCGGCTGGACGTCGAGCCTCGCGCCGACCATGCCGGAGTTGTGCATCAGGTCGGCGACGCGCTGGAGCCGGATGCCGTTGAGGGAGACCGGGTACGCCCCGAGCGAGACCAGCGACGCCGTGGTCCGGTCGATGTCGGAGAACGACGGCAGCGCGTCGCGGACGACGACCGGGTCGGCCGCTCGCACCTGCGCCTCGCCGAGCACCTTCCGGAAGACCGCCAGCGCGCGGGCGTTGCCCTGGCCGAAGGCACCGGTCGAAACGTAGGAAGACAACGGGAAGTCCAGCGTCGCGCCGCGAGCGCCGTCGGCGAGGATGCTCGCCCCGAGTTCCTTCTCGGCCCTGGTGATGTACGGCTCGACCATCCACGCGGCGTCGACCTCGCCCGCCTGCAACGCCTGCGGCATCCGGTCGAACGCGTGCTGCTTGAACTGGATCTTGTTCACTTCCACCCCCGCGGTCCCGAGTACCGAACGGGCCGCGAGCACGCCGACGTCGTCGAGCATGTTCACCGCGATCTTCGGCGACTTCTTGAGGGTCGGCTCGGTGTAGTCGGAGCCGGGGAGTGTGACGAGCGCCATGGTGTTGCGGCCGGCGGTGTACGCCTCGCCCTGCAATTGCAGCGCCGTCCCGGCCGCGGCGGCGCGGAAGATCGAGACGTCACTGGCGAACGCGATGTCGATCTCGCCCGCGGAAAGTTTGGTGATCGCCTGGTCGGGGGGAACATCGGCGAGGGTCACGGAAAGACCGGCGGCGGTGAACCTCCCGTCGGCGACGGCGACCCTCAAGGGGGCCGTGTCGATGGGGCTTCCGACGCCGATGCGCAGCTCGGTTCGTTCGAGTGGGGCGTCCGCGCTCGGGTCACCACCGGAAAACACTCCGCAACCGGCCATCGCCAGCAGAGCCGCTACCAGCGGAATCGCCAGAACGCGCATCATCGCCTCCGCCCACCTACCGAGAGAATGTGCTCTCCTTCTGGATCGTATGGTCCAGGCCCCATACGATCGCCTGCGGGAGACGCCGCACCAGCGCGGCTTTCGATCGTTCTCGAACCTTGTTACTCTACAGTAGGTTCGGGCTTTCATCCCCGATATCAGCCACGGGAAAGGGTCCCGTGGTGGGAAAAGGAAACCAGGTGGCCCGTCGCGACAAGCGTCCCCGTGGGGGCGACGCGGCGGAACGGCATCCCCGTGTCGGAGGACGCTGGCGGCTGCGCAACTGGCACCTGCGTACCAAACTTTTCGTGGTACTGCTGATTCCCGCCCTCGCGGTGGTCGCACTCGTCGGGCTCCGCGTCAACTCGGATCTTCGGGATGCCCGGCAACTGGCCGAATTCGCCACCCGCGGCCGGGTCGACAGCACCGTCGCGGAGGCGGTGCACCAGCTTCAGCGCGAACGCGACCTCACCGTCCGGTTCGTCGCCGGTGACCGCAAGGGCGACCTCTCCGAACTGGCCGAGCAGCGCAAGCGCGTCGACGGGTCCATCGGCACGTTCGACCGCACGCTCGGCGAGAGCAAGAGCAGACTCGGGGACAAGGCCGCGACCAGCCTCCAGCTGACCAGCGACCGCCTGCGCGTGCTGGCCGGACTGCGGTTTTCCGCCGAACACTCCGCTTTTCCCGCCGACGCGGTGCTGCGCTCCTACAGCGAACTGATCTCCGGCCTGCTCGACATCAGCGATTCCACCGCCGCCGACGTCTCCGATCCGGATCTGGGGAAGCTCCGCCTCGCGGGCAACGCGCTCGCGCGGATCAAGGACCAGATGTCGGTCAAACGCGCGATCATGGCGGCCGCCCTCGCCCAAGGCGGCCTCAACCGGGACCGGGCCCGTGCCCTGCTCGGCGCGGAGGCCGAACTCGCCGCCGCCCGCAACGACTACCGCACTTTCGCGACGCCCGAACAGCAGCGGATGTACGACGACACGGTGATCGGCCTGATCGTCGACATCGGCAACGGCATGGTGGAATCCGCGCTCATCAGAGCGGAGAACGACCAGGGGCTCGGCGGGCTGGACCCGAACCAGTGGGACACCGCCGCCACCTACACGGTCAATCTGGCCCATCAGGTGCAGCAGGCGGTGCTCGTCCAGCTACAGGAACGCACGGACACCCTTGCCGCACAAGCGAGAACGTCCGCCATCTGGGACGGCGGCATCGTCCTCGCCGTACTGCTCGTCGCCGGTGTGCTGTCGGTGATCATCGCGCGTTCGCTGTTGCGGCCGCTGCGGATCCTGCGCCGCAGCGCGCTCCAGGTCGCCGAACACCAGCTTCCCGCGGCCGTCCAAGGCCTGCTCAGCGATCCCGAGCCGCAGCCGGAGAACCTGCGGCGACGACTGGCCGTCGCGCCGGTCCCGGTGTTCAGCCGGGAGGAACTCGGCCAGGTGGCGCGGGCGTTCGACGCGGTGCACGGCGAGGCCGTCCGGCTCGCCGGGGAACAGGCCATGCTGCGGGAGAACATCAACGCGATGTTCGTGAACCTGTCGCAGCGCAGCCAGGATCTCGTCGAGCGGCAGCTTTCCGTGTTGGACCGCATGGAGGCCGACGAACAGGATCCCGACACACTCGCCGGCCTCTTCGAACTCGACCACCTCGCGACCCGGATGCGGCGCAACAGCGAGAACCTGCTGGTGCTGTCCGGAACCGACGTCGTCCGCGAGGACGGTGGCGCCGTCGTCGCCGACGAGATCATCGGCGCCGCGCTCTCGGAGGTCGAGCACTACCAGCGCATCGAACTCGGTGCGGCGCCGCGGATCGCGGTCCGCGGCGAGGCCGTCAACGACCTCGTGCACGTGGTCTCCGAGTTGCTGGAGAACGCGACCCGCTATTCGGATCAGAGCACGATGGTCCAGGTCGAGGGCCACGCGACCGAACGCGGCGAGTGGCAGATCGAGATCACCGACCACGGCGCCGGGATGCCGCAGGCGGAGATCGACCGGACCAACACCCGGCTGGCGAACCCGCCGGACGTCGACGTCGAGGTTTCGCGGCGGATGGGCCTGTTCGTGGTCGCGACGCTGGCCGTCCGGCACCGCATCGACGTCCGGCTGCGGTCCGCCGACGGTGGCGGGATCACCGCGGTGGTCGTCGTGCCGTCCGCCCTCATCGTCGACGCGCCGCGGCCCGCGCCGCTGCCGGAACCCCCGCCCGTCGCCGTCGCGCCCGAGCCGGAACCCGAACCGCCGCTGGAAGTCCCGCCGCTGCCCGAGCCGGAGGAGAGCGGCGAAGAGTCGCGGTTCGCGCCCGTGCTGGACCCCGGGCCGCTGCGGCGCGCGCCCGTCGTCGAGCGTGAGACCCAGCCGGAGTGGCCGTCGGCGGACGATGACGACGGCAACCATCTCGAAGTGGACTCCCCGACCGAGCGGATGCCCAAGTACCAGAGCGTGCTTTCGCAGTGGTTCGACCACGGCGGCCCGCGCGAAGGACCTTCGCCCGCCGAGCCCGGCCCGCCTTCCAAGCCGTCGTTCGAGCCGGTGAAGCCGCCGGAGGAGACCGCCGCGGGCGAAGCACCCGCGCAGGATCCGGACGAACCGACCGAGCCGACGCTGAAGCCGGTGGCGCCGAAGGCTCCGGTGCCGAAAGAAAGGGCGCCGGGACCCGAACCCGAGCCCGCTTGGCCGACGTCCGCCGAGCTGGAGCAGGAGGACGGGGCGGAGGAAACCTGGCCCGTGCTGCCCGCGGTCGTTCCCGAGGCGCGGTCGCAGGACGACAGGCCGGAGAAGCCGCGAGGGGAGAGGCCGATACTCTCACTTTCCCCCGAAGCGGTCCGCGAACGGATGACCAGCCTGCAAGGCGGGTTCCGGCGCGGTCGCCACGCCAGGGGTGACGACAACCCCTCGGCTTAGCGCCAGTCGGCGGAGCTGAGATCTATCCGGAAAGTGACCACACGGGTGAACCCGCCCTGGCCGAAGGCGCCGCTGTCGCGGTGGCAGGACCTCCTGCCGACGTCGATCGCGGACGCGGGTCACCAAGGGGCACAAAGCGAATTGGAAGGTCCATGAGTTCGAAAACCGGCCTGCTGGAAGTGATCGCGCTGACTGCGGCGGACGCGGAGCGCGCACAGGAGGGCGGGGCCGATCGCCTCGAACTGGTCAGCGACATGGCCAGCGACGGTCTCTCGCCGTCGGTCGAGACGCTGCGCGAAGTGCTCGCCGCCACCGACCTCCCGGTGCGGGTCATGTTGCGCGACAACATGTCCTTCGCCGCCGGCGACCTCGACGGGTTGCGCGCCGACACCGGGCGGCTGCTCGACGCGGGCGCGCGGGAGTTCGTTTTCGGTTTCCTGGACCTGGAAAGTGAAATCGACGTCGACGCCTGTGAAACACTGGTCAAGGAGCTCGACGGGCTGCCGTGGACCTTCCACCGGGCCATCGACCGCGCGCGGGACCCGTTGCGCGCCTACGACCAGCTGGCCGCGCTCGGCTGCGACACGGTGCTCGCGGCCGGGCATCCGCACGGGGTGGCGCACGGCCTTTCGGTGCTGCAACGGCTCGCCCGCCGCACGGACGGGCCGCGGCTGCTGGTCGGCGGCGGCCTGCGGGCGCAGCAGGTGCATCTGCTGCGGGCGGGCGGGGTGCGCGCGTTCCACATCGGAAGCGCGGCGAGGCCCGGCGGCTGGGAGTCCGATGTGGACGCGGCCGCCGTCCGCGAATGGGCGGCACTGGTCAAGGACTAGGCCAAGGCCGTGCGCGAGCGGTCAGGTCCAGACCACACACGGTGATTTGAGGTTGCATCTTCAACTATCGGGACAGGACCAGCTAGCGTGTGGGCCATGGCTACCCGCACCGTACGTGACGCGACCAGGGAACTGCTGCGTGACCTTGGCCTGACCACGATTTTCGGCAATCCCGGCACGACCGAGATCGCGTTTCTCACGGAATGGCCCGACGACTTCACCTACGTGCTCGCGCTTCACGAGGCGTCGGTCGTCGCGATGGCCGACGGGTACGCCCGCGCCTCGCGACGCCCGGCGCTGGTGAACCTGCACTCCGCGGGCGGGGTCGGCCACGCGCTCGGGCATATCTTCACCGCCTACCGCAACAACGCGCCGTTGATCATCCTCGCCGGTCAGCAGACCAGGTCGCTGCTGCCGGACGATCCCTTCCTCGGCGCCGTCGAGGCGGCGAACTTCCCCAAGCCGTACGTGAAGTGGAGCTGCGAACCGGCCAGGGCCGAGGACGTCCCGGCCGCGCTGGCGCGGGCGTATCACATCGCGACGCAGGCGCCGATGGGTCCGGTGTTCGTCTCGGTGCCGGTGGACGACTGGGACGTCGAGACCACGAAACCGGTCGTCTCCCGGTCGATGATCCGCGGTTTCGCGCCCGATCCGTCCGCTTTGGACGAACTGGTGTCCGCCTTGGACGCCGCGAAGAACCCGGCGATCGTGGTCGGCCCCGGCATCGACGGTGAAGGCGCCGTGCCGGACGTCGTCGCGCTGGCCGAGAAGGTGGGCGCCGGGGTCTGGGCGCCGCCGATGGGGGCGCGCTGCTCCTTCCCCGAGGACCACCCGCAGTTCTTCGGTTTCCTCCAGCCGGAGCGGAAAGCACTCGCGAACGCGCTGGTCGAGCACGATCTCGTGGTCGTCATCGGCGCCCCGGCGTTCACCTACCACGTGTACCGGGGCGAGTCGGAAACCGCGCTGCCCCCGCTGTTCCTGGTCAGTGACGACGAGCAGATCCTCGCCAGGGCCGCGGAGGGCACCGGGATCCGCGCGACACCGAAGCTCGCGATCCGCGCCCTGCTGGACCGCGCCGCGCCGCGGGAAGCGCCGAAATCCCGTACCCGGCTGGAAAAGCCCGCCGCGGTCACCCCGATCACACCGGACTTCGCCTACGCCACGATCTCGGAAGTCCTGCCGGACAACGCCATCGTCGTCGAAGAGACGCCGAGCCACCGCAACGAACTGCACGACCACCTGCCGATCAGGTCGACCGACACGGGCTTCCTCACCGTCGCCAGCGGCACCCTGGGCTACGGCCTCCCCGCCGCCGTCGGCGCCGCGCTGGCCCGCCCGGACCGCAAGGTCGTCGCCATCCTCGGCGACGGTTCGAGCATGTACTGCGTCCAGGCACTGTGGACGGCGGCGCAGAACAACCTGCCGGTGACGTTCGTGATCTTCGACAACTCGCAGTACGCCGCCGTGCGCATCCTCGGTGAGGCCGCGGGCGGCGAGAAGGTGCCGGGCGTCGACCTCGGCGGTATCGATTTCCCTGCGCTGGCGAAGAGCCTGGGCCTGAACACGTCGGTCGTCGAGAAGGCCGAAGACCTCAAGCCGACGCTGGAGGCCGCGCTGCCGGACACGCGCCCGCACCTGGTGCACGTCCGCATCGACGCGAACCCGCGCACGCTGTACTGAGCGGTCTCCCCGCTACTTGGGGAAGGCGTGAAGGCCCCCTTCCCTCGGCTCAGCCGAGGGAAGGGGGCCTTCACGCGCCGCCGTTGTGGCTGGTGATGTCGCTGAGGCTAGATGTGCTGTTCCGAGGCAGGTAAGGGGAACTTTAAGGGACCTGAGCCCCTCAAGGAGTCCTTCACGGACCTTTGGCTTCGAACGACACAGGACGAAACGCTGCTTTCATAGCACTTCAGGAGGTCTTCGCGCGGGCCTCGGCCTCAGCGTCGGCCGCGACCTGCTGCGCGAGTTCGTACTCGGCCGCGTCGGAGGCGGCGGTGACGGCCTCGGGAGCGCCACCGTGCAGCAGCCGCGCGACCTCGCCGCGCAGCGTCACGAACTCGGCGGACTCGCGCGTGGTGATCTGGTTCCGCTCCGCGGGCAGCCCCACCGGGAGGTCCGCGACGATCTTGGCCGGTGACTTCGACAGCACCAGCACCCGGTCCGACAGGTAGACGCTCTCGTCGATGTCGTGCGTGACCACGAGGACCGTGCTCCCGTTCTCGCGCTGCACGCGGCGGGTCAGGTCCTCGAGTTCGAACCGCGTCTGCGCGTCGACCGACGCGAACGGCTCGTCCATCAGCAGCAGCGCGGGACGGCTGGCCAGCGCCCGTGCGATCGACACACGCTGCTGCATACCGCCCGAGAGCTGCCACGGGAACTTCGCGCCGACCCCGGACAGGCCGACCGACTCCAGCGCCTCCTGCGCCCGCGTCCGCCGCTCGGCGCGGCTCAAGTCACGCCACCGCAAGGGGAATTCGACGTTCTTCGCGACCGAGAGCCAGGGGAACAGCGAGCGGCTGTAGTCCTGGAACACCACGGCCAGGTCCTCCGGCACGCCGGAGACGTCGTCGCCGTGCAGGCTGACCCGTCCGGACGTCGGCTTGACGAGCCCGGCGATGCAGCGCAGCAGCGTCGACTTGCCGCAGCCCGACGGGCCCACGATGCTCGCGAGCTGTCCCGCTTCCACGGTGAACGACAGGTCGTTGACCGCGATGTGCGCCTTTTCTCCCGCGCCGTACCGGTGGTTCAGCCCGGAGACTTCGAGCATGGTTGACATCTTGCTGACCCTTCGAAAACTAGATACGGCCGTTGCGGGTGGGCTGCCAGCGAAGCACTCTCTGCTCCACGGCGAGGAAGGCCGCGTTGAACCCGAAGCCGAGCAGCCCGAGCAGGACCAGCCACGACCACATGAGCGGGAAGTCGAACGCCTGCTGTGCGTCCATCAGGGACCGGCCGATGCCGTTGTAGGAGCCGACCAGTTCCGAGATCACCATCAGCAGCAGCGAAATGGACAGGCTCAGCCGCAGGCCCGCGAAGATCTTCGGCCCGGCCGCGGGCAGCACGATCGAGCGCACCCAGTACGACCGAGGCGTCCGGAACGACTTCGCGGTGTCGACCTTCACCTGGTCCACCGACCGGACGCCGTCCACCGTGTTGAGCACCACCGGCCAGATCGCGCCGAAGATGATCGATCCGGTCTGCATCCCCGGTCCGAGTCCGAAAAGGACGATGAACACCGGGATCAGCGCGGGCGGCGGCACCGAGCGGAAGAACGCGAAAAGCGGTCCGACGTAGTCCATCCCGGTCTTGGACCGGCCCAGCGCGACACCCAGCGCGACGCCGACGACACCGGCCAGCAGCCAGCCACCGAGTGTGCGGCCGAGGCTCGGCAGGACGTTGTCGAACACCGTGTCGGTCAGGAACAGCTGTGACGCCGGACCGCTGAACCACAGCTTCACCGACGCGGACACGATCTCGGTCGGCGGCGGGAAGAACGGGCTCTCCGCGAGCCGGGTCGAGAGTTCCCAGATCCCGAGCAGGGCGAAGAACAGCAGCCAGTTGCGGGCCAGGATGCCGAGGCCCCGGCCGACGCGCCTGGACAGCGTGAGGGTCGTCACGAGACCGCCTCCCGGTCGACCGTGCTCCAGCGGAAGGCCCGCCTGCCGATCATCTCCAGCCCGCCGTTGATGAGGAAGCCGAGCAAGCCGACCACCACGGTGCCCGCGAGCACGAGGTCGAACCTGGTCGAGCCGGTGCTGGCCTGCATGATGAAGTTGCCGATGCCGAGTTTGGCCCCGGCCAGGAATTCGGTGCTGACCACCGCGATCAACGCGATGTTGGCGGACAGCCGGACTCCGGTGAACACGAACGGCGCGGTATGCGGCAGCGCCACCGACGTCAGCGTCCGGAACTTGCCCGTGCCGCAGGCTTTCGCGGTTTCGAGCAGGACGGGGTCGATCTCGCCGAGCGCGTAGATCGTGTTGAACATGATGGGCCACAACGACGCGTACACGGCGAGCGTGATCTTCGCTTCGGGGCCACCGCCGATCAGCAGGAGCACCAGCGGGATCAGCGCGACGGCGGGGATCGGCCGCAGGAACTCGACGACCACCGCGGTCGCGGTGCGCAGGCCGGGGATGCTGCCCAGCAGCAGACCGGCGGGCACGGCGATGGCGACCGCGATGAGCAGCGCGATGGCCCACGCGAGGAACGTGGCGACCAGATCGCGGATGAACTGCGTCTCGCCGAACTGTTCGAAGATCGTCACGAGGACGACGGACGGCGGGGGGAGGAACTCTTTACGGACCAGGCCGGCCTGGACGATCACTTCCCAGAGGAGGAAGAAACCGGCCAGACCGGCCAGGGCACGGAGAAGTCGTGGCACCTTGACCTTTATCCAGCTTGAGGGGCGAGCATCGGGGCGGCGTCGAGTTTGGCGGTGATCACGCCGGTCTGCAGCAGCAGATCCGGCACGCGCTGCAGGCGACGGGCGTCCAGGGTGGCCCCGAACGTCGGCAGCGTGAGCAGTGAAGCGGTTTCGGCATCGACCTTCGCGTACTTGACGATCATCGGTTCGATCTTGGAACGGTCGGCCGAGTCGCGCACGGCCTTGGCCAGCGCGCGCTGGAACGCGGCCAGCGTCTTCGGGTTCTTGTCCACAAAGGAACCGAGCGCGCCGAAGCCCGCCAGGGGGAAGTCCGTGGTGGCACCGGTGGCGATGTCGACGACCGGGGTCGCGCCGACCACCTTGGACGCCTGGGTCAGGAACGGCTCGGGCAGGTAACCCGCGTCGACCTGGCCCGACGACAGGGCGGCGGCGATGTTCGGCAGCTGCATGGGCACCCACTGCACCTTGCTGGTGTCGACGCCGTGGTCCTTCATCACCGACACGGTGAGCAGGTGGGACGCGGTGTTCTTGTCGGTGATCGCGATCTTCTTGCCCGCGAGGTCGTTGATCGTCTTGACCGAGGAGGTCGGCACCGTGACGACCGCGTTGCTCTTGGGACTGGCCGAAACGGAGTCGGCGACGAGCCGGATGTCGGCCGCGTTCTTGCTCTTCGCGACGAAGAACGGCATGTAGGTGGAGAAGGCGATGTCGACCTCGCCGCCGATCATCTTGGTCATCGCCTGCTGGCCGCTGGGCGCGTCGACCGCTTCGACCTCCAGGCCCTCGGCCTTGAAGTAGCCGCCTTCCTGCGCCAGCCGCAGGGGCGCGAGGTCGACGACGGGCAGCAGGGCCACCTTGATCTTCGGCTTCTCCACCGCGCCGTCACCACCCGACGCCTTGGACGTGTCGTCGCCGCCGAGGGCGCCACAGGCGCCCAATGTGGCCAGCATGAGGGCGCTCAGGGCGACACCGATGGCGCCCCGTCCTCTGCCGGCACCGCTCCTGCTCAAGGCGTTTCGAAACAAAGCCAGCTCCTCGGAAACAATGAATCACCGTTGTGGTTTTTTCATCCGTGTCGTGGCTTCATTTCGCCCGGCACGCGGTCACCTTAGAGATTTGCCCACCTGCTCACAATGGGTGCCGTGAGCGGGTGATCATTTTAGGCCGTTCGCCTGATCGCGTGATCACCCGCTTGGACAACACTACTTTTAGTGATCGAATTACTGGTGGGGCGACAATTCGGGGTAACCGCGTGTCATCAGCTCGTGGTCTGGGGCGCGATCATCGGGCCGACGTCGATCTTGGTCTGGATGGCGCCCATCTGCAGGAGCAGGTCCGGGACCCGCTGGATGCGGCGGGGGTCCAGGGTGGACTGGAAGGTCAGCAGCGTGGTCAGCGCGGCGGTGTCCTGGTCGATCTTCGCGTACTTGACCAGCAGCGGCTCGATCTTGGAGCGGTCGGCCGCGTCGCGGGTGGCCTTCTGCATGGCGCGCTGGAAGGCGGCCACGGTCTTCGGGTTCTCGTTCACGAACTTGCCGAGCGAGCCGTAGCCGGCGGTGGGGAAGTCCTGGGTGGCGCCGGTGGCGGTGTCCACGACCGGGACGGTGCCCGCCAGCTTCGCGGTCTGGGTGATGAAGGGCTCGGTGAGGAAACCGGCGTCGATGTCGCCGTTCTTGAGCGCGGCCCCGACGTTCGGCAGCTGGATCGGCACCCACTGCACCTTGCTGGTGTCGACGCCGTGGTCCTTCATGACCGACTTGGACAGTGTGTCGGACACGGTGTTCGGCGCGGTGATGCCGATCTTCTTGCCCGCCAGGTCGGCGACGCTCTTCACCGACGACGTCGGCAGCGTGACCAGCATGGTGCTCTTCGGGCCCGCGGAAGAGGCGTCCGCGACCAGCTTGATGTCGGCGGTGCCCTTGCTCATCGCGATGAAGAACGGCGTGTAGCTCGCGTAGGCGATGTCGACCTCGCCGCCGATCAGCTTGGTCAGCGAGATCTGACCGGTGCCCGCCTCGACCGCTTCGACGTCGAGGCCCTCGTTCTTGAAGTAGCCGCCGTCCTGCGCGAGCCGGAGGGGGGCGAGGTCGATGGTCGACATCACGGCGACCTTGATCTTCGACTTCTCCAGGTTCCCGGAGCCGCCGGAGGAGGACGACGAATCGTCCCCGCCGAGCAGGCCGCAGCCGCTGACCGATACCGAAACGACGGCCGCCATCGCGAGGGCGAGGGCTCCACGCCGACCTTGGCTGACGCTCAAGGCCTTCTTCGAGCTTGCAGAGCCAAGCAAGTGGTGCTCCTGATCAAGGGGAGGGACACGTGACGACGTGGCCTGATGTGGAATTCGGAAGTGACTCTTTGTCTCAAGTCACGGGCCCACTGTAGAGAACCGACAACGTGCTCACAATGGGTGGTCATCCTATGATCCCCAGTGGTAACGATCACCCGAACAGGTTGTTTGTCAAAAGTGAACACAACTCGGCGTGTTCGTTGAGTCGATCGGCGAGAGTTTGTTGCCAACTGAGCGACAACAGGTCAAGGGCCGTCCGGTGGGACTTCCCACGTCTTGTCCGAAGGGTTACATCTGGGCCATCCGTTCGCTACCCTCATGCACCGGTAGTGAGGTGTGGACCACTGATGTAGTGAAAGAGAGTGCCTTGGATGGCCGAACGCTCTGGACCTTTCCCGAGGTGCAAGGCACTCTGTGTTGACCGAACGAGTGTCGAACACGACCGTGCTTCACTGGTGCGTGCCCGCGCACTGGCGGGTTAGGCCGAACAGACCAATGATGCCAGGCGGGAATTCGGCCAAGTGCACCTGAGAGACTGCGTCAAAGACGATTTCCTCATCCGTCAGAGTGAGCACTCGCTTCGTATGTCCCCCTGCCGGGTGGCAGGAGTGAGCGGGTAGTGGTCTCCGACAACCGATCCAGACAGCAGTACGGCCAGTTCGAGAACGGCATGTCCAAAATGGGCTTTCCCGGCCCGGATGAAGATGATGGTGGTGCGGCGGTGCCGAACGAAGACACCGCGGGGGTGGGAGGGACCCCTGCGCGGGAAACCGGAGACGGTCCTGGCGGGAAGGTGGCCGGGTCGTTCCTGGGCCTGCGTAACTGGCGCCTGCGATCCAAGCTCGCGGCCGTCCTGATCATCCCGACGCTGACCGCGCTCGCGCTCGGCACGCTGCGCGTGATCGACGACAGCGGCGAGGCGGCGAGGTTCCAGGACACCGCCGACCAGGTCGCGTTCGCCGACAAGATCACGCTCGTGGTGCACGAGCTGCAGAGCGAACGCGCGCTCGCCGTCGCCAACATCGCCTCCGACGACCCGTCGCGCCAAGCCGGTCTCGACGCGCAGATCGCCAAGGTCGATCGCGCCGTCGACGACCTGCGTGCTTCGGCGAACCAGATCAATCCGGACGACCAGGACACGAGGGACCGCTACTCGCGTGGTCTGCAGCGGCTCGACGCCCTGCGCCCGCTGCGCGGCGCGATGAGCACCTCGCTGCTGGGCGACACCCCGGTCCTCATCGCCTACTCCGGCGTCCTCGACTCGCTGGTCCAGCTCGGTCGCGAGGTGACCACCGCGGTCGCCAACCGCGACGTGCTCCGGCTCGGTGTCACCGTGCAGGCCATCAGTGAGAGCAAGGAGTTCATCGCCCGCGGTGACGCGGCGCTGCTGATCGCCTCCTTCCGCTCCTCCTTCCCCGGCGACCTGTTCGACCAGGCCCGCTCGGCGGTCGCGAGCGGCGACGCCTCGACGGCGGCCTTCCTCGCGAACGCCAGCCCCGAGCAGCGGCAGCTCTACTCGGACACCTTCTCCGGCCCCGAGGTCGACGACCGCCGCCGGATCACCACGATGGCGTTCTCGCTGCATCAGCAGAACGAGACGCCGTCGATCGACAACGTCGCGCTGGGCAACGACAGCCGCGTCGCGCTGGACAAGCTGCGCGCGGTCGAGACCAACCTGCTCGGCCAGCTGCGGGCACAGGCCGACGGCTTGGCGACCGACGCGATCAACTCGGCGTGGATCGGTGGCGCGATCGTGCTGCTGGCCCTGCTCGCGGCGCTGTTCCTGATGCTCGTCATCGCCCGCCTGATGCTGCGCCCGCTGCGGGTGCTGCGGAAGACGGCGCTCGACGTCGCCTACACACGACTGCCGGAAACCGTGCAAGCGATCCTGGACGACCCGGACCCGGTCAACGCCGCGAAGCGGTCGGTCGAGCCGGTGCCGGTCACCTCGCGTGACGAGATCGGTGAAGTGGCGCGGTCGTTCGACGTCGTCCACGAACAGGCCGTCAAGATGGCCGCCGAGCAGGCCCTCCTGCGCGAGAACGTCAACGGCATCTTCGTGAACCTGTCCCGCCGGTCGCAGCGGCTGGTGGAACGCCAGCTCGGCGTGATCGACCGGCTCGAGGCCGACGAGCAGGACCCGGACCACTTGGCCAGCCTGTTCGAACTCGACCACCTCGCCACGCGGCTGCGCCGCAACGGTGAAAGCCTCCTGGTGCTTTCGGGCGCCGGTCTCGCGAAGTCGGTGCCCAAGCCGGTGCCCGCCGCCGACGTCATCGGCGCCGCGGTCTCGGAGATCGAGCAGTACGCCAGGATCGAGGTCGGGATCGTCCCCGAGGTCGCCGTCCAGGGCTTGACGATCCACGACCTCGTGCACGTCCTCGCGGAACTGCTGGACAACGCCACCTACTTCTCCGAGCCGGAGACGAAGGTGACCGTCCGCGCGGTGATCACCCGCAAGAAGGCCCTCGCCATCCAGGTCACCGACCACGGTGTCGGGATGACCGAGGAACGGCTCGCCGAGGTCAACACCAGGCTCGCCGAACCGCCGGACCTCGACGTCTCGGTGACCCGGCGGATGGGCCTGTACGTGGTCGCGCGCCTGGCCCGCCGTCACGGCATCGAGGTCAGGCTGCGGGAGAACGAGGACATCGAGGGCGGCGTGATCGCGCGGGTCGTCGTACCCGCCGAGCTGCTCACGCAGATGCGGCCCGGCGTGCGGAACGCCCCGCCGTCGAACCGCTCGGAAACGTCGATGCCGTCGATGTCCGAGATGTCGGCTTCACTGCCGAGCATCCCGGCGTCCGACCGCGGCCTGGAGATGACCCCGCCACCGCCGTCGAAGCCGCCGGCCGCCCCGCAGCCGGTCGCGAACCAGGGCGGGCTCGTCCCGCTCGACCAGCCGATCAGCCTCGACGACCTGGTCGCGGGCAAGAACGCGGCCGGACCGTTCCTCAGCCCGGCGTCCCCCGCTGAGGAGGTCCCGGCGTGGCCGACGGCGGACGACATCTCGCCGCCGAACGGCGACGGTGCCTCCAGCGGCACGGAGACCCAGTTCGCGTCGCTCGTGCTGCCGAAGCGGGAGCCGAGGTACGCCCCGGTGAACCCGGTCGAGTCGCCGCGGCAGCCCGACGAGTCCGCCGACGCGGGCAAGTCGGCGCTCGACGACGACGTCCCGACCAGGCGGCTCCCGATCTACCAGTCGGTGCTCTCGCGCTGGTTCAGCGAAGGCGACGAGGCCGGCGGTGACACCCCGACCACCTACACGGAGCCGGTCGAGCCGGAGCAGCAGGACCACGACGGTTTCGACGAGCCGGTCGAAGCCGTCGACGAGTCCGCCGAAGAGGCGTTGCCCACTCGGACCCCGCAGAGTGTTCCGCCGGAGACGGTGCTCCAGGACAATGGCTGGCGCAGCGCGTCCGACGACGGCTGGCAGGCGGCACAGGCCCTGTACGAAGACCGGAACGACGAGATCACCCCGGCGGGCCTGCCCAAGCGGGTGCCGAACCAGTACCTCGTCCCCGGTTCGATCGGCGGGAACGAGCCGAAGAAGGAAGACTCGTTCGCCGACAAGACCTCCGGAATGCCGGGGACGGGCGCTATCGCCCGCTCGGCGACGGCGGCGAGGAGTCGGATGGCAAGCTTCCAACAGGGCTACAAGTCGGGACGGCACGCGTTGAAGGAACGCCCGATAGACGCGCTGGATGACAACGGCGTTCCGGTGACCGGCGGAGGTTCCTCCGCCGATGACAGCAGTAAGGAGTGAAGGTGACACGGGCGGGTGCGATGCAGCCGGGCGGTCCGGCGCAGCCTGGCGGCCAGGCGCAGGGTAAAGGACACACGAGCAGCTTTGCCTGGCTGATCACGGATTTCGTGCACCGGGTCCCGGGCGCGGCGCATGCCGTGGTGGTGTCGGCGGACGGTTTGCTGCTGGCCTCCTCCAAGGGGCTTCCCAAGGACAGGGCCGACCAGCTCGCCGCGGTCGCGTCGGGGCTCACCAGCCTCGCGCGCGGTGCGGCGAAGGTCTTCGAAGGCGGCACGGTCGCGCAGACGGTGGTCGAGATGGCCAACGGCTTCCTCTTCCTGATGTCGGTGTCCGACGGTTCCTGTCTGGCGGTCCTCGGGTCGCCGGAGAGTGACATCGGCCTGGTCGTCTACGAGATGACCCTGCTGGTGGAACGCGTTGGGCAACAGCTGACACCGGAGATGCGCGCGCAACTGCAGGGCGCGTCGGTCCGCCGCTGAGCGACCGGGAACCGAGGAGAATGCCGTGGACGACGGGCGCTTGAGGGGCGATGGCCGGCTCGGTGACGACTTCTCCGGCGGGTGGTCGGAACGTGACGACGGCCGGGAGGACTGGACGTCCTTCCGGGACCGGGTCGACCGCGAATGGCGATCGCGCCGGGCACAGGGGTCGGACAACGACCCCGTGTCACCGGACGAGGCCTCCCGCTGGCTGACCGATTCGAACGCGGGACAGGGACCCGCCGATTTCAGCGTCACGGACTACCGGGAGCGTCTTCTCGGTGGCCCTGGGGCGGAACTGTTCGGTGGTGGCAGCGGCCCGCTGTACGACTCGGGCGAGTTCGCCAAGTTCTCCTTCGACAAGGAGGAGGAGCGCCGGGCGGCGGCCGCCGATCCGCTCGCCGCGGCACTGCCGCAGCAGGCGCAGAACGAGTTCGTCGACGAGCAGTACACCACCGACGTCGAATCCTCCGGCCTGGTCCGGCCGTACTTCCGCACGCGGGGACGGACCAAGCCGACGTACGACCTTGCCATCGAGGCGTTGATCTCGACCAGTGAACAGGGACGTGTGCTCGACCGGGTGCGCGTCCCCGAACACCGGTCGATCTGCGACCTTTGCCTGGACACCCGGTCCGTCGCCGAAGTCGCGGCGCTGTTGCGCCTGCCGCTCGGCGTGGTCCGGGTGCTGATCGGAGACGTGGCCGGCCTCGGCCTGGTCCTGGTGCACACCGCCAGCCAGAACGTGGGTGACCGGCCCAGTATCGAGTTCATGGAGAGGGTGCTCAGTGGGCTTCGGAGAATTTGACTCCGACGCGAATGCGCCGCAGGTGGCCGGGCCGACGTCGTCGGCCAAGATCGTGGTCGCTGGCGGATTCGGATCGGGGAAGACCACGCTGGTCGGGGCGGTTTCGGAGATCGATCCGCTGACCACCGAGGCCATGATGACCGAGGCCAGTACCGGCGTCGACGACAATTCGGCCACCCCGAACAAGTCGACGACGACCGTTGCCATGGACTTCGGCCGGATTTCGCTGGACTCGGATCTGGTGCTGTACGTGTTCGGTACGCCGGGCCAGCACCGGTTCTGGTTCATGTGGGACGACCTCGCGGTCGGCGCCATCGGTGCCGTCGTGCTGGTCGACACGCGGCGGCTCGCCGACGCGTTCCCGTCGATCGACTTCTTCGAGAACCGGAAGCTGCCGTACGTCGTGGCGATCAACTGCTTCGACCGGCTGCTGCACCACCAGATCGAGGACGTCCGGCACGCGCTGACGATCTCGCCGTCCGTGCCGATCATGGCCTGTGACGCCCGGGAACGTGAGTCCGCCAAGCAGGTGTTGATCTCGGTCGTGCAGCACGCCATCGCACACGATTCGGCGTTGCGCGCGGGATAGGACAGACGAAAGCCCGGAGCGGATGCGGCCGTTGGAGTGAACTCGGCAGGCTTCACCCGCTTCGGGGTGTGGTGCACCAGCCGGCGCGGGCGCGGGGCGATCCCTTTCACGCGATCCTGTGCGGGCCTTGCCCGATCAGGTGATTGAAATGTCGGTGACCTGCGGCGACATCGCTTCACACCTGGTCGCGTCCGGCCACCATGGGGTGACCCACGAATGCGCGGTTCGCGATGAGTCGACGCGGTGAGCGGCTGGACGTTCACGTTCGGTCAACACCCTCGGCCGGGTGGCGGGCTCGACACGATCGGCGTGACGAATACGCTGGGTGGAGGCGTCTTTCGGCTCGCCGGTGCCCAGGTCGGTGCCGACCGGGGAGAGATGTCCGGACCACGCCGCCCAGGTGGTCTTGACGCAGCGAGGAGGGACTTGTGACGGCATCCGGACAGCAGAGCTCGTTCGGCTGGCTCATCACGGATTTCGCGCGCCGGGTTCCCGGTGCCGCGCACGCCGTGCTGGTCTCGGCCGACGGACTTCTCCTCGCGCCGTCGGAAGGGCTGCCGCAGGAACGCGCCGAACAGCTGTCCGCGGTCGCGTCCGGATTGATCAGCCTGACCGCCGGCGCGGCGCGCTGCTTCGACGCGGGCGGGGTCAACCAGACCGTCGTCGAGATGGAACGCGGGTACCTCTTCCTCATGTCGGTCGCCGACGGTTCGTCGCTCGCCGTACTGGCCGCGCCGACCTGCGACATCGGCACCGTCGCCTACGAGATGACCCTGCTCGTCGAGCGGGTCGGGCAGCAGATCACCCCCGAGCTGCGGGCGCAGCTGCAGGGCGGCGTCCGTGGGTAGCCGCCGATGAAGATCACCGGATTCACCGAACCGGAACCCTCCGGCTGGGACTCCCTCTACCAAGGCGCCGAGCGCGAAGCCTACGACTCCCCGAGCAGGTTCGAGCTGAGCTCGATCAGCATGGTCATGCCGCGGCGTCCGGCCGCGCCGCCGGAACCGGTCCCTTCGCCCATGCCGTCGCCGCTCCGGCAGCCGTCGCCGCGTCCCGCGTCCGCGGGAAACGGTGCCGCTGGTCCGGGCCCTTCGGGTAGCGCGCCCGCTTCGGTCTATCTGCCGACTTCGGGCTCCCGGGTCCGGCCCTACACGCGTACCGGCGGGCGCACCCGCACCGCGCACGACCTGGCGCTGGAGGCACTGGTCTCGACCAGCGACCAAGGCCGCCGGTATCGCGGCGTGCGGACCATCGAGCACCGGCAGATCTGCGACCTCTGCCTGGACACCCGGTCGATCGCGGAGATCGCCGCGCATCTGCGGCTGCCGCTGGGCGTCGTGAAGGTGCTCGTCGGCGACATGGCGGACGCGGGGCTCGTCCTGATCCACCAGACGGAGCTGATCCTCGGCGACTCCTCCTCGCGCGCTTTCATGGAGCGCGTCCTTCAAGGCCTTCGCGACCTCTGACCCTCCCCTCCCCGCGTTTCGTCCTCTAGTTGCGGTCGTTCGCTTCCCTAACTACCGCAACCAGAGGACGAATTGCGGTCCTTGCGCCGGGGCAACGATCCTCGAGTTCGACTACCTTGCGGTGACTTATCGGCACGTTCGGTAGTGCCCTGGGCTGCTTTTCGATAGAACCACGGTCGTACGTGGACTGAACCTCAGCGTGACGCCGGTCCCCGTGATCTGCGTTAACCTGGTCGAGGAGTAGCCGGTGGGATACTGGAGAAAGCATCCTAGGAAGGATCTGGAAGCTGTTCTGGATCACTTCCATCGGGCAGGATGGCGGATCTTGGATCCACCCACCTACTACACCGTCAGGTGCCCGTGCGGGCAACATCAGCGTTGGATCCACCTGACACCGAGCGGTTCCAACTACGGGAAGAACGCGTTGTCCTGGCTGCTGCGCCAACCTTGCTACGAGATCGAGGGAGGTTCCTGATGGGCGTGACCGTCCATGCGCATTGGGTCTTCATCGCCGACGGCGCCGATGATCTCTTCGGCTACTGCGACAAGGTGATGCAGGCTCTCCTTGATCAGGAGCGCTGTGTCACCGGGTTCGCGGACAGCGCGGTCTCCGCGGACGCCGGTCGTCGGGTGATGGAGATCGAGGCCGATATCTCCAGCGACGACCTGTCGCACGCCATCGCCGAAGGGCATGCGGCGGTCCGGGCCGCCTTGCACTCGGTCGGGATCGGGACACCTGAATGGCCGACTCATGGCGAGGCCATGTCACTGGTGCTAAAGGATCTCCGGACCGAACAGCTCGTCTAGCCCGGCCCAGGGCTCGCAACCACTACCGCAAGCAGAGGACGAATTGCGGTCGTTCGCTTCACCAACTACCGCAACTAGAGGACGAAACGCGAGGGTCAGTCTTCGACGAGGGCGGCCGAGGTGATCCGGTGCAGTGGGTAGCGCTCGTTGTCGGTTCCTTCGAGGACCCCGCCGCCGACTCGCATCGGCCGCACCACGCGCTGGCTCGCCGTCCCGCGTGAGTCGACGAAGCCGATCCACACCTCGCGGCGCTCCATGGTCGCCTGGGACAGCAACGCCAGCGTCGCGGACGTGTCCCCGGCGCCGCCGCCCTGCGGCGCGCGCACCGTCTCGCCGCGACGGCGCGCCGAAGCGGCGTCACCGGCCCGGACGTGCGCGACGATCTTGCCGACCTGATCGTCGGTCAGCCCGGCCTGCTCCCCGGGTGCCCGGCGCGCGGCACGCGCCTTCGCGGGCAGACGACGTCCAGACGGCCTGATGTCCATGACGCGTCCGTCAGGCCCTTCGGCGGCCGGAGCGAACCCGGCGGTGCGAAGGGCGTCGAGGACTTCGGCGAGCGGGTACGAACTGATCAGCACTGTGGGCGCGATCATGCGCAGCCCGTAATCCGCGGCGACGGGGCTGCCCATGACCTCCGCGAGCAGCGACGCGTCGTCGCAGCGCAGGAACGACTCGGCGGCCCCGCCGCGCAGCCGCCCGTGACGGCGGGCGACGTCGTCGATCAGATAGGTGAGCCCCTGCGGCACCGGCGTCGCCGACCGGGCCGCGAACAACGCGTGCAGTTCGCCCGCGGTCCGCCCGGTGTCGAGCGCGCGCCGCACGGAGGTCTCGGTGATCCGGTAGACGGTGGCGTGCCCTGCCGATTCGATGTCGGCGACGGCGGTCATCTCGCCCGCGAGTTCGGCTTCCAGCGGCCCCGGCGCGACCACGGTCAGGTCGGCCTGTACCAGGACGTGGTCCACCGGACGCGGCAGCGCGTCCACCATCGCCTCGACCGCGCCGGGCCGGTCATCGGCCAGCAGTGCCCGCGTCGCCGTGGTGAGCCCGCCGAGCCCGATCAGGCCGAGCGCGGCCCCCTCGGCCATCGTCCAGCGGACGGTTTCGTCCCGCAGCCGCCCGCCCCGCCGCGGTGCGCGCCAGGCGAGCGCGGCGACCAGTTCCTCGGTGCTCTTGACCCCGGCGCCCTCGGGCAGCGCGGCCAAGGCGAGGAGGATCCGCCGCCGAGACGTCGGCGCCAGCGGCCTCCGCAGGTCTTCCGACAGCGGTGCGATCGGCTTGTCCTTCACGTCCCGCCCGCCGGCGAGACCGGGCAGCCGGGGCAGTTCGAGCCAGGCCTGCGCGACCGTCATCCAGCGCTGCGCGGTCGGCGACGCGAGCCAGGAATCGGTCAGCGTCGTCGGCACCCATTCCGGCGTGGTCGCTTCGCTGTCGGCCACCAGCCCGGCGCCGACCGCGATCTCCGCCAGCAGCGACACCCGTGCCTCGTCGGCGTCGAGATCCTTGGCGAGCTTCTTCAGTTCGCGGACCCCGAGCCCGCCGGACTTCAGTACCGGTGGCGGCGTTTCCGACCACGCGCGCAGCAGGTTTTCGGTCTGGCGCAGGAACTCCATCGCCTCGCCTGCCGCGGTCGAGTCCACTGTAGACCGCTGATGCGGATGCGCGGGGAGTGCCGGTTCGCGCAGCGACGCCGGTTCGAACACCGACCCGCCACGCAACGCGATCCCGAGTTCACGCGGCAGTTCGACGGTCTGGTCGTCCCGGCGCAGCAGCAGGCCGCGCGCGAGCAGCCGCTGCACCGGCGTCCGCGCCCGCTCCAGCGGCACGTCGGCGGACGCGTCACGAGTGCGGCCGATAGGCGGCCCGGCGGCCAGCGTCGTCAGCAGGGCACGTTCGTCCTCACCGGCCTCCGCGAGCGCGGCCTCGATCTCCGGTCCCGTGAGCGCGGGCGATGACGCTCCCAGCCCGGCGGGGAAGGGGCCGAGCGCGTCGCGCGCCGAGGGCGGGACGCGCAGCGCGTCGTCCTCACCCCAGACCAGCGCCCGCGTGCGCAGCAGCGCCAGCGGTTCGCCGATCCCGGTACCCACGAGCCGCGCGACCTCGGCCGCGGCGACCGGAGCGGTGTCGGCTCCGGACAGCAACAGGGCGTCGAGCACGGCGAGGGTGAAGGTGTCGAGGTCTTCGCAGGCGCGCGCGACGGAGCCCGGCGTGCCGGCCCGGGTGGCGAGCACGATCGTGTCGGACGGGGGTGGCGTGGACAGGTCGCGACGCGTGCGCAGGAGCGCGGCGAGTGCGTCGTCGGACTCCTGGCGCAGCCAGTCCGCCAGGGATGGCGCGGGCATAGACGACCAGGATACCGGGCGGGTGGTAGCCCGGCAGTCGCGTTCGGGCAGACTGTCCCGTGAGAACAGCTTGACCATGCTCTGGAGGACGTTGTGGCGAAGGGCGAGAACAACAAGCGCGCGGGCATCGATCCCACGTGGCCCGGTGAAGACGGGGAGCACCCCGTCACCGAGCTCGCATCCGATCGGCAGGGTGCGCTGTCCCCGTTCGGCGACGTGACCTTCCCGCTCGACGCGGTGCCGTACGTGCACCCCGAGACCGAGATCAACCGGTAGGAAGTTACTGGTCAGTCACCCCGGCGAGGCTTCGTGGCGGTCGTCACGGGAGTAGGTTTTCGCTCGACCTATTCGAGCGTTCCTCAGCGGGGGTAGTGCCATGCCGGTTCCCGGTCCCGGATATTCGATCACCGTCCGGGTGGAGGCCCCCGCGTCGTCCACCGCGGCGGGTGACCTGACCACGGCCGTCGGCCGGGTCGGCGGCGTGCTGACCGCGTTCGACGTCGTCGAGTCGCACCCCGACTCGATCGTCGTCGACATCAGCGCCAACGCCCTGTCGGAGAATCACGCGCAGGACATCACGCAGACCCTGGACTCGCTTCCGGGCGTACGGGTCCGCAAGGTCTCCGACAGGACGTTCCTGATCCACCTCGGCGGCAAGATCGAGGTCACCCCCAAGGTCGCGCTCCGTAACCGTGACGACCTCTCCCGCGCGTACACGCCGGGTGTCGCGCGCGTCTGCCAGGCGATCGCCGCGAACCCCGAGGACGCGCGCCGCCTGACCATCAAGCGGAACACCGTCGCCGTCGTCACCGACGGCTCGGCCGTGCTGGGGCTGGGCAACATCGGCCCGGCCGCCGCGCTCCCGGTGATGGAGGGCAAGGCGGCGCTGTTCAAGAAGTTCGCCGACGTCGACGCGTGGCCGGTGTGCCTGGACACCCAGGACACCGAAGAGATCATCAAGATCGTCAAGGCGATCGCCCCGGTCTACGCCGGAATCAACCTGGAGGACATCGCCGCGCCGCGCTGCTTCGAGATCGAGGCACGCTTGCGCGAGCAGCTCGACATCCCGGTGTTCCACGACGACCAGCACGGCACCGCGATCGTCGTGGTCGCCGCGCTGCGCAACGCCCTGCGCGTGGTCGGGAAGAACATCGAAGACTGCAAGATCGTGGTCAGCGGGGTCGGCGCGGCCGGATCGGCGATCATCCGCCTGCTGCTGGGCAAGGGCCCCGGCGACATCGTGGCCGCCGACATCGACGGCATCGTGCACTCCGCGCGCGGCAACCTCGACGACAACCTCACCTGGATCGCCGAGCACACGAACAAAGAGCAGCGGGCGGGCACGCTGCACGAGGCGCTCGTCGGCGCCGACGTGTTCATCGGGGTCTCGGCGCCGAACCTGTTCGGTGCCGAGCAGGTCGCGACCATGAAGTCCGACGCCGTCGTGTTCGCGCTGGCCAACCCGGACCCGGAGATCGACCCGCTGGAAGCGCAGAAGCACGCCGCCGTCGTCGCCACCGGCCGCAGCGACTTCCCGAACCAGATCAACAACGTGCTCGCCTTCCCCGGCGTGTTCCGCGGCCTGCTCGACGCGCACGCCCACCAGATCGACGACTCCATGCTGCTCGCGGCGGCCGACGCCATCGCGGACGTGGTGGACAACGGCAAGCTCAACGCGTCGTTCATCGTGCCGAGCGTCTTCGACAACGCCGTCGCGCCCGCCGTGGCCGAGGCCGTCAAGCGCGCGGCCAAAGCCGTCCAGAAGTGACAGCAAAGGTCCCTTGCTCCATTCGGGGCCGACGTCATCACTGAGACCGACCCCGGGGCCGACTTCAGGGTGACGCCCCCGGCCGTCGCCCGCTCCTAGGCTCGATTCCGACCAGGAATTCGATCTTGACCGGGGGTTGGGGATGAATCGCTCTGTCCTGAGCAGAATCGGGGCACTCACGGCCGCGGCGGTGACCGTGGCGGTACTCGTACCGGCCACGGCGTCCGCCGCGGCATCGTCTGTGGTCTGGGGGCCGTGTCCGGAGGACGTGGCCGCGCCGGGGGTGCAGTGCACCACCTTGAAGGTCCCGCTCGACTACCGGAATCCGGGCGGGCCCGCCATCGACGTCGCCGTGTCGAAGCTGGCCAGCACCGAGCCGGCGAAGCGGCGCGGCATCATGCTGACGAATCCGGGCGGCCCCGGCGGCCCGGGGCTGACCATGCCCAACGGCCTGCGCGCCGCGGGGATGCCGTCGAGCGTGCTCGACGCGTACGACATCATCGGGTTCGACCCTCGGGGGATCGGCCGCAGCACGCCGGTCACCTGCGATCTCGAACCCGAGCAGCTGGTCAGCAACGTCCCGCCGTACGCGCGCGACGCGGCGGCGGTGGCGAAGCGGGCGACGGACGTGGCCGGTGTCGCGAAGCAGTGCGGTGAGTCGAAGACCGCGGCGAACCTGCCGTACATGACCACGGCCAACACCGCACGGGACATGGACCGCATCCGGGAAGCGCTCGGCGAGAAGAAGCTTTCCTATTACGGCGTCTCGTACGGCAGCTACCTCGGCGCCGTGTATTCGACGCTGTTCCCGCAGCGGACCGATCGTGTCGTGCTCGACAGCGTGACCGGCCCGGGCGGGCTCGACCCGGCGACCTCGCGCCGGCTCGCGGAGGGTTTCCAGGACCGCTTCCCGGACTTCGCGAAGTGGGCGGCGGCACGGCACGCCAGCTACGGGCTGGGCCGTACTCCGCAGCAGGTGACGGCCAAGTTCTACGAACTCGCCGCCAAGCTCGACGGCGGCACGGTCCCGGGGGTGGACGGCGCGGCGTTCCGGATGGGCACGTTCGGCGCGCTGTACTCGACCCGTTCCTTTCCCACGCTGGCGCAGCAGTGGCAGGCGCTCGACGGCGAAGGCGTCGTGAAGCAGACCGAGCAGACCGCGCAGGTCGACATCGGCAACGTGCTGTCCGGTCAGCTGCACGTGGTCTGCAACGACGTGAACTGGCCCGAGAACGTCGCGACCTACCAGCGCAACGTCGAGAAGGACCGGGTCAAGTACCCGATGTTCGGCGCGGCCGGGGCCAACATCTGGGCGTGCGCGTTCTGGCCGTCCGAGCCGATCGAGCCGCAGGTGCGGATCGGTGACCGTGGCCCGTCGAACATCCTGCTGGTGCAGAACCTGCGTGACCCGGCCACTCCGCTCAGTGGCGCCAAGGAGATGCGGCGCGCGCTCGGTGACCGCACGCGGATGGTGTCGGTCGACGACGGCGGGCACGGGGTCTGGCTGGGCTCGGAGAACGCTTGCGGTAACAACGCCGTCAACCGGTTCTTCGTGGAAGGCAAGCGTCCCGCGCACGACACGGCCTGCGCCGCGGACAAGGGCGGCCTGTTCGACTCGATGACTCCGCGGCAGCGGCAGGATCGGGAGAAGGCGCTCGACGAGGTTCGCTCGAAGCAGCGCGTGTTCTGAGGACTAGCCTGCTGGAGTGAGTGAACTCAGCCACGTCGACCATACGGGCGCCGCCCGGATGGTCGACGTTTCCGGCAAGACGCCCACCGCCCGCACCGCGCTGGCGGGCGGCACCGTGCACACCACGGCCGAGGTGCTCGGCCTGCTGGCCACGGACGGGCTCCCCAAGGGCGACGCCCTCGCGACCGCTCGGATCGCGGGCATCATGGGCGCGAAGAAGGTGCCCGAGCTGATTCCGCTGTGCCACCAGATCGCGCTGTCCGGGGTGAAGGTCGAGTTCGTCCTCGACGAGACCGCCGTGCACATCACCGCGACCGCGAAGACGAACGACCGGACCGGCGTCGAGATGGAGGCGCTGACCGCCGTCGCCGTCGCCGGGCTGACCCTGCACGACATGATCAAGGCCGTCGATCCCGCCGCGACCCTCGACGACGTCCGCCTGATCCGCAAGGACGGCGGCAAGGCCGGGACCTGGGAGCGGTCGTGAGCCGGGTCGCGAGGGTGATCGTGGCGTCGAACCGCGCCGCGAAGGGCGTCTACGAGGACAAGACCGGGCCGGTCATCACCGCCTGGCTCGCCGCGCGTGGCTGGGACGTGCCGGACCCCGTGGTCGTCCAGGACGGGGATCCCGTCGGTGAGGCCCTGCGCGACGCCGTCGCGGCCGGGGTCCGGGTGATCGTGACGACCGGCGGCACCGGTATCTCACCGACCGACCGCACCCCGGACGTCACCCGCGCGATCCTCGACTACGAACTCCCCGGCGTCGCCGACGCCATCCGAGCCGCTGGTTTGCCCGCTGTGCCCACGGCGGTGCTCTCACGCGGGGTCGCCGGTGTCGCCGGGCGGACCCTCGTGGTGAACCTGCCAGGGTCACGCGGCGGTGTGAAAGACGGCTTGGGCGTCCTCGACGGGATCCTCGACCACGCCGTCGACCAGCTGGCGGGCGGCGACCACCCACGGGAGGCACAGCAGTGAACGTTCGGGTCGCACGGATCGCGGTGGTCGACGAGCCGCTTTCGGTCGAAGAACACGCCCGGCTGGTGGACGACGCGGCCGCGGGCGCCGTCGTCACCTTCGGCGGGGTCGTGCGGGACCACGACGGCGGGCGCTCGGTGAACCGGCTCGCCTACGAGGGACACCCCAGCGCTTCGGAGGTGCTCGCGGAGGTCGTCGCGGATCTCTCGGCGAAGTGGACCGGCGTGCGGGCCGTCGCTGTGAGTCACCGGCTGGGCGCGCTGGCCATCGGGGACGTCGCGCTGGCGTGCGCCGTGGCCGCCGAGCACCGGGGCCAGGCCTTCGCCGCCTGCTCGGAGCTGGTGGACGAGGTCAAGGCGCGGCTGCCGGTGTGGAAGCACCAGCACTTCACCGACGGCAGCGACGAATGGGTCAACTCGCCGTAGACCGACGGCGGACGCAGCGACCGACCGGGCCGCGGGACGTCGCGAAAGCCACTTTCGGGACGTCTGATGTCTCGAAAGTGGCTTTCGCGACAGGTGGCTCCCAGGGCGACACCTCGCACCATCGCCGTTTCGCGGCAACTACCGGCGGGGGTGTCGGACCGGGTATTGCCTACCTGTGCCGGACCAGGCCGAGAGTGGACGATGGAAGATCTCGGACCTGAGCGTTCCGAATCCTCCACGCTCGATTTCTTGCCCGCGCCGCCGTCCCGGGACGCAACAGAGCCCCACCGCCGGGGGAATGGCGCGGTGGGGCTCTGTCAGTCGCGACGTGGCCACGCGGGGAATCCCGCGGGCATCACGACTTACTGGTGCTCAAGAGCTCACTTGGTGGCGAGCTTCTGGCCGACGACGATGAAGTCGGCGTTCGGCACGTATTCCTTGTTCAGCTCCTGCAGCTTCTGGTAGCCGCCCTGGACGTTGAACTTGGAAGCGATCTTGGACAGCGTGTCGCCGGCGACGACGGTGTAGTCGCCCTTGGGGTGCGAGCCCGCGACATTGGCGGCGGCCGGAGCCGGGGCCTGCTGCTTGGCGACAGGAGCGGTCGACTTCTTCGGGGTCACCTTCTTGGTGGCCTTCGGGGCGGTCGACTTGGCCTTGGCGGGGCTGGCGGAGCCGCCCTTCTTGCCACAGTGCGGCCACGCGCCGATGCCCTGGCCCTGGAGGACCCGCTCGGCGACGGCGATCTGCTGCTCACGCGACGCGTTGGCGGCGCTGCCGGTGCCACCGTAGGCACGCCAGGTGCTCTGCGAGAACTGCAGGCCACCGTAGTAGCCGTTGCCGGTGTTGGTGCTCCAGTTGCCGCTGCTCTCGCACTGCGCGATGGCGTCCCAGTTGGTCGCCGACGCGGGGGTCGCGGCGATAGCGAGGGGGGCGCCGACCGCGACACCCGCGATGGCGACGCGGGCGATGTGACGGGTGGCGGCGGACATCTTGCGGTGCTTGCCTCGGTACGACATGTGAGTGGATCTCGCTCCCTGCGCCTACGAGCCTGTGCTGAGGGAAAGACCCGCGGGTCTGGCCGGCCGTCTCAGGCCGGCTGACTTCACCGGACGCACGTCGCGTCGGTTCGGTCCCCTCGTCCCTGTCCGGAAATGCTTTCGCTCGGGGTTGGGTCCGGGAATTCGTTGGACAGGGCTAGGCGCTACGGGTTCCCGGTGGTGCGTGGTCGGTCGGGGCCAACCGAAAAGCGACGGTACGTAACGAACGGCCTGATCGGAAATTATTCGAGCTGTGACCTACATCACAGTAACAGCACGCAACCCATAACGATTCGGCTGTTTCCGCAGGTCAGTGGGCCGTTATCGGACCGTTTCCTGGCCGAGATAATTCACGGATCGTGAGGCTTGCATCACGTGGATTAAGCGATGACTGGACCATTCGTGCGCCTTCGCGCGGTAATGGGCCGCGCACTTTAGCGAGACCTCAAGAAGTTCGCCAGTCCACTCAGGTCATCCGTATTCAGGTGGTCGACCCCGGCTGCGACCAGCTCTTTCCATAACGCGTCGCGCCCTGGTCCGGCGATATCCGGCGTGGCCCAGAAACGCACGCGCTGACCCGCCGCGTGGGCCCTTTTGACCATTTCGTGTAGTTTCGCCCGCTCCCCGGCCGGGAAAGGACCGACGCCGGTCCAGGTGAACAGGCCGGTCCAGGAGTCCGAAACCAGCGGGGTCACGCGGGGGTCCGAGCCGATGCCGAGGTCGTTCTCGTCCTTGATCCGGCCGTCATAGAAGGCGAGCCGGAACTTCTGCCCGAGCATCACGTCCTTCGGCCGCCCGCCGGAGATCACCGCGGTGACCGCCCGCTTCTGAACGTGCCCGAACGCGTACAGAGAGAAGAGGAAGGAGTAGCGCGGATCGTACAGCCGCTTCTCCAGCGCCGCGTAGGTGCTGTTCGCGTCCCCCTTGACGTCGATCAGCAGTTGGAACTCCGCTGACGCCTTCCCGGCGGGAAAGCGTGCCTCGAAGGGGGCCCGCTGCCGGTAGACGCCGGCACCGTGGTTGGCCAGGACGCGCTTGCGCAGCGGCTCCAGGTAGAGCGACTCCAGGGTGCGGTCCGGGCGGGTGTCCGCGAGGTCGTGCGCGACCAGCAGTTGCCCGTCCACCAGGAAGATGTCGGCCTCGACGCTGGTGAAGCCCTGATCGAGCGCGTCGTGCAGTGGGCGCGTGTGCTCGTAGTCGTTGTGGCTGTGCGCCCGCGGCAGCGGCCGGACGCCGCGTTCGTGGGCGGCGGCAGGCGCGGTCGCCAGGCTCGTGGCGGCGACCGCGGCGAGCAGCGCGGCGATGATGCGGCGGGGAGTGATCACTGGCGCATCCTCGGCCGCTTCGGCGTCCGGTCGGTGAATTCCGGACGGACGGGGGGTCAAAGGCCCCGGAACGGCTCGCGGGGGAGCAAGGGACCTTTGCTATCGCTTTCCCGCGTTCGCGCTGGTCAGCCGCCCGCGAACGGGGGTAAGACGTCCAGTTCGGAGGCGTCGGCCACCGGCTTGGTGAGATCGCGCACCGCGACACCGTCCAGCAAGTACGAGACCGCGTCGAGCAGCTTCGCCAGCTTCTCCGGGTGGATTTCCCGCAGGCGGGCGACGGCGTCGGCGACGCGGGCGCCGTCCGGCAGCGTCACCTTCTCTTCGTCGAAACCCGCGGCCGCGCGGGCCGAGGCGAAGTACCGCACCACGATGGTCACCATGTCAGCCGCCGATCGCGCTCATCGGCCGGATCGGCTGCGCGAAGCCGGCCTCGTTGATCTCGTGCCCGGCGAGCTTGCCCCACATGGTCGCCCGCCACGCGTCCGCCACCTCTTCTTCGCGCGCGCCCGCGCGCACGAGGGCGCGCAGGTCCGTCTCGTCGTTGCTGAACAGGCAGGACCGCACCGCGCCGTCGGCGGTCAGCCTCGTGCGCTCGCAGGCGCCGCAGAACGGCCTCGTCACCGAGCCGATCACGCCGACGTCGCCCGGCCCGCCGTCGACCAGCCAGCGTTCGGCGGGCGCCCCGCCGCGCGCGGCGGGGAACGGGGACAGGGAGAACGCCTCGCCGAGCATGCCGAGGATCTCGTCGGCGGTGATCATGTCGCGCCGGTTCCAGCCGTGCTGCGCGTCCAGCGGCATCTGCTCGATGAAGCGCAGGTGGTAGCCCTCGTCGAGGCAGAACCGCAGCAGTGGCACGGCCTGGTCCTCGTTCAGCCCGCGCATCAGCACCGCGTTGACCTTCACCGGGTCCAGCCCGGCCTCGCGGGCCGCGGCCATGCCGGCGAGCACGTGGGGCAGCCTGTCGCGACGCGTGATCGTCTCGAACAGCGCGCGGTCGACGGTGTCCAACGAGACGTTGATGCGGTCCAGCCCGGCCGAGGCGAGCGCCTTCGCGCGCTTCGCGAGGCCGATCCCGTTGGTGGTCATGGAAAGCCGCGGCCGCGGTTCGAGCGCCGCGATCCGCTCGACGACGTGCTCCAGGCCCTGGCGCAGCAAGGGTTCGCCGCCGGTGAGCCGGATGTCGGTGACGCCGAGCCGTTCGACGGCGACCCGCAACAGGAACACGAGTTCGTCGTCGGTCAGCACGTCCGCGCTCGGCATCCATTCGAGCCCTTCGGCGGGCATGCAGTAGGTGCAGCGCAGATTGCACTTGTCGGTGAGCGACACCCTCAGGTCGGTCGCGACCCGGCCGAAGGTGTCGATCAGGGCTGGGTTGTCCGGCCTGGGCACGGCGGGGCGACCACGTGTACCGGGGACACGGGGAAACCCGAGATCGACTGCTGTCATTACCACCACACTAACCCCGATGCGGGCGAAAACCGA
The DNA here is from genome assembly GCF_001953865.1 of Amycolatopsis coloradensis. Classification (GTDB taxonomy): domain Bacteria; phylum Actinomycetota; class Actinomycetes; order Mycobacteriales; family Pseudonocardiaceae; genus Amycolatopsis; species Amycolatopsis coloradensis. The sequence goes on from NZ_MQUQ01000005.1 coordinate 189,403, forward strand.
CTGTCTGGAATGTATTTCGCAGCGAATCGGTTTCTCCCGAAGGGTTTGCCGGATGGCGAAATACCCGCTCTCGGCGGAGGAAATGGCCCGCTTCGCCCATCCCGGCAGGGAAGGCGGCACGCTGACCGTGCTCCGGCACGCCAGGATCGCCGAGCGGAGGGGCCTGTCGGCCACCGACCACGACGTCCTCGAACTCATCGGCCAGACGCCGGGACCGTTGACACCGGGCAGGATCGCCGAACTGACCGGCCTGCCGACAGGCGCTGTGACCGCCGTCATGGACAGACTCGAGAAGGTCGTTCCCGGCGCCATGGACCGCCACGCGCCGCTCTTCGAATCCGCCTCGAGGAGCCCTCCCCGGCGGAGCGGAAAGTGCTCGAGCGTTTCCGGAGCGCGCTACTCGATGGCCTTCGCCCGCTATGGCAATTCCTCGCGTCCATAGCTTTTCCGCATCTGCGCCAAGTATCCTCCGGTCATGCCGCAATTTCGGTTGTCTGAAGCCGCTCGCCTGCTCGGAGTCAGCGATGACACCGTCCGCCGCTGGGTGCGCGCCGGCCAGTTGAGCGCGTTCGACGACTCGGCGGGCCGCAAGGTCGTCGACGGCGCCGAACTCGCCGCGTTCGCCAAGGCGCAGGCCGAGCAGCCCGAGGATCCCTCGAACGTCGGCCGTTCCGCGCGCAACCGGTTCGTCGGCCTGGTCACCGAGGTCATCACGGACAAGGTGATGGCGCAGGTCGAACTGCAGTGCGGTCCGCACCGCGTGGTCTCCCTGATGAGTGCCGAAGCCGTTCGCGAACTCGGGCTGCGGCCGGGAGTGCTCGCGGTCGCCGTCGTCAAGGCGACCACCGTCGTGATCGAAACCCCGGAAGGAAGCCGATGAGGAGACTTGCCCCCGCACTGCTCGCGCTGGCGCTGGCCGCGACGGCCTGCGGTTCTTCGGAGCAGCCCGTCGCCGCGAAGGCCGAGGCGAGGACGTTGACCGTGTTCGCGGCGGCGTCGCTGACCGAGTCCTTCGGGAAGCTGGGGAAGCAGTTCGAGGCGCGGAACTCCGGGGTCACCGTGAAGTTCAGCTTCGAGGGCTCCTCGGCGCTGGTCCAGAAGCTGACCCAGGGCGCGAAGGCGGACGTGTTCGCCTCCGCCGACCAGGCCAATATGGACAAGGCCGCCAAGGGCGAGGTGATCGACGGGCAGCCGTCGGTGTTCGCCACCAACCGGCTCGCCATCGCCGTCGGCAAGGGCAACCCCAAGGGCACCAAGGGGTTCGCGGACCTGGCGAAGGACGGGCTGACCGTGGTCGTCTGCGCGCCGCAGGTGCCGTGCGGGTCGGCGGCGAAGAAGGTTCAGCAGTCGTCCGGGGTCACGCTCAAGCCGGCGAGTGAGGAGCAGGACGTCAAGTCGGTGCTCGCGAAGGTGCAGTCGGGCGACGCCGACGCCGGTCTCGTCTACGTCACCGACGCGACGTCGGCCGCCGGGAAGGTGGACAAGGTGGACTTCCCCGAGTCGGCAGGCGCGATCAACGACTACCCGATCGCGGTGGTGAAAGACGCTCCCGAGGCGCGGCTCGCCGGGCTGTTCAGGGACTTCGTCCTCAGCGCGGAGGGCAAGAAGGAACTGGCGAAGGTCGGTTTTGGCGCGCCCTGATCCCGCGTTTCGTCCTCTAGTTGCGGTAGATGCGCGTGCATCTACCGCAACTAGAGGACGAAACGCGGGGGCCGGGGTCCCGTGGGTGCTCTGGCCGCCGGCCGTATGCGCGCTGGCGCTGGTGGTGCTGCCGGTCGTCGGCCTGCTGGCGCGCTCGGATCTGAGCCGGTTCCCGGGTCTCATCGCTTCGCCGTCGTCGCTGAACGCGCTCAAGCTCTCGCTGGTCACGGCCGGACTGTCCACTGTGGCCTGCGTGCTGTTCGGCGTCCCGCTAGCCGTCGTCCTCGCGCGCTCGAGGGCGCGAGGCATCCGCGTACTGCGCGCGGTGGTGCTGCTACCGCTGGTCCTGCCGCCGGTGGTCGGCGGGCTCGCGCTGCTGTACCTGCTGGGCCGCAAGGGTTTCCTCGGCATCCTGGTGACCGCTTTGACCGGTGAGCAGGTGCCGTTCACCACGGCCGCGGTGGTCATCGCGCAGACGTTCGTCGCGATGCCGTTCCTCGTGGTGAGCCTCGAAGGCGCCCTGCGCGGCGCCGGTGACCGCTACGAACGGGTCGCCTCGACGCTCGGCGCGAAGCCGTGGACGGTGTTCCGCCGGGTCACGCTGCCGCTGCTGATGCCCGCACTCGGTTCGGGGATCGTGCTGAGCTTCGCGCGGGCCTTGGGCGAGTTCGGCGCCACGATCACCTTCGCGGGCAGCCTCGAAGGCGTGACCCGGACCCTGCCGCTCGAGGTCTACACCCAGGCCGAGGTCGACGTCGACAGCGCCGTGGCGCTCGCGCTGCTGCTCATCCTGGTCGCCGTCGCGGTGATCGCGCTCGCCCGGCCGCGCGCGCTCGAAGGAGTCCGGTCGTGACCCTTTCGGCCGAGATCGCCCTCCGGCGCGGCGAGTTCGCTTTGGACGTCGAGTTCGACGTTCCCGACGGCGGTGTGCTCGCCCTGCTCGGCCCGAACGGGTCGGGGAAGTCCAGTGTGCTCGGGTGCCTCGCCGGGCTGCTCCGCCCGGATCGGGCGCGGATCACCTTGGACGGCCGCGGCCTGGCGGGCCTGCCGCCGCACGCGCGCGGCATCGGCCTGCTGTCCCAGGACGCCCTGCTCTTCCCGCATCTGTCCGCTTTGGACAACGTCGCCTTCGCGCCGCGTTCGACCGGCGCCGGACGCGCGGAGGCGAAGCGGCGTGCGCGGGAGTGGCTGACCGAAGTGGACGCGCTCGAACTGGCCGATCGCAAGCCCGCGCAGCTCTCCGGCGGCCAGGCGCAGCGGGTCGCGATCGCGCGGGCACTGGCTGCCGAGCCGGGACTTCTGCTGCTCGACGAGCCTTTCGCCGCTCTCGACGTCGACGCGGCGCCCGCCATCCGCGGCCTGCTCCGGCGGGTTTTGCGCTCCGGGCCGCCGACCGTGCTGGTCACCCACGACCCGCTCGACGCGCTGGCGCTGGCCGATCACGTCGCCGTCCTCGGCGGCGGCCGGATCGTCGAACGCGGCGAGACCCGGAAAGTCCTCGCGGCGCCGCGCACGGCGTTCACCGCGCGGATCGCCGGGCTGAACCTGGTGCCCGGCGTCGCCGTCGAGAGTGGTTTGCGCACGTCAGGCGGGCACTTGGCGGGGATTCCGGCGAAGGACGTCGTCGCGGGCGAAGCGGCCGTGGCCGTTTTCGCGCCCAGCGCCGTCGCCGTGTACCTGCGGGAAGGCGAGCACCGCGGCAGTCCGCGCAACACCGTCGAGGGAATCGTGGACGCGCTCGAACCACACGGACCGGTGATCCGCGTCCGGGCCCGCGGTGACGACTGGGCGGCCGGTCTCGCCGCCGATCTGACCCCCGCCGCGGTCGCCGAACTGGCGCTCGAACCCGGGACCCCGGTCAACCTTTCGGTCAAGGCGGCGTCCGTGGCTGTTCACGCCGTCGCGGATCACTAAACTCAGCGGCATGAACGAGCGCCGTTGGACGTACCTCAGCGACATGGATGGCGTGCTGGTCAAGGAGGAGCACCTCGTGCCCGGCGCGGACGAGTTCCTCAAGGAGCTGCGCGCCAACGACGTCGGCTTCCTGGTGCTGACCAACAACTCGATCTATACCCCGCGTGACCTGCGGGCGAGGCTCGAGCGGACCGGTCTCGACATCCCCGAGGAGGCCATCTGGACCTCCGCGCTGGCGACCGCGAAGTTCCTCGCGTCGCAGCGGCCGAACGGCTCGGCGTTCGTGATCGGCGAGGCCGGGCTCACCACGGCGTTGCACGAGGTCGGCTACGTGCTGACCGAACGCGACCCGGACTACGTCGTCCTCGGCGAGACGCGCACGTACAGCTTCAGCGCGATAACCCGCGCGATCAGGCTCATCGAGGGCGGCGCGAAGTTCATCGCCACCAACCCCGACGCCACCGGCCCCAGCGTGGAGGGCTCCATGCCCGCCACCGGCTCGGTCGCCGCGCTGATCGAAAAGGCGACCGGCCGTTCGCCGTACTACGTCGGCAAGCCGAACCCGCTGATGATGCGCTCGGCGCTGCGGCGGCTCGGCGCGCATTCGGAGTCGACGCTGATGATCGGCGACCGGATGGACACCGACGTCCACTCGGGAATCGAGGCCGGATTGCAGACGATCCTGGTGCTGACCGGCATCTCCAGCCGGGAAAGCGCCGAGCACTACCCGTACCGGCCGACCAAGATCATCGACTCGATCGCCGATCTGGTCGGGCGCACCGGCGACCCGTTCGGCGAAGGCTGAGCGAGGCGGCGGCGGGAGCAGGGATTATCGTCACAGAGATGCACGACGATCAGCCTCCGTCCCCGACCTATGTGGTCGGTGACGTGCACGGACACCGGGACGAGCTGGCCGGGGCGCTCCGGGAGAAGGGGCTGCTCGACGCCGACGACGACTGGGCCGGTGGTGAAGCGACCCTCTGGTTCCTCGGCGACTTCGTCGACCGGGGCCCCGACGGCGTCGGCGTCATCGACCTGGTGATGCGGCTGGAACGGCAGGCGGCCAAGGCGGGCGGGCACTGCGGGACGCTGCTGGGCAACCACGAGATCCTGCTGCTCGGGATGTACCACTTCGGCGACACGGAGGTGCCGTCCGACTTCGGGCCGCGCAGCTTCGCGCGCAGCTGGGAGATCAACGGCGGGCTGCTCGCCGACCAGGACCGGCTCACGCCGCAGCATATCGAATGGCTGACGTCGCGCCCGATGCTGACGCTGGCCGCCGACCACCTGCTGATGCACTCGGACACGCTCGAGTACCTCGACTGGGGCGCCGGCATCGACGAGATCAACGCGCACGGCCGCGAGATCCTCGAAGGCAGCGACATCCAGGCCTGGTGGGACGTGTGGCGGCGGATGACCACGCGGTACGCCTTCCGCGGCCCGGAAGGCGCCGGCGTCGCGCAGCAGCTGATGGACCGGCTCGGCGGCGAGCGGATCGTGCACGGGCACAGCGTCATCGCCGACCAGCTCGGCATCCACCCGGCGCAGATCGAGGGGCCTTATCTCTACGCGGGCGGGAAGGCGCTGGGGATCGACGGCGGGTTGTTCGTCGGCGGCCCTTGCCTGATCATTTCCCTGCCGTGGCGGCCCGAAGACTGAGCCGAGCGCACGGCCGGCACGCCTTACGGCAGCTCCACGATCTCCTTGCCCAGCGGCATCAGCGAGACCGGGATCATCTTGAAGTTCGCCACGCCCAGCGGGATCCCGATGATCGTGACGCACAGCGCCACTCCGGTCAGCACGTGCCCGATCGCGAGCCACAGCCCGGCGAAGAGGAACCAGACGACGTTGCCGATCGTGGAGGGCGCCCCGGCGTCGTGCCGGTCGACCACGGTGCGGCCGAACGGCCACAGCGCGTAGGCCGCGATCCGGAACGACGCCAGCCCGAACGGGATGGTGACGATCAGGATGCAGCAGATGACGCCGGCGACGACGTAGCCGAGTGCCATCCACAGCCCGCACAGCACGAGCCAGACGACGTTCAGGATCAGGCGCATCAGACGTGCAACTCCCCACTGGCCACGGTGACCGCTTGCCCCGAAAGCAGGATGCGGCCGCCTTCGGATTTCATCCGCACGATGCCACCGCGCGCCGAGGCCTGCTCACCGACGAGGTCGTCCCGGCCGAGGCGTGCGGCCCAGTACGGCGCCAGGACGCAATGCGCGGAGCCGGTCACCGGGTCCTCGTCGATGCCGATGCCCGGCGCGAAGTACCGGGTGACGAAGTCGATTCCGTCAAGATCACCCGGGGCGGTGACCATCAGCCGCCCGGTCCAGTGCGTGCGCAGCGCGGCCAGGTCCGGAGCGAGCGATCGGACCACCGCGGCGTCGTCCACCACCGCGAACAGGCTCTGGCGGCCACGTCCGACGTACTCGAGGGAGACACCCGGCAGGATCGAGGACAGGTCGTCGTCCGATTCCCGGGGCGGATCCGCCGGGAAGTCCATCGACACCCAGCCGTCCTCGGCACGGCAGCGCAACTCGCCGCTTCTCGTCGTGAAGATCTGCTCGCCGCCCAGGACGTGCGTGGTCGCCAGCGTCGCGTGCCCGCACAGGTCGACCTCGGTCTCCGGCGTGAACCAGCGAAGCGACTTCGGCCCTTCACCGCTGACCTCGACGAAGGCCGTTTCGGCGTGCTTCAACTCGGCCGCGACGGACCGCATCCAACCCGCGTCGCCCGGCGAGTCCAGCAGCACGACACCGGCGGAGTTGCCGGCGAAGGCCTCGGAGGTGAAGGCGTCGACGATGTAGAGGCGCATGTCCACGACGATAACGGGCATCCGGGAGCCCGGCCTCCGGGTTTCCCCCGAGGTGTCGCGGCTCTCCACTTGCCGGTGGCCCTGGTCACCGGGGCTTTCTAGACTCGACGCGTCGATGCCGCCGAACGCAGGAGTCTCCATGCCCGACGCCCTCGCTTCACCGAGCTATGCATCGGGAATCTCGGCCGCCCCGCTGCTGGGGGACACCATCGGCGACAACTTCGATCGCACCGTCGCCGCCTTCGGCGACCGTGACGCTCTGGTCGACCGCGCGGCGGGGAAGCGCTGGACCTACGCCGAACTCGCCGCCGACGTGGACGCGCTCGCGCTCGGTCTGCTGGACCTCGGCGTCGCGAAGGGTGACCGTGTCGGCATCTGGTCGCCGAACCGCGCGGAGTGGACGCTCACTCAGTACGGATGCGCGAAGATCGGCGCGATCCTGGTCACCATCAACCCGGCGTACCGTTCGCACGAACTCGAGTACGTGCTGAACCAGGCCGGGATCAAGCTCATCGTGGCCGCGAACTCGTTCAAGACCTCGGATTACGCGGGCATGATCGCCGAAGCCGGGCCGAACTGCCCGGCACTGGAACACGTCGTGCTGCTCGACAGCCCCGCGTGGCCGTCGCTGCTGGAGATCGGCGGCAAGGCCGACCGCGCGTCGCTGGCCGAGCGGCGGAGCGAGCTTTCCGCGGACGACCCGATCAACATCCAGTACACCTCCGGCACGACGGGCTTCCCCAAGGGCGCCACGCTGAGCCACCACAACATCCTGAACAACGGTTACTTCGTCGGCGAACTCTGCGACTACACCGAAGCCGACAAGGTGTGCATCCCCGTGCCCTTCTACCACTGCTTCGGCATGGTGATGGGCAATCTCGCCGCCACCAGCCACGGCGCGTGCATGGTCATCCCGGCGCCCGCGTTCGAACCGAAGGCCACGCTCGAAGCCGTCGCGGCCGAGAAATGCACGTCCCTGTACGGGGTTCCGACGATGTTCATCGCCGAACTGGCCGACCCGGACTTCGAGTCCTATGACCTCTCCTCACTGCGCACCGGGATCATGGCGGGCTCGCCCTGCCCGGTCGAGGTGATGAAGCAGGTCATCGACCGGATGGGCATGGCGGAGGTGTCGATCTGCTACGGCATGACCGAGACGTCGCCGGTGTCCACGCAGACCCGTGCGGACGATTCGGTGGAGCGGCGGGTGTCGACGGTCGGGCGGGTCGGGCCGCATCTGGAGGTCAAGGTCGTCGATCCGGAGACCGGGCTGACCGTGCCGCGCGAGGAGCCGGGCGAACTCTGCACGCGCGGCTACTCGGTGATGCTCGGCTACTGGGAGCAGGCGGACAAGACGGCCGAGGCGATCGACGCGGCGCGGTGGATGCACACCGGTGACCTCGCGATCATGGACGCCGACGGGTACGTCACCATCGCCGGCCGGATCAAGGACATGGTCATCCGCGGCGGGGAGAACCTGTACCCGCGTGAGATCGAAGAGTTCCTCTACACCCACCCGGACATCCTCGACGCACAGGTCATCGGTGTCCCCGACGTGAAGTACGGCGAGGAACTGATGGCGTGGGTCCGCCTGCGCGAGGGCGCGTCACCGCTGACGACCGAGGCGCTGCGGGAGTTCTGCGAGGGGAAGCTGGCGCGCTACAAGATCCCGCGCTACGTCCACGTCGTCGAGGATTTCCCGATGACGGTGACCGGCAAGGTGCGCAAGGTCGAAATGCGGGAGCGAGCGATCGGCATCCTCGGACTGGAGGCGGCGGCCTCGGTCCGACACGCTTGACACTTCAAGGCAACCTGTCACAGCGCTGAGGCGTGTTCTTGGTGCGGCAGGAAGTTCCGCAGAGCGCGGGACGGTGGGGGCCGCCTAGGGGAAACATGTCCATCCACCAGGGTAAACGTCTACTGGCCACGCTCGCGGTGGCCGCGGCTCTTCCGCTCTCCCTTCCCGCGGTCGCGAGCGCGGCGGCGGGCCCGGTCGATCTCGGTCTCCTGCCCGGTGACGAGCTGACGACGGTGACGGCGGTCGGCGACCGCGGGCAGCTCGTCGGGGAGTCCTGCGGCACCGAGCCGCACACACATTTCTGCACGGCGGTGAAATGGGACCGGACCGGCCGGATCTCCGTGCTGCCGTCACTGGGCGGCGGTTTCGGCTCGCCGAAAGCGATCAACGGGACCGGGGTGGCCGTCGGCAACTCGACCGGACGGGACCTGAGCACGCGGGCCGTGCGCTGGTCGCCGGACGGCGCGATCACCGAACTGCCCGCGTCGCCGGGCGGCCGGACCTGGGAGGCGACGGGGATCAGCACGCTCGGCGTCATCGTCGGATCGGGTCAGGACGCCGGCAGCCGTCAGCACGGGCTGCGCTGGGACCCGTCCGGGAACGTCACGGTGCTCGCCGCCCCGCCGGTGGCGGGCAACTACCACGCGACCGCGATCAGCCGTGACGGGCGGTTCATCGCCGGGCAGCTCCACGGCGACGACGGCCTGCGCCGGGTCCTGCGCTGGGACGCGTCCGGCGCGGTCACCATGTTCGCCTCCACCGAGGACAGCTGGTTCGGCGAGCTGAACGCCTCCGGCGAGATCGTCGGCAGGACCACGGTCAACGACCGGTACGCGGCGGTGAAGTGGACCGCGGACGGCCGCATGACCGAACTCGGCTGGCTGAACTCATACGCCACGGAGGCACTGGGGCTCAACGGTTCCGGGGTCTCGGTGGGAATGGGCTACGTCGATTCCCCGAGCGGTTCCCTTCCCGCTCCGGTGCGCTGGGCGAGTGACGGGACGATGACGCTGCTGTCCGGTACCGACGGCCAGGCCGAAGACATCGACCCGCGGGGCCGGATCGTCGGTCGCGCGGGCAACGCCGCGCTCTGGGACGCGAACGGGGTGCGGACCGACCTCGGAACGCTGCCGGGCGGCGGTTTCAGCCGCGCGCAGCTGATCGGTCCCGACGGGACGATCGCGGGCGGCGCGGTCGCCGCGGACGGCAACTGGCACGCCGTCTACTGGCCCGCGAGGTAGGTCCCGGAACGCGCTAAGCCGTCGCAGCGGCCGCGGCCGCTGCGATCGCCTTCGCGTCTTCTTCGCCGAAGGTCTCTTCGAGGTTCTCCGGTGAGTAGTCGAGGTCGATCCGCTCCACCGGCATCCCGCGCGCGGACTCGATCGCGCCGAGCCGCCGCTGCGCCCGGTCGGCCGCGTACTGGATGATCTCCTCCGGCTCGTTGTCGAACGGGACCTCCTCGAACTGGTCCTGCACCCACTGGATCATGTGGAGCGCGTGGGGAAGCAGCTCACCCATGCGTTGCTGCACCGCGTCCCAGAGCGAGTCGTCGGCGGCGACGTGGCGGCGGCAGGTGAAGGTGCCCCAGGCCATGTGACGGCGTTCGTCGTCTCCGATGCGGCGCACGAGTTCCTGCATCCCCGGCAGGATGTCGTGTTGCGTGCAGATCAGCTGCCACGAGTAGTAGCCGGTCAGCGCGAGGCTGCCTTCGACGACGTGGTTGTAGGTGACACTCGCGCGGATCTGGTTGAGCGGACTGGGATCGTCCTCCAGCGCCCGCAGCGACCGCGGTAGCTCTTCGTAGAAAAGCTTGCGGTAGTGGGGATTCTCGGCGACGTACGGATGCAGGTCCTCGGTCAGCCCGACGGCGTCCATCCAGCGCCGGAACACCTCGGTGTGCTTGGCCTCTTCGAAACAGAACTGCGTCAGGTACATCTCGTCGCCGAACCGGCCGGTCGCGGACATCGCCCGCATGAACGGCTGGATGTCTTCGGTGACAGCTTCTTCCCCCGCGATGAACTGCGCCACGAGGTACGTCGCCGATCGCCGCTGCTCCGGGTTCAGGGTTTCCCAGCCCTCGCGTTCACGGGAGAAGTCGATGTCGGCGGGATTCCAGAACTTCTCGTTGCCCTTGACGAACAGCCGCAGCGGGAACGAGTCCCAGTTCAGCCCGCCCTTGCGCAGTGAGGAAAAACCGGTGCGCAGCTCCGAGAGCGTGTCGGTCATGACGTCCCCTTCGAATCGGTGATCAGCGCCCGGATGGCGGGCGCCAGCACGGCGACGACGGATGCCGCCGCCTCGTCGGCCGAATGCGTCGGCATGACGAGGTGGGACAGGGAAAGCCGCACGACGGTCTCCGCCAGGAGCGTGGCGGACCCCGCCGGAAGCGACGGCTCGAACTCGCGGTACTGCCCGGCCGTGACCTCGGTGGCGACGGTCAGGATCGGTTCGCCCCTGGTGGTGAGCAACGGCAAGAGGTCTTCACCGGCCCCGGTCCCCAGCGCGGTGGCGACGAGACGGTTCTCGCGGGCGTGCTCGATCGTGTAGACGACGGCCTCGCGGATCCCGCCGAGGAGGTCTTGTGCGTCCTCGACGCGCAGCCGGATGCCGTCCAGGAACTCCGATGTCGTCCGGAGCACGACGGCCTGGGCGAGCGCGGCCTTGTTGCCGAACTCGTTGTAGACGGTCTGCCTGCTCACCCCGGCGTGCGCGGCGACGTCCGCCATCCGCAGCGTCGTGAAGCCGCGCTCGGCGAGCAGTTCGGTGGCGGCGTCGAGGAGGGCCTCCCGCAGAGAGGCCTTGGTCCGATCGGAGAAGCTCGTGATCTCGCCCACACCCCAGCTTGACACAGAACGCGCCCATGTCAAAGAAGTTGACGAGTACCTGTCCGATGTAAATCTGTCGGTGGTGGCGGCTACCGTGGCGATGTGGGCATCACCGTGGGGTTCGACCTCGACATGACACTGATCGATCCGCGGCCGGGCATGGTCGCGGTGATGAACGCGCTCGGCGTGGAATCCGGTCTGCCGCTGGACGGCGAGTTCTTCGCGGCCAACCTCGGCCCGCCCCTCGACGACAGCCTGCGCGGGTTCGGGGCACCGGAAGCGCGCATCCCGGAACTGGTGACGCGGTTCCGCGCGATGTACCCGGAGACCGTCGTGCCGGTGACGGTGGCGCTGCCAGGCGCGGCCGAAGCACTGCACGCGGTCCGCGAAGCGGGCGGGCGCACCGTCGTCGTCACCGGGAAGTACGGGCCCAACGCGAAACTGCACTTGGACGCCCTCGGTCTCGAGGTCGACGTCCTGGTCGGAGAGCTGTGGTCGACACAGAAGGCGGCCGCGCTCACCGAGCACGGCGCCAGTGTCTACGTGGGGGACCACCTGGGCGACGTCCGCGGCGCGCTGGCGGCGGGCGCGGTACCCGTCGGGGTCACGACGGGCCCGTGCACCAAGGCCGAGCTGCTCGCGGAAGGGGCCGACGTGGTGTTCGACTCCCTGACCGAGTTCCCCGGCTGGTTCAGCTCTTTCGGCGAGCCTCGCGAACCAGCGCGATCAGGCCGAGGGCAAGACCCAGCGGAGTGATCACGCCCGCCGCGGCGGACAGCCACACCGGCAAGTTCTCCAGCCCGGCCGCGAACAGGACGAACACGGCTGTGACGGCGATCATGCCGATCGCGAACAGGCCGATGCCCACGCGCATGAGGACGGGTTTGCCGGGCTTTTCGGGGACGGCCACGGCGGCCTCCTTTGCTGCGGTCTCCATGAAGCAGAGGGTATCCGCCGGTATCGGCTTCTCCACAGGGCGTGTGTCGGGATACGCTTAGGGGACGCGCGCCCTGGGTACGCCCCCGGGCGCGTTCGTTGTGAGCGGGACAGCAAAGGATTGGTGAGAGAAGTGCCGACCGGCAAGGTCAAGTGGTACGACGCGGAGAAGGGTTTCGGTTTCGTCACCCAGGATGGGGGCGCCGACGTCTACATCCGTAAAGCCGCGCTGCCGCAGGGCGTCGAAGGGCTCAAGGCGGGCCAGCGCCTCGAGTTCGGTGTCGCCGACGGCCGCCGCGGCCCTCAAGCGCTCTCTGTCCGCTTGCTGGACCCGCCGCCCTCGGTCGCCGAGGCGCGCCGCCGTCCCGCCGAGGAGCTGCACGGGCTCATCGAGGACATGATCAAGCTGCTCGAGCTCAAGGTGCAGCCGGACCTGCGGCGCAACCGCTACCCGGACCGCAAGAACACCAAGCAGATCGCCGAGATCATGCGCGCCGTCGCCCGGGACCTCGATCCCTGATCGGCGCCCTTGCCGGTGTTATGAACGGTCCGTTCATAACAAATCCTTGTAATGAACGGACCGTTCATAACAGAGCCGTCGTCGGGTCCGAGGCACGCCAGGTGCCTCAAGATCCCCCGCGGCCCCGCGAGACCGGACCCGCCGGTGGCCCCACCAGTCACTCGCGGCCAGGTGAACTCAAAGGGTCGACGGCTCGACCTGGAGCGACCAGATCGCCGTGGTGACCGCTTCCGCGTCCTCCGGACGCCCCGTCTGGCTGATCACCGAAGCCTGCGCCACCTCGACGACGAGGATCTGGTCGTCGGGCCGGGGTGTCGTCACGGTGTAGGCGAACCGGTCCAGCGACGTGATGATGTCCTGCTTCAGTTCCTGCGGCTCACCTTGGCCGTTCACGTACTGCACGGTGACCTTCCACGGCGATTCCGCGATCCCGCTCGGCACCGAGATCTGCACCGGTTTCCCCGGCCGGACGCGCAGTTTGCCCGCGGCGTCGGGTTTGGTGGTGCACTGGGCGCTCGCGATGTCGCAGGACGCCAGCGGGGTGACGTTCACCGTCTCCCCGTCGGCGAAGAAGGTCACCTCTTCGGGGCCGGGGGCCGAGCAGCCGGCCACCACGAAACCACCCGCCGCGAGCAGGGCCAAGATACGAAGTCGCCGCATACGGTGAAGATTACGAGCCCGGCCGCCACCGGGAGTCACCGGCCTCCGACGGAAGGGGTGATTCGCTGGTCGGCTCGGGGCGCAGCGGCCGGTCGCCGCCGAGACCCGGGATCAGCGAGGTCCCGCGCCGGACCATGAACGTCTGGATGAAGCCGAAGGCCAGCAGGATCGACAGCACGAGGAAGCCGATCCAGTACGTCGGCGGCAGCAGCAGGCCGACGGCGCCGCCGAAGCACCAGGCCATCTGCAGCACGGTCTCGGACCGCCCGAACGCCGAAGCGCGAGACTCTTCCGGCAGGTCTTCCTGGATGACGGCGTCGAGACTGATCTTCGCCAGCGCGCTGGCGGTCGCGCCGACGAGCGCGACGATTGCCGCCGTCGCCAGCCCGGCCGCCACGGTGGCGATGATCGCGATGCCCAAACAGGCTCCGACACAGGCCAGGATCACTTGATCCGGTTTGCCGAAGTGCAGCCGCGAGCCCAGCGCGTTCCCCAGGAAACCACCGGCGCCCGCCGCGGCGCCGATGAGGCCGAGCAGCAGCAACTGGTCGAACGGGCTCTGCCCGCTGCCCTCGGCCTGCGCCTTCACCGCGAACGCGGAGAACATCATCAGGAAACCGGTCAGCACGCGGACGGTGCCGTTGCCCCACAGCGAGATGACGATCTGCCGTCCCATCGGCTGCCGCTGTTTCTTGATCCGCCGTTCGGGATGAGCGGACAGCGAAGCCGGGACCTCGCCCTCGGTCTTCTCGACCCACGACGGGATCCGCATCGACTGCACGGCGGCCGCGACGCAGATCAGCATGGTGAACCACAGCGCGCCCTGTGAGCCCCAGATCGCGTTGACCCCGCTCGCCAGCGCGCCGAACACGCCGGCGGCGACCAGGCCGAACACGGTGAGCCGGGCGTTCGTCTTCGAAAGGGTGATCTCGGGTGGCAGCACCCGGGGGGTCATCGCCGCCTTGAGCACGGTGAACGACTTCGACAGCACCATCATGCCCAGCGCCGCCGGGTACAGGAGCCAGTCGTCGAAGTGCAGTGCCATCACGATCGCCATCAGTGCCTGACCGGCCGAAGACACGCACATCGCGAGTCTGCGGCCGCGCTGGATCTTGTCCAGTGCCGGGCCGATCACCGGCGCCACCAGCGCGAACGGGGCGATCGTGATGAGCAGGTAGAGCGCGACCTTCCCCTTGCTCTCCCCGCTGGTGGCGGCGAAGAACAGGGTGTTGGCCAGTGCGATCGCCATCGCGGCGTCGCTGGCGTAGTTCAGCATCACCGCGTACGTCAGCGAAGTCAGCCCCGATTTGTCGGCGCCGTCCGCCTTCGTCGCGCGCTGGAACGCGCCGACGGCCTGCCCGGTGAGCTGACGGCTGCGCATCGCCGCGACCCGGGTGACCGTGATCTTCTTCGGCAGCTTCGGCATCGCGCCCGCCCGCGGCGGGACAGCCGTCGTCGGATGCTCCTGCGGCACTTCCTCGGCTCCGCGTGGCTCGCCCGCGTAGCCGCCGGTGTCGTAGTGCTCGTACTCGCCACTACCCGGCGGCCGCTCGTCGTAGAACCCACCGGGACGACGCCGGACGGGTTCGGTCTGCCGCTGCGAAGGATCGGGATACGGCCGCGCGCCACGCGGCGGTGTCCGAGGCGGAGGCTGGTGGTGCCCCATCGGGATCGCGCCGGTGCGCGCCTCGTCGGCGGTCGGCCCGGCCGGATACGGCTGGTACTGCGGGTGGGGCTGTGGCTGGGGGCGGGGCGGGACCGGCGGCACCGGCTGCTGGTCGACCCGGGTCGGCGGCGGCGCGGACCAGCTGCGCGCCTGGGACGCGCCGGGCTCCGGCGTCCACTTCCGCTTGCTCTTGCGGCCGCGCTCCTTACCCGACCGGCCGGAACGCGTGCCGTCGGGTTTGGAGTTCGAGCCGAAGATTCCCACCCTTCAATCCTGCCTTACCCGGGACCCGCCGTGCGCGCTTACCACTGCTTTCTAGGCAGCGGGGACGAACTTCACCCGGAACATCTTGGGCCAAAGCTTGCCGGTGAGCAGGAACTCGCCGGTGCCGGGCACCGCCGCGATGCCGTTCAGGACGTCGGCGGAGCTTCGTTCGTCGGGAGTGAGGAGCCCCGACGCGTCGATCTCGCCGGTGACCCGCCCGGACGCGGCGTCGATCCGCAGGATCTTGTCCGTCTGCCAGACGTTCGCGTACACCGAGTCCCCGACGCACTCCAGTTCGTTCAGCTGGTCACGCCCGACATCGACGCTGCCTGTCGGCGCGAAGGACACGGGATCGCGGAACGTCAGCTTCGACGAGCCGTCGCTCATCACCAGCCGCCCGTCGTGGTGGCACAGGCCCCAGCCCTCGCCCGTGTAGTCGACGCGCCTGCGTTCGGCCAGCGTCTTGGCGTCGCGTTCGATCGCGACGCCGTCCCTCCAGGTGATCTGCCAGGCCGTCGCACCGAGCACGGTGATGCCTTCGCCGAACAGCCTCGGCAGTTCCTGGCGAACCGATGGCGCCGCGCCCGCGGGCCCGGCCCGCATCGACGACTTCCCGGCCAGGCCGGTCCCTTCGTACAGCGTCTTGCCGGAGAACTCGAGGCCCTGGGTGAAGGCGGTCGCGTCATGGGGCAGGAACGAAAGGACGCGCACCTCGAGTTTCTCCGGCGCGGGCGGGGCGGCGCCGCTCACCGGCGCGGCGGCGCAGCCACCGAGGACGGCGGCCAGCAGGAGCGAGGTGGTCATCAGCGTGCGCACGCGGACAGCCTGACACGGCTCGCGATATCGCGTGCGGCAGAATGGGGGCATGACCCTGCTGTTGACCCTGGACGACGGCTCTATCCAGCGCAAACTCGCCGAGGCGGTCGATCTCGCCCGCGCCGCGGTGCTGGAGGACGCCGGTGCCGAGCAGGTCGGCGCGCACGTCGGCGTCGACCGGGAGGACGCGGTTTCCGCGAGCCACCTGTTCGAGGCGACCGTGTCGGGTTATCGAGGTTGGCGCTGGTCGGTCACGGTCGCGCTCGCCGGCGAGGCGGAGCCGATCACGGTCAGCGAGGTCGTGCTGATCCCGGGCCCGGAAGCGCGGGTCGCCCCGGCGTGGGTGCCGTGGGATCGCCGCGTCCAGGCCGGTGACCTCGGGGTCGGCGACATCTTCCCGGTGGAGAAGGACGACCCCCGGCTCGCCCCGGCGTACCTGGCGTCCGACGACCCCGCGGTCGAAGAGGTGGCCATGGAGACCGGTCTCGGCCGGATCCACGTGCTTTCCCGGTACGGCAGGCTCGACGCCGCCGCCCGCTGGCACGACGGCGAATTCGGCCCGCGGTCGGACATGGCGCGCAGCGCGCCGGACGTCTGCGGCAGTTGCGGGTTCTTCGTGTCGCTCGCGGGGTCGCTCAGCGCGGCCTTCGGCGCGTGCACCAATGACATCTCCCCGGCGGACGGCCACGTCGTCGACGTCGCGTACGGCTGCGGCGCGCACTCCGAGATCGAGGTCGAGGTGACCTCGTCGGTGCCGGTGGCGGAACTGGTCTACGACGACTCGCTGATCGACTTCGAGTCCGCTCCTGAGGCTCCCGCCGAGCCCGAGCCCGCCGAGGTCCAGCCGGAGGTCGAGCCCGAGGCCGCCGCCCCGTCCGCCGAGACGGAGACCGCCGACGAAGCTCAGGTCGAAGCCGAAAGCGCCAGTGAGCACTGACCCGTTCGGCACCGAGCGGCTCCGTGCCGCCGTCCTGCGCGCCTGGGCGGATTCACCGACGCGGTTCACCGAGGACACCAACACGGAGAACGATCTGCGTGTCGGCGGCTACCGTGACCGGCTGTTCGTCGAGCTGGCGCAGAACGCCGCCGACGCCGCGCTGGCCGCCGGTGCGCGTGGCAGGCTCCGGGTGTCCGTTGTGGACGGTGAACTGAGATTCGCCAATACGGGTGCGCCGCTGGACGCGCGCGGCGTCGAATCCCTCGCCTCTCTTCGTGCTTCCGGCAAGAGTGAAGAGACTGTCGGCCGCTTCGGCGTCGGATTCGCCGCCGTGCTCACGGTTTCCGCCGAACCGCGGATCGTTTCGGCGACCGGCGGGGTCGCGTTCTCCGCGGGTCGCACACGTGCGGAAGCGGGTCGCACCGGCGATGTCCCCGTGCTCCGGCTTCCGTGGCCGGTCGAAGGCGACGAACCTCCCGTACCCGAAGGCTTCACCACCGAGGTCCGGCTTCCGGTGCGTGAGGGCGTCGACCTCCCCGCGTTGCTGGCGGACCTGAAGAACGACATCGGTGATCTGCTGCTCACCCTGTCCTGGCTGGAGAGCATCGAGGTCGAAGGGGGCGCCTGGCACCGCACCGATCTCGGCGACGGCGTCGTGGAACTCTCGTCACCGGACGGTTCCGCCGAGCACTGGCAGGTCCACCGCGGTGAGGTCGTCTGGGCCGTCCCGCTCGACGGATCCGGCTCACCGCGTCCGCTCGGCGAGGACGTCCTGCACGCCCCGACGCCGACCGATGACGAACTTTCCCTGCCCGCGCGGCTGATCGCGACGCTGCCGATCGAGCCGTCGCGCCGTCGCGCCCTGCCGGGGCCGGAGTTGACCGCGGCACTGAAGGACGCCGCGCGGGAGTACGTCGATCTCGTCCGTTCCCTGCCCTCGAAGGAACGTCTGGCGCTCGTCCCCGGTGGCGGCTTCCCGCGTTCCACTGTGGACGGAACGCTGCGCGAGGCCATCCTCGAAAATCTCACCGATTCGCCTTGGCTTCCCGCGCAAGCAGGTGATGACTTGCCGGGGCGTCAGGCGCGGGTGCTCTCGGTGGACGTACCGGGGCTGGCGCCCCTGCTGGCCGATTTGGTGCCAGGACTGGTCTCACTGTCCGGTGTGGACCTTCGCGCGGTGGGTGCTCAGGCCCTTTCGCCCGCCGAGGCCATCGAACTGCTGACCGGGGCCCGGCGCGAGCCGTCCTGGTGGCACTCGCTCTACGACGTGCTGCTCCCGGCGCTCGAAGCACACGACCTCACCAAGGACGATCTCGGCGCCCTGCCGGTCCCGATGTCGGACGGCCGCACCCTGCCCGGCGTGCGTGACGCGCTGCTCGTCGGCGGCTCGGCGGAACTGCTCGAACTTCTGTCCGATGTGGACATCATCGGCCTCCGGCTCGTGCACCCGGCCGCGGCGCATCCGTTGCTGGAACGCTTGGGCGCCAAGCATTCTGAGGCGAGGGACCTGCTCGAAGCCGACGCGCTGAGCGCCGCTGTCGAGCGCAGTGCCGAAGACGTCCAGTCCGGTTTGGACGGTATGGCGCTGGCGGGCGCGGTGCTCCGCCTGATCGCCGAAGTCGGCGACGACGCCCCCGAATGGGCGGGTGCCTTGGCCCTGCCGGGCGAGGACGGCTGGCGGCGCGCGGACGAACTCGTCCTGCCCACTTCGCCGCTGGGCGACATCTTCGACTCCGAGGTGTTCGAAGAAGACGGCGCGTTGTCCGTGCTGGACGAAGATTTCGCCGAAGACTGGCCGGTGGGCACGCTCGTCGCGGTCGGCGTGCTGGATTCCTTCGCGCTGGTCACCGACGAAGACCCGCTGGAGCCGGAACACGGCCTGCCCGACGAGCACGACTGGTGGGACTCGTCCGAACGGCCGCCGTCCCGGGTGCTCGCCGTGCGCGATCTCGACCTCGTCGCCGACGACGCCTGGCCCGAAGCCCTGCGGCTGCTGGCTTCCCGCCCGGAAACCTGGCGGGCCCTCACCGAACCCGGCGGGCACGCCGGCTGGTGGCTCGCGCGGTACGCGCTGCTCGACGGGCACGCGCCGCTCGACTGGCGGATGCCGGACGCCGCCGCGTTGGCCGGTCTCTACGACGTCGTCCCGGATTCGGGGCTGAGCAAGGAGATCCTCCTCGCCGCGGGGATACGGACGGAGCTGGGAACCGAGACCGCCGAGGACGTCGAAGACCTGCTGGAGCGACTCGGAGATCCCGAGCGCACGGTGAGCCCCGGGCTCGCTTCCCGGGCGCACGCCGTTCTCGCGGAAGCAGGAGTGGACGTCGAAGCGCCGGAACGTGTCCGGGTCGCGGACGGTTCGGCCGCCGACGCCGGGAACGCCGTCGTACTCGACATGCCGTGGTTCGCCGCCGTGCTGGCGCCGGAGCGGATGGTCGTCTCGGCGAGCGGCGCCGGGGCGCTGGCGGAACTGCTGGACCTGCCGCTGGCGAGTGGTCTCGACGCGAAGGTCACCGAAGACGGCGAGTTCGTGCCGTGGACGGAGCTTTCCGCGCTCCGGCTGGCCGCCGATCAGCTGGGCGTCGAGCTGCCCGAGGGCGGGGTGCTGCTGCACGAGGCGCTGACGGTGACTTTCGAGGACGCGGAGCACGACGTCGCCTGGTGGTCCGACGACAGGCTGCACGCCGCCGACACCCCCGAAGGCCTCGGGCGGGCCTTCGCCTGGGCCACCGACCGGTGGGCCGATCGGCACGTCCTCACCGCCCTGCTCGACGACCCCTCTCCGTCGGCCCTCCTCAACTGACGCGATTCGTCCTCTGGTTGCGGTACTTGCGCGTGCAAGTACCGCAACCAGAGGACGAATCGCGCGGGAAGATCACAGGCGTTGGGCACTTTTCGAGCCACGCCGGGCGGCGGCGCGCTGCCACGCGATGATCGCGAGGCCGATGAAGCCGAGCACGAGACCGGAGAAGGACGTCTGCACCCAGATGCCGTCGGTCACAAAGAACAGGACCACGGTCGCGATCGCCCACAGCGCGGTACCTACGATCACGACCGGCGTCAGGTCGGTCAGCCGTTTCGGCAGTTCCGGCGTTGGCCGCAATGAACCGTTCACTTCCCCGGAATTGATCGATTCGCCCACGTGGGGAAGGGTACCCGGCAACGGGCGAAGGGTGGTACGCGATGGCGGAGCAGCGCACCCGGTCCACACTGGACCGGTACTTCAAGATCAGCGAGCGCGGCTCGACACCGGGACGTGAGGTCCGCGGCGGGATCGTCACCTTCTTCACGATGGCGTACATCGTCGTCCTCAACCCGCTGATCATCGGCAGCTTCTCCGCTTCCGACGCCGGCGCGCACAAGGACGTGCTGGGCGACATCCTCCCCGTCCCGCAGGTCGCCGCGGTGACCGCGCTGGTCGCGGGCGTGCTGACCATCATCATGGGGCTGGTCGCGAACTATCCGTTCGCCATCGCCACCGGCCTCGGCATCAACAGCCTGATCGCGGTCACCTTCGCCTCGCAGATGACCTGGCCGGAGGCGATGGGCCTGGTGGTGATCGAGGGACTGGTCATCGTCCTGCTGGTCTTCGCCGGGATCCGCACGGCGGTGTTCAACGCCGTCCCGGCACCACTCAAATCGGCGATCGCCGTCGGCATCGGCCTGTTCATCTGCCTGATCGGCCTGGTCGACGCGGGATTCGTCCGGCGCGTCCCGGACGACGCGAAGACCACCGTGCCGGTCGGGCTCGGGATCAACGGCTCGATCGCCTCGTGGCCGACCGTCGTGTTCGTCGTCGGCCTGCTGGTCACCGGCATCCTGGTCGCGAAGCGGGTCAAGGGCGCGATCCTGATCGGTGTCCTCGCCTCGACCGTGCTGGCGATCGTGGTCGAATCGATCGCGAAGGTCGGCCCGTCCAAGGGTGTCAACCCGCAGGGCTGGAACCTCGGCTACCCGGCGCTGCCCGAGCAGGTCCTCGGCCTGCCGGATCTTTCCCTGGTCGGCGACATCTCCTTCGGCGCCTGGACGCGGTTGCCGGTCATCACCGTGGTGCTGCTGGTGTTCACCCTGGTGCTGGCGGACTTCTTCGACACCATGGGCTCGATGACCGGGCTCGCCAAGGAGGCGGACCTCCTCCCGCCGGACGGCAAACTCCCGAACGTCGGCAAGGCCCTGTTCGTCGACGGCACCGCCGCGGTCGCGGGTGGCTTCGCGTCGTCGAGTTCGAACACCGTCTTCGTCGAGTCCGCGTCCGGCATCGCCGAGGGCGCCAGGACCGGGCTCGCGAACGTGGTCACCGGCGTGCTCTTCATCGCGGCGATGTTCCTGACGCCGCTGTACCAGGTCGTCCCGGTCGAGGCGGCGGCTCCGGCACTGGTCGTCGTCGGCGCGCTGATGATGAGCCAGGTCAAGGAGATCGACTTCGCCGACTTCACCGTCGCGCTGCCCGCGTTCCTGACCATCGTGGTCATGCCGTTCACCTACTCGATCGCGAACGGCATCGGCGCGGGCTTCGTCAGCTACGTCGTCATCCGCGCGGTCACCGGCAAGGCGAAGGGCGTGCACCCGCTGATGTGGGCCATCGCGGTGATGTTCGTGGCCTACTTCGCGGTCGGGCCGATCCAGGCCGCGCTCAACTGACCAGCGGTCATGTCAGCCGTGGGCGATCTCACGGGCCGATGATCCGATCGTGAGGTATGCTAACTATATGTCCGGAGACACGCACGAGCGCTCATTGGCGAGCCGCCTGCGTCTCGCGGTGGTGCGGCTCAATCGACGGCTACGGGCCCAGCGGGCAGGCGACGGTATCTCGCTGACCCAGGTGTCCGCGCTGTCGACGCTGCACAAATGCGGTGCGCTGACCCCTGGCCAGCTCGCCGCGAAGGAAGGCGTCCAGCCGCCCTCGATGACGAGGGTGATCGCCGCGCTCGAGGAGATGGGTTACGTCGAGCGCAGGCCGCATCCGACGGACGGCCGTCAGGCCATCGTCGAGTTGTCGGACCGTGGCCGGTCGTACGTGGTCGAGCAGATCACCGCGCGGGAGATCTGGCTGGACAAGCAATTGGCGGAGTTGAGCGCGGAGGAACGGGAAGTGCTCTCTCGCGCCGCCGAGATCATCGACAGGATGGCGGGGAACTAACAGCGGTGACGACCACGGGTAGCGAAACGCAGTGTCCTTCCAAGACCACCGCCACCCGGGAACCCGCTCCACCACCGCCGCCCGCGCGCGAGAAGCCGCGCGCGTCGATGTTCTCCTCGCTGAAGGTGCGGAACTACCGGCTCTTCTTCACCGGCCAGGTCATCTCGAACATCGGGACCTGGATGCAGCGCATCGCGCAGGACTGGCTGGTGTTCACCCTCAGCGGCAACGACCCGATCGCGCTCGGCATCGCGGTCGCGTTGCAGTTCACGCCGACTCTGTTCCTCTCGCTGTGGGCCGGGGTGCTGGCCGACCGGGTCGACAAGCGGCGGCTGCTGATCGGCATCCAGATCGCCGTGCTGGCGCAGGCGGTCGTCCTCGGCGCGCTCGATCTGAGCGGTGTCGCGGCGTTGTGGCACGTGTACCTTCTCTGCTTCACGCTAGGCGTGACGGCATCGCTGGAAGTGCCCGCGCGGCAGTCGTTCGTGGCCGAGATGGTCGGCAGGGACAAGGTCACCAACGCCGTCGCGCTCAACTCCTCGATCTTCAACATGGCCCGCATCGTCGGCCCGGCCATTGCGGGCTTCGCGATCACCTGGGTCGGCACCGGCTGGCTGTTCATGGCGAACGCGGTGAGCACGGGCGCCGTCATCGCCGCGCTGGTGATGATGAACCCGGACAAGCTCTTCCGCGGCCCGGTCATCCCGCGTGAGAAGGGGCAACTGGCCGAGGGCCTGCGATACGTCCGGCGGCGCAGTGACCTGATGACCGTGATGGTGCTGGTGTTCTTCGTGAGCACGTTCGGCATCACCTACTTCACTTCGCTGCCCATCGTCGCCGCGAACGTCTTCCACACCAACGCCGACGGCTACGGTCTCCTGTCGACACTGGTCGCCGTCGGCACCTTCACCGGCGCGCTGATGTCGGCCCGCCGCAACACCCGCGGTGGTCCTCGCGTGCGGTTGCTGCTGATCTCGGCGTTCCTGCTCGGCGCGTTCGAGGTGGTTACCGCGTTCATGCCGACGTACCTGACCTTCGGCTTCGCGCTGATCCCGCTCGGCTTCGCCACGATCACCTTCCTCAACACGGCGAACGCGCTGGTGCAGACCGCGGTCAGCCCGGAGATGCGCGGCCGCGTGATGGGCCTGTACGTCCTGGTGCTGATCGGCGGCAATCCCATCGGCGGCCCGATGACCGGCTGGATGGCCCACGCTTTCGGTGGCCGCTCGCCGTTCTACATCGGCGGCGCGATCTCGGCGCTCGCCGCGGTAGTCTGCGCCGTCGTGCTGATCCGGCGCGGTGGGGTGAGTTTGCCGGTACGGCGGTTCGGAAACGGGCTGCGCGTGCTGAAGAGGGAGCGGGTGTGAACAAGCTCGGTGTCGAACCGTCGGTGACACGCTGGAACGACGGCGAGGCCCGGTTCCTGGACTGGACCATCGACGGCGTCGCCGTGTGCTCGACGGTTTCCACCCAGCACCAGACGCCGCTTTTCCTGGACGACGCCGGGTGGCGTGAGTGTGCGGTCGAAACGCTTTCACGGCTGCTGGGCCACTTGCCGGGTGACTTCGACGACGGACGGGTCGCGTTGCTGATGTGCCCGCTGTGCGGTGACCTCGGCTGTGGGGCGTACAGCGTCGAGGTCGTCTTCAACGACGACAGCGTCGAGTGGCGGGCTTTCGGCTGGCAGGTCGACTACGAGGCTTTCGAGCCTGAGCAGGAGGAGTACCGGTCCGTCATGGCCCGTTTCGACCGGACGGCGTACGAGGCCCTCCTCGGAGACCTCCTGTCGAACTACCGGGCCTAACGGCCGAGCAACGGCGGCACCGTCTTCTCGGCGAGCCCGGTGAGATCGCCGGTGCCCTTGAACTTCACCGTCTCCCCACGCGGATCCCCGGTGAGCTGCACGACCACACTTTTTTCGCCGACCTGGGCGGGGAGTCCCGCGATGGACGTGGTCGCCCGGACGTCCGACGACAGCTCGCTGTAGTCCGCCGTCACGCCGTTCAGCTCGCAGGCGGCGAAGAAAGTGGGCTTCGCGCCGTCGGCCGGGACCCCGAGCGCGCGGCCGAGTTCGGCGCACAACAGCCACGAAATCACCGGGAGCGGCTGATCCTTGATCGGACCGGGCGCGGTCTTTTCGTACGGGATCTCGCCGTCTTCGCCGATTTTCGGCAACTTCGGACCGGGCGGCGTCGCACCGGCGATCAACGCCTCGGCGAGCGCCTTCGCCTTGCTCTCCGTCTCGGGGACTTCGAGGACCCTGCCGCGGACGGCGACGTTCAGCACCGGCGAGGCGCCATTGCGCGGCGCGACGTCGACCAGCTCGACGCTCAAACTGGTGCCGTCCTTGTCGGACGCGATGACCGCGAGCTTTCCGGCGACGGTGGTC
Organism: Amycolatopsis coloradensis; assembly: GCF_001953865.1. Lineage (GTDB taxonomy): Bacteria > Actinomycetota > Actinomycetes > Mycobacteriales > Pseudonocardiaceae > Amycolatopsis > Amycolatopsis coloradensis. The sequence goes on from NZ_MQUQ01000005.1 coordinate 213,727, forward strand.
CTCGTGGGCACACCCCGGCTCGTGTCCTTGGGCAGCGCGGGGATCATCTGGGCACTGACGTCGAGTTCTGCGGTGACCGCGTGACAAGCCCTTCCCGCCTCCCGCAACGTGCGGCCGCCGAGGATCTCTTCCCAGCGCTGCTCCGGGATCGCCTGGCAGAGCACCTGCGCGCCGGTGCCACCCGTCAGCGCGGTCACCATCTCACCCGTCGGCATCGGGACCGGGCGGAGCGCTTCGCCGGACGTGGACGGCCAGACTTCCGGGAGCTTCGACTCCGGCTCGTCGTCCTTGTTCAGCAGGGTGATCGCGACGACGATGCCCACGCCGAACAGCAGCAGGACACTCGTCAGCGCGCAGCCCGCCCAAATCCACATCGGACGGTCGGTCTTACGCGCGATGGCGCGATAGTCGTTCCCGGTGGTCACGGGGTGAAGCTAGCCTTTCGCGGCGCGGCTGTCCGGCGAAACGCCACCCCGATGAGAGATCGGAGAGTTGGGGGGCTTCAGGACGCTGCGCAGGGTCGCGAAGGTGGCGCAGAGTGAGGGGTGAGTGGAAACTTGCCGCTCAGAAGACTCAGGGGAACAGTCGGCCGTCACCCGGAAGGGTGAGATCGGCGTCTCCCGGTCGAGCCTCTTGCCGAAGTAGATGAGGTTAGGCTAACCTCATACGTATCCGCTTCGTGGTGGGAGCGGCAGTCAGTTCGGGAACGGACGAAGCCCCGCAATCGGGTCACCCCCGGCGGCGGGGCTTCGTTCATGCCGGGGGTTCATGGTCGGTGACCTCGCCGGTCTGGTCAAGGCCGTTCCGGCACTCGGGCGAGTTCGATCCCGGACTCCGTCCAGGATCTCCCGGTCGAGGTAGGCGGCGACGGCCTGACACCTCGACGTCGCTGGAGGTCAAGAAACGAAAAGCGGGGCCCTTCCGGAGGAAGAGCCCCGTTTCGTGGTGGAGGGTCAGCCGAGCAGCAGGCCGTTGCCACCGGCGACGGCGTTGTCGAACCGCTTGGAGATCTCGGCCCAGTTGAAAATGTTCCACAGGGCCTCGACGTACTTCGGCTTCACGTTCTTGTAGTCCAGGTAGAACGCGTGCTCCCAGACGTCGACCAGCAGGATCGGCGTGGTCGGCAGGACCAGGTTGTTGTGGTGGTCGCGCAGCTGCTGGGTGATCAGCGTCTTGCCGATCGGGTCCCAGGAGAGCGCGGCCCAGCCGTTGCCCTGGATCGTGGTGGCGACCGCGGTGAACTGCGCCTTGAACTTGTCGAAGGAGCCGAACGCCTCGTCGATCGCGGAGGCCAGTTCGCCGGTCGGCTTGTCGCCGCCTTCCGGCGACAGGATCTTCCACCACACGACGTGGTTGGCGTGCCCGGCGAGGTGGAACGCCAGCGTGGTCTGCAGGCCGACGATGTCGCCGAAGTTACCGGCGTCACGGGCTTCGGCGAGCTTGTCGAGCGTGTCGTTCGCGCCCTTGACGTAGGTCGCGTGGTGCTTGCTGTGGTGCAGCTCGTTGATCTCGCCCGAGATGTGCGGCGCCAGTGCGCTGTAGTCATAGTCGAGATCGGGGAGCACGTAGCGGGCCATCGGCCCTCCTTCTGTCTTCGACACAAGCTTCCAAGGACGAACTTAGTCGTCTTCACCCGTTTGCGGCGACTGGGGCGCCGTGTTCTCCCCAGGTGGAACGACTCGTTCGTAGCGGCTGTACCCGTAGGGGCGACCGCTCGAAACCAGCCTGCTAGCTCCAGTTAGGTGGAGGTCAAGGCGATGTGACGGCGGTCATCGAGGGCCGGTGAGTTCGCGTGATCCAACGGACGACACATGTGATCCGATGGACGACACGTGTGTCCAGCCGGACGACACGCGGCGGGACCGGCCGCGCCCGCGTGTCGTCCGTCCAGTCACGCGTGTCGTCCATTGGAGCACAGGTGCCGTCCCCACAGTCACGCGAAACGCCACTCACGACCCACGTGGGTCAGGCCGCGCGGTAAGAGTCCAGCTCGCCCGCCAGTTCGTCGAACACCGCGATGTTGCATTCGAAGGCCACGATCGCCTCGTCGATCAACCGGGCGCGCTCGTCCTCGGTCCACGGCGCCGAGTTCAGCTGCTCGCGGTAGTTGTCGCGGAACTTGGGCGCGCTGCCCAGCTGGTCGAAGTGGTAGAACAGCGACCCCGCCTCGGTCACCCCGTACTTGCGCTCCAGCAGCCGCCGGATGACCTGGCCGCCGGCGATGTCGCCGAGGTAGCGGGTGTAGTGGTGCGCGACGAACCCGCCGGACCAGTCCGACGCCTCGGCCACGCGCCGCGCGTAGCGCTCGGTCGAGGGCAGCGGGCGGACGGTCTCGCGCCAGTCCGGGCCGACGAGGTGTTCGAGGTCGCGTTCGAGGCTCGGCAGCCGCCGCAGCTCCTCGAACACGAATTTGCCGGCCACCGGATCCTGCGCCAGCTTGTCGGCGGCCTGCTCGATGGCCTGGTAAATGAAGTAGTACTGGATCGCCAGCCGGGTGTACCCCTCAAGCGAGAGTCCGCCGCCGAGCAGCGCGTTCATGTACTCGGAGTGGTTGGCCCGCTCGTGGGCGGGCAAGGTGGAGGCGCGCAGGGTCGCGGAGAACGGCCCGGATGCGACGTCGGTGGTCACCGGCATGGACAGAGCCTCCAAGCATCGATCTGACATGCTGTCAGAAAGAGCGTAAGCCACAATCCCGGGTTAGATACCCTGATTTTCAGGTTTTTCCCGGTCATCCGCCATTCCGACCGCTCTGAGCACGAAGCGGACGGCCCCCTCGATCGCGTCGTCCAGCCGTTCGGGTGGCACGTCGACGACCTGGCGGCTGCCCAGCGCGGCGGTGATCATCGGGATCAAGACCTCGGGGTCCTCCTTCGGCACCCCCTCGGCGAGGATCTCGCGCAGCTGGCCGGTGATGGGGTCGGCGTGCGCGCTGATCCGCCGGTACGCGGCGGGCGCCAGCGCCGACGCGAGCGCCGTCCCGGGCGGCAGGTGGTACTCGGCCAGCACCCGCAGTTGCAGCCGGACGAACGTCGCGAGCTTCGCGATCGGGGTGTCCGCGGTCGCGACGGCCGCCGTCAGCCGTTCGACGTACCGAGTCGCCTCGTCCTCGACGAAGGCGACCAGCAGGCTTTCCTTGTCGGGGAAGTGGTTGTACATCGCCGTCCGGCCGAGGCCCGCTCCGGCGGCGACTCCGGCGAGCGTGACCGCGTCGAACCCGCGCTCGTACAGCTGCCCGCGCAGGACGTCGAACACCCTGCTGCGGACCTCGCGCCGATGCTCCTCCAGCGACCGGCCGATGATCTTGGGCACGAGCCACCTCCCTGGAGGAACTCTAAGCCTCCAGCGACCAGGTGTGCACCGGAGTCTCCGTGGCCGACAGTTCCAGGTACCTGCCGAGCATCCGGGTCAGCGCGGTCTCCCGTTCGGTGCCGCGCTCCTCCGCGCGCAGGACGTACTCCCGTTGCCACGCGGCGCCGGTCCGCCTGGTGAGACAGCGCTGCTCGATGATGCCCAGATAGCGCTCTCTCGCCTCGTCCGAAACATCCGATCGGCGTAGTCCCTCGTGCGCCAGCGGCAGCAGGACCCGCAGCACCAGCTCGTCCGGCGGGATCCAGCCGATACCCGGCCAGTACAGCTGCGCGTCGAACCCCCGTCGCGCCGCCGCGTACATGTTCTCCTCGGCCGCCTGGAACGACATCTGTGTCCACACTGGACGGTCGGCTTCGGCCAGTGCCCGCTGCGCGCCGTAGAAGAAGGCGGCGTTCGCGACCATGTCGACGACGGTCGGGCCGGCGGGCAGCACGCGGTTCTCCACCCGCAGATGCGGCAGGCCGTCGACGACGTCGTAGACCGGCCGGTTCCAGCGCCACACGGTGCCGTTGTGCATTCGCAGTTCGGTGAGTTTCGGGGCCTGACCGGAGTCGAGCGCCTCGATCGGGTCCTCTTGGTCGGTCTCGGGCAGCAGACCGGGGAAATACCGGACGTTCTCCTCGAAAAGGTCGAAGATCGAGGTGATCCACCGCTCGCCGAACCACACCCTCGGCCGCACGCCCTGGTTCTTCAGCTCCTCGGGCCTGGTGTCGGTGGCCTGGAGGAACAGCGGGATCCGCGTCTCGTGCCAGAGCGTCTTGCCGAGCAGGAACGGCGAATTGGCGCCGACGGCGATCTGCACCCCGGCCAGCGCCTGCGCCGCGTTCCAGTGCGCCGCGAACTCCTCCGGCGCGACCTGCAGATGCAGCTGGACCGAGGTGCAGGCGGCCTCGGGCAAAATCGATTCGGAGTAGCTGCGCAGGCGCTCCGGCTGCCTGCCCGGCAGCGGCGCGCCTTCCATCGAGAGCACCGTGCGCTCACCGCGTGCGGCGAAGATCCGATCGTTGAGCAGCGAATACCGCGCGTTATTGGTGAGCCACTTCTGGTCGAAGTGCTCGTGCCGCAACGTGGGAAGAATGCCGATCATCGCCAGCGAGGCGCCGGATTCCTCGGCCTTGCGCGAGGCCGCGCTCAGATACGCGCGGAGATCGTCCTCCAGCTGGAGCGCGGACTCGCCGGCCAGCGGCCGCGGTGGCACGTTGAGTTCCAGGTTGTGCTGGCCGAGTTCGGTGGTGAAAGAGGGGTCGTTCAGCGCTTCGAGCACCAGCGCGTTCGTCATCGACGGGCGCATTTCCTCGTCGACGAGGTTGAGTTCGACCTCGAGCCCGATGTTCTTGCGCGGGAAGGAAAAACTCCCGTCGGTGAGCATTCGGGCGAGCGTGTCGAGGCAGCGCTGGACCTTCCGGCGGTACCGTCCGCGATCCTGCGGTTTCAACGGGTCCGCCGAAAGTTCCTTACCCATGTTCGTCGAGCTCCTCTTGGCCACGATCCGCGGGGTTCCAGGCGGGACTGCCAGGCGGCCCAACGGTTTCACGCCTCGCCATCGCCCGGCTAGCGGCCAAACTGGTGCTCTCTGTCACTAGGGGTTAACTTACAGCAAAATGCGCCCGTTCGTACCACCTGCCCGTGGACGTTCGGAGGCAAACGGTTCGCGGCGGGCGGATGACACACTCTCCGGGTGGCTGAACTGATCACCATCGACGACCCCGGCGACCCGCGGCTGGACGATTTTCGCGACTTGTCCACCGCTGATCGGCGGCCGGACCGGCCAGGTGGGCGAGGCCTGGTGATCGCCGAAGGCACCGTCGTGGTCGAGCGGCTCCTCAACTCCCGGTATCCGGTGCGCGCTCTACTCGGGGTAGCGCGGCGATTCGAAGAATTGCGCGCCGAACTCGACGGCGTCGACGTCCCCGGTTATGTGACGTCGGCCGAGACGATGGCCGAAGCCGTCGGATTCCACCTGAACCGCGGGGTGCTGGCCGTCGCGGACCGGCCCGTCCCGCCGCCGTCGGTCGAGGAGGTCATCGACGGTGCGCGCGTGCTCGCGGTGCTCGAAGGCGTCGGTGACCACGAGAATCTCGGCTCGCTGTTCCGGAACGCGGCCGCGCTTGGCGTCGACGGGGTCCTGCTCGGCAGCGGCTGCTCCGACCCGCTGTACCGGCGCAGCGTCCGCGTTTCGATGGGGCACGTCCTGCGCGTTCCCTTCGCCACCTTCGGGTCCTGGCCCGGTGACCTGGATCTGCTGCGGGAACGCGGTTTCCGCATCGCGGCCCTCACTCCCCGTGCGGACTCTGTTTCGCTGCGCGAGTTACGGGACCAGACGCCGGAGCGGATCGCGTTGATGCTGGGCGCGGAAGGACCGGGACTGACCGAGGAAGCCATCGCCGCCGCCGACGTCGCGGTGCGGATCCCGATGCCCGAGGGCGTCGATTCGCTGAATATCGCCACGGCGGGCGCGATCGCGTTCTATGAGACGCGTCCACCGCTATCGTGAGCACCCGAGCGATCACGAGGAGAACCCATGGAATTGCGGATCCGTGAGGGACGCGCGGTGCTGGCGGGCCCCGGCGGCGACAGCGCGCACGAGGTGGACCCGCACTCACTCGCGATCGGTTCGGATCTCGCTCAGGCCTTGCACGAGTGGGCCCGCGTCGCGTCCGCCGTCGAAACCGCCGCCCGGCCCGGGGAATCCGGCACCGAAGCCGCTTCCGTGATCTCCCAGCGAGGCCGCCAGCTCGCTCAGCGCGTCGCCGCCACGATGGGCACTTCGGTCCGGTTCGTCGACCCCGTCTCCGGCGACGGCGTCATCATCGACCCGCCTGCCCCCGCGCCCCGCAGCGAACTCGCGCGGCGGCTATTCGGCACACCGGATCCCGCCGGGGAACCGACGCCCTGGCTGACCGGCCTGACCGTCTCCGCGTTCGCCGCCGCGGTGGTCGTCGTGGCGATGCTGGCGCTGGCGAACACCCTCGCGCGCGAGACCAGCGGCTGGCTCGCGCTGATCGCGTCCGCCGTGGTGACCGGCGGGATCACGCCGTCGCTGTGGCTCGCGCGGCGCGTGCCGATCGTGCGGTGGGCGTCCTTCGGCGCCGCCGCGGGGATCGCGATCGCGTGGATCGGCGTGCTGATCGTGGTCTTCTGAAAATCGGAAACGGCGCAGTTCCCCGGGCGCACGTAATGGCCCCTCCACCGGAAGGGGCCATCACGTGCGAATTCAACCTCGTTGCGAGCGGACGCCCAGTAAGACGTCTTCCCAGGATGGAACGATGGGGTGGTTCTTCTTCCCCTTCGCCCGTGGGGCGGGTTCGGCCACTTCCTCCGGCTCGTCAGCCGGAAGTGGTGGCTCGGCCTCTTCTTCGGGTTCCGCGATCGGCGCGTCGATCACCTTCGCGACCGGCTCGTCGGGTACCGCATCCAAGGTGGGCTGGATGACCGCGTCCCTGCCGGGGTCCAGCGCCCGAACCGTGCGCGGGGCACGGTAGGCGTTGGGGTTGAGCAGGACTTCGGCGTTCTCGTCGAGCGCCTGCACGGTGCCACCGTGCGCGCCCGGCGCGAACGACCAGTGCGCGCGGTTGTCCGAACGACCGGCCTTCCAGCACAGCACGACGACCCACTTGCCGTCGTCGCCGCGCCAGGAGTCCCAGGTCGCTTGGCTGTAGTCGTGGCCGCGGAGACCGAAGGAGTGAGCCATGACCTCGCCGAGCGTCTGCACGTCGGGGCCGTCTTCGCGGATCGGATGGGCGCGCTGCGCGAGTTCGGCCGTCCGCGAGCGCTCGAGCAGGACCGGGTACGCGAACCGCTCGACCCGCTGCACGGTCACGCCGGCGCTGCTCGCGACCTGCTCCACGGACTCACCGGCCCGAATCCGTGCCTGGATCTCGCGTGGCCGCATTTGGCTCTCCAACTCGATCTCGATCTGGCCGAGGCGGGTGATGTCACCCCTCGCCGCCGCTCGCAGCCTCTCGTCCGCGGGGAGCAGGAAGCGTGTGCGGCTCGCCGGGTCTTCGCACACGATGGACTTACCGTCCTCGTGCAGCCCAACCACACGTAGCGCTCGCATTCTCGCCTCCCCTGCTCTTCTTCACCTTTGTGGGTGTCAACGCTAGTACGGCGCGTCGCCTTGACGTGCGAGGCGCGCCGATGTCCTGTGTCCTGCTCACTATTTTCTTCATGGCCGCAAGTGCATTCTGCTGGAGCAATTCAGGGCTCGCAGAGTGACGCGCCGGACACGCACTGTCACGATCGGGGGAATCTACGGCAGCCGCACCCGGACGACCAGTCCACCGCCGCGACCGCCGGGTTCCGCGCCCGCTGTCCCGCCGTGCGCCTTCGCGATGGACCGGACGATCGACAATCCGAGCCCGGCGTTGCGCGAGTCACCGGTCCGGTCGCCCGAAAGCCGCCGGAACGGCTCGAACAGCGCGGGCACGGCGTCCAGCGGCACCCGCGGGCCGGTGTTGCGCACCGCCAGCGCCGGATCGCCGCCGACGTCGACGTGGATCCAGCCACCCTCGCGGTTGTAGGTGATGGCGTTGTGCACGAGGTTCGTGGCCAGCCGTTCCACCAGCACGGGATCGCCGGACACCGTCCGCGGCCGCAACCGCGCCTCCACCGTGACCCCCGCTTCTTCGGCCATGGACGCCGCCGAGCGGATCACCGTCGCCACGACCTCGTCCAGCCGGACGGGGCTCCGCGCGGCCAGTCCGCGGTCACTGCGGGCCAGCACGAGCAGCCCTTCGATCATCCGTTCGCTGCGTTCGTTGGTGTAGATCAGATGCTCGCCGAGCTTCCGGACCTCCGGGCTGACGTCGGGATCGGCCATCGCCACCTCGACCAGCGTGCGCTGCACCGCGAGCGGGGTCCGCAGTTCGTGGGAAGCGTTGGCCACGAAGCGTTTCTGGCTGTCGAACGACACGGCGAGCCGGTCGAGCATGCCGTCGAAGGTGTCCGCGAGTTCCTTGAGTTCGTCGTCGGGGCCGTCGAGGTCGATCCGCCGGTCGAGGTTCTCGGCCTCCAGTTTCCGCGCGGTCGAGGTGATCGCGTGCAGTGGCCGCAGTACGCGGCTCGCCATCAGCCAGCCGAGCAGCACCGCGAGCGCGCCGGCGATCGCCAGCGCCACCAGCGATTGCCACAGCAGTGCCGAGAGGACGTCCGAGCGGTACTCGGTGATCGAGGTCGCGACCAGCCGGCTGGCTTGGGCGCGCTCGGCGGGCATGATGGTCGCCGTGTCCATGGGATACGCCGGGACGCGCTGGAGCGAGACCTCCGCGGCGGTGTCGGCGAACGCGGCGGTGTCCGGCAGCGACGAGCTGACCAGCAGGTAGTTGACGATCAGCAGGGCGAGCCCGACGACGAGGAACGCTCCGCCGTAGAGCGCCGTCAGCTTGGTGCGCAGGGAAAGCCGGAGGGGTTTCACGACCCGAACCGGTAGCCGGCGCCGGGCACGGTCTCGATCAGCGGCGGCTCGCCGAGTTTGCGCCGCAACGTCATCATCGCCACCCGGACGGCGTTCGTGAACGGGTCGGCGTGCTCGTCCCACGCCTTCTCCAGCAGTTCCTCGGCGCTGACCACGGTCCCTTCGGCGCGCATGAGCACCTCCAGTACCGCGAATTCCTTGGGGGACAAGGGAAGAAACCGGCCGTCGCGAGACGCCTGATGCCGGGGCAGGTCGAGGACGACGCCACCGCGTTCCAGCACCGGCGGCAGCGCCGGCCGCGCGCGCCGCGACAGCGCCCGCACCCGCGCGACGAGTTCGGCGAACGCGAACGGCTTCGTCAGGTAGTCGTCGGCGCCCAGTCCCAGCCCGGCCACCCGGTCGTCGACGTCGGCGGCGGCCGTCAGCATCAGGACCCGTGCCTCGCCGCCCGCCCTGAGTACCGCGACGCAGACCTCGTCGCCGTGCACGACCGGGAGGTCCCGGTCGAGCACGACGACGTCGTAACCGTGCACCCCCACCCGGTCCAGGGCCTGTTCACCGTCGTAGCAGACGTCGACGGCCATGGAGAACCGTCGCAGGCCCTCGGCGATCGTGTCCGCCAGCAGGCGCTCGTCTTCCACCACCAGCACTCTCACCAGGTCAGTCTGCCCCGGGTGGGGGTAAGCGCGGGATAAGCGTCCCCTTCAGCAGACCGGGTGCGACTGCCGCGCCGGGATCACCCGCTGGGGCGTGTTCGGGGCGGATCGCGTACGACTTTCCGGCGACCAGGTCGCCGAGGTGTGGTCGCCAGGGGCTAGTTCGCCCGGAAAGAAGCAAATCTCTGTGCTGCTGGACTGTAAGCACGGCATAAGCGACTTCGCTTACCGCCCCGGAATCGCCCGCTCCGTAGAAATCAGGCCGTCGAGACGACCGAAGGAGCAGCGATGCGAAAACGACCGATGGCGGCACTGATCGCCGGAGCGGTCTTCGCGCTGGTGGCCGGTTGCGGTGGTGGCGGGGACGGTGGCGACAAGGTCGCCTCGATCTCCTCCCCGCCCGCCGCGGGCACGGGCGACGGGAAACAGGCCGACAACGTGTCCGACGAGGACAAGATGCGCAACTTCGCGAAGTGCATGCGCGAGCACGGGATCGACATGCCGGATCCCAAGACCGACGGCGACGAGCAGGGCACGATATCCATCGAGGCGGGCGAAGGCAGGCCCGACGAGAACAAGATGAAGGCCGCGAGCGACGCGTGCCGGAAGCTGTTGCCGAACGGTGGCGAGATCAAGCCGCCCACGCCGGAAGAACTCGACAAGATGCGCAAGGAAGCGAAGTGCATGCGGGAGCACGGCATCGACTTCCCGGACCCCGACCCCGGCAAGGGCGGGGCCGCCATCGCGCTGGGCGACGCGAGCGGTGACCCCAAGAAGTTCGAAGAAGCGGCGAAGGCCTGTGGTCTCGGCATGAGCATGAGGGTGGCCCCGGCGAAATGAGCGAACACGAAGGACCCGGCGGCGTACGGCGTTCGCGCCGGGCGCGCTGGTTCGTCATCGCGGCGGTCCTCGTCGTCGTGGCCGGGACGATGTCGGTGGTCGTGCTGACCAGGGTCACGTCGGAGGCTCAGCAGGCCGGGCAGCCACCGCCGCGGGTGGAGACCGCGAAGGTCGAGAAAACCGACCTTCAAGAGGAGGAAGAGGCGAACGGAACACTCGGCTATGGCACGGAAAACGCGCTCGCCGGCCGGAAGCAGGGGACCATCACGTCGCTTCCGGAAGTGGGCTCGGTGCTTACGCGTGGCAAGGCTGTCTACGGTGTCGACGCCAAACCGGTGCCGCTGTTCTACGGCACCCTGCCGTTCTTCCGTGACCTCGCGGACGGGGCGGCGGACGGCCCGGACGTCAAGCAGCTGGAAGAGAACCTGAAGGCACTCGGTTTCGGCGGTTTCGGCACGCCCGACAAGAAGTTCACCTCGGCCACCGCCGCCGCGCTGAAAAAATGGCGGAAGTCGCTGGGGCTCGAGCAGACCGGCACCTTCGGTCAGGGCGACGCCGTCCTCGCCCCGGGAGAGATCCGGGTTTCGCAGGTCGCCGCGCAGCTCGGCGGCCCGGGCGGCGGTGAACTGCTGAAGTACACCGGCACCGAGCGCCTCGTCGAGGTCAAACTCGACGCCGCCGAACAGGCCATCGCGAAGCGGGGCGACAAGGTGGGGATCGACATCACCGGCGGCGAGACCGCGACCGGGGTGATCACCGACGTCGGCAAGGTCGCGGAAACCGGCAAGGACGCCGCCGGGCAGGACGACGGCAAGCCGACGATCAAAGTGAAGATCACACTGGACGATCCGGCCGCGGCGGGATCGCTCGATTCGACGCCGGTCTCCGTGCGTTTCACCAAGGAAGTCCACAGTGGAGTGCTGGCGGTCCCGGTCGGGGCGCTGCTCGCGCTCGCCGAGGGTGGATATGCCGTCGAGGTCGACGAAGGCGGCAAACGGCGCCTCATCGCGGTGAAGACCGGCCTGTTCTCCGGCGGCCGCGTCGAGGTCGCCGGAACCGGCCTCGCCGCCGGGATGCGGGTGGTGACCACCTCATGACCCCGGTGCTGGCCGTGCGCGGCGCCTCGCGCACCTATCCCGGCGGCGTGCGCGCCCTGCACGAAGTGACACTGTCCATTGAGGACAGGGAGGTGGTCGCCATCGTCGGGCCGTCCGGCTCGGGGAAGTCGACGCTGTTGCAGCTGATGGGCACACTCGACCGGCCGACCGACGGGGTCATCGAACTGCGCGGGCACGACGTCGCGAAACTGCCCGACCGCAAGCTTTCCGCGTTGCGGTCGCGATGGATCGGCTTCGTGTTCCAGCAGTTCTTCCTCAGTGAGGGGGTGAGCGCGGTCGACAACGTCGCGACGGGCCTGCTGTACGCGGGGGTGCCGCGGCGGAAACGGCACGAACGGGCGCTGGCGGCGCTCGACCGGGTCGGCCTCGCGCATCGGGCCGGTCATTTCCCGAACGAACTCTCCGGCGGGGAACGGCAACGGGTGGCGATCGCGCGGGCGGTCGTCAACTCGCCGTCGATCCTGCTGGCCGACGAGCCGACCGGGAACCTCGACACGGGCAACGGCGCGGCGATCCTCACCCTGCTCGCCACGCTGAGCTCACAGGGGACGACGGTCGTGATCATCACGCACGACCGGGAGATCGCGGCGGGCATCCCACGGCGGATCGAACTGCGGGACGGCCGGATCCGGCTCGACACCGGGACGGGGGTGCTGGTGTGAGCGCACCCGTCCTCGACAAGGTGCCGACGCCGAATCCGGCCCGGCTCGGCCCGCGTGACGTGCTGACCCTCGGCGCGCACGGGATGCGGACGCGGCCGATGCGGGCGGTGCTGTCCGCGCTCGGCATCGGGATCGGGATCGCCGCGATGGTGGCGGTGCTCGCGATCCCGGCGTCGGGAGCGAAGGCGCTTCAAGACCAGCTGGCCGCTCTCGGCACCAACCTGCTTTCGGCGGGGCCGGGCAAGACGATGTTCGGCGGTGACGCGACGTTGCCCGACAGCGCGGTGCCGATGGCGAAGCGGATCGCGCCGGTGACGGCGGCGTCCGCGACCGGGTCCACCGACGGGACCGTGCGGCGCACGGACAAGATCCCCGAGGACGAGACCTCCGGCCTAGGCGTCTACGCGGCGACGCCGGACCTGCTCGACGTCGTCGGCGGACAGATCCGGGACGGGTGGTTCCTCCGGGACGCCACTCGCGACTATCCGGTCGTCGTCCTCGGTTCGGTCGCGGCCGCGCGGCTCGGGATCGACCACATCGACCAGGCCGAACCGCCGCAGGTGTTCATCGACGGGCATTGGTTCACCGTCGGCGGGATCCTCGGCCCGATGCCGCTCGCGCCGGAGATCGAGCGGTCGGCGCTGGTCGGCTGGGACGCCGCGAAACGGCTCCTCGGCTTCGAGGGACATCCGAGCACGGTGTACGTCCGGGCGAAGGATTCGCAGGTCGAAAGCGTCCGCTCGGTGCTCGCGCAGACGATGAACCCGGAAGCGCCCAACGAAGTCGAGGTGCGTCGCCCGTCGGAGGCGCTGGAGGCGCAGAAGCTGACGGAGAACACGTACAGCGCCTTGTTCCTCGGGCTCGGCGGTGTGGCGTTGCTGGTCGGCGGCGTCGGCGTGGCCAACACGATGGTGATCTCGGTGCTGGAGCGGCGCCGGGAGATCGGCCTCCGTCGCGCACTCGGCGCAACGAAACGGCAGGTCAGAGGCCAATTCCTGGCCGAGTCGGTGCTGCTGTCCGGGCTCGGCGGGATCGCCGGGGTGCTGGTCGGCGTCCTCGTGACGTCCGGGTACGCGCTGAGCCAAGGCTGGCCGGCGGTGCTGCCCGTCGGCGCCCTGCTCGGCGGCGTCGGGGTCTCGGCACTGGTCGGTGCCGTCGCCGGTGCCTACCCGGCCATGCGCGCGGCCCGGCTCCCGCCCACCCAGGCCCTCGCCTAGCCCGCGTTTCGTCCTCTAGTTGCGGTAGTTCGGGTTACGAACTACCGCAACTAGAGGACGAATTGCCCAGAGGACGAGTCGCGGAGTGGCGGTGGGTAGCCTCGCCGGGTGCTGGTGGGATTGTCGGGGCGGAAACTCGCGGGGGCGTTGCTCGCGCTCGAAGTCGTCGTGGTCGCCGTGCTGTTCACGCTCAAGGTGTTCGACGGCCAGGACCTCGAGGTCTACATCGGCGGCGCGCGGCTGCTCCTCGACTCGGGCGACCCGTACGGCACGTGGGTGCAGACGCACGGTGGCTGGCTGCCCTTCACCTACACGCCGTTCGCGGCGGCGGTCTTCCTGCCCGGCACGCTGCTGTCCGCCGCGCTGGCGACGAGACTGGTCGGACTCGCGTCGATCATCGCGGGCGGAATCGTCGTCTACGTCTTCGTGGCGACGCTCAACGGCTCGCTCACCGACCGTGCGAACGTCCGTGGCCGCGCCATCGCCGTCCTGGCGGCGATCGGGGCACAGGCCGTCGGCGGCATCATGGAGCCGGTCCGCTCGACGCTCGGCTTCGGCCAGGTCAACACGCTGCTGATGCTGATCGTCGTCCTCGACGCGCTCCTGCCGGGCCGCGCCCGCACGAAGGGGCTGCTGATCGGCGTCGCCGCGGCGATCAAGCTGACCCCGGCCTTCTTCATCCTGTTCTTCTTGTTCCGCAAGGACTTCCGCTCCGCTGCCCGGGTCGTGGCCGGGTTCGTCGGCGCGGGCGCGCTGATGTTCCTGGCCGCGCCGGACGCGTCCGCGAGGTTCTGGACGAACATCCTCTTCGACACCAGCCGGATCGGCGATCGTGGTTACGTCGGCAACCAGTCGCTGCGCGGGATGCTCGCGCGGTTCGGGCTCGGCTCGGCGGAGGACGTCGTCTGGGTGCTGGCCTCGGTCGTCGTGGTCGCGCTGACCGCGTTCGTCATCGTGCGCGTCGCGGAGCCGGTGTTCGCGCTGACGGCGTGCGCCGTCGGCGGGCTGCTGGTGTCCCCGGTGTCCTGGACGCACCACTGGATCTGGTGCGTGCCGATCCTCGCGCTGCTGCTCTGGGCCCGGTCGGTCGTTTCCCGCGCCCTCGCGGCCGTGACGGTGGCGCTGTTCGTGATCGCGCCGATGTGGCTCGCGCCGCGGCCCGCCGGGAGCTTCGGCTGGTGGCTGGTGACGGAGTCCTACGTGCTGTACGGCCTCTTGCTGCTCGCGCTGGCCGCCAAGTACGTGAAGGCCCCCTTCATTGCGTCCAGCGCAATGAAGGGGGCCTTCACGGAAAGCTAGCTCAGCCCAAGCGCTCGACGACGTACTCGATGCTTTGGGTCAGCTTCGTGATGTCGTCCGGGTCGATGGCCGGGAACAGGCCGACGCGCAGTTGGTTGCGGCCCAGCTTCCGGTACGGCTCGGTGTCGACGATCCCGTTGGCGCGCAGCACCTTCGCCACCGCGGCGGCGTCCACCTCGTCGGCGAAGTCGATGGTGCCGACGACCTGCGAGCGCAGCGACGGGTCACTGACGAACGGCGTCGTGTAACCGGTCTTCTCGGCCCACTCGTACAGCCGCGTCGACGAGTCGCGAGTGCGCGCGGTGGTCCACTCGAGACCGCCGTTGGCGTTCATCCACTCGATCTGGTCGGCCAGCAGGAACAGCGTCGACACCGCCGGGGTGTTGTACGTCTGGTCCTTGCGCGAGTTGTCGAGCGCGGTGGTCAGCGACAGGAACTCGGGGATCCAGCGGTCGCTCGCGCCGATCTCACCGATGCGCTCGACCGCGGCGGGCGAGGCCAGCGCGATCCAGAGGCCACCGTCGGAGGCGAAGGACTTCTGGGGCGCGAAGTAGTAGACGTCGAAGTCCTCGGCCTTGACCGGCAGGCCGCCCGCGCCGGAGGTGGCGTCGATGGCGACCAGTGCGCCTTCGCTGCCTTCGGGGCGACGGACCGGCACCGCGACACCGGTCGAGGTCTCGTTGTGCGCCCAGCCGACCAGGTCGGCACCGGCCTCGTAGGCGATCTCGGGCGCGCTGCCCGGGTCGGCCTTGACGACGATCGGGTCGGCGAGGAACGGGGCGCCCTTGGTCACCGTGGCGAACTTCGAGGAGAACTCGCCGTAGGTGAAGTGCTGCGCGCGCTCCCGCACGAGCCCGAACGCGGCGGCGTCCCAGAATGCGGTCGTCCCGCCGTTGCCGAGGACCACTTCGTAGCCTTCGGGCAGGGAGAACAATTCGGACAGACCCGCACGCACGCGGCCGACGAGGGACTTCACCGGCTTCTGACGGTGCGAGGTGCCGAGGTAGGTGGCACCGGATTTCGCCAGGTTGGCGAGCTGCTCGTCACGGACCTTGGACGGTCCGCAGCCGAAGCGGCCATCGGCAGGCTTCAGGTCCGCGGGGAGGGTCAACTCAGGTGCGTCGGTCATGAGGCCAGTCTCTCAGGTCGGGATGGACCTGCTGACAGTTGGTGCCGCGTGTCCGGCATATGAGATCGGCGATCTCCCTCCCGCCGTTGCCGACCGCCGGGTAGCTTCTCGCCCCATGGCGACAGTGCACGAACGATTCCCCGTGCCCCCCGAGGCGTTGTGGCAGGCGCTTCCCCACGGGGTCGACGCGGTCAAGGGGCAGAACCCGTACTACGACGCGGCCGCCGGCTACGTCACCTTCTCGACCAAGCTCGGCTTGTTCAGCTACGGGCAGACGGTCACCGTGAAGGTCGAGCGGACTCCGGAGGGCTCCGGGCTGGCGATCCAGACGAGCCTGAAGTTCGGTTTCGTGGACTGGGGCGAGGGCAAGCGCATCGCCCGCAAGTTCATCGCCGCCGTCGGGCACACTCCGGCCGTCTGATGCCCGATCCGCAAGGGGTGCCTGTACGTGAAGGACCCCTTCATTGCGTCTAGCGCAGTGAAGGGGTCCTTCACGTACTTCAAGCGAGTCAGCGCCAGCCGTCGGGGTCCACGCCGCCCGGGATGGGCGCGGCCGGGTCGAACGGCGTGCGCGAGAAGATGAACGTCGCGAGGTCGAGGTGGTTCGGCTTTCCGGCCGAGTCCCGTCCGACCCGCAGCGTTTCGCCCGCGTAGTAGGCGTCGAGGCCGACCCAGGTGTCTTCGCCGACCGGCGCGAACCGTGACGCGCGGCCGGGGCCGTCGGTCGGCGCGAGGGAGAACAGGCCGCCCGGGAGCAGGCGCAGGTGGTACGGCGTGGGGCCCCAGTGCCAGAGCCCGGTCAGCTCCAGCAGCTTCGGGTCCACAGTGGACGGCTGCCATTCCGCGGGCATGGACGGCTCGTGCTGTTCGGTCAGGTTCATCAGGTCGAGGCACAGCTGCGTGATGCCGACGCCCGCCGTCGAGTTCGTCAGCACCAGCGCGCCGATTCCGGCGCCTCCGTCGACCAGGGAGCAGGCGAGGAAACCCGGCATCGACCCGGTGTGCCCGGCCAGCCGCCTGCCCTCGGCGCGGACCAGCATGACGCCGAGACCGAATCCGGTGGTCCAGGTGTCGCCGTCGTCCACGGTGACCATTTCGCGCATCTCCGCGACGGTCTCTTCGCTCAGCACGCCACCGGTGTGGCCGCCGAGGAACGCCGTCCAGCGGCCGAGGTCGGTGACCGTCGACCACAGCTGCCCGGCGGGCGCCATCGCGCCCGCGTCCGGCGACGGCTCCGGCAGGAGGACGTCGGCGAAGGGGTGGACGGCGAACCCGTTCGCGTGCGCGCCTTCCGGATGCGGCGAGGTCCGGGTCATCCCGAGCGGCCCGAGGATCTCGGCGCGGACGACGTCGAGCCACGACTGCCCGCGGTGGCGGGCGACCAGTTCGCCGAGCACGCCGTAGCCGACGTTGCTGTAGTGGAACCGGCTGCCCGGCCGGAGCCGCGTCGCGCCGTCCTTGAGGCTCTCGACGAGCGCGGCCCAGTCGGCGCCCACCGTGCGCTCCCACCAGGAACCGGGTGATTCCGCGGTCAGGCCAGAGGTGTGCGAAAGCAGCTGCGCGATGGTGGCCGCGCCGAACGCGGTGCCCGGTAGATGCTTTTCGAGCGGGTCGTTGAGGTCGAGCTTGCCTTCGTCGCGCAGCCGCATGACGGCCGTCGCGACGAGTGTCTTGGTGATCGACCCGAGCCGGTACTGCGTGTCGTCACCCGGTGTCTCGCCGTCGACGCGGCCGCGTCCTCCGGACCAGGCGATTTCACCGTCGCGGACGACAGCGGCGACGAGGGACGGGGCGCGGCACGAGGATTGCTCGTGCGCGAGGCGGCGAAGCAGCGCCGATTCGGTCGTGGCAAGCATGGGATGCATTGTGCCTACCCGAGCAGGCCCAGCCGCATAGCGGTGGTCACGGCGGCCGTCCGGTCCGAAACGTCCAGTTTCCCGAAGGCGCGCAGCAGATGGGTCTTGACCGTCGCTTCGCTGATGTGGAGCACCCGCCCGATGTCGGCGTTCGTGCTTCCCCGCGCCACCAGCCGCAGTACCTCGATCTCACGCGCCGACAACGGCGACGCCGTCGGGTTGCGCACTCGGTTCACCAGCTTCCCGGCGACCGAAGGCGCCAAGACCGTCTCGCCACGTGAGGCCGCCCGGATCGCTGCGGCCAGCTCCGCGCGCGAAGCGTCCTTCAGCAGGTACCCGGAGGCTCCCGCTTCGACGGCGCGCAGGATGTCGGCGTCCGTCTCGTAGGTGGTGAGCACGACGACGCGCTGCCCAGGCCGGTCGGCGAGGATCTTCCGGGTCGCGCCGACGCCGTCGAGACCGGGCATCCGCAGATCCATCAGGATCACGTCGGGCTGCTTGACCCGGCTCAGCGCGACGGCCTCGTCACCGGAGCCCGCTTCCCCGACGACGCTCAGATCCGGTTCGGCCTCCAGCATGCCGCGCAGGCCTTCCCGCACCACGGGGTGATCGTCGACCAGCATGATCGTGATCACGCGGGCACCTCCAGTTCCAGCGTCGTCCCCGCACCGGGTTCGCTCGCACACCTCACGATGCCACCGACCTGCTCCGCGCGTGCCCGCATCCCCGCCAGGCCGAAGCCGCCGGTGGGCCCGGCGGGGTCGAACCCCGCGCCGTCGTCGGCCACGCCGAGCCGGACTTTTCCGTCCATGACGGACAGACGGAGGGAGATCCTGGTGGCGCGGGAATGTTTGCGGACGTTGCTCAGTGCCTCCTGCGCCCCTCGCAGCAGGACGACCTCGGTGGCCATCGGCAGCGCGGGCAGCGGGCCGTGGATCTCGATCGTGGCTTCGATCCCGGCCTCCTCGGTGAGCCGTTCGGCCTGTCGTCGCAGGGCCTCTTCCAAGGAGTCGGAGGCGAGCGCCGACGGCCCCCGCGCCGCGACCATCGCCCGTGCTTCGGCCAGGTTCTCCCGCGCCGTCCGCGCCGCCAGCCCCAGATGGCGCCGGGCCGCCTTCGGATCGATGTCCATTTCGGACTCGATGGCCTGGGTGAGCGTGACGATGCTGGTGAAGCCCTGCGCGAGCGTGTCGTGGATCTCGCGGGCCATGCGCTCGCGTTCGGCGGCCGTGCCGGCCTCACGGGAAAGCCGGGCGACCTCCGCCTGACTGGCTTCCAGCTGTTCGATCAGCGCGGCCCTGCCTTTGCTCTGCTCGATGATCTGCGTGGTGTAGCGGCCCGCCAGGAGGCTGAAGATGATCAGGATCGCCGTCATCGGCACCAGGATGCGCAGCGCGGGCTGGTCGAGGCCGCCTCGGACGATCGACGACAACGGCCCCAGCAGCACCGCGACCGTGGTGAGGACCGACGCCGTCTTCGTCGGCAACGTCATGTAGAGCACGGGGCAGGCGAAGAACAGGATGAAACTCGAAGTGGTGGTGGCGAACGTGGCCGCCGTCAGCAGGACCATCAGGACCCCGGTGGACAACCAGGGGGTGTCCTCGTGGTCCGGGCCTTTGATGAGGCCGCGTCCCCGGACCAGGTAAGTGATCCCGACACCGACCAGGCACAGGATCGCGACCGTCTTGTCGGCGGTGGTGTCGTCCCCGATGAGGATCAGCGCCGTCGTCGCGACGAACGTGATCCCGAAAAGGACCTCCCAGAGCCAGAAAAGCCGCTCCCAGGCGTTCACCTGCCGTCGTTCGACCAGCGGAACGCCAGCTTCGCCAGCAGCAGCCCCGCGGCGCACCACGCCGTCAGCGCCAGTGCCACCATCGGAAGTTCCCATGTCCCCGCCATCTCCTGTGTCGCGGCTTCGGCCGGAAGGAACACCGAGCGGAAGCCCTGGCAGATCCACTTCACCGGGAAGAACGAAGCGATGTCGACCATAACCTTCGGCAGGGTGGTGATCGGCGTGACGAACACCCCGGAGATGAACTGCAGCGCGATGTAGATCAGGTTGGTCACCGCGACCGCGCCGCTGACCGTCTTCGTAGCCGAGCTGAGCGCGATGCCGAGGAGCGTGCAACTGGTGATGCCGAGCAGGAACACCCACAGCGCGGTCAGCAGCTTCATCGGATCGGTGGGCAGGTCGAGGTCGAACAGCAGGCTGCCGACAATCGACATCAGCACCACCTGGGCGATGCTCGTGGAGCCGACCAGGATGATCTTGCCGATGAAGTAGGACGCGGCGGGCATCGGCGTGCCGCGCAACCGCTTCAGCGCGCCCAGCTCGCGATCGGCCGCGAGGTTGATCCCGATGCTGGTGAACGACGTCGAGACGATGCCGGACCCGATCATGCCCGCCGCCAGCACCTGGCCGGTGGTGATCGTCGTGCCGGGCATCGAGGAGTTCAGCATCGAGCCGAGCAGGATCATGAGCAGGGACGGGAAGGCGAACGTGAAGATCACCTGTTCCCGGATGCGGAAGAACTGACGGAGTTCGGCGGCGCCGCGGATGAGGCCGAGCGACAGGGTGCCGGGAAGCTTGCCCGGGTGGGTCAGCGTCGTCAGCGTTGTCATCGGGTTTCTCCGATCAGGCCGAGGTAGGTCTCTTCGAGGGTGGGCCGGTGGACGGTCAGCTCCGACGGTTCGCGGCCGTCGGCGGAAAGCTCGCGGACGAGCTTGGCCGGAAAAGGGGTCCGTTCCCGGTGAACGCCGTTCTCATCGGCCCAGCGGACGGTGGCTTCCGCGGTCGCACGGCCGCCCAGCGTCCGCGGCGTCCCCTCGGCGACGATCTCACCGCGCGTGATGACCGCGACGCGATCGGCCAGCGCCTCGGCCTCGTCGAGATAGTGAGTGGTGAGCAGGATCGTGGTGCCCTCGTGGGTGAGACTCCTGATCAGCTCCCAGAACCGGCGCCGGGCCGCCGGGTCGAACCCGGTCGTGGGCTCGTCGAGGAACAGCAGTTCCGGCCGCCCGATGATGCCGAGCGCGACGTCCACCCGCCGACGCTGTCCCCCGGAAAGGCTTTTGACGCGGGCACCCGCGTTCTCGGTCAGGCCGACCTTCTCGATCACTTCGCCGACGTCACGGGGATCCGGGTAGTAACGGGCGTAGTGCCGGACGGTCTCGGCGACGGTGAGTTCGGCGGCGTCGTTGGCCGTCTGCAACACGATCCCGAGCCTCGCTCGCCAAGCCCTGCCCGCGGTGCCGGGATCCTCGCCGAGGACGTCGACCTCGCCGGACGTCCGCCCGCGGTGCCCCTCCAGGATCTCGACCGTCGTCGTCTTGCCCGCCCCGTTGGGGCCGAGCAGCGCGAACACCTCGCCCCGTTCGATGTCGAGGTCGACGCCCCCGACGGCCAGGTGGCCCGGGTACTCCTTGCGCAACCCGCGCACTTTCACTGCGGTCTTCATCTGTCGATCGTGCTGCGCGGAACCCCTCTCCCGGGACGCCCGCAGGACTGAACCCGGTTGTCCACCGGTCGATGGACACCGGTGTCACCGCCCCTCCCGCGATTCGTCCTCTGGTTGCGGTCCTTGCACGCGCAACTACCGCAACCAGAGGACGAATCGCGGGAGGGGGAGCGGGTTGTGCACAGGCGAGGGGGGTTGTGGACAAGTGCGGCGAAGATGATCTTGGAACCGTGGTGATGGCCGGGGTTTGGGGCATCGTCGAGTCGTGTCCAGAAACCTCACCAGCGAGTTCTCCGGTCCCTTCCTCGGTAGCCATGCCGTCAGCGAAGGGGACCTCACTCGCGCCCAGCTCCGTTCAGGCCTGTACAACCGCCTGTTCCAGGATGTCTATGCCCCGGCGGGTATCCGCCAAGACCACGGGCTGCGGTGCAAGGCCGCGGCCCTCGTCGTGCCCGACGGCGCGGTGCTGACCGGTTGCTCTGCCGCGACGGTGCGCGGGTTCCCGTTCGCGCTCGCGGATGATCCTGTTGAATTCGTCGTGCCCGAGCAGGAGGGCTTTCACGGTCTGTGCGGAGCTCACCTCCGCCGCACCAGGCTCCTCGGCGAGGATTTCGAGCCGTGGCGCGATGGCCGGATCGCCACCCCTCTGCGCATGACGATGGACATCCTCACCAACACTCGCCTCCATCGCTCCTTCCCGCGGGTGGTCGGCTTCCTGGATGTCCTGCTCCGCGCGGGATTCGTCGACCGCGACGCGCTGGAGGGGTACCTACGATCCAGGCATGACCACGGCATTGTCCGGGCGCGCCAGGCGTTCGCCCTCTCGGATGGGCGAGCGGAGTCGATTCCGGAATCCGAGGTCAGGGTATGGCTGAACCTCCACGACATCGAGGCGGAGCCCCAGGTGGAGGTCTACCGGGACGATCATTTCCTCGGCCGTCTGGATCTCGCGATCCGGGAGGCGAAACTCGCCATCGAGTACGACGGCGCGTGGCACCTCGAAGGCGAGCAACCGCGCTTGGACGCCCGGCGGCGGGCACTCATCGAGGCGGAAGGATGGGAGTTCATCGTCATCACCAAGGAAGAGTTGTACGTCGACCCGAAGGCGATGGTCCACCGGGTGCGGGCAGCCCTCGCCGCCCGCGTTTAGTCCTCTAGTCGCGGTCCTTGCACGCGCAACTACCGCAACTAGAGGACGAATTGCGGGGGGTGGGCGTGAGGAGGGTGCGGATGGAGGTTTCCAGGGAAGGGACCAGGGCGGCCGGGTCGGCGGACGTGAGCATCCGGTTCGCGAAGCCGTCGGTCAGGGCGAGGACGGCGTCGGCCAGCTCGGAGGCCGCGAGGTCGTCACGGACGTGTCCCTCGGACTGGGCTTTCTCGAGGTACTGCGTCGTGAGCTCCTGTAGTTCGTCGTAGCCGGTGCGGAGGAACTCGGCCCACGACGGCAGAACGGCGGCCCGGGCGGTGAAGGCGTTGATCACGATCACCTCCGCGCGGCGCTGCTCGTCGAGGGGCATCGCCTCGATCAGCAGCCGCAGCAGCAAGTCCAGGAGATTCCCGGACTGATCGAGGGTGTTCCAGCGCTGCTCCAGGAACTCACTCGTCAGGTCGAGCGCGAAGCGGAACAGTTCTTCCTTGGTGGAGAAGTACTTCTGCACCGCACCCGCGGACACGCCTGCCTCGACGGCGACCGAGCGCACGCTGACCGCCTCGACGCCCTCGCGCGCGACGATGCGCAGGACGGCACCGGCGATCTCCCGGCGGCGCTCGGCACGATCCACGATTTTCGGCACGGCCGCATCCTACTTTTCGGCGGACTCCTTGCCCGGCTGGAGCCTTTGGAATACATTCGTATCCGAAAAGGGGGTACTGGGGTGGACGAAGTCGCGCAGAAACGGCGAGCGGAGGAGAACCGGCTCGCCGCCGCACTGGCCAGGGGGCCGGCGGAGGTCCTCGACTTCCTGCTGCCGTTGTGGGTGGGGAGTCAGCTCGGCGCTTCCGCCGCCGAGGTCGGAGCGCTCGCCGCGTTGGAGACGCTGGTGTCGTTCGTGGTCCGGCCGATCGCGGGCTCGCTCGCGGACCGGTTCGACCGAGGGCGGCTGGCGGCTGCCGGTGCGGTCCTTTATGGACTGTCCTTTGTGGCCTACGCATTGGCGCCCGGAATCGAGGTCGCTTATGGCGCGGCGGTTCTCGGGGGCACCGGAGGGGCGCTGTTCTGGGTCGCGTTGCGGGCCCGTGTGGGGGAAGGGCTCGAACGCGACGACGGCGCCTTCAGCAAGCTGTTCGCGGCCGAGGGCAGCGGCACGTGGATCGCGTTCGTGGTCGCGCTGACCGCGATCGCCTGGATCGACTACCGGGGCGTGTTCTGGCTGGGTGCGGCGGCCTGCGCGGTGGCCGCGGTGGTGCTGCTGAACGCCAAACCCGCGCCGGTGCGGGAAGAAAGCGCGCCACGGCTTCGGCAACTGGGCAGGCGGCTGCGACCGATGCTCGTCCTTGTCGCGCTCACCGCGATGGCCGAGGCCGGGGTCGCGCTCCTGCTCCTGATGCACCTCCAACGCGGGCACCGGCTGGGACTCGGCGAGATCGCCGCCGTGTTCATCCCCGGGTTCATCGTGTACAGCTTCCTGCCGGACCACCTCCACGGCTTCGTCCGCAAGGTCGGCCGGACGAGGGTGCTCGCCCTGGCGATGGTGGCGAGCGCGGCCTTCGCCGCAGGGTTGTCCTTCGCGCCGAACCCGATCGTGCTCGCGGTCATGTGGATCCTGTCCGCGGCGGCGTTCGCGGCGGCCATCCCGGTGGAGCAGGCGGTGGTCGCCGAAGCGGCCGGGCTCAGCCTCGGCCGGGCGATGGGGATCTACGAGAGCGCGGCGCTACTCGGAGCGACGATCGGGATGTTCTCGGCGGGCCTGTTCTACGGCTCGGACACCGGCTGGCGCATCGCGTGCTTCGGCGCGGCGGCGCTTCTGCTTTCCGGATCGTTCGTGGTCCGTGGCACCGTACGGCGGGTCGGAGTTGCGGAGTTTCCCGTGGAACCAGCGAAAACGGTGTCACAGAAGGAAGAACCGGCGCTCCGCATGATCGAGGAGGGATCACAAGAGGCCGAACCGGTGAAGGCCGATACGAACAAGCGCGCGAATCCGATCCGGAACTGGGCGATCCACGCGGGCGTCTATGTCCTCGCGCAGGCGGCGCTGGCGATGGCCGGATACAGCTGGCCGGTCGAGGCGGTGTTCGGCGGGCCGCACGACGCCGGCTGGTTCTGGAACTGGAGTGGTCACTGGTTGTTGAACCTCGGCCGGATCTGGACCTTCGTCTTCGTGCTCGACACGGTCTGGACGGCGGGCCGCGCGATGATGGGAAAGCGGCCTTATTGACATGTTGTCTAACATGACATCATGTCTCATACGTGGGTGACGGCCGGCGACGGTGTCCGCCTCTCGGTCCGGGTGACCGGTGTCGACGACGCGCCCACGGTGGTGCTCGTCCACGGATATCCGGACAACGGGTCGATGTGGGACGGTGTCGCCGCCCTGCTCGAATCCCGGTACCGGGTCGTCGTCTACGACGTCCGCGGCGCGGGTCGTTCGGACAAGCCTTCGGGACGCAAGTCCTACAAACTGGACCAGCTGTCCGATGACCTCGCCGCGGTCGTCGATGAAGTCCAGCCGCAGGGCAAGGTTCACCTGCTCGCGCACGACTGGGGCTCCATCCAGACCTGGCATTCCGTCACCGGCGACAGGCTGCGGGGACGGCTCGCGTCGTTCACGTCGATCTCCGGGCCGAGCCTCGACCACGCGGGAGCGTGGTTCCGCGCCCAGGTGCGCCCGAGCCCGAAGCGGCTCAAGAACGCGCTCGCCCAAGGAACACACTCGACGTACATCCTCGGCTTCCAGATTCCTTTGATACCGCAGCTGTTGTGGCGCACCGGCGCGATGGGCGCGCTCATCGGCCGGATGGACCCCGCCGCCGCGGCACCGTCTACTTCGGACGGCTTGTACGGGCTCAACCTCTACCGTGCCAACATGTTCACGCGCCTCTCCCGGCCGCGGCCCCTTAAGGCCGAGATCCCGGTGCAGGTGCTCGCGCCCACCGGCGACAAGTTCGTCACCACGCCGTTGCAGACCGAGATCGAGCGCTGGGCGCCGGACCTCCGGGTCCGCCGGATCGTCGGCACGCACTGGGTGGTCCGGGAAAAGCCGCGGGTGATCGCCGATGCCGCCGCCGAGCTGATCGATCACGTCGAAGGCGGCGAGGAAAGCCGCGCGCTGAAACGAGCCCGGCGCTCGGGTGGGTTCGCGGACAAGCTCGTCGTGGTCACCGGCGCCGGCAGCGGGATCGGCCGCGCGACCGCGCTCGCTTTCGCGGACAAGGGCGCCGACCTCGTCCTCACCGACATCAACGGTTCCGCCGCCGCGGACACCGCGAAACTCCTGCGGGACAAGGGCGCCACCGTCGGCGAGTACACAGTGGACTCTTCCGACGCCGAAGCGGTCGAGAAGTTCGCCGTGCGGGTCAAGGAAGAGTTCGGGGTTCCGGACATCGTCGTGAACAACGCGGGCATCGGCCTGTCCGGCCCGTTCCTCGACACGACGGTCAAGGACTGGGAACGCCTGATCGACGTGAACCTGTGGGGAGTCATCCACGGCTGTCGCGTCTTCGCCGAGCAGATGCGGGATCGCGCCGAAGGCGGCCAGATCGTCAACGTCGCCTCGGCCGCCGCCTACCTGCCGTCGAAGATCCTTTCCGCCTACGCCACCACGAAATCCGCCGTGCTGACGCTGAGCGTGTGCCTGCGCGCGGAGCTCGCCGCCGAGAACATCGGCGTCACCGCGATCTGCCCCGGCATCGTGAACACCAACATCACCAGCACCACCCGATTCGTGGGTGTCGACGACGTCGAGCAGAAGCGGCGCCAGAAGTCGAGCAGCAGGCTGTACGCGAAACGCGGTTTCGGCCCGGAGAAGGTCGCGCGCGACATCCTGCGCGCGGTCGAGAAGGACAAGGCGATCCAGCCGTCGACGCCGGAGGCCAAGGCCGCGCTCGTCCTGTCCCGGCTCACTCCAGGCCTGCTGCGGGCCGCGGCGAAACTGGACGTCACCCCGTGACATCCGCCAGGCGGCCCCGCCGGATGACAGCGGAGGCACGCCGAGAGGACCTGATCCGCGCCGCGCTGGACCTGTTCGGCTCACGCGCGCCCGAACTCGTCACGGTCGACGACATCATCGCCCGCGCCGAGGTCTCGCGACCACTGTTCTACCGGTACTTCTCCAGCCTGCGGGAACTGCAGGTGGAGGCGCTGAAAACGGTCACTGAAGGGCTCATCGACGGTCTCGCCGGACTAGACGAAGGCCCGCCCGAAACACGGCTGCGGGCCGCCGTCCGCGGACTGATCGACGTCGCCGACCACTACCGGGCGGGTTACGTCGCCTTGCTGCGCAGCGGTTCGGTGATCGCGACCTCGGAGACGGACGCGGCGATCGACGAGGTCCGCAACCGCGCCGTCGAGCTGATTCTCGACGCGCTGGGAGTGTCGGAGCCCTCGCCTATGCTCCTGCTGACCTTGCGCTGCTGGACAGCGGTGGTCGAGGGCGCCCTGTTGAGCTGGCTGCAGGAACGCGCCTTGTCCCGGGAGATACTCGACGGGTGGCTGGTCGATCAGCTCACGGCCATGCTCGCGACGACCGCTTCGCACGATTCCTCGGTCCCGCAGGTGTTATGAACGGACCTTTCATAACACTTTCTGTTATGAAAGGTCCGTTCATAACACGCGCTAGGACTGCTTCGCGACCAAGTCCCAGCCTTCGACGTCCTCCGGACGCCGCGGCTCGGGACCGACGTACTTCGCCGACGGACGCACGAGGCGGCCGGTCTTCTTCTGCTCCAGGATGTGCGCGGCCCAGCCCGCGGTCCGCGCCGAGCTGAACATCGCGGGCATCATGTGCGGCGGAACCTGGGCGAAGTCCAGGATCACGGCCGCCCAGAACTCGACGTTGGTCTCGATCGGGTGATCCGGACGCCGCTCGCGCAGCTCCTTCAGCGCGACCTGCTCCAGCTCCGCGGCCGCCTCGTAGCGCGACGCGCCGAGTTCCCGGCAGGTGCGGCGCAGCACGCGCGCCCGCGGGTCCTCCGCGCGGTACACGCGGTGCCCGAAGCCCATCATCCGTTCCTTGCGGTCCAGGATGCCCTTGACCAGGCCGACGGCGTCGCCGGTCTTCTCGACCTCTTCGATCATCGGCAGCACCCGCGCCGGCGCGCCGCCGTGCAGCGGGCCGGACATCGCGCCGATCGCGCCGGACAGTGCCGCGGCCACGTCGGCGCCGGTCGAGGCGATGACGCGGGCGGTGAAGGTCGAGGCGTTGAGGCCGTGCTCGGCGGCCGAGACCCAGTAGGCGTCGATGGCCTTGACGTGGGCCGGGTCGGGCTCGCCGCGCCAGCGGACCATGAACCGCTCGGTGATCGACTTCGCCTCGTCGACCCGGGTCTGCGGGACGGCGGGCTGCCCGATGCCGCGGGCGGACTGGGCGACGTAGGAAAGCGCCATCACCGAAGCGCGGGCCAGCTGGTCGCGGGCCTCCTCGTCGGTGATGTCGAGCAGCGGCCGGTAGCCCCAGATCGGGGCGAGCATGGCCAGCGCGGCCTGGACGTCGACCCGGACGTCACCGGTGTGCACGGGCAGCGGGAACGGCTCCGCGGGCGGTAGCCCGTGGCCGAACCGGCTGTCGACCAGAAGGCCCCAGACGTCACCGAAGGTCACCTTGCCGGCGAGGTCCTCGATGTCGACACCGCGATAGCGCAGCGCGCCACCGTCACGGTCGGGTTCGGCGATTTCGGTCCGGAAGGCGACAACGCCTTCGAGACCCGGTCGGAAACCGTCGTCGACCTGGTCGGACGGCTGATTGGTGCTGATCGTGGAGGCACTCACTGTGGTGAAACCTTTCGATGCGCATTCCCCGGCTTTGTGTTTCACGCGTGGACGGGATACACGCAGCGAAGGCGCGCCACATCGCACGGATGGACAAACTTTCCTCCACGTCGGGGCCAGGGGCAATCGAAAGATGTGGTGGTTTCGGTCACGATTACGAGAACGATTCAGTGAAAGTGGCCTTCGTACGCGAAGAGTTACGGTGACGTTCACTTTGCGTGCACCGGGTGCCGAGGTAAATCCTGCGTTTCGAGAACCGGCGCCGGGCGGTTTCCGGTGATAGACCTTTCTCATGCTCTTGAGTCTCTATGACCGGGACAAACTGCTCATCCCCGTCGCGGCGGACGTAGCTCGCAAACGGCCGAACTACCCAGAAGCGGTGGCGTTGATCACCGGCCACGTGCTCGAAGGCGCCTGCGTTGAAGCTGGCGATACTAAAGGTCCCTTGCTTCGCTCTGGAGTGGCTGGTGGGCTTGTGTGGCGACAGCACATGTCGCGAAAGCCACTTTCGAGACGTCAGATGTCCTGAAAGTGGCTTTCGCGACATGTCCGGTAGGACGCGAAGAGCGCTAGAACTTGGTGCCCAGCCAGGTCATCGCGACCGGGCCGCCCGTCGTGACGCCGCCGATGTGCTCCAGCAGCGGGAACTCCTGCCAGGTGACGTCGGCGCCGAGAGCGCGGTAGCGGTCGCGCAGGCCCTTGCCGACCGAAAGCGGGATCAGTTCGTCCAGCGACGCGTGGTACAGGTAGACCGGCGCGCCCGGTTTGGCCCTGCCTGCCAGGTTCTCGCCGAGCCGGGCCTGCCAGCGCGGGCCGGCCGAAACGTTCGGCACCGTCGTGAAGTCGTTGAGCCGCGCGAAAGGCGCCGCCGCGCCGAGTTCGACGGTGCACGCTTCCTTGACCTTCGCGACGGCCCTCTCGCCCTTCGCGTTGAGCACGTCGTCGAACGGCAGTTCCGGGTACGCCGTCGAGTAGCCGACAGCGGCGCCGAGCACCAGGCCGAACGCGGGACCGCCGTCGTTGAACTTCAGGACCGCGTTCAGATCCGCCGGGACACCGCCCTCCGCGACCCCGACCAGGTTGACGTCGGGCGCGTAGGAAGGTTGCAGTTCACCGGCGAACGCCGCGGCCTGGCCTCCTTGTGAGTAGCCGAAAACGCCGACCGGCCCGGTCTTGGACAGTTCGGCTTCGGGAACCCTGGCGGCCGCGCGGGCGGCGTCGAGTACAGCGCGGCCTTCGGACTGGCCGACGGCGTAGGTGTGTGTGCCCGGCGTGCCGAGGCCTTCGTAGTCGGTCACGACGACCGCCCAGCCGCGCGAAAGCGCTTGGCTCATCAGGAGGACTTCGTTCTCGGACCCGTTCATGAGCCGGTTCGACGGCGCGCAGCGATCGCCGAGGCCGTGGGTGCCGACGGCGTAGCTGATCAGCGGGCGCGCCCCCTTCGTCCACGGCGTGGGCGGGACCAGCAGAATGCCCGACACCGTGTTCGGCTGTCCTGTCGCCGAGGTCGAGCGGTAGGTGAGTTTCCAGGCCTTCGCCGGCGCGGTGGCGATGACCGGCTTGTAGTCGACCAGGTCCCCGGGGGCGCTCGGCGCGGCTTGCGCGGCGGGCGCGCCGAGCAGGGCGGCTGCGAGGGCTGAGACCAAAACTGTCCGAAGCACCGTTGCCTCCAGTTTGGTAATCGAGATTTTCGCAATGTAGGCGGTGTTGCTAGCATCTGGCAATCCCTGTTACCGAATCGGGGGAGGCCGAGTGGCCCGCACGTACGGCGGGGTCGGACCCGAGCAGCGGCGCGCCGAACGGCGTGAACGCCTGCTTGTGGCGGCCCTCGACCTGTTCACCTCGACGGGCTACCAGCAGGCGAAGATCACCGAGTTGTGCACGCGAGCCGGCGTCTCGACGCGGAACTTCTACGAGGAGTTCGAGAGCAAGGAACAGGTGCTGCTGACCCTGCACGAGCGCATCAACGCCCTCGCGCTCGAGCACGTCACCGGCATCCTGAAACGTCTGGAGGACGCCGACGCGGTCATCCGGATCGGGACCCTGCTGGACGTCTTCGTCAGCACCGTGACGTCGGATCCCCGGATGCCGCGGCTGAACTACGTCGAGGCGGTCGGTGTCAGCGCCGCTTTGGAGGCACAGCACCGGGAATGGGTCGACAGGTGGGCCGCGTTCATCGAAACCGAGGCCCGCCGCGCCGCCGCGCACGGCGTGGCGCCGGACCGCGATTACCGCCTGACGGCGATCGCGCTCGTCGGCGCGGCGACCGGGCTGCTGCGGGAATGGCAGGCGCACTCGCCGCCGTTGCCGGTCGCCGACGTCGCCGCCGAACTCCGGGCCCTGATGCTGGCCGCGATCACCCGGCCCGTCTGACCCCCCGCGTTTCGTCCTCTAGTCGCACACGCATGTACCGCAACTAGAGGACGAAACGCGTCAGGAGACGGCGGAAGCCCGGCGGAAGGTGTTGTGCAGGACGGCCAGCAGCGCGTCACGGACCGACAGCCGCTGCCGGGCGTCGAAGGTGATCAGCGGGACGTCTTCGCTCACCGCGAGCGCCCAGCGCACGTCCTCGAGATCGTGTTTGAGGGAACCGTCGAAGATGTTCACCCCGACCACGAACGGCAGTCCGGCCTTCTCGAAGTAGTCGACGGCCGGATAGCAGTCGTCGAGCCGCCGGGTGTCGACGATGACGAGCGCGCCCAAGGCACCCAGCACGAGGTCGTGCCACATGAACCCGAACCGGTCCTGCCCCGGCGTGCCGAAGAGGTACAGTTTCACCTCTTCGTCGATGGTGATGCAGCCGAAGTCCAGCGCCACCGTGGTGGTGGTCTTCGACGGCACCTCCCCGCCCGTGCCGTCGACGGCCGCGCCGGTCGAGGTCATGGCCGCCTCGGTGGTGAGCGGTTTGATCTCCGAGATCGCCCCGACGGTGGTCGTCTTGCCGACGCCGAACCCGCCCGCGATGACGATCTTGACCGGGGTCGGCGGTTTGGCCGCCACCGGTTCAGCGAATTGCTTCGAGTCCACGAATGACCCTTTCGATCATGCCGAGGTCCTGGGTGAAGGCTCCGGCCGGGCGCCGGAGCACCACATAGCCGAGCGCGGCGAGGTCCGCCACGAGCACCCTGGCCACGCCGATGTGCAGGCCGAGCATCGCCGCCACTTCGGCGACGGATTTCGTTTCCCGGCAAAGGGAAACGATCTCCCGTCGTTCGAAGGTCAGCCTCGCCTGCGACGCCGCGCCGAGCCTGCTGGTGAGCACCTGCGCTTCTATTTCGAGCGTGCCGTCTACCGGCTGCGCACGGCCGGCGGTGAGCAGATACGGGCGCAGCGGCGAGATGCCCTGTTCGCCGCCGCGGGGCCGGGGTACCTGATCGTCGCTCATTCCCTATCCCCTCGTCATTTCAGCTGCCGACGCTCTTCTTGAGTTCCTCGATCAGCGCGGGGGTGAGCACCTCGGTGGCCCGGTTGGCGAACATCGCCATCTCGTAGGCGATCGTGCCGAGGCTGGCCTGCTTCGTGGCGAGCACGCCGAGCGAACAGCCGATGCTGATCGTGCAGACCAGCAGGTAGCCCTGCTCCAGCTCGATGATGATCTTGTCGGGTGAACCGAGCGGGTGGCTCTCGGAGACACCGTGTGCCAGGCCGAGCATCGCCGAGCAGATCGCGGCCAGCCGGTCGGCGTTGGCGCGTTCCAGTTCGGACGACATCGCGATCAGCAGGCCATCGGCCGACACGGCGATCGCGCCCATCGCACTCGCCGTGTTCTGTGCGAAGCGCGTCACCAACCAGTTGAAGTTCCGGGCTTCGACGCTGACTCCGGTCGTCATCTCTTGCTCTTCTCTCTCTGTTCCATCTCCGGGTTGACGGCTTTCTCCAACCCGTCACTGAAGGCGTCGAACGCGGCACGTTCGGCCTCGGGGTCACGCATGCCCTTGGGCTTGGCGGTGTTCAGGGCGGCCCGCGCGGTCTGGTGCCGTGCGGCCGGTCCTTTCGACAGGCCCGGTGCCAGCTGGGCACCGGGGACCCGCCGGGTGAGGCCGCCGCGGGAGGCGGCGGGCACGGGGGTCGGGGTCGGCATGGGCATCGGGTTGCCCGCCGGTGGGCTCACCGGGGGTGGCGGGGCTTGCGGCGGCACCGATTCTGCTGGCCCCCCGGTGGCCTTCGCGAGTCCTGCCTCGAAACCGTCGAAGGCCGCTTTGGCCGCTTCTGGATCATGCCTTGACTTCTGCCGCGACGGTGCCTCGGGGGCACCGGGAAGCTGCGCGCCCTTGACCCGGCGCCGCAGCCCGCCGCGGGTCTCCCCGGAATCGGCGACCGGTGCCGGCGCGGGAGGCTCGTAAACGGGCAGTGGCACGGGCGGCGGGGTGGGTTCTGGCATCGGCGTCGGCTCCGGGAGTTCCTGGTCGGTCTTGCGGAACCACCGGAAGTCCTTGGGGCGCTGGCCGTCGCGCGGGATCATCCCGGTGATCGCCAGCGTCGGCAGCTCGCGCCCGGACGCCTTCTCCCGGGGCTGGGGCGAGGACTGCCTCGGGGCGGGTTCGTCGCCCGGTTCCGCGGTCGGCCACGCCGGTGGCGGAACGGACTTCCGCACGGGCTGCCGATAGGTCAGCAGATTCGGCGGCACGGCGATCCGCGCGGTGATGCCGGCACCCGGCTCGGTCTCGGTCAGCTCGACCTTGAGCCCGTGCCGCCGCGCGAGCCGCCCGACCACGAACAGGCCGAGCACACTGGTCGGCGCCAGTTCGAGCCGCTCGCGTTCGACCAGCCGCCGGTTCTCCTCGGCGAGCCGTTCGGCGGTCATGCCGATGCCCTGGTCCACGATCACGATCAGGCAGGAGCCGTCGGGGAGGATCTTCGTGCCGACGTCCACAAAGGACTCCGGCGGGGAGAACGACGTCGCGTTCTCCAGCAGCTCGGCGAAGATCAGCACCAGATCCGAACCGAACGGCGACGACAGCAGGACGTCGCCCATCGAGCCCAGCCGGACCCGCTGGTAGTCCTCGATCTCCGCGAGCGCCGAACGCAACGCCGTCGACAGCTCGATCGGCCCGGAAATCCTCGCCTCGTCGCGGTTTCCCGAAACGACGAGGAGGTTGTCCGCGTTCCGGCGCAACCGGGTGGAGAGGTGGTCGAGCCGGTAGAGGCTCGCCAGCAGGGCGACGTCCTGTTCGTTGCGCTCCAGTTCGTCGACCAGCGCCAGCTGCCTGCCCACCAGGTTCTGCGTCCGCTTCGCGACGTTGGCGAACATCAGGCCGACGTTGCGCCGCGTGACGGCCTGCCGTTCCACCAGTTCGGCCGCGGTGGCCTGTACCCGGTTGAACGCCTCGGCCAGTTTCCCGAGTTCGTCCTGGGAGGACACGTCGATGGTGGCCAGTCGTGGCGCGAGTTCTTCGGCCTGCTCGGTGTCGGTGACGCGGACCAGTTCGGTGCTCGCGAGGTCCGCGACCGACGTCGCCGCCGTGGTCAGCTTCCGCAGCGGATCCGCGATCGACCGGCTGACCGCGATCGCGAGACCACCGACCAGCAGGAACAGCACCCCGGCGCCGGCGCCGATCGTCCACGCCAGGTTCTGCGCGGCGTCGGCTCGCGCGGTCGCCGCGTCGGCGATGCCGGTGGTGACCGTGTCCTGTGCGAGCCGCCGCTGGTTCGACTGGGCCTCGACGGCGCCGAGGATGTCCGGCAGCAACGCTTGCACGGCCTGCTGGCCCCTGGTCTCCGGGAGCTTGGCTTCCAGCGCGTCGACCCGGCGGCCCGTCTCACCCTGTTCCACCGCGACGACCTGCGTCGCCTGGGCGACATCGGCCTGCTGCACGAACCGTTCGAGGAACAGCGACGATTGCTGCTTCGCGTCGTCCAGCACCGGTTCACCGGAATCGGGGGTGATCGCCACGATGATCAGCGCCACCCCGCGCAGCGAGTTCTCCTCGTTCGCGCGCAGCAGCGCGTCGAGCGCCGTCAGCTGCCGGGTGCCCTCCGCGTCACTGGTCTGCTGCGGGACGAGCCGCAGCGAGTTGATCACCGAGTCGATCACCGCGTGATACGTCCGCGCCACGCTGTCGAGCGAGGCGCCGCGCCGGAGCGCGTTCTCCCGGATCTCGTTCAGCGACCCGATCCGCACCAGTGCGGCCGCGAGTTCTTCCGGCGCGTCGGCGCTCAGCTGCGAACGCACCTGGTTCACCGTGTCCGCGACGACGCCTTGCTGCTTCTGCATCGCCGTGCTGCTCGCCGACGAAGACGCGATGTAGTGCGCCGTCAGCAGCCGTTCCCGTTGCAGTTCCCACGCCAGCGTGCCGAGGGCGCGGGCCTGTGACGCGACGTCGGCGGTGGTGCGGGCGGACCGGGCGTCGTCGATCTCCCCGGCGACGTAAGGCACCGACACCAGGACCACGGCGGTCAGCGGCAACATCAGGAGCAGGTTGAGCTTGCCCCGGATGCCGAGTCTGCCGAGCAACCCGGAACGCGGGGTGCGTTCCGGCCGGGTCTTCCCGTGCCTCATGATCACCTTTCTTCTCAGCCCCGCCCGAGGTGCCCGCGGTGCTGCTCCCGGACGAGGTCTTCGATGGACGCGCGCAACGCGAGGAACTCGGGCGCGCGTTTGACCGCGAGGTCACGTTCGCCGGGCAGGTCGACCACGATGTCGGCGGCCACCCGGCCGGGGTCCGAGGCCAGCACCACGACGCGCCGTCCGAGGAACACGGCCTCTTCGACGTCGTGGGTCACCATCAGCACCGTGGTGCCGGTGTCGGTCCAGATCCGGCGGATCAGGACCTGCATGTCCTCTTTGGTCTGGACGTCCAGCGCGCCGAAAGGTTCGTCCAGCAGCAGCACGTCGGGCTCGCACACCAGCGCCCGCGCGATCGCGACCCGCTGCTTCTGGCCGCCGGAAAGCTGTTTGGGCAACGACTTCCGCAACCCGTCGAGCCCGGTCTCTTCGAGATACCAGTCGATCCGG
Organism: Amycolatopsis coloradensis; assembly: GCF_001953865.1. Classification (GTDB taxonomy): domain Bacteria; phylum Actinomycetota; class Actinomycetes; order Mycobacteriales; family Pseudonocardiaceae; genus Amycolatopsis; species Amycolatopsis coloradensis. Next base: position 248,624 of record NZ_MQUQ01000005.1, read on the forward strand.
CGCGCGCGTTCGGCCTTGTCGATGCCGAGCAGTTCGAGTCCGAACGCGACGTTGCTCTCCACCGTGCGCCACGGGTACAGCGCCCCGTGCTGGAACACCAGCCCGCGATCGGGGCCCGGTCCGGTCACGGCGTCGCCGTCGAGGGTGATCAGGCCCTCGGTCGGTTCGGCCAGCCCGGCGATCAGCGAAAGCAGGGTCGACTTGCCGGACCCGCTCGCGCCGACCACGCAGACGAAGTCGCCGCGCGCGACGTCGAGGTCGATCCCGTCGAGGGCCCGGGTTGTCTTGCCTCGAACGGTGTAGTCCTTGGCGACGGCCTTCAGCTCAAGCGTCACGCCGCCCACTTCCCGACCCTGGACCGCAGCTGCCGCAGTGCGACGTCGATGACCAGGCCGAGGAGGCCGATCACGATCAGCAGCGCGAAGATCCGGTCGGTCTGGGTGAACCGCTGTGCCCGCATGATCCGCAGGCCGAGCCCGGCGGTGGCGTTGATCAATTCGGCGACCACCACGAAGTTCCACGCGGCGGCGGCGTTGACGCGGGTCGCGTCGATCATGCCGGGCAGCGCGTGCGGGACGATCACCTTGCGCAGGACCTCGCCGCGCCGCGCGCCGAGCGTGTACGACACGTCGATCAGCGAACGCGGCACCCCGCGGACGGCGTCGGCCGTCATCAGCGTGTTGAAGAAGACCGTGCCGAGGAACAGCACCGCGACCTTCGACGGCTCGCCGAGGCCGAGCCAGATCATCAGCAGCGGGATGAACGCGCTCGCCGGAAGGTAGCGCAGCATCGCGATGACCGGTTCGAACAGCGCCAGCCCGGCGTTGAACGTCCCCATCACGATGCCGAGCGGGATCGAGACGATCACCGCGAGCCCGAAACCGAGCAGTACCCGCTGGGTGGTGGCCCAGAGATCGCTGAACAGTTCGCCGGACTCGATCATCTTGAGCAGCGCGTCGAACACCGCGACCGGGGTCGGCAGGAACGTCGGCTTGATGGTGCCCAGCGCGTTCAGCGTCACCCAGATCAGCAGCGGGATCGCGAACGAGGCCACCGCCAGCGTCCACCGCCAGCGCGCGGGGATCGGTGTCCGGAGCGAGAACAGCGGGGAGGCGTTCGGCTTGAGGCCCGCCCGGCGGGGCAGCGGCGACCAGTCCGGTCGCGCGCCGCCCCGGCGACGGTCTTCCTGCGCTTCGGCGAGCCGCTGCTCGTCGTCGAGAAGCCGCGCTTCGGCCTCGTCAGCGGCGTCCGTCCGCTGAGCGGCCTGCCTCGCCGCGTCCGTGGTGCTCACTTCACCGCCTTGACGTACTGGTCGTCGAACAGCCCGTCGAAGTTCGGCCGGTTCTGGGCGAGGCCGTTGGAGATGATGAAGTCGGCGATCCTGCCCGCCTGGAAGTTCAGGTGGGCGGGGGTGACGCCGGGGGTGAACGCGTCGAGGTTCTGCTGCTTGGTGAAGATCGTGGTGCCCGCGTCGTAACTCTTGTACTCCTCGATCGACACGGCGCCGCGTTTCGCCATGATCCGCACGGCCTCGTCCCGGTTCTGCTTGATCCAGTCGATCGTCTGGAACCAGGTGGTCACCAGTGCCTGGACCTCCTTCTTGCGCTCCTTCGACATCTGCTCGGAGACGACAAGGTGGTCGGGGATGGCGCCGGGGAACTCGGCGGAAGTCGCGATCGCGCGGCTGCCCGGGCGCTCGAGCGCTTTCGAGGTGAAGGGTGCGAAGGCGGCGACGGCGTCGACCTGCTCGCCGACGAACGCGGCCGCGGCGGCGTCGGTCAGCAGCGGGACCAGTTCGACGTCCTTCTCGGTCAGCTTCGCCTCTTGCAGTGCGAGCAGCAGGAGGTAGTGGTCGACGGTGCCCTGCTCGACGGCGACCTTCTTGCCCTTGAGGTCGGCGACGCCGGTGATCCCCTGCCGGGCGATGATCTTGTCGTTGCCGGTCGAGTTGTCGTTGACCAGGACGACCGACAGCTTCGCGCCACCGCTGACCGAGGCGAGCGTGTCGTTGAGGGTCTGGCTGTTCGCGTCGATCGCGCCGGAGGAGAGCGCGTTGATGCTCTCGGTGTAGCTGTCGAACCACTTCAGGTCGACAGTCACGCCGTTCTTCTCGAAGAGGCCTTTCTCCTGGGCCACCGCCCACGGGAACCAGCCCGGCCACGCGCTGTAACCGATGGTGACCTTGGCGCCGGAAGCGGCCGTGCTGTCGGAACAGGCCGAAAGGGCCGTCACACCAGCCAGCGAAAGTGCACACAACAACGCCGTCATGACACGGCGGGAACGGGAAATCACAACGCACTCCTGGGGAAGGGGAGTAACAAGGTCGTAGAAAGTTCCGGCGGCTCGAGCGCAGGAGTGATCGACCGGTGTCGTGCCCCCTCGCGGGAGTCCGGCCGGCAATAGCGGATGGAGCGACCGCACACCCGGCCATCCCCTCCGAAACCTCTGAACACACTGGATAGAGGTGATCACCCCGTTGCCCTCGGCGGCGATCCTATCGAGTGGCGCAAGGCCTACCTAGTGTGATCATCAGCTCTTGCCCGAATTCCTGTCACATTCTGCTAACCGGATGCCGCTCGCCCCTTCGGGCGGCGTCTCGGCAGGTGGGCAACCCCGGGTGCGGCGGCGTGCGTCCTCCGGGTGGCGGGTGAAAATTTCGCCGGTCTTCGGGAGGGAGCAGAGGATGAAGATTCGTTCGGCCGCGCTGTGTGCCGCGGCGGCGGCGTTGGTGGCCACGGTGCTCGGAGCGGGACAGGCGAACGCGACCAGACCGTCCAGTTTGGTCCTTGCCCCGGCCGCGATCGTCGCAGGTGGGACGGTCATCGCGGATATCTACTGCCTGCGCCCGTCAGGGGCGGGCGAACTCGCGACGACACTCACCGCCGACGGTCTCGCCGCGCCGATTCCCCTGCGGGTGGTGGGAGACGGCGGCACCGGCGGCATCGGTGTCGCGTTGCGGGGCGACGGTCCGGTAGGGACAGTGCCGGGCCGGTACACGGCGTCGTACGACTGCTGGGGCTGGATCGTCCGCGCGGAGTTCGTCGTCACGAACTGACAGCGCGACACCGGGGAAGCGAAGGCCGATTTCGGGATTTCGACCGTCCCGGGAGTGGCCTTCGCCGTGTTCTCCCGCTCACGGTCTAGGCGCATCTCGTGGCTATGTGTCGCGAGGATAATTTCTATCGTCCGACAGAATTAGACCGGATCCTCGTGCGGCGCGAGTGGGTGATGGGCCGAATGTCGTAATCAATTATCCGGAATCGCGGAAGAAAAGGGGCGGGGAATTGCGGGAGGGCCGTCGATTTTCGAAGAACAAGTTCGTGTGAACTGGTGGAGTCGTGAGTGGCGAGGACGGTGGGAGCCGCGAACGCCCCTGTAGCTCACTTCAAGCCGCCAGGACCGACCTTGATCGATCAGGGGCCGGCAGGTGAGCAGAAGGTGACGGCTTGCGGTCCGGCGGTTGCACACCGATGATCGGCGAGGGGTGTCCGGTGTCACCGTTCAGTGGGTTTCGCCGCCGCCTTCCAGGCAATACCGTCGGCGGCAAAGCCGAAGTCACAGATGCCCTGACCGGGTACGGAGGTTTGGCGGATGATGCCGGAGATCAAAGATGGCGCTGTCGGCGGAGACGACGCCGTCGTACGCCTGCCCGGGATGCGGGTCGCCTACGAAGGCGCGGCCTTCGACGAGTCCGCGCTGGCGGAGACCTGGACCGTCCAGCTGCAAGACTGGCTGAACCAGGCCGTCTCCGCGGGGATCGCCGAACCGAACGCGATGGTGCTGGCCACGGCCGATCCGGAGGGCAGGCCGTCCTCCCGCACCGTCTTGTGCAAGGGCCTCGACGAGCGCGGCGTCGTGTTCTACACGAACTACACGTCCACGAAGAGCCACGACCTCACGGCGACGCGCTACGCGTCGGTCACTTTCCCGTGGTACGCCCTGCAACGCCAGGTCCACGTGCGCGGCGAGGTCGAGAAGGTCAACGTCGCCGAGACCGCCGAGTACTGGGCCTCCCGCCCGCGGGGCTCGCAGCTCGGCGCCTGGGCTTCGCCGCAGTCCCGCGTCGTCGACGGCCGCCGCGCCCTCGAGACCGCGCTTCACGGCATCGAGCGCCGCTTCGCCGACGTCGAGAACATCCCGTTCCCGCCGCACTGGGGCGGATGGCGCATCCGGCCCGACTACGTCGAATTCTGGCAGGGCCGTGAGGACCGCATGCACGACCGGCTCCGCTACGTCCGCAACGACGACGGCTGGCGAATCGAGCGCGTCGCGCCGTAGCTCTACTCGCGTGAAGGCCCCCCTTTTCTCGGCTCAGCCGAGGGAAGGGGGCCTTCACGCGCCAGCCGGGTGACGTAAATCGCGCGCGGTTGGTTAGTTAGCGCGGCTAAGCTACCGGGTTGTGGGTGACGACGTGGGGGTTGAACAGCGTAAGGGTGTCCGCAAGCTGTTCGGCTCGATCGTCGTCGACACCCGGCCGCTCAAGATCCCCGCGTTCCGCCGTCTCTGGCTGTCCACCGCGGTCACCGCCGTCGGCAGCCAGCTCACCGCCGTCGCGGTCCCCAAACAGGTCTTCGACCTCACCGGTTCGTCGGCCTACGTCGGCCTGACCGGTCTGGTCGCCCTGATCCCGCTGCTCGTCTTCGGCCTCTGGGGCGGCGCGATCGCGGACGCCGTCGATCGCCGCAAACTCCTGCTCGTCACCAACGTCGGGGTCACCGCCACCTCGGGGGTCCTGTGGCTCCAGGCGTTCCTGAACATCGGCTCGGTCTGGCTCGTCCTCGCCCTGCTGGCGGTCAACCAGGCGTTCTTCGCGATCAACATGCCGACCCGCGGCGCCGTCGTCGCGCGGCTGGTGCCGGACAACCTGATCGCGCCCGCGACCGCGCTGAGCAGCACGATGGCCACCTTCGGCGCGGTCTTCGGCCCGCTGCTCGCGGGTTCGCTGATCCCGATCCTCGGCCTCTCGACGCTCTACCTGATCGACGTCATCGCGCTGACCCTGACCCTCGTAGCGGTCTGGAAGCTGCCCCCCATCCCGCCGCTCGGTGAGATCGCGCGCCGCGCCGGGATCCGCGACATCATCGACGGCTTCAAGTACCTGGCGACGCAGAAGATCCTGCTGGCCTCGTTCCTCGTCGACATCATCGCGATGGTCGCGGGCATGCCGCGCGCGCTGATCCCGGAGATGGCCGAGCGCACCTTCGGCGACCCGCCCGGCGGCGGCCCGGCGCTGGGCTGGCTCTACGCCGCGCTCCCGGCGGGCGCGATGCTGATCGGCCTCTTCTCCGGCTGGCTGACGAAAATCCAGAAGCAGGGTGTCGGCGTGATCGTCTCGATCTGCGTCTGGGGTGGGGCGATCGTCGGCTTCGGGCTCGCGAATTCGCTGTGGCTCGCGGTCTTCTTCATGGCGCTCGCCGGGGCCGCCGACATGGTCAGCGCGATCTACCGGATGTCGATCCTCCAGGTCGCCACCACCGACGAGATGCGCGGCCGGCTCCAGGGCGTGTTCACCGTGGTCGTCGCGGGCGGCCCGCGGATCGCCGACCTCACTCACGGCTGGGCCGCCGCCGGGGTCGGCACGGCCGCCGCGGCCTCCGGCGGCGGGGTGCTGGTCATCGTGCTGGTCATCGCGGCGGCGTTCCTGATCCCGTCCTTCCGGCGGTACCGGGCCCCGGTGGGCTGACCGGCCGGGGCTATCGTCGGGCCCATGCGTATTTCACGGGCGATCATCCTGTTCGCCGCTGTCATCGCGACCGTCACCGCCTGCTCGTCCGGGGACCAGAAATCGGACGACGCGGCCAAGCCGTCGAGCCAGGCTCCCGCTCCCTCCGCCGCGCCGAGTTCCTCGGCCGTGCCCACCGGTGGCACCGGTGCGAAGGAGCCGTGCGCGCTGTTGCCCGCCGAGGCCGTCGGGAAAGCGGTTTCCCTCGAAGGTGTGACGTCGGCGCCGGGACCGGTACAGGACAACGCCGCCAACGGCGGCAAGGCCAAGAGTTGCGTCTACTCGGCGGCCGGCAAACAGATCGGCGCGCTCGCGGTGACCCGCTTCGAGGGCAACAAGATCAAGCCCGCGGAAATGGTCGCGGCGTTGAAGAAGGCGAAGCCGGGCGCGAAGGACGTCGCCGGTGTCGGCGAGGGCGCGCTCTACTACGTCGACGAGAACAAGACCGCGACGCTGGCCGCGGCCGAACTCGTGAGCGACGTTCCGGTGCTGGTCAACTACACCGGGCCGACGAAGATGACCCAGGAGATGATGACGCCGCTGGTGAAGACCGCGGTCGACGCCAACTGACCGATTTACCAGATCCGCGCTTCGCCAACCCGTGACGAAGAACTGACCAAACCGGACTGTCGGCCACACAGGTGATGCGGCACACTCTTGCCGCATGGCGGACACGACGACAACAGAACAGACCGGTCCGGCCGGTCAACCGAGCCTCAACCGGGTCATGGGTTCCAAGCTCCTGCTGTTCTTCGTGGTGGGGGACATCATCGGGACGGGCGTCTACGCGCTCACCGGGCAGGTCGCCGGCCGGGTGGGCGGGGCGCTGTGGCTGCCGTTCCTGATCGCGTTCGTGGTCGCGATCATGACCGCGTTCAGTTATCTGGAACTGGTCGGCAAGTACCCGCAGGCGGCGGGTGCGGCGCTGTACACGCACAAGGCGTTCAAGATCCGCTTCCTCACCTTCATGGTGGCGTTCGCGGTGATGTGCTCGGGGATCACGTCGGCCTCGTCCGCGGCGAAGGCCTTCGGAGACACCTATCTCGCCGAGTTCATCACCGCGCCGATGCCGCTGGTGGCGATCCTGTTCGTGATCGGCCTCGCGCTGATCAACTTCCGCGGGGTCTCCGAATCGGTGAAGACCAACGTGGTGCTGACCTGCATCGAGATCGGCGGCCTGCTGATCATCATCGGGGTCGGCGTGTGGGCGGTGCTGAACGGCAACGGGGACGCGTCGCGGCTGGTCGAGTTCGACACCGAGAACCAGACGATGCTGGTGGCGATCACCTCGGCGACCTCGCTGGCGTTCTTCGCGATGGTCGGCTTCGAGGACTCGGTGAACATGGCCGAGGAGTGCAAGGACCCGATCCGGATCTTTCCGAAGGCGATGCTGTGGGGCATGGTCATCGCCGCGACCATCTACATCCTGGTCTCCGTCACCTCTTCGCTGCTGGTGCCCGCCGACGAACTGGAGGCCGCCAAGAGCAGCGCGCTGCTGAAGGTGCTCGACGTCGGCGCCCCCGGATTCCCGCGTGAGGTCTTCTCCGCGATCGGTCTCTTCGCGGTCATCAACTCCGCGCTGATCAACATGCTGATGGCCAGCCGCCTGCTCTACGGCATGGCGAACCAGCGGATCATCCCGAAGCAGCTGGGCACGGTGCACCCGTTCCGCCGCAGCCCGTGGGTGGCGATCGTGTTCACCAGCGTCATCGCCATCGGCCTTGTGTCCTTTGTGGACATCAGCGTGCTCGGCGGTACGACGGCGTTGCTGCTGCTGGGGGTGTTCGCCATCGTCAACGTCGCGGTACTGGTGCTGCGCAAGGAGAAGTCGGCGCACAAGCATTTCCGCGCGCCGACGATCATCCCGGTGCTGGCCGCGATCTTCTGTGTCTACCTGGTGACCCCGTTGTCCGGGCGGCCCGCCCGTGACTACAAGGTAGCGGCGATCCTGCTCGGCGTCGGCATCGTGTTGTGGGGGATCAACTGGCTGGTCATGCGGGCGACGCACCGCGAGGAGGACCGGCAGCCCCTCGAGCCGCCGATCGGCTGACCTGCGCTAGCCACGGCTGAGCGATTGGTACTCGACCGGGCTGTGGGCCGAGAACACGGTGATTTCGTCAGCGTGTTCCCGGCTCAGCTCGCGCAGCCGCTCGACGTTCTCCAGTCGCGGTTGGCGCAGCGTCTGCACCATGTTCTGGAACAGGGTCATCCCCGGCGGGCAGTGCGGCTTCACCGGATCCAGCTGACCGTGGAAGAAGTACGCGTCGCCGGCGTGCAGCAGCCAGCCGTCACCGGTGTCGACCGCGACACCGGTATGTCCCTCGGTGTGTCCCGCGAGCGGCACCAGCAGGATCTCCGAGGGCAGGCCCTTGAGTTCACGGACCGCCTGGAAGCCGAACCATTCGTCGCCGGCCTCGTCGTACTTGCTCCACAGTGGACGGTGCGCGAACTGGTTGGCGCGGAAGCGGAGTTTCTCGCTTCCGTTGCGCGGGGCGGTCGCCACGTCGTGTTCCTCGGCGCGGACGTGCACGACGGCGTTCGGGAAGTCCGCGAGCCCGCCCGCGTGGTCGACGTCGAGGTGGGTGCAGATGATGTGCCGCACGTCCTCCAGTTCGTGGCCGAGCGCTTCGACGTGATGGGCCGCCGTTTCCGTCTCGACAGGTTTCGCGCCGACCATCACCGTGAACGGCGTGCCGAGCCAGGCGCCCGGCCGCGCCACCCCCTGGCGGCCGAATCCCGTGTCCACCAGCACGAGTCCGTCGCCGGTCTCGATGAGCAGGCAGTGCGCCACCAGCTCCGCGCGGCGCAGCAGACCCGGCTGGCCGTCGAGGAACTTGCCTCCCGGGGCGCGCATCGTGCCGCAGTTCAGGTGGTGGACCTTCATATCCTGCTCCTCTGGCCGAACCGTTCGAAGGCGGTGACGTCGTGCGCGGCGAAGACCGACACCTCGTCACCGTTGTTACTGACAAGTTCGCGCAGCCGGGGCTGGTTGTCCAGTCGTGCCGTTTTTCCCGTCCGCATGTACGACTCGAAGAAGCCCAGTGCGATGGGGATGTGCGGCTTCCGCCCACAGTAACCTCGTCCGCATGGCCAATCCCACCGGAGAGCAGTTCGAGATCACCCGCGGCAACGCGCGCGCCGTCGTCACCGAAATCGGTGCCGGGTTGCGCGCGTTCGAGGTCGGCGGGGTGCCGTACGTCGAGGCGTTCGCCGCGGACGAGAAGCCCCCGAAGGGTGCGGGGCAGGTGCTGCTGCCCTGGCCGAACCGCACCAAAGGCGGCCAGTGGGTGCATCAGGGGGAGAAGCAGCGGCTCGCGATCACCGAGGAGGCGCGCGGCAACGCGATCCACGGTCTGACCCGGCACGAGGAGTGGGAGCTTCTCGAGCACGCCGAGTCCTCGATCACCCTGGCCATCGACGTGCCGGCGCAGGAGGGCTGGCCGGTGCCGCTGCGCGCGACGATCACCTATGAGCTCTCGCCGCGCGAACTGGTCGTGACGCACGAGATCCGCAACGAGGGAGAGAGCCCGATCGGCGTCGGGCTCGGCACGCACCCCTACTTCCGTATCGGCGACGTGCCCACCGACGAGCTGACCCTGACGCTGCCCGCGAGCCGCGTGCGGCCGTACCTCGGCGACGAGCAGATGCCGTACGCCGACGAGCAGGACGTCGAAGGGACCGAGTACGACTTCCGGTCCGGCAAGCTGCTCGAAGGCGTCGACCTGGACACGGCGTTCGGCGGGCTGAGCGTCGCCGAAGACGGCAACCACCACCACGTCCTCTCGCACGGGGAACAGGAACTGGTGGTCTGGGCGGGGCCGGACTTCCACTGGGCACAGGTGTTCACGCCGGACGACCTGGTCGGCCGCGGCCGGGCCGTGGCCATCGAGCCGATGACCTGCCCCGCCGACGCGCTCAACACCGGCACCGACCTGATCGACCTGGAGCCCGCCTCCTCGTGGACCGGCAGCTGGGGAATCCGGGTCCGCTGATGACGTCACCGTCGCCGCTCCGGCTGGGGCCCGTGGACGCGGGCGAAGCATTCACCTTGCAGCTCGCGGCCTACGTCCCGGAAGCGAGGGCGCACGGGAACCTCGACCTCCCACCGCTGCTGGAGACCCTCGAACAGGCCAAGGAGGCCCTGGGCGATCCCGCGTGTTTCGCCTGGGGCATCAGGGAATCCGGACGGCTGGTGGCGAGCGTCCGGATCGTCGTGGACGGTGCGGCCGGACTGGTCGGCAGGCTCGTCGTGGCCCCGGACAGGCAGGGACACGGGCTCGGCAGCTCGTTGCTGCTCGCCGCCGAAGCGGCGATGCCGTCGCCGGTGACCGTGTTCCGCCTGTTCACCGGCGAGCTGAGCGCCGGTCCGCTGCGGATGTACTCGAAGCTCGGCTACGTCGAAACGCACCGGACGCCCGAGAAGCACTACGAACTGGTCCACTTCGAAAAGCCCCGCGTGCGCCAGGACGGCCCAGTTCGTTAGCGTGTCAAAGTATGTCGAACAAAGCATTGGTCAAGGCCATCGTCGGTGGTTACGTCGTCCCTGTCGACGGTGAGCCGATCGAAGGCGGCACGGTCCTCATGGGGAACGGGAAGATCGTCGCGGTCGGCACCGACGCCGACGTCGACGTCCCCGACGACGCCGAACTGATCGACGCCGCGGGCGCCTGGGTGCTGCCCGGGTTCATCGACGCGCACGCCCACCTCGGCGTCCACGAGGACGGCGAAGGCTGGTCGGGCAACGACACCAACGAGATGACCGACCCCAACGGCGCCCGGTTCCGGGCGATCGACGGGATCGACCCGTACGAGCCCGGCTTCGACGACGCGCTCGCGGGCGGCGTCACCAGCGTCGTCATCAAACCCGGCTCGGGGAACCCCATCGGCGGGCAGACGATCGGCGTCAAGACGTGGGGCCGGACCGTGCTCGACATGATCTTCGCCGAGGGTGTCAGCGTGAAGAGCGCGCTCGGCGAGAACCCGAAGCGGGTCTACGGCGAGAAGAAGCAGACGCCGTCGACCAGGCTCGGCGTCGCGTCGACCATCCGCGACGCGTTCACCGACGCGCGCAACTACGCCGCCAAGCGTGACCACGCCGCCGGTGAGGGCAAGCCGTTCGACGTCGACCTGACCAAGGAGACCCTGTCGAAGGTCCTGGACGGCGAGCTGTTCTGGGACCAGCACGTCCACCGCGCCGACGACATGGTCACCGCGATCCGCCTCGCCGACGAGTTCGGCTACAGACTGGTGATCAACCACGGCACCGAAGGGCATCTGATCGCGGACCTGCTCGCCGAGCGGGACGTGCCGGTGATCCTCGGCCCGCTGTTCACCACCAAGTCCAAAGTGGAGCTGCGCAACCGCACCCTGCGCGCCCCCGGCATCCTCGCCAGGGCGGGCGTGCGGATCGCGATCACCACGGACCACCCGGTCGTGCCGATCAACTTCCTGGTCTACCAGGCGGCGCTGTCGGTGAAGGACGGCCTCGACCCGGAGACCGCGCTGAAGGCGCTGACCGTCAACCCGGCCGCGATGCTGGACCTCGACGACCAGGTCGGCTCACTGAAGCCGGGTCTCGACGCCGACGTGGTCATCTGGTCGGGTGATCCGCTGGACGTGATGAACCGGGCCATGCGGGTGTTCGTGCGCGGGCGCGAGGTCTACCACTTCGACGAGGAGACCGGAGTCGGCGTCACCGAGGAACGCCGGTACCGCGAGGGCTGAGTTCGGTCTTGCCAGGACAGACCCATCTGTGCTCTCATGTGTGACACACTGGGGAGGGTGTGTAACACATGAAGCGCTGGGTTCTTGTCCTGGTGATCGGGTTCGGCTTCTTGGGTGTCTGCCTGTTGTGGGCGACCGAAGACTCGAGCGCCATCAAATGCGACGGCAGGATCATGTCGTACGGCGACGTCTGCGAGACCACCAAGGGTGGCCGGACCGTCCGTACGGAGACCTACGACCAGATGAAGGCGGGTGCCGAAGTCCGGGAGAGGGCCTTCAAGAACCATGGTGGGTGGGTGGGTGGAGTCGGCGTCGCGCTGACCGGGCTGGGCGCGACGATGCTGATCCGTGGGCAGCGGCGCGCGTCGCGGGCCGGTGTGACGGCGCCGCGAGGTGGACAGCCGCAGTGGCAAGCGCGGCAGCGGTGGCAAGGCCAGCCTCAGCCGGAATTTCCGCTGTGGCAAGGAAACCCGCCGTATGTGAACCAGGCGGTTCAGCAGTACCCGCCGCCCCGACCCGGCCCGCCGGCGCAGGCCGTTCAGCAGCCGTACCCGCCGCAGGGGGCCTGGCCGCAGCAGCACCCGCCGCGACAGCAACCGCCGCAGCAGTTCGGCCCGACAGGGCACTGACTACGAGCGGCTAGGCCAGAAGCTGATCGAGATCGAGTTTCACCGGAAACGGCTCGGCGGCGGCGATGACACCGGTCATGGCCGGAGTGTCCTGGTAGCCGAGTTCGCCCGCCTGGTGGCAGGCGACCAGGGAGACGGGCTCGCTGAGATCTACGATCCAATAGTGCGGAATCCCCGCGTCGGCGTACTCGCCGTGTTTGGTCACGTAATCGGTGCGCTTCGAGCCCGGTGACACGATTTCGACCACGACGACGACGTCGTCCGCGTGGTACATCGTATCTTCCTCGTCGATCCGCTCACCTGCCTCACGGAGGGCGATGATCAGATCCGGTCGCCGGGCGAAACCCGGCTCGCCGGGCGGCACCAGTCCCAGATCGACGTCGATGTCCTGGACGAACTCGAGGTGATCGGGTAGCTGTGGTTCCAGTTGCCTGGCCAAGGCGTACAGCGCCTTGTTGTGTCTCCTCTCGGGGCTCGGCGACAGGACAAGACGGCCTTCCACGAGCTCGGTGAATCCGGAATCGGGCTCACCGAGCGCCGCGTATCCCGCGACCGACAGCAGGTGATCCAGGATGGCCCACCCTGGTTCACCGTGCGACCCGACCGTGGAGTCGGGAAGGGCTGTCACAGCGTCTCCTCACGTCTTCCACAGTGTCTCACGGCTCCTGAGTGACCAATGGTGATCGTACCAGCGCTCAGAGTCAGCCTTTCCGTAGTTCCCGTGCGATCACCATGCGCTGGATCTGGTTCGTGCCCTCGAAGATCTGCGGCACCTTCGCCTCCCGCATGTACCGCTCCACCGGGAAGTCCTTCGTGTATCCGGCGCCGCCGAGGACCTGCACCGCGTCGGTGGTCACCTTCATCGCGCCGTCGGTCGCGACGAGTTTCGCGATGGACGCCTGCCGCTGGAACGGCAGTCCGCGGTCGCGGCGGCGGGCCGCGTCGAGGTACATGGCGCGCGACGTCTCGACGGTCGCGGCCATGTCCGCCAGCAGGAACTCCAGGCCCTGGAACTCGATGATCGGCCGTCCGAACTGCGTGCGGCCCTTCGCGTATTCGAGCGCCTCGTCCAGCGCGGCCTGCGCGAGCCCGACGGCGCACGCGGCGATGCCCAGCCGTCCGGAGCTGAGCGACGACAGCGCGATCTTCAGTCCCTGGCCCTCTTCACCGACCAGCCGTTCGGTGTCGACGGCGGCGTCTTCGAAGATCAGCTGAGCGGTGGTCGATCCGGTGAGGCCCATTTTCCGTTCGGGCGGCGCGGCCGAGAGGCCCGTCGTCGAGGAGTCGACGAGCAGGCACGAGATGCCCTGTCCGCCGTCGTCGCTCGTGCGCACCATGGTCGTGTAGAAGTCGGCCTCGCCCGCATGGGTGATCCACGCCTTCGTGCCGTTCACGATGTATCGGTCGCCGTCGAGCCGCGCGCGGGTGGAGAGGGCGGCCGCGTCCGAGCCGGCGTGGGTTTCGGACAGCGCGTACGCGCCGAGCAGGTCACCCTCCAGCATGTCGGGCAGCCAGCGGTCGCGCTGCGCGTCGGTGCCGTGGTGCGCCAGCGCGAAGCAGGACATGGTATGCACCGAGAGCCCGACGCCGACGGACATCCACGCGGCCGCGATCTCCTCCAGAACCTGAAGGTAGACCTCGTACGGCAGGTCGCCGCCGCCCCAGCGTTCCGCGTACGGCAGGCCGAGCAGCCCGGCGTTGCCGAGCAGGCGGAACTGCTCGCGCGGGAAGTGTGCGGTCTCTTCGTACTTGCTCGCGATCGGAGCGAGTTCTTCCCGCGCGATCTCCTTGGCCAGGCCGAGCAGATCCTGGGCCTCGGTGCTGGGCAGCAGACGGTCGGCAGGCATGACTTCTCCGAGCTGAGCTGTACTCAAAACAGTACTGTGGGCTGATTCAGCGTACAGTAGAAGGCGCTGGGAAGACACCATCCGCGTAAGGGATAGTGAGCCGATGACCTCGCGCCGCCAGCCCACCGCGCGCCAGAGAGCACTGCTCTCGGAGCTTGAGGCGGTCTTCCTCGCCGAAGGCTTCTCCCAATTCACGCTGGACGACCTCGCCGCCAGGTTGCGCTGCTCGAAGTCGACGCTCTACGCGCTCGCTCCCAGTAAGGAGCAGCTCGCGGTGAAGGTCGTCACCCATTTCTTCAAGGGCGCCGCCGAGCTGCTGGAGGAGCGGATCGCCGGGATCGACGACGCCCGCAAGATCCTCGGCGAGTATCTCGCGGGTATCGCCGAATACCTGAATCGCGCCTCGGCCGCGTTCATGACCGACATCGCGGAATTCGCGCCGGCGCGGGACGCGTATCAGCTCAACAGCCGCGCGGCGGCCGCCCGGATCCGGTCGTTCATCGACCGCGGCGTCACCGACGGCGTCTTTCGCGAGGTGCACGCGCGGCTGATCGCGGAAATGGCGGGATTGATCATCGAGGGAATCCAGACCGGAGTGGTCGGGCAGCGTGCCGGGGTGACCGACGCCGAAGCCTTCACCGCGCTTTCGGAACTCCTTCTGAGTGGGATTGGCACGCGCCGGCGTCTCCGTTGAGGGTGGCGGCGGGGGCATGGAGGGAGGCTCCCGCGGAAATTGTCTTGAAATGACAATTCTGGTGGTGGAACCACTGCCTCGGCTAGCATCGCGCCCGTGATCGTCGTAGGTGGAGAGGCGCTGGCCGACCTCGTTCCCGGTGCACCGTTGGATTCCACTGTGGACGGTGGGTTGCGCGCGTTGCTGCCCCGGATGGGTGGTGGTCCCTACAACGTCGCGCTCGCCGCCGGTCGGCTCGGCGTGCCGACGGGCTTCCTCTCGCGGGTCTCGAACGACCGTTTCGGGGTCGCGCTGGTGGACCGGCTGCACGCCTCCGGCGTCGACACCGCCTTGCTGCAAAGGGGAAACGAGCCGACGACGCTCGCCGTGGTCGCACTCGACGAGAAGGGTTCCGCGCGCTACACCTTCTACACCGAGGGCACCGCGGACAGGCTGGTCGGTGATCCCGGTCCACTGCCGGAGAATGTGACGGCGCTCTCGCTCGGCACCCTCGGCATGGTGCTGGAACCGGGTGCGAGCACCTACGAAACCGTGTTGCGCCGCGAATCCGCCCGCGGTGTCCTGACCGTCCTCGACCCGAACATCCGGGCGGCGCTGATCACCGACCCGGCGGCGTACCGGGCGCGGTTCGAGTCGTGGCTGCCGCATGTCCGCCTGCTCAAGATCTCCGACGACGACACGGAATGGCTCGCCGAAGGGGCCGATCCGGTCGAAGCCGCAAAGGTCTGGACCTCTTGTGGAGTCGACGCCGTTGTGCTCACCCGTGGTGCGAAGGGGTTGTCCGTCATCACACGGGCGGGGGAAATCGCCCAGGTCCCGTCACGCCCAGTCGCCGTCGTAGACACGATCGGCGCCGGTGACACCGTGCAGGGCGCGTTGCTGGCGTGGCTGTACTCGAACGAGGTCCGCGACGTGTCCACTCTCGAC
The DNA here is from genome assembly GCF_001953865.1 of Amycolatopsis coloradensis. Lineage (GTDB taxonomy): Bacteria > Actinomycetota > Actinomycetes > Mycobacteriales > Pseudonocardiaceae > Amycolatopsis > Amycolatopsis coloradensis. The sequence continues at coordinate 264,167 of NZ_MQUQ01000005.1, forward strand.
GCCGGCGGCTGGCGTTCGGCGCTCGAATTCGCGGCGAAAGCGGCGTCGATCACCGTCTCGCGGAGTGGGGCGGAACCGCCGACGGCCGGGGATATGGCATCCGCCGTGTGAACCTGGTCCCAAAGCGGCTGTTGTGAGCAACTCACCCGCTGCGCGTTGACCCCACTCTCGACTAGCGTGGTGGGGAATTCATACCCCAGCGGGGCGGTGTGCAGCGAGGCCGTGGGTCACGCGCGTGAAAGAGGGCGTACCTGTGGAACCTACAGGCGCCGCCGGCCCGTGCTGAACGTGAGAGGGACTTACATGTCCGACGCGACGACGGCTGCGGGGCAGTCCGGCGAGACCGCGACGCTGCGCCTGCCCAATGGCGAGCACGAGTTCAAGGTGATCCACCCCGTCGAGGGCGCGCCTGGGATCGAGCTGGGGAAGCTGCTGGCGACGACCGGGTACATCACCCACGACCCGGGGTTCGTGAACACCGGTGCCGCGTCCTCGGCCATCACCTACATCGACGGTGACGCCGGCATCCTGCGCTACCGCGGATACCCGATCGAACAGCTGGCCGAGAAGTCGACCTTCATCGAGGTCTCCTATCTGCTCATCTACGGCGAGCTGCCCACCGAGACGCAGCTGTCCGAGTTCACCGAGAAGATCCAGCGCCACACCCTGCTGCACGAAGACCTGAAAGCCTTCTTCAGCGGCTTCCCGCGCGACGCGCACCCGATGCCGGTGCTCTCCAGCGCGGTATCGGCGCTGTCGACCTTCTACCAGGACTCGCTCAACCCGTTCGACGAACCGAACGTGGAGCTGTCCACCATCCGCCTGCTGGCCAAGGTCCCGACCCTGGCGGCGTACGCGTACAAGAAGTCCGTCGGACAGCCCATGCTGTACCCGGACAACTCGCTCGGCCTCGTCGAGAACTTCCTCCGGATGACCTTCGGTTTCCCGGCCGAGCCCTACGAGGTCGACCCGGACGTCGCCAAGGCACTCGACCTCCTGTTCATCCTGCACGCCGACCACGAGCAGAACTGCTCCACCTCGACCGTGCGTCTCGTCGGCTCGTCCGAGGCGAACCTGTTCGCCTCGATCTCGGCGGGCATCAACGCGCTCTTCGGCCCGCTGCACGGTGGCGCCAACAGCGCGGTCCTGGACATGCTCGAGGGCATCCAGGCCGAGGGCGGCGACGTCGCGAATTTCGTCACCCGCGTGAAGAACAAGGAAAAGGGTGTCCGCCTGATGGGCTTCGGGCACCGGGTCTACAAGAACTACGACCCGCGCGCGAAGATCATCAAGAACACCGCGGACGACATCCTCTCCAAGCTCAAGGGCGGCGACCAGCTGCTCGACATCGCGAAGAAGCTGGAAGAGACCGCGCTCTCGGACGACTACTTCATCGAGCGGAAGCTGTACCCGAACGTCGACTTCTACACCGGTCTGATCTATCGGGCGCTCGGCTTCCCGACGAAGTACTTCACCGTGCTGTTCGCGCTCGGCCGCCTGCCGGGCTGGATCGCGCACTGGCGCGAGATGATCCAGGACCCGGCCACCAAGATCGGCCGCCCGCGGCAGATCTACACCGGCTCCGCGGAGCGGGACTACGCGCCGATCTCGGAGCGCTGACCTTCGCCTCGGCAAGTGTTATAAACGGTCCGTTCATAACAAGATCCGTTATGAACGGACCGTTCATAACATCCGGGACTGCGCTCACCGGCGGTACCGCATAGGGTTGCCGGAGTGACCAGAGAAGCCCCCGTAGTGCTGTGGTTCCGCCGCGATCTCCGCCTCGGCGACCACGCCGCCCTGCTGGAAGCCTCGGAGCACAGCAAGCACGTCCTCGCCCTGTACGTCCTCGACGACGCGCTCCTCAAACCGTCGGGCGCCCCGCGCGTCGCGTTCCTGCACGGTTGCCTGAAAGCGCTGGACGACCAGCTCGGCGGCCGTTTGATGCTCGTCAAGGGCGATCCGGTCAACGAAGTCGTCAAGGCCGCCCGCGAGATCGGCGCCTCGGCCGTGCACGTCAGCGCGGACACCGGCCCGTACGGCCGCCGCCGCGACGTCGAGGTCAAGAAGGCGTTGGCGGAACACGACATCGCGTGGACCGAGACGGGCTCCTCGTACGCCATCACGCCCGGCCGGATCACCAAGCCCGACGGCGAACCCTACCGCGTGTTCACCCCGTTCCACCGCGCGTGGGCACGCCACGGCTGGCCAGGGCCCGCGGACACCGGTGAGTCCATAGTGGACTGGGTGGAGCCGCCCTGGTCGGTGAAACTCCCGAAATCCCCTTCCCTCAAAGGGATGGAGCTACCCGAGCCGGGCGAGAAGGCGGCGCTGGAGCGCTGGCACGAGTTCCTGGACGACGGTATCGAGACCTACGACGAGGATCGCGACCGTCCGGATCGTCCCGGTACGACAAGACTTTCGCCGTATCTGCGCTGGGGTTGCGTCCATCCGCGCACCCTGCTCGCCGACATCGCCGGGAACGAGGGCACCGGCGCGAAGTCGTTGCGCGGCGAGTTCGCCTGGCGTGAGTTCCACGCCGACGTGCTGTGGCATCGCCCCGAAACCGCGCGGAAGAACTACGATTCCCGCTTCGACGCCATGGAGTACGAGAGTGACGACGAAGCCTTCAAGCGGTGGTGTGCGGGACGCACCGGGTTCCCGATCGTCGACGCCGGGATGCGGCAGTTGCTCGCCGAGGGCTGGATGCACAACCGCGTCCGGATGATCGTGGCGAGCTTCCTGGTCAAGGATCTGCACCTGCCGTGGTGGCTCGGCGCACGGCATTTCATGCAGCATCTTGTCGACGGCGACCTCGCGTCGAACCAGCTGAACTGGCAGTGGGTCGCCGGCAGCGGCACCGACGCCGCGCCGTACTTCCGGATCTTCAACCCGACCACACAGGGGGAAAAGTTCGACCCCACCGGCGAGTACGTCCGCCGCTACGTCCCCGAACTCCGTTCCGTGCAAGGGAAAGCCGTGCACAAACCGAAGGACGTCAAGGGCTACCCCGCGCCCATGGTCGACCACGCCCACGAGCGCCAAGTCGCCCTGGAGCGCTACGGCGCCATCAAAGGTACGTGAAGGCCCCCTTCCCTCGGCTCAACCGAGGGAAGGGGGCCTTCACGCGCGAAACGATCAGCCCTTCAGGGCGTCGGTCAGCTTGATGCGGCTGCCGACCCGCAGGACGCTGTTCTGGTAGATCCGCGCGCCCAGCCAGGTGAACAGGGCGATGGCGCCCACGGTCAGGCCCAGCGACAGCGCGATCTCCCACACCTCGACGGTCCCGGCCGCGATCCGGGCGGGCATCAGCACCGGCGACAGCAGCGGCACCAGGGAAAGGATCTTCGTGCCCGTGCCTTCCGGCGACTGCGCCAGCAGGTTGAACCCGACGACGAAGCCCAGGATCAGCACGATGTTGACCGGGCCGATCACCGACTGGGTGTCCTCCTGCCGGGAAACCAGCGAACCCATCGCGCCGTAGAGGACGGCGTACAACAGGAACCCGAGCAGGTACCACACCACGCCCCACAGCAGCGCGCCCGTCGCGACCCCGGACAGCGTCAGCACGTTGGTCGCCGACGCGACGATCAACCCGGCGCCGCCGATGATCACCAGCTGCGTCAAGCCGACCAGGCCGAGCCCGATCACCTTGCCCAGCAGCAGATGCCACGGCCGGACGGTGGACAGCAGGATCTCGACGACCCGGCTCGACTTCTCTTCGACCACGCCCTGGGCGACCAGCGTCCCGTAGGTCACGATGCTCATGTACAGCAGCACCGCCACGATCAGCCCGATCACCATCCGCTGGGCCTTCTCCGGATCCGGCGGTTTGATCGAGTCGACCTGGACCTGGGTGGCGGAGACCGTCCGCAGCACCTGGTCCGGGTTCTCCACGACTTCGGAAAGCTTGCCGTTGAGCACTTCCTGCTGCGAAACACCGGTCAGCAGGGCACGCAGCTTGTTGTCCAGTTCGGACTTGACGAGCACCTTCAGTTCGGTGGCGTTGCCGGACAGCAGCGCGTCGAGATCGCCGTTCTCGACCTGCGCCCGGCCCTGCGCCGGATCGGCGACGGTGACGGTTTCGATCTCCTCGCCGACCGCCGCACCCGCCGTCTGGAGCTGCTGCGCGATCCCGGCGGTCTGGCCGGTGAGGCCGATCTTGCTCTTGTCCTCGTTGCTGATCAGCGTGGACTGCAACAGGACGTAGCCCATCAGCATGACCAGCAGTACGGCGGTGCCGATCACGAAGGACCTGGTGCGCAGCCGCGTGTTCAGCTCACGTTTGGCGATGAGCCAGACCGCGCGCCATGGCGAGACGGTGTTCATGCGGAAACTCCTTGTGTGGCGGGCTTCTCGGCGACGGCGTCGCGGAACAACTCGGTCAGCGAACGCCTGCGCTTGGTGAACTCGGTGACCGGGCCGGTGGCCAGTGCCGCGGCGAGCACGGCCTGATCGTCGGCGTGGGCTTCGAGTTCGAGGATCGCCGTCGGGCCGTTCTGCTCGACCGACCGGACACCCGGGACGGCCGAGGCCCAGCCGGGCGCGGCGTTGGGCGCGGTGACGACGAGGCCGTTGCCCGCGCCGGCGGTCAGTTCGCCGACGGTGCCGGAGGCGACCATCCGTCCACTTCGGATGATGCCGACCCGGTCGCACAGCCGCTCGACCAGATCCAGCTGGTGACTGGAGAACACCACGGGCACGCCGGTCGCGGCCTTCTCCCGCAGCACCCCGCTCATCACGTCCACGGCCAGCGGGTCGAGGCCGGAGAACGGCTCGTCCAGCACCAGCACCCGCGGGTCGTGCACCAGGGCGGCCGCGAGCTGCACGCGCTGCTGGTTGCCGAGACTCAGTTTCTGGACCTCGTCCTTGCGGCGTTCGGTCAGGCCGAGCCGGGCGATCCAGTTCTCCGCGCCGCGGTGCGCGTCGTTGGCCGACATCCCGTGCAGTTCGGCGAGGTAGACCAGTTGCTCCAGCACCTTCATCTTCGGGTACAGCCCGCGTTCCTCCGGCATGTACCCGATATGCGTGCGGGTCTCGTGGGTGATCGGCGCGCCGCCGAACCGCACCTGGCCGGAGTCGGCCGCCAGCACCCCGAGGACGATCCGCATCGTGGTGGTCTTGCCCGCGCCGTTGCTGCCGACGAACCCGAACAGTTCACCGGGCTGAACCTCGAAGCTCACCTCGTCCAGCGCGACCTTCGCGCCGTAACTCTTGGAGATCCGGTCGATCTCAAGCTTTCCCTCGCTCATTTCCACTTCCCCTCCTCGAAATACCGCACCAGCGCCGTGAAACCCCGGTGGACGCCGGAGACCGTGCGGTTTCGCTGGACCAGGCCGTCCAGCTTGACGTTGCTCACCACCGAAGTGGCCCGGTACACCAGGATCGCCCGCCCCGCCCCGGCGAGGACCCCTCCGGCCACCAGCACGACGGCGACCATCCCGATGGACACCTTGTAGCGCTTCTTGTCCCCGGTCACGCGGGGCTCCCCTCGTCGAAGTCGGTGAAGTCTTCGGGATCGTCGTCCGGCAGCGTCCAGCCGAGGATCGTCGCCGCCGACGTGGTCCCGGCGAGCAGCAGCGCGGTCAGCATGATCGCGATGCGGAACCCCGCGTCCTCCGTGTTCGAGATGATGATCGAGTAGACCATCCCGACCATCATCAGGCCGACCAGGATTTGGTAGCTGACGTAGGTGACCCGGTGGCGCATTTCCCGTTCGCGTTCGTCGAGCCGGAGCGAGAAGCCGCCGCTCATCTTGCCGGTGAGGATGCGCAGCAGCCAGTGAGCGGTTCCGGTGATCAAGGCGCCGCCGAACCAGAGCCCGAAGAAGATCGGCCCCTGCTGGGTTACGAACAGCGAGGCACCGACGAGCAGCATCAGGTTCCCGAGGATCACGAGCAGGCTCAAGTGGCGGCGACGGCGTCGCGTGCGCCAGGTCGGCAGCTTCCTGGCCCGTCTGAGTTCCACCTCCTCGAACCGCTCCTGCTGTCGCTCCCAGCGCGCGGCGAGCCACCCTTGTTTCCCGGTCATGTTCCCCCCTCCCGGTAGACCTGAGTGGACAGTGGCGTGAACGGTTCGCGGCTGAACACGGCCTCCACCGGGAGGTCGAACACCGCGCAGATGCGGAACGCCAGGTCCAGGCTCGGGTAGTGGTCCCCGCGTTCGAGTGCGCCGATGGTCTGCGGGTTGACCTCGACCGCCGCCGCGAGGGCGGCCCTGCTCAGTCCACGCTCCGCCCGAAGCACGGGAAGCCGGTTGTAGATCGGCAGCTCTTTGCCGCGTCTGACCGGACTCATAGAACATACTGTTGCAAAAACCCAACGTCTCGTCAAGTTGAGGGCGCGCTTCACCGCAAGTAGAGGACTGGTTGCGGTGGGTCAGCCGAGCCCGGCGAGCGACTTGCCGACGAGTTCCTGGACGCGGGCACTGGCGGCCTCGGCTTCGGGGGCGACCAGGCTGAGCCGGGTGCGGCGCTCCAGGACGTCCTCGACGTCGAGCGCCCCCTCGTGCCGCACCGCCCACACGACCTCGGCCGCGCTGATCTCGGTCCCGTCGAACAGGGGCAGGCCCAGCTCCGGATCGACCTCGCCGAGTGCCGCGATCTTGGGCGCTTCGGTGCCGTACTTCGCGACCAGCCGGGCGGGGGCATCCACAGTGGACAGACGGCTACGCTGGATCGCGCCCAGCAGGGGAAGCCTGGAAGTGGTCGACGGCCCGGCGCGGAGCCCGGACCGGTTCACCGCGGCGTCGACGGCGTCCTCCGCCATCTTCCGGTACGTCGTCAGCTTGCCGCCGACAACGGTGAGCACACCGTCGGCGCCGGTCACCACCGCGTGTTTGCGGGAGAGATCCGCGCTTCTCCGATGGGCTCTCAGCGGGGAAGAGTGCTTCGAGCCGAGCCCCCCGGCGCCTTCGACCAGCGGCCGCAGCCCGGCGAACGAACCGGCGACGTCGGCGCGGGTCAGCGGGCGGGTGAACGCCTTCGACGCCACTTCGAGCAGGAAGTCCACATCGGACTCCGGCACGACCGGTACGCGCGGGACCGGGCCGTCGGTCGGTTCGTCGGTGACGCCGACGAACACGCGACCGTCGGGTTGCGGCAGCAGGAAGACGAACCGGTTGTTCTCCCCGGGGACGGGCACGTTGACCGACGTCGCGCCGATCCGCGCCGCACCCGAGGCCAGGATGAGATGGGAACCGCGAGACGGCCGCAGCCGCACCGATTTCGCCAGCTCGCCCGCCCAGACGCCCGTCGCGTTGATCACCTGACCGGCGCGGATCTCCACTTCCTGCCCGGTGAGCCGGTCCCTGGCCAGCACCGAACCCGCGTCGAGCCGGAGCGCCTCGACCCTGGTCAGGATCTTCGCGCCGCGTGACGCCGCCGTGCGCGCCAGGCTCACCACGAGCCGCGCGTCGTCGGTCAGCGCGCCGTCATAGGCCAGCAGCGCGCCACGCAAGCCTTGGGGGGTCAGGCCTGGCGCGAGCGCCAGCGCCTCCGCGGCCGGGATCGACCTCGGCCGGGGAAGCACCGACGCGGGCGTCCCGGCCGCGCGGCGGAGACCGTCTCCGGCGACGAGTCCGGTCATGATGAACGCCTGCTGGCCGCGGGAGGTCTCGCGGTACAGGGGGAACAGCTGCGGGATCGCCCTGGTGAGATGCGGCGCGGTGCGCGTCATGAGGATCCCGCGTTCGACCGCGCTTTCGTGCGCCAGCGCCAGATCGCCCTTGGCGAGGTAGCGAAGACCGCCGTGGACCAGCTTGCTGGACCATCGCGACGTCCCGTATGCCAGGTCGTACGCCTCGATCAGGGCCACCGACAGGCCGCGCGCGGCCGCGTCCAGCGCGATCCCGGCGCCGGTGACCCCGCCACCGACCACCGCCAGGTCGACCCGCTCACCGCCGGCGAGTGCCGCGAGTTCCCGCTCGCGGCGCAGGGCGTTGAGTGAGCCCGGCGTCACGGCCGCAACGCCGCGTCGAGCACGTGGGCGAATTCCGCCATCAGGTGGTCCTCGTTCACGTCCGCGGTGGCGGGGCGGTAGGAGAAGGCGAAGGACTGGATGAGCAGCAACAGGGTGCGTGCCTGCGAAGGCAGGTCGCCCTTGCGGATCGAGCCGTCTTCGTGGCCCGCCCGCAGCAGGTGCAGGATCACGCCCTCGGCGAAGCGCTGGGTCTTCCCGAGCCGCTCGACGATGTAGGGCAGGACGAGTTCGGGGTCGAGGTCGAGCAGCGTGCGGAACAGCGGATCGCCCGACAGCACGGCGACGGCGGCGGCCGAACTCCGCACCAGCCTTTCGCGGAAGTTGGCCGGTTCGGCGTCCGGCTCGGCGGCGCTTTGCAGCAGTCCGCCGAATTCACGGGTCATGAGGGTCGCGAGCACACTGCGCACGTCCGGGAACCGGCGGTAGACGGTCATCCGGCTGACCTTCGCGGTCCGCGCTATCTCCGCGAGCGTGGTCCGCCTCACGCCGACGGCGAGAACGCACTTCTTCGCCGCGTCGAGCAGAACGTCGTCGGACACACGCGTGGAGGCCTGGCGGGACCGGGTGTCCGCCAGCGCCGAAACGCCTGTTTCCGCAGGTGAGTGACGTTGTACGTCCATATGTAACACTGTAGTCGTGACAGAGCTTGTTGACCACCGGTTAAGACGATCCTGGACGCCTGAGGCCGGTGACGCGGCCCACCTTCCGGCGAGGGCACTGCGGTGGCTCGTCCAGCGTATCGGTCCGCTGGGCCCGGCGGCACCGTTCGCGGAGATTTCAGCGGCGTCCGTTCCCGATTCCGCGCTCGGCGAACAGCCGAAACATGACCTCGAGGAACTCGTCGGCGCCGAGCACGTCTCGGTGGTCCCGGGGGAGCGGCTCGCGCGGGCGAGCGGCCTGTCCTATTCGGACCTGTTGCGGCGACGGGGGTTCGGTGACTTTCCGGTGCCGGACGCCGTCGTCCTGCCGGGGAATCCCGACGAAGTCCAGTCGGTACTGGAAATCTGCGCGCGGCACGACGTCGGCGTCGTCCCCTTCGGCGGTGGGACATCGGTGGTCGGCGGGGTTTCGGCACTGCGCGGTGACAAAACCGCGGTGATCGCGCTCGATCTCACCAGGCTCGGCGACCTGGTCTCCGTCGACCCCGTGTCCCGGATCGCGGTCCTTCAGGCGGGTGTCACCGGCCCGGAGGCCGACCGGCTGCTCGCCGCGCACGGCTTCACCCTCGGGCACGTGCCGCAGTCCTACGAACGCGCCACCATCGGCGGCTTCGCCGCGACCCGGTCCGCGGGGCAGGCCTCGTCGGGTTACGGCCGGTTCGAGGACATGGTTTCGGGTGTCCGGCTCGCGACCCCGCGCGGTGAATGGAAACTCGGTGTCGCGCCCGCGTCGGCGGCCGGACCCGACCTGCGGCACCTCGCCATCGGCAGCGAAGGCGCGCTCGGCGTCATCACCGAGGTCGCCCTCCGCGTCCGGCCGGTGCCGGAAGTGCGCCGCTACGAAGGCTACGTCGTCGACGGCTGGGAGAACGGCACCGCGGCGGTGCGTGAACTCGCCCAGCGGCACGCGCTCGCGGACGTCACGCGACTGTCCGATGTGGAGGAAAGCGAGGTTTCGCTGGCGCTCAACGACAGTTGGAAGACCAAGGCGTTGCGCCGGTATCTCCGGGCTCGCGGGATCTCAAGTCCTTGCCTGCTGATCGTCGGCTGGGAAGGCGCGTCGAAGCGCGAGGTCGCGCGGCGCCGTCAGGACACCACGAGGGTGCTGGCGCCGTTCGGCGCCGTCCGGATCGGGCGGACACTCGGCGAATCCTGGCGGCGCGGCCGGTTCTCCGGGCCACGCCAGCGGGATGCCTTGATGGACAACGGCGTCTGCGTCGAGACCTTGGAAACGGCCGCCTATTGGGCGGAACTGAGCGACCTTCGCGACGCCGTGCGTGCCGCGCTCACCGCCACACTCGGCCGGGCCATCATCATGTGTCACGTCTCGCACGCCTACGAAACGGGCGCGTCGCTGTACTTCACCGTGCTCACCGCCCGCGACGAGGCCGACCCGATCGGCCAGTGGCGGCGGGCGAAGGCGGCGGCGTCGGAGGCGATCACCGGGATCGGCACCATCACGCACCACCACGCCGTCGGCGTCGACCACGCGCCTTATCTGGCGGGGGAAATCGGTGAGATCGGCGTCGCAGTGTTGCGGGCGGCGAAGAAAGCCGTCGACCCGGCCGGGATCCTCAATCCCGGGAAGCTTCTTTGACCAGGCTTCCGGCGTCGACCAGCGTGCAGTCCAGGCCGTGCGTCTCGGCGGGGATCCCTTCCAGTGCCGCGGCCCGGCGCTGTTCGAGGTCGGCGACGCGGATGTGCCTGCCGTCCACGAGGATCGGCAGCCGGATGTCCGCCGCGCCGACGTACGCCACCACGTCGTCGAGCACGGTGCCGTCGTCGAGGGTGATGGCCGGCGCGGTCAGCCGAACCAGGCTGTAGCGCCGGCCGTTGCCTTCGCAGCGATCGAGGACGCCGAGCTGCTCCGGCGTCGCGAACCAGACGGAGTGCTCCTCGACAACGCCCGGCGCGGCGGCGAGCGTCGCGGGCCGTTGCCCGTCCCGGAATCGCAGGCCGGACGCCCAGACCGCGGCGAGGTCGGTGCAGCGCGCGTGGCAGACGACGACCGGACCCGTCAGGCCCATTTTTTCCCGCAACCAGGTGATCTTGGCCGGGCAAGCGTTCGAGCCGTAGGCGAGCACGGCCTGGCGTTCGCGCCAGCCCTCCGGCGCCGTGTCGAGGCTGTGCCCGGCGCCGTCGAAGTGGACGAACGAATGCCCCGGCCGCGCCCCCGGATACGGGTCGGCGGGGAAATCGGCGTCGGTGAAGAGTTTCACCACGTCACCACGCTGCGGAGGACGTCACCCTGGTGCATGCGCGCGAAGGCCTGCTCGACGCCGTCGAGCGCGATCCGTTCGGTGACGAACTTGTCGAGCGGTAGCCTGCCCTGGAGGTAGAGGTCGATCAGCATCGGGAAATCACGTGAGGGCAGGCAGTCGCCGTACCACGACGACTTGAGCGAGCCACCGCGCGAGAAGAAGTCGATCAGCGGCAGCTCCAGCCGCATGTCCGGGGTCGGGACGCCGACGAGCACCACCGTGCCCGCGAGATCACGGCCGTAGAAGGCCTGGCGCCACGTTTCGGGCCTGCCGACCGCGTCGATCACGACGTCCGCGCCGAACGAATCGGTGAACTCCTGGATCGCCTCGACGACCTGGTCTTCGCTCAGCCCCTTGCTGTTCAGCGTGTGCGTGGCGCCGAAGTCCTTGGCCCAGGCCAGCTTCCGGTCGTCGGTGTCGACGGCGACGATGGTCTTCGCCCCGGCGAGGTGCGCCCCGGCGATGGCCGCGTCACCGACACCGCCACAGCCGATGACCGCGACGGAGTCGCCGCGGCTCACCGCGCCGGTGTTCAGCGCCGCGCCGAGACCGGCCATCACCCCGCAGCCGAGCAACCCGGCGACGGCCGGTTCGGCGGCCGGATCGACCTTCGTGCACTGTCCACTGTGGACGAGCGTCTTTTCGAGGAACGCGCCGACCCCGAGGGCCGGGGACAGGGCGGTGCCGTCGGCCAGTGTCATCGGCCGGGCGGCGTTGAACGTGGAGAAGCAGTACCACGGCTTTCCTCGGCGGCAGGCGCGGCAGGTGCCGCAGACCGCGCGCCAGTTCAGGATCACGTAGTCACCCGGTTCGAGGTCCGTGACGCCGTCGCCGACGGCCTCCACGAACCCGGCTGCCTCATGGCCGAGCAGGAACGGGAATTCGTCGTTGATCCCGCCCTCGCGGTAGTGCAGGTCGGTATGGCAGACGCCGCACGCCTTGACCGAGACGACGGCCTCGCCGGGCCCGGGATCGGGCACCGTCACGGACTCCAGCGAGACCGGTTCACCCTTGGCGCGGGAAACGACGCCCTGGACCTCGTACGGCATGCCCACCTCCGATAGTCGACTCCGAAGCTTGCCACGGAACCGCTTCGGATCGCGACATCCGCACGGGTGCGTTATCGGTTCAGTGCCCCGGAGTGATGATGTAGGCGACGCCGCCCGGAGCGCCCGAGACCCCGCCAGTGGTGTTGTACCGCTTGGTGCGCTGCCAGATCGTCTCGAACTGGTGTCGCTTGTAGACATTTCGGACCTGGTCGTTGCTACTGGCGGCCGGGTCGTTCGCGATCACGTCCCCGTCCTTCGTGAAGCCGACGACGACCATGATGTGCCCGGCCGTGCCATAGCCCGCGCCGTCGAGTTCCTCGGCCTTGAACGACTGCGACGTGATCACCGGGATGCCGCGCGCGATGTAGTTCTCGAGTTCGTTCAAGGAGTGCAAACGGGTGATGTGCCCGCGCAGTCCGAGTGAAGCGGCGTACGCGGTGTTGAACGGCCAGTTGCCGGTTCCGTCGTAAGCGTGATCGAAGGTGTAGCGGGCGGCGTACGCGACGGTCGGATCGATGTAACCCTCCGGGATCCACGTCATGTCCTCGCGCTTGGGCCGTTTGCCCCAGTACTCGGCGACCATTTCGGTGGACGTCGGGCTGCACCAGCTCTCGCCGCCACCGCCGTACTCGGGGAACTGTCCTTTGTGGAGGTTCTGGGCGTAGGGGGGCACCTTGAGTTCGATCCCGGTGGCGCGGCCCGGTTTCGTCGCCTGGACCTCGAACCGGTCCGGGACCAGCGACGTCATCGCGCCGAGCGAGGTGACCGACGGCGTCGCGCGGGAGCCGGCCTCGCGGTACAGGCTGATCCGCAGTCGATACGACCGGAGCGCGACGCCGGCCTTCATGATCAGCGTGTCGACGTCGACCGCCGCGTCGGCGTCGCTCTGGCCGTCGACGCTGGTGCGCTTGATGTCGGCGTCCCCACTGGCCCACCGGCCCATGACGTACCAGGCCGTCTCGGTGCCCGACGAGGTGCGGCCCTTCGCTTCGATCTTGAGCCAGGTCTTGGCCGGTGTCTTCGCGTTCCACGAGGCGATCAGCTGGGAGGCGTCGAAGCCCTGAGTGTGGCTTCCCGACGTCCATCGGCCGTACTCGTAGGTCTTCGTGGTGCCGAGCGCGGGTTCGGTGTGCTCGATGGTGCCGATCGGGCGGTCGATGCGCAGTTCGCCGTGGTGGAGGTCGAGCCCTTCCAGTCTGCCGTCGCGGAAACCGCGCTGACCGGACCATTCGTGGTAGTCGATCGACTCGTCGTCCGGCTTGCCGGGGCTCGCCTCCACCGTCTGTGCCGTCACCGCGGTCATTGTCGCGATCGTCAGCAGCGTGACCAGCCCTCGTATGCGCATCCCGGCTCCATCCTCCGTGTCCACCCAGTAGGCAAGGGATTTTCGCCGGTCGCGCGAGGTATGTAAACAGTTGTCTGCAAGACGGCCTGAGTCTGTGTCGTTTTCGCGACCAGCCCCCGCGTTTAGTCCTCTAGTTGCGGTACTTGCACACGCAAGTACCGCAACTAGAGGACGAAACGCGGGAGATCCGGGTCGTGGTCAGGCGAGGGGGTTCGGCAGCAGGAGTTCGGTGTTCTGGTCCTGTGGCGTGCCGACGGCGGTGAGCGAAGCGTGGATGTCGTTGTACGAGAGTTCGCGGTACAAGGACGCAAGCGCTTGCGTCGAGGTGTCCGAGTACGGAGCCTCGTACGGCGCTTCGGCTTCGATCAGGGTCGTGAACAGCGACAGCGTGCCGTCGGCGTTGTCGGCGACCTCGATGATCCGAGCGTGCTGCGGGAAGTCGATGTGCGACGCGGTGTTGATCTCCCAGAACCCCTGCTTCGCCGTCTTGCCGGGGTGCGGGGTGATCTTGTTGCGATGCGTGTGCCCGTTGACCCACGCCAGCACGTTCGGGAACCGGTGCAGCAGCGAGACGAACGTGTCACCGTTGAGCCGCGGCTCCAGCGGATGCCGCGCGTCCGGGAGCACGTTGCCCATGGTGTCGCTGGTGTGGTGGCTGAACAGGATGAACAGCTCGTCCGTCACGTTCCGGGTGACCTCGCGGCCGAAGAAGTCGTAGTACGTCGAGCTGTTGCGCTTGAGCGTGTTCTCCACCCAGGTGAACTGCCCGAGCCCGATCGACCCGTCGGCGAGCCCGGCCATCGTCGTGGTGTCGAGGCTGATGCCGACGACGCCCGGCGCGATCCGGAAGGTGTAGTACACGTTCCGCCCGTCGGCGTTGTTGCCGCTGAACCCGTGCCCCACCGGGCCGGGGCCGGTGTTGGCCGCGTCGAGGTGGTGCTGGACGAACTCCGCGGTGCTGAACGGCCGCCGTCGCGCGTCGGGGGTGATCTCGCGGATCGTGCCCGAGCCGCCGAACAGCTCCGTGATCGGCACCCCGGATCCGGCGTTGATCGCCTTCGCGAGCCTCCTCGACGTCGTCTCGTCCTTGCCGATCACCTTGAACCGGCCGGTGTACCAGGCGTCCATCCCCGGCAGATCCGGCACCGTGCCGACGATGCTGTCGTCGTGGTTGCCGAAGGTGCAGAACCACGGGACGTCGAGACCCGGCGACGTGAACGTGTTCGAAGCCGCGCCGAGCAGGCCGGGCAGCTGCGGGAAACCCTTCTTCGTGTAGGCGTCGTCCAGCGGCTTGCCGGGGTTCCAGTAGTGCGAGGACCCGGAAGTCTGGACACCTTCGTGCGTGTTCGGATCACCCGAGGCCGGGTTCACCGTGCCGCCGTTGAGCACCTTGAGGAACCATTCGAGTTCGATCAGCTCGTGGTTGTCGGTGTTGTCGCCGGTGGTGACCATGAAGTCGATCGCCCGCCCGGTGAACGGGCCCGCCTTCAGGCTGTTCACCCGCTCCACCAGCGCCGTCGTCGCGACCGGGCCGAGGGTCTCCTGCGGCCGGTGCGCCGAGCCGACGAACGGGTGCAGGTACTCGAACCGCGCCGGGCTCTCGGCGTCGGTGAAGTGCAGGTCGGTGAACTGCGCGAACGAGGCCATCGCGCGGCGCCGGTCGTCGCGGCCGGACTTCGGCGCGGCGAGATCGCCCCGGACCACGAGCGGCCAGCCGGGGCCCGCGGTCAGCCGGGTGTAGGCCGGACCGCTTTTCACCGGCGCCGCGGCGGATTCCAGTGTGGTACCCGCGGTGCGCGCCGCCCGGCTCGCGGTGCGCGCCAGTGCCCGGTCGAACGCGTTGGCGGTCGGGGTGCACAGCAGCAGGCCGACGCCGGCGGCGCCTGCGGTGGTGAAGGTGCGCCTGGAGATGTCGGCCATGGCGGTGCCCCTACTCGTCGCGGGTGGGTGTCGCGGAAGGACGATGCCGGACGACGTTAGCCGGGGAGTGAACAGCGGAAAAGGGTAATGCGAAAATTTGTCACGTTCGGCCGAACGCTTTCGTCGTCGTGGTGGTTAAGCTGGTCGCTCGGCTGGTGAGGAGGTGGCCCCGGTGGGTGCTTCGGCTTGGTCTGTCCGCGGCCGGTTCGACGGCGACCCGGAAGCGGCGCTGGACGCGATGAAGGCGCGCGTCTTCGAGGAGGGCGACTATCTCTGGGAAGAGGACGAACTCGGCCGCCCGGATTCGATCGAGGACTTGTACGAGGTGGAGAGCGTCCAGGAGTCCGGGACCCATTCGGTGCTCGACGTCCACGAGTTCATCAGCGCCACCGGCGAGGACGACTTCGGCACGATCCGGCCCTTGACCGACGCCGAACTCCTCACCGCCTTCGGTACCGAGGAGCCGTCCGTCGCCGGCTTCGACGAACTCGACAAGGCCGGACGGCTGCCGTACGAACGCCGCCCGCGCTGGAGCGCGAACTGCGCGCTGCTCTACGAGGACGACGTCGCCGTCGAATTGGCGATCTGGGGCGTTTCCGGAGATTAGAGCCGGGCTTCGAGCCCGTCGAGGATCACCTCGACGCCCAAAGCGAAGACGTCCTCCCCGGTTTGACGAGCGAAGGCCGTGCCGAGCCTGCTCACGTGGGGATAGGCGGCGAGCCGCTCCAGGAACCCTTCGTCCGGCTTGCGCACGGGGAGGGTGTCCACCGAGGCGAGCACGTGTGCGGTGAGCAGCCGCGAAATCCCCGCCGTGTCCTCTTCGGAAAAGCCCGCCTCCAGCAGGATCCGCGCGGTCGTTTCGATGTGGCCCAGCCGATGCGGCCCGGTCGGAGGTCGCTCGCGCAGCAACGCGGCAGCGTCCCGATGGCTCAGCAGCAGAGCGCGGAACTGGTGGAGCCCGCTCACGAGCTGGTCACGCCACGGCTGGGTCCGGTCGATCTCGAAGGCGTCGGCGCAGATCGCTTCGGCGACGAGGTCCAGCAGTTCCGCCTTGTCCTTCACGTGCCAGTACAGCGTCGGCGAGCTGACGCCGAGCTTCGCCGCCAGGCGCCGGGTGCTCAACTCCGCGAGCCCGGTTTCGTCGAGCAGGTCGACCGCCGCGTCGGTGATCTTGGCGAGATCCAGCGAGCCTTTGCGTGCCACCCGCCGACTCTATCAGTGATAGATTTGTCCCTATCACTGATAGAGAACGGGGGAAGTGATGCTCTGGACACCGAAGATCCGCCTGGTCACGGTGCTGTGCTCGATCGTTTTCGTGGCCGGGACCGCACTGCAGAACTACGTCGTCATCGATCTGGACCTGATCGAAGCGAGCATGCGGCGCAAAGGCGTGGAAACCGGCGACGCGCCCGCCTACCTGAACGCGTTGCGGCTGGTGGGAAAGGTCTTCATCGTCGGGAACGCGCTCGGCCTGCTCGTGTGGTTCCGGTGGCGCCTGCTGTTCTGGCCGGTGCTCGCGGTCAACGTCGGCCAGTCGTGCGGTGTGTTCGTCGTGCCGTTCGAGGTGCACCGGGCGGCGATCGACGCGCACGGCTGGCCTGGCGTGCTTCCGTCGCTGGTCACCGATGGCGGCGCGGTGATCCTGTCGATCGTGTTGAGCGTCGCCTACGTCCGCTCGCGGCGCCTCACGCGGACAGGCGGCCCAGTTCCGCTTTGACGGCCTCGACCGCGGCCTTCGTCTCGGCGGCCGGATCGGCGCCGTCGCGGACGATCCGGCCGAGCGCGTCAACGAGCGCGGTGTTCGCCGTCGATGTCCACAGTGGACCGGCGGCACGGCCGTTCTCCTTGACCAGCCGGGCGGCGTCGGTGGTGGGGGCGAGCTTGTCGAGCACACTCAGGCGCGCGGGCAGATGAAAGCCGAACTCGGTGGCGAATTCCTGCTGGAAATCGGTGCGCTCCAGCCACAGCCACTTGACGAAATCCTTGGCGGCGTCGGGGTTCAGGCTCTGGGAAGACACCATCGCGCTCAACCCGCTGACCGGGACGGACGGCGCGCCCGCCGCGTCGAGCCGGGGGAAGGCCAGGACGCCGAAGTCGTCCTTCATGGTGTCCTGGATCTTCGGCAGGTTCCACAGCCAGGTCCACTGCATGGCGGTGAGCCCGTCGATGAACGGGATGGGGTCCGCCCAGTCCGTCGAAGCACCCAGGAGCAGCGAACCATTGAGGTCACGCAGTTTCGCGAACGCCGTCGCGGCGCGGGGATCGTCGAAGCCGACGGACCTGCCGTCCTTGAGGTAGTCGAGCCCCGCGGCCCACAGCAGCGGACCGGCGAGCGCGGCCGCGCCGGCGTCGTTGCCCGCGAACAGCCCTTTGACGCCGTCCTTGGAGAGTTTCCGTGCCGCGTCGACGAGTTCGTCGAGCGTCTGCGGCGGCTGGACGCCCGCCTCTCGCAGGAAACTCTCGCGGTAGAAGAGGACCTGGGTGTCGAGCGACTGCGGGATCCCGTACGTTCTGCCGTCGACGGTCTGGGCCGCGAGTACAGACTGGGTGAAGTCCCCGCGCACGGGCCCGATGACGTCGTCGAGCGGGACGAGCAGGTTCTGCCGGACGCGGTCGACGGTGACCTGGCCTTCGAAGACGTCCGGGACCGGGCCGGCCTGGAGCGCGGCGGCGAGTTTCGTCTCGTAGTCGTCGGGGTTCCACTGCACCGTGACCTTGGACTTCCGGTACGCGGCCGCGTAGCGCGTGACGGCTTCCTGGACACCCGTTTCGGGGTACGGGTGGTACCACTGCGCGAGGTCCACCGGCTTCGGTTTCGGCCGGGTCACCCCGGCGGAGTAAGCCGTCGACGGGGCCGGCTTTCCTGAGTGGACGGTGTTCGACCCGCAGGCGGAGAGCACGGCCGTCCCCGCCATCGCGAGGAACGCGCGCCTGCTTGTCTTACCCACCGACAAAACCCTTCCGTGCGGGTCATCTCGGGAGACAGCGTCCCTCAAGATGACCCGCACGGGAGGGCAGGCGCGCGGGAGATTAACCCGTTAGAGCTGGCTGATGTCGAGTTTCCCTTCGGAGTGGAACGCCCGCAGCCGCTTCTTGTCGAACTTGCCGACACTGGTCTTGGGGACTTCGTCCACAAAGGTCCAATTCTCCGGAAGCTGCCACTTCGCGACCTTGCCGGACAAGAACTCGCGCAGTTCTTCGGCCGTGACGGTCTGGCCTTCCTTGAGCACGACGGCGACCAACGGGCGCTCGTCCCACTTCTCGTCGGGGATGCCGACCACGGCCGCCTCGGCCACCGCGGGGTGCGCCATCACCTGGTTTTCCAGGTCCACCGAGGAGATCCACTCGCCGCCGGACTTGATGACGTCCTTCGCGCGGTCGGTGAGCGTGAGGTAGCCGTCGGAGCTGATCTTGCCGACGTCGCCGGTGCGCAGCCAGCCGTCGTGGAACTTCTCCGGGTCGGGCTCGTCACCGGTGGTGCCGCCGTAGTACGACGCCGCGATCCACGGGCCCTGCACCTCGAGTTCGCCGACACTTTCGTTGTCCCACGGCAGTTCCTCGCCGTTGTCGCCGATCAGCCTGGCGCTGACGGACGCCGGGAACCGGCCCTGGGTGTAGCGGTACTCCCACGCCTTCTCGCCGGTCGCGGCGGCGGGCGGACGCGCGACGCTGCCCAGCGGCGACGTCTCGGTCATGCCCCAGGCGTGCAGGATCGGCACGTTGTAGCGGTCCTCGAAAGCGTGCATCAGCGACGGCGGCGCGGCCGAGCCGCCGACGACGACCTCACGCAGGTGCGAGATGTCCTGCGGGTTCGCGTCGAGATGTGAGAGCAGGCCCTGCCAGATCGTCGGGACGGCCCCGGCGAAGGTCGGCTTCTCGACGTCGAGCATCCGCGCGATCGGGGCGGGCTGGAGGAACCGGTCCGGCATCAGCAGTGACGCGCCGACCATCAGCGCCGCGTACGGCATGCCCCAGGCCATCGCGTGGAACATCGGGACGATCGCGAGGGCCTTGTCGTGCTGGGCCAGCCGCATGCTGTCGGTCATGGTGACCTGCATCGAGTGCAGCCAGATCGACCGGTGGGAGTACGCGACGCCCTTCGGGTCACCCGTGGTGCCCGAGGTGTAACACATCGCGGCGGCCGAGCGCTCGTCCACCTCGGGCCAGTCGAAGGTGTCCGGCTGGCCCGCCAGCAGTTCGTCGTAGGAGTGCACCTGGACGCCGTCGGGCGCCGGGAGAGTGGAGGCGTCGCCGTTGGCCACGATGACGTGACGCACGGTCTTCAGCTCGGGGAGCTGCTTCGCGAGCAGCGGCACCAGCGTGCCGTCGACGATGACGACCTGGTCCTCGGCGTGGTTGGCGACGAAGACCAGCTGCTCGGGGAAGAGCCGGATGTTCAGCGTGTGCAGCACCGCGCCCATGGCGGGGATGGCCAGGTACGCGGCCATGTGCTCGGCGTTGTTCCACATGAAGGTGCCGACGCGCTGGTCGCCGGTGATGCCCAGGCTCCGGAGGGCGTTCGCGAGCCGGGCGGCGTGCTTGCCGAGCTCGCGGTAGGTCTCGCGACGGGCTTCTGAACCGGTCCAGGTGATGACTTCGCTCTCGGAGTGCACCGTGGTGCCGTGGCGGAGCAGCCTGCCCAGTGAGAGCTGCCCGTCCTGCATCGTGCTCAACATCGTGTACTCCCGTGGGGCTCGTTCTCCGGTGAACTGGGACTGTAAACCGGACCGGCGAACTGGTCGGTAACGTCGCAGGCAACTGTTCGGTCACAGTGTCGCGCTAACGGGTGGCCGTCGGTTCGGGTCAAGATCGTCAATAATTCGTTTTTTTCCTGCCATGAAACGAAAAATGGCTAGCAGTGCGAAGTCGCGGCATCGCTCATAAGGGTGATGAACGCCATCGAATCGCTGCCCGAAAGGCGTGTTTCCGCAGGCTGGGGCGGGTTGCCCATGGCGTGGTCGAGGGGTAATAAGTGCGTGTCGGTTTCACGGTCGCGGAACGGGTGGCGTTTACTGGGGCCGTGGTACAGAGACGGCTGGCCAGCGCTTGCTCTCGCAAGCATGGGTAAAGGCCGTCGGCCGCGAAAGCGGAGACCTGAGATGAAAGGACTACTACGTTGGCTCTGCCCACGTTGACTCCGGAGCAGCGCGCCGATGCCCTCGCCAAGGCGGCTGAGGCTCGCAAGGCGCGCTCCGAGCTGCTTGCGTCGATCAAGTCCGGCAAGGAGAGCATCGACAAGGTGCTCAAGCAGGCCAAGGAGAACAAGACCATCGGCAAGACGAAGGTCACGCAGCTGCTGAAGGCTGTCCCCGGCCTGGGCGCGGTCAAGGTCGCCGCCCTGCTGGAGCAGGCCGGCATCGACCCGGACCGGCGCGCCGCCGGCCTGGGTGAGCGGCAGCGCGAGGCCCTCCTCGAGGCGCTGAAGTAACGCTTCCGCCCAGGTCACGGGCTGTCCGGGGGAAGGTGTTGCCTGAGAGGCTTGTTGCCCGGGCAACACTTTCCCCTGGTCTCAGCCGGAGCCTGGGACGCTGGTGAGGTGACCACCAGTACCGCACCGGCGACCCCGGCAGACCTGGCCGCCCGCTACGAGCGGGGAGACTTCCTCCTGGCCACGGCCCGGCACGCGCTCCTCGCGAGCGGTGTCGCGGCCACCGCGACCGACACCGATCCGGCGCGGCTGTCCCGGGCACTCCCGGGGCTGTTCACCGGCTCGGGTGCTCCGATCGCGGTCGGAGTGCTTCCCTTCGACACGAGTGAGGGCACTTCGACGCCGGGCCACCTGGTTCTGCCTCGTACGGTGCGCCGCGCGTCGTCCGATCGCGCGGCCGTCCCGCCGCGCACCGCGCTTGTCCGGCCGGTGCAGGTCACTCCCGTGCCCGAACCGGAGGCGCATCTCGCCGCCGTCCGCGCGGCCGTCTCGGCGCTGAGCGACCGGGACCTGCGCAAAGTGGTCCTGGCCCGCGCGCTCGATCTCGACTTCGCCGAGGCCGTCCCGGTCGCCGACGTCGTCCGGAACCTGGCGAACGGCAATCCCCGGCACACCACCTACGCCGCGCGGCTGCCCGGCGGGCGCACGCTCGTCGGTGCCACCCCCGAACTCCTGCTTTCCCGCACCGGCGGTTCGGTCCTGTCCCGGCCGCATGCCGGGTCGATGCCCCGGTCGGCGGACCCGGCGATCGACAAGGCCAAGGGTGAGGCCCTGCTGGCGTCCGAAAAGGACCACCTCGAACACGCCGTGGTGGTGGAGTCCGTCGTCGAGATCCTGCGGCCGTTCTGCCGCGTCCTCGACGTCCGCGGCCCCGAACTGGTCTCGACACCCGCGATCTGGCACCTTTCGACCACCGTCACCGGCGAGCTGGTCGACCAGGACGTCACCGCGCTGGACCTCGCCGCCGCGCTGCATCCGACGCCCGCCGTCTGCGGCACCCCGACCGCCGCCGCGCGCTCGCTGGTCCGGGAACTGGAGCCGTTCGACCGCGCGTACTACGCGGGCGCCGTCGGCTGGGTCGACGCGGCCGGAGACGGCGAATGGGCCGTCGGGATCCGGTGCGCGGAGATCGCCGACACCTCCATGCGGCTGTACGCGGGCGGAGGCATCGTGCCCGCTTCCGACCCCCGGACCGAACTGGACGAGACGTCGGCGAAGTTCCGCACCCTGCTGGCCGCCATGGGTTTGGAGATCTAGACCCCCTCGCGTTTCGTCCTCTAGTTGCGGTAGTTGCACGCGCAACTACCGCAACTAGAGGACGAAACGCGGGGTTAGAGGGTCACGAAGGTTTCGGTGACCGAGATTTCGTCGGTGGTCAGCAGCGCGACGGCGGCGCGGTAGCCCTCGGTCGCCTTCAGGTCCACGAGCCGCGTCCGCGCCGGGTCGAGGGCGGCGTCGCCCGACCGGACCAGCCGCGCCTCCTCGTCGTACCCGGAGAACGTGATGCTCTGGAGCGGGATCTTGAGGCCCTTCCCGGTGGCCTTCATGACGGCCTCCTTGCGCGTCCAGTACGTGAAGAACGCTGTCGTGCGCCGCACGTCGAGCAGACCGGAGATCGCGGCCTGCTCCGCCGGGCTCAGCGCGTATTCGATGAGTGAGTCGTCGGCCCGCCTGGTGGCGGTCTCGACGTCGAGCCCGACCGGGGTCCCGGCGGTGGCCGCGACGCCGATCAGGTCGCCGGAATGCGAGATCGACAGCATCAGCGCGGCACCAGGCACCCTGGGACGGCCGTGCGGTTTGCCGCAGTCGTCGCAGGTCGCGTCGAAGCTCACGTCCTCGACCGCCACGCCGAGCCGCTCGGCGGTGACGGTCTTCGCCAGCACTCGGCCGGTCAGGAACCGGCGTTTGTCGATGTCCTGGCGGTAGTTGTCGTACCGGCCCTGCTCCAGCTCGTCGAGCAAGGCAAGGAACCGGGGTTCAGCGGGCAGGGGCGGGGACCAGCGGACCGCACATTCGATCACGTCTCCTTTCTACCCGATTCCGCATGTTCGTCGAGCAGTGTCGCTTCGTCGAACGGTGACCGGCCGCTCAGCGTCCGGTCCAGCTGCTCGCGGTCGATCTCCTTGGTCCAAGTGCCGATCAGCACGGTGGCGACGGCGTTGCCCGCGAAGTTCGTCAGCGCGCGGGCCTCGGACATGAACCGGTCGATGCCGACGATGAACCCGACGCCGTCCACCAGCTCCGGCCGATGCGACTGGAGGCCGCCCGCCAGCGTCGCGAGCCCCGCGCCGGTGACGCCCGCGGCGCCCTTGGACGCGATGATCATGAACACCAGCAGGGAGATCTGCTCGCCGATGGTCAGCGGTTTGTCGAGCGCGTCCGCGATGAAGATGGACGCCATCGTCAGGTAGATCGCGGTGCCGTCGAGGTTGAACGAGTACCCGGTCGGCACGGTGATGCCGACGACCGGTTTCGACACCCCGGCGTGTTCCATCTTCGCGATCAGCCGCGGCAGCGCCGATTCCGACGACGACGTCGACAGGATCAGCAGGAACTCGCGGCCGAGGTACTTCAGCAGCTTGAAGATGTTGACCCTGGCCAGCAGGCCGAGGATCAACCCGAGTACGACGAACACGAACAGCGCGCAGGTGATGTAGAAGCCGAGCATGATCACCGCGAGGCTCTGCAACGCCTTCCAGCCGGTCTCGCCGACGACGGCGGCGATCGCGCCGAACGCGCCGATCGGGGCCGCCCACATGATCATCGCGAGGATCCGGAACACGAGCCGCTGGATGTGCTCGATGCCGCGGCGGATCGGCTCGCCCTTCGTGCCCAGCTTCTGGAGCGCGAACCCGGCGAGCAGCGCGACCAGCAGCGTCTGGAGCACCTCGCCCTCGGTGAACGCCGAGACCAGCGTCTTGGGGATGATCCCGAGCAGGAATTCGACGGTGCCCTCGGTTTTGGCGATCTGGTCCTGGCCCTTTTCGGCGATCTCGGGGGTCAGGTGCAAGCCGGAGCCGGGTTGCAGGATGTTGCCGACGACCAGGCCGATGACCAGCGCGACCGTCGACATGACCAGGAAGTAGCCGAGCGCGAGCCCGCCGACGCGGCCGACCTTCGCGGCCTTCGCGACCGAGCCGACGCCGAGCGCGATCGTGCAGAAGATGATCGGCGAGATCATCATCTTGATCAGGTTCACGAACCCGGTTCCCAGCGGCTTCAGTTCCTTGCCGAGGGCGGGGAACAGGATGCCGACCGCGATGCCGAGCACCACCGCGACGATGACGGCGATGTAGAGGTAATGGGTCCGGTCCCGCTTCGCCGCGGGTGCTTCCGTGCTCATGGGTGCCCTTCGACGAGATGGGGACAGCTCGCGAAAACTTATGACAACTTCTCGGCGAACGACAAGCCAGGCGGTACGCTGAACTAAGCGAGCGCTTAGTCAATGTCGAACAGGAGCGGGCTGACCATGGATTTCTCTCTGAGCGTCGAGGAACGCGAGGTGCGCGACTGGGTCCGCACGTTCGTCCAGCGCGACCTGATGCCGCGTGAGCAGGAGGTGCTGCGCCGCGAACGCGCCGGTCAGCCGGGCCTCACCGGCGAGGAACTGCGCGAACTGCAGCTGAAGGCCAAGGAGTCCGGCTTCTGGGGTGTGCAGACGCCCGAGGAGTACGGCGGCATGGGGCTGTCCGCGGTGATGACCGCGTTGCTGGAGGCCGAACTGGGCCGCACGTTCGTGCCGTTCCGCTTCGGCGGCAACGCGGACAACATCCTGTACTACGCCAACGACGAGCAGAAGGAGCGCTACCTGCTCCCGACGATCTCGGGCGAACGCAAGTCGTGCTTCGCGATCACCGAACCCGGCGCGGGCTCGGACGCCAAGGCCATCCGGACCTCCGCCCGCAAGGACGGCACCGACTGGGTCATCAACGGCGAAAAGACTTTCATCACCGGCGGCAACGAGGCCGACTTCGTGATGGTGTTCGCGATCACCGATCCTGAGAAGGGCGCGAACGGCGGCGTCACCTGCTTCCTCGTCGACCGTGACGCGGGCTGGAAGTCCGAATACATCGACACCATGGGCGAATGGGGCCCGGCGGCGCTGGTCTTCGAGGACGTCCGCGTGCCGGAGACGCAGATCCTCGGCGAACTCGGCCACGGTTTCGACCTGGCCATGCAGTGGATCGGCGCCGGGCGCTACCTGCTGCCCGCCCGCGCGATCGGCTCCTGCGAACGGCTGATCTCGATGGCCATCGAGCACGCCAACACGCGGGAGACGTTCGGGCAGAAGATCGCCGAGCGCCAGGCGATCCAGTGGATGATCGCGGACTCCGGCACCGAACTGGAGGCGCTGCGCTGGCTGGTGCTGCACGCCGCCTGGCAGGTCGACCAGAAGGTGGACTCGCGGCACGCGCAGTCGATGGCGAAGCTGTACGGCGGGGTGAAGGCGAACGAGATCGTCGACCGCGTCCTGCAGATCCACGGCGGAATGGGCTACACGCGGGAACTGCCGGTCGAGCGGTGGTACCGCGAACTGCGGCTGCTGCGGATCTACGAGGGCACCGACGAGATCCAGCGCCGGACCATCGCGCGCAACCTGCTGAAGGGGCACGTCAAGGTCGGGGGCACCTTGGGCTGAGGCGTGTTATGAACGGACCTTTCATAACAAATTCTGTTATGAAAGGTCCGTTCATAACATCGGCCGCTAGTCGTCGTCCTTCTGAGTCCGCATCGCGATCGGGACCCCGGCGAGGTCCTCCTCGTTGCAGAGAAGCTTCACGTCATAATACGGCGAACCCTTGCGGTCGTCGTAGTCGAGATGGACGGCCAGCACATCGACCGGTTCCCCGAGCCACTCCTGAGCCTGGCGTAGCCATGTCGCGCACCGTTCGAGGGCCGTGGGCAGGTCGTCGTCGCGGAATCCCACCGGGCGGTAGGGGACGTCCTGCACCTGATCACGGGGGTTCGAAGGCACCGGCAACGCCGGCGAGAGACCCGAGTCGTCCAGTTCGAGTTGGATCGTTTGCTCAGTCACCCTTCGAGCGTCCCCCAGACAAGCCGTCTGAGCAAGGCGTACAGGGCAGGAGTCGCCGCTAAACGGGCACTCGCCACACTCCCGAGACCACTTCACGGCAGTTTTGCAGTGCCGTGACGTCCAGACGACGTGTGCAGCCTAACGCCCGCAGCGCCAGTTCCGCGTAATGCGACGCCAGTTGGTCGAGGGTGAGCGGCCCGTGTGGCGAATACCACCGCGCGACCCCGCTGCACATCTCCACCAGTGCGAGCCGGGTGACCGAAGGCTGGCCGGTGTGGAAGACGCCTGCCGCGACACCGTCTTCGATGGCGTCGGCCCACAGCCTTTCGTAGGCGTCGCGCAGCGCCACCACTTCGGCCCTGGCACCGGGGGTGAGCGCGTGCACCTCGTTGTCCACCACGCGGGTGTCATCCGGCTGGATGGCGTGCGCGAGGACGTGCAGCGCCACCAGGGATCCGAGCCGCGACACGGGATCGGCCAGCCCGGCGGTCGCCAGCTCGGCCGCGTCGAGCAACCGCCGCAGCGACTCGTTCATGATGGCGACCAGCAGATCCTCTTTGGTGCCCATGTAGTGGTACAGGCTGGCCGACGACAGATCCGCCTCCTGGGCGAGATCCCGGATGCCGGTGCCGTGGAAACCCTTGGTGGCGAACAGTTTCACCGCGGCCTGGCGGACCCTTTCGCGGGTGTTCAGAGCCATTTTTCAGTGGTCCTGTCCCATGAACCGGCACGCGGGTCCGCCGCCTTCTTCAACTCACCCTTGGCGACCCGTTCCGACGGCGTCATCGGCAGCTCGGTCACGAACGCCCAGAACCGGGGAACCTTGAAGTAGGCCAGTTTCGCCGAGCAGAACTTCGCCAGGTCGGCCGGTTCGCACTGGTGGCCCTCGTGCTCTTCGAGGACGAGATACGCCTTGACCTCCTCGCCGCGGATCTCGTCCGGCACCGCGACGACGGCGGCGAGCTTGACCGCCGGATGTAGCTGCAAGGCCCGCTCGACCTCGTCGGCGGAGATGTTCTCGCCGCTGCGGCGGATCATGTCCTTGGTGCGGCCCACGTAGTACACGCGGCCCTCGTCGTCCATTGTGGCCAGATCGCCGGTGTGGAACCAGCCGCCGTCGAAGGCGCGCCTGGTCGCTTCGACGTCGTCGTGATAGCCGTGCATCAGTCCGACCCCGCGGATCAGCAGCTCGCCGGTTTCCCCGCGTGGCAGGGGTTTCCCGGCCGCGTCCGCGATCATCACCTCGCGGGTGGGCGCGGGCCTGCCGAGGCAGCCGGTGCCGATCGTCTCCTCGTGATCGGCCGGGTACATCCGGATGTCGCCGCCGGTCTCGGTCATGCCGAAGGCCTCGTACCACGGCGTGTCCCAGCGCGCTTCGAGCGCGGCGTGCAGGTCTCGCGGGATGGCCGAGGCGCAGATCGCGCGGACCTGGTGTGCCTTGTCCAGTTCGCTTTCCGGCTGGCGCAGCAGGAGTGTCGGCATCAGGCCGAGGCAGTAGAACCAGGTGACGCCGTGTTCGCGGACCTTCTCCCAGAACGTGGACGGGTGGAACCGGTCGAGCACCACCAGCGTCGCGCCGCCCGCGAGCCCCAGCGCGACGTTCCACTGTGGATCGATGTAGTGGAACGGTTGCGCGGTCAGGACGACGTCGTCCGCGCCGACCGTGGGGAAGTCCGTTGCCAGGCTGATCGCCAGTGTCGTCCAATACCGGTTCGGCAGTACGCAGCCCTTGGGCGCGCCCGTGGTTCCCGAGGTGTACTGGATGTTGACCGGGCGCTCGCCTTCGCTCGTGAAGGCCTGGTCGCCGCCGGGATCGGTGAGTTCGCCTGGCGTGAGCACCCGTTCCAGGGAGGTTTCCGGCGCGATCTTGTTCAGCAGCTCCAGGAATTCCTCGGCCGCGACGGCGAACCTGGCGCCGGAATGCCGGAGGACGTGGGCGCCGTCGAATTCGCGATACCCGGTGTTGACCGGGACGAGCACCCCGCCGATCTTGGCCAAGGCCAGCCACAGCAACGGGAATTCGGGCTGGTTGCGCAGCATCACCGCGACCCGGTCGCCCGGCCGCACGCCGAGGTCCACCAGCGCGCGGGCGAATTCCGTGCTGCGCGCGTCGACGTCGGCGAAGGTGAAGCGTTCGCCGCCTGCGTCGAAGACCCACGCCGTCTTGTCCGGCCAGAGCGCGGCGGCCCGGCCGGTCAGTCCGAGGAGGGTGTCGATCCCGGCGAGCGAGGTCATGTCCGGCTCCGGAACGCCTCGGCCGACGCGGCGACCTCGGCGGAGTGCTCGGTGATCAGCGCGTGGCTGACCTCGAGTTCGAGCGCGGCGTCCAGTGAACTGTCGATGCCGGAATCGAGGGCGCGTTTGGCCATGGTGGCCGCGGCGGCCGGATGGGCGGCGATCCGGGCCGCCCAGTCGAGCGCGGCGTCCATCAGGTCGTCGGCGGGCAGGACGGCGTTGACCAGGCCGAGTTCGCGCGCCTTGGCGCCGCTCACCCGCTCGCCCAGCAGCAGCAGTTCCTTGGCCTTCAGCGGGCCGACCAGTAGCGGCAGCAGCCGCGACGCCGCACCCGTGACGCTCAGCCCGAGCGAGACCTCGGGGAAGGCGAACACCGCGTCTTCGGCGGCGAGGATCAGGTCGCAGCCCATCGCGAACTCCGCCCCCGCGCCGATCGCGTACCCGTGGACCGCGGCGATGACGGGCTGGCGGAGCCCGCGAAGGCGGCGGGTGACGTCCTGTAGCCGATCGAGCCGAGCCCTGGAATCAACTGTATCCCCGGACGGGGCGGGCTCCTTGAGGTCGTGACCGGCGCAGAACGCGCGACCCCGGCCGGCGAGCACGACCGCCCGCGCGTCCGAGCGCGCGGCCGCGTCGAGCGCTTCCAGCAGGTCTTCGACCAGTTCGGCGACCACCGCGTTGAGCCGTTCGGGGCGATTCAGCCAGATCACGCAGATGCCGTCGTCGAGTGCGTAGTCCACGGTGCTCATGACGCCGAGCCTAGACGACCGATCGATCGATCGATAGGGTCGGATCCATGCGGGTCGACACGGTTTACGAGAATGCCCGATTCCTCACCGGTACAGGGGAATCCGTAGCTCTTGCCGCGCTGAATGGCCGAATTGTGGCGTTGGGTCACGATGCCGCCGCGCTTTCCGCGAAACGTCGGGTCGACCTCGGCGGCTTAGTGGTGGTGCCCGGCTTCCACGACGCGCACAACCACATGGCCTGGTTCGGCATGGCTCTCGACGACGTCGCGCTGTCGGATTGCCGCAGCGTGGACGAGGTGTACGACGCCGTCGCGCGGCGCGCGGCCGACACGCCGCCCGGCGGCTGGATCATCGGCAGCGGCTACGACCAGAACAAGCTCGCGGGCGGCCATCCGACGAGGCAAGGGCTCGATCGTGCCGCACCCGGGCATCTCGTGCGGCTCAAGCACACGTCCGGGCACATGACCGTGGTCAACTCCGCGGTGCTGGAGCGGCTGGACCTCGCCGACGTCCCGGTGGGTGGTGACGTCGTCCGCGACGAGGACGGTTCGCCGACCGGGCTGCTGGCCGAACAGGCCCAGCTGATGCTGCGGCCGCTGACCTACCCGACGCCGGTGGAGACCGTCGTGCGCGGGCTGGACCGGGCGAGCGCGCGCTACCTCTCCGAGGGGATCACGAGCGTCCAGGAAGCCGGGATCGGCGGGGGTCTCGTGGGCGAGACCCCCGCCGAACTCGCCGCGTACCAGCTGGCGCGCGACCGCGGGGTGCTGCGGGTGCGGAGCACGGTGATGGTCGCGGCCAGTGTGCTGCATGAGCTGGACGCCGATGCGGGCTTCGGTCTCGACCTGGGGATGCGCACCGGGTTCGGCGACGAATGGCTGCGCATCGGCGCGATGAAGCTGTTCGCCGACGGTTCGCTGATCGGCCGGACCTGCGCGATGCACGAGCCGTTCGCCGGCGAGCCGGACAACGTCGGCTACTTCCAGGTGCCCGAAGACGAGATCGCGCGGACGATCGCCGCGGCGCACAAGGCCGGCTGGCAGATCGCGACGCACGCCATCGGCGACCGCGCGATCACCGTCGTCCTCGACGCCTACGAAGCCGCGCTCAAGGCGGATCCGCGGCCCGATCACCGGCACCGCATCGAGCACTGCGCGGTGCTGCGGCCCGGAGAGCTGAAGCGGCTGGCGTCGCTGGGGCTGATCGCGTCGCCGCAGGGCCGGTTCGTCAACGAGATCGGCGACGGGATGCGCGCCGCCCTCGGCCCGGAACGCGAACCCTGGTGCTACCGGCTCAAGAGCCTGCTCGACGCGGGATGCGTCCTCCCCGCCAGCTCGGACCGCCCGGTCGTCGAAGGCGCGCCGCTGCTCGCGCTGGCCGACATGGTGCGGCGGAAGACCGCGTCCGGCGTCGTCCTCGGTCCTGACGAGCGGCTGACCCCGGCCGAGGCGTTGCACGCCTACACCTACGGCTCCGCTTACGCCGCCTTCGCCGAGAAGGACCTGGGCACGCTGGCGCCCGGCAAGCTCGCGGACTTCGCCGTCCTCTCGGCCGACCCGGCCGACGAGTCCACTTTGGATTCGATCCAGGTCGTCGCCACCGCCGTCGGCGGCGACCTCGTCTACGAACGGAGCTGACACTGATGCCGGTACGGGACGCCGTCGCGGACGACATCGAGGAGATCTGCGCGCTCATCGAGGAGCACGCGGTCTACGAGGACAAACACGACCTGAAGCTGGACCGCCAGGAGATGGCCGGGTTTCTCTTCGGACCCGCTCCCAAGGCCTGGGTGCTGCTCGCCACCCCGCCGGACGAGCCTGCCGAGGTCGCGGGTTTCGCCTTCTGCAACTGGAACTTCTCCACCTGGGAGGCCAGGCCGGGAATCTGGCTCGACGACCTCTTCGTGCGCCCCGCCCACCGCCGGTTCGGCCTCGGCCGGGAGCTGCTCGACGAGCTGGCCGCCCGGACGCCGGGCCGGGTCGAATGGGACATGCAGGAGGGCAACGAGAAGGGTGAGGCGTTCTACGCCCAGCTCGGCGCCGACACCGTCCCCGGCTGGATCCGATACCGCTGGCGGCCGCACGCGGGGTGAGCCGCGAGCGAGCGGCAAGCCGTAAACTCGCACCCATGGGTGAAGGGGCACATCGCAGGTCGTCGTCCGTTGAGGACTACGTCCGGGTGATCTACGGGCTGGTGGAACGCGGTGAGGCCGTCACCAACACGTCGCTGGCCGGACGGCTGGAGGTCAGCCCGTCTTCGGCGTCCGGCATGGTCACCAAACTGTCCCAGCTGGGGCTGGTCGCGCACGTCCCGTACCGCGGGATCGAGCTGACCACCGACGGCAGGCAGCTCGCCCGCTCGGTGCTCCGCCGCCACCGGCTGATCGAGACCTACCTGGTGTCCGAACTCGGCTACACCTGGGACGAGGTGCACGCCGAGGCCGACGCGCTCGAACACGCGGTGTCGGACAGGCTCGTCGAACGCATCGCCGCGAAGCTCGGCAACCCGGTGCGGGACCCGCACGGCGATCCCATCCCCGCCCCCGACGGCAGCGTCGAGGAGATGCCGATGCGCATCCTCGACGACCTCCCGCCCGGCGCGGTCGGCGAGATCGTCCGCGTCTGGGACACCGATCCGGAACTCCTGCGGTATCTCACCGAGCACGCCATCAACCTCGGCGAGCGGATCGAGGTCGTCGAACGCCGGCCGTTCGGCGGCCCGATGGTGGTCAAGGTCGGCTCGCCGCCGGACGCGGCGACGCACGCGATCGGCAAGGAGATCGCACAGGCGCTGTCGGTCGCGCTGCGCTGACCTGTGTCCACTGTGGACACATTTCGCCAAGCGGCTCCGGTGGGAATTTCCCCTACGTCCCTGCATAATTCGGCTCTCGGGCACGTCACCCACATGCCGGGCGGATAGGTGATCTAAGGCCCTTCCGATCATGTGTTCGCCCGCCTAGGCTGCGCTGTTCCGGGTGGCTAGCGAGCGTGCGAAGGCGATGACGATGACCGGTCAGCGGACACACACCATCGACCGGGGGGTGGCGGAAGGACGTGAACTCAGGCGGCTGCTGGAGCGCGGACCGTTCGCGGACGCCCTCAGGGCGGCGATCAGGGCGAGGGGTCTCGGTCTCGACCGGATCCGGTATCGGCTGCGGGGCCGGGGGTGCTCGGTCAGTCTCGCGACGCTGAGCCATTGGCAGTCGGGACGGTGCCGTCCCGAACGGCCGGAATCCCTGCTGGTACTCAAGAATCTCGAGGAGGTCCTCGGGGTGCCGCCGGAGTCCCT
Source organism: Amycolatopsis coloradensis (assembly GCF_001953865.1). GTDB lineage: Bacteria > Actinomycetota > Actinomycetes > Mycobacteriales > Pseudonocardiaceae > Amycolatopsis > Amycolatopsis coloradensis. The sequence goes on from NZ_MQUQ01000005.1 coordinate 296,115, forward strand.
GTCACGGCTTTTGGGGCCACCGCGCGGCCGGGCGGCCCGGTGTACGGTGCCCGGCGAGGGCTTGGTGATGCCGCGAGGCCGGGAGACGTAGAGGCTGGGTGGCGGAGTTGGGCCGTTCCCCTTGGAACCAGACCACAAGCGTGAACCCGCCCCGGTCGAAGGCCCCGTGATCGCGGACGCGGGTCCACCGAGAGACAGAGGGAGAGCCGGTGCGGGCGGTCGTTTTCGAGGAGTTCGGGGTGCTGCCCGAGGTGTGCGAGGTGCCGGATCCGGTGGTGCCGCCGGGCGGGGTGGTGATCGCCGTCGACGCGACCGGCGTATGCCGCAGCGACTGGCACTCCTGGCAGGGTCACGACACGTCGGTGAAACTGCCGCACGTCGCCGGGCACGAACTCGCCGGCCGGATCACGGCGCTCGGCGAGGGCGTCCGCGGCTGGTCGGCGGGTGACCGGGTCACCGTGCCGTTCGTCTGCGCCTGCGGCACCTGCGCCCAGTGCGTGGCCGGTGACCAGCAGATCTGCGATCGTGAGTTCCAGCCGGGCGCGACGCACTGGGGCTCGTTCGCCGACTACGTCGCCATCGAGAACGCTGAGGTCAACCTCGTGGCGCTGCCGGACTCGCTGTCCGCGGCCGAGGCGGCGGCGCTGGGCTGCCGGTTCGGGACGGCGTTCCGGGCGGTGCTGCGCCAGGGCGGGGTCCGGCCCGGTCAGTGGGTCGCGATCCACGGCTGCGGAGGCGTCGGTCTCTCGGCGATCCTGCTGGCCGTCGCGGCCGGTGCCTCGGTCATCGCCGTCGACCCGTCTCCGCAGGCCAGGGCGCTGGCCACGCGGATGGGGGCTGTTTCGGTCGTCGACCCTTCCGGCTTCGAGGGCCACGAAGCCGTCGCTCTCCATGTCCGGGAGCGGACCGGCGGCGGCGCGCACGTCTCACTCGACTGCCTTGGCTCGCCGGCCACCTGCGCGGCCTCGGTCGGCAGCCTCCGGAAGCGGGGACGCCATGTCCAAGCCGGACTGATGCCGCCCGCGCAGGGCATCGCGCCGATCCCGATGCACCGGGTGATCGGCGGGGAACTGGAGATCGTCGGCATCCACGGCCTGCAAGCGCACGAGTACCCCGAGATGCTGCGGGTGGTGGAAACCGCCGGGATCGATCTCGCGGGCATGATCGGCGGACGCGTCGGCCTCGACGACGTCCCCGCCGTGCTGGCGGAGATGAACGACCCGGTGCCCGCGCGGGCCGGGGTGACGGTGGTCGAATTCGGTCCGTGACCGGGTGAACGCACTGGGGTCAACTGGCCGATCGGAGTAGTCCGAAAGGTGGCTTCCCGCGGCTCGTTGTGGCAGGTTTTTCCGCTGTGACAGTCACGGACGCTCCGTCCCGGCCGCGTTTCGTCCAGCGCCTGCTGGCCCGGTTCACCGCGGCCGGTGTGCTCGTGCGGGGCCATCGGATCGTCGGCGCGCGTCCTGGTTCAATCGACGCGTGGATGCGCTGATCCCCCGTCCGAGGGCCGAAGTCGCGCCCGGTGCCGTGCACATCCCCGACTGGCTCGATCTCGGGGAACAACGCCGCCTGGTCGAAGCCTGCCGCGGCTGGCGTGGCTACCGGCAGACGCGGCTGCCGAACGGCGGCGTGATGTCCGTGCGGACGGTCTGTCTCGGGTGGCATTGGTACCCGTACCGGTATTCACGGGTGACCGACGACGGCTCCCCGGTGCTCCCGTTTCCTTCCTGGCTGGGCGATCTGGGGCGGCGGGCCGTCCGTGACGCCCACGGGTCCGCGTCGTACGAGCCCGACATCGCGCTGGTGAACTTCTACGACGCCGCCGCGAAGATGGGGATGCATCAGGACAAGGACGAAGCCTCGCTGGAACCCGTCGTGTCGCTGAGCCTGGGGGACGCGTGCGTCTTCCGGTTCGGGAACACGTCGGATCGCGGGCGGCCCTATACGGATGTGGACCTGCGGTCGGGGGATCTGTTCGTGTTCGGCGGGGAATCGCGGCTCGCGTTTCACGGGGTGCCGAAGGTGCTGCCGGGGAGCGCTGATCCGGAATTGGGGTTGGCGGGGCGGTTGAACATCACTTTGCGGGTTTCGGGGCTTCCTTCGCGTTCTTAAGGTGCTTCGCTTTACTTGGGAGAGTGGCGTTTGAGTCAGCCGAGGTCGTACAACACAGGCCGACCACAGTGACAGTGCCAAAGGTCGGCGGCGGCTCCGGTTCACGGCTCGCCGGGACACGATATCCCGGATGCGGCGTGCTCGGATCTGTGGCAGGTTGCCTCCGTGCCGGACGATCACCACGCAGCGACCCCGAACTGGCCGAAGCCGGATGTTCGTATCGTCCAGCTGGCCGGTCCCGAACTCGATTCGCTCGCCTGCGGCGACCTCGCGGGAGCGAATGCGACCAGTCCCGTGCCGCTGACCGCCTACCTGGCCGGGCCGGATCGGCGCGGGCTGTGGCGGATGCGCAGCGGACAGGTCGCGGCGGACCCCGACGCCGCCGCCTGGGTCACCGGCATCATCTGGGATCGGCGGCAACTGCTGGCAGTGGGCACGGCCGGCTACCACGGGCCGCCCGATGCATCGGGGATGGTGGAGATCGGCTACGCCGTCGACCCGGTATATCGGCGACGCGGTTACGCGCGGGCGGCGCTGGAATCGTTGTTGGCCCGTGCCACCCGGGAGCCGCGGGTGCGCACCGTGCGGGTCACGATCAGCCCTGACAACACGGCCTCCTCCCGGTTGGCATCGCAGTATGGCTTCGTCGAGGTCGGCGAACAGTGGGACGACGAGGACGGGCTCGAGATCATTTACGAGACCCCCGCGGACCAAGAGCGCACCGGTGCTTGAGTGAGCCGGAACCGTACCCGCTGCCCCGGCCGAACCTGCGCGGCCAGATCCAAATCGGCCTCGTCCACCACCGCGATCACCGGGTAGCCCCCGGTCACCGGGTGGTCGGCCAGGAACAGGATCGGCTGTCCCGAAGGAGGAATCTGCAACGCGCCCGGCACGGCGGCCTCAGGCGGCAACTCCCCGTCGCGCGCCCGCCTGAGCGCCGCACCCGAAAGCCGCACGCCCACCCGATCGGCGTCGGAGGTGGCAACGTAACCAGAAGAGGCCAAAGTGGACAGTGCGCCGGGAACGAACCACGGAACCCGGGGCCCCGGAGTGATCCGCAGAACCGGCGCGTCGGGCAAGGGGGCACGAGGTGCGAGATCGACACCGGGATGGTCCAGAACCCGCCGGCCCACCGGCAAGGTCGTCCCGGCCGACAACACCGGGGGGCCCAGCTTGCCGAGGGTGTCGGTCGCCCGGGCACCCAGCACCGGTGGGACGTCGATGCCGCCGCGCACGGCGACATAGCACCGCAAACCCCGGGAAGCCGTGCCGAGCACGAGGTCTTCACCCGCGCGGAGGAAGACCGGCGAGTCAGGGCCGGCGGCCCGTCCGCCCGCGGTGATCGAGCAGGGCGCGCCGGTGACGGCGACGGTCGCCGGTGCCGGGAACCGCAGGACGAGGCCGCCCAGCACCGCCTCCAGGGCCGCGTTGCCTTCGGGGTTCCCGACCAGCCGGTTCGCCAGCCGCAGCGAACCGCGGTCGGCGGCGCCGGACCGGCCGACGCCGATCGCGGCCAGGCCGGGACGCCCGAGATCCTGCACGGTGGTGAAGATCCCCGGCCGGACGACTTCGATCTTCGAGGTCATCGGAGACCCGCTGAAGAGAACCGGATCCGGGTGCCCGGCGCCAGCAGGTTCGGCGGCTCCCGGTCGACGTCCCACACCGGCAGCGTGGTCCGCCCGATCAGTCGCCAGCCGCCGGGCGAGGCGTTCGGGTACACCGCCGTGTACTCGCCCGCGATCGCGACCGATCCGGCGGGCACCCGGGTGCGCGGGCTCGTCCGGCGCGGCAGGCGCAGGGCGGGGTCGAGCCCGGTCAAATACGCGAAACCCGGTGCGAAGCCGCAGAACGACGAGACATACGTGCCGTCCTCGTGCCGCCGGACGACCGCCTCCGCCGACATTCCGGCGGCCGCCGCGACGTCGGCCAGGTCCGGGCCGTCGTAGTGCACCGGCACGACGATCTCGGCCGCCTCGCGTGGGGCGACGTCCACAGTGGACCTGTCCAGGATCGCGCCGGCGAGGCGATCGTGGTGTGTCCGGCCGGGATCGAACCGGACGAGCAGGGTCCGCGCTGCCGGGACCAGTTCGATGACGCCGTCCGGCGGATCCCGCTCCAGCGACGCGTGCAGTCCGAGTACCTCCGACGGATCATCGAAGTCGACCATGGCCGCGCGCGCCCCATAGGGCAGCACTCGCATCACGCGGCCTCGAGGAACGATCCGATGTGGACACTCGCCCCGCCGAGTCCCGCGCGGATCCGGCGCGCCAGTTCGACGGCGCCGGGTGTGTCGCCGTGCACGCAGAGCGAATGCGGCCGGAGACTCAGTTCGGTCCCGTCGTCGGCGACGACCTTGCCGGTGGTCGCCATCACGACCGCGCGGTCGGCCACCGCGTCGGCGTCGTGGAGCACGGCGCCTGGCAGTTTCCGGGACACCAGCAGGCCTTCCGGCGTGTACGCGCGGTCCGCGAAGGCTTCGGCGTACGCGGGGATCCCGGCTTTTTCGGCCTGCTTGGCCATTTCCGATCCAGGCGGGCACAGCAGCGCGAGCCCGGGGTGGAACCGCCGGAGCGCCTCGACCACCGCGCCCGCCTGCTCCGGGTCCACCGCGGCCGTGTTGTACAACGCCCCGTGCGGTTTGACGTACCGCACCCGGGTGCCCGCCGCGTGAGCGAACGCGTCGAGCGCGCCGATCTGGTAGAGCACGTCGTCGGCCAGGTCGGCCGGGGCGACGTCCATCGCCCGCCGTCCGAAGCCCGCCAGATCGCGGTAGGCGACGTGGGCGCCGATGACGACGCCCCGTTCCGCCGCGCGTTCGCAGACGCGCCGCATCACCGACGGGTCACCGGCGTGGAAGCCGCACGCGACGTTCGCGCTGGTGACGATGTCGAGCATGGCGTCGTCGTCGCCCATTTTCCAGGCGCCGAAACCCTCGCCGAGGTCACTGTTGAGATCAATACTTTCGAGATCCATCAGGCCACCCTGAACTCACTGTCGAGCTTGTCGGTCACGAACATGTGGCCCGGCGCGTGCGTGATCGCGAACGGCGGCCGCGAGGCCATGAGCGCCGCCTGCGGGGTCACGCCGCACGCCCAGAACACCGGCACGTCACCGGGTTCCGGGTCGACAGGGTCCCCGAAATCAGGGCGGGCGAGATCCGCGATGCCGAGCGCGGCGGGGTCGCCGATGTGCACGGGCGCACCGTGCACGGCAGGCATCCCGCGGGTGATGCGTACCGCGTCGTCGACGCGGTGTCCGGGGAGCTGCCGCATCGAGACCACCATCGGCCCGTGCAGCCGCCCGGCCGGGACGCACTCGCGGTTCGTCACGTACATCGCCACGTTGCGGCCCTGGTCGACGTGCCGCAGCGGGATCCCCGCCGCGGCCATCGCCGATTCGAAGGTGAAACTGCAGCCGATCGAGAACGCGACCATGTCGCTGCGCCACACCCCGCTCGCGTCCGAGATCTCGCCGGACAGCGCGCCGTTCCGCCAGACGCGGTAGCGCGGCAGGTCGGTGCGCAGATCCGCGCCGCGCGCCAGCCGCGTCGAAGGGTCGCCGGGGTCGCTGACGTCGAGTACCGGGCAAGGCCGCGGGTTCCGCTGGCAGAACAGCAGGACGTCGTAGGCCCAGTCCTCGGGGACGGCGATCAGGTTGGTCTGGGTGAAGCCGTTCGCCCAGCCGGTGGTCGGCTGTTCCGTGCCCGCGCGGAACAGGGCGCGGGCCTCGCCCGGGGACATCGTCGCCGGTTCGCCGAAAGTGGTCATCGCGGTGCCTCCTCCTCGATTGTCGTCACAGGAGTTCGCGGCCGCGAGTCTCGGGCAGGCCGAGCAGCGCCAGTACGGCGATGCCGTAGCCGACCGCGCCGAACACCATCGCGCCGCCGGCGCCGAGGAAACCGACCACGGCGGGGAAGGTCGCGCCGATGGCCCGGCCGAGGTTGTAGGTGAAGCCCTGACCGGTCCCGCGCAACGCCGACGGGTACAGCTCGGCGAGGAACGCGCCGAACCCGCTGAAGATCGCGGACATCGAGAACCCGAGCGGGAAACCGAGGAACAGCACGAGGGTGTTCGCGCCCTCGGGGATCTGCGTGTAGGCGATGATGAGGCCCGCCGACAACACCGAGAACAGCAGGAACGTCTTCTTGCGCCCCAGGATGTCCGTGAGATAGCCGCCGGTGACGTACCCGATGAACGCGCCGGAGATCAGGAACGCGAGATAGCCGCCGGTCCCGATCACGGTGAGGCCGCGGGTGGTCTTCAGATAGCTCGGCAACCAGGTGGCGAGCGTGTAATAGCCGCCCTGGACACCGGTGGCGAGCAGCGCGGCGAAGAACGTCGTGCGCAGCAGGTCCGGTTTGAAGATGCCCGCCAGCGAGCCGCGTTCCTTCTTGGCGGTCCGGGCCGCTTCCGCGACGGGCGCGTCCTGGACGTTGCGGCGGACCCACAGCACCAGCAGCGCGGGGATGACGCCGGTCCAGAACATGACGCGCCAGGCGATGTCCGGGCTCCAGACACTGAACACGACCGTGTAGACGACGACCGACAGCGCCCAGCCGACCGCCCACGCGCTCTGCACGAAGGCGACCGTGCGGCCGCGGTACCTCGCCTGCGAGTACTCGGCCACCAGCGCGGCGCCCGCGGCCCATTCACCACCGAAACCGAGGCCTTGCAGGGCGCGGAAGACGAGCAGCGTTTCGAAGTTCGGCGCGAACCCGCAGAGCACGGTGAAGATCGTGTACATCGCGATGGTGATCTGGAGGGTGCGCACGCGGCCGATGCGGTCGGCGAGGACACCGGCGCCGATGCCGCCGATCGCCGAGACCACCAGCGTCGTCGTGCCGAGCAGTCCGGCTTCGCCGCCGGAGAGGCCGTAGTACGCGGTGATGGCGGCCAGGCCCAGCGGCAGGGTCTGGTAGTCGAACGAGTCCAGCCCGTACCCGCCGAACGCGCCGATGAAGGCCCGGCGGCCTCGCGAACCGAGCGTGCGGAACCAGGCGAAGGGGCGTGTGTCTTCGGTGGTGGCTGTCGCGTTCATCGGCACCTCCAGAGGATGGATCTCATCGTGGCACGGGTCACATGAGCAACCACTCTAGGTATTGTTCAACAATTCCACAAGAGGATCTCTGGCTTGTCCTCTTGTGCCTGAGTAGGATCGGTTACGTGACGATCGCGGAGGGTGGTCCGGTCTCAGTGCGAGGACTCGAAGCCGACCGGGGCATGATCAGCCGCACCAGCACCGCCGAGCGGGTCGCGGGTGTCCTGCGCACGCGGATCGCCGAAGGGTTCTTCCTGCCCGGCGTCCGGCTGTCGGAACACGACATCGGCTCGGCGCTCGGCGTCTCCCGCAACACGCTGCGTGAGGCTTTCCGCCTGCTCACGCACGAACGGCTGCTGACCCACGAACTCAACCGCGGCGTCTTCGTGCGGGTGCTGCCCGTCGAGGACGTCGTCGACCTCTACAAGGTGCGCAAGGTCGTCGAGTGCTCGGCGGTGCGGGCGGTGACGGAGAAGCCTCCGACGTTCGCGAAGCTCGCACGCCTGGTCGAGGACGGCAAGCTCGCCGAGCGGGGTGAACGCTGGCAGGATCTCGGCACCGCGAACATCCGGTTCCATTCGGCGATCGCGGAACTCAGCGGCAGCGAACGGATCGACGAGCTGATGCGCGGCATCCTGGCCGAGCTGCGGCTGGTGTTCCACAGGATGGCCGACCCGCGGCGCTTCCACGAGCCGTACCTCAAGCGCAACGCGGAGATCCTCGAGCGCATCGAAGCCGGCGACGGCCTCGGTGCCGAAGCGCTCCTCGCGCAGTACCTCACCGACGCCGAAAACCAGCTCGTCGAGGCCTACGCCGAACGCTCCCCCTGACGCAATTCGTCCTCTAGTTGCGGTAGTTCGGGGTACCAACTACCGCAACTAGAGGACGAAACGCGGAGGAGGGGGCGGGGTTAGGGGGTGGTCCACTTTTGGTTGGGGGCGCCGGAACAGGTCCAGAGCTGCAGGCGGGTGCCGTTCGCGGAGCTGTTCCCGGTGGCGTCGAGGCATTTGTCCGCCTGCGGGTTCACGATGTCGCGCGCGCCGCTGATCGCCCATCGCTGCGCGCCGGAACCGTTGCAGTCCCAGAGCTGGACGACGGCGCCGTCCGCGGTCGAGCCGCCGGAGACGTCCAGGCATTTGCCCAGCGCGCGGATCGTGCCGTCGCCGCCGATGGTCCAGTTCTGCGCCGCGTTGCCGTTGCAGTCGGTGATCTGGATCGGCGTGCCGTTGGCGGTGTTCGCCGCGGCGACGTCGACGCATTTGCCGCCGATGCCGGTGATCCGCCCGCTCCTCCCGGCGGTGTCGCCGGAGTTGACGTGCACGTAGTCGACGACGAGGTGCTGCGGGAAGACGGTGCCGGAATTCGGGTCACCCGGCCAGTAGCCGCCGACCGCGAGGTTCAGGATCAGGTAGAAGGGGTGGTCGAAGACCCAGCGGTTGCCGTTGAGGTCGGCCGGGGTGCGTGTCTGGTAGAGGTTTCCGTCCACGAACCACCGGATCTGGTTCGGCGCCCAGTCGACGGCGTAGGTGTGGAAGTCGTCGGAGAAGTTCGGGCCGTTGTAGCCGGCGCCGATGCCGCCCGCGCCCGAGTAACCGGGGCCGTGGATGGTCCCGTGCACCGTGGTGGGCTCGAAACCGACGTTCTCCATGATGTCGATCTCGCCGCTGCCGGGCCAGCCGACGTTGCCGATGTCGGCGCCGAGCATCCAGAACGCGGGCCACATCCCTTGTCCGCGCGGAAGTTTCATGCGGGCTTCGAACCGGCCGTAGGTCTGGGTGAACCGGCCCTGCGTGGACAGCCGGGCCGAGGTGTACTCGCAGCGCCCGTACCAGCAGTTGTAGTTGCCGGGATTCTCCTTCTTCGCGGTGATGACCAGGTTGCCCTGTCCGTCGAGAGCCGCGTTGTTCGTCCCGGAGGTGTACCACTGGCGTTCATGGTTGTTCACGTTGTCGCCGGTTTCGAAGTGCCACTTCGAGGTGTCGATGCCGGCGCCCGCGGGGCCGTTGAAGTCGTCGGTGAACGTCGCGGCCAGGACCGCGGCTTCGGAGGCGGGGGCGTGGGCTGTCGCGGGGAGCGAGCCGAGCAGGACGGCGGCGGCGAGGACCGCGGCGCTCCTTTGGAAGACACGGCGGAACCTGGAGGAGATGGACATCGTTGTCGCCTCTCTGACCGTGGGGGACCCGAGGAGAAGGCGCACGGCGGAACCACTTTGTTGCGCCTGGCAACAAAGTATGCATGGTCTTTACCCTTGCGACAAGACGTATTTTTCGGCCTCGAATTAAGGCTCAGGCGGCCGTGCCCCGCTTCGAACCGGCCGTTCGCGGGTCCGCGCCCTGGTCCAGCAGGGCGGCGACCGGAAGGGTGGCGGCTCCTATGGCGACGGCGTCCGGCCCCAGCTGGCCGAGCTCGATCTCGGTCTGGTCGAACACGTGCGCGAGCGCGTGCTCGCCCGCCACGCGCCGGATCTCGGGCAGGTACTCCTCGCCGAGTGCGAGCCCGGCCCAGCCGCCCAGCACGATCCGCTCCGGGTTGAACAGGTTGATCAGGTTCCCGATCCCGGCGCCGAGGTAACCCGCGGTCTCCTCCAGCACCTTGGCCGCGGCCTTGGCCTTGCCCGCCGACTCCAGCAGGGCGGCGAACTGCGTCTGTTCGTCCTCACCCGTGGTGGGTTTCCCGCCGCGTGCCTTGCGATAGCGCGAGAGGACACCCTCCGCGCCGACGTAGGACTCCAGGCAGCCACGCGATCCGCAGCGGCATTCCTGCCCGCCGTAGACGATCGTCGTATGGCCCCATTCGCCCGCGCTGCTGGTGGAGCCCCGGTAGGTGGTGCCGTCGGTGATCACGGCCGCGCCGACCCCGGACCCGATCAGGACGATCACCGCGTGCCGGGCGCCGCGGCCGGCCCCGAACCACATTTCCCCCTGGCCCTGGGTTTTCGCGCCGTTGTCGACGAACAACGGCAGCTCGACGCCTTCCGCGCGCAGAAGATCGGTCAGCGGGACTTCTTTCCAGCCGATGGTGGGCGCGTGGACGCGGAGCGCCGCGCCCTGTTCGACGGTGCCGGGAACCCCGACGCCGACGCCGAGCACGGTCGCTTCGTCGATCCCCGATTCCGCGATCACTTCCCGGAGCCCGGACGCCACCTGGGTGACGGCCGCGGCCGCGTCGGGTCGCGGGGAGGCGAGGGGGTGTTCGACGGTGGCGAGCCGGTTCATGGTGAGGTCGAACAGTTCGACCTTGACCCCGGTTTCGCCGATGTCGACGCCCGCGACATGGCCGTACGCCGGGTCGACGCGGAGCAGGACGCGCGGCCTGCCGCCGTCGGACTCGACCAGCCCGGCCTCGGTGATGAGGTGTTCTTCGCCGAGTTCGGCGGTCACGTTGCTGACGGTCGCGGCGCTCAAACCGGTCAGACCGCTCAATTCGTGGCGGCTGAGCGGGCCGTCGAAGTAGAGTTTCGACAGCAGGAGGGAACGGTTGTGCCGCCGCAGGTCACGGACGGTGGTGCGCTTGGCAGGCATGCGGATACCCATCTCATGGCGGCGGACCTTTCCAGAATGCCCCACGACCTTAGCCTCCGCCATGTATCAACTGGTGAAATAAGGCGGGCAGGCGCTATGGCGGGGGACGCGAACTCATCGGCATCCTGCCCCCGATTTCCGATGGGGGTCGGCAGCTCGGCTTACCAGATCGAAGCGCGGTCGCCGAAGACGGACGAACACCGTCCATTCGGGACACCTACGGCCAGTCGCACTGGGCGATCGACAACGATGACACCGGCGAGGCCGCCTGCGACCACTACCACCGGATGCCTGCCGACATCGCACTGGTGAAGGAACTCGGCGTCGACACCTACCGGTTCTCCGTTTCGTGGCCGCGAGTGCAGCCACGCGGGCGCGGCGGTGTCAACCCCGCCGGGATCGGCTTCTACTACCGGCTGGTCGACGAACTGCTCAACAACGGCATCGATCCGTGGCTGACGCTCTACCGCTGGGATCTGCCGCAGCACTGCGATGCTCGTGTTCGAGCGGCTGAGCGACCGCGTCCGCTACGTCCACGGCGAGGCCGACCGCGGGGCCGCCCGGTTCGAGGACGGCTCGGGACGCGCTTCTACCTCGACGCGCTCGTGCGCGGCCGGTATCCGGAGGACGTCCTCGAGGATTTCGCGCGGCAGGGCATCCGCCTGCCAGCCGAGCCGTGAGATCGGTCCATCATCGCGGCCCCGCTCGACTTCCTCGGCGTCGACTACTACTTCGGCACGCGGTATTCCGGGGTGGAGGAGAACGGGGACGCCGTCGGGCATTTCGGGCTGCCGTCGACGGTGCTGGGCCGGGAGATCCTGCCGGGCAAGCTCACCGAACTGCTCGTTCGCGGCTACTTCGCCTGATCCTTTTTGGACAGTTTCGAATGGGCGTACGGCTACGCCAAACGGCTCGGCCTGGTGCGGGTCGACCGGGACACCCCGGCGCGGACGATCAAACGGAGCGGGCTGGCCTACCGCGACATCGTCGAGCGGGTGCGTGGCGGACGGCGGTAGGGCCTGCTCCACCATCGATCCGGCGGTCCGCTCCCTGTTTCCCGATGGGCCCGCGTCCTAGGTTCGGCAGCGGAAAGTTCTTGCCCGTACCGGAAAACGTGGGGGACAGTGATGACCGTCAGGCTCGAACAACGTGACCGCCAGGGGGCGGCGCCACGGAAATCGTGGTGGCGAAGGCCGTGGGTGGGGCCCTTGGCCGTTGTCGTCGTGGTGTTCTTGGCCTTTTCGCTGCCGCCGTATCTGGCGATGGACCCGTCGCTGTCACGGGTCCCGCAGCCGCCCGGGTTCACCTCGCACTACTGGTTCCTCTCGGCGCATGTGCTGTTCGGCTCGATCGCGATGGTCGGGGCGCTACTCCAGATCTGGCCGTGGTTCCGGGCGAAATACCCGGCGGTGCACCGGAAGATCGGCCGGGTGTACGTCTTCGCCGGGGTGCTCCCGGCCGGGCTGCTGGCGCTGACCGTCGGCGCGATGAGCCCGTTCGGCCCGACGACGAGGGTGGCCAACGTCCTGGCCGGGGTGCTCTGGCTGGCGTGCACGTTCGCCGGCTGGCGCGCGGCGAGGCAACGCCGGTTCGGCGACCACCGCCGCTGGATGATCCGCAGTTTCGCGCTGACCATGTCGATCGTCGTCAGCAGGGTGGTCGGTCCGGTCACGGTGATCGTGCTCGGACCGCAGTTGGAGACCACGTTCGGCGGCAGCGAACTCGCCTTGACGCAATCGGTCGCCGGGATCACGGCCTGGCTGAGCCCGGCACTGGTCATCCTCGTCACGCAGTGGTACCTCGACCGCCGCCCGGTCAGGACGAAGCCAGCGATCGCGCGATGATCGTCCGCTGGACCTCGGACGCGCCTTCGTAGATCCGCGGCGCCCGGACCTCGCGGTAGAGGTGTTCGAGCAGATGCCCCCGCCGCAGCGCCCGCGCGCCGTGGATCTGCACGGCCGAGTCGACTACGTACTGGGCGGTCTCGGTGGCGAACAGTTTCGCCATCGCGGCCCGGCCGGCGAGGTTCCGCTCGCCCGCGTCGTAGGCGGCGGCCGCGGCGTAGACGAGCAGGCGGGACGCCTCGGTGCGGGTCGCCATTTCGGCAAGAGTGTGGGCCACGGTCTGCTGCTTCAGCAATGGTCCGCCGAACGCGACCCGGGTCTGGGCGTGGGCGACGGCGGCGTCGAGCGCGGCCTGCGCCATTCCGACCGCGAACGCGCCGACACTCGGCCGGAACAGGTCCAGCGTCCGCATCGCGACGCCGAAACCACGGTCCCGCTCACCGAGCAGTTCGTCCCGCTCGACCCGGACGCCGTCGAAGACCAGGGTGCCGATGGGATGCGGGCTGACGAGGTCGAGATGGTCACCGGTGAGCCCGGCGCGATCGGCGGGGAGGACGAACGCGGAGACGCCACGCGAGCCCGCTTCCGGGGTGGTGCGGGCGAAAACGCTGTAGAAGTCGGCCTCGGGGGCGTTGGAGATCCACATCTTCTCGCCGGTGAGGCGCCAGCCGTCGCCGTCGGGCTCGGCGGCGAGTTCCAGCGCCGCCGCGTCCGAACCCGCGTTCGGCTCGGTGAGCGCGAAAGCGGCGATGGCGTCACCCGCGGCCACGGCGGGAACCCACTTCGAGACCTGCGAATCCCGTCCGGATTGGAGTACCGGATACGTGCCCAAGCCCTGCAGTGCCAACGCAGTCTCGGCTTCGGTGCTCTGGCTCGCGAGGGATTCCCGCAGGATGCAGAGATCCGTCGCGGCGGCCTCGCGGCTCGGACTGCCGCCGTCGACACCGGGGAACAACCGGGAAAGCAGGCCGAGCGCGCCCATTCCCTTGAGCAGTGGCCGGTTGACCGCGCCTTCGGTGCCGGATTCGGCCAGCGGGCGGAGCTTTTCGGCCCCCAGCCGCCGGACCTCGTCGGCGAAGGCGCGTTGATCGGGGGTCAGCGCGAAGTCGGTCATCGATCGCTCCCAGGTCGCCAGCGGGCGTGCGCGGTGCCGGATTCCCCCGAGCGAAGGAGTTCCAGCCGTGGTTTCGGGTCGTCGCTGCGGCCGCCCCGCGGTTTCCGGCTGCCCGCCGCGTACTGTTTCGGCCACGGCATCGGGTAGTCCTGTTCGGCGGCGGCGTGCAGTGTCCACTGTGGATCGTAGAGGTGTGTCCGGCCGAGGGCGCAGAGATCCGCGCGGCCTGCCAGGATGAGCGAGTTGACGTCGTCGTAGGAGGAGATCGCGCCGACGGCGATCACCGCGATCCCGTACTCGCGCCCGATCTCGTTGCGGACGCGGTCGGCGTACGGCGTCTGATAGCTGCGGCCGTACTCGGGTTTCTCCTCGCTGACGACCTGACCGGTCGAGACGTCGATGCCGTCCGCGCCGTGCTCGGCGAACGCGCGCGCGATCTCGACGGCTTCGTCGACGTCGATCCCGCCGTCGTACCAGTCGGTCGCGGAGATGCGGACCGTCATCGGCCGGTCGGCCGGCCACGCCGCGCGGACCGCGTCGAAGACCTCGAGCGGGAAGCGCAGCCGGTTCTCCAGTGAGCCGCCGTGCTCGTCGGTGCGGCGGTTGGTCAGCGGGGACAGGAAGGACGACAGGAGGTAGCCGTGTGCGCAGTGGAGTTCGAGGAGGTCGAATCCGGCGCGGCCGGCGGCGCGGGCGGATTCGGCGAACTGCTCACGGATCTCTCGCAACTCGGGGACGGTGAGTTCGCGCGGGGTCTGATTCGCGTCGCTGTACGGGATCGCGGACGGGCCGCAGACCTCCCAGTTGCCTTGTCCCAGTGGCTGATCGATCCCGTCCCACATGAGTTTCGTGGAACCCTTGCGCCCGGAGTGTCCCAATTGGACACCGATCCGCGCGGGCGTGTTGCCGTGGACGAATTCGGTGATCCTGGCCCACGCCTGCTCCTGCGCCGAGGTGTACAGGCCGCCGCAGCCCGGGGTGATGCGGCCGGTCTCGGACACGCAGACCATCTCGGTCATCACCAGCCCGGCGCCACCGAGTGCCTTGCTCCCCAGATGCACCAGGTGGAAATCGGCCGGGACGCCGTCCTCGGAGGAGTACATGTCCATCGGCGAGACGACGACGCGGTTCGGCAGGTCCAGGTTCCCGATGCGGAACGGCTGGAACATCGGCGGCCGGACGTCGGAGGCTTGAGTGGACGCGAACCAGGTGTCCAGTTCGGCGGCGAACTCGGGGTCGCGCAGCCGGAGGTTGTCGTAGGTGACGCGGCGGCTGCGGGTGAGGATGTTGAACGCGAACTGCGCCGGGTCCTGATGAGTGTACTGGCCCAGGTTTTCGAACCACTCCAAGCTCGCCTGTGCGGCGCGCTGGGTCGAAGTGACGACAGGACGGCGCTCGGCCTCATACGCCTTGAGTCCACTGTCCATATCGGACTGCTCGTGCAGGCAGGCGGCGAGCGCGAGCGCGTCCTCCATGGCGAGCTTCGTGCCGGAACCGATGGAGAAGTGCGCGGTGTGGGCGGCGTCGCCGAGCAGGACGACGTTCTCGTGCCGCCAGCTCGCGCAGCGCACGGTGGCGAACGCGGTCCACTTCGAGTTGTTCGCGAACACCTGGTGGTCGCCGAGGACTTCCGCGCACAGTTCACGGATGACCTCGATCGACTTCTCGTCGCTCTCGCCTGGCGCGAGTGACGTGGCGGCGATCTCGCCGAACGCGCGCTGCCAGACGTCCTCGTGGAGTTCGAGGATGAAGGTGCTCGCGGTGTCGCTGTAGGGGTAGCCGTGGATCTGCATGATCCCGTGCGGGGTTTCGAGCACGTGGAACTTGAAGGCGTCGAAGACCAGGTCGGTGCCGAGCCAGATGTACTTGCAGCGCCGGGTCTGGATGTCCGGCTTGACGGTCTCGGCCAGCGCGGCGCGGGTCGGCGAGTTGACGCCGTCCGCGGCGACCACGAGGTCGTACTCCGCGCTCGCCTCGGCCACGCCCGGCGCCTCGGTGCGGAAACGCACGTCCACGCCGAGTTCCGCGCACCGGCTCTGGAGGATGCCGAGCAGCCGTTTGCGGCTCATCGCGGCGAACCCGTGCCCGCCGGAGGTGTGCACCGTGCCGCGGAAGTGGACGTCGATGTCGTCCCAGCGCGCGAACTCGCGCCGCATGGCGGCGTGGATCACCGGATCCGCGTGTTCGATGCCGCCGAGGGTCTCGTCGGAGAACACCACCCCGAAGCCGAAGGTGTCATCGGGCGCGTTGCGCTCCCAGACGGTGATCTCGTGATCAGGATGGAGCTGTTTCGCCAGCGTGGCGAAGTAGAGCCCCGCCGGGCCGCCGCCTAACACCGCGATACGCACGTCGCTCAGGGTATGTCGCGGTATGTACGACCGTCAACGACGCGGGATATGCTGACCCGCATGGAGCGCATCAACCCGCCCGGGCTCGGCCGCCCTTCCGGTTTCTCGCACGCTGTCGCCGCGAGCGGACGATTCGTCTTCCTCGCTGGTCAGACGGCACTGGACGAGGAGAACCGCATCGTCGGCGAAGGCGTTGTCGAGCAGTTCGAACGCGCGCTGTCCAACCTGCTCACCGCGTTGCGCGCGGCGGGCGGATCACCGTCGGACCTGTGCAGCGTGACCATCTACATCGTCGACATGGACGACTACCGCGCCCACGCGCGCGAGATCGGCGCGGTGTGGAAGCGGCTGGCCGGGAGTGAGTATCCGGCGATGGCGGGGATCGGCGTGAGCCGTCTTTGGGACGTCGAGGCGCTGGTCGAAGTGCAGGGCTTCGCGGTGGTCTAGTACGGGATTCCGACACCGTCTCGTCCGTCCAAGCACGCGTGTCGTCCGTCTGATCACACGTGCCGTCCGTTCAATCACGCGTGCCGTCCATTAAGCCACGTGGCCTCAATGGACGACGCGCGTGATCAGGTGGACGACGCGCGTGATCAGATGGACGACTCGCCTGAGGGCTGATGCGGGCCGGGCTAATTGGGCAGCGTGCGCGAGACGTGGGCGGCCGCGGCCTCACCCAGCCGCGAGTGCAGCGTGAAGAACAAATCCGCGGCCCGGATCCCGGCCCACGCGGGCGGTAGCAGTTCGGCGGGCAGCCCGGGGTCGAGGTAGGGCAGGCGCCGCCAGTCGGTCAGCACCCGGACGTAGTCGGCGAACGCTTCGGCCTCGTCCGTGGTCTTGCGCCGTTGCCAGCGCCGGAGCGCGGGCGTGTGCTCGTCGAGGAAAGCCGTGTAGAGCGTTTCGAGCTGGTCGAGGTCCCACCAGTCGCGGATCTTCTCCCGCACGTCGCCGAACGCCAGGTGCTCGGCGTGGAAGAGGTCGGCGTAACTCTCCAGTTCGAGCCGTCGCAGCATGTCGGCCGTGGCGTCGCGCAGGTGCGCGGGCGCGATCCAGACACCGGACGACGCGGTTCCGAAGCCGAGTCTGGCGAGCTGGGTGCGAAGAACATGCCTTTTGTGCCGTTCGGCTTCCGGGACGGAGAACACCGCGAGCAGCCAGCCGTCGCCGGGGGTGGCGCGTGCGCGACGGAAGATCCGCTCGTCGCCTTCGCGCAGGATGGCCAGCGCGGTTTCGGAAAGTTCGTACCCGGCCGCCCCGTCCCGCCGCACCGCGGAAAGGATCCCGCGCCGCTTCAGCCGGGAAATGGACGACCGGACGGCTGGTTCCTCGACGTCCACCCCGGCCAGCAGGTCGATCAGGGAACGGACCGAAAGCCAGCCGCCTTCTTCGCGTGAGTAGAGGCCGTACACGGTCACGATGAGCTGGCGCGGTTGCGCCGTTCGCCCCGCGCCGTCGACTTCGGTTGTCTCCGACACGACCGTCACCCGGTCACCATAACAACGACCGTGAGCCCATGTTTCGGTCGTGACCGAAGCGTTCCGCACTTAGCGTCGCGGTATGGAGAATCCGCTGATCGAAGCCCCCGTCCCGCCGGTGCCCCAGGACGTCGAGCCGGGTGGCGTCCGATGGCTGCGCGCGAACGTCGCCCGGTTCAGCCGCCCCGGTGACCATCCGCGGCGCCGGGCGCTGGTGCTCGCCGAACTCGCGCCGATGGCGTCGTTGCGGGACAAGGCCTTCGCGCTCACCCGGGAACTGCGGGACGAACCGGTGGACCGGATCGGGTGGACGGTCCCGGTCGCCGTCCTGGCCGCCGAACTCGGCCTGCCGGACGTTTCCCGTGACATCGCAACGGTTTCCGCCGCCTACCACCCGCACACCGAGACCGGCCCCGACGCCGAGGAGGCCATGCGGCGGCTGATCGAGGCCTGCGGCGGGGACGTCGGTGAGCGGACGGCCGCGCGGATCGGCCTGCTGGTGCAGGCCTGCGACGCGACGGCGAGACTGCTCGGCAAGGCCCTGGCCGCGCGTCGGCCCGGTGAGGACGCCGTGAGCCTGCTCGACCGGGTCCTGCGCGAGGACCCACCGGTCCGGATCACCCGGCGGTGGGTCGGCGGCGAGGTCGTAGAGGTGGACCTGGCGAAGCATCCGTTCGGAGCGGGGCCCAAGCGGTGCCCGGGGCGGGCGCACGCCCTCGAAGTGGCCGCGGGAATTCTCGACGTCCTCTTGCGCGGAGACTGAGTAGCCTCGGCGGGAGAAAGATCGATTCTGGAGGAACGATGCCGGACCCGCTGGACTGGAACAGGAACATCATCAAGGAATTCCGTGAGAACGAGGGGAAGGTGGGCGGCCCGTTCGAGGGCGGCTCCCTGCTGCTTCTCACGACCACCGGGGCGAAGAGCGGCGAGCCGCGGACCTCACCGCTCGCGTATGCGGAGGAGGACGGCAAGTACGTCATCGTCGCGTCGTACGCCGGGGCCGACAAGAACCCCGCCTGGTATCACAACATCGTGGCGAACCCGAAGGTCACCATCGAGGTCGGCACGGAGAAGTTCGACGCGACCGCGACCGTCGTGCTCGAAGACCGCGCCGAGCGCGACCGTCTCTACGCGAAGATGGTCAGCCTCATGCCGGGCTTCGCCGAGTACCAGAAGAAGACCGACCGGGTGATCCCGATCGTCACGCTTTCGCGCTGAGTCAGCGCGCGCCGCTGGGGGCCTCGACGGCCTCGGGCTTCTTCAGTTCGGCTTCGGCCGCACGCAGCGCCTTGTGCTCCTGGCGGCGCGCGATCAGCTTCTTGCCGGTGACGATCATCGGCTGCTCCACCCAGCGGTGGATCAGGTCCGCGATGCCCAGCCCGACCGCGAACACGGTCAGCGCGCTGATCATCCGGTGCTCGCCCAGTGGCGGGATCGCCGCGACCACGACGAAGTGCACCGGTCCTTGCAGCAGGTAGAGCGAGTACGAGCGCTCACCGACGAAGCGCATCACCTTCGTCGCGAGCAGCCAGCGCAGCGGCCCCGGCGAGACCAGCACGACCAGCAACATCGCCGACAGCAGGCCGTAGGCGATCAGCAGGCCGAGGTTGCTGCCGGTCTCCCACCACAGGCTTTCCATGTTGACGTGCAGTGCCGCGAACGCGCCGAACACCGGGATCGCGGCAAGGGGATGGGTCAGCGGTTTGATCACCGCGTAGGACCGGCGGTAATGCATCGCGATCGCCAGCACGCAGCCGATCAGCAGGATCGCGTAGTGCACCGTCGACCGGTAGATCGGCGCCTGCGGCCCGTTGAGCACCCAGCCGCTGGTGACCCCGACCAGCCCGGCCATCAGCGCGAACG
Source organism: Amycolatopsis coloradensis (assembly GCF_001953865.1). Taxonomy (GTDB): domain Bacteria; phylum Actinomycetota; class Actinomycetes; order Mycobacteriales; family Pseudonocardiaceae; genus Amycolatopsis; species Amycolatopsis coloradensis. Next base: position 315,429 of record NZ_MQUQ01000005.1, read on the forward strand.
CGGCGAACGCCAGCGCGAACTTCCGCCAGGCCGCGGCCAGCCCGGCCGCGCCCGCGACCACCAGCAGGAACGGCCAGAACAGGTAGAACTTCTCCTCGATGCCCAGCGTCCACGAGCCGCTGAAGAAGTTGTCCGGGCCGTTCGGGCTGCTCGCGGGGAAGAACTCGTTGAAGAACGTCAGGTAGTACTTCAGCGCGTGCGGGAACTCGCGGGTGAAGAACTCGCCGCGCAGCCATACGAACACGACGATCCCGCCGAGGATCACCAGGTACGGCGGCAGGATCCGGAACACCCGGCGCAGGTAGAACGCCGAGAGCGAGATCCGGCCGGTCCGGTCCTGCTCACGCAGCAGCAGCGTCGTGATCAGGAAACCGGACAGCACGAAGAAGATGTAGACACCGACCCAGCCGGAAAGCCAGCTCCACTTCGGACCCGCGAAGTGGAAGAGGATCACGATGGTGGCCGCGATCGCGCGCAGCCCGTCGAGCGCGGGGAACCGGCGCATGGCGAGGAACTCGTCATGGTCCAAAGTGCGCACAGTGCCCCCTGATGGCGGTATCGGCCCGGAAGTATACGGGTGCCCGCCGGTGCGCCTTCCGCCCGGATCGATGCCTCCTGCATGCGGATTTCGGAGATCACCCAGCGTCACTCGCCGGTTCGACGTTGTGCGTGAGCCGGAACCGGTTCGCCGGGTCGACGGCCTTCTTGATCTTCGCGAGGCGTCGCAGGTCCGCGGTCGAGTACACCTCGGGCGCCTCCTCCGCCGGGTCGCTCTCGCCGTAGACGAAGGTCAGGAGTTTGCCGGTCGACCAGGGCTTCAGCGCTTCGAACAGTTTCCCGTGCGCGCTTCGGATCTCCGCGATCGAAGCGTCGTCCACCACGGACAGTGCCCGGACGGTGAAGCGGGCTTCGCGGTCCCAGCCCACGCCCGGGTGCTCGGGCACGTCGGACAGCGCGCCGCCGAGCAGGTCCAGCAGGACGACGGTCGGCACCGGGGCGTCCGGTCCGGCGTGTTCGAGGATCGCGTCGAGCATCGTGTCGTTCAGTTCGGACACGGTGGCGTTGTCGGCGCGGTAACCGTGCGGGAACGGCGGTTCGTTCGCGATCTTGCCCGATTCGGTGAACGGGATCTCGGCGAGCGTGTCACCCAGTACGGGGGCGGCGGCACGCAGCGGCGCGACGAGGCGTTCGCCCTCGGCGGCGTCGCCCAGGTACGCGATCCGGATCTGCGCGACGTGCTGCCCGCGCAGCGGCTCGGGCACCATCGGCAGGTCCGGCATCGGGACCATGCCCAGCGACGACGTCATCTCACGCGGCGCCTCCGCCGCCCAGTCACGCCAGGCGCGGAGCACCGCGGCCAGCGATTCGGTGCCGAATCGCAGGCTCCCGCCGTACAGCCGGGTGACCGGGACGAGCCGGAATTCGAGCGCGGTGACGATCCCGAAGTTGTCGCGGCCACCGCGCAACGCCCAGAACAGGTCCTGTTCGGTGTCCGGGGTGGCGCGCCGGAGTCCGCCGTCGGCGGTCACGACCTCGATGGCGGTCACCCGGTCGGCGGCGAGGCCGTACTCGCGGCCGAGCAGGCTGAACCCGCCGCCGAGGGTGTAGCCGACGACGCCGACATCGGGGAACGAGCCGCTCAGCGGCGCCAGCCCATGTTCGGCGGCCGCCTCGATGACCGCACCCCAGCGCACGCCCGCGTCGACGCGGGCGATGTCGCCGTCGATCCGGATCCCGGTCATGTTCCGGGTGGTGACGAGGACGCCGCCCTCGAAGGGGACGCCCACGCCGTGCCCGGTCGAGTGGACCGCGATCGGGAGGTCGTGTTCACCGGCGTACCGGACGGCCTCGACGACGTCGGTGGCCGAGGCCGCGGGCACGATCACGGCGGGGCGGCGGGGGACGGCGGTCTGGAAGCCGGCGAGTTCCTGGTCGTAACCGGAATCGCCAGGGCGGAGCATCGTGGTCATGACACCAGCCTGGTCTCGATCCGGTCAGAAGTCCAAGATCTGGTTTGTCTGGAAACTAGAATCACCGGTTATGGAACTGCGTCAGCTCGAATACTTCGTCGCGGTGGCCGAGGAGGCGAACTTCACCCGGGCCGCCGAGCGGCTGCACGTCGCGCAGCCCGGCGTCAGCGCCCAGATCCGCCGTCTCGAACGCGAACTCGGGCAGCCGCTGCTGGACCGGTCGGCTCGGGCGGTGCGGCTGACCGAGGTCGGTGCCGCCGCGCTGCCGCACGCGCGGGCCGCGCTCGCCGCCGTCGCCGGGGTGCGGCTGGCGGTCGAGGAACTCACCGGGCTGGTCCGCGGCCAGGTCGCGATGGGCATGGTGTCCTCGCGCGGCCCGGTCAACCTGCCGGATCTGCTGGCGCGGTTCCACGAAGACCACCCCGCGGTGGACATCACGCTCGCCGAGGCGACCTCCGACGTCCTGCTCGCGGGCGTCGCCGACGGCCGGTTCGACATCGCGCTGATCGGGCTCTCCGGCGAACCGCCGCCGGGGATCGGCTTCGAGGTCGTCCTCGACGAGCCGCTCGTCGCGATCTCGGGCCCGGAGGATCCGCTCACCGCGCAGGCCACGATCACGCTGTCGGAACTGGAAAGCCGCTCGCTGGTGAGCCTGCCGAAGGGCACCGGCATGCGCGCGATCGTCGATGCCGCCTTCCTCGCCGACAGCGCGCGGCCGCGGGTGACGCTGGAGGCCGGCGATCCGAACGTCGTCGCCGAACTGGTCGGGCGCGGGCTCGGCGTCGCCGTGGTGCCGATGTCGCTGGCGACGCACTACCCGGAACTGCACGCCATGGAGATCACGCGGCCGGCCGGGCTGCGCGCGAAGCTGGCGCTGGCCTGGCGGACGGAGGGGCCGGTCAGCCCCGCCGCCCGCGTGTTCATCAGTCAGGCGAGGGCGCTGCTCGGTTTGTGAGGCCGGAAATCGGCGGCGTGGTCGGCCGCCCAGGTCTCGAAGTCCAGTCCCGGCCTGCCGGTGACGTCCTGGACGGTCGAGGTGACCTCGCTCGGTTCCGTCGCCAGTGCCCGGAACCCGGCGAGCATCGTGTCGACGATGAAGTCCGGCATCTTCGCGAGCATCGCCTCCCGCGCGGCCTCCAGCGAAAGCTCCTCCCAGCGCGCCGGGCGACCGGCGGCCTCGCCGATGATCCGCACCTGCTCGATCTGGGTGATCGGCCGCGTGCCGGTGAGGACGTACTTCGCTCCCGCGTGCCCATCGCCGGTCAGCGCCTCGACGGCCACCGCGGCGATGTCCTTCTCGTGGATCAGCGGCATCGAGGCCTCGCCGTACGCCCCTCGGACGACGCCGTCCGCGCGGATCGCGGGCGCCCAGCCGAGAGCGTTCGTCGCGAAACCGTGTGGCCGCAGGAAAGCCCAGTCGACGCCCGACGCTTCGATCGCCTCTTCGACGGTCCGGTGCCAGGCGCCGATGGGGTTGTCCTGCTCCGCCAAGGAATCGTCGACGGCACCCGAGGACAGGAACACGACGCGTTTCACGCGTTCGCCGAGCAGTGACACCGTGGGCACGAGTGCCTCGGCGGAACCGTTGAGCATCAGGAACACGGTGTCGACGCCGTCGAGTGCCGGCGCGATCGTCTCCGGTTTCGCCAGGTCACCGCGGACACCGTCCGGCGGCGGGTTCCGGCTCAGCGCCCGGACCGGCACGTCCCGCGCCCGCAACTGGGCGACTACTCGCGCACCGACGTTGCCGGTCGCTCCGGCGACCAGGATCGGCTTCACGCCGCCACCGCCGAGACGATCGGGCGGTACCGCTTGACCGACCCGCCTTCGGTCATGCCGGGATAGGTCTGCACCTTCTTCCAGGTGTCCGTCGTGCCGATGCCGTTCGCGCCAGGAGCGGCGAGCGCGGCGAGGTGTGCCTCGGCGCTGGCCCATTCCGCGTAGTTCAGAACACGGGTCCCGTCGGTGCTCACGTGGAAGTACCCCGAGATCCCGCCTTCCGGTCGCACGGGTTCCGAGTCCAGCGCGGTGAAGACGAGGTCGATCCAGTCCCGCTGCCGCTGTTCGTCGGGCCCCTCGAACTCGACCGAGACGACCACGAGCGCTCCAGGGGCCCCTTCGCCCCGGTTCCCGCGGTAGAGGCGGTAGACGGGCGCGCCGTTCAAACCCTCGACAGCGTCTTCGCTGGTCCACTGCTCGTAGGTGAAGGCGCCGTCGTGATCGATTCCCTCGTACGCGGTGAAGGAGACGAGTCCTTCGCCACGGCGTCGCTCGAACGCCTCACGCGCGGCCTCGGCACTCGGCCACTCCCGCGCCACCGTCACCAGTTCCCCGTCCGGTGTCGGCCAATGTCCTTTGTGGATGGTCATTTTCGCGATCCCCTGTTCCGTCATGCCTCCAGCGTGGAACTTAAACAAGGGTTCAAGTCAAGCTAGGATCGTGGACATGTCCGAACCGCCGGCCGAACTGACCATCGGCGAACTGGCCCAACGCAGCGGTGTCGCCACCTCCGCCCTGCGGTTCTACGAACGCCAGGGCCTCATCAGCAGCAGGCGGACCAGCGGGAACCAGCGCCGGTACCCCCGAGCCATGCTCCGCGTGGTCGCGTTCGTCCGCGCGTCGCACCACCTCGGCATCCCACTGGAGGTGATCGGCGGCGTGCTCGACTTCCTGCCGGAGGGCGCCGCGCCGGACCAAGCGTTCTGGCAGCGCGCCTCCCAGTGCTGGAGCACCGAACTCAACCAGCGCATCGAGAAACTCGAATGCCTGCGCGACCGGTTCACCGAGTGCATCGGCTGCGGCTGCCTGTCCTTCGAGCAGTGCGTGCTGGTCAACCCCGGTGACGTCCTCGCCGCCCAAGGTCCCGGCCCGGCCCGGCTGATCAACGACTGACCGCGGCCAGTTTCCGTTCCAGCAGCCGCCGTTCGGCACTGTTCTCCGCCCGCCGGATCGCCGCCTCGTAGGCCTGTGCCGATTCCGCCGGACGGCCGAGCCGGTGCAGCAGATCCGCGCGGATGGCGTGGTACAGGTGGTAGTCCTCCAGGTGGAGTTCGTCGATCGCGCCGAGTGCCGCGCCGGGGCCGTCCACCTCGGCCACCGCGACGGCGCGGTTGAGCGCGACGACCGGCGTCGGGTTCAGCGTCAGCAGCAGGTCGTACAGCTGGACGATCTGCGACCAGTCCGTGCTCGCCGCGCCGTCGGCGTCGCTGTGCACGGCGTTGATCGCCGCCTGGATCTGGTACGGACCGGGCTGGTTCCGCCGCAGGCAGGCGCGGACCAGCGTCTGCCCTTCGGCGATCAGCTCCCGATTCCACCGCGACCGGTCCTGATCGGGCAGCAGGACGACGTCGCCGTCCTGGCCGGTGCGGGCGGCCCGGCGGGACTCGGTGAGCAGCATCAGCGCCAGCAGCCCGGTGACCTCGGGTTCGTCGGGCATGAGGTCGGCGAGCAGCCTGCCGAGCCGGATCGCTTCGGCGCACAGGTCGTCGCGCATCAGCCGTTCGCCGGAACTGGCCGTGTGGCCCTCGTTGAACACGAGGTAGACCACGGCGAGCACCGAACGCAGCCGGTCCGGCAGATCGGCGTCGCCCGGGACGCGGTACGGGATCTTCGCGTCGCGGATCTTGCCCTTCGCCCGGACCAGCCGTTGCGCCATCGTCGTCTCGGGGACGAAGAACGCGTGCGCGATCTCGCCGGTGGTCAGCCCGCCCAGCAGTTTCAGGGTCAGCGCGACCTGCGCGGTGACGGCCAGCGCGGGGTGGCAGCAGGTGAAGATCAGGCGTAAGCGGTCGTCACGCACGGGCCCCTCCTCCGCTGGTTCGTCGGCCGCGTGGACGAGCACGGCCTGGGCGTGTTTGTCATCGCGCGCGGCTTCCCGGCGCAACCGGTCGATGCCCTTGTTGCGGGCGGTCGTGATGATCCAGCCCGCCGGGCTCGGCGGCAGACCGGTGGACGGCCACCGGTCCACCGCCGCGGCGAAGGCGTCCTGGACCGCTTCCTCGGCGAGGTCGATGCTGCCGAAGACGCGGACCAGGACGGCCACCGCGCGGCCGTACTCCTCGGTGAAGACCCGGCCGATGTCTTGCGTGCTCAGGGGACGCACGAAGGGTCTTCCTCGCCCTGGAACGGCCGGACCTCGATCGGCAGGCCGGTGATCTCGGCGATGCGGCGGCCCCAGTCGAGCGCGGCGTCCAGATCCGGCACCTCGACGATGGTGAAGCCGCCCAGGTGCTCCTTGCCTTCGGCGAACGGGCCGTCCGTCATCACGATGTCGCCGTTCTCCTTGGCCCGCAGCACGGTCGCCGTGGTCGGCGGGTGCAGCCCGGCCGCGAACACCCAAGCGCCCGCGGCCTGCATCTCGGCGTTGAGCGCCTGGAGCTTGCGAGCGATCGGCTCGAGGAACTCCGGCGGCGGGGTGGGGCCGTCGGGCTGGTAGAGGCTGAGCAAGTACTGGGTCATGGCGTCCTCCTGTGTCGAAGCGGCTTGTCACTTCCTATACGAAGGACGTCCCGCCGTTTCGACATCGGCGTCGAGATTTTTTCTTCGCGGATGTTTCCGCGGTTCAGACCGCGTTCAGTAGCTGTGTGGTGGCGGCGTGGAGCCGCTCGGCTTCTTCGGCGGTGGCGTCGTCGAGCGTGAGTCGCTTGCTTCGCGCGTAAGCGCTCAAGGGGGTATCCGGCCGGTTCGCGATGAGGTCGAGCATCGGGAGGATCGCCTTTTCCGGCGGTGTTCCGAGGACCTGCGCCATGACGGACACCATCGCCCGCGACGCCTTGCCCAGCGCGCCTTGGTGGCTCGTCCGGACGAAACCGGGGTTGTAGAGCACGTACCGCACGTGGTCGGACGCGAGCCTGAGCGCCGACAGCAGACCCATCCGCCTGCTCTGCATGTTCGCCGTCTTCCAGGTGAACCCCTGTGACAGCTGGAAATCGTCCCAGTGGATGGCGTCTTTCGGGGCACCGGGAACGGTGGTGTCGAGGATCAGTGGCCGCTCGGCGGCGGCGAGCACGCCTTGCAGTTCCGACGCGAAGATGTGGCGGCTCAGGTAGTAGAGCGCGAAGGTGTGTTCGAAGCCTTCGCTGGTCACCTGCCTGTCTCGGTGCACGTACGCGGCACCGAGTACCAGTGTGTCGACGGCGGGGAAGCGTGCGGCGATCTCCTTGGTGGCGCGGCGATTCTCCGCGACCTCGCGAAGGTCTGCCTGGACGAAGTGCGCGTCGCCCTCCAGCGTGCGGAACTTCGCCTCGCTCCGGCCGACGATGACGACGGTGTGGCCCTCGCGCAGCCGGTCCGCGGCCAGTGCGCGGCCGAGGCCGTCGGTGCCCCCGGTGATCACGATCGTGGACATGGTCTCCTCCTGTTCCGGAACACTTGATCCGGAAAACCACCGTATCCGAAACATGTGTTCCGGAACAGGTAGGATCGCGGCATGACCACTTCGCGGCGTCAGCGCTGGGACGCGGCGCGAAACCGGACGCAGGTGCTGGACGCCGCGCGCGAGTCCTTCGCCGAACGCGGTCTCGCGACGGACGTCCGGGAGATCGCGCGGCGGGCGGGCGTCGGCGTCGCCACCCTGTATCGGCATTTCCCGACGAAGGACGACTTGGTCAAGGCCGTGCTGGAGGAGGACGTCGCTGAGTGGACGGCCGTCTCGGAGCGGGCGAAGGCCGCCGAAGACGCGTGGGAGGGAATCGGCCTGTTCGTGGAGCGGACCCTCGCCATGATGGCCCGGCACCGGGCGTTCCTCGACGGGCTCACCGTCACCGAAGGCGCGCTCGACGCGTGCCGCGCCCACCTCGCCGAGAGTCTCGGCGACCTGGTCGAACGTGCGCACCGCGAAGGGCGGCTGCGGGCGGGAATCACCTCCGCGGACATCGGCCTGCAGATCCTCGCGCTCGGCCGGATCGTCGAACTGACTGCCGGGCAGGACGACGTCTGGCGCAAGCACGCCGGTCTCGTCCTCGGCGCGCTACAGGCCTGACTGGTACTGCCGGACCCAGGTCGGGCAGGCCGTGCCACCTCTGCGCGCGAGCCGGTTTCCTGGATTCCGGAAGCCGACAGCGAGTCCACTGAGGAGAGACAAATGACGAACACCCAGGCACGGCACTCCGGCAGGGTCGCCGTCGTCACCGGCGCGTCCAGCGGAATCGGCGAAGCGACCGCGCGGCGGCTAGCCACCTCCGGTGCCGCGGTCGCGCTCATCGCCCGGCGGGCCGACCGGCTGGAGACCCTGGCCAAGGAGATCGAACAGGACGGCGGGACGGCGCTGGTGATCGCGGCCGACGTCGCCGACGCCGGCGCGATGCGTGCCGCGGCGACCGAGGTCGAAGCGAAACTGGGCCGGGCGGACCTGCTGTTCAACAACGCCGGCGTGATGCTGGCCGCGCCGATCGACGAACTCGCGACCGGCGACTGGCAGCGCATGATCGACGTCAACATGACCGGGCTGATGAACTCGATCGGCGCGTTCGTCCCGCACCTCGTCGCTTCGGCGGCGGAGAAGGGCGTCGCCGACCTGGTGAACACGTCGTCCATCGGTGCGCAGGCCATCTTCCCGTCGTTCGCCGTCTACGTCGCTTCGAAGGCATACGTCACGCACCTGTCGAAGAACCTTCGCGCCGACCTCGGCCCGAAGGACGTACGGGTCGCGGTGGTGGAGCCCGGTCTGGTCGACACCGAACTACAGGGCCATGTCACCGACGCCGGCGCGAACGAGTGGCTGGACGGCGTGCGCGAGACGCTGACCTGGCTGGAGCCGGGTGACATCGCCGAGACCGTGGCGTTCCTGACGTCGCTCCCGGCGCGGGCCAATGTCCAGCAGATCACCGTGATGCCCACGGCGCAGGTCTGATCACGGGAAGAGGATCCGGGCGATCGCGCGGGCGGCGGTGTCCGGATCCTCCTGGAGTTCGGCACGTAGCGCGCCGGTGAGCCACAGGTTCGCGAAGCCGTGCATCAGCGACCACGCGGCGACTCCCGCCATCTCGTCGTCGCTGACCGAAGACGCGCCATTGGTCAGCAGGGCGCCCGCGCGGTCACGGGCGGCGGCCAGCGCCGCGTCGTCCGCACGGTGGAGTTCGGGGCGGAACATCACCTCGAAATGCGCGCGATGCTCGATCGCGAACCGCACGTAGGCCACGCCGACCTCGACGAAGTCCCGCTCGCCCTCCGCCGCGAGGGCGTCCGCGAGCAGTCCGTATCCCTCGGCGGCCAGTGCGGTGAGCACTCCGGCCTTGTCCCCGAAGTGGTGCACCGGCCCGGCGTGCGAGACGCCCGCGCGCCGGGCGAGATCGCGGAGGCTGATCCCGGCCGGACCGTGTTCGGTGATGGCCGCGATGGCGGCGTCGAGCACGGCCCGGCGAAGGTCGCCGTGGTGGTACGGACTCATGCCGATGAATCTAGTCATTGACAAGATGGCTCGCAACAGCGCATCTTGTCAGTGGAAAGTTCCCGGCTCGGAAGGCTTGGTCATGGATCCCGGTCTCGTACCCGTACTGATGTTGGCCGCCGTCACGGCGACGTTGTTCTTGTTGGGGCTGGCGGGCGTCCGGCGCCTGAAACCCTGGCCGGTGGCCGTGCGCGGCGGCGTCGCGGCACTGTTCGTGACGACAGGACTCGCGCATTTCATCGGCATGCGCGAGGAACTCGTCGCGATGGTGCCGCCCGCGTTGCCCGCGCCCGCGCTGCTGGTCACCGTCACCGGTGTCCTCGAACTGGCGGGCGCCGCGGCGGTGCTGTGGTCGCGCACCGCGCCGTGGGCGGCCGCCGGGCTGACCGTCCTGCTACTGGGGATGTTCCCGGCGAACGTGGACAAGGCGCTGAACGGGCCGGTGACGTCGGTGCTGGACGAACTGGTGCCGAGGAGCCTGACGCAGGTGGTCTTCCTCGCCGCGACGGTATCTCTGGTGGCGCATTACGCGCGTACGCCGAACAGACCCTTTGCCCAAAGGAGACCTTAAGTCTTTCCCAAGTCCGGGCCTCGCTCTCGGGAACCGCCCTACCATCTGAGAATGAAGATCTCCTTGTGGATCGGATTCTGTGGGTTGTGCATCCTCGCCGGGCACATGCTTCTCGGTGCGGTGGGTCTCGTACTGCTGATGAGCTGTCTCCCGGCGGGGCGCGATCACGAATCCGGTGACAGAAAAGGGAAAACGCCCGCCCGGCTGGCCTGAGGAAGGCCTCACCCGAGTGAGCTCGCGAAAGCGAGAGCGCCCAGAACCGGAACGGCGATCGCCGTGATCACCACCGTCCGTCGGCTCGGTTCGGGACTTTCCAAGAATGCGCCGATACCGGCCGGAATTAACGCGACACAAAGACCGACGGTGCCGATGATCGACACGATTTCGGTTCCTTTCAGTACGCCGAGCGGCAGCAGTCCCATCGTCGCCAGCCCGATCGACTGGACGACGCCGAGCGCTTTCGCGCGATAGGCGGCGAACGCGAGCACGTACCAGCCGAACATGATCGTGAACGACAGGAAACTGAACAGATGTGGATCCTGATATGACTCGCTGACCACGTTCTCCGCGAAACCGGCGCCACGCCGGGTGGCGAGTCGCATCGCGGCCTGGTCGATCCCGGCGTGGAAGGTCCGTTCGAAGAGTCCGATGAGGACGAACAGACCACCCCAGGCGGCCAGTGCCTGCTTGGTGCGCCCGATCTTCGTCGCGAGCGCGATGATCGCGGGGAACAGCAGGACGTTGCCAGCCAGGAAACACGTGTAGGCGGCCGTCATCAGGCCGGGATGGTCGCTCATCGCCCTGAGCTGATCGGGGAAGAAGAAGGAGAAGCGCGACCGCAGCAGCGTGCCGGTGAGCAGCAGCACCGGGCCGAGGACCATCGAGACCGCGGCGACGCGGCGGCCGGGAAAGACGTAGTCGGTTTCCATGCCGGTGAGCCTGCCGATCGCGGCGCCTGCGCGGATCGGCCCACGGTCCGGTTCGTGGCCTCAGACCGTGGGTGGACACTTGAGCGGGTTCGCGGCAGGTGCTGGGGCGGCGATCGCCGGTTATCGGGCTGTTCCGTTGGTGGGGCGGCTTACCGCACACGAGGCTGGACAGGGCGCGTGAGCGGTTCGGGGAGCGGTAGCCGATTTTCGGCAACGGGCCCAGAATGGCGACCGAGGGCCGACCGCGCCTTGCCGGTCTCGCGATAACTGTTCGGTTGATGGCACGACCGGTGACGCGCGTGACGAGGACGGCCGTGTGGCTGCTTTTTGGCTATAGGTACCGGAAAGGCTGGAAGATCGTCCCGGATCTCGCCTCAGCGGTGGCGACCATCGCACCCGCGTGACCATCCACAAGCGACAATGCGAACGCGACTTCCTGTGTCACACTCCGCGTGCTCTCACGACACTGCGACAACCGCGCCAGGGCCCGGAACCGGAGTGCGATGCCCTCCGACGCCGCGACAGCCGCAGAATCCCTGATATCCAACAACTTCAACGAATGAGTGACCTCCTCCAAAAACCCTCGGATCGGTTGCCTCTTCCACTAGCGCCACAGACGCGGCCTTGTGCAGGTCCACGCAAAGAAGCCTACAACCCGCCACCGACACTTCCAGACCACGCGGCCACGGCAAGACATCGCGAGGCTTCGATCGGTCGAGCCCGCCGAGCGTGCCGCTCGACCGCGCTCGGAACGGTGTGTGCCTTCGAAAGCGTGAAGACTCCAAGCCGCCAGCCCGGCCGGTTCGCGCCGCTGTTCGGTGTCCGGCCGAGGCCGGACACCGAACAGCGCGACTCCCTCAGTTCGTGTCGAGTGCGACCGCGACGTCCCCGATCGGCAGCGGGAAGTCGCCGATCTTGCTCGCCGCGCCGGTCAGCAGATTGACGGTGGCGAACGTCGACGGCGAGCCGTTCGGCGGGTTGAGTACGGCGAACGCGGTCGCCGAGACCGTCTTGCCGTTGGTCAGGTCGCTATAGATGTCGAAGCCCGCGAGCGGGCCGGTGTCGAAGCCGAGCGCGCCGGTCGCCGCCAGGAAGCCGCTGTTGGCCGGCGATTGGACGAACACCTGGTCGCTGTTCGTGCCGATGACGAACAGGGTGGTCGCGGTGTCGAGGTTGAGGTCGTTGTTCGTGTAGGCGGCGGCCGTGACGCCCCGGGTGGGGCCGCCCAGTGGTGGCGTGGTCAGGATGGTGTCTTCGGTCGTGGTGTGGCCGCCGAGATCGTGCCGCAGGTTCTGGCCGTAGTCGCTGATCACCCGGAGCCGGTCGGCGGCCGGGTTGAAGTCGACGCCGAAGTTCGTGCCGTACAAGGGAACGCTGAGTTGTGAGACCTTCGTGACGACGACGTCGGGTGCCTGGGGCGGAACCTTGATCGTGTAGACGCAGCCCTTGTTCCCCACTCCGTACAACACGCCGTTCTGTACCCGGAAGTCGATCCCGATCAGGCTCGTCTCCCCGCAGGTGAGGCCCTGCGCGAGCCGGACCCAGTCGAGTACCGCGGGTCTGTCGGTGGAGAACATGGCCATCAGCTTGCCGTCCGACGAGATCGCGTACGCCTTCAGACCGGCGGCCTGTGCCGAACTTCCGCTCGCGGTCCCGACGACGAGCGCCGCCGTGACGGTCACCGTGGTGGCCGCCGCGAACAAGGCCTTCTTGAGTCGTGCCCTCATCCGTACTCCCCTCAATGGAGAAACTGTGCGGCACAAGCTAATCGGTGACTCTGGACGGCCATTGGACGTCGATTGGACCCGGCGTCCGGCGGATTGCGGCCGCGGGGAATCGGCGGAACAGTGGGAGGACAACGGATTCAGGGGGAGCGATGATGATCAAGAACGCCGCCGGGGTGATGGTTCTCTTCGCCGGCCTCACGTTCGCCGCGGAAGGTGAGGCGAACGCGGCGCGGGATTGCGCTTCCGGCGTCAAGACCATCAAGCCGGTCGTCCTCGAAACGCCGAAAAAGTGGACCTACACCTACGGTCTTTCCTGGTGCGCGGACGGCGGAAAGGTCACCTGGGCCGAGCCGTCGGTGACGCCGCGGGTGCACGACGTGGCCTGCCGCTGGGCCGGCCGGATCGAGGAATCGGTGCGCCCGGTACCGGACAGCGTCACCTGGAGCGCGTACGACATGGGTGAGTTCTCCTGCCGTGACAACGCGGGCAAGGAACACGGCGTCAACCCGTGGGTCGTCGTCACCTTCGACCCGGCGGGTGGATACGACACCCGGAGTGGAATAGCCGCGGCGTGAATCAAAGGCGGAGGATCGACTCGACGGCGGCCGACGCCCGTCTTCGCAGCGCGCGGTAACCGGCTCGCTCGGCCAGCGCGAGCGCTTGGCGGGCCTGGCCGAGGTCGCCGGTCGCGGTGGCAAGGCCGATGAGCGCGTCGACTTCGGGATACCTGTCGCCGGTTTCCCGCAGCAGGGCCAAGGCCTGCCGGTACCGGTGGACGGCGTCCCGCCGATGCCCCGCGCGGTGATGCACGACGGCGAGCGCGACCAGCGCTTCGCCCTCACCGCGCGGTTCGCCGGTCTCCCGCGCCAGCCGCAGCCCGTCGCGCGCGTGGTCGAGCGCGTCGGTGAGACGGCCGAGATCGCAGCACACCGAGGCGAGCCTGCCGAGCGTTTCCGCCTCCCCGGCGCGATTCCCGGCGTCACGGTGCAGGGCGAGCGCCTCGGCGAGCAGTCCGGCCGCTTCGGTCGCCCGGCCGCGAGCGTGCTGCACCTGCCCGAGGTTGCTCAGGTTGATCGCCTCCCCGTAACGCGAACCGATCCGGCGATACCGGCGCAGGGCGCGGGCGTAATGCCCGGCCGCCTGGGGCAGATCGCCCATCTCCCACTGGACGAGTCCCAGATTGCCGAGCGCGACGGCTTCTCCGGCTGGCCTCCCCGCCCGTCTGCTCAACTCAAGTGCCCGGGAGAACCGCGCCGCGGCGGCCGGAAGCCGTCCGGACTGCCAGTACGCGCAACCGAGGTTGCCCAGCACCGCGGCCTGCGTCTCCACCCAGCCCGCCCGCCGGGCGAGCACGAGCGCGCCGGTGTAGTGCCGGACGGCCTCCCGGTACCGGCCCTGGCGGAAACTCAGGTCGGCGAGGCTCAACCGGGCGGCCGCGCGGGCGCGCGGATCGCCGTCCTCTTCGGCGGCGGACAGCGCGGCCCCGGCGGCCGCCCGCCATTCCACCTGACGCAAGGACATCCAGAAGTAGCCGCGCAGCGCGTCGGCCAGCAGCCAGGCCACCGGACGCGGCCCGTTCCGTGCCGCGTCCTCGACGACGGCGACCAGATTGCCCAGTTCGGTCTCCAGCCAGTCCGCCGTGTTCTCCCTCACCGCGGCCGGAACGGGACCGTCCGGTACGGACAGCGGGATGCGGAACATGTGCGGGTAAACGATTTTCGCCGCGTGGTCGACGGCTCGCAGATACCACTCGTGCAACCGGCGGCGGGCGGATTCCCGTTCGGCCGGGGATTCCCGCGACTCCAGTCGATCGGCCGCATAACGCCGGAGCAGGTCATGGAACCGGTAGCGATCAGGCGCGTGCTGTTCGACCAGATGCGCGCCCGCGAGCGTGTCCAGCATCCGGCTCGCCTGGTCCGTACCACTGAGGATCTCCACCGCTTCGACACCGATGTCGTTGCCCGGAACCAGGCTCAGCAGCCGGAACAACCGTCGCGTCCCGGCGGGCAACGCAGCGTAAGAGAGATCGAAGGCGGTACGGACGGCGATCTGTTCGTCGCCGGGGACCGTGAGCGCGGCGAGCAGATTGCCCTTGCGCAACTCGATGGCGTAGTCCTCGATGCCGTCTCCGGGATTGTCGGCGAGGTTCGCGGCGGCGATCCGCAGCGCCAGCGGCAGATACGCGCAGAGTCCGGCCACCTCGGCGGCCGCCTCGCGTTCGGCGCGGATCCGGTCGGAACCGAGCACCCGCCCGAGCACTTCGAGTGCCTCACCGGGATCGAGCATGTCCAGGGTGAGCCGCCGGGCGCCGTGCAGGGCGACCAGGCCGGTCAACCGGTCGCGGGCCGTCACCAGCACCAGGCAGCCGGGCCCGGCGGGCAGCAGCGGCCGGACCTGCTCGGCGGTGTCGACGTTGTCCAGCAGTATCAAGGCCTTCCGGTCGGTCATCAGCGTCCGGTACAGCGCGGACGCGGTCTCGGTGTCCGCGGGCAGCCGTTCGGCGGGAACGTCCAGCGCGGACAGGAACCGGGTGAGCACTTCGAGCGCCGTCGCCGACGGGGCGGGCGAATGGCCGCGCAGGTTCGCGTAGAACTGCCCGTCGGGGAACCGGTTCTTCATCCGGTGCGCCCAGTGCACGGCGAGCGCGGTCTTCCCGGCGCCCGCGGTTCCCGTGACGGCCGCGATCGCCACCGTGCCACCGGAACCCGCCGCCCTCGGTACCAGCTCGTCCAAAATGGACAGTTCGACGGCCCGGCCGGTGAAGCCGGGTGGTCCGGCGGGCAGCTGCCGTGGGACGCGAGCGGCTGGACGCGGGTTCGCGGGCGGGTCCCCCTCGTCGAGCAGGGCGGCGTGCGCGGCGAGGAGTTCGGGTCCGGGTTCGACCCCCAGTTCTTCGACGAGCCGCTCGCGAACCTCCTGGTAGAGCCGGAAAGCCGTCGCTCGCTGGCCCGCGCCGTGGTACGCGCGGATGAGCCGGGCCTGGGCGGGTTCGTCCAGCGGCTGGTCCGCGGCGGCCTCGGCCAGCTCCGTCAGCACCTCCCGGGCGGCGCCGATGGCGAGCATCGCGTCGCCGTACCCGGCGAGCAGCCAGCGGCGCTCCGCGACCAGAGAAAGAACCTTCGGATGCGTTGCGAGCAAAGGGAGATCGGCCAGCGGTTTGCCGCGCCACCAGCGCAGCGCCTCGCCGAACAGGGCAGCGGCCCGGCCCGTCTCGCCGTCGCGCCGGGCTTCGTTCGCCTCGGCGACGAGCCCGCGGACGTGGGGAAGGTCGACGTCGACGGCGTCCCAGCGCAGCGCGTATCCACCGCCGACGTGCGGCAGGATCTCGCTCCCGGACCGGGCCGGGCGGTCGGGTTCCAGCAGCCGCCGCAGGTGTTTGACGTGCGTCTGGAGGACGTTCACCGCACTGCGTGGCGGCCGTTCACCCCAGAGCGCGTCCACCAGGTCCTGCTTGGACATCGCCTCGCCGCCGGCGAGCACCAGCAAGCCCAGCACGGCCCGGCGGCCGGGTGGGCCGAGGTCGAGTTCCGTACCGCCGTGCCACACCCGCAACGAACCCAGCACCTGGATCCGCACTACCGTCGGCGCCACCGATGGGAACGTAGTGAGCCTTCCCGCGCCGCACAAGGACGAACCGCGGAAAGGGCCCCGCTGCGACCGGCTTTGGGGCCGCTCAGGCTAATGCCCGGCGGGCTGGAGGTCGTGGCCGTTCCAGGTGAACCGGGCCGTGGTCACCGCGTCGTCCCCGTCGCCACCGGTGATGAGCTGGTGGATCCCGACGCCGCTGAGTTCGGCGTAGGTGCACCACTCGTGGTCCGACGTCAGCATCAGGTCGAGGTCGAGCGCGGACAGCAGCCCGAACACCTGCCCGCGGTTGGTGGTGTCGACGCCGACGAACACCTCGTCGAGCAGGATCACCCTCGGCGCCTCCGGCACGGCCTGGTAGTGCGCGGCGACGGCGGCGAACAGCGGCAGGTGCAGCGCGATCGCCTTCTCCCCGCCGGAAAGCGCGCCGTGCAGCTTCTTGGTCAGCAGCTGCCAGCCCGCCCCGTTGGCGCGGTCCACCTTGACCACGAACCGGTGCCACGACGTGTAGTCGAAGACCTGCGCGAGCTGCTGCTCCCAGCTGGTCGCGGTGTCGTCCGCCTTCGCCTGCTCGACACGCTCCCGGAAGAACTTGTGCAGCGATTCGCGGTCCTCGGCCCTCAGCTGGTCCGGATCCTTCAGCAGCAGGTCCCGCGCGGTCTTGGTGCCCGGCGGCAGGTCGGGGGAGACCTGCCAGACCAGCCGGACGGCGACCCTCGACGCGGTCCGCACCCGTTCCAGGCGCGCGTTCATCCCGTCGACGAGGTCGTTGGCCTGCCGGATCCTCGCCGCGAGATGGCGGCGGGTGTCGCCGGTCAGCGTCTTGTCGAACAGGTCGCTCTCGCGGCCGGTGATCTCGTGCCTGCTCTGTTCCGCTTCCGCGTAAAGGATCTTCAGCAGTTCGGCGGCGCCGACCCGCAGCCCGTCGACGACGGCGGTGAAGATCTGGACGTCCTCGTCGGTCTCCAGATCGAGTTCCGCGCGCGAGCTGAGCGTGTTCCGGCAGGTGTGCACGGCCTCGGAAAGCCGGTGCAGTGCCTCGCCGAGGTTGCTCGGCGCGTGCGGCACGGACGGCCACGCCGCGGCCACCAGGCGAGCCGTGTCGAGGGCCGCCCGCACCCCTTCGGAGGCGGACAGGGTGGCCTGGAACTTCGGCAGGTCCTCGATTCCGCCGTCGGCGGGGAAGACTCCGGTGGCGAGCTTCCGGAACCGGAGCGCGGCGGCGTCCTGCTTAGCGGTGGCGTCTTCGCGGGCCCGCGCGTCGGTCGTGCGCCGCACGCCGAGCGCGCCCAGCCGGACCGCGAGTTCCTTGGCGTCGGAGTTGGCCGCGCGGAGTTCGTCGGCGAGTTCGCGCAGTTTCGTGCGCAGGCCGTCGATTTCGGCGAGCACCTCACGCTGGCCGGTGCCGACGGTGCCCTCGATCGCGTCGAGCTTCGCGGTGAGCTTGGCGCGTTCGGTCTCCGCCTCGGAAGCCTCGTCCTCGCGGCGGGCGGCGTTCGCCTCCGAACGCTCCGCCTGCTCGGCGAACGTCTCGGCCCGCTGGGTCGCCGTGAGCAGGTTCCCGTGTTCGTACAACCAGTTCTCGCCCTGGTCGGAGTAGGTGCGCAGGGCTGTGGCGAGCGCGGTCAGCGGCGTGCGTTCGGTCGGCAGGCCGCCCTCGGAAGCCTGGCCGGTCAGCTCGTGCAGTGCGGTCTTGGCTTCGATCTCCAGCGCGGAGACGGCCGCCTCGCGGTGGCGGACGGTGGTGTCGGCGGCGGTCAGGTCGGCCTCGGCCGTGGTCAGTTCTCCAGTCGCGGCAAGGAGATCATCGTGGCTGGGACGGGCGGCGCGTTCGATCTTGATCAGCTCACGCCTGCCACGCAGCGCGGCCAGTTCGCCTTCCAGCTCGGCGATGGTCTTCTCATGGCCGGAGATCTCGTCACGCAGTCCGGCGATCCGGCGTTCCCTGGCGTGCAGGCGGGCGGAAGCACCGATGTAGGTGGGGGCCCCCTTCGCCCAGCTGCCCGACAGGCTGCCCATCCGCCAGCCACCGTCCGCGCCGATCGCGGCGGGACCCGCGGGCAGCGTGTCGTCGAAGGCGATCACCTCCAGCACCCGCCGGATCTTCGCCGGGGCGACCCCGGCGTCCGGTTCCGGCACGAGGACGTCGGCGAGCGAACGGCCGGACGCCACGGGCAGCGTCCCGGTCTCGGCGAGCACGTCGTGCCCGTCGACCACACCGTGGGAGTTCACCCAGGCGTCCAGCAGCCCGGCGCCTTCGAGCGCGGCTTCGATCCCGGCGTGCGTGTCCTCCGGTACGGAACCGGCGAAATCGACCAGCCGCCACAGCGGGGCGCCGCTCATCTCGGCCCGGTCCGCCGTCCGGGTCTTCGGCGCCGCGGGCGCGAGGACGTCCTCCGTTTCGAGCACGCCCGCCTCGACCAGGAGTTCGTCGTGCTCGGCGCGCGCGGTGGCCAGCGCGGCACCGGTCGCCGCCTCCTGCCGGACGATGTCCTCCAGCACGGTCTCGGCGACCGCGCTGATCTTGCCCAGCAGCGAGACCTCCGCCTCGGCTTCCCGCACGAGCGCTTCCGCGTCGGGGAAACGCAGCTCACGGCAGCCGATCGCCCATTCGGCGAGCCGGGTGCGCAGATCGCTCAGCGCCAGTTCGCGCGTCGCCGACGTGAGATCCAGTTTCTCTTGCGCGGCTGAGAAATCCGACCTCGCCCGGTCCAGCTCCGCCTCGGCCTGATGGCGGCGGCCGACGGCGCGTTCGTGGTTGTCCAGTGCCCGGCCGAGGGTCTCGACCTGGTCGCGTTTGCCGCGGACGGCGGCCTGCAACAGCGGACGGAGCCGGATCGGTTCCGCCAGTCCGGCGACGAGTTCGTCGTGCACCCCGGCCAGGTTCGCGCGGGTCGCGGCGGCCCGGACCTCGGTCTCCCGCGAGCGGACGAGATCGGCCTGCCGTTTCGCGACCTGCCGGGCCGCCCGCGCGCGCTCCTCGTCGGCGTTCGCTTCGGCACGCAGCCGGTCGGCGTCCGCGCGAAGGGATTCCGCTTGTTCCGTCGCGGAAAGCGCGCGCTGTCGCAGCTTGTCGAGTTCCTGGCCCTTTTGGTACGACTCGGATTCGGTCAGCCCGGAGAGGCGGGCTTCGGCTTCCTCGACGTCCTTTTCAAGCTGCACCGCACGTTCCTCGGCGGCTTCCTTGCTCGCGGCGACCTCGTCGTACTCCTCGGCCGACCGGCGGGCGGCCGCGGCGAGCTTGTCGAGTTCGGCGGTCGCGGTGATGAGGTTCGCGGCACCCGCGCGCAGGACGCGCTGGGCGTAGGTCTTCTGCCGCGCGGCGAGCGCGCGGGTCGCGTCGACCTCGGTCTCCAGCGAGCCCAGCTTCTCACGCTGCGCGTCGAGCCGTTCGAAACCCTCGGCGAGATCCGCGATCTCCTGCTGCCCCAACGGCGGGAGCGCGCGGGACAGCAGGTTGGACAGCAGGCTCGGGTCGAGCCGCTGCGAGAGTTTGGGCATCCGCAGCTGGAGCAGCGCGGTGATGAGCGCGTCGTACCGCTGTTCGCTCAGGCCGGGGAACAGTTTCGCGCGGATCTCGGTGCGGTATCCGGCCGCGCCCGCGTGCACGGTCCCGCGTTCGCCGAGGTGCTCCTCCAGCGCGTTCTTGGTCAGCGGCTGGCCAGCCTCGTTGACCAGCGGCAACCTGTCGCCGACACGAAGCCCGGTGGTGAAGAAGTCGGCGTGCACCGTGCTGGTGTGCGTACTCGCCTGCAGCCGCGCGCCGCAGGTGAACCACTTGTCCTCGGCCATGCGGAATTCGAGCCATACGTACCCGACGCGCGTGGCGCCGGAAGCGCCTTCGCCCATCAGGTTCCAGTGCATGCTGCGTTCGCTGGTGCCGAAGGTCGACAGCCGGTTGGCGCGCAGGCTCGCGTCGAACAGGAACGGCAGCAGCAGTTCCAGTGCCTTGGACTTCCCGCTCCCGTTGGGGCCGCGCAGCAGCAGGCGCCCGTCGTGGAACTCGAAGATCTCGTCGTAGTAGCGCCAGATGTTGAGGATGCCCGCCCGGGACGGGATCCACCTCGTCACGGTCACGGCGCCTCCTCGTTTCGGTCGGTGTACCTCGCGGCGGCCGGGAGTGGCCGGACGAGTTCGGCTTCGACGCGGACCAGCCCGAAACTCCTCAGCACCGCGAGCGCGTCCACGGTCAGCCGTCGAACGCCGTCCTTGCCCCGGTGGGTCCTGGCCCAGCGCGGGAACCGTTTCAGCAGTTTGGCGGTGGCTTTCTGCAGGTAGTCGGTCGTCCGCGGCTCGTCCAGCGCGTCGAGCAGCAGGAGCGCGGCGACCTTGGCGTTGCTGCCGTCGTCGGGGAATTTCTCGTCGGTGGCCAGCCCGTCGACGTCGACCAGCAGCACACCCTCCGCGCGTTCTTCGAGGACGAAACCGCCCTGTTCCGCGGCGCGGCGCAGCAACTGGCGCCCGGTCGGCGACCCGAGGTACGCGCGCTCCTCCGCGGTCAGTTCGCCGAAGTAGAGGACGGGATCGTCGACGAGGCGCCGGAAGACCGCATGCCGGAGCCACAGGTTCCGCTGGACGTCGGAGGCGCTCGGCGTGTCCTCGTGACGCCCCGACGAGAGGCCGTAGCGCTGCTCGTACGACACCGCGTCCAGCAGTTCCTCGAACCGCAGCACGACGTCGTCGGCGGGCACGGCCAGCCGCGACGGCCCGACCGGGGCGGCGAGCAGGCGCAGCAGCAAGGTCGCGTCGACCCGGAACAGCGCCTTCGCCCTCGCATCGTCCACAAAGGACTCCGCGTCGCCGTCGGCGACCGACAGGACGCCGTAGGACTCCAGCAGGTGGAGGACGTCCACGAACGCGATGCGCTCGGCCCGCGCGGTGACGTCGAAGGTGGTGACGAGGTCGTCGGCGGAACTCGCCCGTGCGACGCGGTCGGCGAGCAGGCCGATCGTGGTCACCGGCACCGTGAGCAGTTCGGCCGCGACCACGCACAGCAGGACGTAGCGCCGCCGGTCGAACGCCGGCCTGCCGGACCGCAGCCGCCGGGCGGGACGGCTGGGGTCGGCGGCGGCGCGGACCTTGACCAGCCGGGCGTAGCCGAGCCGGGGTTCGACGGTGAGCGTCCAGCCGCAGTAGTAGTCGAACCACTGCCGGATGGGTTCGCGGCGGCGCCGGACGAGGTCGAAGGTCTCGGGGGAGCCGCGTTCGCCGATCAGCGGCGTGGCCAGCATCGCCCGGATCCCGCGTGCGACCTCTTCGCGCTCCGCGATGACCAGTTGGTTCGTGAGGCTCACGCACCGCCTCCGGCCGTGCTGATCTCGATTTCGTAGTCGGGGCCACGGAAGACGCCGCTCGTGGTGGTCAGGCGCGCGACCGCGCCGTTCGGCGGCGGCCGCAGGACGATCTCGATCTGGCCGTCGGACGTCGTGCTCCGCCGGGCGCCGCCGGTGCCGGGAGTGCTGCCCAGCGCCTGCCCCAGCAGGTCCAGCAGCCGCTCGAAAACGGTGTGGTCCAGCTTCTCGAACGCCGAAAGCCGCACGACCCCGCCGGTGTCGAGCATGCTCCACGCCGCCTCGAGTTCGGCACGCTCGGCGACGGCCTGCCGGACTCGTGCCGCCCTGATCTCGGAGACGTCACGGACCCTTCCGGTCCTGGTGAACCGTTCGGTGCGGCCCGCCGACCGGAGCAGCTCCGACACCTCGACCGGCGGCGCGTCGAGCCAGGACGCCGTCGTGCTGACCACTTCGGGGTCCGCGTGGGCCAGGTGCGCGTGTCGCGCGGAACTGAGCCCGAACATGGTGGACCACAGGCGATGCAGGTCCTCCTGAGCGGGGACGACGGTGAACCACCGCGCCAGCTCACGGAAATCCGCGACCGCGCTGCTCGCCCGGCGACGTGACTCGGTGATCCGGTCCAGGACCTGGAGAAGCGTGATGATCGCCCGCCGCGCTACCTGATGGAGATCCTCGACCCGCGGCGTCGCGCCGTTTTCGGGCAGGAACCACGCGCGAAGCCCGTCCCAGCGGGCCTCGCGGGCTTCGAGCCAGCGCGGGTCCGCGCTCGGCAAGGTGGCCCCGTTGAGCGCGCGCCGGTGCACGCGCTCGACGCCGTACTCGTCGATTTCCTTGATCCGGGTGGCGATGGTGTGGGTGTGGTGCTCCAGGTCGTTCAGGAACTCTTGCAGGTAGGCGACCGTGGACGCCTTGACCTCGTGGAACGTCGCGAGGTCGGCTTCGGCGTGCAGCAGGCGCTGGAGGTCGCCGTTGAACCGCTTCGTGTTGTCCCGGAACGCCTCGAGGTGGCTCTCGATTTCGGTGAGCACGCTGAACACGCGCCGGTCGGTGCCGTCCTCCAGCTGCTTGACGAGTTCGCCGAGCCGCTCACCCAGCGCGTCGAGGGTGGCCGTCTGAAGCGCACCCGTCGCGTTGAGCACTTCGTTCGCGCGGACCACACCCGCGTACGCCGCTTCGCCGAGCCGGGTCAGCGAGTACTGAAGATTGCGACGCTCGTACTCGGAAGCCGTCCGGTAGTCACCCGCGTGGTGCTGGACGACGTCGAGATGGCCTTGGTTCCTGAGCTGGTCCAGCGCTTTGACCAGCTCTTCGTCGTCCAGCGTCTCCAGCCAGCCGGCTTCCCGCAGCCGCGGGCGGAGGTCGTCGATGCCGAGCGCCGTCACGAGCCGTTCGTTCGCCTCGCCGAAGGCGTGCAGGATCGCCAGGGGAAGCCCGGACCTGCTGCCGTCGGTGAAACGGAACATTTCGGGCGGTACCCGGATCGGATCCATGCGACCTCCGGCACTGATGCGTGGAGCTACACGTTAGGGGGTCACCCAGGCGAGTCCGAACGGCCCATCTTTTTCACGCTGCGTGCTCACGTGGTGAACAGTTCGAGGCGCACCGTGGTCCCATCGACGGTGACCTCGCGGACCACGCGACGGCCGTCGACGACCCGGTCGTCGTTCATCACCCCGGGAGCGAAGTGCGAAGCCTCGAGCAACTCGGGTAGGTCTTCCGCCGGAAGGGTGAGGACGACCTCGTACCTCGCGTCGATACCCCGGTCGTACTTCGTCTCCAGCACCTTCCCGCTCGCGGGCATCGAGATCCCGCCGAAGCGGAAGGCGTCTTCAGGCTTCGGGACGTCTTCTGACGTCGTGCAGCCGGCCAGCAGAAGGGCCAGGGCCGCGAGCAGGAGCTTCACGCACGGTGGGACGTAAGCGTTCCGTCACACTTGGACAGGGATGACAGGAGCGCCGTGGCGCGTTCTACTGGATACCAACGACCAGAGGAGATTTACCGTGACGGAAAAGGCTGTTCTCGCGGGCGGCTGCTTCTGGGGCATGCAGGACCTGTTCCGGCGGCACCCCGGAGTCGTCTCCACCAGGGTCGGCTACACCGGTGGAGACGTGCCCAACGCGACCTACCGCAACCACGGCTCGCACGCCGAAGGCATCGAGATCGTCTTCGACCCGGCGCGGCTCACCTATCGCCAGATCCTGGAGTTCTTCTTCCAGATCCACGACCCGACAACGCGTGATCGTCAGGGCAACGACATCGGCGTCAGCTACCGGTCGGCGATCTACTACACCGACGACACCCAGAAACAGGTCGCCGAAGAGACGATCGCCGACGTCGACGCCTCCGGCAAATGGCCGGGCAAGGTCGTCACCGAAGTGACCCAGGTCGGCGACTTCTGGGAAGCCGAACCCGAGCACCAGGACTATCTGGAGCGCATCCCCAACGGCTACACCTGCCACTACGTTCGGCCGGAATGGCAGCTGGGCGAGCGCTGAGCTATGCCATGGCGGTGAGGCTCTGATTGGCTTCGTCGAGGTCGAAGCCCGCGGGGTCGAACCGGCTGGGGTCTTCGAGGCCTAGCCAGTGGAGGACGTCCTGGTGTTCCTCGTGGCGGGGATCGCCGAGGATCTGGATCAGCCGCGCGTAACCCCCGGTGCCGCCGACGTCCTCCGGCGGGCACGCCGCCTGGCCCGCGACACAGCGCGGGTAGTGCCCGTCGGCCGTGGCGGCCGTGGCTTCCTCGACGAGGATCTCGTGGTCCCAGCCGTCTCCGAAGTCGTAGGTGTACAAGAGGCGGCCACCAGGCTTCACCAGTTCGTCCAGCC
The DNA here is from genome assembly GCF_001953865.1 of Amycolatopsis coloradensis. Lineage (GTDB taxonomy): Bacteria > Actinomycetota > Actinomycetes > Mycobacteriales > Pseudonocardiaceae > Amycolatopsis > Amycolatopsis coloradensis. Next base: position 339,717 of record NZ_MQUQ01000005.1, read on the forward strand.
GTACTTGCCGTTCGTCACGGTATTGCAGCTCAGGGTCGGCCTCGCCGTAGTGGGTCTGCCCGTCGAGGAAGTAGTGCAGGTGGTAGTTCTCCCAGCCCATCGCGGCCTGGACGACGGCGTGCAGCCGGTCGAGCCGGATGGCCGCCGGAACCAGCACCCGTCGCCACACCGGGAGACCTTCGATGTTCAGCAAGGTGATCTTCACCTGGTAGATCGGATCACCGGCTTCAGGCGCGCCCGATAGCTTTCGCATGCCCGACCGGCCGAGCTCGGTCAGCTCCGCGGATTCGTCCTGGAGGGTCACCGCCCCCAGCCGCCGCAGGACCTCGAGTGTTTCCTTGGTGTCGCGGTCAGTCGTGATGCGCAATGCCTCGCGTTGAAGTTCGGTGACGTCGTCCAGGACGTAAGGCGCGCTCACCACATTCCAGACGGTCGTGCGCAAAGTCGCGATGCCGACAGCGCCGTCCGCTTGGTACAACGAGGTCAAGACCGCACTGCTGCCGTCGGCGAATTCCGGGCGCAGCAAGGACTCACCGAAGCCCGAGGGCAGAAAGGCCTGGCCAAGCTGGTCTAACCCGGCGAACAGCGCGAGCCACAGCGCCTCTGGGTCGTCAAGCAGGGCCCGATTCTTCTTCACCGGCACCAGTCGCTGCCCCGTTTTGCGGACCAGCCGCGCCACCTTGGCGCATTCCACGACGAGCGCCAGGTCGAGCAGGTCCTCGCTCGACCTGGTCCGGTACACGCGGTCGCCGATGACCGGGTCGATCACGTCACCGGTGCCCAGCAACGACACCAGCGTCCTGGCGTCGACCAAGGTGATGCGCCCGGTCTGGGTGAGCTTGCGCCCCGTGCCCACCCATCCGGTGAACGTGCGCACCTGCTCGACCAGTTCGGACTTCGCCGCGAAATCCATGCCGTGAAGTCTAGGTTCCGGCTTCCGCGACCGCGGTCTCGCGGTGATGTCGAGCCAAGCCAAAATGTGAGGCAAGTCACGTCTTATTTGTCCGGTTACCGGGGGTCTCCGCCCCGCCATGATGCGAGCACCGAGTTCGACATCGTGAGGAGACTCCATGACCGACAAGGCGGATATTCCGCTGTTTCCGATGCCGCGCGCGGCGGGTTGCCCCTTCGACCCGCCGCCGGAATTGACCCGGCTCGCCGACCGGGCGCCGGTGTCGCGGGTGAGGCTGTGGGACGGCAGTACGCCGTGGCTGGTCACCCGTTACGAGGACGTGCGAGCGGTCCTGGCCGATCCGCGGATCAGCGTCGACGCCACGCGGCCTGGCTTTCCGCACACCAACGCGGTGAGCAAGGCGCGCGACACGCGGATGAAGACCCTGATGCAGCTGGATCCGCCGGAACACACCGCCCAGCGGCGATTGCTGACCTCGGAATTCACGATCAAGAAGATGGAGGCCTTGCGGCCCAGGATCCAGCAGATCGTCGACGACCACATCGATGCCATCCTCGCCGGTCCGAAGCCGGTGGATCTGGTGGAGGCGCTGGCCTTGCCGGTCCCCTCGCGGGTCATCTGCGAACTGCTAGGCGTGCCCTACGCCGACCGTGAGTTCTTCCAGGGAGTGGCCCGCACGCTGGTCATGGACCAGTCCGATCCCGAACAGGCGATGGCCGCCAGCGAGGAGCTGAACGCCTACCTGGAGGCGCTGGCGGTCACGAAGAACGCGGACATGCTCGGCGCCCTGGCCGTCGATGGCGCGATGACGCCACGCGAGATCGCCATGCTTGGCCAGCTCCTCCTGGTGGCCGGGCATGACACCACCGCCGCCATGATCGCTTTGGGCACGATCGCGCTCCTGACGCGTCCGGATCTCCGTGACGGCGACGACTCCGCGGTGGTGGAGGAACTCCTCCGGTACTTGTCGATCACTCACACCGAAGCCCGTCGTGTCGCGCGCGAGGACCTGGAAATCGGCGGCAAGCTCATCCGCGCCGGCGAAGGTGTCATCGCGGTGAAGAGCACCGCGAACCGGGATCCCTCGGCCTTTTCAGACCCCGGCACACTCCAGGTTCGCAACGCCCGCCACCACGTCGCCTTCGGCTACGGCAGGCACCTGTGTCTAGGCGCTCCACTGGCTCGTGTGGAGCTACAGGTCGTCTACGGCACTCTCCGTCGCCGCATGCCGACCTTGGCACTGGCCATACCGCCAGAAGAGCTGCGATACAACGAGAACGCGATCTTCTACACGGTGCGGGAGCTGCCCGTCACCTGGTAAAGGTCACTCAGACCCGCTTTGACTTGTTCCGGCGTCATGCCGTCCTGTCGCAGGTAGGCGTACTGGGCCGCCGCCAGCGGTGCGAGCAGCGCCTCCGCCCGGAATCGCGCATCCGCGGTCGGCTCGATCTCGCTGATCAGCGCGACCAGGTGACTGCGGTGCAGCCGGTACGCGCCGGTCACGAACCGGGCCATCGGTGTCTCGGTCTCCGCGACCATCAGCAGGGGTCCGTGCGCCTCAAGCCTGTCGACGTACGCGCTGATGAACGCCCTGAGTCGTTCCTTCGGCGCCGCCCCCGGCCCCAACGGGGGCGGCCCGCTGATGAACGACTCCTGGAACTCGCGCTCGTTCTGGTCCAGAAGCGCCTGCGCCAACGCGCCCTTGTCCGGAAACCGCCGGTACACCGTCCCGATCCCGACGCCCGCCTCCGCCGCGACCTCGTCCAACGCGAGCCCCTCGACCCCCTTGGCCGCCACGAGCTCGGCCGCGGCCCGGACGATCTTCTGCCGGTTGCGAGCCGCGTCCGCCCGCTCGACCGGGCCGGATCCTGCGATGGGAAGCACGCGGTGAGTTTAGTCGGTGGACAAGTGGAACTTTCTCCGCTTAACTAAGTGGAGAAAGTTCCACTTAAGGAGACTTGGATGTCCGTCGAACACTTCACGAGCGCCGGCGCTTCGACCTGGTTCCAGCGGCTTGACCAGCAGATCTTCCTCGCCGACGTTCTCTCTGAGGACAGCAACGCGGCGATGTCCGTCGGTTCGGGCGCTACCGGAAGGGGGAGAAGAACCCGTGGAAGATGACCTACGACGAGGCTCTCGTCATCACGTCGGGCACTTTCACCGTCGAAGGGCCCTCAGGGCCGGTGACGGCTCGCGCCGGTGAGGTGATCTACCTGCGTGCCGGAACCGAAGTCGTCTACGTCGCCGAGGAGGACACGGAACTGGTCTACGTCACCTATCCGCACTGGCTGGCGGCGACCGAAGCCTCCGCCGAAGCGCACCGCCTCGACGACTTCCACGAGGCCTGAGGTTCGGAAAACGCGTTATCGCGCGGTTTCGAATACGAATTCAATTGAATTCGGCGTGTTCTGGTTCATGAACTTGATTGTTGCTTGGTGGGTGCGGACTATCAGGATCGATTGCTATCCTGCGGCGTAATCTTGATCGCCAAGATCGCTGGAGGGTTCCGGAATGGGGCGGAAGAAAGCGACGTCGACTGGTCCTCCTCCGTGGACCCAGCGCGACGAGGCGTTGCGGTACACCTGCTATCTCGCGGCCATGGTCGCGGGTGGACACGACCTCAGCCTGACACCGGAAGTGCTCGCTCCCTTTCCGGCCGTCAACGCCGATGATGAGCGGCTGTGGGCCGTCGGGCAATTCATCCTGTCCGATTTCCGGGCGTTGGGAAATGGAAGCTGGCAGGTCAATACGCCGATGGTCGTCGGCACTGGGGCGGTGGGGTTGGGTTTGGTCGCCGGATCGCTGATCGGTGGGGCTGTCGCCAAGTCCCGGGCGCGCGCGGCGGCGCAGGCGGCTGCCGTTCCTCGATGGGTGCCGATGGATCGAGGTTCCGTCTATGCCAGCAGCTACGGCTTCTACCTGTACACGCCACAGGTGTTTCGGTGGCGCTGGAGCGCCATGACCGCGGCGAGCATCGTGGCTCCGGCGACGTTGCATTTCGCCGGGGACAGCGCTAGTGGCCCGATCTCGTGGCTTCTGCAGTCGGACTACGCGGAGCTGTTGTTCGTGATCTGGGCTCTCAATCAACATCCTCAGCATCCGCAACTGGTGACGGGTGGCTGGCTGCCCCGAGGGTGGCTCCAGCACGCCCGGGCTCATGGCAGGCAGCCCGACATCGTTCCAGCACTCATGCCCGCCCTGCCGCCGGCGGACACTTCAGTGGCTGCCGACTGAATCGGCGAGAGCTCGCAAGTCGTCCATCAGGGCAGGCAACATCAGTTCTTCCTCGATGCGCAGGCCGCGCAGCTCCATCGCCGCACGGAGTCCGGTGTCCCAGGTGGCCTCCACCGGCCTGCCGGTCAGCTCGCCACCGGTCGCCGTCGCCGCGGTATACGTGGTGGCGTCGAACCGCCACGGCTGCCAAGCGACCCGGCCACGCAGTGTGTTGCCGATCCGGATGCCACCCCAATCGAAGTCACCGTGATACCTGAACCGGGCACCGTCCGCGATGAGCAGGTCGAGCAGACGCCACACGGCAGCGGACGGCTGGCCGCTCACGCACACCAGAGGAGGGCAGCGGGGGCCCAGTTCGTCGGCTGCCGAGGCCAGGACTATCGGGTTCTCACAGACCGACACGATCTCGCCTCCGGCTCCGAGATCAGCGAGTGACAGCTGACGCAAGGTCAGAACGCAGGGTTCCCCGGTTTCCTTGGCCAGTGCGAGGATCCGGCCCGTCACCGTCTCGCCGCCGCCGGGCAAACCGAGGCACAACACGGACGACGACAGCTCGTCGCGGTGCACACCGACCGCCGCCCAGGAAGTACGGCGTTCGCCCGCCGTTCCGTCTCCCGCCGGTGGTGTGCCACGGAGGACTCTCGCCGCCGAGAGGACGATCGTCGCCAAGGGGCGCCCGTCGTCCAGGCCGTGCGCGTCGCCCGTGGTTTCCGCCGCGAGGCGGCCCAACGCGATGCCCTCCGAGGGCAGCTCGGCGAGTACGCGGACCGCGGCGGTGATCAACGCCGAAGCGCTCCCCGGATCGGAAGCCAACCTCCGGACCAGGCCGGTGGCGTCCAACCAGCCGCGCCAAGTCACCAAAGCCGGACGTCGTGCGACCAGCTTGTCCAAGGGCAGGTACGCCGCCGCCCATGCCGCGGCTTCGGTCGCCCGGTCCGGTACGGTTCCGATCAGCAGCCGGGTCGCGTCGGCGAGCCCGTCCGGTGCCGAACCGCTGCGCCGGAGCACCGCGTCGACTTCATCGAGAGAAACGCTCAGGGAGCTACCGGTACCGGCCCGGCGGCCGAGCAACCGCTCGATGGCCCTGCGCTGGTCCTGTGTCGCCGAACCGAGGGTGACGATTCCGCTCAACGGCTTGCCGGTGACCATCCTTCTGCGCAAGCGATCGAGCAGCCACGCCGTCTCTTCACCGCCCAAGAGCCTGCGGAGGCGGTCAAGATCGGCCATCAGGCACTCGGGACATACGGGATCGGCCGTCGCTCCTGGACCCGCTCGCGGCCGTTCCATCGCCAGGGCGTCACCAGCACGGCGTCGATTCCGTCGCGCCGGGCGAGCTGCGCGATGGCCAGACCGGGCACCTGCGGGTAGCAACCCCATTCGCGTTCGCTGGTCATCACGACGTCGAGGTCGAACGCCGCGAGCAGGCCGAGGCATTTGGCCCGTGAGTCGTCGTCGACACCGGCGAACGCTTCATCGAGCGCGACAAGACGTGGCGTGTGCGGATTGGCCGAAGACGAGTAGAACGAGGACGCCGCGGCGAAGAGGGGAACCGACGCGGCGAGCACCCGTTCGCCGCCGGAAGCCGGGCCGGTCGCCGACCGCCATTGTCCGTCCTGGTAGCGCTGGATCGCGAATTCGTGCCAACTCCGGTAGTCCAGCGCACGCGTCAGTTGTTCGACCCAGCCACCCGCCGCGTCCTCGGCGTGCTCGCGGTTGATCTGCTCCTGCAGGAACCGGCCGACGGCGTTCCGGTCTTCCGCGCTCCAGGCGTCGGCGATCTGCCGTAACAACCGGTCCCGCACGCGATCGAGTCCGTCGGGCGCCGTCCGCGAAGTACGCCACTGCAACCGCAGGCGCATTCCGGTCGACGTCGGCCGGGCTTCCAGGTCGCCGTTGATGGACCGGACCTGGTCCTCGGCGTTGCCGATCAACTCTTGCAGCGTTCCCGCCACTTCGTTGATGAGGTGGTTCTCGAGGATCTCGCGTTCCTTCGCCGAAAGCAGGTTCGCCCGTTGCTCGTTCTCCACCTCCAACGCGGCCACCAGGGTCGGAATGTCCTGAGTGCGCCCTTGGAACAGCACATCGACCACGATGATCCCGTCCCGCACGGTCATGCCGACCGAGTGGCCGTGCCTCGACAGCGCGTCGGTCAGCAGCTTGTGCTCGGCCGAAACGCGCTGCTGCACCAGCTCCCAAGGCCGGTCCGCGTCGTCCACGCCGTCCAGCGCGGCGTTGATGGCCCGCGCGAGGGCGACCGCCGGATTGGGCGCCCATTCCTTGTCAGGGTCGGGAAAGTCCAATTCGGGAATGGCCGTCGTCAACAGTCCTGTCGTCGCGAAGGCCCGCAGCTCACCGATGGCCTGGTCACGTTCGGCCACGGCGGTCGCGATCGATTCCCGAAGCGTCACGCGCCGCCCGTTGGCCGTACCCCGCTCTTCGCGCACGACCTGTTCGTCTCTGCGCACCTGCTTTTCGCGGGCTTCTCGCTCATCCAGGTCCGTAGCGACCGCGGCCAGCTTCCGGTAGAGCTCATCGACTCCCGCACCCGCGGTCTCGACCAGGACGCGGTGGCGTTCCGCGACGATCTCGGCTTCGGCGCGGGCGTTGACGGCCGACTCCCGCGCTTCGCCGTGGTGTTCGGCAGCGGCCAGCAGTTCGTCTTCCGCCTTGACCGCGTCCGCGCGGGCCCGAGCCAGTGCCCGCGCCGCGGGCCAAAGCCCGGCCAAGGCGACCCGGTAGTCACCAAGGGCTCCGCGAACCCGAGCCAGTTCCTCGAGATCCGTTGGCAGACCGACATCGCCGGCGAACTCGATGACCCTTTCGCGAGCCTGTTCGGCCTCGTCGGAGCATTCGCCGGAAACCACGACGGCTTCATCGAGGCGGACGTCGATCCGGCGTTTGGACTCGTGTTCACCGGCGAGTTTGACATGAGTGTCGCGGAGATCGTTGTCGTTCGGCTGAGCCCGGTGTTCAGCGGTGAGGGCGGCTCGCTGGGCGGTCAGCCTGTCCACGGCGTCCGCCAGCTCGGCAAGGTGCCGATCCAACCGGGCGGCCTCTTCGCGCAATCGCAGAATCCGTTCCCTGCGCGCGGCTTCGCGTGCGCCCTCGCCCAGGTAGCCGGCCTTGTCCTTGCGCCACGCTCCACTCAACACGCCGACGGCGAACCTGCCGTCCACCGCGACCCAGGTGTCCGCACCAGGCCCGAGACCGATCGCGCGCAAGACCGTTTCGACCACGTCGTCGGCCAGGGCCGCGGCTTGGGGATCGGCCCGATCGATCGCCGGTGCGAGCACAGCGGTGAGGCCGCCTGCCGGGGCGGCGATACCGGGCTTGACGACCACGTCGCCGGTCAACCTGCTGTGCAGCCCGCCATCCGGGGTCACCCAAGCATCGAGAATGCCCGCGGCCTCCAAAGCCGCTTCGAGTCCGGCTCGGTGCTCATCGTTGACGCCGGGGACGAAGTCCACGACTTTCCACAGCGGAGCGCCAGGGCGGTCGACTCGTGCTTCTTCGTCACGGGTGTACGGCCTTGGCGGAGCGTCATGCCCGCCTGCCTCCAGCCGTGCGATCTCATCGGCGATCGCTCGTCGCTCGTTCTCCGCCGCTGTTCGTTCGGCGTCCAGGGCTGCCTGCCTGCGACCGAATTCGGCGGTCGCCCGCAGCACCGCTTCTTCCACGGCTGACGCGGCCGGATTCGCGCCCGCGAGGGTCTCGGTCCACGCGTCAAGGGCGTCGAGCAGATCGTCCACATCGGACAGTCTGATCTGCTCCGTGCTCGCCGCATAGGAGCGGTAAGCGTCGACGAGTGCCGCACCGTGCTCGACGATGGCTGCTTCGGCCACGGTGATCCGCTCAGCGGCGCCCTGCTGTTCGGCGGTGATCCGGTCCACGCTTTCGCGTGCCGAACGCAACGCGGCTTCGGATTGTGTCGCGGCGTTGAGCAGCCGCTGCAGCTGGTCGACAGCGTTGCCCTGCCGTTCGATGAGCGCCTGCCCGGCACGCTCATCTTCGTCGGCGACGACAGCGGCATGCCCCTCGGCCACGTAGGCCGCCTCGGCGGCTTCCTGGGCGATGTCCTTGGCCTGCTCCAAAACCGCGAGGTCGGCGGCGGTCGTTCGCCGTGCCGTTTCGGCTTGCTCTTCACGGCGCCGCAGGTTGCCGACGGCCGACGTCAGGTCACGCTCTCGCTCGGCGGCGAACTTGCTAAGCCGGTCGGCCTCTCCTCCCACCTGTTTCAGGTTTTCGGCGTCCCGCATTTCCGGACTGCTCTGCAGCGCGGCACGTCGTGCCTCCAGCCGGGTCCTCGCCGTCGTCAACTCGCCGAGCAGTCTTTCTGTTTCTTCGAGTGCCACCGTCGCTTTTTCATAAGCGGCCTCGGCTTCGCCCAGCTCGCGGCCGAGCTGTTCGTACTTGCTGTGGGTGTGCCGCACCGGAGCCGCCCGGCGTTTGGCCGCGATCCGGGAGTAGCGCCGGTAATGGCCGAGAAACTGTTCCGCCGCCGTCTTCGCTTCGGCGAGAGCGCGTAAGGTCTCCCGCTCCTCGTCCAGCCCACGGAACGCTTCCGCGACCGTGGCCACCAGTGCCGGGTCGAGCGGCGGAAGTGCCTCGGTGAGTGCCCGGGACAGCAGTTTCTCGTCCGGTTTCTTCGACAGCTGCGGCTGCCGAAGCTGGATCAGCAGATTGACGAGGGCTTCGTAGCGGTGGATCCCCAGTCCGAACAGGGCTTCGTCCACCGCACGACGGTATTCCGACGCGGTGTCGTACACCAGGCCGTGCCCGTCCACGGCGTCCTTGAGCTTCTCCCTGGTCAGCGCCACCCTGGTCGGGCTCACCAAGGAGAGGTCCCGGCCGACGCGCTGGTCGGTGACGAAGAACCAATGCCTGGCGATGCCGCGTCCGGCGACGGCCTTGAGCCCGCAGCCGATCGTGCGGTATTCGGCGCTTCCGTCGGGAAGGGCACGGCCGAATTCCAGCCAGGTATAGCCGAGGCGTTCGTTGTGCGGATGTTTCCCGCCGAGCAGCAGGTTCCATTCCATGCGTTTGTTGCGGTCGCCGTCCGGTTCCACCCGGTGTGCCGACAACTCGCCGTCGAGCAGGAACGGCAGGGTGAGCGCGAGCACCTTGGACTTGCCGGTTCCGTTGTTGCCGCGCAACAACAAACGGCCGTCGTGGAAGTGGAACTCTTCGAGGTCGTAGTAGAACAGGTCGACCAGGCCGGCACGGAGTGGTTGCCAGCGGGCCCTGTCCGGGACGGGCGAAGTCATTTCCCGGTCTTCCTCTCCCGAATGGTGGGTGCGTCGAGCCGATAGCGGCCGATCGCGGGCAGCGCACGCACCATCGGCGGATCCCCTTCGGAATCCTCCACGAGGCGCAGTGCGCGCAGCTTGTGCAGCGCGATGGCGAGGAGTTCCTCGTCCGCACCTTCTTCGGTGACCCCGCGACGCCAGTAGGTGGCGTGCTCGCGGGCGATCTTCCTGACATACGCCAGTACCCGTTCGACGGGCACGGGCCCGTTCCGCGCCGCGAGGTACTCGGCGACGAGAAGGGTGACGTGGCCGTCGGTGCGCTGCTCGGGCATCCGCACGTCGGTCAGTTCGTCGTCGGGATCGACCATCGCGATGCCCTCGGCGCGGACTTCGGCGACCAGGCCGACGGCGTCCTCGATCCGGTGCGTTATCGCGTGGCGCTGGCTGGCCAGGTACGCCTGCTCGTCGTCGGCCAGCTCCTCGTAGTAGACCACCGGATCTTCGAGCAGGCGGCGGGTGAGCCGGTGGCGTAACGCCCGGTTGCGCAGGTCGTCGGTGTCGGCGACGGGCTCGTGGGCGAGTTGTTCGAGCCTGGTTTCGAAATCGGCGGCCTTGACCGTCGAGGGGCCTCGGCCACTGGTCAAAAGCGCGGCCAGCACCCGGCGCTGGACGTCGTACAGGACGTCTCCGTTGTCGCTCAGGTAGGAGTCTTCCTCGCCGGCGACACGCTCGAGGACACCCCAAGTGAGCAGCAACCGGACCGCGGCGACGAGATCCGAACGTTCGTCACGCCTGCTCAACGTGAACGACACCCCGGCGTCGATGAGCTCCGGCTCACCCGCGGCCGCGAGCACGCCTTCGGCGAGGCGGCCGAGGGTGATCTGCGCGTCGGCTCGCTCCAAAACGGCCAGTGCCAAGCAGAGCAGGACGTACCTGCGGCGGCCGAACGGTGGTTTGCCCTTACCGTCTCGCGCCGGATGGGTCGCGTCGGTCAGCGTCGGCGCGGTTTTGAACAAGCGCGCGGATTCCGCGCCGACCAGCAGCCGCCAGCCGGTCTCCGTGGCCAGCCAGTCACGCAGGTCCGCCGCATGGCGCCGGACCAACCGCAGTACCTCGTCGTCCGCCCCCGCGGTCAGCAACGGCTTGGCGAGCAGCGCCCGCAAAGCTTTTCGCTTCTGCGCGGCGGTTTCCTCGCCAAGCACGGTCACGCGATCGCCTCCACCCGGCCGTCTCCGGTCAGGTCGATGATCTCGATCAGATGCTCCGGCCCGCGGAGAGTCCCGTCCTCGGTGTCGATGCTCACCGTTCCGCCACCCCGTACGAGGGTCAGGCGAACCTCCATCGTGCCGTCGCTCGTGGTGGTCCGGACCACGGGATCGCCAGGTGCCCGGGCCGAGAGCGCGTCACCGAGAAGGCCGAGGAACAGCCGGAACGCCCGCGCGTCGAGTTCTCCCAAAGCGGACAGCCGTGTCGGTCCCGGCGTCGCCAGCCGCTCACGTGCCGCGGCGACCTGCTCGGTCTCGAGAGCCGCCTGCTCGGCCAGGATCCGCCGCTGCTCCGCGCGGTCCGAGACCCGGTTGGGCTGACCGCGCCGCTCGTAGGATCCTGTCCGGCGTAACTGCGGGCTGATGTGCACCCCGGCCGCTTGCCGCCACGGCGTACTCGGCGCGGGTTGCTCTTCCTCCCACGCGGCAACGGTTTCGCTGTCGACCGTGAGATGCCGCGCCGAACCGAGCCCGAACGCCGTCCGCCACAGCCGATGCGCCGCGTCGTCGTCCGGGGCCTGGGCGAACCACCGCGCCAGCGTCCGGAAATCCGCCGAGCGATCGGAACGCCCGGAACGACGTTCGTTGAGCGCGGCCACCGTGTCGATGAGCTGGGTGATCGCCGTGACAGCGGCCCCACGCAGCAGCCGCGCCTGCGACTGACGGCGAGAATCGGCCGAAACAAACCAGTCGTGCAGCCCCCGCCACCGATTTCGCCAAGTGTCGTAACAACTCTCGATAGCGGCCGCATTCTCGTGATCATCAGGCGCGACATCGACCGCGTCGCGTTTCGCGGCCACCATGAGCAGCTCTCGCACACCGGCTTCTTCGATCTTGCCCAGGAGCGTCGCGATCTCCGCACCCCGGTTGGCAAGATCGGCGATGAACCGGTTGACGTAGTCGATCAGCCGCTGCTTGTAGGCGACGAACGCCTCCACGTCCCCGTCGGCGAAATCGATGACACGACGTAGCGACGCCATGAACGCCTGCGCGTTGTCGGCCAGTCCGGTGAACCGCTCGGCGAGCGCGAGCAGCAGCAAATGCACCTTCGCCGGGTCAAGCTCCCGCGCCCCCGCCAGCTCCACCAGCGCTCGCAGCTGCGCCGCGATGTCCTCCAGCGCCACCGACTGCAGCGAACCCCGGCGCCCCAGCGCCTGGTCATAAACCGCGAGTGCCTCTTCCGCGGCCTGGCCCGCCGCAGTGAGCTGGTACAGATATCGGGCACGATGGAAGTCGGCGACACTGGTTACCCGGCTGGTGTCGGGATCGGCCCGCAGATTGCCCCACTCGACCAGCTTGTCCAGCGCGTCCGCGACCTGTTCGATGTCACCCGGCCTGCCCAGGTCGGCCGCGACGTCCTCCGGCCGCATGTGCACGATGAACCGGTCCCTCGCCCGCGCGAACGTCAACAGGACGTCGCGATAGAGCGCCGCGTTCGGCGCACTCAGGTGCGCGAACGGCTGAGGCTCCTGGTCGGTGGTCACGATCCCATTATGGAGAGGGCACCGACAGTTCCGATGGCACCCCTCCGGATGCCTGGTCAGAGGGGAACCGTTCTTGCCCGGCATCCGGTGTCGTCGGCACCGGCGTCGCAGGTGTGATCAGCGGCGCCGCTTGTGTTTGTCGCGCTGGTCGGATCGGGACATTCCGGCCAGAGGATGCACGGTGGCGTGCCGAGGGCGACCCTCGCCGAGCTGAGCTTGGGCCAGGTTGCGTAGCTCGTCCAGGCCGGTTAGGTCGGGGTGGCCGGAGGCCAGCAGCGCCGCCACCATCTCGCGCGCCTGGCCGGTCGGGATCTCGGCGAGCGCGCCGGTAATAGCGGCGGAGCCGCCGATTTCCAGCAGGTGGAGGAATTGCTCGGTCATCGCGCGCAGCCCCTCCTCCGGGGCGAGCTCGTCGACAGTGATTTCGCCGTCATCGATCAGCATCTGCGTCACGATGGGGCCTAGCTGCTGGTCCGCGCGCAATTCGTGCAAGAACGCGGACCGGTCGGGGATGGTCTGGGCCAGCACGTCGAGCATCGCGGCCGCGCGGATGCGGAACGGGCAGCCGCGCACCCCGTCCAGCAGGCGGGGCAGTCCGCGCTCCTGGCCGCCGTGCGTGGTCAGCCACTCGGCGATCTCCGCCTCGGCCGTTTCCGGGCTGTAGTGCTCGGCGATCATGCCCAGCAGCTGTGCGGGTTCAGCTTCGGACAGCTCACCGACCAGCGGTGCGTAGCGACCCGCGCGCAGCAGCTGGGCGTGTACCGCCCAGGTCGCCAGGGGCGTGAGCGAGATCAGCTCCACGGGACCACCGTCAGGGTCGAGCCCGGCCCGTAGCCGGTCCATGGCGTCTGACGGCAACGGCGCGGGTTCGTGGGGCTCCAGGTCCCAGTCACGGTTCAGATCGGCCCGATACACCGGATCGGGCCGACCGACGGTCAACTCGACCGCGCCGAATTCGGCCACCACGTTCAGCGGTCGCCGCAGGTCCGCGCCGACACCGTCGCGCCACCGCATCGTCGTCGCGGCATCGAAGTCGCCGACGTAGAACGCTTCGGTGCAGGCCGACCAGACGCTTTCGGCCATCCGGATCACCGGTATCGGCTCGGGCAGCCCGTAGACAGTGTTGAGCACATCGGGCAGCACCTCGTCGAGGATGCCGATACGGCAACGCCATCAAGATGCTCCGGCAACTACCCGTTGCAGCTCGTGGTCTTCCTCTCACGGCAGTGGCCGGTCAGGCTGGACCTCGAATACTCGCCGCGTACGGCGGACCTTGTCCATGAAAGGCGGGCTGAACATCTCGACGGTGTGCGAGTACCGGATAATCGCTGATTGTCGTGCATCCGCCTTACGGATCAACGTCAGACTCTGCTCCGTCGATCGAACCGTCCGTCGCTCAACGTAGTGCGTCGTGATCACCGAGAGAGGTGAATCAACAACAACCCGTTCTGCGCTGGTGTTGGCGCAAACGGCCGCGAGCGTGATAACCGATAGTAATAACGGGTTCACCAGATCGAGTGGCGAGCTGTTGTAATGCTTGGGCGTCGATGGCCGACGTGATGTTGTGTTCTGTGCCGCTAGTCGATTTGCGGTCAGGCGTAGGCACACCGAGGGGGTGACGCCACGTGAGTGATGTCTCGGCCGTGGGACGCGCTGCGTTTAACGAGTCGTTTGGCGATCGTGTGCGGGCACTCCTACGTACTCGGCCTGTGGCCGACGCGGCGGACAACGCGACACGCCAGTCATGGGGAGCGTACGGCTACGACGTTGTGACGCTCGCACTGGCAGCCATCGACACGGTGATCGCCAGGCAGGGTTTCGACAACGAAGTCACCTATGACGAGGTTGTCGCTGGGCTCGGTGCGCTGGGCGCGAACGCTCATCCGGACCGTCCCGCCGACGAACACAGTGCGGTCGCGCGATATGTCGTCGACGCGCTGCTGAATCGGCGGGAACGCGAAGCGCCGTACAGCTATCAGATTTCGATCTTCGGCCGTGACACCGACGGATCCGTTCGTCATCGGCTGATTCCGGCCGAGTTTCGGCTGTTGACCGAACACGAGGATCACTCCAGGGGCATCAATGTTCTCCGTGCATCGACGGACGCGATCAACGCCTTGGTCGGCGGACTGGAGTTCGACGTCGAGGACGAGCAGGCCGCGGTCGAACTCATGCTCGCCCGGCAACTCGAACGAGGAGCGTTCGGGCAGGCGGAGAAGGCGGCGGAACGATCACGACTGCTTTCCGTTCGCTATGCCGACGAGCTGCGGACGCTCCTGGCAGACACGGTGCGGGACATTCGGACGGTGCTCGCCCAGTGGGCGGAGCACGTGCCGGAGCAGTTGGAGCGCAACCGCGCGCATCTCGAGGAACGGCTCGCGGCGGAATCCAGGCTGCTTGACCATGTCCGCGGTGCGCTGGACGCCGCGGACGCGGAACCCGCGGTGGCTACGGCGGCTGCCCGCATCGCGGGTCTGCTCGAGGAGTGCCGTAAGCGGCACACCGAGCTACATGGAAGATTGGTCAGCGCGCGGATCATCTTCCTTGACGAGCAGACGCGCCAGTCGTTTCGGCCGGTCGGTGGATTGCGAAACCCCGACATCACAGACGGCGTGCTCGTCCCGCTACTCATGATGCCTGCCGCCGACGCGGTCGACCCTGCTGAGACGTTCGCGATCCTGCTGGCAGGCACCCGGGTGCCACGGATGGTCCGCTTCGCCGACCTGGTCGATGATCTGCTCGCGCCACGTCGCGAACCCACACCGGAGGAACCGCCGGCGCCCGAAGAGGAACTCGGCGATCCTGATCCACCTGCTGTGCCCCCGGCAGTTCTCGCCGCTGCCGCCAATGTGGTTGACGCTATCGGGTTGCCCGCGCGTCTTTCCGATCTCCTCCTCGCGGTTCGGGTGGCAGACCTGACGGACGGGGTCGATCGCCACGCGGTCGAACGGCTCATTGCCCTCGCGGTGCTGTGGAACTACGCACCCGAGACGGCGCAGGACGTGTCCACGGCGGTAGATACGGCTGCTCGTGTTCTCGGGCAGACGGCGGTGGTGGACGCCGACGGCACGCGGATCACCGTGCCCGGCTGGTCAGGTGACGACCTGATCGTGGCTGACGACGAGGAAGCACTCGCACGATGGGCAGCGACGTATTCGGTGGCCGTACGAGGTGATCGGGAGGCATCATGACCCTCAGCCAGCGCGATCTCGCCGATGTGGGCGTGCTCATCGGCTGCGCCCTGCGTCCGAAGACACGCCCCGGTGCCGACTCCGACTATCGGACCCTTCTCGGTCGCTACCGCGCCGATGTGGAGTTCCGGAACGCGGTCGACAGCATCCTCGACGGGTTGGACGCGCAGGTGCTGTCCGACTCGGATCTCGGATTGGTGCTCGGCGTACGCCGAGAGTCGGTGTTCGCTTATCACGTTTCGGATCTCCCGAATGTCGGTGGTGTGCGAGAGCGGTTGCTGGTTGGGCTCGTCAGCGTCGCCATCGCGGCGTACGCATTCCCGACTCCGGCCGACTTCGATGACGACCGCGTGCGGTGGGTGTCTGTCGATGAGATCGAACGCTTCGTCCGCGATATGTGCGATCAGCTCAAACGAACACCGGAAAAGACGTCAAGGGAGGACGAGTCGTTCGAGGAAGCGTGGCGTACCTACGACCGGTTGTCTCCCGGATACAAGGCCGACAAGGGAAAGAGAAAGGCACGCCGGTCTTCGGCATCGTCGCCCTACTGGGTCGCACATGTGCTCACCTGGATGGTCGACCAAGGACTCGCCCGGCCCGCACCTGCTCGTGGACCGGAGGTTTTCCAGCTGCTCGAACGGTTTCGAATCCAGGCAGGCGAACTCGCGGGGAACGCCACATACGACTTGCTGGCCGCGATCCGTCGCGGTGACTACCCGGCTGAGGGGGCGGGGGCGTAGTGACCTACCAACTGTCACGTCTGCGGCTGGCGAGCGTCGGTGACCGGGCCGCACGATTCACCGACCTTACGCTCGATATGTCATCGTCCGAAATGGCTGGTCAGCAGGAACCGATCGACTCGATTCTCTGGTTGCGCAACGGGGGTGGCAAATCAAGTCTGCTGTCCCTTTTCTTCGCTCTGCTTCTGCCCTTGCGAAGGGACTTCATGGGGAGGTCCGTCAAGCGCTATCTGGAGGACTACGTCGCTGCCGGCGACACCAGCCACACGGTCGCTGAGTGGGTGGCGCAGTCCGATGGCGGGTTGTTGCCACCGCCGCGGCTCATCACTGGCGCGGTGTATGAATGGGTCGATCGGCGCAAGCCAGTCGACCCCGACCGGGACCGGGACAAGCTCAAGGGTTGGTATTACACCTTCTTCGCGGTGCCAGGTGTACTCGATCTCGCCCACCTGCCCGTTCACGACGAAACGGACCGGATAAGGCCGATGTCCGATTTTGTCCGGTCGCTGCGTGAGATCGCGGCATCGCAACCACAACAGTTCCTGTTCTCGATCACTGACCAGCGCGGCCAATGGATGGAGACGCTCACCGCACGGAATCTCGACCCTGCGTTGTTCGGCTACCAGAAGCAAATGAACCACTCGGAAGGCGGGGTCGCCGAGCCGTTCAACTTCCCATCAACGGACAAATTCATCGACTTCTTGATCGACCTGACCGTCGACAGCGCGCAACCCGACCTCGTGGCGGCCAACCTTCGGAAGGTCATCGACGTCATCGGCCGCAAGCCGGATCTGCTTGTCGATCGCGATTTCTGCGCCGAGATGGCGGGCAAGCTCGATGTGCTGGCCGAAAGACACAGCCATGCTACGAACGCGGCCCTCGAAGCAGCCGAGGTGCGGCATGCAGCTGCTCGTCTCGCTGGCGCGTTCCGGAGCGCGGCGTCAGCTCAGGAGATTGACAAGGAGTGGTTCGCAGGGGAGGAGAAGCGCCTACGCGACGAAGCCCACGCGTTGGACCGCGAACGCAATCGTGTCAACGACACCGCGAACGAGCTGCTCAGGATCGCTGCCAAACATCGGCACGCCACCGCGGTGGCAGCACGTGCCGAGGCTACGACCGCGGCTGATAGCGCCAAAAACGAGAACTCGGCCTGGGAGGCCGTCGAGCCGCTAGCCGAGCTTATGGAAGCGGAACGTCAGGCAGAACACGTGCGCGTACAGATGGTTGCGGAGGAAAGGGAGACAGCGCCGCTGCGGGCAGGCCGGGATGACGCCGCTGCCACCCTGAAAGCCCGCTACCGGGAACTCGCTGACGACGAGCGCGTCGCCGAGGGACTGGAGAAGGCGGTCGCTGAGGAGGCCAATTCGAACGCGGACAGCGAGTCAGATCGAGTGCAGAAGAACCGCGAACTCGCCACTGAAGCCAGGGTGCGTGCGGAGAGCTTACGTGGTCAGGTGATAGAGATCGGCGAAGAGGTCGAAGCCGCGGTGAACCGAGCCGATCTGCCGGACGTCGATGCCGTTCCCGCAGTCGTCCTCGCCGAGTCGCGCGCGATTAAACGTGAAGCCAGCAAACAACTTGACGGAGTACGCAAGCGGCGGAACGAATGGCCGCCGCTGCGTAAGTTGTTGGGCGAACAGCGGAGAAAGTTGGCGGAAGATCGCGCTGTGAAAGCGGCCGAACGGGATCACCTGGCTGCGGACCACAAAAAGCTCGCCGTGAGTGTCGACGCGCTCGCAACCGACGTCAGGCTTGCTGAACTGATGCAGCTCGAAGAAGGCGGGCGGCTCGACCTGTGGGCTGAAGCCGCGGATCTACGCGCGACCTTAACACGTGCGGCTTCGACCGCTGAATCGGCCATTGTGGACACTCGTGTCGACGCGGCGGATGACGATCGCGCGCTGGACGGCTTGCGCGCTGACGATTTCCTACCTACTACTCGCGATGCACAACGTGCCGCCGAATTGCTCGTCGACAAAGGGGTGCCGGCACGTCCTGGGTGGGAGCTGTTGCGTGACCTCGTGCCCGAGTCTGAACGAGTGAGCGTGCTGACAAACGCTCATGTCGCGGAACTCGCCGCTGGTGTGGTCGTCGCTGATGTCGACGCCGCAGTCGCACGTGCCGCCGTGGCATCCCACGACTGGCGGACTGTTGCCCACGTGACGGTGTGCACCGCTACACAGATGCAGCAAGCCTTGAGTACGGCGGCACCCGAATGGCTTGTGGTTCCCAGCGATCCGGCGCTGTTCGATTTGGCCGCCGCGGAGTCCGCGCGAGCGGAGCGAGAACTGCGGCGTCAGGAACAGGATCAGCGAATCGTCGCACTTCATGATCAGGCGAAGGCGGATCGGATACTTCTGGGGACGTTGGAGACCCTGCTGCGGGACTGCCCGGCCGGCCACCTGGACGCGCTGGAAAAGACCATTGAAGAATATGGCGAGGCGATCGAAGAGATCGAGACCGCGGATGGGGAACTTCGTGAACAGATCGAGGAACTCGATAGGCAGGACTCGGCGGACGCCGACACGGAAACGAGGCTAAACAGGAAACTCGCGTCACTGGAGGGGAAGATCGAACGTCTGGACACCCTCGATGGCAGGGTGTCCGAACTGCCGGAGCTTCGGCGAGAGATTGAGCGTCTCGACAAGGACGTAAAGGCATACAACGGTTTTGCCGAGGGCGCCGCAGCTCGCGCGAAGGACTATCAAGATGCCGAACGAGCTGCTCGTGACAGCGTTGTAGAGCACAAGGCCAACAGAGAACGGTATGAGCGGGATGGCAGCGCGATCTCACTCCTCGACGTCGACCGTGACGCTGTTGTCACTGGAGTCGGCGAACCTCTTTCGGTGCTGCAGAGCCGATTCGTTGAGCTCAACTCGCAGTGAGCGACAGTCGCTGCGCAGTCCGTGTTAGCCGAACGGCTCAATGCTCACATCGAGCGCGGCAAACGAGCCGAACGAACACTCGCGACCTGTACGGAGCCCATCCGCGAGCGGGCAGCTGTACTGCTCGGCACAGGCGATGGGCAGGACTCGGAACGCCGTGCGGCGGCACGAGGACGTTCCCGAGACGAGGCCGACAAGGCCCTGACGAAACTGAATAGTGCCGAGTCCGAGCTTGAACACGCAGAGGAGGAAGTCAAGCGTCGGACGCCGCGTGACCGGTTGCGGCACGCACAGCTCGAAGTCGAACCCGCTACCGAGGCCGAAGCCCGTGAACTGGCTGAAACGGAGTCCATGCGGGCTACCGAGATGAGTGGCCGAGTCACCAACCTCCATCGAGAGGCAGACGAGGCCGGCAACTCCGCGACAGCTGCGAACACGGCCGCCCAGGTGTTCGGCCAGCAAGCCAGCCGGCTCGGCGATGCCACTGCTCCCACAGCTGTGCCGGATGGAGTGGCGGCGTACAGCGGTGACGATGCCGAGGCCGCATTGAAAGCTGTACTCGAACGTTTGAATTCGGCTACCGCCATCGCCTCGTCGGCTACGCACCGTGCGGAGAAGGCAATCGGTGATGTGCGGCGACTGGCGTCAGAGAACCGGTTCGCCGGTATTCCAGACGCGATCAGAGACCGGTACACCGGGGACGACCCCGAGGTCTTGGCTGAGCGGGCCGCCGCTCGTGCCGCCGAGATGCGGGTACGCCGCACAACCATCGAGGGGCAGCTCGCCGACATCGGGCGCGACCAGCGACTCGTGGTGGTGGAAATCGCCGCGCTGGTGCGTGACGTGCTCGCGAATCTTGACTCCGCACACCGGCACTCGAAGCTGCCAGGAACCCTGGGCGGGTGGGGTAACGAACACTTCCTGCGGATCAGGTTCGCCCGTCCCAGCGGCGACGAGGATCTGCACGCCCGGATCGACGCCGTCGTCGACCGAATCGTGACAGAGAAGTCGAAGCCCGAAGGCCTTGCCCTGCTCAAGCGATGTGTGCACGAGGCAGTGGCACCGCGCGGATTCACGGTCAAGGTGCTCAAGCCGAACAGCGACCTGGCGGTCGAGCCGGTCGACGTGACTCATCTCGGCAAGTTCTCCGGTGGCGAAAAGCTCACGGTATGCGTCGCGCTGTACTGCACCCTCGCTCGGCTGCGCGCGGTCAACCGCGGTCGGGGCAGGGATGCGCTCGGTGGCACGCTCGTGCTGGACAACCCGTTGGGCACGGCCAGCCACGTGGCCCTGCTGCGGTTGCAGCGGGACGTGGCAGCCGCGCATGGCGTGCAGCTCGTCTACACAACCGGCGTAGAAGATCTTGGCGCCGTCGGGCAGTTTCCGAACGTGCTGCGGATGCGTAACGCGCCAGGATCGCTCAGGACGCGAAGGTACGTTGTTCTGGAGGAGCGCTTCGGCTCAGCCGTCGAGGGCATCACAAGTGCTCGTGTGTCGAGTGACGAGCCGACGAACGGGGTTGCGTCGTGAAGCTGACCGCCTTGGCTCAGCATCTTGCCGATACGGTTGCGGTAGCGCCAAAGCAAAAGATCGAAGTCGAGACGTTGTACGTCGCCTCGGTCTCGTTCGACCGCAGTTTGGCGACTACACCGACCGCACGTGGCGAGATCCGTGCGGCGTTGGACGAGTTGGTTACGGCCGGGCTGGTGCTGTTCCCAAGCGCGGCACGATACTTCGACACCCGCGATACTCCGCCGTTGCCAATGTGGGTCCGTCGCCCGCCGCGCGAGCGCGTCGATCGCCAGACGAGATCACCGCGAGTGTGGCCGACTGCGCTCGAGGCGGCCGGCCGGATCGCAAGCCGATCAGACGAGCTCAGCTTGCTTGACAGAGTAGCCACTTTTCTTCGCGACGGCGGCGCGACGAGGCCTTCTGTGCCGACGCGCGAGAGATCGCTGGAACTGTTCGGTGACGAGAAACGGCTTGATGGGCTCGCTGCGACCAGACTGTTCACCTCCGGGGCGCTTACGCTAAATCTATTGCGCTGTCACTCTGTACCGATCCCTTTTGTCTCACAATGGGTTCCAGGGGTCAATGACCCTCTGGGCGCGGCATTGCTTATCGCCGAGAACCATCACACTTATACGTCACTTCTTGAAGTCACGCGGCATAATGCGGCCGTTGGCGGTTCGGGGCGGCATGTGGGATATGGAACAGGAAACCAGTTTCCATCGGCTGTGTTGTCGGTTCCGCTGTTGTCTCCACAGCCTGACAGGATCGTGTACTTCGGCGACGTTGATCTGAAAGGGTTGCAGATACCGGCAACAGCGAGCACGGCCGCGACACGGGCTGGTCTTCCGGCCATCGTTCCGGCATTTCCGCTATACGAGCTTCTTTTCGAGGTGGGGCAGGAGCTGCCGGCCGCACGAGTATCGGCGGACGCCGGGGCAGAAGCGGCCGCGTGGTTGGGTGTGCTCGCTGAACAAGCGTGCGACCTTCTGGTCGGAGGCGCACGTCTTCCCCAGGAAGCGGTTGGATACGAACTCTTGATGCGCCGCGGCGAAGCATTGGACCGAGTGTGAACGCAGTAGCGCTGGGCGACGAGAACGGGCAGGTCACCACTTCGATGGTCGTGGGCCTGGTGAGGTGGGCTTGGGACCGGTCGCGGGCGCCTTGACCGGCGGGCATACCAGGCGAAGTGTCACTATCCGTAACTGGTCGCCGCATTGTTGATTGACAAGCGATACGCCTGGGCGAGTCCGTAGGTCGCCGTGATCGCGGTCATGAGATCAGGGACCTAACCAGCAGCTGCTGCCACCAGGGCTGATCGGCAGTACAGGTTACGGTGCGGACACTGCCTGCAGTGAGCTGAAACATCTGATCCTTAGGTCCGATGACTAGCCATGATGAACGGATGTCAGGCGGCCCCGGCACGCCGACCTGGGCAGCCCTGGGCGCCGTGCCAGGATGGAGGGCCGACAGTGCCGAACCTGATGAGAGTCGATGAATGACTGAGCCAAGCCACACAATCAAGAACCACGCGGCGTTCATCTGGTCGGTGGCAGAAAAGCTACGCGGGGTGTATAAGCAGTCCGAGTACGGCAAGGTCATCCTGCCGTTGACCGTCCTTCGGCGGCTGGACTGTGTCCTCGAGCCGAACAAGGCGAAGGTCCTCGCCGTGTATGAGCAGTTCGGTGACCGGCCAGACTTTCTCCGCTCTGCGGCCGAGGTGCCGTTCTACAACACCTCGAAGCTCACCCTGACCCGGCTGCTTGACACCCCTGACGACCTCGCCGACCAGCTGAAGGTCTACCTAGCAGCGTTCTCCGAGGACGCGCGGGATGTGCTGGAGAAGTTCGAGTTCGACAAGCAGATCACCAAGCTCGGCCGGTCGAACCTGCTGTACCTGGTGGTGTCGCTGTTCTGCGAGATCGACCTGCACCCGGACACGGTGTCCAACATCGAGATGGGCTACTTGTACGAAGAGCTGATCCGCAAGTTCTCCGAGCTGTCCAATGAGACCGCGGGTGAGCACTTCACCCCGCGCGAGGTCATCCGCCTCATGGTGGACCTGTTGCTCACCGACGACCCGGATCTGGCCAAGCCAGGCATCATGAAGAGCATGCTCGACCCGGCCTGCGGCACCGGCGGCATGCTGTACACCGCCGAGCATCGGTTGCGTGAGCTGAACCCGCATGCCACCCTCCGCCTCTCCGGCCAGGAGTTGAACGAGGAGACCTACGCGATCTCCCGATCGGACTTCATGGTGAAGGGCGAGGACGCCGAGATCGCGTTCGGCAACTCATTCACCCAGGACGGGTTCGAAGACGAGCAGTTCGACTATCTGCTGGCCAACCCGCCGTTCGGCGTCGAGTGGAAGATGGTCGCCGACAAGATCAAGCAGGAACACGCCGATAAGGGTTTCGATGGCCGCTTCGGCGCCGGCTTGCCGCGTATCAGCGATGGTTCCTTCCTGTTTCTACAGCACATGATCTCGAAGATGCGCCGCCCGAACCGGGGCGGCGGCCGCCTCGCGATCGTCTTCAACGGTTCCCCTCTCTTCAGTGGTGCTGCGGGCACTGGCGAGTCGGAGATCCGCCGTTGGATCATCGAGAACGACTGGTTGGAGGCGGTGGTCGCGCTTCCCGATCAGCTCTTCTACAACACAGGCATCTCCACCTATCTCTGGATCGTCACCAACCGCAAGTCGAAGCAGCGTCAGGGCAAGGTCCAGCTCATCGACGCCCGCGACTACTTCGTCAAAATGCGCAAGAGTCTGGGCAACAAACGCAAGGAAATGTCGCCGGAGCAAATCAACGAGATCGTCCGCCTGCACCACGACTTCACCAAAGGCGACAAGGTCAAGATCTTCTCCAATGAGTCGTTCGGCTTCCTGCGTATCACGGTCGAGCGCCCGCTGCGTCTGCGATGGGAGGTGACCGAGGAAACCCGCGCCAAGTTTGCGGTGGACAAGAAGGTCGCCAAACTCTCGGCCGAGGTCCGTGAGGCGCTGCTGACTGGCTTGGATCGCTGGGGCGACGAGGTCATCACCGACAAACCTGTGGTCCGCAAGAAGGTCATTGAACTGATGGCCGGCGCTGGCCAGCGAGGCAAGGCCCTCCAAGACACCCTTCTGGATGTGCTCTCTGTTCGCGACCCTGATGCCCCGCCAGTACTGGACGATAAGGGCGCCCAGGTTCCAGACCCCGACCTCCGTGACTCCGAGAACGTCCCTTTGCCTGAAATTCCAGTCACCTTCGAAGCTGACGTCAAGGCGCGACTGGCCACTGTGGAGTACAAAACAGCGGTCAACGACTACCTGACCGCCGAGGTCCTCCCGTACGTCCCCGACGCCTGGATCGACCACGACAAAACCAAGATCGGCTACGAAGTTCCGTTGACCAGGCACTTCTACAAGTACGTGCCCCCGCGGCCACTCGCTGAGATTGACGCTGAGATCAAGCAGCTGGAAAAAGAAATCCAGGATCTCTTGATCGAGGTGACTGAATGAGTTGGGAAAGAATCCCGCTTCGACACGCGACTGTTGTGTTAAATCGTGGCACAGCGCCTGATTACTGCGAAGACGGTCCGGTTCGGATGATAAGTCAGGCCGCGAATCAAGGTGCGGGAATCGACTGGAATCGTACCAGGTTCCATGCTTACGACGGAGATCCGCGTAGGCTGAAGGGATTTCTGCAACCGGGCGATTCGTTCGTCAACTCTACTGGGACGGGCACACTTGGCCGTGTCGGCTGGTTCTCGTCTGGCCCGGACTCGCGTCCCTGCGTAGCAGATGGCCATGTCACCTTGGTTCGCTTCGATCCGAAACATGTACACGATCGCTTTGGATACTTTTTTCTCAAAAGTGACTCATTTCAAAACTTTATGTTTGAAACGTTGGTCTTCGGATCAACTAATCAAATCGAGCTTAGCCGGGAACGAATGCTTGGTGTTCCTATTTGCGTTCCTGGCGTGGCTGACCAACGAGCGATTGTGGACTTCCTTGATGTTGAGACCGCCCGTATCGACGCTCTGGTCGCCAAGAAGTACCAGTTGATTCGGGTTCTGGCCGAGTGGGAACAGTCGGAGATGCTCGAAATTGCAGGGGATTGGCGCAGGTGTGACACTGTAAGTCTCCGACAGTTCGGCACTTCAGTACTTACGGGGCCGTTTGGAACACAGCTTGCAGCTTCTGAATACATCTCAGGTGGGGTGCCGGTTATTAATCCGACGCATATCAAGCGTGGGAAGATCACTCCCGAGGAGATCGTGTCGGTTGCAGCTTCTGCGGCCGCGCGGCTCAGTCGGCACAGGTTGAGTGCAGGCGATCTTGTAATGGGGCGAAAAGGTGATGTTGGTCGCACCGCTATCGTTGATGCGCGCGCCGACGGTTGGCTTTGTGGGAGTGATTCAATTGCCATTCGGCCATCGCCGGAGCGGCTGATTCCGGCTTATCTAGCGATGGTGATGAGTATTGATATTTATCGTCAACAACTTATGGCGAAGTCGACCGGTGCGACGCTGGCGAACGTCAACGAGTCAACCTTGAAGGATCTTCGGGTACCCCACAGAAGCGTCGTTTCACAGGAAGAATGCGTGCGCATGGCTGAACATGTTAATGAATGTTATGAACGACTTGTTAGTGCCCTCGAGCAGCAAATCTCCTTGCTTCGGGAACACAGGCAAGCTTTGATTACGGCGGCCGTTACAGGGGAGATGAAGGTACCGGGGGTGTCTTGATGAAGCCGGACGAGGGCGCGTTTCAGGCTGAGATCGTTGCTTGGCTGGTCGATGTGGGTGGGTACGAGAAGGTCAGTGACCACGAGTTTGACCGGGTGGCTGGGCTCGACTTCGGGGTTGTGCTGGAGTTCGTCGGCGCTACCCAGGTTGAGCAGTGGGAAGAGCTGGTCGCGAAGTACGGCGACGTGGGAGCCGCGCAGCGAGGGTTCGAGGCCCGTCTCGTCAAAGAACTGGACGCGCGTGGAACCGTGGATGTACTGCGGCGCGGAGTGGTGGACCGGGGTGTCACGATTCGGCTCGTGTACTTCAAACCCGCCAGTAGTGTCACGCCGGAACTCGTCACACGGTACGAGAAGAACGTACTCGCTGTCGTCCCGGAGTTTCACTACGACCCCAATAGCGAGAACCGGATCGATCTCGCGCTGCTGGTCAACGGGTTGCCAGTCGCGACCGCCGAGTTAAAGAACGCGTTGACTGGATCGGGTATTGACGACGCCAAAGCGCAGTATCGAGATGCTCGCGATCCGAACAACGTGACGTTGGCCCAGCGCTGCGTCGTACATTTCGCGGTGGACACCGAGCGGGTGGCGATGACCACTAGGCTGGCCGGGGCGAAAACGCGGTTTCTGCCGTTTGACCAGGGGAACGACAGGGCCGCTGGGAACCCGTCGAATCTGAACGGGCAACGTACCGCCTACCTTTGGGAACGGGTTTGGCAACGTGACGCCTGGCTGGATCTGCTGCAGAGGTTCGTACATGTGGAGAATCTGCCGAGGGGTAGCAAGCGCGCGCGAAACATGATCTTTCCGCGGTTTCACCAGTGGGACGCGGTGCGCAAACTCGAAGAGGCTGCCAAGACAGAAGGGCCTGGGCACGATTACCTGATCCAGCACTCCGCGGGATCGGGGAAGTCCAACACGATCGGCTGGCTCGCGCACCGACTCTCCACGGTGCACGGCGCGGACGAGCGCCCAGTGTTCGACAAAATCGTGGTGATCACCGACCGGCGGGTGCTCGACAAGCAGTTGCAGGAGACCATCTACCAGTTTGAGCACCAGTTCGGGCTGGTGGAAAAGATTGACAGCGACTCTGGCCAGCTTGCGACCGCACTCGCCGGGCAGCGCGCTCGGATCATCATCACCACTCTGCAGAAGTTCCCTGTCGTCGTGGAGCAGGGCCTCCAGCTCCCGGACCGGAACTACGCGGTCATCGTGGACGAGGCGCACTCCTCGCAGACGGGGGAGTCTGCCACCAAACTCAAGGCGCTGCTCGGCGCCGGGGAACCGGAGCGGACCGACGACCCGGTCGGAGATGCGCTCGCGGCCATGGCTAAGGCGCGCGGAAAGCAGCCGAACATTTCTTTCTTCGCGTTCACGGCGACGCCGAAGGGGCGCACGCTGGAAATGTTCGGCAGGCGTAACTCCACCACTAAGCGGCGCGAGGCGTTCCATCTGTACTCGATGAGGCAAGCCATCGAGGAGAAGTTCATTATCGATGTGCTCGCCAATTACGTCACCTACCAGACGTACTGGAACATCGAGAAGAAGGTTCGCGACGACCCGGCGTACGACCCACGCAAAGCGGGTGCCGCTATCGCCCGGTTCGTCAGCCTGCACGAGTCGAACTTGGCGCAGAAGGCCGAAGTCATCATCGAGCACTTCCGGCGGCATGTTAAGCACAAGATCGGCGGCAGGGCCAAGGCAATGGTGGTCACCTCCTCCCGCGAGCACGCCGTCCGCTACACAGAGGCGCTGCGGAAGTACTGCGACGAGCACGGCTACCGGATCGGTGTGCTCGGTGCGTTTTCCGGCACCGTTGAGGTCGATAAAGTCGATCACACGGAAACCTCGATGAATGGATTTCCCGAATCCCAAACCGCCAAGGAGTTCGCCGGCGAAGAATGGCATTTTTTGGTGGTCGCGGAGAAGTATCAGACCGGGTTTGACCAGCCATTGCTCTACGCCATGTACGTGGACAAGACCCTGTCCGGTCTGGATGCCGTCCAAACCCTGTCGCGGCTCAATCGTATCGCCGACGGGAAGGACGGCACGTTCGTTCTCGATTTTCGTAACAAGACCGAGGATATTCAGGAATCGTTTGCCGAGTGGTACACCAGCACTGTTGCGCAGCCTACCGACCCAAACCTGCTGTATGACACGCGGCACCAGCTCGACCCCTACGGCGTTATCTGGCCGGACGAGGTGGAGAAGGCCGTCGCGCTGCTCATCGGCAACGGGAAGAACCACGGCCGGGTGCACGCCGCGCTCACCCCGGCTGTCGACCGGTTTCATGGCCTCGATGAGGACGAGCAGAGCATGTTCCGGGATGCGCTCGCCCGGTTCCTGCGCACCTACTCGTTCCTTTCTCAGATCGTTGAATTCACCGACAGCAAGCTGGAAGCGGACTTTCTGTACGGCAAGGCGCTGTCCGCGTTCATCAGGCCAGCCGGTGAAACCGGGCTCGATCTCGGTGCCGAGGTCGAGCTGGCCTATCTGCGCATCGAGAAGACATTCGCTGGATCTATCGAGTTGTCCGATGAAAGCGGTGACGTCAGTACCATATTCTCCGGAGCGGGAAAGCAGACCAAGGCGGAGGAGGAGCCGCTTTCGGCGATCATCGCCAAGCTGAACGAGCGGTTCAACACCGACTTCGCCGACGGTGACCGGGTGCATCTGGACGCCATGGTCGCCAAGATGATCGACCGGCCGGAGGTACAGCGCGCCGCCGCGGCCAATACCGAGGACAACTTCCGGCTGTTCCTAGCCAAGATCTTCACCGAGGAGATCGTCAACCACGTCAACGTGTCCAAGGACCTGAGCCTCACACTCATCGACAATCCGGACGCGCAGTCGATGGTGCTCGACACCTACTTGAAAATGGTGCAGGGCAAGGCGAAGGTGGCTTACCAGGAACACTGTCCGATCGGTGACCTGCTCGGGCCGGACCTGGAAAGCGCGCACCTGGAGTACAAGGCTTCGCTGTCGATCACCAAGGAGGGCGTGCGGTACAAGCCGTTGGAGACCGCCAGCCTCAAGACCATCGCGGCGTTCGCCAATAGCCGTGACGGCGGCACGTTGCTCATCGGAATCCACGACAGTGGTGTGCCGGTTGGGCTGGAACCGGACTTCGCGCACCTTCGCAAGCCGGACAAGGACGACACGGACCTATTCGGGCTGCATCTCAACAACCTCATCGTCGACTCGATGGGTGCCGCGCTCGCCGCCAACGTCAGTCGGCAGATACACGAGATCGACGGCAAGAGCGTCTGCCGGATACATGTCCACCCGTCCGGTTTCCCGGTAGACGCCCGGGTCACGGTCGAGAAAAAGGGTCAACAGCACAAGGAGACCAAGTTCTTCGTGCGCACCGGAAACTCCACCCGAGCCCTTGAAGAGCCTGAGAAGGTCAAGTACGTCTTGTCTCGCTGGCCGGCCAGCTGACAATGTAGCCAGGAGCTTGTTGTGAACAGGGGGAGAGCGTGAACGTCGGCTTGCATATTTCCGTCAGGGTCCCCTGGCAGGACGCAGGGTGGTCTGGGGTGGTCTGTGACGACCCCTTGGGCAACGCCTCCTGTGTGCTGCTCAAGAACATCGGAAGTAACCGCGATGACGCCTACGAGCTACGACATGCGGGAAGGCCGTTTCACGAGATCGACAACGCGCGCATTCCGTGCCTGGACGAGCGGGGCACCTTTCTGAGCCCTCGCTCGTACGATCGTGTGAAGGAACACCCGTACCGGTTCAACCCCGCTCTTAGCGGGTGCCTGCGACCAACGACGGTCACGATCCCCGCATACGCCGCCCATGCCATTCCGTACCGTTGGCTGAACAGGTCTACCGTGGAGGACGTAGCGCGGGATGTAGATGTCGACTATCGTCCTGAGCTTGAGGAGTTCGTGGAGGCGACGCTCAAGTACACCCCAGCGTGGGTGATGCACGGTGACAACCAGAAGGAACTGATAGATCGGTTCTGGGCAGACATCGAGCCGGAGTCGTCGCTTGTCTTCTTCTACGCCAAGCATTCTCCGTTCGATGGCAGCGGACCGGAACGGAATTTGCTGGTGGGCGCGGCGCGTGTGACCGGAATCGAGCCTCCAGGTCCGTGGAAGACCAACGGTCGCTCTCCTTTCCCTAACCATATGTGGGAAACGACGGTCAAGCACTCGCTTCGCCTAGACGGTCTCGACGGCATCTTTCTGCCGGTGACCGAGCTCGCCAAGCTTGACGCGGACGGGACGGATGTGTCGTCTGCGTTGGTCCGGGTGCCCGAAGAATTCGGCCGCGAGTTCTCCTACGCCACCGAACATGTTTCGTCGGACACCGCGATCGCCATACTTGAGCGCATGTTCGAGGCGGCGCAGCGGTGCGCCGAGCTCGGAATTGACGTTCCTGGCGCCTCGTTGGACTGGGTTTCGGACCGCGTCGGCGAGCTTTGGCTCAGCCGTGGTCCCGCGCCCGGCCTCGGCGCCGTGCTGAAGGCCCTTGGCGTTCGGTACGGATCGCTGGTCGCACGCAAGATCGTGGCGGTGACTGCGGAAGGGGTTGACCCGTGGGATGTTCTGGTCGAGGCATTGGAGGGTCGCAGCCCGCATAAGGAAGTCGTCGAGGAGATTTCGACCACGCCTCGCAAGGTGTGGCGACGTCTTGATGATATCCGACGCCGCGCATTCAAACTGATGTCCCGTTTCCAGCTCACCTATGAGCGGGTCGCAGCGATCATAGAGTCCGAAGATTGGTCGGGATTTCTTGATAATCCGTACCTCGCTTGCACGCTACTAGTGCAGCCTCCCTTGCGTCTTCCGTTTAATGTGATCGACCGGGGTTGCTACCCGAGTGCGTCCATTCGCACGCGGTTTCCGTTGGAAGAGCCGTCCGCGATGAGTGACGACCTCGATTCGAGGCGTGTCGAGGCGTTGCTAGCGGATGTACTCGAGGAAGCAACTCGACAGGGGCATACCGTGCTGCCGCTGGACCACGCCCTTTCTGCGATTGAGCAGCGCGCGCTCAAGGAGCGGTGTCCTGTCACCGAAGAGGTCCTGCGCGCGCACAGGTTGCATCCCAGCGATTTGCTTTACGAAGAGGATGCCTGGGCGCCGCTCGTCGGTGTGACGTTGGCCGACGGATCGCCCGCGTTCAAGTTGGTGTATCGGTACGAGCAGGCCGTGTTCATTCGGCGGTGGCTGGAAAGTCAACGAGCGATACCGCGCCTCCCGGTGCCGGATCGGCTACCTGAGCTGATCGATGAGGTTCTCGGCAAGCACAGACCGGCCGACGAATCGGATGCTGAAGCGGAGCGCCGAGCTCGACGAGAGAAAGCAGATGCGCTCGCCGAGTTGTTCGCGTCGCCGCTGACTGTGCTCAACGGCCGCGCGGGCACTGGAAAGACCACGCTGATCCGGGCACTCGTCCGGCATCTCACCGACGTGGGTCGACAAGTGCTGCTGCTGGCTCCCACCGGAAAGGCGCGGGTACAGCTCCAGACAAAGGTAGATCACGAGGCGAAGACTCTCGCTCAGTTCCTCTCCGCTTGTGGACGTTACGACCGGGAGCGCGGCTACTATTGCACTCCGGAGAGGAAGAAAGCACCCCATTATGACACCGTCGTGGTGGACGAAAGCTCAATGCTGACCGAGGATCAACTCGCCGCCTTGCTCGACGCACTCCCGCAGCCGCGGCGGCTCATTTTCGTTGGCGACCCTCGGCAGCTGCCGCCGATCGGTGCGGGACGTCCGTTCGTCGACCTGATCACCTTTCTGGTCGACGAGGAGGAGCTGCCCGCGTTCCCCAAGGTCGCGCCCGGCTATGCCGAGCTCAGTGTGCTCCGCAGACAGGCCGGGCAGACGAGGGACGATCTCCAGCTCGCCGCATGGTTCTCGGGAGACGAGATCCCCGATGGCTTCGATGAGGTGTGGCAGCGTCTGCACACCAACGTTCTAGAGTCCAGCCTGGCAGCGATCCCATGGCAGAACAGACGACCCGAGGACGTGATTCGCGAGGCGCTCGGCGCTCGGCTGGGTATCACAGGGCCGGACGAGTTCGAGTTGTCCTACGGGGGACGGCGCAACGGTGAATGGGTGAACTTCGAGACGGGGTCGGCCGAGGACTGCGAACGCTGGCAAATTCTCTCGCCGACCCGGGGACGCGGATGGGGCACGGTTGAGATCAATCGGCGGCTGAAGCACCGCTTTCGCGAGCGAGCGATGAGACACGCCCGCCTACCCGACGCCAAGCGGTGGGTTCCCAAGCCGATTGGCGTTGAGCAGATAGTCGTCGGTGACAAGGTACTCAACACGCGAAACCAGCAACGCGCGGACGGCTTTCCGAGGCACACAGGTCTCAAGTACGTCGCTAACGGCGAGATCGGTTTGGTGATCGGTAAAATCGGGAGAAAGGGAACGCGTCCGAAGCAGACGAATGTCGAGTTCTCCTCTCAGCTGGGCACCCAGTACGGCTACGAGAAGGATGACGAGGAAGATCCGACGCTCGAGCTCGCCTGGGCCATCACCATCCACAAGTCCCAGGGGTCGGAGTTCGGCACGGTATTTGTGATGTTGCCCAGCTCGGTTCGTCGGCTGTCGAGAGAGATGCTGTACACGGCGTTGACGCGTCAGCAGGAATCCGTTGTGCTGCTTCACGAAGGCACTATCAACGAGCTGTTCGAGCTGACGAGCGCGGCGGGTTCGGAAACCGCACGTAGGCTCACGGATCTTTTCGGTCCACCTGACCCTCGGCAGGTCAGGTTTCCGGATGGCCAGACCATGGGCGTGTACGACGCCCGCCTGATCCATCTCACCGCCAGCGGCGTCCTCGTCCGCAGCAAGAACGAGGTCATTGTTTCCCAAATCCTCGACGAGCTGGCTCCCGGTTCTTGGAGCTATGAGGAACCACTGACCATCAACGGGTGGACCCGTAGGCCGGACTTCACCGTCGCGGCCGGCGGCCGAAAGATCTATTGGGAACATCTCGGAATGTTGGAGCTTCCCGAGTATCGGAGGAACTGGGAACGCAAGAAGGCCTGGTACGCCGATGGTGGAGTCCTTCCGCACGAACAGGGTGGCGGGCCTGAAGGAGTTCTGATGTGGACAGACGACGCCGATGGGGTTGATGTGCCGGGCTGGACGGAACACGCTCGTGCGGTCATCGGCACCGGCGCTGCGCTGCCCGTGGCGCCGGTGCGTACGAGGAAAAAGACGATCCGACGGACTCGATGACGATCCCGGCGGGTTGAAGAACAGCGGAGCCGGTCGAATTCGCCTGCCTTGACGCCTGGATGAACGCTTGCCACTCGACGGGTGTGGAGCAGTAGTGCGGAGCCAGCGTCCGGTCCTTGGAGCCCCACATATACCTGCCGCCGCACTTCGCGATGTCGTGCTTGATGCGGGTCGCAAGGGCTGATCGATGGTCAAGGCTTGATGCTGCGCTACGCGGAACGGGAACTCAACGACGCCGCGTTCGCCGGGATGCGCGGTCGCAGCTCGACGCTCTGGCGCACCGAACTCAGGCACGTACTGGACCTGGCCGCCTGACTGAGCAAGGTGGCCGCCGAACGATGCGATGGCACCGCTCGGCTGGCGAAGAGGCTCACTGCGGAGGTGCGCGTCCTTGATCCGTGCCCATCCTTGGAGTGCCCCCGGCAGGATTCGAACCTGCGACACCCGCTTTAGGAGAGCGGTGCTCTATCCCCTGAGCTACGAGGGCATGTACTGCCAGGCACAGCCTACCGGGTGGTCGCCCCCTTCTGGGTAGGGAGGTGCCCGTCACGCGCGAGTCCGGGCAGGGAGGGCATGCGGCCGGCGAGGTGAACCGCGGGGATGCCCCGAACGGCGGTTGCGTCACGGAAGCAAGGGGAGCATGGCGCGCAACCCGGCCACTGGCCGTGTAGTGACACTCGACCTGCGGATCCGCGCCCGAGCGGCCACACTCGACCCCAGCGAAACAGGGACTGAATCGAAAGCTAGATCGACACAGATGACCCGCACGGGTCACTCGTACGTGTCTGGTTTCGAAACGCTGAACAACAGTAGGTAATCTTCGTTAACGGGACGCGAGACGCCGCTCCCCCGGCTGCCGGAGGGCTTCGTTGATCAAGCTCATGTTCGCCGACGACGAGGAACTGGTCCGTTCGGGCCTGCGTGCCATGATGTCCGGCGCCGCCGACATCGAGATCGTGGGCGAGGCGAGCGACGGGAGGTCAGCGGTCGAGGTCGCCCGGCGGTACCACCCCGACGTCGCGTTGCTCGACATCAAGATGCGGGCCCCTGACGACGGCATTCGCGCGCTCAGGGCCATCCTCGCGTTGCCGGATCCACCGACCGTCGCGATGTTGACCACGTTCGACATCGACGACTACGTCAGTCTCGCGCTCAGGCTCGGGGCCAACGGCTTCCTCCTGAAGGACATCGACCCGGCGGCGCTGCTCAGGGCCGTGCGGGACCTCGCCAGGGGTGGCGCGGTGCTGGACCCGGGGGTCGCGGCGCGGATGGTGCAGTCGCACCGGGACGAGCAGCGGGCCGCGCAGCCGGCGCGCAAGTTGCTCGCGTCGCTGTCCGAGCGGGAGCGTGAGGTCGTCGGGCTGATCGGGCAGGGGATGTCCAACGCGGAGATCGGCGGGCGCCTGCATCTGTCCGAGGCCACGGTCAAGGGTTACGTCTCGGCCGTCCTGTCCAAGATCGGCGCGGCGAACCGGGTGCAGGCCGCGCTGCTGGCCTACCGCGGTGGCCTGCTCGACCAGTAATGATCCTCACCGCGCTCGAGTTCCTCGGCTTGATCGCGTTCGCGGCTTCGGGTGCGCTCGCGGCGGTGCGATCGGAGTTGGACGTGTTCGGGGTGGTCGTCGTCGGGCTCACCACGGCGCTCGGCGGCGGGATCATCCGTGACGTCCTGCTCGGGATCACGCCGCCGACGACCCTGCGGACCTGGCCTTACCTCGCGGTCTGTGGCGGGACGGCGCTGGTCGTGTTCGTGTTCCATCCGCAGGTCGCGAAGCTGCGGCGCGGCGTGCTGCTCGCCGACGCGCTCGGGCTCGGGGTGTTCGCGACGGCGGGTACCACCATCGCGTTGAACGCGGGGGCCACTCCCTACGCGGCGTGCCTGATCGGGATGACGACGGGTATCGGTGGCGGCGCGGTGCGTGATCTCCTGCTTCGGGAAATCCCGCTCGTGCTGCGGAAGGAGATCTACGCGGTCGCGGCGCTCGCGGGGGCCGTGCTCGTCGTGGTCGGTCACGCTCTGCGACTGCCGGCGGGTCCGGTGACGGCCGTATCAGCTGCCGCGGTCGTCGGTGTCCGGATGCTCGCTTTGTGGCGGAGATGGAACGCACCTGTTGCAAAAGGCCCCGAGACCGGCTGAAACGCCTTGCGGACCGCTCGATTTCCTTTGTTTGTTCTGTGTGTGTTCTTAGGCGAGTCTCAGCACGCTGCGTAAGACTGTCGCCATGCGCATCCTCGTAGTGGACGACGACAGGGCCGTCCGTGAATCACTCAGGCGATCCCTTGAGTTCAACGGGTACCAGGTCGAAATGGCCGGGGACGGCGCGCAGGCCCTGGAAGCGATCATCGCCAACAGACCCGACGCGATGGTCCTCGACGTGATGATGCCGCGGCTCGACGGCCTGGAGGTCGCCCGACGCCTGCGAAGCACCGGTGACGACCTGCCGATTCTCGTGCTCACGGCGCGGGACACCGTGTCCGATCGCGTGTCCGGTCTCGACGCCGGCGCCGACGACTACCTCCCGAAGCCCTTCGCGCTCGAAGAGCTCCTCGCTCGCCTTCGCGCGCTGCTGCGCCGTGCCATCCCGGATCCGCAGGCGGCGCAGAACGCCGAGATCCTGTCGTTCGCGGACCTTACCTTGGACCCGGGGACGCGGGAGGTGCGCCGGGCCGGGCGGGAGATCAGCCTCACGAGGACCGAGTTCGCGCTGCTGGAGCTGTTCCTCTCCTACCCGAAACACGTCCTGACCCGCAGCCGGATCCTGGAGGAAGTATGGGGATACGACTTCCCGACGTCGGGCAACGCGCTGGAGGTCTACGTCGGCTATTTGCGCCGAAAGACCGAGGCTGGGAGCGAACCGAGGCTGATCCACACGGTCAGGGGAGTGGGCTACGTGCTCAGGGAAACCCCGCCGTGACCGACCCGGTCCAGGTCGGCGACGTGTCCGGAAAGGATCCGCGCGGCGACCGCTGGAGCACGCGGCGCTTCTCGCTCCGCGGCCGGGTGACCCTGCTCGCGGCCGCTTCGGTGGCGGGCGCGGTGGCGCTGGTGTCCCTCGGTGCGTACCTCGTCGTGCGCGACAACCTCTACCAGCAGGTGGACGACAACCTGCTGGCCCGCGCACAGGCCGCGGTCGACTCGCCGCAGGTGCAGACCGAACTGCAGCAGGTGCCGGGCGCCTTCCTGGCCAGCGCGGACCTGCAGATCGGCCAGCTGACGGTCGGGGAGAAGATCCGGCTGACCTATCCGCAGTCCGGCAGCCGTCCGCCGTACGGCGAGGACGAGATCGCGGTCGCCTCCGGGGACAAGGCGTTCTCCCTGCGCACCGACCCGAAGACCGACAGCCGGGTCGTCGCCCTCCCGCAGGGCGCGGGGCAGGCGATGGTGCTCGCCCAGTCGCTCGGCCCGACCAAGCGCACCTTGAACGAGCTTTCGGTGGTCCTGTTCCTGATCGGCGGCGCCGGGATCCTGGTCGCCGCGGCGGCGGGAACGGCCGTCGCGCGAGCGGGGCTGAGGCCGGTCGACAGGCTGACGTCGGCGGCGGAACGCGTCGCCACCACGGGTGACCTGCGGCCGATCCCGGTCAGCGGCGACGACGAACTCGCCCGCCTCACCCAGAGTTTCAACACGATGCTCGGCACGGTCGCCGAATCGCAGGAACGGCAACGGCAGCTCGTCGCCGACGCCGGTCACGAGCTGAGAACCCCGCTGACCTCGCTGCGCACGAACCTCGAACTGCTGCTCTCGGCGAGCAGGCCGGGCGCGCGCACGCTGTCCGACGAGGACCGCAGCGACATCGAGGCCGACATCCGCGGCCAGCTCGACGAGCTGACCCAGCTGATCGGCGACCTCGTCGAACTCGCGCGCCAGGACGAGCCGCGGATCGAGCACGAACGGGTCGAGATGGTCGACGTCGTCGAGCGCGCGCTCGACAGGGCACGCCGCCGCGCGGGCGAGATCGAGTTCGACGTCTCGCTCCAGCCGTGGGTGCTGACCGGCGACACCAGCGCGCTGGAACGCGCGGTGCTGAACCTGCTGGACAACGCGGTGAAGTTCTCGCCCGAAGGGTCGACGGTCGGGGTCCGGCTGTACCCGGTCGGCGACGGCACCGCGGTGCTCGAAGTCGCGGACGCCGGGCCGGGGATCGCCGACGAGGACCTGCCGAAGGTGTTCGACCGCTTCTACCGCTCTTCCGAAGCGCGGACGCTGCCCGGTTCCGGGCTCGGCCTCGCCATCGTCCAGCACGCGGCGCAGCGGCACGGCGGCGACGTCTACGCGGGACGCGCTCCCGAAGGTGGCGCGCTGATGACCCTGCGGCTCCCGGGAGCCCCTGCCTGAGGGGTGATTACCCTGACGGGTGATGAGCACCGAGAACGCGCCTGAGACGCCGCCCCGTCGTCTGCTGTGGACACTGCTGGTGGCCGCGGTGCTGCTGGCGGCCGACCAGCTGACCAAAGGGTGGGCCGTCGACGCCCTGACCGGCCGGGCGCCGATCCCGGTGATCGGCGACTTCATCCACTTCCGGCTGCTCTACAACCCGGGCGCGGCGTTCTCCCTCGGCGCCGGTTCGACCTGGATCTTCGCGATCCTGGCCGCGGTCGCGGTGGTCGCGCTGCTGTGGATCTCGCGCAAGGTCCGCTCGGCGGGCTGGGCGATCTCGCTCGGGTTGCTGCTCGGAGGCGCGGCGACGCACCTGGGTGACCGCCTGTTCCGTGACCCCGGCTTCGCGCGCGGCCACGTCGTCGACTTCATCGACTACAACGGCTGGTTCGTCGGGAACGTCGCCGACATCGCGTTGTTCTTCGGCGCGGTTTCCCTTTTCGTGCTGAGTTTCCGCGGCGTCCCGATCGACGGCGTCAAGCAGACGGCCGAGGAATAGTTAGGCAGAACTCGTTCTCCTCGGGATCGGCCGCTCGACATCGTCGCCTGTCAGATCCAGGTGTACGCGGTTCTTGACGACTTTCGACTCCGGAACCAGATTGAAGAAGAGCCGTGGACCCGAAGCGGCTTCGACGAGCACCGAAGGGTCGTCTTCGGGACCGCTGAACCCCAGAGAGCGAAGGCGCTCAAGCTCTTCTTCGTCGTAGGGTGCGACTTCGTAGCCGTCGCGCCATGTTTGATCATGTAGGATTTTGTGTAGTTGATCCGGTTGGCAGTGGTGCAGGGAGGCTTCGTGCTCGCGCGGCAACGACAGGCGTTGATCCTCGAAGAGGCGCGCCGGACCGGGGCGGTCCGGGTCAGCGACCTCGTCACGAGGCTCGGCGTCTCCGACATGACGGTGCGCCGCGACCTCGACGTGCTCGCCGGCCGGGGGCTGGTGGAGAAGGTCTACGGCGGCGCCACCTCCATCGTCGGCAAAAGCACCGACGAGCCGGGCTTCGAGGCCAAATCCGTGCGTCAGCGCGCGCAGAAAGAGGCCATCGCCGCCGTCGCGGGCGGGCTGGTCCGGCCGGGCACCGCGATCGGCATCTCCGCGGGCACCACCACGTGGACGCTGGCCAGGGCGCTCGACGAGATCCCCGGCCTGACGATCGTCACGAACTCCATCCAGGTCGCCGACGTGCTGCGCGGCGCGAACCAGCCGGATCGCACGGTGGTCCTCACCGGCGGCGTCCGCACCCCGTCGGACGCGCTGGTCGGGCCGGTCGCCGTGCAGAGCCTGCGCTCGCTGCACCTGGACGTCGTCTTCCTCGGAGTGCACGGGATGGCCGACGGCCCCGGTTTCACCACGCCGAACCTCACCGAATCCGAGACCGACCGGGCGCTGGTCGAGGCCGGCCGCAAACTGGTCGTGCTGGCCGACCACACCAAATGGGGCATCGTCGGCATCTCCACCATCGCCGGGCTCGAAGAGGCCGACGTCGTCGTCTCGGACGACGGGTTGTCCGACAACGCGAGGGAAACGCTCACCGAGCAGGTGGGTGAGCTGATGATCGCCGAAACGGCGGAG
Organism: Amycolatopsis coloradensis; assembly: GCF_001953865.1. Lineage (GTDB taxonomy): Bacteria > Actinomycetota > Actinomycetes > Mycobacteriales > Pseudonocardiaceae > Amycolatopsis > Amycolatopsis coloradensis. The sequence continues at coordinate 378,073 of NZ_MQUQ01000005.1, forward strand.
ACGGCTGAGGCTGAAGAAGCGTGAAGCGCACGGTAAGGCACCTGGCCGACGGCCGGGAGATCATCTATTTCGACTCGCCGGGCGCGCCGGAGCGCACCGCCGAGGACACCCGTGACCTGCCTCAGGTCGCGGCGGCGTCGGAGATCCGGCGTGACCCGCTGACCGGCGAGTGGGTGGCGATGGCCGCGCACCGGCAGACGCGGACCTACAAACCGCCCGCCGACCTGTGCCCGCTGTGTCCCACCAAACCCGGGAAGCCCAGCGAGATCCCGGAGCCGGACTACGACGTCGCGGTGTTCGAGAACCGTTTCCCCTCCTTCGCCCGCGATGTCATCGGCGATTCGTCCACAGTGGATGGCGCGGGGCTGGTGCCGGTCGCGCCGGGTGCCGGCCGGTGCGAGGTCGTCTGTTTCACCAGCGACCACGACGGTTCTTTCGCCGGGCTGACGGCCAAGCAGGTCCGCGCGGTCGTCGACGCCTGGGCCGACCGCACCGCCGAACTGTCCGCGATGGACGGTGTCGAGCAGGTGTTCCCGTTCGAGAACCGGGGTGAAGAGATCGGCGTGACGCTGCATCACCCGCACGGTCAGATCTACGGGTACCCGTTCGTCACGCCGAAGACCGAGCGGATGCTGGAGGTCGCGCGTGCCTACGAGGCCGAGCACGGCCGTCCGGTGCTGGGCGACGTCCTGGCCGCCGAGCGTGAATCCGGGACGCGGGTCGTGGTCGCGGGCGAGCACTGGACGGCGTTCGTGCCACCCGCCGCGCGCTGGCCGGTGCAGGTCCAGATCGTGCCGCATCGCCAGGTGCCCGACATCCCCGCGCTCTCGGACGCCGAGCGTGACGAATTCTCCGATATCTACCTCGAAGTCCTCCGCCGCTGCGACGGCTTCTACGACCGGCCCCTGCCCTACATCGCGGCCTGGAACCAGGCGCCCGCCAAACGCGATCGCGAACTCGGCTGGCTGTACCTGGAGGTCTTCTCGGTCTTGCGGTCCAAGGACAAGCTGAAGTACCTGGCGGGGTCGGAGTCCGGGATGGCCGTGTGGATCAACGACGCCACCCCCGAGCAGATCGCGGAAAGGCTGCGCGCCACTCGCTGACGGGGTCATACTCATGTGCGATGCACAGCATGGGCTCAGGAACTTCTCAGGACCATCGCGCAAGGTGGGGACATGACCGAGAACGACCCCAGCGGCCAGAACGCCGAGCAGGCGCGGCAGGCAGGTGCTCAGCCGGACGCGACCGGCCTCGGCGGCCATGCCACCCCGCACGGCGGAGCGCAGCAGGCCCACTCCTCCGAACAGCAATACAATCCGTGGTCGCCCCAGGCCCAGACGCAGACCCAGCAGGCGCCCCCTCCGGAGCAGCCGGCGCCGGGTCCGTACACCCAGGGGCACCACATCCCGGGCCAGCAGCCGCCCTACACCCAGCCGGGCCCGTCGGTGTACACGGTCCCCCAGCAACGGCAGGCCTCGAAGTCCACTTCGGGCAAGCTGCTCGCCGGTGTCGCGGCCATCGCGCTGGTCGTCGGCGGGGTCGCGGGCGGCACGGTCGGTTTCCTGACCGCGGATTCCTCCGGTGGCGGCTCCGTGAACGCGCTCGACGCGCCGAAGCCCGCCCAGCAGACGGGCAACCTGCCCGCCGGTTCGGTCGAGTCGGTGGCGCAGAAGCTCTCGCCGAGCGTCGTGGAGCTCCAGGTGTCCGGGCGTTCGGGTGCGGGCGAGGGCTCCGGCTTCGTGCTCAGTACCGACGGCTACGTCCTCACCAACAACCACGTCGTGGAGGTCGCCGCCGCGGGCGGGCAGATCCAGGCGGTGTTCCAGGACGGCAAGAAGGGTACGGCGACCGTCGTCGGCCGCGACCCCACGACGGACATCGCCGTGGTGAAGGTCAGCGGCGTCAGCGGGCTGACCCCGGTGGAGCTGGGCCGGTCCGACGACCTGCGGGTCGGGCAGCCGGTGGTCGCCATCGGTTCGCCGTTCGAACTGGCGGGCACGGTGACCTCGGGCATCGTCAGCGCGTTGAACCGGCCGGTGAGCGCCGGTGGCGGCGGCGACCAGACCACGGTGATGTCGGCGGTGCAGACCGACGCGGCGATCAACCCGGGTAACTCGGGCGGGCCGCTCGCGAACATGGCGGGCCAGGTCATCGGCATCAACTCGGCGATCTACAGCCCGAAGTCCAGTCAGGGTCAGGGCGGCGAGAGCGGCGGCAACGTCGGCATCGGTTTCGCGATCCCGATCGACCAGGCGCGCCGCACGGCCGACGACATCATCAACACCGGGCAGGCCACGCAGACGTTCATCGGCGCGCGAGTGCAGACGGCGCCGACCGGTGGAGCGCAGCTCGGTGAGATTTCGCCGGGTAGCCCCGCGGAGAAGGCGGGCCTCAAGTCCGGTGACGTCGTGACGAAGCTGGATGACCGGACGATCCCCAACGCGGACGCGCTCGTCGCGGAGATCCGCACCCGGGCGCCGAACGACAAGGTCAAGTTCACCCTCGGCGGTGACAAGGTAGTCGAGGTGACCCTCGGCGGCCAGCCGGTCACCCCGAATTAAACGCTCGGCCGCGGTGCGCGGCCGAGACCAAACCCCGGCTCGAACCCCCAGCGGGCCGGAACCAGAGCCACGCGCGACCGGCTGCCAATCCCGGTCGCGCGTGGCCCTTTCAACGCCGCTTTCAGAGCGCGGCCACGGCCACGCCGAGCCAGACGACGGCGAGGGTGAGCCCGTCGGCGGCCCGGCCAACCGTCCTGATCGTGCCGGCCACGGCGCTGGTGGTGAACCATCTGGTGCTGACGAGCTGGTGAGGTGGATTCGATGACAGAGCAGGGCCGGGTGCTCGTGGTCGACGACGACGAGACCGTCCGGGACGTCGTCCGGCGGTACCTGGAGGTCGCGGGCTTCGACGTCGACGTCGCCGGGGACGGCACCGAAGGGCTGCGCCTGTTCTCCGCGACCGGGCCGGACCTCGTGGTCCTCGACGTCATGATGCCCGGGCTCAACGGGCTCGAGGTGTGCCGCCGGCTGCGGCAGGTGAGCCAGGTGCCGGTCGTGATGCTGACCGCGCTCGGAGAGGAGGAGAACCGGATCGCCGGACTCCAGCTCGGCGCCGACGACTACGTCACGAAACCCTTTAGCCCCAAGGAACTCGCGCTGCGCGTGGCGTCGGTGCTGCGGCGGGCGCGGATGCCGCGGCCCGAACCGGCCGCGCGTCAGCTCACCGACGGCGACCTGTCGTTGCGGATGACCGCGCGGCAGGCGGCCCTCCGTGGCGCCGAACTTCCGTTGACCAGCCGCGAATTCGACCTGCTCGCGTTCTTCCTCGCCCATCCCGGCGTGGCGTTCTCGCGCGCCGATCTGCTGGAGAAGGTCTGGGGCTGGGACTTCGGCGACCAGTCCACGGTGACCGTCCACGTGAGACGGTTGCGGGAGAAGATCGAGCGAGATCCGGCGAAACCCGTCCGCGTCGCCACCGTCTGGGGCGTCGGCTACCGGTACGACCCGGTGCGGCCGTGATCGGCTCCGGGGAGTCGTTCGGCGAGATGCTGGCGCACGCCTGGCACATCCTGCCGTTCGCGCTGCTGTTCGCGCTGCCGGTGGTGCTGCTCGGCGTCCTGGCGCTGTACCTGCTCAGACGCGGTTCGCTCGCCAGCACGATGACGATCCTCGTGCTGATCCCGGTGCTCGCGACGCTGACCGCGGTCCTCGGGATCAGCGGGTTCATGTTCACCCCCGCGCTGACCACGATGACCCTGGTCTGCCTGCTGGTCGCGCTGGTGACCGTGCCACCGGCGCTCGCGCTCGGCCGCGCGATCGCCCGCCGCAGTGTGTGGGAACGCGAGGCACGGGAGCGGGAGCGCGCGGCCGAGGCGTCGCGGCGCGAACTGGTCGCGTGGATCAGCCACGACCTGCGCAGCCCCTTGGCCGGGATCCAGGCGATGGCCGAAGCCGTCGCGGACGGCGTCGTCGCGGAGCCGATCGAGGTCACCGGCTACGCGCGGCGGATCAGCGGCGAGACCACCCGGCTGTCCGGCATGGTCGGCGACCTGTTCGAGTTGTCGAGGATCACCGCGGGCGCGCTGCGGCTGACCATGGCTTCCGTGCCGCTGCGTGACGTCGTGAGCGACGCCGTCGCCGCGCAGGCGCCGCTCGCCGAGCAGAAGCGGGTGCGGATGATCGAGTACGCCGACGTGTGGCCGGTCGTCTCCGGCAGCGACCCCGAGCTGGCGCGGATCGTGCGCAACCTGGTGTCCAACGCCGTCCGCCACACCCCGCCGGACGGGACGGTCGCGGTCCAGATCGGCATCGACGGCGGCGAGGCGCTGCTGGCCGTCGACGACGGCTGCGGCGGGATCCCCGACGACGAGATCGGGCGCGTCTTCGACGTCGCGTTCCGCGGGACCCGGGCGCGGACCCCCGAACGCGGCGGGCTGGCGAGCGGCGGCGGACTCGGCCTGGCGATCGCGAAAGGCCTCGTCGAGGCCCATCGCGGCCGGATCGGGGTCCGCAACCACGGTCCGGGATGCCGGTTCGAGGTCCGGCTGCCGTTGGCGATGCCCTAGAGCCGCAGGAAACCCATGTCCGGGAAGTGGGCAGGCGCGATGATCGCGCCGGTCTCTTCGGCTTCGGCGAGGAACCGCTGCCGGGTGCGGAGGGCCAGGTCCGGGTCGAGGTCGCTGAGGAAGCTGACCCGCGTGTCCGTCAGCTGCGCGGGAGTGTGCAGGACGTCGCCGAGCACCAGCAGGCGTTCGTCGTCCGCGGTGATGTCGAGGACGTAGTGGCCCGGCGTGTGCCCGGGGGCGTGCCGCGCCACGATCCCGGGCGCGATCGGGACGTCGCCGCCGCTGATCGCCTCGGTCAGCCCGGCGCCGCGGGCGGTCTCCATGCCGACACGGCCCCATTCGCCCGTCCCGGCCGGCTCGATCAGGGCCTCCCAGTCGAGTTGCCCGAAGACGACCTGGGCGCCGGGGAAGGTCAGCTCGCCTTCGGGGGCGATCCAGCCGGTGTGGTCGTTGTGCAGGTGGGTGAGGAAGACGGTGTCGATCTCGCCGACCGGGCACCCCGCCTTGTCCAGCGCGGCCGCGAGGTCGCCGCCGGTGCCCATCGGCGGCGTCGGATCGCCTTTGGCGGGTGTCATGCCCTGGGGAAACGCGAACTCGCGCGGCCCGAGCCCGGTGTCGACGAGGATCGTGCGGCCGTTGCCGCGGATCAGGTACGCGCCGGTCGGGACGTGCACGGTGCCGTCCTCGTCGAGGACGTCCGGGTGGGCCTCGGGGTCGAGACCGGGGAAGAACGCGAGCGGCAGCCTGATCAGGCCGTCCCCGAGCGCCTCGATCTCGATGTCTCCGACGGTGATGCCCACCCGAACCCCCCAAAAGTCGCTTCCGTTGCCGGGAACGACAACCGGCCGGGGGCGTGGTCTGTTCCCGGTTTCAGCGACCGATGTAGCCGGGCGGACGCGAGGAGCCGTGGGCGCACAGCAGATCGGCGATATGGGAGCCTTCGGTGGCGGCCCCGGATCCGCCGCGCACGTCGGGGAATCGTCACAACTCGTGGCCCGGGACACCGCGGCGGCGAAGATCAGCCGAAACCGGATACGGTGTGCGTATGGAACGGAGCGCACAACGGCTTGGCCGCGCACTGGTGGTCATCGTGGACGACCGTGTCGCCCACGGCGAACACGAGGACAACACGGGACCGCTGGTCACGGAGCTGCTCGAAGAAGCGGGCTTCATCGTCGACGGTGTCGTGGTGGTCGAGGCCGAGACGGCCGCGATCCGCAACGCGCTCAACACCGCGGTGATCGGCGGCGCCGACCTGGTGATCACCGTCGGCGGCACCGGGGTCTCCCCGCGCGACCGGACCCCGGACGCGACCGCCGGTGTGCTCGACCGCCCGATCCCGGGCATCGGCGAGGCATTGCGCGCGTCCGGTCTGGCCGCGGGCGCGGTGGACGCGGGCATCTCCCGCGGGCTCGTCGGCGTCTCCGGCAGCACGCTGGTGGTCAACCTCGCGGGTTCCCGCGCGGCCGTCCGCGACGGCATGGCGACGCTCTCGTCGCTGGTGCCGTACGTGATCGACGAGCTTTCCGGGCTCGAAGAGGCCTGAACCTTGGCGGAAGACCAGGACAAGCGCCCCACCGAGGCGACCCGGCGCCGGGTCGACGAGATCTTCGGCGACGTCCTGCCGGACACCACCTCCGACGAGCGAGAGCCGGGGCAGCGCACCCCGGACTCCGACTCGTGGTACCTGGAGAACCGGCCGCCTCACCACGACCGGTGATCCTGGTCAGCGTGCGCGGTCCTGCTGCGCGCGCAGCAGGTCGCGGATCTCGGTGAGCAGTTCGACGTCGGTCGCCTCCGCCGGGCCCGCCTCTTCACCGCGCTTGCGCCGCTCCTGCACGTGCTTGACCGGCAGCACGATCACGAAGTAGACGACGGCCGCGACCAGCACGAAGTTGATCGCCGCGTTGATCACGCCGCCGAAGTCGAGGAACGTGGAGTCGTTCTCGGCGAGGATGTTGAACCCCAGCCCCTTGGCGGCGTCCGAACCACCGATGGTGTTGATCAGCGGCTTGATCAGGCCGTTCGTGAAAGCCGTGACGATCGCTGTGAACGCGGCGCCGATGACCACCGCGACCGCGAGGTCGACGACGTTCCCGCGCATCAGGAAGTCCTTGAAACCCTTGAGCAAGACGCTCTCCTCTTCACAGCTTTTGACCGGGGGGACGCAGGCGCCCGCTTGAACGGGCGCGAGCTAGCGGAGGGTAACCGCCAGGGATCGTTCCAGCGAAGTGGCGGCGACCCGTGTCGCGATCGCGGCGGGCAGGGAGAGCAGCACCAAAGGTCCCTTGCTCCCGGCGCGGGCCGCCCTCGGCTCCGCGGTGTCCGGCGCGCCGACGGCCGCCACGACGGCGGCGCTGGCCAGCACGGACGCGTCGCGCCCGGCCTCGGCGGCCGCGACGACGTCGACGCGCTGACCCGGTCTGAGCAACTCCGCGACCCCGGCGTCGGCGAGCCTCACCGGCACGGTCGAACTCCCCGGATCACCCGTTCCGGGGATGGCCGCTCTCACCAGCCGGACGTCGGTCAGCGGCTCACCCGCCCGCGCCGCGCCGACGAGCATCCGGCCCTCGACCGAGGCGGCCTGGTCGGTGGCACCCTGTGGACGGACGTCCTCCGGGAGGTCCACGACCTCGAGGTCCCCGGCGCTCAGCAGCGTCCCGGCCGGGAGGTCACGGGCGGAGACCACGGTCGCGGCGCCGGGCGTGCCCCGCGCGGACCCGGGCAGGACGAGCGCGACCAGGCCGCCGAGCAGCAGGGACAGGGCCAGCCAGCGGCGCAACAGCCGCGCCGGCCTGCCCTGGAGTCTTCGTGGGACGGGTAGAGCGTGGAACACGGGATTCCCCCTCGTCGATCGGTGATGATCTCGACGCTAGGGGGCCGTGGCGGGGCCGGGAAGAACGAAAACCCCCGGCTGTGGATAACCGGGGGCCTGTGGACAACTCGGGACGTCAGGAAGCGGCGGCGGCCGTTTTCGTCGTACCCGTGGAGGAGGATGACGCGCTTTTGGTCTCCGGCTTCGACTCGGACTTCGACTCCGACTTGGTCTCGGTCTTGGCCTCGCTCTTGGCGGGGGTCCCCGAGGTCGTGTTGGCCTTCGAGTCACGCGAATCGTTGCGGTAGAAACCGCTGCCCTTGAAGACCACCCCGACCGAGCTGAAGACCTTGCGAAGCGGGCCCGAGCACTGCGGGCACACGGTCAAGCTCGCGTCGGAGAACGACTGCACGGCCTCGAAAGCGTGGTCGCATTCCTTGCAGGCGTATTGGTAGGTGGGCACTGCCGCTCCTTCGTGCATTGGCACTCAACCGACAAGAGTGCTAACACAACACGGTACCGGGGCATTCCGCCGCAGGTCAAACAAGGTTTCCCAAGGTCACACGACGCCCTGGTCACACCGTCTGCACCGCGCTGGATCGTCACCTGCCCGGGGCTGAAGGGGTGGCTGCGATGACCGGCACTTACGTCGTCTTGGCCAAGCTCGCGGAGCAGGTCAGGTCCCGCTCGCGCCGACGTGGAAACTCGGAACATCCGGTCTGTCGGGGCGGGAAAACGCCGCGGTGCTGGGTTTGACCCCTCAGCGGGTGAGCCAGCTGATCGGAAGCAAGGAAGGGTACGACCGCGGACGGTTGAGTTCGCGACGATCGAAAGGGAGCCGTCCGATGAGTGAGTTGCGAGGTTTGCTGGCCGAGGTCGCCGCCAGGGTGGCCGACTACCGCGAAAGCGTGGCCGACGGGCCGGTCTTCCCGGAGGAGACGGACATTCGCGACGCGCTCGGCGAGCTGCCCGAGCATCCTCGCCCGGCGGCTGACGTCATCGGCGAGTTGGCCGAAGCCGTCGCGCCCGCGCTGGTGGCGACGACCGGGCCGAGGTACTTCGGGTTCGTCACCGGTGGCGCGCTCGACGCCGCGACGGCGGCCGACATGCTGGCGACCGGCTGGGACCAGTCCGCTTTCAACGTGGTCACGTCACCGGCCGCCGCGATCGTCGAGGACGTGGCCGGCGAGTGGCTCAAGGACGTCCTCCGCCTGCCGTCCACCGCTTCCTTCGGGTTCGTGACCGGCGGCCAGGGCGCGAACACGGTCTGCCTGGCCGCCGCTCGTCATCACGTGCTGGCGCGGGCCGGGTGGGACGTCGAGCGCCGCGGCCTGAACGGGGCACCGCCGCTCAAGGTGATCGCGAGCGAGGAGCGCCACGCGACGATCGACCGGTCCTTGCGTCTGCTCGGCTTGGGCACCGACGCCGTCACGCCCGTCGGCGCGGACGGGCAGGGCGCGATCGACATCGACGGCCTCGAGCGGACGCTTGACGGGCCCGCAATCGTTTGCCTTCAGGCCGGGAACGTGAACAGCGGCGCCTTCGACGACTTCGCCGCCGCGACGGAGATCGCCCATCGGCACGGTGCGTGGGTCCACGTCGACGGCGCCTTCGGGCTCTGGGCGGCCGCGAGCCCCGCAAGTCGTCCTCTAGTTGCCGGGGTCGAGCGAGCGGATTCGTGGGCGGTCGACGGGCACAAGTGGCTCAACGTCCCCTACGACAGCGGCTACGCCTTCTGCGCCCATCCCGGGTCGCATGCGGCCGCGATGTCCCTCACGGCCGCGTATCTGACCGGCCAGGGCGACGGCGACGTGCGAGCGCCGAGCGACTTCGTGCCCGAGTCCTCCCGTCGGGCGCGGGGATTCGCGACGTGGGCGGCGCTCGGCGAACTGGGCCGCGCGGGGATCGCCGAGCTGGTCGAGCGCTGCTGCGCGCTGGCGAGGCGGTTCGCCGAGCAGCTCACGAAAGCAGGCTTCACCGTCGTGAACGACGTGGTGCTGAACCAGATTCTCGTCAGCTTCGGCGACGAAACGGATCGAGTCGTCGAAGCTGTGCAGCGATCCGGCGAGTGCTGGATGGGGACGACCACCTGGCACGGCCGGCGCCTGATGCGTGTCTCCGTGTCCAGTTGGAGCACGACCGAAGCCGACGTCGACCGCAGCGTCGCGGCGATTCAGGCGGCCTGGGCGTCCGTCGCGTCCAGGGGATAGGCGTAGCTCGCGCCGCCGAGACGCCGCGCGGTCGCGTGCAGTGCGGCGTTGGCTTCGCGCATACGGTGCAGCGTCACGGAATCTCCGGGTGGAGCGGTCCGCTGGACGCCGAACAGCACGGTGTACGGATCCCGCGCGGCCGGGACCTGGGGAGCGGCCACCCGCGCGGTCGGGAAGAGATACAGCAAGACACTGCCGCCGACGCCGAGCATGTCGGGCGTCAGCTCGGAAAAAGCCGCCGCGAGAACGGCTTCCGCGTGCTTCCCCGGCAGCAGCACGTTGGCGCGCGGATGCGGGTGGTACCACGAACCGGTCGACCGCAGCCGCGCTTCGATCGGCTGGATCCGGTCGAGGAAGTCCCGGTAAGCCGCTTCGACGATCTCGGCGGAATCGTGCCGGAGGTCGCCGATCGGCGGCGACTGCGTGCTGACCGCTTCCAGGACGAAACGCCAGTGCCCGTCCACGTACTGCGCCTGACCGTCCACGTGGTCGAAGCGGAGTTCGTCCACCAGTCGCCGCTGATCGCCGAGGTAGGCGCCGAGATCGTGATACGTCAGGCGGTGCCGACGGACCTTCGCGGGCGCCCGGGTCAGCGCGACGGTGGCGCGCGTGATGATCCCGTGCCGCCCCTGCGTCCCGCGGACGGCGTCGAAGAGTGCCGCGTTGCCGGTGGGCGAGCAGGTCACCAGTTCACCGTCGGGGGTGACGACGTCGAGGTCGTGGACGTTGTCGGCCTGTGAGCCGTACCGGTGGCTCGCGCCGCCGAAACCGCCGGTGGACAGCAAACCGCCGACGGAAAGGTCGAGGTAGTCGGGGAGTACCGGCGGGACGGTGCCGGCGCGCAGGGTCGCGTCGACGACCGCGCGCCAGCGGGCGCCCGCGTCCACGCTGATCCGGTCCGGCCCGAACGGGCGAACCCCGCCGAGTGTCGACATGTCGATGACGATTCCGGCGCCGGTCAGCGCCTGTCCGTCGACCGAATGCCCGGCACCGCGTGCCACGACGGGGATTCCGTGTGCCCGGCCGAAGCGCACGAGTGCCGCCACGTCGACCGCGGTGGCCGGGAAGGCGACGGCGAGCGGGCGGCGGTGGACATGGCCGCCGAAGTCCCGCTCAGCGTCCGCGAGGTCACGTTCGCGGACGCTGAGCGTTCCGGCGAGTTCGGGCAGCGCCACGGCTCCGCGTCCGGGGATCGCCAACCGGGGTTCGAAATCGTGGTGTGCCACGGGATGCGACCTCCGGTCCGGGGAACTGCCCTCTCCTGGAGTGAACGACGGTATCGGCCGCGGGCGGCGGCACGCCTCTTCCCGATTGCGAGCAGTCGTGGATAAGCCTGGCCGCACGTCTCGCCCCTAGCCTGACCGAAGGGCGAAGGGAGCAAAAATGTCGGTCGACGACGCGGGACGGCTCGGGCTGAGGGCGTTGGCGGATCTGGCGACACCGATGGCGGTACGCGTGGCGGCCACGTTGCGGGTCGCCGACCACATCGCCGGCGGGGCGCGCACCCCGGCCGAACTCGCCGCGGCCACCGGCACGCACGCGGGTGCGCTGGACCGCCTGCTGCTGCACCTGGTTTCCGTCGGCCTGTTCACCAGGGACGATTCGGGCGCCTACACGGCGACCGAACTGGGCGAGCAGCTCCGGGACGGCCATCCGCGCAGCAAGCGGAAGTGGCTCGACATGAACGGCGCCATCGGCAAGGGCGACTTGAGTTTCGTGGACCTCGCGCACGCGGTGAAGACCGGCGAGGAGTCCTATTCGGTGCGCCACGGTGTCCCGTTCTGGGACGACCTCAGCGGCGACGCGGAACTTTCGGCGTCGTTCGACGCGCTGATGGGGCACCACATCGCGCTGGACAACTCGGGCATTGTCGACGCCTACGACTGGGCGAGTCTCGGCCACGTGGTCGACGTCGCCGGTGGTAGTGGTGCACTGCTGGAAGCGTTGCTGATCAAGCACTCCGGGCTACGCGGCACCCTGGTCGACCTGCCTGGCCCGGCGGCGAACGCGCGGGAGCGCTTCACCGGAAACGGCCTGGCCCCTCGGGTCGACGTCGTGCCGGGAAGCTTTTTCGACCCGTTGCCCGCCGGTGCGGACGCGTACGTGCTGTCGGCGATCATCCACGACTGGGACGACGAACCGTCGGTCGCGATCCTGAAGCGCTGTGCGGAGGCGGCCGGGGAAGACGGCGTCGTCTTGCTGGTCGAGGCGATCGGTTCCGACGGCGAGACTCCGAACACCGGGATGGACCTGCGCATGCTCATCTACAACGGCGGCAAGGAGCGCGGCCTGTCCGAACTGGCGGAGCTGGCGCGACGGGCCGGGCTCCAGGTGCGCGGGACACACAGGGTGGGCCGGAAGTCTTATATGTCCATTGTGGAATTAGTCAAGGCGTAGCCGAGGTCCGTGAAGGCCTCCTTTTGAGGGACTCTGGGTCCCTCAAAAGGAGGCCTTCACGGATTTTCAGGCGGCGTCGGCGACCTGAGTGAGACGCGAGGCGATGTCAGCTCGTAGCGCCTTCTTGTCCACCTTGCCGATTCCGGTGGCGGGCAGGGCGTCCACGACGACCAAGCGCTCCGGGAGCTTGAACCGGGCGGCGCCCGCGGCGAGCATCAACGCGTGGAGGCTGTGCAAGGAAACAGCTTTCGTGGCGACCACGTAGAGACAGACGACCTCGCCGAGCTCCGCGTCCGGCATCGCGACGGCGGCCGCGTGCTCGACACCGTCCAGTGCGAGGGCGAACGTCTCGATCTCCTCGGCGTTGATCTTCTCCCCGCCCCGGTTGATGACGTCCTTCTCCCGCCCGGAAACCACCAGATAGCCCTCGGGTGTCATCCGGACGATGTCGCCGGTGTTGTACCAGCCGTCGATGAACGATCGCGCGTTCAACTCCGGTGAGCGGTAATAGCCGCGCGTCGTGTAGGGGCCGCGGACCAGCAGGATGCCCGGCTCGCCGGGAGGAACCGGCGCGCCTTCTTCGTCCACCAAAAGGATTTCGTCGTGCGGTGAGATCGGCTTGCCTTGGGTGTGCAGGATCAGCTCGTCCGGGTCATCGAGCCGGGTCAGGCACAGAAGCCCCTCGCCCATCCCGAAAACCTGCTGCAGCGTGCACCCGAGCTTGGGCCGTACCCGCGCCGCCAAAGCGGGATCGAGTTTGGCCGCGCCGATCTGGATCATCTCCAAAGTGGACAGATCCCAGCCGGGATCGGTGTCCAGGTACTCGATCCACCGGTGCAGGATCGCCGGCACCGCGGACGTCGCGGTGATCCGCTCGCTCTCGATCAGCGGCAACGCCTGCTGGGGCGCCGGTGACGGCGCGATGACGACCCGCCCGCCGGAGATGAGCGCGCCGAGGATCCCCGGCCCGGTGTTGGCGAACCCGTGTCCCAGCGGCAGCACCACCAGATACGAGGTGTCCGGCCCGAACCGGCAGATCTCCGACGCCGTCTTGATCATGTAGCTCAAATCGTCGCCGCTGCGCGGGATCAGCTTCGGCAGCCCGGTCGTCCCGCCGGACAGCAGGAAGGTCGCGACGGCGCTGCCTGTCGGCGCGGCGGCGTCGAGCGCCTGCGAGACCTCGGCGGGCTCGTCCGTGACGAACAGCGAGCGAAGGTCGATGTTGCCGGGATGCACGTCCTCGCCCACGACGAAGACGAGCCCGTCCGGCAGCACCTCGCGGGCCAGCGTCTGGTGGTCGAATCCCTTGTGGACATCCGGGACGACGATCGCGGTCGCCTCGGCGTTGGCGAGAATGCCGCCGATCTCGTGCTCACGGAACTGCGGCATCGTCCACACCGGAACCGCGCCGAGTCGCAGACAGGCGACCGTGGTGACGACGAATTCCCAGCAGTTCGGCAACTGGACGACGATCCGGTCGTCGGCGCCGATCCCGGCCGCGCTCATCCGGATCGCCGCGCCGTCGGCCTTCGCCAGCAGTTCACCGAAAGTCAGCCGTACGTCCCCGTCGACGAGGCAGACCTCGTCCGGGTACTTCCGCGCGGTGTCGGCGAGATGCGCCCCCAGTGACCGGCCTTCCCAATAGCCCTCGGCGAAATAGCGGTCCGCGACGTTCCTCGGCCAAGGCACGACTCCCGTCCCGGTCGACCGCCCCGCTGATCCCGGCATGGCTGCTCCTCCTCGCTATGGGTCCCGAACGGACCCTAGGGACGCGATGCGCGCGCGGGCGTCTCGAACCTTGCGCACGCACTCGGGGATCGCTCGAGGATCCCGCGCAAGCAGTCGAGGAGATGCCTTGGCGAGGCGCCAGGGCAGACGCTGTGCGTACAACGAGACGCCGGAATTTTGTGTTGTCTCCGCCTCAGGCGACCTATTATCTCGAGGAGCGAGGACTTGAGCGAGTACAAAGCACCCGACGAAGCCATTGCGATCATCGGTATGAGTTGCAGGTTCGCTCCAGACCTCGACTCCCCGGAGAAGTTCTGGGAGTTCCTGGCCGATGGTAAGAGCACCGTCAGTGACATGCCCGAAAAGCGGTGGAAGTCCTACGCGGCGAGCAGTCCACAGGCGACCGCGATCCTGAGGGGGACCACGATCCGCGGTTCCTTCCTCGACGACATCGAGGGGTTCGACGCCGACTTCTTCGGCATTTCCCCGCGTGAGGCGGACTTCCTGGACCCGCAGCAGCGGTTCATCCTCGAACTGGCCTGGGAGGCGCTGGCGGACGCGGGTGTCCCGCCGCTGTCGCTGCGCAACTCCGACGCCGGTGTGTTCGTCGCCGCCAACTCGAACGACTACGGCCGCCGCCTGCTGGAGGACCTCCCCCTCACCGGCGCGTACGCCGTCAACGGCACGACGTTCTACGGGATCGCGAACCGCGTTTCCTACTTCCTCGACGTCCGCGGCCCGAGCATGGCCGTCGACACCGCCTGCGCCGGATCGCTGACGGCACTGCACATCGCCGCGCAGAGCCTGCGCACCGGCGAGACGTCGATCGCGCTGGTCGGTGGCGTCAACATCATGGCCACCCCGGCACTGAACGTGGCGCTGGAGGGCGCGGGCGCGATGTCGCCGGACGGCACCAGCAAGGCCTTCGACAAGAACGCCGACGGTTACGGCCGCGGCGAGGGCGCCGGCGTCATCGTGCTGAAGCTGCTTTCGGACGCGATCCGTGACGGCGACCCGATCCAGGCCGTGATCCGCGGCAGCGGCGTCTTCCAGGACGGCCGCTCCGAGGGCATGATGGCGCCGAACGCCGAAGCGCAGGCCCACATGCTGCGCGAGGTCTACGAGCGCGCGGGTGTCGACCCGTCCACTGTGGACTACGTCGAGGCACACGGCACCGGCACCCCGACCGGTGACGGTGAAGAGGTCGAGGCACTGGCGGCCGTGATCGGCGCCGTGCGGTCGACGGAGAACCCTTGCCTCGTCGGTTCGGTGAAGCCGAACATCGGGCACGTCGAGGGTGGTTCGGGGATCACCGGCGTGATCAAGACCGTGCTGGCGCTGCGCAACGAGCAGATCCCGCCGAGCCTGCACACCGAGCCGAACGAAGCGATCTCCGACCCGTCTTCGGGGCTGAAGCTGGTCGGCGAGACCACCCCGTGGCCCGCCGGTGAGCACACCCGACGCGCCGGCGTGTCCAGCTACGGCGTCGGCGGCACCATCGCCCACGTCGTCCTCGAAGAGGGCCCCGCGCAGCCGGAACTCAAGACCGGTAAGGAAACCAGCGACGGCACGCGGAAGGTCTTCCCGATCTCCGCGATGTCGGAGGCCGGTCTGCGCGCGCTCGCCGGTTCCGTCGCGGACTGGATCGACGCCAACCCCCAAGCGTCCCTTTCCTCGATCGGGTACACGCTGTCGCAGCGGCGTTCGCACCTTCCGCAGCGCGGCACCGTCATCGCCGCCTCCACCGGACAGCTGACCGAGCGGCTCCGCGCGCTGGCTGTCGACGAACCCGCGTCCGGCATCCTGCTCGCCCGCGCCGGACAGCAGAGCGACGGCGCGGTGTGGGTCTTCTCCGGGCACGGTTCGCAGTGGTCCGGCATGGGCCGTCAGCTGCTCGCCGAGCACGCCGGATTCGCCGCCACGATCGATTCGCTGGCCGGGGTCTACCGCGAGGAACTGGGCTGGACGCCGCGTGAGGCGATCCTCGACGGCGGCCCGTGGACCGCCGCGCACGTCCAGGCGCTGACCTTCGCCATGCAGGTCGGCCTGGCCGTGGTGTGGGGCAGCCGCGGTGTCAAACCGGGCGCGATCATCGGGCACTCCGTCGGCGAGATCGCCGCCGCGGTGGCCGCTGGTTCGCTCGACCTGCTCGAAGCCGCCCGTTTCGCCTGCCGCCGCGCGGCCGCGTTGCAGCGGCTGGAGGGCGACGGCGGCATGGTGCTGGCGAGCCTTTCGTTCACCGAGGTCCAGGCCAAGCTCGGTGACCGCCCCGACCTCGTCGCGGCGATCTCCGCGAGCCCGACGTCGACCGTCGTCTCCGGTGACAAGGGCGCGATCGCGGAACTCGTCACGCGGTGGCGTGAAGAGGGCATCGACATGCGGGTGGTCGACACCGACATCGCCTTCCACAGCACGCATGTGGACGCGGTGCTGGAAGAGGTCGCGGCCGCGGCGCGGCAGCTGAACCCGCGCACGCCGTCGGTCAGCCTCTACAGCACCGCGCTGACCGACCCGCGGTCCGGCGTCGCCCGTGACGGTGACTATTGGGCGGGCAACCTGCGTAATCCGGTCCGTTTCGCCGAGGCTGTCGAGGCGGCGTTCGAGGACGGGCACCGCGTGTTCGTCGAGGTCTCGTCGCATCCGGTCGTCTCGCACTCGATCATCGAGACCGCCGAGAGCCTCGGCATCGACGACCTGGCGGGCTGCGCCACCTTGCGCCGCAACACCGACGAGGTCGGCACGCTGCTGCACAACCTGGCGAAGCTGCATGTCCAGGGGGTCGAGATCGACTGGACGCGGGACTTCCCCGAGGGTGACCTGCTGGGTATTCCGGCGGCGGCGTGGCAGCACCGGCCGTACTGGATCTTCCCGGAGACCGGCGCCGACACCGGCCTCGGCAGCGGGCACGACCCGGAGAGCCACAGCCTGCTCGGCGGCCGGATGACGGTGTCCGGCGCGCCGTCGCGGCAGGTCTGGCAGACCCGGCTCGACATGGACAGCCGTCCGTATCCGCAGAGCCACGGCCTGGTCGGGGTCGAGGTCACCCCGGCGGCGTCGATCATCAACACCTTCGCCCTCGCGGCGGAGGAAGAGGTCGCGCCGGCGCTGACCGACATCGTGCTGCGCACCCCGCTCGCCGTGCAGCCGGCCCGGATCGTCCAGATCGTCAAGGAGGGCCGGTCGCTCGCGCTGGCCACCCGTGTCGCGGACGAGACCAGCGCCGACAGCGACGAGTGGATCACGCACACCACCGCCTCCATCGACACGAGCGCCAGGGTGCCGGAGGGCCGGATCGAGTTCGCCACGATCCGCGACCGCCTGCCGTCGGGGTCGCTCACCAAGGCCGACGAGATGTTCGGCCGCATGGGTGTCGAGGGCTACGCCTTCCCGTGGACCATGAGCGAGCTGTACTACGACGACGTCGAGCAGCTCGCGCTGATGGACTGCGTCGCGCCGCCCGCGAAGCTCGCGACCAGCTGGGCGCACGTGATCGACGCGGCGCTGACGATCAGCGCGATGGTGGTCTCGCCCGGTCACGCCACCGTGTTGTGGATGTCGCGCGGCATCGAGAAGGTGGCGTGGAAGGGGGAGCCGCCCGCGCGGATCATCGTGCACGCCGTGCGGTCGCCGAAGTCGCCGGAGGACACCGTCGACGTCCTGGTCGCCAACGAGGACGGCGACATCGTGTCCGAGGTCATCGGCCTGAAGTTCGCGGCGGTCGAGCACCTTGGCACCGCGGTCCTGCCGCGTGACCTGGTGCACGAGGTGTCCTGGCACGAGCTGCCCGAGGCCACCCTGGCCTCGGACCTCGACCAGATCGTCGTGATCGGCCCGCCCGCCACGACCGGCACCCTGGTCGAGCAGTTCACCGCGGCGGGGGTCACCGCCACCGCGGTCGAGGTGGCCGTCGACGGCGAACCGCTCGACCTCACCGCCGAACTGTTCGCGAACCCGGGCGCGGTCGTGGTCGCGCCTTCGCGGGCGGCGGAAGGCGAGCGGCTGGAGGACGCGACCGAGCGCGCGACGTGGTCGCTCATCCGCACCTCGCAGCGGATCGCGGAACTGCAGGCGACGTCGAAGGGCAAGGTCGCCACCCAGCGGATCTGGGCGGTGACCAGCGGCGTCCGCCACGGCACCGACGAGCGTTCGGTCGCGCACGGCCCGCTGTGGGGCGTCGGCCGCATCATCGCCGGTGAGCACCCGGAACTGTGGGGCGGCACGATCGACGTCGAGCACTGCACGGCGCCGGACCTCGGTGCGCGGCTGATCGACGTCTTCCGCGGCCCGGCCGGGGACGAGGACGTCATCTCGCTGACCGGTGAGGGCGCGGAAGTGGCCCGGTTGAGCCAGATCACCCGCAGCGCCGACGGATCCCCGCTGCACTGCTCGCCTTCGGGCACGGTGCTGATCACCGGTGGTCTCGGCGGGCTGGGTCTCGAGGTCGCCCGCTGGCTGGTCGACCGCGGTGCCCGCCGCCTGCTGCTGGCGGGCCGCCGTGGCCTGCCGCCGCGCGCGGACTGGCCTTCGGTGACCGACCCGGACGTGCGGCACCAGATCGACAGCGTCCTCGGCCTCGAAGCGCTGGGTGTCACGGTCGGCGTGCTGGCGCTGGACATCACCGACGAGGACGCGGTCGCGTCGGCGCTGGCGCCGGGTGCGCTGGGCCTTCCGCCGGTGACCGGCGTCATCCACGCGGCCGGTGTCGTCAACGACGCGCTGGTGGACAAGGTCGACCAGGACGGGCTGCGTGACGTGTTCGCGCCGAAGGTCGGCGGAGCGCTGGTGCTGCACCGGCTCTTCCCGGCGGGCTCGCTCGACTTCTTCGTCCTGTTCTCCTCGTGCGGCCAGTTCGCCCGCCTCTCCGGGCAGGCGAGCTACGCGGCGGCCAACTCGTTCCTCGACGCGCTGGCCACGCACCGCAACTCCGGCGGTACCCACGACACCATCAGCCTCGGCTGGACCGCGTGGCGCGGTGTCGGTCTGTCGCAGGACATCGCGACGACCATGCTCGAAGCGAACTCCCGCGGCCTGGAAGCCGTCTCCGCCTCGGAGGCGTTCCGAGCCTGGGCGTTCGGTGACCGGTTCTCCTCGGACTACCAGGCGGTGCTGCGGGTCCTTCCGACCCCGCCGCACCAGCGGAAGCTGCCGATGTTCCGCGAACTCACGGTGGTCGACGACAGCGCCGAGGCCAACGCGGGCAACGGGTTCACCGTCGACTTCGCGAACCTGTCCGAATCCGACGCTCGCGAGAAGGTCACCGGCGACGTCCGCGAGCAGGTGGCGGCGGAGCTGAACCTGGAGGCCGGAGACATCGAGCTGAAGCGGCCGCTGGTCGAACTCGGTGTCGACTCGGTGATGACGGTGGCGCTGCGGGTGCGGTTGCAGCGGCGCTACGGGATGGACCTCCCGCCGACCATCCTGTGGGCCAAGCCCACCGTGGCCGCGGTGTCCGACCACATCTACACCAGCCTCGCCGAGCTGGCCGAGCACCAGGCCGAAGCGGCCTGATCCCCCGCCGAAGGGCGTGGGTGGCCTTCGTGGCCGCCCGCGCCCTTCGGCGCGTCTTTCGAGAGGTGGGTCCATGGCCGTCGAACCGATCACCCGGTTCCTGCTCGCCGTCGGCGCGATCCTGCTGGTCAGCCATTTCTGCGGGGAGGTACTGCGAAGGGCCGGCCAGCCACCGGTGCTCGGCGAGATCGTCGGCGGGCTCCTGCTGGGGCCTTCGGTACTGGGCCTGATCTGGCCGTCAGGTGGCGCCTGGCTGTTCGCACCCGAAGTGCTGTCCAACTTGGACAGAGCGGCGCAGCTGGGGCTCGTCGTGTTCATGTTCCTGCTCGGCTGCGAACTGCGGACCGACCGGATCGAACGGAAGTCGCTGGTCGGCGCGGTGGTGCTGGGCGGGATGGGGTTGCCGTTCGCCGCCGGGATCGGCGTCGCGTTCGCGGCGTCGTCCGTGCTTGCCGGAGCCGGAGCGCCGAAAGCGGGTTTCGTCCTGTTCTTCGCGCTCGCGCTGGCCATCACCGCCATGCCCGTGCTGGCGCGGATCCTGGTCGACCTCAAGATCGAGCGGACCGGCCTCGGCGCGCTTTCCCTGACCAGCGCGGCCATCGGCGACGGCATCGCCTGGCTGACCCTGACGTTGATCCTGGTGGGCACCGGGGTGCACGGCAGTGGGAACGTCGTCACCACGGCGATACTGGCCGTGGCACTGGTCGTCGGCACCCAGCTGGTCGTTCGCCGGGTGTTGAGCAGACTGGTGACGCGGATCGAGTCCGAAAAGGTCATGACCGTGCTGCTGCTCGTGGGCGCCATCGGGTTCGCCGTGCTGACCCAGATGCTCGGCCTGCACGCGCTGCTCGGCGCGTTCCTGTTCGGCACCGCCGTTCCCCGCGACTGCCCGCTCGTGGAACGGATCAGCGAGCAGTTGCGCGGCTTCACCGTCGTCGTCCTGCTGCCGTTGTTCTTCGCGCTGGTCGGGCTGAGCACGTCGATCGGCCTGCTGGGCACGGATGTTTCGCATTGGCTGCTGTTCGCCGGGGTGCTGGTGGTCGCGCAGCTGACCAAGTTCCTCGGCGCCGGCGGCGCGGCCAGGCTGGCGGGATTACCCGGCAGACAGGCGATCCAGCTCGGAACGCTGATGAACTGCCGCGGTGTCACCGAACTCGTCGTCGCCACGATCGGGCTGAAATACGGACTGGTCAATCAACTGGGGTTCACCATTCTCGTGCTCGTCGCGGTCGTCACCACGGCGATCACGGGACCACTGATGCGGTTTCTCATCCGGCGGGAAATCTCCGAGGTCATCGGCAATCAAGAAGACGTTCCGCCTCGCGAACGGCTGTCACGCTCGGTGTCCGAGTAACCAAGGAAAACGAGGGACGGAGGAGCAGTGCAACCGCATCCCTGTGACTGTAGCCCGATGTGCGTGTTACGGGCGACCAATCCGATGCAGATCCGGCCGACCCGCACGGGCGGCAAGACTTTCGCTTCGGCATCGGCTTATTGGAAGGCCGAGCCGGACAGCGCGGATCTCGCGGGGCGGATCGTCCGGTACGTCGTCCTGGCCCATGATCCCGCGGTGCCGGACGTCGCCGCCGACTACTGGATGCACAGCGAACGCTTCTACCGTGCCGTGGTCGACCCGCTCGAAGCCGAGATCGGCCACGATCTCGCGTACCGGCGGCTCGTCGCGCAGCCGGCCGACACGTTCGCCGAACGGCGGCTCGAAGAACGCGTCGTCGCGCTGCTGGACGAAAACCCTTCGCTGGCCTCGAAGCTGGCCCAGGAGGCGGACGCGGCGGACGACAACGTCTACATCAACTACTTCCGCGGCAGGCTCTACGAACCGGAGTCCGAGCCCGCCGGCCTCGACCGGCTGACGGACCTCGCTCGTGGCGTGCGCTCGCGGCCGTCCGGCACCGGCGACGAGATCCTCGTCGTCGTCCCACTGTCCGATCGGGACGGCGCGGGCCGGATCCGGAACCTCACCGCGTGCCTGCTCGCGTTGCGCGACCAGACGTTCCCGGCCGATCGGTATCGGGTGACGGTGGTCGAGTTCGACGAGAAGCCGCGGTGGAAGCACGTTGTCGAGCCGCTGGTCGACCACTACGTGCACATCGAGGGCGAAGGGCTGTTCAACAAGTCCTGGACGCTGAACGTGGGCGTGCGCGAGACCCTCGGCGCGGCAAGGACCTTGTGCCTGCTCGACGCGGACATCCTGGTGGACCGGGAGTTCCTGGAGCGCAACCACGCGCGGTTCGCCGACCAGCGCGCCGACGCTCATCTGCCGCACACCGAAATGCTGTCGCTGGACGGCCCTTCGAGCGACTGGCTGATCGAACGACGGTGTGGCGAGAACACGCCGGAAGCGCCGTTGGCCGGGGCACGCGGGCTGCTGCTGCGCGACGTCCCGGGCGCGTGCCTGTGGACGCGGCCGGAGATCTTCACCCGCATCGGCGGCTTCGACGAGCGCTACAAGGGCTGGGGCGGCGAGGACGAGGACATGCTCTACCGCATTTCCGCGGCGGGCGACGTCACCCAGTACGACGACGTCTTCCTGCACCTCGCGCACCGGCGGCCGCCGATGCGCAATGCCGAAGGGAAGCCGTTCAACGCGCACGTCGAAGTGGGCAGTTGGACCGGCGAGTCCGGCTTCGGGGACGCGTCCGGTGTGGCGAGCGGCGATGAGTAGCGGGCTGGAGATCCATCCGGTGAAGGACGTGCGGCGGCAGCGGATCGCGATCTCGGGGATCTTCCTGATGGTCGGGATCATGCTCGGCTCGTGGTTCGCGCGGGTGCCGCAGCTGCGGATCGAACTCGGGCTGAACTTCGCCGAACTCGGCATGGTGCTGCTCGCCCAGACCGTCGGCGTGCTGCTGGCGATGCAGCTGGCCGGTCACCTGTCGAACCATCTCGACAGCCGCGCGGTCATCCGCGTCACTTCACTGGTGCTGCCGTGGTTCCTGCCGCTGATGGCGGTGATGCCCGGTGCGATCACCGCCGGTCTCGGGATGCTGACCTGGGGCGTGATCGCGGGACTGCTCGACGTGTCCATGAACGCGCAGGGCGTCGAAGTGGAACGGCGGGCGCGGCGGCCGGTGCTCAACAGCCTCCACGCGGTGTGGGGGATCGGCGCGCTGCTCGGCTCGGGCGGCACGGTGCTGGCGGTCCGCGCGGAATGGTCGCTGAGCGCCCATTTCTGGGTCGTTTCGGTGGTCCTCGTCGTGATCGCGTTGTTCAGCGGCCGCTGGCTGCTGACGGAATCCCGGGCTTCGTCGCCTGCCGCGGAAAAGGCGCCGAAGGTCGGCTTTTTCTCCGGCTGGACTCGCGCGGTGATAGTCCTCGGCGGTCTCGGCGCGGCGGTCGCGCTGTGCGAAGGCGCGGTTTCCAGCTGGGGCGGCGTGTTCCTGAGCGAGCAACGCGGCGCGGCGGCGAACATCGCGTCGCTGGGCTACTTCGCGTTCATCGTGGCGCAGACCGGGACCCGGCTGATCGGCGACCGGCTGCACCGGCGATTCGGCGCGGTGGCGCTGGTGCGGTGGAGCATGGTGATGACCGCGGCCGGCGTCCTGCTCGCCGTCATGGTGCAGAGCGTCTGGTTCGGCCTGGCGGGACTCGCGATGGCGGGCGTCGGGCTGGCCGTGGCGATCCCGATCATCTCCAGCGCCGTCGGGCACGGAACGAAGTCCAACACCAGCCTGGCGATCGCGCGGTACAGCACCCTGCACAACGCCGGGGTGCTCGCCGGGCCCGCCATCTTCGGATGGCTGGCGCAGACGTTCGGGATCAGTACGGCGCTGACCTTGCTGTTGGTGCCGCTCGGCGCTATCTGCGCCTTCGCGGCGGCCACTGCTCCAGCTTCGGTTGCTTCGAGGAGTTCGTCCACTTCGGACTCTTCGGACTCTTCGCCGGAACCGGTGGTTCCTCGGGCTGCTTAAGGCCTCCGCGATTCGGCACCTGGTCGCGACGCTTGCGTGTGCAAGTACCGCAATCAGGTGCCGAATCGCGACGGATGTGCGTTGTGTGATCGCGGTCCGGCGGTGAAATCACTCTCCAGTGGTAAATGTGCCGGTTCGCTGTTGCTGAAAATTACGAACATTTGTTCGGCGAATTTCGGTATCGTGGAGGTGTGTCCGAGACCTTCCTCCCTGAACTGCCGCAGGAGTTGTGGCGCGCCGGCAAGCTGGAGCTCGCCCATGGCGTGACGCACCTGTTGCAGGTGATGAGGATGGCCTCCGCCGGGGTGGGGAAGTACTTGGCGGAGATCGAGTCCCGTGGCACGGAAGACCTTTTCGGGTACGGCAACGCGTCGTCGTGGTTCGCGGACGTGGCGAGGATTTCTCTCGGCGATGCTCGTGATGTGGTGAAACGGGCAGTGGCGTTGAATCCGGCGCCGGGGGTGGGTGACGCCGAGATCGCGGCGTTCGCGCCCGAGACCGGTGCCGCGGCCGCGGACGGTGCGATCGGGGATCAGCACAGCGATCTGATCTTGGAGATCTTGCGGAAGATTGCGTCCGATGTGCCGCGGGAGAAGGTCGAGGGCGCGGACAAGATCCTCGCCGGCCTCGCCCGCCACGCCGGGCCCAAAGAGATCGCCGAAGCCGGTGCCGGCATCCTCGCCCACCTCGATCCGGACGGGAACGAGCCGAAGGACCCCGAACCCGCCCCGCCGCGGCGGGAGCTGTTCGTCGAGCGCCGCAAGGACGGCTTCTGGAGAGTGTCCGGGCTGCTGGATCCCGAGACCGGGGCCCGCACGGCGGCCGTGCTGGACGCGTACGGGGCGCGGCGGCCGGTCGACGAGTTCGGCCAGGCCGATCACCGGACCATGCCGCAGCGCCGAGGTGACGCGTGGGCCGACGTTCTCGACCTCGCCATGGCCTGCCCCGACCAGCCGGGTACCGCCGGCTACCGCACCCTCGTGCACGTGACCGTCAGCCTGGAAGACCTGAAAACCGGCTTCGGGAACGCCTGCCTGGACTTCGTCGGCGAGATCACCGCCCGCGAGGCGCGGATGATGGCCTGTGACTGCCTCATGATCCCCGTGGTGCTCAGCGCGGCCGGTGAACCCCTGGATGTCGGGCGCATGAAACGGTTCGTCACCCCTGGCCAGCGCCGGGCCCTGAACATCCGCGACGGCGGCTGCGCGTTCCCGGGCTGTCATCGGGCGCCGAAGCACTGCCACGCCCACCATATCGAGCACTGGGCGGACGGCGGGCGCACGGATCTCCGGAATTTGGTGCTGTTGTGCGGCTTCCACCACCGGCTGATCCACCACGACGACTGGCAAGTCCGGATCGCGGCCGACGGGATACCGGAGTTCGTGCCGCCGCAGTACCTCGACCCGTTGCGACATCCCCGGCGCAACATCCTGCACCGCGTCGTGACCTAGCCCTTGCGTGACCGAAGAGCCCGCCAGCCACACCGGCGACGGGCCCTTCGACATGCCCATGTCCGGACCGCTTCGGCCGCGGGGGTCGTGAGTGGCGATCCAGTGGCTGTCACGAGGCCACCCGGCAGCAGCCGGGCGGGGAAGATTCAAGGTCCTGAATCTTCCCCGCTCGACCACAGTTTTCGGCGCCCTGGCTCCAAAAGACGTCAGGCGGCCTGAGCCTCAGCCTGCGCCGCACCCGAGATGGCGGCGTACCCGCCGGCCACCAGCGCCTGCGCGGCACCGGCGTACCACTCGGGCTGGTCGGGGGCGTCGGTGGCGAGCCCGTCCACGTACCGGTTGAACAGCGAGAACAGTGAAGCGATCAGGACGGTGTCGTGGATGTCGGCTTCGGAGGCGCCGGCGGCCTTGGCGTTGTCGATCAGGGCGCTGGTGACCGAGTGGCCGCTCTCGCGGGTGGCGAGCGCGACCTTCAGCAGGGCACGCAGCTTGTCGGAGATGGGCGCGGACGTGATGTCCTTCTTGGCGGCGGCGACGGTCTCGGCGCCGCCTTCGATCTGGGCGGCGGAGAAGGCGCCGTGTGCTTCGGCGCAGAAGTAGCAGTCGTTCTCCTTGGACACGACGGCGCCGATCAGCTCGCGCTCGCCGGTGGTCAGCGAGCTCGGGCCGCGCAGCAGGGTCTCGACCAGTTCGCCGAGCGGTTTCGCGGTCTCAGGGCGGAAAGCGAACAGGCCGATGATTCCGGGCTTGGTGGGATCCACCGTGATATGCGACATGCGTCCTCCAGGGATCGACGTAGACACCCGATGGTCTGCCCCGCGCACCCCCGGAAACAATATTCCCGATTGCTCTGCCCCTCGTGGGAGACCCCGCATTCAAGGAGACGTACACCTCCGCCCGTCGTGGAACCGTGGAGGGCACGGAACCGAGCGGAGGGCGGGTCACGATGCAGGCGCAGGTGCAGACGACGTTGCGCGTCGCGGCCAAGGACGTCGTGGCCGAAGGCGTCGTCACGCTGATCCTGAAGGCCGCGGACGGCGCGCGCCTGCCCGACTGGACGCCGGGGTCCCATATCGATCTGGTGCTGCCCGGTGGGCTGACCCGCCAGTATTCCCTGTGCGGAGACCGGTGGAACGCCCATGAATACCGCGTCGGGGTCCTCCGCGAGATCGACGGCCGTGGCGGGTCCGCTTACGTCCACGACGAACTCGAGACAGGCGACATCGTCGGAGTGAGCCGCCCCCGCAACAACTTCCCGTTGGTGCCCTCGAGAAACTATCTCTTCATCGCGGGCGGGATCGGGATCACGCCGCTGCTTCCCATGATCCACCAGGCGGAACTCACCAACGCCGGCTGGAACCTCGTCTACGGTGGCCGATCGCGGAACTCCATGGCGTTCAGGGACGAACTCGAGTCCTACGGCGATAAGGTCCACATCGTCCCCGAGGACGAACAGGGCCGCCCGGATCTGCAGACCTGGCTCGGTGAGGTCCGTGACGGTCTCCGTGTCTACTGCTGCGGTCCGCCGGGGCTGCTCGACGCCGTCGAGAACGCTTGCGCCCCTTGGCCCGCGCCCACTTTGTGGACCGAACGTTTCTCGGCGCCGGAGCAGGGCGCGCCGGTGCGCGACGAGCCGTTCGACATCGTGCTGGCGCGACGTGGGGCGACCGTCACCGTCACCAAGGACATGACGGTCATCGACGCGATGCGCACGGTCGGCGTCGACCTGCTTTCGTCCTGTATGGAGGGTGTCTGCGGCACCTGCGAGACCACGGTCCTCGACGGTGTCGTCGACCACCGCGACGCGCTGCTCACCGCCGAGGACCGCGCGGCCGGGGACTGCATGTTCCCCTGCGTCTCACGTTCGTGCACCGACCGGCTCGTACTGGATCTGTAATTCGCGGAGGCCGTGACCATGACGTCGTTGCCCGTCATCGACATCGACCCGTTCGGCACCGAGGTGCTGACGGATCCGTACTCGCTCGAGCACGCGCTGCTCGACGCCGGGCCGCTGGCCTATTTGAGCGCGCACGACATCTACGCCGTCGCCCGGTACGACGCGGTGTACGCGGCTTTGCGCAACTGGCAAGGGTTCCAGTCCGGCGCGGGAGTCGGTCTGTCGAACTTCCGTACCGAGAAACCGTGGCGGCAGCTGAGCATCGTCGTCGAGGCGGACCCGCCCCATCACGACGCCCCGCGACGCGTTCTCGCGAACCTGCTCGGCCCGCGCGTGCAACGCAGACTCCGCGCCGAATGGATGGCCAAGGCGCACAAGATGGTCGGCAAGGTCCTCGACGGCACCCCCGGCAGCACGGTCGAATTCGACGCCGTGACGGCGATCGCGGAGAAGTTCCCGCCGCGCGCTGTCGGCGACGCGCTCGGGCTGCCGGAAGAAGGCCGCGAGAACCTGTTGCCCTTCAGCGACTTCCTCCTCAACGCCTTCGGCCCGCGCAACGAACTCGTCGCGGCCGGCGCGCCGCACGCGAAGTCCCTGACGACCTGGGTCATGGAGCACTGCCGGCGCGAGGCCCTCAGCGAGGACGGCCTCGGCGGGCAGATCTGGGCGGCCGCCGACCGCGGCGAGATCACCCACGAGCAGGCCCCGGGTGTCGTGCGGTCGTTGTTCGCCGCCGGGTTCAACACCACCGTGCACGCGCTCGCCGCGGTCATGCACGCGCTGGTCACGCATCCCGAGCAGTGGGCGCGGCTTCGCGCGGAGCCGTCGCTCGCGCGGATCGCGTTCGACGAGGCCGTGCGCTGGGCCTCCCCGGTGCAGACGTTCTTCCGTACCGCGGTGGGCGATGTCGGAGTCGGCGACCACGTGGTGCCCGACGGGGCGAAGGTGCTGATGTTCCTGGGCGCGGCCAACCGCGACCCCCGGCGCTGGACCGACCCGGAGAAGTTCGACCTCTCCCGCGACCCGTCCGGGCACGTGGGCTTCGGGTTCGGCCTGCACCAGTGCGTGGGGCAGAACCTGGCGCGGCTCGAAGCCGAATGTCTCATCACCGCGCTCGCGGAGCGCGTGGAGACGCTGGAACTGGCGGCTCCCGGGGAGCGGCGCCTCAACAACACGTTGCGAGCCTGGCATTCCATCCCGGTCCGGGCCCGGCTCGCGCACTAGAAAGGCTGAGCGGAATGAACGAAACCGAGGGGCAGGCCGAACTGCTCGCCGTCGACGCCGAGTACCTGTGGCACCCGTGGTCACCGAGCCGGGTCAGCCCGGACACGCTGGTCGCGGTGTCCGGCGAGGGCTGCGAGGTCACCGACGCCGACGGCCGCACTTACCTCGACGCGAAGTCGTCCGGCTTCAACGCGACGCTGGGCTACGCCTGCCGTCCGGTCGTGGACGCGATCGCCGCGCAGGTGGCGAAGCTGATGACCTACGACATGGGCGAGGGCGCCAACATCCCGGCGATCCGCCTGGCGCAACGGATCGGGGAACTGGCAGGCCCGGCGCTGACCCGGACCTTCTTCTGCAACAGCGGTTCCGAGGCGATGGAGGCGGCGATCCGGATCGCGCGGTTCTACCAGGCCGTACTCGGTTCGCCCGAGCGCGGACTCGTCGTCTCGCTGCACAACGGCTATCACGGCGCCACGATGGCCGGGGCCGCCACCGCCGGAGCGCCGTCGCCGATCTCCGACGAATTCACGCCGAACGGGTTCGTCACCGTTCCAGGCCCTGAAGAAGGCATCGGCGCGTTGAAAGGCTTCCTGACCGACCACGGAAGGCGCACGGCCGCAGTCCTCGTGGAGCCGGTCCAGTCGCGCGGTGCCTACGTCATGCCGGAGGACTACCTGCGCGGTGTGCGGGAACTGTGCGACGAGCACGGGATCCTGCTGGTCCTGGACGAGGTCACGACCGGTTTCGGCCGGACCGGGCTGATGTTCGGATACCAGCACGCCGGCGTCCAGCCGGACATCCTGGCCACCAGCAAGGGATTGGCGGCGGGATACATCTCGCTCGGTGCCGTCACCACCACCCAGCACGTCTTCGAGGTCTTCGACAGCAACAAGAAGATGGCCGGGTTCGTGCACGGGCACACCCATTCCGGGCACGCCACCGCGTGCGCCGCCGGACTCGCCGTCATCGATCACATCGAGTCCGAACAGCTCCTCGCGAACACGCGGGCCCGGGGCGAACAGCTGCTGGCCGCCCTGGAACCGTTGCGGGAACTGGCTCGCGTGACCGACATCCGCGGCCGCGGCCTGATGATCGCGGTCGAGATGGACCGGTCCCGCCGGGCCGCGCAGGTGCGGAAGCTGATGCGGGACAACGGGGTCCTGGTCCGGCGCACCGGCAAGAACGTCGTGCTCGCGCCGCCGCTGATCCTCACCGCGGCCGAGGCGGACCGGATCTCGCGGGAACTCCTGTCCGCCGCGGAGAAGGCCGCCCTCATCGAGTACTGAGGGCGGCCCCTCCGGGGGTCACAGCAGGATGTCGTCCAGCAGCTTGGCGAAGCCTTCCGGGTCCCAGATGAAACCGCCGTGGTCGCCGGGGAACTCCGTCACCGGCACCCCGAGTTCGTCGGCGAGCGCGGCGCACGTCCGCCGGGTGAGCAGGCCGCCGGAGTCCGCGCCGAGGCCGACCACGACCCGGAACGGCCCGTCACGCAGCGCGTCGAGCCGCGGCTCGTACCGCGTGGTCGTGCGGAGTTCGTGGACGAAGAACCGGCGCCCGTCCTCCAGGTCCTGCTCGGGGGAGTCGCTCGGCGGCGGGCCTGCCTCGTCGTCCTCGAAGCCCGAGGTGCCGAGGAACTTCGCCCAGGCCGCTTCGAGGCCTTCGGTCTCGAACGCGTTCACGATCTCGTCGACTTCGGCGTGCTGCTCGGCAGCGTCGGGCAGCAGGGTCAGCGCGGGCGGTTCGTGCGCGACGAGCGTCCGGACCCGGCCGGGGTGGCGGGCCGCGAGCGCGAGCGTGGTCATCGCACCGCCGCTGGAACCGAACACGTCGGCCGTTTCGGCACCCAGGTGGTCCAGGAGCGCGACGACGTCCTCGGCGCGCTTCTCCGGGCTCGAGTCCTCGTCCGGGTCGTCCAAGGGGCTCCGGGAGATACCCCGGGGGTCATGGGTCACCACGGTGAACCGGCTCGCCAGCGCGTCGGCCAGCGGCGCGAACGCGTCCGCGGCCATCGGTGAGCCCATGGCCAGCAGCAGCGGTCCGTCGCCGCGGACCTCGTAGTGCAGCCGGCCGCCGGGAATGGTGATCTCGTTCGTGCTGGTCATCTCGATCGTCCTTCCGCTAACTTCCGCCCGTCGGGTGGCGGCGTCACAGGTTGGACTCCGGGCCGGGCGCGAACTCATCGCTCGCGCCCGGCAATTCCGGTCATTCACCCGACAGTGGTCATCCGGCGGTGAAGATCCTGCCCATGATCCGGCGTGAAACGGCCCGCGGCGAGTACGCCAGGAACGCCGTGAGCAGGCGTGCGATGGTTCCGGGCACGGTGATCGTGCGCCCGGTGTCCCACGCCTTCAGGCCACCGCGGACGACCTCTTCGGCGGTGGTGAAGCCAGGCGTCTTCTCGACCGTGTCACCCAATCCGGCGACGTCGCCGAACTCGGTCGAGGTCGCCCCGGGGCACAGCGCCATGGCGCGTACACCGGTCCCCGCCAGCTCTGCCGACAGCGACTCCGTGAAGGACAGCAGGAAGGCCTTCGTGGCGCCGTAGACGGCCATGTTCGGGGTGGCGAAGAAGCCCAGGTTCGACGCGACGACGATGATGCCGCCCGACCCGCGCGCGACCATCTTCGGAACGGCCTGTGAGACGAGGTTGACGTTCGCCGTCACGTTGAGCTGGATCATGCCGAGGGCGTCGGACGGCTCGCTCTCGTGGAAGCGGCCACGCGAGCCCCGGCCGGCGTTGCAGACGACGAGGTCCGCACCGCCGAGTTCCTCGGCTCGCCCGAGGATCGCCTCGGCCGCGCCATCCGAAGTGACGTCCCTGACGAAGGGGACGATCCAGCCGTCGGAGCCCTTGGCCAGCTCTTCGAGCCGGTCCGCGCGGCGGGCGACGGCGAGCACGCGGTAACCGCGGCCTCGCAGCACCCGAGTGAACTCCGCGCCGATGCCGGACGACGCTCCGGTGACCACGGCCAGGGGAGCGTCGTGGACGGACCCGCCGGTCATGACCGGACCAGCGAGGGCTCGCCCAGGCGCACCGGGACCTCCTTGTGGCCGTTCATGATGAACGTCCCCTGGCCTTCGAGCTCGTCGACGCCGACAGCGAGCTTGAGGTCCGGGTAGCGGGCGAACAGCGCCGGGAGCGCGAGCCGCAGCTCCAGCCGCGCCAGCGGCGCGCCGAGGCAGAAGTGCGCGCCGTGCCCGAACGACAGGTGGGTCTTGTCGGCGCGGGTGGCGTCGAACCGCCCGGCGGTCTCGCCGTGGTTCTCCGGGTCGCGGCCGATGGCGGTGAAGCCCATCAGCACCGGATCGCCCTTGCGGATGGTGACCCCGGCGACCTCGACGTCCTCGGTCGCGTACCGCAGCGGGAGCTGCGCGACCGGGGCGTTGACCCGCAGGGCCTCTTCGATGACGTCGTCCCAGGAAACCTGGCCGCTGTCCAGGAGTGCCTTCTGCTCGGGCTGGCTCAGCAGCGCGACGACGGCGGCGCTGAGCGCGTTCATGAGGGTCTCGGAACCCGCGCCGAGCATCAGGTGCAGGGTGCCGACCATCTCCTCGTCGGTGAGCCTGCTGCCGTCCTCCTCGCGCGCGGCGAGCAGGAGGCTGGTCAGGTCGTCGCCGGGGTTCTCGCGTTTGAACTCGGCGAGCTCGGTCAGCTCCTGATGCCACAGCTCGACGTTCGCCTCGGCCTCGTCACCGGAGGTGGTCGTGGTGACGTTGACGCCCGCGCCACGCAGGGCGGACGCGCGGGCCGACTCCGGCACCCCGAACATGTCGCAGATGACGCGTGCGGGCAGCGGGGTGGCGAAGCGGCCCTTGAGGTCGATGACCTCGTCCGGGCCGAAGCCGGAAAGACCGTCCAGCAGGTCGTCGACGATCTTCTGGATCAGCGGGCGGGTCAGCTCGACCTGCTTCGGGGTGAAACCACGGGAAACCAGCTTGCGCAGGCGCTGGTGGTCTTCACCGTCGTTCGTGGTCATGTTGTCCATCAGGAGCCAGCCGATCAGCGGCCAGTTCGAGGGGATCTCGCCCTCGGTGTACTTGGTCCACTTCTGCGGGTCCTTGGCGAACCGGTTGTCGGCCAGCACCTGGCGCGCCGCCTGGTAGCCGGTCACGGACCACCCGATCACCCCGCCGGGCAGCTCGACCTGGGTGATCGGCCCCTGTGCGCGGAGAGCCTCACTCTCGGCGTGAATGTCCGTACCCGCGATGTCCAGGGTGTAAGGGCAGCGGCTTTCCATCGGATCTTCTCCTCAACGATCGAAAAAGGTGGAATCAGGAGCGGAAGAACACCGTGAGCAGTGGGGCGCCCGCCTTCTGGTTGAACAGGTGCCCCTCGTTCATGCACACGTACTGGCCGTTGGGCAGCCCGTCGGCGAGGGCGTGGCAGTTGTCGATCAGCCAGGAAGGGCTTTCCCGGCCGCCGATGACCAGGGTCGGCACCCTGATCCCGGGCAGTTGGTCGAACGGGACGGACTCGTGGTTCGCGTCGAGGATGGAGTCGTAGAGCGTCGTCGGGGCCATGGCCTCGAACGACGGCCAGATGGGAAGGGACTTGAATCCTTCGATGGTCTCCGAGCTGAACCGGACGTTCTCCTTGAGGAACAACGCGACGGCGTCGGCGCGGTGATCGGCGGCGACCATCCGCTCCAGATCGTCCATATAGGACTCCGGAAGCTGATGACCGCCGTAAGTGGGTTCGTACAGCGCCATCCGTCCCATCGGGACACCTTGGGCCGCCGCCCGCATGGCGATCAGGCCGCCGGTGCAGTTGGCGAAGACGGCCGCGTCGGGGCCAGCCGCCTCGAGTACCGCCGCCAGGTCTTCGACCTCCCGGTCGATCGTGTATCCCGACAGGCCGCCGTTGTCCTCGCTGTTCCCGCGACCGCGGCGGTCGTAGTTGTAGACGGTGAAATCCTCCGAGAGCAGTTCGGCCAGGTCGGCGAACATGGCCTTCTCGTTGAGCCCGCCGCCGAGGATGATCACCGGCGGGCCTTCCCCGGATTTCTCGAAGGCGATCCGCGTCCCGTCCGCCGATGTCACGTGTTCGAGCACGAGACCGCGTGCCCCGAACCCGATGTTGCCGAGACTGGCCGCGGTTTCCTGGTTCGCCATCACGAATCTCCCGCCTGTCGAAACCCGCTTCCCACGCTAGGTCGCGCTCACCTCGCTGCCATCTCCCTGCTTGCCGGCATGCTCCGGCCGCGGGCCGCCCGGTGGGGAGGCGAACCCGACATAGTGCGCAAAGGGTATAGGTGATCGAGAGGCTTCGGCTTCTTCGAAACTGCGAACAGAATTCGTTGACAAGCAACGACGAAGATCCGTAACTTTATCACCGGAAGCGCTGGGGAATACCTCGAAAATACCCATCGCCATTCATTCCGGCCAAACCCCGATGAAGGAGAAAACAGTCATGCGCAAAAACGTCTTCGTGAAGTCCGTCGCCGGTGCCGCCGCCGCTCTCGGCATGCTGGTCGCCTTCCAGGCGCCCGCGTCGGCCGACGCCCCCTCGGCGACGGTGACGCCGTCGTCCGGGTTGGCCGACAACGCCGTGGTCCAGGTGGGTGCGTCGGGTCTGACGGCGGGCACGGCCTACACCGTCGGCGAGTGTGCCGAGGTGTCTTCCGGAGTGCTCGCCTGCAACGCCGCGGCGCGGGTGGACGTGACCGCCGCGGGTGACGGCACCCTTTCCACTCCGCTGACCGTGAAGAAGAGCTTCGAAGGAATTCTTTTCGACGGCACTTCGTACGGCACCGTCGATTGCGCGGCGGTCACCTGTGTGATCGGCCTCGCCGACGACGCGGGTAATGGTCCGGCCGGGGTCGCCATTTCCTTCCAGTAAGAGCGATCGCACGACGGAATAACAAAGGGCACGGGTCGCCTCGCGGCGATCCGTGCCCTTATGTCCGCTTGAGGCGAACTTCATGATCGTCAAGTCGTAACTCATCGGTCAGGGGTGAGGTGGACCCTGCCCGATCGTGCGATCGGAACCTACGCTCGTTTGCGCAGCTCAATGGGGGATTCTGGACCGCAAAGGAGCACTTGTCGTGGCACGTCCAATCGAAAAGATCGTGATCGTCGGTGGAGGGACGGCAGGCTGGCTGTCCGCCGCGTACCTGAATCGAGCCTTCGGCGGAAAAGTCGACATCACCCTGATCGAATCACCGCGGATCCCGCGGATCGGGGTGGGGGAGGCCACCGTTCCGACCCTGCGGACCACCTTCGCCTTCCTTGGGATGAAAGAAGAAGACTGGATGCCGAAGACCAACGCGGTCTTCAAGTCCGCCGTCCGGTTCAACGACTGGCGCAAACCGCACGAGGGCCGCGACAGCCACACCTACTACCACCCGTTCTTCGACGTTCCCGAACCCGCGGTGCAGAACTACGAGAAGCCGTTCCACAAGCGGTTCGGCCGTGGCGTCTCGCTCGCGCACTTCTGGCTGAAGCAGCGCTTGGCCGGCGACACGCGGGTGCGCGAGACCTTCGGTGACGCGGGAATGGCGCTACAGCGTCTCTGCGAACTCAACAAGGCCCCGAAACCGTTGCCCGGCACCGACGCTCCGGACCCCGGCTACCGCTACGCCTACCACTTCGACGCCGCGCTGATCGCCAAGTACCTTCGCGAACTGGCGACCGGCCGCGGCGTGAAGTTCGTTTCGGCGGACGTGACCTCGGTGACCGTCGACCCGCGCGGCACCATCGAGAAGGTCGTCACCGACACCGCCGGCGAGATCGAAGCCGATCTTTTCCTGGACTGCACCGGATTCCGGGGCCTGCTGATCAACAAGACGCTGAACGAGCCGTTCGTCAGCGCCAACGACGTCCTGCTGTGCGACTCCGCCGTCGCGCTTCCCGCGCGGCACCGGGAGGGCGGCCTGCGGCCGTACACCTCCGCCACCGCGAAGCCGGATGGCTGGATCTGGGAGATCCCCCTCGCCGACCGCGACGGCACCGGTTTCGTCTACTCCAGCGCGTTCACCACGCCGGACAAGGCCGAGCGGCGGTTGCGCGAGCACCTCGGCGGCCGTGGATACGACATCGACGGCAACCACATCAAGATGCGGGTGGGGCACAACCGGCGTTCGTGGGTGAACAACTGTATCGCCGTCGGGCTGTCGAGCTGCTTCGTCGAACCGCTGGAATCCACCACGATCGCCCTCATCGAATACCAGCTCGCGTTGCTGGTGCTGCACTTCCCGGATTCGGACTTCGACGAGCGCCGCAAGGCCCGCTACAACGAACTCATGGTCGGCGCGTTCGAGGACCTGCGCGACTTCATCGTCATGCACTACACGCTCACCGACCGCGACGACACCGAGTTCTGGAACGCCGTGCGGGAGGCGCCGATCCCGGCGAGCCTGGAGGAGAAGCTCACCGAGTACGCGGAGAGCGTCATCATCCCGGACGGCAGCCAGTTGCGGTTGTTCGAGACCCGCAGCATCTGGGCGATCCTGTCCGGAATGGACTTCGGCTTCAAGAAGGCGCCGCCGTCGGTCGAGAAGATGAACGACGCCGCCGCGTGGGAGATGTTCGAGAAGATCGACAAAGAACGCGAGATCTACTCGGCCGGACTGCCCGGCCACCGCGAGTACATCGAGGCCCTGCACCGCGGCTTCTGATCCCGCGTGAAGGCCCCCTTCCCTCGACTCAGCCGAGGGAAGGGGGCCTTCACGCGGAGTACGGGTCAGCCTGCGAGCGGGAGGTCCGGACGGTCACCCCTGTCCTGGCCGTCGATGCTGTGCAGGTGCCGCTTCTTGTTCCCCTTCAGCAAGGTGAAGGTCACGCCGAGGCCGATGACGGCGAAGACCACGCACGCGATGAACGCGGCCCGGAGCCCGGTGGTGAACTCGGCGGGCCCGCCCGGCGCGGCGGTGAACGACGTGGACACCGAGGTGACCACGGCGACCCCGAGCGCGCCGCCGATCTGGAACGAGGCGACGTTGATCCCCGACGCCGCACCGCTGTCGGCCCGCGGCACCCTGGACAGCGCGGCCACCGAAGCGGCCGCCATGCCCGCGCCGAGACCCGGGCCGAAGACGACGAGGCCCCACAGGATGTCGGCCCCGTAGCTGCCGTCGACCGGGACCTGCGAGAGCAGCAGGCAGCCGGCGCCGAGCAGGACGAGACAGGCCGCGACGACCGGCCGGACACCCATCCGCGTGACCACGGCCTGTCCGACGTAGGCGCCGAAGAACGCCA
This sequence comes from Amycolatopsis coloradensis, assembly GCF_001953865.1. Classification (GTDB taxonomy): domain Bacteria; phylum Actinomycetota; class Actinomycetes; order Mycobacteriales; family Pseudonocardiaceae; genus Amycolatopsis; species Amycolatopsis coloradensis. The sequence continues at coordinate 413,995 of NZ_MQUQ01000005.1, forward strand.
GTGTCGGCATGACGGATTGCAGCACGCCGAATTCCAGCGGGCTGTAGCCGAGGACGACCTGGCCGTACATCGAAATGGTGACCGAGAGGCCGAATGCCGCCATACCCATCGCCACCGTGACGAGGTTGCCGCCCGCGAGCGCCGGGCGCCGGATCAGCGCCAGCGGCACGAGTGGCGACGCCGAACGCTTCTCCACGGCCACGAACAGCGCGAGCAGCGCGGCGGCGACCACGAACAGGATGAGTGTCGGCGCGCTCGTCCAGCCCCACACCGGCGCCTGGACGACGGCGAGGATGATCGCGACGAGTGCGAGTGTACTGATCACGGCCCCCGCGACGTCCTGGCTGCGGCGCTTGCCGGAAGCACGGCTCTCCCGCAGGAGCACCGGGGCGAGCAGCATGACGAGCACCGCGATCGGCACGTTGACGTAGAACACCCACTGCCAGCCCAGGGTCTGGGTGAGCAGCCCGCCGACGAGCAGGCCCGCCGTCGCGCCGATCCCGCCGATCCCGGACCAGCCGGCGAGCGCGGTGTTGCGGCTCTTGCCCTCCGGGAAGGTGTTCATGAGGATCGACAACGCCGTCGGCACCATCAGCGCCGCCGCGATCCCGCTGAGCGCCCGCGCGGCGATGATCACCGCCGGGCTCCACGCCAGCCCGCAGAGCACCGAGCCGACGAGGAACAACGCCGTGCCGAGCACGAACACCCGGCGCCTGCCGAAGTGGTCGGCCGCCCGGCCCCCGAGGATGAGCAGCCCGCCGAAGGTGATGAGCTTCGCGCTCAGCACCCATTGCGCGTCGGCGGGTGCCATCCCGAGGTCGGGCGCCAGCGAAGGCAACGCCAGGATGACGCTCTGCGAATCCAGCAGGACCGCGAAGTTGGCCGCGCACAACAGGACCAGCGCGGCCCAGCGGAATCTGACGGCGTCGCCCGCCGCTTGGAGATGACTCACCGGAACTCCTTGTTCTTGGGCGAAAAGCGGATCAAGCCGCGGAACGCTCGGCGTCGCCGGTGTCGGTCCGGGGCGGCGGAAGGGGGGTGACGGTGGCGTTCTTCTTGCCGCCGCCGGAGAGCAGGACCCGGCGCATCATCGACGGCTTCATCAGCGCCTGCGGCGGGTCGATCAGTGAGATGGTGCGCATGAACCCGCGGGCCACCACCGGGTCGTTGGCGGCGGCCGCCATCACCTTCGACATGTAGGCGTTGCCGATCTTGGTGGCGAGGGTGCGCTTCCCGCGCACCGTCTCGTAACCGAGGTCGGCGGAAGCGGACATCATCCACGGCGAGTCGGTCGCCTTGGCCAGGTCGCGGAAGTAGCCGCGGAAGTCCGGCTCGACACCCTTTTCCAGATGCTTGCGCAGTACGTTCGCGCCCATCGCGGCGACCGTCATGCCCTGGGCGTAGACGGGGTTGAAGATGCAGGCGGCGTCGCCGAGGATCAGGTACCCGGCGGGGAAGCGGCTCAGCTTCTCGTAGTGGCGGCGGACGCTGGCCGGGAACCGGAACGATCCGGCCGGCGCGCGCTGCTCCGCGTTCTCGATGGCGTCGTAGACCTCCTTGACCGGCAACGTCTTGGCGTAGGCCAGGAAACCTTCGTGGTCGGTCGGCGCCCGGTCGCCCGCGATGCCGGTGAGGGTGAGGGCGTACCGGTCGGCGAGGCGCGCGAAGATGCCGCCGCGCGGGAAGTCCGGGGTCGCGGTCGGGACCAGCGCGATGTCCTCACCGAGCGGGTCGACCGGCAGCGGGCCGACGAAGTCCATCGTCGTGTAGGTCAGGTCCATCTGGACCTTCTCCTCCGGCGCCTTCTCGTAGCCGAGTTCCTCGAGCCAGCGCGGGGACCGCGAGCCGCGGCCGGAGGCGTCGACGATCAGGTCCGCGCTGATGACCTCCTCGCCACCGCCGTCCCGGCTCTGCACGCGGACACCGGTGATGCGTTCGTCGCGCTCGTTCGAGACCAGGCCGACGATGTCCGTGCGCTCACGCAGGACGACGCCGGGGCGGGGCAGCGTGCGGGAACGGAGGAAGTGCTCGATCACCGGGCGGTTCGCGGCCACACAGGCCATCCCGGTGTCGGTGACGGCGAACATCTCGCCGTTGAAGTAGTAGTGGCAGGTCGAGCCGTAGTCGCCGACCGGGACGCCCGCCGCGATCATGTCGTCGACGAACCCGGGGAACAGGTCTTCGATGATGATCCGCCCGCGTTCGAGCAGGGCGTGGATGTGGATCGCCCACGAGATCGCCGGGCGCGGGTCCGTCCCGGCCGCGGTGAGGTCGTCACGTTCGATGACGGTCACCTGGCGGTAGGCGTCGGAAAGCACGCGGGCGGCGAGCATCCCGGCGATGCTGCCCCCGAGCACGACGGCGTGATCGCCGATTTTCGTTCCCATTGGCGTATGCCTTTCGGTGATCAGGTGAGTGGGCGGACACGAAAAACGCTATGCCGCTCCCCAGGTGTCCTCTTCTCCCGCTTTGCGAGGCGCTTCTCCGCGGTTGCGAGCTTGGTCCGAGGCGGTGTTCCGGCGCCCGGTGAACGCGTAGTTTCCGATGTGGACCTCCGCGTCACGAGGAAGGAGAACGGAATGGGTTCGGCGTTCGTCGTCCGTTACCAGACGACCCCGGAAACCGCCGGTGAGAACAAGGAATTGGTGGAAGCCGTCTTCGCGGAATTGGCGCGGGAACAGCCCGGGGGGCTGAGCTACGCGTCGTTCAGGCTCGACGACGGGGTGAGTTTCGTCCACGTCGGTGTCGTCGAGGGCGATGGGAACCCTCTAGCCGCTTCGACCGCCTTCCACGAGTTCCAACGGGGCATTCGCGAACGGGCCCCGGAAGGACCGGTACCCAGTGGGGCCACGCTCATCGGCTCCTATGGCTTCTCCAGTGATCACAACGGAAACGAACGACAGGAGACAGACCGATGACCGCAACCGCCGACACCGCCACCGGAGTGGCCGCCCTGCCCGGCCAGATCGTCGCCGCCTGGGCCCGCCACGACGCGGAGGCGTTCGCCGACGTGTTCGTCGAGGACGGCACGATGATCCTGCCCGGCGTCCACGTCAAGGGCCGCGACGACATCGCGAAGTTCATGGGCGGCGCGTTCGCCACGGCCTATCAGGGCTCCCAGGTCACCGGCACCCCGTTCGACGTCCGCGAGATCGCGCCCGGAGTCGTCGTGCTGTACACCGAAGGCGGCGTGATCCAGGCCGGTGACACCGAGGTCGCCGAGAACGCCAAGGTGCGTGCTTCGTGGACCGCTGTCCTGCGGGACGGCGAATGGAAGCTCGCCGCCTACCAGAACACGCCGCGCGACTGACGGCTTTCGCGCGAAGGAGTCCCTGCCCGCGAACTTCGCGGGCAGGGGCTCTTTCACTTACCTCATCGGAAGAACTTCGTCAGCAGTTCGGCGCCCAGCGTGTCGTCCATCAGGTGCCCCGCGGTGTCCATGGTGACGTACTCACCCCGCGGGATCCCGTCGGCGACGGCCTGGCACATGTCTTTCATCCACTGTGGACTCTTGTTCCCGCCGAGCACCAGACCGGGCACCGTGATCGCGCTCAGTTCCTCGGCCGGGACGCGGTCCGCGTCGTCGGACAGGATCGAGTCGTACGGCATCGAATGCGCCATCGCCTCGAACGCGGGCCAGATCGGATGCGTCGAGAAGAAAGCGATCTCGTCCTCGGTGAAAAGCGCGTCCCATTTCAGGAACAGGGAGACGGCCTCCTTGACCCTGTCCTGTTCGAGCAGCTCCCTGAGCTGCTCGGTGTAGCCGGGCGGGACCTTCGGGCCGCTGTACGGGGGTTCGTACATGGCCAGCTTGAGCATGGGGACGCCACGCGCGGCCGCCGGTACGGCGATCATCGAGCCGGTGCAGTTCGCGAAGACGTGGGCGGTGCCGCCCGCGGCCTCGATCACCGCCTCCAGGTCCTCGATCTCGATGTCCACTGTGTACGGCCCAACGCGCTTGTCGTCGCTGTCACCGCGAGCACGGCGGTCGTAGTTGTACACGGTGAAGTTCTCGGACAGGCCCTCGGCGAGTTCGGCGTGCATCGCCTTCTCGTTCAGGCCGCCGCCGATGATGATCACCGGCGGTCCGGTGCCCGACTTCTCGTAGGCGATGGTGGTCCCGTCGGCGGACCTCACCGTCTCGATCGGGAGGTCGCGGTTGCCGTAGTCGAGGTTCTCGATGTTGGCCTGGTCAGTCACGGTCCGAACCCCTCGCTCGCAAGGCCTGCTTGAACTTCCGGAGATCGTCGAGGAACAGGTCGGGCGCCTCGAGGCCCGGGAAGTGACCACCCCGGTCGAGCCGCCGCCACTGCACGATGTCGGAGAAGGCCCGGTCCGCGTAGGTGCGGATCGGCTCCATGATGTCGTACTTGTACGCCGCCACACCGATCGGCGTGGAGATCGGCGGCAGGGGCGCCACGAACGTCCTGTATTCCTCGAACCTCGGGTGCGCGACGGCCAGTTCGGGGTGCGGCGTCGCCGAGGTCCGGGTGAACTGGGCGTTGTCGCAGTAGAAGTGCGCCGCGTTGCCCGCCGAGCCGGTGAGCCAGTAGAGCGTCACGTTGGCGAGCAGGTCATCGCGATCGAAGACCTCCTCCGGCGAATCGACGGCACCCGACCAGCCGTGGAACTTCTCGATGTACCAGGCGAGTTGCCCGACCGGCGAATCGGCGAGACTGTAGCTCAGCGTCTGCGGCCGGGTCGCGTGCTCGACCATGTACCCCGGCGCGGGGAACATGTACGGGTCGAGCAGTTCGAGTTCCTCTTCGCTCAGGCCTTCGAGATCGCTCGCGCCGGCGGGCGGGGTCACCAGGAAGTTGACGTGTGCGGCGAGCACGTTCTCCGGCTTCATCGCGGCCAAGATGATCGAAATGAACGAACCCCAGTCCGCGCCCTGGACGATGTAGCGGTCGTAGCCGATCTCGGCCATCAGCTTGCCCCAGATCTCCGACATCTTGGGGACGGTCCAGCCGTGCTGGGTCAGCGGAGTGGAGAAACCGAAACCCGGCAACGTCGGGATGACGAGATGGTAGGCGTCCTTCGGGTCGCCGCCGTGGGATCGCGGGTCGGTCAGCGGCCCGATGAGGTCCAGGTACTCGATGATCGAACTCGGCCAGCCGGTCGTCATCACCATCGGCGTCGCGTCCGGTTCCGGCGAACGGACGTGCAGGTAGTGGATGTTCGCCCCGTCGATGTTCGTGACAACCTGGGGGAACTGGTTGATCTTCGCTTCGGTGGCACGCCAGTCGTATTCGGTGCGCCAGTACTCGACGAGTTCCTTCAGATAGGACTGCGGCACACCGCGGGTCCAGCCGACGTCGGGAGTCTCGGCTGGCCAGCGGGTGTCGTCGAGCCGCCTGCGCAGGTCGTCGATGGCTTCCTGCGGAATGTCCACTTTGAACGGAGTCATGACCGGGTCCTCAGTACGTCGGTGATGGCGGCGGAGATCTCCGCGGCCTGTTCTTCTTCGAGCACGAGCGGCGGACCGACGACGAGCGTGGGACCGTAGTCACGGGCCAGGACGCGGTGCTTGCCGCGCAGGTCGTCGATGATCGCGACCATGCGGTCGAACGGCATCGGCTCGCCGGTGTCCGGGTCGGCGGTCAGTTCGATGCCGACCATGGCGCCGTGCACGCGGACGTCGTGGACGTTCGGGAGGTCACGGATGCCGTCGAGGCCCTCGGTGAACCAGCTCTCGATCTTCTTGGCCTGGCCGAGGATGTTCTCCCGTTCGATGATGTCGAGGTTCACCAGCGCCAGCGCGCACGCGACCGGATGCCCCGAGTAGGTCAGCCCGTGGAAGAAGAACTTCTCCGGGTTGCCGACCATGACCTCGCCGATCTCGTCACGCATGAGGACGGCGCCGAGCGGCGCGTAGCCACTGGAGATCCCCTTGGCGGTGACGATGATGTCCGGGCTGTAGTGCGCCGAAGCGAACCAGTCGCCCGTGCGGCCGAAGCCGGTGATGACCTCGTCGGCGATCAGCAGGATGCCGTACTTGGACAGCAGGGTGCGGATCCGCGGCCAGTAGTCCTCAGGCGCCACGATGACACCGCCACCGCCCATCACCGGCTCGCCGATCATCGCGGCGATCTTCTCCGGTCCGATCCGGAGGATCTCGGTTTCCAGTTCCTGCACCAGAAAGTCCGTCGGGTCCTGCCCGCCGAACATCTCCGGATGAGACAGCATGGGCGGGCTCACCTTGGCGACGTGCGGCATGGTCGGCCCGGCGCCGAAGTGCATGTCGTCCATACCGCTGACCGAACCGCCGGCGAGAGTCGTTCCGTGGTAACCGAACTGCCGTCCGATGATCCAGGTCCGCTCGGTGTCACCGCGTTCGAAGTGGTACCGGCGCGCGATCTTGAGCGCCGCCTCGGTCCCGTCCGAACCACCGCTGGTGAAGTGGATCTTGGTCATCCCCGCCGGGGCGAGCTCCGCGAGGCGGGCGCCGAGCCGGATCGCGGGCTCGTTCGAATATTCGCGCCACAGCGAGAAATACTCCAGCTTCTCCGCCTGTGCCGCCGCGGCCTCCGCGAGTTCGGCGCGCCCGTGGCCGACGGCGACCACCCAGTTGCCACCCGCCATCCCGTCGATGAACGGGACGTCCGCGGCGTCCCACACCACGGATCCCTTGCCGCGGACGAAGATGTTGCGCTCGGTCCGCGTCGGGTTCTGGTGCGGGTGGATGAGGTGCTTGCGGTCCAGAGCCTGAAGCGCGGCCGCGTACTCCGCGCTCCCCCGCGCCTCGCTAGCGATGGTCATTTCGGCGTTCCCTCCGCGGATTCCGGCATCAGACACCACCCACGCTAGGGGAGACGGCCTCGGTGGTCTTCTCAACGATTGCCGCGGGATTCAGGAGTTCTTCCCGCAACCGAGGAGAATCCGGGTCCCCGTCGATCTTGTTCAATTTCCGTTATGGTCGATTTCGTCGTGGTTGGGGCCGGTGCGGCCGGTTGCGTCCTCGCCAACCGGTTGAGCGCGGACCCGTCCGTCTCCGTCGTGCTGATCGAAGCAGGGTCGTCCGACGATCATCCGAACTTCCAGGTCCCCGTCGCCGGGGGAAAGTTCTTCAAGACCCGGTACGACTGGGATTTCGACACCCATCAGGAGCCGCACCTCGGGGGACGGCGGGTCTACCTGCCGCAGGCCCGTGTCGTCGGCGGCGGGAGTTCGGTGAACGGCGGCGCCTACGTCCGGGGCAACCGCGCCGACTTCGACGAGTGGGCCCAGCCCGGCTGGGATTTCGTCGGGATACTCCCGTTCTTCCGGCGTTCGGAGGACAACGAACGCGGCGAGGACGAGTTCCACGGTGTCGGCGGACCGCTGCGGGTCAGTGACGGACGGACGGGGAATCCCAGCTCCGCCGCGTTCACCGAGGCCGCGCTCGAGGCGGGCTACCACCACAACGCCGACTTCAACGGCGTCACCCAGGACGGGTTCGGCGTATTCCAGGTGACACAGCGGGATGGCCGCCGGGCGAGTACCTCGTCGGAGTTCCTGCGTCCGGTGCTGGGCCGTCCGAATCTCACCGTCGAGACCGACCTCGAAGTGCACCGCGTCCTCGTCGAAAACGGCAGGGCGGTCGGGATCGTCGGCAACCGGCTCGACGAGATCATCGAAATCCGCGCCGAGCGCGAAGTCATCATCAGCGCCGGTACCTACAACTCGCCGAAGATCCTGATGCATTCGGGGATCGGCCCGGCCGATCACCTCCGCGCGTTCGGTCTCGACGTCGCCGTCGACCTGCCCGACGTCGGGCAGCACCTCCAGGACCATCCGCATGTCTGGCTGAGTTTCGGCCACGACCAGCCGGTGAGCCTCCTCGCCGCCGGTGAGCCCGAGCACGCCGAGCGGTACGAACGCGAGGCGGCGGGTTTCCTCACTTCGGGTGGCCCGGAGACCGGGGGCTTCGTGACGGTCACCGGTGACGCCCCGGATCTCCAGCTCATCTGTATGCCCTTGATGGTCTCCGACGGCTTCCTCTCGCCGCCGTCCCGCCACGCGCTTTCGTTCGGTGCCTCCGTGGCGAAACCGCGCACCCGCGGGAACGTGACCCTGTTCAGCCCCGAACCCACCGCCAAACCGAAGATCGTGCAGAACTACCTCGCCGATCCGGCCGACCTGGCGATGGCGATCGAAGGCGTGCGGATCAGCCTGCATCTCTCCCGGCAGGTGGCGCTCAAGCCGTACACGCTCGACGCCATCGCGGCGCCCGCCTCCGACACCGAAGCGGATCTGGCTGATTTCACCCGGCGTAACGTGCTCACCGGCCACCATCCGGTGGGTACCTGTGGAATGGGCCGCGTCGTGGATGCGCATTTGCGGGTTCTTGGAATAGAATCACTTCGTGTCGTGGACGCTTCCGTCATGCCGACGATCGTGCGGGGCAATACCAACGCCCCGGTCATCGCCATCGCCGAGAAAGCGGCGGAGTTGATTCTCCACGCGGGCACCTGAACTACGACGGCTCATGAACTACGACGAGGAAGATCCGATATCATGGCTGACAACACACCGCAGGCGATCGACGTGACCTTCACGGCCGAAGTCATTCCCGACAGCAACAGTGGCTGGCCGTGTGTGAACATGCCGGACTCCGCGGAGTTCTTCGGCACCGGCAAGGCCGTCAAGGTCAGCGGCACCGTGGACGGCCACGACTACGAGGCGAGCATGCTGCCGATCGGCGGTGGCGTGCACATGATGCCGCTGCGCAAGCCGTTCCGGAAGGTCATCCAGAAGGAGATCGGCGACAAGGTCACCGTGCACCTGACCAAGCGGATTTCCTAGCCGACACAACGCAAGGGGCCGGACCGAGGATTCTCGGTCCGGCCCTTTCGCGTGGGGCTATTCGCCGCCGGTCCAGATCGGCCGCAGCTCGACGCTCTGCCCGGGAGCGGCGAACTCCTCGGCGATCTCGTCGGCACGGGCCTGGTCCTTGGCCTCGATCAGGAAGAAGCCGGCGAGGTGGTCCTTCGTCGTCGAGTAAGGACCTTCACTCTTCTTCGCCGAGCCGGATTCGTACTCGTAAAGGCTCGCCTTGGCGGGGTCGCCGAGCGCTTCCCCGCCGACCAGCTCACCGTTTTCGTGCAAACGGCCGAGCAGCGCCTCGAATGCCTCGAAGTGCTTCTTGCGCTCGTCCGCGGAAAGGCCGGCGAATTCCGGGGTGAATTCCTCCACCGGGTGTCCCCACGGCTCGGGGTGCGAGTAGAGCAGGACCATGTACTTCATTGTTTCCCCTTCTTACTTCCGCTTGTAGGCGGCCATCGTGGCAGAACCGAATCCGGCGATCAGCACGACACTCGCGACGAGCACCCAGATGATCTCGCCGACGTCCGGGTTGCCGCTCATCAGTCCGCGCATCGCGGTGACCAGATGCGTGATCGGGTTCCAGCTGACCGCGGCTTCGAGCCAGCCGGGCATCGTGGACGGCTGGACGAACACGTTGGACAGGAAGGTCAACGGGAACAGCGCCACCATGCTCACGCTCATCACGGTCTTCTCCGACCGCATGGAAAGCCCGAGGAACGTCCAGATCCAGGAGAGCGAGAACGAGAACACCAGCAGCAGGGCGACGGCGCCGACGGTACCGGCGACGCTTCCCAGGTTGTAACCCATGATCAGGCCGACGCCGATGATGACGACGCAGCCGATGAGGTAACGCAGGAAGTCACCGAGCAGGTAGCCGACGATCGTGGCGGGGCGCCAGATCGGCAGCGTGCGGAACCGGTCGAAGACACCCTTGGCGATGTCGCTGTTCACCGCGACCCCGGTGTACATCGTGATCATCACGACGGTGATCGCGAGGATGCCCGGGAGCAGGTAGTCCAGGTACGCCTCGGTCGAACCGCCGATGGCGCCACCGAAGAGGTACGTGAACATCACGGTCATGATGATCGGGAAGCCCGTGACGTCGAACAGCTGCTCGGGCAGGTGCTTGATCTTCAGCGCGGCGCGCCACCCGAAGGTGAGCGACGCGGACAGCGCGCTCGGGCGCTTGGGCCGTTCGACCGACGCGAGAACCGCGTCGAGAGCGGTGGGGTCGGCTGCCCGGGTTTCTTCGGGAGCCTCGGTCGTTTCGGTCGGCTTGATGGTGGAAGTCATCGGTTCGCCCCCTCCTTGGCGGCGTTCTCCGGCGTCGCGGGCCGGTCGGTCAGCGCCAGGAACACTTCGTCGAGACTCGGCTGCCCGAGCGAGAATTCGTCGACGACGATGTCGCGCAGCGAAAGCTCGTGCAGGGCCTTGGAAGCCCACTCGGCCATACCCGCGTCACCGTCCACACCGGGGATGCGGGCGCTGACGAGGACCTCGTCGTGTTCCGAAAGCGTTGGCTGCTCCAGGAACCGCGCGAGCACGCCCTGCGCGTCGGCCCGCTGGTTGGCGTGCCGCAGTCGCAAGTGGATCGCGCCTACCCCGATCGACGCCTTCAGCTGGCCCGGCGTGCCCTCGGCGATGACCTTGCCGTGGTCGACGACCGCGATGCGGCTGGCGAGCTGGTCGGCCTCGTCGAGGTACTGGGTGGTCAGCAGCACCGTGGTGCCGCGTTTGACGACCGCGCGCACGATGTCCCAGACCTGGTTGCGGCTACGCGGGTCGAGACCCGTGGTCGGCTCGTCGAGGAAGAGCAGATCCGGGGTGTTGACGATGCTGGCCGCGATGTCGAGCCGCCGCCGCATACCGCCGGAGTAGTTCTTCACCTGACGACCGGCGGCCTCTGTCAGCCCGAAGGCGTCGAGAAGCTGCTCGGTGCGCGCCTTCGAGGCGGCCTTGCCGTGGCCGAGCAGACGGCACAGCAGGATCAGGTTCTCCGTGCCGGTCAGGTCGTCGTCCACCGAGGCGTACTGACCCGTCAGGCTCACGCGGGCACGGACGGCGTCCGACTCGCGCACCACGTCGTGACCGAAGACCTTGGCCTGTCCTCCGTCGGGACGCAGCAACGTCGCCAGCACCTTGACCGAGGTCGTCTTCCCCGCGCCGTTGGGCCCGAGGACGCCGTACACCGTTCCCGCGGGAACGGTGAGGTCGAGACCGTCGAGCGCGCGTTTGTCACCGTAGATCTTCGTCAACCCGGACGCTTCGATCGCGGGATCCCCGTCGCGGACCTTTGCCATGATTGAACCCTTCTGGTTCTGTTTACCTTGCATTGTGTCGACGGCGGATCACCACGAACAGTGATCAGGCCACGACCGCGATGTGAAGAGTTCATGGTCACCGATCAAAAGCACGAGCTCTTCTCCTGGCGTGCCACCTCCCTTGCCGCGCGCAGTCGAGGAGAGGCCGCGCGGGCTGGACGGCCGAGAATCTTCAGCATTGCCTGATGGCGCCTTAGGGAGGACGAAAATGAGCTGGTACTCCGACGATGGCCTGTGGTCGGGCTTCTCCGAGCTGATGTGGCCGCAGCGGCTGACGGTGGAGGCGGACGAACTCGTGCGGGAATCACCGTTGCTGGCCTTCCCGGCGGGTTCGCGGGTGCTCGACCTGTGCTGCGGGCCGGGCCGGTTCGTCGTACCGCTCGCCCGTAAGGGTTACCAGGTGACGGGGGTCGACCTCAACGCCCCCGTGTTGGACCGCGCCAAGCAGGCCGCCGCCGACGCGGGTGTCCCGGCCGAGCTGGTGCAGGGCGACATGCTCGAATTCGTCCGTCCCGGTGGATTCGACGTCGTGTTGAACATGTACACGTCATTCGGCTACTTCGACGACGCCGAGAAGAACCTTCAGGTGCTGCGCAACGCGCACACGAGCCTGGCGCCGGGCGGCAAACTGCTGCTGGAGGTGTACGGCAAGGAGATCGTCGCGAAGAACATCGGCCGTACGCACGCTTTCCCGCAGCCCGACGGTATCGCGTACATGCGGCACAGCGTCCTCGACGACTGGACGAAGCTGCGCACTGACTGGACCCTGGTCGACGGCGACACCGCCCGCTCGGCGCACATCCAGTCCTACATCTACAGTGCCGCCGAACTGCGGCGCCTGTTCGAGGACGCCGGCTTCACCGACATCGAGGCCTACGGTGGTTTCGACGGCGCACCCTACGACAAGCGCGCCAAACGGCTGATCGTTCAGGGCATCAAAGCCTGAGCACGGTCACCCGAAAGGCCCCTCTCCTGATGACCGATCCGGGAGAGGGGCCTTTCGTCATACGTGTGCCGGACTGTCCACAAGGGACGCGAGGAGTTCCCGGACCCGGCGGTCCATGTCGTCCCGAAGCGGCCGGATCCCGGTGACCCCTTCGTGTTCCGGGTTGGGGACGATCCACTCGACGTACCGGGTCCCCTCGGCGATCGGGTAGGTCTTGCAGCCCATGGTGATCACGACGTCGGCGGCCGCCACGTCCTCGTAGGTGACCTGGCTCGGCACTTCGCCCGAGATGTCGACGTCCCATTCCGCGAGCGCGCCCGCCACCAGCGGATTGATCCGCTCCGCCGGATCGCAGCCCGCGGACCGCACGGTCACCCGGCCGAATCCGTGGTGCTTCAGCAGTGCGGCGGCCATCTGCGACCGGCTCGCGTTGTGCACGCATACGAAGAGGATTTCCGTCATCGTCCGCCCATTTCGTCGGTTCTGTGGCCCGGTCACGAGATTACCCGTGAAATCCTCATCGGCACCGCATGGGAAAAGGGGGCGCAATCGAGGAGAACTTCATCGGGCCGTCCCATTCGCAGCATGGGAGAAGAGGATGTTGTATGGCCACTGACAGACTTTCGCCATGACCGAGATACGGGTGAGCGGTGCCGTCATGGCGCATCCTCGGCGCAGAGAAGAAGCGGAAGCGCTCGCGCGGCTCGATCCGGCCGGCGCGACACGGGTCGTGCTCGATCCCGAACCGGACGGTCCGCCGACGGCCGCGCGCACCACGAAACGGGCCTGGAGCAGCGTTCCCGACGACGCGACGCACTTTCTCGTCCTCCAGGACGACGTTCAGCTCGCCGAAGGGTTCTTCGAGCACGCGAGGAAAGCGGCCGAGCGGCTGCCGGACGACGCGATCGCGTTCTACGCCAACTGGAACTCCCGCAACGGCGCGGCCGTGCGGATGGCGGCGGCCGCGGGAGCGGACTGGGCGACGGCGGTCAACGAGTACGCGCCCTGTCTCGCGCTGATGCTTCCCGCGGAAATCGCCCGCGGCTACGGCGGCTACGCGGTCCGGAACGGTGACCGCTGGCCGTGCGACGTGCTGATGTTCCGGTATCTCAAAGCGCTGGAAGTCCCGATCCGCATCGCGGTGCCGAACACCGTCGAACATTCCGGCCTGCCCAGTGTCGCCGGAAACGACGCGCACGGCCTGAGGCGTTCCGCGTGTTTCTCCGGAACCGCTCCTTCGGCCGCCGGTGACGTGGTCGCCGAGCATGAAGTGATCCCCTTTCACAAACACCTGACTTCCGAATGCGCCGTGCGCGGCGACGGGTACTGGGAGTACCTCGGAACAGAACGGCTCCTGCGGCGATCGGGGATTTCGCCGCGGGAGTGCAGAACCGAATTCGAGCGCGGAGCGGACCTGTCCGAAGCCGCCTGGCAGACCTGGCTGACCGCGTTCACCATGGGTCTGTCCACTGTGGAACACAGCGGCGCGGTACTGGATCAGGCGCTCGCGACCATCGGTCCGGGCGGGGTCTGCGATCAGCTCCTCGCGGCCGAAATCGAGGCGATCACACCCGCGCACCACGACGTCGCCGTATGGGGCTTCGCCGCGGGACGCGACCGAGCGGCTCGTCCCAGGCGGCCTAGGCGCGGGACCGGGATCCAGGTCGCCATCACCGGGCCCGGCGGCCCGCTCGCCGGGCACCTGTCCGGACTGCTGGCCGAACTCGGCCACGACATCGTCGACAGCGCAAGGGCTTCCGAATCGACGAAGCTCGTTCACCTCGGTGACGCGGCGGATCCCGGCGACGTCTTCTGCGCCATCGTCGACACCGGGCCGCGCGAGCACGTCCTGCGGTTCGCGACGCCGATCGGCCCGCATACGTCGACGGAAACCCTGGTGGCGCACTGGATCGAGCTGGCATGGACGCGGCAGGCCCTGCCGGTCGATCCCGACCGGGTCCACCAGTTCACCGACGTGCGGGACATGGCGAGCGCGATCGACGCGGTGCTGTCCGGGGGACCGGTCGCGCCGGTGTACGACATCGCGACGGCGACCCTCACCGGGAACGAACTGGCCAAGATCGTCTGCACTTCGGTGCGCGTGGTTCCGACGGAGTACGTCACCTCGTCACCGGACACGCCCGTGCTGAAACTGGGACTCGCCGCGGCCGAACTCGGCTGGACGGCTACGATCCCACCCGACGAAGCCGTCCGCGCGTTCGGTAAATGGCTCGCCTACGACACGGACCGGGTCCGATGAGGATCCTCGTCGCGGGGCCGGTCCCCGAAGCCAGCGACTATGGCAACGGCGTCACCGCGCGCCGCTGGGCCCATCTGCTGAGGGACCTCGGGCACGACGTTCGCGTCGTCCAGGACTACGACGGCGGGCGGTACGACCTGCTCATCGCGTTGCACGCACGGAAAAGCGAGGCCGCGATCCGCGCCTTCGCCGCCGAGCGCCCGGACGCGCCGATCGTCATCGCGCTGACCGGCACGGACCTCTACCCGGATCTGGTCACCGGCGGTGTCGACCTGAAGCTGCTCGAACGCGCCGCGCGGATCGTCGTCCTGCAACCGCGAGGAGTCCGGCAGGTTCCGCTCGCTTTGCGGAGCCGGACCAGGGTGATCACCCAGTCGATGCCGCCGATTTCGGGCGCGACGCCGTCGGAGGACCGTTTCGAGGTCGCCTTCCTGGCGCATGCCCGGCCGGTCAAGGATCCGCTGCGGCTCAGCGAGGCGGTGCGGAAACTGCCTTCGTCGTCACGGATCGCCGTGACCCACGTCGGCGGCGTGCGCGAGGACGACATCGGCGACCGGCTGCGCGCCGAGTCCACGGAGAATCCGCGCTATTCGTGGCTCGGCCCACTGCCGCGGCCGGAAGCGCTCGCCGTGCTCGCCCGCAGTCGCCTGCTGGTGCTCACTTCGCTGCACGAAGGCGGCGCGAACGTCGTCACCGAAGCACTCGCCGCCGGGGTCCCGATCGTCTCCACCCACATCCCCGGTTCGGTCGGGCTGCTCGGTGAGGACTACGCGGGCTACTTCCCCGTCGGCGACACCGACGCGCTCGCCGACGTCCTCGACGCCGCCGAGCACGACCGCGACGGGCTCTACACGCGATTGCGGTGGCAGTGCGCCGCCCGCCGCGCTTCGGTCGATCCGGAGCGCGAAACCGAGTCATGGGAACGACTGCTCGCCGAAGTGGTCCCAGCGAACGCCGGATACGAGGGAGTGCGATGAAACTCAGGAAGAGCGTTCCGAAGGTCGGGGGCGGCGGGGTGCACCGGGAGTTCACCTCCGAACAGACTTACGCCCGGATCGAGCCGCATCTGCGGCGTGCCGGGGTGACCCGGGTCGCGGAGATCACCTGGCTCGACCGGGTCGGCATCCCGGTCTACAACGCCATCGCGCCCCGCTCCAACGACATCATCTCGGTCTACAACGGCAAAGGCCTGACCAACACCGACGCCAGGACGTCCGCGGCGATGGAGGCGATCGAGCGGTTCTCCGCCGCGCTGCCGGTGCGGCCGCAGGTGATCGCGTCCTACGAGGAACTGGTCGCCGAAGGCCGCATCGTGCTGGACCCGCGCGAGAACAACGCGGAACTCTCCGCGAACTACCGAGACGATCTCCCGATCTCGTGGGTCGAGGCGTACGACCTGATGAACTCCGAATCGATCCTCATCCCGCAGGCGTCCGCCGTCTACGGGCTGAAGTTCCACGAACCTCCCTGCTACAAGGTGCTTTCCACCAACGGCCTGGCTTCCGGCAACAGTCTCGAAGAGTCGATCTGCCACGCGCTCACCGAACTCATCGAACGCGATTCGATGACCAACGCCGAACTCGTGAGCAGCCAGCTGGCGCAGGTGCTGGAGAAGGGCATCTTCGTCGAGCCGCAGCCCGAGCACGTCACGTCGTACCTGCGTGAGCTGCACCCGCACGTCGACCTGGAAACGCTGCCACCGCTGGCGAAGTCCCTCGTGGGCAAATTCCACGACGCCGGTCTGAAGATGCGCATCGTGCACATCACCTCGGATCTGGAGATCCCGAGCTTCCTCGCCGCCACCTCCGAAGACCTCGGCCCGACGACGTCGCAGGGGCACGGCGGGTTCGGCACGCATCCCGACGCGAGCGTCGCGCTCATCCGCGCCATCACCGAATGCGCGCAGGGCCGCGCGGTCGACATCCAGGCGATGCGCGAGGACATCCGGCTCCCGACCGAGAACGTGTCCAAGTACCAGAACCACGTCCAGCGGTCGGCGACCATCGACAAGGGCGCGTGGGCCTGGCAGCCGATGCGCAAACAGGTCGCGTTCGACGAGATCCCGTCGTGGACCACCGACGACGTGATGACCGACATCGAGCTGATCCTGGACCGCCTCCGCGCGGCGGGCATCGACCGCGCGCTCGTCGTCGACCTCTCGCCGCCGGGGATCCCGGTCAACGTCGTGCGGGTGATCGTGCCGCGGCTCGAATCGTGGGCCGTCGACCACTGCAAGATCGGCCCGCGCGGCGCGGCGGTCTGGAACGACACGCTGCTGGAACTGTCCGCCCGCATCCGGGCCGCCGAACTTTCCAAGCCCGCTTAGGAGATCGTCATGCGCGCAGTGGTTTTCATCGGCCCGAGCATCGACCGCGAGTCGGCTTCGGCCGAACTCGACGTCGAGTTCCTGCCGCCGGTCAAACGAGGCGACCTCGCCGAACTGCTGGCCCGGCCGGAACCGCCGGAGGCCATCGGCATCGTGGACGGGCGTTTCCTGCAGAGCCTCTGTATCTCACCGAAGGAGGTGCTCGAAGCGATGGACCGCGGTGTCACGATGTTCGGTTCGTCGAGCATGGGTGCCCTGCGGGCGGCGGAATGCTCGCCGTTCGGCATGGTCGGTGTCGGCAAGATCTACGAGGAGTACCTCTCCGGCCGGATCGACGCCGACGACGAGGTCGCCGTCACCTACGACGAGGAGAACCTCGCGGCGCTTTCGGAGCCGATGGTGAACATGCGGTTCGCCGTCGCCGCCGGCATCGAGGAGGGCGCGTTCGCCCCCGAGACGGGGGAGCGGTTCCTCGAGATCGCCAAGGAGCTGTACTTCCCGCAGCGCGTCAACCGGACCGTGCTCATGCTGCTGCGCCGGGAACTCCCGGAGGCCGAGTACGACCGGATCGCCGCCTTCTTCGCCGGCGGGGCCCCCGACACGAAACGCGAGGACGCCTTGTTGCTCCTCGCGGCCATGCGGAACCACCTGGACCCGCAGATCAAATCCGTCGAAGACCGAGGTGCGCTGTGAACATCGACCCCTCCCTCGCCCCGCTGGCCGGGTTCGGCCCCGAACAGCTCGAAAGGTTCCTGGAGGCCGTGCGGACGTCGTCCGAGGGCGTCCAGGGCACCCTCGAGTCCCTGACCATGACGATCATGACTTCGATCGAGTGACCGAGGCGATCAGGAATCGAGAAGCGCCGGACGCCGGCCTCACCTAGCGTCACCGGCATGGACATCAGCATTCACGGAAGCTTCCTCCCGCAGACCGACCCCGAAGCCGCACTGGCGTTCTATCGCGACCTCCTGGGCTTCGAGGTACGCAACGACGTCGGTTACGACGGGATGCGCTGGCTCACCGTCGGCCCGCCGGGGCAGCCCGTGTCGATCGTGCTGCACCCGCCCGCCGTCGACCCCGGCGTCACCGACGACGAGCGCCGCGTCATCAGCGAGATGATGGCCAAGGGCACGTACGCGGGCATCCTGTTCTCCTCGGACGATCTCGACGGCCTCTTCAAGCACCTCGCCGAGGCGGACGCCGAGATCATCCAGGAGCCGACCGACCAGCCGTACGGCCTGCGCGACGGGGCCGTCCGTGACCCGTCCGGGAATTTGATCCGTATCCAGCAGCGCGTCTGAAATCATCGGGTGCGGGCACGGACGTGGATCCGTTCGCCCTGGCTGCCGAAGAGGCTGAGCACCTCCACCCGCCCGCGGCCGGTGGAGCCGAACCAGTGCGGCGTCCGGCAGTCGAACTCGGCCGCCTCGCCGGGGCCGAGCACGACGTCCTGGTCGCCGAGCACCAGCCGGAGCCTGCCGCGCAGCACGTAAAGCCACTCGCGGCCGGTATGCGTCCGCGTCCGGGGTTCGTCGTCGCCGGGCGGGATCGTCATCTTGTAGGCACGGGGCCCGTCCTCGTGCCGGGTGAGCGGGATGAGGACCCGGCCGTCCGAGGGCGGTTCGAGCACCCTCGGTGAGGACACGATCTCGTCGACGCGCAGGCCCAGCGCGGCGATGACCGGCAGCAGCAGTTCGAGGCTCGGCTTGCGCTGCCCGGACTCGAGCCGGGACAGGGTGCTGGTGGAGATGCCGGTGGCGCGGCTGAGTTCCACCAGCGTCGTCCCCTTCTTCTCACGAGCGCGCCGCAACCGGGGCGCGATCAGCTCGATCGCCGCGGTGACGGCGGGTTGGTTCTCCATTCCGCCAGCACAGCAGTGCGTCCCGATTCCGGCAAAGTTCTTTGCCGGAACAGCCAGACGCTTCGGATGCTGGTGCCATGTCCGAATCTTCGCGGCTTCCCGCCGGCGTCTATCTCCTCGCTTTCAGCCTGTTCGCGATGGGGAGCGCCGAGTTCCTGATGGCCGGCGTCCTGCCCTCGGTCGCCGGCGACCTCGACGTCTCCCTGTCGTCCGCCGGAGCGCTCATCACCGCGTTCGCGCTCGGTGTCGTCCTCGGCGGACCGCCGTTCGCCGTGCTCAGCCTGAAGTGGCCGCGGCGAACGGCGCTGATGACCACACAACTGGTGTTCGCCGCCGCGATCGCGGCAGGACTGCTCGTCGGTGACTACTGGATCCTGCTGGTCACCAGGTTCGTCGCCGGCCTCGCCTACGCCGGCTTCTTCGCCGTCGCCGCCGTGACCGCGATCAGCCTCGTGACGCCCGATCGCAACGCCCGCGCCTCGGGCGTCGTCGTCACCGGGCTCAGCGTCGCCATGGTGGCCGGGGGACCGGCGGGCACCCTGCTCAGCAATCTCACGGACTGGACCGGCGGCTTCTGGGGCGTCGTGGCGCTCACCGTCCTGGGCGTGTTCGCCTGCGCCGCGGGCTTGCCCGCCACCACGTCCACCGCGCCGAGCCTTTCCGGCGAACTGCGCGCGATGCGTTCTTGGCGCCTGTGGAGCGTCTATGCCGTCACGATCCTGAGCACCGCCTCGTACATGGTGTCCTTCAACTACCTGTCGGCGATGTTGGCGGACGTCCTTCCCGCCGTCTGGATCCCCGCCGTCCTCGCGCTGTTCGGCATCGGCGCCTTCGCCGGCCTGTCCCTCGGCGGCCGGATCGCCGACCGGCGCCCACGCCACGCACTTCTGGGCGGCGTCCTCGGCATCGCGGTGTTCTCCGCCCTGCTCGCTCTCTTCGCCGCCTCCGCTTGGGTTGTCGTGCCTTTGGTGTTCCTGCTGGGTATCGCGGCTTTCGTGATCAACCCGGCGCTCTACGGGCGGGTCTTCGCCCTTGCCGGTTCCGCCCCGACCCTCGCCGGTGCCACCACCGTGTCGGCCTTCCAGTTGGGCATCAGCCTCACCCCGGCCTTCGCCGCCGGGGCACTCAACCTGGGCGCCTCGCTGACCGCCATCCCGTGGATCGGCGCGGCCCTGGCGCTGGTCACGGTGCCACTTGTGCTCGTTTGCTAGCATGCGAGCATGGCTCAGGTCGAGAAACGGCAATTCAACGTCTATCTGCCGCCCGACCTCATCAAGCGGGTGAAGCACGCGTCCGTCGATGCCGACGAGTCGCTCTCGTCGTTCGTCGAACGGGTGCTGGAGGACTACCTGCTGCGCACCAGTGAGGAACGCGAACGATGAAAGTTGTGCCGATCCGCTACAGCTCGGATGTCGCGGCCATGACACGGTTCTATGAGGCACTCGGCCTGCGGGTCGAGTCGAAGTCACGCCCCGGCGGGTGGGTCGAACTGCCCGCCGCGGGCGGGATGCTGGCCATCCACCGGTCCTCCGGCGAGGACGTGGGCCGCTGCGAATTGGCCTTCGAGGTCGGCGAACCGCTGGAAGACGTCGCGGCGCGCCTGCGGGCGGCCGGTTTCGAGCCGGGACCGCCGATGGACGAAGGCTTCGGTCATTCGCTGCGCGTTCGGGATCCCGACGGCGTGTGGGTCCAGCTCAACCTGTACGACCGAGACCTCTACACATGACAGGAGTCCGGCTGGCGGCCGGCATCGTCGCGCTCGAATTCGCGGCCGCGGTGACCGGTTTCGTCGCCTCCACCCTGCTGCCCGTCGTCGCCGGCGATCTCGATGCGAGGGACAGCCTCGGACTCCTGATCGCCGGCTCGTCCCTGGGCCTGTTCGTCGCTCTTCCCTTGGCGAGCCGGGTTCTCGCCCGCCTGGGCCCGCGCGGCACCCTCGCCGTCGGGATGATCACCTACCTCGGCGGACTCCTTCTGGCCGCGATGTCCCGCACGGCGTGGATGTTCGCCCTCGGTCAGTTCTCCGCCGGTCTCGCCAGCGGTCTCCTGGCGGTCTTCGGTATCAGCACGGCGATCCGGCACCTCGACGAACGACTCCGGCTGAAGGTGGTCGCGGCGTCCTCGGCGATGTGGATCGTCCCCGCCCTGATCGGCCCGGCCGCGACCCTCGGCCTGGAACACCTCGTCGGCTGGCGCTGGACCCTGCTGCTGCCGGTGCCCTTCGTCCTTTTCGGACGGTTACTGGTCGTGCGCGCCGCCCGTGGCTCCGCAAATTCCACCGAGACGCCACGCCCGCTGTCGCGGACCCTGACAGTGCCGCTCGGCGCGGCGTGTGTCGTGTTCAGCAAGGGTTCCTGGCCGATCGCGCTCGCCGGTGCGGCGATCACCGTCATCGGGATGATCGCGATCCTGCCCACCGGAACCGCGCGGCTCCGGCCCGGAACCCCCGCCGCGCTCGGCGCGATGGTGCTGTTCGCGATCGGCTATTTCGGCGCGGACAGCCTGATCACCGTCCTCCTGACGACCGAATCCGGGGCGAGTCTCGGCCAAGCCGCGATCGTCCTGAGCGCCGCCCCTCTTGGCTGGGCCGTGACCAGCCTCGTCGCGACCCGCTTCACCTCGCCGCACTTTCCCGTCGTGGGCTTGAGCCTGACCGCCCTCGGCACCGGGGCCCTCGCCTTCGGCGATTCGTTCGCCGTGGCCCTCGTCGCCTGGACCTTGGCCGGAATCGGCGTCGGACTCGCTTATCCAGGCCTGTACATCAGAGCCACGACCGCGGGCTCCAGCGGTTTCACCGCCGCAGAACTCGCGACCGCTGTCATCACCGCGGAATGCGTCGGGCAACTGCTGGGCCGGGCCGTCGGTGGCGCTTTGAGCACCTCCGACACCGGTCTGTTCGCCTCGTACGCGCTGTTCGCCGTGGCCCTGGCCGCTTCCGCGAGCGCCGCAGCCCGCACATAGACCCTCTGGAATCTGAGTGAACCGGCATCCCGTGTCGCGTTGGGCGGCACGGCAGAGACCCTCTGAAATGTCAGAAGGGCCACGTCCTAAAAGGAAGTGGCCCTTCTGACTACCTGTTGTGGAGCTGAGGGGAATCGAACCCCTGACCTTCTCGATGCGAACTGTCGGCATCGACGTTTCCCCAGGTCGTTGAGGTCATGCTCAGGGCCATAGACGCTGCTGACGATCGGTCATGGTCGCTGAGGCTGCTGTACTTTGCTGCTGTACAGCAGCCTTGTCGCCGCTGGTCAGTGCGTTGTGCCTCGCTCTGAATCTATCGCACTCCGGACCCTCGTGGCTGTTCTGAGTGCCCTGGTGCCTGCTCGTCTCCGATCCCCCTCGTCACTGCCACGCCTTGCGTTGAGTCGGTCGTGTCAAGGCACGCTTTCCCGCCTTGATGCGGGCGGCTCAGCGTAAGACGCTGAGAAACGAGGGACCCTTGGTGACCACTCCACGTCGGTCGGGTGGGGTCGGTGATCGGACCGTGCTACTCCTGGGCCTCCGTCGTCGTTGGCGGCGCACCGTGGGTGCTGCCCTGCGGCGGGCTCGCCCGGCGGCGCCTGCCGAGAGCGGAGCGGTAGGCCGGCGTCGCCTCTTGGGCGAAGCCCGCCGTACGGGTGGTGACCCGCGCGCCGCCAACGGCGGCGCGCCTTGATCCCATAGAGCCAAATTCGGCAGGAATCCCAAGTAGCCCCGCGCGTACGACGTGCCAAGGTGCTTACACGCGCAGGGTCTTCAAGATCTCGTCGGCGAGACTGGCGTTACCGGCGGCGATGAACTTCTGGCGCGGGTTCATCGCAGCGGCGATGTCAGCGAGCGAATCGAAGCCGTAGTCAAGCGAGAGTGGCTGGCCGTGTAGGTCGATCACGCTTCCGCCTGCTGCGTGAAGCACGTAGTGGCCTGGTGCGAGGTCCCAGATAGCGAACCCCTTCGCGAACTCGACGGTGGCATCGGTCAGCCCAGCGGCGATATGGCACAGGCTCACCGAACCGAAGTCGACGCCAATGCGTCCCTTCTTCTTGCCCCCGGTGGATGGCGCGCTGAGCGCTGTAAGGAAGCCGCTTTGCTGCGCAAGGGGTACGAACCGGGCATCTGGGCGCATGAGGTAATTGGTGACCAAGGCTTCAGCGAGGCTGGCTTCCGAAGGTCGGTCAAGAACGTACTGCGTCTGGTCAGCCGTGATCATGAATGCGCGGTCAACACCTTCGGCGTCCCGTGCGCCGACGTAGAGCTGAATGTGGTGGAAGATGTCTCCGATAACCGAAACTACAGGCCTCGCAAGAGCGCGAGAGTAGATCATGATGTGCGTGTAGCCGTAGAGGCCTCTCACTGCGAGTTCGCTGGTGTCCAATGGGTCCACGAGGACGCATAGATCAGGTTCGGGATCTGACCCAATCACCTCGGGGTCGGCCTCTTCTGAGGCGTAGACAAAGGAAGGGATGTTTTCGACTAGGGCTTCCTTGTAGCGCTGATGCATCCACAGGTCGAATTCTGAAAGAAAGTTGTCGTTATGACGAGTGTTTTTCTGTTCGCCACGCTTTCCTGAAAGGGCTGCGTGAACAAGTCGCGGGCGTATTTCGAGCATGATTTCCCGGACTAGAGCAACAATTCGCGCGGCCAAGTCGGGAATTAATGTTTCGCTGTCCATTCGGTGCCGCCTTCGTGGCTATCGCAGTTCCAACGGGGGTTCAATTCCGGGAGGGCTCATGGTTGCGGCGATGAAGATAGCAGAGAAGTCCACCTTGCGCAGGTTTCGCGCACCGGCAAGACTATCGAAGTTGCTCGCGCGAGGGTCATCTCCTTCGGTCATTGCTCCGAAAACTGCGAAGTACAGATCCGCTGTCGGATAGCGCTCCCGGACCTGCTTCGCGAGGTAGCCAATAGCGTCAGAATGCTTGACCTCGAAGTCACATAGCACAATTGTGGAGTGCTCCCTGGCGTCAGGAAAGACGGAAGCGTTGTCAAGCTCGATTCCTCCACCGCGAACCTTATTGCATCGCAGATATCCAATTGGGCATCGCGAGAATCGCGAAGAAGAAAGAAAAGTCGCCATTACCAAACCGGCTTCGTTAATCCCAAAGCAAATATCGACATCGAGGCGACTGCCGAGATTCTTGATCTGACTACCAAGTTGTTCGATACCTAGACCGAATGTGCCCCAATTTAGATCCAGCAAACGGCCCGGCTGGGGGTTCGGTAAAGATAGCACGTCGAGTTTCACGTCGCCAAATTCTGTCCGTGGAACCTCAAGGGCGTATTCCTCGCCAATTTGATTTCCTTGTTCGGCACGCGGTTCGACACTGTCGACCGTTTGGATGTCAGGCGTTTGTGTGCGCTCATCCGCTTTGTCCTGAGGCGGCTCGGGTACGAACTCGATTCCGCCGTCGTGCGGTTGAAAGAGTTGTTCGACTTGCCATCCGGGGAGCATGGTTTCGAGGATGCGGCAGTGGTCGGGGTAGGGCAGACCGATGAGGTCGCCGGATAGCCATCGGTAGAACTGGGCTTTGCTGGGGTGTGTTCCGCGTAGCTTTCTGTCGAGTTTTTCGGCGATGGCGTCGTATTCGCGGCAGAAGGCGCGGTAAGTCTGGAGGTGGAGTCCTCGGAGCAGGACTTTGAGAACGTTGGGGCGCTCGTCCTGGGTGGCTGTCTCGTTGGTCACGAGACCACTCTACCACCAAGAAGAGACTCCGCGAGACTAGATGTGTACGAGATGCGTTCAGGTGAGTACTCCATGGTGTCGTGACGAGACACACGTTTGGCCGATTGTTGTAGGTACGCCGGTAAAGGCGTGTCGGACAAGCGGGAAGGTTTCACGCAGCATGGCTATCAATAAAGGTATCCGGTTCGGTATCTCGCACGATGAGGCGTTTCCTCTGGGTTTGGTGATGGTGGGTGAGGTGTCGGCGGACAACGAGTATCAGTCGCGTGAGGATCGGGCGGCGGGTCGGCCGGTGCGGCAGCGGGTTGATGAGGTGTCGGGTAAGCGGCAGTGGAAGTTCACGGCGACGGATCCGAGCGAGGAGAAGGCGAAGCGGGCGTCGTTCGAGGTGACGTTGCTGGCGGATGTGCAGCCGGTGCCGACGGTGGGTGAGGTGATGCCTGGTATGCGCCCGGTGGAGCTGGAAGGGCTGACGGCGGAACCGAAGGTCGCGGGGCAGGGTGAATACAAGTACCTGTCGTATGTCTTCCGTGCGACGGGGTTCAAGGCGGCGGGCAGCGGTAGCGGTTCGTCCTCGGGCGGGAAGGGATCGCGTCCGGCCTCGGCGGCGGCTGGCGAGTCGGCGGCCAAGGCCGCGTAGGCGGCATTACTTCAAGTCGGGAAGTGGTGTCGTTGTGCCGAAAAAGAAGCGCGTGCCGCGTGAGGAAATGTGGAGGACGGCGTACTACGCGTATAACGACGCGTCGAATGCCTTAGCGAGGGTGCGGGGCTCGAATACGCGGGAGTTGGTTCAGGCGGCGTCGGCGTCGCGGGCGGTGGCTCGGTTGTGGCGGGATCTGGCGGCTGGGCCGGATGTTCCGTGGTGGACGTATGCGGCGGTGGTGTCGGCGGTCCAGGTGTTCGAGGGACAGGCGGCGGTGTGGGAGCGACGCGCGGAAGGGAGTGACAATGTGGGACAAGCCGGGTCTGACCTGGGTAATCGGCCCGTGGGACGAAGTGACAGTCGAGGAAACGGGACCGGACCCGGCTTTCCCGCCGGTGCTGATGATCTCGGGCACGTCGGGTCTCTTGACGATTCGTCCCCCAAGCACGCCAAGCACGTGGATGACTCGCGTGCGGTTCCTTCACCAACTCCGCGACGGAGCGGACGAACTAGCGGCGTTATTGGCGAAACGGGCGGCCGAGTAAAAGAAATCGGAGGCCGTGATGAGTGAGGAAAAAGTGTCCCGCGACCCCGATTTTCCGCGCACGCTTCTTGCGGCTCGCGGAGATATGGTGATGCGTATTCCCTCGGGCAAGGACGACCCGGTTTATTGGGTGAAATATCACCGTCACAACGTGAAGATGTTCAAGGCGGTCGCGGTTTCTGATCCCGACCATAAATGGGAATGCCTGGCGTGGGCCGATATCGAACGGCGACGGGTGGAGGAGTTCACGAACCGGCCGGAATGGCGGCAGGCAGATGATGGGCCGTCGGGGGTGGTGTCGTGATGGTGGCGCGGCCGAATGCCTGGGGTAAGTCGTGGGAACCATCGGAGTTCAACGCGGCCGTGTATCTGCGGCGTCAGCGGGAGCGAATGAACTGGAGTCAGGCAGAGCTGGCCGCGCGGGTGGGGGTGAGCAACGCGACTATTTCCCGGGTCGAGACCGGTCAAAGTCCGATTACGTCGTTGGTAATGTTGATGCGTTTGTGTCAGGAGCTTGCGATTGGTTTCGATGATCTGCTGTCGCTGGTGATTGGCGATTACCGGATGAGGGCGGGGGGTTGGCGTGACCGGGATTGAGACGACTCGGGAGTTCGAGCGGCGAATGTGGCGAGTGTGGTCGGATCGTCCGTGTCCGGACACGTCGCGTGCTGGTGGCTGGATTCGGTGGGTGCGTGTCACTCGGGGTTTAAGTGCTGATGAGGTCGCTGACCGCGCGGATATCTCGACTCAGTTTATCTATGAGCTGGAACGTGGCAGGCGGCGGCTGGAGTCGACGGAAAAGGCTTTGCGTTTGGCGGACGCGTTGAATCAGGACCCGTTGCGGTTCATGCTTCGCGTGCTGGCAGACATTCTGGAGGACCAGGCGTTCTATGTGCCGGAAATCGGTGAGCGGGTGTGAACGGTCGCGACTCGGATAAGGTGCCTCTCCTGCATGACGGTTCGGCGCTGGACGGGATGACGGCGGCGGAGTGGTTGCGGCGGGCTCGGAAGTATCGGCGTTTGACGCAAGTGCAGCTAGCCGAGCGATCCGGCGTCAGCAAGAACCATGTCAGCCAGTTGGAGCTGGGCCAGCGGGCGTTGTCCAAGGTGGATACGGCGGTCCGGCTGGCGGATGGCCTGAACATAGCGCGAGAGCATGTGTGGCTGGTCGCGCTCCGAGATTTCGAGCGTAAGGAGCGTGCCCGTTTGAAGAAATGATCATGTAGTTGACAACTGAAAAGAAACAATTTTCACACGTGGGGACGCGTGTTAGATAAACGCGTCCCCGTGTGGCTAAAAGTGTCCCTATAGAACGCAGAACCGGCCGTGTGGCTACCAACCTTGAACCGGTTCTGCGCCTGTCCACTGGAGTAAGTGAACAATGCAAAAGATAAACGATGACAAGAGGTGTGCGTCAACGGGGGTCACCCGAACGCGCTGCCCTGGATGTAAGAGGTTCGCTCGGCTGCTGCCGGGTGAGGAGAAATGTTCCCCGTGTCTGGGGATGCTGCCGTTGCCGATCGTGCTTCCCGTGCGGGGTGGTCGGCGATGAACGCACAGGAAGTGATGACCAGTCTCGCTGTCGGCGGTGGGCTGGCGGTGGTGCTGTGGATACTGGCCAAAGTCGGCCGTGTCCTGGCGGCTGTGTTCGAGGCGCTGGCCGCGCTGGCGATCCTCGGCGTGGCGCTGTGGGGCGTGGCGCGGGCGGTCGGCTGGGTTGTTCGGCAACTGGTCACATACTGGCGTACTTGCCTGGCGCTGCTGGGCTTGTGGGCCTGGTGCACGGTGCTGGGCTGGGTCTCCCTGGTCGTCACGGTCGGCGTCCTGGCGCTCGTGCAGCTCGTGTGGTGGCGCTGGGATGCGGTCGGGTATGACCAGTGGTGCGGGCGGTGGCTGCGCGGGTGGTGGCTGCGCTGGGCGCTCTACGGGCGGAAGCTGGCCGGGTGGTTGCACGCCTGCGGCCTGACGGTCCGGGATAACGCGATCCCGGTCGACGTGACCGTGAACCTGGTGTCTCGTCGGCGCAAGCGTGAGGCGGTCGCGAAGGCACGTCAGGCGTCCGGTGTCGCGGTGCCGAAACTGCTGTCGGTGCGGTCGGGTCCGTCGTGGGATGAGGTCCGGGTGCGGCTGGTTCCGGGGCAGAAGCCGGAAGACTTCGATGAGGTCGCGCGGGAACTGGCTGTGGCTCGAAAAGTCTCTCGCTGTCAGGTTCGGGAGCTGGAGCCGAATGTGGTGTCGATCGACTTCATGCGCCGCGATCTGCTCGACTCGGCAGTGATGTGCCTGCCGGTTCCGGAACTGATGCCTACCGATGGCACGGGGGTGGATCTGCGGGCGGTGTACGCGGGGTCGACCGAGTACGGGACGCCGTGGACGGTTCCGCTGATGGGCCGGGGCGCGCACACGCTGGTGGCCGGTGCGACGGGTGCCGGTAAAGGGTCGGTGATGTGGTCCCCGCTGGTGTCTGCGGCCCCGGCGATCCGGGCGGGTCTGGTGCGCATGTCGGGGATCGACCCGAAAGCGATGGAGCTGTCCTATGGGCGGGGGATCTTCACCCGCTACGGGCAGTCGGGTAAGGAGGCCCTGGAGATCCTGGACGCGCTGATCGATGAGCTGGAGAACCGTAAGCGCGTCTTCGCCGGACACACCCGTGAGGTGCCGCTCTCGACCGAGTTTCCGTTGGAGCTTTTGGAGTTCGATGAGATCGGAGCCCTGACCCGGTACACGGACCGGAAGACCCGTGAGGCCATTGTGGAGCGGGTAGCGATCCTGGCCACCCAAGGCCGGGCGCTGCTGTTCACGGTGCGCGGCTATGTGCAGGAGCCAACGAAGGACACGGTTCCCGTGCGGGAACTGCTGCCGCGTCGGGTGGCGTTGCGGGTGACGTCGAAGACACAGGTTCCGATGGTGCTGGGTGACGGCGCGTATGAACGCGGTGCGTGGGCGAACCGCATCCCGGAGGGCTCGGCCGGTGTCGGCTACGTCTGGGGCGAAGGTATCCGCGAACCGCTGCGTGTCCGGGCCGGGTGGGTGTCGGACCAGACCGTCAAGCACTTGGAGTACTACGTCACCAACGGTGGTGCCTCGGTCGTGCACCTGTCCGATCGTCGCGGCGAGAGGGGGACGGCATGAACCGGCTGATGGTGTTCCTGGACGCGATCCGCGACCACCTGGACGAACACGTGCTGCCTCCGGCGGCGCTGGTGTCGGTGTCCTCGCACCTCGATCCGATCTCGGTCCAGCTCGACGTCGACGTCCTGAACAAGGTGGCGGCGGCGTTGCTGCGGTGGGTGTCCACGTTGGACACCGTGGCGGGTTCGATCGTGCGCACACCCGGCGACAGTGTCGTGCTGTCGGTGACGGGGCGGACTCCGTGTGGTGTCCCGGTCAAGGTCTACGGCGTCGTCGCGTACAACTCGGACACGTTCCCGGACCTGCCGGTATCCACCCGGCAAGACCTGCCGATGGCTGCCCTGCATGGCTGGGCCACGGCTGAGGGGGTGGCTGCCTGATGGTCAACGCAAGGACGACAGATACCCAGGTCGAGGGCACTGTTCCCGCTCCGATCGGACGAAGCCGCGGGGCGTTGTCGGCGGAGGTCGTGAAGGCCACGGCGGAGAAGCACGGCGTGTGTGTCCGGCCGTTCACGATGGAGGTCGGCGACACCGACACCGGGGAGATTCGCTACGTTCCCGTGCCGTGCGGGTCCACTGTGGAATCGGTGTGTCTTCCTTGTGCTCGCAAGGCAAAGGCGCTTCGTCAGGCGCAATGTCGTGAGGGCTGGCACATGACCGAAGAGCCCGTGATCATCCGGGAAACGCCGTCGCAGAGCCAAACGGAGCTGGTGGCGTTGAGGGCTGACCTGGCGGGGGCTTACCGGGAGGCGGTGGCGGCCGGTGATGAGGTCGAGGTGGAAGAGATCCGCACGGAGGTCGCCTCGGTGGATGAGGAGCTGCGGGCGTCGGGCATGACGGGTCGTCTCCCGGGTCTCGACGTCCCGGAGCGGAAGGCGGTGAAACGGTCCACGAAACGGCGGCAGGACGCGCCGAACCTTCCTCGACGCAAGGTGTCGTCGGCAACGGTGGGACGGGAGTACGCGGGGCGGTTCCGGCCGTCGATGTTCGTCACGCTCACCTGCGACACCTACGGCCCGGTGCGGTCGGACGGCTCGCCGGTGAACCCGACTTCGTATGACTACCGGCGGGCGGCTCGGGACGCTGTGCACTTCTCCGCTTTGGTGGACAGGTGGTGGCAGAACCTGCGGCGCGTGGTCGGCTGGGATGTGCAGTACTTCGCCACCGTGGAACCCCAACGGCGGGCGGCTCCGCACCTGCACACCGCCCTCCGTGGCTCCATCTCGCATGAGGTCATCCGGATGGTCACTGAGGCGACCTACCACCAAGTGTGGTGGCCCAACCACGACGAGATCGTCTACACGGACCGGGAACCGTTGTGGGACATGGATTCCCGCTCGTTCGTGGACCCGGACACCCGGGAGCCACTGCCGACGTTCGATGAGGCCAAAGAGGCCGTCGAGGAACCGGCCCACGTGGTCACGTTCGGTCGTCAGGTGCACTCGAAGGGAATCTTGGGCGGCACAGAGGAATCCGGCCGTCACATCGGCTACCTCACCAAGTACCTGACCAAGTCCACCGGTGAGGTGGTCGACGCCGACACGGTAGGACAGCGGGATCACCACGACAGGTTGCACGCGGAACTGGCGGTGACCCCGTGTTCGCCTCGGTGCGCGGTGTGGCTGCTGTACGGCATCAACCCCAAGGGAGCCAACGGGAAAACCGTTCCCGGGCACTGCAAGGGCCGTGCTCATCGCCGGACCACGTTGGGGTTGCCGGGTCGGCGGGTGCTGGTGTCCCGGAAGTGGTCGGGCAAGACGGTGTCCGATCACAAGGCGGACCGGAAGGCGTTCGTGGTGTCCGCTCTGGCCGATATCGGTGTGGTCAAAGAGGAACCGGCGGCGGATCGGTTCGTGTGGCGCAAGGTCGAACCCGGCGACACCCACTGCCCACCCCGGGATCACCTAGTCATGCGAGCCATCGCTGAGCGGATCACCTGGCGGGCCGAGTACGACAGAGCACTACTCGCCGCACAAGGGCCACCGGGCGAACGTCTCGAAACTTCGGCAACTCGGCAAGCGGCGTAAGGGGGAACTGATGATCACGCGTAAATGGCACACCGTCGCAGAGGTGGCGGAGATGCTGGGCTACGGACTGTCTAAGACAAAGACGCTGGTCGCCACCGGGCGGATTCAATCCGTCAAGGACGGTCACAACCGGCGGATTCTCCCTGAATGGGTTGATCAGTACATCAATGATCGAGTGGCGGAGGCTGCCTGATGACTGGGAAGGCGCGTGCTGACGGGGAAGGCTCGATTTACCCCCACCGCAACGGCTTCGCTGCCTACGTGTGGGTCACGACTCCCAGCGGGGAGAGGAAGCGCAAGTACGTCTACGGCAAGACACGCGAGGAAGTTCACGATAAGTGGTTGAAGCTGCATCAGGAAGCAAAGAAGGGGCCTGTCGCGACACGGGTTCCGAACTTGGGGCCGTACCTGAACTACTGGCTTGAGGAGGTCATCCGGCCGAACCGGGCACCCAAGACGTACGTGAACTATGAGCTTTTCGTTCGGCTGTACATCGCTCCGTTCTTGGGAGACAAGCGTCTCGACCGTCTGCAACTTCGTGAGGCACAGAAGTGGGTCAACAAGTTGCCTACGGTGTGCCAGTGCTGCGCACAGGGCAAGGACACCCGCAGGTCTCGGGCCAAGCAACGGTGTTGCGCGCTCGGGCGATGCTGCGAGCAAGCGCCGTCGGGCCGCACCATCAAAGACATTCGGGACTGTCTGCGTAGCGCGTTGAACTACGCGTGCCGCGAAGAGTTGATCAGCCGGAACGTGGTGGCGCTCGTGACTTTGCCGTCTCTCCGGAAGCCGAAGCGTCAACGGTGGTCGAGTGATGAGGCTCGGAAGTTTCTTGAGTCGGCCAAGGCGGAGAACGATCCGCTGTACGCAGCGTATGCCCTCGTCCTGATCATGGGTATGCGTGAGGGTGAAGTGCTCGGTCTTCCGGACGAGGCGATCAACTTCGAAACGTCGGAGCTGGATATCTCCTGGCAGTTGCAAAGAGTCCAGAAGAAGCTTCTGCATCGCCAGACGAAGACACCGACGTCTGACGACACCATGCCCCTGATCGACATCGTCACAGCCGCGTTGAACCTGCGGTTGGAGCGTCGGGGGAGGGACAAGGAGAAGGCTGACGCCTGGCTAGACAGCGGGCTCGTGTTCACGACCGAGCACGGCACGCCGATTGAGCCGCGTAACTTTCTCCGGTCGTGGGCGACGCGATGCAGAAAGGCCGGTGTCCGGTACATCACCGTGCACGACGGTCGTCGCTCCTGCGGGTCGCTGCTGGCGGATCTCGACGTTCACCCTCGGGTCGCGATGCGGATTCTCCGGCACGCTCAGTTCGCGGTCACGATGGAGATCTATACCGAGATCTCGTCGGACCAGACACGGGCGGCGCTCAAGAAACTCGGAGACAGCTTGCAATGACCTGCTGCTGTACTTTGCTGCTGTACGGGTAGCAAAAAGGCCCTTCCCGACTCCCTGGGAAGGGCCTTTGAGCTGCTGTGGAGCTGAGGGGAATCGAACCCCTGACCTTCTCGATGCGAACGAGACGCGCTACCAACTGCGCTACAGCCCCTCGTGAAACTTGCCCCCTCATTCAGGGCTCCATGAGCTTATCAGTGGCTCACGGAGCCCCGAACGCGGGGGTCACTCTCCGGAGGCCCGGCGGAAAGGCCTGGTCCCGGGCTCGTCGAGTTCGTGGAAGGCCGGGTCCTCGTCGTCGAGGTCGACGACGACGGCTTGGCGCCGGAGGCGGGACATCGGGGACGGCTTGCGCTCCACGGCAGCCGAACGTTCGGCGGCGACGACCTCGATGTCCTCGCGGGACTCGCGGGACTCGTGGAGTTCGTCGTCGGCGATCGGCGGGCGGCGTGGGGTGCGAGTGTTGTTGTAGCGGGCGAGGCGGCGCTGCCGGATGTCGTTCTCGATGCGGACCTGGCGGCGCAGGTACGCGAGATAGCCGATGAGGACGGCGTCGACGACACCGTTGGCCCACCAGACCATCGGCGTCAGGAAACCGGCGACGACCGCGGTCGTGACCACCAGCACCAGGAGCGCGATGACGATTCGCTGCCGGAACGCGTACTTGGCGCGCGCGGCGATGTCGGCCGCCTCGGGGTCGAATCCGCCTCGGCCGGGCCGGTAGCCCGCGCCTTGGCGTTCTCTTTCGGTGTGCGACCCGCGCGAGGGCTGGGGAAGCGGTTCGGCTTCCGGCTCCTCGTCTTCGAGGTCGGCGTCGAGTTCCGCCTCGAGCTCGGCCAGATCGTCTTCTACCGACGGTTCCGTGTTCTCCGCCATGGCGAACTCCTCCGGTCCCTCTTGGCGTGTGCTCCCGCTCCGCACGACTCGCGCCGCCAAGGCTGAGTCCGTCGTCCGGGCGACCTGCTGGCGCTTGCGGGCGACCATGGGCACGAGAACGACGAGCCATGCCGCTGCGAGCGCGACGATGATCACCGAACTGGGCATCTCCCGTCACCTCCCCCGATCCACTGCTGTAGTCACGCTAGCCACAACAGTCACACACGCCGCGCAGACTCGCCGGTTTCGATCACAGAAAATGCCTCACCAAATTAGGTGAATCTCACAGTTTGTGGTAACGCGATCACGGGAATGACCCGGTGATGGGGTCAAACGCGCTCGGCGAGGCCCTTCGCGACCAGCCGCGAAACCAGTCCGTCACCGGTCTCTTCCTTGGTGACGGCGTAGCAGAAATGGTCCCGCCAGCCGCCCGCGACGTCGAGGTAGCGTTCGAAAAGCCCCTCTTGCCGGTAGCCCGCCTTGGCGAGAACCCGCAGGCTGGGGGTGTTTTCGGGGCGGACGGTCGCCTCGAGCCGGTGCAAACCGCCGAAATCGAAGACGTGGTCGGTGACGAGGGCGACGGCGCCGGTCGCGACGCCGCCGCGGACGATGTCCGATGACACCCAGTAACCGATCCAGGCCGATCGGAGCGACGCCCGGATGACGTTACCCACAGTGATCTGTCCGGCGAAGCGTCCATCGACCGTGATGGTGAACGGAAGACACTGTCCGCGCCGGGCCAGGCCGCGCAGGGCCAGCCATTGCGACGGCCACGACCAGAACGCGTTGCGATCCGGCCACGGCCCGATGCCGGTCGGTTCCCACCTCTCGAGGTGCTCGCGGTCCCGCAGCCGGACACGGCTCCACTCGCCGGCGTCCCGCAGCCGGACCGGCCGGACGGCGAGGACACCGGCGGGCACCCGGAGCGGCCCGAGTTTCGCGGGCCAGCCGGGGTGCCTGCTCTCGATCGGATACGCGCCGCCGGAGATCGGTGCGCCCATTACGCCCGCTGGGCCAGGAAGGTCACCTTGACCTGCTCGCCCGCGGCGACCTCGGTGAGGTCTTCGTCGATGTTGATCAGGCAGTTCGCCTCGGCCAGCGACGCGAGCAGGTGCGCGCCGGAGGTGCCGAGCGGCTGCACCAGGTACTCGCCGTTGCCCTCGTCGCGCAGCAGTTGGCCGCGCAGGAAGCCTTTGCGTCCCTTGGTCGAGGTGATCGGGGAGAGCAGTCGCGCGCCGACGATCCGGCGGTGCGGGTTGCGGGTGCCGCGCGCGGCGCGGATCAGCGGGCGGACCAGCACCTCGAACACGACGAGCGCGCTCATCGGGTTGCCGGGGATCAGGAATGTCGGCACCGAATCGGGGCCGAGCCTGCCGAAGCCCTGCACCGAACCGGGGTGCATGCCGACGCGGGTCATGTCGATGTGGCCCAGGTCGGACAGCGCCGCGTGGACCTCGTCGCCCGCGCTTCCGCCGGCACCGCCCGCGACGACGACGATCTCCGACATCAGCAGGCGGCCTTCGACGATCTCGCGCAGCCGTTTCGGATCGCCGGGGACGATGCCGACGCGGCTCACCTCGGCGCCCGCGTCCCGCGCGGCCGCGGACAGCGCGTAGGAGTTGACGTCGTAGACCTGCCCGACCGACGGGGTGCGGTCGATGTCGACCAGTTCGTCGCCGACGGACACGATCGAAACCCGTGGTCGCGGGTACACCAGTACCTTCGCCCTGCCGACCGCGGCGAGCAGGCCGACCTGCGCCGAGCCGATGGTGTCGCCCTTGCGGACGGCGACGTCGCCGATCTGCACGTCCTCGCCGGTCCGGCGCACGTAGCCGGCGGACGGCACCGACTTGTGCACGGTGACCTTGGCCTGGTGGCCGTCGGTGTAGGCGGTCGGGACCACGGCATCGGCGAGTGTGGGCAGCGGCGCGCCGGTGTCGACCCGCACGGCCTGGCCCGGCTGCAACCGACGCGGCTGGCGGGAACCGGCGGCGATCTCGCCGACCACCGGCAACTGCACCGGCTCCTGGCCCGCGGCGCGGACGTCGACGCTTCGTACCGCGTAACCGTCGATGGCGGCCTGGTCGAAACCGGGCAGCGCGTGTTCGGCGACGACCTCTTCGGCGCACAGAAGGCCTTGGGCCTCGGAGATGGCGACTCGGACCGGACGCGGGCGTACCGCGGCGTCCAGGGTCAGCGCGATCTGATCCTCGACGGAACGGAACTGTCCCGCGTCTTCGGTCTCGGCCGCTTCGGCGATGGGCTCCGTCATGACTGGGGGATCTCGATCCGTTCGTTCGACCAGGCACGCGATGAAGGCCCGTCGGTGAACTGAAGTTCACCGCCGTTACCAGGAGTGATGCGGTCCGAAGTCAGGGAAATCGCCCGATCGGGCAAGCTCCTCGTCGTCCGTGCCGCCGGGGTGGTCGCTGCGCCTGTCATAGGCGTGAAGCCTAACCTGACCATGTGGGCAAGCCCGGCAATGAACACCTGAGCAAAGCGGAGTGGCGTTCCCGGATAACTGCCGAACGGCGTTCACAGGTGCCGGAGGACCGGGCGCGGGAGGCGGTGTCGCTGGCCGTCGCGGCCGCCCGGCTGCCGGGCGCGGTCGTCTGCGCGTACGTGCCGTTCGGGACCGAACCGGGCTCGACGCGGCTCCTTGATCAACTTCTCGACCAGGGCAAACGTGTCCTGCTGCCGATCGTGCCCGACGAGCCGGGTCCGCTCGGCTGGGCCGCCTACGAAGGCCCGTCGACGCTCGGGCCGGGCAGGCTGCGCGGGTTGCTCGAACCGACCGGCAGACGGCTCGATCCCGACACGCTGGGGACGGCCGATCTGGTGCTGATCCCCGCGCTCGCCGTCGACGACGAAGGCGTCCGGCTCGGCCGGGGCGCCGGGTATTACGACCGGTCGCTCTCCTTCGCCGCGCCGGGCGCCGCGCTGATCGCCGTCGTCCGGGACGCCGAACTCGTGCGTGAGTTGCCCGCGGAACCGCATGACGTCCGCATGACCGGGGTACTGACCCCGGAGCACGGCCTGGCGCCGCGACCGGTAATACACTGACGCCCCGACGCAGTGGTTCAGAAAGGGCACAATGAGCTCTGACGCGCACCTGTCCGATCGTTTCGCCGAAACGCTGTCGAAAATGCGTTCCGCTGGGGCACACGCCAGGGAACTGGCTGCCCTGCGACGGCGGCTCGAGCAGCTGTCCGAACCCGGCGCCGGTGAATTGCCGGGAAACGAACTCGAACCTCTCGGTGACATCAGCAGACTCGTGGAGCTGCCCGAGCCGGACGCCGAGGAAGCGCGCCGGGTACTGGACCGCACGGCCGTTCTCAAGCTCAACGGCGGTCTCGGTACGAGCATGGGGCTCACCGGGCCGAAGTCGTTGCTGGAAATCAAACCGGGAAAGACCTTCCTCGACGTCATCGCGATGCAGGTGCTCTCGACCCGCGAGAAGTACGGCGCGCGCCTGCCGCTGATCCTGATGAATTCGGCGGGCACCCGCGAGCCTTCGCTGGAGTTGCTGAAGAAGTATCCCGATCTCGCCGACGAGACCATCCCGGCCGACTTCCTCCAGGGACGCGAACCGAAGATCACCGCAGACGGGAAGCCCGTCGACTGGCCCGCGAACCCGGAACTCGAATGGTGCCCGCCGGGGCACGGCGACATCTATGTCGCGCTCGCGGTGAGCGGGATGCTCGAAACGCTGCTGGCGGAAGGCATCCGCTGGTGCTTCGTGTCCAACGCCGACAATCTCGGCGCGCTCCCGGACGCCAGGATCGCCGCTTGGCTCGGAGGCGAGGACATCCCGTTCGCGATGGAGACCGTGCTCGGCACCGCGGCCGACCGCAAGGGCGGGCACCTCGCGCGGCGCGGCGGCCGGATCGTGCTGCGCGAGTCCGCGCAGGTGCCCGACGGTGACGACTCGTTCGGCGATGTCGCGAAATGGCGCTTCTTCAACACCAACAACATCTGGTTCGACCTCGGACGCCTGAAGGCCTTGCAGGACGCCGACCCGGCCGCGCCGGCACTGCCGCTGATCGTGAACCGGAAGACCGTCGACCCGGCCGACGCGGCCAGCACGCCGGTGATCCAGCTCGAAACGGCGATGGGCGCGGCCATCGGTTCGCTCGAGGGCGCGCGGGCCATCGAGATCCCGCGGACCCGGTTCGCCCCGGTCAAGACCACCGACGACCTGCTCGTCGTCCGCTCCGACGCGTATGTGCTCGACGACGGCGGGGAGATGATCCCCGAGTTCACCACCACCACCCCGCCGGTCGTGTCGCTGAGCAAGGAGTTCTACAAGCTCCTGCCCGACTTCGACGCTCGCATCCCCGACGCTCCTTCGCTCAAGGAGTGCACGAGCCTCGAAGTGGACGGCGACGTCACCTTCGGGAAGAACGTCGTCGTCCGGGGCGACGTGAAGATCGCCGGTCCGAAAACCATCCCGGACGGCGAAATCCTCTAGTCCCGCTGGGCGATGAACACGTACTCGCGTCCTGGACGGTCGGGGGCGTCCCGGACGTCCAGGACGCGGAAGCCGTGTTCGCCCAACAGCGTTTCCAGGTCTTCGCGCTCGCGGAACCACAGTTTCGAATCCGAGGTGACGACCTCGCCGTCTTCGAACCGGTAGCTGTACCGGAACGAGACGAACGGGAGGTCGACCTCGGTGACCTCGCGCCACTGCTCGACCTCGCCGACGCCTGGGACGTCGATGGTGTCGTGCGCGGTGTCGGCTGCCCAGTCCTCCCAGGCGCGGCGGTCCGGGCGCCGGATTTCGAACACCAGGTGCCCACCCGGTGTCAGCGCGGTGTGGACGCCTTCGAGAGTCCGGTTCCATTCGTCGTCGGTCAGGAAGACCTGGGCCACGTTCCCGGTCATCACCGCGAGATCGGCGCCCGCCTCGCCCACCGCCTTCGCGTCACCCATGGACCCAGGTGATCTTGCCTTCCGGATCCTTGGCCTTGGCGATCTCCAACGACGCCTCGGCCGGATCGACCCCCACGACCTCGATCCCGCGTCCGGCGAGGAGAACGGCCAGGCAACCGGTGCCGCAGCCGACGTCGAGCACTTTCTTCGCCCCGAGTTCGCCGATGATGGCGAGGTAGTGGTCCAGGTCGTCGCGAGCGCCGTCGAAGGCGTCGTAGATCGGTGCGAGCCGGGCATGGGCGAAGAGCGCGTCAGGCATTCGGCGACGATAGTTCCGGGACGCGTTCGGGGGCCACGGATTTACGCCAGGCCCGTTCTCCCAGCAGTGCCAGGAAGGCGGGCAGCAGCACTCCGCGGACCAGTGTGGCGTCGATCAGCACGGCGACCGCCATCCCGACACCCATCATCTTGTACTCGATCGCGCTCAGCGTGATGAAGACGCTGAACACGCCGACCATGATCACCGCCGCGCTGCTGACCACTCCCGCGCTGGTGCCGGTGCCGCGGACGATCGCGGTCACGGCGCCGTCGCCCCGGCGTTCGCGGATCCGGCTGAGGATGAAGATGTGGTAGTCCATGCTCAGCCCGAGCAGCAGGACGAACATGAACATCGGCAGCCAGCCGACCACCCCGCCGTACGGGGTGAATCCCAGCAGGGAGGCGAAATGGCCGTCCTGGAAAATCCAGGTGAGCACGCCGTAGGCGGCGCCGATCGACAGCAGGTTGAGCACGATCGACACGAGTGACACCGCCACGGACCGGAAAGCCAGCAGCAACAACAAGAACGCCGTCAGCAGCACGAAACCGAAGACCAGCGGCATCCGCTCGATCACCCGGTCGGCGAAGTCGCGGGCGCTCGCCGTGCGGCCCGACACCGCGACCTCGACGCCGTCCACCTTCCCGATCGTCTCAGGCAGCACCTCGGTACGCAGTTTCGCCAGCGCGGCGTCGGCTGCCGGGTCGCGACCCGCTCCGGACAACGGGACCCGGACGACCACCGCGTCGCCGACGTCGGCGACGGCGATCGGTTTGTTGAGCATCCCACCGGTCTCGCCGATCCGGCGTTCGAGGTCCGTGATCGCGGCCCGCAGCGCCGGGCTGTCCACCGGACCGCCGTTCTCGGCCGTCAGCACCACCGTCGCCGGGTAGACGACCCCGGGAAAGGCTTCCTGGGTGCGGACGGCGGCGTCGATCGTCGCCATCGAGCGCGGCAGGCTTTCCGCCGGTGTCGGATCTTGCAGGCGCATGCCGAGCGCGGGCAGGGTGAGCAGGATCAACAACGCGGTCGCGAGCCCGCCCCACAGCGCGGGCCGCCGGGTGACCGCGCGGGCGATCGCGGACCAGAACCGGGAGTTCTCCGCGGCGGTGCGCCGCTTGCCCAGCCAGGGAATCCTGCCGCGATCGACCTTGTCGCCCAGCAGGGAGAGCAGCGCGGGCAGCACGGTGATCGAGCCGAGCACGGCCAAGCCGACCACGAACGCCGTGCTGATCGCGAGACCGGTGAAGTTGTCGAGTCCGGTGAGCACCAGCCCGCTCACGCACAGGACGACCGTGACCCCGGAGACGATCACGACGTGCCCGGACGTTTTCGCCGAGATCCGGATGGCGTGGTCGACGGAGTGGCCTCGCGCGCGTTCTTCTCGTTGCCGCCTGAGGAAGAACAGCGAATAGTCGACGCCGACGGCCATACCGATGAGCAGGGTGATCACCGTCGTCGCGCTGTTGATCGGGGTGAAGTCGTCGACGACGGAGAGGAAGCCGAACGTCGCCGCGACACTCGTGCCCGCCAGCAGCAGCGGGACCGACGCCGCGACCAGCGCCCCGAAGACGATCAGCAGGATCACCAGGGTCATCGGCAATGACAGGAACTCCGAGCGTTTGACGTCCTCCCGGATGCCCTTGTCGACAACGGACGACAGACTGAGATCTCCGGACAGGCCCAACCGGACCGACGGATGCCGCGCGGCGACCACGTCGACCTGCGCGGCCGCGGTCTCGAAGTTCGGGCGGATGTCCTTCTCCCCGCCCGCGATCGATAAGCCGACGAGACCGGACGCGCCGCCTGCCGAGATCCGCTCGGCGCCATCGGTGGCCAGTGGCGAGCGGACGTCGGCGACGGAGCCGGATCGGGTGAGCGTCGTGACCAGGTCTTCGGTCGCCCGCCGGAGTTCTTCGTTCGCGGCGAACGGCGGTGCGCCCGGCTCCTTCGCCTCGATGAGGATGTTCTCTCGTAAGGGGTCGAAGCTGCTCTGGGCGTTCAAGGCGGTCTGCGCGCGGCCGGATTCGCCGGGATCGGTGCTCCGGCGGCTTTCGCCGTCCAGCAGCGTTCCCGACAGCAGGGCGATGACGACGAGGGCGACCCAGCCGACGAGGGTGAGCGCGCGATTCCGCACGGACCAGGCGGCGATTCTTTCGGGCAGCATGAACTACAGTCCTTTGTGTGAAGGAGTGAGATGCCTCGGGCGAGGTTTTTGCTTCTTCTTTCCTGGGTCGTCGAGTTGCCGCTCGGCGGCCCAGGGTCTTTCCAAGCCGGTGGTCAGTCGACCTCCTTGAGGATCCGTTCGACCGAGCCCACGCTCTTCTGGAGATCCGCGAGGCGCCCGTCGAGTTCGGTGAGTTTGCGTTCGGTCTCTTCCTGCGCCTGGACGGCCTTTTCGGCGAGCCTGCGGTATTCCTGTTCACGCGCGAGCGCGCCCCTGGCCCGGATGGTCGCGCCGAACTGCCACACGACCACCGTGATCACCACGGTGAGGAACACGAAGATGCCGATCAGCCCGACGACCTCCTGCCACTGATGCCACTTCATGGTCGTTCCCCCTGATCGACGGTGTCCGGTGCGGTGAGCGTCGGCGCCGCGGCGGCGATGGTGCCGGGGCTCAGCTCGACCAGGAACGGGTTCACCTCGTAGAACTTCATCGCCTTCCCATCCTCCGACAGCTCCAGTGAGGCCGAAACGAGCCCGGCCGCCTCCAGTTTGCGCAGATGGAGCTGCAACAGCGCCCGGCTGATGCCGAGCTCTCGCGCCAGCTGGCTCACGTACGCGCGCTCGGCGCGGAGCGCCGCGACGATCCGCAGCCGGTGCGGATTCGCCAGTGCCCCCAGCAGTCGCAACAGCTCGTCGCCGGAGGGTCCGGTGGCGGTCATGGCGAACTCCTGCACATGCCAAAGAAACCTAGCAGGTGCTGGTTCGGTCTACCAGGTGTTCGAGCCAGACGTTCGGTTCCACGTACACGCCGACGTCCACCGCCGAGGAGGCGAGAACCGGCGCGATCCCGCCCGGCACGGTCGTGAGGCCGTCCTGGAGTTCGACGCCGGTCCACGCCTTCCACTGCGCGAAGGTGCCCGTGATCGTCATCGCGAACGGTGCCACCTTCACGAACCGTGCGCCGAGTCGTTCGTGCGTCCGCAGCCACGGGTCCTCGGGCAGCCCATCCGGGCGACGGCGGGCGATGTAGTCCTCAAAGGACAGTCCGGGTTCGTTCTCCTTCCCTGCCGGGCGGACCGGCACGACGAGGTTGCGCATACCTGTCTCCGAGGCGCGTTTCTTCAGTGCTTCCAACGCTTTCGTGGCCAGGCCGCCGCCACGGCGGCCTGGCGCGACCAGCACTTCGAGTGCGATCAGCGTATTCGTCTCACGGGTGCTCATCAGGTCTTCCGCGGCCCAGATCAGGGCGGCGTCCCAGCCGTGGTCCGGCAGTTCCGGGCGTTCGGCCGTCGGGAACCCGACCGGGACGGCGGCCGCTCTCGCCACCGGGACGCCGTCTTCCAGCAGCACGAGGAAGTACTCCGGCCAGCGAGCGGCCAGATGGGACGACTTCGCCAGCAGGCCCGTCTGGTCGTACAGGAGGAATTCGCCACCGACGCCGCCCAGGTCGAGCGCGGGCGCGCGCAGGTCGGGCCGGGTGGCCAGGTCTTCGATCACGATCATGTCCTCAGTAGAACCCGAGGACACTTGCTCTCACGAGGTGGTTTTCGGGGTGGGCCTAACGCACCGGCAGCGCGCGGCGCCGTCCGGTGAGGCCGGTGGTGTTGAGGTTGGCGCGCTCGCCGGCGGAATGCCCGTCGAGGTAGCCGCTGCCGGACAGCCGCCTCGGCGGTGCCGAGCGCAGATCGCCGTACTGCTCGTCGTATGCCTGCTTGACCATCGCCGTCCGATCCTGGATCACCAGTTCGGCGGAGCGATGGCCCGCGGCGGCGGTGTGGGTGCGGGCCGCGGTGTCTTCACTGTTGCGGAGCCGTTCGTAGACCGCGCCGGAGAATCCGTGCAGCCATGTGCGCCGGTACGCGGCCAGCGATTCGCCCGCGAACACGCGGTTCTCCGGGCGGACCCTGGTCAGCTGGGTGGTCGCCTGCAACAGCAGGCTCGTGTACAGCAGTTCGGTCCGCTCCAGGTCGGTGCGGAAACCGAACACCGTCACCGCGGTGACGGACTGGCCGAGCCGGTGCAGCAGGGCCCGGCAGCGCAGCGGATGCGCGATGTTGGTGAGCAGTCCCGCCTTGTCACGGCTGTACGGGTTGTCGAGCGGGATCATGATCTGGGTGATCTCGTCGGCTGTCGCCCCGGAGGCGGCCAGCAGTGCCTGATCGATGCCGTACCTGGCGATCAGTTCGGCTGCCTTGGTGTTGTAGGACTCGGCTTCGGCCTCGGTGACCGCCGGATCCTCCGCTTTCGCGAGAAGTTTCCGGACGCGCGCGAGCAGCGTGTCGTGATCGGGCATGGCCCCCCTTCCTGATTGGGTTGAAGCGGATCAACCTAGGAGAGGGGTCCGACAATATTCGGGTGAGATGCCCGGATCCCGGCAAGGGGGTGGTATGTCGATCGACGTGTCGGTGGTCGGTTCCGGTCCGAACGGGCTCGCGGCGGCGGTCTTGCTGGTCAGGGCGGGGCTGTCGGTCGAGATCCACGAAGCGGCGGACGAGATCGGCGGGGGAACGCGGACGGCTTCGCTGTTCGACGACGACGTCCGCCACGACATCTGCGCCACCGGGCATCCGATGGCCGCCGGACTCGCGTACGAAGACCTCGACCGGACCTGTGACGCCCTCGGCACGGACGGACCCCGGTGGCGCCGCCTGCTCGACCCGCTGGCCGAACGCAGCCGCGAACTGGTCGATCCCCGGATCGCAGCCCTTCTCCCGGCCAGAATCGCGATGCTCGCCGCCGGTCTGGAGCGCCGCCTGTTCACCGGCCCGGAAGCGCCCGCGCTCCTTGCCGGTGTCTCCGCGCACGTGATGAGCCGCCAGCCTTCACTCGCCGCGGCGGGCGCGACGCTCCTGCTCGGCCACCTCGC
The DNA here is from genome assembly GCF_001953865.1 of Amycolatopsis coloradensis. GTDB lineage: Bacteria > Actinomycetota > Actinomycetes > Mycobacteriales > Pseudonocardiaceae > Amycolatopsis > Amycolatopsis coloradensis. The sequence goes on from NZ_MQUQ01000005.1 coordinate 457,027, forward strand.
GCACTCGACAGGCTGGCCGATCGCCCGCGGCGGAAGCCAGGCCATCACCGAGGCGCTCGCCACCGACGTCCGCGCGCACGGCGGGCGGATCCACACCGGCAGCCGGATCACCGATCTGCGGCAACTGGCGAACTCGCGGACGGTGATTCTCGACGTCGCCCCACGCGGTTTCCTCGACATCGCCCGCGACCTGATGCCGCCGCGCTACCGGAAGGCGCTGGAGTCCTACCGCTACGGTCCCGGCGTGGCGAAGGTCGATTTCCTGGTGTCCGAACCGGTTCCGTGGGCGGTGCCGGAGGTCGGCAAGGCGGGCACCGTCCACCTCGGCGGCACCCGCGACGCGGTGTACGCCGCCGAAAACGCCATCGTGCGCGGGGAAGATCCGGACGACCGCTTCGTGCTCGTGTCCGATCCGATGGCGATCGACCCATCCCGAGGGCTGCCGGGCAAACGGCCGGTGTGGGCGTATTGCCATGTACCGCACGGGGATCCCCGTGACGCCACCACGATCGTCCGGCAGCGGATCGAGCGGTTCGCGCCCGGGTTCTCCGACACGATCCTGGCGAGCCGCTGCCTCACCGCGCCGGAACTCGAGGCGTACAACGAGAACTACCCTGGCGGTGACGTCGCGGCCGGCGCGGTGAATCTGCGTCAGCTGCTCGGACGGCCCGTCGCGCGGTGGAACCCGCACCGGACCCCGCTCGGCGGTGTCTTCCTGTGCTCCGCCGCGACGGCGCCGGGGCCCGGCGTGCACGGGATGGGCGGCTGGCATGCCGCGAAAGCCGTACTGGGCAAGGACTTCGAGTAGCTTCAGCCAAGGTAGGCGTCGAGCGTGACGGCCAGCGCGCTTTCCGGTGACGGCGCGAAGCTGGCGCCCGCCAGTCCGCCCCAGAGCCACAGTTGGGCGAGGCCGTGCAGCGACGCCCACAGTGAGGACGCGAGCAGTCGAGGATCGGTGGCCGGATGCCAGTCGCCGTCCTGGACCTCGGCGACCAGCGCGGCGAAGAAGTCGAAGACGGCGCTGCTCATCCGCGTGAGTTCGGGATCGTCCGGATCGATCAGATCCCGGCGGAACATCAGCTCGAACATCGCCGGATTGGCCAGGGCGAAGTCGACATAACCGTGGCAGGCGGCGATGAGCCGCTGCCGGGGTGTCCCGTCCGGCAGGCCGAAGCCGCGGTCGAGCAGTTCGGTGTAGCCGCGGGTGGCGACGGCCGAGAGCAAGGCCGCGCGGCCGGAGAAATGCCGCAACGGCGCTCCGTGCGAGACACCGGCCGCCTTCGCGATCCCTCGCAGCGTCACCGCGCTGACGCCTTCTTCGGCCAGCAGGTTCGCCGCCGTGTCGATCAGGCGAGTTCGGGCGCCCACGAGCGGGTCTCCTCGAGGACGGGCAGGAGGTCCGGGCGCTTGGGCAGGAAGCCGTCGCCCGGCTGGCGGCCGACGAGCCGGTTGCGGAACCGGCTGAACGCGACAGGCAGGACCTCCCTGGTCAGCCAGCGCAGGTCGTCCCGCAGACAGGGGCGTCCGGCCGAACCGGGGAGCGGTTCGAGCCAGGCCGGGTCGTGGGCGACGCCGAGTTTGCCGAGCACGTGCCCGGCGAGGCGCCGATGGCCCTGCTCGGACAGATGCAGCCGGTCCGGGCCGAAATAGCGGGAATCGTGCGCCGCGTGGTCCGGCCAGAGGTCGACGAGTGTCGCGCCGTAGCTGACGGACGCCTCGCGGACGGCGTCGTTCAGCGCGGTGATGCGCGGACGCATGCGGTGACCCATCGGCATGCGGTGGGAGATGTCGCTGAGGGTGAAGGTGACGACGGACGGCGCGAACTCGGTGCAGGCGCGGATGGCGGTGTCGACGCGGCGAGCGACGGTGCGCGCGTCCCAGCCGCGGCTCATCACGTCGTTGCCGCCGCCGAACAACGCGATCAGATCCGGCTGGAGCTTGCTCGCCGCCTCGGTCTGCTCGGCGTGGATCTGGTCGAGCCTGCGCCCGCGGACCGCGAGGTTGGCGTAGCGGAATCCGGGCTCGTCCTCGGCGAGGCGTCCCGCGACGAAGTCCGCCCAGCCTCGGTAGAAGCCACCCGACGGATGCGGATCGGCCAGCCCTTCGGCGCAGCTGTCGCCGAGCGCGACGAAACGTCGGTAGCCCATCCAGATCTCCGTAACCACGAGTTCACCTTGTAGACACTGTCTATCAAACTTATGTAGACGCTGTCTACTCACGCACTCCAAGCTGCTGGAGTAAACGAACGATCGTGCTACATTCGGAGGGGTGAGCACACTCGAAGTAAACGAGGTCTTCGTCGGGCGACCGTCCGTACTCGGGGTGAAACGCGAGGTCCCGGTGTACAGCGCGATTGCGAAATCGCGGGTGGAGGCGGTGTCGCTGGAACTGGACGAGATCAACCTCGCCGGTGACGACCAGGCGGATCGCACCGTCCACGGCGGCGCCGACAAAGCGGTTTACGTCTATCCTGCGCCGCACTACGCGACGTGGTCCGAGCAGGGTTTCGAAGTGGCCGCGGGCGACTTCGGGGAGAACCTGTCGGTGACGGGCGCCGACGAACACGACGTGCGGATCGGCGACATCTGGGCCTGGGGAGACGCGCTGGTCCAGGTCTCGCAACCGCGTACGCCGTGTTTCAAACTCGCGATGAAGACCGGGCGTAAAGACGTCATCCCGGCGATGATCGACTCCGGCCGCAGCGGCTGGTACCTGCGGGTGCTGCGGCCGGGCGAGGTCCCGACTTCGGGGCACCTGACGCTCGAAGAACGCGATCCGGTGAACCCGACGATCGCCGAGGTGTACGTCGCGTCGTTCACCAACATCGCCCAGCTGGACGACGATCGCTCGGCCGCGTACTGGGCGCTGCTGGACCGGGTGCTGGCGGCGCCGTCGCTCTCCCGGCAGTACCGTGACGGCCTGGAATCGGCGAAACGGCGGCGGGAGGAACGGAATGCCGGTTGACGGCCGGGTGGCCCGCGGCGACGCGACGAGGCGGACCGTGTTGCGGCGCGCCGTCGACATCGCCTCCGTCGAGGGGCTCGAAGGGCTGTCGCTCGGCAGGCTCGCCACCGAATTGGAACTGAGCAAATCCGGTGTGTTCGCGTTGTTCGGTTCCAAGGAGGAACTCCAGCTCGCGGCGATCGAGACGGCGAGCGCGATCTTCGCGGAGAACGTCGCCGGGCCGACCATGGAGGTCGAGCGGGGGATCGCGCGGCTGCGCGCGTTGTGCGCGAACTGGCTGGACTACTCGGAACGCCGGGTGTTCCCCGGCGGTTGTTTCTTCTTCAACATCGGCGCCGAATTCGACGCGCGGACCGGCCGGGTCCACGACGCGGCGGCGAACGCGAGCCGGGCTTTCGCCGAGTTCATCCGGACGGCCGTCGTGGAGGCGAAGAACGCCGGTCACCTCCGCGAGTCCGTCGACGTGAACCGGCTGGCCTTCGAACTGCACGCCCTCGGCCGGGCCGCGAACGCGGATTCGGTGATGTTCGGCGGCACGGAGCCCTATGAGCTGGCCCGTGCCGCCATCACCGCCCGCCTCGACGCCGCGGCGAGCTGAAACCGGCTACTTCCAGTCGACCTGTGTGGACCGGTAGAAGTCGATTCCCTGCTGAACCCACCGCGGGCTCTGCTTCGCCAGCCGGAGCCGGTACGCGTCCCAGGTGCGGGACGTCTTGGGCGACCAGCCGATCTCGGCGTAACCCGGCAACCTCGGGAACGCCATGAACTCGATGTGCTCACTGGTCACGAGCGTTTCCGACCACAGCGGCGCCTCGACGCCGATGACGTTGTTCTCCGTGACGCCCTGCAGATACGTGGCCGGATCCCAGTCGTAACCGGTCTTGACCTCGATCAGCCCGGCCCAGGCCAGCCCGAGCGGCGTCTGCGGGTGGTACTTCATGTCCATGTAGGCCTTGTTCGCGGGCGACATCAGGATCTTGTTGCCCCTGGCCGCCGCCGCGGCGACGTTCGCGTCGGTGCCGGTCGTGCCCCAGAACTGCGGGACGGCCGAGACCGGCGGGGTCGTCTTCGCGATGTCGTGCCAGCCGGTGATCAGCTTGCCGTACTTCGCGACGATCGGCTGAACCTTCTTGGCGAAGGTCTGGTAATCCTCCGGAGTGGTCGCGTGCGCCTCGTCGCCACCGATGTTGATGTACTTCCCCGGGGTGATCGCGGAAAGTTCGCGAATGACGTCGTCGACGAACTTGTAGGTGATGTCGCTCTTGATGCACAGCGAGCTGTAGCCGACCTCGATGTCCGTGCGCGGCGGCACCGCGACGCCGTCGCAGTTCAGCTCGGCGTAGGAGTGCTGGGCCGCGTTGGTGTGCCCCGGCATGTCGATCTCGGGAACGATCGTGATGTGCCGCGAAGCCGCGTAGCGCACCAGGTCCTTGTACTGCTCCTGCGTGTAGTACCCGCCGGGAGCGCCGCCGACGGCGGTCTGGCCGCCGACGGTCGCCAGCTTCGGCCAGCTCTTGATCTCGATCCGCCAGCCCTGGTCGTCGCTCAGGTGCAGGTGGAGGGTGTTGATCTTGTACTGCGCGATCTGGTCGATGTAGAGCTTGACCTGCGCCGGCGTGAAGAAATGCCGCGCGACGTCGAGCATCGCGCCGCGGTAGCCGAAGCGCGGGTAGTCGAGAACGGTGCCGCCCGAGACCACCCACGAGCGGTGCTGGACGGTCTTGGCTTCGATCGCCGACGGGAACAGCTGACGTAGCGTCTGCACGCCGAGGAACAGGCCCTCGTCGGTGTTCGCCTTCAGTGTCACGCCGGACGGCGACACCTTGAGCTGGTAACCCTCGGTGCCGACGCGGCCGCCCGCGCGCCCGGTTTCGAGGGAGATGGCCGGGCCGCCGCCGCGGTGGCCGCTGACGACGGGAAGCCGGTAGCCGGTGGCGGGCCGGAGCAGTCCGGCCAGGTAGTCGGCGACCTGCTTGCCGTCGCGGTCGGTGCGGATGACGGTCGCGGGGCTGAGCCGGAAGTTCGCGCGTGGATCGGCCTTGGCGTCGACCGGCACGGGGACGACGTCGGTCACGCTCCGTTCGGCCTTCGCGTGTTGCGCCGCGTTCGCCGTCGCGGGCAGGCCGAACGTCACGAGACTCAGGACGGCCACGCCGAGCACGGTTCTGGACAGGCGTTTACTCATGGAGCACCTCCGGTCGGGGTAACTGGAGACTCTCTGCTCTTAGAGGTATAGACCAATAGGGCAAAGCCGACAACACCCGATCGGACTACGGAGGCGTACCGGTCACCGGTCATTCACCGCGCAAGACCGCTTTCAGGGCATCGAGAACGCTCGCGTCCTCGATCGTCGAGGGCACCGCTTCGTCGCGGCCGTCGGCGATGCCTCGCATGGTCTTCCGCAGGATCTTGCCGGACCGCGTCTTCGGCAGCGCGTCCACAATGGACACATCGCGGAACGCGGCGACCGGTCCGATGTCGCGCCGCACCAGCGCGACCAATTCGGTCTCGATCGTTTCGGCGTCGGCGTCGACCCCCGACTTCAGCACCACGAAACCACGTGGAAGCTGGCCCTTGAGCTGGTCCCGGACACCGATCACCGCGCATTCGGCGACGGCGGGGTGCGACGCCAGCACGGCCTCCATCGAACCGGTCGAAAGCCGGTGACCCGCGACGTTGATGACGTCATCGGTGCGGCCCATGACGAACAGGTAACCGTCTTCGTCGACGTATCCGGAGTCACCCGTCAGGTAGTGGCCGTCGTACCGCGAAAGGTACGACTCGTGATACCGCTCGTCGTCCTGCCACAGGGTCGGCAGCGAACCCGGCGGGAGCGGCAGCTTGATGACGATGGCGCCTTCCCGCCCGGCGGGGAGGGCGTCGCCCGCCTGGTCCAGGGTCCGCACGTCCCAGCCCGGAACCGGTTTCGTCGCGGAACCGGGTTTGACCGGCATCGGTTCCAGGCCGCGCGGATTCGCCGCGATCGGCCAGCCGGTCTCGGTCTGCCACCAGTGGTCGATCACCGGCACGCCGAGTTTCCCGTGCGCCCAGTGATACGTCTCCGGATCGAGCCGTTCGCCTGCCATGAACAAGGACTCGAACCCGCCGAGCTGGTATTTCTTCACTTCGTCCGCGTCCGGGTCGGCCTTCTTGATCGCCCGCAACGCCGTCGGCGCGGTGAACAGCGCCTTCACCCCGTGGTCGGCGATGACCCGCCAGAACGCGCCGGCGTCGGGAGTCCCGACCGGCTTGCCCTCGTACATCACCGACGTCGCCCCGATCAGTAACGGCGCGTACACGATGTAGGAATGGCCGACGACCCAGCCGACGTCCGACGCCGTCCACCACACGTCGCCGTGATGGACGTCGTAGATCGCGCCCATCGACCAGGCCAGCGCGACCGCGTGCCCGCCGGTGTCGCGCACGACGCCCTTCGGCTTCCCCGTGGTGCCGGAGGTGTACAGGATGTACAGCGGATCGGTCGCCGCGACCGGCACCGGATCGGCGGGAGCGGCCTTCGCGACCAATTCGGCCCAGTCGACGTCGCGCTCGCCCAATTCGGCACGGGCTCGTTCCCGCTGCAGCACCACCACCTTGTCCGGCTGATGCGCCGTGCCCGCGAGCGCCTCGTCGATGATCGGTTTGTACTCCACGACCCGCGTCGGTTCGATCCCGCACGACGCGGCCACGACGACCTTGGGTTTCGCGTCTTCGATCCGCGCCGCCAGTTCCTTCGGCGCGAACCCGCCGAACACCACCGAATGCACCGCGCCGAGCCGGGCGCACGCGAGCATCGCGATCGCGGCCTCGGGGACCATCGGCAGGTACACGATGACGCGGTCGCCCTTTTCGACGCCGAGCGAGGCGAGCGCGCCGGCGAACCGGGCGACCTCGTCCAGCAGTTCCGCGTAGGTGAACCGGCGAACCGAATCGGCCACCGGCGAATCCCAGATCAGCGCGACCTGGTCGCCGCGGCCGTCCCGGACGTGCCGGTCGAGCGCGTTGAACGCGGTGTTCAGCTCCCCGTCCGGGAACCAGCGGTAGAAGGGCGCCTTCGACGCGTCGAGAGCCCGCGTCGGCGGGTGGGTCCAGTCGATCGCCCGCGCGGCGTCGAGCCAGAAACCCTCCGGGTCTTCGAGGCTCCGCCGGTAGGACTCGGAGTACATCGAATGCTCCTTCGCGCTCGGGTACGGACCCCATCATGGACTCACCACCGGGTGAACGCCTGGTGATAACGACGGGGAGACGCCCGCGGCAACCCGGCAACCCCGTGAGGGCACAGGGCGTCCTAAGCTGAACCGGGGGAAAACCGCCGGAAACGGTCTCGACTAGCGAGGGGAGCAGGGTCCATGGGACTAGCGAGCGCGCTGCTTTCGTTCGCGCACAGCCTGTTCGGGCCAGGGATCTGGCCAGGGGACTGGGTGTGGGCGACGAGCACCGCGGGAGCGCTGGTCGCGCTGCTGCCCGCACTGGGAGCGATGATCGTCGCGATCATCCGCAAAGGCACCGGCAATCGCTACGACGTGGTGACCCTGTCCATTTTCGGTGGGATCGGCGTCGTCGCCGTCTTCCTGCTGCCGTGGCTGCTGGCGACCGGCGTTTCGCAGGCCTATCAGGAGGCCGCCTCGTCGAAGTCGGTCGGTGATTCCGGGTTTTCCGCCAGTGACCTGTCGACGTTCAACTCCGACTACAGCCCGTTGATCGGCGCGCAGAGCGAGTACCTCGGCCGCGGCCAGAACGTGTACGAGGTCCTGTTCTATCCGAACGGGATGCAGCTGAGCTACATCTTCTACCTGATCCTGCTGGTCGGTTTGCCCGCGCTGTCGCTGCTGTTCGTGATGCTGCAGGCACGCACGGCGTTCCGTCGCGGCCCGAAGTGGCCTTCGCGGTTCTTCTGGATCCCGTTCGTGCTGATGGTGCTGGCGAGCGTCGGCATGGGGGCGAACACCGCTGTGCACTTCTGGCTCGGCTTCCTGCCGTTCAGCGTCCTCGGCCTGATCCCGGTCGCACTGGTCGGCCCGCCGCCGTGGTCGGTGATCAACCGGCCGGATCCGCAGCCCCGGCAGAAGATCGAGCCGTACCGTCCAGAGCCGCCCGCCCCGCAGCCGCAGCAGCAGTTGCCGCCCCCGCCGCCCAAGCAGTACCCGGCGACGGCGCTGGCGCAGGCCCCCGAACCGCCGCCCGCGCTGGCTGCGGTGCCGGGCCCGGTCCCGGCGCCCCCGGGTTCCCGCAATTCCGGCGGCGGCCGCTACAAGCGCGTCCGGCGGCTCGGCCACGGTGGCTTCGGCACCGTCTGGGAAGCGGTCGACACCCAGCTCAACCGCACTGTCGCGCTGAAGATCGCGCACGCGCCGGACCGCGACACCGAGGAGCGGATGCAGCGCGAGGCCAGGGCGCTGGCCGTCGTGAACCATCCCAACTGCGTCCGCGTGTACGACCTCGTCGAGGAGCCGGACGGGCTCGCGCTGGTCATGGAATACCTCGAAGGCAAGTCGCTGTCCGAGATCGTCGACTCGCAGGGCCCGCTCGACGACATCGCCGCCGGGCGGCTCTGGTCGACCATGGCCGGCGCGCTCGCCGCGGCGCACGAAAAGGGCGTGCTGCACCGCGACCTCAAGCCGTCGAACATCATCCTCGACCGCAACGGGCTGGCCCACCTCATCGACTTCGGCATCGCCCGCAGTCAGGGCGACTCGAAGATGACCGCGACCGGGATGATGATCGGCACGCCGGACTTCGTCGCCCCCGAGCAGGCGATGGGCTCCCCGGCGAGCCCGGCGTCGGACGCGTGGCAGCTCGCCGCGACGGTCAGCTACGCGCTTTCGGGCCAGCCGCCGCGCGGCACCCGGGAGACCCCGATGGCCGCGCTGATGGCCGCCGCCCGCGCCGAACCGGTCTCGAAGCTGCCGAACCGCAGCGCGCACGCCCGGATCCTCATCGCGTCACTCGACCAGGAGCCCCGCCGTCGGCCGACGCTCGCCGCCGTGCGGCGCGACGTCGAAGGCTGGCTCGCCCGTGCGGGCAAGTCGCCGGACGGTCCGGTGACCCAGGTCGTGCCGCGCCGCCCTCCGCGGCAGCAACAACCGCAGCAGACGCGCCACCAGCAGCCGCAGCCCCAGCGTCACCCGCGCTGACCTGCGAAAGGGGAGCAAGGGACCTTTGCTAGCGTTCGTTAGCGTACTAACTAACGCTAGCGAAGGTCCCTTGCTCCCCCTTGGTCGATTCAGGCGATGATGACCCAGGCCCCGTCGCGCCACGCCATGGTGAACGTTTTGGGGTCGGCCGCCATCATCGCCGCCTGCGGCGAGATCGCCCCCGGCGGGACCACGACCTTGTCCGGGCCCTTGCTCTGCACCTTCGCCCGGTCGACGCGGGTGAGCTTCAGCTTCTTGAGGTCGTCCTCCGAGAACATCCCGAACTGCATCGGGGTGAGGGAGCGGCACTCCTTCATCCCGCCGTCGAAGGCCGGTGCCGTGATCCGGCAGACCGTTTCGAGGTCTTTGGCGCCCAGCGCGTGGTGGTAGTCCTCCATCGTGCTCGCCGCCCCGTCCGGGGTGTGCGCCGCCGAGCCGCCGGTGGCGGGCTTGGTGACCTCGGAGACGGTCGCGGCGGTCGCCGAAGGCCTTGAAGCGCTGGGCTGCGCGGTCGTGCTCACGCTCGTGCTCGGCGCCTCCGAAGTGCTCGGAACGGCCGAAGTCTGGGGCGACGCGGTTCCCGGTGTCTGCTCTTCGCAGCCGACGATCAAGAACAACGCCGTGGCCGCAAGGGCCACTCCGAGCGGTCGGATCGTCATGATTCCCCCTGTCGAACTGCTACTGACCAGGGGAGAGTAACAACCTGACTCGAAGTGTCACAGCCAAATGGGGAAACCCGCCCTCGACGGGAGACCGAGCCGCTCCGGTCTGGTGCCTTTGGTCGCGTTCGCGGTGTTCACCGCGAACGCTCGCTCGTGTGCTGATGAAGCCGACCTGCCCGTTCACTTCCAGGACGGAAGCCACAACTCGGCGTTCCAGTGCTCGTTGGTGATCGCGTTGCCGTTGAGGATCGGCCACAACCAGGCGAAATTGGCCACGACGAGACCCACATAGAGTGCGACGACGAGCATGCCGGTACCCCGCCGTTCGAACCCGCGTTTCGCGGCGCCGAGGATCTGGCCGAGGACCAGCGTCAACCCCAGTACCAGGAACGGCGCCAGTGGCGTCGCGTAGAAGTAGTACATCTGGCGGTCGAGGTTGGTGAACCACGGCAGGAAACCGGCGAAGTAGCCGACGAGCACGGCGGCGTAGCGCCAGTCCGCGCGGAAGACCGACCGCCACAGGCTCCAGCCCAGCATCGGCAGCGCCAGCCACCACATCGCGGGCGTCCCGATCAGCATCGTCGCCCGGATACAGGTCGACTCGCCGCAGCCGGTCGCGTCGGTGCCCCCCGCGTACGCGTAGAGCATCGGCCGCAGCCCCATCGGCCAGGTCCACGGCTTCGACTCCCAAGGATGCGGCTTGTCCTTGGGGGTCACGAGGTTCGCGTGGAAGTCGAGGACGTTCATCGTGTAATCGCCGAGTGACCGCAGCGCGGGTGGCATCCAGGCCCAGAAACCGGGGTCGAGATCTTTGATCGACACATAGTTGCGGTCGGTCGCGGTCTCGCTCGCGAACCAGGCCCAGTAGCAGGCGAGATACACCAGGACCGGGATGACGACGATCGCCCACAGCGCGGGCAGCACGTCGCGGCGCAGCGTGCCGGCCCACGGCCGCCGCACCCCGGCGGCGCGGCGCGCGGCGACGTCGAAGAAGACGGTGAGCAGCCCGAACGCGGCGATGTAGTACAGCGCCGACCACTTGACGCCGAAGGTCAGCCCGATCATCAGGCCGCCGGCGAACCGCCACCACCGGAAACCCAGCTTCGGACCGAACCGGGACTCGCCGATCCAGCCTTCGCGGACGGCCACGGCCAGCCGCCGCCGTACCTGGTCGCGGTCGCACAGCACACAGGCGAACGCGGCGAGCACGAACACCGCGATGAAGATGTCGAGCATGCCCATCCGTGACTGCAGGTGCAGCACGCCGTCGCTGATCACCAGGATTCCGGCGACCGCGCCGAGCAGTGTCGAACGGGTGAGCCGCCGCGCGACCCGGATGGTGAGGAACACGATCAGCGTGCCCGCCAGCGCGGGCATGATCCGCCAGCCCCAGGCGTTGTAGCCGAACAGCCACTCGCCGATCGCGATGAGGTGCTTCGCCAAGGGCGGGTGCACGATCAGCTCGTAGCCGTAGTTGTCTTCGTAACCGCCGTTGCGCAGCATCTGCCACGCCTGCGGGACGTAGTGCTTCTCGTCGAAGACGGGGGTGCCCTTGTCCGTGGGCGTGGCCAGGTTCTGGATCCGGACGACGCCGCCGATGAGCGTCAGGACCAGCGTGACGATCCAGCCGCGCAGGCGGTCGGTCGGCATGCCGCGGCCGAGGAGGGTGGCCTCCCGGTCGCTCGGTGGCCGGAGCGCGTCGACCGGATCCGGCCGCACGCTCTCGTTGTCACGGGTCAGCAGCGCGGTCACGGGGCATGATCCTACGGGCGGAAGAGTGAACTCGGTGTCCGGATCTGCGAACCGGTTAACCTTCGTGAATGACCGAAGGACGCCTCGTGCTGGCAGCCACCCCGCTCGGAGACGTCCGCGACGCTTCGCCGCGCCTGTCCGAAGCCCTCGCGACGGCCGATGTGATCGCCGCCGAGGACACCCGGCGCCTGCGCTCGCTCACCGCCGCACTCGACGTTTCGCCGGTCGGACGGGTGGTCAGCTTCTACGAGGACGTCGAGACCGCCCGTCTGCCGAAACTGCTCGAATCGCTTCGATCGGGCGAGACGGTGGTGTTGGTGACCGACGCCGGGATGCCGAGCGTCTCGGATCCCGGCTTCCGCCTGGTGGCGGCCTGTGTCGAGGCGGATGTGCCGGTGACCTGCCTCCCCGGCCCGTCCGCGGTGACCACGGCGCTCGCGCTGTCCGGGCTCCCGTGCGACCGTTTCTGTTTCGAAGGATTCGCTCCGCGCAAGCCCGGTGAACGCGCCAAATGGCTCGGGTCGCTGAAGGACGAGCCCCGCACGGTCGTGTTCTTCGAGTCTCCGCACCGCCTCGCGAGCACGCTTTCCGATGCCGCCGACGTCCTGGGCCCCGATCGTCGCGCCGCGGTCTGTCGCGAATTGACCAAAACGTATGAAGAGGTCAAGCGCGGTAATTTGCCTGATTTGGCCGCCTGGGCAAACGAGGGGGTCAAGGGGGAGATCACGGTTGTTCTCGCAGGGGCGCCTCCGCGTTCGGTGAGCGTCGCGGACCTGGTTTCGGAAGTTTCGTCGCGGGTCTCGGCGGGCGAACGCCTCAAGTCCGCCGCCGCCGAGGTCGCCGAGGCCACCGGGGTCTCCAAGAAGGAGCTTTACGACGCCGTGCTCGCGTCCCGCACCAAGAGCTAGGACAGCAAGGCCGCCGCGGCCGCATACGCCTTCGCGGCGTCGGGCTCGGCGCCGGTGATGACGTCGGTGTAGATGAAGGATTCCCCGATCCGCACCAGCAGGTAGGCCAGGTCCTCGACCGGCAGCGGTGGGGCAAGCCGTCCGGCCGCGACCTCTTCGTCCAGGAACTCGCGCATCTTCGCGATCGCGCGACTTTGGACCACGCTGGCCTTCGTCGTCAGGATCCGCAGCGCGCGCTCCGGTTCGGCGCGCAGGAACTCCCGGAACGGTTTCGAGTCGTTCACGGTCCGGACGAAGGTGCCGACGAGGTCCGCGATCCCTTCCGAGCCGCGCCCGAGTTTGTCGGAAGCCCGCGTTTCGAAGACCTCGACGGTCATCGACCACAGGATCTCGCCGAGCAGCTGATCCCGGCCGCCGACCCAGCGGTGCAGGGTGGCTCGGCTGATTCCCAGCTCACCCGCGAGATCCCGCATGTCCACCCGGCGGCCCGCCAGGAACCAGGCGCGCGCGATCGTGAACGCGCGCAGGGCGTCCGGGCGCGACGAAGTCAACTGGCGTTCGAGTGCGGTGTCGATGAGTGAAACATATCACGCTATGTCTCATAGATGAGACATATGCAAGAATGTCTCATCTCGACGAGGAGGATGCGGATGCGCGCAGTACAGGTGACCGAATTCGGCGGACCCGAGGTGCTCAACCTCGTCGACCTGCCCGATCCTGTTCCCGGCCCAGGTCAGCTGCTCGTCGAGGTCGACCGGATCGGCGTCAACTACGCCGATACGCACCAGGCCGAGAACTCCTACCTCGCGCCGAGCGAACTCCCGCTCGTGCCCGGCGGGGAAGTCGTAGGCCGCACCGCCGACGGCAAGCGTGTCGTCGCGCTGCTCAACGGCGGTGGCGGCTACGCCGAGCGCGCGGCGGCGGACGACGTCACCACCTTCGCCGTTCCCGACGGCATCGACGACCTGACCGCGCTCTCCTTCATCGTCCAGGGCACCACCGCCGCGCTCCTGCTGCGCAAGAGTGCCCACCTCGAGCCCGGCGAATCCGTCGTCGTGCACGCGGCCGCGGGCGGGGTCGGTTCCATCGCCGTCCAGCTCGCGAAAGCGTGGGGAGCGAGCCGGGTCATCGCCACCGCCAGCAGCGACGAGAAGCGTGGCCTCGCCCTCGAACTCGGCGCCGACGTCGCCATCGACTCGCGCGCCGAAGACATGACCGACGCGCTTCGCGAGGCGAACGGCGGCAAGCGTGTCGACGTCGTTCTCGACATGACCGGCGGCACCGTCACGGATCAGAGCATCGCGGCGCTCGCCCCGTTCGGCCGCCTCGCGTTCTACGGGATGGCCAGCCGCGAGCAGCCGAAGCCGATCGAAGCCCGCAACCTCCTCGGGCACAGCACCACCGTGTCCGGGATGTGGCTGCCGCACGCCTTCAAACTTCCCGGAAACGTCTTCGGCCGCACACTCGACGAACTCTTTTCACTGGCGCTCGCCGGGCGGATCCGCGCCGTCGCCGGCGGCGAGTACGCGCTGTCCGACGCGCGCGCCGCCCACGAGGCCCTGCGCTCGCGCGGAACGGCGGGCAAGCTCCTGCTGGATCCCACCAGGTAGCTCAGCCGAGCAGACGCTCCAGCGGAGCGGACTTGTGCAGGCATTCCTGCCATTCCGCTTCGCTGTCGGAGTCCGCGGTGATTCCGCCGCCGACTCCCAGCGAGATCGTGCCGTCGTGGATTTCGAAAGTTCTGATCGCGACGTTCAACTCCAACCCGGCGATCGGCGAAGCGAGACCGATCGCGCCTGTGTAGACGCCGCGCGCCGCCGGCTCCAGTTCGGCGATCAAGTCCAGTGCCCGGATCTTCGGCGCGCCCGTCACCGAACCCGGCGGGAACGTGGCCGCGAGCAGATCCGCGTCGCCGACGCCGTCGGCGATCCGCCCCTCCACAGTGGATTCAAGATGCCAGACCCCGGGGGCGGGCCGGACCTCGAGCAGTTCGGGGACGCGCACACTGCCGGTGGCGCACACCCGGCCGAGATCGTTGCGGACGAGATCGGTGATCATCACGTTCTCGGCGACGTCCTTGGTGGATTCCCGCAGCCGTTGCGCGAGGTGTCCGTCGGAGGCGTTCCTGCGCGGCAGGGTGCCCTTGATCGGTGTCGACCGGACACGCTGCCCATGCCTGGCCAGGAAAAGCTCAGGGGAGAAGGACACGATCGAGCCCCAGTCGCCTGCGACGTACGCCGCCCGGCGGGCTTGCAGGCGGCGCACGCCCTCCGCGAACAACGCGATCGGATCGCCGTCGAATCCTCCGCTGAAGCGGGCGCAAATGTTCGCCTGGAACAGCTCGCCGGCTTCGATCGCGTGCACACACGCCTTCACCGCGTCGTAGTGCTCCGACGGAAGCGGACGCGACAGTGGACCGGAACTCCACGTCGTCATTGCGGGAAGCTCGGCGAGCAAGGAGTCCACCGCGGACACTTCGCCGACCGGATCCGGGTCGTCATCGGGAACCAGGGCCTCGAACCACCACGAACCGTCCGCGTCCAGCCGCAGTATCCGGTCGACCCAGCCCCAGACCGCCGGGGGAAGGCCGCCGGAACGGCCAGAAGGATCGGTCAGGTCGTAACTCAGGTAACCGAACCAGCCGCCCCCGACCGCGCCGGGCACCGCGTCCCTAATCGGCGGCATCCGAGTGGGGATCGCGAACGCCTCGGCCACGTCGTGAACAGGAGCCAGGGCAGCGTTCAGGGCGATGACCGCGCGCGAAGAGAACCAGTCTCCGGAAAGCGCCGCGGGAGGCGCGAGCCCGAGCGAGCGGGCGTGCACCCCCAGCGTCGTCAGCGCCCGCTCGGGCGCGACGTCCGTCCGCAGTTTCCGGCACATCAACCGCACGCGACATTGTCGCTGTCCGGGTGGACGAAAAGGCAACCCGCGCCGACCGGAAAGTGACATCCGCGACCACGTGCGCCGATGCGGGTGACGTGGTGCACACCCGCCGTAACCGGTGGATCGCTACAGGAGTACGTCCCCGAGCGTGAAGGGATAGACGACGGCGTCCTGTGCGATCGGTCCGTCCACACCGGGCAACCCGGTGCCGAAACCGTGCTGGTGCAATCCCAGTCGCGAGTGGAACCACCCCGGCCTTCCCGGGATCTCGTTGTGCCTGACCAGCCACAACACTACTTCGCTGTCCGCCCACTTGTCCGGGTGCAGGCGGTCCGTCCAGCAGTCGAGCCTCGCGTACACGAGGACGCGTTCGACGCGTGCCGCGTGCCTGACGTGTTTGATCCACGCCTTGACGAACCGGTCGTCGACGCTGGGCGCCTCCACTTCGAGCGCCGGCGCGAGCGAACCGGGTGCGAAGGCGCCGAGCGCGCTCGCTGTCCGCACGAAATGGTCCGCTTGATCATGGACCGCACCGGGACGCGCGTAGTGCCGTGCGCCGGTGTGGATACCGGCGTGCTGCGCGCCCGCCAGATTGCGTTCCGCGGCGACGTCCCGCCAGTTGGTGTTCTCGCTGACGGTGACCGAGGCGAACCGGATGTCGGCGCCACGCACCGCCGCCCAGTCCGTCACCGTCTCCCGGTGGGACAGGGTGACGCCGTGTTCACCTTCCGGATCGATCAAAGCCACCTGTCCTCGAATTTCGCCCCAGTTCGCCCGAAAGGTCACCTTACGTCCGCGGAGCGGCCGCAAGGTGACCTTTCGGTACAGCGTGTCTCAGGCGTTTTCGCGTTGGAACGTCCGTGAGCCCCACCAGATGGCCAGAACCGCCATGACCAGCACCACGACGCTCCCGGTGAACAGCGCGTCCATCGAGAAGTCGCCGCGGAAACTGTTCCGCTCGACATCCACCACGTGCCGGAACGGATTGATCCGGGAAATCGTGTACAGCCATTCCGGCGCCGAGCCCGTGGTGATCGGGAACAGGATCCCGGACAGCAACAGCAACGGCACGAGAACCGCGTTGAGCAAAGCCGGGAAGGTGTCTTCACTCTTGAGAGTCAGCGCCAGCGCATACGAGCAAGACGCCAGCGTGATCGACAGGAGGAAGACGATCACCAGGCTCAGCACGACACCGCCGAACGGCGCGTTCAGATCGAAGACCAGATAAGCCAGGGCGATGATGAGCAAAGCCTGGACGACGGTCTGCAACGCGTTCGCGAGTACCTTGCCCAGCAACAACGCCACCCGGCTGACTGGCGTGACCCGCATCCGCTCGACCACACCCGAGCGGTATTCCGCGAGCAGGCCGAACCCGACGAAGGAACTGCCGAACAGCGCGAGCTGCGCGATGATCGCCGGGGTGAAGATCATCCAGCCGTCCACATCGGACAGGCCCTGTGCGTTGAGTGCCTTCACCAGCAGCGGCCCGAAGAAGAACAAGTAGAGCAGCGGCTGCATGACGCCGATCGCGAGCCAAGTCGGGTTGCGCAACGCCGCGAGCATGTCCCGGCGGAAGATCAACCAAGTGTCATGCAGCATGCGTGGCCTCCTTTTCCGGAGCGTCGTCGACCGGCGCGCCTTCTTCGGCGTCGCGCAGGCTTCGACCGGTCAGGGTCAGGAAGACGTCGTCGAGCGTCGGCCGGTGTACCTGCATGGACGTCATCGTGATGCCCCGTGCGTCCAGCGCCCGCAGCAACTCGGGCATCGCGGTGTCCCCGCGTGGCACCCGGAACCGCACCGTGCCGTCGGTGACGGTCATTTCGTGCGTTCCTTCGAGCCTGCCCGCGACCTCCGCGGTCTCCGCCGCCGATTCCGGTGAGACCCCGATGACGACACTGTCGCCGGAGACCCTCGCCTTCAGCGAATCCGGCGTGCCTTCCGCGACGATCTTCCCCTCGTCGATGACGATCAGTCGGTCGGAGAGCGCGTCGGCCTCGTCGAGGTAGTGCGTGGTCAGGAAGACCGTGACGCCCTGCTCGTCGCGCAGCCTGCGGATGTGGTCCCACAGGTTCGCGCGGCTCTGCGGGTCGAGCCCCGTCGACGGTTCGTCGAGGAAGACGAGGCCGGGCGAGTGGATCAGCCCGAGCGCGATGTCGAGACGACGGCGCTGTCCACCCGAGAGTGTCTTGGTCGTCCGCTGGTCGAGTCCGGCGAGGTCCAGCTGGTCGGCGAGGGTGGCCCCGCGCGCGAGCGCGTCCGCCTTGCTCATCCGGTACAGCCGTCCCTGGAACTCGATCTCCTCGACGACCTTGCTTTCCGGCGCCGTGCCCCCGCCCTGGGCGACATAACCGATTCGCCGGCGCACCCCCAGTGGGTCGGCGAGCAGGTCGCAGCCGCCCACCGTCGCCTCGCCGGCTGTGGGCTTGAGCAGTGTCGTCAGCATGCGCAGTGTCGTGGTCTTCCCCGCGCCGTTCGGCCCGAGGAAACCGACCAGTTCTCCGGCCGAAACATCGAGATCGACACCCCTGACCGCGTGAACCTCGCCCCCATTGCGGCCCTTGCGGCGGAAGCGCCGCTCAAGGCCGCGTGCCTTGATCATGTGGACTCCTTTCCGATACCCAGCTAGTCAAATTTGACTAGCTGACGGACGCACTGTGCCCTAGGTGTCGTTCCGTAGTCAAATTTGATTACTTGGGTGGCGCGCCGAACACAGCGCTGTCGTCGCCTTCGCCCGCCATCACGTACTCGCCCGCTTCGAGGCGGCCGATCAGATCCCTCATCCACGACACGTTCGCTTCCGCGTGCGCGCTCCAGAGGCGATACAGCTCGCTGACGTGCGGTGGTTTCCCCAAATCGATCGCGTGCTCACGGGCGTAGTGGGTCGATTGAGTGTGCGCTTCCATATTCGCCAGCTGCTGTTTCAGCAGGGCCAGCACCTGCGCGCGGGGTAGCGTCGGCATGAACGTGACCGCCGCCGACAGCGTGTACCCGGTCGCGTCGTCGCTCGACAACGCCCTGCCGAGGTGCACGAGGAACTCGGTCTCACCGTCTTCGGTCAGTTTGTACGCGATCCGATCCGGTCCGCCGCCCGCTTCGATGTCCTCGACTTGCTCCAGGAGGCCTTCGGCGGTCATCTTCTTCAACGCGTGATAGATCGACCCCGGCTGGACATTGCCCCACTTGTCGGCCGCCCACGAGAGAAGCTCGCGCCGGACCTGGTAGCCGTGTGCCTTCCCGTGCATGCGCACGACACCCAGCACCAGCAGACGCGTGGCGGACACCGAAGCCTCCGATCCTCTCCCGGACAACAATGCCTTAGACGACGTCCGTAGGCTAAACAAGCATGAGCACCCCAGTGTTGACTGCGGTGGCCTGGCCCTACGCCAACGGCCCCCGCCACATCGGCCACGTGTCCGGATTCGGCGTCCCGTCCGACGTCTTCTCCCGCTACCAGCGAATGGCCGGCAACCGGGTGCTCATGGTGTCCGGGACCGACGAACACGGCACCCCGATCACCGTCCAGGCCGACAACGAAGGCCTGACCTCCCAGCAGACGGCCGACAAGTACACCCGTCAGATCGGACAGGACCTCCAGGGGCTCGGCCTCACCTACGACCTTTTCACCCGCACCACCACGGGCAACCACGCCGACGTCACGCAGCAGATCTTTCTCGCGCTGCACCGCAACGGCTACGTGGTCCCGAAGACCACGCGGGGCGCGATCAGCCCCTCGACCGGCCGCACCCTGCCCGACCGCTACATCGAGGGCACCTGCCCGATCTGTGGCTACGACGGCGCGCGCGGCGACCAGTGCGACAACTGCGGCAACCAGCTTGACGCCGCGGAGCTGATCAACCCGAAGTCCCGGATCAACGGTGAAACGCCGAAGTTCGTCGAGACCGAGCACTACTTCCTCGACCTGTCCGCGTTCGTCGAAACCCTGGGCAAATGGCTGTCCAGTAAGACCGACTGGCGCCCGAACGTCCTCAACTTCACCAAGAACCTGATCGACGACATGCGCCCGCGGCCGATCACCCGCGACCTCGACTGGGGCGTGAAGATCCCGCTCGACGGCTGGCGCGACCAGCCGATGAAGCGCTTCTACGTGTGGTTCGACGCTGTCATCGGTTACTTCTCTGCGAGCGTCGAATGGGCGCGCCGATCCGGCAACCCGGACGCCTGGCAGGAGTGGTGGAGCAACCCGGAGGCCCGCTCCTACTACTTCATGGGCAAGGACAACATCACCTTCCACGCCCAGATCTGGCCCGCCCTGCTCTTCGGTCACAACGGCGAGGGCGACCGAGGTGGCGTGCCCGGCAAGTACGGCAAGCTGCACCTGCCCGACGAGATCGTCTCCAGCGAGTTCCTCACGATGAGCGGCTCGAAGTTCTCCACCTCGCGCGGCACGGTCATCTACGTCCACGACTTCCTGCGTGACTTCGGCCCGGACACCCTCCGGTACTTCATCTCGGTCGCGGGTCCCGAGACCCAGGACACCGACTTCACCTGGGACGAATTCGTTCGGCGGACCAACTTCGAGCTGGCCAACGAGTGGGGCAACCTCGTCAACCGTTCCATCGCCATGGCCCACAAGAACGTGGGCGCCATTCCTCGTCCGGACGCCCCCACCGCGGCCGACGAGGAGCTCAAGGAGCTGTCCCGCAAGGCCTTCGACACCGCGGGCGCCCACCTCCAGCGATCGCGGTTCAAGGCGGCGGCGAGTGAGGCCATGCGTGTCGTGACCGCCGCGAACAGGTACCTCTCGGATCAGGAGCCATGGAAGCTCAAGGATGACCCCGCCCGCCGGGACAGCGTCCTGCACACCGCCCTGCAGGTCGTCTCGGACGCCAACACGCTACTGACCCCCTTCCTGCCCCACTCGGCTCAGAAGGTGCATGAGGCGCTCGGCGGCTCCGGTGTCTGGGCGGCGCAGCCGGAACTCCAGGAAGTCGAGGACCTCGACATCCCCGGCCGGATCAACCCCATCATCACCGGGGACTACAAGACCGAGCAGGCGCGCTGGAAGTCCGTGCCGATCGAGGTCGGCAAGCCGCTCGAAAAGCCGACCCCGTTGTTCGCCAAGCTGGACCCGGAACTAGGCGAGACCGGTCCCGAATGGGCACCGATCTCGAAGTGATCAGCTGATGGGTGCGGAGAAGAAGGAACTGCCGCCGATCCCGGACAGGTTGCCGGTCTCGGTGGTGGACGCGCATACCCACCTCGACGCGTGCGGCGCGGTCACCGCGGCTGATGTGACAGCCATGGTCGATCGCGCCGAACGCGCCGGCGTTTCACGAGTGATCACCGTCGCGGACGATCTCGCGGCCGCCCGCTGGGCGACGCAAGCGTCCACTTGGGACCCACGGGTTTGGGCCGCCGTCGCGCTCCATCCCACGCGTACCAAGGATTTCGGTGAAGCGGAGAAATCCGAAGTGGAGAGTCTCGCGAAAAAGCCCAGAGTGGTCGCAGTCGGCGAGACCGGCCTCGACTACTACTGGGACTACTCGCCCCACGACGCTCAGCAGGACGCCTTCCGCTGGCACATCGATCTCGCCAAACGGCTCGGCAAGCCGCTGATGATCCATGATCGAGACGCTCACGAAGACGTCCTACGGATCCTCGAGGAAGAGGGGGCGCCAGAGCAGGTCGTCTTCCACTGTTTCTCAGGGGACGAAAAGATCGCTCGCCGATGCATCGACGCCGGCTACGTGCTTTCGTTCGCCGGGACGGTCAGTTTCCGCAACGCACGCGGCCTTCACGAGGCGGCCCGGATCGTTCCGGCGGACCAGTACCTTGTCGAAACGGACGCGCCGTTTCTGACCCCCCACCCATTCCGTGGGCGACCGAACGAGCCCTACTGCGCCGCCTACACCGTTCGTCACCTCGCCTCGCTCAGGGGTGAGGCGGTATACGAGGTGGCCGAATCAGTGCGAGTGACCGCGGAGCGAGTCTTCCGCTTGCCGACAGTCACCCCCAGTTGAACGGACTGCGACATTAGTGATCAGCAATGGCCCACTCTGATGAGTGACCAACGTCACGACACTCCGGGCGGTGTTTGCGCAACCCGGCGAGGTTCGTTACTGTCCCGTGATCGTGCCGGTCGGTACTCGCTCATGCGGTTTCCGGCTGTTACGCCCACAGTCACGTCAGTGCACGTCGGGGAAGCGGAACCGGGAGCGGTACGGCCTGGAACCGTGACGATGGCGCTGGCTGCGGGTGTCGGACTTCTAGAGGTGTGCCGAAGTGCGCATCGAGACGAAGGACGTTGTGGAGCGGTAGTCGAGTTCCTTGACGTCTTGGGAAAGGGAACGACCCAGTGACTGGTAGCAGTAGGCAGGATGGCTCGCGCCTCGGCGCAGAGACGAACACCTTCGCTTCCGCCGGTTCGGTTGCCGTGCTCGACCGCGACACGCAGTACGGCGAGCTGGACTACTCCGACGATCCACGCATCACGCACCAGGACGTCCTGGCCGCGCTCGGTCCCGACGCCGACACCTTGATGGCCGAGATCGACGTCGACGTCGACGAGCTGATCCGCCTCATTAGCGCCGAGACCACCATGCTTCCGCCGATCGTCATTCCGGACGAGCTGGCCGAGGACCGCACCGCGGGCGCGCCGATGAAGGCCGCGACCAAGGACGAGGTCATCTCGAGCGCGACCCGCGTCTGGAAGAAGCGGTTCCTCAAGGGAACCGTCATGGCGGTGTTGCTCACCCTCGGCGGTGGCGGCGCGGCCGCGATGGCGATGAACAAGAGCGTCACGCTCGACATCGACGGTCAGCAGCAGACCGTTCACAGCTTCGGCGACACGGTCGGCGAAGTCCTCGAAGACGCCGGGCTTTCGGTCGGTGCGCACGACTCCCTCTCCCCCTCGCCTCAGGCCGCGGTCGGCGACGGCGGCGTCATCAAGCTGGAGCGTGGCCGCAAGCTCAATCTGGTCGTCGATGGCGTATCGCAGGAATCCTGGGTTCGCGCGACCAACCTCGGCGAGGCCCTGAACCAGCTCGGCCGTTCCGATCTCGCGAAGTCCGGCACCTGGACTTCGATGCCGCAGAACGGTGAACTGCCGCTCGAGGGCGCCACCGTCGAGGTCAAGACCCTCAAGAACGTCACGGTCTACGACGGAGCGAACGAACCGCGCAAGGTTCAGACCAACTCCCTCACCACCAAGGAATTCCTCGGTGAGCTGCGGATGACCCTCGGCCCGGACGACGAGGCCGTCGGTGGTCTCGACGTCAAGCTGGTCGACGGCGCCGAGGTCCACATCAGCCGGACCGGCGTCACCATGGTCAAGCAGAACGAGGAGATCGCGCCGCCCGAGCAGAAGGTCGACGACCCGGAGCTCGAAAAGGGCAAGACCAAGGTCGAAGACCCGGGCACCCCGGGCCAGAAGACCGTGACCTACAAGGTCACCAACCGCAATGGCAAAGAGGTCGGCCGCGAGAAGGTCTCGGAAGAGGTCACCACCGAGGCCAAGCCCAAGATCGTCAAGGTCGGTACGAAGAAGCCCGCCGATCCGGTCATCGGTGACGCCGGCGCCTGGGACCGCATCGCGCAGTGTGAGTCGACAGGTAACTGGGCCGCCAACACCGGCAACGGCTACTACGGTGGCTTGCAGTTCAACAAGAGCACCTGGGACGCCTACGGCGGCTCGCAGTACGCCGCTTACCCGCACCAAGCCAGCAAGGCCCAGCAGATCGCTGTCGCCGAGAAGCTTCGCGACGACCGTGGTGGCTACGGGGCCTGGCCGCACTGTGGCAAGAAGGCCTGACCGTCAGATCGTTCTCCTTTCCTGAAGGCCATCGTGTGGGTTTCTGCCCGCAAGGTGGCCTTCAGGCCGTTTTGGGCAACTGTGGCTGCGTAGTGCCGGATCTCTGTCTCGACAGCCGCGCCCACCAACGCTGAGGCATGAGGTGGGTCACTGCTCGAGATCGTTCAGCGGCCTTGTCCGTCCGGGCGCCGCTGTCGTCGCTATACCGGCTTTGGTGGCTCTCATTCCGGGCTTGGCTGGCCTTAGGACGGTCCGACGGCGTCTGGACAGGCTCCGCGGGCTGAGGCGGCTCGGCGACCCGCTGCGGCCCCTGTCGAGGCAAAGGAATCTCCGGGCCGTTTTCCGCTAAGTCGACTATTTCCGCGAAAGCGTCGCCGCGCCTCTCCGCAGGAGTTCGAGGGTCCGCTTCTCCGTTCGGGGCCGGATGCGCGAGCGGCACCAGAAGGGCGTTCAGGCGAGCGCCGGTCTCGGGATCGAGGTTGCCGCGCATGTCCCACCGGCCGGTGCGTTTCTGGCGCAGCCAGAATTCGCTTCGTCGAGTCTTCGGGCTGGGATCCTCGACGTCGTTCCCGTCGGGGTCGAGACGCGCGAGCACGTCTGTTCCGGCCATCGTGACGTCGCGCGGTCTCGCGACGGTGGCGAGATCGACCAGGTCCTTCTCTTCATCGAGTCGGACGTCCGCGGCGATGTGTTCCGGCAGCTTCCGCATGACAGTGACGATTCGGTCGATGCTGCCCTCGGCCAATACACCGGCGGCGGCCGCGGCTCCGGTCAAAGGCGCGACGGGTGGAGTCAAGGTCCCGTCGCGCGCCCGTCTCGAGTTCAGTGCGAGTGCTCGAGCAGCCACCTTCTTCGCTTCGGCTCGGGGAACCCGGGCTACGTGCTCGTAGAAGACGGCGATCGAGTTGTACCCAAAGAGCTCTCGGACACCCCGTGACTCGATCTCGGCCAGGATCTGGCCGACTTCGGCGACAAGACGTCGCCCTTCGCGTAGCCGTGTCTGCAACTCATCGAGAAGCAGTTCGGCGTCACCTTCCGGCAGGTTGAGCGGGAAGGCCTTGGGAATGTTTGTGCTGGTCATCCCTCAATTGTCGAGGCAGATTCGAACTAATGCACGGTATCGATCGGGTGGATCATGATCACGCTCCGGCGGTGCGAACTTGCCCCGATCACTCTTGCGTATGACGCGGGTCGGCTCGGAGAATCCGTAAGGATGGTGCGGGCGCGGCGCGGTCCATCGGAGCCCGGCAGCATCCTCAGGGGCGGCCGGGGTCGGACTGGTCGTCCACCGGCCAATCGCGGCTTATGAAGGCTGGCTACGATCGTCGAGTGACTGAATTGCTCGGGCCTGCGGAGATCAGGGCGCTGGCGGCCGAGCTGGACGTACGGCCGACCAAGAAGCTCGGCCAGAATTTCGTGCACGATCCCAACACGGTGCGGCGGATCGTCGATCTTTCAGGAGTCGGCGAAGGTGACGTCGTACTGGAAGTCGGTCCGGGGCTTGGCTCGCTGACACTTGGGCTGCTCGCGACCGGCGCCGAGGTCGTCGCGGTCGAAATCGATCCTGTGCTGGCCGGGCGGCTCCCGAACACCGTGGCCGAACGCGGTGGGGCCGAAAGGCTGACGGTCGTCGAGGCGGATGCTCTGCGCATCACGGTGGACGACCTGCCTCAACGGCCGACGGCACTCGTCGCGAATCTGCCGTATAACGTCGCTGTTCCCGTCGTGCTTCATCTGCTCGCCGAGCTGCCGTCGCTGACCAGCGGTCTCGTAATGGTCCAGACCGAGGTCGCCGACAGGATGGCGGCCGGCCCGGGTAGCCGGACTTACGGAGTGCCCAGCGTCAAGCTCGCGTGGTACGGAAAGACACGCAAGGTCGCCGCGGTACCTCGCTCGGTGTTCTGGCCCGTTCCCAACGTGGATTCAGCCCTGGTCGCATTCGAACGAGGCGAAGTCGTGTCGTCCGTGGACAGGGAGCGGCTGTTCGCCGTGGTCGACGCGGCCTTTTCGCAGCGGCGAAAGACGCTGCGGGCGGCGTTGGCGTCATGGGCCGGTTCCGCCGAACGCGCGGGGGAGTTGCTCGAAAAGGCGGGTGTCGACCCCAAGACCCGCGGTGAACAGTTGGATGTTCACCAGTTCGCCCGTATCGCGGCGGCAACCGACTGACCGACGTCGCGGATGTGATCGGCACCGCGCGGGCGAGTGCCGTCCAAGGTCAGCACGACAGCGTAAATCCTCTAGTCGATCTACCTGGTCAAACCTGTATTCGCAGGCAGTAGCCCTGACGGGGCCTCGAGGCCGCAGTTGTATTCCCATACTATGGGCAGTGGATCCTGTATCGTGGACGCGACCAGACGTGTGATCTGCGCCTACGCGCTTGCTTTCATCTAGTGGGATCGGTTTTACTCAGTGAGCCATCCCGAGCGACTGAGAGACCTGGCTCGCCGAAGTCGCAGCAACCACCCTCAACAGGGCAGGTGCTACCGCCAGGACCGATGGAGGCTGTGCCTAATGAACAGGGTCACCCACCCGCTCCTGCTGACCAGGCGACGTGTAGTCGATGAAGGTCGCCGCACGGTAAGTGCGTGTCGACGCTCCACCGTTACTGCCTGAGTCTTTCCCTTACCTCTGAAGCCCGTCCGTTCTGGACGGTTACTCGGTGACGGTTGGCGCGCTCGAAAGAAGCAGCGCCCCATTTGCATGGAGCCCTTCGTGATCACTGTCGAAAACCTGTCCAAGTCCTTTCCCCTCAACGGAAATCCTGTCGTCGCCTTGCGCGATGTCAGCGTGGACATCCAAGCCGGCTCGCTGTTCGGAGTCGTCGGTCCGGCTGGCTCCGGCAAGTCGACCCTCGCTCGTTGCATCGGACTTCAGGAGCGCCCGGACCGAGGAGTCGTCCGCCTCGACGGCCTCAACACCGGCACGCTTGACGGCCGCCGTCTGCGGGAAATCCGACGGCAGGTCGGTGTCGTGAGCACCAAGCCGGAGTTACTCGCCGAACGCACCATCGCCGGCAACATCGCGTCGCCGCTCGAACAGCTCGGCCTCGACGGACCGCAGCGCCGTAACCGGGTCGGCAACCTTCTCGACCTGGTCGGCCTCACCCCGCGAGCGGGGCAGCGGCCGGGTGACCTGACGGAGGGGCAGCTGCGCCGAGTGGCCATTGCCAAGGCTCTGGCCGCCGGGCCGTCCGTGCTACTGGCCGACGACCCGACCGCCGGTGTGCAGCCCGAGGAGTCCGGTGCGGTCCTGACCGTGCTCGACCGTGCGCGCGCCGAGCTCGGAGTCACCGTGCTGCTCACCACTCCCGACGCCGGTGTGGTCCGCCGTGTCTGCGACGACGTCGCGGTTCTCGAGGCCGGGGCGATCATCGAACGTGGAACCGTGCTCGACTTGGTCTCCGACCCGACCAGCCGGACCGCGCAGGCACTGCTGCCCTCGATCGAGACCGGCCGGGCGCAGGCGTCGAAGTACGACCGCGCGGTGGACGTCGTGCTTGTCGGCTTCGCCTCGGTCGGTGCGCTGCTGCCTGAGGCCGCTGGTCGCTTCGACGTCGAACTCGCCACCATCGGAGGCGGTCTGACCCGGATCGGCGACACGCCGGTCGGCAGGTTCCGTCTCGGTGTGCGCGGTGAGCGTGCGGATGCCGCGCTCGCCTGGATCGCCGAACGTGGCGGCCACGTCACCCACCCGGTCCGCGGCCCGCAGGGTGTCGCTGCCTGAGTCCTCCACGACCGGGCCGCCCTGGATGAAATCGTCCAGGGCGGCCGTTTCGTGTCTGGCTCGCCCTGGTCTCTTTTCTCCTGGTGGCAGCACAAGTGGAGCGGCCACGTAGGCTTGACTCGTGCTCGCCGTCGTCCCGCCCCCAGTAACCGTCAGGGTTCCCGCCAAGGTCAACCTGCACCTGTCGATCGGTGACGTACGCCCGGATGGATACCACGAGCTGGTAACCGTGTTCCAGGCGCTCTCTCTCACCGACGAGGTGACCGTCGCGGTCACCGAAGACCCGGGCGTCGAGGTCTATGGCGAAGGGGAAGGTTCCGTACCGACCGGGGCCAACAACCTCGCGTGGAAGGCGGCGCAGGCGCTGGCGGCCCACGCCGGCAAGGCGGACGGCGAATCCAAGGTCCGGGTGGTGCTTCGCAAAGGAATCCCCGTAGCCGGCGGGATGGCTGGTGGCAGCGCTGACGCGGCCGCGACCCTGGTAGGGCTCGCGTCGCTTTGGAAACTCGACATCTCCCGCGACGAACTGGCGGGTATCGCGGCCAAGCTCGGCAGCGACGTTCCTTTCGCGCTCTACGGCGGGACCGCGTTGGGTACCGGCCGAGGCGAGCAACTGGTGCCGGTGTTGTCGAGACACACGTTCCATTGGGTTCTGGCGTTCGATCAGCGTGGCCTTTCGACCCCGCGGGTGTTCGGCGAACTGGACAGGTTGCGCGAAGAGGGCAGCCCGCCGCGAATCGGTTCGCACACTCCGGTGGTCGAAGCGCTGGCGTCCGGTGACCCGCGGCAGTTGGCGCTGCTTCTCGGTAATGACCTTCAGGCGGCCGCCGTCTCGTTGCGTCCTGGGCTGCGTCGCACGTTGCGGGCGGGAGTCAACGCGGGCGCGCTCGCCGGAACCGTATCCGGGTCTGGGCCGACCTGCGCTTTTCTGTGCGCGGATGCCCAGTCGGCCGTCGAGGTCGCCGCGGAGCTGTCCGGTGCGGGGGTTTGTCGTACGGTTCGGGTCGCACACGGGCCGGTTCCCGGCGCCCGGCTGGTAGGTGGGGACGACGCGCCGCGGCCGGCGCCACCTCGAGTGCACGCCTGAGGATGTCCGAAATGGACATCGACCAATTCGTTGTGGTGCAAGCTTTTTGGAAAGGATCGGCTGAGGCATGGCCAACTTGGTCAACCTGGAGTCGGTGAGCAAGTCCTTCGGGGTGCGCCCGCTGCTCGACGGTGTTTCGCTCGGCGTCGCGGAGGGGCAGCGCATCGGCGTCGTCGGTCTCAACGGGGGCGGGAAGACGACGCTGCTGGAGGTTCTCGCGGGGATCAGCGAGCCGGATACGGGACGGGTGAGTCAAGTCCGCGGTTTGCGAATGGCCGTGGTCACCCAGCGGACTGAGCTCCCGGTCGGAAGCACGGTCGGCGACGTCGTGCTGGAGCGCTACGGCGCCGAGCACGAGTGGGCCGCCGACGCGCGGGTCAGGTCCATTATGGATGGCCTGGGGATCACCGCTCTCGGTGTCGAAACGTCGACGGCGAACCTGTCAGGTGGCGAACGCCGCCGTGTCGCGCTGGCGGCGGCCCTCACCGGTGAACTCGACCTCGTGGTCCTCGACGAACCTACCAACCACCTCGACGTCGAAGGTGTGCGCTGGCTCGCGGATCACCTGCTCAACCGCAAAATCGCGGTCGTGGTCGTCACCCACGACCGGTGGTTCCTCGACACGGTCGCGAGCGTGACTTGGGAGGTCGCCAACGGTCGCGTCGAGCAGTACGAAGGCGGGTACGCGGACTGGATCTTCGCGCGGGCGGAGCGGGCGAGGCTCGCGGCGACGGCCGAGGAGAAGCGGCAGAACCTGGCACGCAAGGAGCTCGCGTGGCTGCGTCGCGGTCCGCAGGCCAGGACTTCGAAGCCGCGTTATCGCGTCGAGGCGGCAGAGGCGTTGATCTCCGACGTGCCGGAGCCGCGTGATTCGGTCGAGCTGCAGGCATTCGCCCGTCGACGGCTGGGAAAGACCGTGCTGGAGGTCGAGGACGCCACGCTGACCGTCGGCGACCGCACTCTGCTCGATCACGTCACCTGGCGGATCGGGCCCGGTGATCGGATCGGCCTGGTCGGGGTCAACGGGTCCGGCAAGACGACACTCTTGAAGCTGCTCGGCGGTGACAAGGAGCCCGAGACGGGGCGTCGCATCCAGGGAAAGACGGTCAGCCTCGCGCACCTGCGGCAGGAGCTCGACGATCTGCCGGGCGATCTCCGCGTCCTCCAAGCGATCGAAGAGGTCTCCGGCAGGGTCGTTTTCGGCAAGCAGGAACTCTCCGCGTCGCAGCTGGCCGAAAAGCTGGGGTTCCCCGCGTCGAGGCAGTGGACCCCGGTCGAAGACCTTTCCGGTGGTGAACGACGCCGCCTCCAGCTGTGCCGGCTTCTCATGGCCGAGCCCAACGTACTGCTGCTCGACGAACCGACGAACGATCTCGATATCGACACTTTGCAGCAGCTGGAAGACCTGCTCGATTCGTGGCCGGGCAGCCTCGTCGTCGTTTCGCACGACCGGTACCTGGTGGAACGCGTTTGCGACACGATCGTCGCCCTGTTCGGGGACGGGCACGTGACCCACCTCCCCGGTGGCATCGAGGAGTACCTCGACCGGCGGGTCAAGAGCCTGGAAAAGGCAGGTGCCGACCGGAAGTCGGGGAGTGGGCAGTCGTCCGAGCCCAAAAAGAGTGCCGCGGAACAGCGGGCGGCACAGAAGGAACTGTCCCGCCTGGAGCGCAAGCTCGACCAGCTGCACACCAAGCAAGAGAAGCTGCACGCGGCGCTGCTCGCGGCGGCGACCGACCCCACGAAGCTCATCGAGCTCAACACTGAACTGAAGGCCGTCGAAACGGAAAAGGAGGAGGTCGAGTCCCAGTGGCTCGAGACCTCCGAAGCGATCGAGTGAGTTCACTCGACGGCGAGCGGGTGGCTCCAGGGCGGACAGTACTGTGACGCGCATGAGTCGGTTCGTGGACACGCTCGTCGCCACTGCGGCGGGGCGAGGTCAGCAGCGAGGAATGGTCACGGGGGAGCCCAAGGAGCCGGTTCGGCGTACCTGGGCCGAGATTCACGAGCAGGCAAAGCGGGTCGCCGGAGGGCTGGTCGCTGCCGGACTTGAGCCGGGCAAGGCGGTGGCGGTCCTGGCGGCGGCGCCGTCGCTGATCGCGCCGACGGTGCAGGCGGTGTGGCTCGCCGGTGGCAGCGTGACGATGCTGCACCAGCCCACTCAGCGCACCGACCTCGCCGAGTGGGCCGAGGACACCGTTCGTGTGCTGCGGATGATCGGGTCCGATTTGGTTCTGCTCGGTGAGCCGTTCGACCAGTTGGGGCCGGTGCTCACCGAGCATGGCATCGCCTTCCAGGTGATCACCGAGCTGCTCGAAGCCGAGCCGCTGGTCGAGCCCGTGCCGACGGTCGAATCCGACACGGCACTTCTGCAGCTGACCAGTGGGTCGACGGCCGATCCGAAGGCCGTTCGGATCACCTATGGAAACCTGTATTCGAACGTCAAGGCGATGGTCGATCGCGCCGAGTTCGACTTCGACGTTGACGTGATGGTTTCGTGGTTGCCCACCTTCCACGACATGGGGATGGTCGGATTCCTGACGGTCCCGATGACGTTCGGTGTCGAACTTGTCAAGATCACCCCGCTCGAGTTCCTGTCGGGCCCGTTGATCTGGCCGCGGCTGATCAGCAAGTACAACGGCACGACCACGGCCGCGCCGAACTTCGCCTACGCGATCGTGGGCAGGCGGATGGCTCGTGAAGAGGACGACAACGCGTACGACCTCTCGAAACTTCGGATCGCGCTGAACGGCGCCGAGCCGATCGACGAAACGGCAGTACAGACGTTTGTCGAGGCCGGGGCGCGGTTCAAGATGCCCGCCGAATGCGTCTTTCCCGCTTACGGCATGGCGGAGGCGACTCTCGCGGTTTCTTTCGCGCCCCTGTTCACCGGACTGACGCTGGACGTCGTCGAAGCCGACGCGCTCGAGGCGGACAACCGCGCTGTGCCGGTGCCCGAGGGCGATCCGCGACGCGGCACCGACGACGTCCGTTCCTTCGCGGTGCTCGGGCCGCCGCTCGACGGGCTCGAGGCCGAGATCGTCGACGACAAGGGCACTGTGCTCGGAGAGCGCCAGGTCGGGGAGATCCGTCTACGCGGTGAGGCCGTGACGCCGGGGTACCTGACCATGGACGGTCCTGTCGCGACACAGGACGGGAACGGCTGGCTGCTCACCGGCGACCTCGGCTACCTGATCGACGGCATGATCGTGATCTGTGGTCGTCGTAAGGACGTCATCATCATGGGCGGCCGGAACCTGTACCCGACCGATATCGAACGGGCGGCGACGTCGGTCGAAGGGGTTCGGGCGGGCAACGCCGTCGCCGTGCGGATCGACGCGGGGAGCCGCCGGGAGCGGTTCGCCATCGTCGTCGAATCAAAACTCGCCGGCGATCCCGACATTGAGAAGGCGCTGGCGAAGGAAGTCGCGGCCAAGGTGCGCGGTGCGGTCGACATGCGGCCCTTCGCGGTTGTGGTGCTCCCGGCGGGAAGCTTGCCCAAGACGCCCTCGGGCAAGGTCAAGCGGGCTGCGACCGCCACCCAGTTCGCGGACAAGATCGCCAAGAACGCGGCGACCACCTGACACGAGAGGGACGGGCTCGCGAACATCGCTGGCCCGTCCTTCTCGCGGAGTCAGCGTCGTCGCCAGGGCGGTTTGCGGGTGTGAGTGTGTTCCAAAGCCGGCGCGATGTAGTAGGCGGCGGACTGGGAACGTCCGGCCAGCGTGCCTTCGACGTCACGAAGGAACGCGTCGACGGCTGCTGGGTCATAGCCTCGTTTCGAAAGTGGCGCTTTGGCGAACGCCACGTTGTGGACGTCCGAAACCGACAAGTCGTCGTCGCCGTCGAGCGTGGCGGCGACCCGTTCGAGGAAGGCGTCGACCGCGGGTTCGTAATAGCCCCGGGCGCCGATCGGCGCCCGGTCGAACTGCCGGGTTCTTGCCTCGAACGCGGTGACGGGCACTAGCGCTCCCGCAGGAACTCGACGAGCCCGCGGTCCGGAACGGCGCGTTCGGCGGTCGCTTGCTCCTCCTCGCGCGCGCCGGGTACGCCGAGTACCTGCTGGCCGGTCCGGTGGGCGAGTTGCCCTTCGATCTTGTCGAGGAAATCGTCGACTTCACGTTCGTCGTAGCCGCGCTTCCCGATCAACGGACGCGAGAACATGACGTGATGGACCTCGGCCGCCGTCAGGTCGTCCCGGTCCGAGATCGTGTCCGCGATCCGCTCCAGGAACGCGTCGACCTCATGTTTGGCATATCCGCGCCGCCCGATCGGGGCGTTCGGGAAAATGGCGCCGGTGATGTCTTCGGCCGTAAACGACATGAAACTCTCTCCGGTTTCGGTGGGGAATGCGATCTCCGCATTCCGTCCTAACGGGTTTGAGAGTTCTCCGGAAGAGCTCGCGCTATTCCACGACTCGATCAGGGCGTGGTGAAACGCCTTCGAGTGACGAGTCGTAACACACTGCTATGGGTGGGTTCAGCCAGCGTGGAAGGTGTTCTGGGCCGCGACCAGGCCGGTGCTGATCAGCGCTTCGACGGCGTCGGCGCAACGATCGACCTCGAAAGCGAGTTCTTTGCGTTCGACCGTCGAGAAATCCTTCAGCACGAAATCCGCCGGATCCTGTCGGCCCGGAGGCCTGCCGACGCCGAAACGGACACGGTAGTAGTCCTTCGTGCCCAGGGATTTGGTGATCGAGCGGAGGCCGTTGTGGCCGTTGTCACCGCCGCCCAGCTTCATCTTGAGCGCACCGAAGTCGATGTCCAGCTCGTCGTGGACGACCACGACACCGGCCGGGGGGATCTTGTAGAACCGGGCCACGCCGACCACGGGGCCGCCCGAGAGGTTCATGTACGAGCGCGGCTTCGCCAGGACGACGCGCTGCCCGGCGAGCCTGCCTTCGAGGACCTCGGCACCGCTCTTGTGGGCTTTGAACTTGCCGCCGACACGGGCGGCGAGTTCGTCGAGCACCATGAAGCCGACGTTGTGCCTGTTGCCCGCGTATTGGGGGCCGGGATTGCCAAGGCCGGCGAGCAGGATCTGCTCGCCGGCCCCGGGAAGTGCTGCTTCGGTCACATGAGTGACTTTATTCGGCGGTCTCGGCGGTGGTCTCGGCCGCCTCGGCAGCCGCGTCTTCGCCCTCGAGCGCGGACTCGGACGGCGACTCGTTCACGGCCACGACCAGGGCATCCGGGTCGGTGACCAGGGAGGCGCCCTTCGGCAGGGTGACGTCCGAAGCGTTGATCTGGGTGCCGGCGACGACGCCCTCGACCGAGACCTCGACCTGCTCGGGGATATGCAGCGCCTCCACCTCGATCTGGATGGCGTCGAGGTCGGTGGTGACCAGGGTGCCCGGGCCGGGGGTGCCGGTGACGACGACGGGGATGTCGACGGTGACCTTCTCGCCGCGGATGACGACCAGCAGGTCGACGTGCTCGATGTAGTTCTTCAGCGGGTGGACGACGATGGTCTTCGTCAGCGCCAGCTCGCTCTTGCCTTCAAGCTCGAGGGTGATGACGGCGTTGCTGCCGTTCTCACGCACGACGCGGGCGAACTCGAGGGCGGGCAGGGCGTAGTGGCGCGGGTCCGAGCCGTGCCCGTACAGCACCGCGGGGATTTTGCCGGCGCGACGCGTGCGGCGCGCGGCACCCTTGCCGAATTCGGTGCGGGGCTCGACGGACAGGCGTACCTCGGACACGGTGTAGCACTCCTTCAATTCACCAACATGTTCAGCGAAATCATGCTGAGGTGGGGATGGTTCGGGGCGGTTCTGGTGTTCGGCGGCGAGTTCCACGGGCGTGCTCGATCGCGGGTGGCCACTCAAGCCGCCGCGTCGATCACGTCGGGCACCAGGTGCTCACGGAACCCGCCTCGCCGAGACCGGGAAAGTGTAGACCAACCGGTCGTGCCGGGGTCCCGCCGGGTGGCTCGGTGAGGTGACAAGTCGGTGACAGCTGCTTCGGGAACCCGCGGATGCGGTGGTGCGCGACCCCTTTCCTAAGGTGTGATCTCTTCGCACGCGAGACACAGGGAGCGGAATGCCGGCACGACGGTTGAGAATCGGAGCGGTCGCCGTCTTGTGCTGCCTCGTGGCCGGTTGCGACGTCGCGATCGACGGGGCGGCGGGGATTTCGTCCGCCGAGCAGCAGCGGGTGGATCGGCGCACCGAGCAGCGCGGCGCTGTCGAGAGCGCCTTGAAGGCGCTGGAGCAGGCACCCGCCGTTATCTACAAGTCGACAATCAAGGATGCCGCGGGCAAACCCGCCGAATTGCTGTTCCGCATCACCCGCAATGGCAGCGCGTACGGCGCGCTGCCGGTCGACGGTCAGGCCATCCAGGTCATCTCGGCCGACAAGCAGCTGTACCTTTCGGCGACCCCGGAGTACTGGAAGGCGCACGGGCTCGGCAACAGCGACCAGTACGGCACCAACTGGGTCCGCACCGACAGCACGGACCTGCCGGTGAACGCCGTCGAGGTGCTCAACCCGCGCAAGGCCGCGTCGACACTCCGGACAGCGGTCTCCGCGATGAATCCGCTGACCGATCCGGTTCGGTCGAAGTTGCCCGACGGAACCGAGGTCTACGACGTCGGGAGCGGGCTCGGGACGCTGCGGGTGACCACCGCGGCGCCGCACCGTGTGGTCAGCTTCGCGCCCTCCCTCGTCGACGCCGCCGGTGGTAAGACGCTCGGTGCCGAGATGCGGGTCGAGCCGCTCACCGGGGACGCGCTGAAAAAACTCCAAACCGATCTGGACGGCGCGATCGGCGGGGTCGGGCAGCCGTTCGACGCGCTCGCCCAGGTCAGCGTCAGCGTGGTCAACGACAAACTGGACTGCACGGACTTCGTCGGTACCTGCCGGGCGACCATCGACGTCGCCAACACCGTCATCGGCAGTGTGAGCGGGACACCCGTGCGCCTGGCGCTGACCGTCGAGTTCAGCGCCCAGTCTCTCGGGGCGCAGACCTGTACGGCGGACGCCAACGCGGCACCGGACACCACGACGAGCATGACCTGTGAGGTCAAGTTCAGGCTGCCGAATCGGAACGCCAGTTACCAGGTCCAAGCGAAGCCCGCGGCTCGCGGTGAGGTCCGGGCTCCGGTCGACGTCAACGGCGTACGCGAAAAGCTCAAGTCCGAGTTCGCCACGCTGGGTGGCTGACCTGCACACTCACCCACGGGTGCGTTACATACGTTGAAGTAGTCGATCTCGCGTTCTTAGCATCGGCCTTGTCGCCGATGAAAAGGGAGAAACGCGATGGCGAAGTTGGTTGTGTTCGGAGGAACCGGTTACGCGGGCGGGAAGATCGCCGCGGAAGCGCGCGGCCGCGGCCACGAGGTCCTGGCGGTGTCGAGGAACGCCGAAGGTGAGGGGACCAGGGCGGGGTCGCTTTACGACGAGGCCTTCCTCGCCGAGGTCGCCAAGGGTGCCGACGTCCTGGTGATCGCGGTCCACGGGCAGAGCGGCCTGCTCGGTGCGGTGCCCTCGATCGCTCAGGTCGCGAAGGACAACGGAGCCCGGCTCGGCGTGGTCGGCGGGGCCGGCAGCCTGCGCGTGGCTGAGGACGGGCCTCGGCTGATCGACACCCCCGAGTTCCCGGACGAGTACAAGGGCGAAGCGGGGGCACACGCCGAGGTGCTGGAAGCGTTCCGGAAGCTCCCCGAGGACATCGACTGGTTCTACCTCAGCCCGGCCGCCGAGTTCGGCGCGTGGGCCGAGGGGGAGCGGACCGGCGACTTCCGGCTCGGCGGTGACGTACTCCTGGCCGACGAGAACGGTGGATCGAAGATCGGCGGTGCCGACTACGCGATCGCGTTCGTCGACGAAATCGACAAGCCGGAGCACCGCCGTCAGCGCTTCTGCGTCGCTTACTGACCGGACAGTTCCTTCACGACCGGCGCGAACGTCTCCAGCATCGGGTCGAACACCGTGATGTAGGAAAAGCCGTACCGTTCGCGGCGTTCCTGGAGTTGCCGGACGATCTCGTCGACCGTCCCGAACAGCAATTGGGGCGTTTCGAGCAGGGTGTCCACGTCGAGTCCGTCTTCGTCGTCGTCCCGCCAGGACTCGGCGGCCGCGCGCCGGTCGGCCGTGACGACGACGCGCTGGACGAGCATGTTCAGTTCGGGATCCCGGCCGTTCGTCTGTGAGCGGAAGAAGGCGACACGTTCGTCCATGCGCTCGGCGTCGTCGAGGCGGAAGGTGCCCGGCGGTTTTCCCGGTGCTTGACGAAGACCCGCGAAGCCGGCGATGTCGGCGTGACGGGCGGCCAGGGAGAGCACGCCGTCGCTGTTGCCCGCGACGAGCAGCGGCGGAGGCGTGACTCCCTCACTGTCGAAGTGTTCGCGCAGGTGGTCGAGGCTGTTGGTGAGGTACTCGATGCGTTCCTTCGCGGGAATCCACGGCAGGCCGGCATCGTCGAATTCCGATTTCATGTGGCCGGAGCCGAGGCCGAGGTCCAACCGGCCGCCGGTCATCTTCACCGTCGTGGCGACTTCGCGTGCGAAAAGCGCGAAGTTGTAGAAGGGC
Organism: Amycolatopsis coloradensis; assembly: GCF_001953865.1. Lineage (GTDB taxonomy): Bacteria > Actinomycetota > Actinomycetes > Mycobacteriales > Pseudonocardiaceae > Amycolatopsis > Amycolatopsis coloradensis. The sequence goes on from NZ_MQUQ01000005.1 coordinate 493,439, forward strand.
ACATTGGAGACGAGAGTGCCTACGCGTGGCCGTTGGGTCACTGCGGCAGCCATGGTCAAGGCCGGAAAAGGCGCGTCCCGCCCCGGCCCGAGATGATCGGGCACGGAGATGACGTCGTATCCGAGGGCCTCGACGCGAAGGCACTTCGCGACCCAGTCTTCGCGGTTCTCGGCGCCCCACAGGTTCACGCCGAATTTGAATTTCCCCATGAACGGCAACCTAGCCACGTCGGGAGGTCCGGCGCGCGTCGTTTCGCGAGGAGCCGAAATCGCAGCAAGGGACCTTTGCTCTCACTCTCCGGAAGAGAGCGAGAGCAAAGGTCCCTTGCTGCGATGAGATCAGGCGTTGCCGTCGAAGAGGGACGTGACCGACCCGTCCTCGAAGACCTGCTGGATCGCCTGCGCCAGCAGCGGCGCGATGGACAGCACGGTCAGGCCCGGGAACCGCTTCTCCTCCGGGATCGGCAGCGTGTTGGTGACGATCACCTCGCGCGCCTTGCAGTTCGACAGCCGCTCGGTGGCGGGGTCGGACAGGATGCCGTGGGTCGAGGCGATGACGACGTCGGCGGCGCCTTCGTCGAGCAGGGCCTCGGTCGCCTTCACGATCGTGCCGCCGGTGTCGATCATGTCGTCGATCAGCACGCAGAGCTGACCGCGGACCTTGCCGACGACGCGGTTGGCGACGGCCTGGTTCGGCTTGTCCGGGTCGCGGGTCTTGTGGATGAAGGCGATCGGCCGGTCACCCAGCTGCGCCGCCCACTTCTCGGCCAGCCGCACGCGGCCCGAGTCCGGCGAGACGACGGTGATGTTCTCGCCGTGATAGGTCTTGTTGATGTGCGCGGCCAGCACGTTCTGCGCGAGCAGGTGGTCGACGGGGCCGTCGAAGAAGCCCTGGATCTGCGCGGTGTGCAGGTCGACCGTCATGATCCGGTCGGCGCCCGCGGTCTTGAACAGGTCCGCGATCAGGCGCGCGGAGATCGGCTCGCGGCCCTTGTGCTTCTTGTCCTGACGCGCGTACGGGTAGAACGGCATGATCACGGTGATCCGTTTGGCGCTCGCCCGCTTGAGGGCGTCCACCATGATCAGCTGCTCCATCACCCACTCGTTGATGGGCGCCGGGTGGCTCTGGATCACGAACGCGTCGGTCCCGCGCACCGATTCGTTGAACCGGACGAAGATCTCCCCGTTGGCGAAGTTGTGCGCGGTCTGCGGGACGACCGTCACGTTGAGGTGCTTGGCGACCTCTTCGGCGAGCTCCGGGTGTGCGCGCCCGGAGAAGAGCATCAGGTTCTTCTTCGGTGTGCCGGACTTCGAACTCATGCTGGCGACTCCCCGTCGTTTCCCTTATTTGAATCGGACACGGCGGTGGTGTCCTGCTTCGCGGCGGAAGCTGCTTCCGCCGCGGGTGTGCCCGGCCTGCGCCGGGTCACCCAGTCTTCGATGTTGCGCTGCGGCCCGGTGGAGACGGCGAGCGCGCCCGGGGGCACGTCTTGCCTGATCACGGTGCCTGCTCCACTGTAGGCGCCATCGCCGATGGTCACCGGGGCGACGAACGTGTTGTCCGCGCCGAGCCGCACATGGGAGCCGATCGTGGTGTGGTGCTTGTTCACGCCGTCGTAATTGACGAAAACGCTGGAACAACCGATGTTGCTGTTCTCGCCGATGGTCGCGTCGCCGACGTAGGTCAGGTGCGGAACCTTCGTTCCGGCGCCGATGTCCGCCTTCTTCGTTTCGACGAACGCGCCGAGCTTGGCCTTGGTCCCCAGCTTGGTGCCGGGACGCAGGTAGGTGAACGGGCCGACCTTCACGCCGTCGCCGAGTTCCGAATCGGAACCGTGCGTCCGCACCACCGACGCGCCCGCGCCGACGGAGACGTTCTCCAGAGTGGTGTCCGGGCCGATCTGCGCGCCCTCGCCGACCGACGTCGAGCCCTTCAGCTGCACGCCGGGTTCGATGACGACGTCACGCGACAAGGTCACGCCCGCGTCGATCCAGGTGCTCGCCGGGTCGACGACGGTGACGCCAGCCCGCTGCCAGCCGCGGACGATGCGCCGGTTCAGTTCGGCGCCGAGGACGGAGAGCTGCACGCGGTCGTTGACGCCTTCGGTCACCCACGGGTCGTCGTTGACCAGCGCGCCGACACCCTTGCCGTCGCCGCGGGCGATGCCGAGGACGTCGGTGAGGTAGAGCTCGCCCTGCGCGTTGTCGGTCGAAAGCTTAGAAAGGCCGTCGACCAGCACCGAAGCGTCGAAGGCGTAGACGCCGGAGTTGATTTCGGCGATTTCGTGCTGTTCGGGGGTGGCGTCCTTCTGCTCGACGATGGAGGTGACGACACCGTTCTCGTCGCGGATGATCCGGCCGTAACCGGCCGGGTTCTCGACGACCGCGGTCAGCACGGTGACCGCGTTACCGGTCGACGTGTGCTCCGCGACCAGGGAAGCGAGTGTTTCGGTGTCGAGCAGCGGGACGTCGCCGTAACTGACGACGACGGTGCCGGTCAGCCCGCCCGGCAGGGCCGAGAGCGCGCAAGACACGGCGTGGCCGGTGCCCTTCTGCTCCTCCTGGACGGCCGTGACGACCTCGCGCCCGAGCGCTTCGCCGGCCTTCGCCAGCTGCGCGCCGACCGAGTCGCGACCATGGCCGATGACCACGACCAGGTGTTCCGGACTCAGTCCCGCCGCCGCCCGGACCGCGTGCTCGACCAGCGGACGGCCGGCGATCGGGTGCAGCACCTTCGGGGTGGACGAGCGCATGCGGGTGCCCTCACCCGCGGCGAGGATCAACGTGCTCAGCGGGCCGGTCACGGCACTCCCAACATTTCACCAACGGTGGTTGTCGGGCATTGATCCTACGGGGGCTGCCCGGCGTCCCACGCGGGGTCGGTCGGAGCATCCTCACCGGGCCATCCGGTCGCCGGATCGATGGCCATCGAGTTCACCGACGACACCTGGTTCCCGCCACCACGTTTCGCCTGGTACATGGCCGCGTCGGCACGTGCCAGGACCTGTTCGGCCCGCTCCTGCGGCCGAAGTGAAACGAGCCCGACGGAGAGGGTGACACCGTGCGAAAGGTGGTGCGGCAAAGATGCGACGGCATTCACAGAACGACCCAGCGCCTGTTTCGCCGCCGACGCCGGAGCCCCAGGTAGAAGCACGATGAACTCGTCACCGCCGTATCGGGCGACGACGTCGTCGCCGCGCAGGGCGTCGCGCAGCGTGCTCGCGATGACACGGAGCACGTTGTCGCCTTCGGCGTGCGACTGCTTGTCGTTGACGTCCTTGAAACCGTCGAGGTCGACCAGCGCGACCGCGAGCGGCTGGTCGTCCGCGGACGACGCCAGCGAACGCAGCTTTTCGTCGAGCGCGCGACGGTTCGGGAGCCCGGTGAGCGGGTCCTGGAGGGCTTGCTGGGTGATCGCGCCGTGCTCGGCGGACAGCCGTTCGTGCTCCCGCCGCGCGTTCAGCGTGGCGATCTGCGACTCCCGCAGCGACCACATCTCCGATTCGAGGATGGTCGCGTAGTCGATCAGGGACTGGCTCGCCCCCGACGCGTAGTCCGGGGTGGTGTCGAGCCTGGCCAGCTCGCGGGCGAGGTTCAGCCGCATCGACGGCAGCGAGCCGTCCTCGTTGTCCTCGCGAACCTCTTTGAGCACCTGCAGCGCGTTTTCGCGACGGCCGCCGTTGTCCAGGCAGCGGGCCAGCGCGATGGCGATGATCTCGCGTTCGTGCGGGAACACCAGTTCCGGATTCAGCAGCGCGTTCAGCCGGTCGATATGAGACGAATCGGGCGAAGCCAGCGCGGCCGCGGCGGCGAGCACGCCGACCTGGTCGATCGCGGGCACGTTGGCCTTGCGGGGGAACAGCGACTCGGTGAACGGGCCCTCGGCGGCCTGCGCCATCGACGCCGCGGTGCGGAACTTGTCCGCTCCCTCGTCGTACCGCTCGATGCGTTCGAGCCGCAGGCCCCAGCCCAGCAGCATCTTGACCCGGTTGATCAGCTGGAGCGCGATCTCGTGCGGGCTCGCGCTGTCGCGGATCGCCTGCGCGGCGCGGGCGATGGCCTCTTCGGCCGCCTCGTAGACGCCCAGCTGGTTCAGCACCAGCCAGCAGTCGACCAGGGTCGTGGACAGCATCCGGTCCCAGTTGCGCCTGCCGACCTGGCGGTCCGGGACCGCGGAGTCGTCGAGGATGGCCAGCGCCCTGGCGATCTCGGTGAGGGCGGCGTCCTCCTGCTTGGCGATCACCAGACGGCGGCCGCGCATGGCGTGCGCGTCGGCCCGCATCAGCGCGAGACCGTGCCGCCTGGTGTGCGCGAGCATCTCGTCGAGCCTGGGTTCGGCTTCGGCGGCGAGACCGCGGGTGACCAGCCTGGCCATCGCCGAGTAACGCAGCAGCTGGGCGACCAGCAGGGGTTCGCCGCGGCGCTGCGTCTCGTCGAGGAGTTCGTCGAGACTGGTGACGATGTCCAGCTGCTCGGCGTAGCTGACGCGCTGGATGGCCGCGCCGAGTTCGCGCGCGCGACCATGGAGCCAGGCGTCGGACATCTCCGCAAGCGCCGGCCGCCTGCTGCTGGTCGTCGCGTCCTCGGTCAGCCGCACACACCCCCACCGTTGAAAACGCCGCTGGTCATCTGTTCGTCTGCTCCGCCGCCAGGATTCGAACCTGAACTGTCAGAACCAAAATCTGAAGTGCTGCCGATTACACTACGGCGGATCGATCCTGGTCAGGATAGCCATGCCGGAGACCTCCCCGTGCGCCCGGGGGTTGCGTCACCGTCGCGGGCACTCCACAGGGGACGAAACCTCCTGTACCGTAACTTACGGCATCGTAGGTAAGGTCACCCTTAGGGAAACCCTCGGGGTTGCGCATAGAAAAGAAGTGACTGCATGACGGCTACCCTCGACCGTTCCCAGAAGCCCGCGAAGGGCCCCAAACCGGTCACCGACGGACAGCGGTCGAGCGCCGTGCAGCTGTCTGTCTACCTCGGGGTCATCTTCCCGCTCGCCGCGCTGCTCGCGGCCGTCCCGTTCGCCTGGGGCTGGGGACTGACCTGGGTCGACGTCGGCCTCTTCGTGGTCTTCTACGCGATCAGCGGACTCGGTATCACCGTTTCGTACCACCGGTACTTCACGCACGGCTCGTTCAAGGCCAAGCCGTGGCTGCGCGTCGCGATGGCGATCGCCGGCAGCATGGCCGTCCAGGGCCCCGTGATCACCTGGGTCGCCGACCACCGGCGCCACCACGCCTTCTCCGACCGTGACGGCGACCCGCATTCGCCGTGGCTGTTCGGGACCTCGCCGCTCGCCATCGCCAAGGGTTTCTGGCACGCCCACATGGGCTGGCTGTTCGAGCGCGACCAGAGCAACGCCGAACGGTTCGCGCCGGACCTGGTGAAGGACCCGGCCATCAAGAAGGTCGACCAACTGTTCTGGCTGTGGAGCCTCCTCACCCTGACGCTGCCCGCGCTGCTCGGCGGGCTGATCACCTGGTCGTTCTGGGGCGCGCTGACCGCGTTCTTCTGGGCCGGGCTGGTGCGCGTCTGCGTACTGCACCACGTGACCTGGTCGGTCAACTCGGTCTGTCACATGATCGGTGAGCGCCCGTTCGCCGCACGGGACAAGTCGGCCAACTTCTGGCCGCTGGCGATCTTCTCCTTCGGCGAGTCGTGGCACAACCTGCACCACGCCGACCCGACCTCGGCGCGGCACGGCGTCCAGCGCGGTCAGATCGACATCTCCGCGCGCCTGATTTGGATCTTCGAGAAGTTCGGCTGGGCCCATGACGTGCGGTGGCCGACCCCGCAGCGCCTCGCGCGCATCGCCGCCGAAAGCAAATAGCGAGGTCGCGTTAGTCTTCTGCAATGGCGGGGAGACGGCGAACCAAACGTGAAGCGGTCACCGGGGCGCGTCCTGTCGCTCCGGTGGCCCGGGTGCGGATGACGGGGACCGAGCGCAGGCAGCAACTTCTCAACGTCGCCAGAGCCCTCTTCGCGGAGAAGGGTTTCGAAGGCACTTCCGTCGAGGAGATCGCACACCGCGCGAACGTCTCCAAACCGGTGGTCTACGAGCACTTCGGCGGTAAGGAAGGTATTTACGCCGTCGTCGTCGACCGCGAAACGCAGCTACTGCTCGACAGGATGGTCTCCACCCTCCACGGTGGACATCCGAGGGTGATGCTGGAGCAGGCGGCGATCGCCTTGCTCTCCTACGTCGAGGACTCGCACGACGGTTTCCGCATCCTGGTGCGGGATTCGCCGGTCGCGAGTTCGACGGGCACGTTCTCCACGGTGCTGAACGACATCGCCAGCCAGGTCGAGCACATCCTCGCGCAGCAGTTCGCCGCGAGGGGCTACGACGAGAAGCTGGCCGCGCTGTACGCGCAGGCGCTCGTCGGGATGGTCGCGCTGACCGGGCAGTGGTGGCTCGACGCCAGGAAACCGAAGCGGGACGAGGTCGCCGCGCATCTGGTCAACCTCGCCTGGAACGGTCTGTCCAATTTGGAGCACAAACCGAAACTTCGGCTGTACTGAGACCTCGGTCGCGCGGCGGTAACGTTTCCCGGCCGGTGAGCGGTAGGTCCCCCACAGAGATCAGCAAGCTGGGGGAACATCGTGGAAAACTATCCCGCGCCCGCCGTGGAACAGCTGGTGCCGCGGAAGAAGACGTGGCTGAAGCCCGTCATCCGTCTTGGCATCCTGGGCGTCATCGTCCTGGCCGGGATTCTCGTCGCGAATCCGTTCACGGCGTCGAGTACCGAAGTCGGCTCCTGCCTCAAGGGCGACGTCGACAACGCGGACAGTGTGAAGAACGCCGAATGCGGGACGCCGGAAGCGAACTTCAAGGTCGTCGGGAAACAGGGCGGAAAGTCGGAAATCGGGCTACAACTTTCGGGCGGGTCCGAATGTGACGAGTATCCGACCGCCGATCTGTACTACTTCCAGGGTAAGAAGACGGCTATCGACGGCACCCTGCTCTGCCTGGAGAATCTCAAGAACCCGGGTGCGCGGTTGCCTGCCATCGGGGACTGCCTCCCCGGGGATGTCTTCGCGGCCAAAAAGCTCGAGAAGGTGGACTGCGCGGGAGCGCATTTCAAGGTGCTCGCCATCGAAAGGCAGTCCGCACTCGCCCTGGAGAGCTCGGCTTGCGCCTCGGTGCCGTCGACGGACATGAAGCTCACCTGGCAGTCGGGCGCGGGCGGGCTGATCCCGCGCGAACGGGTGCTGTGCCTCGATGAACTGAAGTAGCCGTCAGCGCAGGAGGCCGGTCTCCCGCAGGTGGTCGAAGATGATCTTGTCCACCGCGGAGACCCGGTCCCTGTCCGCGTAGCCGAGCCAGGCGACCTCGTCGATCTCGCTGCTGGCCGCGAGCGTTCCGGCGAATTCGGCGGTGTAGCAGGTCATCCGGACCACGGTCCCCGACGCGCGCCCGTCCGCCTGTGCCTCGAAGACCCCGGCGGGCGTGATGCTCGCCGGGGCGATCTCGACGGTCAGTTCTTCGCGGATCTCCCGGATCAGGGTCTCGGCATCGGATTCGCCCGCTTCGCGTTTGCCGCCCGGTAGGTAGAACACGGATTTGCCGCGCGAACGGGTGCTCAGGATCCGGCCGTCCCGCAAGAGGAGCCACGCGATCTTGTCGATCACGGCTCAGCCCAGCGCCGCTGCGGTCTCGGCGGTCGTCAGGACTTCGCCGAGCCTCGGGAACACCTTGGTGACCGCCGATTCGTGGGAGATCGCGGCGATCCCGGCCATCGCGTCCGAAACGGCGACGGTCTCGTAGCCGTGGTCGGCCGCGGCACGCAACGTCGATTCGACGCCGTACTCCGTGGCGATCCCGCCGAGCACCAGCGTCTTCACGCCGAACCCGCGCAGGAGTTCGTCGAGTCCGGTGCGGTAGAACGCGCCGATCGTGTACTTGGTGATCAGGTGTTCGCCGTCGCGCGGTGTCAACTCGGCGACCAGTTCACTGCCGGGTGGCTGTTCGTCGACGTCCGGCCGGTGTGCCCGCACGTGGACGATCGGAGAGCCGGCGGCGCTGAAGGCGTCTCGCAGCAGGACAGCGTTCGAGACGACTTCAGCGCCTTCGATGGGGACTGTCTCCAACGCGACGATCCGCGTCTGGAGGTCGATCAGGACGAGCGCCGTCGTCGCCGGGTCGATCTTCGTCATGCAGGGGAGCCTAGTGTGCCTATGCTGGACGTATGGGGCAGCACAGGGAAGTAGTGATCACCGGCGGCGGAACGGGAATCGGCTACGCGGTCGCGGCGGCGTTCGCCGCTCAGGGCGACCGGGTGACGATCACCGGCCGCCGCGAACAGGTTCTCACCGAGGCCGCGACGGTGCTCGGCGCGAACCCGGTCCCGTTCGACGCGGCCGACCCGGACGCGGTGGAGCGGGCGCTGGCCGACTTGCCGGAGCGGGTCGACGTCCTGGTCAACAACGCGGGCGGCAACACGGATTTCCGGAACGGCTCCGACGGCGGCCTGAAGGCGTTCGCCGCGAGCTGGCAGGCGAATCTGGACGCGAACGTGTTCAGTGCCGTCCTGGTCACCCGCGCCTTGCGGGAAAGGCTCGCCGACGGCGCGCGGATCGTCACCATCGGCTCCATCGCGGCCCACACCGGCGCCGGTTCCTACGGCGCCGCCAAGGCCGCTCTGGAGGCGTGGAACGTCGATGTGGCAAGGGAATTCGGGCCGCGCGGGATCACCGCGAACATCGTCGCGCCCGGGCTGGTCGGGGACACGGAGTTCTTCAACGGCAAGCTCAGCGACGAACGCCGGGCGTGGCTCATCGGCAACACGCTGACCAAACGCGCCGGTGAGCCCGCGGACGTCGCCGAAGTGGTGGCCTTCCTGGCGAGCCCGGCCGCGCGGCACGTCACCGGCCAGGTCGTCCACGTCAACGGCGGCGCTCACTTCGGCCGCTAAGCCCCAGGCGAGACGCGCAGCAGTTTGTCGTCCTCGCCTTCCGAGGTCGTCACATAGAGGGCGCCGTCCGGGGCGCTGCGGACGGCGCGCAGCCTGCCGAACTTGTCGTCGAACTCCGGCGGCAAGGTCACCTCGGTGACCTTGCCCGCGTCGTCGAGGCGGAACAGCAGTAGCTTCTGCCCCTTCAGCGCGGTCACGGCGAGCGAGCCTTCGAGCGCGCCCCACCGCGATCCGGTGAGGAACTCGGCGCCACAGATCGCCTCGGTGATCTCTCCTGTCGTCCACAAAGGACTGACGGCGTCCGGGAACCGTTGCTTGTCGGTCATCGGAACGTCTTCGTCGTAGCTGGTTTCGGTGCCGCCCTTGGACGGATCCCAGCCGTAGTTTCCGCCGGCGCGTTCCATGTTGACTTCGTCGTCGATGGTCGGCCCGTGCTCGGCGGTGAACACCTGCCCGGAACCCGGCCGGACCGTGACGCCCTGGACGTTGCGGTGCCCGTAGGTGAACACGCGTTGTTCGTTCGGGTTCGTCGACGTGATGAAGGGATTGTCCGGCATCGGGTTCCCGGTCTTCGCGTCGACGCGCAGCACCTTGCCGCCGAGGCTCGTGCGGTCCTGGGGGAAGGCGGGGCGCGCGGTGTCGCCGGTGCCGACGAGCAACGCGCCGTCCGCGCCGAACGCCGGACGGCAGCCCGAATGCCGTCCGCTCGGGTTCACCGGCAGTCCCGTCAGCAGGTCCTTGACCTTGGTGGCGCTCGCGCTGTCCTCGGACAGCTTCCAGGTGACCAGCCGGATGTCGACGGCGTTGTCACCTTCCTTGTGCGTCTGACAGGTGATGAACTCCCGAGACGTCGCGAAGTCCTTGCTGATCACCATCCCCATCAGGCCGCCTTCGCCGCGTACGTGGACGTCGGAGAAATCGGCGGCGACGTCGCGCTTCGCGCCGTTGTCGATCAGGGCCAGCTTCCCGGGGCGCTGGGTGACGAGGATCTTCCCGTCCGGCAGGAAGCCGACGTCCCAGCCGTGTTCGAGCCCGGCGGTCACCTGCTCGACCTTCAGTTTCGTCACGGCGGGTTTCGAGGTGACCGGCGGCGCGCTCTGCACCGTTTCGCTCGACGCCCCGGAGCAGGCCGTGACCAGTAAAGAGAGGGCGACGATCGCGACGAGGACGGTAGTGCGCATGGCATCAGCATGCCATCGTGCTCGATCGCCCGCGAGGAACGAACCGGTCATCCGGTCAGGATCTTCGCCGTTTCGGCGTCGGCCGGAAGGAATGTCTCCAGTTTCAGTTCCGACACCGTGACGTCGGCGGCCGTCGCGAACGTGGTGATGGCCGTGATCAGCCGCAGTTCGCCCGCCGAAGTGGACAACCGCATCGGGACGGCGAAGCCGAGGTGATCGGGTCCCGGCGGCTCGAGCGCCGGAACGTAACTTTCGAGTTCGGCCAGCAACGTGGTCAGTCGCTCGTCGGGGGCGTGCGCTATCTCCTGCGTCAGCCGTTCGAGGATGTGCCTGGCCCAGACCGCCAGGTTCCGGACGCGCGGCGCCATCCCTTCCGGATGCAGAGCGAGCCGCAAGGTGTTGACCGGTTCTTCCAGCAGCTCCGGCGCCACGTCCTCGAAGAGCAGGTCGAGTGCGTCGTTTCGGGCGATCAGCACGCCGTAGCGGTCGACCACGACGGCCGGGTACGGGCGGTGCCCGTCGAGCAGCCGCCGCATGCCTTCGAGGACCGGGAGGAGTCCGGGGTCGTCCAGCGACCTTTCGGGAAAACCGGGGGCGAAACCGGCTGCGAGCAGCAAACCGTTGCGTTCGCGGAGGGGGAGTTCGAGCGATTCGGCGACGCGCAGCACCAGGCCGCGGCCGGGGATCGACCGGCCGCCCTCCAGGAAACTCACGTGCCGTTGGGTGGTCCCGGCCCGAAGCGCCAGTTCCAGCTGGGACAACCGCCGCCGCTCGCGCCAGCCCTTGAGCGCGGGGCCGAATCCGGAAACCATGGTCACCATCCTGGCCGAGACGCGCTCGGCGCCGCCATTCCCTCGAAGGAATTGAGACGATTCCCCGGTGCGGAGATGCTCCGAACATGAAATTCGGTCTGGTCGTCCCCACTTATCGGTCCATCCTCGACGCCGGGCGCACCGCGCCGGAAATGGTCGCCATCGCGGTCGAAGCCGAACGCCTCGGCCTCGATTCGGTCTGGGTCGGCGACACCTTGGCGAAGGCCCCTATCGATCCGTTGACGTTACTCGGCGCGTTCGCCGCCAGAACCGAACGGGTCACCCTCGGCACCGCCGCGCTGCTTCCGGCACTGCGGGATCCGCTGCTGACCGCGAACGCGATCCTTTCCCTCGATTTGATCAGCCAGGGCCGGATCACCCTCGGCGTCGGCGCCGGGTTCGCCGGGCGCAGCGAGCCGGAGTTCGCCTTCACCCGGGTCCCGTGGGAGCGCCGCCGCGCGCGGCTCGACGACATCGTCGCGCTGTGGCGGCACGTGTGGAATGGCGAGAGCGGTCCGTTTCACGGCGAGGTCCTGCACTACGACACCCTTCCGGAGTACCCGGAGCCACCCCGGCCCGGTGGTCCGCCGGTGTGGCTGGCCGCGTTCACGCCAGGCGCGCTGGAACGCGCGGGGCGGCTTTACGACGGCTGGCTCCCGTACCCGCCCGACGTCACCGATTACGTCGATGGCCTCGCGAAGATCCGCGAAGCAGCCGTACGTCCGGTGACACCCGCGTTGTTCGCGACAGTGCTCATCGAGGACGACTCGATCCGGGCCCGCAAGCGGCTGGAGGACTACGCGTGGCGGAACTACGGCGCTCCACTGGACTTCGTCGAGAAGATCCAAGTGCAGATCGCGGGCAGTCGCGAGGAGGTCGCCGAGAGGCTTCGCGAATACGTGAAAGCGGGTGCCGAACACGTGCTGATCCGCATCGCCACGCAGGAACCGGCCGAGTTCGACGAACAGCTCCCGAAGGTGGTCGAGGCCCTGCCCAGGTAATCGCGCGGCGAACTGTCGGTGCCCCCACGTAGGCTAGGACGGTGACAAACGCTCCATTGTCCGGACTCCTTCATTCCATCCTTCCCGATCCGGCCCTTCGCGGGGTCGTCGAGCGGGCCGGCGCCCCGCTGCTCGAGCTGCAGGGCGCGATCGCCACCCGCCAGCTGGTCGCCGGGGCCCTCGCCGCGGACGAGGGCGCGGGCCGCCCCGTGCTCGCGGTGACCGCCACCGGCCGCGAGGCCGACGAACTGACCGCTTCGCTGAAGTCGTTCCTCGGCGAAGGCGCCGTCGCCGACTTCCCGTCCTGGGAGACGCTGCCGCACGAGCGGCTGTCCCCGCGCGCGGACACCGTCGGACGGCGACTGGAGGTGCTGCACCGGCTCAAGACGGGTGCCGACGACCTGCGTGTCGTCGTCGCGACCGTCCGCAGCCTCATCCAGCCGATGGCGCCCGGGCTCGGTTCGCTCGCGCCGATCGACCTGGTCGTCGGCGAGGAGCAGAGCTTCGAAGGGCTGCTCGACCAACTGGTCGAGCTGGCCTACACGCGGGTGGACATGGTCGAGAAGCGCGGCGAGTTCGCCGTGCGAGGCGGCATCCTCGACCTGTTCGGGCCGACGGCGCAGCATCCGGTGCGCGTCGAGTTCTGGGGCGACGAGGTCAGCGAGATCCGCGCGTTCGCGGTATCCGACCAGCGGTCGCTGCCAGGGGAGATCCAGCACGTCAGCGCGCCGCCGTGCCGTGAGTTGCTGCTCACCGAGCCGGTGCGCGCGAAGGCCGCCGAGCTGGCGACGACCTACGAGGCGGACGCCCAGCTCACCGAGATGCTCACCAAGCTGTCCGGCGGGATCCCCGTCGAGGGTATGGAGGCGCTCATCCCGGTGCTGTGCGAGGACGAGCTGGAGCTGCTCACCGACGCGATGCCCGAGGGCACGCACGTGCTGGTGGCCGATCCGGAGAAGATCCGTGCCCGCGCGGCCGACCTGGTCCGCACCGGGCAGGAGTTCCTCGAAGCGTCGTGGACCACGGCCGCCGCGGGCGGTCAGGCGCCGATCGACCTCGGCGCGTCCGCGTACCGAGACCTCGCGGAGATCGCGAAGCACGCTCAGGAGACGAAGCGCCCTTGGTGGACGCTGACGCAGCTGGCCAGTGACGATCCCGACGTCTACCGCGTCGCGATCGAGGCCGCGCCGAACTACCGGGGCGAGGTGGAGCGCGCGACGACCGACCTGCGCGCGCACACGGCCGCCGGCGGGACGGCCGTGCTCGTCGTCGCTGGGCACGGCACCGCGGCCCGCGCGGTCGAGCAGCTGTCGGCGGGCGACGTGCCCGCGTCGCTGGCGGAAGGTCTCACCGGTCCGCTGACGGCCGGCGTCGTGACGGTGACGTGCGGCGGTCTCTCGGACGGCTTCGTCTCGCCGGAGCGCGCTCTCGTGGTGCTGTCCGAGTCGGACCTGACCGGCAGGGGCTCCGGTGCCGGAACGTCCACAAAGGACTTCAATGTCAAGATGCCGTCGCGGCGGCGCAACGCCGTCGACCCGCTCGCCCTCAAGACCGGCGACTACGTCGTGCACGACCAGCACGGCATCGGGCGGTTCGTCGAGATGGTGCAGCGCACCGTCGCGGGCGCGACGCGCGAGTACCTGCTGCTGGAGTACGCCTCCTCCAAGCGCGGACACCCGGGTGACCGGCTGTTCGTCCCGACCGACCAGCTCGACGAGGTCTCCCGTTACGTCGGTGGCGAGCTGCCGACGCTGAACAGGCTGGGCGGGTCCGACTGGAAGAACACCAAGGCCAAGGCGAAGAAGGCGGTCAAGGAGATCGCCGCCGAGCTGGTGCAGCTCTACGCCGCGCGGCAGGCCGCGCCAGGGCACGCGTTCGGGCAGGACACCCCGTGGCAGGGCGAACTCGAAGACGCCTTCCCGTTCACCGAGACCAACGACCAGCTCGCCGCGATCGACGAGGTCAAGTCGGATATGGAACGCGGTGTCCCGATGGACCGCGTCATCTGCGGCGACGTCGGCTACGGCAAGACCGAGATCGCGGTCCGCGCGGCGTTCAAGGCGGTGCAGGACGGCAAGCAGGTCGCCGTGCTGGTGCCGACGACGCTGCTCGCGCAGCAGCACCTCAACACCTTCACCGAACGGATGAGTTCGTTCCCGGTGAAGATCAGGGGACTCTCACGGTTCACGAACAAGGTCGAGTCCGACGCGATCCTCGAACAGCTGTCCTCGGGTGACGTCGACATCGTGATCGGCACGCACCGCCTGTTGCAGACCGGGATCCGGTACAAGGATCTCGGACTGGTGATCGTCGACGAGGAGCAGCGGTTCGGCGTCGAGCACAAGGAACACATCAAGGCGCTGCGCACGCACGTCGACGTGCTGACGATGTCGGCGACCCCGATCCCGCGGACGCTGGAGATGTCGCTCGCCGGGATCCGTGAGATGTCCACGATCCTGACCCCGCCCGAGGACAGGCACCCGATCCTGACCTACGTCGGCACGTACGACGACAAACAGGTCGGCGCGGCGATCCGGCGCGAGCTGCTGCGCGACGGCCAGGTTTTCTACGTGCACAACAGGGTTTCCTCGATCGAGAAGGCCGCGAAGCGTATTCGCGAGCTGGTGCCGGAGGCGCGCGTCGTCACCGCGCACGGGCAGATGAACGAGGACAAACTCGAGAAGATCATCCAAGGTTTCTGGGAGAACGAGTACGACGTGCTCGTCTGCACCACGATCGTCGAGACCGGGCTGGACATCTCGAACGCGAACACACTGCTGGTGGAACGCGGTGACCTGCTGGGGCTCGCGCAGCTGCACCAGTTGCGCGGCCGGGTCGGGCGTGGACGCGAGCGCGGGTACGCGTACTTCCTGTACCCGCCGGAGGCGCCGCTCACCGAAACGGCGCACGACCGGCTGGCGACCATCGCGCAGAACACCGAACTGGGCGCCGGCATGGCCGTCGCGATGAAGGACCTGGAGATCCGCGGCGCGGGCAACATCCTCGGCGCGGAGCAGTCCGGGCATATCGCGGGCGTCGGTTTCGATCTGTACGTGCGGCTCGTCGGCGAAGCGGTCGACGCGTTCCGGCGGCACGCGGGCGCGGACACGGCGGAGGAGGAAGAACTCGCCGACGTCCGGGTCGATCTCCCGGTGGACGCGCACATCCCGCACGACTACGTCCCCGGCGAGCGGCTGCGGCTGGAGGCGTACCGCAAGATCGCGGCCGCGCCCGACCAGGCGGGGCTCGACGCGGTGCGCGAAGAACTCGTCGACCGTTATGGCCAGCCGCCCGCGGCGGTGCGACGGCTGCTCGCGGTCGCCGCGTTCCGGCACACCTGCCGCGCGGCGGGTGTCACCGAGGTCGCCGTCCAGGGCTCGTCGATCCGGTTCGCGCCGTTGCCGCTGGCGGATTCGCAGCTGGTGCGGCTGAAGCGCCTGCATCCCAAGGCTCTCTTCAAGGCCGTGACGAACACGGTTTCCGTGCCGAAGCCGACCGAGGGGGCGGCGGGCGGCCGCATCGGCGCTCCGGCGTTGCGGGACGAGGAATTGCTGGACTGGTGCGCGAAGCTGCTGACGAATCTGATGAAGTCGCCGGCGCCCGTCGCGTGAGCGAACCCGAATCGCGACTTACGACCCGGTTCTCTCGCCGGGGCCGGTATGAGAGGGTAGGCCCTGTGATGCGGATCATGGGGCGCCGTCGCGCGCTGGTCGGGGTTCTTGCCGGGTCTCTCCTCCTCGCCGGGTGCAACGCCGGACCAGGTCAGGTCGGTGCGGCGGTGATCGTCGACGGCGAGTCCGTTTCGGTGGATCGCGTGCAGCAGCTGATCGACAAGGCCGTCCGTGAACATCCGTACGGGCAGCAGCTCGCCAAGGAGCACAAGCTCGACCTCGTCGGCCGCGAGATCGTGCGGCAGGAGATCCTCCACGACCTCACCGAGCGAGCCGCCCAGCGCGAAGGCGTCCAGGTCGACGAGTCCCTCGTCGTGGCCGCGTTGCAGAACGATCCGCTGGCGAAGCCGATGGAGGCCAAACAGCAGAACGATCCCGCGCTCAGCGTCCAGCAGCTCGTCGCGCGGGTGCGGGACCACCGCGAAGCCCTGGTCGACGCGGCACTGCAAACGCAGCTCGCGCTGAAGTACCTGGACAAGCTCACCGTCACGTTCGATTTCAGCTCGGTCTCCTCGACCGACGCCACCGGATCCGACGCGGACAAGCTGCGCGAGCAGGCGATCGAGAAGGCCCGGCGGTTCGCCGCCTCGCCGAACGCGGCCGCCGAAGTGATCCAGCAGGACCAGAAGACGTCCGACACGCAGGCGGGCACCGGGCAGAAGCTGCCGGCGATGCAGTCGCCCGCGACCGCGGCCACCGTCCTGTTCGGTCTAGAACCCAACACCGTCGCCGCGTTCCAGCCGACACCGCAGCAGCCGCTGTGGGTCGTCGTCGTGGTGCGTGAGCGGGCCGCGGACAAGCCCGTCGCGTCGGATCAGCCCGCCCAGCCCACCGCTCAGCAGTTGGCAGGAGTCGGTATCCGCCTCCTCCAGCCGTACCTTGACCAGGTCGACCTCAAGGTGAACCCCCGCTACGGCGTGTGGGATGTTGTCGGCATGGACCTCGCGCCCAACGAAGCTTCGAAGAAGGGCATCGTGCTGCCTGTGCACGGTGCCACCCCGCAAAACCCGTGACCGCTGCCGTCGTCGTGATCGCCCGCGGGGCGACACTGCCCGCCGAGGCACTTCCGATTTTGCGGACCAGCGAAGCCGTGTACGCGGCTTCGGATGTCGATGCCGCCGTTTTCGGGGTCCCCGCGCTCGGTGACGCACAGGTGCGCGACCTCGTGCTCGTCGCCGGTTCGCGAACGGAACCGACGGCCGCGGCGTCGATCAGGGCGGGCGCGCGGGTGGTCGAAACGCCCGTTCCGCCGCTGGTCGAGGCGGCCGAGGTGATGGACCGACTCCGCTCGCCGGGCGGGTGCCCGTGGGACGCCGCCCAGACGCACGAGTCGCTGCGCCAGTACCTGGTCGAGGAGACCTACGAGCTGCTCGACGCGATCGAGGAGGGTGACAGGGCGGCGCTGCGCGAGGAACTCGGCGACGTCCTGCTCCAGGTGCTGTTCCACGCACGCGTCGCCATCGAGGACACGGACGATCCGTTCGGGATCGACGAGGTCGCGTCCGATCTGGTCACGAAGCTCGTCGGACGTCATCCCCACGTCTTCGCCGACGCCCCGCGGGTCGTGAGCGTCGATCAGCAGAACCTCAAATGGGAGGAACTGAAACAGGCCGAAAAGAGCCGCGAATCCCTTGTGGACGGCGTCGCGCTCGGTCAGCCCGCCGTCGCGCTGGCCGGGAAGCTCGGGCAGCGCAGCGGCCGGGCCGGGATTCCGCTGGACTTGTTCCCCGAAGGTTCCGAAGCGGCGGCCCAGTTGTTCCGGGTGGCCGCGACCGCTCGGCGGGCCGGTATCGATCCCGAAGGCGAACTGCGTGCGGTCGCGAAGCGGTTCGCGCGCGATATCCGCGACGCCGAACAGGCCGCCCGCGACGCCGGTCTCGAACCGACGACACTCGAGGCCGACGGCTGGCGCAAGTTCTGGCCCAGCTAGATCGTCAGCACGAGCTTGCCCTGGACACGTCCGGATTCGCTCAGATCGTGTGCCTTCGCCGCCTGTTCGAGCGGGAGGACGTCGGCGATCGAGGCCCGCAGTGAACCGGCGTCCGCCAAATCGGCGATTTCAACCAGGTCCGGTCCGGACCGTGCCCGACGATGTCGATCAGCGAACCGCCCGGTTCGAGCGTGTCCGGAGAACGAGGACCGTAGTCGCCGGAGATCGTGTCCAGCATGACGTCGACGACCAGCGATTTCGCGAAATCGCTGGTCGTGTAGTCGATCAGCTCGTCCGCGCCGAGACTCCGGAGGAAGTCGTGCTTGGCCTCGCGCGCCGTGCCGATGACGTACGCGCCCCGGGCCTTCGCGATCTGGACGGCGAGATGACCGACCCCGCCCGCCGCGGCGTGGGCGAGTACTCGGTGTCGCGGCCCGACCGGAAGAGCCGGGTGAGCGACTGCCACGCGGTCAGTGCCGCGATCGGGAGCGCGGCCGCTTCGACGTGATCGAGCCTTTTCGGTTTCGGCGCGAGAGCGTCCTCGCTGACCGCGACGTACTCGGCGTACGAGCGAATGCTGACTCAGACACTCCGCTCCCTGGAACGGGACGGGCTGATCCGGCGAGACGTCTATCCCACCGTCCCGCCGCGGGTCGAGTACGGGCTCACCCCGCTCGGTGTCGACGTCGGCAGGCTGACGAACACCGTCGCCGAATGGGCCGTCGAGAACGTCGACCAGATCTTCGCCGCCCGCTCCGCTTTCGACGAGAAAGCGGCCGAAGCCGTACAGCTGCTGTGACGCGGAACACGGCTGGGTGAGAACCGTTTTGGTGGACTCGGCGTCTTGCCGGGTGTGAAGGGAACGGAACCGGACGAAGAGCAACTCGTCCGCCGCGCGGCCAAGGGTGACCGTGCGGCGTTCGAGGAGCTCTACCGCCGCACATCGCCGTGGCTGGCCGTGCGCCTGCGCCGTCGCTGCGCCGACGAGCAGATCGTCGCCGAGGTGATGCAGGAAACGTATCTGGCGGTTTGGCGTGCGGCCGGGGCGTTCGCCGGTGCGGCCGTCGGCGGGAGCGCCGTCGGCTGGTTGTGGACGATCGCCGCGAGGCGGCTCATCGACGCCTTCCGCCGCCGGGCGAAGCACTCTCAGCCGCTGCCGGTCGCGGAATCGGCCATCGCACCCGCCGCCGAGGACGAGGCGCTGGCCGGTGCGGTCGGCGACCACGTCGGCGACGCGCTGCGGCGGCTCGCCCCTGAACTGCGCCAGGTCTTGCAGGCCATGGTGCTCGACGGGCTGACCGTCCGCGAGACCGCGGTCCTGCTCGGCCTGCCGGAAGGAACTGTCAAGACCCGCGCCAGGCGGGCTCGGATCGCGATGCGGGAGGCGCTGTCGTGAACAAGGAACACGTGTCCGGACGGCTCCTCGCCGGTTACGTCCGCGGGGACGACGGCTTGGCCGGTGACGAGGTCTGGGCGGTCGAAGCCCATCTGGAGTCGTGTGCGGACTGCCGTGAGCAGCTCGCCGTGCTCAGCATGCCCGCGGTCTCGGCTCTGGTGGACGACGTCTGGGCCGGGCTGGGCCCGAAACTGGCCGAAACGGGGCCAGGGCGGTCACGAACCCGGTGGGCCGGGCGGCTGCACACCTGGGTGACGCCGGTGATGCTGCCCTGGCTGGTGATGATCATCCTGATCCCGGCAGTCGGCTTCCTGCTGGACTGGTACGGGTTGACCAGCAGCGAGAACTACTCGTTCGTCCAGCTCTTCTCACCTGTGCTGCCGGTGCTCGGGGTCGCGGTGTCGTGGTCCAAGGGTCTCGATCCCGCTTACGAACTCGTCACTTCCGCGCCGAGGGGAGGGTTCTACCTGCTGCTGCGCCGGACGACGGCGGTCCTCGCCGTCGTCTTGCCGATACAGGCCCTCTCCAGCTGGCTCGGCGGCGGTGGATTCGGGCTCGGGCTCCTGCCGAGCCTGGCCTTCACCACCGGGACGCTCGCGCTCGGCGGGCTGATCGGGGTGACCCGTGCGGCGTATGTCCTGGCCGGGGTCTGGGTGGCGGCGGTCTTGGCGCCCACGGTGGCTTCGCAAGGACGAGCCACCGTGCTCGAACCCCGGCTGCTTCCGCTGTGGGGCGTGATCTTCGCGCTGACCATGGCCGTCGTGGTGCTCCGCCGGAGCGCCTTCGGCCTGCTCGGCGGATCTGAACGATAGAACGAAGAGGAGAACATGATGCGTGCTGTCGGGGCCGCGGAGGTCGCACCGACGACCTACGCGTGGCAGATCAAGGCGGAGGGACTGAAGGTCCGGGTCGGCAAACGCAAGTTCGCCGTGAACGGGCTCGACCTGGAACTGGGTGCGGGGGTGCACGGCCTGCTCGGCCCGAACGGGGCGGGGAAGACCACGCTGATCCGGGCACTGGCGACGGTGCTCCGGCCGGCGGAAGGAGGGCTGACGCTGCTCGGCGAATCCGTCGGGGGATTCACCGATCAGCGCCGCCTGCGCCGCCGTATCGGCTATCTGCCGCAGAATTTCGGTTTCTACAAGCGATTCACCGTCCGCGAATTCGTCGAGTACATCGCCTGGCTCAAGGAGATGGCAGGAAAGGACATCCCGGGAGCGGTGCAGCGTTCGATCGAGCGGGTCGGCCTCGCCGATCGCGCCGACGACAAGATGAAGACGCTCTCCGGCGGGATGGTGCGGCGGGTCGGGATCGCGCAGGCGATCGTGAACGATCCGGACGTCCTCCTGCTGGACGAGCCGACCGCCGGACTCGACCCCGCGCAGCGCGTGCGGTTCCGGGACCTCATGCAGGAACTGGGCAGGGAGGCCTGCGTCGTCGTCTCGACGCATCTCGTCGAGGACGTCGCGACAGCCTGCACCGACGTCGTCCTGTTCGAAAACGGGAAGCTCGTCTTCCAGGGCACCCCGGACGAACTGGCCGCGGCCGGGAGCGAGGAGTACGTCGGCGACAGCCCGATCGAGCGCGGCTATTCGGCGCTGCTGGGGCACGAGCCGGGGAGGGGGAACTGGTGAACACCCGTGTCCTGCGGACCGAACTCCGCCGTTCCATCGCCCCTTGGGCCACGCTCGCGATCCTCGTCGTGGCGTTCGGGTTCCTGTACTCGTTCAGCGGGCCGTGGTCGAAGGCGCCGCTCGCCTGGGACGAAAACTGGGTGCTCGCCGCGGAGTGGAGCCGGTTCCTGCTGGTGTTCCTGTGGCCGATCGCGATCGGCGCCGGTGCCATCCAAGGCATGCGGGACAGCCGGTCGGGCATGGTCGAACTCCTGACCACGATGCCGCGGCCCGGCTGGCACCGGGCCGCGAAACTCGGCGGTGCGCTGGGTGGCCTGCTGGTGCTGGGCTATCTGCTGATCTTCGCCGCCGGTGCCGTACAGGTGATCTTCAACGGCACGTTCTTCACCTTCGGCTGGCTGCCGATCGTCGTGGTCGGCGTGCTCGCGATGCTCGCGGGCGCCTGGATCGGGCTGGGGATCGGCCGGTTGCTGCCGCATCCGCTGACCGCGCCCGCGGTGGCCGTCGTCGCTCTCGTGACCGTGCTCTTGTTCCAGATCGCCGGGTCGGAGGGCAGTGTGCTCGTGGGCGCGCTTCCCTCCCGGGTCGCCTTGCTCTCTCCCGCGATGGACGTGATCAACGATCCGTTCAACACCACCGCGGGCCGGATGGATCTCGGGCAGGGGATCTGGCTCGCCGGACTGGCCGCGACCGGACTGCTCCTGCTGGCGGTCCGCTCCCTCCGGGCGAAGGTACTCGCCGTCGTCCCCGTGCTGGTGGCGGCCGCGATCGCGGTGCCGATCCTGCCCGCGACCTTCGCCGAGGCCAGGGTCGTCGACTCCCGCGCGACGGCGATGATCTGTGACGGACCGGTCTGCGTCCCCCGCATGCTGGAGCCCGAACTCGCCCGTCTCGCCGGGCCCGGGAAGGAAGCGTTGCGGCTCTTGGGAACGTTACCGGACGCGCCGGTCAAGGTCATGGTGTTGGATCGGCGGCTGAACTCTGACGAGGTGCCGCCGCGTGCCGCGGACACCGTCTTCGTCGACCTGCTGGATTGGTCCATTCGATCGACCATGAATTCGGGCAGCATGACGCGGACACTGGTCGCCGGCGCCGGGACGCCGACCTGTTACACCCTCCACGGCGCCGACAAGTCCTATTTGGACGAACTCACCGCGCGGTCGATCACGTCGAGCTGGTTCGTCGGCGAGTGGAAGATGCCGGGGAATTCCTGGCTGAGCGACGAGACGAAGAACGAGGTCGCCCAGAAGTCGGAGACCTTCCGTGCCCTTCCGCCCGACGTGCAGCGTTCGCGGATCATCGCGGTGCGGCAGGCGGCCCTGACCTGCCAGGGCAACCAGCTCGACATCCTCCTCGGGGGCGCCCGATGAGGTGGGCGGTGCTGTACGCGCGCTCGCGGGCCGTGCCCGCGTCGCTCGCGGCGCTGGTGGTGAGCATGTCCGCGCTGTGGTTGCCGGCACGGGACCGCTGGTCGGAGATCCCGGTCACCTTGGCGCTCACGGTGGCGGTCGCGGTGATGGCCATCGGCCTGAGCGGGCAGGACGTCGATCTCGACCGGACCGCCGCGATCCGGTGGATTCCCCGTCGTGGCCTGCATCTGCTGCTGATCGGCGGCCTCGCCGTCGGAGCCGTGCTCTTGCTGCGGCTGTGGGAGGCGGAGCGGGTTCCGGTGGAGATCATCGTCCGGAACGGGGCCGGATTGCTCGGCCTCGCCGGGATCGCGGCGGTGCTGTTCGGCGGGGCCTTCGGATGGGCGTTGCCGCTGCTCGCGCTCGTGGCCGCCCTCGTGGTCAGGGTCGCGTCGTCGGATACGGGCACCGTGAGCCTGGTAGTGACTTGGCTCTTCCAGCCCGGCGACGTGGCCGCCGCGCTGTGGACCGCCGTGGTGTTCGCCGTGGCCGGCTTCGGGACCTACGCGGTCTTCGGTGCCCGTCACTGACCGCAGGTGAAGTGTTATGAACGGACCTTTCATAACAAAATCTGTTATGAAAGGTCCGTTCATAACACGCGTGGGTCAGACGTTCCGGTTGTGCGGAACCAGATCGAGCGGATCGTGGTCCGGGTCGTCGACACCGAGGCTGATGATCCGCGACGGGTGGAGCCGGATCACCGCGCCGTCGAGATGACCGTCGGCCGTGCGGGCGTCGGTCAGCGCTTCGGCCCGGCCGCGGATCTCGAGGCAGCGGATTCTCGGCGGGTCCTGCGATGGCAT
Source organism: Amycolatopsis coloradensis (assembly GCF_001953865.1). Taxonomy (GTDB): domain Bacteria; phylum Actinomycetota; class Actinomycetes; order Mycobacteriales; family Pseudonocardiaceae; genus Amycolatopsis; species Amycolatopsis coloradensis. The sequence goes on from NZ_MQUQ01000005.1 coordinate 516,196, forward strand.
GTCGTCCACCACGAAGGCGGCTTGCCCGTTGGCGGCCACGTTACGGAACTTCTTGCTCTTCGCCAGTTCATAGCCGGTGATGTCGATCGTCCGGGTCTCGGTGTTGTAGGAGTAGCCGACCGGGCTGATCTGCAACGTCCCGTCCGGCTGAGCCGTCGCGAGCCGTCCGAGTCCCTGGGTGGCGAGGTAGTCGAGTTCCGTTTCACTGAACATGGACCCAGTGTTCAACCTCTACTTAACTGGACGTCAAGAAACAGGTTCCCGGCCCATAAACCACCTTCGCGGGGGCCCTGCGGCAGGGCGAAAGGGGCGGATCCGGTGTGTCACGAGAATGACCTGCCCGCCATCCACGGTGGCCCGTCTCTTCGCCCCCACCGGGAACAGAGGAGATCGATCAGCGCGGCCGGGCGCTCGCCCTCAGCTCGAGCCGGGCGTCGAAGAGCGAGTCGTCCGCCGGGCCCGTCCGCGGCGGTTCGACCAGCTTTTCGCGATCTTTCGTCGGCACGTCCAAAGCGACGAAATCGGCGAAACGCAGGAACGGACCTTGTCTAGGCGGAAAGCATCCGCAGGTCAGCGCGAACAGAGCAGATCACAGAACGAATCGGTCCCGTCGGAGCCGGTTCACCTTCGGCTGGTTTGCTCATCCGAATGGGTCAACCCCTGGCAGCGTGGCGAAGTAGTCTGGCCGGGTGGCCGAAACCACCCAGTCGCGTGTCGACGCCCCGGAGCACCCAGCACGCCCTCTGCCGCCGTACGTCCCCAGGCTCGCCTTTGCGGGTGGCCTCGTGCTCACCGGCGTAATTCTGATCATGACCGTGGGGATGAACCGGCCGGGCGGGGAGGAGCCGCCACCGCCGGCGGAACCGCAGCCCGCGCTCGCGGTGCCCGACCAGAAGCCGCAGCCCGGGGCGGCGACGCCGCGAGCCGGGCTCGCCGCGCCACCCGACCGGCCCACCGTTTCCGACGCGGCCGAACTGGAGACCTGGGCGAACCGGGTGGCCGCGAAGACCCGGATCTCCGTCACCGAACTGTCCGCGTACGGCCGGGCCGAGATGTGGCTCCGGCGGCAGAAGCCGGGCTGTCACCTCTCGTGGGCGACCCTCGCCGGCATTTCCCGCGTCGAAGCGGCACAGGGCAGACTCGGCCCGATCATGCTCGCGCCCGACGTCTGGGCGAAACAGGCCATCCGGGCCACCAGCGACGGGAAACAGCCGGATCCGAAGAACCTCGACGACGCCGCCTTCGCCACCGCCCGCTACCTGTGCGCCGCCGGCGACGACATCGCCACCCCGGAGGGCTGGTGGAAGTCGATGCGGGTGTTCAACCCCGCCGTCCCGTACGTCCAGGAAGTCTTCAGCGCGGCCGACGCCTACGCGGACGCCAGCGTCGCGCCCTGATCTTCGAGCACCAGATCGAAGTTGAGCGCCGACGCCATCCGGTAGGCGTCGCCCGCCGCGACGACCAGCTGCGCCATCGGATCGACGACGTTCCCGGCCGCCCAGACGCCGTCCACGGTCGTCCGGCCCTGCGCGTCCACCGTGATCGAGCCGTCTTCGGCGCGTGCGCAGCCGAGCTGGGAGAGGAGCCGGTCGTGTGGCACGAACTTGGGGCCGACGAACACGACATCGCGTTCGACGAGTTCGCCGTCGACCAGCCGGACCCCGGCCAGCCGGTCGTTTTCGACGGCGAGTTCGGACACCTTGCCGTCGACGATCCGGATGCCAAGCCCGGTCAGTTTCGCCCGGTCGTCGGCCGAGATCTGCCGGGTGTGCGTGAAGAAGGTCAGGTCCTTGCTCCACTGCCAGACGATCAGCGCCTGATGGACCGACTTCTCGGAGGTGGCGAGCACGCCGAAGCGCTGGTCGCGCACCTCCCAGCCGTGGCAGTACGGGCAGTGCAGCACGTCGGTGCCGAAGCGTTCCGCGACGCCGGGGACGTCCGGCAGCTCGTCGGCCAGTCCCGTGGTCACCACGATCCGGCGTCCCCTGATGACCCGGCCACTCGCCAGTTCCACCGCTTTGTCGTGCCGCAACCGGTGGACGACGTCCTCGACGATCTCCACGCCGTACCCGCGGACTTCGGCGCGGCCTAGCGCCAGTAGCTCTTTGGGGGGAATCCCGTCCCTGGTCAGGAAACCGTGCGCGTGCGCGGCCGGGGCGTTGCGCGGGGTGCCCGCGTCGATCACCACGACCTCGCGCCGTGCCCGGCCGAGGACCAGTGCCGCGCTGAGGCCGGCGACGCCGCCACCGATGATCACCACATCGAATTCGTTCTTCATGGTTCCGAGCATCCGATTTCGACGGAGATCTGGCAAAGTTCATTGCCGGTTTGGCAAACTGGAGAAATGGAGGACATCGAACGACGGCTCGCCGAGGTCGGCCCGAGGCTCAAGCTGCTCCGCAAGGAACGCGGCACCACCCTCTCCGCGCTTTCGGAGGCGACGGGGATCTCCGCCAGTACGCTTTCGCGGCTCGAATCGGGCACGCGGAAGGCCACCCTGGAACTGCTGCTGACGTTGTCGGAGGCCCATCAGGTCCCGCTCGACGAACTGGTCGGCGAACCCGAGCCGTCCGATCCGCGGGTCCGGATGAAACCGCAGAAATTCGGCCGGTTCACCGCCTGGTCGCTGAGCGCGCAGCCGGGCCAGCCGCAGGCGTTCAAACTGCTGATCCCGGTCGAGGACATCGAACCGGTGCAACGGACGCACGAGGGCTACGAATGGATGTACGTCCTCAGTGGACGGTTGCGGGCGGTGCTCGGCGACCGCGACTTCACGATGGGGCCGGGTGAGGCCGCCGAATTCGACACGCGGGTGCCGCACTGGTTCGGGAGCGCGGGGCCGGGGCCGGTGGAACTGCTGGTGCTGTTCGGCAAGCAGGGCGAGCGGGCCCACCTGCGGGCCAGGTCCACATGAGAGTCAGTCGCGCAACGCGATCCGCGCGCTGACCTCGCTGATCGCTTCCAGGTATTCCGGGATCGGATGCATCGCCGACGCGATCCGCATCTGCGCGAGCGCCTCGGTCAACCGGCCGAGGCGCTGGAGGGTCCGTCCGAGCACGAACCGCGCGTAATGATCGGTGGGGTCCAGTTCCAGCACCCGGGTGAAAGCGCGCTCGGCCCGCCGCAACTGCGCGGAGTGGAAGTACGCGCGGCCCGCCAGCAGTTGCACGCTCGGTTTGTCGGTTTCCTCCTCCAGCAACGGCTGGAGCGCCTTGAGGGCGTCGAGCGGTCTGCGGCTTTCGACCAGCGCCTCCGCCTGCCGGAAGGCACGGAACCGGGATTCGCCGGACGAGTCCGGACCGGGTTCGGGGTCGGGTTCGGCATCCATCATGGTCCGCTCCACGATACCCCTGGGCAGGGTCGTTCACGAGGAGCTGAAACGGTCATGGTGGACTGTCCTGCCATGAGCAGTGCCGAAGAAAGCGAGCCCGGCTACCTCGGTCTCGCGCCGTACCTCTATTACTCCGACGCGACCGAAGCGGTCGCGTGGCTGGTCAGGGTGTTCGGGTTCACCGAGGAAGTGCGCTTCGCCGACGCTTCCGGCGAGGTGTTCCAGGCCACGCTGTGCGCCGGCCCGGCCAAGATCCAGCTGGCCGGGGTCGGACCCGAATACTGGGACGCCAAGGGCGTCGACGGGCCGGTCGGCCAGCTGAACATCATCTACGTCGCCGACGCCGACGCGCAGTACGAGCGGATTCGCGCCGCTCTCGGCGACGACGCCGACCTCGACGCGCCGCAGGACCAGCCCTACGGCGCCCGCGTGTTCACGGTGTCCGACATCGGCGGCAACAGCTGGACGTTCTGGCAGCAGTTCTCCGACACCGTCGAGCTGCCGTCGGGCTGGCGGGAAGTCCGCGCAGGTGAACCAGTCGCCGAGGATTAAGCCTTACGGAGCGCGCTATGTGGCGCGTGCCTCCAACGGGTGAACCACGCCGACGGCTAGGCTGAGCCCGTCACCGCAGGCACAACCCACATGAGGAGCATGGCGTGGCGCTCATCGAGCAGGTAGGCGCTCGCGAGATTCTGGACTCGCGAGGCAACCCGACGGTCGAAGTGGAGGTGGCTCTCGACGACGGCACGCTGGCGCGGGCCGCGGTCCCCTCGGGTGCGTCCACCGGCGAACACGAAGCCGTCGAGCTGCGTGACGGCGACACCGGCCGGTACAACGGCAAGGGTGTCGAGCGCGCGGTCGCGGCCGTCCTTGACGAGATCGGCCCGGACCTGGTCGGCACCGACGCCGTCGACCAGCGCATCGTCGACCAGAAGCTGGTCGACCTCGACGGTACGCCGGACAAGGGCCGTCTCGGCGCGAACGCCATCCTCGGCGTTTCGCTCGCCGTCGCGAAGGCGGCCGCCGATTCCGCCGAATTGGAGCTGTTCCGCTACCTCGGCGGGCCGAACGCACACGTGCTGCCGGTGCCGATGCTGAACATCCTCAACGGTGGCGCGCACGCCGACACCGAGGTGGACATCCAGGAATTCATGATCGCGCCGATCGGCGCCGAGTCGTTCCGCGAGGCCCTCCGCTGGGGCACCGAGGTCTACCACTCGTTGAAGTCGGTGCTGAAGGGCCGCGGCCTGGCCACCGGACTCGGCGACGAAGGCGGCTTCGCGCCCAGCCTGAAGAACAACCGCGAAGCGCTCGACCTGATCCTTCAGGCGATCGAGAAGGCCGGGTACGCCCCGGGCCGCGACGTCGCGCTCGCGCTCGACGTCGCCGCGACGGAGTTCTTCTCCGACGGTGCGTACACGTTCGAAGGCGCGAAGAAGAGCGCCGAGCAGATGTCGGCCTACTACGCCGAACTGCTGCGCGACTACCCGCTCGTGTCCATCGAGGACCCGCTGAGCGAGGACGACTGGGACGGCTGGGTCCAGCTGACCGCCGAGGTCGGCGAGAAGGTCCAGATCGTCGGCGACGACCTGTTCGTCACCAACCCGGACCGCCTCGAAGAGGGCATCACCCGCCGCGCCGCCAACGCGCTGCTGGTGAAGGTCAACCAGATCGGCACGCTGTCGGAGACCCTCGACGCGATCTCGCTGGCCACTTCGTACGGCTACAAGTCGATGATGAGCCACCGGTCCGGCGAGACCGAGGACACCTTCATCGCCGACCTCGCCGTCGCGACCGGTGTCGGCCAGATCAAGACCGGCGCCCCGGCGCGCGGTGAGCGGATCGCCAAATACAACCAACTGCTGCGGATCGAGGAGACCCTCGCCGACGCGGCGCGCTACGCCGGCGACCTGGCTTTTCCTCGGTTCAGCCCCGAGGCGTAACCGGCCATGGCGGACCGGGGGAGGGCGCGGACCCGTCGTAACGGGCGCGCGGAAGGCGGTGGCTCCGGCAGGGGCCGCCGACCCGAGCGTGCCCGCCGCACGACGACCACGGAGGTCCGCGCCCGAACCCGGCTGCGCCGCAGCCTGGCGGCGAAGAGGGCGTCGGGTGCCGCGAAGGTGCTCGGCATGTCCACCACCCGCCGGGCCGCGGTGGTGGCGATCGTGGTGTGCGCGCTCGCGTTCACCATCGCCGTCCCGCTGCGCACGTACCTCAGCCAGAAGTCCGAGGTGACCGAGCAGCAACGACTTCAGTCCGAACTGCAACGGACCGTGGCCAACCTGGAAGGGCGCAAGGCCGAGCTGAGCGACCCCGCGCAGATCGAGGCGGAGGCCCGTAAACGCTTCGGTTTCGTGAAGCCTGGCGAGACGCCGTACATCGTGCAACTCCCCGAGGACAAGGCGCCCGAGCAGGGGCAGCCACAAGGCCAGCAGCCGGTGCCGGCGGGTTCCTGGTACGAGAAGCTGTGGGATCAGGTCGCGGGCGACTGAAACCCTCCCTTTAGCCTTATGGTCGTGAACAGCACGGAAGAGTCTTCTTATGAACCTGTGACCGACGCCGACCGCGAAATTATCGCGGAACAGCTCGGCCGGGCACCCCGTGCGCTGCGCGCCGTCGCCGCGCGCTGCCCGAGCGGCCACCCGTCGGTCGTGCAGACCAGCCCCCGCCTCGACGACGGCACTCCCTTCCCGACGCTCTACTACTTGACCTGCCCGAAGCTGACCTCGATGGTCGGCACGCTCGAGGCGTCCGGGCTGATGAAGGAAATGACCGACCGGCTCGCGGAGGACTCCGAGCTGGCGGCCGCGTACCAGCGGACCCACGAGAGCTATCTCGCCGAACGCGACGCCATCGACTCGCTCGGCCACGAGGTCAGCGCGGGCGGGATGCCAGGACGCGTCAAGTGCCTGCACGTCCACCTGGCGCATACGCTCGCCGTCGGTTCCGCGGTCAACCCGTTCGGGGACGAAACCCTCGCGCTGCTCAAGGCGAACGGGTGGCCGTCGGGTGATTGCCAGGGGTAACGCCTGCCCCCGCTGTACAGATAGTTCCTCCAGGTGGGTTAATTCACCCGTTGTCGACCAACTGTCCTGCCCGATGGGGTGAAACCGGTCACCACATGCGGCAGGCTGGGCACCGGTCGTGGGTTGTCGGGGTGGGCAGATAACGGATCGCCGAGTCGTGATCCGCCAGGAGGGTTCTGAGGTATGCGCGTGAGGCACGTGCCAGGCGCGGTGACCGGTCATGTCCGGAGACTCTGTCTCCGGCACCGCACGATCGCCGCGGTGACCGGAGGTGTCCTCGCCATCGTCCCGGCCGGTGCCGCGGTCGTCGGGGCGGGCAGCTGGGCCGCGACGGCGAGCACGATCCATTCCGGCGACATCGCTCTCGTCGGCGGCTATGACCCGAAGAACCCGCTCGTCCATCAGATCGGTGTCGACGGCAGCCTGCCGAACGCGCCGACCCCGCTCCCGCTCCCCGCGGACGAGCTCCCGAGCGGACCGCTCGGCATCCCGGTCACCGCGCTCGCCGCGTACCGCAACGCCGCCGACGTCCTCATCGCCGAACAGCCCGGCTGTCATGTCGACTGGGCGTTGATCGCGAGTATCGGCCGGATCGAGTCCAATCACGCGCGCGGCGGTTTCGTGGACGCCAAGGGCAACACCCTCGAACCCATTCTGGGCCCGCAGCTCAACGGCGCCGGTCCGTTCGCGGCCATCCCGGANNTCCACGTGGAAGGGCTACGCCTCCGACGGCAACGGCGACGGCGAGTCCAATCCGAACAACATCTTCGACGCGGCGCTGGGCACCGGCCGGTACCTGTGCTCCGGCGGGCTCGATCTGTCCAAACCGGATCAGCTGCGCGCGGCCGTGTTCCGCTACAACAACTCCGACACCTACGTGAACACCGTGCTGATCTGGGCCGAGGCCTACCGCACGGGCGTGCTGCCGACCCCGGACAGCAAGGTGCCCATCGGCGCCCCGAACGCCGCGGCCGCGCCGCCGCCCGCTTCGGTTCCGCCGCCTCCGGTGCCGTCGACGCCGCCCGGTTCGGTGACGCCGCCGCCTTCGACTTCGCTGCCGTCTTCGAACTCGCCCTCGTCGTCGAAATCGCCGACGTCGGCCCCGAAGCCGCCTTGCTCGCCGGTCACCGTGACGGAGACGACAACGACCCCGAGCCCGACGACCACGACCACTACGACGACTCCGAAACCGCCGCCGACGACCTGTTCCTCGCCGACGACGACCACCACGACGACGACGGTGACGTCAACGAGCAGCAAAGCCATCGACCCCTACTGATCGGCATTGTCTAAGCTCGGGGCATGCCTCGTGTTGCCGCGATCGACTGTGGGACCAACTCCATCCGCCTGCTCGTCGCCGAGCTGACGCCCCGCCACGACGGGACGGTCGACCTGCGTGACCTGCACCGCGAGATGCGGATCGTCCGCCTCGGCCAGGGAGTGGACGCCACCGGCAAGCTGGCCCCCGAGGCGCTCGAGCGCACCCGCGAGGCGCTGGCCGACTACACGATCGCCGCGCGCCGCAAAGGCGTGGAGAAGGTCCGTATGGTCGCGACGTCGGCGACCCGCGACGCGAGCAACCGCGACGAGTTCTTCGCGATGACGCGCGAGGTGCTCGGCGTCGAGGCCGAAGTCATCAGCGGCGACGAAGAGGCCCGGCTGTCCTTCACCGGCGCTGTCGGTGAACAGGATCCCGACGACGGCCCGTTCGTGGTGGTCGACGTCGGCGGCGGTTCGACCGAACTCGTGGTCGGCACCTGGGACGGCCGCCAGGCCGAGGTCAGCGCGGCCAAGTCGGTCGACATCGGCTGCGTCCGGATCACCGAACGCGCGCTGAAGTCCGACCCGCCGACCGCGGCCGAGATCGCCGAAGCCCGGGAGCTGGCCGCCAAGGTGCTCACCGAGGCCTTCGACGTCGTGGACGTCTCGACCGCGAAGACGTGGATCGGCGTCGCGGGGACGGTCACGACGCTGACCGCCGTGGCGCAGGGGTTGCCCGAGTACGACTCCGAGCGCACCCACCTTTCGAAGCTCTCCCGCGCCGACATCGACCGTGTCGCGCGGTCGCTGCTGACCGCCGATCACGCGACGCGCGCCGCGAACCCGGTGATCCACCCCGGCCGGGTCGACGTCATCGGCGGTGGCTCGGTGATCGTGCAAGTACTGGCCGAGCAGTTCGCCACGCGCAGTGGTCCCGGCGAAATGGTGATCTCCGAGCACGACATCCTCGACGGGATCGCGCTGTCACTGGCCTGAAGCCGGGGTTTTCTCTTACATGAAGCCATTTCTTTGGGTGATCACCTGGTGACCTCCAGTCCGGATTAGGCCATTCGGTGGCATCTTGCTGCTACCAACGTTGTGCTCTAACCGGGTGGTCCGGCACACCGTCACACATTTGCAACACCAACGCACTGTGATCGGGTTCACCTGTCCCATAGCGTCGTCTCACCTTCTGGGCGGTAGGGCGCGACCAGCGCCCGCCGGACTATCCGACGACGAGAGTTGGAGGGGACATGCGGGCTTCACGCGGGTTCTGGGGAGCGACGGCGGTGGTGGCCACGGCGGCCCTGCTGCTGACGGCCTGTGGAGGTGGTGGGTCCAGTCAGGACAAGGGATCCGGTGCCGCCGACGCCAACGCGGCGGTCTCGGTTTACGGCACCGAGCCGGAGAACTCGCTGATTCCCGCCAACACCAACGAACTCGGCGGGTCCAAAGCCCTCAAGCCGGCCTTCTCGGCGCTGGTCGGTTACAAATCCGACACCGCCGAGCCGTACAACCTGATGGCCGAATCGATCACCACGACCGATTCCAAGGTCTTCGACATCAAGATCAAAAAGGGCTGGAAGTTCCACGACGGGACCGAGGTCAAGGCCAAGAACTTCGTCGACGCGTGGAACTACAGCGCGAACGGCAAGAACGGCATGCAGAACGCGGCCTTCTTCGAGCAGATCCAGGGCTACGACGAGATCAGCGCGAAAGAGCCGGCCGTCAAGGAGATGTCCGGGCTCAAGATCGTGAACGACCACGAGTTCCAGGTCACCCTGAAGGGCCCGTTCTCGGTGTTCGCCACCAAGATCGGCTATCTCGCCTTCGCGCCCCTGCCGGACAAGTTCTTCGCCGACCCGGAGGCGTTCGCCAAGGCCCCGATCGGTAACGGGCCGCTGAAGTTCGTTTCGCGCACGCCGAACCAGAACATGAAGCTCACGCGGTACGACGAGTACCAGGGCGAGGACAAGGTCAAGTTCAAGGACCTCGAAGTCCGCATCTACACCAGCCAGGAAACCGCGTACCAGGACCTGCTGAGCAACCGCCTCGACTTCATGGAGGCGCTCCCGCCCGCGGCGAAGGCAGGCGGGAAGTACAAGACCGACCTCGGTGATCGTCTGGTGGAAGGCAAACTGCTCGGCATCGCCGCGCTCGCCGTCCCGTACTACGTCCCGGGTTACGACAACCTCGACCTGCGCAAGGCGATCGCGCTCGCGATCGACCGCGAGCAGATCGTCAAGACCGTCATGAACGACACCTACGCGGCGGCAGACGGCTACGTCTCACGCGGTATCGAGGGCTACCGGCCCGGCGTCTGCGAGTTCTGCAAGTTCGACCCGGTGAAGGCCAAGGAGTTCTGGGCGAAATCCGGCTACACCGGCAAGCTGACCATCGCCTCGAACGCGGACGGCGGACGCAAGGAACCGCTGGTCGCGGCGTGCAACAGCATCAAGAACGCGCTCGGCGTCGAATGCGACTTCGTCCCGGCGACCGACTTCGGCCAGTGGCGCAGCATCGTCAACGGCAGGCAGCTGACCGGGATGGGCCGGTCCGACTGGTCGGCCGACTACCCGTCGATCGAGAACTACCTGAACCCGCGCTACAAGAGCACCGGTTCGTCGAACGACTCGACGTACAACAACCCGGCCGTCGACGCGCTGCTGAAGCAGGCGGACCAGACCGCCGACAAGGCGGCCGCAATCAAGCTGTACCAGCAGGCGGAGGACCTGATCGCGAAGGATTTGCCGCAGATCCCCGTGTGGGAGGAGAAGGGCGTCGGCGGCAAGTCGAACCGGCTCAAGGTCGCGAAGCTCGACTTCGGCCGTCTCGCGGACTACTCGTCCATCGAGGTCGCCGCGAAGTAACCGCGTGGTCGTGCGGGCCGGGAGCGGCGGATCACCGCTCCCGGCCCGCCGGAACCCCGGCTCCCACCACGCGATCCCCAGGACGGCACGCCCATGTCCCAGTACATCCTCAGACGACTGCTCCAGCTCATCCCGGTCTTCTTCGGCACCACTTTCCTCATCTACGCCCTCGTGTGGGCGGTGCCCGGTGACCCGTTCGCCGGCAAATGCGGTCAGGTCGCCTGCCCGCCCGCCTACATCGAGATGATGACCGCGAAGTTCAACCTCGACGATTCGATCTTCGTCCAGTACTTCAAATACCTCGGGAACCTGTTCACCGGCGACTGGGGTGAGACCTTCAACGGTGTCTCGGTCGGCGAGCTGATCGGGAACGCCTATCCGGTGACCGTCCGGCTCGCGCTCATCGCGGTGGCCATCGAGGCGATCATCGGGCTGTCCGCCGGCATCCTGACCGGCCTGCGCGGCAAGGGTTTCCTCGACAACCTCGTGCTGATGTCCACCACGTTCCTGATCTCGATCCCGGTGTTCGTCACCGCGATCGTGCTGCAGATCATCCTGGGATCGGAACTGGGCATTATCGACGCGAGCGTGTCCGAGGACGCCACGATCGGCGAACTGATCGTGCCCGGAATCGCGCTGGGCAGCCTGTCCATGGCCTACATCGCCCGGCTGACCAGAACGAGCATCGCGGAGAACCGGCACGCCGACTACGTCCGCACGGCCGTCGCGAAAGGGCAGCCACGCAGCCGGGTCGTCGGCGTTCACCTGCTCCGGAACTCGGTGATCCCGGTGCTGACCTTCATCGGCACCGACATCGGCGCGCTCATGGGCGGGGCCATCGTCACCGAAGGCGTGTTCAACATCAACGGCATCGGCGGGCTCATCTTCCGCGGTATCCAGAACCGGGAGGGCGCCACCGTCACCGGCGTCGTCGTCCTGCTGGTGATCGTCTACCTGCTGGTGAGTCTCATCGTCGACCTGCTCTATGCCGTTCTCGACCCGAGGATCCGTTATGACTGACCCGAACGTGGCCGGTAAGGTGTCCTCTGTGGACATCGCGGCCGCCGGTGTCGCCGATGATTCCGCGCTGGCGCACAAGCCACGCAGTCTCGGCGGCGACGCCTGGCGGATGCTGCGCCGCAGGCCGTCCTTCATCATCTCCGCCGCAATCATCGCGCTCATCGTGCTCATCGCGATCGTGCCCGATCTGTTCAGTTCCCGTCCGGCCGGGTTCAGCGATCTGACCCACGCCAACGAAGGGCCGTCCGGGGACGCCTGGTTCGGTTACGACAACCAGGGTTATGACGTCTACGCGCGGACCATCCACGGCGCGCGGGCGTCGTTGCTGGTCGGTGTGTTCGCGACGGTGCTGACGATCCTGATCGGTTCGATCGTCGGGATCGTCGCCGGGTACTACGGCCGTCTCGTCGACAGCCTGTTCTCGCGGATCGGCGACATCTTCGCGGCGCTTCCGTTCGTGCTCGGCGCGATCGTCATCCTCACGACGTTCAACGCCCCCGGCACGAATCCGGGCGCGGTCACCATCATCGTGCAGGTGGTGTTCTCGATCGCGGCGCTGAGCTGGCCGGTGGCGATGCGGATCATGCGGTCGGCGACGCTGGTGGCCAAGCAACTCGACTACGTCAAGGCCGCGCGCGGGCTCGGCGCGAGCACGCCACGCATCGTGTTCCGGCACCTGCTGCCCAATACGGTCGCGCCGGTGCTGGTCTACGGGACCATCGCGCTCGGCGCGTTCATCGGCGCGGAGGCGACGCTGGCCTATCTCGGTGTCGGCGTACGGCCGCCGGTCGTTTCGTGGGGCGTGATGATCAGCGACGCACGGGACTACTTCCGGGTGAACCCGCACATGCTGTTGTTCCCCGCCGGGTTCGTGACCGTCACCGTGCTCGCGTTCGTCATGCTCGGTGACGGGATCCGCGACGCGCTCGACCCGAAGGCCCGGTGATCTGCTGTGTCCGACGAATTACTGCTAGAGGTGGAAGACCTCCACGTCGAATTTCGCACGTCCGATGGTGTCGCGACCGTGCTCAACGGTGTCGACTACTCCGTACACGCCGGGGAAACCCTTGCCGTGCTGGGAGAATCCGGCTCCGGCAAGAGCGTGACCGCGCAGACGGTGATGGGGATCCTCGACAGCCCGCCCGCCGTCGTCACCGGCGGGGCCGTCCGGTATCGAGGCGAAGATCTGCTCACCGCCACCGAAGAGCGGCGGCGCGAGGTACGAGGCGGGGAGATCGCGATGATCTTCCAGGACGCGCTTTCCGCGCTGAACCCGGTCTTCACCGTGGGGTTCCAGATCGAGGAACAACTGCGGGTCCGGCTCGGCATGTCCAAAAAGGACGCTCGCAAGCGGGCGATCGAACTCCTCGACACCGTCCGCATCCCGGCCGCCGCCCGGCGGATCCGCGAGTACCCGCACCAGTTCTCCGGCGGGATGCGGCAGCGCGCGATGATCGCGATGTCGCTCGCGCTCGACCCCGACCTGCTGATCGCGGACGAGCCGACGACCGCGCTGGACGTCACCGTGCAGGCCCAGATCATGGACCTGCTGGCGGAGATCCAGGCCGAACGGCGGATGGGGCTGATCCTGATCACGCACGACCTGGCGGTGGTCGCCGAGGTCGCCGACCGGATCGCGGTGATGTACGCGGGCCGGATCGTCGAACAGGCCGACGTCGCCGAGTTGTTCCGTTCGCCGGGGCATCCCTACACCGAGGCGCTGATGGCCTCGCTGCCGCGGCTCGACCTCAAAGGACAGACGCTGGAGACCATCAAGGGCCTGCCGCCGAGCCTGCTGAACGTCCCGCCCGGCTGCCCGTTCCATCCGCGCTGCCCGCGGGCGCAGAGCCGGTGCGAGTCCGAGCGGCCCGCCCTGCACAGCCTCGGTTTCGGCCGGGTCAGCGCGTGCCACTTCGCCGACGAGGTGGTGAGTGGTCGTGTCTGAACCCATTCTGCGGGTCGAGAACCTGGTGAAGTACTTCCCCGTGCGAGCCGGGGTCCTCTTCAAACGCACGATCGGCCACGTGAAGGCGGTCGACGGGGTCTCCTTCGATCTCATGCCGGGGGAAACCCTTGGCGTGGTGGGGGAATCCGGCTGCGGTAAGTCCACTTTGGCCCAGGTGCTGATGCGGCTGGAGGAGCCGACGGGCGGGCTCGCGACCTTCGAAGGCCGTGACATCTTCGCGTTGCGGGGAGCCGAACTCAGGAAGCTGCGGCGCGAAATCCAGGTCGTGTTGCAGGATCCGTACACCTCGCTGAACCCGAGGATGACGGTCGGCGACATCATCGGCGAACCCTTCGAGATCCACACCGAGGTGGCGCCGAAGGGATCGCGGGCGGCGAAGGTGCGGGAGTTGCTCGACGTCGTCGGGCTGAATCCCGAGCACATCAACCGCTATCCGCACCAGTTCTCCGGTGGCCAGCGCCAGCGCATCGGGATCGCGCGGGCACTGGCCTTGCGGCCGAAGGTCATCATCTGTGACGAACCTGTTTCCGCCTTGGACGTTTCGATCCAGGCGCAGGTGATGAACCTGCTCGGTGAATTGCAGAAGGAATTCGGCCTTTCCTACGTGTTCATCGCACACGACCTGTCCGTGGTGCGCCACCTTTCCACGCGGGTCGCGGTGATGTATCTCGGCAAGATCGTGGAAATGGGCACGGAAGAGGAGATCTACGAACATCCGTCGCATCCCTACACGCAGGCGCTGCTGTCCGCGGTTCCGGTCGCGGACCCGGCTTTGCGCGGGCAGCGACAGGTGATTCGCCTGGAAGGGGACGTCCCGAGTCCGCTGGATCCGCCGTCGGGCTGCCGGTTCCGCACGCGGTGCTGGAAGGCGCAGGACGTTTGCGCGGATCGGGAACCCGAATTGATCACGCGGACCGGTGGGCATTTGTCCGCCTGCCATTTCGCGGAGGAGAAAACCGTCGTTCCCTGACGGTGTGGTTTCATGAATCGTTTTCTTCAGGAGGCAGGAAATGAAAAGATCGAGATCTCTTGTCATCGCGCTCGCGGTACCGTTGTTCGGTGCGATCGTCGCGGCTCCGATGGCGTCCGCGCAGCCACGGCTTTCCGGTGCGGCGACCGAATTCTCCGTTCTGGCCCGTGAAGGGCAAAGTGTCGCTTCGGTCGAGAAGGCGATCCGCGCCGCCGGGGGCACCGTCGTGACGAGCAACGCCGCCGTCGGCTTGATCACCGCGACCGCGCCCGCCAACGGTTTCGCCGAACGGGTCTCCGCGGACCGCTCGGTTTTCGGGGCGGCCAAAGCGAAGCCGATCGGCACCGCGCCGAAGACCGGCAAGGCGAAGGTCAAGCCGAATCTCGTGGAGAAGGAGAGCCGCGGCGCCGCGTCGGCCAAGAAGCCGGCGCACCCGCAGGCCGTCGGCATGGACCCGCTCGACGATCAGCTGTGGGGGCTCAAGTCCGTCCGTTCGGACCTTTCGCGGACCAAGCAGCCGGGTGACAAGCGCGTGAAGGTCGGCGTCATCGACACCGGCGTCGACGGGAGCCACCCCGACATCGCGCCGAACTTCGACCTCGCCGCGTCGCGGAACTTCACGAAGGACATCGTCTCCGACGTCAACGGCGCCGTGGTCGACGGACCGTGTGAATATCGCAGCTGCGTCGACCCGGCGAACCACGACGACAACGGGCACGGCACGCACGTGGCCGGCACCATCGGCGCCGCCGCGAACGGCTTCGGTGTCTCGGGTGTCGCGCCGAACGTGACGCTGGTGAACATCCGCGCCGGCCAGGACTCGGGCTTCTTCTTCCTGCAATCGACCGTGGACGCGATCACCTACGCCGGCGACGCCGGTGTGGACGTCGTCAACATGAGCTTCTACACGGACCCTTGGCTCTACAACTGCGCGTCCAACCCGGCCGACTCGGCCGCGGAGCAGGCTGAGCAGCGCACCATCATCGAGGCGACGACCCGCGCGCTGAACTACGCGCACCGCAAGGGCGTCACCCAGGTGGTCTCACTGGGCAACCAGCACAGCGACCTCGCAGCCCCGCAGCCGGACGCTTCGAGCCCCGGCTACCCGTCGAACAGCACGCACCCGCGGCAGATCGACAACGCGAGCTGCCTCTCGCTGCCCATCGAAGGCCCGCACACGATCGGCGTCTCGTCCTTCGGCCCTTCGCAGGCGAAGGCGGACTACTCGAACTATGGCGTCGAGCAAATCTCGGTCTCCGCGCCCGGTGGCTACTTCCGTGACTACTTCGGCACCCCGTGGCACCGCACGGTCGAGAACCAGATCCTCTCGACCTACCCGCGCAACGTCGGCGTCGCGGAAGGCAACATCGACGCGGCCGGGAACGTCACCCCCGACGGTGTCACCGCCGGTATCCAGAAGGCGACCGCCGCCGACGGCCGCGTCGGCTACTACCAGTGGCTCCAGGGGACGTCGATGGCGTCGCCGCACGCGACCGGTGTCGCCGCGCTCATCGTTTCGCAGTACGGCAAGGGGTCGCGCGACTTCGGGCTGAACCCGGACGCGGTGCAGCGTGTCCTCGAAGGCACGGCTTCGGACATCGCCTGCCCGGTGCCGCGGACCGTCGACTACCTGAAGGAGGGCCGGGACGCTTCGTTCACCGCCACGTGCACGGGTGACGCTTCGTTCAACGGCTTCTACGGGCACGGTGCGGTGGACGCCTGGTCGGCCGTCACCCGCGGTTCCCAATACCTACGCGGCTGATCCCTCCTGGCGATAGTCGGACGCGTTATGAACGGACCTTTCATAACAAATTTTGTTATGAAAGGTCCGTTCATAACAGCCGGTGGTGCTCAAGCGGCCCGGTCCTGGCGGACGACCACCACGTTCGGTCGAGGTCGGCGGGATGCCGCGCGGAAGGCCGAGCGGAGCTCCGCGACGACTGCATCAGGTTCGGTCCGCAGACGCGAAGGGAGCGTCTGCACAACGACGATCCCAGCTGCGGCGTAGCGATTGTTCCTGTCGATGGTTTTCGCGAAGTCAGCCTTCTTGAAATGGAAGTCGAAGGAGTCGACCTCCCAGGCCAGTCCTACCTCATCACACCACTCGTCCGGCATGGCGATGTAGTTTCCTCGCGGATCGTAGATCTTGACGTTGTGTTCGGCGGGAGGGAGTCCAGCCTGCGTCCAGACCGACGTGGCGATCGCCTCGGGTACGGACTTGATGTTGGTGCTGATCTCTTTCAGGACCGCCCGAGGTGTCGCTGTCCCTCGCTTGCTGCCCGAGTCGAGTTGGTCCATCAGCTCGGGTGTCGTGCAGTGCCCGGACTCGACGGCCTCGATCAGTAGCGCGCGAACAGGATCAAGTTCCCTGATGCGGCGTACACCGTCGAGTACCGCGCGGGCCGGTGCCGCAACAGGAATACCGTCGATGATTCGTGTCGTCGGCATGTGGATGGTTCGCTCGACCAGCGCGAACTTCGCGCTGTTGACACGATGTTTCTCTGGTATCAGGAGGTGAACCGACCGATCCGGCGGTACGTTCTGGAGGCCGTAGCGTCGCGCTGCTTCGAAACCTGTGAGTACGCCGAAGCCGTTGGCGTGCATGAGCGCGGCCTCGATACGTTGTCGCGCCGATGGTCGATCTCTGGACAGCAAGACGATGCCTGGTAGTAGGTGTGTCCATCTGCCGCCAGGCAGACATCTTCGATACGACGTCATCGGAGTGATGCCCAATCGCTCGAGGGCCGCCACCCGGATCACGCCGTGTCGGCTGTGTTGTAGTAGGTAGGCTTCTGTGAAGGATGAGCTTGCGATGTGCACCTGGACAGAGTCGGGCGTAGGTCCGACAAAAACTCTGTGGTGGCTGTTATGAACGGACCTTTCATAACAAAATCTGTTATGAAAGGTCCGTTCATAACACGCTTTGAGGCGGCCCGAGGCGAGCTACTTCCCCGAAGCGGCCTTCACGAACTTCGCCAGGTCCTTCGACTGCTGCACCCGAGACGCCTCGTTCACGTACATCATGTGCCCGGCCGGGTAGTAGGCCGTGTCGATGTTCTCCCGCAGTTCCTCGGGAATCTGCAACCGCGCCAGAACGTGTTCTGAAGCGAAGTAAGGTGTCGCGCCATCGTAGTGACCGAAAGCGACATGCACCCGCAGATGCGGATTCGAGCGCATGGCCGAGGCGAGTGAGTCCACAGAGGACACCGAGCGGCCCTCGAAGTCCGAGTACGACCAGGCCTTGAACACGTCCGTCGAAAGGACCTCGTACGGCAGGTCGTTTTCGTAACCCAGTTCCGCGCGCACGTAATGGTTGAGTCCGGCGGCGTAGGCGCCGATGATCCGCGAGATCGACGGGTCGTCGCTCATGTGCTCGCGGCCGCCGTCCGGCTCCCAGGTGGTGAACCGGCCGTCCATCCGGCCGACGACGAGACCCTTGTCCCGCAGCAGTTCGGTGAAGTACCGGACGTGCTCGATCCGCAGGTTCACCCGGTCCACATAGGACTCGCTCAGGCCTGTCAGGGAAGCGAGCGTGGACACGGCGTCGGCGCGGTCCTGTGTGGACAGACGGGCACCGCGCGCGAGGGCCCAGGGGAGTTCCTTGGCGGCGAAGTCCTCGGCGTCCGCGAGGACGTCGTCGAGCGGACGGTCGCCGTGGAGGCCGTGGTAGTGCGCGATCGCCGCGTACGTCGGAACGAAGAGCGTGTACGGGAGGTCGTTGCCCTCGGTGAACCGCAGCGTGCCGAGGTCCAGCACCGAGGAGATCAGCAGTAGGCCGTTCAGGTACATCCCGTGGCGCTCTTGCAGATGCGCCGCCAGCCCGGCCGCGCGAAGCGTGCCGTAAGACTCGCCCGCCAGGAACTTCGGCGACAGCCAGCGCTGTTTGCGCGAGACCCACAGCCGGATCACCTCGCCGATGGACTCGATGTCGGCCGTGTACCCGTGGTACTCCTTGGCCTTCTCGCCGTCGACAGCGCGCGAATAGCCGGTCGACACCGGGTCGATGAACACCAGGTCGCTGTGCGCCAGCAGGGTTTCCTGGTTGTCGGTCAGCCCGTAGGGCGGCGCGACCGGGTCGTCGACGTCGCCGGACAGCACGCGGCGCGGTCCGAGCAGACCCAGGTGCAGCCAGACGCTCGCCGAGCCGGGGCCGCCGTTGAACGCGAACGTGACCGGGCGCGAGCCGGGGTCCGCGTCGTCGAGCGTGTAGGAGGTCACGAACACCTCCGCTTTGGGCTTGTGGCCCTCGGACTTGCCGTCGGTGATGACCTCCTTCCTCAGCACGATCCGCCCGGTCTGGGCGGTGTACGCGAGCTTCTTGCGCTTGAGCGTCAGCGTGTGCTTCGTGGTGACCAGGTCGTCGATCGGTTCGACCTTGGTTTCCACCGACGGGGTGTCCTTCTCGTCGGTGGTCTTTTCCTCGGGATCGGTGTCCGGCATGATCCCAACTTACTGGCAGTCTGTACCGGTGGACATCGTCACGGCGCATGATCGCCCGAACACGACCGCCGAAGCGATCGAAATCCAGGAGACGCTGCGCGGCCTGGTCGATCGCGAGGATCGTTGCCCACAACAGATCCTGACGGTCACCGGTTTGGACGTCGCCTACGACGAGGGCAGCGGCCTCATCGCCGCCGCCGCGGTCACTCTCGACACCACCGATTTCCGCGTCGTGGAAAAGCGGACCGTCGTCTCCGAAGTCTCCTTTCCGTACGAACCGGGTCTTTTCGCCTTCCGTGAGCTGCCCCCGCTGCTCGATGCCCTTCGCGCGCTCGACCACAGTCCGGACCTCCTGGTCTGCGACGGGCACGGGCTGGCTCACCCGCGCCGGTTCGGGCTGGCATGCCACGTCGGCGTCGTGACCGGCTTGCCGACCCTCGGTGTCGGCAAGACCCGCTTCATCGGAAAGCACGGCGAGCCAGGGCGGGAACGCGGTGCCAAGGAACCCCTGGTGGACGACGGCGAGGTCGTGGGCATGGTCCTGCGCACCCAGGACGATGTGAAACCCGTTTACGTCTCCGTCGGCCACAAGATCTCGCTGGACAACGCGTGCCGACAGGTGCTCCGGTTGTCGCCCGCGTTCCGCCAGCCGGAGACGACCAGGCAAGCCGACCGCCTCTGCCGCGCCGCGTTGAAAGAAGCGTCATGAGGTTCCGCTCGCTCGCCGAACTCGACGCCGAGGTCGTCGGCTGCCGCGCCTGCCCGCGGCTGGTCGCGTGGCGCGAGGAGATCGCCGTGGTCAAACGCGCGGCTTTCGCCGGTGAGACTTACTGGGCCCGGCCGGTGCCCGGTTTCGGCCCGCCGGACGCCTCGCTGGCGATCGTCGGTCTCGCCCCTTCGGCACACGGCGCGAACCGCACCGGCCGTCTCTTCACCGGCGACCCGTCCGGTGACGTTCTCTTCAAGGCGCTTCACCGGGTCGGGGTCGCGTCGCAGCCGACGTCGACCCGGATAGGTGACGGTCTCGAGCTCCGAGGGGCCCGGATGGTCTCGCCGGTGAGATGCGCGCCACCCGCCAACAAGCCCACACCTGAGGAACGGGACACCTGCCGATCCTGGCTTGCCGAAGAGCTGACGTTGCTGAAACCGACGCTGAAGGCCGTCGTGGTGCTCGGCGCGTTCGGCTGGCAGGCGCTGCTGCCGGTGCTCGCGGAGGCGGGCTGGCCGGTCCCCGCGCCACGCCCGAAGTTCGGTCACGGAGTCGAACTGGAACTCGGCGACCTGCGCCTTTTCGGCTGTTATCACGTGTCGCAGCGCAATGTCCAGACCGGTCGCCTGACCCTTGACATGGTGTGCGACGTCCTGGCCTCCGCGACCTCGGCGGCCGGCCTGAACTGAATCGGTGCGGAAACCGTGGCGACGCTGGTCACAGCCGGATGGGGTCTGCGAGCGATCTCAGCTGATGGGTGCGACTATAGGAATATGGCTGGTGTTAAGTCGGAACCGACACGGATCCTCGTCCTTGGTGGTGGGTACGTCGGGCTCTACACGGCGTACGGGCTTCAGAAGATGCTCCGGGCCAACGAAGCGTCCGTGACGGTCGTTGATCCGCAGCCGCACATGACCTATGCCCCCTTCCTGCCCGAGGCGGCGGCCGGTGCGATCGAACCGCGGCACGTGGTCGTGCCGCTGCGGCGCGTGCTCAAGCGCTGCCACGTGCTCACCGCGCGGGTGACGAAGATCGAGCACGACCGCAAGGCCGTCACGGTCGAGGCCGCCGACGGTCACGTCGAGCAGCTGAACTACGACGTCCTCGTGGTCGCGCTCGGCGCTGTCGCGCGCATCCTGCCGATCCCCGGCCTGGTCGAAGAAGGTATCGCCTTCAAGACCATCGGCGAGGCGATCTACCTGCGCAACCACGTCATGACGAAGCTGGACGAGGCCGCCAGCACGCTCGATCCCGAGCAGCGCAAGCGCCTGCTGACGTTCACCGTCGTCGGCGGCGGGTTCGCCGGTATCGAGGCGCTCGCCGAACTCGAGGACATGACCCGCTTCGCGGTGGAGCACTACTACCCGAACCTCAAGGTCGAAGACATCCGCTGGGTGCTCGTCGAGGCGGCCGGGAGGATCCTCCCCGAGGTGCGCGAGACGCTCGGTGTGTACACCGTCGAGCAGCTCGAGAAGCGCGGCATCGAAGTCTATTTGTCGACAGCCGCGAAGTCGTTCGAGAACGGCCACGTCGTGCTTTCGGACGGCACCGAGTTCGACACCGACACGATCATCTGGACCGCCGGTGTGAAGGCGAACCCGGTGCTCGCCAGCTCGGATCTGCCGCTGGACAAGCGTGGCCGCGTCGAAGCGACCGCCGCGATGCAGGTCGTCGGGCACCCCGACGTCTGGACCGCCGGTGACAACGCCGCCGTGCCGGACCTCTCGCGTACCGAGCAGGACCCGACCGCGACCTGCCCGCCGAACGCGCAGCACGCCGTTCGCCAGGCGCGTCTGCTGGCGAAGAACATCATCAAGGTGATCCGCGGCGGCAAGCCGAAGGACTACTACCACAAGAACCTGGGTGCGGTGGCCAGCCTCGGCCTGCACAAGGGTGTCGCCGACGCGCTGAACCTGAAGATCAAGGGCTTCCCGGCCTGGCTCTTCCACCGCGCGTACCACCTCAAGGCGATGCCGACGTGGAACCGCAAGATCCGCATCCTGTTCGACTGGATGCTCGGTGGCCTGTTCCGGCGCGAGGTCATCTCGCTCGGCCAGATCAACAACCCGCGCGAAGAGTTCGACAGGCTGTCGAAGTCCTGAGCCCGTAGCTCCGTGAAGGCCTCCATTCCTACGCTGAAGGTAGGGAAGGAGGCCTTCACGGCGTTCAGGGTATGTCGGTGCGGGCATTGCGGAAGTCAGTACCCGCCGTTCCGCTCGCCACCGGTTACGTGACGAACTCAGGTTCTGCATCGCGCCTCAGGCCGTTTGGAACGAGCTCGGCCTTCGTTGGCTTGAATATCGGCGTACCGAGGCGGCGAACTGACGCTCATCGCCTAGGCTGTCGGTGCCCCGGTAGCCCAACTGGCAGAGGCAGTCGACTTAAAATCGACCCAGTGCGGGTTCGATCCCCGTCCGGGGCACTCACACCATCCCCGCCACGATCGTCAGCTCCACTTCACGTCGGCGAGTTCGATCACTTCCGTCCAATTCAGGCGGACGTCCTCGGCTTCCGCGGCGAGGCGTTGGGCCGGGGTGAGCGTTTCGGCCAATTCGGCCTCATAGTGACCGTCACCGGCTTGGGAGACGCTCGTCCGGCCCAATCCCCATTGGTCCGCGCGGTGGAAGATCGCGGCCTCCAAGGTGGCCGCTTCGACAGGCCTGCCGAAGCGCAGTAGTACCTCGACGGCGACATGACAGACGTCGCCTTCGGCTTGAAACCAGGTGATGGCGCGTCGCACGGCGTCGGCGGCGTCATCGAAAGGCGACCGAAGCGCTCTCGCTCCCGGAACCGCCCACGGTGGACGAGCGCTGTACTGCGGTATTCAGGGCTTGAGGAATCTCTGGCTGCCCCTCGGCGGTCTCCGTCCCGGCCACGGAACCGTGCTTTCGGTCGCCGAGGCGGGCGGGGGTGACACCGAGTTCATCGGGAACGCCGTGATGACCGTTCAGAACACCGCGGTCCAGACCGACGGCGTGCTGTTCCAGGTCGACGTGCAATGGGACAGCGGGCTCTGCATCTGGGTGAAGTACGTCGAGGTCCTGTGATGTCGTGACGGGGGAGGCCGGAATCACCACTTGAGCGAAACCAGGAGGACGGCCGCCCTTCTGGGCACGACCGGTTCCGCTCTGTGGACGTCCTGGTTCCCACGGTCGGCCGCCGCCGACAATGGTCGCCATGACCGGAACCGGCCTGACCGACGAAGCCACCTACGACCGCACACGGCTCGCGCAGTGGCGTGCGGGGCAGGCGCGAGGTGACGGGATGTCGCGGCGCGGGCTGCTCCGGCTGGCGGCCGGTGGCTCACTCGCGCTGACGGCGTTTGGCGCGCTCCCGGCGGCGACGGCGTCGGCGGCCTCGCCGATCGTGAAGCCCTTGCCGCCGGAGCTTTTCGAGGTCTACGGCACCAACGCGGAAACGCGGTGGGAGGCCCTGAGCGGCCAGGGCTATCTCACGCCGGTCGACCGGTTCTTCGTGCGAAACCACACCTCCACCCCGTCGATCGACGCCGGCACCTGGAGTCTGAAACTCTTCGGCACCGGGCTGCGCGGCGCGCCGACAGCGGACAGGCCGGTCGAGTTCACCTACGCCGACTTGCTCCGGTTGCCGTCGGAGGCGATCACCGCCGCCATCGAATGCGCGGGCAACGGCCGGAGTCACTTCACCGGTCAGCAAGGACAGACGGTGGCTGGGACGGCGTGGAAACTCGGCGCCATCGGCGTCGCGCGCTGGTGTGGTGTCCGGCTCTCGACGGTGCTGGCCAAGGCCGGGCTGACGCGGCACGCGGTGGACGTCCTGCCGGAGGGCTTGGACGCCGACTACGTCACTGGCGGGGTCAACCTGGGGAAGGTGCGTCGTCCGCTGCCGGTCGCGAAGGCGTTGCAGGACGTCTTGCTGGCCTATGAGATGAACGGGCGTCCACTGCCGCCGGACCACGGGCATCCGGTGCGGCTCGTCGTGCCGTCCTGGGTGGGGATCTCGTCGATCAAATGGCTGGGGCGCATCGAGGTCTCGGAAACGCCGCTGGTCTCGCCGTGGAACACGCAGTACTACCGGCTGCTGGGGCCGGGCTACCCGGCGGAGGGCACGGTCGTGACCCGGCAGGTGGTCAAGAGCGCCTTCGAACTGCCGTGGAATGCCGAGTTCACGGCCGGTGGCAGGCACGTGCTGAGTGGCCGTTCGTGGTCGGGCAACGGCCGGATCCGGCGGGTCGAAGTGAGCACCGGTGACGGCTGGCGGCGGGCGAGGTTCGTGGGCGCGGCGGCGGATCGCGGCTGGCAACGCTGGGAAATCCCTTGGCGCCCCAGTACTTCCGGTAGCCACACCCTGCGGGCACGGGCGACGGACATCATCGGCGTCACCCAGCCGGACGTCACCCCGCACAATACGCAGGGCTACCTTTTCGACGCCGTCGTCCGGCATCCGGTCCGGGTGGTGTGAGATGACGCAGTCGGTCGCGGTGAGCGGGGAACCGACCGTCGAACTGACCCTGGCGTTGCGGGTGAACACCGACTCCGAGCACGCCGCCGCGATCGCCGCGCGCCTGCTCGAGTCCTTTGAGGACACCGTCGGGGTGACCCTCACGACGCGGACCTTCCAAGCGGGCGAAGCGACGTCCGCCCAGGTCGTCGAACTCGCCGGACGGCGGCGACGCCTCAGCGGCTCCGCGCCGCCGCTGCGCATCGAGCCGGATTCGAGACGAGTGCTGTTGCACGGCGAGGTGCTGGAGTTCACCAGGCTGGAGTTCGATCTCCTGCTGTTCCTGAGCCGGAATCCGGACCGCGTCTTCGACCGCGTCACGCTGATGGCGCGGGTGTGGGGCCTGGCCGGTGGCAACGGGCGGACCGTCGACGTCCACGTCCGGAAGATCCGCGGGAAACTGGAACCCGTGCTGACGCCGATCACGACGGTGCGCGGGGTGGGTTACCGATTCGACGGGGCGGGGCACGTGCTGATCGCGGACTGAAGGCCTCAGTCCCGGCCGTACGTCACCCGGCGAAACCGGGAATGTGAAGATGGAGTCGTGACTCCCACTTACGTCTTCGTACACGGCTCCAACAGCAACTCGTTCACCTGGGGACCACTGCAACGCGAGCTCGCCCTGCTCGGCCACCGCACGCTGGCCGTCGACCTTCCCGGACACGGCTTCGACGCCGGTTTTCACGCGGCCTACCAAGCACCCCAGGACAGGGAAGCGCTGGCCACGGCACCGTCGAAGCTGGCCGGCGTCACCTTCGCCGAGACTGTCGGACACGTGGTGGACGTCGTCCGCAAGGCCGCCGAGCACGGGCCGGTCATCCTGGTCGGGCACAGCCGAGGCGGGGTCACGCTCACCGGGGTCGGTAACGCGATCCCGGAACTGGTCGACCGGATCGTCTACATCTCGGCATGGTGCTGTGTCGACATGACCGTGGGCGAATACATGCAGGGACCCGAGAACGCGAGCAGCGCGCTCAATGACGTCGGCGCGGTCGTCGTCGCGGACCCCGCCGCGCTCGGCGCGTTGCGGATGAACTGGCGGACCGCCGATCCCACGTTGCTGTCCACGCTGAAGACCGCGATGCTCGAAGACGGCACCGAGCAGGAGTTCTTCGCCTACCTCAACACCCTCGAACCGGACGAGAGCCTCGACGCCGGCACCGAGCGCGCCGACGCCGCCACGTGGGGCCGGATCCCGCGCACCTACATCCGGCTCACCGAGGACCTGTCGATACCGATCGCGTTGCAGGACCGGTTCATCAAGGAGGCGGACGCGCTCACCCCGGACAACCCGACCGACGTCCACTCGCTCGAAAGCAGTCACGTCGGCTTCCTCCTGCACCCGCGGGAGGCGGCGACCATCCTTTCCGGACTCGCCTGACGGACGGACAAGTCACCAAGGGCACCTGATCAGTTCCGCGATCGGGGTGGGATTCAGCCCGTTCGGCAAGCGGTACGGGATCGCCGTGCAGCTCATGCTGGTGGGAATCTTAGCCGGGACACGGGTTCTCTCGGGAGTCTTCGAACTTCCCGAAGCCGTGCCCGCGATCACGGGCTTGGCAGCTCGTGCCGGGTTTCGGCGGCGCGGTGGTTTCGGCCAAGACCGCTTCCGGCGAATTCGCGATGGCCGCCCGCACCGGGAGTGTGACGGCCGAACCATGAAAGGCCTCCTTCGCCATTCTCGGGGTGGCGAGGAGGCCTTCGCGATTCCGGCATGATGCGGTCATGACCGAGCCCGCCCATCCGTTCGCCCCGCCCGCCCACGAACGCCGCTGGATCGAAACCGTCACCGAACTGGCGAAGGACTTCGCCGCGAGCGCCGCCGAGTTCGACGAAACGGCCGAATTGCCCATCGCCAACCTCCGTGCCTTGCACGCGACCGGACTCGACAGGGCGACCCTGCCCGCGGAGTTCGGCGGTGACGATCTCAGCTATCGGTCCTACGGCGAGATCGTCAGGATCCTCAGCGCGGCTTGTTCCTCGACGGCGTGCATCTGGGTGATGCACATCGGCGCCGCCGTCGGACTGGTCCAGCTGTCCGCTCCCGAAGTGGGCCGCTTCTACGCGGGGGAACTCATCGAAGGCAGGCGATTCGCCAACGCCCTGTCGGAACCGAGCAGCGGCAACATGTTCCTGATGCCGCAGCAGAGCGCCGAGCCCGTCGACGGCGGCTTCCGGCTCACCGGCGCCAAGCGGTTCGTTTCCGGCTGTGAGGTCGCCGACCACTTCCTGGTCAACGCGCTCGTCGACGGTGTGCCCACCTTCTTCGGTGTGTCACCGGACGACACGATGACCTTCGTGCCCATCTGGGACACGATGGGACTGCGGGCCAGCCGCAGCCAGCTCGTCTCCTTCGGAGGGACCGTGCTGCGGGAAGACCGCAGGTGCCCGCCCTCGGCCGAACGGCGCCCGAACCACATCGGAGCCGGGCTCGCCTTCCTGTCCCTCGGGATAGCCGACGCGGCGGAAGAAGCGCTGATCTCGCATTCCCGGAGCCGTGTCATCCCCGTGACCGGGCAGCCGCTCGCCGAAATGCAGTGGTTGCAGTTCGAGGTCGCGGACGTCCACACCCGTCTCGAAGCCGCTCGGATGTACTCCCGGAACATGGCGTGGCTGGCGGATCGGAACTCGCCGGAATTCCTGCCCGCGACCATGACGGCGAAAGTGCTCGCGAACGACATCGCCCGCGACGTCGCGCAGTTGGCGCTGAAAGCCGGAGGCGGCTCGGGCTTTTTGCGCACTTCGCCGATCCAGCGGCTGTTCCGGGACGCGCAGGCGGGCGGGCTGATGGCCTATTCGGCCGAAGTCTGCAAGGATCGGATCGGGAAGACGGTGCTCCTGCCGCGGGACTGACCTCGGCTGACCGACCGGGTGACGTCAAGCCCGGCCGGTCCCGCCGAAGCGGGTCAGCAGCAGCCGGTGCCGCAGCAGTCGCAGCAGTCGTCGATCCGCATGGTCATCCACCTCCTCCCTCAGGCTCGCGGTCAGGCGGGCACCACGCGCCGGGAAGGGGATCGGCGCATTCGTCGCCGGACATCCCGGACAGCATGGAAGTGAGTTCGGCGTGCAGCGCGCCGAGTCGCGTCATCTCCGCTTCGATCTCGGTGAGATGGCGTTCCAGCATGGTTTCGGCGGGTTCGCAGGGGCACGCCCCGGTGTCGCGGACGCTCAGCAGGTCACCGATCTCCGTCAGGGTCAGCCCGAGCCGCTGCGTGCCCCGGATGAACCGCAGCCTGTCGATGACTTCCTCGTCGTAGCGCCGGTGCGCCCCGGTGGTCCGTGCCGGGGTGGGAAGGAGGCCGATGCGCTCGTAATAGCGCACGGTGTCCGGACGCACGCCTGCCCGGGAGGTCACCTGGGAGATGGTCAACGCCGCCGGTGTCGCGTCGGTTCGCATGGTTCGAGGGTAGAACTTGGACCCGGCTCCAGAATCAAGTGCGAATCCTCTGGGGCTCACGAGAAGAAGACGGCAGCCTCGCGCGTCCGCATCATCGGAACGGGTGCAAACGGCGAGAGGACGGCACGGTGACTGACTTCCGGAACGTGATCAAGGACCTCACCACGGAAGGTGAACAGGTCGACGCTCTGGTGGCCGATCTGGACGACGCGGGCTGGGCGCTGCCGACGCCCGCCGTCGGCTGGTCGGTCAAGCACCAGATCGCCCACCTTTCCTTCATCTTCAAGATCGCCGGACTGTCCGCGGCCGAGCCGCGGAAGTTCGCCGAACTCGCGAAGACCTCGATGGCGCGCGGGTTCGACGCCGCCGTCAACGCGGCCCTCGACGACTACCTCGGCGATCCCGACGAGGTCGTGCTCAGCCGGTGGCGCGCCGAACGCGACGCGGGCATCAAGGCGCTCGCCGCCGTCCCGGCGGACCAGGTCGTGCCGTGGCTGGTCAACCCGCTGCCGCCCGCCATTCTCGCCTGCGCCGGGATGATGGAACTGTTCGCGCACGGCCAGGACGTCGCGGACGCGCTGGGGGTGCGCCCCGAACGGACCGACCGGCTCGCGTACCTCGTCGGTTTCGCCGTCCGGGTGCGGGACTTCGGGTACGAGGCAAGAGGCCTGACCCCGCCGGAGCAGGAATTCCGGTTCGAGATCACCTCGCCGTCCGGGCAGCTGTGGACTTTCGGCCCCGAGGACTCGCGACAGCGGATCACCGGCAGCGCGGAGGACTTCTGCCTGCTGGCCACGCGGCGCCGTCACCGTGACGACCTCGACGTCCGTGCCGAAGGCGCACTGGCGGACCACTGGCTGGACATCGCGCAGGCGTATCGCGGTCCGGCGGGCGAGGGGCGCAAACCAGGGCAGTTCGACCGCTGATGACCGCGCCGGCTTCCATGGTGATTACTACGGCATCATGGAAGTCGCGGTGGGCCCCGCGCGATGCGATCGTCGGTGCACACGGGGTCTAGGAGGCGATCGTGGCACGGGTGTGGCTGATCAGACACGGCGAAAGCGAGACGAACGCGGGTCTTCCCGGCGGTGAGCCGGGGGCTTCCGCCCTGACCGAGCTCGGCAGACGGCAAGCCGCCGAGGTCGCGGAATCGTGGGCCGATCCGCCCCGGTTGATCGTGACGTCGCCGTTCTTGCGGGCACGCCAGACCGCCGAACCGACGATCGAGCGATTCCCCGGCGCGGAGCGCGAGGAGTGGCCTGTCCAGGAGTTCACGTTTCTCGGCGAACTCCATGGACAGGTCACCACCACCGCCATCCGCAGGCCGTACACCGAGGCCTACTGGGACCGGGCCGATCCGCACCACGCGGTGAACGGCGCGGAATCCTTCGCCGGACTGCTCATCCGTACCCAGGATTTCCTGGCACGGCTGGGAGAACGGGAACCCGGGCCGATCGCCGTCTTCACGCACGGGCTCTTCATCCGCGCTGTCATGTGGTCACTGCTGACCGGGATCACCACTCCGGACAGTGCTGCCATGCGCGGATTCCGCACGTTCGCCGACACCTATGTCGTGCCGAACGGCAACATCACGGAACTGCGGTACACCCCCGGGAAGCGGATCCCGCGAGTGGTGGTCCCGCTCGCTTCCCGGTTCGCCGCCCGCTAGGGCTTCAGCAGCAGCCGGAGTTCGTTCACCCCGGTCATGTTCGGGCTGGGGATGAACGACGGCGGGGCCGCCGGATCGGTGCGCAGGTCCGGGAATCGGTCCAGCAGGATGTTCAGCGCGGTCTTGCCTTCCAGCCTGGCGAGCGGAGCGCCGATGCAGAAGTGGATGCCGCGGCCGAACGCCAGATGCGGGTTGTGCGCCCTCGCCGGATCGAAGATGCCCGGATCCGTGAACGTGCGCGGATCCCGGTTCGCCGCCGCGACCCAGACGAAGAGCATGCTGTCCGCCGGGATCGCCCGGCCACCCAGGTCGACCTCGGTCGTCGTGGCGCGCGCGACGAGCGCGAACGGGCTGAGGAAACGCAGTGATTCCTCGATCGTGGCGGGCAGCAGCGAACGGTCCTCTCGGACACGCCGGTACTCGTCCGGATGGGAATCCAGGCACAGCACGGTGTTCCCGAGCAGCATCGTGGTGGTGATGTGGCCGGCGAGCAGCAGCACGTTCGCGAAGTTGACGACTTCGTTCTGAGTCAGTTTCTCGCCGTCGACCTCGGCTTGGACGAGTTTGGTCAGCAAGTCCTCGCGCGGGTTCCGCCGCCTGTCGTCGACGTGTTCGGAGAGGTAGCTCACCAGGTTGTTCACCTGTTCGCGCGTTTCCTCGGCGGCTTTCTTGTCCTCCTCGGTCTGCTTGAGCAGCGACCGCTGCTGGCTGTTCCGCAGCAACTTGTCGACCCATTCCTTGAACAGATCGCGATCGCTCGCCGGGATGCCGAGCAGTTCGGCGATGACGATCACCGGTAGCGGATAAGCCAGGTGGGTCACCAGTTCCATCGAGTCCGTGCCATCAACGGCGTCGAGGAGTTCGTTCGTCAACGCGGCGATCCGCGGTTCGAGGTCCGCGACGACCTTCGGGGTGAAGGCGTGGCTCACCAGCGTGCGCAGTTTCTTGTGGTCCGGCGGATCCATCTGGAGCAGGTTGCCTTCGACGAACTGATCCTTGTCCGGCGCCATCTCCTCGGGGATCAGTCGAGTGGTGTCGGAGGAGAACACCTTGGGATCACTCAGGGTCTTCAGTGCCTCGGCGTGGCCGTAGACGTGCCACATGCCCGCTTCGGGATCGAAACGGACCGGGTCGGCCGGGAACTCGTCCCGAAGCCAGAACTGGCTTTCGTGGACACCCCAGGTTTCGGCGATCGTGGTCATGGCTTGCCCCCTTCTTCTCGTGGTGGAAGAGCTCGGATCAGACGGGCTCCTCGGTGCCGTCCTGCCGGTAGATCCAGGCGCGATAGGACGAGATCAGCTCCCGGAACGCTTGGATCACTTCGGCCGCGGTGGCGGCGACGTCCGCCGGTGATGGCGGCTCCGGTGGCTCGAACGCCCTCCGGATGATGTGCGCGAGGGCATCGGCCTTCTCCTCGGACGTGAGGCTGGTGCCGTCGTTGGTGAAGCTGTCCATCAGATAGAACCCCAGCGCCGAGGCGCGCAGGGTGAAGAGCAGGTCCGGGATGTCGTCGCGCAGCAGTCCACGGTCGGTCATCGTCTTCAGGTACCGCTCGGTGACGACGGCGTCCTGGTCCTGCAAGGGATGTTTCTTCAACCGGCCCAGCAGTTCGGTGTTGCCGGTGATGAGCGCGCCGAGCAACGGATTCCGCTGGGTGTACAGGAAGACCGCCCGCTGGAATCGATGCGGGATGACTTCCGCCGGATCTTCGTCCAGCCGATCGAGGAGACTCTCGGCCGCCCGGAGTGATTCACGCAGGAGCAACGCGTGGAAGAGGTTCTCCTTGGTGCGCCAGTGCAGGTAGACCGTGCCCTTCCCGACGCCGGCCTGGTTCGCGATGTCCTCGATGGTGACCTTGCGGTAGCCCAGCCGCGTCAGCAGGACGCCGGCCGCGTCGAGGATGCGATCGGCGCGGCCGGCGGTGCGGTCCGGACGTTCTGTCACGTGCGCTCCCCATCTCTGACGTCGTGACCAGATTTGCTTATCTGGTCATCCGGTCAATTCGACGGTAGCGCTGGATGGACAGTTTCCGCAAGGAAAGCGGTGGTTTTTAACGCAGATGGTGGGCGAGGAAGAAATTCCAGATGACCGGCGTCGCGTTGACGACGGTCGGGGTGGCGGAGTCATTGTTCGGTGCCGTGCTCGGCCAGACGTGCCCGGCGCCTTCGACTCGATAGTGCTGGAGCGAGCAGCCGAGCCAGCGCTGGATGATGACGCCGGTCTTCGGCGAGTACTGGACCGGCCGAGGGAAGCAGTCGTCCCGGTCCGCCCACCCGGCGAGCCAGTCCGGCAGCGCCGGCAGACCCTTGGCGGGATTCCCGGTGTAGGGGATCGTCGTGTCGGCGGTGCCGTGGAAGTCGAGGATCGGCGCCGGACGAGACGGATGGCACGCGCCGCCCTGCGGGTAGAACGCGCCGGCGACCGGGGCGAACGCCGCGATCCGGCCCGGCATCCGGCAGGCGAGGACACCGACGAACCCGCCGCCGTTCGACTTGCCCGTCGCGTAGATCCGGCGGGAGTCGACGCACAGTTCCCGCTGGAGCGTGTTCAGCAGATCACTGGTGAAGAGCACGTCGTCGGCGGCCGCCGAGTACGGCGCGCCGGTCCAGGCCGATTCACCGTCGGTACCCGGAAGGCCTTGCGGGTAGACGGAAATCGCGTCGTACGACGAGAACCCGGACAGTTCCTCCTGGTATTTCGATGTTCGCTTATGGCCGTGGAACGACAACACCAGCGGCGTCGGCCGCGACGGCCGGTACCGCGCGGGAACATGCACGGTGTACTCGCGGGCCAGTCCGCCGGACGTCAAGGTCCGCAACGTCGTCGTCCCGGCGGGGACCGGCGACGGACGATGACAGCCAGTGGTCGGCACCGGGCGGTCGATCGCCGACGGAGCGGCCGACGCGACCGGCCCGGCGAGCAGGCTCAATCCGGCAGCGGCGGCCGCCGTCAGTGCGAGACGGCGTAGATACTTCGTGGGACCAGGCACGCGATCCTCCTTGATCGGGCGGCGGGGCGGTGATCAGGGTCACTCCCGGCACCGGCCTGGTCAGCATTGTGTTCATTGAGTTTTCGGACCGCTTTTCACGTCACCCGGCCGGCGGCCCGGTGCGACCGCTTCGCCGGTACTGGCGGTCGATCAGTCGCAAGCCTGTTTCGCCGCGAGGACCCGGGTCAGTGCCTCGTCGACCCGGGCGGCCGGAAGGTCGCCGGACGCGAGCGCCTTCTCCAGCGTGGTCAGCACCGTGTCGACGTTGCCGCCGGACGACCACAACGCCTGATCCGCTCCCGCCTGCAAGGCCTTGAGCACCGCCGTCGGCAGCGGGTACTGCGACGTGATCGCCTTCATCGCCCCGAGATCGTCCGTGATCACCGGGCCGTCGAACGCGTATTCCGTCCGCAGCAGCCGGTACGCCGGCGCCGACAGGGTCGACGGCGTGCCGCCGGTCAGGTCGGGCACGTCCAGATGTCCGACCATGACGCCGATCTCGCCGTATTCGTCGATGTCCCGGTACGGCACCAGGTCGACCTTCCGCAGCGAGGCCAGCGGTGGCGTCCGCACCAGTCCCTTGTGGGAGTCCCCTGTGGCGTGCCCGTGCCCGGGGAAGTGCTTCAGCACCGGCTGCACCCCGGCGTCTCGCAAGCCCTGTGCGAACGCCAGGACGTACTTACGCGCGACCTCGGGGTCCGAGCCGAACGACCGGTCACCGACGATGTCGCGGTCCGGCTGGTCCGTGATGTCGGCGTCGGGCGCGTAGTCGACGGTGACGCCGCGGGCTCGCATCTGCTTACCGCGTTCGGCGCCCTTCGTCCGCACCTGTGCCGGCGTCATGCTCGCGGCCATTTTCCGGGCACTCGGCATATCGCCGTCGAGGGCGTCGATCCGCTGAACACGGCCGCCTTCCTCGTCGATCGCCACCGACACCGGGACCTTCGCGGCCCGCTGCACCTCGTCCAGCGCGCGGTTCTGCAGCAGGGCCGTCTCGTTGCCGCCGAGGAAGATCCCGCCGATCTGCTGATCGCGCACCAGTTTCACCGCCGCCTGCGGATCACCGGCGTTCACGCCGACCACCATCAGCTGGGCCAGTCGCTGCCGGGGGTTCATCCCGGCGATGACGGCTTCACAGCCCGGAGCAGGCGCCCGCTCCGCCCTCGGTGACGGCGAGGGAGTGGGCGGACTGCTGCTGGGCGGGCTCGAAACGGTGCCCTCGCGCGGCGGTACGGTCCCCGCCGGCTGTGCCGACCCGGCCTGTTGGTTCGCTGTACCGCACTGCACGCTGGTGGCCAGAACGGCGGCCGCTCCCAGGATGACGGCCGCCCATCGCTTCGTCGTCTTCGGTCGCCCGGAGTTCATCAGCTCGTTTCGTTCGTCGTTCATGACGGTACCGACGGTAACCCCAGTTGCCCTTTAGTACGCGCTCGCGTGCCCTTTCGTTCGTCCTCACGCGGGCTCCGGCTTCGGCCTCACCTCCTTCCTCATCCGTGTTCTCCCTCGTCAACCCGCTGCTCGGACTTGACAACTCGATCTGCTCCGTTTTAGATTACCACATGGTTATGGAACCGCAAGGTTATCAAAGGTCGCTCGCCGCCGCGGCGTGAGAGACCAATCGTGAGAACTCGAACTCGTGAGAACGGAAAGGCGGGCGACCGTGGCCCAGGATCTGCTCGATGCCACCTTCGCGGCACTCGCCGACCCCACCCGCCGCGCGATCCTCGCGCGGCTCGCACGCGGCGAGGCCACGGTGACGGAGCTGGCCGAGCCGTTCGCGATGAGCCAGCCCGCCATCTCCAAGCACCTGAAAGTGCTGGAGCGGGCGGGGCTGGTGGCGCGGGGACGTGACGCCCAGCGTCGCCCTTGCCGACTGGTGGCCGAGCCATTGAAGAACGCGAACGAATGGCTCGGTGACTACCGCCGCCATTGGGACGAGGCCTTCTCTCAGCTGGACCTCGTCCTCGATGAAGAACTGCGGCACCCGGAGCGCCGGGACGAGACCGATTGACCACCGCACGAGCGGAAAGGAACAACACGATGGGACGCACTCTCAGCGTGGCGAAATCCGGCGATCTCGAGATCGTCATGACGAGGTCCTTCGACGCGCCGAGGGCACTCGTGTTCGACGCGTGGACCAAACCGGAACTGGTGCGACGCTGGTTCGGCCCGCGCGACTGCGAGGTCGTCGAATGTGAGATCGATCTGCGGGCCGGAGGGAGATGGCGCTACCGGCTGCGCCACGGCGGCGGGATGGAGATGGTTCTACAGGGCGTCTACCAGGAGATCGATCGTCCGGAAAGGCTCATCTCCCTTGAGACGAACGAGGACTGCGACGCCTCGGAAGGGCAGGCTCTGGCAACCCTGACACTGAAAGAAAACAGCGGCATCACCACTCTGACGCAGGTGCTGCGGTACAGCTCGAAGCGGATCCGGGACGCCGTGCTCGAATCCGGAATGGAGCGGGGCGTCGGTGAAGGGTTCGACAAACTGGCCGAGGTCATGGCAGTCCGGGCGGAGGTGTGAACGAAATGAACGCCATCGCGGACCGGTATCGCGTCCGGGCCGATGCCTTCGAGGGCAAGGTCGCCGCCGTCGAGGCCGGGCAGTGGGAGAACAGGTCCCCCTGTGAAGAATGGAACGCGAGGGATGTCGTCGGGCACATCGTCGACATGCACGGAGCGATGCTGCGGCCCCTCGGACGTGAACTCGGACCGGCGCCGGCACTTCTGGCGGACCCGCTCGGCGCGTTCCGGTCGGCCCGGGCCGATGTCGAAGCCGTCCTCGCCGACCCCGTGCTCGCCGCCACCGAACACGAGACGCCGATGGGGAGGGTGACGGCCGAACAGCACATCGACCGGGTCGTCAGTGCCGACATGGTGGTCCACGGCTGGGATCTGGCGCGTGCCACCGGCCAGGACGACACGATCGACCCCGAGGAGGTCGCCCGGATGTGGCCCGGCGCCCAGGCGATCCCCGAGGAGATGAGGACCCCAGGTGCCTTCGGGCCGGACATCGTCGTCTTCGGCCCCGAAGTGAAAGTGCCCGACGACGCGTCCTTACAGGACAGGCTGCTCGGGTTGATGGGCCGCGACCCGAGCTACTAACGGGTCAGACATGGATGCCCCGGTGCCGCCGCACGGGCAGGGAAGAACCGGTACCTCGGCGGTGTCGGTCCCGTTGGCCGCGGCCAGGACACGTTCCAGAACCGATAGAGAGGTGGTGAGCAAGGAGATCTGGTTCTGGATCCGAGTCCTGGCGATCTCGAGTTCGGCAGTCAACCCCGTGAAGGCACCAAGTGCGTCTCGTCGCCGGAAACACAGGGAAGGAGTTCCGCGATCTTGCCGCTGCACAACCCGGCCGAATAGAAGAGCTGGATCAGCAGAACCCGGGCGATGTCGGCCTCGTGAACGTCCGGTAGCCCGTTGCCGGATCGATCGGGACGCAACAGGCCTTCGGTTTCGTAGTACCGCAACGAGCGGACACTCACCCCGGTCCGCTCCGCCAGTTCGCCGATCCGCATGAGCCCACATCAACCGCGACCGAGGTTGACCGTGACGCCGGTGTCAGGGTTTAGCTTCGCGCTCATGAGGTTGCTCGAAGCACTCCGCGGCACCGCGATCCAGCTGCCGAACCGCATCGCGATGGCCCCGATGACCCGGGGACGTGCTGACGACACGACAGGCGTGCCACATCAGCTGACGGCCGAGTACTACGCGCAACGCGCGAGCGCCGGCTTGATCGTGAGCGAAGGCATCTGGGTTTCCCGGACCGGCAAGAGTGGCCCAGGTATCCCGGGACTGGTGACCGAGCGGCAGGCCGAGGCTTGGCGTGAAGTGACGGAGGCCGTGCACGAGGAAGGCGGCCGCATCTTCGCGCAGCTCTGGCACGCGGGGCGGGGCAGCCATCCAGGTGTGATGGGCCGGACGCCGGTGGCGCCGTCGGCGGTCCGGCAGGCCGGGCAGATCTTCGTGACCGATGGCTGGACGGACACGGTCAAGCCCGCGCGCTCGGTGAGGATGAGATCGGCGAGGTCGTCCAGGACTTCGCCGTGGCGGCACGGTTGGCCATCGAGGCGGGTTTCGACGGTGTGGAACTCCACTGTGCGAACGGATACCTCATCGAGGAGTTCCTCGCCGCGACACCAACCGCAGGAGAACCGGTACGGCGGTTCGGTCACCGCCCGGCTCAGGTTCCCGCTCGAGGTCGTGGCGGCCGTGACCGGCCAGATCGGCGCGGCCAAGGTCGCCCTGCGGATATCGCCGGGCAATCCGGAGAACGACATCGTGGAAGACGACTGGAAGGAG
Organism: Amycolatopsis coloradensis; assembly: GCF_001953865.1. Lineage (GTDB taxonomy): Bacteria > Actinomycetota > Actinomycetes > Mycobacteriales > Pseudonocardiaceae > Amycolatopsis > Amycolatopsis coloradensis. The sequence goes on from NZ_MQUQ01000005.1 coordinate 552,629, forward strand.
GTGTACTCACGATTGCTCGCGGAACTACATCGGTACGAGCGTACTTGCACGTCATCGACACTCCTGACGCCGAGGCGTTGTCCCACCTGCGGCCGTTGTGGTCAGGGACGCTCGTCGCGAACCTCCGTTCCGGAGAACCGACCTCCGGGAGGGGGGAGTCCTTGATCGAGTCCGGGCTGGCCGACGTCGTCGCCTTCGGGAGACTGTTCATCGCGAACCCGGACCTGCCCGCCCGCTTCGCGCTCCGTGCCCCGCTCGCGCAGGCGGACCACGACGTCTATTACGGCGCCCGGCTCGACGGCTACACCGATCTCCCCGCCTTCGAACCGGACTCGGCGAAGTTCGCCTGTTCGGCGCGCAGCTGATCTTCGCCGCCCGATCTACAGTGCGGGGATGGCGAAGACGGCAGTGGAAATCGCGGCGGCTGTGCGTGCCAAGGAACTCGACCCGGTCCAGGTGACCCGTGAGGCGTTGGCCAGGATCGCCGCGGCGGACGGGGTGGTCGGCGCGTTCCGCCGGGTCCGGGCCGAGGAGGCGCTCGCCGAGGCCGCCGCCGTCGCCGAACGCGCGGACCTGGCCGACCTGCCCTTGGCCGGGGTGCCGATCGCGGTCAAGGACGTCGCTTCGGTCGAGGGCGAGTACGCCTCGTGGGGATCGCGTGCGGGTTCGTCGACGGTGTCCACAGAGGACGGTGAGATAGCGCGGCGGCTACGCGCCGCCGGTGCGGTGATCATCGGCCTGACCCGGGTGCCGGAGCTGTGTGTCTGGCCGTCGAGTGACGATCCGGACGGGACGGCGCGCAATCCGCGCAACCCGTCCTACGCGGCGGGCGGCTCGTCGGGCGGGAGTGCCGCGGCCGTCGCGGCCGGGCTGGTGCCCATCGCGCACGGCACCGACGGTTTGGGCTCGATCCGGCTTCCGTCCGCCATGTGCGGGATCGTCGGTCTCAAACCGGGTAAGGGCGTGGTCCGCGTCCCGGGGGAGAACGGCTGGTTCGGCCTGTCCACGCACGGGCCGATGGCGACCACCGTTGCCGACGCGGCCGTGCTGATGTCGGTCCTCGCCGAACAGCCCGGCCTGGCGAATCTCACCGCCCCGAAGCGGTCCCGCATCGCCCTGTCGACCCGTGCCCCGCTGAGCACGGCCCCGTTGCCGCGGGCGTTCGGCCGAGCGGTCGCGCGGGCAGGCAAGCTGTTCAGTGCGGCCGGGCACACGGTCGGGCCCGGAACGCCTCGGTACAATCCCGGCGCCATCGGCGGCATCGTCGCGCGCTGGGTCGCCGGCCCGGCCGAGCAAGCGGCCGAGTTCGACTTCCGAGCGCTCCAGCCGCGTACGCGCACGCACGTCCGGCTCGGTCGTCTTCTGGCCTCCCGAATCCGGGAGAGCACCCGCGAGCGGTGGCTGGCGCGCACCGAGGAATTCTTCGCCCAGCACGACGTCCTGGTCACGCCCATGCTCGCGAGCCTTCCGCTCAAGGCTCGCACGTGGCACGAAAGCCGGTGGATCGCCAACGCACTGCCGTCCCTGCGGGTCGCGGGGTTCGCCGGGCTGTGGAATCTCGCGGGCTATCCGGCGATGTCGGTGCCGGTCGGCGTGCACCCCTCGGGCATCCCGGCCTGTGTTCAGCTCGTCGCCGCACCCGGCGGGGAAGCGCTCCTCCTCGGGCTCGCCGCCCAGCTTGAAGCGGCCAATCCCTGGCCTCGCACCACCGCCTCCTGACCCTGGAAAGAGAGCAAGGGACCTTTGCTATCGCTCTCCAAAAGATTGATAGCAAAGGTCCCTTGCTACTTCTCGCTGGTCAGGAGCCGGTTTTGGCGGGTGACGGCTTCTGGCCGTTCGCCTTCGGACCGTTCTGCTCACCTTGTCCGTTCTTCGGCGCCGCGGCGGGCGCCGAAGAAGCGGTCTTGGCGGGAGCTGGCTTGGCCGGAGCCGGGGCGGCGGCCTTCGGCGCGGGCGCTTCGGCGGGCTTGCCCGCCGGCTTTGTTTCCTCGGCCTTGCTGTCGCCGCCGACGAGCTTCGAAGCGTGCGGGATCACCGACTCCTCGGGCAAGGCGGCGAGCATCGCCTCGCTGCCCTTCAGGACCTCGTCGGCCTGCATCAAGCTCTTGCGAGCCTGCTCGCGAATCTCCGCCAGCCGCTCGACCTTCCGCTGGGCGGCGGTCGTGCGCTGGGCGGCGGTCGTTGTGGCCTCGTCGAGCCGGCGCTTGGCCTCGGCCGTCGCTTCGTCGACGCGGCGCTTGGCCTCCGCGGTGGCCTCCGCGATCCGGCGCTCGGCCTGGTTCTTGCTGGCCGTCTGCTGGTCGGCGATGTGCTTCTCGTGCGACGTGCGCTGAGCCGTGATCGTCTGCTCGAACTCACGCTCGATCTTGCGGCGCTTGCGTTCGGCCTCGTTGTCCAGCAGTTCCCGGCGCTGGGCGGCCTCGACCGTCAGCCGCTGGACCTCGGCCCGCGTCTCGGCGAGCGCGGATTCGTGCTCGGAGTGCAGCGCGTCCGCCTGCTTGTCCAGCTCGGCGAGGAGCCGCGTGTAGCGCTCACGGAGCTTCTTCGAAGCCTCACTCGAGGACGCCCAGTGCTTCTCGGCCGCGACCTCGGCACGCTTCGTGATCTCGTCCGCGCGCGCTTGCGCGAGCGTGACGGTGCGCTGCATCCGCTCGTCGAGGTCTTCGAGTCGCTCCGGCGGCTTCTTCAGCTCCTCGATTCTGGCGTTGAGCTTCGCCACCTCGTGGCGCACGGTTTCGAGTTCACGCGCGGCCGACGTCGCCTGCGCGATCGCGGCGTCGCGGTCGGTGATCACGCGATGCAGCTGGGCTTCGAGATGATCCAGATACTGGCGCACTTCGTTCCGGTCGAAGCCGTGCCAGGCCTGGGTGTACTCGCGCCGCAGGGGCAACAGGCCGTTGTCTCGCTCGGGAACCATGGTCACGACGGTACCTGCGTACTCGGCGTCGCCGTTGCCAGGCTTGGCGATTCACCGACGTGTGTTGGCCCCTAGCTGCTGTCCCTCACCTGAACGGCCGCCACCCGTGTGCGCAGTGTCACCAATGGAAGCCGCGGCTGAGCCGGGCGAGGGCCACCGCCGCCCGGGACAGATGCTGCTCGCCCTTCCCGATCTTGAGTCCGCCGCCGCCACCCGCGGCCGCGGAGTCCGGGAACACACGGAATCCTTGATAGGCCACGGCATCCGTGAGTCCTGGGGTGAGCGTGTACGCGAGCCCGATCGCCTGCCCGGCAGGTGTGCCGATGTGTTTCGGACGTTCCTTCAGCGCCTTCATCACCATGTCCGCGGCCTGATCCGGCGATTTCGTCGGAAACGCGTCGTAGATCTTCGTCGGCCGGATCATCGGTGTGCGCACGAGTGGCATGTGGATGGTCGTGAAGGTGATTCCGTCGCCGTGGGTCTCGGTCGCGGCGATCCGGGAGAAATAGTCCAAAGCGGCCTTCGACGCCGCATACGCGGAAAAGCGCGGCGCGATTCCCTGCACGCCGATCGACGAGACGTTGACGATGTGCCCGAATTTCCGCTCGGACATATGCGGCAGCACGGCGAGGATCAGCCGGACCGCGCCGAAGTAGTTGATCGCCATCGCGCGCTCGTAGTCGTGGAACCGGTCATACGACAGTTTGATCGAGCGCCGGATCGACCGGCCGGCGTTGTTGACGAGCATGTCGATCCGGCCGTGCTCGGCGAGCATCGCGTCGACGGCCTTGCGCACCGACTCTTCGTCGGTGAGGTCGGCCGGGTACACCGACGCCGTACCGCCGGCGGCGATGATCTCGTCCCGGACCTCTTCGAGTTCGTGCTGCCGTCGCGCCACGAGCAGCGGCACCCCGCCCGCGGCCGCGACCTTGATCGCGGTCGCCCGGCCGATACCCGACGACGCGCCGGTGATGATCACGCGCCTGCCGTCCAGTTCGCCGCGCGGGCCGTGCTTGCGGGCACGGAACGGGTCAAGGTGCTCCCGCCAGTAGCGCCACAGCGTGGGCGCGTAATCCTCGATCCGGGGCACCTCGACGCCCGAGCCGATGAGTGCCTTGCGCGTCGACGCCGACGAGAACACCGACGGGAACGCCATGGTCTCCAGCAGTACCGGCGGGATGCCGAGCCGCTCCAGCACCGCGTCGCGCGCGATCGTGAAGCCGGGGATGTGCTCGCTCAGCTTCACCAGGTTGACGATGGCCTTGGAGACGCGTTCGTTGAGCTGCACGGAGATCGTCGGCGCGCCGGCCGCCTTCGCGAAGGCGTTGTAGACCGAGACGACCGGCTGCGGTTCCGGGTTGACCAGGTGGAACGCGCGCCCGTCCAGGCCAGGCGTGGTGATCAGCGCGTTCAATGACTCGGCGACGTAGTCGACCGGGACGACGTTGGTGTCGCCGAGGTCGGGGCCGACGATCGGCACGTCGGGCAGCCCGGCCAGCCTGTTGATCGCGGGGAACAGGTAGTACGGGCCGTCGATCTTGTCCATTTCGCCGGTCTCGGAGTTCCCGACCACGACCGCGGGCCGGTACACCCGCCATGGCACGTCCTGCTGTTCGCGCACGAGGCGCTCCGCCTCGAACTTCGTGCGGTGATACGGCGTGACGAGCCGCTGGCCGACGTCGAACATCTCCTCGGTGAACATGCCCTCGTGGTCACCGGCGACGGCGACCGAGGACACGTGGTGCAGGCGGCCCGCGTTCAGCTCGGCGGCGAGCGCGATCACCTGCGCGGTGCCTTCGACGTTGGCCTTGATGCTGTCTTCGTCGTCGGCGGTGAGGTCGTAAAGGGCGGCGAGGTGCACGACGTGATCGACACCGCGAAGCTTCTCTCGATCGTCTTCGCCGACCCCGAGCAACGGCTCGCCGAGATCACCGGTGACGAGGGTGACGCGTTCCGGATGCGGCCAGGCGTTCACGAGTTCCGCGAGTTTGTCCCGTGAGGACGCGCGGACGACGAGCGCGACCTTGTCGACGTCCTCCCTGGTGAGCAGCAGCCGGGTGAACTGGCGCCCGATCAGTCCGGTCGCCCCGGTCACCAGAAAAGTCGCCATCCGCTTCACCCTTCACCGTGCTCGCCCGCGTCCACCGGCATTCTGCTGCATGACGACGGTGCTGACCACCACGGCATCGGTGAAGTTACTAACGGGTAACTAGGCCGGGTCGGCGATGGCGACCCGGTTTTCGGCGTAGCCGGTTTCCCCGCCGACCCAGCGGCCGCCGCAGGTGACGAGGACGATCCGGTGTGGACCGGACTGACCGAACAGCTCGTCCGCCCGTTGCGGCAGCTCGTTCTTCTTCAGCGTGATCAGCTGGGAAATCTTGTACTGCCGAGACTTCCCCGCCTTGTCGACCACGGTGACGCCGCCGCCGATCCGCTCGGTCCACAGCTCCGCGAACGGGCCTGTCGCACCCTTCCAGTTCACGTGCCCGGCGAACACGCTCGCCCCGGTGGCCGAACTCAGCTCGGCCCCCCACCAGGTCACCTCACCGAGGTTCTCCGGCACCGGCAGCTCCGCGCCCGGCCCGAGGTCCTTGCGGATCAGTTTCGCCGCGCCGCCCGCGGGCAGCCGGATCGTTCCGGGACCCTGCGGTTTCGGCGCTTCGGGTTCTTTCGACGGCGGTGGGGCGGCGGCCGACGACGGCGGCGTCGTGGGGGCGATCTCCGGCGGAGGCGTGACTTCCTGTTGTGCGGGCGCCGCCGGGGCCCCACCCGCGACGGAGACGGAGGCGGGCTGTGCCGTCCCCGCCACCACGGTCGTCGGCGGCCAGATGATCAAGGCCGCGACGAGGTCCGCGCACAGGACCGTGACGGCTCCCAGCGCGAACCCGCGTCGTACAGACATTCCCGAACCTCTTCAGCGTCGCGAAGACCGCCGCGCGGCCACGCCCACCATCACCGAACCGAGCAGCGCGAGCGCGCCGACGCCGAGGATCCCGGCGGTCGACGCCGAGTTCTCGACGGTGCCCTGCATCATCGCCACCGGCCGGTCACCGGCGGGAATGGCGCGTGGCACCTCGTTGGGCGTGTTGGCGACCTTGAGCGCCAGCGTCTCACCCGGTTTGACCTCACCGCAGGCGGACGGCGGATCCTTCGGGTCGAACGCGTTCGTGTAGCCCGGCGGCGCGTTGACCTCGACCACGCAGATCTCCTGCGGGGTGCGCAGGTTCTCCACGGTGACCGTCCCGGTCTCACCCTCGGTGGTCACGACGGTGGGCTTGCCGTCGGCGCCGTGGAGCGGCTTGCCGTCCTGGCCGACGGCGGCGGTGGTCTTGTCCTTGGCGGTGATCCGCAGCGTGGCGCCCGCGATGCCCTTGTCGGTTTTCGCGTCGACCTTGGTCACCTGGACCTTGCCCGGCTTCGAGACGACCGCGACACCTTGGGCCTTCAGTTCCTTCTCGCCGCCGGTCGACACGACCTTCTGAACACCGGTCTCGACGGGGAACTGCACGTAAGGCCGGTCCGCGGGGGCGGACAGCGAGCTGGCCAGCTTCGGCTGATCACCGGTCGGCGTCACCTTGACCGTGACTGTGCCGTCTTCGCTGGTCTGCACCGTGGTGGCCTTCGCGGCCTTGGCGGTCGAAGTCGACGCGGGCTTGGTGCTCTCACCGCTTTCGACGGTCGCGTTCGATGGCGTGAGCTGCACCGGCACGCCGGAGACACCCTTGCCCATGGCGTTCTTGACACTGATCGTCCACTCGCCCGCGGTGCCGATGTGCTGGTCTTCCTTCGGCGGCGCGATGGCGGTGGTCCACGGGCCACGGTTCGCCTCGGCGTCCTTGGTCAGTTTCTCGACGGCCGTCGCGGCGTCGGCGTGCTGCGCTTTCAGCTCGGCGAGTTGGCCCTGGACGTCGTAGCCGATCTTGTCGGGCTTGAGGTCCGGTTTGAGGTCGGCGTCGGAGCGTGGCTTCGACGTCCATGAGTGCAGCAGATGCGCGAGCGCGGCCGCCTCGGCGTTGTCCTTGGTGCCGCCGTAGCGGAGCAGCAGGTAGGAGATGTTGGCGGCGGTGTCCTCGGGGAGCTTCGCGCCCCACTTGTCGAGGAGTTCGTCACCGGGCTGGTACTTCTCGTTCGTGTCCGGAGCCTTCAGCTGGAAGGAGACGCAGAACACGTGCTTCCCGCCGACGACGTAGGAACCGAGCCAGTCGCGGTCTCTGGGCTTGCTGTCGACCGTCTGACCGGGCGTGACCTGATAGCCGACGCCTTCTTCCTTGGCGGCCGAGGCCGGTGTCGCCGCGACGGTGGCCGACAGGGCGCCGAGCAGGCACGTCGCGATCAGGCTGGTCAAGGCGCGCGAACGCACGCTCGGGTGTGTGGTCCACCCCATGGTGTGTTGACTCCTTTGGCCGTGTGCTGCCTTCGACGCCTTTACGCCGACGCAGGTCACACGATCGATAGGTTCCCCGACACGCCTTCGGTGATTATCCGAACACGCATCGTGCAGGGTGGCCTGTGATCAGCGGTTTTGGCAAGAGGTCATCAGGTGGGGTATCGGTGAACGGTCGTGATCTCCGCCGCATACGGTGTGGGGGATGGGTATCTCCCCGAATGTGAGTAAAGTCGTCTTTACTTCGACGGGAACCGGGCGGCCCCCGCGGTCGTTGAACCCGATGCAGGTGCCAGTAGATCCAGGAGGATCAGGTGCGATCCAGTAGCAACCCGGCGTTCCGGAACCTGCCGCGTGGCGCGGCGGAGTACGGACCCAACGTAGGCTTCAACCAACCCCAGGGCGGGGTGCCCGGCTACGGCCCTCCGCAGACCTCCGCCGGCGCTGACGACCGTCCGATGACCGTCGACGACGTCGTCATCAAGACGGCGCTGAGCCTCGGCACCGCGCTGGTGACCGGTGTGCTCACCGCGATCTGGGCGATCAGCCAGATCCCGCTGTCGGCGTCCGGCAAGATCCTCGGCATCCCCGGTGCCGTGATCGGCGCGCTCGTCGGCTCGATGATCGTCGGCCTGGTGATTTCGCTGGTGATCATCTTCAAGAAGATGCCCAGTGGCCCGCTCACGCTGGCTTACTCGGCCGTCGAGGGTGTCTTCCTCGGTGCGATCAGTGGTCTTTTCGAAGCGCTGTATCCCGGTATCGCGCTGCAAGCGATCGTCGGTACCGCCGGCGTCTTCATCGCGATGCTGGTCGTCTACAAGACGGGTGCGGTCAAGGTAACCCCGAAGTTGACGAAGTGGATCATCGGCGCCGTGGTCGGTGTCGCGATCATGATGCTGGTCAACCTCGTCACCAGCCTGTTCTTCGGTTTCAACCCGCTGCGTGACGGCGGTCCGATCGCGATCATCTTCAGCCTCGTGGTGATCGGTGTCGCGGCGTTCAGCTTCCTGCTCGACTTCGACCAGGCCGACCGGATGATCCGCGAAGGCACGCCGTCGAAGTGGTCCTGGTACGTCGCCTTCGGCCTGATGACCACACTGGTCTGGCTGTACCTCGAGATCCTGCGGTTGCTGTCGTACTTCCAAAACGATTGACCCGGGTCTTTCCGTGGAAGGGCGCTCCGAGCGATCGGGGCGCCCTTTTCCGTCACGGTGAATACTCTGCTGACATGACCGAGCAGAAACGTTCGAAATGGTTCTGGGTGGGCATCCTGGTGCCGGTCGCGATCGTGGTGATCAGCGCGGCGACCTGGGTCACCGGATACCTCTCCAGCGCGGACGGCACCGTGGTGGGCGACTGCTACGCGGTCACCACCTTCGGCGACGTCGATGCCGAACCGGCGAAGGCGGACTGCGGTTCGATCGAGGCCAACACGAAGCTCGGCGCGAAGGCCGAAAGCGGCGATGCCTGCCCTCAGGGCGAGTACGACCAGTTGACCGTCGACCGCACGTTTTCCTCCTACAAACTCTGCATGATGATCAACGCCAGGCAGGGCGACTGCTTCGAGAACTTCCTCGCCGACAGCGTGGCGTACCAAAAGGTGGAGTGCTCGGATCCCACGAAGGACGCGGAGGTCGTGAAGGTCATCGAGGGCGCTTCGGGTGATACGGCTTGCGACAGCACCGAGGCGACCGATCTGAAGAGCTACTCGACGCCGCCTTCGACGGTCTGCGTCAAAGCCGGAAAATAGCGACCTCGACCAGGGCCTTTCACTCGTATGGGGGGCCGATGCGTAGCATCGATCACGGTAAGTGTTTGATACCGAGGTTCTCATTCCTCTTCACAACTGTGAGGTTTCTCGGTGACCACTTCCCAACCGGCCCCTGGGGGCCAAACGCCGGTGGGACAGCCCGACGCTTTCGGTCCGCCTCCCGGCGTCCAGCCGGCGGCACCCAAGCGGTCCAAGTTCGCGTGGCTGAAGTTCGCCCTTCCGATCGTGATCGTCGTACTCGTCGCCGGCGGGTACGCGGTCAACTACTTCACCGGCACCGACGGTGCCAAGGTGGGTGACTGCCTCGCGGTCACCGAATTCACCAGCAAGGCCGACCCGAAGCAGGCCGACTGCGGGACCGCCGAAGCCAACGTCAAGGTCGCGGCGAAGGTGGGCGACAACGAATCCTGCCCGGAAGGCGCGTACGACGAGTACTCGCAGTCGGGTCGTATCTCGTACAAGCTCTGCCTGATGGTCAACGTCAAGCAGGGTGACTGCCTGGCCAACTTCGGCGCCGGGACCGCGGGCTACAAGAAGGTGCCGTGCTCGGACCCGGCCAAGGAGGTCGAGTTCGTGAAGATCGTCGACGGGCAGGCGGACAAGGCGGCGTGCGAAGGCACCGAAGCCACCAAAGCCATCAGCTATTCGACCCCGCCGACCACGATGTGCGTCATCGAGGGCGACAAGTAGTACCTGTTTCTCCGTGAAGGCCTCCTTCCCTCGGCTCAGCCGAGGGAAGGAGGCCTTCACGCGCTCCGGCCGGACGGCGCGGGAGCAAGGGACCTTCGGTATCGCCGCCGCCATCCGGGCGCGGGGGAGCGGCCATTCGTCGCACAGTGTGGGACGGGCTGCGACCGGATGGTCACCGGCCCTAACGTTGCTCGTCCCCAACCGCCGATCGACCTGGAGTCCTGGTGGCGACGACAGAAACCCAAGCCGGTGAGAAGAAACTCCTCGACTTCCCGACCTCCTGCGCCGCCCCGATCCCGCGACCGGAGGAGCCGATCAAGATCGTGCCGCTGGCCGTCGCGGGTGCCTTCGCGGTCGGACTGACCTGGTACGTCTGGGCGGCGCACGGGGCGAAGTTCGGCGTCCTGATCATTCTCGGCCTGCTGCTCGGCCTCGCGCTCTTCCACTCACGCTTCGGCTTCACTTCGGCCTGGCGCCAGCTGATCGCGGTCGGCAACGGTCAGGGCCTGCGGGCGCACACGCTGTTGCTCGGCACGGCCGCGACCCTGATCGCGTTGATCGTCGGCACCGGCTCCGGACTGTTCGGCAGCACGCCGAACCCGACCGCGGGCGGGCTGGGGCTCGCGCTGTTCGTGGGCGCGACGATCTTCGCCATCGGCATGCAGCTGGGTGGCGCGTGCGCGTCGGGAACGTTGTTCGCGGTCGGTTCCGGACAGTCGACGATCGTGCTGACCCTCGGCGGGTTCATCACCGGTTCGGTCCTCTACACGTGGGCGTATCCGCTGCTGTCGGGCTGGCCCGAGTTCAAGGGGATCCTGCTCGCCGACCACGTCGGCTGGTTCGGTTCGTGGGTGATCACGGTCGCCGTCCTCGCCGCGATCGTGGTCGGCACCCGGTTCGTGCAGAAGCGCCGCAACCCGCCGCCGGTCGACGTCGTCCCGACCGCGCACGGGTTCGCCCGGATCTTCCGCGGTTCCTGGCCGATCCTCGTCGGCGCCGTCGTCCTCGGTGTCCTGGCGGGCGCGGTCTTCCTGGTCTCCGGCGGGATCTGGGGTGTCACGAGCGCGTTCAGCCTGTGGGGCGCCAAGATCCTTCAGGTGTTCGGGCTGCACCCCGAAACGTGGGAATTCTGGCGGCTCAAGGCGAACGCGGCTTCGCTGGCGGCGCCGATCTGGAAGGACAAGAACAGCCTCACCGACATCGGCATCATGATCGGCGCGGGGGTCGCCGCCGCGGCCGCGGGCGCGTGGAAGATCCACAGCTCGATCCCGTGGCGTACCGCCGTCGCCGCCGTGCTCGGCGGGATCCTGATGGGTGTCGGGGCGCGGATGGCGGGTGGCTGCAACATCGGCGCCTACCTCGGCGGGATCTCGGTCGGCAGCCTGCATGGCTGGCTGTGGGGGGTGTTCGCGCTCGGCGGCACATGGATCGGGCTCAAACTGCGGCCGCTGTTCGGGCTCGGCAATCCGGTTCCGACGGACAGCGTCTGCTGATCACTGTCGGTAACGCTCTGTACGCGAGTCTGCCCTTTCGGTCCGCATGCGGGAAAAAGTTGGCAAGTAAAACCCGTGTTCGGCTACCCTCGGCTACATCTTCGCGCTTGTGCATCGAGGCACAAGCGCTTTGGGGGAAGGCCTGGCGACGGCGCCGGGCGTCAATTCCGCAGTCGCGACCGGCGGGGGTCGTCGCGTCAGCCGAGTACCAGGGGACGGATTCTTCATGTCAACGCAAAGTCCGGCCGCGCCGGGCGGCGACAAACTCGACGCGGGCGTGCTCAAGGTCGCCGCCGTCGTCATCCTCGGCGCTATCATGGCGATCCTCGACACGACGGTCGTCAACGTCGCGCTCCAGAAACTGACCATCGAGTTCCAGACCTCGTTCGACACCATCCAGTGGATCGCGACCGGCTACATGCTGGCGCTGGCCACGGTCATCCCGATCACCGGCTGGGCTTCCGACCGGTTCGGCACCAAACGGCTCTACATGACCGCGATCGGGCTGTTCCTGATCGGCTCGATGCTCGCCGGCATGGCATGGGACGTCGAATCGCTGATCGTCTTCCGGGTCTTACAGGGCTTCGGCGGCGGCATGCTGATGCCCGCCGGTATGACGATCCTGACCAGGGCCGCCGGACCGCACCGGATCGGGCGCGTGATGGGCGTGCTCGGCGTGCCGATGCTGCTCGGCCCGATCGGCGGCCCGATCCTCGGTGGCTGGCTGGTCGACGCGGTGAGCTGGCGCTGGATCTTCTACATCAACCTGCCGATCGGCCTGATCACCATGGCCCTGGCCTGGCGCCTGCTGCCGAAGGACCGGCCGGAACCTGGCGAGCGGTTCGACTTCGTCGGCATGCTGATGGTGTCGCCGGGCCTGGCGGCGCTGATCTTCGGCGTTTCGAACATCCCGTCGGCGGGCGGTGTCGGCGCGGTGGAGGTCTGGCTGCCCGCGCTGGCCGGGGTCGGGTTGCTGGTGGCGTTCGTGTTCCGGGCGAACCGGGTCACGAACCCGCTGGTCGACCTGCAACTGTTCAAGAACCGGTCGTTCTCGGTCGCCATGGTGACGATGACCTTCTTCTGTGTCGCGTTCTTCGGCGCGATGCTGCTCCTGCCGACGTATTTCGTGCTGGCGCGCGGTGAATCGGCGATGAACGCCGGTCTGCTGCTCGCCCCGCAGGGGTTCGGCGCGATGCTGACCATGCCGATCGCGGGCCGGTTCGCGGACAAGATCGGCGCGCGGAAGATCGTGCTGCCCGGTCTCGTGCTGATGCTCGCCGGGCTGATCGCCTTCACCCAGCTCACCGCGACGACGCCGTACTGGCTGCTGCTTTCGGCGCTGTTCGTGATGGGACTCGGCATGGGCGCGACGATGATGCCGATCACCTCGGCCGCGTTGCAGACGCTCAAATCGCAGGACATGGCGAAGGCGTCGACAGCGACGAACATCCTCCAGCAGACCGCGGGCGCGATCGGCGCGGCGGTGCTGTCGATCATCCTGGCGGCGCTGCTGGCCGGGAAGTTCGGCGTGCCGACCGCGCAGGGGCAGCTGGCGGCGACGGCGGCGGTGTCCGACCCGGCGACGCACGAGGTGGCTTCGGGGCTGACCGCGGACGCGTTCTCGACCACGTTCCTGTGGTCGATGATCCTGCTCGCGCTGTGCCTGATCCCGGCGGCGTTCCTGCCGAAGACCAAACCCGCGCTGCCCGAGGGAGTCGACGGCGAGGTCTCCGCTGCCCCGCCGATCATGACCCACTAGGGCCCGGAAGGGAGCAAGGGACCTTTGCTCACGTTCGTTAGCACGCTAACTGACGTGAGCAAAGGTCCCTTGCTCCCTGTCCACAGGTCAGCAGGTCAGGACAAGCGCTCCAGGACCATCGCCATGCCCTGGCCGCCGCCGACGCACATCGTCTCGAGGCCGAACTGCTTGTCGTGGTGCTGAAGCGAGTTGATCAGCGTCGAGGTGATCCGCGCGCCGGTCATGCCGAACGGGTGGCCGACGGCGATCGCGCCGCCGTTGACGTTCAGCTTGTCGAGGTCGATCCCGAGGTCCTTGTACGACGGGATGACCTGCGCGGCGAACGCCTCGTTGATCTCGACGAGGTCGATGTCGCCGATGGACATCCCGGCGCGGGCGAGCGCGCTCTTCGACGCCTCGACCGGGCCGTAGCCCATGATCTCCGGCGACAGTCCCGAAACACCCGTCGAGACGATGCGGGCGAGCGGCGTCAGACCCAGCTCGCGAGCCTTCGTGTCCGACATGACGATCACCGCGGCGGCGCCGTCGTTGAGCGCGCAGCAGTTGCCGGCGGTGATCCGGCCGTCGGGGCGGAAGACCGGCTTGAGGCCGGAGACGCCTTCGAGGGTGACGCCGGCGCGCGGACCGTCGTCCTTCGAAACCACGGTGCCGTCCGGCAGGGTCACCGGGGTGATGTCCTTGGCCCAGAAGCCGTCCGCGATGGCCTTCTCGGCGAGGTTCTGCGAACGGACGCCGAACTCGTCCATCTCCTCGCGCGAAACGTTCTTCAGGCGCGCGAGGTTCTCGGCGGTCTGGCCCATCGCGATGTAGACGTCCGGGATGGCACCGTTCTCGCGCGGATCGCTCCAGCTGTCGGCACCTTCGGCGGCCATCTGCGCGGTGCGAGCCTCGGCGTCGGCGAACAGCGGGTTGTGGGTGTTCGGCCAGGAGTCCGCGCTGCCGTTGGCGAAGCGCGAAACGGTCTCGACACCGGCGGAGATGAACACGTCGCCTTCGCCCGCCTTGATCGCGTGCAGTGCCATGCGGGTGGTCTGGAGGCTGGCGGAGCAGTACCGCGTGATCGTGCACCCGGGCAGGTGGTCGTAGCCGAGTTCGACGGCGACCGCGCGGCCCATGTTGAAGCCCTGTTCGCCACCGGGGAGACCACAGCCCAGCATGAGGTCTTCGATCTGCGTCGGGTCGAGTTCGGGGACCTTGTCGAGCGCGGCGCGGACCATCTGCACGGTGAGGTCGTCCGGGCGGATGCTCACCAGCGACCCCTTGCCGGCGCGGCCGATCGGGGATCGGGCGGTGGAGACGATGACGGCTTCGGGCATGGAACGACACTCCTTCGGGTCGCGCAGGATCCGGATCCAGATTCGCTAAGCGGGTGCTCACCTCATCCTCCACCGCCGGGTGGTGCGGGTCAAAGGCGAACGCGATCCACGCCACTCTTTTCGGGGGCACGGCTGGGAGACACAGCCGGGACAGTCCGATGGCACAATCACCGGCTGTGGGGAGCGAATCAGCCATTGGTGAGCATCGAGTCCTGTCCACTCGCACCATCGCGTTGTGGAGCGCCGGCGTCCTGATCGTGGCCGGACTGGCGGCGATGCTCCTCCTCTGGCGGCTCGGCGGCGGAACCTCGCAGGATTCCGCGAAGCTCGACGCACTGCGTACGGCGGCGAACATCGTCGTCGGTACCGGTGGGGCGGCCGCGCTCCTGCTCGCCGCCCGGCGCCAGCGCTCGGCCGAACTCGACCTGGTGCAGAAGGACCACGACGCCACCGAGCGCCGGATCACCGAGATCTACAGCAAGGCGGCGGATCAGCTCGGCAGCGACAAAGCGCCCGTGCGGCTCGCCGGGCTCTACGCGCTCGAACGGCTGGCGCAGGATTACGAACCGCAGCGACAGACCATCGTCAACGTCATCTGTGCCTACCTGCGCATGCCTTTCGACCCGGCCTCTGCCGATCCCGAAGCCAAGCAGGAGATCCAGGTCCGGTTGACCGCGGAACGGCTGCTCGGCCTGCACCTCCGGTACGTCGAGGGCGAGACGAACGGAGCGTTCTGGCCGGACATCGACCTCGATCTGGTCGGCGCGAAGCTGACGAAGCTCAAGCTGGTGAAGTGCCGCATCCGCTCGGCGGTGTTCCAGGAAACGGAGTTCGCCGACACGACTTCGTTCCGGAACACCACCTTCACCAGCAAGGCTGATTTCAACAACGCGCGGTTCACCGGACTGGTGGACTTCCGCAGTGTGGACTTCGGAAGTGTCGGTTCCCAGTTCAAAGGGGCGTTATTCGAAAGTGAAACCGACTTCGGTGAGAAAACCGTCGCACGATTGAATGGTGCAGTCACCCGGACAGACCACGGACTGCGCCGGAAATGGCCGAAAGATTGGTCGGAACGGGCGATTCCCGGCCGGGAGGGTTACGCCGATCTGGTCACGATCACTGTGGAGTCAACAAAACCGATAGACTGTCGCTAATACCCACCGACTGAACCGACCATGGAGGGAGGTGCGGTAGGTATGCGTCCGGAAAATCGGTTCTCTTGCCTATGCGACGCGATTCAGCTGTCCTCCGGGACCGGGTTCGCGCTGTGCGCCTGCCGGTTCCTCCAGGACGGGATGGCGCTCCGACGTGTCGCGGCCCTCCGGCCGGGCATCCGTTGCACGCGCGGCTTGGTGGTCGCATGACCGGCGCAGCGGGAGCCTGACGGATCCCGCTCCACGCCGCCCGCCTGACCGACGCGCACCTGGGGGTCCGTCCGGCGTCAGCGTGACCCGGCCGGGTGGACTGCGCTGATGAGTCCTCGGCGGGGAAGCGTGCCTCGGACTGGACAGCCCCCGACCTGCGCCGATTAGGCTGTCACTCGTGGATTACGTCGAGCACATCGTGGACCTCGTGGGCAACACCCCTCTGGTCAAGCTGAACGCACTGGCCGAGGGGCTGCAACCGCTCATCCTGGCCAAGGTCGAGTACGTCAACCCCGGCGGCAGCGTCAAGGACCGCATCGCGCTGCGGATGATCGAAGCCGCGGAGCGCTCCGGCGAACTGAAGCCCGGCGGCACCATCGTCGAGCCAACGTCCGGCAACACCGGCGTCGGGCTGGCCATGGTGGCGCAGCGCAAGGGGTACAAGTGCGTGTTCGTCTGCCCGGACAAGGTCAGCGAGGACAAGCGCAACGTGCTCAAGGCCTACGGCGCCCGCGTCGTGGTCTGCCCGACCGCGGTCGCGCCGGAGCATCCGGACTCCTACTACAACGTCTCCGATCGTCTCGTGCGCGAGATCGAGGGCGCCTGGAAACCGAACCAGTACGCCAACCCGGAGAATCCCGCCAGTCACTACCACTCGACCGGCCCGGAACTCTGGCGCCAGACCGAGGGCAAGATCACGCACTTCGTCGCGGGCGTCGGCACGGGCGGCACGATCTCGGGCACCGGCAAGTACCTCAAGGAGGTCAGCGACGGCCGCGTGCAGGTCATCGGCGCGGACCCCGAAGGCTCGGTGTACTCCGGCGGATCCGGACGGCCGTATCTGGTCGAGGGGGTCGGTGAGGACTTCTGGCCGGAGACCTACGACCGGAGCGTCGCCGACCAGATCATCCCGATCTCGGACGCGCACTCCTTCGACATCACGCGTCGTCTCGCGCTCGAAGAGGGGCTGCTCGTCGGTGGCTCGTGCGGGATGGCCGTCGCCGCGGCGCTCAAGCTCGCCGAGGGCCTCGGCCCGGACGACGTCGTGGTCGTGCTCCTTCCCGACGGCGGCCGCGGCTACCTCACCAAGGTGTTCAACGACAGCTGGATGTCCTCCTACGGCTTCCTGCCGCCGGACTCGAGCGGCGCGACCGTCCGCGACGTCCTGATGAAGAAGAGCGGTTCGCTGCCGAGCCTGGTGCACAGCCACCCGAACGAGACGGTCGCCGAAGCGGTGGCGATCCTCGCCGAGTTCGGCGTCAGTCAGATGCCCGTGGTCAGTGCGGAACCGCCGCTCATGGCGGCCGAGGTCGTCGGCGCGGTCAACGAGCGCGATCTGCTCGAGGCGCTTTTCACCGGCAAGGCCCAATTGGCCGACCGGCTGGAGCAGCACATGTCGCCGCCGCTGCCGACCATCGGCGCCGGTGAACAGGTGGGTTCGGCGATGAACGCGCTCTCGGGCGCCGACGGCGCGCTGGTGCTGATCGACGGCAAGCCGGCGGGCGTCGTGACCCGGCACGACCTGCTCGCGTTTCTCGCAGGACGGTAAAGAGGCATTTCATCGGATGGCCGGGCCGGGCGTTACGAGCGGCCCACCCGGCTATCCGATAGCGTGTCGGGTGAGTTGAACTTTTATGTCCTCGTCAAGGGGGTTCAAGACCCAAATGAGTGCTCCGCAGCCACCGAATCAGCCTTGGGGTGGCGCCCAGCCACCGCAGGGACCCCCGAGTGGCCCCCAGCCGCAGCAAGACAACCCGTTCGGTTCCCCGGAACCGACCCAGGTGGTGCAGCCCGGCCCGCCCGCTCAGCCCGATTACGGGCAACCGCAGTACGGGCAGCCTTCGTATGAGCAGCCCCAGGGTGGCGGGTTCGGCGACACGCCGGAGCCCACACAGGTCGTGCAGCCGGGTTCCGGCGACGCGAACGCGACCCAGGTCGTGCAGCCGGTGAGCTCCGGCGGGGAGACCCCCGCCAGTGAGTCCACCCAGCTCGTGCCGCCGGGTTCGCAGCCGCCCGCCATCCCGTACGCCCCGCCGCCGAGCGCGGCCGACAACCCGGCCGCCGGTGCCTACGGCGCCCAGGGTGGCGGTTTCGGTCAGCAGCAGGGCTTCGGCGGGCCCCAGCAGGGCGGGTTCGACCCGTCGCAGGGTCAGCAGCAGCCCGGTTACGGCCAGCCGCAGCAGGGCTTCGGCGGACCGCCGCAGGGCGGTTTCGGCCAGCAACCCGGTTTCGGCGGACCTCCGCAGGGCTACGGTCCCGCTCCCACCGGTGGCGGCGGCGGGAACCCGTTGTTCGGGTTCATCGCCGGTGGCCTCGTCGGCCTTCTCGGTCTTCTCGCGCTGATCTTCAGCTTCGTCTACTTCGGCGACGCGAGCGACTTTTCCGAAGGGGTCGACAGCCAGTCCGCCAAGATCGGCCAGGAGGCTGTCGACAGGCTTCTCGACCAGTTCGGTCTGGCGTCGCCCGGCACCGTCTGGCTCTACGTGATCCTGTTGCTGGTCGCTTCGATCGTCGCGACGGCGGCCGGTGCCGGTCTCGCGCTGGCGGGCAAGCTTCCGGCCTCGCTCAAGAAGATCGTGCCGATCGCGGTCACCGCGAGCGGTGCGCTGCTGACCCTCTTCGGCATCCTGCTCCTCGGCGCCACGACCGCGTCGGGTGAAGGCATCCCGCGAGGTGTCAGCATCGGAATCGGCCTGCCGCACCTGATCTTCGGCATCCTGATCCTGATCATCGGTGTACTCGGCCTGATCCCGCCGACCGCGCAGTTCGTCGGCCTCGGTGGCGGCGGCTCGGTGCTCGGCGCCCCGCAGGGCGGCCAGCCCGGTGGTTTCGGTGGCCCGCCGCAGGGTGGCTTCGGCCAGCCGGGGCAGCCGGGTCCGTACGGTCAGCCGCAGTCAGGCCCCTACGGTCAGTCCGGTCAGCCGGGACCCTCCCCGAGCGGGTTCCCGCAGCAGGGGCAGCCCGGTGGTTTCGGGCAGCAGCCCGGCCAGCTCGGTCCGCCCAGCGGTGGTTTCGCCCAGCCGGGTCAGCCGCCGCAGGGTGGCTACGGCCAGCCGCCGCAGCAGCAGCACGGTGGTTTCGGGCAGCAGCCCGGCCAGCCGGGGCCGCCGAGTGGTGGTTTCGGTCAGCCGGGTCAGCAGCCCGGTCAGCCGCCGCAGCAGTGGTGATTCGCCGCCACTGAACGGTTTCGTTCAGAACGCCCCCAGCCTGTCGGCTGGGGGCGTTCTGTTTACGCCGATGTCTTCACGAATCGCCGCCACGACCTGGGCCACGGCGCTAGGGTGAGCGCCGTTAACCCACACCCGGCTGATGGGGGCGACGTGACCGGTCCGTACGGATATCCCGCACAGCAGCCAGGACCGGCCGGATTCGGATACCCCGCACCGCAGACGCGGCCGACCGGGGCGACGGCGATCATCGCGGCGTTGCTCGGGCTCGTCGCCGCGGGGGGCGCCGGGTACATCCCGGTCTATTTCTTCCTCAGACTGTCGTCCGGATTCAGCATCGACGATCTCCCCGGTCTCGTGCTCACCGTGCTGGGCCTGTACCTGCTGGCCGCGCTGTTCCTGCTGATCGGCGCGCTGTCGGCGTTCTTCCGCTCGGTGGCAGGCGTCGTCCTGCTGGTACTCGGTTCCCTGATGGTGATCGCCGCCGTCCTGATGGAACCGGTGGCGTTCAACGGGACCTACAGCCTGTACTTCCGTGCGCAGTTCGAGTTCAGGACGTTCGTCGCCATCGTGCGGGTGGTCCTGTTCGCGGTCGTTCCGCTCACGTTGATCTTCGCGATCATCCCGCCGACCCTGAAATACCTGCGCCGGCGGCCTTCCGCCGCCCCGCCGTATCGGCCGCGGGATCAGGTTCCCGGGCAAGGCGGTTGGTGAGATCCTGGACAGTCCGAACTCACCTGGGGAATTTCTCGGTCAAGACCGTTCTTCGGCGACCGCGATCGGCGCGGCCGCCCTCGCTTTCCTGTGCGGCATGCCCTGTTGCTCCTGCGGAAGTCGCTCGGCCGCACCCTGACGCCGGGACGGCGCTCGCGCTGGTGGCCACCCTGCTCGCGAACGGCGAGGCGCGGGCCCGCTTTTTCGCCGAGGTGGACGGGCAGCCACTGGTCACGAGTGAAGTCGCCGCGTTCAGGTTGTTCGCGATGGCTCTAGCCCTCTGGTGCGTGACCCGCAGTTCGGCGTCGGCTGGCTCCTCATCCTGCTCCCGGCGACCGCGACCCTCGTGCTGGCGCTGCTCCCGCAGACGGCGCGCTGGCCGGCGGCCGAGAAGCAGCCCGCGATGGCCATGCCGCCGCAGAACTCCGGGTATCCGCCCGCTCCCGGCCCGCAGCAGGGCCCGCCGCCCGGACAGTGGTGAGTTCGCTCCCAGCCGCTGGGAACTCGCGGTGGTGGTCGTACCCTGGACGGTATGGCCGACGACTACTCTCTGCTGGGCTTCGAGACACGCGCGATCCACGCCGGGCAGACCCCTGATCCCCGGACCGGCGCGGTCATCGTGCCGATCTACCAGACCTCAACCTATGCGCAGGACGGCGTCGGCGGCACGCGCGAAGGCGACTACGAATACTCCCGCACCGCGAACCCCACGCGCACCGCGTTGGAGGTCGCGCTCGCGGCGCTCGAAGGCGCCCGGCACGGTCTCGCCTACTCGTCGGGAATGGCGGCCAGTGACGTCCTGCTGCGGGCGACCCTGCGCCCCGGTGACCACCTCGTGCTCGGCAACGACGCGTACGGCGGCACGTTCCGGCTGATCGACAAGGTGCTCAGCCTGTGGGGTGTCGAGCACACCGTCGCCGACCTGGGGAACATCGCCGAGGTCCGGGCGGCGATCCGGCCGGAGACGAAGCTGATCTGGTGCGAGTCGCCGACCAACCCGATGCTGGGGATCGCCGACATCGCCGCGCTGGCCGAGGTCGCCCACGGCGCCGGCGCCCGCTTGGTCGTCGACAACACCTTCGCCACCCCTTACTTGCAGAACCCGCTTTCGCTGGGTGCCGACGTCGTCCTGCACTCGACGACCAAGTACCTCGGCGGGCACTCCGACGTCGTCGGCGGCGCGATCCTGACCAACGAGGACGAACTGCGCGAGCAGCTGTTCTACCTGCGCAACGCGGCGGGCGCGGTGCCCGGCCCGTTCGACGCGTGGCTGACCCTGCGCGGGATCAAGACGCTCGCGCTGCGGATGGAGCGGCACAGCGACAACGCCGAACTGATCGCCCGCATGCTGCTGAAGCACCCGAAGGTCGAGCGCGTCTACTACCCGGGCCTGCCGGAGCACCCCGGCCACGAGATCGCGTCGAAGCAGATGCGGCGGTTCGGCGGGATGATCTCGTTCACCCACGTCGATGGCGAACAAGCCGCGCTCGACGTCGCCTCGAAGACGAAGCTGTTCATCCTCGCCGAGTCGCTGGGCGGGATCGAATCGCTCATCGAGCACCCGGGCCGGATGACCCACGCGAGCACCGCCGGATCCACGCTGGAGGTGCCGGACAACCTGCTGCGCCTGTCCGTCGGCATCGAGGACGGCAGCGACCTGGTCGACGATCTGGCCAAGGCCCTGGGCTGACCGCCGCCGAGCCCAGAGAGGAAGCAAGGGACCTTTGCTATCGTTAGCGTACCCACGCTAACCAAGTGGCAGCAAAGGTCCCTTGCTCCTTTCGCGCTGGTCAGCGCAGTGTGGTGGGAGGAATTGCCCCGGTTACGGGCGGAAGTTGCCGGGCGTGACGCCGGCCTTCGCGTCCGCCTCGTGCGAGGTCCCCTGCGGCGCGGCGGGCAGTTCGGAACCGTCGACGCAGCCGCCGACGAGTTCGATGTGGTTGTCATGCCGGATGTACTGGCCCGGGTCCACGCAACCGGCGCGATCGACCGTGTAGACGGCGGCGCCGGTCAGCAGCGCGGCCGAAGTGAGGGCCAGGACGACCGGGAGCATCCCGGCGGAGCGGGTCGCCCGGACCCTGCCGATGTTCCCCCGTGCCATGCGCACTCCCTGGTCGCCTTCGCCGCCATCGTCAAGAGTACCCGGACGGTGAACTTGTCACGTGACTTATCCGTCAGGTGGCACCATCCGGCCAGTGAGCGGCCGGCTCAAGGCACCTGCCGGGTGTGCTGAGAAAGCGCGCGATGAAGGGGCCGTTCGTGAGTCGAGTCCTAAGTGGACGGTGGCCCGGTGATGGCGGCGACCGCGAGTTCGCGTTCGGGTTCGCCGACCTCCGGCACGGTGAACCGCAGTGCCCGGATGTGGGTGAGCAGTTCGGGATCGGGCGCCACGTCGTGCTCGCGCAGGTAGTAGGCGACCGCGCCCGGCCAGTACCAGCGGCCGTCCGTGCGGAAGTTCAGTGGTACCAACGGCTCCCGGTCGGGATCGAACGCGTCGGCGTCATAGGTCCGCGAAGCAAGGACGACCGGCGCGCCGTCGAGGTACTCCAGCACGCGGTCCCGCTCGGCGGAAGACAGTCGCTCACGGTTCACCACCGGACGGCCGGACTCGTCGAGACCGTCGTGGACGCGGGGTGAGCGCAGTCCTTCCGGTGCTTCGGCGCGCGGGGTGGCCACCAGCGGCCCGGCCACCGGCGCGGGGTCCAGCCCGGCTCGCTGCCGCAGCCACCGCGGGATGTTCTGCTCGGCCCGCGGGAAGAACCGGAGTTCGTCCTGGAAGCCGATCGGTGGCGGCGCCTGCCGCCACGGCGGCTCGACGTCCGGGAGGAAGTCCGTGCTGAGCACCGTCGCCGAGCCGTAGACCAGGATCGCGCTCAGCCAGGTCCCGCGACCGGGCTGGTACATCCCCGTACGCAGGTTTCCGAGCAGTTGCACGGCCTCCGGATTCGGCTGGACCGGTCGTGGCAGACCGTCCTGACCGGTGACGAGCAGGTCGACCTCGACATGCCTGCCCGCCGCCCGGTACTCGACGCGCATCTGCTGCCAGCCGGGCGGGAGCGGGGTCGCGAGGGCGTGACCGATCTGCCAGACGAGCTGCTGTTGCTGCTGCTGGGTCAACGGCGTCGGCTGGGTCATCGTCCGTCCTCAGTCGGTCTTGGCGCCGGAGGCGGCCAATCCACGCTTGAACCAGTCCGGCATGTACGCCTCGCCGCGGGGGAACCGTTCTTGCTCCAGAGCGAACTCGGCCGGTGCGGGGTACGGCTGGAAGTCGGGCTCGTTCTGCCAGTTGTACTGCGCGCGGAACCGCGACGGAGGCTCGATGACGAGCCTCGCCGAGAACCAGGTCCCTTCGCCTTCCTGGTACATCCCACCGCGCAGCCGCTGGAACATGCGCCACGTCTCGACGGACGGTTCCCACACCTGGTAGGTGCCGTTCGGGTCGAGCACGCCGACCGCGACGTCGATGTTCTTGCCGACCACCCGGTAGTCCAGCACCACCTCACGCCAGCCCGGCGGCAGGGCGCCGACCACCGACAAGGTGATCTCGCCCAGTAGCTCGTTCTGTGCGATGGGATCGAGCTGAGGCCATTGAGCCATCCGGTAAATCCTCCTCGTGGTCACCGCTGGAGTGGCGACGACCCATCATGGCACGGGGTTCAGGCCGGTGTTTCCCGTTCCTGCTCCAGTTGTGCGCCTTCGGCGACCAGGTTCCGCAACCACGGCGGGACGTGTTCCTCGTCGCGCGGGAACGCTTCCAGGTCGCGGGTGAAGGCGGTCGGGTGCAAGGGCGGCCACCATTTCGGATTCTCGTCGAAGGTGAACGAGAACTCGGGTGCCGCACCGGGCGTCATCACGAGCGTCGCCGAGAACCACGTTCCGCGACCTGGTTCGTACATCCGGGAGCGCAGCTCACGGAAGCCGTTCCGTACCTCGGCGGGCAGCTCGATGTCCCCGCTCCGGCCGTCGCCCAGCCGGATTTCCGTGGCGTAGTCGTAGGCCAGCACCGTCGCGGACACGGTGAGGCTGATCTTCGCCCAGCCCTCGGGCGCGGCCGCCCGCAGAGCCGAGGCGATGTCCTCGGTGAGCACGTCGGTCATTCGTTCGCTCCGTAGTGGGTGCGCGCGCCGTAGTTGACATCGGCGGGATCGTTCGGGAAGTCGCGTTGCTTGGTCACCCGCGACAGCTCGACCGGTTTCCCGTCGGGACCGGGCACGGGAATGCCCTGGTCGTCGACCTCGTACACGACCTCCTGCCAGCGCATGGTGACGTTCTCCGGAACGCCGTTGCTGTCGCCTTCGGTCCTGACCTGGTAGTTCTCGATCTCGTGGCCCGGCCGCTCGGCATAACGGCCGAGCTCGACCTCTTGGGCCCGCCAGGAAGCCTCGTGGACCCAGCCGTCCCGGTAGTTGCCGCTGTTCGAGGCAGCCATCTGGGGATGCATGTTGACGTACTCGCCGGGGCCACCCATCTCGTTGGCCGCGAGGTGACCGCCCGCCCAGCGAACGTGATCGAAATCGTCGGCGTACTCGGGATGGTTCGCGAAGGCGACCTTGCCCTCCTTGTTGGACCTGTCCTGCGAAGCCTGGTCCCGGAAGTCCTCGTTCTGTCCGCGGAAGGCCGGGTCGCCGGTCATGGCGGTCGGCCTCCCGTTCTGTCCGACCTCGAAGGTCCACGCCTTGCTCGGGTCGTGGAAGTTCGCGACCCGGTACTGCGTGCCCGGCTGCAACGGGTAGCGCAAATCGGGGTTGTGGAACGGCTTCTGGCCACCAGGGGTCGCCTCGACGTGCGTGACCTTGCCGTCGGCGTCGGTGAAGAACCGGCTGGTGGCACCGTTCTTGTACTCCACCTTGTACTCGGCGTTCCCCGCCAGTGGCTTTTCGCCGCGCAGTGCCTGCGGGACCCCTTCGGGGTCCAGCTTGCGGTTCCTGGTGCGCGGCTCGACGTCGTCGATGACCTTGGGCGAGTCGATCGGATCGTGCCCACCCGGCCGGTCCCGCTGCCCGGTGAATTCGGAGTCGTCCCGGCGGTTCCAATCGGCGAAACGCTCGTTGAACTCCGGCGAGTCGCGGTTGATCGTCCGGGGCCGCGGAACGTCGTCGTAGGGCGGGTGGCCGGCGTCGTCACCGTCGCCGCGGCTCTGGGCGCTGTCGGCGTCCACGTCCTGCTTGTCCGCGTGCGACGTGTCGGGTGTGAAGCCGTCGTCGCTCGCCCGGTGGGCGGTGCCGTCGGGGCTGTGGACGTCCCATTCGCCGTTCGGCGGGATCTTCGGGCGGGGACGGCCGTCGGGGCCGATCTCGTAGTCGGACGAGAAGACGCGCCCGTTCGAGTCGGTCCACGCCGGCTTGCTCGGCGCCATGACCTCGGTGTCGAGTTCCCGCGACAGACGGCGCGCGAAATCGTTCGAGCCCGCGTCGCAGCCGATCAGCCGGATCGGGCGGCCGTCGTAGTCCCCGTTGCGGCGCAGGATGTCCGCGAACTCCTCCGGGGTGTACGTGCGGTTGCCGATGCGGGCGTGCCCGTCCGGCGTGACGTGCACGTCGACCGTGTAGCGGCCGTCCGGGTCCGGGTGGACCCGGTGCGGCAGATCGCCCATGTCCGCGTCTCCGCGGTGATACGAACTGCCCGCGGGGGTGCCTTCGGAATGCCGCTGATTGACCTCGTCCGGCGTCAGCGGACGGTCCGGCTCGCCGTCGGGGCCGCGGTCGTGCGGTGAACCGTCGGAGCGGTGCGGATCCTGGCGCGGGCCGTGCCCGTCGGGACCGTGACCGTCCGGCGAACGCGGCGGGCCGGTGTGACCACCGGGACCGCGGCCGCCGGGGCCGGTGTTGCCGGGACCCGCGCCGCCTGGCCGGTTGCCGGGGCCATGGGTGCCGGACGTGCCGGTGTGCGGCTGGGCGCCGGGGCCGAAGTCGTTGCCACGGGCGACGGGCTGCGGCTGGTTCGGCCGCCCGCCGGGGCCGGTCTGGCCGGGACCACGGCTGGGGCCGGTGTAGGTGTCGGGACCGCGCGGGGTGTGCGTGTCCGGGGTGCGCGGCGAGCCGGGCGTGCCCGTCCAGCCGCCGCCTTGCCTTCCGCCGGGCGAACCCGGGGAGCCGCCCGGAGCGCCTTGGGGCGGTATTCCGCCCGCGACCGGCTGACCCTGCGGCGGAACGCCGGGAGAGCCGTCGCCGCCGGTGCCGCCGCGCTGCGACGGGACGTGCGAGGGTCCGGCGTCACCGAGACGCGGTGCGGTGGGCGCCGTTCCGCTGGTCGTCGTGCCGCTGTCGGTAGGCCGCGTGGGGCTGCCGTCGCCGCCGCCGTGGTCACCGGGCGACGGGTCGGACCGCGGGGTGGGCGAACCGCCGCCGTCACCGCCGTGCGTCCGGGGTGAGCCGCCGCCGTCGCCGGTGTGACTGGGGGAGCCACCGCTGTCGGTCCGGGTGTGCGGCGCAGGGGAGCCGCTGTCCGGTGTGTGGCTGGGCGAGCCGCCGGTGTCGGTCCGGGTGTGCGGGGCTGGAGATCCGCTGTCCGGGGTGTGGTTCGGCGAACCGCCGGTGTCGGCCCGAGTGTGGGGAGCCGGAGAACCGCTGTCCGGTGTGTGGCTGGGGGAACCGCCGCTGTCGGTCCGGGTGTGCGGCGCAGGGGAGCCGCTGTCGGGTGTGTGGCTCGGCGAGCCGCCGCTGTCCGTACGGGCAGGGCTCGGTGAGCCGCCGTCGGGCGCACGGTTCGGAGTTCCGGAATCGCCAGGGGATCCGCTGTCGGACCGGGTGTGCGGAGCCGGGCTGTCGGTGCGGGCGGTGCTGGGGGAACCACCACCGTCCGGCGAGTTGCCGAGGTTTCCGTCCGAAGTGGACGGTGAGTCGCCATCGCCGGTACGGCTGGGAGATCCGTCGCCGTCCCTTGTGGACGGTGAGCCACCGCCGTCGCCACCGCGAGTGGTGGTGCCTGACGGAGTGCCGCCGGAATCGCCGTTGGAGCCCGAATCGCCCGAGCCCGAATCATTCGAACCCGAGTCACTCGAGCCGTCACCGGAGCGGCCGGAGTCACCGGAACCACTCGAGTCGCCGTCGGAGCCGTTCGAGCCGGTGGAACCGTCACCGTCCGGGCCGTCCCCGGATCCCGTGCCGCCACCGTCGGGTCCGCCGGACCCGCCGCCGCGGCCACCGGGCTGGACGAAGCCGCCGGCCTTGATGTTCTTGGGGTTGAGCGCGTCGAGTCCGGTGATCTTGCCCGCGATCTTGCCGAAGATCTTGATGATCTTCTCGAAGACGTCGACCAGCTTGCCGAGCAACGGCGAGACCCGCCGCATCGCGTCGCACAGTTCCTTGAGCTTGTCGGCGATCTTCGCGGCCCACTTGGCGATCGCGGTGACGGCCTGCGCGACCACGATCGGCGTGCCGAAACCGAGGGAGAACACCGTCTCCATGACCCACGCGATGAGCTTGCCGACGGCGTCCGCGATCAGCTGGCGGATGAACTCACGGACGAAGGCGACGATCTCGCCGAAGATCATCACGACGGTGCTGATCCCGCCCGCGACCGTCGCCGCCGCGCTGATCGCCTCCGCCTGCTCCGCGGCCTGCTTGCGGTACTGGTCGGCGGCGTCGCCGGTCCAGCCGGAAGTGCCGTTCTTGACCTTGTTCGCCAGGTCGACCTGGGTGTCTTCCAGCTTCTTGGCGACGTTGCCCCAGGTCTCGGAGTACGACTGGATCACCGGCGGATCGCCTGCCACCGCGTCCAGCATGTCCTTCAGCGGCTGCATGTGTTCCATCAGGAACGACGCCACCGACGACATCAGGTAGCCGAACGGGTCGATCGCGGCGCTGGCGATCTCGCCCGCGAGGCTCAGCACACCGAGCCCGCCGCCCACCCAGTCGCCGTTCGAGATGCCGTTGAAGGCGTCCATGGCCGACTCGGCGACGCCGATGCCCGCCGCGTAACCGTATTCGCTGTTCCCGGCCGTCAGCGGCCCCGGGCCGTCGCCGTCTGTCGGTGCCTTCGCGACGAGCGGATTCCCCTCGGGCATCAGTCAGGCACCTGCGCCTTCTTGAATTCCGCGGCGAAGTTCTCGTCCTGCGTCTGGTAGGCGTTGGACGCCGAGCGCACGTTGTTCGCCACGGCGGTCGCTGCCTCGACGGCCTTGTTCAGCGCGTTGATGCCGAACTCCTCCACCGGGTCGAGCATCATCCGGAACGGCTGGCAGATGATGCCGTACGCGTCGGTCGGCATGCTCACCTGCTGCGCGGCGTCGACCGCCGTGCGCAGACCGTCGGCGATGCCGTCGATCTGCTTGGCGTGCGCGTCGAGGTCGGCGCCGAGCTCGTAACCTTTGCCTGCCATGGTTTCTCCCCTCTACCAGGCCGGATGAACGTCTAAGAAAGGATGCTGCCGCCGAAGTCGTCATCGTCGTCGTCCCGCGTGCGGCGCCGCCGCGGGATCGGCTTCGGCTGCGGCGGGTTCGCCTGCGCCGGCGGCGAGGGATCTTCCTCCTCCGGGCCGAAGCGGTGGTGCCGCTCGGGCGCCGGCGGAGCGAGGTCCTCCTCCGGGGGTGCTTCCGGGAAGGTGCTCTGGGCCTCCGCGATCACGCGGCTCGCCGTCTCGTCGCCTGCGCCGACCGTCTCGGCCATCGCCGCCTGCAGCAGTTCCGGGATCCGTGACTGCGCGAGCTGCACGAGCCGCATGACCTGCGACGAGACCTCGGCCATCCGCTTGCCGCTCGCGGCTTCGGAGATGACGAGATTCGTGAGCAGGCCCTTCGAATCGATCGTCACTTCGATGGTGTTGTCCTTCGACCGCTCCGTCACGGTCTGCCCCTGCATGCGGGCGGCCATCGCCTGATAGCGCGCGGCGGTCTCCTGGATCTGCTTCGTCCAGTTGTCCACCATCTGTTCGCTGGCGTCGACGTTGTCCGGCATCGGGGCCCTTCCACAAGCTGCATGCTGACGTAAACACACTGACGATCCGAAGACACGACCGGTTCCGGTGCGCTCGAAGTTTAGTGCTCGTCCGGTGTATCACCCCGGGCCGACAAAGTCGGAACCATCACGTAGCGAAAGGGCCCCTCACCGCACAAAGTGCGATGAAGAGCCCTTTCACGCCCTGCGAACTGCCGGGTCAGAGGTCGCCGCGGCGCCGCGCTGATGGCGCCTCGCCGTCAGAGATTGCCTCGGCGCTCCTGTTCGCGCTCGATGGCCTCGAACAGGGCCTTGAAGTTGCCCTTGCCGAAGCCGAGCGAACCGTGCCGCTCGATGAGCTCGTAGAACACCGTCGGGCGGTCGCCGATCGGCTTGGTGAAGATCTGCAGCAGGTAGCCGTCCTCGTCCCGGTCGACCAGGATGCGGTGCTCCTTGAGCTTCTCGATCGGCACCCGGACCTCGCCGATCCGCGCACGCAGCTCCGGGTCGTCGTAGTAGGAGTCCGGGGTGTCGAGGAACTCGACGCCCGCCGCGCGCATCGCCTTCACCGTGGCGATGATGTCGTTGGTGGCCAGCGCGATGTGCTGGCAGCCCGCGCCGCCGTAGAACTCGAGGTACTCGTCGATCTGCGACTTCTTCTTCGCGATCGCCGGCTCGTTGAGCGGGAACTTGACGCGGTGGTTGCCGTTGGAGACGACCTTGCTCATCAGGGCCGAGTACTCGGTCGCGATGTCGTCACCGACGAACTCCGCCATGTTCACGAAGCCCATGACGCGGTGGTACCAGTCGACCCAGTAGTCCATCTTGCCGAGTTCGACGTTGCCGACACAGTGGTCGACGGCCTGGAACAGCCGCTTCGGCGCGCCCTCGGGGCGGACGATCTTGCTCTCGCGCGGCTCGTAGCCCGGCAGGTAGACGCCGGTGTACTTCGACCGGTCGATCAGCGTGTGGCGGGTCTCGCCGTAGGTCGCGATCGCGGCGATACGCACGGTGCCGTGCTCGTCGGAGACGTCGTGCGGCTCCTCGAGGACGGTGGCGCCCTGCGCGCGGGCGTGGTCGATGCAGCGGTCGACGTCGGCGACCTCGAGCGCGAGGTCGATGACGCCGTCGCCGTGGCGGCGGTGGTGGTC
The DNA here is from genome assembly GCF_001953865.1 of Amycolatopsis coloradensis. Classification (GTDB taxonomy): domain Bacteria; phylum Actinomycetota; class Actinomycetes; order Mycobacteriales; family Pseudonocardiaceae; genus Amycolatopsis; species Amycolatopsis coloradensis. The sequence continues at coordinate 582,228 of NZ_MQUQ01000005.1, forward strand.
CAGCAGCGAGGAGTCGGGCTTGACGCCACCGGTGATCACGAAGCGGGCCGAGCCGGACTTCAGCACGAACGACTTGCGTTCGAAGTCGCCGGTCTCGGGACCGGAGTACGCGATGAGCTGCATACCGAACGCGACCTGGTAGAACCAGGCGGTCTGCGTGGCGTTGCCCGCGATGAACACCACCGCGTCCATCGACTTCACCGGGAACGGGTCGGTCGAAGAGTCGTGGTCGACGAGCCCGACGAGCTGACGCAGCTGGTCGTAGCTCACGTCGTCAAGAGCACCCTGGGGTTCCACTGTGTGCGTCATGTCATGAAGCATCCGAGCGCGTGACAAAATGCGCAATGGTCAAAGATTTCGCTGCACACTATGCCCAGTGAAGCCCGCGATGGCGCGGTCATAGTGGACAACCTGTGTAGGAGGTAGGCGCGATGTCGGAAGCACTCGACGCGCTGGACGCGCGGCTGCTGCTGTTGCTCACCGACTCGCCGCGGCTCGGCGTGCTCGAATGCGCGCGCCGCCTCGGCGTCGCGCGGGGCACCGTGCAGGCTCGGCTGGACCGGCTGACCGAACGTGGGATCCTCGGCGGTTTCCCGCCCGAACTCGACCTCGCGGCGATGGGATACGGCCTCACCGCGTTCGCCGTCCTGGAGATCGCCCAAGGCCGCCGGGCCGAGGTCGCGGAGGCGCTGTCGGCGATCGACGAGGTGTGCGAGGTCTACGCGACGACAGGCCAAGGCGACCTCTTCGTGCGGATGGTGGCGCGCAACAACGACGACCTGCAACGGGTGGTGGACGAGGTGGTCGGCGCGCCGTACGTGCGGCGGACGTCGACGTCGATCGCGTTGTCGACGCCGGTTCCGCCGCGCGTACGGCCGCTGCTGGAACGGCTGGCGCGGAGCTAGCGCACCTGGTGCAGGTACCGCGCCGCCGACCGCTGGACGGCCTCGTGCCCGCCGGTGCGGATGATCGCGTCCCACCAAGCGCCGTAGATCGCCTCGAACTCGTACGGTTCCAGCAGTTCGGCCGCGCGCCGGACGACCTCCGGGCGCTCCGGGATGAGGTTCGGGTAGCTGTACATCATGCCGACGAACCGGCGGTCCGGGATGACCTGGAGGATATCGCCCGAGAGCAGCGCGCCGAGGCCGTTCTCCCCGCCGGGCCAGTGCAGCACCGTCCCGCCGTCGAAATGCACGCCGAGGTTGATCAGCCGCAGGCCGGGGGCGACGTCGAGGGTCACCCCGCTCCACAGCTTGATCGCGGGATCCGGCCTGCCGATCCACTGCCGGTCGCCCTCGTGCAGGTAGATGGGCGCGTCGAAGGCGTGGGCCCACTCGACCATGGTGGTGTAGTAGTGCGGATGGCTGATCGCGATGCCGGTGATCCCGCCGAGTGCACGGACCCTCGCGACGAGGTCGTCGTCGATGAAGCCCGCGCAGTCCCACAGGAAGTTGCCGGATCCGGCCTTGACCAGCAGCGCCCGCTCGCCGATGGCGAAGTTGGGTGTGGACCCGACTCCGACGAGGCCGGGTCCCTGCTCCTCGACGCGGGCCGTGTACGTCCCGCTCGCGCGAACGGTGTTCAAATCGGTCCACCGCTGTCCGGCCTGCGGGATGTACTGACGTTCGTCTTCGCAGATCGGGCAGTCGGACCGGGGTTCCGCGTACTGCATGCCACAGGCGACGCAGATCGGTAGCTCGCTCATGATCCCTCCAGGTTGATCCGGAGGTCACGCTAACGGCTCATCCGCGCGCCCGGCCATGTCGGGCCGGGCGCGCGCGGAGGCTTATTTGCCGGTGTAGGGCACGGCCTTGACGAGCGTCACTTTCTGGATGTTGCCGTTGGGCAGTTCGTATTCCCGGGTCTCACCCTCCTTGGCGCCGAGCAGCGCCTTCCCGAGCGGGGATTCCGGGGAGTAGACGTCCAGATCGCCTTCGGTGCCTTCTTCACGGGTCGCCAAGAGGAAGTTCTCGTCGACGTCGTCACCGTCGTAGCGCACGGTGAGGACCTTTCCGGGACCGGCGCTGCCGTCGTTGGCGGGCGCCTCACCCACCTTGGCCGAACGGAGGAGTTCCTGGAGGTGGCGGATGCGGGCTTCGTGCTGGCCCTGCTCTTCGCGCGCGGCGTGGTAGCCACCGTTCTCCTTGAGGTCACCCTCCTCCCGGCTGTCGTTGATCTTCGCAGCGATGACCGGGCGGAGCTCGATGTAGTGGTCGAGTTCCTGCTTGAGTTTGTCGTAGGCATCCTGGGTCAGCCAGGTCACCTTGGTGTCGCTCACGGTCACCATCTCCTCGTAGGGGCCTGCCAGGCTTGGGTGTACAAGCCGGCCGCCAGACCGGCATGGCGTGCCGACCTGGTTGAGATAAAGGAAAAACACGGCCCGTCTCGGGCCGTGCCGGTAGATCAGAGTAACACGGCGCGCGACAGCGCCGCCGGTCATTTCGGTCGCGCCTCGGCGTTGGGCGCCCGTTTCACCCCGTTGGCCGCTATGGCCTTGACAGGTACCGTGGTACATCGTATGAGCATCCGAAGATATCAGCCGTGACCGGCTTTCCGATGCTCTTGATGGTGGTAGTCACCCTGCTGTTCTTCGAACCAGGCTGAATCAGGACCTCTTTGCGCCCGCTTTCGGCTCCGGCCTTGTCGCGGACCCGGACGACGCACACTCCGGGACGGTTCACGTCGTCCCTGGTCACGTTGATCGTGATCTCCATCGCGTCGCCCGGCTTCTCGTCGAACGAGACGCGTTCGCCTTCGATGGGCGCGCCGCCGAAGTTCGTGTACATCACGTAGGCGATACCGCCGCTGACCAGCAGTGCGATCACCAGGTACAGCACCCGCCGCCAGCGGGCGGGCCGCGCGGCGCGGGTCTTGCCGTAGCGGCTCTCGAGCAGGTCCGTCCGGGTGCTTTCCGCGGTGGGAGCATCCTGTCCCGTGCTCAACCCGGGCCTCCCGGTTGGTGTCGTCGTGCTCGCAGGGACAATGAAGTCGTATGCGAGTGGTCCCCCTCGAGTATCCGCGCCCGGTCGCGCGGGCCGTCAGGCAGGGTCGTGGGGGAATAGGGAACGAGAAGGGGACGTTCGGAGCATGGTGCTAGCCGATGAACCGCCGAAGTCACGCCTCCGCCTGATGGCGGTGCACGCGCACCCTGACGACGAGTCGAGCAAGGGTGCCGCCACTCTGGCCAGGTACGCCGCCGAAGGGCACGAGGTCATGGTCGTGACCTGTACCGGCGGCGAGGCGGGCAGTGTGCTGAACCCGGCCATGGACCGTCCCGACGTACTGGCCAACATGACCGACATCCGCCGGGAGGAGATGGCCCGCGCGGCCAAGATCCTCGGCGTGAGCCACGTGTGGCTCGGGTTCCTCGACTCGGGCCTGCCCGAGGGCGACCCGCTGCCCCCGGTCCCGGAGGGCTCGTTCGCGGTCATCCCGCTCGAAGAGTCGACCGGCGCGCTGGTGAAGGTCATCCGCGAGTTCCGCCCGCACGTGATCGTCACCTACGACGAGAACGGCGGGTACCCGCACCCCGACCACATCCGGACGCACGAGATCTCGGTCGCGGCCTTCGACGCCGCCGGCGAGGCGGAGCGCTACCCGGACGAGGGCGAGCCGTGGCAGCCGTTGAAGCTGTACTACGTGCACGGGTTCTCACGCGCCAGGATGACCGTGTTCCACGAGGGCCTGCTCGCGCGCGGGCTGGAGTCGCCGTACGAGGAATGGCTCAAGTCGTGGGACCCGGAGAAGGCCGACGTCATGGAGCGGGTGACCACCCGCGTCGAGTGCGGCGACTACTTCGAGCAGCGTGACGAGGCCCTCAAGGCACACGCCACCCAGATCGACCCGAACAGCCGCTGGTTCGCCGTCCCGCGTGACCTGCAGCGCGAGGTCTGGCCGACCGAGGAGTACGAGCTGGTCCGCTCACTGGTGGACAGCACCCTGCCGGAGGACGATCTGTTCGCCGGTTTGAAGGAGGGCTAGATGAGTTTCGTGGTGCCGGCGTTCGCCGTCGTCCCGGTGACGGCTGCGTCGCAGTTCCTGGCGCAGCAGCCCGGCAACGGCGACAACGGCGGCCAAGGTGAGGATTTCGGCAAGTCGTCACCGGTGGGTTTCCTGATCCTGATCCTGTTCTTGATCGCCGTCGCGCTGCTGGTGCGGTCGATGACCAAGCACTTGAAGCGGCTCCCGGAGAGCTTCGACGAGCCGGCCGCTTCGGAGGCTTCCGCTGACGAAGCTTCCGAGAAGGCTGTCGCCGACGCGCCCGCGGAGCCCGCCGCGAAGGCGAAGAAATCCGACTGAGCGTTTCTTCGGCCGAGCCGAGCTTGGATCGGTGGTCCTGACTTCGGCATGCGACCCTGGGCTCATGTCGAACCGCCTGAAGGCCGCGACCAGCCCGTACCTGCTTCAGCACGCCGACAACCCGGTGGACTGGTGGCCCTGGGGTGAAGAAGCGCTGGCCGAGGCGAAGCGGCGGAACGTGCCGATCCTGCTTTCGGTCGGTTACGCGGCCTGCCATTGGTGCCACGTCATGGCGCACGAGTCGTTCGAGAACGAAGCCACCGCGACGCTGATGAACGCGAACTTCGTCAACATCAAGGTCGATCGTGAAGAGCGCCCGGACATCGACTCGGTGTACATGGCGGCCACGCAGGCGATGACCGGCCAGGGTGGCTGGCCGATGACGTGTTTCCTGACGCCGGAGGGTGAGCCGTTCCATTGCGGCACCTACTATCCGCCGTCGCCGCGGCCGGGGATGCCGTCGTTCTCGCAATTGCTGGTCGCGGTCGCCGAAGCCTGGGGTGAGCGCCCGGGGGAACTGCGTTCCGGCGCCCAGCAGATCATCGCCCACCTCACGGAGAGGAGCGGCCCGCTGCCGGAGTCCGCTGTGGACGGTGCCGCGCTGGACGGGGCGGTCTCGGCGCTGCGCAAGGAATACGACGCCGAGACCGGCGGTTTCGGGGGAGCGCCGAAGTTCCCGCCGACGATGGCGTTGACCTTCCTGCTCCGTCACCACGAGCGCACCGGATCCGATCTCGGCCCGGTCGAGCACACCGCCGAGGCGATGGCGCTGGGCGGCCTCAACGACCAGCTCGCGGGCGGATTCGCGCGCTACTCGGTCGACGCCCGCTGGGAAGTGCCGCACTTCGAGAAGATGTTGTACGACAACGGTTTGCTTTTGCGTTTCTATGCTCAGTTCCAGGGCGTGACCGGGCACGAGTACGCCCGCCGGACGGTCGAGGAGACCGCGGAATTCCTGCTGCGCGACCTCGGGACGGCCGAAGGCGGGTTCGCCGCTTCGCTCGACGCGGACACCGACGGCGTCGAGGGGCTCACCTATGTCTGGACGCCCGCGCAGCTCGTCGAAGTGCTCGGAGAGGAAGACGGCGCTTGGGCGGCCGAGCTGTTCCAGGTGACCGAGCGCGGCAACTTCGAGCACGGTGCCTCGACGCTGAGGCTGCGTGAACCGCACCCCTCGGATGGTGAACGCCACGAACGGGTCCGGCGGGCGCTGCTGACCGCTCGCGACGGACGTCCTCAGCCCGCCCGTGACGACAAGGTCATCGCCGCCTGGAACGGGCTCGCGATCGGCGCGCTGGCCAAGGCCGGTTCCCGGCTCGGCCGTCCACGGTGGATCGACGCGGCCACCCGTGCGGCGGCTTTCCTGATGGACAGCCATTTCGTGGACGGACGACTGCGCCGGACCTCGCGCGACGGCGTCGTCGGCACGACCGCCGGAGTGCTGGAGGACTACTCGTGCCTCGCCGAAGGGTTGCTCGAACTCCACCAGGCGACCGGGGAGCCGCGCTGGCTCGCCGACGCGATCACGCTGCTGGACCTCGCCCTGGCTCATTTCGGCGTTCCGGACTCACCGGGCGCCTACTACGACACGGCCGACGACGCGGAAGTCCTGGTACAGCGGCCTTCCGACCCGACCGACAACGCGAGTCCGTCGGGGGCCTCGGCGCTGGCGAACGCGTTGCTGACCGCGTCCGTGCTGGCCGGGCACGACCAGGTGGGCCGCTACCGCGAGGCGGCCGAACGGGCGCTGGCCCGCGCGGGACGGCTCGCCGCCCACGCGCCGAGGTTCGCCGGGCACTGGCTTTCGGTCGCCGAAGCCGCCGCCGCGGGGCCGGTCCAGGTCGCCGTGGTCGGACCGGACGCCGCCTCACGGGAGGAGCTGCTGGCCGCGGCCGTCGCGTCGCTGCCGGACGGCGCCGTCGTCGTGAGCGGGATTCCGGACGCGGACGGCGTGCCGCTGCTCGCCGACCGTCCGCCGGCCGGAGGAGCGGCCGCCGCGTACGTGTGCCGCGGCTACGTGTGCGAGCGCCCGGTCACCACCGCCGAGGAGCTGCGCTCTCAGCTCACCAGTCCCACGCCATAGGCTTCGTGGACGTCGACGGAGCACTCGTCACCGGGCCGTCCGGGGTGTGGCCGCCCGCCGCGGCCGGCGCGACCACCGCCAGTTGAGCCGCTCCGAACAGGAGAGCGCCGATCAGGATTTTCTTCAGCATGCCGTTTCCCTTCCCCGAGAATCACTGAAGGGGATACGTCCGCGCAGGTCATCAGGTTGCCCCTGATTACGCCGGAGGAGAACACGCCTGAATCTCGGCCGTTGCGAGCGTAGCGTTGTAATCATGTAATCGCGGAGGCGAGCATGTACACCTACTTCAGGGCGGAGAGACAGATGGGACGCGGTGGCTGGAAAGGCCGGGGCGGCTGGCAGCAGGCGGAGATCCCGTCGGCGGACGACGCGGGCGCGTGGTTCGGCGGGCGGCTCCCGGAGGGGTGGTTCACCGGGGATCCCGAGGTCACGGTGGATCGCGAGGAGATCGTCATCGTCGGCGAACTCCCGCCACTCACCGGCGAATACGCCGACGACGCCGCCCGTGCGGCGGCCGAGGACGGCCGGATCAGCCGGTTCCGCGAGGAGACCCGAGACGAGCGGATCGAGATCGCGCGCCAGGCCGAGCACCGGTATCAGCGCAAGGTCGCCTGGGGCGCGAGCCTCGGCGGCACGCGGCACCTGTTCACCACGCATTCGGCGCCGGTCATGACCAGGCTGCGGCAACCGGAACGCCTGGTCCTCGACACCCTCGTCGACGCGGGCGTCGCGCGGTCGCGGTCGGAGGCGCTGGCGTGGGCAGTCCGGCTGGTCGGGCAGCACGCGGACACCTGGCTCGCCGAGCTCCGGGAGGCGATGACCAAGGTCGACGATCTCCGCTCACAGGGACCGGACCTTTCCTGAAGCCGCGGTCCGGCCCTGGACGAGTGATTCCGTGAAGGTCGTGTGAAGTGCGCCCCCGAGGAAGGACGACCTCGGCATAGGGGCATACGGCAGCCAATCGGACGGTTCGACTCGCATGGTGTCCTCTGGGGACAGTCACTGAGCTTCGCGTGATTTGCGCGGAATCAACCGTCTGGAGCCAGCGGCGCTCAAAGTCCGAGGGTTGCCCAACTCACACGTCCGTGGCCCGCGGGTGAGCGATTGCCGCTTCGACGGCGTCGCGAACACGGAGAACGCCCTGAAACACGTCGATGACCTGTGCTTCGAGAACACCACGATCAACGGGGAACCGGTCTGATTCGTCCTGCGCTCCTCGATGCGGTGCGGCAGGCTGGGCGCAGACCGCACCGCATCGGAGGAATCGTGGACACACCAGGACTTCCCGCGAAGATCGACCCGGACGCGCTGACCACCGTCCTCGATGGACGGTGGGCCGAACTGCGTCGCGCGGTGCGCGCGCAGATGGCCGCGGAGGACTTCAAGGACCCTGTCGACCTCGACGTCGAAGCGCACCGCGCACAGGTCCTCGAGTGGCTTCGCCTGCTGGCCCGCACCGACCGGCCGGGGCTCGGTTTCGACCCGGCGTTCGGCGGTGGCGGTGACGTCGGCGGCTCGGTGACGTCGTTCGAGATGCTGGGCTTCGGCGACCTCTCGCTGATGGTCAAGGCCGGGGTCCAATGGGGCCTGTTCGGCGGCGCCGTGCAGCTGCTCGGCACCGAGCGCCACCACGAGCGCTATCTGCGCGGGATCAAGGATCTGGACCTGCTGGGCTGCTTCGCGATGACCGAACACGGCCACGGCTCGGACGTCCAGCACCTGCGGACCACCGCGACCTACGACCCGGACACGCGTGAGTTCGTCGTGCACACGCCGGATCGCGGCGCGATGAAGGAGTACATCGGCAACGCCGCCCGCGACGGCGAACTCGCGGTCGTGTTCGCGCAGCTGATCACCGGCGGCGAGTCGCGCGGCGTGCACGCGTTCGTGGTGCCGATCCGCGGCGAGAACGTGAGCGGCGTCGAGATCGAGGATTGCGGGCGCAAGGCCGGTCTCAACGGCGTCGACAACGGGCGGCTCACTTTCACCCAGGTGAGGGTTCCGCGTGAGGCACTGCTCAACCGGTTCGGTGATGTCGCCGAGGACGGGACGTACACGAGCCCGATCGAAAGCGACGGCCGCCGGTTCTTCACCATGCTCGGCACGCTCATCCGCGGCCGGGTCAGCGTCGCGGGAAGCGCCGGCAGCGCGACGAAACGCGCGCTGGCGCTGGCCGTCCGGTACGGCGAGCAGCGGCGGCAGTTCGCGCGGCCCGAGGGCGAGGAGGTCGTGATCCTCGACTACCGCGCCCACCAGCGGAAACTGTTGCCGGCGCTGGCGACGTCCTACGCGCTGCACTTCGCGCAGGAAGCGCTTGTCGCGAAGCTTCACGACATCGCGGAGGACGCGCCGGAGGAGGAGCAGCGCGAGCTGGAATCGCGGGCGGCCGGGATCAAGGCCGTCTCGACGTGGCACGCGACGGCGACCATCCAGACCGCTCGCGAGGCGTGCGGCGGCTCCGGGTACCTCTCGGAGAACCTGCTCGCCGGGCTGAAGGCCGACACAGACGTCTTCACCACCTTCGAGGGCGACAACACCGTGCTGCTCCAGCTGGTCGCGAAGGGCCTGCTGACCAGCTACAAGGACCATTTCGAAGACCTGAGCCCGCTCGCGACCGCGCGGTTCGTGGCGGAGCAGTTCGTCGAGGCCGTGATCGAACGGACGTCCGCGCGCAAGGTCGTCGAGCGGCTCACCGACGCTGACGACAGCGACGTGCTGTACTCGCGCGAGTGGCACCTGAAGCTCTTCGAAGACCGCGAAGAGCACGTACTCGGCGGAGTCGCGCAGCGCCTGCGTAAAGCCGCGTCGGATCCCTTCGGTGTCTTCAATGACGCCCAGGACCACGTGTTGCGTGCCGGGCGGGTGCACGTCGATCGGGTGGTGCTGGAGGCGTTCATCGACGCTATCGAGCGCTGTGCCGACGCGGAGGCGCGCGAGCTGCTTGAGCGGGTCTGCGACCTCTACGCGCTCGCGAACATCGAGGCGGATCGGGGCTGGTTCCTCGAACACGGGCGCCTGACCTCCGGGCGCTCGAAGGCCGTCACCGCGGCGGTGAACACGCTGTGCGCCGACCTGCGTCCGCACGCGCGGACACTCGTGGACGCCTTCGCTATCCCCGAGCAGTACCTAGCGGCTCCGATGCTGCGGGACTGACCACCGCCCGCTGCTCGGCGAGTTCGGCTCGCAACGCCTTGACTTCGCGGGTCAGCTCGTCGAGATGCTCGCGGGTGACGGCCTGCGCGTTCTCGTCGGCCTCGGTCACCCGGCGGATCAGCCACGACGCCAGGGTCGCGGTGACCACGCCGAGCAGGGCGATCCCGGCCACCATCAACCCGACCGCGACGACGCGGCCGGTGCCGCTGACGGGATAGCGGTCGCCGTAGCCGACCGTGGTGATCGTCGTGATCGACCACCACACCGCGTCCGGGAAGTCGGTGATCGGCGCGTCCGGCGCCGCCCGTTCGGCGTCGAGCACGGCGAGTGCCGAACAGAACACGATGAGCGCCGTCGCGCCCACCGTGTAGACCACGACCCGGCCCCGCAGCGAGAGGCCCGCGTTGCGGTTGAGGACGTTGAGCACCATGACCAGCCGGAGCAGCCGCAGCTGCCGGATCAGCGGGAGCATGATGATCAGCAGGTCGAAGATGGTGTTCTTCAGGAAGTCCCGTTTGTCCTTGGCGTGCTTGAGGCGGACGCCGTAGTCCAGGGCGAAGACCGCCCAGGAGAGCCAGGTGACCACCTCGCACCAGACCTTGCCGGTGTGCCCGAGCGAGGGTTGGAGGATCGGCCACGCGTAGGCGGCCAAGAACAGTACGGCGGCGGCGTTGAGCGGCCACTCCATCCGCTTTTCCCACATCGGGCGTCTCCTCACCTGGCCTTTTCCAGGTGCGTACGTTAAGCGATGTCGAGCGCGGTTCCATAGAGTTTCCCGGTTTTGAGGGTGATGAAAAGCCTGCGCTCGTCCGGGTCCTCCGGTGTTCGAACGACTTCGGAGAGTTCCGCTTCTCCTTCCACGACCGCGAAGGTCCAGTGATCGGCGCTGGAGACGTAGAGGGACGCGTGCGGATTGTTGCGGATCTGCCTGACCTTGAGGCGATCTTCGGTCGTGCTGATCCGGATCTCGCGGGTCTCGGGATTCCAGTCGTAGACGACGGTGGAGAGGTGCGGGCGGCCGTCGCGCTTGAGGGTCGCGAGGGCGCCGAAGGTGTGTTCGGCGAGGAAGTCACTGAGGGCGGCGTCGTCTAGTGGGCGGGGCGGTGCGTTCTTGGCCATGGTGGCGATCTTGGCCTGTGTTCCGGGACTTGCGGAAGAAGGCACTTTCTTGTGCCAGAGGGAACACGCGTGTGTCTCTCCTGGTCACTCAGCCGAACGGTTGATCCGCTTTTCCACCCTGCCCTCCTCCGTCCGGTTGAGGTGCCCGCGTCGCGATCCCGCGACGATGAACGCATGGGGAACACGATGAACGAGCTGAGTCGACGCGGGCTGCTTGCCGGTGCCGGAGCCGTGGCCGTCAGCGCGACGGTCGGCGGCGTCGCCGACGCGGAACTTCACGAACCCGGTGCGGTGACGGTCCGTCCCGGCGACTCCCGTTACGACGGTTTGGTGCGTGCCAACAACTTCCGTTTCGTGGGGAAGCCCGACGAGGTGCGCCTGACCGGATCGACCGGCCAGGTCGTCCGCGCGGTGTCGGACGCCGTGCGGTCAGGCCGGCGGATCGCGGTGCGCAGCGGCGGGCACTGCTTCGAGAACCTCACCGCCGATCCGGCGGCGCGGACGCTGATCGATCTGTCGCGAATGGACGCCGTCGGCTACGACTCCGCGCGACGCGCCTTCTTCGTCGAGCCCGGCGCGACCCTCGGGCAGGTGTACAGGACCCTCGGGCGCGGTTGGGGCGTGACGATCCCGGCGGGAGGCTGTCCCGAAGTCGGCGCGGGCGGGCACATCGCCGGTGGCGGGTACGGCCCGCTGTCGCGGCGGTACGGGGCCGTGGTCGATCACCTGGAAGCCGTCGAGGTGGTCGTGGCCGATCAGCCGGGCGTCCGTGCCGTGGTGGCCTCCCGAGACCAGAACCACGACCTGTGGTGGGCGCACACCGGCGGCGGCGGGGGCAACTTCGGCGTGGTGACCCGCTACTGGCTGCGTTCGCCCGGCGCCACCGGCACCGACCCGTCCCGTCTGCTGCCGCCGCAACCACGGGAGATGCTGACCTGCCTCGCCGTCTGGAACTGGGACGATCAGGCGTTCACCGAAATCGTCGGGAATTTCGGCGCCTGGATGGAACGCAACAGCGCCCCTGGCTCACCGAGCACCGGCCTGTACCCGATCCTGCACCTGAAGCACCGCGACACCGGCACCCTCGAACTCACCGTTCAAGCCGATGCGGACCTCCCCGGCGTGGATCGGCTGGTGACCGGCCTCGTCACCGCGCTCGGCGTCGAGCCCGCGTACACCTACCGGTACAAGGCGCCGTGGTCACACGCGACGACCTGGCCCGGCCTCGGGCAACCCGGTGATGTGGCGACGCGGCGGTACAAGATCAAGGCCGCGTACCTGCGCCGGTCGTTCACGCCGGCCCAGCTCGCGACGATCCACCGGCACTTGAGCGAGGCCACGACGGTGCGGGGCGGGATTCAGGTCATCGGTTACGGAGGCCAGGTCGCCGCCGTCGCTCCCGAGGCGACCGCGATCGCGCAGCGCGGGGCGATCATGAAGGCCGTCTACAGCTCACTGTGGCTGGAACCGTCGGATGACGCGGCGAATCTGTCCTGGGTGCGTGAGTTGTACCGGGACGTCTACTCCGCGACCGGTGGGGTGCCGGTCGATGACGGCTCGTACATCAACTATCCCGACGTCGACCTGGCCGATCCGGCCTGGAACACGTCCGGAGTGCCTTGGTCGACGTTGTACTACCAGGGGAACTATCCGCGTTTGCGGCGGGTGAAGGCGCGGTGGGATCCGCGGAACGTCTTCACGCACGCGCTGGGGATCGAGTTGCTGTCGGGCACTTGACGCGATTCGGGCGACCCCGATGGGAGGCAAGTGAGGATTGGTGACTGCGGTTGCTGAACGCTGCCGACCACAGCGGCAACTCGGCTGTGGTGCGGCTGATCGGCCTAAGCGACGACGATCAACTTCGGGACTGGCTCACCAGCGGCTGGACGGTTGATTCCGTGAAAATCATGTGCAGCTCAATGAGGTGCTGTGACTGTCCGTAGAGGCGCTTCGCGCGTGGAAGCGTCCTTGGTTCACGCTGAAGGACGTCCTCGCTCGAGATGCACTTCACGCGACCTTCACGGAATCACTCATCTAGGCGTACATCGCCAGCCAGATCGCGATGTAGTGCGAGACAGCCGCGAGAACCGTGCAGGCGTGGAAGTACTCGTGGTACCCGAACGTGTCCGGGAAGTGGTTCGGCCACTTCACCGCGTAGAACACCGCGCCCAGTGTGTAGAACAGCCCACCGACGCAGAGCAGTACGAGCGCCGCGATCCCGGCGTGCGCGCCCAGTTCGGGAAGGACGAAGACGGCGACCCAGCCGAGTGCGATGTAGATCGGCACGCCCAGCCACCGTGGCGCGTTCGGCCACAGCATCTTCAGGGTGACGCCGCCGATCGCGCCGCCCCACACGATCGCGAGCACGATGTACCCGGTCGGCTGCGACATCGCCAGAAGGGCGAACGGCGTGTAAGTGCCGGCGATGAACAGGAAGATCATCGAGTGGTCGGCGCGCTTCATCCATTCGTATGCCCGTGGGCTCCACAAACGACGGTGGTAGAGCGCGCTCACGCCGAAGAGGCCCAGTACGGTCAGGCCGTAGACCGAAGTGGACAAAACGGCGATGGGCGACACAGTGGACGCCGCGAGGCTGATGAGGGCCGCGGCTCCGGCGACGGCGCCGAAGAAGGACCAGAAGTGAAGGTGGCCCCGCAGGCGAGGACGTGTGTCCACCAAGGGCGTGGGGCCGGACGGCTGGGGTTCGGTCTCTACGCTCACTCTCTCAGGTTACGGCACCGTAGGTTTTTTGCCAGTGTCCGTGGCGCGTCCCACTGGGGCCCGCGGGGTGACTACCCTCCACTGGCGTGAGTCTTCGGTCCTTCTTGTCAGACGTCGTGTACAGCGCCTACGGCAGGCGCCTGATCCAGCAGGCCAAGGGGCGTCATCCACGCCACATCGCCATCATGCTGGACGGCAACCGCCGCTGGGCGCGCGAAGCGGGCTTCACCGACGTCGCCGACGGCCACCGGGCCGGCGCCAAGAAGATCGCCGACTTCCTGAGCTGGTGCAACGAGGCCGACGTCGAGGTCGTCACCATGTGGCTGCTCTCGACCGACAACCTCGGCCGCGCGGCCGAGGAACTCAGTCCCCTGCTGAAGATCATCACCGACGTCACCGACGAGCTCGCCGCGCCGCACACGCCGTGGCGGCTCCGCATCGTGGGAGCCCTTGACCTGTTGCCCCCGGAGGTCGCGAAGGCCCTCAGCGCGGCCGCGGAACGCACCGAAGGGCGTTCCGGGATGGAGGTCAACGTCGCGGTCGGTTACGGAGGGCGTCAGGAGATCGCCGACGCGGTCCGCAAACTTCTGCTCCAGCACGCCGACGAAGGCACCTCGATCCGCGAGCTCGCGAAGATTTTGGACGTCGACCATATTTCCGAACACATGTACACCTCGGGTCAGCCGGATCCGGATCTGATCATCCGTACCTCGGGTGAGCAGCGGCTTTCCGGATTTCTGCTCTGGCAATCGGCGCATTCGGAATTCTGGTTCACCGAAGCTTATTGGCCCGCGTTCCGCCGGGTCGATTTCCTGCGTGCCATGCGTGATTACGCCTGGCGTCACCGGCGCTTCGGTTCCTGAGGTGCCTGACCTCGGACAAGACGAAGGCCCCGGAGTGCACTTCCGGGGCCTTCGTCGTAGACGCTGAAGATCAGTGGTGGTGGTGCTCCAGCGGGTGGAGAATCAGAGCCGGGGTGGTGGCGATGCCCGTGTGGGTGCCGGCGACCAGCGAAGGGGCGCCATAGCCCAGCGCGCCACCGCCCTCGATGAAGGTGTTGTTAGCGTTACCGAACGTGGGGTCCGGATTACCGGTGGTGTCACCGGTCGCGGCGAACGCGGTTCCGCCGACCATCATGAGACCCGCGGCGACGGCGAGAACGAAACCGGCCTTTTTCGGCTCTGCGCACACTCCTTGGTAGAGATATTCAGGTGAACGGGGCACGGAATCCGGTGGGTGTGTCCCGCGGTGAGAAAAGTACTCGCTTCACCGGGACGGTGACCATCTCGTCAGCCCATTGTGTGGGGCGAGAAAGGTGCCTTTCACTCAGTACGGTTCTCTGTCTCTGACGCAAAGGCGCTCCGCTACCCAATGTGGTAGAAGCCCGAGTTCGATCAGGTGAACGCCCTCTGTCGCGTTGATCCATCCGGGTCACGTCGAAGAGCGTCCCTGAATGGTGATCATCACTACTTATCGTGACGGTGACCAGGCGTTGATGTCCCGCGACCGACAGTGAGATGACGGTTTGGCGAATCACCGTGGTGGCTGCCTGCGCGATCGCCCGGACGCAGGTACCTTCCGGAAGTGAGGGTTCGCGTCCCATGCGGACTCTCACGGGAGGCCCTGGTCGTGGCAGTTGTCGACAGGGCGGCACAGCCGCCCAGTGGATGCACGAGGGGGCCGGCACCCGGCCCTCGTGGCCGAGCCGTCTGACGCGGAAGGCGTCGGAAGGAGCGGTTGGCCAGGGAAGTGCCCGGCCCAGCGAGTGCGGGCGTGGTGCCACGCCCACGAGGGAGATGCCGTCGTGACTGCGCAGCGTTCACCCCGCAAGGCCTCTGGCCGTTCTTCGACCGGTGCCCCTGGCCCGGAGAAAGCCTCGATCTCGCCCGAATCCCAGCGGTCCACTTACGTGCTCGACACGTCGGTCCTGCTCTCTGACCCCTGGTCGGTGACCCGTTTCGCCGAACACGCGGTCGTGCTCCCGCTGGTCGTCATCAGTGAACTGGAGGCGAAACGTCACCATCCCGAACTGGGCTGGTTCGCGCGTGAAGCGCTTCGCATGCTCGACGACCTGCGTCGTCAGCACGGGAGGCTCGACGCGCCGATCCCGATCGGTGAGCACGGCGGCACCCTGCAGGTGGAGTTGAACCACTCCGACCCCACGGTGCTCCCGGTCGGCTTCCGCACCGACTCCAACGACCACCGCATCCTCGCCTGCGCGCTCAACCTGGCGGCGGAACGCGCGTCGGTCACGCTGGTGACCAAGGACATCCCCCTGCGTGTCAAAGCGGGCGCCGTCGGCCTGGAGGCCGACGAGTACCGCGCGCAGGAGGTGACGCCCTCGGGCTGGACGGGGATGGCGGACGTGGACGTCCCGCAGACCCTGGTCGACGCGCTGTTCAGCGGCCCTTCCGTCGATCCGGCGGAGTTCGGGATGCCCGAGGTCGGCGAACTGCCCTGTCACACCGGCCTGAGGCTGCTGGCGGGCAGTTCGAGCGCGCTGGGCCGGGTCACCGCGGACAAGCGGATCCGGCTCGTGCGGGGTGACAAGGAGGCGTTCGGGCTGCACGGCCGTTCGGCCGAGCAGCGGGTGGCGCTGGATCTCCTGCTGGACTCCGACGTCGGCATCGTCTCGCTGGGCGGGCGCGCCGGTACGGGTAAGTCGGCGCTCGCGCTCTGCGCGGGGCTGGAGTCGGTGATGGAACGCCGCCAGCACCGCAAGGTCGTGGTGTTCCGGCCGGTGTACGCGGTCGGCGGCCAGGAACTGGGCTACCTGCCCGGTTCCGAGAGCGAGAAGATGCAGCCGTGGGCGCAGGCGGTGTTCGACACCCTCGGCGGGCTGGTCAGCCAGGACGTCCTCGACGAGGTCTTCGACCGCGGCATGCTCGAGGTGCTCCCGCTGACGCACATCCGCGGGCGGTCGCTGCACGACACGTTCGTCATCGTCGACGAGGCGCAGTCGTTGGAGCGCAACGTGCTCCTGACCGTGCTTTCGCGGCTCGGCACGGCTTCGCGGGTCGTGCTCACGCATGACGTCGCGCAGCGCGACAACCTGCGGGTCGGACGGCACGACGGTGTTTCGGCGGTGATCGAGAAGCTCAAGGGGCATCCGCTGTTCGCGCACGTCACGCTGACCCGTTCCGAGCGTTCGCCGATCGCGGCGCTCGTCACCGAGATGCTGGAGGACCACGGTTAGCCGATCGGGGAGTCCCTTGGGGACAGTCCTAAAGGGACTCCCCGTGCTTCCCTCGCACCGCGGCGAAATCGGCGTCGTAGGTAGGGCCGTGGGAAAGGCGGTCCGGCGCGGCCGTGGAATAGAAACACGAGATCGCCGGGATGACGAACGGGTCGCGATCGGCGGTGAGGCTCAGCAGGAGATCCCAGTCGTCCATTTCGACCAGTGATTCGTCGAAGCGGGCTTCTTCGAGGCCCGCGCGATGGGCGACGGCGCCGGTGTCGGCGAGGTTCTCCTTGAGCAGGGCCCCACGGCTGTACGGCTTCAGCAGCAGGCTCGGCAGCCCTTCGACGTCGTCGATGACGTACCCGCCGTACGCGACGGTGACCTCCGGGTGCTCGCCGAACGCCCAGGCCAAGGCCTTGAGCCACAAAGGATGCATCGTGTTGTCGTCGTCCAGGTAGGCGACGACGTCACCGGTCGTTTCGGCGAGCGCGGCGTTGCGTGCGGCGCTGACCCGGTGGTGTGCCACGCGAATCGTGCGGATACGCGGATCTTCGAGGGCCGCGAGCACCTTGGGCGTGGAGTCCGAACTGGCGTCGTCCGCGACCACCAGTTCCCAGTTCCGATAGTGCTGCGCCTGCACCGACGCGATCGCGCGGGGCAGCAGGGTGGCGCGGTCGTGCGTCGGCAGGACGACCGAGATCTTCGGCGTGGTGGTGAGTTCCAGCGGTTCGAGCCACTGGGTGAAGGTCTGGACGGCGCGGGCCGCTTCGAGCTTTTCGGTCCGGAGATGCAGGCCTTCGAACGCGGTGTCGTGGCTGTCGAGCCAGCCGTCGAGCGCTTCCTGTCTGGCCTCGATGGCTTCCTGTTTGGCCTCGACGGTGGTGGTGCGCGCGGCGCCGTCCCGCAACGCCCGGCCGTGGTCCTCCAGCCAGGCGGTGTGGTGGTCCAGCACCGCGCGCAACCGGTCCAGTTCCGCGGCCTGGTCCGCGACCGTGGACCTCAGCGCGGCGATTTCCTCTGTGTGGCGGCGGTCCACCGCCGCCGCCGCGATTCGTCTCAGGGGCTTCACCCGGTGCACCCTAGTGCTTTCAGGGCTCGGAGATCACCAGCCGGCGGGCAGCGGCCGCCCTTCCGCGAAGCCCGCGGCCGACTGGATGCCGAGCAGCGCGCGCTCGTGGAACTCCTCCAGCGTCCTCGCGCCCGCGTACGTGCAGGCCGAGCGGACGCCGGAACCGATGGAGTCGAGCAGGTCTTCGACGCCGGGGCGAGCCGGGTCCAGCGCCATCCGGGACGCCGAGATGCCCTCTTCGAACAGACCCTTCTTGGCGCGCTCGAAGACGTTGTCCGTGCGGGTGCGGGCGCCGACGGCGCGCTTCGACGCCATGCCGAACGATTCCTTGTACGGCTTGCCCTGTTCGTCGTGGCGCAAGTCGCCGGGGGATTCGTGGGTACCGGCGAACCACGAGCCGACCATGGCCGAGGACGCGCCGGCGGCCAGCGCGAGCGCGACGTCACGCGGGTGCCGCACCCCGCCGTCCGCCCAGACGTGCTTGCCCAGTTCCCGGGCCGCGGCCGCGCATTCGGCGACGGCGGAGAACTGCGGGCGGCCGACGCCGGTCATCATCCGCGTCGTGCACATGGCGCCGGGGCCGACACCGACCTTGACGACGTCCGCGCCCGCGTGGATCAGGTCGCGCGTGCCCTCCGCGGTGACCACGTTCCCGGCGACCACCGGGACCTGAGGGTTCACCGACCGGACGGCCTTGAGCGCGGAGATCATCTTCTCCTGGTGGCCGTGTGCGGTGTCGACGACCAGTACGTCGACACCCGCCGCCAGGACGGCCTCGGCCTTCGCCGCGACGTCGCCGTTCACGCCGATCGCGGCGGCGACGCGCAGATTCCCGCCGCCGTCGACGGCCGGGGTGTAGATCTCCGCGCGCAGCGCCGCGATCTCGGTCAGGACGCCCGCCAGCCTGCCGTTTTCGTCGGTGCCGAGCGCGAGACGGCCGCCGTGGGCGTGCAGGCGCTCGAACACCTCGCGCGGCGGGGTGCCCAACGGGACCGTGACGAGCGCGGGCTCCGCGACGTCACCGAGCCGCGCGAAGCGGTCGACACCGGCGCACGCCGCTTCGTCGACGACGCCGACCGGCTTGCCGTCCTCGTCCACCACGACGACGGCGCCGTGGGCGCGTTTGCCGACCAGGTTCAGCGCGTCGGCCACCGCGTCCCCGCCGGTCAGCACGAGCGGGGTGTCCCAGACGGTGTGACGGCTCTTCACCCAGGTGACGATGTCGGCGACAGCGGCCGTGTCGACGTCCTGCGGGAGTACGACGAGCCCGCCGCGCCGGGCGACCGTCTCGGCCATCCGGCGACCGGCGACGGCGGTCATGTTGGCCACCACGATCGGGATCGTCGCGCCGGTGCCGTCCACAGTGGACAGGTCGACGTCGAAGCGGGACTCCACGTCCGAACGGTTCGGCAAGAGGAACACGTCGTCGTAGGTCAGGTCGTGAGCGGGCCGATGCCCGTCGAGAAAGCGCACGAGGCCCCAGGATACCCGCGTGGGACAATGACGGCATGACCGACCGGGACCGCGACGAAGCCGGACGAGCCCGCAACGCACGCCCTCGTGACGGTCTCGGCAGGCCGCTCCCGTACGGCGCCGACGGTGTCGAGCGGCAGCCCGAGGGCATCGAGCGGGCCCCCGAGGACACCATCGCCGAGGCCCAGCGCCTGCTCGACGCGGGCCGTCCGTTCCACGCGCACGAGGTGTTCGAGGACGCGTGGAAGGCCGCCGACGGGGCGGAGCGGGAGCTGTGGCGCGCTCTCGCGCAGCTCGCCGTCGGCCTGACCCATGTGGCCAGGGGCAACGGCAACGGCGCGGTCTCGCTGCTGGAGCGCGGCGCGGACAACATCGAGCCGTTTCGCGAGGCCAGGCCGCACGGGATCGACATCCCCGGATTGCAGGCTTGGGCGCGGGAGATGGCCGACGAGGTGAAGGTGCGCGCACGGGTGGAGCCGGTCGCGCCTCGGTTACTGGGCCAATAGCACCGTCTCGCCGCACCTTGAGTACTGGACATACCGCGGGTATGTTACTTCGAGTAGGGATACTGCTCGGTAGGTAACGGCGGGAGGACACGCGATGAGCGAGCCCAAGGAACTGCTGGCCGAACCGCTGAAACTGCGGTGCGGCGCGATCCTGCCGAATCGGCTGGCCAAGGCCGCGCTGAGCGAGCAGCTCGGTGACCGCCGCAACCGGCCGACCGCCGAACTGGCCGAGCTGTACCGGACGTGGGCGCGAGGCGGGGCCGGGACGCTGATCACCGGCAACGTCATGGTCGACCCCACCGCGCTCGGCGAGCCCCGCAACGTCGCCGTGCCCCGGGAGCCGGACGCGACCGGGTTCACGCCCTGGGCCCGGTCGGCGGACGGGACCGAGACCCGGTTGTGGGTCCAGCTCAACCACCCGGGGCGCCAGAGCCCGCGGTTCCTGTCCAGGCAGCCGGTCGCACCGTCCGCGGTGCCGTTCGGCGACCGCGGTATCCGTTCGGTGTTCGCGACGCCGAGGGCGCTGACCGGCGACGAGATCGAAGCGATCATCGACCGGTTCGGCGTGGCCGCGCGCACCGTCGCCGACGCCGGGTTCACCGGCGTCCAGATCCACGGCGCGCACGGCTATCTCGTGTCGCAGTTCCTTTCGCCGCTCACCAACCAGCGCACCGACGGCTGGGGCGGTGACGCCCAGCGGCGGCGCCGGTTCCTGCTCGAAGTGGTCGCTCGCGTGCGCGGCGAGGTCGGTGACTCCGTGCCGATCGCGGTCAAGCTCAACAGCGCGGATTTCCAGCGCGGCGGGTTCAGCGAGGAGGAATCGCTCGAAGTCGTCCGTGAGCTGGGGGAGGCGGGCATCGACCTGCTGGAGGTCTCCGGCGGCACCTACGAGAAGGCCGCCATGATGGGTTCCGGCAAGGCGAGCACGGTCCGCCGTGAGGCCTACTTCCTCGACTACGCCACGAAAGCGCGGCAGGTCACCGACGTCGCGCTGATGGTCACCGGCGGTTTCACCAGCCCGGAAGGGATGGCGGACGCGCTGCGCTCCGGCGCGCTGGACGTGATCGGTCTCGGCAGGCCGCTGATCG
Organism: Amycolatopsis coloradensis; assembly: GCF_001953865.1. Taxonomy (GTDB): domain Bacteria; phylum Actinomycetota; class Actinomycetes; order Mycobacteriales; family Pseudonocardiaceae; genus Amycolatopsis; species Amycolatopsis coloradensis. Next base: position 602,920 of record NZ_MQUQ01000005.1, read on the forward strand.
TCGATCCGGCGCTGCCCGGCCGTCTGCTGGGCGGCGAGGACGTCCGTGCCGAACGCGGGGCCCCGAAGACCGGCATCCGGCTGGCGGACAGCCTGCTCGAGATCCAGTGGCACACCCAGCAGATGCACCGGGTGGCCGCCGGGAAACCGGTGGACCGGCGGCTCGGCGTGGTGCGGACGCTAGTGCGCGCCGGCGTCGCCGATCCGCTCAACGCCTTCCGCCGGGTCCGGGGCTAGGTAGTCGTCCGGTTCGTCCCTACGGCTGAAGGTGCCGTCGAAACCGACCGCGGCCGCCGCGAGGCCGAGGAACAGCACACCGATCAGCACGCAGTTGAAGGCGACGGCACCGTAGCCGTTGACGCCCGGGTCGACGAACGGATACGGGTGGAACCCGGTGATCGCGCCACGCACCAGCGTGACCGCGAGCCAGCCCAGCGGGTACAGCAGCGACCAGGACAGGACCCGCCACGACAACTGGCCGCGTGGCCCGAACAGCAGCCAGCCCGCGACGCACATCAGCGGCGACACCTTGTGCAGCATCGTGTCGGCGAACACGGCCCAGCCGTGCAATTCGTAGAGGTCGGCGAGCGCGACCTGGAAGACGACGCCGGTCACGGTGATGCCGACGAGGCCGGTGAGCCTCAGGACACCGAAGAGGGCCGACCGGCCCGCGGTGCCGAGCGCGAGCAGCAGGCAGGCGATGCCGACCAGGATGTTCGAGTCGATGGTGAAGAAGGCCAGCAGGTTGGCCACCCGCCCGGCCGGGGTCTCGAAGGTGCCGCCCGTGGCGCCCGCCGAGACCGGGATCTGCGCGGCGAGGCCGGCGATCACCACCAGTGCCGTCGCGCCGAACCAGGCACGCGCGATCTTGGAAGCCTGCATTCTGCCTACTTTATGGGTGACCGGGCCGGTACGTCCCGTCACCGCCGCAAGCCGCCACTCGATCGGGCGCCCCTTCGTCGCGATTCGTCCTCTGGTTGCGGTAGTTGGTAGCGCGAACTACCGCAACCAGAGGACGAATCGCGGGCTACCCCCGGGGGGCACTCACTCAAGGTTTTAGGAGGGCCCGCACGGTGTCGATGGTGTCGGCGTCGGCGGCCTCCTTGTCGGGCCGGTAGCGCACGACCCGCGCGAAGCGCAGCGCCAGCCCACCCGGATACCGCGTGCTCACCTGGGCCCCGTCGAGTTCGATCTCGACGACGATCTCCGGCCGGACGTGCACCACCCAGTCCGTGCGGTGGGTCTCGATCTCCTGGAACGTCTTCGTCTGCCAGGCCAGCAGTTCGTCGGTCATGCCCTTGAACGTCTTGCCGACCATGATCGGCGGCCCGCCGTCGGGGTCGCGCGCGCCGAGATGCAGGTTCGACAGCTTGCCGGTGCGCCTGCCGTGTCCCCATTCCGCGGCGAGCACGACGAGGTCGATCGTGTGCACCGGTTTCACCTTGAGCCACGCGCGCCCGCGACGGCCCGCCGCGTACGGCGACGCGAGATCCTTGACCATCACGCCTTCGTGTCCGGCGGCCATCGCGGCTTCCAGCACTCCCTCCGCCGAAGCGGGCGCGATCTCACCAGGGATGACGTGCTCGCCCGCGACCTTGTGCAGGGCGGTGTTCCGTTCGGAAAGGGGCGTGTCCAGCAGATCGACGCCGTCCAGATGCAGGCAATCGAAGAAGTACGGCCGCAACAGCAGGGCCTTGACCTGCTCCTCGCGGGTGCTGCCGAAGCGGCTCATCGTCTCCTGGAACGGCCTCGGCCTGCCGTCGTCGGTCAGCGCCAGCGTCTCGCCGTCGAGCACCACCGACGTGCAAGGCAGCGAGCGCACCAGGTCCACCAGTTCGCCGACGCTGCCGGTGATTTCCCGCAGTGTCCGCGTGTAGACGTGCACCTCGTCGCCGTCGCGGTGGACCTGTATCCGCGCTCCGTCCATCTTGTACTCGACCAGCGCCTCGGCGTGCTCGGTGATCGCCTCCTCCAGCGACTCCGCGGGCGAAGCCAGCATCGGCCGGATCGGCGTGCCCAGCGCCAGTTTGAACTCCGCGAGCCGCTCCCGGCCGCCGGTCATCGCCGCCAGACCCGTCACCGGTAGCTGCCCGGACAGCATGAACGCCCGCCGCACGTCCTCGGCCGGGATCTCGGACGCCGCCGCGATCGCGTCCACCATGATCCCTTCGAGCGCGCCCTGCCGCAGCTCGCCGGTGAGCAGCCGGAACAGGAACTCCTGCTCGGCTTTGGTCATCTTGGTGAACAGCGCCCGCAACGTCTCCGCGCGCAGCTTCACCGATCCCGAACCGGACGCCGCCCCCACCGTGCCGAGTGCCGTGTCGACCTCGGCCACGGACAACGACGGTTCGGCGGCCGGAGTCGCGTCCAGTTCGGCCAACGTCCGCCAGCCGGTGCCGATGCGGCCCTGCGTCGGCTGCCCGGTGAGGAACGCGACCACCGCCGGAAGCTCCGGCTCACCGGCGGCGCGCAGCAGCGCGGCCAGGGTGGCGATCTTCGCCTTCCTGGACCTCGTGGCGGCCAACTCGGCCGACGCGGTCACCACCGCGGTGAACAACATGGGTCCATCATGACCCCGGGCACCGACAGTTTCGCGTTGAAGCCGGGCCGCTCAAGCGTGAGCGGGATTCGTCACCCAGCTGGCGAGCAGGCCGAGCGCCCGTTCGCTGTCGGAGCCGGGCTCGGCCGTGTAGACAACCAGTGCCTGATCCGGGTCGTCGGGCAGCCGCAGCGTCTCGTAGCGCAGCCGGAGTTCGCCCACCACCGGGTTGATCATCACCTTCCACGCGTGCGCCTTCTCGCGCACGGTGTGCTTCGCCCAAAGCTTCCGGAACTCCTCACTGCCGAGTGAGAGTTCGCCGACCAGCCGCGCGAGGTACGGGTCGTCCGGGTACTTCCCGCTCTCGGCGCGAAGGTTCGCGACGACCTCCTTCGCGACCGTCTCCCACTCCGGGTGCAGCTCGCGGGCGTGCTCGTCGAGGAAGAACATCTTCGGGATGTTGCGCTCGCCGGGCGGACAGGCGGCGAAGTCGAAGGACAGCGCGGAGCCGAGCGCATTCCAGGCCAGCACGTCCAGGTACCGGCCGAAGACGAACGCCGGGGAGTGGAGGGCGTTCAGCATCGTCCGCAGTTCCGGCCGGACCCGCTGAGCCCGGGGCCGGGCGACGCGTTGGCGTTTCGGGGTGGCCAGGTTCCGCAGGTAGGTCTTTTCGTCGCGGTGCAAGCGCAGCGCCCGGCTCAGCGAATCGAGGACGGAATCGGACACGTTCCGCGCCCGGCCCTGTTCGAGCCGCGTGTAGTAGTCGACGCTGATCCCGGCCAGCTGCGCCAGCTCCTCGCGCCGCAGCCCGGCGACGCGGCGCTGGTTGAACCCCGTCGGCAGGCCGAGGTCCGCCGGGTCCAGCGCGGCCCTGCGCGCCTTGAGGAAGTCGCCCAGTTCGGCCGTGTCGTTCATGTCGACGAGTATCTCGGAAGTCGGGGGCCGCGTGCCTGGTCCTGTCAGACCCAGGTACTTATGGTCCTGTCCACTGCTCAGGTTCTGGCTCTGTGCCGAAGACCAAAAGACCGACATCGTGGAGCCGTGGACAGTGAACGAAGAAGTGTGACGATCGGCGTACTGGGGGTGCTGATCGTCGGCGCGTCCGTGCCGGTGACGGGAATGCTCGACGGCTACCCGGTGATCACCGGGCAGGCGCTGCGTTACGCGCTGGCGGGAGCGCTCCTGCTGGCGTGGGCGCGGCTGACCGGCCGTCCGTTGCCGCTGCCCGGCCCGCGTGACGTGCCGTCGCTGATCGCGCTCGCCGCGACCGGGATGATCGGGTTCCAGGCGTGCCTGCTGTTCGCGCAGCGCTACGCCGAACCCGGCCTGGTCGCCGCGTTCCTCGGCGGCACACCGCTCGTGCTGGCGCTCGCCGGCCCGCTGGCGAAGGGGCAACGGCCCTCGTGGGCGCCGGTGACCGGGGCGGTGCTCGCCGGACTCGGGATCGCGGTGCTCTCCGGCGGCGGTGCGGCGCGCTGGCAGGGACTGGTGCTCGCGGCGTTGGCGATGGTGTGCGAAGCGCTGTTCACGTTGCTCGCCGTCGGCGTGCTCGACAGGCTCGGGCCGCTGGCGACCGCGACGTGGAGTTGTTGTACCGCGGGCGTCGGCGGCGCGGTGGCCGGCACGATCGCCGACCCGTCCAGCGCCTGGGTGTGGCCGGACGGGCGTGAACTGATCGCGCTCGGCTATCTGACGGTCGTCGTCACGGCGATCGCGTTTCTTCTTTGGTACTCGGCGGTTTCGGCGCTGGGCGCGGACCGGGCCGGGGTGCTGGTCGGGCTCATGCCGGTCTCCGGGCTCGCCGTCTCGCTCCTGATGGGAATGCAGGATTTCCGTGTCTCCCAGGTGATCGGTGTCGCGCTGGTGTCATCGGGCGTCGTGATCGGCTTGCGCCGCCGCGAGTTCGGTGAGCCGCGCGCCTTTGACGCCGAAGTGCCTCACGACGTCGCCGCCGATGATCGCGACCATGACCGCGCGCAGCGGTCCGGTGAAGGTGACCTTCTGGACGAACTCCGTCCCGCCGTCGACCGCGGTCAGGCGTAGCACGAGATCCATGGCACCGAGCGGAATCGGCTGGCGGATGGCGATCTCGCGGTCCTGGACCAGGGACGTGATGGTGAACGGCTCGGCGACCCGTGAGTGCACGCGGCCGCGGAATCCGTTCGGTACGAGGAATCCGGTCGAGCCCACCTCGGCGGGGCCGTGCAGGTCGACGCCGACGAGGTCCGGATCCCAGGCTGGCCACCGGGTGAAGTCGGCCAGTGCGGCCCAGAGACCGGACGGACGGCAGGGCAGGATTTCGCGGGAGGTTCTGGTCCAGGTCATACCCCGACGATATATGGAACTATCAGTCTCGTAAACTGGGCCGCATGACACGAGGCAGGCCGAGGGAAGAGGGAATCGACGTGGCGGTCCGCGAAGCCGTGCGAGCACTGCTGACCGAATCCGGTTACCAGCGCTGCACGATCGACGCGGTCGCGGTGCGGGCGGGGGTCGGCAAGGCCGCGGTGTACCGGCGGTGGCGGTCCAAGGCGGAACTCGTGTTCGCCGCGGTGATCCATCCGGAGGAGCTCGAAGCGCCGGAGGACACCGGTTCGCTGCGCGGGGACGTGGCGGCGGTTCTCGAGGTTATCGAGTCCTCTTTGGACAGTGCTGAACTGCGGCAGGCGCTGCCGTCACTGCTCGCCGACGTCCGGGCGGATCCGGTGCTGGAGGCGCGGTTCGGCGAGGTGTTCCTCGAGCGTGAGCGCGGTTATCTGGTCCTGATGCTGGATCGGGCCGTCGCGAGAGGAGAACTCTCACGGCGGCCCGATCCGGCGCTCGTCCACGCGATGCTGCTCGGGCCGGTGCTGACGTGGCTGCACCTGTTCACCGAACCGCTCCCCTCGATCGGGTTGGCGGCTTCGCTCGCTTCACCGCTCCATGCGGCTGTGGTCGCTCTCGGTGCTTAGCGTCCTCCGCGCGCCATCCGGAGCACGTCGAGAGCTTCGTCCAGCTGGGCTTCGGTGAGTTTGCCGTTCGCGACGTGACCGCGTTCGATCACGACCTCGCGGATCGTCTTCAGCTCCTTGAGGGCCTGCTTCGCGATGGCGGCGGCCTCTTCGTAGCCGATGTAGGAGTTGAGCGGGGTCACGATCGACGGCGAACCCTCGGCGTACTCCCGCGCGCGGTCGGCGTTCACCGTCACACCCGCGAAAACCTTGTCCGCCAGCAGTCGCGAGACCGCCGCGAGCAGCCGTGCCGATTCGAGCACGTTGCGCGCGATGACCGGCAGGTTCACGTTGAGCTGGAAATTGCCCGCCGCGCCGGCGAAGGCGACCGCGGCGTCGTTCCCGATCACCTGCGCGACGACCTGCAGCGTCGCCTCCGGGATCACCGGGTTCACCTTGCCCGGCATGATCGAGGAGCCCGGCTGGAGATCCGGCAGCGCCAGTTCGGCGAGCCCGGTGCGCGGGCCGGAACCCAGCCAGCGCAGGTCGTTCGCGATCTTGTTGAGCGACACCGCGACCGTGCGCAGATGGCCCGAAGTCTCGACGACGCTGTCCTGCGTCGCCTGAGCCTCGAAGTGGTCGCGCGCCTCGGTCAACGGAAGTCCGGTCACCGAAGCCAGTTCTCGCGAAACGGCCGCGCCGAAGCCCTCGGGCGCGTTCAGCCCGGATCCGACCGCGGTGCCGCCGATCGGCAGCTCACCGAGTCGCGGCAGGCCCGACTTCAGGCGCTCGACTCCGAATCGGACCTGCGACGCCCACGCGCCCGCCTCCTGGCCGAAGGTGATCGGGACGGCGTCCATCAGATGGGTGCGGCCGGACTTCACGATGTCCGCCCAGTCCGCCGCCCGCTTCGTGATCGCGGCGTCCAGGTACTCCAGAGCGGGGATCACGTCCGAGAGCACTGCTTCCGTCGCGGCGACGTGGATCGTCGTCGGGAAGGTGTCGTTGGAGGACTGCGAAGCGTTGACGTGGTCGTTCGGGTGGACGTCGCGGCCCAGCGCCTTCGACGCGAGCGTCGCGATGACCTCGTTGGCGTTCATGTTCGACGAGGTCCCGGAACCGGTCTGGAACACGTCGATCGGGAAATGCGCGTCGTGCTTGCCGTCGGCGACCTCGTCGGCGGCCTTCGCGATCGCCTCGGCGACGTCGGCGTCCAGCACGCCGAGTTTCGCGTTGACGCGCGCGGCGGCCGCCTTCAGCAGGCCGAGCGCGCGGATCTGGGCGCGCTCCAGGCCCCGGCCGGAGATCGGGAAGTTCTCGACGGCGCGCTGCGTCTGCGCGCGGTAGAGGGCCTCGACGGGGACGCGCACCTCACCCATGGTGTCGTGTTCGATCCGGTATTCCTGTTCAGCCATGCCTCAAGTTTCGCGCAGTGACCCCCGGCGCGCTCCGTGTCTTTGGGCACGCGAGGGCTAGGATCGATTGTGTTCTCGATCACGCCGCCCACCACCGGCCGGGAGAGTGCCGAATGAGCGAGTCCGCTGGGGAAACGTCGTACGACCTCGTCATCATCGGGGCAGGTCCGACGGGCCTTTTCGCCGCCTACTACGCGGGATTCCGCGGCCTTTCGATGGCCGTCGTGGATTCACTGCCGGAGGCGGGTGGTCAGGTCACCGCGATGTACCCCGAAAAGATGATCTACGACGTCGGCGGGTTCGCCGAGATCCGGGGACGGGATCTGGTGCAGGGCCTGCTCGACCAGGCGGCGCCGTGGAAGCCCGCGTATCTGCTCGGACGCAAGGCCGAAAAGCTCGAAAGCGTCGAGGACGGCATCACCATCACCCTCGACGGCGGGCAGGCCCTGCGCGCCGGGGCGGTGCTGATCACCGCCGGGATCGGCGAGTTCACCCCGCGCCCGCTGCCCGCCGGGAACGGCTGGCTCGGCCGCGGCATGGTCCACTTCGTGCCCGCGCTGCGAGCGCACGCCGGCCAGCACGTGGTCGTCGTCGGCGGCGGGGACTCGGCGTTCGACTGGGTGCTCGCCCTGCACCCGGTCGCCGCGAGCGTCACCCTCGTGCACCGGCGCGCCAAGTTCCGCGCGGCCGAGTCGATCGTGCGGCAGGCGCGAGAACTCGGCGTGCGGATCGTCACCGATGCCGAAGTCACCCGGTTCCTCGACCGCGACGGTGCGCTGGCGGAGGTCGAAATCCAGGTCAAGGGCGCAGAGGCGGCGGAGGTGCTGCCCGCCGATTCGGTGGTCGCCGCGCTCGGTTTCACCGCCGATCTCGGGCCGATCGAAAGCTGGGGGCTGAAGATCGACCACCGCGCGATCGCCGTCGACTCGACCATGGCGACCCCGCGCGAACGGGTCTACGCGGCGGGCGACGTCGCGGCGTACCCGGGTAAGGTGAAGCTGATCGCGACCGGGTTCGGGGAAGCGGCGACGGCGGTCAACAACATCGCGGTCCTGCTGGATCCGGACGCGCATCTTTTCCCCGGTCACTCCAGCAACGCGGAGTAGCGAAGTGTTATGAACGGTCCGTTCATAACAAATTCTGTTATGAACGGACCGTTCATAACACTTTAAGCGGGCGAAGTAGGCGAAGCGGTCTTCTCCGCGATCCACTGCGCGTAAGCCACCACCGAAGTCGCGATCGACGGCGACGTCGCGCACACCGGGTCCGCGTTACCCGGGCGGCTGATCGCGCCCAGCAGCACCCACTTCTCGGCCACCTTGGCGACTTCGGGACCGCCCGAATCGCCGTAGCACGAACCCGAATTCCCGCCCGGGTTGTCGGTGCACAGTTCGACGGCGCCGTCGAACTTCGCCGTGCAGCGCGCGCCTTCGACGATCTTCGTGTCCAGTTGCAGCAACTTCGCCGGACCCTTGCCACAGCCCGAAGTCGGGCACGTCTGACCCCAGCCGAGCAGCCGCGTCGGCGTCCCCGGCGCCACGACGGCACCCACCGGGACCGGCGCCGCCTTCACCGGTGCGGCCAGCCGCACCACGGCGAGATCGCCGCCCGCGTGCTCGGGATCGGGGTTGTAGGAGGGGTAGACGATGATCTCGACGAGTTTCGCGAGCTCGCCACCCTGGGTGTTGTCGTTGCTGCCGATCCGCGCGCTCAGGTTCGCCGGGTTCTTGCCCTCGACACAGTGCCCCGCCGTCACCAGCCAGTCCGATGCGATCAGCGCGCCGCCGCAGAAAGCCTTACCGGAGGCCGAATGCAGCGACGCGATGAACGGATACGGCTCGTCGGCCTCTCTGCCGCCGACGAGGTCGCCCGCACCCGTGGCCTGTCCGACCGGCGTGAGGACCATCGCCGCGAACAGGACCACGAGCACGCGCTTGAGCACGGATTCTCCTTAGGGGAGCGGGGGAATTACGTCGTCTTCCAGTGAATCGTCGAGGTGGCCGTCGAAGTTGACGGACGAGTACGAGCGGAGTTTGGTCAGCCGGTGGTAGCCGTCGATCATCCGGACGGTGCCGGACTTCGAGCGCATCACGATCGACTGGGTGGTCGCGCCGCCCGCGCGGTAGTGCACGCCGCGCAGCAGGTCGCCGTCGGTGACGCCGGTGGCGCAGAAGAACACGTTGTCGCCGCGGACGAGGTCGTCGTTGCCGAGCACGCGGTCGAGGTCGTGGCCCGCCGCCAGCGCCTTCTCGCGCTCCGCGTCGTCCTTCGGCCACAGGCGGCCCTGGAGTTCGCCGCCGAGGCACTTCATCGCGCAGGCGGCGATGATGCCTTCGGGGGTGCCGCCGATACCGAGCAGCATGTCGACGCCGGTGCTCGGCCGGGCCGCGGCGATCGCGCCGGCGACGTCGCCGTCGGAGATGAACCGGATGCGGGCGCCCGCGTCGCGGACCTCCTTGATCAGCTGTTCGTGCCGCGGCCGGTCGAGGATGCACACGGTGACGTCGGAAACGCTGGAGTTCTTGGCCTTCGCGACCCGGCGGATGTTCTCCGCGACCGGGGCGGCCAGGTCGACCTTGCCCGCGGCGTCCGGGCCGACGGCGAGCTTCTCCATGTAGAACACCGCGGACGGGTCGAACATCGCGCCGCGTTCGGCGACCGCGAGTACGGCCAGCGCGTTCGGCATGCCCTTGGCCATCAGGGTTGTCCCGTCGACCGGGTCGACCGCGACGTCGCAGTCCGGCCCGTCGCCGTTGCCGACCTCTTCCCCGTTGAACAGCATCGGGGCTTCGTCCTTCTCGCCTTCGCCGATGACGACCACGCCGCGCATCGACACGGTCGAGACCAGCTGGCGCATCGCGTCCACGGCGGCGCCGTCTCCGCCGATCTTGTCCCCCCGCCCCACCCAGCGGCCCGCGGCCATCGCGGCGGCTTCGGTCACGCGGACCAGTTCCATCGCGAGGTTGCGATCGGGCGCTTCACGGCGTCGAGAAGAGCTGGCGGACGAGGTGGGGGTGGGCATGAGGCCTCCCGGGTCAGGAACTCGGCGGGGTCTCAGTCTCTCAGATACCCACGGTGGTTCGGTGGCTCAAGAGCATGGTGAACGTCACTGACCGTTGCCGCCCTCGTCCTCCACCGACGACAGCGCGGCTTCGATCCGCTCGCGCGCGCCTTCGAGGTGGTGCTCGCAGACCTTGGCCAGCTGTTCGCCCTTTTCCCAGAGGGCGAGCGACTGTTCCAGGGACAGCCCGCCCGCTTCGAGCTCGCGGACGACCTCGACAAGCCTGTCGCGGGCCTGTTCGTAGCCGAGTTCGGCGGTCTCGCCACCGGGTTTGCTCACGCTGTGCTTCCTTCTACCGGACGTCGATGCTTGCCGATACCCGCGCACACTACCGCGCCGGCCATGGCGTTGTCGTAACCCACGAAGGCGAGAGCGAACTCCTGTCCGTCACCCTCCGCGATCGCCGCGAGAAGGTTCTCCTGGGCCCGCGCCACCCGTTTGCGGTGCGCGGAGCCGTCCGAGAACCACCATCGGGTGCCGACATGTTCCGCCGTCGCTTCGGAGAGTCTTCGCAGTTGGGAGTCGAGGCCGCGTTTGACGCCGAATTCGCATCCGGCCAGCAGGACCGTCCAGCATTCCCCGGCGGCGCGGTCGGTCAGCAGCGCGTTGCGCAGCACTTCGGGGGCGTCGGCGCGCTTCGCGGCGTCGACGGTCAACGGCAGAAAGGTCAACGCCCCTCCTCCGGCTCTCCCGCGACGACGGCGCCGAGTGCGCCGTCGACCACGCGGACGCGCAGTTTCGCGCCGTCCGTGACTTCGGAGACGGACCGGAGTACCTGGAGGTTGCCTTCGGCGTCGGTGTACTGCACCACCGCGTAGCCGCGTTCGAGGGTCGCCGCGGGGCCGAGCGCGGTCAGCCGCGCGCGGGCGCTGGCGATCTCCGCCTGATCCTTGGCGAGCAGGGTGAGCATCGCGCGGCGCCCGCGTTCACGGTGGATTTCGACGTCGTCGGAACGGCGCTGGACAGGGCCGAGCGGGTCGGCGAGCACCGGGCGGCTGCGCATCTGGTTCAGCAGCCTGACCTGCGTGTCCACCCAGCCGTGCAGGGCGCGGCGGCCGCGGTCGCGCATCTGGTGGACCCGCTGGGTCTCCTCGCGCACGTCGGGCACGATCCGCTTGCTGGCGTCGGTCGGCGTCGAGCAGCGAAGGTCGGCGACGTGGTCGAGCAGCGGGGTGTCCGGTTCGTGCCCGATGGCGCTGACCACCGGGGTCCCGGCCGCCGACACCGCGCGGCACAGGGCCTCGTCGGAGAACGGCAGCAGATCTTCCACACTGCCGCCGCCGCGCGCGATCACGATGACGTCGACGTCCGGGTCGCGGTCCAATTTGGACAGTGCCTGGAGGATCTGCGGGACGGCGAGCGAACCCTGCACCGCGGTGTTGATCACCTTGAACGCGACATGCGGCCAGCGGGCCTGCGCGTTCACCAGCACGTCGCGTTCCGCGGCGGACGCGCGGCCGGTGATCAGCCCGATTCCCTTGGGCAGGAACGGGATCTTGCGTTTGCGCTCGGGGGCGAACAGGCCTTCGGCCGCCAGCAGCCGCCGCAACCGTTCGATCCGCGCCAGCAGTTCGCCGATGCCGACCGCGCGGATCTCGTTGGCGCGCAGGCTGAACGAACCGCGGTTCATGAAGAACGTCGGTTTCGCGTGCACCACGACGCTCGCGCCCTCGCGCAGCGGCGGTTCGATCGTGCGCAGCAGGCCCATCGGGCAGGTCACCGACATCGAGACGTCCGCCGACGGGTCGCGCAGCGTCAGAAAGGCGGTGTTGGTGCCCTGGCGGGCCGAGATCTGCGTGACCTGGCCCTCCACCCAGACCACGCCGAGCCGGTTGATCCACTCGCCGACCTTGCGGGCGACCGTGCGGACCGGCCACGGGTTCTCGGCGGTGGTGGACGGGCTCGCCGGAGCGGAGGTGGGCTCGGCGCTCACGGGCCTTCCGCGCTGTCGCCGTCTTCTGTTTCCGCCTTCTTCACGTTCCCGATGCGACGCGCGAGCATGCCGACGAACGACGGCCGGTCGGCGTTCGCGCGTTCGTAGGTCAGCAGTTCCTCCAGCTGCGCCAGATCGAACCGGCGCAGGCGGGCGCGCAGCTGCGGCAGGGTGAGCGTGTCGTAGTCCTCCAGCCCGGCCGGACCGGAGTCGACGGGGGCGCGCGCGCTGTCGAACTCACCGTCGGCGTGGTCCTCGGCGAGCGCGCGCTCCTCCTCGGCCCACGGGTCCTCGGTGAGTGCTTCGAGATCGTGGAAGTGACCGTTCGTCTCAGCGCGCGGCTCGGGGACGTCGGCGTCTTCACGCAGCGGGATCACGCACGAGTCGCGTTCGTAGCGGCGTTCGGGCTCGTCGGGCGGGAGATCCTCGTCGAAGGTCGCCCAGCTGGGAGCGTCCTCGACCGGGCGAAGGACCGACAGCGCGTCGTCACCCTTGATCGCGAGTTCGGTGACGTGCTGCTGCACGCGCATGGAGAACTGGAGCACCTGGCTGACCACCGTGACAGGGAGGCCAGTGAGCTGCTTGGGAAGTTCGCGAACCCGCTCGGCGGTGGTGACGGCGAGGCCCGCGGCGACCCGGAGGGGGAGCGGGAGAGGCTTCATACGTCTAGCCTGCCGTATCTGGTCCATCCTGCCCAACCGAACGGGTGGGTCGGCTCACCGGACGTGACTCCACGCACATACTTTAGAGGGGTTCCCAGGTCACCTAAACGTGAGTGCGAGGAGCCTCCGGGGCAGCCCGTACCCTGGGGGCATGAGTTCTGCGAGTCCCGGAATCACGCCAGCCGGCAGTCCGACGATCACCGAGTCCGGTGTGCCGGCAGGTGGCAAACGTGTCCTGCTCGCCAAGCCTCGCGGCTACTGCGCGGGCGTCGATCGTGCGGTCATCGCCGTCGAAAAGGCACTCGAGCTCTACGGCGCACCCGTGTACGTGCGCAAGGAGATCGTGCACAACCGGCACGTCGTGGAGACCCTGCGCGAACGCGGGGTGATCTTCGTCGACGAGACCTCCGAGGTGCCGGAAGGCGAACTGGTGGTGTTCTCCGCGCACGGCGTTTCGCCCGCGGTGCATGCCGAAGCGGCCGAGCGCAACCTGCGGACCATCGACGCGACGTGTCCTCTTGTGACGAAGGTGCACAAAGAGGTCAACCGGTTCGCGAAGGACGACTACGACATTCTGCTGATCGGCCACGAAGGCCACGAAGAGGTCGAGGGCACCGCCGGCGAGGCTCCCGACAAGGTGCAGCTCGTCGACACCGCCGAGGACGTCGACAAGGTCGAGATCCGCGACCCCTCGAAGGTCATCTGGCTTTCACAGACCACCCTTTCGGTGGACGAGACCATGGAGCGCGTCGATCAGCTGCGGGACAAGTTCCCCGGCTTGGCCGACCCGCCCAGCGACGACATCTGCTACGCCACCACGAACCGCCAGGTCGCGGTCAAGGCCATGGCCGCCGAGTGCGATCTGGTGCTGGTCGTCGGCTCGACGAATTCGTCCAACTCGAAGCGGCTGGTCGAGGTCGCGCTGAAGGCGGGTGCGCGCGCGTCGTACCTGGTCGACTTCGCGCACGAAGTCGACGAAGCGTGGCTCGAAGGCGTCGAGACCGTCGGTGTCACGAGCGGCGCTTCGGTGCCGGAGGTGCTGGTCATGGACCTGCTGGCGTGGCTGGCCGAGCGTGGCTGGGGCAACGTCGACGAGGTCACCACGGCGAACGAGAAGATCGCTTTCGCGCTGCCGCACGAACTGCGGAAAGTCGGCAAGGCCTGAGGCCCCCGATCCGGAAAAGGGCCGTCCGAGGATCTTCTCGGGCGGTCCTTTTTGCTGGTCAGCGGCTCAGGTGAGAGCAAAGGTCCCTTGCTTCAGCGCTCGTCGTCCCAGGGGCGGCGACGCGGCGGCTGACCGCCACGGCGAAGGTCGTCCGCCCGCGGCGGACGGCGGCGCGGGGCGCCTGGGGCGCTCTCACCGCGAGGGTCGCGACGGCGAGGTTCGCCGTCTTCCGCCGGACGCGGGCGCCGCGGCTGTCCCGGCGGCGGGGGCTTGCGGACACCGGACTCGGCGTCGCGGCGAGGACGGCGTTCGTCGTCGGCCGGACGGCGGCGCGGCGACGGCGCGTCGTCCCGCGGCGCGCCGCGGCGCGACGGCGGGGGCGGCGTCTGCCCGGTCCGGGAGGCCGGACGGCGAGGGCCCGCCGCGGCCGGTTTGGCCGAGGCCTTGGCCTCCTCGCGACGCTCCGGCTTGGCGTTCGACTTCAGCTTCACCGAGGCGTCGGGATCGCGTTCGCGGTAGATGCGGAAGACGCCGATCGCCAAGGTGAGGCCGGTGGTGATGGCCATCGTCGGGAAGCCGTTGATCAACGGGCCGCCGACGTCGACGGCTCTGGACAGCAGGTCCGTGCCCTTGCTGCCGTCAGAGGTCAGGAGGATGACCCCCGGCACGGTCACGGCCAGGACCAGGGGCGGCTGCACCATCGGGCCGAACAGCCCGCGGCGCTGGACGGCCACCACCGCGGCCACCGCGCCGACGGCGTAGCACGCCTTGAACAGCAGGCCCAGGTCCTTCTGCATCGTCATGTCGACGAAGGCGCCAAGGATGGCGAGCCCGAAGCCCACCAGTACGGCCGCCCACCAGGGCAGCCCACGCCTGGCGCCGACGAGGGGACGCTCGTCCCAGGCAACGGGAACGTCGTCGGCATCAGGATCGCTCTGGCGATCGCGAATCGCGGTCACAGGCCCCACCGTATATCCACGCAGCGGACATACCGCCAACAGGCGGTAGGTCAATCGCCTGGTAGTGGTCATCCCCGACCACCCGGACGGATTGTCCGGGTGCTTCTCGGAGGTAGGACGGGCGAGGGGGCGACAAGGTTGTCAGGAGAGGTGAAACGGAGCCTCCGGTTCCGGAAACCGCAGGTCGCGAAGGGCGTAGTCCGATCCTCGTGAGTGACAGGGATGGTCTTCGCCTGTCCGCCGATTTCGATGACGCGCCGGTGCGGGCGACCGACACGACCTCGGCGACGATGGGGGAATCGGGACACTGAACGTCCCAAGTCCTGCATCGTCAACGCTCAGCCGATCAAGCGCAGGTAGCTGGGCGACCGCGCCCCGGTCACCCGAAGTACATGAAGGCCTCCTTGCTTGCGCTAGGCGCAAGCAAGGAGGCCTTCATGTACTGGGATGGGCCTCACGCGCCGTCGCTGTGGCTGGTGGTGTCGCTGGGACTCAGGGTGGTGCGCCGCATGAGGGGAACTTTGGGGGACCCTAGGTTCCTCAAGGAGTCCTTCACGGACCTCCGGTCCCGCTACCGGTAGGCGCTCACGAGGGCCGTCACGACGCGGGGAGTTCGTCCGCCTTCCGGATCATCGGCACCTGAGCCGGGCTGCCCGCGGCGTCCGTCAGCGGGGAGACGGTGCTCCGGAAGCTCTCGAGCGCTTCCAGCTCCCGGCGCCGGGCCGAGATGAAGCGCTGAAGGTGGGTGCTCGACAGGTTCAGCGCGTCGACCGCGTTGCCCGCGGCCCGGTGCGCGGCCGCGGCGCCCGCCCGGACCTGCTCGACGTCTTCGACCAGTGCCCGCTCGGTCGCGGCGAACAGCGCGGCGGACGCCAGTACGGCGAAGCCGGTGGGCCCGCACAGGAAGACGCGCCGGTCCAGCATCCAGCGCAGCAGTTCCGGGTCGGTGTCCAGCGCGGCCACCACGGCCGCGTCGGACGGGACGAACATGATCGTCCCGTAGATCGCGTCGGCCCAGCGCTGGTAGCCCTTGCCCGCCAGTTCGGCCGCCCGCGACCGGAGTTGCCGGACGTGGACGCGCAGCGCGTCGAGCCGTTCTTCGGGGTCGTCGGTCTCGACCGCTTCGGCCCAGCAGGCCATGCTCGCCTTCGCGTCGACGGGCACCGTCCGCCCGCCGCCGACCCGAAGCACCATGTCCGGTTTCGCCGCGCCGCCGCCCGCCAGGTCCGTTTGCAGGGTGAAGTGCAGTTCTTCGCGGAGCCCGAGTGCGCGGGCGGTCTCCAGGAGCACCTGTTCGCCCAGTTCGCCGCGGCCGCTGATGGACGCGAAGGCGACCTCGTACCGGCGAAGCGCGAGTTGCTGCTGATCCGCCTTCGACCGTTCGGCGGCGACCAGTTTCGCCGCGGCGTCCGCCCGCCGCATGCCGTCGTTGTACAGCCGCCACAGCAGCGCGACCGCGACGAGCAGCAGAAGCGCGAGCACGACGGCCGCGGTGGTGATCACCGTCGCCACCGGTACCTCCCCTCCGGATCCGAGTCGGGACATCATGGCGGAACCCACCGACAAAAACTCCGGTGGCCGGTCGCGCTCCGTATCTGACCTGCGCCGTCCCCGGCGTGTCGGAAAGCGCGGCGGTGCCAAGGGCGCGCCTCCCCTGCTCGGCCGGTGCGCGGCCCTATTTTGGGCTGCGTGAAGCTCCTGCACACGTCCGACTGGCATATCGGCCGCACCTTCCACGGCGCCGATCTGCTCGCCGAGCAAGAAGCCGTGCTCGGTCACCTCGCCGACCTCGTGATCGCCGAGTCGGTCGACGTCGTGCTCGTGTCCGGGGACATCTACGACCGCGCGGTGCCCTCGGCGGAGGCCGTCCGCGTGGCCACCACCGCACTCGGCAGGCTCCGTCAGTCCGGGGCGCAGCTGGTGATGACGCCGGGCAACCACGACTCCGCGCCGCGGCTGGGCGCGTTCGCCGACTTCGCCGCGGCGGGCGGACTGCACCTGCGTGCCACGATCGACGGCCTCGCCGAGCCGGTGCTGCTGCCCGACGAACACGGTGACGTCGCTCTCTACGGCATCCCCTACCTCGAACCGGAACCCGCCCGCCACGCCCTCGGCGTACCCGAAGCCCGTGGCCACACCGGTGTCCTCACCGAGGCCATGCGGCGGATCCGGGAGGACCTCGCGAGCAGGCCGTCCGGAACGCGGTCGGTGGTGCTCGCGCACGCCTTCGTCACCGGCGGCGAGCCGACCGAATCCGAGCGGACCATCGCGGTCGGCGGAGTCGAGCAGGTGCCGGGTTCGGTGTTCGGCGGCGTGGACTACGTCGCACTCGGCCACCTGCACGGGCCGCAGACCCTGGCCGAGCACCTGCGCTATTCGGGCAGCCCGCTGGCGTACTCGTTTTCCGAGACACGTCAACGGAAGTCGGTATGGCTGGTGGACCTCGGCGCCGACGGTCTCGCCGAGGTCCGGCGCCATGAGCTCCCGGTCCCGCGGCAGCTCGCGATGCTCCGCGGCGAGCTGGCGGATCTGCTGTCGGACCCGGAACACGACGGCCTCACCGAACATTTCCTCTCCTGCACGGTCACCGACCGGGTTCGCCCGATCGACGCCATGCGCAAACTGCGTGAGCGGTTCCCGCACGCCGTGCACCTGGACTGGCAGCCGGAAGGCGGGCACGACGGCGCGGCGCTGAAGTACGCCGAAGCCGTCCGCGGGCGATCCGACGTCGAGATCACGCGCAGTTTCCTGGAGGACTGCCGCGGATCCGCGCCGTCGGACAGCGAGGAGCGGCTGGTGCTGGCGGCACTGGGCGCCGCGGGCAGGGAGCGCGAAGTATGAGGCTGCACCGGTTGGAGGTCGCCGCTTTCGGGCCGTACGCGGGCCGCGAGGTGGTGGACTTCGACGCGCTCGGCGCCGACGGGTTGTTCCTGCTGCACGGCGATACCGGCGCGGGGAAGACGACCTTGCTCGACGCCATCGCGTTCGCGCTGTTCGGCACGGTTCCCGGCGCTCGTGGCGAGGTGAAACGGCTGCGCTGCGATCTCGCCGAGCCCGACCAGGTCACCGAGGTCGTCCTCGAACTGACCGTGCAGGGCCAGCGGATGCGGATCGCGCGCAACCCCGAGTACCAGCGGCCCAAACGCCGCGGCGAGGGAATGACCCTCCAGCAAGCTAAAGCGGTGCTGAGCTGGGTCGGCACGGTGCCGGCCGGACACGTCGCCGAAGGCATCACCCGGATCGACGAGGTCGCGCGCACGGTCGAACGGCTGATCGGCATGACGCACGAGCAGTTCTTCCAGGTGGTCTTGCTGCCGCAAGGCGAATTCGCGCGGTTCCTGCGGGCGAACACGGCCGAACGCGAGGAGTTGCTGGAGCGGCTGTTCGGCACCGAGCGGTTCGCGTGCGTCGAGAACTGGTTCGCGAACCTGCGCGCCGAACGCGGCCGCGAGTTGTCGGCGCGGCAGCAGTCGCTGCGGGAGTGGGTCGCGCGGTTCGCGCAGGTCGCCCAGGATGAAGCGCCCGAAGAGGGACAGGCCGAGTGGGTCGACGCGGTGCTCGCCGAGTCGGCCGAGCGTGTCGCCAAGGCACAGGAGCGGGAGGCGATAGCTCGCGCGGCGGCGAAAACGGCCGAGATCGTCTGGCAGGAGGACCGGTCCACCGCTGAACGGATCCGTCGGGTGCGCACCGCGTACACGCGCCTTTCGGCGATCGCCGAACAGGCGGGGCAGCGCGCGGAGTGGGCGGAAGAGGTCGAGGCGGCTCATCGGGCGGCGGGTGTGGTCGCGGAGGCCGATCTCCTCGAACGCAGACTGGATCAGCTCGCGGAGGCCGAGTCCACGGAAGCCCTCCGCGTACAGGAAGTGCCTGATGCCGCGGACGGTTCCGCCGCCGAGCTTCGCGCTCGTGCCGGCGGTTTGCGTGAAGAGGCGGGTGGCCTCGCCGAACTCGTGGCGGAAAGTGAGCAGCAGCAACGGGATCTGGCGCGACGTGAACAGCTGAACGCCGTCGCGGAGAAGGCAGGGAAGCAGGCCGAAGACTTCGCTGCCGAACTGGCTTCCGCGCCTGAGAAGGTCTCGGCCCTGCGTACTGAAGCGGCCGCGGCCGCCGAAGCCGTCGCGAAGCTCGACGGCGCCCGCACCCGCGTCGATGAACTGGCCGCCCTGGTCCGCGACGCCGACGAAATGCCTCGGGCGGAACAGGCCGTCACGCGAGCGCGTGGTGTGGTCAGTGAGGCCGTGGACGGCCATCAGAACGCCCGTCAGCACCGGCTGGACCTGCGGGAGCGGCGTCTCGAAGGGATGGCGGCCGAACTCGCCGCCGGTCTGCTCGACGGCGAGAACTGCCCGGTCTGCGGGGCGACCGAGCACCCGTCGCCGGCGACGCACACCGGCGGACTGGTCGATCCTGAGGACGAACGCCGCGCCGAAGTCGCGGAGCAGCAGGCACACGTCCGGCGGGAAAAGGCGAAAGCCGCGTTGCAGGAAGCCGAAAACCGCCTGGAAGTCCTGGTCGGACGGCTGGGCGAGCATACGGCGGAGACCTTGCGAGCCGGACTCGGCGAGGCACGGCGAGTGGTCGGCGCGTTGTCGGAAGCGGCCGGGCGCAAACCCGCGCTCGACACACGACTTCGTGACCTGGAACGGAAAATCGAGCGGCTGACCGACCAGCGCGGGGTGGCCGAGCGACAGGCGGTCGAGGCCGCCGCCGAGGTGCGCGGTTCGACGGAGCGGCTGGCCGAACGGGAACGGCGGCTGGAAGCCGCGCGCGGCGAGTTCGCCGACGTCGGGGCGAAGCGTCGGCACCTGCTCGGCTTCGCGACCCGCCTCGACGCGCTGGCCGAAGCGCGGCTCGCCGTCGTCGGTGCCCGCGAACGCCGTGACGAGCAAGCGAAACTGGTCAAGGAAGCGTTGCGGGCCAAGGGTTTCACGAATCTCGACGAGATGCGCGCCGCGTCACGCCCGGAAGAGCAGATCACGAAACTGGAGAACAGCCTCGCCGACGCCAAGGTGATGGATCGGGCCGCCCGCGAGGAACTCGCGCAGCCTGAGCTGTTCGGCATCTCGCCGGAGGACGAGATCGACATCGCGGCCTCCGAGGAGCTGGCGCGAGACACCCGGGGCGAGGCCGAACAGGCGTTCGCGGCCCTGCGGGCGGCCAAGACCCGGCACACGGACCTGACCGGCCTGGCCGAGCGGATGACGTCCTTCATGGCGGAACTGGTGCCGGTCGAAAAGCGTTATCACGAACTGAAGGCGCTGGCCGAGGTGGTCAACGGGCGTGGGCAGAACGCGCGCAAGATGTCGCTGCGCTCGTACGTCCTGGCCGCGCGGCTCGAGGAGGTCGCGGTCGCGGCGACCGCTCGCCTGCGGACGATGAGCCAGGGCCGCTACTCCTTCGTGCACTCCGACGCGGCCGGCGCCCGGGGCACCCGCGGCGGTCTCGGTCTCGACGTGCTCGACGACTACTCCGGCACCGTCCGGCCCGCGAAGACGCTGTCCGGCGGCGAGTCCTTCCTCGCGTCACTCTCGCTGGCGCTGGGCCTCGCCGACGTCGTCGCCGCCGAAACCGGCGGCGCGCTGCTGGACACGCTGTTCATCGACGAGGGCTTCGGCACTCTGGACGCCGAGACGCTCGACATCGTCATGAACATCCTCGACGAGCTTCGCGCCGGTGGGCGCGTGGTCGGGCTGGTGTCGCACGTGGAGGAACTGCGGCAGCGGATCCCGACCCGGCTGCGGGTGCGGAAGGCGCGCGCCGGCTCCTCGATCGAAATCCACGCCGCGTGACTTCTCGGCTGTTATGAACGGACCTTTCATAACAAAATTTGTTATGAAAGGTCCGTTCATAACACGCGCGAAGGGGCACTCAGGCGGCTTCGTGGGTCAGCAGCCACTGCTTCGCCGGAACGCCCCACCGGAAGTTCCCCACCGCGCCGCCGGTCCGCACCACCCGGTGGCACGGCACGAACAACGCCGCCGCGTTCTTCGCGCAAGCCGACGCGGCCGCCCGCACCGCCGACGGATTCCCCGCCAGCGCCGCGTACTCCGCATAGCTCACCGGCTCACCGGCGGGCACCTTCCGCAACATTTCCCAAGCGTGCTCCCGGAAAGCGCCGGACCGCTGCCGCACCTCGATGTCGGCGACCGCGTCCAGGTCGCCGTCATGGTACCGGCGGATCGCGGTGCTCACCGGCCCCAGGTCCCGTCGCTGCTTCACCTCACCGGGAGCCAGCGACGGCGAGATCAGCGGTGTCAGGTCGCCGACGTCACCGGTCCAGCCCGAGGCGAGGACGGCCCCGTCATCCGCCACCACGGCGGTGAACGGGCCGATCTTCGTGTCCATTGTGGACCAATATGCGATGCTCATCGTTCTTCCTTTCCAGCGCGCCACAGGTACATGCCGGCGTACGAGGACCAGGGCTGCCAGGCCCGTCCGCGTTCGGCCAGCGTCTTTTCGTCGTCGGCGATCCCCAGTGCGGCCGCGCCTCGGCGCAGCGCCGGATCACCGGTCAGCAAGATGTCCGGTGCGCCGAGTACGCGCATCAGGACGTAGTCCGCGGTCCGGGGCCCGATTCCCGGGAGGTCGAGCAGCTCCGCCCGCATTTCCAGGGGATCGCGGCCGACGTGGACCGAAACGCCGTCCGCCAGTGCGCGGGCCACCACGGCCACCCGCCCGGGACCGTGTTCGGCGACCTGCGCGGCCGTCGGGAAGACCGTGGTCACCCCTTCCAGTGACTCGTCGCAGCTGGGCACCCGTTCGCCGAGGGCGTCGGCGAGCGACGCTGTCTCGGCGGGAGGCAGCAGCGCGCGCAGCACGAGTTCGTCGCCGTCGACCGCGCCGGGCACCCGGATACCGGGGATCGCCTCGACCAGCGGCGCGAGCGCCGGGTCGGCCCCGAGGACCCGCGTGACCGCCTCCGGATCGGCGTCGAGGTCGAGCAGCCGCCGCATCCTGGCCACCGCGCTGCTGAGGTCACGCAGGTCGGTGAGCCGCAGGTCGCAGCGGACGTGGTCGTCCTTCGCCGTCAGCCACACCACACCGGCGCCGTGTGCGAGCCGCAGCGTGCGGGCAAAGGCGGTCACTCCGGAATCGTCGCGCGTCACGTGCTCGACGCCCGGAACGGCCCGGTCGGCCAGGAAGGTCAGCACCCCGTCCGCGTCGAACGGCTTGCGGAACGGCAGCCGCAGGCTCAGCCTGGTCCCGGTCGGTGTTTCGTCCGCCTTACGACGCCCTCGACGCAGACTCGCCGCGCGAAGCTGCGAAGGAGTCGTCGCGAACACCTCGCGGATCGTCTCGTTGAACTGGCGGACGCTGGAGAAGCCCGCCGCGAACGCGACGTCGGTCAGCGGGAGTCCGGACATCTCGATCAGCAGCCGCGCCGAGTGCGCCCGGTGCGCCCTGGCCAGGGCGAGCGGACCGGCGCCGAGTTCCGCGGTGAGGACGCGCCCGAGCTGGCGTTCGGAATAGCCGAGCCGTCGCGCGAGCCCCGGAACGCCGTCGCGCTCGACGGTTCCGTCCGAGATGAGCCGCATCGCCCGCGCGGCGAGGTCGGCCCGGATGTCCCAGTCGGGCGAGCCGGGGACGGCGTCGGGGAGGCAGCGGCGGCAGGCGCGGAAGCCGTTCGACTGCGCGGCGGCCGAGGTGGGGTAGAAGCGGACGTTCTGCTGCTTCGGCGTCGACGCGGGGCAGGACGGGCGGCAGTAGATCCCGGTGGTGGCCACGGCCATGATGAACTGGCCGTCGAACCGGGAGTCACGGGCGGCGACGGCGCGGTAACACCGTTCGGTGTCGCGCCACACGGCCCGTTCGGCCAAGATCTGCTCGGTCATGACACCGATCGTGCCACCAGGTCGGGGGCTCGGCTGGCGGAAATCCGACACGGCGATCAAGGCCTCGGCGGATGGGGTGGCGGGCGGCACGTAGACTTCCGGCCCGTGAGTCTCACCCTCGGCATCGTCGGCCTGCCCAACGTCGGCAAGTCCACCCTGTTCAACGCGCTGACGCGCAACGACGTGCTCGCCGCGAACTATCCGTTCGCGACGATCGAGCCCAACGTCGGCGTCGTCCCGCTGCCGGACCCGCGGCTGGACGAACTCGCCAAGGTCTTCAACTCCGAGCGCACCGTGCCGGCCGTCGTGTCCTTTGTGGACATCGCGGGCATCGTGAAGGGCGCGTCCGAGGGCGCCGGGCTCGGCAACAAGTTCCTCGCGAACATCCGCGAGGCCAACGCGATCTGCCAGGTCGTCCGGGTGTTCGACGACCCGGACGTGATCCACGTCGACGACCGGATCGACCCGGCGAGCGACATCGAGACGATCAACACCGAGCTGATCCTCGCCGACCTCCAGACGCTCGACAAGGCGCTGCACCGGCTCGAGAAGGAAGCGCGGACCAAGAAGGAAGCCAAGCCCGCCCTCGACAACGCGGTCAAGGCCAAGGAGATCCTCGACGAGGGCCGGACCCTGTTCCAGGCGCAGAAGGAGGTCGACTTCGAGGCGCTGCGCGAGCTGAGCCTGCTCACCACGAAGCCGTTCCTCTACGTCTTCAACGCCGACGAAGGCATCCTCACCGACGAGACCCGCCGCGAAGAGCTGGCCAAGATGGTCGCTCCCGCGGACGCGGTGTTCCTCGACGCGAAGGTCGAATTCGAGCTGCTGGAGCTGGACGACGAGGACTCCGTGCGCGAGCTGCTGGAGTCCGTCGGCCAGCACGAGCCTGGCCTGTACTCGCTGGCCCGCGCCGGTTTCCACACCCTCGGCCTGCAGACCTACCTGACCGCCGGCCCCAAGGAGTCACGCGCCTGGACGATCCCGCAGGGCGCGACCGCCCCGCAGGCGGCAGGCGTGATCCACACCGACTTCGAGCGCGGCTTCATCAAGGCCGAGGTCGTCTCGTTCACCGACCTGATCGAGAACGGTTCCATGGCCGCGGCCCGGTCCGCGGGCAAGGTGCGCATGGAGGGCAAGGAATACGTCATGTCCGACGGCGACGTGGTGGAATTCCGCTTCAACGTCTGATTCCGGCGTGCCCGCTCACACCGCAGGACGCTGTGGCCGCAACTGAGCGGGCGAAGCAGGGCAGAGCGGCGCGTCAGTTCTCAAGCAATCGGGTTATGTCTTCGAGTTGAGCGCTGAGGTGCTCCCACGGTCGGTTGAGGTCGAGGGTTTTCGCACTGATTCGGTTACCTTGAACTACGACGTCCAGGTCAGGTTGCTCTGCGGCGTCGGTCCGCGCGTAGAGAAGCAGTCCGCTGACGGATCCGTCGCGCCGGGTGTCCTCGTCCAGTACACCAGCGCGTCGAACTCCCCGGCCTCGTATTCGGAGACCGGTGCGTCGTATCCCGGCCGTTCAACGGTCGGAGTCTTCCCCGCGCGGTTGTCGGCCAGAGGTCCGAGACCGGCGTGCCCCGCGACGGTGGAGGAATGGGGACGCTGACGTTCCCATTCCTCCACCGTCGACTTCGGCGTCCGCTCTAACGCGCCTTACCACTCACGAGCGTCGCTACTTCCGCAGCAGGTTGTACGCCGCCGACCCGATCAGCTCCAGCGAAACCTGAAGTCGTTCAAGGGAAACGTTGTCCTTGATGGTGTCTTCCGGCGTGTGGTAGGTCGGCTCCAGCAGAGCCGGGCCGCTCTCACCGCGCCAGCTGAAGTTGCCCGACGCGATTCCGCGCTCGAAGAACGGCACGTGGTCGCTCGAACCGCGCGCGACCGGGCCTTTGACCCGAGGGTCGTAACCGAGCCGCTTGGCGGCGGCGTTGACGGCCGCGGTCGTGGCGTTGTCGGCACCGTCGACCGAAAGCAGCCAGTAGGTGATCGCCGGGTCCCAGCTGGTGGCGACCATGTCGTTCTGGAAGCAGCCCGCGATCCGCTTGGCCTCCGGGTCGGACAGGTTCGAGACGTAGTGCCGCGAGCCGATCAGCCCGTACTCCTCCGAACCCCACAGCGCGAACCGCAGCGTCTTGTTCGTCGGCAGGTACCGCAGAACCCGTGCCAGCTCCAGGCACAGGACGGTGCCGCTTCCGTCGTCGTTGGCGCCGGGCGAGCCGGGGACGCTGTCGTAGTGCGCGGTCACCATGACCACGCCGTCGTCCTTGCCGGGGAAAGTGGCGGGCCGCTCGGCGATGACGTTGTACGACGTCAGGTTCTTGTGGTGCGTGGCCGTCGCCTTCACCTTGACCGAGCCCTTGGCGAGCCGCTCGCGCAGCCGCTCCACCTGCACCTGCGCCAAGCCGAGCACCGGGATGGTGACCGGCGTGGCGAGGGTCGGGGAGAACGCGGACAGCTTGCGCGCGGGGTCGGCGCCGATCCGGCCGAGCAGCACGGCGTCCGCTCCGCGCTGCGCGGCCGTCAGGTACGCGTCGGCCTTGTTCGTCACGGCCGCGATCAGCACGATCTTGCCGGTCAGGTCATCCGGAAGCGTGGTCCCGTCACCGGCGTCGACGACGACGGCTTCGCGCGTGACGTCCTGCGCGCCCTGCGGCGACGAGCCGGTCTGCCAGCTGTCGCGTCCGATCGACAGGCCGCCGAGGAACTTGTCGGCGATCGGGAACGGCTGCAACGTGACCTGGTAGCGCAGTTCGCGCAGCACCTTCGCGATGTAGTCCCTGGCGCGCAGTTCGCCCTCGGTGCCGGCGATCCGGGGGCCGATCCTGTCGCTGAGCACCCGCAGGTGCTCCAGCGCCCGCCGCGACCGGACCCGCGCGATCACCGGGTAGTCGCCGAAGTCCAGCGACGGCGGGAACTGCGCGCCCGGACGCTGCTGCGTGGCCGCGGCGGCGGTGCCGGGGTTCAGCCCGATCGTCGCCGCGCCCGCCAGAGCCACCGCACCCGCGAGCACTTCACGTCTGCGCAGACCTGCCATGGAACACCCCTCACTTCTCGGAGAATCTTCGTTCGAGTAGCTAAGAGTCACGAGGCCGCCAGAGCAACCTCCGATCGTCCCCTTTTTCCGGTTCAGCCCACGGTCACCCGGCGGTAGGCCTGTGAGACGGCGGCGACAACGCGGAACGGGCCGAAGTCGCCTGGGTCGGCGAGCCGTCCCCGGAACGAACCTTCGAGCAGGGCTCCGACCAGGATGCCCACCGGCGCGACGATGCCGAGGAAGAGGATCCAGAAGCGGCAATCGCGCCTACGCGGCAGAGCGTGCTACCAGAGTGGTATCATCAGGGTATGGCCATGACCTTGAGGTTGAACGATGAGCAGGAGCGCGCCCTCGCCCTGCTGGCCGAAGCCGACGGCGTGAGCAAACACGAGGCGACCGTCCGCGCCATCACCGAGGCGGCCGCGCGCCGCGTCCGTGACGACCGTGTCCGGGCGCTGTCCAAGGACGGCCGGGAGCGCTACGCCGCTCTGCTCGACCGTCTCGCGCAGTGATCGAGTACCTCACCGTCGAAGACCTCCTGGCGCTCGCGGAAGACCTCCGAGTGCCCAAGATCCGCGATCTCGGCCTGCTCGACTCCGCCGCGCACCGGCCACAGGCGTCGTTAATGGGCCGGGACGCTTATCCGACGCTGCACGAGAAGGCGGCGGTGCTGCTGGAGTCGCTGGCGCGCAATCACGCGCTGATCGACGGCAACAAACGCCTCGCCTGGATGGCCACGTTCGTTTTCTACGGGCTGAACGGCCACGATCTCGACGCGCCGGAAGACGACGCGTACGACCTCGTGATCGCGATGTCCATCGGCTCGCAGAGGTACGCCGACGCCGCGGTGAAACTGGCGGTGTGGACCAAGCCGCTCGGGTAGCTTCGAACAGGTGAAGCCACTGAGTCCCGACATGTTCGCGCCAGGGTGCCCGTCGAAGCTGACGCCGTTCCGGATCGGCGACAAGTGGGCGGGTCTGGTCGTGCTGTGCCTGGAAGAAGGCCCGCGCCGGTTCTCCGAACTGCGGGTGCCCTTGAAGGCTGTCACCGCGAAGGTGCTCACAGAGACTCTCCGGGCACTGGAGCGCGACGGCATGATCACGCGGACGGTGTACGACGAGACGCCGCCGCGAGTGGAGTACGAACTCACCTCGCTCGGCCGGACGTTGTTCGAGCCGATGGAGGCATGCCGGGAGTGGGCGGCGAAGCACCTGCCGGAGCTTGTCGCGGCACGCGAGGCCTACGCGGACTAGCCGAGCAGGCCGAGCACGACGATCGTCAGCAGCGTGATCGCGGTGGCGAAGGCGGTCACCCAGGCGCGCTGGGCGGCGGTGATGGAGGCGTTGTTCACGGCGGTCCCCTGGGGAGAGAAGCGACAGGTCCGCCGTGAACAGCGCGTTGATCAGGCTCCGTGTTACTTTGCCGAGGTCACTGTGTCGAAGATCACTGATCGTGCTGATGATGCCGGTCGCGTGCGGTGTACCAAAGCACTCCGGCAGCGGCCGCCACCATCGCGCCGAATGCGGAGAAGCCCACCACGATCGCCTGCGTCATCATTCGTCCTTTTCTCGTCGGTCGTACTGGGTAGACGTCCGGGAAGTGGTCTCGTGGCGCGGTCGAGGCGGAGGTCACACGGCGTCGAGGACCCCGTCGATCTGCGACGCGAGTGAGAAGTCCTTCTCCGTCAGCCCTCCGGCGGAGTGCGTGCTGAGCCGGAACGTCACGGTCCGCCAGCGGATGTCGATGTCGGGATGGTGGTCGGCCGCCTCCGCCAGTTCGGCCACTTCGCCCACCACTTCGATGGCCTTCGGGAAGGTCGGGAGGTTCGCCGTCCGCTCGATCGTGACGCCGTCACGGGTCCAGCCGGAGAGCTTGGTCACGGCCTCGTCGGCCTGCTCGTCGTTCAAGATTTCCGCCATGACTCCATCGTGGTACGTCGTCGGCTACGCTGCACGTTTGCCACGGGTGGTCCCCCCTTGAAAACGCAGGAGGCTAGATGAAACGCGCCCTCCGCACGCTGGTTGCGGCTGGCACGGTGGCGGCCCTCGCCGCGGGCTGCTCGCTCTCCGGGACTCCGGGGAACGACCCGCAGGCACCGGCGACGGTCACGCTCGTGACGCACGACTCGTGGCTCGCCCCGCAGGAGGTCCTCGACGCGTTCGAGCGGCAGTCCGGGATCAAGATCTCCGTGCTCAAGCAGGGTGACGCCGGCGCGCTGACCAACAAGCTGGTGCTGACCAAGGCGAATCCGATCGGCGACGTCGCGTACGGCATCGACTCGACGTTCGCCTCCCGCGCGCTCGCCGAGGGCGTTTTCGAGCAGTACACCAGCCCTGAGGCCGATCGCGGGCCGCAGCGCTACTCCGTCGACCCCGAGCACCGGCTCTCCGCGGTCGACCTCGGCGACGTCTGCGTCAACGTCGACACCCGGTACTTCGCGGAAAAGGGGATCCCGGAGCCGAAGTCGTTCGCGGACCTGGCCGACGCCAAGTACAAGGACCTGATGGTCGCCGAGAGCCCCGCGACGTCGTCGCCGGGGCTGGCGTTCCTGCTCGGCACCGTCGCCCAGTTCGGCGAGCAGGGCTGGCAGGCGTACTGGACGCAGCTGAAGGCGAACGGGCTCAAGACGGTCAGCGGCTGGGAAGAGGCCTACACCAAGGAATTCTCCGGCTCCTCGGGCAAGGGCCCTCGGCCGATCGTCGTCTCCTACGCCTCTTCGCCCGCCGCCGAACTCGGCGACGACGGCAAGCCGCGGACGAAGGCGCTGCTGGACACCTGTTACCGCCAAGTCGAGTACGCGGGCGTGCTGGCGGGTGGCAAGCAGGTCGAAAAGGCCCGCAAAGTGGTGGACTTCCTGCTGTCCCAGCAGTTCCAGGTGACCGTGGCGAGCACCATGTACGTCTACCCTGCCCGCCAGGGTGTCGAACTCCCGCAGGGCTGGGCGCAGGCCGCGCCGCTGCCGCAGCAGCCGAAGACGCTCGAACCGGCCAAGATCCAGGCCGGTCGCGAGCAGTGGATCGCCCAGTGGCGCACGCTACTCGAAGGTTAGGCACCACCAGGCTGACGTACCGGGGAGCCGGGCTGGCCGCACTCGCCGTGCTGCCGCTCGGTTTTCTCGTGGTGTTCTTCGCCTGGCCGGTCGCGGCGATCATCGGCCGGGGTTTCGGGTCCGGCGGGGTCGGCACGGCCATCGGCGACCCGCTGACCTGGAGACTCGCGGGATTCACCGTGGCGAGCGCGGGCGTTTCGACGATCGTCGCGGTGCTCGCGGGCCTGCCGGTCGCGTTCCTGCTCGCGCGGGTGCGGTTGCCGGGTGTCTCGCTGGTCCGGACGCTCGTGCTGGTGCCGTTCGTGCTGCCGACCGTCGTGGTCGGGCTGGCGTTCCGCGCGCTCTGGCCGGACGGCGGACTGCTGCCTTTGGTGCTGGCCAACGCCTTCTTCAACGTCGCCGTCGTCGCGCGCACGGTTTCCGGGCTGTGGAGCCATCTCGACCCGCGCACCGTGGACGCCGCGCGGGCTCTCGGTGCCTCGCCGTGGCGTGCGTTCCGTTCGGTGACGCTGCCCGCGCTCGCGCCGGCCATCGCGTCCTCGGCCGCGGTGGTGTTCCTGTTCTGCGCCACCAGTTTCGGGGTCGTGCTCATTCTCGGCGGGGCGAAGTTCCGGACGCTGGAGACCGAGATCTACCTGCGCACGGTCGAACTGCTCGACCTCTCCGGCGCCGCCGCGCTGTCGCTGGTGCAGTTCGCCGCCGTCGTCGCCGCGCTGGTGGTGGGCGCGCTGGCCAGGCGCCGCCGGGAGAACGCCGTCCGGTTGCGCTCGCGGTCCGAGACCGCGCGGCGGCCGAGAGGCGGTGAGTGGTGGGCCGTTTCCGCCGGTCTCGCGGTGATCGCGCTCCTGATGACTCCGATCGTGGCACTGCTCGTCGAGTCGGTGTCCACTTCGGACGGCTGGAGCCTCGCCGGTTACGCGGCGCTCGGCGGCCAGGGATCCCGTGGCGCGCTGCAGGTCTCAGGCTGGGACGCGGCGTCGATGTCCCTGCGGACGGCGTTCGACGCCACGATCCTGGCGATGATCGTCGGCGTGCTGGCCTCGGTCGTGCTGGTGGCGTTGCGCCGGACACCGGGCAGGCCGGCGCGGGGGCTGGGCGAGACGATGGACGCGGCGCTGATGCTGCCGCTGGGTGTTTCCGCGGTGACCGTCGGTTTCGGCTACCTCATCACGCTCGACGCGCTGCCGGGCGACCTGCGGACGTCGCCCTTGCTGGTGCCGCTCGCGCAGGCACTGGTGATCATCCCGCTGATCGTGCGGATGGTGCTGCCGGTGCTGCGGTCGGTCGACGTCCGGCTGCGGCAGGCCGCCTCGACGCTCGGTGCGAGCCCCGGCCGGGTGTGGCGCGAGATCGACCTTCCGCTGACGGCGCGTTCGCTGGTCGCGGCGGCCGGTTTCGGTTACGTGGTCGCGCTCGGCGAGTTCGGCGCGACGAGCTTCCTGGCCAGGCCGGACGCGCCGACGCTGCCGGTCGCCGTCGCGACGCTGATCTCGCGGCCGGGTGAACTGAACAACCAGATGGCCTACGCGGCCTGCGCGCTGCTCATGATCGTGACCGTGGTGGCGGTGGTGCTGATCGACCGGTTCGGCGCGGTCCGCGGGCAGAATTCGGTAGGGGAGTTCTAGTGTCGCTGTCGGTACGGGATCTGACCGTCCACTATGGATCTTTCGCGGCCGTGAAGGACGCCAGGCTGGACATCGCCGACGGCGAGGTGCTGGCGTTGCTCGGCCCGTCCGGTTCGGGGAAGTCGACGCTGCTGCGGGCGATCACCGGACTGGAACCGCTGACCTCGGGCGCCGTGCGGTGGGACGGTGAGGACCTCGCCGGTGTCCCGGTGCACCGGCGGGGGTTCGGTCTGGTGTTCCAGGACGGGCAACTGTTCCCGCACCAGGACGTCGCTTCGAACATCGCGTTCGGCCTGCGGATGCACGACGTCCCGCGCGGCGAGCACGCGGAGCGGGTCCGCGACCTGCTGGACCTGGTCGGGCTCGAGGGTTACGAGCGGCGGCGGGTGACCGAATTGTCCGGCGGGCAGGCGCAGCGGGTGGCGCTGGCCCGCGCGCTGGCGCCGGAACCGCGGTTGCTGCTGCTGGACGAACCACTGTCCGGTTTGGACGCCGGGCTGCGGGAACAGCTGGCCATCGACCTCGCGGCGTTGTTGCGGCGCGGCAAGATCACCGCGCTGCTGGTCACGCACGACCAGGAAGAGGCGTTCACCCTCGCCGACCGGGTCGCCGTGCTGGACGGCGGCGAGATCCGGCAGGAGGGCGCGGTGCGCCGGGTGTGGCGGCAGCCGGTGGACGAGGGGGTGGCGCGATTCCTCGGCGTCACGACGTTCGTCGACGGCGAGGCGACCGGCGGGGTGGTGCGGACCGCGCTCGGCGAGGTCGCGTTGCCCGACGTCAAGGACGGCGCGGTGCGGCTGGGCCTGCGACCGCACGGTCTGCGGGTCTCCCGGGGCGGCGTCGAGGGTGCGGTCACCGCGGTGGTGCACCGGCGTGAGCACGTCCGGCTCGTGGTCGCGCTCGGCGACGAGTCCACTGTGGACGCCGTCGCGCCGGTCACGGCCGATCTCCGCCCCGGCGACACCGTGCGGCTCGCTCTGGATCCGGATGGCGTCGCCCAACTCCCGCAATTCGTCCTCTAGTTGCGGTAGTTGCGTGTGCAAGTACCGCAACTAGAGGACGAAACGCGGGGTCGGGTGTCACCCGTCGCGGGTGGTGAGGCGTGCGTAGGCGATCGAGAGCCCGATGGCGATGTAGCAGGCGGCGCGGAGAGCGCCTTCGCCGAGCAGCGTCGTGTCCAGCGGGTCCATCAGCACCGACGCCGGCGCCTGCGCCCAGTCCTTGTTGAGCAGGAACGGATGCAGCCACGACACCGCGTCCAGGAAGCCGAGGATGGTGAACACGATCGTCCCGGCCAGCAGCGAGGCGACCACCAGCATCGGATGCTCGGTGAACGACGAGATCGCGAGCGCGACCGCGCCGACCGCCCACAGTTGCAGCGTCACCCACAGCGCCACGAGCAGGAGCCTGCCCAGTGCGTCCCAGACACTCAGCGTCGAACCGGTGAGGGTGAACATCGAGTCGGTGCCGCTGATGATGAGCCCGGTGACGAAACCGGTGAACGTCATGGACAGCACGGCGATCACCGAAACCGTCGCGACGCCGAACGCCTTGATCGTGAGCAGCCTGCCGCGGCCGACGGGGGCGATCAGCCAGCCCCGCAGCGTCCCGTGCGCCGCCTCGCCGGCGATCGCGTCCGCCCCGGCCATCGCCGACGCGAGCGGGAGCAGCAGCGCCAGCGTCATGGTCAGGGCCGCGACCGGCAGGATGAACCCGTTGTTGATCGCGGAGGCGAGCAGTGCGCCGTCCCCGTCGCCGCCACCGTTCGCCTCCGACGGGTCGACCAGCGTCAGCGCGGCCCCGATCACGATCGGGATCAGCGCGAGCAGGCCCAGCACGGCCAGCGTGCGGGGCCGCCGGAAGATCCAGCGCAGTTCGGCGCGATACAGCCGGAGCAGGCCGACGCTGTCCTGGCCGGTCCGTGCCGCGGGAATCGCGGCCGAAGCGTGGGTCACGACTCTCCCTCACCGTCTACAGTGGACTCCGGCTGGGTCAGCCGGGCGAACAGGTCTTCGAGCCCGGTCCGCGCCCGCGCCGCCTCGTGCACGGCCACCCCGGCCGTCACCAGATGACGCAGGACGTCGGGCGCTTCGGCCGCGGTGAGGTCCACCCGGACGCCGTCCGGCGTGAGCCTGCTGCCGATCCTGTTCTCCCGCAGCGTTTCCACCGCGAGTTCGGCGTCAGGCGTCCGCACCAGCAGCGCCGCGTTCCCCGACTCCAGCAGTTCCGCGAGCTCGCCCTGGGCGATCACGTTCCCCGACTGGAGCACCGCGACGTGTGTGCAGGTCGCCTCGACCTCGGCCAGCAGATGCGAGGACACCAGCACGGTGACCCCGTCGGCGTGCAGTTCGGCGATGATCCGGCGGATCTCCCTGGTACCGGCCGGATCGAGGCCGTTGGTCGGCTCGTCGAGCACGACCATCCGCCGCGGCACGAGCAACGCGCTCGCGAGCCCCATCCGCTGCTTCATCCCCAGCGAATAGCCCTTGAAGCGCCGGGTGGCGGCGTCGGTCAGGCCGACCCGCTCGAGCGCCGCGTCGACCGCTCCGGGGATCCCGGCCGAGGCCAGCCTCGGTTCGGCCGCGGCGACGCGCAGCAGGTTGTCCCGTCCGGAAAGAAAAGGGTGGAAACCCGGCCCTTCGACCAGCGCGCCGACGTCGGGCAGCGCGTGCGCCGCCTCGTCCGGCATCTTCTTCCCGAAGAGTTCGACCTCGCCTTCGGTGGGCCGCACGAGACCGAGCAGCATCCGGATGGTCGTCGTCTTACCCGAACCGTTGGGGCCGAGCATCCCCAGCACGGCGCCGTCGGGAACGTCGAGGTCGACGTGGTCCACGGCCACCGTGCGGCCGTAGACCTTGCGCAGGCCCCTGGTGCGGGCCGCCATGGGTACCGCCGGAGCGGACGCCTCCTGAGAGACGCCCGCCCCGGCTTCGAACGTTGTGGTCACTTCGCGGCCAATGCCTCGAAGAGGACCTGCTCCGGCACCGCGCCGACGGCGTAGCGGCCGTCGTCGGTCAGCACGCCGCTGCCGACCTTGGTGGTCACCAGCCAGCCACTGCCCCAGGCACCGCTGACCGGCTTGGCGAACCGCGAAAGCAGCGCCTTCGGGTCGACCGCGCGGCCGTCCTCACCCTTGGCCTCGCCTGCCTTCGCCAGCGCGTCGGCCGGGATCTTGCCGGTGATGGCGGTGTCCCAGCCGTCGCCGACGACCTTGAGGTCGGACTTCGCCTGCTCGGCGAGCTCGCGGCCCTTCGGGTCGACCTCGGCGGTCTTCTCGGTCACCTTCGCGCCCTTCGGCGGGGTGAACTCGAAGTTCGACGCGGGCTGGTTCGCGAAGTTGATCTCACTGAAGGAGACCTCCAACGCCGGCGAGGAGGTGCCGTTGGCCAGCACCGTCAGCCGCAGTGGCATCCGGGTCTGCTCGTCGACCGCGACGCGGATCTCGCGCAGGAGCGTCCGCTCGGCCGGCTTCGGCGTCAGCACCAGTTCGTACGCGGACCGGCCCGCCACCGACGACGTCCCGTCGACGGCGATCGTGCTGGTCTCCCGCACCTTGCCGAGCAGTTCCGAAGCCACCGTCGCCGGGTCGACGGCCTGGCCCTCGACCTTGTTCTGATGCTCCTTGGCCAGTTCGGCCGGGATGGTCACCTTGGTGGCGGAGTTGTCCTTGGAGTTGTACTCCCAGACGGTCTGGCCGTTCCGGACGATGGTCTGCTGGCTCGAGCCCTCGGTGAGCGAGATCTTGCTCTTGCCCGCGCCGTCGGTGGAGACCTGCGCCGAGTCGATGCTGAGCGCCGACACCCCGGGAAGCGTGCTGCCGACCTGGGGCAGGCCGAGGTCGTTGTTGACCTTGACCTTCCCGTCGAACGACGACGGCTTCGCGTTGAGCGTGGACTGCACCAGCTCTTCGGCGCTGATCTGCGGCAAGATCGGCGCGTCACCCGCGGTGGCGGGCATCGCGACGACGGCGAGCCCGCCGACGCCGAGTGCCGTTCCCACCACCGCCGCGGTGATGGCCTTCCTCTTCGGATCCATGCTGTCTCTCCCTGGTTCCCCGAACCCCAGTGTGTTCGGGTCTTGGCGACAACGCTTCCCCGGAAACGCTGAGATACCACTCAGACTCCGCCGCCGGAGCTGAGATGGCGCTGAGAGCCCGCGCGTGAGCTGGTGAAAGCGTGAATGATAAGGAACGTGAAACCTCGAGTACTGGTGGTCGACGACGAGCCCGGCGTGCGCAAGGCGCTGCAGCGCGGGCTGCGCGCCGAGGACATGGACGTGGTCACGGCGGCCGACGGGCCCAGCGGCCTGCGGCTCGCGCAGACGGGCTCCTTCGACGTCGTCCTGCTCGACATCATGCTTCCGGGTCTTTCCGGCTACCGCGTCCTCGAACGGCTGCGCGCGCTCGGCGTCACCACGCCGGTGCTGATGATCTCCGCGAAGGACGGCGAGGTCGACCAAGCCGATGGCCTCGACCTCGGCGCCGACGGCTACCTGGTGAAACCGTTCTCGTTCGTCGTCCTGGTCGCGCAGGTGCGCGCGGTGCTGCGGCGGGCGTCTCCGGACGCGATCCGCGGGCCGCTGCGGATCGGCGCGCTCGAAGTCGACCGGAGCCTGCGCCAGGTCCGCTACGACGGCGTCGAAGTGGCGTTTAGCCCCCGTGAGTTCGCGCTGCTGGAAGTGCTGGCCGGCCGGGCGGGAACGGTGGTCACCAAGGACGAACTGCTGCGCGCCGTCTGGGGAGACGAGCAGGCCGCGACCCGCAACGTCGTCGAGGTCTACGTCGGTTACGTGCGCCGCAAGCTCGACGCCGTCGGCGCGGGCGCGCTGGTCCGTACCGTGCGCGGGCACGGCTACCTGGCCTCGGACGCGCAGCTCGACGAGGTCATCGCCCCGGCGGGACAGGGGTGATCGGGTCGCCGTCTTGGTGGCGCCGCCGTTCGCTCCAGGTCCGGATCACCCTTCTCACGGCCGCCGTCACGCTCGGGTTCTTGCTCGGCCTGGCCGCGGTCGCCGGGGACAACCTCCAGCCGCTGCTCACCGAATCGGTCGACAAGGAACTCGGCGCCCAGCTGGACACCGCGAAGGCCGACGTGGTGGCGGGGCGGCCGCCGACGGCCTCGGCGGTCACCGTCCGGGTGCTCGACACCGGCGGCGGCCCGGTGGACGGCGTGCCGCCCGCGAATCTCGGGCCGCCGGAAGTCCGCGCGCTGAAGGCGGGCGAATCGATCACGACCGGCGGCGAAGCCAGCTGGCGCTGGGTGGGGACCGTGGTCACCGCGCCCGACGGGCAGCAACGGCTGGTCGTCGCCGGTGCGGGCCTGGTCGGTTTCGCCACCGCTGTGCGTTCCGCCGGGCTGTGGCTGTTCGTGGTCGCGTCCGTCGGGGCGGTGGGCGCGGGGATCGCGACGTGGCTGCTGGTGCGGTTCGCGTTGCGGCCGGTGGCCAGGATGCGCGGCTCGGTGCGGGCGCTCCCGCCGGGCGCGCGGCTGCCGCTGCCCGATTCGCACGACGAACTCCGCGCGCTGGCCGAAGAGTTCAACGCCCTGCTGGCGCGTCAGGAAGAGGCCGCCGAGCGGCTGCGGCGGTTCACCGGCGACGCCGCGCACGAACTGCGGTCGCCGGTCGCGTCGATCCGCGTGCAGGCCGAGGTCGCGGTCGCCAACCCCGATCCCGAACTCTCGCAGGAGACGCTGTCCGACGTCCTCGAGGAGGCGGAACGGCTTTCCTCGCTGCTCGACGGGTTGCTGGCGCTGGCGAGGTCGGACGCGGGAGAGGTGCCGCCCGCGGAACCGGTCGAGCTGGTGAGCGAGGTGCGGGCGGCGGTCGCGCGGATGCCCGCCGGCGCGCCGGAGATCCGGGTGAGCGGCACGGTCGGCACGGCGTGGGCGCTGGCGACGCACGCCGAGGTCGAACTGGTGCTGAGCAATCTGCTGCGCAACGCCTGCCGGTACGCGCGCGGGGAGATCGTGGTGTCGGTGCTCGCGGCCCGGTCCACCGTGCGGGTGGTGGTCGACGACGACGGGCCGGGCATCGAGCCGGAACACCGCGAGCGGGTCTTCGACAGGTTCTACCGCGTGTCCGATTCGCGGGCGCGCTCCTCCGGCGGCACCGGACTGGGACTGGCGATGGTCGCGGAGGCCGTCCGGCGGCGCGGGGGGCGGGTGCGTGTCGGCGAATCACCCGATGGCGGGGCACGCTTCCAGATCGTCTGGCAGGCGGCACGGCGGTCGTAGGGTGGGGCGCGTGGTCATCGTGGGCGCCGCCATCGTGCGGAACGGACAAGTGCTGGCACAGCAGCGGGCTTGGCCCGCCGACCACGCCGGGCAATGGGAATTGCCGGGTGGACGGGTCGAGGACGGTGAAAGCGACGAGGCCGCTTTGGCGCGTGAATGCCTGGAGGAGCTGGACGTCGCGGTGACGGTCGGGGGCCGGGTCGGCGAGGACGTCCCGTTGCCGGGCGGGAAGGTGCTGCGGATCTACGTCGCGTCGCTGGTCTCGGCGGGGGACGAGCCGCGGGCGGTGGAACACAAGGACGTCCGGTGGATCTCCACCGCTGAACTCGACGACCTCGACTGGCTGCCCGCGGACCGCGTCCTCCTGCCCGCCCTCCGCGCTCTGTTGCTTCCCGCGTGAAGGCCCCTTTCCCTCGGCTCCCTCGGCGTCGAGCGCGGCCGAGCATGTCGCGAAAGCCACTTTCGGGACATCAGACGTCTCGAAAGTGGCTTTCGCGACACAGCCACCCGCCAGTCGCGAGAAGACCTAGACGCGGTGATGCCCCCAATGTTCATGGGAGACGGTGAGCGCCCCGAATGAGGCATTGGGGCGTCAGCCCCGGGCTGCGGACGGACAGCTAAAACCGCCTGACGCGGCCAACACGTCGGCGGTATCGATGTGTTTCCGGCACGTTCGCCCTGGTTGGGGCCATCATTTACTTGAGGATACGGTCAAACTAGACGCTGGCGGTCATTTCTCCTTGAAGAGCGTCCTCTGCGGCTGAGCCGCGTGAAGGGGGCCTTCACGCGCGTTCAGCCCGCGCCGATGAGCCGCAGTGCGGACCGGAGCCGGTGCTCACCGCGTTCCGCCGCCCGGACGGCACCCGCTTTCCGGACCCGGTCCAGCTCACCGGGGTCGGCGAGCAGCGCCAGCGCGCGTTCCCGGACCGGCCGCAACTCCTCGATGAGTGCCTCGGAGA
Organism: Amycolatopsis coloradensis; assembly: GCF_001953865.1. Classification (GTDB taxonomy): domain Bacteria; phylum Actinomycetota; class Actinomycetes; order Mycobacteriales; family Pseudonocardiaceae; genus Amycolatopsis; species Amycolatopsis coloradensis. The sequence goes on from NZ_MQUQ01000005.1 coordinate 640,315, forward strand.
CGGCCTCCTTCACCTGCCCGTAGGAGTCGTACCGGTCGGCAAGGACCTCGGGTTTCTCCTTGACACAGGCCGCGAGGATGTCCAGCAGGTTCGCCATCCCCGGCCGGGTTTCCGGCGCGTAGGCGGGCTTCGACCCGCCGTCGGTCACCGCGCGTTTCACCTTCCGCCTGACCTGGTCGGCCTCGTCGAGGACGAACACGACCCCGGCCTCCTCCCGCGTCGATTTCGACATCTTCCGCGTCGGCACGGCGAGGTCCATGACTCGGGCACCGGCGGGTGGCAGCACCGCCTTCGGCATGGTGAACACGTCGCCGTAGGTGGAGTTGAACCGCTTCGCCAGCGTTCTCGCCAGTTCGACGTGCTGCCGCTGGTCCTCGCCGACGGGGACTTCGTCCGCGCCCTGCAAGAGGATGTCCGCGGCCATCAGCACCGGATAGGTCAGCAGGGACAGCCGGACGCCCGCCTGGCCCTTCGACTTCTCCTTGAACTGGATCATCCTGGCGGCCTCGCCGTAGTTGCAGGTGCATTCGAGGACCCAGTTGAGGGCGCCCAGTTCGCGGGCTATGTCGGATTGCACGAACACGCGGTCCGGCTCGATCCCGGCCGCGATCAGCACGGCCAGCTGTTCGGAAGCCATCGAGCGCAGCTTCGCCGGGTTGTGCGAGTTCGTCATGGCGTGCAGGTCGGAGACGAAGTACAGGTCGTCCGGCCCGCCCTCGTCCGCCCAGCGGGAAATGGCCCCCAGGTGGTTCCCGACGTGGACGTGGCCGGACGGGGTGATCCCGGACAACCTGATCATCTGCCTTCTTCCTTCCGGATTCGGGCCGCCCCGGGGTCCGGGCACGAAAAAGGCCGCCCGGTGGGGCGGCCTGGTGGTGCGCTCGTGTGGTTCAGCGCAGGACTGCGGGGCCGCCGGAGGGCGGCCACCACTGAACGTTCCGCGTGCGCATGCCGACGATGGTACGCGACCCCCGCGAGCAGTCCTCTGGTTGCGGGGGTTCGACGGCGAATGATCGCGACCAGAGGACTACTCGCGGAGAGGAAAAGGCGTGAGTCACTCATTCCGGGCACGTCGCGTCAACACTTCATATCGGCTTCAGTAGTACGCCCGTCACATGGGAGATCCGGGTCTGCCTTCATCTCATGTATGTCGTCCTGCTGGCCTACACGGCGCCCATCGAAGAAATCGACTACGTGCTCCCGGATCACGCCGAATGGCTGACCCGGCAGTACGAACGCGGCAATTTTCTGGCCTCCGGCAGACGCGACCCGCGCATCGGCGTCGTCATCATCGCCAGGCCCATGGCCAGGGGAAAGCTGGACGCGATCCTCGCGACCGACCCCTTCTCGGTCAAGCACATGGCCGCCTACGAGGTGATCGAATTCTCGCCGACCCGGACCGCGCCGGAACTGCGGTCGGTCAACGAGGCGGTGGCGCGCTGACGATCTTCTAAGCCGCTTTCGCGATCTTCGTCTTCGCTTTTTTGAGGGCGAGGACGGGGCATTTCCCGCACCGTGACTTGGACCGGCAGCATTTCTTCTTGACCTTGCCGGACTTCATCCACTTGCGTACGAGTTTGTGCGGATCGTCGGGTTTCTTCTTGCCCACGCGCGCTCCTCGTCGGACTTCGTCGGCGACGCCCGCCACGACCGTCACGCAGGTGAGCCTACCGATCTTGGGGCGTGGGGCTGCTCACAGCCGGGCTACCGGTATCCTGGTGTGGTCCGCGTATGGCCAAAGCCGGTCAAGCGTGTCTCCAATGTGCGAGCGCGGGCACCTCACCCGAACTTGAAACCTTTGGAGCCTTCGCGTGCCCGCAGCCAGCGCCACCGCAGTCGATGCCGGCCGCCCGTCCGGCAAGACCCGGCCCGACCTGCGCAACGTCGCCATCGTCGCACACGTCGACCACGGCAAGACAACCCTCGTCGACGCCATGCTCCGGCAGTCCGGCGCCTTCGAGGAACGCGCCGAACTCGTCGACCGCGTGATGGACTCCGGGGAACTCGAGCGGGAAAAGGGCATCACCATTCTCGCGAAGAACACCTCCATCCACCGCGAGACCGAGAACGGCCCGGTGACGATCAACGTCATCGACACCCCCGGCCACGCCGACTTCGGCGGTGAGGTCGAGCGTGGCCTCGCCATGGTCGACGGCGTCGTCCTGCTGGTGGACGCCAGCGAGGGGCCGCTCCCGCAGACCCGGTTCGTGCTTCGCAAGACCCTCGAAGCCGGTCTTCCGGTCATCCTCGTGGTGAACAAGACCGACCGCCCCGACGCCCGGATCTCCGAGGTCGTCGAGGAGACCCACGACCTGCTCCTCGACCTGGCGGGTGACATCGAGGACGCCGACCTCGACGCGATCCTCGACCTGCCGGTCGTGTTCGCCTCCGCGCGAGCGGGCAAAGCGGGCCTCGAGCAGCCCGCCGACGGCGCGGTGCCCGAGAGCGAGAACCTCGACCCGCTGTTCGAGACCCTGCTGCGTCACGTGCCGCCGCCCTTCGCGGACAAGGAAGGCCCGCTGCGCGCGCTGGTCACCAACCTCGACGCGTCGAACTTCCTCGGCCGGATCGCGCTGATCCGCATCCACTCCGGCAACCTGCGCAAGGGCCAGACCGTGGCGTGGATGCGCGAGGACGGCACCATCCAGAACGTCCGGATCTCCGAGCTGCTGGTCACCGAGGCGCTCACCCGCGTCCCGGCGACCGAGGCGAGCGCGGGCGAACTGGTCGCCATCGCCGGCATCCCCGAGATCACCATCGGCGACACCCTCGCCGACGTCGAGAACCCCGAGGCGCTGCCCCGGATCGCCGTCGACGAGCCCGCCATCTCGATGACCATCGGGGTCAACACCTCGCCGCTGGCCGGCCGCAGCGGCGGCGACAAGGTCACCGCCCGCCTGGTGAAGGCCCGGCTGGACCAGGAGCTCATCGGTAACGTCAGCATCAAGGTGCTGCCGACCGAGCGCCCCGACACCTGGGAGGTCCAGGGCCGTGGCGAGCTGGCGCTGGCCATCCTCGTCGAGCAGATGCGCCGTGAGGGCTTCGAGCTGACCGTCGGCAAGCCGCAGGTGGTCACCCGGATGATCGACGGCAAGCTGCACGAGCCGTTCGAGCGCCTGTCGATCGACGCCCCCGAAGAGCACCTCGGCGGCATCACGCAGCTGCTGGCCGCCCGCAAGGGCCGCATGGAGCACATGGGCGGGCACGGCTCGGGCCGCATCAAGCTCGACTACGTCCTCCCGGCGCGTGGCCTGATCGGTTTCCGCACCGACTTCCTCACCGAGACCCGCGGCACCGGTATCGCGAACCACGTGTTCGAGGGCTACTTCCCGTGGGCCGGCGAGATCCGCACCCGTCACTCCGGTTCCCTGGTCGCCGACCGCTCCGGCCCGATCACCGCGTACGCGATGATCCAGCTGGCCGACCGCGGCACCTTCTTCGTCGAGCCGGGCGCCGAGGTGTACGAGGGCATGGTCGTCGGCGAGAACCCGCGTGCCGAGGACCTCGACATCAACATCACCAAGGAGAAGAAGCTGACCAACATGCGTCAGTCCTCCGCCGACGTGATGGAGACGCTGGCCCGCCCGCGCAAGATGGGCCTGGAGGAGGCGCTGGAGTTCTGCTCCGTCGACGAGTGCGTCGAGGTCGCCCCCGACGTCGTCCGGATCCGCAAGGTCACGCTGGACGTCAACCAGCGCGCCAAGGAGCGCAACCGCAACAAGAACCGCGGCTGATCCACTCAGCGAACGCCGAAGGGCGCCTGGTCACTCATCGTGATCAGGCGCCCTTCGGCGTTTCCGGCCGCGCACTGGTCACGCAGAGTATTCGATCGGGCGTTCTTTGGTGAATAAAGCCTTTCCCGGCAATTCTGCCGGGAAGGCCGTTCTCCTTTTTGGACGGTGTTCACAACGCCGGAACGGCTTCCCGGCGCGGCGAGAGGACGGCCGCGAAGACCGTGCCGAGAACGCCGACACAACCCAGCGCGAAACAAACGATCCTAAATGCGTCCGTATAGGACTCGCCGGAGAGCTTCCCTCCGGTAATCGACGCGAGAACGGCGCCGACAACCGCGATGGCGATCGTTTCCGTCGCCAATCGTGCGGTGGTGAACATTCCGGCCGCCGTTCCGGAATGTTCCGGGCCCGCGGAACCGATTGCCAAACCGTCCAGCAATCCCATCGTCAATCCCGTGCCCGCCCCGACCAGAACGAGCGGGACGAGCAACGAGAGCACCCCCGACGACGAGTTCATGGTCATCAGCAGGAAGGCGCCCGCCCCGCTCACCGCGACCGCGCCCGCGACGAACCAGGACGACGGCAGCCGCCGCGCCAGCGCGGCCCCCACGGCCGGGAACAGGACGGTCGGCGCGGTCAGCATCAGCAGCCACAGCCCGGCTTCCCCGGCGCTGAGCCCGACCACCTCGATCAGGTACGACGGCAGGTGGACCAGCAGCGGCACCAGGATCGTCACCAGCGCGCCCGCCGCGACGGCGAGCGAGGTGAACCCGCGGTTGGCCAGCAGCGCGAGGTCGAACAGCGGGTCCGCGCGGCGGCGTTCCACCAGTGGGAAGGCGACCGCGAACACGACGGCCGCCACCAGGGTGCCCACGACGAGCGGATGACCGAAGCCCAGTTCGCCCGCTTCGACCAGGCCGAAGATCAGCAGCCCGATCGCGCCCGTGAAGAGCGCTGCGCCCGCCCAGTCGATCCGGCGCCCGGCGGTACCGCGAACGTCCGGCAGAAGCGGCGTGAGGGCGAGTACGAGGCACGCGACGGCGGCCGGGGCGCCGAACACGGCCCGCCAGCCCATCAGATCAACGAGCAGGCCGCCGATCGACGGCCCGAAGGCGAGCCCGATCCCGAGCACCGTCCCGACGAAGCCGAACGCCCGCGTCCGCGCCGCGCCCTGGAAGGTTTCGGTGAGGATCGCCAGCCCGCCGGTCACCGCCGCGGCCGCGCCCGTTCCCGCGATGAGCCGGACGACGTCGAGGACGACGATGTTCCCGGCGACCGTCGCCGCGATCCCGCCACCGGCGAACAGCGCGAGACCCGCCACGTAGATCCGCCGTCTACCCACGACGTCGGCCAGAGAGCCCGCGAAGACCAGGAAGCTCGCGAAGCAGGCGTTGTAGCCGTTGACGACCCACTGGGTGGCCGCGAGGCCCGCGTCCAGGTCGTCCGCGATGTCCGTCAGGGCGACGGACGCGCCCGTGATGGTCAGCGGGAAGGTGAACGTGGACATGAGCACGACCACGAGGACGAGCGCGCGTTTGGTCACTCGCGCAAGCTAGCGGCGGTCACTTCGCCGGGCTAAGCGTTTTCCCGGGCCTTGAGCAGGAACCTCACGGGGCTCCCGGACGTCCACCGAACGGGGGACCACCTCCGGTCGCGCGCCGACCGGGCCGATATGGGAATCTCGCTGCGTCGGCACCGGCCCCCGTGGCAGCATGGCGGGGGAAAAAATCGGGAGGATTCAGGCGTGCGGGTAGTGAACACAGCGGCGCCCATACTGGCGTGCGCGGCCGTGCTCCTCGCCGCTTGCAGCAACACCCCGCCCCCACCCGTGGTCAGCTCGTCGGCCTCGCCGGTGAGCACCTCGACCACGAAGGCGCCTTCGCAGGTCGTCGTGGGTGTCGACGACGTGCTCGGCGCCTACAACCCGCACAATCTCGCCGACGCCTCCCAGGTGACGTCGGCGCTTTCGCAGCTGCTGCTCCCGTCGGTGTTCCGCCCGAAGGACGACGGCCGTGTCGAGCTGGACAAGAACCTGATGAAGTCCGCCGAGGTCGTCTCGCAGCAGCCGTTCACGGTCGCGTACACGATCCGGCCGGACGCCTCCTGGTCCGACAGCGCGCCGATCGCCGCCGAGGACTTCGCCTACCTCCGCGAAGCGATGCGCGACCAGCCGGGCGTCATCGGCGCCGCGGGCTACCGGCTGATCTCCGACATCCAGTCGCGTGAAGGCGGCAAGCGCGTGGAGGTCACGTTCAGCAAACCGTATCCGGGCTGGCAGACGCTCTTCGGCAACCTCCTGCCCGCCCACCTGCTCAAGGACGCCCCAAACGGCTGGCAGGGCGCGCTGGCGACGACGTTCCCGGCCGTCGGCGGGCCGTACTCGATCAAGGGACTCGACACCGCGCGCGGAGAGGTCGTCCTGGAGCGCAACGAGCGCTATTGGGAGAAACCCTCCGCGCTGGACCGGATCGTGCTCCGTGCGGCCGATCAGGATGGCACACTGGCCGCCCTGCGCAGCGGCAACGACCAGTTCGTGATGACCAGGGCCGACGGCAACGCCCTCAAACGGCTCGGCGAACTGGGTTCCGCCGTCCAGCTGCACACGGTCGCCCGCCCCACGGTCGCGCAGATCCTGCTGCGGCCGGTGAGTTCGACGCTGTCGGATCCCCAGGTGCGCGAGGGCGTCACCGCGCTGATCGACCGCGGCAAGCTGATCACCGAGGCGGCGGAAGGCGGTCCGTCGGACAAGCTCCGCGCCGACGCACAGGCCCGGGTCCCGTCCACCACCGGTTTCCAGCCGACGATCCCGGCCCCCGGCCCGCCGTCGACGGCCGATCCGGCCAAGGGCGAGGAACTCCTCGAATCCGCCGGGTACACCAAGGAAGCCGGGACCTGGCGCAAGAACGGGAAGAACCTCTCGCTGGTCGTCGCGTCGCCCGCGAAGCAGGAGCCGTACGCGACGATCGCCAAGGAGCTGACGGCGCAACTCGTGGCCGCGGGGATCGAGGTCAACGCGATCGCGCCGCAGCCGAGGGAGCTGTTCTCGACACTGCTGGCCATGCCGGTGCTCAATGGGGTGCAGCAGACGACGCCGGAGGGCGCGGGCAACGTCGGCATCGACATCGCCGTGATCGGCCAGGTCACCGGAGGCGCGGACGTCGCGTCGGCGCTGGCGTCGGCCTTCGGCTGCCGCCCCGATCAGCTCGCCGACAAGACCAAGGCGGTCGTCCCGGGCAACCCGCTGGGCTTCTGCGACCCGGCCCTGCAGCCGTCGATCGACGCCGCGCTGACCGGAACCACGCCGGTCGCCGACACGCTTTCGACCCTGGAACCGGAATTGTGGCGCCGGAATGTGGTCATTCCGTTGTTCCAGCTGGCCGATACCCTCGCCATCGGCTCTGGTATTTCCGGAGTAACCGCTGGTCCTCCTATGGTGGGCCCTTTCGGGTCGGCGGTGAACTGGACGCGGGGTCCGAAGTAGCCGATTCGAGTCCGAGTCGCCCCCTGGAGGGTGACTTCTCCCGGCACGTTCGAGTGGCTGATCGATTCCTCAAGGTAACCACTGTATTTCTCGATGTCAGCCGCAAGTTACCCTTTGGTCACGATCGCCCCGGAACTGGTGACTGTTCGTGCATTTCCTTTCTAGCGTGCACCCGCAGTGCGCCAAATGAGTGTTGCTTGGCGTGTCATAAGCTCCGGGCCATCTCACCGGAGCGGTGTGGGGTCCTGTTCCGATCTCAGGAGCCCAGTGCTAGGAGGGCACACTTCATGAGGAAGTCCAAGGCAGTCTCCGCCTGGTCGCTGGTCGCGGCCTCCGCGCTTGTGCTGAGCGCATGCAGCGGTGGCGACAGCGGCAGTCCCGACCAGAACGGGTCGTCGACCGACATCAAGGCCATGGCGCTCGGCAAGGCGCAGAACGGCGAAAACTTCAAGCTCGCGGACACCCCGGGGTACGAAGGCACCGTCACGGTGGGCATCGACGACGGGTACTCGGGCTACAACAACGACACGCCCGACACCAACACGTCGTACAACAACTACATCCTGACCACTGTGCTCTCTGGCTCCCTGGTGCTCGACGGCAACAACAAGGTCTTGATGAACAACGACGTGCTGGACTCCTGGACTGTCACGTCGAAGTCGCCGCAGGTCGTCGAGTACAAGATCAAGCCGAACGTCAAGTGGTCCGACGGTCAGGCTTGGGACTGTGACGACTTCTACCTGGCCTGGCTGTCCCACAGCGGCAAGGCCAAGACCGCGGACGGCAAGCAGGCCTTCCTGTCCGCCTCGACCACCGGCTACCAGCTGATCGACCAGGCGACCTGCAAGGACGACCTGACGTTCGAGACCAAGTACACCGAGCCGTACCTCGACTACAAGGGCCTCTTCGGCCCGCCGGCCATGATGCCGGCGCACGTCCTCGAGGCGCAGACCGGCATCGCGGACATCACCAAGCTGGCCCCGACCGGCGACGGCGCCGAGTTGAAGAAGGCAGGCGACTTCTGGACGAACGGCTGGAAGGGCTTCAAGGCGGACGTCATGCCCGCCTCCGGCCCGTACAAGATCACCGCGTTCGACGCCAACCAGAAGGCCGTCACGCTCGAGAAGAACCCGAGCTGGATCGGTGGCAAGGGCGGCCCCTCCAAGATCGTCGTGAAGGCGATGGAGGACACCAAGGCCATGGCGACCGCGCTGCAGAACGGTGAGATCGACGTCGCCGCTTCGACCCAGCCCGACGCCACCGCCGCCGGCACCCTGAAGGGCCTTTCCGCTCAGGGCGTCACCTACGGTTCGGCCTCGCAGCTGACCTTTGAGCACATCGACCTGAACTACAAGCGCATGTTCAAGGACAAGAACCTGCGCAAGGCGTTCTTCGAGGTGGTCAACCGCCAGGAGATCACCGACAAGCTGCTCAAGGAGGTCCAGGCCGACGCGACCCCGCTGAACAGTGTCGTGTTCATGCCGGGCGAGCAGGGCTTCAAGGACCTGTACGGCAGCAAGGCCGGTCTCGGCGCCGACGCCGCGGCCAAGACGCTGACCGACGCCGGTTGGGTCAAGGGTGGCGACGGCATCTTCGCCAAGGACGGCCAGCGCGCGTCGTTCAAGATCTCGCACAACCAGAACGCCCGCCGTCAGCAGACCGTCGAGATCATCATCTCGCAGGCCAAGGCCGCCGGTATCGAGATCACGGACGACCAGGACGCCAACTTCCTGAAGGGTGGCCGCCTGGCGGCCAGCGACTACGACGCCGCGCTCTTCGGGTGGTCGCAGCAGCCGTTCAAGGCCGAGGCGAAGTCGATCTACATCACCCGTGTCGACGACAGCAGCCAGAACTACCAGGGGCTGTCCAACTCGACGATCGACTCCTCCTTCGAGGCGGCCGTGAAGGCCACCGACGAGGCTTCGCAGGTGGAGAACTACCAGAAGGCGGACCAGGCGATCGCGGACGAGTACGCGACGCTCCCGCTGTTCCAGACCCCGTCCATGTGGGCGTTCAAGGGCATCGACCGCACTTACATGCAGTCGTACAACGGTGTCCTGTGGAACGCCGGTGAGTGGGAGCAGAAGAAGTAGGGCTTCCGCCCCGCTTTTTCACCACTCGCTTACGCGATCCTGGTGGTAGGGGGCCCGGCCACAAGCCGGGCCCCCGTACCCGCCGGAAGTAGCTGTTGACCGTAGGGTTACCGCCACTACGGTGGACAACCGGGCAGCGGTCCAGCACTTCGGCGGCCAGGCCCGGATGAGGAGCAGTTCGTTGAACCTGGTGATCTACATTCTTCGCCGTCTGGCGATTTCGATTCCCGTCCTGCTGGTCGGGACCTTTCTGTGTTTCATCATGGTCGCCGGCACCGGCGACCCGCTCGCCGAGCTGAAGAGCAACCCGGCCATGAACCCGCAGGTACTCGCGGAAACGGCCTCGCGGCTCGGGCTCGACCAGGGCATCATCCCCCGGTACTTCTCGTGGCTCGGCAACTTCATCACCGGCGACTGGGGCGTTTCCATCGCGCAGGGCAACGCGCAGGCCCCGGTGTTCCCGAAGGTCATCGCCGCGTTCGAGGTCACCTTGAAGCTCGTCGTCGGAGCCGAGATCCTCGCGCTCATCCTCGGCGTTCTCGTCGGCGTGGTCGCGGCGGTCAAGCAGTACTCGATCCTCGACTACGTCGCCACCACGCTGGCCTTCCTGCTGTTCTCGATGCCGATCTTCTGTGTCGCGATCGTGCTGAAGGGCTACGCGATCCAGTTCAACGGCTGGGTACGGGACCTGGGACTGTCCGATGTGCTCGGTAATCCCTGGATTCGCACCACGAGTCCGGAATCGCTGAATTTCGACGGTCCAGGCGGTTTCCTGGCCAGTTATGTCGGCGCGTATCTGCTGCCGACGTTGTCCATCATGGCGATCAGCTTCGCCGCGTACAGCCGGTTCCAGCGCGCTTCGATGCTGGAGACGCTGAACGCGGACTACGTGCGGACGGCGCGCGCCAAGGGACTCGCCAACGGCCGGGTCATCTTCCGCCACGCCTTCCGGAACGCGCTCATCCCGGTGACCACCCTGTTCTCCGTCAACTTCGGTGCCGTGCTCTCGGGCGCGATCATCACCGAGACGGTGTTCAACTGGAACGGCATGGGCAAGCTGCTCGTAGAAGCCGTGATCAAGAGCGATACCCAGGTGATGATGGGGTGGCTGGTGCTCATCGCCGGCAGCATCATCATCGCCAACCTGATCGCCGACCTGATGTACGGCATCCTGGACCCGAGGATTCGCGTTGGCTGACTTGAATTCCCTTATCGCGGCGGATTCCGCCGAAGGCAAGGTCGCACCCGAAGCACTACCGGAGCCCCGGAGCCAGGGCAAGCTGGTCCTGCGTAAGTTCCTGCGTCACAAGCTCGCGATGGTCTGCACGGCGATCCTGCTGCTGCTCGTGCTGACCGTGATCATCATGCCGATCTTCTGGCCGTACAGTTACGAGGACAGCTCCTTCCCGTCCTTCGCCAAGCCCAACGGGGACTACCCGCTCGGGACGACGCAGGTCGGCAAGGAGATGGTGTCGCAGATCCTGCGCGGCACCCAGTACTCGCTCCTGATCGCGCTCATCGTGTCGATCGTCGCCACCACCATCGGCACCGTCTTCGGCGCCATGGCCGGCTACCTGCGCGGCTTCACCGACTCGGCGATCTCGCGCGTGACGGACCTGTTCCTGATCGTCCCGCAGATCGCCGCCGCCGCCATCCTGGCGAAGGTGTTCGGTGGCGGTAGCTGGTACATCGTCGCGATGGTGCTGGCGGCCTTCGGCTGGATGCCGATCGCGCGGATCGCCAGGGCCGAGTCGATGTCGCTGTCCCAGCGTGAATTCGTGGACGCGGCTCGCGCGTCCGGTGCCGGGACGCTGCACATCGTGTTCAAGCACCTGGTGCCGAACATGGTCGGCCTCATCACGGTCAACGCGACCCTCGCGATCGCGCAGGCCGTGCTGATCGAGGCGGCGCTGTCCTTCATCGGGCTGGGGGTGCAGCTGCCGGACACCTCGCTCGGCCGCGTCATCCTCGAGAACTACTCGCAGCTGCAGAACCGGCCGGCGTTGTTCTTCGGCCCGTTCATCGTGCTGGTGCTGATCTCGCTGACGATCAACTTCATCGGTGACGGCCTGCGGGACGCCTTCGACCCGCGGCAGCGGAAGATGAAGGCGTAACACCCGCTTCACGTGTGAAGGCCCCCTTTCCCTCGGCTGTGCCAAGGGAAAGGGGGCCTTCTCACGTCCGCCCGGGGGGGCGTGGCGTCACTTGGGGCCCAGGTGTACAGGAAGGCCCCTTTCCTTGCATCCAGCGCAAGGAAAGGGGCCTTCCTGTACTTCCAGAGGTCAGTCGGCCACGGGGGCGAGCTTGCCCGCCTCCCAGGCCGCGCGCCGCTCGGCCTGCAACACCGGGTCGGCGACCGGGGCGGCCGAGAGCAGACGGCGGGTGTAGTCCTCGCTCGGCGAGTGCAGCACCTGGTCACGCGTGCCGACCTCGACCAGCTTGCCGTACTGCATCACCGCGACGCGGTCGGCCAGCAGGTCGACGACGGCGAGGTCGTGGCTGATGAACAGGCAGGCGAACTGCAACGAGCGCTGCAGGTCCAGGAACAGGTCCAGCACCCGCGCCTGCACCGAGACGTCCAGCGCCGAAGTCGGCTCGTCCGCGATCAGCAGCGCCGGGTCGAGCGACAGCGCCCGCGCGATGGCGACGCGCTGGCGCTGGCCGCCGGACAGCTCGTGCGGGTACCGGTTGCGGTAGTGGCCGCCGAGTTCGACCTTGTCCAAAAGGGACGTCACGCGCTCGTTCAGCGCCTTGCCCGCCAGGAACTTGTGCAGCACCATCGGCTCGGCGATCGACTCGCCGATGGTCATCTTCGGGTCGAGGGTGGACGCCGGGTCCTGGAACACGATGGAGAAGTAGCGGCGCAGCGGGCGCAGGTCCTTGTTGGACATGTTCGTGATGTCCTTGCCCGCGATCGACACGGTGCCCGCGGTCGGGGTCAGCAGGCGGATCGCGCAGCGGCCGACGGTCGACTTGCCGGAACCGGATTCGCCGACCAGGCCGACGATCTCGCCCTTGGCGATGCTCAGCGAGACGTCGTCCACCGCGCGGTTCTTCGCCTGGCCGCGGCGGCCGGGGTACTCCAGCACGAGGTTCTTGATCTCGAGCGCGGGCGCGTTCTCCTCGATCACGGCCGCGAGTTCGCTGTCCTCGAGCCGGATGTCCTCGGCGATCCTCGAGGCTTCTTCACTGTCGGCGGAGATGCCGCTGTCGTCGAGAAGACGGCGTCCCTCGGGACGCTGGCCGAGCACGGGGACCGCGGCGAGCAGCTTGCGGGTGTAGTCCACCTGCGGCGACGCGAACAGGTCGCGCACCGGCGCCTGCTCGACGATGGTGCCCTGGTACATCACGACCACGCGGTCGGCGAGGTCGGCGACCACGCCCATGTCGTGCGTGATCAGCACGATCGCGGTGTTGAGGGTGTCACGCAGCTTGCGCAGCAGGCCGAGGATCTCCGCCTGCACGGTCACGTCGAGCGCCGTGGTCGGCTCGTCGGCGATGATCACCTTCGGGTCGCACGAGATCGCCATCGCGATGACGACGCGCTGGCGCAGACCGCCGGAGAGCTGGTGCGGGTACTGCTTGAAGCGCAGCGGAGGATTCGGGATGCCGACCATCTCCAGCAGCTCGATGGCGCGCTTGTCGGCGGCTTCCTTCGAGATGTCCTGGTGCGAGCGGAGCGCCTCACGCAACTGCCAGCCGATGGTGTAGACCGGGTTCAGCGCGGTCATCGGCTCCTGGAAGATCATCGCGACCTCGTTGCCGCGGATCTTCTGGAGGTCCTTCTCCTTGAGATCGGCGAGGTTGCGCTCGCCGAGGCGGAGCTCACCCGCGATCCGGCTCGTCTTCGGGAGCAGCCCGAGCACCGACATCGAGGTCACCGACTTGCCGGAACCGGACTCGCCGACCACCGCGACGATCTCACCAGGCTTGACGTCGAATCCGATGCCCTTGACGGCGTCGACCACGCCGCCGTCGGTCGGGAACGAGACGCTCAGGTCGGAGATGGACAGAACCGAACCCGACACGCCGCCGAGGTCCGACGATGCTGCTTCAGTGCTCACCAAGATGCCCTTCGTGGGGGTACATATGGTCACGGCACCCGGCCATGACTGTGTCAACGCGCCCTCGGCGTTAAAGAGTGCCTCGGACGTGCGCGAGGATAACCGAGAGTCGCCCGACTAAGGTCGGTGCTCGGGCCTTCCGTTCCCGACACCCTATAAAGGAATGCGCGCCGTGTTCGAATTAGTCTTCAAGCCGTGATCTCCGATCGGCCCAAATTACTCCTAGTACACGCCCATCCGGATGACGAGAGCATCACCACCGGTGGCACCATCGCGCGCTACGCGGCCGAAGGCGCTGACGTGACCGTTGTCACGTGCACACTCGGCGAGGAGGGCGAGATCATCCCGCCGTCCCTCGACGGCCTCGGTTCGTGGGCTTCCGATCAGCTCGGCGGTTACCGCGCGGGCGAAGTTGCGTCGGCGTGCGCCGCGCTCGGCGTCTCCCGGCACCGGTATCTCGGCGGCATCGGCCGCTGGCGCGATTCGGGGATGGCCGGGACGCCTTCCGCGGCCCATCAGCGCGCGTTCTCCGGGGGTGACATCGAGGAGCAGGCGGCCCAGCTCGCGGAGATCCTCGACGAGGTGCGGCCCCAGGTCGTCGTCACCTATGACGCCTTCGGGGGTTATGGCCATCCCGACCACATCCGCGCGCACGAGATCACGATGGCCGCCGCGCCGAAGGCCGAATCGGTCGAGCGGGTGTTCCACACGGTTTCTTCCCGTGACGCCGTCGCGGCCGGGCTCGCCGCCCTGCGCGGGCGTTCGGCGTTCCGGGTACCCGAAGACGGCGAACTGCCGGTGACGCCGGACGAGACGATCACGACCGTCCTCGACGTCGGCGCGCACATCCCGGCGAAAGCCGCCGCGCTGCGGGCGCACGAGACTCAAGTCAGCGTGCCCGCTCCGCCGCGCCTCGCGGACCACTTCGCGCTGAGCAACGACGTCGCGCAGCCGATCACCCCGAACGAGTACTTCGTGCTCGCCCACGGACCGGCCGACGGCGCCGCCGCGGACCTGTTCGGAGGACTCGCGAAGTGACCGTGCCGTCACAACCGCTGACGCCGGGACGGCGCTGGATGCTGGCGCTGCTGTGCTTCGACGCGTTCCTGCTCGGGCTCCTGGAGCTGTTCTTCCTTCCGCTGCGGCTCGACGGGATCGTGCTGCCGGGGCTCGGCGATGCCCCGTTCCCGGTGACCGTCGTACTCGCCGTGATCACGACACCGCTGCTGGTGAGGACGACCGCGAAAGTGGTCCGGCCCTCCTTTTCGGTGATTCCTCTGCTCGTCTGGGTACTCGTCGTACTGGGGATGGGCGTGACGGGCCCGGGTGGTGATCTGGTGCTGGTACAGGACTGGCGGGCGCTGCTGCTGATCGGCGGCGGGGCGTTGCCGGGCGCGCTGGCGCTGGGCGGAGGCCTTGGCACAGCGGCGAAGGCCGCCAAGGGAGGCAAAGATGAGTGAAGCGATTTCGGATCGCCAGGTCGTGGCGGTGCTGCGGCCGTTCGTCCGCGCCTGCGGTCCGATGGTGGACGCGCTGCGTGAAGCGGATCCGTTCGGCCTTCAGGCCAGGGGACGGCGTGAGGACGCGCTGGAAGGCGTCGAGCCCAAACTGAAGGACAAGCTGCTCGACGGCATCACCTCGGTCAAGGTGCCCGGCACCGCGGCCTGGGCGGAGATGACGAACTACCAGCGGACCGCCTGGTGGGTGAACCGGGTCGGCCGGGTCACCGCGCTGGTCACCGCGATTCCCGGGCTCGGCGGCGCGCTCGCCGACAGGCTGCCGGTGCAGGACGCGCTCGGTTCCGCGTCCCAAGGGATCCTGTTGTGCGCGATCGCGGGGGAGTACGGCGTGACCGACGTCGGCGCCCGCGTGCGGCTGATCGCGTGGGTCCTCTTCGAACGCGACATCGACCCGGCGATCGCCGCGGGCAAGCATGCCGAACACGACAAGGCCGCCGAAGACGACGAAGCGGCGAAGCTCACCGAAGAACTCAACGAGTCGAAAAAGAAGCACGGCAAGATCACCCTGAAGGCCGCCGCGGGCACGCTGTGGCGACTCGGCCGGGGGTTGCTGGGCATCGTCGACGAACTGGAGAAGCGGCCTCGTGGCCGTCTTTTCCACCGGGCGCTCGGGAAGCTGCCGGTGGTCGGCATGGCGGGCGACTACCTCGGCGAGCGGTCCGGCCTCAAACGGGTCTGGAAGCGGGCGCACGAGTGGTTCACCGAGCACCCCGACGGCACCTGGACTACCTCCAGAACATGAACGCGTCCTGACCGTACTGCGAGGCGAGCCTGAAACCGCCGACGGAGTCGAAGAGCACGTAGGACACGTCCCACAGCAACGGGGCGGCTCCCGGCACACCGAACAGCACGGCGAACAGGATGAGCGGCGCCCACGGCCGGGCCTTCGCGCCGAACTCGCGCGCGCCGGGCGAAAGATACGGCTCGACCGCGCCCCAGCCGTCGAGACCGGGGATCGGCAGGATGTTTAGGAGGAACGTGACGATCTGAAGCAGCGCAAGGAACGAGAGTCCGATCACGAGCCCGGACGCCATCGGCACCAACCCGACGACGAGGGTCAGCACGACGCCGACGGCGAGGTTGCTCAGCGGCCCGGCGAGCGACACCCACGACTGGACCCCGCGCGACCGCAGGCGCCCGTGTTCGATCCAGACCGCGCCCCCCGGCAGCGGGATGCCGCCGATGACGAGGAATACCAACGGCAGGACGATGGACAGGATCGGATCCGTGTATTTCCGGACGTCCATGGACAGATAGCCCTTGTGGGCGACGCTGTGGTCGCCACCGCGGAACGCCACGATCGCGTGCCCGAACTCGTGCAGCGTCAGAGACGCCACCCAGCCTCCGGCGACGAGCAGGACCACGCCTGCGATGGTCAGCACGTCGTACTTCTGCGTGAAAATCAGGGTCTGGTCGCCGAAAGCCGCCAGTACACCGCCCAGAACGGTGACCGCGAGGATGCCGAGGAAGATCGGGCTTGGCCGCACTGCTGATCTCTGCACCCCACCAGTCTTCCGTATGCCCGATGTGAAGTTCTCGGCGTGTCCCCTTGCGCTCCCGCGCCCGGGTATCCCCCGAACTCGCTACTCCGCTTGACCTGACCGCACTACACGGGTGTAATCACAGTGATGTCATTCGTCGCTGGAAGGGGGCGGCGGATGGTGTTTCAACACCGCCAGCCTGGGGAGTGCGTGGACAGCGAGGAGGCGGACGTGCGGTTGGAAGCAGATGGAAGGGAATGGGGGCAAGTCGTGGGTTGGGGTGAGGTCCCGGAGCAGCAACTGGGCGATCTCACCGAGCTTTTCGACGATGCCTCCGCGGAAGAGCAGGACTGGCAGGAACGGGCCCTCTGCGCGCAGACGGACCCGGAGGCGTTCTTCCCGGAGAAGGGCGGCTCCACCCGCGAAGCCAAGCGGATCTGCCTCGGTTGCGAGGTCAAGGACGAGTGCCTCGAGTACGCCCTCGCGCATGACGAGCGGTTCGGTATTTGGGGCGGGCTCTCCGAACGTGAGCGTAGGAAACTGAAGAAACGAGCCGTGTGACGGCGATCTCCGGCACCGTCAGTGCGCCGGAGATCGCTTCCTGCCCCGCATCCACATAGTGGGGCCACCAACGGGTGACAGGGTCGCGTCGTAGGGTGGCGGCACTCGACGTCGCCGCCACATCTGGAGTGCCCGTTGTCTCGCACTGCCGCGTCACCTGTGCCGCGTACGGTCCCCGTTCTGGCCATTGTGGTCTGTCACAACGGTGAGAACTGGTTGCCACTGGCGCTTTCCGCGCTGCGGCGCAGCGGTGTCCGGCCCCGGCACGTGCTGGCCGTCGACACCGGTTCCACTGACCGGACCGCGCGAATCCTCACCGATGCCGCCGCGGCCGAAAGGGTCGCGGGCGAGGCGCCGGTCCTCGATGGAATCCTCACGCTTTCGAGTGACGTGGGCTTCGGTGCCGCGGTCGGCGAGGCCGTCGAGCACGCCGTCGAACGCTGGGGTGATCCCGGCGGCTGGGTCTGGTTGCTGCACGACGACTGTGCGCCGGAACCCGACTGTCTCGAGAACCTGTTGACAGCGGCCGAAAACGAGCCGGCGGCGACGGTGCTCGGTCCGCTCGCGGTGGACTGGAGCGACCCGCGGCTGATCGTCGAAGCCGGGCTGTCGACCGACGCCATCGGCCACCGGCAGCAGATCTCGCCCGAGGAGACCGTCACCGCGGTGCTCGCCGTGCCGAGCGCGGGATCACTGGTGCGGCGCGAAGTCTGGCACGACCTCGGCGGCTTCGACCCCGGTTTTCCCTTGCTGCGCGAGGATCTCGACTTCGGCTGGCGGGCCAACGCCGCGGGTGGCCGCGTGCTTTCGGTGCCGTCGGCGCGGCTTCGGCACGCCCGCGCGCTCAGCACCGGGCAGCGGGAACCGGACGTGCTCGGCTTTTCGCTCGCGACGGCGAACCGCGTGCACGGGCTCCGGGTGTTCCTCGTCAATTGCTCCCCGTTGTCGTTCTGGTTCGGCTTGATTCGAATCCCGCTCTTCGCGTTGTTGCGCGCGCTCGCGTTCCTGCTGTCGCGCCGCACCGGCGAGGCGGGCGCGGAACTGGCGGCGACCTGGTACCTGCTGCGTGGTCGCGGCGGCCTTCGCACGGCCCGCGCCGAACGCCGGAAGACCGACCGGCCCGGCGACGTCCGTGGTCTCTTCACCGGGCGGATGACGCGCGTGCGCAACGCGGTCCGCGCCGGTGTCGTCGGCCTCGTCCGGCGCGGCGTCGAACGGGACTTCGCCCTCGGGACCGTGCCGGAGAGCGCGGAGCAGGAGGGCGCCTGGATTCCGCCGGAAGCGTTGAAGTCCGGGCAAGATCGCCCGGTCGGCCCCGGCGCGCTGCCCGCGGGGGCGATGCGCGGGGTCGGGTCGCGGGGGACCGGGCTGCGGCGGCCCAGCGCGATCGTCGCGGTCGCCGTTCCCGAGCGTGTCACCGAGAAACCCGCTCCGGGCAGGCCAAAACCGTCGCCGGTACCGCGTGACGGCGGGCGGCGGCCGGAGCCGGAACTCGTCTTCGTCGAGGTCGACCGGAAACGGGTGCTCAGCGCGACCTTGTTCGCGCCGCCGGTGATCGTGCTCGCCGTGCTGACGGCGCTCGCCTTCGCGGTCAACGGGTCCCGGCTCGGGCTGGACCTCTTCGGCGGGAAACTGCTGCCGGTCGGCGGACTCGGCGAGATCTGGTCGTCGTATCTCGCGCCGTGGCACGCGATCGCCGGCGGGACGGCGAGTCCCGCGCCCGCGACGCTGCCGGTGCTGGGCACCCTCGGAGCGATCTTCACCCCGATCGGGGGGCCCGCGGCGCTGGTCGCGATCCTGCTGATCGGTGACATCCCGCTCGCCGCCCTGAGCGCGTACGCGGCCACTCGGCACCTTCGCGTGCGTCGCTGGGTGCGCGCCGTCGTCGCGGCGGCGTACGGCGTGCTGCCCGCGGCCACGGCTTCGGTCGCTCAGGGGCGGCTCGACGTCGTCGTCGTGCATCTGCTGCTGCCGCTGGTGATCGCGGGCATCGTCGGGCTGCTGGTCCGTGTGGATTCGCGCTGGCTGCACGTCTCCGCGCTGAGCGCGATCGGGCTGGCGCTGATCGGTGCCTTCTCGCCGCTGGCGCACGCGCTGGCGTTGGTCGGGCTGGTGATCGGGTTCGTGGTGCTGCCTTCTCCGACCGGGCTCGCGCGGCGGATCGCGTCGGTCGGCATCGTGGTCTTCCTGCCGCTGGCGCTGCTGCTGCCGTGGCCGAGTGTGCTGCTGCGGCATCCGGAACTGGTGCTGCACGGGCTCGGCGGTGGTGCGACGGCCGCGTCCGGCGCCGATCTCGCCGGGCTGGACCCCGGCGGTCCCGGCGCGTGGCCGATCGGGGTGGTCCTGGTCGCGGCCGCGATCGTCGCGCTGGTGGTCCGGCCGTCGAAGGGCGCGGGCGGCGGTGTCGCGGTCGTCGTGCTGGGCGCGCTCGGTCTGGCGGCGGTGCGGTTCGTGGCGGTGACGCCGATGTCGGGCGGCCCGCACGCGACCGGGTTCGCCGGGGTGCCGCTGCTGGTGATCGGCGCGGGGCTGCTCTGGACGGTGCTGGCCACCTGGCAACGTGGCGGGACCGGGGTCGAACCGGCGCCGTGGCTGGCGAAGGTCACCGCCGTCGCCGGGGTGCTCGTGCTGCTGGCGCTGGCGACCGGTGCGGTCGTCGCCGGCCGGGAAGGCCCGCTGCGATCGGGTGAGCGCCCGTCGCTCGCCGCCGACGACCTGGCTTCCAGCGGACGCTCGGTGCTGGTCGTGGGTGAGCCCGTTCGGCAGACCGGGGGCCGATTGCCGCTCTACGGCGACGACGAACTCGCGCCGACACCCGGCAGCGCGGACCGGCTGGCCTCGTGGCGCCGGGACCTGCTGACCGGCACGCCGGACGCGGTGAAGCAGGCCTTCGCGGCCGCCGCGGCCTCCGGTGTGCTGTACGTCGTGCTGCCCACTGGTGCCGATGGCGGCGCTTTCGTCGAAATCGCGCGTGATTCGGTGGTTCCGGCGGCGCCGACCTCGGACGGGCGACCGGTGCTGCGGCTGCTGCCCGCGGGCGGTCAGGTGGCGCTGATCTCGCCGGAACTGGCGCAAGCTGCCGTGACCGGGAAGGTCGCGCCCGGCGTGTCCCCAGGGGTGGTGCCGGTGCAGGCCGGCTTGCCGGACGTGCGGGTGCGCGTCTCGGAAGGCCCGACCGGGCGGCTGCTCGTGCTGGCCGCGGAGTTCGAGGCGGGCTGGCAGGCGAGCGTGGACGGCAAGGCCGTGCCGATCGTGCGGGCCTGGGGCCACCAGGTGGCGGTCTCGGTGCCTCCGACGCCTTCGGAGGTGGTGGTGGAGCACCAGGGCACGACGCGGAACCTGTTGCTGCTGGCGCAGATCGCGGCGGTGCTGTTCACGCTGCTGACCGCTGTGCCTACGCGGCGGCGACCTTCTTGAGGCTTCTTCGGCGCTTTTCGGGTGTTTTGGTGCTTTCCGGTGCTTTCCGGTGGCCTTCAGGACACTGCTGACTTGCCTCTGCTCGGCTGGCTCCCACTTCCTCCGCCCCGCCGCCGCTCCACCCGATCCAGCTTCGCCGCCGCCTCCGCCCCGCGCCCCACCTCTGCCCCCTTGGCGTCGCTCCGCCTTCGCCCGCTGCCCCCTACTCGAGTGCCCCCAATGCCACATTGGGTGCACTCAACGCCCCCAATGCCACATTGGGTGCACACCCGTCTCCCGCGACGCTCCCCTTCACAGCCCCCAGCAGCGAGTTGTCCACAGCCCGACCCACTTGTGGACAACTTCGCCCCCGATGCCCGTTTCCCCAGGTCCCGTCGGTCCTTGCCGATACGCTGGGCTGGGGACGCCCCCCGGGAAGGGCGGGGGCTGCGCGGAGCGCGGCGAGTGGGTGGGGGTCAGTCGCCTTCGATGACGTCGGGTTCGACGCCGAGGTAGCCCGCGACCTGTTCGACGAGGACGTCGTGGACGAGTTCCGCGAGTTCGCCGGGGTCCTTCGCGCGTGCTTCGAGGGGGCGGCGGTAGAGGACGATGCGGGCACGCGTCGGGAGTCCGGCGCGGTCGACGCCGGCGGGCACGAGCCGCGAGAGCGGGACGGCGCCGTCGTGCAGCACGCCGTCCACTCCGGTCGGTGCGCCATCCGAGCGAACTTCGGGGACGTCGTCGACGGCGACGTCGAGCTTCGTCAGCTCGTGCCGCCACCGCGCTTCGATCGGTTCGAGCGCGTCCAAAACCAGTGCGTCGAACCTTTCCGCCCTGCTGGCGGCGGCGGGAAGGGTCGACGGATACAGCGCTCCGCGCAGGCCCCGGCCGTGCCGGTCCCGGCGCATCCGCCGTCGCTGTCGGGAATCACGAGCCGTCGCCACGAACCGAAGGGTACGCGCTCGGCGAGTCGAAGCGCGTGTCGCCGGTACGCCGCGCCCGCGACGCGCTATCGTTCTCGATCGTGCGGAGCGTACGAAAGTGTTCGCGAACGGGTTGCCTCGAACCCGCTGTCGCCACGCTCACGTATGCCTACAGCGATTCGACCGCCGTCGTGGGCCCACTGGCCACCGCGAGCGAGCCGCACTCCTATGACCTCTGCGAAGCCCACGCCCTCCGGCTCACCGTGCCCAAGGGCTGGGAAGTCGTCCGGCACGAAGGGGCCTTCGCCGCTCCCGACCCGTCCGCCGACGAGCTGACCGCGCTGGCCGAGGCCGTGCGCGAAGCGGGCCGCTCCGACAAGCCCGCGCCCGACCCCGAACCCGAGGGACCGTCGGGCAGACGCGGCCACCTGCGCGTCCTGCCCGGCCGAGCCTGACGCGAGGGCCCGCCGGTAGGCTTTCGAGGCGCCAGAGGGCGTTGTAACGAGACTATTGGCGGGGAGCAGGCGTGCCAGACCTTTCGGGCATCGTGAAGGCCTACGACATTCGCGGCGTGGTCGGTGAACAGCTGGACGCGGCGCTTGTCCGCGACCTCGGCTCGGCGTTCGCCCTGTTGATCAAACCCGAGTCGGACGCGATCGTCATCGGTCACGACATGCGCGACTCCTCGCCGGAGCTGTCCGCCGCGTTCGCCGACGGCGTGACCTCGCAGGGCCTCGACGTGGTGACGATCGGCCTCGCCAGCACCGACCAGCTGTACTTCGCGTCCGGCTCGCTGAACCTGCCGGGCGCCATGTTCACCGCCAGCCACAACCCGGCGAAGTACAACGGCATCAAGCTGTGCCGCTCGGGTGCCGCACCGGTCGGCCAGGACTCCGGTCTCGCGGAGATCCGCGACACCGTCGAGCAGGGCGTACCCGCCTTCGTGGGCCAGCGTGGCTCCGTCACCGAGAAGGACGTCCTCACCGACTACGCGGCGTACCTGCGCAAGCTCGTCGACCTGTCGGGCAGCCGTCCGCTGAAGGTCGTCGTCGATGCGGGCAACGGCATGGGCGGCCACACCGTGCCGACCGTCTTCGCGGGCCTGCCCATCGAGGTCGTGCCGATGTACTTCGAGCTCGACGGCACCTTCCCGAACCACGAGGCCAACCCGCTCGACCCGAAGAACATCGTCGACCTCCAGGCGAAGGTGCGCGAGGAAAGCGCCGACGCGGGCTTGGCCTTCGACGGTGACGCGGATCGCTGCTTCGTCGTCGACGAGCGCGGCGAGCCGGTGTCTCCGAGCGCCATCACCGCCCTGGTCGCGGTCCGTGAGCTGGAGAAGGAGCCGGGCGGCACCATCATCCACAACCTGATCACGTCGAAGGGAGTGCCGGAGATTGTCGCCGAACACGGCGGCAAGCCGGTGCGCACCCGGGTCGGGCACTCGTTCATCAAGGGCGAGATGGCCAAAACCGGCGCGATCTTCGGTGGAGAGCACTCCGCGCACTACTACTTCCGCGACTTCTGGCGTGCCGACACCGGCATGCTGGCCGCGCTCCACGTCCTCGCCGCCCTCGGCGAGCAGTCGGGCCCGCTGTCCGAGCTGACCGCCGAGTACTCGCGTTACGCGGCTTCCGGCGAGATCAACTCCACCGTGGACGACCAGGTCGCGCGCATGATGGCGGTCAAGGACGCCTTCGGCGCGCGCGACGGCGTCGAGATCGACGAACTGGACGGGCTCACCGTGCGGCTTCCCGGCGGCGGCTGGTTCAACCTGCGCCCGTCGAACACCGAGCCGCTGCTCCGCCTGAACGTCGAGGCCGCCGACGCCGAGGCCGTCCGGGCGCTGACCGAAGACGTACTGGCGATCGTCCGTGGGTAACGAATGTGTCGTGAAAACACCCATAGAGATGTCCCACAGGTAGGGAGTGAGCATGGCCGTCACGCTTGACGCACAGCTGCTGGAGATCTTGGCCTGCCCGTCCCCCGATCACGCACCGCTGCGGACGGGGACGACGGCCGACCCGGAGGCCGACGCGCTCACTTGCACGGAGTGCGGTCGGGTGTATCCGGTCCGTGATGGAATCCCGGTACTGTTGCTGGACGAAGCCACCGAGCCGACGAACCCGGATGGCGCCCATGCCGACAGTCCCTGACGAGTCCCTGCTCGACGATCCCGCGAGGCTGGCCGAGGCCGACACCGCGGGGCTCCTCCGTGCCGCGGCGATGGCGGGCGCCCAGGTCAGGGCGACCGCCGAAGCCGCGGCCGAACTCGAGCTGAGCGATCGGCTGGACGTCGGGCGCCCGCGCTCGCTCGTGCTGATCGACCGGCCCGGCGTCAGCCGGACGCTGACCAGGCTGGTCGCCGCGCTGCTGACCCCGGCCTGCCCGGTGCCGGTGGTCGTCGCCGAGGTGGTGCCCAGCTGGATCGGCGCCCTCGACGTCGTCTTCGCGCACACCGACGACGCCGGTGACCGTGAGCTGGCCGCTTCGCTGGAGCGTGCCGCCCGGTTCGGCGCGACGGTCGTGCTGTCCGGTCCCGGCGAGGGGCCGGTCGCGGCCGCCGTCGCGGGCAAGGGAGTGCTGCTCGCGCCGAGGATCCCGGTCCCGCCGGAGATGGCCTTCCCTCGCGGGCTCGCCGCCGCCCTGCTGACCGCCAACGCGCTCGGCCTGCTGGTGGCCGATCTGGAGCAACTCGCCGACCATCTCGACGCGGAAGCCGAGAAGGACTACCTGGCCAGGGACTCGTTCGCGAACCCGGCCAAGGCGATGGCGCTGAAGGTGGCCGAGCGCCAGCCGCTGCTGTGGGGGCTGGACCCCGTCGCGGTCGCTGTCGGCGAGCACGCCGCCCACGCGTTCGCCGCCCACGCGGCACTCGTCTGTGACGTGGAGGACTACCGCCAGGCCTTGGCCAGGCCCGCTTTGCGGCGGGCGGCGTTGTCCGGGAGCGTGGATCGCGATATCTTCGCGGACCCGGAGGAGGGGGTCGGCTCGACGCCGAGGGTGCTGCTCCTCTCGGTTCGGACGGGGCCGGCCGCGGAGGCGGCTCGCTACCAGGCGGAAGACCTGCTACCCGGTGCGGATGTGATCGCCCCGGCCGAAGAGATCGAAACGGACGAGATCGTGCGTGCGGCCGTTCTCGCGCTGCGTTTCGAGCTGGCCGCGGTCTATCTGGGGCTGGCCGTCGGCAGCATCGGCGGCGCCGGGAGGTACACGCCCGCAACGGCGTGAGCCCCGCGCGCGACGTGAGGAAATGAGGGCCGGCACCACCCGTGCCCGGCGAGGAGTTGAGGTGACAGTGGAGCTGCTGCGCAATGCCGTGCGGCCCTACGCGTGGGGATCGAGAACGACGATCCCCGAGCTGCTGGGGCGTCCGGTGCCGGCGCCGCATCCGGAGGCGGAGCTGTGGATGGGTGCCCACCCCGGTGACCCGTCCCACGTCATCGGCCCGGACGGCACCGAGCGGAGCCTGCTGGAGCTCGTCGAAGCCGATCCTGTCGGTCAGCTCGGCACGACCTGCGCCGGGCGCTGGGGCGGCAGGCTGCCGTTCCTGCTGAAGATCCTCGCCGCCGAAGAGCCGCTTTCGATGCAGGCGCACCCGTCCGCCGCACAGGCGGCGGAAGGGTACGCGCGCGAGGAGTCGGCCGGGATCCCGCGCGACGCCTCGAACCGCAATTACCCGGATCCGACGGCGAAGCCGGAACTCGTCTGCGCGCTGACCGAGTTCCACGCGCTCGCGGGTTTCCGCGACCCGGAACGCACGATGTCGCTGCTCAAGGCGATCGAGACGCCAGGGCTGGCGAAGTACGCGGTGCTGCTGGAAGCCCAGCCGGATCCAGCCGGGCTGCGCGCCCTGTTCACCACCTGGATCACCCTGCCGCAGGCCGCGCTCGACGAACTGCTGCCCGAGGTCCTCGATTCGTGCGTCAAACACGTCCAGGGACGCGGCGAGTTCGACGTCGAATGCCGGACCATCCTGGAACTCGGCGAGTCGCATCCGCGGGACGCGGGCGTGCTCGCGGCGCTGCTGCTCAACCGCCTCACCCTCAGCGCGGGCGAGGCGATCTACCTGCCCGCCGGGAACCTGCACCTGTACCTGCACGGCACCGCGGTCGAGATCCTGGCGAACTCGGACAACATCCTGCGCTGCGGGCTGACCCCCAAGCACGTCGACGTGCCGGAGTTGCTGCGCGTCGTCGACTTCGCGTGCGGCGAGATGCCGGTGCAGAGCGGCACCGAAGAGGCCAGGATGTCGGTGTATCGCACCGACGCGCCGGAGTTCGAGCTGTCGCGGATCGAGTGGGGGGCCGGTGACGACGGCGAGGTCGCCGTCCACGACATCGGCCCGCAGATCCTGCTGTGCACCGCGGGCGCCCTGCTGGTGACCGCCGACGACGGCGAGCAGGTCGAACTCCGCCGTGGCCAATCGGTGTGGCTCCCGGCCGCCGACCCCGCCGTCCGCGTCCGGCCGCTGTCCGGCGAACGCACCCAGGTCTTCCGCGCCACCGCCGGCACCTGCTGACCTCTCCGCGTTTCGTCCTCTAGTCGCGGTCCTTGCGCATGCAAGGACCGCAACTAGAGGACGAAACGCGTTCTTGGCCGAAGTGTGTGCGTTCCGTGTGGTGGGTTCCGCGACTATCGACCGAAGGGGTGACCCTGCGGTTGTCGTCGGCTCGTCCCGATCCGGGTCGGCGACTCACCGTGGGTGATTTCCGGGAGGTGCTCGTCTGAGGGGTAGGGCACCCCCCGGTCAGGCCGGGGCGGGTTCGGTGAGTGACAACAGCAGCCGGACGAGGGTCGAAGCGTTGGCGTCGTGGGGGACTTCCAATCGCTTCGCCTCTTCGCCCGCCGCCTCGGCCGCTCTCGTTTCCCCGACGGCCTCGTAGGCCCGGCGCAGCACGTGCAGGGTGAGGCCCGTCGCGGGTTTCCCTCCCATGGCACGGAATTCGTCGAGACAGTGGCGCAGGACGGGAATCGCGCGATCGGCCCGGCCGTCGCCGATCCAGCTCGCCGCGATCGCGCGGGTGCAGGAAAGTTCCCGCGGCCGTTCTTCGAGCGCGCCCGCCAGCCGTCGCGCGTTCTCATACGCCTTCACCGCGCCGACGCGCCGCCCGGCACCGGCGAGGATCGCGCCCTGGGTGCGCAACGACTTGGCCAGCGCCGATTTCGCCGTCGTCCGGCGCAGCACCCGGACCGATTCCTCGATCGTCTCCAGCGCCTCCTCCTGGCGGCCGTCGAGCATCAGGGACCACGAAAGTCCTTGCAGGGCGACACCGAGCTGGCGTTCGTCGCCGCATTCCCGCGAGCGCGCGAGGATCCTGCGGTCGATCTCCAATGCCTCGGAGATCTTGCCGAGCCGGTGCAACGCCGCGGACTCCGCGTGCCGCGCGTACGCTCCCGGCCCGGTCGCCTCCACAGTGGACAGTTCGCGGGCCTGAGTGGCCGCGTGCAGGGACTCCCCGGCCCGGCCGAGGCCGACGAGGCAGCGAGCCAGATTCGTCTCGACCCACGCCTGCGTGGAACTGTCGCCCAGCTCCGCCAGTTCCTTCGAGCATGCGCGGTAGCCCTCGACGGCGCGTTCGTACTCGCCGCGCGCGTGCAGCAACACCGTCAGGTTCGCCTCGGCGACGACCGCGATATGCCTGTCGTCCGCTTCGCGAGCGGCGTCGCGCAAGGTCTCGTACGCCGTCCGCATGTCGGTGTAGTGGCTGTGCAGGTACAGGTACGCGCTCAGCCTTTCCAGAATTCGCAACGCTTTCCGCCGCCAGCCGACCGCGCACAGCGACGAGACGGCGGCGACCAGGTTGGCCCGTTCCACGGAGAACCACGTGCCGGGGTCACGCAGCAGCCGCTCGACCAGTTCGGCCGCCAACGGCTGTGTGGGCACTTCGTGATCGGACAACGGCATCGGCACCGTCCTCGGCAGGCGGCGGGCCGCCGTGTCGGCGAGGCACAGTGCCGCATCCGACACCTTCGTGACGCTGGCCACCCGCTCGGCGTGGGTCTCCAGTTCACGGCCGAGTTCCGTGGCGAACACGCGCACGAGGTCGTGCACGCGGAACCGCTGCTCGCCCGTCGGGTCGAGACCGGTGGCTTCGAGCAGGCTGGCCTCGACGAGTTCGTCCAGTGCCTCCTCCGCTTCTTCGTCGGCGGTGTCGTTGATGAGGGTCGACACCGCCCACGCCGGCAGGTCGAGGGTGCGGCAGCGGCCGATCAACCGGAACGCGCGCCGCGCGGGGAGGCTCAGCGCTTGATAGCTCAACGCGATGCTGCCGCGCACCTGGAGATCGCTGACCTGGAGTTCGTCGAGGCGCGAGACCTCGTCCTCCAGCTTCCCGGCGAGTTTCCCGAGCGGCATGCCCGGCCGCATGGCGAGCCTGCTGCCGGCGATCCGCAATGCCAGCGGGAGATTTCCGCAGGCTTTGGCGATCCGCTCCGCGTCCGCGCGTTCGGCGTCCACCCGATCCGGCCCGGCCAGCCGCTCCAGCAGGGTCATCGCTTCGGCGCCGGACAGCGGGGCGAGGTGGAGGCGACTCGCCCCGGCGAGCCCGGAAAGCCGTTGCCTGCTGGTGATCAGGACGGCGCTGCCCGGCGTTCCCGGCAGCAGCGCGCGGGCCTGCTCGGGGCTCGCGGCGTCGTCGAGCACCACGAGGACCCGCCGATCGGCGAGACGGCCGCGATAGACCGCCGCCCGCGCCTCGACGTCGTCCGGGATGGCGGGACCGGTGACCCCCAGCGCGCGCAACAGGTCGCCGAGGACGTCGGCGAGGTCGCGCGGGCTGGAGGCGCCGGCCAGCGGGACGAACAGCTGTCCGTCCGGGAAGGACCGGCGGAGCCGGTGCGCGGTGCTGACCGCGAGGGTGGACTTGCCCGCGCCGGGTTCGCCGGTGATCACCGCGACCGGGACACCCGTGTCTTCACCGAGCAGCCCGGAGAGTTTCACGATCTCGTTCTCGCGGCCGGCGAGATCCGCGATGTCCGGCGGCAACTGGCAGATCGGGAAGATCGCCGCCGCCTTCGTGGACGGCACCGGATCCTCACCGCGCAACACGGCGGCGTGCACGCGGCGGACCTCGGCGCCGGGTTCCACGCCGAGTTCCTCGACGAGGGTGGCGCGCAGTGCGCGGTGGACGGCCAGTGAATCGGCCTGCCGCCCGGCGCGGTGCAACGCGATCATCAGCTGGGCGGCGAGCCGTTCACGCAGGGGATGTTCGGTGATCATCACCTGGAGTTCGCCGGTGAGCTCGCCGTGTCTGCCGTCGGACAGTTCGGCGTCGACACAGTCTTCGAAGGCCGCGAGGCGTTCCGATTCGAGCCGGGCGACGTCCGCGTCGAGCCGGGGGATGTGCAGCCCGGACAGGACCGGCCCGCGCCATTCCGCCAGCGCGCGGCGATAGTGCGCCGAAACACGAGCCGCCGGATCACCCGCCCGCGCCGCCGCCCTCCCCGCCGCGACGGCTTCGCGGAAGGACAGCAGATCGAGGTCTGCGGGCTCGACCACCAGCCGGTAGCCGCGAGGATCCCGCTCGATCTCCAGCCCCTCGAACCGCGCCCGCAGCCGGGAGACGTACGTGTGCAGATTCGAGGCGTACGACTTGGGCGGCGTCTCCGGCCAGAGAGCCTCGACCAGGGCGTCGACCGGGACGGACGAGTTCGCGTTCAGCAGGAGGACGGCCAGCAGGGCACGCTGATGATCGCCGCGCGGCGTCGTGCGCCGCCCGGGCGGGCTTTCGATCGTCAACGGTCCGAGCACGCCGAATCGCGGCACGGGCACCTCCCCAGGTCATGAGAGGGGCGAGACTAGCGAGGGGGGCCGACAATTCTGTGACCTGTCCCGCCCGGCGCGTACGGGCTCATCTGCACTGCTAGCCTTCGAACCCGGCATATCGGGACACCATTCGGGGAGTTGCACGTGTCTGCAGGTGGCGGAACCAAGGCGATCATCGCCGCGCTCGTGGCGAACGCCGGAATCGCGGCCGCGAAATTCACCGGCTACCTCATCACGGGGTCGTCTTCGATGCTCGCCGAGGCCGTGCACTCGCTCGCGGACACCTCGAACCAGGGCCTCCTGCTGTTGGGTCAGAAGACCTCGCAGCGCAAGGCGACCCGCACCCACCCGTTCGGCTTCGGGCGAGACCGGTACTTCTACTCGTTCATCGTCGCGCTGATGCTCTTCAGCCTCGGCTCGGTGTTCGCTCTGTGGGAGGGCGTTCACAAGATCAGCGAGCCGGAGGCCCTGACTTCGCCGCTGGTGGCGGTCGGCATCCTGGTGGTCGCGATCGGGCTGGAGTCGTACTCCTTCTACACCGCGATCCAGGAGTCGAAGAAGATCAAGGGCGACGCGGGCTGGTGGGCCTTCATCCGTCAGGCCAAGACCCCCGAACTGCCGGTGGTGCTGCTGGAGGACGCGGGCGCGCTGCTCGGCCTGGTCTTCGCGCTCGCGGGTGTCGGGCTTTCGGTCATCACCGGCGACCCGGTGTGGGACGGCATCGGCACCGTGACGATCGGTGTGCTGCTCGGCATCATCGCGATCATCCTGATCATCGAGATGAAGAGCCTGCTGATCGGCGAGGGCGCCTCTCCCGCTGACCTCGACACGATCGTCGACGAACTCGCCGCCGGCAAGGTCGAGCGGGTCATCCACATCCGCACCCTCTACATCGGCCCGGACGAGATGCTGGTGGCCGCGAAGCTCGCGCTGGTGCCCGGCCTGGAGACCGCCGATATCGCTCAAGCCATCGATGACGCCGAAGCGCGTGTGCGCGCGAAGGTGCCGACGGCGAAGCTGATCTACCTGGAGCCGGACCTGGACCGCTCGCTGGCCTGAGGCTCTCCCGATGCCATGAACGGCCCGTTACTTGCCTGTGTGGGGTCGTCTCCCCAGGTGCAGGAAGGGCCTTCCTGCACTCCAAGCGACCACCTGGACCGGACGCCCCGGAGCAACTGTCCGTATTCCGCCGATCACCGTCGCGACCTCCGCATACTTCGTTGCTCTCCCACCGCGCTCCCGTCACGGCCGGGCGATAGGGTCCCTTGAACCGCAGTCAGGTGTAGGAGGTCAAGGGTGCCCGGAAACGGTCTGTGGCGTACGAAGTCCATCGAGCAGTCCATCGCGGACACCGACGAACCCGGGACCAAGCTCAGGCGGAACCTGGGCGCGTGGGATCTGACCGTCTTCGGTGTCGCGGTCGTCATCGGCGCCGGGATCTTCACCCTCACCGCCCGCACGGCCGGTGACTTCGCGGGCCCGTCGGTCTCGCTCGCGTTCGTGTTCGCGGCCATCGCCTGCGCGCTGGCCGCCCTCTGTTACGCGGAATTCGCGTCGACCGTCCCGGTGGCCGGGAGCGCGTACACGTTCTCCTACGCCACGTTCGGCGAGTTCATGGCGTGGATCATCGGCTGGGACCTCATCCTGGAACTCGCGGTCGGCGCGGCCGCGGTGTCGAAGGGCTGGTCCGCCTACCTCGAAACCGTGCTCTCCTACATCTTCGGCAAGGGCACGAAGACGACGTTCGAGATCGGGCCCGTCCCGGTCGACTGGGGCGCCTTGCTGGTGGTGCTCGTGCTGGCCACGCTGCTCGCCGTCGGCACGAAACTGTCGTCGCGCTTCTCGATGGTGATCACCGGGATCAAGGTCGCGGTGGTGCTGTTCGTGATCGTGCTCGGCATCTTCTACATCAAGGGGTCGAACTACACCCCGTTCGTCCCGGACGCCCAGCCCGCCGGTGAGTCGGCGGCGACCGGGGTCGACCAGTCGCTGTTCTCCTTGGTCGCCGGTGGCGGCAGCAGCGCGTTCGGCGTCTTCGGTCTGCTGGCCGCGGCGTCGCTGGTGTTCTTCGCGTTCATCGGGTTCGACATCGTCGCGACCACCGCCGAGGAGACCCGCAACCCGCAGAAGGCCGTGCCCCGGGGCATCTTCGGCTCGCTCGCCATCGTGACGGTGCTGTACGTCGCCGTGTCGCTCGTGGTCGTCGGCATGGTCAACTACAAGGATCTCGCCACTTCGGCTGGCGACGGCGGCAAGAAGACGCTCGCGTCCGCGTTCGCGGCCAACGGCGTCGACTGGGCGGCCAACATCATCTCCGTCGGTGCCCTCGCCGGTTTGACGACCGTCGTCATGGTGCTGATGCTCGGCCAGATCCGGATCATCTTCGCGATGTCGCGTGACGGCCTGATGCCGCGTGGGCTGGCGAAGACCGGGGAGAACGGCACTCCGAAGCGGGCGACCATCGTGGTCGGTTCGCTCGTCGCGGTCGCGGCGACGTTCTTCCCGGCGGACAAACTGGAAGAAATGGTCAACGTCGGCACGCTCTTCGCCTTCGTTCTCGTTTCCGCGGGCGTGCTGGTGCTGCGCAAGACCCGGCCGGATCTGCCGCGCGCCTTCCGGGTGCCCTGGGTCCCGGTGATCCCGATCCTGGCGATCATCGCCTGCGTCTGGCTGATGCTGAACCTGACCGTGCTCACGTGGCTGCGGTTCCTGGCCTGGATGGCACTGGGCGTCGTCATCTACTTCGCCTACAGCCGTCGCAATTCGCTGCTCGGCAAGCAGAACAAGGGCGAGGTCCCGACGTCCGTTTCGGACTGATCTCTCTCGTTTCGGCGGCCCACCATTCCTCTGTGGATGGTGGGCCGCTTTGTCGGGGGCCCCGGTTTCGGTGTGAAATCGGTGTGCGATAGCGTCCGGTCTCTGCCTCACCCTGACGGGTGAACGGAACTCGTGTAGAAGCACCGCGAGTTGACCTTCATCCCTCGAATGAGGCACCACGCTTTGCTCGTTTGTCCCCCGATCGGTACAGGAGAGCTCTGAATGCAGATCATGTCCGGACGGCGCGTCCGTTCCGCCGTCACCGTTGTCGCACTGGCGACCGCCGTCCTGCTCGGCACCGCCGGTTCGGCGCTGGCCTGTCACTCCGATGACGACCGCGCCAAGCCGATCCCCGGCAACATCAGCAAGTGCGAGCAGGTCAAGGCCGGCGGCAAGGCCCTGTCCGACGAGGACTTCAAGTTCACCGGTGGCGCCGGTGAGAAGCGGCTCAACATCACCGGCCTCGGTGAGGGCGTCAAGGTGACCGCGATCGTCGTCCTCGGTGGCGACGACGGCTACAACGTCTACGAGCCGGGCAAGCGCAAGCTCGCCGACACCCCGCCGTGGACCGAGTTGCGCGCGCCGTTCAACCGCGACGGCAGCAAGGCGAACATCGACAAGTGGTACGCGTGCGGCGAGAAGGCCAAGCCGACCGAGCAGCCGAAGCCGACCGAGCCGACGAAGACCTCGACGGTCAAGCCGCCGACGACCGCCCCGACCACCACGGACAAGCCGTCCGAGACCTCGGCTCCGTCGAGCACCGCGGTTCCCGCCCCGAACGTCGGCGGTAACGGTGGCAACGGTGGCGGCCTCGCCGACACCGGTTTCGACAACGCCTGGCTGCTGTGGGCCGGTGGCCTGCTGGTCCTGGCCGGTGCCGGTGTCCTGGTCCTGCTGCGTGTGCGCCGCAAGGCCAACTGAAGCTAGCTGATTGCGCGTGAAGGCCCCCTTTCCTCGGCTCAGTCGAGGGAAGGGGGCCTTCACGCGAGTCGAGGGTCAGCGGCCTTCAGCGCATCTGCGGGAAGTCCCCGAACAGCGATCCCTGCTCACCCCGAGGGTTCGTGGGGCGGGGACGGCCGAGTCCGGCGGCCATCGCGACGGCGTTGTCCCATTCGGCGTCGACGACGTAGTCCGTGTGCTTGAGGACGCCCGGCGCCCAGCGGTGCCGCCCGGTCGGTCCGCGCATCGGGTCCGGCAGCCAGTGATCGCCGCCCAGCACCAGGACACCCTGTTCGTCGGCCTCCGCGGCCAGCGGCCCCGTCCCGCCTCCCGGCAGATAGCCGTCGCCCAGCAGTTTCCCGGCCACCACGCGATGCCGCCACGTCGTGACGCCGCCGCCGAAGATGTCCGTGCCGCGGCACAGCGCCCGCCAGCGGCCGTCGAGATCCTTGTACAGGTCCGAGAGTTGCGCCTGCGGCAGCATCGCGGGGAAGGCCCGCTGGTAGCCCCATTGCAGTGGTGAGCCCGCGGTCAGCAGCCCGACGCGGTCGCGGTCCTCCGGCGGGAGGTCGGCGATCACCCGCGCCGCGGCGAGCACGGTCAGCAGGCTGCCTAGGTTGTACCCGGACAGCACGACCCGCGTGCCCGGATCGGCCAGATGTTCCTTGACGCGGTCCGCGAGTTCCGGGACGACCCTGAGCGCGTAGCTCGGCGGAACGGTCGGATGGGCGGCACGCGGCCAGAAGCACACGAGATCCGCCAGCGCGCCGAGGTGACGGCTGCGTTTGGGCGTCGTCGCGGCGGCGAAAACGACCCGCAGCAGCCCCGCCGCCAGCGCGCCGAGCGCGAACACGCCGATCGCCGACAGCGTCGAGAACCAGCCGGGCAGCTGCCCGAAACCGAAGCGCAGCACCAGGAGAGCGCCGCCGCCCGCCGCCATCGCCAGCGCGACCACCAGCGCGAGATGGTGCAGATGCTTGCGTTCCCACGAGGCACGCGCCCAGACGCGGGCGGCCTCCTCTTCCTGCTCCTTGCCGATCTCCATCAGCGCGACGATCTTCGGGACGCCGCGCCGTAGCCGCCGCAGCGGGACGGCCACCGCGAAGCCGAGGATTCCGAGCACCACGGCGAGCGCCAGCCCTGCGCCCCACAGCACGGTCACCAGGACGTAGGTGTCGGGCAGCCGGAGATCGCTCGCGCCGACCAGTTGCCGCAGCGCGACCGCGAGTCCCGCGCCGAAGCCGCCGCCGAGCAGACCGGCGAGCGCGACGACCGGCGCCGCCGCCCAGCCGCCGAGCCAGGGCCGCAGCCGGTGCGGCAGGTGCTTCCAGGTCGACCGGCCGAGCAGGGCCGCCGGGACGAGCATCAGCGCGAACAGCGCGGTCACCACCACCATCGCCGCGCCCAGCGCCTCGACCGTCCCGTCCGCGCCGCCGAGCCCGCCACCCGGAAGTCCCGCGGGCAGCGGCGTGCGGCGGACGACGGCGATCCCGACCAGCGCGACCGCCAACGCGATCAGCCCGCCGCGGATCACCGGGCCCGCCGAGAAACCGACCGTCGACGCCACCAGCGCGGCGAGGACGAGCGTCAGCGCGCAGATCCAGACGACCAGGTCGAACGTCGTCGTCGGCAGCCGGAACGGCCCGCCGAGCAACGGAAGCGCGACACAGGTCAAGGCGGCGACGGTGTGCAGCGTGCGCAGGCCCGGCGTCCGCGGCATGTCCTGCGGTTGCAGCGGGGCCGGACTGTGGACGCGGTGCAGCCTGTTCCGCGACCGCCAGTCCGACGACGGGATCCGGTCGAGCACGAAGATCAGCGCCAGCAGCGGCACCACCCCGATCGCCGTCCGCAGCGGCGCGAAATCCCGCAGGAACGAGGGCGCGCCCGCGAGACACGGTGAACCCGGTGCGAGGCATTGCGCGGCGAACAGGTCGAGCGAGACCACCGCGAGCTGGCTGATCAGCAGCATCGTCAGCAGCAGCGAGGCCACGCGCAGGATCGCCCGGCACGCCGTGCCGAGTATCGCCGCGAACCGCTTGCCCTCCGGGACCGGCGGCAGCATCCAGTGCGCGACGTTCGCCAGTGAGAACGGGAACAGCAGCGCCCAAGTCGCCTTCGCCGCGCCACCGGAGGTCATCCCGCTCCACAGGTAGCCTTCGAGGATGCGCGGGATCGAACGACCGAGCGCGGGCAGCACCGGACCGGGAGCGGGGCGGCGCAGCCGGTCCGACGGCCGGATCAGCCTGCCGATCCCGTCGCCCGCGACGTCCACCACCGACGTCGAATCCAGCAGACTTTCACCGCTCGTGCCCACTAGCCCGGGTACGCGTATTTCGACGACGCGGGTATCGGGACCCGGCATGACCACGGTGAAGGCCTCCAAACTGTTCAGTGGGCTTTGAGCCGACAACGGTACTGTTCTGTTGTCATCCAACCTTGGAGGAAGCGCGCATATGACCCCCGAAAGCGTTGCCAAGCGGCACGACACCCGCAACGGCATCGAGTTCGCCGTCGCCGATCTCGAGGCCGCCGAGTTCGGCCGCAAGGAGATCCGCCTCGCCGAGCACGAGATGCCTGGCCTGATGGCGCTGCGCCGCGAGTACGCCGAGGTGTATCCCCTGCGGGGAGCCCGGGTCTCGGGCTCGCTGCACATGACGGTACAGACCGCGGTCTTGATCGAGACCCTCGTCGCGCTGGGTGCCGAGGTGCGCTGGGCCTCCTGCAACATCTTCTCCACGCAGGACCACGCCGCCGCGGCGGTCGTCGTCGGCCCGCACGGCACCACCGAGGAGCCCAAGGGTGTGCCGGTGTTCGCCTGGAAGGGCGAGTCGCTGGAGGAGTACTGGTGGTGCACCGAGAAGATGCTCACCTGGGACGGCGAGGGCCCGAACATGATCCTCGACGACGGCGGCGACGCCACCATGCTGGTGCACAAGGGAACCGAGTTCGAGAAGGCGGGCGTCGTCCCCTCTCCGGACGAGGACACCTCGGACGAGTTCCGCGTGTTTCTCCAGTTGCTGAGCGCCTCCGTCGCGGCAGACACCGGCAAGTGGACCAAGATCGGCGAAGGCATCCGCGGGGTCACCGAGGAGACCACGACCGGCGTGCTGCGGCTCTACCAGCTCGCCGCGGCCGGTGAACTGCTGTTCCCGGCGATCAACGTGAACGACGCCGTGACCAAGTCGAAGTTCGACAACCGCTACGGCATCCGGCATTCGCTGATCGACGGCATCAACCGCGGCACCGACGTCCTCATCGGCGGCAAGGTCGCGGTCGTCTGCGGTTACGGCGACGTCGGCAAGGGCGCCGCGGAATCGCTGCGCGGCCAGGGCGCGCGGGTGATCGTCACCGAGATCGACCCGATCTGCGCGCTGCAGGCGGTGATGGACGGCTACCAGGTCAAGAAGCTGGAGAACGTCCTCGGCGAGGCCGACATCATCATCACGACCACGGGTAACAAGGACGTCGTGCTCATCGAGCACATGGCGCGTATGAAGCACCAGGCGATCCTCGGCAACATCGGCCACTTCGACAACGAGCTCGACATGGCGGGACTCCAGCGCTACCCGGGCATCCGGCGGATCAACATCAAGCCGCAGGTCGACGAGTGGGTCTTCCCGGACGGCAAGAGCATCATCGTGCTGTCCGAGGGCCGTCTGCTGAACCTGGGCAACGCGACCGGGCACCCGTCATTCGTGATGTCGAACAGCTTCTCCAACCAGGTGATCGCGCAGATCGAGCTGTTCACCAAGCACGAGGAGTACGACAAGGAGGTCTTCCGCCTCCCGAAGAAGCTCGACGAGAAGGTCGCGAAGATCCACCTGGACGCGCTCGGCGGTGAACTCACGAAGCTGACCAAGGACCAGGCGGAGTACATCGACGTGGACGTCGAAGGTCCCTTCAAGACGGACCACTACCGGTACTGACAGCTCGGTCTCGGGAGTGCTCTCTTCTCTCGGCTGAGCCGAGGGAAGAGAGCCTCCACCTGCCTGGGGAGGTGCCGGGAGGGCCGACTCGCGAAGACGACCACGCGCCACGGAGGGCATTGGTCAGGCGGGTCATGAGTGTCCTGAAGGCCACCTTCAGGACAGCCAGACCCGCTCACACCTGTCCACCCACCGCAAGTAGAGGACTACTTGCGGTGGGCCACGCCGGTCTGAAGACCGCCGGCCGCCGCTCGTGAGTGGTAAGGGTTGGGTCAAGGGTGTTTTAGGTACTTGCTGCGGTGCGTGGGTGGCGATGTCGCGTGATCAGCGGGACGACTCGCGTGATGGGTTGGACGACACGCGTGTCCAAAGGGACGACTCACCGCGTAGCCGCACGCGCTAGCGCCACTCGACCTCGATGCCGGCCAGCCCAGGCCCGGCGTCACTGAAGAACCCGCTGGTGACGCCGCCCATGTCGAGCGGCAGCTCTTCGGACTCGACGGGCACGGCGTCGTCGCGCGTCCGGAACTGCCGGGTGCAGCGGGCGGGCAGCGCGCCGAGCGCGAACTTCAGTTGCACCAGGTAGCTCGAGCACTGGTCCCGCAGCATCCGGAAGTACCCGGGCGACGCGGTGCCCGAGTCGTCGCGGACCTCGAAGCAGAACACGTGGATCTCGCCCTCGGCGAGTTTCCGGTCGAAGAGCAGTTCGGTAGCCATCGTCTCGGCCTCGGCGTTGCGGCGGATCCGGCCGACGCGGCAGCCCTCGGCGGTGATCAGCTCGACGTCGCCGATGTCGCAGCCGGGGTCGCCGTTGTAGACCGTGACGTACCGGTCCGGGCCGTGCCGCCGCGCCCGGACCGCCAGCCGGGTGTGCAGGCTGACCTGGCGGTGCGCGGCGTCGAAGGTGATCGTGTCGTGCACCGAGAGCATCTCGAGGTCGGCGTTGTAGCGGTTGGACGACGGGTACGCGCCGAGTTCGGCCAGCAGCTGGTCGACGATGGAGCCCATGTCACCGGACCGGATGTCGTGGAACGACGCGGCCATCTGGTGTCCGCGTGCCCGCGTCGTCCGCGGCCCGATCAGCACGACGAGCGCGTCCGCGGGCAGTTGCAGCACCGATTCCAGCGCACGGACCGCCGGGAGCGCCTTGGGTACCTCCGGCTGGCGCAATCCGCGTTGCCAGTAGCTCAACGTCGACTGTCCGATTTGGACGCCACGGAGCCCGAGGTGTGCGCGGAGCCGGGCGAGAGAGAGACCGCGATAGGCGATCGCCTGCCTCAGCGCGTGGTGGAATTCGCCGCTGCGCAGCGCCTCGACCAGCTCCTTGGGCAGGGCTTCGAGCGGTTGACGGCGCGTGCCGTCGATGATCGTCGGGGTGTCCCAGTCCGAGGCATGCTTACCCGCCGAGGACGCATCAGCTCCAGTCGAGGCATGCTTTCCCGCCGAGGACGTATCAGCACCGTCTCGTGTCACCGCTCGTCCCTTCACCAGACCAGTGTGTGCGCTGAGCGTGAACACCGCGGAACGTTCACGTTAGCAGCGCACTGTGAACACTACGTCCCCCGTTCGGGGTGGTTGACCCCGGAAGAGTGACCGTTCCGGGGTGCGGAAACGCCCCGGAACGGTCCGTCCCGCCGAGTGCCCATCTTGCTCAGTGTGAGCCTGCTGTTCACCGTGGTGACCACATTGGTTCGCCATGGTGACCAGGAGGCCCGTTGTGCCTGTGTTCTCGAGGAGGGTTTGCGCCGCCGGCGCCGCGAGTGTCGCGGCGTGGCTGGCGATCCAGACCCCGGCGAGCGCGGTGCCCTCGCCGTCGGACCGGCAGAACCCCATCGCCATGCAGGTGCAGGAGAAGTCCCAGTGGTGCTGGGTGGCTTCCGGCACCACCATCGCGGCGCGCCACGGTGTGACCGTCGCCCAGAACGAATTCTGCCGGATCGCTCACGACGAGCGTCGCCGGGAGTGCGCCGACCGCCCGGGGACGCTGGACGACGTCCGGCACGCCTTCGGCAAACTCGGCTTCTCGGACCCGGGGAAATACGTCAAGGGGCGCATCGGGTACGCCGCCGTCCGGGAGCAGACCGGTTCCGGCCGTCCGGTGCAAACGCGGGTCGGCTGGGCCTCGGGCGGGGGGCACACGCACGTGCTCTACGGCTCCGACCTCGGCCGGAAGTGGGTCGCGTGGGGGGATCCGCTGCCCACCGGCAACCGCTACAACTGGTCGACCTACGACTTCTACGCGGGCAACAAGTCCTTCACCTGGACCCACACGCTCACCGGGATCCGGCGATGAGCGCGCGGCGGTTCCTCGGACTCGCCGGGCTGGTCGCGGCCGCGCTGCTGCTGTCGGCGCCCGGAGCGCGCGCGGACCAACTTTCCGGTGAAGATCTCGCGGCCGCGAAGGCGGCTGCCGACGACCCTACGCTGCGTGCCGAGATCGGCCGCTTCTTCACTCAGACGGGTGGTTCGAGTCATACGCCGTCGGTCAGCGTCGTCGACGAATCCGTCCCGGTTTACGAGCTTTCGAGGGAGTTCGTCGCCGGTGACGGCGCGGTCGCCGGGCAACTCGCCTACGTCGCCGTCCCGGTGACGGCGTCCGACGGGCAGACCGCCACCGTCTGGTCGGTCCGCGGCGGCGACGGCGTCTGGCGCGTCGGCAACATCGCCTCGGGTGACCGGGAAAGCGCGCTGGCCCGGCGGCTGCCCGCCGGCGCGACGCTGCTCCACGAACCCCAGGTCGACGCCTGGTACGCGCTGCGCGAAGGCCGGGTGATCCTGCTCGACTCGGGCGCCAGCGGCTACACGGCCGGTGCTTCGGCCACCCTCGCGGAGTACCAGAAGACGGTCTCCGGCCGGTACGGCGCGATGCTCGCGGGCTCGCCGTACGCCCAAGAGGGCAAGGCGGGCGGCTACAACGCCCAAGTGATGCCTCGCGGTGATGGCGGACCCGCGCCCGACGCGCAGGACACCGGCTTCGTTCCGCTGCTGATCTGCGGCGGCTTGCTCCTCATCGGTGTCGCGGGCTTCTTCCTGCACTCGAAGCGGCGCATCCCCTAGCGGACCGGTGGGCCGGACGTGAGCTGACCCGTCTGGCCCGCCGGTCGACCACCTCGCCTTATCCATCCATGCCCCCGCCACAGCCCTCAAGCGAACCGCTTCGCGGTGCTGGCCATTCCATCCATGCCCCCGCCGCCGCCCTCAAGCGAACCGCTTCGCGGTGCTCGCCATATCCTGGGCCCGTGGGACGACTCGTGGTGATCGAAGGTCTGGATGGTGCGGGCAAGCGCACGCTCGCCGACGCGCTGACCGGTGCGCTGAACGCGGCCGGAGCGAGCGTCACGTCCATCGCGTTCCCGCGCTACGGCGAAAGCGTGCACGCCGACCTCGTGAAGGAAGCGCTGCACCGCGGGCACGGCGACCTCGCCGACTCGGTGTACGGCATGGCGATGCTTTACGCGCTCGACCGCCGGGGCGCGGCCGACAAGATCCGCGCCCGCCTCGCCGATCACGACGTCGTGCTGCTCGACCGGTACGTCGCGTCGAACGCGGCGTACGGCGCCGCCCGCCTCCACCAGGGCGCGGACGGCGAGTTCGTGCGGTGGCTGCGGGAACTGGAGATCGACCGCTTCGGCCTGCCAGTACCGGTCGCGCATTTGCTGTTGCGGGTCACCACCGACGTCGCCGCCGAACGTGCCCAGCGCAGGGCGGAGAGCGACGCCGATCGCGCCCGCGACTCTTTTGAGACCGACGACGCGCTCCAGAAGCGATGCTCCGTGGTCTACGACGAACTCGCCGCGACAAGCTGGCTCGCGCCCTGGCACGTCCTCGACGGCGCCGCCGGTGTCGACACCCCTGCTCTCGCCACCGAACTCCTTCGCAACTAGTCCTCTAGTTGCGGTCCTTGCGTGTGCAACTACCGCAACTCGTCCTCTAGTTGCGTGAGTAGCCAGGTGTGGAACTCGCCGATGTGATGCTCGGACGGCATCAGCACCCCGCCGCCGCGGTAGGCACGGGACGCCATCGCGGGCTGGCAGCGTTCGCAGGCGTCGAAGTCCTGTTCGTTGACCCGGTGGAACAACTCCACCGACCGCGACACGTCCCGGCCCGACGCCATGACCTCCTTCGAGTACAGCCAGTCGCATTCGACGACCGTCCTGTCCGCTGCGAGCGGGTACATCCGGTGGAAGATCACGTGGTCCGGCACCAGGTTCACGAACACCTGCGGCCGGATGGTGATCGCGTAGTACCGCCGGTCCTGGTCGCTCGCGACACCGTCGAGCCGCTCGAAGCCCGCACCGCCGTCGATGGTGAACCCGTCGACGTCCTCGCCGAATTCGGCGCCGTGCCCGACGTAGTACTGCGCCGCGTACCCGTCGGCGAACTCCGGCAGCACCTCGGTCAGTTCCGGGTGGATCGTCGCGCAGTGGTAGCACTCCATGAAGTTCTCGACGATCAGTTTCCAGTTCGCCTTGACGTCGTAGGTGATCCGCCGCCCGACCGAAAGCCCGTCCATCCCGTAGCGCTCGATCGATTCCAGGTCACCCAGCCGCTCCCGCACCGCGCCTTCGACATCAGCCTCGAACGACGGCGGATCCGCGGCGAGGCAGATCCACGCGTAGCCCAGCCATTCCCGCAGCCACACCGTGTGCAGGCCGTACTCGGCGCGGGAGATGTCCGGCAGGTTCGCCAGATTCGGCGCCGCGATCAGCTTTCCGTCGAGCCCGTACGTCCACGCGTGGTACGGGCACTGGAACGCGCGTTCAACCGTGCCCGTCTCTGCCGTGCACAGCCGGGCTCCGCGATGGCGGCAGACGTTGAGGAACGCCCGCAGCCCGCCGTCCCTGCCCCGGCTGACGATGACACTCTCCCGTCCTATGTGGATGGTCCGGAAGTCGCCCGCCGACGGAAGGTCCGCCGCTCGGACCGCGCAGAACCACTGGCGCTCGAAGATCTTTTCCTGTTCGGCCGCGAAGATCGCGGGATCGGTGTAGTAGCCGCCGCCCAGTGTCGGGATGAGGCTCGTCATCTCGGGACTCCGGTGAACCGGGCGGGATCGAACAGGGCGATCGGCTGCGCGGTGGCGCCGTCGACCACCAGGTCCGCCAGCACCTCGCCGATCACCGGCACGAATTTGAAGCCGTGCCCGGAGAACCCGCAGGCGACCACCACTCGATCGCGGGTGGGAAGGCGGGAGATGACGAAATGCTCGTCGGGGGTGTTCGTGTACATGCAGGTCGCCGCGCGCCGGAACTCGCCGGGCAGCGACGGCATCTTCCGTCCGACGAACTCCGAGATCTCGTTGACCTCTTCGGCGTGCACCGTCCGGTCGATGGTCTCCGGCGTGCACAGCTGACCGCCGCGGAAGAACGCGACCTTCACGCTCCCGGCGTCGTCGTGCGAGGGGAAACCGTAGAACTGGCGGCCTCCCTCGTTCTCCCAGACGTAGATCGGATGCCGTTCCGCGCGGAACGGCTCCGCCCCGCCCGAGGGTGCGAACCAGTACTGGACCTGGCGTTCGATGGTGAAGTCGATCCCGAGCTCGGTGAGCAGCCGCGGTGCCCAGGCACCTGGGCAGATCACCAGTTGTTCCGCCGTGTAGAAGTTCTGTGACGTCCCGACCCGGACACCGGTGGACGTCTGGTGCCACGAAAGGACTTGCTCCTCGTGCCGTAGTTCAGCCCCGGCACGCGCGGCGAGTTGCAGATGCGCCGCCACGCTGCCTTCCGGCACCACGAATCCGGCGTTCTCCTCGTAGAGCGCGATCTCGTCGTCGGCGGGGTTCATCGTCGGGAACCGGCGCCGGACTTCGGGCGCGTCCCAGATCTCGTGCGGCAGCTCCCATCGCCGGGCGCTGGCGAGGCTTCCCGACACCGTCCGCGAATCCGGGCCGCCGAGCATGATCCCGCCGCAGCGGGTGAAGATCTTCCGGCCGGAGTCGCGTTCGATCCCGTCCCACAGTTCGTGTGCCCGCAGCAGAAGCGGGACATACGCGGGGTCCTCGAAGTACGCCTGCCGCGTGATCCGCGAGCCGCCGTGGCTGGATCCGAGGTTGTGCACCGGCGCGAACTGGTCGATGCCCAGCACGCGCTGTCCCCGCCGGGTGAGCCGGTACGCGGCCGCGCTGCCCATGCCGCCGAGGCCGATGACGATGACGTCGTAGTGGCTCATGCGGCACTCCTGATCCGGGTCATACCGGCGTCGAACAGCGGCTCGCTCGCCACGACGGCGGGGATCCGCTCGCCGAAGTACTCGATCTCCAGCGGCCTGCCCGGCACCGACAGTTCCGCCGGGAGCCAGGCGTACGCGATGTTCTTGCCGACCGTGTACCCGTAGGCGGCGCTGGTGACGTATCCGGCGGGGCGGCCGTCGGCGTACACCGGTTCCTTGCCGAGTACGACGGAATACGGGTCGTCGACGGTGAGGCAGGTCAGTTTCCTGGTGACCGTTTCCGCCGATCGACCGGCCAGGGCGTCCCGCCCGATGAAGTAACCCTTGTCCATCCGGACGGCGAATCCGAGCCCCGCCTCGTACGGGTCGTGCTCGGCGGTGACGTCCGTGCCCCACAAACGATAGCCCTTCTCCAGCCGCATGCTGGAGAACGCGTCGCGGCCGGCGGCGATGATGCCGTGTGCCTGCCCGGCGTCGGAGAGCGTGTCCCACAGTTCGCGGCCGAGGTCGGCGCTCGTGTACAGCTCCCAGCCGAGTTCGCCCACATAGGACAGTCGCATCGCGGTCACCGGCACTTGGCCGACGTACGCCTGTCTCGTCTTGAAGTAGCCCATCGCCTTGTGGGAGAAGTCTGTTGTGGACAGTGGTTGCAGGACGGCCCTGGCGAGCGGCCCCCACAGGCCGATACAGCAGGTTCCCGGCGTGGTCTCGTGGAGCTGCGCGGCGCCGTCGCGGGGCAGGTGCCGCCGGAGCCAGTCGACGTCGATGTTGCCGTTGACGCCGACCTGGAACCGCTCGGCGCTGATCCGGGCGACGGTCAGGTCGCTGCGCACACCGCCGTCCTCGTCGAGCAACAGCGTGTAGGTGACCGAGCCCGGCTTCCTGTCGAGCTGGTTCGTGGTCATCGTCTGCAAGAACGGCAACGCGCCGGGGCCGGTGACCTCGACGCGTTTCAGCGACGTCAGGTCGAACATCGCGACCCGCCGCCGCGCCACCAGTGCTTCGGCGCCGCAGATCGGGGACCAGTAACGCGCGGCCCAGTCGTTGCGCGCCGGAACGCTCTCCACTTCGGGCAGATCCCCGTTCGCCTCGTACCAATGCGGCCGCTCCCAGCCGCCCGCTTCGAGGAAGAACGCGCCGAGCCCGGCCTGCCGCTCGTAGAACGGGCTCGTCCGCAGCGGGCGCGGTTCCTCCATGGGCTGCAGGGGATGGACGACGTCGTAGACCTCGGCGAAGCTCTGGCAGCTGCGGGCCAGCACGTAGTCCGGGGCCAGCTGGACCGGCTCGAACCGGGCGAGGTCGCAGCCGTGCAGGTCCGCGCCGGGCTGCCCGTCGACCAGCCAGCGCGCCATGGCCCGCGCGACACCGGCCGAATGCGTGATCCAGACGGCTTCG
This sequence comes from Amycolatopsis coloradensis, assembly GCF_001953865.1. Taxonomy (GTDB): domain Bacteria; phylum Actinomycetota; class Actinomycetes; order Mycobacteriales; family Pseudonocardiaceae; genus Amycolatopsis; species Amycolatopsis coloradensis. Next base: position 684,581 of record NZ_MQUQ01000005.1, read on the forward strand.
GCGACCCAGAACCCGTCGAGGCCGGGGTGCTCACCCAGCAGCGGCATCCCGTCCGGGGTGAACGAGAACAGGCCGTTGATGCCCTCGTCGACCTTGGTTTCGCCCAGCGACGGCAGCAGGTCGACGGCGGCGGCCCAGGACTCCTCGAAGTCCGCGGGCGTGAACGCGAGTTCCGACGGCATGCCCTCACCGGCGCCGATCTCCTTGACGGGCAACGGCATCGGCCGGTGCCCGTACGCGCCGATGCCGATCCGGTCGCCGTGCTCGCGGAAGTAGAGGTCGGCGTCCTGATGGCGCAGGATCGGCCGGGTCGCGCCACCGAGCCCCGGCAGGGGACTGGTCCGCGCGTACTGGTGCGCCATCGGGACCAGCGGGATCGCGAGGTCCACCAGTTCACCGAGCAACGGCCCCCACATGCCGGCGCACGAGAGCACGATGTCCGCGCGAAAGCTCCCGGCCTCGGTGGTGACGCCGGTGACCCGCCCACCCGTGCTTTCGACACCGAAGACCTTCTGCCGCGCGAGGAACTTCGCGCCGCGCCCGATCGCGCGGCGGGCCTGCGCCTCGGCCGCCCGCAGTGGTTCGGCGAGGCCGTCGGAGGGAACGTGGAACCCGCCGAGCACCTTGGCCTGATCGAGAAGCGGATGCAGCGCGGCGCATTCGCCCGGCTCGATCAACCTGCTTTCGATCCCCGACGCGGTCGCCCAGCCGTGCCGCCGCTTGAGATCGGCGAGCCGCTGCGGCGTCGTGGCCACCTCCAGCCCGCCGACCGGCCGGAAACACGGCCGCCCGTCGAGTCCGAGCGCGCCGTATTTGGCGACGGTGTACCGGGCGAATCCGGTCATCGTGGCGCAGCCGTTGGTCTGGAAGACCAGGCCGGGGGCGTGCGAACTGGACCCGCCGGTGGTGAACAGGTCGCCCTGCTCCAGCACGGTGAGATCGGTCCAGCCGCGTTCGGTCAGCTCGTCGGCGATCGCGCAGCCGACGATGCCGGCGCCGATCACGACCACGCGGGGTCTGGGGGCCATGGTGAGGGGAACCTCCTGCCCGCCCAGAGTGTCCACAATGGACACGTGGGCATCGGGGTGACAGGCGCTGTTGCGGAAAATGCGCGGTGTTCCGTCTTCAGCAACAAAGTGCGGCACGTGCGGGCGCGTTGTCAAGAGTCCGAAACGGTCGCCCTCTTCAACCCCCGCGTGTTATGAACGGACCTTTCATAACAAAATTTGTTATGAAAGGTCCGTTCATAACACGCTGCGGGGCCGTGACAGGGCCGGTCACGTCACTCCGCGAAGTACCCCAGCTGAGCCGAGAGATCCGCGGAAGCCTCCGCCAGTGGCAGCACGATCTGCCGCACCCGCTGTTTCGAAAGCCGGTACGACGGACCGGAAGCGCTCATCGCCGCGACGACGTCGCCGCCGGGGCCCAGCACCGGCACCGCGACCGCGTGCATCCCCAGCTCCAGCTCCTCGAAACAGGCCGCGTACCCGTCCTCGGCGACGCGCGCCAGTTCCGCGGTCAGCTCTTCGGGGTCGATCGTGGTCCGCGGCGTGAACTGTTCGAGTTTCCGCCGGAGCAAGCGTTTGCGCTCGACGTCGCCCATGGACGCGAGCAGCACCTTCCCGCTGGAGGTCGCGTGCAGCGGCGTGCGCTGGCCGGTCCAGTTCTGCGTGCTGATCGCGGCCGAGCCGCGGGCCTGGCTGATGTTGATCGCGACCCCGTCGTCGGCGATCGCGATGTTGACCGTCTCGCCGAGCGTCTCGGCCAGGCCCTCGCACGTCTGCCTGCCGAGTTTCGCCAGATCCATGCGGGCGGTGGCGGCGCCGGCGAGCCGGACGACGCCGAAGCCGATCGCGTATTTCCCCCGCTCGCCGAGCTGCTCGACGAGGCCGCGGTTCTCCAGGACGCTCAGCAGGCGGGAGGCCGTCGACTTGTGCACGCCGAGTTCGCCCGCGATCTCGGTGATTCCGGTTTCCCCGTTGCGCGCCAGCAGTTCGAGCACGCTGATCGCGCGGTCGACCGACTGCACCTGACTGGGCGTTGCGTTCCCCGCGTCCTGGTTCCGCATGACGCAACAGTAGCCGTTTCGCCCGCATCCGCTCGGCTGAGTGGGCGAATCCCTTGACGTACCGGCCCCCCGGGAGTGATTGTTGCGTAGAGCACGTCTTGTCTCGTAATGCGCAACATCAACAACCGCCGGTCCTTTCCCGGAGGCCCCGATGATCCGTGCCTGCTCCGTCTCCGAACTGCCCGAGGGTGAGGCCCTCCGCCTGGAGGGCCCCGAGCCCGTCTCGGTCTTCCACTCCGAGGGCGGGTATTACGCCATCGACGACACCTGCACCCACCAGGACGCGTCGCTCGCCGACGGCTGGATCGAGAACTGCTTCGTCGAATGCCCGCTGCACGCCGCGCGGTTCGACCTGCGGACCGGCGTCCCGGCTTGCCTGCCCGCGACGGACGCCGTGCGCACGTACCCGGTCGTCGTCGCCGACGGGGTGATCTACGTGGACACCGAGGCGCGCCGGGACGTGGCTTGAGAATCAGTGGCTTGAGAACCGTCGCCGTCGTCGGGACCTCATTGGCGGACTTCGTTCGGCGCAGGAGTTGTGCTCGCGGGGTTTCGACGGACGGCTCGTGATGATCGGCGCCGAACCGCCGTACGACAGGCCACACTGTCGAAGGACTTCTTCCTGGGCAAGGTTTCCGCCGAGGATCTTGCGCTCGACGGCAGCACGATCGCCGCGGACGGCTAGGTCATCGCGACCGGCGCGGCTGCCAGAACCCTCGACGCGGCAAGGAATTTGAACGGCGTTCACACCTTGCGGACGCTCGAAGACGCCGTCGGCTTGAAGCGGGATCTCGCGCCGGGGCCGTCTTCGGTGGTCGTCATCGGCACCGGACTCATCGGCGCGGAGGTCGCGTCCGCATGCCGCCTGCTCGGCCACGAAGTCACCGTGATCGAGGCGATGCCCGTCCCGCGCCCCGGTCGTCGGCCCGGAAATGGGCACGGTGTGCGGTGGAGTGCGCGCGGAAAGCGACGACCGGCTGATCTCGTCATCGCCGGAGTGGGGGCGCGGCCGGTCACCGAATGGCTGACCGGCTCCGGACTCGCCGCCGACGACGGGGTGCTGGTCGATTCCGGCTGTGTCACAGCGAATCCCCGAGTGATCGCGGTGGGTGACGTCGCGCGGTACCACCGCCGTCCGCGCGGCAGGCGGATCCGCGCCGAACACTGGACGGCCGCCGGCGAGCAGGTGGGTGTCGCGGCGAGAACCTGCTCGCCGGTGCGACCATCACGCGTTTCGCACGACACGGTCACTTTTGGTCCGATCAGTACGGACACCGGATCCAGTTCGCCGGAGTGGCCACCGAAGACGTGCGGATCGTCGAAGGCGAAGGCGCGCTGACCGGCGTCTTCGCGATCGACTCCCCACGGCCGTTCACCAGGCTTCGGCGTGCTCTCCAGAGGACGATGGCCCTACTCGGATGGAGCAATTTGCCCGATTCGATGATCTTTCTGGTGGTCACATCGCCGGGTCGCGCGCTCGCGCGGGGAAACTAGTGCGAACATAGGTTTATGAAGGCACGTGTTCTGGTCGTCGACGACGACCCTGCTCTCGCGGAGATGCTCACCATCGTGCTGCGTGGGGAGGGGTTCGACACAGCCGTCGTGGCCGACGGCTCACGGGCGCTGCCCGCGCTTCGTGAGCTGAAACCGGATTTGGTCCTCCTCGACCTCATGCTGCCCGGGATGAACGGCATCGACGTCTGCAAGGCGATCCGGGCCGAGTCCGGCGTGCCGATCGTCATGCTCACCGCCAAGAGCGACACCGTGGACATCGTCCTCGGGCTCGAGTCGGGAGCCGACGACTATGTGGTCAAGCCCTTCAAGCCGAAGGAACTCGTGGCCCGCGTCCGCGCCAGGATGCGCCGCACCGAGGCCGAGCCCGCCGAGTCGCTGACGATCGGCGATCTCGCGATCGACGTCCCCGGCCACGAGGTGACGCGGGAGGGCAAGGCCATCCCGCTGACCCCGCTGGAGTTCGACCTCCTGGTCGCGCTCGCGCGGAAGCCGCGGCAGGTGTTCACCCGCGAGGTGCTGCTCGAGCAGGTGTGGGGTTACCGCCACGCCGCCGATACCCGGCTGGTGAACGTGCACGTCCAGCGGCTGCGTTCGAAGGTCGAGAAGGACCCGGAACACCCCGAGGTGGTGTTGACCGTTCGCGGCGTCGGGTACAAGGCAGGCCCGCCGTGATCGCCCCGTGAGAGGACGCTTGCCAAGGCTCGCCCAAACCACGATGCGCCACCTCCGGCGCATCGTGGTTTTCGTGCGCCGCAAGGTCGTCTCGTTCAACGAACTCTGGCGGCATTCGCTGCAGTTCCGGGTCACGGTGTCGACGCTGGCGCTGTCTTCGGCCGTGGTGTTCGTGCTGGGCATGGTGCTGCAGAACCAGATCACCGAACGGCTGGTCGAGACCAAGCAGAACGCGGCGATCGCCCAGACCAGGGCGGTCGTCGAGACCGCGGCCAGCGAACTGATCGGCGTCGGCACCGAAAGCCCGGAAGCGCTGACCGCGCGGATGAACAACGCGCTGAAGAAGATCTCCAGCACGACGACTTCGCAGGACGGCGCCGGATCGGCCGCGGGCACCTTCGAGCCGGTGCTGGCCGCGGGCGGCCGCGACCAGTCGAGCCGTCCGGTGGCCGCCGGTCCCTATGAAAAGGTGCCCGTCCGGCTGCGCCAGTTCGTGGAGACCGAGCAGGTCAGCCACCTGATCCACACGGTCTCCGAACCGGACGGCGGCAAGACGACGTATTTGATCGTCGGCGCCCCGGTGTCCACGATGATCAACCCGCTCCAGCTCTACCTGCTGTACCCGCTCACCAGCGAGCAGAACACCGTCTCGACCGTGCAGAACACGCTGCTCGTCGGTGGTCTCGTGCTGCTGCTCCTGCTGGCCGGGATCACGAACCTGGTCACCCGGCAGGTGGTCCGGCCGGTCCGGCAGGCCGCCGCGGCGGCCGAACAGTTCGCGGGCGGGGATCTGGACCAGCGGCTCGCCGTGCTCGGTGAGGACGATCTGGCCAAACTCGCCGTGTCCTACAACGGGATGGCCGCGAGCATCCAGCGGCAGATCCGCCAGCTGGAGGATTTCGGCGGCCTCCAGCGCAGGTTCACCTCCGACGTCTCGCACGAACTGCGCACCCCGCTGACCACCGTCCGGATGGCCGCCGACGTGCTGCACGCGTCGCGCGAGCAGTTCCCGGCGGGTCTCGCCCGCTCCACCGAACTGCTGGTCGACGAACTCGACCGGTTCGAGGCCCTGCTCGGCGACCTGCTGGAGATCAGCAGGCTCGACGCGGGTGTCGAGGAGCTCTCGGCGGAACTGATCGACGTCCGGCCCATCGCGACCAGGGCCGTCGAACAGGTCAGGGTGATCGCCGGGAACGCGGGCAGTTCGGTCGAGCTGGTGCTGCCGGACGAGGAGGCGGTGGCCGAGGTCGACGCGCGCCGCGTCGAGCGGATCCTGCGCAACCTGCTGGCCAACGCGGTGGACCACAGCGAGGGGAATCCGGTGGTGCTCACACTGGCGGTCAACGAGACCGCCGTCGCCATCACCGTGCGCGACCGCGGTGTCGGGCTGCGCCCCGGCGAGGCGGAACTGGTGTTCAACCGGTTCTGGCGCGCCGACCCGTCCCGCAACCGCCGGACCGGCGGCACCGGGCTCGGCCTCGCGATCAGTCAGGAGGACGCCCGCCTGCACGGCGGCGTGCTCGACGCGTGGGGCGAGACCGGCCACGGCGCCTGTTTCCGGCTCGCGCTGCCGCGGCAGCAGGACACGCCGATGGGGGAGAGCCCGCTGGTCCTGCCGCCGCCCGATCACAAGGCGACCGATACGCACGGTTCGTCGTCCGGACTGCTCGAAGTCCGGCCCGCCCCCGACGCGATCCTCGCCGAGCCCGAGGAGGTCGGCCGATGAAGCGGCTGCTGACCCTGCTTGCGGTGTTCCTGCTGGTCGCCGGCTGCGCGAACATCCCGCTCGAATCCCAGCCCATGGTCGTTCCCGGGGACAAACCCGCGCAGGCCCCGGTGGACGTCCCCGAACCGCAGGCCGGGATCGACTCGCTGACCGTCACCCGCCAGTTCATCCGCAACTCCGCGACGCCGGGCACGGGCAACGCCGACGCGCGGGTCTACCTCGACGACGAAGCCCGCCGGAACTGGAAGCCGTCGCCAGGGCTGACGATCATCGACAACACCTTCGGCACCGTCTACGACACCTCGTCGCCGACGGCGAACCCGGATGAGCAGGTGGTGAACGTCCGCGGGTTCAAGCTCGGCAACCTGAGCCCCGACAGCGCGTTCATCCCGGTGAAGGCCGAGTACTCGCAGCAGTTCAAGCTGCGGAAACAGCCGAACGGCCAGTGGCGGATCGTGGATCCGCCGCAGGAGCTCGCCGTCACCGACAAGGATTTCACGACCAACTACTTCCGGGTGCCGATCAGCTTCTACTCGCCCGACTCCGGCGCCTTCGTCCCTGACCTCCGGTACATCGCGGCGAAACCGCAGGCCGGGCTCCCGGGCCGGGTGATGGACCTGGTCCTCCAGGGGCCGTCGGAAGGGTTGAAGGGCGCGGTCAAGGACCTGCTCGGCGGCCAGGTGGCCACCGAGACCAACGTGCGAAGTACGGACGACGGGACGCTGGACATCGCCTTGACCGGGATCGGCGGGGCCAGCCTCGCGGACCGGAACCTGATCGCCGCGCAGATCGTCCTCTCGTTGCAGACGGTGACGCTGAGCCGGATCCGGCTGCTGGCCGACGGCACCGCGCTGGTCCCGGACCACGAATACTGGCGTTCGAACGAACTTCTCCCCTACAACACGGAGATCGTGCCCAATTCGGAGCTGCCGGGGCTGATGACCGTGCACGGGCGGGTCCGATCGCTCGGCGACGGGGCGCCGGTCGGCGGGCCCGCGGGCAACGGCGGGTACAAGGTCATCAGCGGCGCGCAGTCCGTCGACGGCAAACGGCTCGCGGTGGTCGAAGAACGCGACGGCAGGCAGTGGCTCCGGGTCGGCGACCTCGGCCGCGACCTCGCTTCGGTGGATCTGTTCGGCGGCAGCCTGAGCCGGCCCACCTGGCGGCCGGTCGCCCGCGGCGGCGGGGTTTCGGGCGAGGTCTGGACGGTCGTCGACCACAACACCGTCGCCAGGGTCACGCTGGCCGCGGACGGGCGCTGGGTGAAAGCCGGTGTCGACGCGACCATGCTCACCGGCCTCGGCCAGGTCACCGAACTGCGCCTTTCCCGCGACGGGTCCCGGCTGGCCGCGGTGGTCAACGGGCAGCTGGTGGTCGCCTCGATCGTGCGGACGGCGGACTCGGTGGCGCTGCGGTCACCGCGGAAACTGCAGGAACGCGACCTCAAGGACGTCGTCGACGTCGACTGGGCGACCCAGGACCACCTGATCGCCGCGACGTCGTCGAACACGCTGCCGGTGGTCAAGGTGCCGCTGGACGGGCAGCGGATGGACACCTTCAACAGCTCGAACCTGACCCCGCCGGTGCACGGCGTCACCGCCGCGCCGAGCAGGCAGAACCTGGTCGCGGACGCGGGTGGGCTGTGGGTGGCGTCCGAACTGGGCGAGGTCTGGCGGCCGCAGGCGCATACGGTCACCGACGCGGATCCGTTCTATCCGGGCTGAGGAGCTTCGGCCTCTTTCGTCACTTGGCATCTCGGGCGTGGCCTCAGGGAGCTGACACCTTCTCCTCGACTGCTGTCGTGAAAGGTCCCCTTAGGGCGAAAAGTGTCCTAAGCGGACCTTTCACGACACAGCGTGCCCCGGAACTGTCGGTCCCCGCCGTCACCCTCGAGTCATGTCCAAATTTCTGGATCTCCTCATCCCCGCCCACTGCGCGTCCTGCGGGGCACCCGGCGCTCCTTGCTGCGCGACCTGCCGGACCGTTTGGGGTTCGCTCAGCGAGATCACCCGCGCCCCGACGATCGGTCTCGTGCCCGTCTACGCCCTGGCCCGCTACGCCGACGAAGCCCGCCGCCTGATCCTCGCCTACAAGGAACGCGGCCGCCGCGACCTCGCGCCGTCCTTGGGCGAAGCCCTCGCCGAAGCCTTGCCGCACCTGCCCGCGCCGGAAGCGGGCCCCTGTCTCGTCCCGGTCCCGTCGAGACGGTCGGCGTCGCGTGTCCGAGGTGGCCCCCACGTCCAGCGCATGGCCGAGGAGTGCGCGAAAGTGCTGGCGAGCAAAGGAAATCCGGCGACAGTGGCCCCTGCCCTCAAGCTCGAGGCAGGGGTCCGTGACGCCGCGAGGCTCACCCGCGCCGAGCGGGCGGTGAACCTCGACGGCCGCATCCGCCTGGTCCAGGAAGCGTGCCCCGCGCGGGTCATTCTCCTTGACGACGTGATCACAACCGGAGCGACGGCCGCCGCTTGTACCCGCCTGTTGGACATAAGCGGAATTCAGGTTTCCGCGGTGGTAGCGCTGGCCGCCGCCGGGTGATCGAGGGTCGCCTACAAGAGTGATGAATGATCGGGAACGAGAATGGGTATCAGGGCGTTGACGGGATATGAGGCAGCTTCCGGGGAACACTCCAACGGCCCGCCACTCCACCGGGGTGGCGGCGGATTCCCTCGGCAGCGTCACCCTCGGCTTTTTCCTGTCCGAAAGCTTGCGCCGTCCGCGTGAAAACAAAGCACCGGGACGACGTCCGACAAGCCGGATCGCCCCGCTGCGCACACCGCCGTCGTCGCGTGCGGTAACGAGGTCTCACGTCCTGACATCCCCCGGCTCGGGGGCTGTTGCTCGCGGCGTGTTACAGCTAACGTGCAGCGCTATCAGCAATCCCGGCAGGCAGGGAGGTGACCAGCCCATGTCCCTGGCGCCGGAGCCGCGCTGAGTCCGCGCTCGGACATCCGACACGAGACGTCGTGGCCGCATGCCGAGTTCCCTCATCGCCCGCCATCCGGGCTTCGTCCCCGCTTTACCGGCGCCTTAGTGAACACATCTACAGCTCGCAGTCATTTCAGCGAGGGAGGTCGTGTATGGACATCGTCGTTAAGGGCCGCAACGTGGAGGTGCCCGACCACTATCGGGCACTCGTCAGCGAAAAGCTGACCCGGCTTGAGCGCTACGACAAGAAGGTCATCCGTTACGACGTGGAGCTCTTCCATGAGCCCAATCGCCGGCAGTCGAAGAACTGCCAGCGCGTCGAAATCACCGGGAAGGGCCGGGGCCCCGCCGTACGCGCCGAAGCGTGTGCAGGCGACTTCTACGCAGCGCTGGATTCCGCACTGAACAAGCTCGAGAGCAGATTGCGGAAGACACACGACCGCCGGCGCGTGCACTACGGCCGCAGCCGCCCGGAATCCGTCGCCGAGGCGACTTCGATGGCGGCCGCCGGTGGCATGACCACCGACACCCGGCATCTGGCGGGTACCGCTGTACTCGAAGCGCCCGAGGCCGGACCCATGGCCGACGGTTTCGCTGTCGGGAGCGGTGACGACTTCGAGATGCCCCAGCAGCAGCGCTGGGATGACGGGGTGACCGAACACCAGCCCGGTCGCGTCGTCCGCGAGAAGAAGCACGACGCGGACCCCATGACGGTCGATCAGGCTCTCTACGAGATGGAACTGGTCGGTCACGACTTCTACCTGTTCAACGACTCCGACGCCGGATGCCCGAGCGTCGTCTACCGGAGGCGAGGCTTCGACTACGGCGTCATCCGGCTGAGTTAGCCGGAGGCCTCCGACACCCCTATCGCCCATGACGGCGGCCCGCACATGATCGCGTGCGGGCCGCCGCCGTGTCCGGCCCCCAGGTCCCGACGGACGGTGCGTGCGCGAACACCGAGGTGTTCCCTACGATGGGGTCGGACGGTGGTGTGTGACCAGTGCACCACCGCGTACGAGATTGCCCGGGACCGGCTCGGGTGCGATCACAATCAGCTAGTGAGGTCGACCGGATGGTGCTGAACCGCCTGCTCCGCGCGGGCGAGGGCAAGATGGTGAAGCGGCTGCGCAACATCGCCGATCACATCAACACCCTCGAAGACGACGTCAAGGGACTTTCGGACACCGCGCTGCGGGCCAAGACCGACGAGTTCCGTAAGCGGAACGCGGACGGCGAGTCACTCGACGACCTCCTGCCGGAGGCGTTCGCGGTGGCGAGGGAGGCGGCCTGGCGCGTGCTCGGCCAGCGGCCCTACGACGTCCAGGTGATGGGCGGCGCGGCGCTGCATCTCGGCCAGGTGTCCGAGATGAAGACCGGTGAGGGCAAGACCCTGACCCAGGTGCTCCCGGCGTACCTGAACGCGCTGTCCGGCAGGGGCGTGCACGTCATCACGGTGAACGACTACCTCGCCAAACGTGACGCCGAGTGGATGGGCCGGATCCACCGCTTCCTCGGCCTCGAGGTCGGCATCATCCTGGCCGACCAGACGCCCGAGGTCCGCCGCCAGCAGTACGCCGCCGACATCACGCACGGCACGAACAACGAGTTCGGCTTCGACTACCTCCGCGACAACATGGCGTGGAGCCTCGAGGACTGCGTGCAGCGCGGCCACAACTTCGCGATCGTCGACGAGGTCGACTCGATCCTCATCGACGAGGCCAGGACGCCGCTGATCATCTCCGGCCCGGCCGACCAGTCCTCGCGCTGGTACGTCGAGTTCGCCCGGATGACGCCGCTGATGAAGGTGGACATCCACTACGAGGTGGACATCCGCAAGCGCACCGTCGGTGTCACCGAAAAGGGTGTCGCCTTCGTCGAGGACCAGCTCGGCATCGACAACCTCTACGAGGCCGCGAACACGCCGCTGGTCGGTTACCTGAACAACGCGCTGAAGGTCAAAGAGCTCTACAAGCGCGACAAGGACTACATCGTCCGCGACGGTGAAGTCCTCATCGTCGACGAGTTCACCGGCCGCATCCTGCACGGCCGCCGCTACAACGAGGGCATGCACCAGGCGATCGAGGCCAAGGAAGGCGTCGAGATCAAGGCCGAGAACCAGACGCTCGCCACGATCACGCTGCAGAACTACTTCCGGCTGTACGACAAGCTGGCAGGCATGACCGGTACCGCCGAGACCGAGGCGGCCGAGTTCCACCAGACCTACAAGCTGGGTGTGGTGCCGATCCCGACCAACAAGCCGATGGTCCGCGCCGACCAGGCCGACCTCATCTACAAGACCGAGCAGGCCAAGTTCGAGGCCGTCGCCGAGGACATCGCCGAGCGGCACGAGAACGGCCAGCCGGTGCTGGTCGGCACCACGAGTGTCGAGAAGTCCGAGCACCTGTCGAAGCTGCTGCTCAAGCTGGGGGTCCCGCACGAGGTCCTCAACGCCAAGCACCACGACAGGGAAGCGCTGATCGTCGCCCGCGCCGGGCGCAAGGGCGCGGTCACGGTCGCCACCAACATGGCGGGCCGCGGTACCGACATCGTGCTCGGCGGCAACCCGGACATCATCGCCGACGAGGTGCTGCGCGCCCGCGGTCTCGACCCGGTGGAGCACTCCGAGGAGTACGAGGCGGCCTGGCCGAAGGTGCTCGAAGAGATCCAGGCGGAGACCAAGGCCGAGGCCGACGAGGTCCGCGAGGCGGGCGGGCTGTACGTGCTCGGCACCGAGCGGCACGAGTCGCGCCGGATCGACAACCAGCTCCGCGGTCGTTCCGGCCGTCAGGGCGACCCGGGTGAGTCCCGGTTCTACCTGTCGCTCGGTGACGAGCTCATGCGCCGCTTCAACGCGACGATGGTCGAGCGGGTCATGACCACCATGCGGCTGCCGGACGACGTGCCGATCGAGCACAAGATGGTCTCCAAGGCGATCAAGAGCGCGCAGACGCAGGTCGAGCAGCAGAACATGGAGATCCGCAAGAACGTCCTCAAGTACGACGAGGTGATGAACGAGCAGCGCAAGGTGATCTACGCCGAGCGCCTGCGCGTCCTCGAGGGCGAGGATCTTCGCGAGCAGATCGAGCACATGCTGGTCGACGTCATCAACGCGTACGTCACCGAAGAGACCTCTTCGGGCTACGCGGAGGACTGGGACCACGAGAAGCTGTGGACGGCGCTCAAGACGCTGTACCCGGTCAAGGTCACCTGGGACGACCTCACCGCGGACGACGACCTCGACGCCAACGGGCTGCGCGAGGCGCTGCTCGAGGACGCGCACCGCGCGTACGACGAGCGCGAGGCCGAGATCGACGCCAAGGTCGGCGAAGGCGCGATGCGCAGCCTGGAACGCCAGGTGATGCTCACCGTGCTCGACCGCAAATGGCGTGAGCACCTCTACGAGATGGACTATCTCAAGGAGGGCATCGGCATGCGGGCCCTTGCCCAGCGCGACCCGGTCATCGAGTACCAGCGCGAGGGTTACGACATGTTCCGCGCGATGCTGGAGTCGTTGAAGGAGGAGGCTGTCGGCTTCCTGTTCAACCTCCAGGTCGAGCAGGCCGAGCCCGCCGCGCCGTCGCCGGAGTCCGCGTCCGCGCTGCCCGCCGGTGTCGGCTCCGGGAACGGCCAGGCCGCCAACGGCAATGGACGGCACGCCCGTCCGACGCCTCCGCAAGGTCCGGCGACCGACACCGAATCCGTGCCGTCCGCCTTGCGGGGCAAGGGACTCGGCGGCGGTTCGCAGTCCGGGCTGACCATGTCGGGCCCGTCCGAGGACGGCGGCGTCGAGTCGCATTCGGACAGTGACGGCAGCGACGGCGGCGACCAGAGCGGAACCCGCCGGGAGCGTCGTGCCGCGCAGCGCGCCTCCCAGAAGAAGGGCAAGAAGGGCCCGCGCCGCTAACGACCGTCGAAGGGGTCCTCACCGCACGCGCGGTGAGGGCCCCTTCGTCATGCGGCGATCCGGAGCGAGGAGACGCGACGCGGCGGCTTCAACAAGTTGAAGCGAGTACACACCCAGCCTGTCGACGTCCGTTCGAAGCGGGCGGCCAGCGCGAGGCAGCGATCGTTCTGTTCGACGGTCGCGCAGGCCTCGATGACGCCGTCCGCCGGATGACACAGGTGGATCGACTTCGGCCGGTAGCCGCCCGGCGGACGGCGGCGGCCGCGGTCGAGCAGCGCGCTGTGGAGCGCCGGGTCGAGGATCGGCTGGACCTGGACCGCCGGACGGCGTCCGTCACAGGCTTCGAGAATGGTAGTCAGCAGCCTGCCCACCTGTCGTCCGTCCAGCGTGTCGGGTGCTTGCCGGGGCTCCGGTGCCTCCGCGAACCGTTCGCCGGCCAGCGGCAGGTCCAGCATGAGCTGGTTGTCCGGCGGCGACACCCGGTGCATCAGCCTGTTCGGACGGCCCGCGAGCCGGTACGGCGGTTCATACGGTTGCAGCCGTCTCACTGCGTACGAAGTCATCAGGTCGTCCCCCTCCGCGGCCCCTTCGGCCGCGCCCAGCAGTTAAGGGACCGGCGGTGGGCCGCACGGCGACAGGAACCGCCCGAGAGGATGAAACGGGCGGCGATCGCTTGCGGTCGCGCGCGGGTACGGTGGGCTGGTGCTGAAGGGGCTGGTCGTCGACTACGTCGGGGTGCTGACGGACGCGGGAGCGGACGAGCTGTACGCCTTCCTGCGGGCCGTCAGGTCACGCGGCATCAAAACGGCCTTGCTCTCGAACGCTCCCGGCGCGTCGGACGAGGCCAAGCGGTCACTGGACCCGTTCTTCGACGCGCTCGTCTTCTCCGGCGAGGTCGGCGTGGCCAAACCCGAACGCGACGTCTACCTGCTCACCGCCGGGCTGCTCGACCTGCCGGCGAGCCGGTGCGTGTTCGTCGACGACGCCGCGCACAACGTCCGTGCCGCGGTGGCGGCGGGGATGACGGGGGTGCACCACACGTCGGTCGAGGAGACGCTGACCGAGCTCGGCGCCCTGTTCCCGGAGAACCGCTAGCCCCTCGCGGCGCTGCCCCGGCGGACCAGCTCGAACGACAGCACGGCGGCGGCCGCGGAGACGTTCAGCGACTCGACCTCGCCCGGCATCGGGATCGACACCCACTTCGTCACCAGCTCGCCGACCTCGGCGCCGACGCCGTTCGTCTCCCCGCCCAGCACGAACGCCGCGCGCCGCGGCAGTTCGACGTCGAACACCGAAGCACCGGCCGACGCGCCCAGCGCGTAGATCCCGTACCCGGCTTCGGTGAGCATTTCGGCGGCCTCGCGCGCGCTGCCGCACCGCAGCACCGGAGCGCGGAACGCGACCCCGGCGGAGGCCTTGACCACCATCGGATCGAGGGCGGCGACCCCGCGCCGCGGCACCACGACACCCGCCAGCCCGGCGGCGGTCGCCGTGCGCAGGATCATCCCGACGTTCGCCGGGGTGGTGATCCCGTCGAGCAGCAGCACCCGCGACGGCGGCCTGCCGTCGGACAGCGCCGAGTGCAGCGACCGCATCCGCGGCGCGACGACGTCGGCGAGCACACCCTGGTCCTGTTTACCGTTGCCCGCCAGCACCTTGACGCGATGCGCGCTCGCTCGCCGCACCGGGACCCCGGCGGCCTCGGCGGCACGCTGGATCTCGGCGGCGTTCGGCCCGCGCACGGTGTCGGCGAGAATCACCTTGTCCACCTCGAGCGCCGTGTCGTCCAATGCCTCGAGCACCGGTTTCCGGCCGTACACCGTCAGGAACCGGTCCTTCGGCGAGATCACCGACTCATCACCCACACCGGCGAGTGTCCCACTGTGTAAGGATCGGCTCATGCCCGACCGCCTCTCCGCGCTGGACGCCTCGTTCCTGTACGTGGAAGACCACTCGACCCCGATGCACGTCGGCGGCGTGGCGATCTTCGAACGACCACGCGACGGCGTCACCTACGAGCGGCTGCTGGACCTGATCGGGCAGCGACTGGCGTTCCTGCCGCGCTACCGGCAGCGGGTGCTGGAGGTGCCGGGTCACCTCGCCCGGCCGGTGTGGGTCGACGACGTCGACTTCGACCTCAACTACCACGTCCGCCGGTCCGCGCTGCCGCAGCCGGGCTCCGACGGCCAGCTGTTCGATCTCGTCGCGCGGCTGATGTCGAGGCGGCTCGACCCGGGAAGGGCGCTCTGGGAGGCGTACTTCGTCGAGGGGCTCGCGGGGGACCGGGTCGCGCTGGTGACCAAGACGCATCAGTCCGTTGTGGACGGGATCGGCACCATCGATCTCGGGCAGCTGATCCTCGACGCCACCCCGCAGGAGCCGGAACCGTTCGACGACAACTGGCATCCACGGCGGGAACCGAGCCGCACCCAGCTGATCCTCGACGCCGTCGCCGAGACCGTGCAGCGGCCGACGGAACTGGTGGAGAACGTCCGCTCCATCGCCCACGACGCCACCGCGATGGCGGGCAAGGTCACCGAAACGGTCGGTGACGTCGCGTCGGCGCTCAAGACCATGGTCAGTCCGGCGCCGTCCGGGCCGCTCAACGTCCGCACCTCCGGCGGCCGCATGTTCGCCGTGGTCCGCACGCGGCTGGAGGACTACCGCAAGATCCGCGCCGCGCACGGCGGCACGGTCAACGACGTCGTGCTCGCGGCGATCTCCGGCGCGCTGCGGGAATGGCTGCTCTCCCGCGGGTCGAGCCTGACCGCGACGACCACGGTGCGCGCGCTGGTCCCGATGGCCGTCCGCGACGCCGAGACGGCCGAGTACTCGACGCCCGCGCTGCTCGGGAACCAGGTCGACGCCTACCTGGTCGACCTCCCGGTCGGTGAGCCGAACGCGGTCCTGCGGTTGCAGCACATCGGCCACGCGATGGCGGATCACCTCGACTCCGGCCGGTCGGTCGCCGCGCGCGGACTGCTGACCGTCGGCGGTTTCGCGCCGGCGACGCTGCATTCGCTGGGCGCGCGGGCGGCCGGGTCCATGTCGGGGCGCATCTTCAACGTGCTGATCACGAATTCGCCGGGCCCGCAGGTGCCGCTCTACGCGGGGCAGGCGAAGATGGTGGAGATGTTCCCGGTCATGCCGCTGGTGCGCAATCAAGCGCTGGCGATCGGGGTCACCTCGTATCACGGTGGTGTCTACTTCGGACTGAACGGCGACCGCAAGGCCGTGTCCGATGTGGACCTGCTCGCCGGGATGATCGAGGAATCGTTGGAAGAGCTGAAGGGTGCGCACTGGTGAGGGTCTATCTACCGGCGACGATCGCGATGCTTCGTGACCTCGAAACCGCCGGAGAGTTCCGGGCTCGGAGCGGCACGGGCTTCGCGCTGACCCCGGCGTTGCGGGAGTCCTACGCCAGCGGATCCGACGAAGAACTGGAGTATGCCGCGCTGCTCGACGCCGCCAGGGCGTCGCTCCGGCTGATCGCGGCCGAGGAGAAGCCCGAGCCGAGGCGGGTGGTGATCTCGGCCGACATCGAAGAGGTCACGCTGCGCCCGGATCTCGACGCCGCCGTCGTCCGGCTGGCCGGGCCGGTCGCGATCGCCGACGTCGCCGCGATCCACGTCGACGCGGCCGAAGCCGCCGAGTCCGTGCAGGCCGCCGCCGCGGTGATCGACCAGGCCGACCTCGGTGACCCGGACGCGGAGTTCACCCTCGGCGACGCCGAAGACCACGAACTCGCCTGGTACGCCCCCCAAGAACTCCCCTTCCTGCTGGAACTCCTTTAACCCCTTCTGCTTCCCCCGCGTTTCGTCCTCTAGTTGCGGTACTTGCGTGTGCAAGTACCGCAACTAGAGGACGAAACGCGGCGTGGGAGGGCTAGAACCAGGAAGGGCCGGGAGTCGGGCGTTCGGGGCGCCAGCCGGTCGCCTCGGTGAGCCTGGTCGAGACGACGCGTTGCGAACGCGCCAGCACCGACATCAGGCCCAGCCGGTTCGCCAGCCACTTCGGCAGCGCGTGCGGCCGCCGGACACCGGCCGCGGCGGCCATCGCCTCGCCGAGTTCCCGCTTCCGCACCGGATCCGCCGCCAGGTTGTAGACGCCGCTCGGCGCCCGCAGCGCCGCGATCGCGCCCGCCGCCGCGTCGTCCGGGTGGATCGCCGCGGTCCAGTCGGCCCGGCGGCCGAAGATCAGCGGCGAACCGCGCCGCGCGGCCGCCAGCATCGCCGTGGTCATCGCGTCGTCGGAGACCAGCAACCCGATCCGCAGCCGGATCGCGGTCCGGCTCTCGTCCGCCAGTTCGGCGACGTTCGCGTGCGCCACGGTCGAAGACGCGATGTTGCCGCGCAGCGCGAGTGGCGCGTCCTCGTCGAGTTCGGTGTCACCGCCGTCGGCGTAGACGAACGAAATCCCTTCCTGAACCACGATTCCCAGCTCCCCGACCCGTCGAACGGCGGCCGCGAGCGTCCGGCTGCCCTCGATCCGCAGACGGTCGTTCTCCGCCCAGCCGGACAGCGTCATGGCGTGGCGCGCGTCCGGGATCCGGGTCGCGACGTTCACCACCGCGTCGTGCCCGCGCAGGGCCCCGGCCAAGGAATCGACGTCGAACAGCGACCCTGTCACCGGCTTCGCGCCGGTCGCGTGCACGGCCGCGACGCGGTCTTCGCCGCGGGCCAGCCCGCTCACCTCGTGGCCCTCGGCCAGCAGGCGCCGCACCAGCGGCCGCCCCAGTACCCCCGTCGCCCCGATCACCATCACACGCATGTTCGTCCCTCCTGTCCGCCTACCCGATCTGGACGGGACGGACGCCGGGAACGTGACAGGGTCAGCCCGCCGGGATCTCCCCGATCTCCTCCGGCGGCGGCGCCTGGATGTCGGCTCGCGTGTCCCATTCGGTGTAGCGCGTGACGATCCGGGCCATCGCGGCGTCCGGGACGCCCGAAGCGGCGAGGACGGGGGCGAGGTCGAGGGTGATCCGCACCGGACGGTGCGCTTCGTCGAGCCAGATCTCCATGGGGATCTTCCCGAGCTTGCCGTTCAATTCGCCGAGGGCCTCCGCCGACAACCCGGCGGGCAGATCGCCGCCCAGCGCGGCCATGTCGACGTCCAGCCGGTAGTGCTCGGTGGACCCGCCGTCGAGTTCGGCGTGCCCGGATTCGGTGAGGGTGCCCGCCCGCCGGACCTGGTCGAGCGCGCGGCCGGGGTCGTTCTGCTTCGCCAGCTGGTCGATACTGCCGCCGAGGACCTGGGAGAACGGGTCGGCGCCGACTGTGCCGTTCTTGGAGACCTTGACCCAGGGTTTCCCGCTCGGGACGTCCTCACGTGCGCTCTCCGGGACCTTGGCGAAGACGACCTTGTCGACCAGCCGGAGTTCGAGTGGTTCGCCGAGGAAGTCCGTGGTCATGGCCAGCGCGGTACCCGCTCGCGCGACCCGCGCCTGCCCTTGGCTCTTCGAGCGCATCGCCCCCGCCGTGACGTCGGTGGCGAACTTCGCGGCCTTGCCGTCGATGGCGGACGTGACCCCGTCGGCGAGCGCGCGGGCGTCGGCGAACGAGACGGTTTCGCCGTCACACGCGCCGAGCAGCGCGCCGAGTACGAGCACGACGGCGGGCAGGGCCGTTCTCCGCATGAGGACCTGCTTTCAAAGGCGGGCGCTCAAGCGAAACACAACCGGGGACCTCGCCCCGATCGGGGGAGGGATCAGCGGCTGTCGCCGACCGCCTCGGGCGGCGGCGCGATGATCACCACATCCGAGGCCCAGCTGTCGTACTTGACCGTGGCCTTGCCGACGGTGACCCGCACCGGGCGCTGTTCGGCGTCCAGCCACACCTCGGCCGGGGCACCACCGAGATCGAGGACGTAGTGCGTGGCGGCCGTGCCGTTCACTTCGGTCTGTTCGGATTTGATGACCTTGCCGGACTCCGAGATCCGGTCGATCGTGCGTGTCGGATCCAGCGTCTCCACGACGTTCGTCATCAGCTCGCCGTTGGCCGCGGAGAGCGCGTCCTTGCCACCGGCGGTGATCTTGACCCATTCCTTGCCGGTCTGGAGTTCCTGGACCTGCGCGTCGGACAGGTGGTAGTAGAGGACGCCGTCGGCGAAGATCAGGTCCCGTTTCTCACCGGCGATCTCGGCGACCATGGAGAACTTGCTGTTCGGCCCTTCGTAGAGCCCGGAACTGGTCACCACGACCTTGCGGCCGTCCTCGGCGGTGGTCTCCAGCGCGATCTTCGACGAGCGGGCCTTCTGCGTGCCCGCGGCGGCGGCCGAGGCCAGCTGCGCCGCGTCGCCGACCGGTGGCGCCGCCGGTTTCTCCGCGCCGGAACAGCCTCCCAGCAGCAGGAGCGCGGTACAGACGGCGGCGAATCCGGTGGCACGCATAGGACTCCCTCGGGTGAATGGTCTGTACCACCACCGTAGTGCCTGTCGCGTGAATTTCCACCGTCCGATTGTCGGGAGTGGTCTGGCCGCCCATCGGTTCGATGTAGTCGGCGACCTCGCCGTCGGGCGGCGGGGTGACGTCGACGGCCGTGCCCCAGTCGCTGTAGGTGCAGGTCGACTTGGCTTCGCCGGTCTCGGGCGACCCCATCCCCTTCGCGAGCGAGGTCATGTCCATGGTCGTCTTCACCGGAAGCTGCTCGGCGTTGAGCCACAGCTCGGCCGGGACCCGCGGATCCTTGCCTTCGAGCCGCTTCGCCTCGATCTTCGAAGCGGGGCCGTCGTAGTACGCCAGCAAGGTGCCCGTGACCTTGGTGTCTCCGGCCACGGAGTTGATGGTCGTCTTGGAGGACTTGGTCTTCCTCGTCCCCTGCTTCACGGCCTGCCGCAGCCCGTGACCACGAGGGTCAGGGCCGCGGCCGCCGCGATCAGCTGAGCGGGCGACGCATCAGCGGCCGCCGGCCTTCTTCATGATCTCCGCCATCTCGCCGACCTGGTCCGCGGGCGGTGCGGTGATGTCCACCGGGACACCCCAGTCGGTGTACTTGACCGTGGTCTTGGCGACACCGTCACCGGGGGCGCCCATGGCCTTCACGAACGCGGTCTGGTCCGAGACGACCTGCACCGGCAGCTGGTCGGCGTTGAGCCACAGCTCGGTGAGGATGGTGACGTTCTTGCCCGCGAGCTTCGCCTTGAGCTGGTTCAGGGTCTCGGCGGGCAGCGGGATGCCGATCTCACCCATGATGAGGGCGATGGCCTTCTCGGCCTCGATCTCGATGACGTAGTGGTTGGTCTGCTCACCGTTCAGCTCGACCTGGTCCGACTTCGTGATCTTGCCGGCCTTCGAGATCTGTTCGAGGACGCGAGACGGGTCGCTGTCCTTGACGGCCTTCGACATCATCTTGCCGATCAGCTGCGAGATCGGGTCCTGGCCGTCGGCCGCGATCTTCACGTACGACTTGTCGGTCTTCAGCTCGGCCTTGTCGGCCGCGTCGAGCTTGAAGAACAGCGCGTTGTCGACGAACAGCATGTCGAGCTTCTTGCCGTCGCTGTCCATGATCAGCGAGAGCTTGCTGTTCTCGCCGTCGTACACGCCCTGCCCGGACGCCGTGTTCTTCTGGTCGCCCGCGACGGTCTCCGTCGTCACCTTGGACGACTTGGCCTTCTTGGTGCTCTCCTTGGTCAGCGCCGAGAGCTGGATCGGGTCGCCGAGCGGCGACGAAAGCGAGCTCTTCGCTTCGGAAGGAGCAGGTGCGGCCGTGCCCGGCTGCTTCTCGCCACCGCAGGCGGACAGCGCCAGGACGGCGGCCGTGGTGATGGCGGCGAGCATGGTTACGCGCTTCAAGGGGACCCCTCAGAGAAGTTGATCTAATCCGAACGGGTTATCGCGCGCGGGCGAAATTAGTTACCGATCGTCGTCATGTCCAGCTCGGGACCCCAAAAGGCGGCGTAAAGAGCCCAATCGTTCCGGACTTGCATGACCCTCGGTGACCACGTCGTCGAGCGCGCAGTCCGGATCCGAGGGCGGTCCGAGGTGCCCGCAGGCCGAGGGACACTCCTCGGCGGCCGCGGCGAACTCCTCGAACGCGAGCACGATGTCGTCGGCGGTCACGTGCGCCAGCCCGAACGAGCGGATGCCGGGGGTGTCGACCACCCAGCCACCGCCGGGCAGCGGGAGCGCGACCGCCGCGACCGACGTGTGCCTGCCCTTGCCGACCGCGCTGACCACGCCCGTCGCCAGTCCGGCGTCCGGCACCAGCCGGTTGACCAAAGTGGACTTCCCGACCCCGGAATGTCCGACCAGCGCGGTGACCCGGTCCTTGAGCCGCCCGGCCAGTTCGTCCGGATGCTCGTCGTGCCGGGTGACCACGGCGGGGATGTCGAGCCCCGCGTAGCCGGCGAGGAGTTCGTCCGGGCTCGCGAGGTCGGCCTTCGTCAGGCACAGGACCGGTTCGAGACCACCCGCGTAGCAGGCGACGAGGCAGCGGTCGATGAACCCGGTACGCGGCGGGGGATCGGCGAGCGCGGTCACGATCAGCAGCTGTTCGGCGTTGGCGACGACCACCCGTTCGTAGGGATCGGTGTCGTCCGCGGTCCGGCGGAGCACGCTGGACCGCTCATCCACCCGGATGATCCGGGCGAGGGTGTCCGGTTTGCCGCTCACGTCGCCGACGATGCCGACGGTGTCCCCGACGACGACCGAGACCCGGCCCATCTCCCTGGCCCGCATCGCGGTGACGACGCGCTCCGGATCGCCGTCGATCGCGCAGGTCCAGCGGCCGCGGTCCTTCCCG
Organism: Amycolatopsis coloradensis; assembly: GCF_001953865.1. GTDB lineage: Bacteria > Actinomycetota > Actinomycetes > Mycobacteriales > Pseudonocardiaceae > Amycolatopsis > Amycolatopsis coloradensis. Next base: position 706,129 of record NZ_MQUQ01000005.1, read on the forward strand.
ACGACCATCGCGGTGGAGGCGTCCGCGTGCTCGGGGCGGCGTTTGCTGCGCGGTCTGGTGCCCTTGCCGGGACGGATCCGCACGTCGGATTCGTCCAGCCTGCGCCAGTCCTTGCCCGTCAAACCGCCTCCTGCTCTTCGAACACCGCGGAAGAATGATCCCATGCCGCTCGCCATCGACTGGCGAGCGTGTAACGATGACTTTTCGAAGAGGAGGTTTTCGCATGTGCGGGCGTTATGCCGCGACCAAGGACCCCGCCGCGCTGATCGACGAATTCGCCGCGGTCGACCTGACCGAAGGCCGGATCCGGGCCGATCACAACGTGGCGCCGACCAAGGACGTCGCGACCGTGGTGCAGCGCCACCCGCGGGACGCCGACGGCGTGGTGCTCGAAGACGAACCGCCCGTCCGTTCGCTGCGGATGATGCGCTGGGGCCTGGTCCCGTTCTGGGCCAAGGATCCCGGAGTGGGCTCGAAGATGATCAACACCCGCGCCGAGACGGCCAAGGAGAAGCCGTCCTTCAAGAAGGCGGTCTCCTCGCGGCGGTGCCTGGTCCCCGCCGACGGCTGGTACGAGTGGCGGCGCGACGGCAAGGAAAAGCAGCCCTTCTTCATGACCGGCCCCGGCGACGGGTCGCTCGCGTTCGCCGGGATCTGGGAGACCTGGCGGCCGAAGGACGACAAGGACGCCGACCCGCTGATCACCTTCTCCGTGATCACCACGGACTCGGTCGGCAGGCTCACCGACATCCACCACCGCATGCCGCTGCTGATGCCGCGGGAGAAGTGGGACACCTGGCTCGACCCCGACCTGCCCGACGTCAGCGAACTGCTCCTCCCGCCCGCCGAGGACCTGGTCGACACGATCGAGCTGCGGCCGGTGTCCAGCCTGGTCAACAACGTCCGCAACAACGGCCCGGAGCTGCTTGACCGGGTCGAACCGGCCACGGAGAGCGCGCTCTTCGACCTGCCGAGCTCATGACGAAGCTGGAGATCGACACCGCCTACGGCCCCGCGCGGGCCGAGCTGCACTGCGCCGAGGAGGGCGTCGCGGTGCTGATGCTCGGCCACGGCGCGGGCGGCGGGATCGGCGCGAAGGACCTGGTCGCGGTCACGCGGGCGGCGCAGGCGGCAGGCGTGCACGTCGCGCTCGTCGAACAGCCGTACCGGGTGGCGGGCCGCCGCGCTCCCGCTCCCGCCACGCAACTCGACACCGCCTGGCTCACCGTCGCCGACGAGATCTCCGAGCGCTTCGACGATCTCCCGATCGTGTTCGGCGGCCGGTCTTCCGGGGCCCGCGTCGCCTGCCGGACCGCCGCGGCGGGGCAGGCGGTGGCGGTGCTCTGCCTGGCCTTTCCCGAGCATCCGCCGGGGAAGCCGGAGAAGACCCGGCAGGGTGAACTGGACGCCGTCGAGGTCCCGACCCTGGTCGTCCAGGGCGAACGTGACCCGTTCGGCCTGCCCAAGGCGGGGCCGCATCACGAGATCGTGGTGCTCAAGGGTGACCATAACCTCAGCGCCGACCTCGACGGCGTGTCACGCGCGGCCGCCGAGTGGCTCGAGCGCGTGCTGCGGCCGCTTGCCTGAAAGCCGTCGCCGGGCGTAGTGCACGGTGACCGCGGCCAGCAGCGGGCCCCAGAGCAGCAGCGGGGCGTAACAGGCGGCCATGACTGCGCCGTAGACCGGCGAGTCCTCCCAGCTCCCCTGAGCCATCGAAGAACCGGCCTCCGCCCAGCCGAACAGTCCCTGGACACCGAGCGCGGTCAGTGCGACCGCGCCCGCGGCCGCCGGGACGATCGCCGCGAGTGGCGGGATCGGACGGCCACGCAGGCCCGGGATCCAGCGCGGCCACACCTCACCCCACGGCCGGACGAGCCCGAGGGTGAGGAACGCGAGGGCTTCGGCGAGGAGACTCAGGCCGAAGACGTAGGCCGTGCCCCAGCCGGGGATGCCGAAGTCCTCCAGTCCTCGCGCGGTGAACCCGACCGGGAGGCCGAGCCCCATCGCGATCCGCCACAGCCCGGAGGGCAGGGTCACCAGCAGTGTCGCGTGGGCGGCGAGGTTCGCCCATCTCGGGACGTCGGGCACGGTCTTGGTCATTTCGCTGGCTCCCCAGGAGTCGTCGTTCGCTTACCGACGACGATTCCTCGGACGGGGCCCGTGATCTTCCCGCTCCGGACCGACCACCCTCCCTCGTGAGGGTGAACCCCCACCGCCGCAATTCGTCCTCTGGTTGCGGTAGTTGCACGCGCAAGGACCGCAACCAGAGGACGAAACGCGGGAGATCAGCCGGCGATGGGGGCGACGACGGCATTGGTGAGCCGCACCAGGTCGCCCGGCGCGAGTTCGACTTCCAGGCCGCGGCGCCCGGCCGAGCAGTGCACGGTCTCGAACTTCTCCGCCGACGCGTCGATCACCACCGGGAGACGGCTCCGGTGCCCGAGCGGCGAGATCCCCCCGAGCACGTACCCCGTCGCGCGCTGCGCGGCCGCGGGGTCGGCCATCTTCGCCTTCTTCCCGCCCGCGGCGGCGGCCAGCGCCTTCAGGTCCAGCTGGCCGGTGACCGGCACCACGCCGACGGTCAGTTTCCCGTCGACCTCGGCGACGAGAGTTTTGAACACCCGCGCGGGCTCGAGTCCGAGCGCTTCGACGGCTTCGAGGCCGTACGATTCCGCCCGCGGATCGTGGTCGTAGGCGTGCAGAACGTGCGGCACCTTCCGCTTCGCCAGCAGCGCCGTCGCCGGGGTTCCCTTGCCTGCCATGGGCGGAGTCTACGAGCGCGCCGGGAATGCCCGGCCGGGCGCCGCTGTTGACCCGGATGTGTCCACCACACTCGAAGCTCCCCGAATCCTGATCCCGCGCACGCCGGGCGGCCAGGTGATCCGTCCGCGCGTAAACTCGACGTCGTCTCATGCGCACAAGCGCATCGACGCCGATCGAGAAGGGAACGGTTTGCCGAGCACGCAGAATCCCGCGCCGGACACGGGCACGGACGCCGAAGAGGCGGCCGCGCGGGCCGAGCGCTTCGAGCGGGACGCGATGCCCCTGCTCGACCAGCTGTACTCGGCCGCCATGCGGATGACCCGGAATCCCGCCGACGCCGAGGATCTCGTCCAGGAGACGTATCTGAAGGCGTACGCGGCCTTCGCGTCCTTCAAGGCGGGTACGAACCTCAAGGCGTGGATGTACCGCATCCTCACGAACACCTACATCAACGGCTATCGCAAGCGTCAGCGCCAGCCGGTGCAGCAGCCCACCGAGGAGATCACCGACTGGCAGATCGCCAAGGCGGAGAGTCACACCTCCAGCGGGCTGCGCTCGGCCGAGGTCGAGGCGATGGACAACCTGCCCGACGCCGACGTCAAGGAAGCGCTGCAGAAGCTGCCGGAAGAGTTCCGTCTCGCGGTCTACCTCGCCGATGTCGAAGGTTTCGCGTACAAGGAGATCGCCGAGATCATGGAAACGCCCATCGGCACCGTGATGTCCCGGCTGCACCGCGGTCGCGCCCAGCTCCGTGACCTGCTCGCCGACGTCGCCCGTGAGCGGGGCTTCATCCGCGCGGAAAAACAGCAGGAGGTGGCGGGGCGATGACCGACGACTACTGCAGCGGCGCGGACGACAAGGTCAAATGCGAGGAAGCGCTCGCCGACATCTACCTGCTCTTGGACAGGGAATGCAGCGCGGAACGCGACGCGGCCCTGCGCAAGCACATCGAGGACTGCCCGCCATGCCTCGAGGAATACGGCATCGACGAGCACATCAAGCAGCTGCTCGCCCGCAAATGCGGTGGCGATCACGCGCCGGACGACCTCAAGTCCCGGCTGCGGGCCTCGATCCGCCAGACCGTGCAGACCAAGGGCGCGATCACCATCGAGCGCACCGAGGTCAAGATCGAGCAGACCTTCGAATAACCCGGCTCGAACACACGGAGGCCCCCGTACCGATCGGTACGGGGGCCTCCGTGTGTCTGATCGATGATCAGGAGTTGGGCTTCTTGCCGTGGTTCGCGCCGTTCTTCTTACGGTCGCGACGCTTGCGGGCGCGCTTCGACATGTTTCACTCCTTGTCCAGGTGGCCCTCGCGGGGTGATACGACACCGCTGGGCCAGGGTCAACCTCTCCAGTGTGTCATGCGGCCCTCACCCTGCTTGGATGGGGACGTGTCCACCCTTTCCGATCTGCTCGCGGAGAACACCGGCATGTCCGGCGAGGCCGCGGATCATCTCCAGACCGTGGTCGCCGAATGGCAGCTGCTGGCCGACCTGTCCTTCGCCGATTTCCTGCTCTGGGTCGCCGTCTCGGAAGAGCTTCAGCCCGACGGCGGCGACTACGTCTGCGTCGCGCACGCACGCCCGACGACGGCGCCGACGGCCCATCCGGAGGACGTCGTCGGCTCCCGGTTCACCGTGGACGAGCACCCGCAGCTGGCCAAGGCGAGCCGCGAGGTGCGGGTCTGCCGCGAAGAGGACCCGCATTGGTACCGCGACCTGCCGATGCGCCGCGAGGCCATCCCGGTGGTGTTCAGCGGCACGGTGATCGCCGTCCTCAGCCGCGAGACCAACCTGGCGGCCTCCCGGGTGCCGAGCCCGCTCGAGATCGCCTACCTCGGCAGCGCCGGTGACCTGTGCCAGATGATCGTCGACGGCACCTTCCCCAGCCCGGGGAACCAGACGGACACGCACACCAGCCCGCGGGTCGGCGACGGCCTGATCCGCCTCGACCCGACCGGCACCGTGGTCTTCGCCAGCCCGAACGGGTTGTCGGCCTACCACCGGATGGGGCACGAGTCCGATCTCGTCGGGCAGCGTCTCGCGCCGCTGACCAGGTCGCTCATCCGTGACCCGTTCGACGCGACCGAGGTGTCGCACCGGATCATCGAGGCACTCGACGGCAAGCCCAGCAGCCGTACGGAGGCGGATTCCCGCCGCGGCGCCGTCGTGCTGTTCCGTGCGCTGCCGCTGCGCCCGGCTGGGCAGGCAGCGGGCGCGCTGGTGCTGGTACGCGATGTCACCGAGGTGAAGCGCCGTGACCGCGCCCTCCTTTCGAAGGACGCGACCATCCGCGAGATCCACCATCGGGTGAAGAACAACCTGCAGACCGTCGCGGCGCTGCTGCGCCTCCAGTCGCGCCGCACCTCCAGCGAGGAGGCGCGGCTGGCGCTCGGTGAGTCCGTGCGCCGGGTGTCGTCGATCGCGATGGTGCACGAGGCGCTGTCCATCTCGGTGGACGAGCGGGTCGATCTCGACAAGCTGCTCGACAACGTCCTCCCGATGGTCGGCGAGGTCGCGACGGCCGAGTCGCAGGTCGGGCTTTCTCGCAAGGGCTCGTTCGGCGTCGTCGTCGCCGAGATCGCGACGCCGTTGGTGATGGTGCTGGCCGAACTGGTCCAGAACGCCATCGAACACGCGTTCCCCGGCGGACGGCCGGGCAAGGTCGAACTCGAGGTGGAACGGTCGGCCCGCTGGCTCGACGTCGTCATCCGCGACAACGGGCGCGGACTGCCCTCGGGCTTTTCCCTGGAACGCAGTGACGGTCTCGGGTTGCAGATCGTGCGGACGCTGGTGGAGTCGGAATTGCGCGGCTCGCTGTCCCTTCGCGGACTGCGCGGGGAGCCCGACGAATCCGGCGGCCGTCGGATGGGAACCGAAGCGGCGCTGCGGATCCCGCTGTCACGACGTCTCTAATGGACTGTCCCGTGTGGACTGTCCATCCCGGACACGTTTTAGGGCCGGCGCCTGAAGAGAAGATGGCGCCGGCCCTGTAACGGTTCCGCGGGAGGACTTGGACAAGTCCGGTGAAGCCCTACCCCCGTGGGGGTGTGTCGGCCTCGCTTGTTAAGCTCAACTCGGGTACGTATCACCTCACGACACGGAGGCGCAAAGCCACCGCACCGCGGGATTGCCCGAAGCTTGGGTGTTACCTGCTTCTTTGGATATGCGCTGTTTTGTGAAGCTGCTGAGTCTTGAAAGACTCAGGCGGAGGTACGCGTGCCGATGTGCGTACGACGGCGCTTCAGGGCCCGTCGCTCATCCTCGCTCATCCCGCCCCACACGCCTGCGTCCTGCCCGCTGGCCAAAGCCCAAGCCAAGCAGTCGGAAGCGACGGTGCAACGGTGGCACACGGATTTCGCCTGAGTTACCTGCGACAGAGCAGGACCGCTGGTTCCCACCGGGAAGAACAGCTCGGGGTCCTCGTCTCGGCAGGCCGCGTCATGGCGCCAGTCCATGTTTCTGAGCTCCTTCATAACGGCGCGGTACTCCGCGCCATAGTCGTCATGGCGGTCGTTTTTTTGGGTGCTTGTGAATGCTTTCACGAAGCACCCGTTTCGACAAGGGTTTTCTGAAGATCGGTGAGTCAGCTCACCCGGCCGAGCGACGTGTCTGACCTGCGGTTTCGTTCCGAAACAGTCTCCCCGGGGGAAGGCCGATGCGGTGAGCGGAGGTTCTGCGTCGATGAGCGGCAGGTTGCACTTTGCCGCAGGCGATCAGCGGTCCGGTGCTCAGACGGTCACTGTCAGTGCACGCGGAACGCTGAAGAACTCCACTCGCTTCCGCTGGCCGACGAGGTCGCCGTCCACCTGGAAGTTTACCGGTTCAGCAGCGTCGATGCGGATCATCGGGAGGTCATCGTGACGAAGGAGACGTCGTCCGCGTTGGTCGCTCTTCGTGAGCAATGCCTGCCGTACATGCTTGAACACGGTGGGCAATCGCAGACCGCTCAACGCGAACAGGCCCAATCCGGTGTCGAACGAGCTGCCCGGATTGAGATGGACGGGACGCTCACCGAGGTAACTCCACGGATCGGTGTTGGACACGAAAGCGGTCAGCACTTCGGTGGGCTCTTCACCCGGGATCCGGACGGTGAGGGGCGGGCGGCCGAGCGGAGGCCGCAGATGTGACGCCACCGCTGCCCTCAGGTAGAGCCCCGCGGTGGTCTGCTTGCCCCGTCGCTTGGCCACGCGGCCGACGACGTCGGCGTCCCAGCCCATACCCGCGTTGAAGGTGAACCAATGGCCGTCGGCGAGCCCGAGGCCGACTTGGCGGCTCCGGTCGTTCTCGATGGCGTTGAGAAGCTGATGCGTCGCTTCCACCGGGTCGTGCGCGATCCCCAGGGCGCGGGCGAAGACGTTCGCCGAGCCGCCCGGCACGACCCCGAGCATGGGGACGTCGCCGATTTCGGCGGGAACGCCGTCGGCGTCCGCGAGCAGACCGTTGACCACTTCGTTGACCGTGCCGTCGCCGCCGTGGGCGACCACCAGGTCGATCCCGTCGCGGGCGGCGGACCGCGCCACGGCCATCGCGTGGCCGCGGTAGTCGGTCTCCACCACGTCGAGCTTGACCTGGCTGGCCAGCGCGTGCGCCAGCACGTCACGGCCACCGGCGGTGGTCGAGGTGGCCTGGGGGTTCACGACGAGGATGGCACGCACTACCGCAGGGTAGGTGACGCCGGCCCGAAGAGGGGAGCGTCAGGTGACGCGAAGCTCAATGCCCGTGCGTCCTCGAAGCAGCACCGTATGACCCCTGTGGCGGGCGTTCCTCCTCATCGTGCTGCTGTTCCGCCGCTCGTCGTGACAAGTGCACCCGGGCCGACCGCCCGCTCATCGACGACGCCTCCAATTCTTCTCACCCGGCGGCCTGGGGAAACCGGCCGACCGGGTGGCATACGATCGAAAGTGCTCACGTACGGTGACCCGCCCTGGTGGAGCGCCGTGTCCGGAAGCCTGGAAGGCTGTTTCGCCGTGTCCATCGCCGACAAACTCTCGCCCGCGCCCCGTGAAGTCCGCCTCGCCGGGGCCGTCACCGCGCTGCCGGGGCTCGCCCTGATCGTGTTCGCGATCCTGCTCTTGATCAACGGACAGGCCGGACCGCGGAACCTCCTCGCCGAGGTCGCCTACTACCTCGTCCTCGCCGCCGGAACGCTGGCTTGCGCGGCCGGACTGGTGCTGGGGAAGACCTGGGCGAGGTCGCCCGGCGTGGTCGTCGCGCTGATCCTGGTCGGGGTCGGCTGGTACGGCGCGGGCCCGTCCGGGCAGCCGGCGTGGGGGGTGCCGCTGGGGCTGATCGGCGTCGCCGTCGTCGTGCTGCTGTTCCGCCGCCCGTCGCGTGCGTGGGCACTGGGGCTGCGGGAAGGCGAGACCGAGGAAGAGGCCGCCGAACGCGACGGCGCCGCGGGTCGCGCGGCCCGTCGAGAACGTGAGGAACGGGACTCCTGACCGGACCCCGCCCCTCCGTCACCCTCGACGGACAGGCCGCGCCTGGCTGTCAGATCCCAGCCGCGGAGCCCGGCAAAGTCATAGCCGCAGGTTGGCGTCGGTTCTGGCGTCGGGACGACCTGGCGTGTCGCGAAAGCCACTTCCGGGACGTCTGGTGTCCCGAAAGTGGCTTTCGCGACACGAGCATCGTCGCCGTGCGGGTCAGATGCTGCCCTGCTGTCCATCTGAGCGGGGGACGTGTGCACCCTCAACGGTGGCTGTTAAACCTGGGCCGCGAGAGCCTTCAGGGGTTCGTCCGTGAGCCGGTCGACGGTCCACTCGTCCATCGGCACCGCGCCGAGCGACTTGTAGAAGCCCTGAGCCGGGTTCCAGTTCAGCACCGACCACTCAAGACGGGCGTAACCGCGCTCGACGCAGACCGCCGCCAGGGTGGCCAGGAGCGCCTTGCCGAGGCCGGAGCCGCGCTGCTCGGGGCGGACGTAGAGGTCTTCGAGATAGATGCCGTGCACGCCGCGCCAGGTGGAGAAGTTGAGGAACCAGAGCGCGTAACCCACGATCTCGCCGTCGACCTCGGCGACGTGCCCGAACAGTGCCGGTGCCTCGCCGAACAGCGCGGTGCGCAGCTGCCCGGGAGTGAGGTGGCATTCGTCGCGAGCGCGTTCGAACTCGGCGAGGTCGTACACGAGCTGGACGACGGCGTCGACGTCTTCCTCACGGATGCGGCGGATTCGCTTGTCGGCCACGATCAGTCCTCCGCGGTGGGGAGCAGGTTGAGGTGCTCGATCTGGGGCTCGCCGCGCTCGTCGCCGAGCACCGCGACGCCGGCCGGGTCGAGTCCGAAGTGGACGCCCGCCGTCGACGGCAGCCCGATCCAGCGCGCGACCAGGACGCGGCTGAAGTGCCCGTGGCCGACCAGGATCACGTCACCCTCGCCGAGCGGCTCCCGGACCCGTTCGATCAGCTTGTCCGCGCGGGCGTTGACGTCCTCCGCGCTTTCGCCGCCGGGGATCGGGTGCGACCAGACCGTCCATCCGGGAACCGTCTCGCGGATGACCGGCGTGGTGACGCCTTCGTAGTCGCCGTAGTCCCATTCGGCCAGCTCTTCGATGACTTCGTCGACGCGCAGTCCCGCCAGCTCGGCCGTCCGGAGCGCGCGGGTGCGGGGGCTGGAAAGGACGAGCGCGGGATTGCCGCCGAGCACCGCGCGCAGGGTGCCGCCCGCCGCGCGGGCCTGCCCTTCGCCCGCGGGGGTGAGCGGGATGTCGGTGCGCCCGGTGTGCCGTCCGTTGACGGACCACTCGGTCTGACCATGCCGGAGAAGGAAGAGCCGATGTGCCACGGTTGCGAATATAGCCTGCGGTCCGGTTATGCTACTGGCGAGTAACATGATGAGGAGACCGTGATGGCGCAGAACCCGACGTACGCGATGTGGAACCGGCTGGCCGGGAAGCCGGTCGGCAAACAGCTGTTCTCGGCGGCGATGTGCCTGCGTGTGCCGTACTTCCGGACGGTGCTCCCGTCGGTGCGCGAACTGCGTCCCGGCCGGTGTGAGGTGACGTCCCCGAAGTGGTGGGGTGTTTACAACCACATCAAGACTTTCCACGCGATCGCTGCCTGCAACCTTGCCGAGATCGCCATGGGGATGCTCGCCGAGGCGACCGTCCCGACGACGCATCGCTGGCTGCCCAAGGGGATGACGGTCGCCTACGTGGCGAAGGCCGAGACCGGCCTGCGGGCCGTCGCCGAACTCCCGGAATCGCCGGAATTCGGCGACGAGGGCTTCGAGCTCCCGGTGCCGGTGACGATCACGGACGCGAACGGGAAGCCCGTCGTGACCGCGACCATCACCGTCTGGGTGACCAAGAAGAAGTGAGGTGCCCGCCTCTCCTCGCGTTTCGTCCTCTGGTTGCGGTCCTTGCGCGTGCAACTACCGCAACCAGAGGACGAAACGCGGCGGAGTCAGAGGGGTTTGAACTGGACGTAGGTCACCTGCTTGAAGGTGTTCGCCCCGCTCGGTGACGGTAGTCCGAGCAAGTGGTCGGCTACTTGCGCCAAGTGTCCGCAGCCTGTGGCGCGCGGTAGCGCGAGCTGGGTGTCGACGACGCCGAACTTCACCGTCGTAGGGTTCTGCGAGATGACCTCGAAGGGTACGGCGGGATCGTCCTTGACCACGGAGTGCAGTGGCGCGTCGAGGGTGCCGACCGTGCATCCCTTGGGCAGCAAGGGATGCCGCAGGACCGCGTAGAGGTCCAGTTCGCCGCGACGTTCGTCGTCCGACAGAAAGTCCGAGTAGCCGCCGTACTTTAGCTGCATGGCCGCGCCGAAAGTGCCGCGGATCCGGGCGGGAGCGTGCCGCAGTTCGCCGAACACCTGCGCGTACTTCCTGTCCACTTTGCCTTCGGAGAACGTCAGCCGCAGTTCCCCGAGCGGGATCTCGCGGTCGCCGATGGTCAGGACTCCCTGGGAGACAAAAGCTTCGCACCGCCAGGTTCCCGGGTCGGCGTTGGCGGGCGGGGCCGGGCATGCGGAGAAGTCGAAGTCGGGCAAGGGGGACGGCACGGCGGAGGCGTGGCCGGGCAGGACGACGAGGGCGGCGGCGGACAGCGCGGCCGCGGCCGCGGCGAGAAGGCGTCTCATGACCGGAAAGACTGGCCCGTGCCGGTCTGGCTCACATCGGGGAAGTCCCCCAAGGGATCCCGGAAATCGCCACGTTCGAGTGAAAATAAACGGCGTTTACCCTGCTGACGCGAATCTCCTTCGGATTCGGCCTTGAGGGTGCCAGGACCGGCGGGTGATCATCGGCCCATGTCCCCACTGTCTCGCCGCAAGTTCCTCGGACTCACCGCCCTCAACTCCGCCGCCGCTCTCGGCCTCACCACGATTTCCCCCGCGCGGGCCGAAGAAACGACGCCGGGCTTCTCGACGGCCGTCGTCATCGGCACCGGGTACGGCGCCGCGGTCACCGCGCTCCGCCTCGGCGAAGCCGGGATCCCCACCGTCATGCTCGAGATGGGCAGGCTGTGGAGCGACGCCGGTCCCGACGGCAAGGTCTTCTGCGACATGCTCGAACCGGACCGGCGGGCCGCGTGGTTCACCAGCCGCACGCAGGCCCCGCTCGCGTCCTTCCTGTGGCTCGACCTGGCCAACCGGGACATCAAGCGGTACCCCGGTGTCCTCGACAGGGTGAATCACGGCGACATGTCCGTGTACGTCGGACGAGGGGTCGGCGGCGGTTCGCTGGTCAACGGCGCGATGGCCGTGACGCCGAGGCGGTCGTACTTCGAGGAGATCCTGCCCGCCGTCGACGCGGACGAGATGTACGGGACGTACTTTCCCCGGGCCAACCAGGCGCTCGGGGTGAACCACATCGACCCGCACTGGTTCGAAACCTGCCGTTCTTACCAGTACGCGAGGGTTTCGCGGAAGGCGGCGGCGCGAGCGGGCCTCAAGACGGTGTTCGTGCCCAGCGTCTACGACTTCGAGTACATGAAACGGGAAGAAGCGGGCACGGTGCCGCGGTCGGCGCTCGCTTCGGAAGTCATCTACGGCAACAACCACGGCAAGCGTTCCCTCGACAAGAGCTACCTCGCGGCCGCGCTGGGCACCGGGAAGGTGACCATCAAGACGCTGCACCAGGTCCGCGGGATTACGCGCCGGACCGACGGCACCTATGTCCTGACCGTGCACGAAACCGCCGAGGACGGCGCTGTCGTGGCGAGGAAACAGCTCGGCGCGAAGTACTTGTTCCTCGGTGCCGGCAGTCTCGGTTCGACGGAACTGCTCGTGCGGGCGCGTGAGACCGGGACGCTGCCCGAGCTGAACGACGAGGTCGGCCGCGGCTGGGGGACCAACGGCAACGTGATGCTGGGCCGTGCCAACCACGCGTGGGATCTCGGCGGCTCGCTGCAGTCGGGGATGCCCGCGCTCGGCATCGACGCGTGGGACGACCCGGTGAACCCGGTCTTCGCCGAGGTCGCGCCGGTGCCGGCCGGGATCGAGACGTGGCTGAGCCTGTATCTGGCGATCACGAAGAATCCCGAACGCGGCCACTTCACCTACGACGCCGCCAGCGACTCCGCGCGACTGCGGTGGAGCGCCGCGCAGGGCAAGCCGTCGATCGACGCGGCGAAGTCGTTGTTCGACAAGGTCAACCGGGCGAACCGCACGATCTACCGGAGTGACCTGTTCGGGGACACCCGGTCGTTCGAGGACCGGTTCACTTATCACCCGTTGGGTGGTTTGGTGCTGGGTGAGGCCACCGACCTGTACGGCCGGGTGAAGGGCTATCGGAACCTCTACGTGACCGACGGATCGCTGATCCCGGGCAGCACCGGGGTGAACCCCTTCGTGACGATCACCGCGCTGGCGGAGCGGAACGTGGAACGGGTGCTGCGGGAGGACGTCCTCGGCTAGCTCTCGGCCCGCAACTTCTCGTAGTGGGCGACGCAATCGTCGTATCGCGGCAGCAACCCCTGCTCCAGGGCCTCCTTGAACCAGGGCGCGGCAGTGTCCTTTTCGGACACCGCGGCTTCGAGGTCGCGCGGCCACGGCAGGTCGAGGTCGGTGTCCATCGGGTTGATGCCGTGCTCGCCCGCCGGGTTGTACGGCTCGGAGCAGAGGTAGGTCATGACCGTGTCGTCTTCGAGCGCCATGAAGGCGTGGCCGAGGCCTTCGGCGACGTACACCGCTTTGTACTCGACGCTGTCGAGCAGCACGGATGTCCACTCGCCGAAGGTCGGCGAGCCGACGCGGAGGTCGACGATGACATCGAGCAGCGAACCGCTCGGGCAGTAGATGTACTTCGCCTGCCCGGGCGGGGTGTCCGCGAAGTGCAGCCCGCGAACGGCGCCGCGCCGGGAAACGCTGGTGTTGGTCTGCGCCAGGCGAAGCCGGTGCCCGACCGCTTCGACGAACGCCTCCTCTTGGAACGGCGCCACGAACAGGCCGCGGTGATCGGGGAAAACGCTCGGGGTGAACTCGAAACAGTCGGGGATGCTGAGGCGCCTGGCTTGCATACCTCAATGCTAGCCAGCCGTTCTCAAGCCGGACGGACGTCTTGCTATACCTCTCTTGAGCTGCGGAAAGCCGGTTCGGTTTGTGACATGAACCGCACCAGAGGGGCACACTGGTCCGTACGCCTGTCACAATGATCCGACCGCTGCGTCCGCGGCCGTCGCCACACCCACGGCACCGATGGCCGATTGGACGCTTCGCCGACAGGCCGGCGCTACCGCGCTGGGCTGCCGTGTCGGAGGACGAGTTACCCCGGATGGCAGGGCCATGCCCTTTCCGGCCTGCCCATCCACCAGTTCCCCCGCTCGCAGTCCCAGGAGAATTCCAGTGACTTACGCTCGAATCGAGACTTCGCCGTCCATAGACACGGCCGAAGCAATGACGGGAAACACGATGACCACGCCAGTGACCGACATCGAGATCTTCGCAGGGCACCAAGGCGGCAAGCTCTCCGTGGCCGCGACGCGCCCGATCTCCTCGCCCCGTGACCTTTCGGTCGCGTACACGCCTGGTGTGGCGAAGGTCAGCCTGGCGATCGCCGAGGACGCGGCCAAGGCGAAGCGGTACACGTGGGCGGACAGGCTGGTCGTGGTGGTCAGCGACGGTACGGCGGTGCTCGGCCTCGGTGACATCGGCGCGAGTGCCTCGCTGCCGGTCATGGAGGGCAAGTCGGTGCTGTTCAAGACCTTCGGCGGGCTCGACTCGATCCCGCTGGTGCTCGACACCACCGACGTCGACGAGATCATCGAGACCCTGGTCCGGCTGCGCCCGTCGTTCGGCGCGGTGAACCTGGAGGACATCTCGGCGCCACGCTGTTTCGAACTGGAGGACCGCCTGAAGGAGGCCCTCGACTGCCCGGTCATGCACGACGACCAGCACGGCACGGCGATCGTCACGCTGGCCGCGCTGCGGGGGGCGAACCAGGTCCTCGGCAAGGACATCTCCGGCCAGCGCGTGGTCGTCTCCGGAGCGGGCGCGGCGGGTGTGGCCTGCGCTCGGATCCTGCGGAACGCCGGGGTCGCGGACGTCACCGTGCTCGACTCGCGCGGCATCATCCACGAGGGCCGCGAGGGCCTGAACCCGATCAAGCGGAAGCTCGCCGAGACCACGAACACCTCCGGGCTGCGCGGCGGCCTCGGCGAGGCGTTGAAGGGCGCCGACGTCTTCCTCGGCCTGTCCGGGGCGACCATCGACGAGACCCTGCTGGCCGGGATGGCCGACGACGCGATCGTGTTCGCACTGTCCAACCCGGACCCGGAGGTTCACCCGGCCGTGGCGTCGCGGTACGCCAAGATCGTGGCGACCGGGCGCAGCGACTTCCCGAACCAGATCAACAACGTGCTGGCGTTCCCCGGCGTCTTCCGCGGTGCGCTGGACTCCGGCGCGCGGGCGATCACCGAGAACATGAAGCTGGCCGCTGCCGACGCGATCTTCTCCGTCGCGCAGGACGACCTGGGCCCGGACCGCATCGTCCCGAGCCCGCTGGACCCGCGCGTCGCGCCCGAGGTGGCCGCCGCGGTCGCGAAGGCCGCCGAGGCCGACGGCGTGGTGTGACCGGTCCTTTCGTGGCCTGAAGCGTGTTATGAAAGGTCCGTTCATAACAAGATTTGTTATGAACGGACCTTTCATAACATCGGGGGTTGCGCAAAGTGCGCGGTCCTCGAGGACCCCCGGGTCCCTCAAAGTTCCCCTCACTCGTCTCGGAACATCACTTTGAGTGTCGCGGCACCGCCAGTCACAGCGGCCGCGCGTGAAGGCCGCCCACCGCCCATGATCCCGATCGAGGTCGCGCGCGGCTCAGCCGGTCGGGATGGACAGGTCGGCTCCGGCGGCGAGTACGGAACCGGTCAGCTGTGAGCCGGGCGAGTGGATCGTGCAGTGCACAGTGCGCACGCCGCGTTCCCAGCCGACGCGCTCGGGTCCCGCGTAGCTCAGGTATGCGTCGGCACCGACGGCGTCAAGCCGGGAGCGGTCCACGTTCTTGGCCATGATCCGCTCGCATTGGGTCAAGGCCTCCGCTTTCAGTTTCTCTTCACCGGGCCAGGGGCCGTCCGGCGCGGTGAAAGTCCCGATCACCTCGGTGCTGTGCGTGCCACCGCACGCGGTGAGTTCGACACTGGTGTAAGTGCCGTTGACCGCGGGCTGCTCGAAGCATTCGCCCGGCTTCAAGGTGCATACGTTGGCGTAGCCGGGCGACGGGGTCGCGCAACCTGAGCTCGGCGGGCTCGCGGTGTAGTGGACCGGGTCCGCCATGGTGTTCCCGAGCAGGGCGACCCAGCCGACGGTCCAGACCCCGGCGGCCGCGAGGCCACCGATCGCCAGACCGCGGCCCGGTCGCTTTCCCGGACCGGTCTGGGTGAGCGCGACGATGCCCAGGATGATCGCGGGCAGCAACGCCAGCGGCAGGCACCCGACCAGACCCAGTACGAGCGCGGCTATCGCCAGGCCGCTGGTCTTGTGTTGTCGCGGCGGGTAGGGAGGTCCGTACGGCGACGCGGGCACGCCGATCGGTGCATACGGTCCGCGCGGTTCGTTCATGGGGCCGAACCTAGGTACGGTTCCATGAAGTTCCGATGACAGCCGCCGCTCAGCCGAGCAGTTCCGCCAGCCGGTGCCGTGGCAGGTCGATCAGCCGGGCGTCCGTCAGATCCGCTGGAACGTCAAGTGAGACGTTCGCCAGCCGCGCGTGCGCCCTGGTCAGCAGCTCATCGGGATGGTCGATGGCGTCCGCGACGACGATGGCGTGCCGGTTGTCCGGGGTGCTCCGCAGCAGCCGCAGCCGGTACTTCGCCCCGACGAGCCGGTGGAGCGCGCCCTGCGCCTCGGCGTTCGTCAGGTCCGGATGCGAATTCGGGACCAGGAGCGCGAGCCGCCGCGCGTTGGTGCCCAGTAGTGTCCTCAGCAGCCACGGGCCGGGGTCGGCCGAAAGATCCATCGCGACCGCGTCGCCTTCCGGTCCGGAAACAGACCAGTCGACCGGCCGCGACTCCAGCGCCAGCCCGCCCTCGATGGCGATTTCGTGCAGCTTGTCCAGCAGCGACGGCTTGGCCGCGCCGGCGGACTCCACCGACTGCGGTCCGTGCGTGTAGATCGCCGCCTTTCCTTTGCCGCCGCGGTTCTTCTTCGATTTCGCGGTCGGCTGGCAGACGTAAAGATCCGCCGCGCTCCCGATCGCCTGTGCCCCGAAGTACCGGTTGAAGTCCGGCAGGATCGCTTCGAAGGTCAGTCCGAGCGTCGCGAGCGCCCGCTGCACCTGGGCACCCAAAGCGGGATGGCGGGGGCTGTAGCCGTAAGCGAGCAGGAGTCGCCCGTCCGAGGGTTCGGTGAGCGCCTGGACCCCGCGCGCCGCGAACAGGCCCATTCCTTCGGGGGTGTAAGGCGGATCACTGAACACGAGATCCATCCGGCCGGTCACCGACGGTGGCAGCCCGACGCGCAGATCCGTGTGCAGGGTGCGGATGGACCGTTCACTGAGTTCGTCGATGTAGGCCAGCACCCGGTCGTCGAGATCGACGACGGTGAGGTCCGCGTCGGGCCGCAACGCGCGCACGGCCAGTGAAGTGAGGTCGTGGTCACCGAGGAACAGCAGCTTCGCCGTGTCGAGGTCGTAGCGGTCGTCCAGCCACAGCGCGCGGTTCAGCACGGTCTCCGGCGTCGCCTGCACGTGGTCGAGCGCGGACAACGGCGGCGGCACGTTCTCGACGTAGCTGGTGATGGTCTTCAGCAGGTCGGGGTCGGGTTTCCGGTCCCGTGGCTCGAAGCGCGCGTATTTCTCGCGAGCGGCGGGGGCCAGCCGGACGCGGGACTCGTTCCGTTCGAGGTCGTCGCCGAGCGCGTTCAGGACGTCTTCGACACTCCGGCGTGGCGCGGTGCTGATCCGGACCAGTTCGCCGAGGTCACGCCAATCCGTCCGGAGCAGGAAAATCACCTGATGGAGCGGTCGCACGTGGACACCGTGCGCCGCCAGGACGTCATCGACGAGAGAACTCACAGCGCGCAGCCTAGTGAATCGATCCCTGAGACACCGTGCCAACAGGGCCGATGTGGGCTACGGTTTTTCGACCAGACATGGGGAGAGACGCGTGACTATCGAGTTCCGTGGCGTGACCAAGCGGTATCCGGACGGGACGGTCGCGGTCGACGACCTGAACCTCACCGTGGAGGACGGCACCATCACCGTCTTCGTCGGGCCGTCCGGTTGCGGCAAGACCACGTCGCTCCGGATGATCAACCGCATGGTCGAGCCGACTTCGGGCGCCGTACTGCTCGACGGCAAGGACGTCAGCGACGGCGACCCGGCGCTGCTGCGCCGCGGCATCGGCTACGTCATCCAGCACGCAGGCCTCTTTCCACACAGGACAGTCCTGGACAACGTCGCCACCGTGCCGCTGCTGTCCGGCTGGGACAAGGGCAAGGCACGCAAACGCGCGGCCGAGCTACTGGAGACCGTCGGCCTGCCCGCGGAACTCGGCAAGCGGTACCCCGCACAGCTTTCCGGCGGCCAGCAGCAGCGGGTCGGCGTCGCCAGGGCGCTCGCGGCGGATTCGCCGGTGCTGCTGATGGACGAGCCGTTCTCCGCGGTGGACCCGATCGTCCGCGAGGAACTGCAGGACGAACTGCTGCGCTTGCAGTCACAGCTGGGGAAGACGATCGTGTTCGTCACCCACGACATCGACGAGGCCGTGCGGCTCGGCGACAAGATCGCCGTGCTCCGCGTCGGCGGTGTGCTCGCGCAATACGGCACGCCGTCGGATGTGCTGCGGCATCCCGTCGACGACTTCGTCGCGTCGTTCGTGGGCAAGGACCGCGGCTATCGTGGCCTTTCCTTCCTTTCGGCGGACGGGATCGTCGTCGAAGAGATCAAGCGGGTCGAGGTCGGCAAACCGGTTCCCGGGCCGTCCGACGAATGGCTGGTCGCGGTCAACGCCGAAGGGCAGCCGCGCGGCTGGCTGCGTCCTGGATCCACAGTGGACGGAGCGCTCGCCGAAACCGACCTCGCCGCGGGTGGATCGCTGTACGTCCAGGGATCGCCGATCCGCGGCGCGCTCGACGCGGCGCTCTCGTCGCCCGCGAGCCTCGGCGTCGTCGTGGACGCCGACAACAAGGTCCTCGGCGTGGTCAGAGCCAAGCAGGTTCTCGAAGTGATCGAAGCGCTGCCACTGGGTTCCTGATGGGAGACTTCTTCGCGGAACTCGGGCGCTACCTCGCCAGCGCCAACAACCGTTCGCAGTTCTTCGGTGACCTCCTCGACCACATCTACCTTTCACTGGTGCCGCTGGTGCTGGGCCTGGTGATCGCGGTACTGGCCGGCTGGCTCGGCCACCGGTTCGCCCCGGTGCGGTCCGTGTTGCTGGTGGTGTCGAACCTGCTCTACACGATTCCGTCGCTCGCGCTGTTCGTCGTGATCCCCGGCATCATCGGCTCGAAGATCCTCGACAGCGTCAACGTCATCGTCGCGCTGACCATCTACACCTCCGCCCTGCTGGTGCGCCCGGTGCTGGACGCGCTCGACGCCGTCCCGCCGCACGTCGTCGCGGCGGCCACCGCGGTCGGTTACAAACCGGCGCGCAAGTTCCTCACCGTCGAACTGCCGCTTTCGGTGCCGGTGCTCGCGGCAGGCGTCCGGGTGGCCTCGGTCAGCAACATCAGCCTGGTGAGCGTCGGCGCGCTGATCGGCACCGGCGGGCTCGGCGTGCTGTTCACCGACGGTTTCCAGCGCGAGTACTTCTCGCCGATCGTCGTCGGCATCGTCGCGACGCTGCTGCTGGCGCTGATCGTCGACCTGTTGCTGGTGCGGTTGCGGAACGTCCTCACACCCTGGGACCGGGTGGCGACCACGGCGGGGGCGAAATGATCGGCGACGTCCTGAACTGGTTCGGCGACCCTGCCCACTGGCAGGGCACGGACGGCATCCTCAACCGGCTGCTCCAGCATCTCGGCTACACCCTGCTGGCCTTGGTCTTCGCGCTGATCATCGCGATCCCGCTCGGGCTCTACGTCGGGCACACCGGCCGTGGCGCGGTGCTGCTGGTGAGCGGTGGCAACGCGATCCGCGCGCTCCCGACGCTGGGCCTGGTGACCTTCCTGTTCCTGATCTTCACCGAAAGCGGGATCTCGACGGTCATCGGGCTCGTGGTGCTCGCCATCCCGCCGATCCTCGCCGGAACGTACGCGGGTTTGCAGGCGACCGACCACGGCGTGGTCGACGCGGCGCAGGGGATCGGAATGACCGGCTGGCAACGGTTGTGGAAGGTCGAGGTACCCATCTCGCTGCCGCTGGTGCTCGGCGGGGTCCGGAACTCGGTGCTGCAACTGGTCGCGACGGCCGCCGTGGCCGCCTATGTCGGACTCGGCGGGCTCGGCCGGTTCCTGCTCGACGGACTGGCCATTCTGGACTATCCGCAGGTGGTCGCGGGCGCCGTCCTGACGACGTTGCTCGCCGTGGTGCTGGACCTCGTCCTGGCAGGCGTCCAGCGGGCGCTGGTACCCAAGGGAGTGCGGCTGGCGCAGGCCGCGAGCGGGAAGAAGGCGAAGGTATGAAGCGGACGGTGGCGGCTCTGTGCGCCGGGATCGCTTTACTCGCGACGGGTTGTGGTAACCCGTTGGCGGGCGGCGGCGAGGGCGGCGCGACCGGCGACATCATCATCGGTGCTTCCGACGTCGGGGAAAGCCTTCTGCTGGCCCAGATCTACGCGGGCGCGCTGCGCAACGCGGGCGCGGAGGACGTGACCGTCCGGCCGCCGGTCGGCAGTCGCGAGGTCGTCGTCAAGGCGCTGCAGGACAAGTCGCTTTCGGTGGTTCCGGACTACAGCGGGAACCTGTTGCGCTACTTCGACAAAGACACGCAGGCGACCACTTCGCAGGACGTCTACGCGCAGTTGAAGCAGAAGCTGCCGTCCGGCTTCGAGGTGCTCGACCAGGCGCCGGCCGAGGACAAGGACCTTCTGGTGGTGCGCAAGGAACTCGCCGATTCCGGGGTGCAGACCTTTTCCGATCTCGGCGAGCGCTGCAAGGAGCTCGTGCTCGGCGGCCCCGGCCAGTGGAGCAGCCGCTGGAAGGAAAAGATCAAGACGCTCTACGGCTGTGAGTTCGCCGAGATCCGCACGACCGACACCGGCGGCCCGGTCACGGTCGCCGCGCTGAAGTCCGGCGCGATCCAGGTCGCCGACCTGTTCAGCACGTCGTCGACGATCGCCGCGAACGGGTTCGTGCCGCTCGTGGACGACAAGAACATGTTCCCCGCGCAGAACATCGTGCCACTGGTCGCGAAGGGGACGCTGTCCCCGCGGGAGACCGAGGCGCTGAACCGGGTCTCGGCGGCGCTCACGACCGATCAGCTGACCGAGTTGAACGTCCAGTTCAGCGAGGAGAAGCGCAACCCGCTCGACGTCGCCGAGGAGTTCCTGCGCCGGAACAACCTCCTCGCGCCCTCCTGACCCCCGCGATTCGTCCTCTAGTTGCGGTAGTTGCACGCGCAACTACCGCAACTAGAGGACGAATCGCGGGGGGTCAGAGGCGGTCGAAGGCGGGCGAGTAGTGGAAGTCGCCTCGGAGATCTTCGGTGTACGCGCGGAGTGTGCGGACCTGGAAATGCGGCGCCCATTCCGCGACCGGCGGCGTGATCCCGAGGGGCTCGGCGAGTACGAAGCCGAAGCGGGAGTAGTAGTTCGGGTCACCGAGCAGGACGACGGCGCCGTAGCCGAGCGCGTCGGCCGCGCCGAGTACAGCGTGCACGAGAGCCGAGCCGACGCCGGACTTGTGGTGCGCGGGCAGGACGCCGAGCGGACCGAGGCCGACCGCCGACTTCTCGTCGGAGCCGAGCCTGGCAGGGCTGCAACAGACATGTCCGGCGACCTCGCCGTCGCGTTCGGCCACGATGGACAGTGCGCCGGGCAGATCGCCGTCCTCACGGAGTTCGTCGACGAGTTTGGCCTCGACCACCGGGACGCTGTGTTTCGCGAACGCGGCCAGATGGACGGCGTGGATCGCCTCGCGGTCGGCCGGGGTTTCCTGTCGGAGCAGCATGCGCCGAGTGTGCTCCATCCGAAGGTAGGATGGAAATCGATTTCCGGCCCGCCGGTTCGCGACTTTAGTAGGCGGCCATCCGTGTGCACTTTCACGGCGGTGAAACGACCGGTGGGCGGAAGAATGGCCACGAGATGTGCGGATCCCCAATTCTTCGTGGGCCGTACGGGCGCAAAACGCGACTAAAGGCGGGGGCTGAACGGGGCTCGAGCTGCGCCGACGTGACGTCCACTACTACCGAGATGTCCGTAATGCAAGGTCTTCCTTGGGGTGAATCCGCCACTTAGTCTCAGCCTGCGCTCCTAAGTAGAACGCGCTTCACCTCTGAGAACACCCTAAACGATCCGGCGGGCCGCGTCATGTCCGTGGGTCGACCCTGCCTGGGAGGAATATCTTGAACAATTCCCTGGGAACCCTGAAGAGACGACTGCCCGCTTTCGGTGTGGCGGCGGCTGTCGCCGTGCTGACCGCGCTCGGCGGCGCGACCGTCGCTTCGGCCGCGGAAGGCTCGATCGTCAACGCCGGCAGTGCCAAGGCGATCAAGGACAGCTACATCGTCGTGCTGAAGGACGGCACGTCGGTCGAAGCCGCCTCGAAGAGCCTGACGAACCGCCACGGAGGCACGGTCGAGAAGACCTTCGCGTCCTCGGTTCGCGGCTTTTCCGGCGCACTGACCGAAAAGCAGGCGAAGCGCGTCGCCGCCGACCCCGCGGTAGCCTACGTGGAGCAGAACCAGACGGTCTCGATCTCGGCGGATCAGCTGAACCCGCCGTCTTGGGGCCTGGACCGGGTCGACCAGCAAAGCCTTCCGCTGGACCAGAAGTACAGCTACAGCA
The DNA here is from genome assembly GCF_001953865.1 of Amycolatopsis coloradensis. Taxonomy (GTDB): domain Bacteria; phylum Actinomycetota; class Actinomycetes; order Mycobacteriales; family Pseudonocardiaceae; genus Amycolatopsis; species Amycolatopsis coloradensis. Next base: position 728,214 of record NZ_MQUQ01000005.1, read on the forward strand.
CCACGGCGTCGAACGTCACCGCGTACGTCGTCGACACCGGCATCCTCACCACGCACCCCGACTTCGGCGGTCGCGCGACCCACGGCCGTGACACCGTCGACAACGACAACGACGCCACGGACTGCCAGGGCCACGGCACCCACGTCGCCGGCACCATCGGCGGCACGGCGCACGGTCTGGCCAAGGGCGTCAAGCTCGTCGCCGTCCGCGTGCTGAACTGCTCCGGTTCCGGCACGACCGCCGGCGTCATCGCCGGTGTCGACTGGGTGACCGCGAACGCCGTCAAGCCCGCCGTCGCGAACATGAGCCTCGGTGGCGGCGCTTCGGCGACCCTCGACCAGGCCGTCCAGCGGTCGATCGCGTCGGGCGTCACCTACGGTGTCGCGGCCGGTAACGACACCGGTGCCAACGCGTGCAACGTGTCGCCCGCCCGTACCCCGGAAGCGATCACGGTCGGCTCGACGACGAACACGGACGCGCGGTCGAGCTTCTCCAACATCGGCACCTGCCTCGACATCTTCGCGCCGGGCAGCAACATCACGTCGACGTGGCTGAACAACGGCACCAACACCATCAGTGGCACCTCGATGGCGACCCCGCACGTCGTCGGCGCGGCGGCCCTGTACGCCTCCGCCAACCCGTCGGCCACGCCGAAGCAGGTCCGTGACGCGCTGGTCGCCAACGGCACCAAGGACAAGGTGACCAACCCGGGCACCGGTTCGCCGAACGTGCTGCTCTACACCGGTACCGGCGGTGGCCCCGGCCCCGAGCCCACGCCTTGTGGCACGCAGACCAGCAGCGGCGCCGTCGCCATCCCCGACGCCGGTGCCGCGGTGACCAGCACGGTCACCGTCGCGAACTGCGCCCGCAACGCCTCGGCCACCACCAAGGTCGCGGTGAACATCACGCACACCTACGTCGGTGACCTGGTCATCGACCTGGTCGCGCCGGACGGCACCGCGTACCGCCTGAAGGGTTCGAACAACGACTCGTCCGACAACATCAACACCACGTACACCGTCAACGCCGCGGCCGAGGCCGCGAACGGCGCCTGGAAGCTCAAGGTGCAGGACGTGTACCAGGCCGACACCGGCACGCTCAACAGCTGGTCGCTGACCCTCTGATCCACTCCTGAAACACGTGAGGCCCCCTTCCTCCTGCTGGGAAGGGGGCCTTCCGTATTGGACTGTCCTCAGTGGATAGTCAGCGACCAGGATCGGATTCACGGCCAAGTGCACTTCCCTGACCTGTGTCTTTGTCAGGATCGTCACGGTTGAGGCGCCACCTTTGCCTTGCTGTCATAAGGTTTTTTCACGGTAAGGACGTCGATTGTCGGACGGGTGATGCGCTTTCCTCGAAAGACTGACTTCGCTGACCAAGCCTGGGCTTGGCAGGGCACCGGGAGGATGCTGCTAATTCCGTAGCCGGCTTTCGGTATTTCGGGAAAAGGGGTGGGCAGGATGGCTGTGCTCGTGGAGAACCAGGTCGACGGACCGAATTGCTACTGCGCGGGCTACGTGGTCCCCGCCCAGAACGGTGCGTCGAGGGGGTCCGAAGCGGTCCATCCGCTGGCGGCCCTGCGGGGCACCTTGAGTGAGGACTCCCATCAAACCCTGACGATCGTCGTCGACCACGACGTGCCCTTCATCATGGGCAGCGTGACAACAGCGGACGGAAGCTACCCCGCCGGGGTCAACGTCACCTTGACGGACCCCGGTGGCAATCGGGTGGGGCCCAGTCAAACCCATGCCCGGTTCGTCATGTGCGACGACAACGACCCGACGATGCTGCAAAGCTGCATGATCCGGACTCCCATGGTGGGTACTTGGACCGTCACGGTGGCGAACGCCGACGACACCTCCTACGTGTTCTTCTCCACGATGCCGACCGCTGCGCAGTACACCACCATCTACGACACGCTGACCCCGCTCGCCGACGCCGAAGTGCTGGGGGCGGGCCCGGACGGGGTGGGGGCTTGCTGGGGATGCAAGATCACCTGCTGGGTCGTCGCCGTCGCGGTCGCCATGCTGGTCACGCTCGGCACCGCGTTCATCGTGGTGGGTGCCGGCCCGGTGGTGGGCTTGGTGGGGTTGATGGCGTCCGTGGGGGTCGCCCTCTCGGAGGCGGGAGCCGTGATCGTCCTGCAGACCCTGCTGGCCGGGGCGGGTGCCACAGTGGCCATCATCGTGCTCAACATGTGCACCTGGGTGAACGCCTGCCCGAACGGGGTCACGGCGGCGATCACCAGCCCGGCGGCGGGAACCACGGTCAGCGGGATGACCGGCGTGGTCGCCACGGCCACGAACGCCGCCACGGTGGCGTTCTACGTCGCCCAGCAGACGCTCGTCGGCACCGCCACGTCCGGGCCCGACTGGACCGTGGACTGGGATACCACCAAGTCCTCCAACGGGGGACATACGGTGTCGGCCTTGGCCACCGGACCGAACGGGGCCGCCTGGTCGGATCCGGTGAAAGTCGAAATCCGCAACTAGTTGCGGCGTTCGTCCACTAAGGACCGTCGTGAGGCTCTAACCTCAGCGTATGCAGCCCGGACCGCCCTATCAGCAGGGACCTCAGCAGCCGTATCCACCGCAGGGCTATCCGCAGCAGGGATACCCTCAGCAGTACGGGTATGGCGCGCCGCCGCCGAAGAAGTCGAACACCGGCCTCATCGTCGGGATCGTCATCGGCGCGGTGGTGCTGCTCGGTGGTGGTGGGGTCGGAGCCTTCTTCCTGCTCTCCGGCGATTCGAGTTTGAGCGCGTCTTCGTCGCCGACGTCGTCCAAAAAGGCCGGACCGCCGGACAAGTACACCGCCATGCCCGGTTGCGAGAAGATCGGGACCGGGGTGAGGAACCTGCCGCCGCTCGAGACCCCGAAAGGCGAGGAGCCGGCGAGCACCTCGAACAACGAGATCGTCTACACGCGCTCGTTCTGTACCTGGCGTGAACCCAACGCGCCTTCGGCCATGGTGGGCATGTACCTGTCCAAGTCCAAGGAGCCGGGTTCGGGTGCGGGGGAGGCCTGGGCCAAGGCCTCGATCGAGAACGCCGTCGACGCCGGCGGCGTGCTCATCCCCACCATGGCCAAGGCGACCAAGGCCGTGTACGCGAAGCTCGATTCCGCGAGCCAGTGCCAGATCAAGTTCCAGCAGGGCAACGTCGAGGCGGAGATCATCGTGACCGGCCCCGATCCGTCCGGGACGGTCAACCAGACGACGTGCAAGGAGAACGCCTTGAAGGTCGCGAAGGCGACCTCCGAGGCGATCGGCTAGCCGACTTCCACGACCTGGACCTGTCCCGTCGGCCCGTCGCCGAACGGGTTGTCCCAGCCGTGCCACTCGGCGGCGAGGATGTAGAGCGAACGTCCGTCCTCGCCGCCGAGCGTGCAGGCGAAGCAGCCTCGATCGGTTTCGACCTTCTGAAGTACTTCGCCACCTTCGCGGACCCGGACGCAGTACTTGCCCGCCACGTCCGCGTACCAGACGGCGCCCTCGGCGTCGAGGCAGATGCCGTCGGGGTGATCGTCGCCGAGTTCGGCCCACACCCGCCGTCCGGACAGTGATCCGTCCTCGGCGATGTCGAACGCGGTGAGCCGGTTGCCGTACGACTCGGCGACGATCAGCGTCGAGTCGTCGGGTGTGATGGCCATGCCATTGCCGAAGAGGATGCCGTCGGCGACCTGGCGGGCTTCGCCGTCCGGGGTGACGACGGCGATGACGCCGGGCGCCTGGAGGTCGTGGAAGCCGTTGACGAAGGCGTTGCCGCGGCTGTCGACGACGAGTTCGTTCCAGAGCGCCGCGACGGGGGACAGGTCGGCGTAGGTGCTCAGGTCCGCGTTGAGCAGGCGGGCTTCCGGGCCGGAGATGATCAGGAGACGGCCGTCGGGGAGCCAGTCGATCGAGAACGGCATCGTGGTCGGCACGTTCGCGATGACCTCGCTTTCGCCGTCCGGGGTGACGGCGAGGACCTGTCCGGTGCCCCAGTTCGCCAGCCAGACACGGCCGTCGTGCCAGCGGGCGGATTCGGGGAGCTTGAGGCCGTCGAGCAGGGTTTTCATGGTGTCTCCTTCGGTCGTTTACCCCTATACGAACGGGGCCCACCGGTTTCGACACCCAACTACAGGAAGGCCCCCGTTCTCGCGCCAGGCGCGAGAACGGGGGCCTTCCTGTACTTCTCAGGCGATCAGTCGAACGCCCGCGCGATCAGCGCCTTCTGCTCGACCTCGTGCACCTTGGACGAACCGGCCGACGGGGCGGCCATCGGACGACGCGACACGACGTCGAGGCTGGAGAACACCTCCGGGAGCTTCCTCGGCAGGTTCAGGCCGAAGAACGGCCACGCGCCCTGGTTCTCCGGCTCCTCCTGCACCCAGACCGCGGGAGCGCCGTTGTAGCGCTCGAGCGCCGCCACCAGCTTCTTCTTCGGCAGCGGGTAGTACTGCTCGACGCGCACGATCGCGATGTCGTTCGCCTCGCGCTTCGTCCGCTCGGCCGCCAGTTCCCAGTACAGCTTGCCCGACGTCAGCAGGACCTTGCGCACCTTCGACGGGTCGACGACGGCGTCGTCGATGACCGACATGAACTTCGTCTGGCCGGTGAAGTCCTCGACCGCCGAGGTGGCGGCCTTGTTGCGCAGCATCGACTTGGGGGTGAAGACCACCAGCGGGCGGTTCACTCCGTCGAGGGCGTGACGGCGGAGGAGGTGGAAGTAGTTCGCCGGGGTCGACGGCACGGACACGGTCATCGAGCCTTCGGCGCACAGCGAGAGGAAACGCTCGATGCGGCCGGAGGTGTGGTCCGGGCCCTGGCCTTCGTGGCCGTGCGGCAGCAGCAGCACGACGTCCGACAGCTGGCCCCACTTGGCCTCGCCGGAGGAGATGTACTCGTCGATGACGGTCTGCGCGCCGTTGACGAAGTCACCGAACTGCGCTTCCCACATGACCAGCGCTTCGGAGTTGGCCACGGAGTAGCCGTACTCGAAACCGACGGCCGCGTACTCGGACAGCGCCGAGTCGTAGATCATGACGCGGCCCTGGCCCTCGGCAAGGCTCGCCAGCGGGGAGTACTCCTGGCCGGTCTTGCGGTCGATCAGCACCGAGTGGCGCTGGGTGAAGGTGCCGCGGCGGGAGTCCTGGCCGGAGAGCCGCACCAGGCGGCCCTCCATGGCCAGCGAACCGAAGGCGAGCAGCTCGCCGTACGCCCAGTCGATGCCGCCTTCGCGGGACATCTTGTGGCGGCGTTCCATGACCGGCTTGACCCGCGGGTGCGGGGTGAAGCCCTCGGGCACGTTGAGGAACGCGTCGCCGATGTGCTCGATGACCTCGGCGGTGGTGGCGGTGGGCACCTTGGCCGGGACCTGCTGCTCCTCCTCGACCGAGGGGCTGGCCTTCGCCGGGTGCTTCTCCAGTTCGCGGACCTCGTTGAAGACGTGCTCCAGCTGGCTGGAGAAGTCACGCAACGCGGCTTCGGCCTCTTCGACGGAGATGTCGCCGCGGCCGATCAGCGATTCGGTGTAGGTCTTCCGGACCGAACGCTTCGTGTCGATGACGTCGTACATCGCCGGCTGCGTCATCGAGGGGTCGTCGCCCTCGTTGTGCCCGCGACGGCGGTAGCAGATCAGATCGATCACGACGTCCTTGTGGAACGCCTGGCGGTAGTCGACGGCCAGCTTGGCCACCCAGTGCGCGGCCTCCGGGTCGTCGCCGTTCACGTGGAAGATCGGCGAGCCGATCATCTTCGCGACGTCGGTGGCGTACTGGCTCGACCGCGAGTGCTCGGGCGCGGTGGTGAAGCCGACCTGGTTGTTGACGATGACGTGCACGGTGCCGCCGGTGCGGTAGCCGCGCAGCAGCGCCAGGTTCAGGGTCTCGGCCACGACACCCTGGCCCGCGAAGGCCGCGTCGCCGTGCATCAGAACCGGGAGGACGGTGAAGCCCTCGCCACCCTTGTCGAGGATGTCCTGCTTCGCGCGGACGATGCCTTCGAGGACCGGGTCGACGGTCTCCAGGTGCGACGGGTTCGCGGTCAGCGACACCTTGGTCTCGCCGTCGCCGAACATGCGGAAGTACTTGCCCTCGGCGCCGAGGTGGTACTTCACGTCACCGGAACCGTGCGCCTGGCCCGGGTCGAGGTTGCCCTCGAACTCCTGGAAGATCTGCGCGATCGGCTTGCCGACGATGTTCGCGAGCACGTTCAGGCGGCCGCGGTGCGGCATGCCGATGACGACCTCGTCGAGTTCGTACTCGGCGGCCTTGTCCAGCAGCGTGTCGAGCAGCGGGATCGCCGTCTCGCCGCCTTCGAGGGAGAACCGCTTCTGCCCGACGTACTTGGTCTGCAGGAAGGTCTCGAACGCCTCGGCGGCGTTGAGCTTCGAGAGCACGTACTTCTGGACGGCGGGGTCCGGCTTCTCGTGCGGGATCTCGACGCGGTCCTGGATCCAGCGCCGCTCCTCGGGGTCGAGGATGTGCGTGTACTCGATGCCGACGGTGCGGCAGTACGAGTTGCGCAGGACGCCGAGGATGTCCCGCAGCTTCATCCGCTCCTGGCCCGCGAAGCCGCCGACCGGGAACTCGCGGTCCAGGTCCCACAGGGTCAGGCCGTGGGAGAGGACGTCGAGGTCGGCGTGGCTGCGCTGCCGGTAGTTCAGCGGGTCGGTGTCGGCCATCAGGTGACCGCGCATGCGGAAGGCGTCGATCAGCTCGATCACGCGCGCGGTCTTGTCGACCGGGCCGTCCGGGATGTCGGCGACCCAGCGGATCGGCTCGTACGGCAGACGCAGGCTGGTGAAGACGTCGTCGTAGAAGCCGTCCTCGCCGAGCAGCAGCTCGTGGATGCGCTTGAGGAACTCGCCCGACTCCGCACCCTGGATGATGCGGTGGTCATACGTCGAGGTCAGCGTCATGATCTTCGAGACGCCGAGGTCGACCAGGGCCTTTTCGCTGGTGCCCTCGAAGTGCGCCGGGTACTGCATGGCGCCGACGCCGATGATCGCGCCCTGGCCCGCCTGGAGCCGCGGCACCGAGTGGTTGGTGCCGATGCCGCCGGGGTTGGTCAGCGAGATCGTGGTGCCCGCGAAGTCGTCGGCGGTCAGCTTGCCGTTGCGGGCCTTCTTGACGATCTCCTCGTAGGCCTGCCAGAACTGCATGAAGGTCATGTTCTCGGTGGCCTTGATGGAGGCCACGACGAGCGTGCGGGAGCCTTCCTTGCCCTTCATGTCGATCGCGAGACCGAAGTTCACGTGCTCCGGCGTGATCGCGAACGGCTTCCCGTCGATCAGCTGGTAGTGCCGGTTCATGTTCGGGAAGTTCTTCAGCGCCCGGACCATCGCGTAACCGATGAGGTGCGTGAAGGAGATCTTGCCGCCGCGCGTGCGCTTGAGGTGGTTGTTGATGACGATGCGGTTGTCGGCCATCAGCTTCGCCGGGACGGCACGCACACTCGTCGCCGTCGGCACGGACAGCGAGGCGTCCATGTTCTTCGCGATCGCGGCGGCCGCGCCACGGAGCTGCTTCGACTCCGGCTCGGCGTCCTTCTCGACCGTCTTGGCGGGAGCCTTCGCGGGGGCGGCCTTGGGTGCGGCGGCCTTCGCTTCGGTCTTCGGGGCGGGCTTCGCCGGTGTGGCGGCCTTCGCCTCGTTCTTCGGAGCGGTCTGCTTCGCGGCGGACTCGGCGTTGCGGACCGTCTGCGGCGACGGCGTGGAGGCCTGACCGTTGGTGCCCGAGCCCTCCTTGGCGGTCTCCGTGGAGGTCTGACGTGCGTCGTCCGCCTTGGTCTGCGCGGCCTGCGTTGGCTTGAAGTCCGCGAAGAAGTCGTGCCAGGCGGCATCGACTGAGGTGGGGTCGGCGAGGAACTGGTCGTACATTTCCTCGACAACCCACTCGTTGGGGCCGAATTGTGACGCAGGGCTGCTGCTGGACACGGCTTGGACTCGCCTCTATCCGTCTCGAGATCTTGAACACCGCTGATGCGCCTACCAGGCTAACCCCCTCGGTGGCAGCCGTGTGATGGAACTGGCCTGTGTGAGGCGTGGCGCACTAGGTGATGGGTCACTGTCTCGATCAAGAGATCGAAAATAGGTCACTCGCCGGAGCGGTCCGCCGCCGTCCGGGGGAGCAGGGGACCTTTGCTGTCGTTTCACGGTCCGTGCAGGTCAGGTCACTGTTTGGTCGGTGAAGGTTGGCGGAGTGGTCGTGCCGGGACAGCCTGGAATTCACGTCTGGGCGTTTTGCTGGGTGAAGGATGCGGCCGGTGTCGTGCCGGCCGCCGATCACCCGCGAGGTGGTGGCAGGCGATGTGGCTGGACGAGTGTCCGTCGTTCTGGGACGAGGGACGGGTGCGCCCGTTGGTCACCCAGTCCGGCAAGGTCGTGCTGAGGTGCGACTCGTGCGCCGCGGTCTGGCCGACGCTCTCCGATTTCAAGGAGATGGAGCACGTCGAGCCCGACGAGCCGGACTGGGTCGTGGCGGCCGGGGTGCACGTCCGGCCCGGGACCTTCCGGTGGGCGTCGGCCCAGGACCTGGAGGTCGCCGGGATGAGCGGCCTCTCGTGGCGCTCCTAAGCGGGGTACGGACGCTCCGCGGGTAGCAGCGCTTCGGCATCTTCGATGCGGTTCGCGGCGACGAGCGCGCCGACCTCGCGCATGGTCGGGGTGACGTCGGTGACCGCCGTGATCCATTTGTCGACATAGCGATCGACGGCCTCGCCGCTCAGCCCCATCTGGAGCGAGCGGTGCTTCAGGGGGCCGAGGCGGATGCTCCGCTCGGGATCCCACTGGATGCGGACCGGGCTGGCCTTGACCTCGCGTCGCCACGTTTCCCGGTCGGGGTGGACGTCGGGGTCGTAGTGGCTGAGCGCCGCGTGTTCGAGCGCCCACTCGAAGCCGTCGCGAGTGATGTCGAGAGCGAGTACGCGCTCCTGGCCGGGCTTGGCGCCCCAGCCGCAGCGGTACGCCATCCAGAGGAAGGACGGCTTGATCCAGGTCATCCGTTCGCGTTTGAACGGCGGCACGAAGGTGCCTGCCTCGAGGGCGGCGTCGGCGATGACCGGGGAATAAGCCTGATAGACGCGGATCGTGGTTTCGGTGTGGACGGCACGGATCTGCCGCGCCGGGATTTCTTCATTCATTTGCCGCTCAGCGTGACAGGCGCCGGGACTGGGCGCGAGCGAAATCGTCGCCGGGGGAGTGTGCGGGTGGTCCGCAAGTAGTCGGCTGGTTGCGGTGGTTTAGCCCAGGGACCACAGGCGTGCGTAGTGGCCGTTCGCGGACAGGAGTTCCGTGTGCGTGCCCTGCTCGATGATCCGGCCGTGGTCCAGCACCACGATTCGGTCCGCCTTGGCGGCGGTGGCGAGGCGGTGCGCGACCACGAAGGTCGTGCGGCGGCGCGCGAGTTGTTCGGTCGCGCGCAGGACGGCGGCTTCGGTGGACGGGTCGAGGGCCGCGGTCGCCTCGTCGAGCAGGAGGACGTCCGGGTCCACGAGTTCGGCGCGGGCCAGTGCGACGAGTTGCCGTTGTCCCGCCGAAAGCGAACGTCCGCGTTCACCGACGGGCTGGTGGAAACCGGCGGAGAGCGCGGCGACACCGTCGAGGGCGCCGACGGACCGGACCGCCTCCTCGACCTCCGCGTCGGTCGCGGAAGGCCTGCCGTAACGCACATTGTCCGCGACGGTCCCCGAGAACAGGTGTGCTTCCTGTGGCACCACGCCCATTCGCGCGCGCAGCGCGGCCAGGTCGTACTCGCGGATGTCGGTTCCGTCGATCCGGACCACGCCGCCTGTCGCGTCGTAGAAGCGCGCGACGAGCTTCACCGCTGTCGACTTCCCGGCGCCCGTCGCGCCGACCAATGCGACGGTCTCCCCGGCCGGGACCTCCAGTGAAAGCTGGGTCAGGGCGGGCTCGTCCGTTGCGGTGTAAGCGAAATCGACATCCTTGAACGAGACCTCGCCTCGCAGCCGCTCCGGGACCGCGACCGGTTTCTCCGCCTCGGGAACGGAAGTCGGCGTGCGCAACAGTTCGCCGATGCGGACCAGGCCGACCCGCGCCTGCTGATAACCGTCGAAAACCGAAGACAGTTGCTGGATCGGCGAGAAGAACTGGCCAAGGTACAACAGGAACGCCACCAGCACGCCCGCCGACAAGGTGCCAGCCGCGACCCGGTTCGCGCCGACGATCAGCACGACCACCTCGGCCAGCCCCGAAAGCATCGCCGCGAAAGGGAAGTACGTGGCGACGAGCCGTTGCGCGCGCAAGCGTGAACGCCGGTACTCGTCGCTGCGGGAAGCGAACTTCTCCGCCGTCCGCTCTTCACGCGTGTACGCCTGCGCGACCCGCAGCCCGTTCACGTTCTCCTGCATGTCCGCGTTGACGACGCTGACCCGTTCCCGCGCTTCGGTGTACGCCTTGGACGAGGCGCGGCGGAAGATCACCGTCGCCACGACGAGGATCGGCAGTACCGCGAGCGCGTACGCCGCCAGCCCGATGTCGGTGATCATCAGCGCCGCCGCGATCCCGACCAGTGTCAGCGCGCTCACCACGGCCTGCGCGACACCGGTTTGCAGGAACGTCGAGAGCGCGTCGACGTCGGTCGTCATCCGGGTCATGATCTTCCCGGACAGTTCGCGTTCGTAGAAGTCGAGCCCGAGCCGTTGCAGATGCGCGTAACTGCGGACGCGCAGCGAATACAGCACCGTCTCGCCGACCCGCGCCGTCATCTTGGTCTGGAGATAGATCGCGAGCCAGTCCGCGACGATCACCAGCGCGCCGATCCCGGCGGCCAGCCAGATCACCGCTTCCAGCCCGGTGCGCACGCCGTTGTCGATGCCGTACTGATACAGCGCGGGCATCGCGATGGTGGCCATCGCGTCCGCCGCGACCAGGCCGATCACCACGGCGAGCGGGCCACGCACGGGTTTCAGCAGGCGGCCGAGGCGGAAGTTCGGTTCGGCCGCGGTGATGTCCGTGCCCGGGAGCTTCGGCGTGTCCGTGGCGGGCGGCAGTTTCCGGACGCCTTCGAGAAGTTCCCCGGTCGGCGGCAGATCGACGTCCCATTCGCCGCCGGAGCCCTTGCGCTCGCTCGCCAGCTCGTCGGCGTCGTCCTGCTCCGGCCAGAGGGCGGGGGTGATTCCGGCGGGCCCGCAGTCGAGGCCCTCGCAGCGGTGCGGTTCCTCGACGTCGTCACCCGGTCCCGCGACGAGTTCGCGGAACAGCGGGCAGCGTGCCAGCAGTTCCTCCTCGGTGCCGATGTCGACGACTCGCCCCTTGTCCAGCACGGCGATCCGGTCGGCGAGGGCGAGGGTGGAGCGGCGGTGCGCGATCAGCAGGGTCGTCCGGCTCGCGGTGACCGAGCGCAGCGTGTCGTGGATCGCGGCCTCGGTGACCGTGTCGATGGCGGACGTCGCGTCGTCGAGGACCAGCACCCGCGGGTCGGTCATCAGTGCCCTGGCCAGGCCGAGCCGTTGCCGCTGGCCGCCTGACAACGTGAGGCCTCGTTCGCCGACGAGCGTGTCGTAGCCGTCGGGAAGGCGCTGGATGAACTCGTCCGCTTCCGCCGCACTCGCCGCCGCGCGGATCTCCTCGTCGCTCGCGTCCGGCCTGCCGTAGGCGATGTTGTCGCGCACCGACGAGGAGAACAGGAACGCTTCCTCGAAGACGACGCCGATCGTGCTGCGCAGGTCGTGCTGCCGGACGTCGCGGACGTCGAGGTCGCCGACCTGGACCGAACCACTGTGGACGTCGTAGAACCGGGGCAGCAGCAAGGAGATCGTCGACTTGCCGGAGCCGGCGGTGCCGACCAGGGCGAGTGTTTCCCCTGGCCTGGCGTCGAGGGTGAGCCCGTCGAGGACCGGATCCGACCGCGTGTACCCGAAGGAGACGTCCTCCAGCCGGACGCCGAGCGGTCCTTCGGGCAGCGGCCGCGCGTCCGGGCTGTCGACGACGTCCGGCTGCGCGTCGATCAGCTCGTTGACCCGTTCCGCGCCCGCGCGGGTCAGCTGGGCCTGCACGACGAGGCTCGAGATCATCCTCGCCGGACCGATCAGGATGGACAGATAGGTGGCGAAGGCCAGGAAGGTGCCCAGGCTGATTTCGCCCTTCAGCGCGAGCACACCGCCGACCGCCAGCACCGCCACCTGACCGGCCGCGGGCAGCGCCGCCGTCGTGGCCGTGGGCAACGAGGACAAGCGGGCCGCGCGCATACGTTCGGCGAAGAGCTTCTTCGCCGTCTTCTCCAGCTTCGCGACTTCGCGCGCCTCCTGGCCGAAGCCCTTCACGACGCGTACGCCGGTGACGGTCTCCTCGACCTGCTGCGCGACGTCGGCCGCGCGCTGCTGCGCCGCCCAGGTCGCGGGGAAGAGCCGCTTCCGGCTCACGGCCATGATGATCGCGATCGCCGGGGCGACCACCATCGCGATCAGGGTCAGCGTCGGCGACATCCACAGCATCGCGCCGAGGGACAGCAGCGCGAAGATCACCGAGCCCGCCGATAGGGGCACCTGCATCAGGACCGACGTGACCAGCTGGAGATCCGAGATCGCGCGCGAGGCGACCTGCCCGGTGCGCAGCGCGTCCTGCTTGCCGCCGTCGAGCCGGGAGACCGCGTTGAACACCTGCCTGCGCAGGTCGTGCTGGACGTCGAGGGCCAGCCGCCCGCCGACGTACCGGCGGGCGAACGCGTTCCCGAAGGTCAGCACCTGGAGCACCGCCATCACGGCGGCGAGCACGCCGAGGCGGGAGGTGTCGCCGGCGACGGCGCCGTCGAGCGCCTCGCGGATCAGCAGCGGACCGGCGGCCTGGAGCCCGACGCCGATGATCGCCGCGCCCAGCGACAGCACGACCAGCCAGGGGTGTTTCCAGCACGAAGCGGCCAGACGGCGGATCCAGCCTCCGGTGGGTGCGGGGGTGGTCTCACGTGCCGGACTGGCTTGACGCGGACGAGGTGGAGCAGTAGTCACCCCGCCAGCCTATGCGGCCCCACCGACAGGACCGGCCGGTTCGCGGAGGGCCGAACGAGGTGAACGGGACTTTCATGGCGGAATTTGCCATGAAAGCCCCGTTCATCGCACGCTGGACGTGACTTACGTGATGTCCTTCTTCTGGTTCACGGCCCAGCCGGCGAGGAAGAAGATCATCGTCCAGCCGAAGAAGATGAGCGCGGAGGCCCACCACGAGAAGGCGCCGGGGGCACCGGCCGCGTACTGCAGCGCCCACGCCGTCTCGTCCTCCAGCGTCGGCACCTTCACACCGGCGGCGCCGAACGCCTCCGCGCCGATGGCGCCCACGATCCCGTTGACCGTGCCGTTCGGCAGGACGCCACCCAGCCAGGTGATGTCCGCCGCACCGAACATGACGAACACCAATACGTTCTCGACGACGAGCATCCAGATGGTCAGCGTGATGATGCTGCCGACCACACTGCGCCAGACCGCGCCGACACCGATGCCGAACAGGGTCGCCAGGATCGTCGCGAGCACACCAGCCCCGAGCACGCCCAGCCACTGGCCCGCCGTCGGCAGGCGCGCGCTGTCGACCGTGATCACGGTGCCGAGGCTCGCCGCGGCCACGATGATCACGCCGTAGATGGCGCCCCACGCGATGTAGGTGATCATCTTCGCGCTCAGCGCCGAAACCCGGTTCGGGGCGGTGAGGAACGTCGTGGTGATCGTCTTCTTCGTGTACTCGCCGGCGAGGGCGAAGACACCGAAGATGATCGGGATCATCGTGCCGATGTTGATGCCGTGCCCGAGGGCGAGCAGGCCGACGGGCAGCTCACCGGTCGAGATGCCGAGCGCTTCGGTCAGCTCACGGGTGTCCGAACGGCCGAGGAAGTCGCTGAAGTCGTTGGTGATCATGCCCCAGAACAGGGCGAACGCGAAAGCGAAGACCACCGCGGGGATCATCAGCGCCCACCACGCCTTGAGCGTGAGCGTTTTGCGGAACTCCGCCTTGATCAGGTTGCCCATCAGCCCTGGCCTCCCCAGCCCTCGTTCTGGCCCTGCTGCTGCGCCTGCTGCTGAGGCGGCGCCTGCTGGTACTGCTGTTGCTGCGGCGGCTGGTGCTGGAACTGCTGCTGCGGCGGCGCGAACCCGGGCGGCGGCGTGTTCTGCGGGGCATAGACGGGAGGCTGCCCCTGGTACCCGGGCGGCGGGCCCTGATAACCCGGGGGCGGACCCTGGTAGCCGGGCGGCGGACCCTGCTGGAAACCGGGCTGCGGCGCCGCGTACTGACCCTGGGTCAGCTGGAAGAACATCCGCTCCAGATCCGCGGTCTCCTCCTGCATGCCGTAGACCGCGATGCTCGCCTTGGCGGAGATGTCACCGATCTGCTGCACCGTCGCACCGGACACCGCGACCCGGCCGTCCGGCATCGGCGAGACCTGCGTGATACCCGCCTCCTGCAACGCGGAGACGAGACCGTTCGCGTCGGCGGACTGCACCAGCACCCGCGACTGGTTGCTCTTGCGCAACTGGTCCAGCGAGCCGTTGTAGCGCGTCATGCCCTGGCTGATGATGATGACCTGGTCGATCGTCTGCTCCACCTCGTTCAGGAGGTGGCTCGAGACCAGCACCGTGCGCCCCTCACGCGCGTACGCGCGCAGGAAGTTCCGAAGCCACAGGATGCCTTCGGGGTCGAGACCGTTCGTCGGCTCGTCCAGCACCAGCACCTGCGGATCCCCCAGCAACGCCGTCGCCAGCGCCAGCCGCTGCCGCATACCGAGCGAGAACCCGCCCGCCTTGCGGTCCGCCGCCGACGAAAGGCCGACCAGGCCGAGCACCTCGCCCACCCGCTGATCCGGCATCCCGATCGCCGCCGAGTACACGCGCAGGTGATTCCGCGCCGTACGTCCCGGGTGGAAGCCCTCGTTCTCCAGCACCGAACCGACGACCCTCGCCGGATTCCCCAGCTGGTCGTGCGGGCGCCCGTTGATGGTCGCCGTGCCGTTCGTGGGCGTCACCAGCCCGAGCAGCATCCGGAGCGTCGTGGTCTTCCCCGCCCCGTTGGGCCCGAGGAACCCGGTCACCGAACCCGGCTCCACCGTGAAACTCAGATTCTGGACCGCGTTGACCGCACCGAATTGCTTGCTCAGATTCTGCACCGCGATGCGGCCACTGCCGTCGTGCATACCGTCCCCTTTTGTTGACGAAGGCCGATCCTGCGACATCCTGCCTCACCGGGTGAGCCCGCACCCACGGAAGGGGTGAATCCGCCGAAAGCGACCTTCGTCACGTTCAGTGCGGTGACGGTTCCGTCCCCCAGCGCAGCCGTCACTGGGCCGAATGGCCGCTGACTACCGGATATGCGACGTAGAGCGCGGAAAATAACCGACCGCGAAGGAAGTCTGTGAAGAAATATTTCCGAAGACATGGCAACCCCATGCAGCGCGACGGCAACTTATTACCTACGATGTAGGAGGCGGCCCGCTCCCAGTGACCCCCAGGCTGGTCGAGCGGGCCGCCCTCAGCCCCTTTGCCCCACCCTGGTCGGTGCTTGCGCACCTTCCCAGTGGTGGGCTTCGTCGTATCACCCGGGGGCCGAGCCCCCGGAGCCCCGACGGTCCGTTCGGCGCCGGTTGGTCGTCGGGGTCCTACGCGCGGGCCTGGCGGCCCGGCGTGGACGGAGGCGAGTGGGTCCCGTCGTTCTTCGAAGTACGTGAAGGCCCCCTTCCGGTACCTAGGCGCAAGGAAGGGGGCCTTCACGTACTTCGGTGTAAAGGAGCGAGGGACCTTTGCACTGGGGTGACAAAGGTCCCTCGCGTGGGAGTGTGGCTTGGGGTCAGGCCAGGACTTCGGCCAGGTCCGTGGCGGGCAGGCCGTGCGCGGCCGCGACAGGGGCGTTCGTGAGAGCGCCGGCGTGCGTGTTGAGGCCCTTCGCGAGTGAAGCGTCCGCCTGCAGTGCCTTCTTCCAGCCGAACTCCGCGAGCTGGACGGCGTACGGCAGCGTCACGTTGGTCAGGCCGTAGGTCGAGGTACGCGGGACAGCGCCCGGCATGTTCGCGACGCAGTAGAACACCGACTCGTGGACCTTGTAGGTCGGCTCGTCGTGCGTGGTCGGCCGCGAGTCGGCGAAGCAACCGCCCTGGTCGATCGCGATGTCCACCAGCACGCTGCCCGGGCGCATCCGCGAAACGAGGTCGTTCGAGACCAGCTTCGGCGCCTTCGCGCCGGGCACGAGCACCGCGCCGATGACCATGTCGGCCTCCAGCACGGACTGCTCGACCGACAGCGCGTTCGAGGTCACCGTGCGGATGCGGCCACCGAAGTCGTTGTCGATCTGGCGGAGGCGGTCGACGTTGGTGTCGAGGATCTCGACGTCCGAGCCGAGGCCGAGCGCGACCCGCGCGGCGTTGAGACCGGCGACACCGCCACCGATCACGACCACGCGCGCCGGGTGGACACCGGGGATGCCGCCGGGCAGCACCCCGCGGCCACCGCTCGGCTTCATCAGGGAGTACGCGCCCACCTGCGGCGCCAGCCTGCCCGCGACCTCGGACATCGGCGCGAGCAGCGGCAGCGCGCGGTTCGGGGTCTGCACCGTCTCGTACGCGATCGCGGTGGTGCCCGCGGCCAGCAGCGCGTCGGTCAGCGGCCGGTCCGCGGCGATGTGCAGGTAGGTGAACAGCACCTGGTCGGCGCGCAGCCGCGGGTACTCCTCGGCGATCGGCTCCTTGACCTTGAGCACGAGTTCACCCTCGGACCAGGTCTCGTCCGCCGTCGCGAGGATCTTCGCGCCCGCGGCGAGGTACTCGTCGTCGGTGATGGACGAGCCGAGGCCGGCGCCGGTCTCGACGAAGACGTCGTGGCCGCGCCCGGTCAGTTCGTGCACGCCCGCCGGGGTGAGCGCCACCCGGTATTCGTGCCTCTTGATTTCACGGGGGACGGCGATACGCACGGAGTGCCTCCTGCGGCGGGTCTACGACAAAGGTGCTGCCACTCACGGTGAGCCACCCGGACGGCGGTGTCATCGTCCGCTCACGACAGGCTTAAGAGCCGATCATGGTCCCCACAGCACAACGGCTTGACCTCCAGTCAACTTGAGCTTGCACCTTGGGACACATGAGAGCCGTGTGGTTGAAAGAGTTCGGCGGGCCCGAAGTGCTCGTCGCGGGCGACGCCCCCGATCCGGTGCCCGCCGCCGGGCAGGCCCTGATCGAGGTGGCGTTCGCCAACATCACGTTCGTCGAGACCCAGTTCCGCGCGGGCGGCGGCGGGCCGTTCCGCGCCGAACTGCCGATGATCCCCGGCAACGGCGTCGGCGGCGTGATCAGCGCGGTCGGCGAAGGGGTCGACCTCGCCCTGGTCGGAAAGCGGGTCGTGACCTCCACCGGCGGGTCCGGGGGGTACGCGCAGCGGGTCGCGGTCGACGCCGGCTCCGTCTTCGAGGTGCCGGACGCGCTGGCCCTCGACGCCGCGGTGGCGATTCTCGCCGACGGCCGCACGGCGACGGCGCTGGTGACCGCCGCGCGCCTCCAGCCGGGAGAACGGGTGCTGGTCGAGGCCGCGGCGGGCGGTGTCGGTGGCCTGGTCGTCCAGCTCGCCAAGGCCGCGGGCGCGGAGGTCGTCGGCGCGGCGGGCGGCCCGGCGAAGGTCGAACACGTCCGGGTGCACGGCGCCGATCTGGCGGTCGACTACCGCGAACCGGACTGGGCGGCGAAGGCGGGCGAGGTCGACGTCGTCTTCGACGGGGTCGGCGGCGAGATCGGGACGACGTCGTTCGGGCTGCTGAAGCCCGGCGGCCGGATGCTGATCTACGGGCTGTCGAGTGGCTCGTGGACAGAGGTGTCCGAAGAGGACGCCGCCGCGCGCGGGGTCACGGTGATCCAGAACCTCGGCGGGCAGGCGGAGATGCGGGCGTTCACCGAGTCCGCCCTCGCCGAAGCCGCCGCCGGACGGCTGGAACCCGTGGTGGGCCAACGATTCCCCCTCGAACGCGCGGCGGACGCGCACGCGGTCATGCAGTCGCGTGGCGCGCTCGGCAAGACGCTGCTCGAGGTCTGATGTTCGACGTCGACGAGTTCCTCGCCGGTCCGCTCACGGCCAGGGTCGCCGCGGCCGGGCCGACCGTGCGCCCGACCTGGTACCTCTGGGAGCAGCGGGCCTTCTGGATCCTCACCGGACCTTGGGCGAGGCTGGCCGGTCTCGTCCGCGAATCGCCCTCGATCGCGGTGACCGTCGACGTCTGTGACGTCGGCACCGGCCTGGTGAGACAGGTGCTCGCGCGAGGTGAGGCGGAGATACTCCCGTTCGACGTCCCCCGTGGACGGCGGCTGCTGAGCCGGTATCTCGGGACGGCAGAGATGAAATGGGATGCGCGATTTCGTTCGTACCTGCACGATGATCCCGAGGTGAAAGGGACCGTCTGGGTCCGGATGGTGCCGAAGCGCTTCGTCGCCGAAGACCTCGGTTATCGGGTATGACGCACGGCCGCGTTCGCTGGGGGTGAGCGCGGCCGTGCAACCTGCGAATCGGTAAATGCAGCACGATCGAGTCAAGATGTTGATCTTACTGGCCGGTAAGCTGCCATTCTGTTCGGCATGACAAATCAGGACTGGCGGCGGGAGCGGCGTGTCCGCACCGTCGACACCGAGGGCAATCCGGCCGATGTCATCGTCGGCCTGGTCGAAACTCCGGGGCACGGCTACGAAGCCGCGCTGCGGGTCGATGGTGGTCCCGGTGTGCTTCTGCCGCTTTACCCCGGCGCCGATCTGCTCGCCGCGGTACGGCAGACCATTGAGGACGGATATCGCGCCAGCGCGCACTAGCCCGCTGGACGTCGTGAAAGGGTCTTTCAAGATGGAAACGTCTTGAAAGACCCTTTCATGACGTCTGTGTGCGGTTTTGTCGCACGACAAAGTGTTCGTTGTCGAACAGAATGAAGTGGAACCCCGGTCAGCTCCACCGCAGGGAAACGAGTTGGGTGATCAACGCCAGCCGGACATCCGGATCGTCGAGATCCAGCGGGACGAGATCGAGCAGCCGCCGCATGCGGTACCGCAGGGTGTTGGGATGAATCCGGAGTTCCTTCGCGGCGGCGCGCGGGTCTCCGGGATGTCGGAGCCATTGGTAGAGCGTGTCGACGTAGCCGCTCTCGTGGGCTTCGTCGTGCGCGCCCAGCAAACCGAGTGGGCCGAGTTCGGCCACCTTCGCGGTACTCGCGGCCGTTGCCCCGCGATGCAGTGAAAGCGCGGTCCACGCTTCGTCGAAGACCACGACACGGCCGGGGACGAGCTTGGCGCGAAGCAGGCCCAACGCCTCGTCGGCCTGGGCCCGTGACGTCGCGAGTTCCCCGATCTCGCGGGCCGAACCCGCGGCCGCCCGCGGCGTGCCGCCCCGCCTCGGCGTCGGCAGGGCTTCGAGCGCGGCCCGGAGTTCGTCCCAGCCGTCGCCGTCCGGGACGACCGCGTAGAGCAAGCCACCCAATTCGGTGGCCACCGGCCGTCTGCCGACGCCTTGCGAGATCCGTTCGAGGAGGGCGAGCCGCAGCCCCTCGTCATCACGGCCGTCACCGCCGGAGACCTCGATGACGACGACGCGATGCGGCTCCTGCGACAGGTCGAGTTCCGCGATCGCCTTGCGCGGGCTGGCCTTCCCTTCGAGCACGGCACGCAGGAGTTCGGCCGAGACACGGCGCTGGGAGTCGGTGTGCGCGCGGCGGCGCAGCAGGTGCAGCGCGACGACGGGTGCCGCGTCGGCGAACGCGGCCGCGCGTTCGTCGGAGACCGGGCCCGCGACGACCGCCCACATCGAACCGAGCAGTTCGCCGCCCATCCGGATCGGCACGATGAGCCGAGGCAGGGTGCCGTCGCGTTGCGCGGGCACGAAGATCGTTTGCCGCCCACGGGAAAGCTCACGGAACACGCCTCGCGAACGGAACCGCGCGAGCACGTCGTCGGGGATGCGACGGCCCATGATCGTGGACACGCGTGCCGAGTCGGTCAGGTCCTGCCGGGCCGAGTAGGCGAGCACCCGCGAGTTGGTGTCCTCGATGGTGACGGGCGCGTCGACGACCGAAGCGACCGCGTCGGCGAGCCGGAAGAGATCGCCGGAACCGGGCCCGCCGCCGTCCTCCAGCGCGTCGGACTCGTCGGCGAGCGCGTCGAGGACGGTCCTGAGCAGCCAGACGAGCTGTGCCCACGACGTCGCCGAGCGTACTTCGATCAACGCGATGCCCGCCGACTTCGCCGCCCGCTTCACCGACGGTTTGGCCGCGAGCGGCGGCTTCAGCAGGATGGCGGCCGCGCCTTGCGACGCGCCGGCCTTGACCAGTTCCGCGGCGTCCGACGTCTCGGTGATGGCCACGCCGAGCACGAGATCTCCCGCGGCGAGGGTGGTGCCGGGTTCGGCGATGACGACGTCGCCGACGGCCGAGGACTCTTCGGGCACCTGGAGGGCGTGCAACAGCGTCGGACCGACCCGGTCGACGACGCTGCGCACGGAAACCATGGTGCGATTGTCCAGCAGGTGGGAGCCCGGCACACGTCAGACCTCGGGTGGCGTCCTGGCGTCGATGTCTTCCGGGGTGAACCGCTCGCGTTTGGTCGTCAGCGCCCACCGGTGCCCGTCGGGGTCGACGATCCGGCCGTACCGCTCGCCGAAGAACATCTCCTCGACCGGCGCCTCCACCCGCGCGCCCGCGAACACCGCGCGCCGCGCGAGGTCGTCGGGGTCCTCGGTCTCCAGGGTCAGCAGCATCGGCGTGCCGCCGAGGGTCGCGGGCGCGAGCGCGTCCAGTCGCGGGATCTCCTCGCTCACCAGCAGCCGCGCGTCGCCGACGGCGAGTTCCACGAACAGCACGACCCCGTTCGGCAGCACGTTGCGGAACAGCTCCACCGCCCCGAACACCTTGCGGTAGAACGAAAGCGACGTGCTCACGTCCTTGACGAACAGATGCGGGACGAGCCCGAGCGCCCGGCTCACGCCGACTCCGACCGCTTCAGCAGCCCCGCCTGACCGGCCACGGCGACCAGCCTGCTCAGGAACTCCGCTTCGCGCGCGGCGACGTCCCGGCCGGCGCGGGTCAGCCGGTAGTAGCGGCGTCGCGAGTCGTGCGGCTGGTCTTCGCGCGCGTCGGGAGCCTCCTCGACCAGGCCGTCGGCGGCGAGCCTGGCCAGCGTCCGGTACAGCGTGCCCGGCCCGAGCCGGTCGGCCCCGCCGCTCACCTCGTCGACGAAACCCATGATCGCGTATCCGTGTGCGCGGCCACCCTTGCCGCTCGCGAGCGCCAGCAGGGTCTGGAACGCCGCGGGGGTGAGCTGGGGGTTGCCGTCGGCCATCCGGAAAGCATACGCTCCGGTTCAGTTATATCCATGATGGATACAAAGGAGCCGGACGTGGCGATTCAGGGAGTCAACAAGATCGTCGTCGGGGTGTGGGACCAGGAACGAGCGAAGCGGTTCTGGTCGGAGGTCGTCGGATTCGAGATCACCACCGACGCGCCCTACGACGACAAGGGGAATCGGTGGGTCGAGGTCACCACCGCCGACGGCGAGACGGCACTCGTCCTGAGCACTTCGCCGGAGGACCTCAAACGCTTCGAGGTACGAGACGAGATCCCGACGGCCAATTTCTTCTTCTACGCCGACGACATCGAAAAGACCTACGAGGAGCTCTCGGCGAAGGGTGTCGAGTTTCCGGCTCGTCCGGAAAAGCAGCCGTGGGGCTGGTGGGCGATGTTCGTCGACTCCGAGGGCAACAGGTTCGCTCTTCAAGAAAAGCATCCCACCTCCTGAGAGTGGTTGGGTGCTCCGTTCGGCGGAGCTAGCTTCGGTGGCAACAGGCCGAACCCCTTGAACCGCTAGGAGAATCGCGATGAGCGCGGACGGATGGTCGTTCGAGACCAAGCAGATCCACGCGGGTGCGGCGCCGGACACCGCCACCGGCGCGCGGGCCACCCCGATCTACCAGACCACCTCGTACGTGTTCCGTGACAGCCAGCACGGCGCCGACCTGTTCAGCCTCGCCGAGCCCGGCAACATCTACACGCGGATCAACAACCCCACGCAGGACGTCCTGGAGCAGCGTCTCGCCGCGCTCGAAGGCGGCGTCGCGGCGCTGGCGTTCGCCTCCGGGACCGCGGCCACGACGGCGGCCATCCTCAACCTGGCCAACGCGGGCGACCACTTCGTCTCCAGCCCGTCGCTCTACGGCGGCACTTACAACCTTTTCCACTACACGCTGCCGAAGCTGGGCATCGAGGTCTCGTTCGTCGAGAACCAGGACGACATCGAGCAGTGGAAGGCCGCTGTCCGGCCCAACACCAAGCTGTTCTTCGCCGAGACGCTGGCCAACCCGGGCAGCAACGTCCTCGACATCCGCGCGGTCGCCGACGCCGCGCACGAGTCCGGTGTCCCGCTGGTCGTGGACAACACCGTGCCGACCCCGTATCTCGTCCGCCCGATCGAGCACGGCGCCGACATCGTGGTCCATTCCGCGACCAAGTACCTCGGCGGCCACGGCACCACGGTCGCCGGGGTGCTGGTCGACGGCGGCACCTTCGACTTCGGCAAGGACCCGGCGCGTTTCCCCGGCTTCACCGAGGCGGACCCGAGCTACCACGGTCTCAAGTACTGGGAGGCCCTCGGCCCGGGCGCGTACGCCGCCAAGGCCCGCGTCCAGATCCTGCGCGACACCGGTGCGGCGATCGCGCCGCTGAACAGTTTCTTGATTCTGCAAGGGATCGAGACACTTTCGCTGCGTTTGGAGCGGCATGTGTCGAACGCGCAGGCGCTGGCCGAATGGCTGGAACAGCGCGACGAGGTCGAGAAGGTGTACTACGCCGGGCTGCCGTCGAGCCCGTACCACGAGGCCGCGAAGAAGTATCTGCCGAAGGGCGCGGGCGCGGTCCTTTCGTTCGACCTGCGTGGCGGTGTCGACGCCGGGCGGGCCTTTGTGGACGGTACGGAACTGCACAGCCAGCTGGTCAACATCGGCGACGTGCGCAGCCTGATCGTGCACCCCGCCTCGACCACGCACAGCCAGCTCGCGCCGGAGGAGCAGGTCTCCAGCGGTGTCACGCCGGGGCTCGTGCGGCTCGCCGTCGGGCTGGAAGGCCTCGAGGACCTCAAGGCCGACCTCGAGGCGGGATTCCGGGCGGCCAAGGCGACTCTGTGACCCAGGCTCCAGATCTCCCTCCCGGCACCGGTGCGTGGCGGGAGGGAGATCCGCCTGGGCGGCGCCGGTTCGTCACCGGCGCCCAGGTGCTCGAAACCGGGCAGGAGTTGCCTTTCAAGCTGGCTTACGAGACTTGGGGGACGCTGAATCCCAGCGCTTCCAACGCCGTCCTCGTCGAGCACGCGCTGACCGGCGACAGTCACGCCGTCGGCCCGGCCGAGGAAGGTCACGTCAGCCCTGGCTGGTGGGACGGCCTGATCGGCCCGGGCAAGGCGATCGACACGGACGCGTTCTTCGTCGTGGTCCCGAACGTACTCGGCGGCTGCCAGGGGTCGACCGGTCCGTCGTCCCCGCATCCGGACGGAAGCCCCTGGGGCAGCAGGTTTCCCGCTGTCACCGTACGGGACCAGGTGGCCGCCGAGGTCACGCTCGCCGACGTGTTGGGCGTCGACCGCTGGGCCGCGGTGCTCGGTGGGTCCATGGGCGGGATGCGTGCACTGGAATGGGCGGTGACCGAGCCGGACAGGGTCGCGGCGCTGCTCGTCCTCGCGTCGACGGCGCAGGCGTCGGCCGAACAGATCGCCTGGGCCGCACCGCAACTGCACGCCATCCGGTCCGATCCCGGCTGGCACGGCGGCGACTACCACGACGTCCCCGGCGGTGGCCCCCACGCCGGTCTCGGCATCGCGCGCCGGATCGCGCACGTCACCTATCGCAGCGAAGGTGAACTGTCACAACGGTTCGGCCGCCGGTATCAGGATGGCGAGGACCCGTTGCGCGGCGGCCGGTTCGCCATCGAGTCCTATTTGGACCATCACGCCGGGAAGCTGTCACGCCGGTTCGACGCCGGCAGTTACGTGGTGCTCACCGAATCGATGAACACCCACGACGTCGGCCGCGGCCGGGGCGGTGTCGCGAACGCGCTCGGCCGGATCACCGCCCGCACGGTCGCCGCCGGAGTGGACAGTGACCGGCTCTACCCGCTGTACCAGTCGCAGGCGATCGCGGACGGGGTTCCTGGCGCGGAATTCGCCGTCATCGGCTCGCCGTACGGGCACGACTCGTTCCTGATCGAGACTGAGCAGATCGCGAAACTCGCCCGGCTGCTGCTCGGCTAGCGCCGCGACACGCGAGTTCGCAGCCCGAGCACGCGAATCCCGCAACCATGATCCAGGGACGTTGAGTATCCCGGTTTCCACACAGTCTCTCCGGATCCGGTGGTCACCGGGACTCCTCGCGTGCGGACTGTGTGGATTTCCGGCCTCGCGAAAGACCTCTGGTCGTCGCGTAGCCACGCGTGCTTGGATGGCGATCACGTGTGCTTGAAGGCGAAACTCGCGTGCGTGGAAGCGGAACATCCGGCCACGGGCGAGTTCGATTGGGGCCCACCTGGCCATGAATTGGGGGCGGCTCGCTGAGGTCGTCGCGCTGATCAAGTGTCCATAAAGGACTCAAAGCTGGGCAAGATGTCCACTTGACCCGTGATGTCCGGTTTCTTAAGGTCGTGAAGGCCTCCTTCACTACCCTCAAGGTAGGGAAGGAGGCCTTCACGGCTTCTCGAAATCGACACGGTGAGGGCCGCGGTCTCTGGTCGAGGGCTAGTCCGCGACGGCGTCCGAGATCCAGGGCGCCACCGGCAGGTCCCGGTCGAGGCATTCCGCCGACAGCCGGATCGTCCAGCGCAGGGCCTGCAACACCAGACTGTCGACCTCGTCCGGCGCGGCGTTGGCGAGCGCGATCTCGACCTGCTCCTGCGCGGCCTCGCTGTTGCCGTGCACCTCGGCAAGCAGCGTGCGCACGGCTGTCCGCACGGGTGGATCCGCCTGGTCGATGGAGACCTCTTCACCGTCCTCGTCGAACACCTGGACCTTGACCGGCGCGCTGCCGCCGTCACCCAAAGTCGACACCATGGCGCTGCATTCGCCGAAGAGCATCATCACGAGTTCTTTGGTCTCTTCGGAGCGGGCCAGTGGCTCGGCGGCGGTCGGCGTGAGCTCGTCGAGCGCCTCGGCGTCCTCCCCGAGGCTGATCGCCACGAGCGCACGCTGCGCCTTTTCGACGAGCCTCCGCTCGTACTCGCTCCTGTCGGGCTCCACGTGCCTATCAAACACCAGAGGACGGAAAAGTGGCGATAGGCCGAAACCCGGACGTGGTCACTTCGCGGCGCGCAGTGCACCCAGCGCGAGGCGGCAGAGCATTTCGGCGAGTTCGCTGTCACCGAGATGGCGGTTGTACGGCGTCGAGTTGATCAACCCGAAGACCGCGTGCGCCGCCGACCGCGCCTGCCGCTCGCCGATCCCGGGGACGGCGTCGCTGATCGCGCGCACCCAGACCTCGACGTACTGCCGCTGCAGGGCCCGGACCTGCTTGCGGTCACTGTCGGTGAGATTGGCGAGGTTGCGTTCCTGGACGGTGATCAGCGCGGGATGCGCGAGCGCGAAGTCCACGTGAAAATCAACCAATGCTTCGAGAACCTCGCCCGGCTCGTCCCGCTGGCTCGCCCTCGCCGTCCCGCCGTCGAGGAGGTAGCGGCTGATCGAGTTCAACATCTCGCCGAGGATGGCGTCCTTGCTGCGGAAATGCCGGTACAGCGCCGGGCCGGAGATGCCGACGGCCGCGCCGATGTCGTCGATGCCGACGCCGTGGAAACCGTGGTGGGCGAAGAGTTCGGCGGCCGCGGACATGATCTGTTCGCGCCTGTTCGCCTTCTCGCCGTTCACGAGTGGGGTGGGGTTCGCCGGCATCTGGCCATATTAAGGCCGCGTGTTAGCGAGCGCTAACACGCGGCCGTACTTCCAGCCTGGGCCAAGCGGGTTACCTGCGGAAATGGCCCTTTTGTGTAGAGCTACCACCTGGTAATGCTGTGTCTCGTTAACTTGTCACGAAGGAGTGACCATGGCCGTCCCTGCTCGGATCAAAGCTCTTTCCTTCACTCGTTTAGGTGCGGCCCTGGGGGTCGCCGTCCTTGCCACGTTCGGGCTCGCCGGCACCGCTCAAGCGGCGACCGACTACGTGGCGCTCGGTGACTCGTACTCGTCCGGCGTCGGTGCCGGCAGCTACGGGAACTCGGGCGACTGCATGCGCAGCGCCAACGCCTATCCCCAGCTGTGGGCCAACGCCCACGCCGGGACCTCGTTCAAGTTCGTCGCGTGCTCGGGGGCGCGCACCGGCGACGTACTGAACCAAGCCGCGAACGTCACCTCCAGCACCACGCTGGTCACGGTGTCGGTCGGCGGCAACGACGCCGGATTCGCCGACGTCATGACCACCTGCACCACCGGCAGCGACCAGACCTGTGTCAACCGGGTCAACACCGCGAAGAACTACGTCAACAGCACGCTGCCCGGGTTGCTGAACAACGTCTACAGCACGATCAAGTCGAAGGCGCCGGGCGCGAAGCTGGTCGTCCTCGGCTACCCGCGCTTCTACACGGTGCCGGGTTCGTGCTCGGTCGGCCTGTCCGACACCAAGCGGTCCGCGATCAACTCGGGCTCCGACACGCTTGCCTCGGTGCTCTCGGCCCGCGCGTCCGCGCACGGCGCCAAGTTCGTCGACGTGCGCGGTGCCTTCACCGGGCACAACATCTGCTCGTCGGCCAACGACTACCTGCACAGCCTCACCTGGCCGATCGTGAACTCGTACCACCCGACGGTCGCCGGTCAGCGCGGTGGCTACTACCACCCGCTGGTCTCGGCCATCGGCTGACCTCTCGAGCCGAAGGGGACTTTCGCCGCATGTCACGCGGTGAAAGTCCCCTTCGCCGCGTCGGACGGCGCGGCAAGACGAGTCCGACTTCCTGTGTCGTCCGGCCAAGCACGGGTGTCGTCCGGTGGTGAGTGGGGAGCGGTGGACAAGTGAGGTTAGTGGCCGTTAACCTGAGAGGGTGAGTTAACGACGGCTAACTTGGCGACGAGGAGCCATGGACACACCCGTATTGAGTACTTCGGCCGACCCGGGCAGCGACGAGTACGCCCGCGGCGTCACCTCCCATGCCGAGCTGGTCGAGGATCTGCGCGAGCGGCTCGCCGCGGCCCGGCTCGGCGGGCCGGAGAAATCCCGGATCCGCCACGTCGAACGGGGCAAACTCCTGCCACGCGACCGGGTCGACACCCTCCTCGACCCGGGTTCGCCGTTCCTGGAGCTGTCCCCGCTGGCCGCCACCGGACTGTACGACGACGAAGCGCCGTCGGCCGGGATCATCACCGGAATCGGGCGGGTCTCCGGCCGCGAATGCGTGATCGTCGCCAACGACGCGACGGTCAAGGGCGGCACCTACTACCCGATGACCGTCAAGAAGCATCTGCGCGCGCAAGAGGTCGCGCTGCACAACAACCTGCCGTGCGTCTACCTGGTGGACTCCGGCGGCGCCTTCCTGCCGAGGCAGGACGAGGTCTTCCCGGATCGTGAGCACTTCGGCCGGATCTTCTTCAACCAGGCGACCATGTCCGCGCGCGGCATCCCGCAGATCGCCGCCGTGCTCGGTTCCTGCACCGCCGGTGGCGCGTACGTCCCGGCGATGAGCGACGAAGCCGTCATCGTGCGCGATCAGGGCACGATCTTCCTCGGCGGCCCGCCGTTGGTGAAGGCCGCGACCGGCGAGGTCGTCACGGCCGAGGAACTCGGCGGCGGGGACGTCCACTCGCGCCAGTCCGGCGTCACCGACCACCTGGCCGAAGACGACGCCGACGCGCTCCGCATCGTTCGCTCGATCGTGTCGACTTTGGGGCCGCGCACGCCACGCCCGTGGGACGTCCTCCCGACCGAGGCGCCCGTCGCCGACCCGGACGAGTTGTACGGCGTCGTCCCGACCGACCCGCGCGTGCCCTACGACGTCCGCGAGGTCATCGCCCGGATCGTCGACGGCAGCCGGTTCGGGGAGTTCAAGAAGGAGTACGGCTCGACGCTGGTCACCGGGTTCGCCCGGATCCACGGCCACCCGGTCGGGATCATCGCGAACAACGGCGTGCTGTTCGCCGAGTCCGCGATGAAGGGCGCGCATTTCATCGAACTGTGCGACAAACGCTCGATCCCGCTGCTGTTCCTGCAGAACATCACCGGTTTCATGGTCGGCAAGGCCTACGAGGCCGGTGGCATCGCCAAGCACGGCGCGAAGATGGTCACCGCGGTGGCCTGCGCGCGGGTGCCGAAGCTGACCGTCGTCATCGGCGGCTCGTTCGGCGCGGGCAACTATTCGATGTGCGGCCGCGCGTACTCGCCGAGGTTCCTGTGGATGTGGCCGAACGCGCGGATCTCGGTGATGGGCGGTGAGCAGGCGGCGTCGGTGCTCTCGACGGTCCGCCGCGACGCCATCGAGGCCCGCGGCGGCGAATGGTCCACTGAGGACGAAGAGACGTTCAAGGATCCGATCCGCGAGCAGTACGAGGCGCAGGGAAGCCCGTACTACTCGACGGCGCGGCTCTGGGACGACGGCGTGATCGACCCGGCGGACACCCGCACGGTGCTCGGCCTCGCGCTGTCCGCGGCGGCCAACGCGCCCCTTTCCGATGTCAACTACGGCGTTTTCCGGATGTGAGCGCGACGATGCAGAGGATCGCCCGACTCGGCCGAAGCCGGCGCGCTGTGTACGACTCGAACCCGCGCGCCGCCGGAAAACACAGGATGTGAGCATGTTCGACACGGTTCTGGTCGCCAATCGCGGGGAGATCGCCGTCCGCGTGATCCGTTCGCTGCACGGGCTCGGTATCCGTTCGGTCGCGGTGTACAGCGACGCGGACGCCGACGCCCGGCACGTCCGCGAGGCGCATACGGCGGTCCGCATCGGCCCGGCTGAGGCGGCGAAAAGCTATCTGTCCATCCCGGCGATCGTCCAGGCGGCGCTCGACACGGGTGCGCAGGCGGTGCACCCCGGCTACGGCTTCCTCGCGGAGAACGCGGAATTCGCCCGTGCCTGCGCCGAGGCGGGGCTGGTCTTCATCGGCCCGCCGGTCGAGGCCATCGACGCCATGGGCGACAAGATCCGCGCCAAGGCGACGGTGTCCAAGGCCGGTGTCCCCGTCGTGCCGGGTGCGTCCGATGTGGACATTCCCGAGGGTGGTTTCACCGCCGCCGCGGAAAAGGTCGGCTATCCGCTGCTGATCAAGCCGTCCGCCGGTGGGGGTGGCAAGGGTATGCGGCTGGTGACCGCGACGTCCGAATTGGCCGCCGCCGTGGAGTCCGCTCGCCGTGAGGCCAAGGGTTCCTTCGGCGACGACACGCTGCTGATCGAGCGGTTCGTCACCACGCCGCGGCATATCGAGATCCAGGTGCTCGCCGACACCCACGGCAACGTGATCCACCTCGGCGAACGCGAGTGCAGTCTGCAACGGCGGCATCAGAAGATCATCGAAGAGGCGCCGTCGGTCCTGCTCGATGAAGCCACGCGCGCGAAGATGGGGGCGTCCGCCGTCGAGGCCGCCCGGTCGGTCGGGTACGTCGGCGCGGGAACGGTCGAGTTCATCGTGTCGGCCACCGCGCCCGACGAGTTCTTCTTCATGGAGATGAACACGCGCCTCCAGGTCGAGCATCCGGTGACCGAACTGGTGACCGGACTCGATCTCGTGGAGTGGCAGGTCAAGATCGCCGCCGGCGACGTGCTCACCGTGTCACAGGACGACGTCCGGCTGGACGGTCACGCCGTCGAAGCCCGCGTCTACGCCGAAGATCCCGCGCGCGGGTTCATTCCCACGGGCGGGACCGTGCTCGCCGTCCACGAGCCGTCCGGCGAAGGCGTGCGCGTCGACTCGTGGATGAGCGAGGGCGCGGTCATCGGCTCGAACTACGACCCGATGCTGGCCAAGGTCATCGCCTGGGGGCCGGACCGCGCGGCCGCGCTGCACCGCCTCGACCTCGCGCTCGCCGACACGGTGTTGCTCGGCCTCGGCACGAACGTCGCGTTCCTGCGCGGGCTGCTGGCGGACACCGATGTCCGGAACGGCAAGCTCGACACCGGACTCGTCGACCGGCAACTGTCCACTTTGGTCTCGGAAGAGGTGCCGCCGGAGTTCTTCGTGGCGGCGGCGCTCGATCGGCTGCTTTCCTTGCAGCCTCAGGGATCGGTCGTCGATCCGTGGGACGTTCCCGACGGCTGGCGGCTCGGCGCTTCCGGCGGGATCGATTTCGCGCTGAAGTCCGGGAGTTCCGAAGCGGTCGTGCGAGTACAGGGCACCCCGGCGGACGCGCTCGTCAGTGTCGACGGCGGCGTCCTCGCACGGGTCTCCGCGCGGCGCGAGGGTGATCTGCTGGAAATCCGGCACCCCAGCGGATTCCATCGTTACCGGCATGCCGCCGGGAACGGGAAGACCGTATGGCTCGCGCGGGACGGCCACAGCTTCGCGATCGGTGAGCGCGAGCGGCTGCGGTCGGCCGCCGGTGCCGCGGGTGGCGCGGGACCGGTCACCAGCCCGATGCCCGGCACCGTGCTCGTGGTCAAGGTCGCCGCGGGCGACGTGGTGAGCGCCGGGACGCCCCTCGTGGTCGTCGAGGCGATGAAGATGGAGCACACGATCACCGCGCCGATCGACGGCGTGGTCAGCGAACTCCCCGTCCGGGCGGGCCAACAGGTCGCGCTGGACGAAACCGTAGCCGTTGTGACACCCCAAAAGGATGGCCAATGATCGACTTTCGGCTGGATGACGAATACGAGGCGCTGCGCAAGACGGTCGAGGAATTCGCGCGCTCCGAGGTCGCCCCGGTCATCGGCGACCTCTACGAGCGGGAAGAGTTCCCGTACGAGATCGTCGCGAAGATGGCCGAGATGGGCCTGTTCGGCCTGCCCTTCCCCGAGGAATACGGCGGCATGGGCGGCGACTACTTCGCGCTGTGCCTGACGCTGGAGGAACTCGCGCGGGTCGACTCGTCGGTCGCGATCACCGTCGAGGCCGGGGTTTCCCTCGGCGCCATGCCGATCCACCGGTTCGGCACCCAGGAGCAGAAGGAAAAGTGGCTCCCCGAGTTGTGCGCCGGGACCGCGCTCGGCGCTTTCGGGCTCACCGAACCGGGCGGCGGCTCGGACGCGGGCGCCACCCGCACGCGGGCGAAACTCGACGGCGACACCTGGGTGATCAACGGCAGCAAGTCGTTCATCACCAACTCCGGCACCGACATCACGAAACTGGTCACGGTCACCGCCGTCACCGACGTGAAGGAGAACGGTCGCAAGGAGATCTCGGCGATCATCGTCCCGTCCGGCACCCCGGGGTTCGCGGTGGCGCCGAAGTACTCCAAGGTCGGCTGGAACTGCTCGGACACCCACGAACTGTCGTTCGACGACGTCCGCGTCCCGGCCGAGAACCTCGTCGGCGAACGCGGCCGCGGGTACGCCCAGTTCCTGTCCATTTTGGACGAAGGCCGGGTCGCGATCGCCGCGCTCAGCGTCGGGCTCGCGCAGGGCTGTGTCGACGAATGCCTGAAGTACGTCAAGGAGCGCGAGGCGTTCGGGCACAAGATCGGCGAGTACCAGGCGATCCAGTTCAAGATCGCCGACATGGAGGTGCGCACGCACACCGCGCGGCTGGCGTACTACGCGGCGGCGTCGAAGATGCTGCGCGGCGAGCCGTTCAAGAAGGAGGCGTCGATCGCGAAGCTCGTCGCGTCGAACGCCGCGATGGACAACGCTCGCGAGGCGACGCAGATCTTCGGCGGGTACGGCTTCATGAACGAGTTCCCGGTGAGCAGGTTCTACCGGGACGCGAAGATCCTGGAGATCGGGGAAGGGACTTCGGAGGTGCAGCGGATGCTGATCGCGCGGCACCTCGGCGTCGCTTGACGCCTGCGATAACTATACCGGTATAGTTATCGTCATGGTCGAGTTGAAATCCGCCGCCGAGCTGGACGCCCTGCGTGAGTCCGGCCGTGTCGTGGCACAGACGTTGCAAGCGGTGAAAGAGGCGTCGGCGATCGGCGTCAGCTTGAAGGAGCTGGACGAGATCGCCGCGCAGGTGATCAGGGACGCCGGCGCCAAACCGTCGTTCCTGCACTACCAGCCCCCTTCCGCCCCGACGCCGTTTCCCGCCGTGATCTGCGCGAGCGTCAACGACGCCGTGGTCCACGGCATCCCGTCGGACTACCGGCTCCGTGACGGTGACCTGGTCAGCATCGACTCCGGCGCCCACATCGACGGCTGGCACGGCGACTCGGCGATCAGCTACGTCGTCGGCGAGGCCGATCCGGCCGACCTCGAACTCATCGCGGCCACCGAACGCGCACTGGCCGCCGGTATCGCGGCCGCGATACCGGGCAACAAGATGGGCGACATCTCCCATGCCGTCGGCACCGTCGGCCGCGAGGCCGGGTACGGCCTGCTCGACGGCCACGGCGGTCACGGCATCGGCCGGGCGATGCACGAGGACCCGCATCTGCCGAACGAGGGCAGGCCGGGCCGCGGCATGCGGCTCAAGCCGGGGCTGGTGCTCGCGATCGAGCCGATGCTCATCGCCGACGGCGCCGACGACTACCGGATCGGCGAGGACGGCTGGACGCTGCACAGCATCAGCGGCTGCCGGGCCGCACACGTCGAACACACGGTCGCGATCACGACAGAAGGACCGCGTGTCCTCACCATGTTGTAGAACGGAAGGATGAGCGATTTCGTCATCCGACCGGGTGGTTCTGGGGACTTTCAAGCGTTGCTGGACATGTTCGACGAGGCCGTCGCCTGGCTGGTCGGACGCGGCAGTGAAGGCCAGTGGGGGACCGAGCCGTGGTCCACGATCCCCCAGCGGATCGAGCGGGTGCGCGAGATGGCCGACGGGCCGGGGCTGTACCTCGGCGAGGTGGGCGGCGAGGCGGCCGGGGCGATCATCCTCGGCGACCGGTTCCCGCACGTTCCGCCGGTCGAGGAGCCCGAAATCTACCTCGGCCTGTTGCTGACCTCGCGCAGGTTCTCCGGGCACCGGGTCGGCTCGCGGCTGATCGAGTTCGCGCTGGCCGAGGCGCGTGAACGCGGTATCGGGCTGGTGCGGGTCGATTGCTGGGCGGGCGGCGACGGCGACCTGCAGCGTTACTACGAGAGCCAGGGCTTCAAGCCGACCGAGCGCTTCGACGTCAAAGGCTGGATCGGGCAGGTGTTCGAGCAGCGGCCCTGGATTTAGGCTGGGGAGCGCAGCTCCTCCGTTGAGGGTGGTGGCGGGGGCATGGATGGATGGCGTTCTCGCGGCTTCGGGTGCACCATAGTTGACACATCGCCAACAGTGCCCCAGGCAGCGAAGTCGCAGAGGAGCCCCATGGTCAAGCGTGAACGTTCCCTGGCAGGCAAGGTCGTCGTGATCACCGGAGCGGCCCAGGGCATCGGAGCCGCCACCGCGACGGCCTTGTCCCGGCTCGGCGCCAAGGTGGTCATCGGCGACCTGGACCAGGTCCTCGCGGAGAAGACCGCGGCCGGACTGGGCGCGGAGGCGTTGCCGCTCGACGTCACCGACACCCAGGGCTTCACCGATTTCCTCGACGAGGTCGAGCGGCGTGTCGGCCCGATCGACGTGCTGATCAACAACGCGGGCATCATGCCGCTCGCGCCGCTCGACGAAGAGGACGACGCCGCGACCCGGCGCCTGCTCGAGATCAACCTGCACGCGGTCATCCACGGCACCAGGGAAGCCGTGAAACGGATGCGCCCGCGAGGCACCGGGCACATCGTCAACATCGCGTCGATGGCCGGAAAGGCCGGATTCCCCGGTGCCGCCACCTACTGCGCCACGAAACACGCCGTCGTCGGGTTGTCGGAATCGGTGCATCTGGAACTGCACGGAACGGGCGTGCTGGTCTCGTGCGTGATGCCCGCCGTCGTGCGCACGGAGCTGGCCAGCGGGCTCGGCGAGGCGAAGTTCTTCAAGTCGGTGCAGCCGGAAGATGTGGCGCAGGCCATTGTCGATGCGTTACGCCGTCCCAAATTCGACGTCTTCGTACCCGCGTCGCTGGACGCCATGGGCAGGATCACACGGCTGCTCCCCCGGCGCCTCGGCGAAGGGCTCCTCCGGGCACTCGGCGGTGACAAGATCTTGTCCTCCGCAACGCGTTCCAGCGCTCGCGCGGAGTACGAATCGCGTGCCGCGCGAAGTGCTCCGGCGGCGGAGAAAAACGCCGATTCCTGACTCGGACGGCCTAGCCACTGTCCGAAGTGGACGGCCTGTGCCGGTGACGGTGTTGAGTCGTGCGCCCGCACGCGGCAAGATTACCTCTCACCGCGTCGATTCCTCTGGAGGCACCTCATGGCAACACCCCCGGCACGGCTCGCCGCCGCCGCGTCGAACGTCGTCGGGAAGGTGCTGCACGGTGGTGTCGCCGATCTCCGCCCGGTGCCGCGGGTCCTGATCGACCAGGGCCCCAACCGTTCGGTGTACCGGCTGACGAACGGCAAGGACCCGGTGCCCGGCCCGCCGGTGCTGCTGGTGCCGCCGCTGGCCGCGCCCACGCTGTGCTTCGACCTGCGCCGCGGCTGCAGTCTCGCCGAGCACCTGGTCGACGGCGGCCGCAACACCTACCTGGTCGACTACGGGAACGTCGCCTTCTCCGACCGGCGCCTCGGCATCGAGCACTGGATCGACGAGGTGCTCCCGCGCGCGATCCGCAAGGTCAGCGAGGACTCCGGCGGCCAGGGCGTGCACGTCATCGCCTGGTGCCTCGGTGGCATCTTCTCCCTGCTGACCGCCGCCGACCAGCCTGATCTGCCGATCGAGTCGATCGCGACCATCGCGTCGCCGTTCGATTTCACCGCCATCCCGCTGATCGCCCCGTTCCGCCCGCTCGTGGACCTCACCGGAGGCCACCTGCTGACCCCGATCTACCGGGTGCTCGGCGGCGCACCGTCCTATTTGGTCAGCCGGGTCTTTCGCGTGACCGGGATCAGCAAGGAGATCACCAAACCTCTCGCGATCCTGAAGAATCTCGACGACCGGGACTACCTCGCGCAGATCGAGGCCGTCGACCACTTCATGGACAACATGATCGCCTACCCCGGGCGCACGTTCGGCCAGATCTACCACCGGTTCTTCCGCGCCAACGACCTGGCCGAGGGCACGGTGGACCTCAACGGCCGCATCATCGCGCTGTCCGGGGTCAAGGTGCCGACCCTGGTCATCGCCGGGCAGAACGACACGATCGCCCCGCGCGCGGCCGTCGAACGGCTCACCGATCTGCTGGACAACTCGCCGTCGGTGACCTTCGAGACCGCGCCCGGCGGGCATCTGGGCGTCCTCACCGGCCGGAAGGCACGCGGGACCACGTGGCGCTACCTCGACCGTTTCCTCGACGAGCAGGTCGCCTGAGGTCCAGTCGGCGAGTCAGTCGTCCTTGCGCTGGGTCATGGCACTGCGCAACGACTGGCGTGGCGCGATCATGTCGACCATTTCGGTGATCTGGAGCCAGGCTTCGGTGATCTCGGCGGTCGCGCGGTCGCGTTGCAGGACGATCGTGGACAGCACCAGTGCCGTCATCCCGACAGTGACGTCGAAGCCCTGTACGTGCAGCATGCGGGGGACAAGCTCGTAGGAACCGTAGGGGCCGTGCCCGCGTACGGCGGCGAAGATCGTGAGAGTGCAGACGCACAAGGAACACAGCAGAGCCCCCGCCTGCCGGAAGCGCAGCGCCGCCCAGACGAGCACCGGGAAGACCACGAACAGCTTGGCGGGCGCGGTGGACGCGAGGAGCGCCGCGCCGGTGCCTGCGATCGCCAGCGCGATCGCTTCGGCCCAGCGTGCGGGGGAGACGCGAGTCGGCAGTCGGAACCTTGGCGTCAGGAGCAGCAAAGGGGCGACGGTCAGAACGCCTATCGCGTCGCCGGTCCACCACACGAGCGCCGTCGGCCAGAAGTCCCCGGCGCCCAGTGCGCCGTCGAGGACCAGCACGCCGGTGCCCAGTCCGGCGCTGACGGCCGTGCCCCCGATCGCCCCGATCGTCACCAGGAGGACGGCGTCGGGAAGCCGGTCGAACTGGTTGCGGAAACCCAGCCGCCGCATCACCGCGTAGGCCAGCATCGGTCCGATCACGTTGCCCGCGGAGAGCATCGAGACGGTGGCCAGCGAGGGGCCGATCGCGATATTCGTGAGGAGGGCGCCGAGGAAGATCCCCGGCCAGAACCGAGGACCGAGCAGCATCGGCGCCGCCAGCGCGACCCCGGCCGCCGGCCACAGTGGCGAGATCTGCTCCCGCACGAGCGCCCACTGGATTCCGATCTGGCCGGTCGCGAAATAGCAGACCGTCACGGCGAGGACGACCAGACACCAGCGTGCGACGGGGGAGAGCTGTCGAGCGGCGAGCCTCATCGCGACTCCGGGCTTCGCGGACAGGGGAAGGTTCGAGAGTACCGCTGCCCGGTCGTCGCGGTGGTTCACTTGATGGTGTTGTCGTGATGGCGGAGTTTGTTGGGAATAAACAAGAAAGGGGCCCGTGCAGCTGCACGGGCCCCTTCACGGCACTTCGGACGCTACTTCAGCTCCGCGCTCGTCTTGCCCAGGATCCGGCGAGCCACGATCAGCTGCTGGATCTGCTGTGTACCCTCGAAAATGTCCAGGATCTTCGCGTCCCGGCTCCACTTCTCCAGCAGCGATTCCTCGGTGTAGCCCAAGGTTCCGGCCAGCTCGACACACTTCAGCGTGATCTCGACGACCGAGCGGCCCGCTTTCGCCTTGGCCATCGAGGCCTGCAACGAGTTCGGCTTGCGGTTGTCGGCCATCCACGCCGATTCCATGGTCAGCAGGTACGCCGACTCGTAGTCGGCCTCGAGCTGAAGGAACGTCGCGGCCGCGGCGTGCTGGCTGTGGACGGGCTTGTCGTAATCGATGGTCACGCCGGCGTCGGCGAGGATCTTCCTGGTCTCCTCCAGCGCCGCGCGGGCGACACCGATGGCCATGGCGGCGACCAGCGGACGGGTGTTGTCGAAGGTCTGCATGACCCCGGCGAAACCCTTGGCGGTGTCGATCTCCGGAGTGCCGAGGAGGTTTTCCTTGGGCACACGGACGTTTTCGAAACGCAGCACGGCGGTGTCGGAGGCGCGGATGCCGAGTTTGTGCTCGACGCGCACCACCTCGAAGCCGGGCGTGCCCTTCTCGACGACGAACGACTTGATCGCCGCGCGGCCCTTCGTCTTGTCCAGAGTGGCCCAGACGACGACGGCGTCGGCACGCTCGCCCGCGGTCACGAAGATCTTCTCGCCGTTGATCACGTACTCGTCGCCGTCGAGGCGCGCGGTCGCGGTGATCGCGGCCGAATCCGAGCCGCAGTCCGGTTCGGTGATCGCCATCGCGGCCCACAGCCCGGAGAACTTCTTGAGCTGCTCGTCGGTCGCGACCGAGCCGATGGCGGCGTTGCCGAGGCCCTGACGCGGCATCGACAGCAGCAGCCCCACGTCGCCCCAGCACATCTCGATCGTGCCGAGCACGATGTTGAGGTTGGAACCGTTGCGGTTGCCCGGTTTCTCGTTCTTCTCGGACCGGCGGACCCCCGCCGCGCCCGCGCCGCCCTCGCCGGAGGAGTTCAGGCCGTCCAGGAGCGCGGCGAACATGTCCAGTTCGGCCGGATAGG
Organism: Amycolatopsis coloradensis; assembly: GCF_001953865.1. GTDB lineage: Bacteria > Actinomycetota > Actinomycetes > Mycobacteriales > Pseudonocardiaceae > Amycolatopsis > Amycolatopsis coloradensis. The sequence continues at coordinate 765,822 of NZ_MQUQ01000005.1, forward strand.
TGTGCTCGGCGCGGTCGTACTTGCGCGAGATCGGCCGGAACACCTCGGCCGCGGCCTGGTACGCCTGGTTGATCAGGGTGCCGGCCTTCTTCGGAACCTCAAGGTTGATCATGATTGCCTTTCGAAAGTCCTAGAGGAGGACGGCGCCTTCCATCACGCCGATCGCGCGGAGATCGCGGTACCAGCGCTCGACCGGGTGTTCCTTGACGAAGCCGTGCCCGCCGAGCAGCTGCACCCCGGCGCTGCCGATCTGCATTCCCTTGTCGGCGGCCAGTTTCCGGGCCAGCGCGACCTCGCGGGCGTACGGCTTGCCCTGTTCGGCGCGGGCGGCGGCGCGCAACGCGACCAGCCGCAGTCCTTCCAGCTCGATGGCGATGTCGGCCACCGAGAACGCGACAGCCTGCCGGTGACTCACCGGTTCGCCGAACGCCTTGCGCTCATTGACATACGGCACCACGTAGTCGAGGACGGCCTTCGCGGTACCGGCGGCGAGTGCGGCCCAGCCGAGCCGCGAGAGCCGGACGACCTCGGTGAAGACCTCGGCCTTGCCACCGCCGAGCAGTGCTCCGGCGGGCAGGGCGACCTTCTCCAGGTGCAGTTTCCCGGTCGCCGCGCCGCGCAGGCCCATCGCCGGTTCGGTCTCGATGGTGACGCCCGCGTTGGACGATTCCACGAGGAACAGCGCGGGACCGCGGCCTTCGAGGTCGGCCGAGACGATGAACAGTTCCGCGTCCGCGGCGCGGGGGACCAGCGACTTGACGCCGTCGAGCTGGTAGCCCTTCGGCGTGCGGCGGGCCTTGGTGGCCGGCTTGAACGGGTCGAACAACGCCGTGCGCTCCTGAAGCGCCAGCGCCGCGGCCGGGACGTTCTCGCCGACGAACGCGGGCAGGTAGTCCGCCTGCTGCTGCTCGTCGCCGTAGGCCACCAGCGCCGTGCTGACCGCGGACGGCGCGAGCACCGCGACCGCCAGGCCGAGGTCGCCGTGTGCGAGGGCCTCGGCGACCAGCGCGTTCGTGACGACCGACCGTTCGGTGCCGACGCCGCCCAGCTCCTCGGGGATGCCGACGAGCGTGATGCCGAGTTCGGCGGCGCGGCTCAGCAGACCCTCGGGCGCCTTGAGCTTCGCGTCGGCGTCGGCCGCCGCGGGCCGCAGCTGTTCGGCCGCGAACTCCGTCACGGTTTCGACGATGAGCTGCTGATCCTCGCTCGGGGTGAGGTCGAACAGCCCCGTGTCCTCGGCGGGCGCGAGCCGCGCCGGCTTGCCGGGCTTCGTGGCGGATTTGAAGGTCCGTCCCGCCGCGCCCGCGACCCGGAAGCCGTTGCGCGTTCCGGCACTGACCAGGTTCTGCACGGGCTTCCGAAGTCCGGCCCGGTCAATGACCTTGCTCCCGGCCAGCCGGGTGAGCGCGGACAGGCCGAAGCCCATCGCGTCTCGTTTCCTAGGCGCACCCACGGTGAGTCTCCCTGCCTCGCTTACCTACTCGCGAGTAGGTTAACCCTCCTCGGGCGGATGCGCTACTACGGGGGCGGCGAACGTCACGCTCATGAGTGATTCGGATGGTCCAGCGACCCGGATTACTCACGAGCCACCAGCTTTTCGCCGCGACCGTGGGCAGGGCCGGTCGCTCCGCCGAGCCGAGCGTGTCGCGAAAGCCACTTTCGGGACATCTGATGTCCCGAAAGTGGCTTTCGCGACACCGTCGACACCCTGGACGCGCGGACGCCGGACGCCGGACGGCAGTCTGCCAGGGTTACGGCGTCCCGCTCATCTCCCGCAGCATCCGAGCCGCTCCCGCCCGCTCGAACAGGACCAGCCCCGCCGCCGCCATCGCCACGACACCGACGAGCACGATCGCCGGCACCAGTTCCAGCAACGGCGTCGCGGCCGGCAGGGCGACCGCGAGCACCAGCCGCCGCACGTTCCACGCACCGAGGTTCCGCCGCCGCAGCCCGCTCAACGCGATCAGGTACAGCGCGAGCCCGCCGGTGAGTGCCCAGATCGGCGTCCCGTGCAGGCCGTCGGCGAGGCTGTGGTGTTCGGTGTCGGACACATACAGCAGCGACTTCTTCAGCCCCAGCGCCACGAGCACGATCCCGGCGATCAGCGGAAGGTGCAGGAACGTGTAGGTGTCCGTTCCGATTTGGACGCGCTCCACGCCGTCCGCACGCTTCAGGTTGCGCTCGGAAACGTGCGCGACGACGGCGAAGTACATCCACCACATCGCCGAAGCCAGCGTGAGCCCGAAGACGGCGGCCACGGTGATCGGCCACGACATCGGATACGAGCTGATCCCGATGCCGATCGCCACGATCGACTCGCCGAGCGCGATGATCACGATCAGCCCGAACCGCTCGGCGAAGTGGCCCGGTTGGTGCAGGCGCCAGTCCGAGGAGCGCGTCCGGAAGACGTTGAGGTAGTCGGCCAGCATCGCGACGGCCCAGATGCCGAGTTGCGCCCAGCCGGAGAAGAAGGCCGCGACGGTCAGCAACGCGACACTCGGCAGCAGGCCGACGAACATCTTCTGGATGACCTTGCGCAGATCCGGATCCGCTCGCGCGGCGCCGAAGTAGGCGATCAGGTGCAGCAGCCGGACGAGGAAGTAGCAGCCGACGAACATCAGTGGCGCGTACAGGCCGCCGGGCAGGTCGGTGAACGCCTCCGGGATGGTCAGCGACACCAGGAACATCGTCCCCATCGCGGCGAACATCGCCAGCCGTGCGATGCCCCGGTCGACGTGCAGGGTGTTGGCCAGCCAGACATAGCCGCACCAGCACCACCACAGTACGGCGATGATCGCCATCCCCTGTCCGATGCCGAGCGGGCTGAGGTGATCGGCCATCAGCTGGGTGGTCTGGGTGATGGCGTAGACGAAGACGAGGTCGAAGAAGAGCTCCAGCGGGGAGACCTTGTGGTCTTCGTCCCGGGTCACCAGATGCATGGGCACGCGCACATCGTGCCCTTCACTCCTTTGTGGCACACGCGAGTTTGCTCAAAGCTGACTTTCAGACGCCGAGCACCGCGTGCATCAGCGCCGTCAGCTCGGCCTCGATGTCCGGTCGGCCGTTCACCCGCCGGGTGCGCGCGAGGTCGTTCGCGATGGTCAGTGCCGCGTGGACGGTGATCTTCACTTCGCGCAGGCTCAGCTCCGGGCGGACTTCCGAAGCCAGCGCGATCCAGCGCGCGACGTAGTCCCGCTGGACCCGGATCAGGTCCGCCTTGTCACGTTCCGGCAGTTCCATCGGACTGCCGGAGAACGACACCAGCAGTTCGGGCGTGTGCAGCAGGGTGTGCACATAGGACGCCGCCAGCCTGCGCAGCGCGTCCCGCTCGTCGTCGGTCCGCAACGCGCGTTCCGCGGCGAGGGCCAGCCTGTCCGCCGCGCGGTGCCCGATCGCCACCATCAGCGCGGCCTTGCTGGGAAAGTGCCGGTACACGCTGGGTCCGGCGATCCCGGCGGCGGCGCCGATCTCCTCCATGCTCACCGCGCGGAACCCGCGTTGTCCGAACAGCTCGGTCGCGGCCGCGAGGATCTGCTCTCGCCGGGACGGCTCGCCGAGCGCGATCGACGGCGTCTCGGGGGACGGCTCGACGGGCTCGGGCAGTGTGACATGCAGCACCGACTCCGCCAGCTGCACCAGGATCTGCGCGAAGCGTTTCTTCGCCACGGACGTGTGATGGACGGACACGCTGCCGAAGACGCTCAGGCCCGCCCAGCACAGCAGCTCGGCGTCGTCGGCGGTCAGTTCGGGACGCAGCGCGAGCAAGGCCTTGGACCACGCGGCGAGCACCGCGCCCGACCGGCGGCGGATCTCCCGGCGGCCCTCCCGTGGCAGGTGCCTGCCCTCCCAGCGCCACAGCGCGGCGACCTCGCGCCGCTCCACGGCCTGCGCGGCGAGCGTGCCCAACAGGGCGTTGACCTGGGCGGGGACCGGTGTGTCGAGGTCGGCGAGCGTTTCGAGGGTCGCCGTCTCCATGTCGTCGATGCCGGACAACACGACGTAGGACAGCACCGCCTGCTTGTCCGCGAAATGCCGGTACAGCGCGGGCCCGGTGATCCCGGCCGCGGCGGCGATGTCGTTGATGCCGACCCCGTGGAACCCGCGGGCACGGAACAGCTCCGCGGCGAGGCCTGCCAGCTGGGCCTTGCGGTCGCGCGGTCGGGCTGCACGCTCGGTCGGATGATCCATAGGTGAACACACGATAGCGCCGGTTGCGTGCATCGCAACCCATTGACACCATGGGGTTATCGCGGTTTATGTTAATCGGCATTAGCATGGCTACTGGCCGGTACTTTTCATCCTGATACAGCGCCGTACGCGGAGGAGTTTTTTCTGTGAGTAGCGAGGCCTACATCTACGAGGCGATCCGTACGCCTCGCGGCAAGAACAAGGGCGGTGCCCTCCACGGCACCAAGCCGGTCGATCTCGTGGTCGGCCTCATCGAGGAGCTGAAGGCCCGGCACCCGAACCTCGACGCGAGCGTCATCGACGACATCATCCTCGGCGTGGTGTCCCCGGTCGGTGAGCAGGGCGCCGTGATCGCGCGCACCGCCGCGCTGAACGCGGGCCTTCCCGAAACGGTCGCCGGCGTACAGCTGAACCGCTTCTGTGCCTCCGGCCTCGAAGCCACCAACACCGCCGCGCAGAAGGTGCGCTCCGGCTGGGACCAGCTGATCATCGCGGGCGGCGTCGAATCGATGTCGCGGGTGCCGATGGGCTCCGACGGCGGCGCGCTGTTCATGGACCCCGCCACCGCGTACGACAACTACATCGTCCCGCAGGGCACCGGCGCCGACCTGATCGCGACCATCGAGGGCTTCTCCCGCGAAGACGTCGACGCGTGGGCCGTGCGCTCGCAGGAGAAGGCCGAAGCGGCCTGGTCCGGCGGCTACTTCGCGAAGTCCGTCGTCCCGGTGAAGGACATCAACGGCGTCACGATCCTCGACCACGACGAGCACCGTCGTCCCGGCAGCACCGTCGAGGGCCTCGGCAAGCTCAAGCCCGCCTTCGCCGGCATCGGTGAGCTGGGCGGCTTCGACGCCGTCGCGCTGCAGAAGTACCACTCGGTCGAGCGCATCAACCACGTGCACACCGGCGGCAACTCGTCCGGCATCGTGGACGGCGCCGCCGTCGTCCTGGTCGGCAACGAGCAGATCGGCAAGGACTTCGGCCTGACCCCGCGCGCCCGCATCGTGGCGACCGCGACCGTCGGCTCCGAGCCCACGATCATGCTCACCGGCCCGACCCCGGCCACCGAGAAGGTCCTCAAGATCGCCGGTCTCACCCCGGACGACATCGACCTGTGGGAGCTGAACGAGGCCTTCGCCTCGGTCGTCCTCAAGTGGATCAAGGACCTGCGCCTCGACGAGGAGAAGGTCAACGTCAACGGCGGCGCCATCGCGATGGGGCACCCGCTGGGCGCCACCGGCGCGATGCTGGTCGGCACCGTCGTCGACGAGCTGGAGCGTCGTCAGGCGCGCCGCGCCCTGGTCACCCTGTGCATCGGCGGCGGCATGGGCGTCGCGACCATCATCGAGCGGGTCTGAGGAAGAGACAATGACTGAAGCGAAGACCATCCGCTGGGAGCAGGACGCCGACGGCATCGTCGTGCTCACCCTGGACGACCCGAAGCAGTCCGCCAACACGATGAACGCCGACTTCCGCGAGTCGCTCGGCGTGGTCGTGGACCGCCTGGAGGCGGAGAAGGACAGCATCACCGGTGTCGTCCTCACCTCGGCCAAGAAGACCTTCTTCGCCGGTGGTGACCTCAACGACCTGATCAAGGCCAAGCCGGAGAACGCGGCCGAGATCACCGAGAGCAGCGCCTTGATGAAGGGCCAGATGCGTCGGCTCGAGCAGCTGGGCAAGCCGGTCGTGGCCGCCATCAACGGCGCCGCGCTCGGCGGCGGCCTCGAAATCGCGCTCGCGACGCACCACCGCATCGCGGCCGACGTCAAGGGCAGCCAGATCGGCCTCCCCGAGGTCACCCTCGGCCTGCTCCCCGGCGGCGGTGGCGTGGTCCGCACCGTTCGCCTGCTCGGTATCCAGAGCGCGCTGCTGAACGTGCTGCTGCAAGGCCAGCGGCACCGCCCGGCCAAGGCGAAGGAACTCGGCCTCGTGCACGAGCTCGTCGGCACGGTCGAGGAACTGGTCCCGGCCGCGAAGGCGTGGATCAAGGCCAACCCCGAGGGCGGCGTGCAGCCGTGGGACGTCAAGGGCTACAAGATCCCGGGCGGCACCCCGTCGAACCCGAGCTTCGCGGCGAACCTGCCCGCGTTCCCGGCGAACCTGCGCAAGCAGATCAAGGGCGCGAACATGCCGGCCCCGCGGGCGATCCTGGCCGCGGCCATCGAGGGTTCGACGGTCGACTTCGACACCGCGATCACCGTCGAGACGCGTTACTTCATCAGCCTCGCCACCGGCCAGGTCTCGAAGAACATGACGAAGGCGTTCTTCTTCGACCTGCAGAGCATCAACTCCGGCGGCTCGCGGCCGGACGGCTTCGAGAAGTACACCGCCAAGAAGGTCGGCGTCGTCGGCGCGGGCATGATGGGCGCCGCGATCGCGTACGTCTCGGCGAAGGCCGGTATCGACGTCGTGCTCAAGGACGTCACGCTCGAAGGCGCCGAAAAGGGCAAGGGCTACGCGGTCAAGCTCGAAGAGAAGGCCCTCTCCCGCGGCAAGACCACGCAGGAGAAGTCCGACGCGCTGCTCGCCAAGATCAAGCCGACCGACAAGGCGGAGGACTTCGCCGGTGTCGACTTCGTGATCGAGGCCGTGTTCGAGAGCGTCGAGCTGAAGCACAAGGTGTTCCAGGAGATCGAGGGCTTCGTCAACCCGGACGCCGTGCTCGGCTCCAACACCTCGACCCTGCCGATCACCGCGCTCGCCGAGGGCGTGCAGCGGAGCGAGGACTTCATCGGGATCCACTTCTTCTCGCCGGTGGACAAGATGCCGCTGGTCGAGATCATCTGCGGTGAGAAGACCTCGCCCGCCACGCTGGCGAAGGTCTTCGACTACACGCTGCAGATCAAGAAGACCCCGATCGTCGTCAACGACAGCCGCGGCTTCTTCACCTCGCGTGTCATCGGCACGTTCCTCAACGAGGCCGTCGCCGCGCTGGGCGAGGGTGTCGAGCCCGCGTCGATCGAGCAGGCCGGTTCGCAGGCCGGCTACCCGGCCCCGCCGCTCCAGCTGATGGACGAGCTGACCCTGACGCTGCCGCGCAAGATCCGCAAGGAAACCCGCGAAGCGATCGAGGCCGCCGGCGGCACCTGGAACGCGCACGCGTCCGAGGGCGTCATCGACCGGATGGTGGAGGAATTCGACCGCAAGGGCCGTTCCACCGGCTCGGGCTTCTACGACTACGACGAGGCGGGCAAGCGGACCGGTCTCTGGCCGGGCCTGCGTGACGCTTTCACAGTGCCTGGCGGGACACCCGCACCCGGGCTTGGCAGCGCCGAGGTTCCCTTCGAGGACCTCAAGGAGCGCATGCTGTTCGCCGAGGCGCTCGAGACCGTGAAGTGCTTCGACGAAGGTGTGCTGACCACCGTCGCCGACGCCAACATCGGCTCGATCTTCGGCATCGGCTTCCCGGCGTGGACCGGTGGTGTCATCCAGTACATCAACCAGTACGAGGGTGGCCTGCAGGGCTTTGTCGACCGTTCGCGCCAGCTGGCCGAGCGCTACGGCGACCACTTCACCCCGCCCGCTTCGCTGGTCGAGAAGGCCGCGAAGGGCGAGATCTACGAATAAGCGCGTGACAGGAAAGGCCCCTTTTCGCAATGAAGGGGCCTTTCCTGTCGTCCAGGGTCAGCGGGACGAAGGTTCCAGCGCCACGTGCGGCAGCCGCCGATCCAGCCAGCGCGGCAGCCACCAGGCGCGTGCCCCGAGCAGCCGCATCACCGCGGGCACCACGAGACAGCGGATGACGAACGCGTCCACCAGGACCGCCACCGCGAGCCCGAGGCCGAACTGCGCCAGCATCCGATCCGGGTTGAGCAGGAAGGCCCCGAACACCAGGATCATGATCACCGCCGCGGCCGTGATCACCCCACCGGTGGAGGCGAGCCCCTCACGGACGGCGTGGCGCGCGTCGCCGGTGCGCCGCCATTCCTCGTGCATCCGGGACACCAGGAACACCTCGTAGTCCATGGAAAGCCCGAACACGATCGCGAAGATCAGCACCGGCACGAACGCCTCGATCGGTCCCGGCTGCGTTCCGAACAGGCCGTCGCCGAACACGGCCGTCATCACGCCGAGCGCGGCGCCGATGCTCAGCAGGTTCAGCACGGCCGCCTTGAGCGGGATCAGGATCGAGCGGAACACCACCATCAGCAGCAAGGCCGACAGTCCGACGACCACCAGGACGAACAGCGGCAACCGGTCGCCGACGGCGTCCGCGAAGTCCACGGCCGCCGCGACACTCCCGCCGACCAGGTACTCGCCGGGCAGACTCGGCAGCACCTCGGTCCGCAGCCGCTCGACCAGTTCACCGGTCACCTCGTCCTGTGGCGAAGACGCGGGGAACGCGAGCACCGTCGTGACGCCCTGCCCGATCGGCGGTGTCACTCCGGCGATGCCCGGCGTGTCTTCGAGTTTCCGTTGCAGCGCAACGCCGTCACCGTTCTCCGTGACCACGATCAACGGCTCGCTGAAGCCGGGGCCGAAGCCTTCCGACATCAGGTCGTAGGCCTTCCGGGTGGTCGACGTCCCCGGATCCGTGCCGGCGTCCGCGAAGCCGAGGCGCATGCCGAGGGCCGGGAGGGCGAGTCCGATGAGGACGATCAGGCCGATGGCGAGCGGGACCAGCGGCCGCCGCTGCACCGCGTCACCGAGGTTGCCCCAGACCTTGCCGTGTTCGCGCTTCTCGGCGTGTTCGCGGATGCCCTTCTCCAGGCGGCGGCCGAAAAGGGAGAGCAACGCGGGCAGCAGGGTGATCGACGCGAGCATCGTCACCAGAACGGTCAGCGCCACCGCGAGGGCGACGCCGCGCAGCGAGCCGAGACCGAGCGCGAGCAGGCCCAGCAGCGCGATGATCACCGTGCCACCGGCGAACAACACCGAACGCCCCGCGGTGTCGAGAGCGCGCCGCGCCGCCTGTTCACGGTCGAGCCCACCCAGGATCTCACCGCGATAGCGGGAAAAGATGAGCAGCGCGTAGTCAACGCCGACACCGAACCCGACCAGCATCATCAGCGGCGCGGTGTAGCTCGCGATGTCGACGAACCTGCTGACGAGCACGATCACGCCGAGCGTGCTGCCCACGGCGAAGATCGCCGCGATCACCGGGAGCCCCGCGGCGAGGACCGAGCGGAACAGGAACACGAGCACCACCAACGCGGCCAGCAACCCGATGCCCTCTGACGGCCCACCGCCTCCGCCGGTCCGCTTGATCGGCTCACCGCCGAGTTCGACCTGGAGCCCGGCTGCTTCCGCCTTCTTCGCGGTGTCGACGACACGCACGATGTCGTCGTACGGCAGGTCCTTCGACTCCTGGTCGAAAGCGATCGCGGCGTAACCGATCGTGCCTTCGCGCGAGACGGCCGACGGGTCGTCGAACGGACTCGTCACCGTCTTGACGTGCGGTTGGTTCCGGACTTCGGAGAGCATCGAGTCGATCGGCCCGCGTGCGGTCGTGAGCCCGTTTTCGGTCTTGAAGACGATCTCGGCGGTCGCCCCGGTCTGCGCGGGAGCCTGTGCCTTGAACAGGTCCATGATCTGCTGGGATTCGGTACCTGGCAGGGAATGATCGTCGTGGTAGGCGCTGCCCGCCAGCTGTGAACCGACGGTGACGCCGACAAGGGTGAGCAGCCAGAGCGAAACAGCGAGCCAGCGGTGGCGCTGCGACCAGCCTGCCAGCCGCGAAAGGCCGCCCCCAGGCCGCCTTTCGGAGCGCGTGATGGTGTCCATGGCGGAAAGCATCGGCTTTTCCCGCCCGCATGTCGTCGGGCTCCGGCTGGCACTCCGGCCACAACTTCTGGGTACCCCTAAGGCGCTTCCCGTACTACCGGGGTTGTGGTCACGGGGTCAACCAGCGAGGGGTGACCATGCCCGATTCATAGGCCAGCACGACGAGTTGCGCTCGGTCGCGGACGTCCACTTTGGTCATGATCCGGCTGACATGCGTCTTCGCCGTCGCCGGGCTGAGCACGAGTTCCTTCGCGATCTCGTTGTTGGACAGCCCGGCCGCGACCAGGCTCATCACCTCACGTTCCCGTTCGGTGAGCCGGTTCAGCACCGGCGAGGGGCCGGGACGGGCCACCCGGCCGGCGAATTCGGAGATCAGGCGGCGGGTGATCGACGGCGCGAGCAGCGCGTCGCCCCTCGCGACCACGCGGACGCCGTGGATCAGTTCCTCCGGTTCGGTGTCCTTGACCAGGAATCCGCTGGCGCCCGCGCGCAGCGCACCGTAGACCTCCTCGTCGAGGTCGAAAGTGGTGAGGATGACGACTTTGAGGCCGGTCAGCGCCGGGTCTTCGAGCAGATGCCGGGTCGCGGTGAGCCCGTCCATCCCCGGCATGCGGATGTCCATCAGGACCACGTCGGGCTGGTGTTCGTGCGCGGCTTCGAGGGACTCGTGCCCGTCGGCGGCCTCCGCGACGACCGTGATGTCGTCCTCACTGTCCAAAATGGATTTGAACCCGGCACGGACCAGCCGCTGGTCATCGACGAGCAGGACCCTGATCATTTCGCCGCCCGTGAAGGAAGCCGGGCGCGCACGCGGAATCCGCCGTCCTCGCGAGCGGACGCGGTCAGTTCGCCGCCGAGCGCCTCGGCGCGTTCGGTCATCCCGCGGATCCCGTTGCCGGGTTTCGCCGCGCCGCCCCGGCCGTCGTCGTCGATCTGCACGGACACATCATGGTCGGTGTAGCCGATCCGCACCACGACGGTGTTCGCGGCGGCGTGGCGGGCGACGTTGGTCAACGCCTCCTGGACGACGCGGAAGGCTGCGTGCTCCACGTCCGGTGGCAGATCCCTTGCCGTGCCGTCGATCTCGGTCCGGACGGTGAGCCCGTGCGCGCTCGCCGACCCGGTCAGTGCGGTGACCCCGGCCAGGCTCGGCGTATCGGCTTGCCGCAGCATGCCCAAGGTGGCGCGGAGTTCCCGCAACGCGTCCTTGCTCGTCTGCTTGATCGTGGTGAGCGCCTCTTCGGACTTGGCCGGATCCTTACCGTGCAGAGCGGCGCCCGCCTGGACGTTGATGAGCGCGAGATTGTGCCCGAGGACGTCGTGCAGCTCGCGGGCGATCCGAAGCCGTTCGTCGGCCGCCCGGCGCTGTGCTTCGGCTTCTTTGGTGTGCTCGGCTTCGCGGCGGTAGTACGTCACGGCTCCGACCGCGACCAGCGCGACGAACCAGCCCGCCATCAGCAGGAACGCGAAGTCGTCCACCTGTCGTGCGGCGCCCGTCCGCGTTTCACCGATCGCGACACCGCCCATCGACGCCGCCGCCACGGCCGTCGCGCTGCGGATCCGTCCCGTCGACGCGTTGTTGTACAGCGCGAAGGCGAACGCGAGCAGCACGAACCCATCGGGATCGGTTCGCGGGTAGTAGATCGCGCAGCAAGCCGCGGTGAAGATGGTGACGGGGAGCGGATAGCGGCGGCGCAGGAACAATGCGGCGCAGGCGAGCACCGCGCAGGCCCAGCCGACGACCGCGTTGCGCGGTGGCTCGTCGCTGCCGCCGAGGGAGACCACGGCGGACCCCGCGAGCACCGCCAGGGTGACCGCGAGTTCCGCTGTGTACCGCCGCAGGAACGCCACACGACGAGAGTAGCGCGATCCAGCCTGATTGACAAAATAGATTTTTACGTTCAAACTTGTTTTTGTGATCGAGGTGGCGCTGTGAAAGACGTGACGCGGTGAAGGACGTGGAGTACCTGGAGCGGCTCGAGCAGGCGGAGGCGTTGCTGAAGCCGCAGCGGGTGGACATCCTGCGGCAACTGGCGGAGCCGCGTTCCTGCACCGAGGTGGCGGCGGTGCTGGAACAGACTCCGCAACGGGTCTATTACCACGTGAAACGGCTGGTGGAGGCCGGTCTCGTCACCCAGGTGTCGGAACGCAGGGTGCGCGGCATCAGTGAGGGCGTGTATCAGGCGAGCGCGCGTTCGTATTGGTTGTCGCCGGGGCTGGTCGGCCGGATCGGCCCGCGGGTGGCGCGGGACGAACTGAGCCTCGGCTATTTGGTGGACCTCATGGAGGAGGTCCAGTCGGATGTCGCCGCGCTCGACCGGGCCGCGCCGGAACTGCCGTCGATCGGCGTCTCCGGCGAGATCCGGGTGGAGCCGGAGCGGCGCCAGGAGTTCCTCGATGAACTGAAGACGACTTTGCAGGATCTGTTCACCCGCTACGGCGGCGCGGAAGGCGATGCCTTCAAACTCGCCGTGGCTTGTTACCCGAAAGGAGATAGCCGTGGCTGAAGCGGCGAGCTTCCAGGTGCGCGTGCGCGCGCCGATCAACGAGGTCTGGCACGCGCTGATCGACCCCGGAGCACTGCGCACGTGGTTTTCCGAACACGCGGAAGTCGACCTGCCGTCCCGTTACGAATTCTGGGGCCGTTACACGCCGGACGGCGAAGTTCCGCGTCAGCGGCTGTTGCTGGCGGAGGACTACGTCCTGCGGTTCGCCTGGACCGTCGATGATACGGAGACCGTCGTCGAACTCAAGCTGGCGGAAGACGGAGACGGGACATCGCTGTCGTACAGCCAGACCGGCCTGCCGGACTTCGACGCGATGATGGAGGATTCGGATTCGCCGCTCGGCATGATGCACACGTTCTGGGCGCTGGCGGCCGCGAACCTGGTCGACCACGTGGAAGGACGTCCGATCACGGCCCGCTGCGATCTCACCTCCCCGGTGATGCGGGAAGAAGTGCGCATCGCCGCGGCGCGACCTGAGGTCTACCGTTCGATCGTCGATCCCGCCGAGTTCACGCGCTGGTTCGGCGCGCGGATCGAGGTCGAGATGCGCGTCGGCGGACGCTGGGCGATGGGCTCGTTGGAGAACGACCCGGCCCCGGCGAAGATCGTCGATTTGGTGCCCGACGGGAGGATGACGCTCGCGTACGAGGAAGGCATGGTGACGTCCTGGGAACTCGAGGACTCCGGCGGTGGCACCAGGCTGACGTTCGTCCAAAGCGGATTCTCCGGTGAGAAGCCACCGTATGGCTCCTGGATGGGCTGGCTCAGCGGCCTGGCCGAGCTGCGCCGGTTCCACGAGATCGACATGTGGCTCCCGATCTGGGTCGACGTCCACCTTGACGGAATGCCCGAAGGACTCATCGCGCTGGAGGGGAAGTAGGAGAATCCGATGCTGCCGCGAAGGCAGGAACGCGATCGTCTACGGCGCCGCGGGAGGGGGTGGCGGTGCGGTGGCCCACGGGTTCGCGAGGGTGGGCGCGACAGTCCATCTCGTCGGTCGCACACTCGAGAAGCTCGACGCGCTCAACGAAACGGCCATCGACGAGCATGCCGCTTCGGTGGTTTCTTCGGCGGGAAGCGTCGATATCTCGATGAACGTGGTCACGCACAACGACGTCCAGGGCACCCCGCTGGTCGAGATGCCGTTGGCGGACTTCGGAAGCCCGGTACGGACGAACTTCCTGACCGCGCGGCGGCCGCCCGGCGCATGATCGGGCCGGGGGTCCGGGGTGATCCTGATGTTCGGCGGCGACGGCGATCCGCTGCCGGGGTACCACCTCGGCGGGCTGCAAGTCGCGTTCAGCGCGATGGAGGCGTTGCGGCGTGGGCTGGCGTGCGAACTCGGACCGCACGGCATTCGGGTGGTGACCCTGCGTACCCGCGGGGATCCCGGCGGCGATCCTCGCGGGGGCCGGACTCGACGACGCCATCCGCGACATGGTCGGCCGGCCTCGCCATCGTCGCCGCGTACGTCGTCGCGGGCGAACTCGCCGCGGCGAACGGCGACCACGAGGTGGCCTTCCGGCGGTACGAGGAGAAGTTCCGCGGCTACGCGAAGATCGCCCGCAGCGCCAACGCGGGCTCCACGATGCTCAAGCGGACCGCCTCCCCGGCGGACGTCGACCGCGTCGCCGCCTTCGCCGCTTCGGACCACGCGCGCCGCATGACGGCGACGGCGCTGAACATCAGTCGCGGCACGATGGTCGACTAGGGCGTGTCTTCCACACTGAGGTCGGCAGGTCAGGCGAGGACACGTGCGTTTCTCCTTGTCGGCCGGAGACCTCGGCCTGAGAGACACAGCCTGACCCACGTCCGGCAGTAACACCGGCGAACGATCTCCCGACTACGCGGCACCACCACGTGCCGGGAGGCCGTTATGTCGCAGAGAACGACGAAGCTGGGCATGGCTCTGGCGATCGTGCTTCTGGTCGCCGGGGGCTGCGGTGTGGGGACCGTGCCCGCCGAGCGGGTCACGCCGCAAAGCGGTTCGGTGTCGACGTCGGCGCCGTCGACCAGCAGCTGGGCGGCGCCCACCACGACCACGGCCACGCCGCCGACCACGACGACTCCGACACCGACGCCTCAGCAGTTCGTGCCGACGACCACGGCCGCGGTCGAGATGTCGAAGCAGGCCGAGCCGCCGCCGTCGAAGGCACGTCCCAAGACGACGCCCACGGCGAAGGCGCCGAGTCTGGCGGAGTGCGGAAGCGACTACTACCGCAACACCGACGGTGTCTGTGTCCACCGGCCGGCGACCGGAGCCGGCGCCGCCGACGGCGCGACCGCCCTCTGCAAGGACGGTTCCTATAGCTACAGCCAGAATCGCCGCGGCACTTGTTCAGGTCACGGCGGGGTGCGCACCTGGTTGTGATCCTGTCGGTGAACCGTTCACCAGGAAGGGTGGTGCTGGGTAAGGTCGGATCATGGGGCGCACATGGTGAAACCGGTCGACCGGGCACCGTCGCCCCGGGTCTTCGTCGTCGTACTCGCCACCTGCGGTCTGGTGGCCTCGTTCATGCAGACGCTCGTCGTCCCGCTGATCCCGGCGTTTCCCCGGCTGCTCAGCACGAGCCCGTCCGACGCGTCGTGGGTGGTGACGGCGACGCTGATCGCCGGGGCCGTGGTGATGCCGGTGAGCGGCAGGCTCGGCGACCTCTACGGCAAGCGCCGGTTGCTGCTGATCAGCCTGGGCTTCCTGGTCGCCGGTTCGGTGGTGTCCGCGCTGACCAGTTCGCTCGCGCTGATGGTCGTCGGCCGCGGGTTGCAAGGCTGCGCGATGGGCGCGATCCCGTTGGGGATCAGCATCATGCGCGACGAACTCGCGCCTGAACGCGTCGGCTCGGCGATTTCGGTGATGAGTTCGACGCTGGGGGTCGGCGGTGCCATCGGGCTTCCCGTGTCGGCGCTGGTCGCGCAGAACGCCGACTGGCATGTCCTCTTCTGGGCGTCGGCGGGGCTCGGGCTCGTATGCGGATTGCTGATCCTGTTCGTGGTGCCGGAGTCGCCGGTGAAAACACCCGCGCCGTTCGACTACCTCGGCGCGGTGGGGCTGACGGTCGGCCTGGTCTGCCTGCTGCTCCCGATCGTCAAAGGCGGCGAATGGGGCTGGGGCAGCGGCCGCACCCTCGGCTTCGCCGGGACCGCGGTGGTAATCCTGCTGATCTGGGGCTTCTACCAGCTTCGGCGCCGCGATCCGCTCGTGGACCTGCGGGTCTCCGCGCGGCGTCCGGTGCTGTTCACCAACCTGGCGTCGATCATGATCGGGTTCGCGCTGTACTCGCTGGCGCTGTCGTTCCCGCAGTTGCTGCAAGCACCCGCCTCGACCGGCTACGGCCTCGGCCTGATGATGGTGCAGGCCGGACTCTGCCTGGCACCGAACGGGGTGGTCATGTTCATGCTGTCGCCGGTTTCGGCCCGGCTCATCGAGCGCTACGGACCGCGCACGACACTGATGGTCGGCGCCACCACCATCGCGGCAGGCTATGTCTTCGCGACCTTGTTGATGGACAACGCCTTCGAGCTGATCACGGCCTCGATCATCATCGGTGGGGGCGTCGGCATCGCCTACGCGGCGATGCCCGCGCTGATCATGGGCTCGGTCCCGGTCACCGAAACCGCGTCCGCGAACGGGCTGAACTCGCTGATGCGGTCCGTCGGCACGTCGACGTCCAGCGCGGTGATGGCGACCATGCTCGCGTCGCTGGCGATCACCGTCGGTGGGGTTTCGGTCCCCTCCGCCGAGGGCTTCCGGATGAGTTTCGCGGTCGCCGCCGGTGCGGCGCTCCTGGGGCTCGCCTTGACCGCCTTCGTCCCGAAGCAACGCCAGCCCGAACCTCTGGTCGCCTCGGCCCACTAGCCCGCGTGACAGGAAGGCCCCTTCATCGCGAAATTCGCGATGAAGGGGCCTTTCCCGTCACGCACTCAGAACAGCGTCGGCACGATCGCGTCGATCAGGTGTGGTCCCGGCTCGGCCAGCGCGCGCTGGAACTGCTCGGCGAGTTCCTCCGCGGTCGTCGCCCGCGTCGCGGGAACGCCCATGCCCTCGGCGATCTTGACGAAGTCCAGGTCCGGCCGCGAGAGGTCGAGCAGCTCGTTCGCCTTGGGGCCGTCCGCGTCCGCGCCGACACGCTGCAACTCCAGCCGCAGGATGGCGTACGCACGGTTGTTCAGCAGGACCGTGGTGACGTCGAGATTCTCCCGCGCCTGCGTCCACAGCGCCGAAATGGTGTACAGCGCGCTGCCGTCGGACTGAAGGTTGATCACCGGCCGGTCCGGGGCGGCGACGGCCGCGCCGGTCGCGACGGGCATGCCGTAGCCGATCGCGCCGCCGGTCAGGGTCAGCACGTCGTGCCGTGGCGCTCCCGCGGTCGCGGCGGGCAGCAGCAGACCGGAGGTGTTGGCCTCGTCCGCGATGATCGCGCGCTCGGGCAGCAGCGCGCCGATCACCTCGACCCAGTTCTGTGGCGTCAGCGGCCCGGACGGCAGCGCGGGCCGCGCGGCCTCCTGCAACACCGGCTCCGTCTCCGCGGCGACCAGATCCGCGACGTCGTTCAGGGCACGCGGCACGTCCTGCCCGACTTCGGCCAGCACATGGACCTGCGCGCCTTCGGGAACCAGGTTGCTCGCCTTGCCGGGGTAAGCGAAGAACGACACAGGCGCCTTCGTCCCGGCGACGATCACGTGCTTGATCCCGTCGAGCTGGTATGCGACCTGCTCGGCAAGGTAACCCAGCCGCTCGATCGTCGGCAGGCCCGCACCGCGCTCGAGCCGCGCGGGGAACGTCTCGACGAACGTCTTCACCCCGGTCGCGGCGCCGATCCGGCTGGTCGCGCGCAACCCGGCTTCGCGACAGCCGCTGCCGCCGACGAGCAGCGCGACAGGTTCGCCGCTTGCCAGCACCTCGGCGATGTTCTTCACCGTCGTCGCGTCGACGGCCTGCGGGATCCGCGGCGGAATGGGTGCGCAGGTCTCGCCGCCCTCGCCCCAGGACGCGTCGGCGGGAAGGATCAGGGTCGCGATCTGCCCGGGTGCGTCCTGCGACGCCGCGACCGCCGCGGCGGCGTCGGCACCGACGTCCTTCGTGTGCTCGGAGCGGCGGACCCAGCCTTCGAGGGAACCGGCGACGGCTTCGATGTCCGATTCGAGCGGGGCGTCGTACCGCTTGTGGTAGGTCGCGTGATCGCCGATCACGTTGACGATCGGGGTGTGCGCGCGGCGCGCGTTGTGCAGGTTCGCCAGCCCGTTCCCGAGACCGGGGCCGAGGTGCAGCAGCGTGGCCGCCGGCTTGTCGGCGATACGCGCGTACCCGTCCGCGGCGCCGGTGACGACGCCTTCGAACAAGCCGAGCACGCCGCGCATCTCGGGCACGGTGTCGAGCGCCGCCACGAAGTGCATCTCCGAGGTGCCCGGATTCGAGAAGCACACGTCGACGCCACTGTCGACCAGCGTGCGGATCAGGGACTGGGCGCCGTTCATCTCACTCACTTTTCAAGCCTCTCAGCGAAAAGAACGCCAGGGTTGAGGATCCCGGCGGGGTCGAAGCTCTCCTTGATCCGGCGCATCAGCGCGATCTTCGCCGGGTCCTCCAAGTCGAGGAAGTAGCCGGACTTGGCCTTCCCGAGGCCGTGCTCGCCGGAGATCGCGCCGCCGAGTTCCATGCCGAGCGCGAAGATGTCGGCCAGCAGCTTCTTCCGCTTCTCCTGGTCCTTGCAGAAGATGGCGAGGTGGACGTTGCCATCACCGGCGTGCCCGCAGCCGAGTGCGCCCGACTCGCGGGACAGCGCCATTTCCCTGGACCTGCGCAGGAATTCCGGCATCGCGGACCTGGGGACCACCACATCGATGATGTCGTCGGCCCCGACCGACTTGGCCGTCCAGAACGCCTTCTCGCGGGCCTCGATGAGCTTGCGCGCCGAACTGCCGTCGAGCACGTACACATCTATCGCGCCGACGTCGCCCAGTAGACCGCCGAGCTCTTCGATGTCGGCGTGCAGCCGGTTGTTGTCGCGGTTTTCCAGCGCCACCACCAGATACGCCTGCGCGGTGTCGCGGATCTTGTCCGGGACGCCGAGACTGAGCTTCTCGTTGTAGCTGATCGCCGCGAGCGTCAGGTTGTCGATGTATTCGAGGATATGCGGTGCCAGCCCGCTGGAGATGATCTTCGGGACGACGGTCATCACCTCGTCGAAGGTCTCGAACGGGGCGAGCACGGTGGCGCCGTGCGGCAGGCGCGGATACAGCTTCACGATGACTTCGGTCGCGATCGCGAGGGTGCCTTCGGAGCCGATGATCAGCTGGGTCAGGTCGTAGCCGGTCGACACCTTCGAGGTCTTGCCGCCGGTGCGGATGATCTCGCCGGTCGGCAGCACCGCCTGAAGGCCCACGACGTTGTGCCGCGTGACGCCGTACTTGACCGCGCGCATGCCGCCCGCGTTCGTCCCGACGTTGCCGCCGACACTCGCGCTCAGTTCACCGGGGTAGACCGTATAGCCGAGTCCGGCTTCGGCGGTCTTTTCGTCCAATTCGGACAGTGTGGCGCCGGGCTGGACGACGGCGACGTGGTTTACGGTGTCGATCTCCAGTACCGCGTTCATTCGCTCGAACGAGATCACCAGGCTGTCTTCGCGTGGTTGCGCACCGCCCGAGAGCCCGGTGCCCGATCCTCTCGCGGTCACCGGCACGCCGTGTTCGCCCGCTGCCTTGAGCAGCTCCGCGACCTCCTCGGCGCTTCCGGGTTTCGCCAGGTAGGCGGGCTGGTGCGGCGTGGCAGTCAATGCCTCGTCGTGTGCGTAGTCCTCGGGGATCGCCTCGCCTGAAAGCAGATTCGTTTCCCCGACGATCTCGGCGAACCGTGCCGCAACATCGCCCATCGACAGCCCTTCCTCGCGCGTCTTTGCCTGGTTACCGAAGCGTAGTACGTCATGGGCGGCGATGGCCATGAATCATTTTCATGTTTGCTGGTCACAACCTCGCGACAACCGCACTCGGTTACCCATGTCGCAGCGGGTCACGGCGGCCCGCCGGAAGGGGTGGACGCTCGATGGGACCAACGATGAGACGGATCGCGACGCTGGGGGCGGCGCTCGCGGTCACGTTCGGACTCACGGCACCGGTGGCCGAAGGCGGGGAAGCGGGCTGCACGGCGCCCGTGGTGAACGTCAGTGGCGTCAGCCAGGCCGAGGGAACCAGCACCGGGTACACCACCCTCCTCTTCACCGTTTCCGTCGCCGACGGCGGTTGCGCGCCGCAGGGCTCGGTCGAGTACCGGACGATCGAAGGCAACGGCTCGCCGATCGATCCGGCGTTCACCGCCAACGAAGGCGTCGACTACCTGCCGAGCGCCGGCACGCTGACCTGGTCCGGGAGTGCGGACGCGCGGACCGTCGCGGTCAAGGTCCGCGCCGACGCCCTCGTCGAGAACGACGAGATGTTCTCCCTCCGCCTTCACGGCGAGAAGGGCGTGCGGATCGGCCACAGCGTCGGAGTCGCTTGGGTGGCTGACGACGACTCGGCCAAGACCGCGCCGCTTGCCACCACCCAGGAAGGTGAGATCTGCTGGTCGATCCCGCCCCATTTCGCGCCGGGATCGACCTGCAAGGTGCCCATCGTGCTCTCCCGGCCGTGGACAGGACCGCTCACGATCCGCTATCGCACCGAGGGCTCCGGTCACGTGCCGGTGAAGGACGGTGTCGTCACCTTCCAGCGCGGTGAGACCAGGGGATACGCCGAATTCACGTACCTGCCCGGTCAAGCGGGAAAGGCGCGGGTCGAGTTCTTCGAGCCGTCGCAGGGCAGGCTCGTGTACGCGACCTCGACCGTGGTGATCAGCCCCGCCCGGTGACGAGGTCGGCGTCGGCCGTCGCGTTCGCCCGCCGGTACAGCTCGATCGCTCGAGCCCAGTGGGTGGCCGCGGCGGCCGTGTCGCCGCATCGCGCCTCCAAATCGCCGAGGTCACGGTGCAGGTGAGCCTCCTCGTACGGATCCGGGACGCCCGCCCGGACGGCGAGGCCGCGCTCAAGGTTTTCCCTCGCCGCCACGAGGTCGCCGAGCCCCAGGTGGGCGCGGCCGAGCCGGTCGAGCGCGGCGGCTTCGCTGTGCCGATTCCCGACGTCCCGGCTGATCGACAGCGCCTGGTCGAAGTCGTCCCGCGCGGCAAGGAAGTCGCGGCGGGAAAGGTGGACCTGACCGGCGTGCAGCAGTGATTCCCACTCCTGCCACCGGTCGCCGATCGCGCGGGACGCGGCCAGTGCCTTTCCGAGATGTTCCAGCGCGACGTCGTGATCGCCGAGTTCTTCGTAGGCCTCGCCGAGCGTGTCCAGGGTGGCGGCCTCCAGCCGGGCGTTGCCGAGTTCGCGGAACGTCTCCAGCGCGGCCGTCAGCGGGGTGAGCCCGTCCATCGGCTGACCGCGCCGGATGCAGGCGTGGCCGAGATTGCGCTGGGACAGCGCGCGCCCGAGCCGGTTGCCCGCCGCGGTGCACCGTTCCACCGCGAGCTGGTAGGCGGTGATCGCCTCGTCGAACCGGCGCAACGCGGCATAGGCGTTCGCGGTGTTGTTGTAGATATGCCCTTCGCCTTCGAGATCCCCCGCCGCGCGGGCGGCCTTCAACGCGCGGGCGTTGGTTTCGAGCGCGTCGGTCAGCCTGCGGGTCATGAAGTAGGCCGCGCCCAGCGCGCGCAGCATTTCCGCCTCCGCCAAGGGATCATCGAGTTCCGCGGCCGCCGCGGCGCCTTCGCGGCAGAGTCCGATCCGCTCGTTCCAGCCGCCCGTGGTGTCGTAGAAACTGGTGAGCAGATAGGTGAGCTGCCAGGCGGCGGTGTTGCGGCCGTGTTCGCGCGCGAACCGCACCACGGGCAGCAGATTCGCGCGTTCGGCACCCAGGAACGCCAGTGCCGCACGCCTTTCCGCCGGGAACGGCCGCTCGGGCGCCGGGTGGCGCAACGCCGGGGTGACCAGATCGCGGTTCGGATCGATGATCCGGTTCGCCTCGGCGGCGACGTGCAGGTACCAATCGATCAGCCGGTCCGCCGCCTCGGCGCGGCTCGACGGCGTTTCGTCGGCGCGAGCGCACGCGACGGCGAATTCGCGGATCAGATCGTGGAAGCGGTAGCGGTCCGGGCCCGCCGGGGTGACCAGATGCGCGGCGGACAGCTCGGCGACCGCGGCCCGGCCCGCTTCGGTGGGCACCCCGCACAACGCGCTTCCGAGAGCCGAGCTGAACGACGTCCCCGGAGTCGACCCGGCCAGCCGGAACAGGTGCGCCGGAGCGTGCTGCAACGGCAGATAGGCGCTCGCGAGAACGGTTTCGACGGTCCGGGAATCTCCTTGTACCGCAAGGGTTTCCAGCCGTCCGACGCCGGTGAGTTCGCGGGTCAGGTCCGCGATCGGACGGCCGGGTTCACCGGTCAGGCGCGCGGCGGCGATCCGCAACGCCAGCGGCATCCCGTCGCACAGCCTGGCCAGCCGCGCGGCCTGTTCGGGTTCGCGGGCGACCCGATCGGCGCCCAGCACCCGGGTGAGCAGGGTCATCGACTCCGGATCGGCCAGCGCGTCGAGGGCGAGCACGCGGACGGCGTGCCTGCTGCCGAGCGCGGCCAGGGTCTGCCTGCTGGTCACGATCAGCATCGCCTCCGCCGTCCCCGGGACGAGCGGCAGGATCTGGTCGACGCCGCCCGCGTTGTCGGCGACGATCACACAACGCCTGCCGTGCAGCAGCGAGCGGTAGAGCGCCGCGCGTTCGGGTGTCGCGTCGGGCAGCCGATCGTCGGGGAGGCCGAGCCCCCGCGACAGATGGGCGAGCGCGTCACCCGGCGAGACCGCTTCTTGCGGGTCGTGGCCGGCGAGGTCGAGGAAGAGCTGCCCGTCGGGGAAGCGGTCCGCGATGTGGTGCGCCCACTGCACGGCGAGCGCGGATTTCCCCATCCCGGCGGCGCCGGAGATGACCACGACCGGCGGTTCGGGTTCGTCGAGCAGCCGGTCCAGCGACGCGAGTTCCTGCTGCCGTCCGGTGAAATGCCCGACACGGGCGGGAAGCTGGGCGGGCGCCGTTCCCCGCGCGGGCGCGTCGAGTTCGGGCGCCCGGCGCAGGATCGCCGTATGCAGTTCCACCAGCTCCGGGCCGGGGTCGGCACCGAACTCCTCGGCGAGGCCCCGGCGCACGGACTGGAAGGTTTCGAGTGCTTCGGCGTGCCTGCCACAGCGATGCAGGGCGAGCATGTGCAGTGCGGCGAGCCGTTCGCGATGGGGATGGCTCGCCCGCAGACGTGGCAGTTCCCGGACGACCTCGTCGTGGCCACCGAGCCGGAGTTCGGCGTCCCACAGCTCTTCCCAGGCGGACAGCCACAGCTCCTGGAGGCGTTCGACCTCGCGTAGTCCCCAGCCGTCCAGTTCGGCGTCCGCGAAGGCTTCGCCGCGCCAGAGCCGCAACGCCTCGCGCAAGGCTGTCACCGCCTGGCCGGGATTGTTCCGTTTGGCGGCACGAAGTTCCTCTTCGAAACGGAGCGCGTCGACAGAGGACGGCGCGACCGTCAAGACGTACCCGGGTTTGCGCGTCAGCAGGACCGGCGGGAACCCGCAGTCCTCCAGCGCCTGCCGAATCCTGGCGACGTGGCTGTGCAGGGTCTTCACCGCGGTTCGGGGCGGGTCCTCGCCCCAGAGGACGTCGACCAGCCGGGGGATCGGCACGATCGTGCCCGCGTGCAGTGCCAATACGCCGAGCACGGCTCGCTGGCGGGCGCCGTGGAACTCCGCCCGCCCGGTGGGACCGATCGCTTCGACCGGGCCCAGCACCCGCAATTCCCCTGGCCCGGGCACCCTGCTCCCTCCGGCATGTGACC
Organism: Amycolatopsis coloradensis; assembly: GCF_001953865.1. GTDB lineage: Bacteria > Actinomycetota > Actinomycetes > Mycobacteriales > Pseudonocardiaceae > Amycolatopsis > Amycolatopsis coloradensis. The sequence goes on from NZ_MQUQ01000005.1 coordinate 789,075, forward strand.
TCGGTGAGCGTATCCGGGCGAAGACGCACCGAAATCGGCCAATTAGGGCACAAGATCCCGACAACCGCGCCACAACCGGCCTGTCCGACGGTCAGCAGGTCGAATGTTTCGCCCAAGGAGGGAAACATGATCAGCAGGAACCCGCGGCGCCGTCGGACCTTGATCGCCTCGGCCGCACTGGCCGTCGCGACGTTGTTCGCAGGTGTCGCACCGGCGGCGCAGGCCGCACCGGAAGCCCGCAGCGACGTCTTCATCCGGGACAACGGAAACGATTACGGATACGAGGACTCGTCCGGCTCGCTCTACTCCAGCCCCGACGTCCGGGTGTGCTTCACGCAGATCCTGTGCGCCACCGACGACCCGATCGTCCAGGGCGGTGATGCCTTCATCCACGTCACGCTGAACCGCCCCGGCCCGTACGGGGACGGATACGAGAAGGGGAACCTGCAGGTCTGGTACACCAAACAGGGCACCGTGGCCCAGTGGCCGAACCAGTGGAACTACATCGGTTCGGCCGCCGACGTGGACGTGCCCTACGGCACCAAGACGGTCGTCATCCCGTGGAAGGTCCCGATCGGCTCGCACTTCTGCCTGCTGGCACGGTGGCTCTCGCCGACCGACCTGCCGACGGAAGGCCTGAGCACGTCCATCAACACCCGGAAGAACAACAACATCGCCTGGCACAACGTGAACGCGGTGCCCGCGAAGATCAAGATCCCGCAGTTCCGGCCGATCGTGTTCGGCTGGGACGGTCGTGAACCCACGGCGGTCGGCGACATCGTCTTCACCCAGCCGGGCAAACCGTTCACCGGTCCGGGACGAATCACCATCAACCTCGGTCCCGACCTCGCCGCACGCTGGCGGGCAGGCGGCGCGAAGGGTGAGGGCATCGAACGGGTCGGCGAGACCGAACTCGCCATCGTGAACCCGCAGAAGGCCCGGATCAGCGGGCTCACCTTCAAGTCGGGTGAGCAGGTGCCCGCCCAGTTGAGCTTCACCGCGGGCGCCGAGGCTCTCGGCGGGAAGTACACCGTCCACGTTACCCAGGTCGACCAGCGCGGCAACGAAGTCGGCGGCGTCGAATACCGGATCACCGGCGTCCAGTAAAGCCAGGGAGGGGTGCCGGCCTGTGGGCGGTGAGGGTGGGGAACCCTCACCGCCCACAGGTTTTCACGCGCGTGCGAACGAGAGCGTCTCGCCCTCGACACCTCGCAGCCAGAGGTCCTGCGCGGCCTCCGCCATTTCGGCCAGTCCCTCTTCGATCGTCGCGAACACGTTGCCGGGCACCCAGCCCGCGTCACCGTTGATCAGCAGGTTGTTGCGGCCGTAGAAGATCGCGAGATCCGTCGCGCCCTGGTCGCTGTGCGCCTCACTGTCGTCGTCGTAGCCATACGCCGGGTTGCCGATCTCCCACGCCTCGAACCCGAAGTACACGACATCGCCCGGAATCGGCGTCACCGTGGGGTTTTCCCGGCCCGGCTTCGGTTCGGCGAAGGGCGGCACGAGGGTGTAGACCTCGTTGCGCGCGTACTTCGCGTGATAGGCCGAACCGCTCTGCGGCAAGGCGTCCCACACCGCGCGACAGGTTCGCGGGGCTTCGGCGTCGAGCAGCCGGGCCCGGCACGAGACTCCGCGTTTGTCGAGGGTGATCGTGATGTAGCGGGCCATCACTCGACCCCTGCCACGACGTCACCCCAGATCCGCAGCGCTTCGTCGACCTGCTCGGCGTCGACGATCAGCGGCGGGACCATCCGGACGACGTTCATGTACGCCCCGCAGGTCAGCAGCAGCAGTCCGTTGGCGGACGCGGCTTTCTGGGCCGCCTGGGCCTTCGCCGTGTCCGGTTCGCCGTCCGGCGTGGTGAACTCGGAACCGACCAGCAGCCCCAGCCCACGGACGTCACCGATCGACGGCGACTTGTCCGCGATCACCCGCACACCTTCGAGCAGCTGGCGTCCGCGTTCGGCGGCGTTCTCGACCAGTCCCTCCCGCTGGATCACCTCGAGTGTCGCGATCGCCGCCGCGCAGGCCACCGCGTTGCCGCCGTAGGTACCGCCCTGCGAACCGGGGAGCGCCTTCGCCATCAGTTCCTCGGACGCGGCGATGCCCGAGATCGGGAACCCACTCGCGAGTCCCTTCGCGATGAGCACTATGTCCGGGCGCACCCCGAAGTGGTCGTGCCCCCAGAACTTGCCCGTCCGGCCGAAGCCGGTCTGGATCTCGTCCATCACCAGCAGGATTCCGTGCTTGTCCGCGCGTTCCCGGATCCCGGCCAGGAACTCGGGGTTCGCCGGGACGTACCCGCCCTCGCCGAGCACCGGCTCGATGAAGAACGCGGCCGTCTCGTTCGGCGCGCAGACCGTCGCGAACAGGTAGTCGAGCTCGCGCAGGGCGAACTTCGTCGCGGTCTCCTCGTCCCAGCCGTAGTGGAAGGCGTACGGGAAGGGCGCGACGTGCACACCGGACATCAGCGGCGAGATCCCGGCGCTGAATCGCGTGCCCGAGGTCGTCATGGTCGCCGCCGCGACGGTCCGGCCGTGGAAACCGCCCTGGAACACGATGACGTTGGGCCGCTTGGTCGCCTGACGTGACAGCCGGAGCGCCGCCTCGACCGCCTCGCTGCCCGAGTTCGCGTAGAAGAGGGAATTCAGGCCCTCCGGCAGGACGCCGCCCAGCTTCTCGGTCAGTTCCAGCATCGGCTTGTGCATGACCGTCGTGTACTGCCCGTGGATGAGTTTGCCGATCTGCTCCTGCGCGGCGCTCACCACGTGCGGATGGCAGTGGCCGGTGCTGGTCACGCCGATACCGGCGGTGAAATCCAGGTGACGTTTGCCATCGGTGTCGTAGAGGTACACCCCTTCACCGTGGTCGACCACGACCGGCGTTGCCTGCTTGAGCAGCGGTGATAGCTGAGCCATGGGCTGCGCTCCTAGGTCGGCTGAAGCTGTTGTCGATTGTTGACAATATCCATAGCATGGCGTTCGGGACAACATGGAGGAGCGTTGGGATGAGCTCGATCAGTGAGGCCGGCGTAGTCGCGGCGGTCGACAAGGAACTGTTCATCGGCGGCAAATGGGTGCCCGCCACGAGCGGGAAGACCTTCCCCGTTCTCGACCCCTCGACAGGTGAAGCCCTGTGCGAGGTGGCCGACGCGTCACCGGCGGACGGTGTCAGCGCACTCGACGCCGCCGTCGCCGCTCAGGCCGACTGGGCGAACGTCGCCCCGCGCGAACGCGGCGAGATCCTGCGCCGCGCCTACGAGCTGCTCGTAAAGCGTGCCGACGAACTCGCGCTGCTGATGACTCTCGAGATGGGCAAGCCGCTCGCGGAGTCGAAAGGCGAGATCACCTACGCGGCTGAATTCTTCCGCTGGTTCGCGGAAGAGGCCGTCCGGATCGGCGGTGGCTATGCCGTCGCGCCCAACGGCGCCGGCCGCTTCCTGGTGACGAAGCAGCCCGTCGGGCCGTGTCTGCTGATCACACCGTGGAACTTTCCCATGGCGATGGGCACCCGCAAGATCGGGCCCGCGGTCGCGGCAGGCTGCACGATGATCATCAAGCCCGCTGCTCAAACCCCCCTTTCGATGCTGGCCCTCGCGGCGATCCTCGCCGAAGCGGGACTGCCCGAAGGTGTGCTGAACGTGCTCACGACGTCGGACTCCGGCGGCGTGATGGAGCCGCTGATCCGCGACGGCCGCGCCCGGAAACTGTCCTTCACCGGCTCGACCGGCGTCGGGCGGAAGCTGTTGGAACAGTGTGCGGACAAGGTGCTCCGCACCTCGATGGAACTCGGTGGCAACGCTCCTTTCCTGGTCTTCGAAGACGCCGACCTCGACGCGGCGGTCGAAGGCGCGATGACCGCGAAGATGCGCAATATCGGCGAGGCCTGCACGGCCGCGAACCGCTTCTATGTCCAGCGTGGCATCGTCGGCGAGTTCTCCCGGCGCCTCACCGAGCGCATGGAGGCCCTGCCGATGGGGCGCGGCACCGAGGAAGGTGTCGTCGTCGGCCCGCTCATCGATGAGGCCGCGGTCGAGAAGGTGAGTGGCCTCGTCGCGGACGCCACCGAGCGAGGAGCACGCGTGCTCACCGGTGGGTCTACTGTGGACGGTCCGGGTAACTTCTATCAGGCCACGGTGCTCACCGATGTGCCCAAGGACGCCAGGCTCGCTTCAGAGGAGATCTTCGGCCCGGTCGCCCCGATCACCCCGTTCGACAGCGAGGACGAGGCCATCGCGGCGGCGAACGACACCGAATTCGGTCTCGTGTCCTACGTGTACACCTCCGATCTCAAACGGGCATTCCGGGTTTCGGAACGACTGGAGGCCGGCATGATCGGCCTCAACCAGGGGCTGGTCTCGAACCCGGCGGCTCCGTTCGGCGGGATCAAGCAGTCGGGACTCGGTCGTGAAGGCGGCACCGTCGGTATCGACGAGTTCCTCGAGACCAAGTACATCGCGGTGGCTCTGTGACTTCTGGAGCGGTGAGTTCTCAAGGGGCGGCTTCCTACCGCATCGCCAGCATTCCCGGCGACGGGATCGGTGTCGACGTCACGGTCGAGGCCCGCAAGGTCCTCGACCGCGCGGCGGTGTCACACGGTTTCTCCTTGTCTTGGAAAGAATTCGACTGGAGCTGTGAGCGGTACACCAAAATCGGCTCGATGATGCCGAACGACGGAATCGAGCAGCTTTCCCGGTTCGACGGGATCTTCCTCGGTGCCGTCGGCTTTCCCGGTGTTCCGGACCATGTCTCGTTGTGGGGCCTCCTCATTCCGGTGCGGCGCGCGTTCACCCAGTACGTCAATCTCCGGCCGGTCCGGCTGCTGCCGGGAACGACGTCGGCGCTGGCAGGCCGGAGCGCCGAAGAGCTGGAGATGGTGATCGTCCGCGAGAACTCCGAGGGTGAATATTCGGAGATCGGCGGCAGGCACAATCGTGGTCAAGGGAACGAGTTCGTCTTACAGGAATCCGTGTTCACGCGGGTCGGGGTGGAGCGGATCATCCGTTACGCCTTCGAGCTGGCGAAGACGCGGACAGGACGCGTTTGCTCGGCGACGAAGTCCAACGGGCTCATTCACTCGATGCCGTTCTGGGACGAGATCTTCCTCGAAATCGCTTCGGAATATCCGGACGTGCACGCCGAACAGTGCCATGTCGACGCGCTCGCCGCGCGGATGGTGCAGGCGCCGGACCGGCTCGACGTCGTGGTCGCTTCCAATCTGTTCGGCGACATCCTGAGCGACCTGGCGGCGGCCGTGACGGGAGGGCTCGGAATGGCGCCTTCGGGCAACATCAATCCATCTGGTGAGTTTCCTTCCATGTTCGAGGCGGTGCACGGCAGCGCTCCCGACATCGCCGGACAGGGCATCGCGAATCCGGTGGCGCAGATCCTGGCGGGTGCGATGCTGCTCGACCATCTCGGGGAAACCGCCGCGGCACAAGACGTTCGCGCCGCGGTGGAGAAGGTTCTCGAGGAGGGGACCGTGCAGACCCCTGACCTCGGCGGGAAGTCCACCACCGCCGAACTCGGGTCTGCGGTGGTCGCCGCTCTATCTTGAACCATCCGCATAGTGGCGTGTCAAGTCCTGGGGATGTCATGAACGGATCTTTCATGACATCCCGGGGTGACGTGGTTGGCTAGCGACGCGTGATCTTTCGGGTCTTACACGTGATTGGACGGCGATCGCTCGTGATTGGACGGCGATCATGCGTGATTGGGTGGCGATCACGCGTAACCGCCGTCCAATCACGCATGATCGCCGTCTGATCACGCGTAACCGCCGCCTGATCACGTGAGATCGCCTTCTGCGGAAAGAAGCCAAACGTCAAGCAGGCAGGATCACGCGACGCGAGCGACGCGCGTTAAGTACATGAAGGCCTCCTTCCTTGCGCTAGGCGCAGTGAAGGGGGCCTTCATGTACTTCTTGACGGTAAGGCAACGGTGTCGTGGTGGTAGCCCGGGCTCAGGCCGGCCGAAAGGTTGCACCACGCTGCGGGTTTAAGGCAGTGGCCGTGGGGCGCTTCTCTCGTCCTGAAGGCTTGCTCGTCGGCGGCAGCGGGTAGGTGCCGGTCGGCGACAGCCAGGTGAAGGTGTGCGCGTGGCCTCGGACGGTGTGTGTGGATATGGACTTTGAGTGTCTATCCACACACACCTTCTGGATCTGGTGGTCGCCGGGACTCCTCGTGCGGGACTGTGTGGATTTCTGGTCATCCAACGCCCCGAAATCCACACAGTGAGGGCTGCGGTCCCCCAGCGGACCGCGCTCGAAAACGACACTTTCCTTACCTGATAACAACATCGTGCTCCACGGTGCCCGGATTTCCCACGTCGGGTGGTCAGGGTCGTATGGCGCTTTGGGTCTGGTGGACCTGTCTGAGTCCTCTGTGGTCGTCAACCTCGGACGCGCTCGCGGCCCACCTGCCCTGCCGCGCGAATTCAAGTCGATAAATACGTCAAGATTCTTGCAATCACTTGCCCCGCAACAAGAAACCGCAGAAGCGAGTACTCCGAATCGCCCGAGCGCGCACCCGGGTCGCGAGTTTTTGTCGGTGCCCCGGTGCACAGTGTCGATCATCGAATTCGACGACTGGAGGAGTGCCGATGTGCTGGCATTGCGACAACCCCGGGAAGACCCGCGACGACTACCTCCTCGAGGAGGTCCGTCCGCTGATCCGGAAGTACGGCTGGATGGTGCAGACCGTCGAGCGTGGAGCCGCCCATCCTGGCTTCGCCTACACGGTCGGGCTCACCGACGCCGGGCTGCCGGAGCTCGTCGTCACCGGCCTGAGAGAGCGAAGATCCGGTCAGCTGCTGAACTATTTCGCTCAGGAGGTGGTCCGGTCGGGGCCGCCGGAATGTGGTGAGGTGCTGCCCGCGGCGGTGGGGTGGCCCGCGTTCGAGGTCGTTCCGCTCAGTTCTCCTTCGGCGCACATGCTGACCGCCGTTCTCTTGTACGGTGATGATTTCCGTGCCCTGCAACTGGTTTACGAGGACGAGCACGGATACTGGCCGTGGGACAAGGAGTTTCGCGGCGGAACCGGCGGGCAGCCGGTGCTGGGGGCGCGGGGCCGTGGCTGAATTCCTAAGGCACGGCGGGAGCTTCGCCCTCTCGCAGGCTGGTTCCCGGGGCCAGCCGCTGGACCGCGTCCTCCATATGGGCTTCCAGCAACGACAGCGCGGTCTCTTCGTCGCCCGCACGCAGTGCCTCGATGATGCGGGTGTGCTCGGTGACCCGTTCTTCAACCCGCTGGTAGGTCCCCTGCAGTGCGGTGAGGCACATCCGGGTCTCGATCAGCAGGGTGCGGGCCATGCGCACGAGCCGCTTGCTGCCGGAAGCGGCGATCAATGCCTCGTGGAAACGGAGGTCCGCCCACGACAGGGCGGTCGGATCGTCGTCGTCGGCGGCGGCGGCCATGGCACCCACGGCTTGTTCGAGTTCGGTGGCGACCTTCTCCCGGTCACCGCGCAGGGCTCGCAGCATCGCGGCGCGCTCGATGGCCGAGCGGGCCGAGTAGATGTCGTAGACGTCGCCGGGTTCAAGGTCGATCACGAACAGGCCGCGGTGACGCTCGCTGCGCAGGAGTCCCTCGGAGACGAGGTGCTGCATCGCCTCTCGCAGCGGCCCCCGCGAAACTTGGAACCGGGAGGCCAGGTCGGTTTCCCCGAGCTGGGTGCCGGGCGGAAGAGCGCCGGTCATGATCGCGTCACGCAACTGGCGCGCGATGATCCCGGCGGTCGATTCCCGGCTGACCGGCTCGATATCCGGCAAGGACATGGTTCAGTTGCCTCTCTTGCCGAACAGGGCGCCCAGTGTCCGGACGAGCGGGGACTTCCCGGCGAGCCGCAGGCCCTCCCAGACGGTGACCTGATTGGCGGTCAGCACCGGTTTGCCGAGCCGGGTCTCCAGCGTGTTGATCTCACCGAGCGTCCGCATGGCGGTGTCGGGCACGAGCAGCGCGTCGGCGGACGGGTGGTCGCGGCTCACCGCGAGTTCGATGACGGCTTCCGGGCTGAGTTCGCCGACCTCGGCGGCGGTGTCGATGTCCGCACTGCCCATCGAGACCACTTCGATCCCGCCCGCGCCGAGGAACTCGACGAACAATCCGGCGATGTCGTCCGGGTAGCTGGCGGCGACCGCGACCCGCCGGACACCGAGTGCCTGAGCGGCGTGGACGAAGGCGAAGGAGGTGCTCGACGCCGGGACGCCTGAGACAGCGGCCAGCCGGTCGGCCTGATCGCGGGCGCCTTCCCAGCCGTAGACGAAGCTGCCGCTGGTGCATGCCCACACCACCGCGTCCGGTTCGTGTTTGGCCAGCAGTGCGGCGCCGTCGGCGAGACGGCCTTCGCTACCGAGGTCCAGTAGCTCGGGTACGGCGTGCAGATCGGTCCCGTAGATGTGCTCGACCGGCAGCTTGATCCCGGCCATGTCCCCGCCGAGGAGCTGCTCCGCGAGCGGGTAGTCGTCTTCGGCCGCGTGATCGGGGTAGATGAACCCGATCGTGGTCGTCTCGGACGGCGGCTCGGGCGGGGTGAGCGGCGTGATGGGCACGGAACCTCCGGGGGCAGATTGTCGACAATCGTAGGGGAAGAGGTCAGTCGACCTCGCGGAGCCACTTGCCGGGCCCGACGATCGGCAGGTGCATCCGCCGGAGGCAGGCCCACATCGTGAGCTGGTTCGCGGTGAGGACGGGTTTGCCGAGCGCGCTTTCGAGCGGCTCGATCAGATCGTAGGTGGGGAGGTTGGTGCAGCTGACGAAGATGGCGTCCGCGTCGGCGTGGTCGGCGGCGAGGATGCGCTCGGCGATGGTCCGGTAGCTGACCTTCCAGATGCCGCCACCCAGGCCGAGGTGGTCGCTCGAGACGGTGTGCACGTCGAGTTCGGCCAGGAAGTCGTGCAGCTTCCCGGTCAGGTCGCCGTCGTAGGGCGTCAGTATCGAGACCCGCTGGAGGTCGAGCTGGTGCAGGACCTCGGCCAGCGCCCCGGAAGTGGTGACGGCGTCCGGTGCGCCGGCGTCGCAGATCGCCTTGGTCAAGGAGCGTTCGTAGTCCACACCGTTGACGAAACTGCCGGAGGTGCACAGGTAGGCGACGACTTCGGGCTCCACGTGGAGCACGTCTCTCGTGGCGGCGGCGAGATGCCTGCTGTCACTGACGAGCTGGGCCATCTCCATGCTGACGGGCACGGGTTCGTACGGCGTCCGCGCCAGATGAAGGGAGACTTCCATGGGCACCCAGCGCCACAGCTCGCGTTCCAGGGCGAGGTCGAACGGAGCGATCACGCCGATGCCGCGTTGCGCCAAGGGCCCTTCGAACTCCAATAAGTCGAAATCCAAGTTTCAGCCTCCGGAGAACTTCTGCTGTCACAGGTCCGGTGCTCCGGGGGTCGTTCCTCGGATTGTTGACAATCATACGAGCCACTTTTACGGTGTCAATGTGATCGCCTCGGAGACCCCTGTTCTGGCGGTGCTCTGCGGAGACGCACGCCCACCGGATATGCGCGCTATCGAAGCCGAAGCGGTGGTTCGTTACACCGACGAGGCCGGGTTGGCCGATGCGTTGTCCGGAGCTGACGCGCTCTTCGTCTACGACTTCCTGTCGACCGCCGTTCCGGGTGCCTGGCCCGCGGCCGACCGGCTTCGCTGGCTGCACATCGCCAGCGCGGGGGTCGATTCCGTGCTGTTTCCCGGGTTGCAGGCCAGCGATGTCGTGCTCACCAACTCGCGCGGGGTGTTCGACGGGGCGATCGCCGAGTACGTCCTCGGTGTCGTCCTCACGTTCGCCAAGGACTTCGTACGTTCGTGGGACCTGCAACGGCAAGGGCAGTGGAAGCATCGGGAGAGTGAACGTGTCTCCGGCCGCCGGGTCCTCGTGGTCGGCACCGGGCCGATCGGCCGGTCGATCGCGCGGCTGCTGCGAGCCGCCGGGATGTCGGTGGCCGGTGTCGGGCGACGTGCCCGCACGGGCGATCCCGACTTCGGGGACGTGTACGCGTCCTCGGAGCTGGTACGCCATCTGCCCGAGGTGGACTACGTCGTCGCGGTCGCGCCACTGACGGAGCAGACGAAGGGCATGTTCGACGCCGAGACCTTCGCCGCGATGAAACCCGGCGCGCGGTTCGTCAACGTCGGCCGCGGTGAACTGGTCGTCACCTCCGATCTGGTCGGCGCGCTGCGGGAAGGGCGGCTCGGTGGTGCGGCGCTCGACGTCTTCGACACCGAGCCGCTGCCGTCGGAGAGTCCTTTGTGGACTATGGAGAACGTACTGATCTCGCCGCATATGTCGGGTGACTTCGTCGGCTGGCGGAATACTCTGGTAGAGGTGTTCGCGGACAACTTCCGTCGCTGGCGCGCGGGGGAGCCACTGCGCAACGTCGTGGACAAGCAGCTCGGGTACGTGCCGTCGGAGACGCTTCGCCAAGGTTAGGGGCCGGATGAACGACACCAAGTTGACCGCGAGTGAGCTGGTCGCCGCGTATGCCACCGGAGAGCTGTCACCGGTCGAGGCCACTCAGAACGCTTTGCGCGCCATCGAAGAACGGGACGGCGAGATCAACGCCTACTGCCTGGTCGACGCCGACAAAGCACTCGAACAGGCGAAAGCGTCCGAGATCCGCTGGCGGGACGGTAATCCGATCGGCTGGCTGGACGGTGTTCCCGCTTCAATCAAGGACATGTTCCTGACGCAGGGCTGGCCGACGCTGCGCGGTTCGCGGTGCATCGACCCCGGCCAGCAGTGGGACGTCGACAGTCCCGTCACCGCCCGCCTGCGCGAAAACGGCTTGGTGCTGCTGGGTAAGACCACGACGCCGGAACTCGCGTGGAAGGGCGTCACGGACAACACGCTGACCGGGATCACCCGTAACCCGCACGACCCGTCGACGACGGCGGGCGGGTCCAGCGGTGGCAGCGCCGCGGCCGTCGCGGCCGGGATGGGTGAGCTTTCCGTCGGCACCGACGGTGGTGGCTCGATCCGGATTCCGGCTTCGTTCTGCGGAATCGTCGGCCTCAAGCCGACACACGGCCGGATCCCGCTGTTCCCGGCGAGCCCGTTCGGCCCGCTGTCGCACGCCGGCCCGATGGCGCGTTCGGTGGACGACACCGCGCTGCTCCTCGACGTTCTCTCGATGCCCGACTACCGCGACCCGGCCGCGCTCGCTCCGCCCGTCTCGACCTTCCGCGAAGCCGTCCGCAGGGATGTGCGCGGGCTGATCGCCGCCTACTCGCCGACACTCGGCTTCGTCGACGTCGACCCGGAGGTCGCGGAGATCGTCAAGTCGGCGGTCCAGTCGCTGGGCAACGCGGGCCTGCACATCGAAGAGACCGATCCCGGTTTCACCGATCCCAAGCCCGCCTTCGACATCCTGTGGTCGACGGGTGCGGCCAAGTGGCTGGACACCTTCCCCGCCGGATCGGCGGAAAGGGTCGACCCCGGGCTGCGGAAGGTGTGGGAATTCGGCAAGACGTTCTCGGCGAGCGACTACCTCGGCGCCAACGCCGAGCGGGCCGCGCTGGGCATCCTGATGGGCGAGTTCCACACGCGCTACGACGTGCTGATCACGCCGACCGTCCCGATCCCCGCTTTCGAAGCCGGGCACGAGGTGCCGCCGGGCAGCGGGATAAGCGGCTGGCCGGACTGGACGCCGTTCACCTACCCGTTCAACATGACCCAGCAACCCGCCATCAGTGTCCCGGCGGGCCGCACCTCCAGCGGCCTCCCTGTCGGCTTGCAGATCGTCGGCCCCCGGCACTCCGACGACCTGGTGCTCGCGGTCGCGAAACTCCTCGAAGAGGTCCGTCCCTGGCCGTGACCTGCGGAAAGAGAGCAAGGGACCTTTGCTGTCGCCCGGCGGGGTCGCGGTCGGTGAGGTCAGGATCGGGCGGCGTGGGTTTTCCGGACCAGGCCGCGCACCTGCCCGCTGCACAGGGCGAGGCAGGTGGCGACCACGACCAGCCCGGCGCACGCGAGCAAGGTCGTGTCGGCGCCGAAGTGCTGCGCGGCGGGCCCCGCCGCCATCTGGCCGAGCGGCAGGGCGATGAAGGAACCGAGCATGTCGTAGGAGTAGACGCGCGCGAGTTTCTCCTCGGGCACGTTCTCCTGTAGCGAGACGTCCCACGCCACCACGAACTGCTCGATCGCCATGCCGGACACGAACATGGCCGCCAGCAGCAGAGGCAGCCAGGGTGCCTGGCCGAGGAGGATCAACGGCGGCGCTTCGAGAAAGATCACCGCGACTCCGACGAACAGCGCGCGCCGCGGCTGCCATCGGGCCACGAGGATCCCGCCGACGAGTGAGCCGATCGTCTGCGCCGCGAGGGCGAAGCCCCAGCCGGAGCGGCCGAAGGTGCTGTCGGCGACGATGGGGCCCAGCACCGCGATCCCGCCGGCGATGACGGCGTTCACCACCATGAACTGCACGACCACGACCCATACCCAGGTCCGTGACCGGAACTCGCGCCAGCCTTCGGCGAGTTCCGCCAGCGGACGGCTGCCGGGGATCCGTTCCCGGCGACTGAGGCGGATGCGCCCGTAGGAGAGGGCGGAGCCCAGGAACAGCAGCGCGTTCCCGCCGAGCGCCCAGCCAGGGCCGACCGCGGTGACCAGGACGCCGCCGAGCCCGGCACCGGCGATCCGGCCGGAGTTCGAGAGCAGCCTGCCCAGCGCGTTGGCCGGTGCCAGCAGGGCGGCGGGCACCGTCAACGGCGTGAGCGACGCCGAAGCGGGGGCGGAGATCGCGGCCACCGCGCCGTTGACCACGCTCAGCCCGACGAGCAGCGGGATCGATGCGAATCCACAAAGGACACTCGCCGCGATGGTCGCCTGGGTCAGCGTCGCGGCGACTTCGGTGCCCTGCAAGATCACCGAGCGCGGAAGCCGGTCCGCCAGTACTCCGCCGAACAGCAGCAACACCACGCTCGCCACCGACCGCGCGCCCACGACGATGCCGATGTCGACGGCCGAGCCGGTCAGGTCGATCACCGCGAACGCCAGCGCGAGCGGAGCGACGGCGTTGCCGAACTCCCCGAACGTGCGGCCGCCGATCAGCCAGCGGAAGTTGTGGTGGCGCAGGGGTTCGCGCAGTGAAGTCACGATCGCGTCATTTCGAACAGCGACACCGTCGCGCTGACCGGGATCGTGCCCCGGGTGCGGGGTGGTCGCGCGGCGGTGTGCAGAAGCCTGCTCAGTTCGCGAGCGTGTTCGAGCGCCTTTTTCCAGGTTTCGCTGTCGACCCACATCTCCGCGTCGGTCATCGACCCCTGTTCGCCGCGGACGCGGAATTCGCTGCGGCGCTTGAGTTCTTCCGTCATCGCCGCGAGGAGAAGCTGTTCCTCCCGCGGATTCGCCGACGCGAACCGCGCGCCGGACTCCGGGTCGTGCCGGTAACGCTTCGCCAGCCCGCCCCGGATCCGGACCTCCTCGGCGACGTCGAGCATTCCGGCTTCGTGCAGCCGCCGCAGGTGATAGCTGACATTCGCTTGTGTCTCACCGAGTTCGCGCGCGGCTTCGGCCGCACTCATCGCGACTCCGGTCAAAAGCGACAGAATGCGCAGCCGCACGGGATGGGCGAGGACGCGTAGCTCGTCAAGGCTGGGGGATTCGGGCACGGGACGAGTGTCGACTGCCGGGACACCAACCGTCAAACAGTTATTTGGGGGTTTCGTTGGCCAGGAGATCCGGTGCACTGATCCCATGTCTGTGTACTGCTGGCGGTATGCGTACGACGACATTGGGCAAGAGCGGTCTCGAGGTGTCGAGGATCGCCTTCGGCACCTGGAAGCTCGGCGGGAATTGGGGCTCGTTCGACGAGGACGCGGTTTCGGGAAGTCCGAAGCGATACTCGGGAAGATCCGGCACATCGGCGTTTCGAACTACGACGCCGCGGGGCTGGCCGACTTCGACAAGACCCGCCCGGTGGAAACCCTTCAGCCGCCATATCACCTGCTCCGCCGCGACATCGAGGACGATCCACTGCCGTACGCTCGGGAGAACGACATCGGCGTGCTTGTGTACAGCCCGCTGGGTAGCGGGCTGTTGACCGCCTCCTTCACGCTGGAGACGACGTTCGAGAGACCGACTGGCCCTCGCGCTCGTCGGCGTTCACCGGCGAGACCCCCCGGCGCAACCTCGCCATCGTCGACAAACTCAAGGATTTCGTCGCGGACAAGGGAATCTCGGTCAGTCAACTCGCGATCGCGTGGACAGTCGCCCAGCCGGGCGTGCACGTCGCGATCGTCGGTGCGCGCAAGGCGGCCAACATCGAAGCCATCTCGCCGCGGCCGACGTCGACCTGACCACGGAGGATCTCGCGGAGATCGGCCACCTCGCCACCGACGCCGTTCCCGTGTCGGGCGCGAGCCCCGAAGGTATCGCCTAAAGCTTGAATTCAGTGCCGTCCAAGGGAAGGGAGGCGCCGCCGTTCAGGACGGCAGCGTGCTCTGGCGAGGACGGGTCGACGACGGGGTTCGTGTTGTTCAAATGCGTGTACGCCCAGCGTGGGCCAGGACGGAGCTTCGCGAGACTGCCGGTGATCGGCAGATGCCCCATCGCCTGCTGGGCGCCGTCGCCGACCTCGGCCGCGGTGGCGCCCGACATCTCGTCCGGCGCGTAGAATGTTCCGTCCAGCAACACCAGATCCGCGCCTTCGGTGAAGGAATCGAACTCGTCTGGCCAGCTCTTCAGGCAGGGCGCGTACACGAAGACACCGCCGGTCTGGACGTCTTCGATCCGGTACGCCACCACCCACGGGCCGTCCTCAGCGGACGAACGCGCGTACTTCGGGCGTTTGTCGCTCACGGGAAGCGCGCTCACCCGGAGCCCGTCGATGGCGATCGCCGACGCCGGAAGCCAATTCCAGCCACCGTAGCCGTCGATGATCGACCGCGCGGGGAACTGATCGGACAGCGCGTGCAGCACCGCGTCCGGTGCCCACACCGGGAGCCCGCCGGCTTCCCGCAACAACAGCAGGCCGAGCGAATGATCGAGTTCGGCGTCGGTGAGCAGTATCCCGCGCAGCGGGATCTCCCTCGGCCCCGGCCCGGCCCGCAGCGGCGATGTGGCGAGGATCTGCCCCCGGATGTCCGGTGAAGCGTTGAGCAGGTACCAGCCCTCGCCATCGGCGCTCACCGCGACGCAGTCCTGCGTCCGTGGCGGAGTGTCCGAAGTGCACAGTGCGCAGGCGCAGTTCCATTGCGGGAAGCCGCCGCCCGCCGCGGTACCGAGCAGGATCACCCTCATCGCGGCGCCCGCATCACGAGTTCTTCCGTTTTCGGGGGCGTGGCGAGGATGAGGTCGACGACGTCGCGCCGCGGCGAGCGCGAGCACACCGGATCGGTCGCCGCGGCGTCACCGGTGAGCTGGAACGCCTGGCAGCGGCAACCGCCGAAATCGAGCGAGCGCCGGTCGCAGGTGCGGCAGGTGTCCGGCATCCAGTCTTCACCGCGGTACGCGTTGAAGGAACCGGATTCGTACCAGATCCAGGCCAGCGGCTTGTCCCGCACGTTGTCGAACTCCAGCGTCCCGATCGCGGTCGACGCGGGGCACGGCAGCACGTTCCCGTCGGGTGCCACGGTCAATTGCCGTGCGCCCCAGCCGTACATGCACGGCTTCGGGTACTGCTCGTAGTAGTCGGCGACGACGTAGATGACCTCCATGGTACCGCGCAGCCGTTCGGTGGCCGCGCGCGCGATCGGCTCGGCCTCGTCGAGTTGCCGCCTGGTCGGCATCAGGGCGTCGCGGTTCCGGAGGGCCCAGCCGTAGTATTGCGTGTTGGCCAGTTCGAGCCGGTCCGCGCCCATTTCCTCGGCGAGGTCGATGATACCGGCGAGCTGATCGTGGTTCTGCCGGTGCAGGACGACGTTCACCGAAAGCGGCAGTCCGGCCTTCTTGATCAGTTCGGCGACGACCAGCTTCCGGTCGTGGGCCCGCGCACCCGCGAGCCGGTCCGCGCGCTCGGCGGTCGCGCCTTGGACGGACAGCTGGATGTGCGCGATGCCGCGTTCGACGAGATCGTCCAATCTGGACTCCGTCAGCCCGAGACCGGACGTCACCAGGTTGACGTAGCAACCCAGTTTCGTGGCGTGTTCGACCAAGACGGGAAGATCCGGCCTGGCGAGCGGTTCGCCGCCGGACATGTGCACCTGGAGCACACCCAGCTCCCGCGCCTGCGAGAGAACGGACAACCATTCCTCTGTGGACAGTTCGCTGTCGCGGGTGATCAGTTCCAGCGGGTTCGAGCAGTACGGGCAGTGCAGCGGGCAGCGATGGGTCAGTTCCGCCAGCATTCCCAGCGGCGGTGCCGCGGTGGAGGTGTTCAGGTCCATTCGACGATCCGCCGATCTCCCAGCCGGGACAGGACGTCCAGGATTTCTTCCTCTCGCACACCGGAATAGCGCTCGCGCAAGGCCGAAGCGATCGCCGCGACGTCTCCCACCCCGTCGCAGAGTGTGAGAACAGCCGCCGCGGTCGGATTCGGGACGAGTACGCCTTCGGGGAACAGGAGGACGTGCGTTTCCCTGGTCTGGTCGTAACTCAGCCGGACTCCGCGCCGCAGCCGCGGCACCGAGTCCATTTCGAGGGTGGTCATCGCTACTCCTTGGCCGCGGCGCGCTCGATGGCGTCGAGCATGGACCAGAGCACGTCGGTCTTGAACGACAGCGCGGCGATCGCCTTTTCCTGCTGCTCACGCGTGACGGCATACCGCACGACGATGTCGAGCGTCCCCTTGCCCTCGCCGGAGACCTTGTCGATGCGATTGGTGAAGTAGGCGAGGTCTTCCGGCGCGATCCACGAGTAGTTGGCCAGCATGTCGGCGACTCGCCGTTGCATGAGGTGGCCGGCGAACATTTCGGTCAGCCCCGAGGCGACCGCTTCGAGCCAGGGCTTCGAGCGGGCGAAATTCAGGTAGGCGTCGACGGCGAATCGCACGCCGGGGGCGACGTGCCGCTGATCGAGAACCTCTTCGCGGTCGAGCCCGACAGCGGCGCACAAACGGAGCCATCGCTCGGTTCCGCCGTCCCCGGCTTTCGCTCCGTCGTGATAGACGACGCGGTCGAGCCATTCCCGGCGGATTTCCGGCACCGGGCAGTTGCTGATGATCGCCGCGTCCTTCTGCGGCAGCACGCACTGGTAGTACCAGCGGTTCGCGGCCCAGATCTTCAGTTCGTACTCCGACAGATCCCCGCCGTGCATCCGGTGGTGGAACGGGTGCGTGCCCCAGTAGCGGTGGGAAAGCCCGCGCAAGGCCGCGATGAATTCCGGCGGCGACATCGGCGCGACGGAAAGGGAAAGAGACACGGCACTGCCTCCAGCGGCTCGCTGATCGGGACGGCGGCGCGGTGGTGGGGGGCGGCCCCCACCACCGGGTGAGAAATCAGTCCTCCATGCGGGCCGCGTATGCGGTGACCTCCATGGGAGTTTCGTATTCGACGAAGTCGGGCGTGGTCCAAACCTCGATGGGTTCGATCATATTAGTACTCCTCGGATCGCTGACGTTCATCCCCGGAACGTCCACATGGGAACGAACCGGGCCGAGCACCGTCACCCTAGAAGCGGGGCGCCGATTCTGACCAGACGTAAGGTCCAAGTTCAGGACGCGTTTTGTAAAGTTTCCTACCTATGGCGGATCGACTCGCCCCGACGGTCACGCTCGGCGCACACAACGGTTAACGGCAAGCGCTTTCCTTACCCCGTCCAGTGGTGTCCGTTTCATCCTACGGTGTGTTTGTATCCAACCCGACGGGTGAACCCCGGCCACCCGTCTTCCGCCGCCATCCGAGCTCCAGGGTGTAGCTGAAGGAGGCGTCCCATGTCCTTACGTCGTACTCTCGCCGCCACGTTCGCCGCCGCGACGGCCGTGTCGATCGCGGCCGTCCCGGCGGCCGCCGCCGAAGCGCCGTCCATCCAGGCGATCAGGCAGCTCGCCAGTGGCCTCAACCAGGCCTGGTCGATCGATTTCCTGCCCGACGGCACCGGTCTCTTCACCCAGAAGGATGCCAAGACGATCAGCAGGATCGACAAGGCGGGCAAGGTCACCACGGTTCAGACCATCCCCGGGGTGAGTGTCACCGTGGAGGCCGGCCTGCTCGGCATCGCCGTCTCGCCGAAATACACCACCGACGAGACGGTCTTCATCTACTACACGACCAGTTCCGACAACCGCATCGCCAAGTTGAAGCTGGGCCAGACGCCGACGCCGATCGTCACCGGCATCCCGCGTGGTTCGCAGTACCACCACGGCGGCCGGATCAGGTTCGGCCCCGACGGCTACCTCTACGCGGGGACCGGCGACGGCCAGAACGGTGCCAACGCGCAGAACAAGAACTCCCTCGGCGGCAAGGTCCTGCGGGTCACCACCGACGGCGCGCCCGCGCCGGGCAACCCGTTCAACAGCCGCGTCTACTCCTACGGCCACCGCAACGTCCAGGGCCTGACCTGGGCGAACGGCCAGCTGTACGTCTCCGACATCGGCGCCAACAGGCTCGACGAGCTGAACAAGATCGACCCTGGCAAGAACTACGGCTGGCCGACCTGCGAGGGCCCGTGCAACACGGCGGGGATGACCAACCCGGTCAAGGCCTGGCCGACGTCTTCGGCGACGCCGAGCGGGCTGGCTGCCTACAAGGGCTCGCTGTACATGGCTTCCCTCAAGGGCGGCACCTACAAGCTCGACCTGAACGGTAACGGCGGCAAGCTCTGGACCAACCTCGGCCGCACCCGTGACGCCACCGCCGGTCCCGACGGTCAGCTGTACACGATCACGCCGGGCGCCCTCTACGTCTCCGACGGGAGCTGACTCCCACCGCGATTCGTCCTCTACTTGCGGTTTAACGCCGCAAGTAGAGGACGGGTTGCGGTAGTTGCGTGTGCAAGGACCGCAACTAGAGGACTAATTGCGGGAGATGACGGAGACCGCGTGTTCGAGTTCGTCGAGCGCGGTGTCCAGGTGGGTCAGGATGCGCTGGAGATGCGGGACGCTCCGGCGGCAGCCGGTGATGCCGAAATCCAGGTTGTCCCCGTTGCTGGTCAGCGTGATGTTCAGTGCCTGCCCGTCGAGCAGCACCGACGCCGGGTAGATGCCGTCGAGCGACGCGCCGTTCCAGTACATCTGCTTGCGCGGCCCCGGCACGTTGGAGATCACCAGGTTGAACGGCGGTTTCGTGTTGTTCACGAAGCCGGGGATCGGCGACACGCCGAGCTGGGCGACGTTGATCCCCGACAGCAGCAGCGTCTGGAGCGGAGTCAGCTCCGAGAAGAGCTTCTTCCCGTTGCGCATGGAAGCGTTGATCGCCGCGAGCCGCGCCGCCGGGTCGGTCAGATGGGTGGCGAGATTGCACAGCAGCGCGCCGATGTTGTTACCCGACGCGTCGCCGCTGTCCTTGCGCCGCAACGAAACCGGGACCATCGCGGTCAGCGGCGCGTCGGGAAGGGCGTTCTGCTCGATCAGGTAGTCCCGCAGCGCGCCCGAGCACATCGCGAGGACGACGTCGTTGCGCGACACCCCGGCGGCGGTCGCCACCTTGCGCACCCGGTCCAGCGACCACGACTGCGCGGCGAACCGCCGGGCCCCGCCGATCGGCACGTTCAGCATTGTCTTCGGCGCCTGCGCCGGCAGCGTGAGCGTGTGCTCCTGGAACGCCTCCCGCGCCACCTTCAGCGCGGCGGGCGCGATACCGGCGAGCTGGTTGACCGTCTTGCCCATGCGCTGGAACATCGACGGGGACACCTTGCCGTTGTGCCCGCCGTCCGGTTTGGGCCGGCGGCCCCACGGCGGCGGGCAGTCGAGGTCGGCCGGGTCGTCCGACAGCGTGCCCTGGAGATGCCGCAGCGCCGAGACGCCGTCCATCAGCGCGTGGTGGATCTTGCTGTAGATCGCGAACCGGCCGTCTTGCAGGCCCTCGACCAGGTGGATCTCCCACAGCGGACGGTGCCGGTCGAGCAGGGTGCCGTGCCAGCGCCCGGTGAGTTCCAGCAGCTCGCGGATCCGGCCGGGCTGGGGCAGGGCGGAATGCCGGAAGTGATAGTCGAGTTCGAGATCGTTGTCGGTCGCCCAGGCGATATGCCCGGCGGTGTTGACCGGCCGGGCGGGACGGCGCCGGAACACCGACCGCATGTTGTCGGACTCGAGCATGTTCTTGCGGACGTCACGCAGGTAGTCGGGGCCGGCGCCCTCGGGTTTCTTGAACAGTTGCAGTCCACCGACGTGCATCGGATGTTCGCGCGTTTCCACGAGAAGGAACATCGAGTCGGTCACGGGCATCAACGGCATCGTGGGACCACCTTCCGCGCGGCGGCGTGCGAGCACGCCGGGTGCGAGAGTCTACGCACACCGAAACCACCTTCTCACGCTTTAGGGTGACTGACATGACGATCACGACCGATCCGAAGACTGGCAGGTTCGAGGCAAGTTTTCCCGCCGAGAACCCATCAGGAGAGTTCCGTCGGTCCGCCAACCATTTCGACGCGCGCGTCACCGCCGACGGCAGTGAAGGCTGGCCGGTGGAGGCGGGAAGATACCGGCTGGTGGTGAGCCGTGCCTGCCCCTGGGCGAGCCGGGGACTGATCGTCCGGCGGCTCCTCGGTCTCGAGCCCGCGCTGAGCGTCGCCGTCGCCGACCCGATCCAGGACGACAAGAGCTGGCGGTTCACCCTCGATCCCGGTGACCGGGACCCGGTACTGGGCATCAAGTACCTGGCCGAGGCCTATCACGCCGCGGATCCGCACTACATGGGCGGGATCAGCGTTCCGGCCATTGTGGACATTCCGAGCAAGCGGCTCGTGAGCAACGACTATCCGCGGATCACGCTCGATTTCTCCACCGAATGGACCAGCCTGCACCGGCCCGGCGCGCCCGATCTCTATCCCGAACGGCTGCGCGACGAGATCGACGCCGTCAACGTCGGCGTCTTCGCCGATGTCAACGCCGCCGTCTACCAGGCCGGTTTCGCGACCAAGCAGGCCGCGTACGAGGACGCGTACACCCGGCTCTTCGCCATGCTGGACGTGCTCTCCGAGCGGCTGGAAAACCAGCGTTACCTCGTCGGCGACACGATCACCGAGGCGGACATCCGGTTGTTCACCACGCTCGTCCGCTTCGATCCGGTGTATCACGGGCATTTCAAGTGCAACCGGAACAAACTGGCCGAAATGCCGGTGCTGTGGGCTTACGCCCGCGACCTCTTCCAAACACCGGGCTTCGGTGACACCGTCGATTTCGACCACATCAAGCGGCACTACCACGCGGTGCACGAGCAGGTGAACCCGACGCGGATCGTCCCACTGGGACCGGACCTGTCCGGCTGGGCGACGCCGCATCACCGGGAGCAGCTGGGCGGGCGCCCGTTCGGCGACGGCACGCCGCCGGGACCGCCGCCCGAGGAGGAACGGATCGGGGAAACGGATGGAGCCACTTCCTGAACACGCCGACGTCGTCGTGATCGGCGGCGGGATCATCGGGGTCAGCTGCGCGTACCGGCTCGCCGCCGCCGGTGTCCCGGTGCTGCTGCTCGAACGTGACAGCCTGGGCGCGGGCTCGACGGGGAAGGCGGCGGGCGGGATCCGGTCGTCGTTCACCACGCACGTCAACATCGAGATCGGGCTGCGCGGGCTGGCCGAGTATGCCTCCTTCGCCGAGACGTACGGGGCCGAGATCGACTTCCGCCGCGACGGCTACCTGTACCTGGTCACCGATCCCGCGGAGCTGCCGGAGTTCGAGCGCTGTGCCGAGTTGCAGAACTCCTATGGCGTCCGCAGCCTGCTCGTCGAACCGGCCGAAGCGCGGCGGTTCTCCCCGTTGATCGACACCGAAGGCGTGGTCGCGGCGCTGTGGTCGCCGGACGACGCCAAGGCCACTCCGGACTCCGCGGTCCAGGGCTACGCGCGGGCGGCCCGCACGCACGGCGCGGTGCTGAAGACCGGCGTCGAGGTCGTGGGGATCGAACGCGACGGCGACGAGATCACCGGCGTCCGGACCGGCGACGGTTTCGTGCGGACGAACGCGGTGGTCTGCGCGGCCGGTGCGTGGTCGGGTCGGATCGGCGAGTTCGCCGGCGTCGACCTGCCGGTGCGGCCGTTCCGCCGTCAGGTCGTGTTCACCGGCCCGGTCGGCGGCCTGCCCGGATCCGTGCCGCTGACCATCGAGATGCCGTCGGCGTTCTACTTCCACCGCGAGGGCTTGGGCCTGGCGATGTCCTTCTGCGACGGTGACGGCGACCCCGGATTCGACATCCGGTACCAGCCGGGCGATTGGCTGCCGAAACTCGCCGAGATCGCCGGGCGTCGGGTGCCCGCGGTGCTCGACGCGGGGATCCGCGGCGGCTGGGCGGGGCTGTACGAGGTCACCCCCGACCGCAACCAGATCGTGGGGGAAAGCGTCCAGGTGTCGCGGTTCTTCTACGCGACGGGATTTTCGGGACACGGGTTCCAGATGGGCCCGGCCGTGGGGGAGGTCGTGCGGGACCTCTACCTGGGGCGGGTCCCGGCCATCGACATCACCGGGCTCGACGTCCGCCGGTTCGACGGCGACCGGGCCGTGACGAGGGAGCACAACATCGTCTGACGGGTTCATCGAGGTCGCCACCGAGGCGGAGCCGCGCGAGATCCTGCCGCCGCCGCTGGAACGCACGGCGAACAAGGCGCGGCCCGATGGACCGGCAGTGACTGGCGGAGTCGCCATTCGTGCTGGTCGCGACGTCGGCGGCGGACGGGACCTGCGACGTCTCGCCGAAGGGGACCCTGGAGGCGCCGTTCTTCGACGACATGATCGTGAAGGGGAGCAGGCCGAAGCTCTGGCCGCCCGAGAGCTGGACGCCCGGCGCGATGGCGTCCAGGGCGGTCATCGCAAGACCTTCGAACGCCGAGGGAAAGCATGGCCGTACGAGCCGAGCAGGTACTCGGCCGACTTGTACTGACCCACGCGGACCGCTCGGCCGCGCCATTCGTGAGGCAGGAGGTGACGGTTGCTGGATCGTTGAACGATCTGGCATCATCGGCGAAGTGCCTTCACCCACCGGAGCCCAGCATCTGGCCGACGCGCTGACCGCTCTGGGGACCGAAGTCGTCTTCGGTCTCCCCGGGGTGCACAACCTGCCGTTATGGGAGGCGCTGGCCGATACGGACATCCGGCTCGTCGGGGTCCGGCACGAGCAGACGGCCGGGTACGCGGCCGACGGTTACGCCCGCGCGACCGGGAAACTCGGCATCGCCATGGTGACCACGGGGCCCGGTGCCGCGAACACGCTCGCCGCCGTCGGCGAGGCGATGGCCTCGGCCGCGCCGATGCTGGTCATCGCGACCGACATCCCGTCCACGTTGCGGCGGCCGGGCGTGGTCCGCGGCGTTCTGCACGAGACGTCGGATCAGCAGGCCATGTTCGCGCCGGTGACCAAGGCCGGGTTCACCGTCCAGAGCGCCGACCAGGTCGCCGCGACCCTCCATCGCGCGGCCCGGCTCGCGCTCCAGCCGCAGAGCGGGCCGGTCTACCTCGGCATCCCCACCGACTTCCTGTCCGAGCGGACACCGGCCCGTCGTCCGCCGAGGTCGCACGCCCGGCCGTCCGAGATCCCTGACCTCTCCGAGGCCGAGGCGCTGCTGGCCACCGCCGAGCGGCCGGTGATCTGGGCGGGCGGCGGCGCGCTGCGCGCCGGGGCGGGTGAGGCGATCGGGAAACTCGCCGAACGGCTGGCCGCCCCGGTGCTCACCACGTTCGGCGCTCGCGGGCTCCTGCCGGTCGACCATCCCTGTCTCGCCCCGAACCCGGTGCACGCGCCCGAGGTCGGCGCGCTGTGGGACGAGGCCGACGTCGTCCTCGCCATCGGCACCGACTTCGACGGGCTGATGACGCAGAACTGGCTGATGCCGCAGCCGAAGAAGCTCATCGCGATCAACGTCGACCCGGACGACGCGGCCAAGAACTACCAGCCGGACATCACGCTGGTCGGTGACGCCCGGGTGCTCGCCGAGGCGTTGAAAGTCGAGGAGCGGCCCGGGATCGCGGCGCTCGTCGGCAGGCTCGCCAAGGTCTCCGCGCGGGTCCGGCAGCGGATCAAGGAAGAGGAACCACAGGCCGCGGATCTGTTGTCCACTTTGGACGAAGTGCTGCCGCGGGACGCCGTCGTGGTCGCGGACATGTGCGTGGCCGGATACTGGATCGGCGGGTTCCACCGCGTCCGCGCCCCGCGCAAACTCGCGTACCCGATGGGCTGGGGCACGCTCGGTTACGGCTTCCCGGCCGCGCTCGGCGCCGCCGCGGCGGGTGTCGGGCGTGCGATCTGCGTCAGCGGGGACGGCGGTTTCCTGTTCGGCTGCGGGGATCTCGCCACGCTGGCGCAGGAACAGCTGCCGGTCACGGTGATCATCGTCGACGACGGTGGCTACGGGATGCTCCGGTACGACCAGGACCGCGCCGGGCTGCCACGCCGCGGCGTCGACTGGGACAGCCCCGATTTCGTCGGCCTCGCGAGGTCTTTCGGGGTGCACGCGGACCGTGTCTCCGGATTCGGGCGCGCGTTCCGGCGGTTGCTCGGTGAGTTCGTCGATTCCGACGAGCCGAACGTGCTGGTCGTCCGCGCGAAGATGGCGCCGCCGCTCAACACCTCGCCGCGCTGGTACCGCAAGGGTTCTTCGTGACCGGGCTTCGCGTCGGCGTGGACATCGGCGGCACGTTCACCGATCTCTGCGTGCTCGACGAGACCGGTGTCGTCGCCGTCGGCAAGGTGCTGACGACGCACGACGAGCCCGCCCGCGCGGTCGAGGAAGGTCTCAAAACGACACTCGCCGACGCCGGGCTGGACGCGGCCGACGTCGAGCAGTTGGTGCACGGCACCACACTGGTCACGAACGCGCTGATCGAACGCAAGGGATCACGCACCGCGATGCTGGCGACCGCCGGCTTCCGTGACGTGCTGGAGATGCGGCGCGAGCACCGGTACGAGCTGTACGACCTCCTCATCGAGCTGCCGAAGCCGCTGGTCCCGCGCCATCTGCGGTTCGACGTCCCCGAACGGATCCTCGCCGACGGGACTGTCCACACCGGACTTGATGAGGATTACGTCGCGCGTCTCGGCCGTGAACTCGACGCCCGCGGGATCGACGCGGTGGCGATTTGTTTCCTGCACGCCTTCACGAATCCCGCGCACGAACGCCGGGCCGCCGACGTGCTCAAGGAGGTCGCGCCGCGACTGAGGGTCGCGTTGTCCAGCGAGGTCGTCCCGGAGATCCGCGAGTTCGAACGCGCGTCGACCACGGTCGCGAACGTCTACGTCCAAGACCTCGCCGAACGCTATCTGCGCGATCTGGAACGGCGTCTGCACGAGGCCGGAATCCGGCCGTCACCGCACATCATGCTCTCCAACGGCGGGATCGCGACGGTCGACACGGCCGCGCGCCACCCGATCCGCATCCTCGAATCCGGCCCGGCGGGCGGGGCGCTGGCCGCCTCCGCGATCGGGGCGGGCGCCGGTGTCGAGGATCTGCTCGCCTTCGACATGGGCGGCACGACGGCGAAACTGTGCATGATCTCCGGCGGTGCGCCGCTGGTGACGCACGAGTTCGAAGTGGACCGGAAATACCGGCTGCTGCCGGGATCCGGGCTGCCGGTCAAGGTCCCGGTCACCGACATGATCGAGATCGGCGTCGGCGGCGGCTCGATCGCCCGCATCGACGCGCTCGGCCTGCTCACCGTCGGCCCGGATTCGGCGGGTTCCGAGCCCGGCCCGGTGTGCTACGGGCGGGGCGGCACCGAACCCACCGTGACCGACGCGGACCTCGTGCTCGGCTACCTGGATCCCGGATATTTCCTCGGCGGCGGAATGACTTTGGACGCCGAGGGCGCACGCGAGGCGATCCGTTCGAAGATCGCCGGACCATTCGGCATCAGCGTCGAAGAGGCCGCCTGGGGCCTCCACACCAGCGTCAACGAGGACATGGCCAACGCCGCCCGCGTCCACGCCGTCGAGCGGGGCAAGGATCCGGCGAAGCTGCCGATGTTCACTTTCGGCGGTGCCGGAGGAGTGCACGGCGTCGGCGTGGCACGGGCGCTCGGCGTGCCCGAAGTGGTCGCCCCGCCGGCGGCCGGAGTGCTGAGCGCGGCCGGATTCCTCACCGCGCCGCTGGCCTTCGACTTCGTGCGCTCGGCACGTTCGGCGGTGCTCGATCTCTCCGGGGACCAGGTCGACGCGCTGTTCGCCGAGATGGAGACCGAGGGCAGGGAACTGCTGGAGAAGTCCGGTGTGGACGGTGCGCTGGTGACGCATCGCCGGATCGCGGAGATGCGGTACTCCGGTCAGGGCTACGAGATCCGCGTGCCGGTCGAGCCGGGGAAGTGGCCGGAGTCGCTGGTCGACGCGTTCACCGAGACCTATCGGACGCTGTATCGGCGGACCGGGCCGGACGTGGCCGTCGAGGTGCTCAACTGGCGGGTCGTGTCGAGCGGCCCGGTACCGGCGGTCACGCTGAGACTCGCGGCCGCCACGGCCGAAGGTGACGCGCGCAAGGGGAGCCGTCCGGCGTATTTTCCCGCCGAAGGTGGATTTGTCGACACGGCGGTGTTCGACCGGTACCGGCTGGTGCCCGGTGATCGCGTCGAGGGTCCGGCCATCGTCGAGGAGCGTGAGTCCACCGTGGTCATTCCCCCGGGCGCCCGGTGCGTGGTCGGCGAGGACGCCGGTCTGGTCGTGACGGTATGAGCGTCGACCCGATCCTCGTAGGAGTGCTGGGAAACCGGCTGCACTCGATCCTGGCCGAGCAGCAGAACGCGCTCGTCAACACGGCTTCTCCTCGGTGGTGCGGGAGTCGCTCGACCTCGCCTGCGCGGTGTTCGACTCGTGTGGCGAGATGATCGGCCAGTCCATCGGCGGGACTCCCGGCCACATCAACGCGATGGCGACCGGGATGCGCCACTTCGTCGCCGCGTTCCCGGAGGAAACCCTTATGCCCGGCGACGTCCTGCTCACCAACGACCCGTGGCAGACGGCCGGGCAGATCAACGACATCACCGTCGCCACACCGGTTTTCCTGCGTGGGCGGCTGGTCGCGTGGTTCGCTTCCTGTTGTCACGCACCGGATATCGGCGGCCGGCTGGTTTCGGCCGAGGCAGACGAGGTCTTCGAAGAGGGTTTGCGCCTGCCGATCATGAAGTTCCTCCGCGCGGGCGAGGTCAACGCGGATCTCGAACTGCTGATCCGCGCGAACGTCCGCACGCCGGAAGAGACCATCGGCGATCTGTACGCCCAGGTCACCGGGAACGAAGTCGGTGCCGCGAGCCTGGTTCGATTACTGGAGGAATTCGCTCTCGACTCGTTGGACGACATCGCCGCGGAAATCATGAACCGCTCCGAGTGGGCACTGCGCGACGCGCTGGCGAAACTGCCGGACGGCACGTACACCAGCGAACTGGTGACCGACGGGTTCGACGACGAAGAGGTCGTCCTCAAGGTCGCCGTGACCATCGACGGCGACGAAATCCACCTCGACTTCGGCGGATCGTCGCCGCAGAGCCGTCGCGGGATCAACGTCGTCCTCAACTACACGCGGGCGTACGCCTCGTTCGCGGTCAAGGCGGCCATTTCCCCGGAGGTGCCGCACAACGCGGGTTCGTTCCGGCCGGTGCACGTCACCGCGCCGGAAGGATCGGTGCTCAACTGCACGCCACCGGCGCCGGTCGCGTCCCGGCATCTGATCGGGCACTTCCTGCCGTCGTTGCTGATCACCGCGCTCCACGAAGCGTTACCCGGCAACGCGTTGGCGCACAGCGCGGACGCGTTGTGGATGACGATCTGGCGTGGCGCCGACGCGGCGGGCGACGAGTTCATGCTCACTGTCTTCCAGACCGGCGGCATCGGCGCACGGGCCACAAAGGACGGTCTGAGTACCACCGGATTCCCGAGTGGACTGCGCTCCACCCCGACGGAGGTCATCGAGACGATGGCGCCGCTGGTTCAGCGCGAACGCGTACTGCGAGCGGATTCCGGCGGCGCCGGACGGCGACGCGGCGGCCTCGGCCGGCGCACGTCGATGGCGGCGCGGGGCGAAATTTCGTGGAGTGTCAACGGGAATGTCGATCGGGTGCTTCGACCGGCGTCCGGTGTGGACTCGGGACACGATGGTGCCCCGGGCCGGTTCGGGCTCTCCGGCGGAGCCGACCTGCCGTCGAAAAGCCGGGTGAATTTGCGGCCGGACGACGTCGTGGACGTGATCCTGCCCGGCGGCGGCGGATACGGCGATCCGATCGACCGGGAGCTGGAAGCCGTGCTCGCGGACGTCGTCGATGGTTACGTCTCGGTGGAAGCGGCACGCGAACTGTACGGCGTCGAGGTCACCTATCACGGAGAACCGGGGGCGCTGGTGCGGCTTCCGGAAGACTACAGAGGGAAGAGATGAGCATGGGTCGGCTGGCAGGCAAGGTCGCGGTGGTCTTCGGCGGTGCGAGGGGCATCGGTCTCGCCACCGTGAAGGAGTTCGTCGCCGAGGGCGCGACCGTGTTCTCCAGCGACATCCGTGAACCCGCGGAATCCGTCGAAGGCGCCCGACACTCCCTTGTGGACGCCACCGACGAAGGACAGGTCGACGAGTTCGTGCGTGGTGTGGTCGCCGAAACAAGCCGGATCGACGTGCTGTTCAACAACGTCGGCATCCACCTCGGCAAACCGCTGGTGGACACCACGCTGGCGGAGTTCGACAACATCTTCGCGCTGAACGTGCGGGCCGCCTTCCTCGGCACGCGGGCCGTGCTGCCGCACATGATCGCGAACAAGGCGGGCAGCATCATCACGACGTCGTCCAACGGCGGTGTGATGGGCCGCCCCGGCGACCCGGTGTACAACGCCACCAAACACGCGCTGGTCGGCCTGACGAAGTCGATCGCCGTCGCGCACGCGCACCAGGGGATCCGGGCGAACACGGTCAACCCCGGCGCGATCGACACCGACATGCTGCGCGGCACACTCGCCTCGCCGGAGGACTTCGAGGCCAAGCAACACCAACTGACCGCGAGCACACCGGCCGGACGGGTCGGCGAGGCGTGGGAGGTCGCGAAGGCCGTCGTCTTCCTGGCGAGTGACGAATCGCGGTTCGTCAACGGGGTCGCGCTCCCGGTCGACGGCGCCAAGGCCGCCGGTGCCATGCCCGGCAACCGGTACAGTCTCGACTTCGAACTCGGCGTCAGGTAGCGCCATGTCCACTCCTGCCGCCGAAGAGACACTGGCCCGTGACCGGCCCCTGCTCGAACGGAGCGGGACGGCGGAACGGGTCGCCGAGATCCTGCGCCAGCGCATCACCGAAGGCGTTTTCCCGCCGGGGTCGAGGCTTTCCGAACCGTCGATCAGTGCCGCGCTCGGCGTTTCGCGCAACACCCTGCGCGAGTCGTTCCAGCTGCTGGCGCACGAGCGGCTCGCCGTGCACGAACTCAACCGCGGTGTGTTCGTCCGTGAGCTGACCGTGCAGGACATCTCGGATCTCTACGTGATGCGGCGGGTCACCGAATGCGGTGCGCTTCGGCGTGCGGCCGAACTGTCCACTGTGGATCTTTCGGGCATCGCCAACGCGGTGGCGCAAGGCCGTGCAGCGGCGGACGAAGGCGACTGGCAGACTGTCGGGACCGCGAGCATCGCGTTCCATCAGGCGCTCGGTGACCTGGCGGGCAGTGAGCGGGTCAGCACGACGATGCGCCAGGTGCTGGCGGAGACGCGGCTCTTCTTCGTGCTGGCGGAGAACACGCGCACGTTCTTCGAGCCGTTCCTGGAGCGGCACGAACGGATCCTGCGGGATCTGGAACGCGGACGGTTCGGGCCCGCGGAGGCGGCGTTGGAGAAGTACTTGCGGGATGCGGAGAAACAGCTTCTGGCCGCTTACGACCGCCGGGGTTGAGCCTCGGCGGGTGTGGTGGTGCTCAACCCGAGAGTCCGTGAACCCTCGCGCTCCGCGGTCGTCGGCCCGTTGGACCTTGACTGTGTGGCTTTCGGGACAACTGACGTCGCCTGCCCGACGGCAGCGAGCGGGGAAGTGCCGACCTTGGGTGTCGTGAAAGCCACTTTCGAGACATCAGATGTCTCGAAAGTGGCTTTCGCGACACCTGCCCGGGCGCGCGGAGGCGTCAGCAAGTGAGGGGAAGCCGACGATCGCGATCGCCGCGTAGGCCAGCCCGACGACGAGCGTCGGCAGCACGAGCGTCTCGTAATCGGCCGAGCCGAGGGGCAGCGTCACGTACGCGACGAGGCACGGCCAGGGCCCGGTTCACAGACCCACAATAATTGCAATTCGTCCTCTGGTTGCGGTAGTTGGCGGTACGAACTACCGCAACTAGAGGACGAAACGCGGGGTCAGGCGAAAGTGGCACCAGCCCAGCCCGCGTGCTCGGAATAGACCCCGTCACCGCCGGCTGTTCGTCGCGGACTGGGGGATCGCGGTCTCGCCGCCGCTGGTCGCCGGAAAGGCCGAACTGGACCTGCTCGCCTCGGCCTTGCCGCGTGCGCTGGACCGGCTGGCCTGACGGGTCATCCGGCGACAGCGGTCACCTGAGGCTGCCGAGGGAAGGCGTTCCGGTACGCCCCTGGCGAGACACCGACCTGCTTGAGGAAGTGGTGGCGCAGGTTGTTCGCGGTGCCGAGACCGCTGAGTTCCGCGATCCTCTCCACCGGGAGGTCAGTCGATTCCAACAGGCTCTGAGCCTGGGAAAGACGCTGGGTGAGCAGCCATTGCAGCGGCGTCGTGCCGGTGGCCTGCTGGAGACGCCGGTAGAAGGTCCGGCGGCTCATCATGGCGCGCCGCGCGAGATCTTCGATCGTCAGCGGCCGGTCGAGATGCGCTCTCGCCCAGTCGAGCACCGGCGCCAGCCCCTGGTCGTCGGTGGCCGGGACGGACAGGTCGATGAACTGGGCCTGTCCGCCCGGCCGGTGCGCGGGCACGACCATCCGGCGGGCCAGCTGGTTGGCCACATGCGCCCCGAGGTCACGGCGGACCAAGTGCAGGCACAGGTCCAGGCCCGCGGTCATCCCGGCGCTGGTGAGCACGTCGCCGTCGTCCACGTAGAGCACCGAGTCGTCGACCTCGACCTCGGGAAAACGCTCGGCCAGCAGTGCGGTGTGCATCCAGTGCGAGGTGGCGCGGCGGCCGTCGAGCAGCCCGGCCTCGGCGAGCGCGAAGGCTCCGGAGCACAGGGAAACCATTCGGGCGCCCGCGTCGTGGGCGCGGCGCAAGGCGCTGATCAGCTCGGGTGAGACCGGCGCGCCTTCGCTGAGGACCTCGTCCGGTACCGACGACACGATGACCGTGTCGGCGCCGACGATGTCCTCGAGCCGGTACGGGGTGCGCAGCGCGAATCCCGGGGCGGCCTCGGAGGCCCGGTCGCCGGTTCCGCACATCCGCAGGTCGTACCAGGGGTCGGCGAGATCGGGCTGCGGCATCCCGAAAACGGTGGCGGGAATGCTCACCTCGTACAGGTCCCAGAAGGCGACCCCGATCTCCTCGGGGACGACCAGTGCGACCGAACCAGCGCTCATGGCCACATCCTATGGCACTAATTTGGTGGTTCCGGTCATCAGTGTCACTGGCAGTGAAAAGTCCGGGTCGCGAGGCTGGACCCATGAGCACAACACCTGAGCGCGTCACCGTCATCGGCCTCGGCAACCTGGGCCGCGCGCTGGCCGAGACCTTCCTTCACCACGGCCACCCCACGACGGTCTGGAACCGCGACGCGGCCAAAGCGGAGGCTCTCGTCGCGGCCGGCGCGACGGCGGAGGCCACCGCCGCGGAGGCGATCTCGGCGGGTGACCTCGTGATCGTCGCACTGCTGGACTCCACCGTCTCCCGGCAGGTACTGGCCGGTGCGGCCGACGCGGTCGCCGGGCGCGCGCTGGTCAACGTCACCTCCGGCGGACCGGAGGACGCGCGGGAACTGGCCGCGTGGGCGGCCGAGCAAGGGGCGGACTACCTCCACGGCGCCGTCTACGCGGTGCCGCAAACGATCGGCACCACCGAGTCTTCGATCAGCTACAGCGGTTCCGAGAGCGTCCACCAGCGTTGGCAGACGCGGCTGGACCTGCTGGGGAAGGGCACTTTCCTCGGCACCGACGCCGGTCTCGCCTCGGGGTACGACGTCGCCATCCTGGCCGGGATGTACGGCATGATCGGCGGTTTCCTGCACGCCACGGCGATGGCGGCGGCGGCCGGGGTCCGCGCCACCGAACTGACGCCGATGCTGCTGTCCTGGCTCGCGGATTCGTTCCCGGCACTGTCCACTTTCGCCGAGGAGATCGACAGCGGCGGATACACCGGCGGGGAGTCCAGCCTGGCCATGAACCAGGCGGGCTTGGCCACGATCATCCGGGCCAGCCAGGAACTGGACGTCCCGGCGGGCACCCTGCTCCCGCTCAAGGACCTGATCGACCGGCAGATCGCCGCCGGACACGCCGCGGCCAGCCTCTCTCGAGCCGTCGAGTCCTTCCGGAGCGCGGCATGAGCACGACGACCGGCGACTTCGGCGAACTGGAAACCGAGTTCGACACCTACGTCGGAGCCATCAACTACGCCACGATGGTGACGGTCGACGCCGAGAACCGGCCGCGGACCCGCGTCCTCATCCCGGTGTGGGAGAAGGTCGACGGCAAGCCGCTCGGCTGGCTGGCCACCTACCGGACCCCGGTCAAGGCGGCGCACCTCGCAGGCAACCCGCACACCAACTTCTCCTACTGGGCGCCGGGGAACAACTCGGTGGCCGTCGACGCGGTCGCCGTCTGGGACAATGAGCCCTCGGTCAAGGAACACGTGTGGGACCTGTACCGCAAGACGAGTCCGCGCGGCGCCGGGTATCCGCTCGGCAACTTCTGGAAGTCCCCGGCCGATCCGCGGTTGCACGTGCTGCGGCTGACG
Organism: Amycolatopsis coloradensis; assembly: GCF_001953865.1. Classification (GTDB taxonomy): domain Bacteria; phylum Actinomycetota; class Actinomycetes; order Mycobacteriales; family Pseudonocardiaceae; genus Amycolatopsis; species Amycolatopsis coloradensis. The sequence goes on from NZ_MQUQ01000005.1 coordinate 821,927, forward strand.
CCGTGGCGGATCCAGGTGATCCGCGGGGCCGACCTGCGGAGCCGGATCTGGCGAGCGGACCGGACCTAGGGCTGTGGTGTCTGCTGGCTCGAAGTACACGAAGGACCCCTTCCTGTACCTAGGCGCAAGGTCCCGGCAAAGTCGCAGAGCTGCTGGTCAGCGCTGCTCTGGGTAACCGGATGTGACATCGCTGGTGCCCGTAAGGGTCGAGCGGGGAGGATTTCGGACGGTGTCTCCGTGACCTGCAAGACCTCGACCACGACCTCTCGAGCCCGAACCCCAGCGATCACCGCGCCCGGACGCAATGAAGGGGCCTTTCCCAGCGAAATTTCGCTGGGAAAGGCCCCTTCATGTCATCACCTCCGCGATCAGGGACGCGGAGTGTGACGCGCACGAGGGCCTCGCGCTCGGTCATGAAAGGCGCAGCCGACGGGACCAGGTCCCTTCATGACACCCCAGTGCGGCGGGCCCGCGTGGGCCCGCCTCAGCAGAGGCGGAGTTCGGTGCCCTCGGGGTCCGCGGTGGTGAACCACGCGGACGGCCTCGGTCTTACCTGGAAGTCATACGCCATACCGGCACATTAACCACCCGCCCCGACAATTCCGGGAGCTCATGCCCGCTGACCACGGTGAACCGCCACTTGTCGACCCCGCCGCCGATGATCTCGGCGTAGCGCCGGGCGCCGTCCGCGTTGGCGAAGCGCACTTGCTGGCCATTGGTGAGATGGGTGATCTTGACCGCCATCCGTGTCTCCTCTGCTCTGGTGCCGGCCCGCGGAGCTTCCCCCTCCGGGGCCGGCGCGGACAGTAGAACACACGTTCGATAGACGTGGCCAACCGAACCCCCCGCACGGGTCATCGCCGCATGGTCACCCTCGGCCAAGCGTCCAGCCCACAGGCGATTTCGTGGCTCCGGATGGCTCGCAGTCCCTCGGTGAGGTCGTCTTCGCCGAGCGTCACGAAGCCGAGCCGGGCGTAGTACGGCGCGTTCCACGGCACCTCGGTGTACGTCGTCAGCGTCAGCCCCGCGAGACCTTCGCGCGCGGCCCACTTCCCGGCGTGCTCGATCAGCTGCCGCCCGAGACCCCGCCGAGCGTGGTCCGGATGGACCGACACCTGCTCGATGTGGCCGTAGCCGTCGACGACCTCGGCGAGCAGGTACGCCAGCGGGCCGTCGCCGTCGTCGAGGACCCAGGCGCGGCCCGCGCTCCGGTAGGCCGCGAGGTCCTCGATCGAGGGCGGGTCGTCGTCGGCGATCGCGGCCATGCCGAGCGCGCGGAACGGTTCGCCGGCGGCCCGTTCGATGTCCTGGAGCACGGGCAGGTCTTCGAATGCGGCGAGTCGGATCACGCATCGAGTTCTACCCCGCCGTCGACGGCGGCCGCCCGCGAATTACCGCCCCGTCAGAGGGAAAACGACGAAACGGCCCGGTGGATCCTGCCCGCGTACGACTGAAGTGTGACGATGACGTTTCGTTTCGCGTCGTCGCTGATCCGAGTCGCGGGGGCGGCCAGGCTCAGCACCGCCGGCCGGTGCCCGGTGCTCGGGATCGGCACCGAACACGACCAGACCCCGTCGTCCAGTTCGCCCCAGCTGACCGAATACCGGTTGAGACCGGCACGTTTGACCTCTTCGCGCACGCTCGGCCCGCGCCGCTGGACGATCGACGAAAGCCGCCGTTCGCGTTCGCTTTCCGGCAGCATGGCGAGCAGCATCTTGCCCGACGCGCCCGCGCCGAGCGGGACGGAATGGCCTGGCTGGAAGGTGAAGCGCATCGCGCGTTCGCATTCGACCCGGTCCGCGCAGACCGCCGCGTCGCCGAAATGCTGGAACAGCAGGACGGTCTCGCCGAGATCGCGCGCGGCCTCCTCCATCGCCGGGCGGGCCAGCCTGGCGAGGTCGTTGGCCAGTTGAGCGGCCCGCGCGAGTGGCATCACCTGGCTCGTCACGTGGTAGCGCCCGGTCTTGCCCTCCTCCAGAAGCTGGAGTTCCTTCAGCAGTGCGACATAGCGGTACGTCGTGGCGACCGGGGTGCCGATCCTCGCGGCCAGTTCGGCGACGCTGGCGTCCCAGCGCCGTTCGGAAAAGGAGAGCAGCAGTTGCAGCACCTTTCGCGAACTGCTGGCGCCGGGAGTGCGTTTCGGGGGAGCGGTGGAGTCCAGGGATCGTGCGGCAGGCGTCATCTCGACCTCTCGCCGGGGCAACCACAAAGAGTCAAGAAAGTAGCACATTGTGTGAATTGCCGACCAGGGTCTTTGGTCCACGAACAAGCGGACTTCTTGCTAGGTTTGGATCATGGAAAAGCCATTGGCCGGCAAGATCGCCTTGGTCGCCGGAGCGACTCGCGGGGCCGGGCGGGGAATAGCGGTGCAGCTGGGGGCGGCGGGCGCGACCGTTTACGTGACCGGCCGGAGCACCGGTTCCCGGAGATCGGAAATGAACCGCCCGGAGACGATCGAGGAGACCGCGGCACTCGTCGACGAGGCAGGCGGGCGCGGGATCGCGATCGGTGTGGATCACCTGGTGGCCGACGAGGTTCGTGAGCTGGTCGCCAGGATCGACGCCGAGCAGGGCGCGCTGGACATCCTGGTCAACGACATCTACGGCGCGCCCATCGAATGGAACAAAACCGTCTGGGAGTCCACTTTGGACATCGGGTTGCGGACGCTGCGGCTGGCCGTCGACACCCATGCCATCACCAGCCATTTCGCCATCCCGCTCATGATCAGGAATCCGGGCGCGCTGGTCGTCGAGGTCAACGACGGGACCACCGAGTACAACTCGGGGAACTACCGGGTTTCGTTCTTCTACGACCTCGCCAAGACCGCGGTGAACCGGATGGCGTTCGCGCTCGCCCACGAATTGGAACCGCATGGCGGTACCGCGGTGGCGGTCACGCCGGGCTGGTTGCGTTCCGAAGCGATGCTCGACGCTTATCAGGTGACCGAAGACAATTGGCGGGACGCGACGAAGGTCCAGCCGCATTTCGCGATTTCTGAAAGCCCGGCCTTCGTCGGCAGGGCGGTCGCGGCGCTGGCCGGTGACGCGGAGGTGGCCCGCTGGAACGGGAAATCGGTGTCCAGCGGCGCATTGGCGAAGGATTACGGATTCACCGACCTCGACGGCAGCCGGCCCGACTGCTGGCGTTATCTCGTCGAGGTCCAGGATCCCGGCAAGCCCGCGGACGTCACCGGCTACCGCTGAGGAGTTCGCCGCAGGAAGGGCGTGAGCAGGCCGGGAGCGGCCTGCTCCGCCAGCGCCAGCCCGGCCGATTCGCCGACGTCGACCACCTGATAGCCGCCCCGGCCCGCCGCGATCGGGGCGGTCACGGTGATCAACCCGCCGCGGCGCTGGAAGAACGAGCGGCTGACGACCATCCCGGTGACCCCCTCGCGCCGGATCGCCACCGTCGCCCGCGCCAGTGAACCGGATCGGCTCACCAGGTACCGCCCGACGATCGCGTGGCCGAGGTTGCGGTAGCGATCCCAGCCCACGAGTGCGGCGAACGGCACCAGCCCGAGCGCGACCTGCCACATCCAGCCCGGCAGGAAATCGATCCACGCCAGGCCGGACAGCGCCGCCGCCAGGAGCAGCACGCCACCGACCGCCCGGGTGAGCCGCCGGGTCAGCGCCCGCCGCGGATGCCGGTCCAGCGGTACGGTCGCCGGGTCGAAGTTCTCTCGCAGCACCTCGGCCGCGACCTCGTGGACCCGGCCGACGGGCGCGGGCGGCAGCAGGAGACCGCCACCCTTGTCCCCGCCTTTGCCCTCGCGCAACCCGCCCGCGATCGCGGTGAGCCGCGCCCCGCCCGCGATCCGCAGCGGCAGCGGTTCCTTCACCTCGACGCCGCGAAGCCGGTCTTCTTCGATGGACACCGAACGCGTCGTGATCAGCCCGCGCCGAACGTGCAGGGTGCCTTCCGTTTCCCGGGTGAGCTTGAAGTTCCAGAACGAAAGCACGTAGCCGCCGACGGACAGCAGCGAGACGACCACCAGCAGCGCGACGGCCGCGATCACGACGATCAGCCACACGGCGGTGTTCGCCAGATCGTCCAGGAGATCCCGCAGCGGCCCGACGTTCTCCGGGGCGATGTTCAACTGGTGCGCGAAATGCCAGACCGCGGCGAACACCGCGCCCACCACGGCGAGCCCGGACAGCGTGAACGGCGCGTACCGGACCCACTTCCGGTCGACCTCCGCCACGACCTGCTCCGGCCGTGGCGCGGACTCGGTTTCGGCGGCGACTTCCTTGCGGTGCAGGAGAACAGTGCGCAGCCGATGTGCTTCGGTCGCACTGACGGCGTCGAGGACCAGCTGGTCGCCGCCCGCGCCCTGGACGGCCGAATTCCGTCCGGTGCCGATACGCACGGCGCTGAGGGAGAACAGGCGGTGCTTCGGTTCCGAGGTGACGTCGACCGTGCGGACGCGGTCGAGCGGGATGGCGCGATGCTTGCGCAGCAACAGTCCGGTGGTCCATTCCACCTGGCCGTCGGCGATGCGATAACGCGACGTGAGCACATGCGAGATGCCGACGAGCACGGTCAGCGCGGTGATGCCCAGCCCGACCCACTCCCAGCCGTTGCCCCGGCCGAGGATCACCGTCCCGATCAGCACCGGCAGTGATTTGACGACGTCGAGCACCGGCCGGATCAGCAACATCCGGCGGTCGAGGCGGTGCCACTGGTCGACGGCGGCCTCCGTCGGCGCTTCGGTGCTCATGTCGCGTCACCGGGGGTGGCCTGCGTGGTCTTCGTGAGCTCCGCGGCCAGCGCCAGCGCGTCGGCGTGGTCGAGCCCGGCGATCTTCACCGGTCCCGCGGCCGACGCCGTCGTCACGGTGATCTTCGCCAGCCGGAACAGCTGCTCGACCGGGTCCCGCTCGATGTCGACGGTCTGGATCCGCGAGATCGGCGCGATCCGCCAGTCCTGTTTGAGCCAGCCTTCCTGGGTGTACACGGCCTCGCCGGTGACCTCCCAGCGGTGGATCCGGTAGCGCCACTGCGGCATGACCAGCAGATGCAGCGGCGCGAGCACGCACGAGACCGTCAGCGTCACCGTGAGCCACGTCGGCGGGTCGTCGCTCGTGAACACGAACACCGCCTGCGCGCCGACGAGTATCACCCAGCCGACCGCGGCCCACACCGTCCAATACCCGATGGCGCGGCGGCTGACCCGGTTGGCGGGCGGGCGCAGACTGAGCCGTTCCGCCGGAGCTGTCTCGTCTGTCACCCCTTCAGCCTGCACCACCCCGGTACCGACCGCCCACGACAACCGTCACGCTTGGATAGGATCGCGGCCACCATCGGCGGAATGGATGCCCCCCATCGGGGCGTTGCCACCTGTAGACGGTTGTACGCACGAAACCTGGAGGATCTGGTGGCGCTGGACCCGGAAGACCTGTACGAGGTGGACTCGGACGTCCCTGACCTCGGCGGGGCCGTGCTCCTGCACTACTTCGACGGGTTCATGGACGCGGGTTCGGCGGGCAAACTCGTCGCCGAGCAGCTCCTGAACTCCGCCGAGCACCGCGTGATCGCGCGCTTCGACGTCGACCGCCTCATCGACTACCGCTCGCGCCGCCCCACGATGACCTACTCCGTCGACCACTGGGAGGCCTACGACGCCCCCGAACTGGTCGTCCACCTGCTGCACGACGCCGACGGCGTGCCGTTCCTGCTGCTCACCGGCCCGGAGCCGGACCACGACTGGGAGCGGTTCTGCGCGGCCGTGCGAGCGCTCGTCGAACGCTGGGACGTCCGGCTCACCACCGGTTTCCACGGCATCCCGATGGGCGCGCCGCACACCCGCCCGCTCGGTGTGACCGCGCACGCGACGCGGAACGAACTGGTCGGCGAGCACCGCCCGCTGCCCAACCGGATGCAGGTGCCGGGCAGCGTCGCCGGACTGCTGGAGTTCCGGTTCGGCGAGTGGGGCCACGACGCGTCCGGTTTCGCCGCGCACGTGCCGTCCTACCTGGCGGACTCGACGTACCCGAGCGCGGCACTGCACCTGCTCGGGGCCGTCGCCGAGGCGACCGGGCTGAACCTGCCGGACGGGAACCTGCGGGAAGCCTCGCACGAGGCGGAAGCCGAGATCGCCCGCCAGGTCGCCGGATCGGAGAAGGTCGCCGACGTCGTGCGCGCGCTGGAGCAGCAGTACGACACGTTCATGGAGGCGTCCGACAAGGAGAGCCTGCTCGCGGAGTCGGTCGAGCACATGCCGACCGCGGAGGAACTGGGGACGCAGTTCGAGCGGTTCCTCGCCGAGCAGCAGAACGGTGGCGACACCCCGGAACGCTGATCGCTGGCCGCCTGCGGCGCCTCCGGTCGCTTGCAGTACATGAAGGCCCCCTTCCTTGCGTCTAGCGCAATGAAGGGGGCCTTCATGTACTGGGGGAAGGGGCCTTCACGTGCAAGCGTTGTGACTGGCGGGGCTGGTGGGTCTGTGCCGGGCCGGACAGGCCGAGGACTTGACCGGACACGGTCAGCGCGGATCGTGTTGCTACGCCTCGAACCACCCGCCAGGAAGGTTGCCCCGGTCAGTGGTCGATGGCCACCAGTTCCCTCGAATGCTTCGGCCGTTCGATTTCGTCGACCAGCGCTACCGCGAGATCCGCGTAGGAGAACGGCTTGGCGTCCTCCGCGCGCGGCAGCACCCGGTGGTCCCCGCTGCGATATCGGCCCGTGCGTTCGGCGTGTTCGTCGAGCATCGTGGGCGGCGGCGCGACGATCACCCAGTCCAGTCCACCGCCGGACGCACGGAAGACTTCCAGTTCCGCCGTGTGCCCGAGGGAGAACTCGCGGTGCGCCGACGGCCAGCCCGGCTGGTCGTGGAAGGCGACACCCGGCGCGATCTCCAGCGCGGATCCGACGCCGACGACGACCAGCCGCGTGACCTCTTCCCGGCCGAGGCCGTCGATCAGCGCGTGCGCGGCGGCGGGGTAGTACTCCTGTGACGGCAGATCCGCGCGGTAGATCGAACTGATCGCGGCGTCGTGCCCGGCGGCTGCCTTCGCGACGTCGTCGGCGGACGTGACGTCGGCGGCGATCAAGGTGACCTTGTCCGCGGCGAGATCCTCGTGACGGCGGGGATCCCGGACGGCGGCGGTCACCAGGTGGCCGCGGCTCACGGCTTCGGCGACGGCCCGGCGTCCGCCGCGTCCGCCTGCCCCGAAGATGACGATCCTGCTCATCGTGCTCCCTTTTTCCGTGCCGGCACTCGGTCACCGGCGGCGAACGCGATGCTAGGAGCGGACCCCTCGGTTACCGCAACGAAACCGGCCCCTCGGGTGTTCTGGACCCGTTCACTCGAATGGTGCTGGTGTATCGGCCCGGAATTCGTCACCTGGCACCCCATTCAGCGCTGAAAACCTTGGGCCGATCGGCCCGCGGTACCTTCGGTGGGGGCGATTCCATGACCTTTATATGGAGGAAGTGAACCGGGTCGCCGGGGAACTGCGCGCGGAGATCGCCCGGCAAGGGGATCGCAGCTTCGACCGGGTCATCGAGTTCGAATACCTACGCCGACAATCAGGTCACCGCGCGGATCACCGGCTGGCGTCGCGTGATCCTGGCTGCTGAATCCGGCTGCGGGTGTGTCGTCCCTCCCATCACGGGAGATCGCCGTCCAGCCACGCGTAAGACCTCCTAGCGCATTTCGCGGACTTCGATCGTCCCGATCGCCGCCCAGGGGTGACTTTTCGCCGCCTCGACGGCTTGTTCGCGGCTCTCGCATTCGAGGATGGTGATACCGCCGACCTGCTCCTTCGTTTCGGCGAACGGGCCGTCGGTGAGCAGTGCCTTGCCGCCGCGGACGCGGACGGTCGTCGCCGACTCCGGTGCGTGCAGGCCCATTCCGTTGACGCGCATACCGCGCCGCGTCATCTCTTCGCCCCAAGCCAGACAGGGTTCGGTGATGTCGGTGTCACGCGTTTCGTCGTCGACGTTCCCGCAGAGCATGAGCAGGTATCGCACAGTTTCTCCTGGTGTCGCGCTGCTGGAGTTCGTGCCGCTCGCGGTCCCGTCAGGCACCGAATCCGTCGACAGCGCCCGGCCTCATGTGTCGCGAAAGCCACTTTCGCGACATCTGACGTCCCGAAAGTGGCTTTCGCGACACATGATGGGCGGTCGGACGCGAGCGGTATCAACGAATCGCCACCCTAGTCCGTGAGCCCGTCTTCGTAGGCACGCAGCGTATCGATGAACGTCCGGCGCTCGGCCGGGGTCAGCGGCGCGAGTGCCTTCTGCCAGGCGCGGGCGCCCTGCGCGAGCCAGCCGTCGATCGCGGGCCGCATCCGGTCGGTGATGCCGACGATCCGGCGCCGCCGGTCGGCCTCGTCCTCGCGCCGGTCGAGAACGTCCTTTTTGGTCAGTTCGCCCACCATCAGGCTCACCGTGGTCGGGGCGACCTCGAGCCGTTCGGCCAGTTCGTTCACCGTCATCGGCCCGTCGAAGAGCAGGTACGACAGCAGCGACAGATGACGCGGGGCCAGTGACAGGGATTGGAGTTCATCGGGGATCTTGATCCGTTTCGCGCGTCCGACCATGCGCGGCATGAGCAGCAGCAAGGCCCGCACGGCGTCGTCGACTTCCAGGTCTTCGGTTGACACCGGGCACCCTCCTGGATAGCTTTACAAGCAAAGAAGCTTTGCTTGTAAAGCAAAATGGCTTTCAGGACGATGTTACCTGGGGAGAGCTGTGGAAACGTTGCTGATGACCACCGCGGATGCCGAGACGGGGCGTCCGCGCACGACCCGCCTGCCTTACCGGCGGGCGGGGGACCGCTACCTGGTGGACGTGCCGGACACCGGGGCCCCGTGGGTTCGCGATCTCGGCAAGAGTCCACAAGCGACACTCGAGATCGGCGAGGTGCCGCACGCCGCCCGCGCCGTGCCGTTCGAAGGCGGTATCGCGTTGCATCCGCTCGAGATCGACGCCGCCCGGGGCCGGGCGATCGCCGATCAGCTGCTCGTCCACCACGGCGAACTCCGCAAGGCGCTGGCGGCCGCCCGTGCCGAACTCGACGGCGCGCCGCCGTGGGAAAGGCCGGTGTTGCACCGCGAACTGCTCGGAAACTGCGTGACCTTCTGCAACGGCCTGCGCATGCACCACCTTCGCGAGGACGGGGCGTTCACCGCGATCGAAAGGGCTCATCCCGGACTCGCGCCGGCGCTGAACCGGTTGCGTGCGGAGCATGAAACCGTGTCCCGCGCACTGCTCGCCCTCGATGATTTGCTGCAAGGCAGGGGAGAGTTCGAAAGCGCCGCGCTACGCGAGGAGTTCGAGCGAGTCGCCAAGGGGCTGGAAGAACACTTCGCCTACGAAGAAGCGAATCTGCTCCCGGCGCTTCGTGGCGGCGGTGCGCTGGACCTGGGAACACACGGCGAGGTTACTCCGAGCGGGTGAGAACCGCGGTGCGCCTGGCGGGCGACGGCGGTAACGAATGTCCGTTCCTGGGCGACTGATCGTTGTCCGCACCGATCGGCGCGACGCCCCCGACCGGAACAGTGAGAACCGATGAAGCTTCGAAGAGCCTCACTTCTGTCTCTCGTGGCCGCCGTGGCCGCGATCATGCTCGTTGCGCCGTCCTCCGCCCTCGCCGCCCCGCCGACCAGCGCGGTGGAGGTTTCGCCGACCACTGTCCAACGTGGACAGACGTTCACCGTCAAGCAAACCGTCTACAACGCCGACGCGACGTCGACCATCGAAGGTGGCAAGGCGACGCTCTACGGCAAGGAATCCTCCCTGCCGGGGATCGTCGACCTGGTGTCGTGTCCCGGCGCGTTCGCCTGCGACATGCTCGGTGGCAGCATCCGCGGCGGGGTCGGCACCGTGACGCCCGGCCAGAGCAAGACCGTGTTGTTCACCTTCCGGGTCAAGGACGACGCCCCACTGGGGAACGTCACCCTGCAGCACCAGTTCGTCGGTGACAACTACAGCTTCGAGATCCTCGACGGTCCCGTGCTGACCGTCACCGGCGCGCAGAGCGCCGCGGACCTCGGTGTCACACTGACCGCTTCCCCGCGCGGGATCCTGACGTCGGCGGTCGAGTACACGGTCAAGGTCACCAACTCCGGTCCGGGCACGGCGTCCGGGATCCGGGTCGCGTCGACCCTCGGCAACGGGCTGCGGTTCACCGGCTCGTCCACCTGCTCGAACCCGAGCGGGACGAAGGTCGTCAACTGCGACATCTCGTCGCTCGCGTCGGGAACCAGTGCCACGGCCAAGTTCTCGGTGGCCGCCGGACTGCTGGCCCTCGGACCGGTCAAGACGACCGCGAAGTTCACGCAGAGTTCCGTCGCCGACCCGAACGCCGCCAACAACACCGCGTCGTCGACCTGCACCGCGATCACCGGGCTCCTGCTCACCTGCTAGCCCCCCGCCATTCGGCGCCTGATTGCCGAGTTTCCGCAATCGGGTGCCGAATGGCGTCAGCGCAGCCGGGCGGCCCGTGAGTGGAGATAACGCTGGTGCGGCAGGCTTGCCGCGCGCCGCGCGGCCTCCACATAGGACTCGACGGCCTCGCCGGTGTCCCCGGCCATTTCGAGCAGATGCGCGCGAGCGGCGTGGAACCGATGATCGCCGGGGAGCCGGTCGCCGAGTCTTCCCAGTGCCGTCAGGCCTTCTCGTGGCCCTCGGACCATCCCGACGGCGACGGCGTGGTTCAGCGCGACCACGGGATTGTCGGAGAGTCGCAGCAGTAATTCGTACAGGGCTTCGATCTGTGGCCAATCGGTCTCTTCGGCGCTCGGCGCCTCGTCGTGCAGTGCGGCGATCGCCGCCTGGATCTGGAACTGCCCGGTCGGCCCGTTGGGCAGCGCTTCGGACAGCAGCGCGATCCCTTCGGCGACATACTCGGTGTTCCAGCGGCTTCGGTCCTGTTCGGACATCGGGACCGGCGTGCCGTCCGGTCCGACCCTCGCCGGACGGCGGGCGTCGGTGAGCAGCATCAGCGCGAGCAGTCCGGCGACCTCGCTGTCGTCCGGCAAGAGCCGATGGACGACCCGGGCCAGCCGGATGGCTTCGGCGGAAAGTTCGCTCCGCACCAGGTCAGGGCCGGACGTGCTGGCGTATCCCTCGGTGAAGACCAGGTACAGCACGTGGAGCACCGCGTCGAGCCGCGCCATTCGGTCGGCCGCCGGCGGCATGCCGAACGGGACGCCGCTGGTCTTGATACCGGTCTTCGCACGGCTGATCCGCCGGGTCATCGTCGCTTCGGGGACCAGGAACGCGCGCGCGATCTCCGCCGTGGTGAGGCCGCCCACCGCCCGCAGCGTCAGCGCGATCTGCGACGACGGCGACAGGGACGGGTGGCAGCACAGGAAAAGCAGGACGAGCGTGTCGTCGGAGTCGGTGGCCCGCCGATCCGCCGCGGGGGCGAGGTGCTCCTCCGGCAAGGTCCACTGGACGACGGTGTCCTCGCGACGGCGCCGCGCCTGCTCGCCGCGGAGCAGATCGGTCAGCCGTCGCGAGGCGACGGTGATGAGCCACGCCCGCGGATTGTCCGGCAGCCCGTCGGAGGGCCACTGCGTCGCGGCCGCGAGCAACGCTTCCTGCGTCGCGTCCTCCGCCAGGTCGAAGTGGCCGTACCGGCGGACGACGGCGCCGAGGACCTGCGGCGACAGCTCGCGTAGCAGGCCCTCGAAGCCGCTGTCCGGCATCTAGAGCTCCAGTTCTTCGAAGCTGTCGGCGCACGGCCGGATGTCGACGTACCAGTCGCGGCCGAGGTCGGTGCCTTCCGGATACGGGGTGGCCGCCAGCTTGGCCGCGATCTCGGTCGCGCGGTCGTAGCTCGCGCAGTCGACGGTCGTGTACCCGACCAGGACTTCTTGCGTCTCGGCGTAGGGCCCGTCGGTCACCACGGGAGCGCCGTCGCGCAGGGAGATGCGGCGGGCGTGCGCCGGCTGGGAGAGCCCCTGCGCGGTGACGAACTCGCCGGACTCGACCAGGTCGTTGTTCCATGCGGCCATGAACTCGTGCAGGGCCGTGATGTCGTCTGCGCTCCACTTGCCGCCGATGCTGTCGAGATCCTGCTGCGACCCGAACATCATGATCATGTATTTCATGGTTTCTCCTCTCGGCAGGCACCTCGTCGGTGCCTTTCTACCGGAGACGTCGGAGCCGCCGGACCAGACCGGACACGGTCGCCGGAGATTCTCCCCCCATCGCGATCGGCGGTGGTGTTCATCGCGTCGGCCGGTGATCTTCGCGTAGAGATGCTCGCCGCCGAGGACCGGCGGTCGCTGTCGTCCCAGGTGCTCGGGTCGATCGTCGGTACGAGACCCCACCCCCATGCGATTCGTCCTCTGGTTGCGGTCCTTGCGCACGCAACTACCGCAACCAGAGGACGAATCGCGGGGAGGGGGTGTGGGCTTGACCGGTCCAGACCATTCGTCCCCTAACGCAGCGTGCCGATCCACGTTCGCGTGATCACTCCACGAGAAAGGTCGGGACACCGGGAACCGAGGACGACTTCCCGACGACTTGTGGGGCTGAATCGTGCGGCCTGGCGAGCGGAGAGAAATGCACTGGTACGAGGACGACGACCTGTGGGTCGGCTTCGCGGACGTGATGTTCCCGCCCAGCCGGGCCGAAGAGGCCGAACGCCTGACGGCCACGTCGCCGCTGCTCGCGGTCACGGAAGACACGAAGGTGCTGGACCTGGCGTGCGGCCCGGCGATCCACGTCGTGCCGCTGGCGAGGAAGGGCGCCGACGTGACCGGCGTCGACCTCAGTCCCGCCATGCTCGAACGTGCGCGTGAGGCCTGCGAAAACGCGGGAGTCGCCGCGAAGCTGGTCGAGGCCGACATGCTCGAGTACGTCGAGCCCGGCGCGTACGACCTGATCATCAACATGTACACGTCGTTCGGTTACTTCACCGAGCCCGGCGACAACCTCACCGTGCTGCGAAACGCCTACGCGAGCCTCGCGCCCGGCGGCAGGCTGCTGGTCGACGTGCTCGGCAAGGAGGTGCTCGCCGGCTGGGTCGGCCGCCCGAAAGCGGTCGACGTCGACGGTGGGACGGTCTTCATGCGCGACACGATCCTCGACGACTGGACCCGGCTCAAGACCGACTGGACCCTGGTCCGTGACGGTGCGGCGAAGCAGGCGTCGATCCTGTCCTTCCTTTACAGCGCGGCGGAACTGAAGGCGCTGTTCGAGACGGCAGGTTTCACGGGCGTCGAGTGCTTCGGCGACTTCGACGGCTCGCCTTACGACAACCACGCGCGCCGCCTGATCGTGCGTGGTGAACGTGCCGGCTGAAACGCTCCGCCTGTTCGCCGAGCCCGACGACGAGACCGCCCGCCCGCTCCGGCTCACCGGTCCGGTGGTCCTGCTGTCGGCGGCGCTCCTGATCTCGCTGATCGCCGGTATCGCGCTCGGCCCGACCACCGTCGCCCTCCCGGATGTCCTGCGCTACCTGGGAAAGGCGATCGTCGGCGGAACCATCACCGGCGACGAGGTCACCGGGTACTCGATCGTGTGGCAAGTCCGGACCCCGCGGGTGCTGCTCGCCGCCGTGGTCGGCGCGGGTCTCGCGGTGGTCGGGGTCGCCGTGCAGGCCCTGGTCCGCAACGCCCTCGCCGACCCGTTCGTGCTCGGCATCTCCTCGGGAGCCTCGGTCGGTGCCGCCGCGGTCGTGGTGTTCGGCCTCTTCGCCGGGCTCGGTGTGCTGGCGCTGTCGACGGCCGCGTTCCTCGGGGCACTGGGCGCGACCGCGCTGGTCTACCTGGCAGCCCGCAGCAAATTCGGCCTCACGCCGTTGCGTCTCGTGCTCACCGGGGTCGCGCTCACCTACGCCTTCCAGGCCGTGATGAGTGTGCTCGTCTACCTCTCCCCGAACGGCCAGGCCGCGCAGACCGTGCTGTTCTGGCTGCTCGGCAGCCTGGGGTCGGCGACCTGGGCGTCCTTGCCCCTGGCCGCGCTCGGGGTGGCCGTCGCGATCGTGGTCCTGCTGCGGTACGGCACCGCGCTCGACGTCCTGTCCATGGGCGACGAGACCGCGATGAGCCTCGGCACCGACGCGGCCGCGTTACGCCGCTGGCTCTTCCTGCTCACCGCCGTCGTCACCGGTCTGCTGGTGGCGGTGAGCGGCTCGATCGGGTTCGTCGGGCTGGTCCTGCCGCATGTGGTGCGGATGGTCGCCGGTTCGGGGCACCGCCGCGTGCTGGCCCTCGCGCCGCTGGTGGGCGCGGTCTTCCTGGTCTGGGTCGACCTGCTCTCCCGCACGCTCGTCGCGCCGGAGGAACTGCCGCTCGGCGTGATCACCGCGCTGATCGGTGTGCCGGTGTTCCTCGTGGTGATGCGGCGCCACGGCTATGCGTTCGGGGGTCGCTGATGCTGTCCCTGACCGAACTTTCCGTCGAGGTGGCCGGGTCGGTGCTGATCCGCGAACTGTGCCTGGACGTCGGCGCGGGCGAGGTCGTCGGCCTCCTCGGCCCCAACGGAAGCGGCAAATCGACGGCGTTGCGCTGCGTCTACCGGGCACTGACGCCGTCCGGCGGCGCTGTCCTGCTCGACGGCACCGACCTCGCCGAGCAGGGCCTGCGTGACACCGCCCGCCGGATCGCCGCGCTCACCCAGGACAGCCGCGCGGATCTGGACTTCACCGTCGAGGAGGTCGTCGCGCTCGGCCGGTCGCCGCATCAGCGCGGCAATCTCCGGCTGTCCGCGCGCGAACGCGAGCTGTGCCGGGAAGCGTTGCGGCGACTGGACATCACGCATCTCGCGCAGCGCAGTGTGCTGACGCTTTCGGGCGGCGAACGCCAGCGGGTACTGGTGGCGCGGGCACTCGTCCAGGAACCCGAGGTGCTGGTCCTCGACGAGCCGACCAACCACCTCGACGTCCGGCATCAGGTGGAACTGCTGAAGTTCCTGCGCGACTGCGGCCTCACCGTCCTGGTCGCGCTGCACGACCTGAACCTCGCCGCCGCCGTCTGTCACCGGATCGCCCTGCTGCGCGGCGGTTCCCTGGCCGCGTGCGGGACACCGGCCGAAGTGCTCACGCCCGAAACGGTCCGCGCGGTGTTCGGCGTCGAGGTCACCCAGGTGACCCATCCCGTGACCGGAGCGCTCCAACTGCTTTACGACCTTCCCGCCGAAGAAACCGAGGGGATCACACGATGAAGCCGTCCAGGGTGGCCGCGCTTTTCACCGCGGCACTGCTCCTGAGTGCCTGCGGTGCCCAGGTCGAGGCCGGGCCGGCCGCGCCGGCACAGGCCACGGTGACCAACTGTGGCGCGCAAGTCACCTTCCCGGCGCCGCAGCGTCCGGTGGCCTACGACGTTTCCGGTGCGGAGAAGATGTTCGCGCTCGGGCTCGCCGGCCGGATGCGCGGCTACGTCATGAATTCGCTCGGCGACCCGTCGATCGCCGGATCGCCGTGGAAGGACGACTACGCGAAGGTCGAACGCCTCGGCACTTCGCGGGTCACGCGCGAGATCCTGGTCAACGCCAAGGCGGACTGGGTGATCGCCGGGTGGAACTCCGGGTTCAGCGAGGAGCGCGGGATCACCCCGAAGCTGCTGGACCAGGTCGGCATCCGCAGCTACCTGCACACCGAGACCTGCTGGGAGTATCCCACCGCGAAGGCCGAGGTGAAGCCGTTGGAGGCGCTCTACACCGACCTGCGCAACCTCGGCGACATCTTCGGCGTCCGCCAGCGGGCCGACGAACTGGTCGCGGAACTCAAGGGACGCTTCGACAAGGTCCGCTCCGGAGCGCCGAAGACGCCGCCCGCCAAGGTGTTCGTCTACGACTCCGGCACCGACCAGCCCTTCACCTCCGGGAAACACGCCGCTCCCAACGACATCATCGACGCCGCGGGCGGCACCAACGTCTTCCGCGACCTCCAGGACGGCTGGGGCAGCGTCGGCTGGGAAGCGGTGGTGAAGGCCGAACCCGAGGTGATCGTGGTGGTGGACTACGCCGATCGGCCCGCCCAGGACAAGATCGCGTTCATCAAAGCATCGCCACAGCTGAAGAACACGCCCGCCGTGCGCGACAACCGGTTCCACGTCGTTTCCTACGGGGACTTCGTGAGCGGCCCGCGCAACGCCGCGGGTGCCGAGTCGCTGGCCGCCTACCTGCGGTCGATCGGCCGGTGACCGCGATGCCCGTCGAGACGGAATCCCTGGTGCACGAGCACGTCACGGACGCGATCAAGACACCGGCGCTGATCCGGCTCGCGCCGAACGTCGTGCTGATCCGGTTCGAAACCCTCAAGGTCTACGCGGCACTCGGCGCGATCCGGTCACTGCTCGCCGAGGGTGTCGTCCGAAAAGGACAGACGCTGATCGACAGCTCCAGCGGGATTTACGCGCTCGCGCTCGCGATGGCCTGCCACCGCTACGGCCTGCGCTGCCACATCGTCGCGTCCACCACCGTCGATCTCACCATGCGTTCACAACTGGAGATCCTGGGCGCGACCGTGGACCAGATGCCGCCGTCGGAGGATCTCCGTCTCGACCAGCGGCGCCGGGTCGCGCGTGTGCACGAACTCCTGGACTGTCATCCGGACATGCACTGGATGCGCCAGTACCACGATCCCGTGCACTACCTGGGTTATCGCGAGGTCGCCGACCTTGTTGCCCGCGCGCTGCCCGCCGGGCCGCTGACCGTCGTCGGCAGTGTGGGCACCGGCGCGTCGACCGGCGGGATCGCGCGGTCGCTGCGCGAACGTGATCCGGACGTCCGCCTGACCGGGGTCCAGCCGTTCGGCAGCGTCACCTTCGGCAGCGAACGGTTCACCGATCCGGACGCGATCATCGCGGGCATCGGCAGCGCCATCCCGTTCGACAACGTCGATCACGAACTGTACGACCGGATCCACTGGCTGGACTTCGTGCACGCCATGGCCGCGACCATCGGCCTGATGCGTGACCACGCCGTCTTCGCCGGGCTTTCCACCGGTGCCGCATACCTCGCCGCGGGCTGGGAGGCGGCGCGGAATCCGGATCGGACGCACGTCGTGATCGGCGCCGACACCGGACATCGTTACACCGCGAGGGTCTTCGCCCGGCACCGCGAGGCTGTCGACCCGGCGGGCCTGGCGCCACGCGAGATCGCCTCACTGGACGACCTCGCCCTGCCCTGGGCGGTGATGGACTGGCGGCGCCGCAGATTCGGGATACCCGCGCAGCCGCTGTACCGGGAGGAGCGGGCGTCATGACCGTCGTCCTGCTGGAAGCACTCACCTTCGGCCTCGGCAGACTGGCCGACGCGGCGTCGGAAGCCGGGCGGAAACTGGTGCTGTTCACCGGAAACCGCGACATCTACCGTTATGAACTCGGCACGCTCGGGCCGGACAGGGTCGAGGTCGTCGACATCGACACCACCGACATCGCGGCCTGCGAAGCCGCGTTGCGCGCCATCCCGGACCTCGCCGGGATCATCAACTCGACCGACACCTGGGCACTGCCGGGCGCGGAACTCACCGCCAGGCTCGGCCTGCCCGGTCCGGCCGCGGCGGCCGTGCGCGTGCTGCGGGACAAGGGCGCGGTGCGCGATCTGCTGTACGAACACGGGCTCACCCGCGGCCGCCCGGTGCCCGTCATGGTCGCCGAACAACTCGGTTTTCCCCTGGTGGTCAAGGATTCGTCGGGAACTTCGTCACGAGGGGTGTGGCTGGTCCGCGACGCCGCCGAACTCGAACGAGCCCGGCTGGAGGCGAAGGACACGCCGCTCAAGGGACACCTGATCGCCGAACCGTACTTCGCCGGTCCGCTCTACAGCGCGGAAACCGTGACTTGGCAAGGAAAGACCCGGTTGCTCGGCGTACTCTCCCGTCAGCTGTCACCCGAGCCCGTGGTGCGCGAGGAAGCCGCCGCGTTCCCGGTCGCCTTTCCCGAGGCCGAACACTCCGAACTGGCCGACTGGATCGGCCGGGTGCTCAAGGCGGCCGGACACGAGCAGGGCTTCGCGCACACCGAATTCGTCCTCACCGTCGACGGACCGGAGATCGTCGAGATCAACATCCGGATCGGCGGGGCGATGCTCGGCGAGGCGTTGTGCCGGTCTTTGGGCACCAATGTCTACGCCGCGATGATTTCGATGGCGCTGGGCGAGGAGCCCGCCTTGCTCACCCAAAAGTTCAGCGAAGGACCGGGCATCGGCTTCGTCCTGGCGTATCCGGCCGCGGAAGGCGTGCTGAAGGGCTGGTCCGGGCTCGATCGGCTGCCCGGCCTGCCCGGTGCGCCGGAGTGGTATCCGACGGCGAGCCCCGGTGACGAGATCCGGCACCTCGCGGATCAGCGGTCCTGTACCGGGATCGTGCTGGCTGAGGGACCGACAGCGGAACTCGCCCTGCATCGCGCGTTCGCCGCGGCGGGCGGGATCACGCCGGAGATCGATTCTTGAGAGCTCTCTCAGATGGATAGCCCTACTTTCTGTTCCGGGAAGTGAAGCCATCCACCTGGAGGAACTGTGGGCGAAGCAGTGGGCAGGCGCGCGGTGCTCGGGGGCGCGGCGGCGGCCGGTGTGGCGATGCTGGCCGCGAACACCGCCACGGCGCAGGAAGATCGGCGGGGCACGGGCCGGTTCGCGGGCAGGGTCGTGCTCGTCACGGGGGCGACGTCGGGGATCGGCAGGGCGGCGGCCATCGCCTTCGCCGCGGCCGGTGCCAAGGTCGGCTTCTGTGGCAGGCGGGAAGAACTCGGCCGCGAGGTCGAACGAGAGATCCGGCGCGCGGGTGGGGAAGCGACCTATCTCCGGGCGGATGTGCGAGTGCCCGAACAGGTACAGGCGTTCGTGGACGGCGTCGTCCGCAAGTACGGCAGACTCGACATCGCGTTCAACAACGCCGGAATCCACCTCGGCAAGCCGTTGCACGAGATCTCGCTCGACGAGTGGGAGGACGTGCAGCGCACCAACGCGCGCGGCGTGTTCCTCTCGATCAAGTACGAGGTGCCGCATCTGCTGAAGGCGGGCGGCGGGGTGATCGTCTGCACCGCGTCGGCGCAGGCCGACCAGACCAGGCCGGGGCATGCCGCCTACACCTCGAGCAAACGCGCCGTGCAGGGGCTGGTGCGCGCGGCCGCGCTGGACTACGGCGCCAAGGGGATCCGGGTGCTGTCGATCGACCCGGGCACGATCGACACGAGGCTGGTGCGCCCGCCGGGTATCCCGGACGACCTGTGGGCGCGGTTCAAGCGGGCGTGGGGGCCGCTGAACGTCCATGGCCTGCCGAGGATGGGCGAGGCGGCGGACATCGCTTCGGCCGTCCTCGCCTTGGCGTCACCGGATTTCGGCTATCTGACCGGGACTTCCGTCCTCGTCGACGGCGGCCTGAACACCGGACGGCCGATGACCATGCCGCCCGGGTTCACCCCGCCGGGCTGAATCGTGGGCTGGGTTCGTGCTCATGTCGCGAAAGCCACTTTCGGGACATCAGACGTCGCGAAAGTGGCTTTCGCGACATGTCACCGTTGCTTTACCGGGCCGATTCGGCGCCACCACTGGCCCTGACTCAAGGGCTGGGCACGCAGTTTTTGGCGGCGGCGACGGCGGTCAGCAGCTCCGGCGTCTCCATTTTGACCGACGCGAACGGATCGGTGGTCTCCATTAGCGGCTTCTGCGCTGCCTCAAGTGCCTTGAGGCCACCGTCCAGTGCGGCCTGGCTCGTGGAGGCGTCCAGCTTCCGCTTCCCTTCCGCCGCCGCGTCCCGCGCCGTCGCATAACTGTCCACAAGGGACTTCTTCACCGTGTCGCCGCCGGGAATCGGCGACGCGGGCAGCGCGTTCAGCTCCTCGACGACCTTTCCGGCCAGCTCGGCGCGGACCCCGAGATTCTCGCTCAGCCAGGGTCGGGTCACCTCGATCCCGGAACTCTGCCGGTTCGCGTGGTCGTTGCTGGCCTTCACGAATCCGTAGATCGCGCCGCACATCCCGTCGAGCCAGGCGACGGTCTTGGTATCCGGCCCCGGTGGTGGGGCGGGAAGCGTGGATGGCGGCGTGGCGGTGACCGTCGTGGGCGGCGGTGGTGGCTCCCCGGAACAGGCAGTCACCGCGAACAGGGCCCCCGCCAGGGAAACGAGCAGAAGTTGCGTCTTCATCGGATCTCCCCTCCGGCGTGAACACGTTCCGGAAGGGAGATGGGTTGCCTGAGTCGCCTCAGCCGCAGCCGCCCATGAGCCGCGCCAGCTCGTCGGGCAGCAGCGGCGGTTCCGGCAGCGGGCTCGCGGCCGTGGCGCGCATCCCGTCGAACAGCAGGGCGAGATGACGGCGCCAGACCTCCGGCCGGACGCCGGCGGTCGCCTCCACGGTGCGCGCGATTCCCCAGGTCACGAAGGCCATGTCCTCGAGGGTGAAGTCGGCGCGCAGTGCCCCGCTCTCCTTGGCGCGCTCGACGACACGGGTCATGAGGTCGTACCCGCGTTCGAGGTCCTCGGTCTGCGGTGGCCGCGTCGAGGCCAGCTCGTTGTAGCCGCGATCGGCGGCTTGCAGTTCGCAGATCCGTTCCACGAACGACGTCAACCCGGCCCAGGCGTCGTCGAGGCTCAGCGCGTGTTCGGCGATGGCCGCGACGGTCTCGGTCCGGTCGGCGAACACGGCGTTCACCAGATCCACGCGCCGGGGGAAGTGGTTGTACAGCGTGCCGATGCTGACGCCGGCGGTTTTGGCGATCTCTTCGAGCGCGACGTCGAGGCCTCGCACCGCGTAGAGCCCCCGGGCGGCCTCGACCAGCAGGTCGCGGTTTCTCTGGGCGTCCTTCCGCAGGGGTTTGGTCATGACCGCAGCGTAGCCAAGTTGAAGGTGGCCTCAAGTTGTGTGTACCTTCGAAGAAGTTGAGGGCATCCTCAACTTAAGCCTCCGGGGAGAACACATGACCAGAACACTCGCGATCTTCGGCGCTGGACCGGTGCTCGGACTGTCACTGGCCCGTCGCTTCGGCCGCGAAGGCTTCCGCGTCGCCCTCGTCGCGCGCACCACCGAGAACCTCGACGCCCTCGTCGCCACCCTCGACGGCGACGGCATCGAAGCGAGCGGGTTCATCGCCGACGTCTACGAACCCGCCCAGATCTCGGCCGCCGTCACCGCCATCGGCCGGATCGACGCGGTCGCGTTCAATCCCGGCGGCGGGAACCTGGGCGAGGGCATCGCGCCGGTGCTCGACGTCGACCCGGAGAACCTGCTGCTGATCCTGGACCGGTTCCTGGTGTCCGCGGTGGCGCTGGTGCGGGCCGTGCTGCCCGGCATGATCGAGCGCGGCGACGGCGCCATCCTGTTCACCGCGGGCCAATCCGGCCTGCACCCGGCGCCGTTCCTCGGCAACGTGGGGATGGCACAGGCGGCGCTGCGGAACTACTTCCACAACCTGAACTCCGTGCTCGCCGAGAAAGGCGTCTACGCCGGAGCGGTCAATGTCGGCGCGTTGATCGAGGGCAGCGTGCCGCACCGGGAGATCACCTCGGTCCCGCTGGACTTCGAACCCGAGGTGATCCACCCGGACGTCTTCGCCGATGCCTTCTGGAAGCTCTATGCGAAGCGCGAGGCTCCCGAAGTGCTGGTCGGTTCGTTCGGGAGATAGCTACTTGCGACTCACCGGGCCCCGCTGTCTCCGACTGACATGGGAACGCTGGGCCGCAGGTCAGTTACCGCTCGATGGCGTACGCCTCGATCTCGACCTTCATCTTCGGGTCGAGCAACGCCGAGACCTCGACCATCGTGGCCGCGGGCAGCACGTCACCGAAGGCCTCGCGGTGGGCTCGCGCCACCAGTTGGGCGTCCTTGATGTCGGTCACGTAAGTGACGGTCCGCACCACCGCGGCGAGGCTCGAATCGGCCTCCCGCAGCGCGGTCTCGATGATCGAAAGCACGGCCGCCGCCTGCTCGTACGCGTCACCCGACCGGAACGGCTCGCGCGCCGTCGTCCCGGACACGTGGATGTGCTCGCCGACCCGCACCGCCCGGCTGTAGCCGAAAATCTGCTCGAAGTCCCCGCCGGAGGAGATGTTCACCCGCTCAGTCATGATCCGAACGAAAGCACACTC
Organism: Amycolatopsis coloradensis; assembly: GCF_001953865.1. Lineage (GTDB taxonomy): Bacteria > Actinomycetota > Actinomycetes > Mycobacteriales > Pseudonocardiaceae > Amycolatopsis > Amycolatopsis coloradensis. The sequence continues at coordinate 843,911 of NZ_MQUQ01000005.1, forward strand.
GACGGAACTTGGTCCAGTGGGTATCGCGGCGGGCGGCGCGCGGGTCGGGATCCAGATGAGGAAACCCGGTGCGGGCGTCGTGGGGACACCCGCACCGGGTGCAACGCCTATTCCTTTTTATCGTCTCCGGAAGCGTTCTTTCCTCGCCATTCGTCGGGGAAGGCCTCTCCGGCCGCCACGCCGGGCAGCACCGCGCCCCGGATCATGTCGATCGTGCTCTTCGTTAAGAGCGCCGTACCGCTGTGGTTCGGATCGGTGAACGTCTTGATGATGTTCGTCATTTTGTCGACGCCCGCTTCATCGAAGCCCATCGCTTTAAGCCCGGCAGGAGTTCCGTCCGTGTACTTGATGAACTTGGCCAGCTTGTCCTCGAACTGCTGAAGTTCGCCCGGCTTTATCGCACCGGGGTGCTCGAGGTCGTACTTCTTGGCGGCTTCAAGGAACTGTTCTTGGATTTTTTCCTTGCTGCCGAACAGCCAGCCCTTGTCCTTTTCGGGACTGCCGGTGCCAGGCCCGCCATTGCCGTCGGCGTTGTTGGTGCCGCCGGTGCCGCTGGTGCCGCTGGTGCCCCCGGAGTCGGTGCCGCTGGTGCCGCTGGTGCCGCCGTTGTCGGTGCCGCCGGTGCCGCCGGAGTCGGTGCCGGTTCCGCTGCTTCCGCCGTTGTCGGCACTGCCGCTGCCGCTGCCTGCGCCGTTGTCAGCCTTGGGGTCTGTCC
>NZ_MQUQ01000050.1 GCF_001953865.1 Amycolatopsis coloradensis
CGAAGCCTCACAAATCAGGTGTCAACCACACCCTGGGCAGTCCCCGCGTTCCCCGAGCGCTCAGGCATGTCCTGCGCGCGCTCGGGCTTTTCCTCTTCCACTGCATCACCTTTTCCTGCGCCAAGCACGGTGCTTGACGACGCGTCTGCCCAGCAACGCACCAGCCAGGAAACTGTGACCGGGAAAACCTATCGCGAGACGAAATAGCTCCCCACAGGCAGGGGCCCTCTCACACTTCGCTAAGATCACTAGCGAATAGAGGTGCGTCCTCCGTCCCCACCCAATCGGCGCCACTTTTCACGAGAGGACATATTCTCGTACTCTCGGCTCGCCACCTCGTAAGTCGGATACCTCTTGGTGCTCAGCTCGACGGTTCGGTCGGCGTGACCGCCGCGATGTCGTGCCGGCCGAGTACAGCCAGAAGATCCCCCGGGGTCTGGGTACCGCGCACTCCGGAGAGCTCCGCGAGGTATCCGGCGGCTCGGGCCAGAGTCCAGCCGTGGGCGTCGCACAGTCCGGTGGCGAGCATCCGCAGGTACGCCGCGGACGGGGCGACTGGGGCGACCTCGTCGGCGGCCCAGGGGGCGGTGAAGGTCAGGACGGGATACCCGTCGAGGTCCCCGGCGTGGAGCAGGGTCTCGTAGCGCCCAGGGCCGAGCATGGCCGCACCGGTCGCCAGGACCGGGGTGAGGTCGAGGTCCGTGCCGGGCTCGCGGTACATCTCCTGAGCCACGACGTCGGCGAACTGTCCGGCGGTGATCAGGTAGGCGCGCGCGAACGCTCGCCCGGGCAGCGCCGGGTCATAGAACGCGCGGCCACCGCCCCACACCGGCGACATGGTCGCGAAATAGATCCTGCCCGGCAGTTCGCACCCGCGGGAGTCCACCGGCGGCCGCCGATCACGACAGCCCGGATAGAGCCGGGTACCGCCCTCCGGAACGCCGCCGGCCAGGTAACAGCCGAACCGGCCGGCGTTCATATTCGAACCGTAGCTGGCGTACCAGACCAAGCCGGGCAGCTCACCCATCGTCTCGTCCGGAGTTGTCATGGCGGCCCCCGCTTCGCTCGGCGTTTTCGTCTTCGACCGGATCGCCCGCCGCGAAATCGCCGCGCTCGTGCAGGTTCCCCGATAGCGTCATGTGCCATCGGACTGGCGGTCACCTGCCGGCACACCTTCTGCCCCGTCGTCCGCCGTCAGGTGACGAGGCGTTCATCCTGGGGATCGAAGCAGACCAGGCCAAGCACACGAGCTCGCTCCGCGGCGAAGTCCGCAGCCTCCCGGTACCTGCTGAAGACCATGCCGAAGCGGAACAACGGCCCACTGGCGTTGTTGATCAAGAGACTGTCGGTCCACGGAATATCGTCTTCGTCGTCATCAGCGCCGGGATCGAGGTCCGGCCAGCGCGTGATCAGTTCGCCGACATAGCGCCTAACCAGCATGGTCGGCGGCGTCTTCCTGCCGCCCATGAATTCCGCGACGAGAGTATCGAAGGTCGCCTTAGCCGCCGCGTCGTCGGCGGGACGAGGCCCTTCCCACACGGCCAGAGTGAAGCTCATGAGCACAGTGTGCCCGGCCCGTCTGACAGTTCGTGAACGTATGACCGCGGGCGGAACCCCGCTCATTCACGAAAGGACGCCGCAGTCCCCCGGCACCGGCGTGCCCACCGGCCATCGAACGATGAGACCCGGCGGAATGCCGGCGTGCACCGCAGCAGTGTCGGTCCCGAGTAGTGTCCGCGAGCGGTGTCCCGGGGTGGACCGGAGTTGCGCGTCATCGATACCGGCGCCGAAGGCGTAGCCAATCTCGTTCCAGGTGCTGCCGTCGCCGAGCCAGCGGCCGAGGCGGTCAGCGAGGGTGGCTCACCGCATCGATCAGGTCGAACGTGTCATCGCCGCTGCGCGGGCTTGGATCGTTCGCTGGCCACCGTCTGCTACTTGTTCTCAGCTGTGGGCGAAGCACTATAAGACGGTGTGGTGGGCGCCCGCGCGGCCACCCCATGTTGTCGGCGGCAAACACCCACGACAGCATGCTGTTCGAGCCGCTGCTGGACACGAACCCGACCGTGCGCGGCCACCACGGCCGGGCGGGCCGGCCACGATGCCGACCGGACAAACTGCACGCCGACAGGGGCTACGACTACCGCCGCTACCTGACCCGCCGCGGTATCAAGGTCCGTATCGCCCGGCGCGGGATTGAGGGCAAGTCCCGCCTCGGCCGGGTCCGCTGGGTCGTCGAACGCACCATCTCCTGGCTGCTGCGGTCCGGACCGGACGCACCACGCTGGCGCTACTCACGCTGGCCTGCACTGTGAGCAACGTCCGCCGACTCATAAAAATCGAGCTCTGCGACCAGGTCTAACGCATCCATTCACTCGGTTGGGATACGTCGGTAGCTCTGTGTCGTTGGTGGGGGTGGCTGGTGAGCTTCTGAGTGCGGTGCAGGTCCTCGGGTCGGCATGGGGCCCCCGTCACCACGAGGGAGGCGGTCGGCCTGCGGGCCCCGGTCGCTCTGACGCACCGTGTACCGGACCCGGTCACCCTTCTGCAGCGGCTCCGACCCCGTGATCACGGACACGTGGACGAAGAGATCGTCGCCGCCTGCGTCCGGGGTGATGAAGCCGAAGCCGCGTTCGCCGTCGTAGCGCGCGACGACGCCCTCGCCGCCTCGTACGGGCACGTCCCGCGCCGCCGGCCCTGCGGCCGCGGCAGGTGCCGATCGCTGCGGCGCCGTCTGGGGCTCGGTGCCCCGGACCAGGTGCACGTCGCGGGCTTGCGGGCCCTTGTCCCCACTAGCCACCTCGTAGGCGACGCGGTCGCCCTCCGCGAGCCACGTCAGCCCCTCGGCCAGGGCCCGGGCGTGAACGAAGACGTCCCCGGCGCCGGAGTCGGGGTTGATG
>NZ_MQUQ01000051.1 GCF_001953865.1 Amycolatopsis coloradensis
GCTGTCGACTTCACCTCCGTCGCACCGGTCGAGGTGCTCACGGCGGGCTTCCCCTGTCAGGACATCTCCGCCGCCGGTCGGCGCGCGGGCATCGAGAAAGGCGCTCGCAGTGGACTGTGGCACACCATCCTGGACGCCATTCGCGTACTACGACCCCGTCTCGTCGTCGTGGAGAACGTCGCCGCCCTCCGCTGGAGAAACGGCGGCCTCGACCGTGTACTCGCGGGGCTGGCCGAAGCGGGGTATGACGCGGTCTGGCGTTGCGTACGAGCCGCCGACATCGGAGCCGCCCACCGCCGCGAACGCGTGTTCCTGTGTGCCGTCCTCGCCCCGGGACGGAATGCGGATGATGCCGACCCCCCAAGCCCGCGACGGCGAACCCCGCGGCCCCGTCGACCCGGCACGGCGGCGCGCGGGCGGACACCAGGTCAACCTCAACGACGCGGTCGACTCAGTTGTCAAGCTGGCGCAGCTCCTGCCGACTCCGACGGCGGCGGACTCGCGGTCGTCGGCGATCCAGACCGTGCGGAAGCCGGGCCGCCCGATCCCGGCCGGGTGCGTGACGCTGACCGACTCGGTGCGGCTGCTGCCGACCCCGACCGCCTCGGACGCGAAGAACTGCACCCACGACACGCACGACGGCGGGCCGTCTCTACCCGACCGCGCCCGCGCCCTGACCACACCGACGCCACCGCCGGACGGACCGGGCTGCGCCGCGGCCCACAGCGGAGTGCTCGATAGTTGCCTTTCCCCCGGTGCGTGGGGCACTGCCGCCGACACCCGACCGCGCACGGCGGTTCGTCCACCGACATCTCCGCCACACCGATGACAAGGGAGGCCCAGCCCTCATGGACACACCGCGACTTCTGCCGACCCCGCGAGCGACCGACGGCACCAAAGGCTGCCCCGCGCAGCGCGGCTCGAAGGGCGATCTGATGCTGCCCTCGGTCGTCATCGCCGTCACCACACCCGCACCGACGTCCCGAGCCCGGAAGGAGATGAAGGACCGTGACAACCGACCGCGCACCTCGCGCCCGCCGCACAGCACGCGGTGAACCCAGGCCGGTCGACTGGGGCGAGTACGCCGCCGCCGTGCACCG
>NZ_MQUQ01000052.1 GCF_001953865.1 Amycolatopsis coloradensis
GTAGGTGTGTCCGCTGGGGGTGGTGATGGTCATGCCGCCGTTGCCGGTGGGTTCGGCTGACCAGCCGGGTTCTTCTTTGAGCAGGTTGTGGGTTTTGCAGGAGCCGTGGCAGTTGTGGTGATCTGTGGTGCCGTTACGGGCCCAGCCGGTGATGTGGTCGATCTCGGAGAACTCCGCCGGACGATGACACCCGGGATGGGTGCATTCCCGATCCCGCGCCCTGATCAACCGGGCCAGCGACGCCGGGGATCGATAGGTTCCGGCGCTGGCCTCGAGGATTTGCCCGGTGGCGGGGTCGGTGATCAACCGGGACCACGTCGAACCCGGATCTGAAGCGATCTCCCGCACCAGCCAGTCCGGAATCGGCCCGTACCCGGCCAGGACCGCGGGATCCTCACGCACACCGGCCAAGGTCAGGAAATCCACATACACGTGGATATGCGCCCGGGGCTTCCCGCGACCATCCTCGGCCAGCAAGCGTTCGGCGAAGATATCGGCGCGGTGCTGATCGAGGGTGCGGGATGTGTCCTGCGCCCGGCGGGCCTGGGCGGCGCGGCTGATCGACGCGTAGATCGAGGATGCCACTTCGGACGGCAGGAAACCGGAGAGGGTGGACATGGTCTCGTCCTCGTGCTTCAACGCGATATGCCGTAAGGCGCGTTTCGTCTCCGCTCGGTCCCGATAGCCGTCGGGGTCGAACTTCTGCACCGCGTAGTCCACCGAACCACGAATCGCCGAAGGATCACGCCCAGCCAGCCGCCCCGCCATCCACGCGTCCACCAGTGCGGCGACCTCGTCCGACACCTCGCGGGTCAGCTGGGTGACCTTCGACGCCTTGTACAGATCGATGTCACCTTTTTCCAGTGCCGCCAGCGTGTTCGGCAGACGGGCCACCAGCGCACACGAGGTTTCCAGCAGCAGGGCGGCTTGGTTGCGAGAGACCGAGAAGCACAAAGCGACCTCCTCGGTCACCGATCTTCGCGACCCGCCGATAGCAGCGAACTCCGCTAACGCACGCACCTGACGCCCCTGCGCCCGACGAAGTGATACCTCCTCATCGAAGGCGGCATCAAGAACACGAGCAGCTTTCGGGTTGAAACCAAGAGTTGTGGTCATGCCCATGATCATACTCGAACACGCGTTCGACAGCAA
>NZ_MQUQ01000053.1 GCF_001953865.1 Amycolatopsis coloradensis
CCCAGGCCGGTCGACTGGGGCGAGTACGCCGCCGCCGTGCACCGTTGGGAACTCATCACCGGCCGCCCCGCCCCGTACCCGACCCAGCCAGGCCGGCACGGACGCCCCGTGCTCGCACCGCCGTTCGTCGAGTGGCTCATGGGCCTTCCCCCAGGCTGGGTCACCGCCGGGCACCTCGAGCTGCCCCGCACCGCGCAACTTCGCGCTCTGGGCAACGGGGTGATGCCCCAGCAGGCCGCGCGCGCACTACGCTACCTGCTGGACGACCTCACTCACCTGCACCGTCCGCCCTGCCACCCGCCGGTCAGCCTGACCCGGGACAGGCACTCCGGCGTGAGCCGACCGACCCGAGCCAGCGGTGCCGTGACGCACCCGCCTGGCACCACCCGGGCCTCGGCCGCCGCGCGTCCTCACCGCAGCGGTACCCGCTCGCGTCGCTTAACCTGTGGCGCTCCGGGGCGAGGACACCGCCGAGCCCGCCCCGGAGCGCCACGCTCCACCCCCTTCCCACGAACTCGACTTCCTGAAAGGGCTCTTCGTCATGCCCACACACAGCAGGACACGCCGCACCGCGCCTTATCTGCGCCACTGGCTCCGTACCGCCCGCCACCGCCTCCGGCTGCTACACCAGCGGCCACCGAACCGGGCACTCGCCAGCCACACGCCCTCCGGTGCCCAGCCCGCGCAGCATCCGGTGACGCGACGGTCGGCCGAAGCGATCGCGGTCCTGATCCGCGCGGGCTGGAACGTCCACCACCCGCCGTACGGCTACACCACGATGACCATCGCGGGGGCCCAGAGCCGACGCGGCACTGTCCGCACCCGGCTGACCCCAGACCCGCGTCGCGCCCTGGTGGTGCAGGACATCTTCTACTGGCGCGCGATCACCGGCCTGTCCATCGAGGACATCACCGTACGGCTCGACACCGACCACAACCGCTACCCGCCACCCGGAACCCACACGTCCTGGCCGATCGCCGCGGTCGCCACGATCCTGACCAACATCAAGTACACCGGCTACCAAGCCACCGGCATCCGCGACGAGAACGGCGTCTTCCGGCCCGTCGAACAGTGGGTGCTCTCCGACCAGCCCGCGCACCGCGCCTTGGTCACCCCCGCGCTGTTCTGGGCCGCTCAAGACCCGGCCAGCAACGTGCGCCCGACTTCGGACCGTTTGCTTGCGCCAGCCCTCAAGCACGGCTCCTGTGGCCACAGGACGGTGGCACCGTGACGACCCGGCCGCCGAATCCCTCCGTGGAATGGCCGATCGCAGGGGGAGCTGACGAGCGCGCGGGTGCTCCCGGCGATCGTGCTGACGCTGCTCTACTAGCGCCACAGACCGCCCTGCTCTATACGCCAGCTCAAGCTGCGGAACTGCTGGCCGTGCCTGAATCATGGGTCCGGCGCAAGGCAGGGCTTCGGCTCGTGCCCTGCACTTTCGTTGGCAAACACCTCCGATTCTCCCAAGAAGACCTGCGCGCGATCATCGCCGCAGGGCGCCGCCCGGCTGGCACGCCTCGACGCGCCCGGCCCGTGCGCCGACGTACACGCGGTCGCTGACGCACGAGTTTCTTTAGCGCATATCAAGGTTTCTTGTCGCTACTCCTGGCTCTCTGTCCTCTGTGGAGCGCTCATGGACGGGGTCGTCGACGTGACCCCCACACCACAGCAAAGGAGTTCACCATGCCCTGGGCGGAACCAGTTGGTGACAACACCTGGCGGGTTCGCTACCGCCGCGCCGACGGCAGTAAAGGTGCCATTCCCGGATTCCCCGACGAGACAGCGGCGAACGTCTACATCGCCGACATGGAAGTCGAACAGCGCAAGGGTACGTGGATCGACCCCGTCGCTGGCCAAACCACCGTCGCCGAATTCGCGCCAGGGTGGCTTGACTCGCTCGACATCGACCAACGGACCGAGGAAAATTACCGCAGCTTCCTGAACGTGCACATCCTGCCGCGATGGGGAAGCGCAGCACTGGCCGAGATCACGAACCTGGAAGTTCGGAAGTGGGAGAAGAAGCTCCGCGCCAGCGGTCTCGCCAAGACCACGGTGGACAGCATTCTGAAGTTTTTCGCGCTGGTGCTCACCGATGCCGCGGAGGAAAAACTCATAGCGGCCAACCCGATCCAGACCAGACGCCGCGGACGAAGGCGTCGCAGCCATCACCGGACACCTCGGAAAGTCTGGGCCGAATCTGACGAGGTCCTACAGCTTGCGGACCAGGTGGCCGCGAAGTACGGAGCTGGGGGAGCGGTCCTCGTCGTCACCGCTGCCTGGACCGGGGCGCGATGGGGCGAGCTCGTCGGGCTGCAACGCCACAACCTCCACCTCTACGACGACAACACCGGAAACATCGTCGTGGACCCCGACTTCGGCGCGCTCCACGAACCCAACAAAGGCCCCCTCTTCCTTGGGCCACCGAAAACTGAGGAATCCGCACGGACCATCACCCTGCCGCCCTTCCTCATCATCTTGCTTCGCGCGCACCTTGCCAGCCACCGACACCGGCACGTGTTCGTCACGCCGCAAAGTCAGCTACACCGACGCAGCAACTTCAGTCGCCGCGCCTTCCGTCCGGCCGCCAACGGCAACCTTCACATCGCCAACCCAGAAATCCGGCTACAGCCCGTCAAACCCGGGCTCACCTTTCACGGCCTGCGGCACAGCCACAAAACCTGGATGATCTCCGACGGCGTGCCGCAAGTCGCCCAGTCGCTTCGTCTCGGGCACGTACTTGCCGACAAAGTCGAGGAAACATACTCCCACGTGGCATCTGCCGTTGAACAACGTCTCCTCGACGCGCTGCAAACTCGCTGGGAGAAAGCTGTCGCGGACAGTGGTGCAGCACCTGAGGAAACGGACTGGCGCTCCGCGGCGTAGAACGAAACCGGTGCTCGCTGGGCGAGCTTTTCGTCTGGGTTGGCCATCGCTGCTATTTCAGATTGTCTATCCATTCTTGGGGTATGAGTTTGTCTCCGCCTCGCCAGTTATGTACCACGGAGTTCTGGAACCACTCATCGGGAAGGTTCGCGTGGTCGCAAACGATTACCTGCATGTGTGGGGCTAGTTCAGCGACGACGTCATAGATCAAACGAAACAGGCGGTTGACTGCTTCCCGGTCGCTGTCGCGGCCTGGTGTGCCTGCGCGCTGGTCAACTTCCGATCGGTACCAGACCTGTGTCGGTTGGTCGAGCATGAGTAACCGTGGGACGGGCCGGTGCTGTCGAACGAAGTGTCGGTGCAGGGCGAGGTGGGTGACGAGGTGGTAGCCGACCCAGTTTTCACCGCTACCAATGCGGAAGAGAGGTGCGGGGCCTTCCTCGGTGTCTGTGACGACGGTGAGTCGGCTGAGGTCGAGACGGACACTGCCGCCTCGGTGCTCAAGCTCGAGGTGGTTTGCCCAGCGGGTCATGTCCTGGCTGATCGTGACCAGGCGGGAAGTGAGCTGCTCGCGCTCTTCAGCGGGATCGAGTTCGGCCTCGAGTGTCCGAACCAGTTCCTGCGCGGCGTCCAGACGCTGTTTGAGATGGGCCAACTCCGTGTCCGAGGAACTGGGGAGTGTTGCCAAAGTGGCATGGATCCGGCCACATGCGAAGTCGCGGCGCGCGGTCTCGGGCAACTGGTCGGAAGCAGTCTGGCCCGCGGTGAGGGATTGAATCGCCGATTCAGCTGCGCGTAGCTGAGAGCGGATCGAGCTCGTCTGTTCATCAATGGCTTGTAGCGCTGTACGGCGCGCGGGACGTGCGGCTTCGACGCCGGTTAGCTGGTCGTTGAGGCGCTGGAGGCTCCGGCGAAGCTGAGCCGGAGTCGGATCGGGATCGGCGAGTTCCGATCCACACACGGGACAGGCACTGTGACCGTCGGCGAGCGATTGCGACTTGTCGGGTTCATCGCGTGGGAGTCCGAGCAGGTTGAGGCTGGCGAGCCGTGCGGTTTGGGTCCTGACCGCCCCTGCGTAGTCGGTTTCGGAGTCGTTCTGCTGCAGGAGGACATCACGTTCCGCGTTCAGAGCACGGAGGCGGTCACTCAGTTGATCCCGTTCCCGTCCTAGGGCGATCATGCGTTCAGCAGTTTCGCGGTCCGGTGGTTCGGGGGCAGCGGTCGCCGTGACAGCGTTGTGCAAGGCGCTGACGGTACTGGCTCTGTCCGGTGGTTGCTGCTGCGCCTCGACCATGCCGAGCGAGTAAGCCTCTTGCCAAAGTGCCCGCAGATTGGCATCACCCGCTTCGCTCGCCAGCTGGGCTTGGCGGTAACTGGTCTCGATCTGCCGTAATTCTCGGCGCGCAGCGGCGAGTTGAGCGCGCTTGAGCGCTTGGTCCCGGGCACTGCGCCGATGAAGTAGGGAATGGTGTCCTTCAAGGTTTGGATCATGCCTTGATCACCTTGCCGGTGAAACAGCAGGTCACGGTTGGCGATCTCACCTTGACGCTGCAAGCAGAGCAGCGTGGCATGTCCAATGTGGGCCTCGAGCGGCTGGCGCGCCGACCAGGTGGGAGGTTCGTGACGGTTCTCCTCGATCCCGATGCGCCGTCCGAGCTGTTCTCGCACGGCATCGGAGTCGGTGTTCACCACCAGGTCGCCAAAGTCGAGCGGTTCGAGGTCAGCACCGAATTCCAGCATGGCGCGCTGTGTGGATGCCTTGCCCGGTCGAGGCGCGGGGCGGGCGACGAACGCGCGACCACCGTCCAGGTCGAACAGTGCCGCATACCAGGCGACGGTGCGGGTGATCGGGCCTACTGGCATCTGCATGGAGTCTCGGCCGAGGCAGTACTCGACGATGTCGAGGAGGGCACTCTTGCCGGTTTTCGACTCCCCGGTCACGACGTTGAGCGCGCCGGGGGTGAACGGGAGAACCCGACGGTCCCCGGCCGTGTTGTAGAGGATGATCGCGAGAAGTTGCACGGTGATCAGGGTGCCACGCCGAGAACCGCAAAAACGGTTGCGGGGCTGTCTATTTTCGCGAGCCAACGACCAGCGAAGCCTGCTTTGCGAAGGATGTCGGCGAGCTCGTCAGGAATCTGGAATCCCCGTGGCCGGCGCACCCGACCGTCTAGGGCGTGTCCTGGGGATCTTCAGCGGAGGTGGAGGACGATGCAGGCGAGGATGATTTCGGCGCGGTGGTAGGCGGCTCGTTTCGCGAACCGTGTTGCCAGACCTCGGAATTGCTTGAGCCGGTTGAAGCATCGCTCGACGACGTTGCGGAGTTTGTAGAGGTCGGGGTCGAAGGCCGGTGGTCTGCCACCGGTGCTGCCTTTGGCCTTGCGGCGGGCGATTTGGTCGGCGCGTTCGGGGATGGTGGCCTTGATCTTCCGCTCCCG
>NZ_MQUQ01000054.1 GCF_001953865.1 Amycolatopsis coloradensis
AAGGCCCGCTTCCCTCGGCTCAGCCGAGGGAAGCGGGCCTTCACGCGATTCAGGCGAGAGCGGAGACCGGCCGCAGGGGTCAGTCCTTCTCGAGGGTCAGGTCGTAGCGGTTGAGCACCTCCTTGACGGGCTGGAAGAAGGTGGTCCCGCCTTCGTCGCAGTCACCGGAACCGCCCGAGGTCATGCCCTGCGCCTGCACCAGCTTCGTGCCGGAACCCGACTCGGGGCGGCTGACGAACGAGCCACCGGAGTCGCCCGGTTCGGCGCAGGCGCTGGTCTGGGTCAGGCCCCTCGCGATGTTCCCGTTGCCGTAGTTCACCGTCTGGTCGAGAGCTTCCACGCGCCCGCAGCGCCAATGGGTGGTGATCCCGGACCGGCAGACCCTGCCGCCGACACCGACGACGTCCGCGCCCTCGATCCGCACATCCGAACCGTCCTCGTACCGGTCGACCCGGGGCGGGGTCGAGACGTCGGAGTGGGTCACCTTGACCGTCCCGTAGTCGTTGCCGGGGAACGACGACCTCTCGACCCTGCCGATCGTGCCGTCGACGCCCCGCACGGTGCCGCCGAGTTCGGTGCAGTGGCCGGCCGTGATCACGTAATGATCGTCGTCGTCATAAGCGTTGAACCCGACCGAGCAGGCACCACCACTGAAGTAGAGCCCCTGTCCGCCGATCACGGCCCACAGCGGCCGCGGCGCGCTCTTCACCTGGTCCACCCGGACCGGGACACCGGCGGACGTCGCCCAGGCCCGGCCCGCGGCGTCGCCACCCACCACGCTGACGACGACCTCGTTCGCGGGCGTGTCGACGTACCAGCCGGCGACCGAGCCGGGCAGGCCCGCGGTTCTGTTGTCCAATGTGGACTGGATCTTCTTCAGTTCGGCGGCGCTGTGCCGGACCACCTTCGGTGTCGCACCGGCAGCGCGGATCCGGGCCGAGCCGCTCGCGTCGGTGGTGCCGACGACGAGGCCACCGGTCGCCGTGTCCAGCCAGGAACCGGCGAACGCGGCGCCGAGCGAATCACCGAGCTTCTGCTGTGCGGCGGCCAGAACGGCCGGTCCCGCCGCTTCGTTCAGCGCCGGTGCCGCCGAAGCCGGGGTCGCGAAGGCGGTGACGGCTGCCGCGGCGCCGGCCAGGACGGTCACGGCGCGCAGAGGACGTCGAATCACGAAAACCTCCATGGGAGTGCGGAATTCGTTGCGGGGTGTTGTGCTGGAGAAGCAAATCCCCGTTCGACGTTACGACAGTGGGATACCCGCCGAATGCCGCCATTTGAGTAGCGCTGGTGATTCCCCTTTCCGGCTCAACGAAACGGCGGCTTCCTGGCTTCCCTCACTCTTGTGAGTGGAGGCCGCCCGAATTACCGTCCCCGATTTGTCCACCGGCGCACGACAATCAGCGACGCTTGTGCGCCCATTCGGGAAAACGTGGATTTCGGCCTGGTGCGGCGCGTCACCTGATGGTGTCCGCGCTGAACCCGTTCGCCCGCATCGGTGACGAACGCGTCTCCTTCGCTCACCAGCAGGAAATGACCCCAGCCGAGAACATTTCTGTCGCATACGACCGCCCACTCGTTTTGGTCCTCGACCAAGATCCCCGGCAGCTCGATATAGTGCCCTCCGGGGAAGGTGAACACCGCCAGCCGGACTGGACGCCGGACGATTCGGCCCGCCGATATGGCGTGAGGTCGTGCTCTCATGCTCATCACCACCCAGTCCTGATCATGGTCGCTCCCCGGCTCGGCGGTGCTCCCGGTTTCGGCGGCGATCGTGGACCAGTTGAGCGTTGAGCGACCCTAGGCGGGCTGCGCGCATCAGATTCGGTCGGTCATGAGCCGCAGGATCCGCGAACCCTAGTCAGGCATGTCCCCGGAGGGGGATCGAGCCCATGACGATGCCTGCATATGAAGAAGGCCCGTGAGCAGCGGGTATGCTGCTCACGGGCCTGTCGTCTTCCGGTCGGGCTGACAGGATTCGAACCTGCGACCCCTTGACCCCCAGTTATTGGGGCCCGAACGCTGTGCTCATCAGCATCGTTCCAGTTCAGCGATAAGCATAGCATCGTCGGTTTTCGGGTCGACACATACCTGTCGGAGACAGTTGTTGGACCCTGTTTAGTCAAGGTGGCTTCCGCTGTTGAGAGGACCGTTATTAGTCGCTTCTGGAAGTGAGTCGCTTCCGGTTCCTCCTGTGCCGTTCGTAGGTGGCGTGGGCAGCGCGACAAGCGTTGCATCGGCAGCGGTGTTTGGCGTATCTGGTGTTTTCGCCGTGCGGAGGAAGCATGCGAAGGTTCTTGCCGCCCGTTAGAACGTCACGTTCGTCAGGTGAAAGTCCTCCCCAATTGCCCCATGGATCGCATGCATGCAGCGCCTCCGCCAGGCATGGAGTTCGGACTTGGCAGCCAGCGCATATGTTGCGGCATGCCATGCTCATTTCAGGATCGTCTGAGTGCCAGTCCATGTCGATGCGATCGCGACATGCCGCCAAACGGTGCCAGGTCTTTCCGCTCCTATCTGCGGCCATTGGTCACCCCACGTTGCGACTGCCCCGACGGCGGGCGAGGGAGCTTAGAAGCGCGAGTCGCTGGAAGTGCGCACGTTTCGCTGCGTCTGCTCGTTCTCGCCGGGTCGCTGCGTCGAGCACGCTGTCGGGGTCGACGAGCCGTTCGAAGCGGGCCATGGCCGCTTCCCGAGCTGGCGCGGTTCGCTGTTGTCGGTCGTGGGTGCGCGACCATGACGTGAGTGCGGCGACACGTGCCTGCATGGAGCGTTGTGTTGAAGTTCGTCCTCGGCCAGGATCGGCTTGTGTGTCCATTGCATACTCCCTCCGACTGGCAGGCGGATTAGGCCTGGGGGAGGTGCATGTCGCTCCCGATCTTGGCGGGCATTCGCAGACTTGCTGTGTCCAGGATGTTGAAGATCGGCCGCGCTGTCAAACTGCGCGGGCGCGGGGTCTGTGCGGTCCCACCGTGGCTGCAGCACCGAGATGGTCGCACCTGCGGCGAGTGAGCGTGCGGAGGCACGCGGTGGTCACAGCGATTCGACGGACTATTTAGCAAGGCGATCGGGGGCGCACGGGAGTCAAGCAAAAGTCGACATCTCTGTCAACGCCAGTTGAGCGCTGCTTATCGCCGGCGCGAAGCCTGGAGCACGGATGCGTCTCTGGTAACTGCTGTTATCGGGGCATGGAAGCGCTGAGGCCTCGCGTGACCCGGACCGGGGACTGTCCTGTCTCAGTGGACCTGATGCGGGCCGGGCGCAGCTGATGTTGCGTCGCACATATCTGATGCGGGTCTCACAAAAGTGATGCCGGGGTCTGCCAGGATCGCGTCCTTCGCTTGCTCGAGGGACGGGAGCACCGGGGTGGCGAGGGGTGGGCTGCGCGCGATGCGCGGCGGCCGCGGTGGAAGCACCGCTGGGTTCGAGGTCGGGTTCGTGGACGAGAGGGACACGCAGGTACGGATGACGCTCGGCGACGGGATGACCGTGCCTTTCGAGCGCGCGGCACCGGTCCGGCCGTTCCCGGTGTACAAGGTGCAGCGGAACTTTCCGGGGTTCTACTACGCGGCCACGATGGACGCACACGTGCCATTCGAGTCGTGGCTAGAGCGCGACACGGCGATAGCCCTGGACTTCCACTACGACGTGGTTTCCATTGCCGCGCAGCCGTTCTGGCTGTCGTGGTCCGGCACCGGGCGGGCGCGCTCGCACGCGCCGGACTTCTTCGCTCGCACCCTCGAGGGCACCGGCGTGGTGATCGACTGCCGTCCCACGGACCGGAATCTTGCGAGCCGACCTCACGCGGCGCTTCGACGCGACGATGCTGGTCTCGGCGGTGACCGGGTGAGCAGGCTGCTGTGCGTCGGCGATCGCGTGCTGTTCGACGACATCGAGCACCAAGTGGTCGCGCTCGCCGGGACGCAGGTCCGGCTGGTCGCGGCGGACGGCACGCCGAGCGTTGTGTTGCTGAGCCACCTCGTCGGCTCTCTTGGGTTCATGTTCCTCAGCGGAGAACCGGCGCCAGCGGCGAACGCGCTGGCAGGCCAGTTGCTCGACGACGTCGCACCCGAGCTCGCGGCCCGGGCACGTGAATGGGAACGGCACGTCGTGGAGGTCGAGACCGGGCTCCCGCCGGAAGCGGCACCTGGAGCACGGCCGCGGCCGGAGTACGACCCGCAGGCCCGGACGGTGCGCGAACGCGATGCCGCCAAGGCCGCCGAACTCACCGCCGCGGGCGTTGCGACCAGCGCGACCACGGTGAAGAGGATGCGGATGCGCTACCGCGCCGAGGGGCTGCGGGGTCTGGTCGACGGGCGCGGCCGGAAGAGGTCGACGCCGCTCGGCCGCAGCGACGCGCGCGTCGTCCAGGCGGTCCGGGAGGCACTGGACGGTGAGACGTCGCGTTCGACCGGCACCGTGGACCGGCTTCGCCGCCGTGTCGAGGCGATCCTGGCCGAGCGCCACGGCGCCGGGGAGGTGGCGCTGCCGTCGCGGGCGACGTTCTACCGGCTGGTGAACAAGCTCTCGGCCGGCAAGCACACCTTCGGCGCGGCCGCCACGCGGCGCTCGGCGGCGACCGGCCGGACGGACCGTTCACCCCGAGCTGGGCGGCCCGGCCGGGCGGGCAGGTGCAGATCGACTCGACCCCGCTGGACGTGCAAGCGGTGTTCGACGACGGTCACGCCCGCCGCGTCGAGCTGACCGCGGCGGTCGGACCGGGCGTGTGGGAGATCCACCGCACAGGCGGGTCTCGTGTCCGACAGCTCTAGCGAGACTTCGTCCACGGAAGCCCTGCTCGCCGGCCTCGTCGGCGAGCACGACGTCGAACCGCTCACCTGATGCGGCCGCGCCACCAGGGACAAGATCAAGCCTCTGCGCCGCGGCATTGTGCCGAACCCGCACCAGCTCGCCCGCCACCGCCCGAAGACTAGGTCTGGACACCGAACCTGGTCCCGAAGACTAGGTCCGGACACCGAAGGGATCGGCTGGACAGGACAACCTCTGTCCTATCCGGTCGAAGTTGGCGTAAGACAGGGCCACTGACTTGCGGTCCGCCAACTAGGTCCGGACAGCTGGCTAGCGAAGCGTCCGGACCTAGTTGGCGGAATCGGGGTCGTCGGGAGCGCCATGCGGTGCGGTGCCATCGTGGTCCGACCTCAGATACGGCCTGGTTTCCTGCGGCATGCCGCGCCTGAACTGTGCCCCGCCGAACCGGGCATTGCTGTTGAACCGGACCCCGCCGAACCGAGTTGTGCCGTTGAACCGCGCCCTGCGGAACACGGCGTCCCCGCTGAACCGCGCCTCGTCGAACTCGGCGATGCCGTTGAACCGCGCGTTGTCGAACCGCGCGGTGCCGCTGAACCGTGCCTTGCCGAACCGCGCGTGGCGGATCGTGGTACGGCTGAGGTCGAGGTCGATGAGGGTGGCGCCGGCGAGGTCGAGGTCTATTTCGGCCCAGAAGGTCGTCACCTGATTGTCGGGGTTGGTGCCGAACCGTAGGAGGTGGTGGGCGAGGACGCGTTGGGCGGTGAGCCGTACTTCTCGCTCCTGGATCCGCTCCTGGTGCCGGTCGACGACCTCGGCGCTGGTGTCGTCAGTTGGGGTTTCGTCGGTCGGGGTGTAGGGCATGCGCAGGTAGGCGCAGAAGACGTTGACGATGGTCTGGCGTTGGTCGGGGTGGTTCTGAGCGAGGCGTTCGAGGGCGTAGAGCCCGGCCAAGCGCACCGGGGCCTTCCCCGCGCCGAGTTGCTCGGCGGCCTTGGTATACAGCTCGGTCACCCGCCGCTCGGTCGCGTCATGCTCGGTGATCGAGGCCGCACGCGTCTTCTCTGCCAACTCCAGACCCGCTGTGCGTTGCCGTAACGCGGCCAACAGCAACGCTGCAGCCCCTCCCGCGCCCACCACCAGAGTGCCAGCGGTGCGGATAGCATCGAGCCTGGACTTGTCTACCTCCGTGCCGCCACCTGCGAACTCCAATAACGACCACACCACCCCAGTGGCGGCAGCCACCAACACGACCGCGCTGAGAACGATCGCACGTACTGACAGGACAACAGGCTTGCCCACGGGAGCGGACCCAGGCACCGAATCGGTCATCCTGGCGTCGTAGCCATCGGCGGTAGGAGATCGAGGTTGTGGAGCGTCAACTTTAGGTCCGGGTAGCTGTAGTACTCGCCCACCCCGGCGTCGGTCTCGCACTTGGTGACGAAGTCGGTGAACACCGGTCCGCGAGCGGCGCCAAGGTGCGCAGTGGCATGCACGAGCTGCGCGGCCAGACCGGGCATGTCCCCGGCTCCCCGGCATTGGTTGTTGTCGTACCAGGCTGTGAGCGCTTCCGCGAGCATGGCGAGAGAGAGGAACCCGGCGTGCTGTACCAGCAACCGCCCGATGCGTTCGCCGGTGCGCCAGCTGCCCGCGGTTCGCAGCATGTCGATCACCTTCGGCACGAAGTACTCGCTTGGCCGCGCGGCGATGACCTGCTCACTGTGCGGGTCGCTTAGGTGGTCAAAGCGGACCGTCAGACCGGGCAGCCGGACGCGGGCATAGGTGCTGCCGACCAGTGCCAGCCACGACGCGACCTCCGGCGGCAACGGGTCCCACTGGCCCACCGTGATCGGGGTGTTCAGCAGGGCTTGGAATCGTGTCTCCAGCGCCTGGTCGACCGATGTCCAGAAGTAGTCGTCGTCGGCCATGCGGACCAGGGTCCGTAACTGGACCGCGCCGTCGAGCACCTGGAACCGCTCGCGCGTGTCGCCCACGGCGTCGCGGACGGCGTCGCGGTTCACCTCGGCGAAGGCGCGCAGCGCGAACGCCATCCGGTCGGCGTGCGCGTCCGCCGGCATCCGCCCGTCCGGATCGACTTCGAGCATCGCGGCCAGCGCGGCGATCTTGATGATGCTCCTGCGGGTGGCGACACGGACGCGGTCGTGGAAGGCAGCTCGGATGTGCGCTGAGGACGAGGCGAACAGCGGGTCGCAGATGAAGTTCTTGAACTCCTCCACCAACTTGCGGCCCTGCGTGGGCGGGTGGACCAGCAGGGTGGACAACGCGATGGCCAAGTGCCCGCGGGCGGCCTCGGGACGAGGGTTGTAGACCTCGCCCTCCATGCGCAGCGAGGGGTGCGAGCAGAGGTGACGGTCCTCGCGGATGCGGTCCAGCTCGCGCTTTCCGATGGTGTCGATCAACTCGAAGTCCACGGCCTTGTCGACAAGCGAGGCTTCGATCGCCTGCATGGCGCGCACGCCCTCGGGCGCGAGGCCCTTGTCCTGTGCGTCGGTGACCTGCTGGCGGAAGGCCTGTGCGCCCTTGTCTCCTTCGTCGGCCAGGCGGATCAGCTTCACGATGATGTCCGCGGTCACCGCCGACCAGGTCGCCGCGATGCTCGCGCGGATCGCGCCGGCGTTGTAGCAGCGCCACGCTTCCTCGGCGAGCGGCCGCACATCCGGACTCCAGACCTGCGCGACCAGCGTTTCCAGATCGACAGCCACTCACTACCCCTTTCAGTTCTGCCTACGTGTGAGCAGAAGCTCAACTTTACGAGCCATTACTGGCGGCCGTCGGCGCCGTTGGCACCGGCCCGCCCTGTAGCCCCGAACTCCGCCACTACCCTCCGCCAACTAGGTCCGAACACCGCCACCTTCGTCCGGGCAGGACAACAACGGCTGTCCCGTCCGGCTGTACCTGGCGGATGGGCAGGCCCCTGACCTGCGACACGCAAAGTAGGTCCGGACGACTCCCGGGCCGACTGTCCGGACCTACTTTGCGGATTCGGCGAACAGCGCGGCGGCACACTCAGGCGGCAGCTTGGCCAGCTCGACCCGTAAGACTACGAGCGCCCCGCCGCGCCTGCTACCGCCCCGAAAACTAACCGCGAACCCCGCGTTCCTGGCGCGCGATACCCACCCCGCCGGCATGGACTTCCCCGTCGGCGGCTGTCGGCGAGGCCCGCTGCACTCCCAGGCTGCCGATCAGGTGCAGATGGGTTCGGGGGAGACTTGGCGGGCGTGATCAGTGGTGATGGCACCGGTCGCGCATAGTCGATCGGCTGGATCGGTTCGCACGATCAAGGTCGTGTAAGCGGACTGGACGTCCGGTTCAGTCGCGCTTTGGCGGCTGCCGCCGTCGGGTTCGGAACGTCGGTAGATGACGACGTCGATCGTGTTGCCGACGCCGTCTTGGTCGCGGCGTGTGGCACGTGCCCACCCGGCCTGGCATTTGCTGGAGAACAGGATCTCCAGCAAAAATGCCGGATTCCTGTCGGAGGCGGCCGCGATCTTCGCGTCATCGACGCACGTTGTTCTGGCCGGGTCCTCGCCCGTCACAATCGGAGTAGGCGGCTGATCTCGCCGGGCGACCTGGAAAACAACCAGCCCGGTGACGGTGTTGCTCAGCAACACTGCGGCCACGCACGCCACGATCCGCCGTCTTCGGCGCCAGAACCCCGCCTCCTTCTCGACCGGAACAGGGCTCGCGCCATCGAACTCGGCACCGGAGGCGGTGTCGACCAGTGCCGCACGACGGGTCAACCACCGCGCTACCTGCGCGCGGTCGTTGGTCAACGCCATTACGAACGCCGTGACCGCCAACTCGGACGGCAGTCGGCCGGTGGTCACGGCGTTGTGCAACGTCCCATGGCTGGCCTTCGCCCCGCGATTGCTCGCCCGCCGAGCCATCGCGGTCCAGGTGGGCTCACCGTGGCTCTGGCGCAATCGGCGTAAGTCTTCGACAAACACCTCCGTCGAATCCACCGTCTCGGGCGTTCCCTCGTCCGTGCCCACAGACACCCCTCTCAGCGCGGTCCGTGGCGCGGCCCCGCCGACGGAGGCCTCAATCCTGCCCGACCCGCCAGCAAGGTCCAATCCTCCATCCACGTGGTGGATGGAGGATTACGAAGGTGAACTCGGCACTGTCACCGGGCCGACCATCGCTCCGAAGCGCGAGACCCTCCGGTTTCGGACGACGGACCTTCGTGCCCGGTCTTACCGAGGAAAGGACCACCAGTGCACCGGTCAAACTTCTTGAGAAAACTCGCCGTCATGGCGGCGACGGCAGTGTCGATGTCGCTGTTCGCCTTCACCTCTGCCGCACACGCAGGTGACGAGGGCGGTGTCGCCAACCCCGCCACGGCCTGCCCCAATGGATACACCGTCAAAGCCGCGGATATCCATGACTTCCGGGGGTTCCGCATCGGCCGGGTCGATCTACGTTGGGCGTACTCCTGCGGGGGAAACTGGGCAAGGACTACCTCCTATGTTGGTTCCGTGAGCCAGGTCGAGTCCCGGGTGGCGATGGGGGACTGGCTTAGCGGGCCGGGCAGTGCCTTCTCCTATGACTACAACACCGCGCAGAACTGGACCTACTACATCAGCATCCGCCCTGATGCCCCTGCCTGCGCCAAGGGCCGACTGTTCTACCAGGGCTACTGGCACGAAGCCACGGTCTGCTCCGCCAAGTAACTCCGACGAAAGAGACCAGCCCGCGACCAACGCGGGAACCGACTAGACGCTCAACATCGGATCAGGGTGGGTATGTCGCGTCGCGGTATGCCCACCCTGATCGCGGCGAATAGGCGGGACACGCTGCACATTGCTCACCAGGCCGCGCCGCCGTCCTCGCGGTGTCGTCCGGTGGAGCTTTGCGATGGATAGCCGCTGAACTGCGACATGAAAACTAGGTCAGGACAGGTGGCCGCTGAGTCGTCCGGACCTACCTTGCGCATTCGGTGGTCGTGGTGCTGCTTCGACCTCGCTAGCCGTGTACCCGCCCGTCTCGCTGGCACCAAGTTCCAGCCAAGCCGACGCACCGGTTGTGCGCCCGTCTGAGCGTTCTGCGCCCGACCGAATCGGGCGCAGAACGCTCCTCAGCGCGGATGATCAGGCGTCTTTGTAGCGGTCGCTCGGGTGGCAGATCAGACCGACCTCGGACGTTCCATGTGCTGCGGCCCGGATGAACTGCGTCCAGTCGGTCGCGTTCAGTACCCATTCCTTCTCGATCAGGTGTGCGGTCCAGTCGATCAGTTGAGACCAGGTCCGGCACCGTTCGACACCGAACCAGTAGCAACCCTCGCACCCGTTTTCCGCGTGCGGGTTGCAGGCGTCGCAATGCACCTGCCAGCGCGCCTCATCAGGCTGGTCCATGAGGTCGGCCAGCGTGAGGAAGGTCAGGCGACCGGACTGACCTTCGGCAGTGACCTTGGCCGCGCGCTGCTCGACTTGCTCGGCCAGAGCACGTTCGACCCGGTGAACGTCGCCGTGCTGGATGTGGATCACACCGCCACCGTCCGGAACGTCCGTCTTGCAGGTGAAGCAGACCGCCTTCAGTGGCCGGCTTGGGCGTGGCGGGACCGCGCGACCGGCACGGGTGAAATTTGCGCCGGTCGCGGCCATTTTCTTCCGGACTTCCCGGTTGTGGGCACGGTTGTTACTGGACATACCGATTCCTCCAACGGAGCCCCACACTCTCCGCAAAGGTCAGCAGCCAGTACGAAGTGTGCAACTACGCTCTGCGTCAGCGACAGCTTGTCCTCGTCGCAGCGGGCCGGTGTGGGCGGCTGAACTGCTCGGATTCAGGCGGGGCGTTGTCCGCCACCCGCAGTTTACCCGTTGGGGCACGTGGCGGTAGTCCACCAGCGGCCTGAGTATTGGCGTTGCCCTTTGCAGCAGGGGAACCTCCCACACGGAGGCACGACTCGAACAGCACTGCCCAGGCATGGTCAGCGGCAGCCGTTGCTCGCCGTCCGCGTATGCGCCCTCGAACCGCTCGACTGGGGAAGTCGTCCCGACCTGCTTTGCGGAATTGGTGGCCCGGGCGTAGCAGCCCTGTGCGATTCGGCCCGCTGGCGGGTTCTCGGAGGTCACCACCACTTGCCCGTGGTTGTGGAATCGGTGATCGCCTTATCGATGTTCGTGCCCTCGTGCTGGATGCCGCCCAGGCGTGCTCCGCGCAGGTCAGCGTGGCTGAGGTTTGCCCAGCGCAGGTCGGCCTCGCGCAGGTCGGCCCCGCGCAGGTCGGCCCCGTGCAGGTCGACCCCGCGCAGATCCGCGTAGTTCAGCTTTGCTCCGTACAGGAATGCTCCGTACAGGAATGCGTCGCGCAGGTCGGCGTTGGAGAGGTTCGCCGACGCCAGCCGGGCCGTGCCCAGGTTCGCCTGACGTAGGTCGGCCTGACGCAGGTCGGCCTCATTCAGGTTGGCCGCGATCAGATTGGCGTCGGTCAGGTGCGCGGACACCGCCTTGACGTGCGCGAGGCAGGCTGCCTCCAGGGGTATCCCCCGGTCGGGGGTCGTGCCAGCGTCGTGGGAGCGGTTGCGCTCGAAGAACGCGGTGAGGGCGACTTGGATGTCGGGTGCGGTGCTGGGCGGACAACCGGAACCGGGACCGGCGGGACCGGCGGCGCGTTGGATCGTGGAGGTGATGAAGGTGACCAGGACGTTAGTGATGGTGGGGTGGTCGCGGGGTGAGTCCACGGCTAGGCGTTGCAGGGCGTAGATGCCGCCGAGGCGGGTTTGTAGGTGCTCGGGTCCAGCCTGGTCGAGCTGCTCGACGGCCTTGGTGTAGCGGTCGGTGTACTGGCCTTGCTGGGCCACCTCGTTCTGCCGGTGGGCGGCGGCGACCTGGTCACGGGTGGCGTTGAGGGACAGGCCGGTGAATATTAGGGCACCGATCGCGGTGAGGGCGGTTACCAAAGTGGTGATGGTCTGCGCCGTCGAGTGCGACGTGGCCGGGACGCTGGCGGGCGTGGTGGCTGCCTGGGGGCGTGGGCGTATGCGTCCCCGTGCGATACCGGAGGTGACACGACGGCGTGGCGTGCTGCTCATGTAGTTCAGAATCGCAGCCCCCGCCTGGACCGTCACACTTGTAGGGGCAGAGGCCACCGAGACGCCTACCGCGTGACCAGCTATCTGTGAGACTCCGCAACCTTCAATGAGACTGGACAGTCACGGCGAGTGGCCCGCAAGGTAACCCCGGTCTCCGCAACGACCCCCGCAACCTAGGTCCGGACACCGCAAGGTTGCCCCGGACAGGACAACGTTTCTGTCCGTTCCGCTCGAAGCTGGCGGAGGCGTAAGCGGTTGACCTGCGGTTCGCCAACTAGGTCCGGACACTCGGCCAGCGAATTGTCCAGCCCTAGTTGGCGGATTCAGAGTGACTTGAACGGCTCCGCAGGGGCGGCTAGGGCGTGTCCTGGGGATCTTCAGCGGAGGTGGAGGACGATGNNTCGGCGCGGTGGTAGGCGGCTCGTTTCGCGAACCGTGTTGCCAGGCCTCGGAATTGCTTGAGCCGGTTGAAGCAGCGTTCGACCACGTTGCGGTGTTTGTAGAGGTCGGGGTCAAAGGCCGGTGGTCTGCCACCGGCGCTGCCTTTGGCCTTGCGGCG
>NZ_MQUQ01000055.1 GCF_001953865.1 Amycolatopsis coloradensis
CATCTGCACACGATCATGAAAAAGATCCGCAGGACACGCCCTAGACCGCCCCCGTCGACCGTAAGCACGTTGTAGGTCAACCCAAATCGCAGTCCTTCCTTGACTGGCTCGACGAGCCCTTGAGCTCGTGCTGGAAACCCCGCGCGGATCACCGGGTTGCGAGATGTCCAACTTGCCAGATGGGTCGTGGTCGTCGAGGGCAAGGCTTGTCTGGTCCCTCGATGGAGCACAAGAGGAACGAGGATGAATGCCAGTGCCCACGGGAGCGCACGATCGGACGACTTCCGGTAGCCATCAGCGGCCGCCGCTAGAGAGGCGGCGACCAGCCCCGGGTTGAGCATCGCTCCAAGAACGGGAGGCCGGTCACTCCATGCCGTCACGCCACGTCTCCTCTGCAGACCTTGTTCTGGTTTGGCGCTTCACGCGGGAACCTGGAGGAGTTGCGTGAGGCGACTTTCGAAGTCTGGGTGCCAGCCGATGCGGCCGCTATCGGCCAACATGTGACGTTGTCCGCGTGCGAAGAAGGGGTCGTTGTACCGTGCGCGGACGCTGATCCCTGTCCTCAGGAGAAGTTGCCTCAGCATGTCCTTGCCAGCGCGTTGTTTGGCCTTGTCGTCGGCATCGTCGTCGAGGTTGTCAACCGTCCACTCGAACTCGCGTTCCCATTCGTCGATCAACTCGGCCTCAAACCTGCTTAGCTCGGGTATGCCGATGAGATCCTCGTCGATCCAGCGCACGGTCTGTGTGTAGGCGCGGTAGTAGTCCACGATGGCCTTCTCCAGGCTGACCGGCGGAAACGCGATCCACTCCATCTGCTGGACAAAGGCGCGTGTTCCGTGCTCCGCGACTACCTCTGCGGTATCGACGTCGCTGAGTTCGACGAGAGTGGGCAAGTTCTCGTTGGCGAAGCGGTCACGGATATCGTTGACCGCAGCCTGGGCTGACCCAACTTCCACGCTACGCAGCCGCCCCTGCAATAGCGCTAGTGCTTGGTCGTCCCACCATCGCCAGACCATCGCAAGGTACAAGTCCTCGTGGCCGGTCGGCAACGCCCAGTGCAGGAGGCTCCGCACGGTCGCCGTCACATCCTCGGCATGTGCCGATCCGTCGGCCACTCGGATTCGTGAGACAAAGGTGGCTCGTTCTGATGGAGTAAGCGCTAGAAACTGCTCACGCGCGGCCACGGTCCCTTTGGTCGTCGACTCGCGTGCGACTTGCTCTAGACCTTTCAATGCCGCGTCTTGATCACGATTTTCTGCACGCAACGCGGCAACCGCAGTGCCTGGCCTCGCTACTGAGGTTGCCCCCGGGAATCGGACACCGGGGTTTATGCCACGAGGGCGAGGTCTTGACGATAGCTTATGCGGGTCTCGTGGGGTGTTCGGTAGTCGAGTGTTGAATGTAGACGGTCGTGGTTGTAGTAGCCGAGGTAGGTGAACAC
>NZ_MQUQ01000056.1 GCF_001953865.1 Amycolatopsis coloradensis
GTGTTCACCTACCTCGGCTACTACAACCACGACCGTCTACATTCGACACTCGACTACCGAACACCCCACGAGACCCGCATAAGCTATCGTCAAGACCTCGCCCTCGTGGCATAAACCCCGGTGTTCGATTCCCGGGGGCAACCTCAGTCCGGGTCGCCTTGCTGTGCTTGCTTCAGAATCCTCGACGTCACCACTCAGTCAAATAAGCACTTGAGGACCCGGGTATCCGGCGATATTGCCTGCTGGATCGATTGCTGTCGCACTCCCAGTCGGCATACCCCGCAGGGGCCCGCCGGCCATTGGTGAGGCCGGCGGGATGCCTGGACCATCAGCAGAAGATCGCCAGTGAGTACGGCCGGTCGTTTGAGCTCGTGCCGGCAGGCGTCGATCAGAGCTTCGAAGGCGGCGTTGAAAGCCCCGACAAGCCGGGTGTAGTTCGGCTCGGCGCCGTTCGTGGGACGTAGTTTCGGCGAGTACCAGACGCCGAGGTCCTTGCAGGCGCCGATCAGTTGCCTGCCGGCCGCGTCGACCGCGGTGCTGCTTCCGATCATGACCAGGGTGTAGACGTCGTGGAGTTCGAGGTGGATCCGCTGAAAGTCCTGCTGCTCGACTTCGTCGTGGACGACGTCGGGGTTCTCGATAGGCGCGTGGAACTTGGGTTCCAACGCGAGCATCACGGTGAACAGTCGTGTGTAGGCGGCGTCGCGTTCGGTGCGCCAGGCAAGGTCGACGTCGCGGTCGTACTGCAGCCGCAGCTTCTCCATCTCCCGCTCATGGCGAAGGTCTTCCCGCTCCCGCTCACGGTGCCAGCGACGGTCTTCGCGGCGGGAGGCGATGAGCTGACCACCCCAGCTCCCAGCGAGAGCGCCGGCGAATCCCAGTACTGCTGCCCACCAGGTCATGCGTCCCCTTGTTCATCGACGTTGACGAGCGAGCCGCGTAGGACGCCACGCGCGGCACCACCGGCGCGGTCTGGCAGCGCTTAGGCGGTGGTGATTTCAACCTCCGTCCCTGGGATCGGCGGCTGATCGAGAAGCGCCGTAGTGGTCAGTAGTCACATGTTTCGTAGCCGGGTTGCGCCTCACAGCTGTCCAGCTGGCGACCATCGGGTGCGAGGAATAAGACCCAGACGAATGAGGCGCCGCCAGGAACATCAGCAGGTACGGTGATGTGTTGTTCGGACGTCCCGCATTGGACACTGGTGCTTTGGGCGCCCAATTGGACATGAGCGGTGTTAAACGTTTGAACGTACACCCGTCGACAGCTGCCTGACAGGGCACGGAGTTGGCCATCGACTCGAACAGACCTGTTGAACCAGTTGGCTTTGCCGACGAAATAAGTTTCGTAGTACGAAAGGCTGACATGCGCCGGGTCTTCAGCAGCCGCTGCGCTCGGTGCTCCCGCCAGTGCCATGCTGCTGGCGACGGCGAGTGCGGCGAGAGCTGCGGTCGCGCTTCGCTGTTCGGCCGGCGCCTACGGTTGCCGTCACTGTGCCTGTGTCCCGTCGTGTGAAGGTCTGCACCGTGACGCCCCCTATTCCTCGCGCCTGACTGATTCGGCGCTTCGTCGAGGCATACGCCACTCCAGGTTTTCCTGTTGCCACATCGACAGTTGTTCACTCGTTTGGCAGCGTCGAAGGTAGCGACCACCGGGGACAGGGTTCCGTGTCTTCTCGGCTGGGCAATCAACGACGGACAAGGCCGGCGAACGGCCAGCTCCAGGCCGAGTCTTGAGCACCTTGACCTGCGAGAATGCCCCCGCGAGTCGATCTCCGGGGTAGTCTCCGGTCGGACGACGCTCTGGGGAGGGGCCGTGGGACCGGTTGAGGAGATCGCCGGCGGGGTGCGGACGGCGCTTGCCAAGATAGAGGAGGCGACGGCTGCTCTCAAGCGCGCTGGTCAAGAGCTTGAGGAAGCTGGCGGGAAGTGGTCGGAGGCCGCGTCCGGTACGTCGGACCCGACGGTCGCTGGGCTGCCGGGCATGGTCGCCGAGGTCGGTGCCTCGTCGGAGACGGTCTCCGGCCTCATTGGCCGGTCGTCGGACCTGCTCGACGGGTATCTCCACAGCTTGGGAGTGCCGGCGGAGTCCACTTCGGTTGGCGCTTCTGGACAGTCCGCTCCTCCTAGCCCGGCCACTTCGTCCAGTGATCCGGAAGAGGACGAGGACCTGGTCGAACAGGCTCGGCGAGAGCTGCCGCCACCGGTGACACGCAGGCGCGGGGTGAAGACGCAGGGACGCTGGTTTGCGCCTGGTAAAACTATAGAGCCGATCAGCAGTGGCCGGGACAAGTACACAGAACAGATCAACCAGGTTTTGGCGGACGCTAGATGCCCGTACGTACCGGTGACGGTAGCTGCGGATGTGGAACTCAAGATCGCCGCCGAGATGCGTGAAAAGGGAATCACCGAAGCCACGGTGGTGATCAATAACACGCCTTGCGAGGGGCCAGCCAGCTGCGATGCGCTACTGGGTGTGGTGTTGTCGGAGGGCAGCACCTTGACGGTTCACGGGACCGGCGGTTTCACGAAGACATACAAGGGAGGCGCTCAGCCGTGGTGACGTTGGAAGCGTTCTACGACCCAGGACCCGGATCGGGATTCGCGATCAGCACACCGGACCAGGTGGACGAGCTTCTTGACCGCATGGTGTCCGAGTCGGCCGAGGAGTCGGTGGGGCTGATGGCCCAGGTCGGGCGCAAGGAGGGCGAGGGCTGGTCGTCCGCGCTTCAGTTTGGTGTGCGCGCGGCACAGCGCGGTTTCGTAGGCTACATGGGTAGCAACGGCGAAGCGAGCGCGATCAGCGACAACGGCGCGACGTCGCCAGAAATGCTTGCCTACGACTACCAATGCCATGAGCGCGAAGTGCCCAGCAACGCGGAGATCGCAGTGGCAGATGTCCGGCAGGCGGTCCACGACTTCGTGGCCTCGGGCGGTGCCCGGCCCGCAGGAGTGCGGTGGCGGGAAGTCTCGTACTAGTGCCGTATCAAGCAACGTTGGGTAGGTAATCCGGTCGG
>NZ_MQUQ01000057.1 GCF_001953865.1 Amycolatopsis coloradensis
CGAAGCCTCACAAATCAGGTGTCAACCACACCCTGGGCAGTCCCAGCGGTGCACGCCCGTTGTTGCGCCTAGTTCAGTTTCTTGGCCTCCTGTGGCCTCGGTGTGTGGCGCGTGCTCACGTTAACTTTCATCGGATTCGTTGTCTTTATTGCGGCGGTGCTTGTACCTGTCGACCACGGCATCGACCAGGAAGCCGCCGGTGAGCACTCCGAGGAGGGGTAGCACCCAGGTCGCTCGATCGAAGACGAAGATCGCCATGACGAGGGCGACCAGCAGTGCGGAGAAGACGATGACGTAGTAGCGCAAGCCGTGAGGCGTCCAACCGTTATCGATCATGAGAAGAGTCTGCCCGTCAGACCGGGCAGTCGTCCGGCACCCTTGAGTAGACCACCGCCGACACCAAGGAGTCCTGCGTTCCTTACCTCCTGGGAATTCCCTCCACCGACCTTCGCACCGAGGCCCACTCCTGCTGCGCCGGTGAGTCCGCCGACCACTGCTGCGGCACCGACGCATCCAAGACCGGCTGTTACGGGATATGACAAGACAAGCGCGGTACCGGCGACTGCGCCGATCGCACCACCGATGAAGCTGCCCACGTCCGATCCCGTGCTGCCACCGGTGGGGTCGCTGCTGTTGACGGGGTCGCCGGTGGCGTAGTTGTAGGGGTTGGGTGCTGGTGGTCGAGGTCGTCATGGCGTGCCTTTCGCGAGCAGGGTGGCCATCGCCTCGATGATCGGGGCGCCGGTCGCGGCCTCGATCCAGCCCATTTGCGGTCCGGTGTTCGCCTCCGGTTCACCCGACGCATCGCCGCCTGCCCCGATGCTCTCCACACCGGCCAGACCGCGCATCTGGTGAGGGCTCGATCCACGCGAAGCCAGCGTCATCTTCTTGTCGGGCTCGCCGGGATAGTCGAGGTCAGCCGATTCGCTGGTCGCTCGTCTCGGTGGAGAGCTGTGGCCATGACTCGGTCCATCGTTTCAGTGTGCTCGCCGGTAAAGCAGTGGGTCCGGCAGCACGCCCAGCGAGCGGCGTCATGACCGGCGGCGTGGTGCCTGCCACAAACGCTGACACCGGCACCCGGTCACCGTCGGACCGCCGGGAACCCGTGCCGGGCCGCGGCCGCCACGGCGCAGGCCAGCGCGGTCAGTGCCACCGCGATCCACGGCAGCGGGGTCGCGGTTCCGGCCTGGTCCAGTACCGACCCGCCCACGAGCGCCCCACCCGCGATCGCGAGGTTCCAGACGGTGATCGCCAGCGACTGCGCCACGTCCGCGGTGCGGCCGGCGACCCTGGCCGCCGCGGCGGGGAACATGGTGGGGGCTCCACCGAAAGCCAAGCCCCACAAGGCGACGGCGCCGTACAACAGCACCGGCCGGTCCGCGGCGGCACCGATCGCCGCGCCCGCGACGGCGAACAACGCCGTCGAGGCGAGCACCAGCGGTCGCGGCCACTTGTCGATCACCGCGCCCACCACCCAGATGCCGAGTACCGAGGTGACGCCAAAGACCAGTAGTACGGTGCCGAGCAGCCGCGCCTCACCGGTCTCGGCGAGTACCGGACCGAGGTAGGTGTACAGGATGTTGTGTCCGAGCACGAAGACGAACGTGGTAGCCAGAACGGCGGGAAAGCCCTTGATGGCAAGGACTTTCCACGGTGCCGCGCGCTGTCCCGCCGGCTCTCCCGGCAGCGGCGGGGCCTGCCACCGGACCCATCCCGCCAGCAGCACCGTGATGGCGACCAGCATGGCGAACGCGTACCGCCAGCCGATCAGGTCGCCCAGTATCGTCCCGGCCGGCACCCCGATCGCGAACCCGATCGGGGTGCCGATCATCGCGATCGCCAGTGCCTTCCCGGCGTGGGCCGCCGGAACCAACCGCATGGCGTAGCCGGGAATCATCGCCCACAGCACCCCGGACACCGCTCCCGCGAGAATCCGGGCCACCAGTGTCAACGCGTACACCGACGAGAAGGCGGTGATCGCGTTGACCACGGCGAAGCCGAGGATCAGGCACAGCAACAGCGCACGACGCGGCAGGCGACGGCTCAACGCGGTCAAGGGCACCGCCGTCACCGCCGTGCTGATGGCGTACACCGTGACCAACTGTCCCGCCTGCGCCTCGGAAACGCACAGGTCGGCGCTGATGCCGAGCAGTACCCCGGCGGGCAGCGTCTCGGTCACGCAACCGATGAAGACCACTGTCGCGAAAGCCAGCAGCGCGCCAAACGGCAGCTTCGGGCGAACCGGTGCTGTGTCACACGGAGGGATGGCATCCACAGTCATGCGGCTATCCTGGGTGTCTCACACTGGTGTCAGGGTCAAGGTGACGAGTGGTGAGGTGGGGCACATGCGCATCGGGGAGCTGTCGAGGCGGACCGGCGTATCCGTCCGTCTGCTGCGGTACTACGAAGAAAAAGAGCTGCTCCGGTCCACCAGGGACGACAACGGTTACCGCGAATACACCGAAGCTTCCCTGGACCGCGTGCACAAGATCCGCGGCCTGCTCGAGTACGGCATCCCCACCCGGATCATCCGCACCATCCTGCCGTGCCTGAACAGCCCCGGCGCGATCCACATGCGCGTTGTCGCGCCCGAGACACTGGCCAAACTGGAGCACGAACGGGAACAGATCCAGCGCCGCATCGAAGCGCACACCAAGGACCGGGAAGCAATCGACGCCTACCTGGAGCAGGCCCGGCCACGGCTGCGCGGCTTGAGCGAAGTACATCACGCTTATATTGAGGGGTAAGAGCGTGTCTTACGTGTATTCGAGCCGCGTCCGCAGGGCGGTGGCACTGCCCCGGTGGACGCTCGTGCGGTGTTCACGGCGATCGTGTATGTGCTGACCAGCGGGTGTGCGTGGCGAGATCTGCCGCCGTCGTTCGGGGTGCCGTTCCAGACCGCGCACCGCCGCTTCGGTCAGTGAACCAAGGCCGGGTTGTGGCGACAGTTGCACCACGTGCTGCTGGATGAGCTCGGCAGCCAGGGCCCGCTCGACTGGAGCCGTGCGATCGTGGATGGTGCCTGTGTTCGGGCGAAAAAAAGGGGCTCTTTGACCGGTCCCAGCCCGGTCGACCGCGGCAAGCCCGGCTCGAAGATCCACGTCTTGTCCGATCGTGCCGGGGTGCCACTCGCCGTGGCCCTGTCCGCTGCGAACACGAACGACTCTTACGCGCTCAAGCCGCTGGTGATGGCGATCCCAGCGATCAAGTCCTGCCGTGATCCGCGGCGGCGCAGCCGGCCACGCTGCACGCCGACAAGGCCCACGACCCACTTCCTCGCCTTCCTCATCCTCGGCGCCAGCCTCACCTGCTACAAAAAACTCCGCAAACTCACCACATAAGACAAGCTCTAAGTGAGCTGTCGTGCGCAGGTTTTGCTGGGGCTGGAAGTGGACGGTGGTCCCGGTCGTGCTGTTTCCGTCGTTCGGGATCAGGTCGGTGACGGGGGTTCCGTGTTCGTAGCGCTGGGTCCATGAGCCGTTGTGGCGCCGGTTGGTGTGTACGAGCCATTCGCTCAGTGCCGCGACGACGGACATGCCCCGGCGCGGGTAGCCGTCGGGAAGCAGCTGGGCGTCGGGGGTGTCGAAGAACCGCAGATCCTTTGTCGCCATGATCGGTTTCTTCACGGTCTGCCCTCGGTCGTTGAGGCGGGTGTTGGTGCCTCGCCCGTTGTCCGACACCGACACCGAGCCGTCGGGATGCAGGGCGACAGTGGCTCGTCCGCCCGCGTTGCTCTCGGCTTCCTCGGCCGCGTAGGCGAGGACTTCGAGAATTAGGTGTGCGACACCGCCAGGCGCGAATTCAGCGGGCTTTCGCCGAATGCGGGCCAGGTGATCGGCATCCACAGAGCCCGCCCAATCGTGTGTCGCGTTCCGTCCCGGAATCTCTGCTGCACTCATCCAGTAATTATCCCAGCCAGGCGGAAGAACGATGCGGAGAACGGCCAGGTGATGCGGGCGTCGTCATGCCCTGTGGACGGCAGAGAGCATGGCAGTGGACCGAGTCGAGCGCGACAACACCGTGCCGCTTCAGGGAAACCTGGCATTCCGGCGGGTTGCGGCGATCCTGATCAGCTTGGTGATCGAGGTTGCGGGAAGCGACGACCCGCAGCCGATTTCGCGTGCCTGCCGCAGTTCGACCTCGTGCTCAACGCCGGGCAGCGGGTCACGCTCACCGAGATGATCGCCGACACCACGCTGCGGGTGGCCCGCGACACGAGGCGAACGGTGCTGTCCCCGGGGATCTACCTGGCGCTTCTGAGCACCGTACTGTCCGCGCCGCATCCGGGACACGCGGAGTACGCGCTCGTCGTCGACGAGGCGAGGTACCCGGCCAGCCCGGCC
>NZ_MQUQ01000006.1:0-148293 GCF_001953865.1 Amycolatopsis coloradensis
TCCATCCCGCCCAGGATCGCCGCCGTCACCGGGTCTTTGACCGCTTCGGCGGTCACCGTCGCGGGCGCGCCTTCGAGCAACCGGGCGACCATCGTGGCGAGCATTTCGACATGCCCGATCTCCTCGGTCGCCGTGTCCATGATCAAATCCTTGTACTTGCCCTCGATCCGGCAGTTCCAGCCCTGGAACAGGTACTGCATGGTCACGGTCATTTCACCGTAGGCGCCGCCGATCAGCTCCTGCAGCTTCCGCGCGTACACCGCGTCCGGTTTCTCGGGTTTGGCTTCGAATTGGAGTAATTTGGTATGACGAAACACGTGCATCCTCCAAAAAGGTTAGTCAGCGGGAATCCGCGATGGGAGCCTTGCCGCCGGACACTGGTATGAGACCCAAGGCGATCATCCCGAGACCGAGGCCGAGGTGCAGCCAGTTGTCGGCACCGTTGAGCGGGACGAAATTCGCCGTTGACCCGTGGTCGATGAGCAGGCCGTACACCCACAGCACGAGATAGATCACTCCCCCGGCGACGAGGAACGTCTTCGCTCCACCCGGCTTGCGCGCCATGAGCAGGCCGGCCACGCCGAACGCCAGGTGGACGATGTTGTGCAGGATCGACACCTGGAAGACGCCGAGAAGCAAGGCGCCGGACTCGTGACCGGCACCCATGATCTGGTCGTAGTTCGAGGTGACTCCAGGAATAAAGCCGAGTACGCCGACAAGCAGGAAGACCGCGCCTACGACCAACGCAAAGAGCTGACGAGGACTCCGCCGGACCGTAGTCGGTGTCGGTGTCATGGTGTTTCCTCCGGTATTCGTGGAAACGGACAGATTGCGCACCTGTCAGAGGTTCCGGGACGGTGTTCTCCAGCCTGGGACCGGGCGCACGTGACGTCGAGTACCCCCATTTCGACCGCTTACACCGAGCTATCTAGGTGATTGTGAGCAGCTGTGGCCGAAAGTCCATCGGACCAGCAGATCACGGCGACGTCGCGGCCTCAGGTCGTCCGGCGGTGGCTGACGCGTCACGGTCGCCATCGGGAACAGGTCGTGTCGAGGTTGCCGTGGGCTCTGTCCGATACCGGACTCACGGGCGCAGGCGCCACCGTGTGCCGAGCGTTCTGTCCGGCCAGGTCAACGCCTGGTGTCGCGACCGTCTGTCCATGGCCGGCACTTGAACGCCACACCGCCCCGTACCCCGTCACCCACCATCTAAACCGTTTCAAATTCGATTCAGAACACGAAGTTCCTGGCAGGAACTGCTGCACAAAAGTCTCCTGAGACTTAGAGTGAGGGTGCGTGGGGTTCGGCCCGCAGCTTCGCGTAACCGACGTCAATGTCCGCCGCCGTACGGCCTGAACCGGATACCGCAGTGCGGCCTGGCGACGCGTCCCGCGAGCTTTCGCACCCGTTGCGACGTTCCAGCTTGCAGGCCTGTGTCGTTCCCTGCCAGGGAGACCACCTATGCCTTCCCCCTTCCAGCCGGCGGCTCGTCTTGATCACCGTCAAGCACCCGAAGCCGGCGCCGCCGGTAATGACAACCTCGGTTTTTACGCTCACCCTTCCGGCCCGCCGTCAACACGCACGACTCGACACCCACAGACCACCGACTTGCTGATCCTCAGAGTGTCCGGTGATGTGGATATGGCCACCGCGCCGCGGCTCCAACGGGATCTCGACCTCCCCTTGCCCGCCTGCGCCGTGCTCGATCTCTCCAGGGTGACGTTTCTCGGCGCCGCGGGTCTGCAGGTATTGGAGGCAGCCACCGGCCGAGCGCAGCTCGAGCACCGTCGAATAGGCCTGGTCGCCACCTCATCGGTACTGCGACTTCTGCGATTGTTCGCCCTCCATGTGCGGCTGCCTGTGTATCCACGGTTGTCCGATGCGGTGCGCGAGATAACCCTGCGCTTCCCCGCCCGCAACCCAGAATCCTTCTCTTGACTACTCACCCCACGAACAGCTTCGAAACAAGGATGCGCATGGCTACATATCCTCTGAAGACGCCACTCGGCACCGAACCCAGTTCCGTCGGCAGCACGTCACGTAGTGACTTCGGCCATCTCGCTCGACTGGTGCGACACGAAGGGCTACTCGATCGGCGCTATCGCTATTACACCGCCAAAATCAGCCTTATCCTGCTGGCGTTCGCCCTCGGATGCACAGCGTTCGTAATGCTGGGCGATTCGTGGTGGCAGCTCGCCTTGGCAGGCTTTTTCGCGGTGATGTCTGCTCAGATCGCGTTCCTGGGCCACGACGCGGGCCACAATCAGATCTTCCGCACCGGGCGGGCCAATGACCGAATCGGTTACGCTTTCGCCGGCATCGTCGGCATCAGCTACGGATGGTGGATGGGCAAACACACCCAACATCACGCCGGTCCCAACCACGAAGGCAACGACCCCGATATCGACATCCCCCTGCTTGCCTTCACTCGCGGTCAGACAGGCAACAAGAGCGGGTTCGTGCGCTGGACCACGAAACATCAGGCGGCATTGTTCTTTCCCTTGCTGCTGCTGGAGGGACTGAGCCTGCATTGGGCCAGCATTGTTGCAGTATGGCACGGAAGAATGAAGAATCGACGGCTCGAAGCCGCCCTACTACTCATGCATGGCGGGATCTACCTGAGCGCTGTTTTTGTCGTGCTGTCTCCGGCGGTGGCGATCGCTTTCATCGCCATCCACCAAGGACTCTGGGGCGTGTACATGGGGTGCTCGTTCGCGCCCGGCCATAAAGGAATGCCTACCTACACTGACAAGGACAAGCTCGATTTCTTACGTAAGCAGGTCCTCACCAGCCGGAACGTCCGCGGCGGCCCGTGGGTCGACTTCACCCTCGGTGGCCTGAACTATCAGATCGAACACCACCTGTTCCCCAGCATGCCGCGTGTCAACCTGCGTCGTGCACAGCCTCTCGTACACCGGTTCTGCGTCGACCACGGGATCGACTACGCCCAGTGCGGACTTCTCACGACCTACCGGCACGTTCTTCAGCACCTCCATGAGGTAAGTGCGCCTCTCCGTGAACCGAACTTTTCACGATCCCGTTAAAACGTGTCGTCACCTGCCAGTTCGGCTGCCGACCCGGTTCTGGCGGTAGCCCGTTTGCCACCGGCGAGTGAAGGTACGCCGTCCATGACCGATAACGCCAGGACTGGAGATTCGACTTGCAGACTACCGCCCGCCTCATCCGCACCCGTGTTCCGCGTTCTCCGACCGCAGCGGTCGTCGTGCTGCACGGTGGCGGCGGCCGGGGCGGCGCGATGCCGGTGAGCCCCACACAGCTTTCCGTGGTGCGCATGATCCCGATCGCCCACCGCGTCGCCCATGTCGGCCGCGGGCGACTGGCAGTGTGGCGCTTACTGAACTCGGTACGCGGGTGGGACGGTGCGCACACCCCGGTCGACGACGTCCGCTGGGCCCTGCGGCAGCTTCGCGATCAGCTGCCGCCGTCGACACCGATAGGCCTGATCGGACACTCGCTCGGAGGACGCGCGGCGATCCTTGCCTCCGGCGAAGCAAACGTACGCAGCGTCGTCGCGTTGGCGCCGTGGATTCATCCCCGCGATGGTGACGTCGACGCTTCCGGACGGCGGATTCTCTTCGTGCACGGTTCGGACGACCGTGTCGCGAGCCCGCAACGGGCGCTGGCCGCGGCCGATCGGCTTTCCCGTACCGCTCAAGTCGGGGTGATCCGGGTCGCTCACGGCGGGCACGCGATGGTCCGCCGCCACGGGACCTTCGACGGTCTGGCGGCCGGTTTCACCGCCGCGACCTTGCTCGACGAAGCACCGGACGATTCCCACAGCGCACTGGCCCGAGTCCTGGCCGGCGCGTCATCCGTGACGACCTGAAACAACGACCGAGGAGTCGACATCAAAGCTCTCACCTGGCAAGGAAACGAAAAGGTCGAGGTCACCGACGTACCGGACCCGCGCATCGACGCGCCGACCGACGCGATCATCAAAGTCACCTCGACCGCGATCTGCGGTTCCGACCTGCACCTCTACGGCGTTCTGGGCCCGTACCTCAAGCCGGGCGACGTACTCGGCCACGAGGCGATGGGCGTTGTGGAAGAAGTCGGCCCCGAGGCCGCCGATCATCTCTCGGTGGGCGACCGCGTCGTGGTGCCGTTCAACATCTCCTGTGGTCACTGCTGGATGTGCGACCGCGGCCTGTTCGCCCAGTGCGAGACGACGCAGGTCCGCGATCAGGGCAAGGGCGCGAGTCTCTTCGGCTACACCGCCCTCTACGGCTCCGTGCCCGGTGGGCAGGCCGAATATCTCCGTGTGCCGCAGGCCCAGTTCGGGCCGATCGTCGTCCCCGAGGGCACGCCGGACGAACGGTTCCTGTTCCTGTCCGACATCCTGCCGACCGCCTGGCAGGCCGTCCGCTACGCCGACGTGCCACCCGGTGGCACCGTGGCGGTCCTCGGTCTCGGCCCCGTCGGGCAGTTAGCCGTCCGCATCGCCGCACACCTGG
This sequence comes from Amycolatopsis coloradensis, assembly GCF_001953865.1. Lineage (GTDB taxonomy): Bacteria > Actinomycetota > Actinomycetes > Mycobacteriales > Pseudonocardiaceae > Amycolatopsis > Amycolatopsis coloradensis. Next base: position 4,476 of record NZ_MQUQ01000006.1, read on the forward strand.
GTGCCGGCCGGATCATCGGGGTCGACCGGGTACCGGAACGGCTCGCGCTCGCCGCGCGGTACGGCGCCGAACCCGTCGACCTCGATGACGTCGACGACGTCGCCGCCACGTTGATCGATCTGGTCGACGGCCGCGGCCCGGACGCCACCATCGACGCCGTCGGCATGGAAGCCCACGGCGGGCGGCTCGTCGCCGCAGCCCAGAAAGCCATGGGTCTCCTCCCCGACGCTCTCGCCCAGAAGGTGACCGACAAATTCGCCGTCGACCGACTCGACGCCCTGCACGCGGCACTGAAGGGAGTCCGGCGAGGAGGGACCGCGTCGATATCCGGCGTGTACGGCGGAGAACTCGACGCGCTGCCGATGATGGAGATATTCGATCGGGGCATCCAACTACGGATGGGCCAAGCCCACGTGCGCCGCTGGACCGACGAGATCCTGCCGCTGCTGCTCGACCAGGCCGACCCGCTCGGCACGCTGGACCTCACGACACACCATCTTCCCCTCGCCGAAGCCGCGAGCGGCTACGAGATGTTCCGCGACAAGCACGACGGCTGCGTCAAGGTAGTGCTCAACCCGTGACCGGGCGGGTCGTGGTCATCATCGGAGCCAGCAGCGGGATCGGCCTGGCCGCCGCGATCGCGTTCGCCGCGCGCGACGACGATCTGGTGCTGGTCTCGCGCAGCGGCGACGCGCTCGAAGCCGCGGAAACGGCGTGCCGGAGCGCGGGACCGGGCGACGTGGACACGATCGTGGACGACATCGGTGATCCGGCGGCGGCAGCCCGGATCGTCGCGCGAACCCTCGACCGGCACGGACGCGTCGACGTCGTCGTGCACTCGGCGACGGTGATGGGCTACGGCACCGTCGAAGCGATGCCTGCGGACGTTTTCACCACTGTCGTCGACACCGCCGTGCACGGCACCGTCCATTTGAGCCAAGCAGTCCTCCCGGTCATGCGCCGCCAGCACGCGGGCACATTCATCGGAATCAACTCACTGCTCGGCTCGGTCACCGTCCCGCACATGGGTGCCTACGCGGCATCGAAATGGGGACAACGCGCCGTACTGCGCACCCTGCAGCAAGAAACCCGGGACGAACCCGGTGTGCACGTCTGCATCGTCAGCCCCGGAAGCATCAACACTCCCATCTACTACCAGGCCGCCAACTACTCCGGGCAGGTCGTCCGGCCGCCGTGGCCGGTCCTGTCCCCGGAACGCGCGGCCGCGGCGATCGTACGGCTCGCCGACCGGCCCCGCAGGCACGTATCCGTGCCGGTCGGACCGGGAAATCCAGTCGTGATCGCCGGATTCCGGCTCCTGCCGCTGATCTACGACAAACTGGTCGGTCCCCTGTTCCGGCTGGCCGCACAAACCCGACAGCACTCCGAACCCACCACAGGCAACGTGCACCAGCCGCTGCCCGAGCAAGAACGCGTGCACGGACACTGGCCGAATCAGGACAGGCGGAACCGATGAAAGATCACCCGTACGCACAGACCCCTTCCGGACCGCGCTCATGACCACGCCGGGACCGGAGCCGGATGAGGTACCGGGTCTGGAAAAGGGCGGTTCCGTTTCCCCTGGAGACACCCCACCCGACGCCGGGCAGACCTCCGGCCTGTCGCACCCTCAGCCCATACCGACCAAAGTGATACCAGCGGTCGCACTGGCACTCATCGGCGCACTCGTCCTCGGAGTGGCGGCGTTCTTCCTACTACGGGCATTCGATCTGTTCGGCTGATTTGTGTCGCGCGGCGTGATCCGATGGGGTCAGTTTCGAACCGCACTATGGCGCTACCCACGACAAGTGCAACCGCTCCACTTGGTGCCGCCAACGGCGGGGCAGAAGCAAAGAAGGTAATCGCCCAGCGATTTGGCAACGCTTGCGTCCTGAACGACCGGTTGGCGGCATGAGAGCGCGTTGCCATGGCAGTGCGACAACGACTCGGGTGCGAAGCGAAGGCTCGTTCGTCTTCCTTGCGGCAATCCTCGAGGTCGCGCGAATCGGTGGCAGGTCGTCGGCCGGAAATCCGGCGGCACGGCATTGCGGCTCAGCCCGCGCGATAGACGCTCGGGCTCACACCGCGGACCCGTTTGAATGCCGAACTGAAGGCGAAGCCGTCCGCGTAGCCGACCTGGCTCGCCACCGACGCCACCGACGTACCTTGCCTGCGCAGCAGGTCGGCGGCCAGCGTCATCCGCCAGCCGGTCAAGTAAGCCAGGGGTGGCTCGCCGACCAGCGCGGTGAACCGGCGGCCGAACGCCGCCCTGGACGCACCGGCGACCTTGGCCAGGGTGACCACCGTCCACGGACGGCCCGGCTCCGCGTGCATGGCACGCAACACCGGCCCGATCATCGGGTCGCCGAGCGCGGAGAACCACGCAGGCGGCTCGGTGTCCTCGTGCGCGAACCAAGCCCGCAGCGTGCACACCAGAAGAAGATCCAGCAGCCGGTCCAGAACGACCTGCTGCCCGGGTTCGAGCGAACACACCTCGTTGACGAACAGCTTCAATTCCACAAACGGCACGGACTCGCCCGATACCACCAGCGCCGGAGGAAGCGCGTCCAGCAGCCGCCTGCCCACCTCTCCGGGCGCCCGGTACGCGCCGACCACGAGGGTGGCGCCATCTCCGGTGGCCAGGGGGCCGGGGGCAGCGCTGCCCACCAGGAACTCGCCGGACGAAGCGACGGTGCACAACTCACCCCGGCGGACGGTCGCGAGGGGCTGACGGTCCGGTTCGTCGGCGACCACGAACGGCTCCGGCCCGCGGACCACGGCCATCGCGTTGGGGATCAGCCGTACCGGCTCACCGTCGGCGGGCAGCACCCAGCCGGAGCCTTCCACCGCCGCGCAGAGGGTCAGCTGGGCCTCGTGCACGTACCGCACCGACCAGGGCGGTGTGAGCACTGAGTGGCCCAGAAGAGCACCGTCTGCACGGACACCGCGAACCAGGTCGGCGAAAGGATCCACGACATCAGCGTAGACGAATGGACATGTAAATGAGCAGATCGATGATGTTCTGTCTCTGCGTAAGACCGGTTAACTGGCCCCATGACGACAACGACCTTGGTTCTCGGCGGCACCGGCAAGACCGGCCGTCACGTGGTTTCCGGCCTGCGTGCCGCGGGGCACCGGGTGCGGCCCGCGTCCCGCTCCGGTGAGGTGCGCTTCGACTGGACCGACGAGTCCACTTGGGACGCTGCGGTGACCGGCGCCGACGCGGCCTACCTGGTGTTCCCGGACGACGACGTCACCGGGGCCCGGCCGTTCATCCGGTTCGCCGTCGAGCACGGCGTACGCCGTCTGGTCGCGCTGTCCGGGCGGGGCATCGAGGAGTACGGGCTGCCGGAGCTGATGGACGTGGAGCACGCGGTCCGTGAGTCCGGTGTGGACTGGACGATCCTGCGGCCGAGCTGGTTCAACCAGAACTTCGACCTCGGCCAGTTCCGCGACTACGTGCTCGCCGGCGACCTGCGCGTGCCGACCGGTGACGGGCGAGAGCCTTTCATCGACGCCACCGACATCGCCGCGGTCGCCGTGGCGGCGCTCACTGATCCCCGCCATACCGGACAGACCTACGAGCTCACCGGCCCACGGTCGTTGAGCTTCGGTGACGCGGCGGCGGAGATCGCCAGCGCCTCCGGGCGGAAGGTGACGTTCACCGACGTCACCGACGACGAGTTCCTCAAGGAGCAGGAAGCCGCCGGGGTCCCGGAGAGCTGGGCGAAACTGCTGGCGATGGTGTTCGGCAGGATCCGGCGCGGCGAGCACGAGCCGGTGAGCCCGGACGTCGCTGCCGTGCTCGGCCGCGACCCGATCGACTTCGCCGGCTACGCCACGGCCGCCTGGGGTCGTGGCGCGGCCTGGTAAGTGTGGTGAGTCGTAGAGCGGGAGGCGCAGTGCGTGTGGGGGGCTGCCCAGGGTTTGGTTGACACCTGAGCCGCCCGATGAGGGTGTTCGCTCCGGCTGACGGCTTGTGGTATTTGGGATGTTCTGCGCGGTTCAGACAGCCAGCTGCGGTCTCGAGGCTGCACCCAGTTCGTCCACCTCCTGCTCACCATCCACCGGCACCCCGACTCGCGGGCCGCGTTGGCATGTCCTAAGGCAGCGCTGTTCGGGTGTCGTCGAGTTCGGCGAGCAGGTCGCCGACCTTGTCGACGCGATCGAGGACGTCGTCGGCGGTGAACTCCAGCTGTGCGGAGCGGCGGCAGCCGTGGACCTCGTCCCAGGTGATCGGCGTGGACACCGTGGGGTGGTCGCGGCCACGCAGCGAGTATGGGGCGATCGTGGTTTTGGCGGGGTTGTTCTGAGACCAGTCGATGAACACCCGGCCTGTCCTCTGGGCTTTGGCCATCACCGCGGTCACCTGGTCCGGTGTTTCCCGTGCCAGGCGCTGGGCGAGTTTCTTGGCGTAAACCGACGGCGCCGCGGGGTCGTCGGTGGTGATGGCGCAGTAGAGCTGCATGCCTTTCGAGCCGGATGTTTTCGCCGACGGCGCGAGTCCGTCGTCGCTCAGGATGTCGTGGAGTCGTTCCGCGACGCGGCAGCAGTGCACGATCGAGGTTCCGGGTCCGGGGTCGAGGTCGAACACCAGCCGGTCCGGTGGCCGCCGGAGCCCGTCGCCAGCCACGGTCCATTGTGGAACATGGAGTTCGAGGGCGGCCAGGTTCGCCGCCCACACCAGGGCGCCGAGTTCCTCGAGCAGGGCGTAGGTGATCGCCCCGTTCGTGCCGCGGGAGCCGGAGCGGGCCAGGCGCACCGTGGGCAGCCAGGCCGGGGCTCCTTGGGGAACGTTCTTTTCGAAGAACTGCTCGCCGGTGACACCGTCGGGGAATCGGATGAACGTCACGGGCCGTCCGGCCAGGTGCGGTAACAGGACCGGGGCGATACGGGAGTAGTAGTTGATGACCTCGCCCTTGGTGAATCCGTCCGGATACAGGGTTTTGTCCAGATTGGACAGAGTGAGTTGGCGTTGTCCCGCCTGCACGGTGATCTTCGAGCCCAGTCCCACGGTCGCTGTCGGGCGCTCCTCGGCATCGGTCACGGGTGTCGCGATCGGTCGGCTGGCTGTTCGTGCCGAAGCGCCGTCGCGGGGTTCACGCTGCTGAGGCAGGAGAACCTCGACGGGTTGTCTGTCCGCGCGCAGCCCTCGCCAGGCGGTGTGGCGCAGACGACCCGCTCCGCGGGTGAACTGCCGAAACTCGACCTCGCCGACCAGGACCGGTTTCACCCAGTGTGCTCGCGCGGTGTCCTCGCGCGGCGGGGTGACAGCGAACGGGTGCTTCTGCCGTGTCAGCTCATCCAGCCGTGTCCGCAGCCGGGTGCGTTCGGCTTCGGTGAATCCCGTCCCGACGTCGCCGATGTAGACGAGATCGCCCGTGTCAGGGTCGTGGGCACCGAGCAGGAGCCCACCCATCCGGCCGGCGATCCGGCCCTGGCCGGGACGGTAGCCGCAGATGATGACCTCGGTGGTCTGGGTCAGCGGGTGCTTGAGCCAGGCGTCGCTGCGGCGGCCAGGGTCGTAGGCCGAGGTGCGGTGTTTGGCGACGAGGCCTTCATGCCCGCTGGCCACGACGTGCTCAAGCAAGTGCTGCGGGGTGCGGCGATCCGCGGCGAGTTCGGTGAAGGTGAACGCGCGCACCACCGAGATCCGGAAGGGGTCGGGCATCGGCAACTGGGTAAGCAGCCGCCGTCGCTCGTCATACGGCTCGCGCTGCAACTGCTCCGTACCCAGCTGCAGCAGGTCGAAGGCGAGAAATCGGACCGGGACGTCTTCGAAAGGCCTGCCGGGCCGGCCTGTGCTGTGGGTCTGGTAGCGGCCCCGGCGTTCCTGCAAAGCCCCGAAGTCGATCTGCCCGGCCTCGTTGTAGACGACGACCTCACCGTCCAGCACCGCGGCCCGTCCCTCCAGCACGTCGGTGAGCACGCCGGCGAGGTCGGCGAACTCCGCGGTGAAATCGATACCGTTACGGCTGGTCAATATCGTCGTACCGGCCGGGGCGATCCGCATGCACGCCCGATAGCCGTCGAGTTTGTACTCGTAGGCCCACTCCGGGCCCTCCCGCAGCCGACCACTGTCCGGTTTAGCCAGCATCGGCTTCACCCAGGCCGGAACATCGGCTCCATCCGAGTCGCTTGCCCGCCGCGCCATCACCAGCTCCCGTCACCCGAGCCGACCAGGGCGAACCCACTCATCCGACGGCCTGCGACGACCGTAACCCGAACGGCCTAACAACGCGCGATATGCGCAGGTCGTAGCCGCTCAATCACCCATCAGAGACGAGGGCCCCCGGACGCGATCGGCGGCGAGGGAACAAATTTTGTCGTCCAGTGGAACCGTCAGGCGGCCACTATTCGGGCCCCAGAAGGGTGGCTGACGTACTGCGCGCCCCCGTCGGGCGAGCGCGTCGACCAGGACCACGGCACTTCAGCATCGAGTTCTTCCACGGCCCGGCATCGGACAGTGTTCCTGCTGGAAATCAACCCGCAACAACGTATCGAGGGAACCCAGAGGTGAAGTTAGTCAGCGGCAAGCGGTTTACCGCGTCTCACGATGGACATCCCCCAGTGGGTCGTTCGCCTGGGGTGCGCGATCCGGGCCCTGCCGGTTCAACAGCGAGCCGGCAGGGTCACAAACGTCTTCCCCGCCCGCAGCGCCTTTGCACACCACCTTCGCGTGAGGCTGATCAGCGTCGGTCCATCGGTCCCCACTCTCGGGACCCCTGCTCGTCGACGAGCTCACGGGCTTCGCGCAGCACCTCGTTCGCGACCCATGCCACCGGACGCTCGCACAGCACCAAGGGCTCGTTGTCCGGACCCCGGGCAACCTGGCGTCCCCGCAGCACCCACGGACGCACCCCGGGGCCGCGCAAATCGGGCAGATGCTGATAGTCGTAAAGACGGCGGGCCAGCCACAACCGCACCGACCGCCCATTCCACCACGGCTCCAGGCGCAACGAATTGGCCGACAAGCCGGGCAGCCGTGTTCCGGTCAGCCCATCCCGGCTCGCCTGCTCGAACCCATCACCCAGGTCCACCTCCGGCCCGCGCGACCACCGGACATAAAGCTCATCGCCGCCCTCGGACTCGAACAAGCCGACCAGCTCGTCCAGCGTGCGCACCGTAGGCAAACACCTTGTCGAAGAGGCTTCCACGATCGACAGTGTTGCCACCGACGCGCGCGTCTAAACCGCCGGCAGGAACGATCACGGCGGAAGGCCGCAACCATGGCTCTCGCTAGCCAGCCGGTCCGCGAGCGTGCGTCACAGCCTTCTGCGCTTTCCGACTCGACCTTTCCCGGCGTGTGGGTGCTCAGATCTTGACGGCACGCAGGATGTTCGTATGAGTACCGGGCTGCCTTCCGCCGGTCCCCACCGGTCGCAGGCCTGCCTCGGTGAACAAGGCGCCGAATTCCTTCTCGGTGCGGATGGCACCACCACACGCGAGCGTGCACAAGTCGCTCATCAGAGCCACCGGATCGGGTGTGGCGTCCCCCTCCGGAAGGACCATGTCGATCACGAACAAGGTGCTGTCGGCACACATCGCCTGACGACAGGCGCGCAGGATACGGACGACGTCGTCGTCGCCCCAGTCGCAGAGCGCGCTCTTGACCAGGTAAGCATCGCGTTCGGCGGGCAGCGGATCGGTGAAGAAGTCTCCGGCGATCAGCGTGCAACGATCGGCCACGCCCGCGTCCGCCAGTACGGCCTGAGTGTTCTCCAAGCCGGCCGGCTGGTCGAAGATGGCGCCGCTGAGCCCGGGGTTACCGTCCAGCAGTCCGGCCATCAGAACGCCGTTGCCGCCGCCTACGTCCACGATGTCATGGATGCCCGCCAAGTCCAGCGCCTCGACAAGGCCTGGCACGTCTTGCCGCGCCACCTCCATATAGCACTGGTAGAACAGCGCCTGAGTGGTCGGATCGTCCGCCAGCCACGCATAGCTCGACTGGCCGAAAACGTGCTGCACAGCCGGTTGACCGGTGCGCACGGTGTGTTCGATGTTCCCGCAGGCACTCCACGTCGGTTCACCGGTCAACTGCAGGGCCAGATACTTCACCGAGCCTGGTGCGTCCGCGCGAAGCAGCTGTCCGGCCGGGGTGAGCTCGTAGGCGCCTTCTTCGTTCCTGATCACGAGTCGCACGAAAACGGCGCCACGGAGGAGGCGCCGCAACGACGGCTCGTGGCAATCGGTCAGCTTCACCAGTTCTTCCAGTGAGACCGGTCCCCCGGCGAGCTGGTCGGCCAGGTCGAGTGCCGCCATGGTGCGCACGATCTGTGCCGGGACGAAACCGAACACCATGTCCATCACGCGGGCCGTATCCTGGTGCGTCATCATCCGTACCTTTCGAACAGGCCGGGGCATGGTCACCACGCCACCGGCAGCTCACGCAGGCCGCCGACAATCGGATTGTCATTCGACCGCATCTGGTTCACGGGTATCGCGAGGCGCAACGTCGGGAACCTCTCGAACAGCTTGCCGAACACCGCCCGCAGTTCGCCGCGAGCGAGGCTCCGGCCGACGCACAGATGCCTGCCGTGTCCGAAAGCCAGATGCGGGTTGGGTGTCCGGGTGATGTCGAACCGGTCCGGCTGGGGGAAGACGCGCGGGTCGTGGTTGGCCCCGACGAAGTTGATCACTACGGCGTCCCCGGTCCGGATCGTCACGTCACCGATCTCGATGTCCGCACCTGCGTAGTGGGCGAGTGTGTCCCCACCGGTCATCCGGCGCCGGAGTATTTCCTCGACGGCGGACTCGAGCAGCGAGGGGTCACGTCGCAGAGCTTCCCGTTGATCCGGGTTGGCCAGCAGGTGCAGGGCGCCCCACTGGATGACGTCGACCGTGGTCCCGTTCCCGGCGAACAGCAGGCCGCTCGCCATCGTGCTCGCCTCGGACATCGTCAGCGCACCGGACGTACACGCGGCAGCGAGATCCGACAGCACGTCCTGCGCCGGTTCGACTCGCTTGTGTTCCAGCAACTCCTCCATTCCGGCGAAGAGGTTCTCCATCGCCGCGCGGGAACACCGCGCGTCGGCCGGATCGGCGCCTTGCACCGACCACTTCAGGAATCGCTCGCGTTCGGCCTGCGGCACGCCGAGCAATTCGAAGATGACCAGTGTCGGCAGCGGGGCGGCCAGTGATTCGATCAGGTCCACCGGTGGGCCGTGCTCGGCCATCGCCGCCAGCAGATCGTCCGTCAGTCCTTCGATCCATGGCTTCAGTGCGGCCATACGCTTGGCCGAGAAGGATTTCGACAACAACACTCGCATCGCGGCCTCCTTGTCCAATTCGGACTGGTAGTCCTCGTATGCCCAGTCCGAACCATCGACCAGGGCGGAGTTGGTGACCTTCGGGGCCTTCGCCGGCTCAGGGTGGGACCGAGTCAGCCGCGAGTCGGTGAAAAGCCGCTTCGCCTCGTCAAAGCGGGTGACCATCCACGCCTCGTCACCGACCATGGTCCGGAACCGGGACACCGGGCACGTGTTCTGCATCTGCCGCAAGGCGGGAGGGAGGTCGAGGACGCTCGGCTGGGTGAGGGGACCTGTCGGCGGGTCAGGCTCCTGGCCCAGGTCTTCTCCCGGCGAAGGATGCGTGGCCACGAGTTCAGCGGTCTCTGTCGATGGCCGCCTGCGCGAAGCCGCACAACCGGCCACGGCTGGCGGTGACCGGCAACCCGTTCACTGTGGCAATAGCGTTCTCCGAATACTCCCTGGCCAGTCCACTGGCGGCGGCCAGTGCGCCGGTACGGTCCAAAATGGTCACGAGCATGTCTCTTCTGATGGCCGGATCTCCGTCGCCGACTAGCATTTCCGTGATGTCCGCGCGGTCGTCAGGTGTGCCGGTCTGGTAGGCCAGGATCACCGGCAACGTCACCCGGCCGTTGCGGATGTCGCTGGTGTCGGGTTTGCCCATCACGCCGGTTTTCCGCGTGTACGACATCACATCGTCGTGGATCTGGAAGGCGCACCCCAGGTTCTCGGCATAGGCGCCCAAGGTCCGCACCATCGTCTCGTCGCCACCGGCCAGGAGCGCTCCGCACTCGCACGCGCTCTTGAACAGCGTGGCCGTCTTCAGTCTCACCACGGTCAGGTAGGTACCGAGGTCGAAGTCCATCCGTTCACACAGTTCCGCCTCGAGGCTCTGACCACGGCACAGGTCGATACCGCACCGGGCGACCACGTCGAGCGCCGCCACGATCCGGTCGGCCCGAGCGCCCGTGCCGCGGCATTCGGCCAGTCCTGCGAACAGGTCGAAGATCAGCGCGTCCCCGGTGACGATCGCGTTGTCCGCGCCGAACTTGTACTGCACCGAAGGCCGGCCGCGGCGCAGGTCGTCGTTGTCGATGATGTCGTCGTGCACCAGGCTCGCCACGTGCCCGCATTCCGCGCCGATCGCCGCGGGCAGGACCACCTCGGCGTCACCGCCGACGGCCAGTGCCGATTCCAGCAGCAGGATCGGCCGGAACAGCTTGCCGGACGGCACGAGCGCGTGCACGCACATCTCGCCGAGCAGGCTCGTCTCGGCCTGCCAGCGCTTTGCCAGCCGGTCACTGATCCTTTCGACCAGCAGAGCGGGCGTACCGGCACCCGGTGACCAGTCCGGGGACTCCGCGCCGCTCGCCGTCTCGTCCACCGTCACATAACCGGTCATCGTTTCCCTCCCTGCTGGGTACGACCGGACAGCCGCCCGCGTCGCGGTCGTACCAGCTGTGTTTCGAGCCGTCCCATGTAGTAGATGATTTCCTCGTGATTGGTGGACGGGAGGAAGCGGTCAGCGCCGACCTTGTAGTAGACGGAGCTGACCGTCTCGGTGAGCAGTTGTTCGCAGGGCTCCTCGCGGAGCAACGCCAGCGTGAAAGCCGGCACGTCGAACCCGTTCCAGATGTCACGCCACACGTAATATCCGTCGCCGTCGATCTGCACTTCGGGCAGTGTCTCGTTGGCGAACCTGGTCGAGGGGTCGCGGCCCGGGATGGTGTAGGCGGGCAGGGTGAGCAGGTCGAACCGGAAGATGGTGTCCACAATAGAACGTACACTCTCGGGCACGAGCGGTATCACCGACTCGTCCCACCAGCGACACAGCATGTCCTTGGCCTCGTCGCTGCCGTAAAGCCGGGTCATCACGGGAGCCAGCACATCGGAATCGGTGAACGAGTTGACCATTCCGGCGCGGAACGGTTCCGTGCCCGGGTGCGCGTCGTTCTCGAAGAAGTCCATCAGTGACCGGATCAGCTCGGACTGGGTGATCCCGCCAAGGGTGCGCATCGGGCCCCAGAGATAGCGGAAAACCGGGTTCTCGGCGATCAGCCGCGAAACGAAGATGAACCGGTGCATGTACTGGTTGTCCCGCGGCGACATCGTGTCGTGTGAAAGCAGGTACTCGAAGTCGTCGGTGTTGCCGCGCACGGTCACCAGCCCGAACCGTTTGCGATCGGTATGGTAGGTGGTGTTCGGCAGGATCAGCATCGGGTACACCGCGACCCGCGATACGTGATTGGCCAACCGGTCGTAGCCCTTCATGAAGGTCTCGACCGTCTCGCCGGGAGCGCCCCAGATCAGCTCGGCGTAACAGTCCAAGCCTTCTTTGCCGAGCCATTCCGCCAGGCTCTCCCAGTCGTTGACCTTCATATTGCGCCGAGCCATCAGGTCCAGCGTGTCGTCGTCCAGTGTCTGCAGCGCGAGGGTGAACGAGCTGTGCAGGCCCGCGTCCTTCATCAGCTTGACGATCTTGTGGAACGTCGCGGACTTGTTCTTCGCCCAGGAAGCCTCGATGCTCCGCGGATGGCCGTACTTCTCGCGCATCGCGATGACGTCCTCGACGAACTCGAGATCGCTCGGCATCATCCCGAAGTTGGCGTCGCATAACACCAGCGTGTGCACTTTGTGCTGAGCGAAGAGTTCGATCTCCCCACGCAACCGCTCACGGGAGAACCTACGCACCTGCTGTCCCACGGCGCCGCCCCAGTAACAGAAGGAGCATTTGTAAGGACAGCCGCGGTTGGTCTCCAGCAGTGCGACGTCGTAGGGGAACCTGCCGTCCTTGTCCGTCAACGGAATCGCGCCGGTGAGGAACGGCGACGGGATCTCGTCGAGGTTTTCGATCCGCTGTCTGTCCTTTGTGGTCACCACTTCACCGGCGTCATTCCGGAACGAGATGCCGTCGATGCCGTGCAGCGACCGCACCGATTCCTGGTCAAGGCGGGCCAGTAGCAGATCCCGGAAGGTGAACTCGCCCTCGCCGTTGACCACGACATCCACAGAGGGATGCATGCCGAACACTCGCTTGGCCTGCTGGGAGACGTGGTTGCCACCGAAGACCGCCCAGCCGTCCGGGTTGATCTGTTTGAACGTCTCGGTCAGCGCGGCGAATTCCTGATAGTTCCAGCCGAGCACGGAGAACGCCACTACGTCCGGTGCGCCGGTGGCGAACAGTTCGTTGGCCATGCCGAACAGCGTGGCACCGCCGTCGAAGTTGTGGATTTCGATCTCCATGGCGGCCGCGATGCGTTCGTCCCGCAGCGCGGTCGCCTTCAGATAGCCGGAGGCCAGTGGCATCGATTCGAGCGACATCGCCCAGACACCCTGCTGCACCAGCCAGACTCGAAGCGGCCGTTCCCTCATTGGTGATACCCCCTTGTGCCGGTTCATGGTCCCGTTACCGGGGGCTCAACTCCAGCAAGTGCAGGTGCCATGCCGCGTGCTGTCCGCCCTCTCCGCCGACCAGGTCCGCGGGGAACGCGTCGGCCAGCGCGTCGGGGATCTCCGACATCTCGATCTTCTTGAGTACGTCGAGTTCGTAGCCGGTCTCCTCGGCCAGGTCGCCGACCAGTGCCGGGTTGCCCAGCGCCTCACCGAACCACAGGTAGGCCCGGCCCCGCGTGGTCAGCAGCTCGCGGCCTTCGGAAAGGAACCGGCGCATCTTGGCGTACTCCGGGTCGAACATCGTCTCGTGCCAGATCGAGGTGTCCACCCGGTCTTCCGGCGCGTTCAAGAACGGCGGATTCCAGTAGAGCCCATCGAATCGCTCGTCCGGCCCGACCGCCGAATACAGGTCGCTTTCCCTGGCGGTGACCCGGTCGGCGACACCATGCCGCTCGGCGTTCATCCCGGTATTCCGGACGGCCGCCGGGTTGATGTCCAGCCCGATCACCCGCTCGACCCCAGCACGTGCCGCGAGCACCGACATGATGCCGGTGCCGCATCCCATCTCCAGAAATGAGGACATACTCGCGAACGGAATCAGGTCGGCGAACAGCTCGCCGCCAGGAGAATAGGATGGCGGCCAGACGTCATCGAGCAGATCCCACTCCAGGCCGACCAATTCGAACACATCCGGCCTGCCCGAATCCGAATGGTACTTGTCGATGATGTTCTGACCGATGAGCAGCTCGAAATCTCGCGTTTCCATACTGTCCCGTCTTCGCATCGGAATTTTCCGACCGGCACGGCGATTCAAACAGTCCTGCGGAAAAGGCGCAATATCGCGGGCGCGAACGCCGGGCCCGATCAGCCGCCGGGCGGCACCCACCGGACCATGGCGTCCATCGAGCGCCGGGAAGCCGCCTCCGGCAAGAACCCGCCGAGCCATACGCCGCTGTTGCGGGCCGCGATCGCCACCGGCGAGGACAGCTCGGCGAACCGCCCCATCCAGCGCGACATCCGGCTCAGCCGGGACGTGCGCGGCCGCCTGCTCGCGTCGTAGGCGGCGAGGCCGGACCGCAGTTCGTCCCACGAGCGGGCAGGACCGATGGCGTGCGCGAGTTCGACAGCGTCCTCCAACGCGAGATTCGCCGAGCCGACGTTGGGCGTCATCGGGTGCGCCGCGTCGCCGACCAAGACCACACGGCCGGCGAAGAAGCTGTCCACCGGGCACACCAGTTCCTCGATCCGGTCGAAGAACAACACCTCCGGCGCCGAGCGCTCCAGCAGCCGCGGAATCGGGTCGTGCCAGCTCCCGAAAAGCGGCACCGGGCCGTCGGCGCCCACCACCCGGCGACGGCCGGTCATCCTTGCTAGCGCGGAGAAGTGCACGCGCCCGCCGGGCAGTGGCAGGATCGAGAACCGCAGGCCCGGCCCCCAGGTCTCCGCCGCCGCAAGGCTCAGCCCGTCAGCGGGCACCACACAGCGCCAGCTCACGCATCCGGTTGAGCGCAGCCCGGGGTGCCCGGGGTGCAGGGCGTGCCGGGCCGCCGAACGGATGCCGTCGGCGGCGACCACCACGTCCGACACCAGTTCGGTGCCGCCCACCCGGATCGTGGCGGGCGTACGCGCGTCACCCGCACCGGCGGGCTCGGCGCACGCCCCGAACCGGACCGCGCCGGGCGGCAGGGCGTCCGCGAGTGCCTTGACCAGATCCAGCCGGGGCAACGCGCGAATCGGCTCGCCGTACCGCTCTTCCACGAAGCGCAGACCGCTGCGCGCGATCCACCGGCCACCGGGGACCCGCACCCCGCCCTCGTGCTGAACCACGGCGCGGGCCCGCACGGCGTCGCCTACGCCGATCGCGTCGAGGGCCAGCATCCCGTTGGGGGTGATGCCGATACCGCCGCCGGTGGCGCGCAGCTCCGGGCCGCGCTCGAAGACACGCACGGCCCAGCCCCTGCCAGCCAGCGCCACCGCGGTGGCCAGCCCCGCTATTCCGGCGCCGATCACATTGACGGAACGAATCATCAGCGTTCTCCCTTCACCGGCTGCCCAGTTCGTGTCCGTACGGCCGGAACAATAGCGATTCTTGCTACTTTCGGGATCATGCAAGATGCCAAGTCGATCCGGATTCGACTACTCGCCCACGTCGAGGCATGCCGCCCCGACACCATGTTCTACGCAGGCACGATCGGATTGAGCGGGGCGATTCTCACCAGGCCGGACGCGCCCGCCGGTCTGTTGTTTCTTGCCTGGTTCGTCCCGACACTCGCGTGGATCGCTTCGCTGTACGGCGGCGACTATTTCGATCGTGAGCTCGACGGCCTCACGAAACCCCACCGGCCGATACCGTCCGGCCGGATCCGGCCGGTCACCGCACGCAACGCGATGGTCTTTCTCATCGGCGCGGGAATGGTACTCGCGGTCGTGGTCAACCCGCTGACCGTGCTGCTCGCGATACCCGCGACGGTATTCGGCATCGCGTATGCGCGGTGGCTGAAAGGAAAAGGACTGTGGGGAAACGCCAGCCGCGGCCTGCCCAGCGCGTTGACGGTGCTCTACGGCTCGATGACGGTGCAGCCGCTGCCCGCCCCGCAACTCGCCGCCTTGTCGCTGATGTTCTGGGTCCACGATTCCGGGTCGAACCTGCTCGGCGCCCTGTGCGACCGGGACGGGGACCGCCGGGGCGGCTACCTCACCTACCCCGTCAAGTACGGCGACGAGGCGACCGTCCGTGGCCTGGTGCGGTTCTACGTGGGCTGGGTGGTCCTGGCACTGCTCTGCCCGGTGGTACTCGGTGACCGGGTCGATCCGGTGGCCTATTACGTGCCGCTGACCGTCGCGATCGTCCTGGGCTGGGTCTCGCTGTACAGCGTGATCCGCGCACCGCGGCCGATCGACCGGGCGGTGAGCCTGCGGGCCCACGAGATCGTAGTGGTCGAGCGGATCATCCTCGGCACGTTCCTGATCGCGGCCGCCGGCCGGATCGAGTTGGCCCTGGTGGTCGGCGTGCCCTCGATACTGCTGACGGCGCTGGCCCGGCGGCTGATGCGCCGGCGGTACGAACCCCAGGGGGTCGTGAGTGGCGATTCGGGTTAGGGCCAAGGGTGTTCTAGGTGCCTACGGCGGGCGAGGCGGGTCCGTGAAGGACTCGCCGAAGAAACGCGACCTTCACACCTTCCCCAGTACAGGAAGGACCCCTTCCTGTACTTCAAGCGACAGGGGTGCCGCCACTCACGACCGCGGTCAGATCTTCAGCGCGTTCTTCGGGTCCCCACCCTTGTAGAGGCCGAGGACCAGCTCGTGCGAGTAGCCCAGCAGCTCCCGTAGTTCGGGCTGAAGTTCCACGACCTTCTCCGGCGGGACGCTCAGCAGGCTGTTCTCCACTTGGCGTAACCAGCCCACCTGGAACCCGAACGAGAGGATATGCCGCTCGTCCGACTCGGTGTCGTTCGCGCCACCGGCGTGGAACAGGTCCTGGCGGAACAGCAGCGCGTCGCCCTTCGCCATCTCGATCTGCACCGCTTCGCTCCACTCCGGCGGGGGTTCGAGCGGTGAGCCGCCATGGGCACCGGGGACGACCCAGGTCGCCCCGTTCTCGGCGGTGAAGTCGCTCATCGCGCACATCACCGAGAGTGCGATCGGGTTCTCCCCGTACGGCGCGTGGCGCCACGAGAACGTGTCACGGTGCATCTGCTGACGAGGCGCGCCGGGTTTGCGGCCCATGTACTCGGCGATGATCAGCAGGATCGTGTCCGACAACGGGGCCAGCAGCCGGCGGGCGGCGTCGACGATGTCGCGGTGCAGCACCATGTCCGGCACGCAGGGAATGGTGCCGATCAGCTGGTGCAGTGTCACCGTGGTGTCGCCCTGGAACTGGGCGAGCAACGAGTTCGCCGCGTACTCGGCCTCTTCCGGGTGTTCGGCGAGATAGCTCTGGACCTGCGCGACGTAGGTGTCACACTCTTCGCTCGAGTACGCGGCCGACAGCACGACCGCGCCCTCGTCGCGGAACGCCTCGTCCGCCGCCGCGGTGTCGTAGGGCCGCGTCAACCGGGGAATCGCCTTACCCATCTTCACCCATCACCTTTCGATTCGATCTGTCCGCACCCGTCCGGTCACCAGGTGACCGGGAGGCGCTCGATGCTCACGTCCAGGCCCTCCACCTGCCACCGCACCTCGTGCGGCGGACCGGCGGGCCGGATGTCCGGGATTCGGGTCGTCAGGGTGCCCAGCGCGACGGCCAGCTCCATCCGGCCGAGCGCGGCGCCCAGGCAATGATGGATACCGTGACCGAACGCCAGATGGGGGCTGCGACCGACGGCCGGAGTGATCTCGTCCGCACTGGCGAAGGCGCCGGGGTCCCGGTTGGCGCCCACCCGGGAAGCGATCACGGTCTCACCCACGGTGACCCGCACGCCGCAGATGTCCACATCGGACTGGGCGATCCGCTGGATGCCCACCTCCTCATCCTGGAGACGCAGCAATTCCTCGACCACCTCGTCGATCTCCAGTTCACCGGCCCGCAGCAGGTGCAGCACCGCCGGGTTCTCGAAAAGTCGCAGCAGGCCGTGCGAGATGGCGGCCGCGGTGGTGACGTACCCGGCCATCAGCAGGCCCATCGCCATCGAGGAGATCTCCAGCCGGTTCAGCCCGTCCGGCCCGTCGGACCGGCGCACCAGATCGCTGAGCAGGTCGTCACCGTCCGGTTTGGAGCCGACCAGTTCGATGACGAACCGTTGCAGGTCACCGAACGCGGCCCCGGCGTCCGGTGCGGAGCCGCCGACCGAGCGCAGCACGATATCCGCCCAGCGACGGAACCGGCCGCGGTCGGCGGCGCGGACGCCCAGCAGTTCGGAGATGATCGAGATCGGCAGCGGGTAGGCGAAGTCCTCCTGCAGGTCCACCACTCCGCCCTTGGCCAGCATCGTGGTGACCAGGCCGTCGGCGACCTCCTGCGCGCGTTCGCGCAGGACGGCGATGCGGCGGGCGGTGAACGCGCGGGTCACGCTGCGGCGCAACCGGGTGTGCTCGGGCGGGTCCTTGAGGAACATGAAGCCGGCAGCGAGGTTGTCCTCGTCCGCGGCGGGGATCATCCCGGGGTATCGCGTGCCGAACGCGGGATTGCCCAGTACCTCGCGCACGTCCCGGTATCGCGTGACGAGCCACGCCTCTCCCCCGCCCGCCATCCGGACCTTCCGGATCGGCGCGGCCTCCCGCAACCGGGCCAGTGCCGGTGCGGGATCGATGATCGAATCGCGGGCGAACGGGTAGTCCACCAGCGGTTCGGCCATTCGCTCCTGCCGTACGTCCACTGTCTCTCTCGCTTCGGTCATGCCGGGAACACCCCTTCGACGGCGTCGGCGAACTCGTCGCCACCGCGCCCGCCACGCAGCCGCCGCGCGAACCGGGCCAGCCGCTCGGCCATCTCCGCGTCGTCGGCTACCCGCTTCACCACGTCCGCCAGTTCGTCCGCGGTGAACGGCTCGTCCAAGCGCACGCCGAGGCCGAGTGCCTCGATGCTGTCCGCGACACCGCGCTGCTCCCCGATCTGCGGCGCGATCAGTACCGGAATCCCCTGCGCCAGCGCCTCCATCGTGCTGGTCAGCCCACCGTGGGTGATCGCGATCGACGCGTGCCGCAACGCGTCGATCATCGGCAGCCTGGCCCGCAGCAGCACCCGGTCGGAGACCGGGCCGACGTCCGCCGGGGAAACCTTGTCCCCCAGCGCGGCGGCGACGTGCCAGCCCAGCCGTTCGACACCCTCGACGCAGGTACGGAAGAACCCGATCTTCTCGTTGAACACCGTTCCGAGCGAGACCACGGCCAACGGCGTGGAATCGCTCAGCCAAACCAGTTCCGGCGACTGCTCGGCCGGCCGGATGCACGGCGTGATGAAGATGAACCGCGAATCGAAGGTCTCGCCGCGCGGCTGCACCTCACGCGGGAACAGCACGATGTTGCGGTCGGCCTCATTGTCGAAGAACTGCTCCGGTGACACCTCGTCCGCCAGGCCGATCTCGTGCAAGAAGGCCGACACGTCACCGAAGAACACGGCCATCGATTCGTCGGTGTCGGTCCGCGACTCGTAGTCCTGGTGCAGCGAGAACTCCGAGTTCGACGCGAAGACGGGCCACGTGCGGACCACCGGGATGTCGTGGGCCCGGCCCAGCAGCCATCCTGACATCGCCAGCACGTCCGACACGATCACGTCCGGCCGGTGCTCGCGGACGACACGGTCGAGCGCCGCGTAGGACGCTCGCGTCTCTTTCAGCATCAACGGAAGCACAGTGTCCATATCGGACAGCTCCACCCGCGCGGAGTCCATGGGCGAGTCGTAGGGCACCGTATCGGCGACCTCGCCGATCTCGGAAGCGAAGCTCGCGGACGCCAGGCAGCTCACCCGGTGACCGCGCCGGACCAGCTCGGCGAGGCCCGCCAGCACCGGATACACATGCCCCCAGGCCGGAATGGACGCGAACAGGACGTGCCTTTTCATCACCGGGCCCCGTTCGGGCCACTCACGTGGACGAGCATCCGCTCCGGGAACCGGTCACCGAGCATGTTCACCTTCCAGGGCACCTCTTTCCACTTCTCCAGCATCCGGAAATCGAGCCCGCACCCGGCCAGCGCATCGATGGCGACCTGCAGTTCCAGCCGGGCCAGGTTGGCGCCGAGACAGCGGTGGATGCCGAAGCCGAACGCGACATGCCTGACCAGACCCGGCCGCCGGGGATCGAACGTGTCCGGGTCGGCGAACAGTCCGTCGTCCCGGTTCGCCGCCACCAGCGGAGCCACCACCATGTCTCCCTGGTGGATGGTGACGCCGCCGAGCTGGATGTCCTTGGCCGCGAACCGCGGCATCGACTCCCCGTTGTCACCGGACTGGACGCGCAGCACCTCCTCGACGAACTTCTCGCGCAGCTCCGGCCCGTCCGGCGCGGTGCGCAGCCGAGCCAGCCACCCGAACTCCAGCAGGTAGCGCACGGCCACGGCGATCGCGTTGGCCGTGCTGACGTAGCCGGCGACCGGCAGGCCGAGCACCATGGTGGCCAGTTCGACGTCGTCGACCGCGCCCTGATCCTGCTGAGCCCGGATCATGTGCGCGAGCAGGTCATCACCCTCCCGGCCGGTCGTGCGGCGCCGCCGCGCGATCAGGTCGCGCACAGAGTCGTTGAGCTGTTTCCATCCCTCGAGTGCCACCGCTCCCTGTGCCTCGGAGAGCGGCACGAGCAACTGATCGGACAACCGCTGGAACATCGCCCGATCCGGCTCCGGCACACCGACCACCTCGGATATGACGTTCATGGTCAGTGGTTTGGCGAAGTCCTCCATCACGTCGGCAGGCCCGGACGCGGCACCCATCCGCCCGAGTAGCTGATCGGCCTTGGCCCGGATGGAATCCCGGTAGCGGCCGACCTGACCGACCGCGAAAGGACCGGCGACCAGGCCGCGCAGCCGGGTATGCGCGGGCGGATCCTGGAAGATCGACTCGTTGGCCTCCGCCGTGCCACCGCCGTGCTCCTGGTCGATCGGCGAGACGCTGAATGTCCGACCGCCCAGCACCTTGCGGATGTCCTCGTAGCGGCTGACCAGCCAGACCTGCGAGCCGTCGGGCCCGGTGGCCCGCGACACCGGGCAGGTGGAGCGCAGGTCGCGCCAGTCCCGCTCGTCCAGATCGGCGGGCCGGAACCGTTCCACCGGCGGTGGTTCCCGGGACGTCACGGTCGCGGCAGGTGCCGGTCCGGACAGAGATTCGGGTGCTGTCATCGCTTTCTCCCCTCCTGCGCCGTGATCAGGCACTGCCGGTCAGCATCAGCCGGGACGGGCCGCGCACGAGCATCCCGGTCTTCCAGTCGATCGCGTCTTGTCCGTGCGCCAGCCGCAGCCCCGGTGCCCTTGAGGTCAGCACCTCCAGCGCCACCCGCAGTTCCAGCCGTGCCAGCGGCGCGCCGAGGCAGAAATGGGCTCCGGCGCCGAAACCGAGGTGCGGATTGGGGTCGCGGCCGAAGTCCAGCCGGTCCGGATCGGCGAAGACGTCCGGGTCCCGGTTGGCGATCACGGACGCGGGAACGACGGGTGCCCCGGCCTCGATCACGATTCCGCTGAGCACCACGTCCTCGATCGCGTAGCGTGGGGTCGTACCGTTGGCCTCCAAGGGCACATAGCGCATCAGTTCCTCGACCGCCGACGGGATCGACGACGGGTCGCCCGCCAGTGCCCGAAACCGGCCGTCGTCCTCCAGCAGCGTGTACATGAAGTTCGGCAGCTGGGTGGACGTCGTCTCATAGCCCGCGACGAGGATGGTCATCGCGACGATCACCAGCTCGTCGTCGGTCACGCCGCCGGTCCCGGCCCGCACCGCGACCATGGCCGAGATCAGGTCGTCCCGCGGGCGCTGCCGCCGCTCGGCCACCAAGGCCGCGACGTAGTCCCACATCTTCCCGGTCGCGGTCCACCGCTCGTCCTCGGAGATCGACGTGGTCGCCAGGCCCGCCTCGGCCCAAAGCCGGAAGTGCTCACGATCGGCGTAGGGCACCCCGAGCATCTCGCAGATCATCTTCAGGGTGAACGGCAAAGCGAACTCCTCGACGCCGTCGAAGGTCTCGCCCGCCAGCGCCTCCTTGATCAGTTCCGTCGCGATCGCCGTGGCGCGTTCACGCAACCGCGCCACGGTGGGGCGGGTGAACGCGTGACGGCAGATCGAACGGACCCGCGTGTGCTCTGGCGGATCCATCGCGACGAGGCCGCCGGAGAAGTTCTCCTCGGTGACCCGTGGGACGTCGCGCCGCTGTGAGGCGGCACGGGAGAACCGCGGATCGGTCAGCACGGTGCGGACATCGGCGTGGCGGGTGACCAGCCAGGCTTCCTCGCCATAGGGGAAAGTCACCCGGCTGACCGGCTCCAGTCGTTGCAGGGCCCGGTATTCCGGTTCGATCTCCAATCTGGACGCGCGCGGGAACGGGAAGAGCTGGGCAGACATCCGCGGGCGCCTCACTCTCGGACCGGTCCGGCCGGCGTGGCACCGGACAGCAAGTGGTTCTCGGTGACGACGACCTCCGCGCCCCGGCGCGGGACGAGCATCGGCCCCTTGGCCATCACCCGCTCCGGTGCGGTGGCGGCGAGTTCCAGCCTGACGTGCCGCAGGATCGTGCTGATGATGGTGCGCATCTCGACCATGGCCAGCGACGCACCGAGACACCGGTGGCTGCCGCCGCCGAAGGGCAGGAAATGCGCGCTCGGCGGCTCAGCCGGGAAGAACCGCTCGATCGAGTAGATTTCGGGTTCGGGGTGCAGTTCACTCGAGGAGTGCAGCAGGCCCAGCGACACCGCGAACATCGTCCCGGCCGGGAAGAGGTACCCGCCGTACTCCCACGGCCGCACCGCGATCCGGCCGATGTCCAAGGTGGCCGGCCGAGTTCTGATCGCCTCGTGGATCGCCGCGTCGAGCACCTTCCAATCCTCGCCGTCGACCGCGGCCCTGACCCGCTGGAGCGCGCCGGGCGCGCGCAGCACGCGTTCGAAGAACCAGGCCAGCTGGGTGGCTGTGGTCTCCTGGCCGACGGCCAGCAAGGTGACGAGGTGGTCGCGCAACTCCGTATCGGTGATGTTCTCCCTGTCCTGGCCCCGGCCCAGCAGGATCGAGAGCACATCGCCGCCCGCGCTCGCGGGGTCCGCCGTCAGCTGCGCGCGGCGATCGGCTATTTCCGCGTAGATGATCCGGTCGACCTCGCGCAGCAGCCGCTGGAACCCCGCCCAGGGGCCGAATCCGCCGAAGTCCCGGCGCGCGGAAGGCAGCAGGATGATCACCGGGTCGAGGTCCAGCAAGCGGGGCACCAGCTCGCGCAGCCGGCTCAGCCGAGCCGAGCCGGTGATACCGAAGACCGCCCGGATCATCACCTCCAGGGTCACCCGCTGGAAGCTGCCCAGCAGCCGGACCCGGTGGCCTGCCCGCCACCGCCGGACCTCCTGTTCCGCGATCGAGACCATCACCTCGACGTAGGCGGCGACGTTGTCGCCGTGCAGGGGCCGCGTCAGCGCCTTGCGCCTGCTCGTGTGCGCCGCGCCGTCGGCCATCAGCAGTGAATACCCACCGACCACGAACCTGATCGACTCGTTGGCCGCCGCCGCGTCGAAATTACCGGCGTCGTCGCGCAGGATCCGGCGGATACCGGTGGGGGCGCAGATGTAGACGACCTCACCGAACCCGAGGATACGTACGGTGAACAGCGACCCGTAGCGCCGCATGCAGGCCTTGCCGAACTTCACCGGTGCCACGGCCCACAGCAGGGTCTGCACCACCGCGGGCAGCCTCGGACCCGGCGGCATCGCACGCCGAGAGGGCGGGCGCACAAAGGCTCCGAACCAGGCGCGCAGCGCGGCCCAGCTCTGTCGCGAAAGGACATTCGTCATGGGATGTCACCGCTGCTGCCGCCACTGCGACCGATCACCTTGATCCACCGGCCGAGGCCACGCAGCGCGAACGTATGCGCTATCAGGTCGTCGGTGTAACAAAGGTCGTCGAAGTACAGCCCGACGGTGCTGGGCCGCCACGTGCCCTGGTCGTCCTGATGGTTCACCAGCCACTCCACGGCCCGCAGGACGGCCGGGCCGTACGGGTCCTCATCGGCCTTCAGCAACGCGAACAAGGCCCACGCGGTCTCCTCGGCGGTACTGCCTTCCGGTGGGAGTTCGTGCCTCAGCGGCCATCCCCCGTCACCGGCTTGGTTGGCCAGCAACCACTTCCTGGCCGCCCCGGCCGCGGGCGCGCCGCCGTTCCCGCTGTCCACGAAAGCCTCCAGCAGCCTGCTGGTGCCGTGGGTGTCGTCGCGGAACCACACCGACGAGATCGAACCGTCGTCCTCCTGCTTGCCGCACAGGTACTTCAGCGCTCGCGCCAGAGCCGAGCCCGGCGAGTCCGGCAGCCCCCACCGGTGCAGCGCCATGATGACGTGGGCGGTGACCCCGGGGCACGGCCGGTCGTTCATGATGTGGGTGTCCCGTACCCACTCCGACCATGATCCGTCGCGGTTCTGCATCTTCAGCAGCCACTGGATGCCGAGCTGGACCGAGGGGTGCGCGCGGGGCACGCCGAGGTCGGCCAGGACGCCGAGCACGACCGCGGTGTCCTCGGATTCCGGCCAGCCGGAAGGGTTGGCCCAGCCCCACCCACCCGCCGGTATGCCGAACTGGCTGAACGGCTTGTTCCATTGGTTGCGCAGCAACCATTCCCGGGTTCCCCGCAGCAGCGGCTCGTTCGCCACGTCCTGGAACTCGCGCAGCGCCATGATCGCGTAGGCGGTGACCGAGATCTCCAGGTCGCGGTCGATGGCCCACGAACCATCCTCGCGCTGGGTCTGCAGCAGGTAGTGCAGGGACGCCAGTTGCAGATCCATGCCGACACCCGCCTGCCTCAGGCCGAGGTAGACGAAACCGGCGATCATCGGGCACTCCTCGATGCCGCCGTTGGTGCCGGAGATCTCCCGCAGCCAGTCAAGCGCCTTCGGCTCCGCGATCCGGCCGAGAAGCCTGCGAGGCAGGCCACGCTTCAGCGTCCGGCTCTGCATGACGCCGAGGCCGAGAATGGCGGGCAGCGCGATGGACACCTTGTTGCGCCAGCGGCGCGGCACCAGGATCGTCTCGACCGGCAGGTCCGGCTGCTGCGCGAAATCACGCAAGCCGGTCAGCCCCCAGATGACCGGCAGCGCGGCGGGCCAGGTCTTCGGCGCCTCGCCCGCCAAGCCGGGGATGACGTTCACCGCGTCATGCTCGTCGAGGAACACCCGCGCACGCCCGATCGCTCCGTGCGAGACCTCCGGGTCGACCTCGTGCAGCGCAGCCAGTGCGAACGCGGTCATCCCCGGGCTGCTCGGCCATTCGGCATCGGCCATCGCCCAGCCGCCGTCCTCACGCTGATGTTCGCGCAACCACCGGACGGCCGCGTCGACGCGGTCCTGACAGCCGGCCGGATCGGCGC
The DNA here is from genome assembly GCF_001953865.1 of Amycolatopsis coloradensis. GTDB lineage: Bacteria > Actinomycetota > Actinomycetes > Mycobacteriales > Pseudonocardiaceae > Amycolatopsis > Amycolatopsis coloradensis. Next base: position 29,094 of record NZ_MQUQ01000006.1, read on the forward strand.
GGTTGAGCGAAAGCGCGCCGAGTGCGGTGGCGATGGTGGAGGAAGACAGCCGGTCCACCCAGGAGCCGTCCTCCCGCTGCCTGCCGTACAGGTTCGAGATCGCCCGTTCGGCGGCCTTCCCGGCTCGTACCTGAAGCTGTCGGACATCCAACGTGCTCCGCCTTCCCTTAATGCGAAAGTCTGCGAAAGCCTTGCGGCGTAGGGAAACGCATCACGTGACCGGCGACTGGAGCCTGCGTCCGCCCGTTCTGTGGCGTAGTACCGAACGTAGCCACGCCGACCCCGCGTGACAAGCGATCGGCATGTTCGCCGAGGTCAGTAGGGCAGGAACGAGACAATGGTGCGACGCAGTCCTTCGCACATCGAGACCTGATTGGAAAAACCGAGTGCGCCGAGTTTCGTCGCGTCGCAGTGCTGCTTTTCCAGCGCACTGGGCAGCCCACTCTCGGCGACTACCTCATAACCGTTCTTGCGAATGGCGTCCGCCCAGTCCCGGTCATACGGTTCGCAGGCCTTCCCGGACCGCTCGATCAGTTCCTCCACCAGATCGAGCGTCGTACGGTGCGCGGCCGGGGCCATGTTGAACACCTCGCCGCGCGCCCGCGGGTCGAAGGCCACCTTCATGAGCGCCCGGACCACATCCGTCACGTAGACGTAGTCGCGACCGTGCGCCATCGATCCCTGGTAGATCACCGGCGGCAGTGGCCCGGCCACGTCGAAGAGCCTGCTCAGCGTCCGCGGCACGATCCGCGAGGCGATGTTCGGATCACCTGGGCCGAAGACGTTGCACAGCCGCAATGTCGTGACCGGCAGGCCGAGTTCGTCACCGTAAAGCCGCACCAGGTTGTCCGCGGACATCTTGCCCACGTCGTAGACACCACGCGCGTCGAGCGGCGATGTTTCCATGTACGCCCCGCCGATCAGCTCCCCGTAGACCTTGTCCGTCGAGGCCAGCACGAACCTGGCCCGGTCGCCGCGGACGGTCCGCACCGCCTCGAGCATGTTCATCGTCCCGCCGATATTGGTGACCAGCGAAGCGTGCGGGTCGCTGAACGCCGAGTCGATCGTCGAGGACGCGGCCAGGTGGAACACGACGTGCGGCTCCACCGCGCGCACGAGTTCGACGCACCCCGCGAAGGACGCGACGTCCATGCGGGCGGACTCGACCAGCCGGTCCGGCCAGGCCAGCCGATCGGCGACGACCACGCGCCGCCCCTGCCGCGCCAGGCAGGCGGCAAGGTGCGTGCCGACGAAGCCGCAGCCGCCGGTGATCAGCACCGCGTGACCGGTGCGAACGGGATCAGTGCGCCGCATGTTGTGGTCCGATCTGGGCTTCGGGACGGGCGTGGGCATACCGCACAGCCCGACCTGGCTGTCGTTCGCAGAGCGACGTCGGGTCACCGGGCCTGTTCGACCCGCGGGCCGTTGTGTTCGAGTTCGTCGGCCTGCTCGCTGAACGCCGCCCAGAACCGGGCGTTGTGCCGGGCCAGATCCGCGATCGTGTGGAGACAGTGCCCCGGGATACCGGTCACCGGTGGCACCGTGGCCTGGCTGGCGACGATATGCGCGTCCAGCCAGCGCAGCAGCGCTCGGCCCGCCTCGCTGAACCGCAGCGACGGGTCCTTGCGCAGGGTCCGCATGATCGCCGCGGGGTCCAGGTCCGGTGCGGCCCCGTCGGTCACCAGACGCTGCCCCGAGCGGGCCGCGGTCCGCGACGCGCTTTTCCGTTGCGCGGGCACCAGATCCTTGCCGACACCCAGCCGGTTGCGCACATCGAGCACGGTGGACGGCGCGATGCCCGCCGCCTTGGCGATATCGCGCAGCGACCTGTTCGGGTCGGCCAGCATGAGTTCCCCGGCCAGCCGCCTGCCCTCCGAACTGTCCAACGGGCGCAGCCTGCCATCCCTGCCGATCCGCGTGTTCGACCGCGCGTCCTCGACACTCGAACACTTGCGGATCGAACCGACAGTGGTCGCGGCCAGCCCGGTGACCTGTGCGATCCACCGGTCCGATCGGTCGGGGTGGGTCAGGACGATCCGTGCGGCCGCCACTTTGCGGTCGGTCAGTGAGAGCGGCAGGCCGTTGGCCGTGTTCGCCTCCACCGCGAGCACGAAAGCGTCGTGCTCGTCACCGTCGAAGAACCGTGCCTCGATGTGCTCACGGGCGCCGAGTTCGGCGGCCCGTAGCCGGTGGGCACCGTCGATCACCCGCATGGTCGGCCGGTGCACGATGATCGGCGGCAGGCGGATATCCAGTTTCGCCAGCGCATCCACGTGTTCGTCGTCCACCCCACGCACCCGCGGCAACTCACCGAGCCGCACCGAGTCGACCGACACCAGCCCGGAGGGCGCCTTGCCCGAATTGTAGGTATTCCAGAGCGATGGTGCATCGGCGTCGCCGCGGCTGGCGGAGTGCGTAGCTTCCCCACAGCGTTCGCGATCCATCCGATTCCACCCTTCAGTACACGGTCAGTCGCCGGAAATATTCGTCAGCCGCCGCCACCTTGTCGAACCCGACCCGGCAGCAGGCCTCGACACCACTGATCAACACTTACATTTATGAGTTCACCGACCAAAACAACAACCCCTTACGGGACTTTTCGCAAGATCGGGTGTTCCGGCCGGATACGCCCAGCCGAGTCTGCGGGATAGCACTGTAAGTGACGAGATCGAGCCCTTTCCTCACACCAAGAGTGGTGCCAAGGTGACGCCGGCGAGCTCGCCGGATGCGTCTCTCACAACCCGCACTCGCGGACGTCCGTGCGCATGTTTCACCTACCAGGGCTACATTCCCGGCCGCGATCACCGTGATCCTCCTGCCTGGTCGCCGTCATAGGTGCGCGGGCGCGGCCGTCCCGTTATCGTCCTCATGCGATCTTTGGTGGAACTCAGCCGTAACCGGAATTGACCAACCGACTCAGGCCAAAACCGAGTCGATGTCGGGAGTTGTCCATGACCGAAAAAGTGCCCGCCTACCCGTTCCGTCTGCCTGACGCGCTCAGCCCGCCGTCGGAATGGGCAGCCCTGCGGGCGGACGAGCCGGTGGCGCCGGTGCGCTTGCCCAGTGGGGACGAAGCCCTCCTGCTCACCCGGTACGAAGACGTCCGGCGGGTGCTCTCGGACCCTCGCTTCACCCGGCACCCCGATGGTGACGGCGCCGCGCGTGTCACCGTGAACGAGGGCGGTGGGGTCTTCGGCGGCAAGCTGACAGAGGACGACCTGCACCATCGCTGGCGGCAAATCATCAGCAGGGCCTTCGCACCGAAACGTGTGCAGGCCATGCGGCCGCGGATCGAGAAGATGGCCGAGTCGCTCGTCACCGCGATGATCGAGCATGGCGCACCGGGCGACCTGTTGCGGGGATTGGGATTTCCGCTGCCCCGATGGGTGATCTGCGACCAGCTCGGGGTGCCCGACAGCGACCGGGACCGGTTCGCGCACTGGTCGGACACCATGCTCAACATGACCCGGTTCACGCAAGCGGAGATCGATGCCGCGCAGTCGGAGTTCGGCGCGTACTTCGCGGCGCATATCGCCGCCAAACGGGCCGCCCCTGGCGATGACCTGATCAGTGAATTCATCCGGTTCACCGACGAATTCGACGGACGACTCTCCGAAGAGATACTCATCGGCACCAGCCAGGGCCTGCTGGTGGCCGGATACGAGACGACGGCAGGCATGATCGGCAAGATGGTCGCGCTGCTGCTCTCCGCACCGGGTGGCTGGGCGCGGCTGCACGCCGAACCCGGCTTGGTCCGCACCGCCGTCGAAGAAGTGCTGCGCTTCGACGCCAACCCCGGCTTCGGGGTGCCACGCTACCTCTCCGCCGATGTCCAGATCGCGGACCGCACGATTCCCGGCGGCACAATGGTCGTGTGCAGCCTGGGCGCGGCCAACCGGGACGACGGCGCGTTCGCCGGTGCCGACCGCATGGACCTGCTTCGCACCCCGAACCCGCACCTCGCGTTCGGCGTCGGACCGCACGGCTGTGTCGGTCAGGCTCTCGCCCGGCTCGAACTGAACGTGGTGCTGGAGGTACTGCTGCGCAAGCTCCCCGCGCTCGAACTCGCCGAACCGCCCGCGGATCTGGCAATCCGGGACGGCCTGGTCGTCGGCGGGCTCGAACGGCTGCTCGTGCGCTGGTGACTTCCGCCTGACCGGCCGAAACACAAATCGGCACGTACGTCAACCGTCGACGAAACACTTCGAGACGGAGGACGTACGTGCCGACACGAACGTCAATGGCACAGCCCAGCAGCAATACCAGTTGCACCCGGACAGTCCGTTACCTCATCCAGACTGAACACCACCCGTTTGGCCGCGGTCAGCGGTTCGGTGTCAGGACTTCCTGAATTCCGTCGACGAACTCGGCCCTCGAAATCCTGCCGTCCTTGTTGGCGTCCAGCGCATCGAAGCTGAAATTCGCATCGGACTGGTCGATCTGCCAGACGCCTTGGAGGTAGCGCCCGAGTTCTTCGTGACTGATCTCGCCATCGCCGTCGGCATCGACGAGATCGAAGATCACGTGGCCGCCGACCTGAGCGACGTTGATCCGGCTCGTATCGGACGAGGCGAGGCGAGTCGCGCCGACGAACTGGCCCTTCGACAGGTGATGCCCCTCGACCTGGGCGTGACGCAGCAACTCCATCCAGTGCATTTGGTAGAAAGCCCGGAGTTCCCTGATCCGACGGTCGTCTTCGCCCACACCGGCCGTCTGCCGGTACCGATCGATGAGGGTCTCGTAGTCCGACCATTCGAGTTGGCCGTCGTGGTCGAGGTCCAGTTTGTCGAACTCCGCTTCGATAACAACGTCAACAGGATCCGCAGTTCTGCTAGCCATCTGAATTTCCCTCGGGATAGTTGGCGGTCGATGGATTACCAAATAACAGAGTGCGAGTCTCCGAGCACGAGCACAACAGGCGTCAGCCACCAGCACCTGGCCTCCACTCGATAGTGTGGGCAGCGGACAGCACCTGTGAAACCAAGCGTAGACCTTATTCGCATACGAGCCTGCTTGTCAGTGATGCCGGGTAACCCGATCACCGATCTGTCATCGCGATAATCGATCTCGGCGGGACAAGCTCAACTCCATACGCGCTGTAAGCTCGTGCACGACACTGACCTGAATGACAAACTTCGAGGACGGAAGTGGCTACGGATGAAGGCTGCTTCAGCCCGTTCCGCCCAGGCCGAGGACGCGAGGCTCGGCCTTCCTGATCAACGTCCCCGTCATGATCCTGCTGCCGGCGCTGAGGCCATCGCCGCTGCCCGGATACCGCGCCCTGCACCATCCTCGCCGTGATTCAACGTCATCAAACTGACGGCCGAGCACGGCTTCGACTGGAACCCAGCCGTCAGCGTTCTCGTCGGCCATCGCCGTGGCGCGCTGTGCCTCCGTCGCCGGTGCACGACCACGAACCCGATGATCGACCTCGCCCGCGGGATGAGCGGTCACCCAGACGACGCCCGCCGCCTGCATGCGCGACCAGCGCCTGCGGATCGTCGCCGCGTTGACCCCCATGACGGGCGCCAGGTCACGCCAGCTCACGCGCGGCGCCGACCTCACCGCGTCCACGATCGCGATGTCGAGTTCGTCGAACTCCGCGTCTCTCACGGACCGAAGCATCCTTTCGTGCGGCCAGGACGTGCTTCCGGAGGAATCCGTGCACGGTATCCCGTCCGGAGTGCCGCTGCCGCCGACCGGCCCGCCCGCAGGCGACGCCTCCGCGCACCCGCGGAATTCGCCGAACCGGCTCACGTCGACGTTCCCGCCCGAGTTGACCAGCCCGATGCGGGTGGACAGCGGACGAGACGAGCGCCGCCGGCGCACTCGCCCCGCTGGGCTCGAGGACGAGCGAGACGACATCATCGCGGCGACGCAGGAGCTGGGCGGCACGGTGACCGGAGAGCACGGAGTCGGTCTGCTCAAACCACGCACGGGATCTTCAATCCCGGCAAGGTGGTGGCGCTTTGGCATGACAAGACAGCCAGTCGTCGGCGTGGCGGTTCTCAACGGCGAGTTGCCTGCCTGAACCGCGGTTTACCCACTCGGTGAGAAAGCAACTGTCAGTGGCGATTTCGGCGACTTTGAGTAGCCAGTCACTTTGACGGATGTGGACGACCTCTTCGAGGTCCGATGATGCGATCGGCCTCAGAAGGACGGCGGCAAAGGACACCGGCCATGAACCATCTCTCCGCTGCGCGCGGCCAGCGCCGCCCAGCGGTCCGGGGACAGGACGAGGTCCGGCAACGCCTGCGCGCCGCAGGTCTCTGGGGGCGCGGCGGCCTCACCGGCCCGCCCGGAGCTGAGTGGGGAATGGAGATGCATGCCACGCGCACGCCCACTCCCGCCGGCGCTTCGAGTGCGCTCGGCGTTCACGGTATCGACACCGGAGGCATCGACTGACCCGCCGACCGCGCCTCGATCGGCCCCGGAATTCCTTGGGGGAATCGCAGATCAGCTGATATTCCGGTGACCGACCTGATAGCACTCCGTTCCATACCTTGAAGAAAGGGACCTCCATGTTCTCCGCCATCGGCGAATTCGCGGCGCGCCGGCGCCGGCTCGTCGCTATCGGGTCAGTTCTGTTTTTCATCTTCGCCTCGATCTGGGGAGCCGGCGTGTTCGGCGCGCTGAGCACCGGCGCGGGTTTCGAGGACCCGAGCAGCGAATCGGCTCGGGCGGACGCGGTTCTCGCCGGCCCACTCGGACGCAAGACCGCCGACCTGGTCGTGCTCTACGAGCACCCGACGCTGACCGTAGACCAGCCGGAGTTCGCCGATGCGGTGCGCAGCGCGGTCGGTACGGTGCCACCCGGCGCCGTGGTGTCCCTGGACACCTTCTGGACGAGCAACGACCCCGCGTTCGTCTCGGAGGACCGGCACGCCACCTACGCCACGATCCAGCTCCCGTCCACTGACGAGTACGAACGGGTCGACCAGTTCGAGGCGATCGAACCGGGCCTGACCTCACCGGTGCTGCAAACCCGGTTCGGCGGCCTCACCGCGATGACCGATCAGGTCAACGAACGGAACACCAGTGACCTCGTGCGGGCGGAGATGATCTCGATCCCGATCCTGCTGGTGCTGATGCTGGTGGTCTTCCGGACCGTGGTCGCCGCCGCTCTTCCGCTCGCCGTGGCGGTCTTCGTCGCCATGGGCTCCTTTGTCGTCGTCCGCGTCGTCACGATGTTCACCAACGTGTCGTCGTTCGCCGTCAACGTCATCACGATTCTCGCCCTTGGCCTCGCCATCGACTACGGATTGCTGATGGTGAGCCGCTTTCGCGAACAACTGGCGGCCGGGTCGAGCCTCGACGAGGCGGTGCGGATCACCTCGGCCACGGCCGGCAGGACGGTGATGATCTCCGGCCTCACCGCCGCCGCGTCGTTCGGCTGTCTGACTCTTTTCCCGGCACAGTTCCTCAATTCGATGGGCTACGCCGGTATCGCGGTCGTCCTCTTCGCCGTGCTGGGTTCGCTGCTCCTCATGCCCGCGCTGTTGCGGATCGCCGGACACCGGATCGACTCGTTGCGGGTACCCCTGCCGTGGCGGACTCGGCCCGACTCCACGGAGGGGCGTTGGTCCCGGGTGGCCCGGCTGGTCATGAAGCGGCCCGTGGTGGCCACCGCTCTCATCGTGGCCGCGCTGCTCGGCCTCGGCGCTCCGGTGCTCAGTGCCAACTGGGCGCGCCCCGGCGACTGGGTCTTGCCGCCGGGCGCGGACGCCAGGACGGTCACCGAACGGATGGCGAACGACTTCAAGCAGGATCCGGCCCGGCTGATGACCGTCGTGGTGCGCACACCGGGGCCCGCGACGGACCCGGCGACCAAGCCCGCGCTGGACACCTATGCGGACAAGCTGGCCGCGGTACCGGGCATCACCGGAGCCGCGGTGACGGGAACCGTGGACGATCTCGCCAGGGTCACCCTGCACTATTCGATGGATCCGCAGGCGAGAGAAGCACGCGCCATGGTCGACGGTCTGCACGCGGTGCGGCCTCCCGACGGGGCGACCGCGTTGGTGACCGGCATGCCCGCATCGCGGTTCGGCATCGTGGAAATGATCAGCTCGCGGCTGCCCTGGGTGATCCTGTTCATCGCGTTGCTGAGTTTCGTGGTCATGTTCCTCGCGTTCGGGTCCGTGCTGTTGCCGATCAAGGCGATCGTGCTGAACCTGCTGTCACTGTCCGCCGCGTTCGGCGTGATCAAGGTGATCTTCCAGGACGGGTTCCTGCACGACTTCCTCGGATTCGTCCCGATCGGCGCGGTCGACGTCAACTTCCCCGTGTTCATCGTCGCGATCGCGTTCGGGCTCGCCATGGATTACGAGGTCTTCCTGCTCGCCAGGATCAAGGAACGCTGGGACCGCACCGGTGATGTGGACGAGTCCATCGCCGCCGGGGTACAGCAGAACTCGCGGATCGTGTCCGGCGCCGTGTTGCTGATGCTGGTGGTCATCGGCGGATTCGTTCTCGCCAGCGTCACGCTGATGAAGATGATCGGGGTCGGGCTGGTGGTGGCGATCCTTGTCGACGCCACCGTGGTCCGTGGCTTGCTGGTGCCGGCCTCGATGAAACTGCTCGGCAAATGGGCATGGTGGGCGCCGGGCCCCATGGCCAGATGGTGGGAACGGCACGGCCTCCCGGAGAACACCGGTTCGGAGCCGGCGAAACCGCACACGTCAGCGTCCGTCTGAGCGCGGATCGCTTCGACGCGATCGGGATCGGCTCCTCGGCGGGGCCGATCCCGCATCGTGTGTTCCAGCGAGCGTCACGGGGCGGGGGCGGCCCGGGACGCGAAAACGGCCATCTCGCACCGGTGATGCCGGTGCGAGATGGCCGGGGGTCCTTCACTCCGCGGCAGCGGCCTTGGCGTGGTCGGCCGCGATGGCCTCGATGCTGTCCTCGCGCGAGTACAGGCCGAGCTGGCGAAGCATCTTGATGACATCGCGCCCGCCCCAGTGCTCGACGGCCTTTCCGTCGACGACGCGGTAATAGTGCAGCTGCGTCACCGAAACCCGCTTTCCGGTGGGCGGGTAGCCCAGGAACTCGCCCAGCTGCGTTCCCTCGAACTTCACCCGGACCGCGTACCGGTCCTGCGTGGCGAACAAATCCTCCGGCTCCCAGGTCGCGTCGGGGAACGCCTTGTGCACGTCCTGCACGACCGAAATGAAGCCCTCCGGACCGATGGGCTCATTCGGAGCCGACTCATGGTCGATGAAGTCGGCGCTCAAATACTTACGCGCCCCTTCCAGGTCAGCGGCCGCGACGACCTTGGCGATGCCGATGATCGTCTCCACCATCTCCGGCGGCACGGCGAGTACCTGCTGGACGACTTCTCCGCTGGCGCCGACTTCCTCAGCGAGTTCAGCAAGGTTTTCAACCATCGGTTTCCCTTCGTGTGAATGAAATCGAACCTATCCGCTCAATGGGCCAACGTGCCGTCGAGCGACCTCGTCAAATCACATTTCTCTTGCACCGCAGGCACAGGAGGATGCGCAGGTGAGAGTCTAATAGTCAGGTCGCAGGACCAGGCGCCATCCTGTTCCTAAGTCACATCCCGTGTGTCACTTTGGACGAATATCGCACTGCGCGCGGATCGCCGCGAGTACCGTCGTATCAGAACGCTCGATGCGCGGGCAAAGGAACGACGTTCTATTGACTGACCAGGAGACCAGGAATGACGCGAAAGACCCCGCGGACCTTGTGGGCATTGCTGGCATCCGCGCTACCCATGTTCATGGTGGCCTTGGACAACCTGGTCGTCACCAGCGCGCTGGCGAAAATCGCCGAGGACTTCGGCGTGCGGCAGTCGACCTTGCAGTGGGTGGTCAACGGCTACGTCCTCGCTTTCGCCGGCCTCTTGCTCGCGGGAGCAGCCCTCGGTGACCGCTTCGGCAGGCGCCGAGTGTTCTTGCTCGGTATCGCCCTGTTCACGGTGGCGTCCGCGGCCTGTGCGATCTCGGGTTCCGTGGAAACACTGGTTGCCGCACGCGTCCTGCAGGGCGCCGGGGCGGCGATGATTCTCCCCGTCTCACTGACCCTCGCCGTCGCGGCGGTTCCCGAGAAACAACGCAACATGGCCGTCGGGGTGTGGGGCGGGGTGAATGGTCTCGGGATCGCACTCGGTCCGTTGGCAGGCGGGCTGGTGACCGAATACCTGGAGTGGAACTGGATCTTCTGGATTAACGTGCCGATCGGGCTCCTCGTTCTGCCGATGGCGCTGTGGGCGATCAGGGAGAGCCGTGGTGACGATCGGAGCATCGACCTCGTCGGCGGCGTGCTGATCATCGGATCGGTGGTCGCCGCGGTGTGGGGGATCGTCGGGGCCGCCGACCACGGTTGGGGCAGCGGCCGCGCGCTTACGGGTATCGCCTCGGCCGCTGTTCTCTTCACCGGATTCGTGTTCTACGAGCGGCGTGTCGCCGAACCCCTCGTTCCGCTGCGGATGTATCGCGTCCGGGCGTTCATGCTGAGCAATGTGGTCGCCTTGACGACGCACTTCGGCGTCTTCGGTTCGGTGTTCTTCCTTGCGCAGTTCATGCAAGGCCCGATGGGGTACACGCCGTTCGAAGCCGGGTTGCGCACGTTGCCGTGGACGGCCGTGCCCGTGGTCGTCGTGCCGCTGGCGAGCCTGCTGATCGAGCGCGTCGGGGGCGGCGTTCTCCAGGCACTCGGCTCCGGTATGCAGGCCGCGGCGCTCGCCTGGCTCGCGCTGACGATCGCACCGGGAATGTCCTACGGCGCCATGATCCCGGCCTTCATCCTGGCGGGCATCGGCATGGGCCTGGTATTCGCGGCCAATCCCGCGACGGTCATCGGCTCGGTGGCCGACGCCGAGCACAACAAGGCATCGGGGGTGAACAACACCGTTCGGGAACTGGGTGGCGCCCTCGGTATCGCGGTGCTGACCACGCTGTTCACCCACGGGTTCACCAGCTCGCGCGCGGCCGGTTCGGGTACCGGCTCGCAGGCCACGGCCGCCGAATCCTTCACCGTGGGAACCCAGCACGCCCTTTGGCTCGGTGTCGTGGTCGTCGCCGCGGGTGTGCCCGCGGCGTTGTTCATTCGCCGGGCGCTCGACAGCACGGCCCGTGGCACCGACACCACCCGAGTCACGCAGGATTCGCTGCCTGCGGCGGTTGACTGACACTGTGAAAGACCGAACGTCTGGAGGACGGAAAATGGCGGGCATTTCGCGCAGGGTGGCGCTCACGGGGTTCGCTTCGTTGGGGGCGGCCACACTCGTCGTCCCCCACCGGACGGCGTCCGCCGCCGCGCTCGGCATGGCGCCGAACTGCGGCCCGGAGCTGATCACCGCGACGGCACCCGCGCTCTACCCCGAAGGCACCGCATGGGACCCGTACCGGCACGCCTTGCTGGTCGGTTCGGCCACCCAGGGCACGGTGTCCGTGGTCGGCCTGGACGGCACGGTACGGCCACTCGTGCCGAGTCTTGGGCTCGTGTCCACGTTGGGCATGGAGGTGGACCGGTCGCGGAAGCGCCTCTACGTGGCCTACAGCGACTACTGGGTCCGGCGTTTCGTCCCCGTCACGCAGCCGCCCACGTCCGGTGTGGCCGTCATCAACCTGGTCACCGGACGTGTAGTGCGGAAGATCGACACCGCGCTCGGTCGTGCCGATACCTTCGCCAACGACCTCACGGTCGACCACGCCACCGGCTCGGTCTATGTGACCGACTGTGTCTCCGACACCGTGCAGGTCATCGATCGCCACGGAAACGTCGGGGCGCTGATCACCGATCCGCGATTCCGCAGCCCGGACATCGGCCTGAACGGGATCGCCTGGCATCCCGGTGGCTACCTTCTCACGGCGCGATACGACACCGGATCCCTGTTCCGGATCTCCCTGGGCGGACGGCCGAAGGCCTCGGTGGTCGCCACGAAAGCACCGCTCAGCGGCATCGAGGGTTTCACCCTGCGGCCCGACGGAACCCTGCTGGCCGCACGGAACAGCCTCGGCGCGCCTGGCGGGCTGGACGCTGTCATCGGGCTCGGCAGTGCCGACGGCTGGCACACGGCTCGGCTGGTCAACCGGGTCGAACCGTGGCCGCTGAAGGCGCCGACGGCGGTGGCGTACGGACCGATGGGCACATACGCGCTGAGCGGCCAGATGGACAAGCTGCTGACCGGCGGGATGACCGAGACGAAGTTCTGGTTGCGCAGGGTTCCCTTCTGAACGCCTAGGCTCTCTCGAACATCCGGAGCGACCGCAACTGCGACCGAGCGGTGATCCCCAGCTTCGGAAAAAGCTTGTACAGGTGATATCCGACCGTGCGTGGGCTGATGAACAGCTCCATCGCGATCTCCTTGTTGCTGAGCCCGCGAGCCGCCAACTGCGCCACGTGCAGTTCCTGCGGGGTCAACGCCGCCGTCCGCTCGTCACTCGGCGTGGCCTGCCCGCCCGCCGCACGTAGCTCGGTGGTGGCGTTGGCTTCCCAGGGGCTCGCACCCAGGCTGTCGAACAACTGAGCCGCCACACGGAGATGCTCGCGGGCTTCCAGCAACCTGCGGTTACGACGCAGCCAGCCACCGTAGAACAGGTGGATCCGACCGCGGTCGAACGGGAACTCGGCCACCGCGGCCGCGGCGAGCACGCGCTTCATGGAGGTTTCGACGTCGCCCTGTCCGGCCATCGCGCGGCACCAGTCCACATACAGCGCGGGCCACCCGAGGTTGGACCGCCCGGCCCACAGCTCGAAGGCCCGTAGCTCCTCGCGGACCCGATCGAGGTCACCCACCTGGTATGCCGCTTCCACCAAGTCCGGTATCGCCCTCCTGGCCACGATGGGGTTGGCGTGCGGTGAGAGCGGGGAGGTCATCGCGAGCATCCGCTCCAGCGCGCTACGCGGATCCGCCTTGACCAGGTCGAGCTGCCCGCGTGCCCACAACGTGATCGCCGTGGCCGTCCGGTTGCCCAGCGGCGTCGCCAGGTTCAGGGCGAGATCGGCATGCTCGAGGCATGACTGCTCGTCGCCCCTGACCGCCGCGAAGCGCGCCAGTAGTGCGACGGCGACCGCCCTGCGCGAACATTGCCCGCTGTCCTGGCTGAGCCGGGCCGCCTCGTCGGCATGCGTGATCCCGGCATCCCACAATCCGAGGTGATACTCCAGATCGGAGAGCCAGGTGAGAATCGTGGTGAGGACGTTGGTCATCCCCACCGAACGCAACTGCGCACAGATCTCCACGGCGTGGTCCCGCACCTGCCGCAGATTGTGCCCGCGAATACCGACCCCCAGCACCAACATCACCCGGCGCGGGTCGTTGGCCGGCACGGACGGGGGAATCGAGCCCAGTACCGTGTCCGGGTCACTGCTCTCCGGGTCCAGGTTCCCGACAGCCGCGCCGTATACCCAGCGCCCGATCCGGTCATACGCCTTGTCGATGCGGAGATTCGCGAGCCGCCTCGCGGCCTCCACCTGGCCGTGCGGATCGCCTGCGAGCCCGGCGGCTTCCGTAGCCAGGAACAGCAGCCAAAGCGCGTCCTCGGGCAGTTCTGGAGCGATCTTCTCGGCACTGCGGACGAGCAGCGAGAAGGCCAGCGACGGGTCGCCGCTGTCGGTCTCGATGAGCCCCCGCAGCCGCGACAACTGCGCCTCCACGCTCGTGCCGGTACCGGCCAGTGCCGGACCGATCCGCTCGGTGATCGCACGGGCGACGTCGGCCTGGCCCGATCGCCAGGCGGCGAACGCCGCCGCGGTCAGTCGCCTTCGGTGGTCCAGCGGATCCGGGCTCAGCTCCGCCGCCCGTTGCATGGTGTGCGCCGCGGCGGCGGCCCCGCCCCGCTCGACCACCTTCTCGGCCACTCGTTCCAGTTCCGCCGCGAGTGCCTCGTCGGGTGCGGTCGCGGCCATCGTCCGGTGATGAATCGAGCGCAGGTGATCGCCACGTTCGGTGAGTTCGGCGGCCAGTGCGAGGTGGACCCGCGACCGGTTTCGCGACAAGGCGCGCCGGTACAGGGCCGACCGGATGAGCGGGTGGGAGAATTCCACCGTCGCTCCGGAAAGCCGCGCCAACCCGGACGCCTCGATGGGCTCCATCGCGGTCTCGGTGATCCCGAGCCGGCGTGCGGCGGCCAGGGTGAGGCCCACGTCCGCCCCGTTCTGCGCGGCGATGACCAGGGTCAACAGCCGCGACTGGTCCCCCAGTTCGTCCGCTCGCTTCGCGAAGACGTTGCCGAGCGAGTCACTCAGCGGCACGGTTCCACTCAGCATCAGATCGTGGGCCAACTGGCCGGTCGCGCCACCGCGGGTGAGTTCGATCAACGCCAGCGGGTTGCCACCGGTCGTCTCGATCAACGCCGTGCGCACCTGATGCGACGAGTGCCATCCGTGCTGGTCCAGCAGTTCGGCGGCGCTGTCACTGGTGAGTCCGGTCAGGTGCAGTTCCGGCAGGGACGAGGTGTCGAGGTCACTGGGTTCGCGCACGGCCATCAGAACGGCGATGGGATCGGCCACCAGCCTGCGTACCAGGAACATGAACGCGGCCAGGGAGGCGCCGTCCAGCCACTGCAGGTCGTCGACAACGATCAGCACCGGATTCTGTTCGGAAATCGTGGTGATCAGTGAAAAGGCAGCCGCGGAAACCGCGAAATCCGTTACCTGGCCGTTGGTCATGCCCAGCGCCCTGCGCAGTGCCGCCGACTGTGCCTGCGGCAGGGAGTCGATCTGGTCGAGAACCGGCAACAAGAGCTGATGCAGTCCGCTGAACGCGAAACCCGCTTCGAGTTCGTGGCCCGAGCAGGACAGCACCGTCACGCCGTCGGCGTGGGCGCGGGCGCGCGCTTCGTCCAGCAAGGCCGTCTTGCCGACCCCCGCTTGCCCGCGCAGCACCAGAACCCCGGGGTCGCTACGACCGGCGTCATCGACGAGGCGACGGATCAGATGGATTTCTTGCTCACGGCCGTGAAGCACAGATCAACCCTATCAACGAATATCAGTCATCGCGACGGATTCGCTCCGCAGGCGAGCACAGCATGCTCGAACCCGGCAAGACATGTGGGGGGAGTTGTGACGTGATCGAGTTCATGACCGGGCTGCCCGGGCCACTGCTCCATCTCGCCTTGGCGGCGTTACTCATCGCCGAGTCGGGCTTGGCCATCGGCGTGTTCCTTCCGGCCGCCACCACCGTGCTCACCGTCGGCGCCCTGGCGCGCTTCGACGTCGTGCCGGTGGTGACGATCGCCGCCACCGTGGCGTTGTCGTCGGCGGTGGGCAGCCAGGTAGGGTATTTGCGCGGTCGCGCGCACCAGGGCGTCCTGTGGCGGGCCACGACACGCCGGCTTGGTTCCACCCGTACCTCCGCGTTGCTGAACGGTTTGGAGAGGCGAGCAGCGCTGACTCTCGCGGTCTGCCAGTGCCTGGGCGTGTTGCGAACGGTCGCCCCGAGGCTCGCCGCGCAGGCCGGTGTCTCGAGGCTGCGGCATGCCGTGATCACGGCCGCGGCCGCCACCGTCTGGGCGTGCACACTGATCACGCTCGGATGGACCGCGGGTGACGCGTACCAAAGAACGGAGATGGCGGTCTCAATGGCCGGGCTTCCGGCGCTGTGCGTCGCCGGACTTCTCCTGATCGTCACCCTCGCCGTGCGAAATCGCTTGCGAACAAAGAGGAACCGCGCCGGTCGCGAAGAAATCGAACGGGACCGGACCGTGAAACTGTGATATAGCTACGGAGAGGTCGACTACCAGTGGGTGCACACACAGGGTAACAGGCGACCGCGCCGGCTGTAGCCGCGTGCAGCGGCCGGTGTTTTTTGGGGGGCAGTGCCACATTGGGGGGGAAATGTCACATCGATCTACAGGATGCTGCGTCGTTGCGGACGAGATCGAACTGCTACGGAACGATTACCGCGTCCGGCTCGCGCAGTTCGCGGACAAATTACTCGGAAACGAGGACGTGCTCAACGAATGCTACGTCCAATTGGGTTATGTTCTCGCAGATTGCACGGAGACCATGCGCCTGGGGCGGGTGGTGGTCAACGAAGCAAAGCTGGCACTCGCCTCGGTAATGGGCATGGCGGCGGCGAACGCGGGAATCCCACTCGACGAGTTGACCCACGCGTGGTCCAGCATGTTCGATTCGCTGCTCGAGCACCTTTGGCCTGATCCCGCCGCGCACACTTCCGACCGACAATTGCTCACGATACGATCACTGCAGCACAGCATCGCCACCCGGAGCCGGATCTCGAACGCCTGGTACCAGACGGTGGCGATCCATCGGACGGAGCAGGCGCAGACCGCGGAACGCGAGCGCATCGCCCGGGAACTGCACGACTGGTACGGCAGCAACCTCAGCCTGGCGTTGCGCAGGCTCGAACTGGTCGAACTCGACCACGGGGACAGCGCCGACTATCTCGAGCAACTGCGCGTGGTGCTGTCCGACCTGTTCACAGGAACGCGGCGTTTCGCCGCGGGCCTCCGGCTCGAATCCCCGGTGAACAGCATCAGGTCCGCGCTCCAGTCGTTCGTGAATTCACTCGAGGTCGAGCCGTCCAGCATCGAGATCTTCGTCAAGGGCGACGAAAGATCCATTTCCGGCCATATGCGAAGCGAGATGTTCATCCTGCTCCGGGAGGCGCTGCGCAACATCATCGCCCATGCCGGCGCGCCGAGCGCGTTCGTGATGGTCGAAGTCTCCGCCGGGCAGATCGGTGCGGTCATCAAGGACAGCGGACGTGGCTTCGCGGTTCCCGACGACCTCGGCACGCTCGGCGGAACCGGATTGCTGTCCATGAAGGAACGCGTCGAGAACCTGTCCGGAAAGTTCGTGCTCACCAGCGCGCCGAACCGAGGAACCCGAATCAATATCTGGATTCCCGTCAGGACGGAGTTGGACGACCATGTCAACTGAAGACATCCGCATCGTCATCGCCGACGACCACACACTACTGCGTGAAGCGCTCCGCGACACTCTTCTGGTCGAGGAAGACATGCAGGTCAGTGGCGTCGCAGGCGACGGTGAAGAGGTTCTCGCCGTCGCCGCCCGCGCCAAGCCCCATATCGTCCTGCTCGACCTCGAGATGCCGAAGCACAATCCGATCCGGACGGTGGCGGGCCTGCGGCAGATCACCCCCGCGCCCCGCATCATCATCCTGACCATGCACGACGGCGCCGCGTCGGTCCACAAGCTGCTCAACGCGGGCGTTTCGGCCTACGTGTCGAAGAACGTGAGCCGCCAGCACCTCGTGTCCACGATCCGCAGTGTGCGGGCCGGGCAGGCGGTGATCGTGGCGACGTCCGGCGGGCTGGGCGACGGCACCGACCCCGCCGACAGACCGATCTCGCTGTCGAGACGGGAGCTCGAGGTGCTGGACCTGGTGGCCGAGGCCCTCAGCAACCGGCAGATCGCCACGCGTCTGTCCATCACCGAAGGCACCGTCAAACGCCACCTGCGCAACATATTCGAGAAGCTCGACGCGAATTCCCGCATAGACGCGGTGCGCAAAGCCCAAGGGGCGTCCTTGCTACCGGCCTACCTCTGACCGTTCGCCGCCGCGAAAATCCGGTGCTGCGCCTGGCGCAGCTCGATCGAGGGCTCCAGGCCGAGTTGCTCGTCGAGATGGGTACGCGCGTCCTGGAAGCTGCGCAAGGCCTCACCGGAGCGGCCTGACCGGACCAGTGCCTCGATCAACCGAGCCTGCATCCATTCGTTCAGCGGATCGGCACCGACGAGCTCCCGCAGCTCGGGAACCAGATCACGGTGGCGCCCCGCCAGCAGGTCCGCCTCGATGCGGTACTCGAGAGCACTCGCGCGCCGTTCGGTCAGCTCGGCGACGTGACCGGCGAGCACCGGGCCCGCGGCCACCCCGGCGAGCGCACTTCCCCGCCACACCGCGAGGGCGTCCCGGAAGGTGTCCGCGGCTTCGGCGTTCCTGCCCTCGGCGAGCAGGACGCGACCGCGCGTCACGCCCTGTTTGAACACCGCGACGTCGACCAGCTCGGCGGGAACCGAGAGCAGGTACCCCATCGGCCGGGTCAGCAAGCGGGCCTGCGGTGGCTCGCCCTGCACCGACTCCAGTATTCGCCGCAAGTTGTACACGTGCGTGCGGATTGTCGTCAGCTCATTTCGCGGTGGAGAGCCGGCCCACAACTCTTCGCTGATCGTCTGCATGGCGACATATTGATTCGCCCGAACGGCGAGCAGCCCGGCCACTTTACTGAGTTTTCCCCCGGTGATCCGCGTATCGCGGCGGCGGCCACACAATTCCGGCGGGCCAAGGATGTTCAGCAGCACGATTCCTCCCCAGAAGTATGTACCATCCCTCAGTGTAGTGTCCTTGCCGAACCCTGTGGACGTTCGAATCCGAAGATGCCGCGGCGTGCCTCCAAAGGAACATCACGCCGCCGCCGAAAGTCATCAATCGGGCCATTCCTCGACATCGTAATTCTCAGTATCATGACCTATGTGGAACCCAACGAACATCCACCGGCACAAAAGGTAGTCACCACTGTCGAGATCGAGGTAAGCCGCCAGCAGATTCGAGATTTCACCATCGCGCTCGGATTTCCGGCTGACGACTGGGACGGCGAGTTGACGGCTCCCGCGACCTTTCCACTGGCGCTGTCGATGCGCGCACTCGAGTCGGCGCTCGCCCAGTACGGCGCGGAACTGTCCGAGGTCGTGCACCGGGACCAGCACTTCGCCTACACGCGCCCCATTCATTCCGGTGACGTCCTCACCGCGACGGTTTCCCTGTCCGACAGCGAATCGATCGCCAAGGCCGGTGTCATCACCGCAATCACGGAAATCGACGACATGTCCGGTAACCATGTGTGCACATCGACGTCGACGATCGTCGCGCTCGCGACGCCGGGCAGGAGGGCGGGATGACCGCGTCAGCGCAGGCGATCACGCCGACAGTGCCGACCGAGGGCAGCAGCCTCCCGATCCGGCAGTTCACCGTCACCCGGTCCGACCTCATCCGGTACGCCGCCGCGTCCGGAGACCTGAATCCGATCCACTGGAGCGACCGCAGTGCGCGGCGAGCCGGCCTGCCCGGGGTGATCGCGCACGGCATGCTGACGCTGGGGCTGGCGATCCGCGCGGTCGTCGAATGGGCCGGGCCACAGGCGGTGGTTCTCGACTGCCGGGCGGGCTTCACCCAGCCGGTGGTGGTGCCCGACGATGACACGGGCGTGTGCCTGTCGGTCGGGGGGATCGTCACCGCGACGCCGGGGCCTGGCCGGTTCCGGATCCGGCTGACCGTCCACCAGGGCACCACGAAGGTCTTGGGGCGCGCCCACGCGCTTGTCGTGCTGAGGCAGGCCGCATGACCGGCGGGATCCTCTCGATCGTGTGCCCCAAACCGGTGCCGGACGCGAAGTTGCGGCTCTACCTGCTGCACCACGCGGGTGGTTCGCATACCGTGTTCCGGCCCTGGCTTGCCCTGCTCCCCGAGAGCTGGGAGGTCCGGCTGGTCATCGCGCCGGGCCGAGCGAAGGCCTCCTATCCCGCCGCTCGGGACATCACCACGCTCAGTGACGCGTTCGCCCGCCATCTCGATGAGCGGCGGCCGACGCCCTACGCGATGTTCGGCCACAGCATGGGTGGCCTGGTCGCGTTCGACACCGCCCTCGCGCTGCAGGCGGGGGGCATGCCGCAGCCCGAATGGGTCGGCGTGTCCGGTCATCCCGGACCGTTCCATTCGATCACGCGCACACGGCCGCCGCTGTACGGTCTGCCGTCGGCCGACCTGCGAGCCGAACTGATCGCGCTTGACGGGCTACCTGATCGGGTGCTGCGCGACAAGTGGCTCTGGCAACGGGTGGAGCCACTGGTGCGCGCCGATCTCGAAGCCGCGGAGACCTGGCATCCGACGCGCCACGGCAGCCTGCTGACCCGGCCCGTCTCGGCGTTCTGCGGCGACCGCGACCCGGTCGCCGGGATCACCGACGCGGCGAACTGGTCCCAGCACACCAACGAATTCCTCGGCGTACGGCACTTTCCCGGCGGCCACTTCTACTTCCAGGACGACCCCGGGCCCTTGGTGCGCAGCATCGTCGCGGACGTCAGCACTGTCTTGGGGAGGTCCCGTCCTCACGCCCTGCCCTGAAGTCCTCACGGTGGAGAAAGCCACGCCACACCGCTCGACGGTCCGGCAGCGACCGGTCGCCGAGCGGCCTGCCTGGGCTGATACGTGAGGATCACTCCCGTCGGGGCCGCGTGGCGCCCGACGGGAGTGACGAATGCGTTCTGGTGAAGACCGTTCACATACTCAAGCCGTCAAGCCTCCACTCGCCGGGCTCGACGCGCGACGTACACCGCCGCGGGCGGAAGGTTGCGCCACACCGTGGTGCTGACGACCACTTCCTCGAACCGTTCGCGCAGTGCCTGCAGTCTGGTCCGCGCCGGGTTCGCCCACCTCGTCCACGAGTAGGTGAACTGCGTGAACACCCCGTTCGGCGACAACGAATCGGCCACCGACGTGGCGAGCGACCTGCCCGCCTCGGTCGGGAACGAAACCCACGGCAGACCGCTGACGACCACGTCCACCGGGCCGAGATCGCGCTGTTCGAGCACCGACGGCAGCTCGGTCGCGTCGGCGCACACCACATCGACACCGGGATAGCGATGCCGGAGGAGATCGGCCAGCTTCGGGTTCAGTTCGATGGCCACGTGTCTGCCACGACCACGCAGTTTGTGCTGGATCGCCTTGGTGAACGAGCCGGTCCCGGCGCCCAGTTCGACGACGACGGGCTGACCGCTCTCGGGAACCGGCGCGACCATGCCGGCCGCCAGCGCCGGGGAACTCGGCGCGATGGCAGCGGTCTTGAGTGGACGACGTGCGAACTCCCCCAGAAAGAGAAGGCCGTCGCGAGTCTGTGCGGTCGTGCTCTGCTGCACACCCATGGGAAACCTTTCCTTGTTATCGCAACGTCCAGTCGCTTGTGTCCGAAGCTAGGGCGGCGCGTTTCCTGGACGCATCTGTCGGAATGACTGGCAGGCGGGCAGGGCCGGTGCGGCAGGACTCACCCACGCCGCGAGGCGCGCCTGACGTATCGGCCGTAGATCAGGTCCCGGAGCACGTCGTCGCTGCCTTCGACGATCGAGATATGCCGCATCGCACGCATCAGGCGCTGGATCTCGTGTTGCTCGGTGTACCCGAGCCCACCGAAACCCTCCGAGGCGGCGCTGGCGATCTTCCAGCCCACCTGGCCACTGTGCATCTTCGCCACGACCGCCGACTTCAGGACGCCCTGACCGAGGAATTTCTCCGCGGGCCGGGCGCCTAGATAGAGCTCGTCGTAGTCCCGCGCCGCGCGGTCGCACTGGCTTTTGATGGTTTCGAGTTCCATTTCCAGCTGACCCATTCGGGCGCCGAACACGGCGTTCCGGCTCAGTGGCGCCCCGCCGAGTCGCTTGGTGGCCGCGTACTCCATGCTGAGGTCACGGATTCGCCTGCTCATACCGATGGCCATGGCGGCCATCAGGATCCGGCTCCCGTTGAGTCCCACTTCGAGAACGCGGATGCCGTTGCCGTTCAGCGCGTTGCCCGCGGGCACAGCACAGTCGGTGAAGGTAGCCGCATAGGTTCCGGTGCCCAGGAGGCCGGACATCCGCCAGCGCTGCTCGACCCGGAATCCCTCCGCCTCTCCCGGCACGAGGATCACCGCGAAGTCACGCTCGTCGTCGGCGTTGCGCGCGAGGACGAGGCAGAAGCGCGCAAAGGCCAGGTTCGTGGAAAACTGCTTGTGCCCGTTGATCACCAAGCTGTCCCCGTGCCGCCGGAACGTCGTCTCGGTGTTCGTGAGTTCGCTCCCGGCCCTGGCCTCACTGCCCAGTGTGGCGCAGAAGGATCCCGTGCCGCTCAGCTCCGGCAGATATCGCTGGGCCAGTTCGGCGCTACCGAAGAATTCGAGCATGCGCGAAGCCAGTATCGGCAGGAACGCGCTGAACGCGAACCCCGGGTCGTGGTAGGACAGCCGCGCCGAGATCTCGACCGAATCGCCCAGCGAGAACGCCCGTCCGCCGTACCGTTCGGGTAACCACCAGTTCGCGAGCCCCGCCGCGACGAACTTCTGCCAGAGAGGATGCGCGTCGTCGTACACGGTGTCCCCGTCCGGAAGCTCCGCACAGGTGAGCACGTCCGCGCAGAATCGCGCCGTCTCCGCTACCACGGTCATCAGTTCGCCACCGTGCTCGCTCGGGTCAGCTCGTTGAGCAGGGTCACCACATCGGCGACCGTGTCGACCTCGCGCAGGTTCTCGTCGGTGATCTTGACCTGGTACTTGCGCTCCAGCATGACCAGGAAGTCCATCAGGTTCAGTGAGTCCATTTCCAGGTCTTCCTCGAGCAAGGACGCCGCGGTGATCTCCACGCCGTCCAGATCAAGGTCCAACCGCTCTGCGAGGCCGCGCAGGAACTCGCCCACCTCGGTAACAGTGATCTCGTGCATCCGTTTCACCCTTCCTTGTTCGCCATTCCGAGTGCGGGCCACCGCAACACCGTCGCGCCCCAGCTGGCCCCCGCGCCGAACGCCGTCAGCAACAGCGTTTCGCCGCCCCGCAGGTCCTCGCGCTGCTGCGCCCGGCTCAGCGCGAGCGGGATCGACGCGGCCGCTGTGTTGCCGACATCGGTGAGGTCCACGAGTGCCCGCTCCGGTGGTATCTCGAGCTCTCGCGCGACTTCCCGGAGGATCCGCGCATTGGCCTGGTGTGCCACCAGGAGATCCACCGATTCCTTGGTGATCGCCTCGTGCTTGAGTGCCTGCACGCAGGATTGCGTCATCCGCTCCACCGCGTGCCGGTAGGTCGCCCGGCCGTCCATCCGCAGATAGGGGTCATGCGGATCGTCCGAGGCGACCGGGTACTGGCTGCCGCCGGTGCGCACATGAGCCAGGCTCCACAAACCGCCGTCGGAGCCGAGGTGTACCCGGCCGATCGCTCCCCACTCCCGCGCGGTGCCCGAGCGCAGCACCATGGCCGCGGCGCCGTCACCGAAGATGGGTGCGGTGCCCCGGTCGTACGGGTAGATGATCGAGGAGTACTTCTCCGCCCCGATCAGCAGCACCGAGCGGGCGTTGCCGGTGGCGATCAGGCCGGAGGCGGTGGCGAGGCCCGCGAGGAACCCGGTGCAAGCGCTGTTGATGTCGAACGTCGCCGTGCCTGCCAGGCCGAGCGCGTCGGCCACGACCGGGGCTGTCGCCGGGCACTTCATGTCCGGAGTCGTGGTGGCCACGATGACGGTGTCCACCTCGTCCACCGAGGCGCGCCGCAGAGCGTCCCGGCCCGCCGCGGTCGCGAGCTCCGAAGTCGGCTGGTCGGCGTCCGCACGGGACCTGGCGGCGATACCGGTCCTGGTCTTGATCCACTCGTCGCTGGTATCGATGCGACTCGCCAGTTCCTCATTCGTTTCCCGGCCTTCGGGCAGAAAATGACCGATGGCGTCGACGACGGCGGCGTCATCCATGAAACATCCCCCATTCGCTCGTGGGTGACCAGGTTCCGGCGCGGGCGCGGCCGCCCCATCCTGGCCGCGACTCGCCTGCCTGCCGGTATGTGTCCGGCTCGCGCGACACCACGTGCAGTGCGACGACGAGTGCGGCGATCTCTGTCTCGTCGGGCTGTCCGCCGACGATTCGAAGGTCCATTCCTGACTTCCTTTCCAGCACCGGCCCGAGGTCAGAAGGGCGGATTCGCGTGCTTGCGGTCCACGTTCGGCGTCCGTTTGCGGCGAAGCGCCGAGAGCGAACGGATGAGTACACGTCGCGTCGAGCGCGGATCGATGACGTCGTCGACCAGCCCGCGCTCCGCGGCGTAGTACGGGTGCATCAGCTCGCTGCGGTACTCCTTGATGCGCCGCTGCCGTTCCGCGTCCGGGTCCGGTGCGGCGGCGATCGCCTTGCGGTGGATGATGTTCGCCGCGCCCTCGGCGCCCATCACCGCGACTTCGTTGATCGGCCAGGCGAACGAGAGGTCCGCGCCGATCGACCGCGAGTCCATGACGATGTACGCACCGCCGTACGCCTTGCGCAGAATGACCTGAACGCGCGGCACGGTGGCGGCGCAATAGGCGTGCAGCAGCTTCGCGCCGTGCCGGATGATCCCGTCATGCTCCTGGCGCGAGCCGGGCAGGAATCCCGGCACATCCACCAAGGTGATCAGCGGAATGTTGAACGCGTCGCAGGTCTGCACGAACCGCGCGGCCTTCTGCGCCGCCGCGATGTCGAGCACGCCCGCCAAGACGGCGGGCTGGTTCGCGATGATCCCGGCCACCTCGCCGCCGATGCGGGCGAGCCCACAGATGATGTTGCTCGCCCAGGTCTCGTGCATCTCGAGGAAGTCCCCGTGATCCACCAGTTCCTCGATGACTCGCACCATGTCGTAGGGCATGCGGGGATTGGCGGGGACGATGTCGAGCAACCGCTCGCCGTCGGCCTCCGGCACGCCCGCGGTCGATGCGGACGGCGGCGCCTCGTGATTGTTCGATGGCAGCAGTGAGACGAGATAGCGCACGTCCCGAAGACACGAGCGCTCGTCGTCCGACACGAACGCCGCCACGCCGGAGCTGGTCGCGTGCACTCCGGCGCCGCCGAGATCCTCATGGGTGATCTGCTCGCCGGTCACCGCGTGCACGACGTCCGGACCGGTGAGGAACATCTGCGCGGTGCCGCGCACCATGAACACGAAATCGGTGAGCGCCGGCGCGTACACCGCCCCGCCCGCGCACGGACCGAGGATCACGCTGATCTGCGGGATGACCCCGGACGCGCGCACCGCGCGCTGGAAGATCCCGCCGTACCCGGCGAGCCCGCCGACCCCTTCCTGGATCCGGGCGCCCGCCCCGTCGTTCAGCGCGATCAACGGTGCTCCCGTGGCCAGCGCGAGGTCCATCACCTTGTGGATCTTCTCCGCGTGTGCCTCGCCCAGTGAGCCACCGAACACCCTGAAGTCGGTGGCGTACAGGAAGACCTGGCGGCCTTCGATCGTGCCCCAGCCGACGATCACCCCGTCCCCGTGCGGCCGGTTGTGCTCCAGTCCGAATCCGGTCACCTGATGACGCCGGAACCCTTCGATCTCGACGAAGGAGTCGTCGTCCAGCAAGGCGGCTATCCGCTCATGCGCCGTCTGCTTCCCCTTGTCGTGTTGCCGCTGGGTGGCCTGCGGCCCCGGACCGGCCTTGAGCGCCTCCTTCATGCGCGCCAGCTCGGCGACCTGGGCGCGGAAGGTGTCGCCAGGCGCCACACCGGTCGAGACGGAAGCCCGGGCGGCCTCGTCGATGCTCACCCCTGCCTCCGCGTGGCTGCCGGAACACCGGCTCCGGCGGCCGGCTCCCGGCTGGAACTCATCCGCCGGGCTCGTTCGGCCAGTTCTTCACACATTCCGATTCACCTCGTCTTCCGGTCAGTTCCCGGTGCCCGCGCCGCCGGTGACGGGCAACAGGGCGGCGGTGATGTAGCTGGCGTTCTCGCAGGCGAGAAAGGTGACGGCGGCCGCGACCTCCTCGGGGGTGCCAGCGCGGTTGAGCGCCGTCTGCGTGAGGATCTGTGCGCGACGCTGGTCGGTGATCTCCTTGGTCATGTCCGTGTCCACCAGACCGGGCATCACGACATTGGCCGTGATGCGGCGGGTGCCCAGCTCGCGCGCGACGGACCTGGCGAAGCCGATCAGGCCTGCCTTGGCGGAGGCGTAATTGGTCTGACCCGGCGCGCCGAGTAGCGCGGTCATCGACGACACGTAGATCAACCGGCCCCACCGAGCGGAGATCATGCCCGGCATGACCGCACGGGTCAGGCGCATCGCACCGAGCAGATTGGTGTCCAGCACCCGCAGGAAGTCGGCGTCGGACATGCGCAACAGCAGTCCGTCGTTGATCACCCCGGCGTTGGACACCATGACCTCTACCGGCCCTTGCTGGGAGGTGACCTGCTCGACCGCGTCGTTCACGGAGTCGGTGTCGGTCACGTCGCAGCGCACCGGGAAGAACCCCGGCGGGGGTGTGCCGGTGCGGTAGGTGATGGCGACCTTGTCGCCCGCCGCGGCGAACGCCTCCGCGATGGCCAAGCCGATGCCCCGGTTGCCACCGGTGATGAGTACTGAACGTGTCATGCGAGCTCCCGCGTGGTGATCAAAGGTGTTATCTCGGCAAGTGCTCCTGCCGCGTCGTCGAACCGCACCGCGTGCCAGCCGGCCTCGCGCGCTCCGGCGCAGTTGTGTTCCAGGTCGTCCACGAGCAGGCACTCTCCCGCGGGCACCCCCGCACGCCGGGCCGCGAGCTGGAACATGGCGGGGTCGGGCTTGCGGCAACCGACCTCGAAAGAGAGCAGGACGTCGTCGAACAGCTCCGATACCGGCACCATGCGCCGCCAGTGGGCGTCCCAGGTGGGAACCATGTTCGACATCAACCCGACGAACAGGCCCGCCGCGGAGAACTCGCGCAGAGCCCGCACCCACTCGTGATTGGTTTCCCTGCCGTCGAACCAGATATCGGCCAACGTGGTCAGGTGGGTGGAGACGCCGTGGTCCTCGCGCAACACCGCGTCCACCTGGGCGAGCCACTCGGCCTCGGTCACCAGCGGGGTGTCCAACGGCTCCATCATGTCGGTCGTGCCGTAGGTCTGGGTGACCTTGCCGACCGCGTCCATCACCGCCGCGGGATCGAGCTTCATCGTGGTGCAGAACTTGCTCATGGTGTGACTGAGCGGAGGAGTGAGCACTCCGCCGAAATCGGTCCACACCGCCGAAATCCGCTTGCCCATGTCATTCACCACCGCGGCGCGAAACGATCTCCAAGGAGATCTCCGCGACTCTTGACGAGCCTTGCGAAAAGGCGACGTCCACGGTGTTCGCGCCATCCGGCATCGCGCGGGTGGACGTGCTGGCGACGAGCTTTTGGTCCAGCTCGGCGTAGTGCTCGAAGGAGGCGGTTATTCCGGTGATCACGTGGTTCCGGACGAGCGCGCCGGTACCGTCGTCCACCGTCGCCGTGGCCGCCTGCCTCGCCGCTTCCGTAATCACCATCGCGGGCAGATGGTCGTATTCGTGGTCGAAAAGGGCATTGTTTCCGAAATACGGTGAGACGGTGGCCGTGACGCCGCCGTCACCGCGCCGCAGGTCCGTGAGCACCACGTTGCGCGGATCCCGCCTGCCGACCAGGTGCGACGGGACCGGATGCCCGCTCGCGTGTCCCTGGTAGTCGGCCGTGCTCGGCGGAGTGGCGCCGCGCTGATGCCTGCGCAGCGCCTCCAGCTCGCTGTCGCGCAAGGCGGTGAGTTTCATTTCGTGCCTGCCCACGACGGTGCCGTCGAGGACGAGGTCCTGGCTGACACCCGCGTTGCGGACCCGCCCCCGTTTGGTCGGCTCGCCGCGATACGTGGTGACGAGCACGAGGTCGCCCGGCCGGC
This sequence comes from Amycolatopsis coloradensis, assembly GCF_001953865.1. Taxonomy (GTDB): domain Bacteria; phylum Actinomycetota; class Actinomycetes; order Mycobacteriales; family Pseudonocardiaceae; genus Amycolatopsis; species Amycolatopsis coloradensis. The sequence goes on from NZ_MQUQ01000006.1 coordinate 56,455, forward strand.
TGCCGGTGCGAAGTCCGTCGTTGTGCAGCCGCAAGGTGAACGAGCCGATGATCATCGCTGTGCCGAGGGAGACGCCGACGATCGCGTGAGACCCGTAGATGGCCGCCTGCCTGCAGATTTCCAGGAGCAGGATGGGGTCGTAGCGTGCGGGTTCGGCGAGATGGTCGCTGTAGTAGCCGTGAGTCAGCGGGAGTTGCGCGCCGACCTCACACTGGCGGTCGCCGGTCGCGATCGAGTCGACCACGAAGACCTCGGCGATGGCCGTTCGATGCACCAGCGAGCGGTCCACCGTCCGCTGGAAGCTCAGCGCCGGGTGGTCGTCGACTTCACTAACGCCGCGCTCGGGCACAGACATCCTCTTCTCCGGTTTCTGAGGGAAGAAAGTTCGTTTCCGCTCGGCAATTCATACGCGGCGCACATCAAAGCGACATCAATCGTGGATAAAAATCGCACACTCCCCCTCCAAGGGAGATTACGACGTGGTACGTCAGTGCGCCTGACGTACCACTTCCGACGGGTACACTACCCCTTTGGGCGCACCTGAATTGCCAGCGTGCCATTTCCTGACTTAGCGTCGCTGACGTATTCCCGGTAGACCGTGAACACGGCAGTCGTCGACAGTGGAACAGCTCGGCGATTTTGTCCACTGACCGCAATAGGGAGAATCCGGTGACTCAGGACGTTGCACAGACATCTGAAAACCTGCGAGACAGGATCTCTTCGATCATCGTCCAGGAACTCGAGATCGAGGATGACGAGCTCACCAGTACCGCGACCTTCGAGGACGAGTACGACGCGGACTCGCTGACCCTGCTCGCGGTCGTGGCCCGCTTCGAGCGGGAACTCGGCATCGTGATCCCCTCCGATCACATCGGCAGGCTGACGAGCCTGGACAAGGTCTTCGAGGTCGTCAACGAGTTCAGCGGGACGGCACCCGTTGTCTGACACGCGATTCCGGCGAGTCGCCGTCACCGGCCTGGGGGTGGTTTCGAGCGTCGGGATCGGCGTCGGCGAGTTCACCGAGTCGATCCGTTCAGGCCGTAACGGCATGTCGCCCATCACGAGTTTCGACACGACCCGATTTCCCAAGAACATCGGCGGCGAGGTCCAGGATTTCGAGCCCGAGACGATCCTGGAGCAGATCGACCCCTCCCGGTGGGGACGCAGCGGCCTGTTCGCGGCGTCGGCGGCACGCCTGGCCGCGCGGGACGCCAAGGTCGATCCGGACGTGCTCAGCGACGGCGCCGCCGGGTCGGTCATCGGTACCACCAGCGGTGAGTCCGCGGTCAAGCAGCGCCTGGCGGAACAGTGGCTTGGCTCCGGGCTGAAGACGATCGACCCCCGGCTGGTCGTCCAGGCGCCTGCCAACCGGGTCGCGGGCGCGGTGAACAGCGAACTCGGACTCAGCGGTGAAGCGCAAACCATCGCCACGGCGTGCTCGGCGAGCAACTACGCCCTCGGCTACGCCTACGACATGATCCGGACCGGCGAGGCGGACTTCATGTTCGCCGGTGGCGCCGACTCGGTCAACCGGCACACCCATGCGGGGTTCCTGCGGCTGGGCGCCCTTGCCGACGACGTCATCCGGCCCTTCGACGTCGGTCGTGCGGGAATCATCACCGGCGAGGGAGGGGTCAGCCTCCTGCTGGAACCACTGGAACAGGCCCTCGACCGCGGTGCGCGTATCTACGCCGAGGTCCTCGGCTACGGCGTGAACTGCGATGCGAACCACATGGTGCACCCCGACAAGGAGAGCCTCGCACGCTGCATCGAGGCGGCCTTGGCGTCCGCCGCGATCGGCCCGGAAGACGTCGACTACGTCTCCGCCCACGGCACCGGGACGCCGGTCAACGACGCGGCCGAGATCGCCGCCGTCCGCTCCGTGTTCGGGGATCGGATCCCGCCGATCAGCTCGATCAAGTCCATGCTCGGCCACACCATGGGAGCCGCGAGCGGCTTCGGCGCCGTGATCACCTGCAAGGCGCTGTACGACGGTTTCCTGCCGCCCACGGCGAATCTCAACCAGCTCGACCCCGCGCTGGGCCCCGGCCTGGACGTCGTGCCCGGTGTGGCCCGCGCCGCGAATCCGCGGATCGCCCTCAACCATGGCTTCGCCTTCGGCGGGAACAACGCGATCACCGTCTTGGGGAGGATTTCGTGACCAGTACTGGGTTCCACCGGCCGATCGCCATCACCGGCTGCGGCGTGGTGTCACCCGCGGGCGTTGGCCTGGACGGGTTAGGCGAGCTGATGCGGACCCCGTCGATGTCCCATGTCGAACCGGAATCCGACGCCGAGGCCTATCCACCACTCGCTCTGCGTGCCTTGCCGGAGCTGTCCCTGCGCGACCATGTCGGCAGAAAGGGAACGCGCAGGCTCGACCGCATGGTCGGCATCGCGCTGATCGCGACCAAGGCGGCGCTGGACAGCGCCGGGCGGTCCGAGGAGCGCGAATTGCGGCCGCGCACGGGCGTGTCGCTGGGAACGAGCACCGGCAGCATCGCCAGCCTCGCCGAAATCGCCACGGACACGCTGCTGCAGGACGAGCCGTACATGATCGAGCCGTCCCGCTTTCCCAACACCGTCCTCAATTCCTGCGCGGGCCAGATGGCGATCTGGAATTCCCTGAAGGGCGTCAACTCCACACTGGCGGGGGGCCACGTCTCCAGCACCTCGGCCGTGCGCTACGCGCTGAACGCGATACACAACGGTCACGCGACGAGCATGCTTGCGGGCGGCATCGAAGAGCTGACCCCCCATATGGCGTGGGCTTGGTACAAGTCCGGACTGCTGCGGACGGATGCCGCTCTCGGCGAGGGATGCGCGATCCTCGTCCTCGAGGACAAGGCCGTGACCGACGGCAGGCCGATCATGGCGGAGGCCCTCGGCGCGGCAACCGCTTACTGCGGCGCGCGCACCAAACGCACCAGTCTGGCCGCCGGGATCGCCGGGTGTATCAGCCGTCTGCTGGCCCGCCATGAGTTGCGTGCCGAGGAGATCGACGTCGTGTCACTCGGCGCGGGTGCGCAGATCGGTGCCCGGCGGATCGAGGAACAGGGTGTGCGGCTCGCCCTTGGCTCGCTGCCCACGACGGTCCGGGTGTCCGACGCGCTGGGTGAGTGCTTCAGCGCCAGTGGGGCCCTGCAGGCGGCCGCACTGCTTGCCCGCTGGTCCGGTGCGGAACATCCGGCCGAGCAGCTGGGCCTGGTCACCTCGCTCGGGCGCGACGGCAGCGTCGGATGTCTCCTGCTGCGCAGAGCCTGCTGAACACGCCACCCGTATCTGACCGAACCTCACCAGAGGAGTAACCAGAAATGTCCACGGATTTCGATGTGATCATCGTGGGTGGCGGGCCCGCGGGATCGACCGCCGCCGCGTACCTCGCGATGGACGGCCTGTCCGTCGCGGTCTTCGAGAGCGAGACCTTTCCCCGGCAGCATGTCGGCGAGTCTCTCGTGCCAGCCACCACGCGGGTCATGCTGGAGACCGGTGTGATGGCGGAGATCGACCAGGCAGGCTTCCCGAAGAAGTACGGTGCGTCGTGGACGACTCCCGGCCTGCACTCCCAGCTGAACAACCCCGCGTTGACCTTCGACTTCGACGGCCACGCCGAGGTGCAGTTCGGTGAACGGGACCAGGAGGGCGTCGACCGTCCCTACACCTACCACGTGGACCGCGCGAAGTTCGATCTCATCCTGCTCAAGCACGCGGAAACCGTTGGTGCGAAGGTGTTCCAGGGAGTGCACGTGCAGCGGGCGGATCTGGACGACCCCGACCACGTCGTGGTCCACACCAAGATGGGCCGCCGGTCGGTCGAGTTCAGCGCCCGTATGCTCGTCGACGCGTCGGGGCGGCAGACACTGATGGGCCGTCAGCTGAAGACCAAGGTCCCCGACTCGGTCTTCAACCAGTACGCGATCCACAGCTGGTTCGAGAACCTGGACCGGCGCGCGCTGGCCGCCAGCCCGAAAGAAGTCGACAACATCCTCATCCACTTCCTGCCGATCACGGACACCTGGGTCTGGCAGATTCCCATCACGGACACCATCACCAGCGTGGGTGTGGTGACCCAGAAGAAGCAGTTCGCCGATGCGAATGTGGACCGGGAGAAGTTCTTCTGGAAATTCATCAAGACCCGGCCCGATCTGGCCACAGAACTGAAAAAGGCCGAGCAAGTTCGCCCCTTCAAGGCGGAGGGCGACTACAGTTATTCGATGAAACAGGTCGCCGGCGACCGCTACGTGATGATCGGGGACGCGGCCCGCTTCGTCGATCCCATCTTCTCCAGTGGGGTCAGTATCGCCATGAACACCGCCCGGCTGGCCTGCCAGGAGATTTCGGCCGCTTTCAAGGCGGACAAGTTCGATCGCGCTCAGTTCGGCGAGTATGAGCGCCTGCAGAAGCTGGGGACCCGCAACTGGTACGAATTCATCTCGATCTACTACCGGTTGAACATTCTGTTCGGCGCGTTCGTCCAGGATCCCCGCTATCGGCTCGACGTCCTGCAATTGCTACAGGGTGACATGTACGAAGAGAACCCCAAGGCGTTGGCCGCGATGCGCGAGGTCGTGACCGAGGTCGAGCAGGACCCGGGCCACGTATGGCATCCCTACCTCGGCAGCCTTCGAGCATCCGGCGCCCCGGCCGCACCCTAGGCCACGATGCCGGGAAGTGCCCGAGCCGCTCGGGCACTTCCCGGCCGCCATCCGGAGGGCATCGCCATGAGCACCGCGGAACAGGGGATTTGAGATCGTGAAACCCGATTTGATGCTCCACGTTCTGTTCGCACTCGCCGTCATTGTCGCGGCCGCCCAGATATTCGGCGCCATAGCGAGGCGGATGAACCAACCCGCGGTGATCGGCGAGATCGCGGCCGGCATACTGCTGGGACCCACACTGTTCGACGGGGCACTTTCCGATTCCCTGTTCCCCGAAGAAATCCGGCCACTGCTCAGCACCCTGGCGAACATCGGCATCGCGTTGTTCATGTTCGCGGTGGGAACAGAGGTGGATCGTCGGTTGTTACGCGGAAACCGGCTCGCCGCGGTCACGGTGTCGATAAGCTCCGTCGTGGTGCCGTTCGCGTTCGGTTGTGCGCTGGCCACGTATCTTGTCCTCCGTCATCCGACCACCAACGGCCTGGCGTTCGTGTTGTTCGTCGGCACGGCCATGTCGGTGACCGCGTTTCCGGTGCTCGCGCGCATACTCACCGACCGGGGATTGAGCCGTACCCCGACTGGCGCGCTGGCCCTGTCCGCCGCGGCGGTGGCGGATCTCGTCGCATGGTCCGTCCTCGCGCTCATCGCGACGCTGGTGGGTGGTGCTCAGGAGCAGAGCTGGCGGATCGCGCTCGCCGTTCCGTTCGGCGCCATCATGTTCTTCGTGGTGCGACCGCTGCTGGGCAGAGTGGGCAGGGCCATGCGAACCGACCAATCTCGCGGCCGCTTGCTCGTGGTGGCGATCCCCGGGCTCCTTTTGTCCGGGGCGGCCACCGAGTGGATCGGGCTGCACTTCATCTTCGGCGCGTTTCTCTTCGGCCTGGTGATGCCGCGAGGCGAGCACGGACGCATCCCCGGCGACGGCTGGGAGGGCGTGCAGAGAATCAGCGGAGTGCTGCTGCTGCCCGTGTACTTCGTCGTCGCGGGATTGAACGTGGATCTGTCCACGATAGCGGTGGCCAACTTGGTTGAACTCGGGTTGATCGTGCTGCTGTCAGTGGGCGGGAAGTACGCCGGGACCATCGCGGGCGCCCGCCTGCACCGGATCCCGTGGCGGCAGGCGACCATACTCGCGACACTGATGAACACCCGCGGCCTGACCGAATTGATCGTGCTCACCGTGGGCCTTCAGCTCGGCGTCCTCGACCACGGGTTGTTCTCACTGATGGTGCTCATGGCGCTACTGACCACGGCCATGGCAGGACCGCTGCTGAACGTGCTGAACCGTGGGGACCGGGCTGTCGGGGCACTCCCGCCGGATCCCGACTCGACGTACCTGCCTCAGCCGCTGCCTCACTCACGTTGACCGGCGCGTTCGGCGATTCCGGGTCATGCCGACCGTTTCGGACGGCGGGTCGGTGTGGTGTTCGTCGCCGACGCGGCCTCGATCGTCAGTCGAGGCCTTCGATGATGCGGAAGTCGCGCTCGAAGCCGTCGGGAAGTGCGGCCAGCGCCTTCCGGTAGGCCGCACTCTCGTAGGCGGCGACCGCCTGTTCGAAGCTGTCGAACTCGATCAGGACGACGCGCTCGGCGATTCCGGCTTCGTGTGCGACGACCCGGCCGCCGCCGCGGGCGAGCGTCCGCCCGCCCGCGGCCTTGACGGCCAGACCGGCCAGTCCGTTGTAGACCTCAAGCCTCTCAGGCTCGGTGATGGTGGGGTAAACGCTGACCCAGTAGCCCTTGGGCATGGAAACCTCCGGTGTCGGGATGAGTGCGTCTGACTCGCGGGGTGGTCTCGGGCGAGCGGCGGCGGGCGGATCGCGCGACAAGGACCGAACCGTGGCGAGAGTATCCAAGGGCAGCACGTCCGCTCGCAGCCGTGCCGGCACGGCCATCCGCACGGCCACCATCGGTCGCCGCGGCCTTTGCCACGCTAAGCTTGCCGTCCGCGACCTGGAGGAGTTGCCGGTGCAGGGAACTCGAAGTGCCGCCGAATGCCGCAAGCGGGCGGAAGAGGTTCAGGACCTCCACGCGATCAGCCACCTCCCGCCGGAGCCGATCGGGCCGTCGACCGGCTTTCCGGTGGTCGTCAAGGACAACATCCACGTCGCGGGCATGCCGAACACCGCGGGCACCCCGGCACTGGCGCACCACGTTCCGCGTGAGCACGCGGGCGTGGTCCGCCGCCTGCTCGACGCGGGCGCCACCGTCGTCGGCAAGGCGGCCATGCACGAACTCGCGTTCGGCATCACCTGCGACACGACTCCACTGGGTCCGGTGCGCAACGCCCGCGACCCCGCCCGCTTCGCCGGGGGCAGCAGCGGCGGAACCGCGGTGGCCGTCGCGGCGGGCATCGTCCCGGCAGGCCTGGGCACCGACACCGGGGGTTCGGTGCGCGTGCCCGCCGCGCTCAACGGGGTCTGCGGTTTCCGGCCCACCACGGGCCGCTATCCCACCGACGGCATCACGCCCTTGAGCAGCACCCGGGACACGGTGGGCCCGATCGCCCGCACGGTCACCGAGCTCGCGTTCCTCGACGCCGCCCTCGCGGCGGAGGAACCGGAACCCTTGCGCGAAGTCCCGCCGATCCGGCTGGGCGTGCCGCACGGCTTCCTGACCGGCGACCTGGCCGACGACGTCGAAGAGCTGTGGGCGGCCGCGCTGATCCGCCTGCGCGCGGCCGGGGTCACTCTGGTGCCGGTCGACGACGCGCCACTCGCCGAACTCGTCAGTGATCAGGGCATGCCGCTGGTGATCCACGAAGCCGGCGTCGGGCTACGGGCCTACCTCGCCGAGTATGTGCCCGAGGTTTCGTTCGAGCGCCTCGTCGACGAGGTCGCCGCGGCCGACGTCCGGGCGATCTTCGCCGACTCGGTCGTGCCGGGTGTCGAGCAGGCCGTCTACGAGGCCGCCCTCGCCAACCGCTCGACCCTACGCCGCGCCTACGCGAAGATCTTCGGCGAAACCGGCATCGACGCACTGGCATTCCCCACCACACCGGCGACAGCCCGAGACTTCTCCGCCGTCGAAAAGTTCCTCCACCGGGGACGCGTGGTCCCGACCTTCCCGACCTTCATCCGAAACTGCCAGCCCGGCAGCATCGCGGGCGTTCCCGGCTTGACCGTCCCGATGGGACACGGCCGCGGTGGCCTGCCCGCGGGGCTGGCTCTCGACGGTCCCACCGGCGGCGACCGGAAGCTGTTGGCGGTCGGGGCTTTCGTCGAACGGGTTTTGACGGCCTAGCCTGCCCTGTCCGGCGGTGTTGCTCCTCGCACCAAGAAAAACTGAAACTTCTGGTCAGCCGGTCCGCCACCACCGTCGAACCTTCGAGAGAACCGGCTGCTCGCCAGTCGGGCCGGCGACCTGATCCAGGTCACCGGCCCGACTGCCCGGGGCGATCAGCGATGCCACTCCGCGATAGGCGAACCCTGCGATAGGCAGACCCGGCGATGTGGCGTGACAAGCGACTGGCGGGCCTGGCCTAGTCCGGCCTGCCGACTTGGGTGTTCGACAGGTCGAGACCGATCGCGAAGTCCGCCGTGTAGCCGGTTCCGGCCTGCTGCGGACGCAGCAGCATCTGGGCACCGCCGTTGCGGTAGATCGAGTCGCGGCTGTTGGTCGTGTCCGCCGGACCCCTCCGCCGGTACGGTTCGGTCCGCAGATAGGCCGCGCCGAACTCGGGCGTGAAGTAGAGCTGCGAGGTGAACTCGTACGGCCTGCCGTTGGTTCCGACGGTGCGGATCTTGATGTGGATGTGCAGTGTGCGCCCCGAATACCAGCCCGGCAGAATGGTGGTGAACCGGGCCGTTCCCGCTTGGTCGGCGTTCTGGTAACCACGCAGGAACCGGCGGCCGGAACTGCCCTGGGACGGGATGTCGGAGTACACGCCGGACGCGTCGCACTGCCAGAGGTCGATCATCGCCCCCGGTAGTGGCGTGCACTGCTGCTGACGAATTTGCTGAACGGTGAAATTGATTACCAGCGCGGTGCCGGGAACCAGTTGCCCGGTGCTCGGCTCACTGCGGATATCGGAGCGGTTGAGCCGTTCGTCGACGAAGTACGGACCCTCCATTTGCTCTGGTTTGACCACACAATCCAGCGCGCAGACCTCGGGTGTTCCTGCGGTAGTGGTGGCGTTCGCCGTGGTGGATCCGGCGACGGCGAGTGTCGCACCGGCGGCGCCGAGCAGAATCAACGCCTGCCGCCTGCCGAGCACCCGGCCTACTGGCTCATCATCGTCATGCATGGGTTTCCTTTTCGCCAAATGATGGGAACAGGGAACTGAGCGCAACAAAAGCCTTGCAGGGTGCCGCGCGTATCCTATTGTCCAACAGGACCCGCATGCTGTCGAGAAATTTCACTCTCACGCATCATACTTCGAGTCGAACAGCATCACTTGATGGGCCAAATAATCGAGTCACCACTACGGCATTTCGCCTATCGTGCCGGCGAATTTCCGCGCCACGGGGCGAATGCCGCCGAAACCACTGGGCGGCCGGTCACCGGTTCTTCGCCAGTGACCGTCGGCGTCGAGTCGGTTCAACGCGGTGCTGAGGAATGCGTCCCGGCGTTGCCCGCGCCCGCTCCACCCGGCATAGGACCTGCTCCGACAGCTCTGACACCACGAGCACCGCCGGCGAGGTCGCAGGCCGGGCCGTGCTGTCGTGGAGCGAAGGGGTATCAGTTCCGCGGCGGTGCGACGGGGCAGACACCCGCGGCGAGCCATTTCTCCCGGAGGTCGGCGGGGATGGTCAAAGCGGTGGATTGTCCGTTCGTGAGAGTGCGGACGCTGCCGCCGAGCAGGAGATCGCCTGCCTTGTCGAGCACCGTCGTGGCCACCCGGCTGCGGTCTTCCGATCGTTCCAACAGCCGCATGGCCCGGACGCCCGCGCCCACGGCGCGGCCCCAGCCGCGTGAGCGTGGCACCTCGAGCCAGTCGGCGACGTCTTCGGTGACGACTTGACGGACCATCGCGGCGACCACACCGTCGAATGCCGTGCCGGGCACCATGTTCTCGTACAGGCTCAGGAGGTTACGGGTCAGCTCGATGCCTTCGGCTGAAGGACCGAAGCTCGCCTCTACGAGTTCGGCGTTCAGTTCTCGGGCCTCCCGCAGTGTTTCAGGCATCGCTTCGGCGGGGATGCCGAGCATCGCGCCCGTCACCCGCCAGACGTAGTAGTAGTCCTCGGCCTCGCGGTCGGTCACCGTGATGCCCATCCGGCGCATCCCGTCGATGACCTGCACCGAGAAGATCAGCAGCGCTCCGAGCATGTCCTGCTGGCACAGCGGGACGCCGTCCGCCTCGGCATCCCATTCACCGGACCGGCCGATGAAATACCGGACGGCCGCGTGGATCAGCCGGGTCTTCTGGATCGTGGGTACGAAGTTGCCACCGGAACCGAACGGGTCGGGGCCCATGAGGTTCAGCACGAACTGAGAGGTCTCCGACAGCCGTCGATGGGGCTGGTTGAGCCGATGGGTCAGCGACAGGACACGGGAAGGCCGCGGTTGGGCATAGCAGTTCACCATCGCCCCGAACGACAGCACCGAAGCGACGTGCATACCGTCGTCGACGAAGAATTCATACGCGGCGGCGACCCGGTCGAGATCCGCCCAATCCGGCGGAACGTCGGTCTCGACCAGGTACCGGCGCACCGAGTCCGGTAAATTGTCCGGAATGGGCTGGTCGTTGTCCCTGAAGTGCGCCAGCACCTCGTTCACCGCACCCGTCCGCTCATCGGCCACCACATCGGCGACGACGGCGTCCGCGAGCGGATCACCTTGGTACTTCAGCTTTTCCGTGGCCGAGAGCCCCGGCGGAACGAGCATTTCCGACATTGAATCAGCTTCATCCGAACCGAAATGCCACGCTAGCGCCGACCGGGGAAAATCCGGACTCGATCTGATGGCAGCCGTGATCGCTGTCCGTGACGATGCGCGGGTGCCGTTGCCGGGAACCGGCGACGACGGCGAACGGCGGCGTCCGCCACGGTCCGGTGTGGGCACCGGCCCGTCCCGCGACAGCGGTGACTCCACCGCACTGGTCAGCAAGGCGCCACCGGTGGCGAAGGTGATCGCCTCCAGAATCAAGCCTAGTGGCGCCGAAGAAATGGCAGGCAAACGCCTTGTTCGGAGCAGGCGGAGACGAGACCCACGTCACCGGCCGTTTCATGGTGGTGTGGTTCGTTCGACTGACAGGACACGGACGCGTTTGCGGATATCTTGTGGCGGACCCTCCACGACATCCTCAGGGAGCATCATGACGACCGTCCGGCGTGTTCTCGCCGTACTGGCCACCGCAGGTCTGGTCATCTCGGTCCTCGGCGCGGGTTCCGCGTCGGCCGCGACCAAGGGCAAGATCTACATCTCCAACAACTGCGGCCGAGCGGTCCCCACCACGATCCACCGCACCAACGGCTCGATGATCGCGGGCACCGGGGCCGCCCCGGCGGGCAGCTACTTCGGCTACCCGGTCGACCCCGGCACCTATCAGGTTCGCGTTCCCGCCGGGAACCGGACCGTGAAGATCCTCGACCTCGGCGGGAAAGCGCACTCGGTCATCGTCAAGGCCTGCTGACCGGCACACGACCGGGGACAACAGCTCCGAGACGGTCGCCGAACCGGACCGTCTCGACGAGGCGGTCAAAGCAGCGCCCACGAAAGACACGGCTGCGCGGATCGCGTTGTGGCCGGCCCCGGTGATCGCGCGCTGCCGCGGACCACGCTTTGTCGCCTGAAGCCGGGTTGCCGTCGCCCGGCTGCGCCCGACGACGAACCGCACCGATCAGGACTGCACGCTCCGGACAAATTCAGTGCCGCCAAGTCAGAGCCCGTGCTTCTTCTCGATGTCCTTGCCGTGCGGGTTATACCAGTCCTTAACCGGGTGCCCGCCCTTCGGAACGTCCGGGTTGCAGTGGTAGGTGGTGACCCAGTGACCGTCTCCTCTTCCGTCCGGTTTCCAATAGGAGGTCATGTCGTACTGGACGCCGTCGGGTTTCGCTTCCTTGTCGTACTGGACTGATTTCCTGTTGCCGTCATAGCTTTCGCGGTCCGCTTTGGCCGCGTCGTAGTCGGCTTGCGCCTGGTCCCGGTCGGCTTTGGCCTGGTTGTACTCCTGTTTGAGGTTCCTGCCCTCTTCCATGAGTCCCGGCTTCTCGTGCTCCGGGGCGTGCTTGTAGGCCGCCGTCTTCGCCTTGAGTTCTTGCTCGAGTTCGTCGACCTTTTCCTGTCGCGAGTCGAAATCGTCCTTCTTCGTCTTGACGTTCTGGTCGATCGAGCCGGGGTTCTTGCCCTCCGTGCCGTGTTTCGCGTACTGAGGGTCCTTGCTGTACTTGGCGGCTTCCTTGGAGAAGTACTCCTTGTGCCACTTGTCGTTGACGTTCCCGGGGAACTTCGTCCCCGAACCGCCGGTGTACTTCATGCCGAAGCTGGTGTTGCCTTCCTGGTGCTTGCCCTGGTGACTGTCGACCTGCACCTCGATGCCATCGTTCTTGCCGAACGAGTGGGTGTCGCCCTTGCCCGCACCGCTGCTCTGCGTTTTGTCGTTCTTGCCGCCGGGTAGGTTGCCCGCGTTGTTGCCGCCGCCCGGCTGATCGTTCTTCTTCTTTTTCTTGCCGCCACCACCCTTCGTGCAGTCGGCGAGGCCGAGCAGGTCGCGGTCCGCCAGTGGATTGCCGACGTAGGTGGCCGGGTTGGCGGCGGGGCCGAGTCCGAGCGGGTCCTGACTCAGGTACCGGCCGATCGACGGGTCGTAGTAGCGGAAGACGTTGTAGTGCAGCCCCGATTCGGCGTCGGCGTACTGCCCGGGGAAACGGAGTGGAGTGGCCGCCGCACCGGACTCCCGGCCCCACAGTCCCGCATTCCCGTGCCACATCAGCGATCCCGCCGCGTCGACGAGGTCGGTCGGCCTGCCGATCAGGTCGGTGACGATCGCGAAGAACCGTTCCCGCAGGGTCGCCGAGCGCTCGACCTGGACGACCGGCCGGTCGTCGTCGGGGTGGTACGCCCACGCGGTGACGTGCCGGGTCCGCGCCGGGTCCACGTGGACCTGCTCCACCAGCAGCGGACCGCTCCAGGTGAACTCGTAGGACTCGGCGGCCACGCGCGCGCCGGCCGCCGAGGTGACGATGCGCTGCTTGGCGATCCGGCGGCCGATCGGGTCGTACCGGTACCACCACTGGTCGCCTTCGGGGGTCAAGACCGCGAGCAACCGGTCCTCGCCGTCCCACAGGTACTTCCAGATCCGGCCGCCCTCGTTCCGGGCGGTCACCCGGCCCTGGGCGTCGTGATCGAAGGAGACGGCGCCCGCGGACACCAGCCGGTTGCCGACGTACCGGCGCACCCCCGCGCTCGGCACATAGCCGGGTTCACGGGTCTCCAGCACGTTTCCGCCCGCGTCGTAACGATAGGCCTCGGTGCCGGTCGCGCTGTGCGCCTCGACCACCCGCCCGGTGGCGTCGAGCACGAGCCGGGTCTGCCCGGCCACGTCGTCGTCGATCCCGGTGAGCAGCCCGTCCTGCCGGTAGCTGAACCGGCGGTGCCGCGGCGATGCTCCCGCGGCCTGCACTGACTGGCCCGCCAGGTTGTCGTCGATGTCGAAGGCCTGCGTGAGCACGACACCGCCGTCGACGGTGCGAGAGATCTCTCGGCCGCCCGCGTCGTGTTCGAAGCGCACGGTGTGTCCGGCGATGACAAGGGACACGGGCCGCCCGTTCCCGTCGAAGCTCCACACACTGTCCACTCCGGACGGTGTGCGCCGCCGCACGGTGCCGTCGGCCTCGTAGGCGCAGGTCAATGTCCTGCCGTCCACGGACTCGCTGAGGACGTTGCCCTCGCCGTCATAGGTGACGCGGAGCTCGACGTCGGCCATGACCGCGGCGGTCATCCTGCCGACCACGTCGTAGGTGAACCGGGTCGTTCCGGTGGGGGAACGACGTTCCACGACATTGCCGAGTACGTCGTAGCCGTACTCGGTCCTTTCGCCCGCCCCGTTGGACGACCGGACGAGCCTGCCCGCCCGGTCGTAACCGAAGCGAAGTGTGCGACCGTCGAAGTCCGTTTCCTCGATCAGCCGCCCGGACGGGTCGTAGCGGTAGGTCCAGCTCTGCCCGAGCGGGTTGGTGACCGTGAGAGGGCGCAGTTCGGTGTCATAGGTGTGACTCGTCCTGGCCCCGGACGGGTCGATCGTCGCGGTGACCACGTGGAACGGGCCGTACTCGGTTCGCTCGGTCAGCCCCGCGCCGTTGACGCGCTCGACCTCGTTGCCCTCCGCGTCGTAGCCGCGGGTTTCGCGCACCCCGGAGGGCCGCACCCGCAGCCGTTCGTGCCCGTCGACGGTCCAGCCGAGCACGACGTTCTGCTGGGACCGGTTGAGCACCGATCGGGGCCGCCCGAACATGTCCCGGTCCACCGGCACCGGATCCTCCTCACCGCGCGTCCAGGCGGCCTGCTCGGACGTCAGCGGCTTCGCGACGCCGAGTGTTTCGGTGAAGGGATCCGGTTTCTCGTCTCGCGGATAGAAGCGGGAAAGCACGATGCCCTCGTCCGTGCCGGTCTCGATCGTCAGCCCGTCGGCGTCCTCCGTGACACGCAGGACCGAGCCGTCGGGCCGGGTCACGGATTCGAGCACGCCCCGCTCGTCGTAGGCGAACGACGTCGTGTGCCCGAGTGGGTCGGTGCGGGAAAGCAGCTGGTCGTACCGGTCCCAAGTGGACGCCGTGACATTGCCGAGCGGGTCGATCTCGCGGACGACCTGGCCGTCCTCGTTCAAGTGGTATTCGCTGGTGTGACCGAGGGAATCGGTGTGGCTGTTGACCCGCCGCTCGCGGTCGTAGGCGAAGGCACTGTCGTAGAAGCCCTGATCACCGGTGCTGCGTACGCAACGTCCGTCGGCGTCGTAGACGTAGCGATACCAGGTCCCGTTCCGGTCCCGCCAGCCGGTGATCCGGCCGTCGGCGTCGTAGCTGTACAGATGCGGTGTTCCGGAGGAATTGACCACCTGGGTCAAGCGGCCCTGCTCGTCGTAACCGAAACGCCGGGCCTGTACGTCGAAACGCTGTGCGGGATCGAGCACCCGGATCGCCGTGATCCGGCCGGTGTCGGTCTCCAGCGCCACCTGGTAACCGGCCGAATGCCGCAGCAACCGGGGCGCCCCGAGCGGGTCGTAGTCGATGTCGATACGTTCGCCGCCCGCCCCGGTGATCGCTCGCAGCACGAGTTCGGTGTGGCCCTCTCCGGCAGGCGGGCCGAAGTGCAGTTCCTGATCCCGCACCGGATCGGTCAGGGTGTAGCCGGTGGTCCCGTCGAGGGTCAGCAGCAGGCCTGGCCCGTCCACCGGCGGCACCGGCACCCCGGTGTTGGCGTGCGGATAGACCAGGACCATGCTGTCCGGCGCGTAGTAACAGACCCGGTCGCCGTCGAGTTCCAGCCGCTGGTCGATGGTGGAGGCCCAGCTCCGGCCGAACCACTTCCCCGCCCGGTAGGACGAGGTGTGCGTGCGGTCGAACACCAGGCCGAGGGTGCCGGGCAACGCGAGATCGCGTTCTTCCACGATGACGTCGCCGGTGGCTATGTCGACAGGGTCGCCGACGCGGGTGCATTTCGACGTGTCACGAGGGTTGCCGGGGTTGTTCGACTTCTGGCCGGTGTTCCCGTTCCGGTCACCGCCGCCGGGCGAACCGCCCCCCTCGTTGGAGGGACCGCTCCTCGGTGCGCCGCCCGGCGGATCCGTCTCGTTCTTCGGTGGCGGCTTGTGGTCTCCGGAGGGGTTGGTGCGCTCGTTGTCGTTCTTCGGCGGACCGGAGTGATCACCCGACGCGGTGGTCTCGCCGTCTTTGTCCTTGGGGCCGGATTTGGGGGTGTCCTTGATGTCCTTGGGTTTGCCGGGAGGCTTGGGGCTGCCGCCTTTGAGTCCCTTCAAGGCCTTGCCCACGTCGTCGAACAGCGAGTCGGCGCGTTTCAACAGGGGCATCAAGGCTTTGAGGGCCTTGACCAGTTTGGTGGTGAGGCCGGCGATCTTCGAAGCGGTCTTGGCCACCGCGGCGATGACCTGGGGGACGACCCAGGTCAGGCCGATGCCGAGGGTGAACACGACCTGCAACGCCCAGGAGATGAGGTGGCCGACCAGTTCGGCGATGATGTCGCGGACCAGGGTGCGGACCGCGGCGACCACCTCACCGGCGGTTTTCACGCCGCTCCCGGCGCCTTCGGAACCCTTTTGTGCCGCGGTCAGCAGGCCGGAGACGTCTTCGGCGCGTTTGCGGTAGGCGTCGGCGGCGTCGCCTTTCCATTCCTGAAGGTCTTTTTCGACCAGGTCGGTCAGCTCGACCGCGACGTCTCCGAGCTCTTTGGCGATATTGGTCCAAGTCTGCGCCTGCGCCGCGATCGCGTCCGCGTCGCCGGTCAGGGCGTTCAAGGCCTCTTTCAACGGGCCGACGTGTTCGATCAGCCAGCCGACCCCCGCGGCGAACACCGCGCCGAAGGGGTCCATCGCCGTCGTCAGCGCGTCCAGCGCGGTGCCGACCGCGCCCATCGCGACCGACGCCCAGTCACCGCTCTCGATCGCGGACTTGAGGTCCATGGCACTCTCGACCAGCGGCACACCCGAGTACGCCTTCGTCGAATCCTGCACCGGTGCGACCAATGGATTACCCAAAACCGACCAACCCCGACATTCAGACCGAGAAACCCTTGCAGAAGATCAAAAACAGGATAGTGATCCACTACGACGCCGGACGCACCGTCTCCCGAACCTGCCCGAACGGTTCCGCCGGGTTGCCCGAACGTTCAAGCGTTGACCGGGACGCCGAACCAGTGCTCGACGGTGTCCCGTAGTCCGGCCTGGCCGGGGCGCGGGTCGGACGAAGCCCACACGACGTAGGAGTCCGGGCGGAGCAGGAGCGCGCGGACGTCGGTGTCCGCCGAGGCGCGGACGATCTCGACGCCTTCGACGTGCAGGCCGCCGTCCTCGGTGAGGTCGATCAGCAGCGGTTTCGCGCCGCGGGCCAGCTCGGCGAGGCGGATCGTGCCGTCGGAAGTGCGCAGGTCCAGATCCGGCGCGAGCCGTCCGGCGAGCGGATGGGCGCCGTCGCCG
The DNA here is from genome assembly GCF_001953865.1 of Amycolatopsis coloradensis. Lineage (GTDB taxonomy): Bacteria > Actinomycetota > Actinomycetes > Mycobacteriales > Pseudonocardiaceae > Amycolatopsis > Amycolatopsis coloradensis. The sequence continues at coordinate 73,204 of NZ_MQUQ01000006.1, forward strand.
ACCGGGTAGCGGATGTCCGCGCCCGCGACGAGGTCGGCGAGCACCCGCACCACATCTGGCTGGGTCAGCAGCTCGCCGAACAGCCCGCGCAGGCCGGTGACGTCTTCGCCGGGTGAGAGCAACGCGGCCTGCGCCCGGGAGTAGGTGATCGTCCGGTCCGCGACGGGTCGGCGTTCGGTGTCGTAGGTGTCGAGGACGTCGGCGCGGCCGTCGATCGCGGCCGCGAGTTTCCAGCCGAGGTTGAACGCGTCCTGCATGCCGACGTTGAGGCCGGTGCCACCGGCGGCGAAGACGTGCGCCGCGTCACCGACGAGGAACACCCTGCCGTCCCGGTACCGGTCCGCGACGCGGGTGTTGCCGCCGTTGATCCTGCGCAGCACGTGCGGGCCGTCGCCGGACGGAGGGCCGATCGGGACGGCGGCACCCAGAACGCGTTCGACGCTGGCCCGCATTTCGTCGAGCGTCATGGGTTCGGTGGTCGCGGGTTCGTCCCACTCGACGGTCGAGACCAGCGGTGGGTGGCCGGGCAGCGGCGCATAGGAGAAGCCGCCGTCGGCGCTGCGGAGGGGCAGGAACGGCAGGATCGGGCCGTGCCCGGGCACGGTCAACGCGCCGGTCGCGGGGTCGATCCAGTCCGAAGGGATGGTCACCTGCGCGGTCCGGTTGGTCGACCTGTCGTGGGTGACACCGGGAAAGCCGATGCCGGCGGCCTTCCGGACGGGACTGTGCGCGCCGTCGGCGCCGACCACGTACCGGGTGCGCAACTCGTAGGTGCCTTCAGGCCCGTCGACGGTGAGTGTGACGCCGTCGACGTCCTGGGTGAGGCCAAGGAACTCGTGTCCGCGGCGGAGGTCGGCGCCGAGTTCGGTCGCGCGTTCTTCCAGTACCTCCACGGTTTTCACCTCGGGCACCGGAAGGTTGTGGACAGGGCTGTCCTCGAGAAGGCTCAGATCGAGCGGCATCGCCGCGAACATGAAGTAGCCCTTGTTGGGCCGCGGCGGGCCTGCCTTGCCACTGAGTCGTTCCCACAGGCCCCTGCGGTCCAGCAGCCGGACGATCTGCCCGACCAGGCCGTTCGACCTGGGCACTCGGCTGGGCTCGGTGAGCCGTTCCAGCACGATCGGCCGGACACCACCGAGCGCGAGTTCGCAGGCGAGCAGCAGACCGTTGGGTCCACCGCCGACGATGACCACGTCCATGGCCGGTCCTCCTCCGGGAGCGAATGTCAGCGAGGTTCGGGCAATCCGGCACGGATCCCGGCGAAGACCTCATGCAGCAGTGCGACGAGCGACCGGCCGGGGTCGCGTGTCCAAGTGGCCAGCGCCGTGCCGAGTCCGGCGGTGACCACCGCGGCCACGATCTGCGGGTACAGGTCGTCCGCGCCGGTCCCCGCGCGGTCGGCGATGGCGGCGGTCAGTTCGTCCTGCGCGGCGGCGTTGGCGCGGAAGACCTCGTACTGGACGGCGGGTTCGGCGAGCAGTTCCCGGAGTGCCGTTCCGTGGTCCGGTGGCCGCGCGGCCGCGTCCGGCGACGGCTCGAACTGCTGGACGACCGCGTGGACGAGCGCGTCCCAGAGCGGTTCGCTCGCCGGAAGTCCCTGCAGTACCTCACCGATGCGCCTGCTCCGCTCGACGTGTGCGGCGACGACGGCCTCGGCCTTACTGGCGAAGTAGTTGCGGAAGGTGCGATCGGAGACGTTCGCCTCCGCCGCGATGTCCTCCACCGAAACCGCGTCCAGCCCGCGCTCCAGGGCGAGCCGGATGGTCGCCTGGCTCAACGCGAGCCGGGTTTCACGCTTCTTGCGTTCGCGCAGCCCGCCTTCTTCCGCTGTCATGGCACCCACCCTAGCAAACTTTCCGGCTTGGAAAGATTTCCACCTTGGAAAACTTCTCGGCTTGTACGAATCTTGTACGGGCCTGCAGAAGTTTCGCTCGAACCGCGAAACCCGACGAAGGCGAGCGCTCATGTCCGAGCAAGTGCCCCAGGATCTCCTCCGATCCACGTTCTCCCGACGTTCGCTGCTGCGCACCGGCGGTGGTCTCGCCGCGACGACGGCACTGCTCGGTTCCGGCGCGATGTTCGCCGGACCGGCTTCGGCGGCGATCACTGCGGTCCCGGCGTCCAAGCGGTTCGACCTCACCGAGCCGTCCTATGACGAGTTCCGGAGCAAGATCCTGCACGAGTCGCACCACGTGATGCAGGGCTTCGCCTTCGACAACCAGAACGTGCGCATCTTCATCGTGAACGCCCGCAATGGCGGGACCGGGGACGATCTATGCGTCACCCAGGTCAACTTCTCCGGTGAGATCCAGGGTTCGATGCATCTGAACAACGCCGGGCACGGGGTGTCGATCGGCGTCGAACCGGTGGGCACCGACTCCTACATCTGGATGGAATGCGACTCGAACGGACCCACCGGCGACGGTCGCGGGACGGCGCTGGCCAGGTTCAAGTTCGTCAACGGTGGCACGCCGTCGGTGAAGAAGTTCCTCACCGGCAGTGACACGATCACCTGTGCCACCGATCCGATCCACAAGCGGATGGCGGTACGCCGCAAGGAAGGCGGCAAGATGTTCATCAGCGTCTACCCGCTCGCGTCCGCCGCCGCCGGCGACTTCAGCGCGCCGCTGGCACATTTCGCGCAGCCCGCGCTGGCCGAAACCTCGGTGGTGTTCCAGGGATACACCATCTACGGCCAGTATCTGTACACATTGGACGGTACGGGCCACGCGAACCCGGCCGACATCAACTCCTACGTCACGTGCATCGACATGAACACCGGCAAGGTGAGGAGCCGCGCGCTGACCAAGGCGGGGCAGTCGCTGGTGTACCGCGAGCCGGAGGGTCTGGGGATCTACCGGAGCCTGGCCGGGGAAACCCGGTTGTACCTGGGTTTCGGGTCGCGCAGCAGCATGGAGAATGCCAACCGCTACGCGAACCTCTTCTACAAGAACGTCCTCATCGACTGAGTTCGGCGACGGCGATCTTGCCACGCGGGCGCCCACCGGCCGAGCCACCTTCCACCAGGGTGTGCGCCCGCGCGATGTCGGCCAGCGGCAGCACGGCGCCGATCACCAGCCGGAGTTCGCCCTGGTCGACCTGTTCCTCGCCGTGCGGATCGCGGTGGCTTGTCGAGGGGAAGGGCAAAGGTGACGTCGGGTGCGGAACGGGACGGTGAGCGCCGATCCAGCGACAACGGTTCCGGCGGTGGACGCGTAGCCGAATTTCGGCAACGGACTCAGAGCGGTGACAGAAAAACGATCGTGCGTCGCCGCTCCAGCGACAACGGGTCCGCTCGTGGAACGACCGACAGCCGCGCGCGACCACGAAGAACACGTGTCCAATTTCCGGCAATAGAGTCAGAACAAGAGGAAGACCACCCGCACCTCACCAAACCCGCAACAGCGGCCCCACTAACGGAACGACCGACGACACCTCACCGACCCAACGACAACGGCGACGTGAGGTTGAGCGTCCCTATTTCCACACGGCGGGGGACGCGGTCCGGCATCGAAACGAGGGCCGCTGTCCCCTGTGTCCTGAAGGCCACCGATGCAACGGCGGCCTTCAGGACAGCTCAGCAGCAGGCGAGGCAGCCGACCACCCCACTAGAGGGAAGCGCGGGCTGCCCGTGAGGCATCGGTCAACGTGGTGCCCACACCGGATACCAGCCCGGTGTCGACGCAGGTGAGGGTGACCTTGTAGCCGCCAGGAGTCGTGGCGTGCATGAAGGCGCTGCAAGTGTCACCACCGCCGAGCGCGATCTGTGCCAGGGCACGTGCCTCCTTACTGGCATCGGTGAGGGTGGTGCCGAGCCCGTCGACGAAGGAAAGGCCGATGCCGTTGCAAGCGAGGGTGGCTTTGTAGCCGCCGGTGACCGGGGAGTTCATGAACGCCGAGCACCCGGCGGCGGGTGCGGCGTTCGCGGTGGCGGGCATCGCGAGGCTCGCGACGGTGAACGCTCCGATCACGACCATCGCTCCCTTGGCCAGGCCGATCTTGCTGATGCTTTCGCGCATCGACACGTCCTCCCTTTCTCACGGCGCGAGGCGCCGGATCCGACAGGTCGAGCGGTCTGCCGACCTGTCGGTGATTCGACGTTCGGAAGCCGGTGCCGGTTCCGGAAAACGGGCCTCAGGAACGGATCGGCCACAGAGTGTCGATGTGCTCCTGAAGCGAGACGACACTCGAATGGCCACGGTTGACGGCTTCGATGCCTTGCACCGCGGCGGTCAGTCCCTGGATCGACGTGAGGTACGGGATTCCGCGGGTTGCCGCGGCGGCGCGGATCTCGTCTCGTGGTGTCCCGGGCAGGGTGTCGACGACCAAGACGATCTCGCCTGCCATCACGAGGTCCACAATGGAGTGTTCGCGGGCGATCGTGACCGGTACGCCGAGGTACTGGAGGATGGCGCCCGTTCCTTCGGCGGCCAGGATTTCGAAACCGTTGTCCGCCAGCGCTTTCACCGGAAAGATCATCGCCCGGTTGTCACGGGCGGCGAACGCGGCGAAGACCCGGCCCTTGGTGGGCAACGGACCGGACGCGGCGGCCAGCGCCTTGGCATACGCGGTGCCGAAATCCGAGTCGATCGCCATCACCTCACCCTGTTTGACCGCGACGGCGGCGTCCGGCGGGAGCATGCCGCCGTCCCCTGTCGGCGGCAGGAGACCCTCGGCACGCAGGTCGGCGATGCGGGCGCCGAGCAGCACCCGTGCGGCGGCCTTGGCCAGCGGCACGCCGGTGGCCCTCGACACGAACGGGACGGTGCGGTCTTCCCGCGGATTCGCCTCCAGGACGGACAAAGCACCCGGCGTGAGCGCGTATCGGACGTTCAGCGGCCCCCGCAGTCCGGTGCTCTCGGCCAGGACACGGGTGGACTCACGGATCCTGGCGAGATCGGCGCGGCCGAGGGTGATCGGCGGCAGCACGCAGGCCGGGTCGCCGGGGGCTTCGAAGCGCTCCATGATTCCGCCGAGATACAACTCGTGACCGTCGTAGAGGGCGTCGACGTCGATCTCGAGCACGTCACCCGTAGCTGACGGTCGCCGCGCCGCCGTCACGAAACCGAGGTCGTCCAGGGTGTGCCCGACGGCCAGTTGCACGGCGAGCGCACTGGACCCGGGCGCCCGGGCGTCGAACCCGGTCACGACCACGCGGCCGCCGGACGGGTCGGCCGCGAACCGGACGGTGCAGCCACCGGGGCCCACGCCGGCCGCCCGGGTCACCGCGACGGCGAGGTCGCACATCCGCCGATACCCCCGGTCGGTCAGTGAGCCGGATTCTCCCGTCGAACAGGCGACGGCCACCTTGTCCTCGTGGTCCTGCACGAGTTCGAACTCGAACTTCGGCCAGCCGGGCACGGACGCTTCCGGCACCATCTCGGCACCTGCTCGCCCGACGATCCGCGCGAACTCCTCGGGATTCTCACCCGCCAGGATCGCGTCGATGCCGGTGCCGATCAGCTCGATGCCGTACCGGGTCAACACGCCGGACTCGTACAGGGCGATCGTGGTGTCGAGCGCGGCCTGCCCGCCGACGGTGGGGAGCAGGGCGTCCGGCCGTTCCCTGGCGATGACCTGCTCGACCGTGCCGGGGTCGATCGGCTCCAGGTAGGTGGAATCGGCGAACTCGGGGTCGGTCGTCATCGTCGTCAGGTCACTGTCGACCATCGTGACCCGCAAGCCCGCCGCCTTGAGCACCCGGCACGCCGCGGCGGTGTCGCGGAGCGCGATCGGACCGGAGCCGATCACCAGCACCGACCGCCGCTCAGGACGCCGCGGCATGGGTGTCGCCGGAAACGGGCCAGCGCCTGCCCGCTTCCCAATAGGACTGGACCTCGTCCAGCGACCGGCCCTTCGTCTCCGGAGCGAGGAAGAACACGAAGATCCAGGCCACCGCCGTGATGGCGAAGAGGACGAGGAAGGTCAGCAGACCGCCGATGGCGTTGAGCACGTCGAGGAAGAACTGGGCCACGAACAGGTTCGTCGTGAGGTTCGTCAGAAGCATCACCGACGCCCCGGCGCCCCGGAGGTGATCCGGGAAGCCTTCGGCCGCGAAGACCCACACCAGTGCCCCGAAGCCCGAATTGAAGCCGACGATGAAAGCGATGAGCCCGAGAAAGCCGATCACACCGGGGGAATCGGCGGCGAAGCCGATCACCAGCAGCGCGTGGCCCAGCCCCATCAGGGTGGTGCCGGTGAGCAGCACCGGCCGTCTGCCGAACCGGTCGATCGTCAGTGCGCAGACGAGCGCCGCGGCCGCACCGGCGAGCTGGACGAAACCGGGCAGGACGAGCAGGCCGAAGTCGTCGGTGTAGCCGATGTGCTGGAAGATCCGCGGGCTGAAGAAGACCATCGCGTTGATACCCGTCGCCTGGACGAAAAAGCCGAGTGTGACGACGAAAAGCGTGAGCTTCCGGTAGCGGGGCCCGAAGATCGCGCGCACGACGCCCACCTGACGTGCGGCCCCCTCCTGCCGGAACTGCCGCCAGTGTTCGGTCTCGGGCAGCCCCAGCAGCCACAACGCGGTGGCGAGGGCGAGGACACCGGGAATGGCGAGCATCAGCCGCCACTGCCCGCTGTCCGCGAGGAAGTAGCCGCCGAAGTAGCCCATCGAGATCCCGACGGAGGTCGCCACCTGGTAGAGGACCGCGATGCGGCCGCGAGCACGCGTCGTCGCCGATTCGGCGATGAAGATCGGGGTCGTCACGATGGCGATGCCGATCGCGGTGCCCTGCCCGAACCGGCCCACGCCCAGCCACAGCGGATCCGCCGCCGTGACGGCGAGACCGGTGGCCACCAGGTACAGGAATGTCAAGCCGAGCAGGGTCTTGCGACGGCCGAGTGCGTTGACGAGCCTGCTGCCCAGGAGGGCGCCGGCGATCCAGCCCGCGGCCGTGGCGGCGTACAGCGAACCCTGCTGGGTCGTCGTGAGTTCGAAATGGTCGGTGACCAGCAGCAGCGCGCCCGCCATCGCGGTGGCGTCGTATCCGCAGGTCAACCCCAGGATCAGGGCGAAGACACTCACCTTGGTGTCCGGCGTACGGCCCCTCACGCGGGGCCCGCCGCTTTCAGCGCGGTCATCACGGCGGGATGCACGCTGGCCGAGGCCAAGCAGACTTCGAAGACCTGATCCGCCTTCGTCAGCGGATCGGTGAGATCCAGTGGCCGCCCGTCGAGATCGGTGCACACCCCGCCGCACTCCCCCAGTACGCACAGCGCGGCCGCCACGTCCCAGATCCGGCAGCCGCGATGCACGAACGCCCCGTAGGCGCCGTCGGCCACCATGCAGATGTCGAAGACGCTGTTGCTCATGCGGACGCCGAGACACGCGGTCCCGAGTGCCGCGGCGATCCTGCCTTCGGCGGCCATCATGGCGGGCGGACCCTTGTCCATTCCGAAAGCCACCAACGACTTCTCCGGGCCGGTGGCCGGGAGCGGCCTGAGCGGACGGCCGTCGCGCGTGGCCCCTTTGCCGGATTCGGCGGCGTAAACGGTGTCGAACGCCGGCAGCGCGAGTCCGCCCGCGAGGACTCCCCCGGCGCCGACCGCAGCCATCATCACGCCGTAGAGCGGGCTGCCCGCGGCGTAATTGCTCGTGCCGTCCAACGGGTCCACGATCCAGGTGACCTCGTCGTCGCCGGGCGTCGCCCCGCTCTCCTCTTCCAGGATCGCGTGCCGCGGGTACCGTTCCCTGATCCGACCGGTCAGCAGCGCGCCGACGGCGAGGTCCGTGTCGGTCACGATCTGGTTCACGTCCGACGGTTTGACCGTCGCTTCGCCGGTGCCCCGCATTCCCACGGCCACTTTGGACGCTTCGCGAAGACAGGTCTCGATGAACTCCGCGAAACCGGTCATGACGCGACCTTGGCGTATTCCGCGATGATGGGCTGCTCCGGGGTGATCACGGTGTCCGGGATCTCGTCCAGCCCGAAGAACCGCCACGTGCTGTTCTCCGCGGTGTCCAGGACGATGGTGGCGTCTTCCGGCAGGCGGGCCACATACGCGGCGGTGATGTTGTGGATCTCGTCGCCGTTCGGATAGCGGTAGTAGTACCCCGCCCCGGAAAAGAGCCCCAGCAGGTTCAGCTCGCCGATGTCCAGCCCGATCTCCTCCTTGACCTCCCGCCTCCCGGTCTCCTCGAACGACTCCCCCGGCTCCATCAAGCCGCCCGGCAGCCCCCAGCCGCCGGTGTCGACCCGCTCCAGCAGCAGGACGCGGTCGGCCGGATCGGTGATCACGACCGAGGTCCCTGGAAGGATCAGCGGCCGGGTCCCGACCAGTTTCCGCAGTTCCGCCACGTAGTCGTTCACGATGCTCTACCGCCTGCTTTCTATGCTGTCGCGTGTATTTCGCGGATGAGGTCGCAGATCTCGCCGACGACCCGCGCGGGCATATGAGAGTAGAGCGGCAGCGTGATCATGCTCGATGCCAGTTCCTCGGTCACGGGCAGCTCCGCGACGGCGGGAACGTCCCGGTAGGCGGTTTGCTGGTGCATGGCCGGGCTGAAGTATTTGCGAGTGCTGACGTTCTCCCGCCCCAGCCGCTCGGCCAGCGCGTCGCGGCTCATCCCGAAGTGGGCGGCGTCGACACGGATCCCCAGATCCTTGTACGAACTCGCGGCTCCCGCCGGAATCGCCTGGAATTCCAGGCCGGGCAGTCCGTCCAATCCGGAGCGATAGCGGTCCGCCAGTGAACGCCGGACGCCGATCCAGTGGGAGAACCGTTTGAGCGCGTGCACGCCCATGAACCCGGAGACCTCGGTCATCCGGCCGTTGAGCCCGGCGAAGCGGCTGTCGTAGTCGCCGGGGTTGCCGTATTCGCGCGCCATCCTCAGCTTGGCGGCGAGGGCGGCGTCGTTCGTCGTGATCAGCCCGCCCTCACCGGTGCTGAGGGTTTTGGTCGGGCTGAGGCTGAACACCTCGGCCACCCCTTTGCCGCCGACCATGGTCCCGTCGCGATAACGGCTGCCGAAGCCGTGCGCGGCGTCGAAGATCAGCGGAATCCCGTGGGAATCGCACAATTCACGCAGCGGGCCGGTGTCGCACGGGACCCCGAACGTGTGCACCCCCAGCACGGCGGCCGCGCCCGGCAGGAGCGGGGCCACGGCGTCGGGGTCGAGGGTCCAGGTGCGGGGATTCGAGTCGGCGAACCGGATCCCGTGCCCCGCCCAGTCGATGGCGTGGCCGGAAGCCATGAAGGTGAAGCTCGGGACGATGACGTCACCGGTCAGCTCCAGGCAGCGGAGCACGAGCATCAACCCGGTGGTGCAGCTGCTGACCGCGACCACGTGGCCGACGTCCAGGTACGCGCCCGCGGCTTCCTCGAATTCCCTTACGTACCGCCCGTTGGTGAGCATCCCCGACTGGAGGATCTCCTTGACGGCCAGCTCCATCTCGGCATCGGCCTCCACGGTCGGGCGGGCCATGGGAACGAGTTCGGGGAAACGTCTCGGGCTGAGGTCGGTCATGGTCGGGCTCCTGAGGGTGGAGGACGGAAACTCACGCCGAGACCGGGTCCACGCGCTGGGCCACCGCGGTCAGGTAGTTGCTGTAGCGAGCGGAAGCGAAGTCCGGGTACTTCCCTTCGCGCATGGCGTCCCGGATTTCCCGCGCCGTGTCGACGACCCGGCGGCTCGGGGTGAAGCCCAGCTCCCGCCGGATGGGGTCGAAGTTCACCCGGTAGTTCCGTGGATCGGTGTGCTCTTCGAGGATCTCCATACGGACGCCGTCGATCTCCTCGGCGATCAGCTTGCCGATGGAGTCCATGCGGTAGTTCTCTTCGCCGAAGCCGCAGTTGTAGATGCTCGGGGCGGCACGCCGGTCGTCCCGCAGGACCAGGTGTACCGCCGCGGCCGCGTCCTCGACGTGCAGGAAGGGCCGCCACTGGGTCCCGCCGTGCACGGTGACCCTGCCGTGTTCCACGGCGTTCGCCGTCATGATGTTGACGGCGAGATCGAACCGCATCCGCGGGGACAGGCCGTGGATGGTGGCGAACCGCAGCAGACGAGGGGAAAGTTCGTCACGGGGCAGGGAGAGCAGATAGTGCTCGGACAGCACCTTGGATTCGGCATAGACCGACTGGGGCGACATGGGTGACAGGACGCCCACCTCCGCGTCCGCGGTGAAGCCGTAGTTGCTGCACGTGGAAGCGAAGACCAGCGACCGGATCCCGGCCCGCCGGCACGCCTCGGCGACCCGGATGGTGCCGAGATAGTTGACGTCCCACGCGGTGTCCGTGTCGACACCACAGGCCGGGTCGCCCACGATCGCCGCCAGGTGCACCACCGCGTCGACGCCGTCGAGGGCCTTGCCCCAGGAACCCGTGTCGAGGACGTCGCCGTCGATGTAGGTGACCCCGGGCAGTTCGAGTTCCGGACCGCCGACCAGGCCGTTGTCGACGACCACGACCTCCGCCCCGGCTTGGCGGAGTCTCCTGGTCAGCACCGATCCGATATAGCCCCGTCCGCCGGTGATCAGGTACTTCTTCATCGCGCGTCGTCTCCCAGCCTGGCGTCGGCCACCACGATCTGACCGAGCGAAATGCCGCCGTCGTTGGTCGGCACCTGCTGGTGGCAGTACGGGTCGAATCCCGCCTTCCGCAGCTCCACCATGCAGTTGACCAGCAGGAACTCGTTCAGGAAGACCCCGCCGGAGAGCACCACCCGGCGCGTTCCGGACTCACTCAGCGCCTGGCATCGGTCGACGACCATGTCGACCACGGCCGAATGGAAACGACGGCTCAACGTGGCGGAGTCCAGCCCCGCCGCCCGGTCCGCGGCGAGCGCCCGGATCACCGGCCGGGGGTCGATCTCCCGGTCGTTCACACCGAATCGGTACCGCTCGGCCATGGTGAAGTCGCGTTCGAGCAGGCCCTCCAGCTCGATCGGGCCCTGCGCCTCGTATTCGGCGTGCATGGTGATGGCCAGCAACGCGGCGACGCCGTCGAACAACCGGCCCATACTGGACGCGGGTGGAGCGTTGATCCCGCGCCGCGCCATGGTGGCGAAGACGTGCCGCTGCTGTTCGTCGAGGCTCTCCAGCACCGGGAAGGCGCTGACCGCGGCGGAAGTCTCGCCGAAAGCGTCCAGCGCCAGCGCGAAACCCGTCCTGATCGGTTCGGTGACCGCCTTGTCGCCGCCCAAGAGCGGCACGGTCCGCAGATGCGCGACGCGGCGGGCGTCGCGATAGCCGCCGACGAGGAATTCGCCACCCCAGATGGTGCCGTCGTCGCCGTATCCGGTGCCGTCGAAGATGACACCGATGGTCTCGCCGCCGAGCCGGTTCTCCGCCATACAGGAAGCCATATGCGCGTGATGGTGCTGGACCGGGACGACCTGCTCGAAGGTTTCGCCCTGCTCTTGAAAGGCGTACCGGGTCGCGCGGAACTGCGGATGCAGGTCCACGGCGGCGTGCCGCGGGCGCAGCTCGTGGAGATCGGCGAGATGCCGGACCGCCTCGCGATGCGCCCCGAACGTCTCGTCGTTCTTGATGTCACCGATGTGCTGGCTGACATGGACACGGGAACCACTGCTCAACGCGACGGTCGTCTTCAGCTCGGCGCCGTAGGCCACCAGCGGCGCCAGCTGCCTGCCGACCTCCACGGGATACGGCGCGTAGCCGCGGGACCGGCGGATGAACCCGACCAGTGGCTCGCCGAGTCCGGGATGCTCGGAGTAACGGACGATCGAGTCGTCGACCCGGACCTCGATGGCACGGTCGTTGTAAAGGATCAGGTCGGCGACGGCGAAGAGCTGCGCCAGCGCGTCCTCATCGCGGTGCACGATCGGGTAGCCGGAAATGTTGCCGCTGGTCATGACCAGGGTGTCCAGTCCGGCGTGGTCGAGCAGGAGGTGGTGCACCGGCGCGGACGGGAGCATGACGCCGAGATTGGGATTGCGCGGGGCGATCTGCCCCGGCAAGCCCGGGGATCGCTTACGCAGCAACACGATCGGCCGGGCGGGCGAGAGCAGCAGTTCGGCCTCGGCCGGACGGACCTCGGCGAACCCCTCGACCGTGCCCAGATCGCGCGCCATCACCGCGAACGGCTTGGAATCGCGCCGTTTGCGGGTCCGGAGCCGGGCGACCGCCTCGCCGTCACGGGCGTCGACCGCGAGATGGAACCCGCCGACACTCTTGACCGCGACGATCCCGCCTCCGGTGAGCGCCGCCGTGGCCGCGGCCAGCGCTTCCTCCCCCGAAGCCGTCTCGCCACCGGAACCCGCCAGCAACAGCCGGGGACCGCAGTCGGGGCAGGCGTTGGGCTGGGCGTGATAGCGACGGTCCAGCGGGTCCCCGTACTCGGTGGCACACGGATGGCACATGGTGAAGCCCGCCATCGTGGTGACGGCCCGGTCGTAGGGCAGCTCGCGGATGATCGAATACCGCGGGCCGCAGTTGGTGCAGTTGATGAACGGATACCGGTACCGGCGGTCGGCCGGATCACGCAGCTCGGCACGGCAGTCGGCGCAGACGTAGGAATCGGTGGGCACGACCGTGGTCCGGCGGCCGGTGTGCCTGCTTTCCCGGATGGTGAACCCTTCCGGCCGCTCCCCGGCCTCGGGCAGGTCGTTCACCTGAACCCCCGTGACCCGGGCCTGGGGCGGCGCCTGCGTGCTGAGGCCGTCGGTGAAACGGTCCACCTCCTCAGGCCTGCCGGTGACCTCGATCAGCACCCCCTCCGGGTCGTTGAGCACCCAGCCGGTCAGGTCGCAGTTCAACGCGAGCTTGTAGACGAAGGGCCGGTACCCCACGCCCTGGACCACGCCTGCCACGCGAATACTTCGCCGGACACTCGAATCGCTACTCGGCATCTCGTCACCTCTCCGCTCAGCACAGACGCGGCAGCTCGGCACCCTGAAGTTCCTCGACCACGGAATCCCGCCCGTCCGCGTCGCGCCTCAGCACGATCGGATCCGCGTCCCCGGTCACCTCGCCGATCGTCGTCGCCTCGGCGCCGTACTTGTGCGAACGGAGCACGGCCAGCACGTCCTGCTCCGCCGCGGGATCGACGAACAGGCACAGACAACCCTCGTTCGCGGCGTGGATCGCGTTGATTCCCAACATGTCCGCGGCCATCACGGTCTCGAACTGAATGGGCAGCCGATCCTGCTCGAACCGGACGGCGTGCCCGGACGCCCTGGCGTACTCGTGCAGGACGGCGGCCAGCCCGCCGCGCGTGACGTCCCGGACCGAACGCACCGCGCCCTCGCCGACCGTCGTCAGCAGCGCGTCCATGAGCCCGTTGAGCGGCGCGCAATCACTCAGCACCCGCTGCTCGAACCCGAGGCCCTCGCGGATCGACAGCAGATGCACCGTGTGATTGCCGATCGGTCCACTGAGGATCACCCGGTCGCCGGGCCGGACGTCACGCATCCGCAGCGGCGCGCGCTCGAAGACACCGATGCCCGCGGTGTTGAGGTAGATCTGGTCGACCTCGCCCTTACGGACCACTTTGGTGTCACCGCAGACGATCTGGACGCCTGCTTCGAGCGCCGTCTCCCGGATCGAGGTGCACACCTGATGGAGGCGGGCCATCGGCAACCCCGTCTCCAGGATCATCCCGAGGGTCAGGTAGAGCGGCCGCGCACCGACAACGGCGAGGTCGTTCACCGTGCCACAGACCGAGATCTTGCCGATGTCCCCATTGCCGAAGAACGGCGGATCGGCCACGAACGAATCCGTGGTCATCGCGATCTTCCCGGCGGGAATGGAGAGCATCGCGCTGTCCTCCATCTCGCCGATGTACACCTCCCCGAGCGTCTCGACGACGAAGGAGATCAACTCACCGCTGAGCTTGGCTCCACTTCCGTGATCGAGGACGACCTCGTCGAGGCCGGTCACCGAGTTCGCCATCGGGCGTCCTACCTTTCTTCGAGCGAGGGCCGAAAGCCCTTTCGGACGGGCTCAAGGAAGGGTCTTGACGACCATTCGGGGCAGTTCACCCTTGACGTCGAGGGTTTCCAAGATCTCTTTCGAACTCGCGACCGTGGCGCAGTACCCGGCCAGCCAGGCGAGAGAGCGATCGCGATCTTCCGTCTTGTCGGAAACGACGCATTCGGCGGGCACCCAGACGTTGTAGCCGCGGAAGAACGCGTCGGCGGCGGTGGTCTGGACACAGATCTGGGTCTGCAATCCGGTGACCACGACGGTCTCGACACCCTCCGCCTGAAGCAGATCATGCAATTTCGTCTCGTAGAAACCGCTGTCCTTGTTCTTCTCCACGACGACGTCACCCTCGCCGAGGAACGCGGGAAGAATCGCCGCGCCCTCGGTTTCGCGTTGCAACGGCAGGGTTCCGTCCGCCCTGCGGTTGGCGTTCGGGTCGTCGGGAAGGTTGATCAGCTGCAGGTGGTAGACCGTGTGGCCCCGGCGCCGCATCTCGTCGAGGAAGCCGATGTAGTGGGGCTGCGCGTCGGTCATCACCGCTGTGCGCTCGGGGGTCAGATAGACCACGTCACCCTGAAGATCATTGGTGATGACGGCGATTTTGCCCATGACAGCTCCTTGTCAAGAGGAATGACGGATAGCGAAAACACTCATGAGACACGGAAAGCAACGGAAATGATCCAGCAGGATCGAGCAAAGAAGTCGCCGGAGACGACCTACGGCCGCAAAACGAATCCCGTCGGAAAGACGTGCTCCCCCGTCCCCCTTTATTTTCAGATAATCGCCCCAGCCGTCTAATGGTCGAGACCACTGACACACCTTTGTCTACCCAGCGAATGTCACCGTGTCAAGACCCGGATTCGCCCTCGAAAGATCAATTATCCCGCCTTCTGTGAATTCCACAGGATCCGGTTCCGTCAGATACGGATACCCGCGCCGAAGGCGGCCATGCCGGGCCCGCAGAAGCTGCGAAATCCGTAGTGCGATAAAAGGATCAAGCCCGTCGAGATACCTGCGCCATCAGTCATCGGGTCACTTCGCCCACCCCGGAAATCGGTTTCTTACAACAAATGGCTCACTACTTTTGTCCCTGGAGGACGCCCTGCCGCGAACGTCGGCAACCTTCGGCGATGCGTCTGTTCTTCTCCGCCGGTGCGGGTTACAGCCATGTCGTTCCGCTGCTGCCCTTGGCCGAGGCCGCGCCCGTCAGGCTTGGAGAACTACTCGCCCGCCTCCCGGTACTCGCCGCGATGTCGCCGGACGAAAAGCGGGCGTATGTGGTCACCGTGATGGCCGAAACCGGCCCCGGACCGAGGGTGGACGAGATGCCGGACGCGATCATGGTGGGCGGCTGGCGAGCGCTCGACCCGATCGTGCGGCGCTTCGGCCTCGACCCGTTTCCCGATCACGGCACCGTCCCGTACCTGAACATCTGGTCGGAGGCGTTACGGCCGCGAGGGGTCACGTGGGACCACCCCCGCCCGGCTGCCGGTGCGCCCGGAGGGGGTCCTGCCCGCCGACGGAAACTGCCCGGCCGTCTTCGACGGACTACCGCACGACAAACCGTCTACGTCACGGCGGGAACCTCGCACAACACCCGGCCCGGCGTACTGGAGGCGATGATCTCCCGGCGGTGAGACCACCAGCGGTCGTGGCGACGACGGTGACCCCTCGCCGTCCAGAAGGCCGACAAGACCAGCGCCAAGCCGGGTGCCAAGGTCACCTACACCGTCACCGTCGCCCATGAAGGAACGGCGCCGTCGCCGGACACAGTCGTCACCGACGATCTGTCCGGTGCGGCCGACGACGCTGCCTACAACGACGACGCGAACGCCGGTTCCGGCGGTGCCGAGCCGGCGGCACCCCGGTATGCGGCGGACAGCGAGCGATTGACCTGGACAGGTGACATCGCGCCCCGCTCGGCGGTGACGATCACGTATGCACGGAGGATCATCCGCACCTGATCCGGCAGGGGCCCTGCCCTCGGGCCCGAACAGGTCACTTTCCCGGACGTCGCAGAGCCATCTCGGCGGAACCGACTTCTTTTCCGAGGTGCCGACCGGTCCTGTCACCTTTCCGGCGGGTCAGCGCCACGCCGGCGAGGACGGTCACCACACCCATCAGCATCGTCGGGGTGGGCTGCTCGTCGAGCACCGCCGCGCCCAGGATTATGGAGACGACCGGGAGCAGGTACGTCACCGCCGAGGCCTTCACGGTGCCGTCATCGGAGATGATGCGGTAATTGAGAATGTACGCCGCTCCGGTACCGAAGAGACCGAGAATCGCCAAGGCGACCAAGGCATCTGCTCGCGGTTCGAGGATAGGTGCCCCTTCGACGGCGAGAGCGGGCGCGAGCAGCACGCTTGCGGCCGAGAGCTGTCCGGCCGACAGGATCAATGGCGAAATTCCCCTGTTCGTCAGGAAGCGCGACATGTAAACGTAGCTGACTCCGAGGAACATGGCCCCGATCAAGCACTCGAGCCCGCCCCAGCTCATCAAGTCGGAATCTTCTTTCCACGGGCTGAAGATGAGCACGCAGCCCAGGAATCCGACAACCAGACCAGGCGTCTGCCGAACGTGGTGATCGCGCTGCCCTCGGTCGAAGGCCCACGCGGCGAGGAAAGTCCACATGGGGGTCGAGGCGTTGATGACTCCCGCCGATGAGGAGCCGATCTCCTTTTCCGCCATGGTGAACAGCAGATACGGAATCGCGTTCGCCAGTGCGGCGGACACCAGGATATGTCTCCAGGGAAAGGACCTCGGCGCCATCCGCCGTCGGCGGAGGATCCACAGCACCACCAGCAGGAAGGCGGCGCCGATGATCATCCTCAGGAAGGTGACCTGGACGGCGGTGAAGCCTCTCAGCGAGATCTTGATCCACAGGAAGGTCGATCCCCACAGTAGGGCGAGCAGTCCGATTCTTGCCGCGCTTGCCATGACCCGCGCGCTATCGGCGGACGGAGGTCAAGGCGGCCGTCGAGCCGACCAAGGGATTCAAGCTGGATACGGCCGGGGTCCCCGGCGCGACGCCCGGCAGGAAGTCTCTCCATTTACCGCTCAGCACAGTGGGGCTGTCGATGACGTTGGTCCCATCGGCGTAATAGGTGGACGACAGGACGCGGCGAGGGACGCCGGTCCGGTTGGGCCCTGCCGTGTGGAAGCAATCCGCGGCATGGAAGGAGACTTCGCCCAGCTCGAACGGACTCGAATCTGGGACCACCCCACTCGCCCGCAGTTCGGCTTCCACTCGCTCGTCGTAGGAGCTGTTTTCCACGGAGACCGGGATCTTCAGCACCGATCCGGGGACCGAGGTGCGCGGAAGGCAGGTCAAGGTGCCCATGGCCGCGGGGATGCGCTGGAGGGGAAACCACGACGTACAGACCGCGGGAGAAGCCAGCGGATAGTGGTCGTTGTCGCGGTGCCACGGCGTCCGGCCACAGCCAGGCTCTTTCGAGAGGATGTTGTCGTGATACAGACGCACGCCGTCGACGCCCATGAGCTGCGCGGCGACGTCGCCGAGCCGGCGCGACAAGGTCACGCCACGCACCAACGGGTCGGTCAGCCAGACCTGCTCCACCGCCAGGAACCGGCCGTCATTCCCGGTCCCGTGCATCGCGTCCAGAAGTTCGTCGACTCGCCGGGACAGCGCCGCGACCACCGAGGGAGGCACCATGTTCCGGAGTCTCACATAACCATTCCGCCGGAAAAAGGAGACGCTTTCCTCGGCCAGCGCGTACGGCGCGGTCAGGCTGGCATGCACCTCGTATTCGGGTGCCTCGATTTCGACGGAACGCTCAGGGTCCGATACCACATCCGCGGACTCGACCGGAGTCTGGGATGCCAGCGTCATGTACCAGTCCCACCACTGCTGGTCATCCCCCGCCCAGTCAGTTCTCACCGGGTCGGACACTCTTTCGGATCGCGCCATTTCCATGAATTCCCTTGAATCGACGACGGCATGCGCCGATCTGCTCCATGCCGATTGAATCCCCAGTCTCGTCTGGCACCCAGGGTGTCGTGGACGATTGCGCAGCACCATCCGCCGGATGAGTGACAGCACGTCGCTGTATCGAAGGTTGTTCTCGAATGTTTATTCATGCTTCGCGGCGACGTTAAGCGGGTGCCGCGATTTACCCACCCGGCGCTGTCGCTAAAACATTCGGTGTCGATCAGCATTATCGCGACACCTTTCGTATTCGCGCGACCGATCACGTACGAAACGCGCCGCGCAGGTGAAACGCGTGCCTACCCCGGCGCGCGGCAGGTCACCCGGCCCCTCGGCGACACTCTCGGCCGTGGATCTTCGTGTGGAATACTGCGCTCATGTCCGCGCCGCCCGTTCCGTATTTCTCTCAATGGGAATCCCCCGACCTGGTCAAAGCGATCGTCACCGGTGCGATGTCCGCCGCCGACGATCCGCGATGGCCCGAGTCCGGGGCCGTTTCCGCGCAGGAGTACGAGTTCTGGTCGTGGCGGAGCTGCGGGATGGCGTGCCTTCGCATGTTGCTGGCCCACCGGGGGCAGGTGGTGCCACCGAGTGTCGAGCTGGCCAAGGAGTGCGAACGCTTCGGTGGGTACGTGCGGCATGAGAACGGTGTGCACGGGCTGATCTACGCGCCCTTTCTGAGCTGGGTCGCGGACCGGTTCGGGCTCACCGGTGAGGTGCGGGTCGATTTCGGCGTACCCGCGCTACGGGACCTTGTCGCGCAGGGGCACCCGGTGATCGCGTCGGTGCATCAAACGATCAGGGAGCCGGAGAGCAGCCCGCCGACCAGGGGCGGACATCTGGTCCTGGTCACCGCCGTGGACGAATCGGGGCTGTACCTCGACAATCCGTCGGGGTTAAGCTCCGGCAGCCAGCTCGGCGCCCGCGTGGAGGACGAGGATTTCGAGCGGTTCTACGCCATGCGCGCCATGGTCTTCGACCGCACCGACTGAGCTTGCCGGGCGAACCGCCATTGTGCGGTGATTGCCGCCGAGGAGCACGGCGGTTTCGGGCAGCACGAAAAGCCCCGAAAACTTCTGCCACAGCCCGCGGCAGCCTTCACCAGCCATTCTTCAGGGGAGCAGCGCGCCGACTATGTCGAAGTGTCGACAAAGCGGGTCTTCAAAATCCGGAAACACCAGCGAATCAGGGTTCCTTGGCGAACTTGAACGGTTCATCGGTGCCGAAAACCACGGATTCGGTACTGTCTCGCCGCATCAGACCAAGCCGAGTTCGCCACTTGGAAGCGGGACTCGGCAACCGGCGCCGGTGGTGCGCGCGCCGAGGCCGAAGACTCCGGCGTCGGAAGCCGATCTCGCGTGCTTGGAGGGCGAACACCCGTGACCGGGGAGCGAACACCCGTGATTGCGCGGCGAACACCCGTGACTAGAGGGCAAACACCCGTGACTGGGGAGCGAACACCCGAGATTGGAGAGCGGACACCCGTGACTAGGGAGCGGACACCCGTGATTGCAAGGCGATCACCCGTGACTGGAGGGCGGACACGCGTGATTGGGGAGCGAACACGCGTGATTGGGGGCGTAAGACGGGAGCACGGGGGTCAGGGTTTGTCCATTTCGGACAGTTTGTCCAGTCGGGCGAGCACCAGCTCGTGCCACTTCAGCTCGGCTTCGATCCTCAGGCGTGCGTGTTCCAGGACCAGGTCGTCGGCGACGGACTGATCGGGCCACCGGCGCTCGCCAAGGTGGCCGAACTGGGTCGCCTGGGCGGTGAGCGCGGCGAGTCGGTCTTCGAGGTAGCCCCGCACCATCTCGCGATCGAGATCTCCGCTGACGACCAGCGCGAGGTCGACGGGGTCGGGCTTGAGGCCCACTTCCGCGAAGGCCTCGTCTCGCAACGCGCGAAGCTCGCGGTGGCCTTCGCCGGTGATGGAGTAGACGGTTCGCGCGGGCAGCGCGCCGAGCTGCTCGGTCCGGACGGGTTCGATCAGTTTCTCGCCTTCGAGCCGGTGCAACGCGCCGTAGAGCGAACCCGGTTTGACCTGCGACCACAGCTCGGTGCGGTCCATCCGCGCCTCGCGGCGGAGCTGGTGGCCGTGCATCGGGCCGCGTTTGGCCAGTGCGCCGAGGATGAACAGTCTTGTCGGGTTCACCTCCCTAGTACAACACGAGTACTCGCTTTTGAGTACTCTCGTCGCATGACCATTCGCCCCATCCTCATCCGCGGCGAGCCGGCGCTGGCCAGGGTGGCGGTCCCCGTCATCGAGTTCGACGACGACCTCCGCCGGCTCATCGCGGATCTCCACGAGACCAACACCGCCGCCAACGGGGCCGGTCTGGCGGCCAACCAGATCGGGGACGGCCGGAGCGTCTTCGTCTACGACTGTCCGGACGACACCGGGACCCGCTACCGTGGCCACATCGTCAATCCGGTCCTGCGGACGTCCGAAATCCCCGAGACCATGCCCGACCCGGACGACGATCTCGAGGGTTGCCTTTCGGTCCCCGGTGAGGTCTTCCCCACCGGCCGCGCGCGATGGGCGGCCATCGACGGCTTCGATGGACACGGACGGCCGATTACCGTCGAGGGCACCGGATACTTCGCACGCTGCCTTCAGCACGAGACGGACCACCTGGCCGGGAAGCTCTACCTGGAGCGCCTCGTCGGCAGGCACGCCCGGGGTGCGAAGCGCATGCTCAAGAGGAAAGGCTGGACTGGACCTGGACACACCTGGCTGCCCGGTGACGTCCCCGACCCGTTCGGCCATTGAGCCCTACCGGAGCTTCGCCACATTCAGCACCTGGGGACCGGCAACTCCTGCCTGTCGCAACAAGGTTGGGAAGTGCCCACTGCCTGACAGGTGATGTTCCGGGCGCGATACTGGCCTTTATGACTCCAGCGAACCGCCCAGACAAAGTCCACTTGAGGGCGTTCACCGAGGCCGACCTCGCCTTTCTCGACCGTCTCTGCACGGATCCGGATGCGCTCGGCGAGTTCGAGTGGCCCGGATTCGGTGATCCGAGGGCGCGCCGCAAGCGATGGGAGATCGACGGGTATGTCTCCGCCGAGTCCGCCGCGGTGGCGATCGCGCGGGCCGACGACACGGTTAACGGCATCACCAGCTGGAAGCCCCGCGGCTTCCCCTCGGGTGTCACCTACGAGATCGGCGTGGGGGTGCTACCCGAGCATCGCAGCCAGGGGGTGGGCACGGTGGCACAGAGGCTGCTCGTGGACTACCTGTTCGGCCGCACGACGGCGAACAGGATCGAGGCCCTCACCAATGGCGGTAACCTCGGCGAGCAGAAAGCCCTCGAACGCCTGGGGTTCCGCCGGGAAGGGGTCATGCGCGGCAGGTCCTTCCAACACGGCGAGTATGTCGATGTGCTCGTCTACGGGCTGCTCCGCTCAGAGCATTGTCCCGGAACGCCATGAGCGCTCCTCCCAACCTGTTCACAGTGAGGTCGGAAAAGGCTCATTGACCGAGCCTCGCCGTTCATTCGTTAGGCCATTTGGCCTATGCCCTGTTGCGACACTCGGCGCAATATGGCTGTCAGGACCGCGGTCCGCGTTTACGGTGACAACTTCGCGGGCATTTCGCTCTCGTTCGGGTTCGATGCGATCGGAGATTCAGCGAGTGTCCTCTTACAACGTGAAGCCATCGAAGCCTGTCGCGATTTTCGGTGCCGTATTCGGTGTGGCGCTTCTTCTTTTCGGCATCTTCAGCGGAATCGGCCGGAACAATGGTTTTCTCTGGCTTTGGGTGGCGGCCGGGGTCGGCATCATCGGCTTCAACCTCTGGGCGGCTTTCAGCAAACGAGGCGCGACCGAGGTCGTCGAAACCAGGGAAGACTCCCCCGATTCGTCCCGGTGACCCGGCGCGTCCACGGTGGACGAAAGACCTTTTCAGCGGCGAATCCGGTGTTCCACCGCGACCCAGTTCGTTTCCCAGGCCTTTCCGCCGTCGGCCGAGAACGCCTGCTCGAAGCGCGCCTCGTCCGAACCCTGGCAGAAAATGAGAAACCGTACTGGCTCGCCAACGGCACGCCGGTCACGCCCAAGGTGCCGACCGAACAACCGCGCGAACTCGAGGCCGACGAACTCGCCGAACGGGTGGTGACCGGTCCGGTCCCGGCGCGCGTCATCTACCGGCGCACTCCCGGTGAGACCGCGCCGGACTCGACGATGGGCTGCGCCGACGCGATCGGGTAAGTCCTCAACGGACTCTTGATCCCTGCTGGAAGTAGCCGGGCAGGGTGGTGACGACCTCCGCGGGCATCGGCATGGCGGCGACCTCCTTGGCGAGGGCGCGAGTGGCGTCGCGGACCGCCGTGTCCGTGAGCAGGGCGCGGGCTTTCTCCGTGACGGCTTCGGCCGTCAGCTCGTCATCGACGAGTTGAGCGGCGACGCCTGCTTTGACCGACGCCTCGGCGTTGGCGAGCTGGTCGGCTCCCTGCGGCAGGAACAGCTGCGGCAGCCCGGCGCCGAACGCGCCCATCGTCGTCCCGCTCCCGCCGTGGTGCACGACGAGGTCCAGATGCGGCAGCAGTTCGCTCTGCGGCACCCATCTCTCGAGCCGCACGTTGTCCGGCACGTCGCCCAGCAACTCGACCTCGACGGTCGGGCCGGTGGCGACCAGTACGTCGAGGTCGAGCGCGGCCAGGCCGGTGATCGCCTCGGTCAGCACGGTGGTGTTCCCGTATTGGGTGCCCAGGGTCAGGTACGCGAGCGGACGGCTCCGGTCGCGTCCGGCGATTCCGACGGGCAGGTCACCCGGGGTGCTCCAGCCGGTCGGCCTCAGCGGGATCCGCTTCGCCGTGGCGAGGAATTCCCGCGACTGCACCGACTCCGGGCAGATGTCGAAGACTGGGGCACCGAACGCGGTCTCCAGTTCGCCCTCGACCCCGAACTCGGCGGCAGTCGCCCGAACCCGCTCGCGGATCTCTTTGCCCGCGTCGTACTCCGCCACCCGGCCGAAGTTGTGGCCGGCGGACGGGATCCCGGCGAGCTTGGCCGCGAACGCGCCACCGGCGTTCATCATCTCGTAGATCACCAGATCCGGTCGCCCGGCCAAGACCTGCTCGAGGTCGGCGACGACGGCCCGTGGCAGGATCTCGCCGAACACCCGCCCGGTGATCTGGTGCAGCGCGTCCGGCGGAAGCCCTCTCGGGTCCCCTTCGACCTGGTTCAGCTCCTCCATGAACGCTTCCTGCGGGGTGATTCCGGCCCGGAGGCCGGTGATACCCGCTCTTTCGATGTTCGGCAGGAAGGACGCGGCGGTCGCGAAACTGACATCGTGCCCGGCGTCGCGTGCGGCGACGGCGAGCGGGATGAGCGGAAAAGCGTGTCCGTAGCCCCCGAGGGCCGTGAAAATGATCCGCATACCTCAACAATATCCGGGAAATGTACTAATGCCCTGTCCAGATCGGAGCCCGTTTCTCGGCGAAGGCACGGGGACCCTCATTCGCGTCCGTGCTCCGGCGACGGCACTCTTCCCAGTGATACGAAGCCTTGAACGCTTCTTCGAGCGGGAGGTCGAGCGACCGAAGTGCGGCCTCCTTGATCGCGCGAACCGAAAGCGGAGCGGCGCGTACGAGGCTGTCGGTCCATCCGGCGACGCAGTGATCCAGCTCGGCCGCCGGAACGACCTCGTTCACCAGTCCGTGACGCAGCGCGGTCGCCGCGTCCATCCGGCGTCCGGTCAGCAGGTAGCCCATCGCCACCTTCTGCGGCAGCTGCCGCGGCAGCCGGAACACACCTCCGGCCCCCGCGATCAGGCCGAGCTGGACCTCCGGAAGGGCGAACACCGCCTCCTCGGAAGCGATGACGATGTCACAGGCGAGCACCAGCTCGAAACCGCCGCCCAGCGCGTAGCCGTGCACCCTGGCGACCACCGGTTTGGACAAGGTGAACCGGTCGGTCAGCCGGGGATGACCCGGCTGCCCCGCGCTGCCGAACGTCGAGGCCTCCACCCCGGTTTCGGTCAGCCGCGCGCGTTCCTTGAGGTCCTGGCCGACGGAGAAGGCACGGTCTCCCGCGCCGGTCAGGACCACCGCCCTGATGTCGTCGTCGGCCTCGACGTCGTCCCAGACGGCGGCGAGCTCCGTGTGCATCCGCCGGTCCATCGCGTTCAGCACTCCGGGCCGGTCCATCGTCACGTGGGCGACGTGATCCTTCTTTTCGTACCGCACCCGGCTTTCGCTCATCGCGCTCCCACCGCGAACCCGCCGACCTTGCCGAGCACGTCCGCACCGTAGATGCGCAAAGCCTGTTGTAACGCGAACTCCGCCATGTACCGGCGAAACTCCTCCGGTGGTTCCTCGGCGAGGTTCATCATGCGCCGGTTGGCCAGCACGGCGTCCCCGTCGAGCCTGGCCAGCGCGGCGTCGATCGCCGCGTCCATCTCTTCCGGCGGGACGACCTCGTCGACGATCAGTCGCGCGGCGGGCTCGTCCGCCTGGATCCGGCGACCGCCCAGGATCACCTGCCGGGCCAGCCTCGGCCCGGTGATCCGGGAAAGCCGGAAGTTCGCCGCGCCGGGGATGATCCCCTCGGTGGCCGCGGGCAGGCTGAGGTAGGAGTCGGACGCCGCCAGGACGTGATCGAAGACCAGCAGGAGCTGGGCTCCTCCGCCGATGGCGAAGGAATCGACGGCCGCCATCCACGGCTTGTCGACAAATCGCGAATGCCACGAACCGTCCGTGCGCAGGCCGCGCACGATTTTGTGGATATAGCCCAGTTCGCGCCGCAACAGGAAATCGACGAGAGGGATGTCGCCGGAGCTCAGCTTCTTGAGGTTGATCCCCGCGCAGAACACCCGGCGCCCCTGATACCGCCGATGGCTCATCACGCCACCGCGCAGCAGTGCCACCCGGACGGACGGATCGAGCAGCACCAGATCGACCGCGGTCTCCATGTCATCGACCTGCTGGGCGTCTTCGGCGTTCAGGCAGTCGTCCCGGCACAGGGTCAGCTGCGCGACGCCGTCACGACGCTCCAGCCGGACGGCCTCCATCCGCATGACGCCGGTCTCCACGAACTCGGGGAGCAGCCGCAACGCCCTTTCGGTGGGCCGGAGCATGGCGTCGAGCAGGTGCGGTCCGGCTTCCGGGGCACGCAGGATCCCGCGCAGGAAGATGCCCTGGTCGATCTCGCGCCCTTCCTTTTCCGCCTGTGGCAACGAAAGCTCGGCCGCCATCTGCTCTTCCGACGGCACCAGGCCGGGATGGGCGAGAGCGGCGGCACGGACGAGTTCGCCGATACGCGGGTGCCGGGTCCGGCCGTCGGTGAGTTCGTCGTAGATCTCCTCCGCGTGCGCCTCCATGAAGGCCGCGCGCATCGTCCGGATCCCGTCCAGCGCCGAGGACGCGGCCGCGCGCTGTTCGGCGTCGCGGGCGGGAGGTGACGGCAGTCCGGCGAGCAGGTCGTCGGCTCGGCGGGCCGCCCCCGCCAGGGCTCGAAGGTCGAGCCCTGGCGAGAGAGTCGTGGAATCCGTTGTCACGGCTTGGCTTCCCGTCGCAGGGCCCGGTCCGCCGCGGCCAGATGGGAACCGAGCGCTTCCTCGAAGGTGGTCGAACCCGCTTCGAAGATCAGCTGCCGCCGGATCGCCGTCTCGGCACCGTCGGTGACATCGGCGAGCCCGGCAAGTGTTTTCGCCGGATCCTCGGACACCTCATCGACCAAGTTGAGCGCGAACGCGCGGTCGGCGTCGATCGGGGTTCCGAGCAGGACGGCCCGCCGGATCCCCGCCGAACCGGCCTGCTGGGTGAGCCGGTACAGGGTCATCCCCGGCCAGGAACCGCCGCCCGCCGAAGCGAGCAGCAACCGGGTCCCCGGATCGATGATCCGGAGATCAGCGGCGAGCAGGAGGTCCAAGGCCGTTCCGGCGCAGTCACCCGACGCCACCGCGACCGTGAGCCTGCCCAGCCGTTCGAACCGGCGCACCGCTCGTTCCCATTTGGACACCAGGCCGACGGTCAGCCCCCGCGCCCAGTCGTCGGCCGGGACACCCGTCACGTGGACGGTGACCGGGCCCGCTCCCCGATCATCCTCGGCGCGATCGCAGAGGCCGTCGATCTCCTCGACCGACGCGGCCGAAAGCGGGCGCGAGCCGTCGATCCGCAGCACCAGTCCGCCGTTCACTTCGTTCTTCCTCACCATTGGACAAGCGCCATTTCGATTGTGGAGCCGGGCCCCATGGTCATGAGCACGCCGTACTCCCCCGGCCGGGCGACGTCCTCGTCGACGAGTCGCTCGTAGGAGAAGAGGAAGGAGCCGCTGGAGAGGTTCCCGTAGTCGCGGAGCACACCGGTGGTGTGGCGGACGTCGTACCGGCTCAGGCCGAGGTTGACGACGACCGCGTCGACCACCTTCTTGCCCCCGGAGTGCACCAGCCAATGGCCGATGTCGCTGCGGCGCAGCCCCGTCCCGGACAGCAGCCGGTCGATGACGATCTCGGCGTGCGCGCCCACCACGTAAGGGATCTGCGGGTCGAGGAAGAAACTGAACCGGTCCTGGTCACGGTCCCAGTCGTAGCGCATCGCGTCGACCGCGTCGGTGATGATGTAGCTCGCGAATTTCAAGACCCGGGGGCCGGGCACCCGCCCGTCGCCGGAGATGACGGCGAGGGCGGCGGAGCCGTCGCCGAAAAGACTGTTGACCACCGCTGTCCGCATCGTGCCGTCCAGCGCGTAAGCGGCGGAGCAGGCCTCGCTGCACAGGACGACGCCGAGTTCACCCGGATGCGCCGCGGACCAGCCCGAGACCACGTTGAGCGCGTTCAGGCCGGCGTTGCAGCCCATGCCCACGATGTCCGACCGGCTGCAATGCGGGTCGATCCCCAGTTCACGGATGATCAGCGCGCTCAGGCCGGGGGTCAGGAAACCGGTCGAGGTGACGCAGCACAGGTGCCGCAGGTCCGAAAGCGTCGCTCCCGCCGACTTCAGGCAGGCTTCGAGGGCCCGGCATCCCATGTCGACGGCGATCTTCTTGTGTTTGTCGAGGAGATCGCCCTGCGGTTCCGCCACGCGTCCGCCGCCGGGACCCTCCGGCGGCAGGGTGAGGAAACGCCGGTCGATCGCGCTGTTGAGGAAGACCGACCGGATCTTGGGATCCTCGACGTCGAGGAGTTCGAGGAGTTCGGATTGCGAGTAGGACGTTTCGGAAACCGCGGTTCCGACGCCGGCGAACCTGGTGATCTCGGTGAGTCCGGTGAGGACGGAAAGGTCCTCAGCGGGTTCGGCCACGGTAGTCATCGATACATCCACCCCCATGTTCTGAGCTTGCTTCGGAGCAGCTGCTTGAACTTCGCAGCGGGCATTGATCTCACCTTTCCGGTCGCTAGTGACGTTTCTCTCGAGAGGTAAGACAAAGGTGTGCACCGGGCATGTCGCGAAAGCCACTTTCGGGACATCAGACGTCCCGAAAGTGGCTTTCGCGACACTCCGATCGGCACCCGGGCGAGTACGTCAGGCGGACAGAGGAATTCCGGACAGCCGCCGCTCCAGCTCCAGGCTGGTGGCGTAGTCCGGCAGCAGGCCCTGCCGTTCCGCCTCGGCGAGCGTGATGGCCACCCCGTCCCGGTCGGACAGGATCGGTTCGACGCCGGCGTCGATGGGCAGGCCCAGTGCGGGATCCAGGGCCGAGAGGGCGAGTTCGTTCTGCGCCACATAACCCGCGGACAGCATGTACGACATGACGGTGTCGTCCTCGAGTGCCACGAAGGCGTGGCCGACGCCGACCGGGAAGTACATCGTCCGGTAGTCCTGCTGGTCCATCAGGACCGCGTCCCACTTGCCGAACGTCGGCGACCCGACCCGGATGTCGACCACGATGTCCAGGGCCTTGCCGCGTGCGCAGTAGACGTACTTCGCGATACCCGGTGGCGTCACGGTGTAGTGGATGCCCCGCACCACGCCGCGTTTGGACATGCTGTGGTTCGTCTGCGCCACCGGGAAAAGCGGGCCGCCGTGGGCCGCGACGAAGGCCTCTTCCTGGAACGGCGAGACGAACAGGCCCCGGTCGTCGGGAAAGACGCGAGGGGTGAACTCGATCGCGCCTTCGACGGCGAGTTTACGTGCTTGCACAGCTGCTCCTGAGGTCGGACTGGTCAGAGGGCGGACAGCACTTCGCGGACCGCGTGGACGACCTTGTCCTGAAGGTCCGCGGTGAGCGCGGGATACATCGGCAGCGAGAAGATCTCGGTGGCCAGCTTCTCGGTGACCGGGAGCGAGCCGGTCTCGTAGCCGAGGTGGGCGAAACCGGTCATGGTGTGCACGGGCCACGGATAGCTGATGTTCAATTGGATGTCGTACGCCTTGAGGCGCTCGAGGATCTCGTCGCGCCGCGGGTGCCGCACGACGTACACGTAGTACACGTGCTCGTTGCCGGGGACGGTCCGCGGGAGTTTCAGGCCGGTGTCGCCGAGACCGTCCACATAGCGCTGGGCGACGGCCCGGCGGCCGGCGGTGTAGGTGTCGAGCCGCTTGAGCTTGCGCCGCAGGATCTCGGCCTGGACCTCGTCCAGTCTGCTGTTGTGGGCGGGCGTTTCCAGCGTGTAGTAACGCTCGTCCATGCCGTAGTAACGCAGCCTCCGCAGCCGGCGGTCCACGGATTCGGCGGAGGTGATGACCGCGCCGCCGTCGCCGTAGGCGCCGAGCACCTTGGTGGGGTAGAACGAGAACGCGGCCGCATCGCCGGTCGAACCCGCGACCTTCCCGTTCTGCCTGGCCCCGTGCGCCTGCGCGCAATCCTCCAAAATGGACAGTCCGTGCTTCGCGGCGAGTTCTTTGAGCGGGGCCATGTCCACGCACTGGCCGTACAGGTGCACGGGAAGCAGGCATTTGGTGCGCTCGGTGATCGCGGCCTCGACCTGGCCGGTGTCCATCAGGAAGTCGTCCTCGCGGACGTCGACGAAGACCGGGGTGGCACCCGTGCCGTCGATGGCGACCACGGTCGGGGCGGCGGTGTTCGACACCGTGATCACCTCGTCGCCCGGCCCGATGCCCAGCGCTTGCAGACCGAGTTTGATCGCGTTCGTCCCGTTGTCGACGCCGACGCAATGCTCGATCCCGTGGTACGCGGCGAATTCCGACTCGAAGCCGCGCAGGCTCGCGCCGAGCACGAGCTGTCCCGAATTGAAGACCGTCTCGACCGCGTCCAGCAGGTCGAGCCGCTCGGCCTCGTATTCGACCAGGTAGTCCCAAACACGCGTGGTCATGTGCGAACCTTTCCCTGAACTGATGGCGTCAATGCGGCGACGGTGCGACGCACTCCTTCGGACAGCGAGATCTCCGGGCGCCATCCGGTGATCGCCCGGAACGGCGTGGAATCGATGGTGACGCTCCGGAGATCCGTCTCGGGCGCGTGCGACGGTGGCTCCACACAGGTCACGTCCACCTGGTCCCGTCCGGTGCGCTCGGACAATTCCCTCGCCACGAGCCGGAACACCTCGCCCAGCTGATCGCCCCGGCCGGCGCCGAGCAGCCAATGGCCGCCCACCAGGGGATCCGGGGTGGCCAGTGCCGCCGTGAACGCCGCCGCGATGTCCTCGACGTGGACCAGGTCGCGCCGCACCGTGCCATCACCCCAGATGGTGAGTGCCTGGCCTTCGAGCGCTCGCCGCGCCATGGCGGACACGACTCCGCGGTCGTGGTTCGCGTCCGGTGCCGCGGTCTCGCCGAACACCGTGGGCAGCCGCAGGCTGATGCCGCGCACCCGGCCGTCGGCCGTGGCGTCCTTGAGAAGCCGCTCCGCGGTCAGCTTCTGTCTGTCGTAGGGAGTCGCCGGGTGGTCGGGCTCGCTCCCGTCGATCGGCTCCCGAGGCGGCACACCGACCTGCGAAGCGGCACCGCCGTACACCACCAGCGGCGGCGTGGCACCGGTGCCGCCGATGACGTCGACGAGGTCCCGCATCACCCCCAGGTTGACGCGTTCGGCCTCCTCGGTCTCGGCCGCGCGCCAGCCGCCGTCCGCCAGGAGCAGATACACGACCGCGTCCGATCCCGCGACCGCGTCGGCGAGCGCGGCACGGTCGGTGAGATCGGCGGCGACGACGGTGACTTCGGCTTGGCCGGGCGCGGGCGTGAGGCGCCGTCGCGCCACCGCTCGCAGCCGGATCGGCTGCCGCGCCAGCGCGCGGGTGACAGCCGAGCCGACGAAACCCGACGCGCCGAGGACGGTGATCTGCTTCATTTCATGCACTTCCTTGAGGCTGTGCGGTCGCGGCGTTGATGCAGGCGAGAAGCGTGCGGGCCTCGACGTTGACGTAATGCCCGTGCCGGGTGAGCGCGGTCAGCTGGGCCGGGGTGACCCAGGCGTAGCCGGGCGGCGGATCGACGGTTTCGTCCGCGTCGACCGCGAGATAGCGGGCCCTGACGTTGAGGAAACGGCCGCCTTCTTCGGAATGTATCGCCTCGTAACGGATCCTCGACCGCGGAGCGTCCAGGACCGCGTCGAGGAAGGGCGGCCGGTTCTCCGGCGGCAGGTGCGCGTAGTTGTGGGGAGTGCACTGGACGGTCGGCGCCAACTCGACCGTGTCCAGGAAGCCGCCGTCGGCGCGGGCGTGCACCAGAACGTGGGGCACCCCGTCGATCTCGCGGACGAGGAACGCGACGACGCCGAGACCGACGGATTCGAGCAACGGCTGGGTCCAGCTGATCTTCTCGCGGTTACTGCCTTTCACGGCGACCGCGAGGACCTTGAAGTAACGGCCGTCCTCGTGCTCGATCACTTCGACGTTCTGCTTCCAGCCGCGGACGTCCGTGAGCGGGATGCGGCGGGCACGCACGTCGTGGCGCGAACGCTCGTTCGTGAACCACGAGAGGAGCTGGACGTCGGAGAACAGCGCGCCGGGAGCCAGGTCCTGGTACGGAAGACACGACAACACGCTCCTGGCGTTCATGTTGATCGTCTCGTCCTCGTGCATCAGTTCCGCGATCTGGCCGAGCGTGAGCCAGCAGAAGTCGTCCCACATCGGCACTTCGTCGACGGTCTCGACGATCATGTTGCGATTGGACTTGTGGAAGAACCACGACCCTTGCTCCGCCTGGAGAACGTCGACGATGACCCGTTCGGGATCGGGTGGGGCGAAGTACTCGATCAGCTTGACGTTCGTCCCGCCGTGCGCCTTTGTGTAGTTGCTGCGGGTGGCCTGCACGGTCGGCGACAACTGCACCAGGTTGGGGTTTCCCGGTTCCATTTTGGCCTGCATCAGGAAGTGCAGGACCCCGTCGAACTCCTTGCCCAGGATGCCGAGGATGCCCACTTCGGGCTGTTTGATGACCGGTTGCTGCCACTCGCGGTAGGGGCCGTCGCCGTGGGGGCCGTCGGCCTCGACCACGTGCAGGCCCTCGATGGTGAAGAACCGTCCGCTCCGGTGCACGAGATTGCCGGTCGCCTCCTCGAATCCCCACTGGTCCAGATCCGCGAAGGGAATGCGTTCGACGTGGAAGACGTTGGCCTCACGGCGTTCGGCGATCCAGGCGCGGACGTCCTCGGTGCGCATGTGCACCCCGTCGGTCGTCGCGGCCGACAAGGCGATGCGCTCCGCGTGGCCGCGGTCGTCGCGAGGACGCACCGCGGGAATGGGCAGGCCGCCGACGCCCTCGAGGACGCGTTGTCGTTCCTCGTCGTACTCGCCGAGCTGATCCCGGACGTAGGTGGTCATCGCACTGCTCCAGGTCGTTGAGTGGGCATTGGCCGGCACTGAAAACTTCCCTTGTGTCCACCTTTCACGGGGCGCAGTGGAGAACACCGTGAAAGGTAGCTTCGGCCGATCTCACCGGTCCAGATCGTCCAATTCCCCTACCGGACGAAATCCGGGTCGCCGTTCTTTTGAGGGGTGAGGCATAGGTCGTAAGTGGGAAGTCGTGCCTACATGCGGCGTCGGCTGAGGGGGTGTGAGGGTCGCGGTCCGGTCACCGGCACCCGCCTCTCAAAAGAATCCGAATCGCCACTCACGACACCCTGACCCGCGACGCTAGAGAATCCGCTCCTGCTGGTTCGCCGCCGGTTGCGACGTCCACGCCCGATGCTCGTTCTCGCGTACTTCTTCCTCGGCGGTCAGCTCGATCCTCTTCACCGCGAACCGCAGGATCGGCGGGGCCATCAACGGAGTGACGATGGCGACGAGGATGACGATCGTGTAGATCTCCACGCCGAGAATGCCCAGCCGCAGGCCGACGGTGGCCACCATGATCCCGATGACCCCTCGCGCGTTCAGCCCGGCGCCGAGCGCCAGCCCTTCCCATTTGTTCAGGCCACTGAACCGCGCGCCGGCGTACACGCCGACGAACTTGCCGATGATGGCCAAGGCGAGCACCGCCAGGCCGGTGAGCAGGACCTGAGGCCGGATCAGTGCGGTGAGATCCATGCGCAACCCCGCCGTGGCGAAGAAAAGCGGCGCGAAGACGGCCAAGACGACCGTGCGCAGAGGGGCGAGCTTGGCCGGGTCCACCTTGCCCGCGGTGCCGATCAGGATGCCGCAGACGAAAGCCCCGAAGAGGGCTTCCAGGCCGAGGGCGTGGGTACCGGCCGAGGCGAGGAGAAGCAGGGCGACGACGACGCCGACGGTGGCGCCGGGACCGTCGGACTTGCCCGCGACGCGCAGCGCGCCCCGCACCAGCGGCCTGCCGAGTGTGAACGCGAAGGCGACGATGGCGATCAGGTAGGCGAGGGAAAGGATCACGGTGCCGGAGGTCACGGCGTTGACCGCCATCGCGCTGACGACGGACAGCAACAGCCAGCCGAACACGTCGTCGATCATGCCCGCGGCGAGCGTGAGCTGTCCGACGTTGCGGTGCAACAGGTTCATGTCGATGAGGGTTTTGGCGATGACCGGGATGGCGCTGACGCACATCGCCACGCCGAGGAACAACGCGAAGACGGTGACTTCGGTGCCTTCGGGGATCAGCATCTTCGGCAGGACGAAGCCCGCGCCGATACCGAGGCCGAGAGGGAGGACGAGGCCACCGAAGCCGACTCCCGCGGCGGCGCCGAAGCGACGCCGGACCATGCGCATGTCCATCTGCATACCGGTGAGGCCGACCAGCAGCAGGACCCCGATCTGACCGACGCCGTCGAGAAGGTGGTACTGCTCGGCGGAGGCGGGGAACAGCCAGCCGTGCAGTCCCGGTACCGCCCACGCCAGTAACGACGGGCCGAGCAGCACCCCGACGAACAGCTCGCCGACCACCGAGGGCATCCCGAACCGGGCGGTCAGCCGTCCGAAGACGACGGCGAGCAGGAGCAGCAGACCGGCCTGGAGCAAGAAGATCAGAAGACTGTGGGCGGCGATCGGGGCGACCGGCGCGGGAAGCGAGAGAAGCACTTTCCTCCTTCGGGGTTTTCGAGGGGCAGAGCGACTGTGGTGTGTCGCGAAAGCCACTTTCGGGACATCAGACGTCGCGAAAGTGGCTTTCGCGACATGCACACGGGGCCAGGCCGCGCGGGAACGGGCACCCCGGAGGGACTAGGTCACGCCCCATTTGGCTCACCCATCGATAACCCTCCTTGTCACTCAAGACCCGTAGTGAGGGACTCTCGTGCTCAGCCGCCGGGCCGCGCTCACCGAGTCACAGCCCGCGAGACCCAGCGCGTTCCGGAATTCGACGGCGAGCAGGTCGAACAGCTGCCGGGCGCCGTCCTCGCCGCCCGCGGCGAGCCCCCACATCACGGGCCGCCCGACCAGGACGGCCGACGCCCCCAGCGCGAGCGCCTTGAGAATGTCGCCACCGCTCCGGATCCCTCCGTCCAGCAGCACTTCGCAGCCTCCGGAGACTACCCCGGCGATCTCGCCCAGCATCTCGATTCCCGGTACGGCGGTGTCCAACTGACGGCCTCCGTGGTTGGACACCACGATTCCGGCGACACCCGCGTCGACGGCACGGCTCGCGTCCTCGACCGCGAGGATCCCCTTGAGCACCACCGGAAGGTCCGTATGCGCACGGACCGCTTCCACGGCTTCCCAGGTGGCCGGGGCGAACTCACGCGCGGTGTGGTCCGCCACCGCCGAGTGTCCCCGGGTGCGACGGTGCGCGGCCGCTCCGGCGTCGAAGTTGGCCGCCGTGACCTGCTCCGGCAGCGCGAAGCCGTTCCGCATGTCCCGCAACCGCCGCCCCATCCACGGCACGTCGACGGTGAACACGATCGCCTCGCAGCCGGCGTCTTCCGCGCGGCGCACGAGTTCCAGCGATCGCTTCTCGTCACGCAGCCAGTACAGCTGGAACCACGGCCGTCCACCGACGGCCGCGATCTCCTCCAGCGGAACACTGCTCAGCGTGCAGATGGTGTACGGCACGCCGGCGTCCCTGGCCGCGCGTGCCGCGGCGAGTTCACCGTCGGGGTGGAACAACCGTTGGTACGCCACCGGTGCGACCGCCATCGGCAGTGCGGCGGGCCGTCCGAGCACCTCGGCCTCGACGGTGCCGCCGGTCAGGTCACGCAGCATCCGCGGTACCAGGAAGATCCGCTCGAGCGCGGCGCGGTTGGCCTCCAGAGAGGCCTCCGTGCCGCTGCCCCCGGCGAGAAAGTCCCAGATCTCGCCGGGGAGAACGTCCCGTGCGGCACGTTCGAGGTCGTCGAGGCAGAGGTGTGTCATCGACGGGCGGGGCCGAGCTTGCTCTGCCCGGTCCGTTCCAGCTCCACGGCCTCGTACAGGGCCTTGATGTTGGAGCTGCCGAAAGTACCCGCGCCCTGCCTCTCGATGATCTCGAAGAAGATGGTCTTACGCGGATGCGTGGAAGCGGTGAAGATCTGGAACAGCTGGCCGCCGTGGTCCTCGTCGGCGAGCAGCTTCGTCTCGCGCAGGTCGTCCAGCGAATGCGTCTCCAGCTCGATCCGCTCGCCGAGCAGGTCGTAGTAGGCGTCCGGGGTCTTCAGGAATTCCACCCCGCGCGCGGAAAGCTCCTTGACCGCACGGACCGCGTCCGGGCTGGTGAAGGCGATGTGCTGGACGCCCGCACCGTGGTGTTCCTTGATGAAGTCGTCGATCTGGCCGGGGTCGGCGTTCTTGTCGGGCTCGATCAGGGTGAGGGTGACCTCGCCCGACGCGCTCTGCACGACGGTGGAGTTCATCGCCTGGGCACCGACGACGATGTGCTCCTCGAAGATCTGCTTGAAGCCGAGGGCGCGTTCGTAGAACGCCACCGTGGGGCCGAGATCCCCCGCGTTCAGGCAGACCGCGAAGTGATCGATCGCGAGCAGCGCCAGGTCTCCCTTGCCGCGGAAGGCTTCCGGCGCTTCACCCGCGCCGTCGCGCTGGATCAGGGTGTGCACGACATCGCCGAAACCGCTGACGGTGGCCGTGACGACCGCCTCCGCGCGCTCGGCCGGCTCAAGGATGGGCTGGGCGCCCCCCGCCACCGCGGCGGCGAAAGCGGCGGCCACGTCCGGGGTGCGCAGCGCGATGTCGGCCACCCCTTCGCCGTGTGTCTGCAGGTAGGTCGCCCCTGGGTGGCGGTCCGACGTCGGTTCGGTGAGGACCAGTGCGATCGGCCCCTGCCGCAGCGTCACGCTCCGGTGGTCGGCCGAGCGGTCGGTGGAGGCGACGGAGAAGCCGTACTTGTCCATCCAGCCGGACGCGGCCACCTCGAGGTCGGCCACATACATTTCCACATAGTCGATCTCGAAATTCTGCGTGGTTTCTTGAGAAGACAAGACATTCCTCCGTGGAATAGATGTAATCCTCATTCACAGGATGACGCGAACCCCATATCGCATCAACGTTGTCCGGTTGACAGTTGGCGTCCACATCGGACAGACAGGTCAGCGGCGGGTGAACCGCACCTGAAGTTCCCGGTAGCCCTGGACGACGACCGCGCGCAACCAGGCCGGTTCCTTCACCAGTTCCACCTTCGACACCCGCTCCGCCACCTCTCGCAGCACAACGGCCAGCTCGATCCGCGCGAGCGCGGACCCGAGGCAGTGGTGCATCCCGTGCCCGAAGGTGATGTGCCGATTGGGTTTCCGCCCTGGGCGGAAGGTGTCGGGGTCGTCGAACACGGCGGGATCCCGGTTCGCGGCCGGCAGCCACGCCACCACCGGCGTGCCGGGCGGCAGGTCACGGCCGTTGACCGTGACCTCGCCGGTCGACACGCGGAGCACGTGCATCGCGGGCGAGGTCCAGCGCAGCACCTCGTCCACGACGGTGTCGACGTCGGCACTCCCCTCCCGGACGTGTTCGAGCAGGCCGGGCACCGTGGCGAACGCGTGCACCGCACCGGTGATCGCGTGCCGCGTGGTCTCGTTGCCGCCGATCAGCACGTTGTCGCAGTTGAGCACCACGTCGTCGACGGTGAGCTCGTCGTCGGTCAGGAGCGTGCTGACGAGATCGTCGCCGGGGCTCGCGCGGCGCGCGGAGATCAGCTCGTCGAAGTAGACGAGGATCTCGGTGTGCGCCTGCCGCGGCGTCATCCCGTCGAACAGCTCGTCCTCACCGCCGAACGCGTGGTTGGTCAGGTCGATGAGCATGTCCTCGTCCTCGGCGGGCACACCGAGGATTTCGCAGACGACGGCGGCGGGGATACGCGGGCCGATCGCCGCGGCGACGTCGCACACCTCACCGTCGAGCACTCGGTCGAGCACGCCGCGCACCTCGGTCCGCACCCGCTCCGAGAGTCTCCGCGCGGCCGCCCTCGAAAGCAGCGGGCCGACCAGCTTGCGCAATTTGCGGTGCTGCTCCTGTTCGGAGACCACCATCATCCGGCCACCCGACTTGTCCGGGTTGTCGCGGTCGAAGCCGATCATCATCCCGTACTCGGAGGTGAACGGCGCGGAGGGCGCGAGGACCGCGGCGCACGCCTGGTGCGAGAACACGGACCAGAAACCGGTGGGTGAACTGCCCGGCTCGCTCCACACCATCGCGTCTTCCAGCGCGAGCTGGCGCCAGCGGGCGTGGCGCTCCAAGGTCGTGTACAGATCAGGGTCGCCGAGATCGACGGCGTTCGTCGTCCGCATGACAGGGTCTCCAGATCAGGTGAGGGCGCCGTCGAGCACCTTGGCGAGCCGGGCCACGGTCGGCGCGTCGAAGAAGGCCTGCACCCTCAGCCGGATCTTCAGTCGTTCACGGATCCGGCTCACCAGCCGGGTCGCGAGCAGCGAATGGCCGCCGATCTCGAAGAAGCTGTCGTCGACGCCGACGCTGCCGACGCCGAGCACTTCGGCGAACAGCTCCGCGAGCAGGATCTCCGTCGGTGTGCCCGGTGCCCGTCCCGAGGCCACCCGTCCGGCGCTCTCCCCGTCGGGATCGGGCAGGGCGGTCCGGTCGACCTTGCCGTTCGGCGAGGTCGGCAGCCGCGGCAGGCCGACGACCACGTCGGGTACCAGGTACGACGGCATCCGTTCCCGCAAGGGCGGGAGGAGGTCTTCGGCCGCCACCCGCCCGCCCGCGGCGCCGACCACATAGGCGACGAGGCGGTTGTCGTGCATGGTCACCACGGCCTGGGCCACCCCGTCCACCGCGAGCAGCGCGGCCTCGACCTCACCCGGCTCGATCCGGTGGCCACGCACTTTCAGCTGATCGTCGGCGCGGCCGACGAAGACGTACTGGCCGTCCGGACGCGTCCGCACCCGGTCACCGGTGCGGTACATGCGGCCACCCGGCTCCCCGAACGGATTCGGCAGGAAACGCTCCGCGGTCGCGGCCGCTCTTCGGAGGTAACCGCGGGCGAGGCCGGGGCCGACCGTGTACAGCTCGCCGACGTCGCCGTCCGGGACCGGCCGCAGCCGCTCGTCCAGGACGTAGGTGCGGACACCGGTGATCGGCCTGCCGATCGGCGGGGTGTCCTCACCGGTCAGCGGCTCGCTCGCGGTCACCGCGACAGTGACTTCGGTGGGGCCGTACGCGTTGATCATCACGCGGTCCATGGCCCAGCGTTTCGCGA
This sequence comes from Amycolatopsis coloradensis, assembly GCF_001953865.1. Lineage (GTDB taxonomy): Bacteria > Actinomycetota > Actinomycetes > Mycobacteriales > Pseudonocardiaceae > Amycolatopsis > Amycolatopsis coloradensis. The sequence goes on from NZ_MQUQ01000006.1 coordinate 110,913, forward strand.
CCGGTGCGGGGCACGCCTCGCCCGCGACCAGGAGGGTCAGCCCCGGGGGCAGGCCGCCGGACTCCTCCAGCGGTGCCAGCGCGGACGGCGGCAGCGTGACATGGGTGATGCCCTGGTCGCGCACCAGCCTGCCGAGCGGCTCGCCGGGGACCAGATCCGGCGCGGAAGCCAGCACGAGGCACCCACCGGCCTGCCAGATCGGCCAGAACTCGGCGACCGCGGCGTCGAAACTGGGCGACGCGAAGGCCAGCAACCTGCTCTCCGGCCCCAGTTTCTGGCGGCGCACGTAGTCGTCGGCCAGATTCGGGATCCCGCGGTGCGTGACCAGCACGCCCTTCGGCTTCCCTGTCGAGCCCGAGGTGTAGATGACGTACGCGGGATGGTCGGGAAGCAGCGGGCCGATCCGGTCCCGGTCGGCCAGGTCCGGCTCGGCAAGGCCCGGCTCCCGTTCCACCCTCACGACGAGGGAAGCGCCGTCCACGTCCTGACCCGGCAGGCACAGCAGGCAGTGCGCCGCCGTGTCGTCCAGCATGTGCCGCTTGCGTTCCTCCGGATAGTCCGGGTCGACGGGCACGTACGCGGCGCCCGCCTTGTGCACGGCCAGGATCGCGATGACGAACTCGATCGACCTCGGCATCGCCAGCGCGACCAGCCGCTCCGGGCCGACCCCGTGCGCGACGAGCCTTCGCGCGAGCCGGTTGGCTTCACCGTTCAGCTCGGCGTAGGTGAGCGTGGTGGTGTCCATCGCCACCGCGGGCCGATCCGGCAGCACGGCCGCGGTCGCTTCGAACAGGGCAGGTGTCGTGGCCGCCGGAAGGACGGTCATGCGGTTTCCCCCAGTGTCTCGCGGGATTCGGTGCGGAGGAACCGGATCAGCTCGCGGTTCACCGGTTCCGGGTTCTCCAGGTAGCCGAAATGTCCGCACCCGGGAATCGTGCGGTGCGTCGCGCCGGGAATCGCGGCGGCCAGTTCTTCTCCGGCCGCCGGTGGCGCCACGAGGTCGTGCTCGAACGAGACGACGTGGCTGGGCACCTTGATCGCGCGGTACGCGTCGAGCCGGTCGGGCAACGCGCTCAGCAGCAACTGCGCCCGGACACCCGGCCCCCGGGAACCCGTCGCCGCGAACAGGTCGAGCCAGTCACCGGCGAGGTCGTCGTCGGCGAGCGTCGCGGGCCCCAGGTTGTGCATGGCGCGGACGGCGGCGAGGAAACCCGGTGGCAGCTCGATGCCCTGCTCGATGAGCTTCGCCTCACCCTCCGCGAGTTCCCGCTGCACGAGACTGCTCTTGCCGCAGGCCGCCATCAACACGACCGAATCCAGCAGCTCCGGATGGGCGAGTGCCAGTTCCTGCGCGATGTACGAGCCCATCGACGTGCCGATCACCCGGCACGGCGTCGCGTCGAGGTAGTCGAGCAGGGCGGCCACGTCCGCGACGAGGTCGTCGACGGTGAATCCGCCGGCACCGCCGTCGCTCGGCGGGATTCCTCGATTGTCCATGGTGATCACCCGGAATCCGGCGGCGCGGAGCGCGGGTACCTGGTGCAGGTCCCACACCGAACTCGGCGCCCCGGTGCCGGTCAACAGCAGTACCGGTGGGCCGTCGCCACAGTCGGTGTAGGACAACCGGATCCCGTTCTCGGTCGTCATCAGCATGAGGCTCCTCCGGGAGTGCGGTTCGGGCGCAGCGCGAAAGTGTTTCCCCTCAACGGTTCTGTTCTCCCCAGATGCTGCGGCACGGAGCTGACCGTACCTGCAGAGATCGAGTGTCCGGAGTATTCGGCGATGGACGCCCCGGAGCGCGCCGGGGAAATCGTCCCGGACGTCCACGGTCCGTTCTTGACACCTCAACGGCCGATGGAAATTCTAGTATTCATGGATTCAAACGGTCTGTCCACCCAGCTGAACGTGGAAACGCTGCACGGATCGCTCACCGATCCGGCCATCTCGTCGATGAACCTGCTCAACGAGTTGATCGACGAATACCCTGTGGCCATTTCCATGGCGGCAGGACGGCCGTACGAAGAGTTCTTCGACATCCGTCTCGTTCACGAGTACATCGACGCCTATTGCGACCATCTCCGCACCGATCGGAAAATGGACGAGGCGGGAGTCACCCGCACCATCTTCCAATACGGCACCACGAAGGGTGTCATCGCCGATCTCATCGCGCGGAATCTCGCCGAAGACGAGGAAATCGACGTCGCCCCCGAGTCCGTCGTCGTCACCGTCGGCGCACAGGAGGCCATGTTCCTGGTTCTCCGCACGCTGCGGGCGAGCGACCGGGACGTGCTGCTCGCGCCCGCCCCCACCTACGTCGGCCTGACCGGCGCGGCACTGCTCACCGACACCCCCGTCTGGCCGGTCCGGTCCACCGAAAACGGCATCGACCCCGAAGACCTCGTGATCCAGTTGAAGCGTGCCGACGAACAGGGCAAACGGGTCCGGGCCTGTTACGTGACACCGAACTTCGCCAACCCCACCGGTACCAGCATGGATCTGCCGTCCCGCCGCCGCCTCCTCGAAGTGGCCGAGGCGCACGGCATCCTTCTCTTGGAGGACAACGCGTACGGGCTCTTCGGCGCCGAGCGGCTCCCCACGCTGAAGTCTCTCGATCGGTCGGGCACCGTGGTCTATCTCGGTTCCTTCGCCAAGACCGGCATGCCCGGCGCCCGGGTCGGCTACGCGGTGGCGGATCAGCGGATGGCGGACGGCGGCCTGTTCGCCGACCAGCTTTCGAAGCTCAAGGGCATGCTCACGGTGAACACCTCCCCCATCGCGCAGGCGGTGATCGCCGGGAAGCTCCTTCTCAACGGCTTCAGCCTGGTCAAGGCCAACGCGCGGGAGATCGGCATCTACCAGCGCAACCTTCGCCTCACCCTCGGCGAACTCGATCGCAGGCTCGGCGCGTGCGATGGCGTCGGCTGGAACACCCCGACGGGTGGATTCTTCGTCACCGTCACGGTGCCTTTCGTCGTCGACGACGAACTGCTGGCGCACGCCGCGCGCGACCACGGCGTGTTGTTCACCCCGATGCATCACTTCTACGGCGGCAAGGGCGGGTTCAACCAGCTCCGGCTGTCGATCAGCCTGCTCACCCCGGAACTGATCGAGGAGGGCGTGTCGCGGCTCGCCGACCTGATCACCTCGCGGCTGCCCTGAACGCGTGCGAGCGCCACGCCTTCCTCGGCGTGGCGCTCGGGCACGTTCTCAGCTGTCGCTTTCGGGGACAATGACCGGCCAGGAGACTTCACCGTATCCGCCGTCCGGCGAATTCTTCCCGGCGTGCTCGTCAAGAGCACCGAAGAAGTTCTTTTCGGGCCCGTCGAACATCACCAGCTGGGACGGATACAGTTCCAGCGCTTGGAATTTCCGGGTCCGCGCTTCGGACTCGACGGAGCCGAAAGCGGGGTCTCCGAGCCGGAAGCCCCGCGGAAGTTCGATCTTCCCCGATCCGAAGGTCGCGTGCGGGATGTCTTCCCACAGCCGGATCGGAATGCCTCGCTCGCTTGCGACGGCCAGTGAAGCGTCCCGCGTGATCTCGTTGTCGATGTGAGCACTGAGCGCCGCGCACGTGACGATCAGCGTCGGCGCGAATTCCCCGACCACCGATCCGATGGCGGCCTTGACCTCGCTGAAGAGAGCGAGATTGCTCTCCGGCGCCTGCTTTTCGATCTTCAGTTTCTGGCGGCCTTCCACATGGTCGGTCAGCCACCGGCCGTCCGGCGCCTTGCGGTAGATGGAGTCGAGGAACTCGCCGTGCACATGCTCCGCTCCCAGGTGGCCGAGCGCGGCGATGTCCTCCTTCTGGCGATGCAGTACCGCGTCTTCGTCCGGGGAAATTCCCCAGATCGAATGCATCCGCTCCGCCGCCGGCGAATAAGGAGGCCGCGCGACACCGGCGAACACCGTGTAGACGGTCACCTTCGCGCCGTTTTGCGCCGCCTGCGCCAAGCCTGCCCCGAAGGACAGGACAGCGTCGTCCAAATGAGGGGAGATCGCCAGAATCCGGGTCACAACGATGCCTCCAGCAACAACACGTCTTCAGAGCCCTGCCCGGCCGACGCGAACGGGGTCCGCCCGGTCACGCGGAATCCGGCTTGTTCGAGCTCCCGTACGATCTGATCCGCCTTCAGGAGCCTGATGCGGTTGGTGCAGACGACGAAGGGATCGGCCGCTTCGTCCGCGGGGCAGATGGTGATCTCGTGGATCTCCTCCCCCGCCAGCATCTTCGCGTGCAACACGTACCGGCGGCCGCTCAGCCCCGAAAGCTCTTGCTGTCGCTCCGGTGAATCCGGCTTGACGGCTTCCGCCACGGCCACCGCGAGCAGGAATCGCCCGCCGGGCGCGAGATGCTCGCGAACCGACGCGTACAGACCAGGCCTGTCGGCGTCGTCAAGGACGTTGATCGAACCCGAGCTGACGATCACCGTCTCGAAGCGTTCTTCCAACGCGAAGGCGGTCATGTCCCCGTGCACCACGGTGCACCGATCCCGGACCTCCGGCGGCAGGTCTTCCAGCCCCTTCCGCAGGGTGGCGATCATCGCGGTCGACAGTTCGAGAGCGGCCACCTCGAAACCGAGAGCCAGGAAGGGGAACGTCACCCTCCCCGTTCCGGCCGCGAGTTCCAGCACCGGCCCGGATCCCGGATCGACCCGGTTCGCGAACTCCCGCGCCTCGGAAGTACCGTCCGCGTCCTGCATCAGATCGTGATAAGTGTCCGCGGCGTCCTCGTCGTAAATGCCACACAGAACTCCTCGCTCGCCTGCCGAGGCGAGCAGAACATCCGAGCGGGTGGTCCGCACCGTTCCACGCGCGATTTGTTCACTCATGCGGCCAGAATACGGGTAGGCGGTTATCGAGGGGTAGGGAAGAGCGGCAGGTTGCGAGGGCGTATTTCGGGAGGAGTACCTGCCGCAAGTAGTCCTCTAGTTGCGGTCGGTTGGCGTCGGGAGAAAGTGCGTGGCCGTGTCGCGAAAGCCACTTTCGGGACGTCTGATGTCCCGAAAGTGGCTTTCGCGACATCCGGGATGGCGGTGACGGTGCCGTCGGAGGGGCGTGGGGGACTGTGTGGATTTCGGGTCAGGCAACGCACCGAAATCCACACGGTGAGGGGTCGTTAGTCTCGATTCGGGCCCGCGGTTCGTGGAGGCTCGCCGGTAGCCCACTAACACCGCCAGTCACAACGATGGCGCGTGAAGCGGCACCTTTCCCAAGTACATGAAGGACCCCTTCCTGTACCTAGAGTCGTGTGATCCTTCGGGTCTTACACGTGATTGGACGGCGATCGCGCGTGATCCCCGTCCAATCACGCGTGATCCCCGTCCAATCACGCGTGATCCCCGTCCAATCACGCGTGATCCCCGTCCAATCACGCGTGATCGCCGTCTGATCACGCATGATCCCCGTCTGTGGGAAGAGACCAAACGGATCACTCGACACTAGGCGCAAGCAAGGAGGCCTTCAGGTACTTCAAGGCACCAGGGCGCCGGCACCGAGAGGGTCGGGTCACCCACCGCCGCCGTCACCCGGTATGCCGCCAGGCATACCGCCGTCACCCGGTATGCCACCCGGCCCGCCCGGCATACCGCCGGGCTCCGGTCGGTCCGGCATCTCTCCCGACTGCGGTCCACCCGGGATCTTGCCCGACTCCGGCCCGGCGTTGGCGTCGTAGGACGCGCCGGCGTAATCGGGGTCCAGTACCGAAATGGCGTACACGGCGGGTGCGGCCAGCATGGCGGCCACGCCGAGCGCGAGCGCCGCCGTGACCACGGTGGTGGAGGCGGTTTTGAGCGCTCGCACCAGAACCAGCGCGACGACGGCGACCGCGCCGAGCGCGAGCGTGCCCCATTTGGCCCACGGCAGGAAGTTCGGGTAGTGCGACCACAGCCAGGCGCCCCAGGCCAGTTCGGCCGCGACCGCGATCGGCAGTAGCCACGCCTGCTTGCCGCCACCGCGGTACGCCCGCCAGAAAATCACGATGCCGAGGGCGGAGAGCGCGGCGACCGGAGGCGCGAGTGAGGCCACATACGCGGTGTGCGGGACGGTGCCCACGCTGAAGATCAGGCCGAAGGTCAGCAGCCAGACTCCCCACATCACCACCCCGCCGCGCACCGGGTCGGTGCGCTCGGCCCGGCGCCCCCACCAGAGCCCGCACACCAGTGCCAGCACCGTGAGCGGATACAACCAGCCGACGGCGACGGGAAGATGCCCGTCGAACAGTTTGCCCCACCCCTGCGGGCTTTCCCTGCTCGTCGCCTTCGTCGGGTCCTCCCACGGATTCCCCCTGATGGTGGGCATGATGTCGACCATCGGGGGAGGTGGCGCGTCCGGGACGACGATCGGGACGTCGCCGTCGGTGACCTCCCTGGCACCGGGGATGGTGATGCCCACCCGCCCGAGACCGTTGTATCCGAACACCATCGCGGCGGCGCTGTTGTTCGTGCTGCCGTCGACGTAAGGCCGGTCCGCGGCCGGGGTGAAGGTGTAGAGCGCGATCCACGACAGCGAGACCGCCAAGGTCACCACCCCGGCGATCCCCAGATGCTTCATCCGGCGGCGCGTTTCGACCGGCGCGGACAGCAGATAGCCCACCAGCAACGCGGGCAGGATCATCCATGCCTGCACCATTTTGGCCTGGAAACCGATCCCGACCCAGACCCCGGCCAGCACCAGCGACCGCGGCCGTGCCTCCAGGACGGCGCGCTGATACGCGTCGACGGCGAGCACCAGGCACATCGTCAGGAAACCGTCGTGCATGCTGTGCCCGAACATGGACGCGGCGACCGGGGTGAGGGCGAAGATACCCGCGGCGAGCAGCCCGGGGGCCACTCCCGCCCACCGCCGCACGACCCGGTACAGCACCAGTACCGAGATCACGCCCTCGATCACCTGTGGCAGCGCGAGAGACCATGCGTGATAGCCGAAGATCTTCGCCGAAACGACCTGGGGGACGAACGATCCGGCGAGCTTGTCGAGCGTGTACGTCGCTTCCGCGTCGATGGCGCCGAACAGGAATCCCTTCCAGCTCCCGGACATGCTCTTGACGGCTTCCGAGTACAGCGGCGCGTAGTCGACCAGCGGCAGGTTCCAGGCATAGAGCACCGCCGCGACGAACGCGATGCCCAGCAACGCGGGACGGGCCCACCGCGGCTGACCGGCCGGTGAACGCCATACCGCCCAGCGGTCGGATTTGCCGTCAGGCACGAAGTCCTGAGACGGCGACGGCAGATAGGCGAGTGTTGCGGACACCCCGGTACCTCCGGACGTGATGACGAATCGAGGGGGAAAGGCCGTCACTTGACGGTGTCGAGCACCAGTTCCGCGGCCACCGCCGCCCCGTCCGCGTGGATCGTGGCGGCCACCGCCTTCGCTCGCGTGCGAGTTTCCGGGGCCAAGGCCGTGGCGAGCGCGGCCGACAGGGACTCGAACGTCGGGTCCGCGACCTCGTGTGCCGCGCCGATGCCCAGCTCGGCCACCCGGACGGCGAAGTACGGCTGGTCCGTGTACCGGGGGATCACGACCTGGGGGACGGCGGCCCGCGCGGCGACGTGCGTGGTGCCCGCGCTACCCGGGTGGATGACGGCGGCCACGCGGCCGAACAGCACCTGAAGGTTCGTTTCCTCGACGGCGAAGCAGTCGTCCCGGTCGTCGGGCAGGGCCAAATCGGCCCAGCCTTGGGAGAGGATCACCCGGCGGCCCGCGGCACGGCTCGCCTCGATGGCCACGCTCGCGGCGTCGGCGGTTCCGGTCGCGCTGCCGAAACCCACGTAGACCGGCGCCGACCCGGCGTCCAGGAAAGCCGCCAGCTCCGCTGAAAGAGGCCGTTCGTCGGGTAGGCCCCACACTCCGGTCTGCACGGCGTCGAGATCCGGCTGCACGGGGGCGAGCACCGGATCCGCCGCCAGCCATGGCCGATCGGTGTAGGCGTAGTCGAAGAGGTTCTCCACCGGCGGCAGGCCGATCGAGGCCCGCCGGCTGTTGAGCGGGCCGCCGAAGCGCCGGGAGAAACGGTGGTGCCGCTGCTCCCACAGCACCCGGTTGTCGGTCACGCCCGGTTCGGTTCGCTCGTCCAGGGGTGGCTGGAAATGCGCCGACGGCAGGTAAACCGGGCTGTAGGCGGCGTAGAAGTAGGGGATGCCCGCCTTCTCGGCCACCGACCGCACGGCGGCCGCGGCGGCCAGCTCTCCGGTCGTCACCACCGCGTCGCACCCTTCGGCGGCCGCCGGGACCCGGTCGAACTGCATGGCGACCAACCCGGCCTCGAGCCGTCGCTCGTCCTCGGGCGACGGCGGCGGCATCCCGTCCTGCAACATCACGCGCTGCGGCATGCCGACCGGCACCAGCGGAACCCCGACCTCGGCCAGCCGCTCCGCGGACGCGGGCGGCGCGCACATCCGCACCTGGGCACCGCGTTCCCGCAACCGAACCGCCAAGGCCACCAACGGTTCGACATCTCCGCGACTGCCGGACGTCGACAACAACACACGCATTGCGTAACCCCAGTTCCGTAGGTTGGGTTCAGGCGGGGACAGACGGCTTTTCCCGGCCGACCGCGGCGAGGAGCAGGTCCGCGGCCACCGACGCCCCGTCAGTACGGATCGTCCCGGCCACCTCTTTCGCCCGCACACGGGTTTCCGGGGCCAAGGCCGTGGCGAGCGCCGACGACAGGGACTCGAACGTCGGCGCCGGACCGTCGAGCGCCGCACCGATACCGAGTTCCGCCACCCGGCCGGCGTAGTACGGCTGGTCCGCGATCTGGGGCACCAGCACCTGGGGGACGCCCGCACCGGCGGCCACGGTGGTCGTACCCGCGCCACCGTGGTGGACGACGGCGGCCACCCGGCCGAACAACGCCTGGTGGTTCACCTCGCCGACGGCGAGGCAGTCTTCCCGCTCGTCGGGCAGGACCAGATCGGCCCAGCCGCGACCGAGGATCACCCGACGGCCCTGCGCGCGGACGGCCTCGATGGCCGACTGGGCGGCGTCGGCCTGTGCGCGCATACTGCCGAAACTCACGTACACCGGCGGCGGGCCGTCGTCCAGAAACGCCTTCAGCTCGGCCGGAAGCGGCCGTTCGTCGGGCAGGAGCCACGCGCCCGTCCGCACGACGTCGAGTTCCGTCGGCTGCGACGGGGCCAGTACCGGATCCGCCGCCACCCAAGGCCGCTCGGTGTAGCAGAAACCGAAGATGTCCTCCACCGGCGGCAGGCCGACCGCGGCGCGCCTGCCGTTGAGCGTCTCCCCGTACCGGTTCCGGGCGCTCTGGTTGTTCCGGTCCCACAGCGCCCGGATGTCGGTCCCGTCCGGCGCGGGCGGCTCGCCGATCGGTGGCGGCGGCGCGTAGTACGGCGACGGCACGTAGATCGGGCAGTAGAAGGCGTAGAAGTAGGGAATGCCCAGCTTCTCGGCCACCGACCGGACGCCGACCGCCGCGGGCAGGAGGCCGGTCGTCACCACCGCGTCACATCCCTCGGCGGCCGCGGGGACCTCGTCGAACTGCAAGGTGATCGCCTCGGCCATGAACCGGGCCATCTCCTCGCGTGACGGCCGTGCCGCCCCATGCGCCTTCGGGCGCGCCGGACGGCCGATCGGCACCAACGGCACATCGACCTCGGCCAGCCGTTCGGCGGCGTCCGGCGGCGCGCACATCCGCACCTGGACGCCCCGCTCCCGCAACCGAACCGCCAAGGCCACCAACGGTTCGACATCCCCGCGGCTGCCGGACGTCGACAACAACACACGCATTACGAGCCCTCGGTTCAGTAGGGTTCACACGGAAACGGACGGCCTTTCCCGGCTGACCGCGTCGAACAGCAATTCCGCGGCGACCGAGGTCCCGTCGGTACGGATCGCGTCGGCCACCTCCTTCGCCCGCGCACGGGTTTCCGGCGACAAAGCCTCCTCGAGCGCCGCCGACAAGGACTCGAACGTCGGAGTCGGGCCATCGAGTGCCGCACCGATACCGAGGTCCGCCACCCGGCCCGCGTAGTACACCTGCTCGATGATGTGGCGTACCACGATCTGAGGGGCGCCCGCCCGCGTGGCCACGTGCGTCGTGCCCGCGCCATCGTGGTGGATGGTGGCGGCCACCCGGCCGAACAACGCTTGAAGGTTCACCTCGCCGACGGCGAAGCAGTCGTCCCCGTCATCGGGCAGGTCCAGCTCGGCCCAGCCACGCGAAAGAAGTACCCGGCGGCCCTGTGCGCGGATCGCCTCGATGGCCACCCTGTCGGCGTCGGCGGTTTTGAGCGAGCTGCCGAAACCGACGTACACCGGTGCCGGCCCGGCGTCCAGGAACGCCTCCAGCTCGGCCGGAAGGGGCCGGTCGTCGGGCAGGATCCACGCGCCGGTCTGCACCGCCTCCTCGCCCGGCCGCAGCGGGGCAAGGGTCGGATCCGCCGCCAGCCACGGCCGATCGGTGTAGCCGTAGTCGAAAAGGTTCTTCACCGGCGGCAGGCCGATCAAGGCCCGCTGACCGTTGACCGCGCCACCGGCGAACCGGTCGGCACCCTCGTTGTACTGGGCCCGCCGTGCCGGAGTGTGCGCCGTCGGCAGATGGTCCGGGCAGAGAACGGTGTAGAAGTAGGGGATGCCCAGCTTCTCGGCCACCGACCGGGCGGCGACCGCGGTGGGTAGCAAACCGGTCGCCAGCACCACGTCACATCCCTCGGCGGCCTCCGGAAGCCGGTCGAACTGCTCGGCGATCACCTCGGCCGCGACCTCGGGCGCCCCGGGCGGCAGGACTCCCGGCTCGCGTGCCCCCGCGCGCACCGGCCGTCCTATGGGCACCATCGGCACCCCGACGGCGGCGCACCGCTCCACGTAATCCGGCGGTGCGCACACCCGCACCTCCGCACCGAGTTCCCGCAACCGCACGGCCAAGGCCACCAGCGGTTCGACATCGCCGCGTGATCCACAGCCCGAAATCAGCACACGCATGTGCGTCCCCTCTCCGCTAGGCCACTCAAGCCGGGTGGTACGGCAGCCACTTCATCCCGTCGGGCGAGGCCACCAGCCCGCCGGGGAACAGCGGCATCTCCGGTTCGGCGTCCTCACCGAGGATCGCCTTCATCTGCACCTGGCCCGCTTCCTGCATGGCCTGCTTGACCACGTGTGACTTGAACATCGGCACCATGTTGTCCCCGTCGCCGCTCGCCATCTGATCCACGGCCGCGGCGAATTCGGCACTGCGCTCGGCGATCCGGTCGGCGGCCGTCAGCGCCGTCTCACCGGAGGACACGCCACCGATCAACTCGACGAACGACTCGATGTCGGTGTTCTCGTTTTTCGTGACCTTCTTGGCCTGCCAGAAATACGATTCCTCGTTCACGTTCATCTGATAGAACGACATGAGGAATTCGTAGAACACGCCGTATTCGCGGCGATAGCGCGCCTCGTACTCGGTCAGCACGGTCTTCTCGTCCAGGTCGCCCGCGAGGACGCTGTTGATCGACCGGGCCGCCAGCAGCGCGCTGTAGGTCGCCAGGTGCACACCGGAGGAGAACACCGGGTCCACGAAACACGCGGCGTCACCGACCAGGACCATTCCCGGCCGCCAGAAAGTCGTCTGCTGGTACGAATAATCCTTGCGGACCCGCAACTCCCCGTACTGGCCGGTCGTCACCCTGGTCGCGTTCGACAGGTACTCCGAGATCAACGGGCACTCGCCGATCAGGTCCATGAGCGCCTTCTCGCGGTCGCCCTGGATCTTGTCGGCGTCCTCCCGGCGCACCACCGCGCCGACACTGGTCAGCGTGTCGCTCAGCGGGATGTACCAGAACCAGCCGCTGTCGAAGGCCACGCTCAGGATGTTGCCCGAGACCGGCGCGGGCAGCCGCTTACCGCCCTCGAAATATCCGAACAGCGCCAGACTGCGGAAGAACTCCGAATAGTTCCGCGTACCGCCGACCTTGGAATACAGCCTGCTCTTGTTGCCCGACGCGTCGATCACGAAGCGCGCCGACACCTCACGCTCGTTGCCGTCGGGATCGGTGTACCGCAGCCCGGTCACGCGCTCGCCGTCTTCCACCACGTCGTCGACCGAGCACCCCTCGCGTACGACGACGCCCTTGCTCTTGGCGTTGGTCAACAGGATCTGGTCGAACTTCGCCCGCTCGACCTGATAGGCGTGCGACGTCGAGCCGGTCATCTTGGCCGAGATGCCGAAGTGGAACGTCCACGGCTCCGGGCGGGCACCCCAGCGGAACGTGCCGCCACGCTTGATCGGGAATCCGGCGTTGGCCAGTTCGTCCGCGACGCCGAGAATCCGGCACACCCCGTGCACCGTGGCGGGCAGCAGCGACTCACCGATCTGATAGCGGGGAAAGACCTCTTTCTCCAGCAGCAGGACCCGGTGCCCCTGCATGGCCACCAAGGTGGCGACGGTCGAGCCGCCAGGCCCGCCACCGGCCACCACCACATCGAACTCTTCCGCCGACATATCCCACCATTCCTCGTTCGAGTGTCAATTCGCTGTGGTCGTTGAACTTGGCCTGTGGTCCGCTACCAGGTGACCGGCAACCGGTCCGGGCAATCGACGAAAGCGTTGCGGTGCTTGATCTCCTCGATGGGCACCGTCAGGCGCAGCCCGGGGAACCGGCGCCACAGGGTCTGATAGGACATCCGCAGCATCACCTTCGCCACCGCCGCGCCGATGCAGTAATGGATTCCGTGCCCGAAACCGACGTCCGAAATCGGCGGACGGGTCGCGTCGAGGACGTTGGGATTCGGCGTCAGCGCTTCGTCCCGATTGGCCATGAGAATCGAGCACAAGACATAGTCCCCGGCTTTGATCAGCTGCCCGTCGACGACGACGTCCTTCACCGCCATCCGGGGATTCGGCTGCTGCACGGGCGACAGGTAACGCACCAGTTCGGTGACCACCCGATCGGCCTCCTCGCGACCGGCGAGGAGCATTTCGATCTGCCCGGGATTGCCGAGGAGCGCGAGAACCCCGAAACCGATCATCCCGGCGACGGTCTCGACACCACCGAGGATCAGCGCCGTGCACAGGCCTTTGAGTTCCTCGTCCGTGACATTGTCCCCGTGCTCTCGCACGAGCATGCCGATGAACCCGTCGTCGGGATCCTTCCGCTGCCGGGTGATGAGGCCGGTCAGGTACCGGTTGAACGCCGCGCTGTCGTTCGCCCGCTCCTTGAACCCGCGGTTGAAATCGACGTTCCGCCTGATCCGGCGGATGAACTCGTGCCGGTCGTCACGCGGGATGCCGAGCAGTTCGCACAGGACACCCCCGCCCACCGGATCGGCGAACAACCCCTGGAGATCCGCGGACGGTCCCTCCGCCTCCATCTCTTCGAGCCGCTCGTCGATAAGGCCCTGGATCGCGGGCTCCAAACGCCGGATCCGCCGGACGGTGAATTCCGGCGTCAGCATTTTCCGCAGACGGGTGTGCTCGGGCGGATCATAAGTCGAAATCTGCCCGACGAATTGGGACGCCACGTGATTCCCTTTTCCGGTCACCGATTCCGACTGGGTCAGCCGGGGCCGCGTCGTGAAGTTCTCGTGATCACCAAGGATCTTTCGCACCACGTCGTAGCCCATCGCCTGCCAGACGAAGTCGACGCCCAGCTGAGTGCTCGCTTCCCCGACCGTCCGGAACAACGGGCCGTGCGCCCTGAGTTCGAACATGTCCTCATGCGGGTCGCAAAGCGTTCTCATCATGTAGTTCTCGGTCGGTTCCACGACCGGCGCGACCTCATCGACAACGTGGTCCATATCGAGCTGAAGCTCCTTCACTGACCAGGAGTGGCGTTCTGAGAACGACACCGGATGGACGCCGGCGCGACCGGCCCGGGCACTCTGGCGACCCAATTCCACCCGCAATCAGAGAGCAGGTCCAGCACCGCACATGGACAACGGGAGGCCTTCGGGGACTGGACGGCGCGGTGCCGATAACCGGCCCCGGATCTCGAGGATTTCTAGTGTGTCGCGTGATCCTGCGGGTCTTACGCGTGACTGAACGGAGAACACGCGTGACTGAACGGCGATCACGCGTGACGGGAGGGAGAACACGCGCGTTCCGGCGGGAGGCGTGTGTGTTCGGCGCCGGGCAGGCGATCACGCCACGAGGCTCGCTCCCGCGGTGAGGTGGCGGCCGAGCAGGGGCGGGAACTCACGGACGGCCCGGCCCAGCTCGGCGAGGTCGTCGGCGACGAGCGCTTGGGGGCCGTCGCACAGCGCCTCTTCCGGGGTGGGATGCACGTCGATGATCAGGCCGTCCGCGTCCGCCGCCATCGCCGCGCGGGACAACGGCAGCACCAGTTCGCGCTGTCCGCCGGAATGCGACGGGTCGATGATCACCGGCAGGTGGGTCAGCCCCTGCGCGACCGGGACCGCGGAGACGTCGAGGGTGTTGCGGGTGGCCGTTTCGAACGTCCGGATACCCCGTTCGCAGAGCACGATGTCGAGGTTGCCCCGCTGGGCGATGTACTCGGCGGCCATCAACCACTCTTCGATCGTGGCGTTCATGCCCCGTTTGAGCATCACCGGCTTGCCGCAGTCGCCGACCGCTTGCAGGAGCGCGAAGTTCTGCATGTTCCGCGTGCCGACCTGGAGCATGTCCGCGTACTCGGTCACGAGGGACACGTCGTGCGCGCTGACCACCTCGGTGACCACGGGCATCCCCGTCGTCTCCCGGACGTCGGCCAGGATGCGCAGGCCGTCCTCGCCGAGCCCTTGGAAGGCGTACGGCGAAGTCCGCGGCTTGTAGGCGCCGCCACGCAGCAGGGACGCGCCCGCCTGCTGCGCCATTCGTGCGGCGGCGAGGGTCTGCCGCGGCGTCTCGACCGCGCACGGGCCCGCGATCAAGGTCATCGTGCCGGGGCCGATGGGCACCCCCGCGACGCGGACCACCGAACGCGCCGGATGGTTCTCACGGCTCACCAGTTTGTAGGGCACCGAGACGCGCAGCACGTCGGCGACCCCGGGTTTGCCGAGCAGGCCGAGCGTCTCGAACCGTTCGATGTCACCGACCAGCCCGATGATCGTCCGGCTGACCCCCCGGCTGACGGACGCCGTGCCGCCCGCTCTCTCCACCACCGAGACGAGCGCGTCGATCTCGTGCGCCGAGGCGCCGGGCGCCATCACGATCACCATTTGTGTCTCCCTCGGAAAAGGCGAACCGGTCACCAAGCGACCATCAGGCTGGTCAAGCCATACGCGGGGGTGGTCAGGCGGAACTCTGTTTCCTGGTCGGGATCCGCGAGCCGCAACGCGGGGAAACGCCGCCACAGTGCGGTATAGACCGCTCGCAGTTCGAGGCGGGCCAGCGCGGCTCCCAGGCAATGGTGGATGCCGTGCCCGAACGCGACATGGGCAATGGGCTCACGCGTGACGTCGAGACGATCGACGTCCGGTCGCAGCGCGGGGTCACGGTTCGCCGCCGGGAGCGAGCAGATGACCGACTCCCCTGCCTTGATCACCTTGTCCGCGATGGTGACGTCCTCCATCGCGGTCCGGGGTGTCGGCGCATACGGGACCGTCAGGTAGCGGAGCAATTCGTCGACAGCCCGGTCCGCCGACTGATCGTCGCCGCGCAACGCGGCGATCTGCTCGGGGTGCCGCAGCAGCGCCAGCACACCGAGCCCGATCATGCCGGAGATGTTGTCGTCACCCGCCAGGATCACCTGCACGCAGAAACCTCTCAGCTCCTCGTCGGTGACCGCGTCGCCGTGTGCGGCGACGATCGACCCGAACAGCCCCTCGCCGGGGTCCTTCCGTTCCCTGGCGATCATGGCCAGCAGGTAGCGGGAGAACGCCTCGCCGACGGCCGCCCGTTTCCGCTGGCTCAGCGAGGCGTCGAGATGCCGGTGACACAGCTGCATGAACATGGCGCGGTCGTCACGGGGCACCCCGATCAGCTCGCACAGCACGGCTCCCGGCACCTCGTCGGCGACCAGCTCGATCAGATCGGCGGGGGATCCCTCCTGCTCCATGGCATCGAGCCGGTCCGCCACGATCTGGTCGATGTACGGCCCCATCCGCCGCATCCGGCGCAGGGTGAACGCCGGGGTCACCAGCTGCCGGAGCCGGGTGTGCTCCGGCGGGTCGTAGTCCATCAGGTTGCCGACCAGTTCCCGCGGCCGGAAGACGCCCTTCCCGCCGATCTCGTCACGCGGGTCCCAGCGGCGCCGGGTGCTGAACTTCTTGTGATCGCCGAGCACCTGCCGGACGACGGCGTGCCCGGTGGCCATCCAGGCGGACTCGGCGTCCGCGCCGGAGCCGACGGTGACCTTGGTCAAGGTGCCGGCCGACAGCAGTTCGTCCGCCGGATCCAGACCCTGCCGTCGAATGTGGAGCGGGAGCGGATTGTCGGCGCTCACGGGGTATCTCCTCTGTGACGGGTCTCTTGAGGGGAAGGGCAAAGGTGACATGTCGCGAAAGCCACTTTCGCGACGTCTGATGTCCCGAAAGTGGCTTTCGCGACATGAGCACGGGTCCAGGCTGATCGCCACTCACGACCACCGCTACCAATCGAGCAACAGGGCTTCCACGTCGAACGGCGGGTGACCCAGTTTGATCTCGCGGTCCGGTTCGGCCAGCTTCAGCGTGGGAAAGCGGTGGGTCAGCGCCGGAATCGCCGTCCGGAACACCAGTTCGGCCAGCGGCCTGCCGAGGCAGTGGTGGATGCCGTGCCCGAAGGCGACGTGCGCCGGCCTCGCCCTGGTGATGTCGAACCGGTCCTCCGGGCCGGGGAAGTGCTGGCGGTTCGCGGCCAGCAAGGAGCAGGTGACGGTGTCGCCTTCCTTGATGACGCAATCACCGATGCGCACGTCCTCCATCGCGATCCGCGGGGTGAGCTTCTCGTCGGTGGTGAGATAGCGGACGACCTCGTCGAGCCAATCCGGGACGGCTTCCGGGGTGTCCCGGAGCACCGCGAACTGGTCGGCGTTCTCGGCCATCAGCCAGGCACCCGCCGCGAGGAAACGAGCCATCTGGTCCCCGCCCGCGCCCATGATGAACGCGGCCACCCCTTTCAGTTCGGCGTCGGTGATCTCGTCGCCGTTCTCCTGCACCACGACACCGAACATGTCGTCACCGGGATCGCGGCGGGTGCGAGCCACGACCTGTTCGATGTAGGTCATGTACTTGTTCCCCGCCGCCACGCGCTTCTTGCCGGACTTCTCGGCCCGGCTGGCGTGGAGGGCGCGCGACAGATCCGCCTGGTCGTCGCGGGGGATGCCGAGGAAGTCGCACGTCACCGTCGTCGCGACGGCCCACCCGAAGTGCGGCACGAAGTCCACCGGGCCGCCGATGGCCTCGATGTCGTCCAGCGCCGACTCGATGACCTGCTCGATCCGCGACCGGAACTTCTCCATCCGCCGGACGGCGAACGGGGAAACCACCATCCGGCGCAGGCGCGTGTGCTCCGGCGGGTCGTACTGGGTGAGGAAACCGGGCCAGGTGAACCCGGCCGCGGTCCCACCCCAGAGCAGCTTGGCGCTGAACTTGTCCGAACCGAGAACCTGCCGGATCTCCTCGTAGCCGGTGACGAGCCACGCGGTCCGCGGTTCGGGACAATCCTCGACACCCAAGATGGACATGGGGCCTTCGCTCATCAGGGTGCGGAGCTGCGATCCCGGGTCGAACCGGGTCCTCCGGTGGATCTCCGTACCGCGGATGACGTTGATCTCCTCGAACACTGCTGGTCCTTTCCCCCCATCCAGCCGGTTGAGGCGGAATGGATGTTTCGGTGCCTGTTGGCGGAGCTGCGACGTGCCTCGCGAAAGGGACCTGACGCGTGAACCCGCCCCGGCCGAAGGCCCGCGATCGCGGTGGCAGGGCGCCTTGTCGTCAACGTGAGTTGGTTCGGACCAGGTCGCGCCCTGCCGACGCGATCCGCGGCCGCGGGTTCACGAACAGACACTCAGGTCGGTCGGACGAGAGTCGGGGCTCGTCCAACCGTCCACCTTGAGCGGCTGGACGCCTCCGGTCAGGCGCCGGCTTCCCGGATGAGGCTCTTGGGCCGGAGGTCGGTCCAGTTCTCCTCGACGTAGGCGAGGCATTCCTGGCGGCCGGCCTCGCCGTGGACGCGGGTCCAGCCCGCGGGCACCTCGGCGAAGGTCGGCCAGAGGGAATGCTGGCCTTCGTCGTTGACCAGCACGAAAAAGGAACCGTCTTCGTTGTCGAACGGATTGCTCATCGCTGTGTCCTTTCACGGTCCGGCCGGGGCCGGAGTTTCTCGGCGACGATGGCCCCGATCTGGGCCAACGCCGCGGGCTGCACCATCTCGTAGTGGTCGGAGGGGATCTCGTGGGATTCGACGGTGCCGCTGGTGTAGTCCTTCCAGCTGTCCCGCGCGTAGTCCACGGGCATGTGCGCGGGACGGTCCACCGCGGCGATGAAGAGCAGGACGTCGCTGGCGAAGCTCTGGGAAGCGGTGTGCCGCGGCCCGACCTCCCAGAGGTTCCGCATGACCGCCTTCAACCGCGATCGGGCGCCTTCGCCCTCCACCACTTCACCGGCGAGTTCCAATTCCCGCTGCTTCCGTTTCCCGAAAGCCTCTTCGTCGGCTGCGGCGCCGGTCGACTTCTTCCCCATATAGGTGGGATAGGCGTCGAGCAGGGCGAGCAGACCGACCTCCTCCCCCGCCGCCTCGATCGCCACGGCCATCGCCTGGGCGATCCTCCCGCCGAGGGACCAGCCAAGGAAGTGGTACGGCCCGGACGGTTGGACGGCGCGGATCTGTTCGAGGTAGTCGGCCGCCATCTCCTCGACGCTGGAGGGCAGGGCTTCGGTACGGGCCAGGCCGCGCGCCTGCACTCCGTAGACCGGCTGATTCAACGGCAGGTGGTTCAGCAACGGGCCGTAGTTCCAGCTCAATCCGCCGCTCGCGTGGAAGCAGAACAGCGGCGGACGGTCACCTCCCGCTCGCAGCGGCAGCAGGATCTCGTAGTCGCCCATCCGCACCAGGGCGTTCGACCGCCGCCGCTCGCCGACGACGAGCAAGGTCTTGGCGGAGGTCTTGCGGGCACGCAAACCGGTGGGCAGCATGCGGTGCCCCGGCTCCCCGAACGGACAGGGCACGGTCGGCTGGTCGGTCTCCCCCTCGTCGACGCCCTGGCCGGTGACGTAGAGATCGCCGACGGCGCCGGGAGCGACGGGACGCAGGTCGCCGTCGAGCAGGAGCGCGCCGAGCGGGCCGTTCCCGGCCAGCTCGGCGAGCACCGGCGGGACCTCCCCGGACCACCGCGCCGGGGCGATGGGCGGACGGGAGCGTTCGGTGTCGTCCAGGAAGAGGTCCAGGTCGCTGATCCGCCGTCCGGGATCCTCCGCCACCTGTTCCATGACGCGGACCAGCCGCCGGGCGACCGACTCGGCCGTGTCCTGGTCGAACAGGTCGACGGCGTAGTGGAGGGAGCCCGCGATGCCGTCGTCGGCGTCCTCGTCGTCATGGCACTCGGCGAGACGGAACGCGAGATCCAGCTCGATGGCCTCGAGTCCGCCGGGTTCGACGCTGGTGCGCAGGGCGGGCAGTTCCGTCGCGTCCCACGTGCCGATCTCCTCGTCCCGCACCTCCAGTCCCACCTGGAACACGGGGTGGCGCGACAGCGAGGCAGGCAGGTCCAGCAGCTCGGCGATCCGCTCGAACGGCAGGTCCAGGTGCTGGTTCGCGCCCGTGTCGGCCTCCTGCACCCGGGCGACGACCTCCAGGAAGGTCGGATCGCCCGAGACGTCCGTGCGCAGGGCGAGCGGGCGGCCGAACTGGCCGATCATCGGCTCGAGGTCGATGAAGTCGTCGTCCCGCGGCAGGGTCGTGCCGATCACCAGGTCTTCACCGGCGCCGTATTTGGCCAGGAGCATGACGAGCGCGGCGTGCACCGTCTGCCGCGCGTCCGCGCCGAGCCGCTCCACCGCCGCGGTCAGCCGGGCGTGGGAGGCGGCGTCCAGCCGCAGTGGGACCGAACCGGCCCGCCGCGACGGGACGGCCGGTCGCGGGCGGTCGAACGGAAGCACCGTCTCCCCGTCGATACCGGCCAGGTTGTCCCGCCAGAAGACGACCTGCTCGTTGACCAGGCTGCCCGGCTCCTGCTCGTCCGCGAGAAGCCGCTGCTCCCAGATCGCGTAGTCGGCGAACTGCAGGGCCAGGGGCGCCCGCTCCGGGACCCGGCCCGAACGCCGGGCGCCGTACGCGGCGGCCAGGTCACGGAAGAACACGTCGATCGAGTCGTCGTCGGCGAGGATGCGGTGCGCCTTCAGGTGCAGCACGTGTTCCTTTTCGGACAGTGCGAAAAGGTCACAGCGCCACGGCACCTCCTTGGTGAGATCGAAGAGTCGTTCGCGCCGCTCGGCCAGCGCCCCGGCGAGGTCCTCCTCGGTGACCGTGATCGGGGTCAGCTCGACCGTCAGTGCGTCGTGGATGTGCTGATGGACGCTCTGCCCGTGGCCGGGGAAACTCGTCCGGAAGATCTCGTGCCTCGCCGCGACGTCGCCGAGCGCCGCCGCCAGCGCGGGCACGTCCAGCTTGCCTCGCAACCGCAGCGCGACCGAGACGTACTGGTCGGCGGTCTCCTCGCCGGGACTGGCCAGCAGCCAGGCGCGGAGCTGCCGGGCGGTGAGGGGCACCCGGTCTCCTCGCGTGGCGGCCACCAGCGCGGGGCGTGATTTCGCGGCGAGCACCCTGGCGACCCCCGCGGGCGTCGGCGAGGTGAACAGCTGCCGGACGGGCAGATCCGCGCCGAGTTCTTCCCGGATCCGCGCGATGAGCCGCATGGCCAGCGCCGAACTCCCGCCGAGGTCGTGGAAGGCGGCGTCGACCCCCACCTGGTCGACGCCGAGGATCTCCGCGAAGAGCGCGCACAGCACCTTCTCGGTTTCGCTCTGCGGTGCCTTCTCCGACGAACGTCCCGCGAGATCGGGGGCGGGCAGTGCCCGGCGATCCACCTTGCCGTTGGGGGTGACCGGCAGACCGGGCAGGACGACGATCGCCAGCGGGACCATGTACGAGGGCAGGACCAGGCCGAGCTGCCGCCGGATCTCGTCCGCTCCCGCGTCACCGCCGTCGGAGACGACGTAACCCACCAGGCGCTTTTCACCGGGCTGGTCCTCCCGCGCCAAGACGACGGCCTCGACCACGCCCGGCTGGGCCGCCAGCACGGCTTCGACCTCGCCCAGTTCGACCCGGTAGCCGCGGATCTTCACCTGCTCGTCGGTGCGCCCGAGGAACACGACCTCGCCGTCGCGGGTCCAGCGGGCGAGGTCCCCGGTGCGGTACATGCGTTCACCGGGGAGGAACGGGCACGCCACGAACCGCTCGGCCGTCAGATCCGGTTTGGCGAGGTAGCCGCGGGCCAGGCCCGTGCCCGCGATGTACAGCTCGCCCGCCACCCCCGGCGTGACCGGTCGCAGGAAGGCGTCGAGGAGGTAGATCTTGCGGTTCGCCATCGGATGGCCGATCGGCAGCTCCCGGCCGACCACGTCACCGGGCTCGATCGGGAGCCACGTCGCGCACAGGGTGGTCTCGGTCGGCCCGTAGGTGTTCCGCACCCGCAGGGCGGGCTGGGCCCGGCGCAGATTCTCCACGGACTGCGCGGGAACCATGTCCCCGCCGGTCCCGATCTCGACAAGGCCCGTGAAGCACTCCGGGGAAGTTTCCGCCAGTGCGCGGAAGGTACCGGCGGTGAGGTGGACGGCGGTCGCGCCCCGTTCGACGGCCTGCCGGACCCCGCCCGCGTCCAGCACTCCCGGCTCGGTGAGCAGGACCCGGCCACCCGTGACGAGCGGGACCCACATCGCGTAGAGCGAGGGGTCGAAGACGTGCGTCGCGTGCATCAGCACACCGTCGTCGGGACCGAGCTGCCAGCCCTCGTCGCCTGCCAGACCGGCCACCGCCCCGTGCGGGATGGCCACGCCCTTCGGGATGCCGGTGGATCCGGAGGTGTACATGACGTACGCGAGATCGTCGGCGCTCGGCTGGAACCCCGGCGCCGTGGCGGCACCGGCCTCGACGGCCGCCCGCGTCTCCGGCGCGTCGAGGACGATCGCGTCCCCCGGCACGACGCCACGGGTGGCCTGAGTGCAGAGGACGGTCGAGATCTCGGAGTCGGTGAGGATGAACGCGATCCGCTCGGCCGGGTACTCGACGTCCACCGGGACGTACGCGGCGCCCGCCTTCCAGATCGCCAGGAACGTGACCAGCAGTTCCGGGGACCGGTCCATGGCCACCCCGACGCGGTCGCCTCGGCCGACGCCGCGACCGGTGAGGTAGCGGGCCAGCCGGTTCGACGCCTGGTCGAGGGCGGCGTAGGTCAGGTTCTCGCCGTGGGCATCGGTGATCGCCACCGCGTCCGGCGCCACGGCCACCCGCCGCCCGAACAGTTCGATCACGGACTTCCCCGGCACCGGGCCCGCGGTCGCGTTGAAGTCGTCCACCACCAAGGCGCGCTCGGTCTCACTCAGCAGCGTCAGCCCGCCGACGAGGACGTCGGGCTCGGTGACCAGCCGCTCCAGCACCCGCGCCAGCGCGCCCACGACCGATTCGGCGGCGGTGTGGTCGAACAGGCCACGGTCGTAGTCGAGGATGAGCGGCATCCGCTCGCCGGGCCCGGTGATCAGGGTGAACGGATAGTGCGAGGAGTTGCGTCCCCGCTTCACCGGGCGCAGGGCGAGGCGGCCGTCCGGCTCCTCGCCGAGTCCCTGGCGGGGGAAGTTCTCGTAGATGACGAGCGTGTCGAAGACCGCCCCGGGTCCGGCGACGGCCAGCACGTCCTGAAGACCGAGGTGCTGGTGAGCCATCAGCGTCGACTGGCGGCTTTGCAGATCGGTGAACAGGTCGACGGCCCGCCGCGCGCCGTCGAGCCGGACGCGGACCGGCAGGGTGTTGAGCAGCTGGCCGACCATCGATTCCACACCGGCCAGATCGGCGGGACGCCCCGAGGCGGTCGCGCCGAACACCACGTCGGTGCGGCCGGCGAGTTGCGAGAGCACGACACCCCACGCGCCCTGCACGACGGTGTTCAGGGTGAGACCGTTGCCGCGCGCCAGCCGGGCGAGGCCGTCGGTCAGCTCGGTGGACAGCTCGACCACCGCCGTGTGGATCTCCGGCACGCGGGCCGGATCGGCGGGGACAACGGTGGTGGGGGTGTCCAGTCCGGCGAGTTCGTCCCGCCAGGCTGTCCGGGCCGCTTCCTTGTCCTGCCGTCCCAGCCAGGCGAGATAGTCCCGATAGGACACGGTGGGCGGAAGCCCGGACGCGTCACCGCCCGCCGCGTAGATCTCGGCCAGCTCGCGGTGGATGATCGGCATCGACCAGCCGTCGGTCAGCACGTGATGAAGGGTGTGCACGAGCCGGTGGCGCTCCGGGCCCAGCCGGACCAGGTGCAGTTTCATCAGCGGCGCCGTCTCGATGCTCAGCCGCTGGGCTACCTCTTCAGCGGCCAGCCGGTCCACCTCGCCGTCGGCGATGTCCTCCGGCAGCCCGGAGAGATCCGTTTCGCGCCAAGGGATCTCGGCGTCGCGGGAGATGACCTGCACCATCTGCGCGCCGCTGACATAGCGGAAACAGGCCCGCAGCGCGGCATGCCGATCGACGAGCGCCTGCCACGACGCCTTCAGTCGCCCGGCGTCCAGCGGGCCGTCGATGCCGTAGACGGTCTGCACGGTGTAGGTGTCCGGCCCGTCCTTGTCGAGGACGGTGTGGAAGAGCATCCCTTCTTGCAGCGGCGAGAGAGGCCAGACGTCCTCGACGCTGGAGCGGGGCTTCGCGCGAGTGTCGTCAACGGTCACGATCTGCTCCTTATAGCGGTTAATCGCGGGCCAATCCGGCCTCGAGTTGGTCCAACTGGTCAGGGGAAAGAGCGACGAGCATGCCCGTCTCCGGCTCCGGTGCGGCGACGCTCGCGCCTTCGGCGGGCAGTTCGGTGACGAGCACCGCCAGCCCTTCCGGTGTCTTTCCTTCGAACACCTGCCACGGCGTCAGTTCCAGCCCCTTCCGGCGGGCCCGTGCCGACAGCTGCATCGAAGTGATCGAGTCGCCGCCGAGTTCGAAGAAGCTGTCGTCCGCACCCACGCGGTCCAGGCCGAGCACGTCCGCGAACAGCTCGCACAGCGTCGCCTCGGTCGCCGTGCGCGGATCCCGCCCGGAAGTCATCCCGGCGAAGTCGGGAGCCTGTAGCGCCCGGTGATCGAGCTTTCCGTTCGGGGTCAACGGCATCCGGTCCAGCGGCACGAACGCCGCGGGCAGCATGTACTCGGGCAGACGTTCGGCCGCCAGCTCGCGCAGGGCCGCGACGAGCGGCTCGGCGGGGGTGCCCGCCGTCGGCACGATGTACGCCACCAGTTGTTTGTCGCCCGGTCCGTCCCGGTGCACGGCGACCGCCACCTGGGCGGCCCCTGGATGCTCCGAAAGCACGGTCTCGATCTCGGCGGGCTCGACCCGGTAGCCGCGCACCTTGACCTGTGCGTCGGCGCGGCCGACGAACTTCAGCTGGCCCTCGCGGGTCCAGCGGAACCGGTCGCCGGTGCGGTACATCCGCTCACCGGGCGCGAACGGGCTGGCGACGAACCGTTCCGACGTCAGGCCAGGGCGCCCGAGGTAACCGCGGGCGAGTCCGACCCCCGTGATGTACAGCTCGCCGGCGACCCCCGGCCGTACCGGTTGCAGGAAGGAGTCGAGCACGTAGTGCCGCACGTTCCGGATCGGGCCGCCGAGCGGGACCACCTCGTGTCCCGGGAACAACGGGAAGCTCATCGTCGAGCAGATCGTCGTCTCGGTCGGGCCGTACGCGTTGATCATCCGGCGGCCCGGCGACCAGCGGTCCGCCAGCATCGGCGTGCACACCTCGCCGCCGGTCAGCACACTCTCCAGGCTGTCCGGCAGGTCTTCCTCGGCCGCCAGCACACTCGGCGACACGGTGAGATGGGTGATCTCCCACCGCCGCAACGCGTCGCCCAGCGTCACCCGTGGCGGCATGCTCTCCGCGTCAGGCAGCACCAAGGTCCCGCCCGCGAGCAGAGCCATGTACAGCTCGGACACGATGGCGTCGAAACCGATGGCGGACAACTGGAGTACCCGCGAAGAGGACGTCACGGCGAGACGTTCGATATGCGCGTGGGCCAGGTTGGCGAGCCCGGAATGGGTGACCACGACGCCCTTGGGCACCCCGGTCGATCCCGACGTGTAGATCACATACGCCGCGTCGTCCGGCGCCACGTGCGGCAGCACCACCCCCGGATCGGCGGCGGGCAGTTCGTCCAGCACCAGCACCGCGCCCGCGAATCCCGGCGGCACGACCGCCCTGGTCGCCGTCGTGCACACCAGCACCTCGGGAGCCGAACTCGTCAGCATCAGCTCGACCCGCTCACGCGGATAGTCCGGATCGACCGGCACGAACGCCCCGCCTGCGAACGACACCGCCATCAGCGTCACCGCCAGTTCGGCCGAGCGGCCGACCACCACGCCCACCCGGGTCTCACGCCGCACACCCAGCCCCACGAGCAGCCGGGCCAGCGCCTCGACCTCGTCGAGCAGCCCGCCGAAGGTCAGGCTCCGCGTGGCGTCCTGCACCGCCACCGCGTCACGGGACAGCTCGACCTGCCTGCGGTACAACACGGGCAACGTCGCCGCGTCGAGCGGCACGTCGGTCTGGTTCCACTCGTCCACCACCAGGCGGCGCTGCTCCGGGCCGGTCAGGGCGACCCGGCCCACCGGCGTCCGCGGCTCGGCCACGATCTGGTCCACCGCCTGGAGGATCGAGGCGACGACCGCCTCGGCCTCCGTCCGGTCGTACACGTCCGGACGGTAGATGCATTCACCGCGGATTCCGGTCGCCGCGGACACCCGCATGGACAGCGGATAGTGCCCGGTGTCGTTCGGGATCGCCGCCGGGCGGATGACGAGCGCGTCGGCGTCCTCGGACGGACGCAGCGGGAGCGGCGGGTTCTCGAACACCACGATCGTGTCGAACGCCGCGCCGGGACCGACGAGCTGGTTGATCTCGGCCAGCCCGATGTGCTGGTGCGCCATCATCGCGACCTGGCGTTCCTGCAGATCCGTCAGCATGTCCACGATCGGTTCGGCGCCGGTCAGCCTTGCCCGGACCGGCAGCATGTTCATGAACAGGCCGACCGCGGACTCCACACCGGGGATCTCGGGCGGACGCCCGGCCACCGTGGCCCCGAAGACCACGTCGTCGCGACCCGTCAGCCGGGCCAGCAGCAGCGACCATGCCCCCTGGAAGAGCGTGTTCACCGTGACGCCGTGGCGGCGGGTGAACTCCACCAGCCGCCCGCTCCGCTCCTCGCCGAGTTCGAACGTGACCCGGTCGGGTTCGACGGGCGCGATGATCGAGTCCGGCGGCACCACGTGGGTCGCCTCGTCGAGCCCCGCGAGTTCGGTCCGCCACGCCTCCCGCGCGGCCGCCTTGTCCTGGCGGACGAGCCAGGCGAGGTAGTCGCGGTAGGACGTCGGGATCGGCAGGGCCGTGCCGTCGCCTCCGGCTTCGTATGCCGCCACCACGTCGACGATGAACAGCGGCAGTGACCAGCCGTCCGCCGCGATGTGATGCGACGTCATGGCCAGCCGGTGCCGTCGTTCGCCGAGGCGCACCAGGTGCAGCCGCAGCGACGGCGCCTGGGTGAGGTCGAACCGGTCGGCCTGCAACTCCGCCGCGAGGCGGTCGTACTCCGCCAGCGCCTCGTCCTCCGGCAGATGCGACAGGTCGGTTTCCAGCCAGGGCACCGTCACCTCGCGGGCGACCGCTTGCACGGTCGCACCGGATTCGAGCTGGTGGAAGCTCGCCCGCAGGGCGGGATGCCGGTCGAGAAGGGCCTGCCATGACGCGCGGAGGCGGTCGACGTCCAGCGGGCCGTCGAGGGCGAGGTTACGCAGACTCGCGTAGACGTCCGGGCCACGCTCGTCGGCGGCGTGGAACAGCAAACCCTCCTGTAGCGGGGAAAGCGGCCAGATGTCGTGCAGATCCGGCACGGCGGCCTCGACCTCTTCCACCTCCCGCTGCGTCAGCGCGGTGAGCGGGAAGTCGGACGGCGTGTGCCCGCCGGCGCGGTCATCGCCGACGTGGGCGGCGAGGCCGGTCAGCAGCTCCAGCCAGGCCTTCGCGAGCGACTCCGCGTCGGCTTCGCCGAGAACCCGCTCGGCCCAGGTCAAAGTCAGGCTGATCTCGGGTCCCTCGGCGGAGTCCAGCACGACCACGTCGGTCTCCACGACATGCCGCAACGGCGCGTCCCGCTCCGCCGTGCCGCCGATGGTTCCCGCGATCTGCCATGGTTCCGCCGCACCGTCGAGCCGGGACGGGAAGCGGCCGAGGTAGTTGAACCCGATCTCCGCGTCCGGCAGCGCCGCCAGCACCCGCCCCGTCTCGGCGTTGAGGTACCGCAGCATCCCGTAGCCGAGCCCGCCGTCGGGCACGGCTCGCACGTTCTCCTTGACACTCTTCAGCAACCGGCCCGCGGCGGCGCCACCGGCGATCGCTTCGGCCGGGTCGGCCCCGGTCACGTCCAGCCGGAGCGGATGGACGTCGGTGAACCAGCCGACCGTCCGCGACAGGTCCATTTCGTCGAGGGGCTGACGGCCGTGACCTTCGACGTCCACCACGACGGACGTGCCGCCGCGCCAGTGGGTCACCGCGCCGGCCAGGGTGGCCAGCAGCACCTCGTGGACACCACAGTGGAAGGCCGAGGTGGCCTTCTCCACGAGCACGCTCGCCCGGTCGCGCGGCAAGGTCCAAGACCGGCGTCCCGAGGTCGCGACGGTGTCCAGTGCGCGGTCGAGTTCGCCCACCCGCGTCCGTGCGCCGTCGAGGATCTCCGTCCACGTCGTCAGTTCGCCGGTCCGGATCGCCGCCTGCTCGGTCAGCGTCCGTGCCCAGCGCCGGAACGAAACCGCGGGCGGGTCGAGCACCGGTTCCCGGCCGGCGACGGCGGCTTCGCAAGCCTGTTGCAGGTCCGGCAGCAGGATCCGCCACGACACGACGTCGACCGCGAGGTGATGCGCGGCCACCACGAGCCGTCCGACGCGGCCGGGTCCCGCGTCCACCCACACCGCCTGTACCAGCACGCCTTCCGCGGCGTCCAGCCGTCCGGCCGCCTCATGGGCGCACCGTTCCGCGATCTCGTCCAGGTCGGCCGCGTCTGCCTCGACCCGCGTGACCAGCCTCGCCGCGTCGACCGTTCCCCGGTCGGCCACGACCAGCCGGGGCTCTTGCCCCTCGGTCTCCACGACCCGGCTCCGCAGCAGGTCGTGTGCGTCGATCAGCGCGCCGAGACCGGCCGTCAGCGCCGTCGGCGACAGATCGCCGGGCGCGCCGACGGTCACCCACTGCGCGGGCGCCCCCCGGGTCATCGCGTGGTGATCGCGTTCGAGCAGTGCCCGCGTCACCGGCGTCCAGGCGACGTCACCGACGCCGTCCGCGACGTCGGCGGGTGTCTCACCGCCACGTTCGGCGATCGCCGCGATCGCCGCCGGTGTCTTCTGTTCGAAGACCTGCTTGGCACCGAAGACGAGGTCCTCGCGCCGGGCCCGGGCGGCCAACCGCATCGAAAGGATCGAGTCCCCGCCCAGTTCGAAGAAACCGTCGTCGGCGCCGACCCGGTCCACGCCGAGGATCTCGGCGAACAGGCCGCACAGCACTCGTTCGGTCTCGGTGCGTGGCTCGCGACCGGCGGGCTTCCCGGTGAATTCGGGAGTGGGCAACGCCGCGCGGTCGATCTTTCCGTTGAGGGTCAACGGGAAGCCGTCCAGCACCAGCACCACGGCCGGCACCATGAACTCCGGTAGCCGCGCCGCGAGGTGCTCGCGGACCGCGCCGGAATCCAGTTCCCGCCCCGCTTCCGCGGTCACATAAGCGATCAGCCGTTTTTCGCCGGGACGTTCTTCCCGCGCCACCACGACCGCCTGCGCGACGAAGGGGACCTCGGCCAGCGCCGACTCGATCTCCCCCGGTTCGACGCGGTAGCCCCGGATCTTCACCTGGGAGTCGGCCCGGCCCGCGAACACCAGCTCGCCCTGCTCCGTCCAGCGGGCCAGGTCTCCGGTGCGGTACATCCTCGTACCGGGCGCGAACGGGTTGGCGACGAACCGCTGCGACGTCGAACCGTTGGCGCCCAGGTAACCGTGCGCCAGCCCGGCACCGGCGAGGTAGAGCTCGCCGGTCACGTTCGCGGCCACCGGCTGGAGGAACGCGTCGAGGACATACGCCTGCCTGCCGGCCAGCGGCCTGCCGATCGGCAGGACGTCGCCCGTTTCGGCCCCCGGTTCGAGGACGAGCCAGGTGGCGCAGAGGGTGATCTCGGTGGGGCCGTAGAGCTGACGGACGCGCACGTCCGGGCAGGCCTGGCGCATCCGGGCGACGGAGGCGAGTGGCACCGCGTCCCCGCCGGTCAGGATCTCCCGCAGTCCGATGAAGGATTCCGGCGCTTCCTCGGCCACCACCCGAAAGGTCCCGGCCGTCAGGTGGACGGTGGTCACGCCCCGTCCGATCGCTTCCCGCAGCCGCTGCGCGTCGACCGCGCCCGGTTCCGCCACCAGCACGCTAGCCCCGCTGACCAGCGGCACCCAGATCTCGACCAGCGACGCGTCGAACGCGTGCGAAGCGTGCAGCAGCACGCGATCGCCGGGTCCCTGAGACCAGCCGGGGTCGCCCGCCAGTGCCGCCACGCTTCCGTGCGGCACCGCGACGCCCTTCGGCACTCCGGTCGAACCCGACGTGTACATCACGTAGGCCACGTCGTGTGCCCCGACGGTGAGCGACGGCGCCTCGTACCGCGCTCCCTCGATCGCGTCCATGACCACCGGCTCGACACCGTCCGGCACCGCGTTCCTGGTCGCTTCCACACAAACCGCCACCGAGGTCCCGGCGTCGGCTAGCATCCGCTCGATCCGGTCCGCGGGGTAGTCCACGTTCACCGGGACGTACGCGGCCCCCGCCTTCCAGATCGCGAGCAGGGCGACGAACAGGTCCGCGCCGCGCTCCAGCACCACGCCGACGTGGTCACCACGCCGCACGCCGATCGCGGCCAGGTGTCCCGCCAGCCGATCCGATTCCCGGTCGAGGCCGTCATAGGACAGGGTGCGTGCGCCGTCCACGACCGCCACCGCTTCCGGGGACCGGCCCGTCTGCCGCCGGAACAACTCCAGCACCGACGACGCGGCCACCGCGTCACCCGTCGAATTCCAACGCTCCACAACGGACACACGCGTCGCGTCGCTCGTCACGCCCAGGCGGCCCACCGGCAGCGCGGAATCCGGCACCACCCGGTCCAGCACCCGGACGACCTGCCTCGCCACCTCGGCGGCCGTTTCCCCGCCGATCCGATCGGGCCGGTAGGCCACGTTGATCCGCAGGCGCTCACCGGGACTGACGTTCATGGTCAGCGGATAGCTGGTACCGGTCCTGGTGACGACCGAGCTGATCACGACCCCGCCGTCGTCGCCGAGACCGGCGGCGCCGTGCGGGTAGTTCTCGACCATCACGATGGTGTCGAAGACCGCGCTCGTTCCCGCCGCCTTCTGGATTTCCGGCAGCCCGAGGTACTGGTGTTCGGTGAGCGCCGATTGACGCCTCTGCAAGTCCCGCAACATCTCCACCAGCGGCTGGTCGCCGTCGAGCCGCACGCGGACCGGGACGGTGTTGATGAACATCCCCACCATCCGCTCGACCTCCGGCACCTCCGCCGGACGCCCGGAAACCACCGTCCCGAACACCACATCGGTCCGGCCCGCCAGTCGCGCCAGCACCAGTGCCCACGCGCCCTGCACGATCGTGCTCACCGTCAGCCCGTGACTCCGGGCGAAGTCGGCGAGTGCGCGGGTCGTCTCCTCCGGCAGCCATTCGGAATGGTTGTCCGGCATCACCATCGTCTTGCCCGCGTCGGCGTCCACCACGGTCGGTTCGTCCGACCCGGCCAGCTCGGACCGCCACGCCGCCCGGGTCGCCGCCACGTCCTGGCCGCTCAGCCACGACAGATAGTCCCGATAGGACGGTGCGCGCGACGAACCCTGTCCACCCGCGTAGCCTGCCGACATCTCGCCGAGGATGAGCGGTGTCGACCAGCCGTCCAGCAGAACGTGGTGCGACGTCACCACCAGCCGGTGCCGTCCCTCTCCGAGGCGGATCAGCGACAGCCGCAGCAGTGGCGGCCTGGTCACGTCGAACCGCTCCGCCTGGTCCTCCGCGAGAAGGCGTTCGACCGCCGCGTTCGCGTCCGCCTCGGCGAGGTGCGACACGTCCACCGCACGCCACGGGAGGTCGACCGCGTCCGCGACGACAGCCACCGTCTCGCCGGAGCCCAGCTGGTGGAAACTCGTGCGGAGCGATTCGTGCCGGGCGAGGACCTGGTCCCATCCCGCGCGCAGCCGGTCCGCGTCGAGCGGTCCGTCGAGGTCCAGGATCCGCTGGCTCTGGTAGACGTCGACGCCGTCCTCGTCGAAGGCCCGCTCGAACAGCATGCCTTCCTGCAAGGGCGACAGCGGCCAGATGTCGGTCAGTCCCGGCGCCGCGGCCTCCAGTTCCGCCACGTCCCGCCGCGTCACCGCGACGAGGGCGAAGTCGGACGGCGTGTGCCCGCCCGCGCCGGGGGTTCCGGCGAGGGCCGCGAGACCGGTCAGCATGGCGACCCAGGCCTCCCCGAGCCGCTCCACCGTGGCGGGGTCGAGATCCCCGCTGTCGATGGCGAGCCTCAGCCGGGGTCCGTCGGGCGTGTCCTGAACGTCGGCGCCGACCTCGACGGCGTGGGCCAGGACCAGGTCCGGGCCACCGCCGAGTACTCCTTCAGCCACCTGCCACCCGGTGTCCCCGGAGGCGGTGACACCGGTCCGGCCGAGGTAGTTGAAACCGATCCGCGCGGACGGCAAACCGGCCAGCCTGGACCCGGTCTCGGGGTTGAGATGCCGCAAAAGCCCGTAGCCGAGGCCATCCCCGGGGACGGCTCGGGCCTGTTCCTTCACGGCCTTCAGCAACTCCCCCGCCGCCGTTTTCCCGGCCGCGACGGC
Source organism: Amycolatopsis coloradensis (assembly GCF_001953865.1). GTDB lineage: Bacteria > Actinomycetota > Actinomycetes > Mycobacteriales > Pseudonocardiaceae > Amycolatopsis > Amycolatopsis coloradensis. The sequence goes on from NZ_MQUQ01000006.1 coordinate 142,876, forward strand.
GGAAAGGTCGACGCCGGAGACGTCAAGGCGGACCGGATGCACGCTGGTGAACCAGCCGACGGTGCGCAGCAGGTCCTCGCCGTCGGCGCCGTGGCGGCCGTGGCCTTCCACGTCCACCAGCACCCCGGCGCCGTCCGGTCGCGCGATCGCGCCCGCCAGACCGGCCAGCAGGACTTCCTGGATCCCGCAATGGAAAGCTCCCGGCACGTCGGCCACCAGGCCGCGTGCTTCGGCTCCCGACAACGTCCGGGACCACGAGTGCGGTTGCCCGGAACCCTGCTCCGGCACCGGATCCGCGCCGTCCAGCGTGGCGGCCCAGTACTCGACTTCGGCGACGGTGCTCTCGCTGAACGCCTGCTCCGTCAGCCGTCGCGCCCACTGGCGATACGACGTCGTCACGGGTTCGAGGGCGGGAGTCCCGCCGGAGGTCACATCGTCGTACGCCGCGCGCAGATCCGGCAGCAGGATCCCCCACGAAACCGCGTCGACGGCCAAATGGTGCGCCACCAAGGCCAACCGGCCCGGCGCGGCTCCGGCGTCGACCCAGACGGCCCGCAGCATGGTCCCCGTCGACGGATCCAGCTCGCCCGTCACCGCCCTGACCGCGCGCTCGGCGACCTCGCCGGGATCTTCGGATCCGGCGTCCACTCGCGTGACCAGGCTCGCCGCGGTCACCGTCCCCGGCTCGGCCACCATCAGCCGTCCATCGGGCTCCACCCGGGCCCGCATCAGGTCATGCACATCCAGCACGGCTTGCAGGGCGGTCACCAGCGCGTCCTGGTCGAAGCCCGCCGGGGTGACCACGACTCGCGCCTGCACGAAGCCGGGGCGCACCGCGTCGTCCCCGAGGGCATGCATCACCGGCGTGCGAAGGATCTCTCCCACGCCATCATCCACTGTGGACGGTCGCGTCGGCTGAGTACCGTGGACCGGTGCCGCCAGCCGCCCGGGAGTCCGGTGCTCGAACACCAGCCGCGGCGTCAGGGAGAAACCTTCCCGGCGCGCCCGGGCCGCCACCCGCATAGAAGAGATCGAATCCCCGCCCAGTTCGAAGAAGTCGTCCTCGACACCGACCTGGTCGAGGCCGAGCACCTCGGCGAATACTCCACAAAGGACTCGCTCGGCCTCGGTGGCGGGCTCCCTGTCCGCCGACTTCGAGGCGAAGTCCGGTTCGGGCAGCGCCTGCCGGTCCACCTTTCCGTTGACGGTCAACGGCAACTCGTCCAGCACCAGCAGCGCGGCGGGCACCATGTACTCGGGCAGCGTCTCGGCGAGCTGTTCGCGCAGCCGCGCCGGATCGGCTGCGTGTCCCGTTTCCGCGACCACGTAACCGATCAACTGTTCGCCCCGGGCGGACACCACGGCCTGGCCGACACCGGACAGGGCGGCGAGCGCCACCTCGACCTCACCGGGCTCCACCCGGTACCCGCGGATCTTCACCTGGTCGTCCACGCGTCCGGCGAACGCCAGCGCGCCCTGATCCGTCCAGTACGCCAAGTCCCCGGTCCGGTACATGCGCTCACCGGCGACGTACAGGTCGGCGACGAATCGCCCCGCCGTCAACGCCGAACGGCCCAGATAACCCTGCGCCACACCGGCTCCGGCGACATACAGCTCGCCCGCCACTCCCGGGGGAACGGGACGCAAGAAGCTGTCGAGGACGTAGACACGCCGCCCCGCGAGCGGACGGCCGATCGGCAGCACCGATCCCGTCTCGTCCCCGGGTTCGAGCACCCACCACGTCGCGCACAGCGTGGCCTCCGTCGGCCCGTAGAGATGCCGCACCCGCACGTCCGGGCACGTCCGCCGCACCCGCTCCACCGCCGCCAGCGGCACCGCGTCCCCGCCGGTCAGCACCTCGCGCAGACCGGCGGCCGACTCCGGTGCCTCTTCGGCCAGCACCCGGAAGGAGCCCGCGGTCAGGTGGGCGGCCGTGACACCGTCGGCCACGTATCCGGCCAGTGCTTCGCCGTCGACAGCGCCCGATCCGGCCAGCATCACCCTGGCGCCCGACAGCAGCGGCACCCACATCTCGTACAAGGAGATGTCGAACGCGTGCGAGGCGTGCATCAACACGGTGTCGGCGGGGCCCACCCGCCAACCGGGCTCGCCGACCAGTGCCGCGACATTGCCGTGCGACACCGCGACACCCTTGGGCGTCCCCGTCGACCCGGATGTGTACATCACGTACGCGAGGTCGCCGGCGCTCACACCGACCGACAGTCGAGCGGATTCCGCGACCGCCCGCCGGGTCTCCGGATCGTCGAGGACGATCGGTTCGAGTCCGCCGTCCAGCACGGCGTCCCGGTACGCCTCCGCGCACACCACCGCCGACGGCTCCGCGTCGGCCAGCATGAACTTCACGCGTTCCGCCGGATAGGCGGGATCCACCGGCACGTACGCCGCGCCCGCTTTCCACACCGCGAGCAACGTCGCGATCAGATCGCGTGACCGTTCCATCACCACGGCCACGCGATCCCCGCGCCGGACACCCCGGCCGCTCAGATAACCGGCGAGTCTCTCCGCGTGTTCGGCCAGTTCTCCGTACGACACCGTCTGATCGCCATCGGCGACCGCTGTCGCGTCACGGCGGCGCTCCACCTGACGATCGAACAGCTCCAGGGCGGGCACGCTCGGCGCCTCGGCCGTGGAGGCGCCCCACTCCTTCGCCACCAACGCGCGCTCGGCCTCGGTCGTCACCTCGACCTCGGCGACCGTGCTCCCACTCGCCGCCGTCAGCTGACGCAGCACCCCGCTGAACCGCTCCACTATGGACAGAGCGGTGTCCCGGTCGAAGAGATCCGTCAGGTAGTCGAGTTTGAGGAGCAGCGACTCGCGAGGGACCGCGACCAGCGTGAGCGGATAGTGGGCGGCTTCCCTGCCCTGGTTCACCCGAAGGCCGAACGGTTTGGCGGAGTCCGATTCGCCGGGCTCACGCTGGAACTTCTCGAAGACGAGCAAAGTGTCGAAGACCGCGCCGGGGCCGGCCGCCTGCTGGATGTCCGCCAGCCCCACGAACTGGTCGGGGACGAGCGTCGCCTGCCGTTTCTGCAATTCCGCCAGCAGTTCGACGACCGGCGCCGAACCACGCAACCGCACGCGCACGGGAACGGTGTTGAGGAACAGCCCCACCATCCCCTCGACGCCGCGCAACTCCGGCGGGCGCGCCGAGACCACCGCGCCGAACACCACGTCCGTCCGGCCAGCCAGCTGCGCCAGCACCAGCGCCCACGCGCCCTGCACCACCGTGTTCAGCGTCAACCGGTGACGGCGAGCCAGCTCGTCCAGCGATCGCGTGAGGTCTTCCGGCAACTCGACCTCGACGCTCTCCGGCACGGACGGCGCTCGCGCCGGATCGGCGGGCGCCACCAGCGTCGGCTCCTCGGCGCCACCCAGCTCCGCCGTCCACGCCGTCAGCGACCTCGTCTTGTCCTTGCGGCTCAACCATTCGAGGTAGTCCCGGTACGACGTCACTTCCGGCAGATCCGGCGTGCCACCGTCGGCCGCGTACAGCGCCGACAGCTCGTCGAGCACGATCGGCATCGACCAGCCGTCCATGATCGTGTGATGGCAGGTCACCGCCAGGCGGTGCGAGGTGTCGCCGAGACGGATCAAGGTCAGCCGCAGCAACGGCGCCGTCGCGAGGTCGATCCTCCTCGTCCGGTCCTCTTCGGCCACCTCACGCACGGCCTCGGCGGGATCATCGAGGTGGGAAAGGTCGACCTCACGCCACGGCAGTTCCACCTGCCTGGCGATGATCTGCACCGTCTCACCCGATTTGCGCTGCCTGAAGCAAGCCCGGAGCGAAGCATGCCGGTCCAGCAGCGCCTCCCAAGCCGCCCGCAGCCTCGTCGCGTCGACCGGCCCCTCCAGGTCCAGGATCCAATGTCCTATGTAGACGTCGAGCCCTTCGCCGTCGTAGACCGCGTGGAAGAGCAACCCGGCCTGCAGCGGCGACAGCGGCCAGATTTCCTCGATCCGCGACTGAGCCATCAAAATCTCCCTCGATCTGCGAAGGGCTTGAAGTTCGCCGTCGAACTCAGCCTTGAATTCCTCGATCTCGTCCTGGTCAAAGCCGAGAGGCCGAATGCGAGATGTCCCCTGTGGAGAATCATCCGCCCGGCAAGCCGCCCCGGACAACATGTCCAAGGAAAGGTGCCGCACCGCGGGATCGGTCACCGGCCCCGCTGCCGGACCTCGTCCCCCACTGTGTGGATTTTGGGACGTCAGATGACCCGAAATCCACACGGTCCCGCACGAAAGTCCCTATGACAACCGGATCCGGAGAGGGTGTGTTTCCACACACCCCCACCTCTCCCACTCCCCAACAACCCGAAACGACGGAAGTCGCTGCACCCAATGCCACGTTGGAGGCGCTCAGAACCCCCAATGCCACATTGGGTGCGACATGTCCAAGGGAAGGTGAAGCGCCCGAACACCCCACCCCTCCAGAACACGAAGCGCCACCCAAGACCCGGTCAAGAAGCGTCGAATTCGGCTTCGAATTCCTCGATCTCGTCCTTGCCGAGATCGAGGAGTGCGGCGTCGGAGGTGACGGGCCCCGGGTCGCCGGGCTTCTCCGGTTCCGGTTCGACGATCGTCGCGATTCCAGCCGGGGTCTTGTACTCGAACACCTCTGGCGTGCCGAAGACCATTCCGTGGCGATGGGCCCGCGCCGCCAGTTGCATCGACGTGATCGAATCGCCGCCCAGTTCGAAGAAGTTGTCGTCCGCGCCGACCCGCTCGACCCCGAGCACTTCGGCGAACAGCGCGCACAGCGCCCGTTCGATCTCCGTGACCGGCTGCCGGTCGGAGACGCGTCCGCCGTAGTCGGGATCCGGCAACGCCGCCCGGTCGATCTTCCCGTTCGCCGTCACCGGCAGGGTGTCCAGCGCCAGCACCGCCGCCGGCACCAGGTAGTCCGGCAGCACCTCGCCGATCCGCTCCCGCAGCCGCGCCGGATCCACGCCGTCAGCGGACACGACGTAGCCGATCAAGCGTCCGTCACGGGCCACCACCACCGCCTGGTCGACGCCCGGCTGTGCCGCCAGCACCGCCTCGATCTCGCCAGGCTCCACGCGATAGCCGCGGATCTTGACCTGGTCGTCGGCCCGCCCACCGAAAACCAGCTCGCCTTGCCGGGTCCAGTACGCCACGTCGCCCGTCCGGTACATCCTCTTGCCAGGGGCGAACGGATCGGCGATGAACCGCTCGGCCGTCGACGCCGCGCGACTCAGGTAACCCCGCGCCAGCCCTTCGCCCGCGATGTACAGGTCACCCGCGACGCCCGGCGGCAACGGACGCAGGAAGACGTCCAGCACATACAACCGCCTGCCGGGAAGCGGGCGGCCGATCGGCAGCACCGAACCCAGCTCGTCACCCGGTTCGAGCACGTGCCAGGTGGCGCACAACGTCGTC
>NZ_MQUQ01000006.1:148334-400089 GCF_001953865.1 Amycolatopsis coloradensis
GCAACGCCCTTCGGCGTCCCCGTCGAACCGGACGTATACATCACGTACGCCAGATCGTCCGCGCCGATCGGGACCGGGGAAGCCGCGCCCTCGATGGCTTCGTCCACGATGATCGGCGCGTAGTCCGGCGGCACCACGTCCGAGGTCTCCGCGCGGCACACCACCGCCGTGACCGAGGAGTCGGCCAACATGAACGCCACCCGGTCCGCCGGGTAGTCCGGCGCGACCGGCACGAACGCCGCTCCGGCCTTCCACACCCCGAGCCAGGCCGCCAGCACCTCGGCCGACCGTTCCAGCACCACCCCGACACGGTCGCCGCGTCGCACGCCCCGCTCCGTCAGCGCCCCCGCCACCCGGCCGGACCACTCGTCGAGTTCCGCGAACGACCAGACCCGGTCACCCGCCAGCACGGCGGTCGCGTCGGGTGCCCTTTCCACCTGCCGCCGGAACAGCTCCAGCGCCGACGGCGCGGCCACCGCGTCGCCGGTCTCGTTCCACCGCGCGACGACCAGCTCGCGTTCGGCGTCGTCCACCACGTCCAGCCTGCCGACCGGCGCCGCGGGCTCCTCGATCATCCGCTCCAGGACCCTGGCGAGCCGGTGCAGCGCCTGCTTGGCGACGTCGGCGTCGACCACCTCCGGTTGGTACTCCAGGACGGTGTCCAGGCTCTCGCCCGGCAGGACACCCAGCGTGAGCGCATACGGCGTCGCCTGGTGGAACTCCCGCAGGGTCAGGCTGAGACCGCTCGGGGAGTCCGCTTTCGTCGCCGGGTCGGCGTAGTTCTCGAACACCACGATCGTGTCGAAATCCGCGCCCTCCAGCTTCTGGATCTCCGGCAGGCCGAGGTGGTGATGCGACATCAGCTCGGACTGCCGTTCCTGCAGTCCGGTCAGCAGCTGGAGGACCGACTGCCCGCCGTCCAACCGCACGCGCACCGGCACGGTGTTGATGAACAGTCCCACGACCTGCTCGGCGCCGGGAAGATCCGCCGGACGCCCCGAAACCACCGCGCCGAACACCACGTCACGACGGCGCGCCAGCCGGGACAGCACCACCGCCCACGCCCCCTGCACCAGCGTGTTCAGCGTCAACCCGTGGCCGCGGGCGAACTCGACGAGGGCGGACATGAAGGCGGGTGAATGGCGCAACACCTCACGCTCCGGCAGTTCCGACGCCGGCCCGGACCGGTCGCGGACCGCGAGTTTCGACGCGTCGGCGCCCGCCAGTTCCGCCTGCCACGCCGCCCGTGCCGCCTGCTTGTCCTGCCTGCCCAACCAGGCCAGGTAGTCCCCGTAGGAACCCGCGGGCCGCGGCATCGTGGCGACGCCGCCCGCCGCGTAGATCTCGAGAAGGTCCGCCTCGAGGATCGCCCGCGACCATCCGTCGATGAGCAGGTGATGGCTCGTCGTCACCAGGCAGTGTTTCTCCCGGCCGAGCCGGATCAGCGTCAGCCGCAGCAGCGGCGGCTTCGCCAGGTCGAATCTCCTGAAGCGTTCCTTCTCCGCGATCGCGTCGATCTCGGCCTGCGCGTCTTCCTCGGCCAGGCCGGACAGATCGAATTCGGCCCAGGGAAGTTTCACTTTCCGGGTGATGAGCTGGACCGGTTCGCCGGTCTTCCGCCGCTGGAAACTCGCGCGAAGCGCCGCATGCCTGCCGAGGAGGGCTTCCCAGGAGATCCGGAACCGCTCCGTGTCCAGTGGCCCGTCGATGATCTGCGATTGCTGGATGACGTGGATGTCGGGAGCTTCGTCGTCGAACGAGGCGTGATAAAGCATTCCCGCCTGCATCGGCGACAACGGCCAGACTTCGTCGAGCGCCGATCCGGAGGACGTGGTCGAAGTGGTCACGATGTCTGCCCCTCACTGAGTTCCGCCGCCAATGCTTCGAAGCTCTCGATCTCGTCCTGGTCCAGATCCACGAGGCCGAAGTCGGATGCGGTGTGTCCACCCGCGGCGGGATCGTCCGCCTGCCGGGCGAGCCCGGACAACATGGCCAGCAGTTCCTGGACCAGTCGTTCGATTTCGGGCTCGCCGATCAGCTCGTCCTGCCATTCCATGACGAGGGTCAGTTCGGGACCGTTCGGCAGATCCTGGACGATCGCGTTGACTTCGATCGCGTGCGGCAATTCCATCCCCGGTTCCATCGCACTGCCCATTTCCCCGACCAGTTGCCATGTTCGCCGGTCACTCTGGTCACCGGCGACGAACCGGCCCAGGTAATTGAAACCGATCCGCGACGACGGCAGTGCCGCCAGGACCGGACCGGTCTCGGCGTTGAGATAACGCAGCAATCCGTAGCCGAGTTCGTCGCCGGGCACCGCCCGCGACTGCTCCTTGACCACCTTCAGCAGCGTCCCGGCCGCCGCGTCCCCGGCGAGCGCACCGGCCAGATCGATCCCGGCCACGTCCAGCCGCACCGGACGCGTACTGGTAAACCAGCCGACCGTCCTGGACAGGTCCATCCCCTCGACGGGATGACGGCCGTGACTTTCCACGTCGACCAGCACCGTGTCCCCGCCGCGCCAGCGCGCCACCGCCCCGGCCAGCCCCGCCAGCAGGACTTCGTGCACCCCACAGTGGAACACCACCGGAGCCCGCCCCACCAGCACCGCCGTCTCCGCCGCCGGGATCGCCCACGACCGCGAACGCGGACCGGCACCCGCGACGGCGGCCCGCTCCGGCCGTCCCTGACCGAGAATCTCTTGCCACGCCGCCAATTCCGCCGTCCGCTCGGCGGAGACCGCCCAGTCCTGAAGCAGCCCCGCCCACCGCCGGAACGACACTCCCACCGGTTCCAGCGCCGGTTCCCGTCCCGCGATCGCCGCGTCGGCCGCCTGCCGCAGATCCGACAGCAGAACCCGCCACGACACCCCGTCGACCACCAGGTGATGGGCCACCACGACCAACCGGCCCACCTCGCCCGGCCCGGCGTCCACCCAGACCGCCTGGATCATCACGCCCGCCGCCGGAGCCAACCGGCCGATGGCATCGCGTTCCGCGGCCTTCACCGCCTCGTCCAGCGAGTCGTCGCCGGCCTCCACGCGGGTGACCACCCCGGCCACCTTCAGCGACCCGGGCGCACCGACCACCATCCGACGGCCGTCCCCACCGTCGACGACCCGTGCCCGCAGCATGTCGTGCGTGTCCACCAGCGCCGTGAACGCCGCCGTCAACGCCTTCTCCGTCAAATCCGGCGGCGTGGACACCACCACCCATTGCGCGAACCCCGGCGCCACGACGCCGTCCCCGAACATGCGCATCACCGGCGTCAACGCGACTTCGCCGACGCCGTCGGCCACCGTGGCGCGCGCACGGTCCGGCAGCGGCGTTTCCCCCACCAGCTGCGCGAGCCGTTCAGGGGTCCGGTGCTCGAACACCTGCCGCGGGGTCAGCGAGATCCCGTCGCGGCGCGCGCGGGCGGCGGCCTGCATCGAGGAGATCGAATCCCCGCCGAGCTCGAAGAAACTGTCCTCGACCCCGACCCGCTCCAGACCGAGGACCTCGGCGAACACCTCGCACAGGATCCGCTCGGCCTCGGTCGCCGGCTCCCTGCCCGCCGACTTCGAGGAGAAGTCCGGTTCCGGCAACGCTTTCCGGTCGATCTTCCCGTGCTGTGTCAGCGGCAGGGCGTCCAGCGCCAGCACGGCCGCGGGTACCATGTACAGCGGCAACCGGGCCGCGAGATCGTCGCGCAGCGCCCGCGGATCGACGTCGCCGGGCGACACGTAGGCCACCAGGCGGCCCTCGTGGACGGTCACCGTGGCTTGGGTGACCTGAGGGTGGCTGGACAGGGCGAACTCGATCTCGCGGGGTTCCACCCGGAACCCGCGGATCTTGACCTGGTCGTCGGCCCGCCCGGCGGACACCAGCTCGCCGTCTCCGGTCCAATACGCCAGATCGCCCGTCCGGTACATCCTCTCACCGGCGACGAACGGGTCGGCGACGAACCGCTCGGCGGTCAGCGCCGGACGCCCCAAATAGCCGCGGGCCACCCCGATCCCGGCCAGGTACAGCTCACCGGTGACACCCGGCGGCAGCGGGCGCAGGAACGCGTCGAGCAGATAACCGCGGGCCCCGGCGATCGGCGCCCCGAACGGGATCACCTCTCCGCCCGGCGCCAGCGGCATGCTCACCGTCGCGCAGATCGTGGTCTCGGTCGGCCCGTAGGCGTTGATCATCCGCCGTCCGGCCGACAGCCGGTCCACCAGGCCGGGCGGGCACAGTTCTCCCGCCGCGGTCACCGTCTCCAGCCGGTCCGGGATCGTGTCGGCGGTGGCGAGCACCGACGGCGGAGCCTTCACATGCGTGATGTCCCACCGTTCCAGCGCGTCGGTCAGCGACGCGTGCGGCGGCAGATCCCGGTCCGGCGGCATCACCAGCGTCGCCCCCGCCAGCAACGCCATCATCACCTCGGACACGATGGTGTCGAAGCCGAGCGCCGCGAATTGCAGGACCCGGGACGACGACGTCACGGCGAGCCGTTCGATATGCGCCATCGCCAGGTTGCCGAGGCCCGAGTAGGTGACGACGACACCCTTCGGCGTTCCGGTGGATCCCGACGTGTAGATCACGTACGCCGCGTCACGCATTCCCACCCGGGGCAAGACCGCGCCCGGGGCCGCCGCGAGGTCCAGTTCGTCGAGCACCACGATCCGGCCGCCGAACTCCTCCGGCACCGCCTCGCGGGTCTTTCCCTGGCACACCACCAGCATCGGATCGGCGCTGCCGAAGATCAGCTTCACCCGCTCGGCCGGATACGCGGGATCGACCGGGACGAAGACGCCGCCTGCCAGCGACACCCCCAGCATCCCGATCAGCCACCACGCGGACCGCCCGACCACCAGGCCGACGTGGCGCTCCCGCTCGACCCCGCGGGCACGCAGGACGGCGGCGAACCGCGCCGCCCGGTCCCACAGTTCCCCATACGTCAGTTCGCCGTCGCCGTCCGCCACCGCCACCGCGTCCGGCCGGTCCGCCGCCATCCGCCCGATCAGCGACGGCAGCGGCTCCCCGTCCAGCAACGCCGGATCCCAGCGAGGCAACGGAATCTCGCCCATGCCGGTCCGTCCCACGAGACCGGACGGGTCGGCGGTCACCGCGCCGAGCGCGCCGGCGAACCATTCGAGGAGCGAGTCGGCGACGGCCTCGTCGATCTGCCCCCGCCAGTAGGCGAGCTGGATCCTGAACTCCTCGCCCGGGATGACGCCGACGGTGACCGGATAGTGGGTCCCCTCGATCGTGCCCAGATAGGCGAACTGGTCGGCGAAATCCCTCGGATAGTTCTCGAACACCAGCAGCGTGTCGAACAGCGCGCCCGGCCCGGCGGTGTTCTGGATGTCCGTCAGCCCCAGGTGCTGATGGGGCATCATATCCACCTGACGGCGTTGCAGGCCGGTGAGCATGTCCACAAGGGACTCTTCGCCGTCCAGCCGCACCCGCACCGGCACCGTGTTCATCATGAGCCCCGGCATCGACTCGACACCGGGGAGTTCCGCGGGACGACAGGCGACCGTGGTGCCGAACACCACGTCGGTCCGCCGCGCGAGCCGCGCCAGCACGATCGCCCACGCACCCTGCACCACCGTGTTCAGCGTCAACCCGTGGTCGTGGGCGAACTCGTTCAGGCGGGCGTAGAGATCCTTCGGAAGATAAGTGACGCGGTAGTCGTAGTCCGTCACGGAGTCCGATTTGGCGACCAGCGCCGGAGTGTCGATGCCGGACAGTTCCGCCTGCCACGCCACGCGCGCCGCGTCCTTGTCCTGCCGCTCCAGCCAGCCGAGATAGTCCCGATAGGACGCTGCGCCGGTCCGGTCCGGGAAGTGGCCACCGGACGTGTAGGCCGCGGACACCTCGTTAAGGATGACCGCCACCGACCAGCCGTCGGTCAGGATGTGGTGGTTGACGATCAGCAGCCGGTGCCGATCCTCGCCGACCCTGGCCAGCACCAGCCGGAAGAGCGGTGCCTTGGTGAGGTCGAACCGTTCCCGCTGTTCCGCCGCGGCCACGGCGTCGACGGCCGCCTCGATGTCGGCCGCCCCCGTCAGGTCGACCTCGCGCCACGGCAGGTCGACGCGCCCGGCGACGGCCTGCACCGTCTTGCCCGACGCGAGCCGGTGGAAGGTCAGCCGAAGCTCGGCGTGCCGGGCGAAAACCCCTTCCCACACCGACCGCAGCCGGGGCACGTCCAGCGGTCCGGTCAGTTCCACGATCCACTGGGTCTGGTAGATGTCGAGACCCTGGTCGTCGAGGGTCGACTGGAAGAGCAGTCCCGCCTGGAGCGGCGCCAGCGGCCAGACCTCCTCGGCACCGGGAACGGTGATCGCCAGTTCCGCCTCGTCGTCCGCGGTCAGGGTGATCAAGGGGCCGTCGACCGGCCTGTCGACCGGCACGGCACGCGCCGTGGCCGCCAGCCGTCCGGGGGTCTTCTCCTTGAAGATCTGGTCGGGCGTCACCAGCAGACCGGCTTTGGCCGCACGGGCCGCCAGGCGCACCGCGAGGATCGAATCCCCGCCCAGGTCGAAGAAGCCGTCGTCGGCACCGGCTCGTGCCACGCCGAGCACCTCGGCGAACAGTCCACACAGGACGCTCTCCGTCTCGGTGACCGGTTCTCGGCCCGCGGCCTTCGCGGTGAAATCGGGGGCGGGCAGCGCCGTCCGGTCCACCTTGCCGTTGCCGGTCAGCGGCAGCGCGGCCACCGGGAGCACCACGGCAGGCACCAGGTACTCCGGAAGCACCGCCGCGAGACGCTCGCGGACGAGGACGGGATCCGCGTCGGCGACCACGTACCCGATCAGGCGGCCGTCGATCGGCACCACCACGGCCTCGTGGACGTCCGGCTGAGCGGTCAGCGCGGCCTCGATCTCACCGGGCTCGACCCGGAACCCGCGGATCTTCACCTGGTCGTCGGCCCGGCCCCGGAACAGCAATTCGCCGTCGGTGGTCCCTTGGGCGAGGTCCCCGGTCCGGTACATCCTCTCGCCTGGCGCGAACGGATCGGCCACGAACCGCTCCGCCGTCAGCCCCGCCCGGTCGAGGTAGCCGTCCGCCAGACCGGCGCCGGAGAGGTACAGGTCGCCGGTCACTCCCGGCGCCACCGGCCGCAGCGACGCGTCGAGCACCCGCGCCTGGCGTCCCGGGAGCGGACGGCCGATCGGCAGCACCGAACCCAGGACGTCACCCGGTTCGAGCACGTGCCAGGTGGCGCACAACGTCGTCTCCGTCGGGCCGTACAAATGCCGGACCCGCACCCCGGGGCAGACCTCCCGCACCCGCTCCACCGCGCGCACCGGCACCGAATCACCACCGGTCAGCACCTCGGCCAGCCCCGCGAACGACTCCGGCGATTCCTCCGCCACCGCACGGAAACTGCCCGCCGTCAAATGCACCCGCGTCACCCCACCCGCGACCGCCTCCCGCAAACGACGAGCATCCACCGCACCCGGCTCCGCGATCACCACCCGCGCACCCGACACCAACGGCACCCAAATCTCACACAACGACGCGTCGAAGGAATGCGGCGCATGCATAAGAACCGCGTCACCGGACCCCATCAACCAACCAGGATCCCCCACCAAACCCGCGACACTCCCATGCGGAACGGCAACGCCCTTCGGCGTCCCCGTCGAACCGGACGTATACATCACATACGCCAGATCGTCCGGGCGCACCGTGACCGCCGACGGGTCGTTCGCGTGATCGTCCGTGACGACGATCGGCCTGATCCCCTCCGGTACGCGATCGCGCGTCGTGATCGAGCACACCGTCAGGGACACACCCGAATCCGCCAGCAGGAAGGCGATCCGCGGCGCGGGATAGGTGGCGTCCACCGGTACGTACGCCGCCCCCGCCTTCCAGACGGCGAGCAGCGAGACCAGCAAGTCCGCCGAACGGTCCAGCATGACCGCGACCCGGTCGCCGAGGCGGACGCCCTCGCCGATCAACCGGCCGGACAACCGGCAGGCGAGTTCATCGAGTTCCCGATACGTCAGAACCCGGGCCCCGTCGGCCACCGCCACCGCGTCGGGTGTCCGGTTCACCTGCCGGGCGAACAGATCCAGCACCGTCGGTGTGGCCCCCGCTGCGGAACTCATCGTCATCCTCCGTGAAGGCCGTAGAACACCGGCTCGGGCTCCGGCTCGTCGTCGAACCCGGTTCCGTCGCGGTCCGCCTTGGTCCCGTTGCTTTCCGGATTGGCGAACTGCGTGTGGTAGAGCTCCGAATAAAGCCCGCCCGCGGCCAGCAGTTCGTCGTGCGTGCCGCGCTCGCGGACCCCGCCGCCGTCGATCACGAGGATCTGGTCGGCTTCGCGGATCGTGGACAACCGGTGGGCGATCACCAGCGAAGTGCGGTCGCGCAGGGCGGTCTTGAGCGCCCGCTGGACCGCGGCCTCCGACTCGGAGTCGAGGTGCGCGGTGGCTTCGTCGAGCACGACGATCGACGGCGCCTTCAGCAACAGCCTGGCGATCGCCAGTCGTTGCTTCTCCCCGCCCGACATGCGGTAGCCGCGATCACCGGCGACGGTGTCGAACCCGCTGGGGAGAGACTGGACGAGATCCCAGATCTGGGCGCCCTTGCAGGCCTCGATCAGCTCCTCCTCGGTGGCGGCCGGGCGGGCGTAGAGCAGGTTTTCCCGGATCGTGTCGTGGAAGAGGTAGGAATCCTGGCTGACCACCCCGACCGATTCGCGGAGCGAGTCGAAGGTGAGGTCCCGCAGATCCTGTCCGCCGACGCGAATGGTTCCGGAGGTCGGGTCGTACAGCCGGGTCACCAGATGGGTGATGGTGCTCTTGCCGGCGCCGGACGGGCCGACGAGCGCGGTGAGGGTTCCGGCGGGCACGTGGAAGTCCACGCCGCGCAGGACATCCGACGTCACTTCCCCCCGCCCCTTCGCGGCCCGCACATGCTCCAGCGACGACAGCGAGACCTCGTCCGCGGTGGGATAGCGGAACTTCACGTTCTGGAACTCGATGTCCGGTGTCACGTCCTTCGCGAGCTCGACCGCCTCGGGCTTTTCCTTGATCAGCGGCTTCAGATCGAGCATCTCGAAGAACCGGGAAAAGGCCACCACGACGGTCTGCGCGGTCTCCTGCATCCCGGACAGCTGGGTGATCGGCCCGAGCAGCCGCGCGAGCAAGGTGGCGATGGCGATCAGCGTGCCGAGCTGGAACGCCCCGTCGAGTACGAGCCCGCCGCCGATGCCGTAGACGAGCGCCGTGGCGAGCGAGGCCATCAGCGTCATCATGACGAAGGACATCCGGCCCCAGACGGAAAGGCTCACCCCGAGCTTGCGGATCCGCCCGGCACGGTTCTCGTAGTCGGCCATCTCCTCGTCCGGACGGCCGTAGAGCTTGGAGAGCATCGCACCCTGGACGTTGAACCGCTCCTGGAGAAGACCGCCGAGGCTGGCGTTGGCGTCCATGATCTTCCCGGTGCGCTGCCCGATGAGCCGTCCCACGTAGACCCACGGCACCAAAAACAGCGCGATCACCACCAGCGTGACGACGGCGACGAGCCACGACAGGTAGATCAGCTCGGCCAGTACCAGCACGACCGCGATCGCGCTGGTGGCGACCAGCAACAGGTGGCCGAACGTCTGCTGCGCCATGATCACTTCGGTGTGCAGCCGGTTCACCAGCACTCCGGTCTGGGTCCGGGTGAAGAACGCGATCGGCAGCCGCCGGACGTGGTCGAGCACCTGGGTCCGGATGTCGTAGGTGACCCCTTCCCCGATTTTCCCCGCGATATAAGCCGAAACCAGTGACAAGCCCGCGCCCAGCACGGCGAGGAGGGCGGTCAGGCCCGCCATCCAGAGCACGACGTCGAGGTCGTTCTTCAAGATGCCGTTGTCGATGAGCTCCCTCATGATCAAGGGGGTCGCGACGATGGCGACGGCCTCCAGCACGGCGATGAGAACGAAGAGCGCCACCTTCCCGATGTGCGGGCGAAAGTAGCCGAGCACTCTGCGCACCGTCCCCGGGCGGATCTTCGTCGACCAGGGATCGGGGTCGTCATCCCTCGGGTTCGGTGCGCCGAAGCGCATCACTACGTCCATACGGTCATTCCTCCCACGCGCGAAGTCCGCGATCTCAATCGTGCTGAATCGTGCCGATGTCCACGAGTGGGTCCAAGCGAACATCTCCGTGATCACACGGAAAATTCCCGATGACCGTCCACAAGCGACTCATCGTCCGGATGCCGTCTTGGGCTGTCGAGGGGTACCGGTCAGTGCCCCGATGTCGCCTTGGGCGCACTCAGTGCCCCCAATGCGACATCGGGAGCAGCAACTAACGCGGCACGGGCGGAACGTGCCAGCCGTGGAACCGGAGTGCCTCGGCGAGCTTGCCGGTGTCCTCCGGGCGCACGGACATCTCGGCGACACCGACCGGCAGCCCCGTCGAGTGCTCCAACCGGATGTCCTCGATGTTGACGTCCGCCAGCTCCGCCGCGTTGAACAACCGGGCCAGCTCCCCCGGCCGGTCCCGCAACACCACCTGCACCACGGCGAAATCGCGCACCGGCCCGCTGTGCTTGCCGGGGATCCGGCCGTGGCCGTCCACCCCCCGCCGCAGCAGATCCAGCACGTCGTCCCATTCGCCGGACCGCAGCGCCGAAGCAGCCGAGGCGAGGTCGGCCGCGATCCGGTCGAGTACCCCGGCCACCGGCAGGGCGTTCCCGGCGAGGATCTTCCGCCACAGCAAGGGATTTCCGGCGGCGATGCGGGTCACGTCGCGCAACCCCTGCCCGGCGAGGCTCAGCGGCACGTCACCACCGCCCGCCAGGCTCGCCGCCACCGCCGACGCCACCACGTGCGGGGCGTGCGACACCAGCGCCACCGCCGAGTCGTGCTCGGCGGCACCGACGGTCACCACGTTCGCCCCGCACAGCACGACCAGCTCCCGCGCCAGCCGCAGGGCATCCGCTCCCGTCTCGTTCCCGGGGCAGAGCGCCCAGGGCCGTCCCAGGAACAGATCGGCGCGGGCCGCGGCCGGACCGGATCGCTCCCGGCCGGCGAGCGGGTGCCCCGGCACGAAGGAGGTCAGGTCACAGCCAAGCCGCTCCGCGTCCGCGATCGGATCGGCCTTGACACTGGCGACGTCGGTGTACGCCCGCGCCGCCCCCTCTTTCTGCAACCCGGCCAGCCGTTCCCCCACCAGATGCGGTGGCACGGCGATCAGCGCCAGATCCGTTTCCTCGCCGATCCACTCCTGGCCCGCGCCGAGTTCGCACGCCAGCCGGACGGCGTGCGCGTCGACGTCGGAGAGATAGACCGCCACGCCCTTCTCACGAAGGGCCAGCGCGGCCGAGGTGCCGATCAGACCAGTGCCGACCACAAGCGCCTTCTCGATGGGCACCGCTACTCCTTATGCCGTTTCACGGGTCATCCCGTGGCGAGATCGGTCGCCCGGTTCTCCAAGTGATCCGCGAACCCCGCCCAGACCCGGGCATGATCTCTGGCGAACCCGGCGACCACACCGTACAAATGCGGCGGAACACCGTGCAGAATTCTTTCCCACTCCTGCCCGTCCATGGAATGCATGGAGAGCATGCGCAGCAGGATCCGGCCGACTTCGCTCAACCGCAGCGCGGGATCGGCCTTGAGCTGCTCCAGCACGACGAGACGTTCTCGATCCACGGCCCGGCCGATGTCGGGTTCCGCCCGGCCGAGCGGAAGCGGTTTGGTCCGCAACCTCCTGCTCCCGTCCGGCGTCGGGCTCTCGCCACGCTCCAACCGGCCGCGCACGTCCCGGACCGTCTCCGGTGAGATGCCGACCTGCTTGGCGACCTGCCGGAGCGAAAGGCCCGGATCACTGCGGATGAGGTCGGCCGCGTGTCTTCTCCTCTCCGAACTGTCGACAGGGCGGATACGCCCGTCTCGCCCGATCCTGGCCTCGTTTCCGGCGTCTCCTCCACATTTGCGCAGGTCGGCCACCGTACCGGCGGAAATACCGGTCGCCGACGCCACCCGCCGATCGGACCACTGCGGATGCGTCCCGATGATCTGGACGGCCGCGCGTTTGCGATCGGCGAGCGAGAGCGGCAGGCCGTGCCGGATGTTCGCCTCGACGGCAAGGACGAACGCGTCGGACTCGGCGCCGTCGATGAACCTCGCCACGATCGTCGTGTCGCCCCTGACCCGCGCCGCCTTGAGCCGGTGCAGGCCGTCGACGACCCGCATCGTCGGTCGGTGAACGAGAATCGGCGGGAGTTCCCCCTCGGCCGACAACAGTGTCTCGACGTGTTCCGGATCTTCACCAGAGGTTCTCGGCGAAGACACGGAAGACAACCGGGACAGCTCGATTTCGACAACCGGGAGAGCGAATATGTCAACCCTCATCGGATCCACCTAGCCCCCATTGGATCTTTATCCGTCCACTTGCGGTACGGCAGAGAACCGCACCGTCCAACTGCTTAGCCACGATGGTTGGACACCACGAACCCGTTCGCACAAGCGCCATACCGTGCGGCGGGCGCCCTCGACGTTGAGGATCCCGATGAGCGCCACCGGTCAGGCCCGCCTGTCGACGGACCGCCTTCCCGGCCTCCCAGATGACCGGCGGTGGCGCGTACTCCGGAGGACTACCGAAGCTCTTGCTCGACGACCTCGGCCAGACCAAGGCCAAGGCCCGTTTGGACACACCGCGTGAGGACAGGCCGGAACCGGCTCAGTGGTTCCGACGGCTGGAATCTGCGCTTGCCCTGTGGTCGCGAGTGAACCCCGCGCCCCCTCAGTCCCCAGTGAGTGCACACCTGGACAGCATGGCACGACCAATCCTTGTCGGCAATTGACGAACAATGGGGATACCTCACAGCGAAGGTCTTCACCCAAGGTCTTCGTTCAAGATCGACTCGAGAACCTACGCTTTTCGTATCAGCGCGAGCGAAACCAGCTAGGCTGTTCGCCGTCCTGATTAGGCCGTTCGCAGGTCTCTTTTTTCCGGTCTCGACGATTCGGCCGGGGCGTTTTTGGCCCAGGCGAACGGTTCTCTCCGTCCACCTTGGCCGGGATTTCCTCCGTGCGGGTGATGCAGAGAGTCCGAACCGGCCGGTATGGCGAGGTCACCAAGCGCATTCGCCATCAGGGTTCTCGCTTTGCTTTCTCGCCCGTCGCCCGATACTCACCGCTCGGTAAAGCGTCAAGGTCCATTAGTGGGTAACCAACGAAAAGGGACCCACGAAGACGAAAAGGGCCCTTTCATCCTGATGGCGGTTGCGGCGACGAGGCCGCCGTGTGGGCTCAGGGGAAAAAGAACCAACCACCGGATGTCTCGTCGCGAAGCGAGGACGACACCGTGGAGAGGGCGACAGGAGGCCCGTCAAGCGTCCAGCCGGACAGTGCGGCGCCGCAGCGCTCGGCACGTACGCGAAGACCCCTTCACCGCGCCCAACACCCCGCGCCGGAGGTTCATGCGCCTGGATCGAACCCCGCACTCGCGAGTTCGACAACGGCCACGGTGGGCCTGCCCCCAGGTACGTGAAGGACCCCTTCACTGCGCCTAGCGCAAGGAAGGACCCCTTCACTGCGCCTAGCGCAGTGAAGGGGTCCTTCACTTACTCAAGCCCTGGTTCCGGGCCGTTCTAACGCCAGAGCACTCACGAGCCCGCGATGGGAAAGTCGAAATAGGTGTCCGGATAAGGTTCGTTCTTCAGGTTGTAATGCCACCACTCGAACTCATAGGAGCCGAACCCGCTGTCCACCATGATGGAGCAGAGGTGTTCACGGTTCTTCTCCTGTTCCGGCGTGATTCCCGCCGCGCCGTGGTGTGAAACGACGTCCATCACGTCGTGGTCGCCACCCATGTCGGCGAGTTCACCGGTGTCCAAGTGGTACAGCGTCAGGTCCACCGTGCTGCCCCGGCTGTGGCCCGACTTGGTGGCCACGTAGCCCTTTTCGAACATCTGGGGCCGGTCGATGTTCGGGTAGTGCCTGAGCTTCTTGCGGCCGTCTTCGGGCTGTTCCGCCCAGCGCATGAAGCAGTCCACGGCGCGCTGCGGACGGTAGACGTCCCAAAGGAGCAGGCCGAAGCCGAGAGACTCGGCTTTCTCCCGCGCCTTTTCCAACGCCGCGCAGAAAGCCCGCGTGCCGACGACGCGGTTCACCAGATATCCGTCCACCGGTTTGCCGGTGAAGTTGTCCCAGGTGGCGTATTTGGCATCCCAGCGGATTCCGGGCACAACCTCGTCTACGAAGACGAAATCGTCTTTCATCCGTTGCGCCTCGCCAAGGCCAGCGTCGCCAGCCTGTCGATCACGTCGCCGAGCGAGAGGCCGGCGGCCGCCATCATCCGCGGGTAACGGCTGTACGAGGTCAGGCCGGGAAGGGTGTTGACCTCGTTGAGGACCACGCTTCCGTCTTCCTTGAGGAACAGGTCGACCCGCGCGAGTCCCCGGCAGCCCAGGGCGCGGTAGATGGCCTTCGCGGTGTCCTGGACGACCGCGCGCGACTCCGCCGAGATGTCGGCGGGAACGATGAAGCTCGAGTTCTCGGAGCCGGTCTCGGGGCTCTCTTCCTGGTGGATCTTGAAGAATCCGTGGGTCAGCGCGACCCGGTCGCACTCGCCGGCCAGCAGCTCGTCGTCGTTGCCGAGAATGGAGCAGCCGATCTCACTGCCGATGACGGCTTCTTCGATCAGCACCTTCGAGTCGAACTCGCGTGCCTCCGCCAGCGCGGCGGCCAGTTCTTCCTTGCCGGACACCTTGCTGACACCGAAGGACGAACCCGAACGGGCCGGCTTCACGAAGACGGGGTAGTCGAACGCGTCGGCGTCGACGTCGGTGTCTTCCGTGACGATCCAGAAGTTCGGCGTGGGGATGCCCGCGGCCTTGATGACGGAATAGGTGAGGGACTTGTCCATGCACATGGCCGAGCTCGGGACGTCACAGCCGATGTAGGGGATGCCGGAGATCTCCAGGAGGCCCTGCATCGCGCCGTCTTCACCGAGCTTGCCGTGCAGGACGGGCAGCACCAGGTCGAGGGCGATCGTCTCGTACTTGCCCTCGTCCAGTACCAGCAGCCCGTGCACGCCCCTGTCCGGCGACAGGACGGCCGGACGGCAGTTCCCGCTGGTCTCCCAATCCGCGGCGGGGCCGTCGCAGAGCATCCAGGCGCCACCCTGCGTGATCCCGATGTAGTACGGCTCGTACTTCCCGAGATCGAGGTGCTTCTGGACCTCCAGCGCGGACTTGATGGAGATAGGGTGTTCTTCGGAAAGGCCGCCGAACAGAATTCCGATTTTCAACCTATCCATACTACTTCCCGCTTTCGAATTCGAGGCAATTGATGATGGAGTTTTCAACAGTGTCGCTCAGAGCGTGGTCCGTGTAATAGGCGGTATGCGGACTGATGATCACGTTCGACAGCTCCTGCAGCCGCAGCAACGGCTTGTTGCCGTCGATTGCCTTGTCCCGGCAGTCGGCGTAGAAGATCCCTTCCTCTCCTTCGAGGACGTCCAGCGCCGCTCCGCCGAGGTTTCCGCTTTCCAGGGCCGAGATGAGGGCCTCGGTTTCGATGAGTGGACCGCGCCCGGTGTTGATGATGTACGCGCCACCCTTCATCTCCTCGATGTTCCGACGATCGAGGAGGTGATACGTGTCCGTGTTGAGTGGCACGTGAAGTGTCACGATATCGCTCTGCTGCAGCAAATCGTCGAGGGGGACGTAATCGGCGGAGGCGTTGGGGATCGTGTCATAGGCCAGCACCCGGCAGCCGAAGCCCTTCAACCTGTCCATGACCGCGACACCGATGCGCCCTGTTCCGACCACCCCGACGGTCAGGTCGCGCAGTTCTTTCCCGCGTACGGCGTTCAGCCGGTAGTCATGGACTTCCGTGCGGCGGATGATGGATTTGGCGTCGCGTATCACCATCAGCATCAGCATCAGCGTGAAGTCCGCGACGCTGTCCGGCGAGTAGGCGACGTTACCGACGGTGATGCCGATGCTCTCGGCGTATTTCACGTCGATGTGATTGAACCCGATGCTCCTCGTGGAGATGTACTCCACACCCGCCTCACGGAGCGCGAGGAGAATGGAGTTCGAGATCGGAGTCTTATGACCGACACTGATGCATCGGTTACCTGACGCCAATTCGATAGTGGCTTCGGATACCGGCGCTTCCGCGATGGTCGGCATTATGCCGAAGCGAGGCGCCATCTCCTTGAAGAGGACGGCCTCGTCCTGACCGCAGCCATAAATCGTGATTCCCCTTGCCTCGTCGGCCGAGGAGGGCGCGGACGCCAGCGATCGGGAGCGACTTGCCTCTGATCGCGCTGGTTCGCTGTAGGTCATGGCGGACATTGTAGGCAGCATGCTGCCGCCGCCTTGGACGGGGTTTTCGACACGCCGACACTACGTTACCGGTGGGTAGCGCCGCGTGCACGCTGTGCTGTTCCCTCCGGCCCGGCATCCCCGCTCACCTGCACCATGACAGCTGACAAGAGATCTTGCCCGCCCGGCCCGCGTGCCGTAACCGTCCAGTGACGGAGACCACTCTCGTTCGAGGCAACCTTAGCACCGTTCAACCGTCGGATCCGCGTCCTGCCACGCGAAAGCGTGTGCCGACACGAGCTGCGCGAGCCCTTCCGGCGCGTCCCGCGCCACGAGATGCCCGGCGGCCGGAACCCTGGCGACCGTGACCCGGCGGTTGGCCGCGCGCAGCCGGCGCACATCGGCCTCGCTGAGCGGCGAATCCGGCCCGGCGTGCACCACCAGGATGGGCAGGTCCAAGGCCCCGGCCGTGGCGAGAAGGGCGGGCCCCGCCCCGAGAATGTCGTCCACGAGGTGGGTGTAGCGGCCGCTGAGCCCGTGGAAGTCGAGCCAGGAGCGCACCCGCGCCGGCTCGGGGCCCGGTACGACGTCGACCAGCACGAGCCCGGCGACGCGGTGCGCGACGGCGGGTTCCGCGAGAGCGGCGATGGCGGCCATCCCGCCGACCGACGCACCCACGAGGACGATCGGCACGGGCTCGCGGCCGATCATCTCGACCACGTCGTCGGCAAGGGCCCGGAGCCTGGTCGCCTTGCCGGAACTGTCGCCGTGACCACGCAGGTCATAGGCCACCGTCCGCAGTCCCTGGCTGGCCAATATCGCCGCGACGGGCACCCAGACGCTCCGCCGTTCCCCGCCCGCGTGAAGCAGCAAAACCGTCGGGCCACTGCCGGTCACCGTGCCCCGGAGGGTGACATCGCGCAGCGTGAGACTGATTTCGGTCATCGTCTTCTCCCCACCCAGTTACCTTGAGATGCCAAGGTAGCTCACATACCTTGGCGTCTCAAGGTACGATGCCGGACGTGACGACATCCCGAGCCAGAAGGACTCCGGAAGAGGCTCGGCGCCTGATCCTCGACGCCGCGGCTTCGCTGCTCGCCGAGTCGGGCGTCGCCGCCGTCCAGATGCGCGCGGTGGCCGCGCGGATCGGCATGACCGACGCCGGCGTCGCCCACCACTTCGGCAATCGCGAAAAGCTGCTCGCCGAACTCCTCCGGCACGGCGGCCGCCGACTCCGAGACGCGCTCCAGGACCTCCTCGCGGGTTGGCTGGACCGCGACGCCGACCTGCTCGAACTCGTCGAGGCTCTCCATGCGCTCTACCGGCACGGATACGGCGAACTCGCGGTGGCTCTGCACGCGGCGGGATGGCGCGACCCCGGCAGCGGCATGCTCACCCCGGTCGTCGATGCCCTCCACCGGCTCCGGCCGGCCGGCCCCTCGATCGACGACACCCGGCTCGCCGTAGCGGCCGTGCATCAGGCGATGGCCATGGAGGCGCAGTACGGAGGCGCTTTCCGGCGCAGTGCCGGAGCCACAGGCGCCGCTTCGGACGATTCAGCCGCCCAGGTGCGCTGGTGGGCGCGCCAGCTCCACCTCGCGCTCGGCCTCAAGTCCGATAAGGACCGTGATCCCCGAGGTCCGGGCTCACCCGCGGATGATGGCCCTCCTGTCCCGGCACCGGGGTGACCGTCGGCTCCACGATCGCCTCGGTCCGCGCCGACCGCTCGTTCTCACGTTCGCGGTAGCGGGTTTCGACGACGCGCTCCTCCCGACGGCGGGCGAGCACCGACAAGGTGAGGACGTGGGCCACGGCCAGGAGCAACAGGAAAACGCCCAGCCTGCCGACGAAAGCGGCGCTCGAACCGGACCAGTCCGGTGCCACGACCGAGAGCAGGGCCAGCACCCCGACCGCGGCCAGGTGGAAGACCGTCACCACCATCCAGGCCACCGATCCGCTTCCCTCGCCGCCGTCCGGCCCACTCAGGAAGCGGCGGGCGCCGCGGTAGAGGATCTGGCCGTCCGCGACGATGAAGATCAGTCCGATGATCAGAAATCCGGGAAGCTCGTTGTCGGGCATCGTTGCCTCCTCTGTTTCCCGAGGAGTACCCACGGACCGCCGCGAGACGGCGCCGGTCACCGGAACGAGTGAACAGGCCACGACCGGTCGACCGCGTTCCAGGCGCCACTCGGGCCCGCGATCCGTGCAGGACTCCTCACGACACGCGAGATCGCCGCCCAATCACGCTCGATCGCCACTCAGGCACACGCGATCGCCGCCCAATCACGCTTGATCGCCACCCAATCACGCGCGTTCGCCGTCCAAGCACGCGAGATCGCCGCCCAATCACGCCTGATCGCCGCTCGATCACGCCTG
The DNA here is from genome assembly GCF_001953865.1 of Amycolatopsis coloradensis. Lineage (GTDB taxonomy): Bacteria > Actinomycetota > Actinomycetes > Mycobacteriales > Pseudonocardiaceae > Amycolatopsis > Amycolatopsis coloradensis. The sequence goes on from NZ_MQUQ01000006.1 coordinate 166,970, forward strand.
ATCGCCATCCCAGCACGTGAACTCCCTCAAACGTGGCCCGTCCCACCCCAAGGCGGGCCACACGCGGCTTTCACCGGCGGGTTGCACCTGTGTGGCCCATCACACTTTTGGTGCACTTCCCGACCTCGTGGCCGTCTCCCCTTACGAGAACACTTTCGGTGAAAAGTTCACCGGGAGCCTGGAGGGAGAGATCATGAACCGCACGGGCATCATCCGTACCGCCACCATCACCGGCGTCGCCGCAGCTCTGAGCCTCGCCGCCATCGTCCCGGCGCTGGCCGCCCCGCAGGCGAGCCCGCTGTCCAACCCGCTGGCAGCCCCGGCCGCCGACCCGGTCACCACAGTGGCCGACCTCGACGGCGACGGCGAGATCGAAAGGGTCTCCGCCCAGCTCACCGGGGACAACGACCAGGTCATCTCCGCGACTGTGAACGGGTCGTTCACCTCGATCCACCTCGGGGCCGACAGCTCCGTCCCGCTCGAAGCCCCGCGCGTCGCCGACCTCAACGGTGACGGCCGCGCGGAACTCATCGTCGCCCAGTCGGTGGGGGCCAACACGACCTTCTTCACCGCTCTGCACTACGACGGCCGCAACCTCAGCCAGGTCGTCGACGAGCACAGCAAGCCGCTCTTCGTCGCCGAGGGCGGCGGGGTGGCCGCCCACCTCGGCTACCAGTGCACCCCGCTCAACGGCGGCGGACGCACCTTCGAGGTCGTCGCCTCCGAAGCCGACGACGTCAGCGCGGAACCGCTCACTTACAGCGGCACCCGCACCGTCTACACCCTTCGCGACGGCGCGCTGACCACGCGGAGCAGCCTGCCGATCACCTCTCGCCCGGTCACTGACCCGGTGCTCGGCGCCGACGCCGCGACCTGCGCCCAGACCGGAAGCTGATCCCGAGTGCGCGTGAAGGCCCCTTCCCTCGGCTGGGCGCGGGGGGTACCGGCAAAGTCAGGATCTTGCAGGTCAGGCGTTAATTCGTCGCTGCCTAAGGCTCACGATGGAGGAATTGGGACGTCGAGTGTCCCGATTCCTCCATCGTCGCGGGGTCGCACCGGTGGCGGAGCTTGATCAACGAAAAGACAGGCCACCCGGAACACACCCCCGAGCACTCACAGGCACTCAACCAGCAGCTCTACGACTTTGCCGAGACCCTGGGCTGAGCCCGGGGGAAGGGGCCTGTACGCGAAACAGGAAGCTTTTCGCGTTATGGGGCGTAGGTCAGGCAATTCGCGGCGTGGTCTCCTTCACCGGGTCCGACTCGGACACTCGACGCCGTGCATTCCAGGGCCGAGTTGTGGCGGCAATCGGACCGGGAGCAGGCCCCCACCTGAGCGGTCACCCGATCGAGACCGCCCTTGGTGTTGAGCGGGACAAATGTTCCGCAATCGGCGGAACCATTGCCTCCGCCCACCGTGATGGCGAAAGCGTGACAGCCGTCATGGTTGTAGGAACAACCACTGACCGTGCATTCGTGGACAGCGGGCATTTCGGTGGTGGTCATAACGACTCCTGCGATTCGTGGTGGTGGTGTCGTTCGGTGTGTCCAGGGTTACACCGCTCCACGACCGCGGCAATTCGAACACCCGCGGCGAGACACTCTCGGGTGACCCACCGGATCAGAGGTCGAGGTCGAGACGGGACGACGCGCGGGAGACACAGCAGTACATCCGTCCCGGCGGCGCGCCGATGTCGTCACGGTGCTCCGGTTCACCACCGACGACGGAGATTTCACAGCTACCGCAAACCCCTTCGCGGCACCCGGACGGTATCGGATACCCCGCGTGGTTCAACGCGTCCAGCAGTGACTCCTCCGCGGCGACCGGCACCGTCCGTCCTGATCGGACACAATGCGCCTCGAACGGCTTGTTGGGCGCGAATTCCTTGACGACGGGCTGAAAACGCTCAAGGTGCAGTCCCTGCGCGGGGAATGCCGCTTCGGCCGCGGCGAGCATCGAAGCGGGGCCACAGCAGTACACCAGCGCCTGCGGGCCGAGCCCGGCCGCCAGCGCGATGAAATCGGGCCTGCCGTGCTCCTCGGTGGGGTAGACGCGCACCCGGTCGCCATAGGTCGCCTGGAGTTCACTCGCGAACGGCATGGCGTCCTTCGACCTGCCCACGTACACCAACGTCGCCGCCGCTCCCGCTTCGACGGCGGCCGCCAGCATCGGCTTCAGGGGAGTGATGCCGATGCCGCCGGCGACGAACAGGTATTCCGGTGCGGGCAACAGGCGGAAGTTGTTGCGTGGCAACGAAACTTCGAGCGGGCGACCCGTGCGCAGGAACAGGTGGACGTACTCCGAGCCACCCCGGCTGAGCCGGTCGTACCGGACGGCGACCCGGTAGCTGCCGCGATCGGCCGGATCCCCGCACAGCGAATACTGCCTGGTCAGCCAGTTCGGCAGGGCCAGATCGACGTGCGCGCCCGGCGCCCAGGGGGCCAGCGGGCCCTCGGCACCGCGCAGGACGAGCGAGACGGTGCCCTCGGCGACCGGCTCGACGTGGTCGAGAATGGTCCGCTGCATCGACGAAGTCACCTCAGTACAACTGCCGGTAGCTGGTTTCGAGCATGTTCTCCAGTACCGTCGGGTCGACGTCGAGTCGCATCTGCTCGACGGCGATCTCTCCAACGGACGGCAGTTCTTCGGCGAGCGCCTGGCTCGCGGGATCCCAGATCCGGGAGCGGACCAGCGCGCGTCCACAGTGGAAGAAGGCCTCTTCGACCTCCACGATGATCGCCAGCTCCGCCGGTTTGCCCTCGGTCCGCATCCGGGCGAGCACGTCCGGTTCGTCGGTGGGATACCCGCGACCGTTGACCCGGAACACTTCCCGCAGGCCGGGGACCAGGAACATCAGGCCGATCCCGTCGTTCCCGGCGAGATTGCGGAAGGAGTCGGCGAGTTTGTTGCCCGGCCGGTCGGGGATCGCGAGCAGGCGCTCACCGAGCACCTTGACGAAGCCCGGGTAATCGCCGCGCGGTGAGCAGTCCGGCAGGCCCGACGCGTCCGACGTGGCCATCGCCAGCAGCGGGGAATGGGCGATGAACCGATGGCCGTGCCGGTCGACGCGATCGTGGACCTTGGCCTTGATCATGGCCTCCGGCTCCCCGAGCCGGGCCCGCACCTCCTCGAACGAGATCCGGCGCGGACGCGTCCCGTGGACGAGATCAGTGCTGGTCATGGCACAATTATGAGCAATTACTCAGTCGGTTCGCTACTCGCTTTCGCGCCGCTTCACCGGGAGTGCCATGACCTCGGAGCAACGACGGATCCAGCCACGTAAACAGCCGCGTCAGGTCCGGGCCGAGCTGACCCGTCAGCGCATCCTCGCCGCCGCTGCTCACATTTTCGCCGAGTACGGGTACGCCGCGGGGACCACGAACCGGATCGCCGAACGGGCGCGGATCTCGATCGGTTCGCTGTACCAGTACTACCCGAACAAGGACGCGATCCTGGCCGAGTTGCTGACCCGCCACCTCGACGGCGACCGGGCCACCGCGACGCTCCGCGGGTACAAGAAAAGCCCGGAATCGCTGGAGACCATCATCCGCGAGTTCGTCCGCGCGGTGATCGACAACCATCTCGACGATCCGGAACTGCTGCGGATCATGATCGAGCAGGCGCCCCGCTCCGCCGAACTGATGGAGCGGGTCACCCGGGTGGAGTGGGAGATGATCACCGACCTGCGCGAGTTGTTCGACGCCCACCCCGAAGTCCGCGTGCAGGACAAGGACACCGCGGCCCGGCTCGTCTCGTCCACCGTCGAGATGACCGTGCACCAGCTCATCGCGGCCCCCGGCTCGATCGACACCACGCGGCTGGAGAACGAACTGGTGGCGATGATCACCGGCTATCTCCGCGCCTGATTTCTGGGGGTTGACCTGGCGCTGAGCGGGTATCCACCATTGTGACCCGAGTATCGCGAGGAGAGAGCAGGATGCGCGGCCTCATCGCAAGCTGGAGACGGCGAGGGAACAGCCTCGCGCTGGCTTGGACGTTGATCACCCTCGGCCTCGCCACGATGCTGTGGGTGTCGGGATTCCGTGCGTGGCCGGTCTATCTGACGGCGGTGCCGGGCGCCGTGGTGTCCGTTCTGCTGTGGATCGGTGTCGCGCGCACCCGCCGCCGGGCGGGGAGCTGAACTACTTCGTCGCGCGGGTGGCCAGCGCGTCGAACTCGCGGTCCGGCAGTGTCCTGTTGAGTTCGAGGAGTTTCTCGGCGAGATGGCCGACGGCGTACCGCGTGTCCGGGTGCTCAGCCTCGATGGCGCGGCGGATGGCGTCCACGACGACGCTGGGATCGGAACCGTCCTTGAGCCCGGTTTCACCGTGCCGCGCCATGGCTTCCGCCATCTCCCGGTACGCCCCGCCACCGGAGATTTCCCGTAGCTGCGCGGAAGTCCGGTCTTCGAATTCGGTCTTGATGATGCCGGGCTGGATGATCACGACGTCGATGCCGAACCGCTCGACCTCCATCCGGAGCGTGTCGGAAAAGGCTTCGAGCGCGTGTTTCGAAGCGTAGTACCAGGCACCGAGCGGCAAGGCGATCTCGCCGCCGATGGACGAGACGTTGACGATCGTGCCGGACCGCTGGTCCCGCATCGCGGGCAACACGAGCTGGACCAGCCTGGCCGGCGCGAGGAGGTTGACCTCCAACTGGTCTCGCGCGCTGTCGAGCGCGACGTCCTCGATGGCGCCGTGCAAAACGGTCCCGGCGTTGTTCACCAGGACGTCGATCCGCCGCTGTTCGGCGAGGACGGTGTCGACCGCGTGGCGGAGGTCGCCCTCCTCCCGGGCGTCCATCTTCAGTGAATGCCCGCCCGCCGCGCGGAGGTCGTCCATCTTCTCCACGCGCCTCGCGGCGCCGTAGACGGTGTGGCCGGCGCGGAGAAGCTCCAGCGCCGTCGCGTGGCCGATCCCTGACGAAGCGCCGGTGACCAGGCATACCTTGGCCGTCATCTCGCTCGCACCTCCTGCTCTCTCTTCGCTGCTGACGAAACAGTAAGTCCGAATTTCGGGCAGCGGCAACGTCTCTTCACTCTCTTTCGAGGTGAAAGGCCTACAATCGATGCAATGACCATGGAGCTGAACGCACCGGAGGACGGGTGCCGGGACACCGTCTGACCCACGAAGAGCGCGGGCGCATCGCCTCGGGACTGGCGGCGGGACTCACCTACGCCGAGATCGCCCGGCGGATGGGGCGCCCCAAGTCGACGATCATCCGCGAGGTGGCCCGCAACGGCGGCGCCCACGGTTATCGGGCCAACCAGGCACAGCAGGCGACCCAATGGCGGGCGCGCCGTCGCAAACCCGGTCCGCCGGCCGTCGCCGGCGAGCGTTCCCCGGAGGCGCTGCGCGACTTCGAAAGCGAATTCGCCGAGATGATGGCCGAAACCGGGGTCCCGGCGATGATGGCCAGGGTGCTGGCCTGCCTGTTCACCAGCGACACCGGGGGCAGCACCGCCGCCGAACTCGTCGCGCGTCTGGAGGTCAGCCCGGCATCGGTCTCCAAGGCCGTCGGCTGGCTCGAACAGCGTGGCCTGATCGGCCGCGAACGCGACGGCAGGCGGCAGCGGTATGTCGTCGACGACCAGTTCGGCTATCGGGCCTGGCAGGCGAGCCTCGATTCGATGACCAGGTGGGCGGACGTCACCCGGCGCGGGGCCGGGTTGTCCGGTGGCCCGGCGGGCGCCCGGTTGGACGCCACCAGCCGGTTCTTCCGGCATCTGCACCAGGACATGAGCGAGGCGGCCGAACACTGGCGGCGGACGCTCACCACCGAGTCGGCGAAAGGTGTGGTCATTTCGACGGTCCCGCCGGGAATCCGGCCGGGAGAGGATTCCCCGGTAGCGGCAGGCGAAGGCTGAGGGGCGGAACATGGGGGTGGTGGTCGCGGCGCTCGCCGCGGGCTGCGCGGTGGCGGCGGTGTTCCTCTCCGGAGGGGCGATCCGCCCGGATCGGCCGGATCTCGAGGTGGCGCTGGTCGCGGCGGCGCTGGTGCTCGCGGCATTGCTGACGTTCGGGAAGTCCCAAGGGGCGAGGATTTCCGCGCTGGTTCTCGCGGCGGGTGCCACGGGCTGGGCGGTCTACGGCCTGAGCACCGATCTCGGCAGTGGCGCCCCCGGTGTTTCGACGGCGGTGCTCGTGGTCGCCGCCGTCGTGGCGCTGGTGGCGACGGGACTCCCGCGACCGGTCCGGTGGTGGCTCGCCGTCCCGTTGGTGGTGATGCTCGCGGCGGGGACGGTGACCGCGGTGACGGTCGTGCCCGGGCTGGCGGTGCGGTCCATGACGGCCGCGGCCATCGCGGCCCCCGCGCTCGCCGACCGGGTGACGTCCGCACCGTGGACCTGGACCTCGCCGGCCAAGGTGCTGGACGTGGTCGCGGCGGGCGCCGGGGTGACGGTCGCCGGGGCAGGCGGCGTGGTCACCGCGCTCGACGGGCCGACCGGCGCGGTGCGCTGGACCTACGCCCGGCCCGGAGCCCACGTCCGCGCGCTCGTCCCCACACCGGACCGGCTTCTGCTGCTGGCCGTCTACGCCCCCGGTGGCGGCGCGGACCGCCACCACCACCTCACGGTTCTCGACGCGTTCACTGGCGAACCGGTCCAGGAGACGCCGATCGAGAACGTGCGAAGCGCGGACCTGCTCGCACCGGCCTCCGCCGTACTGCCGACCCTCACTCACTTGGGGGACAATAACTTTCGCGTCGACGCGCTGGATCTGCGCGGCGGGAACCGGCTGTGGTCCTGGAACGCGCCCGAGGGCTGTGTCTCCCCGTTCGCGCTGCCCGCGAGCGGACGGGACGTGGTGCTGGCGCCGATGCTGTGCCAAGACCGGCTCAGCGTGCTCGGCCTGGACGAACGCACCGGCACGCCGCGCTGGGAGCACCGGCTGCCGGTGACGCGGCCTTCCGACGAGAAGGCCGACTTCTTCCTGCGCTCCGCCCCCGGCGGTGGCACCGTTTCCCTGACACTGCGGTATTCCGGGCTGGCCACCGGCGCGAACACCGACGTCGTCCTCGACGCCGCCACCGGCACCATCCTGTCCACAATGGACCCCCGGGCGCCGAAGCGGATCACGGTCGGCCCAGTGGCCGTCTCGGAACGCGACGAGAGCGGGAAGATCACCGCGGCCACCCTGGACGGCGGGGTGGCCGTCGACCTCGCCGCCTGCCCGGACCGGCGGGCGCACGCCACCACGCCGACGGCTTACCTGCGCCTGTGCGCCTCACCCGGTGGCGGGATGGTGGTGCACCGGCAGGAGCTCGACGGCTCGGCGTCGTCCACCCTCCCGATCGCGTGGCCGCCGCCCACCGAAACGACCGGCAGCCTGCTCACCGGAAGGGCACGTCACGCGCTCATCCCCGCCCCCGGCGCCCTGGTCGCCGCCCGCGGCGGGGACGCCCCGGTGGTCGGCTTCCCCTCGCGCTGACCAGGTCAGAAGTTCCGGGCCACCCCTGATGGCCGTCCGATCACGTGTGTCGTCCGTCTGATCACGCGAGATCGCCGTTCGGCATTGGACGGCGAGACCGCGAGCCGGTGAATTCACCTTGTTCACCCCGGAAAGTGCGCTAGCCGCCGGAATCCGGAATGCCTACGCTGAATTGAGCGCGCGTGCACCCCGTTCGCCCCACGGACCGAAGTATCCTCGGGAGCCTCGATGAGAAGCACGAGAATCGTGTTCTGCGCTCTGCTCGTCACCGGCCTGGCCGCTGTTTCGGCGCCGTCGGCGTCAGCGGAGCAGTACGCGTTCACCTTGTCCAGCACCGCTTTCGCCGACGGCGGCGTGATGCCCAAGGTCCACGAGTGCACCAGCGGCGGCGGGAACGACCCCGCCAAGAAGAACGAGTCGCCGCCCCTGGCCTGGTCGGGCGCCCCCGCCGCGGCCAAGAGCTACGCGATCGTGATGCGCGACCTCGACAACGCCAACCTCATCCACTGGGTCATCTACGACATCCCGGCGGCCACCGCCTCGCTCCCCCAGAACGTCCAGCACGCTTACCGGCCCGCGGTGCCCGCGGGAGCCAGGCAGATCTACTACCGCGGCAGCGCGAGCCTCTACGGCTACCAGGGCCCATGCTCGCCCTCGACGGTGAACACCTACGAGTTCGTCGTGCACGCCCTCAACCAGACGTCGCTGACCAGCCTGAACTCCAGTTCGTCGACCCAGACGGCCGCCAGGGCGATCACCGCGGCATCGATCGGCTCGGCGAGAATCAGCGGCGAGTCGTAGCGCGGTGACGTCGGCGGAACACCCAGCGCCATCCCAGGTCCGCGGCCGGAGGCCCGCTGATCACCCGTGGCAAAATCGGCCCAATGCAGATCGGGATGCTCGGCCCCTTCGAGGTTCGCACCGCTGACGGCGTCCTCGCCGACGTTCCGGGCGCCCGGCTGCGCGGGCTGTTGATCGCCCTCGCGCTCGAACCGGGCCGGGTGGTCCCGAAGTCGGCGCTCGTCGACTGGATCTGGGGCGAGCACCCGCCCGCCGACGCGGCGAACGCCTTGCAACGTCTCGTTTCCCGGCTGCGGAAGGTGCTGCCGGAGGGTGTCGTCGACGGCCAGACCGACGGTTACCGCCTGAAGGTGGACCCCGACGACGTCGACGCCGTGCGGTTCGAGCGCCTCCTCGGCCAGGCGGGCGGCGACGAGACACGGCGGTTGCGCGAGGCCCTCGCGTTGTGGCGCGGCGCGGCCATGCAGGACGTCGGCCTGCAAGACAGCGGCGCGTTCGACGCGGCGGTCACCCGGCTCGAAGGGCTTCGCCTGACGGCCATGGAGGATCGGTTCGACGCGGAGATCGACCTCGGCCACAGCGCGAAACTGGTCACCGAACTGACCGATCTGGTGGCCGCGCATCCCCTGCGCGAACGGCTCGTCGCCGCGCTGATGCGGGCTCTCGCGGCGACAGGGCGCGACACCGAGGCGCTGCTCGTGTACCAGCGCACGCGGGAGGCTCTCGCCGACGCGCTGGGCGTCGACCCCTCGCCGGAGCTGGCCGCCGTGCACGTCGCGCTACTGCGGGGTGAGCTGGGACGGCGGGAGGAGAACCGCAAGACCAACGTGCGCGCCGAACTGACCAGTTTCGTCGGCAAGGACGCCGATCTCGCCACGGTTCGTGAACTCGTCGCCGAGCACCGCCTCACCACCCTGATCGGGCCCGGCGGCTCGGGAAAGACCCGGCTGGCCACGGAAACCGCGCGCACCCTCCTCGGGGATCTGCCCGACGGGGCCTGGCTGGTGGAACTCGCGGCCATCGGCGCGGACGGAGACGTCGCGCAATCCACACTCGTCGCGCTCGGCCTGCGGGACGCCCTGCTGGGCGAAACGCCGAGCGCCGAACCCACCGACCGGGTCATCGCCGCGATCCGCGAACGGGAAGTCCTGCTGATCCTGGACAACTGCGAGCACGTGATCGAGTCGGCCGCGGCCTTCGCCCACCGCGTGCTGGGGGAATGCCGGCGGCTGCGGATCCTGGCGACGAGCCGGGAGCCGCTCGGCATCACCGGTGAGGCGCTGTGGCATGTCGTGCCGCTGGCCGTGCCGGACCGGCACGCGGATCCCCGCGAAATCGAAGCCTCCCCCGCCGTCCGGTTGCTGCGGGACCGGGCGAGCGTGGTGCGCAAGGATTTCGTCGCCGACGAGGCCACACTGGCCACGATGGCGCGGGTGTGCCGGGTCCTGGACGGGATGCCGCTGGCGATCGAACTGGCCGCTGCGCGGTTGCGCACCATGTCCATCGACCAGCTCGCCAACCGGCTCGACGACCGCTTCCGCCTGCTGACCGGCGGCAGCCGGACCGCGCTGCCCCGGCACCGGACGCTGCGCGCGATGGTGGACTGGAGCTGGGAACTGCTGACCGACGCCGAGCGGACGGTCCTGTGCAGGCTCTCGGTGTTCTCGGGCGGGGCGAGCCTGGAAGCGGCCGAGCAGGTCTGCGTCAGTGAGTCCGTCGAGCACTACGAGGTCCTCGAAGTGCTCACCGCGCTGACCGAGAAGTCGCTGCTGGTGGCCGCGGGCGACGAAGCGCCGCGCTACCGGATGCTCGGCACCATCAAGGAGTACGCCGCGCAACGGCTCGCCGAGGCGGAGGAAACCCTGCTGGCGCGTCACGCGCATCTCGCCTATTTCACCGAACTCGCCGAGGCGGCGGAACCGATGCTCCGCCGCCCCGAGCAGCTGGACTGGCTCGCCAAACTCAACGCCGAGCACGACAACATCAGTTCCGCGATGCGCGGCGCCCTCGCGGCGGGCGAGGCACCGGCGGCGATGCGGCTCGCGGCGGCCTGTGGCTGGTACTGGTGGCTCAGCGGGCACCGGTCGGAAGGCATGGAGCTGGTCAGCGCGGCCGTCGAAGCGCCAGGTGAGGTACCCGACGAGGTCGCGGCCGTGGTGTACGGGCTTGTCTCGCTGTTCGTGAGTTCCGGCTACGCCGACGAACACACCGCGGCGAAGTGGATCCACGAGTCGTACCGGCTCAGCCGGGACAACGAAGCGAATCACCCGCTGGTGGGACTCATCGTCCCGCTGGTACACATGTTGCGGGGTGATGAGGCGTTGTCCGCCTGGGAACCGGTGCTGGAGGACGAAAACGCCTGGGTCCGCGCGCTGGCCAGGCTGCACCTCGGCAAGATGCGGATCACGCTCGGCCACCCAGGACCGGACGCGGAAACCTGTCTCGAGCGCGCGCTCGCCGAGTTCCGCGCCCTCGGCGAACGGTTCGGGATCTCGTTCGCCCTGACCGAGCTGGCGGACCGGCTCGCCACCCGCGGCGACTTCGCCACCGCGTGCGAGTACTACGAACAGGCGGCCGAGGTCGTGACCGAGATCGGTTCCATCGAGGACCTCATCCGGCTGTGGTCGCGGCAGGCACAGCTGTACTGGCTGATGGGCGACGAAGACTCCAGCGCGGCCGCTTCGGCCAAGGCGGAGCGGTACTCCCGACGGGTCACGTGGCCGGGAGCACTGGGCATGCTCGCCCTTTCCCGGGCGGAACTCGCCCACTGGCGCGGCGAAACCGAAGAAACGGCGCGGCAACTCGCCCTCGCGGCGACCGTGATGGGCGAGGAAGCGGAGCTGGGGCACGTCCGCGCCATCACCCACGACCTGCTGGGTTATCTCGCCGAAGACGTCGAGGAGTCCCGCGCGCACCGCGAGTCGGCCTTCCAAGCGGCGTCCGAGGTGCGGCACGTGCCGCTGGTCGCCCACATGCTCGTCGGGGTCGCGGACCTGGCGCTGCGCCGCGACGAACCCGAGCAGGCCGCGCGGCTGCTCGGGGCGGCCGACGAGCTGCGCGGGCTGCCGGATCGTTCGCGCCCGGACGTGACCCGCATCGAGCGGACAGTGCTGCGCCGCCTCGGCGAAGAGAAGTTCGCGGAGGCGGCGCAGGAGGGCGCGCGGACGAGCTGGAAGCAATTGGCCGAGGTCACGCTCGCTTCTTGAACGTCGAGGACGCCCACAGGTACCCGGCGAGCGCGATCCCGACGCACCACCCGAGGGCGGGGAACACGTCGCCGGCGGCCGGCGCCCCGTTGAGGAGCCCGCGCAACGTCTCGATGATCGGCGTGAAGGGCTGGTACTCCGCGAACTCCCGGAGTCCGGGCCCCATCTTCTCCGCGGGCACGATCGCGCTGCTGAAGAACGGCAGCATGACCAGCGGCACGGAGGCCATGCCCGCGGTCTCCGGTGACTTCGCCGCCAAGCCCAGCGCGACCGTGAGCCAGCCCGCCGCCGAGCCGAGCAGGACGACGATTCCGGCGACGCCGAGCCAGTCGAGGAAACCCGCCGCCGGGGCGAAACCCAGCAAGAAGGCCACGCCGGTGAGCGCGACGATCGCGACCAGGTTGGTCAGCACACTGGTGACGACGTGCCCGGTCAGCACCGCGCCCCGCGAGACGTCCATGACCTTGAACCGGTTGATGATGCCCTTCGTCATGTCGGAGTTGACCGCCGTCGCGGTGCCGCCGAGTCCGTAGCAGACGGCCAGCAGCATCAAACCCGGTGTGGCGTAATCGATGTAGTCGACGCCGACGCTGAACGCGTCTCCGAACACGTACACGAACATCAGCATCATCACGACCGGCATCAGGATCGCGTTGAACACCGAGGTCGGATTGCGGGCGAGGTGTTTGAAGTTGCGGCGCAACATCACCATCGAGGGGGACTTGCTCCTGGCTTGAGTCGTCATTTCTTGGCCTCCGTGCTGCTGTGGCCCGTCAGGGCGAGGAAAACGTCATCGAGATCAGGGGTGTGGACGGAAAACTCTTCGGCGGCGATCGAGTACTCGTCGAGCCGGTCCAGCAGCGACCGCAGCGATTTCGTCCCGCCGTCGCTGGGGACCCGCAGGGCCGGCGTCTCGTCGTCCCGGGTGGCCCCGGGGAAGATCCGCGCCGCCGCGTCGAGTTCGGCGACGGTGGTGAACCGGAGCCGGACGTGCGTGCCCGGCATCTGGCGTTTGAGTTCGTCGGCGGTGCCCTGCGCGACCAGGTGACCCTGGTCGAGGACCGCGATCCGGTCGGCGAGCTGGTCGGCTTCTTCGAGGTACTGGGTGGTGAGGAAGATGGTCACGCCGTCGGCGACCAGCTCGCGGATGATCGACCACATCGTGCGGCGGCTGCGCGGGTCCAGTCCCGTGGTGGGCTCGTCGAGGAAGATGATCCGCGGGTTCCCGACCAGCGTCATCGCCAGGTCGAGCTTCCGGCGCATCCCGCCGGAATAGGTCGACGCCTGCTTCTTCGCCGATTCCACCAGATCGAAGCGTTCCAGCAGCTCGGTCACGATCCGTTCGCCACCACGGGCGTTCCGGTTCAGGTCCACCATCAGCCGCAGGTTCTCCTGGCCGGTCAGCAGTTCGTCCACCGCCGCGAACTGGCCGGTGACCCCGATCGCCGCGCGGACCGCCTTGGCCTCGGTCGCGAGGTCGTGCCCGGCGACCCTCGCCGTCCCGCCGTCGGCCTTCATCAAGGTGGTCAGGAGGTTCACCGTGGTCGTCTTGCCTGCCCCGTTCGGGCCGAGCAGTGAGAAGATGGTGCCCGCCGGTACTTCCAGATCGATGCCGTCGAGCACGACCTTGTCGCCGAAGGTCTTCCGCAGCCCGGAGGCCGCGATCGCTGTTTCTGTCATGGGAGCAACAGTGGACGGCGGGCCTGACACGCCGCCGCCACGCCGCTGACACGTCCGGCGCCGATGTCAGCGCCGTGTCAGTCCGGTGTCAGGCCCCTCGGTGATCGTGGTCGTCACAACCACCACGAAAGGCGACCCGATGACCCAGACCGTTCCCGTCCCGCAGGGCCTCCCCATGCAGCGCGACGCGGGTCCTTTCGATCCGCCCCGCGAGATCACCCGGCTGCGTGAAGCGCGCCCGGTGAGTCCCATGGTCTTCCCCGACGGTCACGAGGGCTGGCTCGTCACCGGCTACGACGAGGTCCGGCAGATGATGGCCGACACCCGGTTCAGCTCCCGCCAGGACATCGGCATCCTCCACCTGCCCTATGAGACCCCGGGGATGCCCGCCCCGACCGAACCGTCCCCGCCGATGCCGGGCATGTTCGTGGCCATGGACCCGCCGGACCACGGCCGGTTGCGCAAGCGGCTCACCGGCGCCTTCACCGTGAAGCGGATGAAGCAGCTCGAAGAGCACATCGTCGAGATCACCGAGCGCCAGCTGGACGCGATGGCCACCCTCGTCCCGCCGGTCGACCTGGTCAAGGAGTTCGCGCTGCCGGTGCCGTCGCTGGTGATCTGCGAACTGCTCGGTGTCCCTTACGAGGACCGGGAGAAGTTCCAGGCCAACTCCGCCCAGCTCATGGTCAGGGACCAGACGCTGGAAGAGAAGATGGCCGCGTTCATCGGGATGAACACGTTCCTCACCGAACTGGTCACGCGCAAACGCGAGACCCCCGGCGACGACATCCTGTCCGACCTGGGCCGCCACGACGACCTCACCATCGAGGAACTCGCGGGCGCCGCGTTCCTGCTGTTGCTCGCCGGCCACGAGACCACCGCGAACATGCTGGCGCTGGGCACTTTCGCGCTCCTGGAAAACCCGGAGCAACTGGCCGAGCTGCGTGCCGACGCGGAACTGCTCCCCGGCGCCGTCGAGGAACTCCTTCGCTACCTGTCCGTCGCCGACATCTTCTTCCGCTACGCCACGGAAGATCTCGAACTCGGCGGCGAAACGATCCCCGCCGGTTCGACCGTCATCGTGTCGCTGCTGGCCGCCAACCGCGACCCGCGGCGCTTCGAAGACCCCGACACCTTGGACATCCACCGCAACGCACGCGGTCTCCTGTCCTTCGGTCACGGCATCCACCAGTGCCTCGGGCAGCAGTTGTCCCGGATCGAGATGCGCGCCGGTTTCGAGGGGTTGCTGCGCCGCTTCCCGTCCCTCGAACTCGCCGTCCCCGCCGACGAGGTGAAGCTCAAGACCGACATGAACATTTACGGCGTCCACGCATTGCCGGTCACCTGGGCCTAGCATCGTGAGTGCCTCCTCGCGACTGGCCGTTGGCCATGTCGCGAAAGCCACTTTCGAGACGTCAGACGTCTCGAAAGTGGCTTTCGCGACACCCGGGCGCCTCTCGTGAGCAGCGAAAGCGGCCCTGACCACCTCGACCGAGCCGGTGGTTTCGCGTGACTGCCGGGACGACACGTGTGATCCGACGGACGACACGCGTGACGGGATGGACGACACGCGGACACAGCCGGCCCGCCGCGTGTCGTCCCTCTGGACACACGTGGCGTCCATCCCGTCACGCGAAACCGCCATCCGCGCCCCGCGGCAGGTACCTGAGACACCGTCGGCTCTGACCATTCCTGCCACGCACGAGCCTTGAGTCACCGAATACTGCACGATCGGGCAACCACCGTGACGCGGCGCGGCTATACCTTCGGACGATGACCGAGATTCGCGGCGGGCTGCTGCGGCCGTTGGTGACGTTGCTGAAGGAACAGGCGGGCGATCGGCCCGCGTTCACCGACGAGCGCCGGACCCTGACTTTCGGGGATTTGCTGGATTCGAGTGGCCGGTTGGCGACCGGGCTCGGAATCGCCCGCGGCGACCGGGTTCTGCTGCATCTGGGCGCCCGGGTGGAATTCACCGAATACTGTCTGGCGGTGTTGCGGGCGGGCGGAATCGGTGTTCCGGCGAGCGCGCGGTCGACGGTCACGGAATTGACGCGGATCGTGGATGACGCCGGTGCCGGTCTGCTGATCACGGAAGCCCGGCACGCGGCGACCGCACGCGAGGTTCAGGCGGAGCGGCCGCGGCTGCGGGTGGTGTTCATCGAGGACGAGCTTTCCGCGCAGGGCGAGCCAAGGGACGACCTCGACCTCGACGAACCCGCGTGGCTGCTGTATACCTCGGGCACCACCGGCCTCCCCAAAGGCGTGCTGACGACGCAACGGGCGCTCCTGTGGTCGTCGGCGGCCTGCTACGGCCCGATGTTCGGGATCTCCGGCGCCGACACCGTTCTTTGGCCGCTTCCGCTGCACCACGCGTACGCGATGTCGCAGGCCTTCGCCGGGACGATCGCGCTGGGCACGCATACGAGGATCGTCGACCGCGAGCTGCGGGGAGCGCTCACGGCGTATCCCGGCAGTGTCCTCGCCGGTACCCCGGCGACCTTCCTGAACCTGCGGCAGGAGATTCAGGGCCCACTCCCCGCGCCACGGCTGTGCCTGTCCGGAGGCGCGCCCTGCACGCCGTCGGCACGGGCCGCGGTCCGGGAACTGTTCGGTATCCCCGTCCTCGACGGCTACGGCAGTACCGAGACCACCGGCAAGATCGCCGCCCAGCTCCCCGGCGAAGACGGCCTGACTCCGTTGCCGGGCATGGAGATCCGCGTCGTCGACGGGCAGATCGAGGTACGGGGCCCCGGAGTGGCACCGGGCGTCGAGGGCGTGGACGGCTGGTACCGGACCGGCGACGCGGGCAGACTCGCCGAAGGACGGCTCACGGTCGACGGCCGGGTGGACGACGTCATCGTGTGCGGCGGCCAGAACGTGCATCCGACCGAGATCGAAGCGGTCATCGCCGAAATCCCGGAAGTGGGCGACGTCCTCGTGGCGGGAAGACCCGATGGGGTCCTCGGCTCGGTGCCGGTGGCGTTCCTCGTCCCCCGATCCGGCGAACTGGACCTCGACGAGGTACGCCGTCTGTGCCGCCGAAAGCTCTCCCCCTTCAAGGTTCCGGTCGCTTTTCACCGGGTCGAGCGGCTTCCCCGGACGCCGTCGGGAAAGGCGATGCGGGAAGCCTTGCGGATCCCCCGGCCGGACGACGTGGAAGCCCTCGTGCGCGACGAGATCGCCGAACTGTGCGACCTCGGCGAGGGATGGCGCGACCGGGCGTTCACCGAACTCGGCCTGACCTCGGTGGGCGGCGTGCACCTGCGGCACCGGCTGGCCGACGCGACCGGCCTCGACCTTCCCCAGTCGCTCGTCTACGACTTCCCGACCGCGGCGGCGGTCATCGGTGAGCTGGAACGGTTGCTGTCCGGGAAAACCCGGCCCGTCACGACGGCGACCACGCCCGCTCGCGCCGACGAACCGATCGCCATCGTCGCGACGGCGTGCCGGTTCCCCGGCGGCGTGACCTCGCCAGAGGACCTGTGGAACCTGGTGGCAGGCGGGGTCGACGCCACCGGCGACTTCCCGGCCGACCGGGGCTGGGACCTGGCCGCGCTGTACGACCCGGATCCCGACCGCATCGGCGGGTCCACCACCCGCCGCGGCGGTTTCCTGTACGACGCCGCGGACTTCGACCCCGCCCTGTTCGGCATGTCGCCGCGCGAGGCGTTGGCGACCGACCCGCAGCAGCGGCTGCTGCTGGAGACGTCGTGGGAGCTGTTCGAACGGGCCGGTCTCGACACCGCCACGGTGCGGGGCAGCGACACCGGCGTGTTCGTCGGGGTGATGCACGAGGACTACGCGAGCCGTTTCGAGGGGCATCGGCTGGAAGGACGGCTGGGCATCGGGTCGTCGCACGCCCTCGCGTCCGGCCGGATCTCCTACACCTTCGGCTTGACCGGTCCGGCGATCACGGTCGACACCGCGTGCTCCTCTTCGCTGGTCGCGTTGCACTGGGCCGTGCGCGCGCTGCGGGCCGGGGAGTGCTCGCTCGCCGTGGCCGGTGGCGCCACGGTGATGTCGACGCCGCGCACGTTCCTCGAATTCAGCCGCCAGCGCGGTCTCTCCCCGGACGGACGCTGCCGCTCCTACGCCGCGGGCGCGAACGGCACGGCCTGGGCCGAGGGCGCGGGTGTCGTGCTGGTGGAGCGACTGTCGGACGCTCGCCGGAACGGGCATCCGGTGCTGGCGCTGGTGAGCGGTTCGGCCGTCAACTCCGACGGGGCGTCGAACGGGCTGACCGCGCCGAGCGGCCGGGCGCAGCGCGCGGTGATCGAGTCCGCGCTGGCCGACGCCGGGCTTTCGGCGACGGACGTCGACGCCGTGGAAGGGCACGGCACCGCCACCCCGATCGGCGATCCGATCGAGGCGGAGGCGCTGATCGCCGCCTATTCCGGACGTGACCGGCCGCTGTGGCTCGGATCCGTGAAGGCCAACATCGGGCACACCCAGGCGGCGGCGGGACTGGCCGGGGTGATCAAGATGGTGGAAGCGCTGCGGCACGAGCAGTTGCCGCCGTCGGCAGGCGCGGACGATCCGAGTCCCCGCGTCGACTGGTCGGCCGGCGAGGTGGCCTTGCTCGCCGAAGCCCAGGAATGGCGGGCAGGAACGAAAACCCGGCACGCCGGGGTGTCCGCGTTCGGGATCGGCGGCACCAACGCGCACGTTCTCGTCTCGGAAGCACCACCGCCGATCGAATCCGGGCGCCCGGTGTCTCTCCCCGCGCCGTGGCTGCTGAGCGCCACCGGCGACAGCGCCCTGCGCGCGGTCGCCTCCGGGCTGCTGGCGACAGCGGGCGGCCGGGACGAAAGTGACGTCGCGTTCACCCTCGCCACCCGCACCGCGCTGGAGCACCGCGCGATGCTCCCGTCCGGCGACCTCGGCGCCCTGCGCGCCCTCGCCACCGGTGAACGCCGCGGCCGGACCGTGCGCGCACCGGCGACGGCGGCGTACCTGTTCAGCGGGCAGGGCGCGCAGCGCGCAGGCATGGGAAAAGAACTGTCGGCCGCTTTCCCCGTGTTCCGTAAGGCTTTCGACGCGGCTTGCCAGGCCTTGGGCGGCCAGGTCCGTGACGTCGCGTTCGACGGCGGCGAACTGCTGAACCGCACCGACCACGCGCAGTCCGCCTTGTTCGCGTTCGAGGTCGCGCTGGTCCGGCTGCTGGAATCCTGGGGTGTGCGGGCGGGTGCCGTCGCCGGGCATTCGATCGGGGAGATCGCCGCCGCGCACGTCGCCGGTGTGCTCTCCCTCGAAGACGCCGGGGTGCTGGTGGCCGCGCGTGGCCGTCTGATGGCCGCCCTGCCGCCGGGAGGCGTCATGATCGCGGTGAGGGCGGCCGAGGACGAGGTCGCGCCGCTGGTGGGGGAATTCGCCGACCAGGTGGCGATCGCCGCGGTCAACGGCCCTCGATCCCTTGTGCTGTCCGGAACCGAGAGCGTGACGGAGGCGATCGCGGCCCAGTGGCCGGGTTCGACCCGGTTGCGTGTCAGCCACGCGTTCCATTCGCCGCTGATCGATCCGATGCTCGCCGAATTCCGCGAGGTCGCCGCGAAGCTGACCTACCGGAGCCCGGAAAGCACCTTGATCTCCGGGCTGACCGGCCGCGCGATCACCGAAGTCGGCCCGGAGCACTGGGTGCGGCACGCCCGGGACACGGTCCGGTTCGCCGACGCGCTGAACACCGTGGCCGCGGCGGGAACCGGGATCTGCCTGGAGATCGGCCCGTCGGCCGTGCTCGGCAGGGCCGCCGGAGCGATACTCCCGGCAGTGTCCACTTTGGACACCACACGCGGGACGCTGGAGGCGGTCGGCGAGCTGCACACCGCGGGAGTGCCCGTCTCGTGGCGATCGGTGTTCGCCGACAGCGGCGCCCGGAGAGTCGGCCTGCCGACTTATCCCTTCCAGCGCGAGCGTTTCTGGCTCGACCCGCAACCACGCCGGAGCCCGGCGGGCGCCGGGCACGCGATGCTCGGGCCGGCGCTGGTCGCGCCCGACTCGCCCAGGATCGTGCACGGTGGCTCGGCCGGTGTGCGCACGCACGGGTGGCTCGCCGACCACGTCGTCGGCGGCGCGACCCTGTTCCCCGCGACCGCTTTCATCGAGATCGCCTTGCACGCGGGGAAACAGAGTCTGGCCGAGCTGACGATCGAGGCGCCGCTGCGGCTCGACCGGACCGAGGACGTCGCACTCCAGGTAGTCGTGGACGGGCCCCGGATCGACCTCTACGCCCAGGATTCCGGCGACTGGACACGGCACGCCACGGGCCGCCTGCGGCCATCCGACGTCTTCGCGCTGCCGTGGAAAGGCGAGTGGCCGCCGCCCGCCACCGAACCGGTCGATCTGAGCCGGGCCTACGCGGCCCGCGAATACGGTCCCGCCTTCCGCGCCGTGACGGGCTTGTGGCGGGACGGTGACGAGCTGTTCGCCGACGTCGTACTTCCCGAGGGTGTCGACGGTCGCTTCGAGCTGCACCCCGTACTGCTCGACGCGGCCGTGCACACCGTGGCGCTGGCCGAACCGCCGGACGCGGAGACACGTGTTCCGTTCCTCTGGGGTGGCGTCCACGTGTTCGCCCCGGCCGCGCGCCGAGCCCGAGTCCACTGTGTACGGACGGGTCCCGGCGAAGTCCGCGTCGAACTCTACGACCCCACCGGAGTGCCGCTCGCGCTCGTGGAATCCCTGCTGACCCGGCCTTTGCCCGCCGGGAGCATGATGCTGTACCGCCCGCGATGGATTCCCGTACCGGCGGCGCGCGCCGACGATGTCCGGATCGTCGACGCCCGGGACGAAGACGTCCGGACCGTGCTCACCGGATTGCAGGACACGCTCCCGCGCGGAGAACGCACTGTCGTGGTCACCCGCGACGCGACCGATCCGGCGGCAGCAGCGATCTTCGGGCTCGGAACCGCCGCTTCGACCGAATACCGTGGCCTGGTCACCGTGGTCGAAGCCGGTACCGAAGTGCCCATGGAGAAGGTGCGCGAACTCGTCGGCGGCAACCCCGAACCGCAGCTGGCGATCCGGGACGGCATGCCGCACGCGCTGCGGATCACCCGGACCACTCCCGCGTCCACCCGGCCGATCGATCCGGCGGGCACCGTGCTGATCACCGGCGCGCTCGGCGGGGCACTGGCGCGGCATCTCGTGTCCGCGCACGGTGTCCGGCACCTGCTGCTCGTCAGCCGCCGCGGCCCGGCCGCACCCGGCGCGGAAGAACTCCTTCAGCTACCCGCCGACGTGCGGATCGCCGCGGGCGACATCGCCGATCCCGGCTTCGTCCGGCGTCTGGTCGACACCTGCGACCCGCCGCTGACCGCCGTGGTGCACGCCGCCGCTGTCGTCGCCGACGCCGCGCTGACCGCGCAGACGACCGCCGGGCTCGACACCGTGTTCCGCCCGAAGGCCGACGCCGCCCGGGTCCTGCACGAGGCCACCCGGCGTCTTCCGCTGTCGGCATTCGTGCTCTTTTCTTCACTGGCAGGCACTTTCGGCAATGCCGGGCAAGCGAACTACGCCGCCGCCAACCGCTACCTCGACGCGCTGGCCGTCCGACGGCGGGCCGAGGGTCTGCCCGCGACGTCGATCGCGTGGGGCCTCTGGGACCTGGAAATCGGGCTCGGCTCCCGGATTCCCGACGCGGCAAGGCATCGCATCCAGGCCTCTGGCGTGGCCGCACTGACCCTGGAGCAGGGACTCGCCCTGTTCGACGCCGCGATCGGGCACGCCGAACCGGTCCTGATCGCCGCCCGGCTCGACCCCTCAGCTCTCGACCTGCCTCCGATCGCCGTCGAAATCAGTGGACGGGCACCGAGACCGGCGCCGCCGTCACCGGATCGGCGCTGGCCGGAACAGCCGTCGGACCAGGAACTGCGAGACCTGCTCCGCGTCGAACTCGCCGAGGTCCTCGGCCACCCGGACCCGGGCGCCATCCCGGAGGACAAGCCGTTCACCGACCTCGGACTGGACTCGCTGGCCGTCATTGACCTGCGTACCCGGCTCCGTGAGCTGACCGGACTGGAGCTGCCCGCGCGCGTCCTGTTCGATCACCCGACCGTCACCGAACTCGCCGGGCTTCTGCGCGACCCGGCCGGGCGAGTGTCTGACTGAGCGTCAGCGCGGTGAGGGCGACGGCGAGTCCGGTGAGCTGCCAGCCGGTGAGGGTCTGGCCGACGTCGGGGCGAGGCGGTCGATGCCGTGGAACCACAGCGGATAGGCCAGCGCCAGGTCGTGGACGAGGTCTTCGTGCTCCATCTGGAGAACGAGGCCCGGCTTCTGCCCGACCTGGATCCGGCGCGGCGGCGACCAGCGCAGCGGCAGGAGAGGAACTTCGACCATTACGATGAACGCCGCCAGACACCTCCGGTTTCGATGTATTCCTGCCCAGCGGCCAGGACCGACGAGGTACGGAGCAGTTGCCCTGACTCTCCCTTGATCTCCATTTCTCGGCCCTGTCCTTCATCCGTATACGAAAGCTTCACCATCCAGCCGCACGCGCAATCCTTGGCGACCGGATTGATGTCGAAGGTGACACTTTCGGTTGGAGCCAGCTCTACCACGGTGTCGGCAAAGTAGGAGGGCGACCCATTCACCGACTCCGCCGAATTCCTCACCCGCGGGTCAGTGCCGTCAAGGTCCACGGTGAGCGGGATACTCAGCCTGGCATCAATCCATCTGGAGCAGGCGAAAGCTGTTCCGGTCGCGGGTTTTGCCCGCTCCACGACCTGCACTTGCATACTGCGGATCACCACCGTCCGCTTGCCGAGTCCGATCAGCGTGAGCCGCACCGGTGTCCCGCTGGCGAACCATCCACCCCGGCTGACGACGGCACCTTCCAAATCCCGGCAACGCCTCGATCCGGGAATATCGTCCGGGGTGAGCAGGTCCGGGTGAACGGCTTGCGGATATCCCTCGAGCAGATAGTCCGCCTGAGCAGTGAACGGAACCTGGTAAGCGGGGCCGCCCTCGGGCGCCGAGGGTGCGGTAACCAAGACCGCTCCGACGACTGCGGCCACCACGACCACTGCGGTCACCGAGAAAAAAGTTCTTTTTCGGCGCCTGTTTAGGCTCTTTCGCCAGCTCAGGGAGTCGACGCCGGGGAACGCCACCCATGCCCGCGTACGAGTTTCTTTATTGGAGACCGATATCTGTCGGTAGATGCCTGGGTCGATATCCTCATAGCGATGGCGGACGACCTGCTCGAAAATCGTACCGGAAACGATCACGCCGAACTCGGCCTCAAGCAACCGCATCATTCGCCGGAAGGTTTTGCAACCTTCGAGACGGGACACGAGGTTCACGTCAGATCCCACCGAGCCCCACGGATCAGCATGCACAAGCCCGACATGAACAGCCACCCGCAAGGCGATCCGCTCCGCCGCAGGGCGATCTTTGTTCCGCTCATGCAGTCTACGAGCAAGATCGACCGTGAAGACACGCACTACCTGAAGCACCGACACGGTGGGCGGAATGACGACGAGTGCGCCGTCGCCTCGTTCATCAAGGGAGAAACCTGGTAGCGAACGGCCTGTTTCGCCCAAAATCTCTTCGAGAGTGGAGAAGAGCCATTCGCGCACCGTCAGCTGATGCGGATTACTCCCTGCGCCAAAGCCCGCGACGTCGACCATGACGACCGTTTTCTGCAGCGGCTCATCCACGGATCCCACCTGCCACCCGATCGAAATCTCCACCATGAATCAGGGCGGCGTATGACATCGGCCAAACCAAGACACCCACGTGGATGCTCAAAGTCTTATTCAAAACTACCGCTGTTCCTTCTCAACCTGGTCGCCCTCCCCGGGTGACGGCGAGGAGTTCGTACCAGTCCACCGACGGAAAGCGCAAGTCGGCGGGCGCCGGGTCAAGCTCTGTCCAGCGCGGCGGCGACAGCGGCCAGCGCGGCGCCACGGTCGACGCCGAGTTCACGGGCGGCGCGGGCGTACTCGTCCGCCGCGGCCCGCAGGAGGGCGGCCTTCCCGGGACGCTCGGCGGCATCGGCGACGACCGTGCCCTTGGCGCGGGCGGTACGCACCCAGCCGCCTTCTTCCAGCTCCCGGTACGCCCGGGCCACCGTGCCCGAAGCCAGCGCCAAATCCCTGGCGAGTTGCCGGATGGGCGGCAGCCGGGTACCCGGCGCCAGCGCGCCGGCGGTGATCAACCGGACGATCTGGTCCCGGACCTGCCGCCACGGCGCGACCCCGAGATCCGTGTCGACGACGACCTTGAGCGGCATCAGGCGGTTTCGGCCCGCGATCGGTGGGCGAGGTTGAACCAGCCGGCGAACCCGGCGACGACCAGGATCCACGAGGCCAGGTTCGTCACGTCCGGGATGGCCAGTGTCACGGTGGCGGCCAGGCCCAGCCCCGCGGCCACCCGCGCGCTGCGGACCCGCAACGCGCCGTCCGCCGCACTGTCCCCTGTGGACGGTCGGCGCACCGCGAGCAGGATGACCGGCCAGGTGACCGCCGAGACCGCGGCGGCGACCCCGAGCAACCCCCACCACTGATGGACCACGAGCCAGGCGGCCGCCGCCGCGACGATCGCCGCGTAGGTGACCAGACCCCAGACGGGAATGAGCCCGCGCACCCCACGCCGCTCCAGCCCGGCCTCACGGCGAGCGCTCTTTCGCGGCCGTTGGGCCAGCACCTCGGCGATCAGCGCGCCGATGAGCAACGTGGCGAGGAAGAACGACGTGGTGTCGCCGCGAATTCCGGTGAGATCGGCCAGCACCGGCAGCCCGAGGAAGAGCCAGGGATACCAGAACCGGCGGCGCCGCAGATAACGCACGGCTTCAGTGACATCGGACGGCGAAGGATCGTCGACGCCCCACCGGCGCAGCACCTTCTTGCCCTGCTTTTCGCCCGGCCACAGCAAGACCAGGATCACCAGCCCGATCAAACCCATGAACAGGGCCACGGCCACGATGTTGTCGAACGGCACGATCAGCCTCCCTTGTATCAAGTCCATGATACAAGCCAGGCCAGTGGTCGTGTCGCGAAAGCCACTTTCGAGACGTCTGATGTCCCGAAAGTGGCTTTCGCGACACCCTGGACGGCGGCCGAGGCGGAGTCCAGCGTGTAAGAGAAGTACTCCAGCTTCGGGAAGGCCTTGCCCGCGGAGTCCTTCACCTTCGACAGCGCTTTGGTGCCGACGGCGAGGAAGCCGCTGAAGTAGTCCAGCGAGTTGTCGCCGTAGTTGTCCCATTCCTGATAGGCCCGCCGCCTGGAGGCGCTCGGCGTAGGTCTTCCAGGTGTAGCCGGTGTGCCGCCAGGCGTCGTTGCCGATGGCGCGGGTCCTGCCGTCCGGTTCGAAGCCGAGTTCGCCGGTGAACAGGTACATCCGCTTCGGGTTGGTGGGTCCCGTTTCCGAGCAGTGGTAGGCGTCGCAGACGGTGAAGGCGTCGGCCAGCTCGTGGTAGAACCGCGTGTGATAGGTCAGCGACCGGACACCCTTGGCGCCGCACCAAGCGTCGTGACGGCCCTTGTTCCACGCCCGGTGGCCGCCGGACCAGCTGTGGTCGACGTCGGCCATGAACTGGTCGTCGATCGCGTAGGCAAGCGAGGTTCCCGCCGATCAGAAGGAAACATAGTCGCTTACTCGGTACCAGGGTTCCGCCGGTGGGCTGCATGATCGGAGCAACAAGACGCGACACCGCGGTGGGGGCCGCCCCCCTTGAGCGGCCCCCACCCGGTTCATCCGGCCGAAATCGGCCGGACGCCTATTTCCCGTTCCCGGAGCGCCGGGACAAGGCCGTCAGCGAGAGCGCCATGACGAGCGGCCAGATCACGGCCACCATCGAGGCTCCCCCGAAGGCGATCACCGTGACCGCGACCGCCGTCACGATCAGCCCGCCGACGGGCGACACGTAACAAAGACCCAACGGCCCCAAGAACAGGGCCCACAACAATGCCGCCTTCACGGACTTGGCAGGCGGACGGGGAACCGGGTACCGGCCGGGGCCGGTGACCTCGTGGTCGGCGCCCTGGTACCACCCGCCGGACATCAGCGGCGGGTGCGGCGCGAAAAAAGCCGGCCTTCGCCCGAACGCCTTGGGCGTCCGCAGATTTTCTCCGGCCGGCTCGTGGCGGTGATCCTTCGGCCGTCCCATGACACTTTCGGCACTGCGCATGACATCCTCCCCCGTCGCCGGGCCGAGGCCTGGTGAAGTCACCTCTCGCCTGGCACAATTACCGGTTGCGGTTCGAAACTTCCGGGTCGTTCTGCCCACTGACCATGCTGACGAGTCGGGGGAGTGACTGATGCGTCATATGGAACACAGCGCCGAGCCGATTCCCGTGAGCCCGACGGCGCCAGGATGACCGAGTACGGGATCTGGCGACGACTGACGCCCGCCGAGCAGTCCGCTCTCCGCGGCGCGGGCCATCTGAAGGTGTGGCGCCCCGGCCAGATTCTCGCCCTCCAGGGCAGCCCGCCCACGAGCATGTTCGTCGTCCTGCGCGGCTGGGTGAAGATCAGCGCCACCAACTATCGCGGCGAAGACGCCCCGCTCGCCGCCCGTGGCCCCGCGGAAATCGTGGGCGAAGTGGCGCCGATCAGCGGACTCCCCCGTTCCGCCACCATGTCGGCGATAGACGAGGTGCACACCCTCGTCGTGTCGCGGGAGAAGTTCCTCGGCGTGCTGCGCGACCGGCCGCGCATCGCCGAGGAGATCTTCCGGACCGCGGCGATCCGGCTGCAACAGTCGGATCGGCTGCGCCTCGAGTCCGGCGGGCCGGATTTCCCGCAACGCCTCGCGGCGGTGCTCCTGGAACTGGCCCTCCAGCACGCCCTCGACTGGACGGACGAGAAACAGGTCGTTCTCCATTTCAATCAAGGGGAGCTGGCCGGCTTCGCCCGTGTCTCCCGCAGCACGCTGATCCGCGGCCTCGAAGAACTCCGGCGGCTGGGCGTGGTGCGCACCGCGCGCCAGCGCGTCACCATCACCCGCCCTCGCGCACTCCGAGAATTGGCCGCCGGACGGCCGCCACCAGCAGAAGAGGCCTGAACAGCCGGGAAATCTCGGCTATCCTGGTCAAGGTTCAACTCTCGCAACCGTTTCACGGGGTGGAGGGAATCGGCACGATGAGTTCTTTCTCGGCAAGCACGGAACCGGACATCGAATCCACGTTGATCGATCTCGACGCGGTCTCGTTCACCGCGTTACGGGATCTGGACAGTGAAGCCTTCCGGCATTCGGCGCACCACGTCGTCGAACGCACCACCAACGTCCGCGCGCGCTACAGAAGCGCCGGCACCGGGGGCGGTGAACGGATCGACTGATGTCGCCACCAGCCGGGTCTCGCCCCGTGTTTCACCGCTTGTCGTGGCGAGACTTCGACGCACTCGCGCGCCTTGACGGCGACGAGGAGATGGCGCGCCGTCTGCGACGGGCCGAGCGGAGCCGGCGCAAACTGCTGATCCACGCGTTGCTGACCGAAGCCTCCAAGACCGACGACCACGTGGGTCCGCTGCCTCCACTGGATTCCGCGTGGGAACTCCTCGCACGTGCCGAAGCAAGAGCACCACGGGCCGTGAACCGGATCCTCACCAATCCGTACACCGGTAGCTGGGCGGGCTACACGACTCGCTTGATGCGCAACGGAATCGACGGCGTCGGTCCGTTGTGGATGCACCTCGGGCACGCGCACGCCATCGCGGCGGCCGCGGCGATCCGGGCCGAGCTGGACTTCGAAACCGCGATCCCGGCCTGGCAGGGCAACGCCATGCTCCCGTCCCTCGGGATGGCCGGATTTCCCCTTAGCGAACCGTTTTCTTCGGCCGTCGTCCGGGGCGTGAACGGCCGTTACTTCGTCTCGAACGGCGAAACGACGGTGCGCTTGCCGAGTGCGCCGGACGCCGACGCGCCCGGCTGGTGGGGAATCCGGCGGGTGCGGAGCCAGGTCGGCGTGCACCGGTTCTCGTTGTGGCTGGACGATCTCGATCCCTATCGCGGACTCTACGAGCCGGTTCCACCGGAACGACTGCCGGACAAGGATTTGGCGGATTGGCAACGGCTGATCGACGAGGCCTGTCGGCTGATCGCCGCGCATCTGCCCGGCCTGGCCCGGATCATGCCGGTGGGGCTGGCTTCACTCGTACCGAAACCGCAGGTGCTGTTCCGGAATCCGAGCGCCTCGACCGGGGAAGCGTTCGGAAGCGCGGTGGTCGGCCTTCCCGCCGACGGCACCTCCCTCGCCGATACCCTGATCCACGAGTTCCAGCACATCGTGCTCGGCGGTCTGCTGCACCTCGTCGAGCTGTACGAAACCGATCCACGGGAACGGATCTACGTGGCCTGGCGGGATGATCCGCGGCCGTTGAGCGGCGCTCTGCAAGGGGTCTACGCCTACTTCGGCGTCACGGCGTTCTGGCGTGCACTGCACCAGGCGGGCCGGAATTCCCGGCGCTCCGGCTTCGAATTCGCGTATTGGCGCGAGCAGACGTGGCGCACTCTCCAGGTCCTGCGCACGGACGCGACGCTGACCGTCGCCGGGCGACGATTCCTCGAAAACATCGCCGGACGCCTCGGCCCCTGGCGGGACGAGCCCGTGCCGTCGGAGTCGAGCGCGCTGGCCACGGCCGCCCGCCGGGATCACCTCGCGGGCTGGCGGGCCCGCCACCTGCGCCCGGACCCGTCCGTGGTCACGGAGCTGGTGGCCGCCTGGCTCGGCGGCAGACCGAGGCCACCCGCCACCCTCGACGCCACCGATCTTCCCCCGACGCCGGTACCGGACGGTAGCTGGTCCCACGCCCGGATGGACCTGATCCGGCTGGCGTCCGACGACACACCGGTGCCGCCCGGCGGACGGCCACCGGCGGTACCCGGTGCCACCGCCGCGGATTTCGCCTACACCGGCGGTGACTACCTCGAAGCCATCAAGGGCTATCGACAGGAACTGGCCACGGATCCGGACCGGCCTGCCTCACTGGTCGGGCTGGGCCTCGCACTTTCCGCGCGAGGCCCTCATCCCGCCGCCCGTGCCCTGCTGCGCTGCCCCGAACTCGTCCGTGCGGTCCACCGGCAGCTGAGAGCCGTCCCCCGGCCCCCGACCGTGGAACAGCTCGCTTCGTGGATAGGGCAACTCGTCCCGGGCTGACCTACATCAACATCGGGTCGATGTCGCAGTCGGCACGGGTGCCGCGGCCCGCCGCCTGCGTCCCCGGGTGGGCCTCGCCGAGAACCTGGCGGTATTTCACCAGAATCGGGTCACGGTACGGCGCGGCCTCCTCGTCCCGGCCGAGAGCGGCCAAGTCGAGTCCCAGGTTGAAGGCCGCGGCGAGCACGGAGGGGTGGTCTTCCCCGAGCTTCTGCTTGCCACGCTCGACAGCGTCCCGTCCCAGTTCGACCGCCCTGTCGTATTCACCCAATGCCGCGAGATCACTTGCCAGGTTGATCGTGGCGACGACGGCATAGGGGTGATCCGGGCCGATGGTGCTGCGGAAATGCTCGAGCGCGCGCTCGTCGAGGACGCGGGCGGCCGCCGGGTCGCCCAGCAGCCGCAGCGTCACCGCGAGGTCGACGTTGGCCGCGAGAGTGTGCGGGTGATGCTCGCCGAGACCACCCCGGTACCGCTCGAAGGTTTGCTCGCCGAGCTTCTTCGCCGCTGCCAGATCACCCGAATGACGAAGGTCGATCGAATGGGCGAGCGCGCAGGCCATCGTCGTGGCGTGGTCGTCACCATAGGCGAGCCGGAACCTCTTGAGGGCTTCCGTGGACAGGCTGAGCGCGCCCAAATGGTCGCCGTCCTTCCGCCGGGTGATCGACAGCATGAGGGTGTTGCCGGTCGCGTCCAGCTGGTCCGCGCCGAAACGGGCGTAGAAGTTCTCCGTGAGCCTTTCCTGCTGGACCCGGGCTTGGCCGTACTCGCCCGCCTCACGCAGGTCCACGATCAGCGCGCTGTTGACCCCGAAGGTGCGGACATGGTCCCGGCCGAGCACCTCGATCCGCCGCCTGAGGGTGTCCCGATCCAGTTCCAGGGCCTCTTGGTAGGCGCCGGCCAGCCGGAGGCTGATCGCGTGCTGGTACGCGGCGTAGAGCGTCTCCGGATCGTCCTCGCCGAACATGCGCTTGGCCTTGTGGTAGATCTCTTCGCTCAGTTTGGTCGCCGCCGCGAAGTCACCCTGTGCGCGGAGATCGATCGTGATGTTCCGCTGGAGCGCGAAAGTCTCTTCGTTCTCTTCGCCCGATATTTGAAGTCGCAACGCGAGGGTGCGCTGGTTGAGCTCCGCGGCTTCGGCGTACCGGCCGATCGCCCAGAGATAGAGACCGAGCCTCGATGACACTTCGAGTGTCTGCGGATGAGTGGGGCCGAGGGTGACGGTGAGCTTCTTTCGCGCTTCGAGGCCGAGCCGGGCCGCTTCTTCGTGGTCGCCGTACTCGAACAGATAGCGCATCAGGTTGATATGGAGCTGACGCGGCCAGTCGTCGTCACAATCCAGCACTTTCGCCGCATACGCGTGCGGCAGCAGTTCACGGTAGCGCGACCAGTGCCTGCTGGACTCGGGGTCGTTCGGGTCCAATGCGGCGAGCAGCTGATGGGCGCCGTGCTGCATCCGCGCGTGCACCTGACGGGCCATGACCCGGTTACGCAGGACCAGCTGGACCAGACGGTGCAGCTGGAGGGTGTTGTTGCCGTGGTCGATCTTGGCGAGGCCGTATCGGTTGATGTCACGGATGGCGCGCGCCAGTTTGATCGGGTCACGCAGCGCGGCGTCGAGTTCCGGGGAAATCGACACCCGGCTGACTCCGGTGAGCAGATCACGCGAAATCGGTTCCGGGGAAAAGAAAGCACAGATGTGCAGGATCTGATGAGCCGCCGGGTTGCGGGTCTTCAGTTCCTCGAAAGAGACGTTCCACGCCGCGGCGACGGAAACCTCGTTGTCGGGCGCCGAGGCGGTATCGAGGATTTCCTCGACCGACTCGTCGAACAGGCGCAAGTACTCCTGCACCGGCATTCCGGTCACCGCGCGCCAAGCCGCCGCCTGTTCCACGGCCAAGGGCAGATCGCCGAGCTTTTCCGCGAGTTCGTCGGCATCGGCCGGGTCGATCTCCGGCCCGCGGCGCCCGAGCAGTTCGACACTTTCCGCACGCTTGAACACCGCCAGCTCCAACGGGCGCGCGATACCCGCCCAGTCGGAGTTCCGCGACGTGATCAGGATTTCGCCGGGACCGTTGCGCGGGAAGAACGGCAGCACGGTCTCCGGGCTCTCCGCCGCGTCGAAGATCAGAAGCCAGCGGCGGAACGGCCGCCCGGTCCGCAATGCCTCGATCACCGCCGGTACCGCGACGTTGGCCTCAGCCGCGCCCTGGAGGCCGAGGATCCCGGCGAGTTCGGTGAGGCCTGCCCGGATCTGCGTGGTGTGCGCGGCGTCGATCCACCAAACGAGATCGTAATCCTGCAGATGTCGATAAATATACTCAGTGGCCATCTGGGTCTTGCCGATACCACCGAGGCCGTGCAATGCCGAAGGGAGCACGGCTGTGGTGCCGCTGCTCAACCGCTTGGTGAGCTGCTCGAGAAGTTCGTCACGGCCGGTGAAGTTCGGATTGCGCGGAGGCACGTTCCCGAATACCAAGGGCGGGTCGTCGGCCTGACGTGCCGGGAAGCTCCGGGCCGTATCCGAAGCGGAGGGATGCGCGATCCTCGTCGTCGGTTCATTCGAATCGGGTTCGCCGAGATGGGACGAACGCCCCTCCGTCCGTTGCGTCGAAGCGGGGGGCTTTTCGGCCAGCTCAGGCATCTTGGGGCTCGCAGTCTCGATTGAGGTCTTTGTCGATCCGGGTTCGAATACAGGGGGCCCTTGCCGCTGTATCCGATCGGCCCGCGATAGATACGGGCCCGAGAGAGCGCGCAGGAGCGCGCTCTCCAGCTCAACGTCGGCCGACGACTCGTGGGTAAGAATCGGATCCGGCGTGTTGTGCGGGTCGGCGATAGCGTCTCGGAGGTGGCCGAGCAGCGGAATCCGTTCACCGAAATGAGTGGCCGCCACTCGTACGACGCTCGCCGTTTCCGAACGCCGCGCGCCACTGAGCAACAATTCACGGACTGCCTTGGGAAAGGCGAAGAGCCCACCTTTGTCCCAAGTGGACTGCCCTTCCTTAAGTCCGGGAGAGTACATGATGCCCGAAACAAGGAGTTCAAGGAGGTGCTCAAGACCCGCTTCCGGCACAAAGCGTTGTCCCACCACCTTGACGACGTCCAGGCGGACCGGTACGGCCGCGAGCAATTGAGCCAAGCGTAGCGCCGGCGGCGACGCCACGCTCCTGAAATGCCGAACCCTTTCGAAAGATGACAAAGTTACCGACGGGTCATCGGGTTCGGAGTGAGAAATCCGTTCCGCGGTGAGCACGACCGTGCCTTCGGCCGCGCCGGCGTCTTCGCCGGTCATCAGCCCGGCCCACCAGGCCAGCGCGCTCGGCCGCAGTTCGAGCACCGGTATCGGCACGGTGCCGTCGGGCACCGCCGAACCGGGTTCGAGCCAGGCGTCGGCGAGGTCGAGGCCCCAGCGGTCGTTGGGGGTCAGCGCGTTCGGCACCCGCAGCCGGGCCTTGCGCGGGCTCATGCCGCAGCGTCCCCACAGCCAGTGCGGGAGCAGATGCACGATGCTCACCGGCATCGTACGGCCCCAACGCGCCAGAATCGGGTACAGCGCGTCCTTCTTCTGCCAGGCATCGCCGACCCCGTCGGTCAGCAGGAGGACGACGCGCCGCCCCGAGGAGTCCAGGATCTCGTTCGGGTCGCGGGCCGGCCCGCCGGGCGTGCCACCACGGAGAACGAGATCCTCCTGGCCATTGTCCTTCGCGGTTTCCAACAAGCGGACCTGAATGGTGCGAAAAGCACCCACGCGGTCGAGTAATTCGACGAACGCCGACACGCGGGGGTGCCACAACGCCATCGAAGGGCCGTTGTCCACGACGAGCGTCAAGTCCAGCCAGCGTTCTTTTTTCGATCGGGTGACCGGCCACCACCGTCCGGTCTCGGCTGCCCGGACGGCAGTCGCCTCTTCGTCCAGGACCACCGAATGAGATCGCCGGGAGACGGTCTCGCGTTTCAAGGTTCTCAGCGCACGGAAATACTTCAGCGACTCGGGTAGCGCGGAACCACCGGTTCCCGTGCTGTCCACCGTCGGTTCGGGCAGATCGGCGGGTACGGTGCCGATCTCCGCGTCGCTGTCCCCTTCGTCCTGTCCTGCCGGCTGGACGGCGGAGGCCTGAAGTTCGCTCGGCGCGGTCGGCGGATCGCCCCGGCGTTCCGGAGGTTGGTTGCGAATCCGGACGTCGTTCCCGGGGGCGGGCTCCGGCTCCTCGGCGGCAACGGGTGCGGGCGGGCGCGCGGGGGTGATGGCCGCGGCCAGCCACACGATGTCCGCGACATCGGTCCAGCTCAGGTCTTCGAACTCGAACCGCTTGGCATCACTGGGAAAGTCAGATGCCCGTGCCGCTGCCCGGACGGCACGCGAATCGGGGGCACCGCCCGGCCCACCCATGTCACCGCACCGTCAGTCGTTGCCAGAGGGCATCCACCAGCCGCGGCCATGCCTCCTGATCCGGCTGGTACGCGCCGGAAGTGGCCAGGTACACGGCATCGAGCAACCTGTCGGTGGGCAGGCCGCCTTCGGCCTTGCTCCGTTCGGCGAATTCGCGGATCAGGCTGTCACGGTGTTCGCCGTCCTCGCCGACCAGGTGACTGGCCACGATCGCCGCGAGCTGGTCGTGATCCGGGTTCTCGATCCGCAATTGCAGGCATCGGCGCAGGAAAGCGGGCGGGAACTCCCGCTCTCCGTTACTGGTCATGATGACGATCGGGAAAGCGTGACAGGCGACGCGGCCGTCACGGACGACGGCGGTGCGCTGCGGGTCCGCGGTGTGCACGATGACCTCGGGGTGCCGGTTGCGCGCCCTCGCCAGTTCCTCGATGGTGAATTCGCCGTCCTCGAAGATCGACAGCAGGTCGTTGGGCAGATCGGCTTCGGATTTGTCGAGTTCGTCGATCAACAGCACGCGCGGCAACCTGCTGGGCAGGAACGCCGTTCCCACCGGGCCGAGCCGGACGAAATCCCCGATCGGTGGCTCTTCCGCTTCTTCACCGGTTTGGGCCTGTTCGGTCGCCGCGGCCTGGACCCGGCCGATCGCGTCGTAGCCGTACAACCCGGAACTCAGCGCGGTATGGCTGGTGATCGCCCAGCGCAGCACCCGCCCGAGACCCAGTTCCCTGGCGATCCGATAGGCGAGGCTCGACTTCCCGGTGCCCGGATTCCCGGTGACGAGCAGCGGACGCCGCAGGAACAGCGCGGCGTTGACCAGATTGAGTTCGCCGACGTTCACGTCCTGCTCGGAAAGGGTGAACGCGGTGCCGAGACGGCGCTCCACCTCACCGTCGTCCGGTGGTGGCACGTCGTGCTCCGGCGGGTCCCCGCGATAAGCACGCCACGGCGGTGGAGCCGGAAGGATCTGCGCGAGGTCGATGTCGTGAATCGGCCTGCCGGTGCCCCGATAGATCCACCAGTCGGGGGCTTCCCGGGGCGTCGTCCGGCCCTTCACGGTCGCGTCCTGGTCGTTCACGCTCATCCGCGGTCTCCCCCTACGGTCGAGCCGGGATCAACGGTTGGTCGAGAACGATTACCCGATCCGGGTCGTCCCACATTACCACCAGATCGTGAGCCAGGGATTTCTTGACCGGTACGGCAGCACCCGAATTGGCGAGTTTGCGGCGTTGTGGCAGTTCCCGCAAACCGTGCCGGGTGGCCAATACCCAGTCCAGCAGCTCGCGCAGGCTCTCCGGCCCGGCGTCCGGATGCCACAGGATCACCGGCAGGCCGCTGCGTAGGGCACTCGTCAACTCGTCCGGCGCGGCAGCCGGTTCCACTTGGGTTGACGGCGGTTTCGCCAGCACCAGCCCGACCCAGTGCTCGTTGCTCAGAATCGCGTCGATCGGGTGATCCTCGAACTCCGCGCAGCCGGAATAATGCAGCCGGTCGGGTGATGGGTCTTTCCCCATCGAGTCCCAGCGAACGCGCCATTCGCGATGCCAATGCTTCGCCCGCATCCTTTCCAGTGATCTTATTCCCAGCTGGTACCCGTACCGCAGCGGCTGAGGCCTGCCCGTGCCGTGTTCCTTGGACCACCGCTGCACCGGCAAGGTGATCAAGGTGCGCGGCAACAGGAATTCCACCGACGCGGACACACTCTGACCGGACCAGACTCCTTCAGTCTCTAAGATGACTTCATCGACCTCGAACTCGACCCTGTCTATCGCTATTTCCCTGACTCCCGCCAGTGCGGGGGGCCACACTTCCGGGTCATCTTGACGCCAGAATGCGAGAGTGCACCGGGTCGGATCCGCGGAAACCGGTTCCAGCATGATCATCAAATGGAGATGGGGGTTTTCCGGAATGGGTGGCCTGGTCCGCCGTTGATGGTCGAGCGCGGGCACGAGGCGCAGCGAACGTGCCTGGCTGTCGATCCAGCCGAGGAGCATAGCGCCCACCCCGCCGCCGACATGTTCGGCCAGCAGTCTCAGGAATGTCACGGAGGGCGGGATTCCGTCCGGGCCCGCGTTGAAATCGGTGAGCAGACAGAACACGTCCCAGGCGTCGGCACCGCTTTCCAACCGGGGCACCGAAATGCCGGGGCCGAGCGCTCGGCTCATCATGACCGCCAAATGGGGGACATCCATTCGGGTCAAGCGGCCGTGCAGCTCAGCCAGCTCCTTGCGCGGAATCAACTCGAGAACATCGCTGTTCAAGTCGACGGGAAGCCGGTCGGCGAGAGGTTCGGGTTCGGCTGGGCGCGGTTTCGGGACGGGTGCGGCGAGTTCACCGTGTAGTCGTAAATAAGCCGTTCCGGTGAAGGTCTTCACCGAAACCGGTATCGGCCGGTACAACTCGGGCAGCAGGCCCGGATCCGACGCGATGACGTCGCCGAAGAACCGCTCCGACGCGATGAACGCGATCATTCCACCGGCTTTCGCGAACGCGTCCTTCGCCGGCTGGGCGTCCAGGATGCGGAAAGCGGTGTCGACCGCCTCGCCGACCCATCCGTTCCCGTCGTTCAGCACCTCGCCGGAGTTGAGACTCACTCGCAGCCTGATCTGCGCCTGCGGGGTCCGCGTGTGGTTGTGCCGGACGAGGGCGACCGACATGCGGTCCGGTAATCGGTCGACGACCAGGCTTTTGGTCGTGCCGGGCGGTAGCAGGATCAACGCGCCGTCGCCGCGATCCTCCCGCGCGCAGGAATCGAAGTCGACACCGCTCTCGCCGAACGCGGTCTTCAGCACCTCGTACATGCCTTGGCGCACGGCCAGCCGATCGAGTGGGTTCCGATCCGGGGAGGTGAAGCCCTCGACGTCCACGACGACGATCGTGCGGTCGAGAGCCTGCGTCGATTGCGCCATTGGCCCCCTCCCAAGGTCCACGGCGCCGACCCACCGGCGCCGACCGCCACATTATGCGCCGATCGCCCCGGACTTGCGTATCAGATGACAAATAAGTCAGCGCTTTTCCGTGCCGGTGATTTCCTCACCATGAACGGAGCCCTCCCCGACCGCGCCGGGGAGGGCTCCGTGTTCAGGGGGGTCAGACGCCGGCGACCTGCTGGATCCAGGGGCGGTAGCGGGTGATGTTGGTGTAGGCGGTGTTGTTCGACCGGTCACTGGTCGAGGCGACGCCGACCTGGCGCCCGCCGGAGAACATCGGGCCGCCCGAGTCACCACCGGCGGTGATGCCGTCGACGCGGTTCGCGCACACCGCGACACCACCGTTGTAGTCACTGCAGTTGACCGAGTTGACCCGGACGGTGGCGACCTTCAGATAGCGGGACTGGCAGTTGATCTCGGACCCGCACTGACTGGTCGCGCCCCAGCCGTACACCTGGACGTTCTGACCGACCGCGACACTGCTCGTGGTGCCGAGCGGCGCGTAGGTGGCGTTGACCGAACTGGTCAGGCGGACGATGGCGAGGTCCGCGCTCGCGTGGCGGGTGATGGTCGACGCGGTGGCCATGGTGCCGCCGCTCTGCTGGTCGAGACTGCCGATCCGGAAGGTGTAGCTGCCGCTGCTCGCGACACAGTGCTTCGCGGTGAGGATGTACTGCGGCGCGATGATGGTCGCACTGCAGTTCTGCTGGCCGTTCACGAACAGCCGGGCCGCCCAAGGACCGCTCTGCGCGTACTGGCCACCGATGATCATCGGCTGCGCGCCGGAGGGCTCGGCGGCGGTCGCGGGGGCTGTCGAGCCGAGCAGCGCCATGAAGGCGGTGCCTGCCAGCAGGACGAGGGAGCGCAGTCGCATGTTCCGACTCATTTCTGCGGCCGATGCACAGCCGCGTCAGTGGGGACCAACGCGCTGATTCTGTGTCGTGCCAACGGAAGCCGAACACCGACGAAAGTTTGCGTGGGCTACCTATTTATTTCCATGACGGCTGTGGACGTTATTTGAGTATCCGGCGAAGATCATTAGGTAGTGCTTCACTCGCCGAGCAGGCGCCACGCGAGGGTGATCCTGGCCCTGGTCCGCCGGGCTCGTTCAGGTCGACGGCCAGGCTCTTCCCGACTTGCGCGAGCCGCCGCGCGACGCTGTGGTGCAGGTGCAAGGCGTCGGCGGCCTGGCGTACGGAACCCGTGGCGCGGAAACATCGACTACGCGGTCCGCCTGACGCACGCGAGTGTGCCGGTCGAACCGCACCAGCGGCCCGGCGCCTTCCCCGGGTCGCGGGCGATCCTGTCCGCCGACGTGTCGCGCCACCAGATCGCCGAGCTTGGCGACGTCCTGCGCCCGGGCCCCACAAAACGCTTGACCCGGCCACGGGGCGGCGATGCACTGTGCCGATGGAGATCCGTGCCACCACCCACGAGGACCACGACGTCTTCGTCAACACCATGTTCGCCACTTTCGCGGAGTTTCCGGAACCTCCGCTCAAGACCTGGTCGGCCCTCGAACTGGACCGCGGCCTGTTCGCCGTGACGGCGGACGGACGGCCCGTCGGCACGGCCGCCGCGTACTCCTTCGAGCTCACCCTCCCCGGTCAGGTCATCGTCCCGGCCGCCGGGGTGACCGCCGTCGGCGTCCTGCCGACGCACCGGCGCCGGGGCGTGCTCACCGCGATGATGCGGCATCAGCTCGCCGAATTCCGGGCACGGGGTGAGATCCTCTCCGTGCTGCTGGCCTCGGAGGCCCTGATCTACCGCAGATTCGGCTACGGACCGGCGACCTACACCCACCGGCTGACGGTGCCGCGCCGCGGGGCCGCCTTCGCCGCCGGTGATACGGCGCCCGGCGCGATCGAACTGCTGCGTCGTGCCGACTGCGGCGAGATCCTGGAAGAGGTCTACGACCGGTACCGCCGCA
Source organism: Amycolatopsis coloradensis (assembly GCF_001953865.1). Classification (GTDB taxonomy): domain Bacteria; phylum Actinomycetota; class Actinomycetes; order Mycobacteriales; family Pseudonocardiaceae; genus Amycolatopsis; species Amycolatopsis coloradensis. Next base: position 204,429 of record NZ_MQUQ01000006.1, read on the forward strand.
CCCGGCCCGGCGCGCTGTCGCGTCCGCACCGATGGTGGGCCTCGGGGGCGGGGCAGCCCCCGATCTCCACGGCGCCGCGCTACGTCGCCGTTCACCGTGACGCCGACGGTGTCCCGGACGGGTATGCCAGCTATTCGCGCACCGAACCCGGAACCTTGACGGTCGACGAAACCATCGCCGCCGACGACGCGGTCTCCACGGCCTTGTCCCGGTTCGTACTCGAACACGACCTGATCACCCAGGCCGTGTTCAAGCAGTGCCCACCCGACCATCCGCTGCGCTGGCAGCTCGCGGACTTCCGCGCCGGGGAGGTCAGCGGCGACACCGACTGGCTCTGGGTGCGGCTGCTGGACATCCCTCGCGCGCTCACCGCACGCGGCTGGTTCACCGACGGCGAGCTCGTCCTCGACGTCGACGACCCGGCGCTCGGCGAGCACGGCCGCTACCTGCTGACCGTCCGGGACGGTGCGGCCGAGTGCGTCCCGACGGACCGGGAACCTGACCTGTCCCTGGACGTCAGCGACCTCGGGTCGATCTACCTCGGCGGAACCGCCCCGAGCTTGCTCGTCCGCGCCGGGAACATCCGGGCCCACCGCCCGGACGCGCCCGCGCTCGCCGACGCCCTCTTCCGCGCCGAACGTTCCCCGCACTGCCTGCACTGGTTCTGACGCCAGTGTCGCGTGATCGCCGTCCAGTCACGGGTGATCGCCGTCTGATCACGGGTGAGACCCGCGGGATCACGCGACGCTAGGCCGTGGCCCGGCGGGTGCCGACCGTGAACAGCAGGGACGCCGCGGTCAGCACCACGCCGAACCACACCACGCTGGTGAGGCCGGCGTTGTCCGCGAGCAGCCCCGCGAACAACGCGCCGAGGGCGATGGAAGTGTTGTAAGCCAAGGTGTTGAGCGACATCGCGGCTTCGAACGTGTCGGGGGCGGAATTCTGCGTCATGGTGAGCTGGCTCAGCTGCACGACACCGTAGGACAACCCCCAGAGCACCAGCGCGATCATCACCCCGACCTGTCCGTGGCCGATGGTGAGCAGCAACACCAGCGACACCACGAGCGAGACGGCCCCGACCGTGAAACTCGCCAGCACGTTCCTCGACACGAAGTATCCGGCGACGAAGTTCCCCGCCGCTCCCCCGACGCCGAAGACGATCAGGCACACCGTGATGAAGGTGGGTGAGGCCGAGGAAGTGCCTTCCAGGAAGGGACGGATGAAGGTGTAGACGCCGAAATGCCCGAGTACGAACAACACCACGGTGATCAGGACCGAACGCAGGCGCACGTTCACCCGCGGCAGGCTGAAGACCTCGCGGACCGGAACCGCGTTCACCGACGGCAGCGACGGCACCAGGACGAGGACGGCGAGGAAGACCAGGACACTGAGCCCGCTCCAGATCAGGAACGTGGTCTGCCAGCTGGTGAGACTCTCCAGGATCGTGCCCAGCGGCATGCCCAGCACCGTGGCGATCGAGATCCCGGACATCACCACCGCCGCCGCCCGGTTCGCGTGGCGGTCCGGGACGATCCGCATCGCCATGCCGACGCCGATGGCCCAGAACGCCCCGTTGGCGAAGCCCATGACGAGCCGGGTCGCCAGCACCAGCGGATAGCTGGGCGCGAGTGCGGTGATCAGGTTGCCGACGGCCAGGATCGCGAGCAACGTGGAGAGCAGGACGCGCCGGTTGATCCGTCGCGTCCACGCGACGATGAACGGCACGCCGAGCCCGGCCGAGACGCCGTAAAGCGTGACCATCAAGCCGACGACGCCCACCGGGATGCCCAGGCTGGAACTCACCGGCGTGAGCAGGCCGACGGGCATCAGTTCGGTGGTGAGGAAGACGAACAGGCTGGCGGTGATCGCGGCGACCCCGGCCCAGCCCTTCACTGTCGAATGCGCGCTTTCGGTTTGGGTGACCATTTCTTCTCTCTCGATTCACGAGCATGACGAAGAACCCCGGCGGGACCGGCGATTCCGGCCGCGGGGTGCTTCATCCCCAGGAAGATCGCGGCACGCGGGACAGCCCCGCGAACCTCTTAGCGCTAAGCTATTCGATGCTTAGCGCTAAGTCAAACGGGTGACCGAAGGCGGCGAGCGTCAGTCCTCCAGAGCGACGTCTCCCAGTGACCGCAACAGGTTCCGCAGCAAAACGGCGAGTTGGTCCCGTTCCTCGGGGCTGACCGCGCTCAGGAGCCGGTGCTCGGTGTCGACGTGGTCGGGCAGCGCCCGGTCGATGAGTTCGCGGCCTCGCTGGGTGAGGTCGACCAGCACGCGGCGGCCGTTCGTCTCGTCGGGCGCGCGGGCCACCAGGCCGCGTTCTTCGAGACGGTCGAGCCGCTGGGTGACCGCGCCGGAGGTGATCATCGCCGAACGCATCAGGTCGGCCGGGGTCAGCGTGCCGGCGCGGCGCAGGGTGGCCAGCACGTCGAACGAGGACCGGTCGAGGCCGTGCCGCGCGAACGTCTCGCGCAGTTCGGCGTCCAGTACCCGGGTCAGCCTGGACAGCCGGCCGATGACGGCCATCGGGGAGACGTCCAGGTCGGGACGGGCTTCGGCCCACTGGCGGAGAATGTGGTCAACGTGATCCGGCACGCCCGGAGATTACCCCGGTCTCAGAGCGCGGACGTTCGTTGACACCCCGTAGTGCCACTGCTCTACTCGGACGCAGGGAAGGCACTCTCTGTACGGCCTGACGCAGTCTCCGCGTTCGCTCTGGGATACACCCGGGAATTCCGGGCGCTCCACCCTGCCCGAATTTCCCATTCACCCTCGCACAGAACGGAATTCAGCATGACCACGACCGAGAACCGGGTCCGGTCCGCCACGGAATGGCTGGCCGTCGCGAAGGACGTCGCCGCGCAACTCGCGGTGGACGCGGCCGAACGCGACCGGAAAAACGAAACGCCGTACCGGGAAGTCCAGCTGCTCAAGGATTCCGGTCTGGTGACACTGCTCGGCCCGGTCGAGCACGGCGGTGGCGGACAGAGCTGGGAGACCGCCTACCGCGTGACCCGCGAGGTCGCGCGCGGCGACGGGTCGATCGGTCAACTCCTCGGCTACCACTACCTCTGGGCCTGGGCCGCGCGACTGGTGGCGACCGACGAGCAGGTGGCCGCGGTCGAAGAACTGTACACCCGGAACAACTTCGTGTTCGGCGGCGCGGTCAACCCGCGTGACGCCGATCTGAAGATCACCGAAGACGGCGACGAGATCGTCTACAACGGACACAAGTCGTTCTCCACCGGCAGCAAGGTCTCCGACCTGACCGTGCTCGAAGGCATCCACGATGGCACCGAGGAGCACGTTTTCGCCATCGTTCCGTCCGAACAGGACGGTATCGTCTTCCACGACGACTGGGACAACATCGGTCAACGGCTCACCGAGTCGGGCAGTGTGACCATCACCGACGTACGCGTCCCATGGGCAGGCGCGGCAGGCTACGTCGACAAGAAATTCCACCCGCTCACCTACAACACGCTCAACGTTCCGACGATCCAGCTGGTGTTCGCCAACTTCTACCTCGGCATCGCGCAAGGAGCGCTGGAAACCGCGCTGGCCTACACCCGTGAGCACACCCGCGCGTGGCCGTACGGCGGCGACAACAAGACGTCCTCCGGTGAGGAGTGGTACATCCTCGACGGTTACGGCGATCTCCAGTCGAAACTGTGGGCCGCCGAAGCGCTCGTGGACAAGGCAGGAGCGGCGATCTCGGCCGTCCTGCACGCGCCGCGCGAAGAACTCACGCCCGAGGCGCGCGGCGAGGTCGCGGTCCTCATCGCCGCCGCCAAGCAGCGCGTGATCGACACCGGACTGGAAATCGGGACGAAGGTCTTCGAGCTGACCGGTGCCCGCGCGACCGCCACGAAATACGGGCTGGACCGCTTCTGGCGGAACCTGCGCACACATTCGCTCCACGACCCGGTGGCCTACAAGCGCCGCGAGGTCGGAGCTTACGCGCTGCTGAACGAACTCCCGGAACCCACCTGGTACACCTGAGCCCTGCCACTTTGCGCGTGAAGGCCCCTTCCCTCGGCTCAGCCGAGGGAAGGGGGCCTTCACGCGGGATCAGGCCAGGGCGCCCTGGAGCCGTCTCACTCTTCGAAGACGTCCTCCACGACCTCGCCAAGGATCATGCCGCCGACCACACCCGCCGCGGCACCGGCGACCACTCCGCCCATCCCCGGGCCACGCCTGTCGTGATGACCGTGGTGGCCATGGTGGTCGTAGTCGTGGTGCCCCTGGTGACCGCCGAACATGGCGTGCCCGCCGCCGGATTCGGCGACGTTGGCCAGCCAGCCGTCGATGGCCGCCGCCCAGTCGGTGCGCAGGGCCTCCTCGTGCGAGACGTGGAAACGGCCGAAGGTGTCGCCGCCGGAGCGGAACATGCCACCGCGTTTGTCGGCCTCCAGCACCACCACCAGCTCGCCAGGACTCGCGACGAAGGTCAGCTCCACCTGGCTGACACGGCCGGCGTAACGCGACGGCGGGAAGAACTCGATCTCCTGGAAGAACCCGAGTTCCTGCCGGACACCGTGCAGGCGCCCGGCTTCGACGTCGGCGCTGCGGAAGGAGAAGCCCAGTTCGCCGAACGCCTCCAGCACCCGGTCCTGCGAGTCCAGCGGCCCGACCAGCACCGGGTCGAGGTCACCCTTGTCCGGCGCGCCCGCGATGACGAGTTCGGTCCGCACGCCGACGACCATGCCCGGCAGTTCACGTCCGCCGACCGCGCTGATCGGCGTCTCCCACGGCAGCGCGATCCGGAACGGGACGGTGGTCAGCTCCCCCGCCGCCACCCGCACCTTCCGGCCGGCGCTGACCCGCAGGAACTCCGCGGTGCCGGCACGCTCGTGGTCGCCGTGCTCGACCTCGACCCTGGTCACCAGCGAAAGCAGGATCTCCTCGATCTGGGCGTCGCTCGAACCGCCCTGGATGCGGACCTGGCCGGTGATCACCTCGCCGGGCACGGCGTGTGGTGAGTCGAGCACGGTGTCGACGGACGGGCCGCCGACCCCGAAGGCGCTGAGCATCCGTTTGAACATCAGGGATTTCCTCCGCTGGGTACTGGAACAAGGGTGCCGGAACACTTCGACTACTACCGAGATTCGCCGTGGCACGCCAGGCAAATCGGGTTAAGACCCCCTGAACGGGCGCGATGTCACTACTTTCTCGGCTCGGCCTGACGCACGTCGTGCAGGTGGATGACGACGTCGTAGGAACGCCCGAGGGAGATGGCCGCGGGGTCGACGGGGAACAGCGTGCCGATGGTGCGGGTGGGCCGGGCGGTGTCCAGCCAGGTGCGCGCGGCGGGCGGCGCGGTGCGGACGTCGAGGTAGAAGTCCTGGAAGCGGACCTTGTCGAGGGTGTCCTCGTTCGAGCCGGGCGGCGCGGACGGGACGGAGAACCGCTTCCAGTCCCCGCCGACGGCGGTGTCCTTGGACAGGAAGGAGCCCTGGTCGAAGCTGAACCCGATCGGCAGGTAGTCCCTGCCCAGCGTCTCGCGCAGGAAGGCGCCCTGGGTCTTCGGGTACAGCGCCGGGTTGTCGGAGACGTAGGAGACGTGACCGTTGTGCGCGGAGAGCAGGACCTTGTGGCCGGTCCGCCGCTGCCACCAGGCCACGTTCTCCGCCATCGCGCGGTCACGCAGGATCTGCGCGGCGGGCAGCGACTTCGGGTCCGTGAGGTCGACGGCGAGGAATCGGGCGGTCTGCGCGACGAACTTGGCGTGCTGCCGGGTCCAGTCGAGGGAGTCGATGCCCGTCAGGCCCTGGACCAGCTCGAAGGCTCGCTCCGCCTGACCGGCGAGCCGCTGGCGCTCGTCGAGGGGCTTGCGGAGGTAGGCGAACGCGTCATCGATCGGGCGAAGGCCGGTGTAGAGCTGATTCAGCCGGGGCAGCGCCGCCGGATGGTGCTGCCGCACGTAGTCGGTGATCTTGGCGAAGAACGCGTCGTTCACCGAAGGCGCGCCGAGGTCGTCTCCGACGAAGTGCACGGTGCGGCCGGGATGGGCGCGGTTGTAGTCACGCATCCACCGGATCAGGCTCACGAACTCCTCGCGGTCCCAAGGGGAACCGGTCAAGGTCCGCTTCGCGACCTCTCGCGCGTCACCCCTGCCTGTCTGGACGTACTCGTCGATCTCGAGACCGGCGGACCAGCTCAGCTCCAGCGCGAAGGCCCGGAATCCCTTTTCCTCGACCAGGTGGCGGAAGACTCGCTCCTTCATGGTGAAGAACTCGTGGGACCCGTGGGTGGCCTCGCCGAGGCCGACCACCTTCGCACCGCCGATCATCGTGCCCAGCGCCCGCAGGTCGGCCGTGTTCCGGCCGGGTTCGGTCGAGAACAGCGGATGCGCCGCCCGATCCAGCGACCGCACCGGGTCCCGCCAGGCCGTCTCCGCGGGACTCGCGAAAGCCGGGCTCGCCGGCGAAGCGAGCACCGCTCCCGTCACGACCACCGCGGCCGCCGCCAGTCCCCGTCTGCCCCAGTGCCTTTTCGTGTCCGTCATGTCGTCCACCCTTCACTCGATGTCGTTGGCGATCATCGCCCGCGCATCGAGGGTGGCGCGCTGTAGCAGGACCCCGACTTCGGATGGGGGAAAACCCCACCCCGCGAAAAGCGGGTGGACCCCGCCGCCGGGGTGTGGGTCCCGGCGGCGGGAGTCCACCCGCGTTTATCTCCCTCCGCAGCGGTTGCTCGTCACTCCGCGCGCCACAACGCGGGCGTGGACGGCGGCTCCCAGCCAGGCTGGGCCGTGTGCCCCTGCAAGCACACATAACCGCGACCGCTGAAGGTGACCCGGGCGCCCGCGGAATAGCCGGTTCCCGCCGCCCAGGTCGTCCCGCCGGGCGGGTTGGAGGTCGAGGTGGTGGGCGGATTCGACGTCGTCTGCGTCTGCGTCGGCCGGGTGGTCGACGTCGGCGTCTGCGGCACGTTGAGCACGAAGTCGAACGCGGCCTGCTTGGCGGGAGGCGCGTCACGCACGGTCATCAGCAGCCGCGGGTCGAAGATCGAGTCGGTGTTGTTGCGCGGCTCGTTGGGGAAGTAGAGCTGCGTGGTCAGCACCCGCCCGCCCGGCGCCTGGACCTTGACGTGAATGTGCCGCGTACGACCCGGGTACAGGCCGGGCACGATCGTGCTCAGCGTGAACGCGCCCTGGTCGTTGGTGAACTGGTGACCGCGGAAGGTGTACCCCACGTTGTCGTAGGCGCCGTTGACGTCCGCCTGCCAGAAGTCCAGCAGGGCCCGTGCGATCGGCAGGCAGCCGAGACCGAAGACGTATCCGGAGACGGTGAGCCTCGTACCCTGCGTGTTCGGCGTGACCAGCGAGGTGCGCTGCGGGGAATTCGGCTTGAAATAGGGCCCCTCGGTCTGCGCCGGGGTCGGGTCGTCGCCGTCGTCACAGGACGGGGTCAGCTCGGGTGTCTGGCCGGTCGCGACGGTGGTGCGCGCGAGGGCGGGGCCGCCGATCAGCGCGACCGGCGCCGCGACGCCCGCGGCGAGTGCGGCTTTCAGCACAGTCTTTCGGCTGAGCTTCTTTTCTTCGTCCATACCTGCTCCTCGTGGGGGCTTCGGGAATCACCCTCGACGGTATGGAGAAGATCAGCTGCGGACGATGGACTGGTGTGGTCAGTCGTGGTGAATCTCCGGGGGCGCGTCGCCGGTCCGGCGGTAATCACCGGGACTCAATCCGGTTTCCCGCCGGAAGAACCGGCAGAAATAGGCGGGATCCGCGAATCCCACCCGGCTGGCGACCTGCCGCACGGTGAGATCCGTGCCGAGCAGGAACCGTTTCGCTTCCCTCGTCCTGGCCTCACGCATCAGTTGCGCCGCCGTCCGGCCGGTCGCCGTCTTGACCGCGTCGGTCAGGTATCCCGGGGTGACCCCGATGCGTTCCGCGAGCGCGCCCACCGACCAGAGTCCGAGATCGGGTCTGCCGAGCAGCCGGGTGAATTCCGTTCCCACCGACTGCGCCCTGGCCGGCGGACGCGCGTCCGCCAGTCCCGGAAGCCGCCCCGCCCGCACGATCAGCACGTGCATCAAGGCACGCAACACCGATTCGGTGCCCTGGCCGCCACAACGGAACTCCTCGTCCAATTCGGCGACCAGCCGCGCCGTCTCCTCGGCCGCGCGTTCGTCGAGCCGCCACGGCTGCTGACTCAGCCGTCGCAGGGTTTCGCGGTCCGCCGGATGCTCGAGAAGGAAGTCGTCGGTGAACAACACGACGAATCCGGTGAGATCGCGGGCATCCCAATGATGCACCTGCCCCGGTGTTATGACCGCGAGTTGTGGTGGTCCCAATTCCCAGCGCGTGAAATCGACGACGTGGTCACCGGTACCGCCGGTGACGTGGACGATTTCGTAGAAAGTGTGCCGGTGCGGGAAAGACGCCCGCGACATCGGGCCGATCGTGTCGAAAGTGCCGACTGTGAACGGCAGGGCGTCCGGCGCGCGGACCTCCAGCCGGTGCAATGGCAATTCGCCAGCCTTCGGCTGCAGGCAAGGCGTCCTCGGCAACACCGTTGTTCCACGCATGGACCGGTCCCTTTCACCACACTGGGGATAAAAGTCTAGACCAATATGCGGTGCCACCGCTGCCGACGGAAGTCGCTTGATCGAGCCGGATCGGCCTGCGATCCCGGCCGGGGACAGGTGCGGACGCCGGCGCTTTTGCCTGACCTCAATCGACAAGCCGTGCATCAGCGCCTGCCTCGGGGTCCCCCGCCGTGGTCGTTCCCGATGCTCACCACGGCGATACGTCGGCCGGCGTCGCGTGATCAGCCCCGTCCGGTACTCGGGCAGGTCTGGCGGCGTGAGCCCGGCGGGCGCGGTGGGCCCGGCCCGGTACAGTCGGATCCCTCACCGCCGTTGAAGGGTTCACCACGCGATGTCTCCTGCCTCGTCGCGCGGGCGGTCCTGGTGGTCGGCCGGCGCGCTCGCCGCGCTGGCGGTGGCGTACGTCGTCGCCATGCTGACGGCGGGCAATTCCCACAGTGACCTGGAGATCTACCGCTTCGGCGTCGACACCCTGTGGAACGGCGGCGACCTCTACGGCGCGTTGCCGCTTTCGGACGCCGGAATCCCGCTGCTGTTCGTCTATCCGCCGTTCGCCGCGCTGATGCTCACCCCGCTGGCACTGGCCCCGTGGCCTGGCGCGGTGTTCCTGTTGTTCGTGCTCAGCCTGGCCGCGCTGGGCGTCACGTTCCACGCGATCACCCGCACGCTGTGGCCGTCCGGCGACCGGTGGAAGGCGCTGCTCGTCTCGTCGGCGGCGATCACACCGGCGCTCTTCCTGGAACCGGTCCGCCAGACACTGGGCTTCGGCCAGATCAACCTGCTGCTCATGGGGCTGGTCGCGGCGGACTGCCTGCTGGCACGGGGCCGCTACCGCGGGATCGGCGTCGGCCTCGCCGCGGCCGTCAAGCTGACCCCGATGGCGTTCCTGTTGTTCTTCCTGATACGCAAGGACTTTCGTGGCGCGCTGACCGCGATGGGCACGTTCGTGGCCGCCTCGGCCGTCGCGTTCGCGGTCGCCCCCGAGGCCTCCGCGCGCTACTGGTTCGGCGGGCTGGCCGGAGCGTCGGGGATCAGTGGCACCTCGTTCCACACCAACCAGACCCTGCGAGCCGTGCTGGCGCGGTTCGGAGTCGATTCCGCCGCCGCGAAGCCGTTGTGGCTCATCCTGACCGGCGTGCTGCTGGTGCTGGTGACGCTGACGATGTACCGCTCGGCGGTGGTGCCCGCGCTGCTGCTGAACGCGGCCTTCGCCCTGCTCATCTCGCCGACGTCGTGGTCACACCACTGGGTGTGGATCGCCCCGGCGCTGTTCACCACGGCGGCCTGCGCGGTACTGCACCGCCGGAATCACCGCCGGGCCCTGGCCTGGCTCGCTGTCACGGGGGTCGTCGCCACGATCTTCGTCACCGCGCCGTTCCGGTACTTCCCCGCCTTCGACCGGCCTGGGCAGACGTGGACGGCCACCCAGCAGTGGCTGGGGAACTGCTACATCGTCGCGGGTCTGGTGTTCGTCGCCGTTTCGGGCGTGCTCGCACTGCGGAAGCGACAGGGAGACCCATGGATCTGACCGGCACCACCACACTCGTCACCGGGGCCAGCGGCGGCATCGGGCGGGGAATCGCCCTGCGTTTCGCCGAAGCGGGCAGCGCCGTCGCTGTGCACTACCACCGCGCCGAAGCCTCGGCGCTCGCTCTCGTCGAACACATCGAGGCGGCCGGAGGCACGGCCGCCGCGTTCACCGCCGACCTCACCGACGACGGCGAGTGCCGTCGGCTCGTGGCCGCCGCCGCGGCCTGGACCGGACGGCTGGACACCCTGATCAACAACGCCGGCGTGCAGCCGGTCGAACCACTGCCGGGGATGTCGGCGGAAAGCTGGCGTGCCGTCCTCGACGCGAACCTCACCAGCGCGTTCTCGTGCACGCAGGCCGCGGCCGAGGTGATGAACGGCGGCAGCGTCGTCCACATCGCCTCGATCGAGGCGGCCGGGCCCGCACCGGGACACGCGCACTACAGCAGCGCGAAAGCCGCCCTGGTCATGCACGCCCGCGCCGCCGCACTCGAATACGGCCCGCGAGGTGTCCGTGTCAACGCCGTCTCCCCTGGGCTCATCGACCGTCCAGGACTCGGCGCCGCCTGGCCGGAAGGCGTCCGCCGCTGGGAACAGGCCGCCCCGCTGGGCAGGCTCGGCACCCCCGGTGACGTCGCGAACGCCTGCCTGTTCCTCGCTTCGCCGCTCGCGGCGTGGATCACCGGGCACAACCTGACCGTGGACGGAGGCGTGTCCGCGCGCCCCACCTGGTGATCACGGCGCAAGGAAGGGGGCCTTCACGTACTTCAGGTGGGCAAAGGCGGCACCGGAAGCGTCGTGGGGTCGTGAGCGGTAAGGATGAGCAGTGCCAACGGTGTCCTAGGGCGGTCTCGCGTGATTAGCGGGACGACTCACGTGATGGGATGGACGACACGCGTGTCCAGAGGGACAACTCGCCGCGTAGCCCGGCCACGCGCGTGTCGTCCAGCCCGCCGTGAGGTCTCCTCGCGACTGCCTAGTGGCCGTGTCGCGAAAGCCACTTTCGGGACATCAGACGTCGCGAAAGTGGCTTTCACGACACCCAGGTCCTAGGCCGAGCCGTGCCTCACCGGGTCCGGATCACGGCCCCATGCTTCGGATTCGTCACCAATGCCGTCGACTTCCCCGTGACGGCAGCCGCGAGCGGACGTTCGAGGCCCGGAAGCCGTGCCACCCCGAGGAAGACCCGGCGTGCCTGGAGCAGGAACCGGTTCGCGGGCAGGAACCAGCGCGCTCCCCTGCGGGCGACCTGCTGCTTCTCGGTCACCACCGGGCGGAGCAGCTTTTCGTACTCCGCGAAGGCGGCTTCGGTCGAAGGCGTCCGGGTGAGTTGTTCGGCCAGCACGAACGCGCCCGCGATTCCCAGGGAAGCGCCTTGACCGGCGAGCAGCGAGACCGCGTAGCAGGCATCGCCGACGAGAACGACTCGACCGCGACTCCACGACGGCATCTCGATCTGCGCGACCTGGTCGTAGTACACCTCTTCGGCGGGTGGACAGAGATCGAGCGCCTTCGGCACCGCCCAGCCGAGCGAACCGTAGGTCGCGCGCAACGCCGCTCGCGCGTCGTCCGGCAGGGCCGGATCCGTCACGCGGTGCACGGCGAACGCCGCGAGTTTGCCGTCGCGGAGACCGTAGAAACCCATCTGTGTCCCGATGGTGTCGGTCAGGCAGAACCGCTCCCCCACCCACTCACGGATCTCTTCGTCCTCGAAGACGAACGCCGCCGTATGGAAACCGAGGTGCCGTAGGAACCCGCTCTCGTCACCGAAAACCAGCCGCCGCACGGTCGAGTGAATCCCGTCGGCGCCGACCAGCAGATCGGCTTCGAGTGTCTCACCATCCGCGAGCGTGACCCGCACCCGATCGCCGAGATCCTCGACTCCGGCGACCCCGGCGCCGAACCGGATGTCCACTGTGGACGGCAGAGTGGTGCGCAGTACCCGTTCCAGGTCCGGCCGCATGATGCTGCACAGCCTGCCGCCCACGGATTTGGCGAACCGGACATAGTCGATCGCCGCCCGGCGGCGTCCCCGATCGTCCAGCAAACTCGCTTCGTCCACCCGATACGCCGCGGCTTCGACCTGTGGAAGCAGGCCCATCTCCTCGGCCGCGTCGAAACCCGGCCCGAAGAAGTCGATCATGTAGCCCTGTTCCCGAGGGCCCGCGGCACGCTCGAGCACCACGACCTCGACATCCCGCGCCGCGAGCCGGTGCGCCAGCGCCAGTCCGGTGATCCCGGCACCGCAGATCGCCACCTTCATCGAGGTTCCTCCCTTGTGGGTTCAGCTGACCAGACGACGGAGGACGGCCGCGGCGACACCGCGATCGGACTCCGGTTCGAGCGCGCGATGCAGCAGAAGCCCGTCCACCGCGGCGAGGAGCACCCCGGCCGTGCCGTCGGCGTCGGCCACCCCGTGCTCCGCCAGCCAACGGCCGAAGCGGGCGCGCAAACCGGCGAGGATCTCCTGGATGCCCTGGCGCAAGGTGTCGTCGCGAGTCGCCGTCAAAGAGGCCTCGGCGAACAGCAACGACATCGGATCGACGCCGCTGTACTCGCCGACCGACGCCAGCAGCGCGTCCACCGCCCCCGCGGGCGTGCCGATGGTTTCCAGCGCCGCTTCGAAGGCGCCGGCGACCTCGCGCATCGCCCCCAGCACGCCCTCGATCAGCAAGGCCTGCAACGAAGGGAAGTGATAGTGCACGACGCTCGGCGTGACCCCGGCGCGTTCGGCAAGGGTCCGGGTGCTGACCGCGGACCAGCCTCGTTCCGGCACCAGTTCGACCGCGGCCTCCAGCAACCGCCGCCGCACGGCCTGACCACGTTCCGCGGCCGGGGAGCCTGCCACATCCGCCTCCTAGGGCGTTCGTCTTGTACGACTGCCCTGATCGTATGCCCGGTTGCGGTCTCGCCGCAAACTCGGTGGTCAAGGCGTCGGAGCAAGGTGAAGCTGGACGGGTACCACTGGCGCACGGCTCGGCGAGTACCCGGACAGCGGCATGCCGCATGTCGTGCTCTGCACGGAGACGAGTCCGGAAGCGGCAAAAATGACCTCGCTCCGCGGCTGAGCCGTCGCAAGGCTTGCTCCTCCGATCCACTTTGGAGGACACATGGTCTCGAAGCCCCGCGTCGCGCTGGGAATGCTCGTACTGGTGGTGCTGGCGGGCGCAACGATCGCGCTGCTGGTCTCGCTCGAGGCGGGCGCCTTCTGGGTCAGGACCCTGCCCATCGCCGTGCTGGTCGGCGGAGCGGTCGTCGCCCAGTCCCTCGGTCTCTTCACCAAGGCACCGAAGGATTAGGGCGTGTCTCCCGGACTGGAGTCGGCAGGTGGGACGAGGGCACGCGCGCGCGTTTCTTTTCGGTCGGAGGCCTCGGATTCGCGGAGGCGGGCCGCGCGCTTCGCGAGACAAGGATCAGGGACCGGTCCCCGCGCTCGCCGTTAGCGTTCCGCGCGTGACCGAACTGGGTGCCTACATCGAACGCTTCGAGACGAATTCCCGCAGCCGCGCACTCCGGGGGCTGGCCGCGATGGCGATCGGCGCACCGATCGCCTTCTTCGGAGTCGTCCTGTTCCTGATGGGACAGGAGGCAGGGGCCTCCGGCGGGGAGATGTTCCTCGGCGTCGTCATCGGCGGCGGACTGGGGCTGATGCTGATGGGCGCCTGGGCCTGCTGGCACGCGATCAGCAAACGGGGCGAGACCTTCACCCTGTACGAGCGGGGATTCGTGCACACCTGGAGCAAGTCGACCACCGTCGTGCCGTGGCACGACGTCGAGGCGGTCATCGACCACACCAAGAAGAACGTCCTCGCCAAGGCCCTCGGTGGCGACGTCGGCTGCCTCGTCAAGCTCACCGACGGCAAGAAGATCCTCATCAACGGGTTCACCGAAGGCGCCGCCCTGCTGGCCAACGACATCTCGGACGCCGTCGGGCGACGTCGCGCCTGAGCCACGGCGACCTTCCGGACCCGCCGCGCACATCGGCACGCAGGCCTACTTCGACACCGTGCGGCGGCAGGCGAACGCCTGCGACGTGGTGGTGGCCGACGGGGTCGGCGACGTGAAGCCAGTGTCGCGGCTGACCGCGAGCTATCGGCTCGCGGTACGGAACAACCGGCTCGGACTGGTGGTGCAGGACCTGAAGGCGGACACCTTCATCGCGCCGACCGTCCGCCCCGACCTCGACGGCCCCGGCTTCTCCGAGGGCCGGCGGCGCGTCCCGCTCGGCGACAGGCTGATGATCTCCGTGCTGGCGCCGACGCTGGGGGTGTTCCTGACCGTCGACGGCGAAGAAGACTCCTGGGTCGAGCCGGCCGAGACCATGCCTGAATTCGACGGCCTGATCAACGGCAGCCGCGACAAACTCCTCGTGGACGCGTTGGCCGGACGGCACGAGCGGCGCCATCACGAGCCAGGGACGGTCGGCGTGGTCTACGGCGCCGAACACCTGCACGCGGTCGTCCGTGAACTCCGCGCACGCTTCGGTTACGTCGTGCGAGACGCGGAATACGTCACTGTTTTCGCCCTTGGATCGTCCCTTGTGGACTAGACGCGCTGCGGTGCGAAGGTCCGGCGATAGTCTTGTGGGGAAACACCGACGACCTTGTGGAAATGGTGACGCAGCAGGGCGCCCGAGCCGAACCCGCAGCGGCGCGCGACCTCGTCGATGCCCATCGTCGTCTCCTCCAGCAGAGACCGTGCGTGCAGCACCCGCTGCGTCGAGAGCCACCGGTGTGGCGTGGTGCCCGTCTCGGCGACGAACTTGCGGGCGAAGGTGCGTTCAGACATCTGGGCGCGGCGGGCGAGATCGGCGACGGGATGCTCCCGGTCGATGGTGTCGAGCATCCAGGTGAGCACCGGCTGGAGACTGTCGCCGGCGCACTCGGGGATCGGCACCTCGACGAACTGCCGCTGCCCGCCCTCACGCTGCGGCGGCACCACCATGCGCCGAGCGATCGCGGTGGCCGCGGCGGACCCCAGTTCGCGCCGGACCAGATGCAGGCAGGCGTCGATGCCGGCGGCCGTCCCCGCGCTGGTGATGATGTCGCCGTCGTCGACGAAGAGAACGTCCGGGTCGAGGCGGGCCAGCGGGAACCGCTTCCGGAACCCGGCGCTGTGCCGCCAGTGGTTCGTGCACCGGCGCCCGTCGAGCAGCCCGGCAGCGCCCAGCACGAAAGCGCCGGTGCAGACCGAAAGCAGCGTGGCGCCCCGCGCCGAAACCGCGTGGAGCGCTTCGAGCACCGCGGACGGATACTCGTCGCGCACGTCGCAGGCGGGGACGACGACGAGGTCCGCGTTTTCGGTCGCCTCGAGACCGTGTTCCGGGGTCATCTTGACCCCATAGCCGAGGCTGAGCGGTTCTCCCGCCCGCTCCCCGCATACGCGGAAGTCGAGCAGCGGCACCCCGTCGTCGGTGCGGTCGTAGCCGAACACCTCGCAGACGACCCCGAATTCAAAGGGGGCGAAGTCGTCCAGCAGCACTACCGCGACGCTCGTCAGCATGACCGAAGCATAGCTGGCAGGATTTTGACGCACAACGACAGAACTGCCACTTTTGGCAGGATATCCCTTGGCGCAAACTTACTGCCATGACCGCACTCATCGTCACCTTCGCCTTCATCGCCCTCGTCGCCTACCTCCTGCAGCGCAACCACACGAGGCAGGGCCGCCCCGGCGCCGCTGGTGGCGACCCGCTCGGCCGCCCCTTCTGGCGTGGCGGCATCACGGTCTGAACTGGGCTCTTTGCGCGAAGATCGGCCCGATCTCCTGACCGCCGGTGTCACGAGCGACACCTTCCCCGCCGTGGTCAGACCCATAATCACGGGTTAAACCTCTCGATCCGTATTTTCTGCCGGTTACCAGTTTTCTGGTTAGGGTGCAGTGGTGCAAACGGGTTAACTCGGGCGGAAGGAGATCGCGCTGTCATCGGCGCGTGGCTGAACATGAGTTCGCAGGACGGTAAACAAGCGGAAGAAGAGGGTGTCGCGGGTGCCGCGACAGACCTCGCCAACGCACCGGATACGACAGGTCCCGGGCACACGCCCGATGAGCACGTGCCCCTCGACCTCGCCTCCGAACGACCCGCTGAGACCGACCGGACCGTTTTCGGTGTGGCCGCGGCCCTCGCGCTCGCGATCATCGTCTGGGGCGTGCTCGCGCCGGAGAGCCTCGCGAGTGTCGCGTCGACCCTCCTCAATGACGCGGTGATCCCTTACGGCGGTTGGGCTTTCGTCCTCATCGCGAGCGGTTTCGTCCTTTTCGCGGTCTGTCTGGCCATCAGCCGCTACGGCCGCATCCCGCTGGGTGGGGACAAGGAACTGCCCGAATTCCGGACGTCGTCGTGGATCGCGATGATGTTCAGCGCCGGTATGGGCATCGGCCTGATGTTCTTCGGCGTGTACGAGCCGGTCTCCCACCTCGCGAGCCCGCCCCCGGGCACCGTGGCCCCGAACTCCGACGAAGCCGTCCACACCGCGATGGCCACGACGTTGTTCCACTGGACCGTGCACCCGTGGGCGATCTACGCCGTCGTCGGCCTCGCGATCGCCTACAGCACCTTCCGCAAGGGCCGCACCCAGCTGATCAGTTCGGTGTTCGCGCCGCTGATCGGCAAGCGGCGCACCGAAGGCCCGCTGGGCAAGGCGATCGACATCATGGCGATCTTCGCCACCCTGTTCGGTTCCGCCGCTTCCCTCGGGCTCGGCGCGCTTCAGGTCGGTGGCGGCATGGGCGCCGTCGGCTGGATCGACGACCCCGGCAAGGGCCTGCTGGTCGCGATCATCGCGATCCTCACCATCGCGTTCATCGCGTCGGCGGTGTCCGGGGTGGCCAAGGGAATCCAGTGGCTGTCCAACATCAACATGGTGCTCGCCGCGGTGCTCGCGGTGTTCGTGCTGGTGGTCGGGCCGACCGTGCTGATCCTCAACATCGTGCCGGGCGCGATCGGCGACTACTTCCGCGAACTGGCGGAGATGTCCGGCCGCACCGGGATGACCGGCGGCGACGAAATGCAGACCTGGCTCGGTGGCTGGACGGTCTTCTACTGGGCGTGGTGGATCTCGTGGACGCCCTTCGTCGGCATGTTCATCGCGCGGATCTCCCGCGGCCGCACCATCCGGCAGTTCATCTTCGGCGTCATCGCGATCCCGAGCATCGTGAGCCTGATCTGGTTCGCGATCTTCGGCGGCGCGGCGATCAGCAGGCAGCGGTCGGGGACGGACATCGCGGGTGCGGGCAGCGCCCAGTCGGCGACGTTCGAACTGCTCGAGACACTGCCGTGGTTCATCCCGATCGCGATCCTGGTGATGATCCTGGTGTCCATCTTCTTCGTCTCCGGCGCGGACGCGGCGTCGGTGGTGATGGGCACCTTGTCCCAGCGCGGAAGCGTGCATCCCAAGAAGGGTGTCGTCATCTTCTGGGGCGTCCTGATGGGCGCCGTCGCGGCGGTGATGCTGCTGGTCGGCGGGAACAAGGCGCTGACCGGTCTGCAGAATCTCACCATCTTGATCGCGGTGCCGTTCGTGTTCGTGATGGTCGGGCTGTGCGCGTCGGTCTGGAAGGACCTGCGCAACGACCCGCTGATGAAGCAGGAAGACGCGATGATGCTGTCGCTGAAGGAACTGCACGAGGAACGCACCAATAGCGGCCACGGACGCCGTCGCATCCTCGGACGCTCGAAGCAGAAGTCCTGAGCTGATCCGCGCGTGAAGGCCCCCTTCCCTCGGCTCAATCGAGGGAAGGGGGCCTTCACGCGTATCAGGCGCGGCCGATGGCCACGAAGACGCACAGGGCGAGATAGCCCAGATCCAGCAACGCGACCCAGGGTTCGTGACGGCGGATCCGCACGACCACCGCCCCCGCCATGACCAGCGCCAATCCCACTGCGGCCAGCGGCACCAATACCGGCGCGATGTCGAGCAGCGCGGGCAGGACCAGGCCGACGGCGCCCGCGATCTCGACCGCCCCGATCGCTTTGACCGCCCCCGGGCTGAAGTCCAGCACCCAGCCCGCGGCCGACGCCACCCCGGCGATCTTTTCCCTCGGTATCAGTACCTTGCCGACACCGGAGACGAGATACATGATCGCCAGCAGCGAGGCGACGATCCACAGTGTCGTGTCCATCAGTGCACCAGCTGTCCCGGCTGGTAGTCGCCCGCCGGCTGCCGGGTGATGACGTTCAGCCGGTTGAAGGCGTTGATGAGCGCGATCTGCGTCACCAGCGCCAGAAGCTGCTCTTCGTCGTAGTGCTTGGCGGCGGCGTCCCACGCCTCGTCGGTGACACCGGCGCTGTCGGCGAGACGGCAGCCCTGCTCGGTGAGTTCCAGCGCGGCGCGTTCGGCCTCGGTGAAGACCGTCGCCTCCCGCCACGCCGCCACCAGGTTCAGCCGGGTCGACGTCTCCCCCGCTCGCGCCGCGTCCTTGGTGTGCATGTCGAGGCAACCCGAGCAGCCGTTGATCTGGCTGGCCCGGATGTTCACCAGTTCCCTTGTCGCAGCGGGAAGTTCACTATCTTCGAGGACCCGTCCCGCCGCGACGAGGTGCTTCACCAGCTTCGGCGCGAGAGCGGTCTTGAAGACTTCGAGTCGTGCCTGCATGGGTTTCTCCTTCTCGTCCAGGTTCACTTACTTGGACGAGGAGGCCTCCGGAGAGGTAACACCCATGGCCGCGAGGCGACGTGGGTCACTCACGGAGTCGATCGCGACGATGCGGCCGTCGACGATCGTGCACGCCATCACGCCGCCCAGCCTGCCACGCTTGTCCCAGGTCACGACGCCGGGCTTGCCGTTGACCAGCGCGGGACGCACGGTCGCCACGGCACGGGCGCCACGCTGGGCGCGGGTGGCCACCTCGGCCGAGCCCAGCCTGACGACCACGCCGCGCGCGGTCTCCGAACGCCACGTCACGTCGGGGTCGAGCACCCTCAGCAGCCCGTCGAAGTCTCCTTCGCGAGCGGCCGCCAGGAACGCTTCGACGACCGCGCGCTGCTGAGGCTCGTCGGCGGGGCGTCGGCCCTGCACCTTGCGGCGGGCGCGGCTGGCGAGCATCTTGGCGGCGTCCGCGGATTTACCGAGGATCTCGCCGACCTCGGCGAAGGGGACCGCGAACAGGTCGTGCAGCACGAAGGCCAGCCGCTCGGCCGGGCCGAGCGTGTCGAGCACCACCAGCAGCGCCAGCCCGACCGACTCGGCGAGCACCGCGTCTTCTTCGGGAGAGTCTTCGAGCACCAGCAGTTCGGGCGGCTCGTCGTCGAACGAGTCCTCGGGCCGGGCCTTGCGGGAGCGAAGGACGTCGATGCAGACGCGGCCGACGACGGTGGTCAGCCAGCCGGAAAGGTTGTCGATCGTGCCGGCGTCCTGGCGGGCCAGCCGCAGCCAAGCCTCCTGGACGGCGTCCTCGGCGTCCGCCCGCGAGCCGAGCATCCGGTGGGCCACCGCCACCAGACGACCACGCTGCTCCTCGAACGCGCTCGCCAGGGTTTCGCCGGTCATGTCGTTCCCTTTCTCGCGACGAATCCGTCATGGCCATGACGAACGCGGCGCGAGAAAGGTAACCGGTGGCGGGGCACGTCACGTGACTGGACGGACGACACGCGTGATCAGACGGAGATCACGCGGCGGACTCCGACCTCGCATCGCGAGATCGCAACTAGAGGACTACTTGCGTGCGGCCACAGCCGCGCGAACAGGCTCCGCTCAGACGTCCCGGATCGGTGTTTTCACCACCTTCTTCATGCCGGGGTTCTTCGTCTCCGGCCGCTTCTGCGGTTCGGCGGTCGAGCCGCCGATGCCGGAGTCGATCGCCGCCGTGACGATCAGGTTCCGCTCGTCGGACGAGATGGTCTCGCCGTCCAGCAGCTCCTGCGTCACGGCCCGCACGTAGGTCACGAACTGGTCGTTCGACGAGTAGTCCGACTCGTCGTCGATCACGTCGTTGATCGTGCAGCCGTTGCCGGTGTCGCGGTTCTCGACCTGGCTGTCCGCCGTGCCGAGGATCACGGTGTCCCGGACATCGGAATCCGGGCACGCGTCCGGGCCCGGCGGCGCGGCGACGATGGTGAACGCGCCGCCCTGTTCCGCCGAGACGTTGCCCGCCTTGTCCGAGGCCCGGTACGTCAGGGTGTGTGTACCGAGCGCGGTCACCTTGACCGGCGCGGCGTACACCGTCCAGGCACCACCGTCCAATTTGTACTCGACCTTGTCCACCCCGGACCCGGTGTCGGTCGCGGTCAGGTTGATGGTCGCGTCCTCGATGTACGACCAGCTTCCGTCCAGATCACCGCTCACCACCACGGAAACGACCGGCGCGGTGCTGTCGTCGCCTTCGACGATCGTGAACGTCGCCGTGCCTTCCGGCGAAACATTGCCCGCCTTGTCGGTCGCGCGGAAGTTCACCGTATGCGCACCGACGACGGTGAGCGCGAGCGGCGCCGAGTACGTCAGCCACGGGCCACCGTCCAATTCGTACTCGACCTTGCCGACCCCCGAACCGGCGTCGGTGGCCGTGAGTGTCACGGTCGCCTTGCCGACGTAGTTCCCGGCGGTGTCCTTGGTGCCGGTCACTTCGGAGGTCACGGCCGGGGCGGTGGTGTCACCGCTGACGACGGTGAAGTGCGCCATGCCTTCCGGCGAGACGTTGCCCGCCTTGTCCGAAGCACGGTAGTGGACCATGTGCATGCCCGGCGCGGAGACCGCGACCGGAGCGGTGTACGCGGTCCACGCGCCATCGTCCACTTTGTACTCGACCTTGTCGACACCGGAATCGGCGTCGGTGGCGGTCACCTTCACGGTCGCGGTGTCGAGGTAGTCGCCCGCGCCGTCCTTGGTCCCGGTCACCTCCGACGTCACCGTCGGCGGCGTCCGGTCACCGGGCTGGCCCGCGACGACGCTGAACGACGACATCGCTTCCGTGGACACGTTCCCCGCCTTGTCCGTGGCGCGATGGTGGACCATGTGCGAGCCGACCGCGGAGACCACCACGGGCGCCGTGTACACGGTCCACGCGCCGCCGTCGAGCTGGTACTCGACCTTGTCCACACCGGACTGACTGTCCGAAGCGGCCAAGTTCACCGTCGCGGAACCGACGTAGTTGCCCGCCGTGTCCTTGGTTCCGGTGACGTTGGCTGTCACGGTCGGCGGGGTGGTGTCGGGGTTTCCGCCACCGTCGGTGACGATCAGCTCGCCCATCATCTTGGTGTGGCCTTGCACCGTGCAGTAGAACCGGTACTTCCCGGGCGTCAGCGTCACGGTCGCTTCGTGCTCACCGTTCTGCTCGTCGTAAGGGTTCGCGAGGATGTTGAGGGTGACGTCGTGGTTGTAGCCCGGGGTCGACGTGTCGAACGTCAGCGAGTGCGACATCGTCGAGCCGAGGGCTTCGGTGTTCTTGAACAGGATCTTGGTCTCACCGGCCACCGCGGTGGTGGGCGCGCTGAGGTAGTGGTCGGTGCTGTCGCCGGCGGTCCATTCCAGGGTCTGGACGGGTGCGGCGACGGCGGGTGCGGCGTAGCCCGGCATTACCAGGCCCAGTAAGGCGAACACCGCGGCCAGCAGGGCCACAGCGAGGTTTCTTGGGGACATCGCGGGAAAACCTTCCGTACAGGAAGACCGGCCGGGCGCGAGGGAGGTCGCGCCCGGCCGGTCTTGGCTACAGCTGCCGCACCCGGATGTTGCGGAACTCCATCAGGTCGTTGTCACCGTGGTTCTGCAGACCGATGAACCCGCTGACGAACTGCCGGAAGTCGGTCGACGGGTCGCCCGCCCGCGACGAGTTGATCCCCGGCGCGTTCTCGAACTCGTTGAGCACGACGCCGTTGCGGCTGATCGTGTACTTCTGCCCGACGACCTTGACCTCGTACTCGTTCCAGGTCCCCTTCGGCTTCACCCCAGCCTGGTCGAGCGGCCGCGGGTCGAAGTTGTAGATCGACCCGGTCTTCTGCGGCTCACCGGTGGCCCCGTCGTACAGCTGGACCTCGTGTCCACAGTAGATCGCGACCCAGGCCTGCGACGTCTTCGCCGACCCGACCGTGCCGCAACTGCCCGGCGGACGCTGCTCCAGCGGGGTCCGCGGGTCCGGGAACCGCACGAACACACCACTGTTGGCGCTGCCGGTCGGCGCGATGTCCTTGAACTGGAGCTTCACCGAGAAGTTGCCGAACTGCCGTGCCGAGTACCACAGCATCCCCAGCCCACCGGACGGTCGCAGCGACCCGTCCGGCTGGATGGCGAACTGCCCGGACGGCGCCTGCGACCAGTTGCGGAACGATTCCGCCGTGCCGTCGTAGATCGCGTCGTAGCCGGTGACGCCCTTGTTGCCGATGGGCGACGCGGCGGCCGCGGCGTTGATCTTGTCCGACTCGGCCGAGTTCAGCACCCCGAGGTCACCGAGCCGGTCGACGGCCTGCGTGACGTGGTTGACGAAACCGGCGTGGGAGGTCCACGTGCTGTCGTCGTCGATCATGTCGTCGACCGTGCAACCGCCGCCCGCGTTCCGGTTGGTCACCCCGGTATCGGTGTCACCGATGGTCACCGTGGCACCGGGATCGGCAACCAGACACCCGACGCTCACCGAGTTCCGCGTGGTCACCGTCTCGCCGTCCGCGTAGTTCACGGTCAGCTTGGCGGTGTAGAGCCCGGTGCGCGGGTAGGTGTGCCGCGGGTCGGCCTGCGTCGAGATGGTCCCGTCGCCGAACTCCCACTTGTAGGAGACGCCGCCGGACTTCGACCCGGTGAAGGCCGCGGTGAGCGGCTTGTTCTGCACCATGGTCGACACCGCCGCGGCGGACGGGGTGGCCTCACCGCCGGTGTAACTGATCTTCAGCAGCTTTTGGTTGGCGTCCAGGGTGAAGAACCCGTTGCCGTAGTCGAGCGCGTAGAGCGCGCCGTCCGGGCCGAACTTGGCGTCCATCCAGCTCTGCAGTTTCTGGTCGCCGCCACCGGCCGGCACGATCTGCCGCACCGTTTCGGCGAACACCGGCGGATCCTGTTTCGGCACGCCGTTCGGGTCGACGGTCACCGCGATCCGGTTCTGGCCGTTGCTCTGGTCACCGATGAACCACTTGTCGTTCCAGTACGACGGCCACGCGACACCGCTGTTGGTGTTGACCAGGTCGCGGTGGTACGTGGGCCCGGTCATGACCGCCTGGCCGCCGCCTTTGAGGTAGGGCTGTGTGTAGGTGGCCTCGGCCGCGTTGTACGTCGGCACGGAGCTGTTGGGACGGTTGGGGAACACCGGTCCGCCGCCGTCCGGCGAGTACCAGATCATGTTCTTCTTGACCGGCGGCAGGTTCACCAGGCCGGTGTTGCGCGGCGAGGTGTTGACCGGGTTGTCGCAGTCGTACCAGCCGGTGAGGACTGCGGCGTCGGTGCTGCTGCGGTCGCGGTACGGCTGCTTGTTGCCCATGCAGTACGGCCAGCCGTGGTTGCCGGCCTCGGTGATGATCGTGGCCGTCTCGTACTTCGCCGGGCCGAGTTCCGGGCTCGGCGAGGACGCGTCCGGACCGACCCAGGCCGCGGTCAGCCAGTTGGTCTTCTTGTCGACTTGCAGACGCGAGATGTTCCGCACGCCCATCACGTAGATCTCGGGCCTGGTCTTGTTGCCGGGATCGTTCGCCTCGGGGAACAGGTTGCCCGCCGGGTTCGTGTACGTACCGTCGGCCTCCGGGTGGATCCGCAGAATCTTGCCGTTGAGGTCGTTGGTGTTACCGGCGGTGCGGCGCGCGTCCTGGAACGAGACACCCTTGTAGTCCTGGGTCCAGTTGTTGCCGGAGTACCCGTTGGAGCCCCCCGACGAGTTGCTGTCACCGGAACCGATGTAGAGGTTCCCGCCGGAATCGAAGTCCATGCCACCACCGGCGTGACAGCAGCTGTGGATCTGGACGTCCCACGAGAGCATGTCCTTGCGGGTCGCCTGGTCCAGCGTCTGGTTCTTCAGGTCGTAGGTGAACCGGGAAACGACCCGCTTGCCCATCCGCGTGTCACGGTTGATCGACTCGTGCGGCATCCAGTAGGCGTACATGAACCCGTTCTCGCTGAACTTCGGGTCCAGCGTGAGCCCGAGGAGGCCTTCCTCGTTCTTGACCATCTCGTTGGTGTTGCCGCGGTTGCCCATCACCTTCAACGTGGTGAGCAGCTTCGCCTTCTTGGTGACCGGGTCCCACTGGTGGACCGTGCCGCAGCCGAGGCCGACGTTCGGGTCGTCCCAGCTCTCCACGAAACCGGTCGGGCAGGCCGCGCGGCCGATGTAGAACACCCGGCCGCTGGGGGCGATGGTGAGCCCGTGCGGCTCGCCGATCTGGTCGAGCTGACCGGGCTGGTTCTTCGCGGTCAGGCGTTCGACCTTGTAGTTGGCCGCGATGCCCGCCTTGCAGTCACCGCGCACCATGCCGGTGGTCCACTTCAGCGCGCCGAGGAGGTGGCTGCGGAACTGGGCTTCGCCGTAGCTCGCTTCGGTGCGGCCCATCCCGCTGTAGAAGGAACGGCCACCGTCGTAGTCACGGCACCACGACACCGGGTGGAAGGCGCCGTTCGCGCCGACTCCCGGCTTGTAGGTCGACTCCTCGACCTGGGCGACGGTGTGCACGGTGCCGACCGGGTTGACCTCCCAGTTGATCCACCGGTCGGTGCGGACCCATTTCTTCGGCAGGCCCGCGGTGGCCGGGTTCGCCTTGTCGAGGACGTCGACCGTCGCCTGGGCCGGGTCGTTCTCCGGCGGCGGCGGGGTGGTCGAGTTGTCCTTGTACAGCTTGAAATCGGCCAACTGGATAAGCGGGTCACCCGCGTTGGCGGTGATGTTCAGCCGGTAGTTCGCATACGCCGTGGTGTTGGCGAAGGTGAACTTGCGGCTCTGGAACGGGTCGGTGAACACCTCGTTGGTCCGGGTGTCCAGATCCGTCCACGTCGTCCCGTCGTTGGACCCCTGCACGGTCCAGTTCTTCGGGTTACGGCCGGCGAAGTCGTTCGCCGAGACGAGGTCGTAGCTGCTCACGGCGACCGGGGCGGCCAGCTTGTAGGCGACCCAGCCGGTCGGGGAGAAAGCCAGCCACTTGGTGTTCTCGTTGTTGTCGGCGAGCTTTTCCTTGCTCTCGTTGGGCGGGTTCTCCGCGCTCGCGCTGACCGAGGCGACCGCTTCCGGGGTGGGACGCGCGCCGACCGGACGCGCGCCGATCAGCCCGGAGAACCACTGCGATCCGTCCTGCGCACGAGCGGCGTCCGACAGTCCGAGGAAGCCACCGCCCGCCTTCATGTAGCTCTGCAGCGAGGTTTCCTGGTCACGGTTGAGCGTGATGCCCTGTGCGGAAAGGAAGACGACGCCGCGGTACTTCGCGAGGTTGGCGCTCGTGAACACCGCGGGGTCCGAAGAGGATGACACGGAGATCCCGTTCGCCTGGCCGAGGCTCGTGATCGCGTCCGTGGCGCGCAGGACGGGGTCCTTCTGGTCCGCGGCGGTGCCGTGGAAGACCAGGACGTTGACCGGGACGTTCGGGGCGGCTTCGGCGGTCACCGGTGCGATGGCCAGTGGAAGCCCGGAGGTGACGACGGCGCCGACCGCCAACGCGGCCAGTGACCGTCTGCGGAGGCGTCGTTGTGAAGAGACTCGTCTCAAGGTCTCGCTCCTTTCAAAGTCTATCGAGGGGAAACACATCAGGGCAGGGCGGCGGTGGCGATTTCGCGTGATCAGAGGGACGACTCGCGTGATCAGGCGGACGACTCGCGTGATTGACGGGACGACACGGGTGTCGTCCGTTGGATCACGCGTGTCGTCCGTTCAGTCACGCGAAACCTCCGGATCGGTACAGGGGTCCACCCGTCCCTTCGCCTCTCACGAGTGGTGGGCGTGGGCCGAGACGCCGCTGGCGTCCGGCTTGGCCGTGGAGTGCTGGTGTCCTTTGAAGCGGTCGATCGCCGCCTGGGCGCCCGCGGGCATCCCGCCGTCGGCGTTGCGGACCAGGAACACCCCGG
Source organism: Amycolatopsis coloradensis (assembly GCF_001953865.1). Taxonomy (GTDB): domain Bacteria; phylum Actinomycetota; class Actinomycetes; order Mycobacteriales; family Pseudonocardiaceae; genus Amycolatopsis; species Amycolatopsis coloradensis. The sequence continues at coordinate 230,468 of NZ_MQUQ01000006.1, forward strand.
ACATGCCGTCGTCCGAGTGCTGCTGGACGTGGCAGTGGTACATCCACGCGCCCGGCCCGACGCCGTCACCGGCGATCACCTGGAACCCGAAGGAGTTGCCGGGGTCCAGGGTCTTGTTGTCGAGAATCGGGGCGTTGTCGGTCGCGCTGGTGAGCATGCCGGTGCGGGTGTCCGCCCAGCGGTGCGCGTGCAGGTGGAAGGTGTGCATCAGGTTGCCGTGCCCGATGCAGATGAACTCGACGCGTTCGCCGAGGTTCGCCTCGAAGATCGGCGTGTTCGGGGCGATCTGGTGGTTGATCCACATTTCGGTGAACACCACGGTGAACTGCTTGCTGGGCAGCAGATCCCCGCGTTTGCGCACGATCAGGCCGCCGTAGAGCCCTTTCATCAGGCCCACCGTGCCGTGGTCGCCGCCGAACGCGTGATCGTGGTAGTGCCAGTACCCCGCGCTGCCGGGCATCCAGAAACCGTTGGCCGCCTGGTAAGCCGTCCGCGTCTTCCAGGTGTAGATCTTGGTCTCGTACGGCTTGTTGAAGGAATCGTTGAACGGCGAGCCGTCGGATTTGGTGTCGTAGTTGACGCCGTGCGGGTGGATCGAAAGCCGCTGGTCGGTGTTGTTGACCAGCTCGATCACCAGTGTGTCGCCCTCGTAGCACTCCAGGAGCGGCCCGGGGATGGTCGGTTTGCCGGGCTCGAGCCCGTAACCGACCCGGGTCGAACCGGGAACGTAGTCGGCGTACACGGTGATGTCGCGGGTCATCCCGGCCGCCGCGGCGGGTGACGAACCGGCGCTGGCCGACACCACGACCGGGGCGATGACCCCGGCCGCGGTGCCCGCGAGCATCGATCTGCGGGACAGCCCGCGGTTGTTCTTGTCCATGGTGGATTCCCCAGTCAGAAGCGAACGTTACGGAGATAGGTGAATCCGGTCTGGGCGGTGCTCAGGGGATCCGTGGGGTTGTCGTGCTCGACGATGTACTCGTGCAGGTTCGCGCGGGTGTTCCGGAAGATGCGCGGGAAGTCGATGACCCCCTTGCCGGGGTCGACCATCTTCCCGTCGGCCGTCCGGTCCTTGACGTGGTACTGCACCACGCGCGGGAAGTGACGGCGGTACAGCGAAATCGGGTCGACGCCGCCCTCCACCGCCCAGAACAGGTCGATCTCCAGGTGCACGTGACGTGGATTCGTGTTCCTGGTGAGCACGTCGTACGGACGCACGCCGCCGATCGGCGCGAACTCGTGCGCGTGGTTGTGGTATCCGAGCGGGATCCCGGCCTGGCGGAACTTCCGCGCCGCCGTGTCAAGCCGTCCGGCGAACTGCTTCCAGCCGTCGATGGTGTCGAAGGCCGCGAACGGCACGTTGGCGCGGGTGTTCCCGAGGACCTTCGCGTCCGCGATGGTCTTGTCGAGATCCCCGTCGATGCCGATGTGAGTGGACGTCGCCTTGATGTGGTTCTTGTCCAGCAGACCGCGGAACTCCTGCGCCGTGCGGCCGTAGGTGCCGGCCAGTTCGACCTTCCGGTAGCCGATGTCCGCCAGCGCCGACAGGGTGCCCGGCAGATCCGCCTGCAACGCGGTGCGCAGGGAGTAGAGCTGGATGCTGATTTTGTCCACCGGGACCCGGCCCCGGCCGTGATGGCCGTGTCCCTCGGTCGCGGCACTGGCCACGTTCGGCAGGGCTACCGCCGCACCCACCGCGACCGCCGCCGTCGCGGCACCTCGGAGGAGCGACCGTCGAGAGTGGAACCGCTCAGCTTCTTCACCGCACATGAAACCGCCCTCACTTCTGGTTGCTGAAAGCCGCGTCGAAGGCCGTCGACGGCTTGTCGAACAGGAGCCCCCGCAGAAAGGTCACGGCTTCCGCCGCGCCCCGGAGCCGGTCCATGCCGGCGTCTTCCCACTCCACCGAGATCGGACCGGCGTAGCCGATCGAATTCAGTGCGCGGAAACAGTCCTCCCAAGGCACGTCGCCGTGCCCGGTCGAAACGAAGTCCCAGCCGCGTCGGGGGTCTCCCCAGGGGAGATGCGAGCCGAGCCGTCCGTTCCGGCCGTCGAACCGTTTCCTGGTGTCCTTGCAGTCCACGTGGTAGATCCGGTCGGCGAAATCGAGAATGAAGCCGACCGGGTCGAGGTCCTGCCAGATGAAATGCGAAGGATCCCAATTCAGCCCGAATGCCGGACGGTTTCCGACAGCTTCGAGCGCACGTTTCGTCGTCCAGTAGTCGTAAGCGATCTCCGAAGGATGCACCTCGTGCGCGAACCGCACGCCGACCTCGTCGAAGACGTCGAGGATCGGGTTCCAGCGGTCCGCGAAGTCGGTGTAGCCGTCGTCGATGACCGCCTGCGACACCGGCGGGAACATCGCGACGTACTTCCAGGTCTTCGAACCGGTGAAGCCGATCACCGTGTCCACACCGAGTTTCGCCGCCGCACGGGCGGTGTCGGCCATTTCCTTCGCGGCCCGCTGCCGGACGCCTTCCGGTTCACCGTCACCCCACACCCTGGACGGGATGATGGCCTGGTGGCGTTCGTCAATGGGGTCGTCACAGATGGCCTGGCCGACGAGGTGGTTGGAAATGGCCCACACCTTGAGACCGTGCTCGGCGAGCAGCTTCAGCCGCCCTGGCACATAGTCCTCTTCGGACAGTGCGCGGTCGACCTCGAAGTGGTCGCCGGAACACGCGATCTCGAGGCCGTCGTAGCCCCATTCGCCGGCCAGCCTGCACACCTCGGTGAACGGGAGATCCGCCCACTGGCCGGTGAACAGCGTGATCGGACGGCTCATCATTGCTCCTCGAAGGTGATTACGTCCACGTCGAACAGGCCGCCGGAACCGCCCTTGAACACGAGGAACAGCGGGCCGGTCCCGCCGGGGTCGGTGATGGCGGAGGCCGGGATGTCGGCATAGGTGTCCCAGCCGCCGGTGTTGGCGACGGCGACCGTCTGCACCAGCGGGCCGTCCACCGCACCCGAGCGGACCTCGATCGTGCCGCCTGCCCCACCGGAGGAGACCCGGTAGCCGATGCCGCTGACACCCACGAGATTCACCGGGTCGAAGTTGATCCAGTCACCGGATTCGATGTGACCGACGCGTTTGCCGCCACTGGCGCCGTCGTGCCCGACGACCTCGATCCCGCTGGACCGGGTGTAGAACTCAGCCTGCTTCACCTTGGGTTGCAGCAGGGATTCCGCCTCGCCGGTCAGCGCCGGGACACCGTTGCCACCCTTGTCGGTATAGCTGGCATTAATGACGCCGAACACGTTGGCGTCCGCGCCGTGGCCTTCGTCCGCCGGGGTGGCGATGGTGCCTTCACAGCCGGTCGCACGGCTCAGCGGATGCCCGTGGCCCTCGTGACCGAGGATGTATTCGACGGTCACCTTGGCGCAGTCGATCGGGTTGTCCTCGGCGTCGTTCACCTCGACCTTGAACGGGACCTTGTCGCCGAAGCTGAACACGCTGCCGTTGACCGGGGTCTTGAGCGTGACCACCGGCGCGGTGTTGCCGACGGTGACCACCACACTCGCCGAACCGGTCAGACCGGTGGGGTCGGTGACCGAAAGCTTCGCCGTGTACTGGCCGTTCGCGGCGTAGGTGTGGGAAACCGGGGCCGCTTCGGTGGAATCGGTGGTGCCGTTCCCGTCGAAGTCCCAGGCGTAGGCGAGTGCTCCGCCGTCGGGGTCGTTCGTCCCGGCCGGGTCGAACTCGACGGTCAGCGGTGCCTGCCCGGAGGTCTTGTCCGCGGCCACCCTGGCCACCGGCGTCCGGCGTCCCTTGGTGTAGTCGATGCGGTAGACCGCGGATTCCTTGGAGCCGCCGAAGTACCCGGTGCCGTAGTCGAGGACGTACATCGCGCCGTCCGGGCCGAATTCGACGTTCATCGGGCGGACCAGGTCCATCGAGTCGAAGAACGGTTTGACGGCGCCGCGTTCACCGTTCTTGCCGACGGTGATCTCCTTGATCCAGCCACGTTCCCATTCGTAGGCGAAGGTCTTGCCGTTGAAGTATTCCGGGAACTTCGTCTGCGACGGGTTCTTCGCTTCGTACTGGTAGACCGGACCGCCCATCGGGGACTCCGGGCCGGTACCGAACTCGGGCACCGAGCCGCCGTCGTAGGGAATCCACGCCTTCTCGACCGGGGGCAGGTCGGTCAGCCCGGTGTTGCGCGGGCTGGTGTTCTTCGGTTTGGCGCAGTCGAAGGCGGCGCCGGACTGCTTGGTGGCGAAGTCGTGGTCGATGAACGGCTGGTTGTCCCCGACGCAATACGGCCAGCCGAAGTTGCCCGGCTTCTTGATCAGGTTGAACTCGACCGTGCCGCCGGGACCGCGCTTCGGGTCGGCGGCGCCGGCGTCAGGGCCGTAGTCGGCGAGGTGGATCCAGCCGGTCTTGCGGTCGACGGCGAACCGGAACGGGTTCCGGAAGCCCATCGCGTAGATCTCGGGCCTGGTTTTGGCCTTGCCCTTCGGAAACAGGTTGCCCTTCGGAACCGTGTATTTGCCCTTGGCGTCGACCTTGATCCGCAGCACCTTGCCGCGCAGGTCGTTGGTGTTTCCGGAGCTGCGCTGCGCGTCGTAAACCGGGTTGCGGTCGGCACGCTCGTCGATCGGGGTGAAACCGTCGGAGGAGAACGGGTTGGAATCGTCCCCTGTGGACAGATACAGATTTCCTCGCGCGTCGAAGTCGATCTCGCCGCCCGCGTGGCAGCAGATGCCGCGTTCGGCCGGGACCTGGAGGATCTTCTGCTCGCTCGCGAGGTCCAGGTTGTTGTCGGCGCCGAGCTTGAACCGCGAGAGCTGGTTGTGGCCCTTGAACGGCTCGAAGTCGGCGGGAGTGCCGTTCTCCGGCGCGTCACCGGCCGGGGTGTTCAGCTTGGGCGCGTAGTACAGGTAGACCCAGCGGTTCTTGGCGAAGTCCGGGTCGATGGCGACACCCTGGAGGCCGTCCTCGTCGTGGTTGTAGACGGGGATCGTCGCGGCCAGTTTGGTCGTCGCCGACGAGCTGGTGTACCAGACGCGGCCGTCGCGCGAGGTGTGCAGGACATCGCGGTTGGGCAGCACGGAAAGCGCGATCGGCTCGCCGGTCTTCTCTTCGCCCTTGGCGAGGGTGATCTGGTCGAAGTCCGCGTCGACCGGATCCGGGGTCTGCTTGGCGCAACCCGCCTCGCTCAGTTTGGTGGCGTACTTGATGCCGCCCGCGAGGTGTGCGCGGAACGCCGGTTCACTGTAGGACTCCTTGGTGTGCCCGCCGCCGGTGTACCAGGAGCGGCCGCCGGAGTTCTCGTGACACCAGGCGATCGGGTGGTCGCCCATCGCGCCGTCACCGGGCTGGTAGCTCTTCTCGTCCAAGCTGGCCAGGACGTTGACCTTGCTACGCGGGTTCTCGCGGTAGTTGTACCACTCGTCGGTGCGCGGCCAGGTCTCCGGAAGAGCATGAGTGGACACATGGTCGTGGTCTTCGACCTTGACGTTCGCCTGCTGGATCTGCGGATGGGACTTGAAGTACGCCCCGACCAGGTCGCCGTACCAGGGCCAGTCGTATTCGGTGTCGGAGGCGGCGTGCACGCCAACGTACCCGCCGCCTCCCTTCACGTACCGCTCGAACGCGGCCTGCTGATCCGCGTTCAGCACGTCACCGGTGGTGGAAAGCCAGACCACGGCGTTGAAGCGCTTGAGGTTCGCGTCGGTGAAAGCCGCCGCGTCCTCGGTGGCTTCCACCGCGAAGTGGTTCTGCGCACCCAGTTCCTTGATCGCCTCGATCCCGGTGGGGATCGAATCGTGACGGAAGCCCGCGGTCTTGGAGAACACGAGCACCGTCGCCGCTTCGTGCTCCGGTGCGGCCTGCACCGGTAGCGCGACGCCTGTCAAAGCCGTGACCATCGACGTGACGAGCACGCCTAGTCGTCGTTTCAAGGACATAGCTGTGGCGATCCTTTCGATGAGCGGCGGCGATCAAGGAACGGAATGCGGTGGAGCTTCCTTTCGTGGGATCTGGGGGTGGGGGGTGTCGCGAAAGCCACTTTCGGGACACCAGACGTCGCGAAAGTGGCTTTCGCGACACGTCCCGGCTAGGCGACCTCTGCCCCTCCCGTCATTTGAGGCCTTGCAGGGAAAGGAGCAGCGGATGGACGTCGGTCGCCCCCACCCGACCGGACGGCTGGAACGACGGGTCCGAGCAGAGCAGCACCGGACCGTCCTCAAGGGAATCCGGAAGCCGTCCGTGCGAACCGCGCACCCAGCGCGGATCGGTCGGGACGACGTCCATCGCGTACCGCAGCCCGGCGAACTTCTTCGCCAGGTTGAGCCCGGCCCGCGCCTTGGCGAACTTGTCCTCCGGGTCGAAGAACAGTTCGGCGGGGTCGTAACCCGGTTTGCGGTGGATCTCGACGCCACGCGCGAAGTCGGGCTTCCGCTCGTCGTCGAGCCAGTAGTAGTAGGTGAACCACGAGTCCGGATTCGCGACCGCGACGAGGTCGCCGGCGCGCTCGTGGTCCAATCCATATCGAGCCTGCGCCTCACGGTCGAGGACCTCGTCGACGCCGGTCAGTTCGCCGACGATCGAGCGCACTCGCTCCCTATCCGAGGAGTCACGGACGTAGACGTGCGCGACCTGGTGGTCGGCGACGGCGAACGCGCGCGACGCCCACGGGTCGAGGTACTCCATGCCCGCCTGGGTGTAGACCTCCAGCAGGCCCTCGCGACGCAGCGCCCGGTTGAGGTCGACCGGCCTGCTGACGTTCGTGATCCCGTACTCGCTGAGCGCGACCACGGTCGCCCCGGCGTTGCGGGCGTCGTCGAGCAGCGGCGCGAGCGCGTTGTCCAGTTCCCGCGCCGCCAACGCGGCCTGCGGCGCGTCGGGGCCGAAACGCTGGAGATCGTAGTCCAGGTGTGGCACGTAGGTCAGCAGCAGATCCGGGCGCTTCTCCCGCAGGATCTGCCGGGACGCGCCGATCACCCACTTGCTCGATTTGATCGACGCCGTCGGGCCCCAATACTGGAAGAGCGGGAACTCCCCCAGCGCGCCGGTCAGCTGATCATGCAGTTCCGGCGGGCGCACGTAGGCGTCCGGGGATTTGCGGCCGTCGGCGTGGTAGATCGGCCGCGGGGTCACCGTGACGTCGGTGCTCATCCCCATCGCGTACCACCAGCACACGTTCGCCGACGTGTAACCGGGGTGCGCCGCCCGCGCGGTCTCCCACAGCTTCTCGCCACCGACGAGCCGGTTGTGCTGGCGCCACAGGAAGATCTCGCCGAGTTCGCGGAAGTACCAGCCGTTGCCGACGATCCCGTGCTGCGCTGGCATGAGCCCGGTGAGGAACGTCGACTGCGCGCTGCAGGTGACGGCGGGCAGCACCGTGCCCAGTTCGGCCTGCCAGCCGTCGCGGGCGACTGCGGACAGGTTCGGCATGTCCCGCAACGCCTTCGGGGTCAGTCCGACGACGTCGATGACGACCAGCGGCTTCATGCGGAAGCCCCTTCCTTGACGAGGTTCGCCTGTGCCCACTCGAGTTCCGCCGCGATCCCGCCGACGAGGTCACCCGCGTCCGGGAGCACGCTCCAGGTGTAGGTCTCGACCTCGATATGCGGTTCACCGGGCAGCCCGGCGGCGACGGTGCGCAGGACGTCGGTCGTGGTGGACAGCGGCGCGGCCGGGGCCTGGTGCAGCGGCAGGTGGAAGTGCACCCGCCACGGACCCTCCCCCGGCAACTCCGCCCAGGCCTCGGGCAGGTCGTCGGCCTTGTGCACGACACCGCCCGAAAACTCCCGGACCTGGTGCAGGTAGCGCGGTTCGGCGAACGCAGCCAGTGCTTCTCTTGCCTCAGCGGGCTTCTCGACGTGTAGTGCGGCGGAGGCCTGCACCTTGACGATGTCCACATCGGACGCCGCGATCGCCTTGAGGGTCTCCGCCGGGTCGGCGAAGGACACCGCGAGGTGGCAGGTGTCCAGGCACAGCCCGACGTACTCCGGGTCGACGCGGCCGGACAGCCAGCCGAGCGCGTCGGCGACGGTGTCGAGAACGCAGCCGGGCTCGGGTTCCACGGCCACCTTGATCGGCCGGTCACCGATCGCCCGGACGACCTGGCCGAAGGCCTCGGCCGCGCGACGGTCGTCGTGTTCGGTCCACGGTTCACGCCACGCGAGCGGCAACGTGGAGATGCTGCCGTACGTCGCGTCCTCGGCGAGCAAGTCCGAGAGCACGTTCACGCAGTCGATGGTGTACGCGACCCGGTCGCTGTTCGTCCACTCAGGACGGTAGACCGCGTGCTTGACGACCTCGTCGTGGAATCCGCCGTACGGGAACGCGTTGAGTGTGTAGACGCTGAGCCCGCGCGCGTCGAGTTCCGCGCGGAAGTCCTTGCGCGCCCGAGCGTCGTCGGCGAGTCCGCGCGCGACCGGCGCGGAAAGCCACAGCCCGACACCGAGCCGATCGGCGCCCAGCCGCTCACGCACCGGGAGCGCGTACCGATCCAGCTGCGCGACGATGCCCTCGACGTCCTCGGCGGGGTGAACGTTCGTACAGTAGGAGATCATTTGCGGGCACCTCGCAGGACCGAGTTGCCCTCGAAGGTCACGGCCTCACCGGTGAAACCGGGCAGCGGGTCGAGGGTGAGGCGTCCACTTTGGCCGTAGAAGTCGACCGGGTTCTGCCACAGCACCTTGTCGACGTCGGCCTCGGTGAACCCGCCGTCGAGCATCGCCTGCCCGGTCTTGGCGGTCTTCAGCGGATCCGAGCGGCCCCAGTCCGCGGCCGAGTTGACGATCATCTTGTCCAGCCCGTACCGGCGCAGGATCTCGACCATCCGGTGTTCGTCCATCTTGGTGTCCGGGTAGATGGAGAAACCCATCCAGGCACCGGAATCCTTGACCAGCTCGACGGTGACCTCGTTGAGGTGGTCGACCACCACGCGCTCCGGCGCGACACCCGCCTCACGGACGACGTCGAGGGTGCGCTTGGTGCCTTCCAGCTTGTCGCGGTGCGGGGTGTGCACCAGCACCGGGAGGTCGTGGTCGAGCGCCAGCGCCAGCTGCTGTGCGAAGACCTCGTCCTCTTCCTTGGTCATCGAGTCGTAGCCGACCTCGCCGACCGCGACGACACCGTCCTTGGCCAGGTACCTCGGGAGCACGTCGAGCACCTCGCGGCAGCGGGGGTCGTTGGCCTCCTTGGGGTTCAGCGCGATCGTGCAGTGGTGCCGGATGCCGAACTGGGCGGCGCGGAACCGTTCCCAGCCGATGAGCGCGTCGAAGTAGTCGGTGTACGAGCCGACGCTGGTGCGTGGCTGCCCCAGCCAGAACGCGGGTTCGACCAGCGCGCGGACACCGGAGGCGTACATGGCTTCGTAGTCGTCGGTGGTCCGGGAGGACATGTGGATGTGGGGATCGAAGATGCGCATTGTGCTAGTTCTCCTGAATGTCTGATGGTGAACCCGCGTCCGCGATCGACGTCGGCAGGGCGCTGGTTCGCGGCATAGGTCCCGATCGCAGGGAAGGGCGCCCTGCCCCCGCGATCGCGGGGCCTTCGGCCGGGGCGGGTCCACTCGTGGGCCCCGTTTCCGCTTCCACCCGCTGCTCCGCCACCGGGCTCGTGAGGAGTTCGAGGGCGTCGGCGGGAACGTCACGTCCGGCCGCCCTGCGTTCGTCGGCGAAATCGGCGAGCATGCGTCTGAGCTCGTCGTCCGCGCGGGAAGTGAGGTCCGCGACGGCGGCCAGCGGCACGCCGACGAAGACGCATTTGAGGACGCCGTGCCGCCAGGTGTGCCCGTCGAGGTGCCGCGCGAAGGCGCCCATGGCGGCGGCGACCAGGCGGATGTCGTTGGCGCGCAGGGCGTCCTCGACCAGCTTGATCCCGGCATCGGTGACTTCGGCGCCCGGGGACTCCAGCGCGTTGAGCGCCCGCAAGACCCCGCGCCGCTCGGCGTCGTCGCCATAGCGGTAGAGATCGCGCAGTTCCGCGGCCAGCGCGGCGTCGTCGAGGACGTCGGCCAGCACCGTGACGAGCCGGACGCGCGCCCGGTCGTCGACGGTGCCGTGGACCAGCCCCTGCGGATCAGTACCGGGTCGCAGCGCGGCCCGGCCGACCTCACGGCCGACGGCCGGGAAGAGCGAGCCGACGACCGACGGCTTCTCCCGGATCCGGCGTTCCGCCTTGTCCAGCCACGACTCCGGCATCGCCGCGGTCAGTGCCGTGAAGGCACGCCGCGCGGTGTCCGGTGCGGCGTGGCTGTGCCGGGGCAGCTCGACCGCGGCCAGCCCGGTGTAGCCGATCTCCGCCAGTGCCGCCAAAGTCGCGGGCAGATTCAGCCGCCCGTCACCGAACTCCAGATGCTCGTGGACCTTCGGCAGCATGTCGTCCAGTTGGACGTTCCACAGCAGCGGACCGGCGAGCCGGACGCATTCGGCCGCGTCCACCGGCTCGACGGCGACGCAGTGCCCGACGTCGAGCGTGACGCCGAACAGTTCCGGTTCACCGAGTTCCTCACGCAGGTCCAGTACCTGGCTCAGATGCTGCACGAGGTGCCCGGGCTCGGGCTCCATCGCCAGCCGGACGTTCAGCCGCGCGGCGTGCTCCAGGACCGCCGCGACGCCCTCACGCAACCGGGACCACGCGACGTCGTTGTCCACAGTGGACACACCAGACCAGAACGAGACGCAGTCCGCCCCGAGGTCGCCCGCGATTCGCAAAGCCCGCGCCAGGAAATCGATCCGGAGGGCGGGGTCGTCGGAGAGCAGCGTCGGCGAGTGCTTGTGCCACGGATCGAGCAGGTACCGCGCGCCCGTCTCGATCACGACACGGTTCAGGCCCAGCGCCGAAAGCCGGGAGGCCACGTGGTCGACCTGTCGCGCCAGCTCGCCGGCGAACGGGTCGAGGTGGTCGTGGTCCAGCGTCAGCGCCACCCCGGTGTACCCGAGGTCGGCGATCACGGCGAGCGCGTCGTCGAGGCGGTGGTTGGAGAAGCCGTTGGTGCCGTATCCCAAAGAAAACGTCATGTGGGGCTCACCTTCCGCGACAGCTTGCGGGCGATCGGCAGCGCGGCCGCGACCAGCGCGGCCCCCAGTACCGAACCCTTGGCCGTGACCGCCGCCTGGAGCGGGACCATGCCGTGGATGCCGGTCTTGGTCGCCGTGCGCACGGACTTCGCCGACGGGTCGCGGACCGCGTCCGCCTGCGCCCGGCCGACCATCCCCGCGTAGCCCGAACCGGCCGCCATCGAGGCCGCGCGATGCCAGCCACCGCGGGCCGGACCGGTCAATGCCAACGTTGTCGCCGCACAGCTCGTGGCGAGTGCGGCGCGGGCCGTCGCCGGATCCGCGCCATGGACCTCGCCGGTGGACAGCGCCGTGACGCCGAGCGTGTGCACGCCCACCGCCGCCGCGGCCGTGGCGGCGAGTCGGGTTTCGCCACCGGCGCCCAGGAGGACGTCGAGCGTGCGGCAGGCCGCCATCGCCACCGGTCCGGCGGGGGTCGGTTTGAGCACGGTGTCGTAGGCCCAGACCGCGGCCGCGAGCGGGACCGCGACCTTCATCGCCGTGCGGCCGCCGCCGAGCGCGGCCAGGCCGAGCCCGGCCGCGGTCAGCGCGGCCCCGGTGGTGAGCGCCGCGCCCGCGCTCACCCGCCCGGACGGGATCGGCCGCTCGGGACGCTCCACGGCGTCGAGCTTCCGGTCCGCCCAGTCGTTGAGGGCCATCCCGGCCCAGTAGAAGGCGACCGAGGACAGCGGCAGCAGCAGCCGTCGCCCGGTCATCTTGAGTCCCGCCGCGGCGGATCCGGCGACCGTGTCACCGAGCACCGTCAGCGCGGCGGGCGCCCGGACGAGTTCCACGTAAGCCTTCACAGGGCTCCCGCCCAGGCGATCAGGCGGGCGGACTGCTCGGCGAAGCGGTGCTCGTCGCTGCCCAGCGGGTCCTTGAAGAAGAAGCCGAGTTCCGTCAGCGCGCCGCGCTGGCCCGCGGCGTGCGCGGTGGTGACCAGACGGGCGAGGTCGAGGATCAGCGGTGCCGCGAGCGCGGAGTCGTAGCCGGTCCAGGTGAACTGCAGGCTCATGCGCGCGCCGAGGAATCCCTCGAACGACACGTGGTCCCACGCGGTCTTGATCTCGCCCAGATCCGGCACGTTGTCGATGTGCAGCGGCGCGGTGACGTCCTCGCCGAGCAGTGCCGCGAGTCCGCGTGCCTTCGATTCCAGCTTGCTGTTCGCGGTCACCGGGTCGGCCAGGGTCTCGCCGTCACCGCCGCCGAGGAGGTTGGTGCCCGCCCAGGAACGGACCTTCAGCGCCCGCGCGCTGAACATCGGCGCGAGAACGGTGCGCAGCAGGGTTTCCCCGGTCTTGCCGTCGGAACCCGCGTACGGCAGGCCTTCCCGCTCGGCGAGCTGCCGCAGCGCGGGCAGGGTGATCCCGGCCGACGGCGTGAACTCGACGTACGGAGCCCCCGCCTTCAGCGCCGCGTAGGCGGTCAGCGAACTGGCCGGGAGCACCGCCCGCGCCGGATCGCCCAGCGCCTGCTCCAGCGAGTCGAGGTCGTCGTGTTCGGGAAGGTGGGGACACGGGGCCTCGGTGGAGGACACGTTGACCACCACGACCCGCGCGAGGTCGTGCCGGCCGGCGAAAGCTCGGATGTCCGCGGTGAGCCGGGCGGCCGCGTCGGCCTGGGCACCCGTATGTGTCGCCGGGTGGTAGCCGTCGCGGATCTCGGCGTCCACTTCGGCAAGCCCGGACCGGACCGCCGAGAACACCGAGTGCCCGAACACGCCGGCGTGCGCCAGCTGCTCGGCCCGCTTCTCCAGCGGGGTGTGCACGATGTCGTGGCCGCCGAGGACCAGATCATCCCAGCCCGGCAACGCAACACCGGCGAAAGCGGGCAGTTCGGTGACGCAACCGCCACCCCCCGTCACCCCCGCGCGGAGGGCGAGCAGCCCGACCGCCGCGGTGGTGGCGACAGACCCCCTCGCCCCGATCAACCAGATGCCCGTACGCTCGTGAGCAGGCATTTCTCCACCTTTCCAAACCCGGAAAGCCCAACCTCGGATGGTCGGACGTTTCCGGATCGAACCAAGTCGCAGTGATAGCCGTCATGCGACTTTCGGCTGGATCTACTCCTCAGTTACTCCCCTTCGCAGTGACACCGGGCACAGCCGTCCATCGCGCCTCTTCGAGCGCGCTGCGCTCGACCGCGTCGAGTACCTGCTGAACCCGCAATCCGTCCTCGAAGGACGGCTCGGGATCCGTGCTGTCGCCGATCGCGGTGAGCAGGTCGGCGACCTCGTTGGTGAAGGTGTGCTCGTAGCCGAGGAGGTGCCCTGGCGGCCACCAGACCCCGACGTACGGGTGCTCGGGTTCGGTGACCAGGATCCGGCGGAACCCGGCCTCGGTGGCGGGTTGCCCGCCGTCGAAGAAGGACAGTTCGTTCATCGACTCGAAGTCGAACGCGAGGCTCGCCTTCGACCCGTTGATCTCCAGCCGCATCGCGTTCTTGCGGCCCAGCGCGAACCGGGTCGCTTCGAAACTCGCGACGGCCCCGCCGGTGAACCGGCCGAGGAACAGGGCGGTGTCGTCGACCGTGACCTGCCCGGTCCCGCCGCTGCCGTCCGGCCGCTCCTTGACGAAGGTGTCGGTGAGCGCGGAAACCCCGGTGATGTCCTCGCCGGTGACGAACTGGGCGGCGTCGACGATGTGCGCGCCGAGGTCGCCCAGCGCGCCGGAGCCCGCCTTGTCCTTGTGCAGCCGCCAGGTCATCGGCGACAGCGGGTCGGACAACCAGTCCTGGAGGTAGACCGACCGCACGTGGCGGATCTCGCCGAGCGCCCCGCTCGCGACCAGTTTCCTGGCGTGCGCGAGCGCGGGCACCCGGCGGTAGTTGAAGGCCACCATCGACCGGACGCCGTTCGCCCGCGCCTTCGCCGCCGCCTCGGCCATCGCTTCGGCTTCGGCGAGGGTGTTGGCGAGCGGTTTCTCGCACAGGACGTGCTTTCCGGCTTCGAGCGCGGCGATCGCGATCTCGGCGTGACTGTCGCCCGGCGTGCAGATGTCGACCAGGTCGACGTCGTCGCGGGCGATCAGCGCACGCCAATCCGTCTCGACGGCTTCCCAGCCGAACCGTTCCGCCGCGGCCTTCGCCCGCACCTCGTCACGACCGCCGAGCACGGCGAGTCTCGGGATCAGCGGTGGCGTGAAGAACCGGTGCACGCTGCGCCACGCGTGCGAATGCACCGCACCCATGAACGCGTGACCCACCATGCCGATCCCGATCGTTTCCTTTGCCGTGCTCATGCCCCTCCTAGATCGTGCTGCTGCGTGTCGGGTACGCGGGTTTACGAGTCGAAGCCGACGTCCATGTACTTGTCGACGTTCTCCTTGGTGACCACCGCGGAGTACGTGGTGATCTCGGCGGGGATCTCGTGCTCGGCGAAGTCACCGGCGCCCTTGCCCTGGCCGAGCAGCCGCGCGAGCGAGATCGCCGAAGACGCCATCGACGGGCTGTAGAGCACCGTCGCCTTCAGCGGCTCGGCGTCGGACTTGATCAAGTTCATCGCGTTCTTCGATCCGGCGCCGCCGACCATCAGGAAGTTCTTGCGGTTGGCGTTGTTGATCGCCGCGATCACACCGACACCCTGGTCGTCGTCGTGGTTCCAGAGCGCGTCCAGTTTGGGCGCGGACTGCAACAGGTTCGACGTCTGCTTCTCGCCCGACTCCGGCGTGAACTCCGCGGAGACCCGCGGGCCGACAGCGAAACCCTGACGCGCCAGGGCGTCCTTGAACCCCTTGCTGCGTTCCTGGGTCAGCGGCAGCGAGTCGATCCCCGCGACCTCGCCGATGACGGGGGCGGCGATGTTCTTCGCCTTCATCTGCTGGGCGATGTAGTTCCCGGCGTTGACGCCCATGCGGTAGTTGTCGCCACCGATCCAGGTGCGGTACGCGAGCGGGGTGTCGAAGACGCGGTCCAGGTTGATCACCTGGATACCGGCGTCCATCGCCTGCTGGCCGACCGCGGTCAGCGCCTTGCCGTCGAACGGCAGGATCACCAGCACGTTGACCTTGGCGTTGATCAGCGTCTCCACCTGGGAGATCTGCTGGTTGACGTCGTTGGTGCCCTCGGTCGCGTTGAGCGTGACCTCACTGAACTTCTGCGCCTGCGCGCGGGCGTTCTTCGTGATGGCCGCCATCCAGCCGTGGTCGGCGGCCGGAGCCGAGAACCCGATGGTGACCGGGGTTCCGGGCTGCGAGTCAGCCCCGGCGTTGGCCACGTTGGCGGCGTTGTTCTGCGCCGGTGCCTCGTTCGAGGTGCACGCGGTCAGCAGCGCACCCGCTCCGACGGCCGCGCCTCCCAGCAGGAAACGGCGGCGATGCAGGGATTGTTCGGTCATGACGACTCTCCATCCACGGTGATGAGGTGGTGACCACTGAGCGAGAGGTAAGGCGACGGCGCCGGGGTCGGGTTCTCCTGCGAGGTAAGGCAAATCCGGCGTGTCGCGGAAGCCACTTTCGCGACGTCTGGTGTCCCCAAAGTGGCTTTCGCGACATGGGCGGGCCACATCGGCCGGTAGCGAAGGGCCCCTTCACTACCTTCAGGGTAGGTAAGGAGGCCTTCACGGACCGGTACCGACCACGACACGTCTGGCCTTCCCTCACTAAGTACTCGTCTTCGTCTTCTTTACGGAGCGGAATTGCAGTAGCGCGGCCAGCACGATGATCACGCCCTTGGCGATGTTCTGGATGTCGGTGTCCAGGTTGTTGAGCGTGAAGATGTTGGACAGCACGGTGAAGATCAGCACGCCGATCAGGGTGCCGATGAGCGAGCCGCGGCCACCGGTGAGCAGTGTGCCGCCGATGACGACCGCCGCGATGGCGTCGAGTTCGTAGAGCATGCCGTTGGTCGAGGCGCCCGCGGTGGTGCGGGCGACGACCATCAGCGCGGCGATACCGCAGCACAGTCCGGCGACGCCGTAGACGAGGGCGGTGTGCCGCTTGACGTTGATGCCGGCCAGCCGCGACGCTTCGGCGTTGCCGCCGACGGCGTAGGTGCGGCGGCCGAACGTGGTGCGGTTCAGCACCACCCAGCCCACCGCGAACACCAGCGCGAACATCCAGATCAGCACCGGGATGCCGAGCAGGTCACCGCGGAAGAAGTCGAGGAAGCCCGCCTCCGCCACCACCTGCGTGCGCCGTCCGCTGATGCGTTCCGCGAGCCCGCGGGCCGAGACGTACATCGCCAACGTCGCGATGAACGGCACGATCTTCCCGTAGGACACCAGGATCCCGTTGACCAGACCGCAGCCTAGGCCGACGAGGAGTCCACAAAGGATCATCACCCACGGGCCGTAGGACTGGGTGGCCAGTGTGGTCAGCCAGACGCTGGAGAGCGCCACGATCGACCCGACCGAGAGGTCGATGCCGCCGGCGATGATCACGAACGTCATCCCGACGCTGACCACGCCGATGGCCGCGGCGAGCCGCAGGATCGTGGAGATGTTGCCTTCGGTGAAGAACTGGTCGGGCCGGGTCACGCTCCCGACGACGCACAGGATCACCAGCACCCCGGTCAGCGCGAGCAGCCGGGAATCGAGTGAGAAGGCGAACCCCTTCTTCTTGGGTGGCACGGGTTCCACGGCGGTTCCCGTTCGCACCGCTTCGGCTTGGTCAGTCACGCCGCACTCCCCTCGAGAATCACGTCGAGCACATCCGCCTCTGTCAGCTCCGCAGACGGCTTTTCAGCCAGGACACGTCCTTCACGCAGCACCAGCACCCGGTCGGACAGTCCGAGTACTTCGGGGATCTCACTGGAGACCAGCACGATCGCGACCCCGGTCGCGGCCAGTTCGGCGATCAGCCGGTACAGCTCGGCCCGCGCGCCGACGTCGACCCCGCGCGTCGGCTCGTCCAGCAGCAGCACCCGGCAGCCGCGGACCAGCCAGCGCGCGAGCACCGCCTTCTGCTGGTTGCCGCCGGAAAGCGTGCGGATGATCCGCTGCGGGTCGGCAGGCCGCAGATCGAGCCGCCGCAGGCTTTCCCCGGCGTCTTCGGCTTCTCGCGACCGGTCGGAGAAGCCGAACGTCGCGTACTTGGAGAGGCTGGCCAGCGTCACGTTGTGCGCGACGGACAGGTCCAGCAGCAAACCCTGGCTCTTGCGCTCCTCCGGCGCCAGGCCGATCCCGGCCTTGACCGCCGCGGACACACTGCCTCCCCGGATGACGTTCCCGTCGACCGAAACCGACCCGGTGTCCTGCTTGCGCGCCCCGAAAATCGTCTCCAGCAGTTCGCTGCGGCCCGAGCCGACAAGGCCCGCGATCCCGACGACTTCGCCCGCGTGCACGGTGAAGGTCACGTTCTCGAACTCGCCGACGGTGGTCAGGTTCTCCACCTTGAGGACTTCGGTGTCCGGGTCCACGTGCTCCTGGTGACGCGGGCCGAAGACGGTCTCGACCTTGCGGCCCGCCATCAGCGCGACGAGATCCGAGGTCGGGGTCTCCTTGGCGTCGAGGCCGGTGGAGACGGTCCTGCCGTCCTTGAGCACGGTGACGCGGTGCCCGATCCGGCGCAGTTCTTCGAGCCGGTGGGAGATGTAGACGATCGCGACACCCTCGGCGGTCAGTTCGCCGACGATGCGGAACAGGTTGTCGACCTCTTCCCCGGCGAGCGCGGCGGTGGGCTCGTCCATCACCAGCAGTTTCGCGTCGTACGCGAGTGCCCGCGCCATCGAGACCAGCTGCTGCCCGGCGGCGGACAGCTTGCCGACCTCGGTTGACGGCGAGATCTCCGGATGTCCCAGCCTGGCCATCAGCTCGGCGGCCTTGTGCCGGGATTCGCTGATCCGCGTGAAGCCGAAGGTGGCGCGCTCGCGGCCGAGGAAGATGTTGTCGGCGACGGAAAGCCCGGGCACCAGGTCGAGTTCCTGGTACATCGTGGCGATGCCGATCTTCAGCGCGGCGACAGGTGAGGGCAGTGTGACCGGCTCGCCCTGCCAGGTGATCTCGCCTTCGTCGGGACGGTGTGCCCCGGCGAGGGTCTTGATCAAAGTGGACTTGCCCGCGCCGTTCTGGCCGAGGAGACAGTGCACCTCGCCGGGTTCGACGTCGAAGTCGACCCCGTCGAGCGCGCGCACCCCGGGGAAGGTCTTCACGATCCCCCGGACGGATAGCAAGGTCATGCCGGCGCCTCCTCGGCCTCGGTGGCAAGCGGAACGAGCGTCGGATCGGCGAAAAGCCGTTCGGTGGCGAGGTGCGCGGCGCCGCGCAGCGGGGCGGTGGTGCCCAGCGGCGACGGCTCGACGCGGCAGGCGGGCTCGTGCCCGAGCGGACGCGCGGACAGTTCGCGGCGCACCGGCTCGACCAGCCACTCGCCCAGTTCGGCGAAGTAGCCGCCGAGCACCACGACGTCCGGGTCGAGCACATCGACCACGGTGGAGACCGCGATGCCGAGCGCGACCCCGAGTTCCGAGACCGCCGCGACCGCGCGCTGGTCACCGCGCTGGACGCGGTGCTTGAGCAG
The DNA here is from genome assembly GCF_001953865.1 of Amycolatopsis coloradensis. Taxonomy (GTDB): domain Bacteria; phylum Actinomycetota; class Actinomycetes; order Mycobacteriales; family Pseudonocardiaceae; genus Amycolatopsis; species Amycolatopsis coloradensis. Next base: position 248,941 of record NZ_MQUQ01000006.1, read on the forward strand.
CCCGACCCGGCCGTCGACGCCGAGCGCGGGATCGTGCAGCGGGTCACCGGGCGAGGCGGCGCCGCGCAGCACGGCGTTGAGCCCGGCCTTGGTCTCCAGGCAGCCGACCCGGCCGCACTGGCACTGCTCGCCGGAGGGGTCGACGGTGATGTGCCCGACCTCGCCCGCGAAACCCCTGGCACCTCGCAGGATCGCGCCGCCGGACACCAGTCCGCCGCCGACGCCCATCCCGCCGCTGAGGTAGAACAGTTCGCTCACCCCGGCACCGACACCGGCGATCGCCTCGCCGACCGCGCCGAGGTTGGCCTCGTTGTCGACCGCGATGGCGTCGACCGGCAGCCCGAGCCGGGCGGCCAGGAGATCGGCGATCTCGGCGTCACGCCAGCGCAGGGTCGGCGCGAACCGCAGCACCGCGGCGGCCGAGTCGACCAGGCCGGGAACGGACACCGTGACCCCGACCGGCCGCTCGTCGCGCAGCACCTGCCCGGCGAGGAAGGCGAGTTCGTCCATGCTCCGGTGGAGGCCGAGCGCGGCGACGTCGGCCGTCTCGACCCGTTCGGCGACGACGCGGCCTTCGAGGTTCGTGACGACGGCGGCGAACCGGTCGGCCTCGACACTGAGCGCGAGCCCGCAGGCACTGGCGCCGTTCAGCTCGACCAGCTTGCTGGGCCTGCCGTTGCCGCCCGCCTGGAGTCCGGCGGACCGGACGAGGCCGCGTCCGGACAATTCGGTGATCAACCCGGAGACGGCCGCCTTGGTGAGCCCGCATCGCGCCGCGAGCTGGGTACGCGACAGCGGCCCCGCACGCAACGCCCGCAGGAGCGCGGCGAGGTTCGAGGTACGTTTCCCCGCCGAGAACCCGTCGGCGCCGGTCGCCGTACGTGGGTCGGTCGCGGCCACACTGCCCCCTTTGACGACGCCTCACTTACGATTCGGCGGTAACAAACTTTGTTACTTAGCCAGCGAAAGTAGGGTGGTGCGTGTCACTCGTCAAGGTGACAACAGGACAGAAATGCCCGCCTTCACCCGATCAGCCGTCCAGATCGGCGCAGACTTTCGTACTTCTCGATCAAAAGTCTGCACGATCTTGACGTTACTAACCGGAATCGGGTGAGTGCCCACCGTGCCGCCACGAGGCTGCGCCGGGCCGGGGCTGAAGGGGACTTTCCCCGCATCCGATGCGAGGAAAGCGCCCTTCGCCGCGCTAGATGCGGGGAAGGGCGCCTTCGGGACACCGGCGGGGTGGCTGTCGGTCGGGATGGCCGTGAGTGGCGTTTCGGGTTATCTCGCTACCTACCGTGGGCGAGGCGGGTCCGTGAAGGACCCCTTCCCTCGGCTCAGCCGAAGAAACTCGACCTTCACACCTTCCCCAAGTACATGAAGGACCCCAACCTGTACCTAGGCGCAAGCAAGGGGGCCTTCATGTACTTCAGGTGGGCAGGGCACCGGTATCGAGAGGGCCGGGCGCGACTCAGCTACTGAGGGTGAAGGCTCGGTCCGTAGCGGACCAAGCGGCGCCGATGACCCCGGCCGTGTCCCCCAGCTCGGACAGCACGATCGGCAGGTTCCCGGTCGCGAGCGGCAGCGACCGCCGGTACACCGAGCTGCGGATCTCGGCGAGCAGCTGATGCCCGAGCTGCGCGACACCGCCGCCGATCACGACCATGCCTGGGTTCACGAAACTCACCAGCGAGGCGACCACCTGGCCGAGCCGCCGTCCGCCGTCGCGGATCAGGTTGACGGCGCCGAAGTCGCCAGACGCCGCCGCGCGGCCGACGTCCTGGGCGGTGATCACGCCGCGGTCGGCGACGACGTCGGCGAGGTACGCCGACCGGCCGCTGCGCGCCAGCGTCAGTCCGTCGCGGGCCAGCGCGGCGCCACCGAAGTACGCCTCGAGGCATCCGGTCTCGCCGCAGGCGCAGGTCGGCCCGTAGTCGTCGAGGCGGATGTGCCCGATGTCGCCCGCGGTGCCCGCGACACCGCGGTACACCTTGCCGCCCAGCACGATCCCGCAGCCGATACCGGTACCGATCTTCACGAACACCAGGTCGTCGATGGAGCGGGCGACCCCGGCGTGCCGTTCGCCGAGCGCCATGGAGTTCACGTCGTTGTCGACGGTGACCGGGCAGCGCAGCAGTCCGCCGAGATGGTCGCGCACGGAGAACCGGTCCCAGCCGGGCATTATCGGCGGCGCGACCGCCATGCCCTCGGCGAAGCTCACCGGCCCCGGCAGGCCGATCCCGGCGGCGATCAGCTTCCCCGGTACGTCTTCGCGGATCTTCTCCGCCAGTGCGGCGATGCGTTTGAGGACGGCGTGCGGCCCCTGCCGGACGTCGCAGTCCTCGACGGTGTGCACCAGCACCTCGCACGAAGCGTCGGTGAGGGCGACCCCGACCGACGTCGCGCCGACGTCGACCGACAGCACGCGCAGGTCCCCCGCCAGCCGCACCAGCGTCGAACGTCTGCCGCCCCGGCTCGCCGACGGACCGGCGGTTTCGACGAGGCCGACCTCGGCGAGGCGCGCGACCTCGGCACCCACCCGGGCACGCGGCAGTTCCAGCCGCTCCCCCAGCTCGACGCGGGACATGGGCCCTTCGTCCCGCAGCAGGGTGAGCAACTGGGTCTGGTGCCGGGTTTCGACCATCGGATGCTCCGTGGTGGATGCCGTGCTCATTCAGCCGAGCCTACGGCGTTCTCCCCGGGGTGTCCCGAAGGCCACGGCGGAGGCGCGCTCACGACATTCGGAACCTTCGGCGACTCCCGGACGGGAACAAACCCACCAGACGCCCTCTAGTCCACTGTGGACTTTTCGGCGCGGACCAGGATCCATGACGTGCCGAGCGCGACGTTGAGACGGTCGCCGTGAACATCGACAGGAACCCGCCGAGAGTCAAGATCGAAGCCATCCCCCACAAAGCGGGGGTGATGCGCTCGTCATCGGTACGACCGATCATCCTACCTGCCGTTCTTATCCATGTTAAGATCTTAACGGTGATAAGATACGCTCGGCTTGTCAAGTCCGATGGGGACGGGCGAAGGTGTGCGCATGGTCGTGAGACGGGATGGCTACGTTCGAGCCGCGCTCGAACTCCTCGACGAGGTCGGGCTGGACGGATTGAGCCTGCGCAAACTCGGGGAGAAGCTCGGCGTGCGGGGTCCCGCGCTCTACACGCACTTCAAGAGCAAGCAGGCGTTGCTCGACCGGATGGCCGAAACCATGCTGGACGACAACCTCGCCCCGCTGGACGATGCCGCGGCGATGGGCGACTGGGCCGAGTGGCTGACCCGGCGCGCCCGCACCATCCGCCGCACCCTGCTGTCCTACCGGGACGGTGCCCGCCTGCACGCCTGCTCCCGCCCGACCGAGCGGTCGGCGATGACGCCGCTGATCAAACCGTTGCTGGAAGCCGGTTTCACCGGAGAGGACGCGACACACGCGATCCTCGCCGTCAGCCGGTACACCCTCGGCTGCGCGATCGACGAACAGCAGCACACCGAGAGCGACCACGCCGAGGATCCGGCCGCATCGTTCGAATACGGTCTCTCCCGCTTGATCGCCGGACTCCGCGCGGACGTCGATGTCGCGAAACCGCCAGACCAGGATGTCGCATGACTACTGGGATGGTGGCATGACGAACGACCACGCCCGGCTGTTCCGTTCCCTGCACGTCCCGTCGAGCCCGCTGGTGCCGGCCGACGCGTGGGACGTCGCGAGCGCCCGGATCGTCGAGGACGCGGGCGCCGCGGCGATCGCCACCACCAGCGTCGGGGTGGCCTGGAGCCTCGGCGCTCCCGGCCGCGTACGCCGTCGCTCGGGAAAGCGCCAGGGAACTCTTCTCGACCGGCACCTACTCGCGTCTCGAAGAGGCCGTCGACTACGGCACCCTCAACGACCTTCTGACCCCCCGCAAGTAGTCCTCTAGTTGCGGGAAGCCCATCGGCACAGGACGGCGATCCCGTACCGGAACGGACAACACACGTGACTGGACGGCCGACACACCTTCGTCCGGTCACGTGGATCCCCGCAAGTAGTCCTCTAGTTGCGGCGGAGGGGGCTCACGACCAGAGGTAGCGGCGCTCCGGGCGGCCCGTCCCGCCGTACTTGAGGTTCACCTCGGCCTTCCCGGTCGCCACGAAGTGCTCCAGGTACCGGCGCGCGCTCACCCGCGCGACGCCGGTCGCCTCGGCACATTCGCTCGCGGAGATCCCGGCGGGCGCGCCGCGCAACGCGGTCTCCACCAGCCGCGCGGTCTGGACGGTGAGTCCCTTGGGCAGCGAGGGTTTCGCGTTCGGCCGCGCGCCGAAGACCTGATCGACGTCAGCCTGTCCGGCCTCGGCCAGCCGGTCCAGCCGCCGGTGCAGCGTGGCGAAATGGGTGAGCTGATCCCGCAGCGACGCGTATTCGAACGGCTTGATCAGGTAGTGCAGGACACCGCCTCGCATCGCCCGCCGCACGGTCTCCACGTCGGTCGCCGCGGTGATCAGGATGACGTCGACGTCTTCGGTCGCGCGAAGCTCGCGCAGCACGGAAAGCCCGTCGAGGTCGGGGAGATAGACGTCCAGCAGCACCAGATCCGGCTTCAGCTCCCGTGCCAGCCGGAGCGCGTCGGCGCCGGTGTGCGCGACCCCGACGACGGCGAACCCCTCCGTGCGGGAGACGTATCCACTGTGGACTTTCGCGACCATGAAATCGTCGTCGACGACGAGCACCCGGATCATCGCGGAAGCCTCGCCGTGAACACCGCGCCGTCGTCGTTGTGCACCTCGACGGAGCCGCCTCGCCGGACACACGCCTGCCGGATCAGCGCGAGCCCGAGACCACGCTGGCCGTGCGCCGCGGCCTTCGTGGTGAAACCGTGCTCGAACACTTCCTCGGCGATTTCCGGAGCGACACCGGGCCCGGAATCACGGACCTCCACCCGCACTTCGTCCTCCTCCTGCCACACCCCGACCTCGATCCAGCCGCGCTCACCACCCAGCGCGTCGAGCGCGTTGTCGACGAGATTTCCCAGCACTGTCACCAAATCCGTGGAGAGCGCGTCCTCGACCCGGTCCAGTTCGCTGTCCGGCGCCATCCGCAGCCCGGCCCCGCGTTCCGCGGCGAGCGACGCCTTCGCGATCAGCAACGCCGCCACCGCCGGGTCGCCGATCCGCGAGCCGACCTCCGCGCGCCACTCCCCCTGCGCCGAGCTGATCCGGCTGACGTACCCGCGAACCTCTTCGTACTCCCCGAGTTCCAGCAGGCCGGAGATGGTATGCAGCCGGTTGCTGAACTCGTGCGCCTGCGCCCGCAACGTGTCGGTGGCGTGCCTGCTGGCGTCGAGTTCGTCCCGCAGGGTCATCAGATCGGTGCGGTCCCGCAGGGTGACGACGGCGCCCCGCACAGCGATCGGCATCCGGTTCAGCGTCAGCACCTTCCCTTGCCGCAACACGATCTGGTCGGCGCCGGTCGCGCGGCCGGTGAGCAGGTCGCGGATCCGCTCGTTGAGGTCGAGATCCTCGACCGACCGGCCGACGGCGTCCCCGGGCAGGGCCAGCAGTTCGCGGGCCTGGTCGTTCACCAGGGTGATCCGGTGCTGCGGGTCCAGTCCGACGACGCCCTCCTTGATGCCGTGCAGGAGTGCCTCCCGGTTTTCCACCAGTGCGGTGATCTCGTGTGGTTCCAGGCCGAGCGTCTGGTTCTTCACCCGCCGCGCCAGCAGCAGCGAACCGCTCACGCCGATCACCAGCGCGACACCCAGCACCCGCAGGGCGTTGTCCGGCGAGTCGAGCACGCCCGCGAAGAAACCGGGCGACTTCGAACCGACCGCGACCATGCGGATCACCTTGCCGCCCTTCTCGTCGAGCACCGGGACGTGCGCCACGATAGAACCGTCGATCTCGCCGACCCAGGACCGTCCGGAAAGGACGGTGCTCTCCCCGATGTCGAGCGTCGTCTTCAGCTGACCCGGATCCGGTGACGCCAGCACGTGGCGGTCCGCTCCCGCGATCACCACGAAATCCACCCCGGAGAAGCTCCGCGCGGTCGCCGCGGGTGCGTTCAGTTCGAACGGGCCGTTCTCGAGGTCGACCACGACACCCTGCGCGGCGACACTCTCCGCGACCGAAAGCGCCCGGCGTCCCTCGGTCGTGCGGAAGTTGCTCCCCGCTTGGACGACGGCCAGCACGCCGACCGCGCACAGTAGGCAGGTGACGACAACCAGTTGCCACGCGAGGAGCTGACGGGCCAAGGAACCCCGAACACCCATCGCCACCTCCTCCTGACCAAAACGACCACAACAACCATTGGGCCCGCAAGCGGGACTTCCCTGTTCACCCGAGTGCACCATGTCCAACCACGCGGCAGAGAGGCGGGGATCACAGTGAAGCCCAGTAGCTGGTTGGCCATCGCGGCGGCGCTCGTCGCCGTTTTGCTGGTGCCACCGTTGCTCACCCCGGGCGGCGAGGCCGACGAGGGCTCGCAGATCCGGTCGTTGCGGGTACTCGTGCCCAACGCGCCCGGTGGCGGTTACGACATCACGGCCCGCACGGCGACCAAGGCCATGGAGGACGCGGACCTGCTCGGCAACGCGGAGGTCTTCAACCTCCCCGGCGCCGGCGGCACGGTCGGCCTCGGCCGGACGGTGGCCGAACGCGGCAACGGCAAGCTCGTCATGTCGATGGGACTCGGTGTCGTCGGCAGCGTGTTCACGAACAAGTCGCCGTCTTCGCTGCTCGACACCACACCGGTGGCGAAGCTGATCGAAGAGTCGGACATCGTCGTGGTCGGCAAGGATTCGCCGTACCAGGACATCGGCCAGCTGATCGAGGCGTGGAAGAAGGATCCCGGCGCGGTCCAGGTCGGCGGCGGTTCGTCACCGGGCGGGCCGGACCACCTGGCGCCGATGCTGATGGCGAAGGCCGTCGGGCTCGCGCCCAAGGCGGTCAACTACGTCCAGTTCGACGGCGGCGGCGAACTGCTCGCGTCGGTACTCGGCGGCAAGGTCGCGTTCGGCGTCTCGGGGGTCGGTGAGTACCGCGACCAGATCGCGGCGGGCACGCTCCGGGTGCTGGCGGTGACCAGCGGGCAGCGGATCCCCGGCATCGACGCGCCGACGCTTTCGGAGTCCGGGGTGGACGTCAAGTTCACCAACTGGCGCGGCATCGTCGCTCCGCCCGGCATCACCGAAGCGGACCGCGCGAAGCTGGTGAGCCTGTTCGAGCGGCTGCAAAAGACGCCGCAGTGGCAGGAAGCCTTGCAGCGCAACGGATGGACCGGAGCGTTCGCCCCAGGTGAGCAGTTCGGTTCGTTTCTCGAAGAGGAGAACACTCGAGTGGCAACGGTGCTGAAAGAGCTGGGTCTGGCATGACGACCACGTGGCTGAAGGAGCGCTCCGAACTCGGGGTGAGCGTCGGGCTCGTGGTGCTCGGCGTGCTGGTGCTCACCGACGCGCTGAGCATTCCCACCGATTTCGCCCAGCGCGGTCCCGTCGGACCGAAAGCGGTGCCGATCCTGGTCGGCTCGCTGCTGCTGATCGTCGCCGTGCTGCTGGCGCGCGACGTGCTGCGCGGCGGCAAGGGCGAGGCCGAGGGCGGCGAGGACATCGACCTCACCGAGCCCGCCGACCTGCGCACGGTTCTGTTGCTGTGCGGTGCTTTCCTGGCCAACGCGGCACTGATCGGGCTGGTCGGGTTCCCGATCTCGGGCGCGATCCTGTTCTGGGGCGCGGCCTACGCGCTCGGCAGCCGGAACCTGGTGCGTGACCCCCTGATCGCGGCGGGCATGTCCGTCGTGACCTTCCTGGTCTTCAACAACCTGCTCGGTGTCCCGCTCCCCGGTGGCCCGTTGATGGAGGTGTTCTGATGTTCCAGCAGCTCATCGACGGCTTCGGCACCGCGCTGACCCCGACCCACATCGCGATGGCGGCGATCGGGGTCCTGCTGGGCACCGCGATCGGCGTGCTGCCGGGCATCGGCCCGGCCATGGCGGTGGCCCTGCTGCTCCCGGTGACCTACGGGCTGGAGCCCACCGGCGCGTTCATCATGTTCGCCGGCATCTACTACGGCGGCATGTTCGGCGGCTCGACGACGTCGATCCTGCTGAACACCCCCGGTGAGAGCGCGGCGGTCGTCGCGGCCATCGACGGCAATCCCATGGCCCGCAAGGGACGCGGGGCGCAAGCGCTGGCGGCGGCCGCGATCGGGCACTTCGTCGGCGGCATCCTCGGCACGATCGCGCTGGTCGTGCTGGCCCCGGTGATCGCGAAGCACGCCGTCGACATCGGCGCGCCGGACCTGTTCGCGATCATGGTGCTGGCGTTCATCGCGGTCACCTCCGTACTCGGCAGTTCCCGGATCCGCGGCGTGGCGTCGCTGCTGATCGGCCTCACCATCGGTCTCGTCGGACTGGACGAGATGACCGGCCAGCAGCGGCTGACCTTCGGCTCGCTGCATCTGGCCGACGGCATCGACGTCGTCATCGTCGCGGTGGCGCTGTTCGCGGTCGGCGAGTCGCTGTGGGTCGCCGCGCACCTGCGGCGCAACGCGTTCAAACCGATCCCGGTCGGCAGGCCCTGGCTGTCGCGCGCCGACCTCAAGCGCACGTGGAAGCCGTGGCTGCGCGGTCCGCTGATCGGGTTCCCGTTCGGCGCGGTGCCGGCCGGTGGTGCCGAGATCCCGACGTTCCTCTCCTACGTCACGGAAAAGCGGCTCTCGAAGCACAAGGACGAATTCGGCAAGGGCGCCATCGAAGGCGTCGCGGGTCCGGAAGCGACGGCGTCGGCGTCGGCCGCCGGGACGCTGGTCTCGATGCTGACGCTCGGCCTGCCGACCACCGCGGTCGCGGCCGTGATGCTGGCGGCGTTCCAGCAGTACGGCATCCAGCCGGGACCACTGCTGTTCGAACGGGAATCGTCGCTGGTGTGGGGCCTGATCGCCTCGCTGTTCGTCGGGCTGACCTTGCTGCTGGTGCTGAACCTGCCGCTGGCGCCGCTGTGGGTGAAGCTGCTGCGGATCCCGCGGCCGTACCTCTACGCGGGCATCCTGTTCTTCGCCAGTGTCGGCGCGTACGCGGTCAACGCGGACATCTTCGACCTGCTGGTGATGTTCGTGATCGGCCTGATCGGTTTCGCGATGCGCCGCTACGGCCTGCCGGTGCTGCCGGCGATCATCGGCGTCATCCTCGGCCCCGCCGCCGAACAGCAGATGCGGCGTGCGCTGCAACTGAGCGACGGCAGCCTTGGCGGATTGTTCAACACCCCGTTCGCGATCGTGGTCTACGTGATCATCCTGGTGATCCTGTTCTTCCCGGTGATCAAGCGTTTCCTGCCTGCCCGTCCCACCGCCCCCGAGGCGGAGCCCAAGGACAAGGTGGACGCCTGACCCACGGGAAACCGGCCCGGCCTCGACTGCCCCGAGGCCGGGCCTTCTCCCTCTCCCGGAGGAGAAAGCTTGTCCGCGCGAGTGATCTTTCCGGCGCCGTGCGGCGACAGGATCGGTCTCATGAAGATCCTGCACCGTCCCCCGGCCGTCAGCGACACCGAACGACCGGTCCCCCGCTGGGCGATGCGCCTTGCCTACACGCTCCCCTGGCTCCTGTTGCCTTCGTGCCTGTGGCGACTGCCGTTCGCCGTGCACTTCGAGATGGGGCAGGTCCACGATCGCGGGATGCCGGAACTCTGGTTGAGCATCCCGTACGTCCTCACGCTCAGCGTGCTCACCGAAGTGCTCGCGATCCTGGCCATCGGGCTGGTCCGCGGCTGGGGCGAGGTGGTGCCCCGATGGGTCCCGTTCCTCGGCGGCAAACCCGTCCGGCCGATGGCGGCGGTCGTTCCCGCCGTGGCGGGAGGCTTGATCCTCACCGCGCTGTTCAGCTCCGTTCCGCTCGGCGGTGACCGTCGGCTGGCCGTTTTCGGCGTGACCGAAGGTGTCGGCTACCTCAACGATGGCTGGGAAACGCTGGCGGCGATTTGCGTCGCCCCGCTCGCGCTCTGGGGGCCGATCACCGTCGTTCTGGGCATCGCCTACCACCACCGTCGCAAGGTAACGAAAACATAACGGCAAGGTCGCGTTTTGAACCGCCCTCGTGCCGGAGCCGTTTCAGCCAACACGGAGTCAGTGACGCCGGTGATGCCGGTGACGCATCCCCCGGGCTCCGTGCAACGACACCGAACGAGGTGAACAATTTCATGCCCCGTAACCCAAGAACCGCCGGCCGCCACCGCATGGCGCGTCGCACCAAGGTCGCCACCGGCGCCCTCGCGCTGTGCCTCGCCGTCGGCGGGATCGTCGTGGTGAACACGACCGGAACCCCCGACGCCGCCAGGGCCGACGGCGCGGACAAGTCGTTCTTCATCGACATCACGAAGGTTCCCCGCGGCACGAACGTCAACCTCGACCTCGTGAAACGAGGCGCCCGCGGGACGTTCACCGTCGACTGTGGCCGCAACGAGAACGGTCACTTCAACGGCGACAACTTCATCGCGCAGCCCGGCGTCCGCAATGGAGCCGAGCACCTTCACGACTACGTCGGGAACCTTTCGACCAACGCGGACTCGAACAACAAAAGCCTGTTGCGCGCGGGCACCACCTGCAAGAACGGCGACAAATCCGCGTACTTCTGGCCCGTCATCCGGATCAACATCGAGGAAGAGGAAAAGAACGAGGCGGCGAACGAGGAGAAACTCGCCGCCGACCGCGCGAACGCGGCCAAGGACGAGGCCGGCGCCCAGGTCGACTGCCCCGACGTCGCCAGTGAACTCGAAGAGGTCTCCGACCAGGCCATGCCCGCGGTCGACGAGAACCTCGACAAACTCGACCAGGCCGCCGAGAACGCGAACAACCAGCTGGCGCAAGGAAAGCAGGCCGGCCAGGTGCTCGGAGAACTGAAGAACGAGCGACAGCCGTCGATCAAGCAGATCGGTGACGCCATGCGGCAGGCGGGCAAACCGGTCGCGAAGCCCGAAGACCAGCTGGCCGTCTGCGCGGTGAAGCAGAACGGCGAAGGCGGCCTCGACAACGGCGGCGAGAACAGCAACGTCAATGCCGCCGGTGACGCCGAAGAGAAGAAGTCCGACGGCAAGGCAGCCGACCTGCCCGGCGTCGACGACAACAACGAGATCGGCGACAACGAGGGCGAGATCCAGCGCCCCGCGAAGGTCGACCTGACCTTCACCAGCGGCGGCGCCCGCCGGGTCGTCGCGATGCCGAAGTTCCTGCGTGTGCTCTACGGCGACGCCAAGCAGACCACCAACGGCCCGGCCAACGCCCGGCCGAGCTGGACCTGCTCCGGCTTCGAGGACCGGCTCACCGAGCTGTACCCGATCTGCCCGCGGGGCAGCAAGGTCACCCGCGTCCACGCGTTCCCGAACTGCTGGGACGGGAAGAACACCGACAGCGCCAACCACCGCACGCATATCGTGTTCTCCGACCGCGACGGGAAATGCCCGCGCGGCTTCAAGAACGTGCCGCAGCTGCGGATCACGCTGGTGTACGACATCCCGCCGGACATCCAGGCCGCCGGGCAGTACGCCGTCGACGCGTTCGCGCAGGAGAAGCACAACCCGCGCTCCGACCACGACGACTTCGCGAACGTCATGTCACAGCGACTGATGAACCAGCTCGTGAAATGCGTCAACAGCGGGAAACGCTGCCGAACCTGACGAAAGTCCGTGAAGGCCTCCTTAAGGGTCCATCCATGCCTCGGCCGCCACCCCCAACGGGGACGCTGCGCACCACTGCATGGATTCAGGTCCCTCAAGGAGGCCTTCACGGACTTGAGAATGCGAGGGCGCGGCGGGGATGACCCGCGCCCCCGCCCCCCGCGCCGGGGGTCCGGTTTCTGGCCCGGCGTAGGGGTACCGGACCAGAAACCGGCGAGCGGTACGGCTCTCCCTCCCTGGAAGCCGGACCGCCCGGTCTCAGGCCGTCGTCGACAACCGGCTCACCCGGTCGAACACGAGCGGCGCCGGCATCGCCGGATTCACCTCGGCCAGTACGGCGTCGGCGTCCAGGCCGGGCAGGTGGATCCACGCGCTGTCGGCGAAATCCGGTGTGGTGACGCTGATCCGGCCGCAGCGCGCCGGCGGGATCAGCGCGACACCGAAGGGCTCGACCACGTTGCGCCACACCGAGTGCGAGACGATCATCCCGGCGCCGAACTTGTCGCCGGTCGGGTCGAGACGGCACCAGTAGCCCACGGCGTCGTTGAAGGTGGACGCACACAGCAACCGGGTCAGCGTGATATAGGTGCGGTGGTAGCGGTGGTTGTCCGCCATCGGTCCCATGTGGACGGCCACGCGCGCTCGCATCGGGACGCGGGCGTAGCGGTTACGGGAGCGCAGCAGATGGTCCAGATGGAACACGACCTCGCAGAGCTGCCCGACGGCCCGGTCCGGGTACGCCACCATGAGCCCGTCGCCGGTCTCCCGGAAGTGGCGTGCTTCCCCCGGCGCGAGCCCGACCGCGTTGAAGGAGCGGGAAACCAGCGTCTCCATTTCGGTCTTCATCGGATCCAGCAGGTCGTCACTGGCCTTGGACGAACCGACGATGTCGACGGCGAGCACGGCGTGGGTGTGCGCGTTGTATTGGCCTGAGGTCAGCACCTGCATCTCTGCGACCCCTCCCCTGATCGGTGAAAACTGGCGGCAGGAAGCAGTGTTCCCACTCCTCACCGGAAGTTCTGTTCGGAACCGAACAGAACCTGACCCCGCCATGGTCAACGCCAGTGAGCTAAGTCACACCTTTTTCCGTGATCATCCGCAACGCTTCGCGATCGACGACGGTGATCGCACGGCGCGAACTGGCCACAACTCCCGCCTTCCGGAGCTTGTCCAGCGCCTGCGCGACCATGGTCCGTCCCATCGGGATGAACTGCGCGAGTTCGTCCTGGCTCAACGGGATCCCGATCCGCCAGCCAGCCGGTGTCCGGATGCCACAGACGCCGACCAGGTAATCCAGTCGCGTCGCGACCCGCGCCACCGCCTGCGGCTTCCAGGACTGCGTCCGCTGCCGCTGGGCGAGCACGAACCGACGGGCGACGCTGACGAGCACCTCCCGCATCGCCGACGGATGGTCCAGCAGGAACCGGTTGAACTCGCTCGCCGCGATCCGCCGGACGTGGACCTCCTCGATGGCGACGACGTCGGCCATCCGGATGCCACCCGCGATCACCGCGATCTCGCCATGCAGATCGCCGGGCACCCCGACGTCGAGGATGACCGTCGCCCCCATCCGGTCGGCGCTGGTCACCTTCACGTACCCGTGCCGCAGCAGCATGACGAAGTCGCCGGGCTCACCGGCCCGCATCAGCGCCTGCCTGCTCTCGTAGGTCTGCGGGGTGCCCATCTCCAGCAAGCGGGCACGGACGGGTTCGTCCAGCCGCTCCAGGAATGGACGTTCTCTTTCTTCGGCGGCCTCCGGGCCCAAACCCACGAAACACCCTCCCAGGCAGTCGTGAACACCTATCGCGGAGAGTAACCGAATCGGCCACCCGATCCGGCGGCGGAACCATCGTGCGTGGTGAAGATGCCCAGCCGGACCAGTTCCGACCTGATCCACTCGGCCAGCCGGTGCAGCGGTCCGTCTTCGGCCTCGACGAAATAACTGTCCACGATCTGGTGTCGTCTATCGGCGTGCTTCGCCGCGTAGAGCAGCGCTGACCGTACCTCTGACACCTTCAGCGGAGCGACCTTGATTCCCGGAGCGGGCCGCACGGTGCTCTTGGCGGCCATCACCGCCAGCACGGCCTCCTCCAGGCTGAACCGGTGCTCCACCGGTACGACCACATGTTCCACGCCCTCGACAACCCGGCGCCCGATCAACGGCATACTGCCAGATCAGCATGACGCACGGCCGTAGTCTGTTCGGCACCGAACACTCGACGCTATCAGCCTGGTTCGACCGCCGCGATGGCCTCTTCGAGATCCTCCCGGTACATCCTCATCCGCTGGGCGAGCATCACCGGATCCGGGTTCTCGTCCCGCGCGTGTCGCACCATCTTCTCGGTGAGCTGACTCAGCATCAGCCGCAGTGCGACGACCTCGGGCGCGTTCCGGTCGGTCCGGCTTTCGAGTCTCGCCACCGCCCGCCGGCAGGTACCCGAAAGCTTCGTCTCGTCCGGCTGCACCGTTTCGATGGCCGCCTGTACCCGCCCGAGCAGTCGGTAGTAATCGTGGTCGTCGGCGGGCTCCGGCGCGCGGACCGCCCTCTCCGGCTTCGATCGCTTGGCGTTCAACACGAAGTACGCGACTTCGGCGGGAAACAGTACGGCGAACGCGGCAGCGGCCCCGAAGAACCACGCCTGCGGATGCGGCACAGTGACGGCGTGACCGATCAGCGCGGCGATCAGCGTGAGCACTCCGGCGACGGTGTGGAACGCGCGGTGGTCGTGATCGGCCATGTCAGAAGTTACTGAAGACGTTGACGAACATCTTGTCGATGCCCTGCGGGTCGACGGCCTTGTAGCTGCGGGCCTTGGACTTCTGCGCGACCTCGTCGAGAACGCCGCTGTCCGCCTGCGCGCCGTAGGCCATGGTGAAGATCCGGACGGAGTTGTCCAGCCGTTCGGCGTCGACGGCCTGGAGCACCTTTTCCTTGGTGGTCGAGATGTCGGTGTTCTCGCCGTCGGTCAGGAAGACGACGGCGTTGATGAGGTTCGGTACGAACTCCCGCCGCATCTTGTCATTGGCGTCCACCACGGTCCGGTAGAGCGCCGTGTCCCCGTTCGGGGTCAGGTTCTGGACGAGGTCGATCATCGGGCCGCGGACGTCCTTCACCTTGCCGATCGGCATCTTTTCCTCGTACCCGTCCGAGAACGTCCACAGCCCGACCTCGTCTTCGGGATGCAGGTACTCGAGTTGCTTCTTGATCGCGGGTTTCAGCAGGTCGATCCGGCGCTCGGAGTAGGGCTTGTCCTTGCGGTTCTTGTCGAACGGCTCGTTCATCGATCCGGACAGGTCCAGCACCAGCAGGATCCGGCCGCGCCGCTGCGTGTACTCCCAGCCGTCCAGCATTCTCTGGATCTGCTCGCCGGTGGGAAGTTCGATCTTCCGGGAGTCGCCGGATTCCGCGGTGTGCGCGCCCTGTGCCAGTTTCGGGTTGCTCCTGCCTTCCGGGTCGCGGAAGCCGAGGCCGCGGAAACTCTCCTGCTGCCGGGGCTCCCGCATGAAGTCGTAGAAGTCCTTGGCCGCCGCGTGCTGCTCCGGCGACGCCTTGGCCGTGGTCAGGAAGGGATGGTCGATCAGCACCGTCCCCTCGCTCGGGTGCACGGCGACGAGCGGCCGGTTCAGGGGAACGGGCTCGTCCTTCAGTTGTTTCGGGTCCCCGGTCGGCGCGCCGTGGTTGTAGAGGTAGACCATCTGCTCCTGCATCGCCATCGCGCTGATGTAGGGCGTCGGCTTCTTGTCCTCTTCGTACAGCGTCTTCAGGAAGGCCACCGAATCGTCGCTGTAGTAGGCGACCGACGCCTCGATCCCGCGGACGAACTGCACGGCGTCCGCCGTCTCGATCTTGCCGTAGTCGCCACCGGTCGCCGCGAAGTACGTCGCGATGGTCGCGGCGAGCCCCGAGGTCGACCGACGAGGATTGTCCTTGCCCAGCGTGAAGTTCCCCCACTTAGCGTTTTCTCCTCCGGTGGAGGCCCAGCCGCCCTTCTGATTCATCTGGAGGACGTCGTTCCAGCCGATGGTCTTCTTCGGCCAGCCCATCGCCGCGGCCATCGGTTCCGGCATCGCGATCACCATCGGGCTCGTCGCGAGTGAGGTCTTGGGACCTTCGTCGATCAGGCCGCCTTTGCCCCGCTGGCGCAGCAGATCGAGCCACAGCGACGAACTCGGCAGCCAGACCTGGGGTTCGGGTTGCCGCTCGTCGATGTCGTTCCAGCCGTCGGCGATGAGGTCGAGTGTGGCGCCCGAGGTCTTCTTGTACGCCTCGACCTTCGCGCACCGGCCGCCGTCGAACGTCCGGTCGGTGTTGTTGTACCGGTCGGCCAGTTCACGGATCAGGTCACCCTTTTCCGTGGAAGAGCTGGTGACCAGCCGGACGCAGTCGGCCCTCACCGCGTTCGAGGGCGCGGTGACCGTGGTCGCGAGCAGCACGATCACAAGCGTCCCGACGAGCGCGCCGAAGACGAGCGAAAGCCAGCCTGATCTCCGCATGCGCCGCCCCCTAGCCGTTGTAGCGGGCAAGTGTAGCTACACCGTGGTTCCCGGTTCTGTTTCCCCGGTCACGAGATCGTAGGTTTCGAAACTGAACCGGGCGAGGGTGCCCACCCAATTCCGATAGACCTCTAGATCATCGAAGGATTCGGTGTCCAGCCGCCATTCAGGTGGAAAGGCGTCGGACAACGATTCCCCGGCGGAAAGCGCGAGGAAGGTCGTGCGCGCGGAGTCCGGATCGACGACCAGCAGGGTCAGCAGGACGAGCACCGCCCGGTACGGGCCGTCGACGAACCGGGCCAGCTCCGCGTCGGGAATGCCGATGCGCACGAGCCGGTAGAGGTTGACCAGCTTCCGGACCTCCCGCGGCGTCTTCAGCCGTTTCCGGAGAACGTGCACGAAATCGCGTTCGACCTCGGTGAGCCGCAGCCGGTCCGGCCGCATGTTGTAGAACGTCGGCGGGGGTGTGTCCTTGACGACGACCTCCACCGGTTCGCCGCTTTCACCGGATCCGACGCCTTCCTCCGGCCATTCCTCGTGCCAGGGCGGCACCGGTTCCCGTCCTTCGATCGGCATCAGGACGTCGATCAGTTCGTCCGCCGCCGCTCCCATGGGACGCAACGCGAACACGATCTGGAAGATCTTGTCGAGGTATTCCGCCCGCCGCGCCTCCCCGGCTCCGAACAGCTCTTCGTGATGCTGGTCGAGGCATCGCCGCAACCATCGCGGATCCACGGCCACCACCACGACGAACGCGGGCAGGGCCAGCAGCAGGTGCACGGCGGCGAGCACCTCGATCACCTTCGAAGGCGGGCAACGGTCGAGATCGTCGATGTAGAGCACGATCCGCTCCAGTGGCGGTTCACCCTTGCCGCCAGCCAGCAGCCATTCCGTCCGCGCGTCCGCCAGATCGGCGCTCAGATCGGCGAGATCTTCCCGGACCCGGGCGAAGACCCCTTGGTAGTCCCCGTATCTGCCTGCCGTCGCCTCTTCGATCAGCTCGCCGAGCCGCGTCGCCGCGTCCAGCCGCCGGAGCCGTTCCTCGGTCCCCCGCACCTCGGTCTCGAACCGTTCCGTCCGTTTGTCGACGTCGGCCCGCAGTCTGTCCAAGGTGGACTTCACTGGCGCGAGGGCGGCCCTGGCGGTGGTGAGCGCCGGGGTCAGCACGGCGCCGAGCGCGACGACGGCACCCGCCACGGCGAGGATCGCGTTGTGCCACAAGGCCCATCCGGTGATCGCCGCGGCGATGCCGAACATCCCCAAGACCGCGTAGCCCGCGACGGCGAGCCGCCGCCGTCGGCGTTCGGCCCGGTCCACCCCGGACACCAAGAGCCGCCAGCGCCAGGTGAGCGGGGAATCCGCCTTGATGGCCCGGAGACTCGCGAGCCGGGTCCGCAGCTCCTCGCGTTCGGCCCGGACCTCGCCGGCGTCCGCGTGCGTTTCGGGCGCGCCGAGGTTCCGGAACAGGTGGTCCACCAGCCCGACCCACAGGTGATCGTCGTGGTACTGCCAGGCGTTGAACCGGATCTGCCGGATCTCACCGGCGAACACGCTGTTGGCGGCGTCGCCGCGGGACCGGCGGGCCAGTTCGGCCACCCGGTCCGTCACCTGGCGCACGAAACTCGATTTGCCGGAACCCCATGGCCCCAGCAGCGCTATGCACAGCGGGGGGCTGGTCTCGCGGTCGGCGATGACCGCGGCGAGGGTGCGCACGTCGTCCTGGAAGCCGATCAGGTCGATCGCGCTTTCGACGTCGGGCGTGATCCGGGGACGCGCCCGTCCCGGTTTGGGCTCCACGAAACCGGTGCCGTCGATCTGGTTGCCGAAGCGGTCCCACACCCGGATCGTGCGGTCGTCCCCGACCGAGACGATCTTCTCGTTGCCCGCGGTGCAGGCGATCGCCCGGACGTTCCCCTCATGTCCCTTGAGGAGGGTGTAGTCGGCCGGGGCGTCGATCTCGCGGACGTAGATCTCGCCACCGGAACCGCCGGACAGCACCAGTTTGCCGTCCGGGCTGAAGGCCAGTACCCGCACCACGCCGAGGTGCCCGGGGAAGACGAGGGCCGGATCGCCGTTGCGCCCCCACAGGCGCACCGTCTCACCCTCACCGGACAGCACTCGCTCGCCGTCGGCCGAAACCGCCACCACGTGGACCGCGCCCACGCCGCCGAACCGGTAGTGGGAGACGACTTCTCTGTCCCACAGGCGAACCCCGCCGGTGTCGTCGCCTGCCACCACGACCCGGCCGTCCGGGGTCACCGCGACGGATTCGATCTCCGGGCCACCGGTGCGGAGGCCGCGCACCGTCACGCCGCCGGGCCCCCGGACCTCGACGGTGCTTCCCGCGCCGGACACGGCGAATTCCTTCGCCACCGCGACCGCGAGCGTCCGCTTGGTGGTCTGGACCTCTGGGGGCTGCACCTCGCGACCGGCGAGCCGCCAGCGCCGCACCGTCGCCCCATCGCAACCGACCACGTACTGACCCGAGATACCCACCGCCAGCACCGGCCGATCGTGGCCGCTCAACGCGAACCGCTGCGCGCCGGTCTCCAGGTCCCATACCCGCACCGTCCGGTCCGCACCCCCGGTGACCAGCCGGTTCCCGTACACGGCGACCGCGAGAACGGGTTCTTCGTGTCCGGTGAATCGCGCCGTCGTCATAACGGCACAGTCTTCCGGGTTCGTCAAGATCGTGGTTAACGACAGGCGACTATCGGCGGGTACCCCGACGACCTCGAAAGGTCCTAACATCACGCGGAGGCAACGGAGGATTACGCAAAGATTCCTCCCGCCAGAACAAAAGTGTCGACACTGCTCCGAAATTCCAGCACGCCTTAACGCGAGGAGTTCAACGTGCTTCGACGTACCTTCGCCGCGGTGCTCACCGGCGCCGCGCTCTCCATCTCGGTGCTCTCGGCACCCTCGGCCGGTGCCGCCGAGATCATGGCGACCACCCTGACCTACGACGACAGCCAGGCCGCGGAGTTCAAGGACGCGGTGGCCGCCGGCGTCAACGTCTGGAACACCAACGTCACCAACGTCCGCCTCGTGAAGGCGACGCCGGGGCAGCGAGTCAACATCCGGATCATCGCCGACAACGGCTGGCCGCGGGCCACCCTCGGCCCCGTCCGGCCGAGTGGCCAGGTCACCGTCTGGTACGGCAGGCAGGCCGTCCAGCAGGGCTACAACAAGACCCGGATCGCCTCGCACGAGCTGGGCCACAGCCTCGGCCTGCCCGACGTGAAGCCCGGGCCGTGCTCGTCGTTGATGTCCGGCTCGACCGGTGGCGTCAGCTGCGCCAGCGTGAACCCCAACGCGCAGGAGAAGGCCAGGGTCCAGCAGCTCTACGCGGGCACCGCCGCGCCGAGCGCCGACGCGGGCAAGGTTCTCGCCGAGGTCGGTTGATCCCGAGCCAGGGGGTGCCCGCCCGGCACCCCCTGGCCTAGGCGATGTCCTAACCGCTCGCGGTGATCGCCGCCGCCGGGCACAACTGCACGGCGTCGCCGATTTCGGCCGGTTCCGATTCCAGCAACCGGACCCTGCCGTCCTGCTCGTCCTGTTCGAACACGTCCGGCGCGGTCAGGACGCACATTCCGGCGCCGATACAACGTTCGCGGTCGACTTCGAGTCTCATCGCGATCAGCCCCAAGCCACCGGGAGCGCGTGCACCCCGTAGATGTCGGAGTCCGTCCGCAGTGGGATCTCATCGGCCGGAACGGCCAAACGCAGCGCCGGGAACCTGCCGAGCAGCCCAGTGAAGGCGACCTTCATCTGGACTCGCGCGAGCTGCTGGCCGAGACACTGGTGCACCCCGTGCCCGAAAGCGGCGTGCCCGGCGGTGTTCCGGCGGAGGTCCAGCCGGTCGGGATCGGGGAACTTCAGCGGATCGCGGTTGGCGGCCATCGCCGAGAGCACGACCACCTCTCCCGTCTTGACGAGCTGTCCGCCGACCTCGACGTCTTCGAGCGCGGTGCGGACGCCCGTGTGCGCGATCGTCAGGTAGCGCAGCAGTTCCTCGATCGCCCCTTCGATGTTCTCCGGGTCCTGGCGCAGGCTTTCGAGCTGGTCCGGATGCTGGAGCAACGCGAAAGTGCCCAGCGCCAGCATGTTCGCCGTGGTGTCCAACCCGGCCCCCAGCAAGAGGAACGCGATGCTGGTCAGCTCTTCGTCGGTGAGTTCCGTGGTGGTCAGCTCACCGAGGATGTCGTCGGTCGGCTCCGCCCGCTTCGCGACGACGAGCTTGTAGAGGTACTCCCCCAGCGCGTTGACGGCGGCGTCCTTCTCGGCGATCGGCGCGTCCGGCTCGTTCAACGGCGCGACGTTGCGGCGGAAGAACTCGTGGTCTTCGTAGGGAACACCGAGCAGCTCGCAGATCATCAGCGCCGGAATGGGCTGCGCGAAGGCCGTCACCAGATCGGCTGGTGACCCTTGCCGCTCCATGGCGTCGAGGTGCTCCGTGGTCACCTGCTCGACCCGTTCGGTGAGCAGCCGCATCCGGCGGACGGTGAATTTACCGGTGAGCATCTTGCGATAGCGCGCATGCTGCGCACCGTCCATCTTGATGAACATCCCCGGCGCCGCGGGCGACATCTCCACCATCGCGGCGGCGCCCGGCAGCGGCGAGTGCATCAGTTCCTGCCGTGCGCTGAACCGGGGATCCGCGAGGATGCTCCGGGCGACCGTGTGTCCCGTCGCGAGCCAGCCTTCGTGCCCGTCGGGGAACGTCAGCCGGACGAGCGGATGCTCGTCGCGCAGCTCGCCGAGTTCGGCGGGCGGATCGAACGGGCAGCCCGACGGCCGTTCGAGGGGTAGTTCCGCGAGATGGGGTACTGAGTTCGTCACAGCTGTTCCTCCCAGATCTTCAGCTTTGACAAAAGGCTACGTTGCGTTCAATGATCGCTCAAAGATCTGAACCGGTCGTTTTACTGGTTATAGCTGGTAGACTTCGTAAAATCGTTGCAACTGTCGTGCCGATGAATGCAACACTTCGTTGCATTGATTTGCGCGTGAACGCACAGGAGGCGCGCCTCATGCCGGGTGGCAGGCTGACGCTGGAGGACCGGCGGCTGATCGCGATGTGGCTCAAGGACGGCCTCGGATACGCCGAGATCGCCCGGCGACTCGAACGCCCGACGTCGACCATCAGCCGCGAGGTCGCGCGCAACAGCGGCCATTCCGGCTACCGAGCCGACGAGGCGAGCCGGGTGACCGGCGAACGGGCACGGCGCCGCCGGAAGCCACCCGCGCCGGAAACCGCGGTCGCCTCCCCCGGCTACGGCCGAGACCCGGAAGCCATGCGCCGCTTCGAAACGGACTTCACCGAAATGATGGTCGGGACCGGACTGCCGCGGATGATGTCGCGAGTCCTCGCGTGCCTGGCCGTCAGCGACGGTGGCGTGCACACCGCGGCCGAACTCGCCCAGCGGCTCCAAGTCAGCCCTGCGTCGATCTCGAACGCCGTCGCCTACCTCGAAACGCAGGCGATGCTCAAGCGGGAACGGGACGGACGACGGGAACGGTATGTCGTCGACGAGGAAATGCCGCAACGGGTCTGGGCCGAAAGCGTCCGCTCGAACCGCGCGTGGGCCGACATCGCCCGCCGCGGCGCCGAAGTCCTCGGCCTTTCGACACCCGCGGGTGCCCGCATGGACGACCTCGCCCGATTCCACGCACGCATCAACGAAATCATGCTGGACGACCGGGTGGCGATATTCGTCGCCGACGCGGTGACCGTGCTCGCCGCCCTCCTGCACGCCGGACGCCCACTGTCCGTCGCGGCCCTTTCGGACGCACTGGGATGGCCCTCCGAGCAGGTCTCGACGGCTTTACGGGTCGCCGTCGAGCATCCGCACATCGCCGGACCGGTGACCGTGGTTTCCACCGGTGGGGAGTATCGGGCGGTTGCGTTGGTGGAGCGGCTTACCGCGGCGCAGTTGGCGGCGCTGGGGTCTTGAGGTTGGGGCAATGGGGTGGAACGACTGACGGTCGCGCGCGTGGTCACTGGCTCACTGGCCCGCTGGCTCACCGGCTCGCTGGCTCGTGCGCGGTTCGGAGAGCGATGGTCGAATTTCGGCGACGGGCTTGGAATGGTGGTGGAGAACCGGCCGGTGCGTCGCCGGTCCAGCGAAAACCGTTCCGCTGACGGAGCGATCGACGACCGCGCATGACGCCGACGAACGCGTCGCCGGATATTGGCAACAGACTCACCTCCCCAGTCCAGTAACAGCGCTTCCGCTGGTAGACCGCACAGCTGACAACACTGTGCTCGTGAGTGATGCGGGAAGATCGATAGCCGTATATCGGCGACAGGACCGGAACGGTGACGGAAAACCGATCGTGCGGCGCCGGTCCAGCGACAACCGTTCCGTCGATGGAGCGATCGACGGCCGCACGTTACGCCGGATATCGGCAACAGACTCACCTCGCCAGTCCAATAACAGCGGTTCCGCTGATGAACGACCGCGCAGCTGACGACGCTGGACCCGCGAGCGGAAAAGTCGATGGCCGAATATCGGCAACAAGCCCAGAGAACCGACCGCATCGCGCCGACCCAATGACAACAGGTCCACTAGCGGAACGACCGACGGCCGCATCTGTCCACGCAGAACACCAGGCCGAATATCGGCAATTGAAGCGGACGGTGGCGTTGCCCGAACTCACGTCTGACTCGCACGAGCAAACCGGTAGCCGTTTTTCGGCGATGCCGTCAGAACGGTGGTGGTTCGTCGGCGAGGGCCGTCCGTGTGCGGGGTTCATGAAGAGGCGGTGGAGAACTGTCGTACCGCTGCCCAGTCGGGGTGGTGATGGTGAGGGTGCCGTCGGGCGCGAGCTGATAGCTCCAGCCGGGTTCGTCTTTCAGTCGGTGGTCGCGGCGGCAGAAGCTGATCAGGTCTGCGGTGTCGGTGTGGCCGCCGTACTGCCATGGCACCGAATGGTCAAGATCGCAGGCCTGAGCAGGCCGGTGGCAGCCGGGTCGTCGGCATTCGCGGTCCCGCACCCGGACATACTCGGCGAGCCCGGCCGTGGGCCGATACCGGTCCCGACCCAGGTCCAGCACTCGCCCGGACAGCGGATCGGTAACGATCCGACGCAGCACACTGTTCGACCCGCCCGCGATATGCCGGGCCAGCGCCGCCGGAAGGTGACCGTGCCCGGCCAACTCCGCGGGGTCGTCGTTGAGGCCGAGGTAGGTGACCAGGTCCATATAGAGGAACACCTCGGTGCGTTCACTCACCCCACCCTGACCACCCAGCAGGAGATCGAGCGCGACATCGGCACGCAACTGATCCAGAGTGCGGGTCTCACCACCGGTCTTGAGAGCCCTCGCTTCACGATCGATCCGCGCGTAGGCGGCAGTGACTTTCTCGACGGGGCCGTCTTCGACCTCGATCGACGCCACCCCCGTCTCACCCTGCCGCATCGCCAACCGGCGGCCGTCACGGTGACACTCGGAACGTTTGTCGGCGCCCTCGCCGTCGACCGTCATCGCCGCGTGACTCGCCGCTTTCCGCACCTGCTCCGTATTCTTCCCCGGCAACCGACCCTCCAACAGGGCATCGGCGGCGAGAGCGTTCTCATCGGACAGCCACGCGGTGGCCGTGGCGACTTTCATCGCCCCGAAGCCACTCACTTTCCCTTGGTCCATCAACCGCAGCGTCCGGGGCAGCCGGGTGGTCAACGCCTCAGCGGTAGCGACCATCGAACCCGCATGACTATCCACAAGAGACAACGCGAACGCGACTTCCTGCGTCACACTCCGCGCACCCTCACGACACTGCGACAACCGCGCCAGGGCCCGGAACCGGACCGCTTCCAGACGCGCGATGCCCTCCGACGCCGCGACAGCCACAGCAACAGAATCACTGTCATCCAGTAAACCCACAGAAACGTTGACATCCTCCACAATGCTCGGATCGGTTAGGTCCTCGAGAAGCGCCACAACGGCGTTGCGAGTATCCACGCACAAAACCGTACAACCGGCCACCGACACTTTGGGGCCTCGCGGCACCCTCGACCATCGCCGATTTCCGGCAACGGTCTCCAGAGCGCTCCTTGGAGACCACACCAGCAGGATGCGGTCCAGTTCCCCGGTATCCATGGGGCCGTCATTGCCGTTTTTCGACGACGTGAGGAAAATAAGGCGGGGTCTCGTGAATGACAAAAACCTTGCCACTCACGAGATCCGGCCTCACATCACTTCGCGCACGACCATCCGTTCCGAAGCCCGCTCGATGGCCGCTTCCACCGCACCGACCCGGTCCGCCAGCAGGCCCACCGCGCCGACCGCCCGGCTCATCGGGTCCTCGTCGTCCCCGCCGAGCGCCTGCGCCCGCAGATAGGCCGCCTTCACGTCGGCCCACCGTTGCGCCTGTTCGTCACTCAGCCGTCCACGCAATTCCGCCAGCTTGAGCAGGTTGGCCTCGGCGCCCGAGGTCAGCGTCTGCGCTTCACCGGCGTAGTGGTCGTCGATCAGGGCTTCCAATTCGGCGTCGTTCATCGCGGGCACGATCCGGCCCGCGAGTTTGTTCATGTTCCGGTACGAACCCTGCAACTGGAACGGCGGTTCGACCCGGGACGCGTCCGCCTGCGCCGCCGAAGCGATGTAGGCCTGGTTGTTCTTCAGCACGATCCGCTGAATCCGGATCAGTTTCCGCAGTACAGCGAGGATCTGCTCCAGTTCGGTCGCCGAGTACGCGTGCTTCAGCTGATCCGCCCGGACGGCGCCGTCGCCGCGGGCCAGTCGCACCAGGATGTCCACATCGGACCGTTCGCGGGAGACCAGTGGTGCCAGCACGGTGTTCGCGGTGAGCGAGTTCTCGACGTAGCTCAGCGCGAACAGGCCTTCCTTACCCGACAGGACATCGCCGAGGTTCCACACGTCGGCACGGTTGGCGAGCATGTCCGGGATCCGGAACCGCTTGCCCTGCTCGGTGTACGGGTTACCGGCCATGCAGACCGCGAACCGCTTGCCGCGCAGGTCATAGGTCCGCGTCCGGCCTTCCCACACGCCTTCCATCCGCCGCTGCGCGTCGCACAGCGAGATGAACTTCTGCAACAGCTCCGGTGACGTGTGCTGGATGTCGTCCAGGTACAGCAGCACGTTGTTGCCCTGCTCCAGCGCGAACGAGATCTTTTCGACCTCCTGCCGCGCGGTCGCGTTGGGCGCGTCCGCCGGATCCACCGACGTGACGTCGTGCCCGAGCGCCGGCCCGTTCACCTTGACGAACACCAAGCCGAGACGGCTCGCGACGTACTCCATGAGCGTCGTCTTGCCGTACCCGGGCGGCGAGATGAGCAGCAGCAGGCCGGACTGGTCGGTGCGCCGGGCATCGCCGGTCGCCCCGAGCTGCTTGGCGAGATTGTCGCCGATCAACGGCAGATAGACCTCGTCGAGCAGCCTGTTGCGCACGAAGGCGCTCATCACCTTCGGTTTGTACTCCGTCAGCCTCAGCCTGTCCCGCTCGGCCGCCACCAGTTCGTTGCGCTTCCGCTGGTAGGCCCGGAAACCCGGCACCCGGTCACGCCGGAATCGCCCAGTCCTGGCCAGCGTCTCGTCGAGCCGCAGGGTCAGTGACCGGTTGACGATCCGCGGATGCGAACCAAGCAGACCGTCCACAGTGGCCGAAAGCTCCGCCGACGAATCGTAGCGGGGCAGGTCGGCCAGTTCGATCGCGACGGCTTCCGCCAGTTCGTCGGCAGGCAAGCCCGCTGAGTCCACAAAGGACCTCAGCCAGGCTTCGGCGAGCTGGTGACGGTCGGCGAGGTCTTCGAGTGCGCGCAGGTCTTCGGCGAAGCTGCGCCTGTCAAGCCGGAACTTGTCGAGCAAGGCCCGCGCGCCGCCGCTGGTGACGAACCCCGGCGAAGCGTCGGCCAGTTCCTCCAACAGGTACTCACCGGCGAATTCGAGGTCCAGCGCGAGCCCGGACGATTCGCTGAACCCGGCCATCGCTTCGGCGAACTCCCGCGCCAGCGCGTCGATCGCCGTGGTGTGCCCGAACGCCTCCCGCACCCGCGCGAGCGACGCCGCACGTGTCGTCCACGCGGACTTCGCCGATTCTTCCGCGCCGAACGCCCAGAACAGCTGAGCGGCCGCCCTCGCGGCAGGCGGATACCGCAGCAACCCGGCCCCGGAACGCAGCCGCAGCAACGCGGACAGGATCGCGGCGGCATCGTGGTCGTGCACACCGCGCGCGTAGCCCTCGTCGTACCGGTCCCCCGCGGCGGGCCGGACGACCTCGAGCAGATCGGTCTCCGGCAGTTCCGGCTTTTCGAGCAGGATCGACGTCGCCAGGTACTCGGCGCGATAAACCTCGGGCGACTCCGAGACCAGCAACTGGTCCCAGTACGGCCGTGTCGCTTCGAACGACTCGTCCCGCACGGGTGACCGATAGTCGGTCCCGGTGATCGCGAACTTCATCCCGCCGTCGTGCGGCACCAGGGTGAGGTCGATGTCCTGGGTGTTGACCGCGAAGGTGTTGCGGCCGAGGCGAATCGTCTCCCCGCCCTCGCCGTACAGGTCGAGCCGGTCGCGCAGCGCGCGGCCCGCTTCCTGGCGGGCGGCCTTGACCCGGCCTTCGAGTTCTTCGGCCCGCACCTGGTCACCGAGGTCGCGCAGTTCGGCGACGACGCTGCGCAGCTTCGCGACCATCGGATCGGAGGCGAAATAAGTGTTGATCTCATCGACCGAACCGAGCGTGCCGACCCGCCGGGTCACGCTCGTGAGGATCCGCTCGGCCGAGTCGACCAGCCTGTCCGCGCGGCGTGCCCGCTCGTCGAGCAGTGCCTGCTTGCGCGAGGAGAACGCCTCGTAGACGTCCGTGCGCTTCTCGCCGAGCGAAACCAGGAAGTCGTCGAACTCGCCGAACCGCGATTCGAGGTTTTCCAGCTGTAGCAGCAATCTGCCGAGCTGTTCGTCACAACGGTCCGGAGTGTCCGCGACCGCGAGCCCACCGGTGATGGCCTGCGCCAGCAACGCGAACTCGGCCGCGAACTCCGCCCGGCCCTCGGTCTCCAGCAGTTCCTTGCGCCGCGCTTCGAGGGTGGCCCTGGCGCGGTTGACCCCGCCGATGACCTCGCCGACGCGTTCGAGGATCTTCGTCCGCACCACGGCGTCCGCGATCTCCAGCCCGCCGACGACGTCGGTGAGGACTTCGAGGCCACCGGACTGCTCATCGAGTCTTTCCGCGACCGGGACCGCCTCCGCGACGGTCGCGATGGCGCCCGCGGCCTCGATCAGCCCGTCGACCTCGGCGTGGTAGCTCGTGAACGCGTCTTCGCCCTGAAGGAACCGGACTGCGCGCTGAGCGGCCTCGCCGAACTCCGTGTCGAGGTCCGCGATCAGCTTGTCCACGCGACCGGTGTCGACATACCGCAGTTCCCGCACGGTGACGAGGTGTCCCCGCGCGCGGTGCATTTCGGCGAGCCTGCGCACCCACGCGTCGGCGGCGTCGAGCGCCTCGCCCCGCACCCTCCGCACGAGCGAAGCGGTTTCGGCGGCCGCCTCTTCGACGGCTTCGGCCGCCTGCGTGGTGAGCGAGGTGACCGTTTCGAACTCGTCGAGCACCTGCTCGGCGGTGACCCGGACGTCCGACAACGGCGACCGCAGATCGCCGAGTTCGGCTTCGCCGAGCCAGTGGTAGTGATCGAAAACCCTTGCGCAAGCCGCGATCAAGGCCTCGAACACGGCCACCGACGGCGCCATGTCCTCGATCATCCGGCCGATCGAGAGGCAGTCGGAGATCCCGCGGACCAGATCCGCGTTGCCGACCCGCTCCAGCGGGCCCGTCCCGGCCGGCTGCGACGCGGCATAGGTGTCCGACTGGAACGGCGTCCGCCACACCTGCATCGGGTGCACCCGGCTCGGCTCGTCGGACATCGCCCGGAACAGCACCATCGTGCCGTCGTCGAACAGCGAATACCCGTGGCACGGGATCGGATTCGAGACCTCTTTGCGGATCACGTTGTACGGCAGGAGAAGCGAGCGCCCCTCGGCCCGCGCGTGGAAGACGTAGAGCACGTCCTCCCCGTTGGGCGAGCGGATCACGCGCTCGAATTCGAGACCGTCCACGGTGGTGTCGAACGTCTTGCTGACACCGGTGTCGAGGTAGTAGCCGCCAGGGAAGATGATCCCGTGGTCCTCGGGCAGCCGCTGGCACGCCTGCCCGATCCCGTCGAGGCGCACCACGTCCCGCGTGCGGGTGTTGAACACCAGGTACCGGTGCTCGGTCTCCTTGTACGGCAGCACCCGCAGCAGGACCAGCGGACCGATCCTGGCGTAGGAGACCTCGGCGTCGACCAGGCTTTGCAACGGCTCGGCGACCGGCTCGGAGTAGACGCCCTCGCCGCTTTCGGTGTTGTTCTCGACCTTGATCGTCAGGTTGCCGCCGACGGTCTCGACGAACACCTCGTCCTCGATCGAGATATGCGGGTGCCGTCCGAGAACGTGCTGCTCACGACTGGTCTCGATCCATTCGAAGTCGTGCGACGGCGGGAAGACGTGGTCGCGTTCGCCCCTGCTGTCCACATAGGACACCGTGCCGTCGGCGGCGATACCCCAGCGCAGCACCCGGATGTCCTCGGTCCGCGGACCGATCTGGAACACCGCGAGCAGTTTGCCCTCGACCCGCCGCAGTTGCAGCAGCTTCGCCTGCCGGTAGTACCGGTACAGCTCGGCGAAATCACGGACGAACCGCTCGTCGCGCAGCAGCCCCGGCAACTCTTCGGCGGGCACGTCGTCGAAGCGGAAGGCCTCTTCGTCGTGACTGAACCCATGCACCGAGAAGACGTCGTCGACCGTCGTCTCGGGTTTGAGCCCGATGAAGACGTTGTAGCCGAACAACATCCGCCCGCCGACCGACACGACGTCCCGCGGCACGCAGTTGTTCGCGGTGCGGATCCGTTCCGTGCCGATCAGCGCGAGTTGCGCGCTGCCGAAGACACCCAGCCGTGCCGTGTTGAGTTCGTCCGCGCGTTTCGCCAGCTCGGCGGCCTGTGCGGCGAGCCGGACGCGGAGCACCTCGTAGGTGCCCGCGTCCAGCTCGGATCCTGCCGCCGGTTCGGTCGCCGTCACTGCTTCGCGGGGGCGAGGGCGGCGACCGACGTCTCGGCCAGGCCGAGCCGCTGCGCCACGGACATCAGCTCACGCAGCTTGTCGCTGTCCGGGCCGCCCGCCTGCAACTGCTTGGTCAGGAAGGCCGAGAGCGTCAGGTTCTTCACGTCCTCGGTGCCCACCGCGCCGAGCATCTTCGTCAGGTCGTCGGTGAAGCTGCCCGAACCGTCGAGCCACGACTTCCCGAGCGTCTGGACGACGTCCGAGTGCTCCACGAACCCGTCCACGCTCTTGCCGAGCCCGATCGAGCCGATCACCTTCTCGAAGAACATGGTCTCACCGCCGACGATGTCGATGTCGGCCTTCTCCAGCCCGATGCCGAGAACCGTGGCCTGTGCCTCGGCGACCTCACGCTGCACGGTGAGCGCGGCGAGCCGGATCTCCTTCTCCGCCTCCAGGCGCAGGCGGTACTCCTCGTGCTGGCGGCTGGCGGTGTCGAGCGCGGCCATCGCGGCGGCCTTCTCGGTGAGACCTTCGGCCTCGCCCTTGAGCTTGTCGCGCATCCCGTCGGCGAGCACGATCGCCTTTTCGCGTTCGACGATCGCCTCGGCGCGGCCGACCTTCTCCAGCGCGTCGGCGTCACGTTCCTTGACCTGCGCCGCGGCCAGCCCGATGGCGGCCTCCTCGGCCTGGATGCCTTCCGCCAGGCGGATCCTCGCGCGGGTGTCCAGTTCGGCGGCCTGCTGACGCGCTTCGGCCAGCGTCAGTTCCTCGCGCGCCTTGTGCTTCGACGCCACCTCGGCGGCTTCCGCGGCCTTGATGTCCTTGACGAGGTTTTCCTGCGCTTCCGCCTCGGCCCGGATGATGATGGCCGAGCGCTGACGCTCCGCCTCTTCGACGACGCGGAGCTTCTTGATGTTCTCTTCCTGCTCCGCCACGGTCTTCTCGACCGCGATCCGCTCCCGGATCACCTCGGCGATGGACCGCTTCTCGGTCTCGACTTCCTTGTCCTTGGCGATACGGGACAGTTCGGTCTCGCGTTCGCGGCCGATGACCTCGAGCAACCGGTCCTTTTCGATGCGCTCGCTCTCGATGGCGATGACGCGTTCGCGGTTCTTGCCCGCGACCTCGATCTCACGCTGCTGGTTCTGGTGCTGGATGCCGAGCTGCTCGTCGGTGCGCAGCCCCGCGGCCTGCGACTTGAGCCGCTCCTCCGCCTGCACCTTGGCGATCTCGGCCTCTTCGCGGGCCCGCATGGTCTCGACCTCGCGGTTCTGCTTGATCTCCGCGTCGGCCTGCCGCCGCTCCAGTTCGAGGATCGCCTCCCGGGCGTCCACGTTCTGGCGGGTGATCTCTTTCTCCTCGCTGCGGCGGAACTCGTTGGTGCGCACGTGCTCGATCGCGGTCAGCTCGGTGATCTTGCGGATACCCTGCGCGTCGAGGATGTTCGCGGAATCGAGCTGCGCCATCGGCGTCTGCTCGAGGTAGTCGATGGCCGCGTCTTCGAGGCTGTAGCCGTTGAGGTCGGTGCCGATGACGCGGATGATCTGGTCGCGGAACTCGTGGCGTTTCGTGTAGAGATCCACGAAGTCGAGCTGCTTTCCGACGGTTTTCAACGCCTCGGAGAACTTGGCGTTGAACAGTTCCTGGAGCGTCGCCTCGTGGCTCGCGCGTTCGGTGCCGATCGCCTGCGCGACCTTGATCACGTCCTCGACGGTCTTGTTGACCCGGACGAAGAACGAGATCCGGATGTCGGCGCGGATGTTGTCCCGGCAGATCAGGCCTTCACGGCCGGTGCGGGTGATCTCCATCGCCTTGACCGAGGTGTCCATGATCTCGGCCTTGTGCAGCACCGGAAGGACGATCGCGCCGGTGAACGTGACGTCCACCCTGCGGACCTTCGAGATGATCAGTGCCTTCCCCTGCGGCACCTTCTTGAACAACCTGGTGATCGTGAAGAGCAAGACCAGGAGGATGACAACTATCACGGCGATCAGAACGCCGGCCCCCACGCTGATGGCACCCATAGTGTTCCTTTTCTGCTTCAGATGTCCAAGGACTCGACCCAGAAGAACTCGCCTTCGGAGTCGTAGTCATAGAGAACTACGCGGCTCCCCGCGGTTAGGTTGCCTTGCCCCGCCTGCCGAACGTCCACAATGGCCGTCGACCCGTCGGCGGCGGCGACTTCGGCCTGGCCGAAGTCATGGGTCACCGACGAGGTGCGAATGACCGCGGCGCGACCCACGAAATCTCGTCTGCTGGGTTCTTTCGCGGGACCGAAAACGCGACGCAGCGGCACCACGATCACCCGCGTCCCGAGTGTGCCGAGGACGAGTGCGACGGCGAGCACGCCGGCGCCGAACCCGATCCTCGCGGGTGTCGAAAGCTCCAAGTCATCGAGAAGAACCGTCCCTGCCAGGCTGGCGAACCAGGTGAATGCGATCAGCGAAGAGAGCGAAATGGACAGCGGGACCCCGCCGAAGCCCGCCAGGAGCCCTTCGCCGCCGTCGAAGTCTTCGGTGTCGACGGCGCCGAACAGTGCCAGCAGCCAGTAGCCGATCACCACGATCAGCAGGAAGCTGAAGAGCACGGCCGGAAACCCCAGAGCCGCGGTGACGAACCCGCCCATCGCCGTCGTTCCTTCCCCCATTACCCCGAGTCAGGACTATAACCAGCGCGTGACGCTCGCCGGGCCGTTTTCGGCTACGAGTGGGTCACGGTGTGCGGAAGCGTGCGGGGGCCCGGCCACCCCCGGTGCAAGTAGTCCTCTAGTTGCGGGATGGGAGGACCCTCACCGCCGCAAGTAGTCGACTACTTGCGGAAGGGAGCGCACTCACCGCCGCAAGTAGTCCTCTAGTTGCGGGATGGGAGGACACTCACCGCCGCAAGTAGTCGACTACTTGCGAAAGGGAGGGCGACGCGGGGGACCGGCCGGGTCCGGCCCCGCCGGGCGTCGCGAAAGCCACTTTCGGGACATCTGATGTCCCGAAAGTGGCTTTCGCGACATGCCCGGTGCGGGTGGTGTGGTCAGGGAGGGTTCCGCGACCCACCGCACACGAGACTCAAGCGGCTGCGGAGTGTTACGCCGACCGGCGGCTTCGAAGCCATCCGGTTGGACCTGTCGCGCCGTCGAAGCGGGCCCTACTCTCCAGTATTGAGAGTGACACAGGACACACCACGGTCTTGGGAGGCTCCATGGGGTGGCACGTTCGCGAAACGATCGACGAGGATCGACGCGAACGGCGAATCCGCCATGTCACCCGATGCCTGAGTTGCACGCTCATTTGTGTCCATTGTGGACTACCTGCGCGATTCTCGGTGCCCGCGGGGCATCCCGGCCTCGGCGTCGTCGAGCACCTCCCCGGCGCGACCACCCCCGGCCTTCCGGATCTGGCTTTGCTGCACCGGTTCTGCCGGGACAATCTCGCCGCGGAGCCGGGTGTCGCGCTCAGACGCGCCTATCTCGGACTGGCGACCGAACTCTTCGAAACGGGGCGGCGGATCCGCCGTCACCGGAGACTCGGCGTGCACCCACCACGGCCGGGGCACCTCGAAACCTACCGAAAACGGTGGCGAGTGGCCAAAATGCGGTACGCCTGCAAGGCGTGCCGGTACTACACCGGCTCTCACTGAGCCGATTCTCCCCCGGAGGACTCGTGCTCGTTCGTCTCATCCTCGGTCTGCTCATCACGGTCGTCGGACTCGGTTTCGCCGCCCGCCGCGCCGCCTGGCTCTACCGCCTGATCCGGTCCGGCCAGCCGGACGAAAAACGCTCGGACGTCATGGCCGTCCGCGCGAAGACGCACCTGGCCGAAGTGTTCGGGCAGCGCAAGCTGCTGAAGTGGTCCGTCCCCGGGCTCGCGCATCTGTTCACGTTCTGGGGCTTCGTGATCCTCGGCTCGGTGTACGTCGAGGCGTACGGCGCCCTGTTCGACCACGACTTCCACATCCCGCTCATCGGGCACTGGGCGGTGCTGGGCTTCCTCCAGGACTTCATCGCGGTCGCGGTGGTCGCCTCGCTCGTGGTCTTCGCGATCATCCGGATCCGCCAGGCGCCGGAACGCAAGGAACGCGCATCGCGGTTCTTCGGCTCGCACACCGGCGGCGCCTGGTTGATCCTGTTCATGATCTTCAACGTGATCTGGACGATGTTCCTCTTCCGGGGCGCGTCGGCGGCGGTCGGTGTCTTCCCGTACGAGTCGGGCGCGTGGGTTTCCCTTGGCGTGGGCGAACTCCTGGAACCGCTGGGCGCCTCGGTCACCGAGCCGCTGGAGACCGTCGGGCTGCTGCTGCACATCGGCGTGATGCTGGCGTTCCTGTCGATCGTGCTCTATTCCAAGCACTTGCACATCTTTCTGGCGCCGGTCAACGTCACCGCCAAACGGCTCCCGGACGCACTCGGCCCGCTGCTGCCGATGGAGTCGGCAGGCAAGCCGATCGACTTCGAGGATCCCGGCGAGGACGACACCTTCGGCCGCGGCAAGATCGAAGACTTCACCTGGAAGGGCATGCTCGACTTCGCCACCTGCACCGAATGCGGCCGTTGCCAGTCGCAGTGCCCGGCGTGGAACACCGGGAAGCCGTTGTCCCCCAAGCTGGTGATCATGGATCTGCGGGACCACCTCTTCGAGAAGGCGCCGTACATCCTGGACGGCAAGGAGGCCCCCGAGGAGCGTCCGCTCGTCGGCACCAAGGAGGACAACGGCGTCATCGATCCGGACGTCCTCTGGTCATGCACCTCCTGCGGGGCGTGCGTCGAGCAGTGCCCGGTGGACATCGAGCACGTCGATCACATCGTCGACATGCGCCGCTACCAGGTGATGATCGAGTCAGCCTTCCCGAGCGAACTCGGCGTCCTGTTCAAAAACCTCGAGACCAAGGGAAATCCCTGGGGCCAGAACAATTCCGACCGCCTCGCCTGGACCAAGGACCTCGGCTTCGAGGTACCGATCTTCGACGGCGAACTCGCCGACGACGTGGAGTACGTCTACTGGGTCGGCTGCGCGGGCGCGTTCGACGACAACGCCCGCAAGACGGTCCGCGCCACCGCGGAACTGCTGCACCTGGCCGGGGTCGAGTACACGATCCTCGGCACCGACGAGTCCTGCACCGGCGACCCTGCCCGCCGCTCCGGCAACGAGTTCCTCTTCCAGATGCTCGCGCAGCAGACCGTCGAGACGCTGAACGCGGTGTTCGAGGGCCGCGAACCCGGCACGCGCAAGATCGTCACCACCTGCCCGCACTGTCTCAACACGCTCGGCCGCGAGTACCCGCAACTCGACGGGCACTACGAGGTCCTGCACCACACGCAACTGCTGAACCGCCTGGTCCGTGCCAAGAAGCTGACCCCGGTCAAACCTGTCGACGCCGGCCCGGCGACCTACCACGACCCGTGTTATCTCGGCCGCCACAACAAGATCTACGAGCCGCCGCGCGAACTCGTCGGCGCGACCGGTGCCACGCTCAGCGAGATGCCCCGGCACGCCGACCGCTCGCTGTGCTGCGGCGCCGGTGGCGCGCGGATGTGGATGGAGGAGCAGATCGGCAAGCGCATCAACCTCGAACGCGTCGACGAGGCGCTCGGCACGGACGCCGAAACGATCGTCACCGGCTGCCCGTTCTGCCGCGTGATGCTGAACGACGGCCTCGTCCAGCGGCAGAGCGAGCAGCGTGGCGAGAACGTCACCGTGCGCGACGTCTCCCAGCTCCTGCTGGAAACGGTGAAAGAGAAGAACCGGACCCCCACCGAGATTTGAGGCACACGTGAGTTGGAAGTTCGGTGCGCCGAACTCTAGACTCAGGAGATGGCGAATCCGTTCAAGACCGTCTGCGCGCTGGCGGCGTCCGCGCTCGTCCTGTCCGCGTGCGGTGGCGCGGGCAACGAAGCGAGCGGCGACGACAAACGTCCGGTGGTGCTGACCACGTTCACGGTGCTGGCGGACATCGCCTCGAACGTCGCGGGCGACAAGCTCCGGGTCGAGTCGATCACCAAACCCGGCGCGGAGATCCACGGCTACGAGCCCACTCCGGACGACATCAAGAAGGCCGCGAAGGCGGACTTGATCCTCGACAACGGGCTGAACCTGGAGGCCTGGTTCGCGCGGTTCGTCTCCGAGAGCGACGCGCCGCACAAGGTGGTCAGCGAAGGCGTCGAGCCCATCGCCATCGGCGAAGACTCCTACAAGGGCAAGCCGAACCCGCACGCGTGGATGTCGCCGAAGAACGTCGGGATCTACGTGGACAACATGGTGAAGGCGTTCAGCGAGGTCTCCTCCGGCGACGCGGCCACGTTCAAGGCGAACGGTGACGCCTACAAGGCGAAACTGCAGGCCGTCCAGGACGAGATGACCGGTGCGCTGAGCGGGTTGCCGAAGAACGAACGCGCGCTCGTCACCTGCGAAGGCGCCTTCTCCTACCTGGCACGCGACACCGGTCTCACCGAGCAGTACATCTGGGCGGTCAACGCCGAACAGCAGGCGACGCCGCAGCAGATCACCCGCGCCATCGGATTCGTCAAGGAGAACAAGGTCCCCGCGGTGTTCTGCGAGTCGACCGTCTCCGACGCCCCGATGCGCCAGGTCGTCTCCGCGACCGGCGCCGCGTTCGGCGGCGTCCTCTACGTCGATTCCCTGTCCGGTCCCGAAGGCCCGGTGCCGACCTACCTCGACCTCATCCGCCACGACTCGAAGACGATCGTGGCCGCGCTCACCGGGGCGAAGCCGTGACCGCCGCGATCCGCGTCGAGGACGTCACCGTCCACTACGGTGAAGTCCTGGCCCTCGACGGTGTCGACGTCACGCTCGAACACGGCCGCGTCTGCGGTCTGGTCGGAATGAACGGCTCCGGCAAGTCGACGCTGTTCAAGACGGTCATGGGCATGGTCCGCCCGGACAGCGGCACGGTCACGGTCGACGGCGGCACGCCAGCCCGCGCCCGCAAGACCGGCGTGATCGGCTACGTGCCGCAGAGCGAAGACGTCGACTGGTCGTTCCCGCTGTCCGTGCGGGACGTCGTGATGACCGGCCGCTACGGACGTCTCGGATTCACCCGGCGTCCGCGCCGCGCCGACCACGAAGCCGTCGAGCAGGCGCTGGAGCGGGTCGAACTGACCGAACTCGCCGGCCGCCAGATCGGGCAGTTGTCCGGCGGGCAGCGCAAACGCGCGTTCGTCGCGCGTGGCATCGCGCAAGGCGCGCGCGTGCTGCTGCTGGACGAGCCGTTCGCCGGTGTCGACAAGCGTTCCGAAGCCACGATCACCCGGCTGCTCAAGGAACTCGCGGCCGACGGCGCCGCCGTCCTGATCTCGACCCACGATCTGCACGCCCTGCCCGGCCTCGCCGACGAGGCGATCCTGCTGATGCGCAAGGTGCTCGCGCACGGCTCCCCCGGCGAGGTGCTGCGGCCCGAAAACCTCGCGCTGGCCTTCGGGCTCGATGTCCTGCGACGGGAAGAGGAACCCGCGTGAGCTTCTACGACCTGTTGCTCGAACCGCTCTCCTATGACTTCATGGTGCGGGCGCTCGCGTCCACAGTGGTCGCTTCGACGGTCTGCGCGGTGCTTTCCTGCTGGCTGGTGCTGATCGGCTGGTCGCTGATGGGTGACGCCGTCTCGCACGCGGTGCTGCCCGGTGTCGTGCTCGCCTACATCGTCGGCGCGCCGTTCGCGCTGGGCGCCGTCGTGTTCGGTTTCCTCGCCGTGGCACTGATCGGCGTCGTCCGCGACACCAGCCGCGTCAAGGAGGACGCCGCGATCGGCATCGTGTTCACCACGTTGTTCGCGCTCGGCCTCGTGCTGATCTCGGTGACGCCGAGCCAGACCGATCTGAACCACATCATCTTCGGCAACCTGCTCGGCGTCGACACCTCGGATCTGATCCAGATCGGCATCCTCGGCGCGATCACCCTCGCCCTGCTGGTGCTCAAACGCCGCGATTTCACCTTGTACGCCTTCGATCCCACGCACGCGCACGCCATCGGGCTCACCCCGCGGCTGCTCGGCGCCGCGCTGCTCGGGCTGCTCGCGCTGACCTCGGTGGTGGCGTTGCAGGTGGTCGGCGTGATCCTGGTGGTGGCGATGCTGATCATCCCGGGCGCGACGGCGTATCTGCTGACCGACCGGTTCGGCCGCATGCTCGTGATCGCACCGTCGTTCTCGGTGCTCGCCGGGATGATCGGGCTGTACCTGAGCTACCACCTCGACACCGCCTCCGGCGGGATGATCGTGCTGGTGCAGGGCGCCGGCTTCACGCTGGTGTACCTGTTCGGGCCGCGGCAAGGGATCGTCGGGAAGCGGTTGGTCAAGCGCAGGCGGGAGGCGGCGGCGCCGAGCGCCCGCACGTCCTGGTAGGAGCCCGGGTCCATCCCGGCGAGCCCCAAGTACGTGAAGGCCCCCTTCATTGCGTCTAGCGCAATGAAGGGGGCCTTCACGTACTTGGGGGTGAGCAGGGCGCCGGTACCGAGTCGGCTGGGGTAACCGGGCGATCACCCCGCGCTCTGTGTCACTCACGACATCGGCCTGACCACGTGATTAGGTTAGGCTCCCCTCATGTCTACGGAAGACGCGCTGCTCACCGGCCATGACCTGGTGCTCGCGCACCAAGAGCGGGCCGTGGTGGACGGCGTGTCCCTGTCCCTGCGCGCCGGGACGGTGACCGCGCTGGTCGGGCCGAACGGCTCCGGCAAGTCGACGCTCCTGCGTTCGCTGGCGCGGCTGCACAAGCCCCGCGAGGGCCGTGTCCGGCTCGGCGACCGCACCGTCTGGGGAGCGAACGCGTTGTCCGGCAAGGAGTTCGCCCGCCAGGTCACGTTGCTGACCCAGCACCGGCCCACGCCGAGCGGGGTCTCCGTGCGTGACGTCGTCTCCTACGGCCGCTACCCGTACCGCTCGGGCTGGCGCGGGGTCGACGTCGACGGCGCCGCCGCGATCCGCCGCGCGATGGACCTGACCGGCGTGACGCTGATGGCCGAACGAGGGGTCGACGAACTCTCCGGCGGCGAACTCCAGCGTGTCTGGCTCGCGTCCTGTCTCGCCCAGCAGACCTCCGTGCTGCTGCTCGACGAGCCCACCAACCATCTCGACCTGCGCTACCAGGTCGAGATCCTCGACGTCGTCCGTGATCTCGCCAACGAAGGCGTCGCGGTCGGCGTGGTGCTCCACGACCTCGACCACGCGGCGATCATCGCCGACGAGGTCGTGCTGCTGAGCGAGGGAACCATCGTGGCCACGGGTGACATCGGGCAGGTGCTCACCACCGGGCACCTCTCCCAGGCCTACGGCGTCACCGTCCACGTCGCGAACGACCCGGTGACGGGCGCGATCCACTGCAGGCCACTCGGGCGGCATTCGCCCAGGCCCGCCTGAGAAAACCAGGAAGAACCATGCGTTTGCTGACCCCTGCCGCCCTCGTCGCGACGGCGGCGCTGCTGCTGTCCGCCTGCGGCACCACCGAGAACACCGCCGCGGCGCCGAGCGAGTCCGCCGCCGCGAGCGGTCCGGTCACGGTAACCGACGCCCGCGGCAAGGCCGTCACCCTCAAGGCGCCTGCCAAGCGCGTCGTGGCGCTGGAGTGGGGCGAGGCCGAGATGGTCGCCTCGCTCGGGGTGATGCCGGTCGGCGCGGCGGACGTCGCGGGCTACAACGTCTGGGACAAGGCCGCCCCGCTGACCGCCGAAGTCAAGGACGTCGGCAAGCGCAACGAGCCCAGCGTCGACGCCATCGTCGCGCTGAATCCCGACGTCGTGATCATCGCCGAGGAGCGCGACTCGCCCCTGGTGCCGCAGATCGAGAAGTACGTCCCGGTCGTGGTCACCAAGGCCAGCGACGCGACCCGCAACTTCGATCGCCTGCGCGAGGACTTCAAGCTGATCGCGAAGGCGGTCGGCAAGGAGGCCGAGGCGGACGCGCAACTGTCCGAAATGGACGCCAAGCTCGCCGAAGGCAGGAAGGCCGTCGAGGCCAAGGGCGCCGTGGGCACCCCGTTCCTGATGGCCGACGCCTACCTCGAAGGCAGCACCGTCAGCATCCGCCCGTTCGGCAAGGGGTCGCTGGTCTCCGACACCGCCGAGGCCGTCGGCCTCGAAAACGTCTGGACCGGCAAGGTCGACCCGCAATGGGGTCTCGGCCAGACCGACGTCGAAGGCCTGACCGCGATCACCGACCCGAAGACCGTGCTGTTCTACAGCGCGTCCGAAGAGGACGTCTTCACCACCGGGCTCGCGCAGAACGCCGTCTACCAGCGGCTGCCGTTCGTGGTGTCGAAGAAGATCCGCAAACTGGAGTCCGGGACGTGGACCTTCGGCGGCCCGAAGTCGATCATCTTGACCGCCGACCAGGTCGTGAAGGCCATCACCGCCTGATGCTCAAGGAAGCACGTGCGCCCCAAGCGGTGCGCACGGCGGTGGTGTCGACCGGACTGGTCGCGCTGATCGTCGTCCTCGCCGGTATCCACCTGACACAGGGCACGTCGACGTCCGGCCCGCTGGACGTGGTGAAGGCGATCTTCGGCCAGGGGGACGCGCAAACCCTCGCGGTACTGGAGGGTTCGCGCGTCCCGCGGCTGCTCGCCGCGTTGCTGCTGGGCGTCGCACTCGGTGTCGCGGGCGCGGGAATGCAGTCCGTGGCGCGGAACCCGCTCGCCTCACCCGACACGCTCGCGGTCAACGCGGGCGCGCATTTCGCCGTGGTGGTCATTTCGGCGTTCGGTCTCTCGCTGCCGCTCGTGCCGGTGGGCGGGGCGGCGTTCGTGGGCGGGCTCGCCGCGGCCGTCGTCGTGCTGGGCCTGGCAGGCGGCGGTGCGGCGAGTCCACGGCTGGTGCTCGTCGGTTCGGCGGTACTGCTGGCGCTCCAGTCGGTGACCATCCTGCTGCTGCTCCTGTTCGAGCAGGAGACGTCCGGCCTGTTCGCCTGGGGCAGCGGTTCCCTGACCGTGTCCGACCTGCGGGCGACCGGCCAGATGACGCCGATCGTGGTGCTCGCCGTCGTGGCGCTGATCGCGATGAGCGGCAAACTCGACGTCCTCGCCCTCGGTGACGACAACGCGACCGTGCTCGGACTCCGGGTCCGCCGGACGCGGGTCGGCGCGATCGTGCTGACCGTCGCGCTGACCGCGGCGGCCGTGACCGTCGCCGGACCGGTCGGGTTCGTCGGGCTGAGCGCGCCGGTGATCACGAAACTGCTGCTGCCGATCGCGAAACACCGCGTGCTGCTGCCGGTGTCCGGGCTGGTCGGCGTGGTGACGGTGCTCGGCGCCGACGTCGTCCTGCGGGCGATCATGGGTTCGGCCGCCGCCGTGCGCGTGCCGACCGGTGTGGTGACCACGATCATCGGCGCCGTCGTGATGGTGTGGCTGGCCAGGCGTGGCCGAGGCAGCGGCTCGCGACGGCAGGCTCCGGCAGGCCGGGTCGGGGTCGCCGGGTCGAAACGACGGCTCGTGCTGATCTCCGGCGCGCTGGTGGTGCTGCTCGCCGTCATCCCCGTGGTGGGCATGCTGCTCGGCGACCGGATGGTGCTGCTCGGGGACCTGGTGAACTGGGTCACCGGCGACACCGGGACCGCGCTCACCTTCGTGCTGGACCAACGGCTTCCGCGGGTACTGGCGGCGCTGCTCGCCGGTGCCGCGCTGGCGGTGTCCGGCTGCGGGATCCAATCGGTGAGCCGCAACCCGCTCGCCGAACCCGGGCTGCTCGGCATCACCGCGGGCGCCGGGCTCGGCGCGATCACCCTGATCACCCTCGTCCCGGCGGTCGGCGCCTGGGCGATCGCGGGTGCCGCCGGCGTCGGTGCCACCGTGGTGTTCCTGCTGGTCTACGGGCTGGCCTGGCGGTCGGGGCTGGATTCGGACCGGCTGGTGATCATCGGTATCGCGGTCTGGTCGGCCGGGATGGCGCTGATCACGCTGCTGATCGTGGTCTCCGACCCGTGGAACTCGGCCAAGGCGCTGACCTGGCTTTCCGGGTCGACCTACGGCCGCACGCTGGAGCAGGTCGCGCCGGTGGCGCTGTCCCTGATCGCGTTGACGCCGTTGTTGTGGGTCAAGCACCGCGAACTGGACCTGCACGCCCTCGACGAGGACACCCCGCGGGTGCTCGGGATGCGCATCGAGCGATCGCGGCTGGTGATCCTGGCGGCGTCCGGGATCCTGGCGGCCACCGCGGTGTCCGCGATCGGCGTGGTCGTCTTCGTCGGGCTGGTCGCGCCGCATCTGGCGCGGTCGCTGGTCGGCGGGCGGCACGGCCGGGTCGTCCCGGTGGCGGCGGTGCTCGGGGGACTGCTGGTGAGTGTCGCGGACACCCTCGGGCGGACGGTCATCGCGCCCGCCCAGATCCCCGCCGGTCTGGTCATCGCGATGGTCGGGACGCCGTACTTCGTCCTGGTGCTCTGGCGGACCCGGCCCTAGCGGTACGTGAAGGCCCCCTTCCTGGTGGATTCGGGGGGTTGTTGCAACACGGGTGGTCAACTGGTTTTGGCTAGGAGTTTAGCTAGGCGCTCGGCTGGGGTGTCCCAGTCGAGCGTTTTGCGTGGGCGGCGGTTGAGTTGGGCGGCGACGGCGGCGAGGTCGTCGGGGGTGTGGATGCTGAGGTCGGTGCTTTTGGGGAAGTATTCGCGGAGCAGGCCGTTGGTGTTTTCGTTGGTGCCGCGTTGCCAGGGTGCGTGTGGGTCGCAGAAGTAGACGGGCATGGCGGTGGCGATGCTGAATTCGTGGTGTCGCGCCATTTCCGCGCCTTGGTCCCAGGTCAGGGAACGACGCAGGTGTTCGGGCAGTGTGCTGATGGTGGTGATGAGTGCGTCGCGGACGTGTTCGGCGGTGCGGGACTGGCCGAGGTGCACGAGCATCACGTAGCGGGTGGTGCGTTCGACGAGGGTGCCGATCGCGGATGCGCCGTTCTCGCCGATGATGAGGTCGCCTTCCCAGTGGCCGGGGACGGCGCGGTCGTCGGCCTCGGCCGGGCGGTCGCTGATCATCACCATGGGTGCGGTGAACCGGGGTTGGCGTTGCTCGCCGCTGCCGCGGGGTTTGCGCTGGGTGCGGCCGGTGCGTAACGCGGCTTTGAGTTCGCGGCGCAGCTCGCCGCGGCCTTGGACATACAGGGCTTGGTAGATGGTTTCGTGGGCCACGTGCAGCTCCGGCTGGTCGGGGTGATCACGGCGCAACCGTTTGCTGGCCTGTTCCGGGCTGCACCGGTCATCCAGCATGTCTTGGATCCGGTCCCGCAGTTCAGGGTTGGTCGCGATCTTGCCCGGTTTCGGGCGGGGCCGGCGGGCTTCGGCCCGGGCCTGCGCGGAATAGGGACGATACTCACCGCTGGCGGGGTCGGCGTTGCGGTCCAGTTCCCGGCTGACCGTCGAGGCCGGACGGCCAAGCCGGCGGCCGATCTCCCGAGGGCCATGCCCGGCCCGCACCAGATCCGCGATCAGCAACCGCTCGTCGGAGGACAGAAACCGGGTGGCCGGAACCGGCAGGCCGGTTTCCGGCGGCTGCTCAGGCACGGGAAACTCAGGCTCCACACGCGACGGCGGGACGGAACACCGACCGGTATCCCGCCCCGCCTGACTCACACGACCCTGCCGCCACCGATACCCGGTCCGGCGGTTGATCCCCACGACCCGGCACGCCTGCGCGGTGCCCATCCCTTGCGCCACAAGATCAAGATAAGCGCAGCGCTCAGCGACCAGCCGCCTCGGCCCCTGAGGCGACCGATCCCCACGAATCTCGAACAACACAACCCCTGAACAAATCAGGTGTTGCAACCACCACTAGAACCCAAGCCTGTACCTAGGCACAAGGAAGGGGGCCTTCATGTACTTCGGCTACAGGGTCTTCTGGAGGTGGGTGGCCAGCAGCTTGGTGAAGCGGGCCGGGTCGCCCAGTTCCCCGCCCTCGGCGAGCAAAGCCATGCCGTAGAGCAGTTCCGCGGTCTCCGCGAGCCCCTCGCTCTCACCGTGCTCGGTGAACGAGGACCGCAGCCCGGCGACCAGCGGGTGGCCCGGATTGAGTTCCAGGATCCGCTTGATCTGCGGCATTTCCTGCCCCATCGCGCGGTACATCTTCTCCAGCGTCGGGGTGACGTCGTTCGTGTCACCGACGATGCAGGCGGGAGACGTCGTCAGGCGCGTCGAGAGCCGGACCTCCTTGACCTGCTCCGCGAGCGAAGTCGTCAGCCAGGTCAGCAGCCCGGAGAACTCTTCCTTCTGCTCGTCGCTGGTGTCGTCGAGTTCGACCTCGCCCTTCGCGACCGACTGGAACTGCTTCTCCTCGTACCCGGAGACCGCGTCGACCCACATCTCGTCGATCGGATCGGTGAGCACCAGCACCTCGTAGCCCTTGGCCTGGAACGCTTCCAGATGCGGGGAGTTCTCGATGCTCTGCCGCGACTCACCGGTCAGGTAGTAGATGTGCTCCTGGCCGTCCTTCATCCGCTCGACGTACTCGCGCAGCGACGTCAGCTTCTCCGGATCGTTGGTCGACGCGAAGGAGCAGATGTCGAGGATCGCGGTGCGGTTCTCGAAGTCGTCCAGCAGGCCTTCCTTGACCGCGCGGCCGAACTCCTTCCAGAACGTCTCGTACTTGTACGGGTTCTCGTCCGCCATGAGGGTCTTGACCGTCGAGAGGATCTTCTTGACCAGGCGACGGCGGATCAGCTGGATCTGCCGGTCCTGCTGCAGGATCTCGCGCGAGACGTTGAGCGAGAGGTCCTGCGCGTCGACGACGCCCTTCACGAAGCGCAGGTACTCCGGCATCAGCGCTTCACAGTCGTCCATGATGAAGACGCGCTTCACGTACAGCTGGACGCCGCGTTTGCGCTCCCGCATGAACAGGTCGAGCGGCGCGTGCCCCGGCAGGAACAGCAGCGCCTGGTACTCGAAGGTGCCCTCGGCCTGGAGCCGGATCGTCTCCAGTGGGTCGTTCCAGTCGTGCGCGACGTGCTTGTAGAACTCGTTGTACTCGTCTTCGGTGACGTCGCTGGAGGACCGGGCCCACAGCGCCTTCATCGAGTTGACCGTGACGACCTCTTCGCCTTCGGTCATCCGGATGGGCCAGGTGATGAAGTCCGAGTACTTCTTGACGATCTG
Source organism: Amycolatopsis coloradensis (assembly GCF_001953865.1). GTDB lineage: Bacteria > Actinomycetota > Actinomycetes > Mycobacteriales > Pseudonocardiaceae > Amycolatopsis > Amycolatopsis coloradensis. The sequence continues at coordinate 293,191 of NZ_MQUQ01000006.1, forward strand.
CTTGATCTTCGTGGCCGAGGTGTAGTCGAAGAGCTGGTCTTCGGTGTCCTCGGGCTTGAGGTGCAGGACGACCGACGTGCCCTGCGGCAGGTCCGGGACCGTCTCGATGGTGTACGTGCCTTCGCCCTCGGACTCCCATCGGACGCCCTCGTCCGACCCCGCGTGGCGCGTCAGCAGCGTGACCTTGTCGGCCACCATGAAGCTGGCGTAGAACCCGATGCCGAATTGGCCGATCAGGTCCTGCGAGGCCGCGGAATCCTTCGTTTCCTTCAACTTCTTCAGGAATTCGGCGGTGCCGGATTTAGCGATCGTACCGATCAACGCGACGACGTCGTCCCGGCTCATCCCGATTCCGTTGTCCCGCACGGTCAGAGTGCGGTTTTCGGAGTCGGTGTCGATCTCGATGTGGAGATCGTCGGTATCCGCCTCGAGTTCCTTGTCGCGGAACGCTTCGAGGCGGAGTTTGTCCAGTGCGTCGGAGGCGTTGGACACCAGTTCCCGCAGGAAGGTGTCCTTGTTCGAGTAGATCGAGTGGATCATCAGCTGAAGCAGCTGACGTGCCTCCGACTGGAACTCGAGTGTTTCGGCAGAGGTGGTCACGCGGCGATATTACCGAGCGCGCAACCGGCTCAAGCCAGCCTCTGCCGAGCCACCTCGATCAGCCCGTCATCGGTGGCCTGTTCGATCGTCGTGACGGCGGATCTGCCGGTGGTCTCGACCGTGGCGATGACGTTGCCGAAGTGCGGTCCCGACGTCTTCCGCCAGTCGAGGGGAAGAGGTTCGACGCCGCCCCGCGCCGCCCACCGGCGGGCGAGGGACGCCAGCCGGGGCGACCAGGTGCGGGCGAAGGCCGACCGAAGCGGTCTCGGCATCGCGTTGTGCACCGGTGAGCAGGTGAGCTGGTAGACCGCCGACGTCACCGGTTCGGGGTAGCGCGCCTCGGCGATGTAGGCGTGGTGGACGTCGCCGGAGAGCACCGCGATGGTGGCGGGTGGGTCTTCCCGCCGTCCTTCGCGCGCGATCATCGCGGCGAGCCGGTCGAATGACGCGCGGAACGCCGCCCAGTGTTCGAGGTCGCCCGCCTGCCGGATCTTCTCCGCGAGCCGTCCGCGCTTTCCGGGCCGCTCGCAGGCCCGCTCGTTCAGCGACTGGAGGTGGGAGATCACCGGCGGCAGGAGCCAGGGCAGCGACGACCCGATGAGCAGGTGGTCGCAGGCTTCGGCGGCGTTGTCCTCGATCCAGTCGAACTCGTCGTCGTCCACCATGGACCGGATGCCGCCCGCCAGGATCCGGCCCGCGCGGCTGTCGATGACCAGCAGCCGCACCTTGCCGAAGTCGCGACGGTAACTCCAGCGCGCGCCCTTGGTGCCGTCGCGTTCGTTGTCGGCCTCGTCGGCGAACGCGACGAGCAGGTCGGCGTTGTCCCCGCCGGAGGTGACGGCCTTCTGGAAGGTTTCGTCCTCCGCGAGTTCGGCGGGGCCGAGGTTCCCGAGGTGCTGATAGACCCAGTACGACATGATCGCACCGCGCAGCCGCTCCTGCCACCACGGCTGCGCGCGTATCCACCGCTGCCAGGTGTACGAGGTGTTCCAGTCGTCGCGGACGTCGTGGTCGTCGAAGATCATCGACGTCGGCACGGTGGACAGCAGCCAGCGGATCGACGGTTCACCCCAGGCCTCGAGGTAGAGATGGGTGTACTCCTCGAAATCCGTCACCTCCGTGCCCGGCGGCTTCGAGGTGTCACGGCGCTGCTTCAGCCATTCCTGCGTTTCGTCGGTGGTCTCGTCGGCGTAGACCTGGTCGCCGAGCATCAGCAACGCCTGCGGCCACTCGGTTTCCGGCCCGTCCGCCATCCGGCGGGCGTACGCGGCCAGCGCGTCCGGGCCGTAGACGTCGCCGTCATGCGGTTTGCGGCAGGAACCGAACACGAGCCGGAGCCGGGACTCGTTCTCCGGCAGCGTTCGGATGACGCTGGGCGGGAACGCCGATCCCGCCTCCGGCCACACCTTTTCGCCGTCCACGCGCACTTCGTACTCGGTGCGGGTGCCGGGTTCGAGCCCGGTGAGCACCAGCAGGGCGTAGTGGTGGCCGTGGATCTCGAACGTCCTCGCGGTCGTGCCGAGGACTTCGACCTCACTCGCGGTACCGGTCTCGACCCACACCGTCGCCGAGGTCTCGTCGACGTGTCTCAGCAGGGGACCCAGGTGCAGGCTCATTCCTGGAACGGTGCCACAGCGGGGCCAAGATCGTGCGCTGAGCGTCAGCCGTGCTGGCCGGGGGCGAACTCCTCGCCGAACCGGTAGACGCCGAGGCAGTAGGTGAATCCCGACTCGCCCAGCGGATCCAGGCCTTCCCGGCGGCAGTGGTCGAGGAAGCCTTCGGCCTGATGCCACCGTTCACCGTCGAACCAGAACACGCCACCGGCGTAGAGGATCGTCGCTCCTGTCTCCGCGTCGACGAGGTTCAGGGACTCGTAGTTCTCGGGACGATTCCGCACCAGCCTGACGAGGTCTTCGGGGACACCGCCATAGAGCGCCTCCTGCACCGAGTAGTCCTCCTCGGCGAACAGGTTCAACTCCGACTCGTGGTCGAAGGTCAGCAACAGCGCGCGCTCGTCCGGCGTGAAATACCAGGCGGCCGACTGTCCGCCGCCGTCGTTCCAGGCGAACCGCTTCGCACCGTCCACCTCGGCGGGGGTGATCTCGGTGAGCGCGTCGATCACCGCGGCACGCCGTCGCACCTCTTCGAGGGGTGTCGCCGCGAGGGCGGCCCAGATCTCGTCACTCACCGGCGCAGACTACCCGCCGGTGAACCGCCCGGACCCGCCTTCCGTGTAACCCGATGAAGGCCCTCGCCCGGAAAGGAACCCGAGTTGTCCGTTTTCACTCGCCCCGCCCTGGCGGGCCTGCCGGATGACCGGACGGCGCTGGGCGAGATCGCGACCAGCGCGGCGACCACGCTCTCGGCCGTCCTCGTGCTGTTCGCCCTGCTCGTGCCGGGCGACCTCGACAGGCTGACGCCGGAGGCGTTCGTGCGGCTGCCGGTGGAAGCGCTGCTCGGCGTGGCTGTCGTGCTCATGCTGCGCGACGGCGCCCGGCGGATCGTCGCGGTGTCGGCCGGGGCGGTCCTCGGGCTCCTGACCGTCGTCAAGGCCATCGACATCGGCTTCGGGCTCGCGCTGGACCGGCGGTTCGACCCGGTGTTCGACTGGGGCGTGCTCGGCAACGGCGTCGACCTCCTCGGCACGTCGATCGGCCGGACCGGCGCGATCGCGACCTTCCTCGGGCTGACGCTGCTGGCCGTGGTCGTGCTCGTGCTGGTGGCGTTGGCCGTCCTGCGATTGAGCCGGGTGGCGGCCGGGCACCGCACCGCGTCGGCCCGGGTGGTCGCCACGCTCAGCGTGATCTGGATCGTGTGCGCGGTGTTCGGCGTACAGCTCGCTCCGGGGCAGCCGCTCGCGTCGCGCAGCGCGGTCGCCTACGCCTACGAGGACCTCCGCCAGGTGCGAGCCGGCATCCGGGACCGAGAGGCCTTCGCCGAGGAAGTCGCCGTCGACGCCTTTCGCGACACTCCGCCATCCGGACTGCTGAACGCGTTGCGCGGCAAGGACGTCCTGTTCACCTTCGTCGAGAGCTACGGGCGGGTGGCCGTCCAGGACTCCGACATCGCGCCCAAGGTCGACGCGGTCCTCGACGCCGGGACGGCGCGGCTGGAAAGCGCCGGGTACGGCTCGCGCAGCGCGTTCCTGACGTCGCCGACGACGAGCGCGGGCAGCTGGCTGGCGCATTCGACGTTCCAGTCCGGCGTCTGGGTCGACAGCCAGCACCGGTACGACGACTTCGTGAAGAGCGACCGGTTCACCCTCGGCGGCGCGTTCGAACGCGCGGGCTGGGACACCGTCGGCGTCGTTCCGGCGCATACCGAGGACTGGCCGGAGGGCGAGGTCTACGGCTACGACCGCTACTACGACTCGCGCGGCATCGGGTACCGCGGCCCGCCGTTCTCCTACGCCACGATGCCGGACCAGTTCACGCTTTCGGCTTTCCAGCGCGCCGAACGCGCGAAGCCCGGCCGCCCGCCGCTGATGGCGGAAATCGACCTCGTCACCAGTCACTGGCCGTGGACACCGCTCCCCCGGCTGGTCGACTGGACCGCCGTCGGCGACGGTTCGATCTACCATCCCATGCCTTCGCGAGGGAAAACGCCCGACGAGGTCTTCACCGACCCGGCCAAGGTGCGCGGCGCGTACGGCGACTCGATCGCCTACTCGCTGAACTCGCTGATCTCGTACGTCGAGACGTATGGGGACGACGATCTCGTGCTGGTGTTCCTGGGCGACCACCAGCCGAACCCGATCGTCGCCGGTGAGGGCGCCGATCGCGACGTCCCGATCACCGTCGTCACGCGGGACAAGGCCGTACTCGACAAGATCGCCGGGTGGAACTGGCAGGAGGGCCTGAACCCGGACCGGAACGCGCCGATCTGGCGGATGAACGCTTTCCGGGACCGGTTCCTGACCACCTTCGCGCACTGATCTCCCGTGCCCGGAAACGGAACTCGCGTACTTGAGGACGGAACACCGCGCGGCGGCGTGTTCCGCGTCCGGTCACGCGGGTTGCCCGCGACCAGAGGACTACTCGCGGGCGGACTCGGTCGCGTCGCGATACCGGTCGGCCAAGGTACGCAAGTAGTCGACCAGTCGCGGGGGTTCGGTGACCGTGAAGGGGTGCCCGAGGAGTCCCAAGTGGACGGCCAGGGTCTCGATGCTGTCGGCGCCGGTGTGCAGCACGCACGTACTTTCGTCGACGGCCTCCACCGTGCCGACGGCCGGGTTGATCCGCGCGGTCACCTCGTCGGCGGGCGCGTGCACGGTGACGTCGGCCCGGTACCGCCACGCGGCGGACGAGACGCCGCGCCGCACCCGGTCCGTGACGTCCCCTGGCAGGTCACGCGGGGTGAAGCGCGGGCCGGTCGGAACGCGCGGAGTGAGCCTGTCGACGCGGAACGTGCGCCAGTCGGCACGGTCGAGATCCCACGCGACGAGGTACCAACGGCGTCCCCAGTTGACCAGGCGGTACGGCTCGGCCTTCCGGACGCTCTCCGACCCGTCGTGGGCAAGGTAACCGAACCGCAGCACCTCGCGATCCCGGCAGGCGGCGGTCAGCACGGTCAGTGTCCCGGCATCGACGCGCGGGCCGGGCTCGTCACGGGGCACCGGAATCGTGTACGCCTGCAACGCGTTCACGCGTCGCCGCAGCCGGGACGGCAGCACCTGCTCCAGCTTCGCGAGCGCGCGCAACGACGTCTCCTCGACGCCCGTGATGGTGCCGCCCGCCGCGGTGCGCAGGCCGATCGCGACGGCGACGGCCTCCTCGTCGTCCAGCAGCAACGGCGGCAGGTCGGCGCCAGCGCCGAGGCGGTAGCCGCCGACGGACCCGCGGGTCGCGTTCACCGGGTAGCCGAGCGCGCGCAGCCGCTCGACGTCGTTGCGGATCGTCCGCGCGCTCACCTCCAGGCGTCCGGCCAATTCGGCGCCGGTCCAGTCACGGGGTGTCTGCAACAGGGAGAGCAGACGCAGCAGTCTTGCCGAGGTTTCCAACATTTCTTCAGCCTGCTCCCTCATTAGGAACGGAATGTTCCTAATGAGACTCTACCTTGGTCCTATGAGCACAAACACCGAGATCAAGCCCTTCCGCATCGACGTCCCGCAGGCCGAACTGGACGATCTGGCCGACCGCCTCGCCCGGGTCCGCTGGGCGAACGAACTGCCCGCCGACCAGGTGACCGACGGGGTGCAGCGCGGACCGGTCACGCCGGGCTGGGAGTACGGCGTGCCGCTGGAGTACGTGCGGCGCCTGGTCTCGTACTGGCGTGACGGCTACGACTGGCGCGCGTGGGAGGCGAAGCTCAACCGCTACCCGCAGTTCACGACGGAGATCGACGGGCAGAACATCCATTTCCTGCACGTCCGCTCGCCGGAGCCGGACGCGACGCCGCTGATCCTCACCCACGGCTGGCCGAACTCGGTCTTCGAGTACCTCGACCTGATCGATCAGCTGACCGATCCGCGCGCGAACGGCGGGGATCCGGCGGACGCCTTCCACGTGGTGATCCCGTCGCTTCCCGGGTTCAGTTTCTCCGGCCCGACGCGCGAGAAGGGCTGGAACCGCTACCGCACGGCCCAGGCGTGGGCCGAACTGATGCGCCGGCTGGGTTACGAGCGCTACGGCACGCACGGGAACGACGCCGGCTCGTTCGTCGCCCCCGAGGTCGGCCGCGCCGACGCGGACCACGTCATCGGCGTGCACGTCACGCAGCTGTTCTCGTTCCCCAGCGGCGACCCGGCGGAGTTCGAGGGCATGACCGAGAAGGAACTTGAGTACATGCAGTTCCTCCAGACCTTCAACGACGACATGTCCGGCTACGCGAAACTTCAGGAGAGCGCGCCGCAGAACCTCGCGCACGCTTTGGCCGATTCGCCGACCGGGCAGCTGGCTTGGAGCGCGCAACTGCTGGCGGGCACGAGCGACGACCACGTGCTCACCAACGCCACGCTGTACTGGCTGACCAACACGGCGGCCTCGGCGGCCCGGTTCTACTACGAGGACAAGCACACCGAGCACCCCAGCGAGCCGACGACCGCACCGACCGGGCTGGCGAGTTTCGCCCACGACTTCCGGCCGTTACGGCGCTTCGCCGAACGCGACCACTCGAACATCGTTTCGTGGCAGGAATTCGACCGCGGCAGCCACTGGGCGACCCAGGACGCGCCGGACCTCCTGATCGGCGACCTCCGGGACTTCTTCCGCAAGCTGGCGTGACGGCGGGCTGAGGGAGCTTTCCCCGCATCGCATGCGGCGAAAGCTCCTTCAGCCCCCGGCGACGTCTGCGTGATCGGTCATTCGGTCAGACGGTGCAGGAGGAAGATCCCGTTCAGCAGGGGCCGGTCGAGCCGCCGGTGGTCGGTGGCCATGTACTCGTCGAGGATGTCGAGGATGCGGTTGTCGAGTTCGGTGACCTCCTCCGGCGACAGATGCAGCGCGAACCGCTCGACCACTCGCACCGAAGCGGGTCCGGCCTCGCGGAGTTCGTCCTGGAACGCCTCGATCGGGCCGAACCGGGTGTCGGCGTCCTCGTCGTTGAGCGGACCGTCGAGCCACCAGGTCTTGCCGACGGTGCGGTAGGGCTTCTCGAGCGCGCCGCTGACGCCGGTTCGCACCGGTGCCTGCTCCAGCAGGCCGGCTTCGGCCAGCTGCCGCACGTGGTAGAGCACCGTTCCGGGGTCCTTGCCGAGCCGGTCGGCGAGTTCCTTGTTGGTCAGTTCCCGCTGCCCGCAGAGCCGGAGGACGCGCAGCCGCAGCGGATGGCCGAGTGCCTTGGCCTCGCGTGCCGTCGCCTCGCGCCGACGTTCCGCGACCCTGGCGGCGACCTGATCGTCCATGGACGTAGCGTAGCCGACCGATGGAGAAACGGAACATCGATGGAGTTTTCTCCATCGATGTGCGATTCTCCATCGATGACCGCGCTGGGGACCGCCTACTGGCGGCTGTGGACTTCCTCGAGCCTGTCGAACCTGGCCGACGGCGTGGTGAAGGTCGCGCTCAGCCTGGTGGCCGTCCAGCTCACCCGGTCGCCGGCGCTCATCGCGGGGCTGGGGTTCGCGCTGTCCCTGCCGTGGCTGGTGTTCGCCCTGCACGCCGGGGTGCTCGTCGACCGGGTCGACCGCCGTCACGCGATGCTCACCGCCAACGTGCTCCGGGCGATCCTGCTCGCCGTCCTCGCGGCGGCGGCCGCGCTGGGCTTCGGGTCGATCTGGTTGCTCTACGCGATGGCGCTGGGAATCGGGATCGCGGAAACGGTCCACGACACCGCGGCGCAGGCGATCCTGCCCCAGGTCGTCGGCCTCCACCAGCTGACGCGGGCCAACAGCCGCCTCTACGCCGGAGAACTGACCGCCAACGAGTTCGTCGGCCCACCGTTGGGCGGTTTCCTCGTGGCAGCAGGGGCTTTCGCCGCTTTCACGGCTTCTTCGGTGCTCTGGACCGTCGCGGTCGCGGCACTCTTCTTCGTCCCGGGATCGTTCCGCGCCGGGCGAACCCGGGACACGAGCGTGCGCGCGGATCTCGCCGAGGGATTGCGTTTCCTTTGGCGGAACCGGTTCCTCCGCGTCATGGCGATCATGGTCGGCGGCTTCAACTTCGCCACGAGCGCGTGGTTGACCCTCTTCGTGCTCTACGCGGTGGGCTCGTCTTCGGCGATGGGGCTGTCGGAGCAGGCCTACGGTTTCCTGTTGGCGACCATCGCCCTGGGCGGCTTCGCGGCGTCATTCGCGGCCGACCGGATCGAACGCGCGCTCGGCCGGTCCCGTGCCTTGGTCCTCGGCCTGTTCACCGGCGCCGTACTCGTCGGAATCCCCGCGCTGACCACGAATCCGTACGTGATCGGCGCGGTGTTCTTCCTCGGCGGGGCCGGGACCGTGGTGTGGAACGTCGTCGTCGTTTCGCTGCGGCAGCGGATCATCCCGGACCATCTGCTGGGCAGGGGCACCAGCGGCCACCGAGTCGTCGCGTGGGGCACGAAACCGCTGGGCGCCGTGGCGGGCGGGCTGCTCGCCGAAGTCGTCGGACTGCGGCCGGTGTTCGCGGTAATGGCAGTGCTGATCCTCGCGCTACTGCCGGGACTGCGGGTGCTGACCGACGAGCGGACGGCGGCGGGCGAAGCCAACTGACGGGTCAGCCCAGTAGCCGCCGGGCCTGGTCGAGCAGATCCGCCGCCGAGGCACCGGCCGCGTACCGCGACGCGTCCAACGCGCGGATAGCGGCGCTCAGCGGATCCGGGTTGGTCGCCTGATGAATCGCCTGCCACAACCAGGCGTGCTCCCGGTACGCGTGCAGTTGCGACCTCCTGGCCAGGAGTTCCGCCTCCGGACTCAGCCTCCGGTGCGCCAGCGTGTCCGCGACGACGAGGTCCTCGGCGACGCCTGCCGCCTCGGCCGCCGCCTCGGCGGCGTGCCAGGCCAAATTACGCAGGGTCTCCTCCGGCAGGAAGGCGAGCTTGTCCGTATCGGCCCCCAGCGGCCCGCCGCCGGGGAACCTGCGCGAACCGTCGGCGTCGCGTGGTTCGGGATACAGCTCCGGCAGATGCGGCACGATCCGGTAAGCCACGTCGGCCGCCATCATCCGTTCGATGTCCTCGGCGACCAACCGGTGGCCGGTGTACCGCTCGACAGCGACGAACGCCCTGGCGCGCCTGTCGCGATAGGTGTCGAAGTCCAGGCCCGCCAAGGCTTCGGTCACCCGGGGATCCTCGGTCTCTTCCGCGTACCCGAGTTCGAACCCGGCGCGGACGATCCCCTTTTCCGCGAAGGACAACCTGGTCACCGCGTTGACGTTCCAGAAGAAACTCGCCGTCCGGCCCGCCCGCGAGAGCGACTCCAGCACCCGCCCGTACGAACCCTGGAAGCCGTTGAACTCCACGGCGAGCACCCCTGCGTCGACGCGGAGCACGATCACCCACGGGTCGAGGTCGAAGGCCTGTGAAAGTTCCAGCGCGGACACCGGCTCGGCCGGATCGGCACCGAATCCCCGGAGCACCTCCGCCGGGGAGGCGCCGGTGACCACCGTGACCGTCGCCGCCTCGCTGAGCGCGCTCTCACCGACCCATCGGTAGACGGCCTCCGGCGGTGTCTCGATCTCGGGCACCGGCTCGCCGCGGACGACATGACCGAGCCGGTCACTGTGTTTGTGCACGACATCCGGCCCCGGCGGCGCCTCCCAAAGCATGAGTTCGTAACGCTCCCGCTCTTCGCCGTCCCGGCCGATCGCGTGCACCCGGACCCGGAAATCCCCGGGCCACGGCGGGGTCTTCGACCGCTGGGCACCGCCACCGCCCAAGGTGGCGTCCCCCTTTTCGGCGGACCACGAGACCTCGACCACCTCGTCCCACCAGTCGAGCGCCACGGCGTCCGGCGGTCCTTCGAGGATCAGCGTCGACACGTTCACCTGGCCCTCGGCGAGCCCGGTCCGGACGGCGACACCGCCGGGAACCGTGACGGCGAGGCCGTTTCCGCCGAAGTCCGCTTCGCCCTCGACCGGCCGCTCGGCCAGGGTGAACCGGTGCCCGCGCACCTCGGCGGACCCCGACGAGGATCTCGGCAGCACGTACTCGGCCCTGCGTTTCTCCAGCAGCACGCCCGCGTACGCGGAAGGCATCGGGCTTTCGCTCAGCAGAGCCGAAACGGCCCCGAGCGCGACCCCGACGACGCCCGCGGGCTTCCCGGCGAGCAGCGGGGGATCGACCCGCCGCAGGATCGGCACCGCGACCGCGACGGCCAGCGCGAGATGCACCGCGCCGTGTTCGGCGGCGAGTTCCTCCTCGTCGTCGAACTCCGGCCCGGGCGTCAGCAACGGGACCACGGCCTCGTGCGCGGCGAGTTCGGCGACCAGCGCCGCGATCAGCCCCGAGACCCCTGGCCGGAGCTGGTCGAGCAGCCGCACGGCGGTGACGGTCGCGGCGTTCGGCCCGTCCATCATCCCGAAGCCGAACGACCGCGGTGTCGCGTCCGGACCGGGAACCATGGCTTCGACCTCGGCCGGGACGTCGGCGGGCAGCCCTTCCAGGGTCAGTTCGAGCGCGCCGAACAGCCGTTCGGAGACCGGATCGCCGAGGGAGCGCAGTCCACTCAACGCCGCCGACTCGCCGGGACCGCGCGTCCGCGGTCCGGTCTGCAGTGCGAAGACGTCCCGATCCGTCTCCGGCGCGCCCAGCCTCCCGAGCGCCGCCGTGGGACCGCGCGGAATCCGGCCGAGCAGCACCGGAAACAGTTCGGCCACCACCGGCACCACCGCGTCCGCCAATCCCGGCGGCACCTCAGCGTGCTCCTCCACCCCAGACCTCCCACGCTCGACGACGCGGGGAACGCTAGCGAGGACCACCGACACTTTCGGCGAGGATCAGCGGGGCAGCACCGCCTGGACGGCCTCCGGGGTCCTCGCGACGACGGCCGTGCCGTCGTCGGCGGTGATGATCGGCCGCTGGATCAGCTTCGGATGCGTCACCAGTGCCTCGATCCACCGGTCGCGGTCGGCGGGTTCGCGTCCCCAGGTCTTCAGCCCGAGTTCCTTCGCGATCGGCTCGGTGGTGCGGGTGATTTCCCACGGCTCGAGCCCGAGCCGCTTGAGGACGGCCTTCAATTCCTTCGTCGTCGGCGGCTCTTCGAGGTACTTCCGCACGGTGTACTCGGCACCCGCCTCGTCCAGCATCGACACCGCCGACCGGCATTTGGCGCACGCCGGGTTCACCCAGATCTCCATCTCAGGCCACCTCCGCTCGAAAAGTGCTCACTCGGTGAGCGCTTTGCTTCCGATGATGGTCACAGACGTTACGACGAAAGGAACCCGGTCATGGACGAGGCCACCTTCACCGCCGCCACCCCCGCCGAGTGGCGCGCGTGGCTCGCCGAAAACGCCGGTACCGAGAAGGCGGTCTGGCTGATCATCCGGCACAAGAACAGCGGAATCCCCGGCATCCGCATCGACGAGGCGACGGAACAGGCCCTGTGTTTCGGCTGGATCGACGGGCTGCACCGCAAGAACGACGCCACCAGTTCCCGGCTGCGGTTCACCCCGCGCCGTCCCCGGAGTTCGTGGAGCCGGATCAATCGCGAGCGGGCCGCCCGGCTGATCGCCGGGGGACTGATGACCGAGCGGGGGCAGGCGGCGATCGATCTGGCCAAGGAGAAGGGCCGCTGGGAAGGCGAGAACGTCCGCGCCGGCCACCCGGTCCGGTGACTCAGTCCTGTTCGCGCCGGGCCACGAGGAGGGCGATGTCGTCCTGCGCGGGTGTCGAGCCGACGAGCGCCGCCATCACCCGCGCGCACACCACTCCGGGCTGGTCGGGGGTGACCACGCCGGCGAGTCGCCGCAAGCCGACGTCGATCAGGTGATCCCGGCGCTCCACGAGACCGTCGGTGTAGAAGGCGAGCACCGCGCCGGGTGGCAGGTCGACCACCGTGCTTCGCCGCGGCGGCCCCGAGACGCCGATGGGCGGGTCGACCGGGACGTCGACGAACACCGACGGCAGGCCGGGTACCGCGAGGATCGGCGGCAGGTGGCCGGACAGCGAAATCGCCACGCTGTCCCGCGACGCGGGCACCAGCCCGTACACCACGGTGGCCAGCGCGCCCGGCTCGAAATGCTGCACCTTCTGGTCCAGTTTGGACAGCACCTCCGCCGGGTCGTCCGATTCGAGCGCGTAGGCGCGAAGCGCGCTGCGCAACCGTCCCATGATCACGGCGGCGTTGAGGCCGTGTCCGGCGACGTCGCCCATCACGATGCCGAGGCGGTCGCCTGGCAGCGAGAACAGGTCGTACCAGTCGCCGCCGACGCCGGGTTCGGTTCCCGGCACGTACCGCGCGGAAAACTGCATACCGGTGACGGTGGGCAGGCGTCCCGGCAACAGTCCTCGCTGGAGCGCCGACGCGGCGGCGCGATCGGTGACGGAGACCTCGAGTTGCACCGCCAGCGCGAGCCGGGTGGCCACCAGCCGCAGCAGTTCGACGTCGGCCTCGGGGAATTCGCGCTGGGTCACCGATCCGACGTGCAGCACGCCGATCAGGTCGTCCCCGGACACCATCGGCACGCCGAGCATCGTCCGGAGCCCGCGTTCCCGCAGCAGCGAGTTGACGACGGTGGTCTCGTCGACGTGGTCGAGAATCACCGGACGCCGTTCCGCGGCCACCCGTCCGGCGAAACCCGCGCCGACGGCGATCCGGACGTCCTGGAAGACCTCTTCCTCGATCCCGGAGGCGGCGATGGCCTGGAGCAGCCGGGCGTCCGGATCGTGCCGGAGCACCGTGGCCGTGTCGACCTTGAGCACCTCGCGCACGCGCGCGAGGATCGTGGCGATCACCTTGTCCGGGCCGAGATGTCCCAGCGCCGTGTCGGTGATGGCCTCGAGCACCTGGAGCCGTTCGTCGGCCGTCGAGGTCCCGGACATGCGCTGAGCCTAACCAGTCCGACCGCGCGACGCCGCCCAGCCCGCCGCCAGTCCGTCCAGGTCCCCGGCCAGTACGCCACTCGGCGGAATCGCGTCCCGCGGGACCCGGCAGGCGAGTGCCGTGCCGAGCCCCGCCATCCGGATGACGGTGTCGATCAGCGCCTCCGGCTCCTGCGGCCAGTCGAACCCCGGCTGGGCGATCAGCAGGCTCACACAGCCGTGCATCGCCGACCAGAGGCCCATCGCGAGGGTTTCCGGTTCGCCGCGCAGGATCCCGGCCCGCACACAGGCGGCTGTCGCGTCGGTGAGGTGCCGGAAACAGGCCACCGCGCCGGGAGACGAGCCGCCGGACGGGCGCATCAGGAGTACGCGGTACTGCACCGGGTGGTCGAGGGCGAACCGCGCGTACACCCGCGCGCAGCGGCTGAGCGCGCGCATCGGGTCGGCGACCTCGGCGGCGCGGTCACGCATCCGGTGCGCGAGTTCGTCCCATACTCGCAGGCAGACCGCCTCCAGCAAGGCATCGCGGCTCGGGAAATGCGCGTAGACCGACGGCGTGGAGACGCCGGTCCGCCGCGCGACGGCCCGCAGCGTCAGCGCCTCGTCGGTCCCTGTCTCGCCGAGCAGGGCATCGGCGGCGAGGAGGATCTCGCCCCGCAGCTTCTCCCCTTCACCCGGCCGCGCCTTCGTCCGCTTCGCGCCCATACCGTGATGCTGCCAGCATCAACTTGACATCGTCAACTTGACGGTGTCAGCTTGGGTCATGGCGCACTTCCAGACCGCGACCGCCCTGGTCCGCCGGGGCGACGACCCGGTATTCGACACCGAACTCGATCCACAGTGGACGATCGGGACGAAACTGCACGGCGGCTACCTGCTCGCCGTCCTCGCCAAGGCCGCCGCCGAGGTCTCCTCGCATCCGCACCTGACCGCGATCAGCGGCTCGTTCTCGGTGGCCCCGGAGGCCGGTCCCGCGGTCGTCGAGGTCGAAGTACTGCGCGAAGGCCGCGGCCTCACCCAGGTGCGCGCGCGGCTGAGCCAGCGCGGCACGCCCTGCACCGAGGCCCTGATCACCCAGGGCGTACTGGCGGACGGCGACGCGTGGTGGTCCGGAGTGGACCCGATCGAGATCCCGGCGGAGCAGGACTGCCTGCCGGTGCCCGCCGACGGTGGCGGCGGATTCCGCATCGGCCTGATGGACGTCGTCGAACAGCGGATCGACCCGTCCTCGGCGGGGTTCGCGGTGGGACAGCCGTCCCGGAAAGGCGTCATCTCGTCCTGGTTGCGGCTCGCCGACGGCACCGACTGGGATCCGGTGAGCCTGCTCGTGGCGCTCGACCCTGTGCCGCCGATCTCCTACGACCTCGGCATCGCGGGCTGGGCGCCGACCGTCCAGTTCACCGCGTACCTGCGCGGGATCCCGGCGCCCGGCCCGGTCCGGGTGCGGATGCGGGCGGGCCAGATAGGCGGCGACCGGATGGACGAGATCGCGGAGCTTTGGGACGAGAAGAACAGATTGATCGGGCAAGCGACCCAAATCGCCGCCGTGCGCGTCCCCTGAACCACCCGAAAGCAGGGCCATGACGGAACTCCGGGCGTTAGGATCCGACGTCGACGTCATGTTCTGGGGGCAGGACCATGGAAGTGGAACCACGCCGCGCGGACGCGGGCGGCTCCGACTCCGGCGGGGCCGAGATCACCCGGCTCTGCCGGACCTTGGTGCCGCTGGCGGCCGCGGGCAAGCACGCCGAGGCGGCGTCGACCTACCGCTGGGTGACCAGGGCCTCGACCGGCGTCCCGCGCCGGTACGGCGACCACGCCCTGCGGCTGGAATTCTGCGCGCTCACCGGCAACGAGCACACCGGATTCGATCTTCTGTCGCTTTTGGACGGTGTCGGTGACCACGCGGACGCCATCGCCAGAATGGAGTTCTTCGCGTCGGCCGCCCTGCTCACCCGCCGGTTGATCGAAACCGGATACGGCGAGACCCGGTTCGTTCTCAACGGCCCGTACGACGGGCTTTCCCTGCGCCTGCTGCATCGGCGGATGCGGGCGGCGGCGTTCGTCGAGGCCGAGGAACTCGACGGAGAAGACCAGACCGATTACCTCACCGAGCACGTCGAGCGGAAGATGACCGCGAAACCGGTCGCGGAATTCGTGCCGCTCCTGCCCTCCGCGCTCCCCCGGGTACCGATCCTGCCGCCACCGGGCCTGTCGGCGGAGGAACTCGTCGTCCGGGCCGAAATCCACAACCACCGGTCCGAAGCGGAAGAGGCGCGCGCCTGTCTCGCCGCGATCGGCACCGTCGGTGACGAGATCGCCCCGCGGCTGGCCGAACTGCGCGCGATCTTCTTCCAGGACGGCGACACCGAGGAACGGCTCCGCCGCGCGGCCGCCGGGTTCCGGCGGGACGGCGACGAAACCCGGTTCCTGCTCAACCAGTGCTGGCTCGGCCTGTGGCTGGTCTTCGACGATCAGGCCGAGACCGGCGTCGCGCTGACGACGGTGGCCGCCGCACGGTTGCGCGCGGGCGCCGACGATCACGCCGCCTGCTGGGGCGAATACTGGCTGGCACACGTGCTTTCCGGACAGGGCAGGACACCCGAGGCGTACGAAGTCCTGCGGCGCGGGGCCGAACGTGCCCGCGAGACGGGCGATCCCTTGCTCCACGGCACTCTTCTGTGCCTGGACGCGTCGCTGCGGAACGGCGACGGCGAGGATCCGGCGGCCACACTGGAACTCGCGCGGGCGGCGACGGACGCGTTCATCGTCGGAAACGTCGGCGAGAAGGCCGTCGAAGCCGTCGAACAGGTCCGGATCGCCTATGAGCGCACCGGATCGCTCGACGAACTGGACGTCTTCGTGGAGCACCTGCTGGCGACGCTTCCCGTCGGTGGCCCGGAACGGTTGCGCGGGCACCTC
The DNA here is from genome assembly GCF_001953865.1 of Amycolatopsis coloradensis. Taxonomy (GTDB): domain Bacteria; phylum Actinomycetota; class Actinomycetes; order Mycobacteriales; family Pseudonocardiaceae; genus Amycolatopsis; species Amycolatopsis coloradensis. The sequence goes on from NZ_MQUQ01000006.1 coordinate 309,109, forward strand.
CGCCAGCTTCGGGCGCTGTCCCTGATCGGCACTGGCCGCTTCGCCGAAGCCGTCGACGACGCCTACGCGTCCCTCGGCGTCGCCGCGTCGAGAGGCAAGGACACCGCCGAACAGTGGTACGTCCTCGTCACCGCGCTGCACGGCGCCGGCCGCTACGACGAGGTGCTCGACGTCGCGCCCCGCGCCATCGACCTGCTCACCGGGCTGCCGGACTGGGGCCACCGCTGTCGCTGGATGTACGCCGACACCTACCGCGCGCTCGGCGAATCTTCGCGCGCCTTCACCGAATACGCCGTCCTCGCCGAAATCCTCGAAGAATCGGGCGACACCGGGCATTCCTACATCTCGGTGAGCATGGCCGCCGCCGAACAGCTGGACCTGCTCGGTTGCGGCGCGAACGCCGCCGGCTTCTACGCGCGGGCGGCCGACGCGGCACTGGCGATCGGCGGCGGATACGTGGCCGCCACTTGCCGTAACGCCGCGACGCTTTCCCAGCTACGCTCCGGTGATCTCGAGGCGGCGCTGACCGCGCTCGACGCCGCGGAAACCGCCGTGCACGCGGTGGAAACCGAGACCGCGCCCGCGAGGGAGCACCTCGTCGCGCAGCTCGACCACGTCGCCGCCCACGTGCTCAGCGCCGCGGGCCGCGTCCGGGAAGCCGCCCACCGCGCGCTCCGCGCCGCCGAAACGTTCCACCGGATAGGCGAAGCCGAGTCCGCTCGCGATGTCGACCTGCTGCTCGAACAGATACTTCTCGGCGAACAAAAGTGACAGGTCGGATGCCTGTCGACGCGAACGAACGTACGGCACCCAATCGGACGGTTCGACTCGCACAACGTCCTCTGTAGACAGCCACAGCGCCTCACGTGATGTTCACGGAATCAACCGTCCAGTTGCGCTTCGGTGCTGGGGATGACCCGAAATCCACACAGGCCCGGCGACCACCGGATCCGGAAGGGGTGTTTGGCTCCAGGTTAAGTGTCCCTATCTCCACACACCCTCACCCAACGTCACCCCAGAACGCCCGCCGCTGCCTGAGAGGGCCAACTCTCGCGAGTAGTCCTCTGGAGGCGACCTTGCCAGCCACCCCGCCCCGGAGAAAAATCCCCGGCATGCCCGTAGGAACCAGCGGTACCCGAAGCCTGCCCATCGGCTCGATCGTGCTGTGGGTGGTGCGCGTCGCGCTCGCCGCCGAGTTCCTCTACAGCGGCTACCTGCTGTTCGCGGGCGGTCACACCGAACAGACCTTCGCCGAGATCGGGCTCGGGCAGTGGCTGCGATACGTCACCGGTGTCCTCGAAGTCGGCGGCGCGATCGGACTGCTTCTCCCCCGCTTCGGCGGGCCGTCGGCGCTGCTGCTGGCGGGCGTCATGGTGGGCGCGAGTGTCACCGAGTTGTTCGTCCTCGCCAACGGCGACCCGGTCCTCCCCCTGATCCTGCTGATCTTCACCGCGACAGTGGCGTGGTTCCGGCAAGATCAGACCCGCGCGCTTCTCGGGATCGAACCTCCCGTTGACGACGAGGACTACCGCTAGGCGAACGCGAGCCCGCCCTCCTCCGAACGGCGCAACAGGCTCCCGCCGAATGCACCGATCACCGGAACAGTCAACGAAAAACCGCATGTCAGCGCGCCTCGCGAGCACCTGACGGCAGTGCCGTGATCCGATCATCAGCGTGATCATGCGCTCACTCAAGGTGAAAGATTGCGGCTCGTTTACAACGAACCGGCCACCTGCTTGACAGTCGGAGTGGTACGTACCACGCTGCCGACATTGGTCTACACCATTTTGTGGGAGCCCGGCACAGTGGCCGGGCATCGAAAGGACGGCACGAGTGAAGCGCTGGCTCAAGATGACTGCGGGCGCCGCGGCCATCACCCTCGCGACGGCGGGCTGCGCCGGTTCCGGCAGTGGCGACAGCACGAATTCGAGCGCTCCGGCCTCGAACGGCACGCTCACGGTCTGGCTGATGACCGGGACCGCCCCCGAATCTTTGACGAACTCGCTCCACAAGGAATTCGAAGACGCACACCCCGGCGTCAAGATCAAGTACGAGATCCAGCAGTGGAACGGCATCCAGCAGAAGCTGACCACCTCGCTGGCCAGTGACAACCCGCCGGACGTGATCGAGCTGGGCAACACCCAGACCCCCGCGTTCGCGAACCAGAACGTGCTCGCCGACCTGACCTCGAGCGTCGGCGACTTCAACGGCGCCCAGTGGCTCCAGGGCCTCAAGGCTTCGGGCGAGTACGACGGCAAGACCTACGGCGTCCCGTTCTACGCGGCCAACCGTGAGGTCATCTACCGCAAGGACATGTTCGAGCAGGCGGGCATCACCGCGACGCCCAAGACCCGCGCGGAATGGCTCGACGCGATCACCAAGCTCAAGGCCAAGTTCGGCAGCGACCCCGAGTTCCAGGCCCTCTACCAGCCTGGCCAGAACTGGTACGAGCTGCTGTCGTTCATCTGGGACGAGGGCGGCGACATCGCGCAGGCCAACGGGAAGTCCTTCAAGGCGACCCTGGACTCCCCGCAGGCCAAGGCCGGGCTCGAGTTCTACAAGCAGCTCACCGACGCTTCGGGCACCAAGGCGCCGAAGGACGCCGACGAGGCCACCCCGCAGCAGGCCGGTATCTACGGCGCGGGCAAGGTCGCGATGATGATCGGTGTCCCGGGTGAGGCCGACACCGCGGCGAAGACCGACCCGACGATCAAGGAGAAGTCGAGCGCCTTCCCGATCCCCGGCAAGTCCGCCGACAAGTCGGCCCCGGTCTTCCTGGGCGGTTCGAACCTGGTCATCCCGGCCAACAGCAAGAACGCGGCCGCGGCCAAGGACTACGTCAAGCTGTTCTCCACCCCGAAGTACCAGACCGAGCTGGCCAAGGCCGGTTACGTCCCCGGCACCTCGACCGACGTGTCCGCGCTCGACGCGAACCCGCTCACCAAGGTCATGGCCGAGGCGTCCAAGAACGGCCGCGCCGTGCCGACCAGCCCCAAGTGGGGTGACGTCGAGTCCGGTCAGAACCCGATCAAGGACATGCTGACCGCTTACCTGACCGGAACGAAATCGCTCGACCAGGCGACCGCCGACGCCAACGCAGCGCTCGACAAGCTCATCGGCGGATGACCACGACCGAAGATGTGACGACGCCGGCGGGGGCCACCCCGCCGGCTTCGCCGCGCATCAAGCCCCCGAAATCGAACCGGCGTCTCCGTTTCGGCGAACGGACGGTGCCGTATCTGCTTCTCCTTCCCGCGCTGCTCGCGATCCTGAACCTGCTGGGCTGGCCGACGCTGCAGCTGATCGGGATCAGTTTCCGCAAGCTCGACCTCCGTGAGCTGGTCTCCGGAGAGATGGTCTGGGTCGGATTCGCGAACTTCTCCGAAATCCTGTCCGACCCCGAATTCTGGGAGATCACCGTCCGCACGCTGGTGTTCACCGCCGCGGTCGTGATCACCACCCTGCTGCTCGCGCTGTTCATGGCGCTCCTGATGCGGCATCTCAACCCGGTGGTCCGGGTGATCCTGCAGGTCGCGCTGATCCTCGCGTGGGCGACCCCGGTGCTCGCGACGACCACGGTCTTCCAGTGGATCTTCGACCAGCAGTACGGGATTTTGAACAAGACGCTCGCGAAACTCGGCTTCGAGAGTTTCATCGGGCATTCCTGGTTCTCCACCGGCCCGAGCACCCTGACCGTGATCGGCCTGCTGGTCGTCTGGCAGGCCGTGCCGTTCGTGGCGTTCACGCTCTACGCCGGGCTCCTCGGCGTCCCGAAGGAGCAGTACGAGGCCGCGGGCATCGACGGCGCGAACGGCTGGCAGGCGTTCTGGGCGGTCAGCTGGCCGGCGATCCGGCCGATCCTGACCATGGTCACGTTCCTGTCGGTCCTGTGGGACTTCAAGTTGTTCGCCCAGGTGTGGGCGATCCGCCAGGGCGGGCCGGACGGCGCCAGCACGACGCTGCCGGTCTACATGTACCTCAAGGGCCTCGCGGGCAACCACTTCGGCCTGGCGGCGACCGCCGCCCTGCTGATGATGCTCGTGCTGATCCTGCTCACCGCCCGGTACGTCCAGCTGCTGGTGCGCTCGAAGGAGGCCGACCTGTCATGAAGAAATCCCTGGCACAGCGGATCGGCCTCGGCACGTTCGGCGTGATCGTGGCCTTCTTGTTCGTCTTCCCGACGTACTGGATGGTCACGTCCGCGCTGAAGACGCCGGGCGAGGTCCTGTCGCCGAATTACGACCTGATCCCGCTCTCGGTGACGTTCGACAACTTCGTCACGGCGCTGACGAAACCCGGCTTCACCACCTACCTCGCCAACAGCCTGATCGTCACGATCGGCGCGGTGCTGTGCTCGCTCGTCGCGGGCGTGCTGGCCGCGGTCCCCCTGGCCCGGATGCGATTCCGCGGCCGCAAGGGGTTCCTGCTGCTGGTGCTGATCGCCCAGCTCGCCCCGTTCGAGGCACTGCTGATCCCGATGTACCTGCTGATGCGGGACGCCGGGCTGCTCAACCAGTTGCCTTCGCTGCTGCTGGTGTACTTCGCCGCGACACTGCCCTTCACGTGCTGGATGCTCTACGGCTTCGTCAACGGCATCCCGTACGACCTCGAAGAGGCCGCGATGATCGACGGATGCAGCCGGGCGGGCGCGTTCCGCCGGGTGACGCTGCCGCTGCTCGCACCGGGACTGGTGACCACGTCGGTGTTCAGCTTCATCACCGCGTGGAACGAGTTCCTGTTCGCGTTCGTGTTCATGCGCGACCAGAGCAAGCAGACACTGCCGGTGTGGCTTTCCTCGTTCCGGACGGCGTTTTCCGTCGACTGGGGCGGCATCATGGCGGCGTCGGTCATCTACGCCGTCCCCGCGCTGGTGTTCTTCATCCTCGTCCAGCGCAAACTCGTGTCCAACCTGACCGCAGGCGCAGTGAAGGGATAATCCTTGTCTTCACCGGAAAAGCTCGCCGGCTCCGTTCTCGTATCGGGCTTCGACGGCACCACCGCACCGGATTGGCTGCGGCGCAAGGTGGCCGACGGCCTCGGTGGCGTGATCCTCTTCGGCCGCAACGTGGTCGACGACGAGCAGGTGGCCGCGCTGAGCGCGCGGCTGCGGGCCGAACGGCCCGACGTGCTCATCGGCATCGACGAAGAGGGCGGTGACGTCACCAGGCTCGACGTCGCCACCGGCTCGTTCATCCCGGGACCACTCGCACTCGGCGCCGCGGACGACGTCGAGCTGACGGCGTCGGTCGCCGCCGCCCTCGGCGAACGGCTGGCCGCGTGCGGGGTCACGATCAACTTCGCCCCGTGCGCGGATCTGACCCTGACGCCGGAGGATCCCTCCATCGGGGTCCGGGCGTTCGGCTCGGATCCGGTGAAGGCGTCGCCGCACGTCGCGGCGTACATCACCGGTCTGCAGAAGTACGGCGTTGCCGCGTCGGCGAAGCACTTCCCCGGGCACGGGGCGGCGACCGACGATTCGCATCACGCGCTGCCGGTCCTGCCCCGGACCGAAGCGGAACTGCACGAGATCGAACTCGTCACGTTCAAGGCGGCGATCGCGGCGGGGGTGCGTTCGGTGATGACCGGGCACCTCGTCGTGCCCGCGTGGGGTGACCTGCCCGCGACGCTCAACCCGAAGGCGCTGACCGACGTCCTGCGCGGCGAACTCGGCTTCACCGGCGCGGTGATCACCGACGCGCTCGACATGGGCGCGATCGCCGGCGAACTCGGCAAGACCGAGGGCGTCGGCCGGGCGGCGGTGCGAGCGCTGATCGCCGGGGCGGACGCGCTCTGCCTGGGTGGCGTGTCGTTCGAAGAGGACGAGCTGAACCGGATCGCGGCGGTCATCGCGGCCGCTGTCGAGGCCGGTGAACTGCCGCTGGAGCGGCTGGCCGAGGCGTCGGAGCGGGTCGCCGCGCTCGGCACTCCCCCGGTGTCGACACCTCTTTCCCCGGTGGAACACCGGCTCGGCCTGGAGGCGGCGCGCAAGGCGTTGCGGATCCAGGGTTCGCCGAAGCTGGACGGACCGCCGCTGGTGATCGACGTCGAGACCGAGCCGATCATCGCGGCGGGCCCGATGCCGTGGGGGCTCGGGTCGCATCTGACCGAACTCGTGCCCGGCACCCGCGCGCTCAAGGTCACCGCGGACGAGATCGCGGTCGCGATCGACGCCGCCCAAGGCGCGCGCGACCTCGTCGTGGTGACGCGCGAGGCGCACCGGCACCCGGAGGTCCGCGAGTTCCTGAGCTGGCTCCGGGAGGCAGGCGTGGACTACATCCGGGTCGAGACCGGGGCACCGGGACCGGACACCGGTGACGGGCCGCGGATCGACACGTTCAGCGGTTCCTACGTCAGCCTCCGCGCCGCTGCCGAATACCTGGCGTGACCGACGCCTGACGCCCCTCGCGATTCGTCCTCTGGATGCGGTACTTGCACGCGCAACTACCGCAACTAGAGGACGAATTGCGTTGAGGGGCCGCCTGTCTCCAGGACGAGACACCGTCACGGTCGAGGACCGACCACGACCCGTCGACCGCAAGGAGAATACTTGCCACGTGTGCTGCGGCGCGGTTGAGAATGGAGAGCACCATGGTTTCACGGCTCGGGGTCAGGATTCCGCGAGAATTGCCTGCCACCAGGCTGACCGGCCTTGCCCGCCGCGCGGAACAGGAGGGCCTGGACGAGGTTTGGATCGTCGAGGACTGCTTCTACGCGGGCGGGATCGCCACGGCGTCGGCGGTGCTGGCGGCGACCGAGAAGATCACCCTCGGTATCGGCATCATGCCCGCCGTCGCCAGGAATCCCGCCATCGCGGCGATGGAGATCGCGGCACTGGCGGAGCTGTACCCGGGCCGCCTGATCGTCGGATTCGGGCACGGCGTGCCGAGCTGGATGCGGCAGATCAACGCGTGGCCGAAGTCGGCGCTGGCCGCGTTCGAGGAAACGCTGGCCGTCATCCGGCGGCTGCTGGCCGGTGAACGCGTTTCCTTCGAGGGCAGGCATGTCCGGCTCGACGACGTCCAGCTGGAATTCCCGCCCGCGGTGCCGCCGAAGATCGTCGCCGGCGTCCGCGGCCCAAAGTCCCTCGCCGCCGGGGGCCGGGTGGCCGACGGGACCCTCCTGGCCGAACCGGCGACCCCGGAGTACGTTCGCGCGACGCGGGAACTCATCGGCGTCGAGGGTCATACGATCGCCACCTACAACTGGCTGTCCCTCGACGCCGATCCCGAGCGGGCCCGTGAGCGGGCGCGCGCCGACGTCGCTTCCGCGATCGGGCCGAACTCGGGACCGGCGCTGGCGCCGCTGGACTTCGGCGCCGAACTGCTGGCCGAGGTCGAGACCGCCGGGGACGACTTGGCGCGGCGGCTCCGTCCGGAGTGGATCGACAGGCTGAGCGTCAGCGGCACGCTCGACCGTTGTGTCGAGCAGGTCCGCGCGCTGTACGCGGCCGGGACCGAGTCCGTCATCCTGCTCCCCCTGCTCGGCGAACCGGAGGAGGAGTCCTTCGCCGCGGCGGGCCGGATCGCGACGGCCCTGCGCGGCTGACGTCACCGCGTTCCGAGCGCCTTGACGACGGCGACCACGTCCTCCGCGCCGAACCCGCGCCGCGCGGTCTCGGCGTAGAGGGCGTGGGACGCCTCGAGCAGCGGCAGGGTGAGTCCCGCTTCCCTTGCCGCCGCCGCGATCACTTCGACGTTGGCGAGGACGTTCGCGATCGAGGCCTGCGGCGCGAAATCCTCGTCGACCAGTTTGGACGCCTTGACCCGCAGGATCGGGCTGGCCAGCTGCCCGGCGCCGAGGACGTCGGCGAGCAGTCCGAGGTCGAGCCCGTGCGCCCGCGCGAAGTGGACGGTCTCGGCCAAGCTGGTCATGACCGACGTCAGATGGACGTTGACCGCCAGCTTCATCAGGAGGGCGCTGGGGATCGGTCCGCAGTCCACGGTTTCCCGGCACATCGGCCCGAGCAGCTCCCGGATCTCGGTGATCGCGCCCGGATCACCCGCGAGCATGGCGACCAGCTCACCCGCCTCGGCCGGGACCCGCGAACCGGAAACCGGCGCCTCCACGTACTTCGCCCCGGCCGCGAGGAGTCCGGCCTCGATCTGGCGGGAGTGCTCCGGCGCCGTCGTTCCCATGTGGACGATGGTGCGCCCGGCGAGCGAGGGCCGCCCGCGGTCGAGCACGGCGTCGACGGCGGCCGCGTCCTTCAGCATCAGGATCACGACCTCGCACCGCGCGAACAGTTCCGCCACGTCCTCGACCGCCTCGGCCCCCGCGGCCACCTGCTCCGAAGTCTTTCCGGGAGTGCGATTCCAGACGAGCAACGGGATCCCGGCCCGCGCCAGGTTCAGTGCCATCGGCCCGCCCATGCTGCCCAGCCCGGCGAACCCGACTCGTGCGATACCCATGGACCCACTGTGCCGCGTGACGGGGAGCCGGCGCCACCGATGAGATCTTCCTGCCGGAAATCGCGAGTAATGCCCCTATGGCCACCCGAAAGCAGGTCCATTCCGCCCCTGTGACGGCAATCGGTGATCCCTACCGTCGTCGGCGTACCGACCACAGAGGGGACCCCACATGCCCGACACCGAGGCCGCACGGCATTTCGTCACGGTTTCCGTCGACGACCGCGACGCGCTCCGCCTGCTCGCCCAGCGCGGGCTCGACCTGTTCCCCTCCACCGCCAGGGAGACCGCGGACGGCGCGGCGATCGACGGTTACCTCCGCGACGCGGAGATCGCGGCGATCGCCGACAGCGGCCACGACGTCCTGGTCCATCCCGACGTCGAAGCCGCGCCATTGGAGACCGCTCCGGATCCCGGAACACGGACCCTCTCCGCCGGGCCGGAAACCGCCGTACCGCCCGGTTACCGGGACTCGATCCAGTTCGAAGGCCTGATCCGCGACATGGCCCAGTCCTTGCCTGACACCCTGTCCCGGATCCAGCTTCCCGAGCGGTCGGTCCAGGGGAAACCCATGTCCGCGCTGCGGATGCGCGGCGGCGACCGGGCCGAAAGGCCGGGCGTGATCCTGATGGCCGGGGCACACGCGCGCGAACTGATGAACCCCGAAGTGCTGTACAACTGGATCTTCCGGATGGCTTACGCCCTCTCGTCCCAGACGTCGGTGTACTACCCGGGCAGCGATTACGGGTACAGCATCGTCAAGCTGCTGGTCGACAGCCTGGACATCTTCGTGGTCCCGATGGTCAACCCGGACGGCCGCGACATCGTCATGTCCGCGGAGCATCTGCGGATGTGGCGGGGGAACAGCCGCGGCGTCGACCTCAACCGCAACTACGACTTCCTCTTCGACAGCGGACTCGGCACCAGCACCGACCCGGCGAGTGAGGTCTACCGCGGGCCGCACGCGTTCTCCGAGCCGGAGACCCGCGACATCCGCTGGCTGCTGGACACCTTCCCGCACATCACGGCCGTACTGGACCTGCATTCCTACAGCGAGCTGATCCTCCACCCGTGGGGTGACGACGACAACCAGACCACCGATCCCGCGCAGAACTTCCGGGTGCCGAACCCGGATCGTGGCGTCCCGAACGACGGGCGCTACCGCGAGTACATCCCGCAAGGCGATCTGGACTGGTTCCTCCGCGTCGGGAACCGGATGCGCGACGTCATCCCGAAGGCGCACGGCCGGACCTACACCCTTCAGCAGAGCTTCGGGCTGTACCCGACGACGGCGACCGTCGACGACTACACGTTCTCCCGGCATTTCGTGAACCCGGCACTGAGGAAGGTGCGGACGTTCTGCATCGAGACCGGCAAACCCCCGGTCGGCGGCGACTACCTCGGGGCCTTCCAGCCGCCGTACTCCGAGGTCTACAACGTGATCGAAGAGATCGGCCCGGCGATCATGGAACTCCTGCTGGAAATAGTGTGCCCGACCGGTCCGGACAGCTTGCTGCTGAGCGAAGCCGCGGAGGTCCTGGCCCGGCACATGGGCTCTTCGCGGGAGCTGTACGACGGCTTGGTCGCGCACGGACCTGGCATCCTGCGGGCTCTCGGCGACGCTCCGCGGGCACGGGCGAAAGCGACCATCGCCTTGAAGCGGCTCACCGAGGCCGCCCGGCTGAACCACGATCCGGTGCTCGAAAGCGACGTCGTCGAGAAACTGGCCGAAGCCGCGACGGCGATCGGTGAGGCTGTACCTGAAGCCCAGGCGCTGGTGAAGGAGTTCGTCGCGCGCGCCGAACGGGCGGCGGGGCAGCCGCTCAGCGCCGCCCTCGCCTAGCACCCGGCGACTGCCCAGTGGCCGTGTCGCGAAAGCCACTTTCGAGACGTCAGACGTCCCGAAAGTGGCTTTCGCGACACCCTGCATGGCGGCCGGGTGAGTCGTGAGTGGTGAGGACGGTCAGAAGGGGTGCACCATCCACACGTTCGCCTCGACGTAGACCCCGCAGTCCCGCTCGACGTTCGCGTGCACCGGCGCGATCCCGCCGGGGATCACGTTGTCGCCGTCGGCGAGTTTGACGCCGGTCCACCTCTGCCAGTCCGCGATCGAGCCCGAGATGGTCACGGCGAACGGGCAGACCTTGATCATCCGCGCGCCGAGCCGTTCGTGGGTGCGCAGCCAGCGGTCGGCGAACAGCCCGTCCTCACGGCGCCGGACGGCGTACTCCTCCATGGGGACGTCCGGCTCGTCCTCTTTGCCGATCGGGCGCACCGAGACGATCAGCCGCTTCAGTCCCGTCTCCGCCGCCCGCGCCTTGAGCGCCTTCAGCATCGGGGTGGAGAGGCCCGTCCCGCGCATTTTCGGGGCCACGACGACTTCGAGCGCGCACAGCGTGTCCGGCGCGCGGCCGTCCATGAGGTCTTGCGCGGCCCACTGGATCGCTTCGTCCCAGCCGTGTTCCGGCAGTTCCCGGCGGTCCTCGGCGGGATAGGTCAGCGGAACCGACAGTGCCCGCGCGATCGGCACGCCGTCGTCGTCCAGCGCGATCAGGAAATACCGGGCCCAGTGCCGCAGGAACCGTTCCGGGGTGATCATCTTGCCGCTGAAACCCCGGTAGATGAACTCACCTCCGACATCACCGAGTTTCAGCGCGGGACCGAGGAGGTCGGGGCGGGACGCAAGATCGACGATTCGCATGCCGCCAAGTCAACCGAGCCGATGATCGGCCCGATAGCTGCTTCCGGGCGATGATCAAGCCAGCTGACGCGGTGTGGCCCGCAACCGGGAAAGGACGTCGGTGAGCCTGCCCGCGGCGACGTCCCACTCTTCGAGGACGCTGCTCCGCGCGAGCGCCGACGTCCGCAGTGAATGCCGGAGTTCGGCGTCGAGCGACCAGCGGGCCAGCGCCGTCGCGAGCGCCGACGGATTGTTCGGCGGCACCAGCATGCCGGGGACTCCGCCGCCGGGCGCCATGCCGAGCGCGTCGCGCGTGCCGGCGGTTTCGGTGGCCACCACGGGAATCCCGCGTGCCAGCGCCTCGGCGACGACCAGTCCGGACGAGCCGCCCCTCGACGGGAGGACGAGCAGATCCGCGCCGTCGTAGACCAGGTCGAGGTCGTCCGGCGGCTGGATGAGGCTGATCCGTGAGCCGAGGCCGAGCCGTTCGACCGTCCAGCGCAGTTCGTCGACGTAGGCCGGATCGTGGTGCGTCGCCCCGGCGAACACGCATTTGAACGCCAGTTCGTCGATCATCGAGAGCGCCTGGATCAGCACGTCCTGGCCGTGACGCGCGGTCATCGGCGCGAGACAGAGCAGCCGGGATACGCCGTCGGCGCCGACGGCGAGCGGCGCCGCGTCCGTACCGGGGGTCGCGACGTAGACGCGGGTGGGGTCGAGGTCGTGCCGGTCGATCAGCTGCCGCGCGAGCCACGGCCCGGTGGCGACGATCATTCCCGCCAGCCGCAGGGTCTCCCGTTCGCACGCGTCGAGTTCGGCGGCCCGCGCCGGATCGAGTGCGGGATCGTCGGCCAGCGGCCGGTGCACCAGGACGGCCAGCCGCAGCCGCCGGGCGTGCGGGATCACGATCTCGGGGACACCGCAGGCGACCGTGCCGTCGATCAGGACGACGGTGTCGTCGGGTAACGCGGTGAGCGACCGGGCGAGTCTCGACCGGGCCGGCGGACCCGGCGCCGGCCACTCACCGGCGATCGGCAGTTCCAGCAACGGGAGGCCGGTGGCGGGGAGGTTCTGGCACATCCGGCGGTCGTACTCGCCACTGGTGTCCTCGGCGTCGCCGGGCAGGACGAACACCACCGGTTCCGTGCCACGATCGGGTGAGGTGACCACGGATTACCTCCAGGTGCGGACGGCGGCCTTACCAGGAGACACGGAGGCGAAGCCCGGACGGTTCACCTTCGGGGCGAAGAAAGTTTCAACCGGTCACCCGCGCGATGGCGGCGACGATCTCGTCACGCAGTCCCGCCCCGGCCGCGATCGTGGCCGCCGAGCGCACCGTGTGGTCACCGCCGTCGATGTCGACGACCATTCCCCCGGCCTCGCGGACCAGCAGGACACCCGCCATCGTGTCCCACGGTTTGTTGGCGAGGATGACGCTCGCTTCCAGTTTGCCGTGCGCGACCCAGGCCAGGTCGATCGCCGCGGACCCGAGGAACCGGATTCGCTGCACACGGCCGCCGAGTTCGGCCAGCAACGCCATCCGGACGCGGTTCTTGACCTCCGCGCCCTCACCGACCGCGAAGTCGCCGATCGACACGATCGCGTCGGACAGCTTCGTCGCCTTCGAGGCTTCGAGACGCTCCTCACCCACGTACGCGCCCTGGCCTTCGACAGCGGTGTACGTGATGCCGAGGAACGGCAGGGAGATCGCCGCGACCGTGCTCTTGAGACCGTCCACAAGACCGAGCGAAACGCCGCACAGCGGGATGCCGCGCGCGAAGTTGGCCGTGCCGTCGACCGGGTCGAGCGCCCACCAGAGGTCCTTGTCGCCCACGTGCCCGCGTTCCTCGCCGAGGACGCCGATCTCCGGGGTCTCGCGGGCCAGGAATTCGCGCACGGCGTCCTCGACGGCGAGGTCGACGTCGGTCACCATGTCACGATCGCCTTTGGCGGCAACGGAGAACGACGTCATCGAGCGGATGATCCCGGTCGCCTTGGCGACGGCCTCGCGGGCGACGGACGACAATGCGGCGTGGTCGGTCATCTGGGTACCGTAGCCCGGTGAACCTGTTCCCGACGGCCACGACGGCCGACGAGCGCGCCCGGGGCGCCGACGTCGCGGTGCTGCCGATCGGCAGTTTCGAACAGCACGGCGCGCACCTCCCTCTCGCCACCGACGCGGTGATCGCGACGACCATCGCCGACGCCCTCGCCTCGGCGTACCCGGTGCTGCGGCTCCCGCCGATCACGATCGCCTGCTCGCACGAACACGCGGACTGGCCGGGGACGGTCAGCATCTCGGCCGCGACGCTGTACGCCGTGGTGAACGACGTCGCCGCCTCGCTGCGCCGCTCCGGGGTGCCGAAACTGGTGCTGGTGAACGCGCACGGCGGCAACTACGTCCTGTCCAATGTGGTCCAGGAGTCCTCCTCGCCGATGGCGCTGTTCCCCGGTGTCGAAGGCTGGCAGGCGGCACATGACGCGGCCAGGCTGGAGACGTCGCTGGACAGCGACATGCACGCCGGTGAACTGGAGACTTCCCTTCTGCTGCACGCACATCCTTCGCTGGTCCGGCCCGGTTTCGCGGAGGCGGACCACCTGGCCGACGACCGGCGGCACCTGCTGACGGTCGGGCTGCGGCCGTACTCGGAGTCCGGTGTGGTGGGGCGGCCTTCGCTGGGGACGGCGGAAAAGGGACGGCTGGTGCTGGAGTCGCTCGTGCGGTCCTTCGCGGGGACGCTGGAGACGCTCAACCGTTTGTTATGAACGGACCTTTCATAACAAATTTTGTTATGAAAGGTCCGTTCATAACATCCGGCCGCGGGAGCGGGAAGCTCAGGAGCCCACCGAGCCGAGCGCGTCCAGGTGCGGCAGGAAGTGGTGCATCCGCTCCTGTTTCGTCCGCAGGTACCGCAGGTTCTCGTCGTTCGGCATGACCAGCAGCGGCACCCGCTCGCTGATCCGCAGGCCGTGGCGCTTCAGCTGGTCGACCTTCGCCGGGTTGTTGGACAGCAGCCGCACCGACCGCACGCCGAGGTCGGTCAGGATCTCCGCCGCCGCACCGTAGTCGCGTGCGTCCACCGGCAGTCCGAGCGCGATGTTCGCCTCGACGGTGTCGAGTCCTTCGTCCTGCAGCCGCATCGCCTTCAGCTTCGCGAGGAGACCGATGCCGCGCCCTTCGTGTCCCTGGGCGTACACGAGGACTCCGGCGCCTACCTCGACGATCGCCTGAAGCGCGGCGGCCAGCTGGTCACCGCATTCGCAGTGCATCGAGCCGAACACGTCGCCGGTCAGGCATTCCGAGTGGACCCGCGCCAGCTTGTCGAAGCCCGCGACCTCGCCGTGCACCAGCGCCATCTGCTCGGTGCCGTCGGTGTCCAAGTACCCGTACGCGCGGAAGACGCCGTAACGGGTCGGCAGTCTGGTCTCCACGATCCTCTCCACTGTCATCGCGTTTCTCCTATCCGTACGGGTACCCCGAGGCGCGGCGCGGCCGGCGTGTGAGTCTTGAAAGAGCGCGCGAGCAGCACGGCCGCGCCGGGAAGGCTCGCGACGAGCGCGAGCACGCCGTAGACGACGGCCACGGTGACACCCTGCGCCGAACCGAGCCCCGCCGCGCCGAACAGCAGCGCGCAAACGCCTTCGCGCGGGCCCCAGCCGCCGATGTTCAGCGGCAGCCCCATCGCGAGCAAGGCGAGGATCATCAGCGGCAGCAGCTCCCCGACCGGCGCGGTGACCCCGGCGGCGCGCGCGGCGACGACGAACAGGGCGAGATGCCCGGCGAGGGTGGCCACCGAAAGCAGGCTCACACCGGGCCAGGTCTCCTTGGCCAGCAGGCCCAGCCGGACGTCGGCGAGGGTGACGGCGAACCCGCGGCGCCACTTCGATCCACTGTGGATCCAGCGCTTTCCCGCCGTCATCCCGGTGACGACGGCCGCGAGGGCGAGCACGGCGACCACGATCCCGGCGGCCATGACGACCCCGTCCATCGGCGGCGGCACCACGGAAGGCGTGCTGAACACGACGGCGACCGAAGCGCCGATGACCGCGATTTGCCCGGCAGTCCGCTCCAGCACCACCGCGCGGACGCCGCGCGGGACGTCCCCGGATTCGCGGCCGTGCCGCACGGCGCGGTTGACGTCGCCGAGCACCCCCGCCGGCAGGACGCCGTTGAGGAACAACGCGCGGTAGTACTCGCCGACAGCGCCCCACAACGACAGCTCGAGACTCAGCCGCCGCGCGACCAGGCACCACCGCCAGGCACTGAAAACCGTGGTGGCGAAGCCGATCCCGAGCGCGGCGGCGACGCCGGTGACGTCGACCTCGCGCAGTCCGTCCAGGAACGCCTTGGTGCCCAGTTGCCAGACGAGCACGGCGAGGATGCCGAGCGCGCCGAGGATCCGCAGCCAGGGCCAGAACCGTTTCACGCCGGCACCACCAGGAGATCCTCGTGGTGGATCATCGCGTTCAGCTCGCCCGCGGCGCATTGCGCGAGCCGCCACCGCAGGTAGTCGTCGCCTTCCGACGCGAGTTCCGGCCGCTGCTCGCATGCGGCGCCGACCCAGCCGGTGAGCCATTCCCCGGTCAACGCGGCCTGATCCGCGCCGAGCCGCCACGGGCTCGGGGCGCGCCGCACGGTGGCGCCGAGCCGTTCGAAGACCCCGAACGCGACGTCCACCGCGTCCGGGCCGAGTAGCCACCGGCCGCCGGTCACCCGGCGCTGATGCGCGTTGAAGGCGTCGGAGATCTCGACGTCGAACTTTTCCTTGGGCGACAGCACCACCCGGCCCGAAACACTCAACGTGAACAGCACCGCGCAGCCCGCCTCGACACACGCTTCCGCCAGCTTCGTCAGCTCCTCGGCGGTGAGCAGGTCCAGCAGCGCCGACGCCGCCACGAGCGACGTCCCGGCGAGGTCGGCCGCGCGCAGCTCGGTGACGTCACACTGTTCGATGACGACATCCACCTCGCTTCCGTCCACCGCGTGCCCCGGACGGCTGGTGCGGGCCAGCGCGTGCGTGAGCAGGTCTTCGTCACGGTCGTGCAGGATCCAGCGCTGGCGGCCGGGCAGCCGCCGGGCCAGCCAGCGGCCGAGCGATCCGGTGCCGCAGCCGAGGTCCCGGATCACGACTTCGTCCTGTGTCTTCAAGAAGGAACGGATCGGCTCGATCAGCCCGGTCGCGCGAGCGGCCGCGTCGGCGTCCTCCCGCAAGCTCAGCCAGCTGGGGGCGTATTTGGTCATGCCGCCGTCCTTGCGTTCAGCAGCACGGCGGCGACCCCGCGGGCGGTCGTGTCCCAGCCGGTCAGCGTCTCGCGGCGAAGGCGCGCGGAGGCGCGAAGCCGGTCTCGCAGTTCAGGTTCAGTGAGCCAGCGCCGAAGGGCCGCGGCCAGCGCGTTGACGTCCTCACCCGGGACGAGCAGACCGGGCACACTGCCGTCGGGTGCCTGACCGAGCGTGTCCGGCAGGGCGTCGACAGCGGTCGCCAGTACCGGGATGCCGTGCGCGAGCGCCTCGGTGACGACCATGCCGTAGGTCTCCGCGCGCGAAGGCAGCACGAGAAGGTCTGCGGCGGCGTACGTGGCTTCGAGCGCTTCGCCGGTCCGAGGCCCGGTGAGAGTGAACCGGTCGCCGAGGGTGTGTCGCCGCAGGCGCTCGACGTAGCGGGTCTCGCGGCGGATGGCGCCGACGCATTCACAGGACCATGGAAGATCTTTGAGCGACTTCAGCGCGTCCGCGAGCAGGCCCTGTCCTTTGCGCGGAGTCACGTTGGCGACGCAGACGAGATGCGTGCCGTCGAGGCTCCCGGACGAGATTTCGGCCTTGTCGACGCCGGGCGGCACCGCGTGCACGCGATGCGGGGCGAGGTCGTGGTGCTCGATCAGCCGTCGCGCCGCCCAAGCGCTGGTCGCGACCACGGCTTCGACCGCGCCGAGCGTCTCCCGCTCCAGCCGGTCCAGTTCGGCGGCGAGCGAAGGCGAAAGTCCCGTTTCGTCGGCCAGCGGCAGATGCACCAGTACCGCGATCGACAGCCGCTGCGCCGCGGGCACGATCACCTCGGGCACGCCGCAGGCGACCAGCCCGTCGACCAGGACGGCCGAACCGTCGGGCAGTCCGGCGAGCTCGCGCGCCAGCACCTTGCGCGCCTCGGTGCCGGGCCGCGGCCAGTTGCCGCGCACGGCGATCTCGTGGACCTCCACACCGGTCGCGGCGAGCCCGTCGCACAGGCGGCGGTCGTAGACGTTGCCGCCACTCGGCGCGATCGGATCGTCGATGTCGTTGGGCAGGACGACGTGGAGGCCCGTCACAGCGCACGCTCGTAACTCGCCCACGCGACAGGGGATTCGTGCAGCGCCACGGTGATCCCCTCAAGCCCGCGGGCGCCCTCGCCGAGCGCTCCGGCGTGGACGCGCTCGGCGAGCCTGTCGGCGATGACCTTCGCCAGGAACTCCGTCGAGGTGTTGATCCCGGCGAACTCCGGCACGTCATCGAGGTTCCGGTAGTTCAGATCGGCGAGCACCGCCTTGAGCTCTTCGGTCGCCTTGCCGATGTCTACGACGATGTTGTCGCTGTCCAGTCCGGACCGGCGGAACGTCGCGTCCACCACGAAGGTCGCGCCGTGCAGGTTCTGCGCGGGCCCGAAGACCTCGCCATGGAAGCTGTGGGCAACCATGACGTGGTCGCGGACGGTGATGCTGAACAACGGACCTCCCAGATCGTGCGGCTACTGCGTGCCTTCCCCCTGATACGAGACACGGAGGCAGAGCGTTCCTGGTTCATTCGCGGCCAAGCGCCCCACGACGTCCGGTAGTTCGTCGAACCGGCATTCCCCGCTGACCAGCACCTTAAAGACGGGGTCCGACAAAATGCGCAAGGCGAGCGCCAAACGGTCTCCGTGGCTTCGATTCGTGCGGCGAACGGGCGAGACCATGCCGACCTGGCTGGAGCGGATCGCCAGCCGTCGGGAGTGGAAGTTTTCGCCGAGCGGGATGGTGACGCGACGGTCGCCGTACCAGCTCAGCTCGATGACCTCGCCTTCCGGCGCGAGCAGTTCCAGCGACCGCGTCAGCCCGGCCTCGCTCGCGCTGGCGTGGACGACCAGATCGCAGTCGCCCAGCGCGTCCTCCGGTGCCGCGAAGTCGACACCGAGTGCTTCGGCGATCTTCGCGCGCGCCGGATCGACGTCGATCAGCTGGACCCGGGTCGCCGGGAAGCCGGACAGCAGTTTCGCGACGCTGCTGCCGACCATCCCGGCCCCGACCACCGCGATCCGGTCGCCGAGTTTCGGTGCCGCGTCCCAGACGGCGTTGACGGCGGTCTCGATCGTCCCGGCGAGGATCGCGCGCTCCGGCGGCACCTCGCGCGGCACCGGCGTGACGGCCGACGCGGGCACGACGTAGCGGGTCTGATGCGGGTAGAGACAGAACACGACCTGCCCGGCGAGCCCGTCCGGACCTTGTTCGACCACGCCGACATTGAGGTACCCGTACTTCACCGGGCCGGGAAAATCGCCATCCTGGAACGGTGCGCGCATGGCTTCGCGTTGACTCGGTGGGACCTCGCCGCGGAAGACGAGCGTCTCGGTGCCCCGGCTCACGCCGCTGTACAGGGTGCGGACCAGCACCTCACCGTCACCGACCGGAGGGAGCGTGACCGGCCTCAGCTCGCCGCCACCGGAACCACTGAACCAGAAGGCGCGTTCCATCGTGTCCTTTCATGTCAGATCTTTGGAGACGGGTCTTCCCTCTTGTCCGCTCACATCAGACCTTGGAGACGGGTCTTTCGTCTTGTCCATTCACATCAGACCTTGGAGACGGGTCTTTCGTCTTGTCCACTCATCGGCCCCTAAAACGGGGTCACCGTCACCATAACGAGGAGGCCTCGTGATGAACCCCGGAATCTTCCTGGGGGTCCTCGTCCAACTGGCGTTGCTGGGAACGCTGGACGCCGTCGCCGGTCTCGGCCCGCTGGGCTGGATCGCCGGAGCGGCCTACGGCATCGCCGTCGGCGGATTCCTGACCTACGGCCTGAACCGGAGCACCGCGCGCTCCCTCGGCCCGGCCGACACCGTCACGCTCGGGCGCTCCGGGCTGGTCGGCTGTGTGACCGCGCTCGTCGTCGACACCGCGGGCCGGGGAAGCGTCACGATGGTCGTCCTCGCGTCGGTCGCGCTCGCCCTGGACGCCGTCGACGGCCAGGTCGCCCGCCGCACCGGGACGGCGTCACCCCTCGGCGCGCGCTTCGACATGGAGGTCGACGCGTATCTGATCCTGATCCTGAGCGTGGTCGTCGCCCAGTCGCTGGGCCCGTGGGTGCTCACGATCGGCGCGATGCGCTACGTGTTCGTCGCCGCGGGCCGATTGTGGCCGTGGCTGAACGATCCGCTGCCGCCGAGCATGGCGCGGAAGACGGTCGCGGCGGTGCAGGGCATCGCGCTGGTCGCGGTGGCTTCGACGGTCCTGCCGCTCTGGGCCGGTTTCGTGGTCACGCTGGGCGCGCTGGGTCTGCTGACGTGGTCTTTCGGGCGCGACACGTGGTGGCTGCTGGAGCGGCGCGCCTTCGCCGCCACTCCCGCCGGGGCCGTGTGATCACGCGTACTGGGCTTCGCCGTTGCCTAACGACCAGTTGACCAGATCGGTCTCGTTGATCGTGATCAGCACGTTCCGCGGTTCGGTCCCCGCGTACTCCTCGGCGAGTTCCGCGATCCGCCGGTACAGCGCCTTCTTTCGCTCGTCGGTGCGCCCCGGCCGCATGGTGATCGCGACGAACACGACCCCCTCGTCCCGGTGGATCCCCAGGTAGTCGTCGTACTTGAGAGTGGCACCGCCGTTCAGGACCTGGAAGCGGTCGTCGGCCGGGATCTCGAGCGTCTCGACCATCGCGTCGTGGACGGCGTTGCCGAGGGCTTCGAGGTTGTCGGTGCCGACGGCGTCGATGCGGACGAAGGGCATGTCAGTTCTCCTTGGCGGCGAGTAGTCCGAGGGCGCCTTCGACGGCCTTCGCGAACACGTCGGTGGATCCGGCGGCGCGGGCGAGGACGTAACCGCCTTGCAGGACCGCGACGAGCGCGATCGCCGTGGCGGCGGGATCGAGCGAGGCGTCGAGTTCGCCGTTCGCGCGACCCTCGTCGAGCAGTTCGGCGAGACGGCCGGTGACCCAGCCGAAGGCCTCCTCGATCGGCCTTCGCAGGTCCGGATCGGCCATCACGTCGGGATCCTGGGTAAGCCTGCCGACCGGGCAGCCTTTGAGCGCGTCGCGCTCGCGGCGCAGGTACGCGGTGACCCGCTCGACGACCGTGCCGGGCCCGGAGAACTCGGCTTCAGCTCTGGTCCTCAGGTCGTCGGCGTTGCGGCCGATCGCGGCGAGCGCGAGTCCGGACTTGCCCTGGAAGTGGTGGTACATGCTGCCCTGGCCGGCGCCGGAGCGTTCCTGGATCGCCTTCGGGCTGGTGCCGACGTACCCGCGCTCCCACAGAAGCTCGCGAGTGCTTTCGATGAGCTGTTCCCTCTTGTCCACGACCGTACTGTACCTACTAGTAGGTACAGTAACAAGCCAGAGCGCGGAAGCAAGGGACCTTTGCTATCACTTTCGCGCGAATCCGCAGGTCAGAGCCCACACGGCTGGACCGATGCCGTAAAGGCCGCCTCAGTGCTCCCAAATGCCACGGCCAAGCCGCATGAAGGCCCCTTTCCTTGCGCCTGACGCAAGGAAGGACCCCTTCACGTACTTGGGCGGCACGACGCGACGCCCCCAACACCGCAAGTAGTCGGATAAACGCGAACCGGCCTTCAGGAACGCGTCCAGTCCGGCCCGCTCCCAGGCACGGTTCATCGCACGACGTGTTCGTACGCGGACCGCAGGTCCTCCACCGGACCCGGCGGCGCGACCAGCGGCCCTTTCGCCCAATCGCAGCCGAGTTCGTGCAGCACTTCCAGTTGCCGCGCGGTCTCGACTCCCTCGGCGACCACCACGAGGTCGACGGCGTGCGCCATCGCCATGATTCCGGCGACGATCGGCTCGGCGTCGCTCGACCTCCCGAGATCGGCCACGAACGACCGGTCGATCTCGATCACGTTCAGATCGAGCCTGCACAGCTGGGCGAGCGACGAATACCCGGCGCCGAACCGTTCCGCGGTCACCTTGACCCCGGTCTTCCGCAACGCGTCGACGGCGTCCGCCGCGTCCTTCAGCGCCGTTTCGTCGACGTCGAGACTAAGGTCGTGCGGCCTCAGCCCCGCGCTCTCCAGGGTTGTCTGAACCACTTGGAGCAACGTGGGATCGCCCAGTTGGCGCACCGAGAGGCTCACATTCACATTACAGTGCACACCATGATCGGCACGCCATCGGGAGATCTCACCGACGGCCTTGGAGAGGACCTCCGCACCGATGATGGTCAAGAGATCGCCGTCGTCGGCGATCTCGACCAATTCCGCCGGATCGATCGGCCCGCGGACGGGATGATCCCAGCGGGACTTCGCCTTCACCGCGACCATCTCACCGGTCCGCAAATCGACGACGGGCTGATAAACGGTCTCGATCAGGCCCGCCGCGATGGCGTTCCGCAGATCCTGCTCCAGGATGAAACGGTCCTGAACCCGTTCCCGCATGATCGGCGCATAGAAAGCGTACCGGCCGGGTCCGAAGGTTTTCGCCTGATACATCGCCAAATCGGCGTCTTCCAGCAATTCGTCGGCACCGCGGGAATCACCGGGTTCGGTGATCACTATTCCGATGCTCGTATTGATATGCAGTTCGCGGCCGTACACGGTGAGCGATTGGGCGAGATGACGCTGGAGGTGATCCGCCAGCGCCCGCACCTCGGCGGCTTCGGTATAACCGGTGGTGATGACCAGGAACTCGTCCCCGCCGAGCCGCCCGACCAGGTCCGAAGGCCCGGCGGCGGCCCGCAGTCGCTCGCCGATGATGCGCAGCACCTGGTCGCCGACGGGATGACCGAGCGAATCGTTGATGATCTTGAACTTGTCGAGGTCGATGAACATCACCGTGGTCGTCCGCGCCGGATCGGCGATCGTGCGGCCCAGATGGTTCAGCGCGAGCGTGCGATTCGCGAGCCTGGTCAGCGGATCGTGGGTCGCCTCGTAGGCCAGCCGCTCGCTGATCGCGCGCCGCTCGGTGATGTCGGCGAACGAGGTCAGCACCGAGGGAACGCTCTGCCCCGGCGCCATCAGCGGGCCGGAGGTCAGCGAAAGCCACCGGTGCGCACCGTCGCGCCGCCGCACCTGCACGACCCGCCCGGTCTCGACCTTCCCGGAGCGCCGCACGCGCGCGGACGGCAGATCGTCGACAGGCACCGGGACGCCGTATTCGTCGTGCAGCCGCAGCGTCCGGCTCTCCAGGCCGACCAGGGAACCCTCCGGCACCCCCGAGATCCGGTGCGCCGCGGAGTTCGCCAGCTCGATCCGGCCACTGGGGCCGACCACCAGCACCCCTTCGTCGAGTGTCTCGACGACGGTGGCGAATTCGGCCTCGGCCCGGCGCTGCGCGGTCTCGTCGGCGCACAACAGTACATAGCCGTCGAACATCTCGGCCGCGGAGACCCGCACCGCCAGCGCCGTGCCGTCGGCGCTGAAATGCGTGGCCTGCACGACACCGCCCGCCGCGACGACCTGCCGCGGACTCATCGGCGCGCCGACGACCTCGGCCACCGGAGCCCCGATGACCTGGTCGAGATCGTGCCCGTAGACGGCCTCGGCGGCCGGGTTCCAGCTCGTCACCAGTCCATCGGGCGAAGTCGCGATGATCGCGTCACTCGCGTGGCCGACCAGCGCGGCCTGAAACCGCAGACCGGCTTCAGCCGCCTTCTGCGTGGTCAGATCGCGCATGATCACCTGGTAGGCGGGTTTGCCCTCCCAGGTGGTGAGCACCGCCTGGGATTCGACGGTGACCTTGTGGCCCTGAAGGGTCTGCAAGGTCATCTCGGTCGGTTCGCTGAACGAGCCGGGCGTGACCAGCGACCCGATCCGCTCCAGCAACGCGTTCCGCGAGCCGGCGTCGACGAGGTCCGTGATGTGCATCCCGATGATCTCGGTCGACACCCTCGCGCCGACGAACCGCATCGTGGCCGAGTTCACGAACACGACTTTGCCGCGCTGGTGAACACAGATGCCATAAGGGCTCGCCTCGACCATCGTGAGGTATTGCGTACCCAAGGCGCCGCCGTCGGAATTTTGCTCCAAAAGGCGGTACCCCTTGCCGAGAAAGGCGAGCGCGGGTTCGCCGCGCGGATCCCTCTCGGCGGACAACTCGGTCAGCAAACGGACGAGCGACGCATGCCGGTCAGTGGTACCGGTCGGGTCGGGTTCTCCAACCGTGCAGGTCGCGGTGCCGTTCGCTGGCGAGGAATCCTGATCCAGCCGGTGGGGGTCGGGAGTCCCACCGTCGAGATCGTCAGGATCCATCTGATCCAAACCCCCTACTCGACTGATGTAGCTTCCGATTAGATCACTAAATCGACGTAGCCGTCTTCCTCGTCCAGCTGACCGGTGCGGCTTTTCCACCCCAGCGTTGACGGAATGTAGTTGAAGGGAAACACGTGCGGAGCAAAACCGACATCTGCGGCATCGGAGCCGTAACCGCCTACGGCTGGGGGCGCGAATCGCTGTGGGAGGGTCTCGCGAGCGGCGTTCCCAGCCCCCAATTCACCGAAGGTTTCGGGGAAACCCCGGAACTGCCCGGCTGGGTCGGGCATATCGCCGAAGGCGGCAGACGAGAGGACGGCAACCTGCATGGCCGCGCCCTGCTCGCCGCGGCGAGGGAGGCGATCGAAGACGCCGGTACGCGAGGCTGGTCGCCGGGACGGCGCGTCGGCGTCATCTCCGGCGGCGTCCGGGAAGACCTGCGGACCTGGGACAGGCTCACCGGCCTCGGCGAGGAACTCATGTACCGGCGCGAATTCATCGGCATGATGCCCTCGACCCCGATCTGCGCGCTGATGTCGGAGTTCGGCTTCCACGGCCCTTCGATGGCCACGTCCGCGATGTGCGCGACCGGCAGCGCCGCGGTGCTCACCGCGAAGATGTGGCTGGAAGCGGGCATGGCCGACGACGTCGTGGTGGTCACCACCGATCTGTCCGCGACCAGGGCGATGGTGCGCAACTTCGTGCACTGCGGGGTCGCGATCACCGACACGCCCCCGCTCGACGCGTGCCGTCCTTTCCAAGAGGGCACAAGGGGTTTCACTTTCTCCGAGGCCGCGGTCGCGGTGGTGCTGACCCAGCGGAAGACCGACGCGTACGCGACCGTGCGGGGTGGCGCCATGGCGCACGAGGCGCACAACGCGATGGCGCTCGACCCGGACGCGACGACCGCGATCGCGGCGGTGGCCGACGCACTGGAGAACGCGGACGCCGCCCCGGAGGACGTCCGGTACCTGAACGCGCACGGCACCGGCACGAAACTGTGCCACCGCTCGGAATCCCGGATTCTCGACACGGTCTTCCCGCGCGGCACGGAGATCTACTCGATCAAGCCGCTGACCGGCCACAGTCAGTCGGGCAGCGCGCTGACCGAGATCGCGACGACCTGCCTGGCGGCGCAGCGCGACCTGATCCCGGCGCCGAAGCCGGTGGCGGACGGGCATCCGCGGCTGATGGACGGGCCGTCCCGGCCGGAAAGCGGGCTCACCGTGAAGACGTCGATCGGGATGGGCGGCTACGTCACCGCGGTCGTCTTGGATACCGCCTAGATAACACACGGTACCAACCTCGTCACGAAGTGTCATTTTTCGTGCTCAAGTAGTCGATACTCCCCAGTAGCGACCCGCACTGAGCACGGAGGCGGCCATGAGCCCGAGAACGGCATCCGACAATCTCGTCCACAACTACCTGTTCCTGCGGCGTGCCATCGGGTTCCTCGGGATCGGGCTGCCCTTCGTCCTGGTCTTCGGGAAGATCGCCGTCGACGGCGGTGGGCTGCTCAACTCGATCAGCGGCTACTACTACTCGGGCATGCGTGACGTCTGGGTCGGCGTCATGTGCGCGATCGGCGTCTTCCTGTTGTCCTACCGGGGTTACGGCCGGATCGACGACGTCGCCGGGAACATCGCGGCGGTGGCCGCGGTCGGGGTGGCATTCTTCCCCACCACCCCGGCGAACGGCGACCGCGCGGACGAGATCATCGGGATGCTGCATCTCGCCTTCGCCTCGGTCTTCTTCCTGACACTGGCGTTCTTCTGCATCGTGCTGTTCACCAAGTCGGACAAGGAGATCCCCGGCGCCCACAAGCCCGAACGGAACCGGCTGTACGTCGTCTCGGGCGTGATCATGCTGGTATGCCTCGCCTTGATCGTGCTCTGCGGCCTGGTCTTCGACGAGGAGACGAGGTCGCTGTACCCGGCGCTGTGGCTGGAATCGGCGGCGACCCTCGCGTTCGGTCTCGCGTGGCTCACCAAGGGCGGGACGCTGCTGCCGGACAAGACGGTGACGGCGGGGACGCGCGTGACGGCCTGACCTGTACCGGAGCCGGACGGATCAAGGTAAAGGAACCTTTGTCATCGGCCGGGTCGTTGACGCCTTATGACTGAGCGCATCGCACTTCAGCTCGGCCGCCGCGATCTCCTGGTGGTCGCGGGAATTCCCGGGGCGGGCAAGACCACCCTCCTGTCCAGGGCGGCGACCGGCGCGATGCCGGTGCTCGACTCCGACCAGGTCCGCGCGCGATTGCGCGGGCGGCTGCCCACCGCGCTGCCGTACCGGTTCTACCGGCCGCTCGTCCACCTGTGGCACCGCGCGCGGGTTGTCGGGTTCGCGCTGGCGGACGACGGTCCGCTGGTCGTGCACGAGCCGTCGACCCGCGCGACGACCCGCGGGCTGCTGGCGCTGCTCGGCCTGCTGAGCCGCCGACCGGTCCGGTTGCTGTGGCTCGACGTCTCGCCGGAGGATGCCCGCGCCGGCCAGATCGCGCGCGGGCGGGTCATCCGGCGGCGTTCGTTCGCCCGCCACGTCAAAAGGGCCGAGAAGCTGCGCCGTGACCTGCGGGCGGGCTGGGTCCCGGCGGGCTGGCACGGCGCGCGGATGGTGACCCGTGAGGTAACCGGGGCGCTGCGGTTCGTCACCGAGGAAGAGCCGGGGAGCGAGGCCGGGCACCGAATTCAGTCAGATACCCACGTAGCTCTCGGCGAAGAAGTCTTGGTTCGCACGGGAAATCCGCAGGCTCTCCAGGCGCGCGTCCCGTAGTGCCCGCTGGAAGACGGCCTCGTCGTCGTAGCCGGCCGGACTGTGCAGGAGTGCGATCAGCCAGTGCGAGAATTCCTGCGCCCGCCAGATCCGCGGCAGACACTCCGCGGAGTACCGGTCGAGCGCTGTCGTGTCGCGCTCGTGGTGGGCGGCGATCAGCGCGCCGGCGAGGATCTCGGCCTCCATCAGCGCGAGATTCGCGCCTTTCGCCGCGGAAGGGCTGATCAGGCTCGCCGCGTCGCCCGCGAGGAACAGGTTCCCGCGCTGGATCGTGTCCATCACATGCGACCCCAGGTCCACGATGCGGCGCTCGAGGATGGCGCCCTGTTTCAGCGGACCGTACTGGTCGGCGCGCATCCGCTGGTGCAGTTCGTCCCAGATCCGGTCGTCCGTCCAGCCCTCCGGATCCTCACCGCGCGGGACTTCGAGGTAGTAGCGCGTCACCGTCGACGTCCTCGCCATATGCCCGGCGAATCCGCGTTCGTGCATCGCGTACCCGACCGCGGGCATACTGGGTGGCGCCTCGGCGAGAATCGCGAGCCAGGAAATCGCGTGGTCCCGCCGGAAGACCCGGGCGGGCACGGATCTCCTGGAAACGCCGCGCCGACCGTCGCAACCGGCGATGTACTCGGCCCGCAAGAGCACTTCGTCGGCGATGACAGTGGCTTCCGTCCCCGAAACCGACGACACCTCGGTCCCGAACTTGATCTCCCCGCCACGCGCGAGGAATTCCGCGATCAGATCGGTGACCAGGAATTGCTGCGGGTAGACGGTGTGCACCTCACCGGCGGCGAGTCCGCCGTACTTGATCTCGAATTCCGTTCGCTCATAACGAAAAACACAAGTGTCGTGCTGGACACCGTCGCGGAGGAGTCCGTCGGCGAGTCCGTTCGCTTCGAGCAAACGCACACTGTTCGCGGCGAGAAACCCCGCCCTGGCACGGTTTTCGACCTGCTCGCGACTCTTGCGCTCGAGAATCACACAGTCGATTCCGGCCGCGCGCAAAAGGTTTCCGAGTACCAGCCCGGCCGGGCCCGCGCCCAGGATCAGCACATCAGCATCGTTCTTCCCCACGAAACCCCCCAGTACCGCCCCTGCGGTCCAAGGTACACAAAACACCCTGAGTGCGTGGCTGTTCAGTCCTTCTGTGCCCGCAACCTCGCCCGGCGTTTCCCTTCGTGCATCGCCACGACGCGGGCGACCGGGATCGTGTGCCCCTGTTCGACGAGGTCGGCGGGCAGGGTCTGCGGTGCGGGCATCGCCTCGGCCCACGGATCCCCGTCCCCGAGCAGCGCGGGCGCCGTGTGGACGGTGAAATCGGCGGGGAGCACGTTCGCCAGGTCGTCCCAGTCCACCGGGAACGACACCGGCAGTCCCGGCCGCAACCGCGGGCTGTAGGCCGCCGCGACCGTGTTGCCGCCCGCTCGCGTCGAGTCGAGGTACACCTTCCCCTCGCGGTCTTCCACGAGGTACGCGGTCGTCGCGACGGAAGGATCGACCTGTTCCGCGCGAGCGGCGAGCGCGCGGGTCGCGGCCGCGACGTCGTCGAAGGCCTGCCCAGGCACCAGCGGGACGAAGATGTGCACTCCCTTGGACCCGCTGGTCTTCACGGCGCCGGCGAGACCGGAGTCGGACAGGGCCTGCCGCACCAGACCGGCGGCCTTCACGACGTGCGTGAAATCGTCGCCCGCCGGCGGGTCGAGGTCGAGGACGAGATGGGTCGGGCCCGCGACGTCGCCCGCGTGCATCAGCGTCGGGTGGTACTCGACGGCACGCTGGTTCGCGAACCACAACAGCGTGCGGCGGTCGTCGCACAGGGCGTACGACACCTGCCGCTTCGAGGTCTCCGCCCACATGCCGTACCGCTTCACCCAATCGGGCGTGTATTTGGGCAGGTTCTTCTGCATGAACGGGTCCTGGCCGCGCAGGATCCGGATCACCGACAGCGGCCGGTTCTCCAGCACC
Source organism: Amycolatopsis coloradensis (assembly GCF_001953865.1). Classification (GTDB taxonomy): domain Bacteria; phylum Actinomycetota; class Actinomycetes; order Mycobacteriales; family Pseudonocardiaceae; genus Amycolatopsis; species Amycolatopsis coloradensis. The sequence continues at coordinate 337,351 of NZ_MQUQ01000006.1, forward strand.
GGGAGGATGCGGCCCGCGACGGCGTCCAGGTAGTCGACCAGGTCGCGTTTGGTCGCGTCCTCGAACAACGGCTGGTCGAGGTTGCTCAGCTTGACCCCGTCGCGCTCGTCATCGCTCATGGGGTGAGCCTAAAGGCTCGCGAGTGGCGATGACGGTCGGAACCGTCATCGCCCCTCACGAGCCCGACGCTCAGCTGATGTTCGCGTCGATGCAGGCGTAGAACGCGTTCGCCGTGTCGTAGACGTTCCAACGGGCGAGGATCTTGTGCCGCCCGCTCTGCTGCAGGTTCACGCTGTGCGTGACCGTGGCGCCCGGCTGCGCGCCGCCGTCGTTGACGGTCGCGACCTTGGCGCCGTCGACGAAGTACTCCCACGTGCTGGTGCGGTGCCGAGCCGTGATCGTCCACCGGAACGTGGTGGTACGGCCGAGGGAATGCACCTTCCAGCCCTTGCTGTCGTTGTTGAGATCCGAGAACCGGCCGACCCCGCCGCTACAGCTCATGAGCCCCTTGGGGCCCTCTACGCTTTGCGGTTCCCATTTGATGTCACCGCAGGAAACGGTGTTCTGGGCGCACTGCGCCTGCCTGCTCGCCGGCGAGGAAACGTAGCCGTGCGCGCTGGCGGTTCCCGCCGGGATCGCGACCAGAACAGCCGGCACGGTTGCCGCACCTGCCGCCAGGGTCAAAAGCCTTCGTTTGAAGCTCATGCCTACCCCTTTCGACACCCACCGCTGACCCGGTGGCAGAACCGTCAGCTGACACGAGGTTCTTGGGCCACAGCGAGCGAAAACCAATGACGGTTGGGACCACATCCGCCAAAGCACCAAGCAGGCGAATGTGGTCTAGACCATAATTGGTTCAGACGACTCGGTCAAGAGTAACCAACCGCGCACTTGTGCCCGTGAAGATCGAACGGGGGTTGTCAAGTCGTGCGATCAGCCCGCACCCAAACAGACGAACGGTCGCCGGAACGGATCAACCGCGATGGTGTCCGCCAAGGCCGTCGCCGGTCCGGCGCCTTCGGCGAGTCCGCGGTGGTAATCGTCCATCGCGGCCGCGGCGGCCTCGTCACCGACTCGGCTCAACGGCGCGATCACCGTCCGCGAACCGCTCGCGAGCAGCGCGCTGGCGAAACCGAGGACTTCGTCGCCGGGCCGGATCCGGTTCAGCGCCAGTTCGCACGCCGCGAAGACGACCTGCGACGGCGGTTGCGCGAGCCCGGCCATCTCGTGCGCGAAGAGGGTGCCGTCGGCCAGTTCCAGCCTGGAAAACAAGGCGTTCTCAGGCTCGTGCGCGCCGTGCGCGGCGATATGCGCGAGCTTCGCGCCGTCCAGCGCGCGCAGAACCGACTTCACGGTGGCCTCCGCCCCGGCCAGCGTGTGCGCGGTCCGGTAGTGCGTGGCCAGTTTGTCCAGCTCGCCCCTGGTCCCGACGAGACCGGGACCGCGTACGAGGACGACCTTCGGCGCGCGTGACACCGTCGAACGTTCCGCGCCCAGCCACGCCGTCGCCGACGGGGCGACGACGATCGGCCGCGAGCGCAGCGCGGGCAGCACTCCCCACGGGACGGCGTACAGCGGGCCGGTCGGCACGACGACAAGGCCGCGGTCCCCGAGCAGCCCCTCCAGCGGCCGGATCAACTGGGCGTCGAGCCGTTCGGCCTGCTTCCGCGCCGAACCGAGTACCGACTGGACCAGTGGTGCGGGCAGGTGATCCGGCGCGAGGGCGTCGAGGTCGACGTTCAGCATCCGCGCGGACTCCGCCGCCAGCTCCGCCGAGCCGAGCCGCACCAGCTCGCACTGTCCGCCGGCGACCACCACGGCCACCAGGTCGTCTCCGGAGGACGCGAAACTCACCAGCGCGCGTTCTCCCAGCTCGTCGGCGACCTCGGCCAGCCGCGCGATCGGCCGCGGCCTGCCCCAGCGCCCGGTGTGCCACCCGAGCCGATGCGCTTCACGCAACCGCTCCGCGTGCTTGGCGCGCAAGGCCGCCGTCGAATGCCCGTCGTGCTGTGCCTGGTGGATCGCCTGATCGAGACCCCGGATCTCACCGACTCGCTCGGCGAGATCCGGATCGGTCGCCGCAACAGGTTCGTACCGGTAACTCTGCGCGCGGGTCCGCTCCGTCCAGCCGAACAACCGGGCCGCGTCGCCCCGCTCCAGCACGATCTTGACGGCGAGGTCCGCCAGCTCCCGGCCGTGCAACGCCGTGCCGGACACCAGTTCGAGGCCGCCCATCCGGTCGCGGACCCGGTCGAGTTCGGTGAGCCCGGCCCGGATCTCGGCCAGCGCCCTGCTCTTGTCCCCCTCGGCGACCGCGAGTTCCGCACGGCACAGGCGCCGCAGCATCCGGTAATCGACGGAAGTCAGCCGCCCCGGCCGCGGAATCCGCGCCAGCAACTCGGCGGCGCGTTTGCGTTTTCCCTTTCGCAGCTCGACCCGGACGGCGAGCATCCGCGCCAGCGCTGCCTGATCGGCGAGCCGCGGCAGCGGCATCCCGTTCGCCGCACGTAACGCGCGAGCGGTCAGGCCGGCCGGGATTTCGTTGGTACGCAGGGCATCCCGCACGTCAGCGCGAAGCCCGACGATCGTCGCGTTGGCGACACAGGTTTGGCATCCCCAGCGAAGCATCCTGCGGCGGGAAGAGGCCGCGTAGCCTCTGGCGAGTTCGAGATCATCGCTCATCAATGCCGCCGAGGCACGATACAGCTCCACGTCGGCGAGGTCACGGCTGATACCTCGCTCGGCGAGCATCGCTTCGAGAACCTCGTCGAGGTGGGCACCCGACTCTTCCGCCAGTCCCGCCGCCAGCAAGGCCTGGGCCTGCGCGAGCCGGAGCAGCGGATGCACCTCGATGTCCAGCGATCGGTAGATCCGCTCGCTCTCCTCGAAGATCTTCAGCGCGGCAGGCACATTGCCGACCCGCAGTTCGAGCGACCCGAGCGGTCGCCTGGCATCCGCCGCCTGCGACCGCATCCGATGACGCTCGGCCAATTCCATGGCCTGGGTGAGATCTTGCCGGGCCCGGCGAACATCACCCAATCGGGTATAGGCCAGGCCCCTCGTCACCAGCGTTCCGAGATACGGATCGAGTAGCGGGATCGGATCCGCCGCGGCGTCAAGCACCGTCTGCCGGAACCTAAGAGAGGAATCGAAATAAGTGATGCTCTCCTCATTGCGTCCGGCCGCCATCAAGAGCAGGGCGAAGTTGTGATCGAGCCTGCCGGAAAGGTCCGCCCGCAAAAGGGGGTCCGAGACCGAGGAGAGCAGCAGCCGGATGTCGTCGAGGCCCGCCAGCCCCGCGAACACCGCGCCGCTGGTCTCGGTACCGATCGTGGCGATGGTCGAGGCGAGCCTGATGCGAACGGTCAGCCATTCATCACGGTTCTCCGCCGACACCGGATGGATTGATTCGAGCACGGTCATTCCACGGCGAAGCAGCCGAAGAGCCTCACGCTGATGCGCCGAACAGCCCGCCTCAACGGCGGCCAGGTGCAGATCACGGGCCCTGCGAATACCCTCGAGTTCTTCGAGCTTTGTTACAGCCACTGGACTATGACAGCACACTCCGTAGCCGAAGGAATCCCGCCGCCGGGCAAAGCCCGGAGACGGGAAACTTCCCTCAGCCTGCGAAGCTGCTCACGGAGTGGGCGGGGGCGTCTGAGCGCAGCCGCCGGAGCACTCCATCAGCCGGTTGCGAAAGTGCTCGCAATCCGGGCTGTGCTCGTGTTGAGGCAGGTCAGACTTGGGCTGAGCCGGGTCGAGCGGCTCTTCCTCGCCGATGGGATCCTTGATGTCCGTAGGCGTCGACATATGTCGATCTCCTCCCCTGATGATCTTTCTTTTGTCGTGCCAGGCGACCCCGTCGCACCGGGTCCCCTCGAATCGCAGGCCCTCTTCCTGCGAATGGGGCAATAGTGCCACAACGGAGCAGTGATCGGGAGTTTTTACCTACACTGAGTCATCTCAGGCATCCGATAGGGGGATGCTTCGTTAGCGAACCTCACGACCTGTGCGAAACGGCGGAACACGGCGCCCCTCCTTCCGCGATCGCCTCGGCAAACTGGCCAAGATCACTGAGCCATCCGGCCTAATATCCAAAAATTCTTGTGCCACAAGGGTTTCCGACCGCAAAAGCCGGGCACTTACGGCCTGTCGGGGGTTGACCGGCGAATATCCGGAGGAGATAACGATGCCAACGTGGTTGGTCATCATCATCGTCATCGCCGCGGTCCTGGTGGTGGGAGCCGCAGCTTGGTTCGTCATCCAGGGGCAGCGCAGGCGGCGATTGCAAGAGACGTTCGGGCCCGAGTACGAGCGTGCCGTCAAGGAACACGAGAACCCGCGGGAAGCCGAACGTGACCTCACGTCGCGGATGAAACGTCATTCGGATCTCGACATCCGGCCGCTGCCGTCGTCCACAAAGGACCGCTACGCGCAGGAATGGGCACTGATCCAGGAACAGTTCGTCGACCGTCCGTCCGGCGCCGTCGTCGAGGCGGACCGGGTACTGGTCTCCCTGATGGCCGAGCGCGGTTACCCGACCGAAGGGTACGACCAGCAGCTCGCGGATCTGTCCGTCCGGCACGCGAACGCGTTGCGGCACTACCGCGCCGGGCACGACACGCTGGAGCGTCATCGGGAAACGGAAATGTCCACAGAGGACATGCGTGAAGCGATGAAGCACTACCGAGAGGTGTTCGAAGATCTTTTGACCGACGACGGTGGCGAAGGAGCGAAGAGTCATGGAAAACAGGCCTCTGGGAACCGAGGGAACGGAACCGCGGACAGCGGAAAGCGTCGCGGGGACGACGGACCGGCCCGACGGGGAACGGACCGCTGACGGCGGCGACTCCGGGCACACCTTGAGCACCGAAGACCTGGTGGCGGCGGATCCCGGGCGCACCACCGAAGCGGCGCCCGAACGTCGTGACGAGGACGAGGCACAGACGTTGTTCGACAACGTCGACGTGGACCGGTTCCGGGACAGCTGGCAGGGCATCCAGACGGCCTTCGTGGACGATCCGCAGCGAGCGGTCAAGGAGGCCGACGAGCTGGTCGCCGTCGTGATCCAGAACCTGGCCACGACGTTCGCGGACCACAAGAAGGAACTGGAATCCGCGTGGAGCCACGGCGAACCGGCCACCGAGGATCTCCGGATCGCGCTGCGCCGTTACCGCTCGTTCTTCAACCAGCTACTCAAGGCGTAACCACTTAGGGCTGGGTCCGCCGTGAAGGACTCCTTGAGAGACCCAGGGTCTTTCAAGGAGTCCTTCACGGACTTCAGCCTAGGTTGGAAACGACCGTTTCACGCGCCGGTGGTCGATCCCGGCCGCACGATCATCAGTACCGTCACCACCGCCCACAGCAGGTTGAACACGCCGGTGTACATCGCCACGCGCCCGGCCGTCAGCGGTTCCGACGGCGGCTGGGCGCCCAGGTCCGCGAGGATCGCGTTCTGCCCCGGCAGCACGAGCAGCGCCAGCACACCGGCGGCCGCGGCGGTGAGGACGATCGACACGAGCACCCACACGTCGCCGAATACCCGCATGCTGCCCGCGGTCGCCAGCCCGAAGAACGGCACAGCCAGCCCGAAGATCGCGTACACCCGGCAGATCCGGTTGAGCAGACGCGGCACGGACAGCCCGGAACCCGGATCGGCGTACGCGCGCCGGGCGGCGGCCGGGAACATACTCGCGGCGACGGTCACCGGACCGATCGCGATGACGGCGGCCAGCACATGCAGGATCAAGAGAACTTTCGACACGCTGCCGAGCCTAAGATCGGCGCCCGGGCACCCGATACGGGTGTTTCCGACAGATGTCGCAGGATTCCGGACACGCCCTACGCCCGATGACGTACGTCAAGTGCCGCCTGGGAACGGATGTGGCGCGGCCTCGCTCGGATCACCCTTGGTCACCATGAACATTCCCGTGGACACAGACGAACTCACGAAACGGTACGGCGAGCACCTCGCCGTCGACCGGATGAATCTGACCGTGCTGCCCGGTGAGATCTACGGCTTCCTCGGCCCGAACGGCGCGGGCAAGACGACGACGTTGCGGATGCTGCTGGGGCTCGTCCGGCAGCGTGCGGCTGTTCGGGAGACCACCTGGCGACCTCGACGGTGTCGGCGCGCTGATCGAATCACCCGGCTTCTACCCGTATCTGTCCGGTTCGGACAACCTGAAGGTGCTGGCCCGGTACAGCGGAACGGACCCGCTCCGCGTCGGTGAAGTGCTCGCGCTGGTCGATCTCACCGATCGAGGCAAAGACCGGTACTCGGCCTACTCCCTCGGCATGAAGCAGCGGCTGGGTGTCGCGGCCGCGCTGCTGAAGGATCCGCGGCTGCTGATCCTCGACGAGCCGACCAACGGGCTCGACCCGGCGGGGATGGCCGACATGCGTGTGCTGATCCGGCGGCTCGGCGCGGAAGGCTGCACCGTGCTGCTGTCGAGCCATCTGCTGGGCGAGGTCCAGCAGATCTGCGACCGCGTCGGCATCGTTTCCCGCGGACGGCTGGTCGCGGAGAACACGGTCGCCGAACTCCGCGGCGGCACGGTGCTGCACATCGAAACCGACGAGATCCTGCGGGCCACCGATCTGGTGAAGCACTGGATCGGCGCGGAGAACGTGCGGGCGAGCGGGACCGGTCTCGACCTGACCGTCGATCCGGAGCGCGCGTCGTGGCTGAACCGCGAACTCGTCACGGAAGGGATCGCGGTGCGCGAACTGCACGTCCGCGAACGGGATCTGGAACAGGTCTTCTTCGAGCTCACCGGAGAGGTGGCAGGTCATGTGGGGTAGCTGCACCGCCGAGCTGGCGAAACTCGTCAAGCGTCCGGCGAACTGGTTCCTGCTCGGGATCGCGGTCGTGCTCGGGCTGACGTTCACCTATCTGCTGCCGCTGGCCGGCGCGGCGGGCTCGTCGAGCGGGGCGCCCGGTACGGATCGCGGACTGGCCGCGACCATGCCGTCGAATCTGGTCGGCAACTCGATCGGCGGGCTGCCGGTGTTCCTCGGCGCGATCATGCTGGTGATCGGCGTGCTGGCCGTCGGCACCGAATACGGCTGGAGCACGTGGAAGACCTTGCTGACACAAGGCCCTTCACGGCTGACCGTCTACAGTGGAAAGTTGTTCGCGCTGGCCGTCGCGACGCTGACCGTCGTGCTGACGAGCTTCGCGACCGGTGCGGTCACGAGCGCGATCATCGCTTCCTCGGAGGGCAGGCCGATGAACTGGCCCGCGTCCGGCGAGATCCTCACCGGCATCGGGGCGGGCTGGCTGATCGCGATGACCTGGGCGGTGCTCGGCGCGGCGCTCGCCATCGCGATGCGCGGGGTGGCGCTGCCGATCGGGCTCGGCCTGGTGTGGCTGCTGGTGGTCCAGAATCTGCTTTTCGGGGTCGCGGCCCCGCTGCTGGACTGGGTCGACACACTCCAGCGGGCCCTGCCGGGAGCCAACGCCGGTTCGCTGGCCGCGTCGCTCGGTGCCTCGGGCGCGACACCGGGAGTCGGGGAACTCGTCGGTGTCTCCCAGGCGACGCTGGTGGTCGCCGGGTACCTGCTGGTCTTCGCCGGTCTCGGCGGCTGGCTGCTGCGGCGCCGGGATGTCCTCTGACAGTCCGTGAAAGCCTCCTTGAGGGACCCAGAGTCCTCAAGGAGGCTTTCACGGACTTAGGCGAGGGCGTCGAGGTCCGCGATGACGTCCGCGGGCAGTTCGAGCTTCGCGGCGGCGATGTTCTCGTGCAGGTGCGACACCGAGGACGTGCCGGGGATCAGCAGGATGTTCGGCGACCGCTGGAGCAGCCACGCGAGCGCGACCTGCATCGGCGTCGCGCCGGCACGGCGGGCGCAGTCGTCGAGCACGCCGGACTGCAGCGGGGTGAACCCGCCGAGCGGGAAGTACGGCACGAACGGGATGGTGATGGCCGCGAGCGCGTCGAGCAGTCCGTCGTTGGCGCGGTTCGCGACGTTGTACTCGTTCTGCACGCAGACGACCGGCGCGATGGAGCGGGCTTCCTTGACCTGTTCCGCCGAGACGTGACTCAGGCCGAGGTGCCGGATCAAGCCCTGCTGCTGGAGTTCGGCGAGAACCTCGAACGGCTCGGTGACCGAGACCGGGATCGGGAAGACGCCGTGCTCCCCGGCGAGCCGAAGGTTGACGACGTCGAGGACGTCGACGCCGAGATTGCGAAGGTTGTCGTGGACCGCGGAGGTCAGCTCCGCACGCGAGAGCGCCGAAGGCCACCCCTTGTCCGGAGTCCGCTTCGCGCCGACCTTCGTGACGATGTGCAGGTTCTCCGGGTACGGGTGCAGCGCCTCGCGGATCAGCTCGTTGACCGTGTGCGGGCCGTAGAAGTCGCTGGTGTCGATGTGGGTCACGCCCAGTTCGACCGCCTCGCGGAGGACGGCGATCGCGGTTTCGCGGTCACTCGGCGGCCCCCAGATGCCGGGGCCGGACAGCCGCATGGCGCCGTAGCCCATCCGGCTCACGGTGAGATCGCCGAGGGTGAAGGTGCCGCCTGGGCTCATGATTGCTCCTTGTGCGAGTGGGCTCCCCTCACCTTAAGCAGGACCTGCCGGCCCTGCGCGTGCGGGAAGGGAGCAAGGGACCTTTGCTATCGCCCGGTGCTCTGACCTGCGCGAACGACCATTCCGACCAGCTGGTTCGCCAGTCCTTCGGTCAGCCCGTCGACGAACATGTCGCGGCCGGCGGGTACTCCCCGTTCGGCCAGGACCGTGGCGACGGCCTCGCTCGGGTTCGCGTAGGGCCACAGTCCCGCGACGAGGATGAAGACGGCCTTCGCGAAGTGTCCGGCCGCTTCGGCGTCCAGGGGGACCTGGGAGCAAACGACGGCCGCGAGCCGTTCGGTCCGTTCACCCGCCCGGGTCTTGAACGCCCGGGCGGTCTCCACGGAGATGTTGCGTTCGAGCACGGCGGCCATCGTGCTGATCAGCTCGCACAGCAGGCGCTGCCGCGAGATCGACGTCGCGATGACAGTCGCGACGCGCACTTCGCGCTCGTAACCAGCCTTCGCGTCGTCAGGGATGCTCAGTTCGCTTTCAAGCTCCTCGAGCCACGCGAGCCAGATCGAGTCGAGGACTTCCAGGAAGATCGCCTCGCGACTGTCGAAATACCGCAGCACGTTCGACTTCGCCAGGCCGACATGATCGCTCAGTTCCCGCAGGCTGATCTGCGAGACGGGCCGCTCGGCCAGAAGTTCGCGCGCGGCCCCGAGGATCGCCGCGCGCCGGGCCTCCACCTGTTCCGGACGCCGGGCGCGCAGGAAATCGGGGGACACGCGCCGCACGGTACCAGACCACCCGGCTGTTATTCGGCCTTCGCGGCCTTCCTGTCCCGCACCCGCTTGTAGCTCCAGATCAGCAGGGCGAACAGGATGATCCCGGACAGGATCAGGCTCGAACCGGTGCTCCAGCCGCCGAGCGGCAGGCCGGGCACGAGTCCCCAGACGACCCCCGCGGCCAGCAGCGCGAGCCCGGCCAGCACCGAACCGGCGATGCGCAGCGGAGAGGAAACGCTGTCCTCGGCCGCCTTCATCGCCCTGTCGCGGATGGGGTCGACGTATTTCTCCACCGCCGGGAATTCCGAGGCCAGCACCAGCAGACCCGCGAGCACGAGCAGCAGGCCCGGTCCGGGTAGCACGAGGAGTGCGATGCCGACCAGCAGGAGTATGACGCCCGCGATCAGGATCAGCACCTGCCTCACGGGTTTTCCGATGCCCACCGTTTTCTCCTCGCCGTCGTGTTCACTCCGATTGTGCCGGTAACGCGCTGCTCCCGCCCGGTTCGAAGACTTTTCGGCGGATCGGTCTGTTTCGCGCGAGGCCGTTCGTCGGGGTGGTGAACCACCCCCGAAGGACGGAGGCACGCATGCACCCCGACCCGCGCCGATGGCGAGCGCTGGCCCTGCTCTGCACGGCCAACTTCATGGTCATCCTGGACTCGCAGATCGTCGTGCTCGCGGTGCCGTCGATCGAACGGGACCTCGGTTTCGCCAGCGGCGGGACACACTGGGTCCTCAGCGCGTACCTGCTGAGTTTCGGTCTCCTGCTCCTGCCGGGTGGCCGCGCCGCAGACCTGCTCGGCCGTCGCCGGACGTTCTCGGCCGGCACGGCGCTGTTCCTGCTCTCCTCGTTGTGGTGCGGGTTCGCCTGGAGCGACGACGTCCTCATCGCCGCCCGCGTCCTTCAGGGGATTTCGGCCGCCTTGATGGCGCCGAGCGCGCTGTCGCTGGTGATGACGACGTTCACCGACGACGGCGAACGCACCAAAGCGCTCGCCGCGTGGTCGGGAGTCGGCGGCTTCGGCGCCACGGCGGCGCTGCTCATCGGCGGGACGCTGACGCGGGCGTTCGGCTGGGAGTGGGTGTTCTTCCTGAACATCCCGGTCGCGCTGATCCTGCTCGTGGCCACACCGGCACTGCTGAACGAGAGCCGTGACGCGTCCCGGCGCGGAGCACCGCTGATCCCGCTGCGGATCTTCTCGTCGCGGATGCTCACCGGCGGCAACCTGGTGATGCTCACCAGCGCGATGGGCGCGTTCGCGGTCTCGTTCCTGATTTCGCGCTACGCCCAGGAAGTACTCGGCTATTCGCCGCTGCTGTTCGGCGTCGCGACCGCGGTGCTGCCGGTGATGGCGGTCGTCGGGGCGTACGGCGGGCAGGCGCTGATCCCCAAGATCGGTGTCCGGGGCCTGGCGGCCGCGGGCACGGTGCTGCTCGGCGCCGGCTGCCTGACGCTGGCCGGTGTCTCACCGGACGGCACCTACCTGACGGATCTGCTACCCGGCCTCGCCGCTTTCGGGCTCGGACTGGGCGCGGCCACGGTCGCCGGGCCGATGGCCGCGCTGGGCGGCGTCGACGCCGGGGACACCGGGCTCGCGTCCGGCATCACCACCGCCGCCTTCCAACTCGGCGGCGCGCTCGGCGTCTCGGTAGCCTCGGCCGTGTCGGCGGCCGTCACCGGGGCCGCGACGTCGGCGGAAGCCGTGACCGGTGGCTTCAGCGCGGGCTTCGTGGCCGCCGCCTGCTTCGCGGCACTGGGCCTGGCGATCGCTCTTGCGGCGCTGCGGCCCGAAAAAGCCCTGGCGATGGAGGACTGATGCGCTACCTGTTACTGATCTGCGGGAGCCCGTACCCCGGCACGGACGGCTGCGACGACCCGCTCGACGAAAAGACGCAGGCGTGGGTCGACGAGATGACCGCTCGCGGCGTCCGGCTGTCCGGCAGCAGGCTCCGCTCGACGGCCACCGCGACCACCGTGCGTCACCGCGAGGGCGAACTGCTCGTCTCGGACGGGCCGTTCGCGGAGACGAAGGAACAGATCCTCGGCTACGACCTGATCGAGTGCGCCGACCTCGACGAGGCGATCGAGGTCGCGTCGAAGCATCCGGTCACGAAGTTCGCGACCATCGAGATCCGGCCGATCTGGCCGACCCCCTGAGCTTCGTGTCGTACCGGCGCCATGGCCGCCGTAAGTACATGAAGGCCCCCTTACTTGCGCCTAGGTACAGGAAGGGGTCCTTCATGTACTTGGAGCGGGCTGACCCACTGGACCGGCCGATCACCGCCGCTGCCGAGCCCGGCGATAGCAAAGGTCCCTTGCTCACTCCCCCGCGGCCAGCAGCTGCTCAAAGGGCACGAACCCGCTGTCCGGAGCCGCCACCGGAGCCCCCTCCGAGGACAGCCGAGCCGCGAACTCCCGCCCAGCCCTCGAAGCCCGCACGTCGAGATCGCCCGGAGACGCCCAGTCCGACGAAGCCGCGTACACCGCCGTCGCCACAGGCTCGGCGCGAAGGTAGGCGAAGAGCGGACGCAAGGCGAAGTCGAGCACCAGCGAGTGCCGTTCGGTCCCGCCGGTGGCGCCGATCAGCACCGGCTTCCCGTCGAGCGCCTTCTGGTCCAGTACGTCGAAGAACGACTTGAACAGTCCGCTGTACGAGGCGGTGAACACCGGCGTCACGGCGATCAGGCCGTCCGCGGCGGTCACCGTGTCGATGGCCGCACGCAGTGCCGGGGAAGGAAACCCGGTCAGCATGTTCTTCGTGACGTCGATGGCCAGGTCACGCAGTTCGATCACCTCGATGTCCACGTTCGGCAGCACCGAGGAAACCGCCGTGGCGAGTTTGTCCGCGAGCAACCGGGTCGAGGACGGCTGGCTCAACCCCGCCGTCACGACAGCGATCGTGGTCATACGGTCACCCCCGAAGAAAGCGAAGCGTGCGTAGGAGCTTCAGGCACGTGAGCGGGACGAAGCGAGTCGAGTTCCTTACGCAGCACCGGAATCACGTGCTCGCCCAGCAGGTCGAGCTGCTCCAGCACGGTCTTCAACGGCAGTCCGGCGTGGTCCATCAGGAACAGCTGGCGCTGGTAGTCGCCGAAGTGCTCGCGGAAGGTCAGCGTCTTGTCGATCACCTCTTGCGGGCTGCCGACGGTCAGCGGCGTCTGCTCGGTGAACTCCTCCAGCGACGGCCCGTGCCCGTACACCGGCGCGTTGTCGAAGTACGGCCGGAACTCCCGCACCGCGTCCTGCGACTTCGGCCGCAGGAAGACCTGGCCGCCGAGGCCGACGATGGCCTGGTCCGCCTTGCCGTGCCCGTAGTGCTCGTACCGTTCGCGATACAGGTTGATCAGCGACTGGAAGTGCTCCTTCGGCCAGAAGATGTGGTTCGCGAAGAACCCGTCGCCGTAGTAGGCGGCCTGCTCCGCGATCTCCGGGCTGCGGATCGAACCGTGCCAGACGAACGGCGGGACACCGTCGAGCGGGCGCGGGGTCGAGGTGAACTCCTGCAACGGGGTCCGGAACTTGCCGGACCAGCTGACCACGTCCTCGCGCCACAACCGGTGCAGCAGGTGGTAGTTCTCGATGGCGAGGGGGATCCCCTGCCGGATGTCCTGCCCGAACCACGGGTACACCGGGCCGGTGTTGCCGCGCCCCATCATCAGGTCGACGCGCCCGTCGGCGAGGTGCTGGAGCATCGCGAAGTCCTCGGCGATCTTCACCGGGTCGTTCGTGGTGATCAGCGTGGTCGAGGTGGAAAGGATGAGTTTCGACGTCCGCGCGGCGATGTAGCCGAGCATCGTCGTCGGCGAAGACGGCACGAACGGCGGGTTGTGGTGCTCGCCGGTGGCGAAGACGTCGAGGCCGACCTCTTCGGCTTTGAGGGCGATCCGCACCATCGCCTTGATCCGCTCGTACTCGCTGGGTGCCTCCCCGGTGGCCGGGTCGGTCGTCACATCGCCCACCGTGAAGATTCCGAACTGCATGACCTGCTCCCTGGGCCGGGTTACTGTTGCTTGAGCGTTCAACCTCACGCGCGCAAGAAGTATTCCAGACCATCGACGCGAGCACGGCCCGCGCTGGGCGGGACCGGTCGGCAGGATCGACGCCGCCCGTCAGCACAGTGCGCTGGAGGTCCTCACCGCAGCCCTCTGATCACCGGCGTCGGGACATGCAGCCAGGCGAGGACCTCGGTCTCCTTCTCGTGCACGAGAACCTGCCGGTAGCTCATCGTGTCGAGGCCGGGGCCTCCCTGGTCCTGGACGTCCTCGTGAAACCGGTCCGAGACGAGTACGACGACGGGCGAGCTGTCCGGGGCCTCGGCGAGCGCGTCACGCAGCACCCGCGAGTCGAGCAGCCGGGCGAGCAGCACCTTCGGCCGTCCCGTCACGCCGTACTCGTCGAGCGTGACCTCTCCGGCATGGATCGCCACGCGTACCCGGATCCGCAGCGCCGGCTCGGTGACCACGTTGTACTTGGCCAGTTCCGCCGCCAGGTGCGAAAGCAGCGGGAGCAGCAGCCGGAACTTCGGGAAATGCGGCGGGACGACGACGATCATGCCGTCCCCCGTGTCCCGTTTGAGGCAGACGTCCCAGGCGATGCCGCTGGCCTCGAAGACGGTGGAGAGCAGGCCGAAGAGCATCCGCCGGACCTGGACGAAGATCTCGCTGCTGCGCCCGACCTGGCCGAAGCCGGCGATGTCGATCGAGAACAACCCGCAGTGCATGCCGGATTCGACCCACGCCGTCCGCGGCGGGTAGAGGATCTTCTTCCGCAGCACGGCGAGGTGGACGCAGGACGCGGCGATCAGCAGGATCGTGCCGAAGAACCACAGCAGGGCCGGGGCCGTCTCGACTTCTTCTTCGATCTCCACGGGCTCGAGCAGATAGAGCAGCCCGTAGGACCAGGCACCGTAGAAAAACACGAACAGCACCAGGTACGCACGGCGCAGCCGGATCGCCGCGTGCACGAACGGCAGGGGCGCGAGCAGCCCGAGTGACGCGAGGACCACCACGAAATACCAGAGACTCACGACGCGTTGAGCGGTCGAGACGCGCGTGGGACCGACCTTGACGGCCACCTTCTTCCCCCCGTCACCCTGTGACACCGGAAACGATAACGCCTCGTCCGACCCTTGAGGAAGCCGCTTCCCCGCGGCTGTGACCCGGCCACTGGGAACAGGTGTTCGCCACACCGAGAGCCTTCAGAAGAGGAAGCTGTCGGAGGAGGCGGATATCCTCCAGTACGGTGTCGCGTTGAACGCCACCGTCACGAGCAAGTTCGCGAGCCACGACTCCAGGAGAAAGACCCAGTGACTGCTGAGACCCTGTACGGGGCCGACGACCTGACGCATCTCGAGGGTCTGGAAGCGGTCCGCAAGCGTCCCGGGATGTACATCGGCTCCACCGACAGCCGCGGTATCAACCACCTGTTCTCCGAGGTCGTGGACAACTCGACCGATGAAGGTGTGGCGGGTCACGCCGCGAAGATCGTGGTCACCCTGCACGCCGACGGCAGTGTCCAGGTCGACGACGACGGCCGCGGCATCCCCACCGGCACGCACGCCAAATCCGGTTTGTCCGGTGTCGAGCTGGTGCTGACCAGGCTGCACGCCGGCGGCAAGTTCGGCGGCTCGGGCTACAAGACCTCCGGCGGCCTGCACGGCGTCGGCGCTTCGGCGGTGAACGCGCTGTCGCACCGCTTCGACGTCACGGTGAAGCAGAACGGCAAAGTGCACCAGATGTCGTTCGCGCACGGCGTCCCCGGCGTGTTCGACGGGCCCGGCCCGAAGGCGAAGTTCACCCGCAAGTCCGGGCTGAACATCACCGGGAAGATGAAGCGCGGCGAACGTTCCGGCACGTCGATCCGGTACTGGTACGACTCGCGCTACTTCGAGACCGGCGCCGTGCTCGACGTCGAAGGCGTCCGCGCGAAGATGCGCAACACCGCTTTCCTGGTCCCCGGCGTCACGTACGTCCTGCGCACCGCCGTCGACGACTCGATCAGCGAAGAGACCTTCCACTTCCCCAACGGCCTCGCCGACATGGTCGACTTCCTCGCCCCGGACAGTGAGAAACCCGTCTGCGGCACGCTGATCATCAACGGCGAGGGCACGTACAAGGAGAACGCGGCCGACGCCAGCGGTGTCATGCAGTCCAATGTGGTGCGTCACGCGGAGATCGAGGTCGCGCTGCGCTGGGGCACCGGCTACGAGCGCACGGTGGAGTGCTTCACCAACACCATCCGCAACGTGCACGGCGGCACCCATCGCCGCGGTTTCGACCGCGCGGTGCTGAAAGCCTTGCAGGACGCCATTTCCAAAACCCGCGGGCTGCTGAAACCCAAGGAAGACATGCCGACCGTCGAGGACGTCCTCGAAGGGATGACGGCGGTCGTGCACGTCCGGCTGCCGGAGCCGCAGTTCACCTCGCAGACCAAGGACGAGCTGTCCACCGCCGGGATCACCAGGGTCATCCAGGGCGTCGTCGACAAGCACATCCGCGCCTGGACCGAAGAGCGCAAGACCAAGTCCGAGGCCAAGATCGTGCTGCAGAAGGTGGTCGACGCGGCACGCGTCCGGCTCACCCAGAAGCAGCAGAAGGACGCGGCCCGGCGCAAGACCGCGCTCGAAGGCGCGGCCATGCCGCCGAAGCTGGTCGACTGCCGCACCACCGGTGTCTCCCGCAGTGAGCTGTTCCTCGTCGAGGGTGACAGCGCGCTCGGTTCGGCGCGGATGGCGCGCGTGTCCGAGTACCAGGCACTGCTTCCCTTGCGCGGCAAGATCCTCAACGTCCAGAAAGCGTCGCTGGGCGACACGTTGAAGAACGCCGAGATCGCCTCGATCGTGCAGGTGCTCGGCGCGGGCAGCGGGCGCACGTTCGACCTGACGACCATGCGCTACGGCCGGGTGATCCTGATGGCCGACGCGGACGTCGACGGTTCGCACATCCGGACGCTGCTGATCACGCTGTTCGCCAAGTACATGCGGCCGGTCATCGAGGACGGCAGGCTCTACGCCGCGATGCCGCCGCTGCACAAACTGGTCACCAAGGGCCGCAACCCGGAGACCCACTTCACCTTCACCCAGAAGGAGATGGAGACCAAGTTCGCGGCGCTGGAACGCGCGGGCAAGCAGATCGTCACGCCGGTGCCGCGGTTCAAGGGCCTCGGCGAGATGGACGCCGACGAACTGTGGGACACCACGATGAACCCGGCCACCCGCTCGGTCCGCCGCATCACCCTCGACGACGTCGAAGCCGCGGAGAACGCGCTCGAACTGTTGATGGGCGAGAAGGTCGAACCGCGCCGCAACTGGCTGGTCGAATCCTCCGACCGGGTCGACCGCGAAGCCATCGACGCCTGATTTCGTTGCTATTCAAGGAGCTTTGAGCAATGGCACGCCGTAAGGGCACCACCACCAAGGTCGACCCCTCCGCGTTCGACCAGCCCGGCGCGAACGTCTTCGACAACTCGCTGAAGACGGAGATCGAGGACTCGTACCTGGAGTACGCCTACTCGGTCATCCACTCGCGGGCGCTCCCGGACGCGCGGGACGGGCTGAAGCCGGTACACCGCCGGATCATGTACTCGATGAACGAGAACGGCTACCGGCCGACGCACGCGTACGTGAAGTCGTCCCGCGTGGTCGGCGACGTGATGGGCAAGTACCACCCGCACGGCGACACGGCGATCTACGACGCCATGGTCCGCCTCGCGCAGGACTTCTCGCTCAACGTCCCGCTGGTCGACGGGCACGGCAACTTCGGCTCCCCCGACGACGGCCCGGCCGCCTCCCGGTACACCGAGGCACGGCTGTCCCCCGAGGCGATGCTGCTGGTCGGCGAACTCGGCGAGGACACCGTCGACTTCCGGCCGAACTACGACGGTTCGCTCGAAGAGCCGTCCGTGCTGCCCGCGGCGTTCCCGAACCTGCTGGTCAACGGCACTTCCGGGATCGCGGTCGGGATGGCGACCAACATGATCCCGCACAACCTGACCGAGGTCATCGGCGCGGCGCGGTGGCTGATCAACCACCCGAACGCCACCCTCGACAAGCTGATGGAGTTCGTCCCGGGCCCCGACCTGCCGACCGGTGGTTCGCTGCTGGGGCTCGACGAGGTCCGCCGCGCCTACGAGACCGGCCGCGGCGTGGTGCGTATGCGTGCCAGCGCCGAGACCGGGCCGCTGGAGGGCAGCCGCGGCCGTCAGGCGATCACCGTCACCGAACTGCCGTACGGCGTCGGCCCGGAGAAGGTGATCGAGAAGATCACCGACGAGGTCAACAAGTCCAAGCGGCTCACCGGCATCGCCGACGTCAAGGACCTCACCGACCGCGAGAACGGCACGCGGCTGGTCATCGAATGCAAGGTCGGCGTGAACCCGCAGGCGCTGCTGGCCGACCTGTACCGGCTGACGCCGCTGGAGCAGTCCTTCGGCATCAACAACCTGGTGCTGGTGGAGGGGCAGCCGCGGACGCTGGGGCTCAAGGCGCTGCTGGAGGTCTTCCTCAGCCACCGCTACGAGGTCGTCACCCGCCGCACGCGCTACCGCCGCCGCAAACGCGAAGAGCGCCTGCACCTGGTCGAGGGCCTGCTGGCGGCCCTGCTCAACATCGACAAGGTGATCAAGCTGATCCGCGAGAGCGAGAACGCCGCGGCCGCGAAAGACGGCTTGATGAAGCGGTTCAAGCTCTCGGAGATCCAGGCGACCTACATCCTGGACACCCCGCTTCGGCGGCTGACGAAGTACGACCGCATCGAACTCGAGGCCGAGCAGGACAAGCTGCGCGAGGAGATCGCCGAGCTGTCGAAGATCCTCGACGACGAGTCGGTGCTGAAGAAGGTCGTCTCGGCCGAGCTGGCCAAGGTCGCCAAGGACTCCCCCGCCGAACGCCGCACCGCGCTGATCGACGGCGACCTCAAGGAGGTCCTCGCCGCGTCGAAGCCGTCCGGTCCGCTGGAGGTCGCCGACGACCCGTGCCAGGTGATCCTTTCGGCCACCGGGCTGGTCGCGCGGACCGCGGCGGAATCGGAGGAGGCGTCGGAAGTGCGGCGCCGCAACGGCCGCGTCAAACACGACTCGGTGTCCGCCGTCGTGCACTCGACCGCACGCGGCCAGGTGCTGCTGGTGACCAACCGCGGCCGCGCGTTCAAAACCGACGTACTGCCGCTGCCGGTGCTGCCCGAGCAGGCGGGCACCGTCTCCCTGCGCGGCGGGATGGCCGCGAAGGAACTGGTGCCGCTGGAGAAGGGCGAGCACGTCGTCGGCATCGCGCCGCTCGGCGAGCAGGCCGCCGGCTCCCCCGGTCTCGCCCTCGGCACGAAACTCGGTGTCGTGAAGGTGTGCGCGCCGGAATGGCCGGTCCGCTCGGACGAGTTCGACGTGATCAGTCTTAAGGACGGCGACGAGGTCGTCGGCGCCACCTGGCTCACCGACGGGAACGAGACGCTGGCGTTCCTGTCGTCCGAAGCGTCGCTGCTGCGCTACGCCGCTTCGCTGGTGCGCCCGCAGGGTCTCAAAGGCGGAGGCATGGCCGGGATAAACCTAAACGGTGACGCCGAGGCGGTGTTCTTCGCCGCCATCCGCACGGACGACGCCGAGCACGGCGAGCCGATGGTCGTCACCGCGACCGGCGCGAGCGTGAAGGTGACGCCGTTCAGCGAGTACCCGGCCAAGGGCCGCGCGACCGGCGGTGTCCGGGCGCAACGGTTCCTGAAGGGCGAAACGCGGCTGGTCGTTGGCTGGATCGGGCCGCGCCCGGCCGGTGCCGCCCGCAACGGCGACCCGGTGGAACTACCCGAAATCGACCCGCGGCGCGACGGCTCCGGCCACGCTCACCCCGGTCCAGAGGTCGTCGGCCACCTGATCGAACGCACCTGACCCCGCCACCCTCGGCCGCAATTAGTCACCTACTTGCGCGCCCAACCCCGCACTCACGTGATTGAAGCCGTAACTCGCGTGCTCGAAGCCGTAACTCGCGTGATGGGAGCCGTAACACACCCGCGACGGGAGTTCGCCTCCTGATCACGCGAGTTACGCGCTCAATCACGTGAGTTACGGCTCCCGTCACGCGAAATACGTCTCCAAGCACGCGTGATCCGGATCCGGGCACGCGAGAGTCCGGGCCCGACGTGATAGCAAAGGTCCCTTGCTCTCTCAGCGGGCCAGGAGGCCCTTCGCGATGTGGGTCACTTGGATCTCGTTGCTTCCCGCGTAGATCATCAGCGACTTCGCGTCCCGCGCCAGCTGCTCCACCCGGTACTCCGCCATGTACCCGTTGCCGCCGAACAACTGCACGGCCTCCATCGCGACCTCGGTGGCCGCTTCCGACGAGTACAGCTTCATCGCCGAAGCCTCGGCCAGCGTCGGCATCTTGCCCGCGCGCAGGGTCTCGATCAGCTGGAACACCATGTTCTGCACGTTGATCCGCGCGACTTCCATTTTCGCCAGCTTCAGCTGGATCAGCTGGAACCGCCCGATCTCCTGGCCCCACAGCGTCCGGTTCTTGGCGTAGTCCACGCAGAGCCGGTGGCATTCGTTGATGATCCCGAGCGCCAGCGCCGCGACCCCGATCCGTTCGACCGCGAACCCGGACTTCACCTCGGCCTTGCTGTCCCCGTCACGACCGGTCTCGGCCTCGCCGAGCAGCCTGTCGCGCCCGAGCCGGACGTCGCTGAAGAACAGCTCGCCGGTCGGCGACGACATCATGCCCATCTTCTTGAACGGCTTGCCCTGCGTGAGGCCGGGCATTCCCTTGTCCAGTACGAACGTCAGCACCTTGCGATCGCGGACGGCGGCGCCATCGCCTTCGTCGAGCTTCGCGTAGACGATGATCGTGTCGGCGTAGGGCCCGTTCGTGATGAACGTCTTCTGTCCATTGAGGACGTACTCGTCGCCGTCACGCCGCACCGACGTCTTCATCCCGCCGAAAGCGTCCGAGCCCGAGTCGGGTTCGGTGATCGCCCACGCGCCGACCTTCTCGAACGTCGCCAGCCCGGGCAGCCAGCGTTCCTTCTGCGCCTGCGTGCCCTTGGTCAGGATCGTCTGCGCGGTCAGCCCGATGCTGACCCCGAGCGAGGCGACGATGCCGAGGCTGACCCCGGCCAGTTCGCTCACCGCGATGAGTGCCATCGCCTCCTGCCCGCCGAACGCGAGCCCGCCGCCACCCGAACCGGACCCAGGCGACTTCGCCAGCAGTTTCGTCACCGACTCCCGCGCGAGCGCGTCGATGCCGAAGGACGCGAACATCTTGCGGATGAGGTCGTACGGCGGCAGGGTCCCGCTTTCCAGCGCGTCGAGCCGCGGCCGGATCTCCTTGTCGACGAACTCGCGGATCGCGTCCCGGATCAGCAGTTCGGTCTCGGACCACTCGATCACGGCAGCCTGGCCGCGATGTCGTCGATCTCCCAGGCTTCCTCGGTTTCGATCACCTTGACGTCGTGCCAGCCCGCGAGTTCCGAGATCGCGCCGCCCTGCACGGCGAACACCTTGCCGGTGAGCGGGCACTTCTCCGTCGCGAGATAGGCCACCAGCGGTGAGATGTTGGCGGGCGAGAACGCGTCGAACTCCCCTTCTTCGACCTCCTGCGCGAAGATCGCGCCCATCCCCGGAGTCGCCAGCGTGAGCCGCGTGCGCGCGATCGGCGCGATCGCGTTGACCCGGACGCCATAGCGTTCCAGTTCCTCGGCGGCGACCAGCGTCAGCGCGGCGATGCCCGCTTTCGCCGCGCCGTAGTTCGCCTGCCCCGCGTTAGGCAGCGTGACCCCGGACGCCGAGGCGGTGTTGATCACCGATCCGGCGACCCGTTCACCGGCCTTGCTCGCCGTCTTCCAGTACGCGGCCGCGTGCCGCAGCACCGCCGCGTGTCCCTTGAGGTGCACCGCGATCACGGAATCCCACTGGGACTCCTCCAGTCCGGCGATGAACGCGTCGCGCAGGATGCCCGCGTTGTTCACGACGACGTCGAGCCTGCCGAACTCGCCCACCGCCTGCGCGACCAGTTCCTCGGCACCCGCCCAGTCGGCGACGTTGGCCGTGTTCGCCACGGCCTTCCCGCCCGCCGCCCGGATCTCGTCGGCGACCTCCTGTGCCGGGCCGACGTCGGCCCCGCTGCCGTCGTTCGCCCCGCCGAGGTCGTTGACCACGACGCTCGCGCCTTCTCGCGCGAACAGCAGCGCGTGCTCGCGGCCGATCCCGCGGCCGGCGCCGGTGATGACGGCGACCCGCCCGTCGAGTGCTCCCATGGCTTTGCTCCTACTCCGCGAATTCCGCGAGGCCGTCTTTGATCACGACGGTCTCGCCGACGGTGGTTTCGAACGCGTAGCTCCCGGCGCCCGCGTGCCAGACGCGTGTCGTCAGGTCCTGGCCGGGCAGTACCGGTTTGGCGAACCGGACGGCGAACCGCTTCAGCCTGTCCACATCGGATCCGGCGACCTCGGTCAGCAGCGCCCAGGACGTGAACGCCATGGTGCACAGACCGTGCGCGATGATGCCCGGCAGTCCCGAATCCTTCGCGACCTCTTCATCGAGGTGGATCGGCATCGGGTCGCCCGCGGCGGGTGCGTACCGGTACGTCTGGTCGTTGTCGACGTGCTGGCGCACCTCAGCCACCGGCGCCCGCGAGCGCAGTGAGTCCTTGAACTTGTGCTCCGGCCCGAGTTCGCCCCGCGTCTCACCGGTGTCGAATCCACGCACGAACAACGTCACGTACTGCTCGTTGACGAGGTCGCCGTCTTCGGTGCGGCATTCGAGATGGATGGTGCCGCGCGTGCCGTTCGACAGCCCTTCGTAGCCGGTCATCCGCGCCCGCGAAACGAGCTTGTCGCCGGGGCGGATCGGCCGGTGGAACCGGAATTCCTGTTCCCCGTGCACGATCCGGCCGAACAACCCGACCGGCACGACCTCCAGCGCGGGTTCCATCAGCGACTCGAACACCGGCACGATCGCGAACACCGGGCCCGCGACGTCCCCGGCGAGATGCGCCGGGATCGGGTCGTTGGTGGCCTTGGCGTACTCGATCAGCCGCTCGCGGGTCACCTCGAACCGGGATTCACCGGTCCACTTGCCGAGCCCGCCGGGATCGAACCGCTCGTCCGTCACGCGACCAGCGCCTTGAACTTCTCCAGCGACGCGTCCAGGTTCTTCTTGCCGTCCTTCTCGACGGCCTTGCCGAGCGCGCCGACGATCATCTGCCCCGCGAACTCCGCGTCGATGCTGGCGAGCGAGCCGTCGCCGGACGCCTCGACGGACAGCTCGAACTTGACCTTCACCCCGGCCATGCCGGTCCCGGAGATCGCCAGCTTCGACGGTGCTTCGAACTCGTCGACGGTCCAGGTGATCGTGTTCGGCATCCCGAGCATCGTGACGACCTCGGAGGCCTGCGCCCCCTTGGAGAACTCGGCCGGGACCTCGCCCTTCCACTTGGTGTGGATGGTCAGCCACTTCTCGAAGTTGTTGGGGTTGGAGAACTCCGCCCAGACCTTGTCTGGAGCGGCGGGGAGTTCGACGGAGGCACTGATCTTGCCCATGGTTCGTCCTTTCGGTGAGATCAGCGCTCGGCGCGCTGGTATGCGGTGACGACGGCGGCGCCGCCGAGTCCGATGTTGTGCTGTAACGCGGCTTCGACGCCGTCGACCTGGCGTTTGTCCGCGGTCCCGCGCAGTTGCCAGGTCAGTTCGGCGCACTGCGCGAGGCCGGTGGCGCCCAGTGGATGCCCCTTGGAGATCAGCCCACCGGACGGGTTGACGACCCATTTGCCGCCGTAGGTGGTGTCACCGGAGTCGACGAGTTTCCCGGCTTCCCCTTCGGCGCAGAGGCCGAGTGCTTCGTAGAGCAGGAGTTCGTTGGCGGAGAAGCAATCGTGCAGCTCGATGACCTGGAAGTCCTCCGCGCCGAGCCCGGACTGGTCGTACACCTGCCGCGCGGCCTGGACGTTCATGTCGTGGCCGATGATGTTCTTCGCGGTACCGTCGAAGGTGCTCGCGAAGTCAGTGGTCATCGCCTGCCCGACGATCTCGACGGCCTGCCCCGCCAGCCCGTGGGAGTCCACAAAGGACTCACTGGCCAGGATCGCCGCACCCGAACCGTCCGAGGTCGGCGAGCACTGGAGCTTCGTGAGCGGGTCGTAGATCATCCGCGAGTTGAGGATGTCCTGCAGTGAATAGCTTTCCTGGAACTGCGCGTACGGGTTGTTCACCGAGTGCCGGTGGTTCTTCTCGCCGATCTTGGCGAAGTGCTCGGCAGTGGTGCCGTAGGTCTTCATATGCTCGCGACCGGCCGCGCCGAACATCCATGGCGCGGGCGGGAAAAGCACTTCGGAGATCTCCGCGAGCGCCTGAAGGTGCTTGCCCATCGGTTGCTCGCGGTCGTCGTAGGTCGAGCCGAGCGAGCCGGGCTGCATCTTCTCGAACCCGAGCGCGAGCACGCAGTCCGCGCGGCCACCCCGGATCGCCTCCGCGGCCAGGTACAGCGCGGTCGACCCGGTCGAGCAGTTGTTGTTGACGTTGACCACCGGAATGCCGGTCATGCCCAGCTCGTAGACCGCGCGCTGCCCCGAGGTCGACTCGCCGTAGACGTAGCCGACGTAAGCCTGCCGCACCTCGTCGAACGAGATCCCGGCATCGGAGAGCGCCTTCGTCCCGGACTCCTTGGCCATCTGCGGGTAGTCCCAGTCCTCGCGGCGTCCGGGCTTCTCGAACTTCGTCATGCCCACGCCGACGACGTACACCTTGTTCGCCACCACAACGCTCCTTGTCGTTGCCGGGTCGCTGTTGATCCTGAAGATACAGACAGGCCTGTATTTATCAACCCCTTACATACAGGTCTGCACGGATGTTACTACCGGCACGATGGGTGTCAGGTGACGCAGACAGACCGAGCGCACCCCCGTTAAACAGGGTGAACACGACTCACAGGGGGTTTCGATGAAACGTACGAGCCTGGTCCTGGCGGCCACCGTCGCCGCGGGATTGCTGTCCGCGGGCACCGCGTCGGCGACCGGATGGACGATGAGCTATCTGCGGCCGCCGGGTGGCGACGCCATCCGGGTGGTGGCCACCGACGGGGCCGGAAGCTACGCGGGACACTTCGACGGGGGCCTGCTCACCTGGTCGGGCTGGCGGGTGCGGAACCACGGCGTCCCGGCGGGCTACACCACGGTCGAAGCCGTGGACGAGAACGCGTCGAAGGCGGTTCTCGCGAACGGCTATGCGATCTCGACGAACACCCGCCGTTCGTTCGTCTTCGAGAACGGCGGATTCCAGCTACTGGAGAAGGCGCCGGGGTACTCCCAATCGGTCGTCACGGGCATGAACGACCGGGGCGACATCGTCGGCAGCGTGTACAACGATCCGCGGTTCGGCTCGTGGGCGGCGTTCTGGCCGGGCGGCGACCGTGCGCACCCGGTGGTCTTGGACTCCCCGCCGCTGCTCAGCCCGGTGGACATCGACCGCGACGGCACGATCCTGATGCAGGAACAGTTCGGCAGCACCTGGCTGTGGAAGGACGGCGTGGCGCGGGAACTCGTCCTCCCCGAGGGCATCCGCGAATCCCGTGCCCTCGCGATCCGGGACGGCAAAGTGCTGGCCGACGTCGAAGGCGGCGCCCGGGTGTGGACGGCCTACGACACCTCGGTTCCGGTGCCGGACGGCATGACGGCGACCGCGCTCAACGGGTCGGGACTCGTCACGGGCTGCCTGCGGACCATGGGGACCGAAACGATTCCCGCGGCGTGGTCCCTGGGCGGGCCGGTCGAGACGCTTCCCGCGCCGTCCAGCGGTTGCGGTGCCATCGCGGGGGCGAACGGCGAAATCATGGGCACTCTCCAGGACGACGAGTATCACGACAAGCTCGTCGTATGGCGTCGTGGCTAAAGTCGGGGTATGGATTTCGAGGAGCTTCGGCAGCGGTTCGAACTGCTGACCACCGCGCATCTGACCGACGGCTGCGTCCGCGCCGGCGTCCCGGTCCGGTGCGCGCCCGCCGGGACACGCGCGGTCGTTCCCGGTAGCAGGCTGGCCGGGCGGGTCTCCCCCGCCCGGCACGTCGGCAGTGTCGACGTCTTTCTGGAGGCGTACGAAACCGCGAACCCCGGCGACGTCCTCGTCGTCGACAACGGCGGCAGGCTCGACGAAAGCTGCGTCGGCGACCTCGCGGTCCTCGAAGCGCAGTCGGCCGGGCTGGGCGGCGTCGTGATCTGGGGCCTGCACCGCGACACCGCCGACATCGTGAAGATCGGCCTGCCGGTGTTCAGCCTCGGCTCGATCCCGACCGGTCCGCTCTCGGTCTCCGCCCGCCCGGACGGCGCGCTGGAATCGGCCGTCGTCGGCGAGTGGACGGTGAGCCGCGCGGACCTCGTGTTCGGCGACGAGGACGGCGTCCTGTTCATCGCGGCCGACCGCGCCGACGAGGTTCTCGACCGCGCGGAGGCCATCCGCGACACCGAACGCCTGCAAGCAGACCGGATCCGCGCCGGGGAGTCCCTTCGCGAGCAGGTGCGCTTCGCCGACTTCCTCGCGGAGCGCGCGAAGACGCCTTCGCTGACGTTCCGTGAGCACCTGCGGGCGGTGGGCGGCGCCATCGAGGAGTAGCAAGGGACCTTTGCTCTCGCCCGACGGCCTGACCAGGGAAAACGCGCCCCGATCAGGCCGTCGGCACCCTCTTGCGAGGCGGTCCAGGTTTGCGGAAAGACGATGCCCGGCGACCCACACCCGTCCCGAATCGATAACCTGAAGATTATGGAACTGCGGGAGATCGAGATCTTCCTGGCGCTGGCCGACGAACTGCATTTCGGCCGCACCGCGGAACGGCTGCACGTCTCGCAGGCACGGGTGAGCCAGACGATCAAACAGGTGGAGCGCCGGATCGGCGCGCCGCTGTTCGCCCGCACGAGCAGGCGAGTCCAGCTCACGGCGATCGGCGAGCGGCTGCGCGACGACCTCGGCCCCGCCTACCGCGCACTGCACGAAGGCATCGAGCGCGCGGTCGCGGCCGGACGCGGGATCGGCGGCGTACTGCGGCTGGGCTTCGAGGCACCCGGCGTCGCCGACCTCATCGAAAGCCTGTTGGACCGTTTCCGGAACCGATATCCGGAAACGGAACTGCTCATCCGGGAAGCCGATTTCGCCGACCCGTTCGCGATGCTGCGATCGGGTGAGATCGACGTGCTGGTGACCCTGCTTCCGGCTGACGAAGCCGATGTCACCACCGGACCGGCTGTCCACTCCGAACCGATGGTCCTCGCGGTGTCCTCGAAACACCCCTTCGCGCGGCGGAAGTCAGTCACTCTGGACGATCTCGCGCGGGACACCGTCCTGCGCGCGGCGCATCCGCCGGAGCCGTACTGGGTCGAGGAACCGAAGCAGTGGCTGACACCCGCCGGGCACCCGGTGACCCGAGGGAGGTCTTTCGCGACGTTCCAGGAACTGCTCGCCGCGATCGCCACCGGCGCCGGGATCTGCCCGCTCGCCGCGCACGCGCAGGAGTACTTCTCGCATCCCCGGATCCGCTTCGTGCCCTTCGCGGGCTCCCCCGACGTCGAGTGGGGCCTCGTCTGGCCCCGCTCCGCCGAAACCGCCCGCGTCCAAGCCTTCGCCGCCCTCGCCCGCAATTAGTCCTCTAGTTGCGGTCCTCGCACGCGCAAGGACCGCAACTAGAGGACGAAACGCGACGGGGAACTAGCCGAGGACCTTCTGAAGCCAGCCTTCGTCGAGCTTCACGACCTGCCCGTTCGACGCGACGGTCGGCGTGCCGAAACTGGGACCCCGGCCGAAGTCCTGCTGCAACGACGGATCCGTGGAGGTCTTCTTGTACTCGTCCTGGATCTGCTGCTCGTAGACGCCGGTGTTGATCGACGTGGCGAAGGCCGGGTCGGTGATGCCGACGTCTTGGCCGAGCTTGATCAGCTGCGCCTTGTCGAACCCGCGCGCTCCCTCGTCCGGCTGATCCTTGAACAGCGCGTCGTGGAAGGCGAGGAACTTGCCCGCGTCGGCCGCGGCCAGTGCGGCGTTGGCCGAGTCCAGCGAGTAGCCCGGTGGGTCGGAGCGCTGGTTGAGCATCGGCAGCATGTGGTAGCGAACCTGCAGGGTCCCGTTGTTCACCTGCTCGTGGATCTGGCCCCCGAACTTTTCCTCGAACTGCTTGCAGACCGGGCACAAGAAGTCGGCGTAGACGTCGATGGACTTCTTCGCCTCGGGCTTGCCGGCGCTCACCACGACGCCGTCACGCTTCTCGACGACGCCTGGCCCCCAGGTACCCGACTGCGCCGCGATCACCTTGCCGTCGGTGCTGTCCTTGCTGGACGTCGACCAGATGACGCCACCGATCACCAGCGCGGCGAGCACGATCACCGCGACGGTGATCACGACGACCTTCTTCTTGTCGCCCCCGGCGACGCCCCTGGCCTGTGCCACCGAACGCGCCGCCGTCTGCTGCTGCTTGCGTTTCCGAGCGTTGCGCTCAGCTCCACCCACGATTATCCGTTCCCTTCAGCGATACCCACATAGTCGTCGTCGGCGGGGGCCCCGGAGTTCCCGAGCCAGCCGTCCACCGACAGCCAGGTCCGCGGCCGCACGATCAGCCAGACACCCAGCAGGGCGAACCCGAGGTCCCTGGCGATCTCCTGCGGATACTGCGTCTGATCCGCGGCGATCTGACCGCCGCCGCCGAAGCAGCCACAATCTATGCTCAGGCCACGCGCCCACGATTGGGCGATGGCGGCGATGAGCACCGCGAGCAGCAGCACCGACAGCACCGACGCCCAGCGGGTCACGAACCCGGCGAGCAGGAGCAGGCCGAGCGCCAGTTCGGCGATCGGCATCCCGATCGCCACCGGGCGGACGAGCCCGTCCGGCAGGACGTCGAACGCCTGCACGGCGATGTAGGTCTGCCCCGGAGCGCTGATCTTCAGCGCTCCGGAAATCAGCCAGACGGCGGCCAGTCCGAGCCGGGCGAGGGTGCCCACGGCATCGAACACGACTTGGGGCGGTCTACGCACGGGCCTAGGCTAGCCGTCAACCCTGAGAACAATGTGAGGCGGCGGACGGAGGCACCCGATGAGGGGACGCGCCCTGCTGACAATCTGCTTGATGCTGGTCACGACGGCGGCTTGCAGCCAGGAGACCGGTCCGTCGGATTCCCTTGTCGCGCGGGCCGTCGGATCGAACAAACTCACCATCGGCATCCGCTTCGACCAGCCGGGACTGTCCCAACGGACGGTCGACGGCCGGTATGTCGGCTTCGACGTCGACGTGGCGAAGTACGTCGCGGCCGAATTGGGCGTCGACGCGGATCGCATCACCTGGCACGACTCCAAACCGTCGTCCCGTGAGACCGACATAACGTCGGGGACCACGGATTTGATGGTGGCGAGCTATTCGATCACCGAAAAACGCAAACAGATGGTCGCTTTCGCCGGGCCCTATTTCGACACCGGCCAGGATCTGCTGGTCCGGCTCCGGTCGACCGACATCACCGGCCCCGAGAACCTCAACGGCCGCAAGCTGTGCGCGGTGGGCGGCACCACCTCGGCCGAGCAGGTGCGCGACAAGTTCGCCCAAGCCGTCCAGCTCGTCGAATACCCGCGCTACCAGGACTGCGTCACGGCGCTGCTCGCGCAGCAGGTCGACGCGGTGACCACCGACGACGTCATCCTGGCCGGCTACGTGGCGCAGAACCCGGAGTTGCTGAGGGTCGTCGGCAAGCCCTTCTCCGCCGAGAAATACGGTGTAGGCCTGCGCAAGGGTGACGACGAGGGGCGGGCGGCGGTGGCCAGGGCCATCCAGAAGATGATCTCGTCGGGCGATTGGCTCGCATCGCTGAACCGCAACATCGGCCCGTCCGGTTACCGGATCCCGCCGCCACCACAGGTCACCGAACGGTGACCCTTCCCGATCTGCCGGTCCGCGCCGTCCTGCCCGAACTCGAAGCCGCGCTCGACGCCCATGGCACCGCCGTGCTCGTCGCGCCCCCGGGGACCGGCAAGACCACCCTGGTGCCGCTCGCGCTGGACAACGGCGAAGGCCGGGTGATCGTCGCCGAACCCAGGCGGCTGGCCGCGCGGGCCGCGGCGGCGCGGATGGCGTCCCTGCTGGGTGAACGGGTCGGCGAGACGGTCGGCTATTCGGTGCGCGGAGACCGGAAGGTGTCTTCTTCGACGCGAATCGAAGTGGTCACTTCGGGGCTGCTGGTCCGGCGGGTGCAGGGTGATCCCGAACTGTCCGGGGTTTCGACCGTCCTGCTCGACGAATGCCACGAACGGCACCTCGACGCGGACCTGGTGCTCGCGTTGCTGCTGGACGTGCGTGCCGGGCTGCGGGACGACCTGCGCCTGATCGCGACTTCCGCCACCGTGGCGGCCGGACGGCTGGCCGCGCTGCTCGGGAACGCGCCGGTGATCACCGCGTACGCGAGGACCTATCCGGTCGACGTCTCGTATTCCCCGCCCGCGCGTGGCGAGCGGATCGAGACGACCGTGGTCCGCGCGATCCACAAAGCACTGTCCGAAGGGGACGGAGACGTCCTCGCGTTCCTGCCCGGCGCGGGCGAGATCGCCAGAGTGAGTGGCCTGCTCAGCGGCCTGGCCGCCGACGTGCTGCCACTGCACGGGCGGCTTTCGGCGACGAGTCAGGACGACGCGCTGCGCCCGCGCGCCCGCCGCCGGGTGGTGCTCTCGACGTCGGTCGCCGAGTCCAGCCTGACCGTGCCGGGTGTGCGCGCGGTGGTGGACTGCGGACTGTCCCGGGTGCCCAGGGTCGATCACCGGCGCGGACTGCCGGGGCTGGCGACGGTCCGGGTTTCGGCCGCGGTCGCGGAACAGCGCGCCGGCCGGGCCGGACGTGAGGCACCGGGGCGTGCTTACCGGTGCTGGGCGGCGCACGAACAGGGTTCCCTGCCCGCCTACCCCGAGCCGGAGATCAGGACGGCGGAACTGGCCCGGTTCGCGCTCGAACTCGCGTGCTGGTCCACTCCGGACGGCTCCGGCCTCTCCTGGTGGGATCCGCCGGGTGAAGGCGCGCTGGCCGCCGGTCGCGCGTTGCTGACCACGCTCGGGGCGACCACGGAAGACGGGACGGTGACCGAACGCGGCCGGAAGATGGCCGGGCTCGGCCTGCATCCGCGGTTGGCGCGGGCGTTGCTGGACGGCGCGGCACGGACCAACGCGCGTTCGGCGGCCGAGGTCGTCGCGCTGCTCGACAGTGGCGGCACACTGACCGATCTCGAAGCCGAACTGCGACGGGTGCGGGACGACGGGCGCTGGAAGTCCGACGTACGGCGGCTCGCCAAACTGGTGCCCGACGGCGGTCACGCGGCCGATCCGGCGCTGGTCGTGGCGCTGGCACATCCCGAACGGCTCGCGCGACGGCGTGCCGTGGGCACGCCGGTGTATCTGATGGCCGGTGGCACGGCGGCGGAACTGCCGCGTGGCAGCGGACTGGCGGACGTCGAATGGCTGGCGGTGGCCGAAGCGACCCGCGACCCCGGCCGCGCGCAGGGGATCATCCGGCTGGCCGCGCCCGCCGACGAGGCACTCGCCGTGCGCGCGGCGCCGAATCTGGTCACGACGGTGGACGAGGTGCACTGGGCAGGCGGGGACGTGGTGGCGCGTTCGATGCGGCGGCTCGGAGCGATCGTGTTGTCGGAGAAGCCGTTGCGCTCCCCCGCGCCGGACGCGATCCGCGCCGCGCTGCTGGACGGCCTGCGCACCGAAGGGCTCGGTCTGCTGAGGTGGTCGGAGGACGGGGGGCGCCTGCGCGAGCGGCTGTCCTTCCTGCATCGAGTGCTGGGCCCACCTTGGCCCGCGGTCGACGAAGCCGCCCTGTTGTCCACTTTGGACTCTTGGCTCGACCTCGGGCAGGCCCGCCGCCGGTCGGACTTGGCTTCACTGGACGCGGGTGCGGCGCTGCGCGGGCTGTTGCCCTGGCCCGAAGCGTCGCGTTTGGACGAGCTGGCGCCGGACCGGCTGGAGGTGCCGTCGGGTTCGCGGCTCCGCGTCGACTACTCGGGTGAGCAGCCGGTGCTGGCCGTGAAACTGCAGGAGACCTTCGGGTGGCTCGCGACGCCGGAACTGGCGGGGGTCCCCGTCGTACTGCACCTGCTTTCGCCCGCCGGGCGCCCCGCGGCGGTCACCGCCGATCTGGAATCCTTCTGGCGTAACGGTTATGCGGCCGTGCGAGCCGATCTCCGCGGGCGCTACCCGAAGCATCCGTGGCCGGAAGACCCGCTGAGCGCCGCTCCGACCCGGCGGACCGCCCGGCGCGGTGGCTCGTCCTGAGCGCCTCAGTCCATCATCTGGTGCTGCGGCCGGGTCGGCAGCTGCGCCGCCAGCTCCTCGTCGTCCTCTTTTTCGTTCAGCCCGAGTTGCACCGCGCTCCGGATCTGCTCCCGGTTCTCCCGCACGACATGCGCGAAGAACTCGTCGGTCCGCGGATCCGTCAGCACTTCGAGGATCACGCGCATCGCGGTGTCGATCACCGAACGCACCACCTCGTCGTGGAACGGCAGCTTCGAAAGCCGTCCCGCCTGCGGGTCGTTCTTGAGCTTCTCGGCGATGATCCCCCGCAGCAGCGTCTGGTTGTCGCCCAGTGACCGCGCGAGGTTCTGCGGGTAGTTCCCGGTTTCCAGCACCTTGACGACCTCGTCGAGCACCGCGATCGTGATCGGCTTCTTGATCGCCAGCACGATCGGCCGCGAAAGCCGTTCGACCAGCCGCTGCGTGAACCGCTCCCCGAACGCGCGGTCGGCCGTGCGCACGAGCCGGGCGAGCACCACCAGGATCCGCAGCAACCGGAATCCGCGCAGCGCCGGATCCGCGATCGGGATCATGCCGAGGATTTCGTACCAGTTGCGCAGCGGGAACCACTTCTCCCAGCCGTCGCGCCGCCACCGCCACAGGAATTCGAGCGCGAAGATCCCGCACACCGCCGTGTCGATGACGAAGACGGTGTGCGCCGTCTCGTCCGAATGCGGGAAGAACGTCACGTAGACGAGCAGCCCGACGGAGAACACGGCGAGGACGAGCATCACCAGGTCGAGCGGGTTCGCGCGCCGTTGTTCGCGGGTGGTCATGGCGCCGATTCTGCCTTTCCGCGGTGACTCGTGCCGGGCGGCACCTGTCGAAAGTAAGGGGTGTCCGATGACTTCGGGGCGATGCCCGCACGTGTCCCCGCGCCGGAGACTTGCGGTACACGAAGGAGGGCGCGGATGATCACGCTTCGAGGACTCACGAAGCGCTATGGCGAGAAGACGGTGGTCGACGGGCTGACCTTCGCCGTCGAGCCGGGCAAGGTGACCGGTTTCCTCGGTCCCAACGGCGCGGGCAAGTCGACGACCATGCGGATGACGCTCGGCCTCGACCGGCCCAGCGGCGGGGACGTCCGCATCGGCGGCGAGAAGTACGCGGACCTGCGGTCTCCGCTGCGTGAGGTCGGCGCGTTGCTGGAGGCCAAGGCACTGCACCCCGGGCGGAGCGCGGGCAAGCACCTCCTGGCGATGGCACGCAGCAACGGGCTCCCGGCGAGCCGGGTGGACGAGGTGCTCGCGACGGTCGGCCTCACCGACGTCGCGGGCAAACGAGCCGGGATGTTTTCGCTCGGCATGGGGCAACGGCTCGGTATCGCGGGCGCGTTGCTGGGCGACCCGGGCGTGCTGATGTTCGACGAACCGGTCAACGGTCTCGACCCCGACGGCGTCCGCTGGGTTCGGCAGCTGATGCGTTCGCTGGCGGCGGAGGGCCGCACGGTGTTCGTGTCGAGCCACCTGATGAGCGAGATGCAGCTGACCGCGGACAGGCTGGTCGTCATCGGCAAGGGAAAACTGCTCGCCGACGCCCCGGTCGACGAATTCATCGCGGGCAATTCGCGGACGTCGGTCGCGGTGCGGGTGCCCGTTCCCGCCGAACTGCGCGCACTCGACCAGCGTCTGCGCGCGCTCGGCGCGGCCACGGAAGCCGATCGGGACGAACTGAT
The DNA here is from genome assembly GCF_001953865.1 of Amycolatopsis coloradensis. Classification (GTDB taxonomy): domain Bacteria; phylum Actinomycetota; class Actinomycetes; order Mycobacteriales; family Pseudonocardiaceae; genus Amycolatopsis; species Amycolatopsis coloradensis. The sequence goes on from NZ_MQUQ01000006.1 coordinate 370,610, forward strand.
CGTGCACGACCTCGCCGTGCACAGCGTCGGCGACGCGGTGCACGAACTCGGGATCCGCGTGCACGGGCTGACCGAACGGACGGCGTCATTGGAACAGGCCTACATGGAATTGACCGCGTCGTCGGTCGAATACGGAACGGGAGTCGCGGCATGAAGTCACTCATGGTCTCGGTAGCAGTGATCGCGGGCCTGCTGGGGGCGCCGGCGGTCGCGTCGGCGGCACCGGCCGCCCCGGCTTTGTCGCTTCCCGCGCCGGAGGGCCCGTTCCCGATCGGGGTGCGCACGCTGCACCTCACCGATCAGCAGCGAGCCGATCCTTGGATGCCCGAGAAGCGGCGCGAGCTGATGGTCAACGTCTGGTACCCGGCCGTCCCCCTCGGGCGGGCGCCGCTGTACATGACGAACGCGGAGTCGGCGGCGGCGGTCGCCGGGCGGAAGCTCGACCTGCCGCCGGACACACTGAGCAAGGTCCGGATTCACTCGAGGGAGAACGCGCCTTCGCTGCCCGGACGTCGCCCGCTGGTCCTGTTGTCGCCGGGGGCGGGCAACAACCGGATCACCCTGACCTCGGTGGCGGAACATCTTGCCGCACAGGGTTTCGTGGTGGCCGGAATCGACCACGCCTACGAAGCCTGGGCGACGGAGTTCCCCGACGGACTGCGCCAGTGCGTCGCATGTACCCGGCCGAACGGCCCTTGGCCCGCCGCGATCGCGAACCGCGCGATCGACACGTCGTTCGTCGTCGACACCCTGCTGAAGGACCGGCGCTGGTCGATCGACGCCAGGAAGATCGGGATGGCCGGTCACTCCGCCGGCGGTTCGGCCACCGCCGCCACGATGGTCGCCGACCGGCGGATCAAAGCGGGCGTGAACGTCGACGGCCCCTTCTACGGCACCGTTTCCCTCGACCGGCCGCTGCTTCTCCTGGCGAGCCCGATCGGCGAGAAGCACTTCGGCCCGACCTGGGACGAGACCTGGCCGCGGCTCACCGGTCCGAAGGAGCGGTTCCTGGTCAAGGACAGCGGCCATTCGTCGGTGACGGACGCGGCGCTCCTGGTCGACCAGCTGGGGCTGCGACCGCAGATTCCGCCGACAGAGGTCGAGAACCAGTACGGCTCGATCGATTCCCGGAAGGCACTGGACTTCTTCCGTGACCGGCTGACCGGTTTCTTCAAGCAGTGGAGCGCACGATGAACGCGGTCTCTTCGGAATGGACCAAGTTCTGGTCGGTCCGCTCGACCTGGTGGTGCCTGAGCATCGGGGTCGTCCTGATGCTCGCCTACTCCGGCGCGCTGGGCCTGGCCGCGAACGCGGGCGTCGAACGCTCGATGGCCCCGCACGCCGTGGTGACCGGGGCGGCGTTCTACCTCACCCAGTTCGCCGTGGTCGCGCTGGCGGCACTGTTCATCACAAGCGAATACGCCAGCGGCAGCATCCGCTCGACCTTGCAGTGGATCCCGGTGCGAAATCGGCTCCTCGCGGCGAAATCGGCGGTCCTGCTGCCGGTGCTGTTCGGCTACGGCGTCTTGAACACGCTCGTCGGCGTGGCGATCTCGGCGCCGCTGATCCCCGCGCGGGATACCTCGGTGGGCGACGTCCTCGCGACCGCCGCGGGTATGGGTGGCTACTTCGGTCTGCTGGGCTTGCTCTGCCTCGGCCTGGGGACGGCGCTGCGGAGCACGGCGGGGACGCTCGTGACGGTGTTCGTGCTGCTGGTGATGGTCCCGATGTTCGTCGGTTCGCTGGGCGGGGAGGACATCCTGAACTACTTCCCCGGCTTCGCGGGCGTCAACGCGATGCTCTCGCCAGGGGAGCCGAACCCCATCTTCGGCGGCATCGCGCCCTACGCGCCCTGGGTCGGCATCGTGCTCTGTACGGCGTGGGCGGCGGCCGGTCTCGCCGCCGGTTCCACCGTGCTCCGGCGCCGCGACGCCTGAAGGCGCAGCAAGGGACCTTTGCTCCCACTTGCTCGCCCGGCCTGTCGCGAAAGCCACTTTCGGGACATCAGATGTCCCGAAAGTGGCTTTCGCGACACCCAGCCCCAGGCGATAGCAAAGGTCCCCTGCTACCCCGCCACCCCGAGCCCCGCCAGCACCTCCCGCGCCCCCCGCGTCAGCTCCGCCAACCCAGGCGGCCGCAGCGAGCCGGTCCCGGCGAGAGCGTCGAAAATCGTCCCGTCCAGCCAAGCGACGAGCACCCGCGCGTGCCGCTCCGGCTCCACCGAGCCGCGGTCGGCCAGCACCTCGGCACACCGCCGCCGGATCATCAGGCCCCCTCGGTCGTACGCCTCGCGCAGCTCCGGCCGCCGCGTCGCCTCCAGCGCGAACTCGTACCGCGCGAGCATCCGCGTCCGCCCGCTCGTGATCGCCGCGTGGGCGAACCCCGCCACGTACTCGGCCAGCCTGCCGGGCGGCGGGTCGAGGGTGACCTCGTCGAGTTCGACCATCCGCGAGATCGCCAGCTCCAGCAGCGCCGCCCGCGTCCGCGCGTAATACGAGGTCGAACCCGGCGGCAGGCCGGCGAACCGGTCGACAGCGCGATGCGTCAGCCCGCGCATCCCGTCCGCCGCGATCACCTCGATGGCCGCGTCCCCGATCGTCGCCTTTCGCACTCTACAAGTGTAGTAGTACTCTACGGATGTAGAGGAGGTCGACATGCGCAAAGCGATCGTGGCCGGCGGGGGAATCGGCGGACTGAGCGCCGCCATCGGGCTGCATGGCATCGGCTGGGAGGTCACCGTCCTGGAGCAGGCCCCGGAACTCACCGCGGTCGGCGCGGGCATCTCCCTGTGGCCGAACGCCCTGCGCTCACTCGAAACGCTGGGCGTCCACCTCGCCAAGCTGCGAGAACAAGAGTCCGGCGGCCTCCACGACCGCGAAGGCCGCCGCATCACCCGATGGGACGCCGACGCGTTCCGCCGTCACCACGGCCGCCCGCTCGCCGCCATCCACCGCGCCGACTTCATCGCGGCACTCCACGACGCCCTTCCCGCCGGATGCGTCCGCACCGGCGTCGAGGTCACGAACCCCGAGGACCTGGACGCGGACGTCATCGTCGCCGCCGACGGAATCCACAGTGGACTCCGGAAACGCCTGTGGCCGCGGCATCCCGAACCGGTCTACAGCGGCAGCACCGCCTTCCGCGCGGTGACCGCGCTCCCGCGTCCCACCGAACTCGGCACGAGCTGGGACGACGGCGCCGAGATCGGCGTCATCCCGTTGCACGACGGCCGGGTCTACTGGTGGGCGAGCTATGTCGCCGAACCGGGAATCCGATACGAAGACCCGAAAGCGTACCTTCGAAGGCGCTTCGGCGGCTGGCACGAACCCATCCCCGAACTGATCGAAGCGACCACGCCCGAGGCGTTGCTCCACCACGACCTGTACCTGCTCGGCACTCCCCTGCCGTCGTACGTGCGAGGCCGCATCGCGCTCCTCGGCGACGCGGCGCACGCGATGCCGCCGTTCCTGGGCCAAGGCGGCTGCCAGGCGATCGAAGACGCCGTCGTCCTCGCCGCCGCGCTCAGCACGCACGAGAACGTCGACACGGCATTGAGGAGTTACGACGAGCAGCGCCGCCCACGCAGCCAAGCGGTCGTCAAGTCCTCGGTCCAGGCCGGAAAAATGGGGCCCCAGCTCAGAAATCCGCTCGCGGTAGCGATCCGCAACAGCGTGTTCCGGATGCTTCCCGGCGCGCTCACCGCCCGCATCGGCGCCGGTGTCAGCGGCTGGACTCCTCCCGTTCCCCGCCGACCAGCCCCGCCTCGTACGCCGTGATCGCGGCCTGCACCCGGTTCCGCGCGCCGAGCCGGTTGAGGATGGTGCTCACGTAGGCCTTCACCGTGCCCTCGACCACGAACAGCTTCCCGGCTATGTCCGCATTGGACAGTCCGGAACCCAGCAGCGCCAGCACTTCCTGTTCGCGCGGGGTCAGTTTGCCGATCAGTGCCTTCGCCTCTTCGGCACGGGACACCTGGTTGCCGGAGAACCGCGCGATGACCCGCTGCGCGACCTTCGGCGAGAGGAACGCCGCCCCACCGGCGACGGCGTGGATCCCGGAGAGCAGTTCCCGCGGGTCACCGGACTTCAGCAGGAAGCCACTCGCGCCGAGGCCCAGCGCGCGTTCGATGTAGGCGTCTTCGCCGAACGTCGTCAGCATGATCACGCCGATGTCGGGCAGCAGCCGCCGGATTTCCTCGGCCGCCTTGAGCCCGTCCATGACCGGCATCCTGATGTCGAGGAGCACGACATCCGGCCTGGTCACGCGAGCCTGTTCGACGGCGGCGCGGCCGTCTCCGGCCTCCGCGACCACTTCGATCCCGGCGTCCGCGGCCAGGATCGCCGACACCCCGGCGCGGATCATCGCCTCGTCATCGGCCAGCACCACCCGGATCATCCGGGTTCCCCCTTTGCTCGTCTTCACTGATCATGTCCTTCGCCACGAGCTTCCCCTCGGCGAAGCACAGCCGGTAGGCCTCGTAGTCCAAGTTGAACACGGTGCGCTCGGTGCCGTAGTACTCGCACGTCGCCCCCGCGGGCACCGGCGGCTCCACCACCCTTGGCCGCGCGATCCGCTGACCGTCCGGCAGCACGACCGCGAGCTCCGCCCTCGTCTGCCCCGGCCGGACGCGGTCGTAGTCTCCCTTGCGCAGCACGGAGCCGTACCACTGGAAGAGGAACACCACCCCGCTGATCCCGACCACCACGCCGAAGAGCCCGATCGGCACGACGATCGCCTGGATCAGGCTGCGCCGCACGTCCCGTCGAGCACGTTCCAGTTCCTTCGCCGACGTCGACTGTCCCACTTCGGCGTCCATCGCCGCCTGGTTTTCCGGCGATTCCTCCGACGGCGCCGCGTCATGCGGCAAGCTCGCACTGACCTCGAAGCCGCCGTCGCGAGGTCCCGCCCGCAAGGTCCCGCCGACCAGCCGGACCCGCTCACGCAGACCGATCAGCCCGCGCCGTCCCGAAGACCGGCCGGGCAAGGGCCCCGCGGGCGGCGGCACGTTGGTGACCACGACGTCGGTCCGCCCTGCCGAACGCACGACCCGGACGGTGACGGCGGCGCCGGGCGCGTGCTTCACGACGTTCGTCACCGACTCCTGCACCACGCGATAGGCCGCGCGGTCGACCATCGGCGGCTCGCCGTCGATCGAATCGTCCACAAAGGACTCGATGAGCACGCCGGACGCCCTTGCCCGGTCCAGCAGTTCGTCGACGGTCTCGTGCACCGGCTCGGTCGGCGCGTCGTCCTCACGCAGCACGCCGATGATCTCGCGCAATCGCTCGGTCGCCGTCGCGGCGCTCTGCCGCAGGTCACCGGCGGCCTCCCGCTGCTTCTCGTCGAGGCCGCCCGCGACCTCGAGCGCCGCCGCACGGACCGCTATGAGACTCAGTTCGTGACCCAGCGAATCGTGCATGTCACTGGCGATCCGGGTGCGCTCCCGTAGCCGCGCCCGGTCGGCGACGAGCCGCTGACGGCTCTCCATCTCCTCCGCGCGACGCCAACCGTCGCGCGCCATGTCCTCGCGCTGCCGGATGTACTTGCCCAGCAGCCACGGCGTCACCGACGCGAAGACCAAGAGCCCGAGCAGGGCGCCCCAGGAGGCGAACCCGTCCTCGCCCGCCATCAGCGCCACAGGGACCGCGATCACGGAGACGACGGCGAAAACGCGCAGCATCGGCTTCGCGACCGGCTGCCGGTAACCGGCGAGGTAGCTCACCGCGACCAGGACGAACCCTTCCCAGATCGGCACCCGGCCGCCGAAACTGCCCAGGACGACGAAGCCCGCGAGCATTGCTATGGCGAGCGAGACCACGGGGTACCGCCGCGACACCGCGATCGCGGCCGTGGTCGCGATGAGTCCGGCGAGCAGTTCCCAGGGCCTCGTACTGGATCCCGCGTCGATGACCACCAAGCCACAGAGCCCGAGCCACAGCGCGAGGTCCATCGCCAGCCGACGCCCGCGCCGCATCGGCTCTTCAGGATCCTTCACAGGACCGGACGCTACAAGCCGCGCCGTCCGCTTCGCCATGGACGAAAGTCAAGATGGTCCGATCACGCGGCCTCCGCGCGGGCCATGAGGCATGATGATCGACCATGGCCGAGCGCACACTCTCCGGTCAGCTAGGCGGTCCTGTCCCGGCAGGCATCGAAGCGCTGGCCGACACCGAGAAACAGGACCTCTCCGACGCGTTGCGCGACGCGCGCCACCGCCAGGCCAAGGCCTTGGCCGAAGCGGGCGAAGAGGGCTTGAAGTACGTACCCGCGCTTCTGCGTGGCACCATTCGCAAGGTGGTGGGCCTGTGACCACTGAAAACTTCGCCTCGCAGGCGGAAATCCTCAAACTCGCCCGCGTCCTCGGCACCACCCCCGAACGGCTCTCCTACTTGGGGAACGTCGACGCGGCCGAACTCCAGGCGTTCCGCGAGCAGGTCACGAACAAGCTGTTCGACGCCAACCGCGCCACCCTCGAGCGGATGGCGACGGCGAGCAAGCTCATCCCGAGCCCGATCCTCGCGAAAATCGCCGAGAAGGTCTTCGGCCCGCTTCTGTGCGCCCGGATCGCCGGGCTGGTGGACGTCTCCCGGGGCGTCGACGTCGCGAAACGCCTGAGGCCGCGGTTCCTGTCCGACGTCGCGGCCGAACTGGACCCGCGCCGGGCGAGCGCGATCATCGCGCGGATCCCGCTCGACACCGTCGTCGCGGTCGCGGGCGAACTGGTGCGCCGCGAGGACTGGATCACCGTCGGCCGGTTCGTCGGTCACCTGCCCGATCCGACGGTGCGGAAGGCCCTCGACGTCATCGGCGACGAGGCACTGATCCGGATCGCGTTCGTCCTCGACGACAAGAGCCGGATCGATCACGTCCTCGGCCTGCTCTCCGAGCCCCGCTTCCGGGGGCTCCTACAGGTCGCGGCCGCCGACGAGGACCTGTGGCCGCCGCTACTCGACCTGCTCACCCACCTGAGCGAGAAGCGGGTCGAGCAGTGGTCCCCCCTGCTCGGCGAACTCCCGCCGGCACTGCGCGAGCGCGTCGAGGAAACCCTCGGTCAAGCCTCCTGATCCCAGCGGGAGAGCAAGGGACCTTTGCTCCCACTCGCTTAGCATGCCTAAGTAAGCGATAGCAAAGGTCCCTTGCTACTTTCCGCTGGTCAGACGCGTGCCCCGCCGCCACACAGCGGCAGTCAGCGGCACTCCGGGCCGGTACGCGAGGTGAGTGACCGAAGGCGCCTCCAGCACCTGAAGGTCGGCTCGCGCCCCTGCCCGCACGACGCCCACATCGTCACGCCGAAGCGCCCGCGCCCCACCCGCGGTGGCCGACCACACGGCCTCGTCGATCGTCATCCGCATCTGGAGCACGGCGGTCGTGACGCAGAACGCCATCGACGTCGTGTACGAGCTACCCGGGTTCGCGTTGCTGGCCAGCGCGACCGTCGCCCCCGCGTCCAGGAGCCGCCGCGCCGGCGCCAGCGGCTGCCGGGTCGACAGGTCGCACGCGGGCAGCAAGGTCGCGACGGTCTCCGAAGCAGCGAGAGCCGCTACGTCCGCTTCGCTCAGGTACGTGCAGTGGTCGACACTGGCCGCACCTAGTTCGACGGCGAGTTGGACGCCTGGCCCCTCCCCCAGCTGATTGCCGTGCACCCGCAGCCCGAGCCCGCGTTCGCGCGCCGCCTTCAGCACCCGCCCGGACTGCGCCTCGTCGAACGCACCGGTCTCGCAGAACACGTCCGCCCACCGCACCAGCGGCGCCACGGCGTCGAGCATGTCGCCGCACACCAGGTCCACATAGGACTCCGCGTCCGCACCGGGCGGCACCAGGTGCGCGCCGAGGAACGTGACCTCGTCGGCCACGTCGGCGGCGATCCGCGCCGAGCGCATCTCGTCCTCGACGTTGAGCCCGTACCCGGTTTTCGTCTCCAGGCAGGTCGTTCCCTGCTTCGCCGCTTCGTCGACATGGCGCCGCAGGTTCGCCGCCAGCTGCTCGTCGGACGCCGACCGCGTCGCGTCGACGGTGACCGCGATACCCCCGGCGCTGTACGCCTTTCCGGCCATTCGCGCCTCGAACTCGGCCGTCCGGTCCCCGGCGAAGACGAGGTGCGTGTGACTGTCGACCCAGCCGGGCAGCACCGCCCGGCCGTCGACGTCGACCCGCTCGTCCGCGTCCGGGGCGTCCGCCGCAGCGCCGGCCCAGGCGATCTTTTCACCCTCGATGACGACGGCCGCGTCGTGGAGTTTGCCCAGCTCGGCGTCGTTCGTGGTGAGTTCGCCGATACCCGTGATCAGGACTGCCACAGTGCCTCGATCTCCTTGGCCAAGACCGCTTCCGGCCGGTCGATCAGCTGGTGTGCGCCATCGCGGACGATCTCACGCCCGGCGACGACGACATTCCGGACGTCCGCACCGGAAGCGGCGAAGACCACCCCGGACGGCTCGATCCCCGCGGTCCGCACCGAACCGAGACCGATCGTCACCAGGTCCGCGCCCGCGCCCGGAGCCAGCGCGCCGACCTCGTCCCAGCCGACCGCGCCGTGATCCGTCGCCGCCGCGAGCAGTTCCTCCGCAGTGAACCGCCCGCGCTTTTCGCTGGCGAGCCGCTCGTTCAGTTCCAGCGCCCTGGTCTCCTCGAACGCGTCGACCACCGCGTTGCTGTCGCTGCCGAGCGACAGCCGCACCCCGGCGTCCAGCAACGTCCGCGCCGGGCCGATGCCGTCACCGAGATCCCGTTCGGTCGTCGGGCAGAAGCACGCACGGCTACCAGCTTCGCCGAGCCACTTGATATCGCCCGGTGTCAGATGCGTCGCGTGCACCGCGGTGAGCCGATCACCGAGCACGCCGTTGTCCCAGAGCAGTCCCGTCGGAGTCCAGTGATAGGCCGCCATACACTGCTCGTTTTCGGCCCGCTGCTCCGAAAGATGAATGTGCAGCGGCCGATTCGCGGGCGTTCCGTTGTCCACTTCGGACAGTTGATCTTCGGGAACGGCCCGCACCGAATGGATCGCGCCGCCCACCCGGAACTTCTCGTCCTCCCGCAAGTCGCCGACTCGTTGCGCCCACTTCCCGGCCGAGCCGTCGGAAAACCGCCGCTGCACCTCGTCGGGTTCGACGCCGATGCCGCCCGCGAGATAGCAGGTGTCGAGCAGCGTGAGCCGGATCCCGGCGTCCTCGGCCGCCTGCCGCAGCGCCTCCCCCATCGCGTTCGGCTCGGCATAAGGCTTTCCGCCCGGCGCGTGGTGCAGATAGTGGAACTCGCCGACACTCGTGTACCCGGCCAGCACCATCTCCGCGTAAACCGCACGCGCCAGGCGATAGTACGAATCCGGATCGAGCCGGGACGCGAGCGAGTACATCCGCTCCCGCCACGTCCAGAAGGTCCCGCGATCGTGATGCGTCCGGCCTCGCAGCGCCCGGTGGAACGCGTGCGAATGCCCGTTGGCGAAGCCGGGCAAAGTCAGTCCATTCAGGACAGTTCCTTCGCGAGGCGCGTTCGCCGACACCGAAGTGATCTTACTGCCGTCGACCTCGATCCGGACGGCATCGGCGATCCCGTCCGGCAGCCAGGCACGTTCACACCAATATGTCGTCATGTCGACAACTTCTCCAGGACGTCCGCGAGCGCGCGGGCGCCGTGGTCGACGTCCTCCGCCTCCGAGAACTCCTCCGGGGAATGGCTGATACCGGTGGGATTGCGCACGTAGAGCATCCCGGACGGGACGAACCCGGCCAGGATCGCCGCGTCGTGCCCGGCGCCGGTCGGCAGCTCCGGCGGCCCGCCCAGCCAGGTGCCGAGGTCGCGGCGCAGCGCGTCGTCGAAGATCACGTCGTCCGAGTACGACTCCCTGGTCACCTCGACCCGACATCCTTCCTGACCTGCCGCTTCCTCGGCCAGTTTGACGATTTCCGCGACCAGTCCGGGCGTATCCGTGCCCGGCACCCGCGCGTCCAGCCACAGGTCCACAGTGGACGCGATGACGTTGGTGCCGCCCGGCACCGGCACGAGCCTGCCGACCGTGGCCCTGGCGTCAGCCTTCGCCTTCGCCAGTTTCCGCACGGCGAGCACGGTCTCGGCCGCCGGGATCATCGGGTCACGACGGTCGCCGATCAGCGTCGCACCGGCATGGTTTCCCTGACCCTGGAAGGAGAATCGCCAGCGGCCGTGCGCGATCACCGTGTTACCGAGGGCGATCGGCGAGCCCAGGTCGATCAGCCCGCGCCCCTGTTCGACATGCAGTTCGAGGAACCGCCCGATCAGGCCGAGCCGCTCGGAATCACGGCCGACGCGTTCGGGATCGAGGCCGGATTTCGTCGCCGCTTCGGCGAACGTCACGCCGTCGGGGTCACGCAGGCCGCGTGCCTTGTCCGCATCTATGGTGCCGGTCAGCAACCGCGACCCGAGACACGGCACCCCGAAACGGCCACCCTCCTCCTCGGCGAAGACCACGACGGCGAACGGCTTGGCGGGGCGGAATCCCTTGGCCTGCAAGATCTCCACCGCGTCGAGCGCGCTCGCGACACCGAGCGGGCCGTCGAAGGCGCCGCCGCCGGGAACCGAATCGAGATGGCTACCGGTGACGACGGCGTCCGGACCGGGGGTGCCCCACCAGGCCCAGATGTTGCCGTTGCGGTCGGTCTCGACACCGAGTCCCAGTCGCCCCGCGCGTTCGACGAACCACGCGCGCAGTTCGGTTTCGGCCGCGTCGAAGGCGTGGCGCGAATAGCCGCCGCGTTTCGGGTCGCGGCCGACGTCCGAAATCTCCTCCAGCAGCGAAGACGCGGTCACTCGGCGTCCCGCATCGGCACGCGGACGCCGCGCTCGTCGGCGACGTCGGCCGCGCTGTCGTATCCGGCGTCGACGTGCCGGATGACGCCCATGCCCGGGTCGTTGGTGAGCACGCGCTCGAGTTTCTGCGCGGCGAGCTGGGTTCCGTCGGCCACGCTGACCTGGCCCGCGTGGATCGAGCGGCCCATGCCGACACCGCCACCGTGGTGGATGGACACCCAGCTGGCGCCCGACGAGGTGTTGACCAGCGCGTTCAGCAGCGGCCAGTCGGCGATCGCGTCGGATCCGTCGGCCATGCCCTCGGTCTCGCGGTACGGTGAGGCAACGCTGCCCGAGTCGAGGTGGTCACGGCCGATGACGACCGGCGCCTTCAGCTCGCCACTGGCGACCATCTCGTTGAACCGCAGGCCCGCGAGGTGCCGTTCGCCGTAGCCGAGCCAGCAGATCCGCGACGGAAGTCCTTGGAAGGCCACGCGCTCGCCTGCCAGCTTGATCCAGCGCGCGAGGGATTCGTTCTCCGGGAACAGTTCCAGCATCGCGCGGTCGGTCGCCGCGATGTCCTCGGGATCACCGGACAGCGCCGCCCAGCGGAACGGCCCGTTGCCCTCGCAGAACAGCGGGCGGATGTAGGCGGGCACGAACCCCGGGAAATCGAACGCGCGCTCGCAACCGCCGAGTTTCGCTTCGCCGCGCAGGGAGTTGCCGTAGTCGAACACCTCCGCGCCCTTGTCGAGGAAGCCGAGCATCGCCTCGACGTGTTCGGCCATCGACTCGCGGGCGCGTTCAGTGAACTCGTCGGGCTTCTTGTCCGCGTAGTCCTGCCACTCGTCCACGCCGATTCCCTTGGGCAGGTAGGAAAGCGGGTCGTGCGCGGAGGTCTGGTCGGTGACGATGTCGACCTCGACGCCGCGGCGCAGCAGTTCCGGCAGCACCTCGGCGGCGTTGCCGACCACACCGACGGACAGCGCGCGCTTCTCCTTCTTCGCGGTTTCCACGCGGCGGACCGCGTCATCGAGGTCGTCGGCGACCTCATCGAGGTAACGCGTCTCGACGCGGCGGTGGGCGCGCTGCGGATCACATTCGATGACGAGCGCGACGCCGTCGTTCATGGTGACGGCCAGCGGCTGCGCGCCACCCATTCCGCCGAGACCGGCGGTGACGGTGAGCGTGCCCTTGAGGCTGCCTCCGAACCGCTTCTTCGCCACGGCGGCGAAGGTTTCGTACGTGCCCTGCAAAATGCCCTGCGTGCCGATGTAGATCCAGGACCCCGCGGTCATCTGGCCGTACATGGTGAGGCCCTGCGCCTCCAGGCGGCGGAATTCCGGCCACGTCGCCCAGTCGCCGACGAGGTTGGAGTTCGCGATGAGCACGCGCGGCGCCCATTCGTGCGTGCGGAACACGCCGACCGGCTTGCCGGACTGGACGAGCAGCGTCTCGTCCTGCTCCAAACTGGTCAGCTCACGGGTGATCGCGTCGAAGCTGGCCCAGTTGCGGGCGGCCTTGCCGGTGCCGCCGTAGACGACCAGGTCCTCGGGGCGCTCGGCGACCTCGGGGTCGAGGTTGTTGTGGAACATCCGCAGCGCGGCTTCGGTCTGCCAGTTCTTCGCGGTGAGCGTGGTGCCTCGGGCGGCACGGACCGTGCGGGACATGGGCTCAGACCTCCAGTTGGGCCGCGGCGAGGACGGCGCCCGACGCGACGAGTTCTCCGGCGGCGGCGATCTCCGGCGCCAGGTGACGATCGGGGCCGGGGCCCTCGACCTTGGTACGGACAAGATCCCGGACCCGGCCGGTGACCGGGGACGGGGCGAGGGGCGCGCGCATGTCGAGTGCCCGCGCGGCGGTGAGCAGTTCGATGGCGAGGACGGTGTTGAGGCCCTCGACGGCCTTGCGCAGCTTGCGCGCGGCGGACCAGCCCATGGAGACGTGGTCCTCCTGCATGGCGCTGCTCGGGATCGAATCGACCGACGCCGGCACCGCGAGACGCTTGAGTTCGCTGACCACGGCCGCCTGCGTGTACTGGGCGATCATGTGGCCGGAATCGACGCCGGGGTCGAACGCGAGGAACGGCGGCAGGCCGTGCGAGCGGGCCTTGTCGAGCATGCGGTCGGTGCGGCGCTCGGCGATGCTGGCGACGTCCGCGAGCGGGATGGCGAGGAAGTCGAGTACGTACGCGACCGGGGCGCCGTGGAAGTTGCCGTTCGATTCGACACGGCCGTCGGACAGCACGACCGGGTTGTCGACCGCGGAGTGGAGCTCACGCTCGGCGATGAGTTCGGCGTGGGTGAGGCTGTCGCGTGCGCCGCCGTGCACCTGGGGCGAACAGCGGAGTGAGTACGCGTCCTGGACGCGGTTGCAGTCCGGTCCGCGGTGGCTCTCGACGATCTTCGAGTCCTGAAGCGCTTTCCACATGCGCTCGGCGCTCAGCGCCTGCCCGGGGTGCGGGCGCAGGGCCTGGAGGTCGGCCGCGAAGGCGCGATCGGTGCCGAGGAGCGCTTCGACGCTCATCGCCGCGGTGATGTCGGCGGTGTCGAGAAGCTTGCGCAGGTCCGCCGCGGCCAGTAGGAGCATCCCGAGCATGCCGTCGGTGCCGTTCGTGAGGGCGAGGCCTTCCTTCTCCGCGAGAACGACCGGCTCGATCCCGGCGTCCTTCAGCGCTACGCCCGCCTGAACGACTTCGCCGTTGTACTCGACTTCGCCCTCCCCCATCAGCGCGAGCGCTACAGCGGCGAGAGGCGCGAGGTCACCGGAGCAGCCGAGGGAGCCGTACTCGTGTACAAGCGGGGTGATTCCGGCGTTGAGCAGGGCCGCAAGCGCTTGCGCGGTGCTCGGGCGGACGCCGGTGTAGCCGCTGGTCAGGGTGCGGAGACGCAGCAGCATCAGCGCGCGCACGACCTCGGTCTCGACAACCGGGCCCGCGCCGGCCGCGTGCGAACGGATCAGCGACCGCTGAAGCGCCGTACGGCTCTCGAGCGGGATGTGCCTGGTGGCGAGCGCCCCGAAGCCCGTCGAAACGCCGTACGTCGGCGTCTCGGCGTGGGCGAGATTGTCGATGTGCTGACGCGTCGCGGCGAGATTCTTCTCGGCCGCTTCGCTGACCGCGACGGGCGAGTGGTCACGGGCGACCGCGACGACCTGTTCGGGCCGAAGCGGTTCAGACCCCAGAAGTACGGTTTCCGACATAACCCCATTGGACAACGCCATGCCCGCTGGTGGGCGGCCCCAACCGGTGGTTGTGTCTGGTATCCAAGACACAGCACCGGGAGAGCAGGGGACCTTTGCTATCACTTCTCTCGACGTTGAGGGAAGTGATAGCAAAGGTCCCCTGCTACCGCCGCTGAGCGAGACAGGAGGTCACGATGGGTGAGAGCAGCGAGGTCCCGGCACTGCGCCGCGGTCTGGGCATCCTTCGCGCCCTCGCCGCCCGGCCGGGCCCGATGTCCGCCGCCGCGATCGCGCGCGAACTCGACCTCCCGCGTTCGACGACGTATCACCTGCTCGCCGAACTGGAAGCCGCCGGTTTCGTGGCGCACCTGCCCACCGAACGCCGGTACGGCCTCGGCATCGCCGCGTTCGAACTCGGCTCGGCCTACTTGAGGCACGACCCGCTGGAGAGGCTCGCGGTCCCGCTGCTGCGTAAACTCGCCGACAGGGTCGGCCATACCGCGCATCTCGGCGTGCTGCACGGCAACGAGTCGCTCTATCTGGTCAAAGAGCGACCCACGCGGCCGGAAACACTGGTCACCGAGGTCGGCGTCCGGCTACCCGGCCAGCTCACTGCCTCGGGCAGAGCGATTTTGCGGCACTTGCAGTCGCCGCACGTGCGTGCGCTCTTCCCTGCCGCGTCGGCGTTCGTCCTGCGCACCGGCCGCGGCCCGCACACCCTCGCCGAACTGCGGCGAACGCTGAACGCGGAGGGCAGGCTCGGCTGGGCGGTCGAAGACGGCCACGTCACCGAAGGATTCGCCTCGGTGGCCTGCCCGGTCTTCGACCACGGGGGCCGGCCGATGGCCGCGATCAGCGTGACGCTGCGCCACCTCTGCCCAGGGGCGGAAGGCTGCGAGGAAACTTGGCCTGACCTCGCCGAAGCGGTCCGTCTGACCGCGGCCGAACTGACCACCCGGATCGGGGGTCAGGTGCGCTGAGCGTGCTTCTTCTGGACTCCCTCGAGCCCGAGCATCGCCAGCAGTTCCGCACAGTCGAGAGCATCCGAAGCGTGCCCGGCGACGGTTCGCGCGGCTCTGCCGTTCTGCAGGGTGAGGCGGACTTCTTCCTCCGCGCGCACCCCAGCCATCCGGCTCTGGTCTTCAGCGGGATCGGGACGACTGGAATGCCTAGCCCAGGTCATCTGCCACCTTCTTCCGGCCCTCCGGCGACACGGGGTCGGTTCGAAAGAGGGCCATGGTCGGACACTCAGCATGACATCCCACCCCGCGGCAGTTCCCGGCGCGGGTGAACTGAGACAAAAATGATCTAGATTCGGCTACGCTCCGTGATCCAAAAGGGACTCGAATCGGGCATTGAACGGTGCACCCGTGTCGGGCATCGAATGCCCCGTCCCCGCCACGACGGCGCGGCTCGCGCTGGTCCTGTCCGCGATCGTGTCGGCGATGACTCGCACTCCGGCCGACGACCCTTCGGTGCTCACGAACATCGGGGATCGGCCGAGGCCAACACATCCAGCAGCAATTCCGTGTCACCGGAGGCCTCATCCCGGCCAGCGCACGAGCACCGCGCGCTACGTCGCCTGGTGGCAAAAGCCGGCGAGCGGAAAGAACGCCTTGAAGACCTCGTAAGGCTCCTCCGGCAGCCCAGCGAGGAGCTTCCGCAGCTCCACGCGCCGACGACCTCGCCACCCCGGATCACTTCGGTCCCGGGCGGCTCGACCACGGTGAGTGTCCGAACCACCTCAGGCCGTCGCACGGCCGCGAAGTCCTGCACGCCGTCCGGCGACTTCCCGCGCCCGGGCGATCCGGCGCGAACAGCATCCACGTTTAGTCAAGGGCGCATGGCCCCGCCGTGCATCCCGGCCGCCGAGCAGCACACCGTGGACGAACACGATTCACGGTCCGGCCCCACACCGATGCACACGAAGCCGCATTCTCCGAGGCTGACCGCGGCCAAATAGTTCTGCCTATGCCCGTAGGTGCATGGTGTTTTTTTCCGGTGGGGTCGAGGTAGGCGGGGGCGATGAATTCCGGTAGTCCGTCGAGGGCGATCCGGACTTTCCATTCGCTTTTATGGATCAACCGATCCCCATAACGCTCACCCTTGCTACAGGAGTCCCGGACACTGTCCACGGCCTTGTGCGACTTGGCCGGCGGATCAAGATCGGACTTCAACCGCGCATACGTTTCCAGATCCAACGTCCCCGCGAACCCCAGCGTGCCATCACGATGCTTGATGAACCGCAACTCCGGACGGGCATCTTTCGGGCCTTCGTCACGGGGCTCTTTACCGTCGGGATCCATCATCTTCAGCATCCGCCGCCCGGCTTTCATGATCTCCTTCAGCCCGGCCCGGCGAGCCAGATCAACCAGGATCTTCTCCTCTGCCCGCACGTCATCCTCGGGAACAAAGGAGGGCACCTGAGCGAGAGCGCCGATGATCGCGCCAATCTGACCATCACCGATCGCATCCTCCGCCGCAGCCTCCGCGGTCAACGGCGGCACCACATCCCCACCGATAACCACCCCGGGATGCAACGCCAGTGCCCGATCAGCACGAGCCGAAGCTTCCTTCTCCGACACGGTGAAATCCTGAAAATCAACCCCCATCAACGTCGAATGCCCCGTACAGCCACGGACCCCGCGGGAATTCGACTCCGCCAGAATCGCGTACTGCTCCGCATCCAACCGGCGCTTCAATACCTCGATTTCCTGCTTACGGACATGCAACGTCGCCGTATAAGCACGCCACCACTCGGTGCACACTCGCCGAGAACTGTTTCGCTGGCCACGTGATCAACGCTACACCTGTTCGAGCACCTGTGCTATCAAGATTTACGTAGCGATCCCGAAGAAAGCGAAGCACGCGAAGCACCTTTTAAGAATGTCCGGTCAGCGAAGATCGCTTCAGTACTTCGCAACATAAAACCCACAATCACCACAACGGCCGCGGAGAGCGCCTGTCGAGTGCGCTCCTCGCCAAGGAGAGCAGCCCTTCGACCTCCTCGCCCGGTAACTGCGAACCGAGTACCGGGGACCTCGACGCCGGCTCGATCTGAAGCAAGAGCGAGCCCACAGTCCGTTCAGCCGGAGCGCACACGAAGAAGCGGCCCTACCCCGAGGGGCAGAGCCGCTTCCGTCGACCAGTGGAGGTGCCGGGAATTGAACCCGGGTCCTCTGGCGTATCACCAGGACTTCTCCGTGCGCAGTCCGCTATGTCTCTACTTGGCCCCTTCAGTCACGCGAACAAGCTGAAGTGACGAGCCCAGCCACTGTTTGATTCCCAACCACACCCCGTAGCCGAGTGTGGCGGTAAGCCTCCTAGCTGATGCCGGTGACCGGGTCGGAGGCGACCCCGGACCGACAGAGTTGCTCTACTGCTTAGGCAGCAAGAGCGAACTCGCGCTGGCTCTTAGGCTCGGCGCTTATTGGTTTGCGATGACGCTTACGGTGGTCTCTCGCCTGCACCGGCACGCTTCTCCTGATTCAACGTCCAAAGTCGAAACCGTTCACCCCCTTGATGGGACACAACCTGTACAGCATAACGCGGACGGCAACCCGGTTAATCCTCGCGGTGGGGCTAGCCCCACCTGCGAGATGCCCGCGGGCACCATGTCACCGGCCCGCTCCGGCAGGCGATGCTTGTCTCCTCGAACCAGAGAGGGGCACGACCATGAGTTCGCTAGCGGCCGAGCGGGAGCTGAGCAGGTCCGATCCGTCCTTCGGCGGCTCGCTGGTCTACCTGCTGATGAACCTGCCGATGGGCATCCTCGCGTTCACCCTCCTGATGTCGTTCGTCTGGCTGGGCATCGGTACGGCGGTCGTCTGGATCGGGTTGCCGATCCTCGCGCTGGTGATCCTGTCGGTCCGCGGGGCGGCCCGGATGGAGCGCGCCAGGGTGTACGCGCTGCTCGACCGCTACATCGACCTGCCGTACCTCCCGTTGCCCGTCGGCGGCCAGTCCGTGCGCTGGAAGGCGCGGCTGAAGGACCGTTCGACCTGGCGCGACCTCGGCTACTTCTTCCTCTTGTTCCCGGTCGGGATCGTCGAGTTCGTGTTGGTCACGGTGTTCTGGTCGACCAGTCTCGGCCTCGCGGGCCTGCCGATCTACTACCGCTTCCTCCCGGGCGGCGAGTACCGCTTCCCGAACTACGACGTCCCGTGGTTCACCGTCGACTCGACGGTCTCGGCGCTGCCGTGGGCCGCTCTCGGGGTGCTGTGCATCGCTCTCTCGGTAGCGTTGACGAAAGCGCTGGCCGGCACGCATGCCCGGCTGGCGACGGCGTTGCTCGGGCCCACCCACGCCCAGCGCCGCCGTCTCGAGGACTCTTGGGGCGAGAGCACGGTGACCGGATGACGATCGACCAGCAGGTACAGCACGTGGAGATTCCGCGACCGCGGCCACTGAAGTCGATCGTCTACATGATCGTCAGCTTCTTCTTCCGGATTCTCCAGTTCGTTTTGATCGTCACGGGCCTCGCCGTCGGGATCGCGACCGTGGTGGTGTGGATCGGCTTCCCGATCCTCATGGCCACGACCAACTTCATCCGCTGGTCCGCCGACCGCGAACGCGGCTGGGCGCGGAAGATGCTCGGCACACCGCTGGAACCGGTCGAGCGGCTCCCCCTGGAGGGCTTGACGCTGGTCAAACGCTGGCTGACCCGGCTGACCGACGCGACGACCTGGCGCGACCTCGCCTACCTGATGCTCGCGTTCCCGCTGGCCTGCGTGGAACTCCCGATCGCGCTCGCGTCCATCGTGCTGCTGCCGATGGCGATCTGGGTGACCCCGTGGCTCGCCTGGCTGCACGGCAACCTGGCGTTCACCTTCCTCGGCCCCAACCGCACTCAGCGGCTGGAGCAGAAGGCGGAGCACCTGCAAGCGTCACGGGCCCGCGGTGTCGACGCGGCCGAGGCCGAACGCCGCCGCATCGAGCGTGACCTGCACGACGGCGCTCAGCAGCGCCTGGTCGCCGTCGCGATGAGCCTCGGCCGCGCGAAGTCGAAGTTCGACCAGGACCCGGACGCCGTACGTGAGCTGATCGACGAAGCGCACCTGGACGCCAAGCTCGCGGTGTCGGAACTGCGTGATCTCGCCCGGGGCATCTACCCGGCCGTGCTCGGCGACCGCGGCCTCGACGCCGCGCTGTCCGCGCAGGCCGCGAAGTCCCCGATCCACGTCGATGTCCAGGTGGACGTCGAACCGCGGCCGCCGGCGGCGGTCGAGACGACGGCGTACTTCATCGTCGGCGAGACACTGACCAACATCGCGAAGCACTCCGGAGCGACCGAAGCGGGCGTGAAGGTGTGGCGCACGGACTCGATGGTGATCGTCGAGATCACCGACAACGGGCACGGCGGCGCCGAGGTCCGGCCTGGCGGCGGCCTCGCCGGGCTCGCCGACCGGGCGGCCACGATCGACGGCGTGATCACCGTCGTCAGCCCGCCCGGTGGCCCGACGGTGATTCGCGCGGACCTGCCGTGTCAATGGTGATCAGCTCGTGAGTGAATAGGCTCCGCCATTCACTCACGAAGCTGGGGGCAGCATGCGGGTTGTCATCGCCGAAGACGCGGTTCTGTTGCGCGAGGGGGTGATCCGTCTGCTCGCCGACGAGGACATCGAGACCGTCGCGGCCGTGGACAACGGCGACGACCTGCTGGGCGCGGTCAAGGAGCACCGGCCGGACCTCGCGATCGTCGACGTGCGGATGCCGCCCACCTTCACCGACGAGGGCCTGCGCGCGGCCCTGGGTGCCCGTGAGGCTGTCCCAGGGTTGCCCGTCCTGGTGCTTTCCCAGTACGTCGAAGAGAGCTACGCCGTGGAGCTGCTGTCCGGCGGCGCGGGCGGAGTCGGCTACCTGCTCAAGGAACGCGTCGCGGACGTCGGGGACTTCCTCGACGCGGTCAAGCGGGTCGCCGGCGGCGGGACGGCCATCGACCCGGACGTCATCGCCCAGCTGATGGCACGAGGCCGCAAGAACCCCCTCGACGCCCTCACGGCCCGCGAGTCCGAGGTGCTGGGGCTGATGGCGCAAGGCCTGTCGAACACCGCGATCGCGAACTCGCTCGTCGTCTCGCACGGTGCCGTCGAGAAGCACATCGGCAACATCTTCTCGAAGCTCGGCCTGGAAGCGAGTTCGGTGGAGCACCGCCGCGTCCGCGCGGTGCTCACTTACTTAGGACGCTGAAGTAGCTCTTGGTGGCGAAGCCGTCACTCACCTAACATGGGCAGACTGTTGGTGAGAGACGAGCCGAACCGAGGAGGACCCATGACCGACAGGCCCTCCCACAACGTCCGCTTCTTCGGCGGGCCTCTCGACGGGCGTGTCCAGGAACTCGGTGACACCGAGCCGATCGCGGGCACCGTGCTCAAACACGTCCATCTGCACGACGGGCCGAAGATCGAGACCCGGTACGAACTCGGCCTCGCCGAGGACGACCGCTGGGAGTTCCGGCTGTGCTCCGCCCCGGTCCCGGAACCCGCGCCGCGGCCGGAGCCCGAAACCGACGGTGTGGGGTAGGGAAAACTCCACCTCCGGAGGACGAAAACCGGAAGATCGATACGGCGGCCCGCACCGCTGTTTTGGCAGCCCTGAAGCACCAGGCTCTTTTCCATGCACACGAGCCAGAAACAGGGCCGGGACAGGTTCCTGGACATCGTCCGAGCGGTCGCGATCCTCGCGGTCGTCGTTCAGCACTGGGGAATGCCGGTGCTCTCCTACGCCGACGGCCACCTCTCCACCGGGAACGCGCTCGCGACGCCTGGCTGGTGGGCTTTGACCTGGCTTTCGCAAGTGATGCCCTTGGTTTTCTTCGCCGGTGGCGCGGCGAACCTGATCTCCTTGGGCCGCGCGGAAAGTTCGCGTTCCTGGCTCGCGGGCCGCCTCAAGCGGCTGATGATCCCGGTGCTGCCGCTCGTGGCCGTCTGGCTCTTCGTCCCGGACATCCTGCGCGGGATGGGCATTCCCGAGCAGCCGCTGCAGGTCGGCGGCGCGATCGCCGCCCAGCTGCTGTGGTTCCTTGCCGTGTACGTGCTCACCGTGCTGCTCACGCCGACGCTGGCCGCGGCACACCGTCGCTGGGGCCTCAAAGTCCCGCTCGTGATGCTCGCCGCCGCCGTCCTCGTCGACGTCGCCCGCTTCAACGACCTCGGCCTGATCGGGTTCGCGAACGCCGTCTTCGTCTGGATGGCCGTGCACCAGCTCGGTTTCCACTACACGCAGGGCCGTCTCGGCTCACTGAGCCGCAACGCCGCGCTGGGCATGTCCGCCGCCGGTTTCGGCATCACCGCGCTGATGGTCGCCTTCGGGCCCTACCCCGCCAGCATGATCGGCATGCCGGGCGCCCCGGTGTCGAACATGAGCCCGCCGACCGTGCTGCTGGCCTTCCTCGCGATCGGCCAGATCGGCCTCCTGCTGGCCTTCAAACCGCAGCTGAACGCTTTGGTCGCCCGCCCGAACCTCGACGCCGCCTTGAAGTGGATCGGCCCACGGTTCATGAGTGTCTACTTGTGGCACATGCCTGCCCTGATCGTCGTCTCCGGCGTCGCGGTCTACGGCCTGGGTTACGAGACTCCCGAACCGGGTTCCGTGCTGTGGCTGACGATGGTCCCGGCCTGGCTCGGCGCCTGTGGACTGGTGCTCCTCGGTCTCTTGCGGCTCTTCGCCCGCTTCGAAACGCAAAGCTCCGGCCCGGCATCGACCGCGCACACACCTCAACTCGTCGTCGCCGGCCTGGCTATCGCCGGTGGCCTGCTGGGACTGGCCGCGCACGGTTTCGCCCCGCTGAGCGACGGGATCACGCAGGGCCCGGTGCCGTGGGTGGCGCTGGCGACGGGTGGATTCGTCTTGGCCGGTAAGCAGATCTCGATCTCGGACCTGGGGACGCGGCTGCTCGGCCGCGCGCTCTCGGTCACCGAGTCGGCGCAGCTCAAACGCTGAGCAGTTTCGCGGGAGTGTCGTGCAGCACCGCCCGCAGGAACGGCTCACCCAGGCGATCGTCGGCCGCCCAGCCGGCGATCGCCTGCAACTGCGTGGCGTAGGAGTACGGGATGTTGGGGAAGTCGGTGCCGAGCACGACGCGGTCGGGGAACTCGGCCAGCAGGTCCGTCCAGTCCGGTGGGAGCGGGTTACCGCGCCGGGTGAACTCCACCCCGACCATCGTGGTGTCGAGGTGCACACGCGGATACTTCCTGGCCAGCTCGAACGCGAAGTCGATCTCGGGCATCCCGGCGTGGGCGAGCACCAGGGTCAGGTTCGGATGCCGCACCAGGATCTCTTCGAACAACCGTAGCCCGGTGTAAGCACCCTTCAACGGTCCGTGTCCACAGTGGACGACCGCCGGGACACCCGCGTCCGCCAGTGCGCCCCAGACGCCGTCCAGCAGTGCGTCACGCGGGTCGTAGGCGCCGACCTGGACGTGCGCCTTGAAACAGCGGGCGCCCGCGCGCAGCGCGCCGTCCACAACGGACAGCGCCGACGGCTCCGGGTAGAACGTGCCCGTCGGCACGGCGTCCGGGACGCGCTCGGCGAACTCCAGCGCCCAGGACGTCAGCCATTCGGCCATCCCGGGCTTGTGCGGATAGACCAGCGGCGCGAACTTGCGCACGCCGAACGAGCGCAGGGTTTCGATCCGCTTTTCTTCCGACGTGCGGTAGTACACCGGCCAGGCCATGCCGTAGTGCTCCTCGGCCTGATCGAAATAGGCCCACACCTTGTCCATCACCGGCTTCGGCAGGAAGTGCAGGTGAAGGTCCACGAGCCCGTCGATGCCCAGCGCCGCGATCCAGCCCGGGATCTCGGCGTCGGAGGCGGGGCCGTGGATCAATCGTTGTACCGGCCCTTCAGCGCCCGGCCGAGGGCCCGGCTGATGGTGCGCTCCGCGTCACGCTTGGAGATGTCCTGCCGCTTGTCGTAGGACTTCTTGCCCTTGGCCAGCGCGATCTCGACCTTGACCTTGCCGTCCTTGAAGTACATCGACAGCGGCACCAGGGAAAGCCCGCTCTCCTTGGTCTTGCCGATGAGCCGCTCGATCTCCTGGCGGTGCAGCAGCAGTTTCCGGGTGCGCCGCGGGGTGTGGTTCGTCCACGTGCCCTGGACGTACTCCGGGATGTGCACGTTGCGCAGCCAGACCTCGCCGTCGTCCACCGTGGCGAACGCGTCGGCCAGTGATGCCCGTCCTTCACGCAGGCTCTTCACCTCGGTACCGACGAGCACGAGACCGGCTTCGTAGGTATCGAGGATGGAGTAATCGTGGCGAGCCTTGCGGTTCGACACGATCACCTTGTGTCCACGTTCCTTGGGCATAGCGGCGACTCTACGTGAGTTTCTGTGTTCGGGCAGGTGGTTATCGGGCGGGTCAGTGGCGCACGTACAGGCGCAGCGTCACGTAGCCGGTGATGGCCGAAATGATGACCGACACGGCGAGCAGGATCGGCGCCACCGGGAACAGCAATTCGAGCATGCCGACCGCAGGGAACACGTCACCCGTGAGCACCAGGTCGAGCAACAGCACCTTGGTGAGCACGAGGAAGACGATGCCGATGATCGCGCCGACAAGGCCGGCGACCACCGCCTCCAGCAGGAACGGCAGCTGCGTATACCAGCGGGTCGCGCCGACCAGGCGCATGATGCCGACCTCGGTACGCCGCGTGAACGCCGACACCTGGATCGTGTTGGCGATCAGCAGCAGCGCGGCGATGGCCATGATCAGCGCGGCCCCGAAGGCCAGGTTCCGCACACCGTTGAGCGCGTTGAACACGCGGTCCAGTGCCTTCTGCTGGTCGTCGACCTTGCTGACGCCGGGTTTGCCGGTGTACTCCTGGATGATCGCCTGGCTGCGCTCGGGATTCTTGAGCTTGACGTGCAGGGACGCGGGCAGCGCCTCCGGCCCGGTCAGCGCGAGCAGTTCCGGCTGGCTCTCGAACATCTTCTTGAACCGCTCGAACGACTGCGCGCGGTTCTCGAAGACGACCGACTCGACGCCGTCGTTGCGTTGCAGGTCCTCGCGCAGTGACTGGCAGGCGGACTGCGAGCAGTTCGGGTCACCCGAGCTGATGTCGTTGACCAGATAGACCGATACCTCGACATCGGCGAGGAAGTTGGCCTTCATCTTGTCGATCGTGCCGACGGCCAGCAGGCCGAAGCCGAGCATGGCGAGGGAGACCGCGGTGGTGAGGATCATCGCGATGGTCATCGTGATGTTCCGGCGCAAGCCGGTAACTACCTCGCTGAAGACGAAACTGGCGCGCATCGGGGTTGATGTCCCTTGGAAGTCGTGGGTTACGGAGGAGGGCGGGGCCGGTCAGCGGCCGATGCCGTAGACGCCTCGGGCGTCGTCACGGATGACCTTGCCGAGCTGAAGCTCGACGACCCTTCGCCGCATCGAGTCCACGATCCCATGGTCGTGGGTGGCCATCAGCACCGTCGTGCCGGTGCGGTTGATCCGCTCCAGCAGCAACATGATGTCCTGGCTGGTGTCGGGGTCCAGGTTCCCGGTCGGCTCGTCGGCGAGCAGCACGAGCGGGCGGTTCACGAACGCGCGGGCGATCGCGACGCGCTGCTGCTCACCACCGGAGAGTTCGTTGGGGAGGCGATCGGCCTTGCCGTCGAGGCCGACGAGTTCGAGCACCTCGGGCACGACCTTGCGGATCGTGGGGCGCGGCTTGCCGATGACTTCGAGCGCGAAGGCGACGTTCTCGGCGACGGTCTTGTTCGACAGCAGGCGGAAGTCCTGGAAGACGCAGCCGATGGTCTGCCGCAGGCGCGGCACCCGGCGGCGGGCGAGCTTGGCGACGTCGAAGTTGGAGACCATCACGCGACCCTTGCTCGGCACCTCTTCGCGCAGCAGGAGACGCAGGAAGGTCGACTTCCCGGATCCCGAGGGACCGATCAGGAAGACGAACTCACCTTTGTCGATCTCGACCGACACCCTTTCGAGGGCGGGACGGGTCGAGGTCTTGTAGACCTTGGAAACCTCTTCGAGCCGGATCACGGTTCGGCATACTACCCATGCCCGCCGTCAAGCCCGGGTAGCCCGGTCCCGGCGGCCAAGCGAGCAAGGGACCTTTGCTGTCACTCTCCCCCGGAAAGTGACAGCAAAGGTCCCTTGCTCTCTCACGCAGGGTTGTTACGCAGCTCCGGACTGCTTGCGCCAGCGGATGCCCGCCTCCAGGAAACCGTCGATCTCACCGTCGAGAACAGACGACGGGTTGCCGACCTCGAACTCGGTCCGCAGGTCCTTGACCATCTGGTACGGGTGCAGCACGTAGGAACGCATCTGGTTGCCCCAGCTGGAGCCGCCGTCCTTGAGCGCGTCCATCTCGGCGCGCTCCTCTTCCTTCTTCCGCTGCAGCAGCCGCGCCTGGAGGACCTTCATCGCGGCCGCCTTGTTCTGCAGCTGCGACTTTTCGTTCTGACACGAAACGACCACACCGGTCGGGATGTGCGTGATGCGCACCGCCGAGTCGGTCGTGTTGACGCTCTGGCCGCCGGGGCCGGACGAGCGGTACACGTCGACGCGGATGTCCTTCTCGGGGATGTCGACGTGATCGACCTCCTCGACCTCGGGCATCACCTCGACATGCGCAAAGGAGGTCTGGCGGCGGCTCTGGTTGTCGAACGGCGAGATGCGCACCAGCCGGTGCGTGCCCTGCTCGACCGAGAGCGTGCCGTAGACGTAGGGCGCGGTCACCTTGAACGTCGCGGACTTGATGCCGGCCTCTTCGGCGTAGGAGATGTCGTAGACGTCCGTCGGGTAGTTGTGCCGCTCCGCCCAGCGCAGGTACATCCGCAACAGCATCTCGGCCCAGTCGGCGGCGTCGACGCCACCCGCCTCGGACCGGATGGTGACCACGGCGTTCCGCACGTCGTATTCACCCGACAGCAGCGTGCGGACCTCGAGCCCGTCGATGTCCTTGGTGAGCGCCGTCAGCTCGGATTCGGACTCGGCCGCGCTGGCGGTGTCGCCCTCGTCCTCGGCCAGTTCATAGAGGACGCCCAGGTCGTCGAGCCGCTGCCGCAGCTCGGAAATGCGTCGCAGCTCACTCTGCCGGTGGGACAACTGGCTGGTGACCTTCTGCGCCGCTTCGGGGTCGTCCCAGAGGTTCGGGCTGGACGCCTGTTCCTCCAGCTCGGCCACCTGGGCACGCAGCGCATCCAGGTCCATCACCGACTCGATCTGCGTCAGCTTGCCGGCCAGGTCCTTCAGTGCCGCATCGAACTCATCACTCACGTCGGCCAAGGTTACGGCAAAACCCACGACCGGTTGCGGGGAACCGGTCGTGGGCACCTGTCCGGGTCAGGACTGGGGGATGGAGTCCAGCAGTTTCAGTGCCGCTTTCGCCTGCGCCTGCGCGAACTCGGCGACAGCCTTGGCGTACGGGCCGTCGGCGGCCTTGGTGGCGGCCTTGGCTTCGTCGAGCTGCTGGGTGTAGCTGGCGCGCGCCGACTCGAGCAGCGTCGAGCGCTGCTTCACCGTCAGCGAACCGGCGTGGACGAGACGCAGGATCAGCGGGCTGCGGAGGTGGTCAGGACCGGCTTCGGAGGACAGCCACGTCTTGAACGCCTTCTTGCCCGCCGCGGTGATGAGGTACTGCTGGCTCGACCGCGGGCCCTGCTTGCCGAGGCGGACGAGGCCCTCCTTCGACAAGGCGGGGAGCTCCCGGTACACCTGGCTGCGGGTCACGCTGAAGAAGGCGCCGAAACGCTCACCCGCCCCCGCGACCAGTTGCCCGCCCGTGGCGGGACCGTCGTGGAGAAGACCGAGCAGTGCGGCGGCTGTTGCATTCAATTCGGACACGTACTCCACGGTCCCACTTTTCCGAACCTGTGTCCACTGTGGTCAGCGCATCTGTCCATTGTGGCTAGTGATATGCGCTCATTCGGCCCAACGCGCTACGCCTGTCCACAAAGGACCGGACACGCTGCGCAACCGGCCTTCGCCACGGACAGCGGCAGGCGTCCCCCACCCCGACCAACGACGACGGGTGATCGACCCGGAGGGCACACGCGCCACGGATACCGGAAAACAAAGAAGCGCGGGTCTGCGATTTCCGCAGACTGNNGTTATGAGCCCAGCGAGCTACCGAGCTGCTCCACCCCGCGTCGTTGTGTTAATAGATTACATGGGGGCGAAACCGGGTTTCAGGGGGGTACCCTTAACTTTTCAAAGGGCCTTTGACCTGGCTTTATGTCGCAAGTTTGTCATCCAGCCAAGCGAAGACGCCGTCGAGCACCATGGTCAGCCCGTCGCCGAACCTGCCCTCGACGTCCTCGTCGAAGACCCACGCGGTGGGTGTGACGTCATAGCGTGGGTCCCGTTGGCCCGGAACCGGGTAAACGGCCTGCTCTTCGATCGTGAAGCCGATGACGTAGCTGTAGACGGTGAACAACGCTCGGCCGGCCAGGTACGGTTCGAGCCCCGCTTCGACCCGCCCCAGCAGCGGATTGTCACCGAGCAGGCTGTCGTCGGTCATGAAAGTCCCGGAGAAGACCTTCGCTCCATCACGGTAAGCGAGCATCATCCGCCGCATCGCCCGTGATGCCAGCTCGAGAGCCTCCCTTTCCCCCGTACCTTCCGGCACGCGGCCCGGCATCGCGTCGGCGTACATCTGCGTCGCCATCTCGTCGAGCAGCTCCTGCTTGTTCTTCATGTGCCAGTACAGCGCCGGAGCCTTGACCCCGAGTTCCTGCGCGATCAGGCGGAGCGTCAACCCGTTGAGCCCGACATCGTTGAGCAGTCGCAGCCCGGCGCAGACGATGTCCTGCCTGGTCAGACCCACTTTCAACCTTCTCTCCAGTGATCACTCCTTGACAATTTAACAATGTTAAGGGCACGCTGGGCGCAGGTCAATTTAACGTTGTTAAGGAGTGGTATGCACAACCTGGGGACGGACGTGGTCGTGACCGGAGCGGGCCCGACGGGGCTGATGCTCGCGCATGAACTCGCGCTCGCCGGCGTCGATGTCGTGGTGCTGGAACGGCATCCCGAGCGCACGGGGCTGTCGAAGGCGCTGAACCTGCAGCCGCGCACCGCGGAAATGCTGGAGCTGCGCGGACTTCTGGACGGCGTGGAGGCTCGCTCGTACGCCACGGTGCAGGACGGGCATTTCGCGATGATCCCCGTCGGCTACGACGGTTGGGACACTCGATTCCCTTTCCAGCTGGGGATTCCGCAGGCGGCGGTTGAGGGATTCCTGGAGGAACGGCTTGCCGCACAAGGAACGAAGGTGATGCGCGGCAGCGAAGTAGTCGATTTCGTTCAGGACAAAGACTCTGTGACTGTCCGGTACCGAACAGACGGTGGCGAAACGCGGCTGCGCGCGAAGTTCCTCGTCGGCTGCGACGGCTCGCGAAGCGTTGTACGCAAAGGACTCGGCATGGGCTTTCCCGGCGTGGACGGAGAAGGTTTCGGGGTGGTCGCGGACGTCCTGTTCGACAAAACACCTGCCGGTGCGCAAAAACAGTGGCGAACGATGCGGAACATCGGTGAGCCGACCGGCGAAACCACGTTCAAGGGCCTGATCCCGTTGGGAGAACCGGGTCTCTACCGCTTCGTGTACGGCGACAGGGCCTCGCGGCCTGCGGACATGCGGTCCACCGTCACGCACGACGAAGTCCGGCAGGCGCTGCATGACTCCTACGGCGAGTCCGCGACGGTGTCGGAGATCCGGTGGGCGTCACGGTTCTCCGACGCCGCGCGGCAGGCGGAGCACTACCGCGCGGGACGGGTGCTGCTGGCTGGCGACGCCGCGCACATCCACTTCCCAGCCGGCGGGCAAGGACTGAACCTGGGCGTGCAGGACGCCATGAACCTGGGGTGGAAGCTGGCCGCGACCGTGCACGGCTGGGCCGGTGACGACCTGCTGGACACCTACGAGGCCGAACGGCACCCTGTCGGCGCTCAAGTGCTGCACAACGTCGCCGCGCAGCTAGGGCTGACTCCGCGATCTCACGAGTCTCGCGCGCTTCGCGCCGTCTTCGCCGATCTGGCCGCGCTGCCGGAGGTGAGCCGGTACCTGTCGGGCATGGTGTCCGGTCTCGGGATCCGCTACGAGACCTACGGGACGTCTCACGCCGCTCTCGGCACGCGCCTGACGGACCAGGACGTCCTCACCGACACGGGACCCATCCGGCCCAGCACGCTCTTTCACAACGGCGACTTCGTGCTCCTGACGACCACACCGGCCCACATCGACGCGGCCCGCTCTCAGGCACCCCGGCTGACCACCCAGCTCGTCACCGAGCTGCCCTGGCCCTCCACCGAAGCCGTCCTGTACCGCCCCGACGGCTACGCCTGCTGGACCGCCCCCACCCCGCCGCGATAGCAAAGGTCCCCCGCTCCCCCGCCCCTCAGCGCGATAGCAAAGGTCCCCTGCTCTCCCGCAGTCCTCGGGCACCTAAGCAACCGACTCACTTGGGGAGGCAGGGGGCGAAGCCTCTGGCGAGGATCCGGGGGTTCGACTCCCGGTACAACACGAAAGAGGCGCGGTCTGCGATTTCCGCAGACCGCGCCTCCAACCTCTGTAGCGGGGACAGGA
>NZ_MQUQ01000007.1 GCF_001953865.1 Amycolatopsis coloradensis
CGGTGACGACCTGGACCAGGCAATGGCTCGGCTCGAGCCTGCGGGGCCTCCCACCGCGTCGAGCGACGAACCACCACCGTCACCGACATCATCACCACCCTTCTGAAGGCTGGCCCGCTGTCGCCCACCTCGGGAACTGTGTCCCGGATTCGGTCACACCCGCGCTAGCCTCGAGAAGGGAACAGCTCGAGCGAGGGACGCGAACGGTGGCAGCACGCAAGGCTCGTCGATGGCTGGTGTTACTGGGCTATGCCGTCTTGGTTGTCATCGCACTATCACCGCCATTCGTATTCTTACTACTAAACGGGGATCTCGTCGCCAAGCTCATCTATTCCACCGTTGTCTTCNNNNGGATACGAAGCCTGTGCTCGGCTGAGTAGTCCTACGGATGCGGAGGTGCAGCGAGGACTGCACTCTAGACCGATGAACCGGCGCAGAACGGGCATGGTCACCACGATCGCGGTCGTGGCGCTGGGGGCGGTCGCGTGCGGTGGGCAGAACGTGATCTCCGAGGGGAATGTCGCCGAGGTCAGGCAGGCACTCGCCACGGCCGTTTCCGGTGCTGCGGCGGTGACTCTGGACCCGAGCGGCGACGGGTTCACGCAGTCCTATCGCCTTCGGTTGCGGTTCACCTCTCCCGCTGTGACCGCCGAAGATGCCCGGGCGGCTGCGCGTCGCGCGGCCCCCGTGGTGTGGGATACCGCCGACACCCGGTGGACGACGTTGTGGGTGGAGACGGGATGCGCTCGCGCGGAGGCGTGCGGCAACGTGCAGCTGACGGTGGACGCCGCCTACGCCGAGGCGGTGTGGGGCGCACCCGCCCACGGCGCGCACCGGCCGGCGATCGACGACGAGGACCGTCGTCGCGCGGCCGCGGCTTCGCACAACGCGACCAGCACCGGTGTCTTCGACTTCGCCCGAGAGACTCCCAGCCCCTTTCCCGCCGGTTGGCACGTCTACGGCCCGAAACCGAAACAGGGCAGCGACTTCGCGTGGCTGGACGTCTACGTTCCGGCGGGAACCGATCAGCGCCGCCGCGAGTCCGGGCTCGCCCAGATCGCCGCGGTCCTGTGGCACGACCAGCCCGGCAACCTGCGTGGCGTCGGCCTGGACGGGACTGAGATCGCCACGACCCCACCCTCCACTGCCACGGTGCCCGGCACCGCGGCTGCCCCGCGTGCGACGTACCGGTACGAGCGCGATGCGGCCGAGCTGCGCCGTACTTTCGGGCCACGAGCGGCGGACCTGGAAACCCCGTGAGGCGTGGCCGGACCGCCACGATGTCCCGCGATACCCGCGATGGATTCGATCTTGGCCGGGGAGGCCCGTCGTAGGCTGTTCGGTGTGGCGAACGACAATGGGGCGTGGCGGACGTTCGGTGAGCGGGTGGTGTATGACAACGAGTGGGTCCGGGTTGGCCTGGTGGATGTCGAAGCGCCGAACGGGGAACGCTGGGACTACCACGTCGTCCACCTCGCACGCATCGCCATCGCGCTCATCGTGAATGATCACGAGGAAGCGCTCATGCTCTGGCGGCATCGTTTCGCCACGAACCAGTGGGGCTATGAACTCCTGGGCGGTCTAGTGGAGCAGGGGGAGCACCCTGCTGCGACCGCAGCCCGGGAGGCTGTGGAAGAGAGCGGGTGGCGGCCGGTCGGCGAACCGACACATCTGGTGAGCTTCGAGCCGCTGCCCGGACAGATCACCGCGCCTGTCGATGTCTATCTCTGGCGCTCCGCCGAGCATATCGGTAGCCCGACAGACCGCGAGGAAACGGGGACGGTCCAGTGGGTTCCGCTGGACCGGGTGAACGACTTGGTCCAGCGCCAGGAACTTCTCGGGTCCGGCACGCTGGTGCCGTTGCTCTATTACCTGAACTCACGCTAGCTGGGCGGGCGGGGCGAGATGTCGATCGCCTTCGTGTCGGGGTGGTAGGTCAGGTCGTAGCGCAGGGCCTGGTAAAGCCGCTGGGTTACGGGTGCGGTGGCGCGGTGGAGAACCGCGCCGATGTCGCCGAGCGAAGTGGCCAGCGCCTTGATCTGGGCGGCGGTCAGGTCGGCGGAGTGCTGGTCGCGGGGCTGGGAGTCGGCGAGCATGCTGATGGTCTGGTCCAGGTGCGGCGGGGTGAACAGGCGAGCAAGCCACGCGTTGAGTGTCGTCAGGAGGACATCCTCCCGGACCTGCACGGTGCGGGGATGACCCGAGCGGGCAACAGCGTCGGGAGAGAGGGTCCGCGCTACACACCTGTAGTAGGTCGGGTGGCCGGCGGTGACGGCGCCGTGCATCTTGCGGCCACAGTTCCCGCAGCGCACCAACCCACGGAGACGATAGGTGTGTTTTACCGTGGTGCGCCGTCGTTCTTGCTTGGCGATGGCCGGGAGTCCGCCGGCGGCGCGGGCTTGGCGCCGGAGTTGGGCCTGGGTGAAGGTGTGCACGCTGACGATCTTCGGATGCGCTGGCTGGTGCGAGCGCACGATCGTGTTCGGTGCCGCACGTGCGAAGCGCATGACGTGGCCCGCGGCCACGTCGTCGGGGTTGATCAGGACTTCGTGCCTGGTCCAGCGGCCGAAGACGGCGTAGCCGGTGTAGCGGGGGTTCTCCAGGATCGCGCGGACGGTGCTGGCAGGCCAGCCGTCGCCCTTGCGGTGAGTATTTTGCTCGGGCCGCCGTGCCGAGGGGCAGGGCACGCCATCCCGGTTCAGCCCTTCCGCGATGGCGCGGTCGCCGTTCCCGTCCAGGTACTCAGCGAAGATCCGGCGCACGACCGCGGCA
This sequence comes from Amycolatopsis coloradensis, assembly GCF_001953865.1. Taxonomy (GTDB): domain Bacteria; phylum Actinomycetota; class Actinomycetes; order Mycobacteriales; family Pseudonocardiaceae; genus Amycolatopsis; species Amycolatopsis coloradensis. Next base: position 2,773 of record NZ_MQUQ01000007.1, read on the forward strand.
GCGGGCTCGTCGAGGACCAGTACCCGCAAGCGTCGCCCTTCGGCGGCCTTGCCGGGGTGAGGATGCGGTCCACCGTCGACGACGAGATACCCGTACGGCGCTCGGCCGCCCTGGTGGCGTCCCTCGGTGATCACCTGGGCGTCCATCGCGGCACGGACCCGGGCCTGCACGTGCTGGCGCTCGGCCTCACTCATGCCGCCCAGCACGCTCATCAGCATCGTGTGGGAGGGATTGCGGGCGTCGAACCTGCCGCCGAGCTCTGGCACCCACAACTGGACTCCGTAGGCCGCGATACGCGGGGCGGTCAGTGCGAACTGGGTGCCGAACCAGCACCGGGTACCTTCCCCGACGACGATGCCGCCCCACCCGCGGCGCGGATCTTTCAGCGCGGCCAGGAGACGGCTGGCATGGTCACGGCGTTCCCAGGGCACGGAGCGGGACTGGCCGATATCGAAGAACTCGGCGGCCACGGTGCCGCCCAAGGGCTCGACGAACGCTCGCGCGTTTCCCAGCTGCCAGGCTCGCGAAGTGTCCGGGTCTTGGTGGTCCTCGGTCGAGCAGCGGCCGTAGAACGCAAGCGGCCCGACGGCATTGTCGACGGGAACAGCGCTGTCGATGCCCCGCAGCGCGTCGAATTCCGCCCAAGGATCGATGCTCTCGTCATCGGTCACGTGCGTGTCCTGGCCGACGCTACCGCCGGTTCCTCGTTCTCTATCGCTTCCAGCAATACCGCCAGCAAGGATGCCGCCGCGTCGGCAGAAAGCTCGGGCACCGGTGAGCGCGGATCGGTCACCACCGCGTCCCGGAGAACATCGGACACTGTCTCAGCCTTTCGTTCCTGCTCGGTACCAATGAATGGAGATGCTGAGGGTCCGAGCGCCCAAACGGACGACCCATCGTAGTGAACCCGGAATCCGCGCACCTGAACGGGATGTCATTCCCGTTCAAATTTCCACTGTCGTGGTGAAATCAGCGCCCAGTCCCATGTTTTCAGCGCACGCGGTCATGGGACACTTCGGCCGGGGCTCGGCAAGTGGAGCCCCGCGCCGTGCCACCGGTCACCGAGAAGGGACAGGCGATAGTGGGGGATCGCTGGTATTTCGGGAATGCCGAGGCAGACGGCCGTGATACACGGGGCTGGATACTCGGGCACTTCCTCAGTCCCTCGGAGGGGGTCCGCTCATCGCGGGATGTGGAAATCAAGTGGGGCACCCACGATGCGGGAGAAACGCGTCCCGCGTGGACACGCGGTGACGAGAGAACAACTGCCGTCATCCTGATCGAGGGATGTCTTCACATCGCTCTGACCACAGGGGAAGTCCACCTCCAGGAAAAAGGAGACTACGTCGTCTGGGGACCTGGCATCGATCATTCCTGGACAGCCTTAACGGACGCCACAGTCCTCACTGTCCGATGGCCGTCAACACCACCCTGACGAGCTTCTGACCTTGGCTGACACCGTGCCGTGGAGGAGATCGGGTCGTGGTTCACCCGATCCGTACAGGGGCCTGGCTCGCGAGATGCGACTACCTACTCGTCGTTCGGCGTCATCGAGTAGATGCCAGGACGCGTCCGTGACCTCGGCTTTCTGCAAGTGCCGTATTTCGGCGTTGGCGGTGGCGAATGTGTATCCGATGTCGAGATGGAAATGCGGCGGTTCATTCTTCTCTGGCCTGGCGGGGACAGCGCCGTATTCGATGTAGGCGGGGATCGTTGAGGTGAGGGTGATCGTGTCGGGGTCGACGTCTGTTTCCTCGGTCAGTTCACGTAGCGCGGCGCTGGGCAGGTCGTTGTCCGTTGGTTCGAGGTGCCCGCCTGGTTGCAGCTGAATCCCGTACGCGCGGTGGTCGATGAGCAGGATGTGGGTGCCGCGGCGGATGAGGAGCGCCCCGACGGTGACGTGAAAGGGGAAGGTGCGGCGCGACGCGAAGCCGGCGCCGGTGGCGAGCTGTGCGAGCGGTTCAGCGAGTGCCGCGGCGTCGCCGGGGTAGTGGGTGAGGTAGGTGGTGACGGTGGCGCGGATGTCGGAGTCAGTGATCGGCACGGGACGCTTTCGGTTGTTCAGGATTCGCGTCGCTGTGCCGGGGCGTCGGCGTGCTTTCACGTGGCCGCGGTGGCGACGAGAACGCGGCTCGCGTCAACGACTCGAGCACAACGGGAGCCTGCACTGTACAAGTCGCCGCTGGGCGGAGTGCTCGTGCCACCTGTCCCGGGGGATGCTTTGCCCGAAGGTGTGAGCGCGTGCTGTGTCGTCGCCGGGGAGCCGGTGGTCAGCGGCCGCGGGCGCCATGGAAGGCGGGGATGTGCAGGCGGGTGGTCAAGTTCCAGCGGTGGGCGGCGACAGCTCCGGCGAGGTCGACCGGCGGGCGGAACTGGGTCTCAGCCGGCCTTCGATTCCCAGTGAGGTCGATCGTGCGCTGCTCACGGACCTGTCTGGCGATCTCGGCGTCTACGACCTGAGCCCGGAGATTCGATATCGGCTCCGGGAACGCTTCTGGCGACGGGTCGACGAGACCACGACGCGCACGCCCGATACGCCCTGAGCGCCCTTCGTCATCTGCGCCACCGCTGTTGACGACACGGACGGGGTGCACCCCGATGCCTGCCCGCCAGGGCATCGTGCGCGGAGCGCCTGTGTACCGGTGATCCGGGGACACCCAATGACGCCAATCGGCGAGCGGGATCGCCCATCCGAGGAAACCGCCTGGCTGGAATGCTGTGTGCCATGACCGATCGCGTTCCCGTGTTTCTGGCCGGTGTGCCCGACCTGAACGACGTCGTGAACACCGTCGTGAACCTGCACCGGGAGCACGCCGATCTGCGCGGCCGCATCATCGCCGCGGAAGACGACTACCTCCGCCGGATCGCGCAGGCACACCATGCCGGGCTGCTGGATTGGAAGGGCCTGATCAGCGCCTACGAACAGCTTCGAGCCTGGAGCAAGGACAACGGGCTGGGCACGTTCCGGGATCGCTGGGAAGCCCGCATCGAGTACGACCGCGGCACCCTGTCCCGTTACGCCGGGGCGATGCCGAATGCCTCCGACGGAACCACGTGGACCGGGAACACCGGTTTCGACGAGATGGACGGCACGAGCTGCCCGCAGCGCGGCATGAACGTCGCGTTCGTGCTGTTCCGCGGCGGTCAGACACCGGTCTTCATCGGCTTCACCCACCAGTTCCGCAACCGGCTCAAAACGCTCGACAAGGAGGGCTTGATCTGGGAATCCTGGCTCGCCCAGCTCTGCGACGCCCGCCAGGAGGCCGTCGAGGTCAGGCGAGACCTGGTGAAGCGCTACGGGGAACCGAATATCGCCGCCCGGCCAGCGACTTCCAGGTAGCCCGTCCGGGCGCTACCTGACGATCAGCTTGAGCGGCGTGGCGGGAAACGCGACGACGATGTTCGTAGCGAGGCGTGGCGGTGAGAAATCGTCGCCCTACGGGGGATGCGTCACTTGCGGCCATGGCTCGATTGTCGGTCAGTTCGTCGACTCAGGCGGCAGCGCTGCACGCCCTTTCGCTCAGCCGCCGTCATGACGGCGGCTGAGCGTCGGCGAGATCTGCTGAGGGGCCTACGTCAGACGTGGCGCCGATGTTTGTGCCTTCAGCGACCGGGAGCCGTGCCGCCCGACGCGGCTGGCTTCAGGTGAGCCAGCCGTCAAGGTCGGTTCCGGGCAGGACGTTCCGGATGCCGGTTCGGAGGCGAGGGACGGGTGAGACCGGACTCGGTCCGGTCCGTGACCGCGAGGCATGTGTACAGCCCGGAGGGAGCGGACCCGGTGGAGGCCCAATCGCGATCGACTGGGCAGACTGACGAAATCGGGGTATTGTCCTGCCCGACGCGCGATTGTTCCAGCCGCCACTTAGGCTGCGATCCGCCACTCTTCCTGCGACAGGGGAGAGGGGAATCGATCACCTAAAGCAATACCGGGTGTTCTACTTGACATAATCTATGTTATCGGCGCTTCGGCAGGTCGGTTGAATGCTAGCCTGCTCGACGAAGCTTAATGCGACTGCCTTCACGACGCTTGCGCACCCCCAATCTCTCGATAATTGTGGGCAGAAGACCACCAGCAAGCCCACCGAGCACGCCTGCAACAAATAGATTTCTCTGACCTTCCGACTCGGATTTCATATCAGTCATGCTTACGCTAACTTTAAGGCCATTTTGCGAAAACCAAGAAAAATACGGTTCCTGCTCAGGAAGCACGGAAGAGTAGTCAATCTTGTACCCCTGGGGAAAAATGCCATCTAGATCAACCCGCTGACCTTGTTTTTCCGATTTTTTCAAGTCGGCCGGACAGTCAAGCTGAAGGGACTCCATGACAGGGTTTACTCCCAGCGTCGAAATATTAACGCTTTTATCGATATTGCAAGAGACGGGAGCATTGATCTTTGGCAGTGAAACTAAAATTCGAGAATTCTCCCTGGAAACGATTTCCGAAGACAGTTTTCCCTCAACGTGGAATACTGGAGTGAGCGGGCTCAACGGTACCGGTCGGATTCTATTGTCAATTCTCACAAGAAAATTGAACACATTGTCAGGTCCTGCCGAGTGCCCAACTTGCGTCCCAAGCAAAACGCCGTAGTCGCCGTAGTTTTTCGGCCATTGACTTCCGGAAAATTGAACTATCACATATGATTCCTTCTTGCTGGCCTCCACCTGACTTATGTCGAGTCTAAAGCTGCCGTCAGGTTTAAAGGTTGCCCTTTGCATCAACGGAAGGTCGGGGGATGCGAATACCCTGACCGCAGGCTGATAGTTAGAACTCCAAGACTCTTTCGATTCAAACCCTTCGGGAACAGTGGGCATTCCAGGCTGCCCATCTTTATATAGCGCGAATGCAACTATACTTAATGCTACAACCAATCCAATTAGTGCCGCCGACAACGAATTGGCGCGAAGTATTGCAAGTATTTTTCTGTCAAATCTTTGCTCGCGTGGTTCTACTTGCACTGCCACATTCGGCACGGGTCGCCTCAGCGAAGACGGCCGTCGGACCGTGCCGGTAGGCCAGTTGGTTCTCGGCGTCAAGTGTCTTCTTTTTCCGCCTAGACGTCGTACGTTTACAGGAGACGTCAAACTCTTGGATGCAGGCAGATTTCCTTCTATGCGCCCGGACTGTCGGCGCATCCTATTGATCAACAGACGCATCAACCGCTGTCGCAACTGAACCACGGCGCAATGTTACAACATGCAATCACCAGGAGCAACGAATCGCGTTTGCCATTAGTTCGTCTTTGCTACGAGCGCACCCTGTTTCATGCATAATGAGCATTATGCATGAAACACGAAATCCTGATTGGCAAGGCGGAACGGAGCACTGAAAGCGCCACCGCCGTAGGCCAGGTGTGGCCGAATGCGCGGATGCTGACCGTCGAATATTCACCCTCATCCGGGCATATGGCGTGCCGTTGCCCGTTTCATCGCCGACGTCGTGGCATATCCAGTCAGCTAATCGTCGCGGGTCAGCAGACGTAATTTTTGTGCGTGACGCAGAGCGTCGGCTGCGCCTAGCGTTCCCGCAGCGACTTCCTGTTCTAGTTGCTCTACCATTCCTTTTTCAGCCAGCAGATCGATCAGCGTGGTGGCGGCGTTCCAGTTGCCGTTGTCGGCGAGCTTACGCAGCGGCTCCAGATCCCCTTGCATGGCTAGCAGTTCAGCCAACCGCAGGATGGCCGTTACGTCGCCGTTGTCGGCGAGCTCACGCAACGGCCCTAGATCGCCCCGCTCAGCCAGCAGATCAACTAACCGCGCGCTGGTGTACTCGTCGCCGTTGTCGGCGAGCTCACGCAACGGCCCCAGATCGCCCCGCTCAGCCAACAGAACAGCCAACCGCGCGCTGGCGGACACGTCGCCGTTCTCGGCGAGCCCACGCAACGCCCCCAGATCCCCCCGCTCAGCCAACAGATCAACTAACCGCGCGCTGGCGGACACGTCGCCGTTCTCGGCGAGCCCACGCAACGCCCCCAGATCCCCCCGCTCAGCCAACAGATTAACCAACCGCGCGCTGGCGTACTCGTCGCCGTTGTCGGCACGCGCACGCAGCGCCCCCAGATCGCCCCGCTCAGCCAGGAGACTATTTAACCCCGCGCGGCCGTACCGGCTGCCGTTGTCGGCGAGTTGTTGGTACAGGGTGAGGGCTTCGTGGTCGCGGCCGCGGCGGTCGGCGTTGTCGGCGAGGCGTTCGGTGTCGTCAGGGTGGTGGTGGCGGGTCAGAGCGTGCCAGGCGGTGTCGGGGAGATGTTCAGTGCGGCGGACACGGAGGGCGTGCTGGTGGAGGTAGTCGGCGACCTGGTAGCCGGTGATGGCCCCCATGCCGGCGGCGACGGGGCAGAGGGTGGCGGTGGCGCCGTGCAGTAGTTCGGTGGCGTAGTCCAGCGCACTGTCGAGCCAGTGCGCTGGCGGGGTGGCTTGCTGTCGATTGGTGAGGTAGCCGGGTGCGGCGCCTTCGAGAAAGTCGAGGGTCAGGGGTGCGTGGGCGCCGACGCGGCGGGCGTCGAGCGCGGCGGTGATGACCGCTTTGGCGTAGGTGGGCGCGTGGTCCCAGTGGCGGATCAGTTCCGGGCCTGCGGCCATCACCTGGGTGAAGCCGGCGTCAGGGGTGTCGAGCGCGACCCGGATCCGGCGATCGGTGTGGGCGAGGTCCTCGGCGCGGCGACGCTCGTGTGTGCTGAGCGTTCCGGGCACGGTGAGCACGTCGGCCAGGCCGAGCAGCCGCCGGTCGTTGGCATAAGGGGCCGGTTCACCGTCGGCGGGCAGCGCGACGCGTCCGGTTCGTTCGCCGGGCCAGCACGTCGCCACCAACACCACGCCCGCCGCGATCATGCCGCGGACCTCACCCGCTGGCACGCCTCCTGGGTGGTCGAGGTAGTCCTGCAGCTCGTCCAGCCACACCACCGTCCGGCCCGCCGGGTGTGCGGCGAATTCCCGCAGCACGTCGGCACCGCTGGGGTGCAGCAGCCACCAGTCCGGCAGCACGGTCTGCACCGCCTCGAACAGCGCGCGGGTCTTGCCCACCGAGGAATCCCCGGTCACCAGGACGAATCCGCCCTGCTGCCCGGCGAGCGTAATTTTCGTACGCAGGTCGGCATCGAAGTCGCGCGGTACATATGGCGGCAACTCGTGCTGACCGGACAGGGTTTGGCCGTCCCGGGCTGGCTGGTCGACGTGGATCGCGGCGTGCACGCCCAGCACCCGCGGCCGTGCGTCCCGGACCCGCACCGCTCCCGGCGGGCGCTGCTGGTGGGAGTTCACGACGCGATCCAGCGCCTGTAGCCACGGCCGCTGCGCCTCCTCCCCCGGCAGGCCGCACGCCGCGAGCCAGGTCTCCACCGTTTCCCGCTGCGGCAAGGATTTCGCGTTCTTCAGGTGGCTGGCAGTGGAACGCGGAAGAGCCCGCTGCCGCCCGCCTGGCGTCGTCAGCTTCTGCGCGGCGTCAGCTAGGCCTTGCAGTGACAAGTTCCGGTCGCGGCGTAGCTGATCAAGCGCGTCGGCCAGCTGGCGCAGCGTGGTGATCTCCCCCGGCTCCATACTGGCCACTCTCCTTCCCTGCGGCGGCGGTGAGAGTCCGGTGGAGTCCACCGAACACCGTCGGACACCGTACTCAATCTCTTGGCGCCACCACGTCGTTACTGGTCACCCTGCCCCGTGCCCCCGTCGCGCCCCGCATCGCCGTTCGAGTGTGTCCGGACCCCGTGCCGGACCCCGCTCCTGGCGTTGAGGCTGATCAGCAACACAGGCGAGCACGGACCGGCCGGGCTCCCGACCTTCGAGAACAGGACCTAGAGCATGTGGACGCCGCTGATCACCCTCATCGCCCTGGTACTCCTCACAGCCACCGGTGCCGCCGCGGCCGTGACACTCACGACGAAGCACCCCGGGCGGGCCCACCGCGCCCTAACCCTGCTCAAAATCCTGATCGGCGCCATCCTCGGCAGCAGCGGNNTTCACTCAGCCCGGCTTCTCCAGCCCGTTGTGGCAGGCCTCCTCAACGCCTCCCAGCGCGTCGACGCGGGGACGGCGAACCAGCTCGCTGCGGCGGCGCCGCGCTTGTCGGAGTTGAGGGACATGGTTGGCGCCCCCTTCCCTGCTTGTGAAAAGCTTTACAAGCGGTCGCGGACACTTCCTGATTGGGTGCGTTCCGCTGGATGCGCACACGTCGCCGTCGAGGGTCAGGTCGTCGTGTGCCCGATGACGCGGTCCTCTCGTCCGAAGATGATCACTCTGTGTCTCTATTGTCGGCACTTGGCTTACCAGGGCACTATTGTGGCACCGGTAGACTGAGGCGCGACCCACAAAGCGGAGGCGCACGTGCACTGTGGAACCTGTTGCTTGACACTCAAAAAGAACAAGGACGGCACAATCCCAAAGCACTACTTGCTAGATTTCCCGAAACTGCTGGGATGGGCACAGAAACAGTGTCCAGGATCAGGTGGAACGAAGTTCTCCGACACGGCCCCTGGCGGTCGATGTCGACGCGAACGCAAGAAATATCCATGTCCAGTATGCAGCCAGAGGCACAGCCTCAAAAAAGATGGCCGTTTTCCCGCCCACAATGCGAACGGCAAAGAATGCCCAGTTTCTCGGGACAATCGCTAGCCGCTCGTCATGTAACGATTTCATGCATAGTGTTCATTATGCTTGATGACTAACCCCGGTATGCGCCGATTCTGACGTCGACCATTCACGCTCAGCAGGACATTATGGTGCATCATTGATCGTTTCATCGCCGACGTCGTCGCGCATTCAGTCAGCTAATCGTCAGAGGTCAATAGGCGTGACTGTTGTGCGTGACGCAGAGCGTTGACCGCGCCTACCGTTCCCGCAGCGACTTCCCGTTCTAGCTGCTCTACCATTCCTTTCTCGACCAGCAGATTAACTAGCGTGGGAGCGGCTCCCAAGTTACCGTTGTCGGCGCTCTCCCGCAGCGGCCCCAGGTCCCCCTGCTCGGCCAGCAGGCCAGCCAACCGCACGATGGCGTATTCGTCGCCGTTGGCGGCCCGCTCGCGCAGCGGCTCCAGATCCCCCCGCTCAGCCAGCAGACCCACCAACTTGCTGATGGTGTACTCGTCGCCGTTGGCGGCCCGCTCGCGTAGCTGCTCCAGGTCCCCCCGCTCGGCCAGCAGGCGAGCCAATCGCACGATGGCGTGCTCGTCGCCGTTGTCGGCCCGCTCACGCAGCTGCTCCAGGTCCCCCCGCTCGGCCAGCAGATCCACCAGCTGGATGGAGGCTCTCCAGTTGCCGTTGTCGGCGCGCTCCCGCAGCGGCCCCAGATCCCCTCGCTCGGCCAGCACCCAAGCCAACCTCACGATGGCGTGCTCGTCGCCGTTGGCGGCCCGCTCGCGCAGCGGCCCCAGATCCCCCCGCTCAGCCACCAATTCAGCTAACGCCACCATGGCGTGCTCGTCGCCGTTGTCGGCTCGCTCGCGCATCGGCTCCCAATTCCCCCGCTTGGCCAGCAGCCAAGACAACCGCATGATGGCGTGCTCGTCGCCGTTGGCGGCCCGCTCGCGCAGCGGCCCCAGATCCCCCCGCTCAGCCAGCAGATCCACCAACTTGTTGATGGCGTACTCGTCGCCGTTGGCGGCCCGCTCGCGTAGCTGCTCCAGGTCTCCCCGCTCGGCCAGCAGCTCAACTAACCGCTGGTGGCCGTGCCAGCTGTTGTTGTCGGCGAGTTGTTTGTACAGGGTGATGGCTTCGTGGTCGCGGCCGCGGCGGACGGCGTTGTCGGCGATGCGTTTGGTGTCGTCGAGGTGGTGGTGGTGAACCAGGGCGTGCCAAGCGGTGTCAGGGAGGTGTTCGGTGCGGCGGGCACGGAGGGCGTGCTGGTGGAGGTAGTCGGCGACCTGGTAGCCGGCGATAGCTCCCATTCCAGCGGCGGCGGGGCAAAGGGCAGCTGTGGCGCCGTGCAGGATCTCGATCGCGTATTCCATAGCGTCGTCGAGCCAGCGTGGCGGCGGGGTGGCCCGCTGTCGGTTGGTGAGGTAGCCGGGTGCGGCGGTTTCGAGGTAGTCGCGGGTGAGGGGTGCGTGGGCGCCGACGCGGCGGGCGTCGAGTGCGGCGGTGATGACCGCTTTGGCGTAGGGGGGTGCGTGTTCCCAGTGGCGGATCAGTTCTGGGCCTGCGGCCATCACCTGGGTGAAGCCGGCATCGGGGGTGTCGAGCGCGACCCGGATCCGGCGATCGGTGCGGGCGAGGTCTTCGGCACGGCGGAGTTCGTGGGCGCTGAGCGTGCCGGGAACGGTGAGCACGTCGGCGAGGCCGAGCAGCCGCCGGTCGTTAGCGTAAGGGTCCGGTTCACCGGCCGCAGGAAGCGCGACGCGCCTGGTGCGTTCGCCGGGCCAGCACGTCGCCAGCAGCACCACACGCGCCTCGATCATGCCGCGGACGTCCCCTGCCGGTACGCCTCCGTGGAAGTCGAGGTAGTCCTGCAATTCGTCCAGCCACACCACGGTCCGGCCCGCCGGATGTCCGGCGAAGTCCCGCAGCACGTCGGCCGCACCGGGGTGTAGGAGCCACCAGTCCGGGAGCACCGTCTTCACCGCTTCGAACAGCGCGCGGGTTTTCCCCACCGAGGAGTCCCCGGTCACCAAGACGAATCCGCCTTGCTGCCCAGCGAGGGCGATCTTGGTGCGCAGGTCGGAATCGAAGTCCCGCGGCACGTAGGGCGGCAGCTCCTCCTGGTCGGGCTCGGCTGGTCCGTCTTCGACGGGCTGGTCGACCTGGATCGCGGCGTGCACGCCCAGCACCCGCGGCCGCGCGTCACGGACCCGCACCGCTCCCGGCGGGCGCTGCTGGTGGGAGTTCACGACGCGATCCAGCGCCTGCAGCCACGGCCGCTGCGCCTGCTCCCCCAGGACGCCGCATGCCGCCAGCCACGTCATCGCTGTTTCCTGTTGTGGCACGGACTTGGCGTTGATCAAGTCGCTGGCCGTGGTCTTCGGCAGAGCTGGTTGCCGCCCGTTCCTCTTCGGCAGTTCCTGTGCGGCGTCAGTCATGCCTTTCAGCGACAGGCCCCGGTCGCGGCGTAGCTGATCAAGCGCGTCGGCCAGCTGGCGCAGCGTGGTGATCTCCCCCGGCTCCATACTGGCCACTCTCCTTCCCTGCGGCGGCGGTGAGAGTCCGGTGGAGTCCACCGGACTCTGCCGGACACCGTACTCAGTCTCTCGACCAGACGACGTCGTTACTGGTCACCTCGACCCCGGGCCCTGCCAGGGTCGCAACGCCGTTCGGGTCCGTCCGGACCCCGTGCCGGACCCCGCTCCTGGCGTTGAGGCTGATCAGCAACACAGGCGAGCACGGACCGGCCGGGCTCCCGATCTTGAAGAACAGGACACACAGCATGTGGACGCCGCTGATCACCCTCATCGCCCTGGTACTCCTCACAGCCGCCGGTGCCGCTGCGGCCGTGACACTCACGACGAAGGACCCCGGGCGGGCCCACCGCGCCCTGACCCTGCTCAAAATCCTGATCGGCGCCATCCTCGGCAGCAGCGGNNTTCACTCAGCCCGGCTTCTCCAGCCCGTTGTGGCAGGCCTCCTCGACGCCTCCCCTATCCGTCCCGTCCGCTCCCCCAGCGCGTCGACGCGGGGGCGGCGAACCAGCTCGCATCGAGCCGACGTGCCCCTGCGAGTCCATGAAGCGCATGGCCCACGAAGAAACGAGATCGGAATGCGAACAAGCTCGATTGGTCCCGATCGCCGGATTCGGCGACCGTTCCGACGTGTGCTCGTGGAGCGGCAGTGTTGCCGGGTGGCTTCCTCTGCGCGCGACCTGTTCGGACTGGAACTGCCCAGGTGCCTCGGGGACCGCAGCGTCTGCACGGGGATCCCGACAGCTGACAGCGCTCCTGTTGCGCATGTCCGGAGCCTGGTGGCCAGCGTCGGCACGACGAGTGGCCCCTCGGTTGCGATCGAGAGGCCACTCGCTATTCGCCCCAAGCCAGGCTCAGCTTGGGTTTAACGCTGGGTGTGGCTATTTGTGCACCTGGACCGCGCTCTGGTGGTGACTCGTTCCCGAAGAGGTGGGACGGATCTTCCTTGCCAGATCAACGCCAGCAGCGCCAGCTGTAGGGGTCGTTGCTGTTGAGCGGGGTCGCCCAGGTGTTGCCTCCGTAGACGCGTTGGCATTCGCGGTTCAGGTCGACGCTGTAGTAGCCGCTCGTGCCGCCGAGGTTGAGACGGCAGCGCCAGTCGTAGGCGTTGGGCCCGATGAGGACTGCGTAGGTGATGGCGCCCCGCTGGGTGTCGCAGGCGGCTTCGACTGACAGGCCGCCGATTACGGTGGCCGCCTGGGCGGGGACGGTCAGCCCCAGCCCGAGGCCGAGTGCCAGTACAACCGCTGCGGCGATTCTTTTGAACATGGCGTTCTCCTTTCCGCGCGGTGCGCGGTGCATCGCGCGTGTGTGGTTGGTGCGGGACGGGGTGGGCGGGGTGGCCGCGGGGACGCGGCCACCCCTGTTTCCCTCCCCCGGGTCAGGCGATGGTGGAGTTGCTGCGCTGGTCGAGGCCTCCGGGCAGGTTGCGGCCGGTGCCCTTCCAGCCGGGGGTGACGTTGTTGAGACAGCGGGTGTCGATGTAGTTCTTCAGATCCGGGGTGGCCAGCGGCGCGTGCCAGCTCTCCAGATCGAAGGTCGGCCCGGTCTCCGAGTCGATGCGCCCGAAGATGACGTGGCACTCGATCTGCTGGTAGATGCTGTCGGCCAGCCCGTGGTAGAGGCCGGGGACGCAGCCCTGCACGTCGTGCCAGAGCTGCACGGTCGCCTCACGTCCGCGGCCGGAGACCTGGGCCCAGCGCGCGTTGTCGGTCGGCGTGATGCTGATCCGGAAGTCCGGCGCGTAGGACGTGGTGTTGACGGTGACGCCGGCGCTGTAGGCGCTCACCCCGCACGGGGCGGCGTTCGCGGTTGCCGCGATCGGCCCCAGCATCGTGGCGGTGCTCAGCCCGAGCGTGGTCGCCACGAGCATCGCCGCTCGCCGCGGTCCCCGGCGGGCCACCGTGACGGTGGCCCGCTTGTCGAAATTGGCGGACATGGTGTGCTGCTCCTTCCCTGCTTGTGAATGTCTTCACAAGCGATCGCGGGCACTCCCTGGAGGGGGCGTGTTCCGCTGGATGCGCACACGTCGCGTCGAGGGATCAGGTCATCGTGTGCACCCGATGACGCGGTCTCTTCTCCGAAGATGATCACTCTGCGTGTCACCTGTCGCTCCGGAGGTACGGGTGACGGGTGGCGTTGTGTGCGCTTTGACCATTCCGAGTTTTCCCTGCTGGGAAGCGGTTTATCAAGATCAGCAAGGGTTACGTACAGAACCCGTACACCTGCGGACGGTGAATTCGCTGGTCCTCGCCCGGTAGCGTTGCCGTCACCCATTGTTGCCTTTTGCTGATGTGAGGAGCACCCGCAGGTGACCGAGCACCCAGGCACCACCGAGAACTTCCCCGATCCCCGTCTCATCCACACCCGCGCCGCCCTCCGTGAGGCAATGCAGACGATGAGGGACGCCGGCGGCTGGACCTTCCGCGGAATGAGGGACGCGTGCACCACCGCCGGACACGCCGTCTCTTCCAGCACCTTGCAGGGCTGGTTCGGCGGCAGCCTCCCGCAGCCCGGCAACGAGGACGCCTTCACGACGCTGCTGGCAATCTTCGGGATCACGAGGCGCGGCGAGCTCGACCTCTGGCTCGAGGCGATACGACGGCTGCGGCCGAAGCCACGGGTAGTGGCCGGGGTGGAGCCCTACCGGGGACTGGAGAGCTTCGGGGCTGAGGACGCGGACTGGTTCTTCGGCCGGGAGCCGCTCGTGCGCACCATCCTCGACCGGGTCGACCGGCTCCACGATCTCGGCGGTGGCGCGCTGATGCTCGTCGGCGCCTCCGGCGCGGGGAAGTCGTCGGTCCTGCACGCGGGTATCCAGGCCGCGCTGCACCGTGGACGACTCCCGGGCAGCGGTGCCTGGCCGGTCCTGTCAATCCCGGCCGGGCCGACGCCGCTGCGCGGCCTGGCCGACGTGCTGTCCGTCCGGCTCGACGACGACCCCGACCGGATCGCCCGCACCCTGGCCGACTCCCCCGCGCAGGGCGCGCACTTTCTCGCCCGGTTGCTGGAGGACCAGCAGCGCGGCGGCCCGTCGGGCGGCCGGCCGGGCGCGGTGCTCATCGTCGATCAGTTCGAGCAGGCCCTGACCACCGAGACCAGCGACGACGACGCTGCTCTCGACACCTTCTTCTCCGTCCTCGGCGCCATGACCCGCGCGCACCTGGGCTGTGTCGTGCTGTTCGGCGTGCGGGCGAATCTTTACGAACCGGCGCTCAACAACCACCACCTGCAGAGCCTGACCGGCGGGGATCAGGTAGCCGTCACGCACCTGGACGACGAGGGCCTGCGTGCGGTGATCGAGGAACCGGCGAAGAAGGCTGGCGTCCGGCTCGACGACGGATTCGCGGACCTGCTGCTGCGTGAGGTCTCCTCGCGGCGAGGCCGCACCGCCCACGACGCCGGCGTTCTTCCCCTGCTCTCCCATGCCCTGCACGAGACCTGGGTCCGCGGTCAGGGGGAAGCGATGACCATCGCGAACTACACCGCGATCGGCGGCATCGACAAAGCGGTCGCCGCGAGCGCGACCGAGGTGTTCGACGCTCTCACCCCGGCGCAGCAACGGCTCGCCCGGCTGTTGTTCCGCCGCCTGACCCACATCCACGATTCCGGCGCGGACGTTCGCCGCAGACTCCCGCTGGCCGAACTCCCCAGCCAGCACGACGATCCCGATCTCCACGAGGTCTTAAACAAGTTTGTCCAGCAACGGCTGCTGACCGTGGACGCCGACACCGTGGAGATCACCCACGACGCCCTCATGGTCGCCTGGCCTAACCTGCGCGCCTGGATGAATCGCGACCGGCGCGGCCGCGTCCTGCGCCAGCATCTGGAACAGCGGGCCTACGACTGGGACAAGCGCGGACGGCACCCGGAAGACCTCCTGCAGGGAACGTTCCTGGACGACGCCACGCGATGGTCGACCCGCTACCCCGGCGAGGTGACCGGTATCCCTGCCGAGTACTTGTCCAGCAGTCAGCGTCAGGTTCGACGCAAGAAGCGGCAGCGCGGCGGTGTCATCACCGCGCTCGCCGTCCTGGCGGTGATCGCGATCACCGCCGCCATCGTTGTGGCCGTCCGGGAGAACATCGCGGCCCGTGAGCGCGACGAGGCCACCTCGCGGATGATCGCGACCCAGTCCGCCACCTTGCGCGGGAAAGACATCGCCAGTGCCCGTGAGCTGGCTCTGACCGCGTACCGGACCTCCCCGACCGTCGAAGCCCGCTCGGCGCTGGTTGACGCGACCGCGCTGAGACCCGCGGCGCGGATGCGCGCCACCGACGGAACGACGACCATGTACGCGGTCGGGATCGCCCCGACGGGAACCATCGCCGCGGTCGCCGTCGACACCACTGTCACCTTGTGGAGCATCGCCGATCCGGCGCACCCCCGGAGACTTCCCGCGCTGCCACAGGAAAGCTGCGCCCGCGTCTACGCCTTGGCCTTCCAGCCGCACGGAACACTCCTCTCCGCGGCGTGCGGCGACGGCACCCTCCGGCTCTGGGACCTGCGCGACCCCGAACACCCCATCGCCCTGCCGTCCGAGACCGGCCTCGGAGCCAAGGTTCTCTCCGCCGCCTACAGTCCCGACGGCACGCTGCTCGCCGCCGCGATCGCCGACAAAGCCATCGAGGGACGCCCCGTCGGCGGCAGCGTCCAGTTGTGGCGCGTCACGCCCTCGGGTCTGCGGCGAACCGGCGCGTCCTGGCGCGTCGATCCGGCCGCGGCCGCGAAATCCGTGTCCATCCACCCGGGAAACGGCTACCTCGCCGTCGGCACCGACTCCGGTTCGGTCCAGGTCTGGGACATCCGTGATCCCGCATCACCCGCTACGCCGGTGCCCTTGCCCGGCCCGCGAAAGCCGATCGGGCAGCTGGCGTTCAGCCCGGACGGGCGACGTCTTGCTTCCGTCGGTGCCGACGAGCCGGTGTTCCTGTGGGACACCGCCGATCCGGCCGCCCCCGTCCGGAGCACGATCACGCTGGAAACGGGCGCGCGAACCTGGAACAACGCTGTCGCGTTCACCCCCGACAGCACCCAGCTCGCCGTCGCTTCTTCCGATTCCGATGTCGGAGTCCGCACGTTCGACCTCGCGACCGGGAAAGTCACCGCCACCCTGCCGCACCCGTCCAACTCCACCGCCGTCAAATTCAGCCCCACCGGTGCCTACCTGCTCACCGGCGCCAACGACGGAGTCGCACGGCTCTGGCCCGTCGACGCGCCCGAACTGGCCGGCATGACCGACGCCGTCAGCGCCACCCGGTTCAGCGCTGACGGCCGGACACTCGCTCTCGGCAGCGGCGATCTCCGGCTGCTCGACATGACCAACCCGCATCGGCCGCATCTGCTCGCGCCACCGATCACCAACCCCGATGGCTTCTCCGGCACCGTGGCCTTCGCCGCCGACCGCCGTACCCTCGTCGAAGGCCGCGGCAAGTCCGGCACCGTGCAGATCTACGACATCTCCGACCGCACCCGGCCCACGCCCGTCGGAGCGCCCTGGACAGCGCACAGGACCATCGTGGACTCACTCGCCGTGAGCACAACGACCATGCTGCTCGCGACCGGCGGCCGCGACGGCACCCTCCACTTGTGGGACCTCAACCGCCGTGACAGGCCAGTAAAGCTTTCCACCGTGGGCACCTTCGACGGCTCGGTCCACTGGGTCGAGTTCAACCCGCGCGGCAATCTCCTGGTCGCCGGCAGCGCCGACCGCACCCTGCGCATCTGGGACATCACCGACCCAGCCCACCCGCGCCAGCTCGGACCGACGCTCAACCCCGCACGACACTACATCTACTCCACCGTGTTCAGCCCCGACGGCAACACCCTCGCCGTCAGCCTCGCCGACAGCACCATCCAGCTCTACGACCTCACCAACCCCGCTGAGCCTCGCAAGATCAGCACACTGACCGGGCCCACCGACTACATCTACTCCGCCACTTTCACCAGCGACGGAACCACGCTCGCCGCCGCGGCCACCGACGGCACGGTCTGGATCTGGGACATCACCGACCGAGCGAAACCCGCCCATCAAGCAACCTTGAGCCTGGGCATCAAGGCGATGTTCACCCTCGCGTTCCAGCCCGGCACCCGCGTCCTCGCCGCCGGCGGCATCGACAGGAAGGCCTTCATCTGGAACACCGATCCCGCCGCCGCGGAGACCAACATCTGCTCCGACGTCGGCGACACCATCTCCGAACAGGAATGGAACCGGTACATCCCGGCCCGCCCGTATCAGCCGCCCTGTAGGTAGAACCGGGAACGACCTGAGGTCCGGCCACCAAGATCGGCCCCCGGATGCCCCCGCTCGGCCCACGAACTCGGCCGGTGAGGTCCGCGCACCCGGGGCCGGTCTTGTTGCTCGAGCTCCACGCCCTCGACGTCGACGCTCGACCGCCCCGGGCCCGGAAGAGGTTCGAGGCCGGGGCGGTCGAGGTGGGTGCCTGCCGCTGGCGGACGGTCACGCTCCTCGTGGCGAGAGCTCGTGTTTGCTGTGTGTGGTGCCGGAGTGAGCGCTGGTCCTCCCCCCGCTTCGCAGGGCTTCCCGTGGCGTCCTGGTCGCGTGGGTTGACGGGAACAGGTGGCTGCGGGGGCCCGGCGACGGGGCGCACCTATTCGCCGAGGGCCTTGCGGATTGCCCAGCCGATGAGCTGGCCGGCGAGTACCTGCAGCGGGACCTTCACTCTCGGCCACACGTGCCTCCACCATCCGGGAGCGGTCAGTGCGGGTTGCTGCTGGTCGTGGTTCGTGGGTCCTGGCATGGTGTTTCTCCCTTGTTGTTGGTTGTGCGAATTTCAGGTTGAAGCAAGGGAGTACGCCGTTTGTATTGGTGGGTGTCACATGGGCTCGGCGTCCGGGAGGTCACCCGGACGCCAGAACGACCTCGGGAAGTGGTCGAAACCGTCGTGCCAGGCCGCTTCCGTCGCGCCGTGCGTCATGCGCCGGGCCGTCCAGAGCGACTGTTCGGCCAGCCAGGCCACGATCTCCGGCGAGGTCCCGGCGAAGATCTCCTGGGCTACGGAGCCGCGCGGCCACCGCCACATGGGCTTGGCCTTGCGTGAGGTTCTGCGGCGCGTGACGAGCACGGTGAAGTCCGGGTCAGGGCCAGGGCTGGGTTGGGACACGATTGGTTCGCCGGTGGTTCGCGTGTGGTGCGGGGCCTGCTCGTAGGCGGCGGCCATCGCGGCGCACCGCTGTTCGGCGTCGATGAAGCCGAAGTCGAACGCCTTGTCGACCGGCAGCCACAGGTACGGCGTCGGGGAATCGGCCTCGGCGTCGTAGGGAATACCGCCGTCGACTTCGACGCTGGACGCGTCGTCCATCACCGATGTCCCCCATTCGATGAGGACTGCCTCGACGAATTCGAGGATCTCCTCGGGTCGCAGGGTGCGGGTGTGCGCGGCGAGCGGTTCGATTCCGGGCACGGGGTGGGGATGTCCGGGACGAAGCGGCCACACGACCTGGCGGCCGTCGACCGGCCACGCCATGACCCGGTTTTGCGCGGCCCACTGGGCCAATCGCGGGGGTAGTTCCTGGCCGCGAGGGACGACGTGGGTCGCCCAGCCTGCGGGCGCCCGAAGCGACCATCCGGGAGCGGCCACGGCCCGGGTGCTGGGTGTGTGTCCGTCGAGCGCGAGCAGCCAATCGGTGAAGTCCTGGAGGTCGACCTTGCGGCCGGCGCGCCACACCGCGGTGGAGCCGCGGCCGTCGGCATCCCATTCGCCGATACCGCGCCACCACCGGCTCTTGTCTAGAGTGTGCCGCAGGTCCAGCCGCCACTCGTCCCAATCGTCGTCCTGCTCGTACAGCCACTGTTCTTTCGCGGCCCCGGCGTCATCGTCGGTCAGTAACCCGCGAGCCAGATTGGCGACGACGGTGAACCGGGTCTTTGCGTGCCAGAACACCTCCTCGTCGAGTTGCTTCGAGATCCGCAGGAGCCGTTTCTCCGCCGCCGACAACGTCTCTTCCTGCTTGTCGCGCACGTACTCGGCCTGGTCCTGGATCGCCAGCTCCGGGCGAGTGATGGTCGCGGCGACCGCCAGCTGCCACAAGCCGAGTGCGGCGTTGTGCCGCAGCACCGGCAGCAGGCGGTACAAGAAGGGATCGGTGAAGGGTTCCTGCACCGCGATGGCGGTCACCACCGCGTCGGTCAGCGATCGGGCGACGTAGTCCTGGTGCGCACGCGGATGCTGCCCGGGCAGCCGCAGCGACACCGCGCGGGCCTGGTCGGCCAGCCCCTCCGGTAGCCGCAGTCGTAGTGGCTTGTCGGTCCGTTTCTGCCCCCGCGGAGCGGGACGCGGGTAGCGCAGGACAGTCGCGATGTGAGTGAGCCTGTCTGCGGGTTGCCGCGCTTCTTGCGCGGCGGTGTGCTCGGCGAGTACCTGCCGCACGGCTTCGTCACGCGACACGCCTCGCCGTAACGCGATCCGGGCGAGCGCGTTCAGTACGCACGGCAGTACCCGCACGTTGGTCTCTCGCAAGGCGGCCACGGCCGTCAGCGCACGCGCTCGAACATTACCCGTGGTTCCGCGGGTTGGGGCAGGACGAGACCTTCGAGTGGATCATCGTCGGGGTGGTGGAAGACGCACCGGCGGGCGCCGTTGGCGATCTCCTGATTCAGCCTCCTGTTGACCGAGGTCGTGCCGGCGATCACGCGGTCGCGGCCCGCTGTCTCCTCCATCAGCAGGGACGCACGGCGATCGAGCGGAACCAAGACGCCGTTGTTGGAGGTCAGGCTCAGCGGAGTGCGGACGTCGGCGCCGGGGATCGGGATCAGGGTGACAGGCGAGTCGGACGTGATCAGCGTTTTTCGCCGGAAGAACACCACGGTCCAGGTGCGGCGGAGAAGGGTGTCGACGCTGGCGCGGAAGCTGTCGACCATGGACTGCAGGTGCGTTGCGCGAAGCTGGTCGCGGTCCTGGCGGGACAGTTCTCGGTGCCGCACATAGGTGTGCGGGCCGGAACCGGGAAAGTCATCGAGGTCCTCGCGGATGCCGCGCCCGGTGATCTCGCCGGTCAGCTCGGCGGTGACGGCTAGCAGGTCGCGCTGGCCCGGGGTGCGCAGGTGCTGCAAAGCAGCCCACGCCGCGATCCGCTCCCGGCTGTCGTCCGTGAGAGGCTCCTGGTCGTCGACCAGGCGACGAACGGCGGTTGCCGCGGCGCCCTCCACTTCCGCCAACTGGTCCTCGAAGGCGTCGGAGGGATCACCGTCCGCGGTGTGGGTGAGGTAGAAGTCCTTCTCGACGGTCGCCGAGGCCACCGAGATCAAGTGCCGCTTCGTGCCGGGCAGCTCGACACGCACCAGATGCGGATGTGCTCGGCCAGCGTGCGGGTGCTGCCCGAAGCGAGTGAGGTGGGAGCGGGGCACTGTGTGGTGTGCCCGCTTGCGCTTCTGTTCGGTCATTGGAATTCCATCCGCCTCGTCCGCTTGTCGAGCCCAAGTATGTCCGCGCCTGGAAGCAGCGGCGACCATTCGCCAACGTGACAGGATGTGGAGGCCGGTCCGGGTGGTGGATGCCTCGACAGCTCTCCCCCGGACCGGTTTTTCATCCGGCTAATACGCAAAACGTTTTGTGTATTAGCCGGATGATGTGACAGGGTGTGTATGTCGAGGCAGCCCGCGACATGCGGGGATTCCACCCATCTACGTCGGAGAGTGCGCGATGAGCGAACCCAAACCTATCCATGAGGACATCGATCTTGGTCGGGCCTGGCAGGTTGGCCGCCGGATCTACGTGCGGTGCGGCTACAACTCGTCGCTCGGTGAGCAACTACGTCAGCTCGGCGCGAACTGGGACCGCGATGAGAAGCGGCTCTGGGTCGGGTCAGGGAAGAAGCCGCGGGTGATCCCGCTCGTCCAGGCAGCCGACGAGCGCGTTCGGCAGATCGAGGAGATCAAGCAGCAGGGCCGATGGCTGACCATCCCCTACGAGGCGTCCGACATCCGCCACCGTGCCAAGGACGAGGCTGTGGGCGGCGTCTACGACGGCGATCGGAAACAGTGGGCCTTTCCCACCGATGAAGGTCTTGCCGAGATCCGAGAACTTATAGCCGAGCGTCGCCGTCGCGAGGAAGCCGCCGCCGAGGAGGCCAGGCTGCAGCGCACGGAACACCAGCGGTCGATTAGGGAGACCGAGCAGGCCGAGGCGGAGCAGGAGAAGGCCAGCCGCCGTGAACGGCTTATCACCGCGTCCGGCCGGACTCCGACAGGCGACGAGGCCGAGTTACGGGTGATCTCCACCCGTTTGATGAACAAGGCCACAGCCTGGACGATGGCCGAGCCGCTGGGAACGCTGGCGCGACTGCGTGACGGCCGCCGCGGCATCGTCGTCGACCGGAAGGTCTGGTTCACCGACGAAGAAATGGCGTCATCGGTCTGCTGGCATCGCGAGACACATGACGAGGCGCATTGGGACATCCTGCATACTCTCGCGATCGTGGAGCCCACTGCCGAGGAGCAGGCGGCGGACGACGCGGAGCGGGCAGCGCACGCCGACGCCGTCGAGATCCACCAGATCATCGAGGCCGCAACTCGCGGCGGAGACATTACCCAGGGTTGGAATGGGATCGAGGATTCCCAGCGGGTCGGTGTCATCCGTTGCTGGTACGGCACGGGCGAGCGGAACCCCGGTGGCACGCTGATCTTCACCACCGACGAACGCGTGGTTCTGCAGCATCCCGGCTACTACGACGACTACCTTCACACCGAGCGAGTGTCGACCGATCCGGAACTGGTCGCGCGGGTCCGCGCGGTGCTCGCCAAGGGAAGCCGACAGCGGGAGCACGTCGACCAGCTGATTTACGAGTACGAGGTGGTATCGGGTGACCAGCCCTGACCCGGGTCCGCCCCGGTGGCCGTTGACGCGCGTGGAGCTGGCCCGCCTTTACGGCGTCAGCCCGTCAACGGTGACCCGTGCCCTGGCAAGGGCCGAAGAACGGCACCGCGACGACCCGTCAGAGCCGGCGCCTCCCCGCCCCGTCAACCCCGACCAATCGATCTTGCGGTACCTGCCCGACGAGTTCGATCGGTGGTGGCCGACCCGACCAGGAGTCGGCCGCCGACCTCGACCGCGACCAGCCGACCCACCTGCGCACACCGAGTCAACCGAAGACCTGGAGGTAGAAGATCGTGCCTGACCATGTCGATCCCGCCAAGGCGATTGCCGATGCCTACGGCGCGTACGCGATCGCCGGCCGCCCCTATCGCGGCGCGCTGCCCTCTGAGCTGGCCCCCTGGCACCTCTACATCCCCGACGGCGGCCACAGCATCCTGATTGTGACCGCGCAGGGCCAGGGCACCCAGGACGCCGTGGCGGCGCCGGTGAAAGCCGTGCTGCGCGCGGGCTGGACCATCACGCCCGAGGGTTACGTGTTGTGCGAACTGCCGATCGATCCGGTACTGGGATTGATCACCGAGCCTGCCGATTCCGAGTTCGACGCGGACAAGCCCGACTCGTCACCGCAGCTGTACAAGTACGCCGTCGGCGAGCTTTACAACCCCGGCAAGACCCGGTGGCCGGATGGCGCGTGCCAGTGGAAGTTGTCCGACCAAGGCGTCGAGATGGTGCTGTTCTTCGGAGCACCCACCAATGTGGAGATCAACGCGGTCAAGAAGGGCGACGCCCGGTTCGCTCTCCTCGCGGGCGAGCACGCGCTGATACTCGCCCACCGGTTTGATCCCCTCCCCTGGTCTGACACCCCCTGGCAGGCCTGCCGTCAGACCGACGCGCCCACCGGTCTTCCCCTCGTCGGCCCGGATGGTCACCTACTGGTGAGCGTGACCCTGGTCGATGCCAACACTGGGATCATCAAGGCGATACGCGGCACGACATGGCCAGCCCGGTTCGTCGAGGCTCTGCGTGCCGCCATGGGCACCCAGGCGCGGAACAGGTCCACCGAGATCCAGGGCGCCACCGAGATCGACGCCTGGTACAGGCGGTATTCGACGACGACCGAGCTCGTGCGCGCCGCGGACATCAACACACGCGCCTGACGTCCGCTCCTCACGGGGCTGGGCTGGGCGCGGTACAGAGCGCGGACGTGCCGCCCGGTCTCCACCGTGGCCGTTTTGTCGGTGGTACACGCTAGCCTGGTTTAGCTCGAGTGGTCCCTGCCTGTGCAGGGTTTGCCTCGCGTATGCGGGGATTCGCAATGCAGCACCCGTCGCCGACGGGCGAGGATCTCGCGCCCGCGCGAGATGTCTGCTGCGATCCCGTGTTCATACAACAAAAGGACAAGCCCTTTGCGCCGCAACCAATTTTCGGGTTCGTGCCAGCGTTGCTGGCAGCACGTTCCGGCGAACGACGGCGTGCTGGACCGCAACGACGGCCGGTGGACGGTGCTTCATGACGGTGACTGCCCGCCTACTCCGGCGGCTACACCGGCCCGACGTGGGTGATCGACGCCAGCGAGCCCGGCACCCCGGATCGCACGCCCGGATCGCTCTGGCAGATCGGCGATGTCCTGCGGGCGAAGGTCCCTTCGGTCGAGCATCCGGTTCCCGAGGACTCCCCCGGCCGCTGCGGCGAACCAGGCGGCGTCTGGGTGTCGCTGATCGTCAGCGTGCTGGCGGAGGCGGAGCCGCAGTTCATCCGCGACGAGGACGGCGACAGTCCCGCCGCGCTGTTCGGTGAGGACGGCTGGTGGTTCCGGGCGAAAGTCCGTCCCGCCACCGCCGAGAAGGCCGCTCCCCTGCTCGCCGAGGAAGCCAGCGCCGCACGGCGACGGGACCTGGAGCGCCGCCGCCTGGCGGAGTTCGCGTTCGGCTACGGGCGCATCGACGACGGCGAGGTCCCCGCCGAGCCGGACACCTCCGCCGCGGTAGCGGTGCCCTTCGGCGCGGAGTCGCGTCGGCGGGGCTGGCCACCGGACCGCCTGCTGGTCGACCAGCAGGCAGGTGTGGTGTGGTGTGGTCGCTGACCTACCACGGGGCCGATGGCGATGACTGGTCGCTCAACAACCTCGGCCCGTACGTGGCGTGGCGGCAGCCCCTGACCCCGCGTCGGGCCGAGGTGATCCGCGCGTTGCGCGAGGAATACGAGCTCGCCACCTGGCAGTCGGAACTGCGGATCGGGCCCGCTGCCGCGCGGCGACTGCTCGACGCGGGCTGGGACTACAGCCGCGCGCGGATTCTGCGGTGCTTCGCGCTGTCGGACGAGACCGACGCCGCCGCGTTCCTCGCGCGATCACGCGAGGACTGGGACAGCGCGGGATGGCTCGACATGAACAGCGCGCTCTACGGGCATCGCGTCCTGCCCGCCGACGCCGCCCGGCTCGCCGACGCCGGGATCGGCCACGCCGCGATGTGCGATCTGCGCGAGGCCGGGCACACCACCGTCGAGCAGCAGATCGCCGCGACCCCGCCGGACGTCCCGGACACCCCGGGGCGGATCATCCTGCGCCCGCACCGCAACGCGTCCCGGATGACCGGTATCAAGGTCACCACTGATCCGGAGCTCGCGCGGCAGTGGGTAAGCACCCGCCGGACCTATTGGTGGCCCGGGGCAGTCGAGCACTCCCCCGGCGTCCGGCCCGTCCACGTGGTCCGGACCGGAGGCCTGCGGGGAGGCTGGTCGTTGTGGGATGACGGAGCGCTCGTGCGCGGCGCGGACTGGCTGGAGATCTATCAGCCGGAACGACGCGAAAGCCTGTCCGCACCAGCTCCCGCCGGGTTGCCGGACGCGGCCGCGCACGCCATCGGTCTGGTGGCCACGTGCAGCAACACCGCGTGTCGTGATCGCGCGATCTGGCATCCGCTGCGCGACGCGGTCACCCACGCCGAGACGATCGTGGAACAGGACCAGTCCGATCGGGTGTCGTGGACGAGCACGAAAGCCCTGTACCGGCACGACTACACCCTGATCGACGGAAGCGTGCGGAGCCTGTGGCAGCTCCACAGCAGCGAGGGTGGCATGTCGTCCGGCGGGGACGGTGAGTTCGACGAACGTCACGAGCTCTGGCCGGCGGAGGCCCTCGCGCGTGCCGCCTACGCGCAACACTCGCTCGGGTGACGCCGCGCGGGAACCCAGAACGCGCCCTGGCGTGACGACGCCGACCACTCGTTCTGATCTCTATCGTGGCGTGGTGAACAAGATGATTCTGCGCCTCGGGGCTCGCGAACTCGCGGATATGGCGGTCCTGTTCGTTGGTCCCGAGATGGGAATGCAGCGCCGGTATGACCCCGGCTGGGGCGCTTTGATCGAGATCGCTGGCGTGGTCCGGGCGCTGGAGGCGGTCGCCGCGGGCGAGGTGCCCGTCGACCAGGTGCGGCAGGAACTGGTGGATCTCGCTGAACGAGCGGAGGGGGCATGGCTCGCGGATCAGCTGCCCGAGGTTGCCGAGGTGGCGACGTCGAGTTCGATCCGGTGCGTCGGTGACTGCCCGGCCTGCGAGGCTGCGCGACCGGAGTTCGATGCGCACAACGACGAGTATCAGCGCCGGGTCGATCGTGCCCGTCACCTGGACCGGTACCCGTTCGCGGTCTCGAAATCGTCGATTCACACTTCCTCCTGCCACATGGCGAAGCAAGGCCTCGGGATCAGCCCTGCTCGGGCCGATGACGGCGGAGGACTGCTGTACCGCCACAAGTTGCGTTCCTTCGTACATGGGTTTCGGGGCGACATGACGCTGCCCTGTCTCCTGGTCACCGACGACGAGTTGTCGCGGTGGCGGGCAGAACGGACCGGTCCTGAGGGCGGCCGCCGGTATCGCTTGTGCAAGATCTGCGATCCTCACGTGCCGCTGGTGTAGCACGAGGACGACCAGGCGCGGGCCGCGTCGCCGCGGCGGCGCGGCGCTGTCGACCGGGCTGCCACGGCCACCGACGATCCGTCGTGGACACCAGCGGGGGCGGGTTTCGTGGGGATCTGGTAGCTTGCCGTCGCACGGGCACTTCCGAGGCCCAGCGATGACGTGCCACAGGTCGTTCCCGGCGGTGGCGCCGAGCCGAAGCCGGCCCTGTGGGCAGCACGGACCACCGACGATCATCCGCGTGACGCAGTTTCGTTGCACGCCTGAGCCTGACGTCGGTCGCTGCCGGGACGACCGCACGGTCAGGAGCCTGTAGTGCCTACCGCTTTGCACCGCCGCGACCACATCCGCCGCCGCCGCGCGCTCACCCTGGAGAATCACCAGCGCGCCGCGGTCGAGTACCAGCAGCACGGCGTGCTGCCCTCCACCCGGCCGATCCTGCTGGGCTTACCGCAGCGCAGGCTGGAATACGACGTGCTGATGTGCCTGGGCCGGGGAACTGTGGCCACGGACGCCAGCTGGCCGGACGGCACCGTGCTCGGGATCCGCTCGGTCACCCCGCGCATGACCGAACTGCGGATCGACGTCCACCCCGACGCGATGATCCCCTTCCTGCACGCCGTCCTGCCGGTCATCCGCTACACCGACATCGAGACACGCCAGGCCGTGGCTCACGACACCGGTGGTAACCGCCAGAACACCCGTCTCCTGTGGGGCAGTCGTGACACCGCGACCGCGCTGGGCGCCCCCTATCTGCGGCCCCGGATGAGCAGCGACGGGCTGGAGTTCTACAGGCTCCACGACGATCCGATGGTCCCCTGCCGCATCGTTCTCCCCGGCATCACCGAAATCAACTGGCCGCAACTTTCCGGGCAGCTGCTCGGGATGTATGCCGCGCACGAGGATCCGGTCTGGTGGGACCTGCACTGGCCCGTCGACGTGGAGGGCCGCCGCTACGCCGCGGGCGAGGAAGCCAGAAGACGCGGACTCTTCCATACCCGGTCGAGCAACCTGCTCCGCCGGATCGGCTTGCTGCGCGAGCACAACCCGCGCGCGATCGCTGTCGATACCGGTGGCTTCGGTGCCACCGGTCCTGTCTTCGACACACCGGGGTGGCCTGATCGTCGTCCCGGCCTGCTCGCGGTACGCCTGGACCCCGAGATTCACCAGGCCGGCACGGATCCGGGGCCGATTGCCTGGCTGCCCGCCGCCGAGTTCGGCGATCCGGCCCAGCCCGACCTGATCGCCCTCCGATCACGGTCCCGCGCGGACCTGCGCTTCTCCGACGACGAGTTGTACGAGCGCTACATGCCCGAGCGTTTTCCCCCCGGCCTGTGAACACCGTCCCTCGCCGCCGGGTACACGTGACCGGGCATCACGGCGCCGTCCGCCACCGACGATGGACGAGGCCGCTATCAGCGTCGGCGCCTGCCGATCCGCTCATACGGGGCGTCGTGACCTGCGCTCCCCTACATTGCTCGATGAACTCGTCTGCTGAGGACCGCGTCGAGGAACTGCGCAGATCGACCTGCTTCACTACCGGGCCGACGGTGATGGAGGCCTGCTGCGGTTCTGGCTGCAGAACTCCATCACCGGCGCCTGCCCTCCGGCCCGACGTCTGCTACACAGGAGCCGCGGCGAAGCCGAATTCTCGTAGCACGCGTGCGTTCTGTGCGTCGTTCCACGCCTGCTCGATGAAGTCGAGTGCGTCGCCGGGCAGATGCTGCGGGTCGGCCCAGACGAGTTCGGTGCATTTGTGCGGCTCGCGGATCTCCGGGGTGCCGTCCCACGACCGGGTGGTGAAGAAGATGTCCACCCGAGGCTCCTGGGAGTTGCGGAACATCGTGCCGGCGGGCCGCAGTTCGGCCGGGTCGAGGGTGACGCCGAGTTCCTCGGCGACTTCACGGACCGCGCAGGTGGTCGGGGTTTCACCGAGATCGACGTGCCCGGCGGGAAGACCGAGCTGCCCGTCTGCGTACCCGGAACCGGCACGCCGCATCAGTAGCACTTTCTCTTCCGGTAGTTCGCCCCCGCAGTCCATTTCCTGGATGAGGAAGACGTGTACGGCGAGGGGGTAGCGGTCGTGTTTGGTGTCGAACACGTACTGCGGGGCGGCCATGGGTCTCCTCAGCTGGCGGACGCGGTGGCGAGGGCTTGCGGCTGGATGTCGCGTGATCCGTCGACGTAGACGGTAATGCCTTTGCAGCCGAGCTCGAACGCGGTGGTGTAGGTGTCGTACACGTCGATCGACCGCGCCGAGGCGGGCAGGTTGACGGTCTTGGACACCGCCTCGTCCACGCAGGCCTGCACGGCGGCCGCCATCGCCAGGTGCCCGGCCGGGCTGATCTGTGTCGCGGTCGCCAGCACGGCCCGCAGCCGCGCGGGCAGCGCCGGGTCAGCGGGGAGCCGGCCGTGGACGGACACGAACCCGAGCACGTCGGTCCGGCCCGCGCGCGTGAGCGCCGCGACGACCCCGCCCCGCTGCTGTCCGGGCAGGTCGTCGGAGAGGCGGAACAGCGGCTCGATCCCGGTCGACGCGTGCACGACCGGCGCCGAGCGCCCGGTCGGCGGCACCGCGATCGTGGAGGAGTTCCGCAGCAGCCCGGTGGTGGCGATCTCGTCGGCGAGGGCGGCCCAGTCGCCGCGGGTCACGCTGTCCACCTCGAGGTCGGCGAAGCGGCGCAGGAAGGCGGGGTCGGTCCTCGACCATGTGCGGGGCACTCGCCGAGGAATGCACGGCTATCAGCAGGCAAGGCCGCTGTTCCTGCTCGTCGCGAACAACATCGACAACGACGTTCAGGGGCGGCTTGACCCGGTTCTCCGCGACCTGACTGATCCGGTCCCGCAGGCCCTCGGGGTCCTCGACCCCCACCAGACCGGACGAATCGCTGATCTTGTCGATGGCGCCGATCACGAGCAGACCGCCCTCGACGCTCAGCGAGGCAAGATCTTTCGCCAGTTCACCGCTGGTGTTCTTGCCTCGCGGGATGTCCTGTTTGTCTCGACCCACTGGTTCTCCCCCAGCACGCCGGCGTCCACCGCGGCACACAACTGCTGCCAGGTATCGATCTGCACAGGGGAACGTCCGGGGCCAACGTAGAACGAACGCGACGGTCGCATCGCAACAGTCTGCCCGACTCCGCTCCGCCAGCACGCTGTCGTCGGGGCGCGCCGCCTCGTTGAGCCAGAAACCTTGTGCGCGCGACCCCGGCCAGACGGGGCCGTTGTCAGGGCGGCGGCTGAACGGGCGACTGGAGCACCTCGGCACGTCCGCCATCGGCGATGAGGCCGAGAGGGATCACGGCCACAGCAGCGGAACCGCGGTCCAGAGTGCCCACAGGATGAGGGCGAGCCACGCCGCGATCCACAGAACACCGGGGATGGAGGTGTCGTCGGCCAGGTTGTCGGCGTCGTCGGCGTCGCGCTGCACATACCGGACCCGGTTCGCGATCAGGGCCGCGAGCCCGCCGAATTCGGAGAACAGCAGTAGCCACGCCTCGAGGTAGGCCACGAGGACCTGAAGCCAGGCGGGCGCCCAGTACAGGGCGGCGGCGATACCCCCGATCGCCACGATGCACGCCAGGGTGAACAGGTCGCGGGCGACCCACAGGATCAGGATCGACATCGCCGCGGTGACCGTCAGGACAGCGGCGGCCTGGCCCTTGGCCAGCAGGGCCGCGGCACCCAATCCTGCCAGCGGCGGCATCGCGTAGCCGGCTAATGAGGTGGTGATCGACGAGAATCTCGTGGAGTACCAGGAGTCCACCGATCCCGTATCAGGGCTGGTGATCTGAAACCGATAGACGCCACCGCCGGTGAGGCAGGCGACCAGGGCATGCCCGGCCTCGTGGACCACCGTCCCCAGAACGTTGAGGTTGACCAGCACGTGCCGCCTGCCCGTCACCGGACCCACGATCGAGAACGCGGTCACCAGTACCGCGAACAGCCCCGTCAGCGCGACCAGCCACCAACCCTGCGCGGGAGCGACTGCGGTGATGACGTCGCTGAAACGGTTCTCTCCCATGACGGCAACGCAACCACAGTGCAACATGCGGGGGAACTGGGCACACCGGTCATGCCGCTGACGGTCTTTGACTCGATGCCACGCCGGATAGGTCGTTATACGCCCGGTCTGCGGCTACCGCCTCCAACCGGGGACCAGACCCCTCGACGACAACGCCGCTGTCTCGCTCGACCAAGTCCGGTACCGCGACGATGCCGGGTCCCGCCCGGCTACCGACCTGACCGCGCGACTCAGGCGGCCGGGTGTGAAAGAAAGTTTCTCGTGGTTTTGCGGTGTCCCGGTGTTCGTGCGCCACCACGGGGTCGGCCTACTCCCAGACGACGGTGATCGGGTGATGGGGGCGGTCGAGGAAGAACCGGCCGCGGGTGGGGTCGGAGGTGTCGGTGCCGTCGGCGGGGATCTCGAACCTGACGCCACGGTGCCTGAAGTTGCTGTCCCAGGCGCGGATCTCCTCGGCGACGCGTGCCGCCAGTCCACCACCGTGCGGACCGTGCCCGACAACGCCGGTTTCGGTGAGCTCGTGGCCGTCGCTGTCGTAGCCGCCGGGGCGCTTGGCGAGGTAGGCCACCTCGCCGTCACCGGGTACGGCCATCCCGGTGCGGAACATCGGGGTGACGCGGCCGGAATCGAACGCCGCCTGCTGTACCGGCATGCTGCGCAGCCCGCCGGGCAGGGCGCAGGTGAGCCAGAGGTACATCCACTCCAGCGATTCCCTCCGGGCGAAGGTGACCCCGGTCCACACCTCACGGCGTGGCTGGTCGAGCACACCGGTCAGCCGCCCGGGGGCGAAGGGCTGGTCCTGGTGGCTCTGCAGGGTGACGCTGGTGTCGCCGGTCAGATCGATCCGGCTGCGGGGGTCGTCGGCGATGCCGCCGCGCAGCGGGACGAAACCGCACATCGCGTGCTCGGCGCTGCGCCAGCCGCCCGTGGGGGCCCGCTCGAACGCGATCGAGCGAGACACGCTCCCGCGAATCCGTAAAGGGATCACCAGCCGTCCAGCAGGTGCTAGCTGGGTCAGCCAGCTGTCGGGAATCCCGTAGGCGCCGACGGAGGCGATGATGCCGTCGTAGGGTGCGCCGGGCTCGTGTCCGCGGGCACCGTCGCCGTGCACGACCTCGGCGTTGCCGACGCCGGCGGCGGTAAGGCGTTCACGGGCGTGATCGACGATGTCGGCGTCCACGTCGATCGCGGTGACATGACCGCCCTCGCCGACGAGATGCGCCAGGAGCGCCGCGTTGTATCCGGTGCCGGCACCGATTTCGAGAACACGATCACCGCGCCGCGGGCGCAGCTGGTCCAGCAGGAGCGCGACCACGGCGGGCTGCGAAGCACAACTGAGTACCTCGCCTTCCGGGGTTCGCTTGGTGACCACGATGTCGTTGGCGTAGGCATCGACCGGATCGACATGCGGGACGTAGTGGTGGCGTTCGACCGCGCGCAACGCGTCTTCGACGGCCCGGGTGCGGGCGTGCCCAGCTTCCTTGATGACGTCGATCAGTGTCTCCCGCAGCGCTTCGGGCGACATGCCGGTGCTGGTGAAGTTCATCAGCACCTTTCGTGAGGAAGGTGAACGCGTGGCCGGTGTTGCCCGCTGCAGCGAGGGCGACCGAACGCGACCGATGGCCGATTCTGGGCCAGACCCCCGACAAGAATCCGCCACGACGCCCGCCCTTCTCATGCGGCGCCCGCTTCGACCGGGGTGCGGTGCGGCGACGACGTGCAGCTCTCACGGCGCGCCACCTCCGCCGAGGCGTACCCGATCGGGTGGTGCCGCGACAGTTTCTCGCCTGTCTGCGGAAAACCATCGCGACACCAGAGTGGGCGAGGCCGCCACCGTGATGGGCGACCTCAGGCGCTGATCGACCGCCGCTGCCGCCAGAACCACGCGCCGGGGCGGCATCCGCGCCGCCGACCGGCCGCGGTCACGACCGCGACAGCGGTGTCCACAGTGACCATCTCGGGAAAGCGCTCGCTGTCGATGTCGGCCCGCCACGCGGCCAGCGCCCGGAGGGCCGGGTCCTGTTCGTCCATCACCATCTCGACCTCACTCACTTCCCTGCCTGCCTCTGCGTAGGTCGTGCCGGACACCCTCGGTGTTACTCCCGACTGCACCCGCACCGTGGCGCAGTCGAGCCTTCTTCTTCCCGGTCTCCGCAGGTCATGCGGTGTCGGATGTGGACAGTCGAGAGGCGAAGGCCGGCGGTTCGGGGGACGATGGGGCCGTGGCGGGTGTGTCTCGTCGCGGAGTCGAGGGGAGGTGCGGGGATGGCGGACAGGCCACGCCGTGCCGGCTCGCAGGTGCCTGGCTGGATCGAGCCGATGCTGGCCACATCGGACGGTGGACGGCTGAAAGAGGGCCCGGAGTGGGCGTATGAGTACAAACTCGACGGCTACCGCTGCTGCATGCAGGTCGCACCGGACGGCGCCACGCGGCTGACCAGCCGCAGCGGCAACGACTTCACCGCCGAGTTCGCCGAGCTCGCCGGCGTCCTCGCCCCGGCACTGGAGGGCATGGCCGCGGTGCTGGACGGGGAGATCGTCGTCTACAACGAGGCCGGGCAGCCGGAGTTCGGGATGCTGCAGGAGCGGCGCGGCCGCTACCAGACGCATCGCGCCTCACTGCGCCGTGCCGAGCCGTTCACCGACTTGCCGGTGCGGTTTCTGGCGTTCGACCTGCTCCAGCTCGGGGAGGAGTCGCTGCTGCGAGCTGCCTATGACGAGCGTCGTGAGCGGTTGCTCGCGGTGCCGATGCCGGACCCGTACCGGGTCGCGGTCGTGCGCGCGTTCACCTTCATCGAGCTCGACGCCGACCGCCGGACCACCGCTGATCTGCTCGCCCACGTCACAGCGGCGGGTCACGAGGGCGTCGTCGCGAAGCACCGCCGGGCGCCCTATACCCCGGGCAAGCGCACCGACGCGTGGCTCAAGCACCCCCTCACGCAGACGATCGAGGTGATCGTCTGCGGGTGGCGCCCGGGTCAGGGCCGCTTCACCGGCACGGTGGGCGGCCTGCTGCTCGGCGCGCATGACCCCCGCACCGGCGAGCTCCGGTACCTCGGTGACGTGGGCACCGGCTTCACCGACGCCGAACGCGCCCGTCTCCACGTCCGCCTCGAGGCGCTGCACCGGCCAGGGCACCCGTTCGCGGACGATCCACCGCGCGCGGACGTCGCCCGCGCTCGCTGGGTGGAGCCGGTTATGGTCGGCGAGGTCGTGTTCCGGCAAGTCACCCGCAGCGGCGGACGCCTGCGTCACACCGCCTGGCGAGGCCTGCGAGACGACAAGGAACCCGTCGAGGTCCTCGCGCCCCGGCCACTCCGCGAGCCGGAAACCCCAGCTCTCCCGGACGTGCCCGCCGCGGCGACCGGCACGCGCCCGCCCGGTCCGGACGAACCGCCTCGCCCGCTCGGTCCGAAGATCACTGTGCAGGCCGGTGCCCGGCAGCTCACCCTGTCCAACCTGGACAAGCCGCTCTACCGCACCGGGTTCACCAAGGGTGAGGTCATCCACTATTACTCTCACATCGCCCCCGTCCTGCTCCCCCACCTCGCCGGACGGCCGATCACCGTCATCCGCTTCCCCGACGGCGTCGGCGGCGAGCAGTTCTTCGAGAAGAACGTCCCCCGCGGCGCCCCGGACTGGCTCCCCACCGTCGCACTGCCGAGAACCAGCGGCCGCAGCCGCCACGGCCAACGCGGTGACCCGATCGAGTACCCGCTGATCGACGAGCTCGCCGGGCTGGTGTGGGCGGCGAACATGGCCGCCCTGGAAATCCACGTCCCCCAGTACACCGTCGACCCCGGCCCTCCCCCGGTCCGCCGGGCACCGGACCGCATGGTGTTCGACCTCGACCCCGGACCTGACACGTCCATCGTGGACTGCTGCCGGGTCGCCGAACGGCTCCACGAGGTGCTGGCCGCCGACGGGCTGACCGTGTTCGCGAAAACGTCGGGCTCGAAGGGGATGCAGCTGTATTGCTCGATCGACACCGACGACCCGGCCGCCCCGTCGGCGTATGCGAAGCGGCTCGCTCAGCGCCTGGCGCGCGACACACCAGATCGGGTGACCGCGGTGATGTCCAAGGCCCAGCGCGTCGGACGGGTGTTCATCGACTGGTCGCAGAACAATATCGCCAAAACCACCATCGCCCCGTACTCGCTGCGTGGCCGCGACCAGCCCACCGTCTCCACCCCGATCACCTGGAACGAAATCCATGCCTGCCGGCGCCCCGCCCAGCTGGTATTCACCGCCGAGGACGTCCTCGGCCGCGTCGCCGAACACGGCGACCTCCTCACCGGCCTCGACAACACCCGCGCACCACTGCCCACCGGTTGAGTACGCGTGTGTGGCTGGCGGCCGGGATGGTGATGTTCGTCCGGTCGTCGTGGCGGGTACCTGGGTGGTGAGGCTGTATCCCGCCGGACGAGAGGAGCGCCGCGTGAAAGGCGACGTCGAGACCTACCACCAGAACGGTGAGTGGAGGAACAAGGTCGAGGGCGAGACCGAGCCGGTCGGCGGCGCTTACGCCACCAAGGCCGACGCCGTCGCCAAGGGCCGCGAGCTGGCCATCGAACGCAAGGTCGAGCACTTCATCCGTAACATGGACGGAACCATCGGCGAACGCAACACCTACACCGGACACGACCCTCGCAACATCCCCGGCTGAACCACGCGGCGGCTCGCGGGCTCCTCCCCCGGGCCGGCCGACTGGCTTTCGTCGGCGCAGCACTGATACACCCGGTCGTACAGCGCGCCGGGCGCGCGAGAATGCGGCCGTGAGCGCATCTGGTGATCCTGCCGACCCGCACGTCGTGGTCGATCATCTTCACCCCGCGCCGGCCACCTCTGTCGTTTCGACCAGGTCGAGTCAACACGAACCACGAACTATCCAATTCACGAACTATGTTGACTTGAGTTGGATAGTTTGGTTGGGTATGGGCCTCGCGACCGACGGGGAGGACCGACATGACCGGCACTGTGCGGATCATCAGCAGCGTTCACGAGGCCGACGCGGGCGAGACCGGCGAGCTGGACACCGACACGATCACCGCGCTGCGCGCGCTGATCGACCAGGAGTGCCGGACCGGCCAACGGGAGTCCTACTGCGCCGATTCGATCGGGCAGCGCACGTTCGAGGCCGTCTTGACCTCGTACACCGCGCCCGGTAGCGAGTCCCGATGGGCGGTGCGCACCGAGGACAACATGGGCACGAGCTACCTCGACGCCGCCGACCGTGCCACGGCGGAGGCCCGCTACGAGGACGAGGTCCGGGCGATGGCCGACTGCGCGGACGACCAGATGTACGCCTGGTGGGACTACACCGACGTCGACGGGCTCACGCAGTGCGCCCACACCTACCGCGTCGAGACCAGGACCGCCGACACCGAGGAATGGTCGACGCTCACCACCGGGGACCACACGCTCACCTCGAACGGTTTCGCCGACGCCGCGCACCATCTGCTCGTCGAACTCATCCCCTACGACGAGCGCGTCGGCCAGGCCCGGGTCGAGTTCACCCCCGACGGACACCAGGACGTCGCCGCCGTCGAAGTGGTCGACCTGGCAGAGCTGGCCGTCTGACCGTGCCGACTCCTTCGTTCTCGCTGATCAGCCAGCCCTGGATCCCGATCTCAACCGACACCGCCGGACCGGAACACGACGCGAGCCTGAGCGAGGTCTTCGCCCGCGCGCACGAGATCCGCCTGTCCGGCCGTTCCCCACAGGAGACCGCTGTACTGCTGCGGTTGCTGCTGGCGATCTACGACGCCGCGGCCGGACCTGCCACCGACGAAGAATGGGACCGAGCGTGGCAGGCCAACACGCTCGCCCCCGACGGACGGATCGCCGCCTACCTCGAACGCTGGAGCGGACGGTTCGATCTGCTGCACCCCGAGCGGCCTTTCGCCCAATGCGGCCATCTGATCGAGTACCGCCGCACGCCCGACGTCCTGGACCCGCTTTTCCTGGGCGGCGCGGCCGCGGGATGGTTCAACCACCGGATGGCGAACCCGGCGGTCTACCCGCCGCATCCGCCCGGCCAGGCGGCCCGGTATCTGCTGATCCTGCTCGGCTACGACGTGGCCGGGATCAAGGGCGCCCCACCCGGTTCCGCCAAGGACAGGACGTTCGGCGCGAAGCTGGGCGAGGTCGCCGCGTCGACCCTGCTGCTGGTCGACGGGCGGACACTGAAGGACACCCTGCTGCTCAACCTCCCGCCCCGGCCACGGGCTTCCGGCGACGCGCCGGTCTGGGAACGCGACTGCCCCGAGCCCGGGGTCCAGGTCCGCGTCCCCGCCGGGCGGCTGGACTACCTGACCTGGCCGTCCCGGCGGATCAGGCTGCGTCCTGACGTCGACGGTCACATCGACGCTGTGGCCTGGCACGACGGTGACCGTGTCGACGGCGGCTACGACGCGTCCGCTCCCCTGGACGACACCGCCGCCTGGGCGCCCAAACGCTCCGGCGGAGCGACCCCGGCGCAGAACCTGTTCAACGGCTTCGGGCGGATCCCCGCTCCCTGGAACGTCGCGCGGTTGCTCGACCCCGCCCATCCGTCCCGAAGTCGGGCGCTCGACCACACCCTCGCCGCCGCGCGCCGGACGACCGTGGACGGCGACTACCCGCTGCGGCTTTGGCTGACCGAGACCCAGACCAACGTCCACCGCTCCACCCTGCAGGACATCCGTTCCGGCACCGTGTGCCTCGGGCCGCTGCGCCTGCACACCGAAGGCAGCTCCCCCGCCCGCGCTCTCGCACGGACCGCGACCGCCACGGCCGCGCTGGTCTGGAAGATTCCCCGGCTCGCCGGGGAACTGCTGCCGTATGTGAATCAGGCGGCCGCCCGGATCACGATCGACCCCGGCCAGGCGGACGCCGCGTGGTGGAACCTCGTCGACGAGCTGTCCACCCTGGACGCCGACGCGGCCCCGGAGGCCACCACCGATCCCGCGCAGAGGTTCGGCGCGACGATCTTCGCGCTCCTGCACACCTCGGCCACCCGGACCCTGCCCATCGCCGGGCGCCTCGACGCCGCCATGGAGAAGGAACGCCTCCGCTACCTCGCGACCCTCGCCACACACGATGAGCCGCCAGCGTCCGCACCGTCGCGAGGAGGAGGCAGACGGCCCTCGCCGCCGATCACCATCGACGGCGAAACCAGAACCCTCGCGCAATGGGCCACCCACCCGCGCTGCCAAGTGACCAAAGCAGCGTTCCGGGCGCGCATCAACGACGGCTGGCCCCCAGCCGACGCCCTGATCACCCCGGCACGAGCACCGCGACCCGGCACCTGAATCACCGAGGCGACGCTCGACGCGCCGAACGCACCTTCACAGTGTCCCTTGTAGACAGGGCAGTCCGGAACTCCGGACGCGAGCGAGTAAACCGGACCTTCCGCGCTGCCATCGGCCGCCGGACGTTTCCCGTTGCCCAGGGACGTCAGCCTGAGGCAACCTGGTCCTCAACGAGGTCGCCGCAACGATCATGGACGCATGTCCTTGTCTTCCATCAACAGCCGTAGCCGTCACCATGTACCGGCGACGTCACGGCGCGCTCCGGCGCAACGCCAGTACGTGGAGGCCCCGACCTACTACCGGCCTCAGCCGCAGGATCCGCCGTCGGTGTTTCTCGCGGGCGGCATCACCGGGATCGCCGAGCCGTGGCACCAACGAGCCGTCACAGTTCTCGGGTCGTCTCCGGTGGAACTCGTGGTACTCAACCCGAACCGGGCACGATTCCCGATCGAGGATCCCGGTGCGGCGTGGGAGCAGGTGAGCTGGGAACAGCATCATCTGCGGTTGGCGGATCGGACGTTGTTTTGGTTTCCGCGATCGGATCCTGCGATTTCGACGCAACCAATAGCGATGTTCGAGCTGGGCCAAGCGCTCGGGGAGTCCCGGGAGATCGTTGTGGGGGCGGCTCCCGGGTATCCCCGGGAGGCGGACGTCCACATGCTGTGTCAGCTCGCCCGCCCAGGGTTACCGGTCTACTCGACGCTCGACGACGTCCTGACCGCTGTTATCGCGTCGTTCGAGCCGCGCGGTGCCACCAACCAGTGAACGGCCGCCGGCGTCAGAACTCTTTGGCCGTGCGATGAAGTCCTCCGAACATCCTCGCCGCACGCGGATTGGCGGACTTGACACCGCACGGGAACGGCGCCGAGAGCGCTCCTACTGGTTCTGCGTCGGGTCGTCCCGCCGAACTTGGTGCAGTTCGACGATTTCCCCTGGTTCACGATCGGTGACCGCCTCGAAGAAGGCTCCCGTGGCGTCATTCCGGGCCCGGACTGCTGCGTTCCGTTCGGCGCTCACCGGGAGCACCGATGGGCCGCCAATGAGTTCTGGTGTGTAGAGCGCTTCCGGCCAGACCTGGATCCGCTGATGACCGAGGACGTCGGGAATTTCTACCTCGGCCGGGCGGATCAGGTCGAGCGGGTACATCTCGGGGAGGGCCGGACGTTCCTCGGCGGGCCAGTGCAGGGCGAGCTGGTGCCAGCTTGGTCCGGTGAACTTCCAGGGCAGATTCTCGGGTCTGACGTCGGGATAGACGTGGCGGATCGCACCGTCGGCGCCGACCACGGTGGCCGCTACGGCGGACCGGGCGAGACGGTCGTCGAGGCGGCGTTGCCACCATCTGCGGAGCGGTCCTCGGCGGTGGCGAGCGAGGTGGACTTCGCGGAATTCGGGTACTTTGCGGTGGTCGAGGGTGCAGTAGGGCATGTGCTGGATGATCCGCAGATGCCGTCCGTCCGGGTAGAGCGCGGTCTGTGCCGCGGCGGCGGCCTGCTCGATGGAGTTGGTGAGCGACTGTCCTACGAAGTGACCGAACTGGCCGAGGATGACCACCGCCGCCTCACCGAAATGTCGTTCGTAGGCCCGGACGTGGACGACCGTGCACACGCCGAGCTGGCCGTAGGGCAGCACGACGTCATGCTTAAGCGTCCAAACGCTGGTGGTGTCGTCGTGCTGCGCCATCGAATTCCCTTTCGCTATCCCGAGTGTGCCTTCCGCGCGCACCGATGCCATGAGGCTTTGGGGTCGTACGCTGGTGAACGGCGTCGACGTCAGGGCTTTCTGGCCGCGCGGTACCGGGCTTCTTCCACGCGGTCCTGCATCCTGCGGTCGGCCTGGAGTTCCGGCCGCTTCTCCGCCACGCCCCAGGCGGCGCGGGCCGCGATGGTTTCCACGAGCCCGTAGTGCTTGATTTCGCCCGGGATCAAGTCGCCCAGGATGTGCGTGATGCTCGCGGCCTGCACGATCGGCGCCCACTGGGCCAGCAGCCGCATCGCCTCGGGCAGGTTCGGAAGCCGCAGGGCCGGTGAGCCGAACTCCGGTCCTGATACCGAGAGCAGGTACTCGGGATGGCCGGTGCTGGCCCGCTGTTGGTGGAGGGTGACTTCGACGCCCATGTCTTCGCCGCCTCCGAGGTGGATCAGCGGCGCCCATCCGTTCCGCTCGAGCGCCGCATCGAGAAACTCCTTCTCGCCTATGTCGGGAAGCGCACGGTCAGGCTCCCACTCGCCATCGGAAGTGAGTCGGAGGTCGGAGGGCTCGTCGGCCATCGGGCTTTGCCGAGAGGAGTTTGCTCCGGCGTCCGGGGTGGCGGTCATGCGGATCGCCTGGTCTGGGCGGGGCTCCACTCGTGGGCCAGCCGTGCGGCCAGGGCCATGTTCGCGGCCGCCGCGGTGACGGTGCGCCGCCCGTGGCCGCATCCGGCGGCGATGGCTTCGACCGGCTCGCCCAGCGCGTCGATGATCAGCGAGAGCGCGACACTGCTCTGGGTCGGATAGTCCTCCGAAACCACTCCGGCGATGATCCTGATTCCGCGTCGGAGCCACAGCAGGGCACGGAAGAAGCCGGGGTTCGTGGGTGGGGCCGCGTTGCCGTAGGCGACCGGCAGGTGCACGGTCGGCATCGGGATGCCGTACGCGGCGAGTGCTTCGGCCAGGGCGTTGAGGAATTGCACCGCGGCGTCGAGGTCGACCAGGGTGAACAGCGCCTGGTGTTCCAGGTCGCCGTAGCACAGGTGCAGGATCCAGCGGGCGTCCGGAGCGGCGCCGATGACGCCGGTGACCTGCTGCACGAGTTCGGTGGTCAGCAGCGGCCAGTCCTCGCGCGGGGTCCGGTGGTAGGAGGCCAGGACCGCCGGGGTTTCCAGTTGCAGCTGGACCCGCTCGCCCCAGCGCGCGGCGATCTCGGCGACCTCGGTCCTGACGGAGGTCTGCATGTCGGGCATCCACTCGGCGGCGGCCTCGGGCGACCCGGAGGCGAACAAGGCGCGGTCGAACGCGTTGGGGATGCTGACCTGTAGGCGGTCCACGGCGCCGCCGGTGTCGAGGGTCTCGAGGATGGCGAACGCGGTCTCGGTCTGCTCGACGCGGCCCATCGAGAGGTCCTCGGGTGTGAGCTGGTGTCCGGGCCGGATCCGGTAGTACGGCATGTCGTCGTAGCCGCGGCTGTCCCCGGGGTGCGCAAGTTCGAGGGCGGGGATCCGCGCGAGGTTGTCGAGCCAGTCGATGATCCAACGCGGGTCGGTGTCGAAGGGCAGCGCGGTGAGCGGCGCTCCCCCGCGATGCTCCAGGAACCAGATCATCGCGGTGCCCATTTCGTGGCTGAGTGCCGCGGGCACCGTGCCGACCGGATGAACAGGCAGCGACTGAAGGTGCCGGTGGACGGGAACGACGGTGGTCCCGGTGCTGGTGATCGACATGGTGTGAAGTCCTTTCCCTGAAACGAATCGGGCTACGAGCAGCAGAGCGGTGGCGCGGGTGTCGCGCTCGGCGCGGCTACCGGCTGGGCAGGGTCGCGTCGAGCCAGTGGGTCACCTCGCGCGCGGCGTCGGCGCCGTTGCGGTCAAGCTGCAGGTCGTGTCCGGCTCCGGGAAGCACGGAGGTGTGCAGCCGCGCGGCGGGCCCGAACGCGGTCGCCTGGGCGCTGGCCAGGGCCTGCGGGGTCGCGCAGTCGGCGGCGTTGCCGGGGGCGCA
The DNA here is from genome assembly GCF_001953865.1 of Amycolatopsis coloradensis. Classification (GTDB taxonomy): domain Bacteria; phylum Actinomycetota; class Actinomycetes; order Mycobacteriales; family Pseudonocardiaceae; genus Amycolatopsis; species Amycolatopsis coloradensis. The sequence goes on from NZ_MQUQ01000007.1 coordinate 43,622, forward strand.
GAAGAGCTGGTCGTTGCTGCCGACCTGGACCATGGTCGGCACGGTGATCTTGCGGGTGGTGGCTGCGGAGAAGCCTTTGAGGACGGTTCCCGTCAGCTCGACGGGTGACGCGACGTCCTTGGTGGCCTCGTCGTGGCGGACGACTTCGGGGTCGACGTCTCCCCCGGCGTGGAACGCCGCGGCGCGCACGCCGGGCTTCGTCGTCAGGTACAGCGGATCGATGAGCGGTCCGAACGCCGGGTCGAGGGCCGCCGGCCACACCTGGGAGGTGAGCATGGTCAGCAGCGCGCCGGTGTCGAGCTGGGCGGTGCCGCCGGTGAGCACCACGGCATCGACGTCGCCGTAGGTGGTCGTCTCCACCGAGGCGACGCCGGTGCCCATCGAGTGCCCGACCAGCGCCACGCGGGTGACCGGGGCGCCGGTGACCTCGCCCGCCTTCAGGCGGCCGACGACCTGATGGACGATGTCGGCCTGGCTGTCGATCGTGACCAGCGCGCTGAGCGGGCGGGTGCTCGTCCCGGAGCCCAGCCTGTCGATCGCCAGCGTGGTGTAACCGCTGTTATTGGCCTGGCGGGCATAGGAATACCGGCCCTCGGCGACCGGGAAGTCCCAGTAGGACGAGTTGTATGTGCCGCCGTGCAGCAGAACCTGAACGGTGTCCTTCGCCGGTCCGGCCGGAGTGCACAGGACACCGTGGATGGAGGCGTTCAGCAGTCCCGACGTCGCGGGGATCGTGACGTCGCGACACGTCCGCCCCGCGGCGCCGGCCGCGTCGGCCGACGCGGCGGCCGGGTTCAGGAGCGCGGCCATCAGCGCCACGCCCACGGCGCCGACCGGCCTGCGGAGCCGACGCCGTCGTCCCGTGCCGCGGGCACGATTCCTTACAGGTCCCATTGTTCAATTCCCCCTTGGAAAAAGCGCCGCCCTATCCCGTGTTCCCAGGCGGTGATCACAGATCGAACCGGTGTGCTGCCAACCCGCTGACGCCTTCGGCGGCGGATGTTCGCGCGAGCAGGGGGATAGCGGGCCGGGAATCGGCCGCCCGACCCGCTATCCCCTGCGTGCCCCGGGCACGACAGGCCTGATCCCTGCATGTCGTGCCCGGAACGGTGGGTGGTTGCCTGATCAGGCGTTGAGCGTCCCGATGCCCAGTTCCACACTGGACGCGGTGCCCGAACCGAACGGGTCGAAGTTCCCGTCCACCGTGGACCAGATGCGGGTACCGTCCGGCGCCGCGCCGTCGGCGGTGATCGACAGTTCCCGGCTGACCGGGGTCACCGACAGCTCGCGGCTGTCGGGGGTGATCGACAGTTCCCGGCTGTCCGGCGTGACCGACAACTCGCGGCTGTCGGTTCCGACGCTGTGGAGGTAGGACGCCGGTGCGGCCGGGGCCGTGGACGCGGACGCCGTCCCGGCGGTGGCGAGGATCCCGCCCACTGCGATCGCGCCGAGCGCGAGGGCGGCGAGGGTCCGGTGGCCGCCGCGGGTGGTCGAGATGGTGGTGTTGTTCGTCATGGTTCCCCCTAGAAGCACGGACCTTTTCCGTGCTGTGGTTGCGGTCCTGGCGCAGTCGGCACTTCGGCGCGTCGATGAACGCCGGGCCAGGTGATGTTCCGGGTCAGATGGTGGCTCCCGCTTGTGCGGGTCCACTGTGGACACAGGGTCACGGGCGGAATCCGCCGCGCTGTGCGTTGTCGTCGTGGTCAGAGATTGAGGTGCTCGATGGACTCCTCTCGTCGGGTGGGAAGGCGGGCGGGCTCGCTGTGGCGCATGCCGGACCGTGCGGCGAGCTCGGCGGCGGCCAGGCCGGGTGCCTGCCACGTGTCTGGTCCATTCAGGACGGCCGTACTGGCGTCCGCCGTGCTGGATAGAAGAACCGGGACCTGTTCGGCCGGGTGGTCATCGCGGCTCTGCCGCTCAGGTGTCGTGGTGACGCTGGAGCCGTGGAGATCGGTCGCGCGGCACCGCCGGAGGCGGAACGTCAAGCGTCCTAATCGGACGATGAAGGGGTGCCGTTCTTCGGGCTGCTCGTCATCCAGGTGGAAGTAGAGCGTCATGCGGCACGGTCCTGGGCCGGGGTGGCGAACTCGTCGCCGGGGGTGTGGAGGCGGGGTTCCAGCTCCTGTGGGTGGTTGCGGTTGTAGCTCGCGACCAGGGCCCGGTAGCTGCCGTGCAGGGCGGTGTCGTCGCGTTCGGCACGATCGAGGTGGCGGCACACCGCGTGGTAGACGCGGTCGGTGATGTCGGTCGTGCCCTTGCGGTAGCGATCGCGCGCGGCCCGGCAGTGGGTCAGAAGCAGGGAGTCATGGACATCGCCGCCGTCGGTTCGTGGCCGGGCGGGGAACCGGGTTCCGGCTCCTTGGAACCCGCGTTCCACGTGCAGCAGGGCGGGCAGGAAGTAGGTGACGGCGATGACGTCTCCGGCGAGCTGGTCGGCTGCGGCGTTGCGGTAGAGGTCCAAGGCGGAGTCCAGGGCGGTGAGTTCCTCGTCGGTGAAGCTGCTCATCTCCTGGTTGCCACCGACCGCGTTCATGCGATCGAGAAGGTCCCGCCGGGACGGAAGATGGGTGTGGTCGCGGGTGCGGACCGCGTCCAGCACGTCCCACATCAGCAGCCACCAGAACTCCAGCTGCGCGCTGATCAGCGCGGGATCGGGGATGTCCAGATGATTGGTCGGCAAGGCACGCTGCCGGATCACCTCGCGCGGGGTCGCCGACCGAAGCCCGGGATCGACGGTCACTCCGGTGTCGCGCAGGATTCGCGCATAGGCCTGCATGAAGTGCAGCTGAACCGGCTGGCTGCCCTGAGCATGCCGGAACGACATGTACGACAGCAGATGCACGTGGCGCTTTCCCGCGCCTGCGCCCCGCCCATTGATCTGCTGCGAGAATCCTGGAACACCAGCGACAAGGCGCAGAAGGACGGCGATCGCCGGTCCACACCCGAACGCGAGCACGAGCGTTCCCGGCCCGATGCCGCCACCGTGCGTCGCGACGCTCGGACCGAGCAGCGCCGCGCCGGCGAGCACGAACGCCACGTCGAATCCGATCCGGATACCCGCGATCCGGCGGGGACGGTCGCCGCCGAAGGCGAGCATGAGCCCATCTCGCGGAAGCGGACCGAGCGCGGCGGTGAGATAGGTCGCCGCGCCGACACAGAAGACCGCTCCGCCCGCGGCGAGCCACACGATCCGCGCGGGCAGGGACGTGACCGGCGGCAGGACGCCCAGCAGCAGGTCGGCGGTGATCGCGGGGACCACGAACCCGGCGACGGTGCCGATGCCGGGCCGGATCCGCAGCGGCACGAACGCCATCAGCATCACGGCTTGCACGGCGATGATCCCGCCGCCAAGACTGAACCCGAACCGGTGCGCGACCCCGAGGTGCAGTACGTCCATCGGGAGCAGGCCCAACCGGGCGCGCTGCAGCAGAGCGACGCCGAGGCCGATGGCGAGGGTTCCGGCCGTCAGCTGGGCGAGCCGGATCCCCAGCGCGGCACGTGGCGGCGCGGATCGGGTGTGAGCGGCCACCGGGTCAGCTCCCCGCTCCGGACACCCACGCGCGGGCGGCGTTCAGCAGCAGGTCGTTGTCCTGCCTGGATCCGAGCGTGATCCGCACCCCCACGTCGGGGTAGGCCAGGACCGTGATCCCGGACTCGAGGCAGTGCTGCTCGAACCGGGTCGCGTCCTCCCCCACCGGAAGCCACACATGGTTGGCGTGCGACGTCGGTGGCATGAAACCCATGTCCCACAGCGAGGTGAGGACACGGATCCGGTCGGTGGCCAGCAGGTCACACCGTGCGCGTATCGAGTCCTGTGATTTCAGGGAGGCCAGGGCCGCGGCCTGGGCCACAGTGGAGACGTCGAACGGCAGCGCCGCGCCGGAGACGGCCGCACTCAGGCTCGGCGGGGTGATCAGATAGCCGACGCGCAGCCCCGCCAGGCCGTAGGCCTTCGAGAACGTCCGTACCGCCACGACGTTGTCGCGGCCGTAGGCCCAGTGTGCTTTCGCCAGGGCGACAGCGTCGGCGTCGCCGTCGACGGCGTATTCGATGTAGGCCTCGTCGAGTACGACCACGACGTCGTCGGGCACCGTCGTGAGGAAGCGGCGGAGAGAGTCCTGGTCCAGCAGGGTTCCGGTCGGGTTGTGCGGATTGCTGATCACCACCATCCGCGTCGAGGGCCCGATCGCCGCGGCGAAGGCATCCAGGTCGATCGACCACTCCGGACTCAGCGGGACCGTCCGTACCGGCACCCCGATCTGTCCGGCGAACAGGTCGTAGGCCTGAAAAGCCGGACGGGGTATCAGAATCTCGTCGCCGGAACCGGCGCACACCACCCACATCAGCCGCTGCAGCAGCGCCGAGGACCCGGGCCCCACGATCACGGTCTCCGGTGGGATCCCGTGATGCGTCGCGAGCGCCTCGACCAGGTCCGGGCTGCCGCTGGCCGGATAGCGGTTCACGCCCCCGACCGTGTTCATCATCGCGCGTATCGCGGCGGGCACCGGCCCGGACGGTGACTCGTTACCCGACATCTTCACCGTTCCCGCCACCGTGCGCCCCGGCACGTATCGCGGCGTCGTGCCGAGGCTGCCGGTGGTCACGCTCCCTCCCGCTCGGGCCCGGCGTCCACGAAGAGCTGGGGATCCAGGCGTCCGAGCGCGTAGTCGCTTCGCAGATCACGGATTCTCTTGCTGACAAGGAAGTCCAGGTCCGGGCGCAAGACCGTGTCGTCGCCGAAAGTACGGTCGGAGCGGACCTCGAACGCGGCCACCCCGCGGTGCGGATTCAGCGTGACCGCCGCGTGCGCGACACCGGGCGGGATCCACATCACCGATCCGGGTCGGTGCAGCACCGGAGTCATGTCCTCGCCCCACAGCGACACCGCCAGGCCACGATGGACGAAGACGATGATCTCGGAGTCGGGATGCTCATGAGCCTGGGTGCTGTACTCACCCGGCATGCGGGCCGATCCTGCTGAGAGGTGCCGAACGGGAGCGACTCCGGAGTGAACGGCGGGAGTGAGGATCTGCTGCTGGGCTCCCAGCACGGAGGGCAGCTCGTAGACGTTGGTGTGAAACGGTTCCTCGGTCGACCGCCGGGGGACCGGGTTCTGATCGGCCGCCATTACGAGTTCACCGCCGCCGCGATCCGGAACTCGACCAGTTGCTCGTCGACGTTGTACTCGGTGAGCACTCTCAGCCCACCGGCGGTCAACTTCGCGCGTACCTCGGCGGCGCCGGCGCCCGGCAGCTGGGCGATGCCGACGAACGCGGGCAACTCGGTGTCACCTCGCCAGTGGCGGGCCAGGTGCGCCCAGCCGCTCCACCGATCCCATGTCAGCACCAGATCGGCCTCGTGCGCCGCGGCGTCGGAAGCTGGACGAAGCGGCGGTTCGTCGACGGCGCGCGGCGGCGCCGTGGTCTCGATACTCATGAATCCCCCTTGGAACTACAGAATTTCCCCCGAGGACGCACACAACGCGCCGAGTCCTGGGGTTTGCCAACCGCCGTGCGACAGCAGAGACGAGGGGATTGGGCGCACCTGGTGCTCAGCACGGGAAGGATCACCACAGCCCGCCAGGATTCGACCGGCGTGCCGTCACGAACGACGACGGGTGCTTACGTGCGAGGTCGGGTCGTCCCGATCACGTCCACGGCGCATGGGATAGGCAGAGCCCGGCCGAGTCGACTGTGGACAGAGCAGCACGAAACACGGTGGCACGCAGCAACAACCATGAGCACGAGGTCCCCCAACCTCCGGTGTGACCAATTCCCCCTGAATCAGCCGGCAAGCAATCGGACGGTCCTTTTAGGAGCACGCTCGGCACTTGCTGAGATCCACTCTTTCCCGGAAAACTACTCTGCGTCAAGGGCGACTTCATCGGGTCTACCAGCCATAACGCTCTGTTGCCGTCCAGATTGCCGGGAGATTCAGGCGCCCGCGACCACACACAGCGACGAGAGTTCGCGGTCATTGCCGCTGGTCGCGGGCCGGATCCGGTCTGCCGTAAAGGATCTCGACGCGCTATCGTGTGCAACACACGTCAACGTCTTGACAGGACAGCAGAAGGGGGGAGTGATGCGTACCAAGCACACCGATGGTTGGGCCGAAGCGGTCGAACTCGAACACGACCTCGCGCTCGGCGTCGAGCCCGAGGCGATCACGCCTCCCCCGACCCTTCCGACGGGTCGCGACGACGGCGAACGGGTTCTTGCCGAGTTTTCGCGCGCCCGCCAAGTGCACTTGCGCTACGAGCGATTCGAGAGCCGGGACGTGCTGCACGTACCGGACGGGCCGTCGTTTGTGGTCGGGTCTCCCGGGTTCGTCGCCACCGCCATCGTCGGTACCGCTCTACGCCGGGCCCGGCAACGCGGTAAGGCCAGGGCGATGGCCGCACCCCAATGGCACGAACACAACCTCGACGTCACCGTCGTGACCACCCATCGGCTCTGGTGCCACGTCGACGGCATCTGGGCGAACTTCAACTTCGACGAGATCTCCGGAGTCGAACTCACCGCGTCGATACCGGCACTGACGCTGGCTTTCCGCAGCACAACACCGCTACGCATCAGCGGAAAGTGGGCACCGTGGATCGCGGTCGCGAGCGCCTATGGAGCTTTCGGGCACCAGGCCCGCCAGCTCCCAGCGCTCGCCCCCCTTCGATCGGCCAGCCGGACCGCCACGGCGGCCACCACCGATGCCGCCGTCCACGTGCGCGACCGCGGCCGGCGGTAGCGCATCCTCAAACGCCACCCGTCACGCTCTCCACGCGACTACTCACGACTGAGGCCCAGCCCTGTTTCTCGGGCTGGGCCTCAGTGCAGCGTCGTGCAGGCGGAGCCGCCAAGCAAGCCGATCTCACCGTGAAAAGGAAATCACCAAAACCCGTGCCGTATAGGTCGTTATACGCGATGTGACGGGTTTGACATATTCCCTCGACGCACGTCGCCTGTTGCGCGCCCTCGTCCATGACGTCGGGCAGTTCTGTTCCCCCCAGTGCAAGCCGGAAGCAGCAGCAAGTCGTCCCCAACGCTCACTGATCGGGCGCGATCGCGCGACGCCGATGCTACTTCTTCGTGTGGTATGCCTCGACAATCTCGGAGGGAATGCGGCCGCGGTCGGAGACCGTGTAGCCCTGTTTGCGCGCCCACTTGCGAATCGCTTGGTTCTGCTCGCGATCAACTCCGGCGGGCCGCGCCGGGGCGGTAACAACGACCGGATTTCGCTTGGCGATCCGTCGGCGGCCGCCGGCGCGTCGGGCGTGCTCGACGTACTGCGCGAGCGCATCACGCAATTCTTCTGCGTTCTCGGCAGAGAGGTCGATCTGGTAAGTCACCCCGTCCAGTCCGAAATCGACTGTCTCCTCCGCCTCACCACCGTCCAGGTCGTCGACGAGTGTGACCTGCATTTTCTGTGCCATCAGGTGATTCCCCTATGTCGCGTACGATATTGATGATCGTGGACGCGCAGCCTGCGACCGCACCCCCAGGACAGTCCACTGCGGCACACTGCGCGATCTGGTCGCCACAGCGAAGAACCTCCGAGGGAAGTGCTGCGGCCGGTTCATCGAGCTAGTCTGCGGCGCGGATCTCATATTCCTACCACGTATCCCCGCAACACATTGCTAGGCACGACTAGGCATGTCCTTCACGAGACAGGATCGCGAGTCTGCACCGGCAGCCAACCACAATGCGGATCGCGCTCACGACGACGTAGGGCTCTCACAATCCGATGACTCGCGATCGCTTGCCGGAGCCCGCCGACACCAGGCCCTTGCATGGCAGGATTCGGCCTCAGGCAGAGTTTTCACCGTCGGCGCCGACATTGCCTGGATCAGCCTGACTGTGCTTCTGCTCGAGTGCCAGCAGCTGATCGATCACATTGCCCACAACGCCGAGGTGATCATCGGACAGTTCGCCTAAGCGCGCCAGGGTTTCCCGCATTCCTCCGTCACGCCGGGCCAGGAGATAGCGAATCTGAGCCAGCGACTCGGTAGGGTCCTCATCGGTGAAGTAGCTGCGCTCAACCCCGAAGAACTCGGCCAGAATGACCAGAGTGCTGAACTTGGGGTCGTCGGCGCGCCCCGTCCTCAGCCGCCAGATCGTTTGCGTGCTGAGGCTCCCGAGCTGTCTGCGCTCTATGCCCCTGGAGATCTCGGCGTCGCTCCACTCGCCGCCCTTGTCCTCCGGACGCAGCTTCGCCAGGTAGTCGAGCCGCTCGGCGACGGTGCTGCCTTTGCCGGGCTGCTTCAACTCCTGATGCTTGCCAGGCCCCTCCACCACCAACCCCCTCTCCAGGATCAACAGTTTTGGAACGCCCCAGACGTGAATCATTCCAAAACTGTTGACGACCGCCGGTCGGCATCATAGTGTGCTCCGAGGCTGGTCCACAACGTGGATCACCCGCGCAGCGTCGGCCATATCAGTGGGTGGCATGGCCGACGCAAGCTCGATGCAGGTCAGCCGACGATTCGGACAGTCGGCTGACCTGTATCAAAGGGGGTGGTGCGTTCCTGCCGCCGAGGGCAGGGGGTGGTACTGAGGCCGTCGGCGGCAGGAACGCGCGTGCTTCGCCAAAGGGGGTTTGGCGCACGCCCTCCCCCATTCTAAGGGGGTGGCGACCCAGGCGAGCTGGCTTTCGCTGAGACCGTCATCGATGCTGGCCGCGACTTTCGTGCTGCGTTGCCAGGTGATGCCGTCCCGTGATCACTGCCCGCGCTGACGTCCTCGTCGCGCCACGGCACTACAGGCCCGTTCTGAGCAGGACAAGGAAGAACCCCCGGCGCATGGGGTGGCGATGCGCGCCGGGGGTTCTTCGGCGGAGGCCGGGGGAAGTGCCCCCGCCATTCACCGTGCTCACATCACGATGCGAGCACGGTTGGACTTGCGTGCCGTCGGGCAATGCCACCGTCCGCGCGAGTCCGTCAGCCGTGCCGGGGACGGCCCGCTCAGGGAAGTGGCCACTATGGACGGTTACTACCCGGCGCCCTCTCGATCGCGTGAGACCGCTGCACCCGCTTGGCTCGACGCGAGAGTGTCCGCGGTCCGGCCGCAGCCTTGCCCACTGCCGGGCGTGCGCGTGGTTCTGGGCCGGGGAGTCGGGCCGGCCGTTCTCCTCACTTCTTCCTGATCGGCAGCAGCGTCGTACTTCTCGGCCCGTGCGGCGAGGCCGTCGGCGAACCGCCGAAGAAACAGAACGGCGGTGTGGAGGCCGGGACTGCTGGCGGGGTCCCATTCCTCTAGCTGCTCGGTGATCGCCGCGCCGAGGATGCGGTCCTCACCGGCCGCGACTCTGTGCTCTCGCGGGGACATGTCGTCAACGTAGGGCTGGGGCAGGAGCTGAAGCAGATTCCGGCTGCTGTTCGTCGTCGTCATTCGGAACTCCCCTTCCGCCATCCCAGATCGAGGAGCCGACGCTGGATCGCCCACCTCTGCGCCCCGATCTCATCGAGCCACCCTTCGTTCGCCGGGGCCACCTGCGACGCCAGAGCCTCATCGGCGTCGAGCTCGGCGCGCTCACGGAGCAGTTCGTCGCTCGTCATCGTGCTGAGGTCCTGGCCTCCGGCAGTGGCCGCCGCGCGGTCGCTGGCCGCGGCCGTGTCAAGCATGGATGAATGTCGCGTTCATGGGCGGGCCTTCGGTTCTCGGGAGTCGGGTGCGTGTTTGTCGAGCACGTCGTCGAGTTCGGCAGAGCCGTGGAGCGGTCTTCCGCCGAGTTCGCGGAGAAGGTCCCGGCGCAGTGCGCGCAACGCCTTCTCGGGGAGGCCGCCCCAGACGCCGTACTCTCCGCCGACCAGTCCCGTTCGGAGGCAGAACCGGCGGATCGTGCACGCGTCCCGGCAGACCTTGGTCGCTCGCTGACTGTCCTGTTTGGTCGTGGATCCCACATCGCCGCGTCATGGTCCGGGTGATTCCGGCAGGCAGCTCGTGCCCACGGGTCTGACGCCGAGGGCGGGCTGGCCGCTGCGGATTCCGCGGCACTGGTCACCGCGGCGAGAGTCGAGGTAGGCATAATGAGGTCAGGTCACTTTCTTCGGTGGAAGTAGACCGGTCCGGGTGTGACCTCGCGTGAGTTCTCCGTGCCAACGAATAGGGCTCACGCGGGGTCACACTTCTCCGGCCGTCGAGGATGTCGTTCGCCGTCCCTCCAGCCGTCTCCGAAGTGCCCGCACCGCGAGGACGGTCCCAGCGAGACCGCCGACCAGCACCAGGAAGCTCACGAGGGCAAGCCCGACGATCTGCAACTCCATGGTCACGCTCCCGTCGCGAAGCGGTGCTCGTAGCCGCAGGCCGGGCAGCTGGTCAGATCGAACGTCGGCGGCTCCGGCTCGGTCCGCACAGCGAAGGACCTGCAGTCCGGGCACCTCGGCCGCACCGTCGCCGGCGGCACGGACCCGTGCAGCCGCGGTGTGCCCGGCGGGCAGCTCGACGCCTGGCTCGTCACGTGGCGCCAGTCGGTCAGGCTGCGTCCGGACGGATCGGTCATCTCGATCGCTCCCTGGCAATACCGGCACTGGTCGCCGAAGCGCAGGAACGCCACGATCACGCTTGCGGCTCCGGCCGCGCGATCCGGCGCGGCGTCGTCGATCCGATAGCGGTACTCGCCGCCATCGGGGATCGGGCCCAGGACCTCGGTGATCCGGCCGGTGCGTTCTGGACCTCGGGTCTGGCAGGTCCCGATGATGATGTCGCCGGTCTGCGGCCGCACGAGCATGGTGGTCATCGAGACCTCCTCAGCAGAGGATGCGGCACAGCCAGGTTGTCCAGTTCTGGGCAATACGGATTGATCGCGATCATTACCAGCCGCCCGAACGGATGCTTTCGGGTCTCCCGGGTGCTGAGCGTGTACTCGCACGCGCACCTGTTCGGCGGGGCTTCGACCGGATCAGTCAGGGCCTTGTCCATCGCTCTACACCTGTCCGACCAGGGTCGACAGGTAGGCGCCGGCGCTGGTGGTGGAGCCATCGGCGATCGCGCTGAGCCTGTTGTTCTCGGCGAGGGAATCCGCGACCCTCCTCCACAGCGCGGTGATCTGCGCGGTGTCGCCGTTGCCTTCCGTGTCGAGCTCGCGGCAGAGCAGGTCTAAGCCGGAGTCGTCGGGATCGAGGATCGCGGCGGCCAGATGGGCGTCGTCTCCGGTGAAGGAATCCTGAACCAGGCTGGTGACCAAGCTCCTCAACTGCGCTTCGTGCATGGGTGTCTACCTCCAGAATGTCGTTGCCCGGGAATGGGTCTTGTCGATGCGGTGGGACGCGCGGCCACGGGCGGAAACCCGCCCGGCGGCGGCTACGCCACCAGCGTCAGGTTCGTGCGCATGTGCAGTTCACCCAGCGTCGCGAAGTGTCGATCGGCGTACGAATAGGTGCCCGGTGCTGCCTGCGGTGCGGGGCGCCAGACTTGGCCGTCGTCATCGCGAACCCCAGGCACGCCCTCGTCCGGGGCGGGGCCGAACCCTGCCGTCCAGAAGGTCACCGGCTGCTGCGATTGGCTCGTGGTTTCCATCTGCGTTCCTCCTGTTCGCTCAGGTGTCGTAAGGAGCGGGAAAAGGGCGAGGGCCAGGCCCGTCACGGGCCTGACGGCCCTGGCCCTCGCGTCTCTCGACCGGCCCTGCGAGGGGCGGTTCCGGCCGAGGCGGGAGAGCGGAACCCGGTGCCGGGGGACGCGGATGCACCGGGTTCCGCCAATGACGGCCAGGGCGCGGCGGGATGTGTTCTCGCCGGGGGTCGCGCGCTGCTGGCCGGGCTCCTGGTCGACTCGGCACGCCGGCTGCACCCAAGAAGGACCGGTGTGCCGAGTCGACGATCGTGGGCTCCGCTGTCGGCATGCCCGAGGTCTGAACTGCTCGGCCGGACCGTCACTCGAACCAAGACCCGCCTGGAAAGAACGCTTCGACGAGCCGAGCGAGTGCCTTTCCCGGCTCCCTTCTCTGCATCAGCGACAGCGTCTCCGCAGCGGGATCGGAGGTGGGCCAGGCGACTCCCCCACCGGGAGGCGGCTCCGGCACGGCCGCCGTCACGTCCCAGCAGGCCGGGCAGTACTCCCAGACCGGCATTCGCGCCCAGGGCCACACCGTGACCGCTCCGCATGCCGCCGCCCAGAACTGGCGGGCGACCTTGTCGTTGTCCGGGGCGGTCAAGTTGAACGACCGGGCACCTGGATCGAGCCGGTGCAGTAGCCGCCGGTAGACACCGGTGGCGGCCAGGGGTTCCGTCCACGGCACTCATGCCACCGCGGCCGAGGAGGCACGCCGGGCTGCTTCGACGCACACGAGGTGTCGCTGACCAGGACTGCCGGGCCGAGCTTGCAGGGGCAGGCCGCACAGCGTGCCGACGATCTCCCCGACCGTGACGGTCTCGGGGGCGAGCAGCACGGCGTGATCCTGGCCGTTCTCGCCGTACATCCAGAAGACCTCTCGCACAGTGCACTCCAAACTCAGCCGACAGGAAACCGGAGGCGCCGTCGGTCTGGCTGCGCCGAAGAACGATCACTGGATGTTTCATTGCGGCTCCAATGAGTGTTGGTGCAGCAGGCCCTCGCGGTGAGAAAAGCGGGCCATTGAGAGGCCCGGCGCGTCGGCTGCCGACGAACCTTTGAGACTCCGCGATCCATCGGCTTCCGACGCCGGGAGAGGGCCGCACCTACACGGCTGGGGGGCTGCCGCACGTCCCTCCCCCGACACCTTCGACCGGTCGGGTACTTTGACTTGCATACCCTCCGGCCTACGAGAAACATAGTCCAGGAATATTTATTTGCTAGTCAAGGACGCCATTCGGGTGAATGGCCGCGGAGCGCGGTCAGGGAGATGGGCGAGGCCACGGAGCGCGGCTCAGTCCACAGGAAGGAAGACGATGAACGGGAGCGTGAGTCCCACGTTGCGCAGGCGACGGCTCGGCCGTCAGGTCCGGGAGCGCCGGACCGAGCTGAGGATGTCGGGTACGGAGGTGGCCCGGCGCATCAAGGTCAACCAGTCGCGCTGGTCGAAATTCGAGGCGGGCAAGGCGGGTCTGACCGAGGTCCAGATCCGCAAAACCATCGAAGTTCTGCACCCCCTCGGAGGAGCAGGCCGCTGAGTGGATGGACTTGTGGCGCCACGGCGACCAGCTCGGCTGGTGGTCGGAGTACGTCGACGTCATCACCGAGTATGACGAGATGCTGGCCGGTTTCGAACTCGATGCTGCCCACGTGCGCCAATACGTCGACGCGTACATCCCAACGATGCTCGCGGAAGAGACGTATACCCGCGCCGTCGTGAGCGCCTCGCAACGCACCAGGCCGGTAGACATGTCGCGCGTGGTGGAGTTCAGGATGCGGCGCAAGCAGCGTCTTGCCGACCCAGACTTCCGGTACACCGTGGTGATCGGCGAAGCCGCGCTACATAGCCACGTCGGAGGCCGCCTGGTGCTGGCCTCGACGCTCCGGCACATCCTTGATGCCTCCTGGCAGGCCACCGTCGAGGTACTTGTCGTGCCATTCACCGCCGACGCCTACGGCGCGAAGGGCAGCGCCTTCGCGATCACGGAGTTCTCCGACCCCGACGATCCCGAAGCCGTGTTCGTCGAGTCCGGGCCAGGTACCGGGTTTCTTGAGAAGCCGTCCGAACTGCGCTACTACAACAACCTGTTCAGCGTCGCGTCGAGCAAGGCGGTCGCACTCGATGTCGACGACTCACATCGGCGCATCGAAGAGATCTGGGCGATGTACAGCGGGTAAGCCCGCCGCCGTTACCGTGATCGTCGCCGCTCCCCTGCCCACACTTCGTGATCGCAGGGGATGCTGCGTTGGGGTGGGGAACCACCACCCACGGCGGGCCCCACCCGTGACCAGTGAAGGAGTGACGATGACAGTAGAACGGCCGCCCGTCGAGAAGCTGCGCGGCGGCGAGTACATCAAGTCCTCGTTCTCACCGGACAAGGGCGACTGCGTTCGTTTGAGCCGTGTCGAGGGCTGGATCGGGATGCAGGACGAAAAGGAGTACGACACCATCCCGGCGACCCAGCGCACCACGCTCGGGTACACCGTCGCTGAGTTCGCAGCGTTCCTCAAGGGCGCCAAGGCCGGCGAGTTTGACCATCTCATCCTGTAACGACGCTATTCGGCAACACGAGCGGAGGCCCGCGCCGCGTGTATCGGCGCGGGTCTCCGTCGTTGGCAGCCCCGAACACTACGCAGCAGTGCGCGTACCACGGTATCCGGTTCAAGCGCCACGTTCAGGAAGATGACACCTGTCGGCGCCAGTGATTGCATCGGCTGGCCGCGACGACAGCCGGAGGCGTCGAGGACAGACATGGACGTGATCCGCGATCATCTACGGCGACCGGGAACACCGAGCACGCCGAGTCGACTTTGGCTGGAAAGACTCGGTCGTCTACGAACGGTCGAAGTCTGCCGTCGCCAGCGACGCCAGCCAAGCTTTGGCGCGATCCAGCCGCAGGCCGCCGACCGGTTCGCAGAGCTGTATGGCCTGCCTCGCGTAGTTTCGCGCTGCGTCTAGGTCGCCGGCGATCCTGGCGACGTCGGCGAGAGCCATCAGTACGTCGGCCTCGTAGCCAGCGGACCGCGACTCGCGGACGCGCTGCAAGCGTTGCAGTGCCGCGGCGGGTGAGCCGACGTGGGCGTCAAGCCGTGCGAGGGCGACCTCCACGGCGGCCGCGCCCTCGCGATCCCCCATGTCGGCGAACATCTCCCGTGCGACGCGCAGGTGCCGATCCGCATCGTCGAACCGTCCGGCTTGCAGCAGCACCTCGCCGATCCGACGATGGCGCAGGGCGACACCGCGGTCGATCCCGAGCTCCTCCTCGATGCGCAGGCTCTCAGTGAAGTAGGCGACGGCCTTGTCAAGGTCGCCGAGGCCCTGAGCGGCCATCCCCAGCTGGTCCACCGCGACCGACTCGTTGAGGCGATCTCCCGTACTCCGGGCAAGATCCCGCGCGTCCGAGCACGCCTGCTCGGCGGCGTCGAAGTGCCCTAGATCCAGGTATGCGCGGCCCAGCTGGCACCGCAGCCGGGCTTCCGCCTCAGCGTTTCCACAGCGATGCGCGGCCGTGATCCCGAGGGCGTGCGTCCGTAGCCAGGCGGTTGCCAGCTCGCCGGACGCGATCACTGCGGGCACCGCGCTAACATGGACGCCAACGCCGACTTCTCCTGGACGGTGATCGTCAGGCCGTAGTAGTGCTTGACGGTGATCCAGTCGGTGGCGTAGGTGCACCAGAACGACACGAGCGGCGGCTTCCACTGGTCCGGCGCCTTGTCGCTCTTCTCCTGGTTGACGTTGTCGGTGACGGCGAACAGCTGCGGCCGGGTCAGGTCGTTCGCGAACTGGCGCCGCTTCTCGTCGNNCAGTGCGGGTACTTCTTGCGGTCGTAGCCGTCCATCGAACCGCGCGGCGCGACGGTGAGCTCGTCCAGCTGCTTACGCGCATTCGTGGGTTCCGCTCCGGTTGCCGTCGGCTCGCCGCAGGCGGCCGTGACCACGACGACGGCGGCAAGGATGATCGAGGCGAGGCGCTTCACGCAGCACCTCCCCGAATGCGGGCCCGCACCGCGGCGACGAGCACGTCGACCTCGCGAGGCGTGGGCGTGTGGGTGTCGCCGGCGGCGTAGGCGTGCCCGTCGAGCACGTCGGTCGCCGAGGCGTCGAGCGCTTGGCGGTCCCGGCGGCCGCCGAAGTCGGTGTCGAGCCGGGTGATCACCTGCTCGATGAGCACCGGATCGACGCCATGCTTCACGGCGTCGCAGTGTCCGTTGTGGATGACGGTGGGCATGTGGCTGTCCTCGATGAAGTAGTAGGTGGGCAACGAAAGACCGGGGCTGTGGCTCACCGGCGGGTGAGCCACAGCCCCGGAACGGGTTTCAGGTGGCGACAAAAGCGAGTCAGGACCGCAGGTACGACACTGCGTCGGCCAGGGGGATCTTCGTGGCCAACGGGGCGCCGTCGCGGAATTCGACGTTGTAGGCGGTGCCGTTGGCGTCGAGGTGGATGGAGCGGCGGGTGTCGATGTGCTTGTACCGCGTGATCTCGACCCCGTCGGAGGTGACGGTTTCCATGCACATCAGGTCGGGCAGCAGGTCCGGCACGCTCAGCTTGGCCGGTCCCCAGTTCGGTTTGGTGTCCACAGCGATCTCCTTCGTGGTTGGCGAAATAGCGACAGCCTGGGGTCGAACCTCACGACGAGGTTCGACCCCCGGCGCGGCCGGATGATCGAGCGGCGGGTGTTGAGTGGTGGAGCCGGGCGGCTGCATGGCTACCTGGTTCGGTAGCCGGAGGAACGGTGGATGGGCCAGCGGGCGGACGTTGCCGTCGGGCCGGGAATCCTCGACTCCATCCCGACGGGGCAGGTCGGTCGAGCGGGCCGTCCTATTGGAGCGCGGTGATTACTGGCGGCCGCTGTACGTCTTCGATCTCAGCGTCCTGCCGGTTCGCCAGGTTCTCGGCGATCAGGTTGAGACCCCAGCCAAGGGCTGCGTGCAGGAGGTACAAGAGGGCGGCCGGGGCCAGGCGCAGCGCAAGCTGCGGCCCCAACCCGGTGAACGCGGCCGGGATGTTGGCCGACCAGGCCATCGCCAGGTCCGGAACAACCGGCGCGATCAGCAACGCGATCAGAGCGAGGTAGGCCACCGAGGTGGTGCGGGCCAGGGCGCGACCATCGCGGTCGAGCTGGATCCGCTTGTAGGTGTCCAGGTGTTGGGGATGGTGGGTCCAGCCGCGGTCGCCGTAGATGACATCCCTCCCGACCCTGATGACCATCAGGAGCAGCAGGGCGATCACGCCGCCGGTAAGCAGGTGCTGCGGGCTGCGGCCGGTAGCGGCGGGCCACAGCCACAGCTCAGGGTGCGCGATGACGATCAGGTAGAACACGATCGCGGCCGCGCCCCACAGGGCCAGCTCGGCGAGGGCCTGTGCGTTGCGCAGCTGGTCATGGAAGTAGGTGTTGAACCGCAGCGGAGGCTCCGGCCGGTGGGTCTTCGGGTCGGGTTCATCGGTGAGCTCGCGCATGGGAGGTCCTTTCCAGGTGGGGCGGGATGGGATGGCGGGGCAGATCCCGGGGTTGGCCGGGGTTCCCGGTGCAGGGCGGTTCGGCGGGCGCAGCGGCAATCGCTGCCCGGTAGCATTGGCGGGCGATCAGCGCAGCGACGACGCCGAGAACGGCGAACGCGAGGGCCCCGATGAAGGCCAGCGTCGCGATCACGGCCACAGGTCCCTCCTCACTGGAGTGGGCGGGGCGATGTAGAAGCCGTCGAACACCGTCGCGGTGGCCGGGTCGAGCGCGTCGTCGGGCGCGATCTCGGTGCGCAGCCAGGGATCCCCGTCGGCGAGGTACGGCACCTGAGTGTCGTGCTCGTTCCCGACGGCGTCGCGGATCCGCGCGATGCCCGCGAGGGTGCGGGATCCACGCATCTGGATGCGGTTGGTGCTCGACAGAAGCCTCCACGGTGGCCGTTGCCCAGCCAGGTTCGGGTTGTCGTCCTGAATCAGGATGGGCAGAAGCGCGATGTTGAGCTTCCGGGCGCGGCGGGCGACCCACATCCAGCGCTGCGGCCGGTTCCCGACGATCCGGTCGGCTCCTTCCACCACCGCCAGGATCACCGGCAGTTCGGTGCCGGCGAGACTCCGCTCGCCGCGGTCTCGCAGGATCTCGGCACGGACTTCCACCGCGTCGTGCAGCAGGTCGATCGCCGTGCCCGGGGTCGTGTTCAGGATCGGGATGCTCGCGATCTCCGCGAGCAGCGGGTTCTCCATCCCGCCGGAAAGATCGGTGTAGAGGGTGGTGAGCGGCACGACCTGGCTCGCGCGGGCGGCGGCGGCCAGTGCCCGCGCGGTGGTGCTCTTGCCGCTGCCCTTCGGGCCGGAGATCACGCCGCTGAAGGTGTGGACGTCCCCGGCGAGGTCGAACCAGGCGGGCCCGGCTCCGTCGAGCCGGGTGCCGAGGCCGAGGTGTCCGGAGTGGTCCCAGGCCAGGGCAGGTGTCGCGGCGGGAGTGGTGATCATGGTGGTCACAAGCGGGCTCCTTCCGTGAGATGGTTGACTTGGCGAGTCAGGCGGGGGCGCCGAGTTCGTCGCCGACGCCGACGCCGATGCCGTCGGCCTCGTCGTGTTCGACGGCGTTCTCACCGTCGGGGCGGCGGGACACCGCAAGCGCGAGGCGTTCGGTGAGCCGGGTGCCGATGCCGAGATCGATCGCGCGGTCGATCAAGGCGTTGAGCCGCACTGCCAGGACCCAGCCGGGCTGGTCGACGACGCGGGAGGCCATGCAGGCCATGACGGCTCGCTGGTAGGGCTGCTGCTCCAGCTCGGGCAGCAGGCCGGGGGCGCGGGGCCGGTCGTGGGCGCGGGCGGCGGCCAGGTCGGCCAGCAGCACGATCATGCGAGTGTCGTCGGCGTCCTCGACGAGGCCGGTCAAGGTGGCCAAGTCGTCGGTGGCTTCGGCGAGCTCGGCGAGCAGCTGTGCGTCTTCGACGTCGCTATCGCTGCGGGACATCGAGTGCACGAGCCCGTCGATGAGGTCCGCGATTTCGAGGCGGCGGGCGCTCGTGGCGGAGGCGAGGTGGGCGAGAGTGCCCGTCATGCAGTACGTCCTTCCAGGTTGGTGTCGTGGCGAGAGATACGAGACCTGCGAGACCTATCCGGCCTCGCAGATACGGGGCGGTGGTGGGGCGCTACAGGTCGCGGGTGCTGCCGAGGAGCTTGCGGCCGAGGCGGACCTTCGTGCCGGATCTCTTGTCAGCGCGGCGAAGAACAGCAGGAGCTTCATGGAGGCCTTCCCGGGACGGCGACGGCGACGGCCCCGTCCGGGGAAACTGGGCGGGGCCGTCGCAGGACAGCGAGGACTGGTTCAGCGGGCCGGGAACACCGGGAGGGCATCGGGCGGGGTCTTGGCGCTGTCCCGCTGACGACGGAACTCCGTCTCGGCGGCGTCGAGGCGCAGGCTCGCATGGTCGGCCCAGCCTTTGGCGGTGCGGAGCGCGCCGCTCGCCGTGCGCTTTTCGGTGCCTGCTTCGTGGCGGAGCACGCCGAGGATTGCGGTGACCGCGGCCTGGGTCTCGCTCCGGAGATCAAGCGTGATGCCGTACGGGTTCATGTAGGTGTGCTGGCGGATCAGGTGGCGGACGATGTCGGCGGCGTTCGTGAACAGCGTGCTGGGTTCGGTGTCGCCAGCGGTGGTGAGCAGCCTCTCGTGCAGGGCGAGCAGGTCGGTCACGATGTCGTCGCCGAGTTCAGCGGGCCAGTCACGGGTCCAGTCGGGAACCGGGTACGCCCGCCCCGACCTGGTCTTGCCGGGGCATGGCGGGCGCCAGGCGCGTCGCCGGTGCGGGGGTGGCGCGTTTCCTGGTGAACATGCTGTGTCCCTTCTTGATGGTGGGGGTGGCGCATGGCGGGGTAGAGGTGTGCGAGGCCTGCGAGTACTCGCAGGCCTCGCAGTACCGTGTGGCGGCGGTGGAGACGCGGGGCTATTTGACGCGGTAGACGGCGTCGCGGACCTTGGTTAGGCGGGTCTCGCCGATGGCTTTGATGTGCCGGCGCACGACTTGCGGGCTGATGGCGAGGCCTTCGGCGAGGTCGTTGACGTGCCAGTCGCCGCCCTTGCGGAGCATGATCATCACTCGCTCGGCGCCCGGGGTGAGCGGCTTGGCGGGCAGGGTGATGACGCCGCCGCCGAGAGCGGGCAGCTCGACCAGCGGTGCGCCCGGTGCGGGTTCGGCACCAGGGGTGTCCTTCGAGTCATCCTCCTCGTCGAAGGAGAAGTCGCCGCTTTCCATCGCGGCGAGTTCCAGTTCGAGCTCGCGGCGTTTCTCCTGCGCGATCTCGAACCGGCGGACGTACACGTCGCCGGCCGCGTTCGCGGTTCCGTTGTCCAGTTCCCAGGGTGTGAGGCTGGCCAGCCACTCGGCCGGGTTCTGCACGTAGGCGGCGCGGAACGCTGCGAGCCGGAGCGCGGCTTTGGATTTGATGTAGCCGAAGCCGGGCAGTTCCGGCAGGACGGTCGGGTCGGGCATGCCCGAGGGCAGCAGCGTGCTGTCGGACTTCTCGGTGGTGCGCAGGGCGATGAGATTGAACCCGGCCAGGCTGCTGCGCAGCAGTTTGGAGTCGCCGAACGCGCCTAGGGTGTAGATGTGCCCGACGGCGAGCAGGCCGATGCCGTTCTTGCGGATCTTCTTTGCCAGCAGCCCGAAGATCTCGCCGTAGGTCAGGCCGCTCGGCGAGACCTCGTTGAACACGTCGGCGGACTCGTCGATGATCACCATGACGCCGGGCAGGGCCCGGGTGTGGGTAAACCCTTTCTGCCTGTTAACGGCCAGGCGCTTGGAGCGGTACCGCACGCCGCCCTTCATCGCGCCGACGAGGGCGTCGATGTTGCAGGTCGGGTCGTCGTCATCACCGAGCCCGGCCAGCGGCCAGTCGGCCAGTTCCATTAGTGCGGGTGAGGATTGGCCTTCCTGCGGGTCGAGGTACCAGATCTCGATACCCATCTTGCGCAGCCCGATCGCGATCAGCTCGACCACGCGGGACTTGCCCGCGTTGGTGCCGCCGAAGATGTAGCCGCCCAGCAGCGCGTCCTCGACCAGCACGGTGAACAGGGCGTCGCCCTCGCCGTCGGCGTAGGGGCCGAGGACGATGTGGGTGCCCCGCTCGTCCTGGACGATCTGCGGGCCCTCGTAGGCCACCCCGGACATGACCGGGGAGTTGTCGATGACCCGCAGTTCGATCACCGCCGGGTCGTCGATGTCGGGCAGTTCGAACGCGATCCGCGGTTCGGCGACCTTGATCGCGCCCGCGATCTTGTCGACCGCGCCGCGGGCCATGGCCAGGGTCTGCTTCCCGGCCTTGAGCTGGACGGTGAACGCGCGGCCGTTGGTCAGCGCACCCTTGTACTCGATGGTGCTGCCCGGCAGGGCGCCGCCGTCGGTGGCGGCCACGTCGGCTTCCCAGCCTGCGATGATCTCGCTGGTCGGCCGTTTCTTGAAGTCCACGACCGGGCGAGCGCTCGTCTCCGTCTGCTTGGCGGCGGGGGTCGGGGCCGGGCCGACCGGGTAGGCGGGGCGGATCCGCTGCCACCAGCGGGCCGACAGGCTCACGGTGCCCAGGCCGAGCGCTAGCCACATCTCGGCGGCGGTGACGCCGGTGAGCGGGGCGGTAGCGCACCAGGCGCAGGCCGCGCCGAGGCCGGTCTTGAGCCGCCCGGCCATGCCGGAGCGCTCCAGCTGCTCTCCGACCTTCTTCTGCGCCAGCTTGTAGGCGATCATGCCGCCGGCCAGCGCGGTGGCGCCGGTGCCCCCGGAGATGGCGAGGTCGGCCAGGTCCATGCCGAGCAGGCCGGGGCCGTCGACGAGTCCGGCGACTAGGGCGCCGGTCGAGCCGAGCGCGGCGGTGCCCGCAGCGGCGTACCAGGGACGCAGGGCACGGCGGTTGCGATAGAGCAGCGGGGTCTTGTGCATGGTCGCGGCGGTGACCGCGACGCGTTTGGTGGTGGCGGCGGCCTTTCTCGCCGTCTCCACCCGATCGCGCAGGGTCTTGGGTTCGGTGTCTTCTCCGGCGGGCTGCTTCTGGAGGCCGTGTTTCTGCTGGAACACGTCATCGAGGGACCGCAGGTCGGCGGTGGTGTCGTTCTTGCGTGTCTGGCGGCGGATGCGAGTGGACATGGGCTGCTGTCCCTCCTTCGAAGGGCTGTGTGTAATGGCGTGGCGGTGCGTGCGCGGGCCGGGAATCGAACCCGGCCACCCCGGCGGCCGCGAAGGAACCGCCGGGGTGCCGTTTCGGCGCCGTGGATCAGGCGTTCTCGTACATCTCGCGCTTACCGGCGCGGTTGCCGCTGGCCTTCGCGGCCTGTACCTGCTCGGCGATGCCGGTCTGCTTGCGAAAGATGTTCGCGACCTTGGTGAAGGCGCTGTCGGCGGTACCGGCGGCCTCACCGGCTTCGGTCACTGCGGCGGCGGCGGCCCGGTACTTGAGGGCCGCGCGCTTGAGCTCCTCGCGGGCGAGCTCCAGCCCGGCGATGGGTTTTCCCTCGACACCAAGTTTGCGCAGCGAGGCGATGGCCACTTCGACCTGCGCGAGTGCGGCCTCCTGCACGCTCGCGGTGGCGATGAGCTCGGCGGCCCTGGAGTCGGTCTTGACCTTGAGGTCCTTCATCGCGGTGCCCATCGCGTGGGGGTATGCGATGGCCTCGGTGAGGTTGGTGATTTCGGGATTGATGGTGGTTGCAGTCACAAGCGGTTCCTTTCCTTCGGTGGGGGCGGGGCGTGGTTTGAATTCGAGGACCTCGGCGTCCGGCGTGGCGTCGTCGACTGCCTGGTTCTGCTTCCCGGCCTTCTTGTCCTCGTGGCGGGTCGTCGCGGCGTCCTTGGCCTTGGCGGCTGCGTTCTTGGTCTTGTCCCAGACGACACCTCGCCGTTTGGCCCACTTCTCTTTCCGTGCGGCGGCCTTCTCCAACCTGGCCGTCCTCTTGGCGATGTAGGCGTCGGTTCGGCGCTTCTCGTCCTTGTGTCGCCACTTCTTCCTCCGGCGGTAACGGCTGGACGAGGCGTCGGCCCAGTCTTCGACGCTGTTGGTGACCAGCCGTCCGAGGTAGCCGCGAATGCCGGGTGCTGGTGACTTGCCGGGATTGTGGGCCTTCCAGCGTTCGGTGCTGGGCAGCTCGTGTCGTCCTTTCGCGACAGCGATGCTGTCCGCGACGTCGCGAACGACGCCGCGTGTCATGAAGAACGCGACACCGCAGATGATCAGAATTTCCACATCGCTCTCCTCCTCTGAATTTGGACTGGTGGATGGGTGTGCGTGCCCCTGGCGGGAATCGAACCCACCCCGTCCGCTCGCGTGATGCTCGTGGACGGAACCGTTGGGGCGCCTGGAAGAACGTCCGGGCTACTTGCCCTTGCCGACCATTTCGAAGAACCCGGCGGTGCCGACCTCGCGGACCTGGTCGGTGCCGTTCTTGATCCCGGCGGCGATCGGCCCGGCGGCGATGAGCGCGACGAGCGGCATCGCGATCAGGGCGAACCTCGCGAACTTGTCCGGCACTTTGTCGATCAGGTCGAAGAACGTGCCGACGACGAGGAACAGCAGCGCGGCACTGGCGACCAGGGTGACGGTGAGCCCGCCCGGAAGTACCCAGCCGAGCAGGCCGCCCACCGCCCATTCGAAGATCGCGCCGACGATCGAGGCCGCCAGGCACGAGGAGGCGACCAGCAGCGCGATCGGGGACACGAACCAGGGGATCCATTTCTGTTTGCTCTTGGAGATCTTCTTCCAGAGGAAGAAGAAAAAAGCGGTCGGCAGCAGCATCAGCCAGCCAGCGGCAGAGAACATGTCGGAGTCCTTTCAGGTCAGAGGTCGGTGAGCAGTTCGATGACGGTGTGCGCGGGCCACAGCAGCCAGGTCAGGACCATCCGGCCCTCCGGGATCAGCGCGGTGGTGATCAGCAGCGCGACGAACACGCACGCCCGGGAGGGGTTGCTCATCAGCCAGCCGCGTAGTGCGCCGCGGCCTTCGTGGTACATCGCGAACCAGGACCAGGCCCTCGCGACGAGACGCAGCAGGCCCTCGTCCGGGACTTGCTGCCCGTGTTTGCCGTAGGCGTGGACTTTTTTCAGGGAGGGCCGGTCCTGGGTGATGAAGTCCGGCGGGACGAACATGGACCGGCACCTGGGCAGGGCCTTGTTGGTGACGAAGTCGGTGATCCTTTCCTTCACCGGTGGCAGAGGCGGCTCGCTGTCGGGGTCGATGACCTGAAGGTGTTCGGGACGAGGCTGGGCGGGGTGCTCGCCGGTGACCACGTCCGTCGTGGTCGTGGTCCCGGCGGGCTGCTGCTCGTCGTGCACGGCGGACATGGCATCTCCTTCACAGGGGTTACTGGATGAGCCGGTCTCCGGCTCGGACCAGAGCGTGGGAAGCGCTGTCGAGGACGTCGTCGGCGCCGGGCTCGCCCCGGCGCGTGGCACGGACATGGGCGCCACGCAGGTAGTCCATGGCCGCTTGCAGGCGACCGGTGGCGTCGGTGGCGGCGTCGAGCCGCTCCAGCAGTTGCGCTTTGGCGTTGTCGTGGTGCCGCGGTCGGGTGGTGCTGGTGCCGGGTTTGCGGGTGCGGCGGTGACCGACCATCGGGCGTTAGTCCTCCCATCCTCGTGTCGCGCGGGACCTCAGGACCGGGTTCCGGGATCCGGGCTGGAACACGTGCAGGACGTAGTCGTTGAGCCAGCGCATCTGGGAAAGCCGGTCGCGGACCTTCTCGCCTTCGGCGGCGCAGGCCAGGGGCACGAAGTGCCGGGCCAGAACCGTTTCGGTCTCTTCGTCGTCGAGGACGAAGAACTCGATCAGGTCGCCGGGGTCGTAGCGGATCGGACCGTCGTCGAGACGGGCGATCCGCAGTTCGTAACGGACACGTTCGGGCACACGCTTCTCCTTTCCATAGCAACGAGTTCAGGGGCGTGGAGCCGGTGACCGAGCGCCCTGAGACCTCACGGTTTCCTCGGGGTTGCGGCGCTCGGGCACTGGCATGTCCCGCACTGCACAAGGGAGGGGTGTGCTGTGCGGGGTGGGGAACCAGAAGCCGTGCAGTGTGTGGTCGCTCACCACACGGCTTCCGGTCGATCTTGGGTGGGCCGATTCAGGGGCCTGGGCAACGCTCGCGGACGGCGGGAGTGAACCTCCGCGAGCGCTCCCCCGGTGCTGGACCGAGCTGGAAGGCTGGGGGTGCGGCCGCCGGGTGATCAGCGCCTGGCGCGGGCACGGAGCGCCCTGCTGATCTCGACCGGGAGACCGCACACAATGGCGAGGATCGTGTTGATGACCAGGAGCGTGCCGAGCAGAAATCCGACCACGAATGCATCTCCTTCCTAGGTGGACGCCGACCCGGCGTCCCGAGTGACTTCAGGCCGAGGGCCGTGCTCCGGCCACCACCGCCGGATCGTGGAGCTGTTGACGGGCGCGTAACCCTGCTTCTCGAAGTGACGGTTGACTTCTGCCGGACCGGGCCGTTCGGGCTGAGCCAGCATCCACGGCAACGCGACCTCCTTCTTGAGCCTCCGCTCCTCGGACGGCTCGTTGCCGCTCGTGCTCTGTTGACGCTTCGTCCTCGGCTTGTCCCGTGCGGGCTGACGCGCCGTCGCGGTCACCGTTACCGGAGGAGGCGAACTCTGGCGCGCGGGCCCTGGGTCGGCCGCCTGCGTGGTCTCGCGGATCCGCTTCTCCTCCTGCTTGCGCAGAGCGTCGGCCTCCCGCCTCTGCTCGTCGGCGATCTCCAGCAGGACCTTGTCGCGGGCGCCGCGCTCGCGCTTGTACTTCGTGCCCGCGACGAACCCGCTGAAAATGTGTCCGATGTAGCCGAAGAACGCGGTGCCGCCGATGATCGCGGCAGCTGTGATGTCCACAGAGGACCAGTGGTGGAGGTTGATCGCAGCCGCAGTGATGGCCGAGATCGCCGAGGCGATCAGGAACGGGATCCACTGGCGGGTCTTGTAGCCTTCCACCCGCATCGCGAGCGCCTTGTCCCCGAATGACACCATCACCAATTCGAACGCGCCGCCGATGATGAGGGCGACGAGGTAGGCGGCCAGGGTGCCGCCGAACAGCTTGCCGAACCCGACGATCTGGCCGACGAACCCGACAACGATCACGAGCCAGTAGACCCCGCTGAACGCTTTCTCCCCGCTGTATTCAGGTTTGGTCGGCTCAGGCGGCGGGGTCCTGACCGCTGGGGCGCGCGGGGTCGGCTGCGGCAACTCCACTGCCGCTCGCGGGGCAGGAGCAGTAGTTGTCGGGGGAACCGGTTCAGCAGGATCCGGAGGGATCGGCGACGGCGGAGCAGAAGGCTGGGAAGCCGGGCTTGGCAGTGGGGCCGACGGCGGCGACGTCGCGGGGACGTCTACCTCGGCTTCGGGGCTGGGTGTGGACGGCGGGTCGCTGGTAGGCGAGGGCTGGTCGTCGGGCGATTCGGCTGCGAACTGGGCTGCCCACTTCGAAAAGTCGTCGTCGGGCTGGTCTTCGGACGCGCCGAGGTGCATCGCGTCGGGCACGGTAGTCCTTTCTGCCGGGCGTCGGATCGAGATCCGGCGCCGGAGACCACGTGCTCGGAAGAACTCAGTGAGCAGGAGCGGTCCCCGGGGCCGGAGCCCGAGGTGAGGTGACTCGCAAGGCGTCCTGGAGATGTGACAGGCCGCTGTCGTTCTCGGTGATCAAGGGCGTGAGGCGGGCGAATTCGGCCTCACTGGCGGCGGGTTTCGTTCCTCTGCCGCCGACGCCGAGGCGCTGAAGCTGGTCGCTGGACCCACAGGTGCGCCGGTCCTGCCGCCGCGCGCAGGGATCCGGGGGCCTGGCGGTGGGGATGGTCATCGCCGTGCCTCTCCTCGGGCGCGGAACACCCGGAAGAGCCATGCAGCTCCGGCGAACCCGACGACCGCGGCCGCGACCCGGGTCGGCTGCTCGGTACCGAACATCAGCCCGAGGAACCCGATCGCGATCGCTGCGGCCGCGAGCAGTGGCTGGCCGACGGAGTCGTCGAGCTCGGTGGGCGGCTTGCCCTGGGCCGCGTGGTCCGGTGTGTCATCGGTTCGGTGATTGCCGGCTGCGTTCGTCATGCCGCCTCCTCGTGGTGGTCGTGGTCTCCGCTCCCGTATCCCGGGGCGACAGCCACGAGCGGTCGCGCCTGCGCGACGCGCAAGAGACGTGCGCGTTCGTCCTTCCTGATGGTCAGCAGCGCGATCCGCTCGGCGATCTCGTGCAGCTGGTGGTCGCTGGCGGCGAGCAGGTCGAGATCGACCTGGGTGAACCCGTCGCCGTGGTGACCTGCGGAAACAATCAAGTCGTCCTCCGTTCGTTGGTGACTCCCGAAGGCCCACCCGTGGGGAAGAGCGGGTGGGCCAACGGCAGGCATCGATCGGTCTAACCTGCAAGAACTGTGAGAAAAGTAGGTGGGACCGCCTCCACTTCGGGGATGCCCAGACACGCATCGCTCGGGCTTACCGTCCTGGCGGGCTGGAAATACGTGTCTGGGGACCTAGGTCTCGCGGTCCTGTGAAGTTCTCTGCGTCTCCCCGCGTCTACAGGGGAGTCCTCACGGCACAGCCGAAGGAGTGGAGCTAGCCACCACGGGCGCAGACCCGCCGTCTGGGCGGCGAGCGCGGGTTCGGACCGGTACTCGCCAACTTGATGATCAGAAACGTACAGTTGCAAACAGATGCGGTCAACTGTTTGAAGCTGGGTTTTTCTAGATTTCCAGGTCGACGCTGAGGACTTCTCACGTTTGGATGCTCTGTTAGCTTCTGAGCGCACCTGTTCGCGACTGCTCACCCAATGGAGCCGATATGTCCACAAGACCAGCCGACGAGATGCGTTACGGCAGCACAGTCCCGACCGTCACCCGGGTCATCCGCGATCGCATCGAGTCCGGCCGATACGCGCATGGGAGCCAGCTGCCGTCGACGCGCGAGCTGGCGGACGATTTCAACGTTTCGGGCGCGACCATCACCAAGGCCATGCAGAACCTCGCCGCTGACGGCCTGGTGGTCAGCAAGGCGAAGAGCAGCCGCATCGTCCATTACCCGGAAGGAGCAGCCCAAACCGAGCGCGGAACGACCACGGTCGTCGTCGCGATCGGAGGGCTCGCCGGCACCGGCAAGTCGGAGTTCGGCCGAATACTCGCTCGGCTGAGCGGCACAGCGATGGTGGACAAGGACACCACGACCCGGGCGGTGGTCGAGGCCTCACTCGAAGCACTGGGACAGCTGGCTTCGGACCGAGAGTCTGACACGTATCTGGAGGTCATTCGCCCCGCCGAGTATCGGGCCCTGTTGATGACGCTGCAGGAGAACCTCGAGTGCGGGATCAGCGTCGTGGTCAGCGCGCCGTTCACCAAGGAACTGGCCGACCGAGCCTGGTGCGACCGGCTTCAGGCCCTGGTCACTCGCCTCGGCGGTGAGCTGCACGTGGTCTGGGTCCGCTGCGACCCAGACACGATGCGGACCTACATCCAGGGCCGCGGCGCCGCGCGCGATGCCTACAAGCTCGCCAACTGGGACGCCTACCTCGACGGTCTCGACCTGGACATGCGGCCGGAAATCGAGCACACGGTGATCGACAACAGCGCCGGCGCTCCCCCGCTGGAACAACAGGCAGCTGAGCTGCTCGCCCGGATCGCGCGATGAACCGCCGGGATAAGGAAGAACCCGTGAAGATCTTGATCAGCGACGAGACCGACGACAGGGTCGGCGTGGACCTGCTCGACCGCCTCGACGGTGCCGACGTGGTCACCTACGACCCGACCGCCACTGAACTCGACCAGTCCCAGCGGGCAGCCGAGATCATGATTCCGCCGTATCGAGGAAGCCACCGCCCTCTCGAGCTGCTGTCCCAACTCCCCCACCTGCGAATGGTGCAGCTGCTCAGCGCGGGGAGCGACGAATGGGCCCCCTACGTCCCCGGGCACGTGATGCTCGCCAGCGGCCGCGGCGGCCACGCCCACGCGGTGTCGGAATGGATCCTCTCCGCGATCCTGTGCCAGTACCGGGGCTGGCCGTCGCTGCTGAACTACCAGCACGACGGCGTCTGGGCCCATCGGAAGGTCGAGGCCGACACGGTGGCGGGCAAGAAAACCCTCATCGTCGGCGCCGGCCACATCGGGCTCGCCGCGGCGAAGCGCCTCCAGCTCATGGACGCCGAGGTCACGCTCGTCGGCCGGATCGCTCGCGAGGGCGTTCACACCGCTGCCGATCTTCCGGCCTTGGTTCCGGACCACGACATCGTCGTGATCGCCGCCCCGCTCACCACCAGCACGCGCGGCCTGTTCGGCAAGAACATGCTGGCCACCATGCCGGATGGCTCGCTGCTGGTCAACGCGGGCAGGGGCGAGATCATCGACACCGACGCCCTGCTCCTGGAGCTCAACGCGGGCCGCCTTCGCGCGGCCCTGGACGTCACCGACCCCGAACCCCTGCCCGCAGGCCACCCGCTCTACACAGCGCCCGGCGTGATCATCAGCCCGCACATGTCCCGCACCGTTCCGGGAACCAACGAACGCTGCTACCAGGTCGCCGCCGAGCAGGTCGCGACCTTCTTGGCGGGCTGCACACCGTCGAACGCCGTACTTGACCGGCAGTGAGCCGAAAACGCTCACGGATTCCTTCGATCACCTCTTCAAGGTAGACAAAGTACGTACTTTCGCTACTCTCGATACAACGATGATCACAGGAGGTACCCAGATGGACATGAAAGAGGTGAGCCGTCACCCCGGAAAGCTGCGCCGCACCCTGATGGACGGCCACTCCGTTCCCCTGAGCTACCACGACAACCCCTACGCCACGGCCATCCCGACGCGAGTCCTAAACAGGCTGCTGCAGCTGGCCGGGAACAAGGGACGCCAGGTCCTCGAGGACTCACTTCTTCCCGACGACACACCAGGTGAGGCAGTGGCAAAGACCTAATCTTTTCGAATCCCGGGTTGTGCTCGAAGCGGCGGTCACGCTTCTTCGTAGCAGCCTCTGGGACCTTAAACAGAAAAACGCCCCGCGTGCATGGCGGCAAACCTTCACACGCGGAGCGTCCTCAAGAGCCTGGGATAAACCCGGCAACTGCGAATCCTACTTTATCGACGCTGGGTGCAGTAGGCGTCGTGCCGTGGTCCACCCCGGGCTCCACAAACGATGTGGAGACTACGTGGATTTCATCGAGGACATCTCTCCTCACGAGCTACACCATGCCGCGATCCCGAACAAGACCATCGACTTCTGGGAACGCCGGGACCTGCTGGCCCTCGGCGTCCTGACCTCCTTCGTCCGGCACAGCAGCGGGTACGGCATCACCTTGACCAAGCTGACCGCCCGCTGCCCCGGGCAGGGCAAGACCGTGCTGTCCAAGGCCTACAACCGCCTGATCGAGGAACGCTTCCTCGTCCGGATCGAGTTCACCTACGCGCGCCCGGCGGGAAGCAACGAGCGCTCCGGCCTCCGCTACACCAAGCACGCGGTGAGCCGGGTACAGATCAGCGAACAGCTCTTCGCCGAGCTGGTGAAGTCCCACGCCCCGGGCAAGCACATCTTCATCCCCTACGGCGAGCCGGACGAGAACGGCCGGCGCGAGACACGTCGCGTGAAGATCCTGGCCGCCGAGCTGTACTGCCATGTCGGGGCGGGTCAGGTGACCTCCGAGACCAGGCTGATGCCGCACCCGCGCCGCCGCGGGGCTCCGGTCAAGGAGCCCGCCAAGCGACCTCAGCCCGTTCGTCTCCGGCTCGCGAACTCGGTCGACGCTTCGCTCTTCGACGCACCGAGCGAATACCCCGATATTCAGGAATCTTCGCTGGTCACACCGGAGGTCGGAAAGTTGACGTCCGGCACGACCAGGGCAGCTACTACGGACCCGCTGGTGACACCGGATGTCGAAAATCCGATGTCCGGTGTCACCAGCGGAAACACCCCAGAACACCAGGTCGCACCGGACGTCGAAGATTCGACTTCCATTAAGAAGTACCAAGTTCACGAAGTTACTGATTTAGAAGACAGACAAGCTGGGGGCGAAACGCCGCCCCCAGACCCGGCGTTCCGATCCAGTGACTCACCTGCCGAAGGGGGTACAGATCAAGGTGATCTTGAAACTCAACCCCAGTACGCGCACGCGCAACCGCCGGACGCGATCGCGGACCTGGTGCAGCTGGGGGACGAGCGCGACCGCTTAATCACCGACGTCGAGCGCTTGAGCGGCAGGCAAGCATTTCAGGCGGCGCGGCAGCTTGTTGCCTGCGAGATCGAGCTGCGGCGCCTGGTCCCCCACAGCCGGGGCGACACCAGCGACAACCTGCAGGATCTAACTCTTCTTGAGCCTGTCGGTCGTCGTGGAAGGTCACGACGATGAGGAACCAGAAGCCAGCATCAGTCGAGCGGTTGATCTTGGTTCAACGTTCCTGGCCCTCACGCGGTCGCTGCTCCCCTTAGCAACATCGGCGACCGCGGGGGCCCTGGTGAGAGTTCGCTAACGACCGGCGACTTCAGGCCACCAAGACCGAATGTGAGTGACTCTCAGTGATGAAGGGCGGCCGATAGGGTTTCGGGTTTCTCACTGGCCCGCTCTGGGACTCCCAACGCGCAGCGCGCGACGCGCACGCGCGCGAGGCCAATGATAGTGAAACACACCCAGCCCTGCTGCGAAACCCCCTTCGAAACCCCTGCTTCCTCAACACAGAGTGACCGATACGCGCCCGAACCGCGTGCAGGATCACAGTCGCGACACGAAGCCGTCGGGTCGCGGAAGTGCTCTCCTACGCCTCGACCGCCGACGCCAACCCCGTGCGAGTAGCCGCGTCGCGCGGCGGGCTGGGTCGAGGGACCTCATCAGTCCCCGTCCGGTGCGCGAGACGCGCACCTCCGATTCAGCGGAGACGCGCCGTCGGACGGTTCGTCACGTGCGCGAGCCTGCCCCAGGTGCCGGGGGCTCATCGTGAGGCCCGTTCGCGCGCTGTACGCACGCGGCGGGGCCGGGCCGTGCGACCCCTGAACCTTGCCCGTGCGCGGACCGCGCAGGAAGGGCCGTGCGCGCCCCGTCGTCTGCCTGAGATACATGGGGCACTGGGCAGGCGCGCACGGAAAGTACCTGTTCAAAGGACGTGCACGCCCCCTCGTGCACGCCCCTGAACTTCACGCCCCGGACTCCCGCGCACGGGAGTGCCGTGCACGGGATGGGGATCGCGCACTTCGCGAAGGCGAGCGCCCGCGCAGCCGCGCACGTGGTCGAGGTTGCGCACGTGTGCGCCGAATGCGCACCCGATGGGGAAGCACCGGTGCGCGAGCCGTCGCCCCGTGTATCAAGGCGCGCACACGCGTGATGCGCGCGTCGTCGAACACGTGCGGATCGAGTACCGCGTTCGGTCCGAGTGCACTCCCATGCGGTGCGAACAAGCACGCCCACGCACGCTCGACGAAATCAGCAAGCCTGGCTCAGAGCCGGACGTTCAGCGTGAAGCTTCCTCGCCGTCGCTACTGACGCGCGGTGTCCAGGGCTGTGGAGCGGGGTTGGGGTTGACCGAGTTAATCCGGTTGCCTGCACGAGGGCGAGCACGGCTCGGTATGGGCGGCGACGATCCCTGCGCGCCAGGGTCGTGGCACGAGTCGGGCGGATGGACCCGTCGGGCCAGAATCAGGGTTGGTGCGATGCAGTTTCGTAGGAGGCCGAGGCACGGCGTTCCTTAATGAGGGTCTTGCTCAGGTTCACTGCTTCATCGAAGAGATCCCCGAGGTCGGCACGTGCTCCGAGTTTGCACCGAAGGCACAGTCGTCGCCCAGAGTCGTCTGTGGCCACAGGTGGTTGGGGAAGATCGCACGCGACGCAATCGAGGGCGTTAGCGAGTTCGTCGACCAGTTCCAAGAAGAAGGTGAAGTGCTGACGTCCCAGCCCGATTCCGGCGAAGGAGAGAAGGTCTAGCCAGTCAGTGATGCTCTCGTCGTCGGCGAAGTAGTCGGCGTGGTCGATGAACGCCGTGATCTGCCGTTGGAGTTCGCTGACGTAGCCCTTCCAGAAGGCCGGAACAGTGGAAGCTGCGTTGGCCTCGCGGCCCTGGTCGTTGTCGCCGGCCATGCGGGCGAGTGCGACGCGTTCCTTGTATGCCCCGCCTTTGGACTTGCCGACCGCGAGGCCGATCTCGGTCCATGTCGCGCCGTACTCTCGGGCGAGGTCGATGCATCCCGCGCGCTCGGCGTGTATCCGGTGGTAGACGTCGTTCGCGAGAATCAACCCGGCGTGACCGTCGGCCTGACGTCGCTCGGTCGGCGTCGGCCTGTCCGAATCGGCGTGCAGCGCGATGCGCCGTCGAGGGTCGACGATGTAAGCGATCATGCCGAACACGTCGTCACGAGCGGGAATTCGCTCGATCAGGCTTTCGTGGTCGACGAGATCGTCGACCCACCACGCCTGCAGCTCATCCACGACGTCACGGACAACATCGCGACGGCGCCCTTCTTCGTCCAACACCACGCTGTTTCGCGGGTCCGGAGTGGCTCTGCGGCCGCGGCGGCCAGGAGGCGATCCGGACGCAAGTCTGCGCCGCCTCAGACCGACGGCGCCGGCGCTGCCAAGGCCCAGAAGGGGGGCGGTCTTGCTCTGCGTGGAGTTCGTCGCGGCCTCAATATTGAACGCGATGAGCTGGGCTTCGCACCGATCACGTGTTATGGACAGGTCGTTCCAGACCACGAGCGCCGCCAGCAGGTCCGACTTCACCAGCGGCTCGACACGGCTACGCTGCCGCAACGCGATCAAGAACTCATAGGCAGGGAGATCGGCCGGGAAGTCCGGCGACCGACGGTCCCGCAACCCCTGCAGCGCAACCTGCCAAGTCTGAGCCGGAGGGGCGGACCGTCTGGCACGCGGCCTGCGACGGCCAAGTACGGCAAGCACCGACGGGACGTCGTCTGGCCTTCGCCATCCGCCGCAACTGAACGGGGCCGGCGCAGCGCACTCGGCCCGTAGCCGGACGGCGGCCGCCGGCAGCGGCGACGGAATCCCGCGTGCTTCCAGCATCGACACGGTCGCCGCAGCGCAGCGGGTGAACAACGCTGACCATGCGACGTCTGTTGGCGTATGCCGCAACACCACCCGCTGCTGGCGTGACGCCCATACCTCGATCACCGGACCAGGCGCGACACTCGCGATCACCTGCACGGTGAACTCGGGTGGCACCTCGGCTCGCAGGTCAGAGAGAAATCTGACGACTTCGACGGCGGCCACCTCATCGGCGACGCCCCGCGGCCGCTTAGCCAGGCGGGTTGCCTCACTCGCCACGGCGAGACTCTCGTCAAAGACCTGCTGACGTCCACGAAGGGCTGCGATCTGCTGACGCTCGCTATCTTTCGAGCGACCTGTCGCCTGGCGCTGCCCCACCGCGAAGACCGCGATCTTGAGTCCTCCCGGAATGATTCTCTGGCGCACGTCCATCGAGGTGCCCCCCGCGGCGCCAGCGACCAACAGTCCAACAATCATCCGGGACTGGCCGGCGAACCACGGATCCGCAATCAGGAGCCCCGGGGGAGTCGGGGTGAACCCGGCATGCCTCCAGACCTGGGAGATCATCGTCTGGGATAACACAACGCCAGGTTTCGCCGCCAAGGCGAGTGCCGTCACTGGCTTCTGACCGCCGATCGCGCCCAACGCCTCTAGGATGGCCTGTTCCTGCGACCGCAGGTCCGCCGGGGTCGGCGTGGGGGTCAACAAGCCTCCGACCCGGAATTGCTCGAACCTTGAACGCCACTTGGTTGCCGTTCGATCGAGAGTCTCGGTAGGTGCTGGATCTGTCCGATCTCTTTCGGCGTCTGCGGCGGCCAGGATGGCTCGGGCACGTTCGCCTAACCGAGGTGGGCCCGACGCGAGGAGCGAGAGTACCTCGGCCTCCGCATCCGTGATCCGCGACGAATGCAATCCTCCAGGCCCAGTCACCACGCCAGGGTTGCACAGCAGACTGCTAAATCGCCACATTTGAGCGTTTCCTTGGCGTGGCCACAGCGAGGGTGGCGGGCTTCCATGCCCCTGACCTGCGCTGATACTACCAGTTAGGCCCCACACGGCCCGTTCGTGGTGTGCGCTGGGAGAAGCCCAGCAGTCAAAACGTCACCGTGACGAATTGTCAGCGCGCTCAAGGGGTTGGAACTAGCTTGTCTGCAGTGAGCTGACCAGGCGAAACGCAGATGGCGTTCCCCGTTCCGGCTTGTCGGCCAGGGCGGCTGCGACGGCGCGCCCCCAGTATCTCCGGAAGCGCAGGCAGGGTACTCGCCGGGGATCGGCGCCCTTCGGGGGTCGATGGAGGGGCTCGCTGATCACGCCACGCAAGCCGTCGGCCATCGCTTCGAGCATGCTTACCCCACATTCCAGGGAATCTGCTTTGCGTTCCCGCGAGGTGCTCGAACCTTCGCCCGGCAGGAGAGAGTCGACCCGGCGCGGGTCATCGATTTCGGGGTTCGCAGCCCGCGGCGAGGTTCCCCGCGCCCCTCGCTGGGACTGGGGCGCAGGCCTTCCCGTACCTGACCCGTTGAGGTCTCGAAAAAGAGAGCGGCGGCTCCGGTCTCGGCGGGGGGCTGTTCACCTTTGCTCGGCATCGTGCAGGCGGCCTTCGCCGGGCAAGTCCGCCACGAACCTCGCCAGCTCGGGGAACGCCCGAGCGATCCTCGCGATCGCACCAACCCCCGGCGATCAGGGCCCACGCTGTCGAAGGCCCCGCATTGCCGGCGGCTCTGCGCCGCGTCGGCCGCACCCGGCTACGTCGACAAGACCCGCCGGCGACATCAAGGCGGCGCTGCGAATCCCAGCTGCGCCAGCCCACACTCGTCGAAGACGCCTTCGGCCGCCGGGCCCTCGCGCTACTCAACTCGCTCGATGGCCCCTGCGTCGGCTCCCGCGCACCCGTCACCCGCGCGTCCAGGCGCTCGATCTCCGTCACCTACCGCGCGGATCAAGAATGACCGCCTCGCCGCCGTCGGCTGGCTCTGGGCATTCATCGCCGCCACCCACACACACCTGCGAACCCGCCAAAGTCCACTACCGACGCCGCAGCGACCCACGGCGACCGCCACTCCAACCGCGCGCTGCGGCACCTGTTCAACCGGATGCTCGGCCAGCTCTACCACTGCCTCCAAGATCGGAGGCCGTTTCGTGGGCTCCGGAACATCGCTCGCCGCGCTCGACGAGCAAGGGCCGTCACCGTCACCGGAACCCCACACTCGCGGCTTGACAACTTCCATAGGGACCCCCACCCCACTCAACGACACGAAGTTCGCGAACCTTTGGGGTGGGGACCAGCAACCCCCTAGTCCTGCGGCGCCTCCTGGACTTCGCCGCACGAGCCGAGGCCCCCCGCTCGCTGAAGAGCAGGGGTCACGGGGTTGCAACCACCGGCGGGGGTAGCGGGGACCTAAACTAACGGGGCTCCGCCACCCCCCGTCGCTGGCGCGCGGTCCGCCTGCATTGACTGTCGCCTGACGCAAAGATGCAGGTCAGGACCGATGGGTCAACCGATGGGTTCACTAGTGGCTACTCCGATGAGTTGACCGATCAGTTGGCGATTGATTGACCAACCAGTGACCGACCAGTCAGTGAGCCAGAGGGGCAGTTCGACGATGCGTCAACGGTGTTGCGGCTTGCTGCTCTGTCAGCGTGGTGCTACTCCTGTCAGGAGCATGAGTACAGTACGGACCAGTTAACCCATTGCCTGGAGGCATGAAGTGACCAACGCACTACCAGGAGCTACCAACAGTAAGGCGCTGGCGCAAAGCCGGGCTCGTGCAGTACGCCCATACTTGCGTCGCGTGATTGCCTTCTTCAACGGTAAAGGGGGTGCTGGGAAGACTAGCTTGTCGACCAATACAGCAGCGACCATTGCGGGCAGCCTAGCCGCCGCACGGTCCCGCAAGAGGGCGTTGCTCATCCAACTCGACAAGCAGGGCGATGCCGGACTCGATCTTGGATACCGCTACCAGGACGACGATCGAGGCAAGGACGACGACGGTCTGAGCATCTTTAATGTCTGCATCGGGGCAGGCAGCCTCAACATTATTCGAGGCGTCCGCGAGAACCTCGACGTCGTGCCCGGTGGCAACATGATTGAGAACCTGAGCAGTTTCCTTAAGGGTTCCGATGCCAAAAAGCGTGCCGATGCCCGTCTCCGCTTCGCTGAGGCCATCGCCGCAGTGGCCCATGAATACGAGTACATCTGCATCGACTGTCCTCCGATCGACGAAGAGTTGCAGGTACTCGGCTTGGTCGCAGCAGCCTGGATCTTGATCCCGGTGCAGTTCGACGCGTCAAGCCTGTATGGATTGGAGGGCGTTTCGGACGGCATCGAAGAGGCTGAGCAGCTCAACCCAGAGCTGGATGTGCTCGGAATCGTCATGTTTGCATTCGATTCCCGTGACTTACGACGCTACACAGAGAAAGGCACAGGGGAGGAGCGCTATCGCGAGACCGGTCAGCGAGCGCGAGTACGCAGGAAGCTCCAACAGGAACTAGAGCGACTGAAGAGCAAATCTATCGTCTTTCAAACAGTAATTACGAATAATCGAAACGTAGCGGAAGATTGCCGCGACTTCGGACGTACGGCCGCAGAAGTCGCAGAGGCAGCGAAGCACCCCGAGTGGCGTAAATTGCGAGTAAAGAATGGCTTGTCCGCGTTCACCGCTGAAGCAGCGATGAACGTCGCCGCCGACTATGAAGACCTGGCTTCTGAGGCAATCTCTCGCGTGAAAATGCTGGAAGCTGCAAAACGTAACGCGTCCGACGCTCAGTAACTAAGAAAGAGAAGACTTCGTGACAGAGAATCCCACGTCAGGTTCGCCGGGCCCAGACCGCACCAGCCCGGTGCCGAGCGGCCCTCCGACACCACCACCGCGCACCCGACGAGTAGGTAGCAGAGGAGCGCCGCTCACAGACCTAATTACGCCGGAGGAGGACCACGCTGCTCCTCCTCCGTTCGTTCCCCCTACGGCTCCTGCAGAAGCCCTAACGCCGGTGCAACAAATTCAAGAACCCGAGCACCGCGAAACAGTCACCCAATCACGCCCCGTTGAACGCGACACGCCCATTGGCCCATTCGACGGCGACGCCCATAACAAAACCAAAGAGGCCAGCGAGCCAAGCGTTCGATCGAATCCCAAATCGGGTAGCAAGAAAACCTCGAAAAAATCGCCGGCTAAAACCCAGCCCAACCCCACAGCGGACTCACCGCCAACAGACCTCGACGACGATGACCCGACCTACGCGACAACGGTGTACCTTCTGCCCGAAGCACGGAGGGCGGCAAAGAATCTTCGCGACAACACTGGCCTAATGGCAGCGACGATCGTAATGGATGCGCTGGATGCGGCTTTGCAAGCTGAGATGCTTGAACACCTTGTCCGTCAACGCCAGGTCGTTCCGAGGTCTGCAGATTCACGGTTCCCTGACCGTAGGGCTACACGGCGTGCCCGCCCCCGAGCTCAGTCGCGGGCACAGAAGCCGCCAGCGCGAGTTCTGTGGCAGGCGGCATTTACCGCAACCGAACTCACTGAGATCGACACAATTGTCTCGGAGACCAGGGCTACATCACGCTCGGAGCTGATCGCTGCAGCAACTGAATGGTACGTGCTGAAGTATCTCTATCCGGATGCCGAGCAGTCCGACGAGGAGCAGCCACAAGACCTGGACGAGACTGGGGGAAAATGACGAGGTGGGGACTGGTTACGAACCTTCCCCAAGTTGCTCGCCTCGGACCGCGAGAAGGTCGTCGTCGAGCTTGGCGATCGCGTGTGACCTGCCGCCAGAGCTCGCTGGCGGGCATCTCGTTGAGCGTGGCGAGCCGCGCAAGGTAGGAGAGGGGTGATTTCCCTCTATGTGCCGGTCGGGCGGTGATCGGCAGGCGCGAAACCATCAGCGTGACCCCGCGCTGTCCCGGCGGCGGACGGGGGAGTGGTCTGGGTGGCGTTGCGGTCGAGCGGGATGAGATGAGGTCTTCGGTGATGCACTCGGTCTCGTCGTCGATCGCGATGCCCGCGGCGCCCGGACGAACTGCGAGAGACTGCCGATCATGCCGCCGGTCCGCTGATAGAGCTTGATCGGCGAGCTCGACCAGCGTGCTGGGTCTGTGCCGATGCAGCGCAGGGGTGGTCTCGGTGCCGTCGAGCGCGGCCGCGCGGATGAGGTAGGAGCGGCTGCTGATCATGCCGCTGGTGCGGTCGTGCAGGTAGTCGGCGTGCTGGAGGAGCATTTCGGGATCGCGGCGGTGCAGCAGCAGGGTTTGCTCAAGCCCCGCGATCAGGGCGGCCCAAGGTCGCCGCGGTTCAGGATGAGCCAGCCCCAGGCTGGATGCTTCGAGTTCAAGGCCACGTCTCGACGTCCCGCTCGCGTCAAGTCTGGATCAAGAAACTCGTGGCGGAGAAGGTCAGTGAGGCTGTTCAACCTGTTCTGGGCGGGTTTGTTGGGGTTGCCCTGGCCCGGTACGTCGACTCCATTTAGGCCTGGGGTCGCCTTCGCTTCGGTGATGGCTGTCTGGCCCGGGGCGGCTCCGAGTTGGTCGTAGAACAGGCCGGCCGCGACGCCCCCACGGAGGTGATGGAGCTCGTGTGGCCGACGCGCGATTTGGTGCCTTTGGGCTATACACCCGATACACCCGATCAGCTTGGTTTGGCTGATTCTGACGGGGCAGCATTCATGCACTATTTTACTGCCACCTAGCGGTGGGTTCCTGCGATCGGGTATGACACCCGCGATCGTTGGCGCCCAACCCTCTGACTTGGGGATTCAGGTCGATTGAGGCCGAGTTTCGGCCTCGATAGTCCCGATCGGGCTGCTGAACTACGCCAAACTGCGAAATCCGGCGTCTCGCGACGCGACCATCACGCCTTTTGACGAGGACGATTTCGCCAGTGCCATCGAGCCGCGGAGGCCGGTTGTAGATGTGCCCGGCGTGAGCCGCGCCAGTCCGACCGGCGGGGCAGGCAGGGATGAGCGCCGCCCGGCCGGTGTGAACCTCGATGGGGTTACGGGGTGGCAGTGATCCGGGGGAGCAGGCTGTCCGCGACGGAACGCCACGCCCTCGCTGTGGCGTGGTTCGGACGAGTCACTGCAAGCAGCTCACCGGACTCGAGCGCGCTCTGTACTGTGCCGTGGCCGCGGCCGACGACTAAATGCGGCATGATCGGGCAGCTGAAGTCGTTGGCCAGCCGGGTCAACTGCGCAGCAGCCTCCTTCGGCAGCGCGCGAGGCCCTACAGGAACCGCGGCGACGACAGCGCCGGCTAAGGTTCCAGAATAGGTGCCGAACTGCTTCACCAGCCGGTTCACGTCGGCGATCACCTGGCCATCGTCCACGAGGTCGTCGCGCTCACCCCTGCCTGTGTCCGTCGAGCCGTCGGCTTCGGGGGTGGAGAAGCTCGGAGCGGGTACGTCATTGGACACCTGGGCCTCGGTAATGCTGACCGTGAGCAGCGTTGCACGCCAGCCGTCCGGGTCCCAATCGGCGCCAAACTGTCCCCGTCCGGAATCCTCGACTGCCTGCAGGAACGGTGCTTGCAGTGTTTGAACCAAGTCCCTGTCCAGCAAGTCGAGGCTGATGCCCCGGTAGTACTCGCGGACCAGCTCAGCGTCGTCCTCGGATTCGAAGTCTTCCGCCAGCGCTTGGAAGGCCAAGTCGAGCGGCTCGCCGGTGTATTCAGTGCGTCGGGCAGCGAGTCGTAGCAGTTCGATCGCGGCTTCGTGCTCACCCTCCGACTCCTCGCAGTAGGCCACGAAGGTTCGGAAGCCTTCGGTGAGCCAGGCGAGCATGGGCGCAGGGTATTGACTGTGGTCACCAGGGGACAGTTGGGGCTCTGTGTAGCGGCTGTCGTAATGTCCCGGGGGATAGGGGAAACAGATGACCACCGCGTCCGCCATATCGGTGGCGAAGGCCGCGTCCGGAGTGGCATTGAGCGGTCCGGTGTCGAGCAGGATCAGGTCTGCGTAGGACTTCGCCGCCTCAAGCGCGTGTCGCCAGCGCTCACCTGGTCCCTGAGGTCCATCGGACGGGCCGGGCACGATCCTGAGTTCGCCTCCGGTTGGCCCCCTATGGAGCACGGCTTCTCCGCGAACCCCGGACCACGGGGCCGGGTCCCGCTCCTGGTTGCGTCCGGCGGTGCTATGGGTGAGCGTCCCTTGCTCGTCCAGGTCCGCGATCAACACCCGAAGGCCTTGCTGTGCCCAGACTGCGGCCGCCTGCAGGAGCAGTGCCGAGCGCCCCAGGCCGCCCTTGCGAGACACGATCGCCACGGTGCGTCCGATCGGGGTGCGCCCGTCTCCATCTGCCAGCAGGTCGGGGTGGGGGCCCGCGATCTGCTGTGGGCTCGGGAACCGGCGGGAGAGGTCGACGAGGTCGGTCTTGCGCCAGAGCGCGATCCGGCGCAGAACTCTGCTCCACGCCAGGATATCTACCGGTGATGACGGGGCCGCGCCGAATTCCGCGTCGGTGAGCTCGTCGTGTGTCCAGCACTCGATCGCCCCGGCGGGGAGTCCGGCGGCGAGTGCGTCGGCGGCGTGGCGCCACGTCCGGGCCCCGTCGACGAGGACGATGTCGCCGTCGTGGCCCAGGCGGTACAGCCGGATCCGGCCACGGGTAAGCGGGACGTATCGCAGGCCGGGCAGGCCGGTGACGCGATACAGAGCCGCCGCCGAACTGTCCTTGGCGGGGAGCGCGCGGGGAAGGATCGCCTCGACCAGGTCGGCGATCCCCAGATCGGTCATCGTGAGGTCGAGGCCGGTCGCGGTCGGTGAAACGGCCGAGATCCCGTACGCGCCGCCGAGGTCAGCCGGGTGGTGCGGCCCTACCGCCGCGGCGGTCAGTGAGAGCACTTCGGCTTCAAACGCTGCTTGCCCGCCGGAGGTGTCCGGAACGAGCGGGCCGCCGCCCTGCTGGCGCTGCTGCACGAGGCGCTGCCGCGCCTGCTGGTGGGATTCCCCGGTGTAGGCCCTGCGCTTGGCAGGAAGACCGAATATGCGTGGCTGAACAGCCATGGCGAATGCCTTCCTCGACACGTCCGCCCGGCTCGGCTGTGTCGAAGTAACGTCTCGACGAACGACATCTGATTCGCAAGGCACGGCGAGCTGTAGCTAGTTCTGCCAGCCTGAGTGCGGGACCCGGTGCCGGGGGGAGCCGCGCTGGCAGGGCCGCCGTCCAGCCCGAGCGAATCATACCGCGCACATACTTTGCCGCTGTTCAACGCCACCTCAGGGGGTCGGCGGTCTGGTTACTCCAGTTCGTCGCTGAGGACGAGCTGCCCGTTCGGTTCGAGCGGGCGGTAGGCGTCGAGCCGGGTGTCGACGTGCTCGGCGAAGACCTAGGGGGTGGGGTTCATGGCCTGGCGGGTGAACGGGCCAGGCTGGACCAGCTGCCGCACGTCGGTGTTCCGTCCTGCGACGCCAACACCGTAGAAGGTGGCCTGCAGCACCGCGTCCTGCTCCGCTGGTTCGCTGGGCAGCAGGCGCGCATCGCCTGTACTGGGTGTAGTCGGCTACGCGGATTCCGGTCTCCCACGTGTTGACCAAGACCACCGCGAGAGCGACCAGCAGCGGCGGCCGCATCCGGGGCACGGACGGGCATTGCAACCGCTGGCGACGAACCCGGCACTACGACTTGTGGTCGCGCTTTCTGGGGGTGGTTAGGTGCGGCATCGTGGCGGGCAGTCCTTGGTGGCTTTGCGTCTCAAGACTGCCGAGTTCGACGTCTCCCGGCAACGCTGACACTCCAGCATTCGGTTGTGCACGCGCGCGCGTTACCTAACGCAACTTCAGTTGCTTACTTGCACCCTGAACGTCACCACCTACGGAAAATGAACCAAGAAAAATTCGTTGCACTGCAGGACGGCGAAGCCGGCCTGTAGTGCCTCGCAGGGAGTTTGAGGGCAGCGTGCCCTCAAGGGGAGAGTGAAGTGGGACAGCTCAGTGGGAGGTCTTCCTGGGGAGACACAGTGGGTAAGTCCAGTGGGAGACCACTGCCTCTCAACGCTCGATTCTAGGCCTCTGACCTGCGATTATGCCCCTGAATACGGCGCTGCCTGTAGTCGCGGTTTTTGGGGGTGGTGATGTCCTGTTTTCAGGGGTTCGTTCGGTCGCGATTTCTCGGGCTGGTTCCGTCCTACTTTTCAGGGGTGGTTCCGTCCCGAAATCTTCGGTGGTTAGGTCCTGGTTTCTGGGGGTGGTTATGTCGCGGTTTCTGGGGGTGGTTTCCGTCGCGCGCGGGCATCGAAAAGCCCGGCCTCGATGTGGTCGAGACCGGGCTGGCGGGGTTCGCACCCGGTGTCTAACGTGCCGCCTGGCGCCTTTCGCCCTCGGTGCCAGTGGACGTCGGGTGACCCGGGGCAGCAGGTCGGAGCAGGCGGAGGCCGCCCCGCGTGTGCGATGTAGCGATCATCCGGGCATCCGTCTCGGCGGCGTCTGCACGGATCCCGGCGCCGCGGCCGGACTGCGGCTTGAGTTCATCCCAGACGGTCTCGGACATGCTGGCGCGGAGTTCGTCGCAGCGCTGCCGAGCCATCGCGCGCTCAGCGACCAATTCGGATGTCATGTGCGGCGCGTCGGGGTGGTTGAGCAGAACTCTCTTGCTTGCCCCGGCCTGGTAGACGCCGTCGACCTTGTCCAGCACTTCGATCACGATCAGGTTCACATCAGCCAGGCGCTTGAGTGCCTTCGAGACGGTGTTCGTGCTACTGCGGAGATCTCGGGCGACGGCCTTGACGCTGAGGATGTGTCCGAATTCGGCGTCTGCCTGGATCGCGAGATAGGTGAGCAGTCCGAACTCGGCGGCGCCTGGAGCATTTGTTGTCAGCGCCCAGAGTATCGCGTCCGAGTTTCGGTCTGCCGGGGCGCTCGCGTCGGGTGACTCATGCGGATTCGTCACGTCGACCTCCGTCCTGGGGCTCGTGGCGGTCGTTGGCCAGTCGAGGAGTGCGAGCTGGCCGGGTTCGTCGGGTGCTGGCATCGGTCCTGGTCCTGGGCTTGTCGTCCGTGTTTCTGGGGGTGGTGTCGTCAACCGCGACAGATGACTCGGTGCTTTTGCCGGACCGGCGGCGATAGGGAGTTCGCGTGCCGGGGCGCGCGGCGAGGATCTCCCGAAGCGTCGTCGCCAGGTCCTTTCGCTCGTCTTCTGTGAGCACCTGCGCGATCGGCAAGATCACTGGCGGTCGGCCGTCGGCGATGTCGACGATAACCATTCCCGCGTCCTCCAACTCTTGGCGCAGTGTTGGTACCGTGACGGGGGAGACGCCTGCGGTCTTCGCGAGCACGGCCGAAGACTCTTCGCACCATGGCGGCCGCGAGCCCCCGTCGTTGTTCTTCGGCTGGAGCTCCAGCACTGCCCCGAAGAGACGCAGCGCTTTGCCGCCGTGCTCTAGATCCGGAAGCCGGTCGAGCAAGTCCGGCGGCAGCTTCACGTACCGTGCCGCGGGCAACACCGTTCGGGCCGAGGCCCGGCCCTGTCCTCGCCTGGTATTGACCACGAACGCCGGCTGCGTTCCCTTCGTGTTCTTGTGCTCCCGCAGCAGCGCCGCCATACCGCGCTTCCACTGAGCGGTCGACAACCCCAGGCGATCGGCGCCGACCTCCCTGCGCATGATCGCGGGCGTGTTCGGCCCCGATCGCCCATCAAGCAGCAGATAGATCAGAAAGGCGTTCGCGTCATGGTTCCGGGAGCCCAACAGGTCGACCGGCATCCGGAGGTGATGCTTCCCGACCAACGACGCCGCACGCAATTGGTCGAGCGGGTTCGGTTTCTCCTCCGCCCGCTCTCGTCGAAGTGGCTGATTCAACTGATCACGTCCTCGTTGAGGCGTGACACCCGACATTGGCCCTGGCGTGTTGTACTCTCGAAACTGAACGAACGGGGTCCAGCGCCAGCATCGCGTATCACGGACTTCGCACCAGGCCGGGAGTGGACGCTCCTGGCCTTTGGTGTTTTCCGGGCTGATCTTCGCACCGCCCTGGCGTCAGCTGTGGTCGGCGCGCCGCGCGCCGAAGCGGATGATTCCCCAGCTGCTCGTCACC
The DNA here is from genome assembly GCF_001953865.1 of Amycolatopsis coloradensis. Taxonomy (GTDB): domain Bacteria; phylum Actinomycetota; class Actinomycetes; order Mycobacteriales; family Pseudonocardiaceae; genus Amycolatopsis; species Amycolatopsis coloradensis. The sequence continues at coordinate 88,119 of NZ_MQUQ01000007.1, forward strand.
AGTACGACCGGACTTTAGGCGGACACCAGGCGATGCCGTCCGGCGATCCGCCGCCGCGCCTCGGCGAAGTCGGCACGCTCCCCGCTCCTAGGGAACGGTTCCCGCCGACGCGCGCCCCAGAGCTGAAGATGTTGTTCGCCAGAATGAGGTCGCCTCGGCCGCTTCCTTGCGCGCATCCACTGCTCTTCCTCGCGCCACCAGGCGTAGACCTCGCGGTCGACCAGCATCCACCGTGCTTGCTCGCCTCGGTAGCCGTGCGTACCGAGGCGCCTCGCCGCTCGTGCAAGTGCTGACGTGTTCAGGGTGGCCGAGCCCGAGCGGGTTTGTCGCACGAGGCCAAACTTTCTCATCGTGGTCAGGTACCGCTCACAGGTCTCCACTGTATAACCACATATACGGCTCAGCGTCGTTGCATTGGCTCCATTTACGCATGCGGCAGCTACTCGAGCACAGTGACGACCAAGACCTCCGACCTTTCGTGGTGCAAAAGCGTCTGCAGCACGGATTCTCAGAGACTCACGAAGGCGGTGCCGTAGATCTTCTCGCACCGGACCCGGGGGGCGGGGTCCTTGTGTCCCACCCTGTTGTTGCTGTTCAGGTGTGGTAGCTGGGGGAAGGAGCTTCCAGGTGGCGGCCCGTGGGCCTACCGCCTCGGCGGTCCGGAGGAGGAAGCCGTCCTTACTGAGGCGGTCGAAGGCGCGGGCGGCGGCGGACTTGCTGATGCCTGCCATGGCCGCAGCGCGGCGGACGTCGAGATCGATCTCGACGCCGCAGGCTTCCAATGCCACGAGGCAGACCGCGTCGAGCACTCCCCGGTCGGCGGGTCCGGATTGGCGGGCCCAGCGAGCGGGGTCCTCGTCGAGCGCTGCCTGAACCGTTGCGACGTACCTGGCCGTTTCTTCCGCGCGGTTGATGGCGTCTTGGGTTGCGGCTGGGGGAAGCTGGGCGGCGTACTCGACGCAGCGGCGCCACTGGCGGCGCAACAACGCAACGGCCTCCTCGCTGCCGCGACGAATCCGTGCCGCTCCAGCGCGAGGATTCGAGCGGGTGCGAGCGTGTTCCAGGCCTGGTGCGCGGTCCAGCAGCGCATGTACCTCCGGCCACGACCACCGGGCGAGGGCCAGTCCTACCAGGACGGTTGCCAGCAGTCCACTGGCCTCGCCGTCGCGGGCGACGGTGTCCAGCGCCGCGCGGGTGCTCGGCGACGGTTCCCGCCGGAGCCCGGCCAGCGCTAGTCCTCCGTTCCGCTGGATGATCTCCCTCGTGGTGAGCGTCGCCGTGGAGCGTTCGTCCGGCGTCGACACGGTGGCGTCCAGTTCTTCGGTGAGTCGTTCGACCACACCAGAGACACCCGACTCGAGCGCGGCGGCCGCCGCGAGGGGAGTGGCGGGGTCCAGCAGCACGGCATGTCCGCCGTCGCGATGCGGAGCGCCCGGGGGCCGGGCAGCCCCGGTGCCCGGATTGCACAGCATCCCGTGGTCGAGGGTCGGCAGCGCTCGCGCCAGGAGCTTGGCGAGCCGTCGCACCGCGAGCGGGGCGGCGCCGCCAGGTCCGGTGGCGAGCCACACGTGGCGGCCGCCACCGGTCCCGGAGGCGGTCACGACGTACCGGACGCCGGCTGTGTCGAGCAGATCGCGAAGGCGCGCCAGGTCGGTCTCGACATCGCCGCGCGTGGTGTCCAGGTCGAAGCACAGCAGCCGGAACTGGCCGGATTCGTCGGCGAGGTAGAGCGCGTAGGGGCCTGGCGGCGGCGCGTCCGGCCAGGGCTGGTGGTCGTACTGGTGCAGCCACGTCGACGTCGTGTCATCCCAGGTGTCAGTTCGCAGCCCGCGGCGCGGACTGATCGCTTCCGCGAGCCGCCAGCAGGCGGCCACGTCGACCGCTGGCACGGCCGGGGTTCGGCTTTCGTTCCTGTCGATGTGCGCAGGTGGGGACGTCATTCCAGAACCCGCCGACCTGCCGCCGCGGCGCTGAGGACGGAAGACATGCACGGCAGGCTGCGGTCGAGGGGTGCGCGGTCAGTGCGCACCGAGGACGGCGACACGCCGAGGCGACGGTTGCCGCCCTCGTCGACGCGCGACGAGCACGGCGCTGCCGAACCCGCGAACGACCTGCGGGGTTTGGTGGTGATCTGCCCCATGCAGGCGGTGTGGCCTGCGGAAATGGGCAGCACAAAGAAGGCGCGCGGAGACACAGAAGCACCGCAGTGCTGGAAAATGCCCCCGGCACCAGGTACCGTAGGCACGACAAAGCCCTTCTTGCGAGGTCGGGCAATTTAGGGCCCCCGGGTGGCACCAGGGGTTCGAGGTGCAACTGATATGACCGGCAAGTCGAGGTCAGTTGCAACCAGGCTTAGAGGCGGCATCTCCTTGAGGTGCCGCCTCGCCGTTGTTTACGACGCCATGCGTTCCTCCTCGGCGAGGCCGAATTCGGCGAGGAGGGCAAGTTCGAGTTCTGCCAGGTCCTCTTTGGTCAGGTTCTTGTCGAAGCTGAGGGCTCGCTCGACCACGTCGCCGAGGCCAACAGTTCGCAGCCCGGCCTCCAAAATTCGGTCGTAGGCAAGCGTTCCCCGCTCACGACGTTCGAGAGCCGCGATCTTCATGGCCACGTGCAGCCGGGCGTCGACGCTGGGACGTTCCGTGCGCGTCTTCGACCCAAGAGCACGCGTTTTGGCGCCAGATTCCTCCCTGGCGAAGCCGAACTCGGCCAGCAGGAGGAATTCAAGTTCTTTCACGTCCTCTTTGGTCACGACGTTGTCGCAGCCAAGGGTTCGTTCCACGACGTTGCCAAGACCTACAGCTCGCAGACCGGCCTCCAGGATCCGGTCGTAGGCAAGCGTTCCCGCCTGGCGGCGTTCGAGAGCGGCGATCTTCATGGCTGCGTGCAGCCGGGCGTCGACGCTGGGACGTTCCGTCGGCGTCTTCGACCCAAGAGCACGCTGTTTCACACCACCGGGCTTCGGCATGGCGGCCACTGTTGTACATAAACGGAACGCGGGCAAGCACCAGGCGTTATTCCGGGCGTGTTGCGCGTGCCGTACGGAGTTCAGGCAAGGAGGCCGGACGCCAGCCGGATCGTCTCGGTGGCGGGACCGGAAGGGGTTCATCGTCCGCTGGTGCCAGCCGATGGCCGCGCTCTCGTCGTGCCAGTACGGCGTTTCCGTTGGATTGCGGTCCTGAAGTGGCGTCTCGGGTAGGTCGGCATCCGCCAACCTGCCCGAGTTCCGGGCGCGGTGTGTCGTTGCGGTCCAACCGCGCAGCGGCGGTGCTTGGGCGGTGAGGACGGATCGTGCTGTCGTCGCCGGGGTCAACGCGCCGTATCGGCGCCCGGGTTGGGAAGGCGATCGCTCCTGGGGTGAACCGGGTCGCCTCGCCACCAGAGTCGCCGGTTGGCTCGACTGCGCGTGGGCCGCGAGCTTATTCATCGGGACTACCTTCGACGTCGAGCTGGCGTTTCCGCCGACGCCGGATCAGCACGCCACGGGTGACGCACGCGATCCCCGCCGCGTACATGACGGCGGCCGCGATCCAGCCCCAGATCATCTACTTCCCCCTGTCCCCGGCGCGACGCTACTTGATCACCGGCTCTTCCATCCAGTGCGGCCGGATCCGGTGACCGCCGCGTGACCGGGGTGCGGATTCTGCCGCCGACCGGCGGGAAGCCCAGTCGTTGAATACTCGATTAACTATGGTTAAACGCGCACTGTAACCGTTTTTCACTCATTTAGCCCAAACATCGTGGAGTTTTGCCCATGATCGTGACTCTAGGTCATCTCTGTGGTTAGGTGACTTCCACGAGGCGAGGACGGATCGGGGGATCCGCTCCACGACACGGCACACGCTCGATGCTGGTTCCACAGGGGGGAGCCGCGACGGCGTCGCGGGCAGTGGTCGTCGTCGCTTCCCGGCTCAGCCGGGTTCGCCGCGAACCGAGGGGGGTTCCTTGAATTCGAGTACGGCCCGAGAAGGCGGGTGGCCGTCGGGCGAAGCCGGTCCGGGTGGGGCCTTGGTGTTCCTGCCCGAGCCGGGTGAATGTGCGGGACGGCTGGATCCCGGCCAGGCGCTGATTCCCGACGTGCTCGCCCGGCGCCTGGACTTCCACGTCCAGCCGTCCGTGTCGCCGTGGGCGATCTCGCCGATGGCCCGCACCGTGTGCGAGCACATCGACTACGAGTCCCTGCACAGTGAGCGGCCGGAGTTGTTCGAGAGGCGCCAGCAGTTCGGCACACCGGCGATCGAGCAGATGTGGGAGGCCAAGCACCTGCTCGCGGAGCTGGGCTATCACCTGTGCCTGGATGTGCAGATCGAAGACGTCGACGGCGAGCTGGCGCTCGTGGTGTTCGGGGCGGGCGTCGTCGGGCGCCTCACGGATCGGGCCTGGGCCGCGGTCGCGGGCATCCTCACGACGGACTCGTCCTCGATCGTGGAACCCGTCGCGGATGTCTCGCGGTTCGCGTCGCCGGTGCGTCCGGCCCGGCCGTCGACCTCGCGGGGCAAACGGAAACTGCCCACGGCGGTCACGCCGCTGGGATGGCAGGTCGGGGACTGGGCGCACACCTGGTGGGGCTACCCGCTTTTCGGCGCGCCCGGTGCGCACGTGGTTCCGGCCGAGTTCGGGCCCGGTGCCCGGAACGTGGCCTGAGAAGTCCTCCGTCGATTCGCGGGCCGGATGCCACGGAATCCGACTGCGTTGCTTGCCGGCTCGTGTCCACGGCAGCTCGGTGTCCACATCGGACGCACGGGTTTGCTCGTCGACTCACGCAGTCACCCGGCCCGCGACTCGACGGTTCCTGGGGAACAGGACGGCTGCTCGTCGCTACAGCACTTCGCGGTCTGCACCTCAGAGATCGCAGCTCCCCGGTAGCGGCATCACAGCAGCCGAACCGGTCTCGCCGCAGTCCCGCCGGATGGGTGTCCTGGGCCGGGACGCGGCGAGACCGGCCTTACCAAGTTCTTCCCTCCGAGCTGGGGGTTCGGAGGGGAACAGACCGGCCGCAGGCGCCGCCTGTGTCCCCAGCGCAGCGGCAACGCCCGGTCGTGCTGGTTCCGCCGCGTGCCCCTCCCGGCCTAGAGCGCGGCGGAACCAGCTGCCCAACCCGGACCAGAGAGGGAACGCGTGACCACGACCCGAACCCACCGCGCCGCCGTGGCATCCGCGTCGTTCGTGGCGGCCCTCGCCCTGCTCGCCGGGTGCAGCTCGCCCGCGGCACCCGCGCCGGCGGGCCCGATCTCGATGCCCCCGGCGGACGCGCGCGGCCCGGTGATCGACACCGACGCGGAGGTCGCCTGGACGAATCGACATCCGGGCTGCATGACGATGAGCGCGGCGGTAGCGGGCGTGGGGAACCAGGTCTTCCGGGTCACCGGCCCGGCCGCGCAGCGGCTGCGCGAGGAGGCCGAGCGCGGCGCGCGGCCCGCCGGGCAACACCTGCGGGTGCGCGGTTACGTCGACACGGCCCAGGACACCGCGGTCTGCGGCCCCTTCCGCGCCTTCGTGCTGACGGAGGTAGTCGCCACCGTGTAATCGCCGGTTCGCGCCACGGAACTCAGCCGGTCCGAATTGTTTCGGACCGGCCAATGGTGCATTCGCATATTGTCGCCGGAATGTGCTTGATGGAAGTATTTGTGATTTGTCCGGAAGGTATTGACTGGGACTTGACCGGCTGCGAAGCTCTGCACCGGGTTGGCGGATAGTGCCAGCTCAGGAGGATCGGCACAGGGGAACGCCGGTCCGCACCGGGGGATAAGGGAAAAGCGATCAGGGGATGACGAGGAATGGCCGTCCGGCTGTGTCCTTGTCACATTCCGCCTTTCTGAGCGTTGTCGCAGGCGCTCGTTCGCGCGATCCGGTGTCACCGATAACGCGTGCTAAGAACACGGGGGAATTACGTATGGCAGTGCGATCAGCCCGCATCGCGGGCGTGATGGCGGGGGCCGCGGTGCTGGCCGGGCTGGCCGCCGTGCCGGTCTCGGCGCAGGTACTCGACGGTCATCCGGGGGAGGCCGACCGCACCGTGGTCGCGGGCAGCCGCCCGGCGTGGGCGACTCCGCAGGCGAAGGTGTCCGGTGTCGACGGCGGGCAGCAGCGGGAGGTGAAGCTTGCGCTCGGCCTGCGGGATCAGGCGGGCGCGCAGCGGCTGGCGAAGGCGGTGACCACACCGGGATCGCCGCAGCACGGGAAGTTCATCGACCAGCGGCAGTTCGTGGAGCGGTTCGGGCCCACCGCCGAGTCCGTGGGCAAGGTGCAGGACTGGCTGCGTGAGCGCGGACTGCAGGTCGGGGAGGTGGCGGCGAACCGGCACTTCGTCACCGCGCGCGGCTCGGTCGATCAGCTGCAGGACACCTTCGGGATCAAGCTCGCGACCTACCGCAAGGGCACGCTGACCCTGGCCGCACCCGAAAGCGAGATCACGCTGCCGAGGGCACTGGGATCGGCGGTCACCGCGGTGCTCGGGCTCGACGACAGCGACCGCGCGGTCACCGCGACCTCGCACCGCGACCGGGTGGACGGGCGCGGCGCGGGAACCCGGCCGCAGGCGGCGGACGAGCCCAACCAGTACTGCGCGCGGTACTGGGGCGAGCAGAACAACACCGCGGTGCCGCAGAAGTATCCGGCCGGGCGGCAGTCCAACGCCAACTGTGGCTACACCGTCCCGCAGGTCCGCGCGATCTACGGGCTGACTGCGGCCAACACCGGCGCGGGGCAGACCGTGGCGGCCACCGGCGTGTACGCGTCGAAGACGATCGTCGCCGACACCAACAGGTGGGCGGCCGAGGTCGGCGGCACCCCGCTGGCGGCCGGGCAGTACGAGAACAACATCGCGCCGGGTGGCCTGCCGACCAACTGCCAGGGCGGCGATGGCGAGCAGGCCTGGAACTTCGAGCAGACCATGGACGTGCAGGCGATCCACGCGACCGCCCCGGCCGCGAAGATCATCTGGTACGCCTCCAAGGACTGCCTGGCCTACGACGGTCTCAACCGCGCGGTCGCCGACAACAAGGCCAGCATCATCTCCAACTCCTGGGCCTCCAGCGCCCGGGACAACGAGGTGTCCCCGGCCACCCGGACCCAGTTCGAGGACATCGCGATCCAGGCCGCGGTGCAGGGCCAGGCGCTGCTGTTCTCCTCCGGTGACACCGGCGACGACTCGATGGGCAGCCGCGCCCCGGGCGTCCGGTTCCCGGTCGCGTCGCCGTGGGTCACCTCCGTTGGCGGGACCACCGTCGCGGTGGACAAGGACAACAAGGTCGTTTTCACCGCCGGGTGGGAGTCGGCCGGGAACACCCTGACCGGCGGCAAGTGGGTTCCGCAGAACGACAAGGACGGGCGGTTCGCCGGTGGCGCCGGCGGCGGTGTCAGCTCGTTCTACGACGCGCCGGACTACCAGCAGGGCGTGGTGCCCTCGTCGGCGAATGGTAAGCGCGCGATCCCGGACATCTCCGCGCTGTCGGACCTCTACACCGGCATGGCGGTCGGCGCGACCGGCAAGCAGGGATACGGGAAGGGCCCGTCGGGTGGCACCTCGCTCGGCTCGCCGCTGACGGCAGGGATCTTCGCCAACGCCCAGCAGGCCCGCGGCGTCACCCGCCTCGGCTTTATGAACGGCGCGCTCTACGACCTGGCTCGCGACACCGCGGCGATCACGGACGTGACCCCGCAGAAGGCCGGGATGTGGACCAACGGCATGGGCGTCCCGACCGGCGTCACCGCACCGACGGGGCCCGGTGACTACCTCGTCGACGTCGACGACAAGCCGCAGTCGATACAGACGGCGAAGGGCTGGGACCGGGTGTCCGGCCTCGGCACCCTGGGCGACCGCTTCGTGGAGCGGTTCGCGAAGTAGCCGGATCACGTTCCCGGGGTGGTGCGGCGGCCGCGCGCCACCGCACCACCCCGGCCAGCCACCACCGCACTGTCCCTGGGGGAGAACACATCGTGGGAAAACACCGCCTGCCCGACCCGGCCGAGGAGGACGGCAGCCGCGGCGTCGACGGCGCCGGCGCCGAGCTCGGCGCTGAGGAGGTCCTCACTCCGACTCCGGCGGGTCCGATCGGCCGGGGCCGTGTCGCCGTCCTGCTGGTGGCATTCGGGGTCCTGGCCGTGGTGACGCTGATCGTGCTCGCCATGGCCTTCTCTGCCCCTGACCCGGCTTCGCCGAGCGGGCCGGTGGACGGAGTGAGTGCCAGCAAGCAGGCCGTCGAGCATGACGTGATCGTGGCGGCGATCGCGGTCAGCGACGAGGACCTGGCGGCACTGCCGCAGCAGTCGACTTTCGCTGATCTGCCCGCCGCGCCCCGGGATCCCGCGCCGGACCAGCCACCCAGCGGGCTGGTGCTGCATCCGCGCGCGACGGTGCCGCTCTACGCGGCGCCCGGCGGCGCGCCGATCGCGGCGCTGCCGCCCACGCAGCTGGGCTCCGACACCTGGGTCCCGGTCGTCGACGAGCGGCCAGGGTGGGCGATGGTGCTGCTCCCGGGCCGCCCAAACGGCGCGGCCGCCTGGCTCTACCGCGACGACCCGCGCCTGGACGAGGCCCGCACCCCGTACCTGCTGCGCCTCGACCGCGCCACCTACCGGCTCGAGCTCGTGCACAACGGGGCGGCGACCCGCGCCTGGACCGTCGGGATCGGGAAACCGGCGGCTCCGACCCCGGCGGGCCGCGCGTTTCTGCTCGCCTCCATCCGCGACACGAAACCCACGTTCAGTCCGATCGTGCTGCCGCTCTCGGCGCACTCGGACACGTTCACCACCTACGGCGGAGGCCCCGGCACGGTCGGGATCCACACCTGGCCGACCGCCGAGGTCTACGGCAAGTCCTCGTCGGACGGATGCATCCGCGTCCCGGCCGACGCCCTGCAGATCATCAGCAGCGAAGTGCCGCTCGGCACGCCGGTGCTGGTCCGTTGAGTCACCACCACATGGTCCGGCCCGCACCGGGGCGGCCGAACAACAAGGGGGAGAAGTGGCCCGTACCAACAACATCAGCCCGCGGGTGATGCTCGCGGCACTCGCGGTGGGTTCCGGTATCGCCGGGCTCGTCGTGCACGGAGCCGAGATGGCGGCGGCGGCCGAGGCGTCCACCGCCTACGGCGTGTCCGCCACCGGCCCGGACCCGCTCGGCGCCCAGCCGTCGGTGAACTCGGCCGGGGAGGTCAAATCCGGCTCAGCCGGGTCGATCCGGTCCAAGACCGGTCTCGTCGTCGCGAGCGGGCTGGCCGTGAAAGCCGGGGCGGGCACCGCCTCGGCCACCGTCGGCAACGTCACCGTGGGCGGGAAGTCGATCGGCGCGGTCTCCACGACCTGCACCAACGGGCGTGCCTCCGCCGGGCGATCCGGCACGGTGAAGCTGTCCGACACCCTGTCGGTCACCTACGGCACCGCCGCCGGCGGCAAGGCCACCGGCGCCACCATCAAGCTCACCGGCGCGGGCGGCAAAGGCGCGACCATCCAGGTCGCCGTCATCTCCTGCGGGACCGGTACGCCGCCGACCAACCCGCCGACCACGCCACCGGAGCCCGGGAAGCCGGCGACCGGCAAGCCCGCGCCGGGCAAGCCGACCACCGGCGCACCAGCACCGGGACAACCGGGTAAGCCGACCGTGGGCAAGAGCGGCACGAAGTCCAAGGGCGAGACGAAGACCGCGCCCAAGCCCGAGCCGAAGCCGGGCCACCACGCCGTGACCGGCTGACCGCAGCCGCCTGGCCAGCGCGGCCTGTCCCTGTCAGGAGACTCGGGCAGGCCGCGCACGGGTTCGGCCGCACGTGCTCCGGCTACGAGGCGGCAGGAATGTCGGCCTCGGCTTCGTGCGTCTCCAGCCTCAACACGCACTCGTTGATGACGTGCTGCAACAGGCCGTTCTCACGCAGCCAGTCAATCATCGCCAGCTGCTGGTCGACCTTGCCCGTGATCGTCGGGTCCGCGTCGGGGTCGAGATATCCCTTCCTGGCGCCGAAGAACTTCTCCAAGGCGCGGAGTATCCGTGCCCTGGGGATGCCGCGCTTCCCGCGCCGGAGATAGCTGACCTGGGCATCGGAGATCCCGATCGCGGCAGCGACCTCTTTGTTGGGGTACTCGACATCGCCGCCGTCAGGGCGGACGGTGCGGAAGAGCTTGTTCAGCTTGCGGGTGAACGCGGCCAACTCGGGGTTCTGCTCGACCTCGGTTGGTGGTGGTGATGTTCCCCCAGAATCGGACATTTCATCATCCCCTTTGGTGTGGCTACCGGCTCTGGAGGGATCCAGGGCGAGCCGGTAGGTGGGTGCCACGCAAGGACAGCTACAGAGAAATACTAGACCCACGAACTCCCCAGTTCCGTCACCGTACGTTACACGACTAGGCCGAACGGGTGGAGTGATCAACGGGGGGTTGGCAAACGTCTCGATTGCCCTAGGGTGGCCAAAGGGGTTAACTGTAGTTAATTACGCTGGTAGGGGAGCCAACGTGGGGGAAAAACGTCGCGCAGCCGACTCTGGCTGCAACTTTTCGTATTGGCGAGCGGTCTCGCGCACTCACCGTGGGTACGGGATGTGCTGCTGACGATCACCGCCAGATGGCGCCACCCGGATGGGTAGTGGCCGACGAGCCAGCCCGGAGACGAAGCCCCGGGCGGCCCGCCGGCGACAGTCGGAACGTCTCAGCTCACCAGCATCGACCCCAGAGCGGCGGCAGGTATGTCAGACCTGCCGCCGCGAGACCCGCTGCGTTCCTGGATGGATCGCGGGCCGGACGGTGCACACCGAGCAGTGAGATGAAAAAAGGGGAGATCACATGTCGCGGTCGCGGGACATAACTGGTGCCTCCTCTGTGTAAGCGAGGGCCCGGAAAGGCCAACTCGAATGGACCTGTCATCAAGGGGGGTTGCAGTCGCAGGCTGTATCAGCCTGATCACATGTCGCGGTCGCGCATGGCCGGGCCTCCTCTCCTGGACGACGTCACGGAAGAGGAAGGACAGGGGCGGAAGGACCGGCTATGCGCCGCGCGGGCAGCGGCCGTCGTGATCGCGTGATTACGAGTCGCGCCGGTAGGGGAGCAGCACAAGGTCACCTCCGCTGCCTATCGGCCCCGAGGCGCGAGGTGAGAGCGGCAGGTCGTGGGTGGCTGCGCCTGTCGCACATCAGGGGGTTAATGAGGATGGGGGATCATAGGGTGTCACGGGCCCGGAACGGGACGGAAGCGCGGTCCGGTGACGATTCGTGTCGGTCGAAGGACCGCCTGCGCTCGCTGAGCGGTCCCACCGTCGCCGCCGTGGTCGTGATCGACCTCGCGGGGCTGGCCGCCATCGCCTACGGCTGGCTCGCCTCCCGAGCCCCGCAGCAACACCATTGGATCCTGTTCGCCCTGTTCGTCGGCGCCGCGCTGACACACATGGCGCTGACCCGGCCGTCGGAAGAGCGCCGGCGTGACGCTCGCCTGGTGCGCGGGAAAGTGGAGTTCGTCGACCAGACCAGCCTGTGGTTCGCCTCGGCCGCCCTGGTGCTGCCGACCACCCTGGCGCTCGGGCTGGTCGTGATCGTGCGAACACGCCGGTACTTCGTCGCCCGCAAACCCCTCGGCCTGTGGACCAGCAGCACCGCGACCGTCGTGCTCGCGGTCGTCGGCGTCGGCATCGCCCGCGATCTCGTCGACGCCCGGACCTGGCTCAGCCACACCATCACCTTCGACACCGCCGCCGGAGGCCGGGCCGTCATCGTCATGACCGTCGCGGTCGCCGTCTACTTCCTCTCCGAAGCCGTCCCGATCGGCATCTACCGCGGCATCCGCTGGAGGAAGTGGCGCCTCGCCGACATGATCGGCACCTGGGAGGACAACAAGCTCCTCCTGCACACCCTGGCACTCGGCATGGCCGCCGCGCTCGTAGCGGTCGCGCTCCCGCTCGGCCTGCTGGTCATCCTGGCCATCGCCGTGCGCGACACCCGCAACATCGGCCGCATCGCGGCACTGGAAACCGAAGGCGAACAGCACCGAACCGACGCCCTGACCGATCCCCTGACCGGCCTGCCGAACCGGCGCGGGTTCACCGCGCTCGCCTCCGCCGCCGTGGAGATCGACCACGCCAACGGCCGCCCCACCGCGATGCTCATGCTCGATCTCGACTACTTCAAGAGATGGAACACCCTGCTCGGTCACCCGGGCGGGGACAAGGTCCTCACAGCGCTGGCGGCGGTGCTGCGCCGAGAGACCCGCGTCGGTGACCTCCTCGCCCGCATGGGCGGTGAGGAAATGGCCGTCGTCCTCCCGGGCACGAACTGGACGACCGCCATCGACGTCGCCGAGCGCATCCGTGCCGCGGTACAGAACCTCGACACCGAGATCATCAAACCCGCCGGTGGTGCCCTGATCAGGCTCGGGCACAACGGAATTCCCCGCTGCACGATCTCCATCGGCATCGCCGCCTCGCCAGAACAAGGCGCCACGCTGACCGAGCTGGAGACCTACAGCGACCAAGCACTCGAGGCCGCCAAAACCAACGGCCGCAACCAGGTCGTCGCACTGGCCATGCTCACGTCCTTGGCGGAGACCACGAACGCACCCGCACCCGCACCTGCGCAACGGCAGAACACGGACGAAGACGCCGTGGGCAAGGCCTTCGCAGAGGAACTGCTGGCCCTCAACGGCCAGTCCCACGTTCGCTGATCAGGAAGGTCCCCGATGCGCGCCGACCGGCGAGCACCGGGGATACCACCCACCGTCGCGGGCCTGGTGCCCCCGACGACGTACATCCTGCCCCCTCACGCGACACGCGCCAGATACCGGGCGCATGCGAACGAACCGCCCGCCACCGCCATACTCGGCACTTCATCAGCCGCGAGTCGCCGACGCCGCGCACGTTGACAGGAGCACCATGCCGGACGAGGACCGACAATTCACCGGCCGCGAGCTGCCGATCCTGATCGCCGCCGAATGTCCCGTCGACACCGACTCCGCTGCGGTGGGCCAGCTCATCGCCGAGGCCGTCACCGCGGTCTCCCCGCCGATGGCCGCGTCCGTCGCGCTGACCACCGAGACCGTCGACCCTCCACAAGACCCGGCGCTACTCGCCGACCTCGACGTCATCGACCCGGGCGGCCGGCACCGCGCGAGCGACCCGCGCCGCCAGCTGGTCTACGCCCTGACCCTGCATGTGAATTCCGACGCCGCCTCCGACGACACCGACGAGCTGATCACCGAGGCCTACGAAGCGATCGCCGTCCAGCTCGACGCCGCGCACCAGGGCGCGGTCACCAGCGCGGTGATGCCGCTCGACCCGGACCGGTACCAGGAGCTCACCAGCCACGCTCTCAAGACCTTCCGTACCCGCACACCACGAAACTGACCCTGCCCCGCCCCAGCACGGCGTTCGTCCGATACACCGTCGTGCGTATTCGGCTGCGATCACCGACGACCGCGAAGACAAGGCGCGACACCGGAGGTCGCCGAGGTTGACATCCCGACGGTGACCCGGCGTCAAGCCTGCTAGGCCTTCTCCGGACCTCCCCCGACCATCTGTCCACTTCGGACTCGCTACGCGATCGACGTATTCGGCGATCTGCACGGTCTGACGAACATAGAACACCAGGGGGAACAGAGCTCGTGGTACCGCGAGCGCCTGCCGCGTCCGGAGGAGCGGTGGCAGCACGCCCACGAAGAGTGGCAGCAGTTCGCCGTCAACGGCGAGCCACTTCCCGAGAAGACCGACGCCAGCGATCAGGATCAAGCGCTCGAACTTCCGGATGCGAGGCGATCGTCGTCCAGCTCGTTGTAGCCGGCGATGCGGTCGCCGGCTCGGTATTGCCGCTCGATCCGGAACGCCCGCTCGCGTTCGACTGAGCGCCACGCTGGATGTTGGTCCACCTGAGACCGCTCGTCCGGCCGGCCGTCCCGCGGTGGCTGTGTCGGCGAAGGGTGCCGGGCCGCCGCGGCGCGATCGGCCGCGACAACCCGGCGAGACAGGGCCTGAGGTTTCTACCCGGCTGTCGGCGAATCTTGTTCCTCAGATCCGACCACGTCTGCCCAGTAGGTGGGCATGGGCGCGTCGATCAGCTGGTCACTGGGGCGGTTCCCGTACCAGAACAAACTGTCCGTCGCGCTATCGGTCTGCCCGGCGTTCCGCGCGGCGCGGTCGGCGAAGTCGAGCCACTCGGTGGCGAGCGTGCTCGCCGCCCACGCGGCGGCCAGCGGCCACCGCAGTGTCGGCACCTCGAGGAAGCTGGCGAACAGCGCCGCACAGGTGCGCGCCCCGTAGTGGCGATTGGCCAGGCTTTCCCCGTCGACCGGCTTCGGACCGCCGTGCGCCGCGAGGTCGGCGCACAAGGTCGCGGCCGCCCCGGGCCGGTCCCACAAGGCGGTGTTGATCCGGCCCCGCAGCAACTGTCGCACCGGTTCCGGGCACCGAGGCCTGATGACCACGTCGTGCAGCAACGTCGCGGCGTTCATCGCGGCGGCGGCGGCGAACGGGACGCCGGCGTCGTCGTACCTGTCCGTGGTGACAAACGTTCTTTCCCGCAGTGCCTCCACCACGCGTGGCTCGGGCGTGGCGGCGTCGGCGAGCAGGGTCACCAGCGCGACCGCGCGGACGGCGTGGCTGTAGGCGAGGTCCTCGATCACGTCGGCGGCCTCGGGCGACGTCCTCATCGCGGGCGTGTCGATCCATTGCGTGGCCCAGATCGAGGGCGCCAACTCCCGCAGGACGTCGGGAGCCGCGAGCGGCCGGACACACGGGAGTGAGCCGGTGTAGGACAGGTCGAAGCCGTTCCTCTTGTGCGCCTTCACCTTCTTCGCTCCTTCCTTCCTCCGGCGGGCAGCGTCAGCGGCGCGCTCATCTCCACCGACCGCGCACCGCGGGTATGGGAAGCCGTCCTCGTGAAACTCGATCTCGTATGTCCCGCAGAAACGGCACTTGAACAGATCGTCGGAACTCTCGTGATCGAACTCGTGCCATCCGAAGTCCGCACTGCGCGCCTGGGGCGTTCCCGTCTGGCCGCGTGAGGACCGTTCCGCTTGCAATGCGTGCAACGCCGCGGTGTGGCTCTCGCCAGTGCGCGCCCGGCGTTGTCCGATGGCTTTTCGCATGTTGCGGCTGGTCATGCCGTCCTCCAGCAGAGCGCCCACGTCACCCCGCGAGGTCAGCAGTCACGGGACTTTCCAAGGCTTCAGCGTCGCGCCTGCGGCCATCAGCCGTCTTGTCCGTCATACCAGAGGCGACGTGGGCGCCTCCGGTCCGGAGAATAGTCAGCGCGAGTGACCACCGGAAATCATAGCTGATCGCGTGATCGCCGGCGCAGGACGCGACACCGATCCGGCGGGAATCGCGCCACGGGTGCAACCGCACCAGGGAATTCCCGAACCAAACAAGCACGCTATCTGACGCAGTGCGATCGATACGGATACAACGCGCCGCCGGGCACACAACGAGGGCCGCACGCGCGGCGGGGCGCCGGAACGGGTCCCCGGAATATTGTTCGCCACCCCGGGGGCGAGGCACATCGGACATGATCACCACAGGCCTCTCTTCCGCTAAAAATGGAAAAACCTAGATTTTCGATCTGATAAACCTAGGTTTGTCAGATCATTTCAAGTACGGTCGGCAGCATGACGAGCGTCGACATCGAGACAAAGACCGTCCTGGCCTGCCCGACCCGGCCCACCATGACCCCTCTGGACAGCGACATCGCGCCGAAAGACCGCTTTCTTGACCTGACCGAATGGGGTCGACTGCGCGAAGCCGCGCGATGCGGTCCTTTCACCAGGTCCGGCGCGTACCGGCCCGGCGACTACGTGACGTTTTCGGCGGTGGCGAACTGCGCCGCTACCGTGCAGATCCTTGAGCCGCAGGGCGGGGGAACCCAGTACCTCTACAGCGATGGCCGCATCGAATCGACCCGGGCAACGTTGAAGGACTGGCGCCCGGCGACAACAGCCGAGATCGAGCACTGGCGCAACGACACTCCCGCCCACCTGCCCGGTAGCGCCGAGAAGAACCAGTTCCCGGCCGACATGCCGGCACCGCACCGGCATACCCAGCGCCTGCTTCACGCCATGCGCGTGGCGTACGAAGCGGTTCTGCACGCGTCACTGGCAAACCTCGCCGACGGCGACGAGGAGACGATGCCCGCGCCGCTGACACTGCGCGACACGCACGTCGCCGTCGAGACCTGCGGGTACGTCGTCGAATCCCTCTCGGAGATCATGGCCACGCTGCGCGTCGCAGCCGGTCCGGACGACCAGCACGTGACGATCGCGGGCACGGAGGAGACCCGTCGCGAACTCCGGTCCCTGCTAGGCAGGTTCGCCGACCTGCTCACCGAAACCGACCCGGCATCTGGTCCGCACGCCGACCCCCGAGCGCTGCGCTGACAGGAGCGAGATCGCGCTCGCGGCGATCACACACCTCACCCATTCCCCGATCGAGATCACGACAAAGGAGGCTTGCAGTGAACCCGACCGAAACCATCGCCACCTATCAGAACAACGGAAGTACCTACTCCATCGACCATCTCGGAATCGCCTGCCCCGACCAGTGGGGCGAATTCGCCGTGTATGAGGGCGAGCAGCAGGTCGCCGAGTTCGCGGTCGCTGCCTCATTGTTCCTGCCCGAACACCGCCCGCCGCTGCCGGGCATCGACGAGCTCACCGAACGGGCGAAGACGGCCGTCGCCGATCAGGATCCCCGATGAGCGCCCATATCACCATCGAACTGGCGCGAGGCACCCCGAGCTTCACAGGCAACCTGTACGCGCTCTGGGTCATCTACGGCCGGGATCCCTTTCATACTGCTGTCCTGCCGGGCCTTCTGATACCGCTGGCTCAGTTGATCACGTCGCCGGTCACACGCGAGGAATGACCGTGCGCCGAGATCTGGGAGTCCACTCGACACGGTCGGCACGGCCTTCTCGGATCTCCACAACCCGTACTGACAGAAAGCGAACCCGCGGTCCGGCGCGCGAGAATTGTCGGTGCTTCCTGTCAAATTCGGCCTGGCCGTTGCGACGGCCAGAGTCCGAGCGTCACACGATCGCCCACGCCGATCGAGATGCGCCACAGGACCAGAGGGGGCTCCGGCTCGCGCGGGCCTGGCGTCGACAACCAGCGCGGCATAGCGTCGCCACCTCGGCGATGCGGACTTTCCCCGACGCGACACCGGCCGACGAGCAGACGCGGGTGGTGATCTGCGGGACCCTGAACGCCGCTCCCGCCCCGCTGCTCTACGAACCGGCGGAAAGCCCCGCCCTGGAGTTGCCTGCGTCCGGCTGCTGCTCGATCGGGTCCTCCGGCACGTTCCGCTTCCCGGAGACCCAGGCTTCTGGGCTATCGATTGACCTTGATCAGCAGTTGCTCGGCACGTCGGCGTGTTCGCGTGCCGAAATCCGGCACCACGGTGGCATCCCGTGGCTCCCCGGCGAGGACGTCGGGCGGCAGGACGTCGTAGTGCTCGCGGTGCTTGCGTGGGCACAGGGACGGCCCCGGAGCCGGATTGGCAGGGCAACAGCCGTCAGGCCCTCATCGTCACGGATGGTCACCTAGATTGCCCTCTAGGCCGAATGGGTGATAGATTAACTAAAGTTAGCCGGGGCGCTGGTATCACTGTCTGCTACCGGGTAGACCTGGTGTACGCCCAGCTTATGGGGGTGTTGACAACTCAGAGTAGCCGTTTGGGTGGCCGTGGGGGATTGAGGATCATGCGGGGCCATGCCAGGCGAACGCGGTTGACTCCGCTGACCTGTTCATCATTCAGGTACCCAGCGTAGTCGAGGATCGAGGTTGGTTGTCCGTGTCGTCCATGAGGGTGGCGCAGGAAGAACACCGCTTCGACCCGCCGCAGGCGCGGGGGCGCCTTCTGGGAAGTCATGTTTCAGGGGGGCCGTTGCCTGGACGGCCCGGCCGGTGATCGGAGGGCACCTCGCCCGCCGCGGCCGGGTCGTCCGGGTACCGGAGACGAGGTGATCTGGGGAGGTCATCTCTGCTGTGTCCAGCACCCAGCGGGTGCTGGAAGGTGACCGGCTCGCCGGTCACCACCGGCCGCCGTAAGGCGGTCTGACCAGAAGAACGAGACCTGTCGTCGTGGCCCATCCGGACGGCAGCGATTCCTCGGCGCACGGCGCCGGGGCACACGGTGTTCGGGGGGACACGTGACGGATGGGCGATCGCGCCCGCTGTTAATCGGCGGCGTTGCCGGCGGCGTGGGAACGTCCACGGTCAGCCGGATCCTGCTCGCGACCGCGACGATCCCGGTGCACGACCTCGGTCTCTACCGGGGCGGCCCGGTCGACCTGCTGATCACCAGCAACACCGCCGCCGCGACCGCCCGGCTCGGCCACGCGCTCGCCGCCTGCCCGCGTGCGCCGGTCCTGATCGTGATGCACACCGTTCCCGGCGGCATCAGCCGCGCGTCGAAATCCCATCTGCGCAGCGCCGAACCGCACCTGGCCGCCAGATTCGAGGTCTTTCACCACCGTCAGTGGCCCGAGCTGGAGAACCCACCCGGGAAAACGGTGCCCAAACCTGTCCTTGACCTCGTCCGCCAGCTCCCGGAAGCGATCCAGCGGATGTACGCCGGACGCGCACCGACGTCGGCGGGCGGTTCCGGTCCACAGCACGCGCTCGCCGCCTCGGCGCCGCCCGGCCGCGCGGTCGCACCAGCCCGGCCCCGCGAATTCCCGCCACGAGCGGGCCCGCCCGCGCCCGCAGGCGGCCATCACGTCCGGCCGCCACACCTTTCCGCGCCGCAGTCAGGGGGGCTCCGGCGCGTCACCGGGGGATAAGTGGGGGAAACGCTCGTGTTCAACAAGGCAATCACCGCGGTCAACACCTGGCTCATGCAAGGGCCCGGGATCCCGGACTTCGACGATCCGGCACCGATCGCGCCGCCGACCAAACTCGCCGACGCCGCATCCACGCTGATCGGCTGGATGAAATGGGGCGGGCTGATCGGCGCCGTCGGAGCGCTGGTCGCGGCGGGGATCATGATGGCGGTCGGCCGCCGCAACCGAAATAATATGGCCGTCGAGGGCGCCATGGCCTTGCCCTGGGTTGTGGGCGGTCTCGCTCTGATTCTCGGCGCGACCTCCATCGTGGGGTGGCTCATCTGATGGCCGCCCACCGGCGGCCTCGTCGCTGGTGGATCGTCGCGGTCCTGATCGTGGCCGCCGTCGCGGGAACCGCGGGCTGGCTGATCAGCCGCAACCACGACGCTCCGGCCGCGAGCCCGCCGCAGCCAGTACCTCCACCAGCTCTTTCACCCGCCACACCACCGCCGGCGAGCGCGACCGCTCGATGCCAGGTCCGCTGGGATCCGACGTCGAGCGGGGACCACGCGCCGGTCAGCGACTGCGCAGGACCGCGCGACAGCAGCGGCGGCCGCGCACGCGGTTTCTCCCACGACCGCGACGGCGCCGTGTTCGCGGCCATCAACATCACGCTGCGCCTGGCGGCGACCGCGGGCCCGTCGGTGTATCGCCCGACCTACGCCGAGCAGACGGTCGGCGACGCCCAGTCCGCGATGTCGGAGCTGGCGCAGCAGGAGACCGACACACCCGCGGCAGAGACCAGGCCGACCCAGTGGTGGTGGCGCATCGGCGCCGGCGACCCGACCGCCGAGCTGGTCGTGGTCGACCTCGCGGTCGCGACACCGCAGACCGCCGCCAGCGAATCGTTCGCGCGCGTGTCCATTGCCCTGCAATGGGTCTCAGGCGACTGGAAAGTTCAGCTGCCGCTTCCACGCGCCTCGCTCCACTCCACAGTGGACGGCTACACCTCGCTCGGCGTCGTCCCGAGGGGAGGTCGCTGATGCCCGAAATCGTCCTGGCCGACGACTGCGGCATGTTCGACGTCGGCTGCAAGATCGGGGCCGGGGTCAACAACTGGTTCGTCGAGCTCACCCTCTCCATCGCCAAGGGCGCGGCCCAACTGATGGCCGAGGCCATGACGTACTGGACCAGGAGCGACCGCTCGTCGATGTTGCAGAGCCCCGCGATCGAAGAGATCCAGGGCCTGCTGATGTACGTCGGGATCATCCTGCTGGTCGGTTCCGTTGTGTGGCAGGGAATCATCCTGACCTACAAACGCAAAGCCGAGCCGTTGGTCAACGTCGGCACAGGCTTGATGTCGTTCGTCGTCTGGTCAACCCTCGGCACAACCGCCGCCGTCCTGCTCTACGAAGGCGGCCTCGCGCTCTCGGGACAGATCCTCAACGTCTCGATCGACAAATTCAGCAACACAATGGCTGTCGCCATGCAGGCCAACGTCGCCGGATCCGTGGCCAGCATCTTCTTCCTCAGCCAGATCATGTTCTTCCTCTCCGCGATCCAATGGATCCTGGGCTTCTTCCGCATGGGCGGGCTCGTCATCGTCCTAGCGCTCATCCCGACAGCGGCGGCCGGGCAAATCAACGAGGCCACCAAACCGTGGCTGCGCAAGCTCTTGAGCTGGGCACTGAGCCTGATCCTCTACCAGCCGATCGCCGCAGTGATCTACTCGATCGGATTCGTGCTGATCGGCGACGGCCAGGACATCGGCACGATCCTCACCGGCATGGCCGTGCTGGCACTCGCGGTCATCGCGATGCCCGTCATGCTCCGCTTCTTCGACTGGGGCGGCCAGCGGTTCACCACCGGCGGCGGAGGGGGCGGCGGCGCCATGGCCGCCGGCGCCGCGGCCAGCATGCTCGGCGGCGGCGGAGCCAGCGCCTTCAGCAAATTCATGGACCGATCCGGCCCCGCCGGAAACAGCGGCACGGGCAAGCAAGGCGCCGGCGCGCCGCCGGTGACCCCCGCCAACAACGGCAACGGACCCAACCAGAACAGCAGCCCGGGAGGCGCGGGCAAACCTCCCACCGGCAAACCGGGCGAGGGCCAGGGCCAGGGCGCCGAGAAGGGTGCCGGAACCGACCAAGCCACCGGGGCGACCGCGACCGGAACCGGAACCGGAACCGGAGCCGGAACCGGAGCCGGCGCGGGAGCGGGAGCGGCGGCCGGGACAGCGGGCGGTGGGGGAGCGGCCGCCGCAGGCGCCAGCAAGGCGCATCCCGCCGGGGCCGTTGCCGGTGCGGCGCTGGCAGCAGGAAATCAGGCGAAACAGCAAATGGGCAACACCATGACCGAGGGGTCCGGCGAAGGGTCCGGCAATGGGTGACACACGAACCTACGGAGGCTGGCGGCTGCGCCGCGGTTTCGGCCTCGGGAAGCTCTCCGAAGCGCAGACCGCCGTTCTCGCCGGGTGTGTGCTGCTACCACTGGTGAGCTGGATTGTCATTGCCACAGCAGGTCTCTCGCTGCTGATCATGGGCGTCGCGCTCGCGATCTCGCTAGTCATCGGGGTGCTCGCCGTCGTCCCGCATCGCAGCCGGGGTGTGTCGCTGGGCGGCTCGCTGATCATCTCGATCCGCAGTGCCACCGCGAACCGCAAAGGCTGGTCGGAGTGGGAGTCCGGGGTCTTCACCACCCATCCACGCCGGGGCGAACTTCCCGGCGTGCTGGCCCCGCTCATGCCGTTGTCCACAAAGGATGGCTTGGGAAATCCGTTCGGGCTGCTGTGGGACCGCCGCACGGGTCGGCTGACCGCGTCGCTGCGGGTGGCGCCGGTCGGCACCGTGCTCGCCGACCAGGACCGGACCGACCTGTGGATCGGAAGCTTCGCCGCATGGCAAGCGTCCTTGGGATACGAGCCGACGGTGGAGTGGGCAGCGATCACCGTCGAGTCGGCGCCCAGCACCGGAACCGAACTGGCCGACTACGTCAACGACCGGCTCGACCCGGCCGCTCCGGCGATCGCACGGGAGACGATGACCGAGGTCGCCGACGCGCACCGCGGGTCGACCGCCGACATCTCCGTCCGGGTTTCCCTCACCTTCCAGCCCCAGCGGGCGCGGCCCCAGCCGCGCGACGACGCCGAACGGGTCGCCGAAGTCTCCCGCGCGCTGGCCGGACTGGAAGGAGATCTCCCGCTGTGCGGGGTCGCGATGCTCGGCCGCGCCACCGCTGCGGACATCACCCACTGGCTGCGATCGGCCTACGACCCACACTCCCGGGGAGAACTCGGTCGTCTCGCCGAGCAGAAGCACCTGCTCGCCTGGGCCGAAGCCGGACCGGTCAAAGCGCACGCCCTGCCCGATCACTACTGGCACGACTCCGGCTGGAGCTGCACCTGGGCGATGGCGGGGCTGCCGAACCAGCTGGTCACCTCCAACGTGCTCGCGCCGCTGGTGACCCCCGGCCGCTATCACCGCAGGGTCAGCATCACCTACCAGCCCTATCCGGCCGATCAGGCCGGGGACGTCGTGGCCCGCGAAGCGACCGGGTCCGCGTTCCGGCGCGAAGTGCGCCGCCGCCGGGGCATCGACGAGACCGCCCGCGACCGTGCGGACGAGGTCCGCGCGCGGCAAGCCGCCGAAGAGGAAGCCCGGGGCGCGGGCGTCGGCCTGTGGGGAATGTATGTGACCACCACAGTCGAGGACCCCCGCGACCTTCCCGACGCGATCGCCGACGTCGAGAGCCGAGCGCGCAACGCGAAGCTGCAACTGCGCCGCTGCTGGGGATGGCAGCACGCTGGGTTCGCCGCTTCCCTCGGCGTCGGGATCTACCCGCCGGAACTTGCCCGGCGCGGACGGATGACCCGATGACCACCGCCGATCACCTGAAGCGCAAGAACACCCGTCCGGCCCGGCCGGTGACGAGAGTCGCTACGGCGTGCCGGGGGATCCACCCGTACCGCGGCTGGTGCGTCGGCCGGTCCCGTCGCAACGCCCCGCGAACACCAGCGCGGCGACCGCGCGCCCGAGCCCGAGCCGCAGGCGACCAAGCCGAGGCGGACACCAGAACCACCATGGGGGACAGGATGAAGCACACCAGCAGCGGCAGGCGTGTCCACGCCCCGACTGTCTACAAAGCACAGACCGGCCCTCGGCCGTGCCGAACCACGAGACCACGGCACGCGACCTGACCGGGCGCGCCGTGCTCGAGTCCGCGACGCGAGCACCCGCCCATCAGCATCGCTGCCACTCCGTTCCGCGAGCAGACGGCCGTCATGCCGTCCCGGCGGGACTACGACCGTGCGGCGGCTTCACCTGCATCCCGGTGGCAGGAGGAGACCGCGCGCACCGCGGCGGTGTCCGGCCCGGCTGGGGGTCGCGCCGGACACCGCCCACCTGCTCTCACATCCGTTGCTGGACCAGCAGTTCACGCGATCAGGGGGAACGCGATGAGCATGTTCGGCCGGCGTGCCACCAAGGCCGCCACCGATGCCGACGACTCGCCTGCGGGCGATCTCGTCATTCCGCAAACCGTCGCCGACGCCGCCATCAGGCACCGTCCCGAGGTCACGGATCCGCTCGCGGATCTGCGCGCTCTGCCGGTCCCGCCAGCGCGCGGCTGGGCGGCCCGCCGAAGCGGCCGGGACCACCACGTCGGCTCGGCCGCCTTGTGGCAGGGCACGACCACCCAGCTGGCCGGTTTGTTCCCGTTCGTCGGCGGTTCCGGGGCGAGGGTACGCGGTGTCCCGATCGGACACGACCTGCACACCCATGAGCCCATCGGTCTCCACCCAGGAGACTGGTTGAAAACCGGAATCATATCCAATACGGGTCTATGGGTCCAGGCGCAACCGGGTGTCGGCAAGAGCGCCTTCGCCAAGCGGCTCGGGACCGGATTGTGTGCGTTCGGCTGGATGTTGTTCGTGCCGGCGGATGTGAAAGGTGAATACACCGCACTGATCCGGCGCCTGGGCGGCACCGTGATCAAAGTCGGTCGCGGGCACGACGCGATCAACCCGCTCGACCCCGGTCCGCTGGCCGCGTTGCTGGCCACGACCAGCGGCCGGGAGCGGGACGCACTGCGCGAGTCCATCCGGGCCCGGCAGACCTCCCTGCTGGAAGGGCTGTTGCTGCTGGAATTGGACCGGCAGCCGACGCCGACCGAGCGCAACCTGGTGTCCCGCGCGATCGACCTGGCCACCGACGCGGCAGTCGACAACCAGCCCACCATCCCGGAAGTCCGCGCGGCGCTGGAACAAGCACCGCAGCAGCTGTTGTCCGCCGCGCGGGTCAACGACGACCGCGGGCGTTACTTCGACCTGATCCGGGAGGTGCTCTCCAGCTTCGACCTGCTCGTCGACGGCCCGCTACGGGGCCTGTTCGACCGGCGCTCCACCGCACGCCTGGATCCGGCCTCGCCCGCGACGTCGCTCGACATCTCCGTGCTGGACGAGGAAACCGACGAGGTCGTGGCCGCGGCGATGCTCTGTTCCTGGGCATGGGGCGCGGCCATGATCGAGGCCCGCCAGGCCGGGCAGGGCCGCAACATCCTGTGGATCCAGGACGAAGCCTGGCGGGCACTGCGGACCGGTTCCGGGCTGGTGGAGAAGTCCGACCGGCTCACGAGGCTCAACCGGCATAAAGGCGTCGCCAGCGTCTATCTGACCCACAGCATGGACGACCTGGAAGCCCTGCCGTCCGAAGAGGACCGCGCGAAAGCGCGCGGCATCGCAGCCCGGTGCGCGATCCACGTCTACGGCGGCCTCCCCGCCACGGAACTGCGCAGCCTGACGGTGTCGCTGTCCTCGCGCGAAGCCGACATGCTCTCGTCCTGGCAGTCCGCCGGAACCTGGGTCCCCGGACAGCGCCACCCCGGCCGCGGCCTCTACCTGATCAAAGCGGGGGAGCGGGCCGGTCTGCCGGTCCGGATGAACCTCTCCCCGCGCGAACTCGAGTTGTACAACACCGACAGCGCGTTCGACTCCGCCCCACGCTCGGCGGTGGCGTGATGAGCAGCCCCACCTCACGACGCCACGCCTCGGGCGGCACCCCGGTCCTCCCGTGGGTGATCACCGGCCTGATCGGCGGAGTGTTCCTGCTGGGCGGCATGGTGTGGCTCGCCGCGCAGGTCGCCGCCGCCACCGGATTCCCCGTTCCCGCCGTCACCGCCATCCCGGACGCGCTCGGCGAACCGGGCCTGACCGGCCTCATCGGCCCCGAGGGATCCCCGACCTGGTTCTACATCATCTTCGGCACCGAGATCGCGCTGCTTCTCGCGGCAACGATCACCCTGCCCCTCCTGATCACCAAACGGAAACGGCCTCGCGACGGGCACCGGTCGATGAACTCCGCCCGGGAATTCCGCGAGCTCCAGCAACCGGCCATGGCCAAACGCGCCCAAGGCCTGCAGCAGTCCCTGGCCGGAACCCGCGTACGCGACCTCACCGGACGACAGGTCGGTGCGGCACTGGGCGACATTGGCGGGAAAACGGTCTACAAGAGCCACGAAGACGTCGAGCTGGTGATCTGCGGGCCCCGCTCCAACAAGACCAGCGCCAAAGTTGTGCCGGAGATCCTCGGTGCCCCGGGAACCGTCGTGGCCACCAGTAACAAGGGCGATGTCTGGGCACTGACCGCAGGCCTGCGGGCGCAGGTCGGTGAGGTCTTTCTCTTCGACAGCAACCAGATCACCTACCAGCCGCAAACTTTCTGGTGGGATCCGCTGGCCGGGGTGACCGATGTGGAGTCCGCGTCGCGCATGGCGTCGTACTTCATGCGCGAGGTCGGTGGCGGCGCCGGTGGCGGCGCCGACCGGGCCGACCCGTTCTTCACGCCCGCAGCCGAGAAAACGCTCCGGCAAATCCTCCTGGCCGCCGCGGTGTCCGAGAAGTCGTTGCGGGACGTCGTCAACTGGGTCGCCACCCGCTCCGACGAACCCGCCGTGCAACTGGAACAGCACGGTTTTCGTGGCCAGGCCGACTCGCTGCGCGCCACCCTCGAACTGCCACCGGAAACCCGGGGCGGTGTCTACGAAGGCGTCGCGACGGCGATCTCCTGCCTGGACTCCGAATCGCTGCTGCGCTGGGTCACGCCACCGCTGACGTGGGAGAAGCTGGCACCGGACCCGGCCGCGATCCGCGAGCTGAACCTGTGGGACCTGATCACCCGTCCCGGCGATCGCCATCCCACGCTCTACCTGCTCACTCGTGAGGGTCAGGGATCCGGCCGCCCGATCGTCGCCGCGATGGTCGGCGAGCTGTGCAACGTCGCGTTCCGCGCGGCGGCCGCGAACGGCGGACGCCTCGATCCGGCACTCACCGTCCAGCTCGATGAGGCCGCCAACATAGTCCGAATCCCTGAGCTTCCTTCGTGGTATTCGTGGTTCGGGAGCCAATCGATCATGGTCACCACCGTTCTGCAGTCCCGCGAACAAGGCCGCAGCGTGTGGGGCAAAGAGGGTTTCGACGCGCTGTGGAGCGCGGCCACGATCAAAACCGTCGGCGCCGGCATCGCCGACCCGGACTTCGCGGAAGATCTCAGCCGACTTGTCGGGGACCACAAGGTCGAGGAAACCTCCACCAGCTACTCCAGCGGCGGGCCCTCCACCTCGCGGAGCCTGCACACCGAACGCATCCTCACCGCCGCCGACATCGCCGCCATGCCGCGCACCAACGCGCTCCTCATCACCTCGGGACGCCGCCCCGGACTGCTGCGCCTGCGGCCCTGGTACGCCGAACCGGACGACGAGGAAAAGCGTGACCTCATCGCACTGTCCAAAGAGGCCACCGGCCAGATCCAGCAGTCGGCGATCACCTACCTCGGACCGGACAATCCCGTGGCGCGATCCCTGCGCCCGCCGGACACCGCCACACCGGCAGGAGGCCGGTCGTGACCACGCCACCGCACGCGGAACCGCAAGAACCCGAGCGCACAGCCGGAAACACCCCGCCCGGCACCGACGCTACTTGGGTAACCGCCGGACAACTTCGCGCCCTGGAACAGAGAGTCAGCCAATGGCTGCGCGGCATGGAAACCGAGCAGTTCCAGGTAAGCAACGAACTGCACCAGATCAAGCGCGCGGTTGAACTCGCACAAAACGGGCTCGACACGCTCGAAGTCGGCCTGGCCGACATCTCCCACCAGTTCGGCAATCTCTACACCCAGATGCAGGCCACAGGTCCGCCGCTATGGGACGAGAACCCCCCGGAAGCCGACACCGCGGACGCGGCAGAGCCAGGCGAGAACAGCCACCCGGACGGCGCCGAGGACGACGACCAGGTACAGCGGCCCTCGCTGAGCACGGTGCACGCCTGGGTCACCGAACACATCGCCCCGATGGTCCGCAAAACCACCACCACCGGCGAAGGCGGCGGGATCCGCTGGTGCCGCCAGTGGTGGCACCACCACGACGCGGTCGAACGCTTCACCGCCCTGC
The DNA here is from genome assembly GCF_001953865.1 of Amycolatopsis coloradensis. GTDB lineage: Bacteria > Actinomycetota > Actinomycetes > Mycobacteriales > Pseudonocardiaceae > Amycolatopsis > Amycolatopsis coloradensis. Next base: position 115,274 of record NZ_MQUQ01000007.1, read on the forward strand.
ACCTGGCCCACGAAGAGCTGTCGGACTCCGGCGAGCCGTCCTGGCTCTCGGTCTATCTCCGCGATCACCTCGACCCGCACCTGAGCACGCTCACCAGCCCCGCCGGACCGTTCCACGCCTGCACCCCCAACAGGCACTCCACCACCGTCGCCGAGCTCGGCCATGCCGAACGCCCCGCAGACACTCCGCCTCACAGCACTGACGACAGCACAGGGGAACTCCCATGACGCAGCCAGAAGAAGACCCGGCGTTCCTGGGATTCGCTTCCCGACCTGTACCCGTGCCCCCGCGCGAGGTCCTGGTGTACGACCCGGCTGCGGGGCAATACGGGGAAACTGACGAATACTTCGCCGGGATCGGCAGAGCCCACGCGGACCATATCGTGAACCAGCTGATCACGATGCGGCGAATCCCGGACTTTCGGCCCTTCGACCTGCAAACCGAGGTCGATCGTTTCAACCCCAACCCGGAGGTCCACTACGGCGGGGAACTCGACTACCCAGCCGGGGACTACACCAAAGGCCTCACCAACCAGCTTGCCCACGACGCCGAGCGGCTCCGATCCCTGCAGCACGAGTCGGAAACCACGTCGGTGGCCGGCTACACCGAGGAGCGCGCGCGGGACGTCGCGTGGTACCAGACCATCGTCCGCGATCTGCCAGTCGACGACGTCAGCGCTGTAGCAACGGAACTTGACAACCTCGCCCGAGCGCTCGCACACACGAGCCGCACGGCTCTCCCACATCGCCTCGCCGTCGCTGACCGCGAGAAACAGCAGGAAGCACAGGATCGGGCCGAACTAAGAGAGTTCAGTACCGCCATCGACCGGTACAGCCTTCATCTCAGACTGCCTTCTCTGCACTCGTCCAGCAACGCTGAGCAGGCTGCGGAACACAACCGTCTCGTGGCCCGGATCGCGGTCCTGGACACGAAGAACCCGCACCTGCTCGCCAGCCTGCCCGCCGACCGGGCCCAGATCGTGCACACCCTTCTGCCGGAGTCAGCGACCCGACAACACGGCCGGCCCGGCCTATTGCCGCAGACGCACGCTCCGAACGAGGTGCTGCTGCGGTCCCTCACCAAGGCCACCGACGAACTGCTCGGCACGCTTCTGCACCCTGCGGCGGGAGTCGATCACCCCGCTGTCGGCCCATTGGCCATCAAGGTTTCCGAGCTGTGCAAGGAACATCCCGAGCTGGTGGCGTCTTTGCCACCGCTCCAGGCAGGACTCGTGCGCAGCGTGGACGCCGCCCATCCTCGCGCGGCCGAGAACAACAGCTCCCCGACGGCAGTCAAGTCGGCTCCCGCGCAGACGGAGCGAACCGCTCAGGCCCCAACGAGACCGCGACTGTCGGCGGCGGCTCGCCCCGGGACAGCAGCAACTCGGCACGGCTCGGCAGCCAACACGCCCGGACCAGGCAAGGGCCGATGACAAACCCTCCAACGACCTTTCGACCAGACCGCCGGCCGGAAGGCAGTGACGAGGCACGCCCGGCCTCCTACAGCCTCGCACACGACGCCGAAGGAGTGCTCCCGTGACCGAACCAGATCAATACCCGGTGTTCCTAGGAGTCTCGTCCTGGCCGGTGCTTTCGCCGCCCATTGAGATCCTGGAACTGGGATTCGACCCAGAAGATCAAACTGATCAGATCCGCGAGTACTTCGAAACGGTCGGCACAACTCACGCCGACTCCCTCGCCATTCACGTGGCCACAGGACTGCGAAAGGGGGCGGGCCGCGAGTTCGACGTGGAAGCCGAGATCGACCGGTTTGACCTGTTCCGGGACGATTTCCCTGAATGGGGTTTGTACGACTACAGCACTTCCGATTACGCCCTAGGACTTTGCTATCGGCTGGATGCCCGAGTGGACCAGCTCATCAGGGTAGCGAATGGGACGGAACCGAAGGATCTGTTCTACAGCAGGGACCTGGAGCAGGGGGTCGCCTGGCATCGCGATGTAGCCGGTGATCCTCCGGCTGAGGACGTGTCGACCTTGCTCGCGGAACTCGATCGCCTCATCCGGGGCTATGCCCGCAAGGCCGGGATCCCACTACCTGCGCGACTGGAGCGAGAAGATCGCGAGCGTGAGCAGGCGATCCGCGATCGTGCCGACTTGAGCGAACTCAGTGCCGCCATCGATCGGTACAGCCTGCACCAAAGTCTGCCGTACCTGCACTCGGCCGGTGGCACCGAACAACGCGCCGAAAGCGAACGCCTCGTCGCCCGGATCGCCGTGCTGGACACGCGGAATCCCCACCTGGTGGCCAGGCTCCCGGCCGACCGTGCCCAGGTCGTGCACTCCCTCCTGCCGGAGTCGGCAACACGCCAACACCAAGGCAAGGGGCAAGCATCGCCGCCCGCGCACGAAGCCGGCGAGGAGAAGCCCGGGATCTTCCCGGCCACATTCACCGACGCGGCCGACAAACTAGCCGCCCACCTGCTTCACCCCGCAGCACAAGGGAACGATCGCACCGCGATCAGCGAACTGATCGACCGGCTTGCCGAGTTCCACCAGCACGATCAGTCCCTAGCGGACCTGCTACCCACCGTCCAGGCAGGACTCGTACGCAACCTCGACACCGTACGCACCCGCATTGACGACAGCAGTTGGTTCTCCACCCTCGGTTCCGCGGCAACCCGGCAAGTGCAAGGCCCGCAACCACAAGAGCAGGCATCGGACGATGCGCTGGATCCGTACATGCTGGCCGCGCGAGCGAGCCGATTCACCTTCGACGCCAACACTGTCCCGGTCGGGGATCCGCAGTATCGCCCGTGGTTGGTGCTGCACGTCGAGCGACGCGGAAGCGCCCAGTGGATCATCCGGCGCGGCTCGGATGGTGACGTGTTCAACCCCGACACCAGCGAATTCGACAGCAACTGGGCCGTCGGGACTCCGACAACCCGACCAAGTACCGCTTCGACCGGGACGACGCCGTACAGCGCGCCGCGGACTTGCTCTTCCAGGAGACCACGAACGACACGGCAGCAAGCGCTTCGGCCGCCGACGGACTCCACGCGGTCGATACCGCTTCGGCCCAGCTCACAGGTACAGCGGACATCCCGTCCGCCGGTTCCGGCGCGGCCGGGAACCGCAGCCGCCCGGCATAGCGCCGCGGCCCGCTCACCCGGCACGGCCCGTGGCCGATGACGACCACACCTGTGCACCACTGACCACGGGCGAATCCGCACTTTGAACAGATTGTCTTTCAGGGGGACGACATGCCAGAACCGGAGAACGTAGACCACAATGGAGGGCATGACGATGAATCAATTCGGCGCGGACGCCGAGAAACACTGGAAGGGGATCAGGGCGGAAGAGTACGCCCTGATCGAGGATCCGACGAGGTACTTCACGGAGCTGGGGGAGCGGATCGCGGCCGAGATCGAGCGCCGGACGAACGAGCAGGAGCGCCAGCAGAAGGCAGGCCAGTCGGAAGACTTCATGGCGAACCTGGCCGGGCTGAACAACGTGGCGATGACGGTCAGGGACGACGTGATGCGCGAGATGGCGTTCACCGAGCCGGGAACGACGATGTAGCACGGTTCCGGCCCCGAGGGCAGGAAGACTTCGCGCCCTCGGGGCAAAAAGCGCGGATCGAGGCCAACCTCGCCGCCCTGCGGACGCTCGCCCAGCTGCGTGACGATCCGTCCGCATCCTCGCCGACAGACGCCGACGGTACGACACCGGTCGTCGCTGACGCCGGGCAACCCCGCGTCAGCGACGAGGTCCGGGCGACGCTGGCCCGGTGGTCCGGCTGGGGCGCCGTTCCGCAACTGTTCGACCGCGACGAGTTCGCCCGCCAGCGGGCCGAACTGCAGCAACTGCTGACCGACGAGGAGTACGCGGCCGCGCGCCGCTCCACACAGAACGCCCACTACACCGACGCCTCCCTCGTCTCGGCGATTTGGGACGGTCTGGGGCGCCTGGGTTTCACCGGCGGCGACGTCCTCGAACCCGGCTGCGGATCCGGCCACTTCATCGGCCTGGCCCCGGACACCGCGCACATGACCGGTATCGAGCGCGAACCGGTCAGCGCTGCGATCGCGGCCGCACTCTACCCGCAGGCCACCATCGTTCCCGGGTCGTTCGCCGAGATGAACGCGAACGAAGGCGCGTTCGACGCGGCAATCGGAAACGTGCCGTTCGCCAAAGTGCGACTGCGCGACGACAAGCACAATCCCGGCCGCCAGCACAGTATCCACAACCACTTCATCCTCAAGTCTCTGCGCCTGACCCGACCGGGCGGGATGGTCGCTCTGCTGACGTCGCGCTTCACCATGGATGCGCTTAACCCCGCCGCCCGCGCCGAAATGGCGCTGCTGGCAGATCTGGTGGGCGCAATTCGGTTGCCGACCAACGCGCACCAACGGGCCGCCGGCACACCAGCGGTCACCGATCTGTTGATCCTGCGCCGCCGCGAGGACGACGCCGACCCCGCTGTCGCGTTTTCGTCCTGGGAGAAAGCACTGCCCACGGAACTCGGCGAAGACGGGCAACTGGTCAAGATCAACCGGTACTTCCTCGACCACCCCGAGAACGTTCTCGGCGAGTTCGAGCTGGAACACGGCATGTACAACGCCGAGGACCTGAAAGTCCGAGGTGACCTCGACACCCTGCCTCAGCAGTTCACCGACGCCCTGATCCGGATCACCGATGACGCCGTCAACCGCGGCCTCACGATGAGCCCACGCGGCGAGACCATCACGCGGCCAGCGACCACAGTGAGCGTCATCGACCCCGAGGCCGCGCGATTCCAGGGATTCCTCACCGCCAAGCCGGACGGCACTTTCACCCGCCGTGTCGGGGAGACGCACCAGCCCTACGCACCCGTGGCCAGCCAGGCCGCCGAACTGCGCGCACTCCTCGGGGTGCGCGATGCCGCGATGGCACTGATTCGCGCGGAGCAGGCCTCGGTCGACGACACCCCGCACATCCGGGAGCTGCGCGCACACCTCAACACCGTCTACGACGGCTACGTCGCCGAGTTCAAGCCGCTCAACCGGTTCACCGAGCGACGCCAGCTTCGCCAGGGCTGGCACGTGTTCGGAGACTGGTGCGACCGCAACAACCACGAGAAGGCCACCGCCCCGCCCGAGGCGATTCTTGCCTATCTCACCGAGCTGCGACAGCACGGCCTCGGCCAGGACCAGCTGAAACGTCACCTCGAATCGCTGGTCAAAAACTACGAGACCGCCTTCGGCAAGGCGGTGAAAAGGGCCGCGAAGAGGGTGGCGTCCGATCGAGTCACGAGGAAACCGGACCTGGACATCGCGAACGTCGAGAAGGCACTGCTCAAGGAGATGCGGCCGGAGAGCCTGCTTGGCCTGGCCGCCATTCCCGACCCCCGCCTGAGGCCTACTGTGGTGGCCGCCGGCCAGCGGATCATCGACGAAGCACCGGAGAAGACCGACCCGGATCTGGACCTCGACGAACTCGGCCTACGCAACACGATCATCGTTCGTCCGCCGCAGGGCGGGTTCCGGATGGATCCGTTCAGCAACGTCGCCCGAGCGCTGGAGAAGTTCGACCCCACCACGCAAACCGCCCGCAAAGCGGACATCTTCACGAAACGGGTGGTCAACCCGCCGCGCACACGGCTGGGCGCCGACACCCCGGAAGAGGCCCTGTCCATCTGCATGGACACCCACTCCCGGATCGATCTACCCGAGATCGCGCGCCTGCTCGGCCTGCCCGGCGAGGACGAAGCACTCGCCGCCCTGGCCGACCTGATTTTCGAGGACCCGGACACGGCCGAACCGGTCTGGAAGCCGTTCTATCTGGCCGGGAACGTGCGCCAGAAGCTGGCCCGCGCCCAGCTCGCCGCCGAAGACGACCCGAAGTTCGAGGCACACGTCGCCGCGCTGGAACAGGTCATCCCCGAAGACCTCGGCCCCGAGGAGATCGAAGTCCGGCTGGGATCTTGGATCGGGCCGGAATACGTACAGGCGTTTCTCCGCGAACTGCTCGACGACGAGAACGTTCTCGTCGAAAGCGTCGCCGGCCTGTGGTTGGTCGACACCGACAAAACCAAGCTCAGCAAGGCTTCCCGGCTCGCATCGGACGAGATCTGGGCAGGCGGTGGGCTGAGCGCGTATCAAATCACCGAGCGGCTGCTGGTCGGCGCGCCGATCCGGGTGACCAAGACCATCCAAGTGCTCAATTCCAGCGGTGAGCTCGTCGAGCGGGACGTGCTCGATCCGGAAGCCACCGAGGAGGCCACCGACAAAGCCACCGAGATCTCGGATCGCTTCGCGGACTGGGTCTGGGAGAACACCGAGCGCGCACAGACGGTGATGCGCGTCTATAACGACACCTTCAACGCCGAAATCCCCGTCGACTACTCCGGCATCGAGCTGTCCCTCCCCGGACTCTCGCAAGCCTTCGAACTGCGTGAGCACCAGAAGATCGCCGTCGCCCGCGTCATCCACCAAGGCGGCACCGGCCTGGTCCACGACGTCGGCGCGGGCAAAACGCTGGAGATGATCGTCGGCGTCATGGAACGCAAACGCCGCGGGCTCGCGTCCAAACCGGTCATCGCGGTCCCGAACGACTCCATCGCCGAACAGTTCGAACGCGAGTGGCTCCAAGCCTATCCCGGCGCCCGGTTGCTCACCGGTATGAGTTCCGACCTGGCCAACGACAAGAAAAAGGGCAAGAACGGCCGCGCGGAATTCGTCGCCCGAGTCGCCACCGGCGACTGGGACGCAGTGATCATGACCAAGGAGTCCTTCCAGCGGATACCGCTGCCCCCGGAGATCCAGGAAAGGTTCCTCCAGACCGAACTCGACGACCTGCGCAAAGAAAAGCAGGCCCACGCCGATGCCATGAGCGAGTCGATGACCAAACGCATCGAAAGCGCCATGGACAATGCCGAAGAGCGCCTGAAAAAGCGCATGGACGACATCGAGCGCGACACCGCCGGGATGAGCTTCGTCGAGGCCGGATTCGACTTCGTCGTCATCGACGAAGCCCAGAATTACAAGAACGGTCTCGTCATCTCCGCGATCCCGGATCTCGTCATCGAAGGTTCCAACCGGGCCATCGACCTCGATATGAAGCTGGGATACCTCCAGGAACGCTTCGGTACCGCCCGGGTCGTTCTCGCGACCGCGACACCTTGGACAGGCAAGTACTCCGAGGTGTACCTGTGGCAGCGTCGCCTTGGTCACACGATGCCCCGCTTCGATCAGTGGGCCCGCACCTACATCACGCTCGAAACGTTCATGGAAATGACGCCGGGCGGCTCCCTGCGATCCAAGATCCGCCCCCGGCGCCCCATCAACGAGCCGGACCTGTGGCGGTCCCTTCGCCTGACATCCGACATCAAGATGCAGGAGGACCTCAAACTCAAGGTCCCTCGCCTGCGCGACGAGCGGATTCAGATCATCGAGGTCCCCGCCTCCGCCCAGGCCCGGATCTTCACCCTCGACCTCGCGCGACGGGAACGGAACCTCAGCGGCCCGCCAGAGAAGGGCGCCGACAACCACCTGGTCATCGCCCACGACGGCCAGCTGGCGGCACTCGACCTGCGCACGGTCGGGATCTCCACCCCCGAACCGCAGAAGGTCGACGTGATCGCCGCCGACATCTACGACGAGTGGTACGCCGCCAAAGACAACGTCTATCTGCGCAGCGACGGCACCGAACACCCGGTACGCGGCGGCCTGATCCTCGTCTTCTGCGACGAAAGCACACCCTCGAAACACTGGAACTTCTACACCGAACTGCGCAGCCAGCTGGTCACGCTCGGCATGGAGGAGAACTCCGTCCGGTTCATTCACGAGGCCGGATCGCCGCAACGAAAAGCGGACATGCTCGCCGCCGCACGCGAAGGCGCGATCAGCGTCCTGGTCGGCTCCACGATGAAGATGGGCGCTGGCCTCAACGTCCAGGACCGCGCCCTAGGCGGCTACGAGATCACCGGCCAGTGGCGGCCCGACATCACCGCTCAGGCAATCGGCCGCGCCAAACGGCAAGGAAACCAGAACGAAGAATACTTTTGGAAACGAGTCGTGCTCGCACCGTCCATGGACGCCAAGAAGTGGGAGATCACCGCCCAGAAACACAAACAGTTCGAGCCGCTCTACCTCAGCCAGCCGCCCGAGCGCAGCCGCGAACTGGCCACCGAGGAAGGCGACAGCCTCGCCGACGTCATGGCCGCCGCCACAGGCGACCCCCGCTACAAGGAGAAGGCCGAACTCGACGCGGAGTTCAAGACTCTGAACCGGCAGCAGTCCAGCCACGGCCGCACCCAGCAGGCACTGAAGCTGTCCATCGCTCACAGCACCGAACGCATCCCCCAGCTGCAGGCCCGCGCCGAACGCCAGGACGAAGTCGCGAAGAAGCTGGTCAGCACCGAGCGCAGCAAGTTCTCCATGCGAGTCGGCAAACGCACTTACACCAAACGGCCCGACGCCGCGAATGAAGTGCGGGACCGGCTGTTCTCGGCGATGGCGGCAGCGCCGCTGACCCACGAAGGACACACGGTTCCGATCGGATCCCTCGGCGGGTTCGACATCGTCGCGACCCTGCGACCGCTCAACCGTCCCGACCTCGGCATCCAGATCAAGTTCCCCGACGCCGCAGAGAACACCTCCGGGTTTTACCTCAATGCCAAGGACTTTCCCGGCGGCATCGGCGTGATCACCCGGCTGGAGAACCAGCTGAAGACGATCGCGGCCGCGGGGGATCGAAGCCGAGACGAGGTCACTCAGGAGCGCGCCAGCATCGAGCAGGCACGTGCCGCGGTCGGGAAACCATTCCCCGGCGCAGTGCGTCAGGCCGAAGTCGCGCTCCGTCGCAATGAGTTGATCGCACAGCTCAGCGACCTGGACGAGGCCGACTACGATCGGAACGAGGATCCCGACTCCCCGGAAGCCAAGGCCCGCAAGGAACGCGCGGAAGCGCGCGCCGAAGCGCGTCGCAACATGTTCTCGTCCGCTGTCGAGACCGCCGAACTCGTTGGCCTCGTGCGGGCCGAGGCCAGTCGCTTCGGCACCTGGTACACCGCGATCGCCCACAGCGTCACCGACGAGCAGCGCCCCTCGATCGAGCAGGCCATCGACGTGTGGCTCAGCATCGGCAAACCCGGATCCGAAGACCGCACCCTCCTCAGCCCCATGGGCGCGACACCACGCCCCGCCGCGGCCGAGCTCGTGCCCACCCCTGCCATCAGCGAACCGCTTCCGCCCGACCCGGAGGGCGAGCCCGACGATCCGGCGCCCAGCCCTGTCGAGTCGTCGTCTCTCGTCAGCGGCACCGGAGCCCCACCGGTGCGACGCCCTGTGACAAGCACACCCCGCGACCCCAGCCAGACAACCGAGGGCACACACGCGGACGGCTCGGATCCGGCCGACGAGGCGGGCCAGATCGTGCTCGATTCCTTGAACACGAGCGAGCCGGGACAGCAATGGATAGAGCTGTGTGCGGACCTCGCGTTGCTCGGCTACCGCCACGAGCGTCGCGACGGCGCCGGACCTGGCCGCATCGACGACGACAACCGGCAGGTGATCACTGACCCAGGGCAAAACCCCGAGCAGGAACTGCTCTCGCTGGCCGCCCATGTCGAGACGTTGCGGGTGCGCTTCAACACCGACAGCGCTACCCACACGATCGCGACCCTGCTCGACACCGAGATCGCCCGCGATGCGAACCAGCGCCGCGAGTTCATCCGCCTGATCACCCAGTCCGGGCTGCGGGGCCGGGCGGCCTCGTGGGGCGCGGATGTACTGATCAACACAGTCGCACTGCAAGCCATCAGCGCGGCGGCGGCCGCCACCCCAGACGCGCTTCTGCGAGCTCCCAACGGCAACGAGATCACCAGCGATGCCGACCTCTTGCCGTGGATCGACTATGAGCGCAGCCCCATGACATACGGTGATGTGGACGTCGTGGTGCTGCGGAATCCAGCAGGGCTCACTGCCGTCTTCACCGCCCGAGGTGACCAGCACGACTCCCACTGGAAGCGCCTCCCGGCCGACCACGCCGGCGATCGGACCGATCTTCTCGACGCGATCACCGCGACCATCACAGACGCGCCCGCTCTGGCGGAGGAACTGCGAGCCAGGCTCATCGGGGCGCTCGCTCGGGTACGACCGCTTCCGGCTCCCCTCGAACGTGATCCGTTGCCGACACCGCTGGCCGACGACGCGATTGACGACGTCGAGCCCGAACTTGCTGCGGCGAGTTCTGCCCTGGATGCCAAGGCTGACGATCCTCTGGCATCGAACGAACCCACTGAGTTAGCTCCCGTCCCCGGGGACGGACAGACCGAGGACGTCGAACCAGCTGGTCAAGCTGATCCAGACGAAACGGCGGAGCCGACCCCGGACACTGAACATCCAACCCCGCAGCTTCCCACCGATGCCGAGCGGCCTTCGTCGTTGGCCGAAGACGCGGCCCTGCCGACGCTGACTGAACTTCGGGAACTCGCTGCGGTGCACTCGCTCGACGTCACCGTCGTACGGGTAGGTACCGACGTGTTCGTCACCGTGCACGAGCCGAACGCGCCGTCCCAGCCGGTGCTGACCTTTCCCGCCGACCGCTCGTCCGTCATGGACGGAGCCGGACGTCCGTTCCCGATCGGCTCGATCGGCGACCACCTGAGGGTCTATCGGGAGACCGTGGACGTACGGCTGTTTACCGTCGCCACCACGGTCCGTGATTGGCCGCGCAGAGTGGGCCAGCTCGCCCCTCATCTGCTGCTGGGCGATCTCTACTCGCCGCAGGTCCGGGACGCTCTTGACGAAGCGGCCCACCTGGTTGATCGTGGCATGCCGATCGAGGCCGACGCGGCGATGCGGCGTGCCGAAATCGCCGCTGGGCCGCTCACTTTGCCCCCGGCACGGGAACGCCAGATCGTCCGCGCGATCACCGACCTGGCGTCCGGATACAAGATCAGTGGAGACCCAGGGCGCTACATCCACGAGTCGCACATCGGTGCCAGTACTTGGGCGGAGTGGACCTGGATCGACACCTACATCGCCGCGCACCCTGAGGTTCTCGACGGCCTTCCTCCCCAGGAGCGTATCCGGGACCGCGACGCTGCGGAACGTGACAAGGCGGTGGAGGCCGGGCTGCGGCTCACCCGTGACGCAGCCCGGCTGTTCAAAGACGAGGACTTCGAGCGGTCTCTGGAACTGCTTGACGCGGCTGAGCTCGCGTATCCGGACGGCCGTGACCGGTTGGCGCAGTTGCGCGATCGTGTCAGGGCCGGCATCGCTGAACGCGACGGTCACCCCGAGCAGCCGTCGACCCCGGCACCGGCGAGCGACGTTGTCGCGGAAGCGACCACGGAGGCGGAGGAGTCCACACCGGATCGGGCAGGGCTGCCCACCGCGGCGGGAGCGGCGGCGGATCCGACCTTGGAGACACCGGACTACCAGATCAGGCTGCACGCCGAGATCAACGCGGCGACCGCCGCCTACTTTGACCAGCAACTCGACGCCAGCGCCAGCGCCCAGGAGTACCTACGCTACCGCCTCGGCGGGCAGGCGGCAGTCGACCGCGTCCGCGCCCGCGGCAACGAGAACCAGGGCAAGCTGACCATCGGTTACGCCCCGCAATCCTGGACCGGGCTCGTGGATCACCTGCGCAGCAAAGGCTTCCGGGATCAGGACCTCATTGACGCCGGTGTCGCGAAGCTCTCCAGCCGGGACCAGCTGATCGATCGGTTCCGCTACCGCCTGATGTTCGCCGTCCACGACCAGGACGGCAGGATCGCCGGGTTCACCGGACGCACCCTTCACGCCGACGACATCCTGGACGGGGATCCTCCCATCCCCAAATACCTCAACACCGAGGCCACGGTCCTGTACGACAAGAGCCGTCTGGTGCTCGGGCTGTACGAGCAGCGCGGGTTCGCCGCCGACGCCGACCCGGTGTTCGTCGAGGGTCCCTTGGACGTCGCCGCCCTGATGGTGGCCGCGCCTCCCGACCATCCGCTGTTGCCGCTGGCGCCGTGCGGAACCAGCCTCACCATCGGCCACCTCGATGCGGTCGACCAGGTGGTGCCGATCGAGCGGCGCCGCGTGTACGCGCTCGACGGCGACGCGGGCGGTTTGCGGGCGTTGCCCAAACTGATCGAGACGGGAATCCGCCGCTACCCGAACGTGGAAGCCACAATCCTGCCCAACGGTCTCGACCCCGCCAAGTTCGCCGAAAATGCCGAGCCTGAGCGGCTCATCGGTGCCTACCTGGGCGCCCCCTACACCCGCCCCGCCTTGGACGTTCTGGTCGACCTGCGCATAGAGCCGTACGCGGACCGGCTGGGCGAGCAGTTCGAGGTGGAAGCAAGTATCGCGGCGGCTCGGAAAGTCGCTCAGGTGCTCGCTCTCGTCGAACCCGATCGCATCACCGACCTCGCCCTGGCGACCGCGACCCGGATCCACATCGACCCCGAGCACCTGGCCCAGTTCATCGCCGAAGCCCGCACGGTCCGCCTTGAGGAGAAACCCGAGCGGCCGGTACTCAGCTCCGAGTCCCGGGCACCGGAGAACGTCGAGCCCGACGTCGCCGCCGAGGCGGAGGAAGCCGAGCGGCATAACGACGACACCGGTCCGCCGCAACACGATCACACCCAGGAGGACACCCCCGCGCCGCAGCCGGACGACCCCTCGCCGGGGGAGCCGACCGAGGAAGCCACGGCGGCGGACGACCAGGCCGCTCCCGAAGACGGCTCGTGGCTGCTGGCTCCCGTTGCGCGGTATCTCGACGAGCACACGCCCCTGTCCCGATCGCAGCGCGCGGACAACGCCGACGCCGCCTTCGACGCGCTCGCAGCGGTCGTCGCCGGAAAGGCTCTCGACCAGATGGCCGAGGTCGGAGCACACGAGACTCTGGACTTGCTGCTCCAAGCCGACCGCTTCGAGGCGATCGCGCAAGCCGCCGAGCGGGCCGAACACGAGCCCGTGATTCTGATCCACGGGGACAACGGCGAACAGCAGGTCGAGCCTGACCAGGTCGATGCGGCGTTCCTGTTGCTCGCGCAGCGACCCGGGTCCTCGTTGGCCTTGCAGTGCGGCGACCTGGTGTTTCGCTCCGGAACCGACCGCATCGGGCCCTTCGTCTACATCGAGCCCACTGTCTGGCGCTCGGAGGACGAACAGCCGTGGGGAGACCGCGTCCGTCTGCTCCCGGCCGATGTGCAGGCCGACGCCGTCGGTGCCGTCCGCGAGCAAGTCCAAGCCCAGATCCGCAGCGCGCGCAGCCGCGCGGTGATGGCCCGGGGAGCACTCAACGCCAGGTTCGCCGTGCAGGGCGTCGGCGAAGCCGCCCAGCTGCGGGCCCGGCTCAAGACCCTCGCGGGCAAGCTCGGTCCCGAGCAGACCCAGCGGATCGGGGCGCAGCTGGCGCGGGTGGACCTGCTCCACCACTTCGCCTCCGCGTCCGCCTTCCCCGCGATCGATCCCGCTGCTGAGTTCACCCTCGCAGGCCAACCGGTGCAAGACGCGGGCACTGTACTCGCGCAGATCGGCACCGGTCCGGATCAGCCGCACCACTCCAAGGTGCTGCGCTGGCGAGGTCTGGAAGTCAGCACCCGATGGGCACCAGGACAGGACAAGCCGCTGCTATTCGTGGCCGTCGCGCCGGTCGGGGCGTCGGGCAGCGATCGGCGCACCCCGCTGATGTTCCAGCTGGACCCCGCGTGGATCACAGGCGACCAGCCCGACCGGATCGTGGAGTTCCTGCGCCGCACGGTCGCCAACGCCGAACGGATCGCGCTCAGCGAGCTGCGCGCGGCCGGGAAGGCACTCGACGCGCCGGAACGCCAAGAGCAGAAACAGGCCGAAGCAGCCGCCGAGCAGACCGCGGCCGCCCGTGCTCACGCGGCCGAGAACAACACCCTGATCATCGAGCACAACGGTTCCGGGACCGTCCTGCACGGCTCCAGCAGAGAAGACCGTGCCCTGCACAACCTGTTGCACACCAACAAGTTCAAGTACTCCAAGCGGAAAGAATTCTGGTTTCTTCCCAGGCAATGGCTGTACACCACACGCAACGTTCACGTGCGGGGTCTCTCCAAAGATCTGGAGAAGGCGGGGCGCGGTTACGAGCTGTGGGAAGAAGAAACCGCTCCGACGGCCGACACAGCGGCGCCTCCACTCCCGGCCGCAGAGATCTACACCACGGGAAAACAGCTGCGTGACGCGGAACGCGCGGTGACACAGGCGTATTGGTCGTTCCAGGACACCGCGGCCGGTCGACGCCTGATGAACTACGGCTCCGATCGCCCCGACGCCGAAGCTCTGAAGGAGGCCCGTCGGGAAGTCTCGATACACCGGCTCGATGACGGACTCACCGAGGGCGCGAAGGTGTACACGGCTCTCTACCGCGCGGCGGCGGTGATGCACGACAACCTCGTCGCCGAGCGGAAGAACGCGCCGAAAATGATGGAGCGGCTCGCGCTCGTCGTCCAGCGCGCCGGAGCGTTCGCCGCCGGACTCACGGCACTGGCCGAACAGGACCCCAACTCCAGCATCGCGATCGCAGCGAGCGAGGACACCGTCGCCGATCAGGCCGAGACCGCATCGCCGGAAACCGAAGCCGATCAGCTCGACATCTTCACAGCCGACCCAGCGAGCCCCCCGGAGGCCGATCGTGAGGACGACAGCGCGGACACGGTACCCGAAACGGCTGCCGAGGCCGAACCCCCGGACACCGTGACCGAGCCCCGATCCGACGCGGAGCAGACCCAGCCAGTCGACCTCCCCGACCTCACCGCCCGGCAAAAGGCGCACCTGCTCCGGACACACGACGAGCTGCTGACCCGCCTGACCGTGTCGTCCTTCACCCACGTGCAGGAGGCCGGTGTCGGTGTACCTGGTGTCGTCGACGTCGTCGCGCGCACTGTCACCACCGACCCGGACCAGCCGCGCGAGCAGGAGATGCGCTGCCTGATCCTGCTCACTGACCAGGTGCGGCACTACCGCCAGCAACTCGCCGAGAAAGCACAAGCCATCCCGGTGGCCGATGAGGCGCAGGCGCTCGCGGTCGGGGAGTTCACCGGGCTGGCCTGGACTCTCGACAGGCTCGGTGACGCTGTCGCCAACGCCACGGAGGAGAATCGCCGGTACGTCATCCCGACGAAGTCGTTCATCTCCCAGCAGCTCAACGACGGCCAGATCGAGACCGCCCTGCTCGGCTTCGCCCGTGCTGCCCGGAACAACATCAGCCTGGAGAAGGCGCTCAAGGGCAAGAACATCGTGGTCGGGCCGCGCACGACCGGGATGGCCTGGCACGACCTCACCCTGGAATTCGCCCCCCACGGCGACACCGGCGTTGTTCTGTCGATCAGCACCCCGGACTCCCGCGCGCGGGACGAGATCCTCCTGGGCCAGCTGGATCTGAGGAAGGACACCGCAGGACAGGCGATCCGGGCCGCGTTCGAGGAACACGTCGCCGGTCTCGGGGCCCGCGCAGACGCCGCGAGGCAAAGTGCACTCGACCAGGTCACCCCGGCCTCCAGCGCGGCGGAAGCCACCTCGACCGAGACCGAGGCGACAGACACGGAACGCCCCGAGCCCGCCGCCGAAGCTGACGCCGAAGACGTGGCAGTGGCCCCGCATGCCTCCGATCCAGATGCGGCGGCCGTCGAACCGTCTGCTGTTTCTGAAGTGTCCGATCAGGACAGCCAGAACGGCGTGGTGCGTCTGGCGGACACGGTGCTCGGCGGTGCTCGGCTCAGTCGCGAGGAGACGATCGCCCACTGGGGCGCGATGGCCAACCCGCATCCGGACGGGGCGCCCGAGGCCGAGGCTTGGGAACGTGGCCGCACAGCGCTGGTCAACGAAGTCGAACGCAGCCGCGCCAGTCGGCCCTCGCCGGGCGGCGCGCTGCTGGCGTACAAGGTGCCCGGCCGCAAATCGGTCTGGAGCGTTGTCCAGGTCGCCACCGGACATCCGGTCCTGAACAGGGCCCAGATCGACATCCCACGGCAGAGCACGCCGCAGGCGGCAAGCAGATACACCGTGATGGAGCTGCCGGAGGCGGCTGTTCCGCATTACCTGGCCGCGCTGGAACGAGGCCTGGACCCGGACGGTAACCAGATCGACTGGACCGACCACGCCTCAGTGCTCCGGACCGCCGAGCCCTGGCGACTCGCCGGGTCGGCGACCCGCCTGACTCTCGGTGGCGACCCGGC
The DNA here is from genome assembly GCF_001953865.1 of Amycolatopsis coloradensis. Lineage (GTDB taxonomy): Bacteria > Actinomycetota > Actinomycetes > Mycobacteriales > Pseudonocardiaceae > Amycolatopsis > Amycolatopsis coloradensis. Next base: position 131,417 of record NZ_MQUQ01000007.1, read on the forward strand.
CACCGTGGGATTGCGGGAAGTCCACGCCGCCGCGCTCCTGTTCGCCGCGACGAAGCACCCCCATGCCGTCGGCGGGGCCCCGGCATTCGCCTCGGCGCTGCACGTGATTCTGCCTTCCCGCAATGCGGTGTGGGGCAGCCGTATCGCCGGGGACGTCGTCGACGACTTCACCACGACAGCGACCCAGTTCAGCGCGGATGGACCCGCGCTGGAGGACATCCGCCAGCATCGCAAGCTCCGGATCCGGGAACAGGACCAGACCACCTACGCTGTCGTCCGGCTCGCCGCGGCGCACGCGTTCGGCGGGCGCCCGCGCGAGGCGGTGGACCTTCTGCTCGACCGGGCGGAGACACTGGCTCCGAGCGACGAGGCGCGCCCTTACCGCTACAGCTCGAACCGGCTCCGCCATCTCGCCACCGCTGTCGCGGAACTGTTCAGCCCGGTCGAAACCGAACTCGAACAACTCCTGGCCGCCTCCCCGGGCGATCACCTGGTGGCCACCGCCGCCACCGGCTCGCCCGGCGTCGGCGCGACCTGGGTCATCACCGGCCCCGCGCAACGCCGCCCTGACTCGTCCATCGGTGGCTGGCGTGCCACGATCCCTGTCGACCGGCTCGATGATGCCGGGCCCGTGCACGGCGTCCTGCACGTCGCGCCACACGAGATCTCCCGGCGTATTTGGGTCAGCTACGACCACGCCCAGCCGGACCACAGCTCCGAGCGCACCTGGGCGCAAGACCAGCTCTACCACGTCGCCGCCGGCCATTGGGCGGTCATCGACTCCGGTGATCCCCTGCCGACCACGGCGCCTGAACTCGAGGCGCTGACCCGCCGGGCGGAAAGGGCCTTCGCCGGTGAGGCGACTCAGCGGGCCGACCTGCTGGCTGGCCCGGTACGAGACGGCGGCGAGCAGGCCGAGGTGAGCCCCGGCGGCACCACGCCCGCTCCCGCCGACGCCACAGTCCAGGACACCTCGGACGCTGCTACCCAGCCAGCCGAGGGCATTGTGGACGCCGCCCGCACGAACATCCGGGCACTGCTCGATGGCATCGACGTCGGCTACCTGTCCACCGCCACGCAGGAACTCGATGAGCTTCAGGCAAGTGAAGCCGCGCTCGAAATGATCTGGCGCGGCCTGGACATCGGCAATACCGCGCTGCTGGAACGTCCGGCCGGGAAGATCGCCAGCGACGTCCTGTATGGCACGACCCGGGGGACCGGCTTCGAGCCTGATCCGCGTGCCCAGCTCGCGGTGAAGTCGGGACTCGGCGTGCCGACGGCCACGGCGCTGCACGCGCTCGCCACCGAGTTCCTGGCCCGCCGCGACGCCGACGATCCACTCGGGCGTGCACTGGCCAAGACCCGGGTCGACGAGGTCGCGTGGGATCTGATCACCGTGGCCAAGCAGATGGGCATTCACGGCGGATTCACCATCCCCGCAGCGCCCGCGCTCACCGGGCCTGCCACGGCCCCGGAAACAGTTCCGCCCCAGACGGCGGCGGAACCGGACGAGCCCGAACCGGACTTCGACGTGGAGTACGACGAGGCCGGGTTCCACTTCGTCGACGGCATGCACGGGATCAGCCAGCTGTTCGTCGACAACCACTGGGTTCTGCAGGAGACGCAGCTTGTCGAGATCGGCGGAATGTGGTCGGAGCACTGGGCCCGGCACGACGTCTCGGTGGCAGTGAGTCTCACCCCCGACGATCGGGTCCTGAGCACCGTGTTCCGCCGACACGGACCGTTCGAGTCACCGGACTGGGAGGAAATCGAGTTCACCTCAGCACAAAGCCTCCGGGATCTGGTCGAACAGACCGGGCTGCACGGCCTGGCGCGCCCGGCGCGGCTGCCCGGCCTGTGGCGGGTCGGGAACTTCGACCTCGCCGAGAACGCGCGCGCCGCGGCGAAGAACGCCGACGGCCTGCGGCTGGTGACCCGCCAAGCCGACACGAGGGATCCCGCGTGGTCATTCGCCGATGACGGGAAGCCGGCGCCCCTGGCGCCGCCACTGCCGATAGTGCCGGTGACCGATCGGAAGAGTCTGCTCACCTACGTCCTGGGCGACCGCCACAACGAGGACGAGATCCGGAATCTGGTGTCGATCTCGCTCTCCGGGCGCGTCCGCAAGGGGGTCTATCCCTCGACCGCCCTCCGCCAGCTGCGCGATCAGGATCCCGAAATCTATCGGCGTGCGTTCACCGCGAGCGCGGGCAGGCGATACCGCGGGGACACCTTCGACTACGCGCGTGCCCAGGAAGCGCTGGTGCGGCTGGCAGAAGGCGATCCAGCCCTGCCGCTCAACGCGCTCGGCCAGTACATCGAACTTCAGGAAGGTACGCGGGGGCCTGACGCGGACCGGCTTGTGCCTGTTCGCGGGATCGTCAGCGAGATCGGTGATCTTCGCGGCGCCACGGGCCAGCTGACGGTGACCATCGATCGTGATGTGCCCGCCGCCGACGGCACGCTGCGCATGTCCGCGGTTGTCGACGTCGACGACACCTTGACGGTCCTGAATCTGGCCACCCGCCCCACCGTTGAGGAGCGGGAAGCCAGGAGCGCGGCGACGCCGCCGGTCACCGAGACCGAAGAACAGAGCCTGGAACCGGGCACGCCCGAACCGACCACAGGGGACACAGCAGCTCCCGAGAGTCCCGGCGAGCCCCGTGAACGTCCTGCGGAGGAGGCCACCTCTCCCCGTGAAGCACCGACGGAAGACGGTGCGGTCTTGCGGCTATCCGACGGTCGCGAGCTCACCCATGTACTCGACCCCGGGCCCGATCAGCTACCCCGGCACTTCACGATCGCGGAAGAGGCGTACGTCCGGACCGAGCCCGGCAGGTTCCGTCTGATCATCGGCAGGAACTACGCCGACACAGGGGACAGGAATCCGTGGTGGTGGGCGCTGCAACGGATCGATCAGGACGGCGTCGTCTCCGGCTCCGGCTTCGAGGCGGTGACCTTCAGGCACGTCACCGTCGACGGCGCCCTGGACGCCGCGCAGCGACACCTCGCACCGCTGGAAGCGGTTCTGGACTCTCCGAGCCCGTCCCCGTCGGAGAAGACCTCAGTTTCCGGGCCCATGGATTCGATCACGTTCATTCCGGCCTGGGGTGACGTGTGCGAGCAACTGCAGGACATCGATCTGCCCGCCGCTGTTGAGGAACAGCCGTCCGCGCAGCTCGCCGTCACTGTCGCCCAGCGGCTGATCAAAGCACCCTCGCCTGAGGACGATGCCCGCTGGCTGCTCAGCTCCGCGAACGCTCCGTACGCCGCCGACGCCACCCGGCAGCTGCGGAACCTTGCCACCGTCATCCGGGCCAGCGGCCTGTCGGACCTCATCCCCGGAACCGAATGGCAGCTCGGCGACGCCCTGGAGGCGGTCCGGGACGCCGTGGTGCCACAGCTCGAACCACCCGCCACCACAGCGCCGGAACCGGAGCTCGGCGAGATCACGCTGCCGCCGGAACCCATCGACGAAGACACCGAAATTCTGCCCCCAGACCTCGCCGACCTCGGTGTGGAGCAGATCTTCCTGGAACTCGACCGGTGGCGGCACCCTCGGGCCGGTGTCGGAGCGTCCGGCGTGCCGGAGTCCGTCGCGGCTGTACACAACCGCCTGATCGACCTGCTCACCCCGGACACCATCGCCGTCTTCGGCGACCGCACGCGAGGTCAAGTGGCCACGCAGGTGCAGGACTCCTACCGGTTCAACCTGCTGGCCGAGGCCGTCCGCGAAGCGCAGGAAGCATCCGAACCGCTGCGGCCCGACTTCCGCAAAAGCCCGGCACAGGACGTCCCCGCGCTCGACCGCGAAACGTGGACGTCGACCTTCGACGCACTCGTCGAGGAACGGGATCCGGAATCGAGCGTCCGCTGGGGACGCATCCGGATCACCGTCGAACTGGGCGGCGCTGCCATCGCTCAGATCGCGATAGCCGACCCGGATACCGGCGACTTCGAAGTGACCCACAGACTCCCCTTTGACACCAAGTACTCCCTGGAGGCGACGCACGATCCGATCGGGGACACGCTGTGGGCGGCGACCTACGGCGCGAAAGCGCAGGCGATCCTCGCCCGGCATTGGATCCACGAGAGCCTGCACGAGAACGGCCTCTCTCCTCTGGCCCAGGCTCAAGCCCGGCTCCTCGCCCTCCCGTCGACCGCAATGCCGGGAAAGCAACCGCTCTACTACGAGATACAGAAGATCGAATCCCACATCGAACTCCTGTGGACATGGGCGCTCGCTCAGCTCAATGAGCTGGATCATGGTCGCCCGCCCGGCGACGAAGACGCCTTCAGCTTCAGCTTCCTGGAATTCGACGCCGCCGACCCGGGCGAGGTGCTGGCCACGGCCGCCGTCCGGGACACGGTCGGCCAGGAAAGCGAACACCTCTGGTGGCGCGGCCTCCGCGTCTACACCGAACACACGAAGGAAGGCGAGCTCGAACTGGTCTTCTGCGAGACCAACGGCCAAGGGGGATGGCTGCTGACGGTCCCGCTGACACGCGAGCAGTTCACACCCGAGGGAGTGACAGCCGCGCTCTACAGCGCCGTGGCCAATGCCGAGCAGGACGTGATCGACCGCACCAACACCGCGCTCGCCACGATCGCCGCGTTCGAAGCACCGGCACAACCGGCCCCTGACCGCGAAGCCACCGCCCCGACCGCCGCCGATACTGCGGCACCGGAGACGACCACAGAGCCGGATCCCGAACCCGGGAACGAGAGCGAGCCCGATCCCGGCGACCCCGAAACCGAGCCTTCCTCTCATGCCGACGCCGCACCGAGCGGACAGCAGCCCAGCTCCTCATCGGACGTCCAGCCCGGCCTGTTCGACCTGGCCACCCCCGGCACACCCTCGCAGTCCGGCGATACCACGGCGCCCGCAACGACGGAAGGGCGCTCCGCCGGCGAGCTATCCCGCGCACCGCTGACCCCCGAGGACATCGCGCTGGCACTCCGGCGCACGCACGGCGAGCGCTTGGCCGACTTCCTGAAGGCGATGAACACTCCCGGCGCCGCACGGAACCGGCCCAGCGTTCAGGGGCATCAGGTTCGACGCTCAGACGACGAGCCGGACGCCGGGGCGCTCGAACAGGTCGACGTGGCCGCCCGAGCGATGGAGATCCGAGTCGAGACCAGCACCGAACTGCGCACCGGCCGCTTGAGCTGGAAGGCACTCAACGAATGGCTGCGCGCGGGCCTGGCGGGTGCCGACCTCAGGATGCTCACCGACGCGTCCACCGCGCACGATCAGCTGACCGCCTACCTGAATCGGCGTGAGTCCACAAAGGACACCGAACGTCTTCGCTCTGGTCTCGATGAGGTGGCCGAGGTTCGCGATCGGGCAGCGGCCAGCATCATCGACCGCGCCCTCCGCAACCACCAGGCCGACACCGCACCCGCGCCGTGGCGGGGGCGAGGCCGCGATCCTTTGCTGCGCCCTGCCTCCGATGGCCAGCTGACCGAAGCCCAGCAGGCGACACTCGCCACCATCAACGACCTGACCTCAGCCATTCCCGACAGCTCGGTGAGTGACCCCAAGGCCCCCGACGGCGCGCCCGGCCGGGGTGAGCCGTCCACCGCGGCGACGAGCACGGCTTCCCAGACCCCGAAGCCAGCCGAGTCCTCACCGGCTGGGCCGATGGGTTCCAACGCACCAGCTGAGGAAGCAGCAAACGAGAACCCCCGCCCAGATCGCTCCACTGTGGATCCTGCCGTTCCGGCAGGGCCGCTCGACGCCATCACGTTCGATCCGAGCGGCCCCGGTGCGGCCGAGCAGTTGACGTCCATGCAGATGCCCGACCCGGTGAAGCTGCACGAACCCTCCCGGCTGGCCTTCGTCGCTGCGACACGGATCGTGCAGCAGCCGACCACCGCACTGGCCATGCACGTCACCTGGCTCGCGAACGTCGCCAGCAGCACCACCGAGGCAGCAGAGGCGGCACAGCAACTCCTCCGGCTGGCCGACCGGATCACCCGCAGCACACTGCCCGACCAGGTCCCCGGAAGTGACCTGCGACTGATCACCGCGCTCGACCAGGCCCGCCAGCAGCTGCTGACCCGTCTCGGACTTCCCACCACTCCGCCACCTGACGCGCCACCCGGGCCGGACGCGGCCGCTGACCCCGGCACAGCGTCCGAGAAGCCGGCGGCTGAGGACGCCACTGTCTCGACAACCGACGTGCTGTCCGACCTCCAGCTGAGCTGGGAGCAGCTCGAAGAAATGGCGCAGGAGGCCAACTACACCGTTGTCCTTCAACGCCACGTGACCGAACCGTCCACCGACCACGCTCTTCGCACCATCACCATTCCGCTGATCTTCGACAAGGACGTCCAACAGGACCAGCTCACATCCGAAGTCATCGCGCTTCTGCGCAACCCGCCGCCGACGCCCGCAACCGCAGACACGACCCCGGCGACAAGGCTCGACCCGTCATCACCCGATGCCGCCCAAGAAGGGCCCGCCGAGGGCGAGACGGCTCAACCAGCCGACGAACCTGTGGCCCCGGGCCCGACTGAACCAGGTGAACCTGCCGAACAAGCTCCGGCGGCCACGCCCATCGCGGAGTCCTTGTCGGAGCCGTCGGCGACCACGGATCCAGGCACACCAGCGCCAGCAGCACCGCGCACGCCAGAGACGCACGTCCCGGACGCCCCACCGGACGCTCCCCGCGACACGCTGACCGAGGACACGGTGCCGTCGGAGGCGGAATCCACCGAATCCGCCGATGTGCTGCCCACGGACGACGCCCCAGCCGCCGCGGTCGACGACAGCGAGTCCGACGAGGATTTGGCGGCCTACGACGAATACCTCGCCGGCCTTGCGGAGCCGGGGCGCGAGCCCGAGCAACGCCGCACTGACGCACCGTCGGCCACCCCGGGTACCCAACTCGAGGACCCAAGCCCCCCCACCGTCACCGACGACGCGGCCACGGCGACTACCCGGGACGGGCTCGCGCAAGCGCAGGCGCCGACCGAAGGGACAGCGCCAGCGGACACCGAGACCACCGCCTCCGCCGATGAGGGTCCCTCGACCACCGACCCGGCCGCCGCAGTCGACGACCCCGTCGTCGACGAGGATCTGAAAGCCTACGAGGAGTACCTGGCCGGGGACGACGTCTCGACGACACCCGCCGACCGCAGCACACCGGAAGCAGCACCCGCACACGCCACGTCCGCCGATGGACCTGTCGGCCATGACGTCTCAGCTGGGCAGGACACCGGATCCATCGACGAGATGGATCCAGAGATCGACGAACACTACGCGCGGCTCAGGGCCGAGCGAGCCGAAGCCGCGGCCGGGATGACTGTCGAGCAGGCCAGGGCCATGGTGCGCGAGGCCGAGGAGATCGAAGCCCACCTCGCCGGATGCCAGCTGGACGTCGCCCAGTGCAGTGTTTGCAGCGCCCAGGAAAACGACGTCAGCACCTTCTGGGAGATCGACGTTCCTGCGGCCCGGCAACGGCTCGCGGAGGCCGCTACGCCTCCCACGCCGATCGCGCCCGACGGCACCGGGTCCGACGTCGTCAACGGCGATGAGGCCGCGTCGAACGCCGAGCATCCTGCGGCACGAGCAGAATCGCGAAGCGCCCCCACCCAGGAGCCGCAGGCTGCCGAAGTGCCTCGCGCCCCGCGCGGGTCTCGCAGTGCTCCCGCTCGCACGGAGAACAGCCACGGAGCGGGACGTCCGCCGCGGTCGCCCGAGCGGGAACGGCGTGCACCGGATCCGGTCGCGTCCCAGTGGGCAGATCTGGTCGCGCAGGCCAGCACGCTCGGTTTCGGAGTGCGGAACTCCTACGAAGGCGTGACCACAGTGGACTGGACCGCCAAGGTCATCCAGATCGGAGTCGCCCAGCCTGTCGAGCGGGTCGTGGCCCTGGCCTTGAAAGTCGGCGAAGTCAGCGGAGTGGTCTCCGCCACCGCGACCGCCCCTCAGGAGAGTCTGCGGGAGCAGGACCAGCCGAGCGTGCGAACACCTCCGGCTTCGCCGAGCGCGACCGAGCCACCCCCCTCGCAGGAAGACCCGACGCCGCACGTGCAGCAGGACCGTGTGGTGCAGGTGGTTCCCGCGGGCGCGGACAGCATCCCCGTTACCTCGGGCCATCCGCTGTTCGACGACCTTCTCACCAAGCTGAACCGGACCGAACCTCCGCTGCACGTCCCCGAGACCTGGCCAAGCGGACCTGTTCACCGCGAACCCGCCTTCGCCGACCGCCAGCCATCCTTGCAGGACAACCCGGCCCGTGAAACCGAGGAACAGCGGTCCGGCGTTGTCGTGCAGGCGCGCGTCGCACCGCCGCAGGCCGTGCCAGTTCCCTCCGATCACCCGGTGTTCGACCAACTGCTAGCCGAGCTCGGCTGGGAAGGCGAGATTCCCGCCCTGCCCGACCAACCTGCGCCCACCCCGGCACTCCCGATCGAGCACGCCCCGGCGGCCGTCGACGCCGCGCCCGCCCGGCCGGATCCCGCCCCGGCACAGCCATCACCGTCTCCGCCGCCGGAGCGGGGAACCCAGCCCGAGCCCCGACTTCAACAACGTCCGGCCAAAGCCGGAGAGCGGCCGACGGGCGCCTTCGTCACCCGCACTCCGGCCGCGCGGGGAATCGGGGGAGCCGTGGGGCGTGCTTTCGGTGCCTTGGGCTTCGGGCGCCGAAACGGAAGGCGGTGACGTTCGGACGCATCGCCTGATTCGGCCGCGCTAGGACGCCTGGGGAGGTGTGCCTGGCGCGGCGCAGAGCACACAGCGAGGCCTCGATGGGGATCGAGGCCGTCATGGGGGATCACCAATGGGGGAACTACGCCCTGACCAGGGCACATCAGCACGAATCTCATCGCGTCGGATTGTCGCCCTTTCGACGCTGCTAGTGGCGGTGACGGTCGTGTCCGGCGCGTGCGCGCGACCGCAGCCCGACAGGACCGATCCAGCGTCGGGCGCAGAGGCCACGACCATCGCGCCGGCGCCCGCGCCGTCCGCCGCAGGGCAGGCCTGCGCCCAGTTCGTGACCGCGGCCCTGTCCGTCGACGCGGGCGCCGACTCCGGCCCCGGGGACGCACGCGTACGCGCCGCCAACCAATTCGGCGTCACAGGCCTGGCGGAGCAGCTCGGCGGCGAAGGGCGGGACAACACCTGGAACCTGCTCGCCACGCACCGCGCACACGTCCAGGTCACGACCGAACCTGTGGGCGACGATCCGCCCCCTGTCCGGGACGACCAGACCGGGGCGGGGGTCAAGATCACCAGGGTCGCGATCGCCGGGGAATGGCGCCAGGAACTCGACCCGCTGGTCGCCTACTGCTCGCTGCGTCGCACCGGCTCGGAATGGAAAGTCTCCGGCCTCACGCTCTCCGATGCCGCCGAGCACGGAGCTGGCGGATGAGCAAAAAGGCCACCATCGTCATCGCCGCGGCCTGCGCCCCGTTGCTCGTACTGGTGTTGACTGTCCTGCTGGTCTTCGGCGGAGCGGGAGCCAACAACACCCAGATCAACAAGGCCTCCGGCGGAATCAGCCTGGACTTCAGCGCCGAGTCCGTTCCACAGTGGGCGCAAGGCCCGATCACCGCAGCCGCCTCGACCTGCCCGGAGATCACCGCGCCGATCCTGGCGGCGCAGATCGAGGCCGAGAGCCAGTGGAACCCTAACGCCCACAACGCTTCTGGGGCCGACGGGCTGGCGCAGTTCATGCCCGCGACCTGGGCACAGTGGGGCCTCGACGGCGACGGTGACGGCCGCGCTGATCCCCGCAATCCCGCTGACGCGATCAAGTCCCAGGCCGGATACATGTGCTACCTGGCCGACTTCGTCAAGGGACAGCCCGGACTCTCCGGCGGCGTGACCGACCTGGCGCTGGCCTCCTACAACGCGGGACCGGGCAACGTGAAGCGGTACCGGGGGATTCCGCCGTTCACCGAGACCATCAACTATGTCGCCAAAATCAACAAGCTCGCCACCACGAAATACGGCACCCCCAAACCGGGCGGAGGGACAGGCGGAGGCGCCGGTCCTGCCGTCGCCGGCGCGGCCGGACCCGTCATCGAAGCCGCCCGATCCCAGATCGGCCTTCCCTACGCCTGGGGAGGCGGGTCTCTCAACGGCCCCAGCGGCGGCTCCGCCCCGGACGTCGGGGTCGTCGGCTTCGACTGCTCAAGCCTCGCCCGCTACGCCTACTATCAAGGCACCAACGGCAAAGTCACCCTTCCCCGCACGTCGAGAGAGCAGTACAAGGCGACGCAAGGCCGCGCCGTGCCGGTAGATCAGCTCCAGCCCGGAGACCTGCTGTTCTGGGGCAAGACACCCGGCTCAATCCACCACGTCGCGCTGTACATCGGCGACGGCAAGATGATCGAGGCCCCGGAGTCGGGAAAGAAGCTGCGGGAAACCCAGGCACGGACGTCCGGCGGCGACTATCTCGGGGCTACGCGAGTGCTGGAGTCGGCCGTCCTGTAGTTTCCGCGCCCATTTGAACACTTTCCGCGACAGATGACCACCGCATGATCATCTGATCAAGTAGTCCGGAAAAAGCCAGGTCAATGGCTCGCGGTGGCACCCAAGGCTGCACGGGAGGAGGTACCGATGCTTACGAAGCCTGGGAGGATCGGCGCTGCGAGGTGATCAAGTGGCGCGGAAACCGCAGGTCGGCTGATGCGAAATGGTCAAGTTCAAGCGGAATGTACACGTCCTGTAGCCGACGTGCCCGAGGATCGCGGTCTTCTAGGGGGCTGCTTCCTTCGCGCGTTCGTTCCGTGCGAGCTTGTCGACGATCCGAAAGCGCGTTCCGCTCATGACGATGGAGGTGACGTCACAAACACGGCCCTGCGGGTCCGTGGCCGTATACAGGAGACCAATGACCGGCACGCCCAACGGCATCGCCAGCTGCTCGGTTTCCTCCGGCGTGGCAACGCGCGCTCCGGCCTCACGAGTCCAGCTCAGCGGACTGTGCCCGTGTTCCTCCAAGCGTCCGTAAGTCCCGCCGTCACCGATGTCGCCGGCGCGGAGCACCGGGATCTCTTCCACCAGACTCAACGGCAGATAGGTGGACGCGAGCATCCGACGGGAGTCGTCAGCTGGATCGAGCATCAGGCACTCGCGGACCAGCACGAGGTCGTCGACGTCGACACCGAGCAGCCGCGCGACATCCGCCGGGGCTCGCCGACGCCCGACAATCGTCGGCTCAGGCCGGAAGGTCTTGAACACCTTGCTCAGCCGATAGGAACTGCCGTCGAATTCCACAATCGAGCCGAGGTCGATCAGCTCATGGGCTAACGGTTTCAGGACGATCGTCCCATGACGTCTTAGTCCCCTGACTAGACCTTGGGACTGAAGTACATCGAGAGCGCGCGAAATCGTGTTCTCGTCTACACCGAACGCGTCGGCGAGAATGGATCGTTTAGGAAGCATAGAGCCTTCGGGATACACGTCCTGGTGGATCTGCCGACTGATCGTGGCCGCGATCTCCCTAAACGGTGGCACGCTCCATCCCTCCCGTATCCCGCTCTGTCGGGCAAAGCGATAAACCTAGCTTTGTCCAACTCTATGCTTCCTCGAAAGCGGAGGCGAGCATCGGGTCCCTGGCGAGCTCCGCCACGCGGGTTTGCCCGAACGTGAGTCACGATCAGTTCATCCCGGCTACCGCGGGCGTCCTCGTGGTTGCGTATCGGGTGCCGGAGCGTGGTGAGTGCGCGTGGTGGGCGGTCCGTCGAGCCCCCGGGTGATGAGGGACTGCCCGGACGCTGCCGGAGTGATCAGCCGTTCTGCCTCCGCGCGGACGCTGCCGGAGGCGAGTTGGGCCGTGCGGAGAACGTCATCGAGGTGCTGCCCGCGGTCCTGTGCCGCTGCTCGCATCACTGCGCTGGCCTCTTGCGCTCGCTGATAGAGGGAGGCTTGAATCACCACGGAGATCGTGCTGTCGTTAACGGCGCCAGGCGGGTGGCTGGCCAAGATCATGAGATCGTCGCCCGGTAGGCCTTCTCCGAACCGGGCCGACAGCTTTTCTGTTTCCCAGGCCACGGTGATGGGGTCGATCGGCGTCGGTGGTCGTGTGGAGGCGAGGGCCAGAATCGCGCGCCAGGTGTTGGCATGCGCCGGCGAACTCGTGAAGTCCTGCGGCTCGAACCGCTCGAGCAATTCTGGGCGCGGCTCTCTCAGCGCGGCGCCGATCATGCGCAACTCGGACCGTTCGACCAGGGTGGGCGGCGGCGGGACAGCCGGTGGGGCCGGTGTCTGCCGTGGTTGGACCGGATCGACGGTGTCGAGCCGCCCTCGTCCGGCGTGGCGGTCCATCTGAGCTCTGATCCCGGAGAGATCTTCTCGAAGTGCTATGTCGGATTGCTGGAGCGCTGCGACGGTCGAGGTTCCGGATACGTTCTCTCCGGTGGCGACCACTGACTGCATCTGGAGTGACCACTGTTCGATCTGGCGCCGAGCTGAGCTCTCCAGCACCATCCGGCCGTAGCGGGCGTGCTGTGGCGTCGCGCTCGGTGGCGTCGCGCGGTACAGCTCCGTCAGCAGACTGGAGAATCGCGCCGCATGCGCTTCAGCGCCTTCAAGGACACCGACCTTGATCTCGAAGACGTTGTGGATGATCGCGTCGCGTGTGTCCGGTGAGCGATCCGCGCCAACCAGCTCGCTTTCCGACACGGACCGCAGCCGCCCCTGACGGTGCAACCCCTGCAGCGCCGAGTACACCGCCCGCAGGTCCGGATCGGCGAAGTCGTGTGGCTGCAACCAGGCCTGCACGTCGGCCAGCCGGTCCGGGCGGTTGAGCAGGGCGCCGACGACCGCCCGCTCTGCCAGCCGGGTCGCACCGCTCACCGGGACCGGCGAAGTCGGCGTCGCCACGGCCGCGCCGATGGAGGACGGTGTCGCGGTGGGTGAGGCGGCCGTGCCCGTCCGGCGCGCCGCCGGACCAGTGCCCGGCGTCGGCCCGCAACTCGAGGTCGACGGCGGGCCAGGTTCCGGTGGTGAGCAGGACCGCGCCGCGGTTGCGGGCGCGCTGGGAAAGCCGCCGCGCGAGCGCGGGGGAGGCGTCCCGGCACACCGCGGGCCCGAGCACGACGAGATCGACGCCATCGAGCAGGGCGCCGAGCACCGTCGGCAGCTCGGTGGCGCGGGGCCGGGGCAACAACGCGAGCCTGGTCAGGTCGACACCGAGCTCGGCGGCGGCCGCGAGCCCCAGACCTGGCATGCCCGCCACGGCGGCCCACGATCCTGTGCTCGTTGCCTCGGCCAGCAGCGCTAGCAGCAGCGAGGTCGAGCCGTGAACCGCGACGGTCGTCCCCCGACGTAGTGCGGCGATCTCCGCAAGCGGTGCGGCGACAGGTAGCGTGTCGCCGGAGGCGAGGGCGGCGCTCTTCGCGTCGGCAAGGACCCGGGCGGTGCTGATCCCGGGCAGCGCGGTGAGGCGTGCGATCGCGTCGGCTGACGTAGTCGTCACGACACACCTCCCCGCAGATCAAACCCCTCGCAAGGCTCTCCAGGGGGCCATGCGGGGAAGGCACGGTCCACCGGGTCCTACGCCACCGAGGGTTTCCTATTTCGAACTCATGTTCGATGAAATTCGAAGGCAAGTCAACTCGCGGCTGGGGAAGTCACTGTGACGATCCACGCTATCTGTCCCCTCCGGCGGGTCTGATCCTGCAGGTTCGCCTGAAGCGGATCACGGTTGCTGTCACCGGCTGACCACGCCAGCTGTCACCAAGAGGTCGTTGACGATCCGGCGCGTCGGTCAGATAGATACTTCCGTGCGACTCGAACGGTAGTATCCAGGTATGACGATCATCTGGACCGAAACGACCACTGCCCCCACCGTGTCCAGTCGGGAGGCAAATCTTGATCCCGACCACACGATCGGCGACATCTACACCCGCACCTGGGAGCGAGAACGTCGCGGCATCCGGGAACTCATCTGGCTCTATGTGGCCCACTGGGGCTCCGACGAGAAGTACCTGACCCGCTGGGAGTACGAGGCGTACGACGGAGACGAAGTTATCGCGGGCTGGACGAGCGACGACGCCGTGATCGTCAGCCGCGGCAACCCCAACACTGAGCGGCTGATTGCCGGGAAGACACCGGATGACCTGCCGGACTACTCGGCCGGCTGCGGCGGCTGTCCGGCGTGGGGTTGGACGATGGTGGACGTCGCCGAGTATCGCGGCTTGGCCAGCGCCGACAGCGCGCGCCGCTGGATCGCCGAGCGGTCAGGCGAGATCGGCATCATCTCCCGAGATGTGGAGACCGGGGCGAAGATCATCAACGGATGCGACGTAGTGCGCGTGGCCAGGTCGATGGTTGGCCGGGGCAAGGGCGGCGGGCGACCATCCAAGACGACCAGCGTCTGACGGGCGAAAGAGCAGAACTGACGACGCGGGCGATCTCGTCGGTTCGCCGCCAAGGACGCCTGTCCTGGCTGGTCGACGGCCTCACGTTCAGCACAGGTGGTCACCTGTGCGGTCGCAGCAGCGAAAACGCGACCGTTCCGCGCTCTCAGGTGACAGATAGCGTGATCAGATGGCAGACACTTTAGGCGATATTCATGCAATCTGTGTGGAATGCGGCGGAATTTAAGACTCTATCGGGCCGTGGTGACTGCATGGTTTCGCGTAGGGCAATGAGTCAACCCCGTTGCTAGTATGGCGACTTGGTGCACTGGGCTGAACCTATTTCGGCCCACCCCCCGCCGTTCTGGCGAAGAATCGAAGGCAAACCCACCTGCCGCTGTCTATGTCCCAGTTCACATGAAATTCGTGGTCTGCCCTATTTGTCGGCCCGTTCGCGTGCTGATAGCCGTGCTGTCCGTATACGTTGAACTATCCGACGACGCCCCTCAGGGGGGCTGCCTGGTGGCTTTGACGAGCCTCAGGCTCGTGCGGCTACCGTAAGTGGTGTTGCAGAACTGGGCATTGCACTGCGTCTTCGATGCCGCTGAAGCTGTCGATGGAGTCACGATCAGAAGCCCCCAAATACTTGCCGCGCCAACCATCACGAATACAACGTGGAAACACCTACGGCGCCGATCTTTGCGGCTTCCTCGCTTTTAGGTCGGCAGCAAGATAGTCGGCGACGATTCCGGGTAGATCTTTGGTTCCGGCGTGATGATCGACGCGTTCCGTGTGGACGCGATGTACACCGCGTGCGCTGCGTCGTCGGCTAGGTCGGATAAGCGCCCACACGCGGCGCGGACAGCGTCGGCGGCCAAGGGAACGATGCTGAGGACTTGCAGGTCAGCGATATGGTCAGCTAAGCCGTACCGCTGTCGGCCCGCACGCAGCAGCGACAAGGCGGGAACCAGGAATCGGGGCTGGCGATCAAGGATCCGGACGACGTTGTCGACATCATGCGCGATGCCGAACAGCATGCGTGCGAGCACGACATTGCCGATGCCAAGTGCTTCGATGGATCCACGGTCCAGAACGTACTGTCTTGTCACGCGATCTTCGCTGCGGCTTCCAGAGCACTGGGGTCGCCCGCATCAAGCGCGTTCAGGCATTGCAGTCCGAGACGAACGTCCTCGTCGGTGAACGGGCGGTACCCGATTCTCACCAACGTGCGCCGGGTCTGTTCAGCAAGCGCATCCATCATTCCAGGCTCTGCGGCGATGACCTCGGCGCTCGTCTGGTGCCGTTCAGCCGCCAACGCGGCCAGTCGCTGCGAGGCAGGCACTGTGTCTGCTGCCTCACGCTCGACTTTACGAGCCGCGTTGTTCGAATCCATGCTCCCAAGGATATCTCCTCAGCGCGGGGAACACGAGCGCAACGCACGCTGACCTGTCCCGCGCCCCCGTTACAGCGTGTCAGTACAGAGAGCAGTACCGACAGTGGCCAGCGGGAGAGGTGACACACAGGGGCCGGGCGACACACTGTTCCCTGGCCGACATGGCGTAGCAATAGCGGCACCGCGAGCAGAACGACGACCACAAGGAACAGCCACCTCAGGCGCAGCAGCTCCTGGATTCGGGGCCGGCGGGTCGGAGCCGTCCGCCGTGAATCGCCGCAGAACCTCGGTCAGGTCGGTGTTTCGTCAGCGATCTTCCCTCGTCTGTTGCACATATGGCCCAGGCCAGTGGCAGCACCGCTACGAGGACGAGCACGGCCTTCTTGAACCGCCACAGGTCTGCTGGCCGCCGTGCGGCCAGCAGTTCGTGCGCTCATGAGGCTGCGAGCGTACTGGCCCGGCTGATCGGCCGTCCCCGATCCGGTGGGATCAATTCAGGGTCACCGGGAGGGACGCGAGGCCGCGCAGGGTCACCGTTCTCGCCCAGTCCGGGTCGCCGGCGAGCGTGAGTTTCGGTGCGCGGCGGGCCAGTTCCCGCAGCGCGATCCGGGCTTCGAGGCGGGCGAGTGGTGCGCCGAGGCAAAAGTGCACGCCGTGGCCGAACGCGAGGTGCCGGTTGGGTGTTCGGGTGATGTCGAAGGTGTCCGGGTCGGGGTGGGCCTGCGGGTCGCGGTTGGCCGCGCCGATCAGCACGATGGCCGACGCGCCGGCGGGCAGGTCCACGCCGCCGAGTGTGGTGTCGGTCAGGACGGTGCGCTGGGTGAGCTGGACGGGCGGGTCGTAGCGAAGCGTTTCCTCGATGGCACCGTCGATCAGGGTTTCGTCGCGGGCGAGTGCCGTGTACTGGTCGGGGTGGCGCAGCAGGGCGAGGACGCCGTTGCCGATGAGGTTGGTGGTGGTCTCGTGCCCGGCGACCAGCAGCATGGTCAGGGTGACCAGCAGTTCGCCCTCGCTGAGCCGGTCGCCGTCCTCGTCGGAGACGGTCACCAGCCGGGAGAGGAGATCGTCGGCCGGGTTCCGGCGGCGTTCGGCCGCGAGGTCCCGGAAGTAGGCGATGAATTCCCGGCGTGCGGCCTGGGCCGGTCCGGCGATCGCTTCGGCGACCTCCGGCGGCAGCAGCGCGGCGGGGTCGAGCGCGCGGGCCATGGCAGTGGACCAGGCCGCGAAACGCTCGCGGTCGGCGAGCGGGACCCCGAGCATTTCACTGATCACCGCGACCGGCAGCGGCACGGCGAGCGCGCTCATCAGGTCGGCTTCGCCCTGCTCGATCGCCTGCCCGATCGAGTCTGCGACCAGCTCCTCGATGCGGGGCGTGAGCCCTTCGACCACTCGCCTGTTGAAGGCCTTCGCGACCAGTCCCCGCAGCCGGGTGTGGTCGGGCGGGTTGAGCGAGAGGAACGCCCGCACGACGCGGCCCTGCGCGTCGACGGGATGGTCGGGATCGTCGTGCTGGGCGGGGTCACCGTGGACGATCTTCTCTGGTTCCGGGTGCCCGAAGTCCTGGCTGCCCAGCAACTGGGTTGCCTCGGCGAAGCCGGTGACCAACGCGAAGGTCTCGGTGAGTTTCGCGACCCGCGCCCCTTCCCGCATCTGCCCGAACAGCGGGTAGGGGTTCGCCCGGACCTGCGGGCTGACCAGGGCGGCCATCGCCGCCTGGATCGGGTTGGGCGCGGCGTCGGGCGTGTCGGGCATCAGGTGGTGTGCTTCCTTGTCAGCTGGGAAGGGCGGAGGGCCGCTTCATGAGACGCGCGACCCGTTTCAGCCACGCTACCGAAGCGGGCAGGGTGTCACCTGCCTCAGGCGCGATGACGACGTCGGTGCGATCGGGGGTCTCGCCCCGGCTGTGGCGGTCCAGTGCGTCCCGCCATGCCACGGCGTCGACGAAGGCGGCGAGGTCTCCCTCGGTGAGGCCTCGCTCGCGGCCGATCTCCAGTGCGCGGGCGGCGACTTCCGGCCGCATGTAGCTGCGGACCTGGCTGCGGCCGTCCCAGATTTCCACCACCCGCCGCCGGACGGCGCCTTCCATGTCCCACAGCGGAAGCGGCCTGGGTAGCCGGATGTGCGGCATCGGTTCGGTGAACGCCATCCATAGTGGACGTAGCGTCCACCATGCCTGAGCGTGCCGGATCCACTGGATGACCGCCGACAGCCCCGGCCCGAAAGCCGGAAGGCTCAGCCCGACGAGAATGAGTAGGACGGCCGCGAGGATGGGATAGAGCTCCACTCGCGCCTGGTGATAAGGGTTGTAGCCCTGCGCGAGTACCAGGATGTAGGCGAAGTGATGAACGCCGTAGGCCAGTGCGATCCACGATCCGACCGTCAAGGTGGCCAGACCGCGCCGGAGCCACGGTTTGTCGGCGGTACGGGAATAGCGCCAGGCCAGCTGGGACATGGTGAGGAAGGCCGCCACGAGCCCGCCGCTGTAGGCCAGGACGGTCGCCGTGGCCCAGGGCTGGTCCTGGTACTGGACGTCGCTGAAGTCCGGGGCCTCGACGACCTCGGTCACAACCCACGCGATCGTCATCGCGACGGTGAACCCGATGATGGGCCCGAAGTAGCGCACGAGCGACGGGCGGGGATTCCCTGCCGGATAGACCGACAGCCAGAAGAACGCTTCGAACGCGATCAGTGCGCCGAGGATCAGCAGGTGTTGCACGAGATACAGGGCGGCCAGCCCCAGCGGAAGAATGCCGGGCAGCCCCGCCGCCAGCGACAGCGTGAGCCCGATCATGCCGATCAGGACG
Organism: Amycolatopsis coloradensis; assembly: GCF_001953865.1. GTDB lineage: Bacteria > Actinomycetota > Actinomycetes > Mycobacteriales > Pseudonocardiaceae > Amycolatopsis > Amycolatopsis coloradensis. The sequence goes on from NZ_MQUQ01000007.1 coordinate 149,930, forward strand.
GCCCACTTCGCGGGTCGCCGTGGCGAACGGATCAGCTCCAGCAGACGGTAGAGCACCATGGCGGTGCAGATCGCGATCAGGATGTGTGTGAGGCTCATTGGATTCTGGCCCGCTCCAAGGTGATGGCGAGACGGTCGACGGTGTCGGCGTCCGGTCCGCGCAGTACTCGCGGCGGGGCCAGTGGCCGACGGCCGAAGTGGCGGGACAGGAGGGAGGCGGCGTATTCCGCCTCGAGTTCCTGGCGATCGCTGTAGGTGTCACGGTGCAACGGCGCCGCCAGACCGGAGTCATCGGTGCCGGGCGTGATGCCCAGAGTGACGGCCAACGCGGGCGAGACCGCGCCGGCGAGATCCACCCCTTTGTGGCCGAGCAGGATGTGGCCCAGCTCGTGCAACACGATCTGTTCCTCGTGCAGTTTGGTCGTGTTCCGGTCGAAAATGATGACGTCGACGGACTGCATCGGCTGGAAGATCCCGAGCGGCCCCGCGTTCGGCAGGTCGTAAGGGATCAGTTCGATCGGCCGACCACGGTGCTCGGCGACCGCATCGCAGAAGGTGGCCAGGTCCCACACCGTGTCGGTGTCGAGCGGATGGGGCGCTCCGATCTCCCGGAGGAGGTACGCGATCGCCTTCCGGACCTGCCGGTAGTGCAGAAGGCGCTTCCACCAGGAGCCGGTGGATCCCTTCACGGGGTGTTCGTGATGTCTCGTCGGGGGAGATGGCACAGCGTCCTGCCAGCGGTTTCAGGGCCAGATGATCCCGAGGAGACTAACCAGCGAACCTGCGGGCCGGAAACGTATTCACGAGATCCCGCACGATCACGACGGGCTGCCCTCGTCCGAGCACACGATCCGAGGCAGACGATTCGGACGTCGCGCACTGGTGGTGATCCCTACGCCACGGAGCGGCACCGCTGGCACCGACAATGTCGTCTAGCAGGAGATATGGGCACTTCATGGACAGGCTGGCAGGCGACGCCCCGACGGGTGCGCCCTGTGTTGCCACGGGCTTGGACGCGCCGACGGAGGGCACACCGGACGGGATCGAAGTGGCCTAAATCACCCTGCGAGGGGCCGGTACCGAATGGTCGAATTCGCTGGCGTGACTCGCCGGGTCGTGGCTGTTGTCTGCTCGGGTGCGGGATGACCTGACCACGGTGAGGCGACTACGGAGCTCGTAGCCCGGTGGCGTACCGCGTCGAGCCGGACCCGCGCGTCCTGTCCCAGATCAAGACCCGGCCCGGTGACGCGCTGCCCGAGCTGGCGGCCGTGTACGACTTCCTTGATCTCGCGCCCTGGGCGGACCCGCCCTACCACGCGGCCAGACCGAAGAGCCCCATGCGGGTGCAGCCGTTAGCCGGTGGTCGCGACCCGGTGGTCCACCTGGTCCTCGACGACCAGGACCGTGTCGAGGTCCTCACGGTCACGTGGCTCGGCTGGACTCATTCAGCCGCGGCGACCAGCACCTCACCAACCCACTCACTCAGCGCTTCGCGCGACCGGTCACGAGGTCCGGCGTCGACCAGCGCCTGAAGCCGACCCGACCTCGGTCTCACCATGGCCGCCGGCCAGCGCTGCTGGGCATAGCCGGTTGCGACCACGATCTTCGTCTGCGCCGTGCCCCGGCCCCCCTGGGGTCGCACCCCTGCCCGCGCCTTGATGAGCTTGCGCCGGGCGGTTCCGTAGGTGAGGCCTTGTTCCTCGGCTACTTCGGTGATGCTGGCACCTTTTCGGTACTGCCTCACCATTCCACGCGAGGCAGGCGCCGCCGCCGGACCGGTCTGCCGGAGCTGGACACCGTATCGGAGGAGGCGCAGCCGCGTCCCGTAGTAGGTCATATTCCGGACTTCGGCGATCTGCGTGATCGTCGCACCCGCGCGATAGTCTCTCGCGAGTTTCTTCCCGATGTCGTTCAGGTCGATACTGATGCGATGACTTGCCGCCCTCAGCTCTTCCGCCATCACGAAAATCCTACGAGTGGCATCGAGGTGCTCGGCTAGCTTTTCCTCTCCCAGCCTTGTCATCCGCCAGTGGGTGTGCTGGCCGATCCTCTTGTATTCAAGATATCCACGGGCGCGAAGTTTCGCTAAACCACCGGACAGGTGTTCCGCGCCGGTGTGCATTGCGACGCGAAGGCTGGCATATTCATGCCACGTGCGGTCCATGAATGTGGCTGCAATAAGCAGGTGCAGGGGAGGAAAGAATGCTGGATCTATCCCGGACGCGTAATCGGATTGCGTCAGCCCCACCGGCTTCTCCATCTCCGTCTTCGTGATGCTCATAGTTCCTGGCGCTGTCGAGACTGACGGTGGGATGTGAGCGCGGAAAGGCCGTCCTGAACCGAGTCGAGAGGCGCGCGATAGTGACGATGGGTTTCCCGGTGCGGAACCGATGGTGACGCGCAGCCGCGGTCTGACCGGACTCGGCTGGCGTGTGTCATCCCGGCAACGCCGGGTCGCGCCGACTGTGGAGCTCGTCTAGCGAGTCCGCGAACCACAGGCGGATCTGACGGCGGGCGGCGTGATCGTCCGGTGCCGCGTAGGCGGGAAACGCCGGGCCGATGAGGTTGCGGGCGGCCGCGATCGCGTCAAGGCCCTCCCACACCGAGACGATCACCGGTCCACTCCTCTCTGCCGCGTCGGCGGCGCCCACGCCTGGCGGGCCGTGACCAGGGAGAAGGTCGGGGTGGCACCGGTCGATGAGAGCCGCGCCGGTGACGACCGCGCGGTCGCAGCGAACGAGGTCGAGACCGGCAAGGTCGAGTTCGTGCAGGATCATTCCAACCTGCCGCCGCCGGACGGCGGCCCGAGTGCACAAGACGAATGTCCGTTCGAGCGGCGGTGGCGGGTTGTCGGGGTGGTAGGCGAACTCCGGGTCCATCCTGTCGTGCAGGTAGTGCTTCTCGATCGTCTTGGGGGTGCGGTCGAGGCGACGGCCGATGGTGTGGAACGTCAGCCCGTCGCGGTCGTGCAGGATTTGGATCAGGCGCCGGTCCTGATCGGTGACCCGTGGTCTGGGCATCGACGTCTCCTGATGGTTTTCTCGCTCGCGGCCTGCGAGTTCTGTCCGAGTGGGAATCCGGGGGTCATTCGCCGGTGGCAGTGTTCACCTGTGGCTCACTCGTAATCTCTTTCGGTGCCTGCTGATAGCGGTCGAAGGGCTCCTGCAGCTCCTGCATTTCTGGGTTGCTCGCGACCGCGGTCATGATTTCTCCTAGGGACGTGGGGGCGGCGACTCGGGTGTCGAGGCGTCGGAGTGGTGTGGAGATCGGGGAGCTAGTTTCGTGCTTTGCCCGACAGTTAGCGTGAGGCGATTGGAGACGCGGGGTGAGGTGAAACGGTGGGAGGTTCGGAGGGGTTCCGGCGGTGCCGGGTTTTTCCCGCCAGCGCGCAGAGGGTCACGCTCAGCACTGCGGCTGCGAGGATCAGCATGTGCCCGGGGCGAGCGGCCGGGGTGTTGGCGTGGTTGTTCACGCGATCGCCTGCGCGATGGGGGTGGGCCGTGCGGGAACGTGTCCGACCGCGGCGATGCTGAACGGCGCGCGCGGGGTGCGGGTGTTGTCCGGTAAGGGCCACCGTCGGGGGGTGGTGATCCCCGTCCCCGCCGGATAGAGGTCCAGGCCGGTGAGCATGCGTTCGACCTCGGCGTGGCGACGGGGTGTGGGGAGCGGAGGCAGAGTCTGTGCGTGGGCTTGGCACCACTGGGCGGTGGTCTCCCGCAGAGCGGTCCGCATGCCGGCGCGGGCAGGGGCCAGCAGCGGCGTGTCGGTCAGGACGGATATCGCCAGCCAGCTTCCCGGCGCCAGGCGCCGGATGAACCGCCGCGTCACGCTGCTGGTGTCGAGGCCGGGCTCGAGGTAGTGCAGCAGGTCGATCAGCAGCACGCAGACCGGTCGCTGGAGGTCGAGGACCTCGTGGTGGTCGAGATAGTTCAGCAGGCGCCCGACGGCGAACGCGTTCCGCCGCAACGAGAACGTGCGGCTCCACACGTCACTGTTCGTACGCTCAAGATGGATGATGTTGTTGGCGTGGACGACTTCGTCGTTGTCGACCATCACGATCCTCGGGGCGGGGTCGACCTTCGCGCGGGTGACGACGGTGTGAGCGGCGCTGGTGTAAACGTGGCCGGATCCCAGGTCGAGGAACTGGTCGACGCCGTGTGCCAGCGCCTCGCTGACCACGCGCGTGGTGAACGCGTCCCGGATCCGCACCGCCGTCCGGGTGTGGGGCGCGATCCGGCTCAGCGTCGCGGCGATCAGCTTGTCGCGTTCCCAGGCCCGCTTGCCGTCACGGTAGGTGTTCTCGATCCGCGCGGCCTGCGGATGGTGTGCGCAGGCCTGCCGCAGGCTGGCCCAGGTCCGCTGTGCCGTGGCCCGCCCGGAGGAGGTGTGCAGCGCGAAGCACCCGCAGGTGGTACGGCAGATGCAATGCTGAAGCCATGCAGCCAGGTCCAAGTCCGGCAGCGCTAGCACAGGCGAGCGCGGGAGTGCTGGACTCACGCGGCCTCACCCGCCATGGCCGAGATCGCGGTGACGGCACCGGCGAGATCGGGTACCGAGGTGACCCGGGGGTTGCCGCGCAGGTCGGCGGGCAGGGATTCGCGGGTGGTGACCAGGATCGCCGCGGCGCAGCCGGCGGCGAGCGCGCCGCGGATGTCGTCGTCGACGCGGTCACCGATGTGCACGATGTCGCCCACGCTGATGCCGTGGGTGGCGGCGATGGTGTTCCAGCCGTGTGGCTGGGGTTTCCGTGCGCCGAGCTGGAAACTCGCGAACATCCCGGCCAGGTGTTGTCCACAGCGGAGTTCGAGGTCCGCGAGTCGTCGTGGCCCCGCGATGCAGGACACGTTGGTCAAGGCCACCACGGGGGCGATCGCGGCCAGCCGCGGCAAGGCGGTGAGCGTGCCCGGGTAGGGGGTGAAGCCTCCGGTGTCCCAGGTCGTGGGCCAGGCGTGATCCGGGATGAGCAGCAGCTCCCGCACCTGCCGGGCGACCCCGGCTGTCAGCTCAGGCGTGACGTGCAGGAGGGCGCGGTCGATCTCGGCGGCATGCGTCGGCGCGGCGGCGATCTCGCGGAGCACGTCGGCGGTTCCCGGCCGGTCGAACGTGCCGAGGGTGTGCCCGACGTCGACGGTGATCAGCACGCGGTCACCGCACCGGAGGTGGTGGCGGTGATCCAGGCCAGGTGCGCGGTGACGTCGGTGAGGACCATCGGAACCTTGAAGTGGAGTTCCGCAGCCTGACCGCGGCAGATAAGAGCCGCCACCTCGGGCGTGCCTGTCTGCGTGGTGCCCGGCAGCGTGATGACGGGGTGCCCGGAGAAGCCGTGTCCGGGCAGGACGTCGTCGGGGACCGCGGCGCACAGCTCACCCGCGCCGACGCCGAGGCGCATGCCGCCGCGCGGATCGACGATCGTGGTGTCGAGCTGGCTGAGGGGCCCGGCACCCTCGTTGCCCTTGTGCCAGCCGAAGGTCCGCACGGTCTGGCCCACCTGAGCCGGGGTCGTCGCGACCCGGATCGGGGGCCCGTCGACGGGGTCGGCGAGTTCGACGAGGCAGATGTCGCCGACCGCGCCGGGGGCCTTCCCCAGCCGGAAAGGCCGGAAGGGCCCGGGTAGCGGGGTGTTGATGCGGCGCACGGTGCCGGAGTGCAGGTCGCGCCCGCCGATCCGGGCGTAGAAGTTCTTCTCGGCCACCGGCGGCTCGTCGCGCTTGCGCCCGATGTCGCTGAACAGGTGCGCGCACGTGAGGACCCAGCGGTCCGAGATCAGGACACCGCCGCCGCCGAGGCGGTTCTTACGATTCGGAGCGTCGTAGTAGAAGGCGACCGACCAGGGAACCTCGACGGTCAGGGGACCGAGGGCTGGCCGGTCGGTCAGCGCGTCGAGGGAGGCCTGATAGATACGGGCGCCGTCGCCACCGGCGACGGCCTTGCGGAGAAACTTGAGCACCATGACGTCCTTGAGATTGGTCCGGGCATACGGGTCACCGCTGGTGATCGCGGAATCGAGCCGCCGCGCCGGGTTGTCGAAGCGAGAGCGAGAGGGGAGCGGTGGATCGGTGACCGCCTGAGCTGGACGGTCACCGATCCACTGTGGAGCTATTGCGCGACAGTCAGATCAGCCTGGGCGATCCACTCGCCGCGTTTGAGCGCTTCGCGGATGATCCAGCCGCCGTACGGGGCGATCTCGGTGTAGACGGTGGGGCTGACGCATGCCTGGGTGAGAGAACGTGAGGCCAGGGCGACCACGACCCACTCCCGTCCATACCGCTGGATGGCGCCGCTGCCACTGTCTCCGACGCATGCGGTCCCGCCGTTCGGTGCGGTGCCGAGGCAGATCTCGGCCGCGCCGATCCCCGCCGCGGCACAGTCGGCCGGGGTGGTGATCGGGACCCTGAGCTGCATCAGCTGCGCCGGTGTCGGGGCACCCCAGTCGGCCGGGTTCGGCGTGTGCATGCCCCACCCGATTTCGAGGGCGGGGGTGCCGTCACGCGGAATACCGACCAGTCCGGGGCGCCCGGTTTTCACCGGACGGTCCAGTTCGAGCAACGCGATGTCCCAGATCTTGCCGTCCTTGTCCGGCTCGCCCCACCCCCACTTCTGCGGGAGCGTGATCGTCCGGACACCTCGGGTCACCCCGCCGAAGAACCGGTTGGTCGACTCGAACCGGATCCGATATTGCGCCGGGTCCGACGGGTCGGGCTGTGACTGCTGGTCACCGCGCGCGGTCGGCGCGGACATCTGCAGCGCACGCCACGCCGCGTCGCCCTGCTTGCCTGCCCGATCGAGGGCTGCGGCGGGCGGTGTGGAGACGCAATGCGCCGCGGTGAGCGCGAACTTCTCGCTGATCCGCGCGACACCACAGGTGTGCCAGTCCGGAAAGCCTTTCGTCGGCTTCTGGAGCGACCCGATTCCGGCGTAGGCGACCGGAGCCGGTTCGCCGCCGACGATCATGGGCGAGACGTCACCGTCATGTCCGGCGTCGGCCGCGGCGGCCGGCGCGGCGCCGAGCCCCGCGATGGAGATGCCCGCCAGCGCGAGCACGGCGCCGCGGACCACGCCTCGGCGGTGACGTCTCGATGTCGTGTGTGTCACTGTTTCCTTTCTATATCAGGGTTTCCCGCGCCCTCAGTGGATTCCGGGGCGCGATCACATCGCGGCCCCCGGACAGGGTCGGTGGCTGACTGGTAAGGGTGTGACGGCCGCGTCGGCGAGCCGCTGGTAGAGATCCGGTTCGGTGCCGGGGGTGATGGATTCGGCCATGAGCGCTTGGGGGGTCCCCTCGTCGTCGCGGAGTCCGGGTGCCATCACGATCCGTACGGCGGATCGCGTGGTGACGTCGACGAAGATCCGTTCGCGGTCCGAGCTGCGTTGCACGATCGGCCGCCCCAGCGCGGTGGACAGCCGGTCTCCGGCGTCGTCGCGGTCCAGTGCGGTGAGGTAGGTGACCGTGGTCAGCGGGCGGGTCAGCAGCGCGGTGAGGGCTCCGTCGACTACGTTCACGAGGAAGCGACCACCACCCGCGGCGCTGCTGCCGGGAAGGGTCACCGGCGCCGGGGACGCCGGGGGCGTCACGAGATGACCTTTTCCGCGACCACGCACCACGTCGGAAACCGTGGCTCCGGTGTGGTGCCGTGTTGTGACGTGAGCCGGCTGAACAGGGTGGTCACAGCTGGAGGCAGGATTCTCCAGCCGGGGAACCAGGTTGCGATGTCATCGCCGTCGCGTAGCACGAGCTCGGGTTCCACGGTCTGCCGGAAGAACCGTCGCAGAGCCCCCAGCTCGGCGGCTTCCGCCGTGCCCGCCGGGGCGGTGCCGAGGAAGTTGACCGCGATCACGCTGCCGACCGCGACCGCGTCGTGGTAGGCGCGGATCATGTCCTCCGGTCTGCCCGGCCAATGCGAGAGGTCACCGATCGTGACGCACACCGGTTCCGCGAGGTTCAGGGACCAGCGGTCGTCACCGTGTTCGGCCAGCAGTGGCGTGAGGACGTCGTGAATCGCTGCCGGGACCACGGCGGCGCGCCCGGGTTCGCCGGTGGTGGCGTTCGCTTCGAGGGCGACCTGCAGGTGCGCGCTGACGTAGACGTCGCGGGGGACCAGCACGGTTCTCGCCGCGGTCGTGTGGCGGCGGGCGATGGTGTGCGCGGTGATCAGGTGCGGCCCGGCGGGCAGCTGTGCCCCGACGTCGGCGAACTGGGTGATGCCCTTCGTGCCCGCCGCGTCCGCGATGACCCGGTCCCGGAACAGGCGCTGCGCCCGCAGGAACGCGACATAGCCGGGTGCTTCACGGTCGATCCGCCGGGCCAGTTCCTGGTCGATCAGGAAGTGACCTCCCGTCTGCGAAAGGTCCACCTGATGACGTTCGAGCAGTGCGGCGTTGACCCGGGTCGGGGTGGGGCGCCGCTCCTCGTCATCGAGACCGGGGACGAACCCGCGAGGCATGAGGAAATCGTGGCGGTGTGCCGAAGACATGACGGTGGCCGGTTTCTGTCGAGGAAACAAGGAAAGCTCCGGGGATCGACAGGATCGCCCGGCGTTATTCGTGGCTGGTGGTTGACCGAGCACGGCGGCCATCCCCAGCGCGCCGTCCACAGTGGACGGGTCTGTGCCGGTCCCGCCGTGTCCTGTGTGGCAGTGCACGTTGAGGACCGGGTCTTAGATGCCGGCGGAGAGCGTGGTGCGCGCAGTCAGGTTGATGACCGGAACCGGACGAGTGACGTCGGGATCCTGCCCGGGGAGCACGGGTGTCGCGAGGTGGTGTTCGACGATCTCCCAGTGGGCGAACAGTTTTTTCGTCTTCGCCACTGAGCGCGGCAGCAGCGGTGTCCAGGTGTAGGCCACGAGCAGGTGGCCGACCGATTGCAGCCGGCTCGCAGCCCTGGAGGCGGGCCGGGGGGCGACGACCTGGGTGATCGACATCTGGCTTCCGTGGGGAAGGTATCCCCACAGGTCGATGATCACGTGCTCGGGGTAGTAGGCGTGCTGCAGCGTGGAACCCAGCAGCACGCAGACGGGCTCGTCGAAGCCGAAGAACCGGTCGTGGCGGGCGGCGAGAACGCACCCATCGATTCCCGCGCCCGCCGGATCCAACCACATCACCTGGTCGCGGCCCGTGCAGGCCGCGGCGAGCCGGGCCCGCACACCCGCATCCCCGGTGATGTACAGGACACGGAAGTCCTGCCCGTCGGGGAGAGCGTTCCGGACGACGTCGTGCGCGAGATCCGAGGGCGCCAGGCCCGGTTCGACCACGACGAAGTGCCGTGTTCCCGAGCGGGTGGCGGAGCCGATGACGGTGTCGCGGTAGTCGTCCTCGGCCGCGATGGTCGCCGGGAAACCAGGCTCGACCCCACGGATGCCGGCGACGGCATCCGTGGCCGTCGCACTGGGCACGCCGGTGATCAGCCCGGCGCGGACCTCGGCGAAACTCGGCTTCGCGCGGGAGTCGGGGACATCCATAGGGGAGGACAGGGGCGGTAGGTGGAGGTAGCGGTCAGCCATGACAGGTCGTGCTTTCCAGGAGATTGTGGTCGGCGGCGGGGTCTCGCGTCCGACAGCGGCGGTGAGCGGTTACGGGCCCGGGGGCGATCAGGGAGCTTTCTCCGGTGGGGTGTCAGCGTCTGCGGCGTACCGCGGCGAACGGGCCCGGCGGGGTGTGGCGTGACCCGCGTTCGCGCGAGGACCTGTATGTCCGCTAGGGAGGACGACTCGGTCACCGGGATTGCGCAGCATCGGAGAGACCGCAAGCCCGTTGCAGGGAATGGATTCCGGGTCCAGGTACGGGCATACAGCCCCGCATCGAGCCGGGACTGTATGCGCCGCCGCACGGATTACGCGGATTCGGGTTCGTACTGGCCGCCGAGGTGCTCGGCCAGGAACCGCTCCGCCCTGGCATAGAACGTCAGCCTGTTTGCGGGTTTCTCCAGCCCATGGCCTTCGTCGTCGAACAGCAGGTACTCGGGAGGTACGCCGTTGTCCCGCAGCGCAGCGACGATCTGGTCGCTTTCAGCTTGCGGGACCCGAACATCGTTGGCTCCCTGCGCGATCAGCATCGGGATCGTCATGGTGCCGGCGTTGAAGTACGGCGATCGCGACCGCAGGAATTCGGGCTCGGTGTCCGGGTTGCCCACCTGCGCGTACATCTGGGCGGTCATCGGGGCCCAGTAGGGCGGTATCGCACGCAGGAGCGTCTCGAGGTTGCTCGGCCCGCACAGGGAGATGGCGCAGCGAAATACCTCGGGGGTGAACGCCGCGGCGGCCAGGGCCGCGTATCCGCCGTAGGAGGCGCCGTAGATTCCGATCTTGTCCGGGTCCGCATATCCGGACTCCACGGCGAAGCTGAGGGCGTCCAGGAGGTCGTCGTGCATCTTGGCGCCCCATTCGCGGTGACCGGCGGCGGTGAACGCCTTGCCGTAGCCGGTCGAGCCGCGGAAGTTGACCTGAATGCACAGGTAGCCACGGTCGGCCAGCCACTGGGCTTCCGGGTTCAGCCGCCACGTGTCCCGCGCACCCGGTCCACCATGCACCAGGAGCACGGCCGGGAGCTTCTCGGCGTTTCCGGCCGGGAAAGTCAGGTATCCGTGGATCTCCAGGCCATCGCGGGCGGTGAAGGAGAACGGCTTGACGGTGTTCAGCCTGGTAGCGAGACGGGGGCGGTCATGGAACAGAAATTGTGCTCGGCTGGTGGCCCGGTCGTACACGTAGCTGGCGGTCGGTCCGTCGGCATGGACGAAGGACACGACCCATGAGTTGTTCGCGCGGTCGGTGGAGACGACGTGCAGGTCTCCGTCATCGACAGCGGACAGCGTGTCCAGGTCGCGCTGGATCTCGGGGGTCAGGGCCTGTGTGTGCAAGCGGTCACGCTGGAACGACACCAGGACCGGCAGTTTCGTCGAGTCATCGACGAGGACTGAACCAACGTCGTAGGTCGGGTCGTCGGCGACGACCTCTCGCTCGCCGGATTCCACGTCGATCCAGACCAACCGTGTGGCGTTGACGTCCGCTGACGTCTTCACGAGCAGCCGGCGACCGTCACCGTCGAACCCGAGCGGCTCGGTGCTCGGAGCGTCGATCATGTCAACCGTCAGCACGGGTCGCCACTCGCCGTCGACCTCACGCACCATGATCGTCCGGCCGCCATCCTGGTCCGACCGGACGCCGGCCCGCACGTTCAGCCGGCTGTCGGCCACGAAACCGAGAAACCCCGGGTTGTCGAGGACCTTGACCAAGTCGCCGGTCGCCACGTTCAGCTCGTAGACATCGTGCAGACGGGGATCGGTCTTGTTGAGTCCGACCAGCACTCGGTCGGTGATCTCGAGGTCCTGGGCAAGCACTACTGCTTTGACACCGTCGAACGGTGTCAGGTCCCGAACCTCGCCGCTACGCACCGCTACGGCGTAGAGGCGCGAGTTTTCGTCGCCGCCCTGATCGCGCAGGTAGAGGAGGTGGTCGCTGTCCGGCGCCCACGCGTACTCGCGGATGCCTCGGTCGCGATCGGCCGTGACCGGCCGGGCATCGCCGTCGGTGTCGACTGGCCTCACCCACAGGTTGAGCACGCCCTCGTGCGGGGCGACCCACGCCAGCCACCGGCCATCCGGCGAGATCGACGGCGTTGTGTGCTCAGGGTTGCCGAACAGATCGACACGCGGAATGACGTTTCCTGCACCCATCTTCGGGTGCTGGGCCGTACTGGTCACGTTACGAGTTCCCATCTTGGTTGGATATTCGGGTCTGTGTCGCGGGCAGGTCAGCTCGACCAGTCGCGGAAGACGAGAGCGCCGCCGCACGTGTGGCGCGCCTCGGTGACAGCGATGGTTGGTGTGCCGGAAGTCGAACCGGGTGTTGGTGTGGCGTAGGAACTGGGTGGCTGCGTCGACGACTGACGTGTGGTCTGTCCGCCGAGGCAGTGACCTAGCTGGGGAAGCCCTGTTCTGAGCCGCCGCAGCGTGTTTCCAGGGGATTGTGGTCGGGCTGCGGAGGGTGTCGTGTCCGGAAGGGACGGTCCGGCGGGGAGGCGGCGGCTGCCGGCGATTACGGTCGCGGGGGCGCGATGATCAGCGTCGCCATCTCGATGCGCCGGTCGAGCGCGCCGTAGCGCTGCATCAGGTCGGGCACGCGCTGCAGCTCCGGCAGGGAGGGATCACTGCGGAAGTAAGGGACCGTCATCAGCGCCGCGGTGCCGGCGTCGATATTCAGGTGTCTGGTCGCGATTGTCTCGACCTCGACCGGGTTTGTGTTGGCGAGGTCGGCGGCGGTGCGCATGGCCCGCTGGAATCCCGCGATCGCGGCGCCGAGCCCGGCCGCCCGGTCCTGGGTGACGGCGTAGCTGCCTGTCGGGAAGTCATGCGCTGAGGTCGCCGGTCCCGCCGGGTCGATCAGCGGATACAGGTTCTCTTTCTTCGCCTTCGTCAGGACGGGCTCGGGCAGCAACGCGGCGTCGATGTCACCCCGGTGCAGCGCGGGGATCATCAGCTGCCAGTCCAGGTTCAGCCACGTGACCGAGTTGGGGTCGGCGCCGTGATCGAACATGAGGGACTTGGTGAGCGTGTCACTCACGCCGTTCGGTGCGTTGCGTCCGAGTTTCTTCCCGGCCAGGGCGGCGACCGACGGCACCGAACCGTCGTTGCGGGTCATGATCCGCATGCTCTCGGGTCTCGCGACCGCGGCCTCGGCGATGATCTTCAACGGCAGCCCGCGGCGCACGGCGGTGACGATGGCGATGTCACCGGCGTAGGCGATGTCGGCGTCACCGCTCATCAGTTTGGTGATCGCGTCCTGCCCACTGGAGGAGGGAACCAGCGTGACCGCCAGGTCTTCAGCTGCGAAGAGGCCGTGGCTGGTCGCCAGGTGCAGGGGTGCGACGTCGGTCAGTGCCAGCGCGGCGACCTTGACCGGTGTTTGCGGACCCGGAGCCGGATCGGAGTCGGCGCCCAGCAGGCCGCACCCGGAGGCGAGGACCAGGACGCCCGCGCCCGCCAGCGCGCGACCAGAGGCGCGGCGGGAACCACGAAACATGCGGCGAGTGCTCATCGAACTGTTCTCCAGTGGGTGTCAGCGCCGTCGGCGGGCCGCGGCGAACGGGAGGGGACGGGGTGTGGCGCGAGCATGCCGCCGGGGGAGCACACGGGCCCAGGACCGATGCAGGGGAAGCAGCAGCTCCAGGACCACGCCGGGCGGCATGGTGTCGCGGTAGGCCTTCTGCACGTCCTCGCACAGGCCTTCGTGCAGCCCGGCTTCCGCGAGGATCGCCCACAGCGCGACCGCGACCGGCCACAACCTGGTGTTGCGGGGCGCGGTGGCCAGGATCATCCGCCACCAGTGCGTAGCGCTGGTGTTGGTGAGTTCACAGCCCGGACGGCGCCGATCGCGGGCGTCCCCATCGCGGATCAGCAGATCCCACGACACCCTGTCGGCAGGACCTTCCATGGCAGCGATCGAGCCTGCCAGGGTGAGCGGTCGCGCCGCGGTGAGGGCATGCACCACGGCGGGCGCGTGGCGGGACGCGAGCCGGGCGGCCACGGTATCGGCGTCCACGAGATGCAGGTGACTGTCGATCACCGCCACGGCACCCGCCCGCTCGAGGTCGGCCAGCAGCGCGACAGCGACCGCCTGCCGGGATCTGCGCCGGTGACTCCAGCCCGACCGCGTGTCCCGGTCCTCGCAGGCCAGCCGCACCAGGATCGTCAACGACGTAGGCCCCTCATACCGCCTCGCCACCTCGGAAACCAATTGATTGCGCACGAATCTCCCCTTGAGTGGAAGGCCGTCGGGCCTCCTTGGCGACGAAGAACGATGGCTATCCGAGCAACCCGAACGGCGCTCCTTTTCTGGCGACACCGCCCCAGAGCACGGGCGCGACCGCAGCCGAATGCCGGTCCAGTGCAGGACCGTCCGGCCAGAACCGGTCCACGGGAACGACTTCCCGGAGGTGACCCGGTGCCGGCTGGACCAGCGCGTGACCGCGGAACAGATCGGCGAACTGCTCCGGTGTCAGGAACACACCGGCGCCCAGCGCACTCTCAGTGAAGATCTCTTCCACCTTCGCGGCCACCGCGGCCAACGGCGGGTTCGATGGGGGAACACAGAAATGAGACAACGCGATGAACGACCCCTGAGGAAGCAGCACATCCCAGCGCCGCAGGAGATCCGCCATCATCGCGGGCGCCGAGCGGTCGCCAAGGTGCGGCAGCAGTCCACAATGGATCAGCCCGATCGGCCATTCACTCTTCAGGCAGTCGCGGACAGTCTCCTTCCCGGAATCTGGCTCCCTGTTCCCATCGACTGGCGCTGTCATGGCGGAAAGCGGGTCGCGATGGTCGACCAGGGCCGCGCGGGTAGAAGAATTCCCGGCCCCGATACTGGTGCGCGCGTGGGCGGTAGCGGCTGGATCGTCGTCCAGGTAGATCACCCGCGGTGTGTCGCGACTCGGTCCGGAGCAGCGCTGCAGAAAATCGTGGAGTGGTTCCCGCAGCGACAGGTCCACCCCGCACTCCAGGAACTGATCCACCTCCGCGTCGATCATCATGCGACCGGCTCGCTTCACGAAACCTCGAAGCAGGCCGGAGAGCGCTTTTGCCCCGGCAGCCCCTCCGGGAAGAACATCCGCGAGCTGATCAGCAACGTGGCGGTCTTCGGTGGAGCAGTCCTTGCGTTCGCCCAGAGCGTCGTAGACGCCGCGGTAGGTCGCGGCCGTTCTCACCATCACAGGCACAGGACGGCCCCCCAGCGCTGGAACTTCTCACCACGACTACCGGCCGTGCACTGCCGCGAACATGAGGGGTTGCTCCACTGCGTCCGGGACTTTGGTGACGGGCGCGAGGTCGGCAATGGGCCGGCATTCTCACCTGACTGTGACACGGCAGTAGTTGACCATCGCCCGCGCCGAATTATCAGGGGGCACAGGGGGGGGCTAAGGGGGGCAAGAGGGGGGTGAGCGCGACAATCACGGACGCCCTGACAACACTCGAGGTCCGTGGTGGACTCGTCCATGGACGTCGCCAATGTGGCGGCAGTGGACTCGATCAGAGCCGCGCTCGGCGCGTCACCGATACCGGTGGCGCGATGCGGATCGCCGTCTCGGTCCTTGGTAAGGCCGACGACCTCGTCAACAAGCGCTTTATTCGGATTTGCCAAGTGCGATACACGTTGACTGCACCATCCCCGTCTTGTCACGGAGATAAGCTAAGAGTCATCAAGGAGGGCGATGGGTACGATTCCTACCCTCACCCGATCGGTCTAAGCAGCCACGCCGACTCGAAGGCACAACTCCCGGACTTCGGCCGAACGCCCGGTAGGCGGGTTCTTCTGAAGGTCGCGCAGCATGTCCCGTGCAAACCCGTTGTAGCTGATCGTCTCCGACGCGACATGCTGGGAGCGATCGAGCAGCGTCAGTACTGAGCTGCGGTCACCCGTGAGCGAATGCGCCCGGGCGACTTCGATCAAGTGCCGACCACGCCGGGCAAGGGAGGGGATAGCGACCGGATCGAAACCATTCGCCGCTCGAAGGGCCTCACCAGTGCGGCGCAGCTCTACCGCCAGGGTTACAGCGTGCGCGGACATCACGCTCTGGGAGAAACTGCTTTGCACGTGCCGGTAATCCGGGCCCAGCTTCCGCGAAACCTCGTCGGCCTTCTCCCAGTGCGCCCACGCTTGCCCATGCCGCCCCCGACGTGCGTAGACGTAGGCAATCTCGGCATTGAGCGCGCCGACCATACCGTGCCAGTCGGGTGGGGCTCCGTCGAGATGCCGCGCGAGGGCGTCCCGTGCTCCGGTCGCGAGGTCGATTGCCTCACCCCACCGGCTGTCATCGCGCATCGCCTGCACCATCGCCCATACGCCGCCCGCGATCAGGTATGGATCGTCCGCTTCTTGTGCTTCTGCGACAGCGCGATCCGCTACAAGCCAGACGAGTTCGGGAGCGGGTTGGTACGCAACATAGAAGTCGGCCAGCTGATACACCCCTGCCAGGACCCGACGAGCGGCACGCCGTTCCTCTCCTAGCAGCATACGGACCGCGACCTGTGCATCGCGGATCAAGCCCGGCAGCAGCGAACCGAGTTGCGTTCGATGATCCGAAGACGAGTGGCGCACCAGCCACGCAGCTCGCAAGCGCGCGGCCAAGTGTGACACCGACACCGGTTCAGGCCGCAGCGCTACGCGGTATTCCGTCAACGCGGCGCGGACCTCCGACAATGCGGAATGCCGCGGTCCGGCGAACACCGACACCGGGACGGCGTGCCCGTTTCCCGTCAGCATGGCGAGATCAGGGATGTCGAGGGCTTGGGCAACTCGCAGCAGAGTGTCCAACCGGGGCGCGTGCTGCTTCCCGGTTTCGACTGATTTGACCCACTCGGCGGACTTCCCGACGAGCCCACCCAGGACCGGACGGGACATGCCGCGCTTGTCACGGTAGTACCGGATGCGCGCACCGATGGGCGCGTCAGCAGGAAAATCGATCATCACGACCACCCCGTTCGCAGAGTCGACCTCGTCGCGTGCCCCGGGAGCTACCCGGGGCGATCCTCTGCGAGGAGGTACAGCATCAGTCTACTGGCGGCTGCGCGAACAGCAGAGCCCGCCGCGATCCGCGGCCTCGCAAGTTCGCTCATTCATGCTGGGCTCCATCAGCTGATCGCGTCGAACACCCCGTCCCCGGCCGGATAGCCGTGTGAGGTCCTGGTCGTCGTCTATGCCGCTGGGCGGTGGCCAGGGAGGAAGATCCGTATCCTGACTCGGCAGGATGTCGAGCGTGCCCGTGGCGGGCACGAGACGGGAAGGTGCAGCCCGGCGATGCGGATCAGTACGGTGTTCTTCGATGTGGGTGAGGTACTGGTCGACGAGGCCCGCGAGTATGGGACGTGGGCGGATTGGCTCGGCGTGTCCCGGCATACCTTCTCCGGCGTCTTCGGTTCGATCGTCGCGACTGGGCGTGACTATCGTGAGACGTTTCAAGTTTTCAAGCCGGGGTTCGATCTGGCTGAGGAGCGGGAGAAGCGTGCGGCGGCCGGCCAGCCGGAATGGTTCGGCGAGGATGACCTCTATCCGGATGTTCGGCCGTGCCTGTCTCGCCTGCGTGATCTCGGCCTGGTAGTGGGTATCTCCGGGAACCAGACTGCCCGCGCCGAAGGCCTTCTGCGCGGCCTGGGCCTGCCGCACGACATCCTGGGAACGTCGGATACGTGGGGTGTGGAGAAGCCCTCTACCGCGTTCTTCGAGCGCGTTATCGCTGAAGCGGGGGTTCCGGCCGGGGAGATTCTGTATGTGGGTGACCGTCTCGACAATGATGTCGCCCCGGCCCAGGACGTAGGGATGAAGACCGCGGTCATCCGGCGAGGGATCTGGGGCCACGTGCTTCGGGACCCGGATTCGCCCGTGGAGAAGGGATGCGTGTTCGCGCTCGACTCGCTCGCTGAACTGCCGGACCGGATCCAGGCCTACAACGCCAGCCGATCCTAAATCCGGTTCACGGGTCCCTGGATGTGCAGAAGGTGGTAAGCACGATCGTACAGCCGGGTTGCGGCCGGCGCGGTGGAGAGTGACGCACGTACCGTCGGGATTCGATCGACAGCTGCCTGGTAGTAGTCTCGCTCCAGGATCTCGCAGGCCTGAATGGCCAGGTCGACCGCATGTTCCGGCGAATCGGCCGCGTGGGCGGCGGCGAGGTCGAGCAGGAGCACCGCGCGCTGCTTGCCGTCGTCGGTGCCGAGACCGTCCAGTGACTGCTGCAACCAGTCGATGGCCGCGTCGAATTCACCGGCCAGGAGTGCGGTGCTACCGGCGAATCCGGCGAATCGTGTGCTGTCGAAGAAGTCCAGCCACAGCGGTGCCGCCCCGTCGGACTTAGCGAGAAACTCCTGTGCTCGGGTGAGGTGATGTTGGCTCTCGGAGATGTGGTCGCCGCGGGCACAGACCTCGGCATAGACACAGTGCACCCACGCCCTGACCAGCGGATTCTGACCGGAGTTACGCCACTGACGTTCCGCCGACACGAGGAATGGGCGCGCATCGGCCAATCGGCGATCGAACCCGGGTACGAACGCTTGATGCGCCGCCACAGCGACGGCCAGGGAGTGGTCCTGGGCTCGCGTCACCCCCGCCTCGGCCACACTGAAAGCCTCCAGGGCCAGCTCGTCGTGCCCCTCGAGGTCGAAGAACGCCAGTCGCGCGACCAGCAATGCGCACTCGGCGACAGCGCTGGCCAACTCCGGCCTGTCGGCGGGATCGGAGGCCAGCAGGGTGGTTCCCAGGTCGAGGTGAGCTCGCGCGGCGCCGAGCAGCAGTGTGGGAGCTGTGGACCAGTACAGGCTGCGCTGAGCCGCGACGATCTCGATATAGGCCTGGACCGCTTTCGGGTCTGCGCTGGCGCGGCGGCTGTGGCAACTCTCCAACGCTTCCTTGTGCTCAGGCTTCACGGGCACGCGTGCTGCCTGGAGCGCCGCTCCCCACCCTGCCTCCGGCCTACCCCGCATTACGGTCACGACCTCCTGAACTTCGAAACTCACCCTGCGATCCACCATGCCAGATCGACGTTCAGAGCCCGGATGCTGGGCAGGCGGTGGCTCCAAGGCCAACTCTGCGTCGGTCAGCAGGCCGAGTTCCTGCGCGGTGCGCTCGAAAAGCAAGCAGAGGTGTTTGGCGTAGGCCTTGTCGGTACCGTGCCGGGTCTCCCACGCCTTGACCATGTCCTCGGTGACCTCGGGGCTGGGCACGAAATCCTTATCCTGCTCGACCGCGATACTGCGAGTCACCTGGCGGGCGAGTTCGCTGCGACTCCATCCGCGATTCGCCCGGTGCCACTGCAGACGCGTGTTCTTCCTACCGTCCCGCGTTCCCGTCACTGTGGCCCTCCCGCCCCGGGCAGAACATCTCTTTCGCATTCCGCTCGGCGGGTGCCCAGCCCGCCGTTCATCGAATCTTGTAACAGAATCCTCGCTTCGACCAAACTACCGTGGCGTTGTCGACGCGATGGACTGGATATAGGCAGTCAGCCGTCAATCGATTCGGAGACTCTGCCAGGTCGTTGCAGCGTGCTTACGGACCCGCGAGGCCAACCGGCCACTTGGATCCACATTCGACTTCCTCCCCTGCACCTGGTGCCCGCGTGCAGCGCTGCTTTCCGCCGATCCTCACTGGAGCAAGCGAATCCTACTCTGGAGCAGGTCGCCCGAGGACGTGGCTGCGGAAGTTCGTGCCCTCCCGGGGCGGAATCGTCGCGGCACCCGTGCTCTCCCGCGTGAGCAGTTGGCCCGAGGCCCGGAATTCTGCAGACGAGTCGACCTGATTGCTTAGACCGATCGAGTGAAGGTAGGAATCGTACCCATCGCCCTACTCGATGCCTCTTAGCGTCAGTTCGGTGACAAGACGTGCACGGACCGCCGCGCCATTCGAGCACACCACTATTCGCCCTGCGATCGCCTGGGAGGAGCGCTACGCCGTTGCTGGGCCTGAATCCTGACCGTGAGCCCCCAGCCGGGGCAAACCCCACTGGGGCGACCGCAGGGGTCCGGCAAAGGGTGGTGCTGCGCGTCTATAGCGGTGATGGTCGTCGTCACGCCTATCTGGCGGTGGATCTGGCTCGCCGGGGTTACTACCTGGTTCATCCGGTGTGTACTCCCGTACTGGGGTACGGCCTCGCGCATGTGACCCAGTTGATCGGCCCGGTCAACTTTCCTGATCTGGGAAACTGTTTCGATGCGTGCGAGTCCTGCTCGGTGTGGCTCCAGCGTCACCCGCACGAGGTACTCGTCGACAACGACGTAGTAGCGCAGCGCGGTGTCCTGACAATTCCGGAGGATCTCCGTTCCCGAGAGCGAGTGGTAGCCGCGATCGCGGCCCTCTCGTCGCAGACCCGGAGCGAGGGCGGTCGCTGGTCTCCAGGAATGGAGACGGCCGGGCATTGTTCAGATTCAGGATCGTCTCCCGTGCCAGCTGCGGGGCGGTGGGATGACCCGCCGTACTCCCCTTCTGATGTCCTGTCCCGCGGTGAGCGCAGCGATGGCTCCGGCGTCACCACTCACCGCGCACTGGTCGACGCCAGTGCGGCGACGAACCTCCGCGCCCCGGGCTCACAGTGAGGCCCTGCAACGAGTTCGCCGCGAGAACACCGACCTGCGGAGGCTGGTGACGATCTACGAAGAGGCAATCCGCCAGCTCACCCTGACCACCCACGAATTGCTGACGATCGGTGAGCAGGTCATCCAGGCACACGGCGACGATCCGCCGGATCCTGACTGGTCCGGTTCGGGCGAGGGCAGCGGGGTGTTCGTGCGGTGGATTCCCCGTTTTGAGCGGTCGCCGGATCGGTTGTGGGCCGTTCTGGAGTGGCGAGCGCACGCGATCCCGGTCGCCGATATCGCGGCTCTGCTGGGTGTGCCGGAGGCGAGGGTGTGGTCATGGCTGCGCAGAAACACGGTCGAGGCAAGGAAAGAACGGGAAGCGGTCGCGGTGCGGCGACAGGTGAGCGGGGGAGAACACTCATGACGGACACGAATCTGCGGCTCCGGGTCGTGACAGCGAACCTGAAACGGGCGGTGGTGGGATGCGGGCCAGGTCGCCAAGGACTTCCCGGTCACGACGACCGAGCCCGGGACCGCGCCGCGGATCGACCGCATCATGCTTTCGCAGCGCTCCCCGGCCCACTTCGACCCCGGCACCTACGCGGTCCACGGACTTCCGCTTCTCAGCACAGGCGCGGAGAAGAACGACCACCTGCTGGTCAGCGGGACCATCATCGTCGAGGCGGCGGCATGACCGCGCGGACCCGGCGGGTGCTGTGGCGGGGAGTGTGCTTGTCCGCGGTCGCGGTGATGCTGGGCGGGTGTGGCCCTTATCCGCAGCCGCCGGTGCCGTCGCCGACGACGACCCGGACGATCGGGGCCACGACCAGGGTGCCGCCGTATGCGGGGGCCCCGGCGGTGCGCGATCCGTTGCCGGTCACGGTGGTGTCCGGTGAGCCGTGCACGACGGCTCTCACGCCTGGGCAGGTCCGGCAGGTGCTGGGCGCCGAGGTTATGGGGAAGATCGACCGCGAGGAGTCGCCGGGACGGACGTGCCTGTGGGAGAACCGGTCGACCGGAACGATCATCAGGGTTGCCTTCGCGACGAGGCACCGCCAGGGGTTGAGCGCGGTGTATCCGGCACGGTCCCCGGACGAGGGGTGGGTGTGGCGGGAGCTGCGGGTAGCTGGGTTCCCGGCGGTCGCCACGACACCAGAGCCAGATCAGCCCTGGTACTGCACGGTCGTGGTCGGTCTGGCCGACGACGTGGCGGTGGAGGTCTCGATGGTCACCCGCACCGCCAGCAGCGGTGACCAGTGCACGTTGACAGGGCAGACCGCTGAGCTGGTCGTCGCTACGTTGCGGAAGAGAGCCGGCCGGTGACGGCGACGATGCCGCCAGATGAGGCGTGGCGCGACACAGGAGCCGCGTCGGCCGGTCGTCGGAGGCTGTCTACTCGACGAGGGCCTCCCGCCCGGCGCCGTAGGGGATTTCTGCATCTGCGTGCTGGCCTAAGCGCGGTTGCCCTTCTGGGTTTGCTGTGCCGACGGGATCGTTGCCAGAGGTGTGTCGATGGTGTCGGCGTAGATCGTCTGTGTGTCAGGCGTGACGAGCAGGCCGAGGCTCTGCCAGGGCGGCTGGCCAGCTTGGTCCCAGATCTGGTGGGCGTGTTCGACGTGCTGCCATAGCCGGACGGGTCCGGTTTCACGGACGGTGTGGTGGCCGTGATCGTCTGTGGCGAGGGCGATTTCGGCCCGAGAGCCGTCGGGAGTGGTGATGGTGACCGCGCGGGGTCCGTTCTGAGGGTCGCCGGCGTACCCGATGCGGTAGCTGCTGCCGAGGCGCATCGCGGTGAGGAACCACACGACTGGCTGGGTCCACGGTGTCCGCGGGTCGCGGGTTGTGGTGGAGGTGGTGGCGGGAAGGTCTGCGCTGGTCCGCGTGTAGGGGATGCGACTGTCCGCGCCGGGGTTGTGGCGCAGGCCCATGAAGGTCGCGCCGGTGGCATCGAAATTACCGTCGGCGCGGTCTTGCGCGGTGCGGGTGAGGTGGACGAGGTTGCCCGCGTTGGTTCCGGCCCGGACGTCAACGAGGATGCGGCCGCCGATGCGCGTCTGCTCGACCCAGGACCAGGGGATGGACGGCACGGAGCAGGTCGCGATGATCCGGTGGAAGGGAGCGTGCTCGGGCAGTCCGGCGGATCCGTCACCGGTGACGAGGGTCGGCCGGTAGCCGAGCTGGGCGAGCCGGGCACGGGCGGTGTCGACGAGGTCGGGTTCGATGTCGATGGAGTACACGTGCTTCTCGCCGAGGCGGTGGGTTAGCCAGGCGGCGTTGAGGCCGGTGCCGGTGCCGATTTCCAGCACGGTGTGCCCGTCGTGGATGTCGAGCGCTTCCAGCATGCGGGTCATCAGGCCCGGGGTGGAGCTGGAGGACAGGTATACCGGTCCGTTGTTCTTGTCGTGGTCGACGAGGGTCACCAGGGCGGTGTTGGTGTAGACGGTGTCGGCCCACTCCTGGCGCGTGCCGGGGTCGTCTGCGGCGAGGGCGACCATCCGGCCCTCGCGGTGGAGGTAGAAGCGGGGGACGAACACGTGCCGGGGAACATCCTCGACCGCGGCGCGCCACTGCGGCGAGGAGAGTTTCCCGGCGGCGACCAGGTCGTCGGCGAGCGCGGCGCTGCGGTCCTGCCAGTCCGGGACGGTGTCCAGGCCGATGCTGGTGGTCGAGGTCGTCATGGCGTGCCTTTCGCGAGCAGGGTGGCCATCGCCTCGGTGATCGGGGCGCCGGTCGCGGCCTCGATCCAGCCCATCTGCGGTCCGGTGTTCGCTTCCAGCATGACAAATTCTCCGTCCGGGGTCACGACGAAGTCGAATGCGGCGTAGGCCAGCTCGGTCCGTTTCATGTAGCGGGCGACCGCTTGCCCGAGGGTGCCGGGCATGTCCAGCAGTTCGTAGCTGAGGCTGTCCGGATCCATGCGGTAGTCGATGCGGGCGGTCTCGCTGTGGGCATGGATGGCCACGGGGAACATCTCGTCACCGATCACGGTCAGGCGGACCTCGAAGGCTTTCGGGACGAACGGCTGCAACGTGGTCGCGGTGCGGGCGACGCCGTCCAGCGTGGCGAGGTCCTTCTCGTTCAGGCGCCGGGTGCCCCCGGTGGTGGCCTGTCCATCACGCACGATGCCGGTGGGCCCGAGTGCTTTGGTGATCGTGTCGCCCGGTGCGGTGCTGATGAACCGGCGGGCGGTGTCAGGGTCGTTGGTGATGGCGGTGCCGGCGACGGTGAGCCCGCACTCAGCGGCGATTCTCCATTGGTAGGGCTTGAAAATCGCGTCCGCGCATCGGTTCGGGTGGTTTGCCCACAGCACGTCGAGTGCGGCCAGCACCCCACCGAATCCCAGCTTCGCCTCGCGATAGCAGAAGTCCTGCACATCGGGGGCGAGCGTGTTGTCGGCCCGGTAGGTGCTGGGGTTGCGGTTCCAGATGGACCTGATGTCCTCAAGGGCGACCTCATGATGGTCGTTCCACAACCTGCCAGTCCAGGTGCCGTCCCGCAGTCGAGCGTCGAGACGAAGCTGAGCGGGGAACGCGGCCAGATCGGTCCGGAAGACGGGGACGTGTTGCGCAGTGAGTGCCGTGATCACCGCATCGGCGGTCGGGTCGAAGTCGCGGGCCAGCACCAGAACCGTCATGCCTCGTTGTTCTCTTCCCAGGCCCACGTCTCGTTGTCGCCACCGTCGCCGTCGGTGTGTGTCCCTTCGAGGCTGGTGTGTTCCTTTGCGAGGTTGGGTGTCAGCGGATGACCAGAGTCGTCCACCGCGACTTGCCGGATCGGGTCATAGAGGTAGTCGGGGAGATCCTGCCGCGGGGCCGGGCGCAGTGCGCGGAGTGCCAGCGGTTGCTCTGGTGTCTCCGGCGAGGATGCCGAGGTAGCGCTGGATGCCCTCGGAGACCGGGCGCGGCGCCGGATCTCGATGGTCGACAGCGGCCCCGTTACCGAGCCGTCCTGTGACTCCTCGTCGGCGGCGATGGACTCGAGCGGCATGCGCATTCCTCTCTGACGTTGATACTTACCGAGGGTAGGCGTGACGCTCCTGGCCGTACAGCCTTCGCGGTTGTTGTCGACCAGCTCCAGCCGGGTACGCGGCAGGTGGTGCCGTGGCCGTGATCAGGTGCGCTCCGGGATCGGTGCAGGTGGTCAGTGCCGTATAGCGCATCGCTCAGTGTCACTCGATTGGAAGGTGTGCCCGCACGTCGCGGCTGACGCTCAGATCCCCATAGCGGCGCCCCTGTGCGGCTGTGGAGCCGGTGGCGGGGGAGCGGGAGAGAGGAGTCGGGCGCCCCCGGACAGGTGTGCTGTGTCCGGGGGCGCTTGCTGGCCCCGACCAGGTGGCGTTCCGCCCAGGAACCTCCGCTGCACTCATCCAGAAACTATCCCAGCCAGGCGGAAGAACGATGCGGAGAACGGCCAGGTGATTCGGGTGTCGTCATGCCCTGTGGACGGCAGAGAGCATGGCAGTGGACCGAGTCGAGCGCGACAACTCCGTGCCGCTTCAGGGAAATCTGACATTCCGGCGGGTTGCGGCGATCCTGATCAGCTGGTTGATCGAGGTTGCGGGAAGCGACGACCCGCAGCGGATTTCCGCGTGCCTGCTGCAGTTCGATCTCGTGCTCAACGCCGGGCAGCGGGCCACCGGGGAGAACGCGCTCGTCGTCGACGAGGCGAGGTACCCGGCCAGCCCGGCCCCGCCTGACCCGGCAGGACTGACGATCGCCGTGCCCACGTGCGGATCTTGGCCGCCGTCGCTGGGCTGGTGTCTTGTTCGTTCTCGCCGTGCGTGTGTGGGCGCCGCCGGAATGATCCGTTGTACTGTTCCGTGTACGGAGCGACCCTGGCGCCTGAACACGTGATGACCCCGAGCCCCCGGATACCCCGGCTGGTGCGGGCGGGCCGCCACGCGACCGACGGCGACAGAGCTGGTCAGTCAGTATGGACGGTAGGGTCGGAGTATGGGGAGAAAAACAGAAGGTCTCGGCGACCGTGTTGCGGCAGTCCTGGTCGCGCCCGCGTGGGTGGCCTGCCCATCGGATCCAGTCACGTGAGTTACCCGTTCATCAGCGTCAAAGTCGCGACTGTGCTGGGGATGGTCATCGCGGCCGTCGGTCTCACGCTGACGGCGATCGATGACCGCCGTGAAGCTCGCCGTGGCCGCGTGTCACCTGTTTGCGGGAACTACGGCCGCGTACGGTGCTGCGCGAGCTCGGGCTGACCCTCGGCTACGGCGGCGCCGTGCTCGCGCTTCCCGGGCTCAGTGTCTGGCTGGCGATCGAGATTCTCCTCATTGGTGGCGCCACCCGCGACGAAGTCCGGCACCTTTTCCGCGGATTGACACACGTACTTCCTCACGTCGTGTTCGGTGTGCTCGTGGTGTTCGTTCTCCAGCTGCTTGCCAGCGTGATCCGGGTGATGAACCGGCCACAGCGCGCCCACCAGGACCTGTCCCGGAGCACGACGTAGAACCCCGGGCCTGTCCGGCAGTAGCGGGTTACGCAAGAGCNNACAGCACAGCGAGATCAGCAGCGTCGAGCGCGCCACCACCGGCGGGGTGAGCCCAGGTTCAGGATCTCCAGCCGTCGGGGTCGGTGCCTGGCAGGACGTGCCGGATCCCGCCCGTAGAGGTCGGCGACATCGCCGGGGCAGCAGGGGATCGTCGAGCGCGGCCCACGGCGCCCGTGATCGCGGATGCGGGCGTAAGGTCTGTGCGGTGCACGATCGTGTTCGTGACCCTGCCGATCCCGCGCAGTGGCAGCAAGCCGGCTGCACCGTGCAGGTGACCTGGTTCCCCGCCAATGGCGGGGCCATACCCGATCCAGGCGATGTGCCCGCGCATGTCCTGGTACGGATCTTCACCAACGGCGGAACCGACTACGATCTCGTT
>NZ_MQUQ01000008.1:0-184737 GCF_001953865.1 Amycolatopsis coloradensis
GCCACTTTCGGGACATCTGATGTCCCGAAAGTGGCTTTCGCGACCTGCCCCGGTGCGGGTGGCGTGGCACTGTCTACTGAGGACTCGCGGCGGGGAACGTGAACTGCGCGGGGTTCTGCGGCACCCAGAACGCCATCACGGCGGCGAGGAAGGTGGTGCCGATGAGGAACCCGAACGCGGCGGTGTAAGAGAAAGCGTCGGCGAGCCAGCCCATCGCCACCGGGGCGACCGCGCCCGCCACCTGGCCGCCGAAGTTCATCACGCCCATGCCGATCCCGGTGACCTCCGTGGGCAGCACGCGTAACGGCAGGCCGAAGACGGCCATCGTCGCCATGCCGAACACCGCGAGGGCGAGCGTTTCGTAGAGGGTGAACTCCGCCGTGCTGTCCGCGTTGACCATCAGGATCAGCAGCACCACGGTCGCCATCGCGATCGAGCTCAGGTACCAGCGGCCGTGGTCGTGGAAGTAGCGGTCGAACAGCCAGCCGCCGAGGATGGTGGTGCCGATGCTGACCAGCATCGGGATCGCGGCGAGGACACCGGTCTGGCTCAGTGTCAGGCCCCGCGTCTCCAGCAGATAACTGGGGACCCAGGTGATCAGGCCGTAGTTCAGCATGTTGGTGACGCAGAACAGCAGGGTGAACTTCCAGACCACGAAGGACTTCAGTACCTGTTTGCGCGAGACCGCGGGCGGCGCCGTCTCGTCACGGGGTAGACTG
Source organism: Amycolatopsis coloradensis (assembly GCF_001953865.1). Taxonomy (GTDB): domain Bacteria; phylum Actinomycetota; class Actinomycetes; order Mycobacteriales; family Pseudonocardiaceae; genus Amycolatopsis; species Amycolatopsis coloradensis. Next base: position 720 of record NZ_MQUQ01000008.1, read on the forward strand.
CTCAGCTCCTTGGGAAGCGCTTTCGGCAACAGCGTCCAGACGATCACGCCGATGATCGCACCGATCCCCGCCATCCAGAAGAACGTGTGCCGCCAGCCGATCGCCATCAGCAGCGGCCCGACGATCAGCGGCGCCAGCCCCGCGCCGATCCCGCCGGCGGACAGCATCACGCCGGTCACCGTCGCACGGTTGCCGGGGGTGGTCCGTTCCGCGATCGCCTTGAACGAGGCCGCCGGGAAAAGCCCTTGGCACACCCCGAAAAGGCCGCGGACGACCAGCAGCATGCCGAAGGTGCCCGCCAACCCGGTCATCGCGGTGAACGCCGACCAGAGCAGCAAGGTCACCAGCATCGGCCCGCGAGAGCCGTACCGGTCGGCGAGGAAACCCGCCGGGATCTGGCAGACCATGTAGACCAGCGCGAACACGGTCACGAGCCAGCCTTGCTGGGTCTTGCTGAGGTCGAATTCGGCGCCGATCATCGGCAGCGCCATCCCGATCGAGAACCGGTCGATGTAGTCGACCGCCCAGGCGAAGACCATCACCACCATGGTGATGAGCGCCGTCCGGTTGATCCGCCGCGCTGTCCAGGTGTCCTCTTTGACCACTGTCGTCATGGCGCCTCCGCGGAAACGTTGGGAGAGAAGGAGAACGGCGCCGCCGTGGCGCCGATCACTCATTCTGAACAGCGGGTGGCGAGCAGAGTTCGTGCGTTCCCACGAACATCCGGAGGTCTTTCGGGCGCGGTGGACCAACTCCGCCGGTGGTCAGGACTCCTCGGCCGGCGCCCCGGTCTGGGTGTCACGGGGCAGTAGCCGGAGTTGCAGCATGGCCGCGAACCGCTCCCCCGCGTCGTCGAGGTCGATCTCGCCGACCTCGGCGAGGCGCCGCAGCCGGTACCGGAAGGTGTTCGGGTGGACGTAAGCCGCGGCGGACGCGGCACCGATGTCACCGAAGGCGTCCAGCCAGCACCGCAGGGTGTGCACCAGTTGTGACTGATGCTGAGCGTCGTAGGCGAGAAGCCGCGCGACAGGCCCTGTCGCGACGTCTCCCCTCGCCACGGCGAGATCGGCCAGCTCCAGCATGAGCGCGTCGACGTGGACGTCTTCCACGGTCGCGACGCGTTTCGCGCGGGCGTTGGTGAGCAGCACGCGCAATGCCCGGTCGGCGCCGTCACGCGAGGCACGCAGGCCGGAGCCGTCGAGCGCGAGCGGTCCGATGCCGATCGCGGCCGCCGCCCGGCGTCCGGTGCGCTCCAGGAAGGTCGACGCGACCCGAACCGAACGCTCCTGGCAGTCGGCGTGACTGCCAGGCATCGGGACGATTCCGTAAGCGACGTCGCCGACGAGGGCGACGGCCGAACGCGGCTGGACGGCACTGAGGTGCATGGCCAGCGCGTCGGCGACCCGCTGGCGGTCGGCGACCAGTCGGAGATCGTCGTCCGGGGCGGACGCGCCGAGCAGCCCCATGGCGAGCACGATCGACGGCTGGCCGAGCAGGCCCAGCCGGGCGATGGCCTCCGGAGCCCCGGCCCCGCCTTCGAGCGCCGTGCTCACCAGATCCGCACGCAGCCGCCGTTCGACGTCGGCACCCGCGCGCAGCCGGAGCATGTGCAGCGCGACCAGCTTGGCGGCGTCGATGAACGCCTGGGTCCGCTCCTCGCTGAGCGGTTCCCGGACCGCTGCCCAGATCGACCCGAGCACTTCGTCGCCAGCGCGGACGGCGAGCGCCACACGCGGGATGGTGATCTCGTTGTCGTCGTAACGCTGCGGATCGACGTAGACAGGTGTGTGGTCGCGGTACAGCCTCTCGAAGACACCGTCCCGTTCCAGACCGCGGGTGAACCGCTCCGGCACCTGCCTGCCGAGGATGGTCTCGACCCGGGACGGGTCCGCTTCGTCTTGGCGCCCGGAAAACGAGAGGACCCGCGAGTTGCGGTCCTCGATGGTCACCGGCGCGTCCAGCAGCGCCGCGACCGCGTTGGCCAGTGCGAAAAGATCACCGGACGGCATCCCGCCGAGGGTCTGCGGCGAGACCTCACCGACGTCTCCCTCGGCGAGCAACGTCCTGAGCATGGCGGCGAGCTGGGCCCAGGAGGCGCCGCGCGCGAGCCCGAGCAGGGCGACCCCGGACGAGTCCGCGGCGCGCCGGAGTTCCGGCGTCGGGGTGACGGGAGACCGGACGACGAGCGCCGCCGCGCCGCTCGCACCCACGTCGTGCAAGAGGCGGACGATCTCGTCGGGATCCCGCACCCCGACGCCGAGCACGACGGCCTTGGCGGGAAATTCGGACTCGTCGTGCGGATCGTGGATGACCACCCCGCCGAGCTGCTTGCGGGTGGTCCGGCCGACCGCGATCGGCTCCAGGAGCACGTCCCCGAGGTCTTCGAGGACGCGCCCCAAACTCGTATGTGGCTTGCTGGGCACCGGTGTCAGCACCCCCCGAAGTTAAACTCGGTTTCGCCGAACCGATCGGTCCGTCTCAACCAAATCTAACCCCGGGATTCGTAGCACGCTACGAACTGATCCACGCCTTCGCCTTCGTGACCTCGTCCAGCAGATCCGGGATCGGGGTCACGCCGAGGCCTGGCCCGGTCGGGACCGGGAGATGTCCGGACTCCAGTACGAACGGCTCGGTGATGTCCGTGCGGTAGAACCGGCCGGACGCCGACGTGTCACCAGGAAGGGTGAAGCCCGGCAGCGAGGCGAGCGCGACGTTCGCCGCCCGGCCGAGACCGGTCTCGATCATCCCGCCGCACCACACCGCGACCCCGTGTGCCGCGCAGACGTCATGCACCCGGCGGGCTTCGAGGTAGCCGCCGACACGGCCCGGTTTGATGTTGACGATCTGGCAAGCGCCGAGCTTGATCGCGTCGGCGGCGGACCTCGCGGACACGATCGACTCGTCGAGGCAGATCGGTGTCCGGATCCGCTTGGCCAGTTCGGCGTGGCCGAGGACGTCCTCCTCCTCCAGTGGCTGCTCGATCAGCAGGAGGTCGAACGGGTCCAACCTGCCCAGCAGCGGCGCGTCACCGAGGGTGTACGCGGTGTTCGCGTCGACCTGGAGCAACACGTCTTCGCCGAAGCGCTCCCGCACCTGACGCACCGGCTCGACGTCCCAGCCCGGTTCGATCTTCAGCTTGATGCGGACATAGCCCTCGTCCAGGTACCCGCCGACGACGTCGAGCAACTGCGGGATCGAGTCCATGATCCCGACCGAGACCCCGCAAGCCACCGAGTCGCGGGTCGACCCGAGTTCCGCCGCGAAGGACCTGTCGTGCGCACGGAGTTCGGCGTCGAGGACAGCCATCTCCAGCGCGGCCTTCGCCATCCGGTGGCCCTTGAACTTCGCCAGCAGCGGCGTCACCTTGTACGCGGTCACGTCCTCGGCCGCCAGCAGGGCCGGGATCAAATGGTTCCGCAGCACGTGCTCGGCGGCGTCGTTGTACTCCGACGAGTAGAGCGGAGCCTCCATCGCGACGCATTCGCCCCAGCCCTCGCCCGTCGGCGTCACCGCGCGTACGAGCAGCAGCTCCCGTTCCGCCTGTGTCCCGAACGACGTCCGGAACGGGGCCACGAGCGGCATCCGGACCCGGCGCAGTTCCACACCGCTGAGTTTCACGACTGCTCCTTCGAGATCACGTACCAGCCGGCACGATCGAAACCGGCGACCTTGGCGTTGTCCGCCATCAGTCCGCCGAGGACTTCGCGCAGGGCGACACGCCACGCGTTGCCGCGACCGGGATCGGTGCGGCGTAACCGTTCGACATCCGGGGGAACGCCCACGAGCACGGTCGGTGTGTCGGCGGACCCGATGACCGGGCCGCCGTCGGAGTCGACCGAGAGTGCCTTCGCCGCGCCCAGCGCTTCCGCGTCGATCAGGACAGGTTCACCGGAGGCGGCGGCGCGGACGTCCGGGCTCGTCAGGTCCCAGCCGACCATCAGCCGGTCGGTGTCGCCCGAGCCGTTGATGCCGTCCTCCATCGGACCGTAGAAGTCGGGCAGGTAACCGATCGGCCGCGCACTGAGCTTCGTCAGGTTGAAGTAAGCGTTGCGCCGCACCAGCGGGTCAAAGGTCCAGGTGATCAACGAGACGTCCTGGTGCAGCGCCCAGCCACGCTGGTGCAGTTTGAGCGCGGCCCCGATTCCCCGGCCCGCGCCGGCGTCGGCGACCCCGGCGATATGACTGTGCAGGCTCGCTTTCCCCGGGTTGCCGAAGAAACCGAAGCAGGCCCCCAGGAGTTCGCCGTGCTCGAACGCCCCCGCGACGTAATTCCCGGCCGTGGACATCGCACGGAGCAGTTCCGTGCTCACCGGCCGGGCGCCGGGCGCGAACTTCCAGATCGACTCGAACAGGCCGACCACCGCCGCCAGATCGGCGATTTCGGTGAGTTCGCGGATTTCGACGCCCGAAGCCACGGCCGCGGCCCGTGCGGTGGCGGCGGCTTCGTCGCGCACCTCCCGGGCAACCAGGCTTTCCGTATTCGTCGCAAGATTCGTCACGGGACAATCCTTTCCCGGCCCGGCGGCCGAGTCACTGTCGTGCCGTACCAGATTCGCCCGCGGGATTCGTCGCGCCGGACGGACCTCGCTTCGCGAGGACGTTTTCCACCAGCGCGCCGAGCAAAGCGGTGCGCCGCGGCAATTCCGCGACGACGACGTGTTCGTCATCCGCGTGTGCCCCGCCGCCGACGGCACCGAGACCGTCGAGAGTGGGAATCCCCATCCCAGCGGTGTAATTGCCGTCCGAGGCGCCGCCGACCGACGCCGAAGTCAGCTCGCCGAGGCCGAGTTCGCCCGCCAATTCCTGGGCCAGCGCGAACAATCCCGCCGACGAACCCTCTTCCAAGGGCGGCCGGTTGATCCCGCCGGTGACGCGGACCTCCGCGCCCTCCAAAACCGGCCGGAGTTCCCGCATCGCCCGGTCGACCCGGAGTTGCTCGGCCTCGTTCCACACCCGGACGTCGACCGCCACGCTCGCGGCCGCCGGAACGGTGTTCACCGTCGTTCCCGCCGAGACGACCGTGGGGGTCACACTGGTCCCGGCTTCCGGGTCGGCGATCGCGGCCGCCGCGAGGACCTGGTGGGCGATCTCGATCCCCGCGTTGATCCCCTTCTCCGGTTCGAGCCCGGCGTGCGAGGCCCGGCCGACGACCTCGATCCGATACTGGGAAACACCTTTGCGGCGGCATTTCAGCGCGCCGCCGTCGGCCGAGGCCTCCAGTACGAACGCCGCGTCGCAACCGGCCGCCGTCTCTTCGATGAGAGCACGGGAAGACGGCGAGCCGATTTCCTCGTCGCCGGTGACCAAAATGGACAGTCCGGTGCGGTCGGGTACCGTCGCGGCGGCGTGCAACGCCATCACGACCCCGGCCTTCATGTCGAAGCAGCCAGGGCCGCGCAAGACGCCGTCCCGCACGGAGAACGGGTGAGTCTCCAGAGAACCGTGGGGCCACACCGTGTCATGGTGCCCCAGGAGCAGCACGCGCGCCGGTCCGTCGCCGAACCGCCAGCGCAGATGGGTGACGCCGTCGACGACGATCCGCTCCGGCTCCACGCCGAGCAGTCTCCGGCCGACACCCGCGACCACCTCGGCGCTGCGGGCGACGGCGTCGTGATCCGAAGACGGGGACTCGCAACGGATCAGGGTCTCGATGTCTGCGAGCAGTTCGCTCACCGCGGCTCACCCCGCAGTGGCTCGCCGGGGAAGGCGTCGGCGCGCAGGTTCCCGTCGGTGACCACCGGAACGCCCGAAACGAACAGGTGCCGGACGCCGACGGACGGCCGGATCGGGTCGACGTAGGTCGCCGCGTCGGTGATGACGTCCGGGTCGATCACGACGATGTCCGCGTCGGCCCCGACGTCGAGCCTGCCCTTTGCCCGCGCTGCCGGGGCGACCTCGTCGAGGACACGCGCCGGCAGGTAGGAGCAGCGCCGGAACGCCTCCAGCCAGGTCCACGCCTTGCTTTCCCGCACCATGAGGCGCAACGTCTTGGCGTACGTGCCGGCCGTGCGCGGATGCGTCGCCCCGCCGGGCGGCAGCGGCCATTCGGTGCTCTCGCTGGTGCCGTCCTTCCAGTACACGGGCAGGGCGTCGCTGGCGACGATGGCGTCGGGGAACACGAGCGCCTGACGCAGCAGTTCGAGGTCGCGGGGGTTGCCCTCGTCGAGGAACTCCAGGATGCACGGCGCACCCGAATCCTCGGCACGCACCTGGAGCAGGCGTTTCTCGTCCGCGATCCGCTCCCCCGTCTCCAGCATGATCACACTGGACGGTGAGAGCCCCTTCATCTTCAGCCGCTCGGGCGAGAGGAAGGCGGCGCCGATCCCCGTGCTTCCCGCGCCGTACGGATAGGCCTCCACGGTCACCCTCGACCCGGCCGAACGGCTCGCCTCCAGCGCGGCGAGCACCCGGTCGATCTGGTGGCCGGACGTGCTGTTCACATGGCAGTGGTGCATCGCGGCGCCGGTCTCGGCCGCGACGATCGCGATTTCCTCCGACCCGTCGACAGGGGTCGCGGGATCCACCTCGACCAGTTCCCGGACGTGCGTGTAGGTCGGCGCCTCGGCCTCCTTGGCGAGCCGCGCGAGAGCCACGAACTCAGCAGGGTCCGTCAGAGGCGCATAACCGAGCAGCACGCCGACGCCGAGCGCACCCGCGGCCAGCTCACCCTCCACGAGGGACAGCCAGCCCTTCAGTTCGGCGGGCGACGAAGACCGTTGCCAGGCGGGGTTCCCGAGCACCGCGAGGCCGCTGTCGATGTTCGCGTCGGGCTCGATCCCGGCGAGCACCTGTGCCCTGGCGGAGCCCCACGACGCGGAAAACCCGTAGTGCAGCGGACGTCCTGCCGCGGCGGCTTCGGCGTACGCGCGCTCGATCGGCATCAGCCCGGCTTCGAGATCGAGCGCGGTGGTGACGCCGTCCATCGCCTGTAGCCGCTGGCCCGCGATGGTGTGCACGTGACTGTGCAGATCGATGAAACCTGGTCCGACGACGAGCCCGGAGACGTCGATCTCCCTGTCGCCGGGCTGCGCGGCCAGACCCTCCCCCACGGCGGTGACCACCCCGCCGGATACCAGCACGTCGGCCGTGCCGTCGAACCCCGTCGCCGGATCGATGACACGACCGCCACGCAAGAGTGTCCGCATTGCTTAGCCTCCTAGATCGCCTCGTTCATGGCGACACTAGGAGGTTTCGCGAGACGTCCGTTCGTAGCCGGCGACGAATCCGCGCCACCGGATCCATCCGCCCGGACGAACGTTCAAGCCGGGCTTCGCCGCGTGTCGTCCGTTCCATCACGCGTGTCGTCCGTCCAGTCACACGAAATCGCCATCCGCGCACCGGCGACCACAGTTGGCTCTATCCGCCCCTACCACTCACGAGGCCGCTAGCGGCCGTGGTGCTCCGAAATGATCTCGGCGTACCGGTGCCCACTCGCCTTGACCGTGCGGATCTGGGTGTCGTAGTCGACCCGCACGAGCCCGAACCGTTTGCTCAGCCCACTGTCCCACTCGAAGTTGTCGAGCAGAGACCAGGCGAAGTACCCCTTCACCGGAGCCCCGGCTTCGGCCGCCCCGGCCACCGCGCTCAGATGTTCTTCGAGGTAGGCGATGCGGTCGGCGTCGTCGATCGAGCCGTCCTCGGCGACCTTGTCGTCGAAGGCGGCGCCGCTCTCGGTGACGTAGATGGCCCGGGCGCCGTATTCATCGGCGAGCCGGTGGATCAGGTCCGCCAGCCCCTGGCCGTGGATCTCCCAGCCCATCGCGGTGGTGGCGGCTCCCTCGACGGGCACCTGCCTGGCGCGCGGCGCGGAACCGTTCGGGTCGTCCTCGACGATCTGCCGGAAGTAGTAGTTCAGCCCGTGGTAGCCGACCGGAGCCGAGATCACCTCGAGATCGTCCCCGAGCACGGGCGGCTCGACACCGTAGACCTCGATCATGTCCGCCGGGTAGCCGCGGCCGTTCGACGGATCGAGCCACCAGCGGTTGACGTGTCCGTCCATCCTGGCCGCCGCCTCGACGTCCTCGACGGAGTCCGACGCGGGCTCGATCCCGCTGAGGTTGACCACCAACCCGACGTTCGCGGGCTCGGCGGCGTTCGCGGTGATCGCTTGCACGCCGAGGCCGTGCGCCAGCAGAAGGTGGTGGGAAGCATGGATGGCCTGTTTCAGGTCCTTGATCCCGGGCGCGAAACGCCCTTCGAGGTAGCCGAGCCACGCCGAACACAACGGTTCGTTGACGGTGTTCCAGTCCTTGACGCGGTCACCGAGTTTCGCCGCGACGACGGCCGCGTAGTCGGCGAAGGCGTAGACCGTGTCGCGCTCGGGCCAGCCGCCCTTGGCCTGGAGTACCGAGGGCAGGTCCCAGTGGAACAACGTGACGAACGGCCGGATCCCGGCTTCGAGCAACGCGTCGACCAGTCGATCGTAGTGGTCGAGGCCGAGCGCGTTGACCTCGCCGCGCCCGGTGGGGATCACCCGCGGCCAAGCGACCGAGAAGCGGTAGGCGTCGAGACCCAGTTGCCTCATGATCCCGAGATCCTCCGGCCAGCGCCGGTAGTGATCGCACGCGACGTCGGCGGTGTCGCCGTTCAGGACGGCACCCGGGACCCGGACGAAGTCGTCCCAAATGGACGGGAGGCGGCCGTCGACGTCGACGGCGCCTTCGACCTGGTACGAGGCGGTGGCCGCACCCCACAGGAAATCGGCGGGCAGGTGCAGATTCAAGACAGACCTCTCTTCGACGATGCGAGTCATTTGACGGCGCCGGCGGTGAGCCCGGCGACGAGGTAGCGCTGGAGCAGGAGGAAACCGGCGACGACCGGGACGGACACGATCAGCGAGGCGGCCATGACCTGGTTCCAGTAGACCTGGACCTGGGTGGAGTACTCCTGGAGGCCGACGGCGAGGGTCCGCGTGCCCGAGTCGGTCATCACCGACGCGAACAGGACCTCGCCCCAGGCCGTCATGAACGAGTAGATCCCCACCGCCACGATGCCCGGCATCGCCGCGGGGACGACCACGCGGATCAGCGCGCCGAGCGGCCCGGTGCCGTCGACCATCGCCGCCTCGTCCAGTTCCTTGGGGATCGAGTCGATGTAGCCGGCGAGCATCCAGATGGCGAACGGCAGTGAGAAGGTCAGGTAGGTGATGATCAGCCCGAGCCGGGAGCCGTACAGGACGATGCCCGTGGTGTTGCCGATGTTGACGAAGATGAGGAACAGCGGCAGCAGGAACAGGATGCCGGGGAACATCTGCGTGGACAGCACGGTCAGCTTGAAGAAGTTCTTGCCCCGGAACCGGAAACGGCTCAGCGCGTAGGCCGCGAAGATCGCGATCACCACCGAGAGGATCGCCGCCGAACCGGAGATGACCAGACTGTTCACGAAGTATTCGGCGAGCGGGATGGTCTCCCAGATGTCGAAGAACGGCTGGATGGTCAGCGTCGTCGGGAACCACTCCCACTTGCCTTGCACGTCCCCGAGCGGCTTCAGCGACGAGGAGACCATCGCGTAAAGCGGCACCAAGGTGAACAGGGCGAGGAAACCGAGGACGAAGCGACGGGCCCACGGGACCCAGCGAGGATCAGACAACGGTGTTCCTTCTCATCGTCAGTCCCAAGTAGACGGTGCTGACGATGAGAAGGAACACCAGCAACAGCACCGACATCGCCGAACCGAGACCGAAGTTCCAGGTCACGAAGGAACTCTGGTAGATGTGGATCGAGATCAGCGACGCCTCCTTCGGCGCGGACGCTCCGAAAAGGACATACGGCGTGTTGAAGTCGTTGAAGGTCCAGAGGAACAGCACCAGCAGCAGGACCTGGTTGACCGGGCGCAGCATCGGCTGGGTGATCGCCTGGAACTGCCGCCACCAGCCCGCGCCGTCGATCGACGCCGCCTCGTACAGTTCGCCGGGGATGTTCTGCAGCCCGGCCATCACGATCAGGAACGCGAACGGCCAGTTGCGCCAGACCGAGACGACCACCAGCGACCAGAAGCTGTTGTCCCCGATGAGCCAGAAGGAATCGGTGCCCAGCAGGCTGTTCACCAGGCCGGTGTCGCGCTGGAACATGAACGACCAGGTGATCACCGCGGCGTACATCGGCAGCGCGTACGGCACCAGGAACAAGGTGCGGAGCACGCCGCGGCCGCGGAAGTTCTTCTGCATCAGCACGGCGGCCGAGGTCCCGAAGAGCCAGCAGAACCCGACCGAGAGGACCGTGTAGAGGACGCTGATCCAGAACGAGCCCAGCAGCGCCTTCCCCGCCGCGGAATTGAAGTCCAGGACGAACTCGTAGTTGTCCAGTCCCGCCGCCGGTGCGGACGAGAAGTCCCGGATGGAGAACTGCGTCAGCTTGAAGAAGCTCATCACGAGCCCGGCGATCATCGGGATCACGTGGACGAGCAGTTCGAGCAGGATCGCGGGGAGCAGGAGCAGATACGGCAGCGCGACCCGGCGCCGCTTGCGCCGGACGCGCTGGGGCCCTGGCGCCCCGGCCACTTTCACGGCCGGGGCGTTGTCGAGAGCGGTCGGCATCAACTACCGGCCGCGATCTGCTGATCCGCTTGGTTCAGCTGGTCCCGGATCTTGGCGTCGTCGACCGGTTCGCCGGCCGCGACGTCGGCGAACATCGCCTTCATCGCGGTGCCGATCAGGGTCTCGAACTGCGACTCCTGCGGGACCTGCGGCATCGGCTCCGCCGAATTCGCGAGGACACTCTGGAAGACCTTGACGTCGTCGGTCTGGAACGCCGCGTCGCTGTAGGCGTCCTGGACGGTCGGCAGCGAGCCGTAGGTCTTGTTGAGCAGTGCCTGCTCCGGAGCCGAGACCATGAACTTCACGAAGTCCAGTGCGGCGTCGGGGTTCTTCGTGTTCTTGAAGACCGACATGTTGATCCCCGCGACGAAGCTCGTCACTTTCCGGCCGTTCGGCGGCGCGGCGGCGGGCAGCGGGATCGGCGCGACGCCGAGGTTCGCCATGTCCATCCCGATGTTCTTGAACGAGCCCGCGGAAGCCTGGTTCATGAACATCGCGGCCTTGCCGTCCGACAGATCCTTGAGAGACTTCGCGGTGTCGGCGTACTCGGCGTTGGACGGATTGACGATCTTGTCCTTCTGCATCAGGTCGACGAACCGCCGCACGGCCGCGACCGACGGATCCGAAGCCAGCTGCGGCTTGCCATCGGGAGTGAAGAACTGCGCGCCCTGCTGGGCTCCGAGGATCGCCGCGTGGTGGCTGTTCTCGGTGACCTGGCCCGCCTGGAGCGACATACCCCACTGACCCTTGTCGGGTTTGGTGAGCTTCTTGCCGTCACCGACGAGTTCTTCCCAGGTGGCTGGCGGCTTGGTGATACCGGCCTCGGCGAAGAGTTTCTTGTTGTAGTACAGGCCGTACGCCTGGCCGTAGAGCGGTACGCCGACCGGCGGCTGGCCGCTCGCCCCGGTGGCCGCCAGTGACGGGCCGAGGAACCGGGACTTGCCCCCGATCTTCTCCAGCGCGGCGTCGTCGAACGGCAAGAACGCCCCGGTCGCCTGAAGCGAAGCCGACCAGGTGTTGCCGATGTTGAGCACGTCCGGCCCCTTGCCCGACGTGGTGGCCGCGAGGATCCGGTTGAGCAGATCCGTCCACGGGACGACCTCGAGCTTGACCTTGATCCCGGAGGACTTCTCGAACTTGTCGAGTTCCGGCTGGAGGGCCGCCTTGTCGTTGTCGAGACTGGTGCCCTGGTTGGACGCCCAGTACACGAGCTCCTGGGGAGCGCTGGACGACGTGCCGCCGCCACCGCACGCCGTCGTGGTGGCGGCCGCCAGCGCCAGGACGAGCGCTGGAGCGATCTTTCCGATTCGCATCGATGGTCCTCGGGGTGAGTGGCCAAGCCGCGTCCGGAACCTGTGATCCGGGACACGCCTTATTTCAGGGCTTGAGTTAAGCCCTGGGCCACCTTGCCGTCAAGCCCCTGGACGCCATTTCGTCCCGCTCGCGCCGAGGGCTGGCGATTGCCACGTCAGCCGGGTTGCCGGTGGATCAGCACCGTACCGGTCACCAGGGGGTTCCGCCCAGGGTCGCAGGGCCGCGATCGACGGTGATCACCTTCTCGTGACGATAGGAGTCGAGGTCCATGTGGAGCCATGACTCCCCTGGCCGGGCTCGGTGGAACCGGAACGTCCCGTTCGTACTGTTGGCACCGACGACGCACCGGACGGGAACCGGTGCCGTCCGGGCGATCTCGAGCGCGAACCCGAGGCCGTGACGCAGCATCAGGACCTGGTCCGCTTCGGAGATCACCGGCTCGCCGTCGGGCAGGCTACCCACCTCGATCGGCAGATGGTCTTCAAGATGGAAGCTGCTGACGAAGCACTCCCAACCGGTCAGGTCGGCATGCGTTCCCGGCGGCCGTCCGGCCCAATCGGGAATCCCGCCGAGGGTGATGACTCCATCGGTCACCACGATCTCTTCGGCGAGCATCTCCCGCAACTCCGGCGCCAGCCGGTCAGGCGGCATCGCGGCGGCCTGAGAACCCAGCGCCTCCGCGGCGAGGTCGTTCAGACGGACGTTGAGCACCTCGAGCCCTTCATTTCCCGGTCAGTACATCGAGGGCTTGCCCGCGATGGACAGCGAACAGTTCGAGCGCCTTCTCCCCGTCTCGGGCACGAAGAGCCGACGCGAGCCGCCGGTGCTCCGCCGGGATGCTCGCGAGATAGCCCTCGGAGTTCACGCCGATCCGGGTCAGCAGGAACAAGTGCACCTGCGACCGGATGGCCTGCCACGCCTCGATGAGCCGCCGATGCCCGGAAGCCGCGTAGACCGCGTCGTGGAAGTCGATGTCGCAGCGCACCATCTCGTGCTCGTCGCGCGCCCGGCCCATCCGCTCGACGACCTCGTCGAGCGCCGCCAGATCCGCGTCCGAGGCGGATGCGACCACCAGGCGGACAGCGAGCTGTTCCAACGCCGAGCGGAGGCTGTCGAGTTCGGCGACGTCCACATCGGACAGTGTCGTGACGATCGCGCCGCGATGCCATTCACTGCGCACCAGGCCCTCGCGCTCCAGTTTGAGCAACGCCTCGCGCACCGGGCCACGGCTGACACCCAGCGCCTCCGAAAGTTCCACCTCGCGCAGCTGCGCGCCGGGCGGGTAGGCGCCACCGAAAATGGCGTCCCTGACCCGGTCGGCGACCTCGTCGGCCAGCCCTCGGCGGCGGGCGGGCACCACCCGGCCGGGTTCGCTCATCGTCATCCTCCCTCGGGAAGACTCGATCGTAGCGACCTTCACTTTGTCCTAATGTTAACATTGAGACATGAGTATCCTCGACTCTCCCATCCCGCGTTTCCACCTCGCCATGCCCGTCGACGACCTGGCCGCCGCGCGCACCTTCTACGGCGAAGTCCTCGGCCTCGAACAGGGCCGCAGCTCGGACTCCTGGATCGACTGGAACCTCCACGGCCACCAGTTCGTCACGCACCTCGCGCCGGAACGGCCACAGCGGATCCACAACCCCGTCGACGGCCATGACGTGCCCGTCCCCCACTTCGGGCTGATCCTCGCCGTGCCGGAGTTCCGGAAGCTGGCGGACCGGCTCCGCGCCGCGGGCACCGAGTTCGTCATCGAGCCCTACGTCCGGTTCGAAGGGCAGACCGGCGAACAGTGGACGATGTTCCTGCTGGATCCGGCAGGCAACGCGCTGGAGTTCAAAGCCTTCGCCGACGACTCACAGGTCTTCGCTTCCTGACCGGCCGTCTCGCCGTACTGATCGATAACCTACACATTATCGATCAGTACGGTTTCCCGCATTGATCAAGGCCTGCCGCCGGGGAAAGCTTGTTCCTGTCAGCGAGCCCGCTGAACACGGAAACCAAGGAGACACCACCATGTTCGACCCCATCCTCCTCAGGGCCGCCGACGCCGAGATCGTCAGCGACGCGCCGGGAAGCGACATCACGCTGCTGGCCGACTCGGACACCACCGACGGGGGCTTCACCGCGAACCGCGCGACTCTGAAGGACGGTGTCTTCGGTACCCCAGCCCACTTCCACACCCGCGCGACCGAGTTCTTCTTCGTACTCGAAGGAAAGCTCCAGGTGCTCGTCGACGAAACCCTGCACATCCTCGAGAAAGGCGACTTCCTCGCCGTGCCACCCCAGGTGCCGCACGCGTTCGGGCCCGCCGCCGGGTCGGACGCCGACGTCCTGGTGACCTTCACGCCGGGCATGGCCCGCTTCGACTACTACCGGCTTCTCGACCGGGTCGCCCGCGGCGAAGCCGATCCTTCGGAGATCGCCGCGTCTTCGAAGCAGTACGACAACCACTACGTCGACAGCCCGCTCTGGCGTGCCGCCCGCGGCCAGTGAGCGTCAGTCGATGACCGCGGTCGCTTCGACCTCGACCAGATGCTCAGGCACGTCGAGCGCCGCGACACCGATCAGCGTGCCCGGCGGGACCGGGGTGACGCCCAGCTTGGTGGCGGCCCGGTCCACACCTTCGAGGAACAGCGCGAGTTTGTCCGGGGTCCAGTCGACGACGTAGACGGTCATCTTCGCGACGTCGTCGAAGGTGGCGCCGGCCTCCGCGAGCGCGACACCGATGTTCAGGTAGCACTGTTCGACTTGGGCGGCGAGATCGCCTTCGCCGACAGTGACACCGGCGGCGTCCCAGGCGACCTGCCCGGCGATGAAGACCAGCTTCGACCCGGTCGCGATCGAAACCTGCCGGTAGGCGGGGATCTCCGGCAGCCCCGCGGGATTCACCAGGGTGATGGCCATGCTGTCGCACTCCTTGCTTAGGTCACTTATGGTTACCCAGAAACTGTAGGAGAGTGTGGAGCGACCTGGAAGAACGCACTTTTTCGTGACTGGGGAACCCGATGGTGACCAAGCAGCTCAGCAGTACTGCGGACGACGCGGATCTGACGCGGGCGGACTCGCTGGCGCGGGAGATCTTCTCCGACGTAGCCAACAAGTGGGCGCTCCTGATCATCGAGATGATCGGCGACCGCACGCGACGGTTCACCGAACTGCGGAACGACATCGAGGGCATCAGCCACAAGATGCTCACCCAGAACCTGCGCATGCTGGAACGCAACGGCCTGCTCGAACGGACCGTGCATCCGACAGTGCCGCCTCGCGTCGACTACACCCTCACCGAGGCGGGGCATGGTCTGCGGGCGACGGTCGACGGGATGTGCGACTGGACCCACCGCTTCCTCGGCCACATCGAACACTCACGTCGCCGGTTCGACGCGCCCGCCGACGGGAACTGAAGGAGACTTTCGCATGCGGGGAAAGTCCCCCTTCCGCTAGGGAAGCCGGACGACCCGCAGGAAAGCGGGCAGCAACCACGGCCGCGGACCGCCGATGACGATCTTGCGCGTCAGCGCGGAACGCACCTTGCCGATCCGGTGGAACAGCATCAGGTTCAGCGACGCCGGATCGAACGAGATCCGTGCGTCGACAGGGCCGCCGGGCTCCTCGACCGTGACCCGGCCCCGATGCAGCACCAGCACGACCGGAGACGTGTACGCCGACCGGAAGGCCACGGCGATCCGCCTTTCCCGCGGCGGCTCGTCGGTGTCTATAAGGTGCCCGACGCCATGGGTCAGGACGCCGACGAGGAAGAGTTCGAAGAACAGCGCCGCGTCACCCGGCGGGATCGTCCACGGCAGTTTCACCGCCTTGGCGATGTCCCAGCCGTGGATCTGTAGTTCGTTGACCAGGTGCGCGAGGACGCCGGCCAATGGCACCTTCGAGTCACCGAGCCAGTCCAGCGGGGTGGCCGGATCGGCATCCTCGGTCACTCGCAGTACTTCATCGATGGCAGCGAGCAATTCCGGCACCAGCACGCCGATGTCGCGTTCGGGAAAGTCCTTCAGCACCAAGGTGTTCAGTACGGAAACCGTGTCCACAGTGGTCCTTCGAACTTGGCCCTGCGCGCGGTCGTCCAGCAGCGGGGCCGTGTCCGGCCGCGCCAGGGACCGGTACATCTTCGCGATCAACGCGACATGGGCGACGGTGTCGGCCACCGTCCACTCCGCGGTGACCATCGCGCCGGGATCCGGAACGCGGGCGACCATTTCCGCGAATCGCGCGCCCGTCACCCGATAGGCTCGTCGTACCGATCGCCATTGATCCGCCGTGATCTCTCTCGTCACAGCGCGATTTTACCGTGTCACGGCCGGAAATCCGTTCGCTCGCGTGCGGTTTCGAAATCCGCTCACAGCGAAGTGACCGTACTCACTACGGAAATCGACGTGACACGCACCGACCGGCCCAGGCAGACTGAACTACAGATAAGCCTCGCCTTCGCTGCCACCGTTGACGGTGGTCGGATGCGCCCACGCGGACAGCGCCCTTCCAGGAGCCCCCCAAAGATGACCGAGACCTTGCCCGAAACCACCCATGACCAGGAAAGGGCTCCGGCGCGCGCCGGGCTCCTGATCGGGGTCCTGGTTCTTTCCGCGTTCGTGATGATCCTCAACGAGACCATCCTGAGCGTCGCGCTGCGTGACCTGACCGTCGACCTCCAGGTCCCGACCACCACCGTGCAGTGGCTGACCAGTGGCTTCCTGCTCACCATGGCGGTCGTCATCCCGATCACCGGGTTCCTGCTCGAACGGTTCACCCCGCGACAGGTCTTCCTCGCCTCGCTGACCCTGTTCAGCACCGGCACCCTGGTCAGCGCTCTCGCCCCGGGTTTCGCGCTCCTGCTGACCGGCCGGGTCATCCAGGCGTGCGGTACGGCCGTCATGCTCCCGCTGCTGATGACGACGGTGATGCGCCTCGTCCCGGTGGAGAAGCGCGGCGCCACGATGGGCACGATCACCATCGTCATCGCGGTCGCCCCCGCCATTGGCCCGACCATCGGCGGCGCGGTGCTGTCGTCGCTGGGCTGGCGCTGGATGTTCTGGATCGTGCTGCCGCTCTCGCTCGCGGCGCTGGTGGTCGGCATCCTGCAACTGCGGCTGCACAGCGACACCCGCAAGGTACCGCTGGACGTGCTGTCGGTGGTCCTGTCCGCTCTCGGTTTCGGCGGCGTGCTGTACGGCCTGTCGGTGTCCGGCGAGTCGGCGGGCGGGCACCAGCCGGTGCCACCGTGGCTGCCGATCGTCGTGGGCGCCGTGGCACTCGTGGTGTTCACCTGGCGCCAATTGCGCCTGCAGAAGGAAGATCGCGCGCTCCTGGACCTGCGTCCGTTCACCCACCGCAGCTTCGTCGTCTCGCTGGTGCTGACGGCGCTGCTGTTCATGTGCCTGCTCGGCGCCGCGGCGATCCTGCTTCCGCTGTACTTGCAGACCGTCCTGCACACCAGCACGTTCGTCAGCGGGCTCGCGGTGCTTCCCGGCGGCCTGGTCCTCGGGCTGCTCGGCCGCCCGGTCGGCGCGCTGTACGACCGTTTCGGCCCCCGGCCCTTGGTCATTCCCGGCGCGGCCGCGATGGCGGTCTCGCTGTGGCTGTTCGCCCTGCTCGGCCCGGAGTCACCGCTGATCGCGGTCATCGCCATCCACGTCCTCCTGATGGGTGGACTGGGCCTGATGATGACGCCGCTGATGACCGAGTCCCTCGGTTCGCTGCCCGAGCACCTCTACTCACACGGCAGCGCGATCCTCGCCACCCTGCAGCAACTCGCCGGCGCGCTCGGCACCGCCATGTTCATCGCGGTGGCCACGGCGAGCACGGTGACGGCCGGGGCCGCCAGCCCCGACGCGGCGGGTATCCGCACCACCTTCATGGTCGCCGGCTGTGTCGGCCTGGCCGCGTTCGTCGGTTCCCTGTTCGTCAAGAAGAACAGCGGTGCCTCCGCGGTGACCGCCCACCACTGACCCACTCATCGCGCGCCCGCCGTGACCTCCACCGGAGGGACGGCGGGCGCGCGGCGTTCGAGGACTTTCCGGCCGTAGGCGATGGCGGGCTGCTCGACCCATCGGCGCAGCGCGCAGGCGAACAGCAGGGCGACCCCGGTGGTCGCGGCGGCCTTGGCGAAACCGCTGGGCAGCAGCCAGCCCGTCACCCCGGCGGCGCCGGTCTGGACGAGGTAAAGCGCGTAGGACCGATCACCGACGAAGGTTATCGGCCTGCTCGAGAGCAGCGTCCGGATCGGGCCCGGCGAGACGACGGCCACGAGCAGCAGTGCCGAACCCGAAGCGTAGACCGGGACCACGAACTGCCAGTGCCCGCCGAGTGCCTTCACCAGCGGTCCGACGGAGAACTGCAACACGACGAACCCGCACCCGATCACCGTGGCGACGGCGGGACTGGTCAGCGGCCGGACCACGGCGAACCCGCGCGGATGGTGGAGCGCCATCGCCAGCAGGCAGCCGATGACCAGCGAGCAGTAGTGCACCGAAAGGCTCGCCCAGGTGTGTGACGGTGCCAGCGGCAGCGCGAACAGCACCACACCGAGGACGGCCGACGCGCCGAACAGCAGGCGCAACGCGGTCTTCCCGCTTCGCGCGAACGACGTGAGCACCAGCAGCGCGGGCCACACCAGGTAGAACTTCTCCTCCACCCCGAGCGACCACGACGTCGGATAGGGCGTGTTGAAGTCGACGAGTTCGTTGCCGAAGACGAGGTAGTACGGCATGGCATCGGCGAGCCTGCTGCTCTGGTACGTCCCGCCGAGGGTCACCGCGAGCGTCGTCAGCGCCAGGAGCAGGAAGTACACCGGCATGATCCGGAAGACCCGGCGGAGGTAGAACGCCCGCAGCGAGATCCGGCCGGTCCTGCCCTCTTCGCGCAGGGACAGCGTGGTGATCAGGAATCCGGACAGCACGAAGAACAGCTGCACGGCGATCCAGCCCTGCAAAGGGTCCATGATGGGACCGCCGTAGTGGAAGAACACGACGGCGACGGCGGCGAGCGCGCGCACGCCGGTAAGACCGGGGAACCAGGACGAGGCCAGGTAGCCGGTGTGGCTGAGCGGCCGCCACCAGGAGCGGCGCGAGAGGTCGGACATGGCCCGTAGGTTCGGGCCCGGACGCTGAACCGAAGCTTAAGGAAGCTGAAGACGTCTTCAGTTTCGTGTTTCCGCCGACGGCAGCCGGACCACGAGGCGGGCACCACCCTCGTGGTCGGTGACCGCCGCGGTGCCGCCGTGCGAGTGGGCGATGTCGGCGACGATCGCCAGCCCGAGACCGGCGCCACCTTCGTCGCGCGCGCGTCCGTCGTCCAGCCGCACGAACCGGTCGAACACCCGCTCGCGGTCCGCGGCGGGGATTCCGGGCCCGTCGTCGGTGACGGTCAGCACGCAGGTTCCGTCCACTGTGGACAGCGAGACCACGACGCCGGTAGTGGTGTGCCGTTGCGCGTTGTCCACGAGATTGCGGAGCAGTCGCTCAAGCCGTCCCCGATTCCCGAGTACGACCGGCTCCCCCTCGATGTCCGCCCGCACACCCTGCCGTCCGGAGAGACAGGACTCGACCACTTCGGACAGCCGGACCGGGGTGAGCCGTTCCGGGCCGGAGTTGTCCAGCTTTCCGAGGAGTACGAGATCGGCGACGAGGTCCTGTAGCCGGGTGATGTCGAGCAGCGCGTTCTCGCAGGCGTCGCGCCAGTCCAGCCGGTCCGGATGCGCGAGCAGCACTTCCAGTTGTGTCCGCAGCGAGGCGAGCGGTGTGCGCAGTTCGTGCGACGCGTCCGAGGTGAACCGGCTCTGCCTGGTGACGGCCGTGTCGAGGCGGGTGAGCATCGTGTTCATGGTTTCCGCGAGCTTCGCGATCTCGTCCCCGCTGTCCGGGGCCGGGACCCGGCGGGAGAGGTCGTGCGCGCCGATTTCCGCGACCTCGGAACGGATCGCCTCGACCGGGCGCAGCGACCGGCGGACCGCGAGCCACGCGATCACGCCGATCAGCAGGGCGATCACCGGGACGCCCACCAGCAGTGTCATGCGCACCACGTCGAGCGCCGCCTGTCCGGACTCGTCGACCACGGCGGCGGCGAAGATCCGGTACTTGCTGTCGCCGCTCGTCTCGCCCGCGACGTGCACGCGGGTCTCGGTGATTTCGACGTCACGGCCAAGGGTCCGCCGGCATCCGACCGACCCCGGCATCGCGAGGTCGACGTCGCCGGGCCGGAGGATCGCCACGGAATCGCCGTGCTGGAAGCCGTCCGCCGGGACGAGCGCGCCGTGTCTCAGCCCGGGACAGGTGATGAGCCGCTTCCCGGTCTGATCGACCACCTCGTAGGCCGAGTCCCGCACGAGGAGCCGCAGCTCGGCCGGGGCGGCGCCGGTGTTCAGTACCTGGACGATCGCGGCCGCGCGTTCCCTCGCCACCTGCGCGGCGCCGTTCTCCAGCCGGTTCTGGGCGTCGAGCACGAGCCAGGCCGACACGACGCCGAGCGCCAGTATCGAGGTCACGAAGGAGGTCAGCGCGACCCGGAAGCGGGTCGACCGCCAGAACCTACGCACCGGAACCCACCACGTGATAGCCGGCGCCGCGCACCGTCCGGATCGTCTCCACCCCGAACGGCAGGTCGATCTTGCGCCGCAACGCGCTCATGTGGACCTCCACCAGGTTCGCGGTCGCCGACGCCGCGAAGTCCCACAGGCTTTCCAGCAGTTCGGCCTTGGTGACCACCTCGCCCGGCCGCCGCATCAGGTACGCGAGCAACGCGAACTCCTTGGTGGTCAACGAGATCTCGGCGGGACCACGGCGGCAACTGTGACTCGCCTGGTCGAGTTCGAGGTCCCCGAGCCGCAGGATGCCCGGCCGGATCGCTCCCCCGCGCCGGATCAGGGCCCGGAGCCGGGAAAGCAGCACGCCGTAGGAGAACGGTTTCGGCAGGAAATCGTCGGCGCCGGTGTCCAGCGCTTCGATTTCGTCGTCCTCGCCGTCTTTCGCGGTCAGCATCAGGATCGGGGTGGCGTCGCCGCGCTCGCGCAGCCTCCGGCAGACGCGATAACCGTTGAGACCCGGCAGCATGATGTCGAGGATCATCACGGAGTACGGATTCTCTTCGGCGTACCAGAGCGCGTCACGGCCGTTGTGCGCGACGTCCACGGCGTAGCCCTCGGCGCTCAGCCCCGCCCGCAGTGATTCGGCCAGCCGCCGCTCGTCCTCCACGAGCAAGATCCTCATCCGCTCACGATCCCATACGCCCGGGTACGGACGCCCTCATGGCACGGTGAACCCCGCTGCGTGGCGTTCGCCGCCGCCCGGGGTGTCGCGAAAGCCACTTTCACGACGTCTGATGTCCCGAAAGTGGCTTTCGCGACACGGTCACCGGGCACTCTCCACGCCTTCACTGACCGAGCTACGAGCCGCCGGCTTCTCCTTGTGCCGCACCGGTGATGTTGCGGGCCATGCCGCCGAAGACGACGCCGTGGAACGGCGCGACGCCCTTCCAGTAGGCGTGCCCGGCCAGTCCGTGCGGCTCGAACACCGCCCGCTGCCGGTAGATCGTCCCACCGTCCTCATCGGACTCGACGCCGAGTTCGAGCCAGGCACGCCCCGGCAGTTTCATCTCCGCCCGCAATCGCAGCAGACGCGGCCGGTCCAGGTATTCGACGCGCCACCAGTCCAGCGCTTCGCCGAGATGCAGCCGTCGAGGATCCCTGCGGCCGCGCCGCAGTCCCACGCCGCCGGCGAGCCGGTCCGCCCAGCCGCGGATCGACCACGCCAGCGGGAACGAGTACCAGCCGTGTTCCCCGCCGATGGACTCGATGACGTCCCACAGCGCCTCCGGCGTGGCGTCCGTCCTCTGTTCGCGTTTGTCCTCGTAGACGGTCCCGCCCGCCCAGTCCGGATCGCTCGGCAGCGGATCCGACGGCGCGGACCCGGTCGAGGCGTCGGACCAGCGGGTCGGCACGTCGGCGTTACGGATCCGGGTGAGCGCCAGTTCGACGGCGTGTTCGTAGTGGGTCAGGCCCGCTTCCGGGTCGGGGATGTGCTCGGCGATCGCCTGGTCGTGGCAGACCACTTCGTGTACCAGCGACTCGATCAGTGGCACCGCGATCGACTTCGGCACCGGCGTGACCAGGTTGACCCACTGCGCGGACAACCACGGCGTCAGCACCGACACGGGGACGACGGCTCGCCTCGGGAGACCGGCGACGACGGCGTAGCGGCGCATCATGTCCAAATAGGTCAGGACGTCGGGGCCACCGATGTCGAAGGCGCCATTCACCTCCGACGGCAGCCCGGCGGCGTGCACGAGGTAGTGCAGCACGTCCCGGATCGCGATCGGCTGGATGCGGTTGTGCACCCACCGCGGGGTGATCATCGCCGGGAGCCGCTCGGTCAGGTAGCGCAGCATCTCGAAGCTCGCCGAGCCCGAACCGATGATCACCGCGGCCTGCAGGACGATGGCGGGAACCCCGGAATCCAGCAGGACCTGGCCCACCTCGGCCCGCGACGCCAGATGCGGCGACAACTCCTCGTCGTCCGGCACGATGCCGCCGAGGTAGACCAGCCGCCGCACGCCCGCCGTCTTCGCGGCCTCGGCCACCGTCCGCGCCGCTTCCCTGTCGACCTCCACGAAATCCTTGCGTGACAAGGAATGCACCAGGTAGTAGACGACCTCGCCGTCGGCCAGCGCGGCCTCGATCGAGGCCGGGTCGGTGACGTCGCCGCGTTCGACCTCGACACGGTCGCGCCAGGGCTCTTCGGCGACCTTCTCCGGGGAGCGCGCCACCACTCGGACCTCATGGCCCGCCTCCAGCAGTTGCGGCACCAGCCGCCCACCGACATATCCCGTCGCACCGAGCACCACACATCGCATTCCCCGAGTGTTCACGGTGCCAGTCGTCCGCGCACCTCCACGGTCGCGGCGATGCTGCTCCGGAGGAAGCGCGCGACCGTCCGCCGTTCGTCCTCCCCCAGGTCCTCCCACGCGGCGGAGAAGCGCTCGCCGAGCGGCAGGAAGAACTCGGCGCCGATCCGGCGGGCCTGGTCGTGCATCCGCAACTCGACCTTGCGCCGGTCGGTCGCGCTCCGGTCGCGGTAGAGGTGCCCGGCCCGTTCCAGCCGGTCCAGCACCGCCGTCGTCGCCGACGCGCTCAGGTGCAAGGCGGCCGCGAGCCTGCTCGGGCTCATCGGGTCCCCCATCCTGGCCGCGTCCATGATCACCGCGAGCGCGTTGAGGTCGGTCCGGTGCAGACCGTGCGCCTCGCCGAACATCTCGGCGAACCGGTCCGACTCGACGGTCAGCTTCCGCAGCAGGAGGACGAGCACGTCGTCCGTGACCTGTTCGACGTCCTCAGGCATGCCCCGAACCTCCCCGAATGTTGCCCCGTCCGGGTGACGACTCTACTATTTCGATGGTCGAACTATTCACTCGTCGAAGTAGCACTGTCACGGGAGCCATCCGTCCATGATCTCGGAAGTCGAACGCCCCGCCCGCACGCGGTCACGTCTGCGGTGGCTGCTCCCCGCACTCGTCGCGGTCGCGTGGCTGATCTTCGGCGGGTTCAGCGGCCCGTACGCCGGGAAACTGAGCCAGGTCACGGAGAACGACAGCAGCAGCTTCCTGCCCGCTTCCGCCGAGGCGACCGAGGTCAGCGAACTCCAGAAGCAGTTCTCCAGCGCCGCCGTCATCCCGGCGATCGTCGTCGCCGAGCGCCCCTCGGGACTGACCGACGGCGACAAGCGGTTCCTCGCCGACCGGACGTCGAACGCGCGCCTCGTTCCCGCACCGGGCAGCGCCGCCGGAGCGCAGGTCGTCGTCCTGTTCGACGCCGCGAGCGATCCCGGTGACAGTGTCGAGGCCTTGCGAGACGCGCTCGCCCGCGACACACCCGACGGGTTGAAGGTGCTCGTGACCGGCCCCGCCGCGCAGGTCGCCGACCTCAAGGAGGCGTTCGGCGGGATCGACGGGCTGCTGCTCCTGGTCGCGGGCGCGGTGGTCGCGCTCATCCTGATCATCGTCTACCGGAGCCCGCTGCTCCCCCTGCTCGTCCTGCTGTCGGCCGTGTTCGCGCTGGGAACGGCAAGTCTCGCGGTGTACCTGCTCGCGGACCACGACGTGCTGGCGTTGAACGGGCAGAGCCAGGGAATCCTGTTCATCCTCGTCTTCGGCGCCGCCACCGACTACGCGCTCCTGATGATCTCGCGCTATCGCGAAGAACTCCGGACGACCGAGGACGCCCGCGCCGCCTTCCGCACGGCCTGGCGCTCGACCATCGAACCGATCGCGGCGTCCGCCGGAACGGTGATCCTCGGTGTCCTCTGCCTGCTGTTCAGCGACCTGAACTCCAACAAGGGCCTCGGCCCGGTCGCGGCCATCGGTATCGGCGCCGCCTTCCTGACGACCATCACGTTCCTTCCCGCGGTCCTGGCCCTGTGCGGGCGCAACGCCTTCTGGCCCTTCCGGCCGGAGGTGGCTCAGCTCAGTGAAAAGACCGACGGGTTGTGGGGCCGCGTCGCGGGCTGGATCGCCCGCGCGCCACGCACGATCTGGATCGTCACGACCGTCGTCCTGCTCGCCGGCGGCGCGTTCCTCCCCCAGCTCAAGGCCTCCGGCACCGCGCAGTCCGACGTCTTCCTCACCCCGGTCGACTCCGTGGCGGGACAGGAAGTTCTGTCACGCTACTTCCCTGGCGGTTCCGGCTCCCCCACGGTGATCATCGCGCCAGCCGGCCAGGCTCAGGCCGTGACCGCGCTGGCGCGTGTGCCCGGCGTCTCCGACGTCCGCCAGAGCCCCGTCCCGGAAGCCGGAGGACTCGCGAAGATCGACGTGGTGCTGGCGGATCCCCCGGATTCCGACGCGGCGGTCGCCACCGTGGAACGGATCCGCGAGGCTGTGCACACCGTCGACGGCACCAAGGTCGGCGGGCCGACGGCGACCCTGCTCGACACCAGGAAGACGTCCGAGCACGATCGCCTGCTGATCATCCCGATCGTCCTGGTCGTGATCTTCCTCGTGCTTGCCCTGCTGCTGCGGTCGCTGCTCGCGCCACTGTTGCTCATCGGCACGGTGGTGCTGTCCTTCGCCGCGACCATGGGTGTCTCGGCGCTGATGTTCAACCACGTCTTCGACTTTCCCGGCGCAGACCCTGTCGTCCCGCTGTTCGGCTTCGTCTTCCTTGTCGCACTGGGGATCGACTACAACATCTTCCTGATGACGCGAGTCCGCGAAGAGGCGGGCAGGATCGGAACCGGAGACGGAACCCTGCGCGGCCTGCGCGTCACCGGCGGCGTGATCACGTCCGCGGGTGTCGTACTGGCCGCGACCTTCGCCGCGTTGGCCGTCCTGCCCATCCTTTTCCTGGCTCAGCTGGCGTTCATCGTCGCGTTCGGCGTGCTGCTGGATACGCTCCTGGTGCGGTCGCTGCTGGTACCGGCGCTGGCAGTGGACGTCGGCCGGAAGATCTGGTGGCCGTCGAAACTGGCGAAAGCCGAACAGCCCGTAGCCTGATGACCATGAGCGAGCTGGACGACTTGCGAGAGCGCGCCGCGGCCGGCGACCGCGACGCCGTCGACGAACTGATCGAACTCGCCGGTGAACGCGGCGACCTGGGCGAACTCCGGCGGCTGGCCGACGACGGCAGCGGTGACGCGGCGGACCAGCTGATCGAAACGGCGACCGAGCTGGGTGCGCTGGACGAGCTGCGGCGGCTGGCCGGACAAGGGAACCGGACGGCGGCGGAGCAGTTGGCCGAACTCACCGAGGAGTAGCGGCTCGTATCGCCGGGATCAGCAGGGAAAGCGCGGCCACGAGCGCGATGCCGCGCATGACGCCCGCGACCGAGACAGCGGCCTGGTGGCACGCGAACGCTCCGGGCGCAGCGTTCTCTCCCTGACGATACCGCTCGGCGAGCGTCTGTTTTGACGGTCAGAGATTGATCAGCTCGATGGTCACCTTCGCTACGTCACCCTCCTCGAGTCCTTCGGCCTTTCGGACCGCTTTCTTGACCGGCAGCACGTAACTACCGCGTTGGGAGTCCGGGAAGATCGACGTCTTCCACTCGCTGCCACCGATACCGACACCGACGCGCACCGCGCCAAACCCGCGACGCGGGCCGTCGGTAATTTCGCGGATCTCCTCGGAGACGTCTTGGGGCGGCTGACGAAGGTCCAGGTCTCCTCACGGCGGGCGTCCAGTTCCGGACGGTCGGGACCCGCGAGCCGTGAATGGCTCCTCCCCAAGTACGTGAAGGACCCCTTCCTGTACCTAGGCGCAAGCAAGGGGTCCTTCACGTACTTCAGGCGACCAGGGCACCGGTATCGAGAGGATCGGTGCGGTCGTGAGTGGTGTTTCGGGTCGGAGCGGACCGGTATTTGCCTACCCGCACCGGTCCCGGCCGCAACCAGCGGGTAGCCGCAACAGCACCGAACTGCGCCTCGACCGCAAGTGCGGCAAACGTGACCTCGACTTCAACCTTCGCGAAGCCGACCGCGACCACGTCATGAACACCGACGAAACGACCCGGGTCCGCGCCCAGGACTTGATCGAGCAGCAAGGTCACCTGCGGATCGGCAACACCCGTTTGGCCGCGACCGAGACCGCTGCCCTAATCCAGCGTTGGATGCCGCAGTGAGCGGCTCGTCTTCGCGCCGAGCACGCGCGAGGCCATCCACGCCAGTGCGTCGGCCGTGCGTGCCGGAGTGTCCGACGGCTGCATGATGTGGCTGAGCACCGTCCGGACCACGACGTCGATGGCGACGTCGAGCTGCGCGGGGTCCAGCGGCGGATCGTAGGCGCGCACGCGGCCGCGCAGCATGATCGTCGCTTCGCTCAGCAGACTGCCGGCGCGGACCGTCAGCAGCGGCAGCAATTCGGTGTCGGCGCCGTGCGTTGCCGAAACGATGGCACGCAGCAGGAGGTTGTCGTCGGCGAGTTCGAGGACGCCGCGGACGGCGTCGTGGATCGCCTCGATGAGGTCGTCGGGGTGCCGCTCGAAAGCGTCCTGGACGACCGAGAGGAACCGGGCGAGTTCATGCGAGATCATCGCTTCGGCCAGCTGACTCTTCGAGCCGAGTTCGTTGTAGACGGTCTGACGGCTGACGCCGACGATCTCCGCGAGTTTGCTCATCGTCACCGAGGACCAGCCGGAGCGCACGGTCAGTTCGATCGCCGACGCGACGATCGGCAGACGGTACGGACCACCCGTGACCGTGACTGACGGTGCCTCGTTCATGATCGTCATTCTAGGCTGTGCCTCTCAAAGCGCGCTTTCGGATTTTCACAGCCGGGCCGCGGCGCCGACTGGTCACTCAACGGCCCGCCACCGCAAACCCGAGGTCTCCGGCCGAAAAGAAACGCGCGCGTCGCCAGCGCCTCGGGCCACGGCGCCCGCCCGGCGATGTGGCGGCGGTACTTCATGATCTCGCGCGGCCGGTCGACGGTCAGCGCGCCCAGGAATCGACGGCCGCCGGCAGATCCTGGCGGTGCTCCTCACCGGGCCGCTCGTCCAACACCACGACCGTGCCGTCGTCGCCGACCTCGAAGAAGCCGGGCGCCATCGCCTCGCACATGCCCAGTCCGTCGCATCTCGCGCGGTCCGCCTCGATCTTCATCATGCTCCGACCCTTCCCGGCGCCACGAAGTCGACCTTCTCCCGCACCCCGCAGTCCGGACAGCACCATGCGTCCGGGATCGCCGACCACGGTGTACCGGCGAGGAAACCCTCACGCGGGTCGCCGAGCTTCTCGTCGTAGACGTAGCCACAGCCAGGGCACATCCCGCCTTCGGTCGCGTCGCCGTGCGTGTCGGCGACGACTCGCGACGGCGCTGTCACGCGGGTCCCGTACCGCGCCAGGATCTTGCCGCGTTTCGACGGCTGGATGTTGGCGCGCGAGATGTCGCCGTCGAAATGGGCGAGCACGCGCGGGTCCATCACCCGGCGCCAGACCGGCGGGAACAGGGCCAGCACGATCATCCCGGCGTAGCCCGTCGGCAGGACCGGCGATTCCGCGAAATCGCGCAGCGTCTGGTAACGGCGAGTCGGGTTGGCGTGGTGGTCGCTGTGCCGCTGCAGGTGGTAGAGCAGGACGTTGGTGGCGATGTTGTTGGAATTCCAGCTGTGACTGGGATCCACTCGTTCGTAGCGCCGCCGGTTCGGCGAGCCGATCTTCTGCCGCCGCATACCGTAGTGCTCCGTGTAGTTCACGACTTCCAGCAGCGAGAATCCGATCACCGCCTGGATCACCAGGTACGGCAGGATCCCGACACCCAGCCAGGCGATCATCGCCGCCCACAGCACCGCCGACATCAGCCAGGCGTTGAGCACGTCGTTGCCGATCCGGAACGGGTGCCGGTCACGCCGCGCGTACCGCTTGCGTTCCAGGCCCCACGCGGATTTCAGCGAGCCGAACACCGTGCGCGGCCAGAACCGGTAGAAGCTCTCCCCCACCCGGCTGCTCGCCGGATCCTCCGGGGTCGCCACCCGGACGTGGTGGCCGCGATTGTGCTCGATGTAGAAATGGCCGTAGAAGCTCTGTGCCAACGCGATCTTCGACAACCAGCGCTCGTGACTTTCCTTCTTGTGCCCCAGTTCGTGCGCGGTGTTGATGCCGATGCCGCCGATGCAGCCGATCGAGATGGCGAGGCCGATCTTGTGCACAACGGACAGGTCGCCTCGGGAGATCAGCCAGAACGCGGCCACGAAACCCGCGTACTGGATGGGCAGGAACGCGAAGGTGATCCACCGGTAGTAGCGGTCCTTGTCCAGCCGTTCGATGACATCATCCGGCGGGTTGTCGCGGTCCAGCCCGGCGATCAGGTCGATCAGCGGCACGACCACCAGGATCACGATCGGCCCGATCCAGAACCACACCCCCCAGCCGGTGGCCGCGTGCAGCCCGATGGCGAGGAACGCGAGCGAGGGGACCACCAGCCCGATCATCCACAGGTATCGCTTGCGGTCGGTCCATCGGTCGGTCGAGCCCGCCGGGATCGTGCCCGTCATCTCGCTCATCGCACCCTCCTCCATTGGCTGGGTTTACAAAACTGTAGGTGATGTACACCCTGTTCGACAAGTTGTCATATTTTGTAAACCCACCGTTGCTTTTCTTGGTGAAAAGTCGGCGATATCTTGCCTTCGTTAGGAAACTTACTTAACTTGTGATGAACCGCCGCGATTCACTTCGTCCGCCTCGAAGGAGCGCGAATGCCCCGATCATCCCGCCGGATCCGAGCCGCCGCCGTGGCCACCGTCGCCGCGGCCCTGCTGGTCCTGCCCGGCACGACGGCCACCGCGAGCACCACGGCGAACAGCCCTTGGCCAGGCGGTTCCACCGTCACGAACGCGGACGGCTCGAACGTCTTCGGCGGCAACCTGAGTGGCTTGTCGTTCGAAGGCCAGAACGTCCTGTGGGCGGTGAAGAACGGACCCGGCACGCTGTATCGCCTCGTGCGCAACGGCTCGAAATGGCAGCCGGACACCACCAACGGCTGGTCGTCGGGCAAGCAGCTGCGCTACCGCAACGGCAAGGGAGACCCCGACGCCGAAGCCGTCGTCGCCACCCCGGACGGCGTGGTCGCGGCCACCGAACGCGACGGCGACAAGGACAAGACGAGCGCGCTCAAGGTGCTCCGGTACGACGTCTCCGGCTCGGCCAAGAGCCTCACCGCCAAGGCCGAATGGGATCTGACGGCGGACTTGCCGAAGGTTTCGGCCAACGACGGCCTCGAAGCCGTCTCGTGGGTCCCGGACAGCGCCCTCACCGCGAAGGGTTTCGTGGACGAGCGCACCAAGGCGCCGTACAACCCGGGCACCTACCCCGGCCACGGCACCGGCCTCTACTTCGTCGGCCTGGAGAGCAACGGGAAGATCTACGCCTACGCGCTCGACCAGGCAGGCGGGAAATACACCCGCGTGGCGAGTTTCGCCAGCGGACTCGACTCGATCATGGATCTCGAGTTCGAGGCTTCGACCGGACGGCTGTGGGCGGTCTGCGACGACAACTGTGGCGGTGACTCGACGATGCTCGCCGTCTCCGCACAGGGCAAGTTCGCCGTGACGGCCACTCACGACCGGCCGAGCGGGATGCCGGACTACAACAACGAGGGCTTCGCGATCGCGCCCACCTGCGCCTCGGGGAGCAAGCAGGCGGTCTGGGCCGACGACGGGAACGAGGGCGGCCACGCGCTCCGGGCGGGCACCGTGTCCTGCGGCTGAACCGGCACTGATTCCGGCGCGAATCCTCGGTCCGCGCCGGAATCAGTGCACCGATTTCCGCCTTCGCCGGAATGAAATCCGCCTCGCTCGTGATTTTTCCCGCTTCGGCCATTCCGTTGCTTCTGCTGTCCACGGCACTCGCGGGTGGCGGCGTCGCCGTCCTGAGCCGCGATGACGGCAGCGTGGACACGCTTATCTTGTGGGACAACAAGAATCCAGGTGGGAGCCGGGCGCTACGGGTCCGGCTCGATCGAAAGTTTCGCGCTGAAAAGGTGAACAGCCGCTTGTTCGCGATTCGGGCGGGCCGCGGCCAGGCAGTCCTCCCGGCCACGCTGTACTCCGCGGAGCTCTACTTCGACGCCGCCGGCCTCATCACCCAGGCCGGGCACGCCGAACTGCTGACGATACTCGCGGCGGGCGAGGTGTGAACGACCGGCGAGGCCGGCGACGGGTCCCGCGCCGGAGCGCCGATCCCGCCACCGCCTTGCCGTTGCTCAGCCGATCACCTGGCTTCGGCCAAGGGTGGGACGACGCAGCAAGCCCCGGTGAAGCATCTGAAGGCGTCCACCCGTGCCTTGTTGGTCCAGTTGTCGAAGCGGTCGATCACCAGGTCGACCTCGCCACTCGGCAGGGCGGTGTCGATTCCGAGGCCGGAGAAGAGCAAACGGAGGTTTTCGGAGGTTTCGTTCTTCATGCGACTCGCTCCCAGGCGTTCGGTGTTTCGTCGGCAGCGAAATCGTCCGTCACGAGGGCCTTCGCATCCAGTGCTATCCATCATTCCGGCTTCATGCTTTTCGACTACGCCGGATGCGCGGCACGGTTACCCCGAAAGCAGGCCGGGCCGGCCGCCGAGTGCGGCCGCCCGGTGCAAGCCGAGTTCAGGCTCGGATCACGCCACGTAGTACCGGTCGAGGTTCATGACCTTGTCCCACGCCGCCACGAAGTCGCGGGCGAACGAGGTCGGCACGGGTCCCGGTCCACTTGACCTCGCCCTGCGGGCGCGAACGGCCCGGGTGCGACGGTGTCCTGAAGGCCACCTTCAGGAGACTCACCGTCTCAAAGGTGGCCTTCAGGACAGCCGGCACCTTGCCGCTCACGCCTGCCCCGCCTCCTGCCGCAAGTAGTCCTCCAGTTGCGGTGGATGCGCGTGCAATCACCGCAACCAGTCCTCTACTCGTCGCGCGCCAGCAGCTCCCGCACCCGCTCCTGCAACGCCTCCCGCGGGTACGCGTTCACCTGCGCGCCCGCCATCCGCACCGGGTCGCCGAAGAAGAAGTACTCGTACAGCGACTCCCGCCCGGCGAAGCTCGAGACCGACGCGTCGAACGCGAGCTTGAACAACCGCGCGCGGTCCTTGGCGGGCAGGGTGGCCGACTGGAGGTAGGTGTCGATGTCGGGACGGCCCTCCGCGTCGAAGTCCGCTTCACCCGGTAGTGCCATGAGGCCGGACGCCGAGAACTTGCGGATGATCTCGGTCAGCCGCGGCGAAACCTTGGTGGGGTACCAGTTCCTGGCGGCGTTGAGGACCTCCCACTTGGGCAGGAAGACGCCGTCCTCGCTCACCGCGCCGTCGGCCTCCGCCGCGCGCAGCACGGCCTTCTCGATCTCGACGTAGGAGATCAGCTCCGACAGGTCCTGCTGGATGTGCTGGAACCCGCCGATCCCGATCGCGGCGGCGATTTCGCTGGCGAGCCCGAGGTAGAACTCGGTCTTGGCCAGTGTGCGCGTGACGACCTGGTGGGTCATGAGCGCACCCGCGCCGGTCTCGGAATACCAGGCGTTGCACAGCTCCGGATGCCCCAGCAGGAAGACCCGCTCGTTCGGGACGAACACGTCGTCGAACACCACAACCGCGTCCATCTCCTCGAAGCGCGACGCGAGCGGCTCGTCGAACCGCGAGCGGCCGTGGTCGAGCCCGGCACGGCAGAAGTACTTGAGCCCTGGCGCGTCGTTCGGGACGGCGAAGGCATAGGAGTACGGGGCGTCCTCAGGGGTGCCGCGCAGGACTGTCGACGGGAACACCAGCAGTTCGTCGGCGATCGGCGCGATCGTGGCGAGCATCCGGGCACCGCGGACGACGATGCCGTCCTCCCGCTCCTCGACCACCTTCGCCGAAAGGTTTCCGCCGCCCTGTTGACTTCCGGACACCGAACGGTTGAC
The DNA here is from genome assembly GCF_001953865.1 of Amycolatopsis coloradensis. GTDB lineage: Bacteria > Actinomycetota > Actinomycetes > Mycobacteriales > Pseudonocardiaceae > Amycolatopsis > Amycolatopsis coloradensis. The sequence continues at coordinate 32,924 of NZ_MQUQ01000008.1, forward strand.
CTGCGGCGGGATCAGCGTGTGCGTCGCGAGAAGGTCGTTTTCGCGTGCCATCTCGTAGTACTTCTCAATGCGCTCGCCGAAGACGGGATCGGCCTGGGAGAAGAACTTCTTCGCGGTCGAAAGCGCGGTGAGCGACGAGTTCATGTAGTCGCCGGTGCGGCCGAGAAAACCGCCTGCGTACTGGGCCCACACGGAAAACGCGGCGCGACGGCGTTTGAGGTCCTCCTCGTTGCGCGGCACCAGGAACGAGGTGCCGACCCGCTCCCCCGTGGTCGGCGACTCGTAGGTGAGGACGTCGCGGTGCGCCGGGTCGTGCTGGAGGTCGAACAGCTTCGCGTAGGTCAGCGCGTTGTTCCGGAAGGCCGCGTGCTCGGCGACCTTCGAGGTCACCTTCTCGCCGTCGACGTACAGCTCCGGCGTCATCGCGTTGAGCTTGTCGAGGTACTGCTGTCCGGTACGGGCTCCCATGTCGTGCTCCTTCTCGGGGGACGTCGTTGTCAGAACAGGGATTCGTGGCCTTGCGCGGATTCGTGGATGGTCGAGAACCGTCCGTCGACGAAGCCGAGCGCGTCGCCTGAGCGGTAGTCGAACTCCAGCACCTCGCCGAGGAACAGGGTGTGGTCGCCGCCGTCGTAGGCGGCCCACGGCGTGCAGTCGAACCAGCTGAGAACGCCGCCGAGTCGCGGTGCGTGCCCGCCCTCGACCCACACCGGCGCTCCTTCGGGAGACGGACGGCCGGCGAAGTTCATCGCGAGCGCCTCTTGTTCCGCGCCGAGGACGTTGACCGCGAACGGGCGGCCTTCGAGCAGGTCGTGACTCTTCACGGTGCGCTGGATCGAAACGAGCACGAGCGGCGGATCCATCGAGACCGCGGTGAAGGAGTTCACCGTCAGGCCGTGCCGTTTCGTCGCGGCGTCGAAGGTCACCACCGCGACGCCGGTCGCGAACCGACCAAGACAGCCCCGGAAGAACTGCGCGGCCGGGCGATACAGCTTCGAACCAGGCGAAAAACCACTTTCGCGTGACATCATCGTCGGATTCCTGTTCTATAATCGAACAGCTAGTTCAACTATCGAAATGGATCGTATACGATGGTTTCGGAGTCCCGCAAGGCTTCAAGCGCGTCCCAGACCCTCAGCCGCGGCATCCGCGTGCTCGAAGTCCTTGCCGACGCACAGGAAGCGCTCAGCGTCGACCAGATCGCCGAACGGCTCGGCGTGCATCGCTCGATCGCGTACCGGCTCGTCCGCACGCTCGAAGACCACGGGCTCCTCACCCGGGAACCCGCCGGCAAGTTCGAACTCGGCACGCGACTGGCCGCCCTCGCCGCGGGGATCAAACACGACCTGCAAGCCGCCGCACTGCCCGAATTGACCGCGGTCGCGAACGAACTCGGCATGACGTGTTTCGTGGCGGTGATGGACCGCGAAGAGTGCGTGACCCTGGTCAGCGTGGAACCCCGGCACGCCGTCGCGTCGGTCGCGCAGCGCCCGGGGTCCCGGCATCCGTTCACCGCGGGCGCCCCCGGCCGCGCGATCCTTTCCCAGCTGCCGTCGGAGGACTGGACGGACGATGTACGGGAAGTGGCCGCCCGTGGCTACGCGGACAGCCATGGCGAAGTGATCGAGAACCTCAGCGCGGTCGCGGTGCCGCTTCCCCTGCGCGGCCACAACCCCGCGGCGCTCGCGGTCGTCTATCTCTCCAGCACGCGAACCGCCGCCGAGCTCGCGGAGCGGCTCAAGGCGGCGGCGAAGGCCGTCCGTGACGCCCTCGGCGGATAGGCGTCACGGACGGGGTCTACTTCGAGAACCCGATCACTTCGAGAACCGCAGCGGGCTCACCGCCTGCTCGGCTTCGTGGTCCGGGCCGAGCGGGATCCCCGACCTGTCCCGCAGGAGCAAGGTGGCGATGAGGCCGACGACCGTCATGCCCGCCAGGTAGACGGCGACGGACAGCGACGTGCCGGTCGCGCCGACCAGCGCGGTGGCGATCGTCGGCGCGAACGCGCCACCGAGGATCGCGCCGAGCGCGTAGGAGATCGAGACGCCGGAGAACCGGATCGACGCGGGGAACAGTTCGGCGTAGAACGCCGCCTGCTGACCGTAGGTGAAGCCGAGCCCCACACTGAGGATGATCAGGCCCAGCGCCAGCAGCACGATGTTCCCGGTGTCCACCAACGGAAAGAGGACCGCGACGCCGGCGAGCTGGGCGATCCAGCCCACCACGTACGTGCGTCGTCTGCCGATCCGGTCGGACACCGCACCCGCCGCCCACGTCGAGACCAGCCAGGTCGCCGCGGACGCGGTCACCGCCCACAGCACCGGACCGCGGTCGAGGCCGATGGGGCCCTTCGGGTTGGTCGCGTAGTTCTGGATGTAGCCGCCGGTGGTCATGTAGCCGACCGCGTTGTTGCCCGCGAACACCAGCGCGGCCACCAGGACGAGCACGGCGTGCTTGCGGAACAGCTGGATGATCGGGGTCCGGGTGCGCTCACGCCGTTCGGCGATCTCCCGGAAGACCGGGCTCTCCTCGACGCGGCGCCGGACGTAGTGACCGACCAGGATCAGCCCGACACTGAGCAGGAACGGGATCCGCCAGCCCCAGTCGAGGAACGCCTGGCCGGGGACGAGCAGGCTGGTCAGCGCCAGGACCCCGGAAGCCAGCAGCAGGCCGAGCGGGACGCCGATCTGCGGCGAGGCGCCGAAAAGTCCTCGGCGCTGCGGAGGCGCGTGTTCGACGGCCATCAGGACGGCGCCGCCCCATTCGCCACCCGCCGAGACACCTTGCAGGACACGCAGCAGGATCAGCAGCACCGGTGCCAGGACACCGATCTGGTCGAACGTCGGGAGCACGCCGATGAGCGTGGTCGCCGCACCCATCAGGATCAGCGTGAGCACCAGGACCACGCGGCGGCCGTACTTGTCGCCGAAGTGGCCGGCGAGGAAGGCGCCGAGCGGGCGGAACAGGAAGCTCACGCCCACGGTGGCGAAGGAGACCAAGGTGCTGTTCGCCCCGAGGCCGGAGAAGAACAACTTGCCGAAGACAAGACCGGCCGCGGACGCGTAGACGAAGAAGTCGTACCACTCGACTGTGGTGCCGACGACGGTCGCGAACGCGACCCTGCGCCGGTCCGCGGACGGGGGCGCGGTGCGCCCGGGCGTGCGCTCGTCCTGCGCTGGGTTCGACACGTGGACTCCTTCGTCGTCGGCCGCCTTGCCACTGTGGCACGGAATCATATACGTTATTAGATACGAAGCAAGGGGTGAGGAGTTCAGGGAAACATGGACACTTACGAGGCAACGGCGTCCTCAGGACGTGAGTCCGGTCCGCTGGGCACCCGGCCGGGCAAGATCATCGCGGTCCATCTCAGCTACGCGTCACGGGCCGAGCAGCGCGGGCGGCGTCCGGCGAACCCGTCGTACTTCTTCAAGCCGTCGAGTTCGATCGGCGCTTCCGGGGGCACGGTCGAACGCCCGGCAGGGACCGAACTGCTGGCCTTCGAAGGCGAGATCGCGCTGGTCATCGGCACCGCGGCCCGGTGGGTCGAACCGGACAAAGCTTGGGAGCACGTCGCCGCGGTCACCGCCGCGAACGACTTCGGCCTCTACGACCTGCGCGCCGCGGACAAGGGCTCCAACGTCCGGTCCAAGGGCGGTGACGGCTACACCCCGCTCGGTCCCGGCCTTATCGACGCGCGCGACGTCGACCCCTCCGCCCTGCGCATCCGAACCTGGGTGAACGGCGATCTGGTGCAGGAGGACACCACGGCCGGGCTGATCTTCCCGCTGCGGCAGTTCGTCTCCGACCTCTCCCAGCACTTCACCCTCGAACCCGGCGACATCATCCTCACCGGCACCCCCGCCGGGTCCACGGTGGTCTCCCCCGGCGACGTCGTGGTGGTCGAAGTGGACGTTCCCGGCACCTCCGCCAGCAGTGGACGCCTCCACACCACCGTCACCCAGGGAAGCCGGTCGTTCTCCGACATCGGCAGCCTCCCCGAGGTCGACGCCAAACAGCGCGCCGAAGCCTGGGGCACTCCGCTCGAAGAAAGCGCGCCCGCGCTCAACGAGGCACTTCGCGCCAAACTGCTGCGCGCGCCGGTGGCGGGTCTGTCCGCCCAGCTTCGCAAGCGCGGGCTGAACAACGTCGCGATCGACGGCGTGCGCCCCAACCTGCCCGGCTCGAAGATCGTCGGCACGGCAAGGACCCTGCGCTTCGTCCCCAACCGCGAAGACCTCTTCAAGTCCCACGGCGGCGGCTACAACGCCCAGAAGCGCCTGTTCGACTCGGTCGGCACCGGCGAGGTGATCGTCATCGAGGCCAGGGGCGACAAGGGTTCCGGAACGCTCGGGGACATCCTCGCGTTGCGGGCACGGTATCTCGGCGCGGCCGGGGTGGTCACCGACGGCGGGGTCCGCGACTTCGACGCCGTCGCCGCGACCGGCCTCCCGGTGTTCTCGCAGGGCGCGCATCCGGCGGTCCTCGGCCGCAAACACGTGCCGTGGGACACCGACGTCGCCGTCGCCTGCGGCGGGGCGACGGTGCTGCCCGGCGACATCATCGTCGGCGACGACGACGGCGTGGTCGTCATCCCGCCGGACATCGCCGAAGAGATCGCCGACGCGACTCTCGTCCAGGAGGACGAGGACGCCTGGATCGCCGAGCAGGTCGGCCAGGGTCGCGCGATCGAGGGGCTCTTCCCGCTCAACCCGTTGTGGCGGGAAAGGTATGAGGCATGGCAGAAGAAGCAGTGAAGACGACCAGCAAGTCCGAACTCGCCTACGAGTGGCTGCGTGAGCGGATCGCCCGGCACGAGTACGGACCCGGCTACCGGCTCGTCCTCGCCGAGATCGCCGGCGCGCTCGACATGAGCGTCGTCCCGGTGCGTGAGGCGATCCGGCGGCTGGAGGCCGAACGGCTGGTGACCTTCGAGCGCAACGTCGGCGCCCGGGTGGCGATGGTGGACCAGAACGAATACGTCCACGCCATGCAGACCCTCGGCGTGGTCGAAGGTGTCGCCACCGCGCTGTCCGCGCCGGGATTGTCCGAAGGGGACATCGCGAAGGCGCGCCGGGTGAACGAGCGGATGATCACCCTGCTCGACCATTTCGACGCGCACGAGTTCACCGCGCTGAACCAGCAGTTCCACTCGCTGCTCTTCGAGTGCTGCCCCAATCCGCAGATCCTCGACCTCGTGCACCAGGGCTGGACACGGCTGTCCGGACTGCGTGACTCCACGTTCGCGTTCGTCCCCGACCGCGCGCACCGGTCGGTCGAGGAGCACGAACAGATCCTCCGGCTGATCTCCGAGAAAGCCGACCCGCTCGACATCGAATTCACCGCGCGCAATCACCGCTGGGCCACCATGCAGGCCTTTTTGGACGCTCGAGAGCGCGCGAACCGTTGACTGAGGAGGAATTTTGACCACCACGACTCCCCGGCCGATTCCGGACGGTGTCCCGGAGCGGATCCGGCACTACATCGGCGGCGAACTCGTCGATTCGGCCGACGGCGCCGTTTTCGACGTGCTCGACCCGGTGACCAACGAGACCTACGTACAGGCCGCCGCGGGCAAGAAGGCCGACATCGACCGCGCCGTCGCCGCCGCGCGGAAGGCGTTCACCGAGGGACCGTGGCCGAAGCTGCTGCCGCGTGAGCGCTCGCGTGTGCTGAACCGCATCGCCGACCTCGTCGAATCGCGGGACAAGCGGCTGGCCGCGCTGGAGAGTTTCGACTCGGGTCTGCCGATCTCGCAGGCGCTGGGCCAGGCCCGCCGGGCCGCGGAGAACTTCCGGTTCTTCGCCGATTTGATCGTCGCGCAGGCCGACGACACCTACAAGGTGCCCGGCCGCCAGGTGAACTACGTCAACCGCAAGCCGATCGGCGTCGCCGGGCTGATCACGCCGTGGAACACGCCGTTCATGCTGGAGTCGTGGAAGCTCGCCCCCGCGCTGGCGACCGGCAACACCGTCGTGCTCAAACCCGCGGAGTTCACCCCGCTTTCGGCGTCGCTGTGGGCGGGGATCTTCGAAGAGGCCGGGCTGCCGCCGGGCGTGTTCAACCTGGTCAACGGCTTCGGCGAGGACGCCGGCGACGCGCTGGTGAAGCACCCGGACGTCCCGCTGATCTCGTTCACCGGCGAGAGCGGCACCGGCAGCCTGATCTTCGGGAACGCGGCACCGTTCCTCAAAGGACTGTCGATGGAACTGGGCGGCAAGTCGCCAGCCATCGTCTTCGCCGACGCCGACCTGGAAACCGCAATCGACGCGACGATCTTCGGTGTGTTCTCGCTCAACGGCGAGCGCTGCACCGCGGGCAGCCGGATTCTGGTCGAGCGCGCGATCTACGACGAGTTCGTCGAGCGCTACGCCGCGCAGGCCGAACGCGTCGTCGTCGGCGACCCGAGCGACCCGGCGACCGAGGTCGGCGCGCTGGTGCACCCCGAGCACTACGACAAGGTCATGAAGTACATCGAGATCGGGAAAACCGAAGGCAGGCTCGTCGCCGGCGGCGGCCGCCCGGACGGCTTCCCGACCGGGAACTACGTGGCGCCGACGGTGTTCGCCGACGTCGAACCGGACGCCCGGATCTTCCAGGAGGAGATCTTCGGCCCGGTCGTCGCGATCACGCCGTTCGACAGCGAAGAAGAGGCGCTCGAACTCGCGAACAACACGAAGTACGGGCTCGCCGCGTACGTCTGGACCAACGATCTCAAGCGGGCGCACAACTTCGCGCAGGCCGTCGAGGCCGGGATGGTGTGGCTCAACTCGAACAACGTCCGTGACCTGCGCACGCCCTTCGGTGGTGTGAAGGCTTCCGGGCTGGGGCACGAGGGCGGCTACCGCTCGATCGACTTCTACACCGACCAGCAGGCAGTGCACATCAATCTCGGCGAGGTGCACAACCCCGCCTTCGGCAAGGGCTGATCCGTTCCCCCGTCCACAAAGGATTCCGCAATGACCCCCATCCCCACGCCGTCCTCACCACCGCCGGACGTCCTGCGCTGCGCGTACATGGAACTCGTCGTCACCGATTTGGCGCGGTCTCGCGCGTTCTACGCCGACGTCCTCGGACTGACGGTGACCGAAGAGGACGACAGCACGGTCAGCCTCCGCACGATCGACGAGTTCATCCACCACAACCTCGTGCTGCGCCAGGGCCCGGTCGCCGCGGTCGCGGCGTTCTCGTACCGGGTGCGGTCGCCGGAGGACCTGGACAAGGCTGTCGCGTTCTACACCGAATTGGGCTGCCGGGTCGAACGCAACGAGAACGGCTTCACCAAGGGCATCGGTGACTCGGTGCGCGTGCAGGACCCGCTCGGCTTCCCGCTCGAGTTCTTCCACGACGTCCAGCACGTCGACAGGCTCAGCTGGCGCTACGACCTGCACGTCCCTGGCGCGCTGGTCCGGCTCGACCACTTCAACCAGGTCACCCCGGACGTGCCGCGCGCGGTGAAGCACATGGAAGACCTCAACTTCCGTGTCACCGAAGACATCCAGGACGATCAGGGCATCACCTACGCGGCGTGGATGCGCCGCAAGCCGACCGTGCACGACACCGCGATGACCGGCGGCGACGGGCCGCGTATGCACCACGTCGCGTTCGCCACGCACGAGAAGCACAACATCCTGTCCATCTGCGACAAACTCGGCTCGTTGCGGATGTCGGACCACATCGAACGCGGCCCCGGCAGGCACGGCGTGTCGAACGCGTTCTACCTCTACCTGCGCGACCCCGACGGGCACCGCGTCGAGATCTACACGCAGGACTACTACACCGGCGACCCGGACAACCCGGTCGTCACCTGGGACGTGCACGACAACCAGCGTCGCGACTGGTGGGGGACGCCGGTGGTCCCTTCCTGGTACACCGACGCCTCCCTCGTGCTCGACCTCGACGGCAAACCGCAGCCGGTTGCCGCGAGGACCGAGGAGAGCGAACTGGAGGTCACCATCGGCGCCGACGGTTTCTCCTACACCCGCAAGGGTGACGACGAAGGCGAACTGCCGGCCTGGAAACAGGGCGAGTACAAACTCGGCAACCAGCTCTGAGGCGGGGACATGCTCGAACAGGAAACGATCACCGCGATCGCCGACGAACTGGCGGCCGCGGAGGAGGCCCGGGAAACGATCCCGCTGCTGACGGCACGCTATCCGGACATGACCGTCGAGGACTCCTACGCCGTGCAGAACGAATGGCGGCGCCGGGGCATCGCGGCGGGGCGCCGTCCTGTCGGCCGCAAGATCGGGCTCACCTCGAAAGTCATGCAAGCCGCCACCGGGATCACCGAACCCGACTACGGCGCCATCTTCGCGGACATGGTGTTCGAGAACGGTGCCGTGATCGAACACAGCCGGTTCTCGAACGTGCGCATCGAGGTCGAACTGGCCTTCGTGCTCCGCGATTCGCTCGCGGGCCCGGACGCCACGGTGTTCGACGTGCTGCGTGCGACCGAGTACGTCGTGCCCGCGCTGGAGATCCTGTCCTCGCGCATCGAGATGGCGGGCCGGACCATTGTGGACACGATCAGCGACAACGCGGCCATGGGCGGGATGGTCTACGGAGGCAACCCGGTCGCCGTGGACGCCGTCGACCTGCGGTGGGTTTCGGCGCTGTTGTATCGCAACGAAACCATCGAGGAATCCGGCGTCGCCGCCGCGGTGCTGAACCATCCCGCCAACGGCGTCGCCTGGCTCGCGAACAAACTCGCGCAACACGGTGACGAACTCGACCCTGGTGACATCGTGCTGGCCGGATCGTTCACCCGGCCGATGTGGGTGCACCCCGGCGACACCGTGACCGCCGACTACCGGGACCTGGGGGCGATCACATGCCGCTTCGTCTAGACCCGCCGTTCCGGACACGGCTGGCCGAGTCCGGGCGGCCGCGGATCGGCATGTGGGTCACGTCGGGCAGCCCGGTGGTCGCGGAGATCTGCGCGGGCTCCGGACTCGACTGGCTGCTCGTCGACACCGAGCACTCCCCCGCCGGGCTCGAAACGGTGCAAGCGTTGCTCCAGACGATCGCCGCGTATCCCATCACTCCGATGGTGCGTGCTCCGTCTGGTGACGCGGTCGCGCTGAAGCAGTTGCTCGACCTGGGCGCGCAGAACCTGCTGGTGCCCATGGTCGACAGCGCCGAGGAAGCGGAGGCCGTCGTGCGGGCTGTGCGCTATCCGCCGCGAGGCGTGCGCGGCGTCGGCAGCGCTCTCTCCCGGTCCGCGCGCTGGAATCGGGTCGCGGGCTACCTCACGAACGTCGACGAGCACACGTCGCTGTTCGTCCAGATCGAGTCGACGGCGGGTGTCACGGCCGCCGCCGAGATCGCCGCGGTCGACGGCGTCGACGGCGTGTTCGTCGGACCGTCCGACCTGGCCGCGTCGATGGGGCTACTCGGACAGCAGACGCATCCCGACGTCACGGCGGCCGTCCTCGGCACTTTCGAGGCCGTACGGGCGCAAGGGAAACCGGTGGGTGTCAACGCCTTCGACCCTGCGCAGGCCCAGCGCTATCTCGACGCCGGTGCCGCGTTCGTCCTGGTCGGCGCGGATGTCACCTTGCTGGCCCAGGGGTCGGAAGCGCTGGCGCGGCGGCATTCTGGTTGAGGTTGGCTTGCGGGAAGCCCTGATCGACCAGGGCGCCGGTGGCCGTTGGGGCGGGTCTCGTGAGTGGCGTTTCGGATCAAAGCCAAGAGTGTTCTAGGTACCTACAGGATTCCGCCTCATAACTACCTGGTGGCAGTGTCGCGAAAGCCACTTTCGGGACATCAGAAGTCCCGAAAGTGGCTTTCGCGACACCCTGGATGGTGGCCGCGCTCGACGCCTGAGTAACTCGCGAGCGGTAAAGACGGGTTGGAACCGCCCCAAGCACTCACGACCCGACCGACTCACTCATCTCCAAGCTCGCCGGAAGCCGAAGAGCGGCGACAAGACCGCCAACGGCGACAAGACCGATGAACCCGAAAACCACACCGAAAGCCAACGTCGGATTGAAGCCGAGACCAGCAAGAACCGCGCCGGTCACCGCCACCCCCGCCACCGCGCCCACCTGCCTCACCGTGTTGAACAAGCCCGACGCACCACCAGCGGCGCCCGGAGCCACGGACGCCATCGCGATCGCGGACAGCGGCGACCAGGCCATCGCGTTGGCCGCGCCCAGTAGCGCCGCTCCGGCAGTGATCCACCACGGATTCAGCTTCAGCACGACCACAAGACCGATGAGCAGCAAGCTCATCGCGAGCAGGCTCATCCCGAGAATCGCGGGTCCGCGCCCACCCACCCTGTCGACCCACCGGCCGCACGGCGGCGACAGCAGGATCGCCAAGACGGCGTCCGGTGCCATGACCATCGCCGCCTCGATCGGTCCGAAACCGCGCACTTCTTGGATGTAGAGCATGGTGGGTAGCGCCATCGCGAGGACAGTCGCGCCGAGGGACGCCATCGCGAGGCTCGCCGCCGAGTATCCGGACGAGCGATAGAGATGCAGTGGCGCGAGTGCGTTCGCTCCTTCGCCGCGTTCTCGAAAGTAGAAACAAACGAGCAGCACGACGGCGATGACGGTCGCCGGTAGCGACAAGGAACTCCAGGACAGCAAGGCCCACACCAGAAGGCTCAATCCCGCCGTGCTCAACGCGGCGCCGAGCAAGTCGAAACGCGCGACGCCTCCCTGGCTGCCTGGGATCAGGCGAATCCCCAGCACGACGGCGACCAGGCAGAGCGGAACGTTGACCCAGAAGATCCATCGCCAATCCAGGCTCGCGGTCAGCAGCCCGCCCAGGATGGGCCCGAGCAACGTGGCGGCGGCCGCGACCGAACCCCAGATGCCGAAGGCGCGGCCACGTTCGTCCTCGGCGAAGAGCCGCCGGATCAACGTAAGTGGCTGAGGGGACATCGCGGCGGCCGCCAGGCCTTGCAGGACCCTGAAGGCGATGAGCCAGCCGATCGAAGACGCGAGCCCGCACAGCGCGGAGGTGACGGCGAAGGCCCCCATGCCGAAGAGATAGACGCGCTTCGGATCGAAGAGGTCGCCGAGTCGGCCGGCGACCAGCAAAGGAACCGAAAACGCCAGCAGGTAGCCAGCCGTCACCCAGAACAGTCCGGCGACGCCTCCCCCGAGATCGGCTTGGATGCTGGGGCTCGCGACGGCGACGATCGTCGTATCGAGCAGGATTACGAAGAACCCGGCGAGCAGGGCCATGAGCCCGCCCCATCGCGACGGAAGAAGCACGCCCATCACGATAAGGCCACGGACCCCGGTCGTCGCAACAAGGCTCGTCCACCCCGCGAGTTGTAAGCCGATGGCTTCCGCACCGCGGCCCTCGGCACCGCGATCAACTTCGCGACCGATCTGAAGACTGTATCGACGCCGACACCCTTCTCCGGGCGAAATAGCGATCGCGATCAGGACGAACGCGGTTTAGGGTTCGGTTCATGACCGTTCTTCCGCGCGGTGGCCGCCCCGCCGAGGCTTTGGTGGCCGTCGAAGCGAGTATCGAGCATCGCTGGCGGCTGCTTCTCGCGGAATACGGTGTCACCGCCGGGACAAAGGCGGAGATCGACCTCGCCGAAATGGTCGTGGCGGACACGTCCGCGTTCGCCTGGCGGGTGGTCGACGCCGCGCTGTGCAGGTTGCGGTGCACCGACTGCGGCAACGAACTCGGCGCGGGTCCCACCGGCTGCGGGAAATGCGACCAGGCCGACGGTTTCCGGTTCGCGGCCATCGAGGTCGACAAGCAGGCGACACCGCCGGGCACCGAGCACGGGCTCCGGGTCGCCGCCGCTGTCGCCCGCACCCGGCACCGCTACGGAGCGCGGGCCCGCTGCGGCTTCGAACTCGGACTTCCCGATCTGCTCGAAGGCAAACTGTCCAGCACGGCACAGGCGCAGGCGTACCGGGCGGCGATCAACAAGCTCTCCGAAGAGGAGTGCGAACGTGTGACCTCCTTCGAGGAGGTCGTCGCTAAACGCTTCGGAACACGATAGCCGCGCCGAGTGCCTCCGCCGATGGGACGAACGGTGCGCCGTCCGTGGTCCTACCGAGCGAGAATCCCTTACCGCGCAAAAAATCCTCAGTGGCGAAGACGTCACGGACGCCGACGGCGCAGGCGACCATGGCCGGCACTACGGCCGCGCGCTCTCCCGGCAACAGCTCTTCCAGCCGGGAAGCCGGTACCAGGATCAGCCGGCCGGCATCGAGGTCGAAGGCCCAGGCTGGTCCGTCCGGTCGGACCGGCGCGCCGAGATAACGCTCGTAGCGCGCCACGACCTTTGTGAGTTCGTCGTCGGCGACGCACAGCACGGCTTCCATCAGGGCGATCGCCCCGTTGGGATGCTCCGAAGACCGGCTGCCCTGTATCTCGCCGTCGAGGTCCGCGACCACGCCGACCCGGCCTTCTTCCACCGAGCCCGGCCGGGTCCCGGCGCCGTCGATCTCCAGATACCGGACCGTTTCGGCCACGGTGCCCGCCTCGGTCTCGACCGGGCGCCGTACCGTGTTCACTCCGCCGTGCCCGACTTCCGACGCCGTCAGCCGCGTCGCGACAGCGTCGATGTCTGGCGACGAGAACATCAGGATGTGCAGGCCCTCAAAGCGATCAAGGCAGGCCGCCAGGTTCGCGCTCGTCGTGGCGATCCGCTCGACGATGACCGGCAGCACTTCGGGTGGCGCCGTCAGCGGGACGACGTTCGCGTCGGGCGGCACCGCGTCGCCCTCGCGTACGGGCGTGGCGAGTTCGAGAAACCCGTCCGCGAAGTCGGCGTGCGTGTTCGCCGCGCCGAACGGCTCCGGTTCGCCGCCTTCCGCGCGGGCCATGGCCGGATAGCTCGGGGGCGCCACCAAGAATCCCAGCCGCCGGTAGCGCTCGAGCGCGGACGACAGATCGCCGACGACGTGGCCGACATGGTGCAGACGTGCGATGTCTCGTCCCATGCCGGCCAGCCTAAGGCGTCGGCTCAGTAGTCGTCGCGTCCGGTGAACTGCTGCTCCAGCAGCTCCGCCGAACCCGCGACGAGTTCGAGCGGGTCGGTGAACTCGTTGATGTCGAGGTTCACCAGCGGCAGGGAATGGCGCAGCACCAGGTGTTCGCCCATCACCACCAGTCCCCCGACGACGATCGTGTTGCCGACCTCGGTCAGCACGGTGGCCAGGTCGACCTCGTCGATCCGCGCGAACGGCGTCGCGATCTGCACCCAGTCTTCGCGGCGGTCGAAGATCTCCCGCGCGATGACGACGGTCTGGGCCCGCTCCTCGTAATCGTCGTCGCCGTAGGACAACCGAATGCGGATTTCGTCCGTTTCGTCCTTTATCACCCGATATTCGTGTCGTACGAACGCGACCAGATCGGCCCATTCCGCCATGAATTCAGTCTCCCTCGCAGTCGAAGATCAAGAATAGCGACTACCAAAGCAGAGAAACGTGAGTCAGCCCGACATCACTCGGACAGCGGCGGCACCGTGCCGACGTGAAAAGCATCCGGAACGGCCTGGTTCCGGCACTGGGCATCACGATGACGGCGTTCGGCGTAGCGGCGCGCGAAGGCGACGACGGCGGGACGCCCACGGTGTCGGACCGAACGCGAAGGTCGAGCTATCACTGGCGACGTTCCCCGAAGTCGGTTGCGAGGGCCTGATTCCCGAGTACGAGCGACCGCAGCCGAACATCAAGATCACCCACCGCAAGACCGGCCAGGGCGGGCCGCACCACCAGGACTGATCACGAAACTGGCGGCGGGTTCCGGCCTCGCCGACGTCACCGCGGTCGAGAAAGGGCATCTGTGAGTCCGGCGAGCTTCGGCAGGTCTTGTTATGGTGGCGGAGGAGCTGATCAACGAGCGTGGAGACCAGACGTGGCAGGTGAAGACGACATCTCCGGGTGAGCCGGAGTTGCCAGGCCACCGGCGATAACGCCGATGTGGCCATTTCGTCGTTCCCTCAAGCCACGTCCACCGCGGTGCTGCCCCAAGGCGCCCGCTGTCTTTTCACGAGGTCATTTTCATGCCAGACGCCTTTGTCGTCGTGTCCGCCCTGTCCTTCGCCTGGCCGGACGACACCCCCGTCTTCGACGACCTGTCCTTCACCGTGCCCGGTGGCCGCACCGGCCTCGTCGCACCCAACGGGGCGGGCAAGAGCACGCTGCTCAAACTGATCGCCGGCGAGCTGCGGCCGCTCTCCGGGACCGTCTCCACCCAGGGAGTCCTCGGCTATCTGCCGCAGTCGCTGCCGCTCACCGCCGACCTGGACGTGGCCGAGGTACTGGGCATCGCGCCGCAGCTCGCCGCCCTGAGCGCCATCGAGTCCGGCGACGCGAGCGACGAGCACTTCACCACCATCGGCACCGACTGGGACATCGAGGAACGCACGCGCGCCCAGCTCGACAGGCTCGGTCTCGACGGCATCTCACTGGACCGGAGCCTGCGCACGTTGAGCGGTGGGCAGATCATCTCCCTGGGTCTGGCAGCGCAATTGGTGAAGCGGCCCGACATCCTGCTGCTGGACGAACCGACCAACAACCTCGACCTCGACGCCCGCCGCAAGCTCTACGGCGTGCTGGAAGACTGGTCCGGCTGCCTGCTGCTGGTGAGTCACGACCGGGAGCTGCTCGACCGGATGGACCGGATCGCCGAACTCGACCGCGGCGATCTCCGGTATCACGGCGGGAACTTCACCCAGTACGAAGCGGCGGTCAAGGCCGAGCAGGAGGTCGCCGAGCGCAACGTCCGCAGTGCCGAGCAGGAGGTCAAACGCGAGAAGCGGGAGATGCAGCAGGCGCGCGAGCGGGCCTCGCGGCGGGCGGGCAACGCTGCCCGCAACCTCGGCAGCGCCGGCCTGCCGAAGATCTTCGCCGGAACCATGAAACGCAACGCCCAGGAATCCGCCGGCAAGGCGAACGAGACGCACGCCGCGCGGGTCAGCGAGGCGAAGAACCGCCTCGACGACGCCGAACGCACCCTCCGCGACGACCAGAAGATCGCGCTGATCCTGCCGGGCACCCACGTCCCCGCCGGGCGCACGGTGTTCCACGGCGAGCGCATCCAAGTCCGCTACGGCGACCGGAACGTCTTCGCGAGCGACGGGATCGACCTGACGATCCGAGGCCCCGAACGGATCGCACTGATCGGCGGCAACGGCACCGGCAAGTCGACGCTCCTGCGGGTGCTCAACGGAGACCTGTCACCCTCCAGCGGCGTGCTGAAACGAGCCGACGGCCGGATCGCGTATCTCTCGCAGCGACTGGACCTGCTGGACCTGGACCGGACCATCGCCGAGAACTTCGCGTCGTTCGCCCCGAACCTTCCCGAGTCGCAACGGATGACCTTGCTCGCCCGGTTCCTGTTCCGCGGCGCGCGAAGCCAGCTCCCCGTCGGCGTTCTCTCCGGAGGCGAACGACTGCGGGCCACCCTGGCCTGCGTCCTGTTCGCCGAACCCGCGCCTCAATTGCTGCTGCTGGACGAGCCGACGAACAATCTCGACCTGGTCAGCGTCGGGCAGTTGGAGAGCGCGCTCGCGGCGTATCAGGGGGCTTTCGTGGTCGTGAGCCACGATGAGCGGTTCCTGACCGAGATCAAGGTGGATCGGCGGGTGCGGTTGGCCGATGGGGTTCTCGTGGAGTCTTGAGCCCGGCGGTGCGGGGTCGTGAGTGGTGACTCGTGTTCTTAATGCGGCGTGGCGGGCTAGGCGGCGGGAATGACTTCGCCGGGGAGGCCGGTCTCGGATCTTGATCGAAGGAGCCCGGCACAGCCGAGCAGGCTCCCCTCGACCAGACCGAACCCGCCACATTGCCTTCACCCTCAAGAGAAGTCTTATTGCCGCTCACGACCAACTCGCTCCACGGCGTTCCGGGATCTGGTCGGATAGGGGGCCTTGACTTCTTTCCACAGACCGTGACGGCGGTTGCGCGTGATCGCCGTCCAATCACGAGTGATCGCCGTCTGATCACGCATGATCGCCGTCCAGTCACGTGTAAGACCCGAAGGATCACGCGACACTAGGCACCGCTCCGAGGTAACAAAATTACGAACACTTGTTCGACAGTATTGCGGTATTGTGGGTGTGTCCCAGACGGTCCTTCCCGAGTTGCCGCAGGAGCTGTGGCGCGCTGGCAAGCTGAAGCTTGCCCATAGCGTGCAGCAGTTCCTGCAGCTGATGCGGGTGGCGTCCGCCGGGGGCAATATCTGGCGGAGATCGAATTTCGTGGCGTGAAAGACTTGTACGGCTATGCGACGACGGTGGCATGGTTCGCCGACATCGCCGGGCTGAGCCACGGTGAAGCGCGGCCGTACGTGACTCATGCTGTCGAACTGATCCGACGCGTGCTGCGGATGGCACCGAGATTCCGGCGTTCGCGGCCGCGGCCGCGGAGGGTGTGATCGGCGGGGAGCGATCAAGCAGATCCTGGAAATCCTGCGGCAGATCCTCCCCAAGAAAAGGTCCCGCTTCCGCTCAGCGAAGGCTGGGGGTTCCTGCGAGCAGAAGCGGGAGTTTATGGCCGGTACGGTGGGCCGCCTCTCGGCGAGTGGCACGACATGGCTCCGGCCGAACCGGTATTCCATGAAGGCGGAGGTTGAGGCCCGGGGGCACCATCCGTACCGACACTCTCTACAACGCACATATCCGCCACGTGTTCCCCGACATCCAGTGACGCACGTCAACACACGTTCGCAGTAACGCTCAACAGGGCGGCGGAACCTGCGCGACCAATTCCTCCGGTGCGGAAAGCCGCCACGCTTCGTAGACCAGTTCGGTCAGCTCGTCGGACTCGATGCCGTCGAGGTGAACGACCACCCAGCCGAAGCCCCCGGTGGTGAACTGCACTTCGAAGACGTCGGGCCGTTCGGCCACGAGCGCCTCCTGCTCGGACAGCGTCTGCTTCAGGCCGACGGTCTGGGTCCGCGGCCAGTAGTACCCGAACCGCTTGCCACGGACGCTGTACGACTCCCACTCCTTCGCGTCGGAGCGCTCGACGTCCGCGAGCGTCCCCAGCATCCGGTGGAACTCGTCACTCCGCACACTCACCTGAACCCCCAAAGTCGGCGGCCACAGTGTAAGCGAACCGTCCGGCAAAGCCTGTCCTGAGTAGACGAAAGGCCGGGGCGGTAGATTTTCGGTGACTCGACTCGACCTGGGGAGCTGCGAATGGACCGACCTGCCACGGCTGCGGAGTTGTTCGACGCCATCGGTTCCGCCTACGAGGACGTCTTCGGCCGGGCACCGGTGGTCGACAGGGCACTGCGGCACCTGCTGGAAACGCTGCCGCCGTCGTCGAGGGTGCTCGACATCGGCAGCGGAACCGGCAGGCCTGTCGCCGAGGAACTAGCTGCCGCGGGGCATCGGGTGACCGGGCTCGACGTGTCACCGGTGATGATCGGCCTGGCGCGTGAACAGGTCCCCGCCGCGACCTTCGTCCATGTCGATGTGCGTGAGTGGACCTCGCCGCCGGAGTCCTGGGAGGCGGTCTGCGCGTTCTTCCCGTTCTTGCAGATGCCGCGTGAGGACACCGAGGCCGTACTCGCCGACATCGCGCGCTGGCTGGCGCCGGGCGGTCTGCTCGCGCTGGTCACCGTTCCGCGGGACGTCGAGGACCTGCCGGTGGAGTTCTTCGGCCGCACCTTCCACGAGACCAGTTTCGCGCCGGACGACCTCGTCGGGCGAGTCCGAGCGGCCGGACTCGAAGTCACCGGGACGCACTCCGAGATCTTCACCGCGGACGAGCCTGGGACACCGCCGGAAGAACATCTCCTGATCACCGCTCGCCGCCCGGGCTGACATGCCGGTCATCAGTGTGGTCACCCCCGTCCATCCGCCGAGTTTGCCGTACTTGGCCGAGGCGTACGAATCCCTCGCCACGCAGGAACTCCCGCCAGGTTGGGCTTGGGAATGGCTGGTGCAGGAGGACGGTGAGACCGGTCTACTCGACGGCGTCCTCCCCGCCGACGAGCGTGTGCTGCCCGGTTCAGGTCGCCGAGGCGGCCCCGGGGTCGCGCGGATGATGGCACTGACCCGGGCTTCCGGCGAGCTGATCAAAGCGCTCGACGCGGATGACGTCCTCGCGCCCGGCGCGCTCGCGCGGGATATCGCGGCACTCGCGGATCCCTCCGTCGGCTGGACCACCTGCCGGGTCCTCGACCTCTTCCCGGACGGCACCACGGCCGGCGTCGACAGCGACCCCGAGGAAGGGCCGATCGAACGCGGCGCGATCCTCCGGTACTGGCAGCGCAACGGTTACGTGTCCTCGGTGGTGGCCGGGACGCTGTGCATCCGCCGCGAACTGCTGCTGGACCTCGGCGGCTGGATGGCGCTGCCCGCGTCCGAGGACACCGGACTGATCCTCGCCGCGAACGCCTCCTCCGACGGCTACTTCGTCGCCACGTGCGGCATGTTCTACCGGAAATGGCCGGGACAGGTCACCGCGTCCGCCGCGCACAACGACGACGCCGAGCGTCTCGCGCGGATGAGGCTGATCGAGGAACGTGCCGAGATCATGCTGGCAGGTCGACGAGGTCGAGCAGCGCCTTCGCGCACAGATCGCGGGTCTGGTCCCGGGTCAGCCCGCGGTACTTGAGCCAGTCGAGGCAGACCGCGACGACGAAGGCGAGCCAGCCGCGGACGGTCACTCGCAGGGTCTCCGGCGGCTCGCCGTCCGGGCACAGCACCGCCAGGATCCGGCGGCCCTGTTCGGCGAAGTTGTGGTCCAGGATCTCCCGGACGTCGTCAACAGCGATGGCCGTGCCCGCGTGCAGTGCCCGGTAGCCGTCTTCGTTGGCCTCGACGTAGCGGAGATACGCGTCGAGCCCCGCCATCAACTGCTCCGCGACCGGCAGCGTGGGATCGGTCCTCGTCATGTCGAGCAGCCGTTCGCCCTCGGCCTTGATGACCTCGGTGACGAAGTCCCGTTTCGTCGGGAAGTAGTGGTAGAGCAGCCCCCGCGACACCTCGGCGATGTCCGCGACCTGCTCGATCCACACGTCGTCGTACGGCCGCTCCGCGAACAGGCGGGCACCGATCCGCAGTAACTGTTCCCGCCGCTCGGCGGTGCTCAGCCTGCTGCGGGGCCTTCCTGAGGTGCTCGGCGCCATTCGAGCATCCTACTTACTTGACACGGGTTCAGTAACACGCCAGGCTCGCTATTGGATGCCAGTTCAACAGTGCTCACCTGGAGGGGCTCGATGGCCACCGCACTCCCCCATCCCCCGCGCCGGATCCCGCTGATCGGCGACGTGCTCGGCGTTTCGCCGAAGACCCCCGTCCAGGACTCGATGCGGCACGCCGCCGAATTGGGCCCCGTCTTCGAGCGCAAGGTGTTCGGGCGCGAGATCGTCTTCGTCCACGGTGCCGAAATGGTCGCCGACCTTTCCGACGAGAAGCGGTTCGCCAAGCACATCACGCCCGCGATCGCGAACCTGCGCCCGCTCGGCGGCGACGGGTTGTTCACCGCGCACAACGAAGAGCCGAACTGGCGGCGTGCGCACGAGATCCTCGCGCCCGCCTTCAGCCGCAACGCGATGCAGGCCTACCACCCGACGATGCTGGCGATCACCCGCGAGCTGCTGGACGCGTGGGACCGGGGTGGCGAGGTCGACGTCGCGGACGACATGACCAAGCTGACGCTGGAGACCATCGGACGGACGGGCTTCGGCTACAGCTTCTCGTCGTTCGAGCGCGCCGAACCGCATCCGTTCGTCGCCGCGATGGTCCGGACGCTGCGGCACGCGCAGCGGATGGTGCTCCAGCCGCCGGTCATCGGCCCGTTCCTCAACCGGAAGGCGAACCGGCGCAACGAAGCCGACCTCGCGTTCCTTCACTCCGTCGTCGACGAGGTCGTCGAGGCGCGCCGGGGCGACACGAGCACCGGCGACCTGCTCGGCCTGATGCTCAACACCACTCAGCCGAGCACCGGCGAGGCGCTGGACGAGGTCAACATCCGGAACCAGATCATCACCTTCCTCGTGGCCGGGCACGAGACCACCTCGGGCGCGCTGTCGTTCGCCTTGTACTACCTGGCAAGGAATCCGGACGTCCTCGCCCGTGCACAGTCCGAAGTGGACAAGGTCTGGGACGGGAACCCGGATCCGTCCTACGAGGAGGTCGCCAAGCTCCGCTACGTCCGGCGGGTGCTCGACGAGGCGCTGCGGCTCTGGCCGACGGCGCCCGCGTTCGCGCGCCAGGCACAGGTGGACACCGTCGTCGGCGGGAAGTACCCGATGCGGAAGGGACAGTGGGCCCTCGTCCTCATCCCGGCGCTGCACCGTGACCCCGTCTGGGGCGACGATCCCGAAGCGTTCGACCCCGACCGCTTCGCCCCGGATCGCAACCGTGCCCGCCCGGCGCACGTCTACAAGCCGTTCGGCACCGGCGAACGGGCCTGCATCGGACGGCAGTTCGCCCTGCACGAGGCGACGCTGGTCCTCGGCATGCTGCTGAGCCGATACGACCTGCGCGGCGACTCGTCGTACCGGTTGAAGGTGCAGGAACTGCTGACGTTGAAACCGGAGGGCTTCACGCTCGAAGTCTCGCTTCGCGACCGCGCGACGGTGGCCGTCTAGCCGTCGCGAGGCTTGAGCAGCCTGCCGGGTCGCGCGTGACGAACCGCGCGAAGCCGCGGAAGTAGCCACGGATGCCGTCCTCAGTGGACTTGTCCGCGCGCTGGGCCCGCTGCGCGCCCTCGAAGCCCTCCGGGACCTGGTCGCACCCGGTGGCACCGTCGCGGTCTTGTCCTCCCGGCAGGGCAGCGTCTCGCTGAACACGAGGCCGGGGTTCGAGGCTTACAAGGCCAGCAAGGCCGCGCTCAACCAGCTGATGCGCAGCTACTCCGCCCGGTACGCCGACGACGGGCAAACCAAGCTCCTCATCCACCCCGGCCACAACCAGACGCCGCTCGGCGGCCCCGGCGCCCCGCTCTCCCCCGAAGAAAGCATGCCCGCCGTCGTCAACGTGCTCGAAGCACAGACCGGCGCGCAAGGCTTGCAGTTCTTGGATCTCCACGGCGAGGTCGTTCCTTGGTAGCACTCGGTCACATCTTCCCTCCGGCATCCGTCAGTGCGGTGAAAGCAAGACGGAAACCCTGGAGGAGAACATCATGGAAGCACGGATCCCGAACCCCGCCCTGGCGAACCCGGCCACCCTCAAGGCCTTGATCGCGTTGGCGGAGTCGACCGGGGACACGGGTGTCCCCAACACCACGCACTACCTCATGCACGTCCGCGCCAGCCAGATCAACGGGTGCAGCGGCTGCCTGGAGATGCACACCAAGGAACTGCGCAAGGCCGGCGAGTCCGACGAGCGGATCTTCACCGTGGCGGCGTGGCGTGACACGGCCTACTTCACCGACGCCGAACGCGCGGCGCTCGCGCTGGCCGAGGCCCTGACCCGGATCGCGGACCGGGCCGACCCTGTCGACGACGAGGTCTGGGACGAGGCCGCTCGCCACTACGACGAAAAGCAGCTCTCGAGTTTGGTGCTCTCCATCGCCGCCATCAACACCTGGAACCGGCTCAACGTCGCCACGCGGCAGATCGCCGGCGCGGCCTGATCGGCTAGCGGGCCTGCCGTAGCTCCACACAACACCCGGCCGTGCCGGGAGCGAGGATCGCTTCCACGTTCCCGGCGCGCACGCCGGTCAGGAAACCGGCGAGGAAGGCCTGGTTGATCCCGCAGACCAGCTCCGGCGCCTCGGCGGCCAGCGGATGGAACGGGCAGTTGCGCAGCCGGACGCAGGTCCTGGTGTCGCGGCTCGGCTCGAAGCCGTAGCGGCGAAGCACTCCTTCGGCCATGGTGAGCGCGCGTTCCACACCGAGCCTGCCCGGCCGGGTCCGGGCGCGTTCCTCCGCCCCCACCGCGAGGCCGCGCTCCCCCGCGACCCGCGACACGGCGTCCCGCGCCGTTTCACCGGTCCCTTCGGCGAGCACGGCCTCGGCGAGGATCCCGGCCAGGATCTCGTGCCGCCGCGCCGGAAGCTGCACCTGGATGGCTTCGTCGACGGGTTCGTAGACCTTAGGTTTACGCCCTACCTTCACCACCGGACCCGCCGCGAAGCCGAACCTGAGCAGCCCGGCCGCCACGAGCTTGTCGAGGTGGAAGGCGGCGAGTTTGCGGGAGATCCCCACCGCGGCCGCCGCCTCGTCCCGCGTCACCGGCCGCCGCGCGCGCCGGACATGGGCGTACATGCCGCGGCGCAGGTCGTCGTCGAGCGCCGCCACCGCGGCGATGGACGGGACGTCGAGGCCGTCCGGATCGGACACTGTCACGTACACCACGATATCGCCCATCTCAACCGGCGGAACGTCCTGAACTGCGGATCTACCATGTAGGCTGAACCGGCAGGCGATAAAACGCCCACAATTCTTAGTCGAATAACGCTGTCGAACAGCTCTGGGGATCGCGGTCAGCCTAGGAGGCCTCATGTCCACTCCCGCTCTGCGCGTCGTGCACGAACCCGGGCCGGGGCCGGACTTGGAGGCCGCCGAGGCCGCGGCCGCCGATCTCCTCACCGCACTGGGCATTTCGCTGGACTCGGAGAGCCTTCGAGGCACGCCGGGCAGGATGGCGCGCGCGTACGCCGAACTGTTCACCCCGCGATCGTTCGACCTCACGACCTTTCCCAACGACGAGGGCTACGACGAACTCGTGCTCGCCAGGGGTATTCCGGTCCGGTCGGTCTGCGAACACCACCTGCTGCCGTTCGTCGGGGTCGCGCACGTCGGCTACCTGCCCGGCGAACGGATCCTCGGGCTGTCCAAGCTGGCCAGGATCGTCGAGCACTTCGCCTGCCGCCCGCAGGTTCAGGAGCGGCTGACGAAACAGGTCGCCGACTGGCTCGACGAGCAGCTCGAACCGCGTGGCGTCGGTGTGGTGATCGAGGCCGAGCATTCGTGCATGACCCTGCGCGGTGTCCAGGCCGCCGGTTCGAGCACCGTGACCTCCACCCTGCTCGGCACGCTGCGCGAAGACGCGCGCTCACGCCAGGAGTTCTTCGCCCTCACCGGCATCAACGGCTGACCGAGGGTTCCTCCGCGTAGGCCGCGGAAACGACGGCGCGGTCGAACACCCGCCAGGTGAGCGCGGTGACGATGATCGCGACCACGAAACCCGCCCAGTACGGCGTCGTCAACCCGAACTCGGACGCCACCGCTCCCCCGAGCAGCGCGCCGACGCAGTTGCCGCCCGCGACGATGAACAGCGTGGTGCTGCCGACCCGGCCGAGCATGTCCGGCGGGGTGAGCCGCTGGCGCAGCGAACTGCCGACGATGCCCCACAGCGCGCCGTGCATCCCGAACAGGAACAACGTCACCCCGACCATCGGCGCGTTCGTGCTCGTCGCCAGCACCAGATGGGTCCCGGCCTCGATCAGCAGCCCGATCCGCAGTGTCCAGGTCGGGGTGCACCAGGCGATCAGCCGGTCGCCGGTGACCGAGCCGAGCAGTCCACCCACCGCCATGCAGGTGAAGAGCAGGCCGTACCCGACGGCGCCGAGGTGCAACCGCTCCTTCGCCAGCAGCACCAAGACCGAGGTGGCCGCGACGAGCGTCAGGTTCAGCAGTCCGATCAGCCCGACCATGGTCCGCAGCAGGCGCTGGCCCGCGAGCCAGCGGAACCCTTCGGCCATCTCCGACCGGACCGAGCGCTTCACCGGCTCACCCGGATCGCCGCCGGGCCGCCACCGGAAGGCACCCCCGATCAGCCCGAGCAAAAGAGCGCTGACCGCGTACGTGCCGGCGTTGAGGTAGAACGGGATGCCAGCCGCGACGCCGAACAGGAATCCGCCCAACGGACCGGAAAGCATGCCGTGGGCCAGCGTCGTCCCGGCGTACAACCGCCCGTTCGCCCGCTCCAGCAACGCCTTCGGGACGATCGAGGGCAGCATGGCCCCGCCCGCTGTCCGGAACACGACCTCACACGCGTTGATCACGAAAAGGACGGCGTACAGCAAAGCGAGGCTGACGTTCCCCGTCGTGATCGCGAGCGCCAGCAGCGCGACGGTGGGGACACGGATCCAGTCGAGGACGATCATCAGCTTCCGCCGGTCCACCCGGTCGACCAGCACCCCGCCCGGCAGCGAGAACAGCAGCCAGGGAAGCCACGCCACCGCGAAACCGCCCGAGACCACCAGTGGTTCGTCGGTGCGGGACGCGATCAGCAGCGGCGCCGCCACCGTCGCGAGCCCACTGCCCAACGCCGACGTCGTGCTCGCCGCCCAGAGTTTCGCGTACCTGCCGTCCAGCCGTTCCCCCACCATGGGACCAAAGTAGCGAGCGGTGACCGTGCGGAGGCGGTGTTTCACCCACAGCTGAGCGGATGGGTGGATGCGCTACTACGGGGGCGGCGAACGTCACGCTCGTGAGTGATTCGGGTGGTCCAGCGACCCGGATTACTCACGAGCCATCAGCTTTTCGCCGCGACCGTGGGCATGACCGGTCGCTCCGCCGAGCCGAGCGTGTCGCGAAAGCCACTTTCGGGACATCTGATGTCCCGAAAGTGGCTTTCGCGACACCGGCGACACCTGGACGCGCGGACGCCGGACGCAACGGCAGCCTGCCAGGGTTACGGCGTCCCGCTCACCACCCGCAGCATCCGAGCCGCTCCCGCCCGCTCGAACAGGACCAGCCCCGCCGCCGCCATCGCCACGGCACCGACGAGCACGGACCTCTAGACTGCCCTTCCGTTCGTCCTGGGGAGGGGAGCACGGATGGTGCTGGTGCGCGACGTCGACCCGTCGATTCTGTTGAAAGGCGAGCCGCGGGGTTCGAATCCCGGTGTCTACCTGCCTCGCGACATCGACAGAATGCTCAGGGCCACGCTTTCGGCCGACCGGTTCACGCTCATCGTGTTCGAGACCAATTCGGGCGCCCGGCGAACGGCCTATGAAGCGATGCTCGCGGTGCACGCCGAAACGGAGCTGGTTGTCGAGCCGGAGATCGACGACCTCGTGCTCGACAAGAGTGACAGCCCGGCGGTGGTCTGGCTCGACACCAAGCTGCCCCAGCTGATCGGTCGCGATCCCACCTCCGTGGCCAACTGGCTCGCGGCTAACCCGGGTCGGCGCCTGCTCGGTTTGGTCGGTGCGAGCAACTACGAGAACCGGAACCTGCGCCGCGGTCTCGATCGTCTCCACCCCTCGATGCATCGCATCCTGCCGGAACTCTCCGACATCGAGCGTGCCGCGGCCGAACAGATGCACGACCGGGCGGCGGCACACACCATCGAGGAATTCACCAGCGCACGCGGGACGAGCGATGACTCAAGTACGGCGGCCGTCGATCCCTTGTCCGCCCACGTCGCCGACTACCGGCCCGACACCGACGACGGCGTCGACCGCCTCGGCATCGGCCCCGACGTGCGCATGCTCGCCGACCTGGTCGTCTCCCGGATGATCACCCCTCCCCTGTCGATCGGCCTGTTCGGTAGCTGGGGGTCCGGCAAGAGCTTCTTCATGCGCCAGATGCAATTGCGGGTCCGTGAACTCGCCGATTCCGCGCACGAGGCCGAAACCACCGCAGGCAGGCACGGCAGGACCGTGTCCTCCTACTGTTCGAGTGTTCGCCAGATCAGCTTCAACGCCTGGCACTACAGCGAGGCGAACCTGCTCGCCAGCCTCGCCACCCACATCTTCGACAACCTCGCCGCGAGTGGCGCCGAGAACGACCTTCAGCGCCAGGCCGACGCGCTCGCGGAACGCCGCAAGACCGAGAAGACCCTTCTCGGCAGGCTCAGCGCGGTCCGTCTCGAACGCAGAACCCTGACCGCCCAGCAGAAACAAGCGAACCGAAGGCGACGGAAGCCGCGTGAGTACGTCCGCGCGGTCTTCGACAGTCTCACCGAAGCGGACAAGGCGTGGATCGCGTCCAGGCTCGGCGTCGACCGGCCGACCGCCGAGGATCTGGAACGCCTGGCGCGGGAGACCGGCGGGCTGCGGTCGGACGTCGCCGAATTCTGGCGACGGCTGCGGCAGGACCCGGTTCCGTTGCTGGTCCTGATCGGTGGGCTGGTGACCGTCCTGGTCGTCACGCTGCTCGTCGGCCGGTCGCAGGTTTCGGGGGTGCTCGGCGGCCTCACCCTGGTGAGTTCCGCGCTGACCGTCGTACTGCGGATGCGTGCCAGCGCGGGCCGGATCCACCAGGCACTCGACAAACTCGGCGGTCCGTCCATAGAGGACGAAGAGACCGAGCGGCGCCTCGCCGAACTGGACGCGGAATCCGAACGGCTCGAAAGGGCCGTCACCGAACTCGCGCCAGGACTAGACCTCGTGTCGTTCGCCGAGTCCCGGGTTTCGGACTACGTCGAACATCTGGGCGTGGTCTCGTTGCTGCGCAAGGATCTCGAGACGTTCGCGACCATGCTCGCCGAGGTACCGCACGGTTCCGGGAAGATCGAGCGGACCGTGCTCTACATCGACGACCTCGACCGCTGCCCGCCCAAGGTCGTCATCCAGGTCCTCGAAGCCATCCACCTCCTGCTGGCACTGCCGGTGTTCGTCGTCGTGGTGGGCGTCGACTCACGCTGGCTCAAGAAAGCCGTCGAGCAGCACTACGAGGCGATGCTCGGTGACGATCCGGAAACGTTCGCCGAGAACTACCTCGAAAAGATCTTCCAGGTGCCGTTCACGTTGTCTCCCATGGACGATCCAGGGTTCGCGGGGCTCGTGCGCGGGCTCGCCGACACCGAAGGTCAGGACGCCGCACCGGCACCTTCCCCCGCCGAAGCGGATCAAACCACCGGTGCCCGCGCCCCGGCCGTTGCCGAGCCTGCTCCTCTTCGAGAGGAAGCACCGGAACGGTCGTCCGAACAGTCCACAATAGACCTTCGACCTCCTCGACTGGTGATCTCGCAGGCGGAACTGGACTTCCTGCCCACGCTGTCTTCACTCATCCGCTCCCCTCGGGCCGCGAAGAGACTCCTGAACCTGTACCGCTTGCTGCGGGCGCGCTTCGCCGGAGAGGAACTGGCCGAGTTCCTCTCCGACGGCAACCGCGAGGCGCCGTTTCGCGCGGTGCTGGTGCTGCTCTCGGTCCACGTCGGATATCCGGAAGCCATCTCCTGGTTCGCCACCCTCGAGGGAACGGATCCCGAGGACAGCGCCCTCGAGATCGCGGAGTCACTGAACGACCACGAGCTGCGGCCGAAACTCGAACGCGGCCTGTCCGGTGCATCGTGGCCGGAACTGGCCTCGTCCTATCAACGGTGGTTGCCGCTGGTGAACCGGTTCTCGTTCGCCCGCGACGACTGATCCCGCGACCGCGCGATGTCGGGCCCGCGGTAGAGCCGCTCCGGGATCCGCGCCAGCGTCGAGGGATGGACCTGCGGCCCGAGGCCGTAGAGCTTCTGGAAGCTCATGATCAGCGGCCGCCACCGGTCCGGGTCGATCCGGTCGTCGGTGCCCGGCAGCCGTACGTCGTCGTGGACGTGGACGCGCTGCACGCGGACCTCGAACACGAGGACACCGCCACGTTGTGCCGGGTCGTCCTCGGCGAGCGGGTGGACGGCCTCGACGACGGCCTCCATCGTCACCGGGCATTCCGCCACGCGCGGCGGCCGCACCGTCTCGGAAGCGACCGGGGTGAGTCCGGCACGGGCGAATTTGTCGGCTTCGTGCCGATAGCCGCGCTCGTACTTGCGCGCCGGGACGGGATCCGAGCCGGTGGTCAGCGCCAGCCTGTCGACGGCGGCCGCCAGATCGTCGGAAGGGAGATTCAGAACACATTCACGGTTACGCATAAGGTTCTGCGCCGTCTTGGATTTCGCGCCGAGTCCGAGCATGCCCCGCCAGCCGAGCCAGAACGCGGACGACATCGGAGCCAAGTTCTCCGAACCTGCCTGGTCGACCGTGGAAAGGAGCACCACCGGGGTGCCGAAGTAGAGGATCCCGGGCTCAATACGGGTGTGCGCGGTCTCAGCCGCTGTCGTGGTAACTGTCACGTTCGTCAGCTTCGCCGCGTCTCGCGACGGAGGCTGGCGAGAATCGGACGTCGCGATCAAGCGGCCTCCCACCGGTGGAACGCCTGCTCTTCGGAGTATTGCGTTCGGCCGATTGCTGGTAAGTTCGCCGGACTTGAACGACGAAGGAGGCGCCGGCAGCTGCCCGATCAACACCCGAACGCGCGTGGTGAGGCGAATCGCATGCGAGACGATGTGGTCCAGGCGAGCTCGATCATCGGGCATTCTCCCGGCCAGGTTTGGGAAGTCATCGGCGATCCCGAGTCCTACTCGAGGTTCGTCGCGGAGATCAGCTGGTGCGAGATCCGGCAGTCCGCCGAACGCGGCCGCGGTCCGAAATGCTTCGTGCGGCTGGAACCGCGGGCGGGCGCTCTCGTCGTCGGTGACGTCGAAGCGCGGGTTTGGCGGCCCGGCGAGCACGTCGTCTGGTGCGGTGTCGAGGACAACGGCAACTGGTGCTCGATCGAGCTGAGGCAGGCTCCCGACAACGGCACCGAACTCGTCGCGCAGTTGATGCTTCCGGCGCGGCACGCGCAGCCGGTGTCCGCCGCGTCGTTCAAACGCACCGTCCGCGCGGTGGCCCGGCGGATCGATCTGCACCTTTCGGGCCGGGCGGCGCCGCCGCGGGAAGAACCCGCGCATACCAAGGCCACCACGCTGCACACGGCGAGCACGCTGATCAAGGCCGGGGTGCTCGCGGCCGCGCGGCCGGACAAGATCGCCCGACAGCTCACTTCGCTGTCGCAGTGGGGCGCCACCGTCGCCGGCGGCTACACGGCCAACGCGGCCCGGGTGCCCGAAGACGTCGCACTGCACGACGAACGCGACATCCGGACGTTCAAGCAGGCGGCGGATCGCAGCAACCAGCTCGCGAACGCGCTGGCACTGCGCGGAGTCCGCTCCCGTGACCGGGTCGCCTTGTTGTGCCGCAACCACGCCACGATGGTCGAAGCGCTGATCGCGTGCAGCAAGCTCGGCGTGGACGCGATCCTGCTCAACACCGGGCTTTCCGCGGGCTCGGTCGCGGACGTCATCGGACTGCACGAACCGGTCGCGGTGCTCGCCGACGACGAGTTCTCCCGCGTCATCGCCGACATCCCCGGCGATTTCCTGCGGCTGTCCACCTGGCCGGAAACCGAGAACGGCTACCCGACGATCGACCAGCTGATCGCGGGAGTGCCCGCCACCAAACTCAAGCCGGTGAACCGGATCGGCAGGCTCGTCGTCCTCACCTCGGGCACCAGCGGAACCCCCAAGGGCGCACGCCGTCCGACGCCGAAGGGTCTCGCGACGTCGGCCGCCATGCTGGACCGCATCCCGCTCCGCACCGGCGATCGCTTCGTGGTGGCCGCGCCGCTGTTCCACAGCTGGGGTCTCGCCGGAATGCAGATCGGGATGGCCGTGCGCGCGTCCTTGTCGCTGATCCGCCGGTTCGACGCCGAAGAGATATTGAGGACCATCGCCGAACATCGCTGCGGCGTGCTGTTCGCCGTCCCGATCATGTTGCAGCGCATCCTCGACCTGCCCGAACGGGTCCGCGCCAGGTATGACCTGTCGTCGCTGCGCATCGTCGCCAGCAGCGGATCCGCGCTGCCGGGGACGATTGTCACCGAGTTCATGGACACCTTCGGCGACGTGCTCTACAACTTCTACGGCTCCACCGAGGTTTCGTGGGCCAGCATCGCCACACCCGAAGACCTCCGCGCCGCGCCCACCACCGCGGGCCGCTGCCCGCCCGGCACCCGCGTCGCCATCCTCGACGAGGACCACAACCGTGTCCCGCCGGGTTGGGAGGGACAGATCTTCGTCGGCAACGACATGCTGTTCGAGGGCTACACCGATGGCGCCGGCGTGCCCCGCGCGGAAGAGTTGATGGCGACCGGCGACGTCGGGTACCAGGACGCGTCCGGACGGCTGTTCGTCACCGGCCGGGCGGACGAGATGATCGTGTCCGGTGGCGAGAACGTGTCCCCTCGCCCGGTCGAGGAAGCCATCGTCGCGTTGCCCGGCGTCCACGAGGCGGCCGTGATCGGCGTGCCGGATCGTGAGTTCGGGCAACGGTTCGCGGCGTACATCGTCCCGACGCGCGGCGCGCGGATGAGCGCGGAGGACGTCCGCGCCCACATCCACCGGCGACTGGCGCGGTTCGCGGTGCCGCGGGACGTGTACTTCGTGGAGGAACTGCCGCGGAACGCGACCGGGAAGGTGCTCAAACGGTTGCTGAAGGACGAAACCTGGCCGATCGACCAGTAGCGTCCTTGTGGACTCGCTACCCGACCGCGACCAGAGGACTACTCGCGGCTGGCAAGCGTGCGGGCGAAGATGTCCGGCCGTCCTGAAGGTGGCCTCCAGGACGCCTGGCGGCAGGCCAGGTCGCCGGTCCCGGCCATTTCGTCGGCGAGGAACAACCACGAACGGTGATCGGCGAACTCCAGGCTTCATCGGGCATATACCTCGGACGGGTCGAGAGCGCCCGTCGAACCGTCTGGTTCACTCGGTCAGGTGAAAGACGCCGCCAGCCGTCATGGTTGCGGCGGCATCCCCTCTTCTCTGGTGTGTCGGTACCGGCCGGGTAGCCCCCCGAACGGCCGGTACCGACACGGAAGTACCGCTCAACCGATCCACCAGCGGGCCTTGTAGATCCACGCGCCGTGCAGCGCCAGCTCGGCGCGTGGAAAGGCCAGCCGGACGGTGTCCGTGCACCACGTGCACAGATGTCCTTCCTGGATCGAAGCCGTCAGCACCTGTCCGGTCCGCGGGTTCGTCGACACACTCTTCACATGCGGCCGGTCGATCTCCCGCGCCCCCGCGTACCGCTGGGTGAACCCGTCGCTCGTCTTCACGTACTGGTAGACGCCCGCTTCCGTGGTCACCCACAGCAGGTCCGGCCGGTGCGGGACCGGCTGGAGGTCGTGACCGCCCTTGCTCGGCAACCGTACGGATCGCTGCTCGGTGACCACCGGCGCGGCGGGTGTCCCGGTGACGCGCAACGCGACGAGTGCGTCGGTGCCCACTGCCCACAACACGTTCCGGCCCGCGTCCCACACCACCCCGTGCGCTCCCACCAGCGGGTACTCGGTGTACGTCGTCGAGCGCTGTCCCTGCGAAGCGGTGTAGACCCGCACCCAGCCCCCGGTGCTGGCCGCCACCGCGACGTTTCCGTCCGGCAGCAGTTCGATGCTGTGCGGGTTGGCCGGCCCGCCGACGTTGGCCGCCCAGTACGCCCGGTCACCCGCCGGGTACGGCACGACGGCCGCGAAACCGCCCGACGCCGATGTGAGCAGGTACTTCTGGCCTGCTCGTTCGGCGAGCTTCGCGTCGCTCGGGTTGCTCCACGACCCGGCCAGGTCCGCCAGCCCGTTCGCGGCGTTCGGCGCCCAGGACCAGCTCAGCTTCCGGTCCTGCCAGGAAGCGCGGTCGGCGGGCAGGACCAGGATCCGTTTGGACGCCTGTTCGGTGATGACGATCGAACCGCGGTCGCGCGCGCCCGCGTCCGCCACCGCCGGGGCGGACGCCGCCACCGAGAGGCTCATGATGGCCAGCGCCACCAAGGATTTCCGCATGATCTTCATACGGAGACTGAATCCGCCCAGGATGACCGGCACGTGGCGGCGATCGGAAACCCTGATGTCAACGAGATGTCCCGGTCAGGGCATCGCCCCGGTCGGCGAAGTCAACGCAAGGGGGCGGACCACTCGGCGAGGGTGCCGCCCTCCTCACGGGTCTCCACCCGGAACGTCCCGCCCGCCCGTTCCGCGCGGTCACGCAGGTTCCGGAGGCCACCCGGCTCCCCGTTCATCCCGGCGCCGTCGTCCGTGACCACGATCCGCAGGACGTCGTCCTTCACCGCGACGCTCACCGAAACCCCGCTCGCCCGCGCGTGCCGGACGACGTTGCCGACCGTCTCCCGCACCACCGCCTCGGCGTGCCCGGCGAACGGGACGGGAAGCGAATCGAGCGGTCCGGACAGGCTGACCGTCGGATGGATCGCGGTGTCGTCGGTGAGTTCGGCGATCGAGTCGTAGAGACGGTGCCGCAGCCGCACCCCTTGCTGGCCCGCCTCGCCGCCGTGGAGGTCGAAGATCGCCGTGCGGATCTCGTGCACGATCTCGTGCATCTGGTCGATGCTGTCGCCGATCCGCCGTTGCAGTTCCGGTGAGCGTGCCCGGCGATGCGTGCTCTGCATGGCGAGTCCGACGGCGAACAACCGCTGGATCACGTGGTCGTGCAGATCCCTGGCGATCCGGTCCCGGTCGGCGAGCACATCGACCTCCCTGGCCGTGCGCTGCTGCGTCGCGAGCTGGAGCGCGAGCGCGGCCTGGTCCGCGAACGAGGCCACCACCGGCAGCTGGGTGAGTTCGAACGGGACCGAACCCGGATTCCGCACCGCCATCAGCACGCCGGACGTGCGCTCCCGCGCCCGGAGCGGCACCACGAGTGTCGGGCCGAATCGGAGTTCCCCGTCGTCGCCCAGTACGAGTTCCGGCACGCTGCGCGGAGTCCGGTCACGGTAGACCGCCCCCGGCAGCGAAGTGGCGACGCTGATCCGCGCCCCGGTCAGCTCCCCCGCCCGCGCGCCGGCGCAGACGGCGATGGTCAGATCGCCCGTCTCTTCCTCGCGGACGTCGAGCCGACCGGGACCGGGCAGTGCCAGCAGAGTGAGGTCGGAGCCGGTCAGTTCCAGCGCCCGGCTGGCGATCAGGTTGAGCGCGTCGACCGGGTCGGTGCCGCCGAGCAGTTCCGTGGTCACCTCGCTGGTGGCCGCCTGCCACTGCTGGCGGAGCCGGGCCTGTTCGTAGAGGTGGGCGTTCTCGATCGCGATCCCGGCCGCGGCGGCGAGCGCCTGGACGACCACCTCGTCGTCGTCGGTGAACCCGTCGCCGCGTTTCTCGGTGAGGTAGAGATTCCCGAACACCTCGTCGCGGACCCGGATCGGCACGCCGAGGAACGACCGCATCGGCGGATGACGCGGCGGGAAGCCGACCGACGCGGGATGCCGCGAGATGTCGGCCAGCCGCACCGGTTTCGCCTCGTCGATGACGAAACCCAGTAGCCCGTGGCCTTTCGGCAGATGACCGATCTGCTGCCTGGTCTCGCCGTCGATCCCGAGGTGGACGAATTCGGCGAGCGAGCCGTCGTCCGCGATCACCCCGACCGCGCCATAGGTGGCTTCCGCGAGATCGATCGCCGCCTGCACGATCCGGCGCAGCGTGGCATCCAGCTCGAGTCCCGACGCGACGGCGAGCACCGCTTCGAGCAGTCCGTCCATCTTGTCGCGGGTGCCGATGAGCCGTTCGATGCGGTCTTGGAGATCGCGCAGCACTTCACGGACCCGCAGCTGCTGTGCCGACATCGTGCTACGCCTCCGAAGATCGGGACGACTCGCGGCCGTGGTGACTTTGTCCTCTTTCGGCCCCGCACCGCGGGCGGGGACCGTCTCTCACCGAGACGCCAGTATCGCCCGTGGCGCGGCAGCGGGGGGAACCATGGCCTTACAAGTCACCAGGGTCGGGCGTTTGGACTCCGATCAGGTGAATTCCGTGCTCCGGTCGGCCATGCTGGCCCCGTCGACGCACAACACCCAGCCATGGCTGTTCCGGTGCACCGGCACCGGGATCGAACTCCACGCCGATCCGCGCCGTATCCTACCGGTCACGGATCCGGACCGGCGCGAACTCGTCCTCTCGTGCGGCGCCGCGCTCTTCACCCTCCGGACGGCGATTCACGCACGGGGTTTCCATCCGGCGACGACCTTGATGCCGAGTCGCGCCGATCCCGATCTTCTGGCCATCGTCCGCCCGCTCGCCGAACGCACCCCCGATCCGAGGGTGGTCGGGCTGGCCCGCGCGATCCCCCGCCGCCGCACCAACCGGCGGCCGTTCCGGCCCACCGCCGTCCCGCGGTCCACGCTCCCCCTTCTGCGCCACGCCGCCGAACTCGAGCACGCGTGGATGTCGAGCCTCGACGCCGAACGCTGCGGTCTGCTGCGTGACATCACCGACCGGGCGCATCTCGATCAGCTCGCCGATCCCGCTTTCGTCACGGAACTGGGCCGCTGGACCGAATTGCGCGCCGGCACTCGCGACGGGGTGCCGTCCTACGCGACCGCGGGCTCGCCCGCCGACGAAAGCTGGCTCCTCGACGAATTCGGCGCCGCGAGCCAGGGAACGCGGCCGGATCCGCTGGTGGTAGTGATCGCGTCGCTGACCGACGGACGGCTCGATCGGCTACAGGCGGGCCAAGCGCTGCAACGGGTTCTGCTCACCGCGACCGCGGCCGGGCTCCACGCGTCGTTCATCTCGCCGCCGATCCTGGTCCCCTCGGCACGCGCGGAACTCCGCCGTCTTCTCGGCTGCGGTGTCTGGCCTCAGGTTCTGCTCCGGCTCGGCTACGGTTCGCCACTGCCGTGGACCCCACGCCGTGCGCTGGAAGACGTCCTGCTCGAAAAGCTGGTTTCCGCCTGAGTGGTCGCCATCGGACTTCCGATGGTGACCACTGGGCGCTCAGGACCGCCGCAGTTCGGTGGCCAGCACGGCCGCCTGGGTCCGCCGCTGCATCCCGAGTTTCGTCAGCAAGCGTGACACGTAGTTCTTGACCGTCTTCTCGGCGAGGAACATCCGTTCGGCGATCTGCCGGTTGGTCAGGCCTTCACCGATCAGTTCCAGCAGCGTGCGCTCCTGCTCGGAAAGGCCGGCGAGCGGCCCCTTCTTCACCGCGTCGTCGCGGAACTTCGCCATCAGCGTCGCGGCGGCACGGGCGTCCAGCAGTGACCGGCCGAGACCGACCTCCTTGACGGCGGCCACCAGGTCCATCCCCCGGATGTCCTTGATGACGTAACCGCTGGCGCCGGCCATGATCGCGTCCAGCATCGCCTGCTCGTCGGTGTAGGAGGTGAGCATGAGGCATTTCAGCTCGGGGATCTTGGACCGCAGTTCCCGCGCGAGTTCGACGCCGTTCCCGTCCGGGAGCCGGACGTCGAGCACCGCGACGTGCGGCCGCAGCGCGGGGATCCTCGCCAGCGCTTGGGAAAAGGTGGCCGCTTGACCGACGACGCACATCGTCGGGTCCTCCTCCAGCATGTCCGCGACCCCTCGACGGACCACCTCGTGGTCGTCGACCAGAAACACCCGGAGCATTCCGACCTCCACGGTTCCCCCTCCTCCGGTCAGAGCGTACGGTGCACGGCCGGTCACTGCGACCGGCCAAAGGACCCTGTTCGGCACCCGTTCGAGTGGCTGCCGCCAACCGGACCAGGTTCATTTGCATCATTCGACTCAGGACGTTCTCTTCTTTCCGGCACCCGTGCGCGCTGCGACGATCACCCCATGTCCGAGACCACGCTTTCGCCTACTCCCTCGTCCGGCACCCCAGACCCGGCAGAAGACCTCGTGGCCATGCACGACCGCCTCCGGTTCTACCGTGCCCGCGCCGAACAACTCCAGTACGCGCTGGACCACCGGATACCCATCGAGCAGGCGAAGGGCGTTCTCGCCGAGCGTTACCAGATCGACATCGACTCGGCGTTCGAACTGCTCCGCTCGTTCTGCCGCAACAACAACATGAAGATCCACGACGTCGCGCGGACTCTGGTCGAGCAGCCGAGCGAGGGCGCACGACGGGTCTCTTGCTGAGTCACGTCAAGTTCGGCGGAGGGCCCGCGACCCCCACCGGCGCCGCAGAGACCGCGGGCACGGACTGGGTCATGAACCGAACGCCGCCCCCCAGACTTCGGGTGCTCGTCGCGGACGACAACCCGGTCATCGGTGATGCTCTGCGCGCCCTCCTGGAATCCGAACCGGACATCGAGGTGGTCGCCGTCGCGCTGAGCGCGGGTGAGGCGGTCGCGTTCGCGGAATTGCTGTCCCCGGAGGTCGCCGTCCTGGACGTCCGGATCCCCGGTGGGGGCGGCGCGTGGATGGCGAGGGAGATCCGGCGGCGGGTGCCCCGGACCCGGCTGTTGGCGTTCTCCGCGCACAGCGATTCCGGGTCCATCGCCCGGATGGCGTCCGCGGGCGTCACGGAGTACCTCGTCAAAGGCAGCCCCAATACCGAGATCGTCGCGGCCATCCGCCGCCTCTGCCCGAACAAAGCCAACGGGACCGAATAGCACGGCGTCAGCCCGCGAGCCAGCGTTCCATGCAGGCCAGCAGTTCCGCCGCGTCCACGGGCTTGGTGACGTAGTCGCTCGCCCCGGCGGCGAGACTCTTCTCGCGGTCCCCTTCCATCGCCTTCGCGGTCACCGTGATGATCGGCAGGCCGGCGAACTTCGGCATCTCGCGGATCGCCGCCGTCGTCGCGTGGCCGTCCATCTCCGGCATCATCACGTCCATCAGGATCAGGTCGATGCCGTCGTCGGAGAGCAGTTCCTCGATACCCTTGCGGCCGTTGGGCGCGTGCACGACCGACAGCCCGTGCAGTTCGAGCATCCCGGAGATCGCGAACACGTTGCGGGCGTCGTCGTCGACCAGGAGAACCTTGCGCCCTTCCAAACGCCGTGGTGCGGCGGGCGGATCGGCGACCTTCGCCGTCTCTTCCGGGAGCACCGGAGGCCCTTCAGGTTGATGCATCAACGGCAAGATTCCTTCGAGTTCACTGGCCGAGATGTGCAGCATGATGCGTTCCCGCAGCATGTCCAGCGATGGCAGCAGTTCGACGGGATGCACCCGCGCGTGCCCTTGCAGCAACCGGTCCTGCGCGGCGCTGAGCTTGCGGCTCGCGTGCGCGAGCACCGGGACCTCGACGGGGTCCGGGCCTTCGACGAGGCGTTTGAGGAACGACAACGCGCTCGTTCCGGGGATGCTGGTGTCGAGCACGACGCAGCGGTAGCTGTCGCGCTTCAATTCCTCGAACGCCTCAGCCGGGCTGGCCACCGCCCGCACCTGGACCGAACCGTGGCTGTCCGCGACATCGGCCGCGACCCCGCGGGCGAGCAGGGTCAGCAGGCTGTTCTGCTCGCTCTCCACGACCAGGACCCGCCGCTCCGCCCCGGCGCTGTCCACAGTGGACTCGTCAGGGCTCGTGAGCGCGGTGAACCGGGCCACCGGCAGGTAGAGGGTGAACGTGCTGCCCGTCCCGAGCACGCTGTCCGCCCGGATCTCGCCGCCGAGCAGGTAGGCAACCTCGCGGCTGATCGACAGGCCGAGCCCGGTGCCGCCGTACTTGCGGCTGGTGGTTCCGTCGGCCTGCTGGAACGCGCCGAAGATCGAATCGAGGTTCTCCTCGGCGATCCCGATCCCGGTGTCGATCACACTGAACGCCACCAGGGACTCATGCCCGATCGAGGACGGCGAAACGATGGTGTCGACCAGTTTCACCCGTAGCTCGACACTGCCGTCTTCGGTGAACTTGACCGCGTTCGACAGCAGGTTCCGCAGCACCTGCCGCAGCCGCTGCTCGTCGGTGAACAGCAGTTCCGGCACGTTGGGCTCCACCGTGACCTGGAAGTCGAGTCCCTTCTCCGCGGTCAGCGGGCGGAACGTCGTGCCGACGTAGTCCAGCAGCTGGCGCAGCGAGAACGGCTCGTGATGGATGTCCATCTTGCCCGCCTCGACCTTCGACAGGTCGAGGATGTCGTTGATCAGCTGGAGCAGGTCGGTGCCCGCGGACTGGATCACCTTGGCGAACTCGACCTGTTTGGGTGTCAGGTTCTGGGTCGAGTTCTGCGACAGCACCCCGGCGAGGATCAGCAGGCTGGTCAGCGGGGTCCGGAGTTCGTGCGACATGTTGGCCAGGAACTCGGACTTGTACTTCGACGCCAGCGCCAGCTGCTGCGCGCGTTCCTCGATCTCCTGGCGGGCTTGCTCGATTTCGAAGTTCTTCACCTCGATGTCGCGGTTCTGCTGCGCGAGCAGTTCGGCCTTCTCCTCCAGTTCGGCGTTGGACACCTGGAGTTTCGCTTGCTGCGCTTGAAGTTCTTCAGAACGTGCCTGCAGTTCTTCGGCCAGCCGCTGGGATTCCTCCAGCAGGGAGTCGGTCCGCGCGTTGGCGATGATCGTGTTGACGTTGACGCCGATGGTCTCCATCAGCTGTTCGAGGAAATCCTTGCGGACGGCGGTGAATTCGCCGAACGACGCCAGCTCGATGACGCCGAGCACCTGGTCCTCGAAGACGATCGGCAGCACGATCAGGGTGACCGGCGGTGCGGAGCCGAGACTCGACGAGATCTTCACGAAACCCGGCGGTGTCCGGTCGACCACGATCGGTTTCTTGGTGTGCGCGGCCTGCCCGATCAACGACTGCCCCATCGCGAACTCCGAGGGCGCGTCCGGGTCCTCACTGTGCCCGTAGCTGGTGATCAGCCGCAGCCGTGTGCCGTTCTCTCCGGACTCGGTGAGGAAGAACGTCCCGTGCTGCGCGCCGACCAGCGGGGTCAGCTCGTTCATGATGAGCGTGGCCACCACCCGCAGGTCCCGGTGGCCCTGCATCAGGCCCGAGATCCGCGCCAGGTTGGTGTTGAGCCAGTCCTGCTCCTCGTTCGCCCGCGTCGTCTCGCGCAGCGACTGGACCATCGCGTTGATGTTGTCCTTCAGCTCCGCGACCTCGCCCTGCGCCTCGACGGAGATCGACCGGGTGAGGTCGCCGGTGGCCACCGCGCTGGTGACCTCGGCGATCGCCCGGACCTGCCGGGTCAGGTTCCCGGCCAGTTCGTTGACGTTCTCCGTCAGCCGTTTCCANNCCCACCTCACGCGCCACCCGCGTGACCTCGTCCGCGAACGCCGATAGCGTGTCGACCATCGTGTTGATCGTCTGCGCGAGCGCGGCGACCTCGCCCTTCGCCTCGACGGTGATCTTCTGGGACAGATCCCCACGGGCGACCGCGGTCGCCACCTGGGCGATGGAACGGACCTGGTCGGTGAGGTTGTCGGCCATGACGTTCACCGACTCCGTCAGGCCCTTCCACGTCCCCGACACACCCTTGACGTCCGCCTGACCACCCAACCGACCCTCGGTCCCCACCTCACGCGCCACCCGCGTGACCTCGTCGGCGAACGACGACAACTGGCCGACCATCGTGTTGATGGTGTCTTTGAGTTCCAGGATCTCGCCCCGCGCGTCGACGCGGATCTTCTGCGACAGGTCGCCCTTCGCCACCGCGGTGGTGACTTCGGCGATGGAGCGCACCTGGTCGGTGAGGTTGTCGGCCATGACGTTCACCGACTCCGTCAGACCCTTCCACGTCCCCGACACACCCTTGACGTCCGCCTGACCACCCAACCGACCCTCGGTCCCCACCTCACGCGCCACCCGCGTGACCTCATCGGCGAACGACGACAACTGATCCACCATCGTGTTGATCGTGTTCTTCAACTCGAGAATCTCGCCCCGCGCGTCCACCGTGATCTTCTGCGACAAGTCACCTTTCGCCACCGCGGTGGTGACTTCGGCGATGGAGCGCACCTGATCGGTGAGATTTCCGGCCATGAAGTTCACCGACGTCGTCAGATCCCGCCAAGTCCCCGCCACCCCGGGTACTTCCGCTTGCCCGCCCAGTCGTCCTTCGCTGCCCACCTCGCGCGCCACCCGCGTGACCTCGTCCGCGAACGACGACAACTGGTCCACCATCGTGTTGATCGTGTTCTTCAGCTCCAGCATCTCGCCTTTGACGTCGACGGTGATCTTCTGCGACAGATCACCCTTCGCCACCGCGGTCGCGACCTCGGCGATGTCGCGGACCTGGCCGGTGAGGTTGCCCGCCATCGCGTTCACCGAATCGGTGAGGTCCTTCCAGGTCCCCGAAACCGAGGGCACCGCCGCCTGGCCGCCGAGTTTGCCGTCGGTCCCCACCTCACGCGCGACCCGGGTGACCTCGGAGGTGAACAGCGCCAGCTGGTCGACCATGCCGTTGAAGACGACCGCCATCTCGTCCATCAGGACGTCGTCCACTTGGGGCAGGCGCGTGCTGAAATCACCGTCACGAACGGCTTTCAGCCCCTCCAGCAGGCGCTGGAGGTTACCCGGTTCAGGCATCGAAGCACCTCCTACCTCCACGACGTCCCGGGAGCGGCGAGCGGAATCCAAAAGGCCACCGTCGTGCCTTCACCCGGCCTGCCGGACACCCGGAACCATCCCTGAGCGGCTTCCGCGCGCTCACGCATCGATGCCATTCCGATGTGCTCGCCCGGCGACGCCTCG
Source organism: Amycolatopsis coloradensis (assembly GCF_001953865.1). GTDB lineage: Bacteria > Actinomycetota > Actinomycetes > Mycobacteriales > Pseudonocardiaceae > Amycolatopsis > Amycolatopsis coloradensis. The sequence continues at coordinate 72,975 of NZ_MQUQ01000008.1, forward strand.
CCGCGCGCCTTCATCCCGTCGCCGTTGTCGACGACCTTCGCCAGCAGCCCGCCGTCCTTGCCCGTCAGGGAGACCACCACGGCGGTGGCGTTCGCGTGCTTCCGCACGTTCACCAGCGCCTCCTGGAGGATCCGGAAGGCGGTGACGACGAGCTCGGGTGGCGGCTCGGCGGTGAAATCGTGCCGCAGCGTGCACTCCAGCCCCCAGCCACCGACGACTTCGTCGAGGTAGTCGCGCACGGACGCGATCAGATCTTCGTCGTTCAGCGCGGGCGGGCGTAATTGAGCGACCAGGATCCGCAGCCGCCGGATCGCCCCTTGGATCGCTTCGTCGAGTTGCATCAAGGCGGAATCACGCCGCTGGGCGACGAGCATCTGCAAACGCATACTCACCGCGATCATGGACTGAATGGAATCGTCGTGAACATCCCACGCGATACGGCGGCGTTCGGTTTCCTGTGCCCGGACCAGATGCGCGAACGCCTGCCGTCGCCCGGTCCTTTCCTCTTGCGTTTTCCGGCGTTCGGTGAGGTCACGGGTGACCTTGCCGAAACCGACGAGCCCGCCCTGATCGTCCCGCAAGGCGGTGAGCACGGTGTTGGCCCAGAACCGTTCGCCGCCACGCCGGACCCGCCAGCCCTCGTCCTCGTGGCTCCCGACCTCCGCGGCGGTCAGCAGTTCCGCGGTGGGTTTCCCGTCGGCGACGTCGTGCTCGGGGTAGAAAACGGAGAAGTGACGGCCGAGGATCTCCTCCTCGGAATACCCTTTGATCCGTTCCGCCCCCGGATTCCAGCTGATCACCCTGCCGTCGACGTCCAGCATGTAAATGGCGTAGTCGACGACGCTGTGCATGAACAACTCGAAGAGCACAGCACTGCGATGATCGGGCGCCTGTTCCGATGGCAGCTTGGCCATAGTGCAGCTTGGCACTCGGATACGTCCCGCCGCTACGGCCGTTCGAGGAGGCCGTTCTTGCGCGCGTGCGCCACGGCTTCGAGTTTGGAATGGGTCCCGGTCTTCACCAGTATCCGCTGCACGTGATTCCGGACGGTGTTCCGCGCGAGCCGCAACTCGTCGGCGATCCGGTCCGTTCCCGCGCCCTCGGCGATCAGGCCGAGCACCTGCCGCTCCCGCAGGGTCAGCATCGGCCCGAGCGGACCGCCGCTCCCGGCCAGCATGGCCAGCGCGCCGCTGAGCAGTTCCGGATCGATGATCACGTCGCCCGCCGCGACGGTGCGGATCGCCGTGACCAACTCGTCGAGGAGACCCGATTTCAGCAGCAGCCCCGCACCCCCGACTTCGAGTATCCTGGCGGCGATGGCGCTGTTCGCGTCGCCGGTCAGCACGAGCACACGGATCGACGGTGAGATGGCGCGGAACCTCGCGATCGCCTCGATCCCGTCACCATCCGGCAGCCGCCGGTCGAGCAGGACGATGTCGGGCAGATGCTGTCGCGCCGCGATCATCCCGTGCTTGAGGGATTCCACCGACGCCACCAGCTGGATCTCCGGGAATTCCTCGAAGGCCGCGCCGAGTGCCTCGGCCACCATCTTGTGGTCTTCGACGAGCAGCACTCGGATCGGGGGCACGGGCTGCGGGGACGTCGGGTTCGGCATGCACCTTCTCCGTCGATCGTGGTCTCGCCGGGACCCATTGTCCGGCAGAATCCCGGAAGTCAATCCTGCCCACGGACGCATTCACCCTCGTGCCGGTCGGCGGGCATTGTCCCACCGTCTTCGGCCATTCCGTCGCTTCGACGCCAATCCGTGACACGGAGTACCCGTTCGGCGACTTAGTGGGGTCTTTGTGCCCTCGATGGCACTACCTTCGGCGGTGACCGGGCGGCTCGCGATAGCTCATCGTCGAAGGTGACAAACCGCCGGACCGTCGCAGGGAAAGGGTGACCGGGACGTGACCACGAGGATCTGCGAGACCCGCCGCCGTCCCGGCACGCACGCCGTCGCCTTCCGGACACTGGTCTCCGCCGAACTCGAGAGGTTGCCGCGAGTCGTGGCGAAACCCGAGACGCACGCATCTCTTCTCGATGATGTCCTGACCGCCGTCCGGCGTCTCGACGGCGCGGTCCCGGCCACGACCGGCGCCGCGCGGCCCCGGCGCCGGTACCACTTCCCGCGATGGAACCCGCGAGACCGGCGCGTCCAGCGGCTGCGCGGCTGGCTCAGCGGCGCGCCCGGCTGACGTCGCGTGTTCAGACGGCGATCACGGTGTTCGCCGTCCAAGCACGGGTGATCGCCGCTCAAGCACACGTGATCGCCGTCTGGACACGCATGATCGCCTGTCACACCGGGCGCCACCGGCCGATGTCGGCCTCCATCGGCACGATCCGCGTCAGCGACGAGCGGATCCTCAGTTCCGTCGCCCGGTCCCGGCCGCGGGTCCCGCGCGGGGCATAGGGATAGAAGGTGCCGCGCTCCCGCCGGTAGACCATGGTCAGCCTCGGATGACGCATGTCCCGCGACTCGGCGAAGTCGACCGTCGTGTGCAGCAACCAGGACGCGAAGCCCGCCTGCCCCAGCCTGTCGTTGACGTCGACAAGATCATCGAGCAGCCAGCCCAGATTCCCGTTCTCCCGCCAGCAGCGCACGATCGTCCGCCCGTGCGCGTCATGGGTGACCACGTTGCGACGGACGGAGTCCCCGGCGATACCGGCGATGATCTCCGCCTCCGTCCCCGCACCCGGACGGCCGGCGGCCACGAAACAGACCGTCCCCGCTCCGGTCGGCGCGAGCCCGTAACCGGACCGCAGCGTCAAAGCCGCCGACCTCAACTCCAGCAACGGAAGCAGGCTCGGCCGTACCGAGCGGTTCCTCCCCAACAGGCTTCCCAGCAGCGCCATGACCTCACGCATCCCTTCTTCTGCGTGAAGCCTTTCCGACTACGCTCCTCCGCTCTAGGGCCGCAGGGTCGCGCGTTCACCGGGACAAGTCCCCGGTTCAGGTGACCAACGGCCCTAACAGCGACTGCCCGCCCTTGTCACCGAATACGCGGCCGAAGGAGTTTCTCGCTGTCCAGCGAGCCGTCGACGACGTCGTGCGCGACGTCCGACAGCTTCCGGTTCGAGCTGCGCGCGAAGGCTCGCAGGCGTTGAAAGGCCGTGCTGACGCCGACTCCGGCCCGCTCGGCGAGTACACCCTTCGCCTGTTCGATGATGATCCGGCTGTCGAGCGCGGTCTGCAACTGCCCCGAAAGCGTCCGGTAATGGCGTAATTCCCGATTCTGGAGGAGGCAATGAGCCGCGACGTCGGCCAGCGACTGCCCCAGCCTTCGGTCCTCGGCACGCAAGACAACGGGTTCGGCACTCAGGAACGCGATCGCACCAAGGGTTTCCTTCATCGCGCGCATCGGAAGCGCGGAAACCGCGACATAACCCAGTCCGGCCATCCTGGCGGCGTAGCCGGGCCAGCGGGACGCCTCGGCGGGAAGGTCGTCGACGACGACCTCTCTCCCGGTTTCGAACGACTCGAGCGCGGGGCCTTCCTCGGCCGCCGTGGGATGTCGTTCGAGGGCCGATCCCGGCAGGAAGACCTCCAGGGAATCGATCGGCAACAGCCGTACGCATTCGCTGGACAGCGTGTCCACGACCCGATCCGGCCCGAGGTCCTCCGTGACACTCGCGATCAAACTCGCGAATGCCGCGCAGACCGCGGATTCCCTGTTCAGCCCGGTCGTTATCCCCGCGCGCCAGATATTCACCCATGCGATTCTGGCCCGTCCCCGCGACACGCGGCAACGTCCAGATGGCGGATCTCCGAGGCGATACCTGTTCCGACGAATGATGATCTCGGCGAGATAACGATATCGAGGTTCCTGTTATCGCCGCAAGGAAATCGGCGGCACGGTGTTCGCCCGCAGCGCGTCCTCGTCCATAGTGGACTCCCCGAATCCCGCCTTGCCGATCTTCTCCGCGACGAAGGCACCCGGATCGTCGAGCACGTCGACCCGGCCGCTCAGGAAAGCCCATTCGTGCTCGTCCGAACCGTAGTAGAGAGCGGTTCCGAACGATTCGGTGAACCGGCGCCACGACGAGATCAGGGTCTGGTTACGCCACATCGTCGGGCAGCCACCCTGACAGCCGACCACTCCCCCCTCGGTGAGCAGTGCCGCGCACCGGGCCAGGAAATCGTTGCCGTACAACCGGTTGTGCTGCGCCTCCGGATCGTCGTTCTCGTCCGGCAGGTCGATCACGACCACGTCGTAGGAATCCCCGCGCTCCCGCGCTTCGGCGAGGAACTGCCAGCCGTCGCGATAGTGGACGCGGACCTTCCCTTCCCCGCGCTCGGCACGGGCCAGATCGTCGAGCGTGTAGCCGTAGGGAAGGTGCTCGGCGCAGGCACGCACCGCCTCGGCGTCGATGTCGACGTGGTCGACCACCTCGGCCCCCGCGGTGACCGCGAGTTCGGACGCGACCCCTTCACTGGAGCCGATGATCAGCACCCGCTCGACGCGTTCGGCGAGCAGCAGCGAGGGGATCATCAGCGCCTCGTGGTAGACGAGCTGGCTCAGCTCGGTGCTCTGCCGTTCGTCGTCGCAGAACAGGGAAATCCCCTGCGCCGTCCGTCCGATGAGCACGTTCTGGAACGCGGTGCGGCCCTCGAACAGGACCTCCTCGACGTCCCAGTTCCGGGTGAGCCCCGCGCCCATCGGCTCGACGATCACTCGTCGCGTCATCAGCCTTCTCCTCGTTCCACAGTGGACATCCGGACGGCGCCGGCGCCCAGCATCTTCGCCAGCAGTTCGACCGCGCGCTCCGGATCCGCCCGGTCCCCGCAGGTGAACACGTCCACGAACACCGAGCCGATCTCCGGATAGGTGTGCACGGACGCGTGCGATTCGGCCAGCAGCGCGAGCACGGTGACCCCTTGCGGGGCGAAGGAATGTGAAACGACCTCGCAGACCGTCGCCCCCGCCTCGGTCACCGCGTTCGCGAGGGTCTTCTTCAGGAATTCGGCGTCGTCGAGCAGCGACGGCTCGATTCCCTCGAACTCCGCGAGTACGTGACGGCCGGCGAACCGGCCGACGAGTGGTTCTTCAGCCGTCATCGGCGAACCTCCCCACACAATAGGTACGCAACGGTTCGATTCCGTTGAAAGCGATGGATGAATAGCTGGCGGTGTAGGCGCCGGTGCCCGGGATGTCCAGCCGGTCGCCCGCTTGCAGCGACATCGGCAACGCGCACGGCGTCCGCTGGTAGAGCACGTCGTCACCATCGCAGGTCGGCCCCGCGAGGACCACCGGTCCTTCCGGACCCTTGACGCCGACGGGCTCCAGTCGATACGCGACAGCCTCGTTCTCGCACTCCGCCATTCCGTTGTACCTGCCGACGTCGAGGTAGACCCAGCGGCGTTCGTCGGCGGCGGCACGGGTGGTCACCAGGACGACTTCGGCCCGGATGAGCCCGGCGTCGGCGACGATCACCCGGCCCGGTTCGAGCATCAGCTCCGGACCCGGCCCGGGCAGGTGCCGTTCGAGAGCGGCGTGGATCACCGCCGCGTAGTCCGCCAAGGAGGGCACGGCTTCCCGGTGCTCGGTGGCGAACCCGCCGCCGATGTTGAGCCGCGCCAAGCCGACACCGGCTTCGGCGGCGACCTTGGCCGCGGTCGCGATCCCGATCTCCCAGGCCGCCGGGTCCGGTTGCTGCGAACCGACGTGGAACGCGATTCCCGGCCGCAGCCCGGCATCCGCGGCCTGGCGGAGCAAGGTGGCGGCCACCGCCTGCTCACAGCCGAACTTGTGGCCGAACGGGGTGACCGAGTCCGGGCCGCCGGTCAGCAACCGGACGGAGACCAGCGAACCGGGCGCGTGCTCGGCCAGATTCGCCAGATCCCCGGCGGAGTCCGTGGTGAATTCACGAACTCCGCGCGCGTACGCGAACGCGATGTCCGCCGGCTTCTTGATCGTGTTGCCGTAGGCCAGTTCCGCCGCTCGCGCGCCACGCGACAGGCACAGCTCGATCTCGCCCGTGCTCGCGACGTCGAAGCCCGCCCCCGCCGACAGCACCGCGTCGAGCACCCCGGGAGTGGGATTGGCCTTGACCGCGTACCGGATCAGCGCGTCCGGGAACGCCGCCGAGACCGCGGCCGCACGCTCCGCGACCAGGTCGGTGTCCACGACCAGGCACGGTGTCGGCGGCTCGCGATCCGCCAGGAAGGCGCGGATCCGGTTCAGGCTTTCGGTCACGCGCCCCAGGGTGTCAAAGGCCGATCACCGGCGCGGAACCCGGGTCACGCCCGGGCGTCGTCCGAGGTCTGCTCAGGCAGCTCCACCCCGTGTTCGGCGGCCAGTCGCTCCAGGTTCGCCAGATCGGCGCCGACGGCCGAGGCGCGGTCCTCGTCCGAGTCCCGCCTGGCGTTCCGGACGTCTTCCCTCGCTTGCCGTACCCGGTCCCGCAGATTCACCGCGAACTCGCTCATCGTGCACCCCCGATCTCCCGCACCTTGTCTGCTTTCACCCTAGGACCCTCCGATTCGGTGACCGACGTGATCTGTGTCATCACGGGCTCGTCCGTGGTCGAAGTGAAGCATTATGACGGCATCGCCAGGATTTCGCAGATCAGTGGAGCCCGGCTTTTTCACCGGGGACCGCCACGCCGGTCCGGCGGCCGATCACGGCGAGCGGGACGAGGGCGCACAGGCCGCCCGCGACGGCGACCAGAACGTATCCACCCAGGCCGAACAGCTGCCCGGCGAGCAGGCTCGCCGCCGCGGAGGTCCCCCATACGAAGGCGTCGACAGTGCCCTGTGCCCGCGCTCGTTGCTCCGCCGGGAGATCGCGGCTGAGCATGCTGCTGCCGCCGACGAACACCAGATTCCAGCCGTAGCCCAGCAGGAACATCGCGACCGGGATTCCCACCTGATGCGAATCGGGCGCGCCGATCGCGGTGACGGCCGCGACGGTGAGCGTGCCGATCCCGCCGAAGATCGCCGCGCGGCCGCCCCAGCGGTCGGCGATCCAGCCGGACAACGGTGCCAGCGCGAACATCCCGATCAGATGCGCGCTCAGCACCCAGCCGACGACGTCGAGCCCCTGACCGTGCTGGTGCAGCTGGACCGGGGTCATCGTCATCACCGCGACCATGGCCAGCTGCGCCCCGACCATCGCCACGAGCGGCCCCAGGATCAGCGGGTTCCGCACGGACATCCGTTCCCGCCTCGGCACCCGCTCCGCCGGGGCGGCGAGGCCGCGGGGAAGGGCGGCGACGGCGACCACGGCGATGGCCACGGCGATCGCCCCCGCCGCGATCGGACCGGACAGCGCGGGCAGCTCGGCGGCTTCCGCCCGCGCCGCGGCAGGCGCGATGAGGGCAGGGCCCGCGATCGCGCCCACGGTGCCCGCCCAGACCATTGTGGACAGTGCGAATCCCTTGCGGTGCTCAGGTGCCAGGTCGGCCGCCGTGTACCGCGAGAGCTGTGCCCCACTGTTGCCGAAGCCGATCAAGGGCATCCCGGCGACCAGCGCGAGCACGGACCCGCCCAGCACGCCCGCGAACGAGATCAGCGCGCCCGCCACCGCGGCGCCGTACATCAGCACCAGCACGAGCCGCCTGCCGAGCCGTGCGGCCAGCACCCCCGACGACAGCGAGCCGGCGGCTGAGCCGAGCACCAGCACGGCGTTCGGCAGTCCGCTCCACGCGGCACCGGCGTGCTCGACCACGATCAGCGCCGCCGTGGTGGACAGGCCGACGACAGCGGTACTGACGCCGGCGACGCCCGTGAAGAGCGCGATCATCGGTTTCATGAATCAAACCTAGGGATTTCGGAGGCCTCTGCGAATAGCCTTGCGAAGGCGTCGCGGGGGTGCGAGGCGCATCATGAAAGGAATCCGGGCGCGATGACCTTACGATCGGAAAGGCCGCTGGACGACCTCGACTGGCGGCTCGTCGAGACGCTCCAGGGTGACGGGCGGCTCTCGTTCAAGGAGCTGGGCCGCCGCGTCAACCTCTCCGCGCCGGCGGTCGCCGAACGGGTCCGGCGGCTGGAGGAGGCGGGCGTGATCACCGGGTACCGCGCACAGGTCGACGCGCGCCGCGCCGGGTACGACCTTCAGGCATTCGTCGAGATGCGGTGCTCGCTGGGCAGCTGCCTGCTGCGCACCAGCAAGTCGGAGGACTACCCCGAGGTCGTCGAACTGCACCGGCTCAGCGGCGACCGCTGCACGATGCTGAAGGTGCGGGCCGTGTCGCTCGAACATCTCGAGGGCCTCTTCGAACGGCTCGGCAAACACGGCGAGATCAGGTCTTCGGTGGTGCTGTCGACCCAGTTCGAAGGCAGGCCTGTCGGCCCGCCGGTCGAGGACTACCTGAAGGCGACCAAGAGCGAGGGCTGGAGCATGTGAAGGCGGGTCAGGAATCGAGAAGCGCCGGCGGGCGCGGCTCACCTAGCGTGATCACCGCACGTTCGAAGAGGACGAACGGCTCGAAACTGGTTAGATCGAGCCCGGAGAGGCTGACGGACCGTACACGCGGCCCACATCAGGATGGAGAAACGATGCGCAAGACCACCAGGCCGCAGCCGCCCGAGGAACACCCCGCCGACAGCCACGACCTGATCCGCGTGCTGGGCGCCCGCGAGAACAACCTCAAGGATGTGGCCGTCGAGCTGCCGAAACGACGGCTGACGGTGTTCACCGGCGTCTCCGGCTCTGGCAAGAGCTCCCTGGTCTTCGACACGATCGCGGCCGAGTCGCAGCGGCTGATCAACGAGACCTACAGCACCTTCGTGCAGGGCTTCATGCCGACGCTGGCGCGGCCCGAGGTCGACGTACTCGACGGCCTGACCACCGCGATCATCGTCGACCAGCAGCGGATGGGCGCCGACCCGCGCTCCACCGTCGGCACCGCCACCGACGCCAGCGCGATGCTGCGCATCCTCTTCAGCCGGATCGGGAAGCCGCACATCGGCTCGCCTCAGGCCTTCTCCTTCAACGTCGCCTCGATCTCCGGCGCGGGTGCCGTCACCGTCGACAAGGGCGGGCGGACCACGAAAGAACGCCGCGAATTCAGCATCACCGGCGGGATGTGCGCCCGTTGTGAAGGCCGGGGCAAGGTCAACGACATCGACCTCACCGCGCTGTACGACGACACCAAGTCCCTCAACGAGGGCGCCCTGTCGGTCCCCGGGTTCTCCATGGAGGGCTGGTTCGGCCGCATCCTCCGCGGCTGCGGCTTCTTCGACCCGGACAAGCCGATCAAGAAGTACACCAAGCGGCAGCTGGACGACCTGCTCTACAAGGAGCCGGTCAAGCTCAAGATCGACGGCATCAACCTGACCTACTCCGGGCTGATCCCCACGATCCAGAAGTCGTTCCTGTCCAAGGACCGCGAGGCGATGCAGCCGCATATCCGCGCGTTCGTGGACCGGGCGGTCACCTTCACCACCTGCCCCGAATGCGACGGCACCCGGCTCAGCGAACTCGCCCGGTCGTCGAAGATCAAGCGGATCAACATCGCCGACGCGTGCTCGATGCAGATCAGCGATCTCGCCGACTGGGTCCGCGGGCTCAAGGAGCCGTCGGTGGCGCCGCTGCTGGAGAAGCTCCAGCACACGCTCGACTCCTTCGTGGACATCGGACTCGGCTACCTCTCGCTCGACCGGCCGTCCGGCACCCTCTCGGGTGGTGAGGCGCAGCGGACGAAGATGATCCGGCACCTCGGCTCTTCGCTCACCGACGTCACGTACGTCTTCGACGAGCCCACCATCGGCCTGCACCCGCACGACATCCAGCGGATGAACAACCTGCTCCAGCAGCTGCGCGACAAGGGCAACACGGTGCTGGTCGTCGAGCACAAGCCGGAGGCGATCGCCATCGCCGACCACGTCGTCGACCTGGGCCCCGGCGCGGGCACGGAGGGCGGGACGATCTGCTTCGAGGGCACCGTCGAAGGGCTCCGCGCCAGCGACACCAGCACCGGCAGGCACCTCGACGACCGGGCGTCGCTCAAGGACAGTGTCCGCAAGCCCACCGGCAAACTGGAGATCCGCGGCGCGGACCGGCACAACCTCCGGAACGTCGATGTCGACGTTCCGCTCGGCGTCCTCTGTGTCGTCACCGGTGTCGCGGGTTCCGGCAAGAGTTCGCTGATCCACGGATCGATCCCCGCCGCCGAGGGTGTGGTTTCGGTCGATCAGACCCCCATCCGCGGCTCGCGGCGGAGCAACCCGGCCACCTACACCGGCCTGCTCGAACCGATCCGCAAGGCGTTCGCCAAGGCCAACGGCGTGAAGCCTGCTCTGTTCAGCGCCAACTCCGAGGGTGCCTGCCCGAACTGCAACGGCGCGGGCGTCATCTACACCGACCTCGGCATCATGGCGGGGACCGCGACCACCTGCGAGGAGTGCGAAGGCAGGCGGTTCCAGGCTTCGGTGCTGGAGTACACCTTCGGCGGCAAGAACATCAGCGAGGCACTCGCGATGCCGGTGTCCGAGGCCGAAGAATTCTTCGGCGAGGGCGAGGGGCGCATCCCGGCAGCGCACGCCATCCTCGGCAGGCTCAAGGACGTCGGGCTCGGCTACCTCAGCCTCGGCCAGCCGCTCACCACGCTCTCCGGTGGTGAACGACAGCGGCTGAAGCTCGCGACGCACATGGGCGACAAGGGCGGCGTCTACGTCCTCGACGAGCCGACCACCGGCCTGCACCTCGCCGACGTCGAAAACCTGCTCGGCCTGCTGGACCGGCTCGTCGACGCAGGCAAGTCCGTGATCGTGATCGAGCACCACCAGGCCGTCATGGCGCACGCCGACTGGATCATCGACCTCGGCCCCGGCGCCGGCCACGACGGCGGCAAGATCGTCTTCGAGGGCACGCCGTCCGACCTCGTCGCGACCGCTTCGACGCTCACCGGCGAGCACCTGAAGGCCTACATCGGCAAGTGACCGTTCGCGATTAGTCCTCTAGACGGTTGATTCCGTGAAAATCACGTGAAGCTCAGCTGCCGTAGGTCCGTATCGTCACGACCTTGGTTCGCGCCGAAGGGGGCGTCCGCGACGAGGCGGCCACCCGGGCATGTCGAGTCCTTGAGGGGCCCTCCCAACGTGCTAACTCGCGACGGGCGCGACCAGGTCGCCGGTCTTTACTACGCTCTGCGTCTCGCCGACCGTCAGGAGAACAGGCCCATGCCAGACGACGAGTCCACCTCACTCGCCGCATTCACCTACGAACTCGGCTTGCTCAAGCGAATGAGCCGCACGGGGTGGTGGCATGTCGGTGTCCGCGTGCCCGAGTCGGTCGCGGAACACAGCTTCCGCACGGCACAGATTGCGGCGCTTCTCGCCGCCGAGGAAGGCGCGAACCCCGAGCGCGCCGCGTTCCTTGCGCTCTGGCACGACACGCAGGAGACGCGGACTGGGACATCCGCACACCGCGGCCAAGTACATGACCAAGCCCGAGCCCCGAGAGATCACCGCCGACCAGACGGCCGCTTTGCCGTCCACGTCCGGCGACATGGTTCGAGCCGCCGTCGACGAGTACGAGACTCGGCAGACCATCGAAGCGAAATGCGCGAAGGACGCCGACAAGCTCGAAATGCTGTTTCAGGCCGTTGAGTACCGAGAAACCGGCGTCGAGCGCGTCACCTGATAGATCAAGTCCGGCCGGAAAGGGCTAGTGACCAAGACCGCTCGACGTATCGCAGAAGCCGCCGTGACCTTGTCGCCGCTGGCTTGGCGAGACCGCTAGGCAGCGTGTCAGTAGGCCCATTCCCAGCCGGAACCGTTGGAGAAGCCGCGGGCGAGCAGTAGCGCGCCGGTCTTGTCCTCAACCTCGATTTCGATCTGTCCCGTGTACTTCGAGTTGGGCGAGTAAGTCACGGGCATGTGCTTTGACGAGCCCACGCATATGCTGATGGAACCCGAGTGCGTCGTCCCCGCGGCGTCACGGGTCTGAAACTTGAACGGGTTGAGGGTCGCGGCGATCTCGAAGCCCGCCGAGTCATCGGGGAAGTCGAGCGTTTGCACGGCGACATCGACGAGCAGTGTGTGCTTTCCGGCGTCCCGCTTCATGTACGGCGAGCACTTCGGGTCAACGGCGATCTTGGTCAAGGTGAACTTGACGAACGGATCACGGCCACCGTTCGGACCCCACGACGCCTCCTCACCGACCTTGAGCGGCCGGAAACCCGCTTCGGTGCGCTGTTCCTCGGGCGTAGCCGAGGTTTCCGCCGGTGCCGCGACGTTCCCGCCGTCCGAGTTCGAGACGCCGGTGCGCGTAGTCGGGCTGACGGCGACAGCGAGGACCAGGACGGCCACGATTCCGAGGAACAGCACGCCACCGCCGACGAGAAACCACGGCCAGATTGGCCGCTTCTTCGGCGGCATGGATGGATGGGGGTACGGGGTGCCGTAGGGGTTCGTCATCGTAGTGCCTCTCGCGACAAGATCGTTCCTGTCTAGACGCGTTGATCAAGCTCGGTGTTACACCCCGTGCCTACGATCGCAGTGCGAGAGTCGCAATTAGTCCTCTAGTGGCGAGACCGGGCTCGGGCCCGAGATCGGTCCACCCGAGTAACGGTTCGCAATTAGTCCTCTAGTGGCGAATAGGGCTAGCCCTCGGTTTCGAGGCCGTCGCGGTCCGCCCATTCGAGCAGGGTGTCGAGCGAGTACGCCGTGTCGTCGATGCCCGCGTGCAGGTCGCCGAGTTCGGCGAAGCGCGCGGGCACGGTGGCGATGGTGTGCTCACGCGGCTCGACGGCGTCGATCTCGTCCCAGGTGATCGGGGTCGAGACGACGGCTTCGGGCACGCCGCGAACCGAGTAGGCGCTCGCGATGGTGTGGTCACGGGCGTTCTGGTTGTAGTCGACGAACAGTTTCGAGGGATCGCGGTCCTTGCGCCACCAGGTGGTGGTGACCTCGTCGGGCATCCGGCGTTCGACCTCGTGCGCGAAGGCGAGCGCCGCCCGGCGAACCTCCTGGAAACCCCACCGGGGTTCGATCCGGACGTAGACGTGCAACCCATGGCCGCCGGACGTCTTCGGCCAGCCGGTGATACCGAGTTCGTCGAGGATCTCGTGGACGGTGTGGGCGACCTTCCGCACGGTGTCGAACGGGCAGTCGGGCATCGGGTCGAGATCGATCCGCCACTCGTCGGGGCGTTCGGTGTCGGCCCGGCGGGAGTTCCAGGGGTGGAACTCGACGGTCGACATCTGCACCGCCCAGATCACGTCCGCCGGATGGGTGACGCACAGTTCGTAGGCGTGCCTGCCGGACGGGAAGTCGACGCGGACGGTCTGCAACCAGTCCGGGGCACCGTTCGGGACACGCTTCTGATGGACCTTCTCCCCCGACACGCCGGACGGGAACCGGTGCAGCATGCACGGCCGCTCCCGCAGCGCCCGCACGATCCCGTCGCCGACAGCGAGGTAGTACCGGACGAGATCGAGCTTCGTCTCACCCCGCGCCGGGAAGTAGACACGATCCGGGTTCGAGACGCGCACCGTCCGGTCGCCGACCTCGATCTCCACCGCCGAGCTTTTCGCCATGCAAGGAAACTAACCCGAACCTGCCAGGATGGCGGCATGGCACCACGGACCCGCGCGGAAGCACTGTCGCGTGACCGCATCGTCGAGGCCGCCATCGAGCTGCTCGACGCGGACGGCGAACGCGGGCTGACCTTCAAGACGCTGACCGAACGCCTCGCCACCGGCTCCGGGGCGATCTACTGGCATGTGCCGAACAAAAACGCGCTGCTCGCCGACGCGACCGCGTCGGTCATCGCCGGGGCGCTGACCGTCCAGGACACGGGCTCGCCCCGGGACGAGATCCGCGCCATCGCCCTCGGCCTGTTCGAGGCGATCGACCGGCATCCGTGGCTTTCCGCGCAACTGGCCGTTCAGCTTTCCCGCAGCCCTTGGGGCTCGGCCACACCGCGGATCTTCGAAAGCATCGGCCGCCGGGTCAGCGCGCTCGGCGTGCCGGAAGCCACCTGGTTCACCGCGACCTCGGCGCTGACGCACTACATCTTCGGCGCCGCCGGCCAGAACGCCGCGAACGCCCGTGTCCTCGACGGCGGGGTTGACCGCGCCGAATTCCTCCACGCCGCGGCGAACGCGTGGGAAGAACTCGATTCCGGCGAGTTCCCGTTCATGAAGTCCATCGCAGGCCAGGTCCGCGAGCACGACGACCGGGAGCAGTTCCTCACCGGGGTCGATCTCATCCTCACCGGCATCACCGCGCGGTCGCCGGGGTGAGCGTCAGCCCTTCCGGCGCCGTGACTTGTGGATCGTCGCGACCATGATGGCGAACACCGCACCGAGGAAGGTCACGTCCACCGCCGGTACCCAGCGCACGTCGCCGCCCTTGAGCACGTACGCGCCGACCGGACGCGCGGCGAGCACGAACCCGCCACCCTCGCCTTCCTTGCCCTGTTCGGTACCGTGCCCGCCGCCCCCGCCGCCGATGACGCTCGCCGCCGGGATCACCACGACACCGTCCTTCTCGACGGGCTCTCCGTAGACGCGCCGGACGGTGAGGTTGTCCCGCATGACGCCGACGACCTTCTCGAGTCCCATTCTGGCCCCCACCCTGTCCAGTTCCAGCGTGATCGCGCCACGCAGGAGCGCCCGTGCCCGGTCCATCGAACCAGAAAGCCACCGCTCGCCGAGTCCTTCGACCATCGCTTCGGGCGGCGGCGGGATCCACTGTTCGACGCACGACCAGCCGGGTCAGCCTTCCTGGGGCAGCAACGACATCACTTCGGACACCGGGCGCAAATGCTGCTCCAGCAACCGTGACGCCTCTTTGGCGTCGTGGTCGTTCAAGGCGGCGACCAGCTCCCGGTGTTCGTCGTTGATCACCGTCAGCCGCTCGGGTCGCGCTTCCAGCGCGCGGACGGTGACGCGTTGCTGCCGCGAACGGAGCGTGTCGTACAACTCGGTCAGGACGGTGTTGCCCGCCGCGTTCACGATGGCGCGATGGAACCGGCGGTCGAACCCCGAAACGGCGAACCAGTCGCGTTCGGCACCCGAGCGCACCATCCCTTCGATGAGTTCCGGCAGTTCGGCGGGAGCACCGGCCCGGTTCGCGCACAGCGTCGCGATGGCGTGGCCCTCGATCAGCCGTCTGCTCTGGTAGACCTCTTCCAGTTCCCGGGAGGTGACCGTGCGTACCTGGGCGCCCTTGCGCGGCAAGAGGCTGATGAACCGTTCGGCGGCGAGGCGGTGGAACGCCTCCCGCACCGGTGTCCTCGATACGCCGACGACACCGGACACCCACATTTCGTCGAGGAAGCGGCCGCCTTCCAGCTCGCCCGAGATGATTCCGTCGCGCAGCCACGTGTAGACCCGTTCGCGCGCCGGGCCGCCCCCTTCGGCGGTCACAGTCATCTCGCTCCCCCTCTATGCCGTTACTTTCCGCGACCGAGCCTACACCTGGACCAGTCAAGTATCCATCATGTATACAAGAGTTCCACTTATTGGAAGGGGTCCCATGGTGCACGTCGCGGTGGCGCAGTTCGCGCCCGGCAACGACAAACAGGCCAACCTCGCCCGCGTCGCCTCCCTCGCCGGCGAAGCGGCCGACCGCGGGGCACGGGTGGTCGTACTGCCCGAGTACTCGCTGTTCACCGTACCGACGATGAGCCGGGAATTCGTGACCTCGGCGGAAGAACTCGACGGCCCGTTCGTCACCGAACTGCGCGGACTCGCCAAGGAACGGCAGATCACCGTCGTCGCGGGCATCAACGAGGCGCTCCCCGGCGGCGAGCGGATCTCCAACACACTCGTCGCGGCCGGTCCCGACGGGTCGATCGCCGCGCTCTACCGCAAGCTGCACCTGTACGACGCCTTCGGTTTCCGCGAGTCGGAGCTGGTCCGGCCTGGTGACATCGAAGCCCCGGAGACGTTCGAAGTCGACGGGATCGTCTTCGGCCTCCAGACCTGTTACGACCTGCGGTTCCCGGAAGTCACCCGCCGCCTGGTCGACGCGGGCGCCGACGCGGTGCTGCTGCCCGCCGAATGGATGCCCGGCCCGCTCAAGGAGGACCACTGGACCACGCTGGTCCGGGCGCGGGCGATCGAGAACACGATCTACCTCGTCGCGGCCGGGCAGGCGGCGCCGACCGGGTCAGGACACAGCATGATCGTCGACCCGATGGGCGTCGTGCTCGCGTCGGCCGGCGAACGCACGGGGACCGTCGCCGCCGAACTTTCGGCCGAGCGTCTCTCCGAGGTGCGTGCCAAGAACCCGGCACTGGAACTGCGCCGGTTCGCCGTCGCCCCGAAACCCTGAGTATCTTCTGACCCGGAGGTCCGTTCGTGAAGACACGCCCTCGGGCGTGGTGACGCGGCTTCCGTTCGCCTGGGTGCCGGGTGGCCGCCCGGCACCCAGGCTCACGTCACGGCACGAGCAGTCCCCAGTGGACGGCCCACGGAACGAACAGGACGGCTCCGGCCAATGCCAACCCGACCCGGAGTCCCCCGCCCTCGTCACGCCGCCACCACGAAACCGCGGTCACCACACCCGAGACGACGACACCGACCGCGATCAGCTGCAACGCGAGCCACGGCAACGTCCGTCCGAAGAGGACAGGTCCCGGCGTCATCGCCCCTCCCGCCGACAAGGTGACGTAGTAGGCGAGGAATCCCGCGGTGGCGAGCAACCCGGTCGACGCCAGCCAGCGCGCGGGCCGGGCGAGCGGCACACTCTTGCGGCGGCGGAACAACGCCGTCACCGGATAAGCCGCGAACGCCAGCAACGCCAACGCCCATACGCCGATCTGCGACCACGGCGACTCGTACCAGGCCAGTGGTGCCAGCGCGACGCTCTCACTCTCCTGCCTCGGCGGCGGATCCGCGGACGGCCGGAGCGGACCGTCCTTCAGGCCGTTCACCCAGGACCCCACCAGGTCGAGGTAGCCGGGGGCGAAACCGTCGAGCTTGTCGAAGCCGTTCGTCGTCCGCCGGAGTCCATGCTGGGCCTGCGGGAAGACCTTCAGTGTGTACTGCCGGTTCCCGGTTCGTTCCAGCGTTTCCCGGAAGATCCGGACGGCCTCGCCGGGTGGGGTCAGCCGGTCCAGTTCACCCCACAGCCCGAGCACCGGCTGCCGCACCTTCTCCAGCACCGGTACCGGGTCGTACCCGGCCTCGGGGAACGCACCGGCGCCCGCGAGAGTCCGTATGTTCGTCGACGCCACCATGTCCACCAGCGAACCGGTGACCCCGCCGTGCCGCAGGTAGGTCTCAAACGCCCACGACTGCTGACGGTCGGGCGAGACGCCGTTGGCCCCGACCGTGACCGCGAAAGCGACGTCTTCCGACTTCGCCGCCGCCAACGGCGCGACCCAGCCCCCTTCGCTCAAACCCCAGACCCCGACCCGGGCCGGATCCACCCCCGGACGCGAACGCAGCGTCTGGACCGCTGCCAGCGCGTCGTCGGCCAGGACCGAATAGTCCCGCTCGAACAGCGAATATCCTTCGGTCCGCTTGTCGTAGATCAGTGTCGCGATCCCCGCCTTGGCGAACGTCTCGGCCTCGGCGCGGTAGTCGTCCCTGTCGTGTTCGCCCGAGCCGTGCACCATCACGATTCCCGGCGCGAGCCCGCCGCCCTCCGGTGCGACCACCGTTCCGTGCAGGGTCACGCCGTGACTGGTGAACGACACGTCACCGGCCGGAGCCGCGGCGGGCGCGGGCGACGACACCGCCACGACGGCCGCGAGCAGCGCGGCGATCATCGCCTGCTCACCCGGACCGCCTCAAGCGACGGCGAGGCGAGGATGTCCTTCTCGCCGTACCGTTCGGTGTCGTTCGCGACGATGTGCGGGATGCCGTACTCGGTGTAGCGGATGGCGGCGTCCGGCCGGAATGCTCCCTCCGGCGGTTGCACGGCCGCCGCGAGCAGGCTCGTCGCGGCGCCGATGGCCGCGATTCTCTTCCAGAGCAGCATGCTGCTCCCCCTTGTGTGTGGAGTTGTTCGTAAAGACACGCCGTCCGGCGTGCTGACGCGATCCCGGGTGGTCGAGTGGCCGCTCTCCCACCTGGCAGTGCTCAGTCCTCCCTTTCCTCGTCCCCTTCCGGATCCGGGAACGCCACCCAGCGCACGACCACTTTCCGTGCGCCGGGAGCGGGTTCCGGCCGCCAGTAGCGGCGCAGCAGGTCCAGGTACTCCTCCCAGAACTGCTTCAGTTCCGGGAGGTCCACGTACACCGCGCCGCGCGAGAACACGAACGCGTCACCCCAGTCGCCCAGTTCGCCGCGCTTTTCGAGGAACCTCGCCAGCTGTTCGAGGTCTTCGGTGAACGCGGCACGGTGCGCCTCGTCGAACACCGCGCGCATCTCGTCGTTCTGCTCGCTGTGCCGGGGCCAGCGGATGTCGCGTGCCCGGGCCCGCCACCAGCGTTCCTTGCCGTGCGCGAGTTCCGGTGCCTCGTCGATGAAGTCGTACTTCGCCAGTTCCCGCAGGTGATAGCTGGTCGCGCCCGAACTCTCGCCCAGTTCCTTGGCCAGCTTCGTCGCCGTCGCGGGCCCTCTGCCCAACGAATCCATGATCCGCCTGCGCAACGGATGCATCACCGCTTTCAGCACGGCGGCGTCGGTGATCTCCTCGGGTGGCGGCGGACCGGTCATGACGCCAAGGTACCGCGTGCAAAGGAGATTGTGCAAAGACTTCTTTGCACGCGGTTGAGGCCCGTCCCGTGGAGCGGCAGGGAATTCTGCTGGCGTTTCGGTGAACTCAGCGTGAAATTGACAACTTCACTACCAAGGTCTTGTGCCGAGAGGACGAAATCCCGGCGGCTTCGCAGGTTTTTCCTTGCGCCTTCCCCGAAATTCGGTTGTATCCGATAGTTTTGCCCGGAGTCGACCTTGCGGGAGAGAAACATGCCGAAGCACCGCCCTCGACAGACGGACAGGTTGTCCGCCCGGCACCGGACGGCCTTCGCGCTCGCCGGTGGCGCGCTCGCCGTCCTGCCAGCGGTCACCGCTTCGGCGGGTCCGGACACTCCGATCGCCGCGGCGAAGGACACCGCCGTGCCACAGAATCAGGCCGCGCCCTGGCAACCGCCCGCGGGCAGCGTCCCGGAGATCGCCGTCGACGGAAGCCTCCCCCAGCCACCCAACCCGGATCCGCTGATCGTCCCCGGCGGCACGGGCAACGTCGGCGGCTCGTTCGCGCCGTCGGGCGCGCTCGGCATCCCCGCCAGCATGATGAAGGCCTATCGCAACGCGGCGGACATCCTCGCGAAAGAACTGCCTGGCTGTCACATCGACTGGGCGTTGATCGCGAGTATCGGCCGGATCGAGTCGAATCACGCGCGCGGCGGTTACGTCGACGCCAAGGGCGACACCCTCGAACCGATCCGCGGCCCGCAGCTCAACGGCGCCGGTCCGTTCGCGGCCATCCCGGANNTCCACGTGGAAGGGCTACGCCTCCGACGGCAACGGCGACGGCGAATCCAACCCGAACAACATCTACGACGCGACGCTGGGCTCGGGTCGCTACCTCTGCTCCGGCGGCGTCGACCTGACCTCCGAGCAGACCCAGCGGGTCGCCGTGTACCGCTACAACCACTCGTTGTCCTATGTGGACACCGTGATCCGGTGGGCGGTCGCCTACCGCGGCGGTGTCGCGACGTTCCCGGACAGCCAGGTCCCGGTCGGCGCCCCCGAATCTTCGGACGTCGCCGCCGGCGTACCCGGCGGCCAGATCCCGGTGCCGACCCTGCCCGGCACTCCGCCGCCCGGCACGCCCCCGCCCGGCACGACCACGCCGCCGCCGACCCCGTTGCCCGGCACATCGCTCCCGCCGAGCACCACGCCACCGAGCAGCACGTCGCCCTCGAAGCCGACCAGCACGCCGCCGTCTCCGACGCCGCCCTCGTCGACGCCTCCTTCGAGCACGCCGCCGTCGTCTACGCCTCCGCCGTCCAGCACCACGTCCACTCCGCCGCCTTCGTCCACTCCGGCGGGGAACACCGGTGAGGCGACTCCGACCAGCTCCGTCTCCCCCACCCCGTAACCACCGCAATTAGTCCTCTACTCGCGGTTCGCCCACGCGAGTAGAGGACTAATTGCGTCTGGAATGTCCTGAACCCGACCCGCGTTACGGCTTCTCGTAGCTCACCAACCGAAGAGAAGCGAGACACGGATGTCGTCTTTCGTCATGACCGTCGAGGAACGGGAAGCCTTCCTGAGCGAGGTCCACATCGGGGTCCTGGCCGTGGAGCGGGAAGGACGGGCCCCGCTGGCCGTACCGGTCTGGTACGACTACGAGCCCGGCGGCGAACTCCTGATCTGGATGGACGGCGGTTCGGTCAAGGACAAGGCGATCAAGAAGGCGGGCAGGCTCAGCCTGGTCGCGCAGGAGGAGACCTTGCCGTACAAGTACGTGACGGCCGAGGGTCCGGTCATCGCCAACGACCAGCCGCCGACCCGTGAGCAGGCGCTGAAGATCGCGCACCGCTACCTGCCCGGGGAAGAGGGCACGAAGTACGTCGACGGTGCTCTCAGCGACAACTCCGTGCTGGTCCGGGTCCGGCCGGAGAAGTGGCTGAGCAACGACCAGGGCAAGGCCTAGCACCGGAGCCGGAACGTCGTGTCGTGCTCAGACCCCGCACACACGTGCTTGAAGGCGGATCTCGCAAGATCCGCCTTCAAGCACGCGAGTCACGGCCCTGATCACGCGAGTTCGGGGTTTGCGCACGCCGGCGGTTCCGCTCGGTGACACCGGGACGCCAGGCGCCAGCGCAAGTAGCCGACTTATTGTCCCCTGCGCCGGATGAGATGAACGGGACTCAGCCCGCGATCGGCTCGAACTCGACGACGCTGTCGAGTGCCTTGCCCATCGCGGCGTTTCCTTCGCGTTCGATCATGATCTCCACCAGCACCGGCCGCGACGTCCGCTCGGCCTCCTTGCGCGCCCACTCCAGCGACGCCCGGATCTCGCCCGGCTCGGTGACGCGGGTCCCGGCGCAGCCGTAGGCCTCCATGACCTTGACGTTGTCCGTGCCGTTCTTGTCGTAGTGGATGTCGACCTCGAAGTTCATCTCGTAGCCGGACTCGGCCTGGCGGATGAGTCCGAGGTACTCGTTGTTGAGCATGATGAGCACGAATCCGACGTCGTACTGCGCGGCCACCGCCAGTTCCTCCACCAGGAACTGGAACGAGTAGTCACCGACGACGCCGACGACTTCGGCCTCCGGCTTGGCCTTCTTGACGCCGATCGCCGCCGGGATCTCCCAGCCGAGCGGGCCTGCCTGGCCGCACACCTGGTAGTGGCGTGGCTTGTGCGCGCGCTGGAACTGCCCGGACCAGATCTGGTACAGGCCGATCGCGGTGACGAAGTAGGCGTCCTCGCCGTAGAATTCGTTGATCTCCTTGAACACCCGCGGCGCCTTGATCGGTGTGTCCTCGAAGTCCTCCCGCCGCGGCAGGCTCTCCTTCAGCGCACCGATCCGGCGGGCCCACCCGAGGTCCGGCTTCACCGAACGCTTCGACGCCGCCTCGATCAGCGCCTCCAGGAACGCGCCCGTGTCCGACACGATCCCGAGGTCCGGCCCGAACACCTTGCCCAGCTGCGTCGGCTCGATGTCGACGTGGATAAATTTCCGGCTGCCGCGGTAGACGTCGAGGTCTCCGGTGTGCCTGTCACCGAACCGCGCGCCGAGCGCCAGCACCAGATCCGCTTCGAGGAAGGCCGCGTTCGCCCACCGCTGCGACGTCTGGATGCCCGCCATCCCGGCGAAAAGCTCGTGGTCCTCGGGGAAGGTTCCCTTGCCCATCAGCGTCACGCCGACCGGCACACCGAGCAGTTCGGCCGCGGTCCGCAGCCGGTCGCTCGCGCCACCGAGCACCACCCCGCCACCGGCGAGGATCAGCGGTCGTTCGGCGGCCAGCAGCAGATCGAGTGCCCGCTCGACCCTGGCGGGCGACGGCGTCGCGACGATGACCGGCAGCGGCGAGTCGATGCTGGAGTCCCATTCGATCTCCTGCCGCTGGACGTCGACGGGCAGGTCGATCAGCACCGGGCCGGGACGGCCGGACCGCGCGATCCGAAACGCCTCCCGGAACACCCAAGGCAGCTGCGCCGCTTCCCTGACCTGCACCGCCCATTTCGTCACCGGTTTGGCGATCTCGACGATGTCGACGGCCTGGAACGCCTCGGTGTGCAGCTTCCGCGAGTCGGCCTGCCCGGTGATGCAGATGATCGGGATCGAATCGGCCTGCGCGGTGTACAGCCCGGTAATCATGTTGGTCCCGGCTGGCCCCGAAGTGCCGATCGCGACGCCGACCTTGCCGGTCGTCCGCGCCCAGCCGTCAGCCATATGGGTCGCGCCCTCCTCGTGGCGCACGATCAGATGCTCGATGCCGCTGCCTTGCATCGCGTGGTACAGCGGCAGGATCGCGGCGCCGGGACAGCCGAACGCGGTGTCGACGCCTTCATTGACCAGGACGTCGACGACGGCCTGCATGGCGGGGATTCTGGGCATTCCTCACTCCTTGCTTTCCGCGCCGGACAGCGCTTCGACGACCTTCAGCAGGGCGGAGTGATCGAGCGAACCGTGGCCCATCGCCCGCCCGGCGGCGACGAGCTGGGCGACCAGCCCGGTAATCGGCAACGCGACGTCGGCTTGCCTGGCGGCGGCCAGCGCGATGCCCATGTCCTTGTGGTGCAGATCGATCCGGAAGCCCGGCGCGAATTCCCGCGCCACCATGGACTTCCGTTTGAGTTCGAGGATCCGGCTGCCCGCCAGCCCGCCCGCGAGGACGTCCAGCCCGACCCCTGCGTCCACACCGGACGCTTCGAGCAGCACGATCGCCTCGGCGATCAGCCCATAGGTCCCGCCGACCACCAGCTGGTTCGCGGCCTTGACGACCTGACCGGCGCCGTGCGGACCGACGTGGACGATCGTCTTCCCGACGGCCTTTAGTATCGGAAGCGCGGCCGCGAAATCCTCCGTGTCCCCACCGGCCATAATGGACAGCGAAGCTTGCTCCGCGCCCGCCTGGCCACCCGAAACTGGTGCGTCCAGCACGCGGATCTCCCGCTCACCGGCCCGCTCGGCCACCTCGATGGAGGTCTCCGGCCGGATCGTGCTCATGTCGATCAGCAGGGTGCCCGGTTTCGCCGACTCCAGCACCCCGCCCGCCGCCAGCACGACGGCCTCGACCTGCGGATGGTTCGGCAGCATGGTGATGACGACTTCCGCATCGGCGACGGCGTCCGTCACGCCGGTCGCCGCCCGGCCGCCCGCGGCTTCCAGCCTCGCGAGCGCTTCGGCGTTCGTGTCGAATCCGCTCACCTCGTGGCCGGCGGCGACAAGATGTCCCGCCATCGGCCCGCCCATGATCCCCAGGCCGATGAATCCCAGCTTGGTCATGCCAGTCTCCTTCGTTCGAAAGGCAGCCACGACAGCGAATCCGCGCTCGGCCCGTCGGGTTCGTACTCCACACCAACCTGCCCGCGGTAGCCCGCCGTCCGCAGCTTGTCCAGGTATCCCTCGATGTCCAGCGTTCCGGTCCCCGGCTGGTGCCGCCCTGGGACATCGGCGATCTGCACATGGCCGATCCGTCCGGTGTGGACGGTCGTGACCGTGTCGAGGTCGTCACCGTTGACCGCCAGGTGATACAGGTCGGCCAGCAGCTTCACGTTGTCCCGCCCGAGATCGTCGAGCACCTTCAGTACGTCACCCGCTGTCTTGAGCGGGTATTTCTCCGCCCCCGACAACGGTTCCAGGACGATCTCCGCGTCGATCCGCGCGGCCGCGTCCGAGGCGAGCGCCAGGTTCTCCAGCCCGAGCTTGTCCTGCCCGGCCGGGTCGGCGCCGCCGATCCGGTTGCCGTAGAGCGCGTTGAACCGGCGGCAGCCGAGGCGCTCGCCGAGTTCGATCGCGGAGGCGACACCGGCGGCGAACTCGCCCTCGCGCCCCGGCCAGGTGACCAGGCCGCGATCGCCGGCCGCCATGTCACCGGGGAAGAAGTTCAGCCCGGTCACCGCGACGCCCGCCTGCTCGACCGACACGACGAACGCGTCGGCCTCGGCGGCGTCCGGTACCGCCGTCTCGAACGGCCACCAGTACTCGACCGCGGTGAAGCCCGCCGCCCGCGCCGTCTCCGGCCGCTCGAGCAGCGGCAACTCGGTGAAGACCATCGACAGGTTCAGCACATACGGCAGCGCATGACGCGAACCGGCAAGATCGATCATCAAAACCTCAGCAATTTCGCTATGCGGAAATTTTCTTTCGTATATCGAGAATAGCCCGCTGACCTGCCCTCGGTCAACGGGCGGCATACCGACGAGAGGGCCAGTCGGCGTCAAAGACTGAGTGGACACTCGAGACTCAGGTGAGCGCCCAGTGGGCGTTCGGCGCGCGGTGGTCGTGAGTGGCGATCGGGTTGCCTCACGAGTAGCTGCCGCAGGTGGCCCGCCACCCACACTGACCGCATCTAGAGGACTAAACGCGGTCGGGCAGACCGAGGCCGGCACCCCAAGGCAACCTTGGGAGCACCCGCCACGCCTGCCGCATCACGGGACATGGGCGATTTCGCGTGATCCGATGGACGACACCCGTGACGGGATGGACGACACGCGCCTCGGCCGGACCCGCGGTGCGCCGTCCGCCTGGACACGCGTGTCGTCCATCTCGTCACGCGTGTCGTCCATCCCGTCACGGGAGTCGGCCATCCCGTCACGCGACACCGCCCGACAGCAGGTGCCGATACAGCGACGCGGCCGTTACCGAGCGCGTCGACCGCGTCCCGTCCGGCGTCCGGCCCGCCGGAAGTCCACGAATTGTCGGACCCCCTCGTTACCGTCGGCGGCCATGGACACGACGCCCTTCCGAGTCCAGGTCCCGGAGGCCGATCTCGAAGACCTCCGCGTCCGGCTCCGCGACACCCGCTGGCCCGAGGACGAGACCGTCGACGACTGGTCTCAAGGAGTACCCGCCGCCTATCTGCGAGAACTGTGTTCGCACTGGGCGGAGACCTACGACTGGCGTGCCGCGGAGTCCCGGCTCAACGCGATCCCCCAGTTCCGGACCGAGATCGACGGGCTCGGCATCCACTACCTGCACGCCCGCTCCCCGCATCCCGGCGCACTGCCGCTGATCCTCACGCACGGCTGGCCGGGTTCGGTCTTCGAGTTCCTCGAAGTGCTCGGCCCGCTCACCGATCCGGTCGCGTACGGAGGCGACGCGGCGGACGCCTTCCACGTCGTCACCCCGTCCCTGCCCGGCTACGGCTTCAGTGACAAACCCGCGCGAACGGGCTGGTCGATCCAGCGCGTCGCCGACGCGTGGATCCACCTCATGGACGGGCTGGGCTACCACCGTTACGGCGCCCAAGGCGGTGATTGGGGCACCAGTATCACCACGCTCATGGGACGGACGGCTCCCGAGCGCCTGGCCGGGATCCACCTCAACCCGCCGCTGGCGGCGCCGGACCCGGCGACGTTCGGCGATCTCACCGAATCCGAACGGAAGTCGCTCGACGACCTCGAACGCGCGAAAGCGGACGGGTCCGGCTACGCGATCCAGCAGGCGACGAGGCCACAAACGATCGGTTACGCGCTGGCCGACTCGCCGGTGGCGCTGTGCGCGTGGATAGTCGAGAAGTTCCAGGCGTGGACGGATTGCGGTGGCCATCCGGAGAACGCGCTGAGCCGGGACGCGATGCTCGACGACATCACGCTCTACTGGCTGACCGGCACCGGCGCCTCGTCCGCCCGGCTGTACTGGGAGAGTTTCGCCGAGGTGTCGAGCTGGTTCTCCGAGTCCACTGTGGACACGATCGCCGTGCCCACCGGCTGTTCGATCTTCCCGCGCGAGACGCCGCGCCCGTCCCGACGCTGGGCCGAGCGCCGGTTCACCGACATCAGGTACTGGAACGAACTGGAGCGGGGCGGGCACTTCGCGGCCTTCGAACAGCCCGACGTGTTCATCGAGGAGGTGCGATCGTTCTTCCGGCTCGTGCGATGACCGCTTGACTGTGACACCGTGTCAGGCTGTCCGCTGGGAGAAGTCATGTTCAGTATCGGAGATTTCGCCAAGCACGGCCGGGTGTCGGTCCGCATGCTGCGTCACTACGACGCCATCGGCCTGCTGCGGCCCGCCCAAGTGGACCCGTTCAGCGGTTACCGGTCCTATTCCGGCGAGCAGCTGGCCAGACTCAACCGGGTGATCGCGCTCAAGGATCTCGGCTTCACCCTCACCCAGGTGCAGGAGATCCTCGACGCGGAGATCGGCGTGGACGAGTTGCGCGGGATGCTGCGGCTGCGGCGGGCCGAACTCGACGCGGCCATCGCGGCCGACGAGATCCGGCTCAAGGCCGTCGAGGCGAGGCTCCTGTCGATCGAAAGCGAGGGACGCATGCCTTCCGAAGACGTCGTCGTCAAAAGCCTGCCCGCGGTGCGTGTCGCCGAACTGACCGGCACGGCGAGCGGATACGTCAACGAGGAGATCGGGCCGGTCGTGCAGCGGCTGTACGAGGAACTGTTCCCGGCGCTCGGCGGGATCGCCCCGTCCGGACCCATGATCGCCTACTACGAAGACGAACCCGGCGGGGAGCGAGTGCTGATCCACGCCGCCGTCCCGATCGCGGCCGAGACCAACGGCACCGAAGGATTCTCGACGGTGAGCCTCGCCGAAGTCCCGGCAGCGGCGACGATTCTGCACCGGGGCTCGATGACGACAGTGCTCTCCAGCTACCAGGCGCTGGCGAAATGGGTCGACGCGCACGGCTACCGCCCGAGTGGCCCGGCGCGGGAGTACTACGTCGATTGCCCGGCCGACGGGGACAAGTGGGTCACCGAGTTGCAGCAGCCGATCACCAAGGCCTGAACACTTCCGGCACCGGCGCTGTCGTCTGAAGTACATGATGGCCCCCTTCCTTGCGCCTGGACGCAAGAAGAAGTCCTTCATGTATTAAGGAAGGCGTAAAGGACCCCTTCCCTCGGCTCAGCCGAGGGAAGGGGTCCTTCACGCGCCGCCGTCGTGACTGGCGTGACCAGCGCGGCGTGGTGAGGAATCGCGCTCACGACCCACCGCGGTCGCCCAGGAAGTCGGCCACGGTGGAGCGGAACAGGTCCGGTGCCTCCAGCCACGGCACATGGCCGACGCCGGGCAGCCGCACCCGGGTCACCGACGGCAAGGCCTGTTCCAGCGAGTCCACCGCCCAGCGCGGCCGGTTGTCCGCCATCCCGTCGACGATCAGCGCCGGCACGGTGAGCGCCCGGCAGGCCTCGATCAGCGTCTCCTCCGGCACCGTCCGCATTTGCTCGCTCAACGCGGCGTTCGCCTCGTAGTTGACCCGGAACCAGGGTGTCGCCATCGCCTCGGCGTGCCGCTCGCCATCCGCCGCGAAGTCGGCCGTCCATTGCAGCACCGCGAGTTCTCGGCCTCCGTCGTGGTCCGCGGCGCGTAGCTCGGCCCACCGGGCGTGCCTTTCCCCCAGCGCTCGCTCGAAGTTCCGCTTGAACTCCTCGTGCCAGCCATGGCCGAGACCGACGCCCGACACGTAGACGAGCGAACTCACCCGTTCCGGTCGCGCGAGCGCGTAAAGGAGCCCGAGATGCGCGCCCCACGAATGCCCGAGCACGGCAACGCGGTCGAGCCCGTGCCACTCACGGACGGCGTCGACGTCGGCCACCATCCGTTCGAGGTGTACGGGCCGCGTGGTTCCGATCGCCCGGCACCGCGCTGGTCCCACCGGATGAGCCGGAAACCCGGACCGAGATCGAGCGTGCCGAACATGTCCCACAGGCCAGGGCCGCCGTGGCAGCACAGGATCGGTTCGCCAAGGCCGGTCGCCGAGGTCCACAGTTCACAGCCGTCGTCGGTGATCATCACTCGATTGTCCGGTAGCCCGATCGCCGTCGTTGGCTATCTTCCACGGTATGACGACGCCTCTGCCGCCGCAGCGGACGGCCACCCTCGCCGACGCGCCCGCCATCGCGGCGCTGATGCGAGCCTCGGTGCTGGAGTTGTTTCCCCGCTTCTACGACGAGCGGCAGACCGCGAGCGCGGCGGAGCACATCGCGCACCTCGACCTGCGGTTGATCGAAGACGGCACCTACTTCGTGCACGAGGCCGACGGCGAGATCGTCGCCTGCGGGGGCTGGAGCAGACGCCACAAGATGCACGCAGGCTCCGCCGAGGCGGCGGACGACGACCGTCCACTCGACCCGGCCACCGAACCCGCACGGGTGCGCGCCATGTTCGTCCGCGGTGACTGGACCCGGCGAGGGCTCGGGCGCGCGATCCTCGAGTCGTGCCGTCTCGCGGCGAAAGCCGAGGGATTCACCTCGCTGACGTTGACCGCGACCCTGCCCGGTGTCCCGCTGTACCGGTCGTTCGGCTTCACGGAAGTCGAACGGGTGACGATGACGACACCCGACGGAGTCGACGTCCCTGGCGCTGTCATGGCCCGCGGCATCGACCGGCCGGATAGCATCGAGAGATGATCTCCGGGGCCACCGCACTCTCGTTCGTCTTGATCTGCCTGCTCGGCGCGATCGCGCCCGGCCCGGACTTCCTGGTGGTGACCCGCTGCGCGATCCTCGGCGGGCGCAAGGCCGGGATCGCCGCCGGACTCGGGATCGCACTCGGCGTCTTCGTCTGGGTGGTCTCGATCGCGCTCGGCATCGCCGCGATCCTCACCGCGTCGGCGATCGCCTTCACCGTGGTGAAACTGATCGGCGCCGCGTACCTGATCTTCCTCGGCGTCAAGGCGTGGCTGGCCGTGCGCCGCGGTGACTACAGCGAACTCGTGGACAAGGCGGCGCCCGTGGTCGCGCCCCGGGCGGCGTTCCGGCACGGACTGCTCACCAACCTGCTCAACCCGAAGGTCGCGATGTTCTTCCTCGCGCTGCTCCCCCAGTTCCTCCCGCATTCGGCCACGACCGCGGAGACCCTGCAACTGGCGGTACTCGCCACCACGGTCGCCGTCGTATGGACTTTCGTCCTGTCGACGCTGGTCGGTTCGCTGCGGAGGTTCTTCAGCACCGGCCGTGTCCGGCGCGCGTTGGACGCGGTGATGGGCACCTTCCTGGTCGGGCTCGGCATCCGCGTCGCCGTCCAGAACTGACCGAAGGCGCCCATCACGCGACCTCAGTCGAGTGCTTCGGAGGCGAGGCGTGTGCCCTCGACGCGGGCGGCGATCTTGGCGAACGCGGTGTCCCGCGACGTCGAGGTGTCGTCGGCGAACGGCGAGAACCCGCAGTCATCGCAGGTGCCCAGCCGATCCGGCGAGATGAACCGCGCCGCCTGAAGCACCCTGTCCCTGACCTCTTCGGCGGTTTCGACGCGCGGGTTGATCGGGTCGGTCACACCGACGAAGATCCGCTGCTCCGGCCGGGAGTGCTCGGCGATCACCTGGAGCGCCCGCTCGGGCTCGGTCTCACTGGCCAGCTGGACGTAGACGTTGCCCACCTTCAGCTGGAACAACGTCGGCAGCAGCCCGGCGTAGTCGACGTCGAGGCTGTGCACCGAGTCCTGGTCGCCGCCGGGGCAGGTGTGCACCCCGATCTTCGCGCGCTCCTCCTCGGAGAACCGGTCCAGCACCGCGTTGTTCAAGTCCACAAAGGACTGCAACAGGCCGCCGGATGGGTCGAGCTTCAGCGACAACCTGCCTTCGGTGAAATCGATTTGGACACTGTTGGCGCCCGCGTCGAGACTGCGGCGGATATCCGCCTCGGCTTCGTTCACCAGGTCGGCGATGAACTGTTCTTTGTCATATCCGGCCACTTCTTCACCCGGATAGATGAGCCCGATCGCCGAAGCCGCGATCACCGCCTGCTTCACCGGTTTGGTGGCGTGCTTTTTCGCCTCAATGAGATAAGAGTCGGCGTAGGTCTGATAGCGGAACGGGCCGGCGGTGAGCCTCGGAAGCTGCCGGGTGTGCCCGTCGGCGAAGGGGATGACCACGCCGTCCGGCGCCAGCGAAGTGAGGCCCGCCAAGGGGTACGTGGCGAAGCTCGGCTTGCCTTGTTCGCCATCGGTGATGACCGGGGAACCGGTCTCCTCCATGCGTTTGATGGTGTCCACGAGGGCCTTCTCCCGCAACTCGCCGAGACCGTCGGCGTCGAGCCGCCCGGAAGCGTGCTCGCCGAGCGCCTCGACGAGATAGCCCGGACGGGGAATGCTGCCGATCGGTTCGGTGGGTATGGTCATCGCTCGTATCCTCCCAGGTGGAGCAACCGCGGCCACCCTGGCCACAATCGGAGAAACTACCGACCTCCGCACCTCTTTGACGATCTTTCATCGTGCCGAAACCACTAATGGCGCAACCATTCGGCCTACCCAGGATGATCCGTTCGCCAAGCCGTATAGGTCATTATACGAAATTGGGCGAAACTCGACGCTTATCCGGCCCTGGTCCTGGGTATTCCCCCGATGTCGACGGGCGGAGCGCGCCGAGGGAGAAACCGATGCTGAGCCATCATGATCGGCAGGAGCTGGAGAAGATCGAGCGCTGGTTCGAGCTGACCGAGCCGGCGCTCGCCGCACAGCTCCGCTCCGGCAGGCCCGCACGGACTCCCCTGCTCCGGCTGACGGTCGTCCTGAGCCTCGACTTCACCGCGGGTCTGCTGATGCTCTTGGGCATGGTGACGAACAGCCCGGCCCTGCTGCTGCTCGGGCTGATCACCGTCACGTCGGCCGTGATCGTGCACCTGTCCCGGTTCGGTCGCGGCTGATCGTCTTCCCGCCGGTAGAGTCCGGGCGAAACGTCCGGTTCACGGGGAGGAAGACCATGCGGTTCATGATCATCATCAAGGCGGACGAGGATTCCGAAGCCGGGAAACTGCCGCCGATGGAAGCCTTGACCGCCATGGCGAAGTTCAACCAAGACATGCTCGACGCCGGGGTCCTGGTCGGCGGCGAAGGTCTGCAGGAAAGCTCGAAGGGTGCGCGGGTCACGGTCAATGCCGCCGGGTCGACGGTCACCGACGGTCCCTTCACCGAAGCCAAGGAACTCGTCGGCGGCTTCTGGATCGTCGACGTCCCGTCGCGCGCCGACGCGATCGAGTGGGCGAAGCGCTGTCCCACTCCTCCGCACGGCGACACCATCCTCGAGGTCCGCAAGATCCTCGAAGCCGAAGACTTCGGTGAGAACTTCACGCCGGAGCTTCAGGAGAACGAGCAGCGCATGCGCGACGAGGTCGCGGACCGGGCTTAAGCTCGGTTCATGGCCGTCCGGGAGTGGGTGCTCCACGTCGACCTCGACCAGTTCATCGCGGCGGTCGAGGTCGCCCGGCGGCCTGAACTGCGCGGCCAGCCCGTGGTCGTCGGCGGCACGGGCGATCCGGCCGAACGGGCCGTGGTGGCGACGGCGTCGTACGAGGCGAGACAGTTCGGCATCCGGTCAGGGATGCCCTTGCGAACCGCCGCGAAACGGTGCCCCGAAGCGATCTTCCTGGCCACGGACGCGCCCGCGTACCAGGAAGTATCCGATCGGGTGATGGCGACGCTGCGGGAGTCACCCGTCGTCGTCGAAGTACTCGGCTGGGACGAAGCGTTCCTCGGCGCCACCACCGACGATCCCGAAGCGCTCGCCGCCGACATCCGGCGAGTGGTGGCCGAGGAGACCGGGCTGTCCTGCTCGGTCGGGATCGGGGACAACAAACTGCGCGCCAAACTCGCCACCGGATTCGCCAAACCGGCCGGGATCTTCCGTCTCGTCCAAGAGAACTGGTGGGACGTCATGGCCGAGAAGCCGACGGACGCGCTTTGGGGCATCGGCGCCAAGACCACGAAGAAGCTCGCCGAAGCCGGCTATCGCACCGTGCTGGAACTGGCGGGCGCCGACCCGGCGGATCTCGCCGCGCGGTTCGGCCCGAAACTCGGCCCGTGGTATCGGATCGTCGCCGGGGGAATCGGTGACGCCGAGGTCACCGCGACGCCATACGTCGCGCGATCCCGCAGCCGGGAGACGACGTTCCAGCGGAACCTGACCGACCCTGAAGCCATGGCCGCCGAGGTCGTCGCGCTGGCGAAGCGCGTTTCCCAGGACGTCGACGAAGAAGGCAGGCCCGCCGCGCGGGTCGCGGTCAAGGTCCGGTTCGCACCGTTCCTGACCCACACCCACAGCGTGACCCTGGCCGCACCGACCGCCGACCCGGACGAGCTCGAGAAGGCGGCGCTGGCCGTGCTCGGCATGTTCGACCTCGGCAGACCGGTCCGTCTTCTGGGTGTCCGCGCCGAATTCTCCTCGACGGCGGCGGGATCCGCGTCGCCTTGACAGCCCTCGCGGCGCTTTGCCATCCTGGTCGCGGGCCGAGAGGCGCTGCGACGGAATTCTTCCGCCACGCTCGGCCCATCGGACAGACGTAAGGGCGCCTCCCACCGCGGAGGTGCCTTTCTTGCGTCAGAACCCTTTTCCGCCCTTCTTGGTCGAGGCCGAGCGCTGAACCCCAGCACTTGATCCCCGTTCTTCCCGCCACCGGCGCGAAGGACCGCTCCACCTTGCCTTCCTCTCGATTGGAGAACCTGTGAGCCCCACCCTGTCCAAGGTCAACGGGATCGAATTCGCCGTCGCCGACCTTTCCCTCGCCGAGGCCGGCCGCAAACAGTTGCGCCTCGCCGAGGTCGAGATGCCCGGCTTGATGGCGCTGCGCCGTGAATACGCCGACTCCCAGCCGCTGAAGGGCGCGCGGGTCGCGGGATCGCTGCACATGACCGTCCAGACCGCCGTGCTGATCGAGACGCTCGTCGCGCTCGGCGCCGAGGTGCGGTGGGTGTCCTGCAACATCTTCTCGACGCAGGACGAGGCGGCCGCCGCCGTCGTCGTCGGCCCGAACGGCACCGTCGAGCGGCCTTCGGGCTCCGCGGTGTTCGCGTGGAAGGGCGAGACGCTCGCCGAGTACTGGTGGTGCACCGACCAGCTCTTCGACTTCGGTGACGGCCGTCTCCCGAACATGGTCCTCGACGACGGTGGCGACGCGACCCTGCTGATCCACAAGGGAGTCGAGTTCGAGGCCGCCGGTGCCGTCCCGCAGGCGACCGAAGAGGACCCCGAGGAGTACACCCTCGTGCTCCGCACGCTGACCGACAGCATCGCGCGCGACGCCGGCCGGTTCACCCGTATCGCCAAGGAGGTCCGCGGGGTCACCGAGGAGACCACCAACGGCGTCAAGCGGCTCTACAAGCTCGCCAAGGACGGCGAACTGCTGTTCCCGGCGATGAACGTGAACGACTCGGTGACGAAGTCGAAGTTCGACAACAAGTACGGCATTCGTCACTCGCTCATCGACGGTCTCAACCGCGGCACCGACGTGATGATCGCGGGCAAGGTCGCCGTCATCTGCGGCTACGGCGACGTCGGCAAGGGCGCGGTGGAATCGCTGCGCGGCCAGGGTGCCCGCGTGGTCGTCACCGAGATCGACCCGATCTGCGCGCTCCAGGCGGCGATGGAGGGCCTCGACGTCGTGGAACTCGACGACGTCGTCGAGCGCGGTGACATCTTCATCACCACCACCGGCAACTTCGACATCATCATGGCCGACCAGATGGCCAAGATGAAGCACAACGCGATCGTCGCGAACGTCGGCCACTTCGACAACGAGATCGACATGGCCGGGCTCGCGAAGATCCCGGGCATCGAGAAGATCGAGATCAAGCCGCAGGTGCACGAGTGGGTCTTCCCCGCGACGGCCGACCGCGAGCAGCACTCCATCCTCGTGCTGTCCGAAGGCAGGCTGATGAACCTCGGGAACGCCACGGGCCACCCGAGCTTTGTGATGTCGAACTCCTTCACCAATCAGACGATCGCGCAGATCGAGCTGTTCACGAAGCAGGGCCAGTACGCCACCGACGTCCACGTGCTGCCGAAGCACCTCGACGAGAAGGTGGCGCGCCTGCACCTCGACGCGCTGGGCGTCCGGCTGACGAAGCTGACCAAGCGCCAGGCCGAGTACATCGGCGTGGACGTCGAGGGTCCGTACAAACTGGACCACTACCGGTACTGAGTGCGGGCCGCCCTCGTGAATGGCGAGGGCGGTTCCACACGCCGAGGGACTTGACGGTTCAGCGGTGGCGGCCGTTACGCGTGACTGAGTGGACGACACGGGTGCTCCGATGGACACCAAGCGTGATTGGACGGACGACACACCGCTCCACGTTAGGCCGAATGCGTGAAAACTACCGCCGGATGCCATGTTTTCTTTCGGGTGAATCGGGAACTCCTTCACTAGCCCCATCCCGGCGGCTCCATTCGCCGGGCGACTACGAAGGAGAAGGTGCCCCCGTGATCATTCTCGGCGTCATCCTGATTGTCATCGGTGTCATCGCCAGCATCCCCGTTCTGTACTCGATCGGGATCGCGCTCGCGGTCATCGGCATCATCCTGGCCGTTCTCGGCAACACCGGGAAGGCCATTGGCGGTCGCGCCCACTGGTTCTGAGCAACTCCGGACCTTCTGGTACCGAGCCCCCGGTATCAGCCATGAAATGACCGAGCACCCGGCGTTCCCCTCACGCCGGGTGCTCGGTCCGTTTCCACCCTTGGTCCGCTGGGTAACCGGTGCGGACGAGAGAAAAGGAGGGAAAGCCGATGGCTGGACCGGATCCTCGCCCGTACTTGGCGGAAGCGAACTATCCGTGCGGACGCGACGAACTCCTCCGTGCCGCGGCGGCGGCGGGAGCGGGTGACGACGTCCTCGGTCCTCTGGGGACACTTCCCGCGAGTGACTACGCGAATGGAGAGGGGGTCTGGGACGCGGTGCGCGCCTGCGACGGCCCCTCGATCCACGACACCGCGAAGGAAACTTCGTGACATGAAGGGGCCCCCCGGCTCCGAGGGGGAGGGAGAGCCGGAGGACCCCGTCATAGTTAACACATGTCCGGCGACGATGTACACGAATGCATACACCTTCGGGTGGCAATCGCTTTCGATCACCCGGATCGGGCCGGACTGGTGTATTGGCCGCCGGTCAAGAAGCCCGCAGCAGCTCCCGGACCTCCACCTCCGCACACGAGCAGCCGCCGTCGACGTCGAAGCAGTCGATCGTCAGCGTGTGCCGGGCGAAGTCGAGATCGACGCAGCCATCCTCGCTGCATTCGGTGAAACCACCCTCGAGGTGGACCACCAGGCTTCCGTGGCAGTGGTCGAGTCCGCCGGCGCAGAACGCGCACTCCATGCTCATACCGCCTCCCGCGATCAGATCGAAGATCGCTCCGGAAAAGTTGTCCTCGATTGCCTTACTACCACCGAGGGACGACAGATCCTGGCATACGGACGGCGTGTCGCCGGACCCGGCGGAGTGACGCCGGGCACAAGTCCACAAGGGATGATCAAGCGCTCTTGGGGGTTCGCTTGCCGGAAGCGGGTTTCTTGGCCGCGGTGGCCTTCTTGGCCGTCGACGGCTTGCGGCTCTTCTTCGCCTCGCTGACGCTGGCCTGCAAGGCTTCCATGAGATCGACCACGTCGGCTTTCGCGCCCACGGCCTTCGGTTTCGTCGTCTCATTCCCCGCGGCCTTGGCCTCGATCATGGCTTCCAGCGCTTCGCGGTAGGAGTCGGTGTATTTCTCGTGCTCGAACACCGGCTCCGAGAGCGAGTCGATCAGCGAACCCGCCATCGTCAGTTCCTGCGGCCGCACCTGCGGCGGATCGTCGTGCAGGAAGCCGAAGTCCGGGACGCGGACCTCGTCGGGCCACAGCATCGTCGTCATCATCAGGACGTCGCTGTGCACCCGCAGGATCGCGAGCGTCTCCCGCTGCCGGATGGCGACCTTCGCGATCGCCACGTGGCTCGCCTTCTGCAGCGCGTCACGCAAGACCACGTACGGCTTGACGGCGTTCTTCTGCGGTTCGAGGTAGTAGGTCTTGTCGAAGTGGATCGGGTCGATGGACTCCAGCGGCACGAACTCGAGGACGTCGATCGCCCGTGACGAGGCCAGCGGCAGTTCGGACATGTCCTCGTCGGTGAGCACGACCATCTCGCCGTCGGGCAGTTCGTAGCCTTTGGCGATCTCGGCGTAGGGCACTTCCTCGCCGTCGATCGTGCAGAACCGCTTGTACTGGATCCGGCCACCGTCGGTCTCGTGCACCTGGCGCAGCGAGACGTTCTTGTTCTCGGTGGCCGCATAGAGCTGGATCGGGATGCTCACCAGCCCGAAGGACACCGAGCCCTTCCACATCGAACGCATCGCGCCGCACCTCCACCGCCGTCACCGACCGTACTCACGCTCGGTAACAACGGTAGCCCGAAACGGCGCACCGCGACAGTCCTGGGAACCCGATCGCGGGACCCTCACGGCCCGGGAATCACGCTTCGGCCAGGAACTTCTCCGCCTTCGCGGGGTCGAAGAACCAGTGCTGGAAATCGGTCGGATCGGAGAAACCGTTCGCGAACCGCTTCGCCACGGCGGGCTTCTCCCCCGCCGCGCCGATGATCTGGAGCACGTGTGGGGGCGGCGGTCGCAGCATCGCGTTGGTCCAGGTCGTCACGTGCTGGGCGTACTCCCAGTACTTGTCGAACGCCGCCGTCATCCACGCCTCGTCGAACGGCTTGTCCCCGCGGTCGAGGATGGAGTCCAGATAGGACGCCGCGCAGTGGCTCGCGTTGTTGGAGCCCTGGCCGGTGATCGGGTCGTTGGCGACGACGACGTCGGCCATGCCCAGCACCACGGTGCCCGAAGGCAGTTTGCCGACCGCGTTCCGCACGACCGGGGTGTATCCGCCGGCGAGCGTCGCCTTCTCGTCGGTCAGCACGACGTTGCGCGAGCGCTCGTACTCCCACGGGAGGAACTGCTTCATCAGCGAGAGGATCCGGTCGAGATGCGCCTGCGGCGACGGCCGGTCGCCCCAGCAGTCCAGCGGCCCGCCGGGGACGCCTTCGAAGAAGAGGATGTCGCAGTTCCCGCTCAGCGTGTACGCGGGGATCATGAACAGCTCCCCGACACCGGGGATGATGTTGAACCGCACCGCCGCCTTGTCCGGGTGCTCCGGCCGCGGCTCCATGCCGTGCACGTAGGCGAGCGAAAGCGCCCGCTGCGGCTCGGTGTAGGGCGAGAGCTCGGGGATGCGGTCGAACAACTGCACCAGCTCGCCCTTGCCTGCCGCGATGACCACGAGGTCGTAGAGCTTCGCCAGCGGCGCGAGGTCCGAAGTGGTCACCCCGTGGATGACGACCTTGCCGCCGCGCTCCTCGACCAGTTCGAGCCAGCTCGCCATCTTCACCCGCTGGTCCACCGACTGCGCGAAATGCTCCAGCGGCCCGAACCAGTCCAGCACCCGGCTCCAGCCCGAGGCACGCTCTACCGCCGAGGGCTCATCGGCGCCGTCCGGTCCGGCGATCGACACCCCGAGCCCCTCGACCCGGACCGTCTCGTCCTCCCACAGGTTCAGCTCGTGGTCCCGCTCGTGTTGCAGGGCGGAGTGGAACATGCACTGGGTCGACATCACCTTGCCGGACCGGATCTCGTCCGGCGTCCGCGCCGACATCACCGTGACGTCGTAGTCGTGACCAAGCAGGCTCAGTGCCAGCTGGAGCCCCGACTGCCCGGCACCGACGATCAGAACCTTGCGCATCCTCGACATTCCTCCCAGAGACCCGTCAGCTGAGTGCGAACTCGCGGCCGGGCCCGGAGACCACCGCGAGGGACAACGTGTGCGTCACCAGTTCCCGCAAGGTCGCGACCGCCGACTTCGGGTCACGCGCGTCGCAGGTGACCAGCGGGATGTCCGGGGACAGCGCCAGCGCGTCGCGGACCTCGTCGAGGTCGTGCACCGGCATCCCCTCGAACTGGTTGACCGCGACGATGAACGGCAGCTCGGAGTCGTTCTCGAAGTAGTTGATGGCCGCGAACGACTGGTCGATCCTGCTGGTGTCGACCAGGACGACGGCGCCGAGCGCCCCGCGCGACAGGTCGTCCCAGAGAAACCAGAACCGGGCCTGGCCGGGGGTGCCGAACAGGTACAGGAGCAGGTCTTCACGCAGGGTGATCCGGCCGAAGTCCATCGCGACCGTGGTGGTGGACTTGGTTCCCGGGGGCACCAGCTCGTCGACACCGGCGCCGGCCTCGGTCATCCAGGCCTCGTTGCTCAGTGGCGGGACCTCGGAGACGGAGCCGACGAACGTCGTCTTGCCGACGCCGAATCCACCGGCGACCACGATCTTGGCGGAGATGGCGAGAAGATCTGTGTTTGCTTCGGAACCCGCGACCGCATTCGTGTCGCCAGGGCGCTCTTTCACGACCTCACTCACGCCCTTCTTGGATGGCGCCCTGACACCCCGAAAACGGGGCCTGCCGGCCGGGGCGGGATCGAACTGGGTACTTATGCGGCCAACGACCCGAAGGCTCCGCCGCACCGCCGGTGTCAGACCGGGAGGCGCTTGAGTCCATCGAGGATCCTCTCGAGCACGTTCGTGTCGTGGTTGTAGGCGTGGGCCGTCGGGTGCACGAAGACGGCGCCCTGGGTGGCGAGGTCGCCGATGAGCACGCGGACCACACCCAGCGGCAGGTCGAGCCCCACCGACAGTTCGGCGATCGACGAGCGCTCACGGGCGCGCTCGTACAGCGAACGCGATTCGGGCATCAACGCCTCGGCCAGCGCCGGGTCGTAGCGCGGAACCGAGATCAGGGTCTCCACCAGCAACAGGTGGCTGCTCTTGGTGCGGCCGCCGGTCAGCGCGTACGGCCGGATTCTGCGGCTGCGCATCTTGACCGGCCGGTCCGGAGCTTGGTCGCTGGACACGGTCATCCCTTCCTTCTCCGGATTCTCAGGCCTGCGGCCGTCGGGCGGTCAGGACCTGCCGGAGTCCCGCTCGCACCTCGGGGGTGAGGG
This sequence comes from Amycolatopsis coloradensis, assembly GCF_001953865.1. GTDB lineage: Bacteria > Actinomycetota > Actinomycetes > Mycobacteriales > Pseudonocardiaceae > Amycolatopsis > Amycolatopsis coloradensis. The sequence goes on from NZ_MQUQ01000008.1 coordinate 111,695, forward strand.
CGTGACCGGCGTTCGTGATGAATTGGGTCATCTCGTAGGCGACGACCTTCATGTCGCAGTCGGGCTCGGTCAGCACGGCGAGCCCGGCCTCGGCGCCGATCCCCATGAACAGGAAGTACCCGCGGGTGAGCCGGATGATGATCTGTTCGCAGTTGCCCTTGCCGAACAACGCGGCGCTGTTGCCCGCGAGGCTGAGCAGACCGCTCGCGATGGCGGCGAGCTGCTCCGCGTCGTCGCTGGACACCGATTCCGAAGCGGTCAAAGGGAAACCGTCGACGGACATGATCAGCGCGTGGCTGGCGCCGTGCACCTTGCGCACGAAATCGTCGAGCAACCACGTGAAATCCGTGGTCGCGTCCTGGGCGGTCACTGGGTGTTTCCTCCGGTCTCACGCTCGTGCCGGTCGTCGAGAGCGGCGCGCTCACCGTCGCTGAAGGCACCGAGGTCGGCCAGCAGCGCCTCGTGCCCGTCCGCCGCGTCGGCGGGCGAGGTGGTCGGCGGGGCCGGTTCGTCGGGCAAAGTCCTGATACTGCGGGAAACCCGGCGCGGCAGGCCGCTGGGCGTGGTACCGCCGTCGGCGGGTGGCGGGACGGCCGTGCGCGGCCGCGGGCTGGGTTTCCGTTCCGGTTCCGGCGGCGCGGCGGGGCGGCGCCTCGGCAGCCCGGAGGGTGTCGCGACGGGGCTGCCCGCGGGCGCGCCATTGGTGATCCTCGTCTGCGGCAGCACCACGGTCTGGCTGCCGGACCACTGTTTCTCGGCCAGTTCCGAGACCACCGGCACCGGCAGCAGCACGGTGGCGACCGTGCCGTGCGGGGTACGACGGTCGAGTTTGACGGTGATCTCGTGCCGGTCGGCGAGCCTGCCGACGACGGCGAGTCCCATATGCCGCACCGAATCGTCGTCGAGCACGGGACCGGCGGCGAGGCGCTCGTTCAGCACCGCGAGGCGTTCCGGCGGCATGCCGATGCCCTCGTCCTCGATCCGGATCAGCACACTCCCCTGCTCGGTGAGGTGCGCGCTGACACTGACCGGAGAACTCGGCGACGACTGGTTCGCCGCGTTGTCGAACAGTTCCGCGAGGATCCGGCTGACGTCCTCGGCGGCGAACCCGACGACGCCGAGCGAAACGACCCGGCCGATCGTGATCCGCGAGTAGTGGTCGATCGACGACATCGCGGCCCGCATCACGTCGAGCACGGACGAGATCCCGGCGGAGGTGTCGTCGGCGTCGCGGCCGGCGAGCACACGCAGGTTCTCGGCGTTGCGCCGCAAGCGGGTCGCGAGGTGGTCGAGCCGGTAGAGCTCGGCAAGGCGGTCGGAGTTCTCCTCCCCCGCCTCCATCGTCTCCAGCTGCGCGAGCAGCTGGTCGAGCAGATTGAGGTCGCGCAGCGCGACATTGGAACAGACACCGGCGAGCGCGCCGGCGTCCGGAGCTTCCACGGCAGGCCGCTGTTCCACCGCCGGTTCGGCGGGCGGAGCCGACGGAGCGTGCCGGGGCGGGGCGGCGAGGAACTGCGCCGCGGCGACCCTGGAACGGTCCAGAAGAACCCGTGAGCGGTCAAGCAAGCCTCGAGCCCGCGTCACCATGTGCTTCCACTTCTTTCTCTTCGCATACCCGGACCCGTGTCGCACTCCCCAGCACAACGACGGCCATGCAAGCAGAAGTCACTATCCGTGTCCACAGTCGGTTCCCGTTCAACCGCTGGCAGTGACGTGGTCACGAAGGCGTTGCGGCTGGTGAGCGGTGCGCGCTAGGCCATTCGGCTCATCTTGAGTGTTCCGCGACACGGGGATGACCGAAAAGTGCGGATCGCGCATAAATTTGCGTGTCCCGCAACTTTTGCCTACTCTTGCCATCGTGACACCCGACCCCGCCGCCCCACTCGGACTGCGCGAACGCAAGAAGCGCGCGGCCAGGCAGGCGATGAGCGAGGCAGCGCTCAGACTCGCCGTCGAGAAGGGCGTCGAACAGGTCCGCGTCGAGGACATCGCCTCCGCCGTCGGAGTCTCCCCGCGCACGTTCAACAACTACTTCTCCAGCAAGGAGGAGGCGATCTGCTCGTTCATCGTCGAACGGCAGGAACGCCTGCGGGAGGCACTCCGCGTACGGCCGGCGGAGGAGACACTGTGGGAGGCGGTCAGCGCCGCGACGCTGGAGGCCTACAGCAGCTTGGGAGAACCGAATCGTGACTCGGTCACGGTGGCCCGGTCACTGCTTCTGCACCCGGCGGTGCAGGGCGAGTTCCTCAAAGCGCACGCCAAGGTCGAGCAGGTGCTGGCCGACGCCATCCTGGAGCGCGCGGGCGCGGGCGCGGAAAACGCGTTGAACGCGCGGCTCATGGCGGCGATCGTGGAGTCCGCGGTGAAGACCGCGTTCTTCAGCTGGCTGATCTACGAGGGTGCCGGGCCCTTCCTGGAGACACTCGCCGTTCTCCTGCGCGAAGCCTCCGCGGGCATCCCCTCGCTCACCGGATCCGGGCCCGAGCCGGTGAAAAAATTGAAGAAGAAGTAACACCCTACCCACCACTGGGGGAGAAACCGTTGTGCTGACGAAGCTGTTGCGCACTCACCTGCGCCCGTACCGGCGAGACCTGTGGCTGATCGTGCTGCTGCAGTTCGTCCAAACCCTCGCCGGGCTCTACCTGCCGACGCTGAACGCCGACATCATCGACGACGGCGTGGTCAAGGGCGACATCGACTACATCCTCGGCGTCGGCGGCGTGATGCTGCTGGTGTCGCTGGTGCAGATCGTCTGCTCGATCGGCGCCGTCTACTACGGGGCTCGCACCGCGATGGCGGTCGGCCGCGACGTCCGAGGCGCGATCTTCCACCGGGTCCAGGACTTCTCCGCCCGCGAAGTCGGCCAGTTCGGGACGCCGTCGCTGATCACGCGCACCACCAACGACGTCCAGCAGGTGCAGATGCTGACGTTGATGGCGTTCACCCTGATGGTGTCCGCGCCGATCATGTGCTTCGGCGGCATCATCATGGCGCTGAACCAGGACGTCACACTCTCGTGGCTGCTCGTGGTCGTGGTGCCCGTCCTCGGTGTCGCGGTCGGGATCGTCATCGCGAAGATGCGCCCGGCGTTCCGGCTGATGCAGGTGCGCATCGACAAGATCAACCAGATCCTGCGCGAGCAAATCATGGGCATCCGCGTGATCCGGGCCTTCGTCAAGGACACCCACGAGCGGCGGCGGTTCACCAAGGCCAACACCGAACTTCTGGACGTCTCGCTGATCGTCGGCAGGCTGATGGCGCTCATGTTCCCCATCGTCATGCTGGTGATGAACGCCTCCAGCGTCGCCGTGCTGTGGTTCGGCGGGCTGCGCATCGACGACGGCAGCATGGAGATCGGCGCGCTGACCGCGTTCCTGTCCTACCTGATGCAGATCCTGATGGCGGTCATGATGGCCACCTTCATGTTCATGATGATCCCGCGCGCCGAGGTCAGCGCCGAGCGCATCACCGAGGTGCTCGACACGCACACCAGCGTCGTCCTGCCGTCGAACCCGATCAGCCCCGGTGAGGTGCACGGGCGACTCGAACTGTCCGATGTGGAATTCCGCTACCCCGGCGCGGAAAAGCCGGTATTGCAAGAGATCTCGCTGCTGGCGAGGCCCGGTGAGACGACCGCCATCATCGGCAGCACGGGCAGCGGGAAGACCACCCTGCTCAATCTGATCCCGCGGCTGATGGACGCCACCGGCGGCTCCGTGCGCGTCGACGGCGTCGATGTCCGCGAACTGGATCAGACCGTGTTGTCCGACGCCGTCGGGCTGGTGCCGCAGAAGCCGTACCTGTTCGCGGGCACGGTCGCGAGCAACCTTCGCTACGGCAAGGCCGACGCCACCGATGAGGAACTGTGGCATGCGCTGGAAGTGGCGCAGGGCAAGGACTTCGTCGAGCGGATGTCCGAAGGGCTGAACTCCCCCATCGCCCAGGGCGGGACCAACGTCTCCGGCGGCCAGCGGCAGCGGCTCGCGATCGCGCGGATGCTGGTGCGGCGCCCCGAGATCTACCTCTTCGACGACTCCTTTTCCGCGCTCGACTACGCCACCGACGCCGCGCTGCGGCGGGCTCTGACGGCCGAGACCGCCGAGGCGACCGTGGTGATCGTCGCGCAACGGGTCAGCACCATCCGCCAAGCCGACCGCATCGTCGTCCTCGACGAGGGCCGCGTCGTCGGCACCGGCACGCATACCGAACTCATGGACGACAACGAAACCTACCGGGAGATCGTGCTGTCCCAGCTGACCGAGCAGGAGGCCGCTTGATGAGCGCGCCCGAATCCACCACCGAATCGAGCGCTCCGGCCAAACCCGCCGGCGAACGCGCGAGCGCGGCACGAGGACCAGGCCCCGGCGGAGGCGGCTTCGGCCGCGGTCCCGGTGCCTTCATGGGCGGACAGCCCGCCGAGAAGGCCTTGGACTTCAAGGGGTCGCTCAAACGCCTGCTGCGTCTGCTGCAACCGCAGCGTGCCCTGTTGTACGGCATCCTGGCGTTCGGCGTCGTCAGTGTCGCGCTGAGCGTCATCGGCCCGAAGATCCTCGGGATGGCGACAGACCTGATCTTCGCGGGTGTCGTCGCGAAGGACATGCCACCGGGGGTGAGCAAGGACCAGGTCATCGCCGGGCTGCGGGCGGAAGGCGACAACACGCTCGCCGACATGTTCTCGGGGATCGACTTCGTCCCTGGTCAGCGGATCGACCTCGACGCCGTCGGCCAGGTGCTGATGTGGGTGCTGCTGCTCTACATCGTCGCGTCGTTCTTCGCTCTCTTGCAGACCCGGCTGACCACGAACCTGGTCCAGCGAGCGGTCTTCGAGCTGCGGGAGAAGATCGAGGAGAAGTTCGCGAAGCTCCCGCTGAGCTACTTCGACCGCCAGCCACGCGGCGAGGTGCTGAGCCGGGCCACCAACGACATCGACAACCTCGCGCTGTCCTTGCAGCAGACCCTCGCGCAGATCGTGTCGTCGCTGCTGATGGTCATCGGCGTACTCGCGATGATGTTCGTCATCTCGCCGCTGCTGGCACTGGTCGCGCTGCTTTCGGTGCCTGCTTCGGTGTTCGTCGCGGCCAAGATCGGCAAGAAGGCGCAGCCGCAGTTCATCAAGCAGTGGTCCACCACCGGGCGGCTCAACGCGCATATCGAGGAGATGTACACCGGGCACTCGCTGGTCAAGGTGTTCGGCCGCCGGGAAGAGGCCGAGGAGGTCTTCCGCGAGCACAACGACACGCTCTACGGCGCGAGCTTCAAGGCCCAGTTCATCTCGGGCACCATCCAGCCCGCGATGATGTTCATCGGCAACCTGAGCTACGTGCTGGTGGCGGTGATCGGCGCGCTGCGGGTGGCGTCCGGCACGCTGTCGCTCGGCGACGTCCAGGCGTTCATCCAGTACTCGCGGCAGTTCAGCCAGCCGGTCACGCAGATCGCCAGCATGGCGAACCTGCTCCAGTCCGGGATCGCGTCCGCGGAGCGGGTCTTCGCGTTGCTCGACGCGGACGAACAGGAACCCGAGCCCGCCGAGCCCGCGCGAGTCGAGAACGTGCGCGGCCAGGTCGAATTCGAACACGTGTCGTTCCGGTACACCCAGGACACCCCGCTCATCGAGGACCTGTCGCTCACCGTCGAACCGGGGCACACCGTCGCCATCGTCGGCCCGACCGGTGCGGGGAAGACCACGCTGGTCAACCTGCTCATGCGGTTCTACGAACTCGACGGCGGCCGGATCACCCTCGACGGTGTCGACATCGCCGAGATGGATCGCGAGGACCTACGGTCCAAGACCGGCATGGTGTTGCAGGACGCCTGGCTGTTCGGCGGCACGATCGCGGAGAACATCGCCTACGGCTCCGCGGACGCCACGGACGAGGAGATCGTCGCGGCGGCCAAGGCCACCCACGTCGACCGGTTCGTCCGCACTCTGCCGGAGGGCTACGACACGATCATCGACGACGAGGGCGGCACGGTCAGCACCGGTGAGAAACAGCTGATCACCGTCGCGAGGGCGTTCCTGGCGAAGCCCGCGATCCTGATCCTCGACGAGGCCACCAGTTCGGTCGACACCCGGACCGAGGTGCTGATCCAGCGGGCGATGAATTCGCTGCGCGAAGGACGGACGAGTTTCGTCATCGCACACCGGCTTTCCACCATCCGGGACGCGGACGTCATCCTCGTGATGGAAAACGGCTCGATCGTCGAACAGGGCGACCACGAAACGCTGCTGCTCACCGGCGGTGCGTACTCGCGGCTCTACGCCGCCCAGTTCGCCGAGGCGCTGGCCGAAACCGACTGAACCGCTTGACGCGAAGGCCCCTTTCCCTACTCTCACAGTGGGAAAAGGGGCCTTCACCACGCGTACGGGTGGTGAACGGCGCTAGGCTTGCGTATCCGGATCCGGAGAGGGGTGCGCTGGCCGACCATGGCGGAGAAACTCGGCGAATACCGCCGTAAGCGCAGACCGGGGAGGACCCCCGAACCCATTCCGGAACGCGAGGGGACAGCCGGGTCCGACGATCTTTTCGTCATCCAGGAACATCACGCGAGCAGCCTGCACTGGGACGTCCGTCTCGAACGGGACGGGGTGCTGGTCTCCTGGGCGGTGCCGAAGGGTCTGCCGATGTCGCCTGACCTCGAACGACTCGCCGTGCACACCGAAGACCATCCGATGGATTACCTCACCTTCGAAGGCGAGATCCCCGCCGGTGAATACGGCGGCGGCACGATGACGATCTGGGACACCGGCCGGTACGAAACACTGCACTTCAACGAGCACAAGGTCGAGATCGTCTTCCACGGGAAGCGGGCACGCGGGAAATACCTGTTCCTCAATGTGAAGAAGGACGGGAACGACCGCGGCTGGTTGCTCAAACGGCTCGACCCCGCCGATCCCGGCCGAGCGGAACTTCCTTCTTTCCTCGCCCCGATGCTGTCCAAGCCGGGGCGTCTCCCCTCGACCGGCGAAGACGCGGAATGGGCCTACGAATTCGACTGGTCGGGGCGCCGGACCCTGATCCGGGTGACCGGCGGCCGGATCACCGCCTACGACGATTCGGGCGACGACGTGACCGGGCTGTATCCCGAATTCCGCGGGCTCGGCGAACAACTCGGTGCCACGGAAACCTTTCTCGACGGGGAAATCGTCGTCTTCGACGGCGGGAAGCCGAGTGCGGAAGGGCTCGGGCACCGCGCGCGGGCCACGAAGAATTCCGCGAAACGGCTCACCTCGCGATTCCCGGCGTTCTACCTGGTGAACGATCTCTTGCATCTGGACGGCCGTTCCTGCCTCGGCACACCCTACGTCGAACGGCGAGACCTCCTCGACGGTCTCGGTCTCGCCGGACCGCATTGGCAGGTCCCCCGCTACTACCTCGGGGACGGCGGCGCGGTCGCGCGGGCGGCCCGTGAGCACGGGCTCGCCGGGATCGTCGCGAAACGCGCCGGCTCCGCATACCACCCAGGAAGACGTACCGGGGAATGGCTTTCCATCACCGGGACCTTCGTCCAGCAAGTGGTACTGGGCGGCTGGCGGCCGGGTGGTGGCAGCCGCGCGGGCACGTTCAGTTCGTTGCTGCTCGGCGTCCCGCACGAAGACGGCTTGCGGTACATCGGAAACGTCGGCGTCGGCTTCGCGGGTGACGAACTCGAAGAACTGTCCCGGCGGCTGTTCCGCTTGGAGCGCAAGACCTCCCCGTTCCGCTCCGTACCGGACAAACAAGCACGGGACGCCCGGTGGTCGCGGCCGACCATCGTCGGCGAGGTCGTCTTCGGCGGCTGGACCGACGGGGGCTGCCTGCGTAATCCGCGTTGGCGCGGCCTGCTGCCGGACGTCACCGCCGATGAGGTGGAACTCGACGGCTAGGCCGCGGGTCGTTCACGGACGATCATCACGACACCGGCGACGACGACCACGGCGCCCGCGACGAGGTTCCCGGCGTGCTCGGCGGTGTGACCTGCTCGTCGAGGCCAGCGTGTGGCCGGCGGCGAGCAGCACCAACGCCAATCCGGCGACGGTATCGCTGACCGCGAGATCCGCCGCACCGCCGAATCCCCTGATCCGAGGTGGGACGAGCGCGACATTCAGACACGGCCTAGGTCAGGACGTCCTCGACGTCGCGCCGCACATCGAGATCCGCTCCGACGCCGCTGACGTCCAGAATGCGTGACACCAGGGTGGTCTTCACGATCACCGAGAACCGGGGTGCCGCGGCATTGGCCTCCTCGAGGGCGTGCACTCCGGCGCAGCTGAGGAAACCGACGCCGGAGAGGTCGAGGATCACTTGTTTTCCCCTGACACACGCACCGCTGAGTTCGGTGCGAAACCGTCCGACGGTGGCCGCGTCGATCTCACCCACGGCGGTGAGGACGATGACGCCGTCGTTGCGGCGGCTGGTGGTCACGGCCAGGGGCAGCCGTTCGCCGGGTACGCGCTGGCCAGGCAACATTGGGGGCGCCTCTCTCCAGACCACCAAGTCCCCTCGACGGTACTCGGCGGCGGCGAGAGGTCAACCCCGGCCTTCCTCATTCGAGCCACTTCGGGCGAGAACCTTTACATACCGCTTGCCATTCACTGGCGAAGCGGCGGTGCGCGGCCTCGGCGGTCGCCACGGAACGACCATGCATGAGGCCATAGGTGAAAGCGTTTTCGCTTTCGGCGTAGGCGCGGAGACCCAGAAGCCGCAGGACTTCCCGGGTGACCACGACGTCGTGGTGTGTGCCGAGCGTGGTTTGCACCGCCTTGACGTTCTCGCGCCATTCTCGAAGCTTGTTGCCGGTCACCGGCCGGACCGTGTCCGCGGCGTACCGGGCACGCTTGGCCTTCTTGCGCACCTCATGCAGCGCGGCGTCCTGCTCCGGGCCGGGCTCGAGTTCGCTCGCGATCGCCACCGCCTTGCGCAGCTTCCGATCCGAACGTGCGACCGCCTTGCGGAGTTCCTTCTTGTCATCCTTGATCTTCCGGGGTTTGCCCGCGAGCTTTTCCAGTGCCCGCAACAGATCCGTGTACCGCTTGCTGTCGAGCGCCCGGATCGCCCGCACCTTGGTCTCTTCCGCCTCGCGCGCGAAGTGCCGTGTCATCACCTGCTCGACGTTGCCCAGTACCAGTTCGGCCGGAAGCGCCTTGACCTCGTGGTGCAGCCGCTCGGCCATCACCTCGTTGTCCCTCGCCGGACCGAGTTCGCCACCCAGCCAGCGCAATTCGGCGGCGAGCCCGTTCGCGACGTCGGCGTCGAGGGAGCGACGAAAGGTTTTCAAGCCGCTCCGCAGCCGCCTGCTGGCGACCCGCATCTGGTGTACCGAGTCCTCGACGTCCCGGCGAACCCCGATGTCGTTGCGGCGCAACGCGTCGAGCTGCTCGGCGAAGAAGTCCGCCAGCACCGAACCGGACGCGCCGCCCGCCGATGGTACGAGTTCGTCGGTCAGCCGCCGGAGCTTCGACGGCCACCTCGACCGCTCCGCCCCCGCGTTCACGACGGCCCGGTCCAGGCTGTCGAGCACTTCGAGACCGGTGCCGGGCGAGAGTTCGATCTCGATCTCCCGCCAGCGGTCGAGGTGTGCCTTCTCCCCACCCGCCTCGCCGGTGACGACGTCGTCCGTCAAGGTCGCGAGCTCGCGACCCTCCGCGTCGAGCAGGGCGTACGAAGTGCGCTCGGTGCGCAGGTGCGCGGCCTGGACGAGTTTGGCGCCGAGAGTGTGCGCGCGGACCAGTTTCGCCAGCGCGCCGGGCACCTTCTCCGGCTTGCCCGACAGCGGAAGGCGGAGTTCCTCGCGCTTGTCCTCGCTGACCGGAAGTTTGAGATGCCAGCCTTCGTCGCTTCCACCGAGCCTCCGCCGAAGCGTGATACCCGCCTGCGCGAGCCGGAAGTCCGGGGTGTCGAAGTACGTGGCGTCGAGGACGTCGACCCTCGGCTCGGCCTGGTTGGTCACGGGACCGGCCGGGACCAGCGGCGGGATGGGCCTGTCGGCCGCCAGGTCGTACTTTCGCTCGATCTCCGCCTCGGCGACCGGGGCACCACCCTGCGTCTTCGTCACCACGAACTCCTTCTCCTCGGCTACTCCGGAGGGTTACCCCAGGAAGAGGCCCTGGGAAACCCCGATCAGGTCACTCCCCCATCCGGTCGTACCGGTCCGCCCATTCGGCGAGCATTTGGCGTGACCTCTCCTCGGTCAGGGTATCGCTTTCCAGTCGTGCGATGAGCGAATAGTAAGCCTCGACCGCCACGCGATCGTCGATGAACACTCCGGCCGCATAGGAATCGGTGTACACCACCGCGGGATGCTCCGTGAATTCCATGATGGTGAAAGCATTCTCGATCACCCTGCTCACTTCGTTGCTTTCCGGGACGATACGAATGGAGCAATAAGGGAGATTAGCCGACAGGACGAGGTGGAGCAGTTGCTCGTGCATGACGCGCGGACCGCCGATGACCGAACGCAACGCGCGCTCGTGGACGTAGAACCGGCACCGCGGCGGGCGGTCCCGTCGCAGCAGCTTCTGCCTGTCCATCCTCGCGTTGACAGCCTGGTCCAGCTGGGCCTGGCCGCGGTTGCCGATCAGTTCGTAGGTGGTGCGGGCGTACGGTTCGGTCTGCAACAGCCCCGGCAGCGTCAACGACTCGTAGCGCACCACGGTGTGCGCGAGATTCTCTTGGATCGCCAGGGATTTCATCGGATCGACGAGTTCGTCGAAGTACGGCCGAACCCAGTAGAGGTCACTGCCGGGCTGCGTGAGTTCCAGCAGCAGGTCACGCTCCGGCTCCGCCTCGCCACAGGTCGCGAGATACAGCGCCGCGTCCACGACGGACAGCTCACGCAACCCCTGTTCCCACCTCGTGACCTTGCTCTGCAACCAGCCGTTACGGCGGCTGACGTCGGCTCCGCTGAAGTGCCTGCGTTGCCGGAACGCCTTCATGCGGTGGCCCAGTTCCCGGGTCCGCGCCGTCGAATCCTTCTCAACCATGCGGGCCAAAGTAGGGCCGAACTCCGGCCGCGCAGTGATTGCCACGCGGGAATTCACCTCAACTGCTGATAACTTGCGCTCGCGCATTTCTGCGAAGGCCTGCTTCGCGAGCGAAGCGCCTTCGCACGCGAAGGGTTCTTTAACTTTATATCGCAAGAAAGGAACGGGGTCGAGTAATTCTTGAGTGGCATTGTTGCGGAGGCGGCAGGGCGCGACAGCCGTCTGCCCGCCTGTGCTCGCACCCGATCGGACAAGTCGGTGAAGGCTTCCTTGCCTACTCTGAAGGCAGGGTCCCGGCAAAGTCGCAGAGCTGCTGGTCAGCGCTGCTCTGAGTAACCGGATTGGGCATCGCTGGTGCCCGTAAGGGTCGAGCGGGGAAGATTCCGGACGGTGAACGTCCGAAATCTTCCCCGCTCGGCGGCTCCGCAACGGGGCCCCACCTCAAGGAAGGGGGCCTTCAGGTACTTCAACCCGAACCGAACCGGCGGCGGGCGAGGTCTTCCGACGGCTGACACCGCTTTGAAGCTTTACCGCAGCCGCTACAGGTCCTGTCATCAAAAGTCTCAACTGAGGTATCAACGATACGCTTGAACCCCATGAGTCAAGACATCCGGGACTTCGTGACCCTCTCGTGCGACCTGCTCGGCCTGGGCGAACCAACCCACTCCACCCCGGTCTTCGCGGAGGTCCGCAACGAACTGTTCGCCCAGCTGGTCGAGCGCGGTTTCCGCTCGATCGCCCTCGAAACCGATCGCGTGGCCGCGCTCGTCGCGAACGACTTCGTCCAAGACGGCACCGGCACCCTCGACCTCGCGATGAGCGAAGGCTTCACGCACGTCTTCGGCGGCGTGGCCGCGAACCGGCGGCTGATCGCGTGGATGCGCGAGTACAACGAAACCCGCGCACCCGCGAAACGGCTTTCGTTCCACGGATTCGACACCCAGACCGAGAACACCTCCGCGCCCAGCCCGCGGCGCTATCTCGAGTACGCCCGCGATTTCCTGGACCTCGAAGCGGACATCGCGGGCCCGGCTGGTGACGACGAGCGCTGGAACCGCACGGAAGCGGTCATGGACGCGGCGTCGTCGATCGGCGCCACGGCCGACGCATACCGGCTGCGCGCGATCGCGACCGATCTGCTCGCCGTGCTCCGCGCGAGGAAACCGGAACCGGTCACGGACGCGTGGTCGAGGGCGGAGATCCACCTCGTGGCGGGCATCGACCTGCTGCGCTACCACCGCCAATGCGCCGAGCCTCTCGAGCCGCAGGAGCGTTACATGCCCCTCTCCGCCGTCCGCGACGCGATCATGGCGCGGAATCTGCTGGACATCCGCGCCGCCGAAGCCGGTCGTGGTGCGACGCTGGTCTTCGCCCACAATCTCCATTTGCGCCGCCAGGCGGGCACGATGCGGGTGGCCGGGAAGGGGACCCACTGGCTCCCCGCCGGGGCGCTGGTGGCGCCGCTGCTCGGCGATCGCTACGCCTTCGTCGCGACCAGCCTCGGCCTCAGCGAGGCCATGGGGCTCCAAGAGCCCGAAGCCGACACTTACGAAGGGTTCCTGCAGAAGCACGTCACCACGGCCTGGGGTTTGCTCCCCTCGTCCGGGATCCCACCGGCGATGGTCCGGACCGACCCCACTCCCCGGCAGGGCTATTTCCCGCTCGACCAGGCGACCCTCGACGACGCCGAGGCGATCCTGCACGTCCGCGGCTGACCGTGGAACCGGGTGACGCCTCCTGCCCTCGGAAGGCGTCACCCGGCCACGAGCACGCGCCGTCACCCCCAGTCCCGCACAGTTCCCGGGACGGCGCGAAGTCCGTTTGACTCGAGGACGAGTCAACACGCCGTCGCCATAACTTCGCCAAACGCCGAGGCAGGTCCGTCACCGCCGGACTAGCCCGGAACCGCCCCGGAACGGATCTTCGTCAAGGCTTCACGAGCCCGGTCACGCTGCCGTCCGCCACTGTCGACGGCGGAAAGGTCCTGGAGCGCACGCAGTTCCCACACCGGGAAACCCAGCTCCCGGAACAACCCCGCCGCCGTACGGAGTCCTTCGGCGGCTTCGGTGGCGACGCCTTCGTCCGCCCGCAGACGTCCGAAGCTGAGCAAGGCGTATCCGCCGCCCCGGCGGTCACCGAGCGCGCGGAACGTGCTCATCGCGAGTCCCAGGTGTTCCGCGGCCCGGCCGTGCTCGCCCGCGAGCCGCAGGGACTCGCCGAAACTCCGGTGGGTGTAAGCGGCGGCGTGCCGATGCCCGACGTGCTCGAACAGCTGCAGCGACCTCGAATGACAGCGTTCGCTCTCCCGCGCGTCGCCCGCTTTGGCGTGGAGATCGCCGAGACTGCGGAGGACGTGCGCCTCCCAATGGCGTTCACGCGAATTCCGGGTGCCGGTCAGCGCGCTCGTCAGCAGTTCACCGGCCTCGTCGATGCGGCCGTACCGTCGCAGGACGTCGGCGTACCGCTTGGCGGACCGGTCGTGTTGCCACCCGTCCTCGCAATGGAGCGAAAGCAGCAGGCTCGCGTCGAAGCATTCCTTCGCCCGCCGGAAGTCGCCTAAGTCGTCCCAGAGCGAGCCGAACTGGGCCGACGCCATCGCCTGCCCGGCGAGGTCACCACAGGCCCGCAACAGGTCCAAGGCCTCCCGCAGCGCGTCGACCGCCGAGCGAGTGCGGCCCGAATCCGCGTCGACGTCGGCGAGCGCCACGAGCGCGGCCCCGGTGCCCCGCTGATCGCCTGCGGAGCGGAATCGCGCTTCTGCCAGCGCGAAGCACGTCCTAGCTCGCGCCGAGTCCCCCGCGTCGGCGTGGGAATGACCGAGCTTCAGCAATTTCGCCGCCTCCGCTGGGCGATCGAGCCGGTCGCGCACGATCTCGAACCCGAGCAAGGCCAGCGAACCGCCGTGCCGGGGGCCGACGAGATCGCTGTAGGCGTCGGCCAGCCGCTCGGTCAGCGCGGCCCAGCCATGGGCACGCGCGCTCCGGATGGCGAGCGCGAGATTCGCGGTTTCCGTGGCGCGCCAGCCGATCGGATCGGCCGCGACGCGGTCCAGAGCGGCCGCCGGGGCGTCTGCCCGGCGAGCCGGCGGGTACTCGGGGCCGAGTGCGGCGGACGCGTGTTCGGCCAAGGTCGCCATGAGCGTCAGCGCGCGTCTGACGGCGGCGGGGTCCGGCGGTTCCCGGAGCGCGAGGCGGACCAGACCGGACAGCCGGTACCGGCGGAAACCGGACCGATCCGGCTCGGCGTGGAGCAGATGATCGTCCACCAGTTCGTCGAGCAGTCCGGCCGCCTCACGCGACGAACACCCCAGCAGGGCCGTCGCGAACCAGTCGGCCATCTCGGTGGCACCGGGAGAACCGAGCAGCCGCAAGGAGTTCCGCTGTCTCGGCGACAGCTCGGCGAGGACTTCGGCGAGCGCCGGGCGGACGGCGAGGTCGCCGACGGCCAGCTCGTCGAGACGCAGACGCTCCTTCTCCAGGCGGGTCGCGAAGTCGGCGATGCTCAGCCTCGGCCGCTGCTGCAGTTTCACACCCGCCACCCGCACCGCCAGCGCGAGTCCGTCGCAGCAGGCCAGCACGCGGCGGACGGCGTCGGTTTCGGCGGACAACCGGGCCTCTCCGACGATCGCGCCGAGCAGCGCTCGCGATTCCGCGTAGGACAGTTCACCGACCTCGACCGGTCTGGCTCCGACGAGTCCGGCCAGCCGCCGTCTCGTCGTGACGATCGTCGCGCAGCCGGGGCCGCTCGGCAGCAGCGGCCGTACCTCAGCCTCAGACCGGCCGTTTTCGAGGATCACCAGCAGCCGCCGGTCCGCGGTGTGGCTCTGCCACAACGAAATCAGTCCGGCCCGGTCGGTGGGAAGTTCCGCTTCCGCAAGGCCGAGCGCGCGGAGGAATCCGGCGAGCACGTCACCGGTCTCACGCAGGTCGGCGACGAGCTGGCCGTCCGGGAACCGCTTGCGCGCCCGCCAAGCCGCCTGCACGGCCAGCGCGCTCTTCCCCGCTCCCGCCGTGCCGTGCAGCACGACCGGCGCGGGACTTCGCAACGCCCGTGCCACCTCCGCCAGTTCGGCCGCCCTGCCGGAGAAATCCGGCGTCGCCTGCGGAAGGCGGCTGGGCGGGCCACCCGCCGACCAGCCGGTTCCGGCGATCCGGCGGTGGACCGCGAGCAGGTCCTCCCCCGGTGAAACACCGGCCTGCTCCCAGAGCGCGTGCCGGCAGCGGTCGAGGACGGCCAGTGCGGCGTCTCGCCGCCCCAGCCCGCTCAGTGCCTCGGCCAGCCACCCGGCGAGACGTTCGTCGCCAGGGCGGGCGGCCAGTTCGGGTCCCAGCCGGTCGGCGACCGCCTTGTGGTCACCGGCCGCGAGATCCAGCTCCACGAGTTTGCCCAGTACCGAGCACCGCTGGTCCTCGAGCCACAGCTTGTGCGCCTCCACCAGCGGGCCTGCCGGAACGTCGGCGAACGCCGCACCGCGCCACAACCCCAGCGCCCGGTCGAGCAGCGTCCGGCGCTCACCGCCGGTCGCCGTCGCGGCCGCCGCTTTCAAGCCGGAGAAACCGGAGGCGTCCAGTTCCCCTTCCGACACGGTCAGCCGGTAGCCACCGGCGCCGGATCGCAGCCGCTGCCGGGCGTCGTCCACCGGCAATCCGGGCGACAACGCCTTGCGCAGCTTGGAAACCGCCATCTGCACGACCGCCGCGGCGCTCGACGGCGGCTCCTGCGGCCAGAGTTCGTCCACGAGGACGTCCCGGTGGACGAACTCGTTCGGCCGGGTCAAGAGCACCGCGAGTACCCGACGGGGCTGTGCCGCCGACGGCAGCGGGACCGAGGCCCGGAGCGGGCCGAGCACCTTGAACTCCACGAACCACCTATCACCTGGACGGATGACCCGAATCTAACCCGGCGCAGTCCCCGAATTAGCGCTTCTCACCCGGATGGCCGCCCCCTTATCACCCAGTGTGCGCCAGCAGTTTGTCCCGCAGGGCGGGCTCGTCCACGAGTGCCTCGTTCAGGCTGTGTTCCAGCAACGGCTTGAGGTCCCCGTACGGCCGCTGAGACCAGTCGAGTGCGCCGAGCGGCGGCTCCGGGTCGTACTCGATGACGAACTGGATCGTCCGCGCGATCTCGGTGCCGACGAGCCGCTCGACCAGGTGCAGCGCGAGGTCGATCCCCGCCGACACCCCGGCGGCGGTGATCAGGTCGCCGTCCTCGACCCAGCGCTCGGCGACCGGTTCCGCGCCGAACGTGCGCAGGAGCTCGCGGAACATCCAATGCGTCGTGGCCCGGCGGCCCTCCAGCAGACCGGCCTGCCCCAGCAGCAGCGATCCCGTGCACACCGACGTCACGAGTTCCGCGTTCGCCGCGGCGGTCCGCAGGTAACCGATCAGCTTCTCGTCGGCGAGTGCCTTCAGCGTCGGTGTGCCGCCGCCGGGCACGAGCAACGCGTACGGCGCGGGAATCTCGTCGTAGGTATGGGTCGCCACGAGCTTCAACGGGTTGTCGGTGACGATCGGGGCCTTCGTCTCGCCGACCACGACCGTCCGGTACTCCTGCGCCGTACTCGCCATGCCCTCCAGCACGGTCAGCGGTCCGACCATGTCGAGCGGGGTCATCCCCGGATACACCACGAACGCGATGGTCTTCCTGTCGTCAGTCATGACCCAACCGTGTCGCAAGGGCGGGACCACGGGGAGCCGGATGTCCGGATTCCTGCGAACTACGTCCGACGGCCGGGCGTTACTGCTAGCGTTCGATCATGCCGGGCTCACCCAGACGAGTGCTGATCGTCGGCTACAGCAATGCGGAGATGCTCGACATCGCCGGTCCGGCGGATGTCCTGGACGCAGCGACCAAACTCGGCGGCAAGCCGGGATACGAGATCATGCTCGCCAGCGTCGACGGCCGCGGCATCCGCTGTGAGTCCGGGCTGACGTTGCAGGCACAGCACCGGCTCGACCAGGTGACCGGCGAACTGGACACGCTGATCGTCGCGGGCGGGACCGGGCACGAGACCGCCGCCGCGGATCCGAGGATGGTTTCCCACATCCGCAGGCTCACGCAGGACGCCCGGCGCGTCGCCTCGGTGTGCACCGGCGCGACCGTCCTCGCCGCGTGCGGGCTGCTCAACGGGCGCCGCGCCACCACCCACTGGCGGTTCGCGAACCGGCTCGCGACGAGCTACCCGCAGGTGAACGTTGACCCGGTGCCGCTGTACGTGCGCGACGGCAACGTCTACACGGCGGCCGGGGTGACGAGCGGGATCGACCTCACTCTCGCGCTCGTCGAGGAGGACCTCGGCCCGAGCGTCGCCAGGGAGGTCGCCCGCATGCTGGTGACCTACCTGCAACGGCCAGGGAACCAGGCACAGGTGAGCATGTTCCTGTCCGGGCCGCCGCCGGAGAACCGGCTGGTCCGCGACATCACCGCGTACGTCGCCGAGCACCTCGCCGGTGATCTCGGCACCACCGTGCTCGCCGAACGGGCGGGGATCAGCACCAGGCAGCTGACCAGGCTGTTCGACGCGCACCTGAGCACCACGCCCAGCAGGTACGTCCGGGCGGCGAGAACCGAGAACGCGGCGAAACTGTTGTGCGGCACCGAACTCCCGCTGACGTCGATCGCGAGGCGGTGCGGTTTCGGCTCGACCGAGACCCTGCGCCAGGCCTTTCTCGACCATTTCGACACGCCGCCGTCCGCCTACCGCCGGGTCCATCTGCGGCAGGCCTTCGGCTAGGCCGAATGCGGGCTCCGATCGGCGCTGTGGAGGATGTGCGGGTGAACCGCCGCGACATCTCCGACGACGACACCGGCCCGATTCGCCGGGTCACGGACACACCGTCCGATCGCTCGCCCGGAACGTCCCGAACGCCGCGCCGGCGACCGCCGGAAGGCACGCGTCCCCCTGTCGAACGGCCGCGTCCGGCCGAACCGGGCAGGCGCCGCGCCGCCGAACCGAAGCCCGGACCCGAGCCCAAGCCGGTCGGTCACGGGCACTCGCACGGCCACGGCCCGGCGGCGCCCGCGTCGCGCCGTGTCCGGCGGCTGCTGATGTGGCTGCTGATCCCGCTCGCCGTCGCGACCCTCGCCGGCATGGTCCTGCTCTACCCGTGGGGCAAGGATCCGGCGAAAAGCGTCTTCTCCCAAGGGACCCCGGTGAGCGCCACGATCAAGGCGACGTTCACCGGGCCTTGCCTCGCCGAGGGTCAGGTCCAGGTCGGTGAGCCGCCGCCGGACGCGAAGCCGTGTCTCACCAGCGAGCTGACCATGACCGACGGTCCCGGCGTCGGGAAACCGCTGAAGCTGACCCTCCCGATCGAGCCGAGCACGCCGCGGTTCACCGCGGGCGACGAGGTGGTGCTGTCCTACAACGGCGGCGACGTCGCGGACCCCGCGTCGTTCCAGATCGTCGACTTCCAGCGCGGCACGCCGTTGCTGCTGCTGGCCGGGCTGTTCGCGCTCGCGGTGATCGTGCTGGGCCGCTGGCGGGGTCTCGCCGCGCTGGTCGCGCTCGGGCTGAGCTTCCTGGTACTGGCGCTCTTCGTGCTGCCGTCGATCCTCGCCGGGGAAAGCCCGCTGCTGGTGGCGATCGCGGGAGCGGGCGCGATCATGTTCGTCGCGCTGTACCTGACGCACGGGCTGTCCGCGAGAACCTCGGTGGCGGTCCTGGGCACTTTGGTGAGCCTGATCCTGATCGGCGTCCTGTCGGCGATCTTCTCGGCCGCGTCGTCGCTGACCGGGCTGGACGACAGCACCTCGCAGCTGATCGGCTCGCTCGGGCACGGCATCGACGCACGGGGGCTGCTGCTGGCAGGTGTCGTGATCGGCGCGCTCGGGGTGCTGGACGACGTCACGGTGACGCAGACGAGCGCGGTCTGGGAACTGCGGCGGGCGAATCCGTCGCTCGGCTGGCGTGAGCTGTACGGCGCGGGCCTGCGGATCGGGCGTGACCACGTCGGTTCGGCGGTCAACACGCTCGTGATGGCTTATGCGGGCGCGGCGTTGCCGGTGCTGCTGTACACGTCGCTTTCGGGTGTCGGACTCGGGTCGATCCTCGGCGCGGAAGAGATCGCGCAGGAGATCGTGCGGACACTGGCCGGAAGCGTCGGCATCGTCGCGGCGGTCCCGGTCACCACCGTACTGGCCGCGTTGATCGCCTCGCGGGAGCCTCGAGAGTCCCTGTAGTCACAAGCGTCCCAAAGCACGAGCCCTCCGCGCGATCACGGGCCGGAGTCGAGTCGAAGAGGCCGCACCCGAGATTCGCCGCGTGATCGGAGGGGCCATGCTCGACGCCGTGTTAGCCGTCGTGCGCCGCGGGCGAGTTGCCGGCGATCGTCTACCAGCCGGAGGAAATCAGAGCGCGGCTGGAGAAGCTGGAGACCCCACCGAGGCCTCGTGAGTGGTAAGGGTGGCCCGGCCTAACCGTCCAGCGTCGCCACGAACCGGCTGACCGCTTCCATCGTGAACCGCTGGATGTACTTCCCCGACGGCGCCGCCGAAGCCAGCCGGTACAGCGGCCGCTCCGCCGCCGCGTCACCGCGAGCCTCCGACTTCAGCTGCGCCACCAGCAGTTCCGAGAACACCAGGCCGTTCGCCTCGGTGTTGTTCAGCAGCGCGTTCGCCAGCTTGCGCAGTTGCAGGACGCCGAGTTCCCGGCCGCCCGCGCCCGAGTAGACGGCGAGGTCGACCTTCGCCACCTTGCGGCGCTTGCCCGCGTTGACCAGCAGGCTGACCGTCCGGGTGCCGCGCACGTCGCTGATCACGAGGTCGATGCGCTCGGCTCCGGTCAGGCCGATCCGCCGGAGCCCCCAGGTCCGCACGATGAGCGTGTCGCCTTCGAGCCAGACTCGGCGGCGCAGGTTGTACAACATGATGTAGAGCAGCGGCAGCGCGATCACCCCGGCGACGACGAGCCCGGCGATCTCACCGCCGATCAGCCCCGCGATCCCGCCGAACGCGGCGGCGAAGATGACGACACCGGCGATACCGGAACAGCCACGCCTGCGGCGGAGCTTGGGGTCGTCGTGAAACAGCGGGAGACGCTCAGGGGTCTCCGGCGTCCCGGTCGGCTCCGCCATCACACGCCCGTTCCGGTCAGGAACGGATTGCCCGCGCGCTCCTGGCCGATCGTGGTGGCCGGACCGTGGCCCGGCAGGACGACGGTGTCGTCGGGCAGCGTCATCACCTTGGCACCGAGGGACCGTACGAGTTCGCCGTCCTCACCGGAAGACCGGCCGATCGAACCGGCGAACAGGCTGTCCCCGGTGAGCGCGATCCGGCCGCCCTCGGCGGAGGTCAGCCCGAAGACCACCGAACCGGCGGTGTGACCCGGTGTGCGGGACACCGTGATCTCCAGTCCGGCCAGCCTGAGCGGGCCATCGACGAGTGGCACGATCCCGTCCTTCCATTCCCCGGCCACCAGTGGCCGGTCCGCCTCGTCCAGATGGAGAGGTATTCCGTGTCGGGCACCGACCTCGGCCGCCGAAGCGACGTGATCCGGGTGTCCGTGCGTCGCGAGCATCGCGACCGGCGTCAGCCCATGGGCGGCCAGCGCGGCCTCCAGCGGTTCGAGAACGTCCTCGCCGGGATCGACGATCACGCACTCCCCGCCGTCGGCCGGAGCGAGCAGATAGCAGTTCGCTTCGAGGGGGCCTGCCGGAAAACCGACAACCAGCACGAAACGCCTCCTCGTATCTTCCGCCGAACAGGTGACAGGATGGCCCTGATCACGATCAAGTAAGCCTAGCGGCCCCTGTACGGGGGTCTCACAGGCTGTGCCCATAGACTTCCGCTACCTCAGACGTGTGACATCGAGTGGAAACCGGGAGGGCGGGTGCCGACCAACCAGCAGCGCCGCGAAGCCGCGAAGCGCAAGCTCGAGCGACAGATCGTGCGACAGGCCGAAAAGGCCAAGCGGCGCAAGATCGTCGGCTCGGTGGCGGTCGTCGGTGTCGTCGCGATCGTGGCGGGCGCGGTGTGGTGGATCGTCAGCAGTAACAGTGGTGACGATGCCGCCTCCGACGCTTCCCCGAGTTCGGCTCCGCCGACCCCCGAGGTCACCATCCCCACCGAACGCGCGCCGATGCCCAAACGGGCGACACCGCTGGCGAACCCGGTGGCCTGTGACTACAAGGCCGACGCCACCAAGAAGGCTTCGAAGCAGGTGAACAAGCCGGAAGGCAAGGACGTCTCTTCGAACGGCACGGTCAACGTCGTGCTGAAGAGCACCGCGGGCGACATCCCGCTGACACTCGACAAGGCCCTCGCCCCCTGCGCCGTGCAGAGCTTCATCAGCCTCTCGCAGCAGGGCTACTTCAACGACACCAAGTGCCACCGGCTCGGTACCACCGGCCTGCAGATGCTGCAGTGCGGTGACCCCGAGGCCAGCGGCATGGGCGGTCCGGGCTACACGATGCCGGACGAGGCGTTCCCCGAGATCAAGTACGGCCGCGGCCTCCTCGCGATGGCGAAGACACAGCAGCCGAACTCCGGCGGCAGCCAGTTCTTCATGGTCTACGGCGAAGCCGAACTGCCCGCGGAGTATTCGGTCTTCGGCAGCATCTCCGACGAAGGCCTGAAGGTGCTCGACAAGGTCGCGAAGGCGGGAGCCAACGCCCAGGCCGGTAACGGCGACGGCACCGGCCCGCCGAACACCGAGGTCAAGTTCACCGGCGTCACGGTCAACGCCTGACGTGAAGCTGGAGTTCACCGGCGCGCCCGCCCGATCGGAAGACCTGGCGGGCGCGTTCGGCAGGTGAAGGTCCGGTCAGCTCCATGATCGTTCCAGTGGGTGGACAGGTGTTCACCGGCTCCGATCTCAGCGGTAGGTGAACTTCGGCGGCCGCCGCGCGAGAAACGCGGCCACTCCCTCCGCGTAGTCCTCGCCGTGCAAGGCACCGAGCCGGATCTCGTCCACCTCGGCGTCGGATTCCTCTTGCCCCGCGACGATCTTCTCGATGATCCGGTTCATCCCCCGCACCGACGCCTGTGAGCGCGAAGCCAGCGTTTCGACGAACTTCGCCGTCGACGCCTCCAGCTCGTCAGCCGGGAAGACGTCGCTGAGCAGCCCGATCTCCCGCGCTCGCCGGGCGTCTACGAGTTCCCCCGAGAGCAGGAAGTACTTCGCGTTCGCCGGGCCGACCAGTGAGACCAGCTGCCGCGTCGAGCCGAAGTGGTAGACGATGCCGAGTTTCGCCGGCGTGATGCCGAAGCGCGAGCCTTCCGCCGCGAACCGGAAGTCGCAGGCGACCGAGATCTGGCAGCCGCCGCCGATGCAGTTCCCCTGGATCATCGCCACCGTCGGCTTCCGGGACGCCGTCAGTGCCGCCACGGCACCGTCGACGGCCTTGTCGTAAGTCTCCGCCGCGTCGGCGGTGGACCGCAGCTCCTGGAACTCGCTGATGTCCGCGCCCGCCGAGAAGTGCTTGCCCTCGCCGGTCAGCACCAGCACCTTGATCGCGGGGTCCGTCTCCACCGTCGCGACCACGTCCGGGATCGCCGACCACATCCCGTAGGTGATCGCGTTCATCTTCTCCGGCCTGGTGAACGTCAGTCGCGCGATCTCGCCGTCACGAGTGAATTCGAACCCTTCAGTCATGTTCCGCACCCTAGGTGCGCGCCTCCACCGGAACCAGCCGGATGTGGGCAAGCCCCCGAAAGGCGGCTTACAACCTTCCCTCGCTGTGGTTTTCTGGGCGTCCAACGAGCTAGGGGGAACTCGATGGCGAAACGCGTGCTCGGAATTCTCACGATCGCTCTGCTCTCCTCGGCGTTGCTGAGCGGGCAGTCCTCGGCGGCGCCCGGCCGGATCCAGCCCGATCCGCTGCTGATGTTCCCGCAACGCCCGGCGACGACGGATTGGGCGGCCGTTGTCCGCGACCGTGCGGCGAAGACCAAAGCACGCGTACCAGTCTCAGCCTCGAATCCCCTGCCCTACAAAGAAATAGAACCGCCCGGAAACAGCGGCGCCAACGATTCCCTCGCCAGACCCGAGCACATCGCGGGATTCGGTACCCAGCGTGCCAAGAACTCGAAGGTCCGGCTGACCGGTGACCTCAAGCCGGACGCCTCGATTCCCACGCTTCCCCCGGCCGCCGAGCCGAACGACGCCCTCGGTCTCGCGACCGAAACGGGCGTCGGCGCCACCCGCCGGGCCGTCCGGACGAGTGGCGTCATCGGTGACGGGCCCTATGGCAGCGCCGGGGACGGCACGGGTGACTTCGACTTCTACCGATTGAGCGCCGGTACCACCCCGGTGACGTTTTCCGCGCGGACCCGGACCCCGGCCGGCGATCTCGACACGTTCCTGGCGCTGCTCGACAAAGACGGCGTGTGGGCGATCAACGACAACGCCGGCGAGTCCACCGACTCGACGCTCGCGTTCACCATCCCGCCGGGCCGGGAGTTCTTCCTCATGGTGGGCTCCGGCCCGTTCGGCATCCCCGCCGACCCCACCAAGCCCGGCACCGGCGGCGGCGTCCTGACCGAGGGACCGTACGACCTGGCGATCACCAGCGGTATCGGCGGCGGCGACCTCGACTATTACTCGTTCGACCTGCGGGCCGGGGACGTGCTCGGCGCGTCACTGGCCGACGGCGGAACGCGGCTCGCGGTCTACGACCCGGCAGGGCGAGAGGTCTTCGGCTCGTCGCAGGACGCCACCTCGATCTTCTCGACAGACTCACCGATGCCTGGCGGTGGCAACGCTGTCGTGGACTTCGTAGCGCCCAAGGAAGGCCGCTATCAGCTCGGCGTCGAAGCAGGCGAAGGCGCCTACGACATCAAGCTCGAAGCGTTCCGGCCCGGCACCGAAACCGCCCCGCGCGGCAGCGTGCACACGATCTTCCTGGACTTCGACGGCGCCAGGGTCAACACCTCCATCTTCGGCACCGGTGGGGGCCTCCGTGATCTCTCGCCGCTGTCGAGTTTCCTGCCTCGCTGGGGCCTCACCGCCCGCGACGAACGCGCGCTGACCGACGCGATCATCGCCACCGTCAAGGAGAACCTCGGACGAGACCTCGCCGCCAAGGGCACGAACCCGCGGTTCGCGCTGCGCGTCCTCAACAGCCGCGACCACGCGGATCCCTGGGGACAACCGAACGTGAGCCGGGTCGTCGTCGGTGGCACCACGGTCGAATCCGGAATCATGACCATCGGTATCGCCCAGTCCATCGACGCGGGCAACTTCGGCAAGGAGGAGACCGCGCTGGTCCTGCTCGATGAGATCAGCGCGCCCACCGGACCGGTCTGGTCGCTCAACACCTACCTCGGCAAGGGCAGCGACAAGATCGCGTTCATCGGCCGAGCGGTCGGCAACATCACCAGCCACGAAGCCGGGCACATGTCGGGGAGCTGGCACACCGACCTGACCAACGCCGTACCCGGCATCATGGACCCCGGCGGCGACCCGGCGGTCATGTTCGCGGTCGGCCCCGACGGCCGCGGCGGCACGGCCGACGATCCGGACCTCGACCTGGTCGAGGAAGGGATCAGTCCGGCCGAACACTTCACCGGCATCGAGGACACCCTCAACCGCAGCGCCTGGGCCTTCGTCCGCGGGGCCTAGACGGGTTGATTCCGTAAAAATCGTATGAAGCGCAGTGACCGTATGTCCATACTGCAATGCTCAAAGGACACCCGGTGAGTCGAATGGTCCGATCTTCACTGACCTAGGACGCCGAAGTCACCCGATAGACGTCGTAGACGCCTTCGACACCTCGGACCACCTTCAGCACGTGGCCGAGGTGCTTCGGGTCGCCCATCTCGAACGAGAACCGGCTGACCGCGACCCTGTCGCGCGACGTGGTCACCGACGCGGACAGGATGTTGACCTTCTCGTCCGCGAGCACCTTGGTGACGTCGGAGAGCAGGCGGTGCCGGTCCAGCGCCTCGACCTGGATCGCGACGAGGAACACCGAAGACGCCGACGGTGCCCATTCGACCTCGACCAGACGCTCAGGCTGCGCGGTCAGATCATCGGCGTTGGTGCAGTCGGTCCGGTGGACGCTGACGCCCCCGCCGCGGGTGACGAAACCGAGGATCTCGTCGCCCGGCACCGGCGTGCAGCAGCGGGCGAGCTTGGCCCAGACGTCGCCGGCGCCCTTCACCACGACACCGACGTCGTTCGAGCCGCGGCGGCGGGTCACCGTGGACGGGGTCGCGCGCTCGGCGAGCTCCTCCTCCGCCTCGTCGACCCCGCCGATGAGCGCGACCAGCCGCTGCACGACGTGTTTCGCGCTGGTGTGGCCCTCGCCGACAGCCGCGTACAGCGAACTGATGTCGGGATGCCGCAGTTCCGTGGCGACCGCGCCCATGGATTCGGCGGAGACCAGCCTCTGGATCGGGAGGCCGACCTTGCGGACCTCCTTGGTGATGGCCTCCTTGCCGCCTTCGATCGCCTCGTCGCGGCGTTCCTTGGCGAACCACTGCCGGATCTTCGCGCGTGCCTTGGGGGAACCGGCGAACTGCAACCAGTCGCGGCTCGGCCCTGCCGTCTCGGCCTTCGAGGTGAAGATCTCGATGACCTCGCCGTTCTCCAGCTTGCGCTCGAGTGCGACGAGCCTGCCGTTGACGCGGGCGCCGATGCAGCGGTGGCCGACCTCGGTGTGCACGGCGTAGGCGAAGTCGACCGGGGTCGAATCGACCGGCAGTGTGATCACGTCACCCTTGGGCGTGAACACGAAGATCTCGCGCGAGGCGAGCTCGTAGCGCAGCGATTCGAGGAAGTCACCCGGATCCGCGGCTTCACGCTGCCAGTCGAGGAGCTGGCGCATCCACGCCATCTCGTCGACGTCCACCGCGTTGGCGCCGTTTCCGCTGTGGGTACCGCGGGTTTCCTTGTACCGCCAGTGCGCGGCGATGCCGTACTCGGCGGTGCGATGCATCTCGTAGGTGCGGATCTGGACTTCCAGCGGCTTGCCGTCCGGGCCGATCACCGTGGTGTGCAACGACTGGTAGACGCCGAACCGCGGCTGCGCGATGTAGTCCTTGAACCGGCCGGGAACCGGCTGCCACAGCGCGTGGACGACACCCATCGCGGCGTAGCAGTCACGGACGTCCTCGACCAGGATCCGCACGCCGACCAGGTCGTGGATGTCATCGAGGTCGCGTCCGCGGACGATCATCTTCTGGTGGATCGAGTAGTAGTGCTTCGGCCGTCCCTCGACCTTGGCGGTGATCCGCGAGCCTTCGAGGTTGCCGGTCAGCTCGGTGATCACGGACCGCAGGTACGTGTCCCGCGAGGGCGCGCGATCGGCGACCAGGCGGACGATCTCGTCGTACTTCTTCGGCTGCAGGATGGCGAAGGCCAGATCCTCCAGCTCCCATTTGACCGTCGCCATGCCGAGCCGGTGCGCCAGCGGGGCGAGGACTTCCAGGGTTTCGCGAGCCTTGCGGGCCTGCTTCTCCGGCGGCAGGAAGCGCATCGTACGCATGTTGTGCAGGCGGTCGGACAGCTTGATGACCAGCACGCGCGGGTCGCGCGCCATCGCGATGACCATCTTGCGGATCGTCTCGGCCTCGGCGGCCGTGCCGAGCTTGACCTTGTCCAGTTTGGTGACGCCGTCGACCAGTTCGCCGACCTTCTCGCCGAAGTCCGCCTTCAGGGTCTCCAGCGAGTATCCGGTGTCCTCGACGGTGTCGTGCAGGAGCGCCGCGACCAGCGTCGTCGTGTCCATGCCGAGTTCGGCGAGAATGGTCGCGACGGCAAGCGGGTGCGTGATGTACGGGTCACCGGACTTGCGCCGCTGTTCACGGTGGAGTTCTTCGGCGACGTCGTAGGCGCGCTGGAGCAGCGCGAGGTCGGCGTTGGGGTGCAGCTCGCGGTGGATGACGGCGAGCGGTTCGAGAACCTGCTTGACCGGCGCGGCGCGCTGTGCGGTGATCCGGCGGGCGAGACGGGCACGGACGCGGCGCGTCGCGGATGGCGTCGGCGCTGCCCCCTGTCGCGCCGCACCGTTCTGCTCGGTGCCGTCCTTCGAGGACACCGCGGCATCGAGCTCTTGGCTCACCCGCACCTCCTGCGCTTCGTGCGGCCTTCGGACGTCAAGGGTAACCGCTCCCCCTCGCGGCACACTGGGTACGCCCGCTCAACACACCCGGAGGGCCTCCACGCGACGCCCTTCAAGCACGGAACGACCACCGAGCGCGGCGAGTTCCATGACCACCGAAACCCCGGTGACCTGCGCCTTCGCGTCTTCCAGCAGTTTGCAGGTCGCCGCGACCGTGCCGCCGGTGGCGAGCACGTCATCGAGGACCGCGACACGGTGACCAGACTTGACGATGCCCTCGGGCAGTTCGACGGTCGCGGTGCCGTATTCCAGCTTGTAGTCGACCCTGCCCGCGACCCGGGGAAGCTTGCCGGGCTTGCGGATCAACGCGACGCCGAGACCGCGGGAGTAGCCGACGGCGGCGGCCAGCAGGAACCCGCGCGCTTCCACGCCCGCCAGCAGGTCGACGCCGGGATCGACGGTGGCGGCGAGCGCGTCGGTGACGGCCTTGAAACCGGCGGCGTCGGCGAACAACGGGCTCAGGTCCCGGAACAGCACGCCGGGTTCCGGGAAGTCCGGCACGTCGGCGATCAGGTCGAGTGCCTTGTCCAGCTCCATGTACTTTCCTGCTCTCAGACTCACGGCCGCGGCACCCCGGTCGTTATGAACGGACCTTTCATAACAAAATTTGTTATGAAAGGTCCGTTCATAACACGCTTCGAACCTGGGGTTACCTCTTGCGCTTGCCCTGCGGACGGCCCTTGTGGGCCTTCTGGTTCCGCGCCGGAACGCTCGCCGCGGCGGCGTACGCCTTCTCCTTGCGGAGTTCGGCTTCCAGCGCGTCTTCGTCGTTGGGGTCGAAGTCGTCGTCGCGTTCGGCGGCGGCCTTGCGAGCCTGGTTCGCGCGCCGCGAGGCGACCCGATCGGCCTGCTGCCGGTACTTCGGGTCACGCATCTTGAAGTCGACCAGCAGCGGCGTCGCCAGCGCGACCGACGACAGCACGCCGACCACGGTGCCGGTGAGCTGCACGAGCGCGAGCTCCTGGAGGGTGCCGGAACCGAGCAGGAGGTAGCCGATCACCAGCAGACCGAGGATCGGCAGCGCCGCGATCAACGACGTGTTGAACGACCGCATCAGCGTCTGGTTCAACGCCAGGTTCGCCGCTTCCCCGTACGTCCGGCGGGTCAGGCCGAGCAGACCGCGCGTGTTCTCGCGGACCTTGTCGAACACCACCACCGTGTCGTACAGCGAGAACCCGAGGATCGTCAGCAGACCGATCACCGTCGCCGGCGTGACCTCGAAACCGATCAGCGAGTACACACCCGCCGTCACCACGATGTCGTTCAGCAGGGTGACCAGTGCCGCGGCGGCCATCCGAGGGTCGAAGTACAACGCCAGGAACAACGTGACCGCCAGCAGGAAGACCCCGAGCGCGATCAGCGCCTGCCGGGAGATCTCCCCGCCCCAGGACGCGCTCACCGCGCTGTCACTGATCGCCTGGACACTGGGCTGGCCGGAGGAACCGATCGGCCCCAGTTCCTGGAACAGGGCCTGCTTCACCTTGGCGACCTCGGCCGCGTCCAAGGTGTCCGAACGGAGCTGAATGGTCGACGAGACGCCGCTGCCGACCTTCTGCGCCTCGTCGGCGGGCTTGCCCAGCGAGGAGGCGAAGACCTCCTTGGCCCGCTCTTCGGTGATCTGCCCGCTCTTGCCGTTGGCGGGCAGCTGGATCTGGGTGCCGCCTTCGAAGTCGATGCCGAAGTTGAAGCCCTTGACCCCCATCGACGCGATGCACACCAGCACCAGCGCGCCGAAGAAGAGGTACCAACGCTTGCGGACGCCGACGACGTTGAACACGCCGCTGCCCACATACATCCGGTGGAAGACGCTCTCGCGCTTGTTCTCGGTGGTGTTCTTCTCGTCGACCACGGTCACGCCTCCTTCACGTTCGGACGGCCGGAGACGGTGCGAGCGGCCTTGCGGTCCGAACCCAGCTGCTGCACGGCGCCGAGGCCGAGGTTCTTGGGGTTGGACAGGAACTTCGACTTGGACCGCGACACCATCGCGACCAGCGGATGCGTGACGAGGTAGACGACCACGAGGTCGAGGACCGTCGACATGCCGAGAGTGAACGCGAAGCCCTTCACGTCACCGACGGCCAGCAGGTAGAGGACCGCCGCGGCGAGGAAGCTGACCGCGTCCGCCGCGAGAATCGTGCGCTGGGCTCGAGACCAGCCGCGCGGGACCGCTGATCGGAAGGTTCTGCCTTCGCGGATTTCGTCCTTCAATCGTTCGAAGTAGATGACGAACGAGTCCGCGGTGATACCGATGGCGATGATCAGGCCTGCCACGCCCGCGAGGTCGAGGGTGTACCCGATCCACCGCCCCAGCAGCACCAGGACCCCGTAAACGATCGCGAACGACAACCCGAGCGACAGGATCGTCAGCAGGCCGAGCAGCCGGTAATAGAACATGCAGTAGATGAACACGGCCAGTAGACCGATACCGCCGGCGATGAGGCCCGCCTGCAGAGACGCGAGACCCAGCGTCGCGGACACCGTGGTCGCGTCCGAGGACTCGAACGACAGCGGCAGCGAACCGTACTTCAGCACATCGGCCAGATCCTTCGCCTCGGTCTGGCTGAACCGGCCGGTGATCTGCGTCTGACCGCCGAGGATCGCGGACTGGATGGTCGGCGCGGAGACGACCTGCGTGTCGAGGACGAACGCGGCCTGCTTCTGGACGTTCTTCGAGGTGAAGTCGCCCCAGATCCGGGAACCGTCACCCTTGAAGTTCAGGTTGACGACCCACTGGGAGTTCTGGGTGTCGTAGGCCGAAGAGGCGTCGGAGATCTCCGTTCCGGGGAGGAACTCCGGCTCCAGCAGGTACTTCATCGTGTTCTTGTCACCGCAGGCGACCAGCGGCTTGTCGGTGAGGTCGTTGCCGACCAGCGGGTCCGACACGTTGGGCGCGCAGTTGAGCGACGCGAAGGCCTTCTCGGCGGCCGCGGCCTGCTTCGCCTGGTCCGTCGACAGCAGATCGGGGCTCTGCCGGACGTTCCGGGCTTCCTCGATCTCCCTCTTGGTCTGCTCGTCGGCATTCTCGTCCGGCTGCTGCTGCGGCGCGCCGGCGGCGCCACCGCCGCCGTTGGCCGGACTGCTCGGCGGAGCGCTCACGCCGGGGGCACCCGACGACGCGGGCGGAGCCGACGAAGGCGCTCCGGACGTGGGCGGGGTCGACGGCTGCGGAGCCGGGGTAACCGGCTGCGAAGTCACGACCTTCCGGAAGCCCAGTTTCGCGGTCTTGCCCAGGGCCTTGGCCTGGTCGCCCTGCTCGCCGGGGACGGTGATCACGACGTTGCTGCCGTCGAGGACGACCTCGGTGCCGCTCACGCCGATACCGTTGACCCGGCGCTCGATGATCGAGCGGGCCTGTTCGAGGGAATCTCGCGGAGGGTCGCCGCCGTCGGGATTGCGGGCGGTCAGCGTAACCCTCGTGCCGCCTTGCAGATCGATGCCGAGCTTCGGCGTCGGCTTGCCGCTTCCGGTGAAGAACACCAGGGCGTACAGCGCCACCACGATCAGGGCGAAGAAGGCGAGATAGCGTCCCGGGCGGAGATGCCCGGCCGGTGCGGCCACTGTGCTTCGGTCTCCTCGGACGGACTGGGTGTTCCCCAATGGACTTGGCTGTTCACTCGCCGGACGGGAGCCCGGCGGTACCGCGAACCTGCCCCGATGACGATGCCCGGTGAACGGGCACGACTATGACGACGGACACGCACGCAGCACCGAGACAGTACTCGGTGCTGCGTGAGCCCGGCGTTGCCCCCGCACCTACGAAAGTCTGGTGTCGGGGATGGCCTTACAGGTGCTACTTCTTGCCGTGCTCCAGCGGAGGAGCGATCTGCGCGCCGGACTTCTCCTCGACGCGCTCTTCGTCCTTCGACTCGATGACCGGCTCTTCGACGACCTCATCGGTGCCGAGGCTGTCCTCGTCGGTCTCGACGACCGGCTCGACCTTCTCGCGAACGGCCTGGCGGAGCCAGGTGGTCACGACACCAGGGGCGATCTCGAGGTCGATCGTGGTGTCGGCGGAGGCGTCGGCGACAGACGCGTAGAGACCGGAGGTGGTCATCACCCGGTCACCGGGAGCGAGGCTCGAGAGCAGCTCCTGCTGCTTTGCCGCCGCCTTCTTCTGCTTACGGGTGCCCATGACGAGCGGGATCGCCACAACGAGCATCAGGAGCAGCGGCAGCAATAACTGGTTCATGACTCTCCATTTCGAGCGGACGCCGCGCGGTGCGCTGTTTTGTCCGATTTGGCGGGGTGTGCTCTCCCCGAGTGTGCCAGGTGCCAGCGGAAACTCCACCACCACCCGTCGTCACCACGGGCCCCGGACCGCGTGAGCGGTCCGGTCATTCCTGGTCGAACAGGTTCGGGCCACCCTGCTCGCCACGTGTGACACCGGCCGGAGCCGGCAGGCCGAGGTGTTCCCACGCGGCCGCTGTGGCGACGCGGCCGCGAGGAGTGCGGGCGAGCATACCGGCGCGGACCAGGTAAGGCTCACACACCTCTTCGACGGTGGTCGGCTCTTCCCCCACCGCGACGGCCAGCGTGGACACGCCGACCGGGCCGCCGCCGAAGGACCGGACGAGCGCCGTCAGCACCGCGCGGTCGAGCCTGTCGAGGCCGAGTTCGTCGACGTCGTAGACCTCCAACGCGGCGCGCACGACCTTGCGGGTGGCATGCCCGTCGGCGCGAACCTCGGCGTAGTCGCGTACCCGGCGTAGCAGCCGGTTCGCGATCCGGGGTGTGCCGCGGGACCGGCGGGCGATCTCCGCGGAACCGTCGCGATCGATCTCGATCTCCAGGATCGTGGCGGCCCTGCGCACGACGAGGTCGAGTTCGCTGTCGGTGTAGAACTCCATCTGGCCGGTGAAACCGAACCGGTCGCGCAGCGGACCGGTCAGCGAACCGGACCGCGTCGTGGCTCCGACCAGCGTGAACGGCGCGATCTCCAGCGGAATACTGGTCGCGCCGGGCCCCTTGCCGACGACGACGTCGACGCGGAAGTCCTCCATCGCGAGGTACAGCATTTCCTCGGCGGGCCGGGCGATCCGGTGGATCTCGTCGATGAACAGGACGTCGCCGGGCGCCAGGTTGGACAGCATCGCGGCGAGGTCCCCCGCGCGTTCCAGCGCGGGCCCCGACGTGATCCGGATGGCGGCGTTCAGTTCGGCGGCGACGATCATCGCCATACTCGTCTTGCCCAGTCCGGGTGGGCCGGAGAACAGGACATGGTCCGGCGGGACACCTCGGCGGCGTGCACTCTCCAGGACGAGTTCGAGCTGCTCACGGACTCGTGGCTGGCCGATGAACTCGTCGAGCTTACGCGGGCGAAGTGTGGTCTCGACCTCGCCTTCGCCGATCTGTGGCAGCGCCGAAAGCGTCTCGTCGTCGGCCTCGAAATCCGTCACGGCCTCATAGTCCATGTGGCGAGCTACCGCTTACGCCCGAGGGTGGCCAACGCGGCGCGCAGCACGGAGGACGTCGTGTGGCCGTCGCCCTCGCCGAGCGCCTTGTCGACGGCCTGTTCGGCCTGCTTGGCCGGGAAGCCGAGGCCCGCGAGCGCCTCGACGACCTCACCGCGCAGCGCGCCGGGCGCGACCACCGCCGGGGAGCCGTCGGTCGGGCCGGCGAGCGCGGTGACCTTGTCGCGCAGTTCGAGCGTGAGCCGCTCCGCTCCCTTGCGGCCGATGCCGGGTACCTGGGTGAGCACGGTGATGTTGCCTTCGACCAGGGCGGAGCGCAGCTTGTCGGGATCGAGGACGGCCAGCGTCGCCAGCGCGAGCCGCGGGCCGATCCCGGAGACCGTCTGCAACAGCCCGAACAGTTCGCGGGCGTCGGCGTCGGCGAAACCGAACAGCGTCAAGGAATCCTCGCGGACCACGAGCGCGGTGTGCAGCATCGCCTCCTCGCCGCGGCGAAGCGTCGCGAGAGAGGCGGGCGTGGCCTGGACGGCGAAGCCGACTCCCCCGACCTCGATCACGACGTGGTCGAGGCCGATGGAGAGGACTTCTCCGCGTACCGAGGAGATCATCGTGCCGCTCCCTGAGTTTTGGCTTGTTTGCTTGCGGCGGCGAGCCTGGCCTTGTGGTTCTTGGCGATCTCGGCCGCCCTGGCCTCGGCTTCGGCGAGCCGGACCCTCATCGGCTCCCGCCACAGATGGCAGATGGCGAGCGCGAGCGCGTCCGCGGCGTCAGCCGGATGCGGTTTGACCTCGAGGCCGAGCAGCCGCATGACCATACTGGTGACCTGCGCCTTGTCCGCGCGGCCGGAGCCCGTGACGGCCGCTTTGACCTCACTCGGCGTGTGGAACACGACCGGCAGCCCGCGTTTGGCCGCGGCGAGGGCGACGACGCCGCCCGCCTGCGCGGTACCCATCGCGGTGCGCACGTTGTGCTGCGCGAAGACACGTTCCACCGCGACGGCCTCGGGTTTGTAGCGATCCATCCACCGCTCGGCGGCGTCGGAGATCCCCAGCAGGCGTACGGAAAGGTCGGCGTCGGGCGGCGTCCGCACGACTTCGACGGCCACGGCGCGGACGGTGCGGCCCGTGCCGCCGTCGACCACGCCGAGACCGCACCTGGTCAGACCGGGGTCGACCCCGAGTACCCGCACGCTTTTCCCCTCCACCTTGACGAACATCAGTTCGAGCCCTGAGGCTACCCGGAGCGCCCCACGGCAGGATGGAGACATGCCGAGCAGCTTCGACGACTTCGCCGCCCATCTGGGCCTTCAGCCGCTTCCCGTGGAAGGCGGCCGCTGGGCGCAGAGCTGGCGCGACGAGACCGCTTCCGCGATCTACTACCTGCTCGTTTCGCCGGAGACCTCTGCTCCGCACCGGTTGGACCGGCTGGAGATCTACGCCCATCACGCCGGTGCCCCGGTGCGGATGCTGTTGCTGTTCCCGGACGGGCGGATCTCCCGTCCGGTGCTGGGACCGGACGTCGCGGCCGGTCAGCGTCCGCAGGTGGTGGTGCCCGCCGGGGTGTGGCAGGCGTCCGTGAGCACCGGTGAGTGGAGCCTGCTCGGGACGGTCGTGGTGCCGCCTTATACGGACGACTGTGTGGAGTTCCGGCCCGCCGCCACTTTGGCCGCGGAGTGGCCGGGGGCCGCCGAGGACCTGACTCCCTGGCTCGCTTGAGCCCGCGATCAGTCCTCTGGTTGCGGCCGTTGCGCCCTCGCCTCAGGTCCGTGAAGGACGCTTCGGGTATGGCATAGGTGTCGTATTTCGGGCGCGGTACCGGGACCACCCCCTCACCCGACCGAGTCGCGGGAAGGCCCCTTCACGCGTCCCCCAAGTACATGAAGGACCCCTTCCTGTACCTAGGCGCAAGGAAGGGGTCCTTCATGTACTTCAAGCGAGCAGGGCGCCGGGTACCGCGTGGACCCGGGGGGCCGTGCGAGCGTCAGGGGCCGTCGACGCCCGGCGTCCAGCTCTCCGGGTCACCGGATTCGGTCAGCACCGGCTGGTACCGCGCGAAGCCCTCCGGAGCGTCCGGGTGCCACGGGAAGTGCCCGTCCGGCGTCGCGACGATCAACTGCAACGCCGGGAAGTCCCCGTCCGGGTAGATCAGGAACGCGCTCCCGAAGTACTCGGGATAGTGCCCCTTCGCGACCCGTTCGAAGATCACCGGCGCGCCCTCGAAGAAATCGTCATAGCGCCTGCCGACCTCGAAAATCTCGCCGGCGGCCGCGCGGTCGACGTAGGCGTCGAGCAGGACCGGCCCCATGTGCCCGGGCAGGCCGATCACGACCGCTTCCGCGACACCGTGCAGCGCCCAGGCGCACGCGGTGAAGCAGAAAGCCGCTTCCTCCCCGTCACCCTCGACCGCGATGACCGCGTTCCCTCTCGCCTGCGCCTGAGACTCGATCCACTGGATGAGTTCGGTTTCTTCGGCGGTGAGGGCATCGGCTTCGGAGGTCGTCACGCGCGACATTCTGCCCCACGTCCTCGTCCGCACCTAGTCCCGGGACGGATTTTCCGCGGCATGGCGGGAAAAACGATCAGCCGACCTCGGCCATGACCTCGTCGGAGACGCGGAATCCGGCGCAGTGCGTAAACGTTCCGCACCTCGTCACGACCAACCCTCAACCAACCTCGGCCATGACCTCGTCGGACACATCGAAGTTCGCGTAAACGTTCTGCACGTCGTCGCAATCTTCGAGGGCGTCGATGAGCTTGAAGACCTTCTTCGCGCCTTCGACGTCCAGCGGGACGCTGACCGACGGCAGGAACGTGAGATCCGCGGACTCGTACTCGAAACCGGCCTCCTGCAAGGCTTTCCGGACCGGGACGAGGTCCGTGGCCTCGGAGACGATCTCGAAGTTCTCATCGAGGTCGTTGACCTCTTCGGCGCCCGCGTCGAGCACGGCCATGAGGACGTCGTCCTCGGCGGCCTCACCCTTGGGCATGATCACGACGCCCTTGCGGTTGAACATGTAGGAGACCGAACCCGGGTCGGCGAGCGAGCCGTTGTTCCGGGTGAGCGCGGTCCGGACCTCCATGGCGGCGCGGTTCTTGTTGTCGGTGAGGCATTCGATCAGCACGGCCACACCGTTCGGGCCGTAGCCTTCGTAGGTGATGGTCTGCCAGTCGGCGCCGCCCGCCTCTTCACCGGCACCACGCTTGCGCGCGCGCTCGATGTTGTCCTGCGGGACCGAGTTCTTCTTGGCCTTCTGGATGGCGTCGTAGAGCGTCGGGTTGCCATCCGGGTCGCCACCGCCGGTCCGTCCAGCCACCTCGATGTTCTTGATCAACCGGGCGAAGAGCTTGCCGCGCTTCGCGTCCAGGTTGGCCTTCTTGTGCTTCGTGGTGGCCCACTTGGAGTGGCCGCTCATCTCTCCTCCATCTACTCCTGTGCCCGCCGCTGAGCACAGTGTCGGTTTTGCCTAAGCCTGCCGCACGAGGTCGACGAACAGCCTGTGCACGCGCTCGTCCCCGGTGAGTTCGGGGTGGAACGACGTGGCGAGTACCGCCCCCTGCCGGACCGCGACGATCCTAGCGGCCGTGCCGTCCGAGCCCGGCATTTCGGGGACACTGGCGAGTACCTCCACCCCGTCGCCCGCTTTTTCGACCCACGGCGCGCGGATGAACACAGCGTGCACCGCGCCGCCTTCGATGCCCGTGAAGTCGAGGTCGGCCTCGAACGAATCGACCTGCCGTCCAAACGCGTTCCGCCGGACGACGACGTCGAGCCCGCCGAGTTGCCGCTGGTCAGGGCGTCCGTCGAGGGCCTGGCGGGCGAGCAGGATCATCCCGGCGCAGGAGCCGAACGCGGGCAGTCCGTCCGCGATGCGCTCGCGCAGGGGTTCGAGCAGTTCGAAGGTCTCGAGCAGCCTCGACATCGTGGTCGACTCGCCACCCGGCAGCACCAGACCGTCCACTTCGGACAGTTCACTCGCGCGGCGGACCGCCACGGCGCGCGCACCGGCGCGCTCCACCATCTCGGCGTGCTCCCGCACGTCACCCTGCAGTGCGAGCACGCCGACCACCGGCCGTGCCCCCGTCGCGATCGCCACCCGACCTCCCGAAAGACGTTCCCCTTAGCTTAGGCGGCCAGGGGAACGGCCAGGTCAGGGGACCCCGGCGAGCCGCAGCAGGGCGGCGGTCGCGGCGGCCGCCACGACGACCAGCGCGAACGGCGCCTTGCGCCAGGCGAGCACGCCACCGACCAGGACACCGGCGGGCCGGGCGTAACCGGCGAACTCGTGCCCCTCGGTGAGCGCGGCGACGGCGACCAGCGCGGCCAGCAGGACGACGGCCGAGCGTGCCATCAGTTTCTCCGCCTTGGGAGAAACGGTGAACCGCGCCTTCAGCACCGGTCCGGCGAAGCGGAAGGCGAAGGTTCCGGCGGCGAGCACACCGCCCGCGATGATCAGTTCGAGCGGATCCATCAGTGCACTCCCTCGGGTTCGCGTTCGGCGGGTTCCTTCGCGGCCACTCCGGCCAGCACGCCGACCAGCGCGAGCAGCACCGGCAGCCCGGCGGGCAGGAACGGTGTCGTGGCCAGTGCGACGGCCACCCCGACGAACACCGGCAGCCGGGTGGCGCGGTCGCGCAGCGACGGCAGGACCAGCGCGAGCAGGACCGCGGGGAAGGCCGCGTCGAGCCCGAAGGCGTCCGTGTCGCTGATCGCCGTCCCTGCGAACGCCCCGGCGAGGACGCCGACGTTCCAGCACACGAACAGCCCGATCCCGCACACCCAGTAGGCCGCGCGACGGCGGGCCTCGTCGCGCTGGGCCAGCGCGAACGCGACCGATTCGTCGATCATGAGGTGACTGCCGACCACTCGCGACGACCAGCGCTTCCCCAGGACGTCGCCGATCGCGAAGCCGAACGGCAGATGCCGCGCGTTGGCCAGCAGACCGGCCGCGACGGCCGCGACCGGGCTGCCGCCGGCGGCGATGATGCCGACGAACATGAACTGCGAGGCACCGGCGAAGACCAGTACGGAGAGCAGCATCGGCGCCCAGATCGGGAAGCCGGAGCCCACGGCGATCGCGCCGTAGGAGATGCCGACAATGGTGTCGGCGAGGCAGACCAGTCCGATGTCACGGAGAAGATCGCGCCCCAGGACACGGGTGGTTGTTCGCCATATCGAACGCATAGCGTCATACAATGAACGAACGCCCCGTGTTCGTCAAGGCGAACGCAACGACCGATGGAGCGAACGCATGTCTCCGACCGCGTCCGACGGCGCCCCACTGGACGTCATCGCCACGTCCCTGCGCCGGGAGCGCGCCCGCACCGGGCTGTCCCTCACCGAGGTCGCCAAACGCGCCGGCATCGCGAAATCCACGCTCTCCCAGCTGGAGTCCGGGGCCGGGAACCCGAGCGTCGAGACGATCTGGGCGCTGTGTGTCGCGCTCGACGTCCCGTTCTCCCGGGTGGTCGAGCCCGAACGCCCCCGCGTGCAGGTCATCCGCTCGGGCAGCGGGCCGACGGTGTTCGCCGAACACGCCGACTACGCGTGCACGCTGCTCAGTTCCTGCCCGCCCGGCGCCCGGCGCGACGTGTACCTGATTCGCGCCGAGCCCGGCAAGCCCCGGCTCTCGGATCCGCATATGAGCGGCATCGTCGAGCACATGGTCCTCAGCGCCGGGCGGGCCAGGGTCGGGCCGCAGGACGACCCGGTCGAACTGCTGCCCGGCGACTACATCTGCTACCCCGGCGACATCCCGCACATCTTCGAGGCACTGGAACCGGGCACGTACGGCGTGGAGATCGCGGAATACACCTGATCAGGCGCGCTCCTCGGCCTTCTCGTCGGTGACCTTCTCCTCGGTGACGTCGGCGAGCTTCCAGCCACCCTTTCGCCGCAGCACCAGGACGTAGTACGCGATCGACAGCAGGGCGACGCAGGCCGTGACGATCAGGCTCGGCCGTCCCACCGCCGGATCGAGCAGGTTCTGGTAGACGACGAACACCAGCACGGCGAGCGCCAGCACCGGCGCGACCGGGAACCAGGGCATCCGGTACTCGGCGTGCGCGGTGGCGCCGGTGCGGCGGCCGACGATCGCTCCGAGACACAATGCCGCGTAGACCGCCACGATCGACGTGCTCGTGACCACCAACAGCAGTTTCGGGTCGACGAAGCAAAGCAGCGCGGCCACCAGGCCGGTGCCGACGGTGGCCACCCACGGCGTCCCGAACTTCGGGTGCACCGCGGACAGCGCCCGGTTGACCGGCGACGGCCACGCCCGGTCGCGGCCGCTGCTGAACAGCATCCGCGAGCTGATCAGCACGATCGCCAGTACCGCGTTGACGATCGCGAGCGCGACCGCCAGGCCGAGCACGGTGTCGAGCGTTCCGCCGCCACGCGAGTCGATGAAATAGGACAACATGTTCTCCGAGGCGAACAACGCGTTCAGATCGGGCGCGCCGAGCAGGACCGCGGTCACCGGGATCAGTTCGGCGAGCACCGTGATGCCGAGCGCGAACAGGATCGCGCGGGCGATCCCGCGGGAGGCGTCCTGCGTCTCCTCGCCGAAGTACACCGCCGAGCCGTAGCCGTTGTAAGCGAAGATCGCGACCGAGGTGGCGATCGCGATGGCGCCGACCGTCGCCGGGCTCCCGTCGGAGGCGACCGGATGCGCGAGCAGTTCGCTGAACGACCGCGCCGGGTTGAACAGCCCCAGTGCGCTGACCACGATCAGCGCGAGGATCTCGATGGCGAGGAAGATCCCGGTCACCCAGGCGTTGAGCTTGATGTCGAACACCCCCACCACGGCCGCGACCACGCAGGTCACGGCGGCGATCACCGGGCCGGGCACGCCGGGCATGAGCACACCGAGATAGGTGCCGACGCCGAGCGCGATCACCGCCACGATGAGCACCTGCGTGATGATCATCAGACCCAGTACGGCGAACCCCGGCAACCTCCCGAGCGTGCGGGTGACGATCGCGTATTCCCCGCCTGCCAGCGGGAAGGCCGACGCGAGTTCGGCGTAGACGAAGGCCATGAACACGCCCACGACCGCGGCGGCCACGAAGCTGTAGAAGGCGCCCGTCCCGGCGCCGGAGATCACTCCCGGCGCGATGATGAAGACCGACGAGGCGGGACTGATCGCGGAAAGCGTGATGAGCAGCGTGCCGAGGGTGCGCAGACCGCGGCGTAAGGCGGGAGTGGACACGGCCGACCTCCTGGAAGGTGGGTTCTTTGAGTCTCCTTCGAAAAACTGTTGAGCACGCATCAAAGGCTCTTCACCGTGTGACGTCAAGACCTGATCCGGATCCGGTCTTGCGTTTTTTGAAGAAGGTTCGAAGAATGGGCGGATGGCGAGACCGAGCAAGGCACCGGAGCGACGGGCCGAACTGATCGAGGTGGCCGGACGCGCCGTCCTCGAACGCGGCGTGCTGAACCTGCGGCTGCGGGACATCGCCGAGGGCGCGGGGTTGTCGTCGGGTTCGGTCCTGTACTACTTCCCCACCCTCGCCGACCTGCTCCAGGAGGTGCAGCGCGAGGCGGTGGCGCGCTTCTGTTCGGCGAGGGAACGGGCCGCGAACGCGAAGACCGCCCCTGGCGAACGGTTGCTCTCGATGATCCGCAGCGGCCTGCCCACCGGCCCCGGCGACGAACTCTGCGTGCTGCTCTACGAACTCGGCACGATCGCCCGCCGCGATCCCGTGTACGCCGCCCGGCACATCACGCTCTACGAACAGCAGGTGCGGATCTACACCGGCATTCTCGAAGCCGGCGCCGCCACCGGCGAGTTCGTGCTGACCACGGACGCGGTGTCGATCGCGCGGAACCTCGTCGCGCTGGAAGACGGCTACGGCCTGCACCTCACCCAAGCCGTGCCGACGCTGGAGACCGCGACCGCCGAAGCGATGTTGCTGTCCTACGCCCGCACCGCCACCACGAATCCCCTGGAGGAACGTTCATGACCCGCGCCCGCGATCTGGGTGTCCCCCTGCCCGGCCGGACCGGCGAGCACAACGCGCTCACCGACGTCCCCGGTGTGGAGATCGGCTTCACGACACTCGTCGAAGGCCAGTCCGTGCGCACCGGCGTCACCGCCGTGCTGCCGCGCGGACGGGAGGATTTCGCCGTGCCTTGCGCGGCCGGGACCTACGCGCTCAACGGCAACGGCGAGATGACCGGCACCGCTTGGCTGGCCGAGACGGGTTCACTGACGCTGCCGGTGCTGATCACCTCCACCCACGCTGTCGGCGCCTGTCACCGAGGCGTGATCGACTGGGTGGTGCGCGAACGGCCCGACGTGGCGGCCGAATGGCTGCTGCCGGTGGTCGCCGAAACCTGGGACGGCTACCTGAACGACAGCACCGCGCCGACCATCCACACTGGACACGCCATCGACGCGATCGACGCCGCGCGGACCGGCCCGGTCGGCGAGGGCTCCGTCGGCGGCGGTACCGGGATGACCTGTTACGGCTTCAAGGGCGGCACCGGCACGGCCTCCCGACTGGTGCCCTACGGGGACGACGAGTACACCGTGGGCGTTTTGGTACAGGCCAACTTCGGCTCACGCCGCGAACTCACCGTCGCCGGTGAACCGGTCGGAATCGAGCTGAGCGCGGACAACCCGATGGAAGAGCAGTGGGCGGCGCCGTCGGGCGCGGGGTCGGTGATCGTGATCGTGGGCACCGACGCTCCCCTGTTGCCGGGCCAATGCACCTCGCTCGCGCGCCGGGTTCCGCTCGGCCTCGCCCGCACCGGCACCGCGGGCTCGCACTTCTCCGGCGACCTCTTTCTCGCGTTCAGCACGGCGAACCCTGGCTCGCTCACCAGCCGCTTCCCCCGGACCGAGGAAGCCGAGTACGAGAACCTCCGGTTCATTCCGTGGGGCAGGCTCGACCCGTTCTTCGAAGCCGTGGTGCAGGCGACCGAAG
Source organism: Amycolatopsis coloradensis (assembly GCF_001953865.1). Classification (GTDB taxonomy): domain Bacteria; phylum Actinomycetota; class Actinomycetes; order Mycobacteriales; family Pseudonocardiaceae; genus Amycolatopsis; species Amycolatopsis coloradensis. The sequence goes on from NZ_MQUQ01000008.1 coordinate 153,057, forward strand.
AAGCCGTGCTCAACGCGCTCGTCGCGAACGAGGAGATGACCGGCCACCGAGGTCACCGGGTCCCCGCGCTGCCGACAGCACGCTGGCGCGACTGAGCGGGCCCTGCTCACGGGAGCCGATTCCGGAGAATGCGCGACGATTCCCGATGCCGCGGCAGAAGCGATCCACCGCTACATTCGCCGACTGTTTCCGGGCGGGTTCGGACAACGACGAACTCCGCCATTCCGTCGTGGGCTCGGCCGTCGAATTCGGGGTGGTTGCCTGGGCTAGGCTCTGCGCATGGTGACGGAAAAAGACCTGGCACTGAATGACGGCCGCACGTTGCACGTCTACGACACCGGCCCAGGCGACACCGAAACGCGACTTCTCGTGTTCTGGCACCACGGCACCCCGAACGTCGGCGCGCCACCCGAGCCGCTGCTCGCCGCCGCGGCCGAACGAGGCGTGCGGTGGGTTTCGCACGATCGTCCCGGCTACGGCGGATCGACGCCCCACCCCGGCCGGGCCATCTCGTCGGTGGCAGCCGACGTGGCCGCGATCGCCGACGCGCTGGGCGTCGAGAAGTTCGCGGTGATGGGGCACTCCGGCGGCGGCTCGCACGCGCTGGCGTGCGCCGCGCTGCTGCCCGAGCGCGTACTGGGCGCGGTCTGCGTTTCCGGGCTGGCCCCGGCGGGAGTCGAGGGACTCGACTGGTTCGCGGGAATGAGCGCCTCCGGCGAGAGAAGGCTTCGCGCCGCTTCGGCGGGGAGGGCGCAGCTGGAAAACTTCCTCTCCGACAGTGAGTTCGACCCGGACGACTTCACGCCCGCTGACCACGACCTGCTTTCGGGCGAATGGTCTTGGCTGGGTGAAGTCGCGGAGAAGGCCATCCAGGGTGACCCTGGCGGCATGATGGACGACGAGCTGGCCTATGTCGCGGAGTGGGGTTGCGACCTCGGTCAGGTGCGTCCGCCGGTACTGCTGATCCACGGCGGCCAAGACCGGATCGCACCCAGTGCGCACGCCGAATGGCTGGCGAACCGGTGCGATTCGGCGAAGCTGTGGCTGCGGCCGGACGAAGGGCACATTTCGGTCCTCGGCTCCGCGGTCGAGGCGCTCGACTGGCTTTTGCAGGACACCGCCCGGAAATGACGCCGCGGGCCACCCGGGTGCGATGGGGATCGAATCCCGTCGCGCCCGGCGGGGGCGCGAACGCATCAGGCACTCGTGCGCGCCACGTCTTCCCACGTGCCCTTATCGGCCTCGGTGCTGGGAGTATCACCCGATCGAAGTCACTTTGGGTCACATCCCCCCTGGTCCCGCACCTCCTCAAGACCTCCCTTATTTTGGCCACGTAAGACCCTTGACGCTAAAGGGCTCACTCTGCGAATTGCACCATGGGCCGTTGTGGTGAACAAGTCCGCGATCACTAGTGCGAGGTTCGGTCGCCATGATAAGAAGATCTCTTCCTTTGACGACCCCTGAATCGCTTGGTACTGTTTTAAAGTGACATTGAAGGGATTACGAGTTCGGTTGTCACAAGGGGACTGGGGAAAGTATGACTTCTTCCGAGCGTGCAGTTGATCGTGCAGTCGGATACATGTTCGAGAATTTCAATGAAAAGGTGACAGTCGAAGATCTGGCCCGAGTCGCCATGTTCAGCAAGTTTTATTTCACAAGAATGTTTCAGCGAGTGACCGGAATTTCCCCAGGGCGTTTCCTCACCGCCATCAGGCTGCAAGAGGCCAAACGGCTGCTGCTGACGACCTCCATCAACGTGATCGAAGTGAGCCATTTGGTCGGCTACTCCAGCGTCGGCACCTTCAGCACGACGTTCAGCAAGGCCGTCGGGGTCTCACCGACCGAGTACCGGAGCGGCGGCGGGGTCGCCCAGTTGCGCTGCCAGAGCAGGACCAGCAGGAACAGCCACAACCCGGGCGTGGTGCACGGGAAGGTCACCGCGGAGCACCCGGACGAACTCGGCGTGGTGTTCGTGGGCGTGTTCCCGGGCCGCATCCCCCAAGGACGCCCGATCAAGTGCACCGTGCTCGACAGGCCTGGCCACTTTCGCATCGACGACGTTCCGAACGGGGAATGGTACGTGCTGTCGCACTCGTTGTCCAAGGACCGCAATGAGGTTTTACGTGTCCCGGTCGATGACGACCTCGGGTTGTCGGTTGGCGCATATGGCCCCATAACGGTAGGCGCCGGCGTCTCCTGCGGGCCGGTGAATCTGACCCTCACACCCAAGCGAATGATCGACCCCCCGGTGGTACTCGCCCTGCTGGAAATCAGGTCGTCGATACTCACCGAAGCCGGATAGCTTTCCGGCTTCACTTTTTCGCGGCTTTCGGCACGAAATACAAGGATTGCCCGGATTCGCTCCGGGCCCTCTTGTATTTCGATACCGCGCATTGTGCCCACCGCGAGCGGGCCGGGCCTACAGCGGCATGTTTCCGTGTTTCCGCCGGAAAGGCTGCCTTCTCTTGTCCCGCAACATGGCCAGCCCCTTGGCGATCAGGGACCGGGTCTCCGCCGGGTCGATCACGTCGTCCACCAGGCCCCGCTCGGCCGCGTAGTACGGATGGATCAGCTGTTCGTTGTAGTGCGCCAGCAGCTCGGCACGCAGCTCCCGCTGGTCGTCGACGGTGGCGAGTTCGCGGCGGAACAGGATGTCCACCGCCCCCTCCGCGCCCATCACGGCGATCTCGTTGGTGGGCCAGGCCAGGGACAGATCGTTGCCCACTGAGCGGGAATCCATGACGATGTAGGCGCCGCCGTATGCCTTTCGCAGGATCACCTGGACGCGTGGCACGGTCGCCTCGCAGTAGGCGTAGAGCAGCTTCGCTCCGTGACGGATGATGCCCCCGCGTTCCTGTTCGCTGCCGGGCAGGAAGCCCGGTACGTCCACCAGGGTGACGAGAGGAATACCGAAGGCGTCACAGAAACGCACGAACCGTGCCGCCTTCTGTGCCGCGTCGGCGTCCAGCACTCCGGCGAGCACGATCGGCTGGTTGCCGACGATCCCCACCACCTCACCGTCGACGCGGGCGAACGCGCACACGATGTTGGCCGCCCAGCCCTCGTGCAGTTCGAAGTACGCGCCGTCGTCGGTCACCTCCGCGATCACGTCACGGACGTCGTAGGGCTTGGCCGGATCCGCGGGCACGATCTCGGCCAGCCGGGGGCGCACGTCCGTGTCCGCGCCCGACGCGGCGGAGCGGGGTGGCAGCTCCATGTTGTTGGACGGCAGCAGCGAGACCAGGTGACGGACGTCTTCCAGGCAACCCGGTTCGTCGTCGTACACGAAGGTCGCCACCCCCGAGGACTCGCCGTGCACCCCGGCCCCGCCGAGTTCCTCGTGACTGACGTGCTCGCCGGTGACGGCCTTCACGACCGCGGGGCCGGTCAGGTACATCTTCGCGATGTCGCGGACCATGAAGGTGAAGTCGGCCAGCGCGGGCGAGTAGGTGGCGCCGCCCGCGCAGGGGCCGAGCACCACGCTGATCTGCGGGATGATGCCCGAGGCGGCGACCTGGCGGCGGAAGATACCGCCGTAGCCGTGCAACGCCATCACCCCTTCCTGGATCCGCGCACCGCCGCTGTCGTTCAACCCGATCAACGGCGAACCGGTCTCCAGCGCCAGATCCATCACCTTGTGGATCTTCGCCGCGTGCGCTTCGCCCAGTGAGCCGCCGAAGATGGAGAAGTCCTGGGCGTAGACGAACACCTGGCGGCCCTCGATCGTCCCGGATCCCACGACCACGCCGTCGGTCCGCGGCCGCTCACGGGGGCTCAACGGACCTGTCGGCAGCTGCCGGCGATGCAGGCCGAGCTCGACGAACGATCCTTCGTCGAGCAGGAGGTCCAGTCGCTCCCGTGCGGTGCGCTTCCCGCTCGCGCGCTGTCGTTCCACGGCCGCGTGGCCGCCGGCGAGCGTGTTCCGGTGCAGGCTGTCCCGCCGTTCGCGCAGCTCGCGCATCGACACGAACGAGGCCACACGCTCTTCGAACGGGATCCTCGGACTGGCTTCTCGCTCGAAGGTGCTCAAGACGCGATCACCGGCCACGGCGTTCTGTCCACTTTGGTCCCTTCCCGGGCGGTGCCCGGCGATCCGGTGGCCCGCATCAGGCTCCTCCTCGGTCGAGCCGGGGCACGCCCTGCCCTTGGTCCGTCTGCCCGAAGGCTCCGCCGAAAAAGACGAGCGCGTCGTGCCCGGCGCCCACGGTGGACGCCAGGACCGACCCGACGAAGATGGAGTGGTCCCCACCCTGGTGCCCGTCGACCAGTTCGCACTCGAGCCAGGCGAGCGCGCCGGTCAGCAGAGGGGCGCCGGTACGCGGACCCGGTACCCACTCGACAGGGTCGAACTGGGCGGCGCCCAAGGGCCGCGACCGGCCGGCGAAGTACTTCGCCAGATCTTGTTGCCGGGCACCCAGCACGGATACGCCGAACGACCCGGTGGCGGTGATCGCCTCGTGCATCACCGCCGCCCGGGACACACAGCACAGCACCAGCGGCGGTTCGAGCGACACCGAGGTGAACGCGTTGGCGGTCATCCCGTGCACCCGTTCGCCCCCCGTGGTGAGGACCGTGACCCCGGTGGCGAACCGGGACATCGTCTCGCGGAACCGGGTGGGTACCGGGTTCCTGGCGAGTACCGGGGAGCCGCGCCCCGGCCCCGGTGTGACGTCGCCGCCCATCAGGGGCTCACCGCCGCCGTCGACACCGCATAAGGCGCGAGCGCGTCGCGGAGCGCTTCAGGAACCCTTGTCGGGACTGTCGCCGTGTTGGGGCCTCGCATGCAAGCGATGCGTTGACGGCCTCGGGCGACCAGCGTCTCTTCGCCGTCCCGCTCCAGCAGTACGTAGTCGAAGGTGAACTGGATCTGCGTCTGCGTCAGTTCCTCGAGCCGCATCCGCACCGCCAGTTCGTCGAAGGCGGTGATCTCCGCGAAGAACTCGCAATCGACCTTGAGCGTGAAGAGTTTGAGGTCGTCGCGCACCTCCTCCAGCACCGCCGGTGCCCTGTCTTTGAGGAACATCTCACGGCACCGTCCCTGCCAGCGCAGATAGTTCACGTAGTAGACGTTGCCGACCAGGTTCGTCTCCTCGAACCCGACGATATGACGGATCTCGTAGTACCCGGACATGTCACCACTCCTTCCCCACCAGCACGGCGAACACCACCGGCTCGGCCACCCCGGAGATCGTCGTCACCCAGGTGGCGATGCGGGTGTCGCCGGCGGAAAGCACCGTCCAGCCGTGGGGCAGCACCCGGTCCACGGTCAGCGCCTGACCGGCCGAACCCGCTTTGCGCACACACTCGAGCGCGCTCCAGACGCGAGTGCCCGCCACCGCCTCGTCGTCCGCAGACAAGGAGCACAACAGGTCGCGGACCGCGACGCCGTCCGGCCCCAGGAGGCCCGCCCAGTCGGCTTCGGTGCGTGACAGAACCGTTTCGATGTCGCAACCCAGCCGTCCCTCGCCCACCACCGCCATGGTCAGCCCCGCGGTGTGGGAAGCCGAGATGACCGCGCCGTCGGTCTCGGGGCGCCCGTCAGGCCGGTACCGCACCTGGACGGGGCGGCCCAGCGCCCGGCTCACGGCGAGCTTCGTCTGCGCCCGCCGCTCCGCGGGCGGACCCGCGTCCGTCCGGACCGGGTCGGGTTCGACCACCACCGTGCGCCCACCCCCGAGCACGTCTTCGAGGGAGCGTTCGAGATACGGCCCCAGCAGCGACGGCACCCACGGGCCGGCGCCGTCGCGTTTGCGGACCGCCCTGAGCTTGAGACCTTCCCATCGTTCGACCAGGATCCCGACCTGGTCGCGGACGTCGATGTCGTAGATGTAGCTGTCCCCGTCCTGTGACCGCTCACGCGCGTCGAGAACGACGTACGGCGTGTTCTGGTCCTCCACTTCGGACAGATGGAGCCGGTCGACGCGTTCGGGCAGCAACGTCGCGTCGGGGACGCAGCACTGCAAAGCGTGCATCATCGTGTCCCGGGTGCCCGGGTCGGCCAGTACCAGTTCCTGCGGCAGGAACGGCGCGAACCACGCCGACGTCGAGCTCGTCGAGACCTCGGCGACGGCACGTCGCGCTCCGACGCGCCGGTAGGCCTGTAGTCGTTGGAACCGCTTTCCCTGGAACAGCACCCCGCCGTAGAGGTCGCTGACCGGTTCCACCGGGACCAGCGGCAAACCGGGCTCGGCGCCGTCGACCGCCGCCATCAGCCGCGGACGCGGATACCGCAGGGTGGCCCGGAAGTGGTCGGCGCTGAAGCCCGTCTCGGCACTGCGGATGACCACTTCCACCGTCGAGGCGTCCCGTACGAGCGCCGCGAACCGGACGGTCGTGACACCACCGGGGCGCACGACGATCGGGCGCAGGAACTCGGCGTTTTCGAGCAGCGGCGAGCTCCGGTGCCCGACGGCCGCGGCGCCGACCTGCGCCATCGCCTCCATGCCCAGCACCGCCGGGAACAGGTAGTCGCCGTCGAGAAGATGATCGGCGAGGTACGGGTCGCTGCCCGCGCTCAAGTCGGCTTCTGTGACGAGTTCGACATCCGGGTAGTGCACGAGAACCCGGTCGGTGAACCGGCGCAGCGGCAGTTCGGGGCGGGGCAGGTTCAGCGTCGGCTGCCCGCCGAGCCTGCCCGAAACCACCAGCACCGGTCCTGCCGACGGATCGCCCAGCACCTGGCGCAGCACCGCGATTCCCTCTTCGGTCGAGATCGGCGTGATGCCGTCGCGCATCAGCGCCTCCACCACGCCCAGCCGCTCCCCCATGCCCGCACCGGACCACACCGACCACTCGAGCGCGAGCGCCCTGGCCCGCGGGTGCTCCCGCTGGAACCGCACGGTCAGCTCGGACATCCAGTCGTTGGCGGTGGCGTAATGCGCTTCCCCGCGTAAACCGGCACGGCCGATGACGCTGCCGAAGGTCAGCAGTAGCTTGAGCCGGTCCTGGTCGACCGCGGCCAGCACGTTCCGCAGCCCCGAGACCTTCGGCGCCAAGGTCGCGCTGAACTCCTCCGGGGTCAGCGAGCCGATCGCGGCGGGCATGTTGCGCCCGGCGCCGTGGAGAACGGCCGTGACGGCACCCAGGCCGGCTTTGATCCGGGCCACCCCGGCCGCGACCTCCGCCGCCGAGGTGACATCGACCTGTTCGTACTGGTACTCGACTCCCGCGGCGTCCATTCTGGACAGGTTCGCGGCGAGTTCGGTGTCCTCGTGCACCGCTGCCCTGCCGAACAGGGCCAGCCTGGCACCGCTGTCCATGGCGATGGCCAGCGCGCACTCGGCGGTGATGCCCTTGCCGCCCCCGGTCGCCAGCACCACGTCGGTGGTGTCCAAAGGGGACGGTCCGGCCCGGTCCGGCAGCATCGCGGTGAGCGCCGGTACCGTCCGGGTGCCGTCCGCCGCGTAGCGCACCGCGGTGTATTCCGTGGTCGCGGCGACCTCGGTGGCCACCAGCGCTGCCGCCGCCTCGGCCGCGATCGCCGAGTCGTCGAAGGTGATCACGGTCGTGGGTGTGGCGCCCGACTCCAGGAACAGCGTCCTGGCCAGCCCGTCCGCACCCAGCCCGTGCTGGACCACCGCGAACCGGCTGCCCGCGGGCGCGGCCAGCGCCGCTCGTGCCGCTTCGAGGAACAGTCCCGAACGCGACTCGTCGCACTCGGGCGGCAGGCACAGCAGCACACCCCCGCCGACGGCCGCGGCCTCGAGCGCCCTGCGCACGGGTCCGGCGAGGGGATGACCCGCCACCGTGTGAACGGTCCAGGAGCCGGGACCGGCGCTCGTCGTGTCGCCGGCCGCTGGGGCGGGTTCGGCGACTTCGCCGACAGAGAAGGCCCGCACCCAGGTCGCGACACCGGGCGGCTCCGTGTTGTCCGGCGACTCGTCCGCCTGCGCGGTCGCGGCCAGCTCGTCGATCATCTTCGCGAGTTCACCGATGCTCACCGTGGCGAAGTTCGTCGTCGCGGCCAGCGCCGGACGGCCAAGCTCCCTGGTCACGTCGTTGATCAGCTGGCCGACAGTGATCGAGCTCAGATGCAGGTCGTCGAGTGGATGAGTGTCCGGGCCGACGACGTCGGGCGGGAGTTCCAGCCGGTCGGCGACCAGTTTGCACAGCAGGTCGAGCGTCGACCGGCCGATATCGGACGCGAGGACCGCCGTCTCGGCGGGCGCCTCCTCCGGCAGCATGGTCTGCCCGATCGAGCTTTCCGGGGCCTCCTCGCAGGGACTGGCCAGGAAGGTGAACCCGCCGTCGAGTGGGAACGGCCGGACGACCCGGCCCTCGAAGAGCGCCTCGGTGTCCACCGGCGCGCCCGCGGTGAACGCCGCCGCGACGATCCGCAGCAGCGGGATGAGTGACGGGTTGTCGGTGTCGAGGGACAGCACCGGTTTACCCGGCGCGATCTCGGCCAGCAGGCCGCCGAGCACCCGGCCGGGCCCCAGCTCGAGCACCAGGTCGGCCTGGCCCGCGGCCTCGGCGGCCGCCTGGTGGAACCGCACCGGCGCCAGGACCTGCTCGCGCAGCAACGCCCGCAGGTCGGTCCCCGCGGTGAGGGCCGTGCCGGTCACGGTGGAGATCACCCGGCCGGTCAACGGCGCGAAGTCGAACTCGGCGAGACGCTCGGTCATCGCCTCGGCCGCGGGCGCGACGAGCGTTGAGTGGAACGCGTGGGAGACCGCGATCCGGGTGGCGGTGACCCCGGCCGCGGCCGCTCGGGCGCACACCCGCTCGATCGCCGCGACGGCACCGGACAGCACGGTCTGGGAGGGCCCGTTGAACCCGGCGATGACGACGTCCTCGCCTTCGGCCAGCCGTGCCGCGTCGTCGGGGCCGGTCGCGAGACCCGCCATCGTGCCGCCACCGCGGCTGGCCGTGGCCATGACTTCGCCGCGCACCGCGGCCAGACGCAGCACCTGCGCGGTGTCCAGGGCACCGCCCCAATGCAGCGCGCTCAGTTCGCCGAGGCTGTGCCCCGCCGCGACAGCACCTTCAATTCCGAGGCGCCGCAACACTTGTAGCGCGCCCACCGCTCCCGCCACGATCCTCGGCTGGGCGACCTGCGTCGCGACCTGGTCGCCGTTCCCGGACAACCCCACCGTCACGAAAGGCTCGTCGGCCTCTTCGAACCGCCGCCGGAGAGCTCCGGCAGTGCCCTTGCCCGAGCCCTGCCCCGGGAAGAGGAAAGCGATCGCCGGTGTGCGGGCCGGACGGCCGAGGAAGATGCCTTCACCCGGTTCGAAGACGGTGGCCTCCCCCGCGTCGATCCGGCCGAGCAGACCGGCGAGGCGCTTCTCCGCTTCTTCGGGGTTCGCCGCCACCACGGCGGCGCGGACGGCGGCGCCGGTGAGTTCACCGGCCAGAACCGCCGCGACGTCGGCCAGTTCGGCGAACGCGAGTTTGCCCGCGACCGCGGCGGCCCTCGCGATCCGCTCCCGCAGTTCCGCGGTGTCGGCCGCGTCGAACAGCCAGACCTCGGCGTCCTGGCGTCCGGCCACGGCGTTCGCGGTCCAGCCGTCCAGCTCGGCGCGGCGCGTGACACCACGCGGCTCCTCGACCGCGATGTGGGTGTTGATCCCGCCGAAGCCCATCGCCGAGACCCCGGCCCGTACAGGCTCGCTCGTGGGCCACAGTTCAGGGCTGTTCGGCAGGTACAGCGCGGCGGAGTCGTCGAGCAGCTTCGGATGCGGTTCGCCGAACCCGGTGCCCGGCGGGATGACCTGGTGATACACCGCGAGAGACGCCTTGATCAGGCCGGCGACCCCGGCAGCGGCCTTGGTGTGCCCGAGGTTGCCCTTCACGGTGCTGAGCGCGGCCGGACGGGCCGACGGCTTCGCGTCCCGGCGTGCCGAAGACAGCGCGTCGATTTCCGTGGCGTCGCCGAGAGCGGTCCCGGTGCCGTGCCCCTCGAAGTAGGAGACCGACTCCAGCCCGTAGCCCGCCCGGCGGTAGGCGCGCGAGAGCGCGAGCCGGTGGCCGTCCGCCTCGGGCCGGGTGATCCCGCCCTTGCCGTCGGAGGAGACACCCCAGCCGGTGATCGTGGCGTAGATCCGCTTCCCTTGCTCGATCGCGTCGGACTCCCGCATCAGCACCAGCTGTCCCGACCCCTCCCCCGGCCAGAAACCGTTGGAGTCCTTGGAATAGACCTTCATCTCGCTCTTGGCGAGCGCACCGGTCTTCGCGAACCCGATCACCTCGAAGGGATCGATGGACAGGTCGACACCACCGGCCAGCACGACGTCGAGGTCACCGTCCTCCAGCGCCTTCGCCGCCGTGGCGACGGACAGCAGCGAGGAGGAGCACGCGCCGTCGACCGTGTAGCCGCCACCGCGCAGGTCGAAGTGGTTGCAGATCCGGCCGGCGATGGTGTTCGCCAGTCCCCCGGCCAGCGAGTCCTCGTTGATCGGCGGGAACGGTTCCTTGTAGCGGGTTTCGAACTCGCGGAGGAATTCGCCCGACTCTTCCGGGGTCCATCCCTTGTCGGCCAGTGCCGCCGCGAGCGTCCGGCGGACGTACGGCCAGCGGAGCCGCATGATGTTGGCGCGGGAGAACTCCCCGGTGAGACTGTTGCCGAGAACGACGCCCGTCGACTGCCGCGGAAGCCCCTCACCGTCGGCGTAACCCGCGTCGGTCAGCGCCTGCGCGGCGACGTCGAGTGCGAGCCAGTGGGTCAGATCCGTCGCGCGGTAGGTTCCACCGGACACCTTGTAACGTGCCCGGTCGAACTCGAAGTCGCGCAGCACAGCGGCTTTCGCCGAATAGAACCGGTCCGGCGCCGCCGGGTCCGGCGAGTAGTAGTCCGCGTGGTTCATCCGCTCGTCCGGCAGCCGCCGGAAGGCTCGGCGTCCTGCCAGCACGTTCTCCCACAGTTCGCGGGGCGAGCCCGCGTCCGGGTAGCACAGCCCGATACCGACGATCGCGATCCTGGTACTGCTCACGCTTTCACCACCTCCACGGTGATTGCCCGTTGACCGGCCGGTTCCACCGCCATCGATCCGCCTCGGCCGGCATTCGTTTAATCGCGATGGAACGCAGAACATGGATCCCCTTACTCGGTGCGGAGAATTCCATTCGGCACGCGGCGACGGCGGATCGACACTCACCGGCGGCGTGCACCCTTGATGCCCTCAGTCTGCCCCAGGCAGGCGAAACCTCCGCCTTCAGCCGTGCCCACCGAAACGACGGACAAGTCACAACAATGTTCTCGAATTAATCGCGAAACCCGCCGGCGTACGCGACGACCCGCCCGGGACTCCTTCGGAGCACTTTCCCCGGACGAGTGACCGAGCGTCACACAAGGATTCGCCGTTCACCCGTTTTCCGGGCGCTCCCACCCGATAGTCGCAACGGCGTCCCGTTTGGCCGAGCGGCCTGACCAGGCGATGCTCACTGAAAGCGATCCCGCTGGGCCGTTCGCCTGCCTAACGACTTCACGTCTGCCCTTGTTCGCGACGACCATTCGAAACAAATGCGGAAGTCGGTAGCATGGATCACTCGGCCGCGCGAAGTGGGGCGGCCGCATCGAAACACAAGGGGCATTTCCCCCGGTTCCCGCCTGTCGCGGAAACACCTTCTGCCACCGCGTGTTCATCCACGTGGCACGCGCTCCTGACAATTGAATCCAAAAGAAGAAGCGGGCATGGCTTGAGATGACGCCACCGACCGCTTGAGCCACGATCGCTTATCAGGAGGAACCATGCCCACCACATCAGGTTCACTGCGCAGACTCGTCCTGACCCCCGCGTTGAGTGAAGTCTCCTTCGCCACCCGCGGTTTCGACGTGACGGATTCCGACGCCGTCCGCAGGCTGGAAGCGATACCGCAGGCGGTCGTCTGCGGATTCGAATGGGGTATAGACACGCGAAGCCTGTGGGAGCTCGAACGCAAACTCGAGCTGATCGAACCGGAAATGCGTGGATTCGCCTACGAGGGAGCCACCATGGCGTTCACCGTGCTCGACGCGATGGGCGGCGGGCACCGCACCCGCGACCTCCTCCGGGGGCCGGGGGCACCGCATCTCCTGCTCGCCTACATCGGGATCGGTTTCGCCATGGCGAAACTGCCGAGAATGCTGTGGAAGAAGGTACTGCCGTCACTGGACGACTCGCTGTTCCACCCGGCCATGAGCTGGCTGGCGGTCGACGGTTACGGGTTCGATCTCGCCTACTTCGACAAGAAACGCTGGGTGGACCGCCAGGAGGTACCCAAGCCCTATCCCTGGCAGGGGACGCCGGACTACTTCACCCGCGCGGTGGACCAGGGCATCGGCCGGGCGCTGTGGTTCATGCACGGCGGGGCCCCGGAGGCGGTGACGGCCGCCGTCACCAGGTTCCCCGACCCGCGCCACGCCGATCTCTGGTCGGGCGTCGGCCTGGCCGCCACTTTCGCCGGCGGGTGCGCTGAATCCGGCCTGATCGCGCTGAGAAAGGCATCCGGCGGCCATGCGGCGTCGGTGGCGGTGGGGTCGGTCTTCGCGGTCAGTGCCCGCACACTGGCGGGATACAGCCCGCCGCACACCGAAGTCGCCAGCAGGGCCTTGACCGGCCGCGGCCCCGGCGAACTGCTCGAAGTGGCGGGCGCGACAGCCGTCACCACCGGCGAGAACGGCGTGCCCGCCTACGAACTCTGGCGACGCGGGATCCGTGACAAGTTCGCGGAACCGGCCACGCCACGGGAAAAGCTGTCCCGTTCCGAAAAGTAGAAAACCCGAAAAGCAGAAAACCTCGACCCGGTGCCCGCGGCACCGGAATCAGCATGCTGCCCGAAAAACGAATCGCATTCCAGTCCACGAGCGGAGAATCCATTGGCCGCCATGTTCAGAGCACTCAGGCGACAAATCCTGACACCAGGTGTCAAGGCGACACAGGTCGAAACACGCGGATTTCACGTGAAGACAGCGGCCAGCAAGGACTTGCTGGAAACCGTGGGTAGAACATTCCTCACCGGGTACGGATTCGCCGCGGAGGCTCGTACGGTCGCCGAGGCGGAGACCGAACTGGAACAGGTGCCGTCACGCTTCCGCGGTTTCGCCTACGAAGGCGCGGCGATGGGCTTCGCCGTCATGGACGCGTTGCCCCTGACCAGCGGCCGCCGGGTCCTCGACGCGCTGGCCGCCCGAAGCTCACAACACGTCTACATGGCCTACATCGGCGTGGGGTGGGCGCTGGCGAGGCTTCCCCGGTTCCTCTGGCCCGACATCACCGCGTACGACCCGTTGCTGCGCTGGCTCCTCCTCGACGGCTACGGGTTCCACCAGGCCTACTTCCACACCACCAAGTACGTCGGGGAACAGTTCGTCGACAGCGCGTTCTCCTGGCCGGACGAACCGGCCTCGTATGCCGACCGGGTACTCGACCAGGGCATCGGACGGGCTTTGTGGTTCGTCTGCGGCACGGACGCCGAACGGGTCTGCACCCAGATCGAAGGGTTCGCGCCACGGCGGCACGAAGACCTCTACAGCGGAGCGGCCCTCGCGGCCACCTACGCGGGCGGCGTGGACAGGGAAGAACTCCAACTGCTGCGGAAGCGGTCTGGCGAGCACTGGCCACTTGTCGCGCAGGCCAGCGCCTTCGCCGCCGAAGCCCGCGTCCGGGCGGGACTGGTGGTCCCGCACACCGGCGTCGCCACCGAGATCCTCTGCGGCATGAACCCGCACGATGCCGCCGAACTCACCGTCCGCGCCCGCCCGGGCTCGGCCGAGCCACAGGCCGGAGTCGCCGCCTACGAGATCTGGCGCCGGCAGACAGCCGACCAATTCGTCTCTCTCGGAAGGTGCTGACCGATGACCACGACGTTCGGCCCGCTGCGCAAGCAGCTACCCGGCATCCTCGCGGTGGTGCTGCTGGTGATCGGATACCTGCTGGTGCGCCTCCCGGTCGCCGCCTCCGCCGATCAGGACCGCATGGCGAGCAAGTACGCGTTCACCCCGATGACGATCGCGCTGCCCGCCGCGGCCAAGCACCAGAGCATCCGCAAGGTGAACAAGGACTACGAGCACATTCGCGCGTGGATCTCCTCGGTCGGCGCGGCGGTCGCGATGAACGACCTCGACGGTGACCGCCGCGCCAACGACCTGTGCCTGGTCGACCCACGCAGCGACCAGGTCGTGATCACCCCGACGCCGGGCGCGGGCAGCGACCGCTATGCCCCGTTCGCACTGGACCCGGCACCCCTGCCGACGAGCGACATCATGGCGCCCATGGGCTGCGTGCCCGGCGACTTCAACGAGGACGGCCGGATGGACCTGCTGGCCTACTACTGGGGCCGCACGCCGATCCTCCACCTCGCCAAGCCCACCGCCACCCGGCTCGACGCCTCCACCTACCAGGCCACCGAACTGGTGCCCGGCGACAACTCCGACGCCGGGCGCTACACGGGTCCACTGTGGAACACCAACGCCGCCACGGTCGGCGACTTCGACGGTGACGGGCACCAGGACATCTTCATCGGCAACTACTTCCCCGACGGTCCGGTGCTCGACGACCGCGTGAGCACCGGGGTCGCGATGAACCACTCGATGTCACACGCCCACAACAGCGGCGGCAAGTACCTGTTCCGCTGGACCGGGGCGAGCGGCGGCGACCGGCCGAGCGCCACTTTCAAGAGCTTCGACAACGCGCTGCCAGGGCTGGCGAACACCGGCTGGTCGCTCGCGGCCAGCGCGACCGACCTCGACGGCAATCTGTTGCCGGAACTCTACATCGGCAACGACTTCGGTCCGGATCACTTGCTGTACAACCAGTCCAAGCCCGGCCAGTTCGCCTTCACCGACGTGATCGGGGCGCACACCCCGGGGGTGCCCAAGTCCAAACGGCTCGGCAACGACTCGTTCAAGGGCATGGGCGTGGACTTCGGCGACCTGAATCACGACGGCCTCAACGACGCGTTCGTCAGCAACATCACCACCACGTTCGGCATCCAGGAAAGCAACTTCCATTTCCTGGCCGACGCCAAGGACCACGCCGGGATGCGGGCCGAGATGAGCAAGGGCGTGGCACCCTACGCCGACCGCAGCACGGAAGCGGGGACCGCCTGGTCCGGCTGGGGCTGGGACGTCAAGATCGCCGACTTCGACAACAGCGGTGACCCGGCGATCGCACAGGCCACCGGCTTCGTCAAGGGCGCGGTCAACCGCTGGCCGCAGCTTCAGGAACTCGCGACGGCGAACGACGGACTGCTCGACAATCCGTTGTGGTGGCCCAATCTCAAGGCGGGCGACGACCTCGCCGGCGACCAGACGCTGCACTTCTTCGTCAAGGGTTCCGACGGCCGCTACACCGACCTCGCGCCGAAGCTCGGGCTGGCCGTACCGGTGCCCACCCGGGCCATCGCCACCGGCGACGCCGACGGTGACGGCCGCCTCGACCTCGCCGTCGCCCGGCAGTGGGAAGCGCCGGTGTTCTACCACAACGACAGTCCGGACACGGGCTCCTTCCTCGGCTTGCGGCTTTCCCACGACGCGCCGTCCTCGGCCGGACCTTCCGCCGCCACCGGCTCACCGGTGATCGGCGCGGAGGCGACCGTCACCACCGCGGACGGGCGCAAGCTCATCGGCCGGGTGGACGGCGGCAGCGGTCACTCCGGCAAGCGCAGTCACGAGCTGCACATCGGCCTCGGCGAAAAGGTGTCCGGGCCGGTACAGGTCCACCTGCAATGGCGCGACCGCACCGGTCAGGTGCGGCAGCAGGACCTCTCGCTGAACGCGGGCTGGCACGACCTGCGGCTCGGCGCGCAAGCCGAACCCCTGAAGAAATGAGGTGACCGACATGACCGAGCACGCAACCGACGCCAACCCGAAGAACGGCGTCCAGAACGGCAAGAGCATCGCTCCGCGGCACGATCCGAAAGTGATCACGGCCCTGCGGCGGTTCGCCATCTCGATCACGATCTTCAACATCCTCGGCTACACCTTGCTGGGCTTCGAACAACCCTGGTCGTGGCCGCTGGTCGCGCTGGCCACCGCCTACGCCACCGAAATCGTCTTGGAGCTCGTCGGCGCGAGGATGGAAGGGCGGGCGGCCCGCTTCGCGGGCGGGGGTCCCAAGGGAATGATGGAGTTCCTGTTCCCGGCCCATATCACCGGCCTCGCGCTCAACATGCTGACCTACGTCAACGACCACATCGAAGTGATGGTGTTCGGTGTCGTGGTCGCGGTCAGTGCGAAATGGATCCTGCGGGCGCCGGTACGCGGGCGGCTGCGGCACTACATGAACCCGTCGAACCTCGGGATCTGCGTCATCCTGCTGCTGTTCCCCTGGGCGAGCATCGCCCCGCCCTACCACTTCACCGAGAACGTGGACACCTGGGTCGGCTGGCTGATCGTGGCGATCATCCTGATCTCCGGGACCATCCTCAACGCGAAGTTGACCGGCCGGATGTGGCTGATCGGGGCATGGCTGGCCACGTTCGCCCTGCAAGCGATCGTGCGAGGCTGGCTGTTCGACACCTCCATCCCGGCGGCGCTCGGCATGATGACCGGTGTCGCGTTCGTGCTCTTCACCAACTACATGGTCACCGACCCCGGCACCACTCCCTCGAAACCCGCGTCGCAGGTGGCGTTCGGCTCCGGCATCGCCCTGCTCTACGGCTTCTTCATGGTCGCTCACGTGGCTTACGGCCTTTTCTTCGCCACGGCGGCGGTGTGCCTGATCCGCGGTTTGTTCTTCTGGTCGCTGCACTTCGTGGACAAGGCCAGGACACAGCGCGAAGCGGAACTGCGCGAAGCGGGATCGGGAGAAGCCGAGGCCGTGGCCCTGTCGGGCAACGGCAGTAGCAACGGCAACGGCAACGGACAGACCGGTGCGCGGCTGAAGGACGACTCCCCGGCTGTGCGCACATGACCACCAGGCTTGTGGTCCGGCGCGAGGTACCCCCAGGCCCACCGCGCCGGGCCACGCTCAACCTGCTGAGGATGCTGTTCACCGACCGGCTCGCACTGATGTCGTCGGCGGCGGAGCGGCACGGTGACGCCGTGCGGATCGCCATCGGGCCGAAGGCGATGTACCTGTTCAACCACCCGGACTACGCCAAGCACGTGCTCGCGGACAACAGCGCGAACTACCACAAGGGCATCGGCCTGGCGGAATCACGGCGGGCACTCGGTGACGGCCTGCTGACCAGCGAAGGCGACCTGTGGCGCAAACAGCGCAAGACCATCCAACCGGTCTTCCAGCACAAGCGCATCGCCCGGCAGGCGGACATCGTCGCCGACGAGGCCGGGAAACTGGTGGCCAGGCTCAAGGCACACGAACACGGTGAGCCCGTCGACGTCCTGCAGGAGATGACCCAGCTGACCCTCGGGGTGCTCGGCCGGACCCTGCTGGACACCGACCTCGGCCGCTTCGACGCGGTGGGGCATTCGTTCGAAGCCGTGCAGAACCAGGCGATGTTCGAAGCCGTGACGATGAACCTGGTGCCTTCCTGGTTGCCACTGGCCAAACAGCGCCGGTTCCGCGCGGCCCGTGACAACCTGCGCGGAGTCGCCGACAGGCTGCTGGCGGAACGTCGTCGGAGTCCGGTCCCGGGCTCCGACGACGTCCTGACCCGGCTGATCGCTTCCGCCGCCGAAGACGACGATCCGCTGACCGCCGGTCAACGGGCGCGGGACGAGCTGATCACCTTGCTGCTGGCTGGGCACGAGACGACGGCGAGCACACTCGGCTGGGCATTCGCCCTGCTCGACCGTCACCCCGAGGTGTGGGAGCGGCTGCACGCCGAAGCGGTCGAGGTGCTGGGCGACCGGCCGCCGGTCTACGCGGACCTGCACCGGCTGACCTACACCGCGGCGGTGGTGGAAGAGGTCATGCGCCTCTACCCGCCGGTGTGGCTGCTACCCCGGATCGCGCAGGAGGCCGACGTGGTCGGCGGCTACGCGGTACCCGCCGGGGCCGACGTGATCGTCAGTCCGTACACGCTGCACCGCCATCCGGCGTTCTGGGACGCGCCGTCGAAGTTCGACCCGGGCCGGTTCGACCCGGCGAACACGACCGACCGGCCCCGGTACGCCTACATCCCGTTCGGCGCCGGTCCCCGCTTCTGCGTCGGAAACAGCCTGGGCATGCTCGAAGCGGTCTTCGTCATCGCGAGTGTCACCCGCGCGCTCAAGCTGGTCAAAACCCCCGGGTACCGCGTCGTCCCGGAAGCGATGCTTTCCCTTCGCATCCGTGACCGGCTCCCGATGTCGGTCCGCCGCGCCTGATCGCGGCATCCCGAAACTCGCCTACGAGGAGACAGTCATGCCATCGGACAGTGCGGAACACCGCAGGCGAACGATGACGCTCGAAGCGTTCGCGGACACCATCATCCCCGGGGAGAAACGCACGCCGGACGACCGGGCGGTCGCGGGCGCGTCCACCGGACAGGGCGCCGTGGCGGCGGGAGCGATCGAACTGCTGGAGACGCCGGCGGCCGGTCTCGTCGACCTGCTGGACGGGTTGACCACCGTCCTCAATGGACACGCGACGGCCCGCGCGGCCGACCTCCAGACCACTTTGGACCCCGAGGTTCCCCCCTTCGTCGCGCTTTCCTTCGACGACCGGACCGAACTGGTCGGCGAACTGCTCGCGCCGGGACACCCCGAGAAGGAGGCCTGGGTCGGGTTGGCCCTGTTCAGCAACATGGCCTTCGACACGGCCGCGCACATGCACACCGCGGACGCGCTCGCCGCCGGGCATCCGGGACTGGCCGCCACCGGTTTCGCGCCTCCGGACGCCGACGGCCTCTGGCGTTTCCCCGCGTACTCCTACCGGCGGAAGTTCGCCGAACTCCACCCTGACACCACAGCCTCGGGGAGCCCCGCATGAACAGCACGGAATCCACCGACGTCCTCGTGATCGGCACGGGTTTCGGCGGCGCCATCGCCGCCTACCACCTGGCCGCCGGCGGCGCCAAGGTCGTCATGCTCGAACGCGGACCGTGGGTACGCAGCGAGGAGTTCGAGCACGACTTCCTGCTCGGCTCCTCCTACACCCGGATCTTCGACTTCGTGGTCGGTGACGGCATGAGCCTGCTGGGCGGCAACTGTGTCGGCGGCGGCAGCGTCGTCTACTTCGCCGCCATGCCTCGCGCGCCGAAGTTCGTCTTCGACCGCCACGGCTCGATCGGGCGCCGCATGTGGCCCTCGTCGATCTCCCGCGACACCCTCGAGCCGTGGTACGACCGCGTCTCGGAGGCCCTGCCGGTGTCCATGTCGGACTGGAACCAGGTGACCTACGCGGGCGGACTGTTCGCGGCCGCGTGCAACCACTCCGGCCGCACGGCCAATCCGGTGCCCGTCGCCATCGACGTCGACCGCTGCACCAACTGCAACTGGATGATGTCCGGCTGCCGGTTCGACGCCAAACGCTCACTGCTGCTCAACTACCTGCCTGCCGCGGTCGCGCACGGTGCCGAGATCCGGCCCCTGCACGAAGTGCAGCGGCTCTCGCACACCGACCACGGCTACCGGGTGCATTATTCGACCGTCGACGCGGAGGATTACCGGATCCTCCACGACGAAGGCGTCATCGACGCCAAGATCGTGATCATGGCGGCGGGTGCCGGCGCGACACCGGTGATCCTGCAACGGTCCGAAGCCGCGCTCGGCGGGATGCCGGACGCGGTCGGCCGCTACTTCTCCGGCAACGGGGAACGGCTCAACACCGCGATCGTCGACGAGGACAAGGCCCGTGAGCTGTTCGGCCTCGACCGGGGCGACGGCCGGGCCTACGAAGCCAACCAGATCGGCAAGGGCCCGTGTGTGGCGAGCTGGGACAACCTGGACGCCAGTCTGCCCGAGTACTCGCGGTTCTCGTTGGAACAGCTGTACTTCCCGCCGGGTTTCGGCACGATCCTGGCGCAGGTCCCCGGCGCGGCCGGGCCGAGCTGGTTCGGGCGGGAGAAAAAGGAGATCGTCCGCAAGTGGCAGTCGTGGCTGACCACGTTCACCATGAGCGAGGACGACAACGAAGGCGTGTTCGGCCCGCCACCGCCGACCGGCAACGCCCACCGGATCTCGCAGCAGATGCTCGGCCGCGGCACGATCAGCTACGAGCCGACCGCGAACACCAGGCACGGCTGGGAGATCTCGGACGCGGCCGTCAAGGCGGTGATGGAACGCGACGGACTGGCCAGGATCATGCCGTGGACCAACGACGTCGTCGGCGCGTACACCGTGCACCCGCTGGCCTCCTGCCGGATCGGCGACGATCCCGCCACGTCCGCGTTGGACGACCGGCACGAGTTGCGCGGGCATCCCGGCATCTTCGTCACCGACGGCTCCGCGGTGCCCGGCGCGCTGACCGTCAACCCCGCGCTGACCATCGCGGCACTCGCCGAGCGCGCCATACCCGGGATCGTCCAAGCCGCGAAGGACCGTGGCGTCTCCGTGAAGTACGGCGCGCCCTCACCCCTCGGTGAGACCGGGGGGCGCCGAGGCACGCTGCCGCTGGTATCGGATCTGGCGGTGCGTTAGCGATGGCAAGCACGCCGCTGAAGACCGCCGGGCGGCGGTCCATAGCCCATATCCAGCACATCGAGGCCGTGCGGCCCGGCGCCGCCACGGGCCGGGTGCGGACGGTCTACCACCAGTGCGAACGCGACTTCGGCCTGATCGCCCCACCGGTCTCACTGCACTCCCCCGCACCGGACCTGCTCGCGGCGACCTGGATCCTGCTGCGCGAGGTACTGGTCGCGGACGGTGTGGCGAGCCGGGCAGGCAAGGAGACCGTGGCCGCCGCCGTATCGGCGGGCAACGAATGTCCCTATTGCGTCAGCGTGCACCAAGCGACGCTGGCGGGCCTGGCGCCCGCCCGCGACAGGGAGCTGGCGTCGCTCGAGGACTGGGCGCGCGCGGTGGCGACGCGGGACGGCGCGGCCTTACGGCCCGCGCCGTTCCCGGCGGCCGCGCTCCCGGAGTACGCGGGGACGGCGGTCGCCTTCCAGTACATCAACCGGATGGCGACCCTGTACCTGCGGGACAGCCCGCTGCCACCCGGGGTGCCGGGCATCGCCCGCGCCGGCGCGCTGAAGCTGCTCGGCAAGATGATGGGGACCGCGGCGCGCGTCACCGTCCAGCCGGGTGCTTCGCTCACCTTGCTGCCCGAGGCCGAGTTGCCCGGCGACCTGGCGTGGGCGGCGGGCAACACCACGATCTCGGCCGCCTACGCCCGTGCTGCCCAGGCGTACGAGACCGCCGGGGAGCGCTCGGTTCCCGGCGGGGTCCGGGCACTCGTGCTCGACGTGACCGGGCAGTGGGACGGTGAGCCGCCGGGTCTCGGCCGGGCGTGGGCGACGGAGGTCACGTCCGGTTTGGACAGTGGCGACCGGACGGCGGGGCTCCTCGCCTTGCTGACCGCGCTCTCCCCGCATCAGGTCGGCGACGAGCTCATCGGGATGTATCTGGCGGGCGGGGGGAACGGCCGCTCCCTGGTGGAACTGACGTCGTGGGCGAGCTTCACCGCCGCCCGCCGGACCGGATCGTGGCTGGTGCCCACGACGTGAGCCCGCAACGCGAAAGGCCCGGCAGGGTTTCCCTGCCGGGCCTTTCGCTCGCGGGCTTTACTGCTGCCGCGACGACTGCTCCGCCGCGGTATCGGCGGGCTCGGTGTCGGTAGCCTCGGTACCGGTCGCCGGGACGTGCCGGAGCGCGACCACGCTGAGCACCGCGAGCGCGACGAAGAGCGCGCCGCAGATGATCGCGACGGTGTTGAGGCCGGTGGTGAACGCGGCGCGGGCGGCCGCGAGCAACTCCGGGCCCTGCGGTGACGGCAGCTGCCCGGCCACCGGCACCGCGGCCGCGAGGTTGTCCGCGGCCGCCGTCGCGGACGGCGGCAACCCGCCCGGTACCTGGCCGGCGAACTCGCCGCGGTAGACGAGGGTGCAGATGCTGCCGAGCACGGCCACCCCCATCGCCACCCCGAGGTCGTTGCCCGCCTCGGACACGGCCGAGGCGGAACCCGCCTTCTCCTGCGGTGCGGCTCCCAGGACCAGCGCGGTCCCCAGCCCGGCGGGGAACCCGACACCGAGGGCCATGATCGCGTACCCGATCCAGAGTTCCAGCAGCTGTCCCGGCCCGTCGATCCTGGTGAGAACCACGAATCCCGCCGCCGCGATCAGCAGGCCGGCGCAGAACAGGTACGCGGGCCGGACGCGGCGGGCGAGCACGGGGGCGACGAGGATGGTCCCGATCATGATCGCCGACGAGGGCGCCAGCCAGAGCCCCGCCGAAATCGGTGAAAGGCCCTCGACGTCCTGTAGGTGCTGGGCGATCAGGAAGTACGTGCCACCCTGCAATGCCGGGATCATCGAGCCGACCAGCAGCGCGGTGCTGAACGCGCGGTCGCGGAACAGGCTCAGGTCCATCAGCGGATCCGTGAGCTTCCGCTGCCTGCTCACGAAGGCGACCGCGAAGACGGCGCCCAGCACGAGCGACACGACCGGGAGGACGGCGAAGCCCGCCTTGAGGAGTTCCTTGAGGCCGTAGACGAACGGGAGAACGGCGAGCAGGGACAACGCCACGCTGACCAGGTCCAGTTTCCCGGGGTCCGGGTCACGGGACTCCGGCAGCAGCACCGGCCCGACCGCGAGGAGTACCACCATCACCGGCACGCCGAGCAGGAACACCGAGCCCCACCAGAAGCTGTCCAGCAGCGCACCGCCGACCACCGGCCCCAGCGCCATGCCGCCCATGAAACACGCCATCCACGCGGCGATCGCGACCCCCAGCTGCCGGGAATTCTTGAACATCGTGCTGATCAGGGCCAGCGTCGACGGCATCAAGGTCGCACCGCTGATCCCCATGAGCGCCCTGGCCACGATCAGCATCCCGGCGCTGGTGGAGAACGCGGCGAGGATCGACGCGACGCCGAACAGCACCGCGCCGATCAGCAGCAGCTTGCGCCGCCCGATGCGGTCACCGACGGTGCCCATGGTCACCAGGAAACCGGCCATCATGAAGCCGTAGATGTCGGCGATCCACAACTGCTGGGTGCTGTCGGCCCCGAGGTCGACGCTCAGGTCCGGAACGGCAAGGTAGATCACGCTGAAGTCCAGCGACAACAGCAGGGTCGGCAGCGCGAGGACGACGAGACCGATCCACTCCCGCCGCCCGGCGCTCGGACCGGCGGTGTCCGCCGCGTTCGCACCCATCAGAAGTTCCTTTCCATGAAAATCACGTGAAGCTCAGTGGGCCGCTGTGACTGTCTACAGAGGACGCTTTTCGAGTCGAACCGTCCGATTAGATGTCGTGTCTCCGTATCGTCAAGGTGGTGAACGCCTCCTTGCCTGCCCTCAGGGTCAGGGCCCCCGCAAAGTCGAGACCTTGCAGGTCAGGCGGCTATTCGTCGCCGCGTGAGGCTGACGATGTAGGAATTGGGACGTTGAGTGTCCCCATTCCTACATCGTCACGGGACACACCGGTTGCGGAGCCCCTGAGTGGGAAGGACTTCCGGGGACCAGCGATGTCAAGTCCGGACAACCAAGGTAGGCAAGGAGGCCTTCACGACCTTGGTTCGCGCCGAAGGGGCGTCTGCGACCGAGACGGTCACGATCACCCGAGCATGTCGAGTCCTTGAGGGACCCTCGCGGACCCGGTTGATACGGCAATCGACATTCTAGTGTCCTTTATGGACGGTCAAGGGGAGGATTCCTGCGCGGGATTGCACTTCACGCGATCCTCACGGAATCACTCATCCAGCACTCGTCGCGCTACATCACCGTGGTCCGGTACAGGAGCCGCTGGTGACGCTTGCTGTCGCACGGGGTACGGGTGTGCATCGTGGCCTGGTTGTCCCACATGACCAGGTCGCCCACCTCCCAGTGGTGGCGGTAGACGTACCGGTCCGCGGTCGCGTGCGCGTGGAGTTCGTCCAGCAGGGCGGTGCTCTCCGCCGGGTCCAGCCCGACGATCTCACTGATGATCATGCTGCCCAGCAGCAGCGATTCGCGCCCGGTGACCGGATGCGCCCGGACCAGCGGCTGCTCCATGTCGGGCGTCCGCTCGAGTTCTTCCGGCGTCAGCGGCTTCTTGTGCGGATTGGTTTTCAGTTCTTCGGCGACCAGATGCGCCATGGAATGCACGGCGCGCAATCCCCTGATGCGGTTCTTGAGGTCGTCGGAGAGCTCATCGTAGGCCGCCGTCGTGTCGGCGAAGAGCGTATCGCCGCCCACCTCGGGCGCGATCACCGAATAGAGCATCGAAGCCTTGCTCATCACTTTCTTGAAGGAATAATCGGTATGCCATTCTTCCTGTTCGTCGCCGTCATAAAGGCCGATGGGGCTTCCGTTCTCGAAGATATTGCTGATCGTCAGCACCTCGGGATATTCCGGAACCACGTACTTCGACACCGGGTAGACGTCGAGCGGGCCGAAGAGGCGGCTGACGCGAATGTGGTCGGCGTGCCCCAGCTTCTGACCGGGAACCACGAGGACCCGGTACTTGATCAGGTCTTCGACCAGGCTGTCCACCGTGTCCTGATCGATCGGCGCGGCGAGGTCCAACCCCGTGATCCGGGCACCGAAGGTTGACGAGATCGGTTTCGACTGATAATCGGCCATAAGCCTGAACCCTCCAGGATTCACCGGTGCCGGGGCGCCACCCGGCAGGATTTGGCACGGAGTTCAGCTCGACGAGGTCCGGGCCGATGCCACCATTCCGCCGACCTGGGCATACCGCAGATTGTCGTCGTGATCGAGAACCCGGTGCACCTCAAATAGTGCCCACCAGCCGGTATTACCGCACCGGGCGGCGAACTGCACCGGCACACGGCACTTCGTGATACGTGACCCTGGTCGGTCCGATGAGATGGTCGAAGAACTGCTCCGGCCTTTGCTCCCATTCCCGATCCTCGCCGAGAAGGACCCGGCGATTCGATCGTGCCGATCCGCGTGTCCGCTCGAAGGAATCAGACCGCCGGAAGCCTATCGCCGCGGCGGAGCAGCCCGACCTGTGTTTGCCGTCGACGTCCAGTGCTTTCGGGCGTCGTGGAACGACCGAACGAGCGAGACGGAGAGACGAGCCATGACCAACAACCAGACCGGAAAGCGGGCCGTGGTGCTGGGCGGCAGCATGGCCGGGATCCTGGCGGCGCGGGTGCTGGCGGAATCGTACGCCGAGGTCCTGGTCGTCGACCGGGACGAGGTGCTCGGCGTGGACCGGCCTCGGCGGGGAGCGCCGCACACGATCCACGCGCACGCGCTGCACGCGCGTGGGCACCTGATCCTGGAGGAGTTGTTCCCCGGTCTCACCGACGGCCTGGCCGCGGCCGGTGTGCCCAGTTGCGACCTCGGTGAGATGCACTGGTACCTGAACGCGCGACGGCTGAAGCCGGCGCGAACCGGGCTGATCTCCGTGCTGGCGCCCCGGCCGATGCTCGAGGAGCACGTCCGGCGACAGGTCGCCGCGCTGCCCAACGTGACCTTCCGTGAGCGTCACGACATCCGAGAGCTGGTCCCCAGCCGGGACCGCACCCGCGTCACCGGGGTCAAGATCGAGGCACGGGACGGCGGCGCCGGCGAAGAAACACTGACGGCGGATCTGGTGGTCGACACCACCGGGAGGGGTTCTCGCACCCCCGCCTGGCTGGAGAAGTTCGGCTACCGCAGGCCGGACGAGGACAGGGTGAAGATCGGGCTCGCCTACACCACCCGGCAGTACGAACTCACCGACGGCATCCTCGGCGGCGTCCCGTCCATCAACCCGATCGCGTCGCCCGCCCACCCCAGGGGCGCGTTCTTCGGCAGGAGCGGTCCCGACCTGGTCAACCTCTCCCTGACCGGCATCCTCGGCGACCATCCGCCCACGGACGAGGCGGGATTCCTGGAGTTCGTCCGATCCCTGCCCATTCCGGACGTCTACGACGCGATCATCGGCGCCAAGCCGGTGAACGACCCGGTGACCTTCCGGTTCCCGGCCAGTGTGCGACGGCGTTACGAACTGCTGCCCGCGTTCCCGGACGGGCTGCTCGTGCTGGGAGACGCGGTGTGCAGCTTCAACCCCGTGTACGGGCAGGGCATGACCGTCGCCGCGATGGAGGCGGCCGCGCTCCGGCGGCAGCTGCGCCGGGGCGGCAGTCCACGGCCCGCCGAGTTCTTCACCGAGATCGGCCGGATCATCGACATGCCTTGGGAGGTGTCCGTCAACGGCGATCTGGACTTCCCCGGCGTCGAGGGCCACCGCTCGATCAAGGTCAAGGTGGGGAACGCCTACATGGCCCGGCTGCAGTACGCCGCGACGAAGGACCCCAAGGTAACCGAAGGCTTCATGCGGGTGGCCGGGCTCCTCGACCCGCCTCAGGCGCTCATGCGTCCGCGGATGCTCGCCCGGGTGTTGCGGCACGCCGTGCGGCGGCCTGCTCCCGGGAAGTCCTGGCTCGAGCGCGAGCAGTCGTCCGGCGTGACCGCCCGCCATCTCGGCTGACCGGGGAGCGGCTGCCCGGCGACGTCGTCGCGGGGCAGCCGCTCCCCGGCCGTCAGTCCCGGAGGCCGCGGAAGAACTTCCGCAGGTCTTCCACGTACAGCTCAGGCTGCTCCAACGCGCTGAAATGGCCACCGCGCTCGAACTCGGACCAGTGGGTGATGGTCTTGATGTCCCGGTCGGCGAGCCGTCGGATCGGCAGGACCATGTCGTGCGGGAACACGGCCACCCCGACCGGCACGGTGATCGGCGGATCGGGCGGCCCGCCGGTCAGCTGACGGCGGTACTCGTAGTAGAGCTGGGCCGAGGAACCGCCGGTCCCGGTCAGCCAGTAGATCATGGCGTTCGTGAGCAGGGTGTCGCGGCTGACCGCGTCCTCCGGGCTTTCCGCCGAGTCGGTCCATTCCCAGAACTTCTCGATGATCCAGGCGAGCTGTCCGACCGGGGAATCCGTCAAGCCGTAGGAAACCGTCTGCGGCCTGGTCGCCTGAAGCTTGAAATAACCCGAGAGTTCCGTTTCGAAAAGAACGTGCCGATCCAGCTTCACCTGATCGGCCGGACTCAACCCCGCCACTTCTTCCGGATCACCGGATGGCAACGCGACCAGCATGCTCGTATGCACGCCGACGACGTGATCGGGATCGACACGGCCGAGTTCCAGCGAAATCAGTGAACCGAAATCCCCGCCCTGCGCCCCGTAAAGCCGGTAACCGAGCCTGTTCATCAATTCCGCCCAGGCGCGGCCCACCCTGCGGATATCCCAGCCGGGCGCCAGGTCCGGACCGGAGAACCCGTATCCCGGAATGGAGGGAATGACCAGATCGAAGGCATCGGCCGGATCTCCGCCGTACGCCGCCGGGTCCGACAATGGGCCGATGACGTCGAGGAACTCGACGACCGAACTCGGCCAGCCGTGGGTGAGGATCAGCGGCAGGGCATGCGGCTCCGGCGAGCGCACGTGCAGCAGATGCACGGTCGCTCCGTCGATTTCGGTGCGATACTGGGAAAACTCGTTGATCCGGGCTTCGGCGGCACGCCAGTCGTAACCGGTGCGCCAGTAGTCGGCGAGTTCCTTGAGATAGCGGAGCGGAACTCCGCGAGACCAGTCCTCCGCGATGGGCCTCGACGGCCACCGGGTGGCGGCGAGCCTGCGCCGCAGATCGTCGAGCTCCGCTCGGGGAATCTCGATACGGAAGGGATCCACGAAGGGTTCCTGCCTTTCGGTCGGCCGGGATCAATCGCGACCCGGACTTTTCCGCTCCGGGAAAATGCGTCGCTGAACGACGTTACGCCTTCCGGCTTCCACCGCTCAAGCAGGCCGGGGAACCGAAGTCGATGAGGCACATCGTGAGGTGGCACACGGATAGTGAATGCGTAATGTCGGTTTCGACCTCATCGCCGAACGTCCCTTGGAGAGGTTTCCATGGAAAGCCGTTGTCCCGTAATTCTGGACACCACCGGAAAGGACGTGCACGCCGAGGGCGCGCACCTCCGCGAACAAGGTCCGATAGCGCAGGTCGAGCTTCCGCAGGGAATTCGGGCCTGGACGGTCGTCGGTCACGATCTCGCCATGAAACTGCTGACCGACCCGCGCGTCTCCAAGAATCCCCGCCAGCATTGGGACGCCTACATCAACGGCGAGATCCGCTCGGACTGGCCGCTGGCGAGCTGGACGGCCATGGACAACATGACCACCACCTACGGCGCGGACCACACCCGGTTGCGGCGTCCGGTCGTCAAGGCGTTCACGCCGCGCCGGGTCCGGGCCATGCAGCCCTACATCGAGAAGACCGTGACGAAGCTGCTGGACGACCTGGCCGCGGTCCCGCCCGGCGAGGTCGTGGACCTGAAGCGGATGTTCTGCTACCGGCTGCCGGCGTCGATCATCTGCGACCTGTTCGGGATCCCCGAAGAGTCCCGTGCCGCCATCCTGCGCGGCGGGGAAATGACCACGGACTCCTCGATCACGCCGGAGGAGGCGGAGGCGAACGTCCGTGACTGGACCGCGCAGTTCCAGCAGCTCCTCGAAGCCAAGCGCCGGCACCCCGGCGACGACCTCACCACCGACCTGATCGCCTCCGCCGAGGAGGACGGTGAGACGGGCATGACGGACAACGAGCTGATCGGCACGCTGTTCGTCGCGCTCGGCGCGGGTTCGGAAACGGTGATGAACTTGGTCACACACGCCGTCCACAAGTTGCTCACCCACCCCGACCAGCGTTCGATGGTCGAGGACGGGCGGGCGTCCTGGGACGACGTGATCGAAGAGACGCTTCGCGCCGAATCACCTATCAACATGTTGCCGCTGCGGTTCGCCGTCGAGGACATCGAACTCGAAGGGGTGACGATTCCCAAGGGCGACCCGATTCTCATGGGGTACGCCGCCATCGGCCGCGACCCGGAAGTGCACGGCGCGAACGCCGGCGAATGGGACATCACCCGCACCGACAAGGACCACCTCAGTTTCGGCTACGGCACGCATTTCTGCTTCGGCGCGCCGCTCGCCCGGCTGGAAGCACAGGTCGCGTTGCCCGCGTTGTTCGAGCGGTTCCCCGGCCTGTCGCTGGCCCTCGACGCGGAGGAGCTGCAACCGCAGGGCACGTTCATCATGAACGGCTGGAAGACACTGCCCGTGCGACTGCTGGCCCCTGCCGAGGTCCGGTGAACGAGGGCGCTGTCCCGGCGGGGCAGTGCCCTCTCCCCGCCCGGCCCCCCGCGCCGGGTTTCGCGACAGTTCCGGATGCGAGAAAGCGAGACGACGATGACGACCACTGATCTTCCCGCGGACCAGGCCGCGGTCACGGACATCCCGCGGCGGCTGGTCACGGCGTGGGCGGCACACGACGCGGACGCCTTCGCGCGGCTGTTCACCACCGACGGCACCATGATCCTGCCCGGCGTCTACCGCAAGGGCACCGAGGCGATCCGCGCCCACATGACCGCGGCGTTCGCGCACGAGCTCGAGGGCACCCGGGTCACCGGGCAGCCGGTCGATCTCCGTATCGACGGAGACCTCGCCGTGCTGATCACCCAGGGCGGCGTGCTCGCCTCCGGCGAGACCGAACCCGCACCCGAACGCGCCATCCGTGCCACCTGGGTGGCGGTGAAGACCGGCGGGGAATGGCTACTCGCCGCCTACCAGAACAGTCCCCGGGACGTCCCCGGACCGGCTTGATCCCTGCCGTGGCGCGGAGAGCGGCTTCGGCAACAAATTCCTAGGCGATCCGGAGGTACTTCGATGCCAAGCCCTGCCAAGCGGTTGCTCGAGGTGAAGGACTACCTGTTCTCCTTCATCGACGACACACGAGCGCTGGCCGAATCTTCAGGGGTGGCGCCCGTACCGCTCGGGGTCGGGGACAGCGACCTGCCCACCCCGCCCCCGGTGGTGGCCGCCATCCAGCAGGCCGTCATGGACCCCAGGTCGCACCGCTATCCCCCGTACGCCGGCACCGGCGAGATGCGGACGGCGGCCGCGAACTTCCTGGACCGGAGATTCGGGGTGGCCACGGATCCGGACACCGAGGTCCTGGTGACGCTGGGGAACAAGGAGGCGATGGCGCACCTGACCCTGGCCTACATCGAGCCGGGCGACGTGGTGCTGGTGCCCGACCCCGCGTACCCGGTCTACGAGACTTGGGCACGCTTCTGCGGCGGCGAGGTGTATCGGGTGCCCTTGCGGCCCGAGCACGGTTTCCTGCCGAACCTCGATGAGATCCCCCTCGACATCCTGGCCCGCGCGAAGCTGTTCTGGGTGTGCTACCCGAACAACCCGACGGCCGCACTCGCCACCAGTGAGTTCTTCGACAAGCTGGCACGCTTCGCCCGCACCCACGACCTCGTGGTGGCCTCCGACGCGGCCTATACGGAGATCTACTACGACACCGAACCGCCTCCTTCCTTTCTGGCGTCGCCGGGGGCGATGGACTGCGGGATCGAGTTCCACTCGCTGTCCAAGACGTACAACATGCCGGGATGGCGAGTCGGGTTCGCCGCGGGCAACGCGGAGATCGTGGCGGCGCTGCGGGCGGTGAAGACCAACACCGACTCCGGCACGTTCGGCGCGGTGCAGCACGCGGCGGCCGCCGCCCTCGACGACACCTCCGACTACCCTCGGCAGCTGCGCGAGACCTACCGGACCCGCATGCACACCTTGTGCGACGGTCTGGAGGCCGCCGGACTCGATGTCCTCCGCCCCAAGGCGACCTTCTACTGCCTCGTGCGAAACCCGCCGGGCCTCGACAGCAGCGGCTTCGCGAAGCGCCTGCTGGAAGACGCCGGCGTACTCGGGATCCCCGCCACCGGCTTCGGCCCGGGCGGGGAAGGGTACGTCCGCTTGACGGTCTGCACCGGGATGGAGGCGATCGAAGAGGCGGTACGCCGCATCAGCTCGGTCACCTGGTGATCCGGCCCGGTGGACGGAAGGCGCTCCCTCCGAAGACGGAGTGAGCGCCTTTTCGGCGATGACCACTCGCGACACGCGTTCATCTGGCCGCGAAGGCCTCCTTGCCTACCTCCATCCATGCCCCCGCCGCCGCTCTCACGGACGCGCCGCGCGCGCAGACTGGATTCGAGGTCAGGGTTCCGGCAAAGTCATATAGCTGCTGGCTGGCGTCGTTTTCGGCATCGGGACCGGGCATTGCCGGGCGAACGTGGCGTGTCGCGAAAGCCACTTTCGGGACGTCCGGTATCCCGAAAGTGGCTTTCACGACAAGACCATCGTGGCAATATGCACGATTTTCGGGCGAGGCCGTAAGTCCCTGATGCCCCACCTGATCGGCCGGTATACGACTTTGCCGGAACCCTGACCCTGAAGGTAGTGAAAGCGTCCTTCGCTTCCCGCCACTGTGATCCCTGGTGACACTCGGACGGCCGTGACGCCGGCGCCCCGGCCCGCCGTCAGCTCTCCCGCTCGACGGCGGACTCGATGGCGGGCTGGCGGCGGGAGCGGAACACCCAGCCGCGCAGCAACAGGAAACGCACGACGGTGGCCGCGAGGTTCGCGAGCACCAGCGCGGTGATCTCGAGCGGCAACCCCGATGCGGACAGCGAATGCACGAAGGCGAGCGCGCCGCTGGTGAGCCCGAGCCCGATGCCGAACACGATCAGACCTTGGAATTGGTGCAGTCCGGAGCCTTTCCGGCCGCGGATGCCGAAGGTCAGGCGCCGGTTGAGCGTGGTGTTGCCGATCGCCGTCACCAGCAGGGCCACGAGGTTCGCCGTCTGTGCGCCGGTGAACGTCCGCAGCAGCAGGAAAAGCACGAGGTAGGCGATGGTGCTGGCGACGCCGACGGCGGCGAA
>NZ_MQUQ01000008.1:184765-260164 GCF_001953865.1 Amycolatopsis coloradensis
AGTTCCCGTTTCGGTCCGCGCACCACCCGCGCGCCGCGGGCGAGTCTGCTGCCGATGGCGAGGTCGGAATGCCCGGACAGCAGTGGTGCGACGAGGGGACCGAGTGCGGCCAGATCGGTCGAGAGGTCGACGTCCATGTAGGCCAGCACCGGAGCGTCCGAAGTGGACCAAACAGCGCGAAGCGCGCGGCCTTTCCCCTTTTCATCGAGGTGAAGGACTTCGACGTCGTCGAACTCGCGGCTCAACCGTTCGGCGACGCCCAGCGTGCCGTCGGTACTGCCGTTGTCGGCGATCGTGATCCGAAAAGGGTACGGGAACTGCTCCACGAGGTGGTCGTGCAGTCGCCGGATGCACGGCTCGAGGTCGGTTTCCTCGTTGTAGACCGGGATGACGACGTCGAGAACGGGGGAGCCGGTGGAAGCGATGGCGGGGCGGTGGCCGGGTTCGGCGTGGAAGGCGACAGCGGCTGTCGTGTCACCGGCCTCGACCATCGGGCCGAGGCCGGCTTGCGTCTCGCCTGTGTCGTTCTCTTGTTCCGGCATCGGCTTCCCCGGCTCGGGTCACGGACGGCGGCACCGTCCACAATGGTCTTATCGCCGCTGCCGGGGAAGCAGCGGATCCGTCTGTTCCGGACGTGTTCCCGGAGCCGGGATCCACCGCGGTCACCGGAAGCCCGCCACGCGATCCCGCCCGCGGCCTCGGTACCGGGAGGCACCGAGGCCGCGAGCGGGAGTGCGGCGAACGAGGAGCGTTCAGCCGAGAATGCCGCGGCTGAATCGGTTTCGTCGCTGGAGACGATGACCGTCACGCCTTCCGGTTCGGGCGACGACCTCGCCGGTGTTGCCCCGGTTCGCGCCCTTCTCCCGCCGGGCCGCGGTAGGCCTGCGCGATGTCCAGCCAATGCTCGGCCACGTCACCGCTCGCGGTGACCGCGAGGTCGTCACGATGCCTGCGCCGGGTCACCAGGAGACAGAAGTCCCTCGCCTGACCGGTGATTCGCTGCGGCGCGTCCTCCGGCCCGTACCCCCAGGTCGTCCCGGACGGGCTGGTCAGCTCGAACCTGAACTCGGTCTCCGGCACCGGCAGACCGCGGGAGAGGTAGCCGAAGGTCCAGGTCCGCGCGCCGAACGCGGTCAGGTGACCGAGCAGCAGGTCATCGTGTGCACGGTCGACCCCGAGCGCGTCGGCGATGTCCTGCCCGTGGGCGAACAACTCCATGATCCCGGCACTCGCCAGCACCTGGGCGGGCAACGGGTTCACCAGCCACGGGACGAGCGTGCCGGCCGGTACCGCCTCGAGTGCTTTCGCCGAGCTTTCGCGTTCGAGCCGCCAGCGTTCGAGCAGCACGTCCGCGGGTTCCGCCAGGTACTCGGCGAGCGCGTTCGCCACGTTCTTCGTGAAGTCGTCGTCGAGCTCGGACATGACCGCCACGAACCGGTCGGGGGCCGACCCCGCCAGGCCTGCCATCCGGAAGGTCGCCGTCAGATGGGCGATCTGGTGCGCGATCGTCCAGCCGGGAGCGGGAGTGGGTGACCGCCACTGCTCCGCGTCGAGCCCGGCGACCATCCCGTCCACCGCGTCGCCCTCGGCTCGCAACGCGTCGAACACGTCAGGGGATCCGTTCACATGCCTTTCCTCTCAAGAGATTCGTCTTCGCGGCTAGGACGCGTTCCCCGGAGCGGCGGCCGGGCTGACCGCCTCCCTGATGCCGGCGACGATGCGTTCCGCCTCCTCCGCGGTGGGGGCGGCCGCGATCACCGCGATGATCGGGTCGGGCCAGCCGACACCCCGCACGGTGGTCGGGTACGCACGCACTCCGGAAGCCCACAACCGCTCGAAGACGGGCTTGATGTGCTCGCGGTAGGTCGTCCCTTCCGGGACCGGCACCATGAAGTGCGCGGACAGGGTGAGATCCCGCTCGGCACCCCACTGCCGGAGCAGGCCGCCGGCGTGGGTGGACCCGCTTCGCCTCGCGTTGATCTCCGTCACGTACAGCTTTTCGTCGGCTCCCGCGACGCAGTCCACGCACATCCAGCCCCGGTAGCCCAGATCGCGGGCCGCCGTGCCCAGTTCGTGAGCGACCTGGTCGACACGCTGGGCCCACACGGCGGGCAACGCGTCCTGGCCGACGTTGACACTGCGGAACAGGTGTCCGTCCTCGACCGTCAGCGAGCAAAGCACGACGTCCTCGACGCCGTCTTCGCCGACCAGCACGTCGACGGCGGGGCAGCCGACGTCCCCGGCGTGCTCGATGAACTCCTGGACGACGAGCGGGAAGGTGAAGAACGAGTCCTTGGCCACGGTGTCCAGCGAGCCGCCGCCCTTGACGACGAGGGTTCCGTTCCCCGCGACACCGTGGAGGCTCCGGACGATGGCCCGGCCATAGCGCGCCGTCATCACGCCCACGGCCCCCTCCAGCTCCGTCCAGTTGTCGACGATCAACCCGTCCGACACCAGGACTCCCGGCAGCTGCCGCGCGAGGTCCAGACAGCTCACCTTGGAGTCGAGGTACAGGCTGCTCCAGTAGTGCTCTTCGGTCACCCCGTCGAGTTCGACCGTCAGACCCCAGCCCCGCAGCATCGCGGCCAGCAGGTAGACGTCGGGGGTGGGGCCGGTCATCGTCAAGTTGACCTGGACGCATCCGGACAGGTGCTTGCGCAGTACGGCCTGCGCGGCGCCGTCCTGGAGCAGATCCCGCACGAGCAGCCCCGACCGCGCGTCCGGGGACACCACCGGCGGCGGTTGCAGGCCGAGCGCGGCGTGGACGTCGTCGAACCACTCGGCGTCATAGCCCGCGGGGAGAAGCAGGACCCGCGGATTCGAGCTCCAGAACACCGAATGCTCGCATTCGTAGGTGCCCCCGAACCGGATCACCTCTTCGCGTTGTTCCCCGGTGAGGTGTAGCGCGGGATTTCGCAGAAAGTACTCGGCCTGATTCGGGATAATTAGTTCGATCACTCCCGGCATTGCCAACACCCCTATTTCGAGTCGGAGACGGAGAACAGCGGCTGAAGCGGTGTCGTGTCCGGTTCGGCCAGGAAGGGCGGCCTCGGGTCCGACACGTCACGGGGGACATTGCGGACACCGTTGAACACGTACATCAACATGGCTCGCCGGAACGGCGAGATGTTGGGAGCCGACGCGTGCAGGATGTTCGGGTCGAAGAACAACATCGAGCCTGCCGGTCCCTTCGGGCTGACGAGCCCGTTGGCACGGGCCATCTCCTCCACGACCGAGGTGCCCACCTGGAACTTCTCGTCGGCTGTCAACGTGGCCACCCAGGCAGGCGCGTCTTCGTATCCGAGCGGCATGCCGTCGGCCCCGATCCTGGTGAGCAGACCGCTCCGGTGCGAGGCCTTGACGAAGGTGAGCGGCCCGTTGAACTCGGTCACCTCGTCGAGGAAGATCGCGACGTTGACCAGATCGGGCTTGCGCAACCCATCGCTCTGCAACCAGTAGATGTAGTCCTGATGCCATTCCCACTGATCACCGGCGAAAGGCGCCTTCAGATTGATCTTCGACTGGTGGACGTACACGTCGTCGCCCAGGATCTGCCGTGCGGCGCCGAGCAGCGCGGGCATCCTCGGCACCTCGGCCATGATCGAATCGGTCTGGTGCACCCCGTAGACGGAGCGCACCGTGGTCTCGTCGCGCTCCATGATCCGCCGGGGGCTGTCCTCCGCCAGCAGGTGTGGCACCGCGGCGGTGATCGTGTCGAAAACGGTCTGTGTCAGGTATTCCGGCGGGAGCAGCAGAAAGCCGTCGCGGCGATATCGCTCGATCATCGCGGCGTCCAGCGGCTCGGGCGGAGCACCTGTGAATCCGGTGTCGACGTGAGTCATTGATACGCCTTTCGATCCGATGTCGTACGTTGACACTCGCCATTGAAAGCGGCAGAACACATTTTTCGACCACCCGCGAATAACGCTGATTTCCGACCAGGCCGCCGCTCTTTTTAGTGTGCACCACCACGCGGACGGTGCCACCTTTTGATGTGCCCTGTTCCCGAAACGCCATTTGTTGACGCGAGAACAACGACCTTGTTAACCTTTCCGGCAGCCTGGGGCCGATCCCGCAAAAGACCTCAGAGCGTCGCCACGGCGACTGCGCCATCACTCGCGCGACGCCTTTCATGGATTGGGGTTGGTCATGCCGGAGCACGAGGTCGCCGGTCACGCTTTCGGGAAGGGGCGCGAGAAGTCGCGGAATCGCCTTCTCACCCTAAGTGCCATAGTAGCTGTGTCCGCGGCGATGACCGTGATGCTGGCGACGCTGATCAAACCACTGAGACCATGGTGGATGAACGACTTCGCGGTCTACCACGCCGCCGGGGAGGCGGTGCTGAACGGTCTTTCGATGTACGACATCAAGGCGCATGCCGGCATCGTCGCGGACTCCCAGTTCGCCTATCCGACGTTCGCGGGACTGCTCATCGTGCCTTTCTCCCTGTTCGACCGCGCCGTCGCCGAGGTGCTCTGGAATTTCGTGACGGCGTTGCTGCTCGGCGCCATCCTGTGGATGTCCTTCGGCATGGTCGACGTGGTGAACCGGAAATTGCGCACGATGCTGGTGGTGGCGACGATGGTGCCGTCCTACTTCCTGCTCGACCCGGTACTGGTGAATTTCGATCTCGGGCAGATCAACATGGTGCTGGTGGCGCTGGTCCTCGCCGACTTCTCGCGGTCGATGCCCGACCGATGGCGCGGTTTCGCGATAGGCGTCGCGGCCGGGATCAAGCTCACGCCGTTGATTTTCATGGTGTACCTGATCTGCATCGGCCGACGGCGGGACGCGCTACGAGCCGTACTGGGGACGATATTCACGATCGCCGTCGCGTTCGCGGTGTTGCCCGGGGATTCCCGGCGATACTGGTTCGACGAAATATTCGCCAGTTCCGAGCGTCTGGTGTCCGACTTCCCGGCCTTGGTGAATCACTCGCTGTCCGGATTGTTCTCCCGGCTGTCCGGGACTTCGGCCGTGCTGGGCTGGGTACCGTTGGCCACGGTGCCTGTCGGTCTGCTGGGTCTGGCGGCCGCGATCTGGGCGGCACGGCGGGGGCAGGCCATGGTGGGCATGCTGGTGGTGGGGTTCACGGCCTTGCTGGTCTCGCCGGTGACCTGGCCGCATCACGCCATCTGGCTGGTGCCGGCCTTGGTGTGGCTGACTTTCGCGACCTGGCGCACCGGGAGACTTTTACCGAGGGTGATCGCGGTCGCCGTGGTGGCGCATTCGGCTCTCGCGTTGTACGACGCCGTGCAGCGGATGCAGGGAGACGTGGCCGTGCAGACCACCCCGTCCGGAAACCTGGTCGCGTCCCTCGGTGGTCTGCTGGGGGTGATCGTACTGGGATTGGTGACCCTGCCGGTGTGGCTGCGGCGGTTGCAGCGGCCGGAGTCCTCATTCGACGGTCAGGAATTCCTGCCTTCGAGCAGGCCGATCGGGGTGCCGTAGCAGCGTTCCGGGTGATGGGCGGGCCTGCCGCCCATCACCGCGGGACAGCCATGTTCAGACCGTGACCTCGCTGAGTCGCTTGGCGAGGTAGCGCCGTTCGGTGTCCGTCGGCGCCAGCACGAGAGCCTGGTGGTACGCGGCCGCGGCCTCGCCGCGCCGGTCCATCCGCCGGAGCAGATCGGCGCGGGTGGCGGGCAGGAGGTGGTAGCCGTCCAGCTCCCCCGCCTCCGTCAGCGCGTCCACCAGCGCGAGCCCTTCGGCCGGTCCGTCGGCCATGGCCACCGCCACGGCACGGTTCAGCTCGACCACCGCCGAACGGTTCATGGTCACCAGCTGACCGTAGAGCTGCGCGATCTGCGCCCAGTCGATGGCCGCCGTCTCCGCGGCGGTGGCGTGGCAGGCGGCGATCGCCGCCTGGATCTGGTAGGGACCGGGACTTCCCCTGCGCAGGACGGTCTCGAGGAGTTCGACGCCGCGGGCTATCTTCCCGGTGTCCCACCGGGTCCGGTCCTGCTGTTCCAACGGCACCAGCTCACCGGAGTCGTCCACGCGACCTTCCCGCCGCGCGTCGTGCAGCAGCATGAGCGCGAGCAGGCCGAGAGCCTCCGGTTCGTCGGGCATCAGCTGGCTGAGCGTCGTGGCCAGGTCGATCGCGTCGGCGCAGAGTTGCTGCCGGATCAGTTCCGCACCCGCCGACGCGGCGTAGCCTTCACTGAACAGCAGATACAGCACGGCGAGGACCGCGCCGGTGCGTTCCGGCAACAGATGCGCGGGCGGGACCCGGTAGGGAATCCCCGCGTTGCGGATCTTCTGCTTGGCGCGGACGAGCCGTTTGGTCATCGTCGCTTCACTCACCATGAACGCACTCGCGATCTCGGCGGTGGTCAGGCCGGTGATGACGCGAAGAGTGAGTGCGACCCTGGCCTCCGGCGGCAACGCCGGATGGCAGCAGGTGAAGATCAGCCGCAGCTGGTCGTCCTGGATACCACTGTCGTCGAGATCCATCGGTTCGTCGAACAAGGAACGAATCGCCGCCTCTCGCACCACCGTGGCTTCATTGGCCTTGCGCCGCAACCGATCGAACGCACCGTTCCGCGCGACCGTGGTGAGCCAGGCCCCGGGGCGGCGCGGGACGCCTTCGCGCGGCCAGCGCTCGAGCGCCCGCGCGAAGGCGTCCTGCACACACTCCTCGGCCAGATCCCAGTCACCGGTCAGCCGGATCAAGGTCGCCACGATGCGACCCCGCTCCGCACGGAAGACAGCGGCGATCTCAGCTTCGAAACTCACTCGTGAAGCGGCCGTACCTCGACCGACCCGAAGTGGGCGACAGGATGCGCGGCCGCGATCTCGGTCGCTTCGTCCAGGTCCGCGCACTCGATCAGGTCGTAGCCGGCGATGTGCTCGGCGGTCTCGGCGAACGGCCCGCTGGAGAGCAGGACGTCACCACCGCGGGTCCGGACGGTCGTCGCGTCGCTGATCGGCCGCATCTCCGACCCGTGCAGACGACGGCTGCCCACCTTCTCCAGCCACTGCTCGATGTTCGGCGTGTCCGGGGGCACGTCTACCTCGTCACCGACACAGATAAGGAGCATGTACTTCACAGTCTCTCCGTTCTTCGGGAACATCTCACCACTACGACGAACGGAACCCGCCCGGGAGGACATCCCCGGCCGATTATTTCGCCGGATCCGCCGGATGTCACCTCGACGGGGGCCGGACACCTCGCTCAGGTCACCCACCGTGATCATGAGCCACCCTCCCGGCCGATTCGTCTCGGTCAGCGATCCGGGGATCGCGTGAGCCGCCCCTCGCACGCGCCGCGCTTCCGAGCGGCCGGCGTCCGAAGCAGTCGATACGGACAGTACTCACCAAAATGACCCCCGCCTCCTTACAAAATGCCCATTTGCCCATCGCGGCGCTATTCCCCGGACAATTGCTTGAGCGGCAACGGCACATGACTTAGCCTTGCGTTGCAGCGACTGGCACGTTCCGACGCCGGCTTTCCCTTGACCCCGGAAACCGACCAGTACCTGAATCCCAGCCGGAGGCGGCAATGACGCGACAGCACACACGACTCGAAGACTTCAGGGTCGTCGGTGAGCGGCTCCGAAACTGGGGACGCTGGGGCCCCGAAGACGAACGGGGCACCATTAACTTCATCACCCCGGAGCGGCTGGTGGCCGCCGGACGCCTCATCTGCCGGGGAGCGATCTTCGACCTCGGCATCCCGTTCGACAAGAGCGGCCCACAGGATGGGGCCTTCCGGAGCAACCCCCTGCACATGATGTCGGAAACCGGTGCCGGACAGGACTTCCCCGGTGGCTTCAAGTTCGCGGACGACTACGTCCTCATGCCACTGCAATGCGCCTCACAGTGGGACGCCCTGGCCCACGTTCACTACGACGGCCTGCTGTACAACGGCTTTCCCGCCGACGGAATCACCACGAAGGGCGCCGAGCACTGCTCCATCGACAAGCAGGCCAAAGGGATCGCCGGACGCGGCGTACTTCTCGACATCGCCGCGCTCAAAGGCGTCGACTGGCTGGAAGCGGGAACCGTCATCGAGCCGGAAGACCTCGACGAGGCGTGCGAGAGACAAGGCGGCGTCGAAGTCGGCACGGGCGACATCCTCCTGGTCCGCACCGGCTGGCGCCGGAAGTTCCTCAGCGAAGGCGATCCGGCGGCCTTCATGGCCGGCGAACCCGGTCTCGGGCAAGCGTGCTGCGCTTGGCTGCACGAGCGTGAGGTGGCGGCCGTCGGTTCGGACAACTGGGCGATAGAGGTGCTGCCGGGAGAGTCACCGGACGCGTTCCTCCCCGTGCACCTGATCCTGATCCGCGACATGGGTATGTCTCTCGGGGAAATCCTCGATTTCGAGGAACTCGCCGAGGACTGTCACCGCGACGGGGTATGGGACTTCTTCTTCGCGGCTCCGCCGCTCAAGATCACGCACGCCATAGGGTCGCCGATCAACCCTGTCGTCATAAAATAGGACGGCGAATCCCGGCATTTCTTGATATGCATGCCCAGCCACCTCGATGAGAAGATGAATGGACCGCGACGTCTTTTTCTTTTCAGGGCATCAGCGACATGGAGCCGATATGAAACCTTTCCGCGTCGAAATCCCACAGGCGGACCTGGACGACCTGAACCGCCGGATCAGCACCACACGCTGGCCGGAGAACCTGCCAGGTGAAGGCTGGACCCGGGGTGTGCCGACGGCCTATCTCAAGGAGCTGGCCGAATACTGGCGCACCTCATACGACTGGCGCGCCGCGGAAGCGCGGCTGAACCGATTCCCGCAGTACATCACCGAGATCGACGGAGCGAACGTGCACTTCCTGCACGTGCGATCGCCCGAGCCCGACGCGACACCGCTGCTCGTCACCCACGGCTGGCCCGGCTCCGTCGCCGAGTTCCTCGACGTCATCGAGCCACTGACCGATCCGCGGGCCAACGGCGGCGACCCCGCCGACGCCTTCCACCTGGTCATCCCGTCCATTCCCGGCTACGGGTTCTCCGGCTCGACACCGGGCACGGGCTGGGGCCTCCCCCGGATCGCGGGTGCGTGGGTCGAGTTGATGCGACGGCTCGGGTACGAGCGGTACGTCGCGCAAGGCGGCGACTTCGGTGTCCCGATCTCACTCATGACCGGCATGATGGACGCCGAGCACGTCGCCGGAGTCCACGTCAACATGCTCCCCACCACCCCCAGCGGGGAACCGGGGGAACTCGACGGCCTCAACGAACGCGACCAGGCCCGCCTGGCACAGTCTCGACGTTTCTACGACGACCTGTCGGGAACGATGAAGCTCCACTCGACGCGGCCGAACACCGTCTCCTACGCCCTGACCGACTCGCCTGTCGGGCAACTCGCCTACATCGCCGAGAAGTTCAAGGACTGGACCGATTCGGCGGAAGTGCCCGAGGACGCGGTCGACAAGGACCTGTTGCTGACCATCGTCACGATCTACTGGCTGACGGCGACCGCGGGCTCGTCGGCCCAGACGTACTACGAAAGCGTCGAGCAGCTTCCGATCAACGCGCAGGTCGGCCGTTTCCCGCCGGTGCCCGTCCCGCTCGGAGTGGCGGTGTTCCCCCACGCCGCCTTCGTGGCCATCCGCCGCTTCGCCGAACGCGACTTCCCGTCGATCATCCACTGGACCGAGTACGACCGCGGCGGGCACTACCCCGCGATGGAAGAGCCGGACCTCTTCATCGACGACGTACGGGTCTTCGCCCGAGCACTGAAGAAGGCTTGACAGCACATACGAGAGGCCCCGCGGACAGACAGCCACATCCACGGGGCCTCTCGAGCAACGGAGCCGGCCTTACCAGCCGCGCTCGGAAAGACGGTGAGGCTCGGGGACGTCGTCGACGTTGATGCCGACCATCGCCTCGCCGAGGCCGCGCGAAACCTTCGCGATGACGTCCGGGTCGTCGTAGAACGTGGTGGCCTTGACGATCGCCTCGGCGCGCTGCGCCGGGTTGCCGGACTTGAAGATGCCGGAGCCGACGAACACGCCTTCGGCGCCGAGCTGCATCATCATCGCGGCGTCGGCCGGGGTCGCGATACCGCCCGCGGTGAACAGCACGACGGGGAGCTTGCCCTTCTCCGCGACCTCCTTGACGAGGTCGTACGGCGCCTGGAGTTCCTTCGCCGCAACGTAAAGCTCGTCCTCGGGCAGCGAGGAGAGGCGACGCAGCTCCGCGCGGATCTTGCGCATGTGCGTGGTCGCGTTCGAGACGTCGCCGGTGCCGGCCTCGCCCTTGGAGCGGATCATCGCCGCGCCTTCGTTGATGCGGCGCAGTGCCTCGCCGAGGTTGGTCGCACCGCAGACGAACGGCACGGTGAAGGCCCACTTGTCGATGTGGTTCTCGTAGTCGGCCGGGGTCA
The DNA here is from genome assembly GCF_001953865.1 of Amycolatopsis coloradensis. Taxonomy (GTDB): domain Bacteria; phylum Actinomycetota; class Actinomycetes; order Mycobacteriales; family Pseudonocardiaceae; genus Amycolatopsis; species Amycolatopsis coloradensis. The sequence continues at coordinate 195,114 of NZ_MQUQ01000008.1, forward strand.
GCACCTCGGACTCGTCGATGTAGTCGACGCCGAGCGACTGCAGCAGCTGGGCCTCGACGAAGTGGCCGATGCGGGCCTTCGCCATCACCGGGATCGAGACGGTCTCGATGATGCCGTCGATCAGATCCGGGTCGCTCATCCTGGCGACGCCGCCCTGCGCGCGGATGTCCGCGGGGACCCGCTCGAGCGCCATCACCGCGACGGCACCGGCGTCTTCGGCGATCTTCGCCTGCTCGGCGGTGACCACGTCCATGATCACACCGCCCTTGAGCATCTCCGCCATCCCGCGTTTGACCCGGGCGGTGCCGGTGAGCGAGGTGGTGGCCGTGTTCGTGGAGTCGTCAGACACTGCTGGACCTTTCGGAAAGCGCACGAGGTGGTATGACGCTTCCGAGCGTAGGCCGCTTTTGGACCTCTCAAGCAGGCCAGTTCGCGGCGATTTCAGCAGTCCACTAAGTGATCTAGCCCGCAACTCGTCCTCTGGTTGCGGTAGTTGCACGTGCAACTACCGCAACCAGAGGACGAAACGCGAAGGGGGCCTAGCGCGCCAGGCCTTGATCGAAGGCGAACAGGCCGTCCGGGTCGTACTTCCGCGCCACCCGGCGAAGCCGCGGCAGGCTGTCGCCGTAGTACGCCTTCGCCCAGTCCGGCATCTCCGGGTCGATGTAGTTGACATACCCGGCCTGCCCGAATTCCCGGCCGAGTTCGTCCCTGACCCGGCCGATCGACTGTCGTGCGACCGCCTCGCCGCCGTCCAGCCCACGGGTGATCTGGATGCTGCCCAGCGCGGACCGGTGCGGGAAGCACGACGCGCTCGACGGCACCCTCGCGATCGCGCCGCCGTACGCGTCGACGATCGAGTACAGCCGAGGGTCGCTGGTCAGCAACGACGCCAGCGCGCCGGGATCGCGCACCGGACGGGTCAGCATCCTCGACGTCGAGACGTACTCGCCCCGGACGGCCACCGCGGCGGGGAAATTCACCTCTTCGGCGAGGGCGCGCATGGTGGCGAGGTGCCCCTGTTCGGTCACCACGCGCTTGGTCGGCTGGGTGCCGACCCGGCGGACGAGGTCGTCGAGCAGTGGGTTCACCTGCGCGGCGGACCCCACGAAACAGCCGCCGCAGTTCGCGGCCTGCGACCCGAGGCCCATCCCGGACCACAGTTCGTCCGGCATCGCGGGCAGCCATTCCTGCCAAGCCGCGACGAGGTCGGCGAGCACCGCGGGCGGGAAGGTCAGCTCGAAGTTCGCCAACGTGCGCGCGGCCTCCGTCGTGAAGGTGAACGACGTGACGATGCCGAAGTTGCCGCCGCCACCGCCGCGCAACGCCCACAGCAGGTCCGGCGCGGTCTCCGCCGACACCAAGCGCGGCTCCCCATCCGCGCCGACGAAGCGCACGGACTCGATTCTGTCGCAGGTCAGGCCGTACTTGCGGCCCAGGACGCCGATGCCGCCACCGAGTGCCAGCCCGGCGATGCCGACCGTCGGACAGCTGCCCGCCGGCAGTGCGCGGCCCGCCGCCGCCAAGGCCTCGTACACCTGGCGCAGCATCGCTCCCGCCCCGATCGCCGCCCGGCCGCCAGGCAGGATCTCGACGGTGCTCAGCCGGGAAAGGTCGACGACGAGCCCTTTGTCCACAATGGAGTACCCGGCGTAGCTGTGCCCGCCGGAGCGGGCCGCGATCGGGATCCGGTGCCTTGCCGCGAACTCGACGCAACGCCGGACGTCGTCCTCGTTCGCACATATTGCGACACCGTCGGGCATCCGATGGTCGTAAAGGCTGAAAAACCCGAGCCGCGCTTCGTCGTAGCCGGGGTCACCGGGCCGGAACAGTTCACCCGCCAGGTGCGCGCGCAGCCGCTCCCATGAGCCGCCACCCCCGGGAATCGCCACCGGTGCCGCGGCCAGCGCCGGAACCGCGCCCGCCAGTCGCAGAATCGTCCGCCTGTCGAGCTCCATCGCTCATCCCTCACCGTCGGAATCGCCTCCGGGGGTCCGCCATCGAGCATAGCGGCGGGTCGACATTCGGGGGGTCCCTCGCCGGTCGCCTTGCCGCGACGGCCGTCGCGGGTGTGTGATCGAGGACACACCTGTTCGCGGCGTCGTGTGGTGAGGAGACCGGCATGGCCGACAAACAGAGCAAGAACGGAGACTCCGGGGCCGCCGTCGCTGTGGCCGACCCGGCGAAAGTGCGCAATGTCGTCCTGGTCGGCCCGTCCGGTTCCGGCAAGACGACGCTCGCCGAGGCACTGCTCGCCGCGTCCGGCACGGTGACGCGCGCGGGCTCCGTCGTGGACGGCACCACGGTGTGCGACCACGACCCCGCCGCCGTCCGGCAACAGCGGTCGGTCGGCCTCTCGGTCGCGCCGGTGCTGCACCAGGACCACAAGATCAACCTCATCGACACCCCCGGGTACGCCGATTTCGTCGGCGAACTTCGGGCCGGGCTCCGTGCCGCGGACGCGGCGCTGTTCGTGGTCTGCGCGGCGGAGGGCGTCGACGCGGCCACGATCGCGGTCTGGGAGGAATGCGCGGCCGTCGGGATGCCGAGGGCGGTCGTCGTCTCCCGGCTCGACCACCACCGCGCCGATCCCGCAGGCGAGATCGCGGCCTGCCAGGCGGCTTTCGGCACCGGCGTCCTGCCGCTCTACCTGCCCGCTCGCGACGGGCTCGTCGGGCTCATCACCCGCCGCTACTTCGACTATTCGGCGGGTTTCCCTCCCGCCGTCGGCGAGCCGGACGGGGACGAACTCGCCCGGATGACCGAGGCCCGCAACGAACTGATCGAAGGGGTCATCGCCGAGAGCGAGGACGAGTCCCTGATGGACCGGTACCTCGCCGGTGAGGAGATCCCCGAGGACACCCTGATCGCCGATCTCGAGACCGCCGTCGCCCGCGGCTCCTTCCATCCGGTGATCCCGGTGTGCGCGACGACCGGTGTCGGGCTGGCCGAGGTCCTCGACGGGATCGTGCGCGCCTTCCCGTCGCCACTGGAGCACGTCCCGCCGGAGGTCACCTCACCCACCGGTGAGCCGCACACGCGTCTCCACGCCGATCCCGACGGCCCCCTGGCGGCCGAGGTGGTCCGGACCGCGGTCGATTCCTACGTCGGCCGGGTGTCGCTGGTGCGGGTGTTCTCCGGGACGCTTCGCCCGGAACGCCCGGTGCACGTCTCGGGTCACGGCCTCGCCGAACGCGGGCACGAGGATCACGACGCCGACGAGCGGGTCGCGCATCTGTACTCGCCGCTCGGCGCGAACCTGCGCGAAGTCCCGTACTGCGTCGCGGGTGATCTCTGCGCGCTCACCAAGGTGGGCTCGGCGGAAACGGGCGACACCGTCTCCTCGCCCGAAGACCCGCTGATCATGAAACCGTGGACGATGCCGGAACCGCTGCTGCCGGTCGCCGTCATCGCGAAGACCCGCAGCGACGAGGACACGCTGGCGCGCAACCTTTCCCGGCTTGTCGCCGGCGACCCGACGCTGCGGCTGGACCGCAACGCCGAGACCAACCAGCTCGTGCTGTGGTGCATGGGCGAGGCGCACGCCGACGTCGTGCTGTCGCGGCTGCGCGCGGGAGGCGCCGACGTGGACACCGAACCCGTCCGCATCAGCCTGCGGTCGACCTTCGCCGGGCCGGGCCGCGGTCACGGGCGGCACGTCAAGCAATCCGGCGGGCACGGCCAGTTCGCCGTCTGCGACATCGAGGTCCAGCCGCTGCCGAGGGGTTCGGGGTTCGAGTTCGTGGACAAGGTCGTCGGCGGTTCGGTGCCGCACCAGTTCATCCCGAGTGTCGAAAAGGGCGTGCGGGCCCAAGCCCAGCGAGGGCTGGTCGACGGCCATCCACTGATCGACATCCGGGTGACCCTCGTCGACGGCAAGGCGCACAGCGTCGACTCGTCGGACGCCGCGTTCCAGACCGCGGGCGCGCTGGCGCTGAAGGAGGCGGCCGGGGCGGGGAAGATCGCCTTGCTCGAACCACTCGAAGAGGTGGCGGTGCGGCTTCCGGACGAGCACCTGGGCACCGTCCTGGGTGATCTCTCGTCCCGGCGTGGCCGCGTTCTGGGCACCGAATCGGGTGAAGGCGGCCGCACGGTGATCCGCGCCGAAGTGCCCGCCGCGGAACTACTGCGCTACGCGATCGACCTGCGTTCGCTGACGTCGGGCACGGCGACGTTCACGCGCAAGCACGCCCGGTTCGAACCGATGCCGGAAGGAGCGGTCGCACTCTAGATGAGTGATTCCGTGGAGATCGTGTGAAGTGCGATCGCGCGACGATCCGTCTCGGACGCGTGTTTGCCCTGGTCGGACAGGCGCTCAGGAGGACAGCGACAGAACCTGGACGGGCCTTGACGTACGGCCGCCAACAGGACGATTCGAAAAGCGTCCTCCACAGACGGTCACAGAGCTTTACATGATTTTCCCGGAAGCAACCGCCTAGAACTCGAAGCCGCCTGGGCGCCCGTTCCGGTCGGCCAGCAGACCGGCCAGCGTGGCGATGGCGATCTCCGGCGGCGTGCGTGAGCCGATGTTCAGCCCGACCGGGCGATGCACCCGCGCGATCTCGGCGTCCGGAACGTCCAGCGCCTTGAGCGCGACGACATGCGGACCGGCGTGGCGCGGATTGCCCAGCACGCCGACCCACCGGGCCGGGCGGTCCAGCACGGCCTTGAGCACCTCGCCGAGTTCGAGCCGGTCGTGATCGGTGACGACCACGTCGGCGTCCGCTCCGAGTCCCGGCACCGTCGAGACGGCCTCGATGCCGTTTTCGACGTCTGTCGCCCGCGCGCCGTCCGGCTCGACCAACACCGTCGTGTAGCCGAGATCCTTGCCGTAGCGCAGAAGGAACGACGCGACCGGCGTCGCGAACACCGCGACCAGCATCCGCTCGCTCATGAATTTCGTCCTCCTATAGGTCGGGCTCGGCGATTTCGAAGTACTCCGGAAGCCGGGCGGTACCGGCGAGGCCGAAATACCGGACCTTTCGGCGACGGCGCAGATGCAGCGTGTCACGGACGGCGTCGTTGTGCACGCGCCGCGCGATGACGACGCGGTGCTCGGCATCGTTCAGTTCCTCGGCCAAGGGGCGCGGCAACGCCGTCCGGTCGATCTGCGCCAGCCGCAACGTCAGTTCACTCTCCTCGGCTTCGCGATCCGGGCGCTCGGCGTGTTCGGCCCGTTCGGCCAGCGCGCGCAGTGCTTCGTCCGCCAGGATCACCGCGGCCGCCCTGGCGACGACGGCGCGGCGGGCGAGTGCGGCGTCGAGAGCCGCCCAGCCCGCGTCCGTGCGGACGTGCAGCCGGTCCAGCCGGTTCGCCGTCGCGAGGAGGAACAGCCCGCCGAGCACCACGATCGCGGCCAGCAGGCCGCCGATCCACACCCAGGTCGTCATCGGCTGAACTCGCGTTCGCCCGCGCCGACCCGCCGGGGATCGGCGGCGATCGCCGTCTCGTACACCCGCAGGACCTGTGTGGTGACGACGGACCAGTCGAACATCGCGACCCGCTCCCCGGCGGCCGCCGCCAGCGACGCCCGCCGGGCCGGATCGCCGAGCAGCTCACGCAACCCGTCGGCCAGCGCCCCCGCGTCGCCGGTTTCGGTCAGCATCCCGGCCTTGCCGTCGTCGAGGACCCGGCGGAACGAATCCAGTCCGCTCGCCAGCACCGGGGTGCCCGCCGCCATCGCCTCGGTGAGGATCATCCCGAAACTCTCACCGCCGGTGTTGGGCGCGCAGTAGACGTCGACGCTGCGCAGCACCCGCGCCTTCGTCTCGTCGTCGACCTGACCGAGCAGGTCGACATGCGACGCCAGTTCCGGCCCGGCGTCGCGCCGGAGCTGGTCGGCGTCGCCGCGGCCGACGACCAGCATCCGCAGGTCCTCGAACTCCGGCAGCAGGATCCGCAACGCCTCCAGCAGCACGCCCATCCCCTTGCGGGGCTCGGTGTACCGCCCGACGAACCCGACCGTGCCGCCCGCCCGCGGGTAGCCGTCCAGTGGGAGCGCGCGGGAGAAGAAGTCGACGTCGACGCCGTTGGGCACCTCGACCGCGTCACCGCCGGCGTGTTCGACCTGGACCCGGCGGGCCAGCGCCGACACCGCGATCCGCGCGGTGATCTTCTCCAGCAGCGGCCGCAGCACCGGCTGGAACGCCGCCAGGGTGCGCGAACGCGTGGTCGCGGTGTGGAAGGTCGCCACGATCGGGCCGTCCGCGACCTTCAGCGCCAGCAGGGAAAGACTCGGCGCGGCGGGTTCGTGCAGGTGCAGGACGTCGAACTCGCCGTCGCGGATCCACCGCCGCACCCTGGCATAGGACACCGGGCCGAACTGGAGCCGCGCGACCGAGCCGTTGTACGGGATGCCGAGCGCCTTCCCGGCGGGGACGACGAAGTCCGGGACGTCGGAGTCCTCGTCCGCGGGCGCGAGCACCGAGACCTCGTGTCCGCGCGCGAGGAGCGCCTTCGCGAGATCGATGACATGCCCCTGCACACCGCCCGGCACGTCGAACGAGTACGGGCAGACGATCCCGATCTTCATGACCCGCGCCTGAGCCATCGGCTCAACTCGTTTCGCCGAGTTCGGCCTGTTCCCCGGCGTCGAAATCGGAGAGCCAGAACTTCTGCAGCATGTGCCAGTCCGCCGGATGCGCGGCGATGTCACCGGCGAAGATGTCCGCCAGCGCCTGGGTGGCCGCCGGGACCTCGGACCGGTTCGTGACCCTGATCCGCGGGTGCAGCCGGATTTGCCAGCCGTCCTCGGTGAACCAGCAGCCCGCCGGGATCAGCGCGGCACCGGTGGTGGCGGCCAGCCGGGCCGGGCCGCCGGGCATCCGGGTCTGCTCGCCGAAGAATTTGACCGGTACCCCGGACTTCGTCAGGTCCCTGTCCCCCACCAGGCAGATCGCCTTGTTCTCCCGCAGCCGCTTGAGCAGCACGCGCATCGCGGAACTGTCCCCGGTCAGCGGCACGATCTCGAAACCGAGGGATTCCCGATAGGACACGAACCGCTGGTACAGCGATTCGGGCTTCAGCCGCTCCGCGACCGTGGTGAAGCCGCCGAGGTAGTCCGCGAGCCAGACACCCGCCGCGTCCCAGTTCCCGCTGTGCGGCAGCGCCATCACGGCACCGTTGCCCTCGGCGAGGGCGGCGTCGAGGTTCTCGACGCCGGTGATCGACTGGGCGACCTTGCGGCTGACCTCCTTGTGGTCCATCGAAGGCAGCCGGAACATCTCGTGCCAGTACCGGGCGTAGGACCGCATCGCGCGGCGGGTCAGTTCGTCGAGTTCGACACCGTCGGCCTGCGGCACGACCCTGGCGAGATTGCTCCGGAGCTGGCGCACCCCGCCGCCGTCCCGCCGGACCGCGAGATCGGCGCCGAGCCCGAAGGTCATCGAGCCGACCTGCTCCGGCAGCCAGCGCGCGAGCCGCCAGCCCGCCGCGTAACCGAAGTCGCCGAGCCGCTGGGAGAACCCGCTCATGACCCGCCTTCCGTGGCGGGTGGCCCGGCCGCCTTGGCGGCCCTCGCCGCCTTGGCCACCGCGGCGGTCCGCTGCAGGAGGGTGATTATCGAAAGCACCGCGAGCAGCCAGAGGGTGATGTCCACGGTGTACGGAACGCCCAGACCGTGCAGTCCGGTTCCCACCAGGGCGATGATCAGCCGTTCCGCACGTTCGACGAGCCCGCCGTCCGCCTCCAGTCCGGAAGCCTCGGCGCGGGCCTTGACGTACGAGATGACCTGCGCGAGCACCAGGCAGATCAGCGCGGCGGCCGCGGCGGGACGGTTGTCGTCGTGGACGAAGCACCACCACGCGATCGCGGCGAACAACGCGCCGTCGACCAGTCTGTCGCAAGTCGCGTCGAGGACGGCTCCGAACGCCGTGCCGTACCCGCGGGCGCGGGCCATCGCGCCGTCGAGCAGGTCCAGCATCGCGAAGCCCCAGACGGTGAAGGTGCCCCACAGCAGCATGTCGTTGGGGAAGAACGCGAGCGCGCAGAGCACCGCCCCGGCCGTGCCGATGACGGTCATCGCGTTCGGGGTCAGACCGGCGCGGACGAGCACCTTCCCCATCGGGTCGGTGACGCGGGAAACGGAGGCGCGCGCGAAAATGTTGAGCATCGGTTCTTCAGGTGCACCTAAGCAGCAGGGTCGGATGGTGCCCGAAGCCTATCCACCCGCACCGACACCCGTCGTCGCGCCCGCCCCTGGACCGGCTTCCGCTCAGTCCGCTTTGGCCAGTTCGGCCGACTCTTCGATGTCGGCGAGAGCGTCTTCCCGCAAGGCGAGTTCCGCCTCCGCGGCGGCGCATTTCGGCGACAGCCGCTCCAGCACGGCCGCGCTGATCTCCCCGAGCGCCTTCACCTGATCGGGGGTCAGCGGGTCGAAGAGGCTCTCCCGGACGGCCTCGACATGGCCTGGCGCGGCCTTCTCCAGCGCGGCGAAACCTTCGGCGGTGAGCACCGCCCAGGAACCGCGTTTGTCGGTGGGGCAGGACTCACGGCGTACCCAGCCGTTCGCCTCCAGCCGCGCGACCGCGTGCGAAAGCCTGCTGCGCGACGCCTTGCGCGCGCTGGCGAGTTCACTCATCCGCAGCTGACGGCCCGGCGCCTCCGACAGGGCGACGAGTACTTCGTAATAGGTGTGGGGCATGCCCGCCTCGTGCTGGAGCTGACCCTCCAGATGCGCTTGCAGCATCTGCGTGGCGGCGGAGAAGGCGCGCCAGACTTCTTGCTCCTCGTCGGAGAGCCATCGGGGTTCGGACATGCAGTCCATACTACCCCTGGTTGAACGCTCAACCAAACTGCGCTACAGTCGTGGTTGAGCGCTCAACCAGCTGAGGGTTCACCACCGGCAGACCACAGACTTTTGGAGATCGACTTCATGACCACCACCCAAATCCCCGGCTACGTCGCAGGCAAGTGGACGGTCGACACCGCGCACTCGGACATCGCCTACACCGTGAAGCACCTCGGCCTGGCGAAGTCCCGCGGCAACTTCACCGCCTTCACCGGCGAGGTCGTCACCGCCGACAACATCCTCGACTCCTCGGTCACCGTCGAGATCGACGCCTCGTCGGTCGCCAGCGGCGTCGACGGGCGTGACACGCACCTCAAGTCCGAGGACTTCTTCCACGTCGAAGAGCACCCGGTCATCACCTTCCGCTCGACCGGCATCCGCGAGGACGGCGGCGACTACGTCATCGACGGTGAGCTCACCTGGCGCGGCAAGAGCGTTCCGGTCTCGCTCGAAGCCGAGTTCAACGGCATCGGCACCAACCCGGCCAACGACAACGCCACCACCCTCGGCGTCTCGGCCACCGCCACCGTGAACCGCCGCGACTTCGGCATCGGCCCGGAGGGCAACGCCTTCCTGTCGGAGAAGGTCAAGATCGACATCGAGCTCCAGGCCGCGCTCAACGCCTGAGCCCCGCGCTTCGGCCGGTTGGGTCTTCAAGGCCCCCTTCTCGGCTCAGCCGGGGAAACTTTCCCCAAGTACGTGAAGGACCCCTTCATTGCGCTAGACGCAGTGAAGGGGTCCTTCACGTACTTCAGGCGCCCAGGGCACCGAGCGGGGCGGGCCGGGCCGGGCATGCCTGTCGCGGGTGTCATGAAGGCCATCTTCAGTCAACGGTTCAAGGTGGCGCTCTCTCACTCACGCCACCGACCGCATCTAGAGGACTACTTGCGTTCGGGTGGTGGGATGGCCGACCTACCAGGCGTCCGCCAGCAGCTGCCGCGTCTCCCCCAGCAGCTGCGGCAGCACCTTCGTATGCCCGATCACCGGCATGAAGTTCGCGTCGCCGCCCCACCGCGGCACCACGTGCTGGTGCAGGTGCGCGGCGATCCCCGCACCGGCGATCACGCCCTGGTTCATCCCGATGTTGAACCCGTGCGCCGAAGAAACCTCCCGGATCACCCGCATCGCGTGCTGGGTGAACTCGGCCACCTCGACGGTCTCCTCCGGCGTGAGATCCGGATAGTCCGCGACGTGGCGGTACGGCACGGCCATCAGGTGGCCGGGGTTGTACGGGTACAGGTTCAGCACCGCGTACACCGTCTTCCCCCGCGCGAGGATCAGCGCGTCCTCGTCGTTCTTCTCCGGAAGACGGCAGAACGGACAGCCCTCGTCGGGCTTCTTCGAGCCTTGCACGTAGGCGAGTCGGTGCGGGGTCCACAGGCGCTGCAAAGCGTCCGGGACCCCCACTCCGTCCTGTCCGACGACTTCAGGGCCATCGGGGCCCGTCACCGGAGGACCGTCTCCAAACCCGCCACCGTCGGCGAGGAGTTCTCGCGACGCTGGACCCAGCCGGCGATCGCCTCGACCGCGTCGGCCACCGGGACGCCGTTGATCTGGCCGCCGTCGCGGAACCGGAAGGACACCGCGCCCGCCTCGACGTCCTTCGCGCCCGCCAGGAGCATGAAGGGCACCTTCTGCGTGGTGTGGGTGCGGATCTTCTTCTGCATCCGGTCGTCGCTCGCGTCGACGTTGACCCGGATCCCCTTGGCCCGCAGCGCCTTCTCGACCCCGCGCAGGTGCTCGACCTGGTCCTCGGTGATCGGGATGCCGACCACCTGGACCGGCGACAGCCACGCCGGGAACGCGCCCGCGTAGTGCTCGGTCAGCACGCCGAAGAATCGCTCGATCGAGCCGAACAGCGCGCGGTGGATCATCACCGGACGCTGACGGCTGCCGTCACCCGCGGTGTACTCCAGCTCGAACTTCTCGGGCAGCATGAAGTCCAGCTGGATGGTCGACATCTGCCACGTGCGGCCCAGCGCGTCCTTGGCCTGCACGGAGATCTTCGGACCGTAGAACGCCGCGCCGCCCGGGTCCGGCACCAGTTCGAGGCCGGAGTCCACGGCGGCGGTGCGCAGTACCTCGGTCGCCTCGGCCCACACCTCTTCGGAGCCGATGTACTTCTCTTCGTTCCGAGTGGACAGTTCGAGGTAGAAGTCGTCGAGACCGTAGTCGCGCAACAGGTTCAGCACGAAGTCCAAAAGGGACTTCAGCTCACCGGGAACCTGCTCCAGGGTGCAGAAGATGTGCGCGTCGTCCTGCGTCATGCCCCGGACACGGGTGAGCCCGTGGATCACGCCGGACTTCTCGTAGCGGTACACCGAACCGAACTCGAACATCCGCAGCGGCAGTTCCCGGTAGGAACGCCCGCGCGAGCGGAAGATCAGGTCGTGGAACGGGCAGTTCATCGGCTTGAGGTAGTAGTCCTGGCCCGGCTTCCGGACCGAACCGTCCTCGTTGTGCTCGGCGTCGAGGTGCATCGCCGGGTACATGCCGTCGCGGTACCAGTCGAGGTGGCCGGAGGTCTCGAAGAGCGCGCCCTTGGTGATGTGCGGCGAGTAGACGAAGTCGTACCCGGCCTCGACGTGCCGCTGACGCGAGTAGTTCTCCATCTCCTGCCGGATGATCCCCCCCTTGGGGTGGAACACCGGCAGCCCCGAGCCGATCTCGTCGGGGAAGGAGAACAGGTCCAGTTCGACACCGAGCTTGCGGTGGTCGCGGCGTTCCGCCTCGGCCAGGCGCTCCAGGTAGACGTCTTGCGCCTCGGCGGATTCCCAAGCGGTGCCGTAGATCCGCTGCAGCTGCGGGTTCTTGTCGTCACCACGCCAGTACGCGGCCGCGACGCGGGTGAGCTTGAACGCCGGGATGAACTTGGTGGTCGGCACGTGCGGGCCGCGGCAGAGGTCGCTCCACACGCGCTCCTTGGTGCGCGGATCGAGGTTGTCGTAGATGGTCAGCTCGCCGCCGCCGACCTCCATCACCTCGGAGGTGTCCACTGTGGAGTCTTCGGACTTGAGGTCGACCAGTTCGAGCTTGAACGGCTCGTCGGCCAGTTCCTTCTTGGCCTCGTCGACCGAGTCGAAGACACGACGGGAGAACTGCTGCGAACCCTTGACGATCTGCTTCATGCGCTTTTCCAGCGCTTGCAGGTCCTCCGGGGTGAACGGGGTGTCGACGGCGAAGTCGTAGTAGAAACCGTCCTTGACCGGCGGGCCGATGCCGAGCTTGGCCTGCGGGAACTGCTGCTGCACGGCCTGGGCGAGCACGTGGGCGGCCGAGTGACGGATGACGCTGCGGCCGTCCTCGGTGCCGGCGGCGACGGCCTCGACCTCGACCTCGGACTCCGGCGCCCAGGCCAGATCGCGGAGGTTCCCCTCGGCGTCGCGCACGACGACGATCGTGTCCGGCCCCTTGGTCGGCAGCCCCGCCTCTCGGACCGCGGTGCCCGCCGTAGTGCCCGCCGGTACCACCACGCGCGAGGCGGTTGCGGCTGCTACTGACGACGGCTGGGACACGATGGACTCCTCGCGGTGAAAGCGGATGGTTCCCGTGATGTTAGTCGTCACTTGCGGCACGGCTCACGCGCATTACCCCTAACACGACGAAGGCCTCCTTCCCGTTGGAAGGAGGCCTTCGCGCGTGGAGCGACGAGGTCAGACGGTCTCGACGACCTCGTCGAAGTCCAGCCGCGGCAGGCGGTCGAACCAGGGGTTCTCGCCCGGCTTGCCGACGTTGATCACGACAAGGGACTTCCACGGCTTGTCCGCGAAGAACTCCTTGTCGATGCCTTCGCGGTCGAAGCCGGTCATCGGGCCGGCGGCCAGCCCGGCGGCGCGGACGCCGATGATGAAGTAGCCGACCTGCAGCAGCGCGTTCAGCTTGGCGACCTCGATGCGGCCCGCCTCGTCGGCGAACAGGTCCTTCGCGCCGGGAAAGTGCGGGAACACGCGCGGGAGGTTCTCGTGAAACTCGGTGTCGGCGGCCAGCACGACGGTCACGGGAGCGGCCTCGGTCTTGGCGCGGTTGCCCTCGGACATCAGCGGGGAGAGGCGCTTCTTGCCCTCTTCGGTGCGGATCACCAGCGCGCGCAGCGGCTGGTTGTTCATCGAAGTCGGGGCCCACTTGACCAGTTCGTAGATCGCGCGGATCTGCTCGTCGGTCACCGGCTCGTCGCTGAAGTTGTTCGCGGTGCGGGCCTCGCGGAACAGCAGATCCTGCACGTCCTGCGGGAGGTTCAGGGTTTCGGCCGGCTCAACGCTGGTGGTCATGGGTGGATCTTCCTTCCGTACGCTTCCAGTACCCGTGCCAACCTAGTTGAGCGCTAAACTATTTCTCGTTCAACTATCAAAGGGTGTGGGTCCGGTCACAAAATTCGTCAGTAGGCCCCTCGCCCCTGCACCACGGCACGGAAGGTCTTCCAGAGGATCACCAGGTCCAGCGCGAGCGACCAGTCCTCGACGTAGCGCAGGTCGAGGCGGATGCTCTCGGCCCAACTGAGGTCGCTGCGACCACTGACCTGCCAGAGCCCGGTCAGCCCCGGCTTCACCAGCAGGCGGCGGCGCGCGTCGGGGGCGTACTTCGCGGTCTCCTCCGGCAACGGCGGACGAGGGCCGACGAGGGACATGCGCCCGCTCACGACGTTGAGCAACTGCGGCAGTTCGTCGAGCGAGTACCGGCGAAGCATGCCGCCGACCCGCGTGATCCGCGGATCCTTGCGCATTTTGAACAACGGTCCCGCGCCTTCGTTGTCCGACCGGAGTTCCTGCTTGAGCTTGTCGGCATCGGTGACCATGGTGCGGAACTTCACCATCGTGAAGGTGTGGCCGTCGCGGCCGACGCGACGCTGCCGGTAGATCACCGGACCGCGGTCGTCGAGCTTGATCGCGACCGCGATCGCCAGCAGCAGCGGGGAAACGAGAGTGAGGAGCAGGACGGAGCCGAACCTGTCGAGCACTTCCTTGACCAGACGTCGGCCACCGGTGAACATCGGCGCGCTGACGCGCAGCAGCGGCATGCCGAGCACACCGGAGACGTTCAGCCGCGGACCGGCCACCTCCATCAGCATCGGGGCGACCACCATCTCGGCAGAGGTCCCTTCGAGGTCCCAGGCGAGCCGCTGAAGGCGCTTCGGGTTCCAGTGCTGGTCCGCGGTCACCGCGACCACGCGGTAGCCGCCACGGCGGACATGGCCCGCGAGTTCGTCGAGCTTCCCGACGACCGGAACGCCTTCCACCTCACCGCTCCCCCGCTCCGCGCCGGCCCCGGAGTACGTGCAGACCGCTTCCACCCGCCAGCCGACGTGAGGGTCGGCCTTGGTGCGGGCGATGAGATCGGCGACCGTCTCGGCGCTGCCGGCCGCGAGCACCGGCAGCAGGCATTCACCGAGCCGTCTGCGCCGGTGCAGCACCTGTCTCAGCACGTACCGCTGGAGGAACATGAAGACCGAGATCATCGGGACGACGATGAAAACCCACGGCTGCACGGCGAGCGCGCCGAAAAGCAGACCTCCGAGCGCGACGAGAACAGCGGTGGCCACCAGGCCTCGCCCCAGCGTCCGATATTCCTCCGCGCCTTCGCCCAGCACGCGCGGACTCCAGGCGCGACAGACCGACAACCCGAACAGGAAGGCCGCGGCGGTACCGAGCGCGTGCATGTCGTGCGGATCGGATCGATCGATCAAGAAAGCACTCATCACGATGAGCGCGAAGGCGGTGAAAACGTCACTACCGATGACCCAGGCACGGTAGCGCGATTCCCAAGCCGCGTACGGCGGCCGCGCCGACGTCGTGTCGACCGTCGCGGCGATGCCCGCACCCCTTTGCGGGGGGAGCGGGATCGACTGAAGGTCGATGTGCTGCGGCGTCCCGTTGACGGTGGACGACGGCCGCACCGACTCTTCCATCAGACCTCCCGGAGTGGGGATTCCCGAACGCCGGACCAACACGCTGAGTAAATGAGAACGATTTCGAAGAGTGATCGATTCTCAAGGTCCCGCAGCGGCCGATGGGGCGACACACGCCAAGGTATCGGCCACTCTCCGGCCATCGTTACAACGATTTCCAGCCACACCCCGCAGGAGCTTCCGGCAAATGAATGGCTTGTTGATAACAAGATGATGACGATGCGTAATAGGCCGTATCCGCCGAACAACTACGCAAAGTAGTCACGAAAATCCCGGCTTTCCCGGCCACTTGGAGCACTGCGCGCCCGAACGGCCGAACAGCCCCGAAAACTCCATAATGGACGGTCTGGCGCAGTCGATCTCCGGCCGGTCCACTGTGGATTTCACCCACCGGGAGCACCACGGCCACCGAAGCGCGCTCACCGCGCATCGACCTACCTTGTCAATCGGTCACGAGGGCGGCGTTTCGTCACATCACGTCAGCGTCACGGCGACCCCGTCGACGGAGCCGTACGGGTGAGCCGCCCGGCCGTGCTCCACATCACGTCCGTCATGGTCTAGACCTCCCACGAGGACATTTCGTGCCGAGGATCACAATGTCGTCTCGACGGCCTCCTTGTGCGACACTTTCCTCGCGCGACACCAGGCCTGTGGCGAATGTCCACACCGGCCGGACCCACCGCCTACGGAGTCGCCGGAGCCGGCGGCTCCCCGCGCACCGGGCGAATTCAGCCGCACCGTCCGGCCTGCCCGCGACGGTAGAAGTACCGCCCCCATATAACCCACGCCCGACCTGGGGATCGAAGAGCGCCGGACGGCTCTCCGCCACTACTGTCCGAGAATGAATCAAGGCCCCGGACCGAGTGGTCCAGGGCCTTCATCCGGTGGGCGATACTGGGATCGAACCAGTGACCTCTTCGGTGTGAACGAAGCGCTCTCCCGCTGAGCTAATCGCCCGCTCGCGGTGTCCGGCAGACACTACCTCACGACTTTAGAGCGCCTGCAAACGGGTGGTTCGCCCTGACCACACTCCGCTCACCAGCAAATACGGAGCGAACAACCACGAGCTAGCCGGGGTTGTCGAGGCCAGGGGGCGCCTGCGACGCGTTTCGACATTCGTGCGACGGTGCTATCGCGTGACGAGTAAACCGCGCAGTATGTACCTGTGGACTGCCTGCAGGGCGCATGTAGGGCTGCGCGTCGCGCGGGTGATGATGGGGTGACGGAGTATGGATCCGGGGTCCGGTGACCCCGTCCGGGTGATCTGCGGCGAAACCGCGTTCCGATCGGCCGGTCGACACGTCACATCATCGCCACTCGGTTCGACCGGGCCGGGAAGGAGACGAAGGGTAGGACGATGCGCAACGATCACGTGACGCTCCGCTCGACGGCGGTGTTCGACCTCCTGGCACCGCGGACGCCCGCGGTTCCGGTCAAGGTGGAACTGCGATACGACACACGCGACCCTTACGCGGTCGTCGCCGCCTTCCGCACCGGCCGCGCCGGCTGGGTCGAGTGGGTGTACGCCCGCGATCTCCTCGCCGACGGCCTCCTTGCCGACGCCGGCGACGGTGACGTACGCATCCGCCCCTCCGTCGAAGACCCCGAGTCCGTCCTCATCGAACTGAACTCGCCCTCCGGGCACGCCATGTTCGAGGCGTCCGCTCAGGAGCTGGCCGACTTCCTCGACCGGACGTACGACGTCGTGCTGCCCGGCAACGAGCACCTGTGGGTCGACGTCGACGACGCCCTGACCCACCTCATCCCCCACGATCTGGCCTGATGACGGGCTTGCGAACAGCAAGTGGCACCCCGGTTGCGGGGCCGTTTTCGGGTCGGATAGTGTTCACACACACCACGGCGACGGGGTGAGGGACAGAGCCGCGAGGTTCTGACCTCCCGTCCGGACCGAGGATGTGCGGATGTAGCGCAGCTGGTAGCGCATCACCTTGCCAAGGTGAGGGTCGCGGGTTCGAATCCCGTCATCCGCTCGGAAGGCCTTCTCGGGCCTGACACGGTGGAGTGGCCGAGAGGCGAGGCAACGGCCTGCAAAGCCGTGTACACGGGTTCGAATCCCGTCTCCACCTCGCGCGATTAGCTCAGCGGGAGAGCGCTTCCCTGACACGGAAGAGGTCACTGGTTCAATCCCAGTATCGCGCACCATCTGTGTTCGCAGGACTGAAGCCCTGCCCCTCCTCGGAGGGGCAGGGCTTCAGCCGTTCAATGGCGATGAAATGGCGATGGCCCTCGGAGCGGTCTCCATCTGCCCGTCACGGAACGTGGCGTGCAGGTGCGGGAACCACCCCCAGCTTCGTCCGCTCACTCGGGTAGAGGCGACCAGCGACCCGATCCACCGGATCTCGAGTGCTTGCGGGATCCGACGGCGGATCAGCTGAGTCACCTGGTCGTAAATCCTCGCGATGCCTTTCAGGACTGCCCAGGTTTGGTTGACACCTGATCTGTGAGGCTTCGGCTCGCTTGGAAGGATGTCACCCGGTGTCCAAGCCCTGTCCTCGTGAGTTCCGTGACGACGTCGTCGCGGTCGCCCGTCAGGGCCGGGTCCCGTTGCGGCAGGTCGCGAGGGACTTCGGGAACTCCGATATCGAGGACGGTAACCGCAACCGCTGCTCGAGCAGGAGAACCTGCCGGGAAAACAGTCTTCCCGCTCGTCGGTGAACTGGCCGCGTCCGGCGCCCCGACCAGGGCGCCGGACGCCGTGACGTGCTGGGTGCTGGGGATCTCCAGGCAGGCCTATGGGCTGAACCGGCACACTGCTGACGTCGGCAGTTGCCCCAACGCGAGCAGGAACACATCCGCCGCGGTGAAGCCGTCGACGCTCAGGACGTCTTCTCGTCGTGGTAGTCCAGTTGTGGCAGCAACGAGTCCGAGGAGTAGAGATGGGCCTTGCGTTTTTGATAGTCGGCGAACAAGGACCTCATGGCGCGCACGGTGGTGTCCATGGGAGTGTCATGAAATTCCTCGCCTTCGACGTAGGCCGCCGCGGCCAGGAACCTATTGTCCTCGTGACCGAGGTGCCGTTCTGCGAAATGCTTCACAGCGGTACGGAAGAGAGCTCGGCGCAGCCGCCCTTCCCCATTCCACGGCACGATCCCGCTATAGAAGAACTGGTGCCTGTTCTCGTCGATCGGCGCAAGACCACTCCAGCCGATGAAGGGGAGGCTCATCCTGCCGATCCGGCCGTGGGTTTCCTGACAGAGCGGGGTGACCAAGTGCACCTCGAGACCCTGGGTGAAGGGCCGAGCGTGCTTGACCGGCAGGTGCAATCTGCGTGCCAGTCGAATCGCGGTGGTATACGCCAAAGTGAGCAGGTCGTAGGAGGCGACAGGATCCCGGTCGGGAACGCCGAACTTCATCGCGACCGCGGGTCGCACCGGGTAGGTGCTGTCGGTATCGATGTCGATCTTGTGGTCGAGCAGGTCGGCAGGAGCGTTCTGCGATCCTCCGTAAACGGTTTCCGCGTGTGCCCATACACAGTGTGGTATGTCGAGGAAATGGTCCATCCACACGCGGAGGTCGCCCGCGACCTCGAAATGTCCGGTTTGCAGTACATAGCGCTCCGGCAGTAGCCGGTGGTCCACCGGAAAAGGCGCCTCGGGTTCGTCCTCGGCCGACACCCAGATCAGCCCGACCGATTCACGAGCGAAGTACCGGCGAACGGTGCATCGTTGTCGGAAATTCTCATCGACCTCGAACTCACTGGGCACCTCGACACAGCTGCCCGTCGCATCGAACCTGAAATGGTGGAAGTCGCACCGGATCGTGCCGTCTCGCACCGTGCCTTCCGACAACGGGACGCCCCGATGCGCGCATCGATCCGCCAGCGCGGCGACACCACCGTCATCGGTCCGGAACACCACCACGGGCGAACCCCAATAATGTGCCCTGATCGGACGCGTGCCCAGTTGATCCGTCACAGCCACGGCGACCCACATGTCAGGAACCTGCCTATCCGGAAGATCCGTCATCGAAGTGTCGTACTCAGTCCAGCACATGCCGCTGACACATCGACCGACAGTTGCGGTCTTCGCATTCCCAACAGCCCAGGACCCGGATACCATGCATTCACGCTTGATTCATTGGCCTGCCTAGCCGGCGTGGACTTGTCGAGGTGGTCACAGATGAGAAGAATCGTTTCCGGGACCAGGACCATCGCTGCGTCACGTGCGCAGGTTTTCGCTCTGCTCGCAGACCCTCGAAAGCACCCTGTCATCGCTGGAAACCACAGTGTTCGAGAACAGGATATCGACGCCCCGGATCGGTTGTACCAAGGTGCCGTCTTCCGTACGAGAATGTGGTTTGGGATTCCGTACTGGATCAACAACGAGGTTGTCGAGTACACCGAGAACGCCCTGATCGCCTGGCGGAATTGGGGTGGCCATATCTGGCGATGGCAGCTACACGAGGTGGCGGCGTGCTGCACCGACGTTGAAGAAGTTTTCGATTACCGTACGACTCGTAGCCCACGACTGTTCGAACTCATCGGGGCGCCTCGGTACAACCGCAGGAACATCCGGATCTCGCTGGAAAACCTGGACGCTTTGGCCCGGAAGCAATGAGGACTGCGTGAAGGATTTCGATCACGGCTACGCACTTCGAATCCGCAGCGGCGGCCAGGCGAATTGAGCCGGAAGCTGCCACCCGGGACTGAGCCAGGATCGGTATCTCCGGCGCCGATATCATCGCCGTCCCACTGCCCCTGACACTGTTTTCCTGAAAAACTGAGCCACGGCTCCTCATCTTCGGATTCAGACGTGTTCAGGTGATGGTGAGCTTCGCGTGGGGAACGCTCAGCCGGGCATGCTTGAGGTCGGTGTTGACGACGGTCACGTTGGTCAGCGTGATATAGGGCAGCACCAGCGGCGGAGGATGAGCCGGGGTGAAGTCGACCGGGATCCCGATGAGCCCCAGTAAGCTGAGGGTGCCGGTGATTCGCAGGGTGAACAGTTCGACTGGCTTGCCGGTGGCGACCGAGACGCTTCCGGGTGGTGCGCTGATGGTGCTGATGCGGCCGTCCACCAGTTCGCTGGACTGTTCGAGGCTGGTGATCTCGACACGGTTGGCGGTGAACCTGAGTACCTCGACCGTCGCGCCGCCCACTTCGGTCGTCCCCACGCCCAGATAGCTCAGTCCCGCCAGCCGCAGCACAGAAGCCTTCAGCACCCACACCCGGCCGGAAGGCGGCCCGTGCGTGACAGCGGCGGCCGAAGCCCGAACGGCTCGCTCCCCTGGTTCGGCCGGAGCAGGAGCCGCCGAAACCGCGGTGAACGTGCTGAGGACGACCAGCGCCGTGCCCGCGGCCCGAAACCGTGGTGGTGGCGGGCCCGTTCCGCCGTCCTGTTCATGGTCCGGCTCGTCAGTCGTGGCCGGGCGGGCCGGAGGTGCCCACGAAAGCGCCAGTGCCCCGCCCACGAGCCCCAGTACGGTGCCCACCAGGAAGCCACCGAGGTTAGTGCTGACCAAAGCGACCAGGGACACGAGGATCGCCGTAACCCCGGCGGCCACCCGGTACTGTGGCCTGCTCCACAGCGATCCCGTGCAGATCAGGAGCAGGGCGGCGATCAGCAACCCCGACATCCCGCCGATGGTCCTGATCGAGAGCACGAAGTCACCCAGGCGGAAAGAGGCGAACGGCGGAAGTCCGATCGCGACACAAGCCAGTATCAGGAACAGACCGGCCGCGAAGGGTCGCTGCCGCCGCCAGCCGCGGAAAGCCCGCCATCTCCTCTTGAGCCTGCCAGGCACGCCGCCCGTCATCAGGCGTGCCCGCGTCGATACGGCAACGGAGGCGTGCCTGGCTCAGAAACATTCATTCTTACCGCTCCTCAAAGACAGTGAGAGGTTCTTGAGCCGCAGGGTTTGTGCGTTGGTGCTCCAGGCGATCTGCCGGAGACTGCCGATGGTCGCGGTGTCGGCCTGCAGTCCGAATGCCCCTGGTCGGCCTTTGGCGGCTTCCGGGCCTTTGGAGAGCTGGGAGGCGTCGATGCCGATCTGGGTGTTGGTCAGCGTGAGGTCACCGGTGAGCGAGGCGATGCCGATGATGATGTCGGTGGCGGCCATCCCGCCGGGTCCACCGGAGGTGAGCACCAGGGTGGTGTCACCGACCAACGGGATCTTCGGCAGGAACACCGACTGGCAGAAGTTGTCGAGGGTCGCCTTCCGGAAGGCGCCGATGGCCACCACATGGGCATCGGTGGCGCCCCGGTCGACGTCGCCGTACTGGACGAACCCTTCACCCACCAGCTTGTCCGCGCTGACCTGGAACGCGCCGCCGGACACAGTGAACGACGCCGCCAGGGCGCCCTGCGACAGTCCGGTGATCAGGAGTGCCGCCATGGCGAACGCTCCCCCGAGCACTCCGGCGAACCGTACCCATCGCGTTCTTCCCCTTGCTTCCGAGCGCTTCATGTTCTTCTCCTGCCTTCTTGGTGGTTTGAATTGGTCGTGCGGGAGACCGGTCGGTTCTGGAGTTCCGGCACGCTTCACCCGCGGCTCCGGCGATCCCGCGTGCGCACCGTGACGGTGTCGCCGTGCGCATCGACCCGGATGAAGTGCCGCTGGCCGGGCCGGTCGCGAGGAAAGGCGCTACGCGTGTCCTCGGCGACGACCACTGCGGAGGGGTGCGTCCGCGTCCGACGGCCGACGTGGTCCTTGACCGCGATTTCCGCCAGATGCTCCGAAGGACGTGAACCCCCAGGCAGCGCGTAGAGACGGGTCACTAAACCGGGAAGTTCTTCGACTTCGGTGACGTCGGCGGCGGTCAGCGAAGTGACTCCCGATTCCGTGACCGACAGCCCTGCGTCCGGGCAGAAGCGCCGCTCGTGGATGAAGGTCCGCCGCTGTCGCGGAGAAAGCGCACCCAGGCGCCCGATCGACACCATCACCAGGACCAGGCGCATGGACACAGCGACGCGGTCGTCGACGATGAGCTGCAGATCCGCCTTCGGCAAGCGGTGGTCCTCGTCGGCGAATCCGGCGAACCGCGCTTCGACCCGGACCGTCCCGGATCGGGGCAGCGGTTCGAACAACAGCAATTCGTCGACACGGTGAGGGAACGAGACCTGATCCTCGCCGATCAGGGGCGACCAGCGCCGGAGTCGGTGGTGCGGGATGACGTGCAGTGCCCCGTCGAGCAGCCCTTGGTGCAGCAGGCCCGGCGGCACCGTGCCCGCGCCCGCGTCAAGGGAACCCGACGCGCCGGTTGTGCCGACCTCGTATTCGACGAGGTAGTGGAAAGCCTCGCCGTGGAAAAGACCGTCCGAGAGATAGGGGTCCTCGGCCACGGCGTCGGGCAGGGGATCGAACTGCCGAGGACGGCTGAAGGGACGTTCCCCCACGCGGACCAGCGCCGTGGCCACCGTCTCGAACCGGGAAAGTTCCGCTACGCCGGAGTTCCGCCAGGCGGACAGGGTGACCACCTGCTCGCGCCGTCGTTTCCCCGGCGCCGTTTCGACCCGCATCCGCACCGGCCCGTCGAAGGTCAACCACCGGCTCAGCCGGACGTCACGTAGCAGACTCACCGGCAGGCCCGTCTGTTCCGCCGTGACCTCGGCGAGCAAGTCGACCATCGACATCATCGGCAGCACCGGGACCGTCCCCCAGGGGCGGTGGTCACCGAGCCAGTGGTCGATGGCCGGGTCGAGGACCTTCTCGGGCACGGCGTCTTCCACGGCGGCCACGGCCCGCATCCCGATCCGCGGCAGGTGGTAGATACGGCGGCCGTCGACCCACAGCCACGCCGATCCGATCGCGTGCACGCCACGCTCGTCGTCACCGGCCTCGGTGATTTCGAGTTCGATGGTGACGAGGCCGTCCACCGGGACCACCTGGCCGCGGTACTTCCAGCTGAGCGGGCTGCCGGTCATGACCGGTTCGAAGCGAGCGCCGGGCAGATGAGCGGTTCGCCCGGACACCACCAGGTAGTGCTGCAACAGCTGGCAGACGGCTTCCACGCCCAGCGACCCGGGCTGCACCGGGTCCTGGAAGAAGTGCGCCCGGAAGTACCACTCGCCGGGATCGACGTCCTTTTCCCCGCGAAGCCGCCCGAGTCCCGCCGCGCCACCGTCCGGCCAGTACCCGGTGATCCGGTCCAGCATCCGCAGCATCCGCCCTGGCGGATCGAGAGCGGCGCGGTCCGTCTTTTCCGCCGCCCGGAGGTCCAGCACGTCACCACCGGGAGCGGCCAGCCGGGCGCGTTCCTCCGCCGAGGGCGGCAGCCCGACCTGGTCGACGAAGGCCGCCGGGGGGAAGAAGCCGAACGTGGTCCGAAGGGTGAACAGGGGAACGCCGTCGACGGTGCATTCGACCGCGAACTGCTCGATGATGATCCCGTTGTGCTCGGCCACCGAGAGCAGTTCCACCTCCGTGCGCAGCACCCGCGGGCCGGGCCCGACTTCGCCGAGCACGGTGCCTTCCCCGTCGAGGTTGCGGAACAGCAGGTCGTCGGCGCTGTGCCCGGTGCCGCCGGTGTAGGTCGCCAGCCAGCCGCAGGGTTGCAGGGCGACCTCCATCAACGCGGCGAAGGGCATCGTCGGCGTGCTGTTCTGCTCGAAGTACCACGCCTCGGCGGGCACGTCGTACTCCGCGGTCATCCGGGCGCCCGGGCGCGCCGAGCCGAAGGTCCCGTCGATCGAGATCACCCTGCTGATGAAGTGGTACGGCGGGCCGGGCAGGCGCGGGCAGCGGCAGACCCCGTCGAACGCGGCGAACTGCGGCCCGAAGGCCGCCGAGGGACGGCCCCAGGCGGAGGCCAGCATCGAGCCGAGATCGGCGCGGACGCCGTCGACCAGCGCCACCGGACGGGTGTCGTCCTGTCCGGTCAGGCCACCGAGAGCCGACAGTGGTAGCGGGTCACCGGTGATTTGCTCGCGGTGCGGCCCCAGGTGGCGCCAATGCTCCAACGGCCAGTCGGGGACCAGCCGGAGCCCGACCCGGGCGGCATGGAAGGCCGGGACACCGTCGACGGTACACAGCAGATCGGCGATCAGGGTGGGCTCGGGGCCGGACACCACCGAGACGACGAACACCTCGTAGGTGAGCAGATGCGACTCCGGCGTCGCTTGTCCTCGGCACAGCATCGGGCTCGGCTGTCCCGTCACCGGCTCGAACCGCCAGCCGTCCCGATCCACGGTATGGCCGAGAGCGGTGAGGTAGAACGCCATCGCCTGGATACCGCCCTCCAGCATGAGGGTGCCGGGCATGCAGGGGTCGTTGTGGAAGTGCCCCGCGAAGAACCACTCGTCCCCGGTGATCGCCGTCCGGGCACGCAGGTAGCCCCGCCCCCACGGGCCTCCCCCGGGAGCGAATTCCGTGACTTCGTCCAGGAGCAGCAAGCCGTCGTCGACGACGCGCGGGGTTCGCACGTGGCTGCGGGTGGCGCGCCAGCCGGGGCCGAAGCACGCCGCCGGACGGCCGGTGGCGAACGCCCGGACGGCGTCCGTGTCGAAGGAGGCCGGCGCTCCGGTGATCACCGGAGGCTCCACCGGCGCGTCCTCCGGCGGTTGTGCGACGGGATCCCATCGCACCCCGGCGCTGGCCGCGAGTTCGCGGTCGGTGAAGAAGCCTGCTTGCCCTCCGCGCACGGTCAGCCGGAGCTCGTCGCCGACATGGCAGTCGTAGTGGAAGAACATGAGACGGACGCCGTTGTGTTCGGCGTGCCCGTCGACGTGGATTTCGTAACGCAGCGTCTCACCCGGTCGAGGTGGTTCGCCGTGGTAGGTCAGTTCGCAGCCGAGCAACCGGTAGACCCGGTCCTCCCCGACCTCGAGGTCGACACCCATCCAGCTGATCAGCAGCAGGTCCGCCTGCCCGGCTTCGACCAGTACACCGGCAGGCATCCGGCCGGCCGGGTCGAGATACCAGCTGCCGAGGGTGACGTCGGTCTCGGTGTGGATGACGCCGCAGCCCAGCACCGCCTGCTGGGCGTCGATCGCGGTGACCCGGTCCACCAGCAGCATGGGCGGCGCGGGCAGCCTGGTCTGTCTCCGTTTGCCGTCCTGCGCCGCGAACCGTGGCCCGAACAGCTCCGAAACCCGGCCGGTGGCCAGGTACTCCAGCTCGTCCCGCCCGAAGTGCGGCTGGGAGCGGGGCTCGGGGGCCGTCGGCGCGGGCACGGATCGGGCAGGCAAGGCCGCGGACGGCGGTGAAGTGATCAGTGTCTGGATGCGCTGCCGGGTCAGCAGGAACGCCGTGTGCGCCGCGCCCAGCTGCTCCAGGAAGTGCCGGTGGCCGACGCTCACCCGGTTGCGGTGCGCGGCGGCGACCAGGGCACGCCCCCGTGCCGGAACCGGCACTTCCGCCGGCCGCGCCGGTGTGGTGCGCGGAAGTGCTTCCGGCGCCGGGACGGGGACCGGGGGCAGCTGGGGGGCGCGGCTCAGGACCATGGGCTCAGGGTTTCGAGGCGGGTGGACCGGCGGAGGGTGCGCGGGCAACGTCACGGCGGGCCCCGCACTCCGGGCCACCGGTGCCGCGTCCGCGAGGGCGGAGAAGAGCGCATCGTGCTCGACGGAGACACCGGCCGCGGCCAGTTCCGCCACCGCGGAGCACAGCTGCCGCAGGGCGGAGCCGTTCGGGGCGTCGAGCGCGACCGCCAGGTGATCGAGTTCACCGAGGGTGCGCCGGATCCACCCGGTGCACAGTCCGCGCGGGCCGTGTTCGACGAAGACCCGGACGCCGTCCGCGTACGCCCGCTCCACGGTTCCGGCGAAGTCCACCAGCTGGGTGGCCTGATCCATCATCGCCTTGGCCGCGTGCTCGGTAGTCGGCGTGTACGGCTCGGTGGTGACACCGTTGTAGAACCGCACGCCGGACACCGGTCCGGCCGGGCGGTGGTGGAAGTCCCACCACTGCTGCGCCACCTCGGCCACTTCCGGGGCGTGAGCGGCGAGGTCGTAACCGATGCGCACGGCCACTCTCGCGCCGAAGCGCGACAGCCATGCCTCGCAAGCGTCTTCTTCACCGCCCACGACGCAGACGTCGGGCGCGTTCACGGCCATCAGGTGCACAGCCCGTTCACCGGTCAGTGCCGCCCGGACCGCTCCGGCGGGGGCGTGCACGAGGTGGTTGACCCAACGCGTCCCCGTGATGCCATGACGGGCCCAGAACCGCCGCACACCGCGGAATTCACCCGAAACCTCGCGGGTGAACAGGTCGGCCGCCAGCACGTCCCGGTGCACGCGGGCGGCGTCCGGCCACACTCCCTGGGCGATCAGCGCGGTGGATTCGCCGGACGAGTAGCCGAGCACTACGTCCGGCGTGAGTCCCAGCAGCCCGGTGCTGACTTCGGTGTGCAGCAGCGCCAGCCGGGAGACCGTGACGATCTGGTCGATGGCGCGTGTCGGTCCGGGCGCGGACTCGCTGACCGGGAAGACCCCCTTCCGCCGGAAGATCCGGTCCACCTCGCCGGGCAGCGCCAAGGCCAGCTCCCGGCCCATACCGTCATAGGCCGCGGAACCGTTGGTGTAGACGAAACCGACTTCGCCCCCCAAAGGCGCGTCGCGATAAGCGGTCGCCGGGGGCCGCAGACCGCCGTTGTCGAGCCAGTCGCAAGCGCGTCGGAGGACGGCTTCGCGGGTGTCGTCGTGGACCACCACGGCAAGCCGGGCCGGTCCGCTGTCCGATTCGATCCCGGCCCGGGCCGCCGCCGACACGTCGGCGCGGTCCCGGCCGGAGAACACCAGCAACCGGGGCGCGGCCAGGGCCGACCACGCACCGGGTGAGCCCGCTCGCACCGTGACCGTCCGGGGCGGCGCGCCCAGCGGGGCGACGGTGATCCGCGCGGTCCGCAGGTCCGGGCGCGGAAGCCCCCGGCGGCCGCGGCCGGGGATCACCCGGTGACGCAAGGCGGTGACGGCGGCCGCCAGAGCCAGCAGTCCAGTGGCCGCGTGCGCCCTGCCGAACAGCTCCACCGGATCGAAATGGGGCGCGCCGGGTTCGGGCAAGTCGCCCACCACAAGGTCCGGGCGGTCGCCGTCGTTTCCCAGCACGGCGAGCACCACGGACCCGTCACGACGGGCGTCGGCCAGTCGCTTGAGCACCACGACGACCGCCGCGTCACCGGGCCGGTCCGGGCGGCCCAGTCTGACGTCCGCGGCACGGTGACCGGGCTCGTGGGCGAGGTCCGCCGCCCCGACGACGGCCGCGTCCACCTCGCCGTTCCGCAGTGCGGCCGCGGCCAGGTCGAGGGCCACCAGCCCGGAGGCTTCCTCGGCGGAGACGGTGTAACCGGGGCCGCGCAGGTCGAGCTGGACGTTGAGCCGGCTGGCGATCAGGTTGGGCATCGCGCCGGTCGTCTGCGCCTTGGTGAGCGTTCCACCTGCCACACCGGGGGCGCCGATCCCCTCGGCCGGGCCCTGCCGCCGCTCGCTCATCCGCCAGCGCACGCTGTGCCTTGCCGTTTCCAGGTCACCGCTCAGGCCGACCACCACAGCGGTCCGTTCCTCCGGCAGGTCCTGCCCCACCACTGCTTCCCGGGCCGTCTCCAGCATCAGCACCTGCTGTCCGAGGGCGTGCTCCAGATCCGCCGGGGGGAACCGCAGGCCCGGCAGGTCGACCGCGACGGCGGCGCACGGGCCGTCCGCCGGTTCGCCCTCGATCACCGCCCGGCGGAACGCCTCGGTGTCCGGGCGGTCACCCACCCGCACGGCCAGCCCCACTACAGCGATCTCCACCCGGCTGGCCTCGTCGTCCCGCCGGAAACCCGTGGCCGTGGGCAGGGGTGCCCACCCGGCATCACCGGCCACGTCTCCTTCGTCGACGACCAGATGCGCGTTGGCACCGCCGAACCCGAACCCGCTGACGGCCGCCCGCCGGGGCGAGGGCCATTCCTCGGCCTCGTGCAGGAGCCGCAGCACCGTGCCGTCCAGGGCGTCGATGTGCCGGTCGGCGTGCAGGGTGGGGGGCCGCGTGCCCGCCTCGAACGCCCCGAGGATTTTGAGCAGCCCGGCGATCCCCGCGGTTGTCAGGGTGTGGCCCAGGTTCGACTTGACCGAGCCGATGGGAAGATCGGACCGGTCACGGAAGACCTGTGCCATCGCGCGCGCCTCCACCGCGTCCCCGACCGGCGTGCCTGTCGCGTGGCACTCCACCAGCGACACCGTGTCCGGCGCGACCCCCGCGTCCTCGTACGCCTGTTCCATCGCCCGCTCCTGACCGCTCCTCGCGGGCCCGAGCAAGCCGCCCTCGGCGCCGTCGTTGGACAGGCCGATCCCCCGGATCACGCCCAGCACCGGCATCCCCGCCGAGCGGGCGTCCGCCAGGCGCGTCAGTGCGACGGTCCCCGCTCCCTCGGCAGGCACCAGCCCGTCGGCGTCGCGGTGGAAGGGGCGGCTGCGGCCGGTCGGGCTGAGTGCGGACAGTGCCCGGAAACCGTGGTGGACGAACATGCTGTCGGCGTGGTTGACGCCGCCGGCGAGCATCAGATCGGCCTCTCCTCGCCGCAGCCGGTCACAGGCCAGTTTGATCGCGTACAGCGACGAAGCGCAGGCGGCGTCGAGCGCGAAGCCACCGAGGCCGAGACCGAGCGCCTTGGCGGCGAACTGCGCGGGAAGTCCGGAGAAGAACCTGTTCCGGGGGTCGGGCCGGGCGGGGTGGGCGGACCCGATCGGGATCTTCCAGACGTCCGCTGCCCAGCGCACCGCCTCGGGGGTCGGATAGGAAAGGTTGCCGACGACCAGGGCCGCCCGGTCCAAAAAGGACTCGCCCGCCCCGCTTTCGCGCAGCGCCTCCCGTCCGGCGTGCAACAGCCAGCGGAAAACCGGGTCCAGCGGCTCGATGTCCGTCGGCGGTACCCGGAATCCGCCGTTGTCGAACACCGCTTCGAACCCGGTGACGAATCCTCCCGTTCCCCGCGCCGGTTCCTCTTCCGGCGGCAGGGCCCAGCGTCCGGGCGGGACCGTGTCCAGGCTCGACAGCCCGACACGGATGTTGGTCCAGAGGGAGGCCGGGGTGAGCGCGTCCGGGAGGACACACCCCCGGCCGACGACGGCGATCGGTTCAGCGGGCATGACGGGTCCTGTTCGGTCGGGATCGGCGGGTCAGTCCGGGCGTCGGACGAGTTCCACGGCGAGCAGCTCGAACCGCGGTTCCCCGTCGGGATCGAGCAGGGCCACGTCACAGGTGACCCTGGTGTCCCGCACGGATCCGGCCCGGACCACACACCGGCCTTCGCCGGGCAGCAGGCCGTCGCGGTGCAGCCGGAACTCACCGACGCCCATCGGCAGCGCACCGGCGTCCAGCACGAACTCCGCCCACAGCACGGCCAACTGGAACGCACCGTCCACGGCCGCCACATCGGTGGTCCAGCCGCTACCGGGCCATCCGCGTGCCGACAGGCCTTCCACCACGCCCAAGGCGCCTTCCCGGGACAGGCTTTCCGTCGACAGCAGGACCTGGAAGGCCGGACCGTGGAAGTGTCGGGGACCGCCGTAGAACACGTCGATCACCGGGGGAACCAGCTCGGCGGGCACCGTCCACTCCGCACAGGGCGGCCGGTCCGGCACCAGCGTGGCCCGGTAGAACGTGGTGGCCCGGTCGCCATCGCGGAGTTCGAGCGCCACGGCCTTTCCGCCGGATTCCGCCTGCCGTCCTTCGACCACGAACCGGTGACCGTCGTTCTCCAACCTGGACAAGTCGGCTGTGCGCAGGACGCGGACGTCGCGCAGGACCAGCGTGCCCGGTCGCGGCCGCCAGTCACGGGCCGCGCCCGCGAGCCAGTCCAGAGCCGAGGCCATCGGCAGGACCGGCACGTCCGCGGGCTGGTGATCGAGCAGATACGGGTGGCTGGCCGCGTCGACCCGGATCGAAGCGGCGTTGAGCCGGTCACCCGGACCGTCTTCGCCCGCGGTGAGCACCACACGGGTGTCGCCGCCGGGGGCGTCCGAGAGCTCCGCGACGAACGCGTCGGCCGCGCTGCCGGGGTCGAGCAGGGACACCCCCGCCCGATCGAAGTGCTCGGCGAGTCCGGCCGACACCATCCCGCCCCGCCACGGTCCCCAGGCCAGTGCCCGGACGAGGCACTCCGGCCGCCGGACCCGCTGCTCGGAGGCCACCAGGTCGAGCACCGCGTTGGCCGCCGAGTAATCGGCCTGGCCGGCGTTGCCGAAGACCCCGGCCACCGACGAGAACACGACGATCATCTCCAGTGGATCGTCCGCGGTTGCCTCGAGCAGTTCGCCGAGACCGTCGACCTTGACGCCGACGACCCGGTCCCACTGTTCGGCGGTCTTGTCCTCGATGCGGTGGTCGGCGAGCACACCCGCCCCGTGGACGAGACCGGTGATCAGGCCCCATTCCCGCCGGATCCGGGTCAGCGCGTCGGTGAGCGCGGTCCCGTCACGGACGTCGATCGGCAGGTATTCGGCCTCGCTCCCGTACCCGGCCAGCGCGTCGAGGGTCGCCCGGATCTCGCGAGTGGCCAGCACCTGCCGCGCCAGGGCGGTGATCTCCGCCGGGGTGGACGTGCCCTCAGCCGCGATCGCCCTGGTCAGCCCGGCCTCGTCGGTCAGGCCTGCCCACCCGGCGGGTTCTTCGGTCAGCGGGGTGCGGCCGAGCAGGACGAACCGGGGCCGGTGCTCGCGGGCGAGCGCGCGCACGGCGGCGGCGGTGACCCCCCGCGCGCCGCCGCTGACCACGACGACCGAACCGGGACCGATGCGCGGCCCTCCGCTGGAGGGCGGGAGTGCGGCGGGCTCGGCCCGCGGCACCAGCCGGGTCCCGTCCGCCCGCAACCCGACGTCCCTGGCGGGACCACCGGCGACCAGTTCGGCCACCACCGCTTCGGCCACCGCCCCGGCGGACCGGTCGCCGCGTTCGCAGTCGATAACCTTGACCGCGGCGCCCGGCCACTCCAGCGCGGCGGTCCTGGCCAGTCCGGCGAGGCCCCCGAGCCAGGCACGGCCCTCGTGGCGGCCGCCGAGCCCGAAGTCACCCCCGGTGTCCTGCACGGTGACGAAAAGGCCACCGTCCGCGGAACGGACCGGCGCCAGTGCCTGAGCGGCCTCGAACCCTTCGCGGAGCACCGCCATCCCCTCGGCGCGGGTCGGAGCGGGCCGCAGGCCGCCGAGGAAGAGCACCGCGCGGGCCCCCGGTGGCACCGAGTCGGCGACCTCGGCCTGGATCCCCCGTCCGGCGAGCAGGTCGGCCACGGCCTCGGCCACCCCCGTCCCGTCCTGGGTCACCACCACCGGG
This sequence comes from Amycolatopsis coloradensis, assembly GCF_001953865.1. Taxonomy (GTDB): domain Bacteria; phylum Actinomycetota; class Actinomycetes; order Mycobacteriales; family Pseudonocardiaceae; genus Amycolatopsis; species Amycolatopsis coloradensis. The sequence goes on from NZ_MQUQ01000008.1 coordinate 226,007, forward strand.
TGATCGCCCAGGCCGGGAATAGCCATCCCTCGGGGCGGCGCCGGTACGGCCCGCACCACCCGGCGCCACACCGGTGGTGGCTCCGGTTCGGGCCTGGGCGTGGGTTCGTCGACCGAGACGGGCTCGGCCGCGCGGGTTTCGGATTCCCGCGGCGAAGCGGTGACACGACCACCGGCGCTTTCGACGACTTCGCGTAACGTCCGCAATTCCGCCAGCCCCGCGACATCCTGCTCCGGCAAACCCCCCACCCGCTCACGCAAAGCCGCCAAAATCTGCACCCGCTTGATCGAATCAACCCCCAGATCACCCTCCAACTCCATATCCAAACCCAAAATCTCCACCGGATAACCCGTCAACTCCGACACCACCGACAACAACGAATCCGTCAAATCCACACCCGGCTCGGAGCCGGGCTCGGAAACAGGGGCTTCGATGACGGCCGTCGCGGCGTTCCGGTGCCCCGCCGCCGCGGCGGCGGGCTCGAGGGCCGGGGCCGGTTCGCGCATCGGTTCACGCATCGGCACCCGCGGAGCGGGAACCGGTTCGGGCGCCGCGGGCCGCGCCGGAGGCTCGGCGACCGGCTGGGTGTGCTCGTGAGTTTCAGCGGGCGCCGTGGGTTCAGCGGTAACGGCCTGCCGCGTCGTCGACCACCGCAGACCCGCGCCGCTGTCGCCATGGCCGTTGACCGGCGTGGTGGCGTACTCGCCGCTCGCCCCTTCCCGTTGTCCCAGCAGACCGTTGAGGGAGGTCTCGGAGAGGCGCAGGAACGCGAGGTGGGCGTCGGTCACCATCTTCTGGTAGGCCGCGTGGGCGTCGGCGGTCTGCTGCTGGGTGGTTTGGAGCACCGTGAGCCAGTCGTCATCGAGAAGGCCCGCCAGGTCGGGCAGGGGCTTCAACGCGGGCGGGAGGTCATTCGGTTCATTCGGCGGGGTGGTCGTCGGCACGAGGCGGTTTCCGTTCTGCTCGGGATCGGCGGCTTGCGGCGCGGCGGGCACCGGGGTGGTGGACGAGGTGACGGAAGGACCGGGCGGCCGGGACGAGTTGGGCGGCGGCAGTTCCCGATGCCCGCCCGGCGGCGGATAGCGCCGCCCGTGGTTGCCGCCGTCGATCGGTACCGCCATCGCGGGGCGGCTGGGCCGCGCCTCCGAATCGGGGGTTTCCTGGTGTGCGGGACCGTATGGTTCCCAGAGAGCCTCGAACGTGAGGTCGACGCCGTCGACGGCCAGCCGGGCGAGTCCGTCCTGCAGGCAGGTGAGTCCGTTGCGGCGCGGGCGATCGAGCGCCACGGCCGAGTGCGGTCGGCCGTCCAGGATCCGGCCGACCAGGCGGGTGAGCGTGGCGCCCGCGCCGACCTCCACGAACGTGCGCACGCCGTCGGCGTACATCGCCTCCACGGTGTCGGTGAAGTGCACCGGCGACACCACGTGTTCGGCGATGCCGCGGCGGACCGCGCCGGGTTGCGCGGGGTAGATCGCTCCCCCGGCCTTCCCGTAGACCGGAATCCGGGGTGCGGAGACGTCCAGGTCGTCGAGGAACGCGGTCAGCTTCGGCACCGCATCGGCCACCAGCGGGCTGTGAAAAGCCCCGGAAGTGGCCAATTCCTGGCTGGTCACCTTGCGCTCGCCCAGCATTCGCGCGAGTTTCTCGACGGAAGCGCGGTCGCCCGAGACAGTGACCTGCTGGGGAGCGTTGTGGTTGGCGATCACCAGGACGCCCGGATCACCCAGTTCGTCGATCGCGCGCTGGACGTCTTCGGCCGTCGCGGCGACGGCGAGCATGGCGCCGGGGGTGTGCTGCGCCGCCTCCCGCATGAGCAGGCCACGCCGCCGTCCCAGCCGCAAGAGCGTCTCCGCGTCGAAGGCACCCGCGTGGTGCAAGGCGATCAGTTCGCCGAAGCTGTGGCCCGCCGCGCAGTCGGCGGTGAGCCCGAGCTCCCGCAGCACCGCGAGCAGGGCGACGCTGTGCGCGGCCAGGGCGGGCTGCGCCCACTCGGTGGCGTTCAGCAGCCGGGTCTGCTCGGCGCTCTCCTCCTCGCCGAAGGCGGGCGGGGGGAACACGACGCGGTGCACCGGCGGTCCGTCCAGGTCGGTGGCGGCGGCTCGGTCCCACGCGGCGCGGGCCGCCAGGACGTGCACCGCAACGTCCGCACCCATGTCGACGTACTGGGAACCTTGGCCGGGGAACAGGAAACCGACGCGGCCTTGCGTCGCCTCGCCGAGGCGGTAGTACGTACCGGTCGGCAGCGAGATCGGTTCGGCCGGATTTCGCGCGATCGACTCGGCGGCCTGGTCGAGCCTGGTCGCCAGATCGCCCGGGTCGGCGGCGATCACCGCGAGCCGGGCCTCGTCCGCCGCCGAGAACTCGCATTGGGTACGCCGGGCCAACGTGGCGAGTTCCTCGCCGCTCTCGCGCGCGGCCGCCGCCAGTTCCCGGGTCCGGGCGATCAGCGCCTCCGCCGTGCCTGCCCCGAGCAGCAGGAGTTCGGTGGCGGCGGCGGAGTGGTTCCGGGGCCGCCGGGTGGCTGTGCCAGGCGGGGGCACGTACTCCTCGAGAGCCACGTGGAAGTTGCTGCCGCCGAAGCCGAAACTCGAAACCGAGGCGCGACGGGGCTTGTCGTCCGCGCTGATCCAGGGCCGCGCGCGGGTGTTGAGGTAGAACGGACTGGCGGGCAGTTCGAGCGCGGGGTTGGGCCGGTCTACCTTGATCGTCGGCGGCAGCACCTTGTGGTGCAGGGCCAGCGCGGCTTTGAGCAGACCGGTCGCGCCCGCGGTGCACTTGGTGTGGCCCAGCTGCGACTTCACCGAGCCCAAGGCGCACCACTGCCGGTCCGGCCGGCCGGAGTCGTCGAACACCGAGCGCAGGGCGGTGAACTCGGCGCGGTCTCCTGCCTTCGTACCGGTGCCATGGGCTTCGACCAGCTCCACGGTCTCCGGTCCGTACCCGGCCTCCTCGTAGGCGCGGCGCAGGGCACGTGCCTGTCCTTCGGGCAACGGTGCGTAGACCGCGGTGCTGCGCCCGTCCGACGACGAGCCGATCCCGCGGATCACCGCGTAGATGTTGTCCCCGTCCCGCTCCGCGTCGCTCAACCGCTTCAGGGCGAGCATCACCACGCCTTCGCCCAGCATCGTGCCGTCGGCGTCGGCCGAGAAGGGGCGGCAGTCACCGGTGGGCGACAGCGCCGGCGTCTTGCTGAAGCACATGAACATCTCGACGCCGTTCTGGGTGTCGGCCCCGCCGGCGAGCACCAGATCCGACCGCCCCAGGGCGAGGTCCGCAACCCCGGCGGAGACCGCCGACAGCGAACTCGCGCACGCCGCGTCGGTGGTGTAGTTCATGCCGTGCAGGTCGAACCGGTTCGCGATCCGCCCGGCGACCACGTTCGTCAGGACACCTGGGAAGGTCGCCTCCTGCCAGGGCACGTAGTGCCGCGACAGCGTGTCACAGATCGCTTGCGCCCTCGGCTCCTCGATTCCCTCTTCGCGCAGGGCCTTGAGCCACACCGGACGTTCGAGCCGGTGGGCCATCTGGCCGTACAGCGGCAGGACGGACGCTCCCAGCACCACGCTGACCCGTTCCCGCGCCTCGGCGTCCAGCGTTCCCGCGAGGTCGCCGAGGGTCTGCTCGGCCACCATGAGGGCGAGTAGCTGTGCGCTGTCGGTGGCGGCCAGGTTGGTGGGCGGGACACCGTAGGCCACCGGGTCGAAGGGGACCTTGGGCAAGAACGCGCCGCGCCGCGCGTAGGTCTTGTCGGGCAGGGACGGGTCGGGGTCGTAGAAGTCTTCGGTCAGCCAGCGACTGGGCGGTACGTCGGTGATGGTGTCGCGGCCGGACACCACCACCCGCCAGAACCGGCCGGTGTCGGTCGCTCCGGGCAGCAGGGCGCCGACGCCGACGATCGCGACGGGCACCTGCCGCTCCCGGGAGAACTCGGTCATGGCCTTCTCCTTCACTGTGGTCCGTTGGCTCTCGTGGCGGTCAGGAGAGCGGTTGGGGCACGAACACCGACGCTTCCGGCGGAACCGGCACGCCGAAGGTGCGCAGTTGGTGTGCGCGGGTGAGCACGGTGGCGCCTTCGAGCAGGTTGAGGGCGATCTGCGCGACCGTCCGATTGCGCGGCGCGGCGAGGAAGCTGCCCGCGACCCACCGGTTGAAGGCACCCATCGCGGGGCCGCACCAGATCTGGTAGTCGGCGGTCCGGCTCGGTTCACCGCTGATCGCCCACCGGCTGGACTGGCCCAGATACCAGCGGAAGACCAGGGCCATCCGGTGCCGCGGATCGTTTTCGGCCCGGGAGAGCTGGGCGGGATCTCGGTCTTGCCAGAACCGCCGGGTCTGCCGCCAGACTTCGTCCACCGGCAGCCGGAAGACGTCGCGTTCGAACTTGGCACGCAACTCCGCGGGCAGTGCCTCGAGCGAGGGGTAGTCGCGATAGGCGTCGTAAAGCTTGCCCGCACGCGAGGCGAACATCGTTCCCCGGCGCAGGACTTGTAGCTTCACGCCCATCTCGAACATGTCGGCCGCGGGAGCCATCACCACGTCGGCGAGATCGGCCTCGGCCAGCAACGCCTTGGCTTGATCCGACAAGCCCGCCTCGACGGAGGCCTGGTTGACCGATCCGGTCACCACGTAGGCGGCGCCCGCGGCGAAGGCCGCGGCGACCGCGGCCGGGGTGCCGAGCCCACCCGCGGCTCCCACCCGGATGGCCCGGCGATAGCCGTGCTGCCGGGTGAGCTCGTCGCGCAGGCCGAGCACGGCCGGCAGCAGCGCCGTCAGCGGCCGGTTGTCCGTGTGCCCCCCGCTGTCCGCCTCGGCCGTGACATCGTCGGCCAGTGGCACGCTCGCGGCGAGCTCCGCCTCCTCCTGCGTGATCTGGCCGCGTCCGATCAGCTCGCGCAGCACTTCCCTCGGCGCGGGAGACAGGAACTGCCTGGCGACTTCCGGGCGGGAGAGCTTGACCAGGATCCGCCGCGCTCGCACGATCCGGCCGGTGTGATCACGGTGCAAGCCCGCCACGGCACAACGAACGACAGCGGGGGTCAGCGTCAGATAGGCCGACGCGGAAATCAACGGCACGCCCCGCCCGATCAGCAGGTCGGCGGTGCGCTCCTCCAGCAGCGGTTCGCCCGGCGCGTGGATCAGGTTGACGCCCCAGTTGGCCCGCCCACCCAGTGCGGTGCCCAGTTCGCCCACCGCACGCTCGATCGAGCCCAGACCGAGCCCGCCGGCACCGAACACGGCGAGCAGATCGGCCTCGGCGAGGGCGGTCACCATCCGCACCGTGGCGATGCCGTTGGCCATTTCCCCGGCTACATAAGGGAACCGCACCCCATGGTCGGTGCAGAAGGAACGGTCGCCCAGCCATTCCGGATACAGCGGCGGCAACGTGCCCACCACCGGCAGGCCCGCCGGGGTGTGGTCGCCGACGAGCACGCCGTGTCCTCGGTCAGGGCCGCCGTCGACCACGTGCAGGGCCGTGCGGGGCCGTCGTACACAGTCGGCGATGCCCACCGGGTCGAAGGCGGGGGCTTCGCCCGCCGGGTTGTCCTGTCGCGCGGAAGTGCTCGGAGCGTGGGCGTGCACAATCGACCTGCTTTCCGGGAGAAAGGGGCGCGGGAACGGGTCAGGAGCCGGTGGTGGTGGTTTCGTCGATTCCGTCCTGGAGACAACGAACCAGCACATCGGGATCACGGACCGCGGCGGCGTCGAAATTGACGCCGAAGCAGCAATTTCCGTCGTAGGTGTGCATGGTGACCGACAGCGCGATGGCGGGCAGCGGGCCGAAGGGGTAGAGCCGCAGGATGCGCGCCCCGGCCAAGCTCAGTGGCGCCTCGGCACCTCGCAGGGTGCTGATCTGCACGTCGTGGGCCTGGGTGGTGTGTTTGAGCACGGGGGCGATGACGAACGACGGCAGCACACCCATCGAATGAGCCAGCAGCGCCGGGGCCTTGCCCGCACGCTCTGAACGCACTCCGGTGATCAGTTCCCGCACCATCCGCATGCGCCGGACCGGGTCTGCCTCGCCCATCGGCATCGCCATCCGCGCAACGGAAAACCCGTTGCCGCCGCGGATCTGCCCTGGGCGGCCGCCCGCGATCGGTATCGCGGCGGCCACTGTGGACAGCGGCACGCCGAAGTGTTCGTGATAGCGCCGGAGTCCACCGAGGACGGCCGACACCACCGCGTCGTTGAGGGACACACCCGCCGCCTTGGCGGCGGACCGCACGCTCGACAGCGGGGCGTCGACGGTGACGAACCGCCAACTACCAGCCCTTCCCCGGAGCAACGGGGACGGCGCCACCGCGGGCCGGGAAAACACGTGCACGAGAGACTCCGCCAGTCTGCTGCCCTCGCGCACAGCACGCGACGGGTGCCGCAACGCGCCGGTCGCGTGGCCGAGCAGCTTCCCACCCACGGCAGCCAGGGCGCCGATCGAACCGGCCGGTCGGGCCCGGCGTTCCGTTTCGTCGTCCTCTTTCCTCACCAGGGACAGCCCGGGCTGCGGACGGTCGCTTCCGTACGGTGGGTGCATCAACGCGTCCAGGCACATCAACGCGGCGCCGTCCATGCTGCTGTGGTGCAGCTTCAGCACGTAACCCGCTTGATCCCCGTTGAGCCCTTCGGCGAGCACGGCCTCCCACAGCGGACGGCGCCGATCGAACGGCGTGCAGGCCATCGTCTGCGCCAGCATCAGGAGTGCGCCGTGGTCGGCGGGTTCGGGCAGGCGCACCCGGCGCACGTGGTAATCGAGATCCAGCTTCGTATCGTGTCGCCAGCCCGGGTTTCCCACGCCGAGCCGGGTCTCGCTGACTCGCTGAGCCAGCCGCGGGACGAGCCCGACGATCCGTTCGTGCTCGGCGACGACGTCCGCCCACGGTGGCACCCGGTCCAACGTGTACACGGCCATGACCGTGGAACGCAGCAGAGGATCGACCTCCGCACGCCACATCACCGTGTCGAGTCCGTTCATCCGCCGTGCCGCGCCCCACGCGTCACTGCCGACGAAACCATCGTGTCGTCCGTTGGACATGACTGCTCCTGCCTACGACGTCGGTGTGTCGAGGTCCCGCGCCTGCCCGGAGCCGGTCTCTCTCGGGATCGGGCACGGCGCGGGCTGCTGTCCCAGCACTTCGAGGTAGAAGTCACGCACCCTCGCGGCGCCGCGTTCCAGGCCGTCCTGCTGCCAGCCCGTGGTCTCCACCGGCGCACCGACCACGACCTCGACGTGCCCACGACGAGGAACGTGCGCTCCTTTGGGCAGCAGGGTCCCCGTGTCGCGGATGACGAGCGGGATCACGGGCACCCCGGCGGCCATCGCGATGACGAACGGGCCCCGGTGGAACCGGCCGAGCCGGGGCGTGAGTGACCGGCTGCCCTCGGGGGCGATGGCCAGCGACACTCCTCGCTGAAGCCGTTCCACCGCCTCGGTGATCACCTTCCCCGCCGTACCAGGGCCGCTGCGATCGATGAAGACGGCGTCACTGAGCCAAAGGAACTGGCCGAACCCGGGAAACCACTTGAGTTCCTTCTTCGCCAGCGAGGTGAGATGTCGGCGAAGCACCTTGAGTACCACCAGCAGGTCCAGCGAACTGCGGTGGTTGAACAGGAAAACCGCGGGCCGGCGGGCCCACAGGTGGTGTTCACCGCGCACGGTGACCGTCACCCCCGTCAGGGCCAGCGCGAGGTCGGCCACCGTCCCCTGGGCGAGATCGACGGCCTGCCGCCGGTCACGGTTGACCCCCATGCCGACGGCCAAGGCGGAAGCCATCGCGGCCCCGGTCGCGCCGTAGGCGCTCACCGTCCGCGCGAGACCGGGCAACCCGGGGCCGGACGCGACACGGAAGCGGCAGATCGACCACTGCCGTTCCTTGGCGACCTGATGAAGCCTCGGCTGGGGATTCACCGCGCACGGGTGTCCCACCGCGTCCAGGAACGGCACATCAGCGGCGTCATCGGCGTAGGCGTAGCTCGCCGCGAGATCCACGTCGTGCCGTGCCGCGAACTTCCGCAGAGCCTCTTCCTTCGCCCAGCCGGTGACCACCTCGCCATCCACCGTCCCGGTGAGCACACCGTTGCGGGTGACCAATTTCGTGCACAGCACGTGGTCGACACCGAGTTCCGCCGCCATCGGCGCCACCTGGAACCTCGTCGCGGCGGAGACCAGTGCGACAAGGTGTCCCTTGCGCCGGTGCGCCAGGATGAGCCGCCACGCGTCGGGGAACAACCGAGCGGCGATGTCGCGTTCGAGCACTTGTCCCGCGATCTTCTCGGCGGTCTGTTCCGGCATTCCGGCCAGCGCTTTGGCGACTGTACGCACGAATTTCGACACGTCTGTCTCGGACCAGTCCGTCCGGAGCCTCGACAAAACCACTCCGGCGAGCAGGTGCGGATCCACCGGAAGAGCGCGCAGCCGGCGGCGGAGGAACGCTTCGACGGAGTAACCCCGGATCACCGTGCCGTCGAAGTCGAACATGGCGGCTGTTCGCGGGCCACTCGCGCCCTGTTCGATTTCTTCGAGCCGCTGGTCGACGTCGTTCATCGCTTCCCTTCCTCATCGGACCGGACGGTCAACGCGGCGATCTCGTCTCGAAGCGCCGTCAGTGCGGTCTCGGCGTCACGCCGCTGCTCGCGCAGCGACGCCGGATCCACGTCCCGGGCGAACAGCCCTTCGGCTCGCAAGAAGGTCGCGGCGCGGGAGAACAACGGCAGTGAAACGGATTCCGGGAGTACGCGGTGGTCGCCATCCGGCGGTTTGTCGTTGTCGAGCAAGCAGTAGCGGATCAGCATCGCCTCGTCGACCGGCACGGCAGGCGCTTGCAGGGCGAGCCGTGCCGCCACGATGGAAAACCCCTCCGCCACGTGCCGCAGCACGAGCGGAGCGAACAGGCATGGGACCGCGCGCAGACGTCGCGAAAGCTCCATCGCCGACAGTTCCCGCCATTCCGTCACGACGAGGTCCGTCTCCTTCTCGGCGAGACCACCGAGGTGTTCCGGGGACAACCCGGTCACAGCGCACGCGAAGATCTTCGCCAAGCTCTCTATCTCCTGGGCCACCGAGGAATCACGGTCTTCGGGTTCGGCGGCCGCCGCTCGCAGCAACGCGATTTCGGCGAGCGCCCGCGGCAGGAACCAGTGGCAGGACATGTTCCGGTAGTAGGCGGCGAGTCGACGGCGCCCGGCAGGCAGCCGGTAGGCGGCCCCTGCCCCGTCCCGCTCGATCACGCCCGCCGCGATCAAGTGCTCCAGCCACTCGCGTACGACGTTGGTCGGAACGTGCTCCACCGGCACCGCCACGGGCAGTTTTCGGTGACGGACGAATTCCAGTACCCCGGCGAGTCGTTCGCGCAGCCGTGGCACCGTCCATGACCGGCCGGGCGACCCCAGCAGAACCATCGCGACCAACGCCATCGGCGTGATCGGCGTCACGTCGTTGACACCTGCGCACAGCCGCAGCGCAGTCGCCATGGCGTCGTCTTCCGGGGAGCCGGGCGCCGGGCGGCGGGCCGGCCGCAGCGGCTCACCGAACCGCACGTCGACGGCGCCTCGCCGGCGCCGGTGCGCCCACGCCAGCCTCAGGAGCGCGCCGAGATCCTCAGCCGGTTTCACCGTACCCGCCTGCTCGCCCACCAAGGCGGTGGCTTCGAACAAGTACTCGTAAGTCAGAGCCACTGGAACCAGGGACACCCCTGGAACGGTTTCCTCATCGATCGCGTCCAGGACGTAACGCAGCAAGCCCAATCGCGGCGGTTGCAAGCTGCCGTCGCGGGAGCGACCGCCTTCGATGGCGAACATCAGGTTCTTGCCCTCCCGGAGGAGGTGGGAGATGTAGAGGCGCAGAGCCACCTTGTAGCAGGCGTCGTCCGGGAAGTGGCGGCGCATGAACACGAGGTTGCTCCGCCGGCCGAGCGGGCCCAGTGGCCAGAACCGCAGGTTGTCACCGGTGAAGATGTAGCTCGGCGCGAGTCCCGACCGGTTCAGGACCCGGTTCACCACCAATGCGTCCACATAGGATCGGTGGGCCACGACGAACACCGCCGGCTCCGGGCAGGCCAAGGTCTCCGGCCCGTGCGGGACAGCGGACCCGGTGCGGATGAGCCAGGGTCGCGAGCCCAGCAGCCACAGCAGGGGCCGGAGGGCCCCGGCGGCCCACGGGCGTTCCGCCACCACGAGCTCGCCGAGGTGAGCAGCCACTTCCCCGTGCACCTCTCGCTCCGTCCGGTCGAGCGACTTCGCCAGCGCCGCCACCGCTTCCCGGGCCAGGATGGGCGCCAGGACCGCCGACACCGTGGCCTTCCGGCCCGACCGGGACCGCTTCCTCACCGTTTCGTCGCGGACAGACACCAGCCCGACCTCCCGGCTCATCCCAGATCCGCCGCGGACACCGACCGAAGCTGACGGCCTCGGCCGTCTTGCCGCACATCCACCTTGGGCATCCGGCCGTCGAGCACGGCGCCGCGGATGATCTCGGCGACCTGCCGCGGCGCGTCCCGATGCACGAGGTGACCCGTATCCGGCAGCATCAACCACTCCACGGGTTCGACGAGTTCGAGCAAGGGGGCTTCGAACTGCTCGAAGGGCAGCACGCGGTCCTTTTGTGCCAACACGACGTGTACGGGATTCTCGTGTTCGTGCCACGGCCGCATCAGTTCGGCTCTGGCCAAGGCGTACAGGGCGGCGATCATCGCCGAGCAGTAGGCGGCAGCTCTCAGTTCCAGCACCGCGTCCGGGACATCGATGTGCCGTCCGTCTCGGACCAGGAAGTCGAAGTAGGCCCGGCGGACGGGAAGCAGCCGCATCAACTGTGGCGCGAACGGCGCCATGAGGCGGGCCACGGCATGCCCGGCCGCCGAGCGCACCAGCACTTTCACCAGGTCCGCCCGTGAGCGCCACGCACCGGCCGGCGTCAAGAGGACCACGGTCTCGCACCGTCCACGGCGGGCCAGTTCCAGCGCGGTCCACGCGCCGAGCGAATGGCCGACCACCGCCACCCGGTCGAGGCCGAAGTGGTCCAGCCAGTTTTCGACTTCGTCGGCGTCGGATTGGGGAGTCGCCTGGTACGCCGGACGAAGCGGAAGCGCTCCCCAGTGACCGGGCACCGTCGGCGCGACAACGAAAAAATCTCGTTCCAGCATCGGGAGGATGGGCTCCCAGGTTCGCCAAGCCGAGCCGAGCCCGTGCAGCAGCAGAAGGGACTTTCCTTGCCCTCCAGTGTGAAGCGGACTCGGTGGTAAACGGCTGGACATCGAAGACACGACGTTCTCCCCGAACTTCGGCGCTGTCGAGCTGACTTCTCCGACGCTAACCACCGTCGCTGACACCTTGGCTGACAACGACGCGGACACCCGGGCTGACACCGCGGCTGGACCGGCGCGAGCACTTCCGGTTGTCCTGAATGACCGCGAGACTCCTCTGGACTGGCAGCCAAGATCCCGCGAAACGGGTGTCTTCGCACGCAATTCGGGTTGGAGACGCCAGTCGCCCCGCCGAGCACAATGAGTATCCGAAGAATCACTATCCGTGCGTCAGGAGGACATGCCCGTGCAAATCCTGTGCCTCGGTCCGTTGGTGTTGCGCACCTTGTCCGGCGATGTCGTCGCGCACCGTTCACTGCGATCGAGACTGCTCGTCGCCCTGTTGGTCAACCTGGGCAGCACAGTGTCCAAGGACCTGTTGATCCGTGAGCTGTGGCCACTACCCCCCGAGGACGCCATCGGCGCCATCCACGCCCATGTGAGCAGGCTCCGGCGGGATCTCGACCGCTGGTGCGGCAAAGAGTTGGTCACTCTCCAGCCGCGGTACCCGGGATACCGTCTCGAGCTGGACGACCGGGTCGAAGTCGATTCGGCTCGCTTCGAACGGCTGGCGAAGGTCACCGGCCGCCTTCCCCGCGGCAACCCGCACGCGATCATGGAAACGGCGCAGGAAGCTCTCGAACTGTGGCGCGACGAGCCGTTCACCGGACTGGACGTGGGCCTGGAGGGGCAGGCGGCCAGGCTTCGCCTGCAAGAGACGCGGCTTTCCCTGTGGGAAATCCTGATCGAAAGCGCGCTGGCCGCCGACCGCTGCTCGGAGATCATCGCCGACGCCCGGAAGCTCGCCCTGTCGTTTCCGTTCCGGGAGCGGCTCCAAGCCAAAATCATGGTGGCGCTGTACCGCGCGGGGCGGCAGGCGGACGCGCTGGAAACCTATCACCACGCCCGCTCGCGGCTGGCCGAAGAACTGGGCGTCGAGCCGACTCCCGCTCTGCGGCGGTGGATGACGGCGATCCTCCGCCACGACACAGTATTGCTGCAGAACTCCTGGCTGTTCGAAGAACTGGGGCCGACCGGGTGAACGCGGCGGTGGTGCTCACCTGACCGGCGTGGTGCCACGACGTCCGGCACCGTGTGCGTCAACGGCTCCTCACGACGGCTTCCAGGAAGACGGCACGATCCGGTCCACCAGACTGGTCGCCTCTGCCCGGACAGTCGGGAGCGCGGACTGCTGAAGGGTGTCCAGCAGTCTCGCCGCCGATCGGCTGTAGTACAGATCGTCCGGCGACACCCGCTCGACCCGCAGCAAAGTGAGCAGTGCTGTCACATCCTCGCGCCGCGCCACCCACACCTGGGCGAGTGCCAGGTACAAGTCCACCACTTCATCCGCCGGATGGTCCTCTTCCGCGCGGACCTCTTCCGCGCGGACCTCTTCCGCGACATGAAGGGCGAGATCGGCCTGGCCGAGCCGAAGCATGCACAACGCTTTCCGGGCGGATACCGACGCGGACCCGATCACGCGTTCTTCTCCCGACCGCCCGGCCTGGTCCAAGGCCAGTTCCTCGGCCGAAGCGAGATATCTTTCACACGTCCGATGGTCACCGCCCATCGCGGCCACCTCGGCCACGGACAAATGCAATGCGGTCAGGACACCGGCCGGGCCGTCGCGATGACGGCGGACCGCCTCCACGGCGATCGGCAACGCCTCGGTGGAATAACCCAGCCGCGACAACGCGTGCGCCAGCGCGGGTCCGCATTCGATGTCCGGAGACGTGACCGAGTGGTGCCCTGCGCGGCGCGCCGCCTGATGGACCGCGAAGTAGGCGAGTTCGTGTTCCGCGAGGCGCGAGAACAATGACGCCATGAGCAGGAGCATCCGCACGTGGGCCCGGCAGGCCGGGCTGAGCCCGTCACCGCACTGGCAGGGCAGCACTTCGCACACCTGCCACGACCGCGATAGCAGTTCTGAAGTCTTGCGCCCGACCGGATCGAACCGACGACCGGACGCCACCCAATCCCCCCACAGCCAATCGGCTTCCGTCGCCAGGGTCGACACCGACTGCGCGTCCGGCCGCTGTTCCGCCAGGTTCTCGGGGTAGACGTCCAGCAGGAACAGGGAACGCCGCAGGTGGTCTGTCAGGGACCCCCCGACCCGTTCACCCGAGCGGCCGCCAGAAAACGCGAATCCCGGCAGCAACAGGGACGAATCGCTTACTCGGAGGACCTCGGACATCCGGACGAGGACTTCGATGCTGTCCATCCGCCGTGAGCCCTTCTCCACCTGCCGGAGCCACTCCTGACTTCGGCCGACGAGCCCGGCGAGAGTCTTGCGAGACAGGCCACGTCTTCGACGCAAGGCTTCTATACGTTCACCGACCGTCGATTCACGGAAATCCAACTAGCCCCCCTCCGATGGTCATATCTGAGCACACATCGATGCCACAAGCAAAGCCGGAATCATTCGGTCTAAACAAGTCGGAAGTCCCACAACTTCTCAAGATCGACACTTTCCGGAAAGAAGCGAGAACAGACGAACTAACGGCGTACGCCTCGCGTCGCAGCAGCTCAAGCACCGATGTTACTGTCGGTCATGACCAACATACCTGTCCGAGATAATTTTGGGCCATCTGATATCGAGGGGCTCCCCTCACCTCGACCGAAATCATCATCCGAACAAGTGAAATCGTCGGGGCAACCATTCTTTTGACAGAATTCACGTCGGCTCACCGGACTGCATCCTGGGGACTCATCCAGGACGAGCCCGTGCGCGGCCGACGAAGATTGGGTACGGCTTCCGGATGCCGGTCGACGGCCCAGCCGGTCAGGGGATGTCGTTTGCTGGAGCAGATATCAGGCGCTGTCGATGGGCGAGCCCGCTGCTGTTGTCGGAGCGTTCCCAGGTTCCGGCGGCTCAACTCACCGCCGACCTCGTGGCCTTGGTGCCGTAGCGGCGGATGAGGCGGTAATGGCGGGCTTTAAGCCGGATTTCAGGCAGTGGGCTTGACGTCGACGGGTCTCGGTTTCATGGTCCAGCCCGGAGAGTCGGGTCCGAGCGTGCCGAGCCGGATGTCGCGCGGGACACAGACGTGCTGGTGTGGGCTGGGTGGACCTTCACCGTGCCGCCGCGGTGTCGGCGGCTGCGACGGGGCAGGCCTGGATGACGCGATTCGGGTGAGACCGTTGCCGTGGCGGGGAAGCTCGGGCAGCGCATCAGCGCTGTGGCCGGAGAGTGCGGCGAAATTCTCGGCCTTGAAGAAGAGCTTGGCGATCCCCCGAGGCGCGCCGGATCGTCCGATCGCGACCGCGTCCCCTCGCGGTGGGGTGGCCAAGGCAGTGTTCATGCCAGCCTCGCCCCGCAGGTCCGCCGACGCACCCGTACTGTCGGACCACGACATCGTCGCGCGTTGCCGTCGGAGCGCAGTACCTCGATGAGGCTCTGAAGCATCGGCGTAGTCAGCTCACGCGGGAGGCGGTGCCCCGGGTCCGTGGTGCTCGCGGATGTTTGGGCTCGGGGCCATCATCAACCTCAGGTGACACAGGCTCAGGGGCCGGGCGGTCGAAGTGGGCGATGGCGCGGATCGGCCCATCGGTCGCCGGGGCCTGGATTGTCAGGTGTGGTGGTGCCGCCGAGGTAGCGCAGCACGCCCCAGGCGGCGTTGAGGCCGGAGGCCAGGGCGTGGTCGAGCCAGCCGGGCGACCATGAGGTGTCGTCACCGGCGAGGAACAGCGGGTTGGGCGGCTCGCCCATGACCGCGGGCGTGCCGGTGAAGTTCTTCATGAAGTGGGCGAACAGGTCCCACTGGTAGGCGTAGTCGCCGGGGCGGGAGAACCGGCACAGCCCCCTGAAGTTGCGTTGCAACTCCCAGGAGATGGTGCGGGCGAAGGCCGGGTCGGCACGTTGGCTCAGCTCGTCAGCCAGCCGGGGATGGATCGCGGCCAGTTCGCGGATGCACGCGTCCAGCCGTTCCCGCAGCGTGGAAGGCCCGATTTTCATGGCGTCACCGGCCCAGGTGAAGCTGAGGACGAGCACACCGCGGCGACCGCCCGGTTCCCGCGGTTCGCCGTAGTCGAGGGTGTAGGTGGCGCGGGGAAGGCGGTCGGTGAGGGTGACGCCGTCCAGGCTGGTGCCCTCCCAGAACGGGTCGGTCACCACCGCGGTCTTGGCCGACTGCCAGTAGCTCAGCCTGCGGATCGCACGCAGCAGCCGCGGCCCGAACGGCGGGCTGCCCCCGGGACGGGACGGTCGCACGACCACGGAGGTCTCGAGGACGTGCAGTTGCGGGGTGAACACCACGACGGGGAACCGCTCGGCGCGGCCGTCCTCATCGTGCACCACCACGCCGGTGCCGAGATCCTCACCGACCTCCAGCTCGGTGACCCCCGGCCGGGGCGCGCCCTCGTTGACCTCGGCCAGGCTCGTGAGCTGTCCGTCCGGTCCGGTGGTGCGGTGTGCCCAGTACGCTTCGGCCAGCGCACCGAAGCCCTCCCGTGGGTGGCGGGTGCCTCCGCCTTCGGTGGCCAGCAGCAATCGGAACGTCTCCAGCACACCAAGGTCGAAGAAGCAGTCCCAGGCGGCGGTGCCGACGCCGGCGGTGCCCAGCACCCGAGCCTGCTCCCAAGTCAGGCCGGCGCCACCGGGGTCGCGCAGGAACCGGTAGAAGCTCCACCGCTCGTAGCGGTCCACCACCCCGCTCCACAGCCGGCGCACTTCGGCCAGGTCCCGCTCGGCCACCGCGCTCCGCAGCTCGGGTAGCCCGACCCGGTTCAGCGCGGCTTCCCACCGGAGATGTGCGCGGTGGAACAGTTCGTCGTGCGGGTACAGGTCGGTGATTTCCCGCACCGTGCGGGTGATCCCGTCGACGTCGAGCACCGTGCGCGGTGTGGTTCCGGCGGCGTAGTCGTCCCGGAACGGTTGCCAGCGCAGGCCGAACCGGTCGCCGTAGTGGTGCAGCAGGGTCGCCGAGTCCGGCACGCGCATGCATCCCAGCTCCACCACGGCGCTGTCCCGCGGGTCCAGCCGGACGGAGAACATGCGCCCGCCGAGCCGCCGTCCGCCCGGTCCGTCCGGCGAGGTCTCGGCCTCGTACAGGATCGGACGGCAACCGACGCGCAACAGTTCGTAAGCCGCGGTCAGCCCGCTGCCACCGGTGCCGATCACCGCGACCGGCGTGCCGAGCGCGGCCGGGGGGAGCAAGCCGATGCGTCGGTCACCCGAAAGGTGGGCGGCGTAGTCGAACGGGAAGTCGACCTGGAGGTCGGTGGCGGGCGGGGGTGGCGGCACGGCCGTCTCCTTCGGTGCTCGTTGACGGCCCGGCGCCGCCAAGGCTCTGCGAAGCGTTGTGCCGCGCGGGAGATCACGATGACGCGGTCACCGCTCGCCTGTCCTGTCGAATACGATCTCGCCGGAGCGCACGACGAACTCCACCCGGCCCATGGCGGCGATGTCGGTGAACGGATCGCCCGCCACCGCGACGAGGTCCGCGGTGGCACCGGGGGCGACGCGCCCCAGGTCCGGGCGTTCCAGCAACTCGGCCGCGACCGAGGTCGCGGCCCGCAGCACCCGCGACGGGGACAGGCCGGCCTCGACCAGAGCGCGAAACTCTTTCCACGCCTCACCATGCGGGAACATGCCCACGTCGGTGCCGAAGGCGACGCGGACTTCACTTTCGGCCAGCAGGGAGGCGGACTCGCGGAGGCGTCCGGCGCGGGTGCGGAACTGCTCGCGTATCCGGGGGTCGCGGCCGGACCAGAAGTCGTCGTCGTCGAGGTTGTCGATGAAGTGGCGTTGGGCGTACAGGGTGGGGCACAGGTAAGCGCCGTGGTCGGCGATGCGTGCGAAGGTCTGGGCCGAGCCCAGATTGGCGTGCTCGATGCTGCGCACCCCCGCCGCCAAGGCGCGCCTCACGGCTTCGTCGTTCATCGCGTGCGCGGCGCAGTGCAGGCCGTGATCGCGAGCCGTGTCCACGATCACGGTCATCTCTTCGATGGTGAAGGCGACATGGTCGGGGGTGTCGACCGGTGAACTGAAGCCCCCGCTGGCGGCGAACTTGATCCAGTCCGCGCCGACCCGTGCCTGGTGGCGCACGAGGCTGCGCAGCCGGGTGACCTCGTCGCCGAGGGTGCCCACGTCCACCCCGTAGCGCTGACCGAGGCCAGGCATCTTGTCGCCGTGCCCTCCTGGCTCCGAGATGATGTTCGGCGCGGCGATCAGTCGCGGACCCTGGATCAAGCCGTCCTCGGCGGCACGGCTCAACGCGACGTTGATCGGATCGTGCGCGCTGCCCAGGTCGCGCACGGTGGTGAACCCCGCCTCCAGCATCGCCTTCATCGCGGGCACCCCGCTCAAGGTCTGATAAGGCGTCGACTCACCGTCGTGCTGTTCGTCCACCAGATGGACGTGGCAGTCGATGAGGCCGGGCAGCAGCGTCCGCGCACCCAAGTGGACGATCTCCGGCTCGGACGCCACCTGGCCGGCAGGGATGACCGAGACGATCTCGCCGTGCTCCACGGTGACCGCGGTAGGACCGGTGGCGCGCTCGCCGTCGCCGTTCCAACAGCGGTCGGCGACGAGGGTCATGCGTGCCGCGCGCGACATGGCCTCCTCCTTCGGGTGTTGGTCTCGTTCGGAGTGGAATCCGGCTCAGAGCAAGAAGACCAGCGCGGCGACGATCTTGCTGACCCGGCCGTCCGGGTCGCCGACGACGGCGGCGGTGACGGCGTCCGTGCGGACCTCCTCGTCGCCGACGCGATAGCTGTCCCGGGTCCCGCGGTACTGCGCGGCGGCGTCATAGCCGTCGACGCCGAATTCGGCGGCCATCGCGGTCAGTGCCATCTCCACCGCCTTGCGTCCGGCCTGCTCGGCGGTCTTGCTCACCGAGTCCTGCTCGTGCACCTCCGCCACACAACCGATCCCGCCCGCGACCGGCACCGCCAGGCCGACAGCGGCGGCGATGTGCCGCCCCGGCTCGTCGGTCTCGGCCAACGCCTGGATGGCGAACACGATCTGGCCGCCGTGCAGCAGTCGCAGCCCATCCTCGCGCGACACGGGCAGGCAACCCGGGGGCACCCGGCTGGACACCTGCACTCGGTTCACCCGCCCCAGACCGGCGTCCATGTACATCAGGTCGTGCGCCTGCAATTCCCGCTCGTGCACACCCACCCCGCTGGTGAAGAACATCCGGCCGGGCACCAGCAACCGACCCAGCGGCAACTCCTGCTCCATCGACCGCTCCCCTTTCGCTCACCCCCGTTCAGCCGGCTACGGCCGCGAGTGGTCGAACCCTGCACCGCCTCCTCCGGGCCTGCCTGCCTGCGTGCACGAGTGCGTTTCTGCTGTGCCGGCGGCCCAAATCGCTCGCGCGCACTCGAACCCGGGGCTCCACACGACATCCGCCTGTTCGGGGTCGTGCCTCACGTCGACCCTATGCGACGCTTTTCCTTCAGCCGCGGGATTTCGCGTTTTCATCCGGATGCCAGGCGGCGCCTCACCCTGGTGGCCGCCCAGTGAAACTCGATGTGACCATCCCCGCACGCTCTCCACTCGATCGAACATTGACTGTTTTCGTCGGCGCCATCCCGTAGGGGGACGAGAGAAGCGGTACTGTCTCGTGTGCCGCTCCAGTTCGTCGCCGTCATAGTGCGACGTCTGCATAATTCGGGAAATCGAAGCTCCGCGAAAGCGGTTTCCGTACTACCTCGGTGACCGAGTCACTAGCGCCATCAACTCGGATCCGAAACATTTACCCCACGGGAAGGTGAACATCGGCGTCGTGGTGAGGACTCGACACGAACTACGTGGAGGACGTTCTGCTCGTCTTGCCGCGCAAGGTGATCGACGAACCAGCTGCCTTCGGCATCGGCGACGCGTACCCGGTCAAGTCGTCCTCCTCCGAGCGGGTGTTGATCCAGCCACTCGACACGAAAAGCCGGACGTCGCGGGCCTTTGGTCATCGCCCCAGGAGACGGGCGATTTCCGCGACTTCGACGCGACGTTGCTCGGCGCACAACGCGAGCAGAGACGCGGCGGAGCGATCATCGATATCGTGACGCCGCATGAGAATGTCCTTGGCCTTCTCGTGTCCCGCCATCTTTCGCCACAGCTGCGCACGCCACTCGGCGTCGTTGTCGGTCTCACTGGTCGTCACCAGCGCAGCATTACTTACGACAGGTGCGTTTCGGAACGCCTACGCGCCGATTCACCGGGAAGAGTGACGCTTCCGGAGGTTTTTTCATGGCTGGCCTGATGTCTCTCTCGGCTGATGAACTGCGTTTCGCCCCGTCGGCGGATGTCGCGACGACATGCACGGCCGAGGCGACCGTAGTGTCGGTGACCGGTGAGCTGGACATGCTCTCCGCCGGTCCATTGCGGAAGTACTTCCTGCCGCGCAGATCGTCGATGCCCCCGAAGTGACATTCTGCTGCTCCACCGGGTTCTCGGCGCTGGTCGACTTCGCCGGCCAGGCTGCCGCAGCCGGAGGCAACCATCCACATCGCCGCATCAACGAATGGCGACGCCATTGAACCAGACTCTAGTCGCGGAACCGATCCGTCGCCTCCAGCAACGCGGCCAGTATGCCGGGCTCGTCGTACGTGTGCCCGGCATCCGGCACGATCACCAGTTCCGACTCCGGCCACGCCCTGTGCAGGTCCCACGCGGAAACCGCGGGCGTGGCAAGGTCGTACCGCCCCTGGACGATCACGCCGGGAATGTCCTTCAGCGCGGCGGCGTCCCGGATCAGCTGCCCCTCCTCGAGCCACCCGTTGTTCACGACGTAGTGGTTCTCGATCCGCGCGAACGCCAGCGCGTATTCCGGTACGGCGAATTCCGCCACCAGTTCCGGCCGGGGAAGCAGCGTCACCGTCGCGGCTTCCCAGGTGCTCCACGCGACGGCAGCCGGCCCGTGCACACCGGGGTCGGGGTCGGCGAGCAGCTTCGCGTAAAGCTCGACGGGATCGCCGTCGAGCCCGGCGATCGGCGCCGTGAATTTCTCCCACAGGTCCGGGAAGACTTTCGCCGCGCCGCCCCGGTAGTACCAGTCCACCTCGGCTGAACGCAGCGTGAAGATCCCGCGCAACACCAGCTCCGACACGCGTTCCGGGTGCCTCTCGGCGTATGCCAACGCCAGCGTCGACCCCCAGGACCCGCCGAACACCTGCCACCGCGAGATGCCCAGCTGCTCCCGCAGGCGTTCGATGTCGCCGACGAGATGCCAGGTCGTGTTCACCGAGAGATCGCCCGACGCCGAAGCGTGCGGCAGCGACCGCCCGCACCCACGCTGGTCGAACAGAACGATCCGATAGGCGGCCGGGTCGAACAGCCGGCGGTGCGACGGTGAGCAGCCGCCGCCGGGGCCGCCGTGCAGGAACACCACGGGCTTGCCGTCAGGGTTTCCGCATTCCTCCCAGTACACGAGGTTGCCGTCACCGGCGTCCAGGTGGCCTGACGCGTGGGGCTCGATCTCTGGATACATGAGCCCATTGTCGGACACAGGGCGCTGATCATGGAGGAGACGTCGACAACAGGACGTTCGTCCAGCAGCCCCAACCGCGTCAGCGCATTCCGGAGCCCGAACCCGAGCGCTACCGGCTCGTCGCCAGCCTCGCCTGTCCGTGGGCACGCTGACTCAGCGGGCTTCCTCGTCGTCACGCAGAGCGAAACCGACTAAGACGGCGAACTCTCCACCGCCGCAAAAACAACCACACTTACCGGGAACGCAGTGACGTCGCGGGCGGGCCCAAGCCCTTGACCCCAGCCGCCTCCGGCACTCGGTGAACTGACGAAGTCCGCCCAGTCGGGGCCTGTAGGACGTTCGGTGTAACTCCCGATCAGGGAAGTGCTTCTGATGACCGACGTGATGTCCGGCGTGGAGAACGCTGAGGACTCGAAGTCCGAGACCGGTGGGCGAACAGGCCGGTCCCCTCTCCTGCACCACGGGAGCGAGGTGGAGGCCGACCTCATTGCGAAGCTGCGGGTTCGGCCCCGCGATCGGAGTGATTGCGCGGTCCCGCCACCGCAGTCTATCTTCCTATGTGTCCGAATAACGTTCCCCGTTGTGCGAATATCGGACGCCGTACTGTCCGGCCGCCTCGACGAGGAGCGAAAGTGACGAACGTGCCCGCCTCGCACGAAACGGCCGGTTCGAGGTCCGGTGGCGTCAGCCGGTCGGCGTTCAGGCGGGTCCTGGCGGGCAGTACCGCCGGCGCGGTGCTCGAGTGGTACGACTTCGCGCTGTACGGAATCCTGGCGGCCACCGTGCTCGGGCCACTGTTCTTCCCCGGCGGCAACGGATTCGCGCAGTTGCTGCTCGCGCTGGCGACACAGGGGCTCGGTTTCGTCGCGCGCCCGATCGGCGGCATCGTCTTCGGGCATCTCGGCGACCGCCTCGGGCGAAAACCCATGCTGGTGACCACTTTCCTGCTACTCGGACTGTCGACCTCCGCGATCGGCCTGCTCCCCACCTACTCTCAGGCCGGCATCGGGGCGACGATTTCGCTCGTCGTGCTGAGGCTGATCCAGGGGTTCGCCCTCGGCGGCGAGTTCGGCGCGGCGGTGCTGATGGTCAGCGAGTACGGAAGCCCGAAGCGGCGAGGCTTCTGGTCGGCGTGGCCGCAGGCGGGAGCGCCTCTGGGCACGGTGCTGGCCACCGCCGTGGTCGGCGGAATCGCCTTGGTAATCCCCGAAAGCGCCTTCGACCAGTGGGGGTGGCGCGTCGGTTTCCTGTTCGCGATCCCGCTCCTGGTCATCGGCTTCTGGATCCGGCGGCGCATCGACGAGTCGCCGGTGTTCCAGGAAGCGCAGGCCCGGGCAACGGCATCCGCGGACGCCGTCCGGGAACGGTCGAGCATCCTCGAGACACTCGCCCACCCCCGCCCCCTCCTTCGCGGTCTCGGCGTGCGCTTGGGCGAGAACGTGGCCTTCTACGTCTATACCGTCTTCGTGGTCGCCTATGCCACGAAGACCTTCGGTTACGACAAGTCCGACGTCCTTCTCGCTGTGGCCGCCGGGTCATTGCTGCAATTCGCGGGAATGCTCGCCGGCGGTTACTGGTCGGACCTCATCGGGCGGCGTATCGCCATGCTGGTCCCGGCGGCAGGCCTCGCGGTGTGGGCGCCGGTCTTCTTCGCCGTCGTCCAAGCCGACAATCTGCCTCTGCTCTATCTCGGCATCGGCGTCGGCGCGGCACTGCACGGACTCCTGGCCGGACCGGAAGCCGCGTGGATCGCCGAACTCTTCCCGACCCGCCGCCGTTTCGCCGGCGCTTCCCTGGTGTTCCAAGGCTCCTCGATCATCGCCGGCGCGCCCGCACCCCTCATCGCCGTGTGGCTGGCCGAAAAACAGGGCCCCACGGCGGTTGTGCTGTACCTCCTCGGCACGATCGCCGTCACCCTCGTCGCGCTGCTTCTCAGCACCGAAACCCGGGGCGTCGACCTGAATACCGACAGCACGTGACCAGAGGGCCACGCCCGGGGTTCCCATTCTTTCCTCGCGAGGGCGAGCAGCGGCATTCCGTCAGGCGTGGCGCTTCTCGCGGGCCTCTGCCGCCGACACCGCCGCGGCGCGGGCGTCGTCGGCCGCGCCCAGGGCGCCGAGGAGGTCAGCGTACTCGTCGAGGGCGTCGGCGAGGTCGAGGTGGGCGAGGAACTGCCCGCGCGAACGCGAGCGCGTTCCCAGTCGAGTGAGGATTCGAAATCAGCGCGGGCCTCGGCTTCCCGGCCCAGCGCCGCGTGCGCCCGCGCCCGGAGCCGCAACCATGACGGCAGGCCACTGGGGCCCTCCGCCGGATTCTCGCCGTTCCGATGCGAGACGTCGACGAGTTCCTCGGCGAGAGCGAGAGCCCCGGTGTGGTCCCCGGTCCTGAGGCGAAGCTCCGCAAGACGCGAGCCAGCGTGCGCACGCTGGCTGTTTGCCGCCGCTCGGTGCGCACAAGTTCAAGGAACTCGGACGCGAAGACGGTGCTCTCGTCGATCCGCTCCTCCGCTTCGAGCTGCATGGAGTAGCTGTTCAGGGTGGTGCCGAGCAGCTCCCGTCGCGCGGGATCCTCGGCTAGCCCCGCCCGCGCCATCGCCAGCGCGGCGGCGAGCTCAGTCATCACCTCGCTGCCATCTCCACCCGCGACACGTGTCCGTATCGTGTCGTGCAGTGCATCGAACTCTTCCGCCCCACAATGCAGAACGGCAAAGAGGATACCCGCGCCCGGTGCACACGGTGGGCCGCCGCCCGACGTCGTCCGATTTCCTCGCCCTGGCGCCGGAGATCATTCGATTTCCATACCGACCCGGCCCCGCGGACCGGCAGTCCTTGTCCGTCCACAATGGTCTGTCGCGTGAACCTGCGGCATGACCACCGATCTGGCGGTTCTGGCGGCGTCGGTGCCGCCTCTACGTTGTGCTTGTCGATCTCGTGACATGAAAGGCGTCCGTCATGTCCACTGCTTCCCGTATCCGTACCATTTCCGTGTCCGGTAACGACCTGGCCGTGCGCGTCAGCACCGACGAGGACCCGGCCGAGGACTCCCCGATCCTGCTGCCCTCTTTGGGCGAATATCCTGTGTACGACGATTTTTCGTACGAGTACATGATCGCCGACGAACTGCGGACCGAGGCCTACCGGGCGGCACTGCGCGCGCTGGCCCCTGGCAAGGTCGTGCTGGACATCGGCACCGGCCAGGACGCGATCTGGGCGGTGACCGCGGCGAACGCGGGTGCCACCAGGGTATACGCCATCGAAGTCATCCCGGATATCGCCGAGAAGGCCCGCCAATCGGTCGAAGCCGCGGGCCTGACGGATAAGGTCACCATCCTGGAGGGCCTGTCCACTCGGATCACGTTGCCCGAACGAGTCGATGTACTGGTTTCGGAGATCATCGGCGCCATCGGTGGCTCCGAGGGTGCGGAGTCCGTACTCGACGACGCACGTCGACGCTTCCTGAAACCCGGTGGCGCCTCCATTCCACACCGCTGCGTCACCACCGTCGCCGCGGTGGACACGAGCACCGTGCTTCCGGCCGGCGACCTGGCGTTCTCGCCGCTATTCCTGCGGGATCTGGAACAAATCTTCGCCAGCGTCGGCTATCCGTTCGATCTGCGGCTGTGCCTGCTCGGGCTGGAGCAGGCAGAGTTCCTTTCACCCCAGGCGGAGGTGGAAGACCTGTGCTTCACCAGGCCGATGCCGGGAGAGGGTGTCGATGACGTGGACCTTCCGGTGACCAAGGCGGGGCGGATGCACGGGCTCGCGCTCGGCATGCGCCTGTGGATCATGCCCGAGGAAGATCGGCCGATCGACTCGCTGGCTCAGCAGACCAGCTGGTGCCCCGTGTACGTGCCGCTGTCCATGGACGGCATCGCGGTGGAACGAGACGACCGCATCAAGCTGAAGATCCGGCGTTCACTCAGTGATGACGGCGTGCATCCGGACTACGAGATCACCGGCCGGATACTGCGCGCTGGAATGTCCACAGTAGACATAGCTTGGCGGTCCCCGCATCACGGCACCACGTTCCGCGGCTCGGCACCCTACCGTTCGTTGTTCCCGGACCCCGCCTGAAGATCGAGCCCGCGGCGGCCAAGACCTCAGCGTCTCCGGGTGGGAGGGTGACGCGGGGTCGTCGGACGCTTCGCGGTCGTCGGGGAGCGATGAGTCGTTGCCCGCGTCGTCGTCGGCGTCAGCCGGGTCGTGGTGGTCACCGGGGTCGCCGGCGGGGATGACGTCGACGTCTTCAGAGGGCCTGTCGCCACCGTCTTCGGGGGCTGCGTGATAGTCGCGGGCACCACCTGGCCGGCCCCCGGCGCACGCGCCGAGTAGCGCCCCCACGCCCACGACCAGGCCAGACCACCACACCCGCATGGCCCGGACTCTGACAGCCGCCGCCTCCTCGGTCGGCCGTTATCATCGGATCCGGATCCGGATCCGCCAACGATGAAACGAACCGTCAACGGATCCGCCCGCGCCACTGCTCACGTCACCACTGTCGCGTGATCCTTCGGGTCTTACACGTGACTAGACGGCGATCATGCGTGATCAGACGGCGATCTCTCGTGAGATCGCCGTCTGATCACGAGGGCGGGACGTGGAAGGTCCGCGGGCTGGACCTTCCGATGACATCGAAATTCTGCGCCCACCCGGCGCGATGCAGCAGGTTCAGATCGGACGGCTGCCGATACAGACGCTGGTCGGTCGATTCCCATTTGTAGTAGTCGTAGATGCTCACCTGATAGGTGATGTCGTAGCCGCCGTCGCTGGTCGGCGTGACGACACCGCTGATCTGGAAGTCGAACGTGCCGAGCGCGGCATACCAGTCCGGATTGGACTTGTAGTCCGATCGGAAGTTGTTCGAGTAGCCGGTTTCGAAGGCGAAGGACTCGCGATGACCGGACGGAAAACCACTCCACACCTTCATGGCCGCCGCGAGAGCCACGCCCTCGACCTTGCTCTGGAATCCGTCGATCTGGTTCAGCATCTTGTCGACGTTGACGGTGTACTGGCTCCCGGAATTGCCGAGGAAGTGCACCAGCATATCCGCCGCGACCACCATCCCCATCTGATTGGCCGCCCCCGCGCCGATCGCCGCTTGCGCCTTTATCGTCTGCAGCGTCGATTTCCAGGCCAGGCTGGGCTTCCACTCGTCGTAGTTCTTCGGCCCCGTTCCGTCTTTGTTGGCTTTCTCATGATTCGTCGCTGTCGGCGGTGACGGCGGCGCCGGCATGGCCGGTCGAGGTTCCCTGCCATCGGGGTCGGTCAAGATCACCGGGTTGTTGTGGGTGTAGGTGTAGACGGCGAGGTTACGTGAATCGGTGATACCTCCCGCGGTCTTGGAGCCGGACATGAATTCGGCGAGGGCGGGATCGGCGCCTGCCCAGAGTTGGGTTCTGGGGTTGTAGTAGCGGGCGCCGTGATAGTAGAGGCCGGTCTCGTCGTCCAGTTCCTTCCCGGTGTACTTGTACGGAGTACCACCGCGACCGGCTTTGTCCTCCACCCAGGTTTCCCCGAACGGCAGGTATTCGAGATGTTCGGTGACAGTGCCCTGGTTGTCGGTGACGTAGCCGGACGAGCCGAGATGGTCGGC
Source organism: Amycolatopsis coloradensis (assembly GCF_001953865.1). Lineage (GTDB taxonomy): Bacteria > Actinomycetota > Actinomycetes > Mycobacteriales > Pseudonocardiaceae > Amycolatopsis > Amycolatopsis coloradensis. The sequence continues at coordinate 252,318 of NZ_MQUQ01000008.1, forward strand.
GTGGAAGAAGGACTGGGCGTTTTCCACGCCCTCGGCCGCGACGGTCTTGGTGGTGAGGCGGTTGTCGCCGATGAAGATGTGCTTGTAGCCGGTCCCGTTTCGTTCGCTGTAGCCGCGGTTGGGATAGAGGGATTGACCGTCACCGTTCTTGATGACGCGTTCACCGGCCGCGTCGTAGGTGTAGGTGACGGCCGCGCCGGTGCAGCCCGCCGGACCCTGGGGAACCGTCGTGGTGGCGTCGTCGGAGTTGCAGGCGAGGCGGTTTTCCTCGTCCCACACGTACTGACGTCGTTTCCCGTCGCCCGCTGCGGTGTTCACCGTGTCGGTGAGATTGCCGTTCGCGTCGTAGGCCTGGGTGATCGGGCCGACCTTGCTCGGCGCGTGCGGTTTCCCGCTGCCGTAGTCGTACCGGTAGTCGTAGCTGGTCTTGTCCTGGACCTCGGCCGGGTTGGCCGGGTCCTCGACCGGCTCGATCGGACCGGACCACCTCGGACCCGACGACGCCGGGCTTCCCCCACCGCCGCCGACCGGCGACGCCGCACCCTTGTTCAGCGATGCCTTCTCCACCCCTGCCGGAGCGGGGATGCCGGTGATTTCGTGGTGCTGGGTCTTGGTGGTGGCGTTGTGGACGGAGTCGTAGCCCAGCGCCAGAGAGTACTTGTCCTGCTGGTTGTTCTTGGTGGTGTACTGGCCATTGGCGCTGGTGAGCCGGTAGAGGTCGTCGTAGCCATAGGCCTGGCTGCTGGGTCCGCCGATCGTTCCGTTCCCCGGCACCTCGTTGGCCAGCTTCGTGATGTTCCCGACCTTGTCGTAGGTGTAGCCGAGATTCTGGAACTCGGTGCCGCCCGGCGCTTTCGACTTCAGGGTGGCGAGCCTGCGGTCGGCCTGGTCGTAGGTGTAGGTGGTGCGCACCCCGTTACCGGCCTCCTGCACGACTTTCTGGCCGAACTTGTCGTAGTCGAGCCGGTTGAGATAGGTGTAGCCGGTGCCGTTCTTGGTGCCGGTCGCGCGAACGACTTGACCGCCGCCGTCGTAGGTGTAGGTGAGGACCTCTGCGTCCGGATAGGTCATCTGCAGGACACGGTTGAACGCGTCGAAGCGCCACTGGGTGGTGTAGGCCCGGTCAGTCTGCCCGGCGATTTTGATGGTGCGGGTCTCGCGGACGGTTTCCCCGAGCGGGCCGAAGCCGCGCGTGACGGTGCCCGCGGCGTCGCGGACCTCGGTGACCCGGCCCGCGGCGTTGTCGGGAGCGCCTGGTCCGCCGTGGGTGTAGGTGACGTTGTGGGCCGGGAAGGTCGGATAGCGGACCGCCTTGAGGCGATTGTGGTCGTAGTCGTACTCGACCTGCTTGGCCGCTGCCTTCAGGTTCGCGGTGGTCTTCGCCGTCGTGTTTCCCGCCAGGTCGTAACGGGTCTCGGTGCGGCCGGCGTCCGGGCTGTCCAGGACGGTGCGGCGGCCGAGGGTGTCGTACTCGGACCGGGTGGTGTTGTTCTTGTCGTCCACCACGGAGGTGAGTTGACCGAACGGGTCGTGGCCGTAACTGGTCCAGATGACCGGCTGCCCGCCTGCCGGGTTGAATTCCTTGACCGCGGTCGTCAGTTCGCGGACGTCCTGGTAGGTGCGCTTCTGTTTGCCGTTACCGTCGGTGACGGTCGTCTCGAACCGGGTCGCCCCGGCCCGGTCGGGTCCGAATCCGTAGGCCGTGGTGCTGGTGACCTCATCCGGCTCGATCGTCTTGACCGGCCGGTCGAGCGCGTCGAACGACACGCGCGTCGGTGTCACCGTGTCGAAGGCGGCGTTGAAGGTGCTGTTTCCGCCGGACTTCGGTTCGGTGACCGGGTGGTACTGCTCCACCGCCCGCCCGGCGAAGTCGAACTTGGTGCGCCCGGACACGGTCATGACCTGTTCCGGTTCGTCACCGGGCTTCTCCGCGACCGTGGCGTCCTTTTTCGTCTGCAGAACGCGCTTGAGGCCGTCGGCGAAGGTCACGGTGTCGATGGTGTCCTCGCGCACGCCGGCGGCGTCGCGGTCGAGGTGCCGGGTGGTGGCGTAGGGGACGGCGGCTTCGGGGTGGTAGTCGAAGTCGATCGTGGCCTTGCCGGATCCGATCTCGTACGGCCCGGTGACGGAGTCGAGCCTGCCGACACTGTCGTAGCCGCGCAGTACCTGTTGGCCGTTCTGGTCGGTGGTGCGCTCCGGCTGTCCGTACTTGAGGTTGTGCGTCGTGCCCGACCGCAGCCCGAAACTGTCCATGATGGACTCGATGTGGACGCCGACGACGGTGTCGTAGCCGTACTCCAGCCGGTAGCGCTGACCGGTCCGGTTGGCGGGCTTGGTGACCGATTTCAGGTTGCCGTCCGGGTGGTACTCCATGTCGGTGTCGGCCGAAACGCCGTCGGTGAGGTACTGGCGGATTTGCCGCACCGCGCCGGATCCGCAGTCCACTGTGGATTCACTGCGCCGCGACCCCGCCGCGCCGACCGTGCCGCGTTGCTTGACCAGGTTGGTGATGCCGACGATGTTGCGATCCCGGCAGGCAGGTTCGGACGCGCTGTAGCCGTAGGTGGTTTCCACGTCGTCGGCGGCGCCGTCATCGGCCGCGTCGAGTGACCGGATCAGGTTCCCGTATCCGTCGTAGGACATCTCGACATACGTGGACTTACCGGGTTTGGCGGCGCCTTCGTGGAAATGCTTGTCCACCCTGATCAGCTGCGGGAACACACTGGCCCCACCCTCGGCGGCGTCGCGGAGCTGGTAGGTGTTGACGGTTTCGGTGAGCGGCCGTCCGGCGCCGTCCGCGGTCAGGGTGCGGGCGAGCAACCCGGCCGTGTACGGGCCGTCGGTGCGGTACTCGTCGGTGGTCGAGCGATAGAGCGCGTCGGCCGCGCCAGGGTCGCGCTGCTCGGTGACGACCTTGCCGAAGCCGTGGAATTCGCGTTCGAGCCGATCGTACTTGCCCTGCTCGTAGCGGTAGGTGGTGAGCTGGGTGTCGGCTCCGTCGCCGGGATGGCCGTCGGACACGGTGGTGCGGGACAGGACCCAGCGGGATTCGGGCATGGCCTGGGTGTTGCCGGTGCGGGTGTAGTCCAGATCGACGCGCCCGCCCATCGGCCGCGTCATCGAACGGAGCAGGTTGGTGCGGCCGGTCTGGTTGGCCGCGACGAGCAATTCGTTGTCACGGGTGGATTTGACGTGATCTGCCAGGCCGTCGCCGTTGACGTCACGGAGGCCGACCTCGCTGCGCCCGATGCCGGTGGAGGCGTCGGCGCCGGGATTGAACACCAGGAAGCCGCCGAAGGGCATGGGGAAGCCGAAGGTGAAGTAGGCACCGCCCGCCAGGTTGGCGTTCTTGTCGACCGCGACCTCGCCGAACCCGCCGTTGAACGGCGCGGGCGCGGCGAAACCGTTACCGGTGTTGACCGCCACGGAGATCGGTCGCCCGGCGTCGCCGGCGAACACGCGGTCGGCCAGGCCGTCCCCGTTGACGTCGGCCATGCTGGCCTTGGTCGTCGTCGAGCCCAGCGTCGCCGACACGCCACCGGCGAAGCCGTAGTTGTCGAGGTTGACTCCGAGGTTGACCCCGACGTTCCCGGTCTGGGCGGTGTTGACCGGACCGGTGGGCCACGGCTCCGGTTCGGCGAACGAGTAACCCAGGTTCAGCGCGACCTTGCCGTCGGCGTGGACCTTGTCGGGCAGGCCGTCACCGTTGATGTCGAGCAGATCCCGCACCGTCGCCGACTCGCCGCCACCGATGCTGCCGCCGATTCCCAGCGCGGGCATCTCCAGCCCGGCCCTGGCCGTGGTCGAAGCGGTGTCCGCGTCGGGCGCGTCGGTACCGCGCGCGGTACCCATCGTCCGCGCGGGGCTGCCCGCACCCGCGGACACCGACACCGCGATCGAGTTCGCGTCACGCACGGTCCCGTTCAGCGATCCCCGGGTCCCGCCGAGCCCGCCGGCCATGTCGGAGTACTGGATCCCGCTGCTTCCCACGACGTCGGGGAACCTGTCCCCGTTGAGGTCGAGGAAGTCGACACCGCCCGCGGTGATCCCGCCTGCCAGGCTGCCGCCGACCGGACCGGCGCCGAGTGTGGTGGAGACCTGCACGGTCATCCCCCGGCGCGGCACACCTTTCGCCCCGGCCACGTCGGCGTCGGAGACGACGTCGATGGTGTCCATGCCGAGCCGGGAACTGGCCGTGGCACCGGGCCCGACCCAGGTGTTCTCGTCCGCGCCCGCCCATCTGCCCTCGGCGGGCATCGGGACGAGCACCGCGAGCCTGGGCATGTTCACCTTCGGATCCGCCTTGAACCCAGGCACGTCCTTCTCTTCGGGCGCCTTGGGCAGCGAGTCACGGAAGCTCTCGTCCAGCACCAGATCGCTTTCCACGATCGGCTTCGCCGCCCGATCGCCTTGAGCCTGGTAGCCGATCACTCCCCAGCCGCGGTAAGGCTGGGCGAACGCGCCCGGCTTCGCGGACGCGGAGACCGTGGCGGACACCTGTGGCAGGAAGAACGGGTTGAAACCGACCATCGCCGAGGCGCTCATCAGCGTGGGCGCCTTCTCCTCTTGGGTGGCGAAGTCGAAGAACAGTTCGTCGCCCTGGGTGACCTGCACCGTCATCCGCGGCGGCGTCGGTTTGGGCGTCAGCCCGCCGGGAATCTCGATGACCTGCTTGCCCAGCAACTGGCCGCCGCGCTTCTTGATCGTGAACACGAACGTGTGTTTGTCCGTGTCCATCAAGATCGGGTTGATGAACGGCTGAACGTACAGCTGACCGGTTTGGCTCGCCGTCCAAGCCTTCTGCGGGGCGGCGCCATTCGACAACGGATACATGTCGAGGTCGTACGGCGGGTTGATCACGATCGTCGGCTTGCCGTTCTCGTCGACGACCGTCTCCACCCCTTCGGCCTGGGTGTAGTGTGCCTGGGGAACCCACTTCAGCGCGCTCGGATCGATCGCGGAATCCGCCCGCAAGCGCCACGACAGGCTGTCCTTCGCCGTCACCGGAACGCTTACGTCGATCGGGGTGGTACCGGTCGAAGAGGCGGGCACCTTCGTGTTGACGACGTCCTTGCCATTGCGGGTGATCACCACGCTCACGTCGTCGGAGGTCACCTTGTCCTTGACCACGTCGCCGGTCAGTTTCAGGGTTCCGGTCACCGGCGCGGTGACCTGGGACTGCCGTCCGGACAGGGTGAAGTCTTTGGACGCGGAGTACACGGAGTTGCTCAACCCGTTGACATCGGTGGTCGCGCCACCGGCGTAGGTGATCGTCGGGTCCCACGCCACCGTGTCGTACATACCGTCCAAAATGGACTGTGTGCGGAAGTAGATCGCGTCGCCCTTGCGCACTCCGATCGCACCGACCCCCGTCGGCGCGAATTCCAGATGGTCATCCGGGCCGATCCGCTGCGCCCACAACTCGGTGCCCTTGTGCTGAATCGCCACTCGCACCCCGTCGGCCTTCTGATAGGCGGCGCGCTGCGGCGACGTGTCCTTTTCCAGCCGCACCCGCCCATCGACGCGCACCGTCCCGTCGAACGGCGCGACCCACCGACGCACGCTGTCCAGCAACGGCGAGGTGTCCACCGCCCGGTCGAACGCCGCCCGCTGGTCACCGACGAACTCCCCCGACGCCACGCCCCCGCCGACCGGGACCGCGGTCTTCCTGCTGTCCTCGCTGTAGGCGGGCCGGCCGTTCGGGTCCAGATATCCGAACAACACACCGCCGTTGTTGACCAGATCGGTGATCCCGTCGCCGTTGACGTCGGAGAAGTAGCGGTCCGACGTGGTGATCGTGGACACCAGATCCAGCTGGGCCGCGACCCCGGCGAAGGCCTCCACGCCGATCGTGCCGGACAGCGTCGACTCCGAGGAGATGGCGGGCAGCCCCGGCAGCTTGAGCGCGGTGTCACCGAAGCGCGGTTGCCCGCCCGGCGCGGCCAGGTTCGGCCGGTACCAGACCTCGCCGCCCTTGCGGAAGACCTTGTCCGGCAGGTTGTCGCCGTCGACGTCGGCCAGCGCCAGCAGCCCGTCGGAAACACCCGCGCTGGCACCGATCTTCACCCCGGCGGAGCCCGATTTGATCGGGGCGACCGGGTTGTAGCCCGTGTACAGGTGCCCGCCCGCGCTCACCGACGTACTCGCCGACAACGCGGACGCCTCCCCCTGGCGCACGTTCACCCCGAGGTCGTCATCGGCGACCGCCCAGTTCTCGGCCTCGGCGAATCCGTTGTAATGGCCGTCCTTGTCCCGGACCTCGTCGAAGTAGTCCATGGAATGCGTGGTGAAAAGGCGGTTGTCCTCACCGAACTGCGAGATCGACGCGAGCAGCGTCTTGGCGAACGCACCGGTCCGGTAATTCAGCTCGTAGGCACGCACCAGCCGGTCGTCCAGCTTGACCTCGACCCGCCGCAGCAGGTCTGCGGTCACCTTCTTGAAGCCGCCTCGGGCGTCGATCTGCACGTCCGCGCGGCGCGGCTCGCCCCGGTCCCGGTCGCGCAGGAACGTCACCGAGTATTTGCCTTCGGCGTCGCCATGGCCGGTGTAGGTGATCCGCTGCGGGTACAGGTTGCCACCCGGCACCTTCGATTCCGCGGTCCCGCCGTCGTTGACCTTGGCGTGGCGGTAACGCATGACGTTGTCGTGGGTGTCACGGACCTCGCGCACCGCCCAGGTGGCGACACGGCCCGCCTTGTCGGTCAACGTCGTATCGGCCGTCCCACCGAACGACATGCGGGTGCCCGCCTTGTCGGTGACCTCCCACCAGTACCCGGCGGGGTTGTCGCCATGGCGCACGATCCGGTCGAACCGGCTTTCCACGCGGGCGTGGAACACCTTCTCCGCCGTCCGCTTCCGCAACTCGCCCCGATGGGCGACGGGGGTGAGCTGTGCACCGTTCAGGAGGTAGGTCTCGGTCTCCAGGCCCGCGTCATACCGCGGCACTCCCCAGCGGGTGTCCACCGTGATGGACGGCAGGGCGACGTCCCACCCGACGCCCAGCCAGCCGTTGGCGCCTCCGGAGCCGTACTTCACCTCCAGCTTCGGCTCCAGGCCCGCTCTCCCCTTGGGCACCTCCAGCGGATACGACAACCGGGCATCGCCCATGGCGTTCGCCGCCGGTGGCCCGATCAGGTTCACCCCGGCCCCCGGATCGGCCGCTTTGATGTCCTTGATCTGATTCGGATCGAAAGCCGTCCCCTCCGGATGCTCCGGAGCCGTCAACGCCCCGCCCTCACCCGCGGCCCGCACCGAGGCAGGCGGGCCCGCGCTCGGGACCATCATCGCCACCAAGGCCAGGAACAACGCCACCACCACGGCCTTGTGGCGATGACGAACCGGACGAGCCCACGCGAAGGCAGACATGCCCTCGACCCCCTCTGGATCCATGAATTCGACTGTCGGGTCCCGGCGAAGAACAATGAGCCCTGTCGCGGACGGGATCGAGCGGTGACGCGGGTGATCAATCGAATACGCGCATTCGGCCGAACTGCTCCATTCGGATCAGCTCATGGTTCCTGCGAAAAAACGAGACAATCGATCTCGGGTGACGCTATCGGCGGTCCATTAAATTTTGATGAAACGCTTGTCATCCACGGATTCTTGAGGAACACAGGTGACGGACTACCTGGCCGGTTGGAAATTGTCCCTTATGGACCCACTCCCACCCGCGAGTCGACACCCGGCCCCTGCGGACTCAGAGCAGCTTCCGAGGACGGGTGTCTTCGGACCGCCTCTGACTGTCGCCACTCGCTGGTGGGGCCAGTGGGCTGGCCGTGTCGCGTGAGAGGTTGGACGGCACATGTGTGGAGTTGCCCCCGTGATGCGGACACCTTGATTCCAGACGC
>NZ_MQUQ01000009.1 GCF_001953865.1 Amycolatopsis coloradensis
GTGTCGCGAAAGCCACTTTCAGGACATCAGACGTCCCGAAAGTGGCTTTCGCGACACCCGGGATGGCGGCCGCGCTCAACGCCAGAGTCCCGCTTCTGTCGAGTGACTCGCGAACGGCAAGACGGCTAGAACGCCACTCACGACCATCCTGACCCAGTACCTGCCTGCGTCCACTGTGTACGGCGCGACCAAACATGAAAGGCCCCTTCCCGGCAAGCGAAGGGGCCTTTCACGACAAACTAGATCAGTCCTTCTTGGACTCGCCTTCGGGCTTGTCGCCCTCGGCCTCGTCCTTCGCCGGTTCCTCCGGCTCGGCGGGCAGCAGCGCGTCCAGCGCCGCCCCGGCCACCCGGCGGAACTTGCGGCCGCGCCGCTCCCGTTCCAGGACGGCGACCTCGAGCTTCACCGGGTCCGAGTCGCCGTTCGCGGGCGTCGGGGTGTTCTCGCGCAACGCCTTCACCGCGACGCCGAGCGCCGCGCCCAGCTCCAGGTCCGACTCGTAGCTGTCCTTCAGCTTCGTGGTGAGCGTGTCGGCCTGACCACCCATCACCACGAACTTCGGCTCGTCGAAGATCGAACCGTCGTAGGTCAAGCGGTAAAGCTGGTCCTCGGCCGCGGTCACGCCGACCTCGGCGACGCAGATCTCCACCTCGAACGGCTTCAGCTGCTCGGTGAAGATGCTGCCCAGCGACGCGGCGTACGCGTTCGCCAGCGCACGCGCGCTGACGTCCCGCCGGTCGTACTGGTAGCCCTTCAGGTCCGCGTGCCGGATACCGGCGACACGAAGGTTCTCGAACTCGCTGTAGCGGCCAACGGCCGCGAAGCCGATCCGGTCGTAGATCTCCGACACCTTGTGCAACGTCGCCGAGGGGTTCTCGGCCACGAACAGCACGCCACCGCGGTACTTGAGCACGACCACGCTCCGGCCGCGCGCGATGCCCTTGCGCGCGATCTCGGAACGCTCCCGCATCAACTGCTCGGGAGAGGCGTACAACGGCATCGTCACTGTGGTGCTCCGCTCTTTCTGGCTCTCATCGGAAGGGGACAGGGGCGACGGCTAGCGCCCGCGCTCGGCGCGCGCGGCGACGATCGCCTCGGCCACCGCGGTCGTCTGCTCCCGCGGCACCGCCACCGCGCCCTGCGCCGCGGTGATCGTCACGATCGTCGGGAAGATCCGGCGCACCAGATCCGGCCCGCCGGTCGCGGTGTCGTCGTCCGCCGCGTCGTACAGCGCTTCCACCGCCACCCGGATCGCGGCCTCGGCGTCCGCGTCCGGGTCGTGCAGCTTCTTCAGCGAGCCCTTCGCGAACAGCGAACCCGAACCGATGGCGTGGTACCCGGCGTTCTCCTCGTAGCGTCCGCCCGTCGCGTCGTACGAGACGATCCGGCCCGCGTGCTTCGCGTCCTCCGCGTCGAGGTCGTATCCGACGAACAACGGCAGCACGGCCAGGCCGGCCATCGCCATCTCGAGGTTGGACTTCACCAGCCCGGCGAGTTTGTTCGTCTTGCCGTCGAGCGAGAGCGAAACGCCCTCGATCTTCTCGTAGTGCGCCAGTTCGACCGCGTACAGCCGCACCATCTCGATCGCCAGCCCCGCCGAGCCCGCGATGCCCACGGCCGAGTACTCGTCGGTGACGTGCACCTTCTCCATGTCGCGCGAGGCGATCAGGTTGCCCGACGTCGCCCGCCGGTCACCGGCGATCAGCACCCCGCCCGCGAACTTGACCGCGACGATCGTCGTCCCGTGCGGCGCGTCGAGCCCGGCCGCCCCGGACGCGACGCGCCGCTCCGGGAGCAGCTCAGGCGCCTGCGCCCGGAGGAAGTCCGAGAACGACGACGTCCCCGACGTGAAGTACGCGGCGGGCAGCGCCGACTTACCCGAGGTGTGTTCCATACGTGCTCAAAGTTCCCATCTGTGTGATCCGCCGGCTCTGCGCGCGGCCGCATCCGGCCGCCGGAAGACGAGTTACTCGCCGCCCTTTTGCACATACGCGCGGACGAAGTCCTCGGCGTTCTCCTCGAGCACGTCGTCGATCTCGTCGAGGATCGTGTCGACGTCCTCACCGAGCTTCTCGCGTCGCTCCTGGCCCGCCGGACCGCCCTCCTCGAACTCTTCGTCCGAGTCGCCGCCGCCGTGCTTTTCGATCTTTTCCTGAGCCATCTCGCCTCCCGGTGTGGCTGATGTTCCTAGCCTACCCAGCGGTCCCGACATTCCGCGGGATCCGTGATCGCTTAACCCTGAGGAAAGGAATTCCCGCTAGTCCGAACCGGTGAGGGCTTCCACCAGCTCCTCGGCTGTCGCGGAGTCGTCCAGCAACTTCCCCACGTGGGCCTTCGTGCCCCGCAGCGGCTCCAACGTCGGGATCCGCACCAGCGATTCCCTGCCGACGTCGAAGATGACCGAATCCCAGGACGCCGCGGCGATGGAGCTGGCGTACTTCTCCAGCGCGCGGCCCCGGAAATAAGCCCTGGTGTCCGAAGGCGGGGTCGTGACCGCCTCCAGCACCTCCTCCTCGGTCACCAGGCGCTTCATCGAACCCCTGGTGACGAGCCTGTTGTACAGGCCCTTGTCCAACCGGACATCCGAGTACTGCAGGTCGACCAGGCGCAATCGCGGCGCGCCCCAGGCCAGCTGGTCCCGAGCGCGGTAGCCCTCGAGCAACCGCAGCTTCGCGGGCCAGTCCAGCCTGTCCGCGCATTCCTGGGGGTCCCGCGCCAGCGCGTCCAGGATCTCGCCCCAGACCCGCAGGACCTCCTTGGAGGCCTCGTCCGCGCCGGTGCGCTCCAGGTTCGCCGACGCGATCTCGTGGTAGGCGAACTGGAGGTCCAGCCCGGTGTACTTACGCCCGTTGGCCAGCGACACCTTCGCCTTCAGCGTCGGGTCGTGGCTGATCTGGTGCACCGCGCGCACCGGCTCGTCCAGCTTCAGGTCGTCGAACCGGATGCCGGCCTCGATCAGGTCCAGCACCAGCGCCGTCGTGCCGACCTTGAGATACGTCGAGTACTCGGCCAGGTTCGCGTCGCCGATGATGACGTGCAGCCGGCGGTACTTGTCCGCGTCGGCGTGCGGCTCGTCGCGGGTATTGATGATGCCGCGTTTGAGCGTCGTCTCCAGGCCGACCTCGACCTCGATGTAGTCGGAACGCTGCGAGAGCTGGAAGCCCGCTTCCTCGCTCTGCTGCCCGACACCGACGCGGCCCGAACCGGTCATCACCTGACGGGAGGCGAAGAACGGCGTCAGCCCCGCGATCACCGCGGTGAACGGCGTCGACCGCTGCATCAGGTAGTTCTCGTGCGTGCCGTAGCTCGCGCCCTTGCCGTCGACGTTGTTCTTGTACAGCTGCAAAGGCGGCTGGCCGGGCACGGTGGCGGCCTTGCGCGCCGCCTCCTCCATGACCCGCTCGCCCGCCTTGTCCCAGATGACCGCGTCGCGCGCGTTCGTCACCTCGGGCGCCGAGTACTCCGGGTGAGCGTGGTCGACGTACAGCCGCGCGCCGTTGGTCAGGATCACGTTCGCCGCGCCGAGGTCCTCGACGTCGGGATCGTGGCCCGGACCGCTCGGGCCGGTCAGGTCGAACCCACGGGCGTCACGCAGAGGCGATTCCACCTCGTAGTCCCACCGTGCCCGCCTGGCCCGCGGGATGTCCGCCGCGGCCGCGTAGGCCAGCACGACCTGGGTCGAGGTAAGTACCGGGTTCGCCGTCGCGTCGCCCGGCACCGCGATGCCGTACTCGACTTCGGTTCCCATGATCCGCCGCATACCCACCACCCTACGGGGTCGGGGCCGTGCGACGATGCCCCCCATGTCAGGCGGTGACGAACTCGTTGCGCTCTATGACCTCGGCGGAAGCGCCGTGGGGGCGGCCACCCGCTCCCGGGTCCGCGCCGAGGGACTGTGGCACGCGGCGGGCGTGGTGTTGGTCCGTTCGGGTGATGGAAGCTCCGTCTACGTGCACCTGCGTACGCCGACGAAGGACGTCTATCCCTCCACATGGGACTGCTGGGCGGGCGGCGTCGTCGCGGCGGGTGAGACACCGGAGGGCTGCGCGCGCCGTGAACTGGCTGAAGAACTGGGTGTTCACGGAGTGGAACTACGGCCGCTTTTCACCCATGTCCACGACGTGGGCACGATCCGCTGCCACAACTTCGCCTTCGAAGCACGGTGGGACGGCCCCTTCGTCCATCAGCCGTCCGAAGTCGTCGAAGGGCGATGGCTGACGCTGGGCGAGTTGCGTTCGTGGCTCGACGATCCGGAAAGCCGGTTCGTGCCGGACGGACGTCTCGGCGCCTTGGAATGGTTCCGGCGGGAAGCCGCCCGCTAGGCCGAACGGAGGCGCTGCGCGACGAGCGGCAGCAGCCGTTTCGCCGCCTCGGTCGCCCGAGCCTCGGTCCCGGCGGTCACGCTGAGGGCGGAGACGAGCTTCCCCTTGGCGAGCAACACGGTGCACGTCGTGCCCGCACACCAAGCGCGCTGTCCTTCGACGCCGGTTTGCTTCGCCAGGGTGAGCTTCTTGCCTTCGCAGTCAGCCTGGGTGACGACGTCCGAAGCGTCGCGGTCGGTGTACTCGGTGACCTGATGTTCCAGCGTCGAACCACTCGGGTACGACCACGCCGTCGAGCGGCTGGTGCCGCGGGTGAGACCGGTCAGGCAACCGGACACCTTGCTCTCGCCCGGGACGACCTCTTCCTCCGCGACGTCCTCGTCGGTCAGCAACGCGGCGGAAACGGCCGCGGGGACGGGAGCCGAGGTCGGCGGCGGGATCGGGGCGGCTTGTGGCCTGACCGAGGGCTGCGCGGGTTCGGCCGCGGGCGTCGGTGTCGGGTCCTCGTAGTAGGTGTCGAGGTCGTTGGGACGGTCGGCGCAGCCCGACAAACCGAACAGGGCGACCGTCGCCACCGCGAGCACCTGCCGATGACGCACCCTCAAGCCTCCCCGGTCACCCGCCAGACGTTTGCCGCGAGACTAGTCCAGCCCTTCAGTGCCAGCCGAGGCAGGACCTGTGCCGCCAGTAGGCGACCGGTTCTTCGGCGAGTCCTGCCAGCTCGTCGAGTTCGTCCGCGGTCAGTTTCGCCCTCGTGGCAACGAGATTGTCCGCGAGCTGCGCCGTGCTCGACGGGCCGATGACCGCGACCGGCCGCCAGTCCTGCGCCAGTACCGCCGCGATCGCCACCGCGTCCGGGCCCGCCTCGTGTTCTCGCGCGATCCTCGCGAGCGCCGCCGGTGGCTCGACCACCAGCCGTCCGTTCGCGACGGTTTCCTTGACCAAGACCTGTTTCCCGGCCGCGTGCGCCTCGGCGAGCGCCGGGCCGACGGAGGGTTCGAGCAGGTTCCACGTCGATTGCACGGCGCTGAAGACCGGCGTTCCGGACACTTCCAGCTCGAACGCCCTGCGGACCGCGTCGGCCTGTGCGGGCCCGGAGGTGGAGAAGCCCACCGGGACGCCGTCGGCGGCGGTGAGTTCGGCCAGCGCGCCGACGAGCCGGTCGTCGGTGAACAGCGGACTGTCCACAGTGAGCGAGTGGACCTGGTAGAGCGAGACCGCCTTCCCCAGCAGGCCAACGGTTTCCGCCCACTGCTCGGCGAACCGCGCCGCGGTGTGCTCCTTGACCTCGTGCACTTCCGCGTCGAGCTTCCACTCCCCCACGTAGCGGTAGCCCCATTTGCTCGACACCGTCACGTCCGCATGGCCCCGATCGGCGAGCCAGCCGGCGAGGAACTCTTCGGAGGAACCATACGATCGGGCGACATCGATCCAGCGGACACCGGCCTGGTACGCGTCGTCGAGCACGGCATGGGTCGCCGCGCGCATCGCGGCGAATTCCCGTCCCGGCGGCAGCGCGTCGACCCGGCCGAGATTGAGGTAGGCGGGCCTGCCGAGCGCCGCCAGCCCGACGGCGACCCGTTCGCCGACGTGGATTTCCGACTCTCTCACCGGGCTCCTTCGTTCTTGTGCCGGAGGATCGCGAGCCACTGGCCTGAGTTCTGCGCCTGCCGATGGAGCTTCTCGAGGCGGGCCGCCGGAGCCCGAACGTAACCCTTGCCGAAGACCGGCGCGATCTGACGGAGACTGGCGCCCTCCTCCCTGGCGGCGAGCAGCGCCCAGTCGGACGCGTCGGCGCAGGCCGCGGAGGCGCGCCGCAACTCCCCCAGGATCTCGATGAGTTCGGGGGCGCTCACCTCCCCCGCCCGCACGGCGGCGGCCGTCGTTTCCAGCCATGCCAGGACATCGGCCTCGGTGATCGGCGCGCGCGGGCGCCCAGGGGATTCGCTCACGGCCGATGAGTATAGGCCGTTATACGCATACCTGGCGGGATCGCCACGCGGAGGCGTGGACCACATCGTCCGAAAACCGCTGGAGTACACAGTGGATTCCCGCTTCACTGAGTTCGAAGTCGAAGACTCGGAAGAAGGACAATTGGGACGTTTCGGTATCACGATCCGGTTCGCGGCACTCGCGATCGTGTGGGGCGCGAGTTTCCTGTTCATCAAGGTCGGCCTCACCGGCCTTTCGCCGGCTCAGGTGGCGCTCTCCCGCATCTGCCTCGGCGCGCTGGCGCTGATCGCCATCGCCGCCTGGCGGCGAAAGCCACTTCCCCGCGATCCGGCGCTCTGGGGCCATCTCGCGGTCGTCTCCGTGCTGCTGTGCGTCATCCCGTTCCTGCTGTTCTCCTGGGCCGAGCAGTACATCTCCTCCGGGCTCGCCAGCATTTTCAACGCGACGACCCCGCTGATCACCATGCTCATCGCCGCCGCGGCCCTGCCGTCGGAGCGTTTCACGAAGGCCCGCACGACCGGCCTGATCCTCGGTTTCCTCGGTGTGCTCACCATCGTCGGGGTCTGGCAAGGGATCGACGTGTCCCACGAACTGACCGCGCAACTGGCGTGCCTCGGCGCGACGACCTGCTACGGGATCTCGTTCGTTTACGTGCGGCGGTTCATCTCCTGGCGGAACCTCGACGCGCCGACCATCGCGCTCGGGCAGGTCTGCTGCGGCGCCGTCGTGATGCTGGTGCTCGCGCCGTTCATCGCGACCACGCCGGTGCGCCTCGACACGACGATCGTCCTCAGCATGATCGCGCTCGGGGCACTGGGCACCGGGCTCGCCTACGCCTGGAACGCGTCGATCATCGCCGCGTGGGGCGCGTCGAACGCGTCGGCGGTGACCTACCTCACACCCGTCGTGGGAGTACTGCTCGGCGTTCTGGTCCTCGACGAACCCTTGGCGTGGAACCAGCCCGCCGGAGCGCTGCTCGTCGTCCTGGGGATCCTGGCCGCGCACGGTCGCCTGAGCCCGCGCAAAAAGGTCGAGGAACCCGTAGCCGTATAGACACGACGAAGGGGCCCTTCACCGCATGCCAGCGGTGAGGGGCCCCTTCGGCTCGTTCTACAGGTACTGACCGGTGTTCGTGGCGGTGTCGATCGCCCGCCCCGAATCCTGGTTCTTGCCGGTGACGAGCGTGCGGATGTAGACGATCCGCTCGCCCTTCTTGCCGGAGATCCGGGCCCAGTCGTCCGGGTTGGTGGTGTTCGGCAGGTCCTCGTTCTCCGCGAACTCGTCGACGATCGCGTCCAGCAGGTGCTGCACACGCAGGCCGGGCTGCTTGGTCTCCAGCACCGACTTGATGGCCGACTTCTTCGCCCGGTCCACGATGTTCTGGATCATCGCGCCCGAGTTGAAGTCACGGAAGTACAGGACCTCCTTGTCACCGTTGGCGTAGGTGACCTCGAGGAACCGGTTCTCGTCCGTCTCCTCGTACATCCGCTCGACCGTATGCTGGATCATCGCGTCGAACGTCGCCCTGCGGTCCCCGCCGAACTCTTCGAGATCGTCGGCGTGGATCGGCAGACCGTCGGACAGGTACTTGGAGAAGATGTCCTTCGCGCCTTCGGCGTCCGGACGCTCGATCTTGATCTTGACGTCGAGCCGGCCCGGCCGCAGGATCGCCGGGTCGATCATGTCTTCACGGTTGGAGGCGCCGATGACGATGACGTTCTCCAGGCCCTCGACACCGTCGATCTCCGAGAGCAGCTGCGGGACGATCGTGGTCTCCACGTCGGAGGACACGCCCGAACCGCGGGTGCGGAAAATCGAGTCCATCTCGTCGAAGAACACGATCACCGGGGTGCCTTCGGAGGCCTTTTCCCGAGCCCGCTGGAAGATCAGGCGGATATGCCGCTCGGTCTCCCCGACGAACTTGTTCAACAGCTCCGGACCCTTGATGTTCAGGAAGTAGGACTTCCCGTCCGCCTTGTCGCCGCGTGCTTCCGCGACCTTCTTGGCGAGCGAGTTGGCCACCGCCTTGGCGATGAGGGTCTTACCGCAGCCAGGAGGCCCGTAGAGCAGCACGCCCTTCGGCGGGCGCAGCTGGTACTCCTGGTAGAGATCCGCGTGCAGGAACGGCAGCTCGACGGCGTCTCGGATCTGCTCGATCTGCCGGGTGAGGCCACCGATGTCCTCGTATTGGACATCGGGCACCTCCTCCAGCACGAGATCCTCGACCTCCGCCTTCGGCACACGCTCGTAGGCGTAACCGGCTTTCGAGTCGACCAGCAGGGAATCGCCCGGCTTGAGGGGCTGCTCGGCCAGCGGATCGGAGAGCAGGACGACCCGCTCCTCGTCCGCGTGCCCGACCACGAGCGCACGGGGGCTACCGCCCTCGACGTCCGGGGCCAGCACCTCGCGCAGTGCGCAGACCTCGCCGATCTTCTCGAAGTCGCCGCCTTCAACGACGGTGAGCGCCTCGTTGAGCCGCAACGCCTGTCCCCGTTGCAGCGACGAGACCTCGACCGCGGGTGAGACCGAAACCCGCATCTTGCGGCCCGCGGTGAACACGTCCACCGTGTTGTCCTCGTATGCGGTCACGAACACGCCGTAACCGCTCGGAGGTTGGGCCAGCCTGTCGACCTCCTCTCGCAACGCGAGCAACTGGCCACGCGCCTCGCGGAGCGTCTCGACCAGTTTCGTGTTGCGTTCCGTGAGTTGGCTCACTCGTTCCGACGCTTCGGCGAGTCGCTGCTCCAGCACTCGGTTCTGACGTGGCGAATCGGTGAGCTTCCGGCGCAGCAGGGCCACTTCCTCCTCGAGGAAGCGAATTTGACGTGCCTGCTCGTCGGATGTGGTTCCAGCTCCGGTCGTTTCTGAAGGGTCGGCCTCCTCGCGCCGACCTCCGGGAAGGTCATGATGCATTGGGCACCTCCTCGGAGTGCTTTTCATTCCACGGTACCGGCGATCACCGACAATAAAAGGCCTTTCCGCATCACAAGATCGGCGCGTCGCGTTCCGGACGACCTGACAGCACGTACGTTCCCGCCGCGCAAGAGGCCATCCCGGTGCCGGGTCCGACACTCCCATGGTCACAATCCGTCCACCTGCCCTGACCTGCGACGGACTACCCGGCTCCGTCCGGGTGCAAACCGGGTTCCGGTATCAGTTCGGCCCTAATCGAGCGGCGATCCGGCTCGATGGCTAGCATCGGGCCGACGTTCGCCGGGGAGGCGGAACGGCATGTCGAGTTGAGCATTTTCGCAGAACAGCTAGGGGGCAACAGCCATGACTTACCCGCCGCAGCAGCCCGGCGGCTACGGACAGGATCCGTACGGCCAGCAGGGCGGGTACCCGCAGAGCGGCCCCCAGCCGCACCAGGGATACCCCGGTGGCGGCCAGTACGGCCAGCAGCCCGGCCAGTACGGGCAGGACCAGTACGGCCAGCAACAAGGCGGCTACCCGCAGAGCGGCCCCCAGCCCCAGCAGGGATACCCCGGCGCCACCCAGCAGTTCGGCCAGCCGGATCCGTACGGTCAGCAGCAGGGCGGCTACAACGCCTACCCTCAGGACGGCGGCGGCTACGGTGAGCCGCCGAAGAAAAAGAAGACCGGCCTGATCGTCGGCATCGCGATCGGCGCGGTTGTCCTGGTCGGCGGCGGTGTCACCGCCCTCGTCATCGCGCTCAACTCGGGTGACGACAACCCGGCCGCCGCGCCGCCCGTGAGTTCCAGCAGCGCGGCCCCGACGGGTTCCGAGACTTCGTCCCAGAAGCCGTCGACCTCCTCGACCCGGAGCAAGTCCAGCTCGCCGAGCACCTCGGCGAGCAAGGGTTCCGGCCCCGCACCGCTGGGCAAGGGGACGCCGCAGGAGGTGGCCGACGCCGTCATCGCCGCCTACAACGCCGGTGACGGCAAGACCGTCGCGCAGTCGGCCTGCCGCAGCGTGAACACCAAGGACGAAGTGCCGATCGCCAAGGACATCAAGATGGAGAAGACCGGGGAGATCACGGTCAGCGGCGACACCGCGAAGCTCCCGGCGAAGGTCACCCAGGGCGGCAAGACCGACGCGGGGAACCTGAACTTCAAGAAGGAGTCCGACCTCTGGTGCTTCACCGGCGGCAAGAGCTGACCCGGAACCGGTGTCCAGCAGGCTGATCGCCGTTCTCGCCGGATGCGGCGCGGTCGTGGTGGGTGTCGTGGTGGGGCTGCTGCTGGTCGCCCCGTCCGGCTCCGACCCGGCCGCGCCGAGTTCCGCCGCACCTCCGTCGTGGCCGGGTTCGTCCCGTCCGGTCCCGGTGGATCCGGACGTGGCGGCGGTCGAGGTGGTCGGCAAGGCGATCGCCGCGGCCATCGTGAATCACGACGCGACGGCGTTCGGCAAGCTCACCTGCGTCCAGCAGTCTTCGGCGGATCTGGCCGCGCTGAAGCGGAAGTGGGAGGCCGCGGGCAAGGTGTCCGCGACCATCCCCGGCCCGCCGACGGTCGGTGGCGAGTCGGCCACGGTGACCGTCCACGTGGAGGGCGCGGGCGGACAGAAGGACACACCGTTCCCGTTGAAGAAGCGTGACGGGAAATGGTGCGTTCCCTAGGCATCTGGAAGTACCTGAAGGCCCCCTTCCTTGCGCTAGACGCAAGGAAGGGGGCCTTCAGGTACTGGGGGAACGTCAGCCCTTGCCGGAGCGGCGGTGGACCCGCGGCGAGACGGTCCCGTCGGCCAGACGGCGCGCCGTCAGCAGGAACGCGGTGTGCGCGACCATCCGGTGGTCCGGCCGCACCGCGAGACTCACGACGTGCCAAGGCCGCATGAGCGTCTCGAAAGATTCCGGCTCGGTCCAGCACTGCTGGTCCCGCAAGGCTTCCGTGATCCGAGAAAGCTGTGTGACCGTCGCCACGTAGACCGTGAGCACGCCGCCGGGCACGAGATGCGCGGCGACCGTCTCCAGCTGGTCCCAGGGCGCCAGCATGTCGAGAACCACCCGGTCGACCTCGCCGGTGTGCGTCGACAGGTCCGCGACCGTCAGTGACCAATTGTCCGGTTTGTGGCCGAAGAACTTCTCCACGTTCCGTTCGGCGTGTTCGGCGTGGTCGTCCCGGATCTCGTAGGACCGCACAGTGCCTTCCGCCCCGACCGCCCGCAGCAGCGAACAGGTCAGCGCACCGGAACCGGCACCCGCCTCGAGTACCCGCGCGCCCGGGAAGATGTCGCCCCACATCACGATCTGCGCGGCGTCCTTCGGATAGATCACCTGCGCGCCGCGCGGCATCGACAGCACGTAGTCCGGCAGCAGCGGGCGCAGCGCCAGATAGTGGCTGCCGCCCGCCGAAGTGACGACCGAACCCTCCTGCGCCCCGATCACGTCGTCGTGCGCCAGCGCGCCGCGATGGGTGTGATACTGCTGTCCTTCGGCGAGCACCATGGTGTAGTGCCGCCCCTTGGAGTCGGTCAGCTGAACCCGGTCACCACTACGAAACGGCCCACGGACCGACACTGAACCTCCATACACGCGAACACACTGAGCCCCTGCGTCCTCGGCGGGAAAGAATGCCGCGGACGGGACGACCGATCCTCGCAGGTGGCCGTCCCGCGCTACGCCGGGGGTCGGCCGCGGGTCATCGCGGCGCGCAGGTCTTCCCGCCGGAGCACGCCCGCGGGCCTGCCTTCGTCGTCCACGACGAGGAATTGCCACGCGGCGGTTTCCCGGACCCGCTCGGCGATCTCCTCCCCCGACTCGGAGGAGAGCAGCACGGTGTCGGCGCGGATCGGCTCCGCGGCCATCTCGGCGGGCGCGTGCGGCGAGGTGCCCGCCAGTTGTGCCGCGGCCTGCTCGTCGAGCAGTCCGGCGGCGACGCCGTCGGCACGCACCAGGACCACTCCACGGCCCGCGGAGGCGGCCAGCGCGTCCGAGACGGGGCTTTCCGCGGGAAGCTGGAGAACGGGCCGGACGAGCTCACTCAGCCGGACACCCTCCGGCCAGCCCCGCCGGGCTTCGGCGGCGAGTTCGCCGCGCGCGCCGAGGATCACGAACCACGCGGTCACGACACAGACGCCGAGCCGGAGCCAGCGGTCTTCACTACCCGCGGCCAAACCCCACAGCGCCCAGAAAACCAGCCCGGCCGCGACGACACCGCCACCGACGACGGCGGCCCGGGTGCCCTTGTCCCGGCGGCCCGTCGCCGCCCAGACGCCGGCGCGCACCAGCCGACCGCCGTCGAGCGGGAGCCCCGGCAGAAGGTTGAAGATCCCGACGGCGAAGTTCGCGACGGCGCATTCGGCGATGAGCAGCCATGCCGCGCTTTCCGGCGGGACGGCGAAGATGAGCAGCCCGCAGAAAGCGCCGAGCAGCAACGAAACCGCCGGTCCCGCGGCGGCGACGAGCCCTTCGTGACGCGGCTGCCGGGGAGTCCTGGCGACCTCGGAGAGACCGCCGAGCAGGAACAGGCGCAGGCGCCGGACGGGGATGCCCAGGCGCAGCGCCACCAGGCAGTGCCCGAGTTCGTGCGCCAGTACCGAAAGTCCGAGCAGGACCGCGAACGCGGCCGCCAGCAGCCAGGAGGTCAGCGTGGTCGCGCCGGGCAGGAACCGTCCGACCAGCGGCGTGTAGAGCACCACGATGACCAGGGAGCCGACCCACCACGAAGGGGCGAGCAGCACGGGGATCCCGGAGACGCGGAACAGCAGGAGCCCGCCCTCTGGTGCCACGCCTCGTCGAGGCGGGCCCTGCTCACCCGTCACCGCCATGTGTCAGAGCGTAGATGCCCAGGTGTGGGCTGCCGGTAACCCGCCTTTCCCGTCCGGGTGGTGTCGGTCATGTCGCTCCGGTGCGTCGCGGTCCCGGAACTGTCGGTACCCGGCGCTACCCTGCCTGCATGCCCGACACCGACACGGTCACCGCCGATCCGCCGCCCGGCGCCGAAACCCCGCGCCGTCGGCCGGCCCTGTCCCCGTCGCGTGCCAGCGACTTCAAACAGTGCCCGCTGCTCTACCGGTTCCGCGCCGTCGACAGGCTGCCCGAGATCCCGACCAAGGCCCAGCTGCGCGGCACCCTGGTGCATTCCGTGCTGGAGCGCCTGTTCTCCCTTCCCCAAACCGATCGCACCCCTCCGCGGGCCAAGGACCTGCTGGCGCCCGCGTGGGCAGAACTGTCCGCGGAGCGCCCGGAGTGGATCGAGCTGTTCGATCAGGACGACCCCGAGGCTGTCACTTCCTGGCTGTCTTCGGCGGAGCAGCTCGTCGACACCTACTTCGGCCTCGAGGATCCGACTCGGCTGGAGCCCGAAGCGTGCGAGCTGCACGTCGAGATCGAGCTGGGCTCCGGGGTGCTGCTGCGGGGCTACGTCGACAGGCTGGACGTGGCGCCGACCGGGGAGATCCGCGTCGTCGACTACAAGACCGGGGCCGCGCCCCGCGAGATCGGCGAGGCCAAGGCGATGTTCCAGATGAAGTTCTACGCCGTGGTGCTGTGGCGGCTTCGCGGTGTCGTGCCGCGCCAGCTGAAACTGATGTACCTCACCGACGGGCAATCACTGGCCTACACCCCGGACGAGGGCGAGCTGATCCGATTCGAGCGCACGCTCGAGGCGATCTGGCAGGCGATCCTCAAAGCGGGCAAAACCGGCGATTTCCGGCCCAATCCGAGCAAACTGTGCGCGTGGTGCGACCACCAGGCGGTCTGCCCGCAGTACGGCGGGACTCCCCCGCCCTATCCCGGCTGGCCGGAACCGGATCCCGGTGAAGAGTCCGTTTTGGACCGTGCGGATTAGGTCGCGTGCCGCGAGTCTGTTCGCTGGGATCGCGATCCAGGTGGTCCCTGACGGTGCGGGCGGATCGGCCTCGTACCGGGTCGTACTCGGCCGCGCCCACCCGTGCGGTCAGGAACCACCTTGGCGTGAAGACCGCGAACAGACTCGCAGGACGCGGCCTAGGCTATCGGTGTGACAGACGCCTTTTACCTGCTGTCAGGTGACGGCCGGTTCATCCCGACCCCGCACACCGCCGGCCCGTGGACCCCGGACGCGCAGCATTTCGGGCCGCCCTCGGCGTTGCTGGTCCGCGCGCTCGAAGAGGTCGAAGCACCGCACGCGTGCCAGCTGGCGCGGGTGACGATCGAGATCCTCGGCCCCGCGCCTTTGAAGGAGCTTTCGGTGCGGGCCCACGTCGAACGGCCTGGCCGTTCGGTCGAGTGGCTGGCGGCCGAGCTCGTCCACGGAGGACGGGTCGTCGCCCGCGCTTCGGCCTGGCGTATCGCGACGTCGGACACCACAGCGGTGGCCACCGCCGAAAGCCCCGCCTTGCCGTCGCCGGAGGGTCTGGCCGCGTCGAGCTGGCCGGAAGGCTGGCACGGTGGCTACCTCGACGCCGTCGAGTGGCGGCGCGTCAAGGGCGCGCTGGACGAGCCCGGCCCCGCGACGGTTTGGGGACGCCAGCGCGTCGCACTCGTGGACGGTGAGAAGCCGAGCGCGCTGCAACGGCTGTTCGTGCTGGCCGACTCCGGCAACGGGATCTCGAACTTCCTCGACCCGCGCGAGTGGTGGTTCATCAACTCGGAGCTGACCGTGCACCTCCGCCGCCCGCCGCTGGGCGAGTGGATCGGCGTCGACGCGGCCACGCTGGTCGGCCCGAACGGGATCGGCACGGCGACCACCACCCTGCACGACACGTCCGGTCCGATCGCCTCCGGAGCGCAGGCGTTGCTGGTGCGGCCGCGACAGGCGGGCTGATAGACGCGCTTTCCGAGCCCGTTTCCAATAGCCTTCCCGGAACAACAGACGCAGGGAGCGCTTCGGCATGCAGATCACCTCGGTGGTCAACCAGAAAGGCGGGGTCGGCAAGACCTCACTCAGCGTGGGCGCGTCGGCCGCACTGGCCGAACGTGGCCGCCGGGTGCTGCTGATCGACCTCGACCCACAGGGGCACGCGACCACCGAACTCCTCGGTTTGGACGAGGTGGCCCCGGACATGCCCAGCCTGGCGAAAGCCCTGACCAAGGTGTGGAAGGGCCCGATCGAGGAACTGGCCGTGCGGCATCCGCGCAGCAACCTCGGCCGGGGCGGCACGTTCGACGTCATCCCGACGTCGCCGGGCATGTTCGACCTGATCCGGCGGCTGGACCAGTTCCGCGTGCCGGGCTGGCAGCTGGCCAGGGTCATCCAGTTCGCGAACTACGACCACATCATCATCGACTGCCCGCCCGCGCTCGACGTCCTGACCAACAACGCGCTCGCCGCTTCACACGGGATCCTCGTGCCGGTCCAGCCGGACCGGACGAGCATCCGGGCGCTGCGCCTGCTTTCGGACCAGGTGCGCTACGTCGAGCAGACCGTCGGCCGCCCGCCGATCGCCTACTACGGTCTCGTGCCCGGGCTGTACCGTCGCCCGATCTCGCATTACGCGGCGGCCGCGTTGCAGGAGCTGTACACGTTCGGGATCCCGATGCTTTCGCACGTCCCGCTCGGCGTGGTGATGAACGAGGCCGCCGCGCACGGCGTGCCTGTGACGACCTACGCGCCGGAAACCCTGCAAGCGCTGTCGTTCCGGGAGATCGCGGAAACGCTGGACGGGTATCTCCGGAGCCACCCCGCCCCGGCGATCGTGCCCGCGGACGAGGAGTTCGTCTTCGAGGACTTCATCACCGAGGTCTCGGTGGCGCGCAGCGCCAACGACAGCGGCGCGCGAAAGCGGCTCTACGACCTCATGCCCAAGAAGCCGAACCGGCCCCGGTAGCACGAACCAACACGCGAAGGCCCGGGTGTCCTGCGGGTCTCGTAAGTAATAAGGCGCGTCAGAGCCGAGGGTGTCTTAGTACCTACTGGACTCTGGTCTTCTACTGGTCGCCGGTTCAGTCGGCGAAGGGCCTCCTCTCGACTGGCCGGTGGCCCCCGTCGCGAAAGCCACTTTAGCGACGTCTGTTGTCCCAAAAGTGGCTTTCGCGACACCCGAGGCGGCTGGCGGGGCCCTCACAACGGCCTGTCTCGGCACCCGCGGCAGGTGTCCGAGGACCACTGGCGCTACAAGCGGCAGGCCCGGATGTCCGAAGCCAGGACGGCCTTCGCGCCGGTCTCGGCGAGCTCGTCCATGATCCGGTTGACCTCCTTGCGCGGCACCATCGCCCGCACGGCCACCCAGTCCTCGTCGGCCAGCGGCGCCACGGTCGGCGACTCGAGGCCCGGCGTGATCGCGATGGCCGCCTCCATGAGCGAACGCGGGCAGTCGTAGTCCAGCATCATGTAGTGCTGGGCGAACACGACGCCCTGCAGCCGCGCCTTCAGCTGGTCCTTGGGCCGGGTGTGCTCGGTACCGGCCCGCTGGAGCAACACGGCTTCGGACACGCAGATCGGGTCACCGAAGGCCACCAGGTTGTGCTGGCGCAACGAGCGTCCGGACTCGACGACGTCGGCGATGGCGTCGGCCACCCCGAGCTGGATCGAGATCTCGACGGCACCGTCGAGGCGGATGACCTCCGCCTCCACCCCGTGCTGCTTGAGGTTCTCGCGCACGAGCCTCGGGTACGACGTCGCGAGCCGTTTGCCCTGGAGGTCTTCGGCCTTCCAGTCCCGGCCGGCCGGCGCGGCGTACCGGAAGGTGGATCCGCCGAAGCCGAGGCCGAGGATCTCCTCGACCGGGGCGCCGGAGTCGAGCGCGAGGTCGCGGCCGGTGATGCCGAGGTCCAGCTCGCCGGATCCGACGTAGATCGCGATGTCCTTGGGGCGCAGGAAGAAGAACTCGACCTCGTTGACCGCGTCCAGCACGGTCAGGTCGCGCGCCTCATGTCGCTTGCGGTAGCCGGCCTCGCCGAGCATCTCCGACGCGGCGGCGGCGAGGGCTCCCTTGTTCGGCACGGCGACACGCAGCATTGTTTCTCCTTGGTTCTCCGGACGCGAACGCGTCACAGGTACCGGTACACGTCCTCTGTCGACAGTCCACGGCCGAGCATGAGCACCTGCACCCGGTACAGCAGCTGTGAAATCTCCTCCGCGAGCCTGTCGTCGGATTCGTGCTCGGCGGCGATCCACACCTCGCCCGCTTCTTCGAGCACCTTCTTGCCCTGCGCGTGCACACCCGCGTCCAGCGCGGCGACAGTGCCGGAACCGTCGGGGCGCGTGACCGCGCGGTCGGCAAGCTCGGCGAACAGCTCATCGAAGGTCTTCACAGTCTGGAGATCCTTCCATCCGCGCTCGCGTCGCGCTGCCCCGGGCCGTGTGGTGACACCCGCGTCACACCTCAGAACAGCGTGGAGCCCTCCCGCTCGAAGTCGAGCAGCTGCCGCTTCCGTTCGACACCGCCGCCGTAGCCGGTGAGGTCGCCGTTGGAACCGACGACGCGATGGCACGGCACGATGATGCTGATCGGGTTCTTCCCGTTGGCGAGCCCGACCGCGCGCGACGCGGCGGGCCTGCCGAGCCGGTCGGCGAGCTGACCGTACGAAACCGTCTCGCCATACGGGATTCCGAGCAGGCCTTCCCAGACCATCCGCTGGAATTCGGTGCCGCCGAAGCTCAGCGGGAGGTCGAAGTCCTTCCGCTGACCGGCGAAGTATTCCTTCAGCTGCTTCTCGGTTTCCCTGAAGATCGGCGCGCCCGGATCGGGGTGGCCGAAGGTCTCCTCGGCCGGGCGATGCCGCTGCTGGTCCATGAACAGGCAGCAAAGGCTTTCGCCGTCCGCGACCAGGGTCAGCGGGCCGTACGGGCTGTCGATGACGGTGTGCGTGCGCATGGCGTTCCTCGGAATTCAGGCGGCGGGCAGCCGGTTGATCGGGTGAGCTCCGGTCGCCCAAAGGTGTTGGACGGCGTAGGCACGCCACGGGCGCCAGCGCTCGGCGTGTTCGGCGAACGCGGCCGGACCGAGCCCGAGCCCCTCCCTGGCGACTTTGACGCCGAGGTCGGTCGGCAGGAAGGCGTCCGGGTCGCCGAGCGAGCGCATCGCGATGCTCTCGACGGTCCACGGGCCGAAGCCGGGCAGCGCGTGCAGCCGCTCCCGCGCTTGCTGCCAGTCGCTGCCCGCCCCGAGGTCGAGGCCCCCGTCGTTCAGTTCGGCGACGAGGCCGAGCAGGGTCCGTTTGCGGCTCTGCGGCATCGCCAGGTTTTCCGGGTCGATCTCCGCGAGCGCGGTGGCGTCCGGGAAGACATGGGTGAGGCCACCGTCCAGGTCGTCGACGGGCTCGCCGTGCGCGAGGACCAGCCGGGCCGCGTGGGTCCGGGCGGCGGCGGTGGACACCTGCTGGCCCAGCACGGCGCGGACGGCGAACTCGTCGCCGTCGACGGTCCTCGGCACCCGTCTGCCGGGCGCGGTGGCCACCAGCGGCCCGAGCATCGGGTCCGCGGCCAGCGCGTCGTCGACCGCGACCGGGTCGGCGTCGAGGTCGAGCAGGCGGCGGCAGCGGCTGATCGCGGTCGAGAGGTCCCGCAGATCCGAAAGGGTGAGCCGGCAGCCGATGTAACCGTCTTCGGGTTTGAGCGCGACGACGGCGGGGCCGTGCGGCAGCCGCAGCGTCCGGCGGTAGGCACCGTCACGCCATTCCTCGACGCCGGGGACGCCCGTCGCGACGAGGTGGCCGAACAGGTTGTCCGGGAACAGCGGCTTCCGGTACGGCAGGCGCAGGTTCAGCGTTCCGGGCGCGGTCGCCGGCGCGGTGCGGACCCTGGCCCGCAGCTCGGTCGGGGACAGCGCGAAGACCTCGCGGACGGTGTCGTTGAACGTCCGGACGCTGCCGAACCCGGCGGCGAGGGAGACGTCGATCATCGACAGACCGGTCGTCTCGATCAGCAGCCGCGCCGTCTGCGCGCGCTGTGCCCTGGCGAGGCTGAGCGGGCCCGCGCCGAGTTCGGCACGCACGTGCCGCTCGACCTGCCGGACGCTGTACCCCAGCCGGGCGGCCAACCCGCTCACGCCGCCGGTGTCGACGACGCCGTCTGCGATCAGCCGCATCGCCCTGGCCACCAGGTCCGCGCGCTCGTTCCACTGCGGCGACCCGGGACTCGCGTCCGGGCGGCACCGCTTGCAGGCTCGGAATCCGGCTTCCTGCGCGGCCGCCGCACTCGGGTAGAAGGTCATGTTCTCCGGTTTGGGCGGGACGACCGGGCAGCTCGCCCGGCAGTAGATCCGCGTCGTCAGGACGGCGGTGAAGAACCAGCCGTCGAAACGGTCGTCCTTCGCCTGGACCGCCCGGACACAACGCTCGAAGTCCTCATGCACCCGGTCAGCATCACCGACCACGCGGCCGGGGTCTAGCGGAAATGCGACATGGTGGTCAGGGCAGCAGCGCGGTCAGCTCCGGCACGTCGAGCCCGGCCAGCGACGAACGGAACACGCGCCGCTCTCCCGGCTGGACCTCGACGTCGTTCGGGATCACCACCACCGCGCACCCGGCCGCGGCCGCGGAAGCCGCGCCCGGCGGTGAATCCTCGATCGCCACGCACCGGGAAGCCGGGACTCCCAGCAGCTCCGCCGCCAGCTGATACGGCCTGGCGTCCGGTTTGTTCCGACCATCGACCTCGTCACCGCAGACGGTGGCGGCGAAGTACTCGCGGCCGATGGTGTTGAGGGCGAGTTCGGTCAGCGACCGTTCGGTGGAGGTGACCAGCGCCATCGGCACCCCTTTGGCGCGCAACAGTTCGAGCAGCTCCTGTGCGCCGGGGCGCCACGGGAGCGGGCCGTCGAAGAGGGTGGCCGTGCGCTGGCGGATCCACTCCCCCATCTCCGCGATCGACTCGGGGCCGACGGGTTTGCCGCACACCTCCAGGAGAAACGCGGCCGTGTCGTCCATATTGGACCCGACGAGGCTCAGGCGCTGCTCCTCGGTCAGCGTGCCGCCGAGGCTCTCGACGGCCTCGTAGAGGGCGACATCCCACAGTTTCTCCGAATCGACCAGCGTGCCGTCCATATCCCACAGCACGGCGGCGAGTCCGTCCAGTGTGGACGGTTCGGTCACGGCTCCCCCTCGATGATCAGGTAGTGAAGTACCGATTCTCGTCTCCACGGTACCGAACGCGTGTCACCCGGAGATACGGGCTTCGATGCCGTCGAGCAGGCATTCGAGGCCGATCTGGAACGTCTGGTCGGCGTCGGAGTGGGCGGCGTCACGCACCACCGTGGCGAGCGCCGGGTATCGGCCCTCGGCGAAGGCCCGTTTCAGATAGGGGCCGTGCGCGGCCTGCCAGCGCTTCTCGTCCAACCCGGTGGCGCGTTCGGCGCGTCGCTCGGCGATCTCCCGGCGGACCGCACCGGTCACATACGCGGTGACCGAGGCGACGACCGGCATGACGATGTCCAGTTCGACGTCGTCCAGCGCGGCCATCACGGTCTCCGACGTGGCGAGGGCGTGTGGCCCGAGCCGGGGACGGCCGCCCAGGAGATCGGCGAGCCATTCGTGCTCGTGAGCGGCGTGCCGGATGGCTTCGGCGAGAGACCGCAGCACCTCCCGCCGTCCGTCCCCGGACGGCCGGATCTCGGCGTGGACAGTGTCGACCATCAGGTCGAGCAACTCCTCCTTGTTCTCGATGTAGCCGTACAGCCGCATCGGGCCGACGTCCAGCGCCGTGGCGATCTTGCGCAGCGACACCCCCTCGAGGCCGTCCGCGTCGGCCAGCCGGATCGCCGCTCGCACGATCCGCTCCCTGCTCAGCGGGGCCAGCACCGGTCGATCCGGCGGCTCCGGCCTCTCCCACACCAACATTTCGTTGACAATACATCGCATCGGGTCGATACAGTGTATCGACAAGTACGGCGTATCGAAGAAGGGCCCACCATGACCATCGCCATTGTCGGAGCGGGCCTCGGCGGCCTCACTCTCGCCCGGGTGCTGCACGTGAACGGCATCGACGCCGTCGTGTACGAACGTGAGTCGTCGCGTGACGCGCGCGGCCAGGGCGGCATGCTCGACATCCATTCCGGCCAGCGAGCGCTGCGCGACGCCGGTCTGATCGACCGGTTCTTCGCGATCGCCCGCGGTGAGGGCCAGGACATGCGGCTTCTGGAACCGGACGGCACGCTGCTGCTCCAAGAGGACACGCCCGACGACGCCCCGCTCTCACGACCCGAGGTCGACCGGGCCGACCTGCGCGACCTGTTGCTGGATTCCCTCCCCGAAGGCACGGTTCGCTGGGGGCACGCGTTCAGCTCCGCCGAGGACGGCGTGCTGCGCTTCGCCGATGGGCGCACCGCTGCATACGACCTGCTGGTCGGCGCGGACGGGGCACAGTCGCGGGTCCGCGCCCTGCTCACCGACGCCCGGCCGGCGCATATCGGCCAGAACACCGTCGAGGTCGGCATCCCCGACATCGACCGCACGCACCCCGACCTCGCGGCGATGGTCGGCCGGGGCAACTACTGGGTGCTCGGCGGCGGAATATCGCTGGGGGCGCAGCGCAACGGCGACGGCCGCGTTCGCGTCGGCCTCAGCTTCTACCACACCGACGAGGACTGGTTCGCCACCAGCGGGATCCCGTTCGACGACCCGGCGGCCGCCCGGGCACGGCTGATCGACCTGCTCGACGGCTGGGACCCGCGGTTCACCGCGCTGATCGCGGCCTGCGACGACACGGTCGTGCGGCGCTCGATCGCCACGCTCCCGGCCGGTCTGACCTGGCCGTCGGCGCCGGACGTCACGCTGATCGGCGACGCCGCGCACCTGATGCCGCCGACCGGCGAGGGCGCCAACATGGCGCTGCTCGACGGGGCTCTGCTCGCACTGGCGCTGGCCGCGCATCCGGACGACCACCCCACCGCCATCGAGGAGTACGAACGCGAGATGTTCGAACGCGCCGGCGCCGCCGCCCGGATGTGCGCGGACATGCACGAATTGCTGAGCTCGCCGGACGCCGCCCGGAAACTGCTCGCGTTCTTCCAACCCGGCTGAAGACGACCGGACATGCTCAACGGCGCGGGGCCGCGTGGTCGTAGGCTGGTCCGGTGAGTGAGCCCGTCGACGAGACCCAGCGGCCCGGCCGCGACCACCCGGATGACACCAAGCCGATCATGATCGTCGCCTTCGAAGGATGGAACGACGCAGGTGACGCGGCCAGTCGGGCGGTCGAGCATCTCCAGCTCAACTGGGATGCGACACCGCTGAGCGAGCTGAGTCCGGACGAGTACTACGACTTCCAGGTGAGCAGACCGACCGTCCGCATGGTGGACGGCGTCACCCGAAGGGTCGATTGGCCGACCACGCGGCTCTCGGTGTGTCGCCCGGAAGGCTTCAGCCGGGACGTCGTGCTGGTCCAAGGGCCCGAACCGAACATGCGCTGGCGCGCCTTCTGCGCCGAACTGCTGGAGCACATCCAGCAACTGGACGTGGCCACCGTCGTCACTCTCGGCGCGCTTCTCGCCGACACCGCGCACACCCGCCCCGTCCCGGTCACCGGGACGGCGTACGACAAGGACACCGCTTCCCAGTTCGGCCTGGAGCTGAACAACTACCAGGGCCCGACCGGCATCGTCGGCGTCCTCCAGGACTACTGCGTGCAGGCCGGTGTCCCGGCGGTGTCGATCTGGGCGGCCGTGCCGCATTACGTCTCGCATCCGCCGTCGCCCAAGGCCACCCTCGCGCTGCTGCACAAACTCGAGGACGTCCTCGACGTCGAGATCCCGCTCGGCGCCCTTCCGGAGCAGTCCGAGGAGTGGCAGCGGACGGTCACGGAGATGGCCGAAGAGGACGAGGAGATCACCGAGTACGTCCGGGGCCTCGAGGAGCGCGGCGACGCGGAAACCGAGTTCACGCTGGACGACGTGAGCGGGGACAAGATCGCGGCCGAGTTCGAGCGGTACCTGCGGCGGCGCCGTCCCGGCCAAGACGGTCCGGGGCGAGGCTGACGGCTCCGTGCCGGTGTCTGTGCTCGCCTGAGGTGTGTGAAGGTCGAGTTCCCTCGGCTGGACCGAGGGAACTGGACCTTCACGCGAGTTCCACGTGGCCTGCGGTCTTGCGACGCCGCTACCCGATCGCAACTAGAGGACTACTTGCGGGACACCGGCGGCAGGTACCGCCACCGGTCCTCAGGCGTAAGCGCGGCCGCCATCCCGGGTGTCGCGAAAGCCACTTTCGGGACATCAGACGTCGCGAACGTGGCTTTCGCGACACAGCCGCTGGCCTGCACGAACCGAACCTTCGATCAAGCGCACCGGGAATCCAGTAAGTACCTCACCGCTCACGAGACCTAGAAGATGCGCCGCAGCGGGATGGGGCCCCGCGCCCGCTTCCGCCACTCACGCGGATAGCCGAGCGAGACCTCCTCGAACCGCACACCGTCCGCCGCGGTGGAGCGCGGGATGTGCAGGTGCCCGTAGACCGCGACCTCCGCCCGGAAACGCAGGTGCCAGTCCTCGGTCTCGGTCGTCCCGCACCACAGCGCGAACTCCGGCCAGTACAGCGGCTCGGTGGGGTGGCGGTGCAGCGGCCAGTGCGACATCAGGATCGTCCCGTGGTCCTCGGGGATCGCTTCCAGCCGCTCCGTGCTGATCTTCACCCGGTCGGCGCACCAAGCCTGCCTGCTGGGGTACGGGTCGGGGTGCAGGAAGAACTCGTCCGTGCACAGCACGCCCGCCTCGCGTGCCTGGTCGACGGCCGTCAGCAGCGGCAGTCCTTCGGACGCGGGCGTCCGCCAGCTGTAGTCGTACAGCACGAACAGCGGAGCGATGGTCAGCGGCTTCTCCTGGTGTTCCCACACCGGGTACGGGTCTTCCGGGGTGAGGACGTCGATCTCCCGGCATCGCTCGACCAGATGCTCGTAGCGTGCCTGGCCCCGCAGCTGACATTCGTCCTTCTGGGTGGTCCACAGCTCGTGGTTGCCGGGGACCCAGACGACCTTCGCGAAGCGTTCCCGCAAGGTCCTGAGCACCCCGACCACGGATTCGGCTCGTTCGGCGACGTCACCGGCCACGAGCAGCCAGTCGTCGGGGGTCCGGGGGACGACCTCGTCGACGATCGGGGCGTTGCCCTCATGGGTGACGTGGAGGTCGCTGGTGGCGAAGAGATGCGGCACTCCACCACCGTAGCTTCACCCGGACCGGGGGACCGCCAAAACCGGGTCGCGGCGCGACCGTCCCGACGCCGACACGCCCAGCACGATGAGCGCCGAGGCGACGTGCAGGCCCGCCTGGAGGTTCAGCAGGACTCCGGTGCCCAGCACACTCACCAGTCCGCCCGCCAGCGACGCGCCCAGCGCGGTGAACCCGGCCGTCCCGGCGAACATGGTGCTCAGCGCGCGGCCGGACCGTTCGGGCGACGCGGTCGTCTGAACCAGTGAGAGCAGGCCGGATCCGGCAAGCACCCCGGGAGCGCCGACGAGTGCGAAGAGTCCGATGAAGACACCCAGCGGCAGCGACAAGATGAGCGTAGGCAGGTTCCAGATCAGCGCCGACAGCAGGCCGAGCGCGAGCCCGCCCCAGCCGAGCAGGGCGGCGGGCGCGACCTTGCGGGCGACGGTGGCGACGGCGAATCCCGCGGCCAGTCCACCCAGCGCCTGGACACCGCGAAGCAGTCCGACGTCGCCTTCGGTGCCGTCGAGGATGTCGAGCACGAAGACCACGAACAGCACCAGGAACATCCCCTGCGCCAGGGAAGTCAGCACCACGACGACGCCGGCGAGGCGAAGGCGTCCTTCGCGGCCGATCTCGCGAAGCCCGTCCAGCCAGGCTCGTAACACTGGTTCGGGCGGGCCCGCCACCATCGGCGCGGCGACCCGCCGGAACGGGCGGGCCAGCAGGGCCGAGCCGATCACCAGCACCCCGAGGTAAGCGACCACGACCCAGCCGAGCCCGCCGAAGCCGAGCAGGAGCCCGCCCGCCCAGCCTCCGACAAGGCGCGCGACGCTGCTGTTGACGCTCATGAGGCCGTTGGCGCCGATCAGCTCGTCCGGGGCGACCAGTTCCGGTACGAGCGCGTTGCGGGCGGGTTCGAACAGCGAAGCCAGCCCCGCCTGTGCGGCCATGACCCCGTAGATCACGAACACCGGGCCGCCGGACGCGACGAACAGCAGCGGCAGGGCCACGAACGCCTGACCCGCGCACACCACGCACAGCACCAGCCGCCGGTTCCACCGGTCCGCGATCACGCCGGCGATGGGGCTCAGCAGCACCGCGGGCACCAGGCCGAGGACGATGCTCAACGCCGTGGTGGCCGCGGAGCCGGTCGCCCGGAAGACGAACACCGGCAGGGCGATCTGCAGCATCCACTCGGCGGTCTCGGAGAAGAAGGCGGCGACCCACAGTCTCGCGAAAGCGGGCTCTCCCAACGGTTTCACGTACTCGGTTTCCCCTCGGTGTCGACGCGCGGGAACGCCCGCAGTCCCAGGTGGACGGACAGGGCTCCCCCGGGGGCGTCTTCGCGGATCGTGCTGACGTAAGGCCGTACGAGCGCGTCGATCCCCCGGACCAGCTCGTCCAGCTCCGCCGCGGTCACCCGCAGCGAATACGTGTTGATCCCGGACGCGTCCCGCCAGTCCTTGTCCAGCCGGTCGGCGGCGTCGAGATAACGCTCGGTCAGCTCTTTCTCCCGCGCCAGCGTGGTTCCGACGACCGCCAGTCGCGCCCCGCGCAGGTCCGGGTCGTCGCCGAACTCGATGCCGACCTGGCAGGCACGCCAAGGCCGCTCTCGCCCGTCCTCCCCCTCGACCCGTTCGACGAGGCCGTGCTGGGCCAGCTGGCGCAGGTGCCAGCTGCAGTTCGAGGCTGTCGAGCCGACCGCCGTCGCGCATTCGCTCGCGGTCCGGGGGCCGACCGCCATCAGGTGATCCACCAGCGCCGAACGCAGCGGATGCGCCAGCGCCCGCATCAGCTCGACGTCTTCGATCCGCTTGCGCGGCGGCAACCCGGCCATCGGCTCGATCCAATCTGAAAGAAACCTTTCGAAAGTTACCTTTCAGAGTCACAGGTGGCCGCGGGGATGTCAACCGACCTGGATACCTTTGCCGCAGCAGTTGCTGCTTTCAGCAGTAACTGCACAAGTCAACTACTGCACAGGGAAAACATATGCCTGACCAGCGAGAACTCGCCATCGCGGCGACCTTGGAGATTCCCCGGTTCGTCAGCGCGACCGTCCTGTTCCAGACGGCGATGGCGGAGCAGCTGGGGATCAGCGCCACCGAGCTACACGGACTCCAGCTGGTCATCAGCGGCGCCGCGACTTCACCGACCCGGCTGGCACGGGCGCTCGGCATGACCACCGGGGCGGTGACGCGGATGCTCGACCGGATGGCGGCGCAGAATCTGGTCGAACGGGTTCCGGATCCGGCCGATCGCCGCCGCCTCCTGGTCCGCCCGCTGCCGGACCGGCTCGGCGAGGTGTCCGATCTCTACTCCCCCATGGCCCGGTTCTTCGGCGACCGCCTCGGCCGACTGGACCGGCGACAGCTCGCCGCACTGCTCGGTGTCATGACCGACGGGCGCGTCTTCGCCGAACAAGAAGCCACCAGATTGCGCGAGGGGGTTGACTAACGCTACAGGGGTTGCGTTAGACTGCTCGCATCATGGACAACTGACATCGCACCTTCCCCGTTCCGAGGCTGCTTCGGTCGAGCACGGCTCCCGTAAGCGATCAGGCCCGGCAGGGATCCCTCATGACCTCGAAACGCGGTGATGTCGTATGTCTTCTTCCCTGATCGCCAAAGATCTCGTCCACTCCTACGGCGCCCGCGTCGTGCTCGACGGCGTGAACCTGACCGCTTCGGCCGGGCAGCGGCTCGGCCTGGTCGGCGAGAACGGCGTCGGCAAGTCCACGCTCCTGCGCCTGCTGGCCGGGGTCGAGGAACCCGACGCGGGCGAGGTGCTGCGCGGCGACGACCTCGGATTCCTCTTGCAGGAGCTGCCCTTTCCGCTGACGGCGCGGTTCTCCGACGTCATCGACGACGCGCTCGCCGAGATCCGGCAAGCGTCGGCGAGACTCGGCGAACTGACCGAAGCGCTCGCTGAACGCCCGGACGACACGGCGGTGCTCCACGAGTACGGCACCGTCCTCGAATGGGCTCAGGCACACGATCTCTGGGACGCCGACCGGCGGGCCGGGGTCGTCTGCGCGGGACTCGGGCTCGCCGGGATCGACCCGGCGCGCGAACTGGGCACCTTGTCGGGCGGGCAACGGTCGCGGCTCGGGCTGGCGGCGTTGTTGATCCGGCGGCCGGGCACGCTCGTCCTGGACGAGCCGACGAACCACCTCGATGACGGCGCGATGGAGTTCCTGGAACACCATCTCGCTTCGCTGACCGGCGTGCTCGTGCTGTCTTCGCACGATCGCGTGTTCCTCGACGCGGTGTGCACCGACATCGTCGACCTCGACCCGGCGCTGGGCGGCCCTACCCGGTACGGCGGCACGTACTCCCGCTACCTGGACCAGAAACGGGCCGAACGGGCGCGCTGGGAGCAGCGCTACGCCGAGGAACAGGACGAACTGAAGGAACTGCGCGAAGCGGTGGCCGTCACCGCGCGCGACGTCGCACACAACCGGCCGCAGCGCGACAACGCCAAGATGCTCTACGACTTCAAGACCGGGAGGGTGCAGAAGCAGATCTCACGCCGGGTCCGCAACGCGCGACTGCGGCTGGACGAACTGGAACGCGACCAGGTGCGGAAACCACCCGCGCCCCTGCGGTTCCATGGCGGCCTGACCGGTGAACCCGGCGAGGACAAGACGGCGATCTCCGTGCGGGGAATCGAGATCGCGGGACGGCTGCGCCTGGCGACCCTCGACATCACGACGACGTCGAGGCTCCTGATCACCGGCGGGAACGGTGCCGGGAAGTCGACGCTGCTGGCCGTCCTCGCCGGCTCGCTGACACCGGACGCCGGCACCGTCCTTTCCGGACGAGGGGTTCGGATCGGCCTGCTGGCACAGGATGTCGCGTTCGCCGAGCCGGAGAAGACCGCGCAGCGGACCTACGCCGAAACGCTCGGCGAGGACGCTCCACCGTTGCGTGGCCTTGGCCTGCTGGCGCCGCGCGATCTCGGGACCAGGGTGGGCGCCCTGTCGGTCGGGCAACGGCGGCGGCTCGCGCTGGCGTTGCTGATCGCCGATCCGCCGGAGGTGCTCCTGCTGGACGAACCGACCAACCACATCTCGCTCACCTTGGCCGAGGAGTTGTTCGCCGCGCTCGATTCGGCGCCGGGCGCCGTCGTCATCGCTTCGCACGACAGATGGCTGCGGCGAGACTGGGCGGGTGACCACCTCCGGCTGGAAGCCGGTCGCGTCGCCGTGTAGGGCGTTATACACACTGCTCGGGCGGACGGTTCGCCCGCCCGAGCAGTGTTTTCCTACAGCTCGATGCCGAGCAGCGCGTCGACCGCTTTCCGGATCAGCCCGGGAGCCGCCGGGTCGGAGCCTGACCGGTTCAGCGCCTGCTCCGCCCAGGCGTCGACGGCGGCGAGCGCCTTGGGCGTGTCGAGGTCGTCGGTCAGGTGGTCGCGCAGGCGCACGACGGTGTCCTCCGCGGCCGGGCCCGTGCCGAGCGAGACCGCGTCGCGCCAGCGCGCGAGGCGGTCTTCGGCGTCCGCGTGCAACTGCGCGGTCCACGGCCGGTCCGAACGGTAGTGGCCGGCGAACAGCGCCAGCCGGATCACGCCGGGGTCGACCTTGTCGGCACGCAGGCGCGAGACGAACACGAGGTTCCCGCGCGACTTCGACATCTTCTCGCCGTCGAGGCCGATCATCCCGGCGTGCACGTAGTGCCGCGCGAACGGCCGGTCCCCCGCGACGGCCTCCGCGTGCGCGGCGCTGTACTCGTGGTGCGGGAAGATCAGGTCCGAGCCACCGCCCTGGACGTCGAAGCCGAGGCCGAGGCGGTTGACCGCGATCGCGCTGCACTCGATGTGCCAGCCCGGCCGTCCGGCTCCCAGCTCCGACTCCCACGACGGCTCACCCGGCCGCGCCATCCGCCACAGCAGCGCGTCGAGCGGGTGCTGCTTGCCCGGACGGTCCGGGTCGCCGCCGCGTTCGGCGAAGAACTTGGCCATCGTCTCGGCGTCGTAGTTCGACTCGGAACCGAAATGCCCGGTCGCGTTGTGATCGAAGTAGATGTCCGGGTACTCGGCGTCGTCGGCGCGATAGGCGCTGCCGTTCGACAGCAGTTTGGCGATGACCTCGACGATCTCGGGGATGCTCTCCACCGCCCCGACGAACTGCCTCGGCGGCAGCACCCGCAGCGCGGTCATGTCCTCACGGAACAGCGCGGTCTCACGCATGCCGAGGACGATCCAGTCGTCCTTGTCGCGCGCGGCGCGCTCCAGCAGGGGCTCGTCGATGTCCGTCACGTTCTGGACGTAGTGGACGTCGTGCCCGGCGTCGCGCCACAGGCGGTTCACCAGGTCGAATGTCAGGTACGTGGCGGCGTGCCCCAGATGGGTGGCGTCGTACGGCGTGATGCCGCAGACGTACATCCGGGCGGTGGACCCGGGCGCGGTGGGGCGGATCTGCCCCGTCGCGGTGTCATGGAGCCGCAGCGGACGGGGGGTGCCGGGGATACGGGGCACGTCGACCGTTGACCAAGTCTGCATACCTCGACTGTAAGCGGAGCCGCCGCGCCGTTCCCGGCCGGTGGGAGCCGGACCCGGCCGGAGTAACCTCACCCGCCCGTTCAGGACCGGTCGGCGTTGGCGTGGGCGGCGTCCCGGATGTACTCGGCGAGGCCCGGCCGCTGGTCCGGCTCCCGCACCAGGAAGCCGAACTGGACCGGATCCGTCACGTACAGCCCGGCGACCTCGCGGTGCATCGCGTGATCGCAGTCCCCCATGAACGCGGCCAAGAGCCGCCGGTGCTCCTCGGCGAGGTCCATCGCCGCGTCGCTGCCCGCCGCCGCGCCGGAGTCGACGACGTCGAGCAGCCGCCTCACCCAGTCCTGGCGGACCTTCTCCGCCTCGATCCACTCCTCCTTCGACAGTGGCACGGCCGCCGTCCGCCACTGCGGGGTCTCGCCCCACCGGCGGACGGCCTCCTCCGCGTACCCCTCCGGTTCACGGAACTCGCCGAAGACCTCGAACTTCTCCTCCGGGGTCAGGGCGTCACCGATCTCCTTGGCCTTGATCACCCGCTCGACGGACTCGGCCATCCGGATCAGCTCGCCGATCCGCTCGCGCAGCAGCGTCCGCTGCCGCCGCAGATGCTCCCGCGCGTCCAGGCCCGGGTCGTCGACGACCTTCGCGATCGCCTCCAGGCCGAACCCGAGTTCGCGGTAGAACAGGATGCGCTGCAACCGGTCGAGGTCGTCGTCGCTGTAGCTGCGGTAGCCCGCCGATGTGCGCGCGGCCGGCGACAGCAGGCCGATCTCGTCGTAGTGGTGCAGCGTGCGCACGGTGACCCCCGACAACGCCGCGACCTTCCCCACCGGATACCCCATCGGCTTAGCGTAAGTGGACGACTTCCGCCGCCGCGCGTAGAAACGACTCATGGGGAGAGCTGGAACCACCGTGTCGGCCGCACTTCCGCCCGGGCCCCGGCTGCCCGGCCTCGTCCAGACGCTCGTTGTCGGCAACTTCCGGCCTCACGTGCTCCCGCTGCTCGAACGCCGCTACGGATCCGTCGTCCGGATGAAGGTTCTGCCGCACCGCGACATCGTCATGCTCACCGCCCCCCGTGCGACCACGATTCGGCCGGAGTCCGCGTGAAGGCCCCCTTCACGCGGACTGGCAGCGCTTGGGTCGGGAGACAGGCGTGACGGCCTACCGCTTCCTGGCCCGCAGGTAGTCCCCGACCACCGCGGCACCGAGCCCGTCGAGGTCCGGAGCGACGACCCGGCCACCCGAGCGACGCGCGATGAGATCGACGAACGCCGTCAGGCGCGGGTCGTCCCCGAGCCGGAACACCGTCACCGACGCACCCAGCTTCGCCACCCGGTCCACTTCGGACAGTGTCTTGAGCAGGGTCCGCTGCTGGGGCGGGTAGTCGAATTCGGCGGTGCCGTCGGGTTCCAGATGCGCTGTCGGCTCGCCGTCGGTGACCATCAGGACCACCGGCTGCGCGTCGGGATGCCGCCGCAGATGCCGTCCGGCCAGCAGCAACGCGTGGTGGGCGTTCGTTCCCTGCTCCCAAGCGCCCTCCAAACCCACGAGTTCGGCCAGTTCGACCGACGTGGCGTAGCGGCCGAACGTGATCAGCTGGAGCGCGTCGTTGCGGAACCGGGTGCTGATCAGCTGGTGCAACGCGAGCGCCGTCCGCTTCATCGGCAGCCAGCGGCCCTCCTGGACCATCGACCACGAGGTGTCCACGAGCAACGCCACGGCCGCGCGAGACCGGTGCTCGGTCTCGATCACCTCGACGTCGGACACGGCCATCCGGACGGACCGCTCGCCCACCGAAACCGAACGCAGGACCGAGTTCCGGACCGTCCTGGAGACGTCCCACGGCTGCATGTCCCCGAACCGCCACGGTCTGGTCGCACCCGTCGGCTCGCCCGCCGCACCCGCCGATTCGGTCTCCCGCTGCCCCGCCTTGCCGCGCAACGCGTTCACGACGTCGGCGAGCGCCGTCTCCCCCAGCCGTCGCAAAGCCTTGGGAGACAACCGGAGCGTGCCGTCGGGAGCGCGTTCGAACAGGCCCTGCCGCCGGAGTTCGCGTTCCAGTTCGGACAGCCGTCGCGCGTCGACGCCCGCGTCCGGGCCCAGCTGCCTCCTCAGCGCGTCGACGTCGATGTCTTCCAGTCTCGCGCCGGGATAGGACTGGCCGAGCTGTTCGGCCAGCGCGTCCAGTTCGGCGAGGTCGGACATCGCCCGGGCGCCCTCACCGAGGCCGAGCGGATCGTTGCCCCGGAAGCGTTCCGACGACGTCCAGTCCTCGCCGGGCCGCAACGCCTTCAGCTGGGAATCCAAAGTGGACAGCTGCTGTGCGAGCCGGGGATCACCGAACGCCTGCTGCGACAACTGGGCCAGTTCGGCGCGCTGCTCGGGGGTCATCGAGTTGAGCATCCGCTGCGCGGCCGCGGCGCGGGCGGCGAGGACGTCGATCAGTTCCTCGACGTTCTTCGGATTCTCCGGAAAGAACTCGCCGTGCTCTCGCATGAACTGCGCGAACCGCTCAGGCACGTCCTCGCGGCCTTGCGCGTGCGCGGCCAGCAGGCCGTTGAGGTCGGCGAGCATCTTGTTGACGCGCTCGACGTCCTCCGGTCCGGCGTTCTGGAGTGCCTCCTTCATCCCCTCGAACCGGGAATCCAGCAACTCACGCCCGAGCAGGTCGCGGATCTTCTCGTAGTTCTCCCGGCCCTGCTGAGAGCGCCAGTCGTACTGGCCGAGTTCGCGGACGGCCGCCGCCGTTCCCGGCGGAAGCGCGTCCAGCTGCGCCTCGCGGAAGCGGGCGTCGTCGTCCGGGTCGGGGAACAGCTCTCGCCGCTCGGCCTCCAGCGCCTGGTCGAGCAGCTGCCGGACTTCCTGGAGCGTGCCGTCGAGCCGGTGCCGCCGCTGGATCTCCGACCGGCGCTGCCAGAGCCGCCTGGTCAGCTCGTCCAGACCGGCCGTGCGCGGGGTGCCGCGCCGCAGCAGTTCTTCCAGCGCGGACCGGGGCGAGGCGCCCGCCATGACGTCGCGGCCGATCTCGTCGAGCGCGTCCCGCAGGTCCGCGGGCGGCGCCAGCGGATCCGGGCCGTCGTGCCACGGCCCGTACGAATAACCCTCCGGGACGGTACTCATCGGCCGTAGACGGTCGTCGTGTCGTCGGAGTCCTTGGCGAGTTTCCTCGACAGGAACAAGGATTCCAGCGCCAGTTCGACCGCGGCCGCGATCCGCCCCGCCGGTTCGTCCGGGCCGACGCCCGCCCGCGCGGCGACGTCGTGGAGCACGGGCAGCTCCGGCAGCGCGGAGAGGACGTCCTTGCCGGGGACGCGTTCGCCGGTGGTCACCAGGTGCCCGTCCTCGACAGCGTCGGCCAGCGGCAGCAGGTCCAGTCCGGCGAACCGCGAGCGAGCCGTCTCCGCGACCGCCCGGCGCAGCAGGTGCACGAGGTGTTCGGTCTCGCGGCCCTCCTCCCCCGGCTCGAATTCGAGCTTGCCGCGCAGCACGGCGGGCACCGCGTCGAGGTCGACCGGGCGTGCCACGGCGGGTTCCTCGCCGGTGAG
Organism: Amycolatopsis coloradensis; assembly: GCF_001953865.1. Classification (GTDB taxonomy): domain Bacteria; phylum Actinomycetota; class Actinomycetes; order Mycobacteriales; family Pseudonocardiaceae; genus Amycolatopsis; species Amycolatopsis coloradensis. The sequence goes on from NZ_MQUQ01000009.1 coordinate 33,281, forward strand.
CGCGGACCGGCGCAACGCCGCCGCGCCCACGGTTTCCGCCGCCGCGACGGCGAACCGGGCCGAGACGCCGGACCGCTGGTCGATCACCGGCGACTCGCGCAGGTTCCGCACGAACCGGGCGAGCACCTCCAGCAGCGGCTCGCCGACCTCGGCGACCAGATGCGCTTCCTGCCGCACGACCGCGATCTCGGACTCGACGTCGAGCGGGTAGTGCGTCCGGATCTCGGCGCCGAACCGGTCCTTGAGCGGGGTGATGATCCGGCCGCGGTTGGTGTAGTCCTCCGGGTTGGCCGTCGACACCAGCAGCACGTCCAGCGGCAGGCGCAGGGTGTACCCGCGCACCTGGATGTCGCGTTCCTCCATCACGTTCAGCAGCGCGACCTGGATGCGCTCGGCGAGGTCGGGAAGCTCGTTGATCGCCACGATGCCGCGGTGGGCGCGCGGGACGAGTCCGAAGTGGATGGTCTCGGGGTCGCCGAGACTGCGGCCTTCGGCGACCTTCACCGGGTCGACGTCGCCGATCAGGTCACCGACCGAAGTGTCCGGTGTGGCCAGTTTTTCCGTGTAGCGCTCGTCGCGATGACGCCAGGTCACCGGAAGGGCGTCGCCGAGTTCGGTGGCACGGCGGCGTGATTCCGGAGTGATCGGGTCGAGCGGGTGCTCGGCCAGTTCGGCGCCCTCGATGGCGGGCGTCCATTCGTCGAGGAGCCCCGCGAGGGTACGCAGCAACCGGGTCTTGCCCTGGCCGCGTTCGCCGAGGAGGACGACGTCGTGCCCGGCCAGCAGCGCGCGCTCCAGCTGCGGCAGCACGGTGCGCGAGAAACCGACGATCCCGGGCCAGGGGTCTTCCCCGGCGCGGAGCTTGGCGAGAAGGTTGTCGTGCAGTTCTTGTTTGATCGATCGCGGCAGGTGGCCGGCCGCGCGAAGGTCCCCGGCGGTCCGGGGCAGATTTCCGGGAACATCGTTCACCCGTTTGACGCTACGTCGCCATCGTGTCCCCTGTCGATGTGAACCAACTCCAGGTCGGGATCAACCGTTCGGTGGAGTGGACTTCAAAAGATCGGTTGATGTGGAACCGGGTACTGCCGCGCGAGGCTTGGTTCATGCCCAAGAAGCCACCCGTGCCGAGCACCGAGCTCGGCCACCCGCGCAGCCGCGCCGCCTTCGTGCGGATGAAGGTGCTCGTCTCCTGCTACATCGGTCTCAGCGTGCTCGCCCTCGTCGTGGCCTACCTCTGGCGAAACCGGCCGGATCTGGTGACCGACGTCGTCTGGGTCCGCGGCGAAGGCGTCCTGATCGCGTCCGTTGTGCTGTTCCTGTTCGTCGTCGGTACCGCGCGGGGTCGTCGCGGCGCGCACCTGCGGTTGCGGATCGCCTCGGCGGCCATGGTGGCGGCGATCGCGGTGCTGATCTCGCTCCCCGGGTTCCTGCCCTGGTGGATGCGGATCGAGCAGGGCCTCTGCGGACTCGTCCTGATCGGTATCGCGGTGATCGCCAACGGCGGGCATCTGCGATCGTTGTTCGCGAAGGACAGGGGGTATGGATGAATGTTCCGGAGCCGCTGCGCGGACCGGTCACGCAGGCCCTGCCGTTCGTCCTCCTGGCGATCCTGACCGCTTTCACCGTGGCCGCCAACGGGCCGCGGACCGGGGAACTCGTGCTGTGCGGCCTGATCGCGGTGTGGATGCTGGGGGTGTTCGCACTGCGGCCGGGCCGGCACGAGAGCGTGCCGGTGACGGCGGTCTTCGTCGGTGGGCTGACGGCGATCACGCTGGTGCTCGTGCTGGAGGCGCCCTGGTTCGGCTGCTTCACACCCGTGCTCTACATCCACGCGTTCCGGCTCCTGCCGTGGCCGTGGCTGCTCCCCGGAGTCGCCGCGGTGGCGGTGGTGGCCGGGACGGCCCAGGCCTACGGCGTCGAGAAGAACACGGTCGTCGGCGTGCTGGGCTATCTCGCCGTCCTCGCCGTGAACATCGGGCCGATGGGCGGGTTCGCCTGGTTCGCCTGGCGCAGCGACGAGCGGAACCGCCAGCGGGAACAGGCGTTGCGCGAACTGGCCGAAGCCAACCGCAGACTGGAGGCTAGCTTGGCCGAAAACGCCGTCCTCCACGACCAGTTGCTCGCCCGTGCCCGTGAAACCGCCGTGCACGGTGAACGCGAACGGATGGCCCGCGAAATCCACGACACGCTGGCGCAGGGCCTCACCGGGATCGTCACGCAGTTGCAGGCGGCCGAACAGGCCGAGGACGATCCGGCGGCGTGGCGCAGGCACACGACGGCCGCGACCACGCTGGCGCGGGAAAGTCTGACCGAGGCCCGGCGCTCGGTGCGCGCGTTGCGGCCCGAGCTCTTGCGAGCCTCGCGGCTGGGTGAGGCGTTGAACGACGTCGCCGCCCGGTGGACGGCACTGCACGGCGTCACCGTCCAGGTGACCACGACCGGGACCGTCGTGCCGTTGTCACCCGAGACGGAGGTCGCGTTGCTGCGGACCGCGCAGGAGGCACTGGCGAATGTCGCCAACCACGCCAAGGCCTCGCGGGCGGGCGTGACACTTTCGTACCTGGGCGCCGAAGTGGCGGTGGACGTGCGTGACGACGGCCGGGGATTCGACCCGCTGCTGCCGCGGGGCGAAACCACCGGGAGCGGCTTCGGGCTGACCGCGATGCGCCAGCGGATCGAAAGCCTCTCGGGGACGTTGCGGATCGAGTCCGAACCGGGCGGCGGCACCGGGATCTCGGCATGTGTCCCGCTGGGAGCGCATCATGAGTGACACCCCGATCCGGCTGCTCGTCGCCGACGATCATCCCGTGGTCCGCGACGGCCTGAGCAGCCTGTTCGCGCGCGAGGCGGGCTTCGAGGTCCTCGGCGAGGCCTCCGACGGCGCCGAGGCGGTCCAGCTCGCCGAGTGCCTGCGCCCGGACGTCGTGCTGATGGATCTCCGGATGCCAGGGATGGACGGTGTCACCGCCATCCGCGTGCTGGCCGAGCGGCTGAATCCGGCGCGAGTGCTCGTCCTGACCACTTACGACTCCGACAGTCACGTACTTCCCGCCATCGAGGCGGGCGCGACCGGCTACCTGCTCAAGGACGCTCCGCGTGACGAACTGCTCCGCGCCGTCCGCGCCGCCGCCCGCGGCGAGGCTGTCCTCGCGCCGTCGGTCGCGGCCACCCTGATGGGCCGGATACGCGGGCCCGCGCCGGAGCCGCTCAGCGAACGGGAACTGGAGGTGCTGCGGTTGGTGGCTGCCGGGAACACCAACCGGGAGGCCGCCGCGGGACTGTTCATCACCGAGGCGACGTTGAAGTCCCACCTGGTGAACATCTACGCGAAACTCGGCGTGAACGACCGGGCATCCGCCGTCGCCGAGGCCTTCCACCAAGGCCTCCTGACGACAAGACACTAAGGACCGACCCACCCCGCTACGCACCCCACTGACCGGTGGAGAGCCGTAGGCACCGTTCTGGACCGGCAGACCGTCTTCCCGGAAGCGCGCCAGCGCGACGGGAAGACTTCACCGGTCGTGCGCCCTCTTTCGGGCCGAAGGCCCACGGAAACCGTTCCGCCTGCGTGATTTTGATCCCGATCTGCGCCCTGACGACGGTTTCCGTCAACGCACGATAAAATAAACAGAGTGTGCCGTCCTAGTGCGACCCTCGCGGTCTGGTCTTCGGCGTGGCTGAACGGGGCCGCCGCCTCCGACGACGTCCTTGACGCCCTGCTGGTCTGGGGCGAGGCCCACGACGTCGTCGCCGCGGATGCCGCGGCCGCCGAGGCGTTCGAGCTGCCGCTCGCGTTCAACCGTGCCGCGACCCCGGTTCAGCTGCTCCTCGCTTTGCGTTCCCAGGGCGCGAAGAGCATGCAGTTGCTGATGCCGGTGCCCGGCGATGTCCGTGGTCTCGGCGGTGGCGGTCCTTTCGCCGAGGCCGCGCTGCGGACCGGTGACGCCGCCTTGTTGCCGGATCTCGGCTACGGCCTGGTCCCGGAGGCGATCGCCGAAGGCCTGATGCGGTGGACCGTCTTCTCCGTACCCACGCCGGGCATCCTCGAGTACCGTCCACTGGGCGAAGCCGAGCACGGCTTGACCGACGCGATCCGCGCGAGCGCCGGAGCACTGCAGACCCTCGACGTCGCCAGCGAGCGCCCTGGCGTACGCGCGGAACTCTCCGCACGGCTGCGAGCGGCCACCGACGCGCCCTGGCCCGCCGGAATGCCCGGCCGTTCGCTTCGGGTACTTCAGCGGTCCGAGGAGATCTCGGCGATCCTGGCGATCGCCGAAGCCGACGATCCGGGTGGTGCCCTTTCGGCGTCCGCGGCCAGCCGCCGGGCCGAGGCCCTGCGGCCACTGACCGAGGCCGTCCGCAGCGCGCGGTGTGCGGCGATCAACGAAGCGGTGCGGGTGTTCGCGGACCAGGCGGACCGCCACCCGTAGGCCCTGAAACCGCAAGTCGTCCTCTAGTTGCGGTAGTTGCGCGCGCAACTACCGCAACTAGAGGACGAAACGCGATTTACGGGCGCGCGGGGCGCTTCGCGGGCTCGCAGCACCCGATGGCGCAAGGCGCCCCGTTGATCGTGCATCCGGCCGCCGGGAACGGCGACAGCTTCCGCGCCGGCGCACCCTCGGTGTGCTCGCGAACCAGTTCCACGACAAGCTCGGCGAAGCGCGGGTCCGTGTCCGGCGTCGCGGCCCGCGCGAAGCCCATGCCGTGCTCCGCCGCACGCTCGGCGGCCTCGTTGTCGAGGTCCCAGATCACCTCGAGGTGATCCGACACGAAGCCCACCGGGCAGACCACCACCGAAGTCACGCCGTCCGCGTGCAAGGCGTCGATGTGGTCGACGATGTCCGGCTCGAGCCACGGCACCTGCGGCGGGCCGGAGCGTGACTGCCAGACGACGTCGTAGGTCTCGATGCCCGCTTCGGCCGCGACGAGGCGAGCGGCTTCGGCGATCTGGCGCGAGTAGCGGCGGCCGCCTTCCGAGGGTGGTCCGGACGCCGTGTCAGCGGACTCGGGCACCGAGTGGGCACAAAAGACCGTCCGGGTTCCGGGCAGGTTCCCCAGTTCCGCGTGCGCGGCGCGGACGGCGTCGGCGAAGGCCGCGATGAACAGCGGGTGGTCGAAGAACTGCCGCAGCTTGACCAGTTCCGGCGCCCCGTCGCCGACCGCCGCGCGGGCCCGCTCGATGTCCTCGTCGTACTGGCGGCACGCGGAGTAACCGCCGTACGCGCTCGTGGGGAAGACCAGGACGCGCTGACCACCCGCCTGGGTGATCTCGGCGAGGGTGTCCTCGACCATCGGCCGCCAGTTGCGGTTGCCGAAGTGGACAGGCAGGTCGATACCGGCGGCCGCGAGCCGCTTCTCCACCGCGGAGATCGCGTCGCGGTTCAGGCGGTTGATCGGCGAGACCCCGCCGAAGTGCTGGTAGTGCTCGGCGACCTCGAGCAACCGTTCCCGGGGGATCCCCCGTCCCCGCGTGACGTTCTCCAGGAACGGCATCACCTCGTCGGGTCCCTCGGGACCACCGAACGAAAGCCAAAGCAGCGCGTCATAACCCACCCTGACATCTTGCCGCTGTGGCGCCCCGCACGCTGACCCGGCCCATTTTGAACTGATCGATCCAAAACCTGGTACGGTCGCTCCCATGGCCAGGCCGAAGGAATTCGACGAGCGCGCCGCGGTCGGGCGCGCCATGGACGCGTTCTGGGCGCGCGGCTACGAGGGCACGTCGACACAGGCCCTTTGCGAAGCCACCGGCTTGGGCCGCAGCAGTATCTACAACACCTTCACCAGCAAGCACGAGCTGTTCATGCGGGCACTCGCTCAGTACACCGAACGAGGCATCGCCGCCAGGACGGCGTTACTGGAGAACTCCGGGACCGGCGTCGAGCGGTTCCGCGCGCTGTTCTCGTTCACCATCGACGAGGAAGTCGCCACCCACGGCCGCGGCTGCCTCGTGGTCAACACCGTCGCCGAGTTCGGCGACCGCGATGCCGAGGTCAAAGCACGGACCGACGCCGACACCGGACGACAGCTCGCCCTTCTCGTGGCCTGCGCCAGGGAAGGCCAAATCGACGGGACGATCGACGACACCCGCGAACCGGCCGACATCGCCGAGTTCGCGCACAGCACCGTCGCCGGGCTACGGCTGATGTCCCGCCGCGGCGCCGAACGGACGGCCATGGAAGCGGTCGCCGACATCGCGTTGGGCGCGATCTCCGCGAAGTAACCGAAACAAGCCTTGTGTGCAACGCCGCCCACATTTTGGACTGATCAATACAAAACTGGAGGGAATGCTCGTGCCTTTGGCAGTCTGCGTCCTCGGACTGAGCGTCTTCGCGCTCGGCACGTCCGAGTTCATGATCACCGGCCTGCTGCCGGGGATGGCGGCCGACCTGAACGTGGGCATCCCGGAAGCCGGGTTGCTCATCTCCGCCTTCGCGATCGGCATGGTCGTCGGCGCTCCTGCGCTGGCGATCGCGACACTGAGAGTGCCGAGGCGGGCCACCCTGATGACACTGCTCGTCGTTTTCGGACTCTCGCACGTCGTCGGTGCGCTGGGTACGGGATACGCCCTGCTCTTCGCGACACGTGTCGTCAGCGCCGTCGCCTGCGCCGGGTTCTGGGCGACCGCGGCGGCCACCGCGGTCGCGCTGGTCCCCGTGGAGCGCCGCGGCCGCGCGCTGGCCATCCTGGTCGGCGGGCTCACCATCGCGAACATCGCCGGCGTCCCGGCCGGGACCTTCCTCGGCCAGCACGCGGGCTGGCGGGCGGCGTTCTGGGCGGTCACGGCGCTGACCGTCGTCGCGTTGATCGGCGTCTTCGCCCTCGTCCCGGAAACGCAGAACGGCGAGACCAAGACCGACGTCGCGACCGAACTGCGGCTCTACCGCGGTGGCCGGTTCTGGCTGGCGCTGGGCGTGATCGCGTTCGCGCAGGCGATGATCTTCGCGACCTTCAGCTATCTCGCGCCCTTGCTGACCGAGGTCACCGGACTACCGGAAAGCTGGGTGCCGGGCGTGCTCTCCCTGTTCGGGCTCGGCGCGCTGATCGGCATCACCGTCGGTGGCCGTCTCGCCGACGCGAGGCCGTTCGCCACGCTCTACGGCGGCCTCGCCGTCGCGCTGCTCGCCCTGGTGCTGCTCGCGCTTTCCGGCCCGGCGACCCCGGTCGCGATCTTCGCCGTGTTCCTGTTCGGTGTCGCCGGATTCGGCATCAATCCCGCCTTGAACGTCCGCGCGTTCGCCGTGGCGGGCAACGCGCCCACCCTCGTCGGCGCCAGCACCACGGCCGCTTTCAACGTCGGCAACACGGTCGGCCCGTGGCTCGGCGGCGAATCGATCGACGCCGGTTTCGGCTACCCGAGTGTCGCGTGGGTGAGCGTCGGACTCGGCGTCGCCACGGTGGTCGCACTCACCTTCGCCGCCGGTGTCCAGCGCACCGACGACCTTCGCCTGCTCCGCGAACCCGTTACCCCGTAAGGAGAATCATGTCCGACCGAACACAAGCCACCCTCGACGAGCTCTTCCGCCGAATGTCCACAGGGGACACTGATGGCGCCTCGGAACTCTTCGCCGACAGCGTCGCCTGGGACATCCCCGGCGCGACCGAGCTGGTTCCCTGGATCGGCCCGCGCCGGAACCCCGCGGAGATCCGCGAGTTCTACGACCTGCTCGACAAAGGGCTCATCAAGGACCGGTTCGACGTCGAGCGCGTCCTCGTCGACGGGCCGCACGCCGTCGCGGCCGGGCGGCTGCGCTCGATCATCCGCGGCAACGGCAAGGTGATCGAGTCGGCCTTCACCATCCAGTTCGAGGTGAACGACGACGGCCTGATCACCAAGTACCTGCTCCTCGAAGACTCCTGGCACGTCGCGAACGCCGTCGTTCCTGACCAGCCGAGGGCCTGACGTCGGATGAGGGGTGTGTGGAAACAGGGACGTTGAGAGTCCCTGTTTCCACACACCCCCTCTGATGCGCGTGAAGGCCTCCTTCCCTCGGCTCAGCCGAGGGAAGGAGGCCTTCACGCGCTTGGAAGAACTCAGTTGCCGAGAGCGTGCACTCCACCGTCGACCATGATCATCGAACCGGTGGTCGCGGGCAGCCAGTCCGAAAGCACCGCGCAGACGGACTTGGCCGTCGGGTCCGGGTCGGAGCTGTCCCAACCGAGCGGGGCACGGGCGCCCCAGCCGTCCTCCAGGTCGCCGAACCCGGGGATCGACCGCGCGGCCATGGTCTTCATCGGGCCGGCGCTGACCAGGTTGACCCGGATGCCCTGCGGGCCCAGGTCGCGCGCCAGGTAGCGGTTGACCGACTCCAGCGCCGCTTTCGCCACGCCCATCCAGTTGTAGGCGGGCCACGCGACCCGCGCGTCGAAGTCCATGCCGACGATCGACGCACCGCGCGAGAGCAGCGGCAGGGTCGCGACCGCGAGCGCCTTGAAGGAGTACGCCGAGACGTCGACGGCCACCTTCACGTCCTCGCTCGGGGCGTCCAGGAACGGCGCGCCGAGGCAGGACGGCGGGGCGAACCCGATCGAGTGCAGCACACCGTCGAGCCCATCGACGTGCTCACGGACGCGATCGGCGAGCGAATCGAGGTGCGCCTGGTTGGTGACGTCCAGCTCCAGCACCGGCGCCTCCTCGGGGAGACGCCTGGCGATGCGCTCGACGAGCGACAGCCTGCCGAAGCCGGTGAGCACGACCTTCGCGCCCTCTTGCTGCGCGATCTTGGCCGCGTGGAACGCGAGCGAGGCGTCGGTGATGACACCGGTGATCAGCAGGCGCTTGCCTTCGAGCAGTCCTGGCACGGGACCTCCAGTCCGGAGTGGGTTTGGTTCAGTACGGGAAAAACGGGGACGTCAGTGGCCCATGCCGAGGCCGCCGTCGACCGGCAGCACCGCGCCGTTGACGTAACCGGCCTCCTCGGAGGCGAGGTAGCGGACGGCGGCGGCGATCTCCGACGGCTCGGCGTACCGGCCGGAGGGAACCTGGGCGAGGATCTCCTTCTTGCGGTCCTCGCCGAGTTCGTCGGTCATGTCGGTGGCGACGAAGCCCGGGGCGATGACGTTGGAGGTGATGTTGCGCGAGCCCAGCTCACGGGCCAGCGAGCGAGCGAGACCGACGAGACCGGCCTTGCTCGCGGCGTAGTTGACCTGGCCCGCCGATCCGGTGAGCCCGACGACGGACGAGATGAAGATGTAGCGGCCCCACTTGCCGCGCAGCATGCCGCGAGAGGCGCGTTTGGCGACCCGGTAGGCGCCGGTGAGGTTCGCGTCCACCACGCGGGTGAACTGCTCCTCGCTCATGCGCATGAGCAGGGTGTCGTCGGTCATCCCGGCGTTCGCGACGAGGACCTCGACGGGCCCTTGGTGCTCCTCTACGAGCTTGAAGGCGGCGTCGATCTGCTCGGCGTCCGTGACGTCGGCCTGCACCCCGAAGAGGCCTTCGGGCGCGCCGGAGCCACGGTGCGTGATCGCGACCTGGTGCCCCTGCGCCGCGAGGTCCTTCGCGATCGCCAAACCGATGCCGCGATTGCCGCCGGTGACCAGTACCGACCGTCCCACAGAGCTCTCCTCGCCTCGTCTTCGTCCCGCTGACGCACTGAGGTTATCGGCTCGCCCGGGACCCGCCGGAGCCGCGCCACCTCTACCTCCGGGTAACCGCGACCGCCCTAAGCGGATGTTAGGAACCGCGCCGAAACCTTGCCCGGCCGTCACGGATTGTTCACCGTGAGCCGGAACACAGGAGGTCAAAGATGACAACCCGGATCGGCGAAGCGTCGCCGCCCGTAAGCGAGAGGCGAGTCGTCGGCAACGTGCTGCGCGGCTCGATCGGCAACCTGGTCGAGTGGTATGACTGGTACGCCTACGCCGCCTTCAGCACCTATTTCGCCAAGTCCTTCTTCCCCACCAAGGACACGACGGCGGCGTTCCTCGGCACGGCGGCGGTGTTCGCCGTCGGATTCCTCATGCGGCCACTCGGCGGCTGGATGCTGGGCCGGTTCGCCGACCGCTTCGGGCGACGAAGCGCACTCGTGCTTTCGGTCACGTTGATGGCCGCGGGGTCGCTGATGATCGCGCTGACCCCGACCTACGCCACGATCGGGATCGCCGCCCCGATATTGCTCCTGGTCGCGAGGCTGATCCAGGGGCTCTCGGTCGGCGGCGAGTATTCGACCTCCGCGACCTATCTGTCCGAAGTGGCCACTCCCGGCAAACGCGGCTTCTACTCCAGCTTCCAGTACGTGACGCTGTACGGCGGCCAGCTGCTGGCGCTCGGCCTCCAGCTGCTGCTCCAGGCGATCCTCACCGAGGCCCAGTTGACGTCGTGGGGCTGGCGGATCGCGTTCGTCGTCGGCGCGTTCGCCGCGGTCATCGTGATGTTCCTGCGGCGCGGGATGGACGAGTCGGCCAGTTTCGAGGAGGCCAAGGCGTCCGGCACCGGCAAGGACGCGGGCGAGAAGGGCACGCTGCGCGCGCTGATCAAGTACCCCAAGGAGATCGCGCTCGTCGTCGGCCTCACTCTCGGCGGCACGGTGTCGTTCTACACCTTCGCCACCTACAGCCAGAAGTTCATGGAGAACACGGCCGGCATCCCGCGCCGGACGGTGACGCTGATCCTGTTCTGCGCGATCCTCGTCGCCGCGATCCTGCAGCCGTTCGCGGGCAAGCTGTCGGACCGCATCGGCCGCCGCCCGCTGCTGATGTTCTTCGGCATCGCGGGCACGCTGCTGACCGTCCCGATCATGACGCTGATGGGCGGGACCAAGGAGCCGGTGCTCGCCTTCCTGCTGATGCTGGCCGGGCTGGTGATCGTCACCGGGTACACCTCGATCAACGCGATCGTGAAGGCCGAGCTGTTCCCGACCAAGATCCGCGCCATCGGCGTCGGTCTCCCGTACGCGCTCACCGTGGCGATCTTCGGCGGCACCGCCGAACTCATCGCGCAGGCGCTGAAGGGCGCCGGCCACGAATCGGTCTTCTTCTACTACGTCGCGGGCTGTGTCCTGGTGTCGCTGATCGTGTACGGCACAATGCGGGAAACCTCGAAGACCTCGGAGCTGGACAAGAAGAAGCCGGAGCCCGAGCTGGTGTCCGGCCGCGAAGGCTAGGCGGAAGGTATGGCCGTGCGAGTGCTGCTTGTCGAGGATGACGCCGGCGTCGCTGACGCGCTCGCCGAAACGCTGCAGTCGCGCGGCCACACCGTCTCCCACGCGGCCAGGGGCTGTGACGCGCTGCACCGGCATCGCGGGGCCGACGTGATCCTGCTGGATCTCGGCCTGCCCGACATGGACGGGCTCGACGTGCTCAGGAAGGTGCGCCAGGTGTCGCTGGTGCCGGTGCTGGTCCTCACCGCGCGCGGTGACGAGCGGTCCGTGGTGCGCGGGCTGCGGCTCGGCGCCGACGACTATCTGACCAAACCGGTCCGCCTCGCCGAACTGCTGGCGAGGATGGACGCGGTCGTGCGCCGCGCCGCGCTTTCGGCCGTGCCCCAGGACGACGTCGTCCGTGTCGAGGACGTCGAAATCGACCTCGGGGCACGGCGGGTGCTGGTCGACGGGAACGACATCGGCCTCACCGCCAAGGAGTTCGCCGTCCTGGCCGTACTCGCCGTCCGGCCGGGTACCGCGGTGAGCAGGCAGCAGCTGATGGACGAGGTGTGGGGCGACGCGTACCTCGCTGTCTCCCGCTCACTCGACGTGCACCTGACCCAGCTGCGCGCGAAGCTCGACCGGCCGGGGCTGCTGACCACGATCCGGGGTTTCGGCTACCGCCTCGGCCGGGACTGACCGGTGCGCACCCGGCTGCTGGTCGTCCTCGTCGCGCTCGCGCTGACCGTGGTCGCCGCGTTCGCGATCCCGCTGCTCGGATCGACCGCCGCGCAACGGACCCAGCAGCTGGTCATCGCCCGCAACGCCGACGTCGACCGGTTCGTCGTCCTCGCCCAGCAGGCCGTCGACGCCGACGACCCGGCCGTGCTGGCGGTCGACGCCGCGCGGTATTCGTCGTTATACGGCGAGGCCGTCGTGGTGGTCGACGCACGCGGCGTGCCGCTGGTCGAGACCGGCGGAATGACGGCCGTGAAACCGGTGGTCCACTCGCTCGTCGAGTCCGCCCTTCGCAACCAGCCCGCGAAGGGGCCCGAGCAGCTCAACCCGTGGTCGGCCGATCCGGTCTACTTCGCCCGCCCTGTCGGCACCGGCACGCGGGTGGCCGGGGTGGTCGTGCTGCGGGCGTCCGTGGCGACCGCGGCGGCGGATCTCACCGCCCGCTGGGCCGCGATCATCGCGGGCGCGGTGCTGGTGGCGGCGGTGTTCGTGCTGCTCGCGGTGCTGCTGGCGCGGTGGATGGTGCGGCCGCTGCACGAATTGGAGACCGGCGTGCAGGCGGTGACCGAGGGGCATCGCGCGCAGGTTCCCGACCGGGCAGGACCGAGGGAACTGCGGTCGCTCGCGACGTCGTTCAACCGGATGTCCGACGCCGTCGTCGAGGCGTCCGAACAACAGCGGCGACTCGTCGCGGATACGTCGCACCAGTTACGGAACCCGTTGGCCGCCTTGCGGTTGCGGGTCGATTCGCTCGCCGCGCAGGTCGACGGCGACGGCCAGCGGGCCTACCGCGCGACCGTCGCCGAGGTCGAACGCCTGGAGTCGTTGCTCGACGGGCTGCTCGCGCTGGCGCTCGCCGAAAGCGCGGCGACCCGGCTGGCCGCCGGGGAATCCGGCGACGAACCCGGCGATCTTCCTTCCGTGCTGGCGGAACGGGTCGACGCGTGGCGGCCCTCCGCCGACGACGCCGGGGTCGAGCTGGCGGCGTCGGAAGGCCACCACGCCCCGCTGACCGTGCGCTGCCCGGAAGGCGATCTCGCGCAGATCCTCGACGTCCTGCTGGACAACGCGGTGCACTACGCGGGCCGGGGCGCGACGATCACCACCGGCTACCACACCGGTGACTCGACCGCCACGGTCTTCGTGTCCGACAACGGTCCTGGACTGTCCACAGAGGATCGTGCACGCGCGACCGAACGGTTCTGGCGGGCCGGTGGCGACGGCGCTCCGCGCGGAACGGGACTCGGACTCGCGATCGCGAACCAGCACGTGCTCGCCCGGGGCGGGAAACTCGAGCTGCGCCGAGCGGAACCACACGGACTCGAAGTCCGCGTCGAACTTCCTCTCGCCGGGAGCATGGCATGACCGTCACCAGGCGCACCGCGCTCCTCGCCGGGCTGGCCACCCTCGCGGGCTGTTCGACCGCGGGCTACCAGGGCCCGGAACGAGAGGTCGTCATCGCGGCGGGCGAGAGCGGCGGTTTCTACCTGGCCTTCGCGGAACTGCTGGCCCAGCAGCTGAACCAGGCGGAACCGCGGCTGCGCGCGACGGCCGTCGCGACCGAAGCCAGCGTCGAGAACCTGCGACGCCTGCGAGACGGGCGGGCCGATCTCGGGCTCGTCCTCGGCGACGTCTCCGAGTCCGCCTTCGCCGGAGTGGAACCGTTTTCCGTCCCGATCGCGTTTTCGGCCATCGGCCGCGTCTACGAGAACTACCACCAGCTCGTGGTCCGCGCGGACGGCGGGGTGCGATCGCTCGCCGATCTGGCGGGACGGCCGGTGGCGATGGGCGCGAGCGGGTCCGGCGTGGCGGTGTTCAGCACCCGGCTGTTCGCCCGCGCCGAAGTCCCGGTGACCGCGAAGAACCTCCTGCTCGGGGAGGCGATCAACGCGTTGGTGGCGCACGAGGTGGACGCGCTGTTCTGGTCCGGCGGGATCCCCACGCCCGCGCTCGCCGAGCTGAACCGGACCACGCCGATCACGCTCCTGCCCCTCGACAAGCACCTTCCGGCGCTGCGCACGGGATACGGCCCGGTGTACGACCTGGTCCACGTTCCGGCACAGGCTTACCGAGGGGTCGGGGAACTGCGGACGATCGGCGTCGCGAACCTGCTGCTGGCGGCGCCTTCCCTGCCCGGCGACGTCGCGGCGGCCGTCACGCGGGTGTTGGCCGGGCACGCCGCGGATCTCGTCCCGGCACCCGCCGTCGGCACGCAGTTCCTCGACGTCCGGACCCTGATCGGCACCGGCAAGGTGCCGCTGCACCCTGGGGCCGCGTCGGCCTATCGTGCCCTTCACGGGTGAGAGCGGCTCAATCTCCAGAATGATGCGCGTAGTACCGCAGCGCTGCCAGGGTCGGAAGCAGGCGGCCCACCCGGCCGCCCCGATCCGGAAGGACTCCAGCAGTGTCATCGAGACACACCAGGATGGTGCGGGGTTCGGCACTCGTCGCGGGCCTCGCGCTCGTGGGCGGGCTGGCCACGACCGCTCCCGCCGTCGCGGCGGAGCAGGTCAAACTCACCGCACCCGCGCTCACCGGCCAGTACGAGGTCGGCACCACCGACCTCCACCTCGTCGACGGGTCCCGGCCCGATCCGTGGAAACCGGACCGGCGCCGGGAAGTCATGGCCACCATCACCTACCCGGCGGACCGGTTCGCCGACGGCCCCCGGGCACCGTGGTTCAGTCCCGCCATGGGCGGCGTCATCGACCAGGCGCTGGCGGGCAAGGACTACCTCGATCTCCCGGTCGGCTCCATCGACTGGGCGTCGGCGAAACGAAGGGCCGAGACCGGCGTCCCCGCGGCGCACGGCGCTCCGAAGCCGGTGGTGCTCTTCTCGCCGGGCTTCGGCGGTCCGCGGGAGACATACACGGCCCTCGTCGACGACCTGGCGAGCCGCGGCTACGTGGTCGTCTCGCTGTCGCACACCTACGAGAGCGCGGCCGTCGAATTCCCCGGCGGACGGCTCGAAACCGCGCTTCCCTCGGGCGAAGGTCCCGAGTTCATGAAGAAGGCACTCGACGCGCGGGTCGGCGACAGCCGGTTCGTCCTCGACCAGCTCACGAAAATCACCCGCGGGCAGAACCCGGACGCGGAGAACCGGCCACTCCCCCGCGGCCTCGGCCTGTCGCTCGACCTGTCCCGCGTCGGCGCCTACGGGCACTCCTACGGCGGTTTCACCGCGGGCGAGACGATGGTCCACGACCGCCGGGTCGACGCCGGGATCAACCTGGACGGCGCGATGGCGACGGCGTTCGGCTATCCCCCGGGAAGTGCCTACGTCCCGGGCGAGGTCACGAAACGCGGCCTCGACCGGCCGTTCATGCTGATGGGCGCCGAAGGGGTCGACCCGGAAGGCAAGCCGCTCGAACACACACACCGCCAGCCGGAATTCGACCGCAGCTGGGCGGATTTCTGGGCCAACCAGCGAGGCTGGAAGCGGGACCTGCTCCTGCGCGGCGGCAGCACGCACATGGCTTACAGCGATCTTCAGGTCGTCGTGCCGCAGCTGGGTTCGCGAGTGGCGCCGGAGAAGCGTGAAGCGGTCATCGGCACCATCGACCCCCGTCGTTCGCTTGCCGCGCAACGGGACTACGTCGGGGCGTTCTTCGATCTGCACCTTCGCGGCTGGGACAAGCACCTGCTCGACGGCGAGTCCCCGCGGCATCCGAATATCGATTTCATCGAGTAGGGCTGACGGGACTTTCCCCGCATTCCATCGGGCGAAGGACGCTTTCACCCCATGCGATGCGGGGAAAGCGTCCTTCAGCTCCTACATTGACAGGGTGACCAAACCGATCGTCGAGATGCCGCTGCGCGTGCGCTACCACGAATGCGACGGACAGGGCATCGTCTTCAACGCGAACTACCTCGCCTACGTCGACATGGCCATGTTCGAGGTGGAGAGAGCCCTCTTCGGCTCCCACGAGGCGGCACTGACCGCCGGCGTCGACGCCGTCGTAGCCGAGTCGAGCCTCCGCTACCGGATGCCTTGCCGTTACGACGACGAGCTGGTCGTCTCGGCGTTCCTGAAGCATCTCGGGACCACGTCGCTGATCATCGACTTTGAGCTCAGCCGCGACGGCAAGGTGTGCACCGAGGCGACCAACCGCTACGTCTTCGTCGATCCGGCGACGCTCCGGAAGGCGGCGCCGCCCGCGTCCGTGCGCGAGGCGTACGCCGCCTTCCTTCCCGCTCAGCCGGACTGAACGCCGGGGCGCCGGTCTTCGACGACATAGCTGGCCCGCGTGCTGATCGGCGCGCCGGGGGTGTTGACGAACGGCACCACCCGGAAGTCGCTCCGCCAGCGCTGCCGGTTGACGTTGACCCGGACGTAGCCGCGCTGGTTGTTGAAGAACTTCATGTGCGGGTTGGCCTTCAGCAGGTTCTCCCCGGCGGGTGTCATGTCGGCGCCGTTGCCACCGCTGGTGATCGACGTCCCGACGAACTCGCTCGCCACCGTGGGCGAACCCGGGTCGCCGAAGTCGCGCTTGAGGTCCCAGGCGTAGTTCTGGTGCCGGTCGCCGGTGATGACCACCAGGTTCCGCACCCCCCGGTCCTGCGCCGCGGCGAGCACGCGGTCACGGTCGGCGACGTAGCCGTCCCACGGGTCCAGGTACACGTTGGTCGCCTCGCCGGCGTCGGTGTCGGTCTGGCCCATCGGTGCCTGGTTGCCCAGGATCTGCCACCGCGCGTGGGACCGGGAGAAGCCGTCGAGCAGCCACTTCCGCTGTTCCGAGCCGAGCAGGGTGCGGTTTTCGTCGAACCGCTCGGTGCAGTTCGCCGACTGGCCGTCGCCGCACGGCTGGTCGTCGCGGTACTGGCGGGTGTCGAGCATGGTGAAGTCGGCCAGCGTGCCGTAGCTCAGCCGCCGGTGCAGACGCGCGTCCGGCCCCTTCGGCAGCTGGGCGATGCGGTACGGCAGGTGCTCGTACATCGCCTGGAACGCCTGTGCGCGTCGCTGGCGGAACACCGCGCGGTCCTGGTCCGGTTCCTTGTCGATCTGCGAGATGTCACCCGCCCAGTTGTTCTCCACCTCGTGGTCGTCGTTGACGTGGATCCACGGGAAGGCGGCGTGCGCGGCCATCAGCGGCGCTTCGGACTTGTAGAGCGCGTATTGCAGCCGGTAGCGCGCGAGGTCGAAGGTCTCTCCCTTGAACTGCGGACCCACCGGCGTCCCGCGCCCGACGCCGGTGACGCCGCTTTCGTAAAGGTAGTCGCCCAGGTGCACGACCAGGTCGAGGTCCTCGGCGGCCATGTGGTCGTACGCGGTGAAGTGCCCGGCTTCCCAGCTCTGGCAGGACGCGAACGCGAAGTTCAGCTCGCGCGGCGACGACCACGCGACCGGCGCCGTCCGCGTACGGCCGACCGGCGAGATCTCGCCGCCCGCGCGGAAGCGGTAGAAATACTGGTGATCCGGCGCGAGGCCGTGAATCTCCGGGTGCACGGAGTGGCCGAGTTCGGGGGTGGCGACCACGGAACCGCGACGGATCACGGCACGGAAGCGCTCGTCCAGCGAGACCTCGTACTCGACGCGCACCGGCGTCCGCGGCATCCCGCCGAAGCCGTCGGCCTCGTAGGGCCGCGGCGCGAGCCTGGTCCAGAGCACGACACCGCCGGGCAACGGGTCACCCGAGGCGACGCCCAGGGTGAAGGGGTTACCGGAGCCGCTCGCGAGCGGCATCGCGCCGGCGGCGTTCCAGGCACCGGTCCCCAGCAGGACGGCGGCCGCGCCTGCGGAGCCATAGCCGAGGAAGCGACGCCGCGACAGGGGGTGAGGGAGCGAAGGCATGAAGCCCTCCTGTGGTGGGATGGTCACGGGCGGCCTCATGCTCGTCCGCGTATATGGCCTCCCGGCCGCCCTCAGGCGAAGCGCCCGTGAACGAAAGACGATCAACCCTCGTGTTCCGCATCCTGTTCTACCGCCCCGAAATTCCACCCAACACGGGTAACGCGATCCGCTTGACCGCGAACACCGGCTGCGAGCTCCACCTGGTGGAGCCGCTCGGTTTCACGCTGGAGGACAAGCAGCTGCGACGGGCGGGCCTCGACTACCACGACCTCGCGCGCGTCCACGTCCACGCGGACCTCGACACGGCGTGGGCGGCTCTGCTGCCCGCCCGGGTCTACGCCTTCAGCGCCTCGGCGACCCGGCTGCACACCGAGGTCGCGTACGAGCCGGGAGACGTGCTGATGTTCGGGCCGGAGTCGGCCGGGCTGCCCGCGGAGGTCCAGGAGGCCACCCAGGTGACCGAGCGGGTGCGGCTGCCGATGCTGCCGACGAGCCGCTCGCTCAACCTGGCCAACACGGCGGCTATCAGCGTGTACGAGGCTTGGCGGCAGAATGGCTTCGCGACCCCCTGAGGGTGGTCCCTCCGTGTTATGAACGGACCTTTCATAACAAATTTTGTTATGAAAGGTCCGTTCATAACACGCGAGACCTACGGCAGTCGTTGCCCAAAGAAGAGCGAAGCGGCGGCACCGATCATCAAGACCAGCGTCCCCAGAATGACCCAAGGACGGCTCGCGTCGGCGTCCTTCAGCTCGTACCCGATCTGCTCGCCGAGGTCGTCGTACACCCGTTTCAGCTCGTCCGCACTGGCCGCCTTGTAGAAGTCGCCGCCCGACAGGCGCGCGATCTCCTCCAGCGATTCGTCGTCGACCTTCACGTCCTGCGGTTTGCCGTCGATGTCGACCGAACCGTGCGTGGTCCCGAACGAGATCGACGAGATCGGCACCTGCGCCTGCTTCGCCGCCTGCGCGGCCGTGTAGCCGCCTCGCGGTGCGTACAGGTCGTCCGGGACGGTCTGCTTGCCATCACTCATCAAGACGATCCGGGCGGGCGGCGGGCCTTCCGCGCCGCCGACGATCGCCGAGAAGCTCTCGATCGACTGCAACGCGGCGAAGATCCCTTCACCGGTGGCTGTCGACTGCGCCAGCTTCAGGTTGTCGATCGCCTTCACGACGCCACCGCGATCGGTGGTCGGCGCGACCAGCACGGTCGCCGTCCCCGCGAAGGAGATCAGGCCGAGGTTCACCCCCGGGGTCATGTTTTGCGCGAACGAGCGCGCCGACTCCTGGGCCGCCTTCAGGCGCGTCGGGGCAACATCGGTGGCTTCCATCGACAGTGAGGTGTCGATCACCAGGATCACGGTGGCCCGGTTGCGGGGCACTTTCTGCTCGGCGGTCGGCCCGGCGAGCGCGACGGTGAGCACCAGCAGCGAGAGCACGATCAGGATGGCGGGTACGTGCCGCACCCAGCCTTGGCTCTTCGGCGCGACCTTGTCCAGCAGTTCCAGGTTGGCGAACCGCATGGTGCGCTTGCGCCGCGCGCGCTGGGAAAGCACGTAGCCGACGGCGACCGCGGCGACCGCCAGCAGCAGCAGGAACCACCACGGCGAGGCGAATCCGGTCAGGCTCACGCGACACCACCGGACCAGCGGCGCTTGCGGGCCACCACGAACCGGACCATGTCCGCGATCCAGTCCGAATCGGTGCGCAGCACCAGATGCGCGGCACCGGCCCGCCGCAGCGCGGCCGCGACCTCCTGCCGGTGAGCATGCGCCGCGGCGCCGAATTCCTTGCGCAGCAAGGCCGAAGCGTGCACTTCGCGCTGTTTCCCTGTCTCCGGGTCGACCAGCACGACGGTGCCCACGTCGGGCAGGTCGATGTCGCGCGGGTCGAGGACTTCGATGGCGATGAGGTCGTGATGACCGCCGAGCGCGCGCAACGGGCGCTGCCATTCCATGTCACCGAGGAAATCGGAGATCACGACGGCGAGCCCGCGGCGCCGGGGCGGACGGCGCAGTTTCTCCAGTGCGGCGGCGAGATCACCGCGGACACCTTCCTCGGCACGCGGGGTCTCGGCGAGTTTGCGGACCAGCCCCCGCGCGTGCGGGAGCCCGCCACGCGCCGGGATGCGCGTGATGCTGCCCGCCCCGTTCGAGACGAGCGCGCCGATCCGGTTGCCACCCCCACCGGTCAGATGGGCGACCGCGGCCGTCGCGCACACGACGAGGTCACGCTTCTCGCAGAGCGCGGTGCCGAAGTCGAGGCTCGCGGACACGTCCGCCACCAGCCACGTCTCCAGCTCACGATCGGCGACGGTCTCCCGGATGTGCGGGCTCGTCGTCCGCGCGGTGACCGCCCAGTCCATCCGGCGGACGTCGTCACCGGGCTGGTACGGCCGGGCCTCCCCCGGTTCCGAACCCGGCCCCGGCACCAGGCCGAGATGGTTTCCCTGCAACAGACCGTCGAGACGGCGGCGCACGTCGAGTTCGAGCGTGCGCAGGCCCGCCTCCATCCGCTCCCCGCGGAGTACCGGCGGCGCCCAGGAAGGACGTTCGCCCTTCTCGTTCTTCACGCTTCGTCCTTACCTGACGGGTGCGCCGGCCGGGACACCCTGCCCGCCGCCGCCCTGGGGACGGGCCGAGACCTGCGGCAGCGGCACGGTCTGGAGCACCCGCGTGATGATGTGGTCGATGGGGACACCGTCGGCCAGCGCGTCGTAGGACAGCACGAGCCGGTGCCGCAGCACGTCCGGCACGACATCGACGACGTCCTGCGGCAGCACGTAGTCCCGGCCGCGGACCAGCGCCAGCGACCGCGCGGCGGCGATGATGCCGAGGCTGGCACGCGGCGAGGCGCCGTAGGACACCCAGCCCGCGACGTCGGCGAGGCCGTGGTCGTTCGGAGTACGGGTGGTGAGCACGAGGCGCACGACGTAGTCGACCAGCGCGTGGTGCACGAACACCTGCGATGCCACGTTCTGGAGCCGGACCAGCTCTCCGGGGCTCAGTACCTCTTGCGGGGCGGGCGGGGTGACGCCCATCCGGTAGATGATCTCCCGCTCTTCCTCGGCGGTCGGGTACTCGACGACGATCTTGAACAGGAACCGGTCCCGCTGCGCCTCGGGCAGCGGGTACACACCCTCGTTCTCGATCGGGTTCTGCGTGGCGAGCACGAGGAACGGGTCGGGCATCGGGAAGGTCTGGCCGCCGATCGACACATGCCGCTCGGCCATCACCTCGAGCATCGCCGACTGCACCTTCGCCGGCGCGCGGTTGATCTCGTCGGCGAGTACGAAGTTCGCCACCACCGGGCCGAGTTCGACGTCGAACCGCTCGGCGCCCTGTCGGTAGATCCGGGTGCCGAGGATGTCGGCGGGGACCAGGTCCGGGGTGAACTGCACCCGCGAGAACGAGCCGCCGACCACTCGCGCGAAGGTCTCGACGGCGAGCGTCTTCGCGACGCCGGGGACACCTTCGAGCAGGAGATGGCCCCTGGCCAGCAGGCCGACCAGCATCCGTTCGACCAGCCTGTCCTGGCCGACGATGATCCGCTTGACCTCGAACACGGTCCGCTCCAGCAATTGGGCGTCCCGCGCCGGCGTTCCGGGCTGCTGCTGCGCGCCGTCGGCGTAGCCGGGCTCGGTCACTCGTGCCTCCTGTGTTCCCCGCTTGCGTTCTTGCGTCCGGCTGTGACCGTAGTGGTCACCGGCACAGCCGTTCGTGACGGTAGCCAACCTGACCACCGGTATGACGGCTGTGAAGGAGCCGCCGGGGAGACCTCAGTCGAGACAGAACTCGTTGCCCTCGATGTCGCGCATGTTGAGGCAGGATTCGTTGTCCTCGTCGGCGAGCAGCAGCAGCCCGCGGACGGCACCGAGCGGGACCAGTCGCGCGCACTCGGCCTCGAGAGCGGCGAGGCGTTCTTCACCGACGAGCCCGGTGCCGACCCGGACGTCGAGATGCACCCGGTTCTTGACGACCTTGTCTTCGGGAACGCGCTGGAAATACAGTCGCGGGCCGGCCCCGGTGGGATCCTGGCAGACGAACCCCGCGTCCTGTTTCTCAGGCGGCAGCGAGCGGGTGTAGTCGTCCCAGGTGTCGAATCCTTCCGGTGGCGGCGGCACGACGTACCCCAGTACCTCGCACCAGAATCGGGCCACCCGCTCGGGTTCTTGGCAATCGAAGGTGACTTGGACCTGTTTGACCGGCGCCATCGGCCCACCATAGCCACCCGCTTCAGGAGAATCGATCGATATCCTCGGGCGTATCGATGTCGGCGCTCTCCCCTGGTTCCTCGGGGACCTCGACGATGTCCAGCCCGCCCAAGGTTCGCCGCAGCGACGCGTTTTCCACCGGCTCCGGCAAGGCGCCGCGCAGCGCTTCCGTCCGCCAGACGCCCAGCAGCCACTGCCGCTCCCCGCCTGCGTCGACGAGAACCGCGCCCGAAGCGGACCCCAGCGCGGCCATCAGCCGGTCCACAGTGGACTTCCGGACTCCGGCGAGATCACCGGCGAGGACGGCGACGATCTCCGTGCGCACCAGGGCGAGTCCCGCCGCCAGCGCGGCGACCGGTCCGGTACCGGGTTCGGCCTCCCGAGTCCACCGGACGCCGCCGAAACCCGGCCGTTCGGGTCCGACGACGATCACCGGGTCCGCTTCGGCGAGCGCGGCCAGAGCCCGTGCCAGCAAGGGTTTCCCGCCGATGGCGAGCGCGGGTTTGTCCACACCGGACAGACGACGAGCGGCACCGCCCGCCAGCACGATCCCCGCGTAGGCCACGCCTAGGCCGTGTCTCTCGAAGCGCGCTTTCGGCTTCCCGCGGCCGGGCCGCGGCAGTGGCTGTTCACTCTCGCGGCCATGTCGGCGGTCCATCTCCGCGAGTCCGAGGCCTCCGGTCTCGAACCAGCCGACGTCCGTTCGGAAGACACGCTCTAGCCGATCAAACGGGTCGCGTACGGCATGATCCCGCCGTAGCGCACCGGCGAGATCCGCACCCGCAGACCGGACTGCGGCGCCTCGACCATCTGCCCGTTCCCGAGGTACATCGCGACGTGGTGGATGCCTCGCGCGCTGCCACCCCAGAAGAGCATGTCGCCGCGGCGCATCTGCGAGAGCGGCACCTTCCGCCCGGCGTTGTACTGGTACCCGCTGTAGTGCGGGAGCGACCGCACCCCGGCGAACGAGTAGATCATCAGCCCGGAGCAGTCGAAGCCGATCTTCATGTAGTCGCCGTAGCGATCCGCCGTGCCACCGTCGCGGATGCCGCGCGTCGGCCCGGAGCCGTTGCCGCCGCCCCACGCGTACGGAAGTCCCAGCTGCGACAATGCTCGCTGGACCACGGCCTCGACACTGGAACCGGCGGGAGCCGACTGGACGGGCCTTCCGCTCGACGGACGGTCACCGCCACCCTGGCTGGGACTCGGCCGAGACGCGGCGAGAGCGGCCTGACGAGCGCGTTCCTCGTCCTCGCGGGCCTTCTGCGCCTTCCAGTCCTCGTAACGCTGCCGCTGTCCCTGGAGGCCGCTGACCTTCTGCTGCGCTTCGAAGAGCTGCTTCTCGACGTTGGTCTTGTCGGCTTCCAGCAAACCGGTCTGGGTGGCCTGGGTGTCCTGCGCGTGCTGGGCGGCGCTCTGGGCGTTGTCGGCCTCGTGCTTGGCCGCCGCGGCCGCGCGCTTGCGCTCCTGCGCGATCTCCAGCTTCTTGCGGGCCGTGGCGTCCTTGTTGGACTTCTCGGTCTGCGCGCGCTTCATCGTGTCGAGCGCGTTGAGCCTGCTGCCACCGACCGCATCGAGCATTTGGGCGCGGCCGAGGAGTTCCTTGGGGCTGTTGACGGTCAGGTACGCCGACACCGAGCCGATGGTGCTGCCCTGCTGGAAGCTGGCGGCGGCGAACTTGTCGAGGTCGGCGCGCGCCTTGTCGATGGTCGCCTGCGCGGCGTCGGACTCCGTGCGCGCCGACCGCGCTTCACGGTCGGCCTGCGCGGCCTCGTCCTGCGCCGTCTCCGCGTCGACCCTCGCCTTGTTGGCCTCCTCCATCTTCAGCTCGACCTCGTCGTTGAGCTGAGAGAGCTTCGACTCGGCCTGGGCCAGCTGATTGGTGAGCCTGCCGACATCGCCCGCCTTGGCGTTGGCGTCGGCCTTGCTCGAGTTGATCTCGGAGTCGCTGGGGTTCGGCGGGGGCGGCGGGACCGCGAGACCCGTGCCGGTCACCCCGAGCAACAAGGCGACGCCGAGCGCCCCGATGGTCATGCCACGGCGGGCACTGGTCCCGGACCCGGTCTCACCACGCACGATCCGCCCACCTCCTGATCTTGTAACAACGAGCTCACTGTGCCACTGCTGCAACAGCATTACCAGAAGCACCACCAGGAACTTACACACCGTAGGCACCATTTCCCCTCAACGGGGGACGAACAGACGAACGTTTCGTCACTCGAATGACTGGAGGTCGGTGAGACGCTCCCGACGCGCATGTCGGCTTGCCTCCCAAAAAGTACAGGCGTACTGTTTGTGGGGACGAACGAGGTGTGCCATCCCGGGTCCGGACTTACGGTGGGGGTGCGCAACACTCGCTCCTGGTCGACCCGAACGGCCTGGAGAACACACCGAACTGACCCGCCACTGGAGTTAGAAGTGACTGCACCCGCCAGCAAGGACAGCTTCGGCGCCAAAGACACGCTGAAGGTGGGCGACGCCTCCTACGAGGTGTTCCGCCTCAACAAGGTCGAGGGTGCGGAGCGCCTTCCCTACAGCCTGAAGATCCTGCTCGAGAACCTGCTGCGGACCGAGGACGGCGCGAACATCACCGCCGACCACATCCGCGCGCTCGGCAACTGGGACGCCAAGGCCGATCCGTCGATCGAGATCCAGTTCACGCCCGCCCGCGTGATCATGCAGGACTTCACCGGCGTGCCCTGTGTCGTCGACCTCGCCACCATGCGCGAGGCCGTCACCGAGCTCGGCGGCGACCCGGACAAGGTCAACCCGCTGGCGCCCGCCGAGCTGGTCATCGACCACTCGGTCATCATCGACGTCTTCGGCCGCGCCGACGCTTTCGAGCGCAACGTCGAGATCGAGTACGAGCGCAACCGCGAGCGCTACCAGTTCCTGCGCTGGGGCCAGGGCGCCTTCGACGAGTTCAAGGTCGTCCCGCCGGGCACCGGCATCGTGCACCAGGTCAACATCGAGCACCTCGCGCGCACGGTGATGTCCCGCAACGGCCAGGCGTACCCCGACTCCTGTGTCGGCACGGACTCGCACACCACCATGGTCAACGGCCTCGGCGTGCTGGGCTGGGGCGTCGGCGGCATCGAGGCCGAGGCGGCCATGCTGGGCCAGCCGGTCTCCATGCTCATCCCGCGGGTCGTGGGCTTCAAGCTCACCGGCGAGATCCCGACCGGCGTGACCGCCACCGACGTCGTGCTCACCATCACCGAAATGCTGCGCAAGCACGGCGTGGTCAGCAAGTTCGTCGAGTTCTACGGCGAGAGCGTCGGCGCGGTGCCGCTGGCCAACCGCGCCACCATCGGCAACATGAGCCCGGAGTTCGGCTCCACCGCGGCGATCTTCCCGATCGACGAGGAGACCGTCCGCTACCTCAAGCTCACCGGCCGCTCCGAGGAGCAGGTCGCGCTCGTCGAGGCCTACGCCAAGGAGCAGGGCCTCTGGCACGACCCGTCGCACGAGCCGGAGTACTCCGAGTACATCGAGCTGGACCTGTCGACGGTCGTCCCATCGATCGCCGGCCCGAAGCGCCCGCAGGACCGCATCGAGCTGACCGACGCGAAGAACTCCTTCCGCAAGTCGATCCACGACTACGTCGGCGGCGAGCAGGTCCCGCACACCAACCTGGACGAAGCCGTCGAGGAGTCCTTCCCCGCCAGCGACCCGGCCGCCCTCTCGTTCAAGGACGAGGGCGCGGTCGACATCCAGTCGGCGGCGAACGGCCACAGCGGCCGCCCGACCAACCCGGTCAAGGTCAGCACCTCCGACCGTGGTGAGTTCGTCCTCGACCACGGCGCCGTGGTGATCGCCTCGATCACCTCGTGCACCAACACCTCCAACCCGTCGGTCATGCTCGGCGCGGCGCTGCTCGCGCGGAACGCGGTCGACAAGGGCCTCGCGGTCAAGCCGTGGGTCAAGACCTCGATGGCGCCGGGTTCGCAGGTCGTCACCGACTACTACAACAAGGCCGGTCTCTGGCCGTACCTGGAGAAGCTGGGCTACCACCTGGTCGGCTACGGCTGCACCACCTGCATCGGCAACTCGGGCCCGCTGTCGGACGAGATTTCCGCGGCGATCCAGGAGAACGACCTCACCGCGGTTTCGGTGCTCTCGGGCAACCGGAACTTCGAAGGCCGGATCAACCCCGACGTGAAGATGAACTACCTCGCGTCGCCGCCGCTGGTCATCGCCTACGCGCTCGCCGGCACGATGGACTTCGACTTCGAGAACCAGCCGCTCGGCCAGGACACCGAAGGCAACGACGTCTTCCTGAAGGACATCTGGCCCGCGGCCAAGGAGATCCAGGAGACCATCGACTACGCCATCACGCAGGAGATGTTCACCAAGGACTACGCCGACGTCTTCGACGGTGGCGAGCGGTGGAAGTCCCTGCCCACCCCCGAAGGCAAGACTTTCGACTGGGACGCGGAGTCCACCTACGTCCGTAAGCCCCCGTACTTCGAGGGCATGAAGGCGGAGCCGTCGGCGGTCACCGACATCTCCGGCGCCCGCGTGCTGGCGAAGCTGGGCGACTCGGTCACCACCGACCACATCTCCCCCGCCGGCGCGATCAAGCCGGGCACCCCGGCCGCGCAGTACCTGACCGAGCACGGCGTGGAGAAGAAGGACTTCAACTCCTACGGGTCGCGTCGCGGTAACCACGAGGTCATGATCCGCGGCACCTTCGCGAACATCCGGCTGCGCAACCAGCTGCTGGACGACGTGCAGGGCGGTTACACCCGTGACTTCACCCAGGACGACGCCCCGCAGTCGTTCATCTACGACGCGGCGCAGAACTACGCGGCCCGGAACATCCCGCTCGTGGTGCTGGGCGGCAAGGAGTACGGCTCCGGTTCCTCCCGTGACTGGGCGGCCAAGGGCACCTCGCTGCTCGGTGTCCGCGCGGTGATCACCGAGTCGTTCGAGCGGATCCACCGGTCGAACCTGATCGGCATGGGCGTCATCCCGCTGCAGTTCCCGGCGGGCGAGTCGGCCTCGTCGCTCGGCCTCGACGGCACCGAGACGTTCGACATCTCGGGCATCACGAAGCTGAACGACGGCGAGACCCCGCGCACGGTCCACGTCACCGCGACGAAGACCGACGGCACCAAGGTGGAGTTCGACGCGGACGTCCGCATCGACACCCCGGGTGAGGCGGACTACTACCGCAACGGCGGCATCCTGCAGTACGTCCTGCGGAAGATGACCCAGGCGTAAGCACTTCGCCCGGCGAAGGCCCCTTTCCCCGCACTTTGGGGAAGGGGGCCTTCACATTTCTTCGGTACCGTTCCCGCTATGGCACGCGGGAGGATCCAGGTCGAAAACGGCGAATTGGCATACGAGACCCGGGGCGAAGGCGATCCGGTGATCCTGCTCCACGGCGGGATCCTCGACTCCCGGATGTGGGACGCCGAAATGACGGCGCTCGGACGGCACCACACCGCCATCCGGTACGACGCGCGCGGGCACGGCGACTCGTCCACGCCCACAGAGCGGTTCAGGCACTACGAAGATCTCCGCTCGCTGATGACCGCGCTGGAGCTCCCCCGCGCGTCACTGGTCGGCTTGTCCGGCGGCGGGCGGATCGCCGTCGACTTCGCGCTGACCTACCCGGACCTGGTCGAGAACCTCGTCCTCGTCGCCACGGGACTCAGCGCGATGACGACGAAGGATCCCTTTGTCCTGGAACAGAACAAGAAGCTCGAAGAAGCCGGCGCGAAGGGCGATCTCCCGGCCGCCATCGAACGCATCCTGCGCATGTGGGTGGACGGCCCCCGGCGCGCACCCGCGGACGTCGATCAGCGGGTCCGGCTGCTGTGTCAGGAGATGTACACGCAGACGATCGTGCGCCACGGACTCTCCGGCTTCACGCGGATGGACGAACTACGGGCCATCGAACGCACCAGCGAGCTGACCCCGCGCACCTTGACGCTGGTGGGCGACCTGGATTCCTCGGACATCCTCGCCATCGCCGACCAGATCGATCGCGAGGCGGGCGACTCCAGGAAACTCGTCGTCCCCGGGGTCGCGCACATGATCAATCTGGAGAAGCCCGCCGAGTTTTCCCGGATCCTGCTGGATTTCCTGGACCGCTAGTGGTCGCGAGGGCCCTGCCCCTTCCCGGGCTCAACCGAAGGAACTCGGCCTTCACACCTTCCCGCCTCGGAGGCGGCGGTGCCGAGTCAGGCAGGTCGGTCGTGAGTGGCACGCGTGGCCGCATTGGTGTCGCTGAGCGTCTCCAATGCGGCATTGGGGCAGCGACCGCGGGACACTTCCCCGTGTCCTGAAGGCCACCGCGAGCCACTAAGCCGTCTCGCGCTCCTCCTGCCCGGAGCACTCTTCCCGGTTCTCCGGACGACGGTCCATGACGTGGCCGAGCGGGCGCAGCAGCACATTGACCCCGACGATCACGGCCGTCCCCGCGAGCGCGACGACGTAAAGTCCCGCTCCCGCGAGGGATCCGACCGCCGCCGAGCACCACAGCGTGGCGGCGGTGTTGAGTCCGCGCACGTTCAGCCCGTCCCGCAGGATCACTCCGGCGCCGAGGAAGCCGATACCGGAAACGATCTGGGCGGCCACCCTCGTCGGGTCGGCGTCACCGCTGGCGTTCAGCCCGCCGAAACCGTGGGCGGACAACAGAACGAAGAGGGTGGCGCCGACGGCGACGAGGGCGTTGGTGCGGAGTCCGGCCATCCGGGCGCGGTACTGGCGCTCGATGCCGATCACGGCGCCCAGTCCGACACCCGTGCCGACCCTGAGCAGCATTTCGAAGGTGTTCATGATTCCGGCTCTTTTCTGGCGTGCGTACACAAGGCCAGACAGGAAAAGGAGACCGGAGAAGGTCAGCGCACCGCGCACACGGGTGAACGGCGACCGCATCCGGTCGTTCCAGAACTGTCTTCCGGCATGTGCCGCTCACCTCGCTTTCGTATTCGAACGGTGTCGATCAACCTTCGGAAGGTACCACGCCGATCAAGGCGTCCAGCGCACCGCGACCCCGCCGGATCGGCCGACGACCACCCCGTGAGTGTTGACCGAGGCGGCGAAGGTGATGGTTCCCGGCCCTGCTCCAGCCGCCCTTCCGAGGTCGGTGAGGCTTCCGTCGGAGTTCCAGCGAACGGCGGTGTAGCGCCCCTCTGTGTCTTTCGACATACCCACCGCGGTGTTGTCCGGTCCCGCCGCCCGCGCTTCACTGGACGGCTTGTCGGTGACCGGGAAACCGCCGAGGTCCGTGACCGAACCGTCCGCCTTCCACCGCGTGGCGAACACGCCGTAGCTGCCGCCGACCGACCGCTGCACCCTGCCGACGATCGTCCCGTCGGCGCCGATCCCCATCGCCTCGGCGAAGTAGCCCGAAGGCAAGTACTTCAGCTCGGTGACGGTCCCGCCCGTGGCCCAGCGCGTCGCGTGTGTCTGGTGGTCCGACGCTGTCGACCAGCCCGCGACGGTGCCGTCGTCCGCGATCGCCGCCCCGACGCCGGAGGTCCCACCGGGCAGCGCGGCCAGTTCGGTCACTGTCCCGTCGACGCTCCAGCGGACCGGCCTGCCGTAGTAACTCGAGTACGACTCCGAGCAGTAGCCGGCGGTCTCACCGGTCGCGTTGATCGCTTTCGCCTGGCAGTACGCCGTTCCTGGCAAGGAATCCAGGACCGTGATCCGGCCGTCCGGATCCCAGCGGACGGCACGCTGGCCCTTGCTGTTCGACGACCTGCCCGCCACCGTTCCCTCGTTGTTGATCGCCGTGGCTTCACTCCCGGTGTCACCGGCCGCGGTGCCGAGATCGGTGACCGTGCCGTCGGCGCCCCAGCGCACGGCGTGCGAGGTACCGCCCGTGGTGGACCAGCCGACCGCTATCCCGCTGTCGTTGATCCCGGCGGCGCCGGCCACCGACGAACCGGGCAACGCGGGAAGCTCGGCGAGTGCCGGTGCGGCCGAGGCCGAGCCGGGGACGAGGACGGCCAGCGCGACCGCGGACGCCCCGGCGATGGACAGAGTTCTGGTGGCACGCAAGGGTTTTCCTTCCCCCAGCTGCGACGAAAGCCGCAGATCAAGATCACCCTAGCAAGGGGTGATCATTCCTCTCATGCCATTTCCTGCTCCGGAAAATGCCGCTAAGCGGGTGAATCGAACGCGTCGCGGATCGTGTCGCGCAGCCAGCGCTGGGCCGGATCGGCGTCGAGGCGGGCATGCCAGAGCAGCCGCACTTCGATCTCCGGGAGGTCCGCGGGAATCGGGAACCAGCGGATCCCGAGCGCCCGGCCGTACTGCTCGGCGAGCCGCTGGGGCGCGAGTCCGATGTAGTCACTCGACGCGACCAGGAACGCGGCGACGGCGGACGTCGGGACGACCGCCGCGACCCGGCGCTGGAGTCCTTCGGCCTCCAAGACCTCGTCGAGCGGCCCTCGGGTGCGGCCGCGCCGGGAAGCGGAAACGTGGGGATACCGGCAAAGTTGCGCCAGTGTCGGGCGGCGTGGGCGGGCCAGTGGGCTGTCGGCCCGGACGATCGCGACCACTCGTTCTCGGTACAGCAGCATCGAGCGGATGTCGGGAGCCGAGACGTCACCGGCGCCGATGTCCAGATCGACGGAGCCGTCCCGCAGCGCCTCGGTGCTTTCGCTGCCTTCCCCGACGAAGCGCAGGACCACACCCGGCGCGACGGCGGCGGTCGCCTCGACGGCCGCGGTCGCCAGCGTCGCGGCGACGCCGTCGTTGATCCGGATGGTGAAGGTGCGTTCGAGATCACCGATCGCGAGCTCCCGGTCGGCGCTGATCAGGGCCGACGCCTCGTCGAGCAGCGACCGCACCCGCGGCGCTGTCCGAAGCGCGAACGGCGTCGGCACCATCCCGCGCCCCGCGCGCACCAGGATCGGGTCCCCCATCGCCCGCCGCAGCCTGCCGAGGGCGCGGCTCGTCGCCGGGATCGACAGGTGCAGGCGCTCGGCCGCCGCGGTGACGCTGCCGTCCCGCAGCAGCGCGTCGAACACGCGCAAGAGGTTCAGGTCCAGTTGGTCGGCCATAGTTGCATCGTAGGCAATTAATTCTTGCCAAAGTTGCGTGGCACGAAGTACTGGCTGGTCCATAGCTTGAGAGACATGCCACTTCGACTCAACATCCGCGACGACCCGGCGGCCGCCGCGAGCCGCCCGGTCGCGCGGCGCGGTCTGCTGGCCGTTATGTGCGCCTGTGTCGTGCTCGTCGTCGGGATGGTCGCCGCGATCAACCTCGCCGTTCCGATGCTGGCCGCGAGCGACCTGCGCCCGTCCGCGTCGGCGCTCATCTGGATCGTCGACACCTACGTCGTCTTCTTCGCCTGCCTGGTGATCCCCGGCGGCGCCGCGGGCGATCGCTTCGGCCGCAAGGGCGTCCTGCTCGCCGGTCTGGCGTTGTTCGGTCTCGGCGCGTTGCTCTCGACGGTCGCGCCGAACGTGCCGTTCCTGCTGGCGGGCCGGGCGATCACGGGGATCGGCGCCGCCGCGGTGCTGCCCAACACGCTCGCCGTCCTGCTGCACGCCGTGCCCGCCGGGCGCAAGGGCGTGACCATCGCGACCTGGGCCTCGATGACCGGGATCGGTGGTATCGCCGGGAACGTCGGTGGTGGCGCGGTGCTCTCCGGTGGATCCTGGCGCTGGCTGTTCGCGGTCGCTGTCCCGCTCTCCCTGCTGCTCGCCGCGTTCGCCGCCCGCGTCGCGCCGGTGTCCCCGCGGCACGACCGCCCGCTCAGCCTGCTCGGCGCCCTCCTGCTCGTCGGCGCGTCGGTCGCACTCCTGCTCGGCATCGTGGAAGGCCCGGAAGCGGGCTGGACCAGTCCGATCGTCCTGATCGGTTTCGCCGCTGCCGTCGTGCTGTTCGCCCTGTGGACGTTCGTGGAACTGAAGGCCGAACACCCACTGCTCGATCCCCGGTTGTTCCGCGTGCCCGCGCTGCGCGGTGCCTGCCTCGGCATGACCGCGATCTTCTTCGGGATGTTCGCGCTGTTCTACGTCAACGCGTCTTTCCTGCAGTACGGCAAGGGATTCAGTGTGCTGCTGACCGGGCTCGGGATCATTCCGATGACCATCCCGGTCATCCTCGGCGCGCGGCAGGTGGGCCGCCTCGTCCAGCGTGTCGGCGTCGACGTCACCGTCGCACTGGCGTTCGCCTTCGTCGGCTGCGGCCTCATTGGACTGTCTACAGTAGACGCATCGACGCCGTATCCCGTCTACGCGAGTTGGCTCGTGGTCACCGGCATCGGAGTCACCTTGGCCCTTCCGACACTGTCGGCCGCCATCTCCGGCTCACTGCCCCCGGCTCGGGCCGGGGTCGGCGCCGGGCTGCAGGCCACCACGCGCGAGTTCGGCAGCGCGCTCGGCGTCGCGGTCATCGGCACCGTCCTCACCGGACGGTTCGTCGCCGCGCTGCCGCCCGACATCCGCGCGAACCACGATCCGCACACCGTGGCGCAGGCCCTCGCCGCGGCACCGGGCCGCGCGCCCGAGGTGATCTCCGCGTTCGTCACCAGCACGAGCACGGCCTTGCGGGTGATCGGCGTGAGCGTGCTCGTCCTCGGAGCGCTCGTCACCGGGCAATCACGGCTTTCCCGCACTCGCGGGAATCGGTAGTACCTACGCCCGAAAGGCAGCACCATGACCGAAGTAACCGCCTTCATGCTGGTGAAGACCACCCCCGAATGGCTCAGCCTGACGATCGAGCAGCGGGTGGAATCCTTCGAGACCGAAGTCCTCCCTGCGATCAAGAGCAAGGTGAAGGGCGTCCGTTCCCGCTTCTACGACACCGAGTTCTACTCCGCGCGGGTGACCGACGTGTGGGTGTGGGAGGCCGACGACCATCACTCGTATCAGCTGCTCATCGAAGCACTGCGCGAAACGCCCTTCTGGGACCGGTACTTCGAGATCGTCGACCTCCTGGTCGGTGTCGAGAACGCGTACGCCACGAACTACGGCTTGGACACCTACGCGAGTATCGACGTGTGAGCGCGAGGGGAGAGGACATCCCCGCGTCAGAAGGCGGGGACGGGTTCGGTCCGCGCGTTTCCGAGGGCCGACTTCCGCAGGTCGATCGTCCAGTTCGACCGCTGATCGAAGGTCTGCGCGAACTTTTCGAACAGGCATCCCGAAGTGAACCGCCGTCCCGCCGCGTCCCAACCGGATCCGATCTTGACGTAGACCCGGTAGTCGCCCGAAATCCCGGTGACCGTCGTCGAGGAGTTTCCGTGCACGTAGACCATCACCTGGGGTTTCGAAGGCTCACCGGTCACCACCGAGATGGCGACGTCGCCGGAGGTGCCGTTGGTGATCCGCAAACTCCCTCGTCCAACGGGGCCCGATCGTTCGACGATCTCGCCGTGGGGTGGGCGCGACACGGCGGGCACGGGCAGCGGTGGTGGCGCGGCCGGGAGAAATCCGCCGACCTTGAACTGCTTCGCGCCCAGGGCGGCGATCGCCTGGTGCAGGGGGCTGCCCCGGTCCGCCAGTCCGGTGACGATCTCGCGCACCTTCTCGGCGACGGGCACCGCGGCGGCGACCGCGCAACCGGTGCCCGCGGTCGTCGAGGCAGGCCCCGAGTTCGGCAAGATCAGCGACAGCGACAGCAGGCTCAGTCCCTCTTGGAGCTTTTGGTGCTCGCGCTCGATCACCCTCGGCGGGGCCAGGTTCCTCAGCTTGACGAGGTGGTCGCCCAGGAGGTCACCGAGCCGGAGCTTCGCCAGTCTCAGGTCCGCCTCCGTGGTGGCGGCCGCCAGCTGATCCACCCACGGTCGCGCCTCGGCGTCCAACTTCGTGAGGGCACGCTGGTACTCCTCGGCGGAAACGACCTCCGGAGGAGCTGGAGGCCCGCCGCCCTCGTCACTCGACAGGATCAGGGTTCCGAGGACGACGACCGTCGCGATGGCCACCGCTAGACAACCGACACCCCGCCACCCGCCCATGCGCCGCCTCCCGGGCCGAAGCGTAGTTCTCGACGCCCGGGACTGGTCCCCGGGCACGGCGAAGGCCGCCTTCGGAGCGCGAAATCGTTCCGAAAGCGGCCTTCGCGGTCACGTGCCTGGAGATCAGGCGGTTTCGAACGGCTGGACGTTCGGCTGGAACACCTGGCCGTTGGCCGGAACCTTCAGGTCGATCAGGTAGTCGGCCGTCACCTTGTCCACGCCGAGCGAGTCACCCAGGATGCAGTGCCCGAAGGCGTCGACCGAGAGGAGCCGGGCGTTGCCCAGCTGGTCGGCCATCCGCTTCGAGAACAGGTACTGGGTCGCCGGGTCGTAGTAGTTGCCGACGACCAGCACCGGGGTGTCGGTCTTGGCCTTCCACGGGCCGCGGAACACGTCCGGCTTCTTCGCGGGCCACACCGGGCAGCCCGCGACGTCCGAGAACGCCTGGTAGCGACCGAAAGTGGGCGACTCCTTCTCCCACTTCGCGGCGATCTCGGGAACCTTCTCCTGCTTGATCGTGATCTTCTTGTCCGAGCAGTTCACGGCGAAGTAGGAGTCGTCACCGGCATACGGGCTGTCCGGGTCCGCGTCCGCGCGCCCGTTCGCGCCCGACCGCAGCACCTTCAGCTCGACGGCCCGCGCCGTCTGCGTCTGCGCCGACGTCGGGTGGACGACGTTGTACAGCGCCTGCAAGTCGTCGGCCAGCGGCGGGAACGACGTCGGCGAGTACAGCACCCCGGCCACGGTGCTGGTGAACGCGTTGATGTCGTAGGTGCTCCCGTCCGGCAGCTTGATCGGCTGCCGGCGCAGGTACTCACGGATCTCGTCGAACTTCGCCCGCGGCGTGCCCGAGCTGAACGAGCACTTCTGCCCGACCTGCGCGCACTTGCGCAGGAAACCGTCCAGCGCGATCTCGAACCCGCGAGCGCGCTCGCGGTCGTACTGCACACCGTCGCTGGTGCGCAGCGCCGGGTCGACGTTGCCGTCGATGACGATCGCCCGG
Source organism: Amycolatopsis coloradensis (assembly GCF_001953865.1). Classification (GTDB taxonomy): domain Bacteria; phylum Actinomycetota; class Actinomycetes; order Mycobacteriales; family Pseudonocardiaceae; genus Amycolatopsis; species Amycolatopsis coloradensis. The sequence continues at coordinate 68,041 of NZ_MQUQ01000009.1, forward strand.
CTCTGCTTCGGGAACATGCCGGTGTACGTCGACCCGATCAAGGTCCCGTACGAGAAGCCGACGAAGGTCAGCTTCCGGTCGCCGACGGCCGCCCGCATCTTGTCGAGGTCGCGCACGACGTCCTTGGTGGACATGTGGTTCAGCAGCGCACCGGCGTTGTGCTTGCAGAACTGGCCGTAGTCCCGGTACGACGCCAGCGTTCCGGAAATCTCCTGCCGTGACAGCGGCACGGGGATCTGCGCGGCGAAGACGTCGTCCGCGTCCTCCTGCGTGGTGAAGCACTTGAGCGGGTTGCTGGCCCCGACGCCGCGCGGGTCGAACCCGATCAGGTCGAACCGGTCCAGCACCTGCGGCTGGAAGTAGTTCGTCGCGCCGATCGGCATCCGGAACCCGGAACCACCCGGGCCGCCCGGGTTGAGGAACAGCGAGCCGACCTTCTTGTCGGGTGTCTTCGCCGCCCGCTTCAGCATCGCGATGTCGATGGTGCCGAGTGCCGCGTTGTCGTGGTCGATCGGCACGCGGTAGCGCGCGCAGCTGTAGAACTTGACCTGGTCGGCGGGAACACCGCGGATCTGGTCCGCCGTGCAGGCCCCCCAGGTCACCGGCGGGGTCGCACCGACCTGGGCGGCGGAGAGCCCGCCGTCCTGGGCCGCGACCGCGCCACCGGCGGAAAGCCCGGTGAGCGCGGCACCGGCCACGAGTGCCCCTACCAGTGCGAGACCGCGCACCGGTCTCCTTGTGGATCTCGGCAAAACGACTCCTCCCTCGGCTGGCGACGCGCTCCGAACACGTCGCACGGTGCGCCGCCGAAGTCACGGCGCGTAACACCAAGCGAGCCTCGCACAAGCCGGTAACCCAGTCACCGGCCGAAAGGATGGTACGAACCTAGCGAGAGGTGGTCTTCAACTCGAAAATCGGTAACACCCGGCGAGCGGATCGCTCTTCCATGGAGTAACCCGGCCAGAAATCCAGCAGGAGCTTCCACATCCCGTCGTACTCGTCGTCGAGAAGTTCCCTTGCCCTGACCGGGATCTCCTTGCCCGCCAGCGCGACGACCGCGTCCGGATGTGAGCGCAGGTTGTGCGTCCACGCGGGATGGTTCGGTCTCCCCCAATTGGAGCCGACGAGGACGAAGTCCCCATCGTGGGGGAAGTACAGCAGGTTGGTGCTGCGGGGCAGGCCGCTCTTGCGGCCGGTCGTGGTCAGCCGGAGGGAAGGGAGCCCGGCCAGCGCGACCAGGCTCACCTTCCCCTTGAACAGCCGGTGGAGTTTCTTGTCCACCCAGATGATCCCGCCCGCGAGCCCCATCAGCCACGGTTTCGTGCCGAGTGCGCGAGCGAGGAGCGTAAGAGGGTTAGCCACGGACAGATCTTGCCAGGCTCACCCCGAATCGCGATTCCGAGTCCGTCCACCATTTCTCCACCGAGAAACCGGCTTCGGCCAGTTCCGCGGCGATTCCGTCCCGCCGGAACTTCGCGGAGATCTCGGTGCGCACGTATTCGCCCTCGGCGAACTTCACCAGCAGATCGGCGCCCGGGATGTCGACGGTCACCGCCTCCCGGGCACGCAGGCGCATTTCGACCCATTCGTTCTCTTCGTCCCAGTACGAGACGTGGTCGAAGGCGGCCGGATCGAAGTTCGCGCCGAGGCCGTTGTTGATCACGTGGAGCACGTTGCGATTGAACTCGGCGGTGACCCCCGCCGCGTCGTCATAGGCGCGTTCCAGCGTTTCCCGGTCCTTCACCAAATCCGTCCCGAGAAGGAGCCACTCCCCTTCGTCGAGAACTTCGCGGACCGAGTGGAGGAAGGCGGCGCGTTCGGCGGGCAGGAAGTTGCCGATCGTGCCGCCGAGGAACACCACCAGCCGCGGCCGGTCGCCCGGCAGCAGGTCGAGATGCTGGGTGAAGTCCCCGACCACGCCCCGGATTTCGAGGGACGGGTAGTCGGCCTTGATGGCTTCCGCGGCTTCGGCGAGCGCGGTTCCGGAGACGTCGAGCGGCACGAACTCCCTCAGCGTGCCGTGGTCGGTGAGCGCGTCGAGCAGGAGCCTGGTCTTCTCACTCGAGCCGGAACCGAGTTCGACGAGGGTGTGCGCGCCGGAACTTTCCGCGATCTCGCCGCCACGCGCGGCGAGCACCTCCCGTTCGCTGCGGGTCGGGTAGTACTCGGGAAGGGCGGTGATCTTCTCGAACAGTTCGCTGCCGCGCGCGTCGTAGAACCACTTGGGCGACAACCACTTCCGGTCCGCCTCCAGGCCGGCGCGGACGTCCGCGCGCAGCTGCTCGGTGATGTCCGACTCGCTGCGGTGTACGTCGAGGTCCACTTCGGTCATCGTGCCTCAGTGCTCCGATCGGCTTCGAGGGGAAGGATTTCCACACCGGCGCCGGTGACCCGGACGGCGTGGTGTTGGGGAACGGGAGTCCATCCGGGACCGTCGTCGCACGGTTCCGAAGCGACGACGACACCGTCACCAGTGTCCTGATAGGACAGGGAATGCGTCCACGCCGTGCCGATCAGCGTCCGGCCGTCGGTCAGCAGGAAGTTGAGCCGCGAACCCGGCCCCGCCTCCTCGACCACACCGGTCAGCCACGTGACGGCCGAGAGCGGGTCTTCACCCGCTTCGAGCCGTTCACTCAGCAAAGCCCACAGCAGCACCGAATCCGTGGTCGCCTCGAGGGTGAGCAGACGGGTGATCGGCAGTTTCGCGGCGAGTTCGGCCAGTGAGCCCGGCCAGCCCTTCACCATCCCGTTGTGGCTGAAGAGATGGCCACCGCCGGTGAACGGCGCGTTGGCCGCTTCGACCACCGGCATCCCGGTGGTGCCGTTGCGGACCGCCACCATGAAGGCGTGCGACCGCACCGACCCGGCGAGCGCGGGCAGGTCCCCGTCGGTCCACAAGGGAGCGGACCGGCGCAGCCGCACGGGATCGGGACCGTCGGCATACCAGCCGAGGCCGTACCCGTCCGCGTTGACCGAGCCGCCGCCCCGCATGTCGGCCGGGGCGTAGGACTGCACGAGCAGCGAATGCGGGGCATGGAAGAGCAGCTCGGCGGGCGAACGCGGCTCGCCGAGATACGCGAGATGACGGCACATGCCGCTCAGCCCACCTCGCCCGGTCGCGTGTCGCGGGCACAGCGGAACCCGGAGAAGATCTGCCGCCGGATCGGGTGGTCCCAGTTGCGGAACGTGCCGCGGATGGCCGCCGCGTCCGTACCGAACGAACCACCGCGCAGGATCCGGTAGTCCCCGCCGAAGAACACCTCCGAGTACTCCTTGTACGGGAACGCGGCGAATCCCGGATACGGCTCGAATCCGCTGCTGGTCCACTCCCAGACGTCGCCGATCAGCTGATGCACCCCCAGCGGCGAGGCACCCGCCGGATACGCGCCCGCCTCCGCGGGCCGCAGGTGGTGCTGTCCGAGGTTGGCGTGCTCGGGGGTCGGTTCCTCGTCGCCCCAGGGGAACCGGCGCGATCGGCCGGTCACCGGGTCGAACCGGGCGGCCTTCTCCCACTCCGGTTCCGTCGGCAGGCGCCTGCCTGCCCAGGCGGCGTACGCCTCGGCCTCGTAGAAGGAAACGTGGACCACGGGCTCCGAGGCCGTCACCTTCTCGTAGACGCCGAACCGCGTCCGCCACCAGCCGTCCTGTTCACGCTTCCAGAAGCGTGGCGCGTCGATGCCGTGCTCACTGCGGTACGCCCAGCCGCGCTCGCTCCACCACCTCGGGTTTTCGTAACCCCCGGAGTCGAGGAACTCGGCGTAGGCCCCGCAGGTGACCGGGGCGGTGTCGATGAAGAACGCCTCCACCGCGACCTCGTGCGCCGGGCGCTCGTTGTCCAGCGCCCACGGCTCGGCCGAGGTGCCCATGGTGAAGGCACCGCCGGGCACGAAGACCTCCGCGGGCAGCCGCCCGGATCGTGACGGCGGCGGGGCGGGCGCCTGCAGCACCGGATCGCCCTCGCGGAGCTGGTGGGTGGCCAGCATCGTCTCGTCGTGCTGCTGCTCGTGCTGGGTGATCATGCCGAAGGCGAAGGCGTCCTCGGTGAGCCGCCTGCCTCGCAGCGGAACGTTTTCCAGGATGTCGAAGGACTTCTCGCGCACCTCCCGGACGTACTTGCGGGTCTCCTCAGGCCCCAGCAGCGGCAGCTCCGGGCGATCCGCCCTGGCGTGCTGGAACGCGTCGTAGATGTCGTCGATGTCCGGCCGGAGCGCCTCGCGGCCGCCGACGTCGCGGACCAGCCAGAGTTCCTCCTGGCTGCCGATGTGCGCCAGGTCCCAGACCAGCGGCGACATCAGTTTCGAATGCTGACGGACCAGGTCTTCGTCGTCGACGGCGTCCGTCAGCACGACGCTGCGCTCGCGGGCCCTGGTGAGCGCCTCGGCCGCGTGGGCCCGCAGGTCTTGCGGGCTCAGCGCGCGAAGCGGGTTGGTCTCGGTGCTTTCCACGCTCATGACTGGTGGCTCCTCGAACCGTGCACGAGGGACTGCACACCCTCGCTGATCTCCGTGATGGTCTCCGGCGGCAGACCGGTCATGCCGAGTTCGGCGCAGCCGAGGTCCACCACCTCGCTCGCGACGGCGGCGATCGCCCGGTCGGACAGGCCGAACCTGGCCGCGCACTCCCACCTGCCCACGACCGGTTCGCACAGTTCGAGCACCTTGTCCACCGTGGACGGGCGCGCGAGCAACGCGGCCAGCAGGGCCACCGGGTGCAGCCACCTGGCCACGGGCTGGGCGTCCAGGTAGCGGATCTCCAGATACCCCTGTGGCCGGACCGGCGTGAAAAAGGTCGTCAGGTGATAGGCCAGGTCGTCCTCGGTCGGCCTGCCGAGTCCGGCGCCCTCGCCCCGCCCGTCGATCCAGTCGGCGAAGGTCAGGGAATCCGGCGCGTCCCAGCCGTGGCCGGGCAGCACCATGAGCGGGGTGTCGAGGACCCGGCGGGCCCAGTCCCCCGCCGGATCCCGGCTGGGTTCCGCCGACCGGGTGCGGGCCCTTTCCGTGTCCATGACGCCCAGCCAGCGCGCGGACGCGTGACCGGTGTCGCGTCCGGCGTGGACCCGGGAGTTGGCGAAGGTGGCCAGCAGCGGCGGGCCGAGCGCGTGGACGGCGGCCCAGCGGGTGGCCAGCTCCCCCGCCTCACCGGTGTCCACGCAGACTTGCAGGCCCGCCGTGCTGCACATCATCGTCGCGCCGCCGTCACCCATCGGGGCGAAGCGGCGTTCCATCGCGGCGTAGCGGGGTGTGCCCAGTTTGCGGGCAGGAGCGCGATGCCCGTCTATCCCGGTGTCACCCAGGTACAGGCCTCGGGCGGTGAGAAGGGTTTCGAGGTGGGCCAGATCGGCCGAGACGACGGCGTCCAGGTGGCGCAGCGTGGTCTGTGGTTGAGCGGAGATCTCCACCTGACATCCGGGCTCGAGGCTCAGCGGTGAACCTGCCGGAAGCGGAAGGGCGGGGCTGTCGGGGCGCAGTGTCCGCGGGGTGTGCGGGCCGAGCGCGGTGGCGAGATCGTCGGGATCGAGAGGCCGGGCGGGCTCGTCGGCGTAGTGCACGGTGAATTCCAGCTCCACACCGAGAAGTCTCGGTGGCCCGTGCTTGAAGCACACGGAAGCCACATACGCCTCACCCTCGGCCCGGTCCGACAGGACCTTCGCCGTGGCGTTCGACGCGCTCCCGGACTTCTCGGGGAAATCATGAACAGTAGTCATTTTTCCGCCGTCCAGTCGGTTGTCCGATAACTGAGAAACCTTGACTTCGGACGCTACACGCGGGGTCCGACAAATTCAGGTGTGTTCTTGCCCGGCAGGATCGGCGGACCACCTCTTAGGACAGGACGAATCAGGGCAAAGCGGGCTCGGTGCCCAGGCCGAGCGCGGCGGCCGCACCGCGGACGGCCTGGATCACGAGCTGGAGCGCGGGTCGCCGGGACGACGTCGTCCGGTAGGCGATCGAAACCGTTCGGAGCAACGGTGTGGTCAACGCGACGACGTCGATACCCGGCGGGCGGAGGCCAAGCCCGAGGTCCGAAACGAGGGTCACCCCGAGCCCCGCCCGGACCATCGCCATCGCCGTCGACTGCTCCTCGACCTCATGGTTGATCTTGGGGTCGAACCCGTGCCGGTGGCAGGCGGTGCGCATCGCGCGTCCGAAGTGACTCTTCGGGCTGGCGAGGATCCACGGATGCTCGGCCAGTTCGAGCAGGGACGCGCTCTCGGCGGGGACTGCGCCGGCGGGCACCGCGGCGTGCAGCCGTTCGACCGCGATCACCGCGCGCTCCAGACCGGCGTCCCACGGCATCGGCGCGTCGGAATAGTCGATCACGAACGACAGGTCCAGTTCACCGTCGCGGACGGCGTCGGCGGTGTCTTCTGGCGCCAGCTCGCGGGTCCTGACCTGGATACCCGGATGCTCGCCCGCGAGCGCGGCCAGCGCGTGCGGCAGCAACCCCGAAGCGACCGAGGCCCACACGCCGGCCATGAGCCGGACCGAAACGGTCTCCTGCGCCTCCTCCAACGCCAGCGTCGCCCGCTCGACCGATCCCAGGATCTCCTCGGCGTGCTCGGTCAGCAGCAGCCCCAGTTCGGTCAGTTGCACCCGTCTGCCGAACCGTTCGAACAACTTCGCGCCCACGTCCCGCTCCAGCTGAGCCAACTGCTGCGACACCGCCGAAGCGGTGTAGTGCAGTGACGCGGCGGCGGCCGTGACCGTGCCACGCCTGCTCAGCTCGCGGAGCATCCGCAGGCGGTGCAACGAAAGCTCCATGTCACCAACGTAATCGGGCGCGGTCGCGGACGCCGGGTGGCGCGTTACAGCAGTTTCTCTGCACATCATCGTTCAGATTCGGTAAATAGACGCCCTCGTCCGGTGGGGCGCACCCTCGGAAGCGGCGCAGGACGAACCCCGAATCCCGAAGGAGGTGGCCGCATGGCCGCGAGGAACGCCGAACCGCTGATGAGGCTGATCTGGACCGACCCCGTCACCGGTGCCAACGGCTACCTCGTTGTGCACAGCCTGGTCTCCGGCATCGCGACCGGCGGGACCCGGATGCGCGCGGGCTGCACGATGTCCGAGGTCGAAGATCTCGCGAGGGGGATGGCGAACAAGACCGCGACCTTCGGCCTGCCTGTCGGCGGGGCGAAGGGCGGCATCGACTTCGATCCCAAGGACGAACGTGCTTTCGGTGTGCTGGAACGGTTCTGCGCGTTCCTGCGGCCGTGGATCGACAACCACTGGGTGACCGCCGAGGACCTCGGCGTGCCGCAGCACTTGATCGACGAAGTGTTCGCGAAGCTGGGACTCGAGCAGTCGTACCACGCCGCGATCCGCCGTTCGGGCGATCCGGCGCACACCCTTCGCCGCGTGCAGGCCGGGTTGAGCACCCCGGTCCCCGGTGGACTCCTGCTCGGCGACGTCATCGGCGGCTACGGCGTCGCTCAGGCCTGCCTCGGTGTCGCCGACGCGTGGGAATGGCCGGTCGAAAAGACCACGGTCGCCGTACAGGGCATCGGCACCATGGGCGGCGGCGCGGCCTGGTACCTGCACGAAGCCGGGATGAAGGTCGTCGCGGTCGCTGACGCCGCGGGCACGCTGTACCGGCCCGAAGGACTCGACATCCCGGCGCTGCTGGACCTGCGTGACTCCTATGGCGAGATCGACCGCGGCCGGCTGCCGTCCGACGTCCGGCTGCTCCCCCGTGACGAGATCGTGGCGGCGGAAGCCGACATCTTCGTCCCGGCGGCGATCTCCTACGCGCTGAAGGCCGGAAACCAGGGCGCGGTCAAGGCGAAGGTCGTCATCGAAGCGGCCAACGCGGCGACCACACCCGACGCCGAAGCGGGCCTCTCGGCCCGGGGCATCCCGGTGATCCCGGACTTCGTCGCCAATGCCGGCGCGGCCGCGTGGGCGTGGTGGCTCCTGCTCGGCGAAGTCGGCGCCGACCCCGCCGACTCTTTCCTGCGACTGCGCACTGAGATGCGGGCGAAAGTGGCACTGCTGCTGAGTTCGTGGAACCTCGACCGGATCGCCCCGCGCACCACCGGCCTGCGGCTCGCCGAAACCACCCGTTCGGACGCCGCCACCACGCCGGAGGCAGTCCCCGTTCTGGTCATCCCGTGACCGTGCGCGTGATGGCCCCCTTCCCTCGAGCGGGGGCCATCACGCGGAACCGGGCTCAGGAAGCGAAACGATCTGTCGCCCCGATGAGGACTTCGCGCATCGGCTCCTGCTGGGTGCTGTGGCCGACCTCGTCGATGATCACCAGTTCACTGCCCGGCCAGGCGTGCGCCAGTTCCCACGGGGTGCCGACGAGGTTGCCCAGGTCGAGACTTCCTTCGGCGAGCACGGCCGGGATGTGCGCGAGCGTCTTGGCCTCCCTCAGCACCACGCCTTCGTCCAAAAAGGACCCTTGACTCCAGTAGTGCGTGACCAGCCTGGCGAAGGCGAGCCGGAACTTCGGCGTCCCGAAACTCTTGTACGGCGGGGAAGTCGGGATGATCGCGTCTTCCCAGGCACACCAGTCGGCGGCCGCCTTCCCGTGCACCGCGGGATCCGGATCCATGAGCAACTCGAGGTACGCGGCCGCCAGGTCACCGTCGCGGTCCGCCTCGGGAACACCGTCACGGAACTTGGCCCATGCCTCGGGAAAGACGGCGCCAAGGCCGCGGGTGAGCAGGTCGGTCTCGCTCCGGCGTCCGGTGGCGATGCCCGTCAAGACCATCTCCGACACGCGGTCCGGGTGCCGCTCGGCATAGACCGTGGCGAGCACCGAGCCCCAGGAACCGCCGAAGAGCAGCCATTTCCCGATGCCCAGATGCTCGCGAAGCTTCTCCATGTCGGCGATCAGGTGATCGGTGGTGTTGGCGGAGAGGTCGGCGTCGGGCTCCCCCGCGTGCGGCGTGCTCCGGCCGCAGCCGCGCTGGTCGAACAGCACGACGCGGTACTTGGCCGGGTCGAAGTAGCGGCGCAGACCGACGCCGCAGCCGGTTCCCGGGCCGCCGTGCAGCGTGACGGCGGGTTTGCCGTCGGGATTCCCGCAGACCTCCCAGTACACGTGGTGCCCGTCGCCGACGTCGAGCATCCCTTGGTCGTACGGTTCGATTTCCGGATACAGCCTTGTCACGTTCCTCGTCCTCCCAGACCCCGCCAGAAATACAACAGCGCTGTCACAATAGCCCCGACCGAAGACTCGATGCGCACGGTTTCATCTGCCCAAGTACGTGAAGGCCCCCTTCATTGCGTCTAGCGCAATGAAGGGGGCCTTCACGTACTTGTCGGTCGCTAGCCGCCCAGAGTGCCGGAAACGTGCCGAAGCGCGTCTGCCAGCTCCGCCGGGCCAGCGGGTCCGATGTGGACCACCGCGTCATGACCCTGGCCGGTCGTGTAGCTGAGGTACCGTCCCCAGTCGGTGTCGGCGAAGTGCAGCGGATCCTCGACCGCCACGTGCCTGCCGACTTCGTCCCGCTTGCCGACGTAGAGCTCTCCGCTCCCTTCGACCGGCCGCTGGACGAGGCTGACGATGTCCGCGATCACCGGCGGCAGCGAATGCGTGTCCGGCCCGCGCCGCGCTGCCTCTTCGAGCTCGTACGCCCGGATGGTGCGAAGCCTGCCACCACCCGCGGGAACGGGGGGCAACTGCTCGATCAACGACTCGGGCAGCCGCCGCCGGTCGATCTCCTGAAGCCCGACCCAGTCACCGGACGACACCGCCAGCACCGCCTGCAAACCCAGCGACGCGGCGAGAAGGCCATAGGTCTGGCCGCCCGCGTTCACCCAGCCGTAGTACTCGATCGACGGTTTCGTGAGCACCGGCAGCCAGTCCAGGAAGTCGACCGACGCGCGGCCGCTCGAATCCAGCAGCCCGGCCTGCGCCAAAGCGGCTTCCACACGCTTGTCCGCCTCCGCGCGGGCGGTCCGGGACAACCAGCGCGGTTCGGGACGCAGCGTGATGTGCAGGTCGCCGACGCGTTCGCGTTCGGCGAGCACCGCCAAGGCTTCGACCGGGACGTCCACCCGGCCTGTTCTCACGGTCATCCGTTACTCGCCGATGACCGGCGGACTGGTCCGCTGGTCGGTGCCGAAGATCGCGTCGGGGTCGGCTTCGATCAGGTAGTCGGGACGCTGGTGCTCGTCGTCCTCGTCACCGTCGGCACGCCTGCCGCCGGCACCCATCGGGCCCAGCTGGCCGCCGCCACCGCGGCCTGCCGCGCCACGGCCACCTGCCACGTCGGCGCCACCCATGCCGCCGCCGAAGCCACCCACACCGGTGCCCCTGCCCGCGCCGAGACCACCGGAACCCGGCCCGCCCGCGCGGCCACTGGTGCCACCCTCACCGCCGAGCAGCCTGCCCGCCGCGCTGTTGGGCCCGGGAACGTTGCGCCCGCTGCCGCTTCCGGGCGGGTTGGATCCGCCACCACCGGGGCCGTTGTTCTGGTTGAGACCGTTGGTGAGGCCGAGCACGTCGTCGGGGTTGCCGCCGTTGCCGCGCCCGACGTCCCGGCCCGGGATCTCCGCGGTCCCACCACCAGGCTTGCCCCGGCCACCACCGGACGGGAGCGTCGTGTCCACCGGGCCCGGTTTCCGGGTCGGCGTCGTGATGTCCGGACCTGGCCGGTCCTTCGAGCCTCCGGGACGGTCTTCACCGGTACCCGGCTTGGTCTGGTTCTGGTTCTGGTTTTGATTCTGGTCGTTGCCGCCGGTGCGGTTCCCGTCGGTGCCGCTGCTGTCCGTGCCGCTGGTGTCAGTGCCGTCGTTCTCGTCGCCACCGCCGCGCTTCGTGGGGCGCTTAGGCGGGATGTAGGGCGGCGGATCGATCGGGCCGGGCCCGTCGCCGACCTTGACGCTGACGTTCGCACCGTCGTTCTTCAGCACGCCGTAGTCGGTCGGCAGGCTCGCGCTCGTGCTGCTGGTGACCGAGTCGTACTGGTCCATCACGCGGACGTTGTTCTGGTTCGCCGCCTCGTGCTTCGCGACGCCCTCTTGGTAGTTCTTGATGTCGTTGTTGACCATGAACGGGCCGGCGATCGGGATCGCGCCTTTGAGGCCCGTGGTCCAGGGGTTGGGCTTGTCCGGTTTCGGCGGAACGGGGACGACCGTCTGCCCGGAGTCGTCGAAGCTGTCGGCCTGCGTCATGACCGAGGCCTTGGTGGTGAACAGCGGGTCCGCTGTCTCCTTGAAGGCCTGCTCGAGAGGGCCGGCACCGGCGTTGGCCGCGTCGGCGGCCGAACCCGTCCAGGACGATGTCATCCGCGACTGCAAGCCCTTGATGGCCATGCCGCGCTCGACGTAGGCGTCCGAGAGTTCCGCGATGCGGTCCGCCGCGCTACGGAGGTTGCGCGTGTCGCCCTGGGTGAAGTTCTCGAAGATCTGTTTGCCGTCCACCCTCATGCCTCCTTGAGTGTCTTGATAACGGCCGACGCGAGTTTCTGCGCGGTCCCGCACGCATCCTGCTCATTGTCGTAACCCTTGGCGAGGGTGCTGATCGCCAGATCGTCGGCGACGCCCACCGCGAGGTCGCAGTTGCCGCCCGCTCGCCGGTCCTGGATTCCGTAATAGACGGTCGGGTAGCCGTCGACCTCGGGGCCGGGCTCCAGGAACCTCAGTTGCCCGGCTTCCTTGGCCTTGTGCAGGCCACCCAAACCGCCCATGCCCTTCTCGCGGTTGCCGCTGCCGAGGATGATCAACAGGCTGTCCGCCTTGCCGCGAATCTGCCAGCTACAACCGGGATTGCTGCCCTCGCCCTTCGATTCACCGGGCGCGGTGAACCCCAGTTCCGAGGCCGTCGCGGGCGGGAGCAGCTTGCACACGTCACCGACGTACGCCGAAGCGTCCAGCGGATCCGCCACCTTCGGGACGTTCGGGTCCTCCGGCGCGGCGGACGAACCCGACGACGGCACCGTTCCCGGGGTCGGCGTCGGCGTCCCCGGGGTCTCCCCCGTGCAACCGGCGACGGCGATGGAAACGAACACGAGCGCCGCCACTGCGGCGCGATTCCTCAACACGTTCGGCATCCTCAGGTCGTGCGCAGGGTGTTGGCCTGGTCGGTGACCATGGTCTTCGAACGAGCGACTTCGAGCTTGGCGATGTAGCCCTCGATGTAGGCCCTCATCGACTCGTTCTGCTTCTGCAGGCCCAGTAAGGATTCGATTCCGGAGTCGACGTAGCTGGAGCTGGCCTCGTCCTGTCCCGGCGGCATCAGGTCACTGACGATGAGGTCGATCTTGTCACCGTCGTCGACGACTTTCTGCAGTTCGTCTTCCCACAGCCCGATGACGGTCTTCAGCTCCTCGGGGCTCATCTCGAACCCGCCGCCACCACCGCCTCCACCGCCGTAAACGGTCGGCTCCGGCGGCGTGAAGATATCCCCCCAGACGGCCTTCACCGCACTAGCGGCATCGCCGATGATGTCCACGCCCCGCACCTTCCCCTCAGCACTCACTCACCGTGATGGACAAAGAGTAGCCAAGCGGCCGACGGCATGTCAGCCGATCCGGCCGAGTGATCGGACGTGTTTCCGAGCCGCAAGGTTCCCGAACGGATCAAACATCCCGCGAACTGGTCACAGTACGTACGTACGGATTGCATTAACCGGGCTCTCGGTGACAGGATTCCAGGATGCCACGGGTCAGTCAGGATCACCTCGACGCACGCCGGCGCCAGATCCTCGACGGCTCCCGTGTGTGCTTCGCACGCTATGGCTACGAGGCTGCCACGGTCCGGCGGCTCGAGGAGGCCACTGGTCTTTCCCGCGGCGCCATCTTCCACCACTTCCGCGACAAAGAGTCCCTCTTCCTGGCCTTGGCCGAGGACGACGCGGTCCGCATGGCCGACGTCGTCGCCGAGCAGGGGCTCGTCCAGGTGATGCGCGACCTGCTGACGAACCGCAGCGAGCACCCCGCCGACTGGCTCGGCACGCGGCTGGAGGTCTCCCGGCGGCTGCGCACCGACCCCGAGTTCCGCGCCCGCTGGGCCGAGCGGTCGCAGCAGCTCACCACCGCGACCCGCCGCCGACTGCTGCGCCAGCGCGACGCCGGGATCCTGCGCGACGACGTCGATGTCGACGTCCTGACCGCGTATCTCGAACTGGTCCTCGAAGGACTCGTCTCCCACCTCGCGATGGGCCAGCCCGGTGACGATCTCGGTCCCGTGCTCGACCTGGTCGAGGAGAGCGTGCGGCGGCACCGCGCCCACGCGGCCGGGGGAACGCGTTAAGATTGTCCTATCGCCGCAGTACAGCGGCGGTCTCTGGTTGATTCATCCGATTGAGGAGTGACTCTTTTCGTGCGCGACGCGCAGTCACCTGGTGACAGTATCGAGCCGGGTGGCACACCCGGCTGTTCCGCGGATCTTCCTGCCGACCCCGTCCCCGCCGGCGGGAAATGATGGAAATCCTGTTCGCCGTTCTCGGCGTTCTCCTGTTCCTTCTGCTGACCATCGGCACCGGCCTCGCCGTCGCCGCTGAGTTCTCCCTCACCGCGCTCGAGCGCAGCACGGTCGACGCGAACGTCCGCCAGGTCGGCGACCGCCGCGCGCACACCGTGCAGAAGGCGCACCGCACCCTCTCGTTCCAGCTCTCCGGCGCGCAGGTGGCGATCACCATCACCACCCTGATCACCGGTTATCTCGCGGAACCGGTGATCGGCGACCTGCTGCACCCGCTGTTCACCGCCGTCGGGTTCTCCGAAAGTGTCGCGAACGGCGTCTCGCTGGCGGTCGCGTTGTTCCTGGCGACGTCGCTGTCGATGATCCTCGGCGAGATGATGCCGAAGAACCTCGCGATCGCCCGGCCGCTGCAGACCGCTCGCGCCGTCGCGGGATACCACTCGCGGTTCTCGTCGATGTTCCGCTGGCTCATCACCCTGATGAACAACAGCGCCAACTTCCTGGTCCGCAAGTTCGGTGTCGAACCGCAGGAGGAACTGCGTTCGGCACGGTCACCCCAGGAGCTCGGTTCGATCGTGCGCTCCAGCGCCGAAAGCGGCACGCTCGACACGTCGACAGCCGAACTGCTGGACAAGTCGCTGCGCTTCGGCGAGCGGACGGCCGACGAGCTGATGACCCCGCGCGTCCAGCTCGAATCGCTGACCGTGGACGACACGATCCACGACCTCATCGAGATCTCCCGCCGCACCGGGTTCTCCCGTTTCCCGGTCTACACCCAGGATCTCGACGACGTACAGGGCGCGGTGCACATCAAACAGGCGTTCGCCGTCCCGGCCGACCGGCGCGCCACGGTGCGGATCGGTTCGGTCATGCGACCGATCCCGACCGTGCCCGAATCGCTGCCGGGCGATTCGCTGCTCAACCGGCTGCGCGATTCCCGGTTCCAGCTGGCGATCGTCGTCGACGAGTACGGCGGCACCGCGGGACTCGTGACGCTGGAAGACGTCGTAGAGGAGATCATCGGCGACGTCCGTGACGAGCACGACGAGCGGGAAGCACCGTCCTCGCAACAGGTCGGCGCCGACAACTGGCTCGTGTCCGGGCAGCTTCGCGCCGACGAAGTCACCGACGAGACCGGGTTCCGGATGCCGGACGGCGACTACGAGACCATCGCCGGACTGATCCTCGAGCAACTCGGCCGGATCCCCTCCCCCGGCGACGCCACCGACCTCGACGCCTGGCGGCTCACGGTGACCAAAATGGACCGTCTCCGCATCGCCGAGGTCGAAGTCCGCCGGGTCAGCGAAACCGCCACCTCCGCCGAGCAGGAGCCCGCCCGATGAGCGACTGGTTCAACATCTTCCTCGTCGTGATCCTGCTGCTGGCCAACGCCTTCTTCGTCGGCGCCGAGTTCACCCTGATCTCGTCGCGGCGCGACAGGCTGGAAGCCTTGCTGGAGCAGGGAAAAACCCGCGCGCAAATCGTCATCAACGCGAGCAAGAACGTCTCGCTCATGCTCGCGGGCGCGCAGCTCGGCATCACGATCTGCTCCTTGCTGCTCGGACGGCTGGGCGAGCCCGCCATCGCGCATCAGCTGGCCGGGTTCTTCGCACTGCTCGGGATCCCGGACGTGCTGCTGCACCCGATCTCGTTCGCGATCGCGCTGGCGTTCATCACCGTCCTGCACGTCCTCATCGGCGAGATGGTGCCGAAGAACCTCGCGATCGCCGAGCCGGAGCGGCTGGCGCTGTGGCTGGTCCCGGTGCACGTGGCCTGGGTGAAGATCGCCAACCCATTCATCTGGCTGCTGAACTTCGTGGCGAACTCGCTGCTGCGGCTGTTCAAGGTCGAGCCGAAGGACGAGCTGGAAACCGCCTACACCTCGGACGAACTCGCCGAACTGCTCAGCGAGTCTCGTCGCGAGGGGCTGCTGGAGCAGTCCGAGCACCAGCGGCTGAGCAAGACGCTGTCGTCGGTGGAGAAGACGGTGGCCGACGTCCTGGTCCCGACGGCGCAGCTGACCACGCTGCCCTGCTCGCCCACGCTGGGCGACGTCGAGCGCGCGGTGTCCTCGACCGGTTTCTCGCGTTTCCCGGTCTGCGCCGACGACGGCTCGCTGACCGGCTACATCCACGTGAAAGACGTCCTCGACCTCGTGGGCGAGCAGCCGTCGACCGTGGTGCCGTCGGGTAAGACACGCACGCTGACCGAACTACGCGTCGACGCCCGGCTGGACGAGGCGCTGTCAGCGATGCGCAAGGAAGGCAGTCACCTGGCACGGGCGCTGAACCCGGCGGGCGAGGCCGTCGGGGTCGTCGCGCTGGAGGACCTCGTCGAGGAATACGTGGGAACTGTGCGCGACGGCACCCACGTCATGTCATGACCGGCGTGATCGTCCTCCCCGAGCCTGCCTGGCGGGCTCGGGAGGACGACCACGTCGCCAGGATGCGGCGCTGGACGACACCGCACCAGCGCCGCCGCTCGCGGGGCGAGAAACATCCGGTCCTCGACTTCCTCTTCACGTACTACTCGCACCGCCCCGGCCACGTCGAACGCTGGCAACCGGGGCCGGGTGTCGCGCTCGAAGGCCGGTCCGCGCAGCGGTTCCTGGAGCGGAAGGGCTACGTCGAGACGCCGGACGGCGTCATGCTGGACCCGGCAGGCTTCACCGATGGCCGGGCCAAGACCGCCGAATTCGTCCTCGGCCTGCTTTCCGCGACCGCTTCCCGCGCGCCGAGGCTCAGTTGTTTCGGGCTTCACGAATGGGCAATGGTTTACCGGGAATCAGCGGATGAGGTTCGTCACTCACAACTTCCGCTCCGGCTCGGCTCGGCCGGAACGGACGGCGTCGTCGAGTCCCTGGAGATCCGATGCGGGCACTTCGACGCTTTTCGGTTCTTCACCGAACCCGCCAAGCCGCGCAACACCCTGCGGCCGGAGCGGGAGAACCAGATCGAGTTCGAGCAGCCGGGCTGCCTGCACGCCAACATGGACCTCTTCAAGTGGGCCTACAAACTCGACCCGTTCGTACCCGCCGAGCTGGTCGGGGACTGCTTCGAACTGGCGGCGGACATCCGTGAGCTGGACATGCGCGCCAGCCCGTACGACCTCGCGGCGTTCGGATACTCGCCGGTGCGGATCGAGAGCCCGGAAGGCCGGGCCGAGTATGCCCGCGCACAGGCCGCTTTCGCCCGCCGGGCCACGCCGCTGCGTGAGCACCTGATAGCGCATTGCCAACAACTCCTGACCGAGTTAAAGAAGGCGCCCGTGACACGCGGAAAACAACTGTGAGTTGTCGCATTCCCCGTAACATCCTCCCCTGTTAGAGTGATAACGGTTTGATTGCATACGCAGCGCGAGCGCGCACGTTTCGAAAGGACAACGATGGGGCGACACAGCGTGGCCGAAGAGCCGGTGCCGCATCCCCTCGACCCGCCGAAGCGGCCTCAGGGTCGCGGTGAGGCGACCGGTTCGCACCGGATCGTCGGGAAGAAGGCCCCGCGGCGCCGCATCGCCAAGTGGCCCATCGCCTGCCTGGTCCTCGTGGTCCTGGTCGCGATCGGCGTGTTCGGCTGGAACTGGGCGGACGGGGAGCTCAACACCCGGGCCGAGGCCCAGGCCAAGGCGTGCAGCGCCGGTGACACTCCGCTGCGGGTCATCGTCACCCCCAGCATCGAGAAACCGCTCCGGGCGGCGGCCGACCGGTGGAACAACGCCGCGACCGTGGTCCGCGACCACTGCGTGATCATCCAGATCGACGCGCTGCCCTCCGCCTCCGTGCTCGACGGTCTCGTCGGGCGGACGAACCTGGATTCCATCGGCGGCCTCCCCGCCGCCTGGATCCCCGAGTCCTCCTACTGGGTGACCGAGCTGAACACCGCGAAACCCGAGCTGGTCGGTTCGCCCGCCCAGTCGGTCGCGACCGCGCGATCGGCCGACTACCCGCTCGTCGGACTCGCCGGCAAGAACATCGACGAGGTCCAGATGCGCGCCTCGCAGACGTTCCGGCAGTTCTTGCAGCAGCCCGCCCAGCAGGCCGACTTCGCCGCCGCGGGTATCAAGGCCACCTGAGTCCCACCCGTTTCTCGCGTGAAGGCCCCCTTCCCTCGGCTGAGCCGAGGGAAGGGGGCCTTCCTGCGATTCCGGCTAGACCAGGTCGAAGGTGTCCGGGTCCGGGCCGGTGCGTGTCCCGTCGTCGAACTCGGCGAGTGCGGCGAGGTCGTCTTTGGCGAGTTCGAACTCGAAGACGTCGAAGTTCTCGCGGATCCGGGACGGGGTCACGGATTTCGGGATGGCCACCGTGCCCAGTCGCAGATGCCAGCGCAGCACCAGCTGCGCCGGGCTCTTTCCGTACTAGCCCGCGAGCGCGGTCAAGGTCGGGTCCGAGAGCAGCGAGCCCTGCGCGAGCGGGCTCCACGCTTCGGTGACGATGCCGTGCTCGGCGTGGAACTCCCGCAGTTCGACACCCCGATGGCCCGCGTCCGGCCATCGGCGTAGAGCTTTTCCAGCGCTCGCCAGGTTTCGACGTACTTGCCGCGGGTCGGCATCGGCCAGTGGATCAGGTACAGGTCGACCCGGTCCAGGCCCAGTTCCGCCAGGCTGGCGTCGAACGCGCGCAGCGCCGCGTCGTAGCCGTGGCCGGGGTTCGGCAGTTTGGTGGTGATGAACAGTTCGTCGCGAGGCACACCCACCGAGCGGATCGCCTCACCGACGCCCGCTTCGTTCCGGTACGACGCGGCGGTGTCGATGCCGCGGTACCCGGCCTCGATCGCGGTCCGGACGACCTTGGCCGTGTCGCCCGCGGGCACCTGCCAGCCGCCGAAACCGAGTTGAGGGATGGCTACCTCGTTGTTCAGGACGACGGAAGACACGGCCATGGAAGAAGAATCCTCACTGGGGTCTGCGGCGGGGTTTCCCGGCCCGCATCATTCCATCCCGTGCCGGGCGTGCGCGCGCAGATACTCCGCCGTGGCCGTGTCGGCGGGGAAGAACGACTCGATCACGAGCTCGGCGACCGTGATGTCCAGTGGCGTCCCGAACGTCGAGACCGTGCTGAAGAAGGTGAGATCCACCCCGTCGTGCCGCAGCCGCAGCGGGACGAAGATGTCACCCGGGCCGGGAAGCTCCACCTCGGGAACGGGATCGTCACACGGATAGGTGAGTAGCTCCTCCAGCAGCTCCGTCAGGACCGGATCGGCCGTCTGGGTCACCTGGCGCCGCAGCCTGCCGAGCAGATGAGCGCGCCACTCCCCCAGATTCAGCACGTACGGCGCCATCCCCTCCGGATGCAGGGTCAGCCGGAGCACGTTGACCGGCGGCGTCATCAAGGTGGGCGAGACCAGGTCGGTCATGATCGACACGCTCGCGTTGGCGTCGACCAGGTTCCACCCCCGGTCGACGACGGCGGCCGGATAGGGCTCGTGACTGGTCATCAACTGCCGCACCGCCTGGCGGACCGCCGCCAGTTCCGGGTCACCCAGGCCGCTCTCCGGGTACGCGGGCGCGTAGCCCGCCGCGAGAAGCAGCCGGTTGCGTTCCCGCAAGGGCACCTCCAGATGTTCGCCCAGCCGCAGCACCATGTCGCGGCTGGGCTTGGACCGGCCGGTCTCCACGAAGCTCAGGTGCCTGGTCGAGATCTCCGCGGAGATCGCGAGGTCGAGCTGGCTGATCCGGCGGCGGTCACGCCATTCCCGCAGGAGTTCGCCGACAGGGCGGCCGGCGCGGCCCGCCGTCAAAGTGGTCGTCACGATCACGAACCTACGGCCAAGGGTGCCGGGCCGCCATTACCTCACGCGTAATCGACGGGACCCGCCTCCACCGGCCAGAGTTGCGACATCGGTTACCCCCAAAGAAAAAGGAGCCACCATGTCGGACATCCAGCGCGTCGTCGAGCAGTACATCGCCGTGTGGAACGAGACGGACGCTGACCAGCGCCGCGCGCTCATCGCCGAAGTGTTCACCGAGGACGCCACCTACACCGACCCGCTGGGCGCGGTCACCGGTCACGACGGTGTCGACGGCTTCATCGCCGGTGCGCAGACCCAGTTCGCGGGTTTGCGGTTCAGCCTGCCGTCTGCCCCCGACGCGCATCACGACATCGCGCGGTTCCAGTGGTACCTCGGCCCGGAGGGCGCGGCGGAGCCACTGGCGATCGGCTTCGACGTCATCACCGTCGAGAACGGCAGGATCAAGCAGGTCCTGGGCTTTCTGGACAAGATGCCCGGCTGACGCTCAGGCGAAGGCCTCCGGCGGCGGACAGGAGCAGACGAGGTCGCGGTCGCCCGCGGCCCCGTCGATCCGCCGCACCGGGGGCCAGATCTTCGCGGCGGTGAAACCGGCAGGGAAGACCGCGATCTCCCTGCTGTACGGGCGATCCCATTTCCCGGCGAGGCAGTGCGCGGTGTGCGGGGCGTTGCGCAGCGGGCTTTCGGCCACCGGCCACTCCCCCGCGGCGACCTTCTCGATCTCGCCGCGGACAGCGATCATCGCGTCGCAGAACCGGTCGAGTTCGCCGAGGTCCTCGCTCTCGGTGGGCTCCACCATCAGCGTGCCCGCGACCGGGAAGGACATCGTCGGCGCGTGAAGTCCGTAGTCGGCGAGGCGCTTGGCGACGTCGTCGACGGTGACCCCGGTCCGCTTGGTGAGCGCCCGGAGATCGAGGATGCATTCGTGCGCCACGAGTCCCTCGTGTCCGGAGTAGAGCACCGGGTAGTGCTCCGCGAGGCGCTTGGCGACGTAGTTGGCGTTCGCGACCGCGGTCAGGGTCGCGCGCCTGAGGCCCTCGGCGCCCATCATCCGGACGTAGGCCCAGGAGATCGGCAGGATCGACGCGCTGCCCCACGGCGCGGCGCTGATCGGCCCCACGCCGGTCGCCGGGCCGGCGTCCGGTTGCAGCGGGTGGTTCGGCAGGTACGGCGCCAGGTGCGCGCGGACGCCGATCGGGCCGATGCCGGGACCGCCGCCGCCGTGCGGGATGCAGAAGGTCTTGTGCAGGTTGAGATGCGAGACGTCGGCGCCGAACTTGCCGTACTGCGCGACACCGATCAGCGCGTTCAGGTTCGCGCCGTCGACGTACACCTGGCCGCCCGCGTCGTGCACCAGTGCGCAGACCTCGCGGACGGTGTCCTCGTAGACCCCGTGTGTCGACGGGTAGGTGATCATGATCGCGGCCAGGTCGTCCGCGTGCTCGTCCACTGTGGACTTGAGGTGGCCGACGTCGATGTTGCCCTCGTCGTCGCATTTCACGACGACCACGCGCATCCCGGCCATCACCGCGCTGGCCGCGTTCGTGCCGTGCGCGCTCGACGGGATCAGGCAGACGTCTCGCGCCGCGTTCCCGCGTTCGCGATGGTAGGCGCGGATCGCCAGCAAGCCGGCGAACTCGCCCTGGCTGCCGGCGTTCGGTTGCAGGGAAACCGCGTCGTAGCCGGTGATCCCGGCCAGCCAGTGCTCCAGATCCTTGACGATGGACAGCAGCCCGGCCGCGTCCTCGGCGGGCGCGAACGGGTGCAGTCCGGCGAACTCCGGCCAGGTGATCGGCTCCATTTCGGCCGTGGCGTTGAGTTTCATCGTGCAGGAGCCGAGCGGGATCATGCTGCGGTCGAGCGCGACGTCCTTGTCCGACAGCGCCCGCAGGTACCGCAGCAGCGCGGTTTCCGAGCGGTGCGCGTGGAAGACGGGATGTGTCAGGTACTCGCTGGTGCGGCGCAGGTCCGGCGGGAAACCGTCGGCGGTGTCCGCGTCGAGCGAGTCCACATCGGACACAGCGACGCCGAACGCCTTCCACACCAGGGAAAGGTGCTCGCGGGTCGTCGTCTCGTCGCACGCGACAGCGACGTGATCCGCGTCCACCGGCCGGAGGTTGACGCCGAGTTCCCTGGCGGTGCCGACGACACTGCCCGCACGGCCGGGGACCGCGACCATGACGGTGTCGAAGAACTCGCAGTGCACGACGTCCACACCGCTCTCGGCGAGCCCGGCCGCGAGCACGGTGGCCATCCGGTGCGCGCGGTTGGCGATGGTGCGCAGGCCTTCGGGGCCGTGGTACACCGCGTACATCGACGCGATGACCGCCAGGAGCACCTGCGCGGTGCAGATGTTGCTGGTGGCCTTCTCGCGGCGGATGTGCTGCTCGCGGGTCTGCAAAGCGAGCCGATAGGCGGGCGCGCCGTCGGCGTCCTTCGAGACACCGACGAGCCTGCCGGGCAACTGCCGTTCGAGACCCTGCCGCACGGCGAGGTACGCGGCGTGCGGACCGCCGAAGCCCATCGGCACGCCGAACCGCTGCGTCGACCCGACCGCGACATCGGCGCCGAGTTCGCCCGGTGACCGCAGCAGGGTCAAGGCCAGCGGATCCGCGGCCATCACCACGGCCGCGCCCAGCGCCTTGGCCTCGGCGATGGCGTGATCCCATTCGCGGACGACCCCGCTCGCGCCGGGATAGGACAGCAGCACTCCGAAGAAGTCGCCACCGAGGCCGAGTCCGGTGATGCCCTGGGACAGGTCTGCGGTCACCAGTTCGATGCCGAGTGGTTCGGCGCGGGTGCGCAGGACCTCGATCGTCTGGGGCAGGGTGTCCTCGTCGACGACGAACCGGTTCGACTTCGACTTTCCGGCGCGGCGGACCAAGGTCATCGCCTCCGCGGCCGCGGTCGCCTCGTCCAGCATCGACGCGTTGGCGATCGGCAGGCCGGTCAGATCGGCGACCATGGTCTGGAAGTTGAGCAGCGCTTCGAGACGGCCCTGCGAGATCTCCGGCTGATACGGCGTGTACGCGGTGTACCAGGCCGGGCTCTCCAGCACGTTGCGGCGGATCACCGGCGGGGTCACGGTGTCGTGGTAGCCGAGACCGATCATCTGGATCATCGGCCGGTTGCGCGCGGCCAGCGCGCGGAGTTCGGCGAGCGCGCCGGTCTCGGTGGCGGGCGGCGGCAGGTCCGGCGGTGTCGCGGATTCCCGCAGCGACGCCGGGATGGCCCGCTCGGCCAGTTCATCGAGCGACGAGACGCCGACGACGTCGAGGATGTGCGTGAGTTCTTCGGGACCCGGCCCGATGTGCCGGTCCGCGAAGGGGGTTCCGGATTCGAGAGCGGCCAGTGAAACAGGCTCCATCGGGGACCTCCCAAGACGCGGGGGTGGGGCCGGGACGATTGTCCTGGCCCTCCCCACTCTGTCCGTACCCCCGTGGGGGCGCCTGAGAGTTTCGCCCGTGGGTTGTGTCGGGCTTGCACCGTCGGCGGAGCCGCCAGGTGGTGACCTGACGACTCACTTTCCAGAGGCGTCTAGTCCGCGCGGTCCAGGGTGCCTGAGAGGTTCCGGGGAGGACTTGCTCCTTCGGCGCCGAGCTGTTATCGGCTCGGTCTCTCCCGCGCGGATTCGTCGACCGCGGAAGTGAGCCTACCCTGCCGCTCGCGCGGCTTCATGATCAGCCGGTGCGACGTGCGTTACGGCGCTGCGTGAGCTCGTCCGGCGTGACGGTTTCGATCGTGCCGCCGTCGGCGCGTTCGGCCTGGAACTCGTGGATGGTGCCGCTGATCTCCTGCATCGCGCCGCTGACGGCGATACCGAAAACACCCTGGCCGCCCTGCAGTAAATCGACGATCTCCTCGGGCGAGGTGCACTCGTAGACGGTGGTGCCGTCGGAGAACAAGGTGACCCTGGCGAGGTCGCGGACACCACGCAGGCGCAGGTGGTCGACCGCGACCCTGATGTTCTGCAACGAGACACCTGTGTCCAGCAGCCGTTTGACGACCTTCAGGACGAGGATGTCCTTGAACGAGTACAGCCGCTGCGAACCGGAGCCGTGTGCCGTGCGGATACTCGGCGCGACCAGCTTCGTACGGGCCCAGTAGTCGAGCTGCCGGTAGGTGATCCCGGCGATCTGGCAGGCGGCGGGGCCGCGGTAGCCGACGAGTTCGTCCGGGAGGGAAGAGTCGGGAAACAGTTCACCCTGCTCGCCGTCTGCGACCGGAACGAGCGGCTCTTGAGGGCTACCAGCCTCGACCACGCCATGCCTCCCCTCGCCCGACCTGGCGGCCGGCGAACAAAGCCGCGCGGACCCATGTGAGTCCGCACCGGAGTCAACCGTCAAGACGGATGCCCCAGACATCCGAATCACACCTTGGCGATTTACCTCCATTGACGGTAAGCGCGTCCGGCAAAGCGGTCAACGCGACGCGCGGTCGACCTCAAGCTCTTCTTGAGGCTTGCCGGGGACAGTCCCCCGTTCGGCTGCGTGGTTGCCAGTTTTACTCAGCCGTATTATTTTTTACTCATGCAAGTAAATCCCACTACCCAGAGCGCCCTGCAAGAGGTTCAGGCGGACCTGGGCCTGTCGGTCACCGAGGCCGCCCGGCGGGCGCAGATCGTCGGCGCCACCATCGCGACGATCTCCGATCTCGGCTACCACAAGACGTCCTTCGCGAAGATCAAAGAACGGGCCGGGCTCTCCAGCACCCGGATCATCTCCTATCACTTCACCAACAAGGCCGGCCTGATGCAGGCCGTGGTCACCACCGCGACCGGGATGAAGGACAAGTTCCTCGAGGAGCGGATCCAGGGCACGACCGACCGGGCCGGGCTGCTGCGCGGCTACATCGAGGCGGAGATCGAGTTCCTCGGCTCGTACCCGGAACTCGTGCGGGTCATGGTCGAGATGGCTTCGAGCGGTTCGGACGCGGAGGGCTGGTTCATGTCCGTGCCGATCGTCGAAGAGTTCCGCACCGGCAGGCTCCAGCGTCAGCTGCGGCAAGGCCAGGAGGAAGGCGCTTTCGGCGACTTCGCGCCGGACGTGATGGCGCTGTCGATCGCGCAGGCCATCGACGGCGTCGCCGCGAAGTTCGCGGCCGACCCGAAGCTGGACCTGGAACGGTATGGCCGGGAACTGGCGGACCTGTTCACCCGGGCGACCGCCGCCTGACTCGCGTTTCGTCCTCTGGTGGCGTTCGGGGAGCCGCCTCGGAGGCACCCTCCCCAAGTACGTGAAGGTCCCCTTCATTGCGCCTAGCGCAATGAAGGGGACCTTCACGTACTTCACGCAACCAAAGTGCACCGGCGACCGTTGGGTCGGATCTCGCGAGCGGTGAGGGCGTTCTGACCACTCACGCCCCGCCCGGCCGAGGCGCGACCCAGGCGTTGAGCACTGCCGTCGGGCCGGGTGTCGCCAACCCAGGTGTCGCGAAAGCCACTTTCGGGACACCAGACGTCCCGAAAGTGGCTTTCGCGACACCACACCCGGGATCCGGTGGGTACCTGAGACGCCCTTGGCCGTGACCGCCTCACCGCGACCCCGGGACCGCACGTACGAAGAAGGGCGGCGCCACCGGCGCCGCCCCTTCGTCAAGATCTCGCGATGCGGATCAGGTATCCGCGCCGCGGAAGTCCTCCGGCGATACGGAGTCGAGGAACTCGCGGAACTTCTCGACCTCGTCCTCCTGCTCATCGGGGATGATGAGGCCCGCTTCCTCCAGCACCGCGTCCACGGCGTGGATCGGGACCCCCACCCGCAGCGCCAGCGCCACTGAATCGCTGGGCCGCGCCGAAACCCGGATGTCCCCGTCGAAGACCAGTTCCGCGAAGAACGTGCCTTCCTTCAGGTCGGTGATGACGACCTGTTCCAGCTCGCGGCCCAGTGCCCCGATGACCTCTTTGAGCAGGTCATGGGTCAGCGGTCGGGCCGGGCGGACTCCCTGCTGCTCCAAGGCGATGGCCGTGGCCTCGACCGAGCCGATCCAGATCGGCAGGTACCGCTCGCCTTCGGTTTCCCGTAGCAACAAGATCGGCTGATTCGCGGGTAGCTCCACCCGCACGCCGACGACGCGCATCTCGCTCATCGGGCTTCGCCTCCCTCTCGTGCGCACGGGCTGCAACGCTTGTCTCGACGATCAAGCGACGGCAATCCCGACGCTACCCGTCTTCCGAGCGCTGTGCTCGCTGTCTCCGACATTCTCGGTTCGCTCGCGGCAAACCCAACTCTCACGGTACGGCATTGGGTGCCGAACATTCAGTCATTGACAAGTGGCCTCACAACGGTTCCCGGTCCTCGGAACCGGTCAACCACCCGTGACGGCCCGTATTCCGGCCTTCACCAAGAGCGTATGCAACGCCACGGTCAAGGCGGCCAGCTCGCGGACGACCTCATCACCCCTCGCCTGGGCGTCCTCGTCACGATGCCGATACACCGGGGTCACGATCTGCTCCAGCAGACCGACCTCGCGGTCGGCCGCGGCCCGGAAGGCACGCAGATGTCTCGGCTCGATACCGAATTCGGTCATCGCTTTCACGGTCTTCGCCACGAGGACCGCGTCGGGGTCGAAGAACCCCGCCGCACCTGGGCGGACGAGACCGTATTGCCGCAGCTCAGCCAGGGTGGCGGCGTCGATGCCAGCCTGGCGGACCAGATCTTCCTCGGTCAGCCTGATCTCGCGATCGCATTCGAAATCCCCGGGGGACGGCAGTCCGCCGTTCTCCCCCGGGGTGTCGAGCGAAACGAGTTTCCGCGGCGGCTTGGGCACCTCCGCCGAGAGCGCGGCACCCTGATCCGCCGCGTCCAGCTGTTCCTTGATGACCTTCAGCGGCAGATAGTGATCCCGCTGGGCGGACAGGACGAACCGCAACCGCTCCACGTCCGCCGGAGCGAACTGCCGGTACCCCGACGGGGTCCGGCCCGGCTGGACCAGACCTTCCGCCTCGAGGAACCGGATCTTGGAGATGGTGACATCGGGGAAGTCGCCGCGCAGTTGTGCCAGCACGGCCCCGATGCTCAACCCATCGCGCTGCGACGCATCCCGATCAGGCCGCCCGGCCGCCGTCACTGTGCCCCCTGGCCCCCGGAACCCGGGCCGGTCAGGAAGACCAGGCGGAACTTGCCGATCTGCACCTCGTCGCCACCGGCGAGGACGGCCTGGTCGACCGGCTCGCGGTTGACGTAGGTGCCGTTGAGGCTGCCGACGTCGATGACGACGAACTCGCCACCCTCACGGCGGAACTCGGCGTGCCGCCGGGAAACCGTGACGTCGTCGAGGAAGATGTCGCTGTCCGGGTGCCGTCCCGCACTGGTGGTGTCGCGGTCCAGCAGGAAGCGCGAACCGGCGTTCGGGCCCCGCTTGACGACCAGCAGCGCGGAACCCGCGGGCAGCGCGTCCACACCCTGGACGGGGGCCTCGGCAGCCGGAGGAGCCTCAGTGCCTTCGACGTCGGCCAGGAAGTCGGCCCGGAAGACAGAAGTCCGCTCCGGAGACTGCTCCGGGGGAACGCCGGGCCCGTCGTTCGTGCTCACCTGAGCTCTCCTAACGCATGTGTGTTGCCACTACTCAAGAACGTGCAGAGGACAAACGTACCGTGCCTGATCGAATCTCCGGTCCGCGGCTCCCCCTACTCGGACCGGAGGGCCACGGCCTGCGGCTATTCCTTGATCAGTGCCTGGTACGCCTCGGCCTCGAGCAGGGATTCGACCGTGCTCGCGTCGTCGAGACGGAGCTCGATCAGCCAGCCCTCACCATAGGGGTCGCTGTTGATCAGCTCGGGCGACTCGGTCACCGCGTCGTTGACCGCGACCACCTCGCCGTCGAGCGGGGCGAACAGCTCCGAAACGCTCTTGGTCGATTCGACCTCGCCGAACGCGTCGCCGGAGCCGACCTGCCTGCCGACCTCCGGCAGGTCGACGAACACCACGTCACCGAGCTGGTCCTGGGCGTACTCCGTGATGCCCACGCGCACGAGCGCTCCGTCGCGCACGGAGACCCATTCGTGCTCTTCGGTGTAGCGCAGTTCTTCTGGAGTGGACAACGCCGCTCCCCTTTCTGATGCCCTCGCTCGAAACCGACGCGCGCAGTTTCGCATCCCGCCGGGGCGGGCGCCCGGCGCCTCCCGCAAGCTAGTCCGGATCGGCCGATCGCAGGGCCCGGGTCGTCTGTACGACGTAAAGCACGCCCGAATAGACGTACAGGACCGCGCCCCAGGCCGTGAAGGCGTAGCCGATCGGGCGGGCGATCGCGGCGATGTCGGAACCACCCTGGGTGAGCAGCAGGAACGGGAAGGCGTACATCAGCACGAAGGTGGCGCCCTTGCCGATGTAGGTGACCTCCGGCGGGGCGAACCCGCGGTGACGCAGCAGCAGCACGCAGACGCCCAGCACGGCCTCGCGGACGACCAGCGGGACCACCAGCCACCACGGGACGATGTCGCGGATCAGGAAGGCGATGAGGGTCGCGAGGATGTAGAGCCGGTCGGCGGCGGGGTCGAGCAGCTGACCGAGCCGCGACATCTGGTTGAGCCAGCGGGCGAGTTTGCCGTCGAGCCAGTCGGTGAGCGCGCTGAACACGAGCAGCGCGAGCGCCCAGCCGTCCTCCTTCGGGCCGAGGAGCAGCCACAGGAAGACCGGCACCCCGGCGAGCCGGAGGATCGAAAGCATGTTGGGAACGTTCAGGGCCTGCCGCAGCAAAGAAGGCTCTTCGCTGGTCACGCTCGGTTCGGAGGGCGTACTCACCCGCTCAGCCTAGCCAGCGGCGGCGGGTTCTCCCGCGTCAGCTGGCCCGGGTGTGGCTCCAGCCGCGGCGTTGCAGGTCCGCGCTGGTCAGCGCCACGGGCCTGCCCCGGTGGTCGGTACCCATCCAGCGGGTGTGGCCGGAGGAACTCTCCAGGACGTACGGGCGGCCGCCGCACCAGACGACGGTGCACGGTGCCGTGGGTGGCAGGTCCGCGCTCGCCGATGCGGTGGCCTGGAATGACGCGGGATCGTTCTGTTCGTCGGTCTTCATCGCTCTCACGGTTTCGGTGACGGGGACTGGGACACGCCGGAGCGCTACCTTTGTTTTCGGCAGAACGGGGCCTGGCGTTAACGACCCGGCGCCGGATTCGTCCGATCGGATCGCGGCGACAGCGGGGTGTCGTCGCGCCGTGAACGGCATGTTAATTGTCTATAATGGACAGTGATTGAGCGGTCCTCGCGTATCGCGGCGCCGTCGGCGCGATAACCTCCCGCGAATCGAAGGTGGCTCAATGCCACGGCATCGAGCCAGCCCGGGTCAGAATGGGCAGGCCAGAACGGCCGACGAAAGGAACGCCTTGCCCGTCTCGACGACCACGGGAACGTGGCGGCGCCTGTTCGCGGCCTGCGCCGCCGTCGGCGCGCTCGCCGCCTGTTCGGGCGAAGATCCGCCACCGCCTGTCACCCCCATGTCGGTTTCGCCGCCCGCACTCTCTTCGAGTGTGGCCGGCGCGTCCGTACCGCCGATCCCTTCGCAGACCGCGCCGAGTCCGTCCACTGCCCCGAAAGCCGCCACCAAGCCCAAGCCCGCTGAACCGGTACAGGGTTCGTGCGGCACGGTCATCGCTGCGAGCGGACTGACCCTTCAGGTGCTCAACGGGCCCGGGGTCTCCTGCGCGGACGCGACCGGGATCGTCGGCTCGTTCCACAAGACGATCGCCGGCCGCCAGTTCGCGGGTTCGGACGAGCCGGTCAGCGAGACCGTCGACGGGTGGCTGTGCGTCTCCGGCGCTCCCGCCGCCCAGGGTGGCACCAGTTGCAGCAAGGGCGGGCAGAACGTGTTCGCCGCCGTCGTCCCCGTCGAATGAACCATCCCCGAGAAGAAGGGCCCATGAAGAGCTTCTCCGCACTCCCCGCCTTGCTGGCCGTCGCCGTATTGAGCGGCTGCGGCGCCGATCCCGCCCCGTCGGCCGCACCGGCGACGTCGTCTCCTGCCGCCGAAAAGGCTCCCGCCGGAACACCGTGCGGCGAAGTCACCGGACTCCAGGGAGCGAAGAACAAGGTCGTCGCGCACGGGAAGACCGACTGCGCCGAAGCGACGCAGGTGCTCACGGACTACTTCACGAGGCTGACCCCCGCCGAAGCCGCTTCGCCACAGGGCCCCGGACCGGTGGTGATCGGCGCCTGGACGTGCGGGAGCGGGCCGAACGATCCGGTGACCAGTTGCTCGACCGAGGACGAGCGCCAGATCGAAGCGACGAGGCCCTGAGCGCGTCCCGGCGGCGTCACTCCTCGCGACGCTGCCGGGGCTTGTCCAATCGGTAGAGCACGGCCCCGACGATCACCATGCCCAGCAGGAACAGCCCCAGCAGGCCGGTCAACGAGACACTCCAGATCAGTGACGACCTCGCGCTGTAGGCGAATCCGTCGCCGACGAAGACCTTGTCGCCTACGGTGGTCTCGCCGCCTTCGATCCTGCCGCCTCCGGTGCGCCCGTCGTCGAACCGCCACTTCCCGGCGCAGTAGGGCGTCTGCCCGCCGGCCGCGGACCCCTCCGAAGTGCACCCCGAGAATTCGGTGACCGTGACGTCCTCGCCGGTGCTCAGTTCACGGACATCGGAGCCGAGAACCCCCAGACGAAACCAAAGACGACGAGGAACGGGATCGCGAACGGGAAGACCTGCAAAAGAGCCCCGAATTTCGATGATTTGCCCGGCACGGAATTCCTTTCCCTGGGGTCACTGGAGCGTCAGAAGGGTTTCCCGGTCGAGTGTGCCGATGACGAAGTACTTCGGCTGATATCCCTGCGGGACCACGAAGCAGACGAGACCAGCGGTGCCGTCGAAAGCTCCCGGAGCACCCGCACAGTCCTTGACCCGCTTCGGGGCGCCGTGCTCGTCGGCTGACAGCTCCAGCGCCGTGTCACCCAGGCGGGCCGCCTCGATCCGCAACGCGAGTACGTGGAATCCGCTCAGCCAAGCCTCGGCGCCTTCGGGCGGTTCGGGCAGGCTGTCGAGCACACGGACGGCCGAGTCCCCGGACACCGCGGTCTGCCCCCTGCCGATCACCGGCGGCTGCCCCCAGGCCTCACGGCGATATTCCCACAGGTTCGGAACGGGATCGGCCGACTCGCGGTACGCCGTCCCACCGAAACCGAGTGGTGCCAGCACGACATACGCGGCGAAGGCGAAGCCGGCCAGGAACGACAGTGACTTCGCTGTGGTCACCGGCCTCACCGCCACGAACGCCACGACGCCCCCGAGTATCACCAGCACGCCGCCGATCGACATCGCCGCGATCTTCTCCCCCGGATGGTGGGCTTCCACCACGGCGTCCGCGCCGCGAACGGACAGCACCCGGTCCGTCAGCGAGGAGATCCGCGCGATCACCGGCTCCGCGAGGCCGAACGTCTCGCCCGTCGGCAGCTCGATCGCGCGGCCGTTTTCGGCGACGGCGAGGATCTCGTGAGTGGTGTGCGGACCGTTCTGCCCTTCGGTGGTCTCGGAATCCGACACGGAGACCACCGCGCGTAAGTCGTACGTTCCGGCCATTCCCTCGGCGGCCCACCGCCCGGCGAAAGCCGCGATGAATCCCAGGACGATGCCGATCGCGAGCAGAACTGCCACCCAGTGGTTTCTTCGCGACTGTTCCGGAAAGGTCACCACCCCCTGTCGACCCCTTCAGCCTGTCTCCGCGACGGTCGGACGGCACGGGATTTGTACCGGTCCCTTGCCAGACCGAGTAAGAGTCGTCTAGACTCAAACTATGCTCACCAGGGACGAAGCCGTGACGATGATCGAGAACTCAGTCGACGCGGCCACGCTGTTCGCCCACCACCGCTACCGCGAACTGGCGGCCGTGCTGCACCCGGACCGGAATCCCGGCGACCCGCGGGCCCATGAAGCGGCCGCCACCCTCAATCGCCTCTATGCCGACTGGAAGCAATCCCGCCGACAAACGGTCACCACCGCGACGGCGGCTTATCCGCTGACCCGGCCGCACGCGGTGGGCAGCATCGCGACGACCTATCGCACCACCGGACCTCATCTGGTCAAAATCGTGCGCGATCCGGCGCTCAATCCGCTGATCCACGCCGAATGGGCGGCGTTGCGCACGCTCGACGGCTTCACCGAACGGCACCGCTGGCTGCGCCCCTACTACCCGAGACTGCTCGACATCTCGGGCCCGGTGGCACGGGGCGACCGGGCGTTCAGCGTCCTCGACCCGCTCATCGACGGGTTCATCACCCTCGCCGACATCGCGAAGGCCTTCCCGGACGGTCTCGACGGCCGCGACTACGCCTGGATGCACCGCCGCCTGCTGCGTGCCGTGGCGGGTGCGCACCGCGCGGGTGTCGTCCACGGCCATCTCACCGCGGACAACGTGCTGGTCCACCCCGGGCAGCACGGCATCGTCCTGGCCGGCTGGTCCTTCGCCGTCGAGGACGGCGCGCTCCCCCTGGCGGCGGACAAGTCCGTCGACTACCCGCCCGAGATCCGCAAAGGACTGCCGATGACCGCGGCCACCGACGTCCACATGCTGCACAGCCTCATGCTTTCCCTGCTGGCGCCACGGGAAACCCGCCAACGCGAGTTCGCGACGTGGTGCGCCCAGGAATCCCCGGGCAGGCGGCCCGACGCCACCGATCTGCTCGACGAGTACGACGACCTGCTCGGCGAGCTGTACGGCCCCCGCACCTTCCGACCGTTCATCATCCCCGAGACAGGAGTTTGACCATGGGACACGGACACTGGGACGACAACGCCTACGCCGCCGCGAAAACCTTCCGCGCGGCCAAGGGCGAGGACGATTTCGGCTACAGCGCCGGTCTTCGCAAGAAGCCGGCCTCCGCGTGGAAAGCCGCGCGAGCGCTCGATCCGGCGAACGCCATCCGGGAGTGCCGGGATTCGGCCGAGCACGCCGATTCGACGCCGATCGCGGTGCTGTTCGACGTCACCGGCTCGATGCGCCGGGTGCCCCGGATCATGCAGGGCAAGCTCGGCAAACTGCACGGCCTGCTGAAGCGCCGGGGCTATCTGGCCGACCCGCAGGTCCTGTTCGGCGCGATCGGCGACGCCGACAGCGACCGGGTGCCGTTGCAGATCGGCCAGTTCGAATCGGACAACCGGATGGACGAACAACTGCGCACGATCTTCCTCGAAGGGGGTGGTGGCGGGCAGAAGAGCGAGTCCTATGAACTGGCCGCCTATTTCATGGCCAGGCACGTGGTCACCGACGCGTGGCGGAACCGCGGCCGCAAGGGCTACCTGTTCATCATCGGCGACGAGCTGAACAAGCCCGCGCTGGAGGCCCGCCACCTGCGCCGGGTGCTCGGTGACGACGTGCGGGAGGACATCGATCCCGCGTCGGTGTACCGGGAGCTGGCCCGCAAGTGGCACGTCTACTTCGTGCTGCCGAACCAGTCGTCGTACTACAACGATCCGGAGATCGGCGAGCACTGGAGCGGCCTGCTCGGCCAGAACTTCCTCAAACTCGACGACCCCGGCGCGGTGTGCGAACTGATCGCGGCCACGATCGGGCTGGAGGAACAGGTCGTCGACGTCGACCGGGCCCTCGCCGACCTCGCGGACGTCGGTTCGGTGGCCGAGAGCAGGGCGGTCGGCAAGGCGCTGGCGAAACTGGGCACCAGGACGGTCGTCACCTCGGCGGTGCCCGAGCCCGCCGGCCCGGACGACGTGGTGCTGCGGTGAACCTCCTCGACGGACATGTGGTGGTGGTCGGACTCGGCTTCGGCGACGAAGGCAAAGGAGCCGTGGTGGACGCGCTCTGCGCCGACCGGCCGACCACCGCCGTCGTCCGCTTCAACGGGGGCGCGCAGGCCGCGCACAACGTCGTCGCGAACGGACGGCATCACACCTTCAGCCAGTTCGGGGCGGGCACGTTCGCCGATGTGCCCACCCACCTTTCGCGGTTCGTGCTGGTCGAGCCGTTCGCGCTGGCCGCCGAAGCCCGGCATCTGCAAACCGCAGGTGTCCGGAATCCGCTCTCGCTGCTGAGCGTGGACGGGCGGGCGCTGCTCACGACCCCGTTCCACATCCATGCCAACCGGGCGAGAGAGGTGGCGCGCGACGCGAAACGGCACGGCTCCTGCGGGAAGGGCATCGGCGAGACCGTCTGGTACTCACTGCTGGCCGGGGCCGCGCCGGGCGAGGTGGTGGAGAACCAGGAGGTAATCGGGACACCGGGTGACGCGCCGACCGTCGCCGACTGCGCCCGGCCGTCGGTGCTGCGGCGCAAACTCGACGCGCTCGCCCGGTTCTACGCCCCGCTCGCCACTTCGCCGCACGGCGTGGACGAGCTGGTGGCGCTGTACCGCGACTTCGCGGACGCGGTGCGGATCACCGACAGTGCCGAAACGGGTCGGCTCGCGGACTCCGGGCGGCTGGTTTTCGAGGGAGCGCAGGGGGTTCTCCTCGACCAGCACCACGGGTTCCACCCGCATACGACCTGGTCGACCACCACCCCGCACAACGCCCGCGAACTACTGGGCGGGCGCGCGCACGCCGTCGTGGGTGTCACGCGGACCTACCTCACGCGGCACGGCGCGGGGCCGTTGCCGACCGAGTCCGCCTCCGTGCTCGCCCGGTTCCCCGAGGCGCACAACGGAACCGGCGATTTCCAGGGCGCGTGGCGGGCGGGCCATCTCGACGCGGCCTTGCTGGATTACGCGATCGCGGCCTGCGACGGTGTGGACGCGCTCGCGGTGACCCACCTCGACGCGACCGGGCTGAAGGTCGTCCCCGGGGACGGCTCCCCCGCCGTCGGCCTGGCGGATCCACTGGCCTGGTTCGGTGCGCGGCTGCCGGTGGCCGTCACCGGACACGGCCCGGACAGGGCCGGTTACCGGGTCACGGAGGCAAGGTCGACAATCAACGCGTGATCGAGTCGACGCCGGTGTCCGTGGACGTGCTCGTGGTGCGCTTCGCCCCCGGCAGCCGGACCGTGCTGCTGGGAATCGCGCCGCGAGCCGCCGAGCCGTTCGAGGGCGACCTCGCCCTGCCCGGGGTGCTGCTCGGGCTCGGGGAGCGACTGCGGGACGCGGCGCGGCGCGCGGTGGTCGCCAAGCTCGGGCTGCCGCCGGACGCGCTCTCGGCGTCGGGACAGCTCGCCACCTTCGACGAGCCGAATCGTGACCCCCGCGGTCCCACGCTCTCCATCGCCTTGTGGGCCACGGTGGATCCCGCGCTCGACGAACCGGGGAACGTGGTGTGGGCCCCGCTGGACGAGGTCCCGCCACTGGCGTTCGACCACGACCGGATCGTGGCCGACTGCCGCCCGATGCTGGCCGAACGGCTGTGGCGGGACGTCGCCTTCACCGCCGGGCTGCTGGGACCGATCTTCACCACGGCGCAGGCGCTCGACGTCACCGAGGCGCTGACCGGGGACCGCCCCTATCCGGCCAACCTCGGCCGGACGATGGAGCGGGTCCCCGGGTTGCGGCGCACCACCGAACACGCGGCCGCCCTCCCCAAGGGAGGACGGCCGCCGTCGTTGTGGCGCTGGGAGTGACGAGGTCAGATCCCGCAGGAAGAGGCCGACCAGAACCGGCTGGACCGGTGAGCCACGTGCGTGTGATCGTCGTGGCCGGGGTAGCCCGGGCCGAGGATCTCACTGAACCCGTGGTTGCGGGCCTGCTTCGCCAGCCCGCAGAAGCCCTGCGAGCCCGCCCCGAGGTCGACGGCGTCGCCGTAGAGGTGACGGCTGTTGGTCGCCCCGCCGACCGCGTTGTTGCAGGCGACACTGCGGAAGCCGCCGTTGACGTCGATCGGCCGGTCGCCCATGGCGTGCCGCATCGCCTGAAGCTTCCACATCGACACCAGCGCGTTGGCCTTCGCCGTCGCCGCCGAGACATTGCCGCCCGACCAGTCGGAGTTGCACCGGTTCAGTTCGGCGTAGGTGAAGTTGACCGGCGAGCAGTCGTCGTCCTGCAACGCGTAGAGCTTCGTGAACGTGGCCGATCCCGCGATGCCGTCCGCGCCCAGCCCGTAAGCCTGCTGGAATCGGGTGACCGCGGCCTTGGTGCCCGCGCCGAATTGGCCGTCGATGGCGAGCACGCCACCGTAGCCGGGATAACCGGCCACGCGGATCTGCAACTGACGGACGTCCTCACCGGACGCGCCCTCGGACAGCGTGCGTCCCCAGGAGTAACAGGCGTCGGCGACGGACACGTCTCCCGCCGTCACCGGGCCCGGGTCGGCGGCGGCCGGAGCGGCCACCGCGGTACCGAGCCCGGCCACCAGGGCGAGCATCGGCAGTAAAAGACGAATGCGCATGACAGGAACACCTTTCGAGGCAGGGAAGGTGAGAGACCCGTGACCCCCACGGGTTGTCAACGATTCACAGGCTTGGATGCTAACGCGGTCCCGGGTGGCGTGCTGTGGGTCGTTCGACCCACAGGGACGGTTGTGGGGGCTTCAGTCCGTGAAGGACTCCTTGAGGGACCCTGGGTCCCTCGACGTTCCCCTCACTCGCGCCGGAACGTCACCCTGGCCTCGGCTCAGCCGCAACAACGGCGGCGCGTGAAGGCCCCCCTTGCCTCGGCTGAGCCGAGGGAAGGGGGGCCTTCACGCGCTGAGAGCCTCCGAACATCAGCGATCACCGGCACCCTCGCTCCTGACTGTGCCCACAGCACGGAAGTACCGAACAAAGGAGGGCCGGTGGGCGCGTCTGGTAAAGCCCCTTTCCCTCGACTCAGCCGAAGAAACACGACCTTCACACCTTCCCCAGTACATGAAGGCCCCCTTACTTGCGCCTAGCGCAAGTAAGGGGGCCTTCATGTACTTCAGGAAGCGCGGACCCGTCAGCCCTTCAGCTGCGGGAAGTCCTCCTCACGGAACTCCCCCGCCGGCCGCTCGGCCGCGTCGGTCTCGCGTCCTCGCAATTCGACCCGGCGGATCTTGCCGGAGATCGTCTTGGGCAGCTCCGCGAACTCAAGGCGCCGGATCCGCTTGTACGGCGCCAGATGCTCACGGCAGAAGGCCAGGATGGACACCGCGGTGTCGGCGGTGGGCTCGTGCCCGTTCGTGAGCACGACGTACGCCTTCGGCACCGCGAGCCGGATCGGGTCGGGCGCGGGGACCACGGCCGCTTCGGCGACCGCGTCGTGTTCCAGCAGGACGCTTTCCAGTTCGAACGGCGAGATCCGGTAGTCCGACGCCTTGAAGACGTCGTCCGTCCGGCCCACGTAGGTGATGTAGCCGCGTTCGTCGACCGAGCCGACGTCGCCGGTGTGGTAGAAGCCGTTCGCGAAGGCCGCGGCGGAGCGCTCGTCGTCGTCCGCGTACCCGGTCATCAGCCCGACCGGCCGCTTGTCGAGGTCGAGGCAGATCTCGCCTTCCTGCGCGCGTTCACCGGTGACGGGGTCCACGAGCGCGACGGTGAAGCCGGGCAGCGGTCGGCCCATCGACCCCGGCACGACGTCCTGACCGGGGGTGTTGGCGATCTGGACGCTGCTCTCGGTCTGGCCGAAACCGTCGCGAATCGTGACGCCCCAGGCCTTTTCGACCTGGTCGATCACTTCGGGATTGAGTGGTTCGCCCGCGCCGACGACCTTGCTCGGCGGCGTCTTCAGCACGGTCAGGTCCGCCTGGATGAGCATCCGCCACACCGTCGGCGGGGCACAGAAACTGGTGATGCCGCACCGCTGCATCTGCGCCATCAGGGAAACCGCGTCGAACCGCGCGTAGTTGTAGAGGAACACCGTCGCCTCGGCGTTCCATGGCGCGAAAACGTTGCTCCACGCGTGCTTCGCCCAGCCTGGTGAGGAGATGTTGAGGTGGACGTCGCCCGGTTCGAGACCGATCCAGTACATGGTGGACAGATGGCCGACCGGATACGAGACCTGCGTGTGCTGCACCAGTTTCGGCTTCGCTGTCGTGCCGGAGGTGAAGTACAGCAGGAGCGGGTCGTCAGCCGCCGTCGGACCGTCGGGAGTGAAGTCGTCCGCTTCCTCGTAGGCGTCCGCGAAGGACTGCCAGCCCTCGACCGGTTCGCCCACGGCGATCCGGGTGTAGTCGCCTTCGACGTTCTCGAACTTGTGCGCGTCGACGGAGCGGATCACCACGTGTTTCGCCGCGCCCCGCTCCACCCGGTCGGTCAGGTCCGCCGGGCCGAGCAGGGTGGAGGCCGGGATGATGACCGCGCCCAGTTTGATCGCGGCGAGGATGGTCTGCCACAGCTCGCCCTGGTTGCCCAGCATCAGGAGCAGGCGGTCGCCCCTGGCCACGCCGAGCGAGCGCAGCCAGTTCGCGACCTGATTGGACCGGCGCGCCATCTCCGGGTAGGTCCAGCGGTTCTCGATGCCGTCCTCTTCGACGATCCACAGCGCGTACCGGTCCTGGTTGGCCGGATCGGCCGCGACGACGTCGAACCAGTCCAGCGCCCAGTTGAATTCGGCCTGCCGGGGCCAGGTGAAGTCGCGATACGCGGTTTCGTAGTCCTCGCGATGGGTCTGCAAGTAGTCCCGCGCCTCGCGGAACGTGCGGTGTGCCTCCGAAGCGCTCACGATCGTCCTCCTGGTCCGCTGGGTGGCCGCCGGTTCTTTCTACTCTCCCTTGAACTCGGGCGCGCGCCGCTCGAGGAAGGCCTGCACAGCCTCGGCGAGGTCCTTGCTGGGCAGGAACGCGGCGTTCCAGGCCGAGACGTAGCGCAGGCCTTCGGCCACCTGGCGTT
The DNA here is from genome assembly GCF_001953865.1 of Amycolatopsis coloradensis. Lineage (GTDB taxonomy): Bacteria > Actinomycetota > Actinomycetes > Mycobacteriales > Pseudonocardiaceae > Amycolatopsis > Amycolatopsis coloradensis. Next base: position 105,811 of record NZ_MQUQ01000009.1, read on the forward strand.
CGGTGTTGACCGAGAGGACGTTTTTGGTGCCCTGCACGACCAGCGGCGGGTTGGTGGCGATCTCCCCCGCCAGTTTGCGAGCCTCGGCCAGCAGCGTGTCCTGATCCGCGTGGACGTCGTTGACCAGGCCGATCTTCTCCGCGCGAGCCGCGTCGATGTCCTTGCCGGTCAACGCCAGTTCGCGCAGGTGTCCTTCGCCGATGATCGGCGCGAGCCGCTGCAGGCTGCCGAGGTCGGCCACGATCGCGACCTTGACCTCGCGCACGCTGAACTTCGCGTCCGCGCTCGCCAGGCGGATGTCGGCGGCCGCGATCACGTCGACGCCGCCGCCGATGCACCAGCCGGAAACAGCCGCGATGACCGGTTTGCGGCATTCGGCGATCGACGACACGCTCGCCTGAAGGGTCTTGACCTCTTCGATGAACTTCGTCCGCGGGCCCGCGAGCGCGTCGCCGCCGAGCATTTCGCCCCAGCTGGGCATCATCGCGGGCAGATCGAGCCCGTACGAGAAATGCTTGCCGCTGCCGGTCAGCACAACCGCCCTGACCTGGGGGTCCGCGTCGAGCGCGCGAAAGACGATCGGCAGCTCACGCCAGAAATCGGGGCCCATCGCGTTGCCCTTGGACGGACCGAGCAGCGTCACTTCGGCGACGTGCCCGTCAAGGTCCACCTTGAGCGAAACGAGATCGGGAAGACTGTCAGCTGTAGCGGTCATGAGGTCATCTTGACTCATGTGATCGACAGGCTGCCAACGGCCACTGTGCCCGGCCGCACCTGAGATGCTTTCCTGGTAATACCGGCGAGTACCGACGATCGACGAAGGACGGTGGGAGATGAGCCCGGCCAGCAGCGCCATCGCGGTCGCCGACCTGCCCGTACCGACCCCCGGACGACGACGGGAACGATCCTCCCGGCCGATCGAGCTGTCGGGGTCCTTCACCCATGAGGGTCACCGGCTCGCCTACACCGAGTTCGGCTCCGGCGACCGGGTGGTCGTCCTGACCCACGGCATCATGCTGACCCGGCGGATGCACGCCCCACTCGCCCGCAAGCTGGCGCGAGCGGGTTTCCGCGCCGTGACGCTCGACCTGCTCGGTCACGGTGACTCGGACCGGCCCACCGACTCTTGGCTGTACTCGATGCCCGCCTTCGCGGAGCAGACCGTCGCGCTCCTCGACCACCTGGACGTCGGCTCCGCCGTCATCGGCGGGACGTCGCTGGGCGCCAACGTCGCCCTCGAGGTCGGCGTCGCCGCTCCGGACCGCGCGCTCGGGCTGATCGTCGAGATGCCCGTGCTGGACAACGCGATCGTCACCGGGCTGATCACGTTCGCGCCGCTGCTGATGGCCGCCCGGTTCCTGCCGGTGACGGTTCAGGGGGTGGCGCTGGCGGCGAAACTCGTCCCGCACGGCAACCAGTGGGTCGACGTGGTCACCGACACGCTTTCCCAGCGGCCCGCGCCGATGGCCGCGCTCCTGCACGGCGTGCTCTTCGGCCGGATCGCGCCACCCAAGTCGATCCGGCGGAAAATCGAGACCCCGGCGCTGGTCATCGGGCACGAACGCGACCCGATCCACCCCTTCGGTGACGCCGACACGCTGGCCGCGGACATGCCGGCGGCCGAGTTCGTCCAGGCCCGCAGCCCGGTCGAACTGCGCTTCGACCCGAGCCGCCTGACCGAAGCCATCGCCGACTTCTCCGCGCGCTGCCATGACCGCTGAGCCGGCGCCGACCCGGGACTCGGGTGCGGAGGAAATACGGACCGGACGGCTGGTCCTGCGCCGTCCCGGACCGGAAGACCTCGACGCGATCTTCGCCCTTCACACCGATCCGGAGGCCTGCGCGCACAATCCCTCAGACCTGCTGGAGACGCGCAAGGAGGCGGAACTGCTGCTGCTCCGCTGGTCACATCAGTGGGACCGGTACGGGTTCGGGTACTGGACGATCCGGCGGCAGGATTCACCGGAGCCGCTGGGATTCTGCGGGGTGAAGATCGTCGGTCACCGGAGACGGGCGGTCCTCAACCTCTTCTACCGGCTCTTCCCGTCCGCTTGGGGTGCCGGGTACGCCAGTGAGGCCGCCGCCGCGGCGGTGAATTGGGCGCGCGCCCACCGGCCGGACGACCTCGTGATCGCCCGCGTCCGGCCGGAGAACATCGCGTCGCAGCGGGTGGCCCAGCGGGCAGGCCTCGTCCGGGCGGAGGAATTCGACACCCCCGGCGACGACGGGGCCGACTGGTTCTACATCTCGGACGGCTGCGAGGAGGGCTGAGCCAGCCCCGCCACCGGCCCGAAGACGATCACCGCGGGCGGCCGCACCCCGGCCGCCGCGGTGTCTTCGACCACACTGTCCAAAGTGGAGCGGAGAACCCGCTGCGTGCGCATCGTGCCGTCCTCGACGATCGCCACCGGCGTGTCCCCGGGCCGCCCCTCCAGGAGCGCCTTCGTGAACAGCGGAAGACGTTCGACGCCCATCATCAGCACGATCGTCCCGCGCATCTTCGCCAGCAGATCCCAGTCCACCAGCGACTTCTCGTCACCCGGCGCGACGTGGCCGGACACCACCACGACCTCGTGGGCGACGCCGCGGTGGGTCACCGGGACGTCCGCGGCGGCGGGCACGGAGAACGCGCTGGTGATCCCCGGGACCATCGTCACCGGGATGCCCGCTTCGGCACAGGCGAGGACTTCTTCGAAGCCGCGGCCGAACAGGTACGGGTCGCCGCCCTTGAGCCGGACGACGAACTTGCCCGCCTTGGCCCGGTCGATCAGGGTGGAGTTGATCACTTCCTGGCTGGCGGCGCGGCCGTACGGGATCTTCGCGGCGTCGACGATCTCGACGTGGGGAGCGAGTTCGTCGAGCAGTTCGCGCGGGGCCAGCCGGTCGGCGACGACGACGTCGGCCTTGGCGAGGAGACGGCGGCCGCGGACAGTGATCAGCTCCGGATCGCCGGGGCCACCGCCCACCAGCGCGACACCGGGAAGATCGTCGTGCGCGTCCGGCACGCGACCGTCGGCGACGGTACCGGCGCGAAGCCCGTCGAGGATGCTGTCCCGGACCGTGGCCGACCGCAGCGGCTCGCCGCCGGAGAGGACACCGACCAGCAGTCCGCCGTGCCTGCCCGAGGCCGGGGTGACCGCGCTCCCGAGATCACCGTCGTCGGCGCGGACGCAGAACACCCGCGCGCGTTCGGCCTCGGCGCAGACGGCGGCGTTGACCTCGGGATCGTTCGTGCACGCCAGCGTGTACCAGGCGTCGGCGAGGTCGCCCTCGGCGTAGCGGCGCTCGTGCCAGACGAGCTCGCCGGCGTCGGCCATGGCACTCACCGACGGCGTCGTGTGCGGCGACACCAGCTCGACCCGCGCGCCGGCGCCGATCAACCGGGGCAGACGGCGCTGGGCGACCGTCCCGCCACCGATCATCACGACACGACGGCCTGCCAGGTCGAGGCCGGAGAGGTAATGCGGGTCATCCATGCGGGGCAGTGTAAGGATTCATCGGCCCGGACCGCGATCCGAGTGAGAACCGCCTCAGCGCTCCAGCAGCGCCAGCAGTTCGGTGTTGCCGAACATCCTGGCCGCGTCGATCGCCGACGGCTCCCCCGCCCTCGGGTCCGCACCGCCGTCGAGGAGCGCCTTCACGACCTCGGGCACGTTCTTGAACACCGCGCCTGCCAGCGGGCTCTGCCCCTTGTCGTTCTCGCGGTTCGGGTCGGCGCCGCGCTCGATCAGCGCCGCGACGGTCTCCGCGTGACCGTGGTAGGCGGCGAGCATGACCAGCGTGTCGCCCCGGTCGTTGGTCAGGTTCGCCGAGACGCCCGCGTCGACGTACGCGACGAGATCGGCCGTCGCGCCCGTCCTGGCGAAGCCGAACACCTTCGCCCACAGCGCCAGAAGTTCGGGATCGATTTCCTCGGCCTGTCCCGGATTCTCCGTCATGCGGCCGATTGTTCCACAGGAACCGCGGTCCGGGCGGCGTGTCGCACCGCCCGGACCGCCTGCCCTCAGCGGCCCGCGTTCGGATAGGGCAGCAGGGCCATCTCACGGGCGTTCTTGATCGCCGTGGCGACCTGCTTCTGCTGCCGGGGCGTCAGCCCGGTGACCCGGCGGGCGCGGATCTTGCCGCGGTCGGAGATGAACTTCCGCAGCAGGTCGGCGTCCTTCCAGTCGACCTCGGTGATCTTGTCGGCGTGCAACACATTCGTCTTCCGCTTGACGGGGCGGTCCCGGTTGGGCTTCACCAACTCGACTTCGTGACGCCGGGGAGTTCGCCGTTGTGCGCCATCTGCCGCATCCGGACCCTGGAGAGCCCGAATTTCCGCAGGTAACCGCGCGGGCGGCCGTCGGCGGTGTCACGATTGCGGATCCGGGTCGCGCTGGCGTCCCGGGGCATCGCCTGCAGTGCCGACACGGCGGCCGCCTTTTCTTCCGGCGACGCGGACGGCGAGGCGATGGTGGCCTTCAGCTCACGACGGCGCTGGACGTAGCGCGCGGCGACGACCTTGCGCTGCTCGTTCTTGGCGATCTTGGACTTCTTGGCCATCAGCGTTCCTCCTTGAACTCGACGTGCTTGCGCGCGACCGGGTCGTACTTGCGCAGCACCATGCGGTCCGGATCGTTCCGGCGGTTCTTCTTCGTGACGTACGTGTAGCCGGTGCCCGCCGTCGAGCGGAGCTTGATGATCGGCCGGATGTCGGTGCTCTTGGCCATCAGAGCTTCACCCCCTTCGCGCGGAGTTCGGCCACGACGGCCTCGATCCCCCGCTTGTCGATGGTCTTCATGCCCTTCACCGAGACCCGCAGCCGGACCCAGCGCCCTTCGCTCGGCACGAAGTACCGCTTGGCCTGCAAGTTCGGCTCCCAGCGCCGGGACGTGCGCCGATGCGAATGCGACACCTGCTTCCCGTAGCCCGGTTTGCGGCCGGTGACCTGGCACACGGCGGACATACACCCTCCCAAGTTGATATCGGTTTTCGTTTTCATTTACTGTACACAGTCGAACCAGCCCGCAATCGACGCCCGGAGCTTCAGTGACCGAAAACCCGCGCGTGCCCCTCGTCCTGATCAGTGGCCTCGCACCGGGACCGAACACCGACCTCGCCGAGCGATTACGCCTGGCCGGGCCCGGTACCGCCGTCGTGCACCACGACCTGAGGCGGATCCACTCCGGCGTGGTCCAACGGCGGATCCAGCTCGGCGACCACGACCAACTGACCGTCCTCGAACTGGCGCACGGCTGCGTCTCGTGCACTCTGCGCGAAGACCTGCTGCCGCTGCTACGCAAGCTCTCGCAGATGCCGCGGGTTCGGCGGATCGTCGTGCGGCTCGACGAGGCCATGGAACCCGAACCGGTCAGCTGGGCGCTGCACCACGTCCTGGTCGGCGACCGTCCGGTGATCGAGGACGTCGACCTCGAAGCCGTGCTGGCCGTCGTCGAGTGCGCCGAGTGGCTGGCCGACACCACCGGCGACGACACCCTTGCCGAACGGAACCTGCGAGCCAGCCCGGAGGACGAACGCACCGTCGCCCAGGTCGCGCTGGCCCAGGTCGAGTTCGCCGACCTGGTCGTCCTCGCCGGAGCGGCGACCGACGCCTGGTCGGCGGCGAAGGCGTCGGCGGTGCTGGACCGGGTCGCGCCGTCGATCCCCCGCGTCGAACTGTCCGCGGTGGACGGGAAGACCGTGCTCGACGCCGTCCCCGCCGGAGCCCGCCGCGGCGAGGTCACCGACCTGCACGGGCCGCTGCTGCGCGGCGAACCGCCGTTGCACACCGACTGCGGGATCGGGCTGCTGACCTTCACCTCGCAACGCCCGTTCCACCCGGAGCGCCTCCACGACGCGATCGACGTCCTGCTTGACGGCGTCGTCCGGAGCCGGGGGCGGCTCTGGGTGGCGAGCCAGCCGGACATGGCGCTGTGGATCGAGTCGGCGGGCGGCGGGCTCGGCATCGGGCACGCCGGGCCGTGGCTCGCCGCCCCCGGCGGGCCGGACTGGGCCGACGTTTCCCCCGAACGCCGCAGCCGCACGCTCGCCTCCCTGCGCTGGGACCCGCGATACGGCGACCGCGCGCAGGAACTGGTCGTCGTCACCGATCAGGCCACCCCCGACGAGGTCGAAGCCGCCCTGAACGGGGCACTGCTGACCGACGAGGAACTCGCCGCCGGGGAGCGGGAATGGCTCCGCTACCCGGATCCGTTCGGCGAATGGCACGAAGAACCGTGCGAGGACACGGAAATCGACCCCGAGAAACACGACGCGAACGTGTCGAACCGAAAGGACGAAACGCAGTGAAACCCGGCATCCACCCCGGCTACCACCCCGTGGTGTTCAAGGACCTCTCCACCGGGGACGCCTTCCTGACGCGGTCGACCGCCACGTCCGAGCAGACCATCGAGTGGAGCGACGGCAACACCTATCCGGTGGTGAACGTCGAGATCAGCTCGTGGTCGCATCCGTTCTGGACCGGCAACCAGCGGATCATGGACAGCGCCGGTCAGGTCGAGAAGTTCCACCGCCGCTACGGGCGTCGCGGAGGTGTGAAGTAATGGCCGTCCCGAAGCGGAAGATGTCGCGCGGCAACACCCGGTCCCGGCGCTCGCAGTGGAAGGCGGCCGTGCCGGATCTGGTGCCGATCAAGGTGAACGGCGAGACGAAACTGGTGCCGCGCAAGCTCATGAAGCACTTCTTCAATGAGCACGGCCATCAGGGTGGAGAGTGACGACGCCGGTCACGGTGCTGTCCGGATTCCTCGGTGCGGGCAAGACGACCGTGCTCAACCACGTCCTCGCCAACCGCGAGGGGCTGCGGGTGGCGGTGATCGTCAACGACATGAGCGAGGTCAACATCGACGCCGCACTGGTGCGGGACGGGAACAGCCTGTCCCGTACCGAGGAACGGCTCGTCGAGATGACCAACGGGTGCATCTGCTGCACCCTGCGCGACGACCTGCTGGAAGAGGTCTCGCGGCTCTGCGCGGACGGCCGGTTCGACTACCTGCTCATCGAATCCAGCGGGATCTCCGAGCCGATGCCCGTGGCGGCGACGTTCTCCTTCCTGGACTCCGCGCGCCTGGACACGATGGTGACCGTGGTCGACGCGGTGAACTTCGAGCGGGAGCTGTCGGCGGGTGACGCGCTGACCGAACGCGGGCTGGACCAGTACGACGGGGACGAGCGGACAGTCAGCGACCTGCTGATGGACCAAAGCGAATTCGCGGACGTCCTCCTGCTCAACAAGGCGGATCTCGTGCCGGCGTCGTCCCTCGAACGGCTGACGGCGGTGCTGCGGCGGTTGAACCCGGCCGCGGAGGTGATCGTCTCGACGCACGGCCGGGTTCCGCTCGATCGGTTGCTCGGCACCGGGCGGTACGACGTCGAGCGGGCACAGGAAGCACCCGGCTGGGTGGCGGAACTCAACGGCGATCACGTCCCCGAGACCGAGGAATACGGGATCTCCAGCGTGGTCTTCCGCGCCGGGCGGGCCTTCGACGCCGAACGGTTGTGGGACTTCGTCGGCAGGCTCGATTCCGGGGAGTTCGGGACGGTCCTGCGCTCGAAGGGGTTCTTCTCGCTGGCTTCGCGGCCCGGGGTGACCGGGTTGTGGTCGCAGGCCGGTTCGGTCGCCCGGTTCGAGCCGCAAGGCGTCGAGGACGCGCCGCGGCAGGAACTCGTGTTCATCGGGGTGGGGCTGGAGAAGGACGCCCTGCTGGACTCACTTCGTTCTTGCCTGGACACCGGTTCCGCCGGTGCGGATCCTTTTCCGGCTTGGGAAGCGGTGCACGCTCACTGAGGTGCGCCGCTACCCGACCGCAAGTCGTCCTCTTGTTGCGATCCTTGCGTGTGCAACTACCGCAACCAGAGGACGACTTGCGGTCAGTCGGCGAGGACCTGTTCGCGCAGGATGTCCGCGTGTCCGCAGTGCTGGGTCAGCTCCCGCAGGACCTGGAGGTACACCCAGCGAAGCGTCCGCGGCCCCATCCGGTGCCCGGTCACGACCGTGTCCAGCGACAGGTCGGCGACCAGCGCCCGGGCCGTGGCACAGGCTTCCCGATGGGCCGCCGTGATCGAGGCGACGGTGTCATCCTCGGCGAGGCGAAAGGATTCGTCCGGGTTCCGGGCCAGACCAAGCGCCCGGCGGGACTTGCCCCCGACGGCCTCCTCGAACCACACCCGCTGCATCCACGTCACATGCTTCAGCAACCCGAGCAACGTCGTCGCCGACGTGACGAGCCGTCGGCGGGCCTGCTCCTCGGTGAGCCCGTCGAGTGTCATCTCGATGGCGCCGCGATGTTCCTCGATGAACGCGTCGAGCTGTGTGCGTTCGTCGTCCAACGGCACATCGAAAGAACCCATCGAGATCTCCTGCCACGTGTCACCACTGTCGCCCCAAGTCCATCAGTAGGCGTCGTGCCAATTCCACCATTCGTACGGCGGCGTCTGCGGATACCCCTCCGGCGAGTCCTCCCACTCCTCCTGCCGCCCCAACGCGGTGATGTCGAGGTAGCTCCACGTGCTCCCCATCGCCTCGTCGCCGCGATTGTTGACGAAGTAGGTCCGGAAGACCTGGTCGCCTTCGCGGATAAAGGCGTTGGTGCCGTGCCATTCGTCGACCCCGAAGTCGACGTCGAAGTCACCGGTGATCGTGTACCAGGGCATCGTCCAGCCCATCCGCGCCTTCATGCGCGCGAGATCCGGTTGCGATCCGCGTGAGACGAAGGCCAGCGTGGTGTCGCGGGCGTTCAAATGCGCGACGTGCGCGACCTGGTCGGCGACCAGCGAGCAGCCTTGGCAGGCGTGGTCGGGGAAGCCTTCCACGCCGGGATCGAAGAACGCCCGGTAGACGATCAGCTGGCGGCGCCCCTCGAACAGGTCCAGCAGGTTCACCGTCCCGGACGGGCCTTCGAAGTCGTACGGCTTCTCGACCGCGACCCACGGCATCCGCCGCCGTTCGGCCGCGAGCGCGTCGCGGGCGCGGGTCAGCTCTTTTTCCTTGACCAGCAGCCGAAGCCGGGCTTCTTCCCATTCGGCCGGGGACACTGTGCTGATCTTCATGATCTCTCCAGATGGTCTTTCAGAGCCGCGAGCGGCCCGTCCCAATCGCGGGCGAGCGCGGCGAGGAACCGCTGGGCGACCTGCATCGGGCCCGAGCGCAGCAGATAGCGCACGCGCCGCCGCTCCCCCTGTTCCGGGGTCACCAGGCCGGCGTCGGTGAGCACGGCGAGGTGTTTGGCGATGGCCTGCCGGGTGATGGGCAGCCGCTCGGCCAGATCGGTCGCCGTGGCGGGGCCTCCCGAGGCGAGCGTGGCGAGGATGCTCCGCCTGCTCGGGTCGGCCAGCGCCACGAAGACCTGTTCGGCGATCGCTTCGATGTCAGAGGGCATCGAGGTATTCGATCAGTTCGCCCAACTCGGCCGCCCACCCCTTCGTGTTCCCTTCGAACGCGACACCGTGGGCGTCGTCCGGAAGCTGGGAGAAGCCGGACTCGACGACGGTGAGCCGCGTGCCCGCATCGACCGGTTCGAGGGTGAACTCGACGTAGGTGCGGCGCGGGTCATCGTCGGGCAGGCCGTAGATGTTCCAGGTGAAGCCGAAGATCTCCGGCTCCTCGACGCGCTCCACGCGCATCTGCGCCTTGTGCCCCTCGTCCCACTTCATCTCGGCGTCACCACCGGGCCGCAGGTCGATGCTGGCCTGGTTCCCGAACCAGGTGCCCAGCCCCTCGGCCGTGGTCAGCGCGGCCCACACCTTCGCGGGCGGATGGGCGATCTCGACGGTGCGTTCGATGCGGTCGGGGAATCCCACGACAACCTCCTCAAGTAGCAATCAACTGGTTGCCATATCTTTGTATAGCAACCAGATGATTGCGTCAAGTGTGACTCAGGAAGCCGTGTACAGCGCGCCGAGGAACTCCAGCAACAGCCGTTCGCGCAACGGACCGGGTGCGGTGGCCAGCAGCGCGTTGATCTCCGCCATCCGGGTCGGCAGACCCGCGCCGCCGCCGAGACCCGCGGTTGCCAGCATCCCGGCGAACTGCTCGGGCGTCAGTGTCGCGGGGTCCAGCGCGGCCACGAATTCCGCCACCTGAGGGTCGATGACGACGGGACCGGATTCCCGCGCGGACTCGACCGACGCGGCAAGGTCGACGAGGAATTCCTTTTCGCTGCCCCGGTTCGCGGCCGTCACGGTCAGGTGCAGGTTCGCGGGCGAGGACCCGTGGGCGAATTGCGGCTGGACGTACCACCCGCGCTCCCGCATCTCGTCCGCGACGGTGAACAGGTCGAATCCCGCGCCGGTGTCCACGGTGAAAGCGAGCAACGTCGAGATCGGGTCGCCGAGGACACGCAGCCCGTCCAGCGCCTCGACTCCGGCGCGGATCTCCACGGCCGCCTCACGCGCGGCAGAAGCCAGCTTCGCGTAACCCTCGTCGCCGACGTGACGCACGACCGCCCACGCGGCGGCGAGCGGGCCGCCGGACCGCGTGCTCTGCACCGTGGTGTTCAGCATCGTGTAGCCGGGCCAGTCGGCGCTGGCGAAGTAGTGCGTCCGGCGCAGTCCCGCGTCCGCGTGCAGGAGAACCGACACGCCTTTCGGGCAGTAGGCGTATTTGTGCAGGTCCACCGAGACGCTGGTGACACCGGGGACGTCGAAGCCGAACGGGCCGGGATCCAGGTACGGCAGCACCCAGCCGCCGATGCAGGCGTCCACATGGAACCGGACGCCGTCCAGGAGCGCCGCGATCTCCGGGATCGGGTCGAGGACGCCGTGCGCGTAGGACGGCGCGCTCGCGACGACGAGCACCGTGGTGTCGTCGACCGCGGCGGCCATCGCCTCGGGAACGGCGCGGAAGGTCACCGGGTCGACCGGCACCGAAACCACGCGGGCACTGAAGAAATGCGCCGCCTTGTGGAACGCGGCGTGCGCGGTCGTGGGCAGCACGATGCTCGGCGAGGTCACTTCGGGACGCGCGTCGCGGGCGGCCAGGACGGCGAGCAGGCACGACTCCGTGCCGCCCGACGTCACCGAACCGACGGTCTCCGCCGTGCCGCCGAGCAACCGCGCGGCGGTGCCGACGAGATCGTTCTCCATCCGCAGCAGGCTGGGGAACGCGGTCGGGTCCAGGCCGTTGGCCGACGACGCCAGCGCGTGCGCCGCCGCACCGAGTTCGTCCACTTCGGACAGACCGCTGTCGTAGACGTAGGCGAGTGTCCGGCCGCCGTGCGTCGGCAGATCTCCCGCGCGCAGTTCCCGCAACTCCCGGAGCACGTCTTCGGCGGTCATGACCGGCGCTCCAGCACCGACTTCCGCAGCAGCGGGATGCCCAGCACGATCAGCACGGCCGGGAGGATCGACGCGCCGAGCAGGATCGCCGTGAGCGCGCTGTCCGGCTGCGCGGCCTTGGCGTCGAGACTGGACTGATAGCCGCCGAACTGGAGCACCAATCCCCAGATGCCCGGCCCGAGCGCGAGTCCGAGCGTCTCCGACGCCGTCCAGACACCGGCCGCGACCCCGGCCCTGGTCTCACCGGTCCGCTCCTCCTCGTCGCTGATCAGGTCCGGCAGGATCGCCAGCGGGAACACCGAGATCCCCGCGTACCCGACACCGCAGAAGGCGACGAACACCATCGTCACCACGAACGGGAACACCTGGGCACCGAGAAGCCCCAGCAGGCCGACGCCGAAAGCGGCGGTGGCGATGCGGAAACCGGCCAGCTTCCCCAGGCTCGCCCCGAGTTTCGGCCACAGCGGCATGGTCAGCAGCGCCGGGCCGACGAAACCGACGAACAGGACCGTCGAGTAGCCGGAGCTGCCGAGGATCCGCTCGGCGAAGAACGGGATCGCGGCCAAAACCGTGCCGATGCCGAGCGCTTGGATGAAGTAGACCCCGAGCAGCCAGCGGAACGGCCGCCACCCCGCGAGTGTCCGGAGCAGCTCGCGCGGGCTCACCGTGTTCGGCCGCAGCGCGCCGACGGGAGCGTCCTTCAGCCCGAAGTACACGCCGAGGGTCGCCAGCAGGATGACCACGGCGATGAACACGCCCATGACCCGATAACCGGCGATGCCACCGACGAGGTCGGTGATCGCGGGCGCGCCGCCGCCGGAGATCAGGATGGCGACCGCGAGGAAACCGATCCGGACGCTGGTCAGCTTCGTGCGCTCTTCCGCCGAATCGGTCAGTTCGGCGGGCAGCGCGTTGAACGGCACCTGGAAAAACGCGTACGCGGTGGCGCACAACAGGAACACGACGACGACGTAGATCGCGTCAGGCACCGGCGCGCCGAAGCCCGGGTGCGCGAACAGGGCCGCGAAGAGGATCGAGACACCGATACCGCCGTAGAGCAGGAATCGGCGGCGGCTACCGGTGCGGACCATGTCCGCGTCCGACAGCCTGCCCGCGATCGGGTTGAACAGCACGTCCCACGCTTTGGGAACGAAGACGATCAAGCCGGCCACGCCCGCCGCGACGCCCATCGTGTCGGTGAGGTATTTCAGGAGGAGCAGTCCGGGAACCGTGCCGAAGGCGCCGGTGACGAACGAGCCGAGCGAGTAGCGATACCTCGTCCGTGCTGGCAGGGCTGCCATGATCCTCCTCGAGGCGTTTCTCCCGATGAAGGCCTCAGTATTGGATCTTGGCCACCACCGGGTAGTGGTCGGAGGGAATCGTGCCACCGTCGTAATGCACGAGCTGTACCGGGCCGACAGCGGCGAGTGGGCGGCCGCCCGCAAGCACGGCTCCGACATAGTCGAGCGAGTCACGGTAGGTCCCCGGCACGGACTTCGCGGCGTTCGGGTTCGTCGCCGTGTCGAAGGTGTACGCGCCTTCGCCGGTCGTGCGGAGGACACCGCCGAGAGCGGCTTCTCCCTGCTGGACCTGGGTCCGGCCCTGGGTGTCCTTGCGCGCCTGTCCCGCCCAGTACTCGATGTTCAGGTCCCCGGCGATCACGACCGGCTCCCCCGCGGGCGCGTGTTTCGTGACCAGTTCCCGGATCTCGCCGAGCTGCGCCATCCGGATCTCGTGCGCCTTCGGCAGGGTCTCCGGCCCTTCGTCGGCCTGCATGTGGGTGCCCGCGATCCAGAGCGGCTTCCCGTTCACGACCAGCCTGGCGAGCGCGGCGCCCTTGTTGGACAGGTGATCGGCCGTGCCCGAGTAGGAATTGCGGAAGACCAGCTGGTGTTGTTCGGTCACCGGCGCCTTGCTCAGCACGGTGACCCCGCCGTTGACCACGACAGGGGAACTCGAGCAGTTCCCGTTCACCGAGTTCCAGCCCGCGGAGGTCTTGCAGTATTGGCCGACGAGCGGCGTCTGGTGCGGCCAGAGGTCCTTCAGCCGGTTCCGCATTTCCTCCGCCTGCGCGCTGAACGCCTCGTCCAGGACGACGACGTCGGCGTCGTTCGCGCGGATCACGGCCTCCGCCGCGCGAGCCCTCGCCTGCCTGTCCGAGGTGTTCGGACCGGCGATCCACGGCAGTTGCCAGATGTTGAACGCCATGACCTTCACCGAAACCGCGGCTTGGGCGGGGACGGTGGTTCCGGCGAACAGGGCGGCGGCGATGGCGAGTACGGCGAGCTTCCGCACGAAAGACCCTTTCTCAGGAGACGACGAACGTCCGCGAAGTCCCGCTGAACGCGGAGATCGCCCCGTTCCAGCCGTTCTTCCAGTTGCCGAAGTGGACCACGCGGTATTTGCCGATCGGGGCGTTCGGGTGGATCTTCCAGTGGACGACGGCTTTCGATTCGGCGACGAAAGTCCGTGCCCAGTGGTACTTCGTGTCCCAGTCGCCGTCGTCGGCGTGCCGGACCCACTTGCCGTCGGCCAGCCGCTGGATCTCCAGGAACGTGCCACCGCGCCGGAGATCGTTCTTCGGATGCCCGGTGACGAACTCGACGGCGACCTGCTCGCCGCGGCCGTAGGTGCTCTTGGCGTCGACCAGGACGTCACCGAAGGACAAAAGAACCTCGTGAGTGACAGGTCGGTCAGAACCGAATCGCCACTCACGACCACCTCGGCCCGGCGCACGGGGGATGTCGCGAAAGCCACTTTCGGGACATCAGACGTCGCGAAAGTGGCTTTCGCGACTTGCTTCACACTTTCCCAGGTACGTGAAGGACCCCTTCATTGCGCTAGACGCAATGAAGGGGTCCTTCACGTACTACAAGCGACCCGAGCACTGACACCGAGAGGCGCGGGGGTGATCGCAAGTGGCCCACCCACCTACGAAAGGGTCGCCGCGACCTTCGCGAGCGTCGCCGCGTCACCCCGCAGCAGCAAGGTGGTCACCACGGTCTCCTCCCACGCGGCGAGTTCGTCACGGATCTTCTCCGCGGGTCCGATCAGCGACGTGTCCTCGACCAGCGACGTCGGGATCGCGGCGGTCGCCTCGTCCTTGCGGCCGGCCAGGTACAGCTCCTGGACCTTGTCGGCGACGTCCTCGTACCCCATCCGGGCGAAGACGTCGTGGTGGAAGTTGACCGATTTCGCGCCCATGCCGCCGATGTAGAGCGCCAGCGACGGCTTGATCCAGCTCGCGGCCTCCTCGACGTCGTCGTGGACCAACACCGGGACGGACGCGGCGACCTCGAAATCGCCGAAGCCGTGCCTGGCACCCGGGCGGGAAAAGCCCTCCTGGAGCGCAGTCCGATAGAAGGCGTCGCTCTTGGGCGAGAAGAACAGCGGGAGCCAGCCGTCGCAGATCTCCGCCGACAGCGCCACGTTCTTCGGTCCCTCGGCCGCGAGGAAGATCGGGATCTCCTCGCGGAACGGGTGCACTGTGGACTTGAGCGCCTTCCCGAGCCCGGTCCCGCCTTTCAGCGGCAACTGGAAGTGCTGACCGTCGTGAGTCACCGGCGCCTCACGCGCGACGACCTGCCGCACGATGTCGACGTACTCGCGTGTGCGGGCCAGCGGCCCCGGATACGGCTGCCCGTACCAGCCCTCGACCACTTGAGGGCCGGACGCGCCGAGCCCGAGCACGAACCGGCCGCCGGACAGGTGGTCCAGGGTCAGCGCGTGCATGGCCGTGGCGGTCGGGGTGCGCGCCGACATCTGGACGATGTTGGTGCCGAGCTTGATCCGGCTGGTCGACGCACCCCACCAGGCGAGCGGGGTGAACGCGTCCGAACCGTAGCCCTCGGCTGTCCACACGGAATCGAAGCCGAGTTCTTCGGCCTTCAAGACCGCGTCCAGCGCGCCCTCGGGCGGGCCGGAGGACCAGTAACCGAGGTGGTGACCAAGCTTCATCGAGGCTCCTCGTCAGACGTTCGGTGAGTAGTGCTCGGGTTTGCCCCGCTCCGAAAGCGGCGGAAGGTTCCTCGCGGGAGTCTCGGCCAACGGGACGCCGGGGGCCAGTTCGCCGCGCTCCCGGCGCCAGCCCGCACGGGCGCGGGGGTGGTAGCGCCGGTCTCGCGGGACCAGCTTGAACACCGCGTTGATCAGCTTCCCCGCCCGCCGGTGCCGTCGCTCGTCACGGTCGGTCCAGGTGTAGCCGAGTCGCTCGCGGATCGGCGGGTCGTAGAGGCCGACGGTCAGCCAGACGAAGTTCCGCGCGACGTGCCCGCGGACGAGGTTCCAGGCGAAATCCGGTAGCCACGGCAGGAAATGCGGCTTCGCGATGTCCTTGATCTCCAGCACGTCGCGGGTCGCCTTGTTGTCCTCCAGGACGTCCTCGCACATGCGCTTCCAGTACAGCTGGAAGTCCTCCCACGACTCCGGCACCGGGCGCATGCTCATGCCGTACATCTCGTACCACTGGACGTGCTCGTCGAACAGCTTCCGCTTCTCGGCCTCGCCGATACCGCCGACGAAGTTGTCCGCGATGAGGATCGCGCTCATGAAGAACGTCGAGTGCGCCCAGTAAAAGGTGTCCGGATCGAGCGCGTGATAGCGCCGGCCGTGCTTGTCGACGCCTTTGATCCGATCGTGGTAACCGCGCACTTCCAGCGCGGTCCGCCGGGCGCGCGGCCCGTCGTAGATCACTCCCCCGATCGGGTACAACGAGCGGAACAGCCGCTGCCAGCGCTCCTCGAAGAACCGCGAATGCTCCTCGACGCCCGCACCCAGCTCGGGGTGCATGTTCTGCATGGATCCGGCCCAGAGCGCGATGAGCAGCCCACGCCAGTCGCCGAAGTACTTCCAGGTCAGCGAATCCGGTCCCAGTGGCCGCGGCTGTGTCATCCCCGGTCTCCTCAGCTGAGCTGGTTAAATTGACCACAACTGTTGTCAGGTTAAAGTTGACAACAGCCGTAGTCAACTGTCGTATTCAGGACGAGGAGCCGATCATGGCCGGCCGGAGCTGGGCAGGCACGACCCTGGACGACCGCAAGGCCGCGCGACGGGAACAGCTTGTCGACGCGGGCCTCGACCTGCTCGGCACCCAGGGCAGCGCCGGGGTGAGCGTCCGCGCGGTGTGCCGTCACGCCAAGCTGACGGAGCGGTACTTCTACGAGAGTTTCACCGACCGCGAGGAATTGGTCGTCGCGGTCTACAAGCACATCGGCGAGCAGGCGCGGCAGGCTCTGGTCGACGCGGTCAGCGACACGGCCGAACCCGCCGAACGGGCGAAGGCCGCCGTCCGCGCCTTCGTCGAATTGATGCTCGACGACCCGCGCAAGGGCCGCGTGCTCCTGCTCGCGCCGATCACCGATCCCGCGCTGACCACGCGCGGGATCGCGCTCCTCCCCTCGTTCGCCGAACTGGTCAGCGGGCAGCTGTCCCACGGCGACGCGGCGACGCGGCAGATGACCTCGATCGGGCTGGTCGGCGCGCTGAGCAACGTGTTCATCGCCTACCTCGACGGCTCGCTCAAGGTGAGCCGCGAGCGCCTGATCGACCATTGCGTTCGCCTCGTGCTCGGTGCGGACCGTCAGCCCTGATCCCGTTCGGCGACCAACTGCAGGGCGATGTCGATGATCATGTCCTCCTGCCCACCCACGTATTTCGCGGCGCCGACGCGGTACAGGATCTCGTGCGCCGGGACGTCGTAGCGCTCGGCCGCGCGTTCGGCGTGCAGGAGGAAACTCGAGTACACCCCGGCGAAACCCTGCACGATCGACGACCGGTCCATCACCGGCAGTCGCGTGATGTAGGGCTTCACGACGTTCTCGGCCGCGTCCATCAGCACGTCCTTGTCGACGCCGGTGCGGATCCCGAGCCGTTCGAACGTCGCCGCGAGGACCTCCGTCGGCGAGTTGCCCGCGCCGGCGCCGAGCGCCACGAGCGAACCGTCGATCTGCCGGGCGCCCGCGCGATAGGCGAGCACCGAGTTCGCGACGCCGAAGCTCAGGTTCTGATGCCCGTGGTAACCGACCTGCGCCCGGTCCCCGAATTCCGCCACCAACGCGGCGACCCGGTCGCCCGCGTCTTCCAGGATCAGCGCGCCCGCGGAGTCGACGACGTACACGCACTGGCACCCGGCGTCGACCATGATCCGGCCCTGTTTCGCCAAGTCCTCGGGCGTGGCCATATGGGACAGCATCAGGAAGCCGACCGTCTCCAGCCCGAGGTCCCGCGCCGCGCCGAAGTGCTGGACGGAAACGTCGGCCTCGGTGCACTGGGTCGCGATCCGGACGGCGCCCGCGCCGAGGTCGGCCGCCACCCGCAGGTCGCCGACCGTGCCGAGTCCCGGCAGGAGCAGCACCGCGATCTTCGCGTGGCGTGCCTCGTCGACCGCCGCGGCGATCAGTTTTCGTTCATCGACAAGGGAAAAGCCGTAGTTGAACGTGGAGCCGCCGAGTCCGTCGCCGTGGCTGACCTCGATCAGCGAGACCCCGGCCTCGTCCAGTGCCCGGACCGTGTCGCGCACGTTCTTCTCGGTGAACTGGTGCGCCATCGCGTGACTGCCGTCGCGCAGGCTCGTGTCGACCAGCCGGACCTCACGGTCGATCTCGTCCCACTTCACGCCGCCACCTCCTGAGTCGCCAGGAGGTCGCCGACGCGGGCGGCCGCGGCCGTCATGATGTCGAGGTTCCCGGCGTATTCCGGCAGGAAGTCCCCGTTCCCGGCGACTTCCAGGAACACCGCGACCCGCGCCTGCCCGCTCCAGCCAGCCCGGGGCGGGTCGTATTGCGGATCTGCCTTGAGCGTGTAACCCGGCACGTAGGCCTGGACGGTTTCGACCATCCGGTGGATGGATTCAGTGACCGCGTCGGAGTCCGCGTCCGGGTCGATCGCGCAGAACACCGTGTCACGCATGATCATCGGCGGCTCGACGGGGTTGATGATGATGATCGCCTTGCCTCGGCTCGCTCCCCCGACGAGTTCGATCCCGCGTGCCGTCGTCGCGGTGAATTCGTCGATGTTCGCCCGGGTGCCGGGACCGGCCGAACGCGACGAGACGGACGCGACGATCTCGGCGTAGGGCACCGGCGTCACCCGGGACACCGCGTGCACGATCGGGATCGTGGCCTGGCCGCCGCAGGTGATGAGGTTGACGTTCGGCACGTCCAGCCGGTCGGGCAAGCCAACGGCGGGGCAGGTGAACGGGCCGACCGCGGCCGGGGTCAGGTCGATCGCGCGGATCCCGGCGGCGGCGTAGCGCGGCGCGTTCGCCAGATGTGCCTTCGCCGAGGTCGCCTCGAAGACCAGGTCCGGCAGTTCGTCACGGGAAAGGAGCCAGTCGACACCGCCCGCGGACGTCTCCAGTCCCAGCCCGGCGGCCTTGGCCAGCCCGTCCGAGTCCGGGTCCACGCCGACCATGTACCGCACCTCGACGTGTTCGCTGCGCCTCAGCTTCGCGAGCAGGTCGGTGCCGATGTTGCCGGGACCGACGATCGCGGCCACCGCTTTCCGTTGCGCCATGTCAGGTGACGCTCCCCGAGCGGATAGGGCACAATCAACCCATGCGTGCCGCTGGGCGGAACGACGACCCGGAACGAACCGGAGCGGACGGCCTCGTCGCCGCCCGCGTCACCGCGCTGCTCTCGGCTTTCCGGCCCGGCGACGACGCGCTCGGCGTTTCCGAACTGGCTCGGCGGACCGGACTGGCGAAGTCGACCGTCCACCGGCTCACCGGTCACCTGGTCGCGACCGGGCTGCTCGAACGCGAAGGTGTGGCGCTGCGGCTCGGGCTGAAGCTGTTCGAGATAGGCCAGCTGGCGATACGGCGTCGCGGACTGGTCGAGGCGGCGCGCCCATATCTCGCCGATCTCCGCGAGGCGACCCGCAACACCGTGCATCTCGCGGTGCTGGAAGGCACCGAAGTCGTCTACCTCGACATCCTGCGCGGACCCGACGCGCCGTCGCTGCCGTCCCGCATCGGCGGCCGTTTTCCCGCGCACGCCACCGGTGTCGGAAAAGCGATCCTCGCGTTTTCTCCGGAATCCTTGGTGACACAGGTGATCGACGCCGGGTTGCCCAGGGTCAGCGTCCGGACGATCACCGTCGCCGGATTGCTGCGCCGTCAGCTCGCGAAGGTCCGCAGCGACGGGATCGCGCTCGAACGGGAGGAGTCCGGCGTCGGTGTCGTGTGCGCTGCGAGCCCGCTGCTCGACGCGAAAGGCGTTGCGGTGGCGGCGTTGTCGATCTCCGGCTGGGCGAATCGCATGCACACCAACCGGGTCGCACCCGCGGTACGGACGGCCGCGTTGGCATTGTCCCGCACTCTCTGAGGACCTACGCGAGAAGACCTCGCCGGACCAGTTCGGGCCGGACGCCTTCGCCGAACCAGTACGCCTCTTCCAGATGCGGATATCCGGAGAGGACGAACTCCTCGATGCCGTGCGCGTGGTACTCCTCGATGAGGTCGGCGACCTCGCGGTGGCTGCCGACGAGCGCCGTACCCGCACCACCGCGTACCAGTCCGATGCCCGCCCACAGGTTGGGATGGATCTCCAGCCCGCGGACGCCGCCGTCGGTCTTGCCGCCGTGCAGTGCCGCCATCCGCTGCTGGCCCACGGATTCACTGGCGGACAACTGTTTCTGCGTGTGGGCGATCCGGTCGGGGTCGATCGCCTCCAGCAGCTTGCCCGCCTCTGCCCACGCTTCGGCTGCCGTGTCGCGCGACAGGGTGTGCAGCCGGATGCCGAAGCGGAGTTTCCGGCCCTGCTCCTCGGCGAGTTCCCGCACCTTGTTGATCTTTTCGGAGACCTGCGCGGGTGGCTCGCCCCAGGTCAGGTAGACGTCGGCGTGCCGCGCGGCGATCGGGAGCGCGGCCGCGGACGAACCGCCGAAGTAGATCGGCGGCACCGGATCCGGCACCGCCCTCGTGGTCGCGCCCTCGACCTTGAGATGTCCGCCGTCGAAGTCGAACGGCTCGCCGCTCCACACTCCCCGCACGATCTCGAGGAACTCGCCGGTGCGGGCGTAACGCTGGTCGTGATCGTGCCAGTCGCCGAACCGGCGCTGTTCGACCGCGTCCCCGCCGGTGACGACGTTGAGCAGCACGCGACCCTGCGAGATCCGCTGGAAGGTGCCCGCCATCTGCGCGGCGAGCGTCGGCGAGACGGTCCCCGGCCGGAAAGCGACCAGGAACTTGAGGGTTCTCGTCTCGCGGATCAACGCGGCCGTTGTCAGCCAGGCATCCTCGCACCAAGTCCCGGTCGGGGTCAGGACCCCTTCGAAACCGTTGGCCTCGGCGGCGCGGGCGACCTGGGCGAGGTAGTCGAGGCTCGGCTCGCGGGCGGCAGTCGCACCGGCGGCACGACTGGCGTGGAAGTGCTCCACGATCGTCCGGCCGTCACCGGTGGTGGGCAGGAACCAATGCAGCGTGAGCGTCACGCTTCCGAGCTTCGGCTTCCGGGACGGCCCGGGTCAATCGGTGAACCTCGCGTCCCGCGATCTGGACGCCTCCACCGCAAGCAGTCCTCCAGTCGCGCGCTCAGCCGCCGAACATCAGCCGCCATTCGTCCAGCGACTTCGCCCGGAACACGAAGTTCGTGTCCTTCACTCGCGAAAGGTTCGCCGACGGCTCGGCCGAGTACTGGTGTCCCGGGTAGACGACCGGATCCCCGTCCAGCCCGGCCAGCCACTCGAGGCTCCGGTAGATCGCTTCCGCGTCACCGCCGGGGAAATCGGTACGGCCACAGCCTTCGAGGAACAGCGTGTCCCCCGAGACGAGCCGTCCGTCGACGAGAAAACACTGGCTGCCGGGGGTGTGTCCCGGCGTGTGCAGGAGGCGGATCGGCACCGCGCCGACCTCGACGACTTCGTCGTGTTCGTGCGAACGCAGATCGGTTCCGGAGACCCCGGTGATCCGGCGGACCCAGTCGGCTTCCGCGCCGTTGACGTGGATCGGAACCTGGACACGTTCCAGCAGTTCCGCGATCCCCGGCAGCGAAAAGCCCATCATCTCGCCGCCGACGTGATCGGGATGATGATGCGTGGCGAGGACGCCGGTCAGCCGCATGCCGTCGGCTTCCAGCAGGTCGAGCAGATCACCGACGGCGTACGCAGGGTCGACGATGACGGCCTCGTTCGTCTCCCGGTCGCCGATCAGATAGGCGAAGTTGACCATCTGCGTCGCGACCGGATCCCCCACCGCGAAGTCACGGCCCGCGAGCAACTGCCGGAAGTACAGCCTGTCAGCCATGGCGCACACCTTACGGTGCGCTACTCCCCCACGGTGCCGTCGGCCAGCTCTCGCAGGACGTCCAGGTGCCCGGTGTGCCGCGCGGTCTCCTGGACCACGTGCGCCAGCACCCAGCGGACGGTGAACTTCCCCGACCGGCGTGCCCGCTCACCCGGCGGCACCCCGGCCAGCGACGACTCCGAAAGCGCCCACTCCGCGCGGTAGGCCTCGACGACCGAGCGCGGGTCGTCGTCCTCGGTCAGGTCCCAGCTGGGATCCGGTGAGCCTTCCCACAGCGACGGCAGGCCGGCGCCACTCGCCTCGATCGACAACCACCAGCGTTCGACCGCGGTCAAGTGCTTGAGCACCCCCAGCGCACTCATCCGCGGGGACGACGGCAGCGGTGTCGCGACCGCCTGTTCCCTGGTCAGCCCCGCGACCTTGTTCACCGCGGTGGCACGGAGAAACCGCAGGAAGTCCCACTGGATCCCGGCTTCGTCTTCGGCGATCCCGTCGGGCCAGGCCCGGTCCACCGGCTCGACCGCTCTCGAACTCGTGTTCGACATGCGACCACCTTACCCAGCGGCGAACTCGCGTGCTTGGCGCGGAACGCGTGAGATCGCCGGGTGGACACGGCTGGCCACTAGGCTGACGCGTCATGTGGTGGGGATTGGTCTGTGCGTTCTTCGCGGCCTGTGCGTACGGCGTCGCTTCGGTGATGCAGGCGGTCGCGGCGAAGGCGACTTCGGGTGCCGAAGACCGGGTAGATCCCCAGCTTCTCGTGCGGGTGCTGCGGCAGTGGAAGTTCGTCGCGGGCCTCGCGCTGGACGTCGTCGGGTTCGTCGCCCAGCTCGTCGCCCTGCGGGTGTTGCCGCTGTTCGTGGTCCAGGCGGCGCTGGCGGGAAGCCTCGCCGTGACCGCGGTCGCGGCGCGGACGCTCGGTGTCCGATTGGGACGTCGCGAGTGGACAGCGGTCGCGGTCGTCTGCGCCGGGCTCGCGCTGCTCGGGCTGTCGGCGGAGAGCGAAGGCTCCTCGCCGACCGGGCTGGGTTTCCGGCTCGTGCTGATCGGCGCGGTGATCGTCCTCGGCACGGCCGGGATGCTCGCCGGCCGCGCGCCACGGCGAATCCGGACACCGGCGCTGGGCCTGATCGCCGGACTGTGCTTCGGCGTGGTCGCCCTGTCCGGCCGCGTGCTCACCAGCCTCGCCCCGCTGGACCTGCTGGCCGACCCGGCCACCTACACGTTGGCCGTGGCGGGCGCGCTGGCGATGTTGTTCTACGCCACCGCGCTGCAACGCGGCAGTGTCACCACCTCGACCGCGATGATGGTGATCGGCGAGACCGTCCTGCCTTCCCTGATCGGGGTTCTCGTGCTGGGCGACACCACGCGACCCGGGTTCGCGGCGGTGGCGGTGGCCGGATTCGCGCTCGCGGTCTCGGCGGCGCTGGCGCTGGCCCGCTTCGGCGAGCCCGCCCCGATCGAACCGGTCAGCGCGCCGCTCGGCTGACCCCGCGCCGGGACACCAGCAGCCAGGCCAGGTACAGCCCGCCGATGGCGCCGGTCACGAGCCCGACGGGCAGCCCGGCGAGCACCTGCTGGGTGATCAGATCGCTCGTCACCAGCAGGAGCATGCCCATCAACGCGGCCGCGGCGAGCCCGGGTCCCGAAGACCGCGTGAGCCGCTTCGCCAGCTGAGGCGCGGCGAGTGCCAGGAACGCGATCGGACCGGCGGCCGCCGTCGCGATCGAACACAGCCCCACACTGACGCCGAGAAGCACGATCCGGCTCCGCTGCACCGGCACGCCGAGCCCCTTGGCCGAGTCGTCACCCATCTCCAGAAGGGAAAGCCTTCGGCCGTAGACCAAGGCGGGCGGCAGCAGGACGGCGATGGCGATCGCGACCGGGACGACGTGCTCCCAGCCGCGCCCGTTGAGCCCGCCGACGAGCCACGCCTGCGCCGCCAGGCCGTCCTGCCAGGCGGCCCTGGTGATGAGGTAGGAGTTGAAGGCGAGGAGCATCGCGTTCACCCCGATACCGACGAGGATCAGCCGGAACGTGTGCACGCCGCCTTTCAGCGCGAGCAACGCGATCAACGCCGCGGTGACGACGCCGCCGACCAGCGCGCCCAACGACACCTGGAGCATGCCGCCGTGCACCACGATGATCGTCAGCAGCGCGCCCGCGGCGGCGCCTTCGGTGAAGCCGATGAAATCGGGGCTGCCCAAGGGATTTCCGGACAGGCTTTGCAGGATCGCGCCGCTGACCGCGAGCGCGCCGCCGACCAGCAACGCGGTCAGCAGCCGCGGCAGGCGCAGGGTGGTCACGATGAACTCGGTGCTCCGGTCCCCGAAGCCGAACAGCGTCCGGATGACCTCGCCGACGGACAACGGGTAGTCGCCGGTGGTCATGCTGACCGCGCCGACGAAGAACACGGCGACGGCCAGCAGGGTGACGACGATCGTCGCCCGCGGGGTGACGCGCAGGGACAATCCGCCGCCCGGGGTGCGCAGGACGCGGGTGCTCATCGGGGGGCGCTCCTTGATCGCGGTCACAGGCGGGCCAGCTTCCCGCGGCGACAGAGCGCGATGAACACCGGCGCGCCGAGGAACGCGACGACGATGCCCGCCTGCAGTTCCTCCGGCGGGTTCAGCACCCGGCCGACGACGTCGGCGCCGATCAGCGCGATCGGCGCGAGCAGCATCGAATACGGCAGGACCCAGCGCTGGTCCGGGCCGACCAGCATGCGCGCCGCGTGCGGCACGGCGAGCCCGAGGAACAGAACCGGTCCGATGGCCGCGGTGCCCGCCCCGCAGAGCAGGGTCACCACGATCGCGCCCAGCACGCGGGTGCGGCCGAGGTGGGCGCCGAGCGCCTTGCCGGTCTGGTCGCCGAGCGCGAGGACGTTGAGCGGCCGGGCGAGCAGCAGCGCGATGACCGCGCCGACCGCCACGAACGGCGAGATCTGCCAGAACACGTCCCATTTGCGGCCGCTGAGCGAGCCGACGTTCCAGAAGCGGAACTGGTTGAACGTCTCGGGCATCAGCAGCAGGACCCCCACGATGTAGGCCTGAAGCACCGCCATGACGGCCGAACCGGCGAGCACGAGCCGGTCCGGGGTGGCGCTGCGGCCCGCCGAGCCGAGGACGTACACCACGACCGAGGCGATCGCCGCCCCGGCGAAGGCGAACCAGATGTAGCCGAGCACCCCGGAGACCCCGACGAACGCGATGCCCGACACGACCGCGGCCGAGGCGCCGGTGTTGACCCCGAGCAGGCCTGGGTCGGCGAGCGGGTTCCGGGTGAGCGCCTGCATCACCGCGCCCGCCAGGCCGAGTGCCACGCCGACCACCAGGCCCAGCAGGGTTCGCGGGATACGGAGGTCGTGGATGATCACCGCGTCGGTCGAGCCGTCGTTGTGCCACAGCACCGACCAGGTGGAGGTGAACGGGATGCTCTTCGACCCCACCCAGACGCTGAGCAGGAACACGAGCGCAAGCAAGGCGAGCCCGAGCACCAGACCGACGGCGCGGAACTTCCGCGCCGCGGCGCTCGGCGGGGACGCCGCGACGGACGGGCGTTCGGTGACGGCCACGGAACCTCCTTCGCAATGAGGCGAGGCAACCGAACGCCGGAGTTCACCTCAACGAGCTACTTACTTAGACTAGCCTTACCTTTCTCTATCACGAACGGAGGCGCCGGGTGACCGCAACGGCCACCACCAGCCGGAGTGTCCTGCGGCAGGCGATCTCCGGCCAGCGACGGCAGGTCACCCTCGCGTCCGTGCTCGCCGCCGGACATCAAGGCGGTGAAGCCCTCGTCCCGGTGATCATCGGTGTGGTGATCGACCAGGCCGTCGCCGGCGGCTCGGTGGGCACGCTCCTGTTCTGGCTCGCCGTGCTCGGCGTGGTCTTCGCGGGACTGTCCTACAGCTATCGGTTCGCCGCGCGCGCGGCCGAAGGCGCCTCGCTGCGGGCGGCGCACGACATCCGCATCGCGATCAGCAGGCGGGTCCTGCATCCCGGCGGTGGCGCCGAAAACGGCAAGCTCGCGGGTGAACTGGTCAACATCGGCACCAGCGACGCACAGCGGGTCGGGGTGGTGAACGCGGTGCTGCCGTTCGGGATCGCCGCGCTCGCCGGAGTGCTGGTCAGCGCCGTCGCCCTGCTGCGCATGTCCGTCCCGCTCGGCCTGCTGGTCCTCCTGGGCACGCCGCCGCTGCTGTACGTCGCGCATCTCATCGGCAAGCCGCTGGAGCGGCGCAGCGAGGCCGAGCAGGAACGTTCCGCGCACGCTTCGGGCGTCGCCACCGACCTGG
Source organism: Amycolatopsis coloradensis (assembly GCF_001953865.1). Taxonomy (GTDB): domain Bacteria; phylum Actinomycetota; class Actinomycetes; order Mycobacteriales; family Pseudonocardiaceae; genus Amycolatopsis; species Amycolatopsis coloradensis. The sequence goes on from NZ_MQUQ01000009.1 coordinate 131,621, forward strand.
TCTCGGGCCTGCGGGTTCTCAAGGGCATCGGCGCCGAACCGGCCGCCGTCGCCCGCTATCGCGACACGAGCCAGAACTCCCTCGCCGCGACCTTGCGCGCCGCACGGGCCAAGGCCTGGCACGACGGCGCGGTCCTCGCGCTGACCGGGATCTTCATCGCGATCGTCGCCCTCGTCGGCGGGCACCTCGCGTCGTCGGGAGCGATCAGCGTCGGCGACCTCGTCGCGGCCGTCGGTCTCGCCCAGTTCCTGCTCACCCCGTTCCTGATCTTCTCGTGGGTCAACGGCGAACTGGCGCAGGGCCGCGCGTCGGCGTCCCGGGTGGCCGACCTGCTGAACACCCCGCCGAAGGTCGAAGCGGGCGACGGCGAACTTCCGCTGCCCGCCACCGGGGACGTCCGGTTCACCGACGTCTCGTACGGCAGCCTCCGCGGGGTCGACCTCGACATCCCGGCCGGGCAGCTGGTCGGCGTCGTCGCCACCGATCCCGCCACCGCGACCGATCTGCTCGACTGCCTCGGCCGCGCGGGCGATCCGACCGGCGGCGAGGTCCGTGTCGACGGCGTCGATCTGTCCACTGTGGACCCCGAGCGGGTACGGGAAGTCGTCCTGGTCGCCGCGCACGACGCGGACCTCTTCGAAGGAACGCTGGCGGAGAACGTCCACGCCGGTGGCAACGCGCACGACGAGGCCTTGGCCGCGTCGGCGGCGGACGAGGTCGCGGCGGCCCTGCCCGACGGGACCGCGACCGCGGTGACCGAACGCGGGCGCTCCCTCTCCGGCGGCCAGCGGCAACGCGTCGCGCTCGCCCGCGCGCTCGCTGCCCAGCCCCCGGTGCTCATCGTCCACGACCCGACGACGGCGGTGGACACGGTGACCGAAGCGAGGATCGCCACCGGGCTCGCCCGGTTACGACAAGGACGGACCACGATCCTGGTGACCACCAGTCCCGCCCTGCTCGCCGTCACCGACCGCGTCGTCGTCCTCGACGGCGGCCGGGTCTCGGCCGAGGGCGTCCACGCCGAACTCGCCCGCGATCGCGCCGACTACCGCGCGGCGGTGCTGTCATGACCCGCGAACTCCTCCCCACCGCCGACGGCAAGCGGATCCTCGCCGTCCTCGGCGAACTGCTCCGCACCTCGAAGGCCCGTGCCGCCGGCGCGCTCACGATGCTCGTCGGCGCGACCGCGATCGGGTTGCTCACCGTTCGCCTGCTGGGCCACATCGTCGATCTCGTCATCGAGAAACGGCCCGCGACCGAACTGACCACCCCCGTGGTGGGACTGGTCCTGGTCGCCGTCGCGCAGGCGATCGCGACGGCGCTGGGTGTCTCGCTGACCGCGAGACTCGGCGAAACGCTGTTGGCGGAACTGCGCGAACGGTTCGTCGACCGGGCGCTGAGCCTCCCGCTGGAACAGGTCGAACGCGCGGGCTCCGGTGATCTGACCGCCCGCGTCACCACCGACGTCACGGTGGTCGCGAGGGCGGTCCGTGACGCGCTGCCCGAACTCGGCCGCTCGGTGCTGACGATCGTGCTGACCCTCGGCGCGCTCGCCGTCCTCGACTGGCGGTTCCTCCTCGCCGCGCTGCTGGCGACGCCGATCCAGTCGCACACCGTCCGCTGGTACGTCCGCAACGCCGTCCCGCTGTACGCGAAGCAGCGGATCGCGACGGGTTCGCAGCAGCAGCAACTGCTCGACACGATCGGCGGCGCGAAGACCGTCCGCGCGTTCCGCCTCGCCGACGCCCACGTGGAGCGCGTCCGGCAGCGGTCCGAGGGCGCGATGGACCTGATGCTGCGCGGTGTCCGGCTGATGACGAGGTTCTTCGCCCGGCTCAACCTCGCCGAGTTCGTCGGTCTCTCCGCCGTGCTCGCGACCGGGTTCCTGCTGGTGGGCGCCGACGCGGTGACCGTCGGCGCGGCGACCGCGGCGGCACTGTACTTCCACAGCCTGTTCGGCCCGATCAACACCGCGCTGGCGCTGGTGGACGACGCGCAGGCGGCCGCGGCGAGCCTGGCCCGGCTCGTCGGTGTCGCCGACCTGCCCGCGCCACAGGAGCCCCGGCTGCCCGCGAAACCCGTTGACGCCTCGGTGAAGGCGGCCGGGATCTCTCACTCCTATGTGGACGGACACCCGGTACTGCGCGACGTCGACCTGAGCCTCTCCCCCGGCGAGCGGGTCGCACTGGTCGGGGCGAGCGGCGCCGGGAAGACGACGCTGGCCAAGCTGATCGCCGGGATCCACACCCCGGGCTCCGGCACGGTCTCCGTCGGCGGAGTGCCGCTCGACGAACTCGGGCCGTCCGCCACCCGGCGGGCTGTCGCGCTGATCAGCCAGGAGGTGCACGTCTTCGCCGGTTCGCTGGCGGACGACCTCCGGCTCGCGCGGCCCGGCGCGTCCCACGCGGAACTACTGGCGGCGCTGGAAAAAGTCGGCGCGCGAGGCTGGGCGGAAGCGCTGGACGAAGGTCTCGCGACCGTGGTCGGCGAAGGCGGTCACCAGCTGACGGTCACCCAATCCCAGCAGCTGGCACTGGCCAGGCTGGTCCTCGCGGATCCGCCGATCGCGATCCTCGACGAGGCCACCGCCGAAGCCGGGAGCGCGGGCGCGAAGACCCTCGAAGCCGCCGCGGCGGCCGCTCTCGAAGGCCGGACCGGTCTCGTCGTCGCGCACCGGCTGACCCAGGCGGCGGCTTCGGACCGCGTCGTCGTGCTCGACGCGGGCGTGGTCGTCGAAAGCGGGACGCACGACGAACTCGTGGCCTCCGGTGGTCGGTACGCAACGCTTTGGGCGGCCTGGTCGGGCAACCGTTCACGGACGTGACCCGGGACGCAGGGCCGCCGGTTGCCATCGACTGGTGCGAGTCTTAGGTTAGCCATACCTGAATCCGGCATTTCGCTGGACCGCCGATCAAGAAGGACGGATGATGGCCCGAATCCCCACCCTCTCCGCCGTGCGCGGGCGCCTGCGGACCGCCGGCGTGCTGGCGTCCACCCTGGTGCTGGCTGCCTCGCTCACCGCGTGCGGAGGCGGCGGCGAGTCGGCCACCCCGGCCGCGCAGAACTCCGCGGGCTCCGCGGTCGACGCGAACGCGTTCCCGACGACGATCGAGCACAAGTACGGCAGCACCACCATCACCCAGGAGCCCAAACGCGTCGTCACGGTCGGGCTGACCGAACAGGACGCGCTGCTCGCCCTCGGCGTCGTCCCGGTCGGGGTCACCGACTGGCTCGGCAAGTTCCCCGGCACCATCGGCCCGTGGGCGACCGACAAGCTCGGCGGCGCCGCGCTGCCCGAGGTCCTCAAGGACGTCGACGGTCCGCAGTACGAGAAGATCGCCGCGCTCAAGCCGGATCTGATCATCGCGCTGTACTCCGGGCTCACCAAGGAGCAGTACGACAAACTGAGCCAGATCGGCGTCCCGGTCGTCGCGCAGCCCAAGGAGTACAACGACTACGGCATCCCCTGGAACGAGGCGACCAAGAAGGTCGGCCAGGCCGTCGGCCGCGCCACCAAGGCGAACGAACTGGTCAAGGGCGTCGAGGACAAGTTCGCCCAGGCCCGCGAGGACCACCCGGAGTTCGCGGGCAAGTCGGCGCTGATGGCCTCGACCTACGAGGGTTACTTCGTCTACGGCAGCCAAGACGGCCGTTCGCACATCCTCGAATCGCTCGGCTTCAACCTGCCCGCCGACCTCGACACCATCATCGGCGACAAGTTCGGCAAGAGCCTCAGCGCCGAACGGACCGACCTGCTCGACCGTGACGCGCTCGTGTGGCTCATCGACACCCCAGCCAAGGCGCAGGACATTCTCGGCAAGGACGCGCTCTACACCGGCTTGAAGGTGGCGAAGGAAAAGCGTGAGGTCTTCATCGAGAACGAAGGCACCTACGGCAGCGCCGTCTCGTTCGTGACCGTGCTGAGCCTGCCGTACGTGATCGACCGGATCGTCCCGCAGCTGGCCGCCGCGGTCGACGGCGACCCGAAGACCGAAGTCAAGCCTGCGTCCTGACCAGGCGCAGCGGAGAACAGGGCCGCGAGTGTGACGCTCGCGGCCCTGTTTCGTGCGTGGTGGCCCGGAACTCACGTGATCAGACGGCGAACACTCGTGCTTGAACGGCGAACTCGCGTGATCAGACGGACGACACGCGTGATTGCACGGACGATGGAGGAATTGGGACGCTGAAACGTCCCGATTCCTCCATCGTCACCGCTGAAGCTGCGGACGTGGTCAGGACTCCATGGCCTTGATGAGCGAAGTGGGCCTCAGGTCGGTCCAGTTGGTCTCGACGTACTCGAGGCACTCCGGGCGCGAAGCCGGGCCGAACTTCGTGGTCCAGCCCGCCGGGACCTCTACGAACTCGGGCCACAGGCTGTGCTGTCCCTCGTCGTTGACCAGCACCAGGTACGTGCCGTCGGGGTTCTCGAACGGGTTCGTCATGCCTTGTTCTCCTTCTGTGTATCCACGGTGTCCGCCCGGCGCCTGAGCGCGTCCAGTGCGGCGAACCAGTCCTCCGCCAGCACCCGTACCGACTCTTCGGTCAGCACGGCCTCCGGCCATGACCAGTGTGCGCCCAATTCGGGACCACCGGGGCGGTCCTCGGTCAGTGCGTTGAGCGTGAGCGCGTGCGAGACCGGCATCTCGTCGTCCGCGCCGATTTCGGCCGCTTCGGCCTCCGCCGCGTACGACCAGTCGGTCGCCTCGGGGACGCCGATCCGGCCCAGGTAGTTGAACTCGATCTGCGGTTTCGCGAACTCCGCCAGCTCAGGACCGGTGCGGGGGTCGAGATACCGGAGCACGCCGTGCCCGATCCCCGCGTCCGGCAGGCCGTCGAGGTGCGCCCGCACCCGTTCGAGCGCGACACCGGCCGCGGCACCGCCCGCGAACGCGTCCGCCAGGTCGAGGTCGCCGAGGTCGAGGCACACCGGGACGACGCTGGTGAACCAGCCGACGGTCCGCGAAAGATCCGCGCCACCGGCCAGGTCCTCCTCGCGGCCGTGCCCTTCGACGTCGACCAGGATCGCCCTGCCCCCGTCCCGGCGCCACCGGGCGACGGCGAGCGCGAGGCCTGCGAGCAGGACGTCGTTGACCGTCGCGCCGAACGCCGACGGCACGTGCGACAGCAGCGGGGCCGCGCGTTCGGCGGGCAACGTCAGCGACACCTTCCTCACGGTTCCCAGCACGTCCCGAGCGGGGTCGAGCGGCCGGTCCAGCGGGAGAGGATCGCCGCCGCCCAGCACCGACTTCCACCGGTCCAGCTCGCCCTCGCGCTTCTGGGTGGACAACGCCTCCGACCACCGCCGGAATGAAGTGTCCACGGAGGACAGTTCGGGCGCCCGGCCGAGAGCGACCGCTTCCCACGCCGAGGCGAGGTCGGGCACCAGGATCCGCCACGAGACACCATCGACGGCCAGATGGTGGATCATCAGCAGCACCCGTCCGGGCGCGGACGGTCCCGCGTCGAACCACGTCGCGCTCAGCATCACGCCTGCGTCCGGGTCCAGCCGGTCCCTGGTCGGCTCCGCGTGCCGCTCGATCACCGCGGACAGGTCGCCGTCTTCGACGTCGACACGCTCGATGCGGACGTCGACGGATTCGGACACCCGGAGTGCCCAGCCGTCCCTCGACCGGTCGAGCCGCGCGCGCAGCATGTCGTGCCGGGCGACGACAGCGCCGAGCACGGTCGCGAGCCGGTCACCGGTCATCCCGGACGGCGTCCGCAGCAGGGCAGCCTGGTGGTATCCGGCGATCGGGCCGCCGAGTTCACGCAGCGCGTGCATGATCGGCGTCAGCGGAACCGAGTCGTCGGCCTCCAGGTCCTCGGCGACCTCGGCCAGCGCGGCGACCGTCCGACGCGCGAACACCTCATGCGGGGTGATCTTCAGCCCGGCCGCACGTGCCCGGCTGACCAGCCGCATCGCGACGATGCTGTCCCCGCCGAGGGCGAAGAAGTCGTCGTCGGCACCGAGTTCCGGCACGCCGAGCACTTCCGCGAAGAGCGCGCACAGTGTCTCTTCTCGCGCGGTCTCGGGTGCCCGGCCACCGGCCAACTCCGCGTAGTCCGGCGCGGGCAGCGCCTTACGATCCAGCTTCCCGTTGGACAGAACCGGAAGCGCGTCGAGTGCGACGAACGCCGCCGGGACCATGTACTCCGGCAACGTCTCGGCCGCGAACCGCCGAAGTTCCGCGAGGTCCACAGTAGACACCACGTAAGCCACCAGCTGCTTGACCCGCGGGCGGTCCTCGCGCACCAGGACGACGGCCTGCGTGACCTCGCCGTGCCGCTCCAGCACGGCTTCGACCTCGCCCGGCTCGACCCGGAAGCCGCGGATCTTCGCCTGGTCGTCGGCGCGCCCGCCGAAGTCCAGCCGTCCGTCCGCGGTCCACCGGGCGAGGTCGCCGGTGCGGTACATCCGCGCGCCCGCCGGGCCGAACGGATCCGCCACGAACCGCTCCGACGTCAGCGCGGCCCGCCCGAGGTAGCCCCGGGCGAGACCGGAACCGGCGAGGTACAGCTCACCGGTCACGCCGGGCGGCGCCGGCCGCAGCGCCGCGTCCAGCACGTAGGCGCGGGTGTTCGCGACCGGACGGCCGACCAGCGGCTTCCCGCTGTCACCGATCCGCGCGACCAAAGCATCCACTGTGGACTCCGTCGGCCCGTACAGGTTGAAGGCCTCGGTTCCGTCCAAAGTGGCCAGACGGCGCCACAGGCTCTCGGGCACCGCCTCGCCGCCGACGCCGATCACGGCCAGCGGGCACCGGTCGCCGTCGAGCAGGCCCGCGTCGGCCATCTGCGCGAAGAACGACGGCGTGACCTCGATGAAGTCGAAGCCGTCCCGTTCGATCATCGCGGCCAGCAGTTCGGGATCCCGGCGGGTCTCCTCGTCCACGATGTGCACGGCGTGCCCGTCGAGCAACCACAGCTGAGGCTGCCAGGAGGCGTCGAACGAGAACGACCACGCGTGCCCCACCCGCAGATGCGGTTTGCCGGTGGCCTCGACCGCGGGCCGGTGCAGGGTGGCGCGATGGCTGTGGAACAGGTTCACCACACCGCGATGCGGGACGACGACCCCCTTGGGCGTCCCCGTCGAACCCGACGTGTAGATCACGTACGCCGGATGGTCCGGACTGAGCGGGCGGACGCGGTCCCGATCGGTCAGGTCGTGTGCCAGGCGATCTTCGGTGACGAGCGCGCACAGCACCAACGTCTCGATCTCGTTCCTGGGCAACGATTCCAGCAGCTCGGGCTCGGTCAGGATCAGCTTGGGCCGCGCGTCGGCCAGCATCGCGGCGAGCCGCTCGGCCGGGTGGTCCGGATCGAGGGGCAGGTACGCCGCCCCCGCCTTGTGGACCGCGAGGATCGCCAGTAACACGTCCGCCGAACGCGGCAACGCCAAGGCGACGAAGTCCTCGGGGCCCACGCCGTGGGCGACCAGCGCCCGGCCGAGCCGGTTGGCGCGCTCGTTCAGCTCGGTGAAGGTCAGGGCGACCTCACCGGACACCACCGCCGTCGCGCCGGGCGAACGCCGGGCCTGCGCCTCGAACAAACCGGCCACAGTGGACGGTGCGACGTCGAGCGCCGGACCGTTCCACTCGCGGACGACCCGGTGAAGGTCGGCCTCGGTCAGGATGTCGACCCTGCCGACGGGGACGTCCACATCGGACACCATCGCGGCGAGCACCCGCTCCATCGCGGGGAGAAGCCGTTCCGGCAGGCCGGCGTCGAACAGGTCGGCGCGGTACTCGGCGGTGAGCTTCAGCCGGGCGCCGGGCTCCACCGCCCAGGTGAGCGGATAGTGCGTGGAGTCGTCGTGCCGCACGATCTCCCCGCGCAGCCCCGCTCCGGTCTCGTCGTCTTCCGCACCCGGGTAGCTCTCGAACACCATGAGCGTGTCGAACAGCTCGCCCAGCCCGGCCTCTCGCTGGATGTCGGCGAGACCGAGGTGCTGGTGCGCGATCAGGCCGGACTGCTCGTCCTGGACCCGGAGGAGCAGCGCACCCAGCTTTTCGGCCGGGTCGAACGCGATCCGGACCGGGAGCGTGTTGATGAACAGGCCGAGTATCCGCTCGACCCCGGCCAGTTCGGGCGGGCGCCCGGCGACCGTCGCGCCGAACACGACATCCCACCGGCCGGTCAGCCTGCCGAGGACGACGCTCCACGCGGTCTGGACCAGTGTGTTCAGCGTCAGCCCTCGCGAGCGGGCGAGTTCGGCCAGCGCCGTGGTCGCCTGCTCCGGCAGTTCCAGCGAACGGCGTTCCGGCAGCGCCGGGACCCGCTGAGGGTCGTGCGGAACGACGTGGGTCGGCTCGGCCAGCCCGTCGAGCGCCTGCCGCCAAGCGGCTGCGGCCGCCTCGTGATCCTGGTCTCCGAGCCAGCCGAGATGGTCTCGGTACTGCCGGGCGGGTGCCAGGTCCCCGCCCGCGTACAGCTGGGACAGCTCCGCGAACAGCTGCGGCGCCGACCAGCCGTCGAGCAGCACGTGCTGATGGGTGAACACCAGCCGGTACCGCCCCTCCGGCAGGGCCAGCAGCAGGAAACGCAGCAGTGGCGCGGACGCCGGATCGAACCGGCGCCGGTCATGGGCCATTTCCGCTTCGACGGCGTCAGCCGAGTCCACGAACCGCCACGGAACCGTGACCGAACGCGCCACCAGCGCGACCGGACGGCCGGAGGTCAGGTAGCGGTAGCCGGTGCGCAGGACGGCGTGCCGGTCGACGAGTGCCTGAGCGGCGTCACGCAGCCGAGCCGGATCGAGCGGCCCGTCGAGATCGAAGGACACCTGGACGGTGTAGACGTCGGGCCCGTCGCCGTCCATCGTCGCGTGGAAGAGCAGCCCCGCTTGCAATGGCGTCAGTGGCCAGACCTCGGCCGTGTCCGGTGCGACGTCGAGGATCTCGGCGCGTTCGGCGGGATCGAGGTCCACCAACGGCTTCCCGCTCGCCGCGGCGGGAGCGTCGAGCCGCACCGAACCGACCTCGGCCAGCGCCGCGACAGTCCGGTGCCGGAAGACGTCGCGCGGGCTGAGCAGCAGCCCGGCACTCCGCACGCGGCCGACCAGTTGCATCGCGACGATGCTGTCGCCGCCGAGGCGGAAGAAGTCGTCGTGGATGCCGACTTTCTCCAGCCCGAGGACTCCGGCGACGAGCGAAGCGAGGAGTTCTTCACGCGGGGTGCGCGGAGCGTCGCCGGAGACCGCACCGGCGAAGTCCGGGGCGGGCAACGCCTCGCGGTCGAGCTTTCCGTTGGGCGTGAGCGGGAGTTCGTCCAGCACCACGAACGCCGACGGCACCATGTACTTCGGCAGCGCGGACTCCGCCAACCGCCGGGTCTCCTCGATGTCGGCCCCACCGGTCAGGTAGGCCACGAGCCTGCCTTCTCGCAGGACCACCCGCGCGGACAGCACGGACTCGATCTCGCCCAGCTCGATCCGGAAACCGCGCAGCTTGACCTGGTCATCGATGCGACCGAGATACTCGAGCGCCCCGTCGGTCCGCCATCGCGCGAGGTCACCCGTGCGGTACATCCGCTCCCCCTCGGCGAAGGGATTGGCCACGAACCGTTCGGCGGTCAGCCCCGGGCGACCGAGGTAGCCGCGCGCGAGTTGCGCACCGGTCAGGTACAGCTCGCCCGCCACGCCCGGTGGTACCGGGTTCAGCCGGGCGTCCAGCACGTACGTCCGCGTGTTCCACACCGGGCGTCCGATGGGAACGGTGTCGTCGACGACCTCCCACGAGGTCACGTCCACCGAAGCTTCGGTGGGGCCGTAGAGGTTGTGCAGCGGGACGCCCACTCGTGCGGCGAGTTCCGGCGGCAGCGCCTCGCCACTGCACAGGACCCGGCGGACACCGTGCCACTGAGGATCCTCGGCCAGGAACGTTTCCAGCATCGACGGGACGAAATGCAGGGTCGTGATCCCCTGGCCTCGGATCAGCGCCTGGAGGTACCGCGGATCCCGGTGGCCGTCCGGTTCGGCGACCACCAGGGTCGCGCCGGTGATGAGCGGCCAGAAGAACTCCCACACCGACACGTCGAAACTCGACGGCGTCTTCTGCAACACCCGATCTTCAGCCGTGAGACCGTACTCGCCCTGCATCCACAATAGACGGTTCACGATGCCTTCGTGAGGCACCACGACACCCTTGGGACGACCGGTCGAACCCGACGTGTAGATCACGTACGCCGGAGACGCGGGATCCACGGTCCGCCCCAGGTTTTCTCCGGAGTAGCCGTCAACGTCAGGCAAGGTGTCGAGAACGACCGCGGGACCGGCGTCTTCGAGCATGAAGGTCAGCCGGTCGGCCGGATAATCCGTGTCGAGCGGCAAGTAGGCCGCGCCGGCCTTGTGCACCGCGTACAACGCGACCATCAGCTCGATCGACCTCGGCAGCGACACCGCCACCACCGACTCCGCGCCAACCCCTCGCTCGACCAGCCACCGGGCCAAGCGATTCGCCCGCGCGTTCAGCTCCACATAGGACACCGTGACGTCCTCGAACACCACAGCGGGCGCATCCGGCGTCCGCGCCACCTGCGCCTCGAACAACTCCGGCAGCGTCACCGCCGGGACCTCATGAGCCGTGTCGTTCCAGTGCTCGAGCAAAGCGCGTTCGTCCTCTTCGATGACCTCGAACGCGCCGACCGGGAGTGTGGGGTCGGTGGCCGCCTGCTCCAGGACGGCGACCAGCCGCCGCGCGAATCCTTCGGCCGAGGCATGGTCGAACAGGTCGGCGCTGTACTCGATCGCGCCCGAGATCCCGTCGGGATTCTCCAGGAACCCGAATTCGAGGTCGAACTTCGCGACGCCCTGTGCGAAATCCTCCTGCTCCGCGCGAAGGCCGGGCAGCCGCAGGCCTTCCCCGGGTTCGGGCAGGTAGACCACCATCACCTGGAACAACGGGTGCCGGGCCAGCGAACGTTCCGGGTTGACCGCGTCGACCAGCCGCTCGAACGGTAGATCCTGATGCTCGAACGCGGCCAGGTCCGCCGCACGCACCCGAGAGAGCAGGTCACCGAACGCCGGGTCGCCGGACAAGTCGGTGCGCAGCACGAGCGAGTTCACGAAGAAGCCGACCAGCGGCTCCAGCCGTTCGTCGGTGCGGCCGGAACTCGGTGCGCCGAGCGGGATGTCGTCGCCCGCGCCGAGCCGGTGCAGCAGCACCGCGACCGCGGCCTGCGCCAGCATGAACATGCTGACGTCGTACCGCCGAGCGACCTCGCGCAGACGTCCGGTGAGGGCGGTGCCGATCGGGAAGGTGACGAGGCCACCGCGGTGGCTCGACTCGGCGGGCCGCGGCCGGTCCGACGCCAACGCCAGCTCGTCCGGCAGTCCCGCCAGCTCTTCCCGCCAGAACTTCAGATGCCCGGCGGCCGTCGATTCCAGCAGTTCCCGTTGCCACAAGGCGTAGTCCGCGTACTGGACCGGCAGGGATGTCCACTGTGGAGCATTCCCGGCGAGTCGGGCGCCGTACGCCGTAGCGAGGTCGGCCATCAGCGGCCCTCGCGACCACTCGTCCGTCGCCACGTGGTGCAGCACCAGCAGCAGAACGTGTTCCCGCTCCGACACGGCGAAGACCGTCGCCCGGATCGGGAGTTCCTCATCCAGGGCGAATCCGCGAGCGGATTCGGCGGGCAGGTCCCCAGCTTCGGTGAACACGACTTCAGGTCGCGCGTCCGTGAGGATTCGCTGTGAGACAGCGCCGTCCTCCTCCACCAACACGGTCCGGAGTGTTTCGTGCCGCTTGACGACGTCACCGATGGCCGCACGCAACGCGTCCGCGTCCAGCTCGCCATACAGGCGCCAGGCGAGCGGGATGTTGTAGGTGGGCGTGATCCCTCCGAGCTGGTAGAGGAACCACAACCGTTGCTGCGCGGGCGAAAGCGGCAGCACGGCCGGCCGGGTACCGGCGCTCAAGAGCGGCAGGGCCGACGGTCCCGTGAGCCGTTCGGCCAGCGCCGCGACGGTGGGGGCGTCGAAGACGTCACGGACCGACACCGTCGCGTCCAGACTCGCCGAGATCCGGCTGACCAGGCGCATCACCAGCAGCGAATGCCCGCCGAGCGTGAAGAAGTCGTCATCGATCCCGACCCGGTCGACGCCGAGCACGTCGGCGAACAACGCGCCCAGCGCCTCTTCCCTCGCGTTCCGCGGTTCGCGGCCTTCGCTGGTCGCGAACTCGGGTGATGCGTATTTGAGAGCGGTGAGCGCTTTGCGGTCGAGCTTGCCGTTCGGGGTCAGCGGGATCTCATCGAGTACGACGAACGCCGACGGCACCATGTGCTCGGGCAGTTTCGCCGCCACTGCGTCCCGCAATCCGGTGCCGGAACCGACGACATACGCCACCAGCCGGTCTTCACGGGCGACGACCACAGCGCGCGAGACAGACCCCGAAGCGGTCAGAGCCGCCTCGACCTCACCCAGTTCGACCCGGAAGCCGCGGATCTTGACCTGGTCGTCGACCCGGCCCAGGAACTCCAGGACACCGTCGGCGGACCAGCGCGCGAGGTCACCGGTGCGATACATCCGCTCCCCCACCGCGAACGGGTTCGCCACGAACCGCCCGGCGGTCAACCCGGGACGGGCCAGATACCCGCGTGCGAGCTGCGCACCGGCGAGGTAAAGCTCACCGGGGACACCCGGCGGGACCGGGTTCAGCCGGGCGTCCAGCACGTACGTCCGCGTGTTCCACACCGGACGGCCGATCGGGACCGACGGCGTCGTCTCAGCTCCGGCGGGCCAAGCGGTGACGTCGACCGACGCTTCGGTGGGCCCGTAGAGGTTGTACAGCGGGACGTCCACGCGGGCGGCCAGTTCCGACGGCAACGCCTCACCACTGCAGATGACGCGCCGCAACCCTGTGCAGTTCGCCGTCTCCAGGAACACTGCGAGCATCGACGGGACGAAGTGGACGGTCGTGATCCCGGCGGTGCGGATCAGCTCCGCCAGGTACGCCGGATCCTTGTGTCCCTCGGGCTTCGCGACCACCAGCGTCGCGCCGGTGATCAGTGGCCAGAAGAATTCCCACACCGACACATCGAAACTCGACGGCGTCTTCTGCAACACCCGATCATCCGCCGTGAGACCGTACTCATCCTGCATCCACAGCAGACGGTTCACGATGCCCTCATGAGGCACCACAACACCCTTCGGACGCCCCGTCGAACCCGACGTGTAGATCACGTACGCCGGAGACGACGGGTCGACAACCCGGCCCAAATTCTCGTCGGGGTAACCGTCCGAAATGGGCAGTTCATCGAGAACCACCGCGGGAGCGGCGTCTTCGAACATGAACGCGATGCGATCGGCCGGGTAGTCGCGATCGACCGGCAGGTAAGCCCCGCCCGCCTTGTGCACCGCGTACAACGCGACGACCAGATCGAGCGACCGCGGTAGCGAAACCGCCACCACAGACTCCGCACCGACACCCTGCTCAACCAACCACCAGGCCAGTCGATTCACCCGAGCGTTCAGCTCCACATAGGACACCGTGGCGCCCCCGAACATTACAGCGGGCGCGTCCGGCGTCCGCACCACCTGCGCCTCGAACAACTCCGGCAGCGTCGTAGCCGGGACCTCGCGTGACGTGTCGTTCCACTTGGTCATCCGCGCGAGTTCGCCGCCGACGAGGACGTCGAGCGTGGCGACCGGGCGGCTCGGTTCGGCGGTGACCTGCTCCAGCAGGGACGCGAGCCGCGCCAGCAACCGCTCGGCGGTCGCCGCGTCGGCGAGGTCTTCCGCGTATTCCAGCATCAGCGTGGCGGTGTCCCCGGCGTCGACCATCGTGAAGTGCAGGTCGAACTTCGCCATGCCGGTGTCCATCTCGAACCACTCGGCGGGCAGGCCGAGCACGTCGCGGACACCGCTCTGCCGGTGATAGCCCACCATCACCTGGAACAGTGGGTTGCGCCCCGGCACCCGGGGCGGGTTCAGCTCCTCGACCACGCGCTCGAACGGCAGGTCACCGTGGGAGAACGCGGCGAGATCCGCCTCGCGGACCCGGTCGAGCAGTGCGGCGAACGTCGGCTCGCCGGAGAGATCGGTCCGCAGTACCAGGGTGTTCACGAAGAACCCGACGAGATCGTCGAGTGCCGCGTCGGTCCGTCCCGCGATCGGGGCGCCGAGCGGGATGTCGTCCCCGGCGCCGGTCCGGTGCAGCAGCGCGGCCACCGCCGCCTGGAGCACCATGAACGGGCTCGCTCCCGCCTTCGCCGCCAGCTCGCGCACAGCGGCCGACAACTCTTCGGACAGCCGGGACTTCACCTTCCCGCCGCGGCCGGTCGGCCGGAGCGGACGCGGGCGGTCCAGCGGCAGGGTCAGCTCCTCCGGCGCACCGCGCAGGGACTCCGTCCAGAAGGCGACCTGACCGGCACCACGCTGGTCGAGGAAGTCTCGCTGCCACAACGCGAAGTCGACGTACTGCACCGGGAGGTCCGTCCACACCGGACTCTCGCCGTCGAGACGGGCTCGATACGCCGAGGTCAGGTCGCCGAGGAACGGGCGGTCGGACCATTCGTCGGTCGCGCTGTGGTGCAGGACCAGCGAGACCACCTGGTCGTCGGCACCGAGCCGCAGCACCCGCAGCCGGACCGGGATCTCCCGCGCCAGATCGAACGGCGTCCTCGAAAGCTCGGCGACGCGGGCAGCCAGCCCGGCCTCGTCACAGTCTTCGACGGCGAACGGGATCTCCGGCGCGTCGAGGACGCGCTGGCAGGGCTCCCCATCGTGCTCGGCGAAGACGGTCCGCAGGACTTCGTGCCTGCCGAGAACGTCACCCAGTGCGGCACGCAGGGCTTCGAAATCGAGGCCACCGCGCAACCGGAAGGTCAGCGGGAAGTTGTAGGCGACCGCGTTCGGTTCCATCCGGTCGACCAGCCAGAGGCTTCGCTGGGCGGACGACAACGGGACGCGTCCGGGACGCTCGGCACGGACCACCGCCGGCCGCGCCGGTTCGCCGCCGCCCGCGCGAGCGGCCAGTTCGGCGACCGTCGGCGCCTCGAACAGGTCACGGATGGCCAGTTCGGCGCCGAGCTCGGTCCGGGCCCGGCTGATGAGCCGGGTGGCGAGCAGCGAATGGCCGCCGAGATCGAAGAAGTTGTCCTCGACACCGACCTCGTCCAGCCCGAGGACCTCGGCGAAGAGCGCGCACAGCGTCTCCTCCGCGGCGGTCTCGGCCGGGCGGCTCTCGGTGAGCCGCACCGCCTGATCGGCTTCGGGCAGCGCCCGCACGTTGAGCTTGCCGTTGTCGGTCAGCGGCAACGCGCCGAGCGTGACGAACGCCGCCGGGACCATGTAGTCCGGCAGTTCCGTCTTGAGCCGCTCGCGCAGGCGCTGCGCCAGTTCGCCGCCACCGCGGGCCGCGGTCGGGCTCGTGGCGTACTCGGCCAGGTTGGTGCCGACCGAAACCGGCACGTGCACATCGGTGACCAGCGCGTTCGTCTGTCCCTTGTGGACGAACACCGCGTCGAAGGCCCCGTCGGACGACCAGGTGCAGTGCACCCGGAAGCCGAGCCGGTCACCGAGTTCGTGCACGTCCTCCGGCTCGATGCCGTCGGTACCACGGCACAACTCAAGGACGTCGATGAGCGGCGCCCCGGAGCCCAGCGCACGGGTCGCCTCGACCTCCGGCGCCTGCCGGGCGTCCGGGATGCGGCTCAGCCGCAGCGTTTCCACGCCGGTGAGCTGCTCTTCCAACGCGGCGAGCGAGCCCACCTCCTCCCAGGACAGCCGCGGCGCCTGCGCGACCGACAACG
This sequence comes from Amycolatopsis coloradensis, assembly GCF_001953865.1. GTDB lineage: Bacteria > Actinomycetota > Actinomycetes > Mycobacteriales > Pseudonocardiaceae > Amycolatopsis > Amycolatopsis coloradensis. Next base: position 147,371 of record NZ_MQUQ01000009.1, read on the forward strand.
TCGCGGCGGGTGCCTTCACCAGGACCGCGTCGTAGCGGTACCGGCTCAGTTCGTTGTGCAGCCTGGCCCGTTTGATCCGGACCTGCGCCGCGACGCCCGGAAGCCGCCGCGCGAGCGCGGTGAAATAGTCCGGGTCGATCAGCAGTTCCTTCTCCAGCGCGGCCCCGCGTTCGATCGCTCGCCGCACCTGGGCGACGTCGGACGCCGCGTCGGCGCGGGTCAGCTGGATGGCGGTCTGGAAGGCGCGGGCGAGCCGCAGGTTCCGGACGTCGCCGACGAACAGCGCGCCGCCGGGCGCGAGCAGGCCGATCGCCCGGGTGACGACGTCGGTCAGGTAGTCGACGCTCGGGAAGTACTGGATGACCGAGTTGATCACGATCGTGTCGAACCGTCCGGCAGGCAGGCCGTCGAACACGTGCGCCGGCTGAGCACGCAGGTTCAGCTTGGCCGCCAACTCCGGATCCCGGTCCAGCTCCCGGTTCAGTTTCGCGATCACCGGCGCGGCGAGGTCGGTGCCCCAGTACTCCCGGGCGAGCGGCGCGATCCGCCCCATCAGCAGACCGGTGCCGACCCCGATCTCCAGCACCCGCTCCGGTTTCAGTTCGGCGATCCGGTCCACGGTCGCCTGCCGCCATTCCCGCATATGCTCGATCGGGATCGGATCGCCGTCGTAGCTGGAATCCCAGCCCGCGAAGTCCTCGGTGAACAGGGCGGTCGGGATCTCGGTGTACTCGTCGGAGTAGATCTGCCGCCATTCGCCGACCTGGTCGGCCTCCGCCTCGGCCCGTGCGTCCCCGCTCAGTTCGGCGGGGACGACGTAGCCGATGAGCCGCTGCGAACCCGGCGCCGACGGATCGGGCCGCGCGATGACGGCGGCCTGCGCGACCTCCGGATACCGGCTGAGCGCGGTCTCGATCTCCCCGAGTTCGACGCGGTAGCCGCGGATCTTGACCTGGTCGTCGGTCCGGCCGAGGAAGTCGAGATTGCCGTCCGTGCGGCGGCGCACCAGATCGCCGGTGCGGTACATCCTCCCACCCGTCGCCCGACCACCACCCCTCATCGAGTCGCTGCGCGACGCGGTGTCTCCACCCGTGACGAACGGATCGGCGACGAACCGTTCGGCCGTCAAGCCGGGACGCCCGAGATAGCCGCGGGCCAGCCCTTCGCCCGCGATGTAGAGCTCACCCGCGACACCGTCGGACACGGGCCGGAGCCAGGCGTCCACGATGTAGGCGCGGGTGTTCCAAATCGGTTTGCCGACGGTCGGGGTGTCGCTGTCGGTCGTGCCGCCGCCGAGTGTGTTGATCGTGTACTCGGTGGGGCCGTACAGGTTGTAGCCGTAGGTCCCGTCGGTGTCACGCAGCCGGTTCCACACCCACTCCGAGACCGCCTCGCCGCCGAGCAGGACGAGCGCGGGCCGGTGCCCCTCCAGCAGCCCTTCCTCGATCAGCAGGTGGGCATAGGTCGGCGTCACGTTGACGACGTCGACCTCGTGCTCGTCGCAGTAGGCCACGAGCGCCCGCGCGTCCCGCCGCAATTCCTCGTCGCACACGTGGACCTCGTGCCCTTCGACGAGCCACAGCAGCTCTTCCCAAGACATGTCGAAGGCGAACGACACGGTGTGCGCGATCCGCAGGCGCCGCCCGCCCGCCGACGCGATGGCCGGGGCGAAGATCGCGCCCTGGTGGTTGAGCTGCATGTTCGTCAGGCCGCGGTACGGCGTCACGACGCCCTTGGGTTCGCCCGTCGAGCCCGACGTGTAGATGACGTACGCCGGGTGCTCCAGGCGATCCGCCCGGCCGCGCGCGAACAGCGGGCGTTCGGCGTCGGAGACCGGGCCGTCACCGAACGCGCTGTCTTCGTGGTCATCGACGAGCACCCGAGGCGTGCCACCGGGCAGCGTCGCCGAGACGTCCTTTGTGGACACCAGACACAACGGCCTGGCGTCCGCCAGCATCACCGCGAGCCGGTCGGCCGGATAGTCCAGCTCCAGCGGCAGGTACGCGGCGCCGGTCCGCAGCACGGCGAACAACGCGACGACCATGTCGACCGACCGCGGCAGGCCGAGCGCGATCACCTGTTCCGGCGCGGCGCCCTTCGCCAGCAGCAGCCTGGCCATCCGGTTGATACGCGCGTCGAGTTCCGCGTACGTCAGTTGTTCTCCGCCACCGCCCGAGGTACTTTTTCCCGCCGAGGGCGAATCGACACAGACCAAGGCGATCGCGTCGGGTGTCCGCTCGGCCTGGACGGCCAGCAGATCCGCGATCGTGTCCTCGATCACCGGGTGCTCGGCCTCGGCCCAGCCCGCTTCCAGTGCGGCACGGTCCTCAGTGGACACCGTCGCGAGTGCCGCGACGGGTTTCGCCGGGTCTTCCACGATCTGCTCGACCAGCGAGGTGAACCGGCCCAGGACCGACGCGGCCTCGTCGGAGTCGATCACGTCGTCTCGATAGGACAGTGTGACCCGGATTTCCTCGCCCGGCGTCACCACCAGCGTCAGCGGGTAGTGCGTCGCGTCGATGTTGAGCAGGCCGGTGATGCCGTGCCGGTGGCGGAGGCCGTCACGCCGTTCCTCACCGTCGGCGTTGCGGAGTACGAAGAGCGTGTCGAACAGGACGCGGTGCCCGGCCTCCCGTTGCAGGACGCCGAGGCTCATGAACTCATACGGAGTCAGGTCCATCCGCTCGGACTGCAACCGCCGCACCAGGTCCAGCACGGATTCACCGGCATCGAGCCGCACCCGGGTCGGCACGGTGTTGAGGAAGAGGCCGATGGTGTTCTCGATCTCGGGCACGGCGGCGGGCCTGCCCGCGACGGCGGTGCCGAACACGACGTCGTGCCGCCCGGTCATGGTCGACAGGACGAGGCCCCAGGCGGCGTTGAGCACGGAGTTCACGGTCAGGCCGTGCCGCCGGGCCTGTTCCCGGAGCCCGCGGCCCAGGTCACCGGACAGGACGGTGTCCAGGTTGACCGGCGTGGCGGGGACCAGGTCCCGGCCCTCCGGCCCGATGACGGTCGGCTCCGCGAGCCCGGACAGCGCGTCGCGCCACGCGCTCGTGGCGGTCTCGATGTCCTGCCGGTCCAGCCAGCGCAGGAAGTCCGCATAGGACCCGGCCGCGGAGAGCGTCCGGTCGTCGCCGCCGAGGTCGTACAGCGCGAACAGCTGTTCGATGAAGAGCCAGGCGGACCAGCCGTCCCAGAGCAGCAGGTGCCGGTTCAGCACCACCCGGTCGCGCCCCTCCCCGAGCCGCACCAGTTTCAGGCGGAACAGCGGCGGGGCGCCGAGGTCGAACCGGGTCGCGCGGTCCTCGGCCATCAGTGCGTCCAGCCGTGCCCGCTGTTCCTCTTCGGACAGTGCCGAAAGGTCCACTTCGGACACCGGCGGTTCGACGGCGGCCGCCACGAACTGAACCGGTCCTCGCAGCCCCTCGCTGGTGAAACCGGCGCCGAGACTCGGGATCCGGCGGAGCAACGCGGACACCGCCGACCGCACCCGTCCGGCGTCCAGGCGGTGATCGAAGTCGATCGCCTCCTGGATCGTGTAGATGTCGACCCGGTCGGAGTTGTAGCTGGAGTGGAAGAAGAGGCCTTCCTGGAGCGGGGACAACGGCCAGACGTCGGCGACCGGCACCGGGCTGAACCGCTCGACGCGGACGATCTCCTCCTGGCTCAGCGACACCAGTTCGAGGTCGGACGGCGTGAGCCCCACGGGCGCGTCGAGGTCCGCCGCCGCGAGGTCGCGCAAGGCGGCGGCCCAGCGGTCCGCGAGCGTTCCCGCCGGACCGTCGAACGTCGCAGTCAGCCTCGGCCCGTTGTCGGTGTCCTCGCAGGCGACCCCGATCCGCAGGACATGGTCACCCGGCGGCGGCACCGCCGCGTACCCGGCGACCTGCCACTCCCCCGATCCGGCCGGGACCCGGCCGTCGTACCGCAGGGCGATCCGCGGCTTCGCGAGCCCGGCGAGCAGCGGTCCGGTCTGGGGGTTGAGGTAACGCAGCGCACCGTAGCCCCCGGGCGTCTCCCGGACGGTTTCCTTGACGGCCTTCAGCATCGCGAGCGGTTCGCCGGCCGCGGTGATCCGGACCGGGCGGACCGACGTCAACGCGCCGACGGTGTCCGCCGCGTCCACGGGTCCGTGAAGGTCGACGAGGAGATCGTCGTCGACAGCGGCTTTCAGAGCCGTCAGGAGGACGTCGGTCACGTCACCGTGAACGGCGGACGGGAGTGGGCCGATGAGTGTGCGAGTGTCCTCGATGGACAAGGTGATCCGGCGTTCGGCGACGTCACCGGAAATCTCGGCGAAGCCGGGCGCCAAGGTCTCGGCCCAGTGCTCGATCTCACCGAGGAGTCCGGGGTCCTGCGCACGCTCGGTGATCCGGCGGGCGATGGTCCGCAGCGAAGTCCTCACCGGCGTGAACACCGGCGGATGGCCGCCGGTCACGGCTTGCCAGGCGATCGCGAGATCGGCCGCCAGCGTTGTCCGGCTCCGGGCGTCCAGCAGCGCGGGATGCGCCACCAGGAGCAACCTGCCCGGCTCTTCGAACCAGACGGCCTGCAGCAGGTTGTCCGCGAGCCTGCCCACGGCATCCCGGTGCTCGGCCTCGACGGACCCGGTCCCGCGACGAAGCAGCTCGGCCGCCTGAACCGTCCCTTGTGGACGGGTTTCGAGCGACCACAGCACCGAAGCGACCTTCGACAGTTCGAGCCGCAGACCGTCGTGGTGGTCAAGCACGAGTTGCAGGGCCGCGGCGAGCGTCTCGACGTCGGCCCCGGCCGGCAGGGTCAGCAGGACGGACTCCGGCTGGACCGCGTCACCCAGCTCCCGCAGCCGGAGGATTTCGGGCAGGAGAGAGAGCGCGCCGACACCGTCCGCGTCGGCCACCGGCTCGGCCGGCGTCGCGGAAGCGGCGAGCGCCGCCGGGGTCCGGAGTGCGAAAACGTCCTTGGGACTCAGTTCGAATCCTGCCCGCCGGGCGCGGCTCGACACGGCGATCGACGAGATGCTGTCGCCGCCCAGCAGGAAGAAGTCCCCGTGGGCGCCGACGGTGTCCAGGCCGAGGACGTCCGCGAAGATCCGCGCCAAGGCGCGTTCCCGGTCGTTCTCGGGTGTGGTCCCGGACTGTCCGATCACGGGCGCGGGCAGTGCCCGGACGTCGAGCTTTCCGCTGGGGGTCAACGGGAACTCGGCCAGGACCACGAACGAGACCGGGATCATCGGGGCAGGCAAGGCTTCGCTGACAGCGGCCCGCAACCGTTCCGGGTCCGCGCCACCGGCCACGTAACCGATGAGCGTGCCGTCCTTCGCCACGACCGTGGCGGCCGTGACGTCCGGCTGCGCGGCGAGGACGGCTTCGATCTCGCCGAGTTCGATCCGGTTGCCGCGGATCTTCACCTGGCGGTCGGTGCGGCCGAGGTACTCGAGTTCACCGTCGGCGCGGCGGCGGACCAGGTCCCCGGTCCGGTACAGCCGCTGTCCCGGTTCGCCGAACGGGTCGGCGACGAAGCGTTCGGCGGTCAGCCCTGGCCGCCCGTGATAGCCGCGGGCCAGCTGGACACCGGCGAGGTACAACTCTCCCGCGACGCCGTCGGGCAACGGGCGAAGGCAGCCGTCGAGGACGTGCGCCCGCGTGTTCCACACCGGACGCCCGATGGGGACAGTGGCGCCCTCGGATCCGCCGGCATCGAAGAAGGTCACATCCACGGCGGCCTCGGTCGGGCCGTAGAGGTTGTGCAGCGGGACACCGGTGAGCGAGCGCCAGCGCGCGGCGACTTCGCCGGTCAGCGCCTCGCCACTGGAGAACACCTGACGCAGGGAGCCCAGGCCGCCGGTGGCTTCGTCGCTGCCGAGGAACGCGGCGAGCATGGACGGGACGAAGTGCAGGGTGGTGATCTCCCGCTCCCGGATCACCCTGGCGAGATACGCCGGGTCGCGGTGGCCGTCCGGTTCGGCCAGCACCACCGCGGCGCCTTCGCAGAGCGCCCAGAAGAATTCCCATACGGAGACGTCGAAGCTCGACGGGGTCTTCTGCAACACCCGGTCCGACGCCGTGAGCCGATACTCGTGCTGCGTCCACGCCAGCCGGTTGACGATCGCGCGATGCGTGACCACCACGCCTTTCGGCCGCCCTGTCGAGCCGGAGGTGTAGATCAGGTAGGCCGCGTCGTCCGGTCCCGCGGCAACGCCCGGGACGTCGTCCACGGCGGGCTCGCCGGTCACGGAGACCTGCGTCAGCCCGGTGACGGCGGGGATCCGCGAGGCCGTCCCGGGTTCGGAGACCACGAGCCGTGCGCCGGAGTCGGCCAGCATGTACTCCAGCCGGTCGGCCGGGTAGTCGAGGTCGATCGGCAGGTAGGCGGCTCCGGCCTTGAGGACGCCCAGGAGCGCGACCATCAACTCGGCCGACCTCGGTACGGCGACGGCCACGACCTGGTCGGGACCCGTGCCCAGCGACCGCAGCCTGCGGGCCAGTTCTTCCGCGCGGGCGTCGAGGTCCGCATAGGACAGTTCGGTGTCCTTGAACACCACCGCCGTCGCGGACGGCGTCTTGGCGACCTGGTCGGCGATGGCCTCGGCCAGCGTGCGCTCCGGCACCGGATGCGAGGTCGCGTTGAGTTCGGCGAGGCGGCCGCGTTCGGCGGGCGACAGCAGGTCCAGCGCGGCGACCGGCAGGCCGGGGTTCCCGGTCAGCGTCTCCAGCAGCCGGGCGAACCGTTCCGCGAGCTGCCCGGCCGCGACCGCGTCGATCCGGGCGGCGTCGAATTTGAGGCTGAAGCCCAGGTCCTCGCCCGGCGTCACGATCACCGCGACCGGGAAGTGCACCGCGTCGGTGACCTCGACGTTCGCGAGGCGCACGGTTGCCGAAGGGTCGGCGCGCTCGTCGTCACGCGGGAAGTTCTCCACGACGACGAGGGTGTCGAACAGTTCTTCCTGTCCCGCTCCGGCGATCCGTCGCAGTTCGCCGAGACCGAGATGCTGGTGGTCCAGCAACGCCGCCCGCTCGTCCTGCAACCGCCGCAGCACGGCGGCGACGGTGTCGGACCCGGACCAGCGCGACCGCACCGGCACCGTGTTGATGTACAGGCCGACCGCCGATTCGAGGCCGGGTGCGCCGGTGTCGCGACCGGAAACCGTGCTGCCGAACAGCACGTCGTCCCGGCCGGTGAGCCCGCCGAGCAGGAGCCCCCACGCGCCGTGCAGGACGGTGCCGAGGGTGAGTCCGTGCCCGCGTGCCATGGCGGACAACCCCGCCGTCGCCTGCTCGCCGAGGTTCAGGTGCACCCGTGACGGCCGCCGCTCGGCTCCAGGCCGCCCGTCGACCAGCCGGGTGGGTTCGTCCACTCCGGACAAGGCAGCCCGCCAGGTTTCCCTCGACACCTCGTGATCGCGCGCCGCGAGCCGTCGCAGGTGATCCGCGCGCGTGTCCCGCTCCGGGAGCGGAGCGTTCGCCCCCGCGTATCCCGCCAGCAGTTCGCGGAGCAGCACCACGACCGACCAGCCGTCGGCGATGATGTGATGGAACGTCAGCGCCAGCTTGACCCGGTCTTCGCCGATCCTGGCGAACGTCGCTCGTACCAGGGGCGGCCGTGCGAAGTCGAACCGGCGTGCGCGGTCGGCATCGAAGGCTTCCGCGGCCTCATCGGCGGCCACCTCACGCCAGGGAAGTTCGGCGTGCCGGGTCACCAGCTGGACGACCCGGCCGCCGCCGAGCTGCCGGAAACCGGATCGCAGCGACGCGTGCCGGTCCAGCAGTGCCTGCGCCGACCGGCGCAGCGTGTCGGCGTCGACCGGTCCTTCGAGGTCGAGCACCTCTTGGACCGTGTAGATGTCAGCGGCCGGGCCGCCTTCGAACTCCGCGTGAAAGAAGAACCCTTCCTGCAACGGCGTCACGGGCAGGACGTCGGCGTACTCGGCGAGCGAGGCGCGTTCGGCATCGGTCAGCTCCAGCAGCGGCCGCTCGTCCACAGTGGACTCGATGGCCACGCTGCCCGCGCAGGCGGCCAGCGCCTCGGGCGTCCGGTGCCGGAACACCTGACGCGGGGTGATCGCGAGGCCGTGTTCCGCCGCGCCGAGCACCAGCCGGATGGACAGGATGCTGTCGCCGCCGAGGGAGAAGAAGTCGTCGTCCGCGCCGGCCGAGTCCAGCCCGAGGACCCGCGCGACGACGTCGCACAGGATCCGTTCCCGCTCGGTGCGCGGAGCGCGGCCGGTGGCCGCGGCGCCGAAATCGGGCAGGGGCAATGAAGTACGGTCCAGTTTGCCGTTCGGCATGATCGGGAGCCGGTCGAGTTCCACGAACGCCGACGGCACCAGGTAATGCGGCAGCGCCGATTCCGCGTGGGTGCGCAGCTCCTTCGACAGCGACGTCGATCCACCCGCCGCCGGGACGACGTACGCCACCAGGCGCCGATCCCCCGGCTTGACCTCGCGCGGCACGACGGCGATCCGCTCGACCCCGGGATACCGGGCGAGCGCGGATTCGATCTCCCCGGGCTCGATCCGGAACCCGCGGATCTTGACCTGGTGATCGGTGCGGCCCAGGAAGTCGAGGTTCCCGTCCGCGCGCCAGCGGACCCGGTCGCCGGTACGGTACATGCGCTCTCCGCCACCGGCGAAAGGATCGGCGACAAACCGTTCCGCCGACAGCCCCGGACGTCCGGCGTAGCCCCGCGCGAGCCCTCGTCCGCCGACGTACAACTCCCCTTCGACGCCGGCCGGGACCGGCCGCAGCGCGGTGTCGAGGACGTAGCAGCGGGTGTTCGGATCCGGCCCGCCGATCGGGATGGGCCCGGTCCAGCCGGGTTCGGCCGCCCACAGCGTCGAGTTCACCGTCGCCTCGGTCAGCCCGTACGCGGCGACGACCTTCTGGTCCTCTGCCCAGCGCGCGATCAGTTCCGGCGGCACGGTCTCGGTGCCGACGATCAGCACCGCGCCCTTCGGCAGCTCACAGTCCGAGGGCAGAGCCGCCACCAGCGACGGCGGCAGGATCATATGCGTCGCCACGTTGGCGGCGATGTAACCGGTCAGCTCGGCACCCGCGACCCGGCGGTGCGACGGCACCACGATCAGCGTCCCGCCGACGCACAGGGACATGACCAGATCCCAGACCGTGACGTCGAAGCCGGTCGAGGCGAACTGCACGACCCGGCTGTCCTCGCCGATGCCGATCCGCTCGGTCGCCGTGCTGATCAGGCTGCCGATCCCGTCGTGGGAAAGGACCACGCCCTTCGGCTTCCCGGTCGAACCCGACGTGTAGATGACATACGCGGCCTGGCTCAGCGCGATCCCGCTCACGTCCACGGTGGACGCGTCAAGTACCGAGAGTTCCGCGGCTATCGCCGGATCATCGAGAAGGACAGTGTCCACACTGGACGGAAGCCGAGCAGAATCGTCCTTTGTGGACACCACGATCCCGGCACCGGCGTGCGACAGCATGTACGCGACGCGGTCTTCGGGGTGGTCGAGGTCGAGAGGGAGGTACGCGGCACCGGCTTTCATGACGGCGAGGAGTGCGACGACGAGCTCGGCCGAACGCGGCATCGCCACGGCGACGACGTCCTCGTCACCGACACCGCGATTCCGCAGCAGGCGGGCGAGGCGGTTGGCGGCGGTGTCGACTTCGGCGTAGGTCAGCCGGACGTCCTCGCAGACGACGGCCTCGGCGTCCGGTCGCCGCGCCACGACCCGGTCGAACGCTTCGGGCCAGGACACCTCCGGCGAATTCGCCACGGCGGTCCCGAACTCCAGCACCCGGGCCCGTTCTTCGGCCGAGAGCAGGTCGATCGCGGCCAGCGGCGGCTCGGGCCGCTCCACCAGCGCGTCCAGCACCGCGGCGAACCGGCGACGGTGCTCGGCGAGTTCCTCGTCCGAAGAGGAGGCCGCGTCGGCATCGAAGTCGAACCGGAGACCCCGGCCTTCACCGGCGTCGTACACGGCGATGGCGATGTCACTGATCGGCCCGAGTTCGAGATTGTGCACCGTGGCGCTCGCGTCGCCGAACGCGAGTTCACCGTCCACGGCCATGAAGTTCACACTCAGCCCGACGAGTTCGTGCACCCCGCCGCTCGCGCCGAGTTCACGGGCGAGGTCCTCGCCGCGGTACCGGCTGTGCTCCAGCAGCGCGGAGACCTTCTCCGCGACCTGGGCGACCAGCAGAGCCGGCGTCGTCTCCGGCCGTACGGACAGCCGCAACGGCAGGACGTTGGACACCATGCCCGGCTGCTCACGCAGCGCGCGGGTGGTGCGCGCGGTGACCGGCAGGCCGAGGACGAGGTCTTCGGCGCCGGTCACGCGGTGGGCGTAGGCCGCCACGGCGGCGATCGCGACACGCGACAGCCGCGTTCCCGTGTCGAGCGCGAACTTCCGGAGGCGACCGGCCTTCGCCGCGGGCAGCTCCCACGAGTGCCGCCGCAGCCGGACCGGGCCGGACGACGCGCGTTCGAGCAACCGCACCGGGTTCGGCCTGCCCGCGAGTTCGCCGAGCCAGTAGGCGTGGTCGGCCTTGTCGTCATAGACGGCCTCGGCCAGTCCCGAGAGCGGCCACGCGACCTCTTCGGCGGTGCCCGAATACAGGGCGGCCGCGCGGCGGGTCAGGACGGCTTGCCCGTGCGCGTCCATCACCAGATGGTGGTAACGCTGGAACCAGCGGACCCGGTCTTCGCCAAGGATCAGCAACGTATGCCCGGTGAGCGGGCCGCGACCGAGATCGGCCGCAACGGCCAGTTCCGCCCGCGCCCATTCGTCGGCCGCCCGCGCCGGATCCGGCTCGGCGGTGAAGTCGAGGACGGCGACCTCGCCCGGGGTGACGGGGCGCTGAACCGGCGTGCTTCCGTCCAAATCGACCGTGACGTGCAGGCACTCGGCCTCCGCGACCGCCCTCCGGATGGCTTCACCCAGGCGGACGATGTCGATGTCGCCGCGAAGCTCCGCGACCCAGCCGATCGTGTAGACCGGATCGGCCGGGTCGAGCTGCTGAGCGAACCAGATCCCCTGCTGCGCCGGGGTCAGGGGAAAGCCGCGGTTCATCGGGTTCTGCCTCCACCGTTCAGGAGCGTCGTCTGCGGGTCAGGCCGTTCCGGTGCCGCTCACCGCGTACTCGGGCCGCGTCACGCCGGCAGCCCGCCGGTCCACAATGGACCGCAGGATCTCGCCGACCCGGACGGCGGTGTTGGACAGCAGCGACGACGTGATGCCGTGGGTGTGCTCCGTGCCGCCCTGGAGGTAGATCCCGCCGCCCAGCGGCGGTTCGGTGACGATCCGGTAGTCGCGTTCGACGCGCAGCCTGCCCTCGCCGTCACGCAGGCACGCGGAGGCGAGTTCACCGAGCAACGGCGTCGGGTCCGCCGGGCTGTACCCGGTGGCGTACACGACGAAATCGGCGTCGAGCCGGGTCTGCTCACCGGTCTCCAGCGCCTCGAGGGTGAACCGCACTCCGGAGCCGGTGTCGACGACTTCGGTGGGACGGGAGACGTTGATCAGCTTCAGCCGCTCGATGCCCTGCACCTTCTCGCGGTAGACACGGCGGTACAGCTCGTCGATCAGATCGATGTCCACGGCCGAATAGTTGGTCGCGCCGTGGTAACGCATCAGGCGCTCCTTGACCGCTTCCGGCGCCTCGTAGAACCGCCCGACCGCCTCGGGGTCGAAGATCCGGTTGGCGAACGCGCTGTCGTCGGCCGGGCTGTAGCCGTAGCGCGCGAACACCGCGCACACCTCGGCCAAGGGGAAGCGGTCGTGCAGCAGCGCGCTGACCTCGGCCGCGCTCTGGCCGGCTCCGACGACGACGAACCGGCGCGGCTCTTCGGCGGCCATGCCCTCGACGCGGTGCAGCAGTTCGCTGTTGTGCCAGACGCGGGCACCCGGTGTCACACCGTCGGGGAGGTTCGGCCGCAACCCGGTGCCCATCACCAGATTGCGGGCACGCAGGTTCACCAGTTCTCCGCCGGTGCGGGCGTGGACGTCGAAGAACACGGTCTCTTCGCCGTCCAAGACCGGCGTCACCGAAAGGACTTCGGTGCCGTAGGAAACCAGGTCGTCGACCTTTTCCGCCGCCCATTCGAAGTAGTCGTGGAACTCGATCCGCAACGGGAACAGGTTCTTGTGGTTGATGAAATCGACCAGCCGGTCCTTGCTGTGCAGATACGACAGGAAGCTGAACGAACTCGTCGGATTCCGCATCGTCGCGAGGTCCTTGAGGAACGAGACCTGCATGGTGGCGTTGTCGATCAGCATCCCGCGATGCCAGCCGAACCGGACCTGGCGCTCGAGGAAGTGGGCCGTGACGGTCTCGGCCCCCGGCGCGGCGTTGTGCTCGGTGACCGCGATGGCGAGCGCCAGGTTCGACGGCCCGAACCCGACCCCGACCACGTCGTAGACCGGAACCCGTTCACCGACCACTGCTCGTGCCATCTTGAACCCCTAGCGCGGCTCGGCCGCATCTCGGTACTTCGTTACAAAGACCAGGGAACCCTAACCTAAGTTAGGTGAGGCTCAACTAGTACTTTCAGTGGTGATGTTCATCCCTCGACCAGGAGGAGGCCGGTCCCATGCGGGTCGCCATGTTCGGATACCAGACCTGGGGACACCGCACCCTGCGTGCGTTGATCGACGCGGGCCACGATGTCGCCCTCGTCGTCACCCACCCGAAGAGTGACCACGCCTACGAGAAGATCTGGTCCGATTCCGTCGCCGATCTCGCCGAGGCCAACGGGATCCGGGCGCTGCTGCGTCAGCGTCCCGACGACGCCGAACTGCTGGCGGAGCTGAAAGAAGCCGACCTCGATCTGATCGTGGCCAACAACTGGCGCACCTGGCTGCCGCCCGAGATCTTCGAGATGCCGCGCCACGGCACGCTGAACGTGCACGACTCGCTGCTGCCCGCCTACGCCGGCTTCTCGCCACTGATCTGGGCGCTCATCAACGGCGAGCCGGAAGTGGGGGTCACGGCTCACATGATGGACGCCGACCTGGACGCGGGCGACATCGTGCTCCAGCGATCCGTCCAGGTCGGGCCGAAGGACACGACGACCGATCTCTTCCACCGGACGGTCGATCTCATCGCGCCGATCACCACCGACGCCATCGAGCTGATCGCGAAGGGGAACTTCACACCGGTCAAGCAGGACAGGTCGAAAGCCAGCTTCTTCCACAAGCGCGCCCTCCAAGACAGTCTCATCGACTGGACGTGGCCGGCCGACGAGATCGAGCGGCTGGTACGCGCGCAGTCCGACCCGTACCCCAACGCCTTCACCTACCACCGCGGCAAGCAGCTGCGCGTCGTCCGCTCGTCGGTTTCGGCGGGCCTCTACGGCGGCACCCCCGGCCGGATCTTCATCCGTGAGGGTGAGGGCGTCGTGATCGTCGCCGGTCCCGAAGCGCGCCGCGGCCGGTCGCACGGGCTCGTCATCGAGCGGGTCCGGACCGAGGACGGCACCGAACTGGCCGCGACCGACTACTTCCGCACCATGGGCGGCTACCTCACAACTCGCCCCTGATCTGCGGTTTCACGGTCACAGGAAAAAAGTCATCGCGAGACCGATGAGTTCTCGCGAAGGGCGCCGTTACATCGGGTAGGAACACTCGATGGGAGGCGCCATGACCGACACGATCGCCGCGGCGAAGGCGGGAGACCAAACCGCCTTCGCCGCGCTCACCGAACGGCACCGGCGGGAACTGCACGTCCACTGCTACCGGATGCTCGGCTCGTTCGACGAGGCGGAAGACGTCGTCCAGGAAGCGCTGCTCAACGCTTGGCGCGGACTGGACACGTTCGACGGCGGGAACTTCCGCGCGTGGCTGTACCGGATCGCCACCAACGCCTGCCTCGACGCGATCCGCAGGAACGAACGGCGGGTGCCGTCGCTGCGTTCGTTCGCCGAAGTTCCCTGGATCCAGCCGTATCCGGACCGGCTGCTGGACGAGATCGCGCCGTCCGAAGCCGAACCGGACGCGCTCGCCGTCGCCAGGGAGACCATCGAACTCGCCTTCCTCGCGGTGCTCCAGCTGCTGCCCCCGCGGCAACGCGCGGTGCTGATCCTGCGTGACGTGCTCGGCTGGCAGGCCGCCGAAACCGCCGGTCTGCTGGACCTGTCGGTCCCCGCCGCGAACAGCGCGCTGCAACGCGGCCGGGCGACCCTGCGCGAACGCCTTCCGCGGCGGCGAGGCGACTGGTCGGCGTCCGCGCCGTCCGAAGAGGAACGAGCGCTGGTCCGGCGGCTCGTCCACGCGCACGACAGCGGCGACTTCAGCACGCTGAGCCGCCTGGTCCGCGACGACGTCCGCGTGACCATGCCCCCGGAGCCGCACTGCTACATCGGACTCGAACACCTCGCCAGGCACGGCAGGATCGCTGAAGAGATGGGCGAATGGCGTGCCGTCGCGGTCGACGCGAACCGAATGCCCGCCTTCGCCTCGTACCTACGGCGCCCCGGCGACACGGTCTTCCGCGCCTTCAAACTCGATGTCGTCCGCGTCGTCGGCGAGCTGGCCGCGGAGTTCACCACGTTCGACAGCCACCTGTTCCCGGCCTTCGGCCTGGACGCCACCCTGAGGGGATGAAGCAATGCCGGAGAAGATGACCGACGACCAGCGCCGCGCCTTTCTCACCGAAGGCACCCGCACCGCCGTCTTCGCGACGGTCCGCCCGGACGGCAGGCCGCACGCCGTCCCGGTCTGGTTCGCCCTCGACGGCGACGACGTACTGGTCAACCTGGGCGCCGACACCGTCAAAGGCAAGGCGCTCAAGGAGAATCCGTGCGTGTCGGTGGTCGCCGACGACCCGCGTCCGCCGTATTCGTTCGTGAGTGTCGAGGGTGTCGCGGAGATCGTTTCGGATCCCGACGAGGTCCGCCGCGGTTCGGCGCTGATCGCCGAGCGGTACCTCGGGGAAGCCGGGCAGGAGACGATCGACGGCTGGCTGGCCTACGCGACGTCACCGGGGAAGGTGCTGGTGCGGGTGCGGCCGAAGCATCTCGTGGCGATCGCGAAGGTGGGCGGTTGAAGCACGGGCACCACCAGCCCTTCCGGGTGTCGCGAAAGCCACTTTCGGGACATCTGATGTCCCCAAAGTGGCTTTCGCGACACCGGGGCGCCAGCCTTCGGGAGCAGAGGGGACAGCGGCTCTCGTGAGGCGCGGGTGGCGATTCGGGTTCTGGTAGACCGGTATTGCCCGACCACTGGTCGCCGCCAAGGACGTTGAACCTCAATCCTTTCCGCTCGACTGTGCCAGGAACGGCTTGAGCTTGATCAACGACCGGCGCGACGATGCAGGGATCTGGGCACTGAACGTCCCGATTCCCCCATCGTCACCCCTCGGGTCGTCCCGACCCGGCCGTAGCTACCCAAAACACTCTTGGCCCGACACGAAGCCACCCGATGTACCGGCGAGCGGGGCTTCACTTGGCCCCCACCGCCGTTCGGGACCAGGATGGCCCGGTGGCCGAGATCGTTTTCGACGAAAGCACCCGTTCCTGGCTCATCCGCACGGCAGCCACGAGCTACGCGCTCAGGCTGACCGAGGACGACACGCCCGCCCACGTCTACTGGGGCCCGGCGCTCACCCCGGACCAGCTCGCCGACGTACTCCCCCGCACCCAGGCACGTTGGGACGCCTTCAACGATCCCAACGAGGGGCTGGACGAACTCGCCGCCGACGGCGGCACCCGCTACTGGACCCCCGCCCTCCAGCTCCGGTTCGCCGACGGGACCCGGGCCCTCGAATGGCGCTACCTTTCCCACGACATCGACGGCGGACGGCTGCGCGTCCATTTCCGCGATCGCCACTACCCGCTGCGCGTCACGCTCGGCTACCGCGCCCCGGCGGGCACCGACGTCATCGAGCGCTGGACCGAACTCGGCCACGACGGCACGGACGGCCCGATCGAGGTCCTCCGCGCCGACTCGGCGACCTGGGTCGTGCCGGTCCGGCCGGACTACCGGATCAGCCATGTCACCGGCCGCTGGGCCGCGGAAAGCCAGCTGCTCCGGGAATCGGTGCCCCACGGCGAAACCACCTTCGGCAGCAGGCGCGGCATCACCAGCCACCACGCCAATCCGTGGGTGATGCTCGACGACGGCGACGCGACCGAGCGGCACGGCGAGGTCTACAGCGCCGTGCTCGCGTGGAGCGGTTCGTGGCGGATCACCACCACCCGGTCGTCCACCGGCCGCCTCACGGTGACCGGAGGCTTCGGCCAGGACGGCGTCGTCCCGCGGCTCGCCCCCGGCACCACCCTCACCACGCCGGTCTTCGCCGGGCTGTACTCCGAAGGCGGGTTCGGCGCCGCGAGCCGCGCGTGGCACGCATACACCCTCGACCATGTCCTCCCGCATCCCGGCGAACTCCGTCCGGTGCTCTACAACTCTTGGGAGGCAACGGGTTTCGACGTCACGGAAGCCGGACAACGGGCGCTGGCCGAGAAAGCCGCGGCGCTCGGTGTCGAACTCTTCGTGATGGACGACGGCTGGTTCGGCGCCCGGAACAACGACCACGCCGGGCTCGGCGACTGGCACGTCAACCGCGAGAAGTTCCCGGACGGCCTGGCACCCCTGGTCGGCGAAGTGCACCGGCTCGGGATGAAGTTCGGGCTCTGGGTCGAACCCGAAATGGTCAACCCGGACAGCGAGCTGTACCGGGCCCACCCGGACTGGATCCTGCATCATCCACAAAGGACACGGTCGGCGCTGCGACACCAGCTGGTGCTCAATTTCGCCCGTCCGGACGTCGCCGAGTGGGCGTTCGGCGCGCTCGACTCGCTCGTCGGCGGGCACGGGATCGATTTCCTGAAGTGGGACATGAACCGTCCGTTCAGCGAAGCGGGCTGGCCCGCCGACGGCGACCCGGACCGCCTGTGGGTGGAGCACACCCGGGCGGTCTACGCGATCATGGACCGCCTGCGCGCCGCCCACCCCGGGCTGCGGATCGAGGCGTGCAGCGGCGGTGGCGGGCGGATCGACTTCGGGATCATGGCCAGGACGGACCAGGTCTGGACCTCCGACAACACCGACGCGCTCGACAGGCTCGTCATCCAGCACGGCTACGGGCAGGTGTATCCGGCGCGGGCGATGTCGGCGTGGGTCACCGACGACCCGAACTTCGTCACCCGGCGGTCCACGCCGTTGCGCTTCCGGTTCCATGTCGCGATGGCGGGGGTGCTCGGCGTCGGCGGCGACATCGTCAAGTGGCCGGAGGAAGACCTCGCCTACGCCCGCGAGCAGATCGCGCTGTACAAGGAGATCCGGCCGGTCGTCCAGCACGGCAGACTCCATCGGCTCGTGCCGCCGTCCACCGACGGCGTCTCCGCGTCGCAGTACGTGGCGGCGGACGGAAAGCGCGTGGTCGTGTTCGTGTTCCGGCAAGCGGCACATTTCCACACCCCCGAACGACCGGTCCGGCTCGACGGGCTCGACCCCGCCGCCCGCTACCGCGACGAGGACACCGGGAAGGTGTGGCACGGCGCCTCGCTGCTGGCACACGGCCTGTTCGCCGGTCTGCCGGACGGCGATTTCGCCAGCGCGGCGGTCCGGCTGGTCAAGCTCCAGACACCCGGATAGATCAGATGAATCGCCGGTTTTGCGGGGTTTTCGCCCGGCACAGCCGCTTGACATCCCCCTAGACATCCGATCGAATGCCGTCGTATATGAGACGCCGCGAGAAGGGCGACTGGGGATGAGAAGGACTTTCGCGTGGGGAGCGGCGCTGCTCCTCGCCGCGAGCCTCACCGGCTGCACCGTCGGCGGCGGCGCGAGTGGCTCCGGCACGGGTTCGGAGATCACCTTCCTGACCTTCGAAACGCCGAACCTGCCACCGTCCTATTGGGACGCCGCCATCAACCGGGTGGCGGACCGTAATCCCGGCCTCAGCGTGAAAAAGCTGGTCGCCCCCTCGACCGACCGCACCGGCTACGCCAAGCAACTGCTGCAGTCGGGTCAGTTCCCCGACGTCGCGATCGCCATCGACTCGGCCGGGTTCGCCGAGTCGGGCACCCTCTACGCGTGGACGCCCGAGGAGCTCAAGGACTTCCAGTTCCCCGCGGCCAACCCGATCAAGGGCGGGCACCATCAGCTTCCTGCCAACACCCAGACCATCCCGCCGATCTACTACAACAAGAAACTCTTCGCCGACGCCGGGATCGCGTCGGCGCCGAAGACCTGGGCGGAACTGCTCGGCGCGTCGGAGAAACTGAAGGCGAAGGGCATCACGCCGTTCACCATCGGCGGCGGCAAGGAAGGGTTCCCGTCCGCGATGCTGCTGGACGGTCTCGTCAGCGTCGAGGTCTACGGCAAGACCCCGGACTGGCTTTCCCAGCGTCGGAACGACAAGGTCAAGTTCAGCGATCCGGCCTTCCAGCAGGCGTTCGGCAAGTTCGCCGACCTGGTCGCCAAGGGATACCTCGACAAGACACAGGTCTCGCGGGACTACTCGGCGACCGAAGCCGCCTTCCTCAACGGCGAAGGCGCGATGTACCCGATGGGCAACTGGTTCGCCGCCAGCGCCGACGCCAAGAAGCCGTCGTTCGAGATCGGCGTCTTCAACTTCCCCTCCGAGGACGGCAGACTCGTCGTGCCCGCGTACACCGGTGGCGGCATCGTCGTCAACGCCAAGTCCGCGAACCTCGACGCGGCAAGGAAGTTCGCGCTCGCGTTCCAGCTCGACAAAGGGCAGATCGACGCCTCGGTCAAGGCCGACGGCCTGTTCCCCGCGATCAAGGGCTACACGCCGCCGTCCGACGTCGGCCCGGTGTTCAAAGCGGGCTATGACCTCTACCGGGAAGCCGTGTCGAAGAACGCGGTCGTGAACGCCTTCAGCTGGGAGACCGCGGACGACGGGCTGCTGCCGGGCATGAAGGACAAGGTCTACCAGGCCGCACAGGACGTCATCACCGGCCGCAAGACAGTGGCCGACGCGTGCGCGTTCCTGGACGCCGAGTGGGCGAAGGCGCGCTGACGCCACGATGGGGAGAAAACCGATCCTGCCGCGGGTCTGGCACTTCGCGTCGTTCGGCGCACCCGGCGTCGTCATCTATCTCTGCTTCGTCATGGCGCCGATCCTCATCAGTTTCGGTTACAGCCTGACGAACCACAACCCGTTCACCCCGCCCTCGGAATTCGTGGGACTCGAGAACTACAAGCTGCTCTTCCAAGACGAGCAGTTCCTCACCGCGCTCGAGGTCACCACGATCCTGACCGTGATCGTGGTGGTCGTGCCGAACGTGCTCGGGCTCGGCGTCGCCCTGCTGCTCGACCGGAAAGGCTGGCTGTACAACGCTTTGCGGAGCGTGTTCTTCACGCCCGTGATCCTCAGCTCGGTCGTGGTCAGCATCGTCTGGACGAAACTCCTCGACGACCGGGGGCCGATCAACGACGTCCTCCGCGCGCTCGGCGTCGAGCAGCCGCCGGGCTGGCTGTCGGACCCGGACCTCGCGCTGTACTCGGTCGCGTCGATCGTTTGCTGGCAGATGCTGGGTTTCTGCGTGGTCGTCTACCTCGCGGGCCTCCAGGGCGTCCCGGCCGAACTGCTGGAAGCGGCGGAGATCGACGGCGCCGGACCGGTCCGGCGGTTCCGCGCGGTGACCTGGCCACTGCTCGCGCCGTCGCTGACCATCAACACCGTCGTCCTGCTGATCTCGGCGTTCAAGACCTACGACTACGTCAAGGTCGTCACCAACGGCGGCCCGGGTTCGGGGACCACCGCCACCATCGCGTTCAACGTCCTCGCCACCGGCCTCGACGCGAACCACGTCGGCTACGCGTCCGCGATGGCCGTGGTGATGCTGGTTATCGTGGCGACGCTGACCACGATCGTGCTCCGGTTCCTGCGACGGCGGGAGGTCGACCTGTGACCACAAAGGACAGTGGGCGGCGGTCGTGGGCGCGGCCTGTGGTCGCGATCCTGGTGAGCGCGATCTTCTTCGTGCCCTTGTACTACGTGCTCGTCAACGTCTTCAAACCCGGCGAGCTGATCGCCCGAGAGCCGGCGTCGGTCCCGCTGCCGCCGACGCTGACCAACATCCACGCCGTGCTCACCCGGCCAGACGGCCTGTTCTGGGTGAGCCTGGCGAACAGCATGCTCGTCACGCTGCTGTCGATCATCGTGCTGACGGTGCTTTCGGCCATGCTCGGCCACTACCTCGCGCGCTCGGGCAGCCGATGGACCAAGGTGCTCGCGCTGTTCTTGTTGGCGGGCTTGATGATCCCGCCCCAGGTGATCCTGATCCCGGTCACCGAGGTGCTGCGGCTGACCGGGATGATGGCGACACTGCAGGGCCTGGTGCTGTTCAACGTCGGGTACTACGTGCCGTTCGGCGTCTTCGTGTTCACCGGATTCATCCGCGGGGTGCCGGTGGAACTCGAGGAGGCCGCGCTCCTCGACGGCGCGAGCCGGGCGCAGGTGTTCTGGCGGATCGTGTTCCCGCTGCTGCGCCCGGCCACCGCGAGCGTGCTGATCTTCCTCGGCGTGTGGATCTGGAACGACTTCATCGACCCGCTGATCATCCTCGGCCCCAGCCAGGGGACCACGATCACCACCGGGATCTACCGTTCGATCGGCCAGTACCAGGCGGATCTCGGCAGTGTGTTCGCGCTGATGTTCCTGGCGACCCTGCCGGTGCTGATCTTCTACCTGGCGCTGCAGAAGCAGTTCGTGAAGGGGCTGACCGGCGGGGCGACCAAGGGCTGAAGCCTGGCGCAAGTAGTCCTCTGGTTGCTCAGAGTTCGGTGACCTTCCCGTCGGCCACTTCCAGTCGCCGCGTCGTTGCCACCGCGTCCAGCATCCGCCGGTCGTGCGTCACGAGCAGCAGCGTCCCCGGATACTCCGACAGCGCCGACTCCAGCTGCTCGATCGCGGGCAGGTCCAGGTGGTTCGTCGGCTCGTCGAGCACCAGCAGGTTGACTCCGCGCGCCTGGAGCAGTGCCAGCGCCGACCGGGTCCGCTCCCCCGGTGACAGCGTGGCCGCCGGCCGCAGCACGTGCGCGGCCTTCAGCCCGAATTTCGCCAGTAGCGTCCGCACGTCGGCGTCGGCGAGTTCCGGGACCTCGCGGGCGAAGGCCTCGAAGAGCGGAAGGTCGCCGAGAAACAGCTTCCGCGCCTGGTCGACCTCTCCGACCACGACGCCGGAACCGAGCGACGCGCCGCCCTCGTCGACCGGGATCCGGCCGAGCAGGGCGGCGAGCAGCGTCGACTTCCCGGCGCCGTTGGCCCCGGTGATCGCGACCTTGTCCGCCCAGTCGATCTGCAGGTCCACCGGACCGAGGGTGAACTCGCCTCGCCGCACCACCGCGCCGCGCAGGGTCGCCACGACCGCGCCCGCCCGGGGCGCCGCGGCGATCTCCATCCGCAGTTCCCATTCCTTGCGGGGTTCCTCGACGACGTCGAGCCGTTCGATCATGCGATCCGTCTGGCGGGCCTTCGACGCCTGCTTCTCGGTCGCCTCGCTCCGGAACTTGCGGCCGACCTTGTCGTTGTCGGTGGCCTTGCGCCGGGCGTTCTTGACGCCCTTCTCCATCCACGAACGCTGCATCGCACCACGGGCTTCGAGCGAGGACTTGGTGTTCGCGTATTCGTCGTACTCCTCGCGGGCGTGCCGCCGCGCGACGGCCCGTTCCTCCAAATAGGACTCGTAACCGCCGCCGTAGGTCCGCACCTGTTGCTGCGCGAAGTCGAGTTCGACGACGCGATCCACGGTGCGGGCGAGGAATTCCCGGTCGTGGCTGACCAGCACCGTCCCGGCGCGCAGCCCGGTCACGAACCGCTCCAGCCGTTCCAGGCCGTCGAGGTCGAGGTCGTTGGTGGGCTCGTCGAGCAGGAAGATGTCGTATCGGCTCAACAGCAGCGAAGCCATCCCCGCCCGCGCCGCCTGCCCGCCGGACAGCGACAGCATCGGCTGGTCGAGATTGACGGTCAGCCCGAGGTCCGCGACGACCTCGCCCGCCCGATCGTCCAGATCGGCTCCGCCGAGCGCGAGCCAGCGCTCGAGGGCGGCACCGTAGGCGTCGTCCGCTCCGGGCTCACCCGCGGTGAGCGCCTCGGTGGCGGCGTCGAGCGCGGCTTGCGCGGCGGTGACACCGGTGCGGCGTGAGAGGAACCCGCGGACGGACTCCCCTTCGCGGCGTTCCGGCTCCTGCGGGAGGTGACCGACGGTGGCCGTCGGCGGGTTCAGCCGGACGCTGCCCTCTTCCGGCGGCACGAGGCCGCCGAGAGTCTTGAGCAGGGTCGACTTCCCCGCGCCGTTGACACCGACGAGACCGATCACCTCGCCGGGGGCGACGACCAGGCCGAGACCGGAGAACAGAACACGGTCGCCGTGGCCGGCGGCGAGATCCTTGGCAACGAGTGTGGCGCTCATGAGATCAGTAAGTCTACGGGGACCGATTGAACGACTCGTGGTCCCTCGGAAGAGTGGCAAGTATCCAAGCGATCACGGAACGTGGGTAACCTGGTTGTTCTTCTGGACCCGAACGAACTCCCGAGCATTGAGGTCGGTGACAGCAAATGGCGGACTCCGCCACCCCGGTCCCCGTCGCCCACCAGCAGAAAGGCGGTACTCGAAGGCCGACGATGAGCAGGCGGCGGGAAGTCAGTCATGCCAGCGCGCGGTCGCTGTTGATGACGATCCTCGGCGAGTACGTGCTGCCCCGCGATCAGGCGATCTGGACGTCCACCCTGGTCGAAGCACTGCGAGTGCTGGACATCGAGGAGAAATCCGCGCGGCAGGCGCTGGCCCGGTCCTCCGCCGAGGGCTGGGTGGTCTCCGAACGTGTCGGACGAAGAGTGCGCTGGTCGCTCACCCCACCAGGCAGACGCCTCCTGACCGAAGGCGCTGAACGCATCTACGCCTTCGGCAACGAGGAGCGGGCCTGGGACGGCCACTGGCTGATGTTGATCGTTTCGGTGCCCGAGGCGAAGCGGGATCTGCGGCACCGGTTGCGCACTCGCCTGACGTGGGCCGGGTTCGGTTCACCGGTGGCGGGCGTCTGGGTCAGCCCGGACCTCTCCCGCCAGCGGGAAGCCCAGCAGATCGTGCAGGAACTCGGACTCGACGCGCAGGCGATGTCGTTCTCGGCCGCCTATGGCGACATCGGCGATCAGGAAACCATGGTCGCGCGGTCCTGGGATCTGAGCGAACTCAAGGACCGCTACGAGGACTTCATCGACCGTTTCACCGGTTCGAGGCCGTCGGGTGAACGCGGCGTCTTTCGTGCACAGACCGAACTCGTCCACGAATGGCGTAGCTTTCCGTTCCTCGATCCACGCCTTCCGCTCAAACTGCTGCCCGACGGTTGGAGTGGTGTGCGCGCGGCGGACCTGTTCCACCGCAAGCACGTCGAATGGCGACCAGAAGCACAGGGCCAATGGGACGAACTCGCGAACACCTCCGGCTAGGGTCACGGAAAACGATCTAGCGGAGGGAACTCGCCTTGGCCACCTCGATCCGCCTCGACCGCGAGGACGACGTCGCCGTCCTGACCATCGCTTCGCCGCCGCTGAACCTCTACACCGCGGAACTCCAGCGGGAACTGGGCGAGGCGATCGGCGAACTGGAGGCCACACCGCCGCGCGCGGTGCTCATCCGGGCCGAGGGAAAGATCGTCAGCGGCGGCGTCGACGTCTCCCTGTTCGACGCGCAGTCCTCGGCGGCCGAGGCGAAGGTGCTGTTCGACGAGATGCTGGCGATCCCCGACCGGATCGCCGCCCTCCCGTTCCCCACCGTCTTCGCCGCCCACGGCCTGTGCCTGACCTGGGCCTTCGAGGTCGCGGTCGCCTGTGACATCATTCTCGCGACCGAAAAGGCCAAGTTCGGTCTCGTCGAACGGGTCGTCGGCCTGACCCCGACCATGGGCGGCACCCAGCGTCTCGCCGCCCGCGCCGGCGTCGGCCGGGCCAAGGAGTTCGTGATGACCGGTGCGACCTACGACGCCGCGGCCCTCGAACGCTGGAACGTGGTGAACCGCGTGTTCCCGGTGGACGGCTTCGACGAGAACGTCCGCGCTTTCACGAACGACCTCGCGCAGGGGCCGACCCGGGCGCACGCGGCCACCAAGAAGGTGCTCGAGCACTACGAGCACGGCGGCGTCGCCGAGGCGAACGAGCACATCACGACGATCGCCGCCGGCCTTTTCGACACCGAAGACCTGCGCGGCGCGGTGAAATCCTTCCTCGCCGACGGTCCTGGCAAGGCGACCTTCACCGGCCGCTGAACCGCTACGGGCGCTGACCGACCGCGTCCACCACGCCGGACGCGGTCACCGCCGTCCCATTTCCGCCCAGGTACAGGAACGTGTCAGCGGCGAAGACGATCATCTCCGGTTTCGCCACCTTGGGATCGTCCTCCGGCTTGAGTGGCCAGGTGATGCCGACACCAGGCCTGCCCGCTCCGTCCGTGGCGTGGTCGACGGCGCGAAGCCCGGGCATCTTGGCCGCGGCGCCGTACAGGGCCGCCCGGACGGCGGGGGGAAGGTAGTTTTCGTTCGCCAGCGCGACGACGTCCTTGCCCATCTTACCGCTGTGGTCGGCATTGTCGGCGTTGAGGTGAGCGAACATCGCATCCACGTCGGTGGGCAGATCCTGCCGGTAGCCGGGTGACGGAGTGCACGGCTCCATGACGCCCTTGAGCGGCTCTTCGCCCTTGTAAGCCTGCGCCAGCCCGTTCCGGCAGCCCGGAACAGGGAAGGAACTTCCGTCCGCCATCTTGATCAACCCGTCGTGGGTGCCGTCCGCCGAAAGCCACGCTTCCCGCTCGCCGTCGGGCTGTTTGGTCTTCGTGTAGACGAACTGGTCCGGTTTCGGTGGTGTGTCCGGCGTTTTCAGCGCGACCGCGGCGGCGCTGCGCAGCACGGCCACGGGATCCGCGGCGGCCGCGGGCGGTTCCAGGCCGGCCGGGGTGAGCGCCACGACGGCGGTGATGGCCGCGGCCAGGCCAGCCGCACCCACCCCGGTCCAGACCCAGCGCCGCTGTTTCCTCAGCGGCACCACGTTTTCCGTTCCTTCGGCGGCGATCTCGTCCATCAAACGCGCGCGGGCCGCGGCGAGCGCGGCGGATTCCGCGAGGGGAACCGGGCTGGTTCGCTCGCTGATCAGCTTCAGCTCATCCATGGTTGGAGATCTCCTTCGAATTCGTGCTGTCCTGGTGTCCCAGTGCCTCGCGGACCTTGCGGCGGGCGCGGTTGAGCCGTGAGCGGACGGTGCCGAGCGGGATGTCCAGTGCCACGGCGATTTCCTCGTAACTCAGGCCTTCTCCGGCGAACAGCGTCAGCGTGTCGCGGTCGCCCACGGCCAGTTCCGCCAGCGCGCCGTCGAGAAGCTTGCCCATCGCCTCGGCCGTCACCTGCTCCGCGACGCGATCGGCATGGCCCTCCTCGTCGGGCGGCGGCCCGAGGGCTTCCCGGAGTTTCAGCTCTCTGACCTCGTCGCGCCGCCGCTGCGCCACCAGGTTGGTCGCGATGCCGTAGAGCCACGGCCGTGCCTCGCGGCGCTCGGTGTCGTATCCCCCGCGTTTGCGGAAGGCGACCAGGAACGTCTCCCCCAGCGCGTCCTCGGCGGCGGCGGGACCGATGCGTCTGACCAGGTAGCGGTGGATGTGCGCGGCATGCCGGTCGAAGATCGCGGAAAACCAGTCCGGGCTGGTCACTGACCTCGCGATCACTTCCGCGTCTTCCAGATCGCCCGGATCCGCCCGAGATGAACTCATGAACCGCCCTTCGCCGTTCGTCAGTGTCACCCGTTGTCCGCATTCGGGGCCCAAGGGGTTCATGACCGACGAATCGGTCTAGACCTTTTATGCGCGTCGCGCTACATTCAAGTGTGGTCTAGACCACACGCGCCATTTCCGAGCAGGTCAGTCTCGCCGCCTCTTTTGGAGAGAACCGCCATGAGACGCACCAGAAAACGACTACTCAGCGCACTCACCGTGCTACTCCTCGCCGCCGGGCTCCTCGTGGCAGCGGGCAGTCCGGCGATGGCGGCGGGCCGCCTCCGCGCCGCCTTCACCTTGACCGGCACCACCGGTGAGTACACCGTCACCAACCCCAGCAGCGAAACCGTCGCCGACTGGTCCATCACCTTCACCGTTCCCGCCGGCGTGACCGCCACGAGCGGCTCCAACGCCACGGTTTCCCAAGCGGGCAATCAGGTGACCCTCGTCCCGGCGTACTACATCAAATCCCTCGCGCCGGGCCGCTCGACCTATCCGTACAGCCCGTCGTTCCGGCTCAGTTCCGCGGTCAACCCGACCACGTGCCGGATCGACGACGCCAACTGTGACGGTTCGGGCGACACCCCGCCGTCGACCCCGGCCAACCTGCGCCTCGTGGCGAAGACGACCACGACCGCCGCGCTGGCCTGGAACGCGTCGGCGCCGGGATCGCTGCCCGTCGCCGGCTACGACGTCTACCAGGGCACCACGCTGGCGGCTTCGGTCACCGGCACCGAAGCGCGGATCACCGGGCTGACGCCGAACACGGCGTACAGCTTCACCGTCGTCGCCAAGGACCGGAAGGACGCCAAGTCCCCGGCCACCCCCGCCCTGGCGGTGACCACGAACAACCCGAGCGACGACACCCAGGCACCGACCGCGCCGTCGAACCTCCGCTCGACGGCGGTCACGTCGGGCTCCGTCTCGCTGGCGTGGAACGCTTCCACGGACAACACCGGCGTCGTCTCCTACGACGTCTACCGCGGCACGACCCTCGCCACCACGGTGACCGGGACGACCGCGACGGTGAGCGGCCTTTCACCGTCCACTTCGTACAGTTTCACGGTGAAAGCCCGTGACGGCTACGACAACGTCTCCGCGGCGAGCGCCGCCGTCAGCGCTCGCACCGGCGACATCGTGAACGGGTACGCCCGGGTCGGCTACTTCGTCCAGTGGGGTATCTACGGCCGCCAGTTCTTCGTCAAGAACCTGGTGACCAACGGGTCCGCGAGCAAGCTGACACATCTGCTGTACGCCTTCGGGAACATCGACCCGGTCAACCACACCTGCCTTTCGGGTGTCACCAAGGGAACGACGCCGAACCCCCAGGACCCGAACCAGGGTGACGGCGCGGGCGACGCGGAAGCCGACTACTCACGGCCGATGTCCGCCGCCCAGTCCGTCGACGGTGTCGGCGACACCGGCTGGGAACCGTTGCGCGGCAACTTCAACCAGCTGAAGAAGCTCAAGGCCAAGAACCCGAACCTGAAGGTCCTCATCTCCTTGGGCGGCTGGACCTACTCGAAGTACTTCTCCGATGTCGCGGCCACGGCCGCGTCGCGGCAGAAGTTCGTCGCGTCGTGCATCGACACGTACCTGAAGGGGAACGTCAAGGCGTACGGCGGGGCCGGCGGGCCGGGCACGGCCGCGGGCATCTTCGACGGCATCGACATCGACTGGGAGTGGCCGGGCAGCCCCGACGGGCATCCCGGAAACCACTGGAGCGCCAACGACAAGACGAATCTGACCGCCCTGCTGGCCGAGTTCCGCACGCAGATGGACGCCTATGGCGCCACCACCGGCAAGCGGTACGAACTCCAGGCGTTCACCCCCGCCGACCCGGCGAAGGTGAAGGGCGGTTGGGAAATCCCGAAGATCTTCGACTACCTCGACGTCGCGAACGTGCAGGGTTACGACTTCCACGGCTCGGGCAGCGACAACTCGTGGGAGCCGAACCGCACCGGCCATCAGGGGAACCTCTACGCCGACGCGGACGATCCGTACAACTTCAAGTTCAGTGTGGAATCGGCGATCAACGCCTACACCGAGGCGGGGGCCAATCCACGGAAACTGACCCTCGGGCTCGCCTTCTACGGGCGAGGCTGGCAAGGGGTCGCGGACGGCGGCAAGAAGGGCGAATGGCAGAGCGCTACAGGCGCCGCGCCAGGCCAGTTCCCCGAGGAAGCAGGTACTCGTGGCTACGCGAATCTCCTGGCCAGTGTCCCGAACTGCACCGTCCAGCACGACACCGCGGCCGTGGCCACCGCGTGCTACACGGGCAACGGCGGGCAATGGTGGACCTTCGACGACGCCTGGTCCATCCAGCAGAAGGTCGCCTGGCTCAAGACCAGAGGACTGCTGGGAGTCATGGCATGGGAGATGTCGGGTGACACCGGCGCCCTCATGACCACAGTGGACAATTCGCTGAAGTAAGAGTCCGTGAAGGCCTCCTTGCCTACCTCGATGGCAGGCAAGGAGGCCTTCACCTTGTCCACGGTTTGCTGCACAGTGGGCCTGTGACTTCTGCGAACGACGACCGGATCCTGATCATCGTCGGCTCCTACACCGCCGCGAGCAAGGGCAACGGCGAAGGCATCGGCACCTTCTGGCGCGACGGGCGGACCGGGGAGCTGACCCCGGCGGGCTCGCTCGAACTGAACTCGCCGAGCTGGCTGACCCCGCATCCCACGCTGCCGGTGCTTTACGCCGTCAACGAGACGGCCGAAGGGACGATCACCGCCGTGTCGGTCGCCGAAGACGGCACCCTGGCGGCCTTGGACTCGCTGCCAGCCGGCGGAGCGGATCCATGCCATCGGCCTCGGCCCGATCACCGAAGTCGGCTACAACCACCTCCACACCCGTCTCGGGCACACCATGAGCAATACGGAGGCCCTCACGCTGCACCAGCGCCCCGCGGGCACCAACAGTCTGTTCGTCTCCTGGCAGACCCTCACGCACGCGGACAACCCACAGTGACCCCGTGAGGACCGCCCGATTGCGGCAGGGCGGCCCTCACGGCCCGTTTTCGCAGGTCAAACACACAGTTACCCCTGGCTGCAAGGCTGATTTCGGGACCCGCTAAAGTACTCACATCGCACTCCACGGAGCGCGGGTCCGGGCTGTGGCGCAGTTTGGTAGCGCACTTGACTGGGGGTCAAGGGGTCGCAGGTTCGAATCCTGTCAGCCCGACCGGACAGAAAAGCCGCTTGGCTTGAGTGAAAACTCAGGTCAGGCGGTTTTTTCGTTTCACCGAAGACAATTTTTCGGCAGGCACCGAAGCATCCGCTAGGGGACCACGTGGGGACCACACCGGTTCTTCGGGCCCCGAAGCGCACTTGACCGAAGCGAAAGAGGGCCAGCCGCGCTCCGCCATTCAGGTGAATCTGGCAGCTAGAGCGCGAGCGGAGGCATTCGAGCTACAGGCCTCCACCTCCCCCTCGCGGGTGAAACTCCTTCGACACACTGTCACAGCGTGCTGACGTACCGCCACTGGCACATGTCCGGGAGTGCCTCCGCGACCCGGCCTAAAAATGCACGCAGGACGTCGAGAGAATGCCTCGCAAATAGGCCACCGTGGCGATTTCCCGCGACGTCGCGGGGACACCGCGACGGCAGGTCGCTCAATTCGCTACGGGCGGCTTAGCACCGGCTCGACTAGACGGAATCGCGTAAAAGAAAACGCTCTGCCTTCGAAAAGGCAGAGCGTTTTATTGGAGCGGGCTGTTGTTATTTGACGACGAGCAGCCGGGGTGTACGTGGTGCCCGCAGGTGCTGGGTCAGCAGCTCCCCCGCGTCGGTCACCGACTGGTGGTCCGGGTGCAAGTAGCGCTGGGTGACTTCCAGCGAGCCGTGGCCGGCGATCTTCTGCAGGTGGTGCACGGGGACGCCGGCGTCGGCCATCCAGGTCAGCCCGGTGTGGCGCAGGTCGTGGCGGCGGAGGTGCTCGTACCCGAGTTGGGTGACGACGTCGTCCCAGTGTGTCGCGTCCCGCAGGATCGCGGTGGTGATGCGGCCGCCGCGTGGGCCGAGGAAGAGCCGGGCGTCGGGGTTCCCGTCGGTCAGGGCGATGCGTTCCAGGACGAGTTCCCGGATGTCCTCGATGATCGGCACGTTGCGGGCGCGTTTGCCCTTGGTGCCCTTGTCCAGCAGCCCGCCGGGCCCAGGGGTGGTCTGGCGCCGCAGGTTCCAGATCCAGTTCGTGGTGTCGATGTCCTTGACCCGGCAGCCGGAGACCTCGCCGATCCGGGTCGCGGTGCACGCCTCGAACACGACCACATCGCCCCAGCCGCGGTATTCGCGGTGGGATCGCGCGACCAGCGCGTCCGCCAGCGTGGTGAGCGTGTACCAGTCCGGTAGTGCGAGTGACCGCGGATCTTCCAGCTCGTCTTCGGCCAGCTTGTACTCCTGCTGCCACCCGGTGACCCGCGCCGGGTTGAAGTCGACGAGGCCGTCCCGGCGTGCCTGTTCCATGGTCCTGACCAGCGGCGCGATGCTGTTTTTCACCACCGATCGGCTGCAGCCGTCGGCGATCCACGTGTGGACCGCCCGGTCGACCACACCGTTGGTGATCCTCCGCACCGGAAGGTGCCCCACGGTTGGCACGACCCGCTGCCGCCAGCCCGCCATGTACGGGTCCAGGGTCTTCTCCTCCAGGCCCCGCATGATCAGCGGCATGTTGGCCTCGCCGTACTCAGTCAGTGGCATCGTCGCCATCCGCGGATCGATCCCTTGCGCGGCGTCTTCCTCGATGCCCTCGAGCCATTTCCGGGCGTCGGCCTCCTCGGCGAACGACTCCGACTTGCTGGGCCGCTTCTTCGTGACCGGGTCGACCCACCGCACCCGCGCCTTGTACGGCTTGCTGCGGCCTTCGCGGTACTCGATGTCCGACGACAGCGAGATTCCGATGGGCAGCGCGATCGCACCCGCCATCAGGCCGTCACCTTCTCCGGATCCACCCGCCGGCTGCGCAGCCACGCGTCGACGTCCGCGGCGCTGTAGACGATGAGCCGCTCGGACAGCGGCACGAACGGCGGGCCCTGTGGCGGCCGCGCGGTCCGCCAGCGCCGCACCGTCGACGGATCCACATGCAGCAGCCCCGCCACATCCTCCGTCGACAGCCACTTCCCATCCACCAGCCGCGGCTCCATCACGACTTCCCCGTCCCGCCACGAACCAGAGCACTGAACGTCCCGGACGCCGCCGTGTCGCCGCCGAAGGCCGGGCGCATCCGAGGGGAAGGCAGGATCGGCGGAGGCAAGATGAAGCGTGGGACCGGACGAGGTGCCGCGGTGAACACAAAACCGGGGACCTCGGCCGACGTCCGATCAGAGGCAGCCCGGTGTTCCCGAATGTGGCGACGGAGCGACGGGCAGACGACGGGGAGCATCACGGCCGCGCGAATGTGGGACGGCTGGATGGACATGGGAGACCTCTCACATAGCGATGAGTTGTCTCGTTCCTCCCGCGCCCAGCGCGGCGAGCCCCGTCCGAGTCCGTCCCTCGTCCCGCGAGACCACAAAGGGTCTTCGAGCGGTCTGGCATCTGCCTGGATCGGCGGCGCAATCCGTGCGCCGCCTTGATTCCCACGGTACGCGACAGCACTACGTTCGCAACACTGAATCCGCGCGCACAGTGTGATTCCAGCACGACCTACGAGCGCAGAGAGTGGTCTTGTTCTGGTCTGCAGCTGAGCCCTGGACGGGCCATGGCCTTTCCGGGGTCTCCTACAGGGCGCTACGGCGCTCCTTCGAAGACCATCAACAGGCCAGAAGAGAACGCCGGGGCGGATCGTGGTTCGCGGGCCTGAATGCGGACTCGTTGGGCTCCAGGCTCAGCACTAAATCGATCTCTATCTGCAGATGCCTTACCGCAGATTGGGGGCACCGCCTCGGAGCGGTGCCGCCTCGGTCACCCGTAGCGGGCGCAACTTACGCGAGGACCACATACGATCGCCAGGATCATGTGCCGACCGGGCGTGGTCCAGCCCGCCCGGCCCTGCCGTCGACGACGTGTCTGCACTCGGCTTGAGGTGTTCCAGCGCCGCCGCCAGATCTGGAACTGCTGCCCCGCGCCCCCTTTGGGCAAGTGCGGGCACACGGCCCAAGTCGAAGCACATAGCCGGGAGCCGCCCGCGCAAGAATGTCGGACGCCGTCCGCATACTGCGGACGAGCACGTTCCCCGGCTGAGGAGGAGATGCCGTGGATTTGCGGCCGACCCACCGCGGCTACGCGTACCAGGACGCGTTAACAGCGATCTACCTTGTCGACGTCGCCCTCGGCGAGGCAGACGAGGTGGTCGTTGACACCAAGCTGTTCAACGGCGACCGGTTCGACGACGTGACGCGCAGGAGCCGCGATGGATCCCGGAAGCGGATCCAGATCAAGCACTCCGTCGAGGAGCGCGCGCTGACCGTCGAGACCTTCACCACCGAGCGGCGAAGCCTGCGCGTGGACTTACTGTTCGCCTCTCTCGACCAGGACTTACGGGACTATCCGGGGACCGAGTACCGACTTGTCTTGACCGACGTCGAGCCAGAAGCTTCTGACTTGACCGCGGTGTTCACGCCTGTCTCCCCCCGCGACGACCCGGGTCCCGCCTTCTCTGGCGTGCCCAGTACACGGATGAAGTTCGACCCCGACGCACTGCTCCATCACCCCCGCTGGAGCAAGAAGCTGGCCACCACGAGCGAGGACCTAGTGCGGCGCGCGTGCGCACAGCTGGTCGTGGACGTAAACATGCCGGGGATCTCGCTGGACATCCACTCCCCCGGGCCGGTCGAGGCGGTGCTGCTGCGCCGCGTCTCCGCCGAACTCGGCGCGGGCCGACCTCCGAACCGCGATGTGTCCCCTACCGAGGTCGCGCTGTCGCTCATCGAGGCAGCGAAGGCGGCGCGCAGCGGACCCGGCGCCGTCACCTTGACCTCACTGACGCCACGAATGGGGTTGGTCGTCGACTTCGGCGCCGTCCAAGAAGGAAATCCGGTCGACCCGGCCGTTGCGATCATTCGCCCGGACGTACTCTCCGACCTCGCGGAGGCTGCGAATGACATCTCCGATGAAGGCGGAGCGCTGTTGCTCACCGGCGAACCGGGGGCCGGCAAATCGTGGTTGTGCGAACAAGTGGCCGATCAACTCCGCCCAGAGTGGATCGTGGCGCGGCACCACTGCTGGCTGGGGTCGGAGGACATCGAGCGCGACACCCGTGTCCTCACCGAGGTCGTCATCGGCAGCCTGCTCCAGCAGTTGGAGGCCGTCTGCCCCGCTGCCTTCAGAAGCATCCGGCCCCGGTACGCGGCTACGAGTGACGCGCTCAGCGCAGCGCTCAAAGGTGTCCGGAGGTCACTTGCGGATCGTCCGATCCTGCTGATCGTCGACGGACTTGACCATGTCACCCGCGTGCTCGGCCAAGTCACTGGTTCCGCGTTCCGCGTCTCGACCAACCCGGCGCGTGCTCTCGTTGACGAGCTGGCCACGGTGGATCTCCCGGCGAACGTCGTCCTGCTGATCGCCAGCCAGCCCGGGGACCACCTGGCCTCGCTCGCCGGCCAGTCGATCATCGCCTCGCCGTTGACGCGCGAAGACGTCCTCGCGCTTGCGGATCGGCACGGCGTCCTGCCATCGGATCGTCACGAGCAAACCGAAACGGTTGTCGATTTGATCCACACTCGTTCGCGGGGAAACGCGCTGTACGCGACTTATCTGTGTCGCGAGGCAGAAGGGCCGGATCCCCTCGGCCGGCTGCGAGCCGTGCCCGAGTCGGCGAACGACCTCGATTCCTACTACCGATACCTCTTCGACGGGCTCACCGCCGAGCCGAGGATGGCCGTGAGCCTGCTGGCCGTCTGCGACTTCGCAGTTACGGCCCAGGAACTGCAGGAGATCTTCCCACTCGCGCCGATTCACGCCGCCCTGAGCACGGTCGCACCCATCGTCTCGCGGCAACCAGGCATTGGCGGTCTCAAGGTCCACCATGAAAGTTTCAGCCGCTTCATCCGCAACGCGACTCCTGCCACCATGCTGATAGCGGCTCGCGAGTACGCCGCGGCATGGTTGGCGCGGCGGGGGTTCTTCACCGACGCGAGGGCCTTCCGCCACCTGCCTGAGCTGCTGGCGGAGCTTGGGCGCGACGATGAGCTCAAGGCCCTGGTTGAGGTCGACTTCGTGTCCCGGGCGATCGCTGGCTTCCAGCCGCCATCGGCTCTCACAGCCGTTCTGGGCACCGTGGCTCGACGGGCTGCCGCCTTGCTCGACTGGCCGTTACTCGTCCGGTGCGTCGAACTCCGGCGAGCCGTCGGTACGTACGACGACAACCTTCCCGACGGTGTCGCTGACTACGGCGACGTGCTTGTATCCCTTCTCGGCGCGGACACGATCGCCACCGGTCTGCTCTACGACGGCGAGCTGACCATGCCGGCTCGCTGGGGGTTGCTGTTGTGCGCGGCAGTCGACCGAGCAGGAGGGGCCGCGCCGTGGGAGGCCTATCTCGCTGGCTGGCAAGAACAACAGGACGGCAACGTCGTCTACGGCGAAGAAACCGACACCGACGTTTCCATCGCCGCCTTGCGGGGAGACCTCCGGATCGCTGTCCGGCGCTCCACCGAAGATGTGCAGGAGCGGACCCTTGCCGAACGTGTGGCAAGTGTTCTCGACGCCGAGGAATACAAGACACTTGACCGGGTGCTCACCGTGTTTTCCGATTGCGTGGGTTACGACGTCCTGCTCGAAGCGGCTCCCCTTGTCGAGAACCCGATCACCCGCGGGATGTTCCTGCTGCACCTCGCGGGTCTCTCGACGGATCCGGGCGTCGCCACCGAACTCGCCGTCCGAGCTTGGGCCGACGCGCCCGGTCTCCAACCTCAGCAGATGCTCCGGCGCGGTGTGCCGCTCGAAGACATCGTCAGCGAGCTGCTCGGGCCAGAAGCCGAGCAAACGCTCGAAGCCGCAACTTCCGACGTCCTCAACGATCGGCACCCGGCCAGGGCGGTCGCAATTGGGCACTGGCTGGATCTGCTGAGAGTCGCACAACACCACGATCACGGGCTCCCACAGAAATTGCTCCCCCGGCTTCACGGCGTCGGCTTCTACCGTGCATGGCTGCGTTTCACGATCGCGCTGCTCAGGTTGAACGAGGACGTGACTGCCGGCGCTGTCACTCCTCGGGCTGCCTCCGCTGCGGTCCGAGCGGCCCTTGAACAGCTCGCGATGGCCGCCGAGCCGTTCACGGGAAAGCCCAGAGCGTGCGACCTCTGGGATATCCGTCACCACGTCCACGACACCGTCCAGGCCGCCGTGGCACTGCTGTCCGGCGAAGACTTGGAGCCAGCCCTTCGTTCACTCGTGCACATCAGTGACCGCACGACCACGTCCCTGTCCGGCATGGCGACGACCGGCCCGCTCCACACCACGGATCTGCTGGCAATTCTCAGCAGGACAGTCGACCACTCCGGCGCCGCGACCGTCCACACCCTCATGCGGCGGCTGCGGGAGGAGCGTGGCGCCCTGAACGCGATCTACGGCCAGGAAGCAGAGTTCGAGCTCGAGATGGCGAGGATCAGCCTTGACGCAGGTGACGTCAGCGAGGCTCATTCGAGCTGGGAACGCGCCGCGCACCTACTCGCAGCCTACGGAAGCCACAAGGATCCGACGATCTACGAGCTGCTCGACCCCTTGCCGGAGCTCGCCACCGTCGATTCCCGACGCACGCGCAGCTGCCTTGCCCGCATCCAACCCTTCACCCACCTGGTCGCGGCGCGCACGGACGGCCGCGACACCTCCGGCACACCGCTCGCCTGGTGGCGCCGGCTCACCGCTGAGGACCCCCGGGCCGCCGCGAGCATGGCCGCCGACATCCTGCTCACCGAGCCCGGGTTACCGGACAGCCGTGCGGCCGCGGCCCACACCACCTTGCTCGACGAGCAGAGCGACACGGCGGACACGGTGGTACTCGCCGCATTGAGGATCGCAGCCGGCGCGGAGGGCCAGTACCTCCAGCGCGACACCGCCCTACTTGCCCGGCTGGCCGACCTGCCCGACGACGACCAGGCCCGCTCACGCGGCGCCCTACCCGTCATCGCGAACGTCGTCACCTCCACTTACAACGATCAGCAGCGCAGGTACACGCTGAACGCTGACCCTGCACCGACACGCGACCTCAACCAGCTCGCCACGCTCCTCGGCGGGGAAGGCGTGGCTCTCCCGCTCGACGTGCCGTCGCCCAAGAACCAGCTCAGCGGTCGGCGCCATGCTCGGTCCAAGATCGATGCGGTCCGCTCGTGGCAGCGCCCCTGCCTTCCCCCCGGTACCGCCGGTATCCCAGCCGCGCTGGGCGATCACGCGATGACGTCTCGCGAAAGCGGACCCGACTCACGTCGCCGGGCCCTCGATTCTTTGGTCGCCGCGCTCGGTTGGCGCCTGCTCGAGCTTGCCGCCGAGGGGCACGACGATGTTGTAGTCGCGCAACTGCATCGCATTTCCGAAGAAGTCGACCGGCTACGCGACAGCGCGGCCTTGACCGAGATCGCCGAGGGTCTCGCACTGCGCCGGGAGATCGCCCCGGAACGCTTCGACAGGCTCGCCGCCACCGCTTTCACCCTCGCCTTCACTCGTACGCCTGGCCGGGGTGGCTGGCTCACCTTTGCCGGACGCGGCCGGCTCGACCTGTGGGAACGCGCTCATGCTCTGGACGCTGAAACAGCATCCGCCGTACTCGCCGAGGAGGTAGTCGCAACCATTTCGGGTAAGGACCACTACACCGTCGGCGTCACGCAGGCACTCGTCGCCGCGTTCTCAGCGCAACGACCACATGTCTACAGGTCGGAACACGCTGATCCATTCTCCTGTTGGGATGCAGCATTCGACGTGATCGAGCACCGCCTACCGGGAGAAGTAGATCTCGGCACCAGCACGTACCGCCCCGAACCGGAGGCAGCCACCCAGGCTGACGTCGACTCCGCGCTCGCCACGTTGGCGCTGGCCACTGTTGCGTTGCCGGACCGCGGGGATCGGCGACGCGCACTGGTGGCCGCCGCAGTGCTCGGTACGAGACCGGAACTCCTGCAGGCAGCGGCGGACCGCGTGCTCGCCGCGCCCATCGGCGCCGGGCCGGTGACCTGGCTGCTCAAACTGCTGCGAGAGGAAGTCCGGCACGGACCGCTCACTGACGAGCTTGTCGCCAGGCTAACCGACTTGACCGGTGCAGAATTTCTGTCCGTTCGAACCGAAGCCGCCTCGATTCTGGCCGACGCCGGTCACACGCCGCCCCCAGTTCCGGCGACAGCCGCCCATCCTCGTTTAATCGAGGCTCTGACCGACACAGGAACTGGACCGTTGTCATGACCACCGACCACGAGGACTTCGCCGAATACCTCGTCCAGGAGCACCTGGCACATCTTCTCGCGGATGCTCCGGTGCTTCGGCGGGCGACAGTCGAACTTACCGCGGCAGCCTTGGCTGAATTCGCCGATGACCTCTTGAGCGAGCAACTCGACCACCTCCGCGGTCCGGGAAGCCAACGCATCCCGGATGCGTACCTCGCCTGCGAAGCCGCAGTCAACGATTCCCTCCAGCATGCCGCCGCCGGCCTCCGCTCAGCGATGGCACAAACCAGCACGCTGACGGACCCGCACGACTTCGAACGGGCTTGGACCGACTTCCTGTCCGACGACGACCACCTGTCCGTTCGCGCGGAGCATGCCCGAGTACCGCGACCCGCGACCCGACCTGATGCGCTGACATGGTCACTAACATCGGCGCCCTGGTTCTCCGAACGTGACACCGACGACGCATGGCCACCCCCCGGCATCAAGTCCGTCACGCGCCTCAGGAGCCTCCCGGGCGATCCACCTCCGTTCGCTGAAGTCTCCGACGGCCCGCACGCCGGTTGGCTCCAAATCGGATTGGCCGAGGCACACCAAACGCCAGCTCGCAGCTACCCGGCGCAGCCCGGGCGCAAGGTCCTCATCATCGCCGGACTCGAGGTCGTCGACGCCGCACCACCGGCCGGATCGGCGCCGTTCACCGACGCTCCGTGGCAGCTGTGGACAGTGCCATGGGATGAGCTCGGGATAGGCGCCGAACAACAACTCCCACCCGGCGGGTTTCCCGCAGCTGCGGTTACGAACGGTGGCCGGAGCGCGCGCCGCGGCGGCAACAATGGGCTTGGCCTGCCCCTATTCCTCCTGGCACCAGCACCCTGCCTACTTCCCGTACTCGGCCTGCGCCCGACGTCGGAATCGTTCAGTGGTTTCAGCTTGAGCGACAGCGACGGGCCCGGGGTGGTGTGCCGCCAATGGCGAGAACACCTCGTCCACGACGGCAACTACGAGCCGCTCACGCCCGCGGTCGAGGGGTGTGATCTGATCCTGCGCCCAGACCTGCTGGTCAAGCTCCAGGAGCTCGCCGCCCCGCGTCGCTTGCAGGTCGGGGTCGACGTCTCCTTCCGTTCGATGTCGTCCGACCTAGATGCGGGCCAGGTCGACTAGGAGGGGAGGACTGGAACCTTGGATCGGCGCTGGGCGGGCCTGCGCTATCGCATCAGACGCTCCCATAGTCCGGCGGACCTCCTGGAACGACCAGAAGTCGCCGATGCCAGATCCAAACCAAGAAGCTTTGGGGTACCGAGCAACGCATCCGAACTACTGCGCGGTTGGATGCTTCAATGCGAACCCTCTCGAACTCGGGGTACCTACTCGACGACACTGCTTCGAACACGCACGAGGCGGGTCGTCGATGACCACGAATCCGAGGCGTGTGCTATCCGTGTCCGTGCCAGCCCGAGGTATGCGAGCTGCCCGGCTGAACCGTCCGAAGCGTTCTCATCAGCATCGACTGCGTCGGCTGTTCAGCTGGAACGGCTGGGGGCGAAGTGCGAAGGCGATCGCCACCATCGCGACGCTGGCAACCGGACTAGCGGCGGTCGGCGCGTTATACGTCACCAACCGAACCCTCGATGCCACCCGCCAGCAAATCGCGATCAGCGAACAAGGCCAGTACACCGACCGCTTCGGCAAAGCCGTCGAACAGCTCGGCTCAGACAAGATCGATATACGCCTCGGCGGCATCTACGCCCTCGAACGTCTGGCCAAGGACTCCGCACGGGACGCCAACACGATCACTCGGTTGCTCGGCGCCTACATCCGAGAGCACACATGCCCAACCGGGGCCCCAGCACCAGCTGCGGGACCGCGATCGCATCCGCCAACCGATGTTTCTGCGGCCTTCACAGTGCTGTCTGTCCGCGACATCAGTCAGACAGCTCCATGGGCTGACGCCACAGGCGCATGCTTGGAGCATCGCGACTTCGGAGCGAAGACCCTGAACAACCTTGACCTAGGCCGCGCCAAGCTAGCCAACACGAGCTTCGTCAGGACGCTTCTGCGCGGTGTACGACTGCAGGAGGCGGATCTAGGCGGGGCGGACCTGCAGGCTTCAACGTGGGTAGGTGTTCTGGCCAATCTTGCCCAGCTCCCGAGGGCGAGGCTCCAGGGTGCGGCATTGCGGAACAGCAGTTTTGCCGGTGCGAACCTCCTAGAAGCGCGACTCGACAATGTGTCGAGCGATGGCGGTCGTCCGGATGACGGCACACCATACGCAGACGCGACAGTGCCGGCGCCTGCCATCTCGATCGGACCTAACTTCACCTCGGCCGATCTCACCCGCGCTTCGTTCACAGCCTCACGCATCCCCCATGCGACTTTCCTCTTTGCGGCCCTTGAGGGTGCCGACTTCAGTCGAAGCGACCTGCGGCAAGCCGACTTTAGCCCGCCGCCCAAACCACTCCCCGCCGAACAGGTGCGGTTCGACTACGCCGATCTGTCCGGCGCGACCCTCGCCGGACGCGATATGAGGCGCATGAGTCTCGTCGGCGCGAACCTATCCAACGCCGACTTACGGGATGTCGACCTACGTGGCGTAGACCTGAGTAGCACGAACCTGGCAGGTGCCAATCTCGACGGTGCGAAGCGGTGACCATGCGCCGACGCCCGGTGTCTTGCCTGAATGCAGTAGCGACGCTGCTGGACGAGACGTGTGACTCAGGCTCCGGCGAGCCAGCATCGCCACGCAACGGGATCTGTTCCGGCCTCGAGCGGGATCCCGAGCTGGGCCAGCGCTCCGGGATAGCACTTCTCGTAGATGGCGTTGATGGCGGTGGCGTACTCTGCACGGTGCAGCAACCACGCCGCGGGAAGGCGGCGAAACCGCAGCGTCTCGCCCCGATCACCGGTCAGCTCTCCGGCGATAACCCCACGGCGCAGCAACCCGATGACGAGTTCGGTGCGGTCTCGCATACGCCGCTCGAACGACTGGATCTTGGCGCCGTCATCGGGGTCCATGTTGAGGAGGTCAATGATTCCGGACGACGGCCGGATTGCTTGGACCTTGATCGCGGCGGCAAGCCAGGGCAGGCCGAGCATCCGCGCGGTGTGGACGCGGTGGTTGCCGTCGGAGCCGACGTGATAGAGCGGGCCAGTCCAGCCTGGCGCCATCATCAGGTCGATCTTGGGTGAGAAGAACTTAGCAGTGAAGGTGTCCAGATCCTCCGCATCAAGCAGCCCGCTAGCGATGTCCACGGGTATTTCGTCCCGGTGCCCGCCGAAGTCGCCCCACACCGGGTGGCGGGTGCCGACCACCAGCCGAGTCGGCACCCACATCACCGTGCTGGCGAAGCCGAGATGATCGCGGTTGGAGCCGGGTGCGATCGCGGTGAGCGCCTTGTTGTGAAGCAAGCGCTGGGTGTCGGTAGCGTTCAGTTCGTTGGCGCGCTCCGCGAGAAACCCCTCGATATCTTGACCGCGGCGGTGAAGCGCGTCACGGGCTTGCTGGACCGCGGTCACGTGCTCGACATAGATCGCGTCGCGACGAACCAGGAGTTCCGGCACGGTAGGGCCTTCGGGAGAGCGGTCCGCATTCACAACATTCGACACCAGCGGGCGCCGCGACGCCGGCGGGTCGAACATGATGTTCGGCGGGCGGTCGTGGAAGAACCACAACAGCGTGTGGGCCGCCGACGCGGCGGTCGCGGCACTCCCCCAGAACTTCCATGGGCCGGCGTCGGTGACCTCTGAGGTCGTGGCGACGAAGCCGCCATGCTCGTCGACGTCGATCGTCCACGCCGGTGCATCGGGCTCGGAAGCCCAGTGCATTGAGTCGAGATCGGCGTCGACCAGGGCAGCCCGATGAAGGACGGACTGCATCCAGATCTCTTCGATCGAGGCATGAGCTGCCAGCGCGAGCCCGTCCAATGCCTTTGCCTCGCACATCAGCTCATACGTCGCGTTGATCTGTGATCGAAGGACCCGCGCCTCTTCGGTGATGGCCGAGACATCGAACGAGATACGCTCGGACTCGAGCAGGGTCACGATCCGATGCGCGTGGTCGGACGCGTCCAGCAGTGCCTGCCACAGGTAGCTCCAGTCCACCTCGTCGTCGGCGTGCTCGTCTCGACTTGGACTCCGTGAGCCGACATCGTGAACACCTTCAGCGAGACGGTGACCGACGGTCGCACGCTCCTCATCCTCCAGCAGCCGTGCCAGCGCGAGGACCAGTCGCCCGAGCGCGGTCACCGGACACCGGCCGACGCACTCGCCATCTCAGAGAGTTCGCCTGAGACCACGCCACGCAGGAGAGCCAACGGCGAACCGGCGAGTCGATCCACCGAGCACTCGCCCGCCGTCACTGGTGGAGACTGTCGATCTCGTCGTGCTCGGCCCCGACCGGAAGCGGCAGGGCAGACTCGGCCTCAATCGGATCCGGGTACATGACGGCCGACACCGCGGCATCGTAGGCCTGCTCAAGGTCGGCTCCGCTCGTGCCGAGCACGCTCTCCCAGTCGAATCCCATGGCAGGGACTCTATCCGTACTCATCCAGGATCCGGGCGACACGGGCGTTCACCTCATCCGCACGGACGAGGATCGCGGCTTCCTCCTCAGCGGTAATACAGCATTCCTGGTCAGCGGGCTCACACGCGACACGACGAATCGGCGCATCAGTCTTCTCGGCCAGAGTGGCCATCGCCTGCACCAAGGCCGGACAGCGAGGACGGGTGCAACGACTTGTACCGGTCGACGTAGCCCCACTGGTCGATCGCCGGCAGCAGATTCGACTGCTCAGACCAGGCCGACCAGTCCGGGCTCGGATCGACGAACTCGTAACGGTGACGCTCCCCCGCGGGTGGGTTCCGGCGGTGCCCCAGCTCTC
The DNA here is from genome assembly GCF_001953865.1 of Amycolatopsis coloradensis. Lineage (GTDB taxonomy): Bacteria > Actinomycetota > Actinomycetes > Mycobacteriales > Pseudonocardiaceae > Amycolatopsis > Amycolatopsis coloradensis. Next base: position 189,249 of record NZ_MQUQ01000009.1, read on the forward strand.
GGAGCGCCGCCGGCGACCAGCCGTTGTTCGTGCCGATGATGTCCAGCCACGACCACACAGCACACGCCGGGCACGACGCTTCCTCGTCGGTCCGCCCAATGTCCGGGCGCAGCTCGCTCAGCCGTCGCGCTGTGAGACCGCGGGCCTGGCTGCGGCTGAGTCCTAAGCCGCCCTGGTCCGGCGGAGCCAGCAGGACTGCGGCGAACAACAATCTTCGCAACCGCAACCGCGCGATCCATCTGGTGTCCGGATCGTTGACCCGGCTTGTGCATCCGTGCACAACCCGCTCCAGCGCGGTCACGTCATTCCGTAAGGCAGGCGGCCAGGTGGGCGCGGCCATCGCCGGGGACCTCAGCGCGCTGAGCAGCTTTTGTGACGGCGCGGCCTGCCGGGCGAACATCTCAAGCACACAGCCTCGTCCCGGACGTCGACTGGGTTGCCGGTGACCTCGCACCAGTCGAGCCACAGATCAGGCAGCGCCGCGTCAGTCATCGTTCCAGCCTGCCAGTTCGGTCAGTGGGCCCTGATTCTGCCAAAGTCACCCTGCCCGCCGACTCGAACTCTGCTGCGCCCCTGGCCGGTCCGAGACACTGCCGTCGAACACCTCCTCGACTATGACAACCCCAGAAGGTCGCCATTCATCGGGCGATCGTGGGCTCCACGTCTTCCGCAGCCGCCCAACCCCGCAGTGGTGCTGGTATCGAAGTCCCGGCCCAACCGATCGGGCTACACGCACCCCGATCGGTCGGGACAGCACCTCAGTCGAGCACTAGCCGAGTGTTGATCAGGCTCGAACTGGCAGGCTTCGGCGCTTCGTAGGCGATGCGCTCGACCAGGCGACCGCAGAACGCGGGAACGCTGATCGTGATCCGGTCGGGTCGCGATGTATCAACTGCGTACGCGTCGATCCCAGGTATCACGACCAGCCTACGGTCATCGACAGTCGTGGGTCTCGGAAGTCCGTATTCGTGATGGAGCGAGCATCGGAACCTGTAGATGTACCGGGCGTCATCCTCGCTAACGCCATGGTCTGTAAGTAGGCCCTTAAATCGGCTCCCGACCTCTCCGCCGGTGCCGGACAAGTTATCCAACACGATCATACCGAGCACCAGTCCAATCCAAGAATCGTTGCCGTCGCCTGCATCGGTAGCCGGGTCTCGGTCGTTAGCGCTCCGCATGTCTCGAAGCGCCAAAATGAGACTGCTGTAGGTATGCGTTCCGTTGAGGTGGCACGACAGCATCGGACCAGTCTCGCCCTCGCACCCCTTGTCCAACTCGGTTGTCATCCGGCCACGGTAAGCCGCGCCAGACTGTGACGGAACTCGTTAGCTCTACGCAGACGCGCGCACACGGGTCACGAGCACAAGGTCCGTGATGGCGCCGAGACGGTTCCGCGGGCGGCCGTAATCGTCGGGCTCGCGCTTGGAGAGTTTCACGGCGCGTGCCCATGTGCGCAGCGTGTTCGCGGCCGAGCAGCTTCTGCAACGCACGGCGACTGCCGCGGCTACCTCGACGTCCGGGCAGGCATCTCTGGCACCGGCCTCATCCGTGTCGCCCGCACCGCGTGGAGTCCGGCCACCAACGCCGCCGCCAGCGTCAGCAGGGCACACCACCTACACCAGGTCCTCATCGCCAACTTGCGCCCCCGGCAACAGCCGCAGCCGAATCACGACTGCCAGACCCAAGCATCCCACAGCACCGGCCCCATAGAACAACCCTGATCTGCCGCCACAGGCCATAGCAGCTGATCATTCACCCCTTTACCGCTTGACGGACACCCGCATCCGAGCATGCCGAGGTGGCGCTGGAGCAGGCTTCGCGTAGCATCATCTGCCGTCCTTCCAGTGGTTCGGTAGCTGCGAGATTGTTCGGCAGGGTTGTGCAGCCGGAGGCCGCGATTCCACGCGCTGACACCACCGCACGTCAGAGTCATCCTTGAGGAGCATCGTGACGACCCCCTCGCTGCAGATCGCCGTTGATCGATACGTTCGCGCGCTCGAGGTCTCGCAGCGACTCATCGCACTGCATCCGCGCACAGCAGGTGGTTCAGGTAACCACGCCGCGCTGGCTCCCGCCATTGCGTTGTCCACTATCGGGGCGTTCGAGGGCTTCTGCGAAGAGTTCCTGGCGAACCTGTTGCTGTTGAATGGCCACGGGTACGCCCACGTGGCCAAAGCTGTCGGAAAGATGAACAACCCCACACCTCGACAGTTCGCAACAGCTCTGACCGCTGAAGTCCCGAAGGTCAAGACCTCCGCTGGGAACGGCTACTCCCTCCAGGTCTGGAACATCCCTGGCGTCAACCAGCGACCAGCCACGGAAACGATCGGGTGGAGCGACATTCTGACCAGGGCTGACGGTTGGATGGAAGTTCGACACTGCCTGTCACACGGACTGGTGAGCGGTTGGCGCAGCGAGGTATGGCCCGCACCGTTGAAAGGCACAGGTGCCGTGGCCGCCCGCGACGTGCTTCGCGCCAAGGCAGGCGGCAAGCACTCGATGGGACTTACCGGTGCGCTCTCCTGCGCCCGCCTCTACTACTACCCGGCGCAACACCTGGCCAACCTGGTTGCGGGCTTCGTCGGCCAGCAGCTCAGCTGGGACAGTGCACCGGACTACGCACTCAAGAAGGCCGACTAGCGGATTGTTGGCCACCTGACCCACACCTCTTGGCCGCAAACCGTCATCGAACATGGCGCCGAGTCGCCAGCATGGTCGCCGACGGTACCCACGGGCCGTTCGTACTCCGGTTCACCCGTAACACCGCGCGCGAGCCCATGGCACCGTCCCGACGCCGGCGCGGTAACGCCCACCTCCGGCCCCGGGGCGGCCGTCGGCGATCTCGTCTCCGTCTCGCTGGGCGACCTCTGCACTGTGACGGGAGCGGTGCATCTGCATCGGCGATCGAGTCGGCTATTCCCCCAATCTGTGCATCCTTTGCTCCACGCCGGGTCTCGGATACGTGACACCGTTGCGCTCTTCGGTGACTATCCAGGCTGGATGCACCGCACGCCCCAAAACCCGTCTAACGTTCCACGGGTTCGAATCCCGGAAGGAACTTTCAACCAGTCCAGCAACCGGTTGTTGAGGGGAGACTCACCATGCGAAAATTGCTCGCCAGCGGCTTCACCATCTTCGCCGTGCTCGGGATCGGCATCAGCGCTCAGACCACCGCGAGCGCCACCACGCAGACCACACGCTGGCTTTGCGGGGCTGACACTGTTGACGTGCGCTACTCCGCAGGAGGCGCACCGACCGGCAGAATCGTCTACTACGGCCAGACCGTCGAACACGACTCGGGCGCCGGTACCTGGTGGCACATCACTTCGCCCTACAACGGCTATGTGCTCGGCCAGTACTTCTGTTGAAAGTTCGCTAATCAGGCCGCCGGTGACCGGCCTCCGGTAGCCGGCGGCCCGCAGCCCCGCCGGGACGCGGGAAGCCCGCTGACTTCTTCTCACGAACCGGCGCCGAGCCCGTGGATCCAGAGCTGTGGCGGTCCCCAGAATCCGGAGCCGGATGACGTGTCGACGTACCAATCTCCGCCGGAGCGAAAGAAGGTCACCTCGTCGGCCATGCCGTCGCCGTTGACGTCGGCCAAGAACTGGTCCGTGGAACCGCCGCCCTGGCCGTAGGCCCAGTAAGTCGGCTGCCAGAAGCCCGATCCTGACGAGGTCCCGGCTTCCCAGGTGCCCGTGCTGTAGAAGTAGGCGATATCAGCCCGATGGTCACCGCTGATGTCACCGGCAACCTGGTTCGCGCTGTTCATGCCGTGCCCTGCCGACCACTGCCCCGGATAGCCGAAGTTGCTGCCACTCGACAGGCCCACAAACCAGGTACCGGACGAGGCGAAATAGACCGCGGCGTCCGCCCTCTCGTCGCTGTTGAAGTCACCGACCAGTTGCTGGCTGCTTCCGTAGCCGTTGCCTTGAATCCACCGCGTGGGTGGCCAGAACCCACTTCCCGAGGAGGTCGAGACGTACCAGTCGCCGGTATTGGCGTCGAAGGTGACGAGGTCGGCCATGCCGTCGCCGTTGACGTCCGCCAGGAACTGCTTGCTGGTGCCTACCCCCTGACCTTCGGCCCACCGTGTCGGCGACCAGAAACCGCTTCCGGACGACAGCGAGACGTACCAATGTCCGGCGGTGGCGGAGAAGGACACCAGGTCGGCCATGCCGTCACCGTTAACGTCGGCCAGGAAGTACCTGCTCGCGCCGACCGAGTGGCCGAAGCTCCATTGACCGGGATTTCCGAAACCGGAGCCAGTGGAGAGGCCGACGAATGCCGACCCGCTATCGCGGTACATCACGACGGCGTCGGCCCTGTGGTCACCGTTGACGTCTCCCACCAGGCGGGTGCCGACCTTCGCGATGTCGCGCACGTGGATGTACCGGAACATCGACGCCGCGACCCGGCGCTCGTTGTAAGTGCCGTCGTAGCTGTAGTTGTACTCCTCGATCGTGATCGTGCCGTCGCCGTTCACCGCCTCGACCCAGGCGACGTGCCCGGACGATTCGGCGATTGCCCCCACCCCCGGAGTGCCGTTCACGGCGTACCCGTGCGCCGAGAACCAGGAGCCCCAAGTTCCGGCATTGCCGATCGCCCTCGGCATCTCGAATCCGTTGCGCGCGTGCAGCCGCCACGCGACGAAGCTGGTGCACTCACGGTTGTAGTAACCCCACGAGTCGATCGCCGAATCCTGGGCCGTGTTGCGCCACTGCGCCGGATAATCGTCCGTACCCGCTCTGGCCACCGGCGCGAGAACCAACCCCGCGAACAAGGCAATGGCCAGGACAATCAGCATCCGTCTTCGACTCACGACATCCTCCAGTCCACGGAAACCCGACCGAACCAAGTCGCTCGTAAGACCTCACGACGTACACTGCTCGCCTGAAACCAGCCAATCGGCGTAGCGAGCCCAGACCAGGTGGGTCACGCAAGCGACCGCACCGAGAGCCACGAGGAAGTCGACACCAAAGTCCTAAACGGCGGAGCCGAACGGCGAATACTTCCGAAGCAATGATTGCCGCACTGACCTGGCACAACGCCAGTCTCGACCCAGGCTCCGCGTAAGGTAGTAGAAGCAAAAGGTGCCCGTCCTGCGGGCCCAGCAGGCATGAGGGGAGCTGGTGTTGGTGTTCGGCCGCATAGAGTGGGGGCGGTACGAAGGCGATGACATCGAGGCTGTCGTGGCCATGATGCTCAACCGGGAGCACCCCAACTCGGTGCGCATCAATCCGTCCCGAGGCGACGGTGGCGTCGACATCCTCGACCGTGGCGCAGCCGACGGCGGTGACGTCATCTACCAGGTCAAGCGGTATGCGGCTCCGTTAGATGCCAGCCAAAAGAGCAAGGTCGCCAAGTCCGCCAAGAGGCTTCTGGACCCTGCTGTGGTCGACCCGCGGTGGAAGGATCTGAACGTAACCATTTGGCGTTTGGTTACGCCATGGAACCCGACACCGGAAGCCGAGAAATGGCTCCAAGACACGGTGGGGCCATACGGCGTGAAGGTCGTCTGGGACGGCCTGACTGTATTTGATCAGCTGGCCGCGAAGTACCCCGACGTTGTTGACTACTACCTCCACGCCGGGAGATCCGCGATTCAGGAAGCCAATCGCGAAGTGGTGACTCTGATGTCGTTGGGCAGCGGCAACGAAGGCGACCTGACGGTACCCGAGGTGACGGACCGCATCGAACGAGCTCTCCGCGTCCTTGACCACGACCCGCACTACTTCTACGAGTTTCGTTTCGGTCGAGGTCAACCGTCCAAACCGCCGAAGCGTAGTGGCCTCGTCATGACCCAGTATCGGGTTGATCCGGTGGCATCGACCTGGCAGGCAGTCGACGTTATTGCTTACTGCGCAGCGTCCGTCGATGAACGCCCCATCACCATCAATGGCACGCTCAACATCGCGGATGACCCGGAATTCGCGGCAGCCGTCAAGGAGTTCTCCGAGTTCGGTACACCCTTCACGAGCCCTGAAGGTGCCTACAGCGGCACGATCGACGCTCCTGGCGGCCTCGGCGGTGACCTTGTCAACGCCACCATCCGTACCGGCCCTGTTGAGGGCGTAGACCTCGGCTCGAACACCGAACTCCGTCTCGAGATCCTTGATCCTAGCGGCACTATCATCGCTCAAATCGATGTCGATCGGACCGACCGAAGCTCGGGCGCCGCAGGCGTCCGCGTTGTCTTCGCCGAGACACACGACGTTTTCGAACTGACCTTCCGTGGAGACCTCACGCGCAACACAACTAACCTCAAATTCGCCCTGCGCTCCATTGAGCGCATCCCAATCTTCACAGCACTGCCGGCTTTAGAATTCCTGGACGAGTTCCATCACCCGAACGTCTATTGAATCAGCGTCCGGAACACCCCCGGTCATCTCGGCAAGACAGCCGACATCCCGGAATCGCCTGTGACAGCCCTGACCGACCGGGTGAAGTCGCTCGCAAAATATATGCGCCTACTCCACGAACTCCAGCAGCACACCGACACCATCATCACCACACCCAACCTCTCGACGTACTTCGACGACCAGCATAAGATCTGGCATTTCGTCGCAAAAATACTCAAAGGAGAACCAGTCACCGTCACTGCCAACGAAGGCGTGGCCTTCCAGCTTGTCCTGGCACCCGGAACCGCGGCCCCACGGGTACCTTTGTAATTCGATCGCCTCTTCAGGCGCCGGTCGGCAAACAGCTCATCACGTTCGGAACGCTGCTTGCAGAATTCACCGATGCCGAGTTGGTTGGCGAGGCGACATCAGAAGACGGCTACCCGGTATTCTCGTACACGACTCCTGACCGTACGATGCGCTACTTGCCTGACATCAACACCCAAGAGGACTGACGACTCACAGCTATCCTTATCATGCATAAGATGTATGTCCACAGTACCTACTCTTGTGGCCCCGCAAAGTCGGATAACTGCGGGCGTACGCTCATGGCGCAAAGAGCGCCCGTCTGTAACAGCGATAGTCGACAGGCCCGTTGATCGGAGTCAGCTCTCGGGTCTGTTGGCCATGGACCGGTACTCGGTGATGTCGTCCGGTCGGATGAGCCCGTCCTGGATGGCGCGGGCCAGCAGGGCGTCCTTGGTTGACGCTCGGCGGCCTACGGCGGCGTACTTGGTTCGGGCTCGGTCGATGTACTGCCGGACCGTTGCCTCGCTGATGCCCATCCTGGCTCCTACCGAGGCTTTCGACATGCCCTGGAACCAGTGCTTGAGCACGGCGAGTTCTTGCTTGGACAGTGCAGGCCGCACCGGCCGGGTGTCGGCGATCATCGCGCCGGCCGTCGTGGGGGTGACGTAGGGGCGGTCGGTGGCGGCGGCGACGATCGTCTCCACGCAGTGCTCGCGGCTCTCGTCTTTCTCCAGGAATTCCGCACCCGCGTCGAGTACCGCGAGCACGTTCTCTGACTCAGAGTGAGCGGAGAACACCACCACTCGGTGCCCCGCCCCGGTAAGGCTGGCGATCCGGTCGACGATGAGCGTGCCTCGCAGGTTGAGGTCGACCAGCAGGACGTCAGCGGCACCGCCGGGGCCGGCGAGGACTTCGTCGACGTCTGCCCCGCTCGCCACGATCCGTACCCGTCTGCCGGGATCACGGTCGACCCATGCCCGAACGCCGTCGATCACGACCTCGTGGTCTTCGATGACCGCGACGGTCACTTGCCGGTCCAGCTGGTTTGCATCCACAGCAAACTCCCTTCTCGATGCCATTCGACCCGTACCCGTCCTTCCGGCAGCGCGGACGGCGGTTCAGCGGCATCGGCGACCACGCTCAGCTGAACCTCACTCCCGCTGCCCCAGATGGTGATACGGGCACGGGTGCGGGCCGTGCCCAGTACCTCGACGAGCGGCTCGATCAGGTCCCGTCGGTACTCGCCCGGAACCTGCGGTATCTCCCCGGACACGCTCATCCGTACCGGCACTCCCCTGACCTCGGCTACCTCCAGACAGGCCCGCACTTCGTGCAGCAGCGGATCGGGGACCTCATCGGCCTCGAGGAACAGTCTTCGCAGCCGGGCCGCTTCGATAGCGCATTGTCGCTGCACGATCGGGTCAGCCGGGTCGCTGGTCCCGTCGGCGAGACCGGTAAGCACTGCGGCCGCGGTGCCCTGCAAGAACTCGTGCCGCTGGACGCGTGCAGCGTGCGCCTGCTCCGCGGCGATGCGATGCCTCTCGGTTTCGGCCCGTGCCGCTGCCGCGGCCACCGCGCTTTCGACGATCCGGCGTTGCGTGCGCACTCCGTAGGCCAGCGCCACCTGCAGCGCCGCCGAGCCAGCCAGGCTCATCGACAACAACGCCACGTCCTGAAGGTCTGGATCTGCCAGCAGAACCATCCCCGCTGCGGACGCGGCACCGTTGCCCGCCAGCACCACGGCGAGTGGCACCGCCGAACGCCCCCAGCTTGCCAGAACACCGAGCCAACCCACCGCGCCGAACGCCCAGTTCTCGAAGCCGAAGACCCGCCCGTTCGCATCGAGGGCGACCACCACGCTGATCGTCAGCGTCAAGGCCACAATGACCCAGGGCCTGCGCACGACACCGGCGCGGAGCAGCTGCACAGCGCACAGGACGGTCATCGCCGTAAACAGAGCCCACATCGAGGGCGAGACCCACGTCCACCGGAAGTCAGACCATTTCAGCAGCACCGCTGCGGTGTCGAAACCCCCGTGCCACAACCCGACCATGCACACCGTCGCGATGATCGTCCCGCGCTGGTATCGCGCCGCCAGTGACGCACTCGAGTTGTCAGTCACGCCCAGACCATCTCAACGTGACCGCGGTCCCTTGTCCCGGCACGGAATCCACCGAAGCATGGCCTCCGACCGCGGCCAGTCTCCCCACTACGGCCTCCCGCAGCCCGTACTTGTGCGCCGGAACGGCGGCGGGATCGAAACCTCGACCGGAGTCGGAGACAACGACTGAAATCCCACCGACGTCCTGCGTCAGGGTTAGTGTCGCGTGATCAATCCCGGCGTACCTGTGCGCGTTGGCCAAGGCAGCGTGGGCGGCTCCTACGAAAGCCTCCGCGACATCCGGGGGAACCACACAGCACACGACGTCCAGGCGCACTCCCGAAGACCACCCGACACGGCCGGGTACTTCCCGCAGCATCTTGTCGAGCCGCACCGATTCGCCAGTAGCGGCTCCATCGCCTCGAAGATCTGACACCACCCGCAGATCGGAGCGTGCTTGGAAACGCAATCGCGCTGTGGATTCTGTGATAGCCCCGGATCCCACCATGGTCAAGGTGGCGAGCACGGTGTCGTGCAACCGCCGGTCGGCCTCGCGCTCCCCCGCTCGACGGATTCGGTCCGCGTGGGCGCGGCCACGGCTGCGGTGGAATTCATCCAGCTCGGCGTCCGCCGCTCGACCCACCTTGCGCAACAACGCCAGTAGAACCAGTCCGCAGAGGTTTTGCAGCAGGTAGACCCCGGCGTTGGCGATTCCCGACCCGGGCACCGACGCCAGAACCTGGCCAGTGACGTAGGCCGCGACGACCACCATTCCACCCACGAACCCCATGGCGGGCCGGACTCCGATGTGGCCGTAGATGACCCGGGCGCCCACGAGCGCCGAAATCCACGACGCGCCCGTCGGGAGGCCCTCGGGTGAGACCACCCAGCGCTGAAGCAAGCACAGAGCAGCGACTTCTGCGAGGTCGACAGCCATCACGGCCGGCGTCAGTCCACGGCCGACAGCACGCCACACGAAGAACAGCGACCAGATCAGGTTCACCGCGACGGCGACGAGTGCCACTCCCGTCCACGGAGAACTGCCCGCGTCGAACACACCGGCGAACGCACCGGCAATGCCGAGCACGCCGCGCGCGATCGCCGCGCTCCGAAACAGGACCTGGTCCGTGGCGCGACCGGCATCGCCCTTGCTCAGCCCGTCTCTCACTGGCGGTCTCCCCTCCACTGAGCAACCTAGCGCTCCCGGCGGAGCTGTCATGACGGCCGAACGGCTGTCATGAAGTACCGCGTGAGCGACGAGTGACCGCTGTTCGGCTGTCGTGACGGCGCGGAGGAAATGTCCGACGCTGGATCCCGACCGGCGAGACCGACAGCTCGTCGAACTGGTGAAAGTGAGGGATCCTTTGAAAACTCTGAACAGGAACCGGCGCGGCCGGTACCGTTTCGCCGTCGCGCTCGCAAGCACAGTGGCCGCCGTGACGGTCACCGCGACCGCCACGCACGCCGAGGGAACCAGTGGCGGCAGCAACTACTACGACGGCCGCGATCCCACGGCCCCGCCGGCATGTAACGCCAACGCGTCACAGATCGCAACTCGGCCGATTCTCGATCGCACCACGGGGCAGCAAGTTGCGTCCATCCAGATTTTCTACTCGTGGTCGTGCGGTGCGAACTGGATCCGGGTGACGGGAAACCCCTACGGCGGCAACACGACGAAGTACATCGAATCATCGCTGGGCGGCTGGAACAGCGAGTGGGACCCCGGGTACGACTCGAGTTACTCGATGATGGTCTACGCGCCGGGAGCGGCCCACATCAACGGCTACGTCTACTTGTTCGAGCCTGGAATCAACGAGTGGAACTGGAAAGCCGAAGGCTTCTTCTCGCTGTAACCCGCGGGGTGACCGGTCCCGCCGGGACCGGTCACCCACGCAGGCGAGCTCTTCGTTCACCAACACGACTACATCGGAGCCGACGTGAAATATCTGCGCGTAATGGCCTGCGTGCTAGTAACTCTTGCGCTGTCCGCGTTCGCCGGGCGCATCTATGCCGTCAATGAGGGCGTGCTGTACGGGTCAGCCGCGGTCGCGCGTGTCGACGGCATCATCGCGAGCGGTCTCGGGCTTGGGTTGGCCCTGGCGACATTGGCGTTCAGCCGACGACCCGCCACACCGGACGGCCCGGCCACGTTCGCCGACAGGGCGGCCGCCCTCGCCGCCGTCGGGAGCGTCGCCGCCCTGGCCATCTCGTCGGTGAATCTGTTCTGGCCTGCCGAACGGCCGGGCATCGCGAAGCCTGCGTGCGCCGGCGCGCACACCACGAACGTGCCCTATGTGGGCATCACGATCGGACCGGACGGCAACAACAGCCGCAGCGGTCCCGCCCGCTCCTACGCCGCCAACGGACGCTTCGCCAAAGACTGCTCTCTCGGTTTCTCCGCCTACTGCGTCGGTGAACCCATTGGCGAAGCCGCAGCCACGATCCCGGACGTACAGACGTGGAAGGCCAGCCGGTGGCTACTGCTGGCCAAGCAGAATGGTGGTGTCAAGGACCGGCTCGCTCAGTTGTTGTCCGGCGAGACCGCGGGACCGCAGTTCGTCGCAGACGCCGCCGTTGTGCCCGCGACATCGTATGAACAACTTCCACAGGCGCCGGCAGACGTCTGTTCCGCATCCTTCACACCGCCAGGCCGGGCATCGCTGTCCCCGTTCGACGCGCGAACCCAAAAATTCACCGCGACAGCGGAACATGCCGTCAACATGGGGTTCGCCGCATGGACGCCACCAGGACAAGGTTTCCTCGACGAGGACGGCTACCACCAGATCTTCAGCCTGTCGAAACCGGCGGCCGACAACCCTGGCACGACGGTGAACGGTGGGAAGAGCGTCGTGTGGACCTATAAGGAAACGCTGCTGAAGAATCTCCGCCCTAACCGAGCGAAAGCACCGGCACTCGTGGTGGTCATGGCTGTTCCCTGCATCTCCGCCAACCTTCCCGCAGAACCCACACTCGCGGGGACCGCGACCTACGACATAGCCAGCTCCCGTGAACCGCGACCCCAACCCGCCCTCACCGGCTTCGATCCAGGTCGACTCGCCCGCGCAGCCTGCCAAGCCAATGCCTGACCAACAAAACCGCACCGCCCCCCACACATGAGCCCAACCTCCCCGACAGCGTGCCGAACGAGGTGACGCTGCCGCCCGAGTTTCGGTACGTGAACCGGCGACCGGTCCAGTGACGCTTTCACAGAATCAGAACGCGGCCGACTTCGACGATTATCACAATGCCAAGACGATCGAGACCCTGCTGGAGATGGCACGTCGCCAGGTCGGAGTGCACCGCCTGATACTGAAGTACGGCTGATCCAACGCCACCGTCCTGCCCAGCGACACAACCACGGTGATCCCGGGACGTGTCTCCGCGCCACACGACCGCCGCCTACGCCGATGATGTCCCGTTGGTCGCTGCCGGCCAGCACTGCGTTGCTGCGAACACACCACCTCTCTGTCTCTGGCACCCGGTCGTCCTCGGGCACATAATCGGTGCCAGTGGGGGCATGTCGGCTCCTCGCGGTTTCATCGGCCCGGGAGGACTCCACGATGAAGTTGCCGGACCGCGACCGCACTCCGATACGGTTCGCCGTCCTCACCTCGGTCACCGGTGGCCTCGTTCTCGCCGGGGTTCTCGCGATGATCCGTAGCGACGTGCTGATCGCGAAGGTGCCCGCATGGACCCTTCTGGTCGCAGGAGTGCTGGCCGCAGCTCCTCTGCTGCGGCGGGTGCCATCGACCAGACGCACACGTCAGGCATTCCTGGTGACGTCGGCCTTCCGGCAGAAGTACTGGATCGCGGGCTTGGTGCAACGCCTGCACTGCACGCTGGACCGCGCCAACATCGATCTGGTGCTCAAGGTACCCGACCTGGACTACGATTCCGCCGCGCAAGCGCACCACCTGCGCAGGATCCTGGCCGCGCGCCAGCGCTACATCGGCGGAATCATCGTCGCGACCGAAGTACACCGGCTCCGGCCGGACCTCATCGAATTTTGCTCCGACCTGACCTTGCCGGTGGTTTTCACCGACATCGAACCGTTCGACGACGAGGACCACTACCCGGGCAACGCCGCCTTCGTCGGCTACCTCAGTTCGGACCTCGGGACCCTCGCCGGCCGCTGGCTGGTAACCCACCTACGCAAAAACGACAGACAGCGGCCACACGTGCTGATCGTGGCCAGCAGGCAACATCAGGCCCGGCAAAGCCACTGCGCGGCTGTCCTCCAGGCCGACTTGCCCGGCGTGTCGATCACCATCGACGAGACGTGCGCCTTCCATCGCGCACGCGCCTACGAGGCCGTGCTGTCCCATACGCGCCTGCTCACCTCACGGCACGGTCGTCTGGACGCCGTATTCTGCACCAACGACGAGATGGCACTGGGCGCCGTCGATGCCCTCCGAACGATCAACTCCCCTGTCACGACGGACACCGTGGTCATCGGCGTAGACGGAACCACCGAGGCAAGGACCTTGATCGACGCCGGCACGAGCCCCCTGCGAGCCACCGTCGTCCAGGACTCCCACCGCCTCGCAGAAAGTGTTGTTGATGTCCTGGAGAAGATGCACAAGCGCCGCAAGAAAACGAAACGCACCATCCTGGACCCCGAGGTCTACGAAACGAAATAACCGTCGCCTCGCATACAGGAGAACGGCAAGCCTGATTCCAGATGTCGCTTGTAGCCGAACTTGTCGGAGCGCGGCGCCGCTGGCCCGCCTGCCGCCGCTTAAATCCGGACGAGCTCGCTGTGGTGGCCCGGATCCATTTGGCGGCATCAGGGTCGATCGGTTAGCAATTGACCTGTGCTGATTGAGGGTGGTGGGCCAGGTGGTCCTGGAGTTCGCGGTGGTGGGACTGGTAGCCGATGCCCGCTTGCCGGACCAGCCCGGCGTGGTAGCACCAGCGCAGGAACCGCCCGAGCCCGTGACCAAACGCGATCCGGCCAGGATCACGAGCGCGAATCCCGAGTCCGCCGAGAACGCGACGGGACCGTCAAGAGTCGCTGAGCTCAGCCAACGTGATCAGCCCGTCCTCGAGAGCACGGGCCACGAGCTTACTCTTGGTCGGCGCCGGTCTCCCGGCGTGGGCGTACTTCACCCGCGCGCGCTCGATGTAGGTTTCGATAGTGGTGGGTTTGATGTTGAGCATCTGGGCGGCGAGCACCTTGGAAGAGGACGCAAACCACGCGCGCAGCGCGTCGGCTTCTCGCTGAGTCAGCTGTGGCCGGTCGGGCCCGGTATCGCCGGCTAGTGCCCCGCCTAAGGACGGCGGTGTGTAGGCCTGGCCCCGCGCGGCGGCGCGGATCGCCGTGACCAGGTGCTCACTGCCCTCCTTCTTGGTCACGTAGGCCAGTGCGCCCAGCTCGATGCACTGGACGGCTGTCGCGCTGTCCGCTGTCTGCGTGTAGACGACGACTTTCCGGCCCACCTCGGTCAGCCGCCGCAGCTCGCCTAGCTCGTGGTGCCCACGCTCCAACTGCAGGTCGAGGATCACCACGTCGGCGTCCCGGCCGGGGCCGGTCCACAGCCCGGCCGGCGATCCCCCGGCGTCGATGACGCGGATGGGCGGATCGGCTTCGGCGCACCAGCTCTGCACACCTGCCGCCACCACCTTGTGATCATCGGCTATGACGGCTGTGATGGAGTGATCAGCCACGTTGCCTCCGCCCAAGTCACGTTTTGATCAAAGATCGCCCGGAAAGAGACGTTAGGAACAGCTGGGTCCATGACGACGTCCACCGGTGCGCAGTCGCCGACCGCGCCGACCGCCACGAGTCCGGCGCTACCGACCACAGTGACCCGAGCCCAGCTGTTCGCGGTGGCGAGGATCTGCAACGGTCCGTCGGTGAGCGCTCGGCGGACTAGCAGCGGCACGGCCGTCCAGGCCCCCTGGACCTCGAAGTCGACCAGAACACCGCGCTGGTCGGCGAGGTCTATGCAGTGCTCAAGTTCGTGTCGCAACGGGTTGTCCACCTCGTCGGTCTCGGCGAACAACCGGCGCATCCGGGCTGCTTCGATGGCACACGCTCGCCGTACCGCTGGGTTCACGGGCTTCGCGGTCCCGTCAGCGAGTCCCCGCAGCAAGGGTTCGGCGGTATTGGCCAGATCCGCGACCCGTTCACGACGACGGGCGTGCACGGCCTCGGCGACGGCTTCCTCAGCCTGAATGGCTTCCGCGTCCGCTGCGGCTTGGTGGGCTTTCCGGGCGAGGGACCGCGAGGCCGTTGCCCCCAAAGCTGTACCGAACGGGAATCCAAGCGCGCCGACGGCCGCGACCGTGGCATTAAGGATCGACAGCTCAGTCGGCGCTCCCAGCATCATCAACACGACAGTGTCAGCTTCGTGGATGAGCAGGAATCCGACAAGGTAGCCGATGGGCAGATCCAACAACAGAATTGCTCCGAGCCAGCCGGTCGTCCCGTAGACCCAGTCCAAGGCGGTCGTGACAGCGCCCGGGGGGAGAGTCAGTCCGGATGCCCAGGCCGCCGCGTAGGCCGCGGTTACCCCGGCCCAACGGCCTCGGCGCCAGGTCTTTCGCCGCACCAGTAGTACGAATTCGACCATGACCAAAGCGAAGGCGACGGCAAACGCACCGAACTGAGCAACGAGCGAATGATAGGCGCCGAGGTTGCGGAACAGAGCCGCTGTCGACAACACGGCAACCGAAATGACCAGCACCCCGATGCGCAGGCCCCGCAAGAACCGCTGCGTCGTGAGTTCCAAGGTTTCCTCGGTCAGTTGTGGCATGACGACCACCGGAGAGTGATTGTCGTACCCGTGCCGATCGTCGACTGCACGTCGGCGTACCCGTCGACTGCGGCCATCCGGCCCTGGATCGAGCGACGAAGGCCATGTCGCGTAGGCGGAACGGCGGTCGTGTCGAACCCGTGGCCATCGTCAGTGACGACGACCTCGAGGCAAGTTCCCATCTCGTCGCTGGCGACCCGGACGGTGGTCGTTGTCGCGGCGGCGTGTTTACCCACGTTGGTCAGCGCCTCCCGAACCGCTCCGGTCACAGCTTCGGCGACCTGTCCGGGCACGGGCACGACCGGCGGGCACTGCAAATGCAGCGTGGCGTCGCCGAGGACTGCGATGTCTCGCAGGCTGGACAGAAGGTCCCGGTGCTCCGGTGGTCGCTGCTCGAATGTCCCGAGGACTTCCAGGTCCCGCCGTGCTTGCCGGCGCAGGACTTCTTCATCCAGGGACCGGTCGAGACCCACCATGAGCAAAGTCGTGGCGGCTGTGTCGTGTAACGCTGCGGCGGTGGCGCGTTCGTCCGCGCGGGTCGCGGCCGCGACTCGCTGCGCCGTGCGCGCCGCCGCGGCTTCGGCCATGGCCGAGTCCGCGTTCCGCCCTCCCCACTCGACCAGGCTCCAAAGCAGCCGGGCCAGCACCGAGATCGCCAGTGACCAGACGACGGAGATCACACCGAAGGGAGGTGCACCGGGCGGGATGCCGAGCGCCAGACCGATGCCGAGAGCGCCGTGGACGAGGACCGCGAAGAGCGCGCCTCGATGCCACGGCAAGTGATATTGGTACGCCAGGCACGAAGCGGTCAGCAAGGGCACCAGCCACGACTTGCCTCCGGCCAGCCATTCGACGGGGACGACCCACTTCGTGCCGAGTCCGAAGGAGGCCAGCGCCGCCGCGTCGAGCATGCTCACCCAGGCAGGACCGTCACGAAATTGGGCGACGACGTAGGCGAGGCTGACAGCCACCACGATGCCGAGTGTCACCACGGTGACGAGAAACTGCCGGGGCGGCGCGGCTACGACTCCGACCACGGTGATCGGTGGCAGGGCGGAGATCCGGATCCAGGCGGCATACCGTCGTCCGAGGTGAGTGAGTCGCTGAAGCGCCTCACCGTCGCCACCCACCGGTCTCCTCCTCCGCTGCCGCAGCATTCCTGCGTCCGGTCGTTCCCGCCCGACCGGAGTATCGGCGGTGCCCAGCGGACGACTTGTGGGGTGTTCACCCCTCATCTCGGCCGCCGAGGCAGTTGTCGGGCGAAGACCCGACCCAGTGCGGGGCAGCGGCTTCTAGCGTGGGCGGCCCAGATGTTCCGATCGATTCCGGCGGCTCCGCCCCGGGAGAGGAGACGTGATCCAGATGCGAAAGATCGCAAAAGGAATGGCCATCGTGACGATGGCGGCGGCGGCAGCGGCCCCGGTTTCGCTGGCGATCGCCACGCCGGCGTTCGCGCAGAGCAGCTGCAGCGCCGGCACCTGGGGTGGTGTCTGGGGCTGGGGCGACTGCCGCGGATCCGGCCAGTGGCAGCTCAAAGTGTCGTGCACCTGGGGTGGCGACGCCACCAGCGCAGTTCTGTCGGGGCCCGGCCACGTGGACGTGAAGTGCCCGTGGGGCAGTGCCCGCACTGCGTCGATCATCTACCGGTGAGCAGTCCGGGGGCGGCCACGCCGATACCTGGCCGCCCCCGGTTCGCCGCTCATCTCCCGTGATCGTGATGCCGCGGTGCGGTCCTGAGTTTCCGAATGCGGATGACATTCCAACCTCCCGGACCGGGCCATCTGCCCACCGGTCTCACTAGTCGGAGCCTGCCCCTGGCCTGTTACGGGCGCGGTTCCACCTTGCAGCAAAGGAGAACCATCGTGACGAGATCTCACCGCGTCGGCGCCTCGATGTCGGTCGCCGCCATCCTGCTGTTGGGCGTGCTGGTCGGCACGGCACCGGCGCAAGCAGCCACGACCGTCGCTTGGACGCATACCTATACGAGCGGAAACTTGCTCACCAGCAAAGCTGGTGTGACACTCGGCTGTGCTGGCACAGCCACCACCGTCTCGTATGCCCGCGACGGCAGTACCAGTGGCAGCACACCGGGCGCGCCGAACGGCTGCGGGAATGTGCAAGTCGACAAGGACGGCAACAGTTTCGTCTTCACCGGCTCCTACGACCATCAGCCGGTCGTCACCTCATATACCAAGACCGGTGTCCTGCGGTGGCGTGCTGTCATGCCTCGGCTCTGCGCGGATCAGAGCGACACCGAACGCTACCTCGACAACCTGACGGTAGGCGGTGACGGGCACATCTATGCCTCACTCAGAACCGTTAATCCTTGTGGCGACGACGGCGTACCGCACAATTCGCTCGTCAGCTTCACCAACACAAGCGGGGCGCTGCGGTTCGCCACTCAGGACGATCATGTAAACACCGTTCACGGTATCTTTCCTTACCAGAGCGGGCTCTTGCTGGTGCATCCCAGCTCATCGAGCTATTTCAGCTACGACGGCAAGTACCTGTCGTCGTTCCTGAACGGCGAGCACGGCGGTTCCACCGTGTCCGCCGTGACCGCCAGCGGGTCCGCCGTACTGGCCAAGTTCGGCACGCAAGACGGCTGCGTCGAGGGATACACGCTCGACGCGCTCGAGAGCTACGCGGCGTGGGGGCGCAAGTGGCACAAGCCTGCGAACATCGGTTGCTCAGCCGAGATCGCGGTCAAAGCCATGCCCGACGGAGGACTCGTGGTCTTCGCAGCCAGGCGCCGCACCACCAGTCCATACGACGTTTACCAGAGCGAGGTACACCGGTACACGCCCGACGGTAACCAAACCTGGTACATCACCTTGCAACAGCCGCTTACAGCTCCCGCCGAGGATCGCCTGATCGACGTCGACACCACCGGAAACATCCTGCTGGCCAGGCACTACTCGTACGGGGTGACCAACGGCCAGCCGAACCAGCGCAACAACGTGCAGGTCATCAAGGTGACCGACGCCGCGGGAAGCAATAATCATCAGACAGTCGTCGCCGACACGGTCGATTCTGGTCACCCCGGGACCTATGCCGCGCCATCCGCGTCGACGCTGGGCATCGGGAACGGCCAAGTCTACCTTTCAACCTACAATTCTTGTGACTCGGTTCCGAACTGCACACGGCAGCAGGTCTTGTTCGCCTTCGCCGTGGCCGGAATTGGTGTCGATGCCGCCAGGGGGAAGCTCTGGGACGCCGCGTTGGTGACCGCCGCACGACCGTTCACCGCATACGGCGACTCCTACATCTCCGGGGAGGGCGACAACCAGAACGGCTTCGTCGCTGAACGCGGCACGTGCCACGTCAGCAACTCCGCCTGGCCTGCGCGGGTCACCGGCGATATCCGGCTCAACCTGACGTTGACGTGGTTCCCAGCCTGTTCCGGTGCCACGACCACCGACATCCGCCAAGGGAACGGCGCGGACCAGCCACAGCAGTTCTTCACACAGGATTTGAACAGCCCGTCCGGCGTCGTGGCGGTGTCGGCCGGCGGCAACAACATCGGGTTCAGAGATTTGATCGTCGCGTGCATCGTGTCCAACTGCAAGACCCGTGAGCAACAGACCCTCGCCAACATCAGCCGGCTGAGCGAACCGAACCTGCAGACCAGCCTGATTCCGTTCTACAACGATCTAAAAACCGCCGCCGGCCCAGATGCCGACATCTACGTGATGGAATATCCGCTGGTGCTACCCAGCACCTCGTGTTCCACGGCCAACCTGGGTGTGAACGCGTTCGTCACGGCACTCAGGGACAGCCGTTGGTCGTCAAGTCTCACCAGCTGGCTGACGGGGATGGGACTGTCGGCCACACAGGTGCTCGCGGACGCCGACCGAGGCGCCCTGACCTTCGACGCGTCCGAGGCAGCGATCGCGAAGAACATCACCACGCAGCTGAACGCCAAGATCGAATCCGTCGTCACCGCACGACGTGACCCGAAGTTCCACTACGTCCGCGCCAACTACACCGGAGGCCCGTTCGAGGGGCATACTCTGTGCTCCGCGGCGCCGTACTTCAACGGGTTCTTCATCGACGCCGCTCACCCGAGCGCGGTGAAGGAGAACATCTCGATGTCGTACCACCCGAACCACCGTGGAACCGAGGCGTACAAGCAGGTCTTCGTGGACTGCCGCCTGAACCACAAGAACTGCAACTGATCCGACATCTCAACCCGGTACCTCCAGCTCAAGCAACCACGAGCTGGAGGCACTACCACACTCCCGACCTGCTGATTCCCACCACCCCGGCCAGTGCGTCTACTCGGTCGCAACCCAGCAGGACTGACGGTCAATTGACAAGACAGCGACCCACCCCGACGCCGCAGTCACCTCGACGCCAGGGCCAGCAGCCGAGCGACTCAGAATCGCTTGTTCCCGCCGGACCAGCGGCCCAAGTCGGCCACGCCGAGGCAGCAGCAGCTCATACCGAGCGCCCGACAGCCTTCGCCAACAGGTCGCGAGCACTGCGCACTTCCTCGGCGATCTGCTCTACGCGCGAGCCGGGGCTTACGCCAACACCGCCGTAAACTCGGGTGAATGGCCTTTTCTCACAGAACGGCGGAAACCCTGCGGGATGCCGCACGCCAAATGAGGAACCTTCCGGAAGCCGACTACCACCTGCTCTACGACTTTCTGCGCACTAAGATGGGAAAAATTGTCCGCGAGAGGCCTTCTATGTGGGATTCTTCCGGCGTAATCATGTCCTGGCTTATCCCTACACCTACGACCAGGGCGTATACGAATCACCCGGCGTCCTCACCTACGGCAAGCACGAAGTCGGCGCCTGGCTGCTGCAGCACAAAAAGACCTACACATACGCACAAGACGGCGGACGGCTGCTCGGCATGGGCCACCGTTTCGGAGACACCGAACGCGTCTCCCGGGACGCGGTCATCACCCCGCTCATCGATCGTGGGTACACGATCCCGCGCGTGATCGGCCTTGCGTCGATGCAGTCATACGAACCGTCTTCCTACGACGCCGACGCTGTTCGGGCGTTCGAGTGGTTGGCCGGTGTTCTGGTCGCGGTCTTGCGACGCGAACATGAGGACACGCTGGCCCTAAAAGAGCTGACCGCCGCAGAGCCGCTGCTGGAACCTGCCGGCAGCTCTTTCACGGATCTGGTCGTGGAAATGTCCGATCGCCTGGACAAGATCCGCGTGTCGATCACGCGCCTGCAAACCGCTCTCGCTGAGGGACATGACATCACCAGCGACGTCGATGAGCTCGCCACCCTCTGCACACGCGTCCAGCAGGAGACCTTCGCGGTCCTGACCCGTCCGCAGGACGAGGCTCTGGAGGCCCAGTCCTTGCTCACACAGCGCGAGCAGGAGATCGCCGACCTGATCTGCAGGCGCATGGGCAACCAGCAGATCGCCGACGCGCTCTCCATCTCGGTCACGACAGTGAAAACACACGTCTACAACATCATGCAGAAGCTCGACGTGGCTCAACGCTCCGAGATCATCACCCGGCTGCGTCCACTGGGCTACGACTCGGCATGAGAACCCCTGCCTCGGATTTCGTCCTTCGCCCGATTACCCTGAGCCGTCTGCCGGCGCACACTTTCGCCTGACCGGAAAAACTTCCCCACGCGAAAGGAACACAGCAATGAACGCTCACGGGAATGTCGCCGAGAAACAACACCGTACACGACCATGGGTGAAATTCTTCCGCAGTTTCGCTCTGGTCATCGCGGCACTCACCACCGCGATGACAGGGAGCGGCCTGGCACACGCGGACGGTGCCAGCGGCGGCAGCAACTACTACGACGGCAAGGACCCGGCGGTGACCGGCTGTAACGTCAACGCCTCACCCATCGCGAACCGGCCCATCTACGACCGCTACACCGGCGAGAACGTTGCCACCATTCAGATCTACTACTCCTGGTCGTGCCAGGCCAACTGGTTTCGCGTCACCGGTAACCGCTACGGCGGCAACGCGAACAAGTACATCGCTTCAGATCTGGGTGGCTGGAGCAACGAATCGGACCCCGGGTATGGCTCAAGCTATACGATGATGGTCTACGCGCCAGGTGCCACCCACATCGAAGGTGAGGTGCGCCTCTACGAACCCGGTATTAACGAGTACAACTGGATGGCAAGCGGCTCCTTCACTCTGTAATTCGCTATGTCAGCAGCCCTCCCGTGCGCGGCCCTCGTCCTGTGGACCTTGTGCACGGGAGCGGCTTGCTGAGGCTTCTTCTGAAGTCGTCTGACTGTGGTGACAGCCGGGTTGATCCGTCATCCGAGCTAGGAGCCGCGCCCAGCGCCGCCGAGAAGATGCCGATACTCGCGAGGCTGGCGAAGGTGGCCGCGGTGATGGTCAAATCAGACCTCCCGCTGGACCGCATAGATGACACCCGACACCGCTGCGTCGTAGTCGTCGTCGAGTCCAGGTCCGCTCGCGCCGAGCGCCTCCCAGGCGATGTCCACCAAGTGGCCCGCGACCGCGCGCCAGCCGAGTTTCTTCAGCTGTCCGCCGGCCTTGGAGTCGTCGCGGCCGGCGTCGGCTGGGCGGCAACCACCGCCCGTCAACCCGTCGTCCAGCTGGCCGATCCCGGCGCGTAGCGATCCCTACCCTGATCCCGGTGTTTGCCCTCCACATGGGTGGCCACCGGGATCGGGTGTTCACCACCGGCGAACACGGCCAATTGCCATGCAGCCCTGGCAGCGCCGAGTTTCGCCGGTCGGCCACTCCACACCCAGGTGTATGCTCCTCACCGTCGAGGTCTTCGGGTCTCGATCGCGCACCGCTTCGGTGGTCCTCAACTTCGGGCGCCGCAGACGTACGAGCTGCGGCGTTGCGCGGCTCCGGCACCGTCCCGCGGGACGGTTCACCCGGCATCAGCCGGCCGACCGGGGTTGCCCCCTGAAAAGAAGGCAACTCCGAGCCGGCCCGACACCTACCGGACCACAGAGCCGGACGGTGAAGGATTGGATGCCTGCCCGTGTGCGTACGGGGTCAGGCGGCGGGGTCGAGGCATGTGTTCTCGGTCTTCGCGCGCGAGTGTCAAAAGGGACACCCGTGAGCACCATTCTCGCTTCTTCCGCGGCGCCGGAACCTGACGACGGCGGCTCGATGCCCGCCCTCAAGCACCGTCCGCGCTCCCTTCCTGTCCCGACCTCTCCGACCGGCCTCAGGTCGGCTCGGTCGGCGCTTCTGCGCAACGACCTGGTGAACCTGCCGAGCGAGGCCGCGTCCGTGATCACCGGCGGTCTGGCCGATCCTGCTCGGTTCAAGATGCTGGTCGAAGTCCACAAGCTGGACGACGGCGCGCAGACGTCGCTGCTCAACGCCAAGCGGGTGGGCGAAGGGGACGTGTACGTCACCCAGCAGCACGACCGGTACATCGACGCCGGGATCCTCCCCGACCTCGCTGGCGCCCGGTGGGCCCACACGCTGCACAACCAGCTCGACACCGCCACCGGCGAACTGCGGGCGGCGGAGCTGACGACGGCGACCGGTGCGACCGGACGGCCTTACGCGATGCTCGAACTGAAAGTCGAGAACCACCAGGAGTTCGCGGCACGGATTCGCGAGGCGTTCCTCAAGACCGGCCCGGACAACTCGACCGCCGGTAACGACTACACCGACAGCATCCTGCAGTCCGGCGTCAAGGAACCGCTGCTGCTGGTCCCCATCCGTATCCGGTTCGCCGACGGCTCCGCCGACGAGTACTACCTCGCCGCAATCGACGGCAACTCGCGCCTCGTCTCGGCGTGGAAGGGCAGGACCGGCGGAAAGGTCGATGAAGCAGCGACCGCCTGCATCGAGACGGTCGTCGGGATCATCACCGGCAAGTCGGTGCGCCGGGCGTCAGCCAAGCACGCTCGTGATCAGCTGACGTCCCGTATCGAGCGCGTGAACAAGGGCCTGAAAGAGCCGGTCCTCAGCGAGGCCACGATCCGGGCTGGGCACACCACCGCCGTACCGTCCGTGGTCTTAGTAGGAGGGTTGGCCTCTGACGGGCAGAGCCCGCTGACCGACCTGGTCGCCGCGCGCGAGGATTTGATCGCAACGATCCACACCGACGCGACGCCGTGGGACGAGGTTGCACAGGCGGAGCAGGGAATGGCCAGGCTCCTGCGCCGGGCAGTTGCTCAGGGGCTGATCACGCCCGACGAACGGATGGTGATCGAAGGCCGCTGCACTGCGGAAGAGATGCACGCCAAACTCGGGGTCCCCCAGCATCGGCTCTGGGCAGTCGCCGTCACGCTCAAGGCGGTGCTGAACCAATGGGGCTCCGGCATCCGGACCCTCTTCGCGGAGGAGTTCAACAATCGCAGGGCGACCCGGGCGGTGATCGGTAAGCAGATCGCGTCGACGGCGTTGTCTGGTTACCGGTCGTGGAACGGCTACAGCGTGGCGGTCAACGCTTTCGCCGACGGTGGCCCGATCAGCGATCAGGTGTGGGCGACCTCCTTCGAGCTGACCAAGGGTGACAAGCCGGTCGAGGTCCTCGACCGGATCCTTGACGCCGCCCTGGGTGGAGACCAGTCCGCGATCGCGGAGCTGTGCGTGCTCGGTGGTACAGCGGCGATGCTCGACGGGCTGATCACCCGCGACCGCGGGTCCAAGCTGAACCCGACGTCGGGTGGCGCCGTGCGCACGGTGCCGCTGCGGTTGCGAGCCCTTCGGGTAGTCGAGGAGCTCGCCAAGTCCAAGGGCGGACTGAAGACTCTGCACTCCCTCGCGACGGCGCACATCGAGGAGCGGTGGGCCAAGCAGTTCCACTCGGCTGATGACCCGACTGGCAAGTTCCGCGACGGTGACGAAGTTGTCGACGCCGTGGGTACGCAGCAAGAGATCGTGTCCGAGTGGCAGGTTGTCTACACGGCTGAGCCGAAGCGGGCCCAGGACGCGATCAACGCCGCCACGGCCCAGCAGAACAACACCGGCAAGACCGGCAAGGGCAGTATCGAGCCCAAGGACGTCACGCTTCGGGCGAAGCTACTCACGGGCGCCGAGTCAGTGCGCGAGGCGGTGAACGGGCTAGTGACCTTGTCGCAGAAGCAAGGCGCGGCCGTCTTCGGCGGCTACGACCAGGTCGCGACGATCCGGGCGATGCTGCAGGAGAGCCGGGACGAGCTCGCTCGCCACGGTCCGGCGAAGCGGGTGGTGATCATCGAAGACTCCGACGATGACGGCGGCCAGGAAGGCGGTCCCCTGTTCGGCGACGGCGACGTTCCGCCCCCGATCTCGTGACACCGGACGCCGATATGCGGGCACACATCGCCGGCGCCGCCAGCCTGATGCGGCCGGTACTCGATCTTCCCGCGGGGGGCCTCGAGGTGTGCACGGTGTCCGTCCTCCGTCTCGACCGCGCGTCATCGACTCCGGCGGCCGCGGTGTACGTCACCTGGGGCCCCCGTGGCGATTGCCGGTACGTCGGCAGCGTCCGCCGGCTACAGGACGCGACCGCAGTACGTACTCGGGTCCGAGAACACCTTCGGCGACGGCCGGAAAGGCGGGCCAACTGGGCCGCGGTCACGGTGCTACCGGTGTTCACAGCGACCTCGCTGGAGATGCTCCGGCGGTGCGAAGGCTGGGTCGCCCTCGCGCTCGGACCGATCGAAGGAACGGCTCACCCGGTGATCGATATGGAAAACCCGGTCGCCGGCCTCGCAATGTAACAGCGGCCTGCGGTGTGCTTTGGGCACGGGCACACCGCAGGCCTTCGCGTGCTCGACTACACGGACGCGATGGTGACCCCCACCTCGAGCGCGCCGCAGCCTCGAAGCAGGTCCGACCGTGCAGCGGACGCTGACCAAGATCAACTAGGCCACGCACACCATGACGGCGTACAGACCGAAGCCGACCGTCCCAACGTGCGCCGCGACCCCATCCGCTACAGCGCGCGAGGCGACTTCAGCTCGCCGCACAAAATCGACCTAATCGTGTGCCTCATCAGAACCCGCCACGTCCACCGCTTCGTGCTCGCTTCACCCGAGTGGGCCAGGCGCGGGCATCGTCTCAGGTGTCCGGTCCGAGCGAAGTTGGCGTAGGAGCGCATCCCTGCACTGCGTTCCGCCCCGTAGATGTGGACGGTGGGTGGTGAATTGTCCGGACCTACTTGGCAGATTGAGCGGTGCGCCGCACTGCCGAAGTGCGGACCGCGGCATTCGCGGCCTTAGCCCGAACAAAGACTCGGCACGGTAGCCGCGGTCCGCCGTTGTATCAAACGACCCCGAGCGGCGCCAAGCTCCCCTACTTCAGCAGCACGACACCGCCACAATACGTAATCTCCGACGGACCACATGCGGCATCTGGTCCCCATCGGTAGGACTACCGACCAGCCGTCATCCCGTTTTGGGGACGGCCGGGAGCATCCACCGGTGGCGGACTGCCGATGTAAGCGGCGGCAGGGTGCACCGTTGAGCATCCGCGATGAGATCGGGAAGTGGACGTGGGGCTGGCCACCTCATAATCTTGCCATCCCGTCCGCAGGTAATCAGGGTGCCATCCGAGGCCAATACGAGCCCGGTGATGCGGCCGTCGTTGCCGGGCAATGAGTAAAGCAGTCGACCGTCGAAGTCCCATACCCGTGTGATCCCGTCATCTCCACCGCCGACGATGACTAGGCCAGCGGTGGTTACGGCGAACGGGTGAGCCAAGGGCGCTCCAGGGATGTCGAGGACATGTAGCAGCGAGCCGTCCCGGCCGTACACGCGAACAGTGCCGTCAAAGGAGCTGGTGATAAGGCGTCCATCCGGTCCGAAGGCCAGGGACGCGGCAGGATGCTTCTCTTCGGTGGTGGAGTACAGCATCGTCCCGTCGCGGTCCCAGACTCGGGCAATGCAGTCCTTCGATGCGGTCGCAAGCCGCCCGTCACCGGCGAATGCGAGTGCATTCACTGCGTCTTTGTGTCCTTTGAACTGGTGGAATAATTCGCCGTCGGTACCCCAGATCCGGACTACGCCGGTCTCGGTGCCGGACGCGAGCCGACCGTCCGGCGCGAATGCGATCTGCTGCACCTGTGCATCGTGTCCGACGAGCGTGTGCAGCAACTGGCCAGCGACGTCCCATATTAATATAGCGCCGTCAGCATCGACGGCGGCAAGACGCTCGTGCGCAGCGAAGGTGACTAACTCCAACCGCTTCTGGCTGGGCGCGGTCAATGTTCGGAGCAGTCGACCTTTGGCGTCCTGGATCGAGATTTTCACGTCGCGATCAGCAGTGGTAGCGAAGCTCTCGTCAGGAACGAACGCGCAGAAACTTTCTCCGTTCGAATACTGGAGCACCTGTCCGCCTAGGTCATTGACTATAAATCTTCCCATTCGACCTGCAGGATCGTTCGTGTGCGCCAGCTCGGCAATATGCCCAGCAATATACTCATCCACCCCGCAATTGGAGAAGAACTCGGTCGTACGTGTGCCGACGTCCCAGACATGAAGTGTGTCGCGTCCACTTGCGACTAGCCGACCGCCCTCATTGAAGCCGAAGATGCGCACATCCTTCGTGTTCATGGTCCAGACGTGAGCAACCTCGTCACTCGACTCGTACAACCGCACCTCACCGCAGTCGGCAAGCGCCAGCAGTCTGCCGGGTCCATACGCCAACGAGACCCGCTTTCTGTCCTCAATAAGGATACCGGCGACCTGAAAACTACGGTAATCGTCCAGCCGAAAAACGTATACGGCACCGCTTTCGACATACGCTAGGTAACCTGAGTCGGACAAGGCGAGGTCGAGCACAGAAATGCCCGCACGATAGTTTTCCATGATCGGCGGGCGGTCGCCCTTCGAGACGTAGTAAGTACCGTTCTGATGTCCGGCGGCGATGTGTCCGCTCCTCGACACAGCCAAGGCGGTGACTGGCGCCAATCTTTTACTACGAAGAGAGTACAGTTCAGGGCCGCTGCGGCCCCAGACTCGAACCACTCCGTCCGGACCGGCTGTGACCAGGAAATTGTCCGGTGTAAATGCGACCATTGTCCGCGATCCACCCGCTAACTGCTCGCCGTCCCCCGCTAACTGGCGGAGCAGATTCCCGTCGGCGTCCCACAGACATGCTGCAAACTCGGCGGCAGCAGCAAGTTGCCCATCGGCCCCGAACCTCAGGCTGGAGATTGTGTCCAGCTCGCCCTTGAGTTGTCGGAGCATCGTTCCATCAACGCCCCACAGGATGACCCGTCCCGTAGCGTCACCCGACGCCAGCCGGCCATCCGATGAGAACGCGAGCTGGCGGACGTCCGCATCGTGTTCGGTCAGTACATGCAGCAGGGCGCCGCCTTCCGCCCAGATCTGGATTGTGTTCGCGTTGGCCGTGGCGATATGGCCATCGGGTGCAAGAGCAGCACATTTTACGTCCCCAGTAGTGAGGACGTGCCTTAAACATGTGGCTAGCGACCGGTATAGCGCGGTGCTAGCGGTCGACGTGGGCGCCAGCTCGGTGCACGCGGCGAGCGAAAGGCTGATCGCCGTCGCCGGATCGCTGTCGAGAATTTCAAGGGCGCGGTTGCCCGCCACGCTCGCCCGTCTCCGGCGCTCGATCGCGGCGTCCTCCCTCGAAGCGGCCATGAAGTCAGCGAGCGGATCGGGGAACACCACTTTGGTTGCGTCCAGATCAGCGAGTCGCTCGGCGGGGACCAGGTAGCTCGTGGATCGTCCCGAGTTTAGCCACGCCTGCGCGAGCGGCAGCAGTTCGGTGATTCGCCGCAACGTGCTGCGGTTCGCCTCGATATAGTCGGCCAGCGGCGGCCACTGCCGCAGCAGCGCCTCGTGTGCCACGTCGTAGGTAGTGCTTCCGTCCTGGTCGACGTCGCTGGTGAGCAGGTGGACCTGCACGAACCCGGCGACGACCTCTTGTTGCTTGACCGTCAGGGCATCCTCCTGCACGTACCGACGGGTGGGCTCGTCGCCGTCAAGGTTCACGAATAGGAGGAGTGTAGTCAGTACGGTGTCGAGGTCCTGCGTTATAGCGGCCATGGCAGCCTCCGCGCGGCCGGTGATCGCCCCACCTACCTTGCCTGCATGCAGATAGTCATTCCTGCGGATGTACCGGTATCGATCGAGACCGTCGTACAACTCGCAGAGCAGTGAGCTGAGGAGGGGCAGTGCGTCACCGCGGCCGGTGTCGCGCACAATCTCCTCCACCAGTCCTGGCTCGAATCTCGTGTCGGTCAGGGCAGCTGGACCGTCCACGACCTCGCGGATCTGCTGCGGGCTGAGCACGTTCACCATGAGTGGGAGTTTGAATAGCTCAGCACCAGGCCCTTGCTGGAACAGCCCGACCCATTCCGACCGCACGGTCACCACCACACACAGCCGAGCGTCGCACGCCACCAACGCGTACAGCAACGCGAGGAACAGGTGCCGCTCCTGCTCGGTATGCTGGATCGCGGCATCCTCGAACTGATCAACAACAAGCAGCACCCGTTGCCGGGGCCCGCGCGCCGCCTCAACCGCATGCAACACCTTTTCCGGCGCCGGGGCGGGGCCGCCGTTCCACACTGCAGCCAACACAGTTTGTGCCGTCCCTCGAACCTCCGTCCCGAAGACCTTTTCAAGCTCGTTGATCCCTGAACTCCCAGGCGTGATCACTTGCAGGACGGCCCAATCGTCATCGAGTAACGGCAGCAGTCCTGCCCGCACAAGGGAGGACTTTCCACTGCCGGAGGGGCCCACGACCGGAATGAATCGCTGTCTAGATTCCCGGCTCTGCGCGCGCCCAACAAGTTCGCGCACATCATCCCTGCGACCAAAGAACACCCCAGCCCGGTCACGCTTGTAGGCGACTAGTCCCGGATACGGGTTCCTGCCCGTCCACTCCGGCCGCGGCAGCCGACCACGCCACCGCAGCCATCCAGCGCGTATACCGACTACCCCGACTAGGACGGCGCCAATCAGCCACGACCAATCGACAATCGGCTGTGCCCAGCTCGGCCAGCGCTCCGGTTCCGCCGTCACTAGGTTCGTAAGGACCCCCATCCCGACCCCTAGTAGGAACAACCCGAGCCCGGAAGACCGCACTGGCCGCATTCGGCGCCTCGGCCACATTCGCACCACACCTACCAGTCCTTCGCCAGGGGCAATTCGTTTCAGGCTTGTCATTACGAGCCACCGTGTCCAACCATGGCGGCGATACCGGCCCCGCCACGTCCGCGACGTCACCCCACGAACGCACCCCGTCGCCGATGACCATCAACTCACGACGGCCACCAGGTCAACCGCTCCATCACCGCCCGACCTACCGACGAGAACAGCGTTGCTACACCAACAGGGACCCGAGGCAGCGCCGCCGAACGCGGCTACGGCCGAAACTGACAGAAGAACCGCGCCGCCTACCTCCGCGAACACCGACTCTGCACGCAATGCCCGCAACCGGCCACAGTGGCCGACCACTACCCCGAAACCCGGCGCTCCCTCATCGCCCGCGGAATACCCGACCCCGACGCCTGGCACCGACTCAGGCCACTGTGCAAACCGTGTCACGACCGGCACACTGGGCTTACAAGCCCTGGGGGCTGGAATAGCGGTGCAGGTCTTTGACCATACTTCCCTTATCTCTCGCCAGGCTTCTTGCCAGCCTCTTCGTGCTCCAGCCAGTACTTTGCGAAAGCTTCTGCAATTTGCTCGCGACGAGTCTTGATGTGCACAGACTCTCCGCTGGGACCGACAACATCGGCCTGAATCTCATGAGGCAACCAAATTAAGCCATCCTGTCGCACGCGGCGCCTCAACCTCGACAGCTCTTTTGTCTCGAAGAGGAAATGCTTACCTGGTTTCGCCAGGTCAAAAACGATGACCGGAGACGGAGCATCGAATCCTTCCTGCAGGGCCTCCACGATCGTCGGCTGACCTTCGGCAAGCTCCTGCAAGAACTCCAGAAGTTCCGCCCGTTGATCGGGTTCGCCACCAGAGGTTCCCTTTGGCGCGTTTGACTTATCCGGTGTTTCGGGTTCGAATTTTAGGATCTCGTGACCAGGTACCGAACTGGCAATTTCTTTGACGATTTCCGGCGTTTGTCGCCCTTGCTTTTCGTCAAGAATCATGCGTAGCCGGGCTGCAGCGATCTCTTCCTCGGTTACGCGACGCGATCGAGTCATTTGCCCTGCCCTATCTGGTCTGCTTGCTCCAGTATGTCACTGAGGGCCCGTTGGTGGAACACGTCAAGCAGGTCGTTCTCATCCTGCTGGGCAAGGTCAGACCTCGCAAGTTTCATCATCAGACTCAAGCCGAGTGCACGCTTCGCTGCCGACTCGTCCATGGCGAGCTCGGCAGCCCAGGTGAACCGCCGCCACCACTCCTCACGACGTGCGGCTAGCTCCCGCTGCTCAGTCGCCCGGTCGTTCGCCCGTGAGCCCAGGCGGGCACCGAAGAACGCAGCTGTGGGGGCCAGTACGCCGATAGCGGCGGTGATCGCGATCTGCCAACCGCTCACTCGACGTCCCGCCAACCCACTCCAGCAGGCCGGGCACCACCCGAGGCGACGTAGTCGTGGACAGCCTTGCGCACGACAGGCCACGAGATCTCTGCGTTGCTCTGCACGACGCGTTCGTGCGACTGGTAGTCGTAGGCCACAGGCTCCGGCGACGTCGCGCCCGACGTGCTGATGACGCTCGTCTCGCCCCGGCCCATGTAGCCGACGAACCCAACCTGCTCGGTACGCACACCGAATTGGAGGATCGACCTGTGCTCCTCGCCTTCCCAGGCAAGCTCGGCGATCACGCCCACCGGCGCCGCCGTCGCCTCGACCAGCATCCGGTCCAACAGGGCATCCACCTGGGCCGCGTCAGCCAGATCGAACGGCTCCCGCTGACCTGGGTCATACCAGGCTTTCACCACTGCCACGTCTTGCCTCCCTCGTAGATCTTCTTGAACCCGTTGGTCCCGTGGACCGTTAGTTTGCTGCCCTCCGGCAGCACGATCCCGAGCAGGCCGTCACAGCTCGTCTTACCCGTGCACGGGACATTGTTGATGACCACAGACGCCTCCGTGATACCGCTATCGCGCATCTCGGCGGCGAGCTTCAGCTCGACATCCGCGGCCGCCGTCACCGGTCGCATCGTGCAGCCCGACTCCTTCAGAATCTCGTCCACCCGGTCCGTGCGGTCATCCAGCCCGCTAGTGATGGGCTCGGCCTCCTTACCAGGCGAGAACCATTGTCCCTGGGTCTTTACCCCACGAACGCCGGGCGTCGGCCCCGGCGGCAACTCCCGCCGCAACCGCTCGACCAGGGCATCGTCGTCCTGTTCGTCCACGTCTCGATCACCGGACGAAGAGGCCGGACCAGGAGGGCTGGTCTGTCCAGAAGCGCCAGCCGAAGTGGACTCCGCCGGCACTCCCAAGCTGAGAAGATACCCGTCGAGCAGGTCAGACGACTGGCCAATCAGGCCGGAGACCACCTCCGACGAGGACTTCACCTCGCCGGGCAAGTTCGGCAGTCTGATGAAGTCAGGATCAGACACACCGGCCGCGACCTCCGACCACTTCACACCAGCTTCTTCAAGCTCCTGATCAGCCAGCTTGAGAGCGGCGATAGCCGCCTTCGCCTTGACGACCGCAGTCCGCACCCCCGCTGCGATCTCCTCAACCAAACCCACGGCCCCTCCCCAGAGCGTCGCTCGACCGGAGATCAACTCGCGGGAGCATTCTCGCAGGTCGAAGTACTCCAGCATCGGCTTCGACCCTGAGTCGACCGTTCGGCGACCTTGTCCGTCGTTGAGTGCCCAGCCGAGAAGACACGGAACCCCGTCCCGGTGACCGCTACCTTCTACGCCGCCAAACGAGTGAACAACTGGCGACGTGACAACGGCAGAACCCGGAGTGGCGTACCTCTCGACGAGCCGCCGGATCCAGGCAGGCGCGAGGAAAGGGCGACACGGTGAAGACCTTCACACGACGAGACACAGGCACAGCGGCGGTAACCGTAGGCGCCGGACAAACAGCGAAGCGAGCGACCGCAGCTGTCGCCGCACTCGCCATCGCCAGCAGCGCGGCATTGGTAGGAGCACCGAGCGCGGCGGCTGAAGACCCTACGCAAGTCAAGCTTTCGTACTACGCAACCTCGTTCATCGGCAACGTCCACTGGTTCAACAGGTCTGTTCAAGTCGATGGCCTGCTCCGCGCCCTGCCAGGCAGCTGTCGACGGGTTTGGGCTGCGACGATGACCGCCGACTCCCGGCAATTGGACGCCCGAAGCACCAGCCTCCAATGCGGGACGTCTGAAAAAAGCCTCACCGTACCTGCCGATGTTCCTGGCGGCGCAGCAAAGGTTCAGTTCATATTTAAAGGACCCAATGACGAGGTGCTGGACGCCTGTGTGGCGTATATCGGCGACGAATTTTGTGATTAAGGGTCGTCAAGGGTAGACCTACACCCTGACCTGGGGTGGGGCGTCGCAATCACTACCTCCTGAGGTCCGCCAGACCGCGCCGGTGGTGCCGCACGTGGCGCCCCACCTTTCTCGAACTCGGTGGCACCCCTGCTGACCGAAACTGTCGGTTCCTCGTGACACGATGCGGCTGCTGCACCCGCACAACCCGGAGATGATCACGATGACCGACACCGAGACCGCTCAGCCTGACCTTGCCGGAGCGAAGATCTACGCCTACATCGTGGCGATGGAGGAACCCGGCTCTGACCGGGGTGAGCGGTGGTTCGTCGTCGGAGAGCACGAGGACGAGGACCAGAACGAGGTCTGGTACCGCAAGACCCCTGACGCGTCGCCGCGCAAGGCGCTGATCAAGGCTTCGACTCTGCGGGACCAACCCACCTGGGTTCGTGTCGAGGCTTGACCGCCTCCCCCTACGGTCGACGCCGGTCGAGCCTCTTCGGCTTGGGCGGCGGCGTCGTCCTGCCGGACAGTTCGACCTCGACGTCGGCGAAGGTCGTCGTCGCGGATTCGTCCATCTTGTCCGTGACGACGACCTGGTAGCGGCCGTCCGGCCAGGGACGAGGCCCGCAGGGGTTCCGCATCCCCTCCGCAGGGGTGAGCGTCCTCGGCCCACGACAGACTCGGCATGCGCAGCGTGTCTTTCAGGCCAGGCGATCATTGTCGCGATCTCAGTCCCGAGCAGGTCGACGTGCTCGTGCCCTCGGAACTTCGCGATCGTTCAGGTCGACGTGCGCGGCCACTGTGTTCAGTGCCGGCGTTGCAGACGAGCTGTCCTGGCAGCTGATATCAGGTCAGTCTCTCATCCGATCAGGAGAACGCAACACCTGTCTCAGACGGTTAGTCCGTCGGCGTCGTCGTGCTCACTTCCCACCGGGAACGGCCGAGCGGGCTCGCTCTCTGGCGACTCTGGGTACATGACGGCCGACACCGCGGCGTCGTGGGCGCCGTCGAGCCCGGCTCCGCTTGTGGCGAGGACGTTCTCCCAGTCGAATCCCATGGCGGTGACTTTATCCGTACTCCTCGAGGATCCGGATGACCCGGGCGTTGACCTCATCCGCGCGGGTGAGGATCGCAGCTTCTTCCTCGGCGGTGATATGGCGTTTTCCGCCCACCGGCTCAGGCTCGATACGACGCCGCTGAACATCAGGACTGTCGATCAGGGTCGCCATCGCGTGCACCAGACCTGACAGCGACGACGGATGCATCGAGCCATATCGGTCGAGGTAGCCCCACTGGTCGATCGCCGGCAGAAGGTTCGGGTAGTCGGGCCAGTCCAGCCAGCCGGGGCTCGGATCGTCACGCTCGTGGCGGTGCTGCTCCTCGTCGGCGACTGTGTCGCGTTGGTGGCCCAAGGCCCGGACGGCATCCTGCGACCAGTCGTTGTTCGTGCCGATCACCTCGAGCCACGACCACACGGCGCACGCCGGGCAATCCGCCTCGTCGGTGGTCCGGCCGATGACCGGGCGCAGACTCTGCAGACGTTCTGGTGTGAGGCCTCGTACCAGGGTTCGGCTGAGGCCCAGACCTCCCTGGTCTGGCGGTGCCAGCAGCACCGCGGCGAACACCAGCCGGCGCAGCCTCAACCTCGTGATCCAGTCGACGTCCGGGTCGTTGATGCGGCTTGTGCCGCCGTGCACAAGCCGACTGAGCACGGTCACGTCGCCCAGAAGAACGGACGGCCATGCCGGGGCCGGGGCCGGGGTCGCGGGACGCAACGTGTTGAGCAGCTTCCGTGACGGTGCCACCTGCTCGGAGAAGCGGTCGAGCGTCGCCTCGTCCCGGCGGTCGACCGGATTTCCGGTGACCGCGCACCAGTCAAGCCACAGATCGGGCAGCACCGGGTCTGTCATCGTTCCAGGCTGCCAGCCCGTACTCGCGATCCGCCGTACGGCCTGAGATCCATGGGGCCTGGCGGAGATCCCGTTCGGGATCGGGCCGGTTCAGACGCCCCGCCGGCTGGAGTCATGGCCGTGGCGCTGGAGCGGGGCAACGCGGCCGTGCCAACACCCGGCGGCGCGACGTCGACCACCATCGGCCCGTACTCCGCGACCTACGCGGCCAGCCGAGCATCCGGCGACGGGCTCAGTCACGACCAGCGGATGCGGCTGCGCAAGGCTGCCGGACGCGGGAAGGCGTTCAGCATCGGCACCGTCGTGCCCGTACCGCGGATCCGCCTGTGACCCCCGAAGGGCTGATCGGACAGCGGCTCACGATCTCCCGCCCTGCGGACACCAACCGGTACGGCGACCCACTACCCGCCACCGAGCATCCCCTCGATGACTGCGTGCTCGCTCCCGGCGGTTCGAGCGAAACGACCGACCGAGCCGATCAAGTGACCGCCAGAATGACCGTCTACACAGGACTGCGCGCCGACGTTGGGCCGGCAGACCGCGTGACACTGCCCGACGGCACCCGTTGGCAGGTCGTCGGCACCCCCGAGCGCTTTCCGAGCCCTTTCGCTGCGGACTCCGGGGTGTGCGTGATCGCGTTGGAGAGGATGACCGGCTGATGGCCGACATTGAGTTCGTACCTGACCACCGCGGCCTCGCGCAGCTGCTGCGCGGAACTGAGGTGCACGGCCTGATCATGGATCGCGCCCGAGGCGGCGCGCAGTTCGCCGAGACCATCGCACCGCGACGGACCGGGGAGTACGCGGCCGGAATCCAGGCCGAGGACGGAGGACTCGGCGGGCGACGGCTAGATCGGCCGGTCGGGCTGATCGTGGCGACGGCGCCGCACTCTGCGGCAGTGGAGTGGGGTAACGATCACCAGAACCACCCGCACCACGTGCTCGCCCGCACGATCGACATCGTGGAGGCGGGCTGACGTGGGCATGGTGATGCCGCCGTTCCCCGACGCCGAGACCGTGGTGATGGCGCTACTCGACCCGGTCGCGCCCACCGTGACCGCCACCCCGGCCACGCTGACCCCGCCGCTGATCCGGGTGCAGCGCGTCGGCGGGTCCGACAATCAGATCACCGACTACCCGCGCATGGAGATCGCCTGCTACGGCACCGACCGCGCCGACGCCTGGCAGCTCGCCGAGCAGTGCCGACAACTGATCCTCGGCAGTGTCCGGACACGGGTGGCCGGCGTGCTCATCGACACCGCGCGCACCGACAACCCGCCCACGCAAGTGCCGTACGCAACGACTGAAGACGTCCGGCGAGTCGTGGGCTACTTTCACTTTTCACGGCGACGCACAGTCCCTATTTAAGTGCGATAATTGCCACTACAACTCCTGCGGCGGCAATCACCGAACCGACGGTCGAAACTACTATAATGTTCCGATGTCGGCGATGCTCTTGTCTGTCTCGGTAATATTCTTCCAGGGTTGTTGGCACAATAACGCAATACATATACGGCGCCAATTGTAGAACTTTTGACTTCCACCAATTCGAAATCATGAGCGGAAAGGCGATAATGGCCACAAGCGGACTAACTAGAAAACACTCTGCCAATGTGACGCCAGTGCCATCCAGTACGCCCGTGATGGCCAAAATCCCGGTCAGGATCATAAAAGACATGACTTGTCCAATGAATGCCATGATCTTGTAGTATGTTTTATCGCGCCTTGCCTTTGATTCCTTCCAGGGGGGAAATTCTCGCGTGGTGCGACGTGCAGCCCACCCCGAAACCAGAGAGTTGCAGGCTTCCCTTTGGCCAAAAACGGACGCCATATCCCCACTTAAGGTGACTTCAAGTCTTGATGTTTTTATGTGAAGTTTCCGGCGCTCGTCGGGCTTTAATCGTCGGAGATCCTCTGGTGAACTGAATTCACCACCAATAAATTCGACAAACGGCGTGTCTTCATCTTCGCGAATGTGATCAAGAAGGGCTTCCAGGTCATCGATAGTGACAAGGATACGGCCTAAACCTAATCGGACCGCCTTCTTGTCTTCGCTGCCTACTGGGATCCCGCGTCGATAAACAGTCATGCCGCATAAGTCGGCCAAGTAGCTCGATCTGTAACAGACCAGGATGAGACGACGTGACTGTTCCCGCCACAACCACCTACGACGCCCTGAAGAAGAAGCAGAGCGACCTGATCCGCAAGGCGCTCGAAGGGTCCATCTTCATCGCTGACCATTCCGCAGACCTGCCCACGGCGCTCACCTCCGGCGCCGACGGGAAACTGCTCGCCCTGCCACCCGGATACGAAGACGTCGGCTGGGTCGATAAGGGCGACGGAGCGACCTGGAGCCGCTCGGTCGACACCTCTGAAGTCGACTCCTGGGGCGCGGTCGAACCGACCCGGACCGACATCACCAAGCAGACCGACGGCTTGAAGTTCACCGCGCAGGAGACCAAACGCAAGACGCTGGAGCTGTACGAGGGAGTGAACCTCGCGGCTGTCACGCCGGACGCGACCACTGGTGAGGTGCGCTTCGATCGCCCGGCCCGGCCGAGCACGCGCTACTTCCGCGCCTTCGGGTTGTTCGTCGACGGCGTTGGCGCCGACGCGATCTACGTCGCGAAGCTCGCACCGAAAGCCACCGTCGCCGATCCCGGCGATCAGAAGTGGTCCGACGCCGATGACCCGGTCGGGATAGGGCGTGGTCGCCCAGCCGTCACGCACCTGCAGAAAGGCTCATCACTGCTGTTCAGCCGATGTCACATGTGGACAATCGACATGCACTCCGCGACCCTTCGAGGGACGATAGGGCATGCGGCGAATGGGCCTCGTCGTGGAGCCGACGGGAGGTGCGAGATGACGCGGAAGCCACGCCGTGACGACTCCCTCGTGCCCGGCTGGATCGAGCCGATGCTGGCCAAGCCCGACAGCGGCAGGTTGCCCGAAGGCGAGGCGTGGTCCTACGACTACAAACTCGACGGCTACCGCACGTCAATGCAGATCGCCCCCGACGGCACGACCCGGCTGACCAGCCGCAACGGCATCGACTTCACCGACGAGTTCGCCGAGCTCGCCGGCGTCCTCGGTCCCGCGCTGGACGGCCAAGCCGTCGTGCTGGACGGGGAGATCGTCGTCTACAACGACGCCGGACAACCCGACTTCGGGCTGCTGCAGGAGCGCCGCGACCGCTATCAGACCCACCGCAGCTCACCACGTCGCGACGAGCCCTTCGAGGACCTGCCGATCCGGTTCCTGGCGTTCGACTTACTGCAGCTCGGCGACGAGTCCCTTCTGCGAACGCCCTGCGACGACCGTCGTCAGCAGCTGGTGGCGCTGCCGATGCCGGACCCGTACCGGGTCGCCATCGTACGGTCGTTCACTTTCACCGAGCTGGACGCCGATCGCCGGACCGTCGAGGATCTGCTGGCCCATGTCGCTGCCGCGGGTCACGAGGGCCTGGTCGCGAAGAACCGCCGCGCGCCCTACACCCCGGGCAAGCGGACCGACGCCTGGCTCAAGCACCCCAGGACCCACACGAGCGAGGTCATCCTGTGCGGCTGGCGCGCAGGCCAGGGCCGCTTCACCGGTACCGTTGGCGGCCTGCTGCTCGGCGCTCACGACCCCGGAGCCGGCGACCTTGTGTACATCGGAGACGTGGGCACCGGCATGAGCACCGCCGAACGCGCCCGCCTCCGCACTCTCCTCGAGCCTCTCGCGCGGCCACGGCACCCGTTCGCCGAGGATCCACCGCGCGCCGACGTCGCCCGTGCTCGCTGGGTGGAGCCGGTGCTCGTCGGCGAGGTCGTCTACCGGCAGTTCACCCGCAGCGGCGGCCGCCTCCGCCACACGGCGTGGCGAGGCCTGCGGGACGACAAACAGGCCCGCGACGTGCTTCTCCCCCAGCCACACCACCGGCCCGCGACCGAGCCACGATCCGCCCAGCCTGCCGTGGCGACCGAGCCAACCGAGGTCCACCCGCAGAAGACCCCCAGCACCAAGATCACCGTGCAGGCGGGAGCACGGCAACTCACGCTGTCGAACCTGGACAAACCCCTGTACCCGGACGGCTTCACCAAAGGCGAGGTCACCCACTACATCTCGCACATCGCCCCCGTGCTGCTGCCGCATCTCGCCGGGCGCCCGATCACGGTCATCCGATTCCCCGACGGCGTCGGCAGCGAGCAGTTCTTCGAGAAGAACGTCCCCCGCGGCGCCCCCAACTGGCTTCCCACCGTGACGCTGCCAAGCACCGGCGCCCGGAGCCGTCACGGCGCACGTGGCGAGCCGATCGAGTACCCGCTGTTCAAGGAGCTGGCCGCGCTGGTGTGGGCGGCGAACATGGCTGCCCTGGAGATCCACGTCCCCCAGTACACAGTGGATGTTGGCCCGCCGCCGGTGCGCCGCCCGCCGGACCGGCTGGTGTTCGACCTCGACCCCGGACCCGAGACGTCCATCGTGGACTGCTGCCGGGTCGCCGAACGACTCCAGCACGAACTCGCCGACGACGGGCTCACCGCGTACGCCACCACGTCCGGGTCGAAAGGCCTCCAGCTGTACTGCGCCATCGACACAGAGGACCCGGCCGCACCATCGGCCTACGCGAAGCGGCTGGCTCAGCGCCTGGCGCGCGAGACACCGGACCGGGTGACCGCGGTGATGGCCAAGGCGCAGCGAACGGGGCGGGTATTCATCGACTGGTCGCAGAACAACCCCGCCAAGACCACCATCACGCCGTACTCCCTGCGCGGCCGCGACCAGCCGACCGTCGCCACCCCGGTCACCTGGGCCGAAGTAGGCGCCTGCCGCCGCGCGGAACAACTCAGGTTCACCGCCGACGACGTACTGGGCCGCGTGGACGAGCTCGGCGACCTGTTCGCAGGTTTCGAAACCACACGCGCGGAACTGCCTTAAGGGACGTCTTGTGGTGGGTGGTGCTGGTGTTGCGGATCAGTCCGTGAGCAGGATGTTGTGAAGGTGGACGATTCCGGAGCCGTGTCGTTCAGGGGCGGGCGGCGCGGTGGAAGTCGCGCAGGATCTTCCAGCACTTCATCCGAGCCAGCGCGTGTTCGATGCGGGCGCGGATCTTGCGGTGGCCGACGTTGAGGTCTCCTTTCCAGTCCGACAGATCGCTGCTGTCAAGGGGTTTGCGGTAGGGCACGATCACCTCGGAGTTGCATTAATAGCCGTCATCAGCCATGACCAAGCGCCCCGCCAGTTTGTACTCGATCCCAGAGTCGCGATAGACGGTGCAGTTGTCACCCGCGCGACACTTACCGCGGACATGAGCATCACGATGTCTGGACGACGCACTCTTGCGGAGGCACGTTTCCTAGTTCGACGAGGTCAACTGCCTACTCGGCCGCAGCGCTCCGTCCATTCAAGTACTCCTGCGCGAGGAGGGGCATCAGCAGATCAAAGCATGTCGCTTTCGCGAACCCGGCGACTGGCCATCGACACCGTCACGGCGGTACGGCGGCACTCTGTACCGCGTTGGCGTCGTGGACCGGCGCCAACTCGGCCGCGCCGATCCACGACGCCAACGCGTGTCGCTCGTAGTACTAAGCCATTATGGTGATCACCTAACAGTCAAGACTCACATCAGACAACCGTCGCTCGGCCGAGGAGTATCCTGTTCGGCACTTTGTAAACTTCTAACTCAACTCCGGCCCCATAGCGTGAGATCGAACTTCAGATCCGGATTTTCCCTGCCGCCGTGACTGACGACGTCGACAAGACTAATCCAGGCAATATTTCCCGAGTCGGTGACCACACAGAATGCGGATTGCCCGATCTTTAAGTCGCCCACCTTGATAGTTCCGGGCGCCGCGTTGGTTTGAGCAATTTTCGAGCACTCTTCGCCGGTTTGAGGCTGTCGCGTTGAGGCGGTGCCCACGAATGGGGCGCTCGCCTTCCTGAAGTACAGGTCGCAGTACATGTCATCGTACTTCAAGTCGTCCCCGTCGCCGACCTCATCAACATGCACAGCCGGAGCATCAAGATCAATTCCGGTGACACCGCAGTCGGATGTGGTCGGTGCGCCGACCGTGATGCGCTGCTGGGACTTGATCTTGTAAGAGGTGCCGATAGATGCGGAAGTCGCAGTTCCATCTCCAGGCACACCCACCGTACTGGAAGTCCCTGCCGTAGGAGGGATTGTCGTGCCAGCCGGAAGGGTGATACTTGGACTAGGCCGAGGGGTCGCCGTCGGGCGCGCCGTTGTCGTGCGAGTGATCACTATAGTCAAGACCACGGTGACCACCAGAACGACGACCACAAAGAAGATAACAAGAAGTAGCTTACGCCGAGGGGAGGACAGCTTCTCCTCCGACGGCGACGCTGGTGACTGAAGGGCCTCAATTGCGACTTCGACAATCTTGCGCGTAAGTTCCTCCGCCGCAGCCGGATCACCCTCCGCACGCAAGTGATCAAGCTTCTTCAGCATCGCGTCAGGATCTCCGTTGGCAACCGCCTCTTTCAGATTCTGTCGAACTCTCTCCGCATACTCTGCCGAGTTCTCGTTCTGCTCACTCACCGCTTCCCCCTGGTGGCCGAAAGTGTGTCTCGCTGCGTTTCTCGCGACAGGGGCCCTGTCACTCAGTCAGCGCAGGGTATACCTGGCACATTTGATCTTCGAAAGGGGTGTCCGCCGTAGTGCCGGTCTAACGTTTCAACGAATGATCACTAGCTTGCCCAAGCTGAGCGGAATAGCCGCAAGTGCGGCGATCGTGTCGGGCACATTTGCCCTGCGTGCAGTCAAGCCATAGTACGGGTAGCACAAGATCTGTCATCGTTCCAGATTGGCAGCCGCGGTTGGTTGGCGAATCGGCGGCGGCAAAGCTCATGGCGACGAATCCGGCCGACACCAAGGTCGCACCCGGGCGGCGATGACGCGCGCAGCTTTCACGGTGACCGTGTAAGCGCGTCTCAGCGCCGGAAACCCAGCGGCGGTTGATCATGGTGATCTGTGTGCCTCCACGCAAGCAAACGACCGCCGCAGCCAAACGTCGCGTCGCCACCCGAGTAAGCCACCACGTCAAGGCAATCGGTAGCGGCAACGCATCCAGCTCCAGCTAGATCCTAGCCCGAGTGACGTCGCTACAGTAACGTTACTGTGTAAGCGTTACTGAGCGATGAGGTACGCTCCGAGGCGGTTGGTATTGCCGCACCGCAATCCGGCGACGAACGACCAGCCGAACGAGTGAAGGGCGACGTCCGTCAGGACGCCGCCCCTGCTTAGCGATCCCAGAGGCTCCAAACTTCATGGATCGCGGCAGCCAGCACCCTAAGGAGCTGGATCACCCATATCAGGACGTGGTCCCGGTTGGGCTTTATCGGCCAGCCGGGACCATGCTTCCGCGGCGGTTTGCCGCAGTTGTCATCATCCTTTCGGTGTTCACCCATATGTGTTCATCCCTTCTGAGAAGCTGTTGCTTCCCGATCGCCGGGCCCGAGCAATCGGGGGCGACTGGATTACACAATGAGCTGCACCGCGCACGAGAGTAACCGGAGCATGCGCGAGCCGCTAAGTCGGGGTGGGTTGCCGAAGTTGCCTGAACCCGTTGACACGCAACAACGTTAGACACCTTAGACAATGACTCCGAGTCGGAGTTATCCAACTCAGACTCGCGTAGAAGGTTGCAAACCAACCTTCCGAATTGCACCCTCAGCTACAGGTCGACGATGGTCCTCGGGAATGCATGGCCCAGGAGGACAACCAACCTCCGCAAGGATGCGCCGCGGCGATCGCGACGACCGAATCAACGACGCTGAACCGGTACCACCTGTCGTCTCGATCCGGCCGCCGGAATGGCTGCCGGAGAAGAGGCAGACGATCTGAGATCGGCTTACTCCGAGCATGATGACCCGAGAGGGCTTGACAACCTGGGACGTCGAGAACCTGAGTTCGTTGCCCCAAAGCGCAGGTATATCGGCGGTGCACCAAGCTGACGTCGTCAGGACTGGCTATTGGGTTCGAGCATGCGAAGCAGGGCTGCGGTGTCAGCTGCCTCGGGAGCGTGATCTCGCGGTGAATGGCGAGGGCTTGTTGCGGTCACGCGCACTTCGCGTCGCAGCAGTTCCAAGAAGTGGCTCTTGCCCTCACCCCAGTCACCGAACAACCCGATCGCCAGCGGCGGGCGCGCCGTCCGAGCCACGATTAACTCAGCAACCGCCACCGCATCCTCCGCACGAGACAGCGCGTCGCTGTCTTCAGCGGTGTCCGATCGATACGACGGCAAACGGGCCACCGCACGATCCACCACCACCTCCCACAACCTCACCACACCGTCATCGCTGCCGGTAACCAGCACCGGCCGACCACCGACATCACCCCACAAGACCATGCCGGTGTGGCCTGTAAGCGGCTCACGGAAAGGAACACCGCGCAACGGCAACGTGCTCGACTCCGGCAACCCACCAGCCGACTCGTCCCGGACGCCGGTCCCAACAAGTGCGGCGAGGGCGCCACCGGCGTTCAACAGGTCATCAGCGACACGACCCAACGCGGTGTTCGGGGTCGCGTTACCGTTCTCGACCTTGGCGAGGTATTCCTCGCTGAATTGGCTCCTTTTGGCCATCTCCGTCGGGGAAAGGCGTGCGGCTTTTCGCCGTCGCTGTAGCTCCGAACCGAAATCAACCATTCGTCAGATTCTGACACCGACAGACCGTACCTGGCGGCACCCCTTGCCCGGGATCACCAACCAGGGCACGTTCTCACCCGTTCAGCGCGGACCTCGACCGACTGGTGTTCGACCTGACCCGGGCTAGGCGTGTCGATCGTCGAGTGCGCGCGGGCGGCCAAGACCAGCGGCTCGAAAATACTGCAGGTAGGCCCGGACGGCGGTCGCGCATATTGCCCGGACCTAGTGTTCGGATTAGGCGGGTCCGTCGGGGAGCATGTGGACTGTCTACTGTTTCGTGGTCGAACAGCTGCAGGCAGCGGGTTCCTAGTGTCGTGATGCCGTGCGTGTGGTTGTTCACCACTCCGTCCCAGGTCGCATCGCCCAACGTTCGCAATGCGCCATGGCGAACGAGCGCCGCCAGCACCCCGCCAAGAAGACCGTTGTAGTCGGGCAGCGCCAGTGCGAGATGGGTCCGTTCCCACCCGCGGGGCCCACCAGGGTTGGACCACATCGATTCCGGAGGGACCGGTTGCTCAGCGATCAGTTTCAGCACCACAACGTGCGGTGCCTCCAGGTCGTTCACCATCGAGGCCAGCATCAACGCCTCCTCGAGGTGGCTGTCGCTGCGCAGGCCATCGGCGAGGATCTGACCGAGGGCCTGGATCTTGTCCTCCATCGAGGTCCGCGCCGTTGCTTCCCAGACCTGGCCGAAAAGTTCGAACCGGGGGTCATAGCCAGCCGCCCGCTCCACCAAAATGGCGAGGTCGACGTCCATCATGTCGGCGGCTTGTTCGAGAGCTCACACCGCGCGGTCTCCGCGTCGCTCTCCTGCTTGGGTCCACAGCTGTGTCACGTACTTGAGCACTGGTCCGCTGCCACCCACCAGCGTTGCCGCGACGGGGTTCGCTACAAGCGCGACACTCGACAACGTAGTGATCACGGCCACAGCAGCGTCGTGGCCTGACACCGAAGCTGCCTTTCCCGATTCGTTGCGCTTCGTCATGGTCGCTCCCGCTCGGATCCGGCTGGCGGCCACGGTGGTGCCGACAGCGGGTTGAGCATGTCCAGATCGGTTGTGAACTCCCGGCCGTCGTCGGTTTCGAAGTCGACATCGTCTGATGTCCGGATGGCTGTCAGGGTGCCGTGGGTGCCGCCTGCCAAGCCGAGTTCGGGTTCGTCGTAGATGAATACGACAGGGTCTCCAGCGCGCATGCGCTCATCTTGCCGTGCCGCAGGTTCGCGAATCGAGGTCAAAACGAGCAGCAGCGGGCCAGAGGCATCGGATGGAGGCGATGCGTGTTCAGGTGGTTTTGCGGATGAGGCCGGTGTAGGCGGCGATGGTGAGCGTGGCCAGGGCCCAGAGGAGGGCTTGAAGTGCCCAGAGCAAGTAGGTAAAAGCCTGGCCCCACCGGGTGCCGGTGTCGAGGTCACAGCGGGCGCGCAAGCCAGTGGCGCCGACAGGCAGGCCACGGTCGATGCCGAGGCCGATAA
Organism: Amycolatopsis coloradensis; assembly: GCF_001953865.1. Taxonomy (GTDB): domain Bacteria; phylum Actinomycetota; class Actinomycetes; order Mycobacteriales; family Pseudonocardiaceae; genus Amycolatopsis; species Amycolatopsis coloradensis. Next base: position 234,082 of record NZ_MQUQ01000009.1, read on the forward strand.
GTTCGGCAGTGGAGCACGCGACACCGGGCGCCGCGGCGGGTGTGGCAGCTGGTTGGACCCGCTCGGCGGCGCGGTGCTCAGGCCGGGTGGTGATCTGTCCTGCGGTGTAGCCGGTGGCCCCGGCGAGCACAAGGACGATGAACAGGGCGGTGACCAGGCGATGGGCACGGTAGCCGTAGCGGCCCAGCCAGCCCCACAGCCGGTGCCGGCCGCGCGCGACGGGACCGCCGAGGGCAGCGGGAGCGCGGCGACGCAGGTCGTTTTGCTGGGTGATGAGGATCGTGCGGGCGTTGTTGTCGTGCCCGGCCGCACGTTCCACGGCGGCGAGTTGCTGGTACGGCTGAGGCAGGTACTCACGGGTGTGGTGGACCAGCAAATGCAGCCACTCCCGCCAGGTGACTTCCCGGAGTTGGTTGAATATCAGCCCTCGTACGACCAACTGGCGTACGCCCTCAGGGCAATCTCGGTCGCCATGGTCCTGGCTGGAGTGCGGGCACACCAGTGAGGCGGGAAAGAATAGCGTCCCGTGCACCTGGGTCTGCGTCAGTGACACCATCGGGCCCTCCTCCCTGGCCATCTGTGTTCGGTTCAGATCAACGTCACCCCTTATTTGGGCGGCGGGTAATCGCAGAACTGCAAGTTCGCCAACGCCAGTGACGTGCGCATCGCGCAGAACCAAGCCTGCGTCGATGTGGATGCTATCGGCGTGCAGAGCAGGGCCGGAGGTGTTAACGATGGTGGAGCGATCGAGATTGAGTTGCCCGCCGATGCGCGCTCCGGTTAGCCGCAGAGCTCCGGATTCACTAGCGCCGGTAATGTGCGCATCGCGCACGAAGAAGTGGCGGTCGGTGTGTACGCCATCGGCGTAGACGGCCGGGCCGGTCGTGTTGACGATAGTGGAGCGATCAAGGTTGACGCCGCCGCCGATGTGCGCGTCGACTAGCCGCAGAGCTCCGAATTCGCTGGCGCCGGTGATGCGCGCGCCGTACAGAGACAGGTCACTGTCGATGTGGAGGCCAGCGGCGGACAGGACAGAAAGCACGCTGCCGGACAGGCGTAAGTGCTTGAAATGCGCGTGTTGACACGTGATGCCATCCGGCAGTGCGCAGTCTGCCAGCACCAGGTTGGTGACCGCGGTGACATAGTCGAGGTCCAGGAGACCAACCACCCGCACACCCGCAACGAACACCCCGCGCGGATCCAGTTCACCGCGGCGTCCCATAAGCAGTTCGCGAATCAGTTCCGCCCGCACCCGGAGTTCTGGATCCTTAGTGCTGGTGAGCTGGTCGGTCGTCAGCTTGGTCTCGGGTTTCGTCCAGACACCTCGGCGGGCGCCGTCGATGATCGCTTCTTCGAGAGGGCTGAGCCCCTCCAGGACCGGGGGCAGTTGCGAGTCGCTCACCTCACCACTGTGGATGACGGCGAGGTTTGGTCAATAGCCCCACGACGTCCGGATCGAAGTCCAGCAGTGCCAGTGTGTCGCGCTCATTCCAGGACGCGTAGCCGACCAGCGTGCCCGTCGTCGCTGTCCGCCACCGGCCCGACAGATGCCGCTGTCCCTCATACGACGGGAATCCCGTACCGGACGGCACACCTCGAACGGCACCGACCAGGCCGCGATCAACGGAAGCCGCTGCTCACCGCCCGCGCGGGAACACAACCTCGAACGCGAGGTACTCCACGTCTGCGCGTCTCTGAACCTGGAGCGGCGCGGCGGAGCGCCGTTCGAGCGCGAGCGCGCCGGCCTTCGTTGCCTCAAGCCAGTAGATGACAGGCCTGGGGTAATGACAGCGGTGACGTGGGCAGACGAACGCGCTGCCACGGAGACATCGAGCTGTTGCGCTACGTCCGCAATGGCAACAGTCCACGGATTGCCTCCCTGGTCGCCGAAGCGGCGCAAGCGAGAACCGAGATCGCGGCGAAGCCCTCTCCGCCACTCGGTACGTGCAAGAGCCCACCGCACGGCACCATTCACGACCGGGTGGTCGTTCAGAACTCTTGCCCTGTTACACCGCTATCGCGCGGCGGTTCTCGCGGGCGGCGGGCAGTGTCTGTTGCGCCTCGCGCAGAGGCGCTCACCGGACCTCGACCCCCTCGGCGGCCAGCCCGTCGCACACGGGCAAGCCCATTCCGCCCCGATTTGCGGGCTCGACGTAGATCTCGGATAACCACCCCGTTCGCCCGTCCGGCATCGCCGTCCGGTACCAGATGTCCGATTCGACCGCGTCGGGGTTCTGCCGGGCGCCGGACTGGGTCAGGTCGAAGTTGTGCATCAGCGTGCCCCGCGCGTAGCAGCGCACGGCGAGCACCGCCCCGCTCCAGAACTCGGTGCCGTCGATCTTGCAGCCGTACGCGCCGCACCGCGCGATGGTCCGCTTCGAGAGGTACGCCGACGTCGAATCCTCCACGAGCCCGCGCGGGCCCAACGCGATCTTGTTCTGCACTGTCAGCACGGCGGGTGCGGCGGGCGGGGTGCCGTCGCCGAAAGGCCCGTCACTGAACACCAGGACAACCAGTGCCACGACGGCGCAAACAGCCGCGAGCCCGATGAGGGAACGGCGAATCCGTTTCTTCGGCCGGGGTGGGGTGTCCGCGAGCTCCCGCACAGGTGTTGTGGTCTCGGCAGGTTTGTCTACCCGGCGTTCTTTGAGCTCCTCGCGCACCGCCTCCCACCTGGGCAGCCAGGGGTCCGGGTCTTCCCCGCAGGCGCTGACGTAGGCCGACACCGTCTCCCAGGTGGGCAGGTGATCACCGCCGGAGGCCTCGGACAGCGCAGTCCTCGACTTGCCGGACCGCCGCGCCATCTGCAGAAACTTGGGGCTACCCGCGTCCTCCCGCAGCTTCCGGAGATCGAGTGCGAACTGCTGCAACGCGCCCACCGCTGGATCAATCGGGCGCTCCGGACGGGGCACGCTGCCTCCTGGGCCATCTGCTTGACCGTCGCCGGCCGCCATAGACCGTCGCCGACACTCCGGGCGGTGTTACACCGGTACCAAAGGACCCGGCGGATCACATCCGAACGGAGTAGGTCGGGGATCCGCCGCAGAACACCCCCGCAGAGAGAGGATTTCAATCGATGAAAATCATGGTCGCGTCATGCGTGATGCTCGCGGCGCTCCTGGGAACAGGTGTCGCAAGCGCGGAAGCCACCCCCGCTGTATCGGGTGGCGCAATGACGGAACAAGCGTCCTGCACCTTCGGGGCGCCGGTGCACGAGCAGCGCTGGCAGGCCGTCGACGCCGTCGGCGGCGTCTACTGGCGGAACTCCCCGCACTGGAACGACACCGACCGGATCCCCGGGTGCGGTTTCTACCAGGGCGACTACATCCACCTCATCTGCTACGACTACGGCGACGCGGTCGGCCCGCACGGGAACAGGCTCTGGTATCGCGCGCAGGACGAGAAGAACAACTCGATCGGCTTCATCAACGACCACTACCTCAACACGCCCGGGACCGCGCAGAATCCCACACTCAACGCCCCGGACTGCTGGGGGCCGTGATCAGGTGATGCCCCGCCTCGCGCTATTCGCCCGAGTAGCGTGAGGCGGGGTCAGCCCGCGTAGGGCAGGCTCGCAGGGTGCACCCGTTCGCCTTGCTTGCCGAAGGGGACGAGGGCTTCGACGGGCGGGCCGGGATCACCGAGCCACGCGGGACACGGGTGGCGAACTCGGCTGCCTCGCCCGAGGTGAGGCGGGTCGTGCAGACCGATGACCAGGCACAGGCAGCCGCTAAGGAGCCTGTGTTCCGAACACCCTCCCGACTCTGAGGCGCCCCAGACCCGACCACCCGGCACGCAAACGCTGGCTCGCGCAGGGAAGCGGGGCGTCAACGAGGCACACGACGGTCACCGGTCGGGCTGTCACCGCTCCCGAAAACAAGCCCCGGCCCCTGGTCCCGAAAACTACCCCCGCTCTCCCGAAGACGAGGTCCAGACACCGAAGGGATCGGCTGGACAGGGCACCCCACCTGCCATCATCCGAGGAGTGAGTCTGCGGCGATCGTCGGCCAGCTCGGCGACGACAACGGCCACACCGATATAGGGATCGGTGGCGATTCGGCTGGCGGCGATCCAACGCGCTGTCGCCGCCCTGCGCCGCATGGACAAGTCCGGGCTGCCGATCAACTTTGACGCCGTCGCCAGGCAGGCACGGGTGTCACGATCTTGGCTTTACAATCAGCCGGATCTGCGTGTCGAGATCGAACGGCTCCGCACCCGGTAAAGTCCAGCCTCGCCGACCCGGCCGGTTCCCGACCGGCAACGAGCCTCCGACGCTTCGCTGTTGCGCCGCCTGCAGTCCGCCACCGAGCGGGGCCGGCACCTGGACGCGGAGAACAAACAACTCCGTGAAGCGCTCGCCTTGGCCCTCGGCGAGCGCAGGGTGGCCGACGTTCGTGGCAGTACCCGCGACACGCCCAGAAGGAAATCCTCAGCGATCAACGGACCCTGCTGACGGCCGTGTCCGCGCGGAGATCACTGAACGTGGCGGCGCCCGTAGATGCTCGGGGATCCTGATGGCGTGACCGACACACCTGCGCCTGAGGATCCGATCTCGCACGTTCCGCCAGACTTCTTCACGCCTGACGACGGCAAGAAATGGGCAGAGAAGCACTGGTTGAACGTGCCTGGCCCCTTCTACACAGGCCAGACCGACAACTGTTGGACCGGCCGGCTCCGCACCACGCCACGTCCTCTACGGCGGCGAGTACTACAACGAGTTCGTCTACCGCCAGCCCAAGACCCGGACAGAGGTCGAGTGCGTGCTGTCTGCCGCCGAGGACGACCCCTTCGACGGCTACGCCTGCGACGCTGACTCGCGGTGGACACCGGACGCCGTCCGCGCCTGGTGGGACGAGCGAGGCCAGGTCGAGGAGCATGTCACGGCGCTGCTCGGCGAGTGGACCGCCGCACCGGATTCTTATGAGCTTGAGGCCGCCGAAGGTGCACGCGAGTTCCTCGCGTACCTGGCGGGTGACCTCAGGACCGACCTTCGGGCCTATGTCTTCCGCCTGGAACAAGGCCGCTACTCAGACTCTGGCGACTTGCTCCCAGATCTCTGAACCAGAGCTGGTGATCAGGCGCTTGCCCTGCCCTTGGGAACGTCGAGCTGATATGCCAGCGCACGACACGCCGAGCAAGAAACACTGCAGTGATCATCGGATCCACTTGACGGTCGTCATCGACAATGTCCTCATGGCATCGATACTGGTCAACAGCATGATCAATGCGTCAGCTCAAGATAACGAGCGGCTGCCCGCGACATTCGCCTACGGCGGCATCGAGGTCGCCGAACCACTGGCGCCGCCGCACCGATGCGCTCGTCCCGCCCGGCACCGAGACCGACACGTTCAGCGCCTCCCGAGTCTTCGCCGTCGTCTACCCCGAGACCGTCACCCTCGCCGAGGTCATCGGGTCGCTCCGCTGGCGGCGCCTGGCCGCGGGCGGAACCGACGGGCAAACCCTGTTCGCCGCCGAGATCGGCCGCCGCCTCGGCGACCCCGACTATCGGCCCCTGGCCGTGCAGGACCCGATCGCGCACTGGATGGAACAGGACTGCTGGCGGCCCCCGAGCCCGCCCAACACCACCTACCGGGCGTGCTTCAGGAAGAAGTGCGTCGCGCCGCGTAACGTGCCGCCATGACGATGAGCATGTCTGGCCCAGTGCCAACTAATCAGATCCGCGAGCTGGCGACTCCTGAGTTGGCCTTGCAACTACTCAATAGTTTGGTCTCGAGTGGCACTGTCAACGCCAACAACATGATGCGCGGAGCCGAGCATGCCTTTGAGTTCAATCACGAACCGGATCGCGACGACTTGCTCGACCGATTGTCCGATGCGTGGGCCTGGCTGGAATCCCACGGCCTGATCGGTCCGCATGGCAGGAACACGACGTCTTCCTGGCAGCGGGTGACTAGGGTGGGCCGCGAGCTTGTCAAGGATAAGGCCGCGCTGACCACACTGTGGGCCGACGAACGGCTGGCAGGTGCGCTGGACCCACAACTGGAGGCCAAGGTGCGCCCGATCTTCAATCTGGGCGACTACGAGACCGCCTGCTTCGCAGCGATGAAAGCTGTTGAGGTGGAAGTGCGCCGTGTCTCCGGCTTGGACAGCACGATCATCGGTGTCGATCTGATGCGCAAAGCTTTCAAGCCGGAGGGTGGGCCGCTGGCAGACGCTCAAGCGCACCCGGGTGAACAACTGGCGATCATGAACCTGTTTGCCGGCTCGATCGGCGCCTTCAAGAACCCCTCAAGCCACCGCACCGTGCACTTCGATGATGCAACCGAGGCAGCCGAAGTCGTACAGACGGCAGACCTGCTGCTTCGGCTGCTGCGCCGCGCCGAACGACGATTGCAATCGAAGCCTTGAACCGGCAACAAGACCGAATACCCCGATTGTTCCCGGGCTACCGGGGCTTAGGGCGTGTCCTGCGGATCTTTTTCATGATCGTGTGCAGATGATGGATCATGGTTGGTCGTGGTGAGTTGACGGATAAGGCCTGGTCGGTGATCGCGCCGTTGCTGCCCGCGGAGTCGGGGCAGCGGGGTGGTCGGTGGCGTAACCATCGGCAGGTGATCAACGCGATTCTGTGGCATGAGCGGACGGGTTCGCCGTGGCGTGAT